>NZ_PVTR01000001.1:0-615912 GCF_003003005.1 Mongoliibacter ruber
GTTACCTGGGATTTGGGAAGCATTCCGGCAGGAGAAAGCAGGACATTGAACCTTGTGGTAAATGTTGCTTCGGACCTGGAAGACGGTACAGTGCTAAGAAACATTGCTGTAGCGAACAGTCCTACAGATGACCAAGGACCGAAAGAATCCGAACCTGAGGATGTGACGGTGGAAGAAGACCTTCGTGCTTTACTGACCATTCAAAAAAGTGCCATGTCATCAACAGTTGCTGCCGGTGAGGAATTGACATATCAAATCTCCATAAACAATAGAGGATCAGGTTCGGCCCAAGATGTAATAGTGACTGACCCAATACCAGAAGGTACTGCTTTTGTATCGGCAAACCTTGATGGTGCACATACAAATGGAGTAGTTACTTGGAGCCTTGGAACCGTAGAAGCGGGAGAATCAATCGATCTTGAACTGACTGTTTTGGTCGATGAGGATCTTTCTGGAGGTACTACCATCAGGAATATTGCGACGGTGGAAAGTCCTGATGATCCGGAGGGTCCTAAGGAAAATGATCCAGAAGATGTAGTAGTTGAAGATGATGCACAAGCAAATTTAACTATTCAAAAGAGTGCCATGTCAGGTACGGTAGGTGCCGGTGAGGAATTGACTTATCAAATCACCATAAGCAATAGCGGAACAGGTTCAGCCCAAGATGTAATAGTGACTGACCCAATACCAGAAGGTACTGCTTTTGTATCGGCAAACCTTGATGGTGCACATACAAATGGAGTAGTTATTTGGAGCCTTGGAACCGTAGAAGCGGGAGAATCAATCGTTCTTGAACTGACTGTTTTGGTCGATGAGGATCTTCCTGGAGGTACTACCATCAGGAATATTGCGACAGTGGAAAGTCCTGATGATCCAGAGGGTCCTAAGGAAAATGATCCAGAAGATGTATTGGTTGAAGAAGATGAAATTTTAGATACGCAGGTGTCGGTTGTTAAAACTTCAAATGTAGCATCAGCATCACCAGGAGATCTTATTGAATTTTCAATTCAAGTCACCAATGAGGGAGAAAATTCTGCAATGAACGTAGTCATCACCGATATACTCCCTGATGGTCTGATGGCTATGAATGCCAATTCAGGTGGTGAGATTGAAGGTAATACAGTTACTTGGATAATTGATTCAATACAGCCAGAAGAATCAATTACTGTCATTGTCACAGCCATGGTTACAGCAGAAGAAGGAAGTATCATCAATAGTGTGGTGGTGACTGGGGATAATTTTGAAGATGAGGAGGATGAGTCTGACCCTGTTACTTTAAACTTGGTAGACTTGGTCATTGAAAAAGAAGTTTCTGCGAATATTGTAGGTGTTGGAACTAGGTTTGAGTATCGAATAAGGATCACCAACAATTCCGAAAATACTGCGACAGAAGTCGAAGTATCAGATTTCTTACCAATAGGTGTTCGCTTTATTGACGCTGTTCCTGAACGAGGGTCAATTGATTATGATGGTACGCTTAGAGTTCTGCATTGGAGGATAGATGAGCTAGCACCTGGAGAGACATTGCTTTTAAACATTGACGTACTGGCTGAAACTCCGGGTGAAAAATCAAATACTGCAAGAGTAACATCCAGAGAAAGGGACAGTAACGAGAACGATAATACATCCACTGTTGCCCACACACAAATTGAATTTGAGATTCCAAACGTATTCACACCTAATGGAGATGGGATAAATGATACTTGGGAAATCCGGGGTATACAAGAATTCTTTAGCTCAAACAGTCTTCTAATTGTAAATAGGTGGGGAGTGGAAGTATATAAATCAGATAATTATGCGAATGATTGGAATGGAGGCAGCTTGAGTGCAGGAACCTACTATTACCAATTGAAAGTAGTCCGACTTGATGGAAGTGAAGAGGTATTCAAAGGTTATGTAACCATTTTAAGGTAATCAAATGAAAAAGTTAATTATAATATCTATCGGGCTATTCTTAGTGATTTCACTTTATGAAGTGAAGGCCCAGCAGGTCCCACAATTCAGTCAATACATGTTCAATCCTTTGTTCATCAACCCCGCATATACTGGTTATAAAGAGCAGTTGTACGTGCAAAGTTATTACCGAAAGCAATGGGCTGGAGTCCAAGGAAGTCCTGAAACTATAGCTATTGCTGCAGATGGTTATTTGCCTGATAAAAATATAGGAATAGGTTTGGTCGGGATGACTGACCGTTTGGGAGCACAAAGGACAAGTTCAATTTATGCGAATCTTTCCTATCACCTGAGACTTTCCGAAACCGGTTACCTGAGTTTTGGTTTGGGGATCGGCTATGTCAATTCATTAATAGATGGTAATGAGTTATCTCCTGGAAACCCGAATGACCCTTCGGTGCCAGGATCGAGAAACCAAATTTCCTATCCAGATCTTAAGGCAGGGGTATTTTATTACGATGACAAATACTTCATGGGAATTGCTTTTGATAACCTGTTGACTCCAATATTGAATTTTGATAATGGCGAGGTAATGGCTGAACCAAGAAATCATATGAACATTTCTGCTGGCATGTGGATGGATATCAATAGAGATGTTGCTTTTCGCCCTTCTTTCATGTTTATGGATGATTTTAAGAGTCCGGCTAGATTAGACTTGAATGGATCATTTGTTTTTGTGGACAAATTTTGGGTTGGTGCTTCGTACAGGACAGCACTGGATTATGCAAATAGGTCTCTTTCCAGCGAGCTGAAAAGAAGTACAGGGATTGTAGGACTTATTGAAGTATTTGTTACTGAAAGTTTGCGAGTGGGATATGCCTATGACCATAACATTACAGGCTTTAATGTTAGGTCATTCACAACCCATGACATTTCTATAGGCTATCTATTCCCGGCGCGACGCGTAAGAAGCGTGTCTCCAAGAAACTTTTAATTGACTTAACTATGATGAAAAAAATACCATTACTCATTGTTTGCCTTCTACTTTTTTTTGGTTCATGTTCAAGTCTTTTTGATAGGGACTTGAAACAAGCCAGGGAAAACGAAAAAATGTTTAATTATTCTTTGGCTAAGGAAAATTATTTGAATTCCTACGAAAGGAATGAATCAGAATCTTCCATAAGAGGACTGGCATATACCAACATTAAACTTCGGGAATTTGGACAGTCAGAATCTTGGTTTTCTAGGCTTGAACGAAATGGTAATCTCGATGGAGAAGACTATTATTATTATGCCTTGGTGCTTCAGGCTAATGCAAAGTTTCAGGAAGCCATGCAATATTTAGCCAAACTTCAATCTGATACTGTCGCAAATGTATCCCCTGAAAAAATACAGAACCTAGAAACATCTCTGAATCTCGGTAAATCAATGTTGAATAAAGGTTCAAATATTGTAATTGAGACTATCAGTGGAATCAATACCGAATTTTCTGAATTCGGAGCTGTACCTAATGGGGAAGAATTGATTTTTATTTCAGACAGGCTTCAAAAGGAGGGTGGGGTTATCAATTCCAAAAATGCCTTTAAAAGTGAACGAGATGGATGGACAGGCAATTCATTTTTTTCTGTTTACACCTCAAAGCTGGATTATGAAAAGAATGCTGTCGAGGACGTGGAAAAACATGAATTTTACGAGCATGACTATCATATAGGTCCTGTTTCTGGAAAAGGCAAATACAGATTCTTTGCTAAAACTGATAAAACCAGTGAGGCCAAAAATTTATCATTGAGACGTGATGCCCTTACCGTTAATCCAGGTTTGTATTATAGTGAAAAAGTAAGCGATGAATGGTCAGATCATATTCCTTTTGAATTCAATTCAACTTTAGAGTATATGGTAATTGATCCATTTTGGGATGAAGAAAGCCAAACCTTATATTTTTCATCTGATATGCCAGCGGGTTATGGAGGTCTTGACCTTTATCAGATTAGGCTTGAAAATGACTCCACATGGTCCCAGCCACAAAGCCTTGGACCTGAGCTCAATACCTCAGGTGATGACAGGTCACCATTTTTGGACAGTAATGGTGATTTTTACTTTTCATCAGAAGGACATCCCGGCTTAGGAGGGTTGGATGTTTTTGTAATGAGGAATTCCAAATCAGGAAACAGAACAATCGAAAACCTTGGGGCACCTATAAATTCAAACAGAGATGATTTTTTCTTCTTTAAAGTCAATGATGACTTTGCATTTTTATCTTCCGACAGACAGGGTGGAATGGGGAGTGATGATGTTTACAGAATCAATTTGAATCTGGAAGAATTTGTTTTATTGAAAGGAAAAGTCTTGGATAGAGACACTGATGAACCTATTGCGAATGCAGTAATCACTGCAGTGAACAAATCATCAGGTGTTAGCGCTCGCTATGTGACTGATAATGATGGAGAATTTCTATTTAAAGTACCCGTGTTGAATGCATATAGCCTTTCAGCTACAGCCACGGATTATATTAGGGAATCCCTTGAAGATGCCTTGATTGGCAATGAAGAAGAAAGAACGAAAGGAGAGAAGTTTGTTCAAATTTACTTAGAAAAAATGGAGTTGGATAAAACCTACACAGTTGAAAACATCTTCTATGATTTTGATAAAGCAGTTATTAGGGACGACGCCAAGCCTGAACTCAACAAACTTGCGAACCTGCTTCAAGAAAACCCAACATTAAAAATTGAACTTCATTCACATACCGATTCAAGAGGAACTGAGAAGTATAATCAGAGGCTTTCTGAAAAAAGAGCTCAATCTGCGGTTGATTTTATTGTGTCATTGGGGATAAGTTCCAGCAGGATTTCTGCCAAAGGTTTTGGCGAATCCCAATTGGTAAATAACTGTAAAGATGGAGTCAAATGTTCGGAAGAGGAGCATCAAGAAAACAGAAGGACTGAGTTTAAGATTATTGATTATTAGAATTCATTTGATTAAAATGTTTTCCTTTTCACCTAACTCTGCCAAGTGACACTCGATAATCATCCGGATTGCCCTGCACATTGATGTTGAGAAATCGTACCCGTCGATTGGTATTCCTTACTATAATTGCATCCTCTTGTTCAGGATCCACTTCATTTCTAGATCGTCCACCAAACAAAGCCCTGAATCCCACTTGAGTTACTAAATTAAGTGGGATTCTGATTTGATATTCCATATCTAGGTCAAGTGACTGTCGACCAGAAACTTCCAGAAATCCAAGACTGGAATTGATATTCATATTTGGAATTAACAATTCACCGTCTTTCAAGTCAAATGTATTGGTAAGGGTATCAAATCTGATCATATTTAGATTTCTATCTGAAAAATAATTTGATAAAGCGGTAAACGGGGCGAAATTTATCAAGACACCATTATATACTGTTAGAGCCAATTTTGCCTTTGATTTGTCAATGATAGGAGTCAGGTCAGGGTAAACCAAAAACTTTCCTTTTACTGTACCTGAAATATTCCCCTTTAAATTTTCATTGATCATTATATCCTTTCCGGAATTTTCAAGCTTGAAAAGCAACTTGTCTATATCCAGTTTTTCAGCGCTGATTTGTGTATGTAGATAGATTTTTTCAGGGTCACTTCCGTTCAAATAACCTTTGATTCCTAAACTACCTCTGGCAACTTTTAACCCCAAGGTATCCACATGGACCATATGATTAGTTGTGGTACGGGCCTTCCCTTTGATGTTTTCCAGCCAATTGTAGTGATAATTCAATTTTTTAATATCAACACTGAACTCCATATCCCTAAATGGAATATTGAAAATATTAAATGCTTCAGCATGTTTCACTTCTCCTTCAAAACCCTTGAAGCCCATAAGTGCATCCAAATCCAAAGCTTCAGCACTTAAATGAAAGTAATTATTTTTGCTTTGCGAACTATCGCTGAGATTCAGACTTAGATCAAAGTTGAAAACAGACTGTCCCATCTTACCTCCAAAACCCCTAACATCAAAGTAGTTTTTATTCCAATTGATTATGCCTTTAAAATCTTCAAGTTTTAAAGGATGAAGTTGAGTCCTTCCATTAAGCTTGTCGAGCAATAATTCTACTGAATGCAAGCCATTCAGGAAGTAAAGATTAATTTTACCCTGAAGATCTAAAGCTGAAAATTCCTCACTACCCCAAGATGTTGGTAAATAGCTGACACCACGATGAAATAATATATCTTTTAATCTAAGTTTGGAGGATTTCAAAGACCAATCTATGGTCGAAGCGCCCGCCAAGTCTTCCTGAAACCATTTTGGGTAATTCAAAAAGGTGGCTTTAAGTAAAAAGTCAGATTGATCTATTTTGCCTGAGAATTTCTGTATATCTACCTTGTTTTCATCAATAAGGAGTTCTGCTTTGAAATCTTCAAATGTGTGAGGGTAGTTTTCTAGTGTTGCATGAAAATTGTCAACCACTAATTTGCCATGAGGGAGATATTTAAAATCAAAAAACTCTGCAGCATTTATGGCGAAGCTTATTTGAGTGGAAAAATCATGAATTATTTCTTTTTTTTCAGGTCGATTTAAAATTTGTGCCAAATCAATTTTATTTGAATTAGCCTCAATACTTAGATTAACTGTTTTATCAAAGCGGTGAAACAATGCAGGTAAATCGCTTACATTCCCCTTAAATTCAAAATCAGAACCTTCAATTTGGAAGCTCAATTCATTCATGGATAAAGAACCATCCTGCATGACAGCATAAGCATTGACTTTCTTTATTGGTAATGGGTAATCGCTGATTGAAAATTCAAGGTTCTTCAGTATCAATTCTGTCTGTATGCTTTGTTTTAATTGTGCCAAATCTGCACCGGTAGCATCTAAGTCTACTAATTCATCAAAATCCATGGTCACCAAAACCTGACCACTGATTCCTTCAAATTTTTCTAAGCGAAAAAATTCTCCAACGAAACCCAAGTCTAAGTCAGCATGTAATTTCACTTTTATATAAGGATCCTCAAAATTCCGTACTGTCAGTTCACCTTGAAATACCCCCTGTTCAGGACGAGCATTGAAATTTTGCACCCTCAATTCTGAAGTTTTGAGATTTCTTTCACTTCCATTGGTGAAAAATCCGAAAAATCTCAAGTCGTCAACTTTCAAATTATTATCCAACCTTTGGAAAAAGGCATTTTCACACCCAAACTCTATCGTGATAAGTGGTTTGCTGCCATATCCTAAAATCCCTTTTACGCTACCTTTGAAAAATACCTCCCCTTCGTTTTGGTATTCATTCAAAACAGCACCTACACCAGTGGGCAAAAACGCTCCAAACATGTTAAAATCTGGTTTTTGCCCTTCTACCTTTAGGTCCATTTTGACACCACTTTCGAGAAAGTCAATTTTCCCATAGGAAGCAAAATTTGCACTCTCCAAACCTATAATGGAGTGGTTTATATTAAGAACTTGATTCTTTGAATCGAAATTTAAGTTAAGACCTAAGTTTACTGACTTTTCAGCAAAAAAGGTGGGTTGTCCCGCTTTTAACACATCAAAAATTAAATTGCCCTTGAGGTTAAATTTAAAGTTGTTATCGTTCTTATTGACATTACTTTTCCAGCTGTCTATACGAGCAAGATAAGATATGGTATCTAAACTGTTTTCAAAAGAAACTTGGAAATTGGAAATTTTAACTTTGGCCAAATCAAACTCTATAATTTTACTTTCTTCCTCAGATGTATTTCTCTGAATTCCTAAAGCTGCGAATACATTGATACCTCCGTTTGCGTCTTGAATCACATCCACATATCCATCACTGATACGTATGCTTTTTACTTTGTATTTTCCCTCTAAAATTTCCCAAATATTAAAGCCTAAATACAAATGACCGGCCTCATAAAATGGTTTCGTTTCCTTTCTTTTGTCTTCATAAAAGGAAACACCTCTTAGATCAATTGAGATATATGGAAATTCTTTAAAAACTGATACCTTACTTTCATTTATTGTAAGTTTACCCACAAGTTGCTCATTTGCAGACTTTAATGCTTTTTGGACAATCACTTCTTGATGAAAAGTAAATAGGATAGTTGCCAGTACTATCACAAAAAAGGGAAGAAATAATAAGGCTAATAAGCCCTTTTTTATCCAGGGTACCATGAGACAACTTAAATTTTCAAAAAGAAACGTTAAGCCCCCATATAATGGTTACATCTTGATAAAACAATTCTATTTAAACCAATGAATTTGAGTTTGGAACTGAAAAAATTTGCTTTAAATTGATTGATAAAACTCTAAGATTGTAGGATAATTTTGTTCAATCCAACATCCTGGCTTCTATCCCTTCGAAAGTCATCTTTACAGGAAGTATTTTCCCATTTTCATCAAACTCCATTTTATCTATACAGGTAACACGATGGTTGTGATGGGTTTCTTCCAAAGGGCGACGGTGATAGACTATGTAATACTCATCTGCATTTGGTATTTGTAAAACAGAATGATGTCCTGCACCGCGGGCAATGGCTTCATCTTGTTGGAGAATTACTCCCTCTCTTTCGAAGGGGCCGAAAGGATTGTCAGCAATAGCATAAGCCACCCTATAATCAGGTCCAGTCCACCCGCCTTCTGACCACATAAAATAATACTTGCCTTCTCTGATAAACATAAAAGGTCCTTCCACATAATCCTGCGGTGTTACTTCTTTGTACATTTCTCCGTCCTCAAAAGGGAGTAGACCAGTGAAATCTTTATTGAGTTTGACCACATTGCATCTTCCCCAACCGCCATAATACATGTAATAGGTCTCGTCACTATCCTTAAAAATATACTGGTCAATGGGTTGGGAATCATTGACGATTTCATTGATCAGTGGTTTGCCCAAGAGATCTTTGAACGGCCCTTCAGGCTTGTCCGAGACAGCCACACCGATACCACCGATTTCACCTTCATGCACATCATTTGCAGCAAAAAAGAGATAATACTTCTCATCCTTTGAAATCACTCCAGGAGCCCACATTGCCTTTTTTGCCCATTTGACTTCGGCTGTGTCAATGATGCGTTCGTGTTTAGTCCAGTTCACCAGGTCTTTTGAGGAGAAAGCATCCATAAATACCTGCTTTTCAAATTCGTCGGAATATGTAGGGTAAATCCAATATGTATTACCGTATATGATAGCCTCTGGATCAGCATACCAACCTTGAAACACAGGATTTCCGGAAAATTCAATTTTTGATGCACTGTCCTCTTTCTGAGATTGGCAAGCAAATGCGAGTAAGCAGATAATGGGTACAAGACGTTTCATAGCAAAATGATTAGGAAAACAAAAATTAAGAATTGAATATGAAATTCCAATAAAAAGTCAATGGGTGGTAAAGTGAGGAAAATTTACCGAATACCTGTTTGACGCTTTTCTAATTCCCGGAACTGCTGAGCTTGAAATTTTACAAATTAGGAGTTGATTTACCACAATAACACCTTTTTGTTCCTCTTTTTTAACCCTTCATTTTATGTGTTTATATTTTGCTTTTTAAAGACCACCCCGATTAGTCGGGGCAGGCTATGGAATCTCGCAGTATAGATAATCATCCCTGTGTGTGATGCTCTCGTCATGTTCGATTTCCTGCCAAAACAATAATAATTTTTTGAGGTTCTTTTTTTGAATATTTCAAAAATCTAAACGTACATGCTTACTCGTATTTGTAATTATGAAAACAATTCCAACAATTAAAACAGGCCAACTTTCTTCTCAAAGAAGAGATTTTCTTAAGAAATCAGGTTCCGTGGCAATTATGTCCATGTTTGGTGTAGGCTTCTTTACTTCATGTGCTGAAGATGAAGAACCGATGATGAACGATAACAATCCCCCTGCAGCAGGTGGAAATGCCATTACTTTTGCAGACAACATAATCACTGTTGACTTGGATCGATCTTCTGCTTTGGACAGAACAGGGGGATGGGCATTGGTGATTGAAGCGCGGACTTTGATAGTAAATGTAGGAGGAGGACAATTCAGTGCCCTGACTTCAGTGTGTACGCATTCAGGATGTGACAGAAACTGGTCTTACAACAACGAGGTGCTCATATGCAGTTGCCATGGTTCAAGATTTTCCAATACAGGAGATGTCTTGCAAGGACCTGCCAATAGGCCTCTTGACGCATTTCCTACCAATGTGGATGGAAGAACTCTAACAGTCAATGTATCATGAGTTTTAGAAAAGAATTAATCGGATTTATCTTTCTCATTGTATTCTCTGTCAATCCAAGCTTTAGCCAGGAGTTTATAACCGAAAATGGTAGTGTAACCTTTCTTTCCAAAGCATCTCTGAATGAATTTGAGGGAAAGTCGCAGCAATTGCAAGGATTGGTAGATCTCAATAAAAACCTGTTGGACTTCTATATAGACCTCAATACGCTTAAAACAGGAATCGGTCTTAGGGATAGGCACATGAGAGAAAATTACCTTGAAACTCAGAAATTCCCCTATGCTGAATTTACTGGTAAAATAGCTGAAGGCCCTGAGTTGAAAAGTGGTGAATCAAGAAAAGTTACTGCCAAAGGGAAATTCAAGATTCATGGAGTTGAAAGGGAAATCGATGTGCCTGGAACTATAAAGAGATTAAATGACAATACCTTAGAATTGGAAGCTGAATTCAAAGTGCTATTGGGGGACTATAAAATAGACATCCCCAAAGTAATGTTCTATGAGCTCTCAGAGGAGCAGACAGTGACAATAAAAACCCAACTTAAAAAGAAATAGTATTATGAAAACTTTCAAAATCACGGTTTTGTTGATTTTTAGCCTGATTTATACTGTCGAGGCACAACTAGAGAGGAAGCCTGCCAATGAATCCCAAGAGGTTGATTTGATATTTCATGCGCCGCGTAGCATTAATTTGTTTACAATAGAACCACTAGACAAGCAAACGCTCCACTTTGCCATCATGCATACTTTTGGTACTGTGGATGGTGGGGTACAAAACCTCTTTGGTTTGGATAACGGAGCCAACATACAATTCAGTTTTGAATATGGTTTCAATGATAAGTTTTCATTAGGCATGTCTCGCCAAAGCCGTGATAAAATGTATAATATCTATGGCAGATACCACTTATTGAAACAGACCCAAGATGATAAAATGCCACTTTCAGTGTCCTTTATGGGGGCAGCTGGTATCAATACTGCCAATTATCAATTTTTAAATGAGTCCAATCCTGATTTTATGCAAAGGTCCAGTGTGGCTTTTCAGCTGATGGCAGCAAGAAAGTTTTCCGACAAAATCAGTTTACAAGTAAGCCCCATGATGGCTTATTTCAATGATCCACAACCTATTTTCCTGATAGAGGGTGATCAAAATTTATATTTGGCCTTGGGCTTTAGTGGTAAATATAAAATTACAGGTAAGTCATCTATAACCTTACAGTACATTCCCAATTTGAATTCTGACCTGAGGAGTAATATGGGAGTAGGGATTGACTTGGAAGCAGGTGGACATGTTTTCCAAATGTACTTTGTGACTTCCCAAGCCTTGAATGATCAATATTTGCTCGCTGGAGGAAACGGAGTTCCTGGTGAGCAGTTTAGGTTGGGCTTTAATGTAAACAGGGTTTTTGCTACAGGGAAAAGGTAAATCAATTTGACTTTACAAATACTTGCACTTCCACCCATTGGTCCTCATAGAGGACCTTTTTTTTATACCCAGATAACCTTGCTTTACTAGACAACTCTTCTAAGTAGCGCTCCTCATCAGGGTATGCGTGTCTGTAATATTTATAGACAAAAAGCCTGAAAGGTTGACCCTTATCCAAAACAAAATCTATGTCAAACTTTAAGTTTTTGACAGTTGAACTGGCTAGGTTTTCTGGAGAAATAATCAAATTTTTACTAAAAAAAACAAAGTCATTTATAATTATATATTCCTTATTATTAACATTTTGAAGACTATCATTGAGAATATACTTGAACTTTTTAAAATTCTTGTTTTGATTCTGATAGGCGACGCTTAGTATTACGGGAAGGATTAAAATAATGGAGATTGCTATTTTAAAAAATGGTTTGGACAGTAAGAAGAAAAAGACTAATGCAAAACCGAGTAAGTAAGCGGTCATTGTAAAATCTCTTGTCAAAATGCTGATGAATGCCCCTAAAATCAACAATAAAAAAATCCAAAATTTATACCGTTTCCATTCTGAATACCCAAAGGCAATCAGGACAGCAGAGGCTGGAACAAGGATCGTCAAATGTCTTGGATTAAGATATATAGGATTGTAAAATTCCAAGGTGGAACTCATAAACCAAAAACCCAGCATCAGGCAAACAAAGGCCAAAGCCATTTCGACAAAAAACGTTTGTCTCGTTTTGAAAGCTTTGATTAGCCCCGGCACACTAAATACCAACCAAATCCAATAGGATCGCTCTACAAAATTGGTAAAGGGAAGGTATGTAAGCCTTTTTATCACTGATCCCAGCCCTTTGTCAGCATAGGTAAATTCTGAAATGTAGTGACCTTCGTTGACTGACGAAAACCGGGATAAAACATCCCCTGTGATAATCTGGTAGGCTGCAAAGTAGAATCCGAGTACCAATACAGAACTCGATAAAAAGTATATGTAGAACTTTAAGCTACATCCTTTTTTCCAATCAAAATAGCATAACAAGATTGGAAATGGAATCAAAAATACCATCATTTCCTTTGTAGAGAAGCCAATTATGAAAGCAAAAGCCATGATGATGCTCATGGAGATGGGGTATTTGTTTCTGTATACAGCAGCTACGGGAATTAGACAACCCCAAAATGCAAGCAAAGTATCAGGATACACTTTATTGGTAAAGTGAAGGAAATACACTTGTGTGCAAAAAAAGAGGGTAAACCAAAAGCCTTGGGTTTTGTCTCTCAACTGAGCATACAATAAGGAATATGTCCCCAAAACAAATATCAGGGAAGCAATTGAGCCGATTCGATCCGAAAAGCCGAATAGAAATGTAAAAAATCCTGAGAAAATAAAGGCACCCCACCTATGACCAAAATGACTATCATCAGGAAATGCTTCTCCCGACCATAGGCTTTGACCAAAGTTCAAGTAAGTGACATCATCGCTGAATGTAATGCCATCATATCCGATATACCAATACAACAGCAAAAACAGGTGCCCGCCTAAAAATTGATATTCTTTCCAGATTTGATTTTGGGACATTATGTGTCAATTACTTTTAGCTTTGTACCTAAATGTACTATCTTTTGCCTTTAATTCTATGATTATGGCAAAGGCAAATACGATAGAGCAGCAAAAAATTCTCAGGGTTTTTAAATTAATCAATCTCCTCAAGTCAAATATTGGCAAAAATGTCCATAAGCTTGCAGAGACACTTGATACTGATTCCAGGACTATTTACAGGTATTTCAAACTATTGGAAGCTTTGGGATTTGAGATTGAAAAAAAGCATGGCAAGTTTCGTTTGGTGGACAAAGTTGGCAGCCCTGATGAATATGCCTATGGTACTTTTAATGATGAAGAGATTCTTTTGATCAATGCCTTGATGAGTAAGTCTACTGACAAAAACCTCTTGAAAGATTCAATTTTAAAGAAAATAAACATAAGGTCTGATTTCAATCAAAGTGTCAATCAGCTATTCAATGCCAGATTGGGGAAGTTTGTTGATCAAATTTCCAGAGCGATCAAGGATAGAAATCAGGTTTACCTCAAGGATTATTATTCTCTGAGTTCGGATTCAGTGACAGATAGACTGATTGAACCTGTTGCTTTCAACAAAGCCTATGATGCCATTTATGCCTTGGAAGTAGAAAGTAAAGAAATGAAGATTTTTAAAATCGAAAGGATAGGAGAGGTGCAGTTGACTTCCAAACCGATCAAGCACCAATCTTTACACCAGAAATTGGAGCCGGGCTTGTTTGGTTTTTCCGGAAAAAATCAGTTCTTCGTCAAATTGAAGTTGAGTAAAAAAGCCTACCAATTGATGATCGAAGAGTATCCGGATGCGAAGCCACATACCGAATTCAAAAATAGGAAACAGTATTTCTTTGAAGGGGAAGTTCCTCAATTACCAGGGTTGGCAAGGTTTATTTTAGGTTTACCAGGAGAGGTAGAAGTAATTGAAGGAGAGGAACTTAAGGAGTATTTGAAGGAGCAGATGGAGAAAGCAAAGTACTTTTAAATTAATTTGCAAATGCGCAATTATACTAGTATTCAATAGTAATTTGGATTTTTACCTTCAGATATTCATTGATACTGGATATTCGTGGATTTTGGTTCTTAACCACAGGTTGATTTTCTAAAGTTAGGTTAGTGGTGTGTTGTAGAAAATCATGTAAAAATAAAAGAGCCGCATCGAGCGGCTCTTTTTGATATTACTGATGTTCATCTCTCAAGAGGTCATTGACAGTTTTGACAGGATTAAAAGTGATCAAAGGTACTTCCACAAAGACTGTATTCCAGCCGGCCATAGATCCATTCCATAGTCCAGGCAATTCCAAGGCCTTCAGGTCCCTTCCGCTCTTTGACTTTTCTGTAATAAATCCGGTGCGCATATCTCTGAATTTCAACAGATCAAAAGGATTTCCTTCAAAATCTTTGGTGGCACAAACCAAATCAACTGGGTTGAAATGTGTTGAAGATTGCATGATGTTTTTTTGGGCATCATCCTCCAAATCAATCTGTGCTGTTTCTGCAATTTGAAGTGAGATAGAAGAATCGTCTTCATTGACCCAAAAAGGGCCACCGCCGGGTTCACCGGTATTTTTGACCATCCCACAGACACGCAAAGGACGATTTAGCTTTTGGAACAAGTAGTCTGCTTTTTCTTCTAGAGGCAATTCGGAATATTTACTTGGCAATTTGCCCTCCAACTTTTCTTTAAAGGTTTTTTCAGCCAAAGAGAGGCTATTTTCATCTTTTGAAGCTTTCAATGCATTCAATGCCTCAAAAACTGCCTCTTGGATTTCCAACAACAAAGCCCCTATGGCAATTTTGTATTCTTTCGTCGTAGGTTTCAGACGATCAGGGACAACATTGTCAATATTTTTGATAAAAATCAGGTCTGCATCTATCTCATTGAGGTTTTCCAACAAAGCGCCATGCCCTGCAGGTCTGAAGAGGATACTTCCATCTTCTTCCAAAAATGGCTCATTGTCCATCGTGACTGCAATGGTATCTGTTGACTTTTTTTGCTGAGAATAGGAGACATCAAACTTGACTCCAAACTCCTTCTCCAGTTTGGGTTGAATTTCAGCCACTTCTTCCTTAAACTTGGATTCATGCTCTGGCGACACAGTAAAATGTAACCTCACAGTGTCTGCCTGCCCAAGCCCATACATTACTCCTTCAATAAAATGCTCATAGGTAGGTGTTCTGTCATTGTCTTCATAATGGTGAAACTTCAGCAATCCTTTAGGAAGTTGGCCGTATCCCAAACCTCCGTCATTTAGAAGCTGGCTTACAATTTTTTTATAGTCTTTATTTTCTAAAGCTGTCTCTATGCTGCTTCCTTCCTTTTTGAGGCTCGTATTGAGGTCAGCATAAAAAGCAAACTTTTCAATTTGATCGATAAATTTTTGGATGAAAGGACTTTTGGAAATATCCCCATCACCTTCTAAAAAGGAAAATAAGTCCTTAAACATCCTGGAGGCGGCACCACTGGCGGGAACAAATTTCACCACCTTTTTTTCTGAAGCTTTTTTAGGATAGGAATCCAAAAATGACTGAAGCTCATTTTCATCTATAGACTTGATTCCATTTCCTATCGTAGCTGCTTTGATTATGGGTAAAAAAGGAAACCCTTCCCTAAAGTGATTGAGTTGCTCGTTGACTTTATCAGGATCCATTCCCTGATCCTTGATCCGTTGAATTAATGCTGTATTCATGGCTATTGGTTAATTGTTTTTAAAAACATCAATATATAAATTGAAAACCGCTTATTAAAGTATTAAATAGGATTAACCCAAATAAAAAGTTGCAATTATTGCAATTGAATTGGTGAAAGCATGTAACAAAACACCATACCAAAAACCAAACCTAATCCGTACCACACCTAAGAAAACACCTCCGATCAGTTGGGGTAAAACAGCCAAAGGGTAAAAGTATATAGGGAGTAGTTCGAGATCAAAATTTGTCAAATGGATAAATCCAAACAGAAATACTATTACCCAAAAGATAAGTTTTTTATACTTCAGGAGTCCGAATAAAAACTTGCTGTAGAAATACCTGTTCATGAGTAGTATCCCTAAAGCGACCCAGATTGCCAGTCCAATAAACATAAGATAGACTGAAATTGGAGCAAGGAGCAGTACCAATAATAATATAGAGAAATTCCACCTGCTTCTTGAGAATTTCAATACCAGCCTGAAGGCAGACTCTTCGTATAAAGGGGCCCAAATAACAGCACCGATTAAGGCAGCCCTTAAGCCCATTGACTTAAAATCGTAATCTGCTTCTTCAATTATAGGGAAAGCAAAACTTACCAGTTCCCATGAAGAAAAAGAAAAAATAACATCAATTATACCATAAACGAAGATGACCAGAATGAAGCTTTGGTACCATTTTGTTTTTGATTTACTTAGAAAGTTGACTTGATGTAATGTAGAGAGGTATTTTAACTCGTTTTTTAAAAGTTGAATCATTTTTTTAACGTAAAAGTGATTTTTTCTTTCGGGGTTTTTTGGGTTAGGACATTCAATGAAGCATTTTCTACCTGTAAAATTCTCGGGTAGCCTCCCGTCACCTGAGCATCCCTCATCAGGATGATCAATTTTCCTGAAGGGGTAAGCTGTACAGTTCCTGGATATACTGGAGAAGTAAGGATTGGTTCCAGTTCATGAGAAATATTTTCTTCTAATTGATAGGCCATTCTATCGATCATATCTGACACTTTAAAGGCTTTATTCAGGATCCTGTTGTGGAGCAAATGGGGTAGTAGGTGCCATTCAGGTCCTGGGTAAACATTTATTTTTGATAGTCGAAACCAGTCAGATCTGATCTTGGCTTTTGTTTCCACAGGTGGGTAGTACCGTTCAGCTTCGGAAAGGTAGCACAATGTATCTCCTTTTCTCACCCTGGTTCTTGGGGTAATTCCTGGATACCAACTCCTGCTTCCCGCCACCAATTCAGATTCAAATCCTCCCTGAATTCCCATATATGCCCATTGACCTTTTTTGATCCTTTTGACCAAAACATGATCTTCTGGCTTTATATCAATGACTTGTCCATAATTAATTGGTTTACCATTCAGCAATACTTCAGGTTCTGCCCCTGCAAAAACAATCCTTGTTTCACTTTCAAAAACCATTTCGGGCCCCGTTCCTGAAATTTCCAGCACTGCTGCATCCTTGGGATTTCTCAAGATGAAATTTACCTGTGCCACAGCATACCTGTCCATAGCACCCGAATAGGGAATACCGTATTGGGCCAATCCGAATCGACCTAAATCCTGAACACTTGACATAAGTCCAGGTTGTACAAAATGAATATAGGACGGAAGCTTAATCATGTTGCCATTGGTATTTTCCTGTCTTACTTTTTTCTTTCAACTCTAGATACTCCTCTTTTTCGATGCTCCTAAATTTGACCCTATCATTGACTTTTGCCATTACAGGAGGATCTTGATGGATGTCAAAAAGTGGAATAGGACATACTCCGACTACATGCCATCCACCAGGACTTTCACATGGATAAATGCCTGTCTGTTTCCCACCAATTGCGACACTTCCAGCCGGGACACTTCTGTCTGGACTTGATTTTCTTGGAGTGGTCAGTCTTTCATTCAGACCTCCCAAATACATAAACCCTGGTAAGAATCCATAAAAATATAATAGGTACTCTGGGTCAGAATGTAGTTGTATGATCTCTTCAGGTTCTAACCCGTGAAATTTTGAAAGTTTTAAAAGGTCAATGCCAAATTCACCACCATAACAAACAGGTATGGTCCATAATTTGGATGATGGAGTATCAATTTTCAGACCTTTGGATTCAATCTCTTCTAGCAGTTCCGACACTTCTTTTTCATTGATATCCAACTGTAGCTTGAGGGAAAGACAGTGATATCCCATCCTTATTTCTTTGATTCCATCGGCATATTCTTTTTCAAGATAGCCTTTCACTGCCATCATTTCTTCCAATATCAGGGGAGAAATATCTTTGGGCCAAGATATTTCCAGGAGTTTGCTGTTGATGAGATTAAAACGTATGTCCATTTAAGCAAAAGTTTTGTGAATAGCTTGCAGGATAGATAGCGCTGCTGGGTTGTCACCATGAATACATACAGTATCCGCCAGCACAGGAATAGTTTTGCCGGAAACTGTCTTGATACGGCTTTTCTCAATAATCCATTTCAAATGTAAAATTACAGCATCTGACGATACAAGTACAGCATTTGGTAAATCTCTGGAAGTCAGGCTACCGTCATCTTGATAACTTCTGTCTGCAAATACTTCACGGAACACAGTCACCTCGTATTTTTTCGCCAGCATTTCCATTTCCGATTGTGGTGGACAATATAATGTTGTTCCTTGAAAAGAATCTTTGATAAGCCCAAGAATCAAAGAAGCTATGGTTTTGTTTTTTGCTGCGAGGTTATACAATGCACCATGTGGCTTGATATGATTCACTTTAAGGCCTTGTTTGGCGGCTATTTCAAAAAACAGATCCAATTGTGCTTTCAGCGAATTTTTTAATTCATCTTCAGAGATGTCTATTACCTTTCTGCCGAAATTTGCCCTATCGGGAAAAGAGGGGTGTGCACCGATTTTGACTTGGTGCTGTTTTGCAGACTGAATGGCCTTAAGAATAGAGTTTTCATCTCCGGCATGGCCGCCACAGGCAATATTGCAACTGTCAAGATAGGGCATGAGAACCTCGTCATTGGTCAACCCTTCACCTAAATCACAATTGATATCGAGTCTCTTCAACATTTCCACTCGCTTAAATTATGGAAAAATCCTTTTATAGTTTTATCTAAGCTATAAGTTTCAGTGCTTTTATTCAACAAAAAACTACATTACTATCCAGATGACTCTTGTAATGTATGTAAATGTATTTACGCTTATTTACCATTAACCTTAAAATACAGAATTAATGGTTGTTTTAGGTCGATATCCATAAATATCCAATATCAATAAGTATCAAATACGTATTCAGAGCGGTCAATATTTGATCACTAATATCATTCCGTAAATGCATATATATGTAAATCCGCTTTCATACCATTAGAATCTATAAACACGAATTAACCTGTGATTTATAACCAATATCAATAAATAACTTGGACATGGTGGATCCAACTCGCCTCCCGAAGAGCCATGTATCCACGAGTAAGGGCGGATTAAAAAGGCTAACTTATTTTGGTTTGCGGTAGAATATCATATACGTATATTGACTAAATTTACATTTTAACATTCTTTTTCAATATGTTTGAATACAATCCAGAAAAACATTATCCAAAAGAAACAGAGAGCCGCATGGTAATCCGTTTCCAAGACTGTGATCCACTACAGCACCTCAACAATGCCAAATACTTTGATTACTTTTTCAATGCAAGGGAAGATCAGGTTCCCAAACTCTACGGAGTCGAAATGTATGACATGATCCAAAAGTACAAAGCGGCTTGGGTAGTCTACAACCATAATATTTCATATGTCAGACCAGCCAGGGTTGGAGAGTGGATCAGGATCAAAAGCAGAGTATTGTGGTACAATCATAATACTGTTGTCTTGGAATATTATATGACTGATGACAGTGGAGAAGAATTGAAAACGGTACTTTGGACTACCATGCGATATGTGACCATTAAGGAAGGGAAATCTACCGAGCACCAAGGCGCCATCTTGGATTTTCTGAAAGCGACATCTGAAGATCTTGATATTTCGTCTTTGACTATTGGCCAAAGAGTGAAAGATTTGAAGGGTAAACTTGTAAAAGAGAAGAAGTGATCGCTTTTGATGCTCAATAGAGAACAAAACCTGTACGAAACTGTACAGGTTTTTTTTGGCATTTCCATAAGAGAATTTTGGAACAAAAATTTCCTAAATTAATTTTTCGAAAATCTGAAGCTTACATGCAACCTTTAGAGGAATATTTTTTGCAAAAAAAGTCCTGATTTTGTCCGATTTTAGAACGGAATTTTGTGTGGGTGTTTCAAGATTGATACAGTTTTTTGACTTCAATTTAAATTTTGTAAATAATTGAATAATAGTTTTTTAACATAATATTAAAATCTAAGGTGAGAGATTTTGAATCGAAAGAGAGTTCAGATTTTTCTGGTACAGAAGATGAAAAGAGGATAGTACCAACTTAAAACAAACACAATTATGAAAACATTAATCACATTAGCATTGGCCGCAAGTATGGGACTTGCCAGCCTAGCACACGCTTCAAATGAAAATGCATCCGCACTTTCTTCTGTCACCACAAAAGACAATAAAATAAGCGTCTACCTAAAAGAGGGTATGGGAAAAGTCAAATTGGCAATTCTTGATGAAGATGGTAAAACACTTCACAGCCAAAGGGTGAAAGTCAAGACTGATATCAAGGTGCCTTATGACCTTTCTAAGCTTCCATCTGGTGAGTATCATGTATTGATTGAAAGCAATATCAAAGAAAACAATGCGGATTATACCATTTACACGGTAGAAACCAAAGAGGAACCAATTGCTTATCCTTTGATGGCGTATGGGAAAAATTTAGATAACTCAGCATTTAAATTGACGGTTATTGGCCTGGAAGAACCAGGAGTCGAGGTTACAATCGTAGACAGTAAAGGAAAAGTCTTATTGAAAGAAAGCATCCAAGAACCCAATGCTTTTAAGAAGGTATATAGATTGGAAAACATCAAAACCGAAAATGTAAGTGTCATTGTAAAAGACCAAAAAGGAAGGGTAAAAAACCTTTATTTTAACTAATTCAATTACTTATTTAACCACTGCATCAAACCCCTTTAGGAATTTTTCCAAAGGGGTTTTTTCTTTTCGAATATCCAAATTCATTAAATAATGAGTTGGAAAAATATTCAGCAATGGATTTGAGAAGATTTTACGTCACAACTACTAGAATTATATAAATGGACATATAATACATGATTTTTTTTACATTTTTGAGGGATAAAACAATATTAACTCGTTTCAAGAAAATATGAATAAACAGCGCAACATCAGTTTTTATTTGATTCTCACTGCATTGTTTGCCTTCTCCACAATGGCGATTGCCCAGGAAGAGGTAAACCTTCAGATGATCCATAAGATTAAAAATGAAGGAATAGGAAATTCCCAAATCCAAGACCTTTCTCACAATTTGACGGACTATCTTGGCCCAAGACTTTCAGGCTCTTCCAATTTGAGGAAGGCCAGAGAATGGACCGCTGAGAAATTTAAAGAGTGGGGCCTTTCGAACGTTAGAATTGACTCTTACGGTGATTTTGGTCGTGGCTGGGATGTCAAAAAATCCTATATCGCTATGAAAGATCCTTACTATGCCCAAGTAATTGGTTATCCAAAAGCCTGGACTGACGGTACAAATGGTCTGATTGATTCAGAAGTCATGTTGCTTGAAATAACCTCTGAGGATGATTTTGATAAGTATAAAGGGCAGTTGAAAGGAAAAGTAGTCATTACTCCAGCCAACTTTAACCACGGCCCAGCTTTCGAACCTGAAGCAAGAAGGTGGACAGAAGAGCAATTGGAAGAGAGAAAAACTATCAGCATAGGTGGTGGCGGAGGCCGATACACTCCTGAGATGCTTGCTCAACTTAGGGCGCAACGTGCTTTGGATCAGAAGCTGACCCAGTTTTTGTTGGAAGAAGAAGTAGGCTTGAAACTGACCGGTACTAGAGGTAATTTTGGTACTGTTTTTCATACGAGAGCTGGATCATTCAGTACAGACAAACTTCCTACCGTGCCGGAAATGGAAATTTCTTCTGAACATCACGGGAGAATTTACCGCTTATTGAAAAATGGCAAATCAGTCAAAATTGAAGCTGAAATAGAGGTAGAATGGCTGGATGACGATTATAAAGGATATAATGTCCTTGCTGAAATACCTGGTACGGATAAAAACCTTAAGCCTGAATTGGTGCTTCTTGGTGCACACTTAGATAGTTGGCATGCAGGGACTGGCGGAAATGATAATTCTGCGGGAGTTGCCGTAATGATGGAAGCCATCAGAATATTGAAGACCTTGGACTACCAACCAAAGCGTACGATCAGAATTGCACTTTGGGGTGAAGAAGAGCAAGGCTTATTTGGATCGAGAGGATATGTACAAAAATATGTTGCAGACAGAAGCAGCAAAGAGAAAAAAGCAGAGTGGGATAAAATCTCCGCTTACTACAACTTAGATAACGGTTCTGGAAAAATCAGGGGAATCTATTTAGAGGGTAACGACATGCTGGTACCTGTTTTTGAAAAATGGTTTGAGCCTTTCCATGGAATGGGAGCAAAAACTATAACAACAAGAAATACCGGTTCTACTGATCACGTGGCATTCGATGCTGTAGGAGTTCCTGGTTTTCAATTTATCCAAGATCCGATTGATTATGGTAGAGGCTACCATACCAATATGGATGTCTATGAAAGAATGCAGCTTTCTGACATGACACAAGCCGCAGTAATTATCGCAGCGATGGTATACAATACGGCCGAAAGGGATGAAAAATTACCGAGAAAACCTTGGAATTGAGCTCCTAACATCTATTGAAAAAAGAGGTCTAGAACATAGGCCTCTTTTTTTTCGTTACAAAAGAAATATTGGAATAGGCGAGTATATTTTGTATATTTCAGGTCAAAATTTATAAAAATATAAGATTGACTTAAGTTTAATTCTGAATAATATAAACCCAAATAAAGATGTATTCCGTAGTCAGGACAATTTTCAATGAGGAGCATGAAATGTTCCGACAATCTATCAGAGATTTTATAGCACAGGAGATTATACCGTTTAATGCCGAATGGGAAAAGAATAAAATGGTTTCCCGTGAATCATGGAAAAAATTAGGTGAGAACGGATTTTTGTGCCTCCAAGCCCCGGAAGAATATGGTGGGATGAATATCAGTGATTTCCGATACAATGCGATTTTTATTGAGGAGTTGGGACTTTCAGGTTGTTCAGGTCCGGCTATTGGATATCCATTGCACAGCGATATTGTGTTCCCTTATATCCTGCATTATGGCACAGAAGAAGCCAAAAAGAAATATGTTCCGGGAATGGTTTCAGGAGATTTGATTTCTGCTGTGGCCATGACAGAACCAGGAGCAGGATCCGACCTTCAGGCTATAAGGTCTACGGCTGAAGATAAGGGAGATCATTACCTGATCAATGGATCCAAGACATTCATTACCAATGGCTTTTTATCGGACGTAGTAGTAGTAGCTGCTAAAACCGATCCAAGCAAAGGAGCAAAAGGCATAAGTCTTTTTATTTTAGATAAAGATATGGAAGGTTTTTCCAAAGGTGTTCCATTTGAAAAAGTTGGATTACATGCTCAGGATACTTGTGAACTGTTTTTTGAAGATGTAAAAGTGCCAAAAGAAAATCTACTTGGTAAAGTAGGAGAAGGGTTTAAATACTTGATGACCGAATTGGCACAGGAAAGGCTGATAGTTGGCCTTGCAGCCTTAGCTTTGGGCGAGTCTGCTTTTTTATCTACTATAGATTACGTCAAACAAAGAAAAGCATTCGGCAAAAGCATTTCAGATTTCCAGAATACGAGGTTCAAATTGGCAGAAATGGGAGCGAAGTTGGAGCAAGGCAGGATATATGCCGATCAATTGGTACTGCTGCACAATGATAAAAAGGTGGATCCGGCCATGGCTTCTTCAGCAAAATATCTATTGACCGAGCTTCAATGTGAGGTTTCTGACGAATGTGTGCAGCTTCATGGTGGATATGGCTATATGTGGGAATACCCAGTAGCCAGAGCTTTTGCTGATGCGCGGGTTCAGCGTATCTACGCAGGAACCAATGAAATCATGAAAGAATTAATAGCTAGAAAATTACTTATAGACTAGAATCTCTTTTCAATTTTTACAAAAAGGCACTTTTTCTAAACGAGAAAGTGCCTTTCTTTTTTGAAACAAACATTATTGCTTTATATTTATTAGTGGTAAAAAAGAATATTTAGTCTAAACCCAAAATATATATATCATATGCAAAATTTTCCATGGTTGAAGCATTACCCTAAAGGAGTTGATGCTGAAGTTGATGTGACATCTTATAGTTCGGTTGTCAATCTTTTTGAAGAAAGCGTAAGTAAATTTGGAGATGCTATCGCCTACGAGTGCATGGGCAAGGGCATTACTTTTAACGAACTCGACACATACTCACAAAATTTTGCTTCATTTCTGCAAAATGAATTGAAACTAAACAAGGGAGACAAGGTAGCCATTCAAATGCCCAATTGTCTCCAATATCCTGTTGCACTTTTTGGTATCTTGAGGGCAGGTATGGTCGTGGTGAATGTGAATCCGCTTTACACAGCTAAAGAAATGAAGCATCAATTTGATGACTCGGGGGCCAAAGCAATTGTGATTGTGGAAAACTTTGCTTACAACCTTGAGAAAATACAGAAAGACATTCAAGCCAAACATATTATCACTACAGGTTTGGGAGATATGCTTGGAGGCTTGAAAGGCACGATTGTCAACCTGGTAGTAAAGTATGTGAAAAAGATGGTTCCTTCCTATAATCTTTCAGGAGCACATAGCTGGAAAAAGGCCATGTCCAAGGGTGGTAAAGTTGGCTTCAACAGAGAATGGCTTAACTTAGAGGATTCAGCATTTTTACAATATACAGGTGGAACAACAGGTGTTTCCAAGGGTGCAGAACTGACGCATGGCAATATTGTAGCCAATATGCAACAGATATCTGCTTGGATGAAACCAAAGTTGAAGGACAATGAAGAAGTAGTGATCACAGCCTTGCCATTGTACCATATTTTTGCATTGACTGTAAACTGTCTGGCAATGTTTAAAATAGGAGCGAAAAACGTCCTGATTACCAACCCTAGAGATATGCCAGGTTTTATTAAGGAACTTGGAAAACATAAATTTACGGTGATAACGGCAGTGAACACTTTGTTTAATGGATTGATGAATGCAGACGGGTTTAGTGAATTGGATTTCAAATCATTAAAAGTAGCAGTAGGCGGTGGTATGGCAGTGCAAAAAGCAACTGCAGAAAAGTGGGAAAAAATCACAGGAGTTCCTTTGGCCGAAGGTTATGGCTTGACTGAAACTTCCCCCGTTGCTGTGTGTAATCCTATCGACGGAACAGAAAGAATAGGAACGATTGGAGTTCCTTTGCCAAATACAGACGTCAAAGTAATTGATGACGATGGCAATTTACTTCCTGTTGGAGAAAAGGGAGAATTGTGCATAAAAGGGCCACAAGTCATGAAAGGTTATTGGATGCGACCCGAAGAAACAGAAAAAGTTATGAACGGAGATTGGTTCAAAACGGGAGATATAGCAGTCATAGATGAGGATGGATTTGTGAAAATAGTGGATAGGAAAAAGGAAATGATTTTGGTTTCTGGATTCAATGTCTATCCAAATGAAGTTGAAAACGCCATAGCATCACATCCAAAAGTTTTGGAAACAGGAGTAATTGGAATGCCTGATGACAAATCAACTGAAAAAGTTGTCGCCTATGTAGTTCCTAAAGATGACTCCGTGACCGAAGATGAAATCATAGCGCATTGTAGAGAAGAACTGACAAATTACAAAGTACCTAGGGAAGTATACTTTACAGATGAACTTCCTAAATCAAACGTTGGTAAAATTCTAAGGCGTAAGATCAAAGAAATGCATGAGAAAAAATAGGTGAAATGCTTATTTATCCAAATTATTAACCAAATGGATGTCAATATTATTGGCATCCATTTTTTATTTATCGAATTTTAAGTTAATTTTTTTGAAACTTTAAACCCAATTCAACTTGAACACTTATGATTTCATCATTATCGGAGCAGGCTCCGCAGGATGTGTACTAGCCAATAGGCTTTCTGAAAATCCCAATAACTCGGTACTCTTGGTTGAAGCGGGAGGACCGGATTCTAAAAATGAAATAAAGATCCCAGGTGCATATGGAAAACTTCATAGGTCAGAGGTGGATTGGGCATTTTGGACTGAGCCTCAAGAAAATGTAGGAAACAGAAAAATTTTTATTCCCAGAGGAAAAACACTCGGAGGTTCTTCAAGCACCAATGCCATGGCCTATGTAAGGGGAAACCCTGCAGATTATGACCAATGGGCTGCATTGGGAAATGAGGGTTGGGCATATAAGGACCTCTTGCCTTATTTCAAAAAATCTGAAAATAATCATGACTTCGATGGTGAGTTTTATGGTAAAGATGGACCGCTTCATGTGAAGTTGGCCGATGAACCTCATTTGTTAGGTGAAAGATTTATTGAAGCTTGCGAAGCGGCTGGAATTCCATCTAATCCTGAGTATAATGGCAAACAGCAATTGGGAGCTTCATTACTTCAATACACCATTCACCGCCAGCAAAGACAAAGTACTGCCACAGCATTTTTGAAGCCTGCTTTACATAGAAAAAACCTTACTGTAAAAACTAAATTAAAGGTCAGTAAAATAATGATTAACAATGATATAGCTACTGGTATTGAAACCTTAGATTTAAGATCAAATAAGACAAGCTATTTGGCCAGCAAAGAAGTCATAGTTTCTGCAGGAGCGATGCAATCACCTCAACTTCTAATGCTTTCAGGCATTGGTGACAGCAAGTATCTCAGAGAATTTGGAATAGAGTTGAAGAAGGATTTGCCAGGTGTAGGTCAAAATCTGCAAGATCACATTTGGTCAGGGGTCAGCACTTGGTCTCGTATCCATACAGAAAATCATGGTTTAAAACTTTTACCTATGGGTTCAGCCCTGATGAAATACCTTCTGTTTAAAAAGGGACCCTTAACCAATGGACCACTAACAGCAAATGCATTTTTGGATTTGAACAGAATTGATGGAGTACCAGATATACAATTTCATTTTGTTACCTCAGCCATTAAAGAAGATTATAGCACTGATATTTATGACATCAAAACATTTCCTAAAACGAGTGGATTCAGTATCATGGCGATTTTGCTTCATCCCAAAAGTAGGGGTTATATAGGTCTCAAAAATAGCGATCCTAATTCTCCACCGTTGATACAACCTAATTTACTTGCTGAAAAAGAAGATAAAGATTTACTCATACAAGGACTCCTAAAAGCCAAAGAAGTAATGGATAAACATCCATTGAAGCAATTTCAAAAGAGCGATTCTTTACTTCCAAGATTATTTGACCCGCAGTCATTAGAAGAACACATTCACAAAACATTGGAGACCCTTTACCACCCAGTAGGCACTTGCAAAATGGGAAATGATAAAACTGCTGTTGTTGACTCAAGTTTAAGGGTAAAAGGCATCAAAAATCTACGCGTTGCTGATGCATCCATCATGCCCAATATTATCTCAGGAAATACAAATGCTGCTTGTATCATGATAGGTGAGAAGGCCTCAGATTTGATTTTAAGTCAAAGCGAAAAACCTGAACATAGTTTAACAATCTAATTGAACATAATTTAACTATAAATTGAAAACAGTTCAAATTAAATATTGACCCATATTTAATCTTATGAAATATTTACCGAAGTTCCTTGCTGTTATGTTTTTGTTTAGCATGTGTGGAAAACAAGATGTTTATGAACAAGAAACATATGAATATAAATTGACAGCTCGGGCTTTGGAAAACTCATTGGAGACAAATCTTCTCAGTGCTTGGTATCCAAAAGCTTTTGACCTTGATTCAGGAGGCTACTTTAGCAATTTTGATTATCAATTTAACTTGAAAGAGGGTCAACAAGATAAATTTATAGTCACTCAGGCAAGGCATTTGTGGTCCAATGCCGTTGCCATGCAACTATATCCAGATCTTGAACACTATTCAATTGGCGCTAGGTTGGGTTTTGATTTCCTCAAAAACCATATGTGGGATAAATCAAAAGGCGGGTTTTATCAGATGGTCAGTAGGTCAGGCCAACCTTTGCTGGAAAGGGAGAAGATGAAAACAGCATATGGAAACAGTTTTGCGATATATGCTTTAGCAACATATTTTGAAGTGAGTGGAGATTCATCTGTACTCGATTTGGCAATAGAGGCTTTTCAGTGGCTGGAAGATAAAAGCTATGATCCCGAGTTTGGGGGATATTTTCAGCATTTAGATCAAAGTGGACAGCCTATTATTAGGGTTGTTGACACACCGAGTACATCAGACCTTGGATACAAAGACCAAAATTCATCAATTCATTTATTAGAAGCTTTCACTGCCCTTTATCAAATATGGAAAGATCCTTTACTTGAAAAAAGACTTGAAGAAATGTTGGTATTGGTAAGGGATACGATTACACATCCTAAAGGATATCTTATCCTATTTTTTGAACCTGATTGGACACCGGTTACTTTCCAGAGAGAAGATGAAGAAACAATTTTGCAGCACAGACAATTGGATCATGTTTCGTTTGGGCATGATGTGGAAACAGGCTTTTTATTGATAGAAGCTGCTCATGTATTGGGCTGGGGTGATGATCAAAAAACGGTTAGTCAAGCCAAAAAAATGATTGACCATGGTTTAAGTTTTGGGTGGGATGATGAAAAAGGCGGGTTTTATGACGAGGGGTATTATTTTGAAAATGAAGATGAGCCCCGAATAATCAAAGACAGCAAAAACTGGTGGGCTCAAGCTGAGGGGATGAATGCCTTGTTATTGATGGCTACCTATTTTCCTGATGATCCAATGGATTATTATGGTAAATTTCAAAAACAATGGAGTTACATTCAGGAAAACCTGATCGACCATGTTCATGGGGGTTGGTATGCAGGAGGCTTGGACAAGCAAGCTCATCACAAAACATCAGACAAAGGTCATATCTGGAAGGGAAACTACCACCAACTCCGATCATTCAAGCATAGTATAGACATGCTCAGAGACTTGGCTAATGGTAAAGAATGAAAAACAATGATGTTATCCTTTCCGAGAAGATTGTTTCACAACTCAATTTTTACATCATGATTATCCCCTTCAAGCCAATAAAATAAACAGCTTAACCAACTTTTAGATGATAATCTTCCAGTAGTGAGGTATCTATAAAGTATCCATACCCTTGCCTCGGCAGGGATCTATTTTCGTAAGAAAAAAGGCTATTCTACTGATTGAAAGAATTGCTTAAAAGTATTCCTGCATATTCTCCAAAAGTGTTTACTGCATGATAAGAATATTATTGACGACATCTTTTGACATGAAGATTGTCTTTTTATTATCCACAAGGATTTCAATGGAACCGTCAAATTCAACCTTGTCCAAGACTTTTATTCTTGCACCTATATAGGCTCCTACCTTATCGAGATAGCGCAGGAAGGAGGCACTGCTATCCTTTACAGCGACAATTTGTCCAGTACCATTGACTTCAATTTCTGAAAGGGGCAGACGTGGTCTAGAGCGGACATCGCCATACTCATCGGGGATCGGATCTCCGTGAGGATCAAACTTTGGAAAACCCAAGTATTCATCCAGTCTTTGAATCAGTATCCTGGATTTGATGTGTTCCAACTCATCGGCTACTTCGTGAACCTCATCCCAAGAGAAGTTTAGCTTTTCTACCAAAAAAACTTCCCAAAGCCTATGCTTTCGAATGGTCTGTAAGGCCAATTTTTTACCATCCTCGGTGATGTGGACACCATAGTATTTCCTGTACTCAATTACTTTTTTTTCTCCGAGTTTTCTAAGCATGTCAGATACAGAGGCAGGGCGATTTTTCATTTCTCCTGAAATGTCATTGGTGGAGACACTCTTTTTTCCTTCCTCCGAAAGATGAAAAATAGCCTTTAAGTAATTCTCTTCAGAGTAGGTGAGTATGGGTAAGGAATTATCTGTCATGGAGCAAATATAATAATTTAGTCTATTCTAAAAAATAATTTACAAGAGACTAAAACAGCTGTGGATAACTCTATTTTTAATGTGTTTTAGATATTAGGCATGTCTAAAAAATAATATAGTCTAAGCTAAAAAGAATCATAAAACACTGAAATACAATATAATATGATTATTAAATTTGTATTAAGGTGGATTTAGGTTGAAAATTATGGAGTTTCCATTAGCTTAAAACTGGTTTCCAAAAGGGCTTGTAGGTGGATAACTTTTTTCCGCTGTGTGGATAAAGGGCGTGGATAAAAATGAAGTCAAGATTTGCTTATGATTACAGTTTTTAAGATTTTCATATTTTAAATCTTTAAGTATCTTATTATGAAAGTCTTGATTCTTTTTGCCTCTTTGATGTGGCTCGGAAATGTTTCTTTTTGTCAAAGTGATAGGGAAAAAAATGACTCTTTAGAGTTGCGAGGCCGGCAGTTTTACCTTGAAGGTTACAAAATCAAACGATCAGCTTTGGCAAATTTTATGGTTGAGGATTCCGAAGCTTCCAACTACCTTTCAAAAGCTAGAACGAATGCCACAATAGTGGATTTGACTCTGCATCCGGGTTTATTTTTTCTGGTTTGGTCAAGCGGAGATGCGATCTTCGGAAATGGGATGGATTGGTCTATGTTTGGGGTTGGGACAGGATTATTTGCTTCCTCAATAATATTTGAAAGGGCTTTCAGAAAAAATGCAAGAATGGCTGTCAAGTCCTATAATTCAGATCCAAATAAAGGAAGGAAGGTTGGTGAACTTAATTTGGGGATTAACCCACATGGTCTTGGATTCAGCTATAATTTTTAAATGGAGGTCAAAGATTTGATCAAGGCCAAGAACTTTTCCTCATCAGCTTTCCAGTGAGGCAATGACATTTCGGTAGTATTGTAAAAATTTTGGCTTGTAAGACTTTCATGGATTTGTGGGATTTCACTGAAATCTTTGAAATCTATTTCCAAACCGGCATTGTATGTTTTGGCAAGTTCCTGCCATTTTGGATTGGTGGTAAACAAAAAAGGTTTGCCCAAGGCTAGGCACTCGTACAGTTTACTGGGGATTTTAGGGCTTATGCTTGGGATTTGATGGTAGGGGAGTAAAACTGCATCAGCGCTTTTAAATGCATCTAAAATCGACTCATAAGGGATGGGATTTGGTGAAATGTCAGCAATGATGGATTGTTTTCCTGCTATAGATGTTTTCAACCTTTCCCTGAATCTTGCTAGAGGAGCGTGTCCAAGTATTCTTAGCTGGGCATCAGGATAGATCTTTTGAAACTGAATAAACCATTCTATGGCCTCAATGCTGCCATAAACTTCAGTCAATGTACCGCAAAGTAAGAACCTTAAGTGTTTATTGGTCAATTTATTTGGAGTGACAATGGGCAAGTTCGGACCTTGGAACTTGTTTTCCAGGAGTGTATGGTTTTTGATTGCTGGAAACTCCTGTTGATAGCACGCTTCAGCAAATATAAAATGATCTATGAAAGGTCTTGAACAATATTCAACACATTGAATAACCTTGGAAAAAAGGAATCGAACCAGTTTGTTGCCACTGTTATTGTGGATCAAATTGAGTGCATAATTTTCTTGGATATCATAGATGATGTTATAGCCATAAAGCAATTTTCCAATGACAGCAGCCGGCAGAAGTTCATAGGTAGTTACGATAAGTAGTTTTGGCTTGATTTCTTGAATCAGCTTCAACAATCTGAAATTAGCTGAAAAACGAAGGATTGATTTTCGATTTTGATAAAATAAGGGGTGGAATTTTATTAAATTTTCATCAGTTTCTTTTTTTACATAAAATCCTATGATGTTTATTTGGTATTTATTTGTTTCACGCAGCGAAAGAGCAAATTTGTAATAGCTTCTGGAATCCTTGAGGGGTTTGAGTACGGAGGCAATGGCAATTTTTACTGGCTGCATGAAGAGTTTTCAAAGTAAAGAATTAATCAAAAATATGGATTTACAAACTATTATTGAAAAAGCCTGGGAAAACAGGGAATTATTGAAAGAGAAGCACGTCGAAATTGCCATAAAAACGGTCATCAGTGACCTTGATAGCGGGCAAATAAGAGTGGCTGAGCCTCTTGAAAATGGAGAATGGAAGGTAAATGACTGGATCAAGAAAGCTGTTATTCTTTATTTTCCAATCCGCAAAATGACCACCATCGAAGTGGGACCATTTGAGTTTCATGATAAGATGGCTTTGAAGACCAACTATGCAAAGCAAGGTGTAAGGGTAGTTCCTCATGCTGTGGCAAGATATGGTGCTTATTTGGCTAGCGGAGTAGTGATGATGCCATCCTATGTCAATATCGGTGCTTTTGTGGACAGTGGCACGATGGTTGATACTTGGGCTACAGTAGGATCTTGTGCTCAAATAGGAAAAAATGTTCATTTAAGCGGAGGTGTTGGTATTGGAGGGGTTTTGGAACCTGTTCAAGCAGCTCCCGTTATTGTTGAAGATGGTGCATTTATAGGCTCAAGAGCCATCATCGTGGAAGGTGTGAGAATAGGCAAAGAAGCAGTAGTAGGAGCGGGCGTTACCCTGACAGCAAGTTCAAAAATTATAGATGTGACGGGTAGAGAACCCGTAGAATATAAAGGGTATGTTCCACCTCGATCAGTAGTCATTCCAGGTTCGATTACGAAAAAATTCCCAGCGGGAGAATTTCAAGTTCCTTGTGCTTTGATTATTGGACAAAGGAAAGCTTCTACCGATCTTAAAACTTCCTTAAACGATGCACTTAGAGAAAATAACGTTGCAGTTTAAAATAAAGGAGTATTCAATAATGAAGTTAAGTAATTGGGTTTATGTTGCCCTGATCAGCATAGTGTTGGCGTCGTGTTCGTCTGGAGAATCTAATAAAGGAGATCAATTGTATGCTGAGGGCAGATACGAGGAAGCTATCAATGCCTATGATGCTTATTTGGTGAATAGGCCTAAAAACGTGCAAGCTCTGTACAATCGAGGTCGATCGCATGAGGAATTGGGAGCATTTGACGAAGCCGAAAGAGACTTTCTTGCAGCTTTATCTCATGATGCTAAAAACAGTCAAGTGCTTTTGAGCCTTTCCAATCTATATCAAAAACAGAAAAGACATACCAGTGCTTTGCTGTATGCAGAGTATGCGGTAGAAGTAGCTGGAGCACCTGCCATGGCATATTTCATGAAAGGCAGGGCTTTACATCAACTTGGAAATAGTGAAGAAGCATACAAGGAATATAGTACTGCGATCAAAATGAATAAAAATTATGGTCAGGCTTACTATTACAGAGGTCTCTTAAAGTTTGCCACAGACCGTGTCAAATCAGGTTGTGACGATATGAACGCTGCGCTTAAAGTTGGATATGAAGATGCCCGTGAAGCCATGGAAAGATATTGCCAATAATTGTAGAGCAGTTTTATCATAAAAAAAGGGATCGAATGATCCCTTTTTTTATGTCTTAGCAGTTAATTTTGGAGGGTTTTTGGATATGTATTCACTTGGCAGGTATTTCTCAAGGTCTTTTTTAAACTTATGGTAATCAACAGTGATGGTGTGCCTGGGTGAATTGATTTGCTGATAATGAGGCTTGCTGACCTCTCTTTCACAAAGTTCCTTGATATTTTCTGGCCTAGACCATTCTCCTGCGAGTTCTCTTGCCATTACCTTTGACTGAAGTTCAGCCCCAGGCCATATGCAGCCGAGTGGCTGAAACATTCCTATAAAATAAAGATTGTTTATTTCTGGATGAAACATTTTGAGGTAAAGAGGGACAGGGCCTGAACTGTAGTCAATCAATTCCTTATCAAAGAAAGGATGCGACAAAAAGTATCCTGTACATGCAATGATGCTGTCAAATTCCTCCACCAAGTCATTTTCAAATATGACCTTATTTCCTTCAAACCGTTTGATATCCAGTCGTGGCTTTACTTTGCCATGACGGATTTTGTACAGCAATTCATCATTTATGGTAGGATGTACTTCACCAAATTTTGTTTCTACTTCCCGTAAACCATAAAGTTTATTATCTCCGACCATAATTTTGAGAAGTATGTCAAAGAAAAAGCTTCTGATTTTTAATGGAATCCAAGAGCTTTTTTCGCCGATCTTGTCAGAAGGTTGTCCGAAAAAAAACTTGGGGATTATCCTATAACCCCTTCTCCAAGAAATAGCTGTTATTTCACTTACTCGGCTGGTTTCAACCGCTACATCACAAGCGGAATTTCCACCTCCGATGACCAAAACCCTTTTTCCCTCAAAAGGAGCGGCTTTTTTGAAAGAGTGGGAGTGAAGCATCTCACCGGTAAAATTACCAGGGTAGTTTGGCCACCTTGGCAGCCAATGATGACCATTGCACACTACAAGATGCGTAAAAGTCTCATGATACAGATCTCCATCCTTTTCAAAACTAATTTCCCAATTGCCATTTTGGGTTCTTTCACAATGTGAAACCAAAACCCCAAACCTGATATGGTCATAAAGTCCAAATTTGGCTGCATAAGCCTGGAAATACCTTCTCAGTTCGTCATGTGAAGGGTAATCAGCTATCTCAGGATCAAAGTCGTCAAAAGTAAAATCTGCATACTGGGAAAGGGTTTTTGAACTTATGATATGTGTGGTTTCAAAAACACTTGAATGTGATTCATTTTCACTATAAATCCAATTTCCGCCTACATCAGCATTCCTATCAAAAGCAACAGCATTCAGTCCTTTGTCTAGGAGATTTTTTAGGGCAGTGATACCGGAGGGGCCAGCACCAATTACTGCTATTTTCTTACTTTCATGCATACTTTTCTATCAATTCATCAGCCATCTCTTTTGTGCCAATGGATGCGGGAGCCTCCAACTTTTTGAGGTTGTGCATAAACCCCATCTCAGGAATATTGACATCGATGATGTATTTTGGTGAGTTTTCAGGAGCATATTTTACCAACCCTGCTGCAGGGTAGACAAGTAGAGAAGTACCAATGACCGCAAAAATATCAGCTTCTTTACAAATCTCCATAGCCGGTTCTATCATGGGAACCAATTCACCGAACCATACGATAAATGGGCGCAATTGACTTCCTTTTTCGCATTTGTCACCTGATTTGATTTCCCAACCATCTATATCATATACAAGCTTGGGATCCACAGTGCTCTGTGATTTGAAAAGTTCGCCATGAAGGTGGATAACTTTGCTTGAACCGGCTCTTTCATGAAGATTGTCAACGTTTTGGGTAATGATGGTGACATCAAAATACTTCTCCAGCCTAAAAAGCTCTTTGTGGCCTTCATTTGGCATTACAGTAAGTGCCTGTTTTCTTCTTTGATTGTAAAAATCAAGGACGAGTTCTTTATTTTTTTTCCAACCGCTTGGAGAGGCGACTTCCATCACATCATGTCCTTCCCATAATCCACCACTGTCCCTAAAAGTACTAATACCACTTTCTGCAGAAATTCCTGCACCTGTTAATACCACTAATTTCTTCATTCTTTACTTTCTTCAATTACTTCTTTTTCCATTTTCTTTTTGATAAACTGACCTCCTCCGATTGCAGCAAATACAAATACCAAATATGGTATCAACATTTGCACATAAGTAAAGTAACTTAAGTCTTTGACCATGGCAAAAGCAAACGCCGACAACCAAGAAACCATAGATACTCCACCTACAGCAAAAGCAACTCTTTTTAAATTTTGGTCTTCCTCTATATCTTCCTCAATTAAAGAAAGTTTTTCGATTTTTGGCATCATATAGAAATTTAAAAATACGCCATTGATACTCAGTACGAGCACTGAAGTCATCTTCATCAGAAATCTCGGATTATTATTATAACCTTCAATATCTGTCAAGTATATGGCTGTACCGGTAACCAATAGTAAGACTAAACCAATAATGATCAGTTGCGATATAAGGTGCATGATCACAGCTTCAGAAGAATTGATTTGGAAATTACGTAGAAAATGGAAAATCAAAATATCCAATATCAATGTACCACCTAGTCCAAGTATCATTCCCAGTAGATGAAATGTAAGTAGGTATTCAATGGCATTCCCCATCTTCAGCACCGGATTGGTCATGAAGTAATAGACTATTGCAGCAATACCTGCATTTAATAGCACATATATAAGGGTAGGCCATTTGAACTCAACTTTTTCTATGAGTGACATGGCCAATTTGTATAGAAAAATCAAAAAGGCACAGGCTGAAACAAGGAAATAAATCAAGTTTACTTTATCAGGGTTACCACCTAATATCAGGTCAACAATGGACGCAAGGGCCATTAAGCCGAAATATCCGATGACCAGTTTTTCATAAGGAACTTTGAGTATGTACATCCCCTGAATATGATCCAATGCGTCGTCTTCTTTGACCTCGGTTCGATTTCGGGATTTGTATTGATAAGCTCCAAGAAGTACACCTGTCAAGGAAAGTAAAAAAACTCCAATTATTTGAATGTCCATATATTTTTAAAATTTGTGACATCTTTAAGTTAGTAAATTAATTAAAAAATTAATAATCGGATTTTCAACTTGTAAGATTTATGCAAAAAGAATCTGAAAAAATACAAATAAAAAAGCTGTCGTTTTTAAGCGACAGCTTTGGATTATTTCTTCTTAGCAAAGCTCCTTCCTTTTTTCTTTACTGGCTGATTTTCAATAATTTCTATTGTTTCATCGTAAGTAAGACTTTCAGCTTCTTTGTCTTTAGGGATTTTGAAATTATTCTTTCCAAATTTAATGTATGGACCCCATCTGCCATTTAAAATCTGGATTTCAGGATTCTCATCAAAAGTCTTGATATGTTTCTTTTCATCCGCTTCACGCTTTTCTTTGATCAGCTGAATGGCTTCTTGCTCGGTAATGCTCAATGGGTCAAACTCCTTGCCTAGCGATACAAATTTACTATCATGTCTGATGTAAGGACCGAAACGGCCCAAGGCAGCCACTATTTTCTTATCTTCAAATTGACCTACATCTCTTGGCAACTTGAATAGCTCCAAGGCATCTTCCAAAGTGATATTCTCAATGAATTGACCTTTCTTCAAACTTGCAAATTGTTTTTCTTCATCCTCTTGGTCTCCAATTTGAACGAGAGGACCAAATTTGCCAAGCCTTGCTATAATCGGTTTACCTGTCTTTGGATCAGTACCAATCTCCCTTGAAGTATTGATGTCTGCTCTTGCTACATTGGCTGTTTCTTCGACACGGGTATGGAATTTACCATAGAAGTTACCAATCATGTCTTCCCAATTTTGGCCACCATGAGCGATGTCATCAAACTCCTTTTCTACATTGGCAGTAAAGGAGAAATCTATGACAGTAGGGAAGTGTTCAACAAGAAAGTCGTTCACCACCATTGCAATATTGGTGGGAAACAATTTGTTCTTATCCGCACCTGTAATTTCAGTTTTATTTTGCTTGGAGAAATTACCGTCTTTTACCTTCATTTCCAGGTAATTTCTTTCATGTCCATCTCTGGACTCCTTGATGACATAATTACGCTTTTGGATCGTCGAAATGGTAGGAGCATAAGTAGATGGTCTGCCTATTCCCATTTCTTCAAGTTTTTTCACCAAAGATGCCTCAGTGTATCTAGGAGATGCTCTTGTGAAAGATTCTCTTCCTTTCAACTCTATCAATTTTAGCAATTGGCCGATTTCCAATGGAGGAAGCAACCCTTTGTTTTCATTGTCTTCGTCATCATCTTCATCATCGGTACTTTCCAGATAGACCTTCAAGAAGCCTTCAAATTTAATGACTTCACCGCTGGCTGAAAGTTTTTCAGGAGTTGTTGATATGCCAATGGTTACAGAAGTTTTTTCCAATTGAGCATCTGCCATTTGAGAGGCAATTGCCCTTTTCCAGATCAATTCGTAAAGCCTCTGTTCATTTCGATCATTTCCGGCTTCATGTTTTGAAAAGTCTGTAGGTCTTATGGCTTCGTGAGCTTCCTGAGCACCTTCCGATTTGGTAGTGAATTTTCTTGACTTATGAAATTCAGGTCCGTATGCAGAATGAATCTCATTTTTGGCAGCTGTCATGGCATCATCCGATAAGTTGACGCTATCTGTCCTCATGTAAGTAATTTTCCCCGCTTCGTAGAGTTTTTGCGCCACAGACATGGTTTGTGCTACTGAAAAGTAGAGTTTTCTACTGGCTTCTTGTTGAAGCGTGGAAGTGGTAAAAGGAGCAGCAGGTGTCTTTTTACCTGGTTTGGTCTCTAGATTTTCTATACTGAAATCTGCACCAATACATTTTTTTAAGAAATCTTCAGCTGCCTCTTGGCTTTCGAACTTTTTAGGAAGTTCAGCTGAAAGTTGTTTTCCTTTGACATCAAATTGTGCTGTAACCCTGAAAGATGATTTTGACTTAAACTTTTCAATATCCCTTTCACGTTCTACGATCAGTCTGACAGCCACAGATTGTACTCTACCTGCCGAAAGGCCTGTCTTAATTTTTTTCCATAAGATAGGGGAGAGCTCGAAACCCACTAGCCTGTCTAGAATTCTCCTGGCTTGCTGTGCGTTGACCAGGTCCAGGTCAATTGTTCTAGGGTTTTCTATTGCCTTGGTGATGGCATTTTTGGTGATTTCCCGGAAAACAATCCTTTTGGTATTTTCATCTTTAAGTTTCAATACTTCTTTCAAATGCCAAGAAATTGCCTCTCCTTCACGGTCATCATCACTCGCTAGGTATACAGTTTCAGAATCCTTGACCAACCTTTTTAATTCCTTGATCACCTCCTTCTTGTCTGCAGTGACCTCGTAAGTAGGTTTGAATCTGTTTTGTACGTCAATCGCTTTGTCACCTTTAGGCAGATCCCTGACATGACCATAGCTTGAGGCAACTTTAAAATCCTTACCTAAATATCCTTCTATTGTTTTCGCTTTGGCAGGCGACTCCACGATGACTAAATTCTTTGGCATATTCTATCGATTAAAATAATGGAATGCTCAGGCATTCTTATAAAAGCCTAAAAATAGATGGCATTCTATTCCTTTCCAAATTTCAGGAATTTTCCGGCATACCTTGGCATGATTATTTCATCTATTTTTGCATACTAATTACCTATCCAACTATGTCCACAATAAAGATGTTATACCTTCTCCGGCATGGAGAAGCAGAATTGGGTTTTGGAAGATACTCTGACTTTGATAGAAAGTTGACAGACAACGGGATAGCACAATTGAAGCGTTTGGGAAAAATTCTAGAAATCAACGCAGAAAAATTTGACCAAATACTTTCAAGCAGTGCTTTACGGACCAAAATGACGACAGAACTTATAGCCGAAAAAATAAGCGCAGAAAGAATTTTTTTCGAGGAAGTTTTATACGAAGCGCAAACAGAGATCATTCTGAGGCAGCTAAATTCAGTTAGTAATGATGTGAATCACCTACTTTTAGTAGGCCACAATCCAGGAATCAGTGCATTGGCATCGTATGTCACCAATGGGCAATTTATAAGCATGCAGCCCGGAATGATGGCAAAAATTGCTTTAGAAGTAGATTCTTGGTGTATGCTAGGCAGAGAAACAGGATCCTTAATGGAAATTCTACAATAGATTTCACTTGATAAAGGATTTTATTTGTTGTGAAATTGGTTATCAAAACTGAAAAACTTACTATTGTCAGGCTTTTTAAGGTTATAAATCTTAATTTGTTTAACTCAAAAATCACAATTACACATGTCATTAAAACATAAATTAATAGAGGAATTCGACCCAAATGGGGTAGGAGCTCATGAATCACTTTTTGGATTGCCTTTCGATGAAGAAACTGCCGATCTAATAATAATTCCCGTGCCTTGGGAAGTGACTGTTTCTTATTCAGCGGGTACCTCAGAAGGCCCTGAAGCTATATTCAATGCTTCTACTCAAGTAGATTTGTATGAATCGGATATTCATGATGCTTGGAAAATGGGAATCTATATGTTGCCAATTCCATCAGAATTGGCAGACAAGAGTGCAAGCTATAGAATATTGGCTCGAAATTATATCAATTGGTTAGAAGGAGGTTCCAGTCCGGAAGAGGCTGAAAGATTTGCCGCCGTACCCGAAATCATCAACACTGCAAGCAAAGAGATGAATGATTGGGTATATGAGCAGGCCAAGAAATACAGAGAAAAGGGCAAGCTGGTAGCTCTCTTGGGGGGTGATCACAGTACTCCATTAGGTTTGATCAGGGCACTTGCTGAAGAACACACAAGTTTTGGAATCCTTCAGATTGATGCTCATGCCGACCTGAGAAAGGCTTATGAAAACTTCGAGTATTCTCATGCCTCTATTTCTTATAACGCACTTAAGCTTCCTCAAATCAGCAAACTGGTACAAGTGGGTATCAGAGATTATTGTCAGGCAGAGGCCATCACTGCGAAGGAAAATAATAGGATTACGACCTTTTATGACAAGGATATAAAAGAAGATCTTTACGAAGGCAAGGCTTGGAAAGTAATATGTGACGATATTGTAGACCAACTTCCAAATGATGTTTATGTGACTATTGACATAGATGGATTTGATCCGAAACTATGCCCAAATACCGGTACACCAGTGGCTGGAGGTTTTGAAATGGAACAAATACTCTATCTGATGAAACAAGTTGTGAAGTCTGGGAAAAAGATCATTGGCTTTGACTTGGTAGAAGTGGCTCCCGGTCCAGAAGGAGATGAGTGGGACGGAAATGTAGGGGCGAGGATTCTTTACAGGATGTCAAACTTGTTAGGAGCTTCACAAGGAAGACTTAACCTGAAATAAAGGATAAAAGTATCAACTCCCTGGATAAAATAATTCAGGGAGTTTTTTGTGATTTATTTTTTGGTGGTGATGACAATTACAGCACTGTTTTGTGTCACATCAAATTTAAGTGTCTTTTCAAGGGCTTTTTCTCCTTTCAAGACTTCTAAATGCTGTATTTGATTTGGGTCTAAATCCTTTATACTTTTTTCATTGGTAATGACTTCACCATCAAGTATGTATAGGGGCTCTTTATCACTTTGAGATAGCATTTTTACAGTAAAAGGACTTTTTTTCTCTTGAGGTCCATACCCTGTTACAACAACTTCATTTTTCATACCTTGGTAGCGATTTGAAGAAGGTTCCTCTCCATGAAGAATAAATGTAATTGGTAGGGCAGCCAAGTATTCTTCTTTGTCACCTGAAACTATCCAAGAGTGTTTGTTTTTTTCCAGCACTCGGATGACTTCATCTTTGAGGTCTTCTGAAGGGCTTTCCACCACGTCAAATCCTTTGATAAACCCATCGCTATTCAGTTTTAGGGCTGTTATCACTGTTCCACTGCTTTTTCTTTCTCTGGCCTCAACTGGGAATTTTATATTTTTCCTCAGAAATACATTAAAATCTTCCGAAGGCTGTGTTTCTGAATTGACAACATTAAGCTCAGAAGTGACCATATTATTTTTCTTTTCGTCAAATTTAAAGCGTATCGGCATACGCATTCTAACATTGACAGCCTGACCTCTTTGTTTGCCAGGAATCCAGTCAGGGCCATCATTAATTAACCTTAGGGCTTCCTCGTCAGCTCCGTAACCAATGCCGCGGAGAATTTCAGGATTACTTGATTTGCCATCTTTATCAATCTCAAATACTACGTAGACGGTGCCTTCGACTTTATTGAGCTTGGCCGACTCTGGAAATTGTAAATTTTCTTTTATGTAGTTGTTCCAAGCCTCCATGCCTCCTTTGAATTTGGGAGGGTCTTCGACCACATCGAATACAAATTCGGTTGTCTCTGTTTTACTTTGTTCCCTGTGTGGGGGAGATGTTTCCTTAAAAAAACTATGTGCCTCACTTTTATTCTTTGATTCAGCAAATGGAATAAAGATATTCTGGACCATAGCGACATTTTCACCATTTTTTATTGCGGGTTTCCAATTGGTCAATTCTGTATTTTGAAGTAAATCAATTACTTGTTGGTCGATTCCGCCACCTAGACTTCTTACTATGGCTGGTTTTTCGATTTTTCCATTCTCATTTACTACAAACTCAACTACGAGATTCCCGCCAATAAGGCCTAGCTGATCTTCATTCTCGGGTAATTTGACTTGCTCTCTAATTTTTTGAAACCAGCTTACCATTCCTATCTCTGGTTCTGCTTTTACATCGATGTCAGCACTGTTTTTATTGATGTTTCCATAGTCTTTTGAAATAATAGACGAGTTCCTAAGGTTTTCGATTAATCCCCTGACCTTGATATAGTCTTCATCAGTTTTGATATTGCTGAACTCATATTCCAATTCACCGATTTGAGCCTTTAGCTTGTCACCTTCTAGTGTCCCGATAAGCTCATAGTGAACGGGAGCATAAATTTTTTTTACTTTAATTCCTATTTCAAGCGAATCCTGTGAAGCAATAAGTTTCTTTTTTATTTCTTCAAGATTAAAATTTTGTTGAAGCAAGCTCTGCCCTGTTTCTGTTTTCATAGAGACCAGCGCCATTAGCATCAAGGACACGGGGATGACCATAAATAGCTTGGTCCAGTTGATTTTTTTGGCTTTTTTTAGCATCATAATCCGTTTTAGGGTGGTTGATCTGATAAAATAGTTGCCAATTGAGAGGTCCATTCCCTTGAAAGCTATTTTTACAATTAGCTTGGGGTAGTCATTCCCGTTTTCAGAAGTAGCATTGATTACTGACTCATCAGCTTGGTATTCATGTACATCAATCAATTCCTTTCTCATCAGGTATATGCCTGGATTGAACCAAAAAAGGATGGAAAGGACTTGGTAATACATTACATCAAGACTGTGCTTCTTTTTGATGTGGGCCAATTCATGTTGTAAAATTTGATGTTTTTCTTCAGTACTTATTTTTAAAGTGTCATCCCAAAATAGTTTATTGAAAAACGAAAAGATGGGAGTCAAGCCAAAAGTAGGGATAAGAAAGTAGTCGTTTTTAAGGTTGTAATAAGATTGAAACCATCCTCTTTCCTCAATTAGCCTCATATTGATAAAGCTCCAGAAGAGTTTGAAAATAAGGAGAAAGACAATGATGAGGTATGTTAAAAAAATGTAGTCCTGTAGGCTCCAGATTGTGGGAAGTTTCGTGCTCTGGATCATCACCTCAGGCAGTCCGTATGTAGTGAGGTAATTATCGGGCGCTCCATTGAGTGAAAGCGCCCGAAAAAACTCTGTTTTTTCCAGTGAAATATCCGGTTTGTTAAAACTTACCGGAATATTGATTAAAGGGAAAACCAATGAAAGTAGTGGGCTGATCAATAAATACCATCTATTGAAAGTAAATGCCTTTTCATCTTTTAGGAAAATAAAATATATCCCAAAAAAAAAGAGAAGGCAGAAAGTACTTTGCCAGATATAATCAACCCAAAAAGCCATAGGCTATTTTTTGGTTTCTTCTTTTACCTCGTTCATGATCTTTTCCAATTCTTTGATATCAAGATTTTTGTCTTTGGCAAAAAAGGATGCCAATTTGGAAAATGAACCGCTAAAGTAACCTGTAAGAAGGTTTTTAATCGTAAAACTTCTGTACTCGTCTTTAGAGACGATTGGGAAGTACTCGTGTGACTTGCCGTAAGCCTTGTGGCTGACAAAACCTTTTCGCTCCAGTATTCTCACAATAGTGGATACTGTGTTGTAAGCTGGTTTTGGCTCGGACATTTTTTCGAGGATATCTTTGACGAAACCTTTCTCGATATCCCACAAGATCTGCATGATCTGCTCTTCTGCTCTTGTTAGTTCTCTCATATTGGTGTTTAAGTTTTAAATGTTATCGAACTTATGGATTTAGTTTTATAAAAACAAGTAAAGTTTTAAATCTTTCTAGGGGTAACGGTAAATTTAATACCTCATCATTAGGTGGAGAAATACAGGGTTAGTTTTGAAGCAAAAAAAAGCCCGGTCGAAACCAGGCTTTATTTATGAATTAATTGATGATTAAGAAGTTCTGAGTTTAATAATGCCTGTGGCATGTAAGAATTTTACGATTGGATAAGTTGGATCAAACTCGTACCACTTAACCGCAAAATTTGGTCTGTTAGGTAATTTGTGGTGGTTGTTTTGAAACAATTCACCGAGCATCAACACATCTAGAAGTAAGCTGTTTTTTGACTTGTCATTGTTGTCAAAGTTAGCATAACCATATTTGTGACCACTCCAGTTGACAATAGCACCATGAACAGGTCCCATCATAAAATGAATCGGAAGAAGGAAATACATCCACCAGTGTGTCCCGGCAAGTTCAAAAACTGAAATGCTCAATATGTATACTGCGACATAAAACAAACCCCAACCAACCCTTGCTACCATTGAGTCGGCTAAGAGGTCAAATTTATTCCAATCTGGAACATCTTTGGAAAACCTTTCTTCTGGTTTTAGCTTGAATGAAAAATATTCATTGTAGATATTTTTTGTCTTCCACATCATTGTGAAAAGGTTCTCTGTATGGTGGGGGCTGTGCGGATCCTTCGGAGTATCTGAATATGCATGATGCATTCTATGCAATATAGCATAAGCCCTAGGTGACAGGTAAGAACTTCCTTGGCATACCCATGTGAATACGTAAAAGAACTTTTCCCAGAATTTTGTCATTGAAAACATTTGATGGGCTGCGTAGCGATGTAAGAAAAAGCTTTGGCAAAACAAAGAGAAATACCAGTGCAGCAGGAAGAAGATAATGAGAATCACTTATTAATAGATTTTAATGAATATATAGCAAAGATAAATCCATATTTCGAATATCCTGAACTTATCAAGCGCTTTTGGATTTGAAATATGACCAATATCATGCTATTTTATATAAATGGAATGCATATTTAATGAATTCAGTTCAAATTCTGCTTCAAATATGGAATATTGAGAAATTGGAGATGAAATTTTATCATTTGAAATTTGTAGTTATATTCAATCGATTTTTAAATTCGAATTAAAACCTCCGCATTATGAGCAAATCCAGAGACGTAGTTAATATTCTAATCCAGCTGGTACTGGGTGGCGTGGCAGTTTTATTGACTCAATATTTATTGCCTGGGGTAGTAGTGACTTCCTTTCTTACAGCGATTGTAGTGGCTGCTATGATTGCACTCTTGAATATTACTGTAAAACCAATCCTTATATTCTTGACAATTCCCATTACTGTTCTGACATTGGGATTGTTTCTGTTGGTCATCAATGCACTATTGATTTTGCTGGCAGCTGAAATAGTACCTGGCTTTTCCGTGAATGGATTTTGGTGGGCACTTTTATTTGGACTGATATTAGGACTGATTAATTCGTTTTTGGGAGTATCATTGGGTGGTAACCCTAGACATTAAGTTTAATTTTGAGGAAGAGTTTTATCCTTGACTCTTCTATAAAGCAAAAGTTGACCGTTATTGTTTTTTAAATAATGCAGCTTGCTTGATTTCTTTATGTTCACAATAAGTATATTCTTTTCCTCTGGATCAATATCTTTGTCACTAAACTCTTGGTAGGTAAATAATTCATATTCAATGGTAACAGGAGGTTGGCAGAGTTCATTTGCTGCTTTGTCTATCATGTACATTTCTTCATATTCATCAATGCCTAAGACCTGTTTGTTATCCGAAATCCCTATTACTATTTGACCTCCTGCAGTATTGGCAAAAGCAGTAATGGTTTTTGCAATTTTTTCTATGTTGGTTATACTTTGCTTAAAATCAAGGGTTTCACCTTCTTCCCTTTGCAAAAGAGCTACAACGAATTCTTCATCTTTTTTTGGATGTAACATTTTTTTTTAAGCTAGATACTTGTAAATTAATTATTCAAAGAAGCAATGTTAAGAATTGTTTAAAAACTGTTTTTATATTAAACGATTGTGTTGTATGTTGTCTTTTGTAAACCCTAAATTTTTCTTATGAAATATAAAAATGAAGGTTTTATGCCAGAAGTAATTGATGAATTGAAAAAAGAGCTGGCAGCAAACCAAAAATCTTATAAAATTGTACCAGATGATGAAAACTCTGAAGAGTATGCCAATTTTTATTTTATTGGCATGTTTGAGGGCAAGGAGGTCATATATGATGCAGCATTATATACGCTAAGGCTCCATCATGCATCCGAACTGTATGAATTGGCTGAGCATAAAGCTGCCAAAAAATTCCCCAACTTTAAAGGTATCCATTACGAAGAAGACGAAAATGGTAACCTGAAGCCACTAAGCAGTGAAGAGGAAGAGATTGGATGGTTTATCACTGAAATCATAATGGACATGGAAGAAGACGAAGCTGTCAAAGTGCAAGAGTTTGTAGACCTTGATACGCACCATGATTTTGGTATAGGCCTTGACGCTGCTTTGAACGTAGAATTCATCGACGACAGTGTGATTACGAAATTTGTCAAAGAGTTCAACGAAGATACTTTAACTTTGGACGATACCTTGTATGCTTTCCAGTCAGAGGAGGAAGAAGAAGATATGGACGAATAGATTTTTAAAGCCTTTTAATCAACAAATAACCAGAACGCTTGTTACCTTGACAAGCGTTTTTTTATAGCTACTATGTTAAAGATTGCCTGGTCACCCAAATATTGCCATCCTTTGCCCGAAGGGCATAGATTTCCAATGGAAAAGTATAACCTTATTCCTGAGCAGTTACTCTATGAAGGAACAGTCACAGACAGTAACTTCTTTAGTCCGGAATCTCTTGAAGATAAGTGGATTGTCAATACACATAAACTGGATTATGTCCAAAAGCTGAAAAGTCAACAACTTTCCAAGTCTGAAATTAGAAAAACCGGTTTTCCTTTGAGCGAAGCCTTGGTGGACAGGGAAGTACATATCATGCATGGCTCTGTTCAGTCGGCCTTGTATGCCTTGGAATATGGAATAGCAATGAATGTAGCAGGTGGCACCCACCATGCATTTACGGATAGAGGGGAGGGATTTTGTCTACTCAATGACATTGCCATTACGGCCAACTACCTTTTGGATAATAACCTATCGAAGAAAATTTTGGTAGTAGATCTTGATGTTCATCAAGGAAATGGTACAGCTGAGATATTTCAAAATGATAATAGGGTGTTTACTTTTAGCATGCATGGTGCGTCCAATTATCCTATGCATAAAGAACAGTCCGATTTAGATATTGGACTGCCGGATAAAATTGAAGATTCTGCCTACTTAAAATTACTGAACGATCATTTTCTACCACTGATAGACCAAGTAGAGCCCGATTTTATACTCTACCAAAGTGGCGTTGATGTGCTGGCTACAGACAAATTGGGCCGTTTGGGGCTTAGTCTTCAGGGTTGTAAAGAAAGGGATAAAGTCGTTTTAGAATGTGCTGCTAAAAATGAAATTCCTATAATGTGTTGCATGGGGGGAGGTTATTCTGAAAAAATCAGCCACATCATTGAAGCACATTCAAATACCTTTAGGCTGGCCCAGGAAATATTCTTCTAAACCTCAAATACTTCTACTTATGAAAGGGAAAAACATTAAATTGAAATGGTTATTATTTGCCACAATAGGACTGTTGTTGATGGGATTTGGACTAAGTCTATTTGGTGATGCAGTAGCAACAAAAATGCAAAAAGCAGATTTTTTGGAATGGTTTGTTTATGGTACTGTTTCACTTTCAGTTTTTTTTGCAGGACTCTCAGTATTTGGGCAGGCAGTGGTTTACAAGGTCTTAATAGAGATTTCCAAAAGCAGAAACAATAACTCTTAACGGAATTTAACATTTGCCTTTCCTGTCCTAATTTGAAGATAGAATACTTTGTTTATATTTGCGCCAAGTTGAAATTTAAGACAAACATTGTGAAAAAATTAGTTAAAGTTTTAGGTGTATTTGGCATTGCAGCCATTGCCTTCTCCTCATGTAACCAATCAGGAACTACTTCAGACTCATCTTCCTCAGATGCAGCCGAAAGTTCAGAAGTCAGCATTACCGACTTAAAAATCGCTTATGTCATGACAGACTCAGTGATTGCCAAGTTTGATTTTTTCAAAGAAAAATCAGAAGAGATTACTGAAAAAGGTAAAAAATTCGAGAGCGAATTGGGCAGCAGAGCAAGAGGATTCGAGCAGGAAGTAGCTAATTTTGAGCAGACTGCAAATTCTATGACCCCAAATCAGGCTAGAGCGAAGCAAGAAGATTTGATGAAAAAAGAAAGGAATCTCATGACTTACAGAGATAACTTGATGCAAGAGCTTTCTGCAGATGAATCTAAGTTGTATGGAGAAGTATATGACCTGATTGCGGATTACCTGAAAGTCTATGCTGAGGAAAATGACCTTGAAATGATTCTTTCTTACACAAGAGGTGGAGCTGTTTGGTACAGCAAAAAATCATTAGATGTAACGGATCATGTAATCGAAGGGATTAACAAAAATCACGCTTCCAAAAAAGATCCGAAATAATAAAATACATCAATACATTTTATATTGATAAGAAGCCCTGTTTATGCGGGGCTTTTTTCGTGTAAGATAAATTGGTACTTTTGATACTCTAAAAACTAAATTCATATCAATGAAAATCACTGAATTTTTAAAACATAACTACAGACATTTTAATGCAGCGGCTCTTATTGATGCTGCAGAAGGATACAAAGCCCATTTAGATAACAACGGCAAAATGATGATCACCTTGGCAGGTGCCATGTCAACTGCCGAACTGGGAATTTCTCTGGCAGAAATGATCCGCCAAGACAAAGTGCAAATTATTACTTGCACAGGAGCCAATTTGGAAGAGGATGTTTTCAACTTGGTTGCTCATGATTATTATGAAAGAATTCCCAACTATCGAGATCTCTCTCCTGATCAAGAACAAGACTTGCTAAATAGGCACATGAATAGGGTTACGGACACCTGTATTCCTGAAATGGAAGCCATGAGAAGAATAGAGGATATCATTCTTGAAGAGTGGGTGAAGGCTGATAAAGCTGGTGAAGCTTTTTTTCCACATGAGTTTTTCTACAAAATTCTTCTTTCTGGCAAATTAGATGAGTCTTTTCAAATAGACCCTAAAAATTCTTGGTTGCTTGAAGCTGCAAAGAAAAATCTACCTATAATCGTACCAGGTTGGGAAGATTCAACGTTAGGAAATATGTATGCAGGTCACGTAATATCCGGTGACATCAAGAATGTGCATACTGTAAGGAGTGGTATTGAGTATATGATTTTCTTAGCAGATTGGTATACCAAAAATGCCACAGAGGAGAGTACAGTGGGCTTCTTCCAAATCGGAGGGGGTATCGCTGGTGATTTTCCTATCTGTGTTGTACCAATGTTGCATCAGGATCTTCAGAGAGACAGCGTTCCACTTTGGGGTTATTTCTGCCAGATTTCTGATTCCACAACCTCATATGGGTCTTACTCAGGAGCCGTACCAAATGAAAAAATCACTTGGGGTAAATTAGGTATTGATACGCCAAAATACATCATCGAATCAGACGCAACTATTGTGGCTCCTTTGGTATTTGCCATAGTATTGGATCAATAAAAAATGATTAAACTAAATATGTCTAAAATATTGAAAGCAAGTGGGTTATTCCTGCTTGCTTTTTCTGTTTTCTTGCCTTTACAGGCTCAGATGGTAAATACACTAAAAGGAATAAACTCACCGTATGATGAACATCATCCGGTAGTATCTCCCGATGGTGACCTATATTTTTCAGTAGGATTCCATCCCGATAATAAAGGTGGTTCCAGCGATTTTGGTGATATATGGAGAAGTAAAAAAGATAAGAATGGAAATTGGGCTAAACCCGAAAGGGTCGCTTCCTTGTCTACTGCCGGTAATGATGTGGTTGTAGGATTCCCTGACCCTATCAGCATTTTGGTTTATCACGAGGGAGTAGAACGTTCACAAGGCATACACCAATATTCTAAGTTCGGCAGTGACTATAATTACCTTAGACCACTTGATATTTCAAACTTCAAAAACAACTCAAAACAGTTTGGAGGCAGGTTGTCTGAGGATGGCATGACTATCATCATGTCTATCAATTCTTTTGGAAGCTTTGGAAATGAAGACATCTATGTAAGTTTTAAACAATCTGAAAACAGCTGGACAAGTCCATTGAATCTTGGCGAGGTGATCAATTCTTATGGACAGGAACAGACCCCGTACTTATCCTCCGATCAAAGAATTTTATATTTTTCTGCCAATAGAGGTGGCAAGGGAAGAGGTAAAGATATTTTCTTTGCTGAAAGACTTGATGAAACCTGGACTTCATGGAGCGATCCCAAAGCGATAAAATATGTAAACAGCCCAGGAACTGAAATGGGTTATGTCCCTTTTTCTTCAGCTGATTCTTCCGCAGTTTTTTCAAGTACACAAAATTCAGAAGGTTTTGGAGATTTGATGACCGTCAGGTTTGATAAGATTATTCCTTCTGCAGAACTGACAGAAGCGGCACCTGATGACATGATTAAAGAAGAGCAGACAGCATTGTCCGAGCTTGCCCAAGTGGATGAAATGCTGACTGAAACATTAGAACAAGAAGAGGATTTAGCAACTTTAAGTCCGAATGATAGTATTCAGGCTGTGGAAGAAGTGATTGTCCAAAATACCGATGATGAAGGTGATGCTGAAGTAACTTCATCAACATTCGAAAAAATAAAGGTAATCAGTGCTGCTGATCGTGAAGAAATCGAACATAGCCTATTTCTTGTCAATGTCAGAGGAGAAAGAAAGAAAATGGATACCCAAGAAATGCTTCTTGAATCTTTAGATGCTGAAGAATGGACCGCGGTTTTTGTTTCTTCTAAAGGATTTCTTCCCAAAGACCTGACTAAAAGTCAATGGAGTGCTTTACCTAATAATGAACTGATTTTGCAGCCTGCAACAGTGGGAGCAAAAATTATTTTGGATAATATCCAATTCAACAGGGGGACCTCAGATTTCGCAGATTCCAAATCCATACAGGTTTTGGATCAATTGGTGGTTTTCTTGCAAGAAAATAAAGAGGTCAAAGTCAGGCTTGAAGGACATACTGATAGTGCTGGAGACCCTGTATTGAATAAAGATCTATCATTAAAAAGAGCTTCAAAAATAAGGGGGTACTTGACTTTGAACGGGATTCAATTTGAAAGAATACGGATATCAGGATGGGGAGGAACAAAACCTATTGCCGACAATAGTACAGATGAAGGAAGAAATCTCAATAGAAGAGTAGAGCTTACGATAGAAGGTTGATAAGGCCTTCTATCATTCTAAAATCACTTTTTCAGGAAGTGGTCCATCAATTGAAAGTTTAAGTGCTGCCATTTTTGAAGCTGTTTTGACACAGTTCTTCCAATTTTTGTTATCCAACCAGGCATTCAAAAATCCTGACCAGTATGCATCTCCTGCACCGGTAGCATCACCCATTACTTTTACCTCGGAAGCGGGTACTGAAATCCTTTCACCTTTGTCGGTCCATAGCATACTGCCGTGCTTTCCTAATGTAAGGCAAACTAGTTTTGCTCCCCAATCAAGGAATCTGGAACAAGCTTCTTCATTGTCTATCTTTCTTTGAAAAATACGTTCACAATCATCCTGGCTGACTTTTACAAATGGTGACAATTCACAATAGCTTTGAATGACATGTCTGGCTTCCATATTGTCAGGCCAAATAGAAGGCGCATAATTAAGATCGATGCTCAATTGTACTCCAAGACTTGAAGCTCTTCTCGCTCCATCCATGATGGCATGTTGTGAGGGTTGTCTACTTAAAGCAAAACAGGTGGTATGGAAAAGTTTTGCCCTTTCAAGGGTGTCGTTTTCAATGTCCGCCGAAAATATATAATGATCAGCTTCTCTATATGCGATAAAATCAGGTGTTCCATGAGACCTAGACAACAGAACCAAGGAAGTTGGAAATTCTTCTCTTTCTTTAATACCGCTGGTGTCAAGACCTAGTTTTTCAAGTTCATGAATCAAATATTCTCCCATTCCATCTTTTCCTACACTGGCAATGACATGTACCTGTTTGCCTAGTCGTCTTAGATTGGCGCCAAGATTTGCAGGACTGCCACCTTGGAACCTCCTGAAAGAATGTGTTCTGAAAATTTCATCCCTCAATTCATGACCGATAAGGTCTACCAATAACTCTCCAACTACTATGATGTCGATATCTCTTTGCATCTCAATCCAATAAATAAAATCCTTTTTGAATAGTGTTGGTCAATAATACCTGACCTGCTGCACTCCATGTACACTGCGGAACACCACAAGGAAGATGGGTCTTACCATTGAAGCATTCGTTAAACTCCCAATCATTATGTTTATTCAATTCTGCAATATTTTGGCTGATGACTTCAGCCTCAGTTTTCCCTTTATGCATATAAGTTGCCAAACCCCAAAAGCCATTGACCATTGGCCAAATTCCGCCATTATGAAATTCATCTGGTTTGTTTCTGAATTCAAACCTGAAATTTTGTTCCAATAAGTAGAAGTCTTTGTCGTTTTTCTGAATGGTAGGATGGAATGCTGGAGCAAGCACGCCAACTTTTTCAGTTGCCCAATTGAGGCAGTTTTCCGGTTCGGGATGAATTTTAAATATCATTGCCAAGGCATTACCTAGAAAATCAAAGTATGCCTGATAGCCTGCAGGGTGAAAGGAAGCCATTAAATAGGGTAGGGGTCCCTTTTCTGCCAACAGTTTCTTTTTGGCTTCAATATGTATTCCCGCATTTTTCCAATCCTTGTGAAGGAGATAGTTCTGTGATATTGATAGTTTGATGGCCTCAGATTTTTCAATCCAAGAAGGTCTATCCATCAATTGACCACATAGTCTAAGTGCAGCATATCTCAATACTTGGTCATACAGGACATAGCCATGAAGGATGTATTCATCAGCCCAATCACCCGCCAGCGGCACATATATAAGCCCCCTATTGTTATATTCCCATGCCTGATATAGGTTAAGTATATTTTCAATTTCTCCTTCAAACCGGCTCAAAATGTGTTTTTCCCCCGTATACTTGACGTATAGACAAAGTCCTATCAACCACCAAGTTCCTGTATCCGCCCTTCCTGCAAGCCCTCCATAGCTTACCTGACTTGACATCACATCCACATTGGAAGGAATGTGACCTTGTGGACTGATATGGTTTCCTAAAGTAATCAGGGTCTGTTGAAAGGTATAAATTAAGTCTTCTTCCCGACTTGACAGCGCTGCAATTCCTGTAATTACACCATCCCTTGCCCAAACCCTTTGATAATTGTCCTTTGGCAGTGCAGAAGCAAGAAAACCTGACCTATGAGAGGCTTTTCGCATCAAGTTGAGGGCTTTTTCGTTGGCTACCTGAATATCCATACTATTATAAATGTCAAGATGAGTAAGAAAACTGAAAGGATACGGAAGTTTTTGTACCAAGGAAGTGCTGCCAAAGAAGCTGTCTCATCGGTGTATATCTTATTTTTCCAGGTATAATCCTCGATTTTTTCAGCTGGTGGAAGACTGCCTGATAAGCTAACTGCGACATATACAATTGCACAAAATAGAAACAAAAGGGGAGCTGTATGTAAAAAGTGCCATTGCGAAATTACTGCATCTGGCATAGTTACATTTACGAATATGAGAATAACAGCTATTACAAACCCAGTGATGAGACTGTAAAAAGCACCATCTGCATTTCCTCTTTTCCAAAACATCCCAAGTATAAACACCACAACTACAGGAGGTGCTATCAGTCCGACTACCATTTGAAGGTATTTGAACAGAGAATCAAATTTTTCTATCTGAGGTGTCCAAGCTGCAGCAAGCAATACCAAAATCACCGTCGCAAATTGTCCAACTCTTACCAGTTGCTTGCTGCTCAATCCAGGTCTTAAATTCTTGACAAAATCCATGGTAATCAAAGTACTTGCAGAATTTAGTGTGGCACTTATACTTGAAGACATAGCCGCAAGAAGTCCCGCCATCAATAAGCCTATCAATCCAACAGGCAATAAGTTGAACACCAATTGCGGAAATACTGTATCTGCATTTTCCAGGTCCGGAAAAATCACTCGTGCCATTGTACCGGGTAATACCATAAAGAAAAGAACAGGTAACTTAAGTAATCCGGCAAATAAAGCTCCCCACCTGCCATGATTCAGGTCCTTGGCAGTGAGTACACGTTGTACCATAAATTGATTGTTGGCCCAAAAATAAAACCCTAGAAGAGGAACACCGAAAATCAAACCTGTCCATGGCACGGAAGGATCATCTATTGGGCGTATCAGACTGACCATTTCAGGTGGTGTTGCAGCCATGACATTATCCCAACCGCCGACTTCCTGGAAAGTAATATAAGTCAGGATCAAGGAACCTGCCAGCAATAAAATTGCCTGAACCACTTCGGTATGCACCACTGAAGACAGACCACCAGGAATAGTATATGCAGCCGCTGCAGCTGCCAATATCAGAATGATGACCGTCATACTGATATCAGGGAATACAAGTTTTAGTATCAGACTACCGGCATAGAGACCTGCAGCTGTTTCTATCAATACATTTCCAATCAATGTGATGAAAGAAAAATAATAACGGCTTCTACGATCATATCTCCTTTCTAAAAATTCGGGCATAGTATACACTCCTGACCTTAGGTAAAAGGGCAAGAAAAATATACTGAAAAACACCAAAATAACTGCTGCCATCCACTCATAGTTGTACACAGATATCCCTGTGCTGTAAGCATCTCCGGCCAGTCCTATTAAGGTGGTGCTGGAAATATTGGCAGCAAAAAGAGAAATCCCTACGATGGGCCATGTCATACTTCGTCCTGCCAAGAAATAATCCTCAGAGTTTTCTCTCTTGGCATGGTAAAGACCATAAAAAATCATTCCGATCAAATAGACAATTATGATTATCAGGTCGAGGTAACCAATAAGTTCTAGGTTCATAAATGTTGGAAAGTATAAGTCATCAATACATACAAGTTTTATTACCTGTTGATTTCAATAAATTTTAGAAAACGCATGATGAATTAAATTATTAAAATTTCAAGCTACAACAGAAAAAATTTTTCAATCGATTGCGCAAACCATTGCAGGAAGCTTATTTGAAAGGATTCTAAATAATATTTAAACATAATTGCAAAAAGGTGTATTGGAAAAGCGCCTTTTTAAACTTAATATTAGAATAATTTATACACCTACAATGACTGAAAAGAAGAAAATTACACTCAAAGATATTGCAAGAGAATTGGGTATTTCCATTTCAACAGCATCTAGGGCTTTAAAGGAACATCCAGATATAGCTGATGATACTATTAAAACTGTGAAAGCTTTTGCTGAAAAGCACCATTATGTACCTAATATTCTAGCTGTCAATTTTCGAAAAAGCCGTACTTATAACCTTGGATTGATTGTTCCAGAATTGGTCCATCATTTTTTTTCTACAGTCATCAGCGGAGCCATAGATACAGCCAAAAAACACGGCTATAATATTCTTGTAAGCCAATCCAATGATATATTGTCTGATGAAACAGTTGCTTGCAGGACGATGCTTGCCAGCAGTGTGGATGGTTTGCTCATTTCTATTTCGAATGAAACTTTAGAGGCAGCGCATTTGACTAATTTTATAGAGGAAGGAAAGCCTGTCGTTCAGTTCGATAAAATCACTGATCATATACAATCCCCCAAAGTGATTGTTGATGATTTTGAAGGAGCTTATCAAGCTGTCAAACATCTTATTGAGCAAGGCTACAAAAAAATTGCTCACCTTCGTGGACGCAGGGAGGTCAAAAACTCTAATGAAAGGGCGAGAGGATATCAGCAAGCTTTGATTGACCACAATATGGAAACCTCCGAAAACTGGATTAAGGATTGCATGGCAATCAATGAAGAAGAGGGTTATAATTTCTGTAAGGAATTATTGAGCGGTGATAATCCCCCAGATGCCATTTTTTGTATCACTGATTTGGTGGCTTTTGGAGTTTTGAAATATTTGAAAGAGGAAAAAATAGCTGTACCGCATCAAATAGGCGTGATTGGTTTTTCAAATTGGAAATTGGCGGAAATAGTGAGTCCAGGTTTGAGTTCAGTAGATCAGCATGGGTATGAGATGGGAGAAATAGCTACGTTGAAACTGATTGAATTGATCAAAAACAATGAACTGGATAATCAGGAGGTGATAGAATTGAAAACCAATTTGATAATCAGAGAATCCACCGCAAATAAAATTGAAAAACCCTTAACAATTGGGTAATGTTTCAGTAAAGATTTTGTAATATTTCTTATAAAATTATGCTGGAGTTTTTACCTTTGCAGCAGACAAAAAACGGTATGGAAACACTATTCTCTTTATTGCTTCTCACTACTTGTTACGGACTTGCATTTTTGTCCATTTTTCCTGAAAAATACCTAAAGAAAATTTCCCATTTCAATCACCACAAAAACGTGCCTGAATACCTTAAGGTATCACTATCTACGCCCATTTTCTTTTCTTTTTTGATGGGTTATACCTGCGCCTCTTTCATGCTTTATTTTATTGTGGCTTAGGCGCAAGAATTAAATCATTCATCTTTAGTAGTTAATTCACTGCCGTCATTTTGCGGGCTACTCCAGTTTTATTTCTATATTTAGGTTAAATCAACAGATGACTTTTTGTGGAACAAAAAAATATCCTTCCCCTTATCAAAGAAGAAAATTGGCTCACTGACTTTGCCGAAGATGTATTCCAGAGATATCAGAGGTACCGTGATGCTTTAAAAGGCATTGAAAATGAGTATGGTAGTATCCTTGAGTTTGCAAGGGCACATGAATACTATGGGATCAATTTTGACAGTTTTCGGAATGGATGGGTGTACAGAGAATGGGCGCCTGCAGCATACAATCTATTCTTGATGGGTGATTTCAATTCTTGGGATAGGTATTCTCATCCCTTGAAAAAAAATCATCGGGGAGATTGGGAGATTTTCCTGCCTTATGATGAGTTCAAAAATAGGATTGTTCATGGATCCAAGTTCAAAGTTCATGTTGAGGCTAAAAATGGTGCATTGGACCGGATACCCGCTTATATGCGAAGGGTGGTGCAGGATGAGGCCTCCCATGATTTTGCAGGGCAATTGTGGGCACCTGAAAAACAGTTCGTATGGACAGATTACAACTTTGATCCCAGAGAGAATAACCAACAGCCTTTGATCTATGAATGTCATATTGGTATGGCTCAGGAAAAAGAGGGAGTAGGTACCTATATGGAGTTTGCTGAAAACATCCTTCCAAGAATAAAAAAAGCGGGATACAATACCATTCAATTGATGGCAATCATGGAACATCCTTACTATGGTTCTTTTGGCTATCATGTTTCTAATTTCTTTTCTCCTACCTCTAGATTTGGGACGCCGGAAGAATTGAAATACTTGATTAACAAAGCCCACATTTTGGGGATTTCGGTTATCATGGACCTCGTTCATAGTCATGCCGTTAAGAATGTCAATGAAGGCCTTAACGAGTTTGACGGGACTGACCATCAGTACTTTCACCCCGGAGAGCGTGGATATCATGAAGGTTGGGATTCTAAGCTTTTTGATTACGGTAAAAAGGAGGTCAAACACTTCTTGTTGTCCAATATCAGGTATTGGATGGAAGAGTTTCATTTTGATGGATTTCGTTGGGATGGGGTGACATCTATTTTGTATTTGCATCATGGTCATGTCACATTTGATGATCCTAAGAAATACTTTGGTGAAGGAGTAGATTGGGATGCAGTTATCTATTTACAGCTGGCCAATAAATTGATACATGACTTTTCGAGTCAAGCCCTGTCGATTGCAGAGGAAGTCAGCGGGATACCTGGACTGTGCAGAAGGCATCAAGATGGAGGAATAGGATTTGACTTTAGATTGGGAATGGGAATTCCGGATTTTTGGATCAAAACCCTCAAACATAAACCAGATGAACACTGGGATATGTTTGAAATGTGGCATGAATTAACAAATAGACCCAAAAAAGAGAGAACCATAGCTTATGCCGAATCCCATGACCAAGCCTTGGTAGGGGACAAATCAATAGCTTTTTGGTTGATGGACAAGGAAATGTATTCTAGCATGTCCAAACTGCAAAACTCCTTGGTAGTAGACAGGGGAGTGGCTCTGCATAAAATGATCCGCCTGATTACCATTTCACTTGGGGGTGAAGGTTATCTCAATTTCATAGGAAATGAATTTGGGCATCCAGAATGGGTTGATTTTCCAAGGGAAGGAAATGATTGGAGTTATCAATACGCAAGAAGGCAATGGTCATTGGTGGATACGGATCATCTTCGTTACCACGAACTCAATGAATGGGATATAGCGATGATAGCTTTGGTGAACAAATATAAAGTTTGTGCTGCTTCTCATGCCAATCAGCTATTTTTGGAGGCAGAGAAAAAAATCATTGTATTTGAAAGAGCTGATCTAATCTTCGTTTTCAGTTTCAATATCTCTGAATCGTTCTTTGGGTTTGAAATCAAAGTACCTCATCATGGCGAGTATAGGATAATACTCAATTCGGATGAAAAGTTGTTTGGTGGATTTGAAAGGATTGAAGATTCATCTAGCTTCTTTACTGATGAAGAAAAAACCATTAAAATTTATCTTCCAAATAGGACGGCAATGGTATTGAAAAAGATGAATTGAAGGTCTGCATGTTTAAAAACAAAAATGGGTCCCCGAAAGGACCCAAATATGATACAATGACATTCATCAACTAAACTAAACTATTTTAAGAGAAAAGCCTTACTCTCCTTATGAGCAGTGAGGCAATCTCCGCCATTGCATGCTAACTAATTAAAACAACGTCAGATAAGGTTTTAGGTTTCTTAAATTTCCTTAAAGCATACGAAAAACCGCTTTCTCATCATTTTTATAGGTTTAGTTTAATTTTCTGATAAAAAAGTATCCAATTCAGCGTAAAACCAATCAGGCTCATCATAGAAGACAAAGTGATATGCGCTATCGGCTACGAGGAGTTTGGCCTGAGGAATATCTTTGAGCTGGTCTTCATAACCTGCTGTTACTGAGGTTTTGCTTGCACCAAAGTTCTGGTAGGCAGCCCAAGCGCCAAACACAAGCACTGGAATTTTTATGTTTTGCATTTCAGCTCTTAAATCAGTCGTGTACATTTCGCCAAAAGCCTGCCCGACTACCTCTGGGTGACTATTCATTCCCATTTCTACAATTTTCCCTCTTTTTTCCTCTGTTGCAATCATGGTACTTACCATCATTTTTTGGTTTTGAAGCATCTGTTCATCAGACATATTTTTCATAGAAGAAGTCATCTGTGCAACTATTGGTGCTGCATTTTCCGGTGTTATTCCAGGCATTTGAAGTACTGGGAAATAGGGGACACCATCCACAGAAACTATTTTAGCAAAAAGATCAGGCTCATCGGCTGCGGCCCACAAAGCCAAGAAACCACCCATACTATGGCCTAAGATTATGGGAGATTCGAGCTTTTTGGACTTTGTGTAGGAGATCAGTTCATCCTTTATGGATCGAAGGTAATGCTCCCTCACGAGCTTTTCATTGTTTCCAAATCCTTTGATGCTGACAAGATGGAGTTCGTAGTCATTCTTATACCTTGCAACTACATCGTCCCATACTTCAGCAGAACAAGACATTCCGTGTATCAAAATAATGGCTTGCCCTGTACCAATAACTTCAATGTCTATCAATTGATTGTCTTGTTGCGCGTCAACAGTTTGAAAGCTTACAAAAAGCAATGCGAGCACTAAGTGAAATGTTTTCATATCATTTTGATTTTGTTTAAGCCAAATTTGTTTGATTCGTTTCGAGTACAAAAAAATGATTGACTATCAGCAGCTACTTTTTGACCAACAATGGGTTTTTGCAATTTTGATAACAAAAAATGATTTAGTTGTCTGTTCTGCTCCGCAATTACAGTTTGCCCTGTGATTTCATCATTTCGTCAAGATCTTGCATTGATTGGCCAATAAATGTTTGACACATGATATCTTACCGTTAATTTGAATTCAATCAAACAAAAAAACCATGATATATTGGACTCTAATGGTAGTAGCTATGGTCTTCATGACTTTAGGATTGGCCGGCGCATTTTCAGGGAAAAAAGAAAAATCAGAGAACAATGATTGATGACAATGCCACTAGGAAAGGTATCTATTCTCAAATAGAAAAATTAGTTGCCTTTAAGATACATCATCTTATTTTTTGGCTGATCTATTTTTTCTTTTGGGTATACTTTTACAGCGACGTCTATGAGGACATCTCTGTGCTTTACAAAGTGACAGGGATTTATCTTGTAGCCCATGCCTCTATATATTATATATCCCAATATGTATTGGTACCAAAAATTCTTAAACCAAAGAATGCTATTCTCTTTATCCTCAGTTTTATCATTCTAGCTATTCTTACATCATTTTGGATGTACGGGGTATTGGTTTATCTCATGGCATTTAATCTAAGCGAGTATTTCAAGGCTTCATTTTTTCAGGTATTAGTCATTTTCACATTGTCCAATATTTTTACCTCAGGGATACTTTTGGCTATAAAAAGCTTTTTGGATAATAGGAAACTGATCCGCCAATCAGAACAGATGGAAAAGGAAAAGCTTCAGACTGAGCTGCAATACCTTAAGTCCCAGGTTAATCCTCATTTTTTATTCAATACCATCAATTCTATTTATGTACTTATTCGAATGGATCCTGAAAAAGCCTCTGAGACGTTAATTAAGCTTTCAAACCTTTTAAGGTCCCAATTGTATGAGTTTTCAGTTGATAGGATTGATATTCAAAGGGAATTAGCGTATCTGGAAAACTACATTGAATTGGAAAAAATACGGAAAGGGGACAGGTTGAATCTTGAACTGAACTTTGAAGGTGAGTTGGAAGACTTCCAAATTGCACCTTTGATGTTGATTCCTTTTTTAGAAAATTGCTTCAAGCACATCTCAAGCTATTCAGACAGACCAAATATAGTGAAGGTATTTATCAGGCGAATTGGAGACTGGTTAGAAGCGGATTTTTATAATACTTGTGAAAAAGAAAGCATATCACAAAGCGATTATATTGGCGGTATTGGCCTTGCCAATATTAAAAGAAGGTTAGATTTGATTTATCCAAAGAGGTATAAGTTGGAAATTAAAGAAGGTGAAAGTGATTTTACTGTAAATTTGAAAATAAAGATCTCAGGTTATGAAAATTAAAACCATTGTGGTGGAAGATGAACCTTTGGCAAGAGAAGGTCTCAAAAGCTTCATTCGAGAAATCGAAAGCCTAGACCTAATTGGAACCTGTGAAAATGCTCTTGAAGCCAATGCTCTGATCAAAAAAGAAAAGCCGGATTTAATGTTTCTGGATATTCAAATGCCGAAAATTACCGGTTTGGATTTTTTGAAATCTCTACAGGATCCACCCATGGTTATTTTTACAACAGCTTATCCAAACTACGCCCTGCAAGGGTTTGACCTAGATGTAGTTGATTACCTTGTCAAGCCATATCCCTTTGATAGATTTTTGAAAGCCGTCAATAAAGTCATAGATCGAAGTAAACTCCAATACAAGGCCAAGCAAAATTTAGAGCAACATGATGATAAAGACCATATCTACATTAAAATTGATTACAACCTCAAGAGGGTAGACTTTAAAGATATTCTTTATGTAGAAGGAATGGAAAATTACATTGCAATCCATACTGAAAAAGAGCGACTGATCACTTTAATGACCATGAAAAGTATTGAAGATGTTTTGCCCTCTTCTTCATTTATGAGAATCCATAAGACTTATATTATTGCTAAAAATAAAGTGATTGGAATCATTGGAAATGAGATAGATATGGGGAAAAATAAAGTCCCATTATCAAGGACTCGGAGAAATGAAATCATCCAAGAACTTACTGGAAGGTAATAAAAAAAAGGAAGGCTGAAGGCCTTCCTTTTTTCCTTAAATACCAGGAACAAATTTGTGGTCTATGTTCATGTAATATTCCAAATCATGCTTTGGTGGTTCTACACCTTCAGGAAGTGGTAAGTTTGAAAACTGACCAAAATATAGCAAAACTGCGTCGCGCCACCATTCTGCTTCTTCAGCCTGAATTTTAAGGAATGATAATACATGCTCGTAGCGATACCGATCTACATACGCTGATAGGTTATTCCAAGTATTGATATTTTCTCGGGCTTCTTCAACTCCCTTTTGGTAATGAAAAGCAATTTCATCCCATAAAATATTTCCTGACTTCATTTTATAATCCCAAGGAAGATGATGGAACCAAAGGAGGAATTTTTCAGGTACAGTTTCTAAGTTGCCCCAATTTTCTTGCAATTCTTGCGCATACTGTTCCAAGGCATTACTACCATTTGCAGTTCTGTCAAACCCCATTCCTTGTTCACTGGCATTATGGTAATAAGTAGACGTCCAATCGGCCCTACCACCCCCAGTGACCCAGGGTCCAGGCCCGTAATGGTGACTTCTGGCCATAATATGGTGTATGCCTAAAGGTGTCATATAATTGACAACCATTTCATGGGATTGAAGCATCATCTTTTTGATCGGTGCTACAAAATCAGGATCTGTCGAATAGGTTAGCTTGATCCAATCATCAGCGATTTTCTCTGACTTTTCCCAAGGATTCCACGCAAGCTTACCAAAGGCATACCAATTCGCCTGGTGAAAGTGGTGTCCTGTCCAGTTTCTGTCTGTTCCTATATTTGCTACACCGGCCATTCCAGTGATGGGGTAATCGTGCAAACTTCCATCAATAACTTTAGCTACTTCGGAGCCTTTCCCATTTACAAAAGTATCCTCTTTAAGCACTTCCTCATACATTGGAGCCAAAAACGCAAGGTGTGTATCATGCCCTAGGTATTCTTGAGTAATCTGAAACTCCATCATCAAGGGTGTTTTAGGCATAGCTCCAAATAATGGATGAAAGGGTTCTCTTGGTTGAAAATCAATGGCACCATTTTTTACCTGTACAATGACATTATCTCTGAACGTACCATCTAAGGGCACAAATTCATTAAATGCTTGCTTATGCCTATCATCAGGAGTGTGTTCACTGTATACAAATGCCCTCCACATCACAATGCCTCCAAATGGCTGAAGAGCATCTGCTAACATATTTGCACCTTCAGCCTGTGTTCTCCCATAATTATGTGGCCCTGGCTGGCCTTCTGAATCTGCCTTTACCACGAATCCCCCAAAGTCAGGGATGTACTCATATATTTCTTCGGCTTTCTCTTTCCACCATTGTTGCACCTCCGGATTTACAGGGTCAGCTGTTTCAAGTCCTCCTATTTCCATGGGTGATGAAAAACGTGCAGTAAGGTAAACTTTGATACCGTATGGCCTAAAGGCATCTGCCAAAGCAGCTGCTTTTTCAAGGTAGTAGGGGGTAAGCACCAAGGCATTTGCATTTACATTTGTAATTGAAGTTCCGTTGATGCCTATCGAGGCGTTGGCCCTGGCATAGTCTATATATTGCTGATCAATATGCCTTGGCAGCCTGTGCCAGTTCCAAATGCTAAACCCTGAATACCCTCTTTCTACAGTTCTGTTTAGGTTGTCCCAGTGGTTGAGTATACGATGCTTGACTTGAGGGATTTCTACAATGCCTTCCTCATCAATAGCTTCCTGCATCTGTACTTGCTGAAGTAATCTGAACGTTCCGTAAAGCAGTCCTTTGCTGCTATTGGCGCTGACAATTATCTGTCCTTCAGAGGAAAAAATATGGTATCCCTCTTCTCCAAGTCCATCGGCAACCCTTGTTGCCAAATTGGAAGGAATTTCATTTTTAAGTCCAATGATAAGACTTGAACTTAAGTCAGTGTATCTTGGACTAGTATTAAAAAACCCACTAGAAGCTAATTCTAGCTCGTTTTTGATAATTTTTATAGTCTCTCCTTCACCATATATATTGACTTTAGAGAGGACATTTTTTTGCCAATTTTGGGCACTTTCTATGGGATAATATTGAAGCCAAAGTTTGTATCCATCATTGGCAGTAAGCATCAATGGAAAAAGCAGGAATGCTACAATTAAGGATGTTAAATTTTTCATTAGGTTCTAGGTTTATTGCAGATAGGTTTAATTCTTTTTAGAGGATTCTCTAATGATGAGTTCCGAAGGAAGCGTAATTCTATTTTTGCGTTCAAGTACACTGTCAGATTTTCTATTCAAATGATTGACAAGGTTATTCATGGCAATTTCTCCCATTTCATATCCAGGATAATTGATAGTAGTAATATTCGGCTCCACCAATCTCGATATTACATCATTGTTGAAACCAACCACAGCAATGTCTTTTGGAATTTTATACCCTTCCAATTTGAGATGCTTGATACAGCTGGCAGCACATGCATCATTTGACACAAACAGCCCATCAACTTTGGGTTTTATGTCTTTTATTTTCTGGACAATTTCATAACCAGCTTCTTCATTTAGATCCGAATGAAAAATCAGGTTATCTTCATAAGGAAGCCCATGATCCGAAAAGGCTTTTTGATACCCGCTCAACCTTTCGTTGTAGACATTCACTTTGAGACTCCCCAAGACATGTACAATTCTTTGACAGCCCTGCCTAATGAGATGACTTGTGGCTTCATAGGCGGCTTTCATATTGTCAATAGTGACACCAAAGACTTCTTCAAAATCTCCTATCCTGTCATAAAATATTATGGGAATATTTTTCTTGAAAAATGGTGCATAGTGATCCAAACTCTCTGTATTACTGGCCAAAGAGACTATTAAGCCATCCACACGGCTGTTAAACATTGTAAGTGCATTGGCAATTTCTTTGTCTTTGGACTCTAGTGATTGAGAAATAATTAAGTTGAAACCAGCTACATTTGCTATTTTTTCCATTCCTGCTATCACTGAAGACTGAAAGGAACTGTTGAGGCGGGGTACTATCACACCAATATTATTTGTCCTTTTACTTCTAAGATTTGAAGCAAAAACATTGGTCTGATACCCCATTGCCAATGCAGCTTGATATATTTTATTTTTGGTTTTTACATTCACAGCAGGATTGTTGTTCAATGCCCTGCTGACTGTGGTGGGCGACACGCCAAGGTCTTTGGCAATGTCATATATAGTGACTTCTTTGTCCATAGCTTGAAAGAAGATAAAAGGGTAAATGTACAATCTCAAAAAAAACCGACCTCTTTCAAAAGGGATCGGTTTTTTTGATTCAATAGATAGCGGTTTGAGGTTTAATTCTCTTTCAGTGGTTTGATTGTCTGAATTGTGCCGTCTGCATTATGTGTAAGTTCAGCCATTTTGACATTCCTCAAATGTGTTTCACCGGAGATTTCAATATCATGGTAAAAGATGTACCATTTTCCATCTACTTCGACTATAGAATGGTGATTGGTCCATCCTTCAACTGGTTCGAGGATGACACCTTGATAAATAAAAGGGCCATAAGGATTGTCTCCGATAGCATAAGCAATGTTATGGGTGTCTCCTGTAGAATAGGAGAAGTAGTAATTGTCATTGTATTTGTGGACCCATGCTGCTTCAAAGAATCTACGGTCGTGATCGCCGGCTTTGATAGGTTCACCATCTGCATCTGTTATCATGATTTGCTTTGGTTCTTCGGCAAATTGTAACATGTCATCACTCATCTTGGCTACCACAGGCGCAATTGCAGGTTCATCATCAGCTGGCTCATCATCATAAGGTCTGTCACCTGTAGAAACATATTTTCCAGTCCTCCATTTTTGAAGTTGGCCGCCCCATATACCGCCAAAATACATGTAGTAGTCATCACCATCTTTGAATACGGCTGGATCCATGCTGTAACTTCCTTTGATAGGTTCAGCTTCTGCTTTGAAAGGTCCCTCAGGACTATCTGCTACCGCCACACCGATCCTGAAAATATCATCATAGTCTTTGGCTGGAAAGTAGAAATAATACTTACCATCTTTTTCTGCGGCATCGGGTGCCCACATTTGCCTTTTAGCCCAAGGCACATCATCCACATCTAAAATCACCCCATGATCTACGGGTTCAGCATCGATAGATTCCATGGAGAAAACATGGTAATCCCTCATGTTGAAATGTGCTCCTGAGTCATCCTGCTTGATTTCTGATTCTACATCATGAGATGGGTAAATGTAGATCTTGCCATTGAACACATGGGCAGAAGGATCAGCTGTGAAAACGTGGGAAATTAGGGGTTTAGAAAGATACTTCCCATCTTCATCAGTTTGGGTTTGTTGCTCTTCTTGATTTTCTGAAGGTTGGCTACATGAAAATAACCAAAAAGGAGCACTTGCTATAAGTACTCCTTTGGTAATAGATTTAAGGCTCATAGGTTTAAGTTTAATTACTTTATTTTGAGAAATCTAAATTAGAAAAATTGAAATCGGTTTCAAAATTAAAATGCATGATTTAAATACTGTATATCCGAATTTAGATTAAACATAAAAAAAACCGTGATGGGATTCCCATCACGGTTTTTTTTAAACCACTCCAGCCCATATCAAAGCTGATTCGACTCCGCGGATCTCGGCAAGTCCTTTTAATCTGCCAATGGCTGTATATCCCGGGTTGATGATGGGTTTCAGAATGTCATCCAACATCTGATGACCATGGTCAGGACGCATAGGAATGCTTATTTTTCTTTGTTTTTGTACTTTCAAAATCTCCGCAATGACAGCTTCCATAGTGACATTTCCATCCAAATGATTGTCTTCATAAAAGTTGCCCTCCTGATCGCGTCTGGTAGAACGTAAATGTATGAAATGAATATACTTCCCATATTCTCTTACCATTGATACCAAGTCATTGTCTTCTCTGACCCCATACGAACCAGTGCAAAATGTAAAACCGTTATGTCTGCTTGGATTATCCCTTACAATCCTTTTCATATCCTCAGCAGTAGAGACTACCCTTGGTAACCCAAACACATCAAAAGGTGGATCATCGGGGTGAATGGCCAAGAATACTCCATTTTCCTGTGCAACGGGGATGATTTCATCCAAAAACAAACGAAGATTGTCTTCCAATACTTTTCTGTCAATTTGCGAATAGGTGTTCAATGCATTCTGGAATTGTTCCAAAGTATATCCTTCCTCAGAACCGGGAAGTCCTTTTAGAATATTATCTTGAACCCTTTTCAAATCCTCATCTGAAGCATTGTCATAAAATTCCTTCGCTTTTTCTATTTCTTCCGGAGAATAGTCGTTTTCAGCCCCTTCTCTTTTCAGAATAAAAAGATCAAATGCAGTGACTTCTTTTTTTACAAAAAGTAAAGCTCGTGAACCATTGGGTAGGGGATGAGCTAGTTCTGTTCTCGTCCAATCTAAAATGGGCATGAAGTTGTAGCAGACTCTGAATATGCCCTCTGAAGCAAGATTTCGGATGGTCTGTTTGTAGTTTTCAATCAAATTAGTAAAATCTCCCGTTCGGGTTTTGATTTTTTCGTGAACTGGTACAGATTCAACTACCTCCCAAGTCAGTCCTGCAGCTTCAATTATACTTTTTCTCTCCTTAATATCTTCCACAGACCAAACTTCTCCATTGGGAACCTGATGCAAAGCAGACACTATTCCTGTTGCTCCTGACTGAAGGATATCCTGTAAACTTACAGGATCATTTGGACCATACCAGCGCATGGTTTGGATCATTTTATAAGCCATATTTATTGAATTAATTTCTCTATGTAAAATTTGATAATCTGTACATGCTAAATTTTAAATATGTATATCCGCTTTCATACCAGAAGAATCTAATAAATAGAATTAACCTCTGTTTTCGAACCAATATCAATAAATATCCAATATCTATTAGTATCACTTTGCCAAATCAGCCTCGTTTAATTGATTAGTGGCATGATTGCGGATAATAATAATTTTAAATATTCAAAATATCGCGGACCACACTTCCATTTTCCCTACTTTACATTTTCTAAATATTAAAAACTCAAGTTAAAGGCAGCTCGTAAATCTTAATACTTTTCTCTCGCTTATATCAAAACTTTTGCTGCTCTGAATGCAATTAAGACTCGTAAATCCTCGTCTTTCATCCTTTGACAGTAGGAGATCCCTCACTACGTTCAGGATGACGTACACCAACTGTCATTACATTTTCTGTAAATGCCAAATTTTAAATACTCGAGATGAAAAGGTAAGGCTGTTTTTCCTCATGATGCTTGCTTGGATTACAAGCTTTACATGTCATCCTTTCTTCATCTCTCAACTATTCTTCCCTTCTCTTATCAAACTCCAGAATAAGCGGAAAATCCACCATCAATAGGCACAATGGTCCCCGTGACAAACCTAGAGGCATCAGAACAAAGCCATTGTAGGACACCAAGAAGATCTTCCGGTTCACCGAACCTGTTCATCGGCGTGTGTGAGATAATTTGTTCTCCCCTTTGGGTCAGGTCTCCATTTTTTTCAGTCAATAGTGATCTGTTTTGTTCTGTCAGGAAGAACCCGGGAGCAATGGCATTCACCCTGAAAAATTCACCATGCTTTTGACATATTTCTACAGCAAGCCATTTGGTAAGGTTGTCAATTGCGGCCTTGGCTGAGGCATATCCAGCGACGCGGGTCATTGGTCTTGATGCTGCCATGGAAGATATATTGATGATGTTGCCTTGACCTTTTGGAAGCATCAGTTTGAGAAAAACCTTACAGGGTATCAACGTACCCTGATAATTAAGGTCTATTACTTTTCGCATGGCTTCAATAGAAAGGTCTTCTAAGGTCTGATTGGGCTGTACCACAGCTTCAGGCATATTGCCACCTGCCAGGTTGACCAGAATATCTATGGTACCAAAATGTTCTTTGATCTGCTCAGCTGCTTTGTTTACATGCTTTTCATTGGTCACATCGGCAAGATATCCATCAGCACTTCCCCCTTTACTACGTATTTTGTCCACAAGTTTTTCTACTTTAGAAGCTGTTCGGCCAAGTATGATTACTTGTGCACCTTCTTTTGCGAGGTGCAAAGACATGGCTTCGCCTAACACGCCTGTAGCGCCTGTGATGACTATTTTTTTATTGTTTATCTGAAATAAAGACATAATTGATTAAGAAAATTTGAAATAATTTTTTGCATTGTGGTAACAGATGTCCTGTATGATTTTACCCACCCACTTTTCATCTTTAGGTATTTGCCCGTTTTGCATATCTGCTCCAAATAAGTTGCAAAGTATCCTTCGAAAATACTCATGTCTTGGAAAAGACAGGAAACTCCTCGAATCAGTTAGCATTCCAACAAAAGTGGAAATCAGTCCCATTTGAGACAAGATATTCATTTGCTTTTCCATGCCATCCTTTTGGTCTAGAAACCACCAACCTGAGCCAAATTGTATTTTCCCTTTCACTGTTCCGTCACTGAAATTTCCGCACATAGTCGCAAATGTTTCATTATCAGAAGGATTGAGGTTATACAGTACTGTTTGACAAAGCTTGTCATCTTTGTCCAAATGATCAAGGAATCTGGATAAATCTCTGGCTTGAGAAAAATCCCCTATAGAATCAAATCCAGTGTCAGGACCTAATTTCGCAAACATCCGGCTACTGTTATTTCTCAAAGCACCTAAGTGAAATTGTTGTGTCCAGCCTTTGGAATGATAAAGTCTGCATAATTCTGACAATACGGAAAATTTGAAAAAGGCTATTTCTTCCATTGAAACCTGATGTCCATCAATCACTTTGCTGAATATAGATTCGGGTTTCATTCCAGTATTCTCGAAGTAATACAATTTCTCCAAGCCATGGTCAGAAAGCCTACATCCATTTTTATGAAAAAAGTCGATCCTGTTTTTAAGCGCTTGTAATAGCAAGTCGTAACTCTTGATTTCAAAGCCGGTAGTTTGTCCAAGTTTTTCCAAATATGCAATGTAATTCCCTGGATGTTCTATGGTAAATGACTTATCAGGCCTAAACGCCGGAAACATACTCACGGAGTGTCCTTTTTCCGCATAAGCCATATGATGTTCCAATTGGTCAGCAGGATCATCTGTGGTACACACCAATTCTACATTCATTTTCTCCAAGAGCCTTACAGTTGAAAAATCAGCAGAGTTTACTTTATCGGAAGTAATATGGTAAATGCTTTCTCCAGTATTCTGATCTAATAAATCCGGAATGTCAAAATACCTCAACATTTCTAAATGCGTCCAATGGTATAGAGGATTCCTTAAAGTATAGGGTACGGCAGCCGACCATTTCAGGAATTTTTCTTTATCAGTGGAATCTCCGGTGATAAATTTTTCATCTATTCCCAAAGACCTCATGGCTCTCCATTTGTAATGGTCTCCCGCAAGCCATATTTGTGAAATGTTATCAAAAATTCTGTTCGACGCTAAGTCTTGCGGTGGCAGGTGGTTGTGATAGTCTATGATGGGACAATCAGCTGCATATTGGTGGTATAATCGTTCTGCGTATTCGTTCTCCAACAAAAAATTATCAGAAATAAACGCATGTTTCCTACCTTCAGTATTTTGGGTGTTCATAAGCTAAATAGGTTTATGAATTAAGTTTAACACATTTATCTCTGTAAATAAATTAATTCACAGTTTTTAATTGTGGAAACGTTTCCGTGCCATTGATATTTAAAGTATTTTTTTTTAAATCGGTAAATTTGATTTTTATTTGACTTCCTATGTTGGACAAGCAAGCCATTCACCCCATATTTTATGACTAAAGTAAATATCAAATACCTAGCAGCCCAATTGAATATGGCTCCATCTACTGTGTCTAGGGCATTGAATGATAGTTATGAAATTAGCCCAGCAACCAAGCAAAAGGTACTGGCCCTAGCAAAGGAATTGAATTACCAACCTAATCCTTATGCCAGAAGCTTGAGGGCACATAGCAGCAAGACAATTGGAGTGATTATTCCTGAAAGAATCAATAACTTCTTTGCTCAGGTGATAGATGGTTTGGAATCTGTCACACAGGAGTTTGGATATCATCTTTTGGTTTATAATTCACATGAAGATGTAGAACAAGAGAAAAAAATCGTGTCTTACCTTTTGGGAGGCAGAGTAGATGCTATTGTCATGTCTGTTTCTAGTCAGACAAGCAGTACTGACCATTTGACTCAGGTTCAAAGCCAAGGAATTCCCATTATATTTTTTGACAGGATTGCCCATGACATTCCAACTACTAAATTCATAACAAATGATTTTGAAAGTGGATATGAAGGAACAAAACATCTGATTGAACAAGGCTGTGCTAAGATATTTTTCTTACTCCTTTCCAAAGAAGTTACCATTGGAAAAGAGAGGTTAAAAGGGTACTTGAAGGCGGTGAATGATGCCGGCCTGGATTTTTCTGAAGATTGGATTGTTTCCTGTAGTCAGGATGAACAACGAAACTTGGAATTTTTTAAAAAATTCCTGTTTCCTTTAGATAGACCAGACGGAATTTTATCCTCTGTAGAAAAGCTTGCCATCACAGCTTATCATGCTATTATGCAGACCCGTTTGAGTATCCCTAAGGACATCAAATTGGTCAGCTTTTCAAACATGAAAATTGCTGATTTGCTCAATCCCCCTATGACGACTATCTCCCAGCCAGCGCATGAAATAGGTTTGCAGTGCGGCAATCTCTTGATGAAAAGGCTGCAAAAAAGAAATCAGCAGAACTTCCAAAATGAGCTTAAAGTTATTCCCTCAAGCCTCCATGTAAGGAAATCATCTTTAGCGAATTATAAGTAAAAAAAGACCGTTTTGAGGCGGTCTTTTTTGTAAAATAACTTGTTTAAATCCTAAATTTTTGGTTCCCAACCTGGTTCGTACTCTCTAGACCAAAGGGACATTCCTTTCGCGTTTTTGATATGTCCATTGCTTGGATCACAATCGAAATTTTCCCCAATTCTTGAAGAAATATTGGCCAAATGACAAAGAAGCGTAGAAACAGCCCCTTCGTCTATTGTGGAATTTTGCTTTTCTTTTCCTCTGATAGCTTCAAAGAAGTTGACCACATGATCAGTGGTATTATCTCCGCCGCCACCTAAATTGGTGCTGCCTTCTTCTCCTCTTGATTTTACTTCTTTGATCAATTTTCCAGAACGGTCAAATAACCTATATAAGCCTCTGTTGACAAAAACAGATCCTTCTGTGCCATAAATGATAGTACCACGGTCGGCACCATAGGTATTCAATGAATTTCGGCTTTTTCCATCCCAAACGATGGTTTTGTCATCTTCAAACTTAAAGGTAGCATACATGGTGTCGTACATGGTCCAGCCATCGTCTACAAAATGGTACTTCCCTGCATCAACGTTCACATGCTTAGGAAATTCGACTTGCAAAGCCCATCGCGCCACATCCAATTCATGCGTGGCATTATTACCGGTCTCTGCTGTGCCGTAGTCCCAACCATACCAATGCCAATTATAATCCCAAGTATCATGGGTATATGGTCTTCTGGGAGCTGGGCCTTGGAACAATTCCCAATCCAAACCAGTAGGAGGTGCTTGTTCAACTTGATGGGGTACTTCACCGCGACCATTGCTATAAAAGGCAACGGCACGATATGGTTTTCCTATGACTCCATCATGGATTTCTTTGATGATTTCTATGGTATGGAATGAGGATCTTTGTTGGTTGCCCATCTGAACGACCCTGTTGTATTTATCTCGGTACTTGATCAGAAGTTCACCTTCTTCAGGACTGTGTGAACAAGGTTTTTCCACGTAGACATGTTTTCCATTCTGCAAAGCCATCCAAGTTCCCGGTGCGTGCCAATGATCAGGAGTTGCGTTGATCAATACATCTATTTCTTTGTTTTCTATTACCTTGATGATACTGTTCTCCAGTTTGGGGGTATAGTCTATATGCTTAGCAAAGTTTGCCGCAGCTTTCTCTCTTTGCGAAGCCATGACATCACAAAGTGTATGAAGAACTACGTTACTTTCCTTTCTCGCAATTGGATCGTAAAACGCACCAAGTCTTCTTCCCAGTCCGGCAATGGCAACATTCATGCGGTCATTTGCACCTAAAATATTTCCGTAACTTTTGGCAGAAAAACCGAGTGCACCAAGTGAACTCACACCGGCAGTGGCCAAGACTGATTTTTTTATAAACTCCCTTCTTGGATTGATTTTATCATTCATGGTTATCGGGTTTTTAATGTAATGTCTTGATTTTTATGTTTTTGAAATGAACTTCATCTCCATGATCTTGTAACAAGATATGACCTTCTTCAGCTTCTCCAAAATCTTCCCAGATTTTATACTTGCTTCCCGCTACTTTACTTCTGTATTCATCTGATCCTCTTTTGTATTCAAGAACTTTGACGCCATTGAGAAAGTGTGTGACGGTATTGTCCGTATTGACCAAGACCCTGCCTTTGTTCCACTCACCGGGACCTTTGACAAATCTGCCACTTTTCTTAGCTGGAATAAGGTCATATAGGGAAGCTAAGGTTCTATTTCCGTCCAATCCCATTTTGGCATCTGGGTGCTTTTCGTCATCTAAAATCTGATATTCCAAACCGATTGCTGACCCTACATTATTTTCGCTTAGGGTAACAAAATACTTCACGCCAGAATTGGCTCCTTCACTAAATTTGAAATCAAAAGCCAGGTCAAAAGCACTGTATTTTTCTTCTGTTACAATATCACCAAAGGTCATAGACTCACTTCCATCGGATGCTTTAATGATCAGTAAACCATCTTTAACCTGCCAACCTTCTGACGGTATCTCATCTTTGTAAGCAGCCCTCCATCCGTCTGTGCTTTCACCATTGAAGAGTAATTTCCAACCTTTATCTTTTTCCAAATCAGTCAAGGTGTTAAGTGTTGTATTCACTACAAAAAGATCACTGCTGAAGGGTTTCGGGTCTAAGTTTTCTGTTTTGACCCTGACATTTCTAAAGTAGGTTTTATTGCCCTCGTCATCTGGGTTGTTGATACTATGCACTTGAAGACCAATATGTCCTTTAGTGTCCATTTCATCCACTACATAAGATACTTCTTGCCCATTGATCCAAGTTTTGATTTCATTCCCTATGGCTTCAATCCTGTAGTGGTTCCATTCATTCATTTTAAACGCTGATTTGGCATCGGGATTGAGATCTAAAGGATACAACCAACCTCTTCTTGCTTCATCATATAGTCCGCCGGACCATGCTCTTTCTGTTGGGTCAGCTTCTATCTGATATCCGTAGACCAACCCATTACCATCTCTGGCAGATGGGTCAAACTGTCCTCTGACCATCACTCCGGAGTTGGAGCTTAAGTTTTCTATTTTAAGATCTAGTTCCAGGATAAAATCTGTGTAATCTTCTTCAGTGACTAAAAAGGTATTTGGGGTATTGGCTTTTGCAAAGCCGATTATCACATCATCCTCAACCTGAAAATCAGCAGCACCCATCACCGTTTTCCAACCGCTTAAGTCTTTTCCGTTGAATAGATCAGTCCATCCATCTTCTTGTTTATTGTTTGTGGGAGATTGACAAGAATATGTCAATATTGAAATTAATGTTAGAAAATAAATCAGTTTAATTGCTTTCATATTTTGGGGGTTCATTTGATTAATTGCTTTACTTAGAATTTGAAATTCCGTAATTCCACAAAATTCTCAAGCTTTGCGAAGCTTTTCTTACGAAATCGATTTCGCGTAAATCTGCCCTTATCAAATATAATTTTTATAATTTAGACATAATCCTAATTCTATCAGCCTTTTTGTTGAAGAATGGTATAATCAACCCAAAAAACTATGAATAAGTCAAAATTATTACACCGTCAGCCCATACATCCAAGGATAGTTTTTCCCAAGCTTCTTTTTCTTTCATTCCTTTTGATTTTTACAGTTTCGCTAACATTAGCCCAAGAAAAGGACAAATATCATCGCATTTATTTATCAGGTCAGGATGCCGCTAGCCCTGTGGAATGGGAATTCATGGTAGATGATGGCAGGAAAGCAGGGGAATGGAGTATGATACCCGTGCCTTCAAATTGGGAATTACATGGATTTGGAACGTACAACTATGGACATGATCATAATAATCCAGACCGAACACTTGGAAAGGAAACAGGCTTTTACAAACATGAATTTGAAGTAGAGAAAGACTGGGAAGGAAAAAGTGTAAATATTGTTTTTGAAGGAGCAATGACGGATACCCAAGTCAAAGTAAATGGAAAGCTTGCTGGAGAGGAGTTTCAAGGTGGTTTTTACCGATTTGGCTATGATATCAGTGCTTTATTGAATTATGGTCAAATCAATACCTTAGAAGTAGAAGTCAAAAAACATTCCTCTAATGCATCTGTCAACAGGGCGGAAAGGGAAGCTGATTATTGGATTTTTGGAGGTATTTATAGGCCGGTATACTTAGAAGTCTTGCCTGAGATCCATTTCAAAAGAATTGCGGTAAATCCCAAATCTGATGGAAGTTTTGAAGCTTTGGTTTTATTGAACAAGTCATCTGAAAATACCCAAATAGAGGTAGAAATTTTTGATTTGGATCATCAAACTAGTTTTGGCAAAACTGCTACTGCAATTGATGCTGATGAGGTAAGAATCAGTGGTAATTTTGATAGCATCAATGCATGGAATCCAGAGTCACCGAATTTGTATGACGCGGTATTTAGAATAGTGCATGAAAATGATGTACTCTTTGAAAAAACAGAAAGGATTGGTTTCAGGACTGTAGAACTCCGGGAACATGATGGCATTTATGTGAATGGAAAAAGAGTGATTTTCAAAGGAGTCAACAGGCATTCATTTCACCCAAGTTCTGGCAGGGCTTTATCAGACGAGAATCATTTAGAGGATATTGAACTGATGAAGCAAATGAACATGAATGCAGTACGCATGTCTCATTACCCACCCGATGAAAGATTCCTTGCTTTATGTGATTCTTTGGGCTTATTTGTATTAAATGAAGTAGCTGGCTGGCAGGAGGGATACGATACAGAAATTGGTCCTAAAGTGATCAAAGCTACTGTTTGGAAGGATGCCAATCACCCCTCTGTGATTATTTGGGATCATGGCAATGAAGGTGGCTGGGATTTTGAAAATGAACAATGGTTTCACGAGTATGATATCCAAAAAAGGCCTGTCATCTATCCATGGTTGATCCGAAACGGTGTAGATACACATCATTATTTCCGGTACAATGCAGGTGTACAACGTTTGGCTCATGGTCAAACGCCATTTTTCCCTACAGAATTCATGCATGGTCTATATGATGGAGGACATGGTGCAGGATTGGAAGATTATTGGACAGATTTTATGAAGAACCCCGTGGCAACAGGTGGATTTCTTTGGGTATTTGCCGATGAGGCGGTAGTGAGGACTGATAGGGATGGGGAGCTTGATGCAGATGGGAATCATGCGCCTGATGGAATAGTAGGTCCATACAAAGAAAAGGAAGGAAGTTTCTATACAGTAAAGAATATTTGGTCTCCAATACAGATAGCCCCTTTTACCATGAACACAGAATTTGATGGCAATTTATTTGTAGAAAACAAGTATATCTATTCATCATTGACTGGCTGCAAATTAGAGTGGAGTTTGCATGAAATCCCTGATTTTGGTGAAACAGATGAATTGGCATCTGGTGAGCTTTACTTGCCAAATATCCTTCCAGGAGAAAGGCGAAACATCAAAATTCCAATTCCTGAAGAATTCAGAGAGGGTGATGTTTTTAAGCTAAGTGCTTATGATTGGACTGGTAGGGAACTCTATACTTGGTCTTGGGCAATCCAGAGTCCTTTGGATTTTGCTAATAGATTTTTGGATGTTGAAGAAGTGGCAGTTGGTATGATAGAAGTAGCAGAAAATGATGGATTACTCGTCATTAAGGCCGATAAAATGCTGTATGAGTTTGACTTACAAAACGGACAATTGAAAAAAGTTGAAAGAGATGGCCAAGTATTTTCTTTCAATAATGGTCCAGTACCTGTAGGTACCCGGTCTGAAGTTGAAAAAGTCACTTGGGAAATGGATCAAGACGGGAATATCTCTGTAGAAAGTATTTATTCCTCTTTTCCCAATAGAAGCGCATGGAAAGTATTTACTGACGGTACTCTCTATCTCAATGCAGATGGACCTTTGCTGCATGTAGAGGAAGTGGATTTCTTAGGATTGTCTTTTGATTTTCCTGAAGAAAAAGTCAAGGGAGTCAAATGGATAGGTAATGGCCCTTATAGGGTCTGGAGAAATAGGCTCAAAGGTGTTGAATTTGGAACCTGGGAAAAGGATTACAACAATACCATCACAGGTTACAGTTATGACAATTTGGTTTACCCTGAATTCAAGGGTTACCATTCCAATTTATATGCACTTTTACTTCAAACTGAAGAAGGTGACATCAGAATTGTTTCTACCAACCCAGGAATGTATTTTAAACTTTACAATCCTGAAAACCCACCTCACGCTACCAGTGGGGTAATTCCTTCTATGCCTGATGGAGATATTTCTTTTCTTCATCAAATTAGCTCAATTGGAAATAAATTCGGAGGTTCTGAAACCATGGGCCCAAGTGGTGAAAAAATCCCAAGCATAAGCCGCAAGGGGGATCGTGCCCTTGGCATAGAACTCTGGTTTACTTTTGAAGAAATCTCACAAAACCTATAACCTGATTCAACCATGAAATACAACTTTCTTTCGCTTATTTTCTTCTTAGTACTCGCTTCTGTAGTACAGGCACAGACTATCAATACCAATCCTATTTTGACCTCATGGGCAACTGATGTCAATTCAAATTTACCTTTACCCGAATACCCCAGACCTCAGATGGAAAGAGACTCTTGGCAAAACCTGAATGGGCAGTGGGAGTATACCATTTTGGATAAAGGTGCTGAGCTACCTGAGGATTTTGTTGGAAAAATAACTGTTCCCTTTCCTGTGGAGTCATATTTAAGTAATGTGATGCAGTCAGTAGGTGCCGAAAAAGAACTTTGGTACCAAAGAACATTTACCATTGAGAATTCACAACGGAGGGGAAGGGTACTTTTACATTTCGGTGGAGTAGATTGGGAAGCTGAGGTTTTTGTAAACGGAGAATCTGTGGGAACTCACCAAGGGGGCTATGATCCATTTTCTTTTGATATCAAGGATTACTTACAAAGAGGAAAGGATCAAGAGATTACGGTGAGGGTTTGGGATCCTTCAGATGATGGGCCTCAACCAAGAGGAAAACAGGTGAATCAGCCTAGGGGGATTTGGTATACTCCTGTAACGGGTATTTGGCAGACAGTATGGTTAGAGTTTGTTCCTGAAAATTTCATCACCAAAGTGAAAATCAACCCTGATTGGGACAATGGCAGTTTTTTAGTTGAAACTATGGCTGAAGTAGGTGCTGGAGAGTTTAAAGTTGAGGTTAGGCTTTTGGAAGACGATGAACTTGTTGTACAAGGTACATTAGGAGAAGAGTTAGTGCTTACCATACCCAATCCCAAATCATGGTCTCCAGATAATCCTTATCTATATGATCTGGAAATAAGTCTGAAACAAGGGAATAAACTCATAGATAAAGTCAAGTCCTACTCCGCGCTCAGAAAAATCAGCATTGGCTATGATGAGAACGGGATGCAGGTGATGGAACTTAATGGTCAGCCTTTGTTCCAGTATGGACCTTTGGATCAGGGTTGGTGGCCGGATGGTTTATACACTGCACCTACAGATGAAGCTTTACTTTTTGACATAGAGAAAACCAAGGAATTGGGTTTCAATATGATAAGAAAACATGTCAAAGTAGAGCCTTCAAGGTGGTATTACCATTGTGATCGACTTGGTATGTTGGTTTGGCAGGATATGCCTAGCGGAGATATGGGGAATGTGTGGGAATCCAAGCCAGGTATATACAGAAAGGGGCTTAACCGGGAGAGGACATCGCAATCAGAGGAAATATTCAAGACAGAATGGAAGGCTATTATGGATGCATTCCATCATTTTCCTTCCATTGTAGTTTGGGTTCCCTTCAATGAAGCTTGGGGTCAATTCAAGACCAAAGAAATTACAGAGTGGACCCAACAGCATGATCCAAGTAGGTTGGTGAATTCTGCTTCAGGCGGCAATTTTGAGTTAGAGGGCAACAAGTTGGTAGGGGATATATTCGATGTACACAATTATCCTGATCCTGTGATGCCTTCTCCAGACTTATTTGGAAAAGTCAATATCCTAACCCTTGGAGAGTATGGGGGTTTGGGTTTACCTGTGGAAAATCATACTTGGCAAGAAAAGGACAATTGGGGATACCAAAGTTTCAAAAATCAAGAAGAACTTTGGAAAAGGTATCAACAATTGATTGATGACCTGAAATTATTGCTTCCTAAAGGTTTGGCAGCAGCTGTATACACCCAGACTACCGATGTCGAAGTAGAGGTCAATGGATTGATGACTTATGATAGAAAAGTGATCAAGTTTCCTGTTGAAGCTATGAGAAAACTGCATGAGGGGCTTTATTTGAAGAATTTTTGAGTTAATTTACTTGAAAATATACCCATGAAAATACAATCAAATCCTCAAGTAGATGCTTACCTCTTAGAAGGATGTGGAAGATGTGATTTATACCAAACTCCCAAGTGTAAAGTGCATCGCTGGAAAGAAGAGTTACAGCTATTGAGAGAAATAGTGCTCCAGTCAGGGTTGAAGGAAGAAGTGAAATGGGGAGCACCCTGTTATACCTTCGCCGGAGCCAATGTGATTATGATCAGCGCTTTAAAGGATTACTGTGTGCTGAGTTTTATGAAAGGTGTATTACTTAATGATACCCATAAAATCCTTCAAAAACCAGGAGAGAATACCCAAGCGGGCAGAATTGTTAAGTTTAGTGATGTGTCCGAAATATTAGCTGTTGAAAAACATCTTTTGGACTATATCCGAGAAGCCATAGAAGTTGAAAAAAGAGGTGAAAAGGTAACATTAAAAAGCCAACCTGAAGAAATTCCAGCTGAGTTTCAGGAAAAGCTAGACAATGATCCTGTTGTCAGAGAAGCATTTGATCGTCTAACTCCAGGGAGAAAGCGCTCTTACATCATTTTTATTTCCGGTGCCAAACAGTCTGCTACCAGGCGAAGCAGGGTTGAGAAATGTGTGCCTAAAGTGATGGCAGGAAAAGGTTTTAATGAGTATTGAACTGCTATTGGAATCTTAGAATTTTGTGTTTCTAAAAAAGTTTTAGTTACAATCAATTGCCAGTAGACTACTGGATCATAGAATTATCCAAAACCCGATGACTGTCCTACTTATAGAAAATCAAGCTGTTGTCTGGAACTATACTGACCAGCATTGTAAAGGACCTATCCCTCACTTGTCTGTGGTGGATCTGGTGGCGTTTTTTGCCAAGCACTTACTTTTCTGCTTACCAGTGACTTTAGTATAGATAAAGATTGAAATTTCAACAATACGATAAATTCATATATCGCTTTATAAGACGATATTTTGAATTATCGTTAATTTATACGATATTCGATTCTATGATAGCAGTGCTCAAAGGGGATATCATCGCCTCAAGAAAAATCTCAAATCCTGAAATCTGGATCAATCCTTTGAAAAGCCTCCTTTCAAAATGGGGGAGTAGTCCAAAGGACTGGGAACTGGTTTGGGGTGACTTTTTCCAACTGGAAATCACATCTCCTAAAGAGGCCTTGGAAAAAGCATGGGCTATAAAGTCCACTATCAAGCAGGTGTCACCAAGGGATAGTGATAAAAAAAACAGCCCTCTAGATGTGAGAATTGCAATAGGAATCGGTGCCAAATCGTATGATGGCAGTAAAATATCTGAAAGCAACGGACCTGCATTCGTTTACGCAGGTGAGCGTTTTGACACGCTAAAAAAAGACAGGGTCAATCTGGCCATACAAAGTCCCTGGGAGGACTTTGAAAAAGAAATCAACCTTTATTTAAAGCTCGCAGGGACATTTATGGACACATGGACAATTTCTTCTGCGGAACTGGTATACCTATACCTACAAAATCCCCTGGCTACTCAGGAAGAAATCGGGAAAAAATTAGGTATCAAACAAAATTCTGTGAGTGGCCGCTGGTCCCGTGCTAAAATTGATGAATTGATTGAAATCAATCGTGTATTCCAACAAAAAATCAACAACTTACTTCTGTGATCATTATTGTTAAACTTTTATGCGCGCACATCCTTGGAGATTTTGTGTTGCAACCTAATTCATGGGTCAAAGCCAAAGAGTCGTACAGATTAAGTGCTTATCAATTCTACATTCATGTTTTGCTTCACGGGGTATTGGTTCTTTTGGTACTTTGGGACCTTTCCTTATGGCCTTTAGCCTTGACTTTGGCTGTTTTACATGGTGTAATCGATATGCTAAAACTGGTTGTTCAGACAGATAAAAATAAAGCCAAGTGGTTTTTGGCCGACCAGGGACTTCATGTGATCAGTATTTTGCTTGTATGGTATTTTTGGTTCAACCCTGAATTAAACCTCAGTTACTATTTTTCCAATACAGCTCTGTGGCTCCTGTTGAGCTCAGTTCTGTTTGTCACATGGGCAGTGGCCATACTGATCAATGTGCTCCTTGCAAACTGGGCAAAGGCATTGGAGGATGAAGAAAGCGAATCTTTGGCCAATGCAGGTAGGTATATTGGGATTTTGGAAAGGTTGATGGTGTTTGTATTTGTGCTTACTGACCATTGGGAGGCAGTAGGATTTCTACTGGCTGCCAAATCAATCTTTAGATTTGGAGATTTAAAGGAATCCAAGGATAGAAAACTCACTGAATATATCCTGATTGGAACCTTGCTAAGTTTTGGAATAGCCTTGCTGTGCGGTATGCTGGTAAAATGGCTCTTGGCAATTGTATAAATTGATTTTTATATCTCGGTTATTTCCTGCATTTTTCAACATTAATATCTTTGACCATGAGACTTCTATTCCTTTTCATTTGTTTAATTCCATGTATTCTTCAGGCTCAGACGGTATGTACTGCCGAAAGCAGAGAGCGCTTGGAAAGCATACTTGAAGAACTTTCTGAGATGGATATCGGAGATAAATCCATCAATGAACTGAATGTGCTTATTGGTCAGAAATTCATAGGTACTCCCTATGTAGAAAAAACACTTGAGCTGCCAGGAGATGAACAACTGGTAATAAACCTCACTGGTCTGGATTGTACCACTTATTTGGAAACAGTTTTTACCCTTTCGAGATTGGCACAAAAAAGCACACTTTACATGGAAGCCTTTGAGGCTGAATTGGAAAATATCCGCTATGTACAAGGAAAGAGAAATGGATATCCATCAAGGCTGCATTATTTTTCTGATTGGTTGTATCAAAATGAACAAAAAGGTTTGCTGAAAAACATCTCAAAAGAAATAGGAGGGGAGTCTTATGAAAACAAACCTTCTTTTATGAGTTCTAATCCAAACCTCTATGTTCAATTGAGTAATCCAGAATACGTAGCGATATTGAAAAAAGCGGAATCTGAAATTGCCAAAAGAGAGTATTTCTACCTGCCAAAGGATACTATTCAAAAGCTGGAATCCAGTATAAAACCTGGAGATTTGATCGCCATTACCACTTCGATGAAAACACTAGATATCGTCCATGTTGGTTTTGCTGTTGAAAAAAACGGAAGAATCCACCTGATGCATGCCAGCACAGGTTCTATGGAAGTAGAAATTTCCGAAAAACCACTCCATGAATACCTCCAAGCCAACAAATCCCAATCAGGGATCATGGTGGCTAGGGGTAATCAGTAGAATAGGTTTTCACAAATTACTTTATTCCAAAAAATCCTCATCTCTATACCTTGGTTTAGGATACTTGTAGAAGCCCTCCCCAGTTTTCTCCCCCAATTTTCCCTCATCGATGTAGCTTTTGAGCAAGGCTGCAAAACGCTGTGAGGCTAAATCCGGTTGGCTCTTGGTTACATGCCAAGCCGTATCCAGTCCAATATTGTCTAAAATGCCAAAAGGACCCTTGGGCATATGGAAGTTGACCATCCAAGATTTATCGATGTCTTCAATGCTTCCGATCTCTTTGGTCAGTAATTTTCCTGCTGCTCCAATAAATGCCATCAACATACTATTGAACAAATAACCAGGGTTTTCCTTTTTGACCAATACAGGAACTTGTTCAAGGCTCTTGCCAAAAGAATCTAGAATTGGTATCAAGTTAGCATCAGTGCCAGGATGTGGCATTATATCCACTACTTTGGAATAAAAAACATCGTGGAAATGCAGGGCACAGAACTTCTCAGGCCTTCCCGAAATATCTGCAAACATGGATGGGAGTAAATAAGAGGTATTGGTTGTGAAAATTGTTTTTTCCGGGGCGATCTTTCCGAAAAGTTCCCAAACTTGATTTTTGACTTCAATATCTTCCAATACACTTTCATTGATGATGTCTGCATCCATGACAGCATTAGTGGCATTGTCTGTGAATGTTATAAGATCAATGGCATTTAGTCCAGCACTCTCCTCAAGCCCGCTGCTTTTTGCAAGGTGAAGGATGATTTTTTCCATTGTCTTTCTGGAACGTTCCAAGGCGGTCGGATCTATGTCATAAATCCGCACTTTGTAACCAGAAAGGGCAGATTGTAATGCGACCCGACTTCCCAAAGTCCCTGCGCCAAGAATACATACATTATTGATTTTCATTTGTTTATAATTGTTTTTTAGTGGTTCCCCCGATTAGTCGGTGCAGGTTATGAAACGCCCTTAATAATCATCACGCTATGTGTGAACTTATTCAAATGAGCATTTCATAACTTTAAATTTTTTCAGTTGTAATGCTGTTCAATGCTTTTTTACCACAGGCAGCTACTATATGTATCAACCCCGCGAAGCGGGGATCATCAGCATATCCTAAAGTGTATCTTTTATAAATCTGTTGGGCAATAACCCCAACTTTAAATAGTCCAAAGGCATAATAAAATACCATATTGTCCAAAGACAAAGTACTTTTACTTTCATAATAAGAGATAACTTCTGACCTTTTCATGTTTCCAGAGGGATAGGTGAGGTTAAACATTTTCAAAAGATCATCATCCTTATCTTCACACCAGTAAGCCAAGCTTGTGCCCAAGTCCATTAAAGGATGACCTACTGTGGCCATTTCCCAGTCCAAAACTGCTTTGATTTCTGGATTTTCAGGACCTGATAAGACTAAGTTGTCATACTTGTAATCATTATGTATAAATCCTACAGCTTCATCTTTAGGCATATTTACAAGGAGCCATTCGCTCACTTTTTCCATGTCAGAAATTTCGTCTGTCTTCGATTTGAAATAACGCTCTGACCAGCCGACTACCTGTCTTTCTACAAAACCTTCTGGCCTTCCTAATTCGGACAGTCCAGAGTTCTTCAATTCCAGCTGATGCAACTCAAGCATACCATCCAGTGTGTTTCTGGATAGCTCTGCGAAGAATTTTTCATCAAGGCGCATCCCCTCTGGGATTTTATTCCTAAGGATCAACCCATTTACTTTTTCCATAATGAAAAATGGAGCACCGATGACTTTATCATCTGAACAGCAATGTACAGGAGGTGGCACCTTACTGTAAGCTGCTTTTTGCAGAGATTCCAACACCATGTACTCCCTTGCCATATCATGGGCTTTGCTAATTTTCAACCCCAAGGGTGGCCTTCTAAGCACATATTCTTTATTGGGAGTTTGAATCAGATAAGTAAGATTTGAATATCCACCTTTAAATTGCTTGATTGTAATGTCTCTTTTATCAGTATCCAAAAGGTTACTCAGATAAGGCAGAATATTTTCAAGCCCTTTAAATTCAATTTCCTGTTTGGACATATTTTTTCAAAGTTTCTCTAGCCAATACACTTTTATGAACTTCATCCGGCCCGTCATAGATCCTGGCTCCACGTTCATGTCTATACCAAAACGACAAAATAGTATCATCTGTAATACCCAGTGCACCATGTGTTTGTATAGCTTTATCTAAAGTATTCATTAAAATATCTGAAACAAAAAACTTTATAGTAGAAATATCGGTTTTGGCTGCTTTTGCACCTTCATTTTCGATTCGATGGGCAGTCATCAGCACTAGCATTCTGGCGGCTTTTACCCCAGCGACAGCTTCTGCTATCCAATTCTGAATGGTCTGTTGTCCTGATAAAGGTCTTCCCGGATCTAACTCTCTGCTTAATGCTCTCCTGCACATCAGGTCAATTGCCCTTTCGCAGATTCCAATCCAACGCATGCAATGATGGATTCGGCCAGGTCCAAGCCTTTCCTGTGCCAAGGCAAACCCACCACCTTCTTTTCCAATAAGGTTGGAAGCGGGCACTTTGCAATCCTCAAACTTCACCTCTGCATGAGACATATAATCTTCACCTACATCACCCATGATTGGGATATTTCTTACCAAACGGTACCCGGGATTTTCCAAGGGTACCAAAATCATGCTTGCTCTTTGGTAAGGATTTGGGTTCTCAGAATCGGTTACTGCCATTACAATAGTAAAAGCGGCCCCATCTGCCGAAGAAGTAAACCATTTGTGCCCATTGATGATGTACTCGTCTCCAACTCTGACAGCGGTCGTAGATAGATGTTTTGGATTACTTCCCGCGTGCTGTGGTTCTGTCATGGCAAAGCAAGAGCGGATTTCTCCTCGTTGAAGTGGATTCAAGTATTTTTCTTGCAATTCTTTTGATGCAAATTGATGCATAAGCTCCATATTCCCTATATCAGGTGCCTGACAATTGAATATAAAGTGACCAAGCGGACTTTTGCCCAAGATTTCTGAAACCCTTGCAAAATCAGTAAGACTTAGGCCAATCCCACCATCATTAATTGAAAGATGTGGAGCAAACAATCCTTCCTTTTTAGCCAAGTCTCTCAGGGCATTTAGTTTTGGGAGTGCAGCTTTGAATGAGCCATAAACAGCCTCTTGTTCAAGTGGTATGATGTGTTCATTCAAAAAATCATCATACTTGGTCAGCAGTACTCCGAGTTTTTCATTGATCTGTATTGTTGAAAAATCCATAGTTTGAAGCTTTATATAGTGAATCCTCCATCTGCTGTCAGGACTATTCCAGTGGTATAGGAGGATGCTTTAGATGCGAGATAGAGTGCAGCTGCTCCAATTTCTTCAGGTTCTCCTACTCGTTTGATGGCCAATGCTTTCATCATGTGGTTCATGATTTTTTCATTGCTCCACAAGGCCTCAGAAAATTTTGTTTGGATGAGGCCTGGGCAAATGGCATTGACTCGGATTTTATGGTCACCCCATTCTTTAGCAAAAACCTTTGTCATAGAAATCAACCCGGCTTTGCTGACTGAATAGATGCCAAGTCCGGTCTCTGGTGAGATTCCACCTATAGAAGAAATATTGATGACAGATGCGTTGGAAGAAGCCCTCAGGTAGGGAAAACAAAGTTTCATCAAATGGAATGGGGCTTTTAGATTGACATCCATTATTTTGTCATAAGCATCTAGGCTGGTCTCATGAACAGGGCCAAATACAGGGTTGCTTGCAGCGTTGTTGACCAGAACGTCGATTTGTCCGTATGTTTCAATGGTTTTTTTTACAAGATTTTCAAGGTCTTCGCTTTTGCCTACATTACAGGCGATTCCGGTTACTTCATAGCCTTTTTTCCTGAGTTTGTCGGACATTTCATCCAAAGCATCTTGTTTTCTGCTACTGATAACAACTTTTGCTCCTGCAGCCGCATATATTTCAGCAATGCTGAATCCAATTCCTTTGCTGGCCCCTGTGATGAGGGCCACCTTGCCCATAAGTGAAAATAATCCCGATAAATCCATAATGTGTTGTTGGTTAAAGTCAGGTTTCAAGATAAAGAATTCTGCCATTCTATCCCCAGTTTCACTTGAAAAATATTATGCATACCGAGTATTTTTGTTTAACTTCATAGCTATTTGAAACCCAAAAACAAAAACAATGAAACAAGTGATTTTTAATGAAACCGGTATGCCGGAAGATGTATTGTTACTAGAAGAAACTGATATTCCAGAGCCCAAAGGTCATGAAGTCAGGATTAAAGTCACGGCAAGAAATATCAATCCTTCTGATGTGATGTTTATCAGAGGAATGTATGGCATTACTCCCAAATTGCCTTCTAGCGCTGGCTTTGAAGCGGTGGGTATAATTGATAAAGCGGATGAAAAAGGAACGCTCGCACAAGGAACCAAAGTCATTTTTACAGCTATAGGGACATGGAAGGAATACGTGTGTATTCCCGCTCAAACCGTTATACCTGTACCTCAGGAAATGCCCGATGAAGTGGCTTGTCAGGCTTTTATCAATCCCATGACTGCATTTGGTATGTTGGAATATTCAGGTTTAAAAGAAGGGGAGTGGGTACTGGTAACTGCAGGTGCTTCAGCATATGGCAAGTTGGTCATCCAAATGGCCAAATCAAAAGGAATTAAAGTTGCTTGCACCGTACGTAGAGACGAGCAGAAAGCTTCTTTGGAAAAGTTGGGGGCTGACTTGGTCATCAACACAGAAAAAGAAAAGCTTCAGAAAGTTATCATGGAAAAAACAGGCGAGGGTGTTTCTGTAGTTTTTGATGCAGTAGGTGGCATTCTCGGGGCTAAAGCACTTGCCAGCTTGAAAAGTGGCGGAAAACTTTTGGCTTTTGGCGCTTTGAGTTTGGACAATATCCCCGTCAACTCGGGATTGATGATTTTCAAAAACCTAAAAATTGAAGGATTTTGGCTGACTACATGGATAGAAAGTTTGAGCAACGAGTCAAGGCAGAATGCTTTCAAGACTGTATTAGGTTACCTGATGAAGCAGGATGTAAAGGTAGATGTCGCTGGTACCTATCCGCTTGAAGAGTTCCAGGCCGCTTTAGAGGCCTATCAACAGCCTGGAAGAAACGGTAAAATCATTTTGAAATAAAACCCGAAGCCCGGTTAAAATAAGGAAGCCTGAACGACTTGAGGTTTGGTAGCCTGCACGGTACCCTTCAACATGTCTTGTAGGAGCTTGATAAAGCCGGGCTTCCAATTTTCCAGGTGTATTTTGATTTCTTTGCCTTCATATCCCACCGGTCCCATCAATCGTTCATAACCGATCAACATACTCCAAACGGTATAAAAAGCAATTTCAGCCGAGAGTTCGGGTCTTATACTTCCATCCCGTAAGCCATTGCTTATCATTTGAATTCCAAGTTTTCCGCAGTCATGTTGGATTTCCAGCAATTTTTGAAAATGCTCACTTTCTAAAATTTGGGGATCAATTTCAGCTCGTAGAGATTCGTGGTTGTACTGTTGAACCAAATCCATAAAGTTCAATATTGCAGCATAATACATCCTGTTTGCCTGAGTGAAGTCTATGTACGCATGGCTTAGATCGGTAATCATTTGTAATCCTGATTTTCCCTTTACCTTGTAAATATCCCTAAAAATGGACTTGAGTTCATCGAAGGCCTTTTTTGTAACGGCCATATACAAGTCTTCTTTATTTTTAAAATAAAAGTAAGTGAGACCCTTTGAAATCCCAGCCTCCTTGGCGACGTCTTCCATTTTGGTAGCCACGTATCCCTTATGGGTAAAAAGCTTAATTGCTACGTCTAAAATTAGTTTACTTTTCTTTTCTCTTGCTGAACTTGGCATAACGATGTTTGATCTGAACGAGTCTTAAAGATATTAAACCTTGTTCAAATTTTTAAAGAGTTTTTTAATTCAAAAATTAAGGTGTTGAATTACAGGAAAGTTCTTTTTTAAAAATTAATCCAATACACAATCTTTGAAATCTTTCCACTGAGTATCACTTAATCTTCTTCTGATATTCTCAATATAACTCTTTAAGCATGCCTTTAATTCATCGCTATATGTTTCTTTGAGTTCTAAAAGCTCGGCACGAAAGGTTTCTCTGAGCTCCATCAATTGTGTTTGTAAGTTTGCTGGACTTCCTTGATGACTTTCCACAAGCTGTTTTCTCTGAGCTTCCATTCTTTGAAGCAAATTGGCAAAATCTGCACTGTAATTACGCGCAACCCTATTTCTGCAAGAACTGAAATTATTGGTAGCACCTCTGATTTGATTCAGTTGTGGAAGACTCAATCCAATTGATTGAAAACAGGTGAAAAGATTTCTGTTGCTACCGTCTAAGCTGCTGGCGTCGTCCGTTCTTGAAACTCCATAAATTCCATGCAGACCTTCGTTGTTATCTTCAAATGCCCTATCCTGGTCTCCACCTTCCACTTCAAATTCAAAAAAAGTCTTATGCAGTGCCTCAGTTACTAAATCTATTTCAGATTCGGTCTGTGCTTCATCAATAGGATCCAATTCGGAGTCAGATTGGCAAGACATTACAATAATCAGTAGGAGTGAGAGTAAGAATCCGGATTTCATAAGAAGGGAATTTAAATCAATCAAATATAAAAATATTGTAATCCTAAAAATTGATTTTGTAGAATATTTCTAATAAAAAAGCCCTACTGAGAGGGCTTTTTTTATTGGATTTCCATGATATAGTAATTTTTCTTTCCCTTTTGAACCAAAAGGTATTTTCCTTGTAGCAGGGGTATTGAAGCGGTACCATTTGGATCAGTAACCTTTTCTTTGTTGATGGCAACTCCGCCACCTTGTATCATTTTTCTGGCTTCTCCCTTAGAGGCAAAAATAATCCCCGAAGCTTTGTCTGATAACAAGTCCACCACATTGGTGGTAGATTCATAGTCTTCTCTAGACAATTTGGTTTGTGGAACGCCATCAAAAACCTGCAAGAATGTTCTTTCGTCCAATGCGGCCAGGTCTTCGGTAGAGCTCTTTCCAAACAAGATAGATGATGCTTTGAGTGCCATTTCGTACTCATTTTCACCATGCACCATTAATGTCACTTCTTTGGCTATTTCTTTTTGAAGTAACCTCAGGTGAGGGGCTTCAGCATGCTCTTTTTCAAGATTTTCTATAGTTTCTTTATCCAGAATTGTGAAAATCCTGATGTATTTTGAAGCATCTTCATCCGAAACATTCAACCAGAACTGGTAAAAGGCATAGGGTGAGGTTTTTTCAGGGTCTAGCCAAACTGAACCACTTTCTGTTTTCCCGAATTTGGAACCGTCGGCTTTGGTGATAAGGGGAACTGTAAGTGCATAAGCAGAGCCTCCAGCCATTTTCCGGATCATTTCTGTTCCTGTTACAATGTTGCCCCATTGATCAGAACCACCCAACTGTATACTGACATTTTCATTTTTCCAAAGATGAAAAAAGTCATACCCCTGAATCAACTGGTAAGAAAATTCAGTGAAAGAAAGTCCACTTCCTTCTTCAAGTCTTCTTTTTACAGAGTCCTTGGCCATCATGTAATTGACGGTGATGTACTTTCCTACATCTCTTATAAATTCCAAAAAGCTGAATTCGGACATCCAGTCATAGTTATTGACCAATTCAGCCTTGTTGTTTTCTCCATCGCCAAAATTTAGAAATTTGGAAAGTTGGCTTTGCAAACAAGCTACATTATGGTCAAGACTACTTTTGTCCAAAAGGTTTCTTTCACTGGATTTAAAAGAAGGATCTCCTATCATTCCTGTAGCACCACCTACCAAGGCAAATGGTTTGTGACCAGCCCTTTGAAAATGCAAGAGGGTCATAACGCCAACCAAATGTCCTATATGCAAAGAATCCGCTGTGGGGTCAAAACCCAGATAGGCAGAGGCCATTCCTTTACTCAAATGTTCCTCAATATCGGGCGTCATGTCCTGTAGCATCCCACGCCAGCGCAGTTCTTCTATAAAATTGCTCATCTTAAATCTTAAATTTTAACAAGGTGCAAATATAGGTTTTTAGGCTAGAGTAGGAAAACAAGAGGGTGCAGAAGTTTATGAAGACAAATATGTAAAATAAAAAGGTCTAGCTTGGGTGAAAAAATTGCCGATGTTTTTTCGCCACCAAGACACTAGGGCACTAAGTTTCACAATATCTTTAGTGTCAATTAGTGCCTTTTTGCCTTAGTGGCGATTGCCATAAATGAAAATTAATCCTTCAATATTTTTTCGATTGCCTCTAACTCTTCTGAAGAAAAATTAGTGTTATCGACGGCCTTTACATTGTCGGCCAATTGCTCAGCTCTACTTACACCGACTAATACGGTTGTAATTCTTTCATCTTTGAGCAACCAAGCGATCGCCATCTGCGCCATGCTTTGGCCTCTTTTTTTGGCAATCTCATTCAGTTCTTTGACTTTAGAGATATTTTTCTTCACCTGTTCCTCTTGTAGATACCTGCCATCTTTGGCAACTCTACTGTCTTCTGGGATGCCTTTTAGGTACTTATCGGTCAGAATACCTTGCTCCAAAGGTGAAAAAGCAATTGATCCTACTCCCTCTTGTTCTATCACATCCAGCAATCCGTCTTCCACCCATCTGTCCATCATACTATAGCGTGGTTGGTGTATCAACAATGGTGTTCCAAGGTTCTTCAAAATACGTATAGCCTTTGCTGTATCTTCTGCATTATACTGGGAGATTCCTACATAAAGTGCTTTTCCCTGCCTTACAATTTGATCCAAAGCTGACATAGTTTCCTCCAGAGGAGTGTCTGGGTCAGGTCTGTGGTGGTAGAAAATATCTACGTAATCCAATCCCATTCTTTTGAGGCTTTGGTCAAGTGAAGCTATTAGGTATTTTTTGGAACCATGATTTCCATACGGTCCCGGCCACATATCCCATCCAGCTTTGGTAGATATGATCAATTCATCTCTTAAGGCATGAAAATCTTTTTGCATGATCCGGCCAAAATTCTCTTCGGCTGAGCCGTAAGGAGGACCATAATTGTTGGCTAGGTCAAAGTGCGTAATGCCTAAGTCAAAGGCAGTTCTAAGAATTGTTCTGGCATTTTTGAAGTCTGCATCGTGACCGAAATTATGCCAAAGTCCTAAAGAAATCTGAGGTAAAAGGATACCGCTTTTCCCACACCTTCTGTAGGGCATGTTGTCATATCGGGCTTCATTGGGTTGATAAGCGGGTAAAGGATTGTGGTCATTTATTCTCATGAGTCTATTCTATTTGAAATTAGTCTATCGACAACATTATTGATTTTTTCGGGATTATCCTTGACAAATTTGATAGCCGCATCTCTTAAAGCATTCATATTGGAAGTACTGGCATCATCCATGTCTGGCTTTGCATCGTGAAGCTCAGGTTCTAACCTGATGTAACTTTCCTGATTTTTGCCAGCGTCAAAAAGCCATTCCAATTGGTGAGAAACGGTTTCAGAGTTACCCGACATCATAATGTCAATCAAAGGCCTGATCCATTGAACCAAACCGAAATTCTTTGCCCTTTTGTGTGGGAAGGATTGTTTTACTGAGCCTGTGCCTAATGAAATCATCAACATATCTTTAGATGTAGGGTTTTCGATAGTATCAAAAACACATTTTCTCACCTCTGCATAAGCACACATAGAAGGATTATTTGCAAAGACGCCTCCGTCTATCAGAGGATACTCCGAGCCAAACCTTGACTTGATCAATGCGGCCTCAAAATAGGTAGGAGCTGCCGCAGTAGCTTGGGCTACATCACGGATGTAAAAGTCATGCGAAATATCATCACATGCCTTTCCCCATTTAAAAAAAGTTGCTTTACGACTTTCGATATCATAAGCGGTAAAAAGGCAAGGACGTAACATTTCACTCAGATAGGTCTCTCCAAAATATTCATTGAGGACTTTTTTTAGATTTGTATTGGGATACTTTTCTTCACGAACTCCAAAAAGAGACTTGAACCTGTGGCCCAATGATTTACTGAAAATAGTTCCCCCATTTTCGTGGTAAAGGTTGACAACCTCTTCCATGGAAAACTTCGGTCTATCTGGACTCATAGGGTCAGGTAAGAGCATGCCGCAACCTAGAATTCCTCCGGTACTTGTACCTGCAACAAAATCAACATAGTCCACCAGTCGTGCTTGTGGATTACTTGTTTTCTCCTGAATTTTCTCTTCAATCATTTGAAGTATGGTTCCCGGTATGATTCCTCTGATACCGCCGCCATCTATTGAGATTATAGCAACTTGTTTCATGATTAACAAAAATTTAAAGTGTGGTTTTGTGAATAAAATACAATTAAATGTACATAAATCAGCTGCAAAAGGCCAATTATAGCCAATTTTTAAATTAAGGTATGTATTTGTACCATTTTTCCACAAACTAAATTGAATCAGGCTCTCCGAGTTGCAAATATTAGGTAGTGATAGAAACTGAGTTCCGTCTTACTGTTTGTTTAGAGATTAGGCATTATTCCTATAATTCTGTAAACGCATAAAATGCTATCTTAAAAATATAGCAGTCATCATCTATGTAATTCGGAATCAACTTAAATGAAAGCTGTTAGTCCAATTCCTCATTAAAAACTGGTTTTTGCTATGCTAATAGCTTATCAAAGCAACCATACCCCTGATATTACAGAAATAGATGCAATCAGAAAAATTACCAATAAAGGTTTCCACGCAAAGGTAATCCAGTCTTTGTAAGATACTCCAGCTGCAGCCAATATAGCCATCAGGCCTCCATTGCTAGGTGTGACCAGGTCCATGATGCCAGCTCCATATTGATAAGCCAAAATAACAACCTGCCTACTCATGCCGATCAAGTCCGCCAAAGGAGTCAACAAGGGCATAGTCAGGACAGCCTGTCCAGAGGTGCTTGGAACGGGGATGTGTAAGATTGACTGTGCCACCATCATACCCAGAGCCGAGAGTGCCAGGGGTAAGTTTTCTAATGGAGTAAAGAGCCCATATATGATGGTGTCTATGATTTGTCCTTCTTCCAAAACCAAATAGATACTCCTAGCCAAGCCTACGATGATCCCTGCAAATATCAATTCTGCAAAACCTTCTGAATAGGCTTTTGCTGTGCCATTTATTCCAAGTTTGCCTACAATACCCACAGCAAGTCCCATTACAAAGAAAATAGCTGACATCTCATTGTAATCCCAGTCCCAATTGCTCAGTCCATATATCATAATAATGAAAGTCACTGCAACCATAAGCAAGATGACCTGATGGGGTTTTGACAGTTTATCTGGTTTTAATTTTGGTGTCTCAGATTGAGTAGTTCCTGTTTCTTTTCCATTTCCGATCATGTAAAATATCCAAAAGCTCAGTGCTATCCCAAAAAATACCAACCTATATAGTCCCCCGGAAAAAACAGGTACTTCGGCAACCTTTTGCGCCAGAATTACTGAAAAGGGATTTGATGGACCAAATGCTCCTCCAATGATAGCGGAGCCCAAACAAAGGCCTACGATACTCTTTTTGCTGTAGCCAATTTTTTGACTCAAAATCAACAAAAGTGGTACCATCGCAATGATTTCTTCCTGAAGCCCATTGAGTGCACCTGCCGTGGCGAAGAGAACTCCGACCAGCGCCAATAACAGGCCCTTAGCATTTGAAAACCTGAAAATTAACGACTCCAGGCCAGCTTGGAAGGCTCCTGTTTTTTCGACAACATAAAAAGCACCTCCGATAATCAAAATCAAAACTACGACCTCTGCACCTTCAATGATGCCTTCAGGTATGCTAAGTGCCATTTCCCCCAATCCCACTGGCTGATTTTGCGTCTGAGCATAACTACCCTGCACGACGATTTCTCTACCTGTATTTTCATCAATGGTCCGTTGGAATTGTCCCGCTGGAATCAAATAAGTCAGTATTGTGGCCAATACCACAAAAGCCAACATGATGATCATAGGGTGAGGAAAGCTGATTTTTTTCATCCTTTGATTAAAAGATTATCCTTTACTGACTCAAATTCAATAAAATTCTTTTCAAAAAACTATGGCCAAAATAAATGAAAACCAATATCAAGTCAGTATTCAGGTATTTATGGATGATTTTCCTGCATTCTTTGAAACAACAATGACATGTGTCTTGGTTTTTCTTTATGGTCGCAAATTTCTTCAGAAATCAAACTTCCCACGCCTTCACAGGTTCTACAAGTCGAATATTCCATCAAATTGCCATCACATCTAGGACAAGTATGTTTGCCTAAACCGTCACATTGGTCACATTCATGGTATTCTATCAGGTTAAATACATTTCTTTTGGTTAACAAGCCTTTTCCAAAGCACCTGTTGCAACCAACCACCCCTCTTTCTTTACAAAGGCTGCAAGTTTGTTCCAATTCCTTCTCACCCTCACAGGTGGTACATGCGATGACCCTGTATCCTTGCTTGTTGCAAAACTCACATGCTTTGATAGCATCCAATGGTTCTTTGAGTTTGGCTTCTAATTCTTTAGCTTCCTCATACTTTTCTGCATTACGGCCATTGATCTGAATGTAGCGGTTCAAAAAGTTCATGCTATTATCATACTGTTCCAGTTCAAATAAAGTAACTGCAAAGTAGTATGGCATTTCCGGTGACAAAGGAAGGTTATTTTCAATTATCTGTCTGAAATAAGTATTTGCTCTTTCATAATCTCCCTTCTCCATTTCTTCCAAAGCATAAGTGAACAGTCTGGAAGACCCACCTAGATTTGGCTTTGCTTGGGCAAAAGCTTCATTGCCACTGCTGAGAAGCAACAGGAACAAAAAGAACGGTGTGAGGAATTTGAGGAGATACTTATTTTGACGGGCTAATGTCATGTGGATAGGGTACTGTTTGGGTATTGTTTTGTCGAAAGTAATCAGAATAGCACAAATATACCAATTCAAACCATTTTCTTAAAATGCTCTCAAATGTAAGGAATTGCTTAAGCTTTCATTATTTTTAACGATACAATTAAGTTTATGAAAAAAGCTTTGTCTACATTCCTTAAAGTAATTGGTGTCATCGCCTTTATATTAGGCTTGATAACGCTGGCTTCCTACAGATCTGATATATCACCGGAAATTTTACTTTCCAAATACACGGATGAAAATTCGTACTTCCTAAAGGTTGGGCAAGAAAATATTCATGTCCGTGTGAAGGGAAGGGGAGAACCCATCTTTTTGATCCATGGGAGTTTTTCATCACTGCATACCTGGGAGCCTTGGGAAGCTGAGTTAAGTACTTTTTTCAACACAATCTCCTTGGATTTACCTGGACATGGTCTAACGGGACCATCCGAAAATCAGGCCTACGGAATTGAAGATTATGCCAAATTGGTATTTGAAATAGCTGACAAGCTTGGTTTGGAAGAATTCCATGTTGCGGGAAATAGTATGGGAGGTGCTGTGGCTTTGAAAATGGCATCTGACCATCCCGATAGAATTATGTCTCTTAATTTGATAGATTCCTCTGGGGCACCTAAGGTTAAAAAGGAGGTGGAAGAAAATAATAAAAGTAAAACTTATGATTCCGGTGCTACTATTTTCAAGGTAGCACGAAACCCAGTTCTAGGAAACTTCCTTTTGAAATTCACTCCAAAGGCAATTTTCGAAAAAACAATGGAGGAAGTCTTTTATGATGAATCAAAAGTGGATGATAAACTGGTAACAAGGTACTACGAGTTGATGAGGAGAGAGGGCAATAGAAGGGCAACTCTTGACAGGTTAACTAGCTATAAACCTTATGAAATAGACTTCGGGAAACTCAATATGCCGGTTTTGATCATGTGGGGTGCAGAAGACCGATGGATTCCTGTTGAAAACGCAGAAAGGTTCAAAGAAGCTATTCCTACAGCAAAATTGAAAATTTTCGAAAAGACAGGTCATGTGCCAATGGAAGAAAGGCCGACAGATACTGTCAGGGAATATCTTGCATTCTTGGGCATTCAGTTGGATTTGGACTATTTTTCGAGTCCAAAATTCTTAAGCCATGTCGATTGAAATCATAATCCCTTTTTTTCTGATTCTCCAAACTATATTAATTGCCTACCTGATTTTGAGTTTAAATCGCAGAAAATCTCATGGAGATGGTCTGGAAAAGCAACTGTCTGAAATCAGACAAGAGCTCAATCAACAAATGCAAGCCAACCGATCAGAGCTTCAGGCAGGTTTGGTCAATCAATTTCAATTGGTGTTTGATAATCTACGAAGCAACTCTAAAGAACAACAAGAGGCACTTAAAGAATTTGGGATTTTGTTTAGGGATAATGTAAATGCATTCAATGCCCTTCAAAAAGAAAAATTCCAAGAATTGGTGCAAAAACAAGAACGCATGCTTCAATCCACAGAAGAAAGGCTGGAGAAAATGCGGGAAACAGTTGATGAGAAGCTTCAAAAAACTTTGGAAGCAAGATTAGGACAGTCTTTTGAACTAGTGAGCAAACAACTGTTGGCTGTGCAAAAAGGATTGGGTGAAATGCAGACCTTGGCTACAGGGGTAGGGGACCTCAAAAGGGTTCTGAGCAATGTAAAAAGCCGAGGTGTATTGGGAGAGTATCAGTTGCAAGGTATACTGGAAAATATTCTTTCACCAGATCAATATGCTTACAATGTCAGTGTGAAAAAGGGAATGACCGAAAGAGTAGAGTATGCAGTTAAAATGCCCGGCACTTCGGATGATGGACCAGTATACCTTCCCATAGATGCCAAATTTCCTCAAGAGACATATTACAGGCTGTTGGATGCATATGACAATGGTGACAAAGCCTTAGTGGAAGCAGCAAGAAATGATCTGTTCAAAGCTATCAAAAAAGCTGCACAGGATATTTCGCAAAAATACCTCCACCCACCGTATACCACAGATTTTGCACTTCTTTTCCTTCCAATGGAAAGTCTCTATGCAGAAGTAGTCCGTGATGGACATTTGGCTCAAATGCTTCAAAAAGACTTTAAAATAGTAGTCACAGGTCCGACTACTTTGGCGGCGATGTTGAACAGCCTTCAGATGGGATTCAGGACTTTGGCTATCCAACAGAGGAGTTCTGAGGTGTGGAAAGTATTGGGAGCTGTCAAATCTGAGTTTTCAAAATTTGGTGATCTCATCAGCAAAGCGCAGAAAAAAATCAATGAAGCTTCTACCGATTTGGATAACCTCGTAGGAACTAGGACACGGGTCATTCAAAGAAAACTGAAAGAGGTGGAAGAACTGCCCGAAGAGGATGGTACCCAACTCTTGGATGGGTAAAAAAATGGGGGAATGTCAAACTCCCCCTTAAATTATCACCCTAAAAATCAAATCTGTGCAGGGAAGGGGTCATAGAATTTTTCCCTTTTCTCAAATTGAAAAACCTCATTTTCATTTAAAAGACAGGATTCCAATGTTTCCAGAATTTCTTCTTTATTCAGATCTTGACCTATAAAGACCAACTCATTCATACGGTCTCCCCATTTTTTACTCCATTTTGATTCTATAAATTCTTGGTGGTACACATAGGATTCAAACTTTATTCTTTGTGAATAGGGCATGCTGCACCACCAAACACCAGCTTTCTCCATCCGAAACGAACCTCCAGCCTGTGAAAAGTTTAATGCATCGTCTGGTCTTGAAGCTAGCCAAAACAAACCTTTTGCTCTGATTACTCCTCCAGGATAATTGTCACTTAGGAATTTAAACATTCTCTCCGGGTGAAATGGCTTTTGGTTTCTAAATACAAATGAGCCAATACCATATTCTTCTGTTTCGGGAGTGTGTCCATCTGATTGTAGTTCCTTTTGCCAGCCAGCAGATGATTGGGCCTCTTCAAAGTCAAAAAGTCCCGTGTTGAGTATTTCAGATGGTGCTACCTTACCAAATTCGGAGCTAAGAATTTTTGCTCCTGGATTAAGCTTTTTAATAGATGCTTTTAGCAAGCCTACTGTATTTTCATCGACCAGGTCTGTTTTGTTCAAAATGATGACATTGGCAAACTCAATCTGATCTGTCAGCAGGTTGACGATTGTCCTGTAATCATTCTCAATATCTGTCAGCTGCCTATCTACCAGCATGTCATCAGTATTGAAATCTTTGAAAAAATTAAAGCAATCCACTACTGTCACCATAGTATCAACATAACTGAACCTAGAAAGGTCAATCCCATTTTCCTCATCCACAAAACTGAATGTCTGAGCTACAGGAACAGGTTCACTGATTCCCGTACTTTCTATAAGTAGGTAATCGAAACGTTTTTCATTTGCCAGTTTTTCTACCTCCACCATCAGGTCCTCCCTTAGCGTACAGCAAATACAGCCATTGCTCATTTCAACAAGCCTTTCTTCTGTTCTGGATAAGGTGTTTTCGTTGTCTACTAACCGAGCATCGACATTCACTTCACTCATGTCATTGACGATGACGGCCACTTTTAGCCCCTCCTTGTTGTGTAGAATATGATTAAGCAATGTGGTTTTGCCAGCTCCAAGAAAACCGCTAAGAACTGTTACGGGGAGTTTATGAGTATTCATTTAATTATTGATGTTTAAATTAATGCAATAATGTTGCAAATATAAAAAAGTAAATCAAAAACCTATCTTAAATCGTAGTATTGTTTGATATTAAGCATCCAGATTTATCCTTTTATATATATCCGCTTTCATACCAGTAGAATCTAAATAATAGAATTAACCTGTGACTTCGAACCAATATCAAATATCTACTAGTATTCGTTTGCCAATAAACTCTCGTTTAATTGATTAGTGGCATGATTGCGGATAATCATATATCCTTTAAATTATCAGCGATCATTTGTGAATGAGTACAAACTAGAATCCATTTAAAACAGAAATTTTATCTATTTTGCAATTCTACTGTTTGAGAATAAGACAGAATAACTTAGAGAAGAAATTATTTGGTCGGCAAAGACGTTAATAGGGCATTGAATTTTGTTCAAAATCAAAATTAAAGTTTTCATAAAATTGAGCCTACCTACCTAAATCAGGTAGGCATAACGAAAACGAAACAAAGTGGGATGATTATCTATATTGCCAGATTCCATAGTCTGCCCCGACTAATCCGGGCGACTGCTGAAAAAAAATTATAAACACATGAAAAAAATAAAAGTTGGCGCTTTAATTTCAAGTCTGTTGACCATACTCACTATGTCTGTGCAGGCCCAAAAAATTTATGATGTAGATGTAGAAGTGAGGGAAAACTCCATTGTGATCAACAATACGGCATTGGACATGATAGAAGATGAGAGACACGCTAGCGCTGTAAAGATATTGGAATCAGTTTTGGAAGATGACCCTTCTTTTCACCCTGCTTACCTGAATTACTACAGAGCGGGGAGAAACGTAGATGAGAAGGTGGAAAAAGTGGTAAATGTGCTCAAAAAAGGGCTTGAGATCTTTGAAGAAGACGATGAAATGGCCTATTACCTTGGAAATCTTCTTCAGAAAGAACAGCGGTTTGATGAGGCTATTTTAGCTTACACAGATGCCATTAATTATAGCAAAATCAATGGGGAGGATTTTCCATTGGTTTGGGCATATTATTTCAATAGAGGCAACTGTTACTTGAAGACGAATCAATACAAGAAGGCCATTCCGGATTATGATTATGGTTTGACCCTGAGTCCAGACAATTATGATATACTGACAAATAGGGGCTATGCTTATTTTAGAACAGACAAAAAAGAAGCCGCATGTAAGGATTGGAAAACAGCTTTGGAACTTGGCAGTACAGTGACCGAAAAATACCTTCAGTCTTATTGTAAATAAATTGTGAGTGGATTTTTTGGGTAAAGTTTTAAAAGCATTTACCTTTCGGAACTTGATGGTAGGGATTCGTATAAATTTTTACCATTTATAAACAAAAAATCTTTTATGAATATAGTCATAGCGGGTGCAGGGGACATGGGCTACCATTTGGCCGAACGTCTCAGTTTTGAAAATAAAGACATCACCCTGATTGATTTAGATAAGGATGCTTTAGATTACGCTGCTGCACATTTGGATGTTTTGACAGTTTGGGGAGATGCTACAGCTTTGGATGTGCTGAAAAATGCCAATATTCCGGAAGCAAGCATGTTTATGGCAGTTACCACTTCGGAGAAAACCAACATAGTGGCTGCAGTTTTGGCAAAACAAATGGGAGCCAAAAGGGTAATTGCAAGGGTTAGAAATCATGATTATTTGAATCCTGAAAATGATATTTACTTCAAGAATATAGGTATTGACAATATCATTTCTCCTACGATGTTGTGTAGTGGAGAGATTTCAAGGATGATAAAAAACTCTACTTTTTCGGATGTTTTTGAGTTTGAAGGTGGTAAACTCAATGTGGTAGGTATCACTTTAGACCAGTATAGCAGTCTTGTCAACAAGAAGATTGCCGACATGAGGAATAACTCCATTTTTGAAGATGTAAAAATCATTGCGATTGTGAGGGATCAAATGACTTTAATTCCCAGAGGAAATACAATAATCAGGAACAATGACCATGTTTTCTTTATTTCAAACAAGAAAGCTGTGACTTCTATTGTGGATCTTTTGGAACAGAAAAAAGTCACCATCAAAAATGTAATGATCATCGGTGGAGATGATATGGCTTATACCACTTCTATGACTTTAGAAGGTGATTACAGGGTTACCCTAGTACATAGAGATAAGGAGAGGTGTAAATGGCTTTCAGAGAGGCTAAACAGTACTTTAGTCATCCATGGAGATTACAAAAACATAGAACTTCTTTTAGAGGAAGGATTGGAGGAAATGGATGCTTTTATTTCTTTAACAGATTCGTCTGAAACAAATATTATCACTTCATTAAGTGCCAAAAATCATGGTGTTTACAAGACAATTGCACATGTAGATACTAGGGAATATATTCATATTTCGCATAGTATCGGAGTAGATTCATTGATCAACAAAAAATTGGTAGCCGCCAATCAGATAACCCGTTTTCTTAGAAAAGGTACAGTGGAAGCCGTCTCGGGTATATATGGAGTAGATGCTGAAATCATACAATACGTGGTCAGTAAGAATAACAGGGCTACAAAAAATCCGTTGAAGAACCTTCATTTTCCGGATACTGCGATTGTAGCTGGAGTGATTAGGGGAGAAGATGAAGTCTACATTCCTGATGGTGAATTTACGCTTCAGCTTAACGACAAGGCCATAGTTTTGGCATTACCTTCTGCCAAAGCGGCTTTAGAAAAGCTTTTCCATTGATATTATGATTCATTTCAAAGCTATAGGTAAAATTATGGGAGCATTGTTGATGATCCTAGCTTTACTAATGCTTCCAGGTGTTGGTTTTGCCTATTATTATGAGAGCGGAGATCAAACCCCGCTGCTCTATTCAGCATTTGCTTCTTTTGCCATTGGAGCCACATTGTTTTTTTCTTTCTCAAATCAAGATCAAAATATCCGGAAAAGAGAAGGGTACCTCATCGTGTCTCTAAGTTGGCTGTTTATGAGTATTTTTGGAATGCTACCTTATTTGATCAGTGGTGTAGTGGACAACTTGCCAGATGCCATATTTGAAACTGTATCAGGCTTGACTACTACAGGTGCAACAATTCTCACAGATATTGAAGCGACTCCAAAAGGAATTCTCTTTTGGAGGTCAATGACTCAGTGGATAGGCGGATTAGGAATTATTGTGCTGACGGTTGCCATTTTCCCACTTTTGGGTATAGGAGGAATTGAGTTGTTTGTAGCTGAATCACCAGGACCTACTTCAGATAAACTGCATCCAAGAATTAGGGAGACGGCAAAGAGACTTTGGTTTGTTTATATCGGATTGACTGTTGCTGTAGGAGTCTTGTATTATGTAGAAGGAATGAATTTTTATGATGCTGTCAACCATGCCTTGACGACTATGGCTACTGGAGGATTTTCTACTAAGAATGATAGCATGGCTTATTTTTCTCCGATTATACAATACACAGCCATATTTTTTATGTTTTTGTCAGGGACAAACTTCACATTAATATATTTTGGACTTACTGGAAGATTTAAGCGAGTTTGGCACTCTGATGAATTCAAGGCTTATGTTATTGCATTGGTAATCTTTTTGATTTTGCTGGTCGGTCCGGTTTGGTACTATTCAGCAGAAGGGTTCGAGAAAGCTTTCAGGGATACCCTTTTTCAAATCACCTCTCTCATAACAACTACAGGATATGTCACCAGTGATTATACAGCATACCACTCAGGACTTACATTGATTTTTTTCATGTTTTTGTTTTTAGGTGCCTCTGCCGGTTCCACTTCGGGCGGAATTAAGTTTGTACGTCATTTGACTTTCTTCAAAAATTCCTGGCTTGAATTCAAAAGAATTGTACATCCAAGAGCAGTAGTACCTTTAAAAATCAATGGAGATCGAGTCACAGGTAAAATCATTACTCATATCATGAATTTTCTGTTGATTTACCTGATGATATTTGTGGTAGGTTCTATAGTGATTTCATTGATGGGGTATGACATCCTAACTTCTTTTGGTGCCGTTGCCACAAGTTTAGGTAATGTTGGACCAGCCATAGGCAGGGTAGGACCTGAGGATAATTTTGCTTTCTTCGATCCTTTCTCTAAGATTTTCCTTTCCTTTTTAATGCTATTGGGAAGGCTGGAATTGTTCACCATTCTAGTGCTTTTCACACCATATTTCTGGAGAGCAAACTAAACTTTGGGAATACTGAACGAAAAAGCTGAACCTTGCCCCGAAATGCTCTCAGCCCAGATTTCTCCTCGATTCATGTTGATCAACTCCTTGGACAATAGCAAACCCAGCCCAGTTCCTTTCTCTTGTTGGGTACCTGGAGATGTGAAAAATTTATTACTGAACAGGTTTTTCATAAACTCTTCTTTTATTCCAATCCCCTCATCACGCACGCTGAAGATATGCTTGTCCAAATCTTCTTTGATATCAAAGGCGATTCCATCTCCATTGCGGGTATATTTGAGTGCATTGGTGAGTAGGTTCCTGATCACGATATCCAACATATCCCTGTCTGAATACACCAAGAGATTTTCAGGTACTTGGTTGATGATTGTTTGTCCTTTATACAGGTTTGTTTGATTCAATAATCTGATATTTTTTTCAACCAAATCATGGATATTCACTTTTGTCCTGTTTACTTTCATACCCTTCATTTGATTCCTTGACCAAATCAATAGGTTCTCAAGCAACTGTTCATTTTCACCTAAACTATTGGCCACCTGGGGGATATATTCCTTGAAGTCTTCTTTGCTGAGGTTATCTTCATTGACCAACTGAACCAAACCAATCAAAGAATGTAGAGGTCCGCGAAGGTCATGGGATATTATTGAAAAAATCTTATCCTTAACCCTATTGGATTCTTCCAATTCTAAAGCTTGTTCTTCAATTTGTTTTTTCTGCTGGATGAGGATTTCATTTTTTTCCTTTTCCTTTTTCAAAAAATGATAGTAAGTAAAAAGGAAGTAAATCAAACCGGCCATTATGACCAACATGGCTATTGCCAGGTATCTTTGGGTCTTCTTGTTTTTTTCAATTAAATCTTTTTCTCTGCTTAGGGTTTCTATTTCTTCTTTCTGTTTTTTGATAGTAATTGCAGAAAGGTGATTTTTTGTTTTTTCTACGTTTAGTATATTTCTTTCCTCCTGAAATAATTCATTGTAGTATTGATACTTTTCTTGGTCTCCTTTTTGAAAATATAATTGGCTCATCTGCTGAAAAATAGGAATCATAGATTCAGAATTCGGGCGCTCTTTGTGGAGTTGTATGGCTGTTTCGGCATAGGAAACAGCAGCATTTGTGTCTCCCTGTTTCAACTTCAATTCTACAAGTTTTTCCAATGCATTCAAGGCCCTTACCAAGTCATTCTCCAGACCGAAGTTTAATAGATTGACCATATCTATTTCAGCGCTTTCAAAATCCCCCATGTCCATCAATAAATTGGCTCGGTTGAATTTTGAGACCACAAGTTGACGTCCATTGCCCAAACTATCGCGTATTTCAATGGCTCTGTTAATTACCTGAATAGCCTCTAGGTACCTTCCCAATTCACCCAAAACCACTGCCATACCTGTATAGTTATAGCCAAGTCCGTCTTGGTCGTTGGCTTTGAGAAAATAACTTTCGGCATTTTTATAATATTCGAGAGATTCTTCGAAAAGGTCCCTGTAGAAATAAATCTGACCAATATTATTTAAAGAATGACCAATTTGAATGTCAAGTTGAGCGGCTTGACTTAGTTCCAATGCTTCTTGATAGTGTACAAGAGCTTCTTCTTGAAGGTTCTTATTTCTGTAATAAACGCCAAGCCTGTTTATATTTTGGGCTGCAAGATTTGAGTTTCCAAGAGATTTGGCCAACTCAATGGCCTCCATGTAATACTCTTGGGCCGTATCTGAATAATGAATTTCCCAAACAAGATCTGAAAGAATACTCAGCCTTTCTTTAGGTGTACTGCTCTTAATTAATAGATTATTTAAACTATCAGCTTTGAGTTGGTGGTCAGCATACAATTGACTTTGTGCAACTGATGAAAATGAGGTTGTCACGAGTACAAAAATGAGGACACAAATGTACAGCAAATGTGCCTGGGTGGTGACTATAGCTTTCAAGACGATAATTTTCTATTTCCGGTTGAAATTATGTTTTTATTTGCCTTTAACAAAATGAAATGTCATTTTATGAAATCATTTGTGCTCTCATTTTGGTAATCCTATCTTCAAGAGATTCAGAGCTTAAAGAAGCCCTAAGTCTATCCACCATAATAGGAAATGAAAATGGAGTGAACTGACCTGGAATTTTAAGGATAATTTGTTGATTGTTTATCTTTCTGATTGCGTTCAAAACTTTATCTTTTTCCATCTGCATGTCCAATACCTCCCGATGCGCCTGTGTTAGCAATAAGTTTTCAGGATCGTAATCTTCAAACACCCCATAAAGTATCCCTGAATTGGATTGAAGGTGTTTGAGTTTAATGGGTTTACCGGGAAAGCCCTGAAAAATAAGTCCCGAAATGGTGGCTACATCCCTGAATTTTCTTTTTGCCATTTCACTTTCGTTGATGCAGGCTAAAATATCTTCCTCTAAGTTTTGTTCTGTAAAAAGATCTTCTTCAAGAGCTTCCTCTATTGGAATAGGTTGATCTGAATGCAGTTCAAATCCATAATCATTCATGGCTATGCTTATCGTGATCGGAAAACTTACTGATAATCTATAAGCAATCAAAGCTCCCAAAATCTCATGTACCATTCTTCCTTCAAATGGAAAAAAGAATATATGGTGTCCCTCCTTGGATATGTTTTTTTCAATCAAAAATGTATGCTTATCAGGAATTAAGGACAAATGCTGTTGTAAATTCAAAAGTGGGAGCAAGTATTCCACCTCCTCCGAATAGTAATTATGCTGTATACTGTCTTCTAAAATCTCCCTGATTTTTCCAGATAATTTGGAAGTCAAAGAAATCCGTCCACCCATGTATGAAGGCGTGTTACTGCTTTTTTTATTAGAGAGTTTGACTATGGCACTCAGTTCCCTGATTTTCACATATTCCAAATTCCTTCCTGAAAAAAAGAACCTGTCTCCCGGTTTCATTTTTGAGAAAAAATATTCCTCCACCATACCAAGGAAGGTTCCATTTTGAAACTTTACCTTTAGCATTGGATCACTGACAATTGTACCCATGCTAAGTCTATGGCGCATAGCTGTTTTTCTATTATTGACAAGGTATTTTCCATCCTCTTCTATCTCTACCTTCGCAAATTCCTCATAACCGCTCAAAGATGCTCCACCTTTCGTGACAAAGGAAAGCATCCAATCGTATTCTTCATCACTCAGGTCTTTGAATGAATACGTCTCTTTTATGACCGTGTAAAGTGAGTTTGAATAAAAACCTTCACCGACGGCTAAAGTGACCATAAACTGGATCAAAACATCATAAGTAAGGGTAGGGCAATGTATGGATTCCATATCTCTTTCTGCAGTTGCCTTTCTCAGTGCAGCCGCTTCAAGGAGTTCCAGAGAATGGGTAGGTACGAAATAGATTTCGCTAGGCAATCCAGGTTGATGACCTGATCTTCCAGCCCTTTGTACAAATCTTGCGACACCCTTTGGACTTCCTATTTGAATCACAGCATCTACAGGTCTGAAGTCCACACCAAGGTCAAGGGATGAAGTGCAAACCACGACTTTTAACTTGCCTAGATGTAGGGCTTCTTCCACCCAAGTTCTTACTTTTTGATCCAGAGAACCGTGGTGGACAGCGGCTAATCCTGCATAATCCGGCCTTATTTCCATCAATTTCTGATACCAAATTTCTGTTTGAGCCCTTGTGTTGGTAAATAGAAGCACTGATTGATGTTTGTCTATAATCGGTAGTACCTTATCAATGAGTTTGATCCCCAAATGCCCAGCCCAGGGATACTTTTCAAGTTCATCGGGAAACACCGTATTGATATTGATTCTTTTATCTACCTCTGCTTTTACAATATGTACCGGTAGCTCATTTCCCAAAAGCACCCTAAATGCTTCTTGAATGTTACCTATGGTAGCAGAAATTCCCCATATTTTTATTTTATTTTTTTGAATCGATCGGATGTACGCCAATGCAAGCTGTACTTGAACTCCACGTTTGTTGCCCATGAGTTCATGCCATTCGTCAATAATGATACACTCTAAGTTTTTAAAAAGCTTAGAGTTATCTTTTTGAGACAGTAAAACATGTAAAGTCTCAGGAGTAGTTACAAGACATTCCGGAGGATTTTTCTTCTGTGATGCCCTTTCCTTTGTACTTGTATCTCCATTTCTGACTGCTACCCTCCAAGGCAATCCAATGTCATCACAGACTTCCTGCATCGCTTTCTGTATATCCATTGCCAATGCCCTCAAAGGAGTTACCCAGATGATCCTAAGTCCGTTTTTTTGTGGTTTTTGCCAGGTTTTGGGATTTTGCTTGATGTATGCCAAAATCACAGGAAACCACAAGGCAAAGGTTTTCCCACTTCCTGTTGGGGCATTGAGGATACCGGATTTTCCTTCCAAAAAATCTTTCCATGCCTGAACCTGAAATTCAAAGGGTTTCCAATTCTTTGATAGGAAATAATCAAAAGCCGGCTGTAAATCTTTATCCTCCATATAGGTTTAAAAGTGCTTTCAAGTCCTCCAAAGTGTTGGCCTCTTCAATTGGTTTATCTTTTCTCCAACGCTGTATCCTTGGAAATCTCAATGCAATTCCTGATTTATGGCGACTACTTTGCTGAATTCCTTCAAAAGCAATTTCGAATACCAAGCCGGCTTTTACAGTTCTGACAGGGCCAAACCTTTCCATTGTGTTTTGCTTGACATACTTGTCTACTTCTTTGATTTCTACATCAGTGAGCCCGGAATATGCTTTTGCAAATGGGACCAAAGCATCTCCATCCCAAACGGCAAGCGTATAATCGGTGTATAAATCAGCACGGCGACCGTGGCCCTTTTGTGCATAGATCATGATACCATCAATGGTCAGCGGTTCAATTTTCCACTTCCACCAATTCCCCCTTTTCCTTCCAACTTCATAAGGTGAATCTTTACGCTTGAGCATAAACCCCTCAGCCATCATTTTTCGGGATTCTTGGTGCAAAACGCTTAGTGCCTCCCAAGAAGTTTCTTTTATGGTGTTGGACAATATCAAGTTTGGATGATTGGTTTCAATTACAATTTGCTCCAAAATATATCTCCTTTGTATCATACTGCTTTTTCTCATGTCTTGACCCTTGTACTCCAATACATCATAACATATAAAACTCACTGGAGCCTCATTCAAAATCTTTTTACTGAGATTTTTACGGCCAATCCGTGTCTGCAACAAAGAAAAGGGCAGCGGATTACCTTCTTTATAAGTGATAATTTCACCATCAAGCACACAATCATCAGGGAGGTTTATAGCCATATCAGCCAATTCAGGAAATTTCTCAGTGACCAATTCCTCACCTCTTGACCAAATAAATACCTCCGATTTTCTATAAATACACTGTCCACGAATTCCATCCCATTTCCATTCAACTTGCCAGTCCTGAATGTTTCCTAAATCCACCAAATCCTTTTCTAAAGGATGGGCAAGGAAAAATGGGTATGGCCTTGATAAGTCATCAGAAGGGTTTTTGGATAAAATCAAATCCGTAAAATCAGTGTTTTGAGGTTCCCAATCACCCATAAGTCTGTGAGCAACCTCGGTTTTTTCCATTTCAAAAGCATTGGCAACAGCCTGGGTAATCAGGTTTTGACTGACACCAACCCGAAATCCTCCCGTGATGATTTTAGTAAAGATAAATTGCTCTTCCTTTTCCAAAACAGACCAGGCGTATAAAATTTGCTCCTTTTTTTCTTCTTCGGAAAGGTCTTTTAAGTTCATCAGAAAAGATATCCAGAATGAAAGGCTTTCATCTTGACTTTCGGTATTGATTGGAAGTAGGAGGGACAGTGTTTCAGCAAGGTCTCCCACCGTATTGTATGACTCTTCAAACAGCCAATCAGGAATGCCGGCAAGTTCGCAGCACCATTCACGCAGCAATTTGGTGTTGACTTGCCTTTTAGGTCTTTTATGGGTAAATAGGGCTAGTGTCCATAATCTATCTTCATTGGAAGCTTCTAAAAAATATTCCTGTAATGCGGAAAGCTTGTCCTTCGTTTTATTGCTTTGGTCTAATTTCAAAAAAAGTGATGCAAATTGCTTCATATAGGAATTATGGATTGCTTGGTAACTTTGGTCACCATTTTTTATAAAATACTAGCGTAAATTAAACGAATAAAATAAACTACTTTGCTATTGGTATCGTTTTGTAATTTGAAAACTCCTGCTTTATGAAAAAGTTACTATATCCCTTTATTATATCTCTTTTCTTGATTTCCTGTAATGAAGATAAGGGAGATCCACTTTATACTGGCAGCGAAATTGAGTATATGCTGCATCAGTCGTCAGATTTTGACTATTCTGGAAAGTTGATTGTAAGGGAATTGACAGGAGGAGAGCTAGAATTGAGCATTGAGTTGGATGGCACTAAAAGTGATGATGTCTACTTTTTTACAGCCCATTTGCATTTTGGCGCATACGATGATGTGGATGCACCAATTGCTCACTTACTAGATCCTATTGATATCAGATCGCTAAAAAGCACTACAGTTTTGGGTGTTTTGTCTGATCAGACAACTTTAACCCTGGAAGATTTTAAAACATTTGATGGACATGTCAAAGTGCATTTAGCCGACTCTGGGCCTGATTATGAGACAATATTGGTAGCAGGAAACGTTGGTCTCAACGACAATAGTCCAGTGAGTTTTGATAGAGAAAAAATGACGATTTGCTCCCCTTATTTTTAAATCAAAAAAGCCATCATGTCGATGGCTTTTTTGATTTAAATAAGAAATATAGTTTTTTAAGCTTCTTCTGGATCAGTTACTTCTTCCAATAAATCCCTGTCTTCTTCATCGCTTTTATTAGACTTTTCCAAGAGAATTTCATGGATTTTGTTTCTGATATCCATGATTTCTTGGTGCATTACTTTTTGATATTCTAAATGCTCCTCATCAGAAAATGTCTTCATGGGATTGTGGACATGGTATTTTCTCTGATGCTCATCGTCATGTGAATGCTCATAGCCTGGCACTTCGATAATGTCTTTGTCCCAAACTTTAAGAAGGTCTTTGATTTCACTAATTTCAATATCATTTTCCTTCAAAGTCTTTTCCAACTCCATTATTTCTTCTCTTAAATCCAAAGAAGATTGGTGAATTTCGTTGGCTTCAGCATACAGGGCAGGGTCGCCTTCCTGATCTTTTTTTTCAGAACAAGAAATAACAGAAAGAAATAAAGTGGCAGAAAGGACTGAAAATATTACTTTTTTCATAAGTAGATTTGGTTGGTTCAAACTAAAAAGAGGAAAAACCCCTTAAGATTTTCCCTCCAATAATAGTAATAGATTAGTGATTAATCAATATGAACTTCATATACTTTTCTAGTGATGTTTCCATTTGCATCTTCAGCCCATATAACCAATTCCAAGTGATCTTCCCCTTCAGGTAAAATAATCGAGTTATCACCTGTCAAGATGTCTTCAAATTTCAACTCATTTGCATTAGGTAAAGCAGGACCGCTTTTTCCATCTCTGTATGCAGATGTACCCCACATTTTTTCGTAGAACTCTTCTCCTGAAACTCTATGCTCATGACCATGGTCATCATCTTCCTCCATTAGTCTGACCCAAAGAAAAGTAATTTCCGACCCCAATTCGTGATCAGCTTTGGCAACACTTCCTTGTACTTCAAGAGCTTCTCCAGCTTGACCCTCAATTTCACCATCATGAAGGTTGGTCACTGCAATCATAGGCGCATATGGTCTTTCGATATAAAATGTAGCGATGTAATTGCTATTATCAGCAAAAGAAGTCTGATTGCCATTTACGTCCACAGCTGAGATCACGATATCATATGGACCTGCCAAGACATTATTCTCAACCCTTGAAGTAGATCCTTCCCAGTAAATATCAGTCGCACTACCATCCACATTTAGGAAAGTGGCACCTTCAGGAAATCTCAAAAAAGGCTGAGAGGCATCCGGACTGTATATGTCTTTTACATTCAATGCTGTGAATGTGTTGTTCAACCTTCCATGGGTGTGACCATCAAATGAATTATGGATATCTACCAAAACTTGTCCTATTCCCGATTCATCGCTAACACTGAACCTTAAATGTAAGTGATCTTTGGTCGCTGGCATCACCTCATTTTCCATAGGTCTAAAGCTATCTCTTCCTTCAGCAAACCCTAATTCAGGTGCCGTTAAATCCTGTACAGGAGGATTGTCATTTTCATCTGAACAGGAAAAAAGTGCCGCAATAAATAGCGAGCTGATTAATAATGGTATTTTTTTCATTGGTCTAGCAATTAATGTAATAAAGTTGTAAATGCAATATGGTTGCAAATATAGCTCTCCTAATTTGAGAAGTCAATAAAAAGATGATTAATTTTTGTCCCTGATGGAGATTGGAACCTTGATTGAAAAGCTGATATTTCTGCCTTGCTCTGGTAAATTCAAAAGTCGGTAGCGGCTGAGGTGATTGAAATATACAGCATTGGTGAGATTTTGTCCAGAAAGTTGAAACTTCACTTCCTGCTTTCCAAAGTTTACATCACCTCCGAGCCCAGCTTCAAGTAATGTATAGCCCTCTGTGGTTCGCTCATTTCTATCCACCCGATTTTGGTCAGAAGCATACCTGAGTTCAGCAAAAACATAAAGATTATCTATCAGTCGGCCTACCTGTGGTAATTTATACTCTACTCCTGACAAAACACTAAACGGGGGAGTGAGGGGTAAAGGTAAACCAGTGTCCAGATTTTTATTATAGACATACTCAGCGCCTAATTTGACCGAAAAATTATTTATGGGGGAGTATGTCGTCTGCAGTTCGCCACCAGTGAAAATTGCATTGTTTTGCCTGTACTCCCACAGGATACTTGAGCCAGGCAATGGTGAGAATCTTGCAGCTGGCGAGAGGTAAATATACCCATCATAATAACCGAAAAAAGGACTGACTGAAATCAAAAACCGTTTACTGGAATAGGCTAGATTGATATCAGACTGATAACTTCTTTCTCTTTCAAGGTTAGCATTACCGACTTCATGACGGAAATTTCCATGATGTACGCCATTTGAAGACAATTCAATTGGTGTGGGGATTCTGTATGCAGATCCTAGATTGAACTTCAAATTGAAGTTATCCAAAAACACCCATGAAAGTCCAGTAGAGGCACTTCCATTGAAAAATTCCCTTTGGATATCAGGATTCCTTTGATCCATTTGCCCTGTAGGTCTCAACCTTTCAAAAACTGGCTGTAAATGTTCCTGTATTTCATGGTATGCGCCATCAAGCCTCAAACCACCATTTACAATCAAATTTGGGGTGAACTTGATTTCTCTAAAGTAAAACAACCCACCTTGAAAAGATTGAAAATTGGGCAGCAGGAATTCAAAGCCACTCTGTTGGTTATTGGAATATTGGGAATTGAATCCTATAACTGTTTGGCCTTTATCACCGTGGGTTTTATTGATTCGGGCATTTGCAGTAAATACATCCAAAATCAATGACAGTGCAAGGTTACCGAAAGGATTGTCCGGGCCTACTTCCTGAGCATGAGGTCTAGAGAACTCTCTTCTCTCATTTTTTTGATATCCAAGGTCCAATTCAAGCCAGTAATCATTCAATAAAATACTATTGTTCCAGAGGACTTTTAGATGTTGATTGCTTTGTCTGGGAATATCAATATTTCTAAAATCACCATCATGCCGTAGGTTATACGAATTAGGAACACCTACAGCACCTGCAAAAATACCTGCTTCCTGATCAAATCGGCTTACGGTCAAAGTAGAAAATCCCCATTCTTTTTTTACTCCGGCCATTGTTGAAAAATGCCTTTCTTTCCCTGCCGTATTCTTTAATCGATTATCATTGATAGGTAAAATGAAGCCTGCGTAATTAAACTGATCAGCTGGAACCCGATAATCTGCAAAATCCTGCATGGTAAACCTACCTCCAAAAATCAGATCACCTTGATTACCTTCCACTGCCAAGGAATTAGAAAACATATCGTTGTTGCTCCTGTACATACTAGTGAAGGAGGCTTCAATTTCATTATTTTGTTTGAATGCAGGTGGGGAAATATTGATGACTCCAGCCATTCCGTCTGAACCATAGAGTAGGGAAGAAGGACCTTTGACCACTTCAACCCGGTCCACATCAAAGGGATCTATTTCCAAACCATGATCGGCTCCCCATTGCTGCCCTTCTTGCTTAATGCCTCTGTCATTGATCATGATCCTGTTGAAGCTCATTCCACGGATGACAGGTTTGCTGATTCCTACACCAGTATTGATAGTGCTGATCCCCGGAAGTTTTTCCAAAGCATTGGCAAATGTTCCGCCATTATTTCTTTCCAAAAAGTCCCTATCTAAGACCAAGATAGTCTGAGATTGCTCCAAAGGGCCATTTTTGAAAGGGTTAGCTTCTATCGTGAGGCTTTCTAGCTGTATTGCAGATTCTTTAAGTGAAATAAAAACATCTGAATCTCCATCTTTTATAAAGATATTCTTGTTTTCAGATCTAAAACCAACATGTGTGATATGCAAGTGGTATGACCCAGGTCTTAGGTTTTGAAATGAAAAGTTACCATCCAAATCTGCGACAGTCCCTTTTCCCAATTCATGAATGGAGATTGTAGCCATTAACCCATCACCATTCTCATCCTTGATCTGTCCATTCAGGGAGTACCCCGTTTGTTGAGCTTGGATGGAATAGGAAAGAAAAAATAACAGTATAAATATAATGGATGAATAGCGACTCAAGGAAATGCAATAATGTTTCAGATACAAAAGTACCAATTTGCCTGAATAGTTCCTTAGTGAACCCTTCATTTTTACAACTTTATTGCAATTATTTTCAATTTACATGAATGGTCATATTTTTAGATAAAGTAAAAAGAATAAATATATTTTTTTCCTCTATAAATTCAATTTAATAATATTTCCTATGCTATATTATTTGGTTTAACGTGGTTAAATCAATATAAAAGATGTATTTATATAAATAAAGCCATTGAAAGTAGAATAATATTTTATAGATTGATATGTTTATAATATGTACAATGTACAAAATCAACTAACTAACCTTTACTAATTATGCTTAAAAAAGTTTACGGGATGATCGGTAAACCGATAGGTTTGCTCATCTTAAGTTTGGCGATTGTAATGACTTCATGTCAGGATGCTGAAAATGAATTATCCTTTGAGGATTTAGATGTTTTCACCACGGATACAGCTAAAGGGATTATTCCTGGGCAGTATATTGTGGTGCTGCAGGAAAATCAACTTACATTCAGTAGGACTGGAGAATATACCTCTGTTCAGTCCTTGATGAGGGAGTTTTCTACGGAGCTCTTAGCACGTTATGGTGTTGAAGATTCTAGCATTGAGAGGGTCTTCGGGAATTTGCTTCCTGGCTTTGCTGTAAAGTTAAGTGAAGAGCAGGTAGTCGCTCTGGAGCAGGATCCAACTATCGCTTACATTGAGCCTGATCAATATGCTTATGCCATTTCAACTACTCAAAACAATGCAACTTGGGGTTTGGATAGGATTGATCAGAGGGATTTACCTTTAAATGGAACCTATACATATAATGCAACTGGTTCTGGTGTAACTGCATATATCATTGATACTGGAGTGAGAACAACTCACAATGAGTTTGGGAACAGGGCTCAAAGAGGATATGATGCTTTTGGAGGTAATTCTGAAGATTGTAATGGACATGGAACACATGTAGCAGGAACAGTTGGGGGTACTACTTACGGTGTAGCAAAATCTGTGACTTTAGTAGGTGTCCGAGTGTTGGATTGTAATGGTTCAGGTTCTTGGAGCGGCGTAATTGCAGGCATGGATTGGGTTGCTGCCAATGCTTCTGGCCCTTCTGTTGCCAATATGTCTCTTGGTGGTGGCGGAAGCGCTGCCATTGATGATGCGGTAGCCAGAATGTTTGATAATGGCGTTCCGGTAATAGTTGCTGCAGGAAATGGAGATTTCAGAGGAAGAGAAGCCAATGCATGTAATTATTCTCCAGCTAGGGCTCCTCAGGCTTACACTGTTGGCGCGAGTACAAACAATGACGCAAAGACATCTTGGTCAAACTACGGTGATTGTGTGGATATTTTCGCACCAGGAGCATCCATCACAGCAGCATGGCATACAAGCAACACAGCTACCAATACAATCAGTGGTACTTCTATGGCATCCCCACATGTGGCTGGTGTTGCGGCACTTTATCTTCAATCCAACCCATCTGCAAGCCCTCAGGCAGTATATAGCTTCTTGACTGACAGCTCTACCAAAAATAAAGTTACCAATTCAAGAACTACAAATAACCATTTGCTTTATTCTCTTGGAACATCCTCAGGTGGAGATGGAGGAGATAATGGTGGTGACGATGGAGATGGCGGAGATGGTGGAGACGGTGGAGACGGTGGAGACGGCGGTGATGGCGGTGATGGCGGTGATGGCGGTGATGATCCATCTACTTCTATCGACCTAAGCGGTTCGGGCACCAAAGTACAAGGCAGATGGAGAGCATCTCTCGCGTGGTCAGGTGCTTCAGGATCTCAAGTTGACATCTACAGAGATGGGGCCAAAATAGCCACTGTCAGCAATAATGGCTCTTATGTTGATCAGACTAATTTTAGAGGCGGTGGATCTTTGACTTATTCTGTTTGTGAAGTTGGATCTACTACTTGTTCAAATAGTGTAACAATCTCTTTCTAAAATAAATACTTTTATTAAAAAGCCGGGAAGGTCTCAGACTTTTCCGGCTTATTTTTGATATCTTTTTTTCAATCCATAAAGAATTTCTTCTAGGCCATTCAACCGGATTTCATACAAGGTACTCAACCACATTCCTAATTTTCCTTCAGGAAAGCCTTGCCTATGCATCCAAACCAAATATGGCTCAGGGATATCACACAAAAGCCTCCCTTTATATTTCCCGAAAGGCATTGTTTTGGTAACCAAATCAATTAAAATTTCTTTATCCATTTGCCAAATAAAATATAAATTGGGCAAATTTTAATGCCAAACCCCATGAAGAAGCTCTTTTTCTCAGTCTATATGTTTCTCCTAGTTCTTGGAATACAACCTGCCAACTGCCAAACTGTTGAAGGTCAGTGGGAGGGAGTCCTCGAAGTGATGGGGACTAAATTGCCGCTGATTTTTAAGTTTGTACAAGAAGGTGACAGCTGGAAAGGTTCTATGGATAGTCCAAGCCAAGGGGCTAAAGGAATTGAGCTGTCTAAAGTCTTGATAGATGAAAACATGGTAGCTTTTGAAATTGCCGCTGCCAATATACAATACGAGGGGTTGCTACTCGGTGAAATGATCTCGGGTACATTTAAGCAGTCAGGAATGAGTTTCCCCTTGGACTTGAGCAAAATGTCAGACACTGAGAATGAGGATATACCATTGAATAGGCCACAGACCCCAAAAGAGCCATTTCCCTACTTTTCGGAAGATGTATCTTTCCAAAACACCAAAGAGGGAATTACCCTTGAAGGAACTTTGACCATACCTGATGGAGAAGGCCCTTTTCCCGCAGTGATCTTGGTTACAGGATCTGGGCCTCAAGATCGAAATTCTACAATTTTTGATCATGAACCTTTTTTGGTCATCGCTGACTTTTTGAGTAGAAATGGAATAATCGTTTTGAGGTATGACGAACGTGGTGTTGGTGAGTCAGACGGTGACTTCAGTACTGCAACCTCAGAAGATTTTAAAAATGATACCCAGTATGGTTTACAGTACTTAAGAGAACTTCCTCAAGTGCAAAAAGACAAAGTAGGTATGTTGGGTCATAGTGAAGGAGGAATGATCGCATGGATGTTGGCAGCTGAGAATCATAAAACGGCAGTGGATTTCATTATTGCACTGGCAGGACCTGTCGTAGAAATTCCAGACCTAATGGCCAAGCAAACGGAGGATATTTCGCGAAGTACTGGCAATACACAAGAAATGGTCTCCCGTCAAGTAGCTATAAACCGGAAGTTTTATAATCTGATAAAGGAAAACGCCTCCTTGAGCGATATAAAATCAGCAATTCCTGATTTGGTGGATGAGGTGATCACTACTTACGATCTCCCAGATGAGGTAAAATTGCAGCAAAAAGAAGCGCTTTTGGCAACTTTGGAGGTCAGTCTCAATCCTTGGTTGGTATATTTTATTCAGTATATACCTGAAGAAGATATCCGCAAGATTGAAATCCCGGTATTTGCAGCTTTTGGCGGTAAAGACTTGCAGGTCAATGCGGCTCAAAACGGGAATAAACTTATCGAACTGTTTGAAGGTAAAGAGGAGTTATTGAATCTTCAAGTATATGAAGATCTAAACCATCTTTTCCAAAAAGCTGACACGGGAGCGGTTGCCGAATACCAGGAAATTGAAGAAACCTTTAACCAACAAGTACTTGATGATATATTGGAGTTTATCAGAGAGTTAAAACGCTAATAATGGTTTTTAAGAATTTCAAATTCTTAAAAACCCACAGCCTTATCGTCTCCTCTCCAGTCTGCTCCACCTTCTAATTTCCCATCAGGCAAAACCAATATCGCATCTACCTTTCCCAGAATGGGAGTGTAACCTTCATTAATTTGGTATCCTTTTTCCTTTAGAATTTCCAAAGTCCCGACTGAAAATCCATTGGGTTCAAAGTTGACATAATCCGGTAGCCACTGATGGTGAAACCGAGGAGCATTTACCGCTTCTTGCATGCTCATGTCAAATTCTACTACATTGAGAATGGTCTGCAAAACAGAGGTAATAATGGTTGAACCTCCGGGAGTTCCCACAACCATAAATAATTCGCCATTTTTTTCCAATAAAGTAGGAGTCATTGAGCTCAGCATTCTCTTCTGGGGAACAATTGCATTGGCATCAGCACCGATTAAGCCAAACATATTGGGAACACCTGTTTTGGCACTGAAATCATCCATTTCATTGTTGAAGAAAAAACCTAATTCATCAGAATAGAGCTTTGAACCATAGGCCCCATTCAGGGTGGTGGTAATGGCTGCAGCATTGCCAAATTGGTCTACAATTGAATAATGAGTAGTTTCATCACTTTCTACGATCTGTATGCTTCCTTCCCTTATATCGCTGGAAAGACTAGCTTTATTGGGGTTGAAATCAGCTATTCGCGAACGTAAGTAGTCCTTAGAAATCAATTCTTTAACAGGAATATCCACAAAGTCAGGATCTCCTAGGAAAAAATTCCTGTCCGCGTAAGCCCTTCTTTCCGCTTCAGTCAATATTTGAATGTATTCAGGACTATTATGCTCCATAGATGCAAGATCAAAATCTTCCAACATTCCGAGAATTTGGGCTAAAGTAACCCCACCACTACTTGGTGGTGCCATAGAAACAACGGTAAATTCTTTATAAGGAAAAGTGATAGGATCTCTCCATTTTGCTTCATACGCTTCAAGGTCTTCTAGCGTAATGATGCCGCCATTTGATTGGATAAAATCAGCAATTTTCTGGGCTGTTTCTCCCTTATAAAACTCGTCCCTTCCGTTTTCGGAGATTTTTCTAATAGTATTGGCCAGTGCAGGATACTTGATGGTATCCCCTTCATTAAAGGGCTGTGCAAAAAAAGTATTCTCTCCATTGACTTGTATAAAATTCTGCCTGTTGTTAGCCAACCTTTGCGCTTGATTTTTGGTAACTACCACGCCCTTTTCTGCTAATTTGATGACAGGAGCTAAAATTTCTTCTATGGGTAAGGTCCCTAATTTCTCATGTACTGCAAAAATGCCAGCTATGGTACCGGGTACTCCCACAGCCATAGCGCCTAAGGTACTCAAACCCGGAATTACTTCTCCATTTTCATCCAAGTACATATCTCTACTAGCCGCAAGAGGTGCTTTTTCCCTGTAATCTATACTTCCTATACTGCCATCAGCAAGTCTATAGACCATGAATCCACCACCACCAAGATTGCCGGCAAATGGAAAAGCTACTGCCAAAGCCAATTCAGTTGCTACCATTGCATCAAAAGCATTCCCGCCTTTTTGAAGGATCTGAAGACCAATTGCAGAAGCCTCTTCTCTTGCGGTGACTACAATTGCATTTTCGACAATGAGTCCTCTGACTTTCTGATCCTTATCCAGTGAGCTGGTACAGGAAACAAAAATCATCAAAAACAAAAAGAAGAAGCTCAAGCCTCTTCTTCCCATATTTACAATAGTCATATTAATCTAATAAAGTATCATTAAATAGTTTCAATATCCTTTTGTACTCGTCAGTCCAACTGCTTGGTTCGACGAAGCCATGGTCCTCAACCGGATAAACTGCCATTTCCCAATTGTCTTTGCCAAGCTCGATCAGGATCTGAGCAAGCCTTACCACGTCTTGGAAATGTACATTGACGTCCAACATGCCATGAGCTATCAATAAGTTGCCTTGTAATCCATCTGCAAAATAAATGGGAGAGGACCTTTTGTATGCGATGGGGTCATTGAAAGGTTCATTTAGAATATTAGAAGTATAACCGTGATTATAATGAGCCCAATCCGTTACGGATCTCAGGGCAGCTCCTGAAGTAAATGTCTCTGCTTCATTGAACAAAGCCATCAAGGTGATAAAACCACCATAACTTCCGCCATAGATACCGATTTTGTCTTCCTGTACATTATGGTTTTCTTTCAAATACTTAGCCCCATCTACTTGGTCTGAAAGATCCAACCCTCCCATGTGTCTGTAGATTGCTGTTCGCCAATCTCGGCCATATCCAGCGGATCCTCTGTAATCTATATCCAAAACTGTATATCCAAGGTCGGTCAAAAGGTTATGGAACATGTATTCCCTAAAGTAACTGGACCACCACTTATGGACATTTTGAAGGTATCCAGCGCCATGGACAAATATAACAGCAGCCCCATTCCTATTGCGCTGAGAAGGTTTGTATAGTCTGGCAGGCACCTGAGTCCCATCTTGTGCTGCAAAAGTGATCAACTCAGGGTCTCTCCAATCGTAGGCTTTGAACTCATCGCTCAGTCCTTCTGTCAATTGCTTGGGTTCGGCCCCAGGTTCATTTGCTTGAAGGAACAATTCCCAAGGCTTGTTGCTGTATGAATATAAGATTGCTATGTTTTTTTCATCAGGGGAAAGGCTTACATCGTTATTCCCTGTCATTGTTGTCAGTTTTTCCAACGGACCACCATTAATAGGCATCATATAGAGGTGTCTTTCACCAGGATGAACTTCCGATGTGGTCAGGTACCAAAATTTACCATCATTTGAAATTTTTGGATTGAAAACTTCAAAAATGCCTTTGGTCAATTGCCTTTTGGTACCGCTTCGCACATCCAAAATATAAAGATGTGAATACCCAGAAGCCTCAGATTGAAAGTATATATTCTTGTCATCAGGCAACCATCCGAAAACTGCATTTCCCCAAGAACCACCTATTCCCGGTCCTGCTATCCAGGCTTCATCCCTCTGTCTGTCTAAGTTTTTGAGCTCACCTGTGTTCAAGTCAAGCAAGGAAATCCATCGGTCTTTGTTGTCATTGGAATAACCATTTACAACAGCATACTTTCCATCAGAAGAAAAATATGGCCCTGTCAATACCAATTCCCTCTCTTTTTCCTCCCACTCTTTGTCAGGATAATCTTTAACATAGTCGGGCAGGTCCTTGATACCAGGCAATTTGGATGAATCGACAGTGTAGACTGTGTCCTTATCTAAATTGTAGATAGCCATTTCCACTTTCATTGGATCATCACCAACCTTTGTTCTGGTATTGATTTCAGTGGTATATCCGGATATATGCGAGTAATCTGGAACTATAGTCCGCTTGTTTTCAGCTCTGGTAATCAGCGAAAAAGTAACAAACTTCTCATCAGGTGATAATTGCAGATTGTTGACTACTTTTTTGCCTGTGTAAAAAGTAAAGGGTTCAGTTTCTTTAGTAGCTTCTAAATAGCTTTTGGTCTCTTCTTTTTTCTCTTCTCTTTCTCTAACCACGCCCAAAAGTTCTCTGTTGTCATTTTTTAGCCACTCGTCTTTTTGTGATAAGCTAGGTTCAGATTCTTTGGGCTTTTCTCCTGATTTGATAAAAGTAGTCCTTTCCAGTTTTCCCTTATCTATATCAAAAACGTAAATGTTGGAATTCATGACAAATGAAATCCTATTTTCATTTTTTAAAAATTTGGCATTTGATATTCCTTCTCCAAGAGAAACAAGCACTATTTTTTCATCCTTGACAATATCGTATAGAATCAGATCTCCTTTTTGAGTGAAGATTTTTTTAGTTTTCCCCTTGTTTGAGTGAGCGTTTGAAGGAATTCGATTCCTTTGTTCAGATAGCCCAACTTTTTCGATTTTATCAGGATTACTGATATGGATTTTGTAAAGGGAATCACCGGGATGATTTTCAGGATTGTAGTTAAAGTAAATAACCTTTCCTTTTTCATCCCAAGAAACATTGGATGGAAAATTACCCATCCATTTGGGATCTTGCATAATCTGATCTACCGACAGATTTTGAGCATAGATACTTTGAAATGAAAATAGGGAGAGGATCAGTAGTAAACTGTATCTTTTCATAGAAATAAAATTTGCACAAATATGGAATAAAGTACCTGAAGTGTACAGAAAAAAAGTATGTATGGAAGAATAAAAGTGTGAATTAAAAGCTTTCTAAAAAAGTCTTGAGCTCTTTTTCAATAATTTCAATTTGCTTCAGCAACTCTTGATATGTACTATGGGAATTTTCAAGGTCGCCTTCAATCTGCTCTAATAGTTTTCTTGTTTTCATGGCACCAACATAACTCATGCTCGGTTTGGCTTTGTGACATTTCTTTTTAATAACCGCGAAATCCTCTTTTTTGTAGTAAGGTTCAAGCAACTTGAGGTCATGCAGATTTGTATCGATGATGATCTGGATCATCTCGCGCAACATTTCTTCATCGTCGTCGCCAAAATACTGAATAATGGTCTGCGGGCTTATTAATTGGTACATGAAAACATTTATTATAAAGAATAATGTATCTTTTACACAAGAATATGCATTTTACTTAAGAATTCGAAAGTTAATGGATTTTTTTTCAAATATAATATTTGTATTGAATAAATTAAATCTTAATCCTTAAGTAGACACCTTAATTAATAATTTGGAATGTATAGTTTTTTATAGTCTGGCTAAAACTTAATTTCGGGGTTTCAAACTGTTTAACCACTTCACAAGTTAGACTAAAATATTATGAATAAAAATAAGCTAGTATTCCTGATTCTTGCAATCCTTTTTCTTTTGGTTATGTTGTACATAGGATATGACATTTCCAGCAGGACAACCTTTCCAGGTTCTAAAGGAAACCTTAAGGAGAGAATTGCACCATCAGATAGTCTAAAAACCAATGAGTAAAAAAGAAAAAATTGATATTGACAAAATTGACCTTGACAAGATGAAGGAGATGACTACAGATAAGCCTGGTCTTCTCCCGTACGCACATCAGTCAGGAAGTGCCATTATCAAGCCAGAAGACAAGGGTAAAATTACCGGTAGAGCAGTATCTGCAATGCATTCGCAGACTGATATGCAAATGTCTCAGATTTACAAGCAGATGCAATTATTGGCTGATCAGGCAAAGGCAATCAAAAATAGGGTAGAGGTATCAGAAAGGATTTACCAAACACCGATGAATTTTGAACCATTGATCAATCATCACTATTTTTTATATCAAAAGGATGATGAATCAGACTTTTTGAGCATGGTAGCTCCTGAAGAGTGGGGTAGGAAGAAAAGGTTTCTTAGCTTTGTAGCTGAAGTTAAACTTTTGGCCGACCATACATGGGAAATTATTCGGCAAGGAGAATAAAATGATCAAATGCATCTACTTAAAGTACAAAACCTGATACAGGTAATTTCATTAGAAATTGAAGACATTGAGATTGACTTTCAGCTTGAGGTAAATGGTAAATACCTAGAAGGAAAAGGTGAAAAATTACTGGATGGAATTTTCCAATCATTGAATGGAAATGGTAAACTGCCACTTTTGGAAAGACTCAAATTCGATTTTAAAATCAATCGGTTTTTATTCCTGTATGATGATGAAGTTCATTTTAATAGATATAGGTTAAATACCTTTAAAACAGATCTTTATGATACTTTTTCTTTTCAATGGTTGGAGTCATACAAGCGCCTCTGTAGAACTTACGAAAGGGACTGCATGAAAGCGGGTATGCAGGAAAGAATCTGGAATGGTCCACCAATAGCTTCAAAGGTTTTTGGTAAAAGCGAGGAATTTGGTGACTTAAGTGGCAATGGATCTTCAGGATGGAAACTTAATGCTTATAATGATGCCCAATATGACCTTTTGAGTAGGTTACATGGCTATAAAATGGTTAGGATTCCACAATATGAAACATTGATGATTGGAGGGAGTCTCAAAAAAGTAGATGATCTTTTGAGAAATCCAAAAGAGGAACATCAAAAAGGTATAGTGAATTGGCTAAAGAGAAAAATGGAGTAAAAGCCTTGGCAGTTTTGCCAAGGCTTTTACTATTTATAAGTCAGGCAAATAATCCATACATTTCCCTGTCTACTTTCTGAACAATACCTGAAAAATCTTCAGGATGGGCCACAAAATCCAGTTCGTTTACATCAACAATCAACAATTTTCCTTTGTCATATGAGCTTATCCAATCTTCATAATGGCTGTTAAGATTTTTTAAGTAATCGATTCGAATAGAGTTTTCATAGTCTCTTCCTCTTTTTTCAATCTGACCGACTAGTTTTGGAATGTCAGCCTTTAGGTATATCAAAAGGTCAGGAGCCTTGACATAATTGATCATTGAGTCAAATAAGGCGAGATAATTGGAATAATCTCTGTCAGATATCAGCTTAGATTTATGAAGATTTGCTGCAAAAATGTAAGCATCTTCATAAATCGTCCTGTCCTGAATGACAGATAATCCGCTATCTCTGATTCGCTTGATTTGGTTAAATCTGCTGTTCAGGAAATAAACCTGAAGGTGAAACGACCAGCGTTTCATGTCCTCATAGAAGTCGGCCAAGTAAGGGTTGTTGTCTACTGCTTCCAGTTCGGCATTCCAACCATAATGTTTTGCCAATTTTGTAGTCAGAGTGGTTTTTCCACTGCCGATATTTCCAGACACTGCTATATGCATATTGATAAATTATAAACTTGATGTCTACTATATAATGAAAAGAAAGCCTGACAAGTTTCAAAAATTGTCAGGCTTCCATTTTTATGATGAAAATTGAAATTTATTTAAATCTTTCCGAAACTACCAATTCTTTGCTACCAGGGGTATACTTATAAAATCCTTCACCTGTTTTCGCTCCTTTATACCCTGCTTCCACCATATTCACTAATAATGGGCATGGTGCATATTTTGGATTCCCAAACCCATCATGAAGTACCTTGAGAATTGACAAACAAACATCAAGACCAATAAAATCAGCCAATTGAAGCGGACCCATTGGATGTGCCATCCCCAGTTTCATGACCGTATCTATTTCTTCTATACCTGCCACGCCTTCATAAAGGGTATAAATTGCCTCATTGATCATTGGCATCAAAATCCTGTTTGCAACAAAGCCAGGATAATCATTGACTTCGACAGGTGCTTTGTTCAATCCTTTGGACAGTTCCATGATCTGATTTGTAACTTCATCTGAAGTCGCATACCCTCTGATCACTTCAACCAGTTTCATGACCGGAACTGGGTTCATGAAGTGCATACCTATTACTTTATCGGGTCTTTCGGTGACAGCTCCTATTTTGGTAATACTTATAGAAGAGGTGTTACTGGATAGAATGCAGTTTTCGGGTGTGTATTTGTCAAGTTTCCTAAAGAGGTCAAGCTTGATGTCAATTTTTTCTGTGGCGGCTTCTACTACCAAATCTGCATCTTTAACTCCATCCTCTAAAGACGTAAAAATCTTAATTCTTTCCATGGAAGCTGTTTTTTCAGCTTCATCAATCAACCCTTTGGAAACTTGCCTGTCCATATTTTTGCGAATGGTAGCAATTGCTTTTTCCAGGGCATTGGCCGATATATCGACTAAAGAAACTGAATATCCAAACTGGGCAAAAACATGTGCAATTCCGTTGCCCATCGTTCCGGAACCTATCACTGATATATTTTTCATTTTTATTTTGGGTTTAGTATTTAAAGTAGAAACTCGGCAGGACAATTTTTGTATACCCACACTTAAAATATATTTCTAGGCTCAAATCTAGCCCGAATAAGAAGCAATTCCAATTTCACTTGTCATAAAATCCTTACCTTTAAGGCATGAAAGAACTTGGAAAAATCAACAGCCTATTAATCAATAGGTTTACCGATAATGGTGCTTATTTGGCATTACAAGAAGGTGGCGAAGTGCTTTTACCAAAAGGGTACTTGGATGGAACCGAAGAAGTTGGTAAAGAAATTGAAGTTTTTGTGTATACCGATTCTGAAGATAGGCCAGTAGCTGTCACATCGCCTCCTGTGGCTTTGTTGGATGAATTCGCAGTAATGGAAGCCAAGCAAATTACCAAAATTGGTGCTTTTATGGACTGGGGATTACCCAAGGATCTTTTTGTGCCCAATGCCGAAATGGGTCAAAATATGGAAGTCGGGGAGAAGTACCTTATACGGGTGTGTCTTGATTACAAGACCGAGCGCTTGATTGGTGTCAATAAATATGAAGATTTTTTACTTACCGATACTCAAGGCTTCGAAGCCGGGCAACAAATAGAGGTTTTGGTATTTGATGAATCTGACTTAGGCTATAAAGGATTGATAGAAGGGAATTTTGAAGGATTGATTTATAAAAATGAGGTTTTCAAACCCATGGAAATCGGTGATAGGGTGAACGCTTATGTCAAAAAAAGGAGAGATGATGGGAAATTAGACTTACAACTTCTACCAAGTGGCAGGGAAAAATATGAAGAAGGGGCCGAAAAAATCCTAGAAGTTTTAAAAGTCCAGAAGTTTTTGCCCCTTCATGATAAATCATCCCCTGAATCAATCAAAGAGTTGTTGGGAATGAGTAAAAAACACTTCAAACAATCAATAGGTCAACTTTACAAGGCTAAAAAAATTGAGATAAAAGGTGATGGAATCAGCTTAGTCTAATTCTAAGATGTTATTTGGCGTAAGGCACAATACAGCTTTATTCTTTTTGATGGCTATAGGCGCCTTGATCAAATGTGGAAATTTAGTCAAAATGGTTAGCCAGCTATCTTCATCCCATGTTTTGCCTGCAATTTTGGTTTGATAATCAGGATGTGCTCTGTTTAAAAGGTCCTTGGGCCGCAAGTTTAACATGTCTAATATAGACCTCCAACCAGTAGTTGTGATCGGCTCTTTTTCCATGTTGATTTCATTTACATGGTTGGAAACTGTTTTTGCATATGCTCTCATCTGTTTGTCCACACTGTGAGATGGATTGTAATAGAAGAATAATTCATTTGGATGTGCTTTCATAATGCATTGGTTTAGAGTTAGATAATTTACTGTATTTTAAGCAAAAAACAAACCAAAGAATGGTAATACTTCTAAGTATAGAATTTTGTTAAAGGATTTATTGGATATGCATATAGAAAATTTCAAGACTCAAAGCAAATCAGAGTTTCAGAAAAATAAAAAGCTCCTACCCAAATTAAAAAATCTCAAAGGCAAGGTTTTGGATGTGCTTTTTGAGAATGCCCATGATGAGCAATTTAAAAAGATCAATTGCTTAAACTGTGCAAACTGCTGCAAAACAACAAGCCCCATTTTTATCCAAACAGACATAGAAAGACTGGCCAAGGTTTTTAAAATGAAGCCATCGGGATTTGTGGATACCTACCTAAATTTGGATGAAGATGGTGATTATGTACTGAAGTCTTCACCATGTCCTTTTTTGAATGAAGACAATACTTGTCTAGTGTACGAGGAGCGTCCCAAAGCTTGCAGGGAGTATCCCCACACAAACAGAAAAAATATGCATGGAATACTGAATTTAACCTTGAGAAACACATTGGTTTGTCCCGCTGTATTTGAAATATTTCAAGACTTTGAGAAAGATTTTAGGAAGTAAGCAAATCTCTTTACTATTTTAGTGCCTTAAACCTATTGAAGATAACCATGAATAAAGAAGACCAGCATTTTTTGGGCGTAGATGTGGGAGGCACACATCTCAAAATCGGTTTGGTAAGCAAAGGCGGTGAAATTGTATCGTTTGAGAAAATCGATACAGCCCCATACAGAGATGACCCTAAGGGTTTTAATACCTGTTTTATTGAAGGAATGGCTGATATTTTGAAGAAATATCCGAATGTCAAAAAAGTTGGTATTGGTCTGCCGGGACTGATATCAAAAGACAGAACCACCACCTTGGAAATACCTGCAATTCCCGCTTTGAATGGTTTTAACCTCAAAGGTGAGTTGAAGAAAAACTATCCAAATATTTCATTTTTCTTAGAAAATGATGCTGCAGCCGCTGCTATTGGAGAATATAGATTTGGAAAGGCAAACCCTCCCAAAAATTTCCTTTTTATTACTATGGGAACGGGAATAGGCAGTGCATTTGTTCTGGATGGAGCCGTTTTCAAAGGTTCCAGGGGAAATGCTATGGAAATGGGACATATGCTTAGCCGGGGGAATGAAGGTTTGGAAAAATTGATCGGCAGAAATGGGATTTTAAAAATTATGGAGCGCTTCATTCAAGCTTACCCAAGGCTTGCAGGCGATTTGGAAAATAAAGAGCTTGGAACCCATTTGTTGGTAGATACAGCAAAAGAAGGGAATGAAGTTTCTTTGATGGTTTTTGAAGAAGTAGGAAGGATCCTTGGAGAAGCAATCGTTTCAGTAGTAAGGGTGTTGGATGTGACTCATGTTTATTTTGGTGGTGGAATCTCCGCAGGGTTAGAGTTTATGATGCCTTCTATGGAAAAAACTGTCAGACAGTACCTCACCCAATATTATGTATCCGACCTTTGTCTCACCAAAGCTACCCTAAAAAATGATGCGGGAACGTTAGGAGCTGCGGCCCTTTGCTTTTTGGAAGAAGAATAGAAAAATACAAGACATAAAAAAAGGTGGACTCAAAAATCCACCTTTTTTATTTTTCATCGGGGATTCAAAGTACTTATCGTCACTTCACTCACCCTACTATAGGCATTCAAGCGAAAGATTACTTTAAGTGGTTCGCTTTTAACGTCATCAGAATCACAATTAGGACTTGCCTCTACGTAGTAAATGAAGAAATTCTGACTTCTATCTGCCAATTCAACCCTGTCAGGCCTGCCAAATGTCTTGATTAAAGCCTGATTGTCTTTTCCCAACAAATCATTTTTCACCAGTCTGAAGGCCTCAACTTGGGGCTCTCTCAATCCCATACAGCCATTTCTGTCTTTTTTCCAAGCTTCTAAATCTACCCCTTCAAGGTCTACTTTTGAAGAACAAGCGCTAAAAGCATATAAACATAAAAGAAGAAAGAGGGAAGAAACTTGATTTTTAGACATTTAGAATGTTGGATAAATTTTTTATGACGAATTTTTTGTAAAAGTATGTTGACAGGACCTATAGAAAAAGAGTTTAAGCTGATTTAATTTGAATCTAAGCCAAGGAAAAAATTAAATTTCCAAAACATTTTTTTTCAAATTAACAGAATTCACATTTTTTTCCTTAATGTCAGGGACTTGAATATTAAACACACTATTATTATTGAATTAAAAACCCATTCGGATCAAAACAGTTTCAATTTTGTCTAAGCTTTAATCTTTATATTAGCACGCTAAAATATCAACACATATGTATTATCGATTCGGAAAAGCATTTCACTTCTTATCAATCTTTTTCTTCATTTTAGTTTTCATTTACATTTATTCATCTGTTCCAGAAACAGTAGCCTACGAAATTGACGAACAAGGACTCCTCAGCAAAGGATTCAGTAGAAGTTCTTTTTTCTATACTGGCATTGCTATTTTTGCAGCATTGAATATCATCTTGGCAGTACCGGCCAAAATGATTGAAAAGCAAAGTACACTGAAATTAAAAAGACTATTTCCAATTGGAGATGATTTCAGAGATTACATGTTGACTTGGATATTTAGTTTTACAGGTGTCATCAATGTCTCACTCAGCATCCTCGCTCTTTTTATCCATAGTATCAACAATCAAAATGAAATCAGTAGCAGCTCATTCAGTGGGTTCTTTTACCTGGTTCCTATTCTTTTTGTGACGTGGATTGTCGCATTGTTTTGGATATTATCTCAAAAATTCAAATCATTACAGCGCGAATCTTAACTGATCAAAAATATCTAGCAATTACTATTACCTCTATCAATACAAATGGCTGAAAACGTACAATACACAGAAGACAGTATCAAATCCCTCGATTGGAGGGAGCATATCAGGCTTAGGCCAGGTATGTATATCGGTAAACTCGGCGATGGAAGTGCCCATGATGACGGGATCTATGTATTGGTCAAAGAAGTGTTGGATAACAGTATCGATGAGCACATGATGGGGTATGGTCGTACCATAGACATCAAAATTTCCGAACACAAAGTAGAAATAAGAGATTATGGTCGTGGAATTCCGCTGGGTAAAGTGATTGATTGCGTTTCCAAAATCAATACGGGTGGTAAATACGATTCAGGAGCCTTCCAAAAATCAGTTGGCTTAAATGGTGTGGGTACCAAAGCAGTCAATGCCCTTTCTGATTATTTTAAAGTCCAATCTTATAGAGATGGAGAGACGAAAGTGGCTGAATTTGAAAAAGGTATACTCAAAGAAGATCGAAAAATAGAAAAAAGCTCCGATCGAAATGGCACCAAGGTGATTTTTACACCGGATGCATCTGTGTTTAAAAACTACCATTTTATACCTGAATACCTAGAAAACCAAATTTGGAATTATGCCTTCCTGAATGCAGGGTTAACTATTAATTTCAACGGTAAAAAATATTTTTCAGAAAGAGGACTTTATGATCTCCTGATGAGAAAGGTAGATGAAGACTCCATCAGGTATCCGGTCATTCACCTCAAAGGAACTGATATTGAAATGGCCCTGACGCATTCCAACCAATATGGGGAAGAATATTATTCATTTGTCAATGGTCAATATACCACCCAAGGTGGAACTCACTTGGCGGCTTTCAGAGAATCTCTGGTCAAAACTGTCAGAGAATTTTACAAAAAAGACTATGATGCTTCGGATATCAGACAGAGTGTCGTCGGAGCCATCGCAGTTCGGGTTCAGGAACCTGTGTTTGAATCCCAAACCAAGACCAAGTTAGGCTCTCAATCTATAGGCCCAGATGGTCCCACCCTGCGGACATTTGTCAATGACTTTGTCAAAACAGAATTGGATAATTACTTACACAAAAACCCAGCTGTTGCAGATGCTTTATTGAAAAGAATACTTCAGTCAGAAAGGGAAAGAAAAGAGATATCAGGTATTAAGAAGCTTGCAAATGAGCGGGCAAAAAAAGCAAATCTTCACAATAAAAAACTAAGGGATTGTCGTGTCCATTACGATGATCCTAAAGCGGACGAAGACAAAAAAAACAGGACCATGCTCTTTATCACAGAAGGGGATTCGGCTTCCGGTTCTATTACCAAGTCACGTGATGTACAGAGTCAGGCGGTGTTCTCTCTAAGAGGTAAACCGCTAAACTGTTATGGTATGACAAAAAAGGTGGTCTATGAAAATGAAGAATTCAACCTTCTTCAGCACGCCTTGAATATAGAAGATGGCATCGAAGGATTACGTTTCAGGAAAATAGTCATCGCTACTGATGCTGATGTCGATGGTATGCACATCCGCTTACTGATCATGACATACTTTCTACAGTTTTTCCCTGATTTGGTCAAAAATGGCCACTTGTTCATACTCGATACGCCACTGTTTAGGGTAAGAAACAAAAAAGAAACGCTCTATTGTTATACAGATGAAGAAAGGCAAAGGGCTATTCACAAGCTTGGGAAAACGGCTGAAATAACCAGGTTCAAAGGTTTGGGTGAAATTTCTCCAGAAGAGTTTGGTAATTTCATTGGAGAAGACATCAGGTTAGATCCTATCATATTGAGCAAAGAAACCAAAATCGCCGACTTACTAGGCTTCTATATGGGGAAAAACACACCTGATAGACAAACTTTCATTATCGATAACTTGAAAATAGAAAAGGATATCGTTTTTGATGATCCATCCAAAAATCAAGCAACTGAAAAAGAAGAAACTGAGGCAGCTTAGTTCGCAGTTTAATTTTCAATTTACTAAATAAATACCGCTACAATTACTCCAGAGTATTGAATTACTTAATCAAGAATGAGCGAAAATACCAACAATAGTAACCCTGAAGAAAAGGACGAAAGCTTACACGATTCTATTCCCGTAACAGGGATGTACAAAGACTGGTTCTTGGATTATGCTTCCTATGTGATTCTAGAGCGAGCTGTACCAGCGATTGAAGATGGGTTTAAGCCTGTGCAGCGACGTATCATGCATGCTATGAAAGAAATGGATGATGGGCGCTTCAATAAAGTAGCTAACATCATCGGTCAGTCCATGCAATACCACCCACATGGCGATGCCTCCATTGGAGATGCTATTGTCAATATGGGACAAAAAGACCTTCTGATCGAAACCCAAGGTAACTGGGGGGATATCCGAACAGGTGACTCGGCGGCCGCTGCAAGGTATATAGAAGCTCGCTTGTCTAAGTTTGCCTTGGAAGTGGTTTTCAACTCCCAGACTACTGAGTGGCAGCTCTCCTACGATGGAAGAAAAAGAGAACCTATTACTTTGCCGGTGAAATTCCCCTTGCTTTTGGCTCAGGGCGTTGAAGGAATTGCAGTAGGGCTTTCTACCAAAATCCTTCCACACAACTTCTGTGAATTAATAGCTGGCTCCATTGCTATTTTGAAAGGTGAAAAGACCAACGTGCTTCCAGATTTCCCTACAGGAGGGCTAGCTGATTTTTCTGAATACAATGAGGGTTTGAGAGGTGGCAGGGTTAAAGTCCGTGCCAGAATTGAAGAGGAAGACAGCAAAACCCTGTTGATTAAAGACATTCCTTTCGGTACTACAACCAACTCTATTATCGATTCCATTATCAAAGCCAATGATAAGGGAAAAATCAAGATCAAAAAGGTGGTAGACAATACTGCCAAAGATGTAGAGATTCAGATTCAACTTGCTCCTGGTCAATCGCCGGATATGACGATTGATGCACTTTATGCCTTTACCGACTGTGAAGTCAGCATTTCTCCCAATGCTTGTGTGATCATTGAGGACAAACCTGTTTTCTTGACGGTCAATGACATTTTGCAATATAATACCAAACAGACTCGGGCATTGCTCAAACGGGAATTGGAAATCCGTAAAGCCGAGTTGATGGAGAAATTGCTTTTTTCTTCTTTGGAAAAAATATTTATCGAAAACAGAATATACAGGGACATCGAAGAATGTACAACTTGGGAGTCTGTCATCGCGACAATTGACAAAGGTTTGGATCCATTCAAACCGGATTTTTACAGGGATATTACAACAGAAGATATTGTCAGACTTACTGAAATCAAAATCAAGCGTATTTCCAAGTTTGATACTTTCAAGGCTGATGAATTGATGCGCAAGTTGCAGGAGGAATTAAAAGAGGTCAATCATCACCTCAAGCACCTCACTGAATATGCCATCAAATATTATGAAAACCTATTGACCAAATATGGTAAGGGTAGAGAGAGAAAAACTGAAATCCGTGCCTTTGACACCATTGAAGCCACTGTGGTGGCTGCCAATAACGCAAAACTTTATGTGAATAGGGCTGATGGTTTTGTGGGATATGGATTGAAAAAAGATGAGTTTGTCTGTGATTGTTCAGATCTTGATGATGTAATCGTCATCCGAAGAGATGGAAAATGCGTCGTTACCAGGATTCAGGAAAAAGGGTTTGTTGGTAAAGATATTTTGCATGTAGCAATATTTCGAAAAGGGGATGAACGTATGGTTTACAACCTAATCTACCTGGATGGTGGATCGGGTAGGGCTATGGTAAAACGCTTTCAAGTTTTGGCCGTTACACGTGACCGTGAATATGAACTTACCAAGGGTTCAAAAGGCTCAAAGGTGCTGTATTTGACTGCAAACGCAAATGGAGAGGCAGAAATAGTAACAATCTATCTCACACAGGGCGCCAAGGCGAAAATTAAGGTTTTTGATTTTGATTTTTCAACAATCGAAATCAAGGGCAGGGGTGCAGGTGGAAATATTTTGACCAAGTATGCTGTTAGAAAAATACAACTGAAAATGGAAGGTGTATCCACTTTGGGAGGACTTGATATTTACTATGATTCGGTGGTAGGAAGGCTCAATACAGATGAAAGAGGTAAGTTGATCGGTAATTTTCTAGGAGACGATAAGATAATCGTATTCTACAAAAACGGAGACTACGAACTGACCTCATTTGAACTTTCCAATAGGTATGAGGCGAGCAATGTTATGCTTATTGAGAAATTTGATGCTCAAAAGGTGGTGTCAGTTATTTACTTTGACGGTGCGAGTAAAACACACTTTGTAAAGCGTTTTTTAATTGAGACGACTACCATGAATAAAAAATTCAATGTAGTATCAGATCATAAAAACTCTGCTTTGAAGATTGTTTCTACTGAAAAACAGCCTCAAGTAAAAGCTTTGCTTAAAAAGGGAAGTGTAGAGGAAGAGCAAGAATATGATTTGGATATGCTTATAGATGTCAAAGGCTGGAAGGCTATTGGTAACAAGCTTTCCTCACATGATGTGGTGTCTCTATCCCTTTTGGCTAGCCAAACTAAACCTGAGTCAGTTGCCGAAGACACAAAGGCAGAAGATGCTTCAGATGAAAATGACCAAGATGAAGATTTGGAAATAGGCACGACAGTAGATTTGAGTGTCAAAAAAGATGAAGACGACAAAGATCAATTGGGCTTATTCTGAGAAAAGCGGAAAACCTAGAAACAATGGCCACAAATGGAAGTGGGTACCAAAGTGGAAAGGGTGCAGCTAGGACCTAAGCAAGTTTGGATGATGGTTGGGATCGTTAACTTTAGGAATTAGTTTGAAAGGCTAAAAAAACCAAAGAGGAAGGTATTTTTCTTCCTAAAGTTTTTAGAGATAAAAGGAAAGAAGAATTATGGATCAAAATACCGAGTTGGCTTTTTTGGAGTACCTTAAAACATACATTACTCCTCACAAGATCAAACTGATGGACGAAATTTTGTCCAAACGTACCCGGTACTTTACTGTTGTGCTAGAGGACATATTCAAACCGCATAATGCATCAGCCGTTCTCAGGACGGCTGATTGTTTTGGTATCCAAGATGTCCATGTCATAGAAAAAACCAACACCTACAAAATCAACCCTTATGTCACAAGGGGAGCATCTCAATGGGTTGACTTACATAGGTATGGGTATCAAAATGGCTCTGGAGTCATGGACTGTTTTGATTCGCTCAGGTCAAAGGGTTATAAAATATACGCCACTAGCCCTGTGGCAGATAGCATCAATATCAATGACCTCAAACCAGATCATCCCATGGCTCTTGTTTTTGGAAATGAACATGAAGGGGTTTCTGATGAGGTTATTTCTCAATCAGATGGTTTGGTTCATATTCCTATGCATGGATTTACCGAGAGCTTTAACATATCTGTAACGGCATCAATTTTTCTTTTCGATTTGTTACGCAAGGTAAAAGAATACGCTATTTCAGATTTTTACATTTCAGAAAGTGAAAAAGCTAATTTGAGATCAAAGTGGTACAGAGGATTGGTGAAACAAGTAGACATTCATGAAAAGGAGTTTTTGCGAAAAATTGACATGGAAATTTGAGCTTATTTTTTTGCAAACCATTTTGAAATAAAAATTTTGATTTGATCAATACCTCTATAAAGTTAACCCAATTCATTTTTGTTTGAAATGAACTTTTCCGGAAGACATTCTAAGAATTCCCTTCAAATACAAGTAGCCAAAAATCAAACAAATCAAAGAACTGATAACCATAAAGGTCATCTTACCGGCCAATTCATTTAAATAGGGGTGGTCATTAAATAGGACCATGGGTATTCCAGCAAGTCCTCTCAATAAAAAAACTCCACAGATAGCAATTAGTATAGGTTTGAGTAAGGGTAATTTTATGATCAATCCTGCCCCTGAAAAAGCATAAAGTGCCCAAACAGCAAAAATCAATGCAATAAATAAAGTAACGATAATGGGTTCAATCATGCCCTGTTCAGCTTGCAAGGCCATCATTTCTCCAGCTCCAAAAAACCTATACCAATCAGGTCCACCTATGACAATTCCTACATGCATCAGTGAAATTGCGGCAGTCATACAGCCAGCTATAAAAAGGGGTTTATTCATACCATTTTCATTTAACTAACAGAAAAAAGCCCCTCAGTTAGTGGGCTGAGGGGCGAAAATCTACTTTCTGATGATTGGAAGTTTGATTTGACTTGGATATTTATTGGAATGGTGAATGCTATTGGTAGCTACCACACCCTCTGTTTCGTCATAATTATTTCCTCCCGTGTTCATATTTCTGTCAAATCTGGGAAAGTTTGAACTCGAAATTTCAATCCTGATACTATGGCCTTTTTCAAAGTAATTGGAAGTGGACATAGGTGTCATATTTACTTCATATACCTCACCACTTTCCATAAAGACTTCTTTTTCATAACCTTCTCTGTATCGGATTCTTTGGATAGTTTCATCTAGGTTGTATGCTTTACCATCTGGATATACATCGATAATTTTTATAGTCAAATCCGTATCTTTTACGTCAGATGATAAAAAAAGCTTGGCTTCAATAAAGCCACTGACCTCAATACCTTCTTTCAAAGGCTCTGAAGTATACACAAGGATATCTTCTCTCAATTCCATCTCTTGCTGGTCAAAAGCGCCACCTTGTACTGCATTTCCTGTGCAACACACATTTCCTCCATAAGAGTTGACAGGATTCATAGGGTCGTATTTGAAGGTATCAGGATTGTCTCTTCCCGCTTTTTTACCAGTTAGCGCTCCATCACCTAACCTGCTGTTGGCGTTCCCTTTACTATTAAGGTAGAAAGTTTCCATTTTAGCTTCTTTTGGCGGCCAAGTATCTGAAGTTTGCCATTTGTTGGCTCCCATGGTAAAGTAAGTCACTTTAGGCATGTCAAGGATGGCGTTCTGATCACCTTTAAGCCAATAGTCAAACCATTTGAATGTGATAGCCGGGTCAGGTAAAATTGCATTTCCCATGCTTCTTTCTCCAACTACTGTATTTTCTGTGGCTCTCAAGAAAGAGCAATGCAGGGTAGGGGCTATGATCAAAAACTGGTTTTCCTTTGTTCCCTCTACTTTTGCAGCCTCTCTAATGTGATTGTACATGGCCAAGTTTGGACTGCTAGCTACATCATACCAAGAGACAAACCAAAATGCTGGTTTTTCAAAATCCATATCATCATGAAAAAGTCCACCTTCATACCATTTTGGGTCATTAGGCTTTCTAGTTATCATTTCCTCATAAATGCCTTTTGGTCCATTTACATTTTTGATGATGTCTTTTACAGGTAAATGGCTCAACCCTTCTGCCCAATCTACTCTTGCGTATCGAGGCGCCATATCATAGAATTTCTGTAAGCGAAGTAAATCCTCTTGTTCAATGCCCTTAGGCAACCTAGGAGCCATTGGGTCATGTTGTGTACTGTACAACCAAGAAGTAAACAGCATCTGACCTGCTCCACCTCTGTACCAATTGCCTTGTTCATAATAATCACCTATCCGACCTACTCCAGCTCCAAAACCTTGGGCTACGAGTGCGGTATGTGAAGGGTGATCCAATGAAGCTACAGCCATTTGCCATTCCGCTGTGGAAGAACACCCGATGGTTCCGATTTTACCATTGCTCCAAGTTTGGTTGGACATCCACTCAAAGGCATCATAGCCATCGGTCAAGGGAACACCTAAGATATCCCATTCCCCTTCTGAAAAAAACCTTCCTCTTTCATTTTGAATCACATAGGCATATCCTCTTTTGACATATTCCAATGCCGTTTCCATATGTCTAGAGACCAACTCTCCATTGCTGTATGAATTGAATTGATAGGGCGTTCTGCTAAATACAATCGGAACTGGATCGTCGGTCTTTGGACGATAAATATCTGTAGCCAACCGTACACCATCTCTCATGGGCATCATGATTTTTTGGTCTACAATGGCTACCTCATGTAACTGATCCAATATGCTCTTTTCCTGAGCAAAGGACCATCCGTAAATGAGGAAGGTTAATAAAAATATAATTGAAAGTCGTTTTCGGGTCATATTCAAGGATGTGTTTAGTGAATTATGAAAGTAAAAAATTATACTTTAAGAAATAAAAAAACACCCATTTCATATTTAAGAAAAAGGTGTTTTTATATGACTTGCAGAAATTTAAACTTAATAGGTAATTTGAGATTCAAAAATCCAGGTATAATTAGGGGTTTTGATTGTTCTTAAAGTTAAAAGTGTTTTTCAACTTGTCTCCAAAAGTGTCATTATTCTTTTTTCTTTTTGCTCTGGCCCTTTTCCTTTTTCGCTTGTTCTGCTCCTTAGTCTTGACCAAAACTGTTCTGGCAGAAATGCCTACCTGGCCCCTGAAAAACTCTTCTCTCCCCATTAGATTGACATTGGGTTTGTAGTCCAATGAAATCACAGTATTGAGAATTGTCATTTCTATACCAGCGATTAAATCTACACCTGTAGTAGGGTTGCCATATGTGTGAATGATTTGCATGGATTCAGGATCTTTCACTTTACTTTCTTCCCATCCTGAAGATAGACCTGCTCCATAATAATAGTTGAATCTTTTGGAAATGATTGGTTTATGAGATTCCACCAGGAGGTGAAAAGTCGTATTTCTTGAAAAATCAGATTGTACTATTCCCTCTAGTGTGACATGTTTCAAAACACGTTGTTGTGCACTTAGCCCAAAAGTACGGCTAAAGTCATTGCTGCCCATTCTCAAACCTACAGCTGTTCCATAGCGCTGTGCTTCCGCTTGTTGAAAAAAGCTTAAAAGAACGAAAAGAGGAATAAACAGAAGATATTTTTTCATAGCAATCGAATTTCCAGCCGTATTGCTCTAAAATCGTTCCAAATACCACTTAGGCTACCAATCCTCATCCTCTTTTTCGATAAAATTATTTAAATCGTTAGTAAACAGGGGTTTAAAACTCGATACATATTCCTCAGAAATCAGTTCGAATTCCGTTTTGCTCATAAATTCACGGATCTTGAGCAAGGCTTCAAACGTGGGGGTAGAGGTGTGCATGGGTATTTTAAAAATCCTTTTATCATTTTTTTCAAAAGGTGTCACTTCTTTTCCTCCGTAAAAATAGGGTATCAATGTAGTGGCGCAGCTGAGCCCAATTGAATCTATTCTGAATTCACTGAAATACTTGTTTAACCTAAGGTTGATTTCATCAAAAAACTCCAAGGTTTCAGCCAGCCTAACCCTTGAGCCCGCTCTTGACTTACCTTTTGTTTTCAAGTATTTAATTTGGCTTTTTCCTTGCTTTTTTCTCACCATATAAGCTCGAAATACCTTGTGGTCTGACAACTCCCCATTTTCAAACAAGCCAAGAGATGCTTGTCCTGAGCGTATAAGTATCAAAACATAGTTGACAAACTCAAGCTCTCTTAGCTTTTGGCCATTTTCATCAAGGTCTATATTCAATGATAATCTTAGGCTGGCAACATTTTCTTCTTCTGAATTTTTGAAAGTAAGCTTTCTTTTTTTTAAGTTTTTTTCAAGATGTAAACCGCTGTTTAAAAGTGTGTTAAAGACATGTGTGGTTTTTTCGAAATCTAAAAGTACATTTTTCATGATGTGAAATTTATTATTGATCCTTTTATGGTCTTATTTTTGTTAAAATATTATAATCAATGAAGTATACAGTAGAACAACTCATTGCACGCATGTGCGACCCCCAGGAAAAAGAAGCTTATCTATACGCAGATAAGCTTTCAAAGATAGGCAATCAAGAAGTAATTGATAATCTTATATCAATATTGAAGGCTGAAAATTATGAAAGTGCTCTTTTGGCGGCTAGGTCTCTTGGCAATATTGAAAACAATAATGAAGCCCTCGAGCACTTATTTGAAGTCATTCATAGAAATGAAAATAAACTTCAAAATGGGGCTTTTGTCCAAACATTAGATGGCTATGATTTGTCGGAAAGGTTTGTAGACCTTTTCAGGTTATACCTCTTTGGAAATTTCAAAACTTCGGCACTTGCAAAGGAGTTTTTGGATACTGTAGAATTTGAATTGACTCCACGGGTGTTGAAAAAAATGGAAAAACACTGGAATCATTTTAAGAATAATTTTGATCAAAATTCGGATGAGTTTGAAATCAAAAAGTCTGAAGTTGAAGAAATGATTGAAGAAATTAAAGCAATCTTTTCTGAGGAATAAACAACATTTGATTACGCATAAAGGTTATATAAGTATATGAAATTCAGAGATGTAATACTGCTTCATGAAGAATTCTTAGCCGATTTTGGTTTTAAGTTAGATGGTAAATCTCTGCATTATACGAAGACTTTTGGAGAAGGGCGGCAAATGGTATTTTTTCATTATACCCATTATGAAGATGTCTCTTACCTCGAATATCACCTTGGAATAAGATACGATAACATTGAAAATATTGTCCATAGGTTTTTGCCATCTCTTGGCGATTACAAAGAACGTAGTATTACATTGGTAGAGACTATGGATAGGATAGATACTGAGATGCCTAGGAGGTTTTTAGTAGAAAATGACCTTGAACTTGGTTCTGTTATTGAAAATGCAGAAAATTTTTTGGTGAAAAACGGCTTCAGGTTTTTAGATAAATTTTCAGAGGGAAAATCATTGGAGTCGTATTTCAATTCGGATACGGCTACTCCAATATTGACTCAAAACTTTACTTATAGATCCGCTAGAGGTATTACCTTAGCCAAATTTTACAATCCTGACGCATTTGAAGACATCAAGAGCAAATACCTTGATATGTTGAATGAAAAACAGGTTACTCCTTTCAATCTAGCCTGTTTTATTAACCTCATTGATTATTTAGAGCATATTTAGTTTTTCCTTTTCACTCCTCTCACTGCTTCCGCTGCAAGTGGATCTTCAGGCCATGAGTGTTTGGGATATCTTCTTTTCAGTTCTTTTTTGACTTCGAAATAAGTGTTTGCCCAAAAGTTTTTTAAGTCTGACGTTACCTGAACAGGCTTAAAACCAGGTGAAAGCAGGTGCAATATCAATTTGGTCTTTCCTCGGTTGATAACAGGTGTATCCAACCAGCCAAAAATTTCTTGTAACCTTACTGCGATAATAGGATTTTCTCCTTCTTCCTTGTACTCTATCTTTATCTGACTGCCGCTTGGTACTGTAATCTTTTGAGGTGCCAATTCATTGAGCAGCTGTTGTGTTTTATATTCCATTCTGGAAAAGAGAATTTCCTTAATATCCAGTTTCTTCAAATCTTCAGCTGATCTGATGTTTTGTAAGTAATGCCCCATGCATTCCTTTAGGTTTTGCTTTAACCAATTTTTAGAATAATCGGGAAAATCCATATCAGGATTGGTTACCTTGAGTAATGATACTCTTCTTAGAAGTTGTATAGCATCATCATTGAAATTCAAATGTCTTTCAATATCCTGATGAATGACAGGTATTAAGGCATTGATTTTTTCATCAGGATGTACATCAGTCACAGGTGTAGACCTTAGGACAATAGAGCCTATCCCCAAGGTTTTGATTGCGATAAACTCCTCCGATTGTTTGTCCCACTTGACAATCCTTTTTTCTTGTAAAAGTGGTCTCAGATCAGTCGGGTTAATGGGAGCGGCCATAAAAATCTTGCCCATCCCATCTCTCTCATCAACGTGAGATATGGCAATCCATGATTCATGTGCCAGCTCATCTCTATGTCCCATCATTGCAATTTTGCCATTGGCCAATTGAAATTGGGCATTATTTCCAGGCCTTGCAGATGCGATCCTTTCAGGGTATGCATAAGCGATCAATAGCCCTGCCTCAAAAGGATCGAATATACCATTGTCTTCTTCTTCGACTAAGAGCCGTCTATATTGAGATGCTATCTTTTCAATTTTCCTGATCCCTTTTATGGAAAACTTTTCTTTACGGGCCCTTCTAATGGCTTCTAATCTAAGGTTGATATCAACTCCGATTTCTGGTTTCAAAGGATCTCTCTCTTCCAATAAAGCAGCTATATCAGTGGCTAATGGAACATTGCCCATTTCTTTTGCCTTCAACAGCATATGAGCAATTCTTGGATGCGCAGGTATACTGTGTATGGTCTTACCATGATCGGTCAGTTTACCATCTTGGATAGCTTCCAATTGTTCGAGCAAATCTAAAGCCTGTGATACAGATCCTCGGGGAGGAGGAGATAACCAAGTAAGATTATCTACATTTTCCACTCCCCATTTTACCAAGTCCAAAACTAAAGGAGCCAGATCGGCTTCCTGTATTTCTGGGGTTCGGAAGTTGTCTAAATGAGCATGTGAAGCTAAAGACCACATCCGGTAACAGACTCCCGGGCCTAAACGACCAGATCTACCCGCCCTTTGATCGGCCGCATCTTTAGATATGGCGACAGTTTCAAGTCTACTCAGTCCTGATCTTGGATTGAACTTAGATGTCCTTCCATACCCACAGTCGACAACAACTTTAATTCCTTCAATGGTGAGACTTGTTTCTGCAATTGAAGTAGCCAAGACTACTTTTCTCTTGCCATCTTTTCTAGGCATGATTGCCTGATGCTGGGCGGCGGGTGATAATTGGCCATACAAAGGATGAATAGAAAAATCTCTCAAATTTGACCTCAGTATGGCTTCAGTTTTCTTTATTTCACCCTGTCCAGGCAAAAAAGCGAGGATATCACCCTCATTTTCTTTTGAAGCTTGTATCACAATTTGACTGAGCATTTCAGGCATGCTAAAAAGGTCATAGTCGCCAGTATACCTGACTTCAACGGGATACATTTTCCCTTTACTGACTAGGGTAGGAGCTTCCAGAAGTTTTGATAAAAGTGGCATATCCAAAGTTGCAGACATCACCATTATCCTTAAGTCAGGCCTCAAGACTTGTTGCGCTTCACGGCAAAGAGCCATTGCCAGATCTGCATGAATATTTCTCTCGTGGAATTCATCAAAAATAACCAATCCAACATTCTCCAGTGCATTATCGCTGTGAAGCATCCTGGTCAATATTCCCTCAGTGAGTACCTCGATCTTTGTCCTATCAGAAACCTTGTTTTCAAACCTGATGCGATAACCTATTGTCTCTCCTACAGGTTCATCTAAAAGGGCTGCCATTCTCAATGCTATACTCTTGGCCGCTAGCCTCCTTGGTTCAAGCATAAGTATTTTTTTTCCTGCCAAAAAAGAAGTATCCAGTAAGGATAATGGCAAGATTGTACTCTTCCCGGCCCCCGGAGGAGCTGTCACAATGAGTGTACTATTGGCTTGAAGGGTGTCTTTTACCTGATCTAGAATATCACAAACAGGCAAATCAAAGGCAGAGGAGGAAAATTTCAATTCAGTAAGTTTTGTGCAAAAGTAACAAAAAAACCGCTGCGAAATGTTTTTCACAGCGGTCTTGAATTAGAATAAGTGAGCTTATTGTTCAATTTTGAAGAATGCTCTTCCATATTCCCAACGCATTTCTACACCATCAGGCTTTACTTCATAAGTAAGTCTCTCTTCCAGTGTAGCAGTCTGCCCTGCAGGAATATTCACCCTCAATGCGTCCTTGCCAGAATCATAATTGTTGGTTCCCCAAAGCCCGGTATCCTTATTGAAAATCAAGGTTGATTCACCTTCATTTGGTATAATGAAAAGGCTGTACTTTCCTGCTGGAAGCTCTTTGCCCTGAACCTTTATGTCCTTGCTTGTTTCAAAAGTGGTCGCTTCATTGGCACCCGCTCTCCATACCTCACCTAGAGGTACAAGAACTCCCCAAACCTGTCTACCATTTACAGCAGGGCTTGAGTAATTGATGTTGATGTCAGATCCAGCAACCGATCCGGAAGCAGTCCTTGGCGGACTTACTCTTTCTTGATCTTGGGCAACGGCGTAGGTAGCGAATACCAGTAAAAAAGAAAGAAAAATTCCAGAAAAGACGTTGATTTTATTTCTCATGGCTATTTAAAATTTGGTTTATGTTCCAAAATACTAATTTATTGTTGAATTCAAATTTTAACCCATGATTGTTTTTTGTTGCTTTCAATAATCCTTTCACAAATTAAAAGCTCTCTGTGACCATCTTCAAAGGTTGGGAAACTTGGTTTTTCCGGTTGTTTGCCTTCACGGATGGCAGCATATACTTCTTTAAACATTTGTTTGGATGTATCTGGAAATCCTTCGTTGTGACCTCCAGGAAAACTGATCAATCCTGCAGCTTCTTTTGTGAACAGTGAGGGATCTTTCATTAAGTGTTGATTAGCTGTCTCCCTTTTACCAATCCATAGTTCGTTTGGCTTTTCTGAACACCATTCATAGTTGGACTTTGAACCTGCTATTTCAATATTCAACCTGTTTTTTCTCCCTGCGTTGACTTGGGAAACTGTAACAGAGCCTTTATTACCATTATCAAAACGAAGCATCACTGTTGCATGGTCTTCAGTATTGATAGGAACCTCGGCATAATCAGATTCCTGCAGCATCTTGCCAGAATAAGTTTCGATAGGCTTGAGAGGCTTCAATCTCGTTTTGTGAACAGTAGAGAAATCAGCCATTACTTCTGTAACTTTAAGTCCCGTCACATATTCAGTCAAATCCAACAGATGGGAACCAATATCCGCAATCGCCCTGGAATCTCCTGATTGATCAGGTTCTAATCTCCAGTTATAATCTGTATTGAGGTACAGCCAATCTTGAAGATAGGAACCCATGATGCTGTAAATCTCACCGAGTTCTCCGTTTTCTCTCATGGTTTTCATTTGTCTTACCATTGGATAATAGCGAAGGTTAAAATGAACAGCATTGACAAGTCCTTTTTCTTTGGCCAAGGCCACAAGCTCTTCTGCTTCTTCGATTTTGGTGGCCAAAGGCTTTTCGCAAATGACATGTTTACCTGCCTCAAGGGCGGCTTTGGATTGTGAAAAGTGAAGAAAATTTGGAGTACAAATATGTACAGCATCGATGTCAGGCTGCTTTAACATTTCCTCAAATGTAAATGCATTGGGTATTCCCAAGAGTTCAGCTTTGGCTTTGGCAAGTTCTATGTTGACCTCACAGAGTGCGGTGACCTCAACATAAGGTATCCTTCTTAGGGCTTCCAAATGGGCTGGGCCAATAAAGCCAGTTCCAACAATTGCAGCTTTAATTTTTTTCATAATAGGTTATATGGTTTGATTTGATTTGTGAAAATAAGGATAGGACATGATAATTTCTAATCAAACACAAAACAAAAGGCTTTTTGACTTGGTATTCCATTCAAATTCAATAATTACGGTTTATCATATTAGCCCCGAAAAAGCTTTTGAATTGCTTAGCAAGTCATGCTAAAATGTTTAAATTAATAATCGAATCATCAAAAATCTAAAAATGGCAAATTACAGTCTAAAGATCAACGGAGAGACATTCAATGTTGATGTAGAAGAGGACACTCCTTTGCTTTGGGTACTCAGAGATCATTTAGGTCTGGTTGGAACCAAATATTCTTGTGGTATAGCTCAATGTGGGGCATGCACAGTTCACTTGAATGGTGAAGCCACTTTTTCTTGCACCCTTCCGGTTTCCAGTGTGGGAAGCGATGAAGTGACTACCATAGAAGGGCTTTCAAAGGAAGGAGACCATCCGGTCCAAAAAGCATGGAATGAAGTAGATGTTGCGCAGTGTGGTTATTGCCAGGCAGGCCAAATCATGACTGCCTCAGCATTATTGAAAAAAAATCCTTCCCCAAGCATGGCAGAAATAGAAGATGCCATGAATAGAAACCTGTGTAGGTGCGGGACATATCATAAAATCAGGGAAGCTGTGGCATTGGCCGCTAAAACAAAATAATTATGGCAGAACTATTAAAATCAAACAGACGGGATTTCCTCAAAATTGCCGGAACGGCAGCCGGAGGATTATTTATCGGCTTTTATTGGTCAGGCTGTGATTCTCCAAAAATGCAAGTACTTACAGATGAAGAAGTACTCTCGCAGGCACACAACTTCAATTCATTTTTATCCATTTCTCCCTCAGGTGATGTGGTAATATATTCTCCTAATCCTGAGTTGGGTCAAAATATCAAAACTTCATTCCCAATGGTCGTGGCTGAAGAACTGGACGCTGACTGGGAAAAGGTGAGGGTATTTCAAGCACACCTGGATAACGACAAATTTGACCGCCAAGTCACAGGTGGTTCAGGAGCCATGCCCCATTCTTGGGAAAGATTGCGAAATGCAGGAGCGACAGCTAAATTTTTATTGGTAAGTGCAGCTGCTGCACAATTAGATGTAGATGCGAGTGAGTTGACCACAGAAAAAGGTCAAGTAATCCACAGCAAGAGCGGAAAGAAAATTCCATACGGTGACTTGGTGACTGATGCATCCAAATTGGATGTTCCGGAGGAAGTTCCTTTGAAAAATTATAAAGATTTCAAAATCATAGGTACACCGGTCAAAAACGTGGACAATAAAGCCATGTTTACAGGTCAACCTATATATGGACTCGACATCTATCGGGAAGGCATGGTTCAGGCAATGATTCAAAGGCCTCCTTTTGGCATGAAAATCAAATCTGTAGATGACAGTGAAGCCAGAAAGATAGCCGATATCACAGATGTGGTTACCTTCAATAATAATGTGGCTGTAGTGGGTGATTCTACTTGGCCTTTGATGAAGGCAAAAAAACTGTTGAAAATAGATTATGAGCCTGATGGAAATGTAGAAAGTACTGAGGACCATGACCGACTATTCCAAGATCTTATGGAGAAAGGTAAGGCTCAGGTAATGAGGCAAGATGGTAATGTTGATCAGGCCTTTGGTAATGCAGCTAAAGTAGTGACGGCAGAATACCAATGTCCTTTCCTATCGCATTCTCCGATGGAGCCGATGAACTTCTTTGCGCATGTGAAAGGCGACAAAGTAGAACTTGTAGGTCCTACTCAGACTCCAGACCGGGCAAGAATGGAAACAGCCCAATTGCTTGATATACCAACTGAAAATATCAGTATGGAATTGACACGTCTTGGTGGCGGATTTGGAAGAAGACTCCGTGCAGATTTTGTGGTTGAGGCAGTTGAGCTTTCCAAAATTCTGGACAAACCTGTAAAAGTCACCTGGAGTAGAGAAGATGACATGACAGGTGGAGCTTACAGACCTGCCGTAAGATATAAATTTCAAGCAGCATTGGACGATAGTGGTAAAATGATCGGCTACAAACTCCGAGGTGTAGGCATCAACGCAGGTAATACTACCAGAGAAAATAATTTTCCATCTGGCTCTGTTGATAATTTATTGATAGAATCCATCAACCATAATTCACCCATTACCACTAATGCATGGAGGGCTCCGATTACCAATTTCCTCGCTTATGCGGAGCAGTCATTCTTGGATGAGGTTGCACTTGAAGCTGGAAAAGATCCTGTTTCATTCAGGCTGGAATTGATGGATAGGGCTAAAAAAGATCCTGTCGGTGAGATTCATTATGATATAGACAGGATGAAAGGCGTAGTCGAAATGGCGGCTGAAAAATCCAATTGGGGTAAAGATTCCAATGTCATGCAAGGCTTCAGTGTGTATTTCTCGCACAGATCTTATGTAGCACAAGTGGCCAATATAGAGATGGAAGATAGCCAGCCGGTCCTTAAGAAGATAACAGCTGTGACTGATTGTGGTATTGTGGTCAATCCAACGGGAGCCAATCAACAGGTAAGAGGTGGAATTGTAGATGGTATGGGACATGCCATGTTTACCAATATGACTTTTGCCAATGGTTTACCAAATCAAAAGAATTTCGATACTTACAGGCTTATCAGGATGAAAGAAGTACCTGAAATTGATGTGCATTTTGTCGACAATGGGATTGATCCTACCGGCTTAGGTGAACCAGCCCTGCCACCAACAGGAGGTGCCATAGCCAATGCCATATTCAAGGCAACAGGAAGGCGACTGCGTTCTCAACCATTTATAGAACAAAAAGAATTCTCAGATATTAAACTGGAAATTAAGAGAGCTTAAATTTTAAGTCCTCCAAAAAGTTTTGGAGGACTTTTTTTATATCTCATCCATTCCTCTTTCAGGCCAGAAAGGGCCCTTAAACTCAATTGAATTTGATTCAAAAAAGATATGGTATGTAAGTTCCATTTTTTCTTTTCCTTGTTCATGAATATTGAGACAAGCATTAAAATGGATCAGGTCAAATGAAACCATCACTTTTCCTTTCGTTTTATCATTCCCCAACTCAATGGAATTGAATGATACATTTTCTACAACTGCACCATCCTTACGGAAATAATAAGACAAAAAAATCCCAAAGTCTTTATTTTCCCTTGAAATTACGTTCTGGATAAATATTTCCGAGTTTTCAACTTTAATATCTTCATTGAGTGTAAATGTCCAACTTTCCTGCATATTCAAATATAATTCATTTGATTGTATCAGAAATTTTTCTTCATTCATTATTCAAAACCTCATAGCATAATTCTTTGTTGATTCTACAATGAAATACCCTATCTACCTCGATTATAATGCAACTACGCCATGTCATCCTGAAGTATTGGGAAAAATGACACCATGGTTTACCACACATTTTGGAAATGCAGCAAGTAAAAGTCATCCTTTTGGCTGGATTGCAGAAGATGCCGTGGAGCTAGCTCGGGACCAAGTCGCTCAGCTAATTGGTGCAAGGTCAAAAGAGATTATATTTACTTCTGGGGCTACAGAAGCAATCAATTTAGGGATCAAGGGGATTTTTGAATTCTATTCAGGGCAGAAACAACACTATATTACTTGCCAAACAGAACACAAAGCTGTCTTGGATACATTTAGAAGTATTGAGGAAAAAGGTGCTCTTGTCACTTACCTTTCGGTCAATGATAATGGGGAAATAAGTCTAGAGCAGTTGAAGGATGCGATCATTGCGGACACCAAGATGATTGCCCTCATGTGGGCAAATAATGAAACTGGAGTGATTCATCCGGTTTCCGATATTGCTAATTTAGCTGAACAACATAACATTATTTTTTTCACGGATGCTGTGCAAGCTGTAGGAAAAATTCCTGTAAACATTAAAGGAATCCATATGATGGCAATTTCTGGGCACAAATTCTATGGACCAAAAGGTGTGGGAGCCCTTTTTATCAGACATAATCATCCACTTCCCAAACCGTTGCCAATAATAGTGGGAGGGGGGCATGAAAAAGGTTATCGAAGTGGCACCTTAAATGTACCTGGAATAGTGGGAATGGGAGAGGCTGCAAGGATTGCTGTGGAAAGCATTGAAGAATTAGGAGATAAACTGAATATCCTAAGAAATAAACTAGAAAAAGAGCTTCTTAAAATTCCAGGAACGCAGTTAAACAGCAGTCAAGACCATAGGATACCGCATGTATGCAATGTTTCATTTGAAGGAGTGGGAGGGGAAGAACTCTTACAAATGCTCAACAAAGAAATTGCGGTAAGTTCAGGATCTGCATGCACCAGCATTTCACCAAAACCGTCTCATGTGTTAGAAGCGATGGGGGTCAAAGGAAATCTTGGTAGATCTTCAGTACGATTTTCTCTTGGCATGTTCACCACAGAGGATGAAATTGATTTTACGATAGCTTATGTCAAGAAAGTTGTTGGGGAATTAAGAACCTGAGAAACCACTTTTCAAATTCTCCAAATCTTCCGGGGTATCTATATCGACTGCACCTTTTGGAAAATTGATTTCCTCCAAATCCTCTTGATTTGATAAAATAACTTTTTTGGCACCTTCTTTTACATTGAGCTGAAATAAAGCATCAAAATATTTCTTACCAAAAACAGCCGGTACTCCGACTGTGTCGGCATAAGAACAACATACTATTCCTTTTTGAGTTTTTTCTTTTTCCTCAAGTAAAATTTTTAAAAGTTTTCCGTCCACAAAAGGTTGGTCACAGAGTAATAACATGACCTGTTGGAGGTCGGGATAATTGAGCATCAAGAACTTCAACCCTGTTTGCATAGACGAGGACATACCCTTTTCCCATTCAGAATTGATAATTTTACTTGAATTTTTGAAATTGATTTTGTTTATAATTTCCAGGTTATTGGATCCCAATACCACAACTGATACACAATCCATCAATTCGTCAAGCTGATCTATAGTATGCTGTAATAGGTTTTTGTTATTGAATTCTACCAACTGTTTGGCTTGACCCAGACGAGACGACTTCCCGGCAGCTAGTATGATGATACCTGTTTGAACCTGACTCATCTTTCTTCATCATGAATAGGACCATCTTTATCGCGTAAAAAGCCAGAGGATTTTTGGCTGACAACAGCTTTTATTTCCGAAAGCACAGATAATGCTATTTCTTCTGAACCTTCCGCTCCAATGTCAAGCCCCATTGGACCATAAAGGTTATTTTGATTGGCTTCAATACCTTCTAACTCCAACCTTTCAATCATTTTTAAGCGTTTCTTTTTAGGACCTAATATGCCAATGTACGGAATATCCTTTTTCAAAAGCGATTTTAAAACCTCGACCTCATATTCAAAATTATGGGTCATCAATAGTACCACTGAATAGGGGTCAAAAACCAATTGATCCACAGCTGCATCGGCAGTACTGATGATGATATGATTAACTGTTGGGAATCTTTGCGCTGTAGCGTGACTACTGCGCCCATCAATCAGGCTAAGCTCCCAGCCTAACAAATCCGCCATTTTAGCTAAAGGAATCGTGTCATTCCCTGCACCAAAAAGCATAAGATGAACCGGTGCTTTGATGCATTCTAAGAAAACGAAATGATCACCTGATGCAGATATCTTATTTCTCTGACTATCAAATATTTCTGATGATTCCTTTTGAATTAAGTTGAAAATAGATTCAGGGATTTTTTCTTCATTGCCAATCAAAGAATCAGGACTTACAAGCAACTGAGTTCCTATTTGCGAAGCCCTAGCCATTTTCAAAGAAAACACAGTGACCAAAACCTTTGTCTTGCGATCAGAGGATGCAGTTTTCAGAAGCTCTATGGGATTTTGAGTATTTGAAAAGTCTATAGGTTCAATCAAAACCTGAATAATACCGTTGCAGCCCAATCCAACACCGAATTTTTGATCGTCTTCATCGGTCGTATCATAGGTGACAATCATTGATTTTTGTTGAAAGATCACAGACTGTGCTTTCCTAAGGGCGTCGCCCTCAAGGCAACCACCGGAAATTGCACCTGTCAATTCCCCGTCTTCAGAAACCAACATTCTGGCCCCGGGTCTCCTATAGGCTGAGCCATCTACCTTTACCACCGTAGCCAAGGCTGTTTTTTTTCCTAAATCTTTATACTTGTGATATGCTGATATGATTTGGGTAATTTCTTTCATTCCGTAGATTTAATTTACTAATCTAAAGTAAATTTTACGATGATGGCATATCTGATTTGATAAATGGACTAGAAATGTGATACATAAAGAAAAGCTTTTTATTGTCTTGAATTTGAGCTAAAAATTGTTTTTATCTGAAAATCTGATAGTTGCTAATCTTTCTTATTTTTAGAATAATAATGAATTAAACAGATTCGCAATACTTATTTAATAAAAATAGGAATTTCACAAAATTTCTCGGTATTTTGTAGATATGGCAAAATCGAGAGAGACCTTTAATAAAAAAGAGAAGGAAAAACAGAGACAAAAGAAAAAGCAGGAAAAGGTAGACAAAAAGGAAGCCCGTAAGTCGAATACTGATAAATCAACAGATTTTGAAGATATGATCGCTTATGTGGATGAGTTTGGTAACATCACTTCCACACCTCCAGATCCAACGAAGAAAAAGATGGAAGTGGATCCAGATAGTATTAATGTTACCGTCCCTAAAGATTCTGAAATGGCCAATTCCCCCGAGGAGGCAAGAAAAGGTAGAGTTACTTTTTTCAATGAATCCAAAGGATATGGCTTTATCAAAGACAGTCAAACAGGCGAAAGTCTTTTTGTCCACATCAACAAATGCTTGGATGAAATAAGAGAAAGTGATCAAGTAACTTACGAAACTGAAAGAACTCCTAAGGGATTGAGTGCAGTTGATGTAAAATTGATCAAGTAATACTGCTATTCATACACCTTTGAATTTGCCCAATGCTGCTGAATTCAAAGGTGATTTCTTTTTTTTAGAGATTGTTTTTTTAAGAATAAAACCTTCGTAGTATTTTGCTATTCATTTCTTGAATAACATCCGTTCTTAGCCTTCAAAAACATGCAGATTCCAAGTTTGGCAATGCTCAAAAAGGAGCTAAGTCTCCTTGATGAGAAAGAGTTAGTAGCAACAGTCTTAGAATTGGCCAAATACAGCCGAGACAACAAGGCATTTCTATATTTTAAACTGTTTGAGAAGGAAAATCCTAGGATTTTTATAGAAAGTGCCATTGAAGAGATCGATGAGGCTTTTATGTCTGCCAATACCCGTCATTATCATGTGGCTAAAAAATCCATTCAGGGAATTAGAAGAAAACTCAACAAGACCCTCAAACTCAGTAAGAATAAAATAGCTCATATTGAGCTGATTATTCATTTTTGTAAAGAGATGAAAGCTTATGGTTATCTGGAATATCGTCATCCAGTGATAGATAATCTTTATAAAATTCAGGTGGGTAAGGTAGAAAAACTCATTGCAGGCTTGCATGAGGACCTTCAATATGATTATCAGCAGCTTCTTGAAGAAATATCCTGACAGCTTATTTTTAGATTTTTTATGATAGCTTGATGTCTTGTCCGAGAACCTTGGTCAGAAGCTTGCTGTTAAATAGGTATGAAATATTTTCTTTTTTTCTTAACCGTAGTCCTTTATTCAGGAAATACTTTTTCTCAGGGTGTTAATTTCACTTTGACTCCGAAATCCGATCCAATTCAAAACGCTATTTTTGAGATTATTGAAGTTGAAAACCTAGGCAGAAATCTTTCTGAAATTGGGAAAGTTTACACAGATGCCAATAAAATGCAAAGTGCCAGGATGGGAAATAACCTGTCTGAAGTATTTAAGTCCTACATGAATCAATCTATTAGGTCTAAAAACAGTGTGAATCAGGCAATTTTGGTAAAGGTTGAACAGTTTGAGATTGCCGAATCCAAAGCTTCTGGAAATGTGGCTTCAGGTGAGCTAAAGCTCAAGTTAGGGTTTTACGTAAAAAGTAGTTTTGAACCAATTCACCTTTTGGATTATGAAGGAGGCATGAATTACCGGAGGTCTATCAATAGGTTGGACTTGGCTCAAAGAGTCATTCAACAAGCTATGGATAATGCCTTGGAGTACTTTGATCAATGGATAAATTCTCAAGCACTTTCCAATCGGGCATTGGCAGGTTCAGTTCAAATATTAGTTGAAAACGGTGATTATATAAGCGGGAGAGATACTGTTTTCTATAGCCCAGAGAGGCCATTGACTTGGAAGGATTTTACGGATAGACCTAGAACAGGAAGTACCTATAATGCAGTGATTTTTACAAGTTTGGCAATGGAAGGCAAACCTTTTGTTAAAGATGGAAGCATAATATTACCATTAACTGTAAAGGTTTACATGTTGCCTGGTCAGTCATGGGTGAAGAATAAAAATGATTATTCTCTAAACCACGAACAGAGACATTTCGATGTGGTGAGGGTAGTGGCTGACAGACTTAAAAAAAACCTGCAAAATCTTGATGTGAATCCTGAAAATTATGAAGCCATGGTAAATGATGCATACTTTGACGCATACAGGGAGATGAATCGATTACAGGAACTTTATGACGGACAAACGAATCACGGGATAAAAAAAGACATACAGGAAAAATGGAATAAAATGCTTGATGAGGCTTTGGAAGGGGATTACAGGAGGTTAGAGAGGGTTTTGGATTGATCCTAGATGGATATTTGATAATTGAAGATACCTTTTCAGTCATATTATTTACCTCTTTATCAACAGGTTAAACAAGAATAATGACTTGAATATTATTTATTTATATTTCAAATGATTATTTTTATTGAGTCAAATGAAATTTTTATGAAAAAGAAAGCTAAAAAATATCCTGAAGTAAATCCTGATCATCTTTCCGAGTTCAGGGATTATCAGGGAGATGAAGGTTATACATCTACTTTTATAGTTAAAAAAGGAGGGGAAAAGCTCAATTATACTGTTAAGCCTGTTTTTGGCTACTTTATCAAATCCCTTCAAAAAGCAAGAAATTTACAAGAAGTAGGGGTAATGCTTGAGGAGAACTTTACCTATCAGGAAGTAAGTCCATTGATAGAGTTTCTTAATCTCAAAGCTTCAGAGATTGCCAAAGCCACATCTGTGTCTCCGAGTACCGTGTCGAGGTGGTCTGTGGATAGCTCGATAGGGACGCCAGGTTCTTACCAGTTTTTCAAGATAGATGAATTGATCAAGAATGGTGTGGAGTTATTCGGATCTGAAATTCAGTTCAAGAAATGGCTGTATTCATCCAATTTGGCACTAGGGAATGCCATTCCTGCACAGCTGATGCTTTCTATGTATGGCTTGGAGATGGTCAGTGAGACTGTGGAAGCACTTCATTTTGGAAATGTAATGTAGGCATGGCATTGTATTACAGAATCATGTCTGAAAAATACCATCAGCAACCTTACAGTTGTTCAATGTTCGGTGCCAGATGGAATCCAAAGGGATTTTCTATGATCTATGCTGCAAATACAGCTTCTCTAGCTGCTTTGGAATACCTGTGTATCAAAGGAACTTCGGTGCTGCATGAAGCCTGGTATATGCTTACGTTTGAAATAAAGAACGAAGATCTGATCGGAACGCTGGAACTTGATAGTTTACCTGCCAATTGGGATGTGTTGCCTCATGGCAAGGTTACACAGGAATTTGGCAAACAATGGCTGCAGGAAAAATCATTTCCTTTTTTAAAAGTACCAACTGCTAGGATGCCTGTATCGCTTTACCCAGGAGAACATAATCTCCTAATCAATCCTATGTTTTCAGATATTCAAGAGAATTTTGTCTTTAGAGATTCAAAAATGTTTGCTAATAAGTTAGGGAGTAATGTGCTTAGAGCTTAAAATTTAGTATCAATCTACACCTATTGAAAAACTACCTCCCGTTTTCATCATTTTCTCTACTTCTTTTAAGAAAAATGATGATCGGTTAGGAATTAATTTTCTATTTACTCAAATTGAGACAATAGAAATAACACCTTAACCTTAAACCTAATGAAAAATAACCGAAGACAATTCCTCCAGAAAATGGGGCTAGGCACAGCCGGTATCGCTGCGGTACCTTTTGTGGCAAATGCCAGAATTTCACCAACAGCCAAAAATGATTTAGAGGAAGATCAGATTCTTCAGATAGGAGATGAAATTGCTCTTGCCGAAACTGCCTTTGGAAAGGTCAGAGGATATCAACTTAACGGAGTTTTTACCTTTTTAGGGGTGCCTTATGGAGCCAACACTGGAGGGAAGAACCGTTTTATGCCTCCCCAAAAACCAGAAAAATGGGAAGGTGTAAAGGATACCATCTGGTGGGGAAATACTGCACCTCAGATCATGGACAACAGGTATGCCAATGTACATTATTCCTTTGCAGATCACTGGAACTATGATGACGTCAGCGAAGATTGTCTCAAACTGAATATATGGACAAATGCCATAGCTGACGGGGAAAAACGTCCAGTTCTGGTTTGGTTACACGGAGGTGGCTTTACCAATGGAAATGGATTCGAGCAGGATGGCTATCATGGGGAAAATCTTGCTAAAAACGGAGATGTCGTTTTCGTTTCCATCAATCATCGACTAGGACCCATCGGATTTACAGATTTATCAGGAGTAGGGGGGAGCAAATATGCCAATTCAGGGAATGTGAGCATGCTCGATATCATTGCTTCCCTGCAATGGGTGAATGAAAATATTGCCAATTTTGGAGGTGATCCTGGAAATGTGACCATCATGGGCCAATCCGGGGGTGGTGCGAAAGTAACTGCCACCATGTCTATGCCTGCTTCTAAAGGTTTGGTGCACAAGGGTGTTGCACTAAGTGGCAGCATGCTGACTGCAAATGACCAGGAATACAGTAAAAAACTTGGACAATATGTAATGGAGGAAGCTGGTCTTACTCCAGGTAATCTGGACAAACTTCAGGAAATTCCTTGGCGGGAGTATCTGGATATTGCCAATAAAGCCCAAGAAAGGATGCGCAAGGAATTTCCCCAGCCAGGTTTTAGGGGAGGATTTGGACCTGTGGCCGACGGGGTCAATTTACCAAAGGATACCTTTTTTGCTAATGCGAACAGCCATGACAGCGATATTCCATTGATGGTCTGTACTACTTTTCATGAATGGGGAGCCACAAGAGCGAACCCACAATTAGAAGCCATTGATTTAAATGGGGTTATTGAACAACTCAAACCTAGATTTGGAGAAAAAACTGCTGAAATCGTCCAAGCTTACCAGTCAAATTTTCCGGATAAAAAACCAGCTGAAATCATGATTTTGGTTGCTTCCAACCGACAAGGTGCCGTGGCTACTGCAGAGGCAAAAGTAAAACAGAATGCACCTGTTTATATGGCTTGGTTTGGATGGGAACCTAACTTATACAATGGGCGGATGAGGGCTTTTCATTGCATAGACATTTGTTTTTGGTTCCAAAATACCGACAGGATGTTCACACACACCGGCGGTGGAAAAAGACCAAGACAACTGGCCGATAAGATGTCAGCATCGTTATTGGCCTTTATGAAAACCGGTGATCCAAATACTGGATCTTTACCTGAATGGCCAAAGTTTACCGCAGAAAATGGAGAAACTATGGTGCTCAACGATACCAGTGAAGTCAAGAATGATCCTGACAGAGCAGCAAGATTGACTTTGCCAAGGGCTTAGATTTGCTAACAGTTTGAATTTTCATAAATCATCTATTTATGATTTGTTTAACTATAAAGGTTGTCGGATTTATTTCAGGCAACCTTTATAAGTGTATTTGATCCAAATTCCTGTTACTACAAAATAGCGTGAGAACATGAAAAATCATTATATGTTATATAATTTACATTATGTTAAATAAAGAAGAGTAGACTTCGAGACACAGACATAGATACCAATCCACACTGCTTTTTCTCACCAATCTTATTCCTTATCAATTCGTCAATTAAACCACTACCCTTATCCGGTTATTCTTGAATTATTAGATTTTTTTGACAAGCTTGGGTTTCGTATTACAAAATATGTCTCAAAACAATACCGCTAAAGTTGGGCTGTTACTAGGTCCACTTTTATTTCTGTTGATCTTACTTTTTCTTAATCCTCAAGGAATGAGTCCTGAGGCCCTAGCGATGTTAGCCGTTACCGCATGGGTTGCTGTTTGGTGGATTACAGAAGCTATCCCTATTGCCGCTACCTCATTGCTTCCCTTGGTATTGTTGCCCGCATTGGGTGCCTTGCCTATGAGCAATACAGCTTCCTCCTATTCACACCCCATGGTTTTGTTATATATGGGTGGCTTCATGATTGCCATGGCTATAGAAAAATGGAACTTACATAAGCGAATAGCATTAAACATCATCCTTTTTATCGGCACCAATATTCAGGGAATCATTCTTGGGTTTATGTTAGCCACAGCATTCTTGTCCATGTGGATTTCAAATACAGCTACCAGTCTCATGATGCTTCCTATAGCCATTGCTGTAGTTACACAATTGACGCCTAAGGGTCAGGAGACTGTCAAACCCAATCGCATTGGTCAGGCATTGATGCTTGGTATTGCCTATTCTGCTTCTATTGGAGGTGTTGCCACATTGATCGGGACCCCTACCAATATCATATTGGCCGGTGTGGTCAAGGAAATGTACGGCTATGAAATATCATTTTCACAGTGGATCATCTTTGGCCTTCCTGTTGCTATTATTTTGTTGGCCATTTGTTGGGTGTATTTAGTCAAATTTGCCTATCCTTTCGAAAAGAATTTCAGCGTGGCTGGAGGAAAGGATGAAATCAAAATGCAATTGACCCTCCTAGGTCCTATGAGTGTAGAAGAAAAAAGGGTCGCAATAGTATTTGGATTGGTTAGTTTTTCCTGGATTACCAGAACCTTCCTTTTGCAGGAATTGATTCCAGCTTTGGATGATACCATGATTGCAATAGCTGGAGTCTTGCTTCTTTTTGTTCTCCCCTCCTCTCAATTTTCAACTAAGTTGTTAGATTGGAAAACAGCGGAAAAAATCCCTTGGGGTATTTTATTGCTTTTTGGTGGTGGATTGGCATTAGCTGAAGGTTTTAAAGTGACGGGTTTAGCTTCTTGGATAGGTACTCAGTTTGTATTTTTGGATTTTATAGCTTTTTTCCTTTTCCTTTTGATCATTATTGCAGCCGTGAATTTCCTTACTGAAATTACGTCAAACGTGGCTACAGCTTCTATGATCCTTCCAATATTGGCAGCTGTCTCCTACTCTATGGGTGTGCATCCATTTGGTTTGATGGTAGGTGCAACCATGGCTGCTTCTTGCGCATTTATGTTGCCTGTTGCCACACCTCCCAATGCGGTCGTTTTTGGTTCAGGTTACCTGACCATCCCCGACATGTTTCGTGCAGGACTTTGGATGAACATCATATCGATTATTTTAATCACGATATTCACTTATTTTTTCCTACCCTTCTTGTGGGATATTGATTTAAGTAATTATCCTTTTTAGCATAAAAAAACACCAACCTGGAGGTAAGTCAAAGTTGGTGTTTGTAAGGCTTTAATGCTGAAATTAGACTGTCGCTTTTAACTTGTCTTAATTCTTATTTATTTCGAATTCACTTTTCTCACATCATTTTGACAACCAGAACCTAAGAAAGCCTCGTAAATCGTAAATCGTCCTTCGTAAATTCCTCTCGTTTCTCGTTTCTAATCTCTCGCTTCTCCCTAAAGCTTCCTCACCCAAATATTCCTAAACTTTACCAAATCTCCATGGTCCTGCAGCTTGATTGGCAATGCATCATCATGCGCCTTGTAATTTGGTATTCCTATGTATTCAGTTGGCCCTTTGATTTCAGTGTTGTTTTGTACCAAAACTCCATTGTGAACAACCGTTACCCTTGCAGGTGCCACCACCATGCCGTCAGAGTTGAATCTTGGAGCTGTAAAATAAATGTCATAGGTATTCCATTCTCCCGGCTTTTTCATAGCATTGACCAATGGAGGTGTTTGCTTGTAAATGCTGGCGGCCTGTCCGTTGGAGTAAGTACGGCTCTCATAAGAATCAAGCACTTGAACTTCATAATGTGACATCAGAAAAATACCTGAATTGCCTCTTCCCTGACCTTCACCTTTGATTTCGGTTGGAGCTGACCATTCTATATGCAATTGCATGTCCCCAAATTTTTCTTTGGTTTGTATATCACCGGTTCTTGGTGTGACTGTCATGACGCCATCTTCCAATTTCCAAGGGGCTGGGCTACTTTCATCTTTCGCAGAAACGAAATTATCCAAATTTTTCCCATCAAATATGACAATGGCATCAGATGGCGGCATAGTATTTTGATCACCTGGAGTAACTTGTCTTACCACCGGTTCCCAGAATTCTGTTGCTTCTGGTGGCAGTTTGATATCTTTCTGTTGGGAAAAAGCTGGAAGCGAAACAATTAGTCCCACTGCAACTAATGGAAATGTCAAAATTCTGTTCATAGGTTTAACGGTTATTTTTAAAACGGCTTCAAATTAAGTCAATTCCGAACTATTCAAAAGCCGTTAATGGATTTTCGTTTTATCCTGCCTGTTTTTCGGGTTAGTTTTAGTACAAATTCAATCTTATGAAAAAACTCTTACTCACCTATTTATTCAGCATTTGCCTGTTTTTTGTTTCGCAGGCCCAGACTGACTATTATTTTCCGGATGAAAATTTCGATTCCTCTGTCCCAAGTCCTGAATCTTTTTTGGGATATGAAATCGGGGAATGGCACACCAGGTATGACCGATTGGTGGCATATTTCGAAAAATTGGCTGAGGTCTCTCCAATGGCTGAACTCCAAACAATCGGCTATACCAATCAATTGAGGCCTTTGGTAGTGCTCGTCATAAGCCGACAGGAAAACATACAGAACCTGGATGGCATCAGAGAAAATCATCTCAAGTTGGTAGATCCTAGCCAAAGCCTTCCTGACGTATCAGCAATGCCGGCAATCATCAACCTTGCCTACAGTGTTCACGGGAATGAACCTTCCGGTGGCGAGGCATCCATATTAACGGCTTATTGGCTCTTGGCCTCACAATCTGAACTTGCCGGGCAAATCAGAAACAATGCCGTGGTGATGATAGACCCAGCCATCAATCCTGATGGAAGAGATCGCCATACCAATTGGGCCAATATGCACAAAGGCTTCCCTCCTGTGGCTGATCCCCTGGACAGAGAGCACAATGAAATATGGCCTTCTGGACGTGTCAATCATTATTGGTTTGATTTGAACAGGGATTGGTTGCCATTGGCACATGTAGAATTGCAAAAAAAGATCGAATGGTACCACACTTGGTATCCTAATGTGGTAGGCGATTTCCATGAAATGGGTACCAACAGTACTTATTTCTTTGAGCCAACCAAACCATTTAGTAGTGAAAACCCTGTAGTGCCTCGCAAAAATTACGAAGACATCAACAGCAAGTTTGCTTCTTATTTTGCTAAGGCTCTAGATGATATTGGTTCATTGTATTGGACTAAAGAAGTGTTTGACAACTCATACCCAGGATATGGGTCAACATATCCCGATATTCAGGGAGGACTTGGTCTTGTATTCGAGCAGGGATCGTCCCGTGGGCATATTCAGGCTTCTCAGAGGGGAGAGATTACTTTTGCATTTACCATTCGCAATCAACTTAAGACCTCCATTGCGACTATGGAAGCAGGGGTGAATGAAAGAGAATACATGCATAGGTATCTGAGGGAGTTTTTCCAAACTGCCATATCTGAGGCAAATTCCTCCAAAACCAAATCGTACGTATTTGGAGACCCTTATGATGAGTCAAGAAACAGACTTTTCCTGCAACTTCTTTTGGACCATAAAATTAAGGTTTATGAAAATGATAGGGATCTTAGCATTGGCGGACAAAAATTCGCCAAAGGTAAATCCTATGTGGTTCCTACCGCCCAACCACAATATAGAATGGTAAGAAGTATGTTTGAAAAAGTGACAGAATTTGCTGATTCTGTTTTTTATGATGCATCTTCATGGACTATGGCTTTGGCCTATGGTATCCCCTATGCTGACCAAACGGTAAGCAATCTTGGAGAAGAATTGTCAACCTTGCCAACTCAAGAATTACATTTCCCTGAAGGTGGCAAGTATGTAGCCTATTTGGTCGATTGGTCAGATTATTTTGCCCCGAAATTCTTGCATCATCTGCAGTCTTCAGGAGTGCATGTGGAGACTTCAGCACTTTCTTTTACTTCAAACACTGAAACCGGTGAAAGAGAGTTTCCCGCCGGAACTTTAGTGATTCCAACAGCTTTCCAGTCCATGGATCATGATGATTTGAGAAAAAAAATAAAAGAATCAGCTGCGGCATCTGGCGTTCACGTATTTGCAACAGGAACAGGTTTTTCTGTCAAAGGAATTGATTTGGGCAGCAACAATGTCTCAGCTGTACAAACCCCAAAAGTAATCATGTTGATAGGTCAAGGTACTTCGCAATATGAAGCTGGTGAAATCTGGCATTTGATGGATACCAAAGTAGGAATGCCCATCAGTAAAGTGGACATCAGTATGTTCGGCAGGGTAAATATGTACGATTACAACACCCTGATTCTTCCCTCAGGTAATTACTCAGGACTTTCCTCAGCTCAGATTTCCCATATTAAAGATTGGCTAAACAGAGGTGGTACGATCATTTCTGTAAGGATGGCCAGTCAGTGGTTGCAGGCTCAGGAGATTGTCAAAGAAGAGTATCTTGCTGGAGAAAATGATGAAGACCCCTCATTTGTTCCCTTCGCTTCAAGAAGAGATTTTGAAGGTGCTAAAGCTATCGGTGGCAGTATTTATCAGGCCAGACTCGACAACAGCCACCCATTAGGGTATGGCTACAGGACTGAAGAAATACCTGTTTATAGAAACTCGACTATTTTCTTCAAACCTTCAAAGGACAAATACCAAACACCTGTAAAGTATACAGAGAACCCACTTTTGGGAGGTTATATTTCCAGATCAAATCTGGAAAAAATCAAACAAAGCGCAAGTGTATTGGTCAGTCCTGTAGGTCGGGGAAGAGTTATCCATTTTGTTGATAACCCCAACTTCAGGGGGACATGGTTTGGAACTAATAAGCTCTTCTTCAATGCAATTTTCTTTGGAGATAAGATATGAAGCATTATTTGTGATCATCAAAGCTTATTTAAGCAATATTCATCAGTTATATTTTGAGATATATGATTATCCGCAATCATGCCACTAATCAATTAAACGAGGGTTTTTTGGCAAAGGGATATTCTTAGATACTGGATATTTATAGATATTGGATCTAAAACTTTGATTTACTCTTGAATTTGATCCTATCGGAAAATTAGTGGATAGAAATTTTCACATTGAATTGATGTGTTTTACTGATTTAATATTCCTGTCCTCATTTTTCTCTTGCAAAAGGTGCAGTCCATGGCTTGGGCTGCACCTTTTTTTGTTTTTAGGCAGGATGAAAGGTTTCTCCTAAAAATTCGTGAAATTTGCAATAAAATTATAGCCCGTGTCTATTTCAGTACTTCTTCTTACTCCGCCTTTTACGCAACTCAATACCCCCTACCCTGCCACCGCTTATATCAAAGGTTTTTTGAATACGATTCAAGTACCGTCCGTGCAGGCCGATTTGGGTATTTCAGTAATCTTGAAAATCTTTTCTCAAAAAGGTCTAATCAGGGTTTTTGAAACCATTGAGGCAAAAAATATTTCCCAAGTTTCCAAGAATGCCAAGAGGATAATCCGTCTGAAAGAAGAGTACCTTTCCACCATAGACCCCGTGGTCAGTTTTTTACAATTTCAAAACCCCACCTTAGCATACAATATCTGCGAAGGTGATTTTCTTCCTCAAGCTTCCAGGTTTGATCAATTGGATGATTTGGAATGGGCCTTCGGGACGTCCGGCATGCAAGACAAAGCCAGGCATTTGGCCACCTTATACCTAGAGGATTTGGGAGACCTGATTCAGGAATGCCTTGACGCTAACTTTGGCTTCAGTAGGTATGCAGAACGTCTGGGAAGGTCGGCAGTACGCTTTGACCCTATAGAGGAAGCCCTACAAAGTGAAGCCAGCTTTACAGATCAGTTTTTATTTGAAACGCTGAATGAGTTATTGGCAACAAAACATTACGACCTGATTTGTTTCTCCGTACCATTCCCTGGCAATCTATATGCAGCGCTACGTGCTGGTAAATTTATCAAAGAAAATTACCCACACATTAAAATTGCTATGGGAGGTGGTTACCCAAATACTGAGCTCAGGTCTTTGAAGGAGCCAAGAGTTTTTCAATACGTCGATTTTATCACATTGGATGATGGAGAACAGCCATTGACTTGTCTTTTGGAATTTTTGGAGGGAAAAAGGGAGTATAATCACTTGAAGCGGACCTTTATGCTGGTCGATGGTGAAGTCATTTACATCAATGCAGCCAAGGAAAGGGATGTCCCTTTCAGCAAAACAGGTACGCCGGATTATACAGGACTTCCACTGAAAAAATACCTATCTGTATTGGAAATGGCTAACCCCATGCATAGGTTATGGTCTGATGGACGTTGGAATAAACTGACTATGGCCCATGGTTGCTACTGGAAAAAATGCTCTTTTTGTGATATTTCCTTGGACTACATCCAAAACTATGAGCCTGTCAGTGCTGCCTTGATCTGCGATAGGATTGAAGAACTTATTGCACAGACAGGTGAAACCGGTTTTCACTTTGTTGATGAAGCTGCACCTCCTGCCTTGATGCGTGAATTGGCTTTGGAAATTATTAAGAGAAAGATTTCAATTACCTGGTGGACCAATATCCGCTTCGAAGAGCGCTTTACGCATGATTTATGTAGGTTGCTTAAGGCTTCAGGTTGTATTGCGGTTTCCGGTGGCTTGGAGGTTGCATCTGACCGTTTATTGCTTAAGATGCAAAAAGGGGTTACAGTTTCCCAGGTAGCAAGGGTGGCTCACAATTTTACCTCTTCCGGCATAATGGTACATGCCTACCTGATGTATGGTTTTCCTACACAGACCGCACAGGAAACCATTGACAGCTTGGAAATGGTGCGACAGCTTTTTATGAATAATGTCTTGCAATCTGGATTCTGGCATTTGTTTGCTATGACATCTCATGCTCCTATTGGAAAGAACCCTGAAGCTTTTGGAGTAGTCAAAATAGGTCCGGAGAAGGGGCTGTTTGCCGACAATGACTTGGCGCATGAAGATCCCACTGGTGCAGATCATGAAATGTTTAGTGAGGGATTAAAGAAAGCCTTATTCAACTACATGCACGGAGTAGGTTTTGAATTTTCTCTTCAAGAATGGTTTGGGTTCAAAGTTCCAAAAACAAGTGTTCCTAAAAATTTCATCTATAGGGCCGTTGAAGATCATGTTCCTAGCGTTCTGAGACCAAATCAAAAAGCTATTTGGCTTGGAAAAGCACCTGAACTGGAGCAATTTTACACCAATAAAAAAGGAAAAAAGAGAGAGCATTGGAAATTATTGTTTTATGGGAAGTCCCAAACACAAGAATTGAAAATCGATAAAGAAACAGGGGAGAAAATTATTTACTTGGTTAACAACTGTAAGCCCATTTTGGGTAAAAAGGAACAATCTGTCAACCAATTTCAAAAAGAAATGGAAGAGCAAAACATAGGAGAATTTGAAGCATTTTTAGGGTCAGAACTGTTCACAGTTTTGCAGGAAGAAGGCTTTCTTTTGGTATAGAATCTTCTCTTGAATCCAATAAAAAAACCCAGCCTAGAAGACTGGGTTTTCACTCACTTTAACCACTAACAACCATAAAACAAATTCTTCATGCAATGGGCTGAAAACAGCCTCAGAACACTCAGAACGATGAAAAACATCAATTTGTTGTAGTCGATACGGGAATCGAACCCGTGTTTCATCCGTGAAAGGGATGCGTCCTAACCCCTAGACGAATCGACCATTCAAAAAGAAAACACTGAAAGGTGGTCCAGTGTTTTTTGTAGTCGATACGGGAATCGAACCCGTGTTTCATCCGTGAAAGGGATGCGTCCTAACCCCTAGACGAATCGACCATTTGATGGTATTGGGGAACCTCTTTTTCGAAAGGTGATGCAAATATAGAGGCTTAATTTCACAATGCAAAACCCAGCCAAAAAATATTTGGTTTCTTCTCCCAATCCACTGAAAATTAGCGTGAAAAAAAATTCTTAGTCATTGCCCCTCAACTTTCCTATTTTCGCATTGCGTTTAAAAGTACCTTTTATCAGATGAAAAACAAAAGAGTTGCAGTCAATGGCTGTGGTAGAATTGGCCGATTGGCCATTAAATTAATTTTAGAAAAAGAAGGCATAGATCTAGTCGCGGTAAATGACCTCATTGATCCAGAGACTTTGGCTCACCTGATACAGTATGATTCCATTCATGGCAAATATCCACATAAGGTAGAAGTAGTCAACGGTGATATTGTCACGAAAGGAAAGACCATTAAAATTTTTGCAGAGAAAGATCCATCAAGAATCCCTTGGGCTGACTTGGATATTGATATTGTCTTAGAGTCTACTGGCAGATTTACTGAAAGAAAATTGGCTGAAGGACATTTGAAAGCTGGAGCGAAGAAAGTGATCATTACTGCTCCAGCTAAGGATGAAGGAGTTCCAACTGTCGTTCTAGGCGTTAACCAAACGGTGCTAGAGCAAGAATCTGATATCATTTCAAATGCTTCATGCACCACCAACTGCCTGGCGCCGATGGTGAAAATCCTGGATGATCATTTTGGAATTGTGAAGGGATTTGTATCTACTGTGCACTCTTATACCAATGACCAAAACCTACATGATGCACCCCACAGAGATTTGCGTCGTGCCCGCGCCGCTGCATATTCAATTATTCCAACTACGACACATGCTGCGAAAGCGATGGAAATCGTCCTTCCCCACCTCAAAGGCAGGATAGAAGCTTCTGCAATGCGTGTTCCTGTTCCTGATGGTTCCTTGACTGACTTGATTGTAGAATTGTCTCAGGACACCACCACAGATGAGGTAAATGCTGTGTTTAAAAAGGCAGCGGAAGGAGATTTAAAAGGAATTCTGGAATACGAAGAAGCACCTATAGTTTCTATTGACATCATTGGAAATCCACACTCTTGTATTTTTGATGCCGGACTGACTTCTGCAAAGGGAAATTTGGTGAAAATAGTAGGATGGTATGACAATGAAGCCGGTTATGCCAACAGATTGGTGGATTTGATACAGTTGATATAAAGACTTAAGTCAGGCCTCATCCTCGATGTCAGTGACATGAGGCCTGACGTAATCAATGGCATCTTCTACTGCGTCCAAAAATTTATCAAAATGCTCCATAAAGGCTTCATTGAAACCTTGATTTTCAATGATATCCTTTCCGTCTTGAATAATTTCATTCAACAAGATCATATCAAAAAGAGCGAGTGAAGGCTTGACTTTATGCCTGATTTCCTGAATGATAACTGTATCGTGATTGGCAGCTCCTTCTATGTATTTTTGCCGTAACTCCTGCAATGAAAAATATATCGCCGAAATCAATTCCGCCTTAAATTCAGCGTCTCCTTCGGTCATCTCTTCGATTTTATCGAAACTTACAGGTGGTATTTGTTGCATGCTATATTGGATGATTCACATTAACACCAGCTAGGTATCCGGTACTCCAAGCAGCCTGAAAGTTGAAACCGCCCGTAATTCCATCAATATTCAATACCTCTCCGGCAAAAAACAAATCTTTTACGATTTTGCTTTCCATTGTCTCAGGATCAACTTCTGATAATTCTACCCCTCCTGCCGTCACGAATTCTTCTTTGAAAGTTGTTTTGCCTTTGACGCCAACAATATAACAAAAAAGATTTTGAACCATTCTATTAAATTGCTTTTTTGGGATGTCCTGCCAAAGTAGGTTTTCATTGATTTCTGCCACTTGGGTCAAGTGCTCCCACAACCTCCCAGGTAATTCAAACAAAGGGTTTGTCGCTATTTTCTTTTTGGGATGTTGGTTTTTAAAATTTGTCAGTTGGTTTTGAATATCATTTTCTGAAGTAGAAGCCACCCACCTGATGTGTGCATTGGCTTGATAAGCATGATCATAGAGCCATTCTGCTCCAAAAGCTGAAAGTTTTAATACTGCCGGCCCACTGACTCCCCAATGAGTAATTAACAAAGGGCCTTCATAAGATAACTTGGTTCCTTCTAACCTTACATGAGCATTTGGTACGGAAATGCCCATTAGTTTTCTCAAAGGCTCTGTAGGTGTATTAAAAGTAAACAATGAAGGAATGGGGGGGACTATGCTGTGGCCCAATTCCTTGATAAACTCAAAACCTTCCTTTTTGGGGTTTCCTCCCGAGCACAAGATCAATCGGTCAAAATTCAATTGCCTCTTGCCATCGCTTACTTCAAAACCTTGATGATTCTTTGCTATTTTTTGGACATTAAAACTTTTGATAATGGTCACATTTTTGGTTTCAGCCTCTTTTTCCAAAGCGTCAATTATTGTTTGGGAACTATCAGATACGGGAAACATTCTCCCGTCTCCTTCTGTTTTTGTTTTGACGTTCCTGCTTTCAAACCACTCGATGGTGTCGTTGACTGAAAAGTGCTTAAACACTTTTTTAAGGAATTTTTCTCCTCTAGGATAATTTTTAACCAGTTTAGAAATTTCTCTTGCATCATGCGTCACGTTGCATCTTCCACCACCTGAGACTTTAACCTTCGCCAATGTCTTGGAAGTTTTTTCTAAAATACTCACCTGCGCACCACTTTGGGCGGCATGTATGGCTGCAAAATACCCAGCTGCACCAGCTCCTATAATTCCTACCTTCAATTCACCCACTACTTTACTTCTTTTTTTTACCTGAAATTGAGCCCATCAAATTTCGGGTAATTTCTCTAAAAATCGTTCTTCCAATTTGTCTGACCATCGTGTTCTTGGAAAAATCTTCCAAAATAGATGTTTCTTTAGCAGGTCTTCCCGGTCTTTTTTGTTGCTGAACCTCTGTGTTGTTGGCCGCTGCAATTTCGGCCTGTGTGATTTTTTGATCCAGCAGATGAAAAGCACTTTGCCTGTCAATGTTAACATTGTACTTGGGCACTAAGCGTGATTTGGAAACCAAATTATCCAGCTCATTCTCCATTAGAATATCCATTCGGGAAACCGGAGCCCTCAATAATGTATGTGATAAAGGTGTTGGGATACCTTTTTCATTTAATGCTGTCACCAATGCCTCCCCTATTCCCATTGTCGTCAGGACTTCGTCTGTCTTATAGTATTCAGAAATAGGGTAATTCTCAGCTGTCCTTCTGATTGCTGTTCTATCCTTTGCAGTAAATGCCCTTAATGCATGTTGTATTTTTAGGCCTAATTGACCAAGAATTCTTTCCGGCACATCAGTCGGTGTCTGGGTACAGAAATACACCCCTACCCCTTTTGACCTTATCAATTTGACAATAGCTTCTATTTTATCAATCAAATCCTTTGAGGAATTGTTGAATACCAAATGAGCTTCATCTATAAATAAACAGAGTTTGGGCTTATCAGAATCACCTTGCTCGGGAAATGTCTCATAAATCTCTGACAGAAGACTTAACATAAACGTAGAAAATAGCTTTGGTCGGTTTTGAATGTCAGTCAAGCGGATGATTGAGACTACTCCTTTGCCATTCACTGTTCTTACAAAATCGTCTACTTCGAATGATAATTCGCCAAAAAAGTTCTCTGCTCCCTGTTGCTCCAACTCTATAATTTTTCGCATGATGGTGTTGATCGTAGCTGGAGATACAGCACCATATTCTTTGGTAATTTCCTCTTTACCTTCATTGATGACAAATTGAAGTACTTTTTTCAAATCCCTCAAATCCAGTAGTGGCAGGTGATGGGTATCACAATACCTAAAGACAAGGGCCATTACTCCCCTTTGTGTATCATTCAATTCTAAAATCTGTGACATTAGAACAGGACCAAATTCAGATACTGTTGCTTTCAATTTCACACCTTTTTCGTTACTAATCGACATTAACTCGACAGGCAATCCCATTCCTTCAAAATCAACCTCTATCAACTGAGATCGTTTTTCGATATGGGAATTAAAAGTGCCTGGCTGTGCCAAACCAGACAAATCACCTTTCAAATCCATCAATACTGAAGGCACTCCCTGTAATGAAAGCTGCTCTGCAATTACCTGTAAAGTTTTGGTTTTTCCTGTTCCGGTGGCTCCTGCAATCAAGCCGTGCCTGTTCATCGTTCTCAAGGGTATTTTTACTTGTGCCCCTTGAATTGGTTCATAATCTAAGATTCCAGTTCCCAAAATAATTGAATCTCCTTTGAAGCTGTATCCACTTTCTAAATGAGTTTTAAAATCTTCTAGTTTTCCCATCATGGTTATATTTAAAAAAAAAGACAAAGTTTTGATCTTTGCCAAAAGTAATAATTTCTGTTTTTAAAAAGAGTATTTATCTCTTAACTTCAAAAACTTAAACTCCTTTTCATGAAACATATTTACTTATTTGTCTTAAGTCTTGGTTTAGTACTGCTTGTCAATGTAGCACCCTATGCTCAGACGGTTCTTCCTAATCCTATCACCTTAAGTTTGTCCGAAGCCAATAGGCTATCCAAAATGCCGCTTCACTGCATGCAGGTAGAATATCCGAACAAGCTGAACCAAACACTTGAAGATGAAACTTACCTAAAAGGACCTAAAGAACTACATCCTGCTTTTTATGGCTGTTTTGATTGGCATTCAAGCGTTCATGGCCACTGGATGCTGGTCAGTCTTTTGAGACAGTTTCCAGATTTGGAAGATGCTGATTTGATCAAAGAAAAGCTAGCAGAGAACCTGAGTAAGGAAAATATACTTCAAGAAGTCAGGTATTTTGACATGCCACAAAACAGTAGTTTTGAAAGGACATATGGATGGGCATGGGTTTTAAAATTAACTGAGGAGTTGGCTTTGTGGGATGATCCCTTTGCTAAGAAACTTGGAGAAAACCTCCAGCCACTTACTGCATTGATGGTTGAAAAATACATGGATTTCCTACCTAAATTGATATATCCAATTAGAGTTGGTGAGCATTCCAATATTGCTTTTGGATTGTCCTTTGCACATGATTTTGCAATCACTACAGGTGATGAATCATTGGCTAAACTCATCACAGAAAGGGCTTATCATTGGTTCGAAAATGATCAAAACTGTCCTTTGAATTGGGAGCCAAGTGGTTTTGATTTTCTTTCGCCTTGCTTTCAAGAATTGGATATCATGAGAAAGGTAATGCCAGAAGATGAATTTCTTCCTTGGTTAGAAGCCTTTATGCCTAAACTTGCAGAATCAGAATTTAACTTGATTCCAGGGAAAGTTAGTGATCGTACAGATGGCAAATTGGTACATTTAGATGGTCTCAATTTCAGCCGTGCATGGGTTATTTACGGTTTGATAAAAGACTATCCTGAAAAGTACAGCCACCTAACCGGAATAGCCAACGAACACATTTTATATTCCTTACCTTCTATAGTAGATGATAATTATGAAGGCACACATTGGCTGGGAAGTTTTGCCATTTACGCTCTGCAGCAGGCGCAATGATAGGAAAGTTTCGGAAATACATTGGCCCAGGACCTTTAATTGCTGCGGCATTTATTGGTCCCGGAACTGTTACGGTCTGCACCATAGCAGGTGTTAAATTTGGCTATGATTTGCTATGGGCATTAGCGCTCTCGGTTTTTGCGACAATTGTACTACAGGAAATGGCCTCTAGAATTGGTTTGTTCACCGGCAAAGGCTTAGCCACTGTGGTATCAGGATCTCTGAAAAAAGGCATGTCACGGTATCTTTCCCTCACCTTGATTTTGCTGGCTATTGTACTTGGAAATGCCGCTTATGAGGCTGGAAACATTAGCGGAGGTTCAATGGGCTTAAGCTTGTTTGTAGACATGCCCGCTTTGCAGTTTGCCACACTTTCACTAAATCCACTCAATATGCTTCTGGGTATTGTTGCTTGGTCCTTGCTGATGATCGGTTCTTACAAAAGGATTACCCAAGTTCTTACGTTTTTGGTCATTTTAATGAGCTTGGCCTTTATCCTGAATATTTTTATGGTCAAACCATCATTTGGAGAATTGGCTGGAGGTTTTGTTCCAAAAGTCAATTCATTGAACATTATTCAAATAGTAGCACTGATAGGAACTACTGTAGTCCCCTACAACCTATTTCTGCATTCCTCTTTAGTCTCTCAAAGATGGAATTCTATCAAAGATCTTAAATATGCACGAGTCGACACCATCATATCGGTAGTACTGGGAGGGCTTGTTTCTATGGCTATTGTGGCTACTGCTGCTGGTAGTGGGATCTCTGAGGTAAACTCAGCCGCTGAATTGGCTATTGGTGTAGAGCCTTTGTTGGGAAATCAGGCAAAATATTTCATTGGATTTGGACTCTTCGCTGCAGGTATTACTTCAGCTATCACAGCGCCATTGGCAGGAGCGTTTGTAGTATGCGGGATTTTTGGATGGTCAAGTAATTTATCCCAGCCACCAATGAAATGGAGTATAAGCGCTATATTAGGCTTAGGATTGTTGTTTGCCTCACTAGGGATTAAACCCGTACAACTGATCAATCTGGCCCAATTAGCAAATGGGATGTTACTGCCCTTATTATCAGCATACATACTTTGGCTTGCCAACAAATCAGAATTGATGCAAGGCTACAAAAACACTGCAATCATAAATGTGTTAGGGTTTTTGGTATGGTTGATCACACTTGGTTTAGGCTGTATGAGTGTAGCCAAAGTATTCAATTGGATTTGAATTACTGTCCTCATTATTTAAAAGCGAAATTAAATATTTATCCAACATACTTATGAAATCATTAATACAGGTCATTTTCTTTGGCTTAATCTGCCAAATGAGTTTTGGTCAGGGAAGCAGGTTGCTACGTGAACCAACTATCTCAGATCAATACATTGTCTTTGTTCATGCCAATGATCTTTGGCGTGTAGAAAAAGAAGGAGGTCAAGCCATACGACTTACCAGCAATGAGGGACAGGAACAACTCCCTAGATTTTCTCCGGACGGAAAGCATGTTGCCTTTACGGCGCAATATGATGGCAACACAGATGTATACATTATTCCAACAGAAGGTGGAGAACCCAAAAGATTGACATGGCATCCAGGAGCAGATCTTGTGACGGGTTGGACACCTGATAGCAAACATATTCTGTTTACTTCAGCCAGGGAAAATGTACCTACTAAAGAATCGAAATTTTATAAGATATCAATTGAAGGAGGTATGGAAGAAGCACTGCCGATTCCTAGGGCAGTAAATGGAAGGCTTTCAACTGATGGAAACAAAATGGCTTACCAGCAAATTGCTTTTTGGGATCCTGAGTGGAGAAACTATCGAGGCGGCCAAGCCAAACCCATTTGGATAGTAGACATGAATGATTTTTCATTAAAAAAAACACCAAGGTCTGATAATGAACGTCATACTTTGCCGATATGGCATGGGGATAAGGTTTTTTTCCTGTCTGAACTTGATTATGCCAGCAACATCTGGTCTTATCATCCAGAAAGTGAAGAGCTAAAGCAAGAGACTTTCCATGTGGATTTCGATGTCAAAAACCATGATTCCAATGGAAAGGAGCTTGTGTATGAACAAGGAGGCTACTTACATCTTTTGAATCCCGAGACAGGGGAATCCAAACAATTGACAATTGAAATAAAAGGAGATTTTCACTGGGCAAGAGAGAGATGGGTAGATGTCAATTCAAGAGGTCTTTTGAACGCTTCGCTTTCCCCAACAGGCCAAAGGGCTCTCTTTGAATTTAGAGGTGACATCATCACTGTACCAAAAGAAAAAGGCAATGCGCGCAATTTGACAAATAGCTCCCATTCAGCTGAACGTGCACCAGTGTGGTCGCCTGATGGGAAACAAATAGCCTGGTTTTCTGATATTTCGGGTGAATATCAACTCATGATAGGTGACCAAGAAGGCCTTGAGTCTGCAAAGGAAATCAAGTTACCTAACAATTCGTTTTATTTTAAGCCAGCTTGGTCTGCTGATGGCAAATACATTTCTTTTACCGATACAGATTATAACCTTTGGCTAGTCAATGTCACCAATGCTGAAGCTCGGATTTTGGATACTGATAGATTCGCCCACCCCAACCGTTCATTAAATCCAGAATGGTCTCCGGACAGCAAATGGATTGCCTACTCTAGACTACTCGACAATCAGTTTAAAGCGATTTTTATCCACAATATAGAAACCAACAAGAAGATCCAGCTGACCGATGGAATGGCTGATGCCATTACCCCGATATGGGATGTAAAGGGTGAATACCTCTATTTTCTAGCAAGCACTAATTTTGGCCTCAATACAGGTTGGCTTGATATGAGCTCTTATGACAGGCCTATCACAAGAAGTTTGTATGCAGCGGTTTTGAGCAAAAATGGGAAGTCACCTCTTCTTCCAGAAAGTGATGAAGAAAAAGAAAAGACTGATAAAAACGATAACAAAGAGGAAAATGGCAAAGTAACTGTCACAATAGATGAGGAAGGTCTTGGGCATAGAATTGTAGCAATGGATATTCCAGACAGAAACTATACTTCACTGTACGCTGGACCTGAAAATCATCTTTTTTACACTGAAAATGTACCAAATGAAACAGCTGAGACCTTGCACAGGTACAACTTCAAGGACAGAAAAGCTGAGGAGTTTATGACAAAAGTAGCCCAAGTGGCTATTTCTCAAGATAGAAAATCATTGCTCTATCAATCCAATGGCAACTGGGGCATAATGGAAACAACAGCTGGAGTTAAAAAGCCAGGTGATGGTGCTTTGAAAGCACTGAGTGGGTTTAAAGTAAAAGTAAAACCGCAAGAAGAATGGCATCAAATCTACCGTGAAGGATGGAGGTACCAACGGGATTTTCTCTATGTGGACAATGTACACGGGGCGCCATGGGATGAGATATACGAATGGTACAAGCCTTGGGTAGACCATGTGAAACACAGGACCGACATGAACTATGTGATTGATATCCTTGGAGGAGAAGTAGCTGTAGGCCATAGCTATACATCGGGAGGAGATTTTCCATCCATAAAAACAGTCGATATTGGATTACTTGGTGCTGATTTCGAATTTACCAACGGAAAGTATAGAATATCAAAAATCTACAATGGAGAAAGCTGGAATCCAAGCATTAAAGCACCATTGGCAGTTCCTGGATTGAAAATAAAAGAAGGTGATTATTTATTGGAAGTAGAGGGAAAAGAAATCAAAGAGGGAGAAAATTTCTATAGTTACTTTGAGAATACTGCCAACAAACAAATCCGTATCAGAGTCAATGAAAAGCCCCAATATGAAGGTTCAAGAGTGCTGACTGTGGTGCCTGTTCCCAACGAGAACAGCCTTAGAATGATAGATTGGGTAGAAGGAAACAGAAGAAAAGTTGACGAACTTTCCGATGGCAAATTGGCCTATGTTTACATTCCCAATACGAGTCAACCTGGCTATACCTATTTTAACCGATATTATTTTGCACAACAGGACAAAAAAGGTGCTGTAATCGATGAAAGAAACAATGGTGGTGGATCGGCAGCCGATTATATGGTAGATATTATGGCAAGGGAGCTTCATGGCTATTTCAATTCACGTGCAGGTGACAGAAAGCCATTTACCACTCCTATGTCAGGTATTTGGGGACCAAAAGTGATGCTGATCAATGAAAGGGCTGGTTCAGGAGGAGACCTTCTCCCCTACCTTTTTAATAAAATGGAAATAGGTCCTTTGATCGGAACCCAAACGTGGGGTGGATTGGTAGGTACTTGGGATACACCTCCCTTTATTGACGGTGGAAGGATGGTAGCACCTAGAGGAGGTTTCTTCGATGTAGATGGAGAATGGGCTGTAGAAGGCGTTGGTATATCCCCTGATATTGAAGTAGAACAAGAACCTAAATTGGTCATTGAAGGGAGTGATCCCCAATTGGAAAAAGCTGTAATGGAAGCGCTAAGACTGTTGGAAACTGAAGGCGTGGAATTGAAACCAGAACCCGCTGCACCGATAAGGTATTTCAGACCTGAGAAAAAAGATTAAGTTTAGTTAAAAGCCAGTTCATAATGGACTGGCTTTTTTAATGATTATCATCAGGGAAATGGTCAAATATTTCTTTGAATGGTTAAAATTACGGTTAAGATTACGAATTTTTCAAAAGAGTGTAAAATCGATTGGATATAATTCGTTACTTTTCAAATTCAAAAATTTAACCACCAAGCATCTGATATATGAGTATCCGTTCTGTCATTACAGGGTCAGGAAAGTATATTCCTGAGCGTATTGTAAAAAATGAAGAGTTTTTAAAAAGGGATTTTGTCAACGACAAAGGAGAAAAAATTCCCAAGTCAAATGAAGAAATAGTCAATAAGTTTCAAGAAATCACGGATATTCAAGAAAGAAGGTATCTCACTGATGAGTACAACACTTCTGATATGGGGTATTTTGCTGCAAAGGGAGCTATAGAATCTGCTGGCATCGACCCAGAAACTCTTGACTACATTATTGTTGCCCACAACTTTGGAGATATCCTCTACAACAATAAAAAATCAGATATGGTACCGGCTTTGGCCTCTAGAGTCAAGCATTTATTGAGGATACAAAATCCGGACTGTGTCGCTTATGACCTTCCTTTTGGCTGCCCTGGCTGGGTTCAGGGTGTTATTCAGGCGCATTATTATATCCAATCCGGAGATGCCAAAAAAGTCTTGGTGATAGGGGCTGAAAGTCTTTCTAGGATTTCAGATCCACATGACATAGACAGCATGATCTATTCAGATGGTGCCGGGGCGATTTTACTAGAAGCAAAAGAAACTGAAGAGCAAGTAGGAATCCTTGCCCACAAAACTAGATCTGATACTTATAATGAAGCTCATTTTCTCAAAATGGACGTTTCGTACCATCCTGATTTCAAGGATGACACACTTTTCATGAAAATGAACGGGAGGAAGCTTTACGAATATGCATTGAATACAGTGCCTAATCTGGTGCTTGAAACAATAAAAAAATCAGGCGTTCCTTTTGAAAAAATAAAGAAAGTATTGATCCATCAAGCCAATGCAAAAATGGATGAAGCAATCATTCAGAGAGTCTTCAAGAATGCAGGTGTTTCAGGCGTAGAATCAAAGGATATTATGCCAATGACCATATCCAAACTTGGAAATAATTCTGTTGCTACTGTTCCAATTTTGTATGATATGATAATGAGAAATGAATTGAATGGCCATCATATCAAATCCGGAGACCATTTGGTTTTTGCCTCAGTTGGTGCTGGGATGAATGTAAATGCCTTTGTGTATTTGGTGCCTTAACTAAGTAAGTCCCTTGGTTTTTTTTAGACCAAGGGACTCATATTGATTTATTTTTTTGTTGCAGGAGACCATTCAGGATTAATTCTTATTGCTCTCTCTGGAAAATTAATATTTTGAGAAGAGCCATTGATCTTAGTTTTACCAAAGTAAAAATTCAACCCTTGTGCTACATAGAAAATCAAATCCTCTTTGTCAGGAGATATAGAGAATGATTGAAGTAATTCATTTTCAGCAAAGCCTAACTTTCCGCTAACATTTTTATCCTCAGTACCATCTAAATTCATTTGCCAAAATTCATTAAAAAAACCAGGACCATTTCTTCTTTGAAGATAGACAATCGTGTTTCCACTGAACAATCGAGGATTAAAAAAAACTAAATCAGTGCTTTCCTTTAAAAGCTTCAAATCAGAACCATCAGAGTTCATGGTAGCCACATATCGGATCACAGGCTCATTTGGAACGGAAACCATATATATCCCTAAAAATTTATTTCCATTTTCGAAGACCTCTGTCACTGAAAAAAAACGCCCTGGCTCTAGCTCAAATTCTTTCCTCTCACCGGTTTCAAGATCATACGTCACTGTTTTAAAACCACTTCTAAAAGTTAGTTTTTTACCATCTGGATGCCACACTTGGTTAAACTGATTTATTTGCCCAACATTTGCGGCTTGATCATAAGGAATCATTTCTAGATTTTGTCCATCGGCATCCATGACAAATACCTGAATCATATTTGTACCTTCTACCCTATCAGTAATTGAAATCCTCGTACCGTCGGGAGAAATCCTTAAAGAACTTGGAAAATTGATTACTTGATCTAATATCACCTTTTCATTTGATCCATCGAGTTTTGAAGAATAAAACTTAAACGCCGTAAAGTTATCTAAGCCTTTAGCATATGTAATTCGATCTTTCAAAATTGCTTTGCAGCTCACTTCGAACTCTACAGTGACAGTACTATCAGCAGTTACAGTGACTTCTTTGATCATATTTCCATTACCAGTACAATGTTGTGAGATATTTGTCAACTCTACATTGTACCTTCCTGCTTTTTTGTTGCCAATGCTGTACTCGCCATTAGCTTCCACTTGTCGAAGAGCTGAGCCTTCTACGTTCAGTGTGTACCCATCTGGCTCATCATCAAGCCCTATAGTTGAAATTTTAACCAAAATACTTCCTGTAGGTGCTGGTTCATTTGCAATTGGCGGTGTTTTTTCTTCTTCGGCACAAGAAAACAGAACAAATGTTACACAAAATAAAATTAAAAAGAATGCAAGTCCCTTTTGGATCCTTAGGTGAAGGAGTTCAATAGTTGAACCAAATGAAGAATGATTTTTTTTGCTCTGAACATTAAAATTAACCAATTGAAATGTTCCATTTTTTTTCACGGTTTTCATAAGTTTTAACAGTTAGGTTGAAAATTTAATCCAACCATACATCCAGCTTATGAAATCTTGTTACCTATATTCTTTAATTATTTGTTCAAATATTTATAAAAAAATATTCCCTATAAGATAAGTAATTGCTTTTCCACTTATAAAAACCCTATCTCCTTTGAGTTCACATTCCAAAACTCCCCCTCTATGGGAGACTTGAAGGGCATTGAGTTTTTCTTTGTTTAATTTTTCGGCCCAAAGTGGGGTCAGACTTGTATGGGCTGATCCCGTCACGGGATCTTCTGGAACTCCTACCATTGGCCCAAAGAATCTTGAAACAAAATCCACTTCATCTCCCTTGGCTGTCACGATTACTCCTCTGGCTTTTATCAATGAAATTTTATGTAAATCATAGTGCAATGTTCTGATGATCCGCTCATTTTCGAAAATCAAAATGACATCAGATTTCCCTTTATATGCCTCAACCGGTACAGGCTGGAATGGTGCTGTAAATGTAGGCGTCATGTCCACCTTTTCTAACTGATCAGTGGGGAAATCCAATTCCAATGATCCATCACCTTTTTTGCTCACAGATAATTTTCCTGATCTATCGGAAAAAAAAGAAATGTTGTCTCCTTCAAATCCCTCATGTTCAAAAAGTACATGTGCAGTAGCCAAAGTAGCATGCCCGCACAAGTCGACTTCAATACTCGGAGTAAACCATCTGATCAAAACTCTTTCCCCATCAATAATGTAGAATGCAGTTTCTGAAAGGTTATTTTCAAGGGCTATTTTTTGAAGGGTATCATTGTCCAGCCATGTTGTCAATGGTACAACAGCCGCAGGATTGCCTCCAAAAACGTGGTCTGTAAACGCATCAACTTGGTATATTTTAAGCTCCATTTTTTCAAGATTCTATTAATACGAAAATCATTTCTTCCAAATCACCATTAAAAGCTATCATCAACATATTGTTTTGTATCCTATAGCTTTCCATATTTCTAAGTCCCTGAAGATAGCGATTTTCGTAATTAGAAAGAACTTCATTTCCTGCAATTAATGTAATTGCAAGTCTATTTAAAGCTTCAATTCTCCCATTTCCAAATGTTCTATAACTTCCAGTAAAGCTGTTTACAACAGAGGCGCCAGCAAATTCAAAGAAACCGTTCTCCTGCGAAGATGGGTTTTGGGTAAAAGTGAGGTTAACCTTGCCTAAAGTGACCGCAGCACCTGCATAAGTATCACATGGGGGGAAATCTATCCCCCCAGCACCTTTAGTCCTGAATCCAACAAATGCCCAGGAATTGGTAAGGTCAAAATCTCCGGTTTTAACAGTATAGCTTAATGGACATCCTTCAAATTCGTCGGTATTACAAGCATTCATCAAAATTATAGCAAGCGACAATAAAAATATCCTGCGTAATGTTTTCATAGTTCATGGTTTTGTTTGCTTTCACAATTTTGATACCTAATTCTTAACCATATAGAAAATGAACGCTAGAGCTTTGCATATTAAAAAAAAAAGACCGGTAAACCCCGGCCTTTTTAAATTTATTCAGATTTCAGAGAGTTGACAGGATTGACCTGTGATGCCTTTAGGGCCTGCAAAGTCACCGTCATATAGGCTATAAGCAAAATGATACCTGCTGCAAATGGAATAAACCACCAGGAGAAATTTATCCTATATGCAAAATTAGAAAGCCAATCTTGTACCAGCCAATAGGCCAAGCCAGAACCGATCACTATGGAAATTGCAACAATGCTTATAAACTCTTTGTTGATAACATTAAGTATAGAAAAAGTCGAAGCTCCCAGCACCTTTCGGATTCCGATCTCTTTGGTCTTTTGCTCTGCGATGTGCGAAGACAAGCCCAGAAGCCCTAAACAAGATATCAAGATGGTCAAAATGCTGAAATATTTTGCTAAATCTCTTGTCCTTACATCTTCATTGTACATGCGGGCATAGTTTTCATCCATAAAACTGTAAGTGAAAGGAAAATCAGGGTTCAAGTTTTCGGCAATGTTTTGAATAGAGGCTATTGTTTTTTCGATGTCAGCTGTATTGATTTTGGCATAAGCCTGACTGGCAAAAGATGGGTCCAATAGTAATATTACCGGCTCCATGGACTGATGTAGGCTTTGGAAATGAAAGTCTTCTACCACCCCAGTGATATTTCTGTCCTCATCCCAAAGGGTAAATGACACCGCTTCTGAATGATCTTGGGTTACCAGCTCATATGCACGTCGGTTGAGAATAGCTCCCTGAATTGAATCAGAACCTCTATCACGTGAAAAATCCTCTCCTTTGATCAATTGAAATCCCATCGTTTCTAAATAATCATAATCTACACGCATGATTTCGAAAAGCGATGAAAAGTCAGGGTCTTTCCCCTCCCATCTCACATCTCCTGTATTGGAATTTCTTCCCATCATGCTGTGTGTTGATCTACTTAAGGAAACTACTCCGGGGTTATTGTCAAGTGCTGTTTTGAATACATCAAAGTTATCTATCAGTTTACCGTCCAATTCAATAAGAATCAATTGATCTTTATCATAGCCCAGATTCTGTTTCAATGCAAAATTGATCTGTTGGTACACAACTATAGTTCCCACAATCAAAATAGAGGCCAGAATAAACTGAAATGTAACAAGTCCTTTTCTCGCCCATACCACAGTACTTCCTGATTTCATATGACTCTTGAAAACAGAGACTACCTTTGTTGCAGAAAGGTAAAATGCTGGATAGCTTCCGGCAACTAAGCCTGTAAATAGTATTATAGTTGTCAATTGTACCCAAAAAGCAAATTCATCAAAAGGGATCGACATTGACTTTCCCGTGATATTGTTGAAAGTTGGCAAGGTCAATTGGACCAAAAGAAGTGCGAAAAAACCAGCAAAAACACTCAGAATCAATGATTCGCTCAAAAACTGACCAACCAAAGCTCCTCTCTCTGCACCCACCACTTTTCTTACCCCCACTTCTTTTGCCCTTTTCTGTGACCTTGCTGTAGAAAGGTTCATAAAGTTGATACAAGCGATCAGGAGAATGAATATTCCTATCACAGAAAACATCCTTACATATTCTATACGACCACCTTGCTGTAGTCCATCTGTGAATTTTCCATAGAGATAAAGGTCTGCTTGTGGATAAGCAAAAAGCGTAACGTTAGAACCTTCGTTTCTTTCCTTGATAAAATCCTGAATATTCTTCGAAAACACTTGGTAATCTGCAGATGGATTAAGTTTTAATATTGTGTTTGGTCCGTTGTTCCCCCATTGTTGTAGCCATGTATTAAATGGCTTATCAAACATAAATTGATAAGGTAAAATGTAATCGAACTTGCCTGATAAATCTGAAGAAAATGGCGCTAGAACAGCCTGTACAATGAATGAACTTTCTCCTTCTGTTTCTACAAGCGTAATGTCCTCTCCTATTACATTGGTTTTTCCAAACATGCGAATTGCTGCTTCTGAGGATAAAACCACGTGTGATTTACGAGATAATGCCAGATCACGATCCCCGTAAAGTAAAGGGTACTGAAGGATATGCAGGTAATCTTCTCCTGCGTAGAATCCATTTAACCTGTGACGGTTTTCCTCCTTGACAAAAAGAACTTCTTCATTCCAGGTATATGTTGCAGCTTTTTCAACCTCAGGATATTGTTCCTTCAGTTCTTTTGCCAAGATCCCAGGTGTAGAGGTAGTGGTAAAGATCTCGGAACCATAACGCTGATGTTCCATGATGCGATAGACTTGTTCGTTGTCTGCAAAGGTTCTATTCATCGATAGCTCTGAACGGACCCACAAACCAATCAGGATGGCGGCCCATAGGCCTAAGGCCAAACCAAACAAGTTGATAAAAAAGGTCAGCTTATGCTTAGAAAAGCCCCGGAGTGCGATTTTGAGGTAGTTTGTGAACATATGGAGAAGGTTGAATAAGGAATTTTGAGATACGGGCTATTAGATATTAGATGCGAGAAACGAGAAAAGAGATTGTGCTACACAAATATCCGAACCCTACACGCAATGCAGACTTTTGATTGTGTCATTTATACAAACTTGAAATCGGTACAATTTGCCTTTGTTACAAAAAGACTTCTAGGCAAGAAGGAATTCGCTATGATGTTAGGTTTTTATATCGCCGAAGGCTTATTTCAATTTATATCGCAAAGCATATATCAGCCAAAAACTAACCAAATGTCAGTTTAAATGAAACCTCAAGCTTCAATTAATCCTCTGATTTCAGACTACACGTGAAACTGCTCCCTGATATTCTCAGTCACTACTTTACCATCAAACAGATTGATGATACGGTGGGCATAGTTGGCGTCGTGTGGAGAGTGGGTTACCATCACTATCGTAGTACCTTCATTATTCAACTCTTCTAAAAGCCTCATGACTTCCTCACCATTTGCCGAATCCAGGTTACCAGTAGGTTCATCGGCAAGGATTACAGCCGGCTTGGCTACAATTGCCCGTGCTATAGCTACCCTTTGCTGTTGCCCCCCGGATAGTTGCTGAGGAAAGTGGTCTTTTCTATGCATAATGTTCATTCGGGTCAAAACTTCTTCAACCCTTCTCTTGCGCTCGTCTGAAGGTATTTTCAGGTATAAAAGTGGTAGTTCTACATTTTCAAAACAGGTTAGTTCGTCAATCAGGTTGAAGCTTTGGAATACAAAACCAATATTTCCTTTTCTCAATTGTGAACGCTGTCTTTCCGAGTATTTTGCTACTTCTTCGTTTAAGAAAAAATACTGTCCATCATCAGGGTTGTCAAGTAGCCCTATGATATTGAGCAAAGTAGATTTTCCGCAACCAGATGGACCCATTATGGCTACAAATTCTCCTTTTTTTATCTCTACATTGATGTCATCCAATGCAGTGGTTTCAACCTCCTCTGTGGTGTAGAGTTTTTTGAGGTTTACAGTTTTAATGATATTTTCCATATGATTGATGTTTGTATTGAGATAGTTATGTTGTTTTGTTTATTAGATGCTTTTTTTCTTAAAGTTGCTTGATGTGGGAAGTCCGAAGTTAGAAGTCCGAAGTCTGAGGATTGACTAATAATTTCTAAAATACTATTTATTTAAGGTTAGTTTCTCAAATTTAAATTTCATGTTTTCTATGGTTTAAATAGTAAATAGATTGAAACCTAATTTACATAAACCACTATTATGAAAATATAAACAGGTTAATCTTAATCGTTTATTTTCAGGAATAACTTATCATCAAATTATAACTGAATTGCTGGTTGATCTAAAATCACTTCCTTCTTCAAACTCCCCACTTCCAACTTACTTCAAATTAAGTACTTCATTTTTGCCAAAGTTTTCATATCCGCTGACTATCACTTTTTCTCCTACTCCAAGTCCTTCTATCACTTCGTAGAACTCAGGGTTTTTCCTTCCTAACCTGATATTTCTCCTTTCTGCTTTAGCTGTAGATTGGTTGACGACAAAAACCCAGTTTCCACCTGTATCCTTGTAAAATCCTCCGGTCGGCAGTAAAACGGCTTGTTCGCTTTCGCCCAGCTCCAATCTTATCCGGACTGTCTGACCCCGCCTGATGCCTGTAGGTACTTCGTCGGTGAAAAACATGTCTACTTCAAATCTGCCTGATGTCACATTTGGGTATATTTTCCCAATCTCCAACTCATAAGAGGACCCCGAAAAGTTGAATGTTCCTTTCAAGCCTGTGCCCACTCTTGGCAGATAAAGCTCATCAATCTGTACCCTTACCTTAAATTTATCGAGAATATCAATCTGACCGTAGCGCTGCCCGGGAATAATGGATTGCCCTACTTCAATCTGTTCTGTGGCCAATTGACCCGTGATGGGTGCTTTGACAGCAAGGTTATCCAAAATGTGTCCTACCCCATCCAGAGATTGATTCATTCTCCTTTCTGAATCAGAAAGTTGCTTTTTCTGAATACCTCTTGACATAGAATCATTTCTGTAGGCCTCATAGGTCAGTTTTCTTCTTTTTACATTGTATTCATATTGCTCCTTTACTTCCTCAAACTCCCTCTCAGATACCAGTTTTTTTTCAAACAATTCCTTGAAACGCTCATACTGAGGTTTCAATAAGCTGATTTGGTAATCAATTTCTGCCAATTGTGCTTGTTGATTTAGGTCGTTTTGATCTAGTTGAAGCCTCACCTGCCTGAGGTTATTGATCTGAAAATAAAGTCCCGATTCCCTTTCCATGACTTCCAATTGAAGTTTGGAGTTAGCCAATAAAAGGATGGTATCACCCGCTTCCACAAATGCTCCTGATTCACGGACAATTTTTTGGATGTTTCCTCCTTCAAGGGCATCCAAGTAGAATGTTTCACCAGGTTCTATATTGCCACTTACAGGAATGTAATCTGTAAACTCACCCTCTTTGACAGTTGAGATGGTAATCCTCTCCATATTGACATTCATGGTCGACCTGGCATCTGCAAAACCCAATTGGTACACAATAAAACCTACCAATAATACTCCCGCTGTAACGAGAGCAATTAATTTGGGTGTCCAAGTCTTCTTCTTAATTTTTCTATCCATTGTTGATTGACTCAATTTTCTTCTGATACTTATTTTCCAATATATATGCCATGCACAAAACAGCCTTTTTTAGGTCATTCGGGCTCTCATGCCAAAAAATGTCATAATTTTCCGAACAAGTTTGTCCGCCAGCGACCAAAAATGACATGTAGCAATACAGGTTCTAATTTAATCCCTACGGTATAAAAAAAGATAAAAATGCTTCTAAGTACTCATTTGAGGGATTTTGAGAGTTCATCTATAACTTGTATCAAAACGGTACAAGTTTTGGCTATTAAAAAGAGATTTATGATTGACGCCATACGAATTCGGATGACTTAATTAAACGATATTCAGCAATCGATATTTAGTATTAATATAAAAGATCAGATTCATGACCAGCAATAATTACCAGGTATTTGCGAGGTGCAAGAATATTGGTAAAGCCGATTTGGGTCTTGTATCTTTTGTCTTGCTTCTTGTCTCTAATCTCGTATCTCCACATTCTTTAAACCACTCCCATGAAAGAACAAAAATCAGGTAAAATTTTAATTGTTGATGACAATGAGGATCTACTTAAAGCTGCTAAAATTTTTCTCAAAAGGCACTTTGGGCAAGTAGATACCGAAACCAATCCAGGTTTACTGCCCGTGTTGATAGTCAATGAGCAGTATGATGTCATCCTCCTTGACATGAACTTCACCAAGGATGTGAGCAGTGGCCAGGAAGGTTTCTACTGGTTGGATAGAATATTGGAATTAGACTCATCAGCAGTTGTGGTTTTGATTACAGCCTATGGAGATGTGAATACAGCAGTAAAAGCGATAAAAGAAGGCGCCACTGATTTTGTTCTCAAACCTTGGGAAAATGAAAAACTGCTAGCCACCCTAAATTCAGCATTACAATTGCGACAATCTAAACTTGAAGTATCACAGCTCAAAAACCAACAACAACAACTTTATCAGGATATCGATAGCAAATACAAAGATATCATTGGTCAAAGTCCAGCTATGGTTAAAGTGTTTGAAACTATAGAAAGGGTGGCGGGTACCGATGCCAATGTGTTGATTTTAGGTGAAAATGGAACAGGTAAAGAATTGATTGCAAGGGCTATACACAGAAACTCCAAACGACATAGAGAGGCTTTTGTCGGCGTTGACCTTGGGTCAATTACCAGCACTCTGTTTGAGTCAGAACTATTTGGCCACAAAAGGGGCTCATTTACAGATGCCAAGGAAGATCGAGCGGGAAGGTTTGAACAAGCCAATAAAGGGACCTTGTTCTTGGATGAAATCGGAAACCTGCCTTTGGCGCTACAATCCAAATTGTTGGCGGCGCTACAAAATAGAGAAGTGACCCGAGTAGGTGCCAATAAGGCTATTCCAGTCAATATCAGGTTGATTTCAGCAACCAATATGCCCATTCATACAATGGTATATGACAATTCATTTCGGCAAGATCTGTTGTACCGAATCAATACCATAGAAGTCACCCTACCTTCTCTCAGAGACCGAATGGAAGACATTCCTTTACTGGCCAATCATTTTATTGAATTGTATTCAAAAAAATACAACAAAGAAATTCGCAAAGCAGGCGAAGCCTTAATCAAAAGGATGCAAAAGTACCATTGGCCAGGAAATATCCGAGAATTGCAGCATAGTATAGAAAGAGCAGTTATCATGACTTCTCATTCAGTATTGCAACCTGAGGATCTTTTTATGCAAAAGCAATTGGCTCCTGAAAAACAGGAGGAAATGGTAAGCTTGGACCACCTGAACATAGAGGATGTAGAAAAAATTCTCATCAGAAAGGCATTACAAAAGCACAATGGGCATATAACCCGGGCTGCGGAAGAACTTGGGCTCACAAGGTCATCACTTTATAGAAGGTTAGAGCGGTATGGGTTATAAAACGTTTGCTTTTGGTATCATTTGGAGAGTCAGCGCCATTATAGGAATTGCCTATCTGAGTATTTACTTTTTCCTACAGGCATACAACCTTGTTCAGGGACTTATGTTCTTGCTCATTGTCCTGTTTTTGACTTTCAATTTGATTTCCTACGCAACCACTACAAATAAAAAAATCACAAGGTTTTTAGAATCTATACGCTACTCTGATTTTTCTTCCTCCTTTACCAAAGACAGTAAACTAGGCACTTCATTTAAAGAAATGAATATGTCATTCAATGAAGTGATAGATGCATTTAAGAAGACAAGGGCTGAAAAAGAGGAGCAAATGTTGTTTCTCCAGATCATGATTCAGCACATCAATACTGGTATAATTTCCTTTGATAGTAATGGTAAAATCGGTGTGATCAATGGGGCTGCCAAACAATTATTACAAATCCCGCAATTCAAGGATATCCATGACCTTGGAAAACTTTCAGTGGATTTATTGAAAAAAGTACTGGCCCTAAAGCCAGGCGGCATATTCTCTTTGAAAATCAATTCGGAACTACACCTCAATGTGCAATCTGCTGCATTCAAGATGGAAGGCAATAGTTGGACTTTGTTATCATTTCAGAACATCAAATCTGAGTTGCAGCGCAATGAATTGGAAGCTTGGCAAAACCTTACCAAAGTGTTGAGACATGAAATCATGAATTCGATGACCCCTATAGCCAGTTTGGCAAATTCACTGGGAATCATTCTGGAAGAAGACACAAAAGAAAACGAAGACGGAACTTTGCATTTGGAAAAAGATAGCTTTTTGGACCTTTCAGAGGGATTGGAGACCATTTCAAAAAGAAGTTCCGGTCTAGTCTATTTTGTAAATGCTTACAGAGACTACACCAACATTCCCCAACCGGTATTGAAAAAATTCGAAGTCAAAAACCTCATCGAAAATATCTGTGTATTGCTCAAAGAGGAAATGCAAAAAGCAAATATCAAAATCATCCCTCAAATTCATCCTGAGGACCTCAAAATATTGGCCGATCAAGATTTGATACAGATGATATTGATCAACTTGATAAAAAATGCAAAAGAGGCAATGGAGCTTGCAAAAACGAGAGAGATCAGGATCTATGCTGGTAATGATAGTCAGACTGTCCCTTTTATTCAGGTTATTGATTATGGAGAAGGTATCGTCCCTGAAGCAGTGGATAGGATTTTTGTCCCATTTTTCACCACCAAAAAGACCGGTAGTGGTATAGGACTTGCCATTTCTCGACAAATTATGAATTTGCACAAAGGGAGTTTGGAAGTAGATTCAAAATTGGGTGAAAAAACAATTTTTACACTTAGATTTGGATGATCTTTTAATGACTTTATGAACAAAGCACTCGCCATTAAAACCTCCGATACTGAGGAAGAGCTTAAGGGAATTTTAGAGCTTCAAAAAGCCAATCATGCAGCTTCTTTGTCTTCTATTGCCGACGGCTTTGTGACAGTCAAACATAGATTAGTGGATTTGAAAAAAATGAATGAGATTGCCCCTCACATTATAGTCAAGGATGGCTCTAAAGTAGTGGCTTACATATTGGCTATGACTCCGGAAAGCAAGGAAGACATACCTGTACTCAAACCGATGTTTGAGCAATTCAATCAAATTCTATATAATGGTCATAAAGTGTCTGATTATGAATATGTAGTAATAGGTCAGGTTTGCGTAGATATTGACTATAGAGGTAAGGGATTGCTGGATATGGCTTATGCTTTTTATAGAAAAACCCATGAAATAAATTTTCAATTTGCAATCACTGAAATTGCCACTAGAAATCAAAGGTCATTAAGGGCTCATCAAAGGATTGGTTTCAAGGAAATCCATCAATTTACAGATGAACTTCCGGAAAATTGGAGCATTGTTCTTTGGGATTGGTCTTGATATACCCCTCACTGTCATTTTTTAGGGTCTGGAAAGAAGACTAGCTGTTACGTAATCTTCAATAACCAAATCATGTTCTAATGTATTTGTTTACTTATTTTTCTTCAATAAAAATTGAGACTTGACAAAGTAACAAATAGGAAATCAATCATTTGTTACTCTCATGTATCGTATTTTTTGTGAAATCTGCTTGAAAGAAGAAATTAGCCTGTAAAGTCCCCAAAAATATTTTGAAAAATCATCCAGCAAACTTCACCGTTTGAACTCAGTTTTTTGTTGCTCTAGTTTACAAAAAGGTATTTTATACAATTTTAAGTAATTCTTTAATAATACCAGTAGAAAATAACTTATAATTTGCATTATTATCTTGTTTACTATTACTATTTTTAAGGTGATAAACAGTCAAGTTGGATCACCCCAAATGCTGCTTTTCTAAACATACTGATTCCAAAGTGTGATGAAAACCCAATCATACATATACCGCTGCTTGCTCTTAGTTTTCGGATTTTTTCTGAATGCCTCAATATTGTTTGCGCAGAATTGTAATCAGAATAATGTTACTGTAGAAAGATTTGAACTTAGGGATGTAAATGGAAATCCTTTTACATCTGCCGATGACTATCAACTTGGGGAAGAAGTTTCTGGTACTCTATATGTAATACTCGGTGGAAGCAACTCAGGAAATGCTTATTCAACAGTTGCATTTTTTAACATATTGATTAATGAAACTCCAGTTTCTGGTAGACAAAGAGCATGTTTATCTGAATTAGTAAATCCACAATTTGGCACAGCAATATTTGCTTCAGATTTAACATGGAATTGGGGTGATAAAGTAACCTTAAATGGCTTATTAGTTAGGTGGTTTACGAATGGTAACGAAGGAAACACTTGTAATCAAATAACAGAAGACACGAATAAATCAGCGCAGTGTTTTGCCAGTCCCGATGATATTGAAGCTGAAATTCCCGTAGTTCCAAATCTTGACTTTGACGCAGAAACATGTAATCCTACTGTTGACTTTATCAATCAAACAATTGGAGGAAAACCTCCATACACCTATGCTTGGAATTTTGATGGGTATGGGACCTCTATAGAAGCTAATCCTACTTTTACTTTCCCAGGAATTGACAGTTATGAAGTCACTTTGTCTGTCACAGATGCAGATGATATTACTAATACTATCACCAAAACAATTACTATTCCTGCCATAGAAATAGAAATTGAGGTAACTCCTACCCGGATTAATGAAAGTACTGGTTCAATATTGGTTCAGCCTTCCGGAGGCACAGGACCTTACACCGTGGAATGGATCAGTACCGATCCAGAGGGTATTTCAGGTACAGTTACAGGTGTTGATAATACTTACTTGATTGATAACCTGCCTTTTGGTAATTACGAGGTATCTGTAACTGATTCTCAAGGTTGTCCAGGATTTGTAGAAACATTTATTGATATAGCCACCATATTATTTAGCCGATGGGGAGGGCTTGAGGTCACGCTTAAAGAGGATCAAGCTGGCGTAAGTTTGGATTGGTTTACCGAAACTGAGGGTGACCCAGGTGTATTTCAAATCGAGCGTGCTGATAATCCTGATTTAGATTTTTACAATGTTGCGGAAATTAAAAGTTCCGGGTTTTCTGACAATCCCATATGGTATTCACATGTTGACACCGAACTTCCTTCTCAAGGGGGAAGAATATATTATAGGATTAATTATATAGTCAACAATGAAATAGATGTCTTTTCTGATTTGGTTTCCATCGTAATTGAAGCCTCAGAAGAAGCCGTACATTTCAATACCTACCCTAATCCCACTACCGGAGAAAAGCTGACTTTACGCTTGCATAACCATAGAGCATTACATAACAAGGAAATCACTGTAAGCTTGTTTTCTGCCAATTATTTTGTGAATAAAGAAATGATTGTACAAGGTCAGTTTATTGAATTAGGGGATCTTATTCGGCCTTTTCCTAAAGGTGTGATCATTTTACAACTGAGAGGTGAGGGTATCCATCAGAACATTAAGGTTATGAAAAAATAGTTTTCTAGCCATTTTAGGTTTTTTCACCTTTATGATTTGGAATGGATATGTTTTCCCAATATTAATTTTTATCAATTAAAGAGTTGGAATATAAGATTTGCCCTCTTATTTTGACTTCAAATTTTTCAATTATGTATGTAAAAAGATATTACAGTCTTGGGATGACTGTACGTTGGTCAAGAAAATCACTTTATCTCGGGCTTTTGTACTCAACGATTATCATAATTATTTATGAACTGACATCCATCCCCTTTACCCTACCCTGGCAACCTATTTCAGTGATTGGTATTGCTGTTGCTTTTTATCTTGGCTTCAAAAACAACAGTTCCTACGACCGAACTTGGGAAGCCCGTAAAATCTGGGGAGCCATTGTTAATGATAGCAGAACCTTCGCTACAGGTGTGTTGAGTCTTTTGGATGGTGAAAATCAGGAAGATCTATCTCGTGTGAAAAAAGAGTTGGTCTACAGGCATCTGGCATGGTTGATTTCCTTAAAGTATTCACTTAGGGCAAAACGAAGCTGGGAGCACAATGAAGATCCTTATAAACTTACCTTTGCTCCTACTTTTGTAGCTGAATTCAAATCTGGTTACAAACCGGAAGTGCTTCAATATATTAGCAAAGAGGAGTTTGATAAACTTTCAATAAAATCAAATTTTGCTACTCAACTGTTGCATGAACAGTCCAAAGCGATACAGAAACTTAAAACAGATGGCATCATCTCTGATTATAAGCAAGTTTGGTTACATCAACTTATTGGAAAACACTATGATAACCAAGGTAAATGCGAAAGGATCAAAAACTTCCCTTTGCCCAGGCAATATGCATCTACTGCCCTATGGATGACATATGTTTTTTGTTCTTTGATTCCATTTGGTTTGTTGAGTTTATTCGAAGAATCTTCGGCATTACATGCCTGGTTGACAATTCCATTTTCTGGTTTGATCATCTGGGTTTTCTTTTTGATGGACAGAATAGGTGATTATTCAGAAAACCCTTTTGAGGCATCATACAATGATATACCCATAGCTTCTATCACTAGAACAATAGAAATAGATCTAAGGGAAATGTTGGGTGACAATGATATTCCTGAGCCATATCCTGTAGAAAACGGATTTTTGATGTAATCACGCTTTGGTTTCTGTTTGATTTCCAAGTTTTTGAGCAATTGCAGAACCTGCCAATAATTGTAGCGCATGGTAAATCATAAGCGGTAAGAGGATTATTCCAAAAACAGTTGGGTCCGGAAACATTACCCGACCCATTACAGCGCCTTGTACCAAGGATTTTTTACTTCCGCAAAACACAACAGCGATGGTATCTGCTCTTGAAAAATGTAGCATTTTGGAAAACCAATACATCAAAGCCATCATCACGAAAAAGAATAGTAACATCAATGCTCCCAACCTAACCAATTCCAACACTGAGTATCCCATAAACATATCCTCGGCAAAAGATTCGGCAAAAGCTGTGAATACTATCAGGAGTATTATCGCCTGATCAAAGTTTTTGAGACTTCTTTGAAACTTATTGACAAAGCTGATAAGATACTTGTGAAGCAATAAACCTATCAGGACCGGAAAAAGTACCTGCAAACTCAACTTGATGAATGTATCTGTAAGGTCAAAACTTACAGCAGTATCAGGGAGCAATACTTCCATCCAAACCGGTGTAATGAAGATTCCTACCATACTTGAAATACTGGCATTGAAAATTGCCGCGGGAAGATTTCCTCTGGCTATAGAAACCATGACAACCGAAGAAGACACAGTGGAAGGCAATGCCGCCAAGTAAAAGGTCCCCAACCACAAATAATTTCCTTCTTCCCCCCAAATGGCATATAGTACCAAAACCAGCAAAGGGAAGATCAAAAAGGTAGTAGCCTGAATAAGTAAATGTAGTTTCCAATTGGAGAGTCCTTTTACGAGTTTTTGAGGGCTGAGCTTTACACCATAAAAAAAGAAAATAATAGAAATCCCGGCCCCGGTAATAGTTTTAAGAGGCAAAGGACTTGACGCTGTACCCCATTCTGGAATTAGCCTTGCTAGCAAAATCATTCCGATCAGTAGGAGGAAAAATGAATTTAAGCCTGCACGGGAAAGCGTTTGTTTTAATCTACCCATTTTAGTCTTCTCGCAAATTAGCTATTGGATCGGATGATATTATCGCAAAATATAGCGGTAGCAATGGCAACATTCAATGATTCTGCCTGCCCTACTCTTGGAATAGTCACTTTGTGGGTTACCAAAGGTTCAAGGCCAGCTGATATCCCCTTTGATTCATTACCCATCAATAAGATTCCCCCTTTTGCAAAAGGAGTCTGATAAATAGTCGTGCCATTCAAGAAGGCTCCATATACTGGATTCACTGATTTTTGGATAAAATCATTGAGTGAAGTGTACCAAACCTGGGCTCTGGTGAAACTCCCCATGCTGGATTGTAAAACCTTGGGATTATAAAAGTCTGCTGATTCTTCAGAAAGGATGATTTTCCGGATGCCATACCAATCAGCAATACGGATAATAGTCCCCAAGTTCCCCGGGTCTCTCACATCATCCAAGGCTATCACCCACTCATCGCTTCCCACTTCCAAAGTATCGTTAGCTTTTGTTTTAGCTACAGCCAAAGCACTGTCATTTGTCTTGAAAGCACCAGCTGATTCCAGGATTTTCTGACTTACCAAATAGGATTCCCCTCGAAAATTATCTACCAACGCAAAATGATCCTGATAATACCGTTCGGTATAAATCAAATGTGTACTTTCATAATCAGATTGCAGAAGTTCCGTTACGTTTTTACTTCCTTCCACAAAAAAAGCATGTTCCAGCTTCCGGAATTTTTTCTGTTGTAAGGATTTAATAAACTTAAGCGTATTTTTGCTTAACATTCGGTAATTGCCAAATAGTGAATAAAGCCAAATATATAAACTTTCTTTTTCTGCTGTTTTTATTTTCTGCCTGTTCTTTGACAAAAGGACTGAAAGAAGGGCAATACTTGCTTTACGATGTAAGCACCAAAGGTGTAAAAGAGAGCGATAAAACGGAATTGCAAAACCTGATCAGGCAAACCCCAAATACGAGGATTCCATTGATCAATGCCTCTGTAGGGGTTGCCATTTATAGATTTGGTGAATGGACCTTTGACAGTGTCAAACACATCAACAGGCAGCATAGGCTCAAACTTGAACAAGAGACCCTTTATGCCATTCAGGACACTTCCAACCTATCCAACAAACAAGGTAGAAGGTTAGCCAAAATCACTGATAATCTTGCCAGCATTGAAAAGAAGCTGGAATTCGGGAATTTTTTCATGAGGACAGGAAATCCTCCCGTTGTATATGACAGTACGCTTACCGAAGACAGCAAAAGACAAATTACTTTTTACCTCTTTAATAATGGTTTTTTTGATGCTGAAACAGATTATGAGGTCGAGAAATCCGGTAAAAAAGCCAAAGTGACATATTTAGTGACCGAAGGAAGCCCCTATAAAATCGATACTTTTTTTACAAGATCAGATGATCAAAAAATCTATGAATTACTCATTCAACATGATAGAAAAACCAATATCAAAGCTGGAAATAATTACGATCAGGGGGTAATTTCACAAGAAAGACAGCGTGTCGAAGACTTGATGAAAGAAAACGGATATTTTACATTCACACGCTCCTACATAGAATATAATGTATACAAAGACACTTTGGATAAGACTGTACAAATAGAGCAGCTTATCAGAAAGCCTGTCTATGCCGATAATCATCAGGTCTATCGTTTGGATTCTGTGTATTTCAATATTGACCCCCCTTCTAATGAGTTTATAGACAATAGTATTAAGACGCGATATAGGGATATCAACTTTGAGTTATACGATGACAAGTACTCTGAAAAGATTATTGCTTCTAGGATATTTTTGAAAAAAGGAGGTCTTTACAGTAGGAATGATGTTATAGAATCACAAAGACAATTGGCCAATCTTGACTTGTTCCGATTTGTAAATATTGCGTTTGACACCATAGGGAATACATTAAGGCCAAAGATATTTACCCAACCCAACCAAAAATATCAAGTTACCAATCAATTGGGAGCAAGCATCACAGAACAATTGCCAGGACCATTTTTTAGCCATTCCTTAAGAAACAGAAATCTCTTTAGAGGAGCTGAGATTTTTGAATTCTTTTTTAGAGCGGGACTTGAAGGTGTGGTTTCTGCCACTGGTGAAGGCGGTGTGTTCCGAAGTAGGGAACTCAACACCTCTGGATCTGTTATCTTTCCACAATTTTTGGTGCCATTTGTAAGTACTTTAGACAAGTTTGGTCGCTACAATCCTAGAACAAGAACTCTGATTGGTTACAATTATGTGAACAGGCCAGAATACATCAGGGAAAGTATCAATGGTATTTTGTCTTACAATTGGAATACAAGAGATCTTAGACAACAATACACATTCAATGCTGTGGATGCTAACTTTATAAGGTCCAACTTGAGTGGAGATTTCAGAGAAATACTTGAAGATTTACAAAATCAAGGCAATAATTTGATCAACTCTTTTCTCCCCTCCTATGTCAGCAGTATTTCTGGCCAAGTGATTATCAATTTTAATCAATATGGGGCATTTAGTCGCAATAGGGCTTCATTACTTAGACTGTTCATGGAAAGTGGCGGCACATCTTTGAATTTCCTCAATAGAGATTTTGTGGATGACAGGAGCCTGGCATATTTCCAGTTTCTCAAATTTCAGGCTGATTTTAGAAGGTATATTCCTATCAATAGACAACACACCTTTGCCTACAGGTTGAATTTGGGTATGGCCAAACCTTATGGTGTCAGTGACGGGGTATTACCATATGAAAAATATTTTTTTGCCGGAGGTAGCACAGGTATACGGGCTTGGCAACCTCGGCGACTTGGACCTGGATCATATACCCCTGATTTGTTGGAAGATGGGAGTTTTGATTACCGCTTTGAGCAACCTGGGGAAATACTATTCGAAGGAATGTTTGAATTAAGGTCAAAACTCTATGGGTACTTTGATGGTGCGTTTTTTGTGGATATTGGTAATAGTTGGACGTTTGCAGAAGATCCCACAAGACCTGGAGCTAATTTTGAATTCAACAGATTTTATAATGAAATTGCAGTTGGCACTGGTCTCGGGTTAAGGATGGACTTTGATTTTCTTGTGCTTAGATTGGACATGGGTGTAAAAGCACTCGATCCAGCTAGACCACAAGGAGAGCGGTTTATTCTTGGTAATTTCTTCAATAGATTTTTGGGAGAAAGGGGTCAGACTGTATTCAACATAGGAATAGGTTATCCATTTTAATGATTAATTATGAAAACATACGAAGAGTTTCTAGATTCACTAAAAGAAAGTTCACCTCCAAAAGAATTGTCTACACAACTGCTTGCATTATGGTATGACGCCAATAATGATTGGGATAAGGCACACGAATATGTAGATGGCCCAACAGATCCAACTTCTCATTGGGTTCATGCTTATTTACATAGAAAAGAAGGAGATATGGCAAATGCTGACTACTGGTACAAAAGGGCAGATAAAAACCGACCGGATGTCTCTCTTGATGAAGAATGGACTTTGATTGCAAAAAAACTCATTTCTTTCACCAGATAAAAAGCAAGGATCATAAAAAAAGACTTTGGTCAGTAAAATGGCCAAAGTCTTTTTGTTTCAAAATGCATTTTTTAAAGTTTCCTAATTCTCCAATTCTTTGAGTTCTACTCTGACGGCTTGGGATTTAGGAATGACGCCACCACCGATTTTTTCAGCGATATAATAGGTGATTTGCGCACCAAAGAGAAAGATAACTACCGAGTAATACACCCAAATGAGCAGTATTACCAAAGAGCCTGCCGCTCCATAGGTAGATCCAAGGTCACTATTGCCCATATATATCCCAATCAGGTACTTTCCTACCCCAAAAAGTACCATTGTGACGAAGGCACCAAGCCATGTGTCTTTCCACCTTACTTTGGCGTCAGGAAGTATTTTATACATCAAGGCAAATACAATGATCACAATTACCTGAGCGACTATAAAACTTGCAAATGAGGCAAAATTGATCGGAAGGTCTACCAAGTACTCAGTAAGGTAATTATTGGCAATAACCAAAACAGCATCCAAAATAAGCGATATCAACATGATAAATCCTATTGATGCCACCAAAGAAAAGCTCAGCAACCTATTGATTACAAATTTTAAAATTCCCTTTTCAGGTTTGGGTTTGATGTGCCAGATATGATTGATGGCGTTCTGTAAACTCACAAACACAGTGGTTGCACTAAAGGCCAAGATCAAAAATGCTACTGCATAGGGAATACCTGAATCCTGCTCTACAGTGAAATTGTCCAGTATTTCCTCCAAAGTTTCCCTGCTTTCTGTACCTGCCAAATTCTCAACTTGAACTAAAACTTCTTCCTGAAAATCGGATTCTGAAATAAATGTAGTTCCGATATTTAGGATAATTATCAAAAGTGCCGGTAAGCTAAATATGGTGTAAAAAGCAGTTCCTGCTGCCAAACCACTAGATTCACCTGAAGTAAAATCCTTAACACTGTCGATTATGATTTGAAAAAATGTAAGCTCTTTAAGCTTATTAAATTTCTTTTTAAACATCACGAATTTATTTTTCCCATAAATCAGATAAGCTGTAAGGGCTTTTACTGCCAGTAAAAAACCTTCCATCTATGAATCTGAACTCCTCCCCTATATTCAAAAGTCTTTCCATATCTTCTGGATCTAACACCACATCCACCGAACTCAGGTTTTCTTTGATTCTACCTTGATTGGTAGATTTTGGGATTATAGCAATATCTCTATGGATAGAAAATGCAATCAGCACCTGTGCCGCTGAGACTCCATGTTTCTCTGCAATTGCATTGACAACTTCATGCCCAAGTAGGCTAGGTTCATTTTCTTTTTTGATAGAAGTTGCCCGATCTCCTGAACCCAGTGGTGAATAAGCGGTAACCAACATGCCATGGGATTTGCAAAATTCAACCAGTTTTTTCTGTACCAAAAATGGATGAAGTTCAATCTGATTCATTTCGGGTTTGATCTCGGCATTTTTAAAAACTTCCTCTAGTTTGGACACATTGAAGTTTGACATTCCAATATGCCTTGCCAATCCTTGTTTGTGTGCTTCTTCCATTCCAGCCCATGTCTGACGCAAGGGAACATCTTGGTAAGTATAAAACTCTTCTCTGGTCTGCGCAAAGCCCACACCGTTTTTAAAAGCTATAGGCCAATGAATCAAGTAAAGATCCAAATAATCCAGTCTCAAATCTTGTAATGTTTTTTTTAATGCCGGAACGACATCCTCAAACCTGTGGGAGTTGTTCCAAAGTTTGGATGTAACAAAAATATCCTCACGTTTGACAAGCCCATCGGTAAAAGCTTTCTCAAAAGCTTTACCCACTTCCTTTTCATTATCATATATCGCTGCACAATCAATATGCCTGTATCCGGCTTCAAGTGCCCATAAAACTGCATTATAAACTTCTCCTGGCTTAGATTTCCAAGTTCCCAAGCCAATGATCGGCATTTGATCTCCATTTTTAAAAGTAATGTATTTCATGTGTTTATATTTTGTTTTTTAAAGGCCACCCCGATTATTCGGGGCAGGCTATGGAATCTCGCTATGATAATCATCCCACTGTGCTAAGTTTTCATCATGTCTGTCTGCTTCAGGCAGGCCTGTCAGTTTCAGGCAGGCTCGATGTCATATGATAGTGAGTTTGAGCTTTGCTTTCTTAAAGTTACGAATTAATGAGTGAAGGTCATGTATTGCATCAGTCTTCTTCCTTGAATTTTTGCAGGTATTTCTTGAACCTATTCATGACCCAAAGGTGAATCCTTGCTTGGGTATTGACATATACATACCAAGGAAGTCTAGGTACAAATTCATGAATAGCTGATATGATATGTTTTCCATCCATTACATCTCTAAATTCTAGCCATCCATAATCAAATCTCTTCACCAACCATCCACCTGATATATAGAATAATTGCCTTTGAATATCACTTCTGTCCTGTATCCAAGTCAGTTGGAGCATTGGCTTGTTACTTTTTATAAAAAAATAAAAGCTAACCTCCCCTTTATTGGTTTCTTCTGCATTGATCAAAAAGCGAAAGAAATTTGGAAGCCATAGTTTGTACCTATTGGCTACCCATATGGCACTTTTATGCCTTGTGTTTGGTAGTCTTTGAATACTCCTTACTGTGTTCCTTACCTCGTTTCCGCCTTGAAACTTTGGCATTTTAGGCTTGTCAGCCTCTGGATCCAAAGCATACTGAACAGCTTCTTCATAAGATTGATAATCTATTTTTACCTGGTCAAATTTCAAATCCTCTCCCACAGTCAAGGTATGTTTCAAGCTTTGAACCAAAGGCGATACCAAGGTATACGGAGTTTCTCCGAAAAAGCTTACCCATAACTTTGATAGCCCTACTGAAAATACGGGAACTGAAAAAATCCACCTCTTTTTCCCCATTACTTTGGCAGTTTTTTCCAACATGCCTTTATAGCTCAGAATTTCGGGAGAACCTATTTCAAAAGCCCTATTGTAGACCTCTTCATTTCCTATACATGAATCCATTATGGTAAGGGCATCCCTTAGTGAAATAGCCTGTGTGGATGATAAGGTCCATTTGGGACACATCAAAGCAGGCAATTTCCTCACCAAGTTATAGATCATATCAAATGATGAGCCTCCTGGACCTACGATAATCCCAGCCCTCAAAGCAGTCACAGCCACGCCTTTTGACCCTAAGGTATTTTCTACCTCAAGCCTACTTCGCAGGTGAATGGAAATTTTGCTCTCTTCTACCTCTTTGGGTAGTATTCCACCCATGTAGAGTATCTGCTTTATGCCATTAGCGGCGGCGGCTCTCGCAAAATTATCAGCTAATAAAAGATCCGTATCTTCAAAGCTACCTTGATTGAGCCTTGTGGAAGCACTCATGGAGTGAATAAGGTAGATGGCATAATCTACACCTTCCAGAGCCTCGGTGGTAGAGGTAATAGAGAATAGTTCTACTTTGCGCCATGTTACTTCCGGGTGTGGATTGTCATAAGCTTCTCTCCTACTCAAAGCTACAATATTGTATTTGTCTTTGAATTGATGGATAAACCAACGGCCTACATATCCTCCGGCGCCTGCTATGGCTATAGTTTTTTTCAATTTAATGTATGGTTTGTTGTGAAAGTATCAATGCTTCAGCCGCTTTGCGACCCGAAGTCATCGCTGCATTTAATGAGCCATACAACATGTGGTCACCTGCCAAGAAGACGTTGTCATAAATTTTACTGCTGGTAGCAGGGAGTGTGACACTCATATCTTCTACATCAGGCAAAGCATCGTGGATTTCATAGGTTTTGACATGCTCGAAAAATTCAGCATTGATATTGGTGATGGCTGAAAGTTCAATGGCTACTAGTTTGGCTAGCTTGTCATCTAAGGTAACTGGTTTTGTAATGGAAACAGATAGCAATGCCCTATCATTGTTGGAATAAGATTTACTTACATCAGTCATAAATACCAGGTTATTGGTCAAAAACTGATCATCTGGCAAAAGACCAATCATAGGTTGGGCGATAAAGGACTTAGCAAGAGAGTAATAGATATTGATCACTTTCTTGTAAGGCTTTGTCTGTCCTTGCAACTGGGGAATAAGTAAGTCGGGCCTGCACGCTACAATTATTGCATCAGCTTGAATCAATTCACCTGACTCAAGTTCAATATTAGTACCCTGTAGACTTTCTACTTTCTGACAGAACCTGATTTGGGTTCTTAAAAGACGGCTTTTCAACTGCTCAGGAATTACCTGCATTCCCAAAGCCGGTACCGCTGCCTGGCCTTCAGCAAACATTTTGAATACAAACCTAAACATCCTTGAAGATGTAGAAAGGTCATTTTCAAGGAATATTCCTTTGAAAAAAGGCTTGAAGAAATTATCAATTATTTTGGAAGAAAAACCGTAATCGGACAAGAATTGAAGGGTGCTAGTATTTGGGCCGGTAAATATTTCAGCGTCAGTTTTCTTCTTTAGCTCTTGGGTAAGCAGAAACATCTTGACTTTATCCTTCAAAGTACCTACATCAGAAAAAGCCATGCTGATAGCTTTCGAAGGATTTCGCAAAGGATCGTGGATTTTAAGTGTACTGCCAGGCTTTAGGATAATTGCCCCTGGGTCAAAATACTTTAGGTTCAAAAGATCATAATCAAGATACCTTTGTGCTTCAGGATAAGCTGTTAGCAATACCTGAAAGCCCCTATCCAACAAAAATCCATCGACTTTATCCGTCCTCACCCGACCACCTACTTCGTCTGATGCTTCAATAATAACAGGGGAAAAGCCCAACTTTTCTAGCTCTAATGCTGCTATCAAACCTGAAATCCCTGCGCCAATAATGTAAATATTTGATTCTTTCTCCATAACAAATAGGTGTATATTAATGACCAATTAAAACTTAAATTGTTTTGAGTAACATTCCATAAAACCATTAAACCAGTTAAAACTTAAATAAAGAGAGCCCTATATTTAATGTTCAATTTACTCATTTGAATGACTAACTTCCAATTTCAAATTTAATGCAACATGAACTTCTATAGAAAAATCACCCTAATTACAGCTTTTTGTCTGATGTACATCTCCACTCAGGCCCAATCTACCTACTTTCCGCCTTTTGGCGAATGGGAAGAAAAGAAACCACAAGACTTGGAGGTAAATGCTACAAAACTTAAAGCTGCCATTGATTTTGCCATTCAGGAAGAAAGTACTGAAAACAAAAATCTCAAACTGGCACATTATCAAAGCGCTTTTGGCCGTGAACCTCTTGGTTTTCCTGTAGGTCCACTGAAAGACCGTGGGGCTGCTGCAGGATTGATTGTTTATAAAGGCTATGTGATCGGGAAATGGGGAGACCCTGAGCGTGTAGATTTAACTTTTTCCGTAGCCAAAAGTATCCTTTCCACTACTGTAGGACTGGCCATTGATAAAGGATTGATCAAGAGTGAAAAAGACTTAGCCTACAAGTATATAGGTCCAATCATCCCTTACGAGCCTCAAAAGGCTATGATGAATAAATCTGACCACCTGATGGAAGAAGATATTATTGATCTTTTTGCTACAGATCATAATAAAAAAATCAGCTGGGAACACTTATTAAGACAAACCTCAGATTGGGAGGGTACACTTTGGGGAAAGCCTGACTGGGCTGACAGACCACAGGGAGACTCTAAAGAATGGTTGACCAGAAGTCGAAATGAGCCCGGTACTGTTTACAAGTACAATGACACAAGGGTCAATGTTTTGGCTTTAGCAGCACTGCATGTATGGAGAAAACCTCTACCTCAAGTACTCAAAGAACATGTCATGGACAAAATTGGAGCTAGCCACACATGGAGATGGACTGGATATGAGAATTCCTATGTAGTTCTAGATGGACAAATAGTACAGTCGGTAAGCGGTGGGTCTCACTGGGGCGGTGGAATGTTCATCTCTGCCTATGACCAAGCGAGATTTGGATACTTGACTATGAATAAAGGGAACTGGAATGGCACTCAGGTGATTTCTGAGGATTGGATCAATAAGTCAAGAACACCTACTTCTGTTCAAACCAACTACGGTTTTATGAATTACTTCTTGAATACAGATAAGAAAGAAATTCCTTCAGCTCCAGAAACTGCATTTTTCCACCTTGGAGCGGGAGTGAATATGATCTACGTAGATGAGGAAAATGATTTGGTCATCGTAACCCGTTGGATTAAGAATGATAAAAAAGCCGATTTGGTTAAAATGGTCTTGGAAAGCATTCCAAACGCTAAAAATTAGGTTTCTTAAACTATATAAAAAAGGGATGGCTGATCAATCAGCCATCCCTTTTTACAATCATTCACTGGAGAAAAATCAATTATCTCCCGGATCATCTACTACATTTTTCCTACTTCCGAACTTGGACTTTGATTTTGGGGTAGTTTTCACTTCCTGTTGGACAGGATGGTTTTCCCTTTTTGGAAGATTGCTTTTTGGCTCTTCTTTCTTGGTCTGATTATTTTCCCTCTTAGGCAGTTGAGTTCTGTTTTCATTTTCTCTTACCTGGTTTTCTCTCACAGGATTTTCTCTTTTGGGAGGACCTTTCTTGAAGTTTTTCTTCTTATCAAATTTTGGTTTTTTATTTCCTTTATCAGAGGAATAACCACCTTTGGATTCCTTATAAGTAGGACCTTGTTCAAACCCTTCAGGCAATGCTTTTTTATCAATTTCCAAACCGATCAAGGATTCAATTCTTTTGAATTTGAATTGATCTTTGTCATTGACAAACGTAATGGCTTCGCCTTTGCTATCGGCACGGGCGGTACGTCCTACCCTGTGCACATAATCTTCTGGGTCGTTAGGCGTATCAAAATTGATAACCAATTCAATACCTACCACATCTATTCCTCTGGAAATAATGTCTGTTCCGATGAGAACCTTAACACTTCTATTCTTAAAGTTAGACATTATCTTTTCTCTCTCAACTTGTTCTAGGTCAGAGTGAAAAGCCTCAATTTCAAATTGTTTCTTCAATGTTTTGAAAAGACTTTTGACCTTTTCTTTGGTACTGGCAAAAATGATAACAGCCTCATAATCCTTTTGACTCAGGATATGCTTGACCAATTCTTCCTTTTGGGTGTCATATACCAAATAAGCACTTTGGGTAACTCCTTCTGCAGTCTTCCCCAATGCCAAGCTGATTTCTTCAGGTTCATTTAGTAATTTTTTAGAAAACTGCCTGATTTTTGGCGGCATGGTGGCTGAAAAAAGCACCGTCTGACGGTCTTTGGGAAGGTAATTGACTATGGTGAGGATATCATCCATAAATCCCATATCCAACATCCTGTCCGCCTCATCCATGATAAGGTGTTTCAGGTTGTCTAATTTTATCTTACCTCCTGCCAACAAAGCGATCAACCTGCCGGGAGTAGCTACAATTATTTCTGCACCTGATTCCAGGGCTCTTTTCTGTTGTTCCCAAACGACACCATCACCACCTCCATACACAGGGATAGAACTGACTCCTACAAAATAGGCAAATCCTTGTATCTGTTGGTCAATCTGAATGGCAAGTTCTCGGGTGGGTGCTAGAATCAGCGTGTCCAAACCAGTAGAACCTGATTGAGCTATTTTATTAAGAACGGGTAAAATGAAAGCTGCTGTTTTTCCAGTGCCTGTTTGGGCACAAGCAATGAGGTCTTTTCCCGCAAGAATGGCAGGAATCGCCTGTTCTTGTATAGGGGTAGGTTTATCGAAACCCATCGCATCCAACCCTTCATTGAGGGAGGATTCAAAATTAAACTGACTGAAATTCAAAATCATTATATTAAGTGTAAACAAAAGCCCAAGCCATAAGTGCAAACTGCAAAGGAAGCCTAACCAATAAAATCCATTTTGGGATGCCTTTGCTGCCTTTTTGGTACATATAAATATTGGCTGGAAATACCGCCAATAAAAGAATAATGATACCGTAAGCTGCCAATGACCGGGTTGATTCAAATAACAAGCCCAAACCGAAAATAATTTCAATTAGACCTGCAATTGCATTTAGTAATGCCGGATATGGCAAATATGGTGGAATTATTTTGATATACATCCTTGGTTTGATAAAATGCATCACTCCAGCGAAAATATAAAAGGCCGCCATCATGTAAAGAAAAAATAAGTACATAGTTTTTTTTCAGTTTTTTAGAAATCAATAATTATATTACGACTAAAGTAAGGTAATTTCTTTTATTCCTTCACTTCTATATTTCCATATTCAAATTGAATGATATGTGTATGATTACCTCAAAGTTGAGATTAAGCCTAACTACTTTATTTTTTGTCTTGTTATTTACCCAACATTTTTACCTATTAGCACAATCCGGTGATGAACGCTATTCCATTAAAGGCCAATTAAAAGATGGTTTGACTGAAGGTAGGATAAATGGTGCAGTGATTACATTAAAAGAAACAGCTTTTGCGACATCTTCCAAAAACGGCGGGAATTTTTTATTGGAGAACGTTTACACCAACAGGTTTATATTGAACATCAATGTGCCCGGCTATCAGTCTTATCAGTCTGTGCTCAATGTACGTGATAATGTTGACCTTGGGATGATTACACTTTTTCCGATAGGTTATGAAAACCCTGATGAAAACGCCTTACAAAAAACAATTCGGGCGACCAATATTTCAGAATTATTTACCAAGCGTCCCAATTTCATTGGTGGCAATCAGGTGTTCGGTATTCCTCCTGAACCCAAAAGGTTGGAGGGAAACTTTTATTTAGATCCCAAATGGAACAAAGCCTCTATCCTACTCTACAGGGATTTCGAGGTTCTTGAAGGGTATTATGCAAGGTACAATATCAGCACCAATACGTTTGAACTTAGAATGGATGCCGAGGACGGTGTCACCACACTTCCTGGATTACGTGTACAGAATATTGTTTGGGTAGATGAAGATGCCAATGTCCCTAGGTATTTTGTCAATGGCATGGACCTCAAAGACAGCGGCATTCCCATTTCAGGTTTTTTTGAAGTACTTGTCGACGGAGAAATGCCATTGGTTCGTAGAACTATTGCGTCTATCAGGGCCTCTAATTACAACGAAGCGTTGATGGTAGGAGAAAGAAACGATCAGATCAAAAAGAGAAATACCTATTACTACCTGAAGGACAAAAATATTCATAAAGTACCTTCCAAGAGAAAAAAAATTGTGTCCATTTTTGAAGGCAAGGAAGATGAAATGGAGAAATTTATCAAAGAGAATTCAATCAATTTAAAAACACCTTCAGGATTATTTGTGCTCTTCACCCAATACAACAGCATGTTTGAAGGATATGAACCTTTAATACCAAAACTGCTAGATGAATAAATTATGAAAAAACTATTTACGATTTTCTTATCTATGTTGATTGTCCTTTCGGCACAATCACAAAGTACCCAAAAACCTCCCTTACATGGCAAAAATTGGATGGCTATAACAGGAAAGCCATTAGGCGCTACGGCTGGTGCCATGATTTTTTCCCAAGGCGGCAATGCTGTAGATGCTTCCTGTGCCATGCTTGCAGCAGTATGTACCATGTGGGATGTCCTGAGTTGGGGAGGTGAAACACAAGCCTTGATTTACAACCCCAATACCAAAGAGGTACTTGCCATCAATGCAATGGGGATAGCACCTAGTGGGGCAACTGTAGATTTCTTCAAAGAAAAAGGAATGGAATACCCTCCTGAATTCGGTCCGCTAGCAGCTACTACCCCCGGTACTCCTGGAGGACTGATGACCATGTTGGCTGAATACGGAACTATGAGTCTCAAGGAAGTCTTGATGCCAGCTATGGAAATGGCTAAAGGCTACCCTATTGAAGCCCAAACAGCCAACATGATAGAAGGAAGGAAAAACCTGATCAAAGAATGGCCCTACAGTAAAAAGGTATTTCTTCCCCATCTGGGAGAAGAGCGAGAAGCACCTCATGCAGGCGAAATTTTTATTCAGGAAGACCTTTACAACACGCTAAAAAAACTGGTTGACGCAGAAGCCGAAGCGCTTTCAAGTGGAAAATCCAGAAAAGAAGCTATTTATGCAGCATACGAGAGGTTTTATTCTGGTGATATTGCCGAAGAAATTGTGAGAGGTACCCGCGAACAAGGGGGACTCTTTACCATGAAAGATCTTTCGGATTGGAAAGTGAAAATAGAAAAGCCTTCCAGTACAAATTACAAAGGAATAGAAGTATACAAACTTCAAGAGTGGACACAAGGTCCAGCACTACTTCAGTCATTAAATATCCTGGAGAATTTTGACCTAAAGTCAATGGGTTATAATTCTTCACAATACATCAATACCCTTTACCAGGCCATGAGTCTGGCATTTACAGATAGGGATTTCTATTATGGTGATCCTTCATTTGAGCCAAAAAGCCCTATGCAAGGTTTGCTTTCTAAAGAATATGCAAAAGAAAGGGCAAAACTCATCAAAGATAAAAATGATCCGGAAATAGGTCCTGGTGATCCTTACCCTTTTCAAGGAGAAACCAACCCGTTTTTGGACTTATTGAAAAAAAGAAAGGATGCTATGGCATACTACCAGCCTGAGCTCCCCATACAAGGGGCAGATGATCCTTTCTTATTGAATTTTCAGTCCGGGACTACATCTATTCAAGCGGCAGACAAAGATGGCTGGGTCGTGTCAATTACTCCATCCGGTGGTTGGGTACCAGCAGTGATAGCAGGGAATACAGGAGTTGGTTTGAGCCAAAGAATGCAAAGTTTTGTATTAGATGAGCGCTTAAATCCTTACAATTTGGTAGAGCCAGGAAAAAGACCTAGGGTGACTTTGACTCCAAGTATGGCATTGAAGGACGGGAAACCATTCCTTTCCTTTGCTGTACAGGGAGGTGATACCCAAGATCAGGATTTGTTGCAGATGTTCCTAAATATTGTTGAATTTGACATGACAGTGCAGGAAGCTGCTGAGGCGGCAAATATTCATAACTATCATATGCAGTCGTCCTTTGGTGCCCATGAATCCAAACCAGGATCAATTACACTCAATCAGGAGATTCCTACTTGGATAAGGAGGGAATTGGCAAAGAAAGGATACAAGATGAATTTCTTAGAAAGAACATCAGGTCCACTGAACGCTATTTGGTTTGATTGGAAACACAACAGTTTCTGGGGAGGATCAAGTAATCACGGGGAAGATTATGGCATAGCTTGGTAAAACGTAAAAAGCCCGGAAAATTAAAATTCCGGGCTTTTTTATTTCTATTGAAGCCTATCTTATTGCATTCTCTAAAGTAGCCAGGTAAACCCATTTTTGATCCCTGGATTTTAAGCCTTTTTCAACGGCCTGCTGTTGCTCTTTTGTAGATTCCATATCCTCGTATTCCTGAGCATTGAAAAACTGAAGATAGTCCTTATAAATATTCATTGTCAAATGAGTGGTTTTGGCTTCGCTTCCAAAAGGCAGGGCAGTCCTCAGCAAACTCCAGGATCCCATCAGACCTTTGTCAATCCTACTCTGATGTATAGATTGGAAGACTTCCCTTTCTGCTTTTTCATACTCTTCAAATTTACCTTCTAGAGCCTTCATCATATCAAAAGAAGCCAAGGTTCCTTTCTTGTATTGGAAAGTATCCTTCGTTGAAGCGATTTCTTTCATATAAACCCTTTGTGCCAAATCCCTACTATTGAGTGCATCATTGAATATCTTTCTGGCTTGACTTTCATTCAAGTGGGGATGTGCAATCATAGCATATTTGATCAAATCTTCCTCTTCTAAGCCATTCATCATACTTACGGGATCATTATAATAGGTAATCGTGATGTATTGAAATTCACCAACATCAGCTCCGGACTGAAGAGACCAGAGGTCCCAGCCCGTTATTCTTTTGTCATTGATCGCTGTTTGATAAACTTTATCCATAAACTCCTTAAACTCCATAAAATCATATGTTTGATTAGATTCTACTTTGATAAATTCAAAGACCATAAACCGTTGCTGCTGGGCTTGTATTGCTACAATTACCCCTAAAGTGAGGATTGCGGAAATGAGTAACTTTTTCATGTATGGTTATTTTTGGTTTCGGAAATCTTGTTTCTGACTTCTTAAAATTTAGGAATTAAATTTTGTTTTTAATAATTAATGCATGGTTTTTTTCTCTCATTTTTACGATTTGGCAATTATTACCCCTTAAAGGTCATTTTTAACAAAATCCTATATCAAAGCAAAAAGGATTAGGATAAAATTCATATTGTGACTAGATTTTGAAAAATTTGATATTGGTATGAAACTTTCAAGAAGAGATTGGTTGAGAAACGCTTCCTTATTTGGGGGGATGACTTTATTGACAGGTGGTGCGGCAGTATCTGAATTGTCTGCTGAAGAAGTTAAAAAATTCAATCCCAGACCTTTCAATACTCCAATAAGGTTAGGTTCAAATGAAAATCCATATGGTCCCTCTGCCGCAATGCGCAAAGCCATGACGGATTGCTATGACAACAGTTGCAGGTATCCATGGTCCTACAATTCTGTACTTCAGGATATGATTGCTAAAAAGGAGGGTGTCACAAGTGACCATATAGTACTAGTGGCAGGATCTACTGAAGGCCTTAAAATCACCGGAATCACTTACGCTGGAAAAGGTGATGAAATTATATCTGGCTTACCGACTTTTTTATCCATGATGGAATACGCCAAAGTATGGGGAGCTGATATCAATTGGGTGCCTTTAAATAAAGATTTGGATTATGATCTGGAAGAAATTGAGAAAAGGATTTCATCTAAGACCAAATTGGTGTTTCTCTGCAATCCCAATAACCCAACCGGAAAGCTTCTTGACAAGAAGGCAGTAATGGACTTTTGTGAGAGTTCTTGCAAAAAGACAATGATTTTTAGCGATGAAGCCTATTATGATTATATAGAAGATCCTGACTACCCCTCTATGATAGAATTGGTCAAAAAAGGCGAGAATGTAATTGTATCCAAAACCCTATCCAAAGTATATGGTTTGGCAGGAATTCGAATGGGATATTTGGTAGCCAAACCGGAAATCGCACAAAAACTTAGAGAAAGAGTTGTCGCAAATACCAATATAATGGCAATAGAAGCCGGCAAAGCTGCACTTAAAGACGATGATTTTTATAAATTCTCCCTGGCGAAGAATCTTGAATGTAGAAAAATGATTGAATCGACACTTGATGAATTGGGGCTTGAATATATTCCATCACAAGCTAATTTCGTGTTTTTCCATGCCAAACAAGATGTTTCTCAACTCGCCGCCAAAATGCTTGATAAAGGCATAATTATTGGGAGACCCTTTCCGCCAATGAACGACTGGTGCAGGGTAAGCACAGGAACGGTAGAGGAAGTGGCTTTTTTCAATCAAGCGCTCAAAGAAGTATTGGTTTAATCAACATGATAGATTTTAGTATCAGATTGGAAAATGAGCAAATATTACTCAGGCCAATCGAAGAATCAGACCTGGAAAAATTTCTGGAACTTACCGCCGAACAAGATATGTGGCGCTTTTATACTCACGACTTGTCCACAATTGAGGGATTGGCAAATTGGGCAGCTCCTGCATTCAATAAAGTCAGGCTCCAATTCACAGTAGTGGATAAAAGTACTGGAAATCTGATTGGATCAACAGCTTTTGGAAATATGTCAGAGCGTGATTCCAGGCTTGAAATTGGCTGGACATGGCTTGGTAAAGAATATCAAGGGACAGGTATAAATGCCAAAGTTAAATCATTGCTTTTGAACTATTGCTTTGAGGTATTAAACCTAGAAAGGGTTGAATTTAAAACTGACGTACTAAATCTTCAGGCCAGGCGTTCGCTTTCCAATATCAATGCTATAGAAGAAGGTGTTCTCAGAAGCCATACGCTGATGACCAATGCACGGAGGAGAGATACAATTTATTTTAGTATCTTAAAAAGTGAATGGCCTTATGTCAAAAGGGAAAACGATTGGTAAAGTCGAAAAAGTACACAAAAAAGCACTTATGGACAGGGAAAGATTTTTAGGTAATTATTTTGAATTAATGTCTTTGAAAGTCGCTGCGATCATTTTATTGCTTCAAAGCTGCACTTTTCAACCTGTTGATGAGCCACCGCTCCAACTTGTCAATAATGTTTTGATTGATGGGCAGAGGTTGGAATTTAAAGCTGCAAGATTAAACCTTACAGGACCTGTGACTATCAGCAGCGAAGACTCCCATATTCAAGCTGTGCTAGAACTATCGACAGATGAAGAATTTGAAATTCCTGCCAAACCTGGCAGCAGCCTGTACAGAATACCTATTTATGGAAAAAATGAAGGTTTTAACTTACCCTCATTCCCTTTGCAAAATGGAAACTTCGAAGTTTTCAATGCAGGATTATTGGATGAAATGGATTTAAGCTTTTTGAATGAAAAGAATTTCACCTCTCCTATTCAACTATTAATGTCGGCAAACAATGATGGAGAATGGTCTAGTGAAATCACTGGTGATGAAGGAACTGTACAGATTCAATTTGACATCAATAATGAGTTGGTAAGTATCACCAACAATTGGAGTTCAGAAGAAGGAAGGCAAATCAGTGGTGCTGTCTCCCTTCTTTTGAACCTCAGCAATTTTAGACCTTAGTTAAATTTTGGGTAATTGCCATCCATTATGGTAATCAGCCTTGATGAGTTGGTTGGCTTCTTCATCTGTAAATTGACCTTTATCGGCATTCCAATATATCTTCTTCCCAGTCTTATAAGCTATATTTCCCATTTGGGCATTGATAGCAGCAATACTTCCGGTTTTTATACCGCAGGTCAGTTTGGAGGCGTCATTGTTTGTAATTGCATCTACAAATCCCTGAGCATGTAATTCCAAAGCATTCCCTTCGGGTTTTGTATGTGTCACTTCCTCGACTTTGTTTTTGCGTTGACCATCTACTGTCTCAGTTTCGGGAATAACTTTCCACCCTCCCCTGTTTACAACCAATGTAGCATTGTTTCCTATAAATGCTATACCCTCAGTAGTACCATAATTTCCTCCATCAATCCCTGTTGCATGTTCCCAAAGCATATTAAAACCATCGTATTCATAGACAGTCTGAAGCGTATCGGGAGTTTCTGAGGCATCATTTGGATAAGCAAATTTACCACCAGATGCCATTACGGATTTAGGTGCTGTCACTCCCATTGCATGAAGTGCAATGTCAATTTCATGCACTCCCCAGTCTGTCATCAAACCACCTGCATAGTCCCAAAACCACCTGAAATTGAAATGAAAACGATTATCGTTGAAAGGTCTTTTGGGAGCTGGTCCCAGCCACATGTCATAATCGACACCTTGTGGGACAGGTCCATCAGGCACTACAGGTACAGGTTTCATCCAGCCTTGATAGGCCCATGTTTTCACCAACCGAATCTGTCCAAGTTTGCCTGATTTAACATAATCTATTGCTTGTGCATATTGGGAACCACTCCTTTGCCACTGACCTACTTGCACCATTTTACCGTACCTTTCTTGCGCTTTCACCATTAGGTTGCATTCTTCAATCGTATTGGCAATGGGCTTTTCGACATACACATGCTTGCCTGCAGATAAGCTGTCTACAAGATTAAGACAATGCCAATGGTCCGGAGTACCCACGATAACAGCATCTATATCCTTATTTTCAAGCATTTTTCTATAGTCAGAATAAACTTTGGGTTTTTTGCCCCTTTGATTCTCTACATCGGTGGATCTTTGTGCCAATACCGATTCATCAATGTCAGCAAGCGCTATACAATTGACATTCGGGATTTTTAGGTGAGCATTCATATCTGACCAACCCATTCCCTTGCAGCCAATCACGGCAAAGTTGATGGTGTCAGAAGGCGAAATTTTATTGGCAAGGTTTCTCAAAGCTTCGGCTTGAAGATAAGAGGGGACACTCAAGCCTGCGCCAGCCAGCAAGCTTGTTTGCAAAAACTTTCTTCTAGAAGTCATAACGGTTCATTAGGTTTAGGATAATTGTAAAAGTTTAAATTAAAAGTTTTCAGGGTAAGTAAAAAGGCGAATTATCTTAAACATAACTTTTTGATGATTTTTAAACTGAAATACGGACATCTATTTAGAACTTAACTTATACTAATTCCAAATTTCGGTTTAAGAAATTCAAATAATGTCAATTAACTTTTTTATAGTTAAATTTGATCAAATGCCAAAAATTATGAAAACACGAGAAATAGTAACCTTACAAAGGTCCTTATTGCACGATACCGAAAAATTATTGAATCAGCAGGTAGAGATGGAAGGGAGATCCTCAGCATCCTATTTATCTATGGCTTCTTGGTGCCATATGATGGGATATGAAAATGCCTCCAAATATCTTTATACCCATGCTGACGAAGAAAGAATGCATATGATGAAGCTATTTCATTATATCAATGAAGCTGGAGGTCACGCAATTCAGCCTGAAATCTCAGGTATAAGACATAATTTTAATTCCTTGAGAGAAGTCTTTGAGTTGATTTTGGAACATGAAATCAAAGTCACAAAATCCATCAATGCTATTGTTGACCATGCCTTTGGCGTGAAAGACTTTGCTACTTTTAGCTTTATGCAATGGTATGTCACAGAACAGAGAGAAGAAGAAACCATAGCAAGGAGAGCTTTGGAGCTTTTTGAAATTATTGGTGAAGAAGGAATAGGGCTATGGACCATTGATCAGGAATTGGGAAAATTACATGCCATTTCTGCTGAGGGAGGTGCTTAAATCTTTGAAGAAAATTATAAGGAAAAAATTACGGTTAAATTGACCGTAATTTTTTTGCCTATATTTATTACTCACAAATCCCAGTCGCTCATGGTAAATAACATTTTGAAAGTAGAACAAGTAGGGAAATTTCTATTGAGGTTAGGAATCGTTGCTTACATCTGGTCAATAGTTATTTTATCCTTTCAGTGGGACAAAGATAGAGTTTGGATGGCATTCATTATGATTGCCTTGGTCATTATTCCTTGTCTTCTCTTATTGCATTTCAAAAGCCCAAAAATAGGAGCAATTGGAGGTGTAGGTGCCGCGATATTTTTTCTTACTTCGACAATAGTAATATTAACTTCAGATATTCAGTTAAACGCTCCAGGAAAACTGATTTACCTCCATGTGATAAAGGATATCCTTTTGTTTTTGGCTTCTATAGTACTGACAGGAGAATCACTAAAGGAATTGGTAAGAGAGAAAATTACCCAACCATTTCCGAAGGTATGATGCATGATTACCTTAGCTATTTACCTTTCCCACTGATAGCGCAGTGGAAATTATCAAAGCACTTATGAAACCTGATCATTTTTTTAAGTAATTCAACCTAAAGGTATTTGAATTGATAATATAGGATTTTATGATCTGATCACTTAAGTTTAAGAATCAAATCAGCCATATTCATGCATTCAAAATTATTGATCAAACTAATCATTTTTTCTATACTTCTGCACTCTTGCTCTACCAAGGAAAGTGAGACAAAAGAAGCTCCCATTTCCTCCCAGCATGAAGTGGTCTACTCAGAAGATGGAATGGTATTGATCCCAGCCGGAGAATTTTACATGGGTACTGATGAAATGGAATCTTACCCCGTGGAGCGACCTGCTGTCAAGCGTCAAATCAAGAGTTTCTGGATGGATGAAACAGAGGTGACAAATACTCAATTTTCCCAGTTTGTGGAAGAAACTGGATATGTTACCCTTGCCGAAAAGATTCCTGATTGGGAAGAAATGAAAAAACAACTGCCTCCCGGAACTCCAAAACCTTCAGATGAAGATATGCAGCCCGGTTCATTGGTTTTTTCCCCTCCATCTCACGAAGTACCGCTTCAGGACATAAGCTTATGGTGGAAATGGGTCTTGGGAGCCAGTTGGAAGCATCCAGAAGGGCCCGGATCAAACATTGAAGGAAAAGAAAATCATCCCGTGGTTCACATTGCATATGAAGACGCAGAAGCCTACGCCAAATGGGCGGGAAAAAGACTTCCAACTGAAACAGAGTGGGAATATGCCGCCAAAGCTGGAATCGACCATCAGCGATATGCTTGGGGAGATACATTCAAACCGCGTGGAAAATTTATGGCAAATACCTTTCAGGGAAAGTTTCCCCATGAAAACTTATCAGAAGACGGTTTTGAGGGTACCGCACCCGTAAAGAGTTTTGCTCCAAATGGTTATGGGCTCTATGACATGATTGGAAATGTTTGGGAAATGACCTCGGACTGGTTTGATGCTATCAAATTCCAACGTTTATCGGGAAATGCACCTGCATTGGATTCCAGTATTTCTTTATGCTACAATCCTAGTAATCCTTATGCATTGGAAAAAGTGATCAAAGGTGGATCATTTTTATGTGCAGATGATTACTGTATCAATTACCGTCCATCTGCGAGGCAAGGTCAGGATTACGAAAGTGGGACAAGCAATATTGGCTTCCGATGTGTAAGAGATTTTTAATATATTTTTCTCCCCAAATAAATATTCGGTATAGTATTCGTATATTTTTGTATACAATCTGCGATACATATATTCAAATGAAGAAATTTTTACCGCTTTTTTTATTACTATTCTCTTTTAAACAAATCTGTTTTGCTCAGGATTACTCCTCTAGGTGGTTGTTTACTTCAGAAATTTCGCCATCATTTCCGACAATGAAAGATAGGGTGGTCGAAAATGCTGATCGTTACTCAAGTTTGGAATGGAGAAATAGATTCGGAGTCAGAACATTTGGAAATCTTTTTATTGGAGTTCAAGGAAGCGTCAGAAATTATAGTGAGACATTAAGCCTTGAAAGTTTGGACTCACAAATTAGCAGCACAATTGAATCAAAACTTCAAAATACCATGCTTGGGTTTGGACCATTTTTTAATTACTACCTAGAGATGAGCCCTAAGTTTTACTTGCTTGCTTCTGGTTTCATTGGTTTAGAGAAGGGTGTTGGAAACTTTAAATATGATTTGGTGAATTTTAATTGCCCAACCTGTGAAATAGGTGGAGTAATTGGTGAATACCCACAACGACTGGGGCAAACTTCTTTTAAAGACGTCTTATTGACATATAGTAGTGATTTTGGTTTTGGTTATTTGATCAATGATGCCATTGGGGTGCAGCTTATGGTCAATTTGTTGAGATATGAAAGATCAAGTTTTATGTCAAGAGAATACATAGGTGAAAATTTTAACAACCCAGGATTCAGAATGTCCTACTCCGAAAGTGTAAGGGGATTCTCTGCAATCAATGACCGTATGATATTTCACCTTGGAATTTTCATGGCCTTAAACCTTGAATAGTATTCAAATGCACTCAAATAAAAAAACCTGTCAACAAAAATTGCTGCCAGGTTTTTTTGTTTAGACTTGATGTTTATCCGCTTTTAAATGATCTCATCCACGAACACTTTCTAGTTTTTTAATTTCACAGGTACTGGTTTAACTTTCCAGATTTCATCACAATAATCTTTGATACTTCGGTCGCTGGAGAATTTGCCCATACGAGCTACGTTCAAAATAGACATTTCTGCCCACTTGGATTTGTCTCTAAATGTTTCGGCTACCTTATCCTGAGCATCAATGTATGACTGGTAATCAGCCAACACCAAATATTGATCATCAAACATCAGTGACCTTACAAGGGTCTTGAATGTATCTGTATTAAGGTGTGAGAAGTAACCATCATTGATCTGGTCAAGTGCCAGTTTCAAGTCAGGATTATCGTTGTAATAGCTATATGGATCATAGCCATTTACCCTTACTTCTTCTACTTCATCTGCATTGAGGCCGAAAAGAAAGAAATTCTCCTCCCCTACGCATTCTCTTATTTCCACATTAGCTCCGTCCAAAGTACCTATGGTAAGTGCTCCATTGAGGGATAACTTCATATTTCCTGTTCCAGACGCTTCTTTTCCTGCTGTAGAAATTTGTTCTGACAAATCAGCAGCAGGATAGATTTTCTGAGCATTGGTTACGTTGTAGTTCGGATAAAACACAACCTTCAACCTATCTCTCACATCTGGATCATTGTTTACTATCTCTCCGATGGAAGTAATCAATTTAATGATTTGCTTGGCCATTTTGTATCCAGGTGCAGCCTTTCCTGCAAAAATCACAGTTCGGGGAACCATGTCAATATCAGGATTGTGCTTGATCCTATTGTACAATGTAATCACATGAAGGGCATTGAGCACTTGTCTCTTATATTCATGCATTCTTTTGACATGCACATCAAAAAGAGAATCAGCATCAACCCTAAGTCTTAATCTTTGCAGAATTTTTTTACTCAAACTGACTTTTTGTTGATGCTTCACATCCATCCAAGCCTTTTGGAAATCCTGATCCTGAGCGAATTTTTCCAAACCTCTTAATTCATCTAGGTTTTTGATCCATCCTTCTCCTATTTTATCAGAAATAAGGGCTGTCAACTCTGGATTACTAAGAACCATCCACCTTCTTGGAGTGACACCATTGGTCTTGTTGCTGAATTTTTCAGGAGACAATTCATACCAGTCTTTAAGTACTGTTTTCTTCAACAATTCTGTATGTAAAGCTGCCACGCCATTGATAGCAAAACTTCCCAATGAAGCCAAATTTGCCATTTTAATATATTTTTTAGGACCTTCACCTATTAGAGATAGGCTTGCAATCTTGTGATGATCACCATAAAACTTAACGGTGACTTTATCCATAAACCTCCTGTTGATTTCATAGATCAATTCGAGGTGCCTAGGCAGTACTCTTCCAAATAATTCAAGATCCCATTTTTCCAATGCCTCCGGCAAAAGGGTGTGGTTGGTATATGCAAAGGTTTTGGTCGTTATGTCCCAAGCTTCTTCCCATTCCAGCTGATATTTATCCAATAGGAGCCGCATCAATTCAGCAACACCAATAGCAGGGTGTGTATCATTGAGTTGTACAACGAATTTTTTATAAAAATCCTGGATTTTGTCTCCTTGTCTCAAATGTATACCAAGCATATCCTGTAGTGAGCAAGACACAAAGAAATACTGCTGTTGTAACCTCAAGATTTTACCTTCTTCCTGTTCATCATTCGGATACAAAACCTTAGATATATTTTCACAGACAATCTTTTGCCTCACCGCATCATTGTAACCTCCAGCATTAAAAAGCTGAAAGTCAAATGATTTAGGTGCCTCAGATTTCCAAAGTCGTAAGGTATTTGTGGTATTTACATCATATCCCAAAATAGGGGTATCATAAGCCACTCCTTTAACAACCAAGTCAGGAATCCAATTGCTACAAAACTTGCCATTATTGTCTGTATAATGCTGAACATGCCCACCAAATTTAACTTCGTAATTCAATTCACGACGCTCAATCTCCCAAGGGTTTCCTCTTCTTAACCAATTGTCGGTATCTTCTACTTGCCAGCCATCTCGGATGTCCTGCTCAAAAATCCCAAATTGATAGCGGATACCGTATCCAATAGCAGGGACCTCTAGAGTAGCCAATGAATCCATGTAACATGCGGCAAGCCTTCCAAGACCTCCATTTCCCAATCCCGGTTCGATTTCTTTATCAATCAACCATTCAAGCTCTTTTCCTAATTCCTTTACAGCTTGTCCAGTCTCTTTATAAATACCTAGGTTTATAAGATTATTTGCTAGATGAGGTCCAAGTAGGTATTCTGCTGAGAGATAAGAAACTACCCTATGCTTTCCATCCAAATATTGCTTTACAGAGGCTACCCAACGTTTGAGAATTCTATCTCTAACTGCATAGGAAACAGCCATATAATAGTCATTTCTAGTTGCGATTTCAGGGAATTTTCCCTGTACATAAAAAAGATTGTTTGATATAGCTCTCTTCAAAGCTTCCACACTCAAACCTGTACGCGCATCTTCAATAAGTATATTTTGTATCTCTTGCTTGTCAAGGCCTTTTTCTTGAAGCTTTGATTTGACCTTGGAGATAGGATTATTTTTTTTCATCATTTCTGGATTTTTATAAAATCTATTCTGCCCGAAAGTTAACTAAATACAAGGCTATATAAAAGTCAGGACGAATTATATAAGGTTTACGGTTAAATGCTTTAAAGAAAAGCATTCAAACTATATTTCATTTAGAATTTTATGTCGTTTCTTTATCGTTAATCTGAATATCCGATTTTTTACCATTAGAATTTACATAACAGAATTAACCTATGATTTTCAACCAATATGAGTGTATAAATTGTATCTGTTAGCCACGGTTTGCCCAAAAACCTTTGTTTAATTGGTTAGTGGCAAGATTGAGGATAATCATAATTATTAATTTGTTCGAATTGGTTTCAAACTGTATCTTGTTTATTATTTAACATTTTATTTGATAGAATTATGAAAACTAATAACGCAATGCTGATAATGGCAATCGGCTGTCTTTTTTTACTTTCTTGTGAACCTTCCTCAACAGACAACAATGAAGAGACGGAGGAGCTTTTAGAAAATAATGAGCAATTTGCCAATGAACATACAGCCAGATTATCATTGGACTATGAAGGCATATATGTGGGAACATTGCCTTGTGCAGATTGCGAAGGAATCGAAACTACACTTGAAATCGGACCTTCCTATTCTTATGTCAAAAAGATGGTTTACCTAGGTACAGATAACGATAGCATCGATGAAGCCTCGGGAACTTTCCGATGGAACGACGAGGGAAATACAATCACTCTTGTAGGTGTGGATGCTCCTAATCAATATTTTGTCGGTGAAAATGTGTTATTCCACCTTGATATGGATGGCAATAGAATTTCAGGTGATTTGGCTGATAATTATTCATTGAGAAAAATAATGAACAACTAATATTTTCTGAAAGTGATAAATAAAAAAGGGGGCTGAATTTAGCATTCAGCCCCCTTTTTTAATACAAAATAGGCAAATTTCATATATGGTCACCCGGAAATTCTCTGAGCAAATGCCTTCTGAAATTTTTCAATTGATAGTTTAAAGTTATCCATAGAAATGGTCCATGCAAGAACCTGACTACATTAGGTTGAGGGGTCGAAACTCGAAAGTGATATCCGGGTGAAATTGTAATGGAATTTTTTTGGAAGTTTAAAAGAGCAAACACCCTATGTTCAAAAGGGTTGTCAGCTGCTGAAGGTCCCACTGTAATCAATGACTCATTAAACAAAGTAGTGGAGAAATTAAAATTTTGGTTTAAAGCATTCCCACAGTTATACCGCATGCTGGCATTGAATCTCATTCTATGATTAAGACCAAAACCTTCGGTAATTTCATCGGTATCGAAGTTTGCTCTATATCGCATATCATGGCGGTATCGAAAGTTTACAGAAAACTTATTATTACTTGGAACACGGTAGACAATTTGAGCCCAAGGACGATTTTCAGGTCTGATCAACCTTCCTTCAGAAAATGGAGTTGTAAGTCCCAATCGGGCATATCCTGCGGTAAAAGCTAATTTTTGGTCTTTGGTATGAAAAGTAATGCCACTTCTGACTATTAAAAACAATTCAGGAACATGGTGGGTGTCTAACCATAATGACCAATTTGGTGCGATTTGACCAGAGGTCATCAATCCCCACCACATTTCAGTATCAGTGATTACCTCCCTTTGGGCTTTGGCATCAAAACAAAAGAGTAAAACAAAAGTCAGGATAAAAACCTTTTTCATACAAACTATGGAATGGCTCTAAAGATAATAACCTTAATTATTTAGGACAAAAATACACTGACAATCGTTACCTCTGTGAAAGGAAAATCAATTATTATGGCATCATCTAAAAGATCCCAGAAAAATAAAGTACAGTTTATACTTCTTTTTAGCTTATTAAGCCTATTCATTTCCTGTCTAGAAAACGAACCAAAGCTGCATTACGTTGAGCATGACGTTTTGATCAATACAGAATTATTTGAAGAAGATTTTCTTGGCAGTCTAACCATTATTGAAGCCAAGGCCAAGAATAGAATACTCTATCTCAAAGTTGGTTACAGTGGTTGTGGAGAAGCAGATGTCTTTACTTTGGTTTTTTCTGAAAAGGTTATTGATACTGCCCCTCCCTCCCTGGAAGCGAAACTTATATTTGAACCAGTTACCATTTGCGCAGCATACTTTACTTCTGAAATCCAGTTTGATCTAAATCAGATCAACCAAATCACCTCGAGACCTTTTAGGATCATATTGAATGGATGGGAGGATACAATTGAAGTCCGCTAACCCTTACAACCCAAATAGTCTAGGCAACCAAAGCGTCAATCCTGGCCACAAGGTCACTACTACCAATCCCAAAATCATCGCTAAAAAGAAAGGTAAAAGAGGCTTTACGGCTTTTTGGATACTGATGCCAGCTACCTGAACACCCAGAAACAAAACAGAGCCTACAGGAGGGGTACAGAGCCCAATACATAAATTTAAAATCATGATAATCCCGAAATGAACAGGATCCACTCCCAGTTCCGTCACTACAGGTAGAAAGATAGGGGTGAAAATCAAAACAGCAGGAGTCATGTCCATGAAAATCCCTACAAAAAGAAGCAGCAGATTGATGATAATCAAAATCACAAAGATGTTGTCACTTAAGGATAGCAATGACTCACTGATCCCTTGTGGGATATCTTCTGCAGACATCACCCAAGACATACTCATAGAAGTGGCAATCAGGAGCATGACAATAGCGGTAGTTTCACTGGATTTTAATAAAATGGCAGGTATTTCTTTCCATTTTAGTTCTTTATAGAAAAAAGACAATGCCAAAGTGTAGACTACTGCTATTGCAGAGGCTTCTGTGGCAGTAAATATCCCTCCTACTATTCCGCCAATCACAATCACCAATAACATCAAAGATGGAAAAGCCCTTACAGTTTTGTTCAAAAGCTCTTTTGTCCCTGTTCTTTCTCCAGCGGGAAGTTTATGTTTTCTTATAAATATAGCGGCAGTAAGCATCAATACAAATCCAATAAATAAACCAGGCAAATACCCGGCAACAAAAAGTGCTGCGATAGACACGCCTCCTGAGGCCAATGAATAAACGATCAAAATATTTGACGGCGGAATAATCAATCCAGTAGTAGACGATGTAATATTTACAGCAGCCCCTAGCCCTTTTGGGTATCCTTCCTCATCCATCCTTTTCCCCAAAATACTGCCAATAGCGGACACAGCGGCGGCGGCTGAGCCTGCAATTGCGCCAAACAGCATGGCTGCAATCACGTTTACATATAACAATCCACCCGGCAGTTTTCCCATCATAGCCTTTGCCAATTCGATCAATCGATTGGCAATACCACCTCTATTCATGATTTCTCCTGCAAGAATGAAAAATGGAATTGCCAATAGAGCAAAACTGTCCAGACCCGTCCCCATTCTTTGGGCAATAGTTGTCGCCGAAGGTACAGCTGCCACGGATACCAGAAGAGTAAGAAAACTTGAAATCCCCAAACTCCAAGCTACCGGTACCCCAATCCCCATGAGTGTGATAAAAGTCAGAACCAAAATAAGTATGCTGATTACTTCCATTATCCTTTTTGGGTTTTAAGAGTGATGAAAATTTGAAAAACATTATAGTACATGACCAAAAGTCCACTAAAAGGAATGATGATGTAAATAAATGCCAATGGAAGCTGTAAAGTGGCTGACTTTTGTTCAAGTATATAAGTGATGTAGACCAAATTACTTCCTCCAAGCACCATAGCAAAAAATGCAAATAACATCACTATCACATTGATGAAGACAATCAATCTAGTTTTAGCTTTCCCTTTAAGTTTTTGGGGAAGGATATCTATAGCAAGGTGTTGATCTTTTCCAGCCACATACGCCGCACCGAGCATTCCCAGCCAGATCAGCATATACCTTGAAAGTTCATCTGTAAATGAGGAAGGACTCTGAACCACATAGCGGGAAAGTACCTGCCAGGTAACATTGAGCACCATCGCAGCCATCAAAAACATCAATGCATTGCTCACAATTTTATCAACAAGAAATTTTGTTTTGACTTGAGTCATATCGTCTTCAAATTTTAATCTATTGATCTGATTTTTTCTATGATGGAAAATAATTCAGGCTGACTTGTTTGGTAGGCGTCATAAATTGGCTCAACCGCTTCTCTAAAGGAATCCGTATTGGGATATAGAATTTCTACTCCTGCTTTTTTCATTTCAGTGAAAGACTCCTCAACAGATTTGGCCCAAAGATCATATTGGTAGTCAGCTGATTCATCTGCAGCTTCCTGCAGCCAAATTTTTTCTTGGTCTGAAAGAAGGTTCCAGACTTTAGTACTGATAATGACCATGTCAGGCACTGCAGTATGTTCGTTGATGCTGTAGTACTTACAGACTTCGTAATGCTTTGAGGTAAAAAGGCTTGGGGGGTTATTTTCGGCGCCATCTACTATTCCCTGTTGCAATGCAGTGTAGAGCTCTCCATAAGACACCGGTGTGGGTGAACCACCGAATGCTTTTACCATATTGATTGCTGTATTGCTTTCCATTACCCGCATCTTGAGCCCCTTTAAGTCTTCAGGGTTCTCTATGGGTTTGTTTTTTGTATAGAAACTTCGTTTTCCTGCATCATAGTAGCATAAGCCTCTAAGCCAATATTTCTCACCCTCTAACAAAAGTTGCTGGCCTATTTCTCCCTTCAGAACTTTATCCCTATGCTCGTCATCTCTAAACAGATATGGTAGCGAAAGCACTTGTATTTTTGGAGCAAAATTTTCCATTGCTGCCGAAGAAACTTTCGTCATTCCAAGACTTCCTATTTGCAGTAATTCAACCAGTTCTCTTTCAGTTCCTAACTGTTGATTGGGGTAAATCCGGATTTCCATTTCCCCGTTTGATTTTTCATGTACCAAAGTGGCCATATACTCCATGGCCTCGTGAACTGGGTGGCTTATGCCCAAACCATGTCCAAGCTTGATGATCCGCACACCACCAGGGCCTTTGCAGGTGGACAAAAGAAGACAAGCCGAAAAGGCATAGATAAATATACAAAAGGGCTTATTCAAAAGCTTGCTATATACTTTGGATCTCATTGCTTAATTTTTTGAATCGCATTCAAAGAGTCAATAACCCTATTTTTCAACCCTTCAAAGTTTCCGGCCTCCATTTCTTTTGAATCAAAAAGTTGTGAACCCATTCCTACGCAAAAAACTCCTGAATCAAACCAAGCCTTCAAATTTTTATCATCAGGACTTACTCCACCAGTGGCCATCAATTTGACATCTGGCAGAACGGATAGTACTGATTTGACAAAAGCGGGTCCAAGTACATTTCCGGGAAAAATTTTAACCAAGGCTGAACCTGTGGTAATAGCTTGATACACTTCTGAAATGGTGGCACATCCGGGAATGTAGGTGACACCGCGCTGAAAGCAATAATGTGCTACATCTGGAATCATGGCCGGTGAAATTATAAAATCAGCCCCTGCATAGAGGTAACGTTCCGCATCTTTTACTGTGAATATAGTGCCAATGCCAAAAATCAAATCCGGGTATTTTTCTGCGTACAACTTCAGTGATTTGAATACCTCGAATGAATTTGGAAGCCTGTTAGTATATTCAAAAACCCGAATGCCAGCTTCATAACAAGTATCGACTGTTTTTTTGGCAATTTCTAAGTCTTTATGTGTAAATAATGGGACCAAACCGGCTTTCCCGATTTCATCCAAGATTTTTTGTTCATTCATAGTTTAATAGGTTTAATGTTATCTGAGCAATTTCCCTACATTTTTGTCATGAACCAAATCCATGACTTCTTCGACTTTGACCAAATTGGCATCTCCGGGAATGCTATGTTTCAATACAGAAGAAGCTGTCGCAAACTCTAAAGCTTCCTGTTCTTCTAAATGTAAAAAACCGTAAATAAGTCCTGCAATGTAGGCGTCTCCCCCTCCCACCCGATCCACAATATGGGTGATGTCATAGGTTTTGGAATTCAACACCTCGGAGCCATTCCATAGGATACCTTTGAGTTGATTATGTGAGGCTGAAATTGATTTTCTTTTTGTTTTGGTGATGTATTTGATTTTTGGAAAATCCTTTTGTGCTTGATAGCAAGCATCTATCCAATCATTGGCCTGAATATCCATGCAATTTTCAAAGTCAGTATTGTCACCAACGATTACATCGCAGTACCTGATCAATTCAGGCATAATGTCCAAAGGACTTTTCCCATACTGCCAAAGGTTGCGTCGATAATTGATATCTCCACTGATTTTAATTCCTTTTTTATCGGCTATTTGTAGGGCTCTCAATAACATATCAGCTGCATTTTGCGAAATAGCTGGTGTGATGCCAGTCCAGTGAAACCAATCCACCCCTTCAAATACAGTCTCCCAAGGAATATCTTTTCCATCAAAATTGGAGAAAGCAGAGTCAAAGCGGTCATAGATAATTCTAGAGGACCTTTGCATGGATCCATTTTCTAAAAAATATAATCCCATCCGACCTTCATAATAATAGACAAAATCGGTATCAACCCGCATTTGTCGCAAATAGGCAGTTGCTTTTTTTCCAAGATCGTGATCAGGAAATGCAGTGACATGAGAAGTAGACATGCCAAATTGTGCAAGGGAGATCGCCACATTGGCCTCAGCTCCACCAAAAGTAACCTGATAGCTGTCAGATTGAACAAAACGCTCATGTCCTGACGTGGTCAACCTCATCATTATTTCTCCTATGGTGGTAATTTTTTTGCTCATCTTGATTTTTAATATAAAACCTTAAATTAAAACCTTAAATTTTCATTTACTTGTTTTGGGACAAGCTTTACGCAATCGTTTTCCACTTATTCAATCTGAAACTACAATTTTGAGAAAGACAATCAAAATCCACCCCGCTGACAATGTACTCGTGGCCTTGGTAAATCTAGAAAATGGCGAAACGATACATCATGAAGATAGCACTATTACTTTGATACAAGAAGTGCCGGCTAAACATAAGTTTACAATACAACCTGTCAAACAAGGTGAGGAAATCATTATGTATGGCATTATTGTAGGAAAAGCCTTGGAAAATCTTTCTAAAGGATCAGTGATTACCACCGAAAACATCAAACATGCCACCAATTCCTTTGGAAGAAAAACAGGCGTTTTTAACAGCATCAAACCTGATATTTCCAAGTTTGAAAAGCGAAAATTTCAAGGATTCCATAGAGATGATGGACAGGTAGGAACAGCAAATTATTGGTTGGTCATCCCTTTGGTGTTTTGTGAAAATCGTAACGTAGAAATTATCAAACAGGCATTTTTAGAGGAACTTGGTTTTAGTAAGCCAAACCCATTTAAAAATTTGGTAAAACAAATGAAAAAAGCTTTGACTCTAGGTGGCCCCTCAGAAGTAGAAGCCCTTTCACTTGATGAGGCTAAGAATACGACAGAAAACCGTTTTTTTGAAAATATTGATGGCATCAAATTTCTAACCCATCAAGGTGGCTGCGGGGGTACCAGACAGGATTCTGAAATGCTTTGTTCGCTTTTGGCAGGTTATCTTAATAATCCCAACGTGGCAGGTGGTACAGTCTTAAGCCTTGGATGTCAGAATGCTCAAATCTCCTTGCTTGAAGAAAAGTTAAAGGTAATAAATAAAAATTTCAGTAAGCCACTAATAGTCTTGGAACAGCAGCAGGAAGGAACTGAAATAGCACTTTTGACCAAAGCAATAAAAGCTACTTTTGTTGGTATGGCAGAGGCAAATAGCCAAGAAAGAAAGCCAGCACCTTTAAGTAAATTATGCATTGGACTGGAATGTGGAGGCTCAGACGGTTTCTCTGGCATTTCTGCAAACCCTTCTGTAGGCCATGCTTCTGATTTGATTGTAGCTTTGGGCGGGAAAACAATTTTATCCGAATTTCCAGAATTGTGTGGTGTTGAACAGGAATTGATCAACAGGTGCGTTGATGAAAACACAGCCGAAAAATTCGCGCAACTTATGAAAGCCTATTCAGCTTCGGCTGCAGCTGTGGGTTCCGGCTTTGACATGAATCCCTCACCAGGAAACATTAAAGACGGATTGATCACAGATGCCATTAAGTCTGCCGGTGCAGCCAAAAAAGGGGGAACTTCCCCAGTTTCAGATGTCTTGGACTACGGTGAATATGTGAATAAAGCTGGTCTTAACCTGCTCTGTACGCCAGGAAACGATGTAGAAAGTACTACGGCAATGGCTGGCTCTGGAGCAAATGTGATTTTATTCACCACAGGCTTAGGCACACCGACAGGAAATCCAATTGCTCCTGTAGTCAAGATTTCATCTAATACTACACTCTCTCAAAGGATGCCTGACATCATTGATTTCAATACAGGAGAGATTATCACCGGTGAAAAAACCATTGAAGAGATGGGAGAAGAATTGTTGGAAATGATCATTAAGGTTGCTTCAGGAGAAGTCGTCCCAAAAGCAGTAGCATTGGGTCAAGATGATTTTATTCCTTGGAAAAGAGGTGTTTCCCTCTAGTTTGATAGGTCAATTGCTCTCGACTACCAACATCTTCGAATTGGCTGCTTCATACCGGATAGCTTTCGCTTTGGAATACTCCGGTGAAGCCCACCAATTCTTAGCAGTTTCCACATCTGGAAATTCTAAAATAACGAGTCTTTCAGGATTCCAGTTACCTTCTAAAGACTCTGTTTTGACACCTCTGACTACAAAGCGGCCTCCATATAGTTGGATAGTGGCAAGTGTATGTTTTTTGTATTCTTCATACAATTCTGGATTGTGGATACTGACTTCCACCAATACTAGTGCAGGCATGATTATGTATTTAAGATATTACTTTTAAACTCTGAATAGACAGCACTTCAAATTTGTGATTATTAAAATGGAAAAAAAAGATATAATTCAAATTGGGTTGATAAATTTTAGAAGAGGTTAAGGAGATTGAAAGGTGAGATAATCGAATTCATTGATTATCAAAGCCACAACAGGATTATAGAAAATTGAACCAATCTAAAAAGTCATAAATTCATCAATTTGCCTTTACTTTGCAAAATGGAAACGCAATCAGACATCAAGGAAAAACTTCTTCAGGCAGCAAAATCTTTGCTGAAAGAGCAAATAGTAAGTTTAGAAAGAGAACTTAAAGAACTTCAACATTCCTCAGAGGCAGAGGAAAAAAGCTCAGCAGGTGACAAATTTGAAACCCATCAAGAAATGCTCAATCAAAACAGGTCCATACTTGAAAAGAGGAAAATCAGTTCTAAAGCCATGCTGAATCAATTGAATGCAGTTCCTGTGAAAGAAACCAAAACTGTAGAGGAAGGCAGTTTACTTAAAGTTCCAATGGGAAATATTTGGGTATCTGTTCCATTTGGCAAGCTAGATGTGGAAGGAGTAGCTTACCAGTTGGTTTCTCCTGATTCTCCATTGATACAGGCTATTTGGGGGCAAACCGAAGGAAGCACAGCAAATTTTAGGGACAAAAGCTTTACGATCGAAACTTTAATTTAGATAGTTTGGTCAATTTCTTTATGATTTATATACTAAAAAGGATAAAATCCATGTCTTTCAATTTAGTATAAAAAACTGATTTAAAGTACTTTAAATAAACTTACTTAAAGTTTAAAATTTGTGTTGACAATCAATCCACGGTTGTACTGAAGTATTTGTTTTCCGTCTACCAAACGACTAAACAGCAAGGTCTGAGACAGGTATCCCGCTTCAATTCTCAAGTTTCTTTGAAGATCTATTCCGGCAAGAAACCCAAACCTATTTTGATCAAAAATATTCTGTCCTATATTTTTTCCAAAACCAATCATGATCTCATCATAAGCAGCAAAATATGGTACTACAGTTGCTGTGCTGAGTTTTTCAAGAGGATATTCTAACCTTGCCATGTACCTTATTCTATTCAAAAAAATGAAACTATCGGCTTTAGACTTCATTGGATCCATGTATTGGCCTAGCCACCTTTGTTCCAACATAAATCTATGGCTGATGATAAACTGATCGATTGGATTTGAAATTTGAAGCATTTGAAAAGTCCTGTATTCAGGAAACAACTTAGCGGCTGCCTGAAGAGGAACTTTTCCGTAAGGGTAAGTATCAGCATACGCTGCACCTATTCTAAAGACTACTAGATCGTTAACCTTGTAATTGACCCCAAATCTATACAGGTTTTGCTGAGGCTCTGCCAAAAATTCAGATCTTCTCCATTGAAACTCTCCGTGAGTACTCCAGTGCTCCGAAACCTTATGATTAATCGTAAAGGCATTCCAGCTGATGGTATTGTAATCAGCAATTCTCAGATCTTGCCCAGAAAGGATAAACGGATAAAGAAAGATAAGCAGGAAGAAATAGGATGAAGTGATTTTCATATGTTGCGCTGAAACCAATTAAATACACTTCAAAATTACCTATTTGGCTTTGATAGTTTTGTAGCCGAAGTTACAAAGCAAAAATTTAAATCGAAGAAGAATCCAGCAAGATGGCGCCGTGATCTTCCATTTCCTCCAATGCTTTCTCGAAGTCATCTTCTTGAAGATTGACTGCCTTTGTGGCATCAGTAATAAGGTATGTCGTAAAGCCTTCATCTATACCGTCAATAACTGTGAACTTGACGCAATAGTCTGCAGCTAATCCACATACATAGAGCTCTCTTACTCCTTCTGACTTGAGAAAATCACTCAACCCTGTGTCACCATTTTTATTATTGTCAAAAAAACCACTATAGGAGTCTACGAGTGGGTTTGTACCCTTTTGAAATATCCTGATCCACTTTTCCTTATCCAAGTCTTGATGAAACTCCGCACCCTGACTCTCCTGAACACAGTGTACAGGCCAAAGGATTTGCTTTACACCATTCAATTGTACAAATCCACCTATTTCGTGTCCCCCGTGGTTAGCAGCAAAACTTCCATGGTTTTCAGGATGCCAATCCTGCGTGGCTACAATAAATGAGAATTTTTTTTGAAGTTTATTGATTATTGGAATAATTAGATCTCCATCTTTTACTGGAAGTGCTCCTCCGGGAAGAAAGTCATTTTGTACATCGACTATTAACAGTGCTTTCATAACAATTTAGAATTTTTACTTACTGATTTCATGAATGATTAAAGGAGCAATACTCTTTGTTTGCAGAAAATCGGAATTCAATTTGATGCTGTTTGGATGTGTATTGGTAGAGACTACCTTTTTGATTACTCCCGATAATTGAATCTTGTTCAAAGCATCGTTCGAAAACAGACCATGGGTAGTAATGGTGTAGATATTTTTAGCTCCTGCATTTTTGTAGGCTTTGGCTGCATTGATAAGTGAACCTCCAGTACGTACCATATCATCGTAAATAACAACATCCTTTCCCTCTACATCTGCAGAAATACTTGTAACTTCAGTTTTATCACCTGACACCCTTCTTTTGAACACAAAAGCAGCATTTACTCCCATTTCATTGGCTAAAGATTCAACCCATTTTGCTCTTCCTGCATCTGTACAGGCCATCACGAAGCCATCATCGGCCAAATTCCGGGCAGCTTCAATAATTATTGGTTTACAGTAGACATGATTGATCAATGCTTGCCCTTCAAAATAATGAGGTATGCCTTCAGAATGTAAGTCAAAAAATGTGAAGTAATTTCCCAAGCTGGTTCGGGGAAGTGATGAAAACATGACAGCCCTAGATTTGGCAGTCACAACTTCGCCTTCTTTCACCGCACGCTCCATTGTAGAGTATCCGAAATAGGGAAAGAAGAGCTGAATAGATCTTGCTCCATATTTGATCAATGCGTAAGCCAAGTCATATATTTCCAAAGTATCACTGTCCGAGATAGTGCCACCAATAAGGACTACATCTCTGCCATTGACTGCTGTCAGAATTCGCTGGTAACGTTCACCATCCGGAAACAAACGAACTTCTATTTCCCCCCTCTCAAAACTTCCCAATTCAATTACTTCATCTAGCAAATATTGATAGTCAGGTGTGCTGAAAATTATCTTTTTATTACTCATCATAGTTTTTCATCTTCAATACCAAATCCGTTCTGAGGTTATACAATCCCTCCTCCAGTCCCACAGGATAGATGTGGGGATTGACCAGTCTTTTATGTGCCTTGTCGAAAAGCTCCAAATTCCTTTTTGCATTTTCTCGGATTTGGTGGATATCAGGTCTTAAATAGACTTTTTTTCCTTTTTCAAAAATCGGCTTGAGTAAGTTATCCTTTTCAAGTCCATTTATATTTATTTTCTTCCTCTTGGTGGGATCATTCGGGTCAATAATTACATAATTGTTTTTTTCGACAGGATTTCCTGTAAGGTAAATCATGTCTGCCAGTGCTTTCCCGCTTTTTACAAACCTTACCACATCATGGTCACCTGGAATATTGATCTTAATTGATTGTTGAGACACCTTTACTTTAGGTTCCCATTCTCCGGAAGACTTTCTAATAGCCGCTAATTTATACACTGCCCCTAATGCCGGTTGGTCATATGCAGTTACCAGTTTGGTTCCCACACCCCATATGTCAATACGTGCATCTTGAATTTTCAAAGAAGTGATAATCTGTTCATCCAAATCGTTTGATGCTACAATCTGTGCTTTTGGAAAACCACCCTCATCCAACATGTCACGGGCTATTGTACTATAATAAGCCAAATCACCAGAGTCTATCCTTATACCAACCATCTCTTTTCCTTTTTCTCTGAGAGACTTACCGACTTCAATGGCATTTTTCACTCCGTTGATCGTATCGTAAGTGTCTACCAAGAACACGCATTTGTCTGGAAAAGCATCGGCATAGGCATGAAAGGCCTCAAGCTCGCTGTCAAATGACATGATCCAACTATGCGCATGAGTACCAGAAACCGGGATGTCAAATAGTTTCCCTGCCATGACGTTGCTGGTGGCCGAGCAGCCTCCAATATAGGAAGCCCGACTTGCTGCCAATGCCCCATCAATACCCTGAGCCCTTCTCAGTCCAAACTCAAGCACAGATTGCCCTTTGGCAGCTTCGGTAATGCGGGAAGCTTTGGTTGCAATCAATGTCTGAAAGTTGATGATGTTGAGCAATGGGGTTTCCAATAATTGACATTGAATAAGTGGTCCTTTTACCTTGACGATTGGAATATTAGGAAATACAACTGTCCCTTCCTCTACAGCTTCTATATCACAGGAAAAATCAAGGTTTCTCAAGTACTCGATAAACTCTTTTTGAAAGGTCGGTGAGCCATCGCTGTTTTGCATTTCCTCAAGGTATTCCAGATCAGCTTCATCAAATCTGAAATTCCTGCAATAGTCTATAATGTAATCCAAACCTGCTGCAATGGTATAACCTCCCTGGAATGGATTTTTTCGGAAGAATAAATTGAAAACGGCCTCTTGTTCTGCTTTTCCGGATTTCCAATAGGCATAGGCCATGGTTAATTGGTAGAAATCAGTTAAAAGTGCGAGCGAACTCTGGTATAAGTCTTTGGTAATTTTCATGAATGTATCAATAAAACTCAAAAATAAGCTTTTGCAATTATAATCATGATCATTTTAAACCTTGATTTAAACCATCAAAAAAAGAAACATACTTGAATTTATTTTCTGATATTAAATATAACGCCAGCCAGCACAAACGACATTCCCAAATATGTCATTATATTATATGTTTCTCCGAAAATCAAAAATCCAAAAGAAAGTGCATAAATGATACTCAAATAGCTGAGACTTGAAATCTTAGCAACATTGGCATTCTGATAGGCAAGGGTCAGGAAGTATTGTGCAAACTGAGTCAAAATACCGACAGCAAGCAAAATTAACCAATCCCATCCACTAGGTTGGACCCAAACAAGAGAACTTACTATCGTGGCAATGGGTAAGGTGATCATTGGGAAATAAATCATGATAACCAGTGGGTGCTCTGAGGTATTGAGTTTTCTTATAATATTATAGGCCAAACCCATTGCAAGAGAAGCTACCAAGGCTATAGAAAGGTCAATGACAGAAATTCTGGGATCAAAACCTTCAATGATCAGTACACCGATGAATGATATTCCAAAATAAAAAAACTGTTTCGCCCTGACTTTTTCTTTTACGATGAAAATACCCATGATTGCTGTAAATACAGGGGCCAGGTAATTGAGTGTCACAGCACTGGCCAAAGGGATGCGCTGTAGGGTATAAAAAAAGGCAATGAGCCCTATTGAACCTACTATTCCCCGCAAAACCAACAACTTTTTATTGTGGCCCAGCACAGCTACTTTTTTCTGTTTGAGAAGTAAAAAAGTGAAAACAAGACTAAATGCCGACCTAAAGAGGATGATTTCAATAGCGGGGATATGCGACACCAGCTTGACTGCAACATTCATCAAAGAAAATAAAAATCCTGCCAACAGCATATGTTGGACGCTCTTATTGATCAAAATTGTCTGTATTTTTTTGTTCTAATGAGTAATGGATTTTTAGCATTAAGGGTTCAATTCAAATGCTCATTTTTTTGCCTATTCGAACTTTAATCGATCTAAATGCTTTAGTATTCATTATAATTATTTAAAAATGCTGAAATTATAACTATATGGCCCTCAAGAAAGGAACAAAAGCACCGGACTTCACACTTTCGTCTACTTCAGGAGAAAAGTTCACTTTAAGTCAAGATTGCAAAGATCAAGCCTGCATCATCTACTTTTATCCAAAAGATTTCACCAAAGTGTGCAGCAAAGAAGCCTGTGATTTCAGGGATCAATTTGCAGCATTCAGGGCCTTAGACATTCCAATTTATGGCATCAGTCGGGATGATATGAAAACCCATATCAGGTTTAAAGAAGAATATAGCTTGCCTTTTGACCTTTTAAGTGATTTGGATGGTAGGGTTTGCAAATCTTACGATGCATTGATACCTATTGTGAAGATGCCAAAAAGGATCACCTACTTTTTAGACAAAAACCATATTGTGGCAGGAGTATATGCTGACATGTTTGAATCAAAGGCACATGTGGAAGAGATGTTGAAGCTGATCAAATGAAGATATACCCAGTAGTACGGATATAGAAATACAGTTTTCAGGGTATTTCCTCTACTTCTGACATTCGTGAACTTTGTTAAAAAAAACATGAAAAAGTTCACAACAATTATCCTACTGTCGCTTCTCATTATGTCCATGTCTCTTTCGTCTTGTGACAACGATGATTCACCAAACGGAAACTACAATGTTGAAGCACAAATCGATGGTACAGCCTGGAAGGGTTCTGGTAATTCACAGGTAGTAGCTGTCGCCGGAATCACTAGCACAAGTATAGCTGCCGGAGCTTCAGACAGGTCCGCTTTTTCCATTACCATTATGGATGACAAGCCTGGCAATTACCCTCTTGCTAATGTGGCCAGTTATACAGATTCAAACCAAACTGTTTACATGGCTACTTCAGGGAGTATGGTTATCACCAAATTTGAAGGAAATCAGATTTCTGGAACCTTTAGTTTTACAGCAAGGCCGGCGTTGGGAACAGGTAATGGCATTACCATAGCTGAAGGGAAATTTACAAATGTGAATGTTAGAAGATAAGATAATTAACCCTTTTTGATATCAGATAGGATCTTACCGTCTTGCATGGTCAAGGTTCTATCTGCCATTTGGGCCAATTCTTGATTATGGGTAACGATTACGAAAGATTGCCCAAAATTTTCCCGTAAGTCAAAAAACAATTCATGAAGCGCCTGGGCATTATTCGAATCTAAGTTACCACTAGGTTCATCGGCAAAAACAATCCTAGGATTGTTGATCAGTGCTCTTGCCACCGCCACACGCTGCTGTTCGCCTCCTGATAGCTCTGAAGGCTTATGTCCTAGTCTAGGATTAAAACCAAGCATTTTAGACAGTTCTGCTGCTCTTTTCCTTAGCTCAGATTCAGGCTTTCCTGCAATCAGACCTGGAATCAATATATTTTCTTCAGCGGTAAACTCAGGCAATAAATTGTGGAACTGAAAAATAAAACCAATCTGGCTGTTTCTAAAATCTGCAAGTTTATCCCCTTTAAGTTTAGTGATTAGCGTCTCTCCTATCCACACCTCACCACCATCAGCTTGGTCTAAAGTGCCTAAAATATGAAGTAGAGTACTTTTACCTGCGCCTGAGGCTCCGACAATAGAAACAACTTCATTTTCAGCAATTTCTACATCTACTCCTTTAAGGACTTGTAATTCCCCGTAGAACTTTGTGACATCTTTAGCTTTTAGCATGTATTTTTAAACTGGTGTGATGAGAATTATAAACTTAGACAAGACCGCGCAAAAATGCCATTTATTTCCCAAAAAGAGCTAAGCTTAATTTGAAAAATCAATATGTAGGGCTTAACTTCGGGCAAAAATTTTCTCAAGGATGAACATACACGAATATCAAGCAAAAGAACTTTTGAAAAGCTACGGTGTGAGAATTCAGGAGGGTATCGTCGCAGATAGCCCTGAAACTTCCCTTAAAGCAGCAAAAAAACTTAATGCAGAAACAGGAACTTCCTGGTACGTAATCAAAGCCCAAATTCACGCAGGTGGTCGAGGTAAAGGTAAAGTAAAGGAAACCGGTTCAAACGGTGTAGTCCTTGCCAAATCACTCGAAGAGGTGTCTGAAAAAGCCAAAAATATCCTTGGAGGAACTTTGGTAACCATACAGACAGGAGAAGAGGGTAAAAAAGTAAATAAGATTTTGATCGCTCAAGATGTCTACTATCCAGGTGCTTCTGAGCCAAAAGAATATTACCTTTCAATCTTACTTGATAGAGCCAAAGGTTGTAATGTGATCATGGCTTCTACAGAAGGTGGAATGGATATAGAAGAAGTAGCTGAAAAAACACCTGAAAAAATCATAAAAGAATGGGTAGATCCTAAAGTAGGTTTGCAGGGATTCCAAGCTAGAAAAGTCGCTTTCAAACTTGGCCTTGAAGGTAATGCTTTCAAGGAAATGGTGAAATTTATCAATTCTTTGTATAACGCTTACATAGGTTCTGATGCTTCTCAATTTGAGATCAACCCGGTTCTTAAAACTTCAGATGACAAAATCTTAGCCGTAGATGCTAAGGTAAATATTGATGACAATGCCCTTTACAGACACAAGGATTTGGCTGAGTTGAGAGATTTGGCAGAAGAAGATCCTTTGGAAGTAGAAGCAGCTAAGTCTGACCTCAACTATGTCAAGCTTGACGGAAACGTAGGCTGTATGGTAAATGGTGCAGGTTTAGCAATGGCTACCATGGATATGATCAAGCTTTCAGGTGGTGAGCCTGCCAACTTCCTAGATGTAGGTGGTGGTGCAAATGCCACAACAGTGGAAGCTGGTTTTAGAATCATCCTACAAGACCCTAACGTAAAAGCCATATTGATCAATGTATTTGGCGGAATTGTAAGATGTGACAGAATAGCCAATGGTGTAGTTGAAGCATACAAGTCAATTGGAGACATTCCAGTTCCTATCATTGTAAGACTTCAAGGTACCAATGCTGAAGAAGGTGCAAAAATCATAGATGAATCAGGACTTAAAGTTTCCTCAGCCATTACTTTGGCAGAAGCTGCTGCCAAAGTGAAGGAAGCAATTTCATAATTATTGGACTAAGGGACCTTCCCTTAGTCTTTCGCACTCGTAGTTCAACTGGATAGAATATCAGATTTCGGCTCTGAGGGTTGAGGGTTCGAATCCTTCCGAGTGCACAAAACCGCCTTTAAACAGCTTTAAAGGCGGATTTTTTCATTCTGAAACAGATTTTGAAACAGTAACTGTTCAAAATCTGGGTTTAATCGGTCGCAAGACCACCATGACAGTGGAACTCGGAAAGCCAGTTTTTCCCTACAAATTGGCACACCTTAATGACGCAAATGGCGACATCTCTAAAAGGTGGTGCATTAGTTTTCATGTTTATTCTACTGTAGAGAATAATCTTATCAGAAAACAACTTTGGATCTCGGCAAAGATCAAAAACAAACAAGAGCGGTACCGCATTGCCAAAAAGCAAATTGCCCAGATCAATGCTCTCCTTGCTGAAGGGTATCATGTCGGGCAGGAACCGGCGAAGAAAGAAAAGGTCAATGGATCATTGCTTACCTGGTTGGAAGCTTTTGACTGGGTGTATGATCACCGTGAACCCAATCTCCGGAAAAGGTCCATCCAATCGCTCGAACTCATCAGAAAAGAACTTAAACTCTTTCTGCAAGAGCGTAAACAGGAAAACCTTGCTTTGGTGTTGGTTGATCATGCAATCTGTGATGCATACATGCAGTGGATCCGTAAAAGAAGAAAACTGGGAAATTCCAGTTACAATAACAACCTGACCTACCTCAAGATCAATTTCAATTACCTGGTCAAAAATCAAAAGTTGCTCGTCAATCCTGCCAAGGCAATCGCACCACTGAAAATAGAAGAGCCGGCAGTATATAGCTTTCCCAAGGAAGTAAAACTCAATTTGATGAAAGCTTACGAAGAGGAAGAGCCCCCACTGAAAATTTTTGCCCAATTTATTTATTACACTTTCATCAGACCGGGAGAGCTGAGGAGGCTGAAAGTTCGTGATGTGTTAGAAAAAACGATCAACATACCCGGTACAGCCTCGAAAAATAGAAGATCAGAGCATGTTATTATTTCTCCTGCTATGGAGAGGCTATTGGTAAAACTTAAAGTCAGGGAATTTCCGCCCAATTATTTTTTGATTGGGCCTGAAGGAATTCCAAGCACGAAACAGGTTTACATCAACAATTTTACCCGAAGGCACCTGATCATACGAAAAAAGCTAGGGCTGATATCCGAATACACATTGTACTGTTGGAAGCATACCGGTGTAGTGGATACCTATCAGGCCACGCTTGATATTGAGTTTGTCAGTCGTCAGTGTCGTCATTCGAGCCTTGATATGACAAAGCGCTATCTGCGGGGTTTGGGTCTTTTGCCTGAATATCCTCGGCAGCAGTTTCTGCCTGATCTGGGTCTTTGATCTTCCAAAGGTTGTAGATGATGGAAGCTGCACGGTAATGCGTGGCATTGCCGTAGTCCAGATCCAGTTCAAAATTTTCGTTGACAGCTACCAGCTGATTTTGTGTCAGTATGGACATAAGAAGAGGGGTTAATGGTGGTGCTGTTCTTACTACGCAATGCGCAAAAGACGTAGGACTTCCACCTACGCTCCATCAACCCCAATACTGGGGTCTTGCGCATTGCATTTTGGTTAATAAGAACAGCGTTGTAAAGATACGGATTAGCGCATTTTAAGAAAGCATTTGGCAGTAATCCTGGTCTTTTCCTCAAAATCATCCTCTATTTCAGGATCAAAGTCTTCAGGGTCTTCTTCGGGGAAAAAGAGTTTGGTGAGAAGCTCGTTAAATGTGGGCCACTTCCAGTCATTATTACGGGAATTTATTATAGCAACAATAGGTGCTCCTTCTACCATAAGACAGTGAAAATTTTTGTTGAAGATTGACATTTTATAGTCGTTTCTCAGAAAATCGGCCTTTATTGCCCTCCCAAGAAAATCCATATTAAAGGCTACAAGCATTTTGACCGGACGCATATCATTAAGAAAGGCTGAGTATTTTTCCGAATTATTAAGTTGGGTTTTTCTAAAATCAAAAAAGCGGTGATTTACATATTTGAAAGATTCATCAAAAAGGTAATAGCCTAATTTTGAGACTTCAGGCCAGCTTTCAAATTGATATGATGCGGATTCATAGTCCTCTGGATCATTTTCCAGTTCAATATTTAGTACTGCATAATAAGCCTTTTGTCCTTCGCTTTTTTCAAAATTACTTTCAAGGTCAACTTTTCTTTTCGGTACTGCACGTTTTTGGGGAAGTTCCTTTTTACCCGCTTGGTAGTAATAGGTACCATTCTTATTGATAAATGGTGTTTTTTGAGAAGTAAGAATTTGATCTTTAATAAATTTAAGATTTGCTTCTTGCTTATTTTTTTCAAAAATATTCAAAACGAACAAGAAGAGGATGAAACCTGTCGAGATAAGAAATAAAATAACATATGCCATAATTTTAAAATTGAGGTGAACAATATCATTTTTTAAAAAGGTAAAGTGTCTCTTTGCCACGGCCATCCCTTTGGGACAGGAATATTTCATCCTTCGACCATGTTTTAATTGTGTAATCTGCCTCCAGATCATCTCCATAGATCAAAAGTCTGGATCCCTTTTTCTCGTACTTTTTGGGAGTGCCGTCTATGATGATGCTGTCTTTTTTTACTTCCCAGGCCAAAAAGGGTTTGTCCTCTTCTTCCATTCCAAATTCGGAATTGTAGTCTTGGCTGTAGGCTTGCTTGAGGTAATAAATATTCTGTGAAGGGGTGGTATCACAGGAAAAAAGAAGTACTAAAAAGCCGATTAAGATTTTTTTCATTTTTAAAAATAATTAATCCTCCCAAAAAATCAATTTTAGGAGGATTAATTATTTAGGCCTTATACCTCTTTTTGATCATCTCGGCTTCTTCCTGTATTTTTTCGAATTCGGAGTAGACCAGGTAGGCTTTAATCCTCTTGGGCATATTGTCCATTTTGAACACCAACAATCTCAACAATTCCTTTACTTCTGGATCCGAACTGCCTATTCCACCTGAAGCAACTCCAGAGGAAGTACTTCCCCCATCTACAAAGCCTCTGACCTTATCTTTTCGGATGGATTCAATTGCAGGCAATAGGTTGGCAATGCGGGGATCCTTGGTCAGGATTTCGGGAACGACATATTCATGTTTGTGGACAAATCCCGCAAACTCCCCAAACTTATCACCAAACCCCATCCCTGCATTATCAGTGCCACCACCTGCCCAGTAAGACTTGACGGCAGTGGTGCCCCTTCTTCCTCGGGTAGGTACAGATTGCACATCAGGGGTTTCGGGAGCATCAGGAATGCTGGTCCTGTTGGCTACCCGCATGGCGGCATTGATATTACCCAAGATGATACCTGTACCCGCTGCAATCTTGGCAGCCAAGTCGATTGGTGTGAATGAGGTAGCGGAAAACATCTTGATCATATTGGCAATCGCCTCGGCACTGCCAATCGCGGCTTTTGCAATGGCCATAGTCTTGTCATACTTGGCGATGTCTCCGGAGAAGTTGGCTACCAAGCCCATTGTACCCGTAGCCACGGAAGCGAAGTCCATAGCCATCAGCTTTTTGGCTTCATACTTTTCAGCCTCATCCTGTATTTCCTTCTGCCTGTATTTGTCTGCTAGCTGGCCTAGTGCTTTTTGTCGTTCGGCTATAATTCCCTGTTGGTCAATACCAAACTTGCGGGCAAGTTCAAGTAATATATCATAGTGCTCTTTGATCTTCAGCTCTGCAAGAGCCCTCTCTTCCATAGTGGCCTCGCGGATCTTCTTTTCAGCGTCCAGCTTTTCCTGCGCTTCCTGTTCACGGTGCTTCTTATCAATTTCGCCAATCTCAAGGTTTCGCATTTCAGCGAGTTCTTTCAGACGGTTGATGAATTCCTGTTCCGAGATTACCTTATTGTCAAAATGGCTGGCAAGTTCGAGTTCAAGGGCTGCGTATTGGTCTTTAACCTTTGCAATTTCCCTCTCCTCACCTTCCATCTGTGAAAGCTCAAACTCCCGCTTTTTGCTCTCAATGTTTTCCTTGTATTTTTCCCACAGCTTGCGAAGCTGCTCCATTTTATCTTTGGTCTTCTCTACGGATGGCAATCCGTCTGAAGTAGTGGTCTCTACAGGGTCGTCGGGGATATCAAAATCACCTCCTGAACCTGTCGCTGCATCCATTGTGATTCCAAGACGTTCTATAAGCCGTTCTCTTTCAGTAATCAACATATTGGAATCTTCATCCAGCTTATTGTTGATCTCTATGTTGGTGCGATACTCTGCGAGTAGGTTGCTGAGCTTGGCGGTAGTACCCAAAAGCTTACCATCCCTACCTTCACGTAGGTTATCATAAGATTGGGCCCGTGCAAATAATGTCTGTGCCTGATCCTCCAAGCTGAGACCTTCAAATATTTTTAGATTGAATTTTTCAGCAACCTTAAGCATTTCCTCCCTGAGATGATCCTCGGCTTTGAGCATATTCATCCTTGCTCTAGCGGTATTCTCCGCAGCTGATTGAATCTTTTCGTCTTGCTCCTGTAAGATGATTTTATTGACCAACTGGTCATTGACAAGTTTGATCGCTTCACCAAGTTTCTTGTTGGATACCTTCTCAGCATTTAGATTTCCCAGGTAGGCCGGATATTTTTCCTGAAGATTCTTGATCAGCTTGATCCTATCTTCAGTGCCGGTATTGGTAGAGATAATCTGCAAATACATTTTGTTAAGCTCAATCCGCTCTTCCTGAATTTTCTGGCTGATGGGTATTTTTATCCATCTCGCCCAAGCACCTACAAACTCATTCAGCCCATTCATCACCTCTGAATTGACAAAAAGACCTGCCATCCATTTTTGAATCTTGGCAAGGTTGGCTGCCATATTCTCATTTTTGAGATTGTATTCATTTACTACTGATGTGCCTTCTCTGAAAGCGGCATTGGCTATTTCCTGCTGTTTTCTTAAGGTTTCGGTATTGTTGGCCAATGTACCCAAGACACCCACTACCCTACCGCCATCTTGTTTCAAGTCACCCAGTGTGGAAGCAAGATCCGTGATACCGGCAGAATTGTCCTTCACCCCTTCGAGCATTCGTATAAATGCCTCGTTGGCGTCTGTATTCAAAAGGTCCACAAAGTCCTTCACCTCCATTTTGGCATATTTGGCATATTGGTCAGCGTTTTTTGCCATGCCGATAAATAGCTTGGACAGTGCTGTAGAAGATACTTCGGAAGTTTGTCCTAAACTGTCAAGCGTAGCTCCAAGGCCTAGTACATTCTCAATGCTGATTTTGGCAAGTGGAGCAATACCACCCATCCTTTTGGTGAACTCCACCAGGTATCCTTCGTTGGCCGTGGAAGCCATGCCGAGTTCGTTGATGGCAGAACCGACCTTCAAGAGTGCCTGCTCTATGCCAAATTCCTTTGTCACGCCAAAAGTACTGGTCAGTTTACCCAACTGTCGCATGACCTTTTCCGGATCTCCAAGCTGATCACCAAGGGACACGTTGATTTTGTCAGCTGCATTGACAAACCCCTCGATGTCTTTGATGGATTGGAGTCCAAGACGACCTGCTATTTCTGCAAGACCACGGAGTTCAGACCTCGCAGTCCTGGTGTCCATGTTGCGCAGGGTATTGTTGAGCTTAGTGAGTTCCTGATCTGTAAGACCTGTTGTTTTTTGGACATCGGACAATTCATCGGATAACTTGGCAGAGCCTTGGACCATAGATTGAACCTGTCCCATAAATGCTCCGGCGCCCAAATAGCCAATTGCCAGTAATCCAAAAGTGCGGAGCTCTTTGCCCATTTTGTTAAAAAATCCAGCCGTACCGTTCAACTCTGCCCTTTGCTGACGGATGGCAACATTTACTTTTTGGATTTCAGCATTCAATTCCCGATACCTTTGCGTGCCTCTGGTGGTGGTATTGGTGAGCTCTGTTCTGAGGTCGCGCTGATAGCGGGTCAATTGGCCCATTGTCATTCCGGCAAGTCCCAGTTCCTTTCTTACATCGGTGATTCTTTTTTTGACCTCATTTAGTCGCTTGTTGGCATTTATATAGTCATCCGTTCCCTTCTTGGCTGCCTTCATATCGGAGACTAGCTCTTTGGACTCCATCTCCAGCTTTCCGAGTTCGTTGATGGCCTGTTTACCATCCACTTCCAGACGGACGCGGGATTTGTCTTCTTTTAATTTGCTCATGGCTGTTGGTTTAGCTATGGACAAATTCGGGAAGTCGGTTGGGAGACCTTAGGACAGGGTAAAAGCTGGGAAGTAGGGTTGTAGGAGGTTAGGGATGTGAAGAGCAAAGGCCTATCCTCAGGGTATCTCCCTTATGAATCGGGTATGGATAGTGGATAAGAAAGTGGCTGCTGGTAGTAGCTTCTTGGGTGGATGAGCTGTACACTTTCACATAGTCATGAAAGACTTCTGAGACTATCAGGGTATTATTGATGGCAAAGTGCCTGAGGGTGGAAGGACTGCAGGAGGTGATAAGAAAGAGGGAAAGGATCAGCTTTTTCATTTTGTTTGGCTTTAAGATGTGAGTGAAGACACTCACATCGGCGTCTCTTGAGCCTAAAATGAAAAATACCATCCGGAAGGGATGGTACAGATATTTGATGAAATTCCGATTAGAGGATTAATCCTCTAAGCCGTCTGGATGGGGTTCGTTGAAGATCCAAGTTGTTTGGTACACATATGATGGTTCAATGACCCATGGACCTGTTGGGTTTTTGTATTGTTGGAAAATAAGCTCTGCCTGTTGCACATCTGAAAGAGATGGGATGATTTGGTCAAAGTTCTGCGGAGTAACTGTTAGATTTTTCATGGCTTTTTGATTGAGGGTTTGAAATTTATTTGCCGGTGAAAAGACCGGCTGATCAGCTACCCAAGCCAAGTACAGCGATAAAAAACCAGGAAGGCTTCCTCTGGAAAACCTTGTTTTGATATTGATGGCAGCGCGAATACTTTGCTGTAGAAGACAGTCGGCCACCTTTGCAAAGAAATATTTCTACAACCCGTCAATCTTCCGAAAAGCCAAGTAAAAAGTATATTCGCAGACAATCCAAGTCAACCGTATCAGAAAAGCACAGGCATACTTTTCCATATAAAAACAATGGTCTATATTATTGACATATGAATGACAATCAAATCAACAAAGAAGCCCTAAGGAAGGAACTGGTGGAAATCCGTGACCGGATATCTGCCAAGATTACCAACATCGTCTTTACTAATCAGAAATTACCATTTGACAGGCTATCAAATGGAAGGCAACTGAAGGAGCTGGTAATTATATCTATCAATGCAATCGATCAGGGTAAGGATAAGGAGTTGAATGATTATATTAGGGAGTTAAAAAAAAGAGGAATTCAAATTAAATGTAATGAAGAAACCTAAATTCTTATTTGCTTTGTATAAGTTTAGTTGGGTATGGGTAACAATTTTTGGCTTATCTATAATTGGGTCTGCTTTTATAGCTTATTTTTCAGAAGTTCCAGAGGTATGTCCATTTGGATATGAAACTGGTTTATTCTTAATGCCTCTATTCAATTCTTTGTTAATAACTATCCCAGTTTTCTTTTTCACTTCTCATTTGCAAGATTCAAAAGTAAAAATAGAGGCTTTAGAATTTATGGAAGCTTTCAGGAAGAGTGTATTAGAAATTTTAGAATTCGCTCATAAATGTTCAGAAGATAATTCTAGGGAATTAAACTTAAATGAAGAAAATTTAATGGACAAAATTACAATTTCTGTATCACCTTCATTATTAAACAAATCCTATCAAAAAGGAAAAAATGGTGAACTATTGGAAAATGAAGAGTGGCTTTTAATTCTTATCAAATCTTCAGCCTTTTTGATTTCTTCAGACAAAAGTTATACAGTTTATAAAGGATTTTTCCAAACAATAAGCTTTTTTGAAATGATCGAAAGCGATTTAACTAAGCCATTCAAGATTATTTCAAATGATTCAATTGAAGCAGCCCAAAATTCTTTAGAACAGGAGAAACTTATCGCGATAAATATTTTTTTAAAGAACCTTCTTCACGTTTTAGATAAAATTAATGAAGATAGAATGGGGAAAAACGAGGATTACATAAAATTTCTAGAAATTTTGTCAAAATTGAAAAAAGATTAATTCACCCTAGTATGCGAGATAATCTTACTCGGTTTTTTTATGCGGATTTTGAAGGTTACCTGGTCACCTTTTTTCACGGGAATTTTTTCCGGATAATTAAAAATCGTCAGCTCCGTATCACAGGGAGCAGTGAAAACTACAATGTTGCGCTTGTGTAGAGGTTTCATTTAAGAAATTTACAAATAATATTTTGTCAATTATATTTTTAATCGGATATTATCTGGGGATGGAAGAACTACTCAAAAATGAATTTTGGACTGTTGTAATCAATGGGGGTGCCAATTTGGTTATTGCTGGAGCTATGGTTCTTCAGACAATTATATTTTTGGTGACTTTTTTCATTGGTTTCAACTATCTTAAAGACCATGACAAGAAATTAAAGATTGAGAATAGACAAAAAATCATCATTGAATCCTTAATCATAGTTTCAAAATTAAGCCAAGATGTTATTAAAATCTATCAGGTTGAATTCAAAGATTATTTTGATGAATCAGATAATTATGAACTTCATGAGGCATTAAAAGAGGTCAGATCTGATTTAATACAAAAGCGAAAATCTGAAAGTATATTGGAAGAAAAGTTTGAACAACTTGAAATTTATGCAGGTATTCTAAAAAGTCCGGAATACGATGAAGCTTTACTAAAGTGCACAGATTTAATGATGGATCTAAAAGAACATATTGATTATTTTTTTGATTTACTTGAAGATGTTCTACTTAAAAATGCATACATCCAAATATTGGAATTGACTTACAATTATACAGACAATATGCCTTCACCAAAAATCAATGAATTTTTATTTCGAATCCATAAATTAAAGATACAGTTATTGGGGCTATACCATTCATAATTTATAGACTCATTTCTACTTAATCTGAGCTTCAATTTCTTTTTCCACCTCATATATTACAAGGTCAGTAAGGTTATTGATTTTTTTGATTGAGGACTTGAAAAATTCCAAATCGCTTTCATCCAATTCAACCTCACCTTTGTCATGTAGCCTCAGAGCTATTGACATATTTTTTGCTGCATTGCCGGAATTGATCTGACACAATGCAGATGCGATAGTATCATTAAGGAATATTGGATTTCCTTGATCATCAATAGCTGGCTTTCCAAATACCAAAAGCTGTTTTTTAAGATTGATTTTTTTATGATTGTAAGTTTTAAGCTTTGTCAAATCTGTTATATGAATCTAATATTTGTGCAGCCTGCATGATGATCGCAGGCAATGGAGTAGATTGAATCGCAGTCATCCAAAAGGTATATTCTGGAATTCCGCTTTCCAAAGCAGATTGGTAGTCTTCATCGTTTTCGAAGTTTTCGGGAACAATAAGAACACCTTGCTGAGTGACTAGATTATTATCAGAAATTGGGGTGATTACTCTTCTATCCTGATTTATGTCAGGGTCATCAATAAGATTATCTTCACTGTCAAGGTGCCTGACTATCCAAACTATGTTGGCAAACTTACCTTGATTGGTCATCGAGTTGATTCCCTCCCAAATGACAATTCTTTTTTCACCTGCTCTACTGCCTGATATTTGAATCTGTAGTTCCATAATTATCCCGCTGAAATTTTTACAATACCTCCATCATTCCAAAGTGCTCCAGCAATTAGAGGATTCGTAGTGGGCATATTACTAGAAATCATCATACCATTTCCTCTAAACTCAAATCTACTTAAACCCTGTAAATTAATAAATTCAATAATAGGTGCTGTCGTAGAATTTGCACCTCCTGCAAACGTGTTTGACCCAGTAGTACCAGCTTGCCCTCCTGCTTTTATTATCTGAAAACCTTGCATAACCCATCTGTTTTGATTTTTGTCATACATGAAATCAATGTAGTAACCACTCAAAACCCTTCCATTTCCGTTCAGTCCAATAATTCTGTTGTTTGCACTTGAAAAAGTACTATTTCCTCTAAATGTGCAAAATGTGCCATTCGAAACAATAACCCTTAAAAATTCACTTATTGTTGGTAAAAAACCGGTAATATCTGTACTGGCAGTAATGATCAAAACATCTGTAGGCGTTTCTAAATTATCCAATCTTCCAACCGTTGAAATGATTGTTTTTTCTGTCAAATTAATTCCACCCCCAGAACCACCACTGGGACCTTCCGCACCTCTAATGTTGGTAGCTTCCGCTATATCAGTCACATATCCAGTAGAGCCTATATACAACCCAGTGGTTGGCTTTGGTCCCGAACCACCAAACCAATCTAGAACTTGTTGAACTACCCTTTCCCCATCTACTAGATTTGCGATTATCGGATTCCATGCATTTTCCCCAGCCTCACCTGGAATCAAATCAGCAATCGTAGCAAATGGATTTGAACCTGATGGACTGTCAGCAGCCTCAAGCCCATCAACAATATCCTCATCCAGTTCCAATCCCACTTTTAATTCCTCAAACTCATACTGATCACCATCAGGCAAAGCCTCTAAATCTGGAGGCAAGTGATTGTAAGTGATCCGGCTGGCTACATTGGCTATAATCGGTACCCAGTGTCGATTCTGGGATCGGTTGGTTCGGATGAAAATCCCGACATTCTCCGCTGCGTCTACTGCTTTGATCTCTGCATTCTGAAGCTGTCCATCATAGTTGAATGAGTATCCTACCAGATTTCCGGAGCTATTGATATTGACATAACAAAAACATTCAACATAGACGATCTCATCTGCTGAGTTGGTGGCCATGTACAGGAATGAAAACCGAACCTGTCCGGAGACTGATTTGGTTACCTGGCATATCTGATTCCATTGATTGTTGACTCCAACAGAGTTGTAGACGTTAAGGCGGTCTTTTCTCCAAGACCTTACACGGCCATTGACATCAAATACTGCGGGGAGGGGAATGCCTTCCTGTGAGGCTTGCTTTTTGACCCTAAAATCTGATTCTATGGATTGCTCGGATGTGGCTGACTTGGAGATGAAGTCGGAGAGATCGGGAGCGCCCGGATCTACATCGTTGCTGCCGTCAGGATTCCTGTTGACCGTGGCCAAGAGGATATGTCCATCGGGAATATTGGGGAAAAGGCTGTTTCCTTCGTCATCCACTATGCCCGGAACATAGATAATCTTGGCTACATTCTCGCCTCCTACCTCTTCGAAGTAACCCAAGAAAACATCCGGTCGGGTGACGTCAGGATGTGGGGCTTCGATGGCTACTTCCGTGAATCCGGGCTGGAATATCTCGAATTCTATTACCCAGGCGTATTCATCCAGTTCCGCGGTGGTGGCACTGGTGATGTCAAGTGTACCTGCATTGAGCAAGCCGTTTCTCGGGCGGTTGTCCTGGTCGATCTGGTTGCGGATGGATCGGGCAAAGCCTGTGGAATTGTTTCTCGCCAATAATATAGCCGCACGGATACGCTTGTACTGCTCTCCTGGAAGGAGCCTGTGAAGTTCATCAGAAAAGCGGGCATTGCTCATATCTTAATCTTGTATAGTTTGGCTTTGGCGAGTGCAAATTCCTCAAAGGTGTTGGTCACTTCATTTTCCTTGATCAGGTAATCAATATTAACGATTCGGATCTTGGAAGTGCTGGACAGCCTTCTGAGCATGGATTCATTGAGTTTGAGGGTGCAGCCGAGCAGCTTTCCGCCTTTGAGTGTGCTTTCGGTATATCTCCAATAAGGATAGATATCGGGGCCTCTCAGGTCTAGGTCGTACTGATCCGGAGTGGCCAGTTCCTTGGCATTGTAGCGGGTCGATGAGGCGAATGCATAGGGATAGTCATTGCTGTCGGGCTGTGCTCCGTAGAATGCGGTCAGGCGAAGTCCTGTCTCACGGTTGAACAGGTTGATCTCGGGTTGCCAGGCGGTCATTTCTATGGACGGCATTTTCCGGTTGTTGAAATAGCCGTCGACCATGGGCACGGCTCCGCATTCCCAAGCAACCCTTTTTTCCGTATCATCATCCTGCTGCACAAAGGCACGTATCTTCCATGAAGGCTCTTCCTCATTGTTGGGCGTGAGACGGAAGTAAGCCTTGAGACTGCGGACAAAGCATATCTCGTCTATCTCCGCATCCAATACCAACATGGCCATGTAATTATTGACCGTGTACTGAGGCGTGGGCAGCTCGCCGATATTGCCGTCCTGCATGATGGGATCGGGATTGGCGTAGGTGAAGCCGATTCCGTTTTCTTTGCCGTATTCGATCTCATATACCCTGCCGGCATGTTTGCTGAGGTCTAGGATCTCGGGAGCGCGGTATATGGAGCGGACAAATCGGATTTCCACTTTGTTTTGCAAAATATTGAAATCATACCTGAGGTTGAGCCAGTTTTTGAGGCCTTTCAGAAACTCGGTGATGGACATGTCCGGCACATGGTTACGCAACCTGATATTGAAATCATGCACGTTTTCGTAGCGGTATATGATCTGATCCGGCTCTGCGTCGCCCATGTGAACCCTAAGGCCTGTCCGTCGGGTTTCCACACCGTTTTCGCTTACCTGGACATAGTCCAAAGTCCTGTTGTTGTACACCAGTATTTTTTTGACGAGATCCGATTCAAAGAATTCTCCCGTGACTTCTATTTTGAGATGTTCAAAAACAGTCCTGACGATATCGGTCAGGTAGATCATGGGAATGAGGGTATTGGCCCAGAGGAAGGATTCAGAGAAAGTCTGGTAGGAAATATTGGAATAGTATAACCTGCCCAGCTCATCGTACCTGTTGACTATGCCGTCAAAAATGGGATTGCTGTCATCGTATAGGTTACGGTTGTAGAATTGCGGGAAAGCGATCCTGTTGGCTTCGTCAGATTCATTGTAAGCGCCCATGTCGAACCGTCTTGAGGTCAGTCTTCTGGCGCGTGTGAATCTGCTGTTGGCGTCTGTAGGCTGTAGGGTCATCGTAGTGGGGGTGGTGGTATCCCATGCGATGATCTTGGACAGTTCATCCTCCAGGTCATCAGAATACTGGATGGTGACCTGAAGGTTGAATCCCAAGCCTTCGAGGTAGTCGGCCATGGCCTCTAGCATTTCGATATGCGTTTCAAATTCAGCTTTGAACCATATTCTGACGATTCCATTCACAGAAAGTCTCACGTCGGTATAACTGAAGCGGATCTCATGTCCACCTACAGCGACGCTGGGTCTGTCCAGTTCGATGATGTCGTCCTCTTCGTAGCATTCTGCCAGTTTTTTGGTTTTGTTCTGTTCGATGAAGAAACCGGACTGAAAGACAAAAACCGCCCGGATGGTATTTTCCTGACCTGTGAGGATATTGAGAAAACCACGGTAGAGCCGGTTGCCATGTCCCCAGAGTTCGGCAGGAATGTCATTGGAAAAATCGCCCTTGCTGGCAGGATCATCCGGAAGTTTGAGGGCGAGCCTTATTTTTTCCGAAAGTGTAATCGACACCGGGAAGGAATATTCACCTTCGAAATCAGCTGAAAAGAGGTTGGTCACCAATCTCTGCGTGATGTTGGGAAGGGAGATCTGCACGCCTCTGATGCGTATTTCAAGCGGATAGGCATTGTCGGCGATGAAAGTCTCTATCTCTTCAGGTTCGGGTTCCGGAGGTGTCTCCTGCTCAAAGTTGGCGACCAGAATCGAACTGGCAGCAGGAATGGTATAGGTAAAGAAATTGTTTTCGGATATAATGTCACCATTGCGCGTCCAGTTGACAAAATTCCATCCTGTGTTGGCTGTTGCCTGAATATTGACTGTATCTCCTACCTCATAAGGAGCTCCACCTGTGAGGTTGGCGACCGTGCCGCCACTGGAAGGGCTGGCCTGAAGGATAAGGGAATAAGTCGGAGGTCCGAGAGGGGGGATGTTGTCGGGAAGAAAGGTGACAGAAGGCGGGTCTACATCAGGGCCATTATAAAACCACTGGTCGCCCGTGAACCTGTCCGTAAAGACAAGCTGGTTGAGTGCCATCTCAAATTCCGATCCACCGACTATGGTCGTTTGCTGTACCGTCTTGGATACCGTGTCAAAGTACCAAAGGTCGAAAATCTCGTTTTCGGGGATTTCTGGCGTGGTGACATAATTGCCGGTTCCGCGTTGCTTGAGGTATCTCCAGGTCATGATCGGCTAAGGGCGTGGTTGATGTGTGCAAATCGGGCAGAAATGGTCAGGCTATAGAAGAAATCACGGTCTTTGGCCAGTTGGTAGGAGGCATTTTCTATGACCAGCTTACGGAGATCAAGCGCGTCCATCAGGTAGGCCTGATTGCGGAGCGTGAGGTCTTTGAGGGCTTCTCTTTCCTTCAGTCCCATAAAACCGCTTCGGAGCACAAAGGAATCAGAGGAGCTTTGGTTGAAGGATTCAAAATTGCCTTCATCGAAGGCGGTGGGATCCAGCAACTGTCCTTCGAATACCTGTCCGTCATCGGTGTGGTTGGATTCGTTTTTGCCCAAGAGCGCCAAGGTGTCGAAGCCTCCGAGGCTGTTGGCATAGATCAGCTGGGCTTTGGCAGGTCGGGAAATTAACTTATAGGTTAATTTTTCGGCAGTGCCCGTGAGTCCCGTGATGGTGAATTCGATATTGGCGATGGTCTTGGCCACCGCTGGAATCCCGTAGTAGATGGCCACGGGACGGTTGGCCGTGAGTGCTCCGAGGGCTACATTTCCGGCTTGATCGGTGCCATCCGTGAAGTTGATCGTAGCGGCCAAAGTAGCTGTGCCAGTGCTCAGCGGCAGGATGGACAGGAGTATCTTTTCATTCTGACTGTAATGTCTGGATAGTGGTTTGGTGGTCTGAAAGAGGTAGGCTTTGCCCGTCAGGTCTATGCCATTGTCCAGGTAACTGGATCCCGCAAGCCAGGCGAGTGCCGTGCTGCTGGTGGTGTAGGATTCCGCGCCTTCGCCATCTATGACCAACCGGTACCGTAACCTGTATTGCAGGATACTGTTGGCAATGGGCTGTACTCCCGATACCGAAGGATGGGGAGGAGTGGCTTTGAGTGCCCCGATCAGGGCACGGTTGATGACCACGGCCGCTTCCTCTGTGGTCTGGTCAAAGGGATTGAGATATTCGGCTACCGCTTCCCAATCGGCCTCTCCAAAAGTCCGCTCTACTTCAAGGATACATTCGATTTCGGCAGGAAGATCAGCGGGAAGGCCGGATGTTTCGAAAATGACTTTGAGTACATCTCTGACGGGATGGATGGCAGGGAGAGGGGATTTGAGAGAAGGCATATCTTTTTAAGAATCAAGAGACAAGAATCAAGAAACAAGACCGGGTCTGTGATACTAAGATATTGAGGTGGTGGGGGGAGGTGTAGGACAGGGGGGGATTGTAGATTTATGATCTAAGAATTAAGATTGGGGGGACCTTTGAGGTCTTTTTTGACCTCGAAGGTCTTGAAGAAAAAATGATTGAAAGATTGAAAAAATGGGGGGGGGGTGTAAATTACAGCCTATGAATTTCGGTTCCAATCCATTCAAAATTAGGAATTAGGTCGTCGTTTGTTGGTTCCTCAAATCTTTTTGTCAAATAGATTTCTGGAGCTCCGAATTTTTTATAGAAAAAATCTTTCATCTGTGAATGATCCCTGACGCTAAACCAAATGCCATTATCATTGGCTTGATAAGTTTGGTGAACATCTTTTATGGAGATAGTATTTTTAGTCATTTTTCTAGTAGTGAGAAACTTGAATGTCAACGTATCATAGAGTTTAAATGCTTATAAATGTTAAGTAAATAGAAAAATAAGTTTTAAAACTTAACAATTAGATAACATTAACTAGGAAGTGTTAAATTATCTTTACGGGAGATGCAAAAAGTAATACAAAATCGAGCCCTTGAAGTCGATTTCGTATTTTAGAAAGGACTTCAAGGCTCTGATCTGTCAAATTTAAACGTATAAAGTATGTTTAAACATGAACTGTTGCTGATTTTAATTCATGCAACACTCCAATTTTTTATTGAAACATGGAAGATTTTGTTGAAGAAAATCAAATGAATCATTGAAAATTGGAATTAGAAAACAATTTAGCTTTACAATTGAAAAAGGGTGAGGGTTTCCTTCTCCCTTTTTTTACAAGCGAAATATAGTATTTTTTTATATAACAAGAAATTTTATTATACGATTTGTAAACTTTTTGTAGACGATTAGTAGACTTTTTGTAAACGATTCGTAGAATTTTTGCATACGATAACTAAACTTTCAGCATCCCATTCTTGAACTTTTAGCATTTTACTAGCTAGTTCGATACTATTTTTTTATAAATATTCGGTATCGTAAATAAAAAAAGCCCTGATCGAATCAGGGCTCTTAATGTGGAACCTTAGGGTTTTGCACCCTACCATTTAAATGATTTGAGAAATAAAATTTGTTGGGTATTCCTCAGGTCCAGTTATCCCAACAAATGCAGCTATCGAAAAAATACTACCGAAAAAACCTAGTCTTTTTAATATTACATCGTTTTCTTCTATCATATCATTCCTCCTTTCTTCGTTATTATAATTGAAAATAATTAAAAGTATAGTAGAAATGCCCAAACCTATACTAAATGGCCCTAAAGGAATTTTTTTTGGCCACTTTTGACCACAACCTATAAACTGAAAAAATAAATATTAGGTTACATATTTCTACAGATTATTTTGGTCTTAATTATTTAAACAACTGATAACCAGTAAAAAAAATGAATCAATCATGATACTTTCTTTCTCCATTGTCCCTGACTATAGACACATATCCCATAGATATAAAACATATCTATATCTGCGCTATACTTGAACTTCTCTGGGATCCACTTTTCTATCTTGTTCACTTTTTCCCATTGGTCCAAGAATATGTCTCCCACCTTGACTTCTCCAAATCTCTGTATGGATTCTGATATCAGCTGTTCCAGGAATTCTTCACCACTACACTGTATCGCACCACCCCACTCAATGTACATGCGGTTTTGCACTTGTATTAGGTCTCCTGACAAATCACGTACTCTGAAAATCCGTGGTTCCCATCCTCCTTTTACAAAAAGAAAAGGACCATGATCCACTTCCCAGTGGTGGGGGTTCAGCCAAATCCATTCCTGAACGCTCGTACCGGTCATCGGATCACGAAGATCAAGTGGGTATGATTTTCCCTCTTCAAAGTACCTGTAGTGTGGATATAGACATTTAAATGAAACCTTTTTCACTTTTAAAAGGGTTAGGCTGTCGTCCGATCACTCTAAATTCTCTGGTAAGTGTAAGGTTTAAGTTAAACATACCTTCGAAAGCCACAACGTGCTTTTCCTCAATCTGGTAATTATACATTTCATCGATGATTTCATCTTCATGTAAATGGTCCAGAATCTTCAGTACTTCGCTGATTTCTTCCCATTTTTCTTCTGATATGACTTTTGTGTAGTAGCCATGAAACGCCTCAGTAAAGCATGTAGGGGGATAATCTTCGATATTCTGTATGACCTTTGTTTTATAATCGCTGAAGTAGAAGTATACAGAAGCACTGAGTAATGCATAAAGTAGAACACCAAGAAGAATATAAGAGAAGATCATAGAGGGAGGGATTTAGGATTTACTGGCCTTTGACTTTTCCATTGCCTCTTCAAGCTTTTGCTGGAACTTGGACTTTTTTATTTCCTTTTTGGGCTGGTCATCGGCGATGATCAGCCCTGCAAAGGCCATTGCTGAATTATTGAGGTCGTCACGTGAGAAGGTCTCTTCAGCTTTGACCAGTAAGGGATCTCTATCAAAAAACTTAGCAGTGATTTCTTCATCACTCATGATATCATCAGTGAGCATAAACACCGCTTTGCGGATGGTCTTGATATCGAATTGGAATTGGATGGCAAAGGTTTTATTCATTTCAGCGGTCATTTGATTAGGTTTTGAGTCTAAGGAATAAGATAATCCAAATGATCTGAAGCCAGAAGTAAACAGAAAAAGCTATGTTAAGATTGGTTGAACTTTGAGCCCAATCTTTTAAAGAAACAGGAGATTCACCAAATGGATGTGTATTAGGCCAAATCCATATAAATAACATGGTTATCAAATATGTAGGTAATACTATTATCTTCTTCATAGCTTTAAGTTTGATCCGTCAATACCTTCCTCTCTTTGCTCTCTGCTAAGTAGGTGATGATATATTCAGTTTTTTGTTTGGTGTCGATATCTATCGCGTAGAGATGTATGGGATTGAGATTGACACCATGCTTGTTTTCATCCCAGAGGATATCCATATACATCTTGAGGTTTTGGCAGAAGTTTGCTTTCCAGTTATCGTCTTTTCCATCCCAAAAAGCTTCTTTGATAATCCACACCTCTCGTTTTTCACGGTCGAAGTGCATGGCTTGCAATTCAATGAGCTTTTGAAAGGACTTGATGATTTCAAGTGCTTCGTCAAGTGGCTTGATGGCTTTGGGTTTGGAGCGGCGGATCTTGCGAAATAGGGACATGTAGGAAAGGATGAAGGATGAAAGTGCCCCGAGGAAAGGTTACAGGCTTGGATAAATCCCCGGGACGGGAGACCTTGTGTCTCCGGGTAGGAATGCTTTTAAAAAGCCCCTTCCATTTCAAAAGGGGCAGGCTTATTGGTCGTGTAGATTCGGCTTCAATCCCACATTGGGAGCTAGAAGGTTTAGCCGCTTCATCGTCTGTAATGGTGCCTATCTCCACCCTTGGACTCCACTGGCATCTCTTCGCCATTTATATCTTTGGGTTGCCCTATTCCAAAGCTTCCGGCCGGAACTCCGGAAAATTCCCGAGCATGAAAGAAACCATTTAAACTTCCAAGCTCAGGAACTTTCGGGCAACCCTTCTCTCTGTTGGTTCGAATTTCAAATCGCCCTCCCGCTTATCGGGAGGGCTCTCTAGCTAGATTGAGTCTGGCGACTCTCATTGAACAGGTTAACCTTTGCACACAGAGATGGGATCGAACCACCGACACCCGGTTTTGGAGACCGGTGCTCTTCCTGCTGAGCTATCTGTGCATTTTGGCTCCGAAGGCTGTGCGGACCTCCGGAGCCGATTTGAAAAAGAACTCAATCGCTTATGGATAAGAAAGTAAGTGATTAATACTTATTTATGCAAATATCACGTATAAAAATAAGTGGAATTTGTAATATAACTACCTGATGATCATTTGGGAAATGATGCGGCCACAGGTAGTGCAGACTTCAGCGTCGATTCTTCCACGGGCGCAGGAGGAAAATTTTTCTATCATCATTGGCTTACAACCTTGGTCTTCCGATGGTGCCCATGCCGGGTCGCTCTTCGAGCACGTCTTTGACGGATCGGATGGAAGATTCCATAAGCTTAAAGCCGAGGACACCCTGCAGCGCATTGATTCTTCCCCAGTAGATGCGGGAATACCATTTCTTGGGCTTTCTCGGTTTGTTTTTCCCTCGTACAAGTCTTCCATTTCCATCTCGTGTTTCTATTTTTCTGGATCCTCTTCCTGCGCCCATATCCACCATACGGCCTCGAACAAGAAATTCAAGTTCTGATTCCAGTAGGGTTTCTGATTTTTGGAGTACCCTTTCGGCCTGGGATTGGTTGAGGGCGTTGGTGTCCCCAATTTCTAGGCGCTTTTGCTCCATCTTCATCAGAAAGGAAGTACGCTCAGTCCATCGGGTCAGTATTTTGTGGATTTCTAAATTCATCCTCCCTCCTCTTCTTGATGCCAATCGTCGGGATCGTAGGTTTTGCTCAGGAGATCTTCCTGTCCAAGGTTGAATTCAAATCTCCATCCATGACAACCGGCAAAGACATTGGACACTTTTTGATACTTGACCTGAGAGAAATCGAAGTACAGGATCATCTTAGGAATATTTGGGACTCCTTTGTGAAAGTCGATTTTCATTTTTTGAAGCTTGCTGACGATCTTGACCGCATGGGTTTTGGTGTTGGTCATGATGGTGCGCTTCTTCTCGGGATCGTTTCGCGGTATATGTTGCAGGATGTAGAATGCTCCGTATGTCTCATCCAATACTCGGTCATGTTTCCATTCGAGTTCGCCTTCGAAGTTTTCCAGAATCATACATGGATCCACAAAGTCCAAGGTGCCACGCTGTGCGCTGAGAATATCATCAATGTCCATTGTGGCAAATCTGGCCTTGGTATCGGAATGGGATATCGGTTTGTATTTTTTGGCGATATCCTCAAAGAAGTTTTCGTATTGTGAGAAGGTGATCATTTTTTACGGCGTTTGTTTTGTGCTGCTTCGATTTTGGCCTGTTGGTTCTTTTTGATTCTGTGGGAAATATCCGTGAAGGCTGTGAAAAGATTGGTATTGCCAATCTTGTCATAATTGTCCATGGATCCTGCGAGCTCGGATATCATCGGCATCCAGTCGGGTTCTGTGGATTTCTTTTTGATCTGCTGCAGGGGGTTGGTTTTTTCCTGAGCAGGAGCTTTTGGAAAGATCAGCGGGAAGTGTTTGATGATCTGCTCACGGCAGTTGTCAAACCAAGCGAGTATGCTAAGTTTGGTTTCCAGGTCGATCTTCTCCACATAGGGAAGAAATTTTTTGATTACGGCATCATTGAGCGGAACACGGATGTCTTCGTGTTCGAACTTGCTGTACTTCTTTCGCTGTGGTCGGTAGAGCGTAGCCACCAAGAGATCAAGCCATTCGGATTTGTTGGTAGATGAATATCTGAGGTAGTATTTTTCAGCTTTGATGTACTCCCAGAGGGTGGCATTTGCAAGTCCTGAGTCAGGGCCGTGCAATAGGACAAATAAAGACCTTATTTTTTTGAACTTTTGGCTGGTAAATCGGCGAAAATCCTGAAAAGTAAGGGTTTGGTAGAGAATATCTGCTCTTTCTATGGTGCTGGCCGTGAAAAAGTAAAAGAACTGGAATCGGATTCTTTTCCAGAATGGAAGTGAAAGCGATTGCACCAGAACAATGAGCTTGGCTTTGTCAATGGGCAGTTTTTTGATGGACAATACCCACATCATTTTCTTCAGCTGGGAAGGTGTCAGTTCTTCCATGCGGGAAGGAAGGCTGAAAGTCACTTTCTCTGAGATGTGGATTTGGTTCATGGCTTGCTGATCTTGACATTGTCGAGAATGAGGGAAAGCTTTTGGAATAGTTTGGGTTTTGCCTGGCGTAGCTGGTTCCAGGTAATGCCTTTGTTTTCCATCGTCTGAAAAATCCTTGAGAGGCGATCACGGAGGAAATTCTCCTGCCTACGGACATCGTCCAAGGCAGGAGAACATTCTTCTGCAATCCTTTCTATTTCCTCCATGCATCTGCATTTTATCGCTTTGGCATGTCATAGATTTTAATAGAGCTTATGGGAATTTTGATCCTTTTGGTTTCGGGATCCTTGGAAGGTTCCAAGGTCGTGTCTCCGGATCCAAAGGTGAAGTCCATCACAGGCTTGAATACTATGCCTTTGACATGCTCTAATTCTATGTATTCCAGTTCGGGCATTTTCATGGCTGCCCTGATGAGAAGATCAGGATCTTTGATTTCGATGACCTTATCCTGATAGGGTGCCTGGTACCAATCGGTGGCTGTCGTCAGAATATCTTTGCAGGATGTTGCCGCAAAGATGAATAATGACATGAGGAGAATGTAAAATAGATTTTTCATTACTTCATGTTTTTGATTTCATCGAGCGTTTTCTGAATCTCGGAAGCTTGGCTTTCGATCTTCCCTACCCTGGCGAGGATGATTGGAAATATCCTAAGCAATGTCTCGGTAAGCTTTCCTTTGGATAGCTTTCTGAAAAGTGCGAACACTTTGTCAAGGAACTGGCCCGCACGGGTCTTTTCTTTTGGTTCGTCGGAGGTGACTCCGGTGAGTTTTTCAATTTCTTCGAAAATCTCAAATTCCTGTTGTGTCATGATGATTTGGTGTTAGTGAATGAATTTGTTTTGTGTTCGGTTTGGTTGTGCTTCGGCAAAGAACTTGACACTGGTAACCATTGCGCTTCCATCAGAGAAGTATCTTTCCTTAAGGTATGCTGTGGCTTTGTCACGGGCTTCAAATTCATCTCTGCCAGTGGCATATACCTTTCCTTTTGTGGTTTCGACTTCAAATAGGTTCATTTTTTATTGGGTTTGGTGGACAGATATTTGCTTTTGGAATGTGCTGCTCCTTTTTTCAAAAGGCCATCCAAAGCTTTTCCTATAGACTTGACATTGTCGACGGCTTCATGGATTTTGGCAGCTTTTTCACCGTAGCTCTTTTGAGAATCTCTTGAGGCCTGATTGATCTTCGAGCGGAGTTTATCTTCTAGGTCTTTGGATTGAGCCATGTTGCTATTCTTTTGGTCTGTCGGATACGGTCATCAAGGCCATGCGTACCTCCATTGATCCTTCTTGTGAGGGTGTTGATGGTGTCGTTGGACAGATCCGTGCACAGGTGGTAGAGCTTGTTTTTCTCAAAGAAATAATGAGCAGAGTCGAGCGGATACCTGGTGGATATGAGAGAGGGATTTTTGATGATCTCGGGATCACCGATCCATTTGGCGAAGTCGGATTGGTTGACCTTGCCCGTGAGTTGGATGGGTCCAAATCCACGGTGCTTCCATCCGTCGCCACTGGCTTCATTGCCATTGCCCATGCGGTTGGCATAGACACGGTTTGCGATCTTCTGCGGATTGCGGTCGTATGAGCGGGCGAGTTCTATCTCACGGAAGCGGGTAAGGTCTTTGATCTGTTGATCCGTTTTTCCTTCCGTCTCCTCTTTGGAGAGCTGGACACGGAAATGCCTTGGAAAAACGAGCAGCAATCTTTCCCATGAATAGTTGAGGTTTTCTTCAAATACCCTGAACCCACCGCTTTCGTGATGACACTGTCCAAGGAAGTGCGCTGCCTCTAATGGATTCAGCTGGAGGTAATGCATGATTGCCCGTGCAGTATCTTCATTGAAGGAATCGGAGCGGGTTACACCCACTTTTGATTGGATGATATGGAGTGGGTTATAATTCATCGTCTATTTCAAATTTTTTGCGTTTATCGATCCACTTTAGAAGCTTTCCGAGCCATTTCCATTTTTTGAATATGTACCACTTGAGTACAATTGACCGGAATTCTACGAGTGAAAACAGAGAGTAGAAAGGCAGGTTGAAGTATCGTATGGCATTGAATTCAGAGCCATCGACGATCACTTTGGTGATGACCGAGAAAGAAATGATGATTGATCCGTAAGCGATCATCTTGTCCATAAGCTTTTCTCGGAATATTTGCCCTGAAAAGGTATTGGTACGGTAGGCGATGTATGAACCAGAGAGCGTATCAAAGAAGAATATGATCAGAAAGGCCAATGCAAAGTGCCATTCTGAAAATATGTATTGCTCTACAAATAAGATCAGGCCCTGAAATGTCAAAATATTGACCAGTGATATGATCAACAGCCCTTTAAAATTGTGAGCTGATTCATAGATTTTTTCGAAGTAGGTAGTGATGTAATTGAACATGATTAGAAGAAGGCAACACCCCAATCGGGGTCAGGTCTAGGAATATGGTTCTGTTCGGCTTCGGGGTCGCCGATGTAGTTGCCGGATTCCTTGAATTCTACAAGTTCATCTGCATTGGTCTGGCAGAACTCTACAAGTTCTCTCAATGCTCCGGCTGCTCTTGTTTTGTAGTTTTCGGCAATGATCAAGACGACGTCCGTAGGTGCTGATCGCTTGGCTTTGGGTTGTCTCGACACCATGCCATCAATGACCAGTGGTCCATTGTCGGTTAGTATCAGCAGCGTATCCATAAATCCCACGGCCATGGTTTTGAAGGCAAGGGCTTTGGATGCCAGTTTTCGGGTTTTGATCAGCAAGTCGGATGCTGGGTTAAGGTCTTTGGTGATCTTGAGGAAAAGCGGTTTACCAATCGCCTCCTTGATGACTTCTTCCTGTTGGTCGCTGAGTACCGGCAGGAGTTTGTTGAAGAGGATGCGGGAGTGATTGAGATTGACAAACTTTTCAAAAGTGCGCAGGTTGCTAATCAAGGAATCCTGGGCAAGTTTGTAGGTGTCCGTTTCTTCCCAGATATCTCTCAGCTGAGTAATTTCAGAATTCTCGATGAATTCAAGTGCCGCTTCGACAGCTGACCAGCCTTGCTTTGTACATTCATCTTCCAGCTTGTCTATCTGCCATTCGAAAGCAGTTTTCATGTTTTCGTTGGTGACAATTCGGATTCCTCCAGAGTCAAACTGTACCTGACCAAAAGGAAGGTATTGGACTAAAGCCAGGTGTGCCACGGCTTCGGCTAAGATTTCACGAAGCTTAAGAAAATCACCGCTGGCACCTGAAGCAATCACGGCGTCATAGAGCTCTGAAGAGAATATCCTTTGGATCACTTCACGCTCTACCAGCCTGATTTTTGGCTTTATGTCGTTGAAATCAAGGGTAACAGATGCGGGGATCTGTTCTCTGAGTTCGGCTATGTTATTAATCAGCATGTTGCTCTAGGGTTGTTTCTCGCTGAGAAGGTGAAACTTGGTTGAGGGTCTGGAGGTGGGGCTTATTGGTGTACCAAAGGCATTCGTGGTCTTCGGTATTCCACTTGTTCCACCATGAAGCGTATTGCCATGGATCGAGTACAATATCTTCGTGTACCTGAGTCAGTGACATGTAGATATTGAGAGCTTCGCGCTTGTCAGATCCTGAGCGGTTGGAGCCTCCTTTACCGGGTATCATGCCATGCAGGGAAGGATCGATGGAGTTGGCAGAAAGAATCTTCATGACACCTTCCGAGGAATCCGCGAGCAAAGCACCGTCTTTCATTTTGTCATCTACTGCAGTGATCTTCCATCCGCCATATTCTTTTCCTGACTGTGTGAAGGTCTTGAACATGGTATAGACAGACTTGCCATGGTTTTCAGGCTTATGCAGGACATCATTGATGATTTTGAACTCTGCGACAATTGCCTTTTTCTTTTCTTCATCCTTCATCGTGCCCCAGTTCTTGTACCTCTCCGACATCCAATAGTCAGGCATTTCGATATGGTATTGGATTCGGGCCATGTTTCTGACTATGGCGGCCTTGGCCTCCGGAATCATGTTGGTGAAGTCAAGCCATTTTGATTGCTTGACCGCCCACCAGAATGGGTGTTGGTAGTAATTCTTACCTGTGGGGTAGTTGACTGGATAGATATACCTAAGTGCACCGCCTTCCTGCTCTTTCAATTCCTCCGGAAAAGAGTTCAAGGTGTCGATGACTTCGAGTTTGGTTAATTTCTCGTCCTTTTCGGTGTTTCTCCACTCTTCCCAGTCGGGATGGATAAAGGCGTGGGTGAGGTCACCCGCTGAATTTCTTCTTTTATATCTGCAATTCTTGGCTTCGGCAGCTGCTATTCTGGTGATCTTCTCCCTGTCTTCGCTGATGATGATCTGGGCAAAGACATTGTTCAGGTCATAGAAGTCAACTGAAGCCTGCGCGAGGTAGTGACGGTTTCGGAATTTGAACTGGTCAATTTCGAAGACCATTTCTTTGAATTTGGGATCATCCCTGAGGTCTTTTTTAGTATGTCGATCTCTCAGGATGTAGTTGAGTCCACCTGCATAGAGTGCACGAGCTCTCCAATCAAGGGCAGAGACGAGATCTGGATTTCCTTCCTTTGCGTTTCGGGCTTGAATGGGGAAGTCATTGTTTTCACCCCATTCGGCGATGATCTGGGATTCCATTTCCTCTCCATCAGAAGGTTTTTTCTTGACAGGCTTCGTATGGTTGATACCGGGAGACGAAAATAGTACAGGCCCTCCTTCGAAGTAGGTTATTGAAGCGTCCTGATTGATGTTAGGCTCTACCATATTATGTTGTGTCCGTTGAATTTTTTGATCAATCTGATATGGACCTTGGTAATACTGCCATCTGGTGACTGTACATTTCTGGTGGAATTGGCATAGTGGGAAGGTTTTTTACTTCCGCCGAAACCATCCACTCTTCTCATGTGAAGAGGAAGAGCTTTGTTGTGCTTGGAAAGGATTGCACCATCTATCTCAATGAATTTTCCTCCGGTATCTTTTCTGCGGTTGGCAGTGAAGAAACCTATCGAAAATGGAATGGCTTCACCTTTATGGTTGAGCCTGTCCATCAGCTTCAGAGCATTACGCAATTCGATAGTTTTGTCCCATATCATGCCTTCAATATGGCAGTTGGGTATAAATGAGCGTAGGACAAAAAATATTTTGCTCTTTTAGTTGACAAAAACAAGAGAGATAGCCAAAAAGGAAGCTCTTATTGAGCAATACACTTTGGGAAGGAGTAGTTTTTCCTTTGATATAGGGGTTTTTGACACACCTAAATTCAACTTTATATTTATAAACCTCTCTTAATCATCGGATTGGGCTTTTTTACAAAAAAGTCCAATCCGATGGCCCGCGCCGCGGTAACTACGCACCCTGTCCGCAAAGTGCAATTGCAACGGCGCACCGCACCCGTATGTGACAAGCACATTTAGTTTAAACTATGAAATTCAGAGATTTATTTTTTTACATTGTTACAGCTAACATTGTGGAAGTTCCTTGTGATAGCTTAGGCTTATAGACTCCCCATATTAGTGTATCGCATGCCTCTCCCCCATGGGTAGCGAACTCAGGAGGTACAGACTTTTTAATTTCAGATGTTTTATCCTTCTCAAAGTTCCCATACTTATCTTTTTTGGTTTTAGTAGCATGCATTGAAACCATTAGCTCTTGGTTATTAGCCACATTAAACCTAAAGGGCTTTAAACCTTCATCACCCCCTAAAACCCATTCCCAGATTTTGTATCGCGCGCGATGGTTCGAGGCCTTCCCTATCCAAATGGCATTGACATTCCATCCTTTATCAGATAGCTTATTCACCCATTCATCATAGAAGGATATCTCACTGATGGCATTCTCGCCTATTGCAGTATGGTCGTAATAAAAGTTAATTGTATTGTTGTACCTTTTCTTGTCTGCGTAATATTTATCAAATTTATTCACCAAGTGTTTGATCTTCTTTGGTTTCAATACAAACATGGACTTAAGGATATCATAACTCTCTTCCTTCTCCTGCCCTATTACCATCCAGTTGATGGCAGAGTTGTAATCACATGCAATATCTATTGGCGCCTCAAGGATGATATCACCATCCCATCGGCTGTCGGTATCCCTCACCTTGTTATCTAAGGAATCTATAAAGTCAATGTTGGGTGCATAGTAGCCGTGCTTATCCTCACTGAGCAAATAATAGAAATCATTCTCACCCTTGCTCTGCTTCTTATTGAGGACAGACAAGGCAAACTCATAAGGAGTCAAAGTCTTTTTATAATTCTCAATTACATTGATACCCAGTGCATGCACATTATCAATGGTGCTGGCACGGCTTACAAAGTTAAGGCCACGCCTTAACTCATTCATATTGTCTAGATACCTGTCGATTTGTCTAGCAATCTCCTTCTGCCGCCTCTTGCTCTTTGTTTTGTTAAGCTCTTCCGATAATTGCGATAGTTCATATTGAATACCTAGTATAACTGATGTAGTCTCTGGATCGTGGTCTTTTTCCAATTCAAAAACCCAATCACCTGGCATTTCTGGTCTTGGTTGATCTGTAGTGATCAATAAAGACTCACAGCAGGACAGATGTCCATATAATGCCGCCTGTCCCCTAAGCGTAAGTAAAACCTCTTTGAATTTTTCTCTTGGGAAGAACTTCACTTCATCCGCATAGATATAAGCAAGTGAAGCACCATTGGCAATGTGTATACGGTCTATGGATATCAGTAATTGAGCAGAACCATTAAACCATTTAATGATATGCTGATTGGTATCAGGCTGTCTGTATGCTTTAGGAATATTCAGGTGTTCAGGCGGTGCCTTTCTAATCCAATAGTGAACATTCTCCTTATAACCCATTCTTTCCCAACCAATCTTTAGGGCAGGAATTATCATATTCAAAAGCTTGTCATAGGTAATTGAAACAATACCACCTAGTGATCCTGGCATATCCATCGCATTTCGGACTATGAACTCTGATCCGGGACCTTCAGTCTTTCCGGTACCACGTCCCCAAATGCATGTTCCAATCTGAGGCCTGACGAGAGAATATTCCAGCTGTGGAATGTTATAGTGAATCTTAGTCTTCGTCATCGTCCTCGGTATCTAATACAATTGCATCCTCAATCTCATCACTCCTTTTTTCCTCCAATAGCTTTTTAATCCTAGCGTCAAGCGAAGCTTGAGGGGGAAGTTTGGTTTTTAATTCTTCAGGAAAGAAACCTACAACAAATGGAGGAATGACGATTCTACGGTACAATTCATCTTCATTTGTGCCCATAAATTCTTTGATGGCTTCCTTGTATTCCTTCAGAAGTGCAGCATACGATCGAAAATCTCCAGAGTCTTTTGCGAGATTTATGCCTTCTAAAATCTTATTGATATAGATATCTACATGATATGGCCTATTGAAATGGGTAATATCACCGAAAGCATCTTGAGCCCCCTTGTATAGCCTATTTGCAGTTGAAAAGGAAATACCATAAATCTCCTGAAGTATAGGAATCACTTTCTTTGCACCACCATACTTGGAGATCAATTCAGATGCTCTTTTAAGCCTGTTCAATTTCTCCTCAAGTGCTGGAGTCAGTTTTGAATTTGGGTATTTACCTTGGAGGTGCAGAACGATCTTTTCCTCATCAGTCCTGAGACTGAGTTCTTTTTCTTTTCGCTCAGGATATCTGTCCTGCAACACATTATTATTTTCAGTATTAGCTGCCATCAGTATTCTTTTCTTTTATCAGCTTCTATTATTTTGATTGCAAGTGTTTGGGCTGGAGAAGATCCGGCCAATGCCTGTTCAAATACAGCTGCTCTGGTATCTGCTTCTGATTTGAGCTTGTACTTGCGAATGGCTCTTTTCATATCAGAAGTCAATTCCTTGACTTCAAGAATCTCCATGATCTCTTCTTCGGAGAAGAAAGTACTTGCCAGTTTTTGAATTTCGAGTTCTGTTTTCTCATCCAGCACGGAATACCTCCTTTCCATCAATCACACCATCAATCCAATTCTTATGAAATTCAGCGGAAGCCAGATCAGTGAAAATCACTCCTGCTTCAATCCTTGGATTTTTTGAAAAATTTGAAGTGGTCACTACTGCTATGTTCCAATTATCATTTTGGATCACCAGCACCTTTGCATGGCACTTGGTAAGCTTAATCCGGGTAATCAGATTGGAAGCAAGTTGGAAAGCCTCTGGCTTTCGCTTTTCAATCCTATAGTCCAACACAGCATTCAATTCAGTAATCAATCCTTCCTTGATCATGCCGAGTAATGCCCGCATGGGCAACTCGGTAATGGTCCAGGTAGTGAGCCAAATCTTGGCAGGTCCTGTCCTGATCAAAAGGTAATTCAACATCTGATGCATTGACCACTGCCCCCCTGTGCAGAACTGGTATATCATATCATGTTCAACTTCACCGATTGTCTGTTCCAGCTGTTTAAGTGATTTCCCAATCACCATTTGAGATTTGACACTCATCTTAAGTCCGGAAGGACTGAGGTAATTGCTGATTTTCTTGGTACCGATTTCATTTACATCAAAAAGACTCATCCTTTGACCCTCCTTTCCAATTCGGCCATTTCAGATTCCCACTCGGGAATCTTGGTATCACTCAATATTCCTTTTTTGGCTTTTGATATGTAAGTCCTGATTGTTCTGATCCTTGTGGCCATCTGCTCTACTGTCATCTGATCAGGGCCAGCCAAATCATAGTTTGGCAACTGGCCGTGCTTCTGTAAAAAATCTTTTTGCGCCCAGACCTTCTCTACATCATCCATGAGGTCAAGGATTTTGAAAGCCAGATTCTTGCAATCTTCTGGAGATTTTTCAGGATCCAGTAAGGTGAAGTAGTGATAAGCCTCTTTATAGACAGGCTTCCATTCAGTATCCAATTTTAATTCTTCCGGGCTTGATGAGGCCTCCTCTACTATTTTGGGTGCTTTCGCCTGCTCAACTTTTGTTTCAAGATCAGCGACCAAATCTTCATAATGCTCATCCAATGCAGCCGTGATTTCTTGGATTCTATCCTCTAAATCTTCCTCAGCTGGTGTACTTAACTTACGAGGTGGTGTACTAAGAGAAGGAACTGGTGCACTTACAGGGACAGGGACTTCTTCCTGCAGAAGGTTTTGAAGCTCTCTTTTGAGCTTCATCACATTGAAAGCATCCGAGGATGAGGACAGCATTTCTTTTAAAAAGAATTTTCCTTCCACATGAGCCTTGAACCATTCAAGAGCCTTATCATAATTGAATTCTTTGAGTAATTTCTTGACATCATCTTTGCCGGGATCACCAAAATATCTGGACTTAAAGATTGTTAGCATCTGCTCTACCGAATACATCTCAGAATCGAGTATCAAATCAGGTTTGATCCAATTGGCTTTGGCTTCAAACCATTCAACCATTTCGGCATCTGTTTTTTGATTCTTGAACTGAGGTATGATGTGTGCCCTGCCAGATGCTTTTCTTTTGAGGTGGCGATCAAGGCAAGTTTTAGCATTGCACTGGATTTTGACGGTAAATACTTCCTGCTTTTCCCTGAGAAATGCGCTGTATTTTTCCCTAAAAAATCTAGTGGCTCCAGTAGCTTCATAGATAATATTATTGGCAGCACTTAGCGCATTGGCTGTTTGATTTGCTACCTCTTTTTCAAAATCAAAGTTGTTTTGTTCGAGGTATTGATCTTTAAGCTTTCTGCGAAAATCATCCAGACAGATATACTCAAACTTTGAAAGTACTTCTTTGAGCTTTTTTGAAAAAGTGGATTTGCCACTCCCCATATTGCCATAGACCACAATTATTTTCTTCATGCTGTCAAGATATTGCAATGCAATTGCAAAGGGTTGGACACAAAAAAAGGGGATTGCTCCCCTTAGAATTCCACCTTTTGAGTTTTCAGCACATCGATATATGCAATCGCCTTATACTGGTCCAATAGCTTGTTCAGACCATTGATTTCATTCTGAAGTTTCTCTATGGCAGCAAAAGCAGTTACCAACCTTTCTACTCTGTTTTCAGATTCATGAATATGCTTCCAGTACCGGTTGATGGTTTTGGAAAATTCATGAACGTGGAGAAAAGGAATTACAGATCCTACCAGTTGCATTCTGAAAATCTGTGACCTCCAAAGCCCATCAAGCAGGAAAAACATCTTGTCCGCTTCGTCCTGTGTATGGCAGGTGATCAGAAAGCAGTTTGGACATTCTGTCTTCATGGGCCGTCCTGCATTGTAGCCTTTGGAGAGGGCAAAGAGATGGGGCTTTGATGGTTGAAATCCCGGAGTGTGTGTTTTGATGACATAATTGATCATGATTAGGAATGCAGTTTTTATTCTCCCGCAGCGAGATTAAGATTTGCAATCCCTACAGCTTCAATCATCCACTAAAGGCAAGGTGGAGCGGAATAAAACCTCTCCTTTGCTCTCTCCTATTTATGCTGCAATACCTTGAGGCATGTCTTGTTTACTTCAGACCTGTGTGGATGGTGAAGCTAAATTTGGCAAGTCTTAATAAGTGCACGACCAAAAAAAAAGCCCCTGAGGGCCTTTCTTATGCTTTGGCAGTTTTTCTCTTGCTAGGTTTTTTTTCCTCTTCCACTTTTTTGCTGATGTAGGCAGTGTGGGTTCTTTTGTAATCGTCTTCCTCTTTAAGGGCTGCAACTTCAAATACCAGGTATTCATTGTCGCCGTATTTAACCAAGTCATTTGCAATCAATTCTTCCAGCTTGGCTTTGCTGATGGTTACTCTCACGATGTCAAGGTTTTGGATTTTTTTTCCCTTTCCGATGTAGTTTTTCTCAAAATTTTTCATGGTTTTGTTGTTTAAGGTTTTTGAATTTGATTATGCCTGAGATCAGGGGGGTGATTGGACACCAAGACAAGAGCATTTTTCAAAAACTGGGAAGGCTTCCTCCGGAAAACCCTGTTTTTGAAAAATGGCGTAGCGCACTCTTGGCAGGTGGCCTGAGCCCCCCATCTTTGCATATATCAAAATTCTCAAAAACCTGGACCAAAACCGAAGAATGAAAAACTACCGGAAAGCAGAAAATCAACCTTTTTCCGTGAGCCATCAGGCCAGTGCAGAAGAGATGTAAAGACTTGGTAAACGGTGAATGAAGTATGGTTTGAAATTGCCCGAAAGGAAGACCAAAAGAAAAACCACCCCTCATCTAAGAAGGGTGGTGAAAAAAAATCAAAGTAAAAACCCCAAGTAGGAAAGACTTGGGGCTGTATGATGGGGAATGCACGAGCAAAAAAAGAGGACTAAGCCTCTCCTTTGTTTGATTTCAAATGATGTTCAATATCATCATGAGCTTTCTCAAATACCTTTTTGATTTTATCTGTATTTGTTGCTTTGGAAGATGAAGGATTGGATTTGGGCTCCTGTGAGTTTTTCTTCTGTGCTGCCATAAAGCTTGATAAGTTGATATTTGAAGTTAGGTATTTTTTGAAGATTTGACAATTGATAGTTAGCAGGTTTGAATTGCTTTCCATACCGACTCGCGGATATTGTAGTGATGCAGGCTACTATTCCACCCTGAGAAGTGACATGATCAGCCAGTGATTTGATTGTTTTTCCGGTAGTATAATTATCATCTACAAGAATGTACTGAGCTCCAGACTCTGGAATCATGCCATCAAACCGGATATTATTACAAGCTCGTTCCCTTAGACTTACTCCTGTATTTGGGAATCCCTTTGTCCTGTAGATGTTTTTTACAATCTTGAATCCAAATCGGAGCCTGATACAGTAGGCTAATCCAAGTGGTATAACATTGTATCCATTCTTTTCTTCCTGCTGAACGGGAATGATGTAACAGGGTAAATCCAGATCTATACAATGAAATATTTTCTTCATTGATTCATTTTTAATGAGTCGCTTTGCCATTTCCAAGGCGTAAACTCCATTGGCGAAGTATTTGGATTGGAAGTATTCAGGTTGCTTTTTCAATTTGGCCAAACTGGTATGTGTAATTACTTCCGTTGCCGTTTCTGGATATATATTTATTTTTAGATTTTCCATTTTGTTATGAGTTTGAGTAAAAAAAAAGAAGGCTTGCGCCTCGTCTCTAAATCAATCCTTCATCAGCGAAACTGAAGTAGGCTATGTCTGTGAATATCACATGATCCAATACAGGCACTTCCAGAAACTTGCCTACTTCCTTCAACCTGGTGGTAAGCCTTCTATCCTGTTCTGATGGCTTGAGATTGCCTGATGGATGGTTATGCACAAGTATGATACTGCTGGCAAGGTGATCAAGGGCGTGTTTGAAAATCAGTTTAGGATCAGCCACCGTTCCTGATGTGCCCCCACTGCTGATCTTAATATGTCTCATGATTTCATTATTCCTCTTCATTAAAAGGATGTAAAAATGCTCTACTACTTCATCTTGTAAGAAGGGTTTGAAATAGTGAAAGACGGATGCTGATGAATGTACTATTACCTTTTTTACAGGCGGTTCCATTTTCCTTCTGCGACCAAGTTCTAAGGCTGATATTATTGCAGAAGCTTTTGCTATGCCCATTCCTTCGTATTTCAGAAGATTGCTTGCGCCCATTCGTGCCAGTTCTGATATCTGGTAATTACAATCTGCAAAAATCCTTTGGGCAAGTGGTACTTCTATCTGCGCGATAATCGACAAAAGTTCAGAGTCAGACAGTGCGCTTCTTCCTTTTTCGTAAAGTGTAGCTGTCGGTTCATTCAAGGCATTCCAGTCAATCCTTTTCATAATCATTTTGCAGTCTTTACCCTCCCGCATCGAGCTCTAATGTGAGCCGGACTGACATGGGGAGGGGCAACTGAAAGCAAGGTGGACCGGAATAAAGCCTCTCCTATTTACTTTCTATTTATGCCGGAATACCTTGGATGATCTATGGAAAAAGTTCGGACTTGTGTTGCCCTGTACCCATAACTTTGGTGCACATTATAGGCTCGGGTCTACTCGGCTTAGGGATAGAAGCGGTAGCCCACAGGCCGTAAGCGAAGCGAGCGGACGAGGACTACAAGCGGATAGCCCGACCTTTGGGAAGCCCCAAATAAAAAAGCCTTCCATAATGAAAGGCTTCTTAACTTATAAGTGAAGTGTGAATCTGTTACAATAAGAAGACGTTGCCGCACGAACCAGGATCATAATGTTTATCTAGCCTTGCGTTGCTTTCTAAGCTTCGTCTCAGATTGTTCAGTTCATCAGCATTTGTCGCCATTCCTCTGATAAGAGTCTCAGGAAAGAGGGCCTCGCAATACTGGTGAGCTGTGGTGTTAGATAGGTAAGCGGTGGACTTGACGGTAACATCGAAGCCAGCAATTGCCAACACATTCATGTGATGGTCATGTGATACATCGATACTGGTCGTCTGGTCATCAAAATCCGCTGCCAGTCCCGGGCTGAAATTCACGATCATCCCGATCGCAAAAATCATCAATAGAAGTAGTTTTTTCATTGATAGAGGTTATGTGAATTATGTGAGACTCTAATTTGGCTAAGAAGTCCAAAAAGGTGTAGGACAAAAAAAAGCATCCCTATTGGAATGCATTTTAAGAGTGATAGCCCCAGTAATTATTTACTCATTCGAGTCTTTTTTATCAGTTCTCCTGCGGGTGGTCTTGGCTGGCTCTGCCTTGGCGGGTGCTTTCCTGAGGTAAGGAAATCCGATGGCCAGCAGCTGCTCTGCCTTCGCCGCATTGATTTTGCTAAGATCCACCATTCCCAGCTTAGTGCCGCAAAGCCCCGGAACGATGCCTACTACAAGGTAGGCACCGTCGAGGATAGGGGTGGTTTTTGGCTTTTTAGCTGACATGATTAGACAGCAGGGGTGAATGGAAGCGCATCAATAAACAACGGCGGGTAGAATATTGACCTTACGGTGAACATCGTCATCTTTTCCCCGGCTACTTCGCCTGGTACTTCGATGCTGCCTTCATCTATCTCTGCCCACAATCCCGGTGTACCCAAGATCAGGAACTGTCCTCCCATCAATGGCTTGAATCCCACTACCAAAGGTCTGTTCCTGTTGGCTCTCAACCATCCGCAAAGGTGGCTGTTCATGGCATTCTTCATGATGGTAAGCGTATTTTCAAAGCTTTTCGCTCCTCTGGCTCCTACGAGTTGAGAAGAGAAAGCATTTTTTTCAAGAGATCCTTCAAACTTGTGGAATTGCTTTGTTGATTTCATCACAAAGGCAGAAGCGCCTAAATCAACATAATCCTTGGACGCTGTGCCGGCACTCAGGTCGGGAAGGTCAGGAAATGTTTCAATGTCGTGATATGCAGCAATGGCCACTTCTACCTGTAAACCGGCAGATTCCTCAAGCTCAATCTCTCCTACAAAATCGTATAAGTTCATGGCTGTTGGATTAAAGTTTGACTACTATGGTGGAGTTTTTCTCTACCAGTTTTTTGCAGAGTGCCAGGTCTGCTGCGATGTCAGATGGAGACAATGCCCCATCTTTGGTGCGCATGCCTTTGGTGACCCTGTACTTTTCTTTACCGATGGTGATCACCGGACCTTTGTTTTCTTTGGAACCGCTATCCTTAAGCTGATCCTTCAATTCCTCGACATACTCTTTCGCATCAGCTACCTCATTTTTGGCTTCTTCGAGTTCTTTTGCAAGCTTCTCGTTTTCGGCTTTAAGGGCAGTATTTTCTGCGGTAAGGGTGTCGATTATTTCTTCTGGAGAAGGAGCGGCAGTTGGTGCCGCTCCTGTTTTTTTATTGCTCATCTTAGGCTTGGTCGTTTACGTACAAGTTTTCAAGGTCCCTGAACTGGAAGCCGATCATGTACTTGACGATCGCTTCGTATCCGTGCAGGTTCTCTACTATTTTACCGACTTTGTTGGCGTCAGATACCTGGTTCATACCAAGGATCATGTTGCCTTTGTGGGTCATGATGATCCTTCTGGAATCTTTCATCCAAGTCACAGGCTTGATGGTCAATCGACCTCCTGTACCTTTGAGGATAAATTCTTTTCCTTCCTCGATATCGCTTTTCGCGATTCCCTGACCGGTACCGAATAGCTTGTTGACATTGATGGCCAAATCTTCCTGAGCACCAAAGCCCACAGTCGCTACCATGCCTTTGTTTTTGTGTACTTCTGGAATGACAGACCACATGTCCAAGAATGCATCATAGGCAGTCGTCTGGTCGTAAGCACCACCAGATCCAGCCACCAAAAGGTTGGTAGCAGCCAGTTCAGATTCGATGATGTGGTGAGGACCGTCGCAGATCACTTTGTTATCCACATCTTCCCACTTGACGCCGTGTGTCTCTGGAGATTCACCCGCTAGGGTTTCAGCTTTAGCTCTGTACACGATCTCGTCGAAATATACCAAGTCCCCAATAGCATAGGTCTCAGTGCCATCGAAAGGAGCAATCGTGCCCGGATTGAAAGACAGGTAGAAGTTGTCATTGATCTCTTGCGCGATCCTTGCAAACTCCTGTTCCCATACCCACTGGCCAAATGGAATTTCCTTCGCATTTGGATCCAGCATCTCAGCCATAAAGGATTCTCTTACTTCTTCCGGGATGATCTCGATGATCTTCATCGCACCCTGAGGAGTCAAGATCCTTTCGGACCATTTTCTACCGCCCTTGGCTGTTTTTATGTTCGTGTTCAGACGCCTTACGCCTCTGTCCACTACCATCTTTTTCAGCGTCCTGGGCGAGCGAACGTTTCTAAGGACATCGATGTCCTTGGCTACGTCCAAGCCGTTCAGCATCTGATGGATCAATTTTTTGTCGTATATCTCGACATACTTCTTGATCGCTTCGATGTCAGTTCTTACTTGTGACATGTTGGTGGTTGTTAGTTGGTTTAGTTTTCAAATGGATGTAGGGAATGGCTTATTGGCCTATTCCCATTTCTGCTCTTTGTCTTTTGATTTCCACATCTGTCTCAGAAGTGAAATTGACAGCGCCTTCTTCTCCATCGATCTTGTCAGGATCATCGGATTTTGCGTTGACTGGCTTCACGCCGCTCTTGCGATAGGCTTCGACAGTTACCTTGAGGTTTTTGACCTCAGTGTCCAGCTTTCCTTTTTCGGTAGAGAGCGTCTCTTTTTCCTCAGTCAATGAAGAGACAAGTGTCTCGGCGTTGGCTTTTTCGGTAGAGAGGTTTGTGATCTCTTCGGAAAGTGTGGCAGTGGCTTCGGTAATCCTGTTCTGGACTTCCTCATCGGTGAATTTTTCACCGGCATCGTGGTACGCCTGAAGCTCGGCCTTGATGGCAGCGAGATCTTCGGCGGTCACAGTCTCCTTGGAAAGGAGAGAAAGTGAGTTTTCGAAATTCATATCTGTATTGGTGGGATTTGGTGTCGGAGTGGGTGCAGGCGGATCCTGCCCTTCCTGCTTGGCAGGGGTCAGCGTGAAAGTCTTTCTGAGGTGGTTGGTAATGCGGGTGATCAGTGACTCTTCGCTGTGCTGTTCTTTTTTGTAGAGATTCATCACCTCCCCAAAAGCCATGTTGGTAATGTTTGAAGGAGGCGCATCCTCAGACTCGTAGTCTTCTATCTCGTTTACAAATCCTGCTTCCTTGGCTTCTTCAGCAGTGAGGAAATGATCTTTGCCATCGAAATATTTGTCTTGGATGTCCTCTTTGGACTGGCCGGAGATGGAGGCGAGGCGATCAATGATCACTCCTTCGTACTTTTCCATCATATCTGCGGTATCGCGCATCTTGTCAGCATTACCAAAGGCAATTCCGCTGGCGCGGTGGATCATCAGAAAAGCATTCTTCGCCGTGTGGATAGTCTTACCTGCGAGTAGGATATAGCCCCCAGCGGAAGCGGCCAGACCGTCATTGTAGGTATGGACATCCTTCTTGCTGTTGGCGATGACATTGAAAATCGGGAAAGCGTGGTACAGGTAACCTCCAGGGCTGTTGATGTAGATGTTGATCCTATCGAAGTCTTTTTCAAGCTTCTTGAATTCACTGACAAACTTGTCAGCCTGGTTTTTCATCTTATAGGTGTCCAGATCAAAGTCGGGAATCGCACCGTATAGCATGATATCGACAGAGGACTTGTCTTCTGCCTTATTGAAAATCTCGTAAAAACCGGTAGTCTGCTTGCTCATCTTGCGCTTTGTTTAGCACAAGATGTGGATTGATAGGGGTCGGGTATAGGACGTTTTTTGGCCTAAATGAGGGGAATCTGAAGGGAAAGGGAGATAATAGTTTCGCGGTTGTCTGCATTGCCGGCACCGGAATCACGGGTGTATTGGAAGGTCATCGGTGTATCGTCCGAACCTAAAAAGTGCCGCTCTCCGTTGGCGGTAGTGAGGTAAGCCATCACTTCTTTTCCTGCAAACTGAGAGTGGTAATCTGAATCCCTGGGAATGGTACTTCTCACAGCAAAGGAAATGACATCACCCTGATCAGTGTCGTTGGATTCTTCTCTGATATCGGATCGCTCTAATACCAGTGGGGCTTCTTTGAAAAAATCAATCAGGTCCTGTGCAGATGGAAAGCCATCCGTCAAGGTCAGCTGGGGATGGTGGGAAGCGAGTCCTATATATAAGGAGGTGATGAGGGATATTCTTTCCATGAGGGAAATTTACAAAGTGTATTTTTTTACCTCTTGACACTACCAAAGTGGCAATATGTTGCGCATTTGCTCTTTATTCTTGTAGCGTTGCCATTGCTTGTAAGCAGTATCAGGTTCCAGTTCTTCAAATGAAATGTCGTATTTGTCCATAAACTTTCTGATGGCTTCGGTTGCTTCCATCCCCCCTTCCACAGCTGCCTCTATGTAGAGCAGCATTTTTGTTTTGAATTCGTTTTCCATCATTCGGGAAAGAGTGTACAACTTATATATGGAGAGGTATTTACATACGACTGTTATTCTGACTTGACTATCTGTGGTATTTTCTATGTATTGGCGGATCTGATCGGGGTTGCGTTGTTTGTAGGGACTGCAAAAAATCATCTGGGTGATGTTGAGGTGTTTGGAATAGCCATAGTCCCGCTTGAGCATTTTTTTCACAGGCTTAGATACCGGAATTTCGTAGGCTTTCATCATACGTGAAAAATACTTTGTATTATCATAAGAATGTAGGACAAATAAAGACCCTATTTTATTAGAGATTATACGTCTTGATAAATGCTTCCCTTACCTTCTTGTCGATGGCAAAGTAATCTTTGAGCGCAGTCAGGTAATCATCCTCCGTAGCCGGGACAGCGATGGTCTCCATTATTTCGAGTGCGGTAGATTCGTGTTTGAATACATCACATCCCCTGGCATGTAGAAATGAACCGTCATTCTGTGCAGTCACAGAGACGAAATAGAGTAATGCTTTTCCCGAAATAGACATTTCTAATTTGTAGGTTTTGCGTTGGGAATCGCTACGGAAGTACTTTGCCATAAAATTGTATTTTTCCAATGAGGTCAAAAAATGGGGTAGTAAGTAATAATTACATGTAAAATAAGTGATTTTTTCGTGAATTAAAAAAACGTGTTACAAATGTTACATTTGTAGTATTTCCCCCTATCCTATTGATATTCTGAAATTTAGGTATGTAACATTTTTATCAAAAAATGTTACAAGTCTGTAGTATTTGTTGACATTGTTACATGCAATATGATTGCAGGTAACAAACATTTGTTGACAAGACTGTCATTTTGTTGACATGTGTTGACATGGAAAACCCTTGTTTATTGGCTTTATTACCCTATTTTTAAAAAATGTAACAAATGTAACAAATGTAACGCCTTTTTTGAGCGGTGAAATTTGGTCTAAAACCAAAGCAGACATTTAACATTTTAGTTATAGTACTTTGTAAAGATTGTAACCTTTTTACCTTAACAGATGAGTTTGGAATTGAACGATTACATTGGTAATCTGAATAGGCGTTACCGTTTGGGCAATGCCACAGAGCATACTTTTAGAGGAGACCTGCAAAACCTGATCGAAACCCTCGTTCCTGGTGTAGCTGCTACCAACGAACCAAAGCGGATCAAGTGCGGTGCTCCGGATTATGTCATCACCAAAAAAGATATTCCCATTGGATACATAGAAGCCAAGGATATTGGAGTCGATCTCAGGTCTAAGGTTTTGAAAGAACAGTTTGACCGGTATAGGGAATCTTTGGAGAACCTGATCATTACAGATTACCTCGATTTCCATTTCTATATCAATGGCGAATTGGTGAAGACCATTGCCATAGCAGAAATAAAATCGAATGGGATATCCCCTCTTCCAGCCTTTTTTGAAGAATTTACAGATTTGATCAGGAGTTTCTGTTCATTCTCCGGACAGACCATCAGAAGTCCGAAGAAACTTGCCGAAATGATGGCGGGTAAAGCAAAGCTTCTTGCCAGGATAATAGAGAACTCTCTGAATTCGGATGCATCTGAAGAAGTGGACAGTTCATTGAAAGATCAATACACTGCCTTTCAGCAGATATTGATCAATGATATCAAGACAAATGAATTTGCCGATGTATATGCCCAGACGATTGCCTATGGAATGTTTGCTGCACGGCTGTATGATCAGACCTTGGATACCTTCTCCAGAAAAGAAGCTGCAGAACTTATTCCAAAATCCAATCCTTTCCTACGGAGGCTCTTCCAATATATAGCTGGATATGATTTGGATGAAAGGATTGTATGGATAGTGGATGCATTAGCGGATATTTTCCGTGCCACGGATGTTGCTTCTCTGCTCAAAAACTTTGGGAAGTCAACCAAACAGGAAGATCCTATCATACATTTTTATGAAACTTTCCTTGCCAACTATGACCCAAAGCTAAGAAAGGCCCGTGGAGTCTGGTACACACCAGAACCGGTGGTAGATTTTATCGTGCGGGCAGTAGATGATATTCTCAAGACTGAATTTGATCTTCCTGATGGACTGGCCGATACCAGTAAAACAAAAATTAAGGTAGCCATTCCTACTCATGACCACAGGTTTAAGGGCGGTATGCGTGAAATAGAGCAGGAATTGCACAGGGTTCAGATACTGGATCCGGCCACTGGCACGGGTACTTTCCTCGCAAAGGTGATAGACCATATCCATCAGACGAAGTTTGCGAATCAAAAAGGAATATGGTCCCAGTATGTGGAAAATCACCTTATCCCAAGGCTTAACGGATTTGAGTTGCTCATGGCTTCTTATGCCATGGCCCATCTTAAGCTTGACCTTTTGCTGATGGAAAGCGGATATAAACCAAGCAAGAGTCAAAGATTCCGAGTATATCTGACCAATAGTTTGGAAGAACATCATAAAGACACAGGAACTCTTTTTGCCAGCTGGCTTAGTGCAGAAGCCAACGAAGCCAATCAGATTAAGCGGGATACTCCTGTGATGTGTATCATTGGAAACCCTCCCTATAGTGGTGAGAGTGCCAATAAAGGCGAATGGATAATGAAGCTTATGGAGGATTACAAAAAAGAGCCCGGAGGAAAGGAGAAGCTTAAAGAAAGAAACCCTAAATGGATCAATGATGATTATGTAAAGTTTTTACGCTATGGTCAGCATTTTATTGAAAAGAATGGAAGTGGCGTACTAGCCTTTATCAATCCTCATGGATTTTTGGACAATCCAACATTTAGAGGAATGCGTTGGAATCTGCTAAAAACCTATGATAAGATTTATACTATTGATCTTCATGGGAATAGTAAAAAGAAAGAAACAGCACCTGATGGATCGATTGATCAAAATGTTTTTGATATTCAGCAAGGAGTCTCAATAAATCTCTTTATAAAAACAGGTAATAAAAAGTTAAATGATTTAGGTAAACTATTTCATTTTGATCTATTTGGTAAACGAGAGATGAAATATGATTTTTTGAAGAAAAATTCCTTGAGATCTATTTCTTATAAAGAAATACCAATAAATATTCCTTTGCATTTTTTTGTTGATAAAGATTTTGAATCGAAAAAACAATACGACAATGGATTTTCCATTTCAAAAATTTTCGAATCAAATAGTGTGGGTATTGTAACGGCAAGAGATCATTTTACCATTCATTCAACAAAAAATGAGTTGAAAAGTACAATAGAGCTATTTATGAGTTTAGAGGATGAAATAGCTCGTACAAAATTTAAATTGGGAAAAGACGTTAGGGATTGGCAAATTAATTTTGCAAAAAAAGATTTAGAAAAAAACTATCCTCATCAAGGGGTAATAACCCAAATTAGCTATCGGCCATTTGATTTAAGATGGACTTTTTACACTGGGAAATCCAAAGGATTTCATTGCTATCCGAGAACAGAAGTAATGAAAAACTTCACAAAAGAAAATATTGGATTAGTATATAAATTAGGTAATAGCGAAGAAAAGTCCGCCTCAGTCATGGTTTCAAAAAACATGATTGATTTTAGAAGTTGGTCAAGACCTGGAATGCAAGGAGGAGATTACATTGCTCCGTTGTTTTTATATGACGAAATTGACGATCTTTTTACTAAAAGTAAGTTTTCAAGAGAACCCAATCTTAACCCCAAAATCCTTAAAGAAATCGAAAAGGCATTAGGCTTGGGATTTATAGCAGAGCGACCTGAAGGAGATGGAGTTTGTTATGCAGATAGTGGTGAACTGCGAACTGAGTATAGACAATCATTTGCACCAATTGACCTTCTGGATTACATCTATGCAGTATTGCATAGCCCTGCATATAGGGAGAAGTACAAAGAGTTTTTAAAGATTGATTTTCCGAGAGTCCCCTACCCTACGGATCAGGAAAGTTTCTGGAAGTTGGTAGAGCTGGGAGGCCAGATCAGAAAACTCCATCTGATGGAATCTTCCGATCTACAAAGATTGGATACCGGATATCCGGAGGATGGAGATAATGTGGTAGAAAAACCACATTACAAGAATGGCCAGGTACATATAAATGCTACCCAATATTTTGAGAATGTACCACAGGTGGCTTGGGAATTTTACATTGGAGGATATCAGCCAGCACAGAAGTGGCTTAAAGACCGTAAAGGTCGGCAGCTATCCTATGAGGATATCCTTCACTACCAAAAGATCATTAAAGCCCTTCAGGAAACAGATAGGTTGATGAAGGAGATTGATGAGGTTGGGTCGGTTTCTTAAAGTTAAATTTCATGAATAAAGATCAATTGTTAAAAGTGATAGAATCTACAATTGTATCTATCTCTGCCTCTATCCCAATAGCAGCTACTTTTGCAACTGGATATACAGAATATAGAAACAGTTTACAAGAGCGAAATGTAAAAGAGATAATTTACACCCTCTTTAAGAGCCTTAAATCTTTAGAGGAAAGAGTTGATAAGGAATATCTAAAATCAGGAGATTTTAAGTCTTTAACAATGAAAGTATGTTTGCATGGTATGGATGAGATTCATGAAGAAAAAAGAAAGTATCTATCTTATTTTTTAGCAAACTCTTGTGTTGTTGAAAATTCAAAAGATTTGATTAAAAATTCAGTTTTAGAAACCTTAATGAGGTTGAGCAAATTTGATTTAATAGTTCTTAATGTATTATTTGAAGGAGTTAAAGGGGATTTTGGCGAGGTAATTAGAGGGAAAAAAAAATTCGATCTAAACTTTGCCTTTTTGATTTTTGAAGAAAGCTATGTTACTGGACTTTTACCTCAATATAATGAACTAGATATAAGAATTACCCTTCATTATTTAGAATCAATAGGTGTTATCGAAAATGCAATTTCAAGAACATTCAACAGAAATTTTTCAATCGATATCGATGATTATCTTCGATCTAAAAGATTGGATGAAATAATGAATCGGATCCTTGAATTACAGTCAAGTTTGATGACAACTAATAAAAAAATCGAATTAAGAGAATTAGAAAAGGAACAAAAAGAACTGGTCGGTTTTAACAATCAGATTGAAAAGAATTATAATAAGCCATATATTATAACAAGTCTTGGGGTTAAAGTTCTGGATTATATTTCCATGATTGAATAAAAAAAATGAAAGAAGTCAATTTACTTTCAGTACTTAATGCGGATAAAAGTTTGTCAGAGCCTTTACGATCTAATTTTTTTGAACATTACGGAATAAAAGAAAAATTAGGTGAATTCCAAGATTTAGATGTCTTAGTCAATGAATTATTGGTTCATAGATTGGAAATATCCATGTTAGATTCATTTTATTTGGGATATTTAATTCCTCAAATAAGTAAAGAATTTGATTTATTAAGAATTGGTGATTCAAATATTATTAACATCGAATTAAAGTCTGTAAATACTGGAGAAGCTATTTTAAAACAACTTCTAAGAAATAAATATTATTTGAGTTTTTTTAAAAAAGATATTAGACTTTTCAGTTTTGTTTCGAGTGAAAAAAAATTATACACACTAGAAAGAAATTCCGAATTAAAAGAATTTGATATTAAAGAATTAGCAAAATTATTGCATCGGCAAAAAATTGAAGAAGTTGAAAATATTGATAAACTTTTTAATCCCTCAAATTATTTAGTCTCTCCGTTTAATTCAACAAATAATTTTTTAGAAAAGAAGTATTTCTTGACTGGGCAACAGGAAGAGTTCAAAAAATCAATTTTATTAGGAATAAATATGGCAGAAGCATCCTATTTCTCCATTTCTGGTGAGGCAGGAACTGGAAAAACTTTGTTGATTTATGACATAGCGAGAGAATTGAAGGAAAATAATAAAAGGGTTTTAATTGTTCATGTTGGAAATTTAAATGAAGGCCACTTTTTTTTAATCGATGCATTTCAATGGGAAATAATTTCAATTAAACAGTACAAAGAAACGGATTTTAGCACCTATGACTTAGTCATAATTGATGAAACTCAGAGGATTTATCCTAAACAATTAAGGGATATTATTAGCAAAATCGATGCAATTGGAAATAATTGTATTTTCTCTCATGATATTAAACAGGTATTGCAAAAAAGTGAAGAGGAAAATAATATTCCAGAACTAATAAAAAAAGAAACTAAAGCTCAGTCTTTTCGACTTTCAAAAAAAATACGAAGTAACCTCCATATAACATCCTTCATAAGTTCACTTTTTAATAAAAGCATAAATAATAAAGCTATAGATAAAAGTTGCATTGAGATAAAGTTTTTTGATAGTTATCAAGTAACAAAAGCTTATTTAAATTTTAAAACGGAAAAAGGATGGAAAGCTATAAATTACACACCTTCAAGTTTTAATAAATATCCATACGATTCATATGCTATAGATTTTACAGAAAGTGTTCACGGTGTAATTGGTCAAGAATTCGACAAAGTAATAGCAGTAATTGACGATCACCTTAGTTATGAAGGGAATGAGCTGGGAACTGTAAAAAGAGGGAAAAAATTTTATTATAGTTTAGATAAAATGCTTTTTCAAACAATGACCAGAGCAAAAAATAAGTTGTGTATTGTAATAATTAATAATCCTTCGGTTTTGGATAGGTGCTTGTCAATTTTAAATGGACAATAAAATTCATGTTACTTCAAGATAAACTTTTAACGCACTGTCCGATTATCCACTCCTGCACCGGTGGTGTGACGGCATTGCCACATTGCTTTACCTGGTCACGCTGATTGCCGAGTATGATGTAGTCAATATCGAAAGCCATGGAAGCCTTGACCTCAGGAGCTTTGATCATTCGGTAATAGCAATCTTCAATCAGGGGTTTTTGGTAGTTGATGAGGTAGGATCTGTCACGGGTGTTTACTGTACCGATTGGCTCAGATATCTTGGAAGCCTGATGACTGCCGTAATAGTATTGGATAAAGCTGCTCCAAGATTCATGTGTGACTATGCCATTGTTGATATTACTCGTCTGTGCCGGCATAGATTCGGTTGAAGGTTTTGACATGGATTTCCCTTTGTTCTGGACAACCAAGGGAACTCCCATCAGCGAATGGTTGATTCCTCCTGCAGTAATGGTTGACATGGGATGATTGGCGGGTTTTGCTTCACCCGTTTTGTTCATCTCAATTATCCATGGAGTCACTAGAGCTGAGGTTTGTCTGGTAGTTTGGGTAAGAAAAGGATCTGTTACCTTTTTGGCATTTTTCATTTGAGATCCATTTTCTGTTTTGATGACCATTGGAGTGGCTAAAGAATGACTTAAGTCAGTGCATTGAGTTCCTATAGGTGATTCTATTGTGCTTTTTACCCTTCCGTTTACTCCGCTTACCTGACGTGTTTGAATTAAAAGCGGATCCACTCCGTACCTGTCCAATCCCCACTGAATCCTTTTGAGGGTATTGGGTGAAAGCGCCTTTTTCCTTTCTCCGATCTTTGTACCCAAATCGCTCCAATCAATGGCATTGAATGCCGCATAGTAGTAGGGTTCTACCACTGTGCCATCTTTCGGGCATTTATATTGATATTGGAAGCGGTATTTCCCGAATTTTTTTTGAGGGTTTTTCCAAACCTGCACGGCGTGGACATCCTTTCCGCAACATGGACAATGTGCCAATGGACGGTAATCAAGGTCAGGAGCTTTGTTTCCTTTCTTCCAGAAAACGACATACATCCTATCCCTACTCTGGGGAGTTGGCCAGAAGTGCATGGAATTCAGGTAAAGACATTTGTGCTCATATCCAAGTCGGTGCATGGCTGCCAACCAAACATCGAATAGTACCCACTGAGTACGGGCTTCCACCACATTTTCGACAATCACAATTTCATAATCATGGTATTCTGCAAATCTGCATACGTCCCACATCGTGGCTCTGCTCCGTTCGGTGGATGGGTCAATGATTCCCTTGTCAAAAAGGTCGATTGTTGCTTTTACATTTTTGTGACGATTGCCACCTGCTGGACTGTGGGTGGTGCATTCTGGAGAAGTGATCAGAATATTGGTGCTTGGGTATCTTCTGGGATCACAGGCAGATATATCAGTGCAATCGTGAAGCGTATCGGGAAAATTGCTGTTGTGGGTATCAATGGCAAGTTTCCAGTGATTCAAAGCCATTTTGACTTCTACTCCTGCTTTTCTTGCTCCCTGCGAACTGCCACCGGCACCGCAAAACTGGTCTGTTGCTGTTATATATGAGTTCTTCATTTTGATTTTAGATTTTAGATTTAAGAATTAAGATTTAAAAAGGGATAATCTTTTCAGAGGTCTGCCTCCATTACTTTAAGCTCTGCTTCGAGGCTTGCAATTTTATTGATGGTATTGATATAGCGTTGATCCTCCTCAATTGGAAAAAGGGAATCCCATTTGGTGACTACTTTTGCCAGTTTGTTTTTGTATTCTGTGACCTTTCCTTTCTTTGCTCTGAGCTTATTAATCTTTTGCTGATCAAGCGTTTTTTGGCTGGATTCACAATGTCCCCACTTGAATTCTACATGGGCTTTGGGGTGTTGAACCTGAGCTAAAGCAGCCCGGTATTTGAAATACCAATCCCATTTATTACGGATTTCAAATCGCATATCATCCCATCTGATGATTTGAAGGAGGTTTCCCCCCTTCTTATCAAAAACCTTGATTAGGACAAAGTGGGCATTATCATATACTGTAATCATGATTGCCCTCCTTTCTTTGGCTCAAACAATGGATATCCTTTGATTCGGGATATTTCCTGATTGAATCTGGCCCATACGTTTTCGTCTTTGAACTTGAAGTGGATGGTGCCTTTTTTGTATCCTTTGATCTCGAAAAATTCCCAGTCAAACCACTGCCCAAATTCTACCTGTGGCAATCTTTTGCAGTCTGGATTTTTCTCCAAGTAGGAAAGCATATCTGATTCATTTCTGAAATAGACCGGATATGCCCTGAATTTTACGCTTTGATCCAGTAGAACTTGGCCCTCTCTTTCCACCATAAATTCATGGTTGCACCGATCATACAGCGATATGGATTTGTTGTAATCCTTTCCTGTGATGTAGCATAGGGCTTTGAGTAGGTCCTCTATTTTTTCCAAGTTGTGTGAACCGTACCTAACAGCAAATTTTCCACTCCAGCTTATCTCGGTCAATCCGTCCAGGATGAATTTTTGATTGACCAGGTAATGGCTATTGGTTTTCCATCCTTCGACTGCATACCTGTTTTCATGGTAGTGCTTTGTGATGCGGTCAAATACATCTTCCAATGCCCGATCCATTCTTGACCTTTGTGTACCCACTATCATTTGGATCATGGCATAGATATTCTTCATCGTGAAGGGTATCTTTTGCTGCGTCTCTACAAATTTGTTGATGTCATCCTTCACTGATTTGGTGACATACTTCCCCATGTTCATCTTATCCAGCACATAGTTCCAAGCGGATTTTTGCAGATCTTTTTTGAATTCCTCACGGGTGGTCTTGGCTTCGTCTGTGGTCAGGTTGAGACCTATTTTGGATTTGTAGAAAGTTTTGGTAAGCTCATTCATCCGGACAGCAGCATTAAGCTGTTCATCGAAGATTTTGACCGATCCGACATACCTTCCTACTATATCCCGGACAAAGTTGTAGCGCTGCAATCCTTCCACTTGCGCTTCTTCCTCCTCATCCATAAAGAATCCTTCAAACTCGCTTTCTCCGGATTTTGGTTTTCTGAGGATGATATAAGCCACTTCCACACCTGTCTTTCGTTCCGCATTGGAAAAGCAGTCACCCAGATAATCCATCTGTCCATAATCATCTATGATCCTCTTGAGCACTTTTCTTGTTCTGTTGTAGATGTTGGCCACGGTTTCCCAATTGCAAAGTGCCCTGATCTCGCAGCCTTCGGGAGCAATTTCCCAAGCATGAAGGATATGCCGTGCATCTTCACTAAATGGAGGATTCATTATTATGTGTGAAATATGGCTTATCTGAGCGCTTTTAACTTTGAAGAAATCATCCTCGATTACCCTGCATTTGAGCATAGCGCGGAGTTTGGGTTCTTTTTCAGAGGCAATTACTTCTGCGCCTCGGATAAGACAATAATCCACCATATTTCCAGAACCTGCATGAGGCTCCAGTATTTTGGATTCTGGGAAAGCAATCCCTTCGGTGATCCGCTCGATGACTGCTTCGGGTGTTGGGTAAAAGTCTGAGTTAAACATATTTTTTGTAATGCCTGCTTTATCCTCCCGGCATGGAGACTAAGTGATAAAATGAAAGCACCTTATCACGAAGTCTCAAGGACTGAAGGCAAGGTGGAACGGAATAAAACCTCTCCCCCGAGCTATCGGGGCCCTTCCTATTTATGCCGTAGTACCTTGTGTGGATTTGATGTCAGTTAGGACCTGTGTCCTTGATGCGAGTAAATTTGTGTGTTCATAGTATCACCACTTTCTTGATTTCAGATTTCAGATTGGGTTCAGTTCAGAAGTTTCAAATGATTCTTCATTGATAGGTTCAATAGTTTTCAGATATTTTTTATTGAGATTTAAATTGATAATCTGACCTTTTATTCCCGATTTGATCAGAGAATTGAAATTTGATTCGTTGAAAGCAATAAGTACTGAAGGGCCTCCAGAATTTGCCTTTGCCTTAATTCCTTCAACCGTATAAAAGCTTAGTCTACCTCTGATGAAAAGCATACCATAAGCTTTTTCCCAAGCCCAATCAAAAAAGGTAGTTGTTTCAGTTCTTGCAAAAATTAAAGCAATACCATTTTTGTGAGCTGCCAGCTTTTCTAGCCAAACTTTTGATTGGTCACCGTACGGGGGATTACACCATACTCTTCCAAACCAGTCTTTAGTAAGCCCATTTTCCACTTTGGAAAAATGGGTTGAAGCAGTATCCCATGGTCGGTTAATAGGCGAGCATGGATCAAGATCAAAAGGACCTAATGCATTAATAATTTCGGGTGGTGTTAGCCATTCATCATTCTTCATTTTGGAAGATTGATGAGACCCTATTCCGTTTTTTTTCTTGTTTCTTGGCTCTAGCATTTTTAAGTTCTTTTCTTCAGAGTATCCAATTTTTCCTTTAATTCTTTGAGGGATTGTAATGCGTCAATCACTTCGTTCATACCGTTGATGGCATCATTTAACTCACTATCTTTGGCAGCTTCGACTTTGTGAAAGTTGACTTTATCAAGGATTTGTTCTTTGGCTTGTTCGATACTATTGGCGAGTACTTTTGACTTCATTTTCTTTCCAAAAAACTCGAAGTAAACTTCATATTCCTGTAGCATGGTATGGGATTTTAGAGGGTAGACGAAAGTTTCTTTAGTCCTTCATTGAAGTCTTTCATCATTGCTTCGATGTTCTGATTTATATCAGCATCTCTCTGAACCTCCAGTTCATCTATGTACAGATCAAGGGCGCAGATATATCGGTAGAGTTCAGGGCTTTTTGTAAACATTCTGTGAATGTCTCCCAAGCCAGTTTCTCTGGGCACAAAGTCCTCAATCTTTGGTCTTGGTGGATTTGAACAGGTTGTATTGTTTTTCCTTGTGGTATCGTCCATATTTTCTATTTGTGATGTGCTGTGAGCGGTCATGGTTTAGATGGCATCGCTGACAGAGAGCCGCCAAATTGCTGAACCGGTTGTTACTTCTGTCCCGGTCGATGTGAGCTACGGTCAGGATCACTTTGGATCCAGTGTCTGGGTGAGGCTGGTAGTTAACAGCGCCACACCATTCACAGTGATTCTTTGCGCGTTGAAACCGTATCAGTCTACTGATCAGGCTCCATTTGGGATGGTATTTGGAGTAGTCTATGGGCATGTTCGATTTTAGATTGGGGTGGTTAGTGAAGACAAAACCACGGAGTTAATTTTAAGAATCAAACAACTGCCAGTCCTCAGCAAGCATGTCAGTCTGGGATGCGAGCCAGCCATTGACCATGGTGCCATCGGCTGCTTTCATGCAGATGTAGGAGGTGAATTTTACTTTTGAATTTGGCAAGGCTTGGCTCTTTGATATCACGCCTGTTTCCTCATTCATCCATGGGTCTCTTTTGGCATAATAATTTTTGAGACTTTGAGGAAGAGACTTTACTTTCTCAACTATAAAATCAACATCCAATTCATCCTCCGGCCTAATGAAGAGGAACATCCCTTTGCCGTTCCATCCTTTTCGAGTGACCAGTTTTCCTGCCTTTAGTGCGCAGATGGCCCAACCGAAGTCAAGACCTTCAGCTATTTCCCAGTCCGTCCTTTGTTGTAATGCCAGGCGATGTGCAGCAGTATGGTTTTCCGATATCCAAGGGATAACTATGTCACCTTCCTTGGTCAGCCCCAAGACTTCGCCGTCTTCGTCCATAAACCAGTATCCTCTCCATTCTGGGAGTCTTACTTTTTTTCCATCTTCGAGGGCATTCATTATTCCTTCGTAAGTCATGATTTTAAAATTTAGATTTAAGATTTAGTGTTGATAATAATTTGTCAGTTCAAAAGCTTGAAGCCGCCTTTTTCTATTTCTTTATAAAGGGTATTGCCAGATTTGGTGACGGTATATGGTAAGAATACCTCAGCCATAGCAGCTACTTCTGCCTCTACTATTGCGACTTGGGCTTCTACCCAATCTTTCACTATTCGCCATGAGACTTTGATAGCTTGTTCTTTTGTGCAGAGATTTCTGGGCACCTTTTTATTTTTCTCCATTGCTCTCAATACTCCACTATAGTTTGCAGGAAGTGAATAGACTGTCATTTGATCATTCACAATCAAACAAAAGGTGACAGCGATAGGGATACCGTCTTCATAGTCACATACTATTTTATTTGCCCCATGAGCAACCAGTATTTTCTGTATCTCACCAATGGTTTTGATCGAATCTATTTTAGTGGTGTAATTGAGTATGGCCATTTAGATTTGAGGTTTAAGATTTTGGAAACTCGACTTGATCTTTATCGACTATCAGGATTTTTTCTACCTGATCGGGGCTCAACTCTGAGTCGAAGGATTCTGTCCTGATCTTGCTGGTCAGTTTGTCCCGCATTTTCTTGACATTGAACAGTCTCCTGACGTTTTGCCCGTAGGACTTGGTAGGTCGGCGGTCAAAGAACTGGGGGTACTTTTTGAGGATCTCCATTTTCTCTTTTTCATCCATAGGGATTTTTTTCACGGTGGAGATATAGACCTTTCTGACATCTTCGGGAAATGTCTCGTAGGTTTCCTGTGAGATGTCTTCCCTCAGGTGGTAGGTGTAGTGTTTGAATCTGCTCATTGAAATTATTTTTAAAATGGTGCTGGTCCTTTTCTTTGATCCCAAAGCTCTTCCTGTTTGTACTGCTTATTGTCAAGGGGTTGGGCTTCGGCAAACTCCTTGGTTTTCTTTTCTTCTTTGCTGTCCTCTTCTTCATGTTTGCTGAATTCGAACGGTGCTCTGAATTCCTGGTATTCTACAGGAGTGAGCCAATCATCTGGCTTGAAGAGGTAATGCCTTTGGGTTTCCTCTATGTAGGCTATCCTAGGTTCATTGTCAGAATCGAAACCATTGATATGCGTAGGCAGCTTACACCTTCCCGGAGACAGGTACTTCATGCCTTTTTTCTCCTCCAGATAATACTTCAGTTCCTTTTCATCTATCCTGTATTTGCTCAGTGCCGGATCATTGAGGTATTTGAGCATGGTCTTTCTATTGACCCTAATGGATGGAAGCTTGTAGGTGAGGAAAAGGTCTTTGATCCAGTTTTCTACCACCACATCAAGTCTGGCCTTGGTGACTTCGATGATCTTCCGCATTTGATCGGTTTCGAAGTCTTTGGGGTCAAACCACAGCCTTGAGGTTTTCTTGTGGAAGATTTTTCGGTTTGAAAGAAAGCTGATCCAAGCGGGGATTTCTGTTTTGAGCTTATTCTCCAAGTCTGGATCCTCTTTGTCGGTCTTTTTTACTTTGACCACAAACCAACGGGTATCTTCCTCCTCCATTTTCATCAGGTTGTCCGCGTCATTGGAACAGATAATCAGATGCCCGAAATATGGAATAGGCTTCACGTCGATTCCTTTGAGTTCCATGAATATCTCCTTGGCGGTAACCATCTGCTTGAGCCTTTCCCGTTCCGCTTTTTTCTCGACATCCAAGAAACCTTCATCAAGGCCGATGATAAACTTGGAAGCCCAGTGGGCGTTGAAGTTTTTCTTGAACTGGTCATTGTTCAGCACGATGCCATTGCCATTGTACACCATGCACAGCCATTCGAGAAAAGTGGACTTTCCTGTCTTTTGGTCCTTGGATACCAGGCAGGGAACAAAGGTCTTTTGGGTGGGATGTTGATGGAGAATGGTCAGGTAGTCCAATGCTATGGTGAATTGATCGCCCTTGTAAGCCGTTTCTTTGTACACTTTTTCCTCTTCATCCCATTCCACTTTTCCTTCTCCTTGGAATAGGTGTTTGACAAAGCCAAGTGTAGTGTCAATCCTGCCCGGCTTTGGATCCCACATCAAAGGTTCCATCAGGTTGTAGCAGCCGTATATTGTCCTTCGGTATCCTTTGGGGTCCCAAGAGGGCAGCGAAAAGAATCCGTCAAAACGTGGGATATCCTTATTGATCATCTGCTCTGCCTGGTGCTTGGGATAATCCCTTTTTATTTCAGTCACAGACCATTTTTCAATCCTTTCTTCCGTGATTCCTCTGTGGTTGGGCAGGCGGACTCGCTTGATCCAGTTGATTCCTATTCTGGCGAATCGGTCTGCTTCTTCCGACTTGACATATTTTAGCTCCTCTCCTGTCCACTCGTACTTAGTGCGGTTGAAGATGAAAGGCCTACTGCCAATATATTCCTTATAGATGGCGTAGAAATCAGACTGATTGTTAGTGCCGAAATAGCGGTATATCCCCGAAGTCTGACCGTCAGTAAGTGGCAATCCATCAAAGTAGGTTTTCGCAAAGTGCAGCTGCGAAAGGTCATCCATGATCTGCTGCTGCTTAGCCGGCAGCGAGACCAAAAGATCATCCAAGCCCTTAGTATGCTCATACATTTTGGTCTTGAGGTGCATAAAGTAGACATGCGTGAGGTTGACGCTTTTGTCTTCAATGAGCAGGTGAAGACTGTTGCGGAAATTTGCCACTGCATTGGCAAAAGACATGGGGCGTGTCCTTAGGTCTTTGTTGTCTTTCCACTTGACAGTAAGGGTATCTGCGTCAAGGAGCATGACAATATTTTTGACTTCACAGTCCAGAATAATCTGCTGTATGATTTCATTGATTTCCCGACGGTGGTTGGTGTCTCCTCCATAAAAGCCGTGAATACCTGGAATGCCGACAAATTCCCAGTTTTCCATTTCCCCGATTTTGTCCTTGACCATCCAAGCTTTGAAAGCCTTGAACTCCCCTTCCACCAAGACCAGAGTTTCAATTTTCTTATCCGTATTATATGCCTTGATCACCCCGGGGGTGAGATAAGGGACCAGCGGAGAGCCTTTTTCCTGATGGTACTTGGCAGTGTGGATATTACCGTCCTTTTCATAGGTATTTTCTTTGGTCAGACGGATTCGGGAAAAGTTCTTAGACCACTTCAGTCCATCAGGTTTCCAGTCAATCGGGTAACCGGTGGGCAGGAAGTAATTGATCTGAATTCCTTTTTCATGGATTTCAAATGCCTTGTTTTCTTTGGTTTTGGTGGTGCGTATCCAAGCTGAATTTTCTCCATGCTCATAGTCCGGACTGGTGATCGTATTGATCTCCTCGGTAATGCCGAGGCCGCGGAGTCGCTCCTCGTAATATAATTTTGCTTCATCGGGTATGGTGGTTTTCGGATTGCTCATTGTCGGGGTATACTTCTGCTTCGAGTTGCTGTATTTCGGTAAAAAGGGCGGTCATTTCTTTGGTCAACTGATCCAGTCGCTGTGAAGGGATGTCAGGATCTTCAAGGACTTTCTTCCGTTTGGCTTCCAGTTGGGCCTTGAGGTTGGAGAGTTGTATGGATTTATCCATGGTCAACCTCCTTTCCTGAGAAGCGAGATACGAGAGGCGAGAGATTAGACATGAGCTACCTCCTCTCCTATTACTTGCAGATGATTTTTGAGAATGGTTTCCTCAGATGGATGGCCAGTGCGGGATAGTTCTCTGAACTTGATCACCCATACCCAGGGGTTGGCTTGCCAAGAGGCTTGACCGTTGATTGATTTCCAGAGTGTTTTAAAAGAAGATTTTGCATTTGAAAGGTTATAGAGATTTGCTTCATAATCGTAATGCCAACCTTTATAGTCTATTCCTTTTCCAAATTGGATACCCTCATCAATCGCATCCTCCTCACTGATATGCTGCAATCTCTCTACCTTGACGTCCTCGACCATCAGCCAGATTCGGGCAGCTGCTTTGGGCATATGGATGGAGGGTTTCCATGTAAAATTATTCTTCTCTGTACTTGCTCTAAATCTTATTCCATTGTCTTCAGGTTTAGAGGCGGTCTGCATATTACACCAAGTCTCCCTCACCCAAAGGAGGTCGCCAGGTTTGCCGTAGGGGCAAAAGAAATCTAAGCCAGAACTATTAGGATAATTGATATGCTTAAAGAAAAATCTCTCTATTAGTCTTAAATCAAATATCCAATCCGATGGAGTGTTTATATTAAGATAATCAAGTCCTTTTGTTCTTCTAGTCTGCTTTTTCAATCCATGCAGCACAGACTTCACCATTTCTGTTTGGTATAGTATAGGCCTCTCAGTGATCAGGTGGCTGTCAAGGAGGAATTGGTTTGGTTTTAGCTTAGCCATTGGAGACCTCCCTTTCTGCCATTAAATGGATCTCATTGATATAGCGGGAAATGTTCTTTTCGTCCTCTCTGGCCATGCTCATATAGAGGTTGGCCTTGAGTTCCTGTAGCCTGTAATTGCTGTCCGTGTCTGGAAATTCTTCGAGATAATCTTCGAGTTCGTATTCCTCCAATTCCAGTTCCTTTATCATTTTGAGAAGTACTTCAATCTGGCTTTCGGCTTTGTTGAGTGCCTGGTGATAGAGCCATAGGGCAGTACCGATTTCCTCGTCTTTGGCGTCCCTTCCTTCCTTGTATATTGTGAGACTGGGGCCTTGGTCAAGCCGTAGGATCATAAAAAGCCTGTCACCCATAGGATAGGATTCCAAAGAATCGATGGCGTTGAGCTTGGCGGGGACCTTTTCTATAAGTGCTGAATTAGCCATTGGTGACCTCCTTTTTCTTAAAGTGTTGATCTCTGATGGCTTCAAATTCCTTTGAAGTGATCTCAATGATATTTGGGTCTGTTGGAATGTGCTTGTCATCGAGGAAAAGCAGGATGATATCACAGCATATTTCCATATATGGGATAGTGAATTTTCCATATATCCCTTCTTCTATCGATGCTGCTTCAAGGACATAGGAATAATTGCTAGATGGAAGACCTTGCAGAAATTCTCTAATTTCTCTTCCAAGCTTGTACCGTGTGTTTGACACAAAGACATCCGGAAGATTGGAGTCCCTTTTCCAGGTCTTAGTGTCCACTTTTTCAGGGTTTTTGAATACAAAGCCCGAGTAAATCAAAGTCCTTGTAAAAGTCTGATTGGTACTGGTTCCAAAATACTTCTGATAGTCAAGACCTGTTTTTTCTTTGATGGCCTTTTTATTGTCCTTGTCTATCTGAAGCTCTCTGGTCCTAAGTGCATGGAGCTTTTTGTATGCAGCACTGCTTTTTCTGGTGACTTTATAAAACATCCTTCACCTCCATTTCCAGATCGTTCTCCTGATAATCAATTCCACTGTATTCAGTAAGCTTAATCCCCATGCTTCCATCAATCGGGGCAAATCCTTCTTGATTCCAGGAATGTATTATCTGATAGTCAGAACTATCACCACCAACTCTTAACACTTCCAAGGCATATTTTTTCAATACTTCATCGATAGGATCTGCTTCCTTATCATAATCCCATGAAAAAAAATCAAGGGTTTCTCTGGCCATTTCCTCGGTGAATTTTTCGAGATCGACTTCAAATTCAAGCTGTGCTGTATAGAAGTCATAATTGAAACTGTAAATTTTCTTAGTCATTGGGTTGTGGTTTTTTGATTCGATTGAATTCTGATTTTTTGTGAGGATATTTTTCAAGAGAGCACATGTATTGCTCAGATGGAAAATCAGGTTTGTTTGCTGCGATCATGGCATCTACCTTTTTTTTGGGAAAGCCTGTGATGTTGAACTGTGCCACCCTTTCACCTGTATTGTAGGGCTTGGTGGTGTAGCAGAGGTATTTAAAGTAGTTAGGCATTGGATACCTCCTCTCTTTCTTTAAAACATGTAAAAGTCTGAACCATGGTACTATGCCGGCAAAGCCTTATTCTTTGGGTAGTGCCATTATAATCTACCGGTATAAATGGCTTAAAATAATGGCAATGCTTGCACGGAGGCTCTGTGATGGACTTGAGGGCTTCCAGGTTTTCGGGTTCCTGTTCGGCCTTTTTTCGGATTTCCTCAAACATCGGTGACCTCCATTTCTTCAATGTTCTCAATTGGATATCTTAATTGCATTAAATCAGGATTTCTATTGGTTACAAAAAAAATACGATCACCAGTTTTAAGTACCGTTTCTGAATAATTCACAAGCTTAGATCCTATCCATATACTTTGTTGAAATGGTCCACAATTCACAACTGTACCATCTTTATCTAAATCCCACCACAGAAAATCCTGTCCGTGATCCTCAAAGTGGAGTCTTTTAATTTTATCCATTGGACACCTCCTTTTTCATTTTTGCACTTCTTACTAGGAATAGTTCTTTGTCGGGAGCAAACTCGAAGGTGTTCTTTCCCCATGTGGTTATCTTGACGGTATCGGTTACTTCTATCGTATCCACCCAGTATTCTTTGTACACCATGGAGTTGGTTTTGAATACATCTCCGGGCTGTAGTTCTTTGGCTTTTATATGTGGTCTGTACATAGCTGATTTTTTAATTCTTGAAGTTCTTTTTCTTTGATTTCCTTCCAGTGGCGGAGTTTGATGCGGTCTTCCTCCTGAAGCTCATGGATATAGCGAAGTTTGTTTTCATAGACCTGTATATCGATTTCCAAAAGGAAGATGCCCGTGTTTACTTCTTCCTGTGTCATCTGCGAATCCTTTTGGTATCACACCAGAAAAAAGCAGGGTACACATCCCTGAGAAGTTCGCGTGTCATATTGAGGTCATTTTCTTCGCAGTACTTGACGATCTTGTTCTGTTCCTGCATTCTGCCGATCAGTTGACCGGCCATAAAAGCTATCCATCCGGCAAGTGCCATGAAAAATACCAGTAGCATTGCCATTGCTGAAGTTGTAATCATTGTTGTATGGGTTGAAGTGTGAGAATTGCTTTGAATTTTTCTTTGTTGACTATTCCCTCTCCTGGGACATAGTACCATTGGCCTGAATATGTGCCGGGTTCTCCAAGTGCGTCCTCAAAAAGGATGAAGACCCTGTCCGGCTCGGCTTTGAGGATGATACCCTCCGTTTTCAGCCCAAGCACTTTTGGAGTTCCGCAGCGCATGGCCATAAAGAGCAGGAGAAAACCGAAGATGATGGCTGTTACCACTGCCCGAAAACAGCCTTTCCCGCTGTTTTCCAAGCCATCGTCCGTATAATAGGGCTCTTGAGAATCTATCATTTGTAGGGATGTTTGGATGGATTGCTGCGCTGACGGATGTTGCTTCCCGGTCTGACCGGTACCTGAGTGATTGACTCGGCGCGTTGGGTTCCTTGGGACCAATTGGTCTTGGTGACAAAGTCAAAATAACCTTCGAGCACTTCTTCTATGCTCACACCTATCTTGCAGTAGTTCTGTCCCAGATAAGTGATATCAAGACTATATACTCCTTGCCCATGCACAATGGGCGGCAACTGATATGGGGCTGTGCCCATGATCTGGCCAATCAATACATCTCTGCTTTTCATGGCTTCTGGGATTTATATGCTCTTGGATTGTTGCCGAGGTCGATGCCCTGTCTCTTGGCATACTTGAGTTTATAGCCCTTAAAGCGTTTTTGCTTTTGGGTCTTTTTCACTACCGCTTTTCCGTTGCGTGGCTTGAAGATGCCATCTGCAAAAGCCGGAGTAGCCATCAAAAAGGAAAGGCAGATTACCAGGGCTTTTTTCATCATTCGGGAGATATTGAACAGTGGTGCCTCTCCGGTGATGACTACTCTTTTCTTTGCTTTTTTGGGGAATGCTTCTTTGACTTTAATGAATTCGCCACTGGCCTGGTCACAGATCAGGATCAGGTCGTCTCCGTAAAGGATGATCAATACATGATCACCCTGGTGTTCGTTTCCGTTTTTTTCAGGTCGGCAGAACTCTGATTTCCATTCTTCCAGCGTTATGGCCAGCTGGTCAAGGCTGTCAAAGACGTGATCATTTTGAAGGTGTTCCTCAATGGCAAGCAGCCAAGCCTCCAGGTGTTCAAGTGTGGGATTTGTGAGTTCTGATTTTTCTATTTCTAGTCTCATAATGTAAAAAGGTCAAATGTTTTTTTTCTTGCTCGTCGTACTTTTGATCGGAGGGCCTTTGAGGGCTTTTCCGTTTTCCATAAATCAGGTCTGATTTCCTGTGATATCATCACTGCGGATATGAGGCAGATCATGAGGAAAGACACAATGAATTTCAGTGTGAATTCCCTGGCTGTCTCAGTCGGGACTGCGAAACCCAGGTGTTGGGCTCTGATTGTAGCGTTCATCTGTTAAAAGTTTAAGTATCGGCACGTTGTGATCGGGAAAAAATGCCAATACGATTAGGTCTTCGATTTCATTTTCAATTTCTCTGAGTTCCAAAAGGATCTCCATGATGGATGTTGACAAAGCTTTGTCATTATCCGGAGAGCTTGGAGCATCGATAAACTCTTGTTCGAGGGATTTCAATCTGCGCTTGAGCATAATCTCGTCATCGAGCAGTAGCTTGGAATAGCGAATGTTGATTTCCTCCGGAAGCGGATACTTTTTCATGGTACTTGGTTTTAGCGGTGTTGATGAGTTCTAGCATATCAGCGCGGAGTTTGGAAAACCTGCTTTCTTCATGAGGAAGGAGCAGGATGATTTCAGACTCCAGCTGCAAGACAGCGTTCAGCTGTACCGTTTCTGACTTTTGGGAGAAAAAATCCGCCTTGAGGAGGATTTTGCTGATGGCCTTCGCTCTTGCACCATTGAGATAGCCGGTCATTCCATAGGCCTTTTCTCTTGCTTTTGCGAATTTTTTCAGTTTGGCTAAAGCTCCCATAAGTAGATATTACTTAATTAAACCTAATTTTTCAGTCAAACATGACTTTTCTGCAATCTCTCCAACCAATAAATCAGTGTCTACCATTTGAAATCCGGAAATCCACTTTTTGATTGATTCCAATTCATGTACATTAATTGGTGTTTTGTTTGTATTTTCTAGCAGTTGAGTGAATCTACGGCGAGAAATTTCCATTTTTTCAAGAGCCTCTTCAGTTGGTCTAGCTTCTTCAAGTCCTGCTCTTAGCAGTAATTTTTTCAGGTTTGTTTTGATCATAATGGTATTTGATATACAACAATTATGTATTTGTTACGTATCAAAACAAGTAAAAAGTATATATAAAGTCAAGTAATATTAATATATTTTATATATTTTTTGCGTAATCAACTGACATTCAATACGCTAATTTTACATAATACAAGTAAAAAGCATTTAATGAACGATTTCAGAAGCAGGATAGCAGAGGGTTTAAAATCTCTTAGACTTCAAAAAAATTACTCTCAGGAGTATATAGCTGAAAAGCTTGGTAAAAGTGATTATACAGGTTATCAACGTATTGAGTCAGGTCGAACAGAATTAAAATTTGAAGATGCTTATAAATTAGCGGACATATACAATGTCCCAATGGAAAAAATTTATAATCCGGATCTCAATGAATCCAGTACTTTTTCGGAAGGTTCTGTAGCTCCCTATGGAAAAAGAGAAGTCCTTCATCTCAACATTTACCTCGATGGCACAGAGACTCAACTTGATAAGCAAATAGAGCTTTTGAAGCGCGTCAATTCCTGCATTACATCTGACTAATTGAAACAGTTTCTGAAACAAAAGTAGGTTTTGAAACAGTGAAACAAGATTAAAAAACGCTGTTTTAGGCCGTTTTAAGGTATATGAAAAAGAATATGCGTGATCCTTCCGAGTGCACTATAAACATCGATTATTGGTTTAAAAACGGCTTTTTTTATAGCTTCACTTTATCATTTAGGATTAGAAGTTTGTTGATTAAGTCCATATTTGAGGAAAGAAAGCAATTTTGAATCAAATTATTTGTGATAGCATATAAAATACCCACTTCTGACAAGAGGTGGGTATTTTTTTGGTTTATATATAGTCTAAAAATTTACGAATTACACCTATTTTTTTCATCATCCGTGGTGTCACTCCCCTTAAATTAACTTATAACCTAAACTGAAAAACTCTTACCTTAAAGAATAAAAAAACTATAATTCAAAATGAAATTAAGGATGCAAAAACTATTGGCTTTTCAATTGTTCTTCTAAAAGTTTAATTTTATGCTCCATGGAAGCAAGTCTTTTTTCCAATGGAGTTTTATCCTTGACAGGACTATAAATTCCAAGCACTTCATAGAGACCTTTAGATTCTTTTAGGCTAAAGGTTGAATTATCTAGTATGATGCTATTTGGTTTATAGTCATCAACTTTTCCTATTTTATATACGCCATTTGATTGCACTACAAATAGTTTTCCCACAACCGGCTCATGCGGCACTGCAAAAATTATTTCATCTGGTTTTATATAAGCATTTGCTTCGACTTGATCAGATAAAATGAAAATTAGATTATTTGGAAAGATTCCCGAATTTTCTCTTGAAAATATCCCTGAAGATAATTGATTAACTGGGTTCTGAATGATTGTTGGTAAACTAAAGCCACTTAATTGATTGACAGTTACGTTGCTTGAAAGGAGGATATCAGTTGAAAGGTGAAATACTTCTGCTGTTTTCAATATGGTTTCAATTTTTGGTTCTGCCCTTCCCTCTTCATAAGAACTTATTACACCTCTGCTAACCTCTAGCAAATCTGCCAATTGAGTTTGTGTCAAACCTCTCACATTTCTTATTTTTTTTATGTTTTTACCAAATTTTGACATGCCTTTGATTTTCGTAAATTTATGATGCAAACAAAATTAGCATTAAATAGCTAATAATAATTGCAAAATTAAAATTTTTATTTATTATTGTAAAACAGTTGATCTAAATATAATTCATTTTTAAAAAAACCCTATAAAGAGTTGATTATGGAGCATTATTTTAAAATTGTAAAAGAATATGTACTTGAACTTGGTTCTGTCATCCAATATGAAAATGAGTCTGACAACTTATTGGTAATAGAAAATGAAGATATGGGAGTCAAGAACATGGTGATTGGTGTAGCAACTCCCATCATTATTATCGAACAGTACTTGTTCGACTTGAAGGATGAGGCAAATATTTACAAACAGTTGCTTATCAAGAACAGAGACATTGTACACGGTGCATTTGTATTGGATGAAACAGGCAAAAAAGTCATTTTCAGAAATACATTGCAGGCAGAAACTTTAGACCTGAAGGAATTGGAAAGTACCATCAATTCGCTCGGCCTTTTGCTTTCTGAGTATTCAAACGAAATATTATCATTTTCCAAATAAACCTTACTGTTATGAACGTTTTAAAAAGATTATTCAAAATAGGACAAGCAGAAACCAATTCAGCCATCGACAAACTAGAAGATCCAATCAAAATGATTGAACAGGGTCTTAGAGACATGCATGAAAATCAAGACCGTGCATTAAAGGCACTTGCGGAAGTTAAAGCAATGCATATTAGAAGAAGCAGGGAACTAAAGGAATCCATCAGTCAAGAAGAAGACCTTCAGAACAAGTCTGTCTTACTCCTGAAAAAAGCACAGACGGGTGAGCTGGACAAAACAGAAGCTGACAATTTTGTTAAAGAAAACCTAAGAAGAAAGGCCAAATTAAGCCAGGAAATCAAATTGATAACAGAAGATGTCAGCAACCTGGAAAAACAAGTGGCAAGTCTTGAACAAAATGTAAACAGAATCAAAGCAGGGATCAAACAGTGGGAAAATGAGCTTGGTACCCTGAGAGCAAGAATCAAAGTTAGTAGCGCCACTCAGAAGATCAACAAACAGATGACCAATATGGATAGCACAAGTGTGGTGTCTATGTTAGAGCGTATGAAAGACAAAGTCATACAAGATGAAGCTCTGGCAGAGGCTTATGGAGAAATGGCTGAAAGCAGTATTACACATGAGGAAAAGCTTAAAAAAGCCCTGGAAGATATTTCTGTAGAGGATGAATTGGCCCAAATGAAAAGAAACATGGGACTCTCCGATTCAAAGGAACAGTCAGAAAATACTTGAGTAAACCAAGTGTTCAAGAAATTAAAGACTGTCCAGCAAAACAAATCTTTCAAACTAACAGCGCAACATGGAAAGACTAATTGAAATATCTTTTGCCCCAGCCAATTTCATACTAACCCTCCTGGGGATTATCATGCTGATTTATTGGCTTGTAGTCATCTTCACAGGTTTTGATTTTGAAGTGGCGGATCTGGATGCAGAAGCTGATCTGAGCAACCCAGAGGTGGGTGTTGCTGAAGGACAGGGGTTTTGGAATGCATTTATGGAGTTTTTCTATATCGGAGAATTGCCTGTCATGTTTATCATTTCCATTGTCGTATTCACCATGTGGCTGATCAATGTAAATGTGACCGCAGTATTTGGAATTTCGGATAGTCTTTTGGGATTCTTGGTGTACATTCCAGGGTTGGTGGTTAGCATGCTCGTCACAAAAGTAGTTGCCAGACCCTTTGTAAAACTGTATGGGCATTTCAATCACAAAGGTGAAGTTGCAATAGATTTTATAGGAAAAACAGGACGTGTAGTCTCCCCTATAGGAAAAAACAAAATCGGTCAGATCGAAATACAGATTGAAAGTGATGTCGTAAAGGTCTACGCCAAATCGATTGATGAGGACTTTATTAAGTTCAATGAGACAGTCATCATTTTGGAAGAGTCCTCGGATAAAAAATATTTTTTAGCTCAAAAATATCAACTATAAACCAATAAAATCTTATGATGGAATCATTTTATGTAATAGCAGGAATAAGTGTAGTCGTGCTATTAGGGCTATTTGTTTGGCTCATTTCAATGTACAAAAAAGTTAGCCAAGGCCGTGTATTAGTTCGGACAGGTCAGGGTGGTGTAAGGATATTCTTCAATGCAGGATTGGTGGTACCAATCCTGCACAAAGAAGAAATCATGGACATCTCAGTCAAAAAGCTGGAAATCTCCAGAATGACGAAAGATGGTCTGATCTGCAAGGACAACATGAGAGCTGACATAAAAGTGGCCTTCTTTGTCCGCGTCAACAAATCTGTTCAGGATATCATTAATGTAGCCCAGACCATCGGATGCGCCAGGGCCTCTGATCATGAGACACTTGAAAGTTTGTTTGAAGCCAAGTTTTCGGAAGCATTAAAAAGTGTGGGGAAAAAATTTGAATTTATAGAGCTTTATGAAGCTAGGAGAGAATTCAGGGACGAAATTATCGACATCATTGGTACAGATCTAAACGGATACGTGCTTGATGACTGTGCAATTGACTATTTGGAACAAACCAAAGTAGAAAATCTGGACCGGGACAATATCCTTGATGCTGAAGGTATCAAAAAAATCACAGAGCTGACTGCTGCACAAAACATCAAAGCTAACTTGATCAGAAGAGATGAAGAGAAAATCATAAAAAAGCAAGATGTAGAAGCTAGAGAAGCAATTTTGGAGTTGGAAAAACAACTCAAAGAAAAAGAAGAATCCCAAAGACGTGAAATTGAAACCATAAAGGCCCGAGAGCAGGCAGAGATTGACAAAGTAACATCTCAGGAAAGGCTTAAGTCAGAGGAAGTACGTATCCGTACTGAAGAGCAGTTGCAAATCCAAGAAGAAAACAAACTTCGACAGGTAATTATTGCATCCAAGAACAAAGAACGAGCAGAGGCTGTAGAAACCGAAAGGGTGAAAAAAGACCGTGATATTGAAGCCACAGAACGTGAGCGAGTAGTTGCCCTTGCTCAAATTGAAAAAGAGAAGGCCGTTGAAATTGAAAAGAAAAACATTCAGGATGCCATTAGGGAGCGAGTAGCTATGGAAAAGACTGTAGTGGAAGAGCAGGAGAAAATCAAAGATGTAGAAGCACTAAAAGAGGCACATAGACAGAAAGATGTCGCCTTAATAATTGCTTCTAAAGAGGCTGAGAAAAACCTGATTGAAGAAGTGAAAGCTGCAGAATCCAAAGAAAAATCTGCCAAGCACGAAGCAGCTAAAATCATCATCGAGGCCAATGCACGCAAAGATGCAGCTGATAAGGAGTCTGATGCAAGAAAAATCATTGCCGAGGCAAAAGCCAAAGAAGAAGCTACCATTGGTATGTCAGAAGCACAAGTGATGCATGCTAAAGCTGATGCTATGGAACGTCAGGGAACTGTAGATGCCATAGTAATTGAGAAAGTGGCTGAAGCGAAAAGAAAAGAAGGATTGGCAGAGGCTGAAGTAATTCAAGAAAAAGCTATTGCAGAGGCGAAAGGTATTCAGGAAAAAGCAGGTGCTATGAAGCAACTCAATGATGCTGGGAAAGAGCATGAAGAATTCCGATTGAAGCTTCAAAAGGAAAAAGATGTCGAGTTAGCACAAATCAGCATTCAAAAAGATATCGCAGATGCGCAGGCGAAAGTACTTTCAGAAGCATTTAAAACTGCTAAGATTGACATTGTCGGAGGAGACAACACCTTCTTTGATAATCTTATCAAGCAGATTTCTACCGGAAAAGGAATTGATAAAATGGTTGAAAACTCAACTACCATCACACAATTTAAGGATGCACTTATAGGAAACGGTATCGACGATACGCCTACGGACTTGATAGAGAAAATAAGAAGCATTGCCCACAAATACGGCATAACCACAGAGGACCTCAAAAACATCTCGATTGCTGCTCTAATAGCACAAATTCAGATGAAAGCAAGCGATGAGGATAAAGGCTTTTTGGCAAGCATGCTGACCATGGCTAAAGGAATGGGAGTAGAAAACAGGAGGATCTTATAAGATTCTCCTATCTTACCCATTTCCATCAAAACCATCCTGGACTTGACGACAACTATTTATTGATTTGTCAAAGTTTAGAAAATTAAGCCTTGGTTTTCATTTTAGTCTGTTAAATAACCCAACCAGTTTTATTATAACTTTTATCCATTAATATGGAAACGAATATAGAAAGAGGTACTTACGAAATCATACAAGGCCGTCTCCAACAGCAACGGTCCCAACTGATCGAAAGGCTGCAAAAACTTAATAGAGAAAGGCAACAAATATTTGGCGCCGTTGATTTTAAACTGCTCTCAAATGTCCGTATCAATACCCAGCACAATTGTATTGCGAGGGATATTGTGTCCGTTGGCGGAATATGTCTTTTCGGATATAATGTCCGTCTTGGTCTGAAATCAGTCCTGGAAGTTGCAGATGTATTTAGTGCCTTCCGCTTTACAGAAAACGAATTTCACCCCCTCTCTCTGGATATTATTCAGGACAAAAGTTTTGCTGATGAACTACAAAACCTATATAAATTTTATAGGTATACCCAGTTTTCCAGATTTTTTGTCAAAGGAAATTTTCTCTATATGGTTTTTCAGCTTTCGGAAAGTCCTACAGATATCAAAGCTTTTAAATGGTTGATCGAAGAGGAAAAGCTTCAGTTCCTAAATTCCAGAAGTGCTGCGGAAGTCACTTTTCCATTACAACACGAATTTGAATGGGTGAGAGCTACCCGTGACATGCAGAGAATTGGAAAAAACCCTCATGTTTCAGTGGTAGATAAGGTATTTGTAGAGACTACCAAAGGTAACTTGACCATCAAAGTAGAAGACAATACAGATGACGGATTGGGGATATACTCTGAAGATGTGGAACATGCCGATCAGTCTTTGGATGATGGTGAAATACATTATTGCGACTTGGGAAACCTTGTACTGTTAAAAATTCGCCCTTATTTAGAAAGTGACCGATATTTTATTTTTAATCATCGAATTAAAAATGTGGTAAGAGTGGATACTCTCAGGGATGCCGGAATCCTTTTACCAGATGATCAAGGCATCATGCTTTCCAATGGTTATTATTTACAGACTGGGGAAAATAAGATTTTTGACAGAAAAATTGAAGGAGTCAAGTTTTTAAGAAAAATACAGTCTCCAAATGGAGAAGATTACCTTTTTATCTTCTACGAAGAAAAAAACCATGACTTTGTGATTCTGTCCTATAATGTCATAGAACAGACAGTAAAAACCCCGATTTTCTGTAATGGCTTCACTCTTTTCAATGACGGTGAACTTTGCTATTTTAATACAGAAAAAGACCCGAGTAAGCATCACCTGATTCAAATATGGCAAACTCCCTATACCAAGGAGCTCTTACCAAACGAGGCTTTCAAGGATCATGAACTTTACAAAATTGGCAATCGGCCAATTGTAAAAGCCATGGCCGAAATCCAAGAACTTGTTGTTTTGCTGAATAAAGAAGACAGTTATAATGGCTTGTATGAAGATATTGAAAAACGAAGTCAAAGCATTCTGGACGGTTACTTTTGGTTGAAAAACAATGCCCCGGAAGGACTACAGCAACCCTTACAACAAGTTAAGGAAATAGCCCTTTCAGCCATTGATGAGTATGAAAAAGTAGTCCAAATCAGAGAAAATACGGTCGCTACTTCGAATAAGGTCAAAGAAAAAGTAGAGAAAATACTTTTTGACACACGTAGCGCCAATTTTGACAGCCTTGACAAATATGTTTCATTGCTTTCGCAGATGAGGGGAATTCGAGGTGAGATTATCGGACTCAAAAATCTGCGGTACATAGACATGGAAATGGTGGATCAGCTTGAAGATCAGATGTCTAAAAGATCAGAAGAGCTATCCAAAGGTTGTGTACAGTTTTTGTTGCAAGACAATGCTCTTGAGTATTATCAGACTCAAATGGAACAATTGACGGAGTCAGTTGGAGGGCTGTCCAAGGTCATAGATGCTAAGGAATTGGAAAAGGAATTAAATGCCCTTTCTCTACAGTTAGAGTTGTTGATTGATATAGTAAACAACCTTAATGTAGAGGACACTGCGCATTCCACCCAAATCATTGAAAACATTTCCTTGATTTTTGCCCAACTTAATCAGCAAAGGGTTGCCCTTAACAACCGAAGAAGGCAGCTTGGAGAACGGGAAGCCAGAGCTGATTTCCAAGCACAAATGACCTTATTTGAACAATCTATAGTCAACTATTTAGACTTGGCCAATGATCCGGTCAAATGTGACGAATACCTCACAAAGCTTTCAATACAGCTAGAAGAACTGGAAGGACGTTTTGTTGATTTTGATGAATTTATAGACAAAATAAGTGAAAAAAGGGAATCAGTTTATGCTGCTTTTGAATCCAAAAAAGTCAACCTAACTGAAGCTCGAAATCGCAGAACCAACTCTCTATTCAGTTCCGCTGAACGTATCTTGAAAAGTATTAAATCACGGGCCGGAAGTTTTGAAACAGATGTTGAAATTAACGGCTATTTTGCATCAGATCTGATGATTGAAAAGGTACGTGATGTGGCTTCGCAGTTACAGCAGTTGGATGATGCAGCCAAGTCAGAGGATTTACTGTATCAACTGCAGGTATTACAACAAGAATCCATACGTGCATTAAAAGATAGAAATGAGCTTTTTGAAGATGGTAATCAAGTCATCAAACTTGGGGAATACCGCTTTGCTGTCAATCAGCAAAAACTAGACCTTACTTTGGTGATAAAAGAGCGCCAATATTATTTTCACCTTACAGGAACCTCCTATTACGAACAAGTAAATGCTCCTGAAATCGAGGCTTTGAAAGACCTATGGGAACAGGAACTGCCCTCAGAAAATCAGACGGTTCATAGAACAGAATACTTGGCTTGGCAGGTTTTTCATACGCTCGATAAAAGCAAACCATTAACAGAAGCCGAATTAATAAGTAGTATAGCGAAATATACCTCCAAACATTATGGGGAAGGTTATGTCAAAGGCGTACATGATCAAGACGCCCTGTTGATCTTGAAAACGCTGCTTGAAAAAGACAGAGACCTAGGGTTACTCCGCTTTGCTGCCGATACCAGAGTATTGGCACAACTTTTCTGGCATTTCTTTGCTGAGGATCAAAAGGCTTTTTTCAAAAAACAGTTTGTCTTCCTCAACTTGCTCAAACAAGCTTTTAGCCACTCACGGGAGGAGCTACACTTACTGGAAACACTCAGGAAAGCCATTTCACAATTTTCTAAAGCACACAAATTATTTGAAAGTACCGATCCATATCAGGCTGCTCTATATTTGGCAGAAGAACAGGCATCAGAAGGCGTTGTGATGGAGGCTAATGCATTTGACTTGCTTCAAAACTTCAAAAAGGAACTGAAATCAAAAAATGCAGACTTAACTTTTACTGAAGCACAACAAGAGATCGCAGCATTCCCAGCTGAAGTCTGGCATCTATCAAGGCAATGGCTCAGTACCTATGCTGAAAACCAACAACTTTCACTCCCTGATAGCATTTTGGATGAAGCCACAGCGTATATAGTTACCAAAGCTGCAAACATTCAAAGTGTTCAACAAATTTCAGGTAAAGCCAGTCTAGAAGGGCTAAAAGAAGCCATAGGTCAACAGGATGGAGAAGAGAATCTTTACCAATTCGATTACCATGACTTTACCCGTAGACTAAAGCATTTTACAGAAGAAATTCAACCCAGATATCAGCAATTGCAGAGTTTGAAACACCAGCTAATTTTGCAGAAAAGACAAGCTCTTCGTTTGCATGAATTCCAAACGCAAGTTCTGACCAGTTTTGTACGAAATAAGTTGATCAACCAGGTATACTTCCCTTTGATCGGAGCCAATTTCGCCAAACAGTTGGGGGCATTTGGCGCAGACAAACGAACCGACCGGTCAGGGATGCTGCTGCTTATTTCCCCTCCTGGATATGGCAAAACCACCCTGATGGAATATGTAGCAGATCGCTTGGGATTAATTTTTATGAAGATAAACGGTCCTTCCATAGGGCATGAAATCACCTCGGTGGATCCTTCAGAAGCAAGAAATGCCGCGACTAGACAGGAACTACAGAAACTGAACTTGGCATTTGAAATGAGTGACAATGTGATGCTCTACCTGGACGATATTCAGCATTGTAATCCGGAATTTCTTCAAAAGTTCATTTCTCTCGCAGATGGACAAAGAAAGATAGAGGGTGTTTTTAACGGCGTTTCTAAAACTTATGATTTCAGAGGCAAGCGCTTCTGTGTGGTTATGGCAGGTAATCCCTATACCGAAAGTGGGGATAAATTCCAGATCCCAGATATGTTGTCAAACAGGGCTGATATTTACAACTTAGGTGACACCGCATCCAATAGAGCTGATTTGTTCAAGCTGAGCCTAATAGAAAATGGATTAACTTCCAATTCCCACCTCAAATCCATTACCCAGTATGGGTTGGATAATTTATATAAACTGGTGGAATTTATAGAAAGCGAACAACAACAGTTGCCTGATTTGGAGGGCAACATAACCTCCCAAGAAATCCAAGATTGTGTGCAAGTATTGCGAAAAACGATGGTTATCAGAGATGTTGTATTGAAGGTCAATGCCCAATACATTGCTTCTGCAGCCATGTCCGATGACTATAGAACTGAGCCACCGTTCAAGCTACAGGGTTCTTATCGGGATATGAATAAGCTGATGGGTCAAGTAGTACCGATTTTGAATGATGGTGAAATAACTCAATTGCTGTTGGACCATTATCAAAACGAATCCCAGACATTGACTTCCGATGCTGAATCCAATTTATTGAAATTATCCGAAATGATGGATTTGCTAGATCCCAAAAAACTAGCCAGATGGGAAGCTATTAAAACTGCATTTGTTCGAAACAACCGGGTTAAAGGCATGGGAGATTCTGACAGGATGGCACAGGTAATTGGTCAAATGACTCTGTTTGTTGAAGGTTTGGAGGGCATAAAGAATGCTCTAAATCAATTCAACAAAAATGATAAATTATAAAATATCTATAGCTTGAAAGCATCAATGCCTAAGCAATTGAGTCATTATACATGATTAAAATTCAGACCTTAAATACTTAAGATCGCATGAGAAGCGGGCAGCTTAAACAATGCTATAACATCCAACTCAGTATCCAAGGTTGCTTTTGGTCAACTATATACCTTGTACCAAAAAAAAATACGATGCCACAACATTCATCCCACTTAAGAATACCTACAGGCAGATATGCGGGACTTACCCCGAAACACTGACTACTGATGGGGGTATGTAAGCCAAGAAAATGGGAAGTATTAGCAAAATTTATTTCCCATTTAAATGAATTGATTTGAACACTCAAAAATCACCCCCATACTTATAGAGAACTCCTCATAGTCCTAAATATTTGGTTTAGATTTTATCAATTTCCATGAACATTATATAGGCTAACCCTTACACAGAAATCTAAACTGCTGTACCAGTGATTACTACTAAACCAATTATAGGTAGAATTTAAGTTATAGAGGAGTTTTCCATTGCATTTACTCCTTGACTAAGATTTGATGTAGTGATTTTAATAATACTATTCAGTAAAATATTTTTATCCAAGATACCTGGCCCAACATTGACGATATTACCTTCACAATTCACAAGATTATTCCCAGTGAACTGAAACATCTTTTGGGTATTTATTTCAAATTTCCCACCCATACAATTATTATAATTGAATCTGTTTGCAAACCCAAAACGGCTACCGTAGAAATTACGAATATCAAATGGACGCTCGCAATTGTTGAAGTTATTCTTATAAATATTGTTCCCAATAGCATAGTTGAAAAATTCAGGATTTGTCACTCCAAAACTCCCGAATCCAGCTAGATGCATTCCATGCTTGCATCCATCGACGGTATTGTTTTCTACATTGCAGTAAAAACTGGCACCCCAAAGACTGATACCATGTCCCGGTTGTCCACTGGCTGGTATTGCACCATAGACTATGTTACCAGATATGTCACAATTGTATGCGCCGGTAAACAAAGCGACTTCTGTCCCTTTTGACAGTTTTGATTTATCTAAACTTGCCTTTAAAAAAAGTCTATAAGTAGTACGCCCTTCAAAATTAATCACTTCTGATCTCTCAATAAGGGATGTGGTTAACTCCAATGCACCAGATTCAATCAAAAACAGGAAATTTTTCGGGTCATCAATTTGATCAGCATTTATTGTTCTATGCTCAAAACCTCCCCCATTATCCTTTTGTTGAACAAAAATCAATTGCTGAAGGTCAATGATTCTACCTACGACAAAATCTCCCTTCATCCAATCTCTTACATTTTCGATTTTTGTTCTTGCTATTACCGGAAACAATCCAAGATTATTTCCAAAAGCATCAATTGAAATACTTTCTTCTGTACAGTTCTTTACCTCATTATCCCTGATTTTTACATTTCTTAATAACTTTCTCCTTTGAGTTGCTACCTGAATACCAGTGGTCCCATTTTTTACTTTATTTTTTGACACATCACATGCACCAATGAAATCATTTACCCGAATCGGATGCGAAGACGATTCTATATTCATATCACAGTATTGAATTTCCACATTATTTGCTGTACCCACCCAAATACCACAATAGACGCTATCGGCATTAATTTTTACACCATGACAATATATATTTGATTTTGAATGATTAACATTGATAAGATAAGTTGATGATGTAGTAATGGTCTTGAAATTCAATTCAACGTTCTTAAGATAAAAATCCCTATCCAAATGTCTGCTTCCCGTTGAAGGAATAATGTTGTGCAAAGTCAGGTTTTCGAGCTTGCTATCGATTGAGGCGATAATGTCAGGATTAGTGCTGACACCGATCAATACCGAATTGCCCGACCCTTTTATTTTCAATGGTTGCTGATCAAAGAAAAGTGTATTGAGTCCATGCCCTTGTAAATGAATAAAAGTGCCATTCGGAACCAGCACTTCGCAACCGCATAAATTGTATTTATTCAAATCATCTGCTGAAATAAAACCAATTGCATTTTCAAGTACGAATGAACCATTGTTATTTTTCAATATATGAGGTGATATTGACTGTATGCTAAAAGTAGTAGGTTGACCGTTGGTCAAAATATTGTTATAAGTCACATCACCTTTCTCTGTAGGATATAAAATATAATACACTTTCTCATTACTATTTTCAATGACTATTCTACTATGATAAGTATCCTTGAATGTATAGCCATGAACTTGTGAATCGATTGACCTTGCCCCTAGTGAAGTGATATCAATAGTCCCGGCAAGGCCTTCAGAGGTAGGTTGAAGGCTTGAATGAGGATTAGGTTCCGGATTTGAATGAGACGCCTGTACAGGAACTGATTGGGAAATAGGCACAGGAATAACGGCAGGATTTGGTTCTGGCTGTTTTGAATGAGTTTCAATATTATCAACCAACTCTTTTAAGGTTTTAAGCCTTGAAGTAATATCATTCGCCAGATTTACTATAGTGTCAGCATCTACTCTGATTGTCTCTGCATTTTGAATAATTCTTTCTTTATTGTTCATTTTTCAAATCAGTTGTTTTTCGGTTTTTACTTCCGACTAGCTCCTGCACAAAAAATTAAATCCTAACGTCCAATCGGCTTTCTTTTTTTAGATTTTTAACATTTTTTTAATTTAATATATTTTTTTTAAAGTCCAATTTGGGAACGTTACGATTTTTCAAACAATATACTGTCAACAGTAGCACTCATTAAATTTTTATACTTGTCACATTCTGAAATTGTTATTCAAATAAGGGTATTGCCTTTTAACTAGGTTTCCACTTAAAGCTATATATTTCTGCAATAATACCAGTAAGCATGGGACTTTCTTGTGCTCATCATTTAGTTACATATAGAAATTTGTGACCAATTTTAATGGTTAAGATGCGGGTAATTATAAAAAACATTTTACAGTCTTGTGTATCTAATTGGTAATTTGATTTTTATCAAGCTGTTCACTGATTTTGATCAGGGTTTTGGGGTAATTTTTCACCTACTTTTACTCATGAAATTTAACCCAAACAGATAGAAACCATGAAAAAAATCCTAATTCCTACCGACTTTTCCGCCTGTGCAAAAACAGCTGAATCATATGGGATGGCATTAGCCAAACAGATCAAAGCGGAATTGGTCTTTCTCCATATCATCATCACACCAGTAAACTGGTCTAAGCTGACCAAAGAGCAGGAAAATTTATTTCCTGAAACCAAAGAAAAAATTAGTAATGCCAAAATGGAGTTGAAATCCCTGATCGAACAAGCTGAAAAATCCGGCATCAAAGCAACAAAGCTACTGGTCTTCAATAGTGGCAATGAGAAAATTCATCAGTTTATCGATTCCGAAAAAATAGACCTTGTGGTAATGGGTTCTCACGGCCAATACGGCTTCAAAGAGCATGTGTTAGGGACAAATACCTACAGTATGCTAAGAAGGGCTGAAATACCTGTCATAGTTGTCAAAGAGGAAAACCCTAAAGCGGCAATTAAGAACCTGGTATTCGCTACTAACTTTAAAGAGGAAACAGGGACCTCCTTTGCCCATATTGAAAGAATGGCTGAAGAACTTGGTGCAAAATTACACATACTCTTTGTGAACACACCGACATACTTCATGGAGACCAATGATATTCTTTCAGTTGGCAATTCTTACTTAAGTGAATTTGGCAACTATAATTATGATATTACAATAATTGATGCATTCAAGGAAGAAAGAGGTATACTCCAGTTTGCGGAAAAATTAGATGCTGATGGCATTGCAGTGATAACATTTGGGAAGTCTGATTTGATGCAATACTTCTCTCCTAGCATTACTGAAAACCTTATTGCCATGACTGAATTACCAGTGATAAGTATTAGAAAAACAAAAAAATAGTTTGCAGAATAAGTAGAATCTGTGGTATTAAAGCAACTTCATTTTGGAGTTGCTTTTTTTAAATAAAAAAGCGGGAGAAACTCTCCCGCTCTTTATATGAAAACTAAACCAACTATTATTTAACTACCACAATTAAAACAAAAATAGCACTTAAATATAAAATTCAAAATTTTTATCAAAAAAGGTAAACAGATACCTATTTTTTGTTACTCACTTTATATAAAATGCCCAATGCCAGAGCTTGGCTATATTGAATTCCAGGATCCATATCGATATCATAAACATTAATACTAGTCAAAGTAACATCAACAAATTCTGTGATTTTTGCAATCACAGTAATATCCAATCTATGATCAATTGTATTGAAAGCTAGTGTTTCGTAATTGGCGAATAGCTGATACCTGGTGTTGATAGCAAAATTTTCAGTGATTGCCTTATTGTAAGTCATGAAAACTTGTGCTGCAAGCCACTCAGTTCTTATTTTACTTCCAATTGGTACACCATAATTTTCAGGTACATTATCAGCTATAGTGAGGTTGTTGACAAAGGTAAGTCTTGGAGATATGGGAGCAATTCTAAGCGCAAACTCATCATTAGGCTTATATTCTGCACCAAAACCCGTCATTAGGAAGGCTGGTGCGAAAAAACTTGAAATTAGCGTTGGTTCATCAGGCCCGTAATCAAAGCCATCAGCGAATTGAGTTATAAAATTAAGAGAACCAAAGTAATTCCATTTGTCTGAAATTTTATACCCCACTTTGGAATCGAAGAATATCCTATCATTTGATTTCCTCAATTCTTGACCTTCATTTTTGACTACTCCAAAAATCATTTCTAGCTGATTATCCCAAGTCCATTTATCTTTGGCATAATTAGCATTTCCTGTCAATAATGACCCGAAGGCGACTGAGTTGACACCACCTGCTTTCCAATTACCACTGAAGGAGGCTTGGTTGAAGTTCAACCCAAAACTTAATCCCGAATCCCAATAAGTAGTATCCTGAACTATATCACTATCTAAATCTTGAGCGGAGGCCTGGTAGATTAAAACAAAACAAAAACATACAAGTAGAACTTTTTTCATCGTAAATAATTTAAGTTAAAGAATTATTCAAAGTAAATAATTAATCTAAAGAATTTGAAATGCGTAAACATAATACTAAAAAAAAATAATAAGTACCTTCTGTTCTATTCACCATTCAATAAATAAAGGCATAAAACCCATATCTCCTATAAAATGCTTAACCACCAAACTTTCAAAATCGTGTTATTCCTTTCTGTTTTAGCTCTCAGTAGTTGCAGCTCTATTGAAATGTTCAAAGAAAAAACCGAATTTGCTCCCTATAAGAAATACTCCACATTTGCCATATTAAATAAAGAGTTTGACCAAAAAGGTTTTAATGATCCATTTTTGGACGCTTTAGTTTTGGATGGACTTGAATTCTTGTTGGCAGAACAAGGCTTGGTATATGATGCAAATGAACCGGAAATTATCCTGAGATATACATCTAATGAAGATCCTCGGCAAAAGGAAATAGTAAATAACAGAATGCCCATGTGGGGATTTAGGGTTTGGGATCCTTGGATGTATGATCCTAGATTTATGAATCAATCACCTGTAAGCACGAAAAACTATGAATTGCTGCAACTTATCGTCGATTTTATAGATCCCAAAAATGACAAAATGCTAATGAGACTTACAGCTGTCTCAGAAGTGACTTCAGTGAAAGACAAAAGAAAAAAAGTGAAAAAATCAGTTCAAAAAGTAGTTGAAACCTATACTGCACATATCAAAGTCAATTAGTTTAAACCCCTATCATTATGGAAAAAAAATTCAATTCACTTAGAGATTTTTACCCATATTACCTTTCCGAACACCTAAATCCCACGTGTAGAAAGCTACATTTCATAGGCACAGCTTTACTTTTTGTTATCTTGGCTTATGCCCTTTTCACAGCCAACTACTTGTTTCTACTTCTAATACCTGTGGTCGGATATGGGTTTGCTTGGGTTGGACATTTTTTCTTCGAAAAAAATAAACCAGCAACTTTTCAATACCCTTTTTACAGTCTTGCTTCTGATTTTATCCTCTTTTTTGACTTATTGATTGGTAAACAAAAGTTCAATCCTGATTAATTATTTTTATATACAAAAAAACGTTATTTAAATATTGGATATAAAAAACAATATGCTATTTTTGTAATTATATTTTTGCATTTCAAATTAATAAAATTGCATGTTGATGGTAAGGATAGTTCTAATAGACGATGATCCAATAAGTACATTCGTGACAGAAAAGCTGATTTCTAAAAATATCAGATTCCCTCATCAGATATTTAAATACGATAGCGCCGTAAACGCTCTAAAAGAAATGGATAATATTCAACCTAATTATCTATTTCTAGATTTGAATATGCCGGAAATGACTGGATGGGACTTTTTAGAAGAATTTGAACCCTGTCAATCATCCCCGGAAGTTTATATTCTCAGTAGTTCTGTTGATGAAAGAGATATTGATAAAGCAAGAAATTATTCAGTCGTCAAAAAATATCTTTCTAAACCTCTTATCAAAAAATACATTAAAACCATCTTCAACTGATTTACTTTTTGCTGTTGGTATCAATTTCTGATTGATACTTTATCCATGATGTAATTATTTAACTTTTACTAAAATCAACTTCCACTACTTTCTTATCCTTAGGAGAGCAATACGGCGTGCACTAAAACTGTTTTTTACTTTATCAGATTTTATTATGGCAGGATAGTCTTACTTTTTTTTTAAACGAACAAACAAGTGAAGCTTCAAATTGGTTAATTTTAAGAGTAATTAATTGAAACCATTATGGCGAAACCAAGCGAACACCTAATAGAAGCTTTTAGAAAAACTATTTACAAACTAAAACACAATGCTCCATATCAGTGGGGACACATGGGAGCGTGCAATTGTGGTAATTTAGCCCAAGAACTTACAAAACTCAGCAAAGGTGAAATTCACAGCTTTGCAATGCAGAAATCGGGTGATTGGAACGATCAATTAGTCGATTATTGTCCTACCAGCGGTTATCCTATGGATTTGATGATAAGCAGAATGATTGAGGCTGGCCTCACAATTGATGAGTTGAAACACCTAGAGACCTTATCTGATCAAAGAATACTTGAAAAGATTCCTTTTGAAAGAAGAATGAAGATGAAAAAAAATTCAAAGGAAGATGTAATTCTATATATGGAAACATGGTTAGGAATCATTGAGGAAGCATTTTTGAAAAATATTGAAATTCAACTTCCTGAAAATAAAAGGTTAAAATCTTTTGCTTAAAAGAGTAACAAAAAATAAACTTTCGGAGTATTAGCGTAAAACAATCCTTTTAATATATTTGGGAAAATAATTTAATCACGCTATGGAAGAATTCGACGACGATTTTGATGAGTTTGATGACACTGAAGATGATGATGAGTTTGCAGAAGAATTTCAGGATGAAGTCTATGACCTAGATGAAGATTCTGAGTTTCTTGATGACAACATCATAGACTTCGATGATGATGACCTTGAAGAAGACTTCGACGATGATGATCTCGAAGATGATCTTGACGATTAAATGAAACTAATCTCAAACTGAAAAGCAGGTTATATTTAATCTGCTTTTTTTATTTTCCCTTTGAAGGCTTAATGTTGTCCCGTATATTTCGGAAAATTTATAGAACTAAAAACACAAAAATATGACCTTGTTAGAAATATTTAGCTCTCCGATTGCTTCCGGTGCCCAAACTTTTATCCTGATCGTATGCATCTTGATTGGACTTGGAGCAGGAATCAGCGCTATTGACGTAAAAAACACTAAAGAACCAAAAGAAAAATAAAAGAGGTCGATAAGACCTCTTTTTTTATAAATGATTTTTTAATGGACATTGCCCATCAACTTTCTTATGGGCTTGCTAATCAAGAGTAATAAGAGCCCTGCACCAACAGCAATAGATACAATCAGAAAATACTGGCTGGGCATTTCAGCCAAAGCATCTTCTGTGCCCCCACTTACTTCTCCTGAGATCAAACCTGCAAAGAGATTTCCCAAAGCAACTGAGATGAACCACATGCCCATCATTTGGCCTTGAAATTTCTTAGGGGCCAGTTTAGTAGTAAGACTTAGTCCAACAGGACTCAGGCTCAACTCTCCAAAAGTATGGAGCATATAAGTAAACACCAGCCAAGTCGGTGCTGCTAATTCTCCTGATGCAGCAATCTTAGCTGCAAAATACATCACCAAGAAGCCCAAACCGAGTAAAATCAAGCCAAAAGCAAATTTTGCTGGTGAACTTGGTTCAAGATTTCTCCTGCCTAACCACACCCACATAGCCCCAAAAAACGGAGCGAATATGATGATGAACATCGAGTTGATGGATTGAAAATAACCGGTAGGTATTTCCCAGCCTAAAAACGATCTGTCTGTAAATCTTTCTGCAAAAAGATTCAGCGTACTTCCTGCTTGTTCAAAGCCTGACCAAAACAAGGCTGAAAATAAAATTACAATTACTATCGCACCTGTCTTTTTCTTTTCGTCCGACGTAAGCCCTCCAAAAGCAAAAACATAGGCAAAATATACTACTGTAATCACTCCTATAATCTTATACGATAACCTAGCGATACCAAAAGCATCAATTTCTACAAAACCGGTAAAAACTATTGCAACCAACAAAAACAATGCAACGACAAAAGCCAATCCACCCCTTTTCATCGATTTCAATTTTCTTTCCTCGGATTCACCTTGAGGAGGCAATAGTTCTCCTTTACCTTCTAGGGTTCCCAATGACATCTTATATTGAATCAAACCTATCACCATACCAAGTCCAGCCAATCCAAAACCGAAATGCCAATCGTATACTGCTACAGTGGAACAAGCTATAGGCGCTATGAATGCCCCTAGGTTGATACCCATATAGAAGATAGAAAAACCCGCATCCCTTTTAGTACTGCCATCTGGATACAGTTGGCCTACTATCGAACTGATATTTGGCTTCAGCAAGCCTGTACCGACAACAATCAGAATCAATCCCAGGAAAAATGAATTGGTATCCAAGCTATCCAATGAGTTTTTTTGGAGGGATTCTCCGAAAAGGCTGAATATGCCGGGAAGTGCCATTGTAAAATGCCCTATAGCTATAATGATCCCACCATACCAAACTGTCTTTTTCAATCCAAACAACCTATCCGCAAACCATCCCCCTGGCAAGGCTAGCAAATATACCCCCATAGTGTAAAGACCATAGATAGCACCTGAGGTCCTATCATCAAATCCTAAGCCTCCATCAATCACCGCTGTGGTCATAAAGAGGATTAGCAAAGCCCGCATTCCATAATAACTGAACCTTTCCCACATTTCTGTGAAAAACAGGGTCATTAAGCCCTTGGGATGACCAAAAATAGTTGGCCCAGGAAATAATTCTAAATTTCCGTCTGTAGGAACCTTTCCAAATTTATTTTCCAAAATACTAGAGTTAGTTAAATCAAAATTTTTTATTGGCTACAATGATAACTCAAATTTTTGAAATCTACTATTCTAAAAATCCACTATGATAAGGGGTTTTTTGATTGCCAAACAACAACTTTTAAGCATTTTTATTCTATATGACTATTCTGATTTATATTCTATAATAATTTAGCAAAAAAACTTTCCGTAATCGATTGAAACGCTTAATTAAGCCTGTTCTTTGTTTTTATTAAAATATAATGAGTTATCTTTGAAAGCATAATTTTAGACTATAAAAATAACCTTATGAGTACACAAGAACTCGAAAGTCAAGCTATGCCTAAAAGCTTATCAGATTTAGGGATTGAAACCTCTAAAAAAGTTTTTTGGAATCTTCAACCTGCAGAATTGGTAGAACATGCAATCAAAAATCAAGAAGGTGTCTTAACAGATACAGGAGCATTGATGGCTGACACAGGTGCATTTACCGGACGTTCGCCAAAAGATCGTTTTATTGTAAAAGATGAGCTTACCAGAGACAGTATTTGGTGGGGAGATATTAACATTCCAATAGAGGAACAGAAATTTGATCAGATTTATAGCAAGATGCTTGACTTCATAAAGGACAAAGACCTTTATGTAAGAGATGCTTATGCTGGTGCAGATCAAAAATACCGTCTCAATATAAGGGTAATCAACACCTTGGCATGGCATAACATGTTTTGTTATAACATGTTTTTAAGGCCTTCAAAAGATGAACTAGAAAACTTCAGTAATGAGTTTACCATCATTTGTGCTCCTGATTTCAAAAGCGATCCAAGTGAAGATGGTACACGTCAAGAGAATTTTGCAATCATCAATTTGAGTAAAAAAATACTTTTAATAGGAGGTACAGCTTATGCTGGAGAGATGAAAAAAGGAATTTTTTCCGTTTTGAACTTTATACTTCCCCACAAGCACAGTGTACTTTCAATGCATTGCTCGGCCAACGTTGGAAAAAATGGTGACAGTGCAATCTTCTTTGGACTTTCTGGCACTGGAAAAACTACTTTATCCGCAGATCCAAACAGAGGACTGATTGGCGATGATGAGCATGGCTGGAATGAAGAATCCATCTTCAACTTCGAAGGAGGATGTTACGCTAAGGTCATCGACTTGACTAGAGAAAAGGAACCGGAAATATGGGATGCCATTAGATTTGGTGCTATAGTAGAAAATACGCGTTTCCTGCCAAATACAAGAACTGTAGATTATACCAATAAAGAGGTGACTGAAAATACAAGGACCTCCTACCCGATCGAACATATTTTCAATGCCATAACACCATCAAAAGCGGGTATCCCCAAAAATATTTTCTTCCTTACTGCGGATGCATTTGGAGTCATACCTCCTATTTCCAAACTCAATAAAAGTCAGGCGATGTATCACTTTATATCAGGCTATACCGCAAAAGTAGCTGGAACTGAAGTTGGTGTAGTAGAACCTAAAACAACTTTCTCTGCATGTTTTGGGGCTGCATTCCTTCCTCTCCATCCAACAAAGTACGCGGCTTTATTCGGTGAGAAAATGGAAAAACATCAAGTCAATGTGTGGTTGATCAATACTGGATGGACTGGTGGACCTTACGGAGTAGGCAAAAGGATGAAACTTGCCTATACAAGGGCAATGATCACAGCTGCACTCAACGGTGAACTGGATCATGTTTCTTACCGTCAACATAGCGTTTTCGGAGTTTCTATTCCTGAAAGCTGTCCAAACGTTCCAGTTGATGTATTGAGCCCAAGAGCTACTTGGTCAGATAGAGAAGCGTATGACAAAAAAGCCAGGGAGCTTGGAACGGAATTTATCAAAAACTTCGAAAAATACAGCGATTACGCTACTGAGGATATTTTGGCAGGTGCGCCAAAATTTTAGTCAATTGACACTTTAGAGTATAACCCAAATGACAGGAGTGCTTCGGCACTCCTTTTTTATTCTTTCTTGCTTTACTAGTAGAAATGAATTGCTAATTTTGAAAAAAAATAAAATGAAAAAAGCTGAAATACTTACCGAAAAAGGCACAATGCTAGTAGAGTTTTACGAGCAAGATGCCCCAAAAACTGTCGAAAATTTTATTAACCTTTCAAAAGATGGATTTTATGATGGACTTACTTTTCACCGCGTAATCCCAAACTTTGTGATTCAAGGTGGCTGTCCAAAAGGAAATGGTACAGGTGGACCAGGTTACAAAATTGATTGTGAATTGAACGGAGACAATCAGTATCATGAAAAAGGAGTGCTTTCAATGGCTCATGCTGGTAGAAATACTGGGGGATCACAGTTTTTCATATGCCATAGCAGAGACAATACCAGTCACTTGGACAGAAACCACACCTGTTTTGGAAAAGTGATAGAGGGTCTTGAAATTATCGATGACATCCGACAGGGAGATAAAATAGAGAAGATCACCATAATTGAAGAATAACAATTTGAAAGGCTGTTGAAAGACAGCCTTTTTTGTTTTACCCAAACAGTGCTCCAGCTATGGTTGCAGTCATCAAACAGGCTAAAGTAGCTGCCAGTAATGCGTGCATTCCCAGCTTTGAAAGATTTCCTTGTTGGTTGGGTGCGATGCTTCCAATACCTCCAACTTGAATTGCTATCGAACTGAAATTTGAGAAACCACAAAGTGCATAGGTTGCAATCACCACTGACTTTGGAGATAGACCGCCCGCACTTTTCATCTCTGCCAAACTCAAATAGGCTACAAATTCATTGATTACCGTTTTTTGACCTAGTAAGGAACCTACTTGAAGTGAATCTGACCACTCTACACCAATTACCCATGCAAAAACCCTGAAAATTTGACCTAATAAGTATTCCAATGAGAATCCGGCAAACTGTCCGTTTGTAGAGGACACCACATAAGCATTCAATCCTGTGTACTCACCTATCAATCCTGAAAGGATATAATTCAAAGCAGCAATCACAGCAATAAATGCCAGAAGCATACCACCTACGTTTAATGCCAATTTCAAACCTTCGGAAGCACCGATTGACATTGCATCAATCAAGTTTACTCCCATGTTTTCACCACTGACCTCGAGTTTGTCATTGACGACCTCTTTATCAGTTTCCGGTATAATGATCTTAGAAATGACAATTGCTGCCGGAGCATTCATAATACTGGCACCAAGAAGGTATGCCGCAAAACGACTTTGTTCCTCTAAACTATCTCCTCCCAAAAAGGCAACATATCCTGCCAACACCCCACCTGCAATAGTTGCCATTCCTCCAGTCATGAGACACATGAGCTCAGACCGGGACATTGTAGGTATAAATGGTCTTACCAAGAGCGGGGCTTCAGTTTGACCAAGGAAAATATTTCCTGCGGCAGAGAGACTTTCAGGTCCTGATAATCTCATGGTACGGGACATCACCCAAGCAATGACAAACACCACCTTTTGCAATACTCCCAGATAATATAGACCAGAAGAAACTGTAGAGAAGAAAATAATAGTAGGAAGTACCTTAAATGCGAAAATGAATCCAAAAGTATCCGTAGCTAAGTCCCCAAAAATAAATAAAGCTCCGTCTTCAGAAAAGCTCAACAACTTTACAAATGCCCTACTGACAACGGCAAAAATCCTTGCAACGAAATCAACTTTTGTAATCAAAAAACCAAATATGGCCTGTAACACCACTCCTATTCCGACCAATCTCCAATCGACTGCTTTTTTATTGGCAGAAAATAAAAAGGCGAAAGCTAGAATAACAATGATACCAATGAAACCTCTAAGATAATCCATAAGGAGGGTGCAGAATGGTTAAATAATAAATGAGCCGATTGAACTTTTGACAATATTGGAAGCAATAATCTCTTTAAAAAAGAAAAGCCTGGATAAACCAGGCTTTCTAATTTCTCCTGTTGATTTCGTCCCTTATTCTCGCAGCCTTTTCATAATCTTCATTATTGATAGCCTTGTCCAAGAGTTGATTCAATTTATCTAAACTGAAATCTTTCAGGGAATCAGAACTTTTACTTGAACTTGAAGCAGAAGCAGGAGTTTTTTTGGATTTCCCACTCTTTTCATGCTCTCGTCGTTCATCTTCTTCATTAAATTCTATACCTGCTTCTGACATTACTTTTTTAGAGCAATAAATTGAGGCGTCAAATCTAACCGCTATAGCAATAGCATCAGAGGGACGGGCATCTATTTCTACAGTTTTATTGGAATCTTTACACACGATTTTTGCGTAAAACACCCCTTCTCTCATATCTGAAATCAGAATATGATCTATAGAATAGTTAAAATTTGAGGAAAAAGATTTAAAAAGATCATGGGTCATTGGCCTATTGGGAATGATTTTTTCAATCTCAATAGCAATGGCCTGAGCTTCAAACATCCCAATTACGATTGGCAATCTTCGAATACCACCCACTTCACCCATCACGAGTGTAAATGATCCTGATTGGGAATGATTTGATGATAATCCAAGAATTTCAAGTTCTACAGTTTGATCCACAGGTTTTATTTTATGGCTTTTACAGCTTCAATTAATTTAGGTAAAACCTCAAATGCGTCCCCAACAATCCCATAATCTGCGGCTTTGAAAAATGGAGCCTCTGGGTCTTTGTTTATGACAACAATATATTTAGAGGAATTTACTCCCGCAAGATGTTGAATAGCCCCCGAAATTCCAACTGCTAGGTACAAAGTAGGTGCAACTTTTACTCCAGTCTGTCCTACGTGCTCATGATGTGGCCTCCAGCCAATGTCAGAAACAGGCTTAGAGCAACCTGTTGCAGCTCCTAACTCTTTTGCCAATTCCTCTATCATTCCCCAGTTTTCAGGGCCTTTCATTCCACGACCTCCAGATACTACAACATCAGCTTCGGGTAATAGAATTTCTCCTTCGGCTTTGTCCGTTGAAGTGATTTTTGCAGCAAAATTTTCATCCGCAATCGATAAACTCACCTTTTCAACTGTAGCTTCAGGACCGTTTGTCAAAAGATCTACAGCATTCTTTTTAACTGCTAATATTTTATGGTCTTTATTTACAGTGGTCTCGGCAAATGCTTTTCCTGTGTAAATGCTCCTTTTGACCTTATAACCTCCAGTAGTGTCAGGAAGGTCAACAACGTTGGAAACCAATCCTGCATCCAGTTTTACAGCAAGTCTTGCAGCCACAGCATCTCCTAAAGATGACTTGGACAACACCAAGGTATTTGCTCCTACTTGCTTGTAGACCTGCGCTACAGCATCAGCATGCGCCTGAATTACTCCGGCATCCAAATTTCCATCAGCTACATGCATCACTTTTGATGCTCCAGCTGTACCTGCTATTGCCAAAGCTTCATCAGAAATTGATCCTAAAGCCAATGCAATTACTTCACCTCCTGAGGTTTTATCCGCTAGGGCTTTACCAAAAGAAACAGCCTCTAAACTTGTTTTCTTAACCGAACCTTCAGCGTGTTCTATATATACTAAAATTGACATATCTATCTTATTTTCAATTTATTAAATATTTTTAATTAAAGCACTTTTGCTTCATTTTTCAAAAGTTTCACAAGCTCTTCCACATTGTCTTTGTCGACTAATTTGACAGAACCTTTAGCTGGTGGAAGTTTGAAAGCTGTCACGTCCGTTGCTACTTCACTATCCACAGCTTCCACCACATTCAAGGGTTTGGTACGGGCTGACATGATTCCCCTCATGTTTGGGATTTTCCATTCGGCTATTGGTTCTTGGCAGCCTGCGATCAAAGGTAATTTTGCTTCAAGATATTCTTTTCCACCTTCGATTTCTCTTGCCATTTTGACTGTCTCTCCTTCCACATCAAGTTTCATAACAGGAGAGATTGAAGGCATTCCCAACAACTCACCTACCATTCCATGAACCATTCCTCCATTAAAATCGATTGACTCTCTACCCATAAGGATAAGATCATAACTATTTTCTTTCGCAATAGCGGCAATCTGTCTTGCAACAAAAAGTGCGTCTGTTGGAAAAGCATTTACACGGATAGCGTCATCAGCACCGATAGCAAGCGCTTTTCTCAAAGTAGGCTCTGTGTCGGCTTCACCTACATTCAAAACAGTCAAAGAGGCACCCAATGCATCTTTAAGCTCTACCGCTCTGGCAAGGGCATAATCGTCATATGGACCTATTATAAACTGAACGCCACTTTTATCAAACTTGGTGTCGTTGTCAGTAAACTGAATTTTGGATGTAGTATCCGGTACGTGTGTAATACAAACAAGAATTTTCATCTATGAATATTTAGGTTATTTATTTTTAAATTGCGTGAATTTAGTCATTAGACCATAATTAAAAAAAGATTTCATGAGCAAAATGTCCCGTCTGGAAATGCTTAAATCGTTTGCAGAACAAGAACCACAAAATCCTTTCAATTGGTATGCTTTGGCCTTGGAGTTCAAAGAGCTTGATGTTGAAAAGACAGCTGAATACTTTTCTAAACTTCTTGAAGAATTCCCAGACTACTTGGCAACTTACTATCAGGCAGCTGAATTTTTTGCGGAAATAGACCAGCTCTCACTCGCCAACTCTATCTATCTCAAAGGCATTGCTCTTGCTGAAAAACAACAATCTGCCAACACCCTTAGAGAACTCAAAAACAGCTATCAAAATTTTCTGTTTGAATATGACTTTGAAGACGATTAGGAAACTTGAATTACCAATTTCCCTAACTGATTGCCTGATTTCATCTTATTAAAAGCTGCCACAGAATTCTCCAAGGAGAAAACCTCATCTACAATAGGCTTAAGCCTGTTTTCGTCTACAAATTTCAACATGTTGAGGAAGTCAGTATCTGAGCCCATAGTACTGCCTATCAATTTGATCTGATTCCAGAATACTTTCCTTGTGTTAAATCCTTTAGGATTGCCCTGAGTAGCCCCATAAAATACAATTCTAGCTCCAGGTGCGCTTGCATTGATCAAATTATCTAAGGTGTCTCCCATTGCACTATCTATAATCAAATCAAAACCACCTGTTTCTTTCAAGGCATCTTTTACCCAATTTTCATGGTTGTAGTTGTACACCCCTGAGACGCCAAGCTTTTTAGCTTCCTCAAGTTTGCTATCACTGCTGCTGCTCGTGTAAACTTCTGCACCTAATGAAAGCGCAAACTGAACAGCCATCTGTGCTACTCCACCACCAAAGCCGGTGACCAATATCTTTTTGGAAGCTTTTGCCTTTCCTTGAACAATCAGAGCCCTATAAGCTGTAACTCCAGCCAAGGGAAGTGCCGCCGCTTCATGCCAATTCATGTGTAGTGGCTTATGATGCAATCTGTCTGAAGCAACAACCAGATATTGAGCTATCGTACCATTATCTGGCATTCCTAAAATCCTGAAATCACTTCCCTGAGCCCTTTGGTTTTCACCCCAATGCATTGCAGGATTAATGATGACCTCTTGACCGATCCACTTACTATCTACTTGACCACCTACCTCTTTGACTATTCCTGCACCATCGGAGCCTAAAATCACTCCATCTTTTAAATTTGGATATAACCCTTGCCTACACCATTCATCCCGGTGATTCAAAGCGGCTGATTTGATCTGGATCAAAACCTGATCTACATTCAAATCAGGAAGTGATACATCTGAGATTTTAATCGCATCAGGTAATTCCCTGTCTAAAACTAAAGCTTTCAATATATTTGGATGTATAAAGTTGAAAATAACAAGCTCCATTTTTGGAGCCAGCGCTAAAACTACAAAATTAACACCCCGCTAAAAGTAAAAGTTTTGATTATACCTTTAAATTCAAAAAGAAGGTACTAAAAAGGGGCTGGTTCATTGCTTCCTACTCCACCTGGAAAAGAAGAATCGTTATCACCTCCGTTGGCTTTACTTTGCAACCTGATGGTATTGCCAGACTCAAATTCCTGACCACTTGCCGCTGACGGAAACTTATTGCCATAGAGTGCATCTTGGGGTTGGTAAGCAACATTCATTTCCAAATCAGTAAACTTGGTATACTTTCCTATAAATCTAAGTTTAACATTTTCAAGAGAACCATTTCTATGTTTTGCAATGATCACTTCTCCTACTCCTAAAGTAGAATTGCTGTTTTCATCCTCTGTGATACCATAGTATTCAGGCCGGTAAAGGAACATTACCATATCAGCATCCTGCTCAATGGCGCCAGACTCCCTCAAATCTGAGAGTTGAGGTCTTTTATCACCACCTCTTGTTTCTACAGCCCTTGAAAGCTGTGAAAGGGCAATAACAGGAATACTCAGTTCCTTTGCAATTTTCTTCAAAGCCCTGGAGATACTTGCAATTTCCTGTTCCCTGTTCCCTCCAGGTCCACCGGATTTGGAATCTCCCGACATCAACTGCAGATAATCAATTACCACCATTTGAATATCGTGCTGGGCTTTTAGTTTTCTACATTTTGCCCTCAATTCCAAGATAGAAAGTGCTGGGGTATCATCTACAAACAAAGGTGACTTAGAAAGTTTTCCTGTTTTATGAATCAACTGTTCCCACTCATAATCAGCTAAATTACCTTTTTTTATTTTTTCTGAGTCAAGTTCAGCTTCAGAAGAAATTAACCTGTTGACCAACTGCACAGACGACATCTCCAAAGAGAAAATGGCTACAGGCCGGTTGTGATCTACAGCTGCATTTCTAAGTACTGACAATACAAATGCTGTTTTCCCCATTGCGGGACGTGCTGCTATGATCACAAGATCTGATTTCTGCCAACCGGAAGTAACCCTGTCTAAAGCTGTAAATCCACTTGGAACACCCGTAAGCCCATCTTTTTGCCCCTTTTTTGACTCCAGTTCAACAATGGCCTCTTTCATAATATCCCTCAGGTTAGAGTAATTCTTCCTGATATTTTTCTCAGATATTTCAAAAAGCGATTGCTCCATTTTGTCAAGCAATTCAAAAACGTCAGTGGTGTCTTCATAGGCATCTTTCTGAATCTCCGAAGCAATACTGATCATTTCCCTTTTCATGGACTGCTCCGTAATGATTCTGGCATGGAATTCAATATTGGCGGCAGAAGATACTCTTGAAGTAAGTTCGGTGATGAAAAATGCACCACCTGCAAGCTCCAACTGACCATTTTTCCTAAGCTGATTGGTGACAGTCAGCAAGTCGATTGGTTGGCTATCTCCGAAAAGATCCAAAATAGCTGAATAGATAGCTTTATGCGCTTCTTTATAAAAACTTTCAGGCTTAAGGATATCTACTACCGAAGTTAAAGCATCCTTTTCCAGCATCAAGGCTCCCAATACAGCTTCCTCAAGATCAATGGCTTGGGGGGGTAACTTCCCCATTCCAGAACTTAAATTTAAATCAGGTTTCCTTTTGCCTGTAGGTCTGTTGCTGTTGCTGAATGTATTCTCTGCCATGGAAACAAATGTAACGGCTTTATACAAGAGTTTTTAAACAAGTTATTCACTAGATATCCACATTAACTTAATAACGATTGATTATCAGTTCTATATGAATTTTTCTCCAAACTTTATTTTAAACTTGATAACAATGGGATCTCATTTTTTCAAAGTAATCAGAAAATCAAAATGCAACCATTTTTTAATAACAGAAAATATAAAAGGAGAAGATACTTTTGAGATTTTAAAAAAAATGGTCCAGTCTCTTCTACCATATGCTTACATTTGAGTTTCAATTTTTACCCAACATGAATAAGAAATATCATTTTATTGCCATTGGTGGGGCGGTAATGCATAACCTCGCACTTGCTCTACATCAAAAAGGATACACCGTAAGTGGTTCAGATGATGAAATATATGAACCTTCTAGATCAAGGTTGCAAAATGCGGGTATCTTGCCTCAAGAAAAAGGCTGGTTCCCCGAAAAAATCAATCAGGACCTAGATGGCATTATATTGGGGATGCATGCCCGGATAGATAATCCCGAACTGGTCAAAGCTAGAGAACTAAATATCCCAGTATTTTCTTTCCCTGAGTTTATCTACGAACAAAGTAAGGATAAAAAGCGTGTGGTGATATCAGGATCTCATGGCAAAACCACTATCACTTCGATGATTTTGCATGTGCTGAATTTCCACAAAATGGAATTTGACTACCTGGTAGGTGCACAGATAGAAGGGTTTGACCTGATGGTAAGCCTTTCCAATGCACCGGTCATTATCATTGAAGGTGACGAGTATCTCACCTCTCCACTCGACAGAAGACCCAAGTTTTTCCATTATTTTCATGATATACTCCTTATGAGTGGCATTGCTTGGGATCATTTCAATGTGTTCCCAACATTTGAAAACTACAAGGAACAGTTTGAAAGATTGGTGGAAATGACGCCGGATAGCGGTACTTTTATTTACTGCAATGAGGATCCGTACGTAAGAGAGATAGGCGAAAAAAAATCCAAAGAGAAATTTTCGCTTATTCCATATAAAGCACATCCATTTCTAATCAAAGATGGTCAAACATTATTGATGGCAAATGATGGGGAGATGCCTATACATATTTTTGGTGAGCACAACCTGCAAAATCTGATGGGAGCTTTGGAAATTTGCCTTGCTTTGGGACTAACGAAAGAGCAGTTTTATCTAGCAATCAAAAGTTTCAAAGGAGCAGCTAAAAGACAGGAAGTATTGGCTAGTTCCGATAATAGCATATTTTACAGGGATTTTGCACATGCTCCATCCAAACTAAAGGCGACTACAGATGCAGTAAAAAACCAGTTTCCTGACCGAAAACTTATAGCTGTACAGGAATTACACACTTACAGTTCTTTGAATAAAGACTTTGTAGTCAATTATTCGGGCACTATGGATGCCGCAGATGTGGCGATTGTCTATTTAAATCCAAAAGCTGTATCTTTGAAGAAGCTGGAACTTATGGATGAAGCTACCTTAAGGACTGCCTTTAATAGAGAGGACTTGATACTTTTTACTGAAATAGAAAAATTGAAATCCTATCTTGAAGCCCAGAAATATGACGCCACAAACCTTTTGCTTATGAGCTCTGGAAATTATGATGACATGGACCTGAGTGTATTGAAATCAAAAATTAACAAATAAATTTTGACATGAATTTAAAACTAAAAAACCCTATCGCATTTTTTGACATTGAGTCCACAGGGATAAACATTTCTACCGACAGAATTGTAGAAATATCCATTCTTAAACTTCACCCTGATGGTAAAAAAGAAATCAAGACGGAATTGATTAATCCTACCATACCTATTCCCAAAGAGACTTCATTGATTCATGGTATATATGATGCCGATGTCAAAGACTCTCCTACTTTTAAAGAATTAGCAAGAGATTTACATCAATTTTTGGCGGGTGCTGACCTATCCGGTTTTAATGTACTGAAGTTTGATATTCCAATATTGGTAGAAGAGTTTTTGAGGGCAGGGATTGATTTTGATATCGAAAAAAGGAGTATTCTGGACTCTCAGAAAATCTTTTTTATGATGGAAAAAAGAAACCTTACTGCCGCTTACAAATTCTATTGTGGGAAAAGTCTGGAAAATGCGCATTCAGCTGAGGCTGATACAATTGCTTCTTATGAGGTCTTTGAAGCCCAGATAGAAAGGTATTTAGGGGAGGAAGCAGAAGACTTACAAGGAAACAAGGTTGGTGTTTTTGAAAATGACATGAAAAAAATCCATGCCATTCTCAACGAAAAGATGGTAGACTTGGCAGGGAGGTTTATTTTCAATGATGAGGGGGTTGAGTGCTTCAATTTCGGGAAACATAAGGGTAAACCCATTGCTCAAGTATTGAAAGAAGAGCCTGGATACTATGATTGGATGATGAAAGGTGATTTCCCATTGGATACCAAAAGGAAATTTACACAAGTGAAGCTTCGAGAATTCCAACAACGCTAGGAAGCATTGTGCATTCCTAATGCTTGTGCGGTTGAATCGTCAAGAAGGAATAAGATAATATAAAGGCATTTTATAAACTGCATATAAAGAAAAAAACCTGCCAAAATTGGCAGGTTTTTTTTATCTCTTTTGGCTTCTTTCGTAGTATTCCATAGCCTGAGGCATATTATTATTGAGTTGATCGATCCTTCTGTTTGGACCAGGGTGGGTGGATAAAAATTCAGGTGGACTTTCACCAGAACTCGCATTACTCATTCTTGTCCAAAACTCAGGAGCATCTCTTGGGTCATACCCGGCCAAAGCCATAAAATTCAACCCCAATTGATCAGCTTCCAATTCATGTCTTCTTGAAAATTTAAGCATTCCTAGTTGTCCTCCTACACCAAAAGCCTGAAGGAAAAGATTCTGCGTCAAAGATGGGTTTTGACCCATAGCCGCCTGAACTCCTCCCAATAGCCCATTGAGCAACATACCATTAGACATTCTTTCTCGACCATGATGCGCTATAGCATGTGCTACTTCATGTCCCATTACAACAGCAATACCTGTTTCATCTTCGCAAATCGGGATAATACCAGTGTAAAAAGCAACCTTTCCCCCAGGCATACACCAAGCATTGACAATATCTTCCTGAATAAGATTAAACTCCCAAGCAAAACCTTCTAAGGTTTCATCATAGCCTTTCTCTTTGAGATAAACTTCTACCGCATCGGCTATCCTTCTGCCCACTCTCAATACCATCTGACCTTCTGATGTGTTGGTCACCACCCTACTCTCTGCAAGCACTTGATCGTACTGTTCGTATGCGAGTGGCAACAATTCTTCATTCCCGATAAGGGCAAGTTGATTTCTTCCGCTGAGAGGAACTCTTGCACATGAATAGATTAAAAGTCCAAGCGCAAACAAAAAACTTATTTTTTTCAACATATTGATTGATTTTTTCCCGAAAATGACCAAAAAAGGTGCCATTTCAAATTAGTCCATTTAATTTTTCGCTAAATTAAAAACTTAATTTATTTACCTATGAACGAAGAGGCAAAAAAGTATTTAAAGAGAATGACCAATCCATTCATATTTTGGTGGGCAATGTTTTTCAAACTTCCCTCGGCTGTTTTCTGGAGGCTAAAAGTCAAGTCCTTGGACCTCAATTCATGTACAGTTACCATCCCCTATTTTTGGAGGAGTCAAAATCCCTTCAATTCAATTTATTTTGCTGCAATGGCAGGTGCTGCTGAATTAAGTACCGGAGCTCTTTGTCAATTGGCCATGGCCGGAAAAGGAAAGTTCAGCATGCTAGTAGTGGATTTTAGAGCTGAATATTACAAGAAAGCAAATCAAAGAATTGCCTTCTCATGCACTCAAGGTGATGAACTTTGCCAATTGATCGATTTTCTAGAAGTAGATGAGAGTGATAAATTGACCACGGTATCAACAGGGGTTTCCCCAAGTGGAGAAATTGTGGCAAAGTTTTATGTTACTTGGTCTTTTAAAAGAAAAGCTTAATCTCTGAACCTACTATTTCTAGGATCAATCGGGTTTCTTCTATCCAATTGAAGTGGTTCTTCTTTTCTATACCTTGTTCTTTGATTGAGAAAATCAGTCAACATCTGTTCCACCCTTTCCCAATCCATATCCAAAAATTGATGATCTAAATTGGCCATATTAAATTCAATGATCAAATCATCCATATCTCTGTCAGTCAGATTATACTCCAACTTGAGTGCCTGCATAACAGAATCCGATTGGATCAGGTCAAGGTAATCTTTCTGTCTTGCCAAAAATGTCAACTTCTTGGCATATTGACGTTTTTGTCTCTCACTTTTCATAAAATACGAAATTGGACCATCGATAGTCAGACCAGGCATCAAGCTTTCATTATCTGCAAGTCCCATGTAAACTTTCCCAGGTCCTGTAGCCCTGTCTCCTAAGGAACGCATGGAAGATTGGTTTCCTGCCTTGAATGGAATCACCAACCTCTCACCATACAAATCAAACATAGGGAGAGTTCTGGCATCAAGATAGATGTCTGTAAAAATGTGTGTATCTTCTCCAACCACCATTTTTTTGGGAATGTAATAGTCTCTCCTGAAAAGGAGGCTGTCTCCTTTTTGTCCCTTTACCCTGAAGTACCCTCTTTCATTGGTGATAATACTGTCTTTTTTATCCAGGTTTATTACCCAGACATTGTCCAAAAAATTCCGATCCATTCCCTCTACCACATTTCCAGTGATCACCTGTGCTTGTGCTTGGGCAATCAAAGAAATACCCAGGAAGAATAATATGATATATTTCGCTTTCAACATTCTAAATTACCAACACACATTGTAGCTAAAAAATTTATCAGGTTAAAAATTATTAATCCATTCAATTATCGGAAATCATTCCCTGTTTTATCAAAATTTCCAATAAAAGTACCCATAAGATTATTGCTATCCATTTAATACTTGTATTTTGAATGCCATTGTCCAACAACTCTTTTGGCTTCATGAAAATGACAAAATCACATAGCATAAGCAGGTATGCGCCGACTCCAAGTGGATATTTACACTTTGGAAATATTTACTCTTTTATACTCACTTACCATATTGCAAAAAAGGAAAATGCCAAAACCCTTCTCCGAATAGATGACTTGGACAAGGAGCGAACTAAGAATAATTTCCTCCATGATATTTTTAACACCCTTGATTTTTTAGAGATTCCTTATGATTTGGGACCTAAAAATTTTTCTGATTTTAAATCCAATTATTCTCAGTTGTCGAGAATGAGCTTGTACAAAGAGGCTTTGGAAAACTTAAAAACAAAAAAGTTGATTTTTGCCTGTGACTGTAGCCGAAAAAAGATCCTAAAATCAAATCCAAAAGGTTTCTACAATGGTTTTTGCAGAAATAAGAAACTTGATTTCAACAAGTCTGATGCTGCTTGGAGGGTCGCAACTCCAAAAGATATAGAAGTTAACCTCAATGATTATTCAGGAGTAACTGTCTCAGGAAAGCTGCCATCACTTTTAAGTGATTTTATTGTTAGGAAAAAAGATGGTTTCCCATCCTATCAACTGGCATCCTTGGTAGATGACCTACATTTTGGTGTTGACCTCATTGTCAGAGGAAAAGATCTCTATGGCTCAAGCTTGGCGCAGGTATATTTGGCTGATATTATGGGCAAAAACGATTTTCCAAAAAGTACATTCTATCACCATCAGATTATCAAAAATGAAAACAAAGAAAAACTTTCCAAATCGGCAGGCAGCACCTCCGTTTTTTATTTGAGAAATCAGGGTAAAAAGAAAAGTGAAGTATATCAGGCTTTGGCAGAATTACTAGGTTTGCAAGGAACATTCACGCAACTGCAAGACTTCAGCATCTTGGTAAAATAAAAAAGCCGATCATATCGACCGGCTTTTTAAATCTATTTTTTCAAATCTTCCCGCTATCGGGACTAGAATCTTAAATCTAAAATCTAAATCTAAAATTTAAATCAATACTTAGCAGGTATGCCATCACCTGGCAAACTCATTTTGATAAACTCTCTGATATCTTCGTTGGAATTAGCCAAATCTTCAGCTCTCAAATACATCATATGTCCTGATCTATATCCTTTGAAGTGTAACCTATCTTGCATTTTTCCAGCTGGATCCATTTGCCACATGTTGTATTTGGCATTAAAATAATCAGTACCACCATCAAAATATCCTGACTGAGTCATTACGTGCATGTATGGATTTTGCAACATGGCTTGAGCCAATTGCCTACCGGTGTTTTCATTACTTCTATCCCATGGGTGAACTGGACCAAATAGGTTGTAAGTCAAGTCAGTATCATACTTCAAGATGTTTTTAGCATAATAGTTCATGGCTGGTGAAAAAGCATGGTTCCATGAAGTAAGGGCTGGATCATAATCATAACGCTCTCCAGCATCTGTTTGATCTATGCCTCTATATCTGCTGTCCAATCTACCAATTGTCAGGCCTTGATCTCTCATAACTTCTTTCCAGTAATAGCTCGTAGGAACTGCCAATGCATGCTCTAAAATCACTTTTTCACTAAGACCAGTATAATATGACATTTTTTTAGCAATTTCTTTTCTTTCAGCTGGATCCAAAGTACCTCCTTTAGATAAGGCAGGAATCAAGACGTCAAGCGTATATGCCTCTACTTCAGGAATGATTTCATCCAAATCTTTGCTCTGTAGCTCTGAAGGCAGCACTTTATGGTACCAAGAAGTTGCTGCAAAATACGGCAAGTAATTAGCCGCAGCTACAGGCCCACTTCTATCTAAGCCCATTCCTGTTGGAGAAACCAAGATTACCCCGTTGAGGTACATCCAATGTGCGTTTTGTAATTCATGTGCCATTCCGGCAACTCTTGTAGTACCATAACTTTCGCCAATAAGATACTTTGGTGATTGCCATCTGTTATTACGTGTAGTGAATGTCTTTACCCAATCAGAAAGGTATTTGATGTCACTGTTGATACCAAAAAAGGTCGATCTCGGTTCGTCTTTGTCTACCACTCTAGAGTAACCGGTATTTACTGGATCTATATATACAATATCAGCTACATCCAAAATAGAATGTGGGTTTTTGCTGACACCATAAGGCTGTAAAGGATTCCCTTCATCATCAATATTCAATTTGTAAGGACCAGTGTAAGCCAAATGCATCCAAAGAGAACCTGAACCAGGACCTCCATTGAAAGAGTACACCAAAGGTCTTCTTGCCTTGTCAGTTACGTCAGTTCTTTCGTAATAAGTGTAAAACAAAGTCGCTATTGGCTCACCAGCCTCATTCCAAACAGGCATAGTGCCGGCTGTGGCTTTATAGGGGACTTTTTGACCTTTGATGGTCACTTCTCCATTGGTGACAGAACTGGATTCTACTTTGACTTCTCTTTTTTCCTGAGCCATGCTCCAGGTGAAGGTTAGAAGTATTAGGGTGAGTGTAAGTAAGTTTTTTTTCATAGTATGCGCGATTAATTATACTCGAATATAACACATACAAGCCCAAGCCAATTGGAATTTATGTTACACCACTGCCTTTTAGGATGAGTGGAAAATAGGGCCTAGTTCCTTTGATTCGTGAGTTTTATACTGAAAGGCCATTCAAAAAATAAAGTCTCTCAACTTTTACCGCTTGTGTAGGAATGTTGTCATTTCACAAATTTAGTTTAAAGACAAAATGGATTTGAATTAGTTTCAAAGATTAAAAAAGAAATTATTGATGAAAAAAGTAATTGTATTGATCAGCATATTCCTTTCTGTGACCGCTGTATTTGCACAGCAGTCAAGCACTAAAGGAAACTATGAGTTGGCATCGGGATTTTCCCCTGAAAAGCTGAAAAAGATGATCTTTTCTACAGATGTCAAAGCTCATTGGCTTAAAAATTCAGACCGTTTCTGGTATGAATATGAGACTACGGAAGGGAAAAACTGGTATTTGGTAAACCCTGCCAACAGAACTAAAACTCCTCTGTTTGATAAAGATGTACTCGCAGCCCGTCTGACACTGATTGTCAAAGATCCTTTTGATGGACAGCACCTTGACCTGAATGATCTTAAATTCATTGAAGATGAAAATGAAGTTCAGTTTAAAGTAAAGAGTACGGAGGAAGTGCTCAAGAAAGATTGGGAGGAGATTAAAGCCAAAAATAAAAGTGCCAAAGACTCACTTGAGAAAAAGACTTTCTTCTTTAGATACAATCTCGGAAATGGCACCTTGACAGAAATAGAAGATCCAGAGGAAAAAAAGAAAAGGCTCTCTTGGGCAAATATCGCCCCTGACTCTTCTAAAATAGTTTTTGCTAAAAACGAAAACCTGTTTTGGATGGACAAGGAGAATTTCCTGAAGGCAGTAAAAGATGAAAAAGACAGCACTATTGTAGAACACCGCATTACTGAAGATGGTGAAAAAGACTATTCATATGGTGCTTCTGGAAGGGGTGATGACAATGAAGAAGAGGAAAAAAAGAAAGATGACCGCAAAAGAGCTTCGGTTTACTGGTCTGCCAACTCAAAAGAGTTTGTATTGACAAGAACTGATTCACGACATGTCAAAGACCTTTGGGTCATTCACAACACCAAGAATCCAAGACCAACACTTGAAAGCTATAAATATGCCATGCCGGGTGAAAAAGATCAGCCGCGAACGGAATTGAAACATTTTTCTTTTGATACTAAATCAATGTCTGAACTTGATGTCAATACATTCAAGGATCAGAGTTTGAGTGTATGGTCAGCTGACTTGAAAGCCAATCAACAAGACGATGAGTTTAAACCAGTCAAATGGCTTGGAGATGAAAATTTCTTCTATTTCACTATTACCTCAAGAGACTTAAAGCGGGTGGATGTTTGTAGATGGAATTTAAAAGAAAGTAAAAAGGAAATATTGGTTGAGGAAAGAAGCAATACTTATATAGACATACAAAAACCAAAAGTATTGACCAATGGAACGGAATTTATCCATTGGTCAGAGCGCGATGGCTGGGGTCATTATTACCTTTACGAAGTAAACGGGACTTTGAAAAAACAATTGACCTCAGGTCCCTACCATTCCGAAAGTATAGAACAGGTAGATGAAAAAAACAGAACGTTATATTTCACTGCAAATGCCAAAGAAAAGGGGGAAGACCCTTATTACCTACACTTGTATAAAGTAAGTCTAAACGGAGGCAATGTCACCTTGCTGAATCCAGGCAATTACGACCACAGTGTGTCGGTAAATGACAATGCTACTTTTTTTGTCAATAATTACTCAAGGGTAAATACCATTCCTACAGCTGTGTTGCATGACAACCAAGGCAGAAAAGTCATGGACCTGGAAGAAGCTGACCTGACTTCTTTATTTGCTGCGGGGTATCAATTCCCTGAGCCTTTTAAAGTAAAAGCTGATGATGGCATTACAGACCTTTTTGGTGTCATGTACAGACCTTTTGACTTTGATAGTACCAAAAGTTACCCAATAATCGAATATGTATATCCAGGACCACAAACTGAAGCAGTAAACAAATCCTTTGGAAGGTCTATGGACAGGATAGACAGACTTGCCCAGTTGGGTTTTGTAGTAGTTACCGTAGGTAATAGAGGTGGGCATCCGGGAAGATCTAAGTGGTATCATAATTATGGCTATGGCAATCTTCGCGACTATGGTCTTGCCGATAAAAAGGCAGCTGTAGAACAGTTAGCGGCAAGACATAATTTCATCGATAAATCCAGAGTAGGGATCCATGGTCACTCAGGTGGTGGTTTTATGTCCACCGCTGCGATGTTGGTTTATCCTGATTTCTTCAAAGTTGCTGTTTCTTCTGCCGGAAATCATGAAAACAACATTTACAATAGGTGGTGGTCTGAAAAACACCATGGAGTAAAAGAAGTCATTACCCCTAAAGGTGATACTACTTTTATCTATCAGGTAGAAAGGAATCCTGACCTTGCCAAAAACCTCAAAGGCCATTTGCTTTTGGTTACCGGAGATGTAGATAACAATGTTCACCCAGCCAATACCATCAGAATGGCGAATGCCCTAATCAAGGCCAACAAGAGATTTGATTTCATCATCCTTCCCGGCCAAAGACACGGTTTTGGAGATATGACTGAATATTTCTTCTGGAGAATGGCAGATTACTACGTTCTGCACCTATTAGGGGACAACACGCCACCTCCAGTGGATATGTTGGAGATTCAGCGCGAAAAGCCAATGAGCAAATAACTACATATTGATATTTTATTTGAGAAGGCCGTGCCATTTTTTGGTACGGCCTTTATTATTTGATAACTTAAAGGACAAATTCAGAATAAAATTTTTAACCAAAAAACTACACCAATGAAAAGACATGCAACTGCCGTTTGGCAAGGATCCGGAAAAGAAGGTAAGGGAAATTTGAGTACTCAGACTGGCGTACTTGATAGCACCCAATATTCATTTTCTTCAAGATTTGAAGAAGGAAAAGGTACCAATCCGGAAGAGTTGATAGCTGCCGCACATGCTGGATGCTTCGCTATGAAGTTAAGCTTTGTCTTGGGAGAATCAGATCACAAAGCTGATGAACTGAATGCCAAGTGCACCATCACACTTGAAGATGGCAAAATCACTCAGTCCAAAATAGAATTAAAAGCAAAAGTACCTGGCATCTCTGCTGAAAAGTTTGCGGAGGCTGTTAAGGATGCTGAGAAAAACTGTCCAATATCTGTATTATTGGATACGGAAATTGTGGTGGAACACAGTTTGGAATCTTAAGACTATGGCGGGTGATACCCGCCATTTTTTTTACCCAAGGAATATTTGACTTCAAATTGAGCATGCCCTCAACTTTTGACCTTCGAGATTTAGCTCCTTTTTACCTAAACCAATATAGATGAACACAAGGATTTTTCAATCACCCCATTTCTGGTTTTAAATATTCATTGTAAAAATTAGCTGCCGCCAATTCATGAGGCATCAGCACATTTTTGGCACCAAGATCCACCAAATATTTCTTATCAAAAGAATTGATAGCGGTTAGGTACAATTTCCCTTTGAAATCAGACCTTTGAAGTTTGAGTAAAAGGTGCTTGGCAGACTCAGGCACCGGGACTGTATTGATGATACATTTCGCATTTTCATAAGGTATATGTGTCAATAACTCCGGATCTTCAATATCGGCATAGATCACCTCTTTACCTCTTTCTCTATATGATTTGACCACGTTGGGATCAAAATCAACACCAAAATAGGTGCATTTTTCTTTCTGATCCTCTATGCGTCTTGTAATTTCAGACCCGATTCTACCCAAACCAATGATCACAGTGTGAAATTCCTTTTGTTTTGATGCTTTCTGATTCTCATTTGCATTTAATTTTTTTCTTTCAAAAATAGAAAGTGCTGGAGCTATTACTTGATAGATTTGATGAGAGTACAAAATCAAGTAGGTAGAAAGTGCTATGGTAATCAAGCCAACCAAAGTGATGAGTCCTAGAATTTCCTCATTGATATGGCCCACGCTCAGACCTAGGCCGGCAAAAATCAATGAAAACTCGGAAATTTGTGCAACTGTAAGACCTGCAAGGAAACCTGTTCTCTTTTTATAGCCCATTATCCCCATGATGATCAGAACGATAATAGGATTACCAATCAATACAAAAAATGAGAATATAAATGCACTGGGAACTTGCTCACCAATCACAGAGAAATCTAGCTCTGAGCCTAGATTGACAAAGAAAAACAATAGTAGAAAATCCCTGAGGCTTGTCAATCTTCCTGACACCAAATCCTTGAAGGGTGATGAGGCCAAGGTTACACCAGCTAAAAATGCACCCACCTCGCCACTAAATCCAATCAATTCTCCAATTCCAGCCAAGGAGACAGCCCAAGCTATCGCAAATAGCGTTAATAGTTCAGCTGATTTGGCCAGAAAATGACTTACTCTTGGGATCAGATATCGCATCATCAAAAAAGTAAATGCCACGAATATCAAACTATACAACAAAGTTTTCCCTATCTCTTCAATTACAGAACCGTCTCCTTCCCTGCCGATTGTAGCCAGTACGATCATCACCAGTATTACTACCAAATCCTGTACAATCAAAAAACCAATTGCTATCTGACCATGAAGGGAGTCAATTTCTTTTTTATCTGAAAGAAGTTTGACAATAATTATGGTACTACTGAAAGTGAGAGCCACAGCAATGTAAAAACTCTCCAAGTTTCCAAAGCCAAGAGCGAGCCCAATCATGTATCCAAATAAGGAAGTGAACAAAACCTGACCAAGCCCGGTAAGTAAAGCAATTTTTCCAGTGGATTGAATCAACCTCAAGTCTAGCTTTAAACCAACAATAAACAAGAGAATGGCTATTCCTATTTCTGCCAGAAGGTGGATATTCTCTTTGGATTGGACGATGTCTAAAAAAGAAGGTCCTAATAAAATCCCCAAGAAAATAAACATTACAATCAAAGGCTGCTTCAAAAATTGCCCAATGCCACCCAAGATAGCAGCAAATAAAAAAATCAAGGCAAATTCAGTAAATGGATTTTTTGCAAGTTCCTGTAAATACTCAATCATGGAATTATAATTAAAGGAGCAAAATTATTATATACCAATTCATTTACCATAAACTTTCGGAAAACATGATCTGAGAAAGATCTTGAGCCTCTTTGCACCACTAAAAAGGTATGGTCAAGTTCTCCATAAAATTGTTTTAGCGAAGTCAATGCATTTTGTCCTTCAAATGTTTTAAAATCTGTTTTTACTTGAGACGAAAATGGCCCTTGAATTTGTTGAAGAAATGAATCGGTTTTAGCTTTATCTTCATCAGCAGCCACCACAGATACGAATTCAACAAAATTCAATGTTGGAGAGATCAAATTTAATAAATCAGAAAAGCTTTTGTTATTCAATCCTGATTTATGATGTATGCCTACCATAAGTTTCTCAGGATACAATTCTTTCAAATCAAGAGGCACTGCAATAATCGTGTGATTGAGATTGTCTATCAATTGGGTAGTAGTGCTTCCTATTAATAGCTGTGTAAGCATTCCGGCACCTTTCATCCCGACTACAATAATATCCTCTTGGCTTAGTGATTTGGAATTCAAGATAAATGCCACCAAACTTTCAGTGAAAATGTATGTAGGAGTATTGATGTCCAAGCCTACTTCTTCCAATAATTCATTCACTTGATTTTTAGCTTCTCTTTTTAACTCATACTCCATTTTAAGGCGTATATCAGCACTTGATAACGATGGAAAAACCAAATTTATCTTATGCAGAATCACCAAATCAACATCATATTGTGATTTCCAGGAAGCTGCCAACCTCAACTGTTCTTTAGCAAAGGGGGAAAAATCTATAGGAATTATAAGCTTTTTTTTCATCGTAATTTGTTTGAATCCTACTCTGAAACTAAAATAACTCAATTCTTTTTAAGAAGTGAAGTGGAGCATTAAAAAGAAATAAAAAAACAAAATAAGGAAAAAAAGGCACCTGAGTTCAGATGCCTTTGAGAAAATATAATTAAGCTGCATTTCTCGCAGCATTGATAATCGCAAACATCGTTCGCAGGATAAGCATTTGCAGGTTTCTATCTTCTTTGCCGGATTCCAACATGGATTGAATGGCATATTGCTGAATAGTGATTACAGGGAGAACAATTTTTTCCCTGATGGCTATGGACTCCTTTGAGGTAAGGTTGTCTTGTAGCAAAGTGTCCATTCCCGAAACGTCCAAAAGCATATCGATTGAACGCTGATACTCCTCAAACATCAATTTCCAAAACTCAGCATAGTCATCATTATCCTTCAAATATGCCGTAGCCTTGTAAAAAGACTTGGCCAAAGACTGCATGGAGTTACCCAGCAATGACCTAAAGAACAAAGAGTCTTTGTAAAGTTTCTTCGCTTCTTCAAAATCCCCCTCGTCTTTCAATTTTGACAAAGCAGCACCTACCCCAAAGAAACCTGGAATATTCTGTTTCATTTGAGCCCAAGATCCCACAAATGGAATTGCCCTTAGGTCTTCAAACTTCAAGCCTGAGTCTTTGCCTCTTTTCAACGGTCTAGAACCAATATTGACTTGACCAAAAAACTTCAATGGCGTGACATGCTCTAGATAAGGAACAAATTTAGGATGGTTTTTAAAGTCCTTATAAAACTGATAAGATGTCTCGGCCATTTTATCAATCAACTTGCGCTGTTCTTCACTAAGATTCTTATCAGATGAAGGATAAAGCTCATTTTCCAATCCTGCACAAAGTAATTGTTCAAGATTATAAGTACAGGAAACCTGTTTTCCATAATTAGCAGAAATGGTCTGTCCCTGAATAGTAACCTGAATTTCAGCGTTTTCTACCTTTTCACCTAAAGAAGCATAGAAGTTGTTCATATTGCCTCCTCCTCTTGCAGGAGGTCCACCCCTACCATCAAAGAATACCACGCTTACATCATATTCCCTTGATACTTTCGTCAGTTCTTCTTTGGCTCTCAAAATAGACCAATTGGCTCGGATGTATCCACCATCTTTGGTGCCGTCTGAGAAGCCCAACATGATGCTTTGCTTGGATTTTCTATTTTTGAGGTGCTTTCGGTAATGCTCGTTTTCGTACAATTGCCTCATGATATCCGGAGCAGCTGCCAAGTCATCAATAGTTTCAAACAAAGGCACTATATCCAATGGAAGGTTTTCAATTTCTTTACCAAATCTCAGTTTGGACAATTGAAATACTTCCAAAATATGCAGCACTGACTGACAGTTTGAAATGATATACCGATGTAGCCCTTCCTCGCCATTGCTTTGTTGGACAGTCTTGACAGCATCAAAACTCTTCATCATTTCTTGATGAAATTCATCTTTAAGCTCTGACTGATCAGGCAATCCTTCTATTTCCAAGAGATATTTGACCTTTTCTTCCTCAGACAAATCATGATATTTGTCTAGTTCAGGTTTTCCTGATTTTACCTCTATCAGCTCATCCCATAGGCCATCATGTTTACGGCTGTCTTGCCGGACATCCATATAGGCAAAGTGGAATCCGAAAATTTTAACCTTAAGAATAAACTCATCCAACTGATCCAAAAACAATCCGTCATGTAGGTCTATTAGTCCTTGCCTGGCTTCCATCAAGTCTGCAAGCAGTTCCTCTTTGCTATTGTAATAACCTTGGTTTTCAAAAAGAGAACTGAACAGACCATTCTCTACTTTGATCATCACAGGCTCAACATTTTTGAAAGTCAACCTTCTTCTGAGTTTTCTTACATCCCTGTAATAACATCTCAAAATCCACTTTTGAAGTCTTTCTGCAACTTTGACCGTGATGTCATGTGTGACAAATGGATTGCCATCTCTATCACCTCCTGGCCAAAACCCAACCTTCAACAATCCAGGATTATCCCATTCATGAAGAGGCACGTCCAAACTTCTTAAGAGTCTTATCAGGATATCCGGTATACTTTGATAAAAAACATTGACCAAAAACCAGATCAAACTCACAGCTTCATCGAGCGGGGATGGTTTTTCTTTATTGATAAAAGCGGTTTTACCAAGTTGCTGTAAAAGCAAGTCGATGTTACCGAGGTCATTATTTCTGATAGCTGTTTCCAAGTCAGTGATGATTCCCAGTACGCTTCCAGGATAAAATTGGGTAGGGTGCGCTGTGAGTGTCAGCCTGACAGAAAAGGTCTTAAGTTTCTCGATTAAGGCTTCCCTTTTCCCGTCATTGCCAGCCCTGGCTATCAATGCAGCTACACTTCCTTTTCCCTTTAGGTCATGGATTTTTTCAAAAGCTGCGTCCTCAATAGAATCAAAAAGCACAACTTGACGCTCTACGTATTGTACCATTCTGAAAAGGAGGTCATGTTTATCCTGATCAGAATTTTGTGCCATCATTTCATCAAAAAAGCCCTGAATAATTTCCTTAGGTGTTTTGTCCTTTTCAAAACCTTCGTGACACTTAGATGATAAAATAGGTAAAAGCGTACCTGTTCGGTGAATGTCACTAAATGGCAGATCTAAAAATAGACTGTTGTAGATAGTAAAGCGCTTGGCTACTTCTGTTTGGTATGTGTTTATTGACATAATAGGTTTAATGGTTAATCGACGTGAATTTAGCAAAAAATAAATAAAACACCGTTATTATATCATTTTGATCAATGAAAAGACTGATTTGTTACTTAAAAAACAACAAACAAACCATTTATTATGAAAAAATGTAACTAAAGCTGATAAAACTTATCAGGAACGAAATATTTTAGGTTAAGATAATATTTGTACTTTCGTGTCTTTCATTTATCCTTGAATTCAAAGCTAACTATATGATTTTTGCAGTTATTTCCGGACTTATATCAGCTGCGATTTTACCTATATTTTCCCGTTTCAAAAAAGATTTAGTCCCTAAGTTATATCCATTTATTCCTTTGGGTATTTTCATTTATCTGGCTTCATTTCTACAACATGTTGTAAGTGAAGGTGCACAGTTTTGGTCTTACTCTTGGATCCCAAGTTTTGGTATCAACTTGGACTTCAGGCTAGATGGACTTTCTTTACTGTTTGGCTTGATGATTACCGGAATTGGTGCTTTGGTTTTCTTTTACACTTCATATTATTTAAAAGAAGACAAATACCTGGATAGGTTTTATGGGTACCTGAGTATGTTTATGGCCGCTATGTTGGGCTTGGTATTGTCTGACAATTTGATCAGCCTTTTTATATTTTGGGAATTGACAAGCATTAGTTCCTTTTTCCTGATTGGTTATAAAAATGAGGATGATTCCTCGCAAAAGTCGGCCCTAACAGCATTGGGAGTAACTGGATTTGGTGGTTTGGTATTGCTTGCCGGTTTGATTTGGATCGGGCATGTAGGCGGTACTTTTTCTTACACAGAGCTACTTAATTCCTCCGAAATATTGCAAAATCATCAATCTTACATTTGGATTGTAATACTGGTATTTGTCGGGGCTTTCACCAAGTCAGCACAATTCCCTTTTCACTTTTGGCTTCCTGGAGCCATGAAAGCACCTACCCCGGTGAGTACTTACCTGCATTCAGCTACTATGGTAAAAGCTGGGATCTACCTTTTGGCCAGGTTTACACCTTTATTGGGCGGAACAGACATCTGGAATTGGACTTTGATCATTGTTGGTGGTTTTACGATGTTATATGCCGCCATTCATTCACTTTTCAGGACAGACCTTAAAAGCATTCTTGCTTATTCCACGATCTCTGCACTGGGCATTCTGGTGTTTCTATTAGGAATTGGCACAGAAGACGCTTTGTTGGGTGCGGGTATTTTTATCCTAACCCATGCATTATATAAGGCTACACTATTCCTCATCACAGGTATCATTGACCATGAAACAGGCACAAGAGAGGTGACTTCTTTGGCTGGCTTGCAAAAAATCATGAAGCCAGTAGCTCTAGCAGGGTATTTAGCCGCTCTATCAAGTGCAGGTGTACCTTTTTTACTAGGCTTTATCAGCAAAGAAGTCATGTATGAAGCCAGTTTCCATTTTGGATCATGGGCTATATTGTTAACAGCTGCTTTGGTGATTACGAAGATAATACTGTTTGTAGCGGGATTTTGGGTGGGTATCAAACCATTTACAGGTTCGTTGCCTGAAGAACACAAGAGCGCCAAAATGCCAAGCCCACTCTTGTGGGTTCCTCCTGTTTTATTAGCATCTCTATCCCTGATTTTCGGAGCTTTACCCTGGCTCTTGGACGGACTCATGCAGTCAGTTTTCACAAGCATGCTGCCTGAGGCACCTGAAATCCACCTTGCTGTATGGCATGGTTTCAACTGGATCTTAGGTTTGAGTTTGATTACTTTAGCAGTAGGGTTAGTTCTTTATTACACCTTAAAACCATCAAAGAAATTAATTGAAAATGTCAAGACATTTGACAGAATAGCTCCTATCCAATTAATGGAAAACATCGCTATGTCATTCCAAGGTTTTGCCGAAAAATGGACAGGCTTTTTTCAAAATGGCTTTTTGCGAAATTATGTGATTACGATCTTATTGTTTTTGACCGTTTTGGCAGGATATCGACTCTATGATGGTGTAGATATCCATTTGGATTGGAATCAGATATCCCAGATCACCCCGTCTGAGTTTTTGGTGGTGATATTGATGGTGACTTCTATAATCTTCGCATTGGTGACCAAAACAAGAACCGGGGTCATTGTAGCATTGGGAATCATAGGCTTGGCAAACTGTCTGTTTTTCCTTTACTATTCGGCTCCGGATTTGGCCATGACACAGTTTTCAATAGACATTTTGTTGGTTTTATTGTTCATGTTAGTCTTGTTTCAACTTCCCAAGAACAGATCTTTTTCTACTAGGAAGATCAGGTACAGAGACGGTTTGCTTTCACTTATGTTTGGCTCCTTGATAGCCATTCTTGCATTGGAGGTATTTGAAGCTCCTTCTTATTCGGAAGTCTCTGATTACTATGCCGAAAATGCCTACATTTTAGCAAAAGGGAAAAACGTAGTCAATGTAATTTTGGTAGATTTCAGAGGCATAGACACCATGGTCGAAACTGTAGTATTGGTCATAGCCGCCATTGGAGTGTTCAGTTTGCTCAACCTTAACCTCAACCCGAAAAGTAAAGATTGATATGAAATCATTAATATTTCAAACCGCATCGAGGTACTTACTTCCTTTATTGTTGTTGTTTTCAGTATTTATCCTTCTTAGAGGACATTACCTTCCAGGAGGAGGATTTGTAGGAGGCTTGATGGCTGCGATCGCTTTTATCCTTTATTCCTTTGCTTTTGGGTTAAAGGAAACCAGGTCAATTGTAAAATTGAACCCAAGATACCTCATGCCTATCGGACTTGCTATTTGCATCTTGTCCGCCATCAGTCCTTGGCTTGTTGGTTTGCCGGTAATGACGGGGCTTTGGTACGATGAGCCGCTGCAACTGATCGGAATGGTTGGTTCTGCGCTTTTTTTTGACATAGGTGTGTATTTGGTGGTGATTGGCTCTACGCTTACCATCATGTTTTCAATTATAGAGACAATTTGAAATGGAGTTATTGTTAATATTTATCATAGGTCTTTTACATGCAGCTGGTATCTACATGTTGCTCAGAAGAAGTATGTTCAAAATGATCATAGGCCTGATTCTTCTGGGAAATGGAGTCAATTTACTGATATTTCTTCTTGGAAGGTTGGTCAAGGGTAAGCCACCTGTCATTGATGAAGCTTCAAAGGTCTTCACTGAAATTTATGCAGACCCTGTGCCACAAGCACTTATTCTTACCGCGATTGTAATAGGTTTCGGACTTCAGTCTTTTGCCATCATATTGATCAAAAGGGTGTATAAAGTTCTCGAAACAGATGATTTGGATGAGTTGAATTCAACTGACGAAGAAATATGAACAGCACTTGGATAGTATTACCCATAATTTTCCAAATGGCATCAGCGGTTTTGTTGTTGTTTTTCTGGAGCTATATCAAAGCGCAAAAATTCCTTAGTGTGATCCTGTCTTTAGTTGGATTGGGAATTTCTATTTGGCTATTTTCAGCTGTATATGATGGAGGCATGCTGGTTACCCAATCGGGAAATTGGTCAGCTCCATTCGGCATTTCCTTTGTAGCTGATACTTTTGCAGTTACTATGGTACTTCTGGCTGCAATTGCAGGCTTCGCCGTATCCGTATTTGCCACAGTCAGTATGAACAAGGCCAGGTTGCAGTTTGGCTTTTTTCCAATGCTTCATTTCCTGATTATGGGGCTTCAAGGAGCCTTTCTTACTGGAGATATTTTCAACCTTTATGTATGGTTTGAGGTCATCATTATTTCCTCCTTTGTCTTGATTACAATAGGTGGTAAAAAAGCACAACTCGAGGGAGCAATCAAATATGTAGCCCTAAACCTACTAGCTTCCATCTTTTTCCTGATTGGAATTGCCTTTTTATATGGATTGACAGGATCTCTAAATATGGCAGATCTGGCGCTCAAAGTACAGGAAATTGAAAATAAAGGTCTGATCAATGTCACAGCAAGCTTATTCCTGGTTGCATTCGGTATCAAATCAGCTGTTTTTCCACTTTACTTTTGGCTTCCAGCATCCTATCATACCCCTCCCCCAGCGGTAGCAGCTATTTTTGGAGGTTTGTTGACCAAAGTAGGTGTGTATGCTATGGTAAGAACTTTTACTTTGATATTTGTGGGAGATGATTTCCTGAGTTTGGTCCTTTCTGTCATGGCCGCTTTGACCATCTTATCCGGTGCACTTGGTGCTATGGTACACCAACACTTAGGTAAGATATTCGGATACCTGATCATTTGTCATATTGGCTTTATGATGGCTGGTATAGGTATGATGACAGAATTGGCCATAGTGGGGACAGTCTTTTATTTGGTGCACGATATTATTGTCAAAACAAATCTCTTCATGGTTTCTGGAATTATCCTAAAAATCAACGGTACTCAAAATATCAAAGAGCTTGGTGGAATGTATAAAAACTACCCTTTACTTTCACTTCTTTTGGCCATACCCTTATTTTCTTTGGTGGGAATTCCTCCATTGTCAGGCTTCTGGGCTAAATTATTTTTTATCCAAGGTGGTCTAGAAAGTGGTGAATACATTTTAATTACCTTTATCGTACTAGGTTCCTTTCTGACTTTGTGGGTGATAGCTAAGGTATGGGTTGAAGTGTTTTGGAAAAAAGGAGTAAATCTTCCCAAAAAAGCAATTGGCAGGTATTTCCATGAGTTACGCCAAAGGGAGAAGTGGGTTTTGCTACTCCCTATTGTTTTCCTAAGTATTATTTCTTTGTACATTGGATTAGGAGCTGAAAATATCATTTCCTTATCGCAACGCATTGCTTCTGAATTGATGAATCCGGCAGCTTACATTGAGAATGTAATGAGCCAAAACCAAATTGAGCTATGACAAAATCACTTTTATTGAGCAATATTTTATTGGCTTTGGTTTGGGTCTTTGCTACAGGAACACTTACCCAAGAAAATTTCCTGTTTGGCTTTATCATCAGTTTTGGAATACTTTGGCTCATTACAATCAATAGGGTTGAAAACAAGTATTTCACTATTGTGCCAAAAACGATCTGGTTTTTTATCGTGATCTTGGGGAAAATTGTGCAGGCTAACCTTCAGACAGTCAAAGAGTCTTTGTATTCAAAATCAAAGCTCAACCCAGCCATTATAAAAGTCCCTTTAGAAGCTGAAAGTGATCTTGAAATTACATTTTTGGCTAACCTTATTTGCCTGACGCCAGGAACAATGGTATTGGATGTTTCCACTGATAAAAAGGCCATGTTTGTCCATACACTCCATTGTGAAGACAAGGAAGAATTTATACAGGAGATCAAAATCAAATTAGAACACCGCTTATTGGAATTGATGAGATGAGTTTACAGGAATATTACAATTATGTGATTTTGCCCATACTGGGAATTTCAGTGATTTTGGTTTTTATCAGATTTCTGAAAGGTCCTAGTATACCTGATAGGGTGATTGCCCTGGATATGTTGATATTGATTGCGATTGGTATCATTGCTATATATAGCATGCAAAATGACCAAAGTACCTTTTTGGATATAGCCATGCTATTTGCATTAATTGCCTTTTTAGGCACTGTGGCTTTTGCCTATTTTCTAATTCAAAGAAGTAAAAATGATGAGTGAAATATTGATCATGATCATGATGACCTTAGGGTCACTTTTTATCCTTTCCACTGCTGTAGCTGTGCTCACAAAGCCTGATGTCTATATGCGTATCAACATTACGACCAAAACAGCAACACTGGGATTGGGTCTTATCTTGTTGTCGGCAGCCATCTATTTCCAAGATTATTCAGTGACTACCAGAGTGGTGTCCATCATTTTATTTATATTTTTGACCGCTCCTATTGGTGGTCATATGCTGATGAGATCGGCTTACTTCACCAAAACCGAAAAGTGGAAAGGAATGAAAATCGATGACCTCGATGGTCAGTATGATCCAATCACCAAAGAATTGTACAGCGAAGACAGAAAAGAAGGGATTTCACCAAAGACTTCAGAAGAAAATGAAAATCAATAATCAGATATTTTTCAAAACTTTAAGTCTGACACTGCTCGCAATGAGTATATGGTCATGCGATTACCAATCCGAAGAAGAAATGATTGAACCCAAATATACCTTTTTGATAGGTGCCTACACAGATGATGATAAACAGGGTATTGGAGTCCTGGAGTTTAACCCTGAAACCGGACTTTTAAATGCCAATGTGATAGCTTCTGAAGTGATAAACCCTTCATTTGTCATCAGCAACAAAGCACAAAGCCTTGTTTTTGCTGTTGAAGAAACATCAGGTGAAAGTGGCGGTAAAGTCAAAGTTTTTGATTTTGATAGGGATCAATTGAAGCTAGAACTCAAGGAAGAAAAGCCTTCATTTGGGGATCATCCATGTTACATAAGCTTAAGTCCAGAGGAGAACTTTTTGGTGGTCGGGAATTATTCCGGGGGTAATTTTTCGGCATATCAGATTGAAAACGGCAATTTGACTCACGTTCAGACTCTGCAACATGAAGGCCAAAGCATCAATTCAGCAAGGCAAGAAAAAGCTCATGTACACAGTACAGTTTTTCATCCTAACGGCAATAATCTCTTGGTTGGTGATTTGGGCACAGATAAAATACATCTCTATGATTATAATCCAGGTTACGCGGTACCATTTCAGGGCGCTTCCTTCCCTTATATCGAAGTAAATGCTGGAGCGGGACCAAGACACTTGGTTATCCATCCCAATGGAAAAGTGGTTTATCTCATTCATGAACTATCGGCAGAAGTGGGTGTTTACAGCTTTGATGAGGGAAAAATGAGTCCTATACAGGCAGTAAGTTTGACCGATAGGGAGTTTATTGGAGATGTAGGAGCCGCTGAATTAAGGTTTTCTCCAGATTCAAAGTTTCTTTATGCGTCCAATAGAGGCGATGCCAACGAGATCACAGCTTTTGAAATTGATAAAGAAGGAAAGCTGGAATTCGTAGAAAGAACCAAAAGTGGTGGAGTAATGCCTAGGAATTTTATCATCACAAAAGATGGCAAGTATTTGTTAGTCGCACATCAGGAATCATCTGATATAGTGGTGTTTGAAAGAAATCTAAAAAACGGAAAACTTAGACTTACCGATTTAAAAGTGACTTTCAACAAACCTGTCTACTTATTTGAATTGGAATAATTCAGAATTTTTCCCTGATATATATGGCTTACCTAGTGGTCTCATGAAATTATTTTTGGCCAATCCGCTAAAATACTTTTGAATTATTTTTACTGATTAGTTTTATATGTGAAAACTATCCGTACCTTTGAACTATTATTAATTCAATATCAATTATCATGAACACAGGAAAAGTTAAATTTTTTAATGAATCTAAAGGATTCGGTTTTATCGTAGACAACGAATCATCAAAAGAGTATTTCGTTCACATCACAGGCTTGATCGACGAAATCAGAGAAGATGACGAAGTTACTTTCGACCTTAAAGAAGGAAGAAAAGGCCTAAACGCTGTGAATGTTAAAGTAGTCTAAGCTATATACAACATTGACATCAATTGAAGAAGTCCCGAATATTTCGGGACTTTTTTTATGCCTTTACTTTTCAATTATTGTCCAATTAACCAGATGTTATTTTTCTGACTACAATCTTCTTTATCTATTTCATTAAATAAAAATACAATGGTTTTAAAATTGATATTCTACAGTCAAAGTATAGATTGCAAAAAATGTCAATTTTAAGAGGTTTTACCCAAGTCGCCCCATTCTTCCTTATCTGGATCATAAAACAAAGCACCTGATTCAATTACCAAAGGAGAAGCTACATTGTTATGGTACAATTGGCCAGTGCCGAGACCTTGAGGAAGCACTGTCTGAAATGTAGAAGTGAACTGTGCTATTGCGTTGAGACCGATATTGCTTTCCAATGCTGAAGTCATCCACCAATCTATCTCCATAGAAGAAGCAATATCAATCCATTCCTTGCTTGAGGCTATCCCACCCAGCAAAGTAGGTTTGAGAATAATGTATTGAGGTTTGATTTTTTCCAAGAGAGCTATTTTTTCATTCCGCCCATAGATCCCAATCAACTCTTCATCCAAGGCAATTGGTAAAGAAGTTTGCGCACACAATTCTGACATTGCTGCTAACTGCCCCTGTTTAATCGGTTGTTCTATACTATGCAAATCGTACGACGCAAGCTTTTGCATTTTCTGAAGTGCTTCTGAAGCTGTGAATGCACCATTTGCATCCACCCTCAAGGTGATGGTTTTTGCATCATACCTTTTTCTTATATAGCCCAAAAGGAAACATTCCTGATCAAAATCGATGGCACCGATTTTCATTTTGATACAATCAAAGCCTGATTCCAGTTTCTCATCAATCTGCCTGAGCATAAAATCCTTATCTCCCATCCAAATCAAGCCATTGATTGAGATTGGTTCTCGGGAATTATAAAATTCCGTGTTGAATATTTTCTTTTCGCCACCGTTTTTTAAATCCAGTAAGGCTGTTTCAAAAGCAAACCGCACACTTGGCAGTTCATAAGGAATGTGTTGGCTCACCCATTGATAAATCTCTTTTTCGTTATTGGGGATATTTTTGCCAGATAAATCAATACAGAGCTTGGAAAATAAATCTTCAAAGTCCGGAATATCATCTGGACTTAGATTCGGTAAAGGGGCTGCTTCACCCCACCCTACCAAGTCAGGAAGATCACTACAATAAGCTTTTAAGAAAAATGTTCTTTTTTCTGTCAAAGTACCTCTTGAAGTTCCAGCTTCAAATCTGAATTTGAGCAAATGAGGATAATAGGAGAAGCTAATTTTATTTAAATCTTGTGGCATTAGGACTATATTTGCAGGCTCAATCAAAAACAGAACAAGCTACCGATGACTTTGTTGAAATCAATTCAAAATATAAGGTTAACAGATTACGAATATACATTGCCTGATGAAAAAATAGCCAAATTTCCCCTTGAAAAAAGAGATGAATCTAAGCTACTGCATTATGACGGTTCAAAAGGTATCAGCCATCATGCTTTTAGAGAATTGCCACAACTAATTCCTGAAGGAAGCATGATGGTATTCAACAATACCAAGGTTATTCCAGCTAGGATGATTTTTCAGAGAGAGACAGGTGCTCGCATAGAAATTTTTCTATTGAAGCCTATACTTCCCAGCACAGTAATCAATGAGGTCATGATCAATACGCAAATGGTCACCTGGGAATGTATGATCGGAAACCTGAAAAAATGGAAAACCGGAGAAACTTTAAAAGGTGCTATTGAAATCCAAGGTCAATTGATTGAGCTAAAAGCAACTCTCACTGATAGAGAAAATCGCCTGGTGCAATTTGATTGGTCAGGCAATTTGGTGCCTTTTGTGTCGCTGGTAGAGGCTTCGGGGGAGGTACCCCTTCCGCCCTATCTCAACAGAAAAGCTACTCCAGAAGATAAGCCAAGATACCAGACTGTCTATTCCAAAAAAGAAGGTGCTGTAGCTGCTCCCACTGCCGGTCTCCATTTTACAGAGAATGTATTTGACCAGCTCAGGGATAAAGGCATAAAAGAGGAATACCTTACGCTACATGTAAGTGCTGGCACGTTTCAACCTATCAAATCTGAGGTGATTTCAGAGCATAACATGCACAGTGAACAAGTAGTGGTATCTTTTGAGAGCATTACAAATATTGCAGCCCACGATGCAAAAATAGTAGCAGTAGGGACTACATCTATGCGAACGTTGGAAAGTCTTTATTGGTACGGCGTGAAGTTACTGCATAACCAGAAAAGTGAATTTTTAATTGAAAAACTCTTTCCCTACGGTTCTTTCGAATCCCTCCCAAATAGGACAGAAAGTTTTAGTGCAATTAGTGAATACATGCAAAAAAATGATCTAAGAGAGATCACCGGATCAACTGAGATTTTTATCATGCCCGGATATAACTTTAAGGTATGTGATGGCTTGGTGACTAATTTCCACCAACCATCATCTACACTAGTTTTACTTATAGCAGCATTCACAAACGGGAAGTGGCGTGATATATATGATACTGCTTTATCCCAAGATTATAGATTCCTAAGCTACGGAGACAGCAACTTATACTGGAAGGAAGGCTGATTGTTATTCCCCCCCTCCAGAACCAAGTTTATTGATTCCGTTTAATAAGTTTTGATAATAAGTTCTTCCAACAGGAACAACATCTTTACCCACCGTCAATTCTTTGGGATTGATGGTGGTAATTTCTTCAACTCTTACAATGTAACTTTTATGAATTCTAATAAATTCTTCTGAAGGTAAGATGGACTCAAACTCTTTAAGAATGTTTCTCAAAGAATAAACACTGGTTCTAGTGACAAGCGTAGTGTAATTACCATCACCTTTCATCCACATGATGTCGCAGAACTTAACTTTGACCAAATTTCCTTTGTTTCTAACAAATATTGCGTCTTTTACTAATAAGCTGTTTTCATTCTTTAGAGCCCCATTACCGTTACTGTTTCCATTGGACTTTGATGAATATTCTTTCAAAACCTGATTCATGACTCTATTTCGTTTATTTACAGTGGTAACTTTTTGTTTTCCTAAATGTTTGTTGTAATCTGAAATCTTCCTTAGTTCAATTCAAATGCAGGATTTAAAAAATCAATTGTGAGTATGCGCTTAATGGATTAGATTTGATAAAATTAAATATCTCACCCTCCATGAAAATTAAAAACCAATATGTAATTCTGTTTTTCTTTTTGCTTGGCTGTGAGAAAAAAGAAGAACCATCTTTAAATGAAGGTCAAGTAAGGTTGAGTGCCATAGAACTGCAGGTATACAACCAGGGTAACCCTAATGCAAAATTGAGTTCTGGCTCAACTTGGACCCATGTATTTGATTCAGAGGCGAAAATCATCTTTACAAGCCAACAGACAGGTGAAAAGTATGAGCTTATTTATAACCCAAATAATTTTGGAAACAGTTCCTTGAGTCTACCTTACGCAGATTACACCTATAGCACAGTAGTGACAGGGAGTAATTATGAGGATTATTTACCCTACACAGCTGAAGGTGAATTCAGGCTAAATAGTCCATCAATACAGATTAAATTGGAAGCTGAAACGGAATATGGTTTGGTAACTGTGGAAAACAAAAATCTTGAAACTCCACCAGTGTTGGTAGATGCGGGAAACATTGAAATGCCACTTTTAGGCAATCACTATTATAAATATGCGATTTCAGGCAAGGAACCTGTTCTGGAAATAGTTGAAAGCATCTTTCAAAATACCATCAGAAGGACCATTACTGTAGAAGCATACAAACATTACAACTACAGGGTTGTCATTTCTAGCGGTTCGGGAGAAGTCATTAATCTACAAATGAGAGATTTCGAATTAATCGAAGAAGATCTGTTGGTAAATATTGAAACAGTACCTACATCACAATTGCCTCAGTTTGTCACCAACCTCGTCTCCGAGTTAAGAGAAAGTTCTGGATTGGCCTATTTCAACAACCAGCTTTGGACAATCAATGATAGTGGGAATGAAAACATTATCTATCAAGTAGACGAGACCAATGGCACTACTTTAAAAAGGGTGAGGGTCAGCAATGCCCCCAATGTAGATTGGGAAAGTTTGGCTCAAAATGATCAATACTTGTATATTGGAGACTTCGGTAACAATTCAGGAAATAGAAAAGACCTGACAGTTTATAGAGTAGAAAAATCCAAAATCATAAGTCAAACTGATGTTGAAGCTGATAAAATCACTTTCAATTATCCTGATCAGGTTGACTTTACACCAGCATTGAACAATAACAACTTTGATTGCGAAGCATTTTTTTTTGCAAATGGAAAACTCCATCTATTCAGCAAAAATTGGCTTGATAACAAAACCAAATACTATACGCTACCTAGTTCGCCTGGGGATTATGAAGCCGAATTCATTACTGAATTTGACAGTCAAGGTCTAATCACAGGAGCAGATATAAATCCTACAACTGGAGACATTGTAATGATTGGGTACACCAATCAGGGTTTTTCAACACAATGTTTTATTTGGCTTTTTTCAGGATACTCCTCATTTGATATATTCGAAGGCAAAAAAAACAGGATAGTTCTTGGGAGTCCAGCTGTCTTGGGACAAACAGAGGCAATTTTTTTAAAAGCTGATAATACCGGTTGGTTGTCTTCAGAAGAGATCTCAGCAGGAGGTTTTACAGTACCACCTAAACTTTTTTCTTTTGATTACAGCTCTTTTTTTTAATCCAGGTCAGAAACTTTTTTTGAATTTTGGCGGATAATTTTGTCTAAGTCTTGTGCTAAAGGCTTTAAATATGAGATATACTTCTTGTTTTCTTTATCAAGCTGAGTATCATCAACCAGTTCTAACAATCCTAGAATTGATGATAACGGAGAACGTAAAACTGTATTTTGATTATGTAAAATATCCCTCATTACCTTATTCTGTCCCTTTATTTTATTCAAAAAAGCTGTTTCATCATTGATATCTTTGCTGGCATATCCAAAGCCTACAATATTATCATGGTTGTCTATCAAAGGAAAAAACTTATGGGAGAATAAAACCTTGTCTTTTTTGCCTTTTTTAGAAATAGCAAGTTCAAAAGACTTGAATTTTCCGCTCAATATAGATTCAACCTCTTTGAGGAAAACATCATCAAGACCTTCAAATAGGTAATTGATAAATTTATCTCCATCCTGCAAATTTTTATTGAAATATTGCTTTACTAATTTTTCAGCCGCTGAATTATATCCAACTAATCTTAGGTCTTTACCTACTAAAAAAATATTTTCTTCTGCATTTTCCAAGACCGATTGTAAGGTAAATTGAAGCTGTTGGATCTCGTCAGACAAATTTTGAATCTGAGAAATATCCTTGAAAATGACATCTAATCCTGATTTTCTGGGTAGAATATACATCTTGTACCACCTGCCATTGAGGCTGTTGAAATCCTCAAAAACACGCATGGTTTTGCTTTCTTTTGCTTTCTTAAATTCTAAAGCATACCTGTAAATGTCTTTTTCAGGATAAATCTGCCAAATGGTATTGCCTATCAGATTTTCCTTTTTCAATTCAAAAAACTTTTCAGCGAGCTCATTGGCATTTTTAATCTGCCAATTATGGTTCAATTCAAAATAAATATCAGTGGCAGGATTTACCTCTTTTGGAAAAGTATAATCAGTCTGGGATGTACTTACCACCACTTGCTTTGGATAACCTACACCCAAAATACCTGAAAAGTCTCCTTCTGAATTCACAAGAGCTGTAAACTCCCATTTAGCAGGTTGTCCATTATGGTTCAATTCTACTGTTGCTCCTTGGTTAGGCTTTCCTGTCACATCAATCAAAAAAGAGTGAAGGTCAAATTCTTGGTTTTCTTTTATGCATTCAGAAAAATTCACCTCGCAAGTTGACAGACATTTTGAACCGATTAATTTTTGAAACTTATCATTAGCAAACCAAATCTGTCCTTCGATATCAATTACACATACATAAATCAAATCAGATTGCTTAAAATATGGGGGAATCATTGACTCAATTTCTGTAACCTTCAACATATCATCATTATTAATGTGGACTCAAACTTAAGGCATAAAATGCTTTAAAGAAGTTATAAAGTTAAGGATAGGAATATTTAAAATAAAGTATTGATCAACTAATAATTATAAAATTTTATTCTTTTTATAAATAATAAGTAAGATAAAATTTTGCCTATATATTTTTAAACTTCAAACTAAAATAAATGGATTTCATAAATAAATCAACTAATAAATCAATTGAATTTTTTATTGGGTTTTGGTTTAAAATAAGACAACAAGTACCTGTTTGTCCCAAATTTTTCAGAAATACCAGATGATCTTAAAAAATTAGAAGTCAGAGCTCAAGGGTTTCTAAATTAAAAATTATGAACTTTAAAGTGAAAAATTACTTGACTAAAGTTTGGTCAGAATTAAAGCTTGATTCATCAAAAACTTTTTCAAAATCAGTATAATCGATTTCTTTTATCATCATAATTAGAATATGTGCCAATTCCTGCTTGCATAAGTTGACAGAAAAATTAAACTTATCGTAACTCAGCAATGAAATTCTTTTTTCATCAAAAATTCTCTGAAGAGCTTCTTTTTTTCGTGCTTTGATAACTAACTTATCAGGATCTTCTTCTTGGATGCCAATTGAAAAGACTCCATATATTGATGATACTAGCATAATATTAGCGTAATTCTGATTAAATCATTTAAAAATAAATTCGAATAAGTCAAAATTGACTAGTCAAAAGTATCACTATTGAATTTTAAAAAAAATACCCTGTACAGGGTATTTTTTAATTTTAAATTCCTGAATATTTCAAGGAATGAAGGCATTTCTGATGATGATGTATCAAGATGGATGTTATTGAAGAAAATAATTGAAATAATTTTCAAAATTTTATTCTTGATAGACAAGACGTTAAAGCCTCAATACTTCAAAAGCCAAAAAATGCCTACGAAAATGAAGAATACATTTTGCTTAATTGTTTATTAATCATTTATATTTGCAGGGAATTCAGACATGATATAAGTCTGAACATACAGAGAGTTGGGTGAGTGGCTTAAACCAGCAGTTTGCTAAACTGTCGTACGCGTAATAGTGTACCGGGGGTTCGAATCCCCCACTCTCTGCTTTTTTAGTTTCAAATCTTTCAAAACCTCCCAAAATCAAGGAAATATCTGATTTTAACTAAAAGAAATAAGCTTAAAAAACGACCTATAAAGCCTTTTAAGAGCGATTTTCTAAAGTTATTCACAAATTTCATCATAAAAAGCCTGTATTTCACCAATACAGGCTTTTTGCGTTTTGGTGCCAAAATCACCAAAAATTACAAGACTAATCAAAAAAGATTACCTCGAAGCGGTGAGTCATTTTTACAATTGAAAATGAGTCACCGAATTAGCTATAAAATACTGATTCTCAGTATGTTTTAAAGATGAACATCTTACCGAAATGCAAAAGGGAAGACAAGCTGTATTCCTGCCAGAATTACCGTTGACGGTCAACGAACTGAAATTTTCAATAAACACAATGAAGAAATAGAAGCTTTAGTTGTTAAAGAGTATGCATCTGCGACATTGGAAAGGTATAGAGTAAAGTATCGAAATTATAATTGAGCTTTTTCATCACCTTGACCCTCATGATTCCCTATGAGAAGGATTAGTATTCTTGTTAAAATCAGATACACAAACCTTAAAATCCCTCAGGTAGATTTCTTTTAAAAGGAACTGATGCCCCTTAATTTGACAAGTCTCTCTTATAAATCCCTGAAGCGTCTGAAAAGCCGCATCGGTTAAAGTTTGGGTGCAGGTGATTTCTTTACCGTCAACTTTCCTTTCGAGTTTGATCACATATTCTTTCATGGCTATTTCGCAGACTTTTCACTCCTTGCGCTGGAGCTTTTGTTTAGCCCCCGCAAAGGAGAAATCTGACACTGAATGCAAGGTGGAGCGGAATAAATCCTCCTCTGTCACCCCTTACTGTTTATGCCGTCTATCTTGAAACCCATCAGAAAAAGTCCTCAGACATGTGTGGCTGATTTACTCCTAATTTTGAAAAATGACAAGGCCAAAACTAAATTTAAAATTTTCGGATTTTAGATTTTGAAATGTTATTTGTCTAGGAAAAATAGTTTTGTGATTACTGTTTTCAAATTTTTCAATTAAAAGGTCTGATTGCAAACGTTATTTTCACTAAAGTTTAGTCAAAACACAGCTATTTAATTTTTTTATTCTTCACTAAAGTATATTTACCAAATAAACATTTGCAAAAAATACATTAACCCAATTTTCTGTTTGAATAAAAATAACGGATAATGTAGGGAAAAATTCAAGTCAGGCTTAGGCGATATTGGCAACTATAATGCATTGAATGCTGATTGAGGTAAAATGAAGATGTCAATCCTGAAATTGTTTAAGTCTAAAATTTTATCATCGATTTTCTTCCATAAAAAACTATTCAAAACCCAAAAATACTATGAAATATAAATTTGACAGCTCTTGAATACAGCCATTTAGGTTTATGAATAGTCATCAGAAAGGTATGCTTTCAGATGAAACCTTTAATTATTTACTTAAACTTTAAACCCTCTCGAATACCACTATGAAAAGAATAATTACAACAATATTCGCAAGTATGCTGTTCCCGTTGCTTTTTGGTAGTTTCCTTTTTGCTGAAAATGATACTAATAAAAATAGCAGCCTTCAGTTCTCGGTTTCAGGAATAGTTGTTTCTGGTGAAGACAATGAACCAATGCCTGGAGTAAACATTACGGAAAAAGGCACTTCAAATGGAACTGTTACAGATATTGATGGGCGTTTCTCATTGACTGTTGCAAACCAAAGCAGCGTTCTTGTTTTCTCATTTATAGGATTTGAAAAACAAGAAATCCAAGTTGGAACAAGAGCAACCATAAACGTTACATTAAACCCAGACCTCAGCCAGCTAAATGAAGTAGTTGTGGTGGGTTATGGTACAGTAAACAGATCAGATTTAACAGGTTCAGTTTCTTCGATTTCAGAAAAGGATCTTCAGTTGGGAGTGAATGCTTCTTTAGATCAAATGATGCAAGGAAGGGCTCCTGGAGTTCAAGTGATTCAGGCTTCCTCTGCACCTGGAGGTGGAGTAGCTGTTAGGATCCGTGGTGGTAATTCAATAAGTGGAGGAAATGAGCCACTATATGTGATTGATGGGTTTCCTATATACAATAGTGGCAATGAAGTAAATCCTGGAGGTGGTCAATTCAATGAATTTAGAGTAGCACCTAATCCATTAGCATCAATCAATCCCAATGACATTGAGTCTATGGAAATTTTGAAAGATGCTTCAGCAACTGCAATTTATGGTTCCAGAGGCGCCAATGGTGTGGTAATCATTACTACAAAAAGAGGTAAAGCAGGCAAAGGTGAAGTCTCTTTTGATGTTTACCGAGGCATACAGACAGTTGACAGAAAAATAGATGTTTTAGATGCTCCCGGATTTATGAGAGGGGTCAATGAATCTGCCGCTATACAAAACCGGGTACCCGCTGGAGAAAGCGTAGGATCTTGGCCATTTTCACAAGAGGAAATCAACAATCCGGAATACAATACCAACTGGCAGGATGAAATATTTAGATCAGCACCTGTATCCAACTATCAGATAGGGTTCAACGGTGGCACAGAAAACATGGTTTATGCCATTTCTGCAAACTATTTCTCTCAGGATGGAGTCATCAGAGAATCCGGGTTTGATAGGTATTCAATGAGAGTCAACCTGGACGGAAAAGTAAACAACTGGTTGAAAATAGGTAATAGCCTGACTTTGAGTAGGTCAATCAACAATCAGATATTCGATGGCGGATCTGGTAATGCCAATGCCAGTGCAGTTCATGCTTCCCTTAATTACCTTCCTATTTTACCCGTTTTCAATTCCCAAACAGGGCTATACTCCCAAAGAGCAGATGCCAACAGGGCGGGATTTTCTCCATTTGACAGAAGAAATCCCGTTCAATTGATCAATGAAACTACTGACAATACAATAGCAGACAGGGTTTTAGGAAATATTTTTGCTGATGCCACCATAGCTAAAGGTCTAACTTACAGGATACTTTTGGGAATTGATTCAGAAGCCCGAAGAAGAAATTTTTACTTCTCAAACAATTTAGATCCTTTGAACAGGGCATCCAACACTTCCATAGGTACAGTCAACGCATTTACTTGGTTAAATACCCATCAACTCAATTATGAAATGCAGGTAGGAAAGCATAGACTTAATCTGACTGGGGTCTATGAAATCCAAAGAAGGGCAGTCGATAGGACATTTATGGGAAGAAGCCAATTCGATAATAATGTCACTAAATTCTATTCGATCCAAGCTGGAAATGATGTCCCAGGTGTTAGTTCGGGAAGAAACGAATGGTCATTGGCTTCCTATATGTTACGTGCCAATTATGTCTTTAATAACAAATACCTGATGACAGTGACAGCCAGGGCTGATGGTTCTTCAAAATTCGGTTCTGACAATAGATGGGCATTTTTCCCTTCTGTAGCTTTTGCTTGGAGGGCAAGTGAAGAACAGTTCATACAAAATCTTAATGTATTTAGTGACCTGAAGGTCAGGGCTTCAGCCGGGCAGATAGGCAATCAGGAAATAGGTTCCTACAATTCCCTACCCAATTTTGCTCTTCAGAAATACAGTTTTGGAGGAGTACCTGTCAATGCCTATTCTATGACAAGACTGGCCAACCCTGGCCTTAGATGGGAAACAACCACACAGGCTGACCTGGGAGCAGATATGGGGTTTTTCAATGACCGTGTCACTTTCTCAGTAGATCTATACTACAAAAGGACAACTGACCTTCTTATGAATTTTGAGATCCCTATAGAGTCAGGTTTTGGGTCGGTGCTTGGCAACATTGGTAGCGTAGAGAATAAAGGTCTAGAGCTAGCCTTAGGTGGTCACATTGTCAATTCAAGGAGAATAAAATGGTATTCTGACATTAATTACTCCATAAATAGAAATATGGTTTTAGATCTTGGCGGCACAGAGCAGATCCGGGGACCTAGAATAAGCTATGATTATGGTTCTGCTTTTGCGTCAGGTTCTTATGTCAGGGTTGGACAGCCTTTGGGTGTATTCTGGGGCGCCATATATGATGGTGTATATCAAAATCAGGAACAGATCGATGCACACGGAGTCACTTACAATAATGGAATAGTCCCTACCATTGGGTCTGGCAGATACCGTGACGTAGCCGGACCACCGGATGAAAACGGTAACCTTACAGGACCTGACGGAATAGTAGATCAGAATGACCTGACTGTCATCGGCGATCCAAATCCGGATTTTATATTTGGCTGGACCAACAGAATTTCTATCGGTAACTTTGAACTTACCACTTTACTTCAAGGAGTAATCGGAGGTGATGTTTTAAATGTCAACAAAAGAGATCTTTACGGTGATGCGGTTGCTTTCAATCTTTCAACCGACAGGCTGGAAAATGCTTGGAGAGAATCCAACCCCAATGCCATTTATCCTATGCTCCATCCAACTATTGGTCTTGTAAACAATACTCCTGGAGGTGGTATAAGCTCCATATTTGTTGAGGATGGATCATTTGTAAGACTTAGAAACATCATGCTTGCCTATAACCTACCGGTCACGAGTAAGATTTTTAAAGGTGGACAAGTCTATGTAAGTGGACAAAACATCCTGACTTTCACAAGATACTCAGGATTTAACCCTGAAGTAAACCAGGCAGGGCAAAACAACATCAATCAAGGGATTGACTTTGGCTCCTACCCTATGGCTAGGACTTACATGATTGGTATGAATCTAAGATTTTAATTTAAAAAGTTGAAGCCATGAAAAATTTAAAAATATCTATACTCTTAACCTCAATGTTTTTTCTCGGAGCTTGCCATGAAAGTTTCCTTGACGAACGAGCTTTTGACATCATTACTGAATCAAATTTCTTTACAAATCAAAATGATGCTATTACTGTCACCAACAGCATATACCAGTCGCTGTATGGAAACTATACTACCAATCTTCTTCAGTTGAATGAATATCCAACGGAAGCTGTAACAACACGTCTGGAGCTGAATTCTTCCCAGGGAAGATGGGATACCTGGCAGTTTCAGGTTGGAGATTTCAGCGGCATTTACGGAGCGAGCTATCTAACCATTAACCGAGCAAATATTCTGCTTGATAACATTGAAAGGATAGATATGGATATCGCTCTGAAAGAAAGACTAAAAGGTGAAGCTCTATTTTTACGTGCACTATCCTATTTCAATCTTGTCCGAGTTTTTGGTGGGGTTCCAATTAGAGTTACCTCTACCGTTGGGGTAGAAAATCTGGAACTGCCCAGAAGTTCTGCTGAGGAGGTCTATGAACTTGTAATCGATGATTTGAACCAAGCAGCTGAGTGGTTGACCTCCAAATCAGCACTTACAGGAAACAATAAAGGAAGGGCAAATAAAACTGCAGCATATACACTTTTGGGGAAAACATATCTGACAAGAGCAAGTGACCCTTCATCAGTCCAAAGTGGGGACTACCAAAGAGCCATTGATGCGCTAAACAATGCCATAACGGTTGGTGACAGCAACTTGCTTACTGACTATACTGCCATATTCGAAATTGGAAATGAAAACAATGAGGAAATCATTTTTGATATTCAGCGCATGGATGCACCAGATCTCGGTGGAAACTTGACACCTTTACTTGGTACTGCTGTTACCAATGAGCTGTTTCAAATCCCTTGGCATGATTACCTTGCCAATGTTGATTTCTACAAATCTTTTTCTGATGGAGACAGCAGAAGGCCTGCCACTTTCTATGATAGGATGCAAGTTCCTGAGAGTGCTGGTGGAGGAATAGTTTATTTTGACCCAAACCTCAGCCCAATAGAAGGTTCATGGAGAAGAGCAGATAACGATGAACAAGTTCCTGCAAGCCTTATTGACGTGCATGTTCCCGGTTTCAGAAAATTTGTTGACATGGGTGCTATTCAAGCCAATAGAGATCGAAATAATTACGTAATCTTAAGGTATTCGGACGTGTACCTGATGATGGCAGAAGCCATCAGTGGCCAAAACAATGGCCCCACTCCTCAAGCATTCGAATACCTCAATCGAGTTAGACGAAGGGCCTATGGAGTGGATATTTACAGCCCAAATCCCGACGTTGACCTTTCAGGACTAAATCCAGTGGAATTTACAGAAGCTCTTTACCGGGAGAGAAGAAAAGAGTTTGTAATAGAAGGGCATGGTTGGTTTGATGGAAAACGTATGTTTGACATATTTAGAAAAGTCATTGTGGAGTCTGCTTCCTCGGGTGGCAGCTTAGGCTTAAACAACAGGCCAAAAACAGTTATCGAAGCAAGTAGGATAGCCGATCCTAGATATTTCTTGATGCCTTTTGGATTGAATCTGTTTGAAAGAAATTCTTTACTCACCCAAAACCCTGGTTGGGAATAGTAAATTTCATACTATAAATCTAAGTAATAAGATACAACATGTTTTAACAAAAAAGCAGATCGAAAATATCTGCTTTTTTGTTAAAACATCTAGGAGTCAGAAAAAGAGGGCTTTTAATCAATTTGACTTTGATAAAAGTTACCTTAATTTTTAATTATAAGAATCAAACATAATTGTTAAGTACTTGCTGCAAACGTTTCGAAAAGGAAGTTTTTAACTTTATACACAATATTAGGTAGGTACAAAAGTGAAAAACTATATTTGACCTAACAGTTGGAAAAAGTTGAAACCCACTAGAGGGATAACGAATGTAACCTTTTTGAGATTTCTCCTGATTAATGAAATTTCAAGAACAATTATCAAACCCATGAAAAAAAACCTACTGATTGCACTTCTATCCACAACCATTTTTTTATACGCTAAAAACTCTAAAGGACAGGCAGATGACTTCAAAGCAGTAAAAGCCAAAGTTGACTTTAAAGACAAGTTAAGGGAGTGGGATGGATTTGGATTTAATTATGTTGAGACGGCCCAAACCTATGATCACAATAAAAACCCTCAGGATTATGGGGGATTCAAATATTTAAATGAAACTGCCAAAAATGAGATCATTGAATTGGTTTTTGGAGAAGAGGGACTAAGACCTTCATTGATCAAAATGTTCCTTGACCCCCTACATCAAGCAGAAGAAAACGGTGCATACGACCATAAAACTACCACTCAAAATATGCGATATTTTGTGAAGGCTGGTTTAGAGAAGAGCAAAAAAAGAAATGAGTCATTACAAATCATTACTACCCTTTATGCTCCACCTGCATATATTACCAATCAAAAAGTAATGAGAGGCAGAGATTTAGATCCTGATAAAATAGGACATCTGGCAAATTACCTAATTAATTGGGTCAAATTCTTAAAAGAAGAAAACCTACCTGTCAGTCATGTATCCATTCATAATGAGGGAGAGTCGTGGCTGAGATGGCCAGAAGATGGTACTACTGGTGGCGCCTTAGACGAAGGCCACGATTACAATTTCTTTTGGAACCCTGAGCAGACTTTAGAATTCATCAAATTCCTTAGACCTAAAATGGACAATTCCGGACTTCAGGATATTGGGATTACCAATGGGGAATATACCAATTGGTACAGGTTTTACCATTGGGGATTTGCCAAAGCTTTGGCATCTGACCAAAAAGCTCTGGACAACCTATCACTTGTTACTTCTCATGGTTTTTATGTCGGACCCGTTCAGTCCGGCCGCTGGCATGGTCCCCATAGCAATTTAGGTATCGATCTTATAAGGGAAAAACGACCTGAGTTAAAGTCATGGGTCACTTCTACTGCCTGGAATGTATTCGAAATGATCGATGGGAATCGAACCGGAATAATGGACTCCCACTTTATCAAAGAAATCCATGGGAACATTTATGAAGCTAAAGTAAATGGAATTATTCCTTGGGCCGGCATTCAAAACCACGTAGAATGGTGGAAGCCTGACCCTAATCCCGGCACTGCAATCAGAACATTCAAAGATGGAACATATGAAGTCCCTAAGGCCTATTATTTCTACAAGCAAGTATCAAGGGCTGGTAAACCGGGAATGGACATAGTCTATACAGAAGCAATGGATTCAGAATTTTCCCTGATTGGTTTTGCTCCGGGAAGCACTGCTCATCCAGGTGCTCTCGTGATCACCCATACAGGTAAGGAGGATAGATGGATCAATGTGGACATGATGGGCACCAATGAGGTCATCAAAGCTTATAGGACTACTGGATCAGAAACTTATTTTCAAAAAGAAACAGCACGAACAGAACCTCTTTCGGGAGACAATCATCTTGAGATTGACAGCTATAAAATGGAAAACAACACTTTGATCTACAAGGCACCTGCAGGATCTGTAACCACTTTCTATCTAAATCTAAAGCAATGAGAATAAAATCGCTCCTTTCATTTTTACTCCTTACACTCATACTCAATCCGGATGTTTCTGCCCAAAATCTAAAGATAGAATCTTTGGGAGAATCTTTGGAAAGGAATTCCCTTAACATCATTGATTTTCAGGATCTGTTTTCCACTGGTGGAAGTACCAGTTTGCGTAATAACCAACAAAATAATCTGATCTGGAAAAATCAAGGGTATTTTCAAAGAAATAGGGATCTTGGACAAGTCTTTCAAGCGCCTGCAAATTTTGAGATCAAAGCCATCATCCTTCGTACAGGTCCAAGTACTACTGCAATTCTAGAAAACACACCAGGAACAAGGGTTTTTATTCAATTGTTTGAAGTTTTTGGCACTCCCGTAATTCATGAAAATGATACCCAGGAAGGAAACCAAGCAAGCCATGGTTTTACCGAAAACCATAAAGGGGACGATTATATCGCAGGAATTTCCTATAAATCTATTGCAGTTATAAGAGGTGGGATTTTCCCTGAGATCGCACCTACTCTCATTGGTGGAAAAGAGAATAGTGATCAAAGTGGCAAACTCCATTACCTAAAGTTTCTGATTGAAGGCCTCGATTACAAATTTAAAAAAGATAAAAGATATGCCTTCCTCATAGGGTTTGAAGACGAGGGTGAAAATGTGGGGTTCACCTTAGCCAACTTCAACAGAGCATCTCATGACGATATTCCATCTCTCAATAGTCCCAACGATCCATATCCCGCAGGATGGGGAATCAGACGGGAAGGCAATGGGGAAAATCCACCAACACTGGCACCTGATATTTCAGCACCAACTGACAAGCAATTACTGAATTTGTTAATTGGCCAATCTCTTTTTCCAAATGGTAATCAACGGTTCAGAATTCCTCCCACCACAGATGGATATCCTGATGTTGACACTTACCGCGACCTGGAGTTTTACATCGAAGCGCTTGATTGACCGTTTACAGGATGCCCGGAGGATTCCCGGATGATAAGTTCTGTATTTAGAATCCTGGTTTCAGGTATAAAATCGGCTCCTTCGTCCAGCATTTCAATAAAAAGTTTGGCTGCTGTTTGACCTATCTTATTAATAGGCTGGGAGATAGTAGATAGACTTGGTTCAAAAATTTCAGACAAGGGCTCATTGGTAAATCCAACCACCGCTATATCTTCTGGAATTTTCATCCCGCTTTTCTTAAACACATGCATTGCCCCATATGCGGCTGTATCACAGACGACAAAAACTCCATCTGGCTTAGTGGATTTTGAAAGCAACTCTTTTGCGCAGTCCATTCCACTTTCTATACTGAAATCGGAATAAACGATAAGGTTTTCATACACTTTTACCTTGTAATGGTTCATTGCATCCAAATAACCCCTTAGCCTATTTTTACTAAGGGAAAGGTTATCAGGACCCGTAATATGGGCAATTTTTCTCTTTCCTAATTTGATCAGGTGCTCTGTAGCTTTATAGCCGCCTTCATAATCATTGACCTGAACTTTACTGAAATTCAAGTCACAGGTTCTATTAAACAACACCAATGGTATACCCTTTTCTTTTAGCTTTTCGAAATGGCTATAGTCTTTTGTTTCCCGGGCTATTGACGCAATAATTCCGTCTACCCTACTTGCCAATAAGAGTTCAATGTTTTTCTTCTCGGCTTCATAACTCTCATTTGAATGACAGACCATGACATGATACCCATTGCTTTGGGCTATTTCCTGGATTCCACTGATCGCTTGGGAATAAAAATATGTAGTAAAACTGGGTATAAGAACTCCGATTGTTTTGGTTCTTTTTGTTACCAAACTCAAAGCTACCAGGTTAGGCTTATAACTCAGTTCCTCCGCCAATTTATGCACAGCAACTTTTGTTACAGGATTGACATCAGGGAGATCCCGCAAAGCCCTTGAAACTGTGGAAGTTGAAATATTGAGTTTCTTGGCAATATCCTTTATGGTAATTCCTTCACTTTTCATCATATCAGTTTATTTTGGGTTTACTAAATTAATAATCGAAATGAAAAGCTCCATTTCCGCTTGTAGCTACATATGCTCTATTTAGACTTTCATCCAAAGCCAAACCTTTTATCCGTAATGCTCCTTTGGACTTATCGTAACAGTTTTTCCAATTTCTCCCTTCATCCAAACTTATCAGAACAGATGGGTTCATCCGTGACCAAAATAGATCTTCTCCTCCAATAATCAGGACTTCTGAATCATTAACCTCCTTCAAATCCAGCGCAGTCACATTAAATACACCTTGGTCAAGTGGATATATTTTCTCCCATGATACACCGAAATCTATTGACCTCCACAACCCTTCCTTTATAAAACCAGCATAAACTGTTCCTTCCCTTTGAGGATGAGCTTTTAAAACGGTCAATACAGATGCTGTATCAGACTTAATTGGCAATCCAAAATTCCTGCTTTCCCAGCTTGACCCGTTATCATGACTTACAAAAATCCCTTCTGTCCATTCGCCCAAATAGATGGTACCTTCTCGTTTTTGATCAAGAGCCAATAACTTGTCTGCACCGACCACATTCTTCCTTTGTCCTTTGACAATGTTCAATAGTTCATCTTCTATAAAATCTCCGTTGACAGGTATAAAATCCACCTCATTCTGAAGAGGATAATTTAAGCGTTCAATTTGTCTCTTGAAACTGTCCCACCTATACAGCCCCGCAGATTGATTCAGGTCTCCTTCCACAAGGACAAAAAATTTGCCTTTTTCCCAAGGATTGTTTTCAATTGCCTGTACATACGACTTTGGCAAAAACTCCTGTATCAAGTTTGGTCTGGAATCTACATATTCAAACAAGCCTGCTTTTTGCTTATTTCTCAAACCATAGACTATCGATTCACTTTCACCAAAAGAGATGGCTGTGCTGGATGGCATCCCACCGGATATAAAGCTATTAAATGTGGCACCATGGTCATTGCTGACCATAGGGTTATGATCCGCTAAAGTAGAATACACCTTACCTCCTGATACTTCAATGTTTTCCAGGCAACTGGTTTCCAGACCAATAAAATGGTTCCCATCCCAGCTGACCCCACTATCTTCTGACACAGAAACACCATACCAGTTGGAAAACAACAGTCTTCCTTTATCACTGACATCCAATCTTATTTTGGAAACCGCCCAACCAATATGATCAAGGCTTCGGATATAGGAAGGGTAGTTTGAAAAATCCTCCCATGAATATGCTCCTTTCAGTCTCCAAGATTCTCCCCCGTCCTCGGTAAAATAAATCGGTAAATTGGATAGGCTATGACCCGGCCTTGCGTCCGGAACAGTAAACATCCTGTTGGGAGAGCTTTCATCCAACTCGATCGTATTATATTGAAATCCCGAAGGAAGGCCATTTTTCAACTCCTTAAAAGTCAAACCTCCATCTACGCTTTTGGCCACACCTCCAAACACAGAAGTCCGGTCATTGGCAGTGGATACGTTGGTCTGAATAAAAGACCCAATCAAAACCTTATAATCTTGAGAATGAAATGTCAATTCTGTGAAATGCCAATCAGGGTTTTCAAACAAAAGCTGCCAGTTTTGACCTGAGTCTTGCGATTTAAACAACTTCCCATTTTTGGATGCTGCAAAATAATTTCCCGGTAAATAAGGACTGATGGAAATAGCTGCGAAACTCTCCTGCTCACCAAAAACATACTTCCAGGATTCACCCTTGTCTTGACTTATATAAATCCCCCCACTATCCCCTGCTGCCAATACATTTCCTTCAGTTTTAGGGTCAAAAACAATAAGTTCTCCAAACATTCGACTTGGACCATTTCCGAAAAATCCCATTTCATCATTCACTTTATTCCAAGTTTCTCCTCCATCAGAAGATTTGTGAATACTTCCAAATAAGCTACCATTTCTCAAATCTCCTGAGGCTCTCATCATAATATCTGCATCAAATGGGTCTATAGCAATGCTCCTGACCGAATGGCTGAACCAGTCTTCCAGTCCTCCATTTTTGGCAACCCAGGATTTTCCTCTATCATAACTCACAAAGATTCCTGCCACATCGCAGCGGGCAAACCAAGTATCCGTTTTTACAGGATGCTGTACCAGGCCTGTAATATAACCGCCTCCACCTGTAGCTGATTGTACCCAATTTACAGAATTGTTGTGAGGACTTTGACAAAAAACCATCTGCAGAGAGATGGAGATAGTCAGGAATAAATTCCCGATAGACTGACTAAAACTCATTGCTGGATCTTTTTTAATTCAATCTAAATTTTTCGAACAAAAGATCTGGAATTTTACCTCAAAATGTTGTAAATAAGCTAAAATAACGTTCCCGGGAACGTATAACAAAATAAAGGATCAGAGAAACCTGTCAAGTAAGAGGCAATAAAGTAAGCCTGTAATTGCAACCAGACACTCCATCACTGTCCAAATTTGAAATGTCTTCTTGACACTCACATTAAAATATTCCTTGAACATCCAGAAACCTACATCATTGAAATGGGAAAACATCAGACTACCTGAACCGGTAGCCAAAACCATAATAGCAGGATGAATTTGGTAATGAACTGCGATAGGCAATACTATTGGTGCTGCTGTCATGGTCGCCACGGTTGCAGAACCTACCGCAAACCTAATGATGGCAGCTATTCCAAAAGCAAGAAGGATTGGGTTGAATTCTATTGCAGAGGCCAAGTCACCTATATAATCGTTAATTCCTGCTTGCAAAAGCACTTCTGAAAAAGCTCCGCCTGCTCCGATAATCAATAGAATCATTGCAATTCCCGTCACCGACTTGCCCAGTTGTGCTGTGAGGTTATCGAATGATTGGCCTTTTCTGATAAAAAGGAAAAACGAGGCCACCAAAACGGCAGTCAATAATGCCACTGTGGCTTCACTGAAAAATTTAATGACCACCACTACATGGGACAGCACCTTTTGAAAGTCACTGCTCATCCCATAAGATCCCAAAGCATTGAAATAAAACTCTAATGAATGTTCACCCGCCGGAACGGGACTGATGACCATATCAACGAATGTCCCACCCAACATGCATAATACCGGTGAAATGGCCACCATTACGCTTACTTTGAAAGATGGTAAATTTTGTACTTCCACTTGCTTGTTCTCAAACAGGTTCAGTGGTATTTCTGCTTTTGAATTTTTAAAAACCCTAGAAAGAAATATACCAGCTATAAGGCAAGCCGGAATCACAGGCCCTAGCCCTACCAAAAGAACAAAGTTCAGATCTGCTCCAAAAACTGTTGAAACATAAGTCGGTGCCGGATGGGGCGGCAAAAATGCATGGGCAATAGAAAGTGTGGCAGCCAAAGGAATTCCTAAATATAACAATGGCAATCCTGTCCTCACACAAAGGGTATAAATCAGAGGAATCATTACCAGAAAGCTGGCATTGTACATCATGGGCAGACCGACCAAAAATCCTGTTAGCAAGATAGCATATTGGATATTTTTGAGTCCAAAAGCTTCCACCAACCTATCTGTCAATACCTGAGCTGCTCCCGAAACTTCAATAAGTTTTCCCAGCATAGCTCCAAAGACGATTATCAGGGCAATTTTACCCATGGTATTCCCAAACCCCAGCTGAATGGCATAGATTATCTCTGTCAAGGGCATTAAATTGATAATACCAACAAAAAAACAAGTCAAAATCAGTCCCAAAAATGGACTGACTTTGAACCTGAACATGAGAAATAAAAGAAAAACTATTCCAAAAAGGACAGTAAGCAGTGGCATAGAAACAGGTTTACTTTAGAATCTCCTCAGCATATTTTTCAAACATAGTTTGATATCGGCCATATATAAACCTACAAAAATTTCCACCTAATATTCTCTTCTGAACATCCTCATCGATTTTCACTTTATTTTCGGGAAAACTATTACCGCTATTGGATAGTGACCTCATTTCTTTCAATAATCCTTTAAAGCCCCAAACGTTCCAGGAAATTTTCCCATAAGGCGCGTCACTTGCAAAATAGAGGTTTTGATTGAACGGATAGCCTTTTCTCTCAAAAGAAATAATATCAGATTCAATATGGGTATCCCGCTTGGCGCTTAGGGGAAATTTCAAGTTGCTGTAAACCAAACCCAATTGCCGGATGCTATGGTAATTGATTTCAGCCTCATTGTATCCGGCACCTCCTCCTCCCATATGTACTGCCAAAATGGGAGAATCTAAGAACTTTTCTGCTAGTTTTTCAAGCGCTGAAATAGGAGTATAAGGTGTATCACTCCCAATATGGAATGCCGGCACTGCCTTCAATGCAACAATTTTTTCTACTATTTCGAAAACCTCAGGGCTGTCCAGGTAAAACTGATTCTGGGCAGGATTCATCTTGACAATAGGAAATCCATATTCTAAAATAAGAATATCCAGAGCCTTCAGGCAATTCTTGACTCCAAGAGCTTTAGGATCTACCCAACCGGCAGGTATAAATTTTTGAGGGTATCTTCTCGAAGAACAATAGATGTATTCATTTGCGCTCATCAGCATCTCAAAATTCTTATCCTGGTCTTCCACATAATCAATACAGGAAGGGTTCTGCCAAGTCAAAGCCATGTCCACTTTGCTGATTTCCAATTCTTCCAAAAGATTTTCTGCAGAAATGGGTTTTCCTTGGAAGTAATTAACTGATGAAGTCATTTTCAACTTCATTGATTCACTCACCTTATTGAGGTCAGATATATGGGTATCTGTATCTACAATAAGATTAAATTCCTTTTCCTCGAGGAATTTCATTTGAGTCCTGATAAACTCAATTGCTTCAATTTTCATATTTCTTTGATAAGGTTAATAGGTTGTATTGAGATTTTGTATTAGGTGGGAGTTGGACTTTAATTCGTATTCATAGTTTCTGGAAACGGGAATCTCCCTGATGTCTTTACCCTCATGGACTTCAATCAACATCTCTCCTTTCTTCCTCCCCATTTCTTCCTCATTTTTGATAAAACCCATAGTGACAAAGTCCATCATAAATGAATCAAATGAAAAGGTTGGAACCTTGGTTGAGGTAGAAACCAGTTTTAATGCATCTTTTTGGTCCCAATCCTTAATGGCTCCATTGGTAGGCAAACAGATCAATGTTTGTTTTTCATTGAGTCGCCTAAATTCCGTTGACCAATCAGCATAGTTATCTGTGAAATAATAATCCACTTCAAAACCTGCATTTTCAAGGATCTCTTTTATGAATTTAGCACTTTTCAATTCAGATAAGGAATCCTCTGTCAAAACAGAAACTTTTTCCAAATACTGATATTGAGAAGATTTGACAAAATCTACAAAACTGTCTACCGGTAGAAACTCCAATACACCTGAAACCTGTTTCCCATCAATATCATATTCGTCCAAAGACCAATTCACTCCGCTGAAGAGGATTTTTATATTACTTTTTCCAAGAACAGGCATGGCTACATATTTCATAGCCGGATCATCGGAGATGACCAAAAAATCAGGAGACTTATCTACTACCTTATTTACTATTGCATTTCCAATGCTGTCTGCAAAATGGGACGAAGTGTGTTTTTTTGTGTCCATATAAATGATTTCCAAACTGTGCTCCACTTGATTAATTTTATCTTTAAAACCATTCAATATATTGTCACTGGGTTCATATCCTGGATGATATGAATTTACATAAATGATATTTAACTTATCTTCTTCTTTTTGATCATGGTTGAAGCAAAGGTGAAGTGAAATAAGTATCGAGAGAAATATGTGTAACATAGGTGGTTTTAAAATCTTAAAATAAAGAGGGCGGGGCAGGAAGTGATTCCTACCCCAATTTTACCCAACCAATCAATATCCGTTGTTTTGAATAATCAAACCGTTTGTTCTGTCAATCTCATCTTGGGGGACAGGAAATCTCTCATGCACTCCATCCCTGAAATTGGATCCTTTATCAGTATTGTACTTTTGTGCAAAAGCCCTGAGTACATTTCCTGCTCTACCTTGTCTTACTAGGTCATAAAACCTATCTCCTTCAAGCGCTAATTCCACCCTTCTTTCATTCCAGATAATTTCACGGAGTCTACTCTGGTCTGTTTCTGAAATCTCAGGCAAAACCATATCAGGTGTGGCCAATTCAAAATTTATAAATGTTCTATACCTGTCTATAGTACTTGAGTTTCTGGCCCTATCCCTTACCATGTTCAATTTGTCCAATGCCTCTATAGTCTGTCCCAGTTCATTAGCAGCCTCAGCATAGATTAATAGCAATTCCGCATACCTCAGAATTCTTACATTCTCACCGTCATTTGCAGAATTCCCAATAAGAGATCTAGGTTTAAAGGCCTTCATGCTGTGCATTTGGTCAGGGTTATCATATCCTGAATGATCATGTTGATCACCTTCAGTGATGTCGCCATGAAACGTAATTGTATGTATTGTTCTGGGGTCTCCCGGTTCGAATGCATCCAATAAGTCTTGTGTTGGACAATTCAGTCCCCATCCTCCAAATAGATTTCTTGATCTTTGGGAGATAGCATGATAAGTAGGATTGGTCATCTGATCATTTTCAGCGAAGGTTATTTCGAAAACTGATTCGGGGCCATGCTGAGATTCTCTTGAAAATATTTGCCCAAAATCCGGTTCAAGATGATATTCTCCTGAATTGATTACTTCCTCTGCATGATTTAATGCTTCTGACCATTTTTGTTGATACAAATAAACCTTTGACAGTAATCCTTGGGCACTTCCCTGAGTTGCTCTGCCTAAATCTTCAAGCCTGTATTCACTTTTACTTGGCAAAAGATCTATAGCTTCCAATAATTCTTGTTCTATAAATGCATAAACTTCAACCTCAGAGGATCTCACTTTGTCATGCTGATCAGAGGAAAGAGGTTCTTCAACTATGGGAACTCCACCGTAAGCCCTCACAAGCCAGAAATAGTGCATTGATCTTAGGAATTTCACTTCTCCTAACAACCTTCGGTTAAGAGCAATTTCCTGATCTAAACCCTGCAGGTTTTGGATGGCCCAATTGAACCTAAAGATCCTTCTGTAATACATAGACCAAACATCTCTAGGGATAACATTACTTGGTATGGTTGCAAAAATATTCATCTGATAGATATCTATTTGGTCTGTCTGGGAGCTTCCTCCCTTCCAGGCATCATCAGATAAGGCATCACCAAGGATAAGAATTCTCCAATCAGACCATCTATTATCAAAATTCCCCATAATGTTATAACAAGAAGTTACAGCCATAACGGGATCAAAATTAGCATCACTTACCAAGGCTAAAGGAGGTACGTCCAGAAAGTCTTCATTACAACTTACAGTACTCAATGCCAAAATCAAAAACGATATTTTATAGAAATTTTTTATCTTTTTCATAGTTCTTTCATTTTAGAGTTTAATCAGAAATTCACCATAATGCCACCCATAAAAGTTCTGGCCACGGGATAGACATAAGTATTCATCCCAGCATTTAAGGTTCCATGATTGACTCCAACTTCAGGATCCAATCCCTCAAAATTGGTGAAGGTCAATAAATTTTCACCACCTACCCAGATCCTTATTCCGGACACGCCATATCTGCTATAAAGGCTGGCTGGCAACTTATAGCCAAGTTGTAGGTTTTTTAATCTTAGGTATGAACCATCTGAGATGTACCAATCAGAAACTCTGAAGTTATTGTTCGCGGTACTTGAAGAAATTATCGGTTGAGTATTGGAAGTACCTTCTCCTCTCCATGCAATATCCTCCAAGCCCCTGACCGTATTGTAGGACCCGTCCCCTACCCAACTGAAATACTTCTCATACATGAAAACATCATTTCCGGTCTGTCCTTGGAGAAACAGGTTGAGGTCAAAGCTTTTGTACTCCAGAAGAATATTAGCCCCAAAAGTCATTGTCGGATGCGGATTACCTATGAAGGTCCTGTCATCATCTGTAATTTGACCATCGCCATTAAGATCTCTGAACCTAAAGTCCCCGGGGCTTGCATTTGGCTGATTGCCGGCAGCTACTTCTTCCTGATTTTGAAAAATACCATCTGTTACCCATCCATAAAATGCTCCGATAGGATGGCCTACGGCGGTTCTACTAAAAGCTCCAGCTCGTGTATTGTCACCTGAAATAGGCTCACCTGAGGCCAAGCTCATCACTTCATTGTCTAAGAAACTTATATTTCCATTTATACTGTACTTTAATGCCCTTTCATAATTCCTATAACCCAGGGCGATTTCAACACCACTGTTACGTATCTGCCCAGCATTGGCCCAAGGAGTCAGATTACCTGCATACAATGGCTGGGGAAGCAACAATAGGTTATCTTTGGTGTCCTTGATAAAGTAGTCGGCAGTAAGTGTAAACTTCCCATCAAACATTGAAGCATCAAAACCGATGTTAAACTGTTCAACTGTTTCCCATTGTATATTAGGATTACCTACATTGTTTGGCCTCAATGCGGGATACATTGTTTCTCCCGGTCCAAAAGCATACCTATCTCTGTCATTTCCAGTCAGTAAATTTATGAACGCATTATTGACAATTCTTTGATTTCCGATTTGACCCCATCCCCCTCTAATTTTCAATTCACTGAAAAGGCTTCCTGTCAAGGGTTCAAAGAATTTTTCATCTGAAATTCTCCAACCTGCGGATAAAGATGGGAAGTACCCCCATCTATTGCCTTCTGCAAATCTTGAAGACCCATCAGCTCTGAAACTAACTGTCAACAAATACTTATCATCGAAGGAATAGTTTACTCTTCCCAAATATGACAACAGCGTATTTCTGGCTGCCTCACCTGTCAAATTCCCCAACACAGAACCTGCATTGAGATACCATAAAGACTCATCATTGGTGGGGGTATTAAACCTTGCACCTTCTATCTCTTCGAAAAAAAATTGTTCTGTAGTAATTCCAGCTACAGCACTGAAACTGTGTTTATCAATTGACTTTTGATATGTCAAAGTATTGGCGAAAACCATATCAGAATTTCTGGTATAGGATCTTCTCACTATACTTTCGTCATTTCTATCATTTGGACCAATCCAATATTGTGGGTTAAAGCTGCTGAAATCATTGAATCTTAAATGAAGACCTAAATCACTTCTAAAAGTAAGTCCTTCCACCAATTCAGCTTCAGCATATATATTTCCCAACATCCTCATTTCTGAAGTACGTCCGTTATTCCTGGATAATCTTCCAACAAGGTTACTCCTGTTTGTATAAAGGGACTGTGCATATCTATTGTAGGGATTATTGATATCGATCCCTTCAGTGATAGCCTCTTGCTCCAACTGTGCTTGAGTTTTATAAACTGGTGATATTGGGTCTAGTTGATAGACAGATGCGATTACTCCTCCGCCTTCACCTTCGTTTTCTGTAAAACCTCTCCTGCTATTGTGAATTAGCGAGAGGTTATTTCCAAACTTTATTCTTTTGGAAAGGTCATATTCTGTATTTATCCTAAAGGTAAGCCTGTCAAATTCAGAAGTTTTAAGGTATCCCTTATCAGCAAAATATGCCAAACTTGTAGAATACCTTAACCTGTCAGTGCCTCCCATCATAGAAAAGTCATAGTTCTGTACAACCCCAGTCTGATTGATTTGATCCCACCAATCAGTACCTGTTCCCCAGGATTCAGGACTGGCATTTGCTATTGCAGGTATTGGGCTGGTACCACCGTTTTGATGTGCCAAAAGATGAACTCTTGCAAACTCCGTCCCATCTGCCATTTCAGGTCTCCTCCAGGCATTTTTTACCCCATAATATGAGTTGAAAAATATCTTTGGCGCACCTGAAACTCCTTTTCTTGTAGTGATCAAAACTACACCATTTGCTCCCCTTGATCCATATATAGCAGCTGCAGAAGCATCTTTTAATATTTCAATACTTTCAACATCTGCTGGGTTCACAATCTGTTCTATACCACCCACATTTTCACCTAAAGGCATTCCATCTACTACATAAAGCGGGTCATTATTTCCATAAATTGATCCAGTACCTCTGATTCTGACAGTAGTACCTGATCCCGGTGAGCCACTATTGGCAGCGATTGTCACACCCGCAGCTCTTCCCTGAAGTGCCCTATCAATCCCGGCTACGGGCAGATTCATCAATTCATCACCCTTCACTTGACCAACAGCACCTGTGATGTCACGCTTTTGTTGCGTACCATAGCCAACTACAATTACTTCTTCCAAAGACTTTGAATCAGTCTCCATCGTAATATCCAACACAGATCTTGTACCTATATTTTGCCTAACTGTTTGGTAGCCTATATAGGAGAATATTAACACAGCATTTTCTGACACAGAAATGCTGTACCTCCCATCCAAATCTGTTATGGTACCAGTAGAACTGCCAGAAACTGTGATAGTAGCCCCGGGGATCGGTTCCCCTGCATCGTCTAATACTTGACCGAATACTTGGATTAATTCGGTCTGATTTTGGGCAAAAACAATATTATTGGTATAGCCAAAAAACAATAGAAATATTAAGAACCAGATCTTATCCCAAAATACTTTTTGATGTTTTCGTAAAATGTGTTCCATGATTAAATTTTAAAGGTTATTGGATTTATTTTTATCAATCGAACTCGTCTAAAACAGAATATTAAAACATATAAGACCTCTTTTGAGGATTTAAATTCTATTAAAAGAGCGCTATTTGATATTTATATTTGAAATAAAGCTACTTGCACAAATCGAGAAAAAACAGTTTTTCGGGCTTTCAAAGAATTTTTTCCAGAAATAACGTTTGCAGAAACTAGACGGAATTAATTGTTTCAAAGAATAAATGAAATTTGAAAATTATATATTAAGTTCTTGGCAGGAAAATGCAGCTCAATGGGTTGAAACCATTGAGCAAACAAAAATTCCATCAAGGGAATTTACCAATCCGGCTTTGATTGATTGCATAAAAAATCAAATTCAAAAATCGGTTTTGGAATTTGGATTCGGAGAAGGCTGGCTGGGCAGGAGTTTAATGAAAGAAGATTATAGTGTTTTTGGACTTGATGGAACACAAGCTCTAGTTACGGCAGCAAAACAAAAGTCAGACACCCAAAATTATGCATTAGCTACCTTTCAGAAAATCGTTAACAGGGCAAACTCAGAAATACAATCTAAGACGCTTGATCAAATTCAAATCCAACAGTTTCATGGAGCGGTTTTTAATTTTTGCCTTTATGAAAAAGAAGGCATTTCTGAAATACTCAAATCAGTTTCAAAACTGATAAGTACTGAAAGAAAAATAATTATACAGACTATACATCCAAAATCGATGCTGGCGATGGAACTCCCTCATAGAAGTCAATGGGTTGAGGATTCATGGCAGGGATTAAACGGCAATTTTAAAAATGGGCACCCTTGGTATTTCAGGACATTGGAAGATTGGCTGTCCATATTTGAGTTCTCTAAGCTGCAGGTAGAAAAGATATATGAACCTTTGGGAAAGGAAACCGACCGGCCGGTCAGTATTATTTTTGTCCTAAGAAATGCATCAAACCAGTGAAATTGAAAAACGGCTTTTTCCTCAATTCAATATTTTCGAAGTGAATATTGTGGATAAATCATATCCATAAATTGGGGTTCAAAAAACAACATTTCGCATTAGAGTCTGGCCAAAAAAAGAAGGTCCCACTCCTCTGATGCCTACATCAGTCCTTCGTCTTTAAAGCTAAAGTATCCGCAGTCGGTAAAAATCACATGATCCAGTACCGGGACTTCCATCAGTTATCCCAGCTCAACAAGCCTCCTTGTCAGTCTTTTATCCAGCTCGGATGGTCTCAAGTTTCCTGAAGGATGGTTGTGTACGAGTATTTCACCAATACAGGCTTTTTGCGTTTTGGTGCCAAAATCACCAAAATCTGTAAGATTAATCCATGATAGCTCTACCGGGTATCCTTCATGATACCTAATCAAGTTCTTGGGAACTTTGTAAAACGCAGGTTGGTACCGTTAATATTATGACTTATATTGAAAATATCTTCGTATTAGCGCGCTTCGCAAAATAATTAATCAATTTAAGTGTTAAACTGAAAGTAAATTGCTTCAAACCACCCAAGAGGCCTAATTCCTTTCCGTGTTTACCTATCTGATTGTCAAAAAATAGTCCCTCTATTTACTGGGGTGAAATTACAGAAATAATATATCTACCCTATGAAAAATACCCAATTTAGCAATCTGATACTCGACCAAAGCAAGGATCTCGTTTGGGCAGTGGATAAAAACCTTGATTTGGTTTATGCCAACAGGGCCTATTCAAACCTAATGGAGGAAGTAACAGGAGTGAAAAAAGAACTGAACACTCCAATCTTGGTAGAAGGTTTTGGCGAGGGCTATATTGAAAAATGGAAGGCCTACTACCAAAAAGCCTTATCTGGAGAACATTTTGAAATAGAGGAACATTTTTACAACCCGGAAACCCAAGAAATACAGTATGGGCATATTGCCTTCTCCCCCATTCGTGATAAGGAAGGTGAAATTCTTACTGTAGCCTGCCGTAATACAGATATCACACCGGTCATCAGACAAAAAGATCATGCAAGTCGGCTAATGGATGCTTCATTGGATGTTTTCTGTACCATTGATGAAGAAGGAAATTTTGTATTTGTGAGTTCTGTTTCCGCTAATCATTGGGGGTATCATCCTGAAGAGCTGATAGGCAAATCTTACAGAGACTTGATAGTTGAAGAGGATCTCGAAAAAACTGATTTGGTAGATGCGGAAATATTGGCAGGTAAAGAATTTAAATCCTTTTCCAATCGATTCCGCAAGAAAAACGGCGATATCGCTTATAACCTGTGGTCAGCCCGTTGGGACAATGAGACCAAGCTGATGTACTGTGTAGCCAGAGATGGGAAGGAAAAAATCGAAGAAGAATCAGAAAAGGAATTACTCAGCCAAATCAGCCAAAGTTTCAACAATGATAAGGAATTGATTCCTTCGGGTAATCATCTTTGCGAAAATTTATACGCATACGGGAAATTTGATTTGATTGAACTCTGGTGCCCCAGTATGGAGGGGACAAAAATAAACCTAATTGGAAAGAGTGATCATAATCAGGATTTCTATGAATTTGAACCATCAGAAACTTCCTTTCAGAAGGATAAAGGCTTGCCGGGAAAGGTTTGGAACAAAGTAAAACAGCTTCTTTGGGATGAAAAACAAATCAATAAAAACTTTATCAGGAAAAAAGGAGCCTCTCACCTGGGGCTGAAAGCCATACTTGGGATACCTTTGTCCTTTAACGATGAATTGGTAGGTGTGCTACTGATAGGAACCAAAAGGGAACCGGAATATCTGGAGAAACATAGTCCGGTTTTAAGCCGCCTGGAAAAATTTATCGGTTCGGAAATTAACAGGAAAAGATTGGAAGATAATCTCAAGCACTTGTACAAGGCCATTCCTGATATTCTATGCATTGCAGATTTTTACGGTCGATTTTTGAAAATTAACCCCGCAGGTTGTGAATTGCTGGGCTATAAAGAAAAAGAAATCCTATTTCATACCTTTGAGGACTTTGTCCATCCTGAGGATAAGCATGTATCTACCAGAGAAGTAAAGAAACTTGAAACAGGCGCAAATACCTTTCAATTTGAAAACAGATACATTACCAAAGATGGTAAAATCATTTGGCTAAGTTGGAGTTGTAATTCATCGGTTCAAGAAGGGTTGATTTATGCTTCAGCCAAGGATATTACCGCTATGGTTCAATTAAGGGAGTTAAATACCCAAGCCGGAACCCTGGCAAAAATTGGCTCATGGGAAATTGATTTGGAAAAAAACACCGTTTTCTGGTCTAAAATAGTGCATCAACTACATGAAACGGATCCTAATACTTTTACTCCCGATATACAGGCGGGAATTAATTTTTATCGTGAAGACTGTAGGGCTTTGGTTCAGAACAGTATTGAAAAAAGCACCTCAACAGGTAAGGGGTTTGATTTTGAAGCAGTGATCATCACCAAAAAGCTTAAAGAAAGATGGGTGCGGGCTATAGGCAACGTGGAAATCTTTAAAGGAAAAACCAAAAGAATCTATGGTAGCTTTCAGGATATCACAGACAGAAAAGAATCTGAATTGAGGTTACAGTCATTCGCCAATAACCTGCCTGGGGTAGCCTTTCAGTATTACATATATCCTAATGGCAGTGATGACTTAAAGTATGTAACCAATGGAGCAGAGAAGGTTTGGGGTTTTGATGAAGAAAGCGTTATGGAAGAAAACAGCTTAGTTTGGAAGCAAGTTGAGCTTGGAGGAGAGCTTGATTTTGTCAAGAAAAGCATCATGAAATCAGTAGAAACCAAATCTGAATGGAAGGCTCAGTGGCGATATATCATGCCCAACAATGAACTTCGTATACATGCCGGATATGGAACCCCTACGATTCTACCGGATAAGAGCATCGTTTTCAACTCGCTCATTCTGGATATAACTCAGGAATACAGAAGCGAAGAACTCTTGGAGCAAGCTTCTGAAATGGCGAAAATCGGCAGTTGGGAACTTAACCTGGCTGATCAAACGAATGACCGCATGTACTGGTCACCCATGACGAGAGAGATTTTAGAAGTAGATGACGACTACAACCCGTCATTGACGGGAGGCTTTGAATTTTACTCTGGTGAGGATAAGGAAAAGATTCAAAAGGAAGTAGCTCAATTGATAGAAACGGGTCAGGAGTTTGACTTGGAGTTGCTCATTATCACTCAGGACGGAAAAGAAAAATGGATAAGGTGTATTGGTAAAAGTGAATGGGTTAAAGGTGCATGCACAAAAATCTATGGCAGTTATCAGGACATTCATGTAGCCAAATCCAATGAGCTTAGGTTAAAAGAAATACTCGAAAGTATTTCAGACGCTTTTTATGCTGTAGATGCCAATTGGAATTTTACCTATTTCAACCGTGAAGCTGAACAACTTTTGAAGAAAAGCGCAGATGAGGTACTGGGTGAAAACATTTGGGGAATTTTCTCACCTGCCAAAGGAACTGTTCTGGAAAAGATTTACAGGCGAGTGGCCGAAAGCGGCCAATCTGAAAACTTTGAGTATCATTACCCGGGAAATGGATGCTGGTACGAAATATCAACTTATCCTTCCAGTGGAGGCATTTCATCATATTTTAAAAATATTGATGAACGCAAAGAGTCTGCAAAAGAACTTGAAAAAGCTTACAAAGAAAAAAATGAAATACTGGAAAGTATTGGGGATGCTTTTTTTGCCGTAGATGAAGATTGGATAATAACCTACTGGAACAAACAGTCCGAAATCATAATGGGCAAAAATAAAGAGAGTGTACTCGGTGAAAATTTATGGGAACTTTACCCAGATGCCGTAGACACTGATTTTTACGTGCAGTACCATCGGGCTATGGAATCTGGTGAAATGGTCAATTTTGAGGAATACTATCCTACTCTTAACATTTGGGTAGAGGTAACTGTTTACCCTTCAGAAAATGGCTTATCCATATACTTTAAGGATATTACGCTTAGGAAAGCAGCGGATATCCGATTGCTGAAAGCCAATGAACGCTTCGAATTGGTGACTAAGGCGACTAAAGATGCGATTTGGGATTGGGATATAGAAAATGACAATTTCTATCGATCAAATAATATCCATAAGATTTTGGGAATTGGTGCATCTACGGAATTGAAGAAAAATCAATTTTGGAAAGATGCCTTTCACCCCGAAGATTTGGAGAAAATAAAGGAAAGCATTCAGAGAGAGCTAAATGATCCCCAATCTGAGCGATGGGAAATGGAATACAGGGTGCTAAACGATAATAATGAAGAACTTTCAATAATCGACAGAGGGATTATCGTTAGAAATAAAAATGGAAAGGCTGCCCGTATGGTGGGGGCAATGACTGATTTGACCAAGCAAAAAAGGCTTGAAAAAGAATTATTCCAACTCAATGAATCACTCAAAAATTATGCAAAGGAACTAGAGCGTTCCAATGAAGAGTTGGAACAATTTGCCTTTATTACCTCCCACGATTTGCAGGAACCACTTCGGATGATTTCCAGCTTTATGGATCAGTTGAAAAGGAAATATGCTGAGCAATTAGATGACAAGGCGCTACAATACATTCATTTTGCTACGGATGGAGCCAAACGGATGAAGCAGATCATATTGGATTTATTGCTTTATTCCAGAGCCAACAAGCCTTCCGAGCACCTTGAGGAGATAAACCTAAATGAAATATTAGCTGATTACACTCAATTGAGAAGTAGGGTAATTGTTGAAAAAAATGCGTCTATTAAATTTGATAAACTCCCCGTTTTAAATACCTACAGGGCACCAATTACCCAGATAGTCCATTGTTTACTTGACAATGCTTTGAAGTATGTGAAAGAAAATATACCTCCGTGTATTGAGATTTATGTTAAGGAAAAAGAGACGGTTTGGGAGTTCGCAGTAAAAGACAATGGAATTGGTATTGATGAAAAATTTTATGATAAAATCTTCATCATTTTCCAAAGGCTTCATAACAGAAATGAACATGATGGTACAGGTATTGGCTTGTCCATCGCCAAAAGAGGTGTTGAATTTTTAGGAGGTGAAATTTGGCTGGAATCAACAGTAGACAAAGGCTCTACTTTCTATTTTACAATAGCAAAAAATCAATAATTTCATAAAATATGAGTACTAAAAATTTAAAATTAGCACATATTCTTCTTGTAGAAGACAACGAAGGAGATATACTCCTCACGCTTGATGCTTTTGAGGAAAGCAAGTTTCAAACTCAAGTCAGCGTCGCCAGGAATGGACAGGAAGCATTAGATTTTTTAAACAAAACAGGAAAATTCTCTGATGCTCAAAGGCCTGATTTGATTTTGTTGGATATAAATATCCCCATTTTCAATGGGCTTGAAGTATTGGAAGAGATCAAAAAGGATGAAAGCCTGAAAAAGATTCCGGTAATCATGCTGACCACTTCCTCCAATCAAAAAGATATTGAATTGGCCTACAAAAGCTACTGCAACAGCTATGTAAAAAAACCATTGGAGATGGAAGATTTTATGGAGGCCATTCTTAAAATCGAAGAGTTTTGGCTGCAGCTATCCGTTTTATCTGAATAATATATTCTTCAATAGGATACTCAATTAGAATAAAATGAAATATTGTGAGGACAAAAAACCTGTCTTTTCTAAGGAAATTATTTGAGCTTTTTACCGACCTTTTCAGGGAAAGAGAATTTGATTAAAATGATTTTAGAAGGTATGCGAAATTTTTGGGGACAATAAAAGTTATTTAAAAATGTAAAAATGAAGCTGGTGTGTCTATACATACCAGCTTCATTTTTACGGCACCTGGAAGACAAGGATATTCAGTTAAGAGCCTAAATACTCCAAATCCATACTCTCATAAATCATTGTCCTTTTTGACTTCCAATCAAATTCAACTCCCAGGCTTGTTGAATTTTTTTTTAATCATATACCGCAATCCCACATACCAGAACAACATGAAGGTAATCATGAAATATTTACCACTTGAATCTACCATGGAATAGTCTTCTGATTTGAAGAAATTCACTATTTCCAAAGAAAAGATGATTATTCCACACCCTAGGAATATGTAGGAAAGGATGTTGATGAGGGGATTTGCTGAGTTGTATTTAGATTTATTCATTTCAATTATATTTTTTTTTACAATTATTTCAGACTCATTTCAAAATCTTTTCCTCTGAGTTGTACTGCCATCCATTTTAGGATCAAAAACAGGATCAGGCCATTAAGGCCAAACAAGAGTGCATTTTCAACCAGAAAGTCCAATTTTTCCAGAAAGTCCAATTTTGACTGAACTTTGAAAAAATCATAAAGGCCGGAAAACAACCTTAATAATCCCCCAAAGAGCAACAGATAAGCAATAACATTTAGTCCTTTTAGATTTCCGAATTTAAATTGAATTTTCATTTTTGTGATGTTTGGTTTGTTTAACAAAGGTATGTGGCCCAAAACCGCTAAAAATTGACCTATGTTAAGTTAATCCTTAACTTGAAGATCAATCTGAACCTCAAGCCCTCCATGGATAAAACACTGTCAGAAGACGCATACGAAGGACATTTAAATGCAGCAAGGGAGCTCCTTTATGATTACCTTCCATTGACCGATGAACAATGGGAAGTATTCAAGCAGGGCTTTAAAATCAGGAAATACAGAAAAGGAGATTTTATTTTAAATGAAGGAGAAACTGAGCGTTTTCTCTCCATTGTGATAACTGGGTGTACAAGGCATTTTATTTTGGTCAAAGGGGAAGAAAAGTCATTTGATTTCTCTTTCCAGCATGAATTTAACTGTTCCTACTCCAGCTTTATCCAACAAAATCCTTCCAATTTTTATATAGAAGCCTTAGATGAATGCATCCTTGCCTCCCTACCCTACACATTTTTGGAACAGCTTTATGCACAATACCCAGAGAGCAACAAATTTGGGAGAACAGCTGTAGAGCAATACTACATATGGAGAGAACAAAGAGAAATTTCACTTCTGACTGACTCTGCCAGTGAGCGGTACGAAAAGTTAATGGAAAAATACCCTGTTTATCTGGAACAGGTCCCTTTAAAATATCTTGCCTCCTATCTTAATGTGAAACCTGAGTCCTTGAGCAGGATCAGAAAAAAGCTGATGAAGTAAAAGTATGTTCTTAACCTAGATCAATTTTTTACCATTTACCTTCTCCCACCTTTGTACCTGTCAAACAAACAGTTACAAAAATGAAAACGATTAGATTTACAAAAGTTTCAATTTTCCTACTTTTCTTTGTCCTAAGCCAAAATTTAATGGCACAGAATGCAGAACCATCTTCAAAAAAACCTTATAAATCACAAACCTACTTCAGTTTTGGAGCAGGGTTAAGTGTATTGCAGGGTGTTCCTGACAACTTTTACCAAGATGGACATGGTAATATTCAAATAGGTTTTATGAAGGAGATGCCAATAAACAGAAGACTTTCATTCCTTACAGGTTTGGAGCTCGAAAGAACAACCTATAACCTTGACTTCTTCCCTGTTTTGGACGAAAGCAACAATACTTTAATCCAAGCACCTGATGGAATAAAGTATTCAAGGATATACCAGAATAGTTTTAATCTCTCCGCACAGGCAAGGCTTTATTTTAAAGACAACAACAGTAAAGAAAAACCAAACATTTTCTTGCAAACAGGTTTTAGAGGTGGATATAACCTTAGCAGTACTTACTCCTTCAGGGAGAATAATGAGAATCAATCCATTAATTTGTCAGAGCTGGCCAATCCCTTCAACCTTCAGGCAGAACTGATGCTGGGCTTTAAAGGCAATTATTTCAAAAAGCTGGAAATCTTAAATGCATCAAGCTTTGGTATGACCTACCAGTTCAATCCTCTTCTGACTGCCGGAAATGTAGAAAATATAAAACCCATACACCTGACTTGGAGATTCTTGTTTTAAAAACAGTATTCCCCTTTGTCTTACCTGCTATTAAAGAAAAGGGGAAATACTTTTGTTTCTCCATGCTGTTTCCAAAAAAGCTTATACATTTCTGCTTTAATCTCTATATTCTATAGTTAAAACGCTTGATGCATTTTCAGGTGGAGATCCCTGAAATGACGCCAGTCGGACATTTTTAATGAGTATGGTTTCCCTGGCTTAAAAAAACTTACAACTAATCCCGCTATTATTTCATTCAGCTTTGCCTAATTTTCAACTTCCCACTCTCTGAATTATGCCAAAAGTGTAAGAGCAACTTATGGGGGGTTGGGAAAGAAGGTTTTGATCCAAGAAATGCCAGACTGCCTGATTTTTATGGCAAAAATGCCTTGGCAGAAATCACTAAAAATGGTTCACCTTCCGATTTGACATTTATGAAAGCTATGAAAGTGAAATTTTTAATTTGAAGTCCTGAATTCGGTAAACACTTTTAAACAAAGGGAAGGCTAAACCTTCCCTTTTAGGTGAACTTCAAATATCATCTTATCCATGATAGTCCTTCCTTAGTCAATACTTACATTTACTATATTATCTTCCGGAATTCTATCAATTAGTTTATTATATGGGTCTATTCCTGCCTTTACCGGAGCTTCCCCCTTTACTTTGATTTTCAGAATCGTCTCACCCGCCACAATTTTGTGCTTCTGCAGGTACAAAGGATTTGTCCTGTTTCTCCCGTTCTCATCTTTGTCTTCTCTGGCAAAAATTCCGATATCTATATAATCGCCTTCATAATCTGCAGGGGATTCCCTACCTAAGCTATCCGCATAAACTTTCCGGGAATTCACAGTCAAGGTAACCAAGTATTCATTATCTCCCAGATTTTCAGCTTTTGCTTCCTGTGCCTTATTTTCATACAAAGTGATTTTATTCCAGGTATCATCCAGAAAATAATGCATAGAATCAGGCGTGTGATGGGTAAGATGCCGAAGTAAGTCAGAACTTCCCGCAAAAGGAGGCGTTTCCTTCAAACCAAACTCATCAACAAAATTCTTTAAAGCAGCATCCATGGCAGCATCCCCGATGTAATCTCTTAATGCATATAGCACAAGAGCACCTTTTTGATACCAGATATACCCCCTGTCTGCATTGATGAATACATTTTCTTTTTTGCTTTCATTTGATCTCCCGGACAGATAACTGTCAAGTTCCTGCTTAAGAAATCGTTTCATATTGTCTCTACCGTAGGCTTTTTCTGTCAAAATCAGAGCAGAATATTCTGCCAAAGCTTCTGAAATCAGATTGGATCCCCTAGTGTAGTTTGGAGGCACCTGATGGCCCCACCATTGGTGGGCAAGTTCATGGGCTGTGACAAAATAGACATAGTCAAAATCATTGGGGTCACTGAAATCTGCCACCCAGCCAAAACTTTCTGAAAAAGGCACTGTGTTAGGAAAAGACTGGGCAAAGCCAGCATACCGAGGGAATTCCAAAATCCGCATTTGCCTGAATTGAAATGGGCTATATTTTTCAGAAAAATAAACTAAACCATCTTTATACGCTGCCAGGAACCTGTCCAGATTATACTTGTGTTCCCGGTGATGGTAGATTTCAATGGTTACTTTCTGACCATCAGGCAAAACAGCCTCATCCAATAATACATCAAATTCCCCGGAAACTACAGAGAAAAAGTATTGAATTGGTGTATCCTGAATATAATGAAAATACCTTCTTCCATTTTCCTCCCACTCTTTCTGTAAATATCCCGGTACCACTGCAATCTGATCAGGATGCGTACTCACTACTGCCTCAAAGTTTACAAAATCGGCATCTTGCGAAAACAATAGATTAGTCAAACCAAAAGGGTCATCATGGGGCGGCAGATCGGTATCCTTCTTTTCCAGTCCATGCTTTTTACGTATTTCATCTGAAGTCAATTCGATGGATGGATTGTAACCAAAGCTCGGCAAAAAAGCAGAAGTAAACGTCCCATTATATACCAGATCCCTTCCATAGCCGGAATTTGGGAAACCTTTTTTGATCAGACTTGCCGAAACCTCCAGTTGTAGCGTATCTCCCGGTTGCATGCTTTTAGGAAGTGCCAATATTTTATACCATTCCTTTTGATTGTATTTATTTAAAACATCAAACTTCCTTCGACCAAATGTTAAAGGAAATCGATAAGGCAGGGATTGTCCGTCCAACCTGACTTCAAACTCAGTAAGATCATTTGCATTCATATGCAGGGAATCGATGGGACTATCTGTTTTATTCACAATAGTCAAAAGAAGGTTGAAGTAGGCATTTCTTTCTTCCGGAACAAGATCTGCTTTTAACAAAACTGAAACTACTTTGGGTTGTGGAAGTCGCTCATACTGCTTTAGTTGTTTTTCGTATTCTGCCCTGTCTTTTTGACCTTCCTTAACAGTTTGATAGCCATTTTCATAGACCACTGATTGGAAAATATAGGCACCAGATCCCAATCCTATCAATAAAAACACCAACGAAAGACCAACTGCTGGTGACTTCAAACGCTTTTTGGCAGTATTTAACCTGCTGGAAAAACTTACTTCTGTTCCCCTGATAAAGAAAATACTGAAAAACAACACCAGGAAAAGACCAATGGCAGACCAATAAATATTAAACCAAAGCAATGAACCGGAAAAATGGCCTAATCCATTCATGTCTGACCAAAGGTAAGATGGCTTGAATGAATAAAGGAAAAGATTGAAATTGACATTTGCTAAATCCATAACGACCCCAAGTACCACCCAAATGGCAATACTAGCTGCATGGCCAGCAAATTTATTGTTAAAGAGCATATGAACAGCAAATACCAACATAACCATTTGCAGGTAATCCGGATAAGTAATCAGAAAACTGTCAACGAGATAGACTGGGAGCTGATAGTTAAAGTATCCTTTCAATGTCTGAACCAACATGCCAATTGGGATTGGGATGAAGGCAAGAATGAATGTCACCGTTGCCATGGCAAAAAACTTGGATGAAAGCAATACACTATCCTTCACTGGGAAAGTATCACTGATCACAGCATAGCCTGAAGCCTGATTTCTATGAATGGATTCTCCGGTGAAAAACACAATAATGATGAAAACAAAAAGATTGTAATCAAAACCCTTGAACTCCATCAAAAAGCTGGTAACAGGGAAATTTGAGACTGAATAAATCGTAGAGCCTATCCAAAAATCAATTATCAAGAACACAAGGCCACCCAAGAGAATAGATCTAAAGTAAACATCTTTCAACACATTGTTCACCTCAATTTTGGTCAATGCTAACAAACTCATCCATTGGTATTTACCCGAAAAAACAGTTTGAACCTTTCCTATGGTTGCTACAGGAGCTATTTCTTCTCCAGCTGACTTTTCGGTACGCTTCAAACGCTCCTGAAAGAAGTAGCTGAAGGAGAATCGCCAATATGCAGCTAAAAAAAAGCATAATCCTGCCAGTGACCAGATGACCCTATTCCAAAGCAGGTTTCCTTGCATTGGAGCAATAAAAGAATTTTGTTCAAAGGGTGTTAAATAGCGGGTTTCATAATTGAAGGCATTGAGTGCAAATGGATCCAGTAATTGTACCAAGTTTTTATTTTCAATATCCTGCGCCAGGAAATTCGAAAGTAAATAGGCGATGAACAAAATAATACCCCCTGAATAAATGGATTTGATATTTCTTGTGAAAATTATCAGTGCGAAAAACAAGGTTCCTGCGATCCACATATTTGGCAGAACCATAGTCAGCCAAGGGTGAAGGTAATTCATGAGTTCATGGGGGCCATAGCGATCTGCGTCAGTCCAGCCTGTGGTACCTCCGATAATACTTCCAACAAAAATACCCAACATCACTCCTGAGGTAATTCCTAGTAAAACCACAAAAGACCCCCAAAACCTACCCATGAAATAGGCAAACTTACTCAATGGGTAGCTGAACATGAAGGTTCCTGTTTTATGTTCTAGATCCCTGTATATCGGAACACCCATTACAGCAGAGGCAAGCAATACCCCAAAGAGTGATATAGTCACTTGTAATTGGGCTATCACATATGGTGAATTGTGAAAAACCGTCTCTGCAGCGGGTGTAAATCCACCTCCTAATAGCACAAAAGCAACTGCAAACAATGCCCCAAAATAAGCGTAGGTTGCCGGTCTTGACAGCCTGTACCTGATTTCAAACTTGAATACGTTCCAAAAATCCCTCATGGCTTACAAAGTTATAGGGTCCATTTTTTGGGAAATATGGCTGAAATATACATCCTCCAGATTGGCTGGAACACCCTCAAAATCATTTTCAGGCAAAGCCTCGCTAGTAATCCGCAGGTTTAGTTTCCCCTCTTTCAATTGCGTTGAAATAAGGTTATACTGCCCTCTATACTTGTCCAATTCGGACTTGTCTATACTTTTTTGGTAAATCATACCCTCTAATTCTTTGACTCCATCAGAAGGTTTACCTTGCATCAGCAGTTCTCCTTGACAAATTATGGCCATATTTGAGCACAGGGTACTTACATCTTCCACAATGTGGGTTGATAAAATGACAATTGTATTTTCACCCAATTCACTGAGTAAATTGTAAAACCTATTTCTTTCGGAAGGATCCAATCCAGCCGTAGGCTCATCAACGATAATAAGAGATGGATTACCTGCCAATGCCTGGGCAATCCCAAACCGTTGGCGCATCCCCCCTGAAAAAGTACCTAAAGCCTTTTTTCTATCCTTATAAAGATTGACTTTTTGCAAAAGAGAGGCCACCAGGTCTTTCCTTTCAGAACCCTGAATCACCCCTTTCATCTGGGCAATATGATCAAGCATCACCTCAGCACTTATCCTAGGATATAAACCGAAATCTTGAGGTAAATAACCGAGCTTTTCCCGCAACTGTTGCTTATCCTTCAAAACATCCAGGTCATCTAAAAATATATTACCTGAATCAGCATCCTGTAGTGTAGCTATAGTACGCATCAAAGTAGATTTACCTGCACCATTTGGCCCTAAAAGGCCAAACATACCTTGAGGTATCGTTAATGAAATGTCATTCAAGGCCTTAACTCCATTGGAATAGGTCTTTGAAAGGTTTTGGATTAAAAGTTCCATATTGCATAGTTTGTGGTGAAAATTCTATAATTAAGGTTTTAAAAGTAAGGTATAAAATTCCAAAAATTTCCAAATTATCTGATTAATTTAATTTTAACAATAATAAATTTTGTTAATTGATGTAAAAGCGGACATTTTTCACTTTTGCACTCTTTTCGATTTATCAACACAAAAGCATAAACTAAAGCCAAATAAGACATCTTTTAAGGATTTGTCAGATAGATGACATCAGGAAGCATTTGAAACCAAAAAAGAAGGTACTTAAACAGTTGATCAAATGAAGCAGTCATTCACGCATTAACTGCATTAATTAAAAATTAAGACTAGAGCAAATACAACAAATGGAATACTCAGATTGAAAAAAGTCCGGAAATGGACCTTTGGAAATAGAGCCAATGGAAACTCAAAAGTGAATATGTTACCTAACAGTAGAAATCTTTTATCGGGAATCAGATTAAAAACATATAAAAACAAAAAAACTCCCCAATTGGGGAGTTTAATTATCTAAAGATTACTTTTTTGAAGCTTCCAGAGATTCCTTTCTGAATTCTTTCATCAGTTTGGTAAGTTCTAAGGTAGATTTACGTGCCCTAGTTCCTGCAGCTTTATTCCCTTTTTCTAATTGAAGTTCAGCGTCAGCTTTGAAGGCTTCAAATTCAGCATTGATTTTATCAACAAGACTTTTCATTATGTTATATGTTTAATGGTAGAACACAAAAATATGATTTTATTCGAGTTTTAATACATTGATTGGCCTTAAACAATTGGATTCTGTCAGAATTAAGAAGAAATCCCAAGATAATATTGACATTTTATGCCGATATGAGAAAAAATGAGCAATTTTCACTCAACATGATTCGTGGAAAGCAAAACCCGAATCAGTATATTTAATTATGAAATGGAAACATTTTCTCTTTAAAGCAGAGCCAAAAAGCTGACAAATCCTTTTCAAGGAAAAAATCAGTCACGCCTACCTGACCAATAATTCAATGAATTTGCAAATTTGCTACTTTACCTAAGTTTGCTGTTATGGAAGGATTTCGCAAGAAGACTTGTAGTAACTTTAATTTATCTCTAAAATGACAATAACCATTTCCGAAATACGAGAAATTGAGCTTGCAAAAATAATCGCACTTTATAAAGCAAACCAATGGAGTTCGGCTGACAAACCTGAAGAACTATACAAAGCATTGACCAATTCGCACAGCTTAGTTTCAGCCTGGCATGAGGATATGCTAATTGGTATTGGAAATGCCATTTCGGATGGATACCTGGTAGTATATTACCCGCATTTACTGGTCCATCCCGATTATCAAGGCAAGGGAATTGGGAAGATGATAATGAACAAAATGCAAGAAAAATATGGACATTTCCATATGCAAATGTTGACCGCAGACGGCAAAGCAATAAATTTTTACAATAAAATCGGATTTGAGAGAGCAGGACAAACGCAACCAATGTGGATTTACAAAGGCGATGAACATTAATATTCAGGTTATCTTGGCTGTTATTTTTTTATCCCTTCCCAAATAGGATGAAAGTGGACTTGACAATTGAAAGTCAGCCATCTCTGAAATAAATGACCGCAAATTATATTTCGTTCTTTTTCAAAAGTAAAAAAATGTCTATATTATTAACATAAAAATGTTAATTTATTAGACAATGGATGTATTCAAAATTTGTGCAGAATTGGAATTAAGAGAAAAACAGATCGATCTAAAATTGAATAAAATCATTCAGGCCAATCTTGACCCCTTCCCGTTTGAAAGATTAGAAAAAGGAAAACTATTGTTACGGTTGATCTACGAAATCAAAAAGCATATTGAGTCCGATGAATACATACTTGCAGGAATGAAGCTTCGGGATTTGGAGTTGCAAGGGCTGCATATATTGGATAAAGAAACGAAAGCTTATCATGATCCAAAAAGATACCATTCATAAATCAATAATGATTTTAGTCCATCTCTTTTTTGACTAAAAAAATTAAAAATCAATTGACAGAGTTTAAAATAATCTAAGATTATTTTAAATTCATAAAACAAAATGATAAATTGAAAATGAGGTTGTTAGGCGCTTAAAACTCAACACCCCTGAGCCAAATAATTGTTTATTAAACTTGATATCTTTTTTACCAAACAGAAAAAAATATGAATACTCGCGTAAAAAAAACACAGGAAGTTGACAACCGGAAAGCTTTCAATAGTTTTACTAAATATCCATCAAGTGGTAAATCAGTATTCCAGTTTATAGACAATAGAGAAGAATCTCTTACCCAGTCTGATCTGAAAGAAATGGCTAATAACAGTAAGGAAATCAGACAATTAAAAACACTTCAAGAAGTGGCCAATACACGCTTAGCGAAGCCGATGAAAGTCAGCACTCCTGTTATTCAAAGACAGGTACCCCAAGGAAGTGATAGCAAACAAAAAGAAATACCTAATACAGTTTATACCGCTAGAGGGGGTGAAAATAAGATGTTTAATAAAGACAGGTACCCTAGAAAAAACTTCAGTTTTGGTGCGCATACGAGAAATGCTGTTTTCATGAGGTATAATCCTCAATTTGCCGGAAACCGAATCATCAGCATAAGAGGAAATAGTGGTGAACAGGTGAATGTCGAGGGTGTTCAATTGGATCACCAAATAAGCTGGGATACCATTGCCAATGCTATGCATGACCACAACATAAATCATGGTAGAGATTGGAAGTATTCTTTGTTTGATGCTAAAATGTACTATAACGATATAGAAAATCTTCTCCCGGCACTTGGTGCCATCAATGCCTCCGCAGGAAAGCTCGGTGTAAATGAAATGCCTAGAATTCACCACGGACTCGAAATTTATCAGGGAAATCTCCAAACAGCATGGATGAATCTGCAGGCAGGATTAGTTGCTGTAGGCCATGGAATCACGGATGAAAATGCAGAAAAAATAGCCATACTTCTTCATAATGTAACTTCATCAATGAATGACGTTACTGAAGAAATATTATAGAATGGTTGTTCTTTCCACACTTTAGTGATAGAAGAGGTCTTATACTTCCAATCTAAAATGACCTTGGTCTATGTGTGATTAAATCCCTTCTTTTTCGATACTTTTCATTTGAAGTTCTTCTTCGTCAAACGCCTTCATCTGAAGCTCATCTTCTTCAAAACTTTTGAGTTGAATTTCTTCTTCCATTAACTCAGCCCTTTGGATTGGAAAATTTCCGTTTTGCGTGTTGATAATTTCCGAAAATTTAAGTTGAAAAGTGTTTTCCGCCCTGTTATCCTTGATTTGAATGGATGGGTTTGGGGAGTTAATTTTTGAATCCTCCTGTTTTTTAAATTGAGCGATCTTACTTGACTTTCTGTTATTTTTCATGGTTAAATGGATTATGTTTTATGGCAAATCTTTATTTGAATATTTTCTCGACATGATCAGGTAATTGATGATAACACCTGATAAAATACCCACCGTGAATATCAACAGCACCATAGCCATTGTCACTTCATTACTACCTGCTCCCAGAAAGCCGATATGGGTACTAAAAAAGGCGTAAAAAAACACTGAAATCAAAGACAATAAGCCCATTCCAATAGATATATGAGTAAGAATAACTCTCCATACCCATTCATCTCCATGTGTTTTGACCCCTAGAAAAATTGTAACTCCCGCTACAAATAGAAGTACAAAAAGAATTATTGCCGCTTTTCCATTGAGTTCGGCATACCGGTCCCATCTCCCCAATAAACTGATACATTGTTGGTAAGAATCTAAAGCATTGAATTCTGTATTGTCATATTTTTTAAATCTTTTTGGGTGTAGCCAAAAATCATCAATTTCATACTGAGCTTTTAGCTCTTGAATGGCTTCCCTACTTGGGTAAGGATCAAAATAACAATAATCGGAGTTATTGGGATCACCGAGATAAATATCATTCACACCTGCCCATTGTACGTCATTGAAATAGATCTTTACATAGTTCCAAAATCCTAGTTTTGTTCCTTCTTTTTTGCTTAAAACCTTCGTGGTGTCTAAGACCATAGAGTCTATATAGATAAGGTTCGCTCCTATCGCATCCCATAATTCTGTATACCCCTCATCGAAACCCAGTCCCCAAATGCCAACTCCTCCAACTTGGTTTTCAAGTGCCCAATTATACTTTTCGGAAAGACTCCTGGCATCTTCAAACCAAAGCTGTTTGAGGTTCCCAATTTCTCCGTAGTTCAAATAGGCTGCGGCCTGCTCAGGGTCATACCCTAAAACTGCACCATCATACTGCCCTACAGAGGGCAAAATTGTTTGCTGTATGCTATTGAAATTTATTGAAGTGCCAAGTCCTGTAGCCCTGCTTCCCGGAATAAAGTCTGGCATGGGCCATGAAATCCCCTGATAGCTAACTGTCATCACCAACTTGTTGATAGGCACTTTTCCATTTGAATATTGGGAAAAAGTTCCTTCAATAGATCCTCTTGGGTTTGCTTGATCAGGATACAATGGACTTCTTGAAAATGGGATTCTCGTGGCAGTGATGTTGAGGTTTTGGGTCATCACCATATAGTAATCTACCAGTGCATTCAATGATGGAAAATCCAGTGCACTTGCTATACTTAGGTTTTCGGTATTGGAAATTGCAGGTATGCCAACTGTCAATAATAAATTGGGGCGCATGACCGTCAGTTCACTTCTAAGTTTGGCAATAAATTGTGTAAATGCGGCACTATCTTTAGGCCGTATAGTTTCAAAATAAATAGAAATGCCTTGAAGGCCATGAGATTCAACCAGTTCTTTTATTCTTCTAAGAAAGCGGTCCTGCGAATTTTTTTGGTTTAAAAAAGAGCTTGTAAGTGGTGCTGAGTAACTGTAAACTGAAAGTGAGGCATGTTTTCCCGAATGCTCAAGTCTTTTTAATATTCCTCCTTCAAGCATTTTTTGGAGCACATCAGGATTGTTTTCCAGTCCATTTCCTCCTAACTCATAGCCATGAAGGATCAAGTCAGAAAGATAATTAAAGTTGTAATTTTGATACTTATTTCCCATTTCAGCGAGGTGCCATCCAAAAATACGGGTCTCCGCTTTCAGGCAATTCTGATACCTAACCAAAAGAGAATCTCCCACTGTCGTTTCATAAGTGGGCAGTTCGGGAGAACCACATGAAAACTGAATCTGCCTTAACGCAGAAAGCTTTGCCATCATGGCTTTTCTTTGGGCCAAATTTGCTTCTTTGGTTTCATCCATCAGACCCTGAAGCACATTACCCAGTTGCACCTTAACCGAATCAACCAAATCCAATGGTGCCTTTAAATCAAGTTCTACCAAGGCTTGATGAATCTCTTCTTCTAATCGAGCAGAAGTCTTTTGGGCATCTTCTTGTTCATTGGTCAGGTTGATCAAATCATTGACAATCGCACTGACCGTTGCCGTATCAATATTCAAATCTCCTTCCTCGGTCAATCTCCGGATAAGAAGGACCATTCTTTGTCTTTCTTTTTGAATCTGATTCTCCCTAAATCGAAAAGGTTGAATGATTTTATTGATAAACCCATGTCTACTGCTATCTCCCCAATTGATGGAATCGCTTAAAACTATCTCAGATGGAGGTATTTGTCTTGGTTCTTGTGCAAAAGCAGGATTCAGGTTTGCAAGAAATGCACTACATACTAAGGTCCACAACAGCACCCTGTACAGATTGGTCCTTGCATATGATTCTGCTGAAAATCGTGGGATTAGATTCATATTAGCGCCATTTAATTTCTAATGATTTTTCCATCCATGGTAACTTTACCATGGAAATATTCCACGAAATACTATCAAGCAAAATATCAACTCCTGTTTTGGGAATTCTCAGGGTATTGGCAAGGGAATCAAATTCAAGGGTTCCTTCTCTTTGCAAAAAGGTTTCCCTGATTGCGTCCGCAGAGGCATTTTTCATTTTTTCCCAATTGCTTTTCATTCCATTTATAAGGCTTACAGCCATGTCTTTCTCTTCTTGTTGAAGTTCCACTCTTTCTAGGTGTTGGCTGACCTTCATGCCCACCAGCAATTTGTTCAGCACAAGTTCATACTCAGGATAATCTGTATGGCCATAGACAATATATTGCAGCAAGTAGACCGCTTTTGACTGTGACACTTCTGGGATTGATCCTTTTTCACTGATATTCAATCTGGAAAACAGCGCGGATAAAAACGGCCAGCAAAGTACTAGCCCCGCATTCGATATTTTTACCAATTCGCCTTTTTCAGGATCTTGGATTGTGGCTTCTGAAGCCATTGGGAATTGTTTCAATACCTCATTCCTGTACATTTCCATTGCTTTTCCCTCAAATCGCCGCTCCAATTCCATAGCCTGAAATACAATTTTCCAATTAATTTCCGACCTGTTTTTTATGAGGTGTTGGAGGAATTTTCCAAAAAACGATTCGGTATCCCTATTTCCCTTTTGAATATAATAATCATAGGCAAAGACAAGAAGCCAAACTTTCCATTTGCCCGGATTCAAATTCCCGAAATACATATAGGAACCAAAAGCCAAAAGGGTTTTGATATTTCTCAGCACTTCTGAACTGGAATTAAACCAAATTGAAATGACTTCATTTTCTTTGGAAGAATTCACTTTTTTCCTCACCCAGGATTCAGCCTCAGCTGTGGTACCAAAGAGATAGGGACTTTTTATAGAGTCATGCCGCAACTCATTCTCCTTCTTGGGACTAGGTAGAACGGAGGTATTGCTGGCATAATTCTCCAAAGCCATTTCTATAGCTTTCAAAAAGCTGGGATAATACTTTTTGTATTTTGACGAAAGGACAACCTTGTAAATTCTTTTCAACTGATTTTCGCTAAGATCCTGTAACAAGCTTGATGTTTTCCCTTTTTCAAAAAGCAAAATCAATAAAAAGGCATCATTTTTATTGCTGAGTTGGATTTCGTTCAGCACAGCTAAAAGGAGTTTGGCCTTGTGTTGAATAGGAGACCACCAAGGCAGATAGCCTTCTTCTTTGAGGTGAGAAATGGCAGCAGAAAGCTGTTCAGTCTCTAAAGCATTGGGAGAATTCCCTATTGGTTTTTTAAGGATTTGAACAATTGATTTCTTCAAACTAGCCTTGGCTTTTTCATCCAAATGCTTAGAATTCAGGATGCTGACCCAATCCATTGAGGCCGCATTTAAACTATGGCGGTATTTACGAAGTGAGCTTGAGAAAATACTCCAAAACACATCCATCTTAATGGATGAATTTGAGCTGTAAAGAACATGAAACTGAAAAATACTGGTGAAAATGGATTCCCGCCATGCTCTGTAGGCTGATTTTTTAAAGAATGCTGATGAGGGTAGCCCAATTAGATACTCCAGCCCTTTAATTGATTTCAAACTGCTAGGCAGTCGCAATGCTTCACTTGCTCCTATAGCTGTGGCATTTGAGTTGGATACTTGCAGGTATTCTAGAATTTCTGAAAATTTAGCGGAATTAAGACCATCATTTTTGTGCAAGGCTCCAAGGAACTCTTTGAGATTTATAGATACATCACCAAGTTTTTCAAGAACTGGATTTTCAATACCTATATGAGGGACAATATCGAGCTTGAACCAGAGGGAAAATTTTTGCCAGTCACTTTTAGTCAAATGTGTATACAGGCCAATAAGGAGCGCCGGCAATTGTTTTTTCTGTCCCTTGAATAACCTGATAATGGCTGTTTTCTCTATTTTTGAATACAGCATTAGCCTCTTGGAACTCTCGAGCAATTGTTTTTTGTCATATCCCGCAAGATTCACCTTTAAGGTCAATCGAAGGAGCAGGGACATGTCCTTTTCCACAATATTTAATGCCGTTTCCTTTAGGCTTTTAATTTTACCTTTATCTAAAATCAACTCCTTAAAATCAGCATCCGCACTCTCCTCTTGAAGCAATTCGAACAAACGATTCTGATCAAGTGAGATGCCTTTGATATAATGGTTTACAGCATTTTTATGGGTCTCTGAGATATCTTGTGTAGTAGGATCAACTTTACCTTTCAGATTAAGATCATCAGCTACTTGTGAATCAGATTTTTCATTTAAGTGCTCAATATCATCAATGTTTTCTCGCTTATTCGATCCAGCAAAACTCTTTTTGTCAGTGTCTACATTGCTTTTCGAATTAAGTTCATCAGCCCTTGATGAATTAGAGTCTACAAACCCTTGTTCATTGAGGTTAATATTTCCCTTTTGAATGGCTTGATCTACCTTTTTCCCACTTCCATCAACGATCTCAAATTTGTTGGTGTCAGCATTCCATTTTTTTCTCAGGGCAGCATTTTCCCCCATGTCCAAAGCAAAGAAGCCTTGGCTAAATAAACGGCTCATTCCAGCTGTCAAGACAGGTGTTAAGAACGATTGGTTTTTGCTACCCAAAAACATAGCTAAAGCCAATTTTTTCAAAGAGGAAAGGTAAGGGGACCCTTCTGTTGAATTCCTTGAAAAGTAAAGTATTACGTATTTTTTGTATTTCAACTTGGCTAAGGCTGTCCTTAGGGCGTCGACCCGATATCCTTTTTCTTCAGTAAGCTTAAATACTCCAGATAGAAAAGCTTCATCCTCCCATGAAGCACGGTAGTCAAAACCAATGGATCGCTTAAGCTTTTCAGTGGAACTTTCTTCCAGTAAAAGTTCCCATACTTTTTGATTTAAAAAAACCTCCAACCTTGGGTAAGCACCTAAATTCTTGAGCAGTTTTTCATTGAATCTGTTTAAGGACAATGTTTTTTGAGCTCCATACCTTTGGATAAATGCTTGGAACTCCTTCCGGTCTATTCCTTGAGCTATACTTGCAAACCTCTTGGTGATAGCATTCCCATTTTTCCTATTTGCCATACTCAAAGCATCCAACAAGCGGGAATCTTGACTTTGAAGAAGGTTGTTGACTATCCATAAAAGGTCTGACTGACTCAGTTCACGGTTAGAAAATCCCAGCATCCCCGCATTCAGGTATTGTTGTAATACAAGAAGGGCTAATTGATTTTTAAGAAATAATGGGTTTTTCCTTTGGTCATCTTTTCTTGGATCAGATAGCTTTAATCGATCCTCATTGAATCCATTTAGACCGGAAAAATCACTTTTAGACTTGATAGCCTTGGATTTTGCACTTAATAATATTTGCCCTGAGTCGGAAATCCCTGCCTTTTTTCCTAATGCCATGAGGCTCTTTGACACCAGGTAGTGTTCACCCAATTCGGTGAAGGCATGATAGGATAAAATCATGAACCAATCATCGGTTTTTTGGAATGCCAATCCATTGAGAGAAAGGTTGTCAGCTGTCAGGCTAAAAACATCTTTGAGTACTTCCCCATCATCAGCATTAGAATTAGGTGATGTCTGAGTGTACCATTTCAGGTAATTATGTGTCAGAGGTAACCATTGGCTTTTGCTGTCATCCAAAAGAAGTTTGAGTAGGTTGAACAAACCATTTTTGGATAAGGATTTCCAGAATCCGGGGAAGCGAATGGCCAGCATCTCGAACAATACCCCTGATACTTTCCATTTTTCTAAATATGTCTCAAAAACCGGAATAGCTGTACCAACATTTAGCCATTGTACAAGCTGCAGAAAAGTAGGCTCTATACTATTTTCATCCCATTGAGTATCAGGATTGTTTTTTTCATTGATTGTATTAATTGTTTCTTTAAACTCCCTAAACAGGTTGCTTTCGCTAGAAATCTTGTTGATGATGCTATTGATTTCGGAAAGAAAAATTTCAAATGCTATATTATAGTGTGCCGCTATTGACCTTAAAAAACGTTCCGAAAAATCAAGCCGGTTGAATTTGGGGCCTGACTTTCCCGCCAGATAGGTTAAAATAAATAGGTTTAAGGATTTTTTGAGACTTTCTTCAGGACCGGGCAGGTGGTTTTTAGCCTTGTGCACCTCCAAGTAGGTATTTCTATAGCTGATCATCCATTCCGCGTCAGTGGTGGCCAACACCCTGATTAATTGATCAAAATAACCTGTTTCCAAAAAAGCAATCCTCTTTCTTGCTGATTCACTTTTCTGAATGGTGGCTCCCAGCATCCTTTTTAGATGAGTAGGATCATTAGAAAAAACAAATTTCAAAAGACTATATATGTCAAATTCCACCTTGAGCCATATTGGTAAATAACCTTTTAAAAAGTACATCTGTAAGGCTAACAGGTACAGGTCTAAAACCTGGGAATTTTGGTGTAAGCCCTCATTGCCAAGATGCCTTTTTTCCCATATAGCATCTAAAAGGGCCTTGGTTAACAAGGAACTTATCCTTGTACCAAACCCGATGGAAATATCCTCTTCCTGTAGCAAGCCAAGGTCAATTTCCAATGACTCTAACTCAATGTCAATTCCTTTAAGCCCCAATTGATCAAAGGACTTTCCCAATTCCGGAATGATATCAAACTGCAGCAATTGTTGGAGTTTGGAATTGCAGCGGGTTGCCTGTTGCCGATTTGGGTAAAGAAAAGAGAACATCAAATTGTCGACTGCATCTGAAGAGGCACTATGCATTCTCCCCTCCTTTCAATTTGGATAAAAAAGAATAGAGTCGAAATGCTTCTTTGGTTTTCACTTTTTCAGAATCACTACTCGATTCTCCACGCCATTTGGAATAAGTATTCTCAAATGCTTCAAATTCCCTAAGGTTCAACCAATAAATACCGACTTTTACATGAGCTGGAATTCTTTCTCTGACTTCTTTTTCAACAAAATACTTAAAATGGTTTTCTTGAAAACGTGCCGGCCAATCAGGTAGCAAAAGAGATGCATTTAAATCAAAAAAATTCTCTTTGATTTCAGTACCGTCTTCCCGTTTTTGCACAAACACCATAGAGCGCTGTCCCACAACTTTGTCGTTGTGAAGCGTACCCATAAATCTCAGATCCTCTACATCTTTCAGTGATAAAAACCCTGACAGTTCCCGATCTCCCGACATCATTGTAGCAAAGCTGGAGGTGATGTCAAATACAGTATCTATATCGACTTGGCCATCGGCATGGTAAGCTCCTAATAGCCTTCCTTGCCCATCATGAATGGACAATTGCTTCCCGCTCAATCTATATGCTTTTTTGTCCTTTGCCGCTGAGTAGAATAATTCCAACTGCTCTTTTCTTTTTGAATAGGAATTGTACCAGGGAGACCTGAAAGTAGGTTCTCCGTATTGATCCATCATCACAAATCCAAATTCTGAATTATCCAAAAGAGATCTCAAGGTAATATGATCCACAAAATATATTCCTTCAGAGCGGTGATTCATTTCCCTGAAATATTGTATGGCATTGGCAATTGTTTGGACAGCTTCTTTTTCATTTCTTCCTTCCCAAACCCCAACCCAGTTTGTTGCTGATTTTTGGAAAAGGACTTCAATAGAACCCTTAAAAGTGAGTTTTTTGGAGATCCAATAGCAATCGGGATTGAGGGTTCTGGCGAATAGGTCTTTAATGCCGATCTTCCCAAATGAAAACTGAGGTTTTTCAGGATTCTCTAGCCGTGGGAAATTTCTTTCGCTTTTATACAGTGGACGGTATTTTTCTTTTAGTTCAGTATAAGAAATCTGTGATTTAAGAAAGCTTTCACTTGCATTCTGATCCTCAAGGGTGACTTTTTTTGGCAGAAAGTCAGGTAAAAGGGATCCGTTTTTCAATGAGATTCCCAGTAGTGTTGATAGCAAAACTTCAAGTGTTGAGCGTGTTTTCACATGATCAAGCACATTGAAACGTGCCCTATGCGTTGCGTAATTGAGCTCCGGGACAATACGCAGGAAGCGGGATTTTTGTAATAATTGCAAGGCAAGCATTTCCTCCTGTGTTCCTGAAATATTCATTTTGAGTGACAACTGGAATGGAAGGTCTTGTACACCCTCTCCGAATCTTGCCAAAAGATGATCCAAAACCCTGTTTTTTCGTTGTAACCAGGTGATTCTTGATTCTCCGGTTTGTGGATTCACTCCCGTTTTGTCAAAGCCTGGCATCAGGCTTTCTTTGATCTCAATTTCATCTTTACCTACATGGGTTTCGAAGTCCTGTGAAAAGTAGGTTTGCCCTTCTTTTTGAATATCATAATCAAAAAATTCAGGGACTTTTGACAGCTGAGCAAGGTAGTTTGCCAAATGCTTTTCCATCAACATCAGGTAACCTTTCAATTGTCTTACTTTTGCATGCCTATCAGGTGCTTCATGCTGAGAAAGACCTTCCTTGCCCAATCCATAAATTTTTGGGAAATGGTGTTGGATGGATACATAGTTTTCCGGATTTCGGTACCTCCCAGTGATTGATGTTTTCCAGAAAGTATCCTTAAACAAATCTTCTTGGTATACCCTGAAGTTTTTGCTCCAAAGTTCCAGTAAAAGATCCGCTACTCGGGAAGAATTCAGGCGCTGCCTGTTTTGATTGACAACAATACTGATTTTGAAATACACACTCGCGGGATCATTTGGATCAGTATTTATGGAAGCATAATAACCTTCAGGAAGAATGATGTTTTTTTCTTTCCCATCTGTATCCAATGCAAGGTCATGACATTTTTTTACCCCTGATATTTTTGAAATCAAACCCTGAAACTGTTCTATATTAAGGACTTTGCTGCGCTCTTTGAGTTGAGTGTCCAATATAAATCCACGGGTGAGTTTAGGTCCTGAAAAAATATCTTCTATCCTAAGGCCAGAATTCCTTAGCTCCTCCAAATTGGAGTATGCAACAGGGTGATAAAGAAAAACTTCCAGAGCAAAGATTAATTCTGCCATTATTTTATCTGGGTCGCTCTCTGGCAAAATTTCAACACTTGCTTTAATAAAAATAGGCTTGGGTGACAATAATCTGGGAGGTTCAAAATCCTCACAAAGATTCCTGTTGTTTTTGAGGTATTCATATAGCCTATCCTGAAAAGACAGGGCGAGTTCAGGTCTTTTTTTCAGGTCTTTCTGGAATGACAGAGCAGGTAGAATTTCAATTTCATATACTCCGTTTACACCTTCTTCCATACCAGCTGCTGAGGCTTGGCCGAGCCAGCAATTTTGAATTTCAGGAAAAGTATCGATCAGTAATTTTCTAAAATCCAATACAGTAATTGGGTGAGAACTAAAAACCAGTGATGGAGAGAAAAAAGCATTTTTATCCCAATTGATCTCACCTTTTGATTTTTCGGTCAGTAGGTCTTCAATAGGAAAAGCTGTTTTGTAACCAAGATCTGTAAGGCCATAGCAGAACTGCTCCAGAATAGTCACTCCAGGATCATGTAAATTATAATCTGTCCAACGTTCTCCGCTGAATTTCTGCACATGCCGTATCCCTTGCTCCATGAGGAGTTTGAAATCTTGGCTGTGTTTAAGCGCTTGGTCTTTATGAATTGGGCCTTTTTTTTCCATCATTATTCTTGCTCATCGAGGAAACTGTCATCCCATAATTTTGCTATTCGAAATGTGATTACTGCACCTTCGCCATAATTACTTTTGGTTTTGATTTGAAGCCTGTAATTCTTTGTTTCCCCAATCCAGCGACAGCTGATTCTATTCCACCAAAAGCCATAGTGGGCACAGGTTTTTGAAATTCTGGCTTTGGAGTTGCCATAAGTACTGAGGGCTGTAGCATGCGTAAGAGCATATTTGCCTTTTTCTTTCTTTCCCGCATGTGCCATGATCTCAAAGCCCTGACAACCATTTAGCTCTGTTATGACATCATGCCATTTACCATCTGCCGGCACTTTCCCTTTTTTATATACTCCTTCCCTACCCTGGGAAGCAATCAAACCAGCCACCTCAAGTTTTTGGCTCGGTCTGTTGGTTCCTATCCCTACAAATCCTCCTTGTTGAAAGAAAATCGTAGGGTCCTTTTCACCCTTTTGCTTCAGGATAATTCCTTTGGTTTCTCCCTGACCGTTTACCAGTATCCAACTTGCCTTTTTATCCTTAAGAGAATCATAAAAGCTCAATAGAATCTCTTCGTCACCCGCAGGAAAAATCATTAATCCATCCTTATCATCCTTATTGATCCCATCATCCACTTTATTGAACATAGAATCAATCAGAATAGCAAAATGCTTTTCAGTCGGAAGCATGCCACTTCTAAAATATTTTTTAAGCTGTTCCCTGTCATTGATGACCAAGGTATTTTCATTTAATTCTTTCATGTAACCGTTCTTCCTGAGAATATTTTAGGTTTTTTTGACTATAAAGTCCGCTTCGATGGAGAGGTCGCCAATACTGGATAGTTTTGGATCTGTCATCATTGACTCATTATTGATTTCAAGCTGGTGTGAATCAGCTGATGTAAGGATCGCGTAAGGACTGACTGTTCTTAACATTTCGATCTGAAAATCAGGATTGGCTGTATCTATGATTTTGTAATTACCCTGAACTTCCACAATCTGTATGACAGAAAATCCCGTCACAAAATCGACATAAGACCTGGACTCGATAAAATTCTGAATTTCAGCTTTATATATAGCACTAACGAAACCTTTCCCTTTCTGAAAATCCATTGGATTGGGAGATAGGTAAGCGATGATTTCCTTTTCGAGGATATCCCTGTAATACCCTGATTGTTGGATGTTTTTGAATTTTACATGGCCACGGACTTTGAGTTTTTCAAATACCGGATTGCAGACTTCCAGCCTGGTAAAAGGGGACACCGATTTCCGAAGGAAAAATTTGATTTCCTGCAGTAATTCAAAGGGTGCTCTGAATCCTTCCGATTTAAAGGTGTCATCCAAAGGTGCATTGGGAATAACCACTACCTGAATATTGCTATTTTTCACCAAGTGCTGTGCAAAATCACTTCTTCCATACACCATGACTCTTCCAATTTGAGGAAAGCGTTCAAGAACAAGCCTTTCCATATCCCAGGTACTTATTCCTCTTCCTCTATGCCTAAGGGTTTCACTGATGCGTATATTATCCTGTTTTTGGGATTTGGGCAAAGAAGGCGCATTCATATGGTAAGGGCCGATGACTTCATTTAAAGGTAAGTTACCATCTGCAAGCACTTGTAGATTGCCTCTCAGCTCTTCAAAATCCACTGCTGACCCTGCCTTATCATGCATTTGGCTAATCCATGTGGCATTGGTAAAGATGGATATCAGCCTGCTGTTGATATCATGGTTACCCGAATAGGAAATCCTGATCCAAAATTGGTTTTCGGGTAGTCTTGTATTGTTCAATTCCAGCACTTCAGGAAGTTTGAACTTCACTATTCCCGACTGAAGCATCCCAAATGTGGAATCCTCCATCAGCAAATTCCCGAGGGGAAGCCACTGATTCTTTTCCATATATTCCCATTTGATCTTAGGCGGGTGTGTAATGGTATGAATAAAGTATGCTGGATAGAGTTTAAAGCCCAGGTTGACCACTTGATTTTCTTTTAGCTCAGACAAGCCAACTATCAAATTGCCGTTTCCTTCAAGTTGGGGAAGCAAGTAGGTTGCTGTCAATCCAGGGTTGGGATATACACACTGCTGCCCAAAAGGATAAAGGTGAAATACCTTAATACTCCCGCCATTTTCGCTGCCTTTTCTGATTAGGTTTTCTTTGGTTTGGTTGCTGTAGCTGCACACTATTTTTTCAAGCTGTGGCGTATAAGGTGCCCTTGGAAGTGCTTTCTGTCTTTTGGGAAATCTGCTATTATAAAAGGAAACATCTGCATACAATTGAGTGTAATGCTCATGGCCAAATGCAAAGGGGGAGGGTTCTGAAAGTTTGAGGGAAAGGAAAGGATCCTCTTCTAGTTCAAGAGAGTGATTTACCGGATTCTTAAGGATATTGATATCCACAAGGTCAAGGTTTAACTTCAACTCCCTGTAGTTTTTGAGGTAGACTTCTCCGGCTTTCTGAACGGTCTCGAATAACTGTACTTCTTGTGCCACAGCATGGCCTGCCTGTTTGCTTTGATGAGCCTTCGACTTAAGAGATAGCATACCCTTAAAACTATTGTTATCAATAGTACCTGGGTATACTTTATACAATTCTTTGAAGCCTGATGCTTCTTCAGGCAAACCAATCCAATCCAGCCTTAAGGACAAAGAGGATAGATACTTGTTTAAAATCAAAGGGTTTTTGAGGTTGAAATAGGAATCCTTTGTCGGATTGGATCCAAAAGGCAAAAAAGGGTTACCTGTATCAAGCTTACCTATCTGATTGCTGCATTCAAAACCAGCATTTACATCTTTTGACTGTGTAAGGATCTCTATTTCTATGATTTCCAACACTTTCAACAACCTATAAGGAGGATAATGGGCATAGGAGTTTAACATGAAACGGATACAAGGCCATTCTGTATCCAAACTCCCCTCATGGATTTCTGAATCAAAGGGAACGGGCATTTCCGATGATCCTTCAGGTTCGAGTTTGAAGACAATTTTATTTTGGGTATCAAAAAAATTGACTGCCAGAAAATTGAGTCGCTGCCATCCTTTGATACCTGAAATGTCTACAAAAAAGGCATCATTGAGCAATAAGTGGGCAAAATCCCTATACTCGTTGGTATGTATCTCAGTCAACTTGTCGCCGCTGGCTTTCTTTTTTTCACCAAGTAGTTCAGCTACCAAGTTTCTGAACTTTTTGAAAGAGGACTCATTCAATTCAAATGAAATTTCAATGTGTACTTCTCCATTTTCCAACAAAAGGGCAGGTGAACTGACAATAAACCCGAGCTTACTTGTTTTCATTGTCCTCCGGTTCAGTCCTTTGAGGTTTTGGTTTTCTCCTAATAATGCTGGAAAGTCCATTTTGGAATTTCCATGAAATGCAATATCATGAAGGGCTTCACCTTGATACAATTCCGCTTCATAAATCCAGTTAAGTGCAAGACGATCAACTTTATAGCCTGTAGAGAATGGGAAATCGTTACTTATATATAAGGATTTAAGTGATGATATTTTGGCTTGGGAAAGCTCTGTTTGAAACTGGTTTTGAAAAGGAATTGTCTTTTTTGAGGGAAAAACCAGCGTGAATCCTGAATTTTCCTCCAACAAAAGTTTTCCTGGTTTGGGAACCAACCCCACCAACAAGCTAATCCGACCAGGTAAAGGCACAACCTGATTCAGGATTCGACGGTAATAAAAATCCAGGTGTTTTCCTGTCAGCTCATTGAGGTCTTTTTGGATTTCAACAAAAAGCTTTAGGGCTGACAAAAGAAGACCGATATGTGGCTGATGCTTGCCAGAAGCCATATCCATCAAGTCATCAAAGCTTCTATGTGCCTGATCTACAATAAAGACAAGATTCTTATAAGAAACTTTAAAGGCTTCTGCAATATTGATATGGGTATCTTTGCCAGATTCGTCTGCTTTGATATGTTGAAAGTCAGATGCCTTGTGCTTATGTTGAAATTGAAGGGTACTTTTAATTATTGGCTCTAAAAACCTTCTACTGTTTATGATTTCATTGAGCAAGGGGCCTGCATAATTACAATCCATGAAAAGATCTTCCCATTTGTAAATATTCTTGATCATGGAAAGCAGGTTATCTGCCATTCCTTCTCTAAATTTTTTATTCCCTTTTGGGTTATTTTCTGCTTTGGAGGCCAGGTCATCCTGTCTAATCTTGTAGCTTTCCAGAGAAGTGGAAGCGATCATACCTGTGATGAAAATCGGGTCATTTAGTAAAAATGGCTTCCAATTGCCTAGAGGTTTGTTGTGAAAATCAAAATAAGAAACTGATTTAGCGTAAGAAAGCGTGAATTGAACCAATTCTAACAAGTTCCTTTCATCCGGAACCACATAATGCGGTTCCAGTTCCTGGATCATTCTTTCAGACTGGGTAATTCCATTTTTCATAATTGATCAATTCGCGCCATTATCAAAGGTTGGTACCTTCATTTAAATAAAAAGGATACACCATATTACTTCTTGAATTGGTGATGATCACTGTGTAGTCGATATCGATAAGAAGTATCCCATCATCGAGCTTTCTTTTTCCAAATTTGATTTCCTCTACTTTAATCCTAGGTTCAAAATACAGTAAAGCATCATAAATGGTATCTCTCAAAAGCGTCATGTAGGTCGGATCAGATGTTTCAAATACAAAGCTGAGCATATCACAACCGAATTTTGGTTCCATAACCCTTTCAGTCGGTATGGTTCCCATAATGATCCTTATGCTTTGTTGAATATCTGTTTCGGCAGATGCCATTTCTGCCATCTTGGACTCAACATCAAATGAAGGTGGAAATGACCATCCTTTTCCGAGGAAATTATTTGAAATTTCATCCATATCAACCTCCAATCATTACAGTGGGACATCCCAATACGATAGAGCCACCATGTGCTGTGGTATCGCCCATCCGTGCAGCTGGTTTCCCTCCAATCATCACTGTAGCGGATCCCTTTATAATAGAATCAGGAGGCCCCACACAGACGCATGAGTCTCCCAGTACAGCGGCGGGAAGTTTTCCTATTAACACAGTGGGTGCCCCTGGCCCAATCACAGGACCTCCCACGTGGGGAATCGGGGGAAGCCCCGGGGTTTGCATGGGGCATGTATGCATATCAGTCAATCTTGCGGCTAGTGGCATAGTTTTCTTAATTTATCATGACCATTGCCCCTTTTAGGGTGGTCTGTCCTGCGGCAGAAAATTCAGCTGAGGCATTTCCTGCAGCTTTCATGGCAACTTGTGCTTCCAGCGAAACATTCAAGCCTTTTCCCTCGAGGTCTCCACCAGATGCTGCCATCTCAATACCTGAGACTGCCTTAAGGCTGATTTTACCCTTTGCATCCAGTACAATATTTTTGGGGCTGGAGAGTTTGATACCGTCTTTGTTGAGAATGGCCTCGTTCGAATTCATATCCTTCACTGAAACCTGCTTTTCCTTATCATCTAAGATGACAGTATTGCCTCCAGGGGTTTTTATCGTGAAGATTTTGTCTTTATCATTAAAGATTATAGCCAGGCCTGATTTGGTGTGGATTGCTTTTTTGGTGTTTTCTGCATCTGTTTCAAACTTAGGCTTTTGCTTGGAGCTGTAGATACTACCTGTAATGACAGGGAAACGTGGATCGCCATTAATAAAGGTGACCAATACTTCGTCTCCTATTTCGGGAAAGAAGAAAAATCCGGCTTGATCTGAAGCATAGTTAAAAGCTATCCTAGCCCACAGCTCATTTGAATTACTTGTATTTTGAAATGCACCAAGTTCGATCAAAACCCGGTATTCTCCATCGGGATCTTGATGGATTTTTTTGACTTTAGCGATTTGACTACCTTTTGTTGCAGGAAGCAGACCCAATGCACCTACTTCTTCTACATCATTGAGCGTAGAATGCCATCGGGGATTGAGTCCAACAAAAACAGTTGTTTTCCAATCGCCCTCTGAGAATTCTTGTTCAATTTTTGAAATGAAAGCATTTCCCTCATACCTTTCCCCAAAGCTTTTGAGTCCAACAAGTTCACCCGGCTTGAGTTGGGAAGTCCCTGCAATAATGATTTTCCCTTGTATTTTGGTAAGCGAGGACTTGCTGATCCAACTTTTGGAAAATGCATTTAATTCGTCGGCAGAAAGTGGTGCCGAAGTAAATTTATTGAGCGAGGGTACTGCAAGATTGCCTGCTATCTTCTGAGCTGTCAGGTTTCCAAATGTGGCGGGGTCTACCATATTGGCACTGACCTTTGTAGTTACCTGGTTTTTAGGATTCCAACTGGTGAAATTAAATTCTGAGTAGGTGTTTTCTCCATTGATTTCCAAATCTACCTCCAAGGCAGAAACATCTGCTTGAATTGTGAATTTCGGGTTTTCGGAAAGGTTAAAAGCCTTTATTTTAACTTTATTTTCATCTGTAGTCACAAAAAGGTTATTGGCTTCGGCTCTGATGACAATGTAATCCCAGTCTGAGGTATTGTACTGAAAAAGAGGATAATTAAACTTTTTTGTGCTTTCTATCTCAGCACTTAATCCAGCATCGGAAACGAGTTTACTGAAAAGGTCATCATCTTTGGCGTCAGACATGACGGTATTGGACCTTGATTTGGTAAGCTTGAACGATTTGTCTTTACAGGAAACTTGCAAAAAAGAGGTATTACGACGCACAATCATTCTTTGTGCAATGATGACTCCTTTAAACACTGTTTTTCTGTCATCTCCATATCCAAGACTGATAGTAATTTCATTTCCTGGTATAAAGTCAGAAGAGGCGCTATTAGAAAAGGGTTCATTTTCAAGTCCAAAGGCACCACCATCCGAAATTTTAAGGTTGGCTGAAGCGATCCTGTTCACTTCAAGGCTGACAGACAGAGAAATGATTTCTATTGCCCCTGACAATACTTTGCCATTGATGGATACTTCAAAAGACACAGGTAAATCATTTACCTTCAGTATTTCAGCCATAAGAAATTAAATTAAAGGGGGAAATATAAGCTGGTCACCGGGGCTGATCGAACGGATTTGATCTAATCCGTTGTATTGTGCCACTTGAATGAAATACTTGCTATCTCCATATATTTTAAAACACATGGCAGGCAAGGTGTCACCCGCTTTTACCATGCGGATATGGGTCAGATCAGAAGAATTTCTTCGTTCCTCAAGGGCTTTCTTTTTGACAGGCACTGACCTGACAAATGAGGCTTTGACTTCAGCCCGCATTGGGGTGCCATCAAGATCCATCATAGTAATTTGAACGTCCCAACTTTTAAGACGTCCTTCAAACAGGGATTGCGTTCCCCATATGATCTTTATATAATTGGGCTCATGGATATCGCCATTGTAGGAATAAATCAAGCCTTTCAATTTATCCATTTGCCGGTCCACAGGTTCGAGTGTAATTACTCCCGTACTGTCGAAGAAAAAATCCATTTGAAAATTATTCGAACCAGCTCCGCGAAATTTAACAGTTTCGGCAGAACTCCCAACCGGTGAAGAATTGGTGGAATACCTCAGTTCGGACTTTGAATTATACTTTTCGGGGTTGATCAGCACATCATAATCTCCCACTTTGTCAGAGAAATCGGGCTTTTTATATGCTACTAGTTTTACTTTGGTCAGTTTTCCAGTATCCATATCAGCGGGTTGAAGTTTTTTCGATCAATTCAAGCATCTTTTCTTGATACTCTTTTTCAATTTCTCTTTTGGTCTCCTCGATCAACTGAATGAGAGCCTCCTGATTGGGGTGCTCCTCTTTGCTGTAATGGGAATTATCCTCAATCACTTCGCCACGGATCACCAACTGCTTAATGATTAGCGTCATTCTAACTGTCTTTTTTAAAGGATTTGTATTTTAAGGTTAAGGTTTCAATGGCGAGTTCGTTTTTCGTACTGGATAATGAGGACAATTCCCAAGACATGGGAATGGCCTGAAACACCGTCCAAGAAGTCATGGCCTTTCCATCAGGCCCAAGAAGGAAAACCTGAAAGTCTAAAGGCTTGAATTTAAAATTTTCCAAAGCGTTCCTGCACCATTGGTCTAGGCTTGAATTTTTGATCAGACAACGTTTGAGTACCAGATCACTGTACTGGGAAGATGAAGGGAGGTAATGAATACGGGTATTCTCCCCCCCTTCTCTTTTCTCAGTGACTTTAACGGTAACCTTCAAGCCAGTAACTTCCTGGAAACTGCTGTCCATTTCTGGAAATTCTTTGAATTTCACTTTAAAATAGAATGCTGTTGGTGGAGCATAGCTGTCCTGAAAGAAACTGTTTTCTCCCATTAGAATTAACCGTTGGTTATGGTCAAGCCTTCATGTGAAATCTCAATGCTTTCTACGGCCACTTCATTGGCATCAGACTTCAAGTCTGTTGAGCTGATTTTTGAAGGCCAGGCATTGTTTAATGTCCAAGTCATAGTAGGTGAACCAGACTCATCCAATAATTTGATCACCACATTTTGCCTTTCTATGGTATTCATTTTTATTTGATTGTACCAATCCCAGAAAGCATTGTCATTAACAAAAACGCCCTTCTTCATAGTAACATGGCTGTTTTTAATGATCCCAGGCATATTAATCGTAGAAAATACAGGGCTATTGCCGTGTCTGTATTCAATTGGCTGTGCTTCTATTTCAAGGCCACTGACTTCCTGGAAAGGAATATCCGTAGTACTTCCCCAGTCTACTGAAAAGTAAAACTTGGGTAAGGGCCAATTACTGTCTTGTGCTTCTCCTGCCATGATATTATGTATTTAATATTTTAGAATTTTTTAATTGAATTTGAACTGATTAAGATTTCTGCATTTGCTGTTCGAAGGACACAACAATAAATTCAGCTGGTCTCACGATAGCAAGCTTGACGGTAATCAACATTTTACCTTCCAGGATATCAAGTGATGTCATGGTGGTTCCCAATCCTATCTGCACATCGAAGGCATCTTCAGGAGAAGAACCTGCAAGGGCACCCTGCTTCCATTTTTCAACAAGGAAATTTGAAATAAGACTTTTTACCGTCACCCAGGTATTTGCATCATTCGGTTCAAAGACATAAGCCCTCAAAGCCAGTTTGATAGATTGTTCGAGCATAATCATGGTACGCCTCACATTGATATACCTCCAATCCAAGCTATTTCCATCAAGTGTTCTGCCACCCCATACCAAAGTGCCTACTCCAGGGAATGTCCTGATCGCATTGATAGACTTACCTGAAAGTGCATTTACATTGAGATCTTCCTGCTGGTCATGAGTGATATTCACTGCCGGTCTTACCACTGCATTGAGTCCTACATTTGCAGGAGCTTTCCATACACCTCGACTATTATCCACCATGGTGAAAATCCCTGCCATAGCTGCGCCTGCCGGAAGGAGATTCATGATTGCTCTAATCTCATCAAGTAAAGCCGCGTAAGTCGGGCTTGTAGCCAATAGGCCTAGGTGATGGTTACTTTCTTTATTTTTAATATAACCAGGAAGAAGTCCATCAATTTGCTCTTCGGACAACTCCGGTCTGTCAGCTTGCAGTTGAGCCTTAAATTCATCTGAATTCTTAGGGAAGGCTTCAAGTAAATTTTGAGCTCTGGCTTCTGGAAGAATTTCAGACAAGGCCACAGATTCATCAAAGTTTTTGAAGGTGATCTCTCCCTTTTGAACAATATTGGTCTCAAGCCATGGATAATAAGCGGCCGCATAGCTCAAATATTCGGTGCCGATTTTCTCTCTAAATACTTTGATATTGTCGTCTTCTCCATCATCCCTACTGTTGAATCCATCATACACATCTAGAATTGCAACCCTATTCTGCATTTTTGCACAATGGGCAAGCATCTGCTTGTAGATTTCATAAGAATCCGCTCCAAGAGCAACAGCATCAGGGATTACTACCATAGTTGGCTCCAATTCCTTGGCAAGTTTCAACAAGCCGCCTTCAATTGGCTTTCCATTTTCACCTTTACTTGTTCCTAGTAGGTCATCTTTTTTAATTTCAATGCCTTCTTTCCCGGCATAAGTGCCTACGGAAACAATATAACAGGTACCTCCTCCATTCATGAAGAATAGGCGTATACTATTAAAGAGGTATACAAGATTGTTATCTTTGTACTTAATAGTTTTTTCCTTACCGCCTATAGTTACTGTATTCTTATCGCCGGCTTGGGTATCTTCAAGATTGAATTTGGGGTTAAACCCAGCTCCAAATAGTTCGAGGTAGTCAGCAAAAGAAGTGATCCTTGTAGGTTTATTGACAAGAGATTTTCCGTTTTTGGAAGCTCTTTCCGTATATCCAACAAATGCTGGAATAGCAGTAGCTACTTCTACAACAGAACCGGGGAATGCATTTTTCTCTTCAATGTAAACTCCCGGAGTCATGAGATTTTGTGCCATAATTGTTTTTTATTAATGTGATTAATTGGTTATATATAAATATGTGAGTAGAAAATTCCAGTATTGTCTCCGTTTAGGTGGATTTGGTCCGGTTTGGCCTCAGGTAGTTGTTTATGTATGAGTTTGCCATTTTGCCTTCCTTCCTTTGATTTTTCCAGTACCTGAAAGCGTCTATTCAAATCTATTCTAAAAGGAATTTCTGTTTCAGATTCAAAACATTTCACCTTCCAATCAGGACGAATTTCAAATTCCCCTTCTTTGAAGCTTACTCCATTTTCCTGAGTATCCATAATACTCAGGTCAGTGAATTTTTCATACACTTTGTCTGTCAGGATATATTTCCAAACCGTTTTCCTGTTTTTAAATTTAATTTCGAAGCTTGCCATCTTTTCTGATTGCTTGTATGCCGAATAAATGTCATAAACATTAAGGGCTATCAAGCCAAAAGGCTTTTTCTCCATTCCTCCCCTTGGTTTATAAAAAGCTTGTCTGTTTTTATTCTTCTCTATAAAGAAAAATTTTTCACTTATCTCACTCATTAGGCCAGTGAAATGTCTAAGTTCTAAAACAGGTTCAATTCCCTCCCATACCTGAAAATCACTATCATTGAATTTTGATGCGATTTCCTGGACAATCTCCCTATTGATTACTTTGATGCAATCTTTAGTGCTTACATAGTCTTCTTGGTGCATTACACCATCTTTGTTAATTCCCTTATGATTGGAAAAAAGAAATATTCCAGCTTTTGGACTGAATTCTTGTCCAAAATCAGTGTAGTTGAAGAACAATGGATCTTTTGGTGATATTCTTAAAAATATAGTACTGTCCTCACTGCTAAGGAGTTCTATATCGGAACAAAGAATGCTTATTCCACCAAACCCAGGTTTTACCATTAGCTGAAGGTTATCCATCAACGAAGCTGTTTCACTCGTCCAGTTTACAGTAAACCCATTGAACTTATCCCCACCATAATATTCATGTAAAAATTCAATGTTGGAGATATGGTGGTAGTGTTGGTTCATATCAATTTATATTTTCAGAACCAGTACCTGATATAACAGGAGTAATAGACCTAATGGGTGTGTCATCAAAAATCACCAAACCTACTTTGTATATCGCAGCCGGTAATACTTTTGAACCAATGGCAGACCAAATCTGACTGAGATTGTCGTAGGAAAGATTACTAAGTTCAAAGGATATTTTATCAGTCTTATTGGATAGCCCTTGAATATTGCCAAGGTTGATAATTCTGTTCTGATGAAAAAAACTAATGGTTTGGGAGAGATAATTCAATCCTTCCAGATAATTTTTACTTTTGAAATTTGCACAAAATACAACTTGAAGATTGAGGTAGAGAGGTGCGAATTTATCCATTACTCCTCCGGAGCTGCCCCCAGCTCTCCCATTTTTATTCTTGAGGATGGTTTCTTGTTCAATGGAAAGTAAAAAGCAGACGATCCTATTCTCGAGCTCGGCAGGAGATGTAGATGAGTTATCCAAAAGGTTAGAAACTACAACCTTATTATCAGAAACCCCATACTGGTTTTTGAAATTCTGATTTAACAGATCTCGTACATGGATGAGTAAAATATCAATCATCTGATCTTGGAGGAATTGAGAAAGTGGATAGCTAAAATTTGGGTTTCGGAGATTTTAACTAGCTTTATGAATTACTATATTACAGAAACTAAATGCCACAAACAAGTAGTTTTACACAATACCTAGTAATTTGGTTTTAATATCAGCAACAACATTTCTTTAAAAAATTTTCATGTATACAATATTTCCTTTTGTACTAACAATTGTCATCTTTATAATATTTCTTGTTTATTATAGAAATCAGAAGGGAAAATTATTTTTTCTTGAAGAAAATGTTAAGAGGTTAAAAATGGAAAAAAAAGTAAAGGAAATGGAGATATCCGACAGTCTATCAATGATTGACAAGTTGGAAGAAGACCTTTTTGAATCTAGAAAAATACAGCTTGATTTGATGGGTAAAAATAATTTTTTGGCTGATGAAAATGAAGCACTGAGGAAGGTAGTCTCAGAACTAAAGAAAATAAAAGAAGAAAAATCTGATGACGTAATAGTCGAATATATTTTCAAAAAATAAAAACTAAATTTTACACTATACTTTTTCCTTCTTTCACTTTTTCAAGTCTCAACCCCTGAATTATATCAACTTTTCTTACAACAAGTTCTTCTCTTTCCATTGATTTAAGACAGCAAAATTGAAGGATATTGATAATTGAAGCCGCGCTGAGTTCATGGCTTTCTGCTAATTCTTGAAGGTTGACTTTATTTTCATAATCAAATTCACCCATCAAAGCATTTTCCCAAATCTTCAACCTTTGGAAATAATCAGGGAGTTCAAAATCGATGACCAACTGAAACCTTCTAAAGAAAGCCTCATCGATGTTGTTTTTATAATTTGAGCACAGTATCACCAAACCATTGAAATCCTCAATGCGCTGAAGCAAATAGGAAACTTCCTGATTGGCATATCGGTCATGGGAATCCGAGGCCTGACTTCTTTTTCCAAAAAGTGCATCAGCTTCATCAAAGAAAAGTATCCAATTTCTATTTTCTGCAAGGTCAAAAACCCTTGAAAGATTCTTTTCAGTCTCTCCGATGAATTTCGAAACTACCAGTGAAAGGTCTATCCTGTAAACATCCAATTTGCAAGCTTTACCTAATAATGTAGCTGTAAGTGTTTTGCCTGTTCCTGGAGGACCTGTGAACAAAGCTTTGAATCCAGGTTTAATTTTTCTTCCAAATTGAAAATCATTCTTGAGTCTTTTTCCATGTACAAGCCAAGTTTGGATTTCCTTGATACCTTGGAACACATCATCACTTATGACAAGATCATCCCATTCCTGTTCGGTTGTAATTCGTTTTGCTGGAAAATCATCACCAAAATCAGGTTTGAAACCCTCTCCCGTAGTAAGAATACTAAGGTATTCCTTGGATATCCTCAGGATCCCGCTAAGAATAGGTTCATCTTTTGAACTGCTTTCCAGAGAAAGGATTTTTTCTTGGGCAAAGAAATGAGAAGAATCAAAGAGCTTTAATAGATCAAAACGCTTTCTTAAACTAGAACCAGCCAGTAAAAAGATAGCAGTCTCCCCTGTCGGTAAAAAACCACGGTGTTTTTCTCCTTTAATCCCTCCAAACTCGGTGAATGGAGTGTCATAGGTTTGGTTTTTGATATGAAGGATATCCAGTAAATGTGGCTTAATATGTGGGAGTAATGCCAGAACCAGCACCAATCTTTCTTCCAGACCCATTGAATGTCTTTTGATCAAACGGGCATAATTTGAATCTGAACCGGCAAAATCCGGCAAAACGATCCGATCAATGTCCGATTCTTCCCGAGATTGCTCAAAGGTGATTTTTCCTCTTATCATTAAAAGCTCCTGAAACCAAATAAGCTCCTGTTCTAAGCAATCTGAATTGGATAAAGAGTTGGTCGACATATCTATTGGAGTTTAAAATCTCTTCAAAAAACGGATTATTTACCAGTATTATAGGCAATCTATTTTAAGCTTAAATGCTTAAAGATAAACCTGCCCCTAACCTCAGTGTTTGGTGTCAACGAATGTTATGCTAAATGGGTGTAATTAACCAAATTATTTCAATGCCTCCCTTCCCATGACATCCGCTTCTTTTTCCAAACCAACATCATCATTTATATTGACTTTTCCTTTCAACTGCATAGTTGGTTTAACCCTTCCTTGTTTTTGCTGTACAACATGCCAAGCCTCATGTGGCAAATGTTTTTCTTGTCCGGGAGCTAAATGTATATCAGTACCCTGCGCATAAGCATGAGCATGTAGTTGAGAGGGGGTATTGGAATTATAGTGAACTTTTACATCATCCAATGAATATCCTGAAAGGCTTTCCACTCCAGATTTAAGTTCATCTGGTAATCCAGTATTATTGACTTTTTTTGAAGTAGAATTGGTATTTACAAGTCCGTTAAAATTCCGTTGAAAAATTGCCTCCGACCTGTTGTCTACGAACTGTAAAGGTGATCCTTGCAAATTCTGCATTTTCGATGTATCAGAGTGAGGCCTTTGATTTTTTCTTTCGGATGACTTTTGTACATGAGATGACATGTTTATTATGATTTAAATGAACACTGATTTCCAATTTCACTAAATTCTCAAAGGTCTTCCAACCACCTACTATACTTATTGTACAGTCCAAATCCTCATAACCAATTTTCAATCATAACTTTTAGAAAATAATCTAGTCTAGAAAAGTAGATTGATCAAAAATTTCTCCTGTTTAAAATCTCTGTCAGTATTATCGCATCTTTTACTGATTCAGGATTTTTCAAAAGTGATTTATATTTGCTGTTTGACTCAGGCGCATCAAGCTCTTCTACTTTTATAGAGGATTTCAAACCTTCAATTTCATCATCAATCATCACCTGCTCGTCCAAGGTTTTGTGTCTTGGCTTTTCTTGTTCGGACACCTCCCCTTGAAACTTCCTAAAAGCTCTTGGTTGATCTACACTTTTTGGCTGATAGGAAGGGCTAGATACAGGTTTTTCAATAGACCTATCCCGCCTTTGTGGCTTTTGCTCCAAAACATCACCCTGCCCAGACTGGTCAAAATCCCGCTCTTTCTCTTGTTGACCTTCACGGATTTCCCGTAACAAATCTTCAAAGGAAGCAGGTCTTCTTGGACTATCTTCTATCTCCTTTTCAGGAACATCTATCTCTTCAGGACCCTTGCTTTTTTTCATAGCAGAGTATATGAAGTAAATGATGATTGCAATGATATATATAATGTTACCGGCGTCCATAGCTTATAATTTGATTCCAATATACACATTAAAAATATGTGCTGAAAAGTATGAAGTGATATTATATGGTAATCCAAGGAAAATGAAAATGTTCAATATTACCAAACCGATGGATTTTGCAATTTTGGTCTATATAATAAGGTACTGATCAACAGTGCCACAAATGGATTTTCTTGGTAAATTTCTGAATTGAGTTAATTTTGTTCAATATTCATTTTCAATTTTGATGTAGGATGCTGCTGAGTAAGCTAGAAATTAAGGGATTTAAAAGTTTTGGTGACCGAATGGTAATCCATTTTGATAAAGGAATTACAGGTGTGGTGGGTCCAAATGGATGCGGCAAATCAAATGTAGTGGATGCTATTCGCTGGGTATTGGGAGAACAAAAAACCCGTATGCTGCGGTCTGACAAAATGGAGAATGTTATTTTCAATGGGACTAAAAACCGTAAGCCTACCAATCTGGCAGAGGTTTCCCTTACTTTTGAAAATACCAAAAACCTTCTTCCTACAGAATATACTCATGTCACTATCACAAGACGCTATTATAGAAGCGGTGAAAGTGAATACTTGCTCAATGGTATCACTTGTAGACTCAAGGATATCACCAATCTCTTCATGGATACTGGCATCAACTCTAATAGCTATGCCATCATTGAGCTCAAAATGATAGATGAGTTACTCAATGACAAAAACAACTCCAGAAGAGACCTATTTGAAGAAGCTGCAGGCATATCAAAATTTAAGACGAGAAAGAAAGAAACACTCCGAAAATTAGAGGATACCGATGCTGATTTGGAGCGTGTAGAGGATGTTCTTTTTGAAATAGAAAAAAACCTGAAAAGCCTCGAAAAACAGGCAAAACAAACTGCCAAATATTTTGAGATCAAAAAGGAATACAAAAGAGCCAGCATCAATCTGGCAAAAAAATCTGTTAGCAAACACAGTGACTCCCTCATTGGAATTCATAAAAGAATACAAGAGGAAAGTGACAGGAAGTTAGAGATCAATACTAAAATCACTGAAAAAGAAGCTTTTTTGGAAAGTGCCAAAGCTGATTTAATTCAAAAGGAAAAATTACTTTCCTCCAGACAAAAAACACTCAATGAACATGTCAACAAAATCCGACAGTTTGAAAGTGATAAGAAAATCAAGAATGAAAGGCTTCGGTTTTTGGAAGATAGGGCTCAAAAACTCCGGGAACAGATAGATATTGACCGCAAGTCAAATGATAGAGCGGGTTTCAGTATCAGGTCCTTGGAGCAAGAACAAGAAAGTGCACAAAAACAGCTGGCAGAGAAGGAGTATATAGTTGAAGAATTAAGGAGAGACTTTGAGTCCAAAAAACTCCAACAAACTGATATTCAGGAACAACAAAAAGTAGCCAACAAAGACTTTGTAGGTAAAAAAGACCGTGTCTACCAACTTTCCAAAGATCAGGAAATCAAGCAGATTCAATTGTCTACGTTGAAGCAAGAACTGGAAAAAACAGCTTCAGATGATGACAATCAGGAGGCAAACCTGGCAGAATTTGAAGAAAAAATAGTTGTGCTAAAGGAGGAGTTGGATGCTAAATCTGATGCTTTGTCCAAGATAAAAGCCAAAGAAGAAGACCAAAGCCAAAAGCTAGAAGAAACCAACCGCGTGATTGACATGATTCGGGAAGAAGTCACCCAGCTTTCCCGCAAACTCGATGCAAAACAAAATGAATTCAACCTGACTAAATCTTTGGTCGAAAATCTTGAAGGTTTTCCTGAAGCCATCAAGTTTCTCAAGAAAAATTCCTCTTGGGGGAAAGATACGCCGCTATTGTCTGATATCTTGACTACTGAAGACAAGTATAGGGTTACGATAGAAAACTACCTAGAAGGCTATATGAACTATTATGTAGTCGAAACAGAAGCTCAAGCCATTGCAGCTGTTAACTTACTTAGTGATGCAGCTAAAGGAAAAGCCAATTTCTTTGTCCTGGAACACTTCAACAGCTTCCAGCCAAGCCAAACCAAGCTTTTTGCCAATGCCATACCCGCCACCGAAATCATAGAATACGATGAAAAATACGGCAAACTCATCAGTTTTATCCTTGACAACACCTATATAGTAAGAGGTGAGTTCAGTGATTTTCCTGAAGACAAAACTGCCATTTTTATCACTGAAAGTGGGAAATTTACCAAAAGGAGGTTCAGCATCTCAGGTGGATCTGTAGGTTTGTTTGAAGGCAAAAGAATAGGTAGGGCCAAAAATCTCGAAAAACTTGAAAAAGAAATCAAAGAGCTCAACAAAAAAGTGTCCGCTACCCGTGCAAACCTAGACAACAAACTCAGTGACCTCTTGAAGCTCAAAGAAGTAAGTTACAAAAAGGACATAGAAAGCCTGCAGCAGGAGATCAATGAAATCAATCAGCAGTATGTGTCTGTTCGTACCAAAAAAGAGCAATTGAGTGAACTGCTCAGCACCAATGCCAATAAGCGCGAGGATATTTTGGACAGAATCGATAGTTTACAAACCAGTCTTGAAGAAATAGGTCCCGACTTAGAACAGGAGAAAACCTCTTTCGAAGCATTGGAAGAAGAACTGGAAAAACTCACAGCACTTCTAGAAGAGGAAAGCGAAGAACTTAGCAAGAGATCCCAGGCTTTCAACCAAGAAAACATCTTATACCATCAACAACTCAATAGGGTAAACAGCCTAGAACAGGAAATCGAATTCTAAAAATCAGCTTTTGAAAGCAGCAAAGAAAGAATAGAAAAATCACAATCAGAACTCAGTGCCACAGACCAGGAAGTCCGCTCACTCATCGACAACAATGAGATCAAAGACGACGAGTTGATTGAATTGTATTCAGAAAAAGAAGGCATTGAAAAAGGCGTCATTGAGGCTGAGAAGGACTATTATGCCATGCGTGGTGAAATAGACACCTCGGATAAGCAGATCCGTGAATTACAGAAGTCCAAAGAATCCATGGACACACTGATTCAGGAATTGCAACAATCTCTAAATGAAGTCAAGTTGAAGTTGGCCAGTCTCAAAGAGAGATTGAGCGTTGAATTCGAAATTGACCTAGACTCCTTAATGGATGAAAATCCAGAAGTGGAAGAAGAGTATATTGAATTTTCGGAAGAAGACTTGAGGCAAATAGTCCAAAAAGCTAAAGACAAGTTGGAGAAAATAGGCCCCATCAATCCAATGGCGATGGAAGCTTACGATGAAATCAAAGAAAGACATTCATTCATTACAGCTCAAAAAGAAGATCTGGAAAAAGCTAAAAACTCTTTGATCGAAACAATTAAGGAAATCGATCAAGTGGCGAAAGAGACATTTTTGGACGCTTTTGGCAAGATCAAAGAAAACTTTATCAAGGTATTCCGCTCTTTATTTACAGAAGAAGATCAATGTGACCTTACCCTGCTTGATCCCGATAATCCACTTGAAAGTGCAATCGAGATCATTGCCAAACCAAAAGGAAAAAGACCTTTGACGATCAACCAACTCTCAGGTGGCGAAAAGACCTTGACGGCTACTTCTCTCCTATTTGCCATTTACCTGCTTAAACCGGCACCATTTTGTATTTTCGATGAGGTGGATGCACCACTGGATGATGCCAATATTGACAAGTTCAACAACATCATTCAGACCTTTTCAAAAGAATCCCAATTTATCATTGTTACCCACAACAAAAGGACAATGGCCAGCACGGATATCATCTATGGAATCACCATGATAGAGGCAGGAGTTTCCAGAGTGGTGCCTGTAGATTTGAGGGAATTGGTATAAAGAGGTTCAGGTTTAGATTTTACTGAATTATCCGATTAATGACAGATATTTAGGCAAGTTTTATCTCTTAGGGGTCTAAGCTTAACACATTTGTATCAAGCCCTTTATTGGTAATGGGATTCCAAAATTCCTGCTTTTGGATCAAAAAGGAAAAATAATTGCCCATCTGCTGACAGGCCGTCTTTAGATATTAGAACCACAATTGACAAGTACCTTTAAAATGTAAAGAGAGCGAGGAAATTCCCCACTCTCTTTGTTTTTATATCCTTGCCTGGTAAGTGTACAGTTGGTAATACCGTCCTTCACTGGCGATCAATTCATCATGTTTTCCTTGCTCGGCAATCCTGCCCTGTTCTATAACCAAAATCTGATCGGCTTGACGGATAGTACTCAACCTATGAGCGATTACAAAGGTAGTCCTTCCCCTCATCAACTCTTTTAAAGAAGCTTGAATCAAGGACTCACTTTCAGTATCAAGGTTAGAAGTGGCTTCATCCAAAACCAAAATTCTAGGATCTGCCAAAATTGCCCTAGCAATGGCTATGCGCTGCCTTTGACCTCCTGATAACTTTACGCCTCTTTCACCAATCAATGTATCCAATCCATCCTCAAACCTATCTGTAAATTCATGTACGTGCGCTGCAGCGACCGCTTGTTGCAGTTGCTCCTCACTTGAATCAGGCCTGGGAAATAGGATATTTTGTTTGATCGTACCTTCAAATAAAAAGTCATCTTGCAACACTACTCCCAACTGAGACCTGTAAGAGTCCAATGTGATTTTTTGCAAATCGTGTCCATCCACAGTAATGATTCCTGATTCAGGATTTAAAAAAGAGGCTGCCAAACCGGCAATAGTGGTTTTCCCCGATCCCGAAGTACCTACCAAGGCAGTCACAGAACCCGCCGGAGCATTGAAACTGATATTTTTGATCACATCTTTCCCCTCTTCATATGCAAAGGATACATCTTGAAAAGTCATATTTCCTACAATTTTCGGGAGGGCGATTGTCCTTTGACCTGTTGAATTTTCTAAAGGATAATTCATTATTTCTTCAGTCCTGTCCAATCCCGCAAAAGCCTCTGTAAACTGACTTCCAATATTACTCATCTGTACGATAGGAGCTATCATAAATCCTAGGTAGAGCGTAAAAGCCAAGAAATCACCAAAAGTCATCTGACCATCCATTATCATATACCCACCAATACCCATGATACCTGCAGAGGCCAGGCCTAGAAGAAAAGTAGCAGAAGATGTCACAATACTTGTGGCCGTGAGACTTGATTTGACATTCAGAAATAACCTTTCTACGCCTTGCTCAAAAGTGAGAATCTCTTGGGCTTCAGCATTAAACCCCTTGATGACGCGAATTCCACCCAAGGTTTCTGTTAATCTACCTGTAACTTCTGCATTGATTTTACCTCTTTCACGAAAGATTGGCCTGATTTTGCCAAAAGCTTTTAATGAAATCAATCCAAAAATAATTACCGGAACCAACACATAAAGTGTCATCAATGGGCTGATATAGATCAGCAAAACCAGCGAAATCACTGCAGTAAGCACTCCTCCAATCATCTGGGCAAAACCTGTCCCAACAAGATTTCTGACACCTTCTACATCCGTCATGATCCTGGATACCAACTCCCCTGTTTTGGTATTGTCAAAAAACCTTATAGGCAATTGGATGATGTGTTTTTGAACTTGAGATCGCAGCTTAGCAATCAAATGCTGAGCTTCTACGCTTAAAATTTGAGTCAAAGCGTAAGAAGTGACAGCTTGAATGGTAATGGCAGCTACCACTACTATTACCAACCACTTTAGCATCTGAAGGTCGTTGGAAGGTATGACATCATCTATGAGGATTTTACTTGCCCCGGGGAGTACCAATCCAGAAAGTCTTGAAATGACAATTAAAAATAACCCTAAAAACAACTGTTTTCTTCTTGGCCAAATGATGGTTTTGAAAACATGGCTCATGGTGACCTTGCTTTCGGTTTTCTTTTTTGTAGTCATAGCTTTTCTAAAATCCATTCAAAACATGGGACTCGACGAAATTAGTTCTATTTTGGTTAGAAATAATATCAATGCCAACTCAATACGGTTGATTGATAGGCTATAATATATTATATGATTATCCGCTTCTTTGTTGGGCGGATAAATTCACAAATCAACCAACTGATTGAGAAAAAACCTGCTACTGGTAGGTAGGTATCAATTAATAACTTGTCCTGTGGCGGATCCAGCTCGCCTCCCGAAGGGCAGGTATCTAAATGATGAGAAAAAAAACGTAATCTGCTTAATTGCAGAATTGCGGACACACATGATATTTCAATACCTAAACATTCAATTACCATGAGAACCTTATTCATTGTATTGCTCCTTGGATTGTTTCTTCAGAGTTGTTCGAAAGAAACTACTAGCGATTCAAGTCAAAACCTCCTTAAGGTCGGTGTATCCAAAGCCGTTATCAACCCTCCATTGGGAAGTTTCATTGCAGGGGATAAGCAGAACAGGAAGTTTACAGGTGTTTTGGATAGTCTCTTTGTAAAGGCATTTATAGCCTTTGATGGTTCCTCTTCTTTGGCCTTGGTCACGGTAGACTGTATAGGACTGATGTATAGCGACTTGCTAAAAGTCAGATCAGAATTGACTCGAATGGATTTTCCTATTCCATTTACACCCGAAAGTCTTGTTATCAGTTCTACCCATACCCATTCTGGTCCTGACGTGGTAGGGCTTTGGGGTAAAGATTACAGCGAATCAGGTGTGGATCCTGATTATTTGGAAAAACTGATCAACACTATAGCCTCTGAAATCTTGAAGGCTTCACAAAATCTGATCGAGGTAGAAGGAAAGTATGCCATGACTACACATGGAGATGATTGGGTAGAAAATATCAGTGAAGAAGAAATTGACAGGTCAATCACTACCCTGCAATTTGTAGATCTTGATGGGAATAGCATTGTTTCCTTGACAAATTTCGCATGTCATCCAACATACTTAGATGGTATTGTATCAGAAGTTTCTGCTGACTATGTAGGAGGTTTTTATAAAGGTATGGAAGATGTATTTGGTGGTGAACATCTTTTTCTTCAAGGTGCTATTGGGGGTTGGATTCAGCCTAATGATAAAGATGGAAAGCATCATACAGCTATCAAAAGAGGGGGAGAACTGGCAAAGGCTACCATAAGTGCATTGATAAACAAACCCCAAACGCTTAGGCAAAATCAAATCATTTTTAAAAAAGCCTATGTTTCCTTTGAAGCAGAAAACCAAGCTTGGCAGCAGTTGGCAGAAATGGGGATTTTTAACCGGTCAATCGGAGAAACAGTAGAGTCAGAGGTTGCTTGGTTCAGCATAGGTGAAGCTACTTTTGCTACACACCCTGGAGAAACAGCTCCACACTATAGCTTTCAAACGAAAGAATTGATGCCACAAGGGCCAAAATTTGTTTTGGGATTGGCACAGGATGCGTTGGGTTATATCCTCAAACCTGAATACTTTGAAAACCCAGAAATACCCCATGCTCCATATCTCACTAGTATGTCTTTGGGTAGCAAAACAGGCCCCAAGTTGATGGATGAATTAAGTGCATTGTCAAAGGAAGAATAATTTCTAAAATCTAAAAGTATAGGCTAGTTTTATATTAGTCCTGTCTTCAATGGATATAAACCTTTCCATAAAACGCTGCCAATTGTGATTGTACACCACAAAAAAGGTGTTTCCCGGATCTATTACCCATGAAAACCTGGTGTTGGTTCCTACAAAATTAGTGATATTGTCATATTGTATATTAAAATTGAGAGACACCCAAGGGGAGAAATCATAGCCGGATACCAGTCTAAATATATGTGTATCAAAATCCCCCTCAGCTAGCCTTACTTGACTATGTTCCCAACTTGCTGTCATATTAAGACCAACAAACGGCCTCATAAATATATTGGCAGTTACATTGGCCTGTGTACCTGTCCAGAAACCAATCCGGGAGTATTCCAAGGTACCTCCTATTTTTCTAAAAGGTGCCGATGAGGCGGTCAAGACATAACCCAAATTCCTATAATCACCAGGCTGAATGACATATTCACCATCTCTTAAAATATCAAAAGGTCTGTCAAGCCACTCATAATTGTGGTCTAGTCTCACTTGAAAAATATCACCAGTTTCGAACCTTAACCCTAATATCCTAACTCTGTGGTTGACTGTTGCAGGTCGCCAATCCATTTCCATCAAATACTCAAAATAATACTGCCAACTCAATTCTCGTATCAAACTGCTTTCTTTCCATAAAGGATTGTAAGTAAGAGATGGCTGTAGCCTTCTGAATCCTACCCTTGGAGCAAAGCCTACGGCGGGATCATAATTAATTCCAAACTCCCTGTAGGAAACATGTGCATCCCATGGTTGATTTGGGAAGTTGATCCTGCCACCTCTGACCGACCTGTCCCAGAGGCTGCTTTCGTCTCCAATAAATGTTTCAGTGTGTCCCACAAAAAATGCTTCCATCTGTAAGTTTTTATTTCCCAAAAATTTGGAAGTACTCAAACTCAAATCCGCTCCAAGTGTCTGTCTTACAGGCAAGCTGTCTCCGTCTGTATCTCTACGGGTATATACTACACCAATTGTACTTTCATCTGAAATATTCTGTACTACCCTACCCACAGTGAAGTTTTCACCAGGCCTTTCGCCTTCTGCCCCTGTTCTTACCTGCAAAAAACCAACATCTGTATCTTTGATCCTTCCGATCAACCTCCCTCCGTGACGGATAGGTATAGGCCTACCCTCTTGTAATCCAATTCTCCTACTAAAATACGGGTTTGGGCCGCTCGAAGGCGCAAACAAAAAGATATTAGACCCTTCCAAAAAGAAGGCCCTCCTTTCTGGGAAAAACAGGGGGAATCTCGTAAGGTTTATTTGCCTGTCATCCACCTCTGTCTCCGCAAAATCTGTATTGACCGTAATACCAGCTTTAAGGTTAGGGCTGATGTTGTAATTGATCTCACCCCCCATATTGTATTGATAATCAGCTGTTTTTTCTCCATTCACCCCCTCTCTTTGTCTCACTTGAGATGCTATTGCATAGGGTATTGCCTCTACTCCCACTCCTTGGTTTAATCGGTGTAAACCTACCAGCTTGCCTGCATCCTGCGGCCTATTGATACCTTGGTTTCTTTGAAAGCCTGTCCAGAGTACATCTTCATTTTTCCTTCTTATTGTGCGGAGAAAGTTGATTCCCCAAGTGTCATTGTTGGGATCAAAATTCAAAGTCATAAACGGAATACGGATTTCCGCTGCCCAGCCTTCTGGATTTTGAACAACCCAAGCCCTCCAAATACCATCCCAAGACCGATTGATAGAAGTTCCTTGCCCAGTTCTCAGAATACCATCCCCCATGAGACCAAGTGGATTGATTTCGAAATAAAAAGATGACCGCTGATCATTATATGTGTCTAAAATAAACACAAACTTATCATCTGTATCCAGTGGGGAATCTCTTCTTCTCTGAAAGGCTTTGATTTTTTCAGGCTCTGAGTCAAAAAATTTGGCTGATATATAGAGGTTCTGGTCATCATAGGCTATCCGCACTTCTGTTCGCTCACTCGCCGGATTGCCAGGAACTGGTTCCTGTTGTCTAAAACCTGTAGCCACTTGAACCTTATCCCAAAATGCTTCATCCGCTATCCCATCCAGCACTATGCTCTCCTCTGGCAACATACGATAGGCTTCCAATTCTTGCGCAGATATTACACTGGAAAAAAGGGACAATAAAGAGCAGAAAAAGACAAAACAAATACTTGGCTTAGATTTCACAATACAAAATTGAATGATTTTGCTCCCCATACCAGTCACAATATTACAAATGGTAGTATTCGCTTTTTGGAAAAACTATTTGATTATCATTGGCAATAGTGAATAACAATTTTTTCGGCTTCCGTCCAATTGTTTCCTTTAGAGGCTGCAAAAGTGAAAAATAAAGTCAAAATTGCATCCCAAACACATGTACACATGAACTGGATCAAAGAACTTGACAATATTAACAAGGTAGTTTCAGAGGAATTTGCCTCAATTCCTGATGAAGTTTTGAATAAAAAGCCGGGTTCAGAAAAGTGGAGCGTCTCTGAAAACTTTCAACATATTATGAAAGTTAATAATAGCTACTTTCCTCTTTTTGAAAAACTAAAGAAGGGAAATTTTCAAGCACCATTTATCGCTAAAATACCTTTTTTCAGCAAACTATTCGGCAATATGATTTTCCAGTCTGTCTCTGATGGCGGGAAGAAAAAAGTTAAAACTTTCCCTGCTTGGCAACCTGAACCTGTGTTTTATGACAACACCATTTCTGACTTCCTTCAACACCAAATACTATTGGCTGAAAAAATCAAAGAAATGGAGCCTTTTACAGCAAAGAAAGTAATCATTCATTCTCCTGTAAATAAGCTGATTGTGTATTCTTTGGATCAGGCAATTGATATTATTATTGCGCATGAATGGAGGCATCTCGACCAAGCCAAACAAGTTTTGGAAAATTCAAAATAGCATCTTGTATCTTGCAGATTTGTAAGAAATCACTTCCTGAAATCAATCCTTTTAGCAATTATTTCTAATTTGCACTTATTCTGACACTGAGTAATCTTTCCAAAATGCACTCCAACCTCAAAAAAGAAGTTCTACCCCATTTTATAGGCATCGCCATTTTTTATTTGATTGTCCTTTTTTATTTCTCCCCTGCAGTATTTGAAGGGAAAATTATCTTTCAATATGATATTCTACAATGGGAAGGAGCTGCAAAAGAGATCTTGGACCATAGAGCTGAAACAGGCGAAGAGGCGCTTTGGACAAACAGGCTTTTTGGAGGAATGCCTGCATATTTGGTGAGTTTTGAGGTTCCTGGTGACATCACCAATTTCATCACAAAAGTGATCACTTTAGGCCTTCCCCACCCCGTCAACTCTTTGTTTTTTGGGATGGTTTCCATGTATATACTGCTGCTTTCCTTTAAGGTCAGGCCAGAATTTTCCATTGCCTCAGCGGTGGCTTTTGCATTCAATACTTTCCACATCATCAGTTTGGATGCCGGTCATAACGCCAAAATTTGGGCAATTTGCCTTATTCCATTGATTTTGGCCGGAATCCACATTGCCTTTGAAGGCAAAAAACTACTTGGACTAGCCCTGTTTGCTTTTGGACTACTACTACAACTCAAGTTCAATCACCTCCAAATCACCTACTATACGGTCATCATCGTACTGGTATATGGTATTGGCAGGATAGTACAAAGCCTTAAACATAATGAACTTCCTGATTTTGGAAAAACAGTAGCCATATTGTTGGTAGGCCTCATCTTAGCTGTAGGAGGTAATCTGAGTAGATTTCTCACAGTGCTGGAATATGGCACATATTCTACTAGAGGTCAAACCAATCTAAGCAGTCAAAAAAGTTCTCAAGATGGACTCGACAAGGACTATGCATTCAATTGGTCACAAGGAAAAATGGAAACCTTAACGCTTTTGGTTCCAAACCTGTATGGACCTGGAAGTACCAAGTCTTTTCCGAAAGATCCTGAAACGGAGAGAGTACTTCGCAACAATAATATTGAGGTGGCTCAGGTAAAAGACAATATTGATTATGCCAGAAAATACTGGGGAGATCAGCCTGGTACCGGTGGGCCAATTTACGGAAGTGCCATCATGCTTTTTCTCTTTATTCTTGGAATTTTGTTTGCTCCCAAGCCCTACAAAGGTATTTTTCTAGCAATTGCATTGATTGGGATTATTTTGGCTTGGGGTAAAAATTTCCAAGGCCTCAACTATTTCTTATTTGATTACCTGTCCGGATACAACAAGTTCAGGGCAGTAACCATGGCGCTAAGTATCAGTCTTTTTGCTATTCCAGTTTTGGGAGCGCTAGGACTGGAGTATCTATTTAGAGGCAAAGAAAGAAAAGCAGCCATCAAATCCTTAGCAATTGCTTTTGGAGTCAGTGGAGGCTTAGCTTTGTTATTTTGGCTATTTGCCGGTGCTTTTAACTTAAGGGCGCCATTCGATGACAATTTTCCTGAATGGCTGGTTGAAGCCTTAAAAGAAGATAGAAAGGCTATTCTAAAATCCAGTGCCTTAAAAAGCTTTGTAATGATACTAATAGCCGCAGGCTTGGTATGGGCAGCTGTGGTAGAAAAAATTTCCACTTCTGTTTTAGGCTTAGGGCTTGCTCTGATTGTCATCATTGACCTTTGGACGATAAACAAACTCTTTTTGAATGAAGATGACTACCAATACAGTCCTGCAGAACAGTTTTTTGCAAAAACTCCGGCAGATGAGACCATTCTTAGAGACAATGATTACTTCAGGGTATTGAACATCAATAATCCTTTCAACGAGGCCAGGACCAGTTATTATTTCAATTCAATAGGCGGGTATCACGGAGCGAAAATGAAAAGGTATCAAGAATTGATTGAAAACGCTCTAAATCCTGAGATTCAGAATTTCGTAGCAAAAGCCCAAGAAGGTGAATTCAGCTGGATGGAACTGAGTGTGCTTAACATGCTCAATACCAAATATATAATGGCTGGAAGAGCTGAGAATGCAGTTTTCCAAAATCCTGAAGCCAATGGCCCAGCATGGTTTCCAGAGGAAATCATGATTGTAAAATCCAATGATGAGGAAATTCAAGCTATCCAAACACTTGACACAAAAAGGAAAGCTACAATCAATGGTAATGAATTTGACAATGTTTTCGCGGGTTCCGGTGCTGTGGATTTAAGTAAAAATGAGCCTGGCACTTTGGAATATAATGTAGATGCACAGAAAGCAGGGTTATTGGTTTTTTCTGAAATATTTTATCCAAAAGGATGGAAAGCGACCATCAATGATCAACCGGCAAGTATCATAAGGACCAATTACCTCCTTAGGGGAATAGTAGTACCAGAAGGCAAATCAGTGGTGAAAATGACTTTTGAACCTTCTTCTTACTACTCGACCAAAATCTTTGTGGTTATATTTCAATACCTAGTAGTGTTGCTGCTTTTGGGAAGTATTTTCATGACTTTCAGAAAACCTTCCGCCGATGGTCAAGCCTAAAGCACTGATAGTTGTTCCTTCCTTTCAATCCTTTATTCTTCAGGACATTCAGATCCTTTCATCACGCTATGAGTTGGTAATAAATCAATATGACTGGAAAAAAAAGGAACTTGCTCCTCTTTACCTTATTTTCCAGTTTTTCCATTTGCTATTTTCAATTGGAGAATGCCGGTTCATTTTGATTCATTTTGGTGGGTATTGGTCATTTTTGCCAACTTTATTTGGGAAAATATTCGGCAAACCTACCTACATCATCCTGCATGGAACAGATTGTGCCTCCATACCTGAACTGAATTATGGTAGTTTAAGAATACCCTTTCTTAAATGGTTTTGCAAAAAATCCTATGAGTGGGCCACTTTATTACTTCCAGTAAGTGAATCTTTGGTAAGAACAAGTAGTGACTTCTATCGTCAGCAGTCGCCGCTGCCAAATGGTTTTGCACACCATTTCCCCACAATCCGCACACCTTATCAAGTCATCGCAAATGGTTTCGATACTCAGTATTGGCAAATTAGTCCAGAGCTCAAAAAAGAGGGAAAGAGTTTTATAGCTGTGCTTTCAGAGGAACAATACATCTTAAAAGGAGCTGATTTGATTATTGAATTGGCGAGAAGATTTCCCGATTGTCATTTTAAGATTGCAGGCATGCAAAAGCCTGAAGGACTAAATGGTCAATTATCAAATTTGGTGTTTCTGGGAAAAATTCCGCGAGAAAGACTTCTTCAAGAATTCCAAAAAAGCACTTTCTATTTTCAGCTATCGGTGTTTGAAGGATTTGGCTGTGCCCTGTGTGAGGCAATGCTTTGCGGTTGTATTCCTGTAGTATCTGCTGTGAATGAACTCCCTACTATTGTAGGGAATCATGGTCATGTCTTATACAAAAGAGATATCAACCTGTTGGAAAAGATGCTGAGAAAAATCATGGGTAATGAAGCTACATTGGAAGAAAGACAAGAAATCCGTGAGCGGATTATTGAACGGTATTCCCTACAAAATAGAAAGAATCAGCTTTTCAGTGTTTTGCCTCATTAAGATTTTACAATGGAAAAAATAGCAGCAAACCTATCTAGACAATTGTTTCGTGTTCCCGGAGGGTTCTTCATTGTACAATTTCTAAGGCATCTTTTCACTACAAATGATTCGAAAAATACGGCCCGTACTTTTTCCTTCAGAGGAATTACTTTGAAAGTAGATATTTCCAAGTCTATGGGGGCAGCGATTTATTGGAGAGGAGCACATGACTGGGCTCCCATTTTTGTTTTGGAAAAAATGGTTAGTCAGGGAAATACGGTCATAGATATTGGGGCAAATCAAGGAGAGTACAGTTTATGGGCAGCACGAAAAGTGGGTAGACAAGGTAAGGTGATTTCATTTGAACCGATGGACCAAATATTTGAAGCTTTCGAGGAAAATATATCCCTGAATCCTAGCTATAGCAATGTGTTTTTTCCAATAAAAAAAGGCTTGTCAGATACTCCTGGCAAACTTCAACTTTATGGTAAACCAGGTGATAATGAAGGGGTCAACACCATGTTTCCCACTTCATCACATTCTGTACTCATTCAAGAAATAACCTTAAGCACATTAGACAAGGAACTTGAAGGACTTGGCGTCGAAAAAGTAGAGTTCATCAAACTGGATGTCGAAGGTGCGGAGTTGCAGGTACTGAAAGGTGCTAAATCGACCATTCAGAAATTTAAGCCAAAATGGATGATCGAAATCAATGAAGAGGCCTGCATAGCAGGAGGATATCAGCCTCAGGATATTTTGGATTTTTTAGATGGTTTTGGATATGAATTTTATAAGATTGGACTAAGAGGCAGGTTGGCTAAAATTAATACTGTAACAGATTCATTTGTGAATATTGTAGCTCTTCCAAACGCATAATTTTTATTTCACACACAATGTCTATTTTTACTTAAAATGAAAACTGTAGCCAAGCAAAGTATTTTGACCACAATCTCCTCCTACATAGGAGTGTTGATTGGTTACTTCAATGTGCTTTGGCTCCTGCCCTATGCCCTCGATCCAGATCAAATCGGACTCTTCAGGACCATTCAGGATATGGCTTTGCTATTTGTACCTTTTGCACAACTGGGTATTGGAAATGGCATAACACGGTTTTACCCAAAAGTCAAAGCCCAACAATTTGCCTTCTTCTCCATGAGTCTGATGGTAAGTTTGGTAGGCTTTTCGATCCTCTCAATACTCTTTTTTGCTTTTAGAGAAACTTTAGTGGCTGCTTTTGCCACCAATTCGCCTGAAGTAATTGATTTCTTTGGGGTGGTTTTATTCATTACGTTTTTCTCTGTTCTAAACTCCGTATTAGATGCATTTTGCAGGTCTTTCCTCAAAATAGCCATTCCTACATTTTTCAGAGAGGTAATACTTAGACTACTGGTAGCCTTATTGATCTTGACCTATCTGACTCAATTGATCACTTTTGATTGGCTGATGTGGGGTTTGGCTATAGTTTACCTCAGCACCCTGATCGGCATGATCCTTTATATGAAAAGCAATCAAATTTTCAAGTTAACATTTGATTTTGGGAACTTCCCGGAAGGTTTTATTCAGGAGTTTTTGAAATACAGCCTGATTACTTTACTTGGAACCACCGGTTCGCTTTTGATCATGAAAATTGACAGCTTGATGGTTACCTCTTTGATTGGTTTAGAGGCAAATGCCATTTATACCATAGCGTTTTCAATCGCAATAGTCATTGAAATGCCAAGAAGAGCCATTTCTCAAGTGGTGATGCCAGTCATTGCCGAGCACTTCAGCACCGGCGAAAGCGACAAAATAAATAAACTATACAAGGAGGTTGCTGTTCATCAGACCTTAATCTGTCTATTGCTTTTTTTGGGAGTTTGGTCTAATATCCATAACCTTTATCATTTTGTGCCAAATAATGAAATCTATGAAGCGGGTAAATGGGTAGTATTTTGGATTGGTCTGGGAAAAATCACGGACATCCTCTTTTCGGTAAATGGTGAAATTATAGTGTATTCAAAATATTATGTTTTCAATATCACCGCTACGATATTGATGAGTATCGCTGTCATCACCCTCAATTTATTTTTAATCCCTGCTTATGGAATAGAAGGTGCCGCTGTAGCTTCTTTTGTTGCCATGCTCTTATACAATCTTATTAAATATTTTTATGTCAAATTCCGCCTTGGTTTTGATCCATTTTCATGGGATATCTTAAAAATCTCTATGCTTGGACTATTTACTTTTGGGCTTCAATTTTTCCTTTTCAGGGGAATAGACTCAGGAATTATAGATATTGTAATCAGATCCTCAACAATCACGATTGTATATTTGATTGGGGTGTATTTCTTGAAAATTGCATCAAAAAGTCAGGAACAATTATTTGAAAAAATAAAAAGGCTCAGGCCTTAGAGTGTTACCAAACCTCTTTATCGACAAGATTTGAGCTGCCTTAAATCCGCAAACTTCCACTGTTATCCTGAATCCTAAGATACGAGGTCCTTACCCGAAAGGGAATGGATGAGGCCTGTTTTTGGAAAGGGCTTCACTCGGTATTGTAATTTAATTGTGAAGTTGGAACATGTCAACGACCTGAGCTTGCACAAATATACGGATTTAAATAGCAATCGTTCACATCTGTAAACCGCTAAACATGCACCAATTTAGAGAATGTGATAAATATTTACCTAAAATCATAAAGCTTGGGAATTCAACCAAAAAACATTTTGTCGGAGCTTTATTAATACTAATTTTATTGCGTAAAATAAATTTGAAAAACTTTGCTTCCGTAAGAATTCTTACCAAAAGATGATTCAAACTCATAATTCAATCAATTCTCGAAATAAATTATTGATTTAAAAAAAATAATTGTGAATCTTCAAAATAATATTTCTCAAACATCTATTTTTCATAGATCTAATCGTTTATTTTTGCAACAAGAATCTGCACTATAACCATGTACGAAATTAAAAAACTGATCGTTTGCCTTGACAGAAGTGAAATGGACGAAACCTTAGTCAGGTTTGCTTCTTTCATATCAAAAGTAAATCAAACAAAAAAGATCTACTTCACCAATGTAATCAGGAACCTTAACATCCCAAAGGATGTGCTAGAGGAATTCCCAAACCTGATAGACAATATGGTAGAGGAAAGAAAAGGTCAAATGAAAGCCGTGGTGGATAAAGCCTACGGGGAAAAAGACACTGCTGAGTTTTCTTTTGTGGTTAAAGAAGGTCAGCTTTCAAAAAAAGTGCTCAAACTCGCTCATGAAAAATCTGCAGACATGATTATCGTCGGTAGAAAAGTGAATTTGCCTGGGACAGGAGTAGTATCTCAAAGACTAGCCAGACGAGCTTCATGTTCTCTTTTGATCATTCCTGAGCATTCGAAGCCTAAAATAGACAAACTTTTAGTACCATCAGATTTTTCTGATTATTCTAAAGATGCTTTAGAAGAGGCTATTTTAATTGTAGAAAAATACGGAAATCAAGCTGAAATTGTCTGTCAAAATGTTTTTACAGTTCCTTCAGGTTACCATTTTACAGGAAAGAGTTATAAAGAATTCACCGGTATTATGGAAATGCATGCCGAAATCAATTTCAAAAAGTTTATCCGTAAAATCGATACCAAGGGTATAAATATCACTCCTGTCTATACCCAAGACGAAGATGATGATCCGGTTGAAGATATTTTGGCCAAAGCTAAAGAAATCAGTGCTGATGGTATTATCATAGGCGCCAAAGGACGAACTGCAGCTACGGCTCTTTTTATTGGTAGTATGGCTGAGCGTCTGATACAACTAAATGACCAATTTCCTTTGTTGGTTACCAGGCCAAAAGGCAAAAATGCCGGTATTCTGGACTATATATTGGAAATTTAAAAGAATCGAACAGGACTTAAGGTCCTGTTTTTTTTTGCCTTTTTTGTCAAAAGACAGCATTATAGCTTTATTTTAGAATACAGATTAAACCCTCTCCTTTTCTACTTGTCAAAGACGCAATGATATCATTGAGTGATTTAGACCTTTTGAATTTAATTCAACATCCTGAGACCAAAGAAAAAGGTTTCAGGTTATTGATCGAAATGTATCAAAAAAGGGTCTATAGCATAGCTAGAAAAATGGTGTTAATTCATGAAGATGCCGATGATATTACTCAAATCACCTTTATAAAGGCTTATAAAAATCTTCATAAATTCAATGGGAAGTCTTCCTTATTTACTTGGCTATACCGAATAGCAACCAACGAAAGCCTGAATTTTCTTCAAAAAAAGAAACGAAGGTTTTTCGCAAGTATTGAAGATCATGAGGAAGTTATGAAAAAATATGTGGACAGTTCACCTTTGGTCGATGGAGACGCCATTGAAAAGAAACTTCAAAAAGCACTTTTAGCTTTACCGGAAAAACAGCGGTTGGTTTTCAACCTAAGGTTCTATGAAGATTTGAGCTATGAGGAGATCAGTCAAATTACTGAAACATCAGTGGGTGGATTAAAAGCAAGTTACCACCATGCGGTAAAAAAACTTGAAAATGAATTGAAAGATGGATAAACCATTGGTCTATAATACTGTCTAAAGAATGTTATGCTAGAAAACCTTCCAAAAAAAGATATATTCAAAACACCTGAGGGTTACTTTGAAACCTTACCTGAGAAAATCCTGGAAAGGAAAAAAGGTCAAGCCAAGACCATATACATGATTGCAGCCAAATATGCTGCTGCAGCAGCTGTAGTTTTCGGGCTGATCTATTTTTTCATTCCTAGCGAAAAAACTGAAAACAGTTTGTATCAAAGTGTACAGATGGAAAATGAAATAGAGTTGTATATAGATTCTGACCATTGGCAAGCTGAAGATATTCTGGCATTTATAGATAATCCTGATGACTTATTGGATCAAATGATTGAACAGGAATGGAGTTCCTATGAATATTTTGAAGATGAAACCGATGATGAATTATGGTATTAATAACTGATATGAAAAAGATAAATTTAATAATCATATTTCTTTTGATTTCTTTGGCTACTTATGGCCAAAGACCAGAAAGAAGCTACGATAGAGAAAAACTTGAATCTGCTAGGGTTGCTTTTATTACAAACAGAATTGACCTCAAACCCGAACAAGCTGAAAAATTCTGGCCTTTGTACAATCAATACCAAGAGAAAAGGTCAAAAATGATGGATGAAATTTCCTCTCTCAATCGAAAGGCGAATACTCCGATTTCAGACTCCGAAGCAAGGGAGCTTGTCAATGAAAGACTTACCAAACAACAACAAATGTTGGATATGGAGAAGAAATTCATGACTGAAATACAGGATGTAATTTCTTCCTCTCAAGCCGTCAAGCTTCATGACGTCAATCGACAATTTACCCGTCAGTTATATAGAATGAATCAGGGTAGAAACAGAGGTGAAGGGAGGAATAAATAATATTTCTTTGTACACAGTTTTGATAACAGCTAATTTATTTATACGTAATTCTATCAGTGAGAAAATCAAATACAATAAAAAAAGCAGCTTAAAGCTGCTTTTTTTAGGATGACTATTTTTTCAACAAATCTCTGATTTCTTCTAATAATACTTCAGATTTTGGTGGTGCGGCCGGTGCTGCAGGAGCCTCTTCTTTTTTCTTTTTCAATCTATTGATTCCTTGGATCACCATAAAAATCACAAAAGCGATGATGACAAAATCAACCACATTTTGGATAAAATTTCCATAACTCAAGGTAACAGGAGCCATTTCCTCTCCCCCTTCACTTATATAAGCATCTCTTAATACATAGCCCAAATCCTTAAAATCAACACCACCTAAGGCAATTCCAATGGGTGGCATGATAATGTCATTGACAAAAGAGGTAACAATCCTGCCAAATGCTCCTCCTATGACCACGGCAACAGCTAAATCTACGACATTGCCTCGCATCGCAAATTCTTTAAACTCCTTGATTAAGCTCATAAATAAAGTGTTAAGATTATAAATAAAATGTAATGGTTTAAATAAAATAATTGTTGGCAAAATAATAAAAAAAAGTTGTGGTATTACTTTTATGTAAAACAAAATTTTGTGTTCTGAATTTATCCCGTTTTCTGCCTAGGTAATTTGATACAAATTGAATTCTTAAATATTTTAAAAAAAAATTAAATTATTGAGTTAGCGGCAGGATATTGTAAATTAAGCTCACTATTTTGGGAAAAACTTTTATACTAATTCTACGGATTTCTTTTATCCACTTTATTGTATTTTGAATCTCATTCAAAATAACCAAATCATTAATTATTCATTTACAATTTCAAGAAGAATTAACCCTTTGCCAAAAATGAAGTCTGAAAATTTTATAACTTACGGGCTCAAACCTATTAATCAATTGTATGAAAATTGCCCTAATCGCCCACGATGGGAAAAAAGCCGACATGGTGCATTTTTTAAGCGGCTTCAAAAGCCAATTACACCATGCCGATATTGACCTAGTGGCTACTGGAACCACAGGTTCACATATAGAAAAGGCAGGATATAAAGTAATCAAATTACTATCCGGCCCAATGGGAGGTGATGCACAAATTGCCTCAATGGCTGCGCAGAAGGAACTTGCAATGGTAATTTTCTTCAGAGACCCTTTGGACAAACACCCACATGAACCTGATGTTCAAATGCTTATGCGAATATGTGATGTCCACAATATTCCTCTAGCTACCAATCCGGCAGCTGCAAACTTAATGTTCGAACAATTAACAAAAGACTTTGATGGAAAATAAAACTATAAAGAGAATCGCTGTACTTACCTCAGGAGGTGACGCACCTGGGATGAATGCCGCTATTCGTGCAGTAGTAAGAGCTGGTTTTTACTATAATTTGGAAATGTTTGGTATCTACCGTGGATATGAAGGCATGATTCAAAACGAAATTAAAAAACTTGAATCCAAAAATATTGCCCATGTGTTGGAAAGAGGAGGTACTTTTCTAAAGTCTGCAAGAAGTGCTGAATTCAGAACAGAAGAAGGAAGAAAAAAAGCCTATGATAATTTAAAAAAGCATGGAATAGATGCTTTGGTTGTTATTGGAGGAGATGGTTCACTCACTGGCGCCCATTTGTTTTATAAGGAATATGGCATCCCTGCAATAGGTTTGCCGGGAACCATAGACAATGACCTTGCAGGTACTGACTTGACCATAGGATTTGATACTGCTTGTAATACTGCCATTCAGGCTATTGACAAGATTAGGGATACCGCCACATCTCATGATAGACTGTTCTTTGTGGAAGTAATGGGCAGAGATGCCGGATTTATCGCCATCAATGCCGGAATAGGAAGTGCAGCTGCTGCTACCCTTATTCCAGAAAAGAAAATGCCAATTGAAAGGTTGATAGAAAGGCTCAAAGCCCGAACTAAAGCAATGAAGACCTCAAACATTGTGATTGTTGCTGAAGGTGGGAAAAGCGGAGGTGCGACAGAAATCGCTGAAAAAATCAAAAAACAGCTACCTTATTACGATATAAAGGTAACTATTCTTGGTCACCTACAGCGTGGTGGAGCTCCCTCCTCCTCAGATAGAGTGTTGGCCAGCAAATTGGGAGTCGCAGCGGTAGAAGGTTTGATTCATGGCAAGTATGATGTGATGGCCGGTGTCATCAACAACAAGGTAGTATATACTCCCATTGCAAAAGCAATCTTGGGGGACAAAGAAGTGGATGAAGATGATTTTAGAGTTGCAAAAATCCTATCTACCTAAATTTCAAAACTATTAATTAAAAAAGCCTTTGAGTCTATAAACTCAAAGGCTTTTTTGTTTAATAATAAATCAAGTAAGAAAATAGTCTATAAAAGTAAATGGCATTTACTGCCGCCAATTTTAAGACAAATATCGAATTCAAGCTTACTTTTCAATTACAATACTGGAATAAGCTGGTAAGTAAATTGATTTATTATCTGTACCAGCACCACCATAATGAAATAAAATTTGGTCATATCCATCTGGAATTTCAAGTTTTTGTTCAATATCACTCAGATTATGAACTACGAATACGTTTTGATCCTCATGGATTCTGAAATACGCCATCAAAGGTTTCGCAAGGCTTCCCTCGTAAAGCTCCAATTTACCCAGTGCCAATGCCCGATTTGAATTTCTCAAATTGATAATTTCTCTATAATGGTTAAAGTAGCTTGTACTCATAGATTTTTGTATGGCAAGAGGGGTGACTGTCTCATCCATTGAATACCTTGGTTCAATCCATGTTGCACGCCCTTTATCATTGGCTTCTATATCCCATAGGTATGGTTCTCTGATATATTCGTCTGGCTTTTTCCCCAGCATTCCAATCTCTTCTCCATAATACAAAAATGGCGCTCCTGGCATTGTCATAAGAATATTGATCGCCTGCTTCAATTTTCTTGGGTTTTCATTCAGAGAATTAAGCAATCTTGGTTGGTCATGATTAGATGAAAATGTTGCATCGATAAATTCATCAGTGATGTCTTGATAGAAATCCAAAACTTCTTTCTGCTTTTTGGCAAGTATCATTCCGTCTTCTTTTTCATAGCTTTCCAATAAAGTGTAATGAAAATCAAAATTGAAAAGTGCCGGAAGCCCTGGAAGGTAAGGAGCAACGATCTCCTTCATATCATATACTTCTCCTACCAAATAAACATCTGGCTTAACAGCCTCCATTTTTTCTCTAAACTCTCTCCAGAACTCATGATTATCTTCAGGTCTATCATCCGGAAAAATATGCTTGGCTGCATCTAACCTAAACCCGTCGACACCAACTTCTTCAAGCCAAAATCTCCCAATATCGTAAATCTCCTCCCTTACATTAGGATTATCAAAATTGAGGTCTGGCATACCTCCATAGAAAAATCCATAGTAAAAATCTTCCCCAAAACCTGGATCATGCCATTGCTGAATATTATCTGAATCCAGTGTGATTGTCTTTTTGTTGATGTAATCAGCTATTGTATCCTTTTGTGCCCACACATAAAAGTCTCTATATGGATTATCTCTGCTTTTCTGTGATTCAAGAAACCAAGGATGTTCATTGCTGGTATGATTGATAATCATATCAATAACAATCTTGACATCTCTTTTATGAGCTTCTTTGATAAGTTCCTTGAATTCATCCAAAGTCCCATAGTCTGGATGTACGTCTTTGTAATCAGTTACATCGTACTTATGATAACTTGGAGAAGGCATAATTGGCATAAACCATATGGCATTTGCACCAAGCTCTTTTACGTGATCCAATTTTTTAATTACACCTTTGATGTCACCGATCCCATCTCCATCAGTATCATAGAAAGATTGGATAAAGATTTCATAGGTAACACCTGCATGAGGCCAATGATTTTCAACTTTATTGCCTGATTGTCCAGTACAGGCTGCTGATATTAACAAAATCAGTATGATTATCTGGTAAATATTTTTTCTCATTTTAAAAAGGTTGTAATAAAAAGAAAAAGTCACTCGCAAGTGACTTTTTCTTTTTCAATTAAGTCTATGATTAGTTTCTATCAATTGCATTTAGCATGTCAAAAGCCAACTCTAGCCTTTTGATAAAGGTTTCTTCACCTTTTCTCAACCAAACCCTAGGGTCATAATATTTCTTATTAGGACTGTCGTCTCCATCTGGGCTACCAAGCTGAGTCTGCAGATATGCTTCTTTAGACTGGTAGTAGTTTTTGATACCTTCCCAGAAAGCCCACTGCTGATCAGTATCAATATTCATTTTGATAGAACCGTATCCATTTGCTTCTCTAATTTCTTCTACGGTAGAGCCGGATCCACCGTGGAACACAAAGTAAACTGGCTTACTTCCCGTATTGTATTTTTTAGAGATGTACTCTTGAGAATCTCGCAAAATTGTAGGTTTCAAACTAACATTTCCAGGCTTGTAGACACCGTGTACATTACCAAAAGAAGCTGCTACTGTAAACAATTCACCTACTTGCTTTAAGTTTTCATAAGCATATGCTACTTCCTCTGGCTGGGTATATAGTTTTGAGCTATCTACATCTGTGTTGTCTACACCGTCTTCTTCACCTCCAGTGATACCAAGTTCTATTTCAATAGCCATTCCTAGCTTGCTGAACTTCTTGAAGTAATCAACTGAAATCTCTATATTTTCCTCTACCGACTCTTCCGAAAGGTCAAGCATGTGAGAACTAAAAAGTGGTTTTTTATTGGCTTCGTAAAATGCTTTGCCTTCTTCAAAGACACCATCTATCCAAGGGAGAAGTTTTTTGGCACAATGATCTGTATGCAAAATCACAGGAACTCCATAAGCTTCCGCCATCTTGTGTACATGCAATGCACCTGAAACAGACCCAGCTATTGCTCCTATTTGATTTTCATTACCCAATCCCTTTCCAGCATAGAACTGGGCGCCACCATTCGAAAATTGTATAATTACAGGTGAATTGACTTTTTTAGCTGTTTCGAGTACACCATTGATTGTACTTGTATTGATTACATTTACAGCTGGCATCGCAAACTCGCTTTCTTTTGCGTAATCCAATAAGTCTTTGAGTTCTTCACCGAACTTAACTCCAGGTTTGAATTTCATGATTGTTTAGTAAAAAGGTTAATTAATAAGGTTGATTAATGTTTGATAAATCTCTTTCTGAGAACCTTACGACTATCAAAGACTTCAAAGATATAAAGACCTGCTTTAAATTCCCTTATATCAACCTGTAAATTGTCCCCACCTGTTAAATGACTCCCTTCCGAAAGTACAGCACCGGTAACATCTATAATTCTGTAATTGAACTGATTAAGATCTTTTGGGAAATTGACATTGATCTGATTAGAAGCGGGGACAGGAAAAATTTTAAAACTTGATAGATCTACTTCCTCCTTATCTATTGATGTGATCAATTCTTCCATAAGTATTTCTCCTTCTGGCATTTCTAATGGTTCACTTGTGAAAAGTAAAAATTCGTTGGCCCTAAGCCTAAAGGTTTTTGAGGTACCTGTCACCTCGATTTCTTCTCCAGTGAAGTAATTGTACCATTTACCGGCCCTTGGAAAATCAAGTGAAACATTGTTTGCCGTAGTCAATGCAAAATTACCGTGTAAAACCACTTCAAAATTCCCGTCCTTAAGCAGAATTGATTTGACCGCCTGACTTAGATTAAGTTCTGCATTTTCGGGATTGTTAAAAGCATTATGGTCATTTTTCAGGTTTATCATAGCCTTATATAACCTAAAAAGCCTTTGCCTTTCTGGATCATCCAAATATTCCCAACGGGTTGGTTTGATTCCCAGTCTGTCATTATTCAACTCCAGGTCATACCCAAACTCCTCAAATTGCCACAACATTTTTGGACCTGGGATACTAAAAAAGAATGCTGCCATCAGTTGATTACGGTTTACAGCATTTTTCAGCTGCCGTATATTCACTGGTGAGGTTTGACCACTAGTCAAAGACTCCCACATCGTTCTTTCCTCATCATGGCTTTCCATGTAGGCAATCAGGTTATTTTTTGCCCAACCTCTTGTCTGATAATACCCCCAATCAAAATTCCTATTTGCACCTTTAGCAATCTCCCGAAAATCATTATTCAGATTGCCCCAGAACATCATACCATAATCTGCAAGCTCTCTTTCTTCAGAATTATCTGCAAAATGCTCTAATATCACGTAAGCATCAGGGTGTTTTTCCTTAAGTCTATCATAAATGTTCTTCCAAATCGCAATCCTCGACTCGTCTCTCTGACTCCAAAAACCAACATCTCCACCAGAATTAACCTGTGTAAAACCTTTACTTAAATCAAACCTATATCCATCAATTTTGTATTCAGTAAGCCAATAATTATTGACCGTGTCTACAAAAGCCTGAGTATATGGACTTTCATGATTGAAGTCATACCCCACATTAAATGGGTGCTTGGCTACTCTATTGAGCCAAGGGTTATCTTCTGTAGGTGCGCCATAATCACCATCATTGTATAACCTCACAAAAGGATTTTGGCCGAATGCATGGTTGAGAACCATGTCCGCAATTACCACCATATCCCTTTTATGTGCCTCATCTATAAGTTCTTTAAGATGGTTTTTGGTGCCGTAAAACTTATCTACCGCAAAGAAGAAAGATGGATTATAACCCCAAGAAAGATTCCCTTCGAATTCCTTTATCGGTAACAATTCTATGGCATTGATGCCAAGCTCTTTTAGGTAATCCAAGCGCTCAATTACTGCTTTGAATGTCCTTCTCTCATCAAAATCTCTGACTAACAATTCATACACAACCAATTCTTCTGGAGCAGGTTTATTGTAATCAAGGTACTTCCATTCATATGGTTTCTGGGCTGTCTGCAAAAAAGTGGCTTGAAACTCAGTTTTGCCATCAGGATATGGCTTGAGATCAGGATACCTATTTTGCTGAATAATCTCATTGTCATGAAAAGGATCTGACACTTTATCTGCATATGGGTCACCAATTCTTAATGTGCCATCAACTAAATATTGAAAAATGTATTCTTCTTCGGGAGTCAGACCGCTAAGCTTAAACCAAAACAATTCACTATCTGGTGTCTGATTCATCTGATAATCTCCACGTATTTGCCAGTCATTGAAGTCTCCAATCACAAATGCGTTTCTCTTTCCTGGAGCTTCTAATACGAGAATTACTTCAGTATCGGAAACATAGTTTATTCCTTTGATAGCACCTGCTGGAAGAGGGATTTGTGGACTTGCGCCTACCACAGAAATGGTTAGATTGGCACTATCTTCTTCAGCTCCTTTGGAGGCTTTTGCCTCTATTTCAAATGTCCCTTCTGCTATGGCTGTAAATGTGTAAGCTAACTCAGAGGCATTATCGGCAGAAGCAACTTCATCTCCATTGACAGAAAGTGAAAGCTCCGCCTCTTCAGATGAAATAATTCTGATTTCTTCACTCTCCCCTATTCCAAGAATAATAGAAGATGAAGAAGGTCTTGTAAAAACAACCTGAAAACCTTGGCTCAAATCAATAAAAAAATCTTGGTTGGTCTCTGTTTTTCCTTCCCTTGTCCCATCAGCATTCCTAAAAACTATTCCAAGCCTATATATTATTTCCCCCTCATTCAAATCAAAAAAATCATTTGGGTTTAGCTCCCATTCCCAAATCGTGTCTTCTCCTTCTACTTTGGTCATTAGTGCATCAGGATTGGCTGTGCCCCACTCAAAGGGAACATTGGCCCATGTGCTGGAATTTGGACCTGCCAGTACTGCTCCAATATGAACATAAACAGCCGTAGCGTCTTGTAATCCAGTGGCACCCTTACTGGCATCATAAATGATTTTAATGTCTTGATCAGCCCTAGGAAATGAAGGGATTGTCGTTACCTGTGCTGTGGTTTCAAAAGCAATCAGGAAAATAAATAAAAAGACACTTAAAATAGAATAAATATACTTCATGGTATTCTTAAAGAAGGTAATCAATCTTTGATATTGAACTTATCAAATATAAGCTTATTACATTGCTGGAAATATTGACTAAACAAAAAAGTACCAGAAAAAACCGGTACTTTTTTGTTTAGTTTTTAATAAAATCAATTCATTTCAATGGTATACTTCACACTTCCAGGGGTTTTAAAATCCAAAGTGATGGTATAATTTCCATCTTCACCAATTGGAATATTTGGACCATCGTGTGAAAGCACTCCTTCATCATCACTAAGTCCAAAATTATTATCCCATGATTGGGTTCTAAATTTCATTTCTCCTTCTACCAAATCAGCGGTTATTTTCAAGATATTTTCAGCTGCGTCGAAGGTCATTGGAGTTTCAGAGTCCCAACCACCTGCAGTGGCATCACCTATAATACCCCATATTCCTACTCTTTCAAGTTCATAAGTTAGGTTGTTCAAATCTGCCATTACCCTGTAAGTTCCAAAGTCACCTGGAATCTTGATATTTCCTCCATCAGAATCTAATTCTCCTTCAGCACCCATTCCAAAATCAGGGTACTCATCCCATACTGGTCCAGTGATAAATTTAAATTCGCCTGAACCACCTAGAATATGAAGGTATCCCTCATAAACATCATCTGAGTTTAAAGAAGAAATCACTGTGTTGTCATTGCCTGGATTCCAGTTTTGATAATCACCTGGAACTCTCAATATCGGAAGGTCTACAGCGTCAGAAAAAGGAGTCACACTGATGGCTACCGGACTGCCCACGATATCTCTCATTGACTTGTCAATCATGGCTCTCACCCTGAATTCAACCTGTCCTGCAGTTCCTCCTTCTACTCCTTGAGCCAATACCCTTCTATTGAGCTCACCGATTTTCACTTCTACAGTAGTGGTAGTGGAAGCACCTACGCTTACCGGACTTGCGAAATTATTACCAGCCCTATCGATTTCTATGGTATGCGTCACTTCACCAGTTGTACCGAAATCAGCACGTGAAACCTCGAAGATCAACATTTGCTCAGCCTCTGACTGATCAAGAACTATACTTGAACCTGCAGCAGGACTGGTAATGGATGAAGGTGTTTGTTGAATGACAGGTGGCAAATCCATTTCACCACATGATAACAGCAAAGGAAGCGCGAAAGCTAATCCTAGGAATTTAGAAAGTACTCTCATAGTTAATTGTTTTGGTATTTATTGTTTCAGATTGTGTAATTTTTGTTTAATTTTTTATTTAAATATTACCATTACGAGTGAATAAACAGGCTTTCATTACTTGTATTTGGTATCTATCGTATGGAAATATTAGAGAATTAGGAAGGTATAAGCAAGTGTCTAAGTTAGATTTTAAGCAAAAAAACGCATGCAAACGTCGCCGCAAACGATTGCACAAAAAATTTTTTTTTAACGAAATTGAACCTCATTTATTTTTTTGATCGTTAATCATTAAAATTTAATAATCACCTTTTAACCAAATTGAGTTTTTATAACCTATATTTAAAATATAAGAATAATATAATTTTTATGAAATTAGGACAAGCTACTATAAAGGATATCGCAAGAGAATTAAATGTTTCATCATCAACAGTATCCAGAGCTCTAAAAGACTATCCTGGAATCAGTGATGAGACCAAAAGAAAAGTAAAAGAGCTTGCCGATAAATTAAACTACCGACCCAATGCCGTTGCTCTAAGTCTCAGAAAAAGTAAATCCTTTACTATTGGGGTGATCATTCCAGAGGTGGTTCATTTTTTCTTCTCTACAGTCATAAGTGGGATTGAGGAAGTTGCATTTGCGAACAATTATAATGTGATTTTATGTCAAACCAACGAGAGGCTAGACCGTGAAAAGAGTAGCATTGATACCATGCTATCGAACCAAATCGATGGTCTATTGGTAAGTTATTCGAAAGAGACCACTGATTTTGAGCACTTCAGCAAATTGATGGATCTTGAGTTTCCCATTGTTTTTTTTGACAGGTTACCAGAAATATCAAATGCAGTCAATGTAACTGTAAACGATTTTGAGGGAGCGTACCAAGCGGTGACCCATCTAATTTCTCAGGGTTATAAAAAAATTGTGCACCTCGCTGGGCCAAAAAATTTAGCAATCAGTAAAAAAAGAAAAGAAGGCTACATTCAAGCCCTCCTAGATGGGGGAATTACACCTGATGAAAGCCTTATAGTCGAATGTGCGGCCGGTACCGAAAAGGAAAGCTTTGATGTTACAATTGTTTTGTTCGATAATCCAGAAAACCGACCTGATGCGATTTTTGCTCACCATGACATCGTAGCGGCCGGCGCAATGATGGCACTCAAATCTATAAACCTACGCATTCCTGAAGATGTGGGCTTAGTGGGTTATTCCAACTGGCAGTTCTCTTCCATGATCGACCCTCCTCTTTCCACTGTTTCCCAACCAGGATTCAAAATAGGTGAAACGGCCATCACCATGCTTTTGGAAATGATTGACAAGAAAAAGGATTATCAAAAAGAGCCAGTTCACGTTGTACTAGACACTGAGTTGTTGATAAGAAAGTCCTCTGTAAGATTATAATTTAAAAATTTTACCAAAAAATTAACTTTTTTATGCAATCGTTTGAATAGCGTTCATTAATTCAAATAAGCCAAATCTTCTCAACAAAACACCTTAAAAATGGGCTATATTGCATTTATCTGCATTTTTTACTAAAGATTAACTTTATAAATTAGCTCGATCACATAAGTTTATATACCTCTTTACGTCACAAACACCGTGAATTAAATGGCCACATTGATTAAGAAAAACAATAACCGGAATCTTGCTATTGGTGATGTTCAGTTTTGGAAAAAAGAAAAGCTCGGGTTAAGCGGCAGCACCTCAGTTGCCAATTTTCAGATAACAGTCTTCAGAGATGATATCATTAGGATACAAGTCAGTCGTGAAGATTGCTTTAGCACAAACCCTTATTCTGTTGTGATGGAGCCTCAGGAAACTCACTATATCATAGAAGAAAATGAGGATTTCTTGCTTTTAAAAACCAAAAAAATCAAAGTTCATATCCAACTTTATCCCTTCTCCCTAACCTACCTCACCCTCGATGACAGAATAATAAATAAAGATGACGCAGCCTTTGCTGTTTCTTGGCTTGGCACGGAAGTAACAAACTATAAATCTGTTCAACCAAATGAGAAATTTATTGGTCTTGGTGAAAAGACAGGTGGACTGAACCGTGCAGGAAGTGCTTATACAAATTGGAACACCGATTATTTTGCATATGGGGTCAATGACGACCCATTATATATGTCAATTCCTTTCTATATAGGTGTTCAAAATAATTTATCCTACGGTATCTTTTTTGACAATACGCACAAGACAACATTCAATTTTGGAGCTTCTACCAATAGGTTTATTTATTTTTCAGCTGAAGATGGAGACCTGGACTATTACTTCATGTATGATGAAAGCATTTCCCAAATAATTTCAGCATATACTGACTTGACAGGGAAAATGGAAATGCCTCCTATGTGGTCTCTAGGTTTTCAGCAATGCCGGTATTCATATTACCCTGAGTCGGAAGTCCTGACATTGGCACAAACATTCAGAGACAAAAAGATGCCTGCTGATGTGATTTATCTTGATATCCATCATATGGAAAAATATAAGGTTTTCACTTTTGATGGAGAGAAATTCCCGAATCCAAAAGCCATGATTACAAAGCTTAAAGAGAAGGGATTCAAAGTAGTTGTCATCATGGATCCAGGAGTAAAAACCGAAAAAGGATATCTCCCTTTTGATGAAGGTCTAGAAAAAGACCTTTTTGTAAAATATCCTGATGGTGAAGTTTACGAGGGTCAAGTCTGGCCTGGCTGGTGCGCTTTTCCTGACTATACCAAACCAGAAACAAGAAAGTGGTGGGCTGAAAAAATGGAGTTCTACAAAGAAGCAGGTGTAGATGGATATTGGACAGACATGAATGAACCGGCTTCTTGGGGGCAACACACTCCAAATTTGATTGACTTTTCCTATGAAGGAGAGGATGTCAGCCATCGAAAAGCAAGAAATATCTATGGAATGCAAATGGCAAGAAGTGCCAATGAAGGAAGTAGGTTACAAAGACCTGGTGAAAGACCTTTCATTCTTACTAGATCAGGATTCTCGGGGATTCAAAGATTTGCAGCAGCTTGGACTGGAGATAATGTGGCTACCGAAGACCATATGCTCGCTGGAGTGCGCTTGGTGAATAGTCTTGGATTGAGCGGTGTGTCTTTTGCTGGATATGATGTAGGTGGATTTGCTGGTGAGGCAAGCAAAAGCCTCTTTGCCAGATGGATGAGTATTGCAACCTTTTCTCCTTTCTACAGAGCACATTCGATGATCAATTCAAACGATGCCGAGCCGTGGAGTTTTGGAGAAGAAGTAGAGGAAATTTCAAGAAATTATATGAAGCTAAGATACAAGCTTTTACCTACTATATATTCAAGTTTTTATAAAAGTACTCTTGATGGGCTCCCTCTATCCAAAAGTTTGGCTATAGATCATCCTCATGACGAAAACATTTATGAATCTTCTTTTCAAAATGAGTATATCTTCTGTGATAGTTTACTGATAGCGCCAGTGGAAAGCACGAAGGAAATCACCAAAGTGTACTTGCCAGCTGGAGATTGGTATTACCTCTACAATTCCCAATTCCATCATGGCAGTCAAGTTATTTATCAGGATTGTCCTACCTCTTACTTGCCTGTATTTGTCAAAGCTGGATCTATTTTGGTCCTACAATCTGAAATATACCATACAGGAGAAGTTCACGATGGTGCTTTGAGAATTCATCTTTACAAAGGAAAAGGTCAGACCACTTATCTTCACTATGAAGATGACGGCAAAAGCTTCAATTATAAAAACGGCATAAGCTTTTCGAGAAATATTCATTGGGATAGCGATAACATGACATTAAGATTTGAAGAAGGCCAAGGTGAATATTCAAGCTCATTTTCAAAAATCATGGTCTTCTGTCATGGATTCGACTCAGAAAAAGCCAGTGGTGGTTTTGGTGAAATGAAAGCTGAGAAGCAAAATATCGCTTTCTTAGGAAGACTTACTGAATTTGATCCACTTCCGGACCATCTTCATGAATACCACGAAAACAGTAATATTGACACCTTTAGTTTCGATCATCTCAGGGATGAATTTGAAATAAAATTCTCCTGATAAACCGCAACAATCAACCCAAAATAATGCAGATAAAGCAAGACAAACCAAAACTGAGTTTTTGGCAAATCTGGAACATGAGTTTTGGATTTCTTGGGATACAATTTGGATTTGCCCTTCAAGGAGGATTTATGTCCAGAATATTCCAAACCTTAGGTGCTGAAAAAGATGCTATTCCACTGCTATGGATTGCCGCTCCACTGACAGGATTGTTGGTACAACCAATCGTGGGCTATTTGAGTGACCGTACCTGGCACATGAAATTCGGGAGAAGAAGACCTTACTTTCTCATTGGAGCCGTATTCAGTACGATTGCGCTTTTTTTCGCCCCATATTCAAGTGCACTGTGGATGGCCGCAGGTGCACTGTGGATTTTGGATGCTTCCATCAATATTTCTATGGAGCCATTCCGAGCTTTGGTTGCAGATAAATTACCTGATAGTCAACGCTCATATGGATTTGTAGTGCAGACATTGATCATAGGTATAGGTACTTGGATTGCCAGTAATCTCCCATGGTTTATGACCAAAATAGGCATTCCCAACACTGCCGAAGCTGGTGTGATACCGGATTCTGTCAAATTTGCATTTGCGATTGGAGCAGTAGTACTTCTTAGTTCAATCCTTTACACCATTCTCACCACAGACGAATACCCTCCTGAGGACTTGGACGAGTTCCGAAGGAAAAATGAGGAGAGCAAAGGATTTTTAAACGGATTTAAGGAAATTTTCAAAAATATAGCTGGAATGCCCTTGGTCATGAAGCAACTTGGAGTAGTACAGTTTTTTTCTTGGTTTGCATTTTTTACCATGTGGAGCTTTGCAACTCCAGCCATTACGGAACATGTCTTTGGTGCTACTGACACCTCATCTGCCGCTTACAACGATGCAGCAGATAGCGTAGGAAATTACCTCGGAACTTACGGCTTGGTTTCTATGATTTTTGCTTTGATCTTGGCTTTTATTACAAGTAAAATAAAAATCAATAGAAAACTCGTCCACATGATGAGTCTTTTTGCAGGAGGTTCTGGCTTTATCTTGATTTATTACATTTCCGAGCCTTGGATGCTGCATATCTGTTTTGCTCTAGTGGGTATAGCATGGGCCAGTATTCTTTCAATGCCTTATGCCATGCTTTCCAGTTCAGTCAATCCTAAGCAAATGGGGGTATACATGGGGATATTCAACATGTTTATTGTAATCCCTCAAATTATTGCAGCTCTAGGAGGTATCAATTTTATGTACAAATTGCTTTTCGGCGAAGCGGTGGTCTTTACTATGGTACTGGCAGGTACATCTTTGATCTTAGCTGGATTAAGTAATTTATTGATTACTAACAAAAATGCTACACATGATGGGTAATCTCTAGGTTTTATCATTCATTGTAATACCGTCTATGAAAATATACGGTATTTTTGTTTAGCAAAATAAAAGAATCAATCGTGGAGCAAATCACAATTACAGGCGTACCGGAACACTTTAATTTTCCTTGGATTGAAGTAGTCAAAAGCCAACCTTTCCTAAAAGAAAACATACAACTACAGTGGTTGGATGAGTCAAAAGGTTCGGGTGCTATGAATAAAGCTCTCAGAGAGGGAAAAACTGATATTGCCATCGTGCTTACTGAAAGCTTTATCAAGGACAGAATTGAAGGGAATTCAGCAAAGATCATTGGCTTTCATGTTTCAAGCCCTTTGGTTTGGGGTATACACAGCTCTTCAAAAAGCAATATCAAATCACTTAAAAGTCTGGAAAAGTCTCCTTTTTTGATCAGCCGATTCGGATCAGGATCACATTTAATGGCTTATCTTTTGGCAAAAAGAGAAGGATGGAAGATTGACGATTCCCGCTTTGAAGTCATTGGAAATTTAGATGGGGCTATTCAAGCGTTTCAAGAAAGTACACCAAGAATGTTTTTATGGGAAAAATACACCACTAAACCTTTGGTAGATGAGGGCTTGTTTGATAGGGTTGGAGAAATCCCCACTCCATGGCCATGTTTTGTTATAGTTGCGCGTCAAGAAGTCATCGACGAAAAGCCTCAGCTTTTAAAATCTCTTTTATCAAAACTTTACGCCACATCTTCAACCTTAAAGTCTTCTCCTCAAACTGTAAGTTTGATCAGTCAGAAGTACAGAGTTCAGGAAGCCGACATTCTTGAATGGATCTCACAGACCGACTGGCAAACAGACAATCAGGTGAAAAGGAAGGATTTACATCATACTATGGATGTATTGAAAGAGCTTGGATTAATTGAAGCGGTTGTTTCTGAAGAATTCTTGGTGTCAAAAGATTTCGTCCAACTCATTTAAGGTTTGATATGGCCCATTCCTTCAAAACCTTTGCTTCGAAATGCAACTGGATCTAGGTAATCAATTGGATAGTTTTTGACATAGCCATCAGACTCTATAGAGCCAAAAACCCTCAATCCAGCTACGTGAGGTGCAGACATGGAAGTGCCTGAAGAATTCCTATATGTTCCACCTCGCCATGTGGAAAAAACATTTACACCTGGAGCTCCAAACTTGATAGGATGCCCAAAATGAGAAAACCAAGCCAATCGGTCTGAAGCATCTGTTGCGGAAACTGTAATGGTATACTCCCCATTGACTCTGGCTGGTGTGAAGGTGTTGCCGGGAAGTCGTGAATTCCCTGATGCTATAACCATCCAAATTTTACGCCGCTCAGAAATCCTAAGAACAGCTTCTTCCAAAAGTGGGAAAGGCTCTGTACTGTCGTCCCAGCCAAAACTCAAATTGGCCACATCGCCAGGTCTAGCCATACGGCCAACATATTCTACACCTGCAAGAATCCCTGAATCTGTAGCTTCAGCTCGCGGACCAAAAAACACTTTTATGGGAACCACTGGCACACCTGCAGCAACACCTACCACCCCAAAATGATTATCCAAAGCACCAATTGTTCCAGCTACATGAGTGCCATGACCGTGTTCATCATTAAAATCCCAATTCCTCCTATCATTATAAGCATCGAACCCATGCCTATGATCGACATTGAGATCTGGATGATTTAGGTCTATTCCAGTATCTATCACCCACACTTTTCTTGTGCCTTTGTATTCGAATGGCCCCCCTACCCTTTTGACTCCCCAGGGAACAATTTGTGTATTTTCAATCTCTATTGATGGGCTTTCCTTAACAGGTCTATTACCTTGCTGAATATTCAAAAATCTTTTCTTGTCAGGAATAATAACTTTCACTTTCGGATCAGAAAGCATTTCATTTTTTTCATCCTCTGACAATTTCATTGCAAAACCCTGAAACCCCATAGAATATAATTGACTAATAGAATCTTCAACTATACCATATCTTGATAAAAACTCATTGGTTTCTTTCCTTAGCAACTCATGACTACCTTGGTAATCATTAGGGTCAACTCGGAAGTTTAAACGCTCCTCCTGATAAACCACTATATACTGTCCATCAATTACTTGACTTTCTTGGTATGAAATAGAGTGTAGATTAGAATGATCCAAAGAAATCAGGTCTTCCTGATTTATATCTTGACACGATGTCAATCCAATAAACAGGGTGGATACAAAAACGTGAATGATAAAGAGATGCGAGAAAAAATGATTTTTCATTGTTTTGATTTTATTAAGTTGATCAACTCTGTTCACTTGCTACTGCAGGTACTTTGGATCCAGTAAATACTTGCACAATTTTCAATTGTATCTTGACTTTGGTTCCCTTTCCTTTTTCACTTTCAAAAGTCAATTCCCCATCCATCAATGCCATAAATTCTCTGGATATACTCAAGCCCAATCCCGTACCTTTCTCTTTCTCCGTTCCTGGACTGGATTGCACGATAGAAAAGGCTTCATTTTGAAAAGACTTTAAGATTTTTGGTGGCATTCCCATCCCGTAATCCTGTATTTCCAAAGTCACAGTTTTATTTTCAGCATACGAACGAATCTCTATTTTTGACCCCTTTCTTGAAAACTTAATCGCATTGCTTAAAATGTTCCGGACAATCACTTGTAGAAGATCAGGATCTGCCCATACTTTTTCTTTGGTTTCCAAATGAGTGGAAATGGTGAGTTCTTTGGCATCTGCTTGATTTTGCAATAGGTCCAAACATGGCTTTAAAACAGTATCCAAGTGAATTGGGCTTAATTGCACTTTAAATCCTTCCATTTGAGATTTTGACCAAGACAAAATATTATCAAGCACCACATATAAGCTATCTACATTTCTTTTCAGTATCAGCGATATGGTAGCAAATTCTTCAGGTGTCAATTCTTGTGCATTAACTAGACCAAGGACTGATTGTAGCTGAGAAACAGGAGACTTAAGGTCATGCCCAAGAATAGAAAACAGTTTGTTTTTGAGGTTATTGGATTTTTCAAGCTCTTTGGATTGTTTCTCCAGAACCTGTTTTTGCTGATTTACTTTATCCTGCTTGGATACCAAGTCTTTGTTGATTTCTTTGGATTTTTTATTTAAAACAAACAATCTGATCAATAGCCCTCCTAGCAGCAATACCGCAAGGGTAATTACAAAAATAAATAACCTAAAATTGCGAAGCCTTAGATCCTGTAGCAAATTTTCGGATCTGAGTACTTTGACCTCAGCATCGGATTTTTCAACCTCAAACATCCCTTGTATCAAAGCTAACCTGTCTAAATCCGCCTTTTCATTCAAAGTCTCGCTGAGATCGGTAAATGCTCTCAGGTTTAAATAGGCATTATCCACGTCTCCCAAATCTTCATATACCAAAGCTAAATTTTTCAAAGTATTGGCCAGCTCATCTTGAAATCCATTTTCCAAAGCTAATTTTTTACCCCTTTCCAATAATTCTACAGCTTTTTTACTATTCTTATTCATGAAATATGCCTTGCCAAGCCTGTGCAAAATAGAAGATTCAAAAGATGACAATCTCTGATGCGAGGCCGCACTCAAAGCACTTGCATAAGTAGAAATAGCTTTTTCTATCTCACCTTGAGCAAGATATACATCTCCTATTACCCTATTGGTGAAACTTGTGAAATAAATGGAACCAGATTTTTCATTTTCCCGAATAGCTTCTTGAGCAAAATACATGGCAGAATCCAATAAATCTGTTTTACTGTAATTCAAGGCTATATTATTCAAACTTCTGATGGTGATGTAAGAATCCTCAAGGTCTTTACCAATCTTATAAGCTTCTTTAAATTTTCTTATTGCTTCCTCATAATTCCGCTGTTGGTAGTAAATGGCTCCAAGATTATTCAAAGTCATGGCTATCTCAGCCTTATCACTTTGATCCAAACCAATGAGGTATGCATCTCTTGAATACCGAAAGGCTTTATCCCATATACCCAACCTGTAATGTATCCAGCCAAGATTCCCCTTGGCTTTTGCCAATTGAACGCTGTCTTTCAACACAATCGCCAAAGATTCAGCTTCATTACCCAATTCCAATGCTCTAGGAATATCTCTTTCCCTTAAAAGAAAAACTAACTTGTTAAGAACTTGTAATTTCCCCTTTTCATCAATTTCATTTTGCAGTAAGTTATCCAAACTGTCAAATTCATCTTGCTGGGCAACGAGACCATGGCTAACAAAAAATACCAAAAAAAAGATAATCACTCGTTTTATGGCACCTAATCTGTTTAAAAAAACCATTGTAATAATATTAATTTTTTCTACTAAAATTTTATACCCTACTCAAACTTCCTAATGTGAATTACCTTTAATTATATGAAAAGCATTTAAAGGTATTTTTCATACGATTAAACAGCTCTATAATTTCACTTCTTCCACTACCACTAAACAATGGGTAATTAATTCAAAAAACACAGAAAAAACTAATCTTAAAGCCAAAAATGAATATTTGAATTTTGGTGAATTGCAGGTTAAAAATTCATCTTTTTTTCAAAAAGCTGAAAAAAAAAGCCTGACAATTTTTGATCAGGCTAAAATTGAATTTGACACTATATATATCCGGGCTCTTTCAAAAACCCAATGTAAATGTTGAACAAAGATTATGGGGGACCCTCTTAAGACAATTCGGCCCAATCCCAATCTTCATTCATCTGCTTAATCGCGTGGTGCGCAGTAAGGTCGTATTGGCAGGGAACGATAGAAATATAATTATTGCCTATTGCCCACTCATCGTTGTCTTCTCCTTTGTCAAAATTCACAAAGTTACCCGCCATCCAAAAATACTTTCTACCATTTGGATCAAACCTTTCAGAAAACTCTTCCTGCCATTTGGCATGAGCTTGCCGACAGACTTTTACTCCTTTTATGGCTTCATTTCTTTTGGGCGGAAAATTTACATTCAATGCTACTCCTTTTGAAAGGCCGTGATCTAAAACTTGCTTGGCTATTTTATATACATAGTCTTCTACGTGACTGAAATCGGCCTTGGAAGAATAGTCACACAAGCTGAAACCTATCGATGGTAACCCTTCTAAAGCGCCTTCTATAGCTGCTGACATTGTTCCTGAGTAAAGCACTGATATTGAGGTATTACTCCCGTGATTGATTCCAGAAACGACCAGATCAGGTGTTCTATCTTTCAATACATAATGCTTGGCTAATTTCACACAATCGGCGGGTGTTCCACTTGACTTATATGCTTCGACACCTTCAAAAATATCTTCCTCGTAAAGCCTAAGGGTTTCTCCTATAGTAATCGCATGCCCCATTCCTGATTGAGGGCTGTCTGGAGCGACTACTATGACTTCCCCCAGTTTTTTCATAACATTTACCAATACACGAATCCCCTTCGAAGTGATGCCGTCATCATTCGAAACAAGTATTAATGGTTTTTTTGACATAAAAATTATTTGATTTGATTGTAATAGGCAGTGATTCTCAAAAGATCTCCTCTTTTATCATGTGAAAGTCTATTCTTTCTCATAAATAAATTAACCTCTTCTGCCCTATCGTCAAAGATATCAAGAAGCTCTTTCTTCTTTTGAGAATACCTTTGGATTTTTCCATCTTTTATAAAGTAATAATTGAAAGACAATTTATACGCCCCTCCAATCTGTGGCCCCCACATTGGATTCATGGCCATTGGCCCATATCCCATACTTCTGTTATCCACCACAATTTGCTCGCGACATAACAAGATCGCATCTTCTCCTTCTGTTAGAATTTCGAAAAACACAGGCGTTTCGTAATCACCGGTAAGCGGAAATGGCAAGGTATAGAAAGTACGTATCCCTCCGTATTGCTCGTCAAATATTTCAAACTGTTTGACATTTGAGGAAGTGAAGGTCTCAATTCCTTGGTTTTGAAGCTGCACCAAGTTGTTTTCCAAGTCATACTTTACCATTCCCTGATATACAGTACCCGCATTCATCTGGATCTGACCTTTATGCCAAACCTGTGACGGAAACTGCCCTTGACCTAGTACAGAAAAGCTGATTAGAAATAAACTTATTAGAAGGAATGTGCTATTTCTCATACATAACTGCTATTGATGGATATTCAAGTTAACGAATCCTAACTTAAATAAGTTGGTCATATGAGGTCTTAATTACCTTTAATATGCACGTAATCGCTACAATTTTACTTTTTTAAAATAGAGTGACCCATTTTATCTCTTTTTGTAGTCAAGTACTTTTCGTTATGAGGGTTAGGGGTGATTTCGATAGGAATCTGTTCTACTATCTCCAAACCGTAACCAAGTAGGCCCACTCTTTTGGTAGGATTGTTAGATATCAACCTGATCTTACTTACATTCAAATCTCTCAAAATCTGTGCACCTACACCATAATCTCTATTGTCCATTGGAAGGCCCAAGGCCAAATTAGCCTGTACAGTGTCCATACCCTGCTCCTGCAATTTATAGGCTTTTAGTTTATTGATTAGACCTATTCCCCTACCTTCTTGATTCATATAAAGCACAACACCTTTACCCTCTTTCTCTACCATCTCCAAGGCACTGTGTAACTGAGGACCACAATCACATCTGCAGGATCCAAATATATCGCCTGTCATACAAGAAGAATGTACCCTTACCATGACAGGTTCGTTTTCATCCCATGTGCCTTTAATCAATGCCATATGGACTTCATTGGTATTGGTTTGCCTAAAAGCAATCAAATCAAAATCACCGTGAGCGGTAGGCATTTCAACCCCGATTTCCCTTTTTATAAGGGATTCATTTTTTAGCCTATAGGCAATAAGATCCTTGATAGAAACCAATTTCAACTTAAATCTTTCTGCTACTTTGACCAGATCAGGCAGACGGGCCATAGTCCCATCTTCATTCATGATTTCAACCAACACTCCTGCAGGAGATAGATCAGCCATTCTAGCAAAATCTATGGCAGCTTCTGTATGACCAGCTCTTCTTAGTACACCACCTCTTTTGGCCTTCAAAGGAAAAATATGACCAGGTTTACCCAATTCATCAGGGTGTATACTGTCATCTACCAAAGCTTGAATTGTCTTGGCCCTATCACTTGCTGAAATTCCTGTAGTGCAACCATGACCAATAAGATCAACAGAAACAGTGAAAGGTGTTTCATAAGCCGCAGTATTGTTGCCTACCATGAGTTCAAGCCCAAGTTTATCACATCTGTCTTCTATTAAGGGTGCACAGATCAATCCACGACCATGTGTGGCCATGAAATTGATGATTTCGGGCGTTACTTTCTCAGCAGCACAGACAAAATCACCCTCATTTTCGCGATCTTCATCATCTACTACAATGATTACTTCACCGTTTTTGATCGCTATTATTGCCTCTTCAATCGAGTCTAATTTAAAATCTTGGGACATAATGGTATTTAATTCTATTTGGGTTTAGAAAACGCCAAAATTACATTCTTTTTCAGGTTTAACAGTGCGAAAGCATTTAAAGTTTGAGCTAGAAGCTTATCACAATCCCCAATTGCTTGTCTATTTCTACTTGATATTGTTTGAGTTCCATATAGATAGAAATGCGCTCACTCATCATATTTTCATCCAGTTTTTCTTGTTCGGCTTCTTTAATTTTCAGTTTTGCCTCCTCCATCATTTTCTTGATCACTTTTTTCTTCAAGTGTAAAATACTGTCATATACCGTTTTGGCAAGATCATCAGCTTCATTATGTGTGAAAATTTGAAACCTTGATTCCCACAAAGTGGAAAGCTCATACTTTCTTGTAATCAGATTGATAACTTCTTTTTTCACTTCCAAGTCATCATGTTTCAAGAAGTACTCAGGTTGAGGGAGAAGGTTGTTTGAAAGGGCATCTTTGTATATATCCAAAATCTTTTGGTAAACTGGTGTCTCAAATTTCAATTCATCAGTCTCTTGCAAAAGGTATTGGCAAACATGAAGGTCATCTGAAACCATTTCAAATCCATAATTAACCAACAGCCGTAACATTTCCCTTTCCTGTAATTCTAAAATATTGACGTAGGATGTAACTTCCTTTACAGGCAATAAATCTTCAAAAGGTGTTTCCTGTGTTTCTCTTTTGTCTTTAAAGAACTCGTCCTTTTTCCCTTTTAGGTAAATCTTGTTCAGCTCAGTCTGAATGATTTCCTCATCTAATTCTAACAGAGCCGCTGACTTTTTAATATACACAGTCCTAATTATAGGATCAGGTATTTTGGAAAGACTTTGAACAACATCTTTAATAAGGTTTGCCTGCTTGATAGGATCATTTGCCGCTTCATTTGCATGAAGGCCAATTTTAAAGGAAATGAAGTCCTGTGCATTTTTTTCGAGATAGTCTTGAAACTCTTGAGAGCCAACTTTTCTTGCATAACTATCAGGATCTTCTCCATTTGGAAAGACAACTGCCTTGACATTCAAACCTCCTTCAAGAATCATATCAATTCCCCTCAAAGAAGCCTTGATGCCAGCAGCGTCACCATCATACAAAACAGTAATATTATCAGAAAATCTCTTGATCAGCTTGATTTGATTTTCTGTTAGGGAAGTACCTGAAGAAGCTACTACGTTTTCAATACCTGACAAATGCATGGATATCACATCCGTATATCCTTCTACGAGATAGCAATTGTCTTTTTCTCTGATTGATTTTTTTGCTTGAAAAATCCCATAAAGTACGTCCGATTTGTGGTAAACCTCTGTTTCGGGAGAGTTGATGTACTTGGGTTGCTTTTTATCCTGTGTTAGTATCCTTGCTCCAAAAGCTATGGGTTTACCCCCTAGGTTGTGTATGGTGAATATTACCCTGCCCCTAAACCTATCGTACATCCGCTTAGGATCTCCTTCTTTTTGAAGGATCAATCCTGCCTTGAGAAGGATTTCATCCGAATGTCCTGCAGACTTTGCTGCCTCATGCAAATGACTCCATCCATCCAAGGCATACCCAAGGTCAAACTTTTCAATTACATCTTGATTGAAACCTCTTTCTTTGAAATAACTTAGTCCAATGGCCCTACCCTCTTCTTTACTAAGGTTTTGAGCAAAAAAATCTTTTGCGTAATTAAGCACTATATATAAACTTTCGCGCTCATTGTAGGCTTGTACTGCTTCCGGTGTTTGTTCTTGATCCTCTTCTACCTCAATACCATACTTCTTGGCAAGATGTCTAATCGCTTCATTGAATCCGACTCCTTCAATGTCCATCACAAATTGTATCGGGTCTCCGGCTTTACCACAACCGAAACACTTATAAATCTGCTTGGCAGGAGAAACCGAGAAGGAAGGTGATTTTTCATTATGAAATGGACAGCATGCCCATAGGTTTTGCCCTTTCTTTTTCAAAGGCACATAATCATTGACCACATCTTCTATGTCCGCTCTATCCTTTACTTTGTCTGTAGTTGCTCGACTGATTCCCATTGCTCCTTGATTCAATTTTCAAAGATAAAAAGTATTGCTTCAAAACATAGAAGGACAGACATGCGAAACTATTTTAGAATTCCACAAGTTCTTACCTAGATATATTCTTATTTATGAGGCTTCTTTTAAATTAGAACAATTATAAACTAAATTGCGGAGGATTAAGTAACCAAATAATGTCAATCAGTAAAGAAAACGTACTCAAAGCCCTATCCAAAGTAGAAGATCCAGACTTAAAAAAAGACTTGGTAACATTGGGAATGATTCAAGGAATTGAAATCGAAGGGAATAAGATAAAGTTCAAAGTAGTATTGACTACTCCAGCCTGTCCACTCAAGGAAGTTATCAAGAATAATTGTATTGAAGCATTGGAGGAGAGTTTTGGTGCAGATATCGAACTTGACATCTTCATGACTTCCAATGTAACAACTGCAAGAAATGATGCCCCACTGCTCCCAAAAGTCAAAAACATAATTGCCATTGCCTCAGGAAAAGGTGGTGTTGGCAAATCTACCACATCCAGTAATCTTGCTGTTGCCTTAGCCAATACAGGAGCCAAAGTAGGACTTATTGATGCTGATATTTCAGGTCCAAGTATCCCTACAATGTTCAACGTTGAATCTGAACAACCTATGGTCAAGCAAGTTGATGGCAAAAACGTAATCATGCCTATTGAGCAATACGGCGTGAAGCTGATGTCTATAGGTTTTTTGACTCCGTCAGAATCAGCAGTGGTGTGGAGAGGTCCAATGGCAAGTTCCGCATTAAAACAATTCATTGGAGACGTAGAATGGGGAGAGCTTGACTACTTATTGATAGACTTGCCTCCGGGTACATCAGACATACATCTCACAATGGTGCAGACTGTACCAGTTACAGGTGCTGTAATCGTTACTACACCTCAAAAAGTGGCTTTAGCAGATGCTACAAAAGGACTGACTATGTTCAGACAACCTCAAATTAATGTTCCAGTGCTAGGTGTTGTAGAAAATATGGCTTATTTTTCTCCAGAAGAGTTACCTGATAATAAATATTATATATTTGGGAAAGAAGGTGGTAAAAAATTGGCGGAAAAATACGAAGTGCCATTCCTTGGGGAAATCCCGATAGTCCAAAGCATCAGAGAAAGTGGTGATACAGGCTATCCAGCGGTATTCAAGAAAGGGATCACAGAAAAAGCCTTTAGCGAATTAGCTGAGAATGTAGCCCAACAGGTGGCTATTAGAAATGCTGAAAAAAATAAAACAGAAGTAGTTCAAGTCAATATATAATATAATGGATGTGGAATTGATTGATAGAGTTGAAAAGGCATTAGATACTATCAGACCTTATTTGGAAGCTGATGGAGGAAATGTGAAAATTGTAGAAATAACAAATGATAATATTCTAAAGTTAGAGTTGACTGGAACCTGCAGTTCCTGCCCTATGTCCACGATGACGTTAAAAGCTGGAGTAGAAGAAGCTATCAAAAGGGACATACCGGAAATCATTAAAGTAGTGGCAGTAAATGTTGCAGTTGCATAACATCGTTCAGTTTTTAATTAACTTAGTAGGAATAAGGGTAAGACTCATCTTAACCTTATTCCTTTTTTTGATATCCTTTTCCGGTTTTTCCCAACAATTTTTCGGGCAAGTTTACCAGCATGTGCATGATGAAAAATGTGCTGCGGTTCCTATGGAAAAATACATAGAAGATCATGTAGGTGTACTTGGTTCTAGAGAGTATTTTGAATCATGGATGGAAGGCCAAATTGAAGACCAAAGAAAAGCGCCCTCTATTCAAAGAAGTTTAGAAAATGAAGTTCGGGTAATTCCTGTTGTTGTCCATGTAGTACACAATGGCGAGGACATTGGCGTAGGAAACAATATTCCTGAAATACAGATTTTAAATCAAATAAGGACTTTAAATGAAGATTTCAGGAGACTCAACCCAGACACAATCAATACCTCATCTATTTTTAGGGATGTAGCTGCTGATTCAAGGATAGAATTTGTATTAGCTAAACAAGACCCAGATGGACTACCTACTTCAGGAATAATCCGAGTAGAAGGGACAAAAAATAATTATACTGCAATTTCTGATGCACAACTGCTCAGCCAGTTTTCTTATTGGCCAGCTGAAGAGTATTTAAATATCTGGGTTGCGCCAATTGCTGGTAATGTCTTGGGATGGGCAAGTCCTCCCCTAGCCAACCTTCCTGGTTTAGGAGCCATCGTTTTCCCTAGAGAAATAGATGGCGTATACGTCACCTCGCGTTGGTTTGGACAAGATGGCAATGCCGATTCAAGAGCAAGAGGACGTACTTTAACTCATGAAATAGGTCATTTTCTCGGTTTGCGCCACATATGGGGTGATGGTAATTGTAGTGTTGATGACTTTGTAGATGATACACCAAACCAAGATGGACCGAATTTTTTATGCCGAATAGATAATTCAAGATTTACATGCGAAAGTCAGGACATGTCTGAAAACTACATGGATTACACTACCGATGCATGTATGAATATTTTTACACGTGGTCAAGTGGAACGATTTGATGCTGTGCTTGCAAGCAGTCCAAGGAGGGCAAGCTTGGTAAACAACAGGGCAACTGAAGAACCGATTCTTTTGCCAAATAACTTATCCATAGACAGATTGATCAATCCTTCTGATCTTATTTGTGATGTCAATATCATTCCCGAACTCTTACTAAGAAATAGAGGAGAAAACACCATTACCTCTGCACGCATAGAAATCCTATTAAATGGCAATGTCATAGAAGTTAAAGATTTTGAACTGAGTTTGAGCCTTGGAGATACTACAAGAGTGTTTTTTGCGCCAATCCAACTTTCCGGATCAGATGACGAATTTATCGCTACAATTACACAAGTAAACGGAATAATTGACCCAGAAATAGTCAACAAAACCGTTACTTCAAATCCAATAATACAACCTACAATCACCTTACCCTACACATTTTCATTTTCGGATTTGAACGACCTTTGGATCATCCGAAATCCAGATGACAGCTTGACTTGGGAAGTAGGAGAATTGAATTTAGATGGAAACATCCAACAAGTTTTACAGCTCAGAAATTATGAATATGAGGCTTTCAACGAATTGGATTTTCTGATTTCTCCTCAGATTAATCTGAACGAATTCCCCAATGCACAAGTCACATTCCGAATGGCTTATGCTCCGTATAACGCACAAGGCTTTGGTGATGACTTAATCGTTGCTATATCGGATGATTGTGGCAATACTTTCTCAATCCCAACCGCACCCTACAATAAAGACCGTCAATTTCTTCAGACATCCAACCCTACTCTAGATTTCTTCATCCCGACACGAGAAAATCAATTTCGTAAGGAAATAGTCAATCTTGCGCCCTTTGCAGACATGGGGAATGTCAGAATTGCCATCATCAATCGAAATGGCTATGGCAATAACATCTATGTAAAGGATATTGAAATACTGCCTGAAGCGGAATTTAGATATAAAGTAGATTTGGTAGAGTTAATCACACCTTCACCGGTTTCGACGGGTGAGCATGAGCAAGAAACTGTAAGGGCTGTCAACACGGGAAATCTCCCTGTCGATGCTTTTATTTTTAGACGAAGGCTAGGCCAGGGAACTGCAGTATCGTATATAGGAAGGGGAATTGGATTGGAACCAGGAGATAGTATCAATATAAATGTACCAAGAGGACCAATTGGGTCTGATGTAAGTAGACTCACCTATTCAGTAGATTTTCCTAATTTTGATCAAAATCCAGATAACTCCGATGAGCTCACAAGATTTGTCTTGATTAATTCAAATTTCACAAGAATTCCATTCAGACAAAACTTTAACAACACCACCCAAATAGCACCTTGGGTAGCTATAAATCCTGAGAGCAATAATAATAACTGGATATTAACCCCATTGCAAACTGAAGGATTTGGATCAAACTTAATCCGTCTTGAAGAATTTGAGACAGACAATTCCTATTGGTTAGGATCTCCATTATTTGACCTATCTGAGGCAATACAAGCCTCAATTTTCTTCGATTTTGCTTCTGGACAAATTGCAGAAAGTACAATACTTAAAGTTATGGCCAGTAGAAATGGCGGAGAGACTTATACTGAAGTCTTCAGAAAAACAGGTAGCGATTTGAATACTGCACTTTCTGCTGAAGCAAATCCAAACCAAAGAGGTGATTTTGAAAGACAATTTATAAACTTGACAGAATACGCGGGTAGCGATAACATACGGGTAGCAATAGTATTGGAAAATGCAGAAGTAGAAAATAGCACTGCATACATTGATAACATTGAGTTGTTCTTGTCAGCTAACCCCCAACCCGTAGACCCAGGGTTAGGCAATACTATAATCTATCCTAATCCAGCTAGAGAGGTGTTTAATATTGTTTTCAATTTGCAAACCTTCGAAAATGTGAATATCCAAATTACTTCGGTTGCAGGTCAATTGGTGCATGATGTCAATTATCCAAATACACTAAACCAAACATATACATTCAGCTCACAGCTATTCTCAAAAGGATTGTTTATTGTGAAAATTACGAGTAATTCCATTACAGAAACCAGGAAACTAATCATTCATTGAAATACAATTTGACAGTCAAAAGCCAGAAAACTGTGATTTTTTTTCTGGCTTCTCCTGTTCTATGAGAAATTTTGGCTGATTTCTTGCCTCCTTATCAATAGATTTGTGTCACAAAACATAAATTAATTTTACCTTTATCCGTTAGTCTTTTACAATACGTTTTCAATAGCAAGAATTTAAAAAGCAGTGAAAAAAATAGCCATCCATCTGACTTTAGTCATCACAGCAGTTATCATAATTGCCTTTATATTTTTCAAGATTTTCCTACCTTCCTACACCAATCATGGTCAGACAGTTACTGTACCTGATCTAGAAGGGTATGACTACAATGAACTAAGTACTTACTTAGATGAAAGGGGTTTGAGATTTGAAGTAACCCTTGACAGTGGTTTCAATAATGAGTTAAAGCCGCTATCAGTACTAAAACAAAATCCAAAAGCTGGTAACAAAGTAAAAAAAGGACGAAAAGTATATATTACACTCAATGCCAAAAATGCTCCTTTGATCAAGATGCCAAACCTAGTCAACAGTCTTCTTAAAAATGCTCAGGAAATCATAGGAAACATAGGATTGGTCAGAGGGGAGATTGTTTACGTTCCCGATATTGGTATCAATGTAGTTCTCGAACAAAAGTACAGGGGTAGAAACATTCCTGAGGGCTTCGAAATCCCAAAAGGTTCGCAGATAGACCTAGTTGTTGGAGACGGCCTTGGAAATCAAATATTGGATGTACCTAGTCTGATCGGGATGGATGAAATAGACGCCGAGTTCTTGATTATCGGTTCTGGCTTGAGAATGGGTAAGATTAATTACGTTCAAACAGATTCAGTGCCTCAAGGAACAATCATACAACAGGTTCCGCCGGCTGGAGCAGAAGTAAAGACAGGTGAACCTATAGATGTTTGGATTTCTGACCTGAAAAAAAATACTGATTTTTGAGATGACAAAAATTTCCGCCATCACTTCTTTAGTCGTCCTGTTGCTTCTATTAGGCTTCAGTCAAGAAGTATTGGCTCAATTTCAACAATTACCAACACCTGTTTCACCATCAAAATCAATAAACAAAAACTTAAGGCAACTTGAAAACAAGCTTTCCCTTCCTTTTTGGGATGATTTCTCTACAAAAGGAATAGACAGTACAAAATGGATCAATGAAGGGGCTACACATTCATTCACAGTAGCAAATGCGGCCCCCTCGATCGGAGTATTGCTGTTGGATGGAGTGGATGAAAGAGGTAGACCTTATTCCAATGTCTTGGTTGAGCAAGGGATTACTGACGCTATAAGTTCTAACCCTATTGACCTTTCCTCAATCACATCAGAAGAGGAAAATACAGTTTTCTTGAGCTTTTTTTGGCAGGCTGGTGGAAAAGCTGAAATGCCTGATATCAATGATAACCTCTCACTCTTTTTTAGGGATACTTTAGGGAACTGGATTAATGTATGGGAAATAGCAGGAGACTTGCCAGCGGAACAGTTTTTCTTTACACAAGAAATCATTCAAGTTGACCCTAGCTTTCAGCATGAAGATTTTCAATTTAGATTTCAGATCAATGGCAGAGCTTCCGGTCCTTTTGACAGCTGGTTGATAGATTATGTTTATTTAAATAAAAACAGGTCGGAAGCTGACCTTTTTTATCCTGACCGTACATTGACAAGGGATAATATCAGACCAACAGGTAAGTATTCGGCTATTCCGCTTTTTGAAACTACCAATACTGATGAAGAATTCTGGACCAGAACTGGCAATGAGTTCAAGAACCTGGAAAATAGGTTCAGAGCAATGGAATACAGCTTTGAGGTTCGAAATAAAGCCGACAATTCACTCATATCAAGAATAAACAACAACACACCTTTCAACCCTGTACCATTGGGATCCGAAAGGAGAATTTTTGAAAGTAATTCCATTACTGATATTCCTTTTCCAGAAGATGAAACAGATTATGAGTTTACCGCATATATAAGTTCAGGTGATCTCAACTTGTATCAGATTATAAATGGAGACAGTATTTTCTTTGAAGACATCAACCTTAGGATAAACGATACCGTGAGGTCAGTAGTAACTTTCAGGGATTATTTTGCTTATGATGATGGGAGTTTAGACTATTCCGCTGGCATCAACCAAAGGTCAGGTAGCCTTGCCAATAGGTTTGAGACGTCCATCAATGCATATGTAAAAGGAATTAGCATCAATTTCACCAATCAAATCCAAGCCAACCAGATCATTGACCTAGCCATTTGGCAAGATCTCCAAGCGGACCCTGTTTATGTTAAAGAGATATTTATTCCAGAAAAAGATAACCCAGAAGACTTTTCATACTTTGAATTGGAAGAGAATGTAAGGGTTAGCGGAGTATTTTTTGTTGGCTTCACACAATTCACCAATGATTTTATCCATGTAGGGCTTGACAAAACATTTGACAATGGAAGAGAGATTTTTTATAACGTGGCTGGACCTTGGCAACAAAATGAAGAAGTTGAAGGATCTTTAATGATTCGTATTCATTTGAGTGAAAATCAAGTAGTGGAAGAAACACCAGAGGAGGAAGAGGGCAGTATTCGTGTTTTCCCAAACCCAGTAGAAAACAGATTGTTCGTTGAAGGAATGGTGGATGATCTTTCAATATTTGATCCTTATGGAAGACAATTAGAATTACCAATTGAAACAAATGGTGATGGAAAAATCATTAATTTTGCAGGACTTCAAAAAGGCATATATGTATTGAAGTTAATTCAGAATGGAAAGAGTATTTCAAAAAGAATCTTAGTCAATTAAATATGGAAGACATCACAGTATCAGAATTAAGAGAAAAATTACAAAAGGGAGATGAGTTTATATTCATCGACGTCAGAGAAGAATGGGAATATGAAGAAGACAACCTAGGTGCAAAAAACATCCCTCTTGGACAATTGCCTTACGAGCTTGACGAACTTGAGGAATTTAAGGATCAAGAAATCGTTGTACAATGTCGATCTGGCGCTAGAAGTGGAAACGCTAAGAAATTCATGGAAACGAGAGGTTTTACTAGTGTTAGAAACCTTTTGGGTGGGATCATGGCCTACCGTGAAATGGAAGAAGAGGGCTAAAAAATAAATGTCTTATAAAACACCCTATTTGAAACAAAATAGGGTGTTTTTTTATGCCTTATTCCATAATAAAGGGCTGAGGTGTGAAGCAAAGAATAAAAATCAAAATAGCCAACCAACCCAGGATCTGTCGGTTTTTATCCAAATTTTTGAAGCCACTCACTTCCGGATGTTCTATCCCCATCAACCTTCCCAAAAGCAATCCAAATAGTAACCACCCAGAGTATCCTTCCAGACCAGGCCAGATATTTACTAAAGCATATTGAACAGAAACTATCATTAATATAATTGTCCATTTGGTTTGTGATGGCAAGCTCGTTCTCCTGTAGCAAACATATAAAAAGCCTATATACAGAGGCATCCTAATCAATAATTCATCTATAGAATGAAATGGGTTGATGATACCCAATCCTGCATAGAAAATGAATGCTGTATAGGCTACCAGTGAAATTTCTTTATGTCTTTTAGGAAACAAGCCAAAAATGATATGACCTCCGTCGAGCTGCCCTATCGGTAGTAAATTGAGAGCGGTAAAAAACAAGGCCAAATAACCTGCAAAAAGGTAAGGGAAATGGATTATTTCAGACATCACCGGCATTTTCTCCGGATCAGCCAAAAGCTTTTCCATTCCATAAAAAAGGAGGTTATATCCTATTTCTAAAGTAATATAGCCATCTTCAGCAGAATGACCTTCAAAATCAGGGTCAAGATATTCAGGATGGATTTGATAAATATAATCTGCTTCAGGTAGATTCGTAAAGCCAAACCAAAGTACTCCAATAGCAATAACAAAGCCTGCGAGCGGTCCAGCTATACCGATGTCAAAAAACTTTTTACGGCTATTGATAAAACTCTTCATTTGTATGATTGCTCCAAAAGTACCGATAGACGGCGCACCAATAAATCCCAACCAACCCGGTACAAAATATGGAAGAGAGGATTTTACCTTATGGTAAATCGAAGTAAACAAATGACCAAGTTCATGTATCAATAAGATACCTATAAACGGAATAGAAAAATGTAGAGATTTGAGGAAGTATTCCCAATTAAGAAAATGCTCTCCACTTCCCATGATTGACCTTCCAAATAGCCATTCCCCACCCGCAAAAGTTGCTGTTATTAATGTAACGATGAACAGTAGTCCATGCTTGAGGTATTCTTTCTTACTGTACATCTCCAAAAAATTCCATCAGGGCTTTTGAATTTGTGATTTGGACAGCATTCATTCCGATTTTTTTTGCTCCTTCTACATTTGCAGCCAGGTCATCGAAAAAAATGGTTTTTTCGGCTTGAGTATTCAATGATGTTACGACCTTTTGATAAATCGCTGTATCTGGTTTTGCTAGCCCCATTTCATGACTTAAAAACACATGGTCACATAAATTATGTATTGAGCTGTAATCAGAGATTTCCTGCAACATCTCATTGAATTTTACAATATGTATATCGTTGGTATTGCTCAAAATAGCTGTTGTATATTGTTGTCTCAATTGAGACAACAATTGCAGCCTTTCCTGCGGAACAACAATGAGAAGGCTATTCCATACATGGTCAATTTGATCGTCAGACCAGTTTTCTTCATACAAATCTCTTACAGCATTTCTGAATTCTTCATTACTGATAAGTCCTTTTTCATACTCTTTATGAAAAGAAGATGGAAAAAACTGTGAAGTAAGGTGATGTTTTTTCGAAGGGAGTATTTTTTTCAACTCATTGATACTTACATCATAATCAATATCGATGATTACATTTCCCAAATCAAAGATCAAAAAATCAATTTTATCCAGCTTTTTCATTTGTATTAGAGTTGTAAATTTAAAACCAAATATGTAACATTGCAGTCCCAAAAGCAAGGTCAATTGCTTAAAAAAGGGTTCCCGATATGGATCGGGACGAAGTTGGTTAGAGCTTCTGACTCTCCCGATAGTTATCGGGACAGGAGGTCAAAATAAAATTGAAATAATCGCGCTCCCGATATGGATCGGGACGAAGTTGGTTAGAACTTCTGACTCTCCCGATAGTTATCGGGACAGGAGGTCACAATAAAATTGAAATAATCGGGCCTATAGCTCAGTTGGTTAGAGCTTCTGACTCATAATCAGGAGGTCCCTGGTTCGAGCCCAGGTGGGCCCACTAGGCCGGAATTTACTTTCCGGCCTTTTTTTATGCTTTAAACTTTTTCCTTATGAAAGCATTTGTCTATATCCTTTTCTCCGAAAAGCTTAACCGATTCTATTCAGGTATAACTACTTTAGAGGTAGATCAAAGAATACAAAACCATATCAATAAAGTTTATGGAAAATTCAACTTCACTCAAAAAGCTGATGACTGGATTCTTTTTCATTTCATTGAATGTCAGGACTTACCACAAGCACGAAAAATAGAAATCCATATCAAAAAAATGAAATCCTCAACTTACTTAAGAAATCTTGCCAAGTACCCTGAAATGTCTGACAAACTCCTCATTAAATTCAAAAGCTGAAGACTCCCCCGATCCTTTATCGGGGCAGGAGGTCCCTGCGCCGATAGTTATCGGCGGAGCCCAGGTGGGCCCACTAGGCCGGAATTTACTTTCCGGCCTTTTTTTATGCTTTAAACTTTTTCCTTATGAAAGCATTTGTCTATATCCTTTTCTCCGAAAAGCTTAACCGATTCTATTCAGGTATAACTACTATTTTATTCAAAATCAACCTTTGTTTTCCCACTTCTCTTTGATATCTTTCTTCTGATTCAATCCTGACCCAAAATGACCTTTTTCTCCAAACGTGACTTGTATTTCCAGCTTTTTGAAAATCACCAAATCGTCGAATTAACTCAATTCGTCTATTTCAAGGACCATAATAAGGAAACCTTTGAATTTGTATTGGATGCTGCAGAAAAAATTTCCACAAACCATCTTTATCCTCTGCTGATTGAAATGGACCGGAATGAACCACAACTCATAAATGGCAAAATTAAGGTACATATAGGCATGAAAGATATCATCCGTCGGTTTGGTGAAGATGGATGGATCAATGCAACTTTTTCATATGAGGAAGGTGGTCAACAGCTACCAAATGTTGTACATCAAGCGGCAGGATTCATTTTCCAAGCGGCCAACTATTCAGCTTCGGTATTTCCATTTTTGACTACAGGCGCAGCAAATCTTATCCGAAATTTTGGAAGTAGAGAGTTAATTGAAAGATTCACTCCAAATATGTATAGTGGCAAATGGCAAGGTACCATGGCCCTGACCGAGCCGGATGCCGGGAGTTCACTTTCGGATTTAAGCACAACAGCATTTCCTACTGATAATCAGGGTATTTATAAAATAAAAGGACAAAAGATATATATTTCTTGTGGTGATCATGACGCATGTGAAAACATCATTCATTTGATGCTTGCCCGAATAGAAGGTGCGCCCTTAGGTACAAAAGGTATTTCTTTGTTTGTGGTTCCACAAAAACGTGTCCCAAGCTGTAAAGACAATGACGTACTCACACAAGGCATTTACCATAAAATGGGTTACAAAGGAGCTCCCATTGCTCATCTGATGATGGGAACAAATGATTCCTGTGAAGGATATCTTGTCGGAGAGCCGAATAAAGGGCTGACATATATGTTCCAAATGATGAATGAGGCAAGAGTAGGTGTTGGTATGAATGCTTGCGCTATCGGTACAGCTGCTTATTATGCTTCTCTGGCTTATGCAAAAGAACGTCCACAAGGTCGGAAACTTACGGATAAAGACCCTTCTATGCCTCAAGTGCCCATCATAGAACATGCTGATGTTAAGAGAATGCTTCTTTTTCAAAAGTCAGTAACAGAAGGAGCATTGTCTCTCCTCCTCTATTGCTCAAAACTCAGCGATCTCATTCATGTAAAAAATCAGCAAGAAAAAGAAGACTTAAGCTTGCTATTGGACCTTTTGACTCCAATAGCTAAAACTTATCCTTCCGAAATGGGCTGTTTGTCTACCTCTGCTGCAGTACAGGTACTTGGTGGTGCAGGATATACTACTGACTTTCCTGTAGAGCAATATTATAGAGAAGCCAGGATTCACCCCATTCATGAAGGCACCACAGGTATTCACGGCATGGATCTTCTCGGGAGAAAAGTTCTCATAAAAGAAGGAAAAGCGTTAAAATTATTGTTAGGTGAAATAAATAAAACCTTAGAGGAAGCATATTCAATCCCTTCTCTTTTGGAAAAGGGAAAACAGCTTGGCTTTTACCTGTCTGTCGTTCAAAAAACTTTTGGCTTACTTATCAAAAAATCCTCAACAAATACCGAAGCATATTTGGCTGATGCAACTTTGTTTCTGGAAATAATGGGAATTATAGTAATATCATGGCAATGGCTCAAGCAGGGCATTGTAGCCAAGAAAGCTTTGGATGAGAATAAGGATCCAAGGGGATTTTACATGGGTAAAATCATGTGCTTGAGATACTTTTTCGAGTACGAACTTGTCAAGGTGGATGGCCTATCCAAAAGATTAAATTCCGATGATCAGGTGACTATAGAAATGAAAAAGGAGTGGTTCTGATAAATTGTCTCTTATAATTTAAGGCTTTTCACTAACTGGATGAGATTATTCTTTGCTGTATTCACAAAATCCTTCTGTTGAAAATTCAGGTCAGGCAATATTAAAACATCATCGAATCCTGCATTCAATGCTTCATCGCCAGAGCTGATCAAAATGCATTTTTTATTGTATTTTTTTGCCATTTGTAACAGCTCAAAACTTCCCTTCCCTCCTTTTGACTGATTGTCAAATTTCCCTTCTCCTGTCAATATATAGTCCGCCCACTTCACTTTTTCCTCCATTCCCACTTGACCAAAAAACCAATTTGCCCCCATTTCTATTTCAACAGGGAAAAAGAACGAAAGACCATAAGCAATACCTCCCGCAGCCCCGAATCCAAGACTATCTTCTATTTTCCTCCCTGTCTTATCAGAAAAGAGGTTAATGAGCTTTTGCGTAGCTGTTTCAAAGGCTTCAAGTTCTGATTGTTCTATCCCTTTTTGAGGACCAAATACTCGAACTGCTCCTTTATCCCCAAAAAAAGTATTGTCGACGTCACACAGACAAGTGAATTTGACATCAAACTTTAGAATTGGTTTTTGTATATGGGCTACTTCTTTCAGAAAAGTATCTGAATAGAAAGGTATTTGTCGTCCATTTTTGTCTAAAAACACATAACCCAAAGCCCCTAAAATCCCAAATCCTAAGTCTACAGTTGCAGACCCGCCCAAACCAAGAACAATATGTTTAGCGCCCATTTCAATAGCAGAAGCTATTAACTCACCTGTACCAAAGGTTGTTGAAATCCATGGCTGTTTTTCATAAGTTTTGAGATGCTTGATTCCCGAAACTGTGGAAACATCCAAAAAGGCGGTTTCCTTATTTTTATTCAAAAAAAAGTAACCTCTGACCGGCCTTCCCAAAGCGTCGAGACAGAATCTGTTAACTTGGTTTAAGCCCATAGCTTTACCCAACAAATAACACGTTCCATCTCCCCCATCAGCAATTGGGCAAAGACTTAGATTCGCAACAGGATATTTTTCTATCAGCGTTTTGGCAATAAGCGCTGCGGCATCTTCCGCTTCTATAGTACCTTTAAATGCATTGGGGGCTATGAGTATATTCATTGTATTAGGACTTACCTTTCATCCTTTCAAAATAATCTAAGGTCGCAGCTTTTACTTTTGGTGCAAGATAAATCGTCGAAATCATTGTCGGAATAGCCATAATAGCATACATTCCATCAATAAAACTTACGACTACTTCCAAAGAGGCTACAGCTCCAGCCACTATTGTCACCAAATAAAAGTAGTTGTAATAATCTGCTTTTTTGGAACCAAAAAGATAATTGAAGCACTTGTGACCATAATAAGAGTAAGTAAACATAGTCGAAAGCGCAAAAACCAAAACAGCCAACATTAAGAGGTATTTCCCAAGTCCTGGCAGTGCCATTTCAAAGGCTGAAAGTGTAAGCCTTACACCATCATTCTCGGTTGATTCCCAAACTCCGGTAAGTAAAATCACCAATGCGGTCAAGGTACAAACTACAACTGTGTCTATAAATGGACCTAACATGGCAATCAAGCCTTCTCTTACAGGTTCATTGTTTTTGGAAGCACCATGAACCATAGGTGCTGTACCTATGCCTGCTTCATTCGAGAATGCCGCTCTACGCGCTCCAATCACTATTACAGCACCTACTGCACCGCCCATGGCAGCCTCTCCAGTGAAGGCATCCTTCACAATCAACCAAAGCATATCCGGTACATCACCTATGTATTTGAACATAATGATGACGACCGTAACAAAGTACAATGCAACCATAAATGGAACCAATCTCGACGCAACCAATGCTATTCTTTTGATTCCACCCAATATCACCACCGCAACAATCAACATCATGGATATACCTAGAATCCACTTTGTCCCCTCTCCTGTATCAAGCCCATAAGGCACCAACAAAACTGATCTTAAAACAGCTGTAAGCTGATTAGCCTGGAAAATCGCCAAAAGTCCCAAAACACCTGCAACTGAAAACAAAATTGCAAGGGGTTTCCATTTCTTCCCCATTCCTTCTTCTATCACATACATTGGACCACCCTGAACTTCTCCAGAGTCATCTTTTCCCCTGTACATAATGGCCAAACTACAGGAAAAGTACTTCGTTGCCATACCCACAAAAGCTGACATCCACATCCAAAAAATAGCGCCTGGTCCCCCCATATTGATTGCAATGGCAACACCACTGATATTTCCCAAACCTACGGTAGCCGCGATGGCAGCAGATAAGGCTTGTCTTGAGCTGATTTGACCAGGTAGCTTCTGATCATCGTATTTGCCACTTACCAGTGAGATCGCATGTCCGAGGCGACGAAAAGGAATAAATCCAGAATAAACAAAAAGGATAAATCCTCCTCCCATCAACAAAATAAGCATTGGGGTATCCCAAATCCAATTACTGAAATCAACTATAAATTCTCCCATTAAATATTTTGATTAAATGGCCATATTAATGGCATTTTTTTGAAAAGACAAGTAAGCCTTAGAAATATGTATATATAGTTTAATTGATCAGTGGCATGATTGCGGATAATCATTTTATCCATCAACCAAAAAAAGTGATCCTCCAATGGCTGATCACTTTTTCTTAAATAGTCAATAATTCTTTTGTAATTCTAAGGTATTTAAGTTCAATAAATTCGTCATTCCCAATCAACTTTTGGGGACTTATAAAAATTGATCCCCTCAGTCTCCCATCGTTTACCGTGAAATTTTACTCTCCTTGAAAAACTTTCCCAATCTCTCTTCTCTTTTGGTGACCAAGCTACTTCAGCAATTGCTGCTAATCTTGGGAAAGTAAGGTACTCTATTTCACTTCTGTTGGTGACTGTTTCTGTCCACAATGGCGCCTCAACACCTATTACATGCTCTCTTTTGATTTTTTCGTCTAAAGTGGTTGGGTCCCAATTGTAAGCTTCATCTAATTCGATATATGCCGCCCAACTTAAGCCGATATGCGTTGTGGAGTCATATTTCATATCCAAATACACTTTAGTGGCAGGAGAAATGAGCACTTTTGCTCCCTGTTCTATAGCCATGACAGCATTTTCCGATTTGGCCCAATATTGAGCCACGGAAGTTGGCAATAACTGTGCATGAGCCACTTCATCCCAGCCCAAAGTTCTCTTTCCATACTTTGTTACCAAATCCTGCGCTCTTTCTATAAATGGAATGTAATCCTCCATTTCAGTCACATGAGATTCATCACCACCTATGTGGAAATAAGGACCTGGCGTAATCTCAGAGATTTCCCTTATGACATCCTCTATGAACTGATATGTTACAGGATTATCTGTGTCCAAGGTGCTAAATCCTACTTCAGTACCTGTATAAAGTGGCGTTGGTTGACCTGCCACTCCCATTCTCGTTTGCTCAGTGACAACAGCACCTTTTTCAGGCACCTTGATGCCGGGATTAAGTTCTCCGTATGCAGCCAAAGCTGAATTGGTATGACCCGGCATATCAATTTCGGGCACAATGGTAATATGTCGCTCTTGAGCATACCTGACGATTTCTTTGTAATCTTCTTGTGTGTAATAGCCTCCAGATTCTCCACCCACTTGAGTACTTCCACCTATTTCTGTCAATTTAGGCCATGATTTGATCTCAATTCTCCACCCCTGATCATCTGAAAGATGTAAGTGAAGGTGATTGATTTTGTATTGACTGATCTGGTCAATTAAATGCTTGATTTCAGCAACAGGAAAAAAATGACGTGCCACATCCATCATCATTCCTCTATATTCATACTCAGGATAATCTTCAACTGAACCTGATGAAATTTTAAACTGGGGATTCGGCCCAAAATCAGTTCTTTCTACATTCGGAATAAGTTGCAACAATGTCTGTGTTCCCCAAAAAATTCCAGAGGCTGTTTTTCCGGTGACAGTGATTTTCTCCTTCCCTATTTCCAGTATATACCCTTCATCTGGCAAAGAGGCATTGGGGTTTAGTGAAAGATCTATGACATTATCTATAGCTCCTTCTTCAATTTCTAAATCCAAACTGGTCAAGGTCTTTAATCTTTGGATTAGAAGCTGAGCTTCATTGGCTAGTTCAGGTTGGAAGGAAAGTTTCGTTTCCGAATTTATTGTAAAAGATCCCTGTGCATCAGTCAAAGAAACAGGAATAGGTATAATCGATGATTGACTCATTTTGACATTTTTTCCTGAATCGCAGGAAAAGAGTAAGGCTCCTGAGATAAGTAATACAAAGGTTTTACCTATCAAATTTTTAAGTTTCATATGAGGGTAGGTTTTGGGTAAAATAGATAACCAAACTTAATCAATTTTTTTTCAAAAGTATTTACCATTCATTTAAAAGTTAACATAAGAGCTTTCTTTTTCCACTTATCCTCATAATTGCCCATTTTTAAGAAAGAGGAATACTAAACATGTGTCCAAGAAGAATTTTTTAATAAATTAGAAAATTGAAAACACTTGAAAATAGCCAAAAAACATTCAAATAATGAAAAAAGAAGAGTTAACAAAAATCCCAGGGTCAAGGAGGAATTTCATTAAAGCATCTGCAACAGCCTTGGCAGGGTTTTATTTTGTACCCCGACATGTATTGGGAGGGCCTGGGTTTATAGCCCCCTCTGACCGGTTAAGGGTTGCTGGTATCGGTGTCGGAGGAATGGGTGGAAATGATGTCCGTGGCGTCTTTGCAAGTGGTAAAGCTGATTTTGTAGCCCTTTGTGATGTAGATGATACAAGAGCCAAGCAGAGTATTGAGGCGCATCCTAAGGCAAAATATTACAGAGATTATCGTGAAATGCTTGATAAGGAGTCTGACAACATTGACGCGGTGACGGTTTCTTCACCAGATCATATGCATGCAGTTCAAGCCATGGCAGCCATGAAAATGGGGAAGCATGTCTATGTGCAAAAACCACTTACACATGATATTTACGAAGCAAGAGTTCTAACGGAAGGAGCCGATAAATATAAAGTAGTGACTCAGATGGGAAATCAGGGTTCTTCAGGTGATGGGGTTAGAAAAATGGTCGAGTGGTACAATGCAGGACTAATTGGAGAAGCCACCAAAGTGTATTGTTGGACAGACAGACCTGTTTGGCCTCAAGGAATTCCCTGGCCAGAAACAACTGCAACACCTCCAGCTGATTTGGATTGGAAGCTTTGGTTGGGTACTGCCCCTTACAGGGATTTTGTTCCTAATTTATTGCCTTTCAACTGGAGAGGCTGGTGGGATTATGGAACTGGAGCACTTGGGGATATGGCTTGTCATATCATGGAGCCTCCTTTTAGAGTTTTGGGACTTGGCTACCCTGAGTCTGCAGAATGCAGCGTAGGTTCAGTCTATGTTGGTGAATTCCAAAGGGGTTACTTCCCAGAAAGCTGTCCTCCTTCCTCTCATATTACTTTGAGGTTCAAAAGAGAAGGCAAGGAAGACCTACAATTCCACTGGATGGATGGCGGTATACAGCCTGCAAGACCAGAAGAACTAGGCCCAAATGAGGTCATGGGTGATGGCGGAAATGGTGTGATCATTGAAGGTACCAAAGGAAAAATGATGTGTGGTACTTATGGTAGAGATCCAAAGCTTTTGCCAACTTCGAGAACTAATGACATCAATGTAGCTGAAACTGAATATAGGGTACCTGGAGGGGATAGAGGCCATTATAATAACTGGGTTGATGCATGTATTGCGGGATATGGAAGTGAGGAATACAAGAAATTAAGCTCTCCGTTTTCGGTAGCAGGTCCTTTGACGGAATCGGTATTGATGGGTAATCTTGCTATCAGAAGTTATGATTATAGAGTCCCTCAAGATGGAAATCCTAATAGATTTGACTATCCGGGAAGAGGAATTAAGTTAGTCTGGGATGGTCCAAATATGAAAATAACCAATTTTGAACCTGCCAATCAATTTGTCAGACGTGAATATCCTGAGGGGTACAGTTTATAAATTTAAAAATCCCAAAAAACCCGTTGAATTTAAAATTCAACGGGTTTTTTGTTTTATTTATTGTGGGTCAAATCCCAAACCGGCAGCGTTCAACATTTTAGCGTAGGCAGTTTTCCTTTTTGCTGCCAGTTGGTTGAGTGTCTGCTGTGCTTGAAAAAGACTAACTTCTCGGGCATTGACCAGGAACAAGGAACTTTCTCCAATCTGGAATCTTGTCATTTCTCCGTCAAGGAGTCTTTGTAACCCTGTAACGTTGTTTGTAAATGTGACCAATTGTTGTTGGACAGTTTCAAAATTGAATATTTCGGTTTCCAGTTTATTTCTCAATTGAATAAATTTCAAATCCCTTTGATAATTTTTGAAGTCTAGTCTTGCCTTGGTGAAACCGAGATTTCCTCTTTCTCTTCTTAAAAATAGAGGTGTAGATACTGTGAGTCCCCATTTATAATCATTTACGAAAAATGAATTCATAGGTACGTCGTTTATTGATGTGGTAAGGAAATTATAGTCTACTTTCAGAACCGGCTTAAGCATTTCTGCTCTGAAACGTCTTTCAACTTCCAAATTAGCTATATCAAAATCTGTCAATTGAAGTTCTGGATGACTGACTACATACTCTCTCAATGCATCCACATTGTAATCATAGACAAAAGGATCCAAAACATCTTCAGGAAAAACACCAATCAACAATTCCGCTGGCGCTTCATCTGCATCCCAGAGAAAAGTATTCACCATTTGAGTGGATTCAAAGAAATTAATTTCAGCTTGTTGGAATCGATACTGCCTATCCATGACTTGCGTGTAAGCTTCTACCGTATCAATAGCTGGGAAATCCCCTTGAATAAAGCTCTCTTTGACCATATCAAAGCGCATTTCTGCAAGCCTTAGTCCTTCCTTGACTACCTGCAAATTGTTGTAATCAGCGGCCCATTGCCAATAGCTATCAGCTGCGTCAAGATAAAGGTCATTGAGAATCAAATCCCTTTCAGCCCTAGTTGCGTCTCTGTAAATTTGAGCTTGTCTTAAAGCTGCTCGGCGTCTATCAATAAATAGACCTTGACCTATATTGACAGAGGCTCCTAAAGCGAGCAGTCCGCTATCGGGTACTCTTTGTTCTGGATTCAGAAATGCTCCCCGGTTTTGCTCTCCAATACCTTTCAGCTCAACACCACCCCATGTAGGAACCACTACCCCGGCTGTACGACGGTCATAGTAATCTGTATCATTGAATCTCTTGGCATTGACATCCATAAAAGCGACAGGGTCAAATCCACCTCTCGCTGCCAGAAGCTCTTGGTCTCCAAACCTCAAAGTGACATCTGCCTGTTTGGCAACAGGATGATAATCCCTAACCCATAACATGTATTCCTGATAGGTCAACAAATCCTGGGCTTGAGTATTAAAAATAAATCCGAATGCTATTATTGCTAAAATCAGCCGCATGTTTAAATACTACTTTTTACGATTATCACTTTTTTGCCTTGCAGTATAATAATCAGGTGGGAACCCGTTTAGCTGTCGCCATATTTCATACCAAAGCGGCACGTCATTGAGTAAGGCTATTCCATCAGCTCCTGATCCTATTCTCAGTGCTTCAGGCCAAGGTTTATCATTTGGATCTTCTACAACCAGCATTCTATACCTTCCGTCTGCCCCTGAGAAATTGTCAATAGCATGCACAACTCCTCCAAAGGTACCATTGGTGATTTGTGGCCATCCTGAAAATACAATTGCAGGCCAACCATCGAAGATAAACCTAACTCTATTACCAACCCTCATCAGTGGAAAATCCACAGGTGAAACATACATCTCTACTGCCAATTGGGCATTGGCAGGCAAAATGCTGATTATTTCCGCTCCTTCTTTAATTGTTTCACCAATACCTACCTGGATGGCTCGGGTGATGTACCCCTCTTGCGGTGCCAAAATGTACCTAAATCCTGTCCGCACTTCGTAGTTGGAAAATTGATTTTCCAGCTTTGTTGCGGTGGCTTCTGCATCATACCTAGATGATAGTGCCTCATACATATCTGCAGATGATTTGGCCATTCTATCTCTGAAATCATTATCTATGGCATTCAACTCTATGAATGCCGCAATTCTTGCATTTTGACTTTTTAAAAGGTCATTTTCAGCTGCAATCAAGTTTGCTTGAACTTCTTGAAATCTCAATTCTCTCTGCTCAAAATCTGTCAATGACCTTAGACCTTCCTCATAAAGATTTCTTGCACGCCCCAATTGGTCCTCTCCGATTTTGTAGTTGACTTTTGCTTGTTCGAACCTTATACTATCAGAAGTCACCTGAAGCTCTGCCATTCTCAGCCGGTTTTCAGCCTGCTCACGCCTCAATACATTGTTTTGCTTCAAAGCATCGATTTGTATTTCAAGAGATTTAACCTTTTCAGAATAAGACAAAGCTGCTAGATTTTTCGCGTCCACTTGTAGCCTGGTTCTTTCCAAAAGTTGTGGATCGAAGTAATCGTCTTTAATTTCTGAAATCCTCAATACGGTGTCTCCACGTTGTACATAATCTCCTTCGGCCACATACCAGTTTTCAATTCTACCGGCGATGATTGAATGCACTGTCTGAGGTCTTTGATCCGGTCTTAATGCCGTTACAAAACCACCTGAGCGCACATTCTGGGTCCAAGGCAGAAATAAGAACAAGAAAGCTCCTACCAACAGCCAGACCAAAATCCGAATTCTTTTTTTAGCTTCATCCTGGGGATAGGACATGCCCATACTTTTATACTTTTTAAAAGTAACTTTCTCCCCAATTTTATTTTGTGAAATGTCTATCATATCTAATTGGGCTATTTCTTTTTGCCTTCTAAATAAACTTTCGCGTCTCCGTCAAATTTCAATTTCCCTTGGTTAAGTTCTACTACCCTTGGGAACCTGCTGATGATATCTTCATCTTCACTCACCAAAACTACCGTCCAATCTTTCTCTAGGATATAATCCATTATCCTTTCTTTATCTTCTTTTTCAAAAGGTGAAATAATGTTTTCAAGGAGCAAGGCCTTAGGTTTATTTACCAAACATCTAGCAAGGATAATCTTACTGATAATCAACCTACTTAGATTTTTACCTTCTGGTAGTAATTGGGTGTCCCAATCATCTTGAAGCCTAAAGATATATTCTTTAAGACCTACCAGTTCAATGATTTCGCGGACATGTTTGTCATCCACTTCTTTTTGAAGGGTAATATTTTCATAAATCGTCCCATAAAATATAGATTGGTAGGTAAGGCTATCCCCAATAAAGCTTCTCAACTTATCTAGATTCATCGTATCAATTGGCAGTCCATTGACAATAATCCTTCCTCGATATTCACTGTACAAACCCGCCATCAAATTCATCAAGGTACTTTTTCCGCTTCCACTATTTCCTGTCAACACCACTTTGTCACCAGGACTCAACTCAAATGAAAGGTTATCAATGATGTCAAAATCAGCTTTGTTGTTTTTATAACTCAGGTTTCTTATGTCAAAATGAAGTCCATAGTAATCAGTATTCAAGGATTTTTCAGTACCCGAAATTCTTTCCATTGGAAGGTCCATAATCTGACCAATTTTCTCCGTTGCCACTAATGTGTCATATACCGTTTCCAATGAAAGAATCACTTTTTCCACTGAGCTAACGATCAAAATGATGATTACTTCTGCGGCAATAAATTGACCTATACTGATCTGATCGTCTATCAACAATAAACTACCAACTACCAAGAGCGTGGTCACGATCAATGCCTTAAATACAATCATCACCTTGTATTGCAGCACTAAAACGGCAAAATGCTTATTCCTGAAATCCACATAGGACTCCAAAAGCTTATCTATGGTGTTAAAGGGAAGGTTGGAGTTACCTGCCAATTTAAACGTAGCCATGGTTCTTCCGATTTCTTCCAGCCAGTAAGCAGTCTTATATTTTTGTGTAGATACCTTGAGGTTAGTTTCCATTCCCTTGGGACTTGTGTAGTAGAAAATCACTGCTACCAATGCCAAAAGAATCACACTGAATATCACAAAAAACACATTATAAAGCGCCAACAGTATCATTCCAAAGAAGATTTGAACTGTCGCAAAAGAGAAATCTATAAGGATTTTGGCCATACCTTTTTGCAGGTTGACAGCATCAAAAAATCTATTTACCAATTCAGGAGTATGTTTTTCCTGAAGCGCATCCAACTTTAACCTAGGAAGCCTGTAAGCGAAACTAAAGCCAGTTTTGGTAAAGATCCGCTGCTCAAGTTTCTCCGTTAGATACAATTGTGAGATCTGCAAGAATCCTCCAAAGGTAATCCCTATTGCTACTACGAGGACCATTATCAGCCATGCTGTGGTAACCCGGCCACCTAATACGAAGTTGACAATTGCTTGAATACCCAAAGGCAGAATCAAAGAAACTGCACCATTAAGTAAAGAATAGAAGTAAATCGCATATACTTCCTTTTTTTCCTCTTTGAGAAGTTTAAAAAACCTCTTCAGAGGGGTAATAGTATAATCAATTTTCATTTTCTATAGTTTTGAAGACTAGGTTGTTGAAAAAATCTATCCTTCTATCGTCTCCAGGCTGATGTTCGGTCAGTGCTGGTAAGTGTCTGGAATAATATGATTGCATAAGACTTGATTCCATTACTGTAGAAACCAGTGTTTTGGGAAATTCAAACCTTGGATTGACTTCAAGGACTAGATTGGCAATTCTTTCTCCTAATTTGTTGTAGTGGTTGAAAAAGCCTTTTTTATATTCCTCATCGACTTCTTTGGTCATAATAGCCTTTGTTGCTTCATCTGTCAATAATCGTCTAAGCTGAATGGGGTCTATGAAATCGTTTTGGGTGAATATAGGCCCTTTCACTAGAATTTTAATGGCAATTTTTAACTTTTTACAGGAATCAGTAAGATTGGCAGTAGCATAGACAAGATTTTGCTCCAAATAACCCCAATACCAAGAGGTGAGATAAAGCAATAGCTTATGTTTGTTGTCAAAATACCTATAAATGGCAGATTCAGTACAACCGATTTGACTAGCCAACTTTTTGAAAGTGAAATGCTCAAAGCCTAGATCTATTAATAAATCTACGCTGACAGAGATTAACTCTTTTCCCAAATCAGAGCTGAAGGGATCTTTTAAATAAATATCGGGGTTAACATCTACCCGTATTTTTTGTAGGATACTTTCCATTTGATTTTTTAGAACAAATCGATAACGGCAGTGACTTACCAAAAGTTTATACAAATATTCAAAAAGTTTGTAATACTCACTAAAACAGCAAGAAAAAAATCCAAGCACTTACATGGTTGGATTTTCTTATTGTTCAAAGGTTCTATTTTTTCATATACGCATCTCTGACACTCTTAAATTCTGAATTATCTTTCCATTGAGGCCAAAAATCACTGTTGGAAAGACGATTTCCAACATTAAACAAAAGTTGGACATCGTCTACAGCCCCATCCAAATTCCACCTTTCAAGATCATATTCATCTGCTGGCTTATGATAGTATTGCATGGTATAATTTTCCTGCAACTCTTTCCCATATTCCTTACCTTTTTCTACATGATCTATACCAGTTCCTATATAAAGTGCCGGAATTCCTATTTTTGCAAAATTGAAGTGATCAGATCTGAAATAATACCCTGCGGATGGATTTGGTTCAGGTGCAGAATACCTTCCCAATTTTACCAATTCCTCATTTAACAAATCCTCCATTTCAGATTGCCCTATACCAATCAAGGAAACGTCTTTCATCTTCCCATAAGGATTGATTCCATCCATATTGATGTTGGCTACAGTTTTTTCTTTTGGGAAAATGGGGTTTTCTGCATAATAAGCTGATCCCCAAAGCCCCTGTTCTTCGGCTGTGACAGAAAGGAAAACGACAGATCTTTCGGTTTGCCCGCTTTCTTTAAAAGCCTTTGCTAATGCAAGCAGCGCAGCTGTACCACTTGCGTTGTCAAGGGCTCCATTATAAAGACTGTCCCCAAATTCATCCGGTGTGCCATAACCCAAATGATCCCAATGAGCAGTGTAAATGATGTATTCATCAGGTCTTTCACTTCCCTCTATCATGGCCACCACATTTCTGGAAACATCATAACTTGCTTCCACTTCCATGGAAGTACTTGCTTTTAGCCCTAGGGATATGGCTTCAAAATCCTGCCTCCTCGCTTTCGCTAACAGTTCACGCTCATTGACTCCAGCCATATCAAACAATCTATTGGCCACAGGTAAAGTCACCCATCCTTCAAAAGCTGGCTGATAGACTTCTTTTCCTCTGCTATCCAAATATAATTTTGCTGCATTCCAGTTGTTCTGTACCACATTAAATCCATAGCCGGCCGGAATGGTATTGTGAACGATCAAAGTTCCTAGTGCACCTTGTCTGGCAGCTTCCTCAAACTTATAAGTCCAACGGCCATAATAAGTCATGGTATTGCCTTTGAACAAGCCCTCATCCTCGGTTCCAAAACCGGGATCATTGACCAAGACCATCACTATTTTATCTTTGACATCAATGTTTTTATAGTCATTCCAGCCATATTCTGGTGCTACTATTCCAAATCCCGCAAACACAATTTCAACATCTTCGAAAGATTGCTCAGCTTCTGTCCTTTGTGTCCACAGCACATAATCTTTGAGCCCTTCCAAACTCATAGTTTCATTTTCTGAACTGATATTCATCACAGCAGAGGGTCGTGTAGTTATTGAAACCATAGGAACATCTTGGAAAAAACTATCCCCATTACCTGGAGCAAGTCCTAAGGACTTAAACTGACCTTCCAAATACTGAATGGTTAACTCCTCTCCTTTTGTAAATGGCATTCTACCCTCAAACTCATCTGAGGAAAGGGTAATTAAATGGGGCTCTAGGTCTGATGCTGTGATTACATAATTGTTCTTCTCATTGGAAGTGCAAGCCATTACTGAGATGGCAAAGACCAATAATAATAGGAATGGTGATCTGATCATTTGATTATAAATTAAGGTGGTAGTATCAAAAGTAAGAAATATCAACTCAAAATTTCCTGAAAATTACGCTTAGGTTAAGAATTACCAATTGTCGCCAGACGACAATTCAAGAATCCAGTACCAAGGTAGATTTATGGTCATAAACCATAATTATCTACCAAAATGAAAAAAACTTTACTATTAACGATTTGGCTTGTTGCTATGACTTCGCTCATGATGAGCCAAAGCTTTGGCCAATCAGCTTCCGCTTCTCTTTTTGGAGTGGTACGGTCAGCAGACGGTGAAACCCTGCCTGGAGCCAACGTTGTGATCAGAAACGAGTCAACTGGCTTCACTACCGGAGCAGTCACCAACTTAGAAGGCCGCTTTCAGATCAATCAAATCCCCTTAGGTGGACCTTATAGTGTCAAGGCATCATTTGTAGGGGAAGGAAGTCTTGAGAAAAAGGGGTATCAATTGAATTTGGGTGATCAAGTAAGGGTCGACTTTGACCTAAGAGACGGAGACGGAACACTTGAAACCATAGTCATCAGTGCAGATGATTATGCGCCAAACAGAGTTTCTCCAATTGGTTCAGGGACTAGACTTGGAATGACAGAAATCAAATTCATGCCTACCAATGGCAGGAGTTTTCAGGATTTGGCGAACCTAGCACCTACCACCTCGCCAGGAGGTTCATTGGCTATTGGTGGGACAAGGGTGAGTTCGACAGCTATTACTTTGGACGGAGGCAACCAAAGATTCATGATGAATGGGGGCTTGATTTCTCAATACACCGTCTCAATGGAAGCTATTCGTGAATATGAAGTAACTACCAATGAATATAGCGTAATGGAAGGTAGGCAGGGCGGTGGTGCCATCAACGTGGTGACCAAGTCCGGAACCAATGAAATGTCAGGTTCTGCCTTTTTCTTCAACAGAAATCAGGCCCTTACTGCAAGTGAAGATTATATAGGAAGACCTATCAATGATTTCAACACCAACCAATATGGTTTTTCTTTGGGTGGTCCAATCATCAAAGACAAGCTTCACTTTTTTACAGCTTTGGATTTTGAAGATAGAAGTGAGCCTTTTGCCATCATAGATGTAAGGGATTCACAAACTGAGCGACTGGAACAAATTACTCAACAAAGCCTAGACCGGTTTATCAATATCTTAGAACAACGATATGGCTTAGACCCTAATAGACAACAGACAGGTTTGTTTAATGTCAGACCATCCAATAGAACTGTTTTTGCGAGATTGGACTGGCAGATTAATGATATTCATAAATTGACTTTCCGAAATAATTTCTTTTGGGGTGAAAATGAATTTGTAATCGGTGGTGACGCAACAGCCTTGGCTGATTCCAGAGGTGATATCAAAATTTTTGGAGCCAATAGCCAGTTGGCATTGAGGTCGACATTTTCGTCAAAGCTTACAAATGAACTGAAAGTACAATACCTAAGAGCCCAAAGAGATTTTCCAGCCAGGTCTTTCGCACCTAGAGGATTGGTAGGCATAGAATCATTCCAAGAGGACGGAACCAGGTTGTTTAGACAATTTCAATTTGGAGGGAATAGGATAGCCCCTGAGGAACAAGGTGAACAACAACTGCAATTGATCAACACCACCTATTTACAGACAGGAAAGATTTTCTGGACTTTTGGGACAGACAACATGGTAACTTTTACAAATACCTTAAATACCAACGAACAAGGAGGTCTATTTCAATTTGCAAGTCTTGATGCACTTGAAGAAGGTACTGCTTTCCAATACTCAAGACTGGTTCCCAACAATCCTGATGGAAGATATGCACCTAAGTTAAGACAAACAGCTCTGGACCTTTCTGCTTTTGTGCAAGCAGAAACCAACCTCACAAATAAACTCAGTGCATTGTTCGGGTTAAGATGGGATGCTACAGTCTTTTTGACTGCACCAGAGTTCAATCCATTGGTACAAAATGAACTTGGAAGAAGGACAGATGTAGTTGCTAGAGATTATAACAACATTCAACCAAGGTTTCAATTGACATATGATTTCAATGAAGATCAAAGAAATGTTTTAAAGTTTGGAATAGGTGGCTATTCAGCAAACATTGTTCATTGGGCCCAATTGTCAAACATTCTTCAATCAGGAACTATTCTTACAGATTTACTTCTTACAGGAGAAAATGTCCCCTCCCCTGATTTTCCAAGATTTATTGCAGACCCAGCTGCTGTACCAGGTGTACCTGCCGGAGGAACAGGAAGGTCTCCTTACATCAACTTGATCGGAGAAAACTTTGAGGCCCCTTATACTTGGAAAGGAAACCTTGCCTATAGAAGATTTATTACCAACGAATTTTACCTAGGAGCAAATGCTTATTTCGCCAGAACTATCAACAACTACAGATACCAAGATCTTAATTTAAGAGAAGACTTTGCATTCAGGTTAGCCAATGAAAACAACCGTGGTGTATATGCAAGTCCTGATCAGATCACAAATGTCAATCTTAACAATCCAGGCGTAGTAGTCTACCCTATTAATCCTTCTGTCGTCAATGCAAACCCTAATCTTGGAAGGGTTTTAGAACTTAATGGAGATTCTGATATCTGGCAAAGAGGCGTAATTTTCGAAACTGGCTATGTATTTAGAAAAGGTGGCAGCATCACAGGTACTTTTACCGTAAACCGAACAGAAGACAATAACTCTTACAATTGCTGTATCGCAAGAACTTCTGTCTTGACAGCTATTGTAGATGATCCTAGGGATCTAGCGGCCAATAGAGGCGGTGCAAATACAGATTTTAGACATAAGATTGTACTATTCGGAACCTCTCCTGCATTTAAAAACATGAGGATTTCGGCCCGTTATGTTGGACAATCTGGTCTGCCATGGACTCCTTTGGTTTTTGGTGACATCGTAGGAGATGGCGCAGGCCTTCTTATCAACGCCAACAAAAGAGCCTTTATCTTTAATCCAGAAACAATTAGAAGTAACCCTAACGCCACGCCATTTGAAAATATAATTGCGGAAGGTATGGAAACTGTTTTGGCCAATCCTGATAATATTGCAAGAGAACTCCTGATAGGTAATCTGGGGGAAATAGCCCCAAGAAATGAGATCTACAACCCATTCTGGCACAATGTTGATGTAAGGTTTACTTTCAATATCGACAACAGTATCATCAATGGCATGGGTAAAGGGAATTTGGAGTTGATTGCTGAAGTCTTCAATTTTACAAATCTACTCAATAGCGAATGGGGTGGTGCACCTACTGTACCGGGCGGTAATCAGGTTTTACTTCAAACCTTAGGTCTTGACCCTATCGCAACACAGCAAGGTACTCCACAATATGCTTACAGGGTAAATCCAACGTTTGGAGAAACAGTAAGAGCAAACCCTCCTTATCAAGTACAAATCGGAGCAAGATATACTTTCTAATTTCTTTTCTTATTTCAACAACTGACAAGAGCCGTAAAAAAACGGCTCTTGTTTTTTTAATGTTAATTGAGAATTCAAAAACCTTAATATTCTCTTTACACCTAATAATATTTTTAAAACTAATTTCAACATCGTTTTAATTAGGTAAAAGAACATGGACGCCTTAATAGAATTAATCATTTCAGCTGGTCAAAAAATAGACATAATACAATTAAACCCAATTCCAGAATCTTCCTCTAAACTGGTTTTGGTAAAGAAAGGAATTGCTAAAATTTTTGCATTCAACGATAGTGGTCTTAAAGTTAATACTGATTTAATTTTTGAGGGAGAGCTATTTTTACTTTCAAAAGACAATTACCAGTGTCAGGATTTATTTTTTCTCGAAACACTTAAATATTCAGAAATGTATTGCGTCCCATTGAGTTACTTGAGCCAAGATCAGTCGGTTATCCTTCACAATAAACTGATGAAATGTTATAACAATAGACTGAGGAGGATTCACCAACAAAAAGTAAAAAACCATGACCTCACATTGATTGATAGACTCTTTTATCTTTTGGTGGATTTTTGTCGTATTTATGGATTAAAATCAACTGATTATTACTTAATGCCAAATTTTTTCACACATGAAGAACTGGCCAGTATGTTGAAAACCTGTAGGCAAAATATCACATCCTGTTTAAATGAGCTTAAAAAATCAGGTTTGCTTTTTTACAACCGCAAAGAAATAAGGTTTGAAAAAGGTATATTTGAAAATAATTCTACATTTCAAACTGCTCTCCATACAGAATACAAAGCCAAACCAATATGCTAAAGAAGATCTTGATTTTTGTCATGGCTATTGCAATGATTGCTGCGATAGGATATACATTCGGTCCAAGAGAAACGATCCAGACGCTTAGTGGGGATTATCCAACTGTACCTACCAGAATGGGGGAATTGGAGACTTATATATTGGCCAAAGATGACACAGTCAAAGGGCTTAAGCCAGGAAATGAGGCCAAAATCATTTGGGCTGATAGTATTCATAAAAGTAAGACACCTTATTCCATAGTATACATTCATGGTTTTGGAGCAAGTGAAAGAGAGGGCAGTCCTGTAAATAGAGAACTTGGGAAGCATTTCGGTGCAAATGTTTATTTAGTACGTCTTCCAGAACATGGGATTAAAAGAGAAGATGCATTCAAGCACCTTACAGCACAGAAACTCGCGGATGAAGTAAGGGAAGCCTATATGATTGGAAAAAGCCTTGGAGATTCTGTCATTGTGGTAGGCACTTCCATGGGTGGGGCTTTGTCATTGATGCTTGCTTCTGAAAGACCTGACATGAAAGCTTTGGTGCTTTACTCCCCTGCCATAAGAGAAGGGGGCAATGCCTTAGATCAATTCTTCAATCCATGGTCAAAATACTTGGCTGAAAACTTTTTGTATAAAAATGGAATGTTAAACACCCCAAGAGAAGGAGACAAAGCCAAATACTGGTCAGAACAATACCATGTAAATTCTTATGCAAGTCTAGCTGTACTTTTGAGAAGTAAAATGACTGAAGATACATTTGAAAAAATAAGTCAGCCTTTGTTTTTAGGGTACTATTACAAGAATGATGAGGAACAGGATTTTGTCGTTTCTGTTCCGAAAATGCTGGAAATGTTTGAATCTGTTTCTACTCCTCCAACAATGAAAAGAAAAGTAGCATTTCCTGAATCAGGAGACCATGTGATTGCTTCTGATATCACATCCAAAGACTGGGAAGGTGTATTGGATGCGACGATTGACTTCTTGGAAAATGTAGCTAAAATTAAAACGAAAGCTGATCTGGAAGAAGAAAGCCTTCAAGAAGCCGCCTAGTGTTTCCCGTAATTCTTTTGTCCCGCAGTAATTGCCAAATCCAATACATTCTGCCTTGGCGGTAAAGGACAAGTGGCATAAGCGGTGTATACACAAGGAGGATTATAAGCTTTATTAAAATCCAGAATAATTTCATTATTTGAAAAATCCCTGTCAACATACATATACCTGCCTCCACCATAGGTTTCATCTCCGCTGGTATTGTCAGCAAACATCAAAAACAGTTCTATATCATCTGGATTGGCTAAAGCGTCAATCTGATACTTTTTACCTTCAATTTCAAACTCAACATATCCAGCTGAAGCATTAGGGCTAACCTGCCCTACAACATTGGTTATCATCACCTCTTTTATAGGATCATAAGGAACAAAATTAGCTTTAACCCGCCATTTCATATCCACAGGATACCGCTCTACCCCATCAAATTCTTGAACTTCTTGGGCATTCAAGTCTCGAAGACGAATACCAAAACTATCCCCCCTTTTAATTATATTCCAATAGAGGCTCTTATATTTCATGTGTCCATCAATGCCCTCCATCAAATCAAAGACCAAGGCTCTTTCTTTAAGTTCCTCACCTTCCAGAAGGACACCGTCAACTGAAGGAGAAAAGTAAACGCTACTATTCTCCAAAAAGAAAGTCCCGATTTCGTTCGGAAATTGTCCTTCATGTATTTTGATATCAACTCCATCTGACCCGAAAGTATTTACTCCTTCTTCCAGCCAATGCAAGCCAATGAGATTGAGCCACCCTTCATCAGAGCGCAAAAAATCCATTTGACCTTGATGCCATTCATTAATCTCTTCCAAGTGATCTTCTTCTGACAATTCTATGTCTTGCTCTTGACCACAGGCAAATAATCCTAAAAAGGCTAAAGTGAGTAAATATGTTCTATTCATTGTCATTCGATTGGGCACCCGAATATAAACAGTTTTTAGACCTCCTGAATACTTTAGGTGCTAAATTGCCTGAATATGTATATATCACACAATAAATTCATGAAATTGCTTAAATTAAGCAATCAACCCAAAGAACCTATGAAAAATATAGCCCTCACCTTAATTTTGTTTTTAATCATTTCCCTTAATTCTATAGCACAAGTTGGAATAGGTGTAGAAAGACCTCAGGGTGCTGAAGTACTCTTTGACGGCAGTAGAGAGATGCTCGATGAAAAATGGACATACTGGGATGGCCCGAGGTTGGCTGCCCAACTTCCTATCAAATGGGAAATAGTAGACGATCCCATTGATCCTGGCACTGCCATGAGTAGCAATGACCCTGCTGGTGCCGGAGGAAAGTATGGCGCAGCCGATATTGTTACCAAAAAAGAATTCGAAGATTTTAGGTTACATGTTGAGTTTTTGGTAAAAGAAGAAGGTGGCAACTCTGGTGTATATCTTCAAAATCGCTATGAAATACAGATTTTAGATGGAGATTATGGCATTCATGGCATGGCAGCTATTATCAATGAGCATCTACCTTCCCAAGAGGCTTACAATGGTACAGGAAAATGGAATGCTTACGATATTAATTTCAGAGCTGCTCGCTTTGAAGGAGGAGAATTGACGGAAAAAGCCAGAGTAACCATATATTTCAATGGAAAAAAAATCCATGAGGATAAAGAAATTCAGCAAGTATGGGGAGGGCCTAACTCAGGCATAGATGGTGGCAATGATGGAGGTAAAGGAATCACAGATCGTCCGGGAGGAATCAAACTTCAGGCTGAGGGGTATCATGTCCTCTACCGAAATATCTGGATCCAAGAAAAGGAATTGACAGACAAGAATACAGATTTTTAATATTCTCAGTCAGTCTCAAAAAATAAAAATGCTGTTTTCAAAAGAATTCAGCATTTTTATTTTGGAAAACCCTTAAGCAATTTTGCTCATTGTTTAATGATTCCTTAAGATTTGCCTATCTTTGCAGCTCAAAATTTAACAGCAATTCATGATTTCAGTAGATAATCTTTCTCTCAAATTCGGTAAAAGAACCTTATTCGAAGACGTTAACTTAAAATTCACCCCAGGCAACTGTTATGGTGTCATCGGCGCCAATGGTGCAGGGAAATCAACATTTTTAAAAATTCTCTCCGGAGATCAAGACAGCACTTCAGGAAATATCAATATCACTCCAGGCCAGAGAATGGCTGTTTTGAAACAAAATCACTTTGAGTTTGACGAGTTAGAAGTACTCAAAACAGTGATCATGGGGCACAAAAAGCTCTATGCCATCATGACTGAAAAAGACGCAATCTACATGAAGGAAGATTTTTCTGAAGCCGATGGTATCAAAGCCTCAGAATTAGAAGCTGAATTTGCTGAAATGGACGGATGGAATGCTGAATCTGATGCAGCTTCTATGCTGTCAGGACTAGGCATATCCGAAGACCTGCATTACATGCAGATGAAAGAACTTGCCGGTAACCAAAAAGTAAGGGTGCTATTGGCACAGGCTCTTTTTGGCAATCCTGACATCCTTATTCTCGATGAACCTACCAATGATCTTGATTCTGATACCATCAATTGGCTTGAGGATTTCTTGGTGAATTTCAAAAACCTTGTGATCGTAGTTTCTCACGACAGACACTTTTTGGATGCTGTTTCCACACATATTGTGGACATTGATTTTGGAAAAATAAAAATCTATTCCGGTAACTATACTTTCTGGTATGAATCTTCCCAGCTTGCTGCCAAGCAACGTACGGATCAAGGCAAGAAGGTAGAAGAAAAGCGTAAGGAACTTCAGGAATTTATTGCCAGATTTTCTGCCAACGTTGCAAAATCAAAACAGGCTACTGCAAGAAAGAAAATGCTCGAAAAACTCAATGTGGATGATATAGAACCATCTACAAGAAAATATCCGGGCATCATTTTCAAACCGGAAAGAGAAGCGGGTGATCAGGTATTTATGACCGAAGGGCTCGAGTTGAAGGATGACAATGCTATATACTTTACTGATGTCAATTTGATGGTCGATAAAGGAGACAAAATCGCCTTTATATCAAAAACCAAACAAGCTGTAACCAAATTTTTCCAAACCATTATGGAGGAAAAATCAGGTCATAAAGGCAGTTTTAAATGGGGTGTCACTATCAATAAAGCCTATTTGCCAAATGACAATTCCAAATTTTTCCAATCTGATCTCAATTTGATTGATTGGCTGAGACAATACTCCACCAATCAGGAAGAGGCTTATGTAAGGACTTTCTTGGGAAGGATGCTTTTCACAGGTGAAGAAACTTTGAAGAAATGTTCTGTACTTTCCGGAGGTGAAAAGGTAAGATGCATGATTTCCAAAATGATGTTACAAAACCCAAACCTTTTGGTAATGGATGAACCGACCAATCACCTTGATCTGGAATCTATCACGGCTTTTAACAATTCAATTATCGACTTTTCGGGAACAGTATTGATGAGCTCTTATGATCATGCATTTGTGCAAACATCTGCCAACAGAATCATAGAATTCACTCCAAAAGGTACCATTGATAGAAGAATGCCTTATGACGATTACTTAGAGTCAGCGGAGATTAAAGCGCTTAGGGAAAAGATGTATTCCTAAATTATATAACTTCAACAATATTTCATTGTTATTTACCACTGAGCGAATATTCTGAAAAGAAATAAATGGCAATATGCTGAAAGAGAAATATGGTAGAAATATATTTTGCTAAGTATTTATAAAGATACTTTTGTGAAGTTGTTCTCCATGTTTCTATTTTATTTCAACTGAATTTCAATCATATTTCAATTATATTCCATCCTTAGTGGATCTAAAATAAAATAAGTTGCTAGTCACAGCAATAATCATCTACATAGCAATTACCGTATTGGTAGGTGCCTGGTCGTCACGGCTAGTCAAAAACTCAAATGACTTTGTCTTGGCGGGCAGGCAATTGCCCCTATTCCTTTCTGCATCGGCTTTGTTTGCTACCTGGTTTGGTTCTGAGACCATTTTTGGCGCTTCCTCCGAATACCTTGATCATGGCCTATTAGGTGTGATAGAGGATCCTTTTGGCGGCGCACTCTGCCTGGTATTGTTCGGTATGTTTTACCTAAGACCCATGTACAAGATGAATGTGCTTACTATTGGGGATGTCTACAAAAACATATTTGGCAAAAGAGTGGAATTTTTTGCTTCCATCTTTATGATTCCTCCTTACTTCGGATATGTGGCTGCTCAGCTTGTTGCCTTATCCTTAATATTTACCTCGATTTCAGATATCAGTATTTCAGTTGGAATTATGCTCAGTGCTGGAATTGTAGTATTCTACACCTTTTTAGGAGGAATGTGGGCAATTTCAATTACTGATTTTATCCAAACCACTTTGATAGTGGTGGGGCTAATTTGGGTAGCAGTTTTGGTATCCCAAAAAGCAGGCGGGATAATGCCCATTTTAGAATCTGCCCCTGATGGGAGTTTTACATTTTTTCCTGAACCCAAACCCACTGCCTGGATAAACTACCTTGGTGCCTGGGCCATTCTAGGCTTAGGCAGTATTCCAAGTCAGGATATTTACCAAAGAGTCATGTCCGCCAAATCTGAAAAAGTTGCCATCAGATCCACCTTCCTAGCGGGTGGTTTTTATGTGACTATTGGACTTCTTCCCTTGTTCATAGCCCTAGCGGCCAAACACCTTTATCCTGAAATTTACCTGGAAAACAAACAATTATTACTTCCTGAAATGGTCCTGAGACACTCAGGCATCCATGTGCAGATTCTTTTCTTTGGCGCTCTTATTTCGGCAATTATGAGCACCACAAGTTCAGGATTATTGGCTCCCTCAGCCATTATTTCAGAAAACCTCATTCGCCCATATTTTGGCAAAAAACTCAAGGACAAACATTTCCTTTGGATATTGAGAATCAATATCGTGTCGGTTGCCATCATTGCCACATTAATGGCACAATGGAAAACAAACATTTATGAACTGGTAGCGGGTGCTTCCATATTGATGTTGGTCTCTTTGTTTGTCCCTCTTACTGCAGGTTTGTATTGGAAAAAAGCCTCAGAAATGGGTGCATTGATGTCAATTGTTTTTGGCATGATTTCGTTTTTGGCACTCTCTGCCTATGACCTTCCTTACTACCCACATATGCCCGCTTTATTGATAAGTGCTATCTTTATGATATTGGGGTCTTATATTTTCCCAAATAAAAAAACTACATATGCTGCCATATCCAAAAGTACAACTTCTTAGAAGTAAGGAAATCTCCATCTTGCGCAAACATCATTGGATATTTTCCGGTGCAATTGCTCAAAAAGATGATGACCTCAAAAACGGACAATTGGTCCAAGTCTTCAGTGCCAAAGATATATTCCTGGGAATAGGTCACTTTCAATATGGCTCTATCATGGTTCGCCTGATTTCTTTTGAAGAAAAACCAATTGACCTTGATTTTTGGACTGAAAAAATCCAGCGGGCATTGGAGCTCAGAAAAGCTCTTGGTCTATGGAAAAATGAGGAAACAAATGTATTCCGACTTATTCATGGTGAAGGGGACGGACTCCCCGGTCTGATTATCGACTTCTATAATGGAACAGCCGTCATTCAAACACATCATGTTGGGATGTACCGTCATGTCAAAGATATCGCTGATGCGCTTAAATCAGTTCTGGGAGATGACCTAAAATCGGTATATGAAAAAAGTGCTGAAACTTTACCTAGAGACATCGGAGTAGAAAACAGGGTTCTTTTTGGAAGTCCTGACACCAATGTAGTCTCAGAATATGGCAGTAAGTATGAAATAGACTGGGAGAAAGGACAGAAAACAGGGTTTTTCATCGACCAGAGAGAAAACAGGCATTTATTGGCAAAGTACAGTCAAGGCAAGAAAGTGCTGAATACCTTCTGCTATTCGGGAGGGTTTTCGATCGCTGCACTAAATGCCGGTGCCCAAGAAGTACATTCAGTGGACATCTCAGCCAAAGCCATTGAGCTTACCGAAAGAAACCTTGAATTGAATGCAGATGTGAAGGGTAAACACGAGTCAGTAGTCGCTGATGTAGTCAAATACATCAGAGAAATTGAAAATGATTATGACTTGGTAGTTTTGGACCCACCGGCTTTCGCCAAAAACATCAAATCACGTCATAATGCAGTTCAAGCCTATAAAAGGTTGAATGCCGAAGCTTTGAAGCGGATCAAAAAAGGAGGAATTCTCTTTACATTTTCTTGCTCTCAGGTCGTAGATAAGCAGCTTTTCGCCAACACCATCACTGCCGCAGCGCATGAAATTGGCCGAAACATCAAAATCTTGCATTACCTCTCCCAGCCTGGAGATCATCCAATCAATATCTTCCATCCAGAGACAGAATATTTGAAAGGATTAGTTTTATTTGTAGAGTAGTCCCTAGGTGAGTATTTTCGCCCTATCTTTATAACATCAGAAAAAATATTTAAAAAATGTATACAGGTTTACAACATCTTCATTCAGGTCTCGCGTACCTGGTTTTAGTCATCTTGGCTGTGGTATTTATTTCAGCTTTGATTGGTTCTTTGGCCAATAGGTCATTTACAGAAAAAGACAGAAAATTGGCATTGGTTGGTTTTATTTTGGCCCATATCCAATTGCTTGTAGGTCTTATCCTTTATTTCGTCAGCCCAGTTGGCTTTGCTCTTCTCAAAGGTGGCGGTGCCATGTCTGACAGCGCAGCGAGACTTACTGCATTAGAACACCCATTGATTAATATTGTGGCAATCATATTGATCACGATTGGTTATTCGAGAGCCAAAAAACTGACTGAAAGCCGCGCTAAATTCAGGTCTATCTATATGATGTATGCCATTGGTCTGCTTTTGATTTTGAGCAGAATTCCTTGGAGCAGCTGGTTAGGATGATAAAAAAATAAGTGTACTCGCAATTCTGCCTGAGAGCAAATTATTCTTTAAATCTGGTCAGTTAGATATTAATTCTATTTGATATTGATGGATATTGATCCACAAAGAAATGGTTCAATGAAGCAGAGTTAAAATACAAATATTACACATTCATATCAGGGTCAATTCTTAATTGAATTGACCCTTTTAATTTTTATCTCTTCCAAGACCAACTTTGTAATCATCAGGAGTACCGCTCATGGTCACATTTACAAACCTCACTCTAGAATTGGGATCCCTTTTTATGATATCATCTTCTTGATCAGCATCGACTTCTTCTCGGGACTTACCACCAAAGAGAGACCTAAATCCGACCTGAGTCACTAAACCTAGAGGAATCCTTATAAAATAATCCATATTCATATCAAGACTTTGTTTTCCTGATAACTCGATAAAGCCTAAACTTGTATTGATATTCATTTTGGGGATATTGAGCACACCCTCCTTGAGTTCAAAGGTGTTTTGCAGCGTATCAAAACGTACATTACTCAAGTTTCTATCTTTAAAATACTCGCCCATAGCTTGCAATGGTGCAAACTTTACCAACCTACCCTGATAGACTGTCAATTCCATTTTAGCTTCGGATTTCTCTATAATTGGAGTCAGATCGGGGTGGACAAGAAAATTACTTTCAATCGTACCGGAAACCAAGCCATGAAGGTTTTCATTGATCATTACATCCTGGCCAAAGTTATCAAACTTCACTAGCAATTTATCCAAGTCCAGTTTTTGGGCTTTCATTGTGCTGTTAAAATAGATTTTTGCAGGATCAGAACCATTGAAATAGCCTTTGATGCCAAGTGATCCGTCAGCAGCCTTGAGTCCAAGAGTGTCCACATAAATGTAATGGTTTTGGGTAGTTCTTCCTTTGAAAGTCACATCATCAAGCCAAAAAGTATGGTAATTCATTTTTGAAATATTGGCTGAAAAATCCATATCAGAAAACGGTACTTCAAAAATATTGAAAGCCTCCTCATGATTTACTTCCTTTTCTACTGAATCAAAACCCAACAAAGCATCTAAATCCAGTCTATTGGCATTGATGGAAAAGAAGTTTTTCTGTGTTTTCAAGGAATCTGATAAGTTATACCCCATATTGATTTTGAAATCAGAGGTACCCATTTTACCTTCAAAGTTTTCAACAAGTAAATACTGATTCTCAAAATGTACCCTGCCTTTAAAATCCTCCAATTTTAATGGATGTAACTTCATCCTACCTTGAAGTCTATCTAGATATAAATCTGCAGATTGAAATATTTCATCATAATTAAGGGCTACCCTTCCTTTGACCTTGACTTGGCTAATCTGTTCATCACGATAATCCTCTGGCAAGTAATTAACCCCTTGATAGGACAAAAGATCTTTGACAGCAATATAGTCTGACTCAAGGTCAAACTCAACGTTGCTTACCCCTACTGTTTTTTCTTCAAACCATTTAGGATAATTATCTATTCTGCCTGTAAACCTAAAATCTGTCGTGTCCAGCATCCCTGTAAATTCCTTGATGATCAGCTCTTGTTCACCTATAAGGATATCTACATCAAAATCATGAAACTCGTGTGGGTAATGCTTTAACTTTGCATGAAAATCCTCCACAAAAAATTCTCCTATTGGCAGGTGCTTGAAATCACGAAGCTGATTACCTGTAGACTCAAAGGCCAATTTTACCCTAAAATCAGAAATTACTTCAGTCATACTACTGTCTTCCGGCAACAATTGACCCAGATCAATCTTATTGGCACTGGCCTTCAGGTTTACCTTCACGATATCCGGTTCTCCATGAAGCACTGCGGGAAAATCATTCAGAGAACCATCTATTGAAAAATCAGAATCCAAAATTTTGAAGTTAAGTTTGTCAAGTTTAAGGTTTCCATCTTTCATGAAAGCATAAGCATTCATCTGATGAATAGGATATGGCAGATTAGGGAAAGCAAAATTCAGGTCTTTGATAATCAGCTCACTTTGAAGACTATTTTGAATATCTGAGACTGAACCAATTCCTGCCTCAAGATCAATCAGCTCGTCAAAATCCATATTGACAATCACCTGACCGCTGATTCCTTGCAGATTCTCAATTTCAAAAAACTGCCCTAAAAAGGCCAGATCAAGATCTGCATTGAGGTTGACTTTAATAAACGGATTTTCAAAGTCCCTTATTATTAGCCTTCCTTGAAAAGTTCCTTCTTCTGGACGTGCATTGAAATTCAGCAACTGAAACTCGGAAGTTTTGAGATTTCTATCTTTCCCATTGGTAAAAAAGCCAGTAAACCTTAATTGATCTATTTTTTTGTCACTACTCTGATTAAGGAAGTAAGCATTATCACAACCAAATTCAACGGATATTTTAGGAACATTTCCGTTTCCTGCTTTGCCATTTACACTCCCAATAAAAAATACCTCACCTTCGTTTTCATACTTTTTCAAAACTTCTGCAGTTTCATTTGGCAAAAAAGCTCCAATGAGAGAAAAATCGGGTTTTTCTCCACTTAATTTTAAATCCAAATCCAATTCATTGGCTAAACTGGCTTTTCCCGAAAGCTCAAAAACCGCCTCTTCCAGTTCAACCTTAGATTTTTGGACGCTTACCAATTCCAAATTTTGGTCGTAATCCAGTACCAATTCGAGGTTGATATGCTTGTAATTGAAAAAAGAAGGTTCCCCATTTTGATAAAGGTCAACTATCAAAGCTCCTTTTATGTCCACAAACATGTGTTCATCAGCAATTTTGAGAGATGTTTGAGAATCAGCAATATTTATTTCAATGGATGAATTATTGGATTGGTCTTGATGTGTGAGGATGATATTATTCAATTGTACAGATGATAAAGCCAAATCCATTCCACCTTCTTCTTTTTGGGGAGTGTCTTCCATGGCAATTGCTTTAAGTAAGTTTAACTTACCCGAAGCATCCGAAAAAAGATTCAATTCACCTGAACTTAGCCGGATAGACTTTACAGTATAATTTCCATTGATGATATCCATGACATCAAAACCCACATATATGTCTTGCACTGTCATGATGGTGTCTTCATATTGCCCTTTTTCTTCAAAAAGCACTACATCTTGAAGGTCTATGGAGATATAAGGGAAATTCTTGAATGGAGAAATATAGGAATCCCTGACACCAAGTTCTCCTTGAATACTTTCATTCAACGAAACAATGGCTTTTTGAGTCAGTTGACGCTGGTTTTTATACAATAAGAATACACCTAGACTGGGGATAACAATCAACACTGTAAACACAATCGCAACACTCCACCAAATATACTTACGCTTCATTCTTTTCCTTCCAGTTAATATTCACACAAATGAACGCAAATAAATCGTGCATGATTCTTAATTTTTGTAAAAACATCTGGTAATCAATCAATACGTCCCGGCAACCTCGAATTAAGCCCTTCTACGCCAGTTAAAGCATCTCCCATATCCTGCCTTGCTTTTTCAGCTGATGCCAATATACGTGTCACAACTTCAGGGTGTTTTTCAATAATATTATTTTGCTCCGAAGGATCAGAAGGGATATGAAACAACATCATCTCTTGCAAATCAATCATTTCATATTTTAATGGAATACCATCATTTCGGGATGCTTGCCCACTGGCTATGCTCCTGTACCTGTGTGGGAAATATAATTTCCATTCATCGATTACCACCGCCTGAAGTTCATTTCTATTATAATAAATGAAATAGGCTTCTTGAGGTGATTTATTAGCTGAATCTGAAATCATTTTTTCAATACTTTTACCGTCAATCGATAAAGCAGGTAAGGATGCCCCTGTGATTGTCGCAATAGTAGGCAAAATATCTATACTCATTGCAGGATTTTCTTGTATGCTACCGGATGGGATTTTGCCGGTCCAACGCATGATGGCAGGAACCTTCACTCCCCCATCCCAGGAAGTACCTTTTCCTTCTCTAAGGGGCTCAGCCGAACCTGAATGAGCAGAGTATGACAGCCAAGGCCCATTATCAGATATAAATATGACCAGTGTATTCTCTTCGATTCCATGCTTCTTTAAAGCATCCATTACCTGACCCACAGACCAATCAATCTCCATGATCACATCACCATAAAGTCCTCTTTCAGATTTGCCTTGAAACTTTTCTGATACAAAAAGAGGCACGTGAGGCATTGGATGCGCTAAGTATAAGAAAAATGGATTATCCTTATTTCTATCAATAAAATCCACTGAACGCTCTGTCAATCGGGTAGTGAGTAAACTTTGATCTGTATGAAGAGTATCAACTACCTTATTATTTTCATACAAAGGCAATGGCGGGTAATAGTCTTTTGTTTCGGGATGATTGGGCCACATATCATTGGAATACGGAATCCCATAAAACTCATCAAATCCTTGATTGGTGGGCAAAAACATTTGATGATGTCCTAAATGCCACTTTCCAAAAATTGCAGTGCTATATCCAAGTGGCTTCAACATTTCCGCGATAGTAGTCTCATCTGGATTGAGACCATGATTACTCATATGATCTAATGCTCCATGAATACCTAATCGATTTGAATATGTACCTGTAAGCAAAGCAGCGCGGGAAGCAGAACAAACTGCCTGAGCCACGTAAAAATTGGTAAACCTCATGCCATCTTCGGCTAGCTGGTCCAGGTGTGGGGTGAGAATATCAGGGGAACCATAAACCCCAAGGTCATTGTAGCCTTGATCATCCGTTAGAATTAATACGATATTGGGAAGCTTGTTTTCTTTTTGAGAAGTTGGTTTTTCTGAACAGCTAAAAAAACCAGTCAGGATCATGATTCCCAACCATAAATAATAGGTAGAATGGGTTATTTTTTCTAGATACATGATAATACAATTTTTGCTATCACAAGCGATACGACCATACATAAATATCCCCGATAAAGGGAATAAACGTGGGGAATCTTTTCCACACAGATAAACATACCATGAATTATCCTAATCCAAAAGCAGCTTTTTTTCATTGGTCTTAAAATTGCAAAAGTATCAACCGATATGGTCAATATTCATTCTAATTGACAATAAAATCTATTTTAATGCTTTCAACTTTGATCGATAAATCATAACTCCTATTGAATTGAAAGCTAAGGTATACACTTAAACTTTTGCGATTATGGACAAATCTCTTCTAAAAATTCTTATACTCACTTGGATCTTAATGGGGATCATACCTTCTGCCCATTCACAAAAAGTAATCAACAAGACAGTAGAAGAAGAAGTAAACAGTGAAAAATCAACCTTTAAAGTAATTCAACTTGTCGAGGGATTAGAACACCCTTGGGCTATGACATGGCTCGATGATGGCAGCATGCTGATAACAGAACGCCCAGGCAGACTTTTACATATAGACGGTGATCAAATCACATCTGTCAACAACCTCCCAAAAATAGACACGGACGAAGATCAAAAAACAGCCCCAGATGGAGGCAATCAAGGAGGTCTGTTGGATGTGGTAGTTCATCCTCAATTCAAATCCAACGGTTGGATATACTTTACCTTTTCAAGCCCTGGGGATGATGACTCCAATTTCAGCGATCATGATTATGCAACAGGTACGGCATTGGCCAGAGCAAAAATCTCCTCGGACAAAAGCGAATTGACTGATATGGAAGTGTTGTATACCCAAATACCCCGAACAGAACCAGGAAGACATTATGGAAGTAGAATTGTGTTCCCCGGGGACGGTACAGTGATATTTTCAATAGGAGACAGAGGTATCAGGTATCCTTCTCAGGATTTGACAGACCCTGCAGGATCTATGATCAGAATCAAGGAGGATGGTGGTGTACCAGAAGACAATCCATTTGTCAATACCGAACCGGGGAATCTTCGACCTGAGATTTTTTCTTTTGGACATAGAAATAACCAAGGTTTGGCGATAGACTCAAGCACAGGATTGATTTGGACCAGTGAACATGGCCCTTTTGGAGGTGATTTAATTCATTTGGTAAAAATGGGTAAAAATTATGGGTGGCCTCAAGTCAGTCAAGGGGTAGAGTATTCAAGCAAAGCCAAAGTTGGACTGGGTAATGAAGCTCCCGGAGTAGAAAAACCAAAGCATATCTGGGAAGAATCTATGGCACCATCGGGTTTGGCTTTTCATCAACAAGGAAAGATTGCAGCATGGGAAGGCAACCTTTTTGCTGGATCGCTCTACAAAGAGCAATTGCACAGGTTGGAAATTGAAGGTGAGGAAGTGGTGCACGATGAAGTACTCTTGACCAAAAAATTAGGACGAATCAGGGATGTAAGACTAGGACCAGATGGTTTTATTTATCTACTCACAGACCATAGCGACGGTGGACTATATAGAATAGAACCCAAATAAAAAAGGAGGCAGCCAAATGGCTGCCTTTAATTTTTTAGTGATCCAATAATCGCCTATGGTAATTGACTTGACCTAAGTGGTAATTCAAATGGGAGACCAGATGGATCATAAAATGCTCATAGGTCATTGACTCATTGAACACATCTTCAGGATAGGTTCTTGAAAACCAATCCTCAGGAAACTGAAGAATGGCATTTGTAATTTCCTGAATTGTATTCTCAGTCATCACAATAAGATCAGTTCTGCTTATTCCTTTTGTAGCAAATTCTGCTTCCCTATCCCTAGAATAAGCACTTTTACCAAGATGAACACCGATGTAATGATTCAAATTCCCAACAAGATGCAAGCTAAGGTTCCCAGTGGAATTTTTAATTTCTCCGCTTACCCTCCAGATATTCTCTTCATTCTGATAAGCATCGAGTTCTTTTATCAGCTTTTTTAAATCTCGTTCAAAAAAGTATATCAGTGCATCTTTCATGATTTTATCATTAATCTCCAAATTCAATTCCCAAACCTCTTGCTCCATCCACCAAGAAGCTGTCTTTATCCACTACATTATATTCTTTGGTCGCATTTTCCAGTGGAACGGATACAAAATCATTATTGACAAAAGCGGCCATCTTACCGAATTCCCCAGCCATTACCATATCGAATGCCTTTACACCAAAAAGAGAAGCCAATACCCTATCGTATGCTGTAGGCGTACCACCACGCTGTACATGACCAAGAACCGTTTCCCTGATCTCAGCTCTAATCCCAGCTTCTTTCAATTGTTCGGACAATTGATATGCAACTCCTCCCAATCTGACATGTCTTGAACCTTCGTCTCCTTCTCTTGACACAATGCTGCCTTCTTTGGGTTTTGCACCCTCTGCAATCACAATATTGACAAAGCCTCTATGTTTATCATACCTCGATTCAATTCTTTTCACAATTTTAGCAAGGTCATATGGTATTTCCGGGATAAGGCATATTTCAGCACCTCCTGAAATCGCAGTATGCAAGGCAATCCAACCTGCATCTCTTCCCATGACTTCCATGATCATCACCCTATGATGACTTTCAGCGGTAGTCACCAATTTATCAAAACTATCTGATGCTATCTGCACTGCTGTTTGAAAACCAAATGTCACATCAGTGGCTGCAAGGTCATTGTCTATAGTTTTTGGCACACCCACTATAGGAAGACCTTTATCAAATAATGCCTTTGATATCTTTTGGGATCCATCACCACCGATATTGATAACGGCATCGAAACCTAAGGATTTGATTTTATCTGCCAGCTCTTGGGTACGGTCTTCGAAAGTAATACTTCCATCGGCCCCTTTTACTGGAAAATGAAGAGGGTCAGCCTTATTGGTTGTTTTGAGTATGGTACCTCCCCTTACATGGATTCCCGCGGTTTTTTTTCCACTTAATTTTATAATTCTTGGAGGATCTTCGTTCACTCCATTAAATGCTTCTTTACTTCCATACACTTCCCATTGTTTGGATTTTTTTGCTCTCTTGCAGATTCCTCTTATCACTGCATTGAGACCAGGACAATCACCGCCACCGGTGGCTACCAAAAGTTTTTTCATGATTTAAATAATTGTTAACTTCTTGCAACTTACAAAAAATGCCCCGAATTAATAAGAGAAGCCATAAAGCGCAGACTACTTAGTTTTATTGCATTTTAAATGATTAAATTGAACGCTAAACAAAAAAATACATTTTTTATGCAAAATGATAAGAAAATTGCTGTACTAATAGATGCCGATAATGTTTCATCAAGCCCGATTAAGGAAATGATGGAAGAAATCGCCAAATATGGCAATCCTACTATTAAAAGAATTTATGGAGATTGGACCAAACCTCAACTCGCAAAATGGAAAAATGTCCTTTTAGAGAATGCCATCAATCCAATCCAGCAATATGGCTACACTACTGGTAAAAATGCTACTGATTCAGCAATGATTATTGATGCCATGGACATCCTATATTCCGAAAAAGTAGATGGATTTTGCCTGGTATCAAGTGACAGTGACTTTACCAAACTCGCCATGAGATTAAGGGAAGCGGGAATGTTGGTGTTGGGCATGGGAGAAAAGAAAACCCCCGGACCATTCATAGCGGCCTGTGATAAATTCATTTATGTGGAAATTCTACAACAAGAAGAACCTGAACAAGGCACCCTCAAAGGAGCTAAAAAAGAAAGGCCGCAAGTAGATAAAATCACACCTAAATTGATTCGATTAATTTACAATACCATTGCTGATCTCGCTGATGATGATGGCTGGGCATTTATGGGTGATGTGGGCAACCTTTTACAGAAAAAGCAACCAAATTTTGATTCAAGAAACTATGGTTACCAAAAACTCACACCACTAGTCAACTCAATCAATGCATTTGAGATCGAAGAAAGAGAAGCACAAAAAGGAAGACACAAATTAATTTTTGTGCGAAATAAAGACTGAAATCATACCTTTGCGAACCAATTGGGATAAACATCATGTTAAATCCACAATGAAACCTCATGGGACTTTACCCCATGAACAATTTCGAAATTATGGAAAATAAAAAGAGGGTAGTTATAGGTCTATCCGGAGGAGTGGACTCCTCAGTAGCAGCATATTTACTCAAAGAGCAGGGTTACGAAGTCATCGGGATGTTTATGAAAAACTGGCATGATGAATCAGTTACCATTTCAAATGAGTGCCCTTGGATGGAAGATAGCACCGATGCCATGCTGGTTGCTGAAAAGCTAGGAATACCGTTTCAGGCAATTGACCTCAGTGAAGAATATCGCGAAAGGATAGTGGATTACATGTTTGCTGAATATAAGGCGGGAAGAACCCCCAATCCTGATATTTTGTGCAATAGGGAAATAAAATTTGATATTTTTTTGAAAGCCGCTCAGAAACTCAAAGCTGATTATGTAGCCACAGGTCATTATTGCCAAAGGGATGAAATAGTAAAAAATGATCAGCCGATTTACAGGTTGATAGCAGGAGCTGATCCAAATAAAGACCAAAGCTATTTTCTATGTCAGCTCAGCCAAGAGCAATTATCCAAAGCCTTGTTTCCAATAGGCCATTTGCAAAAATCTGAAGTTCGTAGAATCGCAAAAGAACAAGACCTGATTACAGCCGACAAAAAAGATAGCCAAGGCTTATGTTTTATAGGGAAAGTAAGAATTCCTGATTTCTTGCAGCAACAGTTAAAACCCAAAAAAGGTGAAATTCTAACGGTAGATGCTACCCATAAAGCTTATCAAAATCAAAAAATCCCTGCTGGAATAGATTTAAACGACTTGGATCAGCAGTCTTTGGATGATATTTGTATGCCAATTGAGTATACTCCAGAAGATGGTAAAAAAGTCGGAGAACATAATGGTGCCCATTATTATACTGTTGGTCAGCGAAAAGGTCTTCATGTGGGAGGCACAGGTAAACCCTTGTTTGTAATTAGCACAAACACTAAAGATAATGTGATATACACAGGTCTCGGGGAAGATCACCCAGGGCTAAACAGGTTTGGACTTTTCGTACCCAAAGTGGATGTGCATTGGATCAGGGAAGACCTGAGGTTAAACCCTGGTCAATCCGCCAGGTACCAAACCAGAATCAGGTACCGACAGCCGCTATCTGGGGCTACACTTTTAATGAAAAATGAAGGCTTGTATATCCTATTTGACCAAGCCCAAAGAGGGATCGCTTCTGGACAATTTGTAGCTTGGTATCAAAATGATGAAGCAATAGGGTCTGGAGTTATATTTTAAGAAAAGCCTTTTCGGGATATTTCGAAAAGGCTTTTTTTGATTAACAAATTTGAACCTAATTCATAAATGTCAAAGTATTGGATAAGCCTAATCAAAAATATGTATGTACCCTTTCAATGAGACTCACAACAATTTAACTTTTACAAATTGAGACCACTTTTGACGATCCTTTACGAAGATGAGTACTTTATAGCCATCGACAAACCTGCCGGAGTCTTGGTCCACAAAACCAATATTGCAAAAGAAGAGGAGGAGCTTCTAGCTGTACAGATGCTTCGGGATCAAATCAACTGCAGGGTTTACCCTCTACACAGAATAGATCGTCCTACCACAGGTGTTCTTATTTTTGGGAAGTCTTCTGAAGCGGCCTCCTTACTCCAACCATTGTTCCCAACAGATGCAGTGGAAAAAGAGTACCTTACAGTAGTGAGAGGATTTATGCCTACGGAATCAGGTGAAATAGAATCTCCACTGAAAAAAAATCTTGTCGGTGAACTTCAAGAAGCCTTAACACTCTATACTTCGATTGCACAAACAGAAATCCCTTTCCCATCCTCTCCCAGGTACCCCACAAGCAGGTATTCTTTGATTAAAGCATTTCCAAAGACAGGACGAATGCATCAGATTAGACGGCATATGGCCCATATTAGGCATTATATCATCGGAGATTCCACTCATGGAGACAACAAACAGAATAACTTCTTTAGAAGTCAGTACGGTTTACAAAATATGTTGCTACATGCTTATAATCTCCGTTTTAATCATCCTATTCATAAAATTCAAATTGAAATAAATGCACCATTACCTAAACATTTTCTTGAAATCACCGATAAGATTGGATTAGATACGCCATTTTAAACCAGGTTATTAAAAAATATTTAATTTTGATTTTTCAGTACCCAAAAATGAATCCATTACCTATCCTTTCAAATATGAGATTTAAAATTACGTTAGCCGCACTGGCTATGACATTTTGTGCACAAGCACAGGGAGACAAAGAGCGCATAGAGCAGCACTTTAACGAAAAAGAGGCTATATCCAACTTCCGTTATTTGGCATCGGACGAACTAATGGGAAGAGACCCTATCAGACCTGAAATAGACGCAGCTTCGAGGTTTATTGCCGAGCAGTTTTGGAAATATGGTGCAAGGGAACTTGAAGGAGCAGATGCCTATTACCAAAAGATCCCTTTTCGACTTTCAGGACCTCCAAAAACAGGCACATTGAGTCTAGGTGAACAGAACTTTGTACAAGGGGAAGACCTACTTGTTTTGGATGGGATTGACTACAGCGGCTCACATGAAATCATTGTCCTAGGCTATGGTTTAGAAAGTGATTATGAAGGTAAGGATGTCGAGGGTAAAATTGTGGTTACCAACATTGGCGAACCGGGAAAATTGAGTCCTTCAGACTTATTTGCCGGAGGACGTAAAAAACTGGCATTGGCTAAAGCTAAAGGAGCCGTAGGTCTGATTGAGATCTTTAATGTACCTACCCTACCTTGGCAGATGGCTACCAATTTCCTTAATCGTGCGCAATTGACTATTGATGCCAATCAGGATGGAAAAAGCATCCCATACCTATGGCTCAAAGACCCAAATAATGAACTCATCAATGCAATGGGAAAAGGAGAGTACAAATCTGCGGAAATAGAAATCCAAGGAAAAGTAAATCGTTCTATCATAGGGAAAAATGTCGTGGCCTATATTGAAGGTACAGATCCACAGCTTAAAAACGAATATGTTATGCTTTCGGCACATTATGACCATGTAGGTGTTGGAAGACCAAATGCTGAGGGTGACTCAATATACAATGGAGCCAGGGATAATGCTGTAGGTACAGTGGCTGTAATAAAAGCTGCAAAATACTTTGCAGAAAATCCACCGAAAAGATCAATTCTTCTTTGTGCTTGGACAGCTGAAGAAAAAGGACTTTTGGGTAGTGCTTTCTTCGCCGACAACCCACTTGTACCGCTCAATCAAGTTATTTACAACCTCAATATTGACAATGGTGGATATAACGACACCTCTATTATCACCGTGATAGGATTTGGCAGAACCTCTGTTGATCCTTTGATTGCTGAGGCCACTGAAGTATTTGGTTTGAAAACCATAGGTGACCCATCTCCTGAACAAGGATTATATGACCGATCTGATAATGTCAATTTTGCCAGAAAAGGCATTCCATCGCCTACCTTCAGTTTAGGTTTTACGGCATTTGATGAGGAAATAACCAGACACTACCATCAGCCTTCTGATGAAGTAGACAATTTTGATCTTGATTACGCTGTCAAATATTGGAAATCATATATACTCACAGCTGAGAAAATAGCCAATAATGCTGAGCGCCCTCAATGGCAGGAAGGTGATAAATACGAAGAAGCAGCTAAAGAACTTTATGGTTTAAAAGACTGATTTTGATAATTTAAAGCACAAAAGAGCCCCTTAATTCCGGGCTCTTTTGTTTGCTACAAAAATGATCAGTGCTGATGTCATAAACATGATCAAACTGTATATGGCAATGGGTATCGTCATTTCTGAATTTTTGAGAAGGGTCGCAGCTATCATAATACCAAGCGTGCCATTCTGAATTCCTGATTCTATCGAAATTGTAAGTCTTTGTCGCTTGGGTAATAAAAACACAGTTGCAAGGAAAAACCCAACAGTCAAGGTTAAAATATTTAAAATCAACATCGCAGGACCCGACAAGACAAAATATTCTACAATGGAAGCTCTCTCCTTAAATATCGCAGCAAATAAAATTAAGGCGAAGAAAACAGCTGAAGCAAAGCGTACAGGCCTATCGGCTTTTATTGCCAGTAATGGGAATTTCTTCTTCAAAAACATACCTATAGAAACAGGCACAAGTGTAACTCCCATAATCTGAACGATAGTCTCCAAGACAGGAAGTGTTATACTCCCCTCCTCTCCAAAATAACTGATGGCAAAATTCACAATCAGTGGTATGGAAACAATCGTCACAAATGAGCTCACCGCTGTAAGACTAATGGACAAAGCAATATCCCCTCTTGATAGATGAGTGATCAAGTTTGAGGTCGCTCCACCTGGACAAGCTGCCAAAATCATGATGCCAACAGCCATGGCTCCTGTAAGACCAAAAACATGCACAAGAGCAAATCCAAAAACCGGAAGTAGAATCAATTGATTAGTAAGCCCCAAGAATATTGCCTTTGGAAACAACAAAATATTTTTAAAATCCTTGAGGGTAAGGCTAAGCCCCATGCCAAGCATGATGAAAGCGAGTGCCAAGGGCAAAAAAACAGCAGTTAAAATACTATCCTCCATGGTAATTTTGGGTTTGGTTAAGCATAAGCATAAACCAACAATTTAAAATTTTTTGATTGTATTTGATGTTCCCTTTATTTTTTTCTTTTTAAAAATTCTTTTGTTGGTTTGGATGGGCTAATTAAAATCTATTCCTAATATGGAAGGTGCTGAACTCAATTATCGGGAATTCGTTTTTTTAGTATAATTTTCCAGTCAATGAAAAAATCTTTCTCAATACTGATAATTGCTTTAATCACTTTTGCCTGCATAAATGGTGATGAGGATTTAAAAGTGGGTACTCAGCTTTTAACCAATACTGACTTTTCCCGGTCTGACAGCTCGGTGTCCCCATGGTCATCAATCACACCTCGGGGGTTTATTACAGGTGTGAGTAGAGACAACTTTAGATCCGGGAATCAATCAATATTTATTGAAAGCACTGATAGCTTAAGTACTGAATCCGCTATCTGGAAACAATCCTATTCAGGAGTAATGCCTGGACCAGGACAAAGGCTAAGACTCAGGGCATTTATCAAAGGGGATAACATTACTTCCAATGGGTCTGTTAGCAATGTTTTTATATCAATAAGAGCCTTCCCGGTAGAAGACTCGGGCGGAACTACAATAGGTAGGTTTGCATCAACCCAGAACCTTATCAGTGTCAACGGCACATTTGACTGGGAGCCTTTGGAAGTAGCTTTACCAAATGTCCCTTCTGAAATCGACCATATTATTGTGTATTTGGTTATGTCACAGAGAACATTCGGCAAAGTGTATTTTGACGATGTTACGCTTACTGTGGAATAGAAATCACCTAATACCCTGATCAGGATATTTAGCAGTTACTGTTCTGCCAAAGGCCATCATTTCTTCTACCTGGGCGTCTCTTTCACCATTTGGAAAAATTACAGGACCAATTCCAGCTTCTTTCTTTTTGTAGTCTAAATAACCAATCACTATTGGGACCTCCGCACCTAAAGCGATATGGTAAAATCCAGTCTTCCACCTAGGCGCATAACTTCTCGTACCTTCGGGAGTCACCATGATAACCAATTCGTCAGCTTCTTTGAGCATGTTTGTCATAGCTTCTGTATAGGTTTGTTTTCTACCCCCTGGTATTCTTTTACGGTCAATGGCAATGCCGCCCAATACCTTGATGAACCAACCAAGTGGCCCCACCATGACTTCCTTTTTAATGGTGAATTTTACGGGAATATCCATCAAATAGAAAGCTGCCCTTGCATAAAGTAAATCCCAATTGCTCGTGTGCGGAATAGCAATCAAAACAGCTTTTTTGAGACCTTCTGGCCAACCTATATTCAACTTCCAACCAGCAAGGAAAAACACAATCTTTGATAAAAATTTCATCATGGGGATACAATATTGGGATTGGAGTTTGAAAGTTCTAAAATACTGGGATTTTCTTCAATATAAATCAAGGCCGATTCATATCCAGCTTGGAAGATTTGCTGAGACTTTTTGATGTCAAATACACCATATCTCGCAAGACCTTTTGGCTCAATAAAGTAATCACACTTGTTTTTTCTGCTGTAGACATTATAATTCATGGACATAATCACTGTCCTTTCTATCAATTTCTTTATGTTATTGATGGTGTGTTCTACGGGAAGATGATTACAGTTTACTCCGATAATATAATCACAAGTACCTTCCAAAGGCTCAACAGGAAGGTTGTTCAACACTCCACCATCAACATAAAACCTATTGTTAATCTCTATAGGGTCAAACATTCCAGGGATACAGCTCGAAGCCATAAGGGGCCTGATAAGCGATCCTTCTGAGAAATAAGCCACCTTGCCTCTTTTTATATCAGTAGCGGCTACAGTAAGTGGTATTTTAAGGCTTTCAAAAGAATTGTCAGGAATGTATTTTAAAAATAACTCTTCTACCACATCCATCTTCAAGATCCCTGTCCAAGAAATGGCAGGTCTCAAAAACTTAAAATAGTTTGTCTTGACAATAATCTCCAGGATTTCAGAGGGATCATGTCCAGAACAATACAAAGCACCTGCTATAGCTCCGGCACTACTGCCACTTAAGCGATTAGGGTAAATACCTTGATCATTAAGCGCCTTGAGCACACCCAGGTGAGCGATCCCTCTGACGCCACCACCAGAGAGGGCAAGTCCTATTTTTTTTTCAGATTTCATCTAAGGAAAATGTTTGGTTCAACCTTACTCCTTTTTCGGTCATTTTTACTGTACAACACTCGTGAATGGGGTCGTGTTCCAGAAAAATGATATAGTCATTAGCAGCAGCTTCTTCCAAAAAACGTTTCTTCTCTTCCAAAGTAATCAAAGGCCTGGTATCGTATCCCATTACGTAAGGAAGCGGGATATGCCCAACTGAGGGGAGTAAATCTGCTGCAAAAACGAGGGTCTTTCCTTTGTATTTGACTTTAGGAATCATCTGTTTGTCAGTATGCCCATCTGCTGTGAAATAATCAAATCCATTGAAAAAAGTGTTGTTTTCAAGATCCAAATAATCGAGTTGTCCACTTTCTTGTATCGGAAGAATATTTTCTTTAAGAAAAGAGGCTTTTTCCCTACTATTGGGTTCTATTGCCCAATTCCAATGATCCTTGTTTGTCCAATATTTGGCATTGGGAAATCTCATTTGCGGAATCTTAGAGTCAGCATCTTTGTGAAAAACTCCACCGCCACAATGATCGAAATGCAAGTGTGTCAGAAAATTATCGGTGATATCATTGAAGCCAAGACCGGCTTTATGCAAAGACTTCTCCAAGCTATCATCACCATGAAGGAAATAATGAGAGAAAAACTTAGCATCTTGCTTGTCACCTATCCCATTGTCAATCAATACTACCTTTCCCTCAGACTCAATAAGTAAGCATCGCATTGCCCAAGTGCAAAGGTTATTTTGATCAGCAGGGTTGGTTTTGGACCACAAGGATTTAGGTACAACACCAAACATGGCACCGCCATCTAATTTAAAAAAACCTGTATTAATTACTTTTATATTCATATGTGTAAAATAAAAAAACACAATACTCTCTGGCATAAAAACCCAAAGAATATTGTGTTTAATCAGGTTTGATTTCACTATTCTACGAAAACCCCCATAGCACAGAACTTGTCAATTCTTTGTTCTGATCTCTTTTCGGGTTTAATCTTATCCAATTCTTTTAAAGCCTCAAGAATGGTGGCCTTAATGGTCTTGGCCATATTTTTCATATCCTTATGCGCACCACCCAATGGTTCTTCTATGATACCGTCAATGAGGCCATTTTGTTTCATGTCATTTGCAGTCAATTTCAACGCTTCTGCGGCTTGTTCTTTATAATCCCAACTTCTCCATAGAATAGAAGAACAAGACTCAGGAGAGATCACCGAATACCATGTGTTTTCCAACATGTACACTTTGTCTCCTATAGCTATCCCCAAAGCACCTCCAGAGGCTCCTTCCCCAATAATGATACAGATCACCGGAACTTTGAGCATAAACATTTCTTTCAGGTTTCTGGCTATTGCCTCACCTTGTCCTCTTTCCTCTGCCTCAAGTCCTGGAAATGCTCCTGGAGTATCTATAAGCGTCACAATAGGCTTACCGAATTTCTCAGCCATCTTCATAAGCCTTAAAGCTTTTCTATAACCTTCTGGATTTGCCATCCCGAAATTACGTTCTTGCCTCTGTTTGGTATTCCTGCCTTTTTGCTGCCCTATGAACATTACAGACCTGCCATCTAGGTCTCCAAGACCACCGATCATGGCCTTATCATCTTTGACTGTACGGTCTCCGTGTAATTCAACAAAATCATTGGTCATTTCATAAATGTAATCCAATGAATAAGGTCTATCCGCATGTCTGGAAAGCTGAACCCTTTGCCATCTGGTCAGGTTCTGGAAAGTTTCTTTTTTCAAAATCTGAATTTTTTCTTCCAATGACTGAATATCGGCAGATAAATCCACTCTCCTGCCCTTTGCCAAGTCCTTCATTTCCTGAAGTTTCAACTCCAAATCAGCAATTGGTTTTTCGAATTCTAATAGCATACTAAGGTTTTTTGACTAAGACAAAGATAAAAATATTCTTAGTAAGAAAAATTTTTAATTACACGACAAGAGCTCAAGTAATAAAGAAACGCCGGGATATACTATAAATTAACTTTGGTACATATATAGATCATAAATAAAAAACGTCTCAGATTTAACTGAGAATTTGCGGAATAGCCTGTCCCGTGGAACGGGAGACGGGACTCGAATCTACCTGGGGCAGACAGGCCCGCGACCTTCCCGATGTATCGGGACAAGCATTCTAGCCAGCTGAACTACCATTGATTAAAACTTCAATGTATTCCCTACTTTTCTGGGCTTTGATAAAATTTTCTCTTTTAAGTGCATCGGTTTTTGTTGTGTAGATTTCAGTATAAACCAATACCCATGGTTGTTTTTTACCTGTGTATCCTTTATGTGGGCGGTTGTGTTTCTCCAAGCGTTCACCTATGTTGTGAGTGACACCTACATAAAAACTTTTATCCTTCATGGATTGAAGGATGTATACAAAAAAGGCCATAAATAAAAAAAGTCCCAAGTTTTGCTTGGGACTTTGCGGAATGGACGGGACTCGAACCCGCGACCTCCTGCGTGACAGGCAGGCATTCTAACCAGCTGAACTACCACTCCTAATTATCTTTTTTTAATTTGATGATAAACAAATTTGCGGAATGGACGGGACTCGAACCCGCGACCTCCTGCGTGACAGGCAGGCATTCTAACCAGCTGAACTACCACTCCAATACTTTTAAGTTGTCACTTGTGCTCTTTTGCAAAATTTCAATCTTCGGAATGGACAGGACTCGAACCAGAGACCTTCCCGAGAAATCGGGACAGGCATTCTAACCAGCTGAACTACCACTCCAATACTTTTAAATTGTCACTTGTGCTCTTTTGCAAAATTTTAATCTTCGGAATGGACAGGACTCGAACCAGAGACACTCCCGAGTAATCGGGACAGGCATTCTAACCAGCTGAACTACCACTCCTAATTATCTTTTTTTAATTTGATGATAAACAAATTTGCGGAATGGACGGGACTCGAACCAGAGACCTTCCCGAGTAATCAGGACAGGCATTCTAACCAGCTGAACTACCACTCCAATACTTTTAAATTGTCCCTTGTGCTCTTTTGCAAAATTTCTATCTTCGGAATGGACGGGATTCGAACCAGAGACCTTCCCGAGTAATCGGGACAGGCATTCTAACCAGCTGAACTACCACTCCTAATTATCTTTTTTTAATTTGATGATAAACAAATTTGCGGAATGGACGGGACTCGAACCAGAGACCTTCCCGAGTAATCGGGACAGGCATTCTAACCAGCTGAACTACCACTCCTAATTATCTTTTTTTAATTTGTTGATAAACAAATCTTCGAAATAGACAGGACTCGAACCGGAGACCTTCCCGAGTAATCGGGACAGGCATTCTAACCAGCTGAACTACCACTCCTAATTATCTTTTTTTAATTTGTTGATAAACAAATCTTCGAAATAGACAGGACTCGAACCGGAGACCTTCCCGAGTAATCGGGACAGGCAGTCTAACCAGCTGAACTACCACTCCTGATTATCTTTTTTTAATTTGATGATAAACAAATTTGCGGAATCGACGAGACTCAAGCCAGAGACCTTCCCGATTAATCGGGACATGCAGTCTAACCAGCTGAACTAACATTCCGTTTCCCCTATGATAAAATCAGTTGACATTTTCTTTTGAATCTGATCTAGCTCCTGCAAATTTTCAGGAAAACTACTGAATTATCATTTTTGAATTTCAAAAAAGAGCCCCCTGCCGGGATCGAACCAGCGACCTACTGATTACAAGTCAGTTGCTCTACCAGCTGAGCTAAGGAGGCTTTTTTGTTTTTCTATCAGCCCTTTGACTGAAATCGTGGTGCAAATATAGAGGTATAGATTAATGGTGCAAAGGTATTTTAAAAAAAAATAAGGGGACAAACCGCATCCCCTTATTTATGAGACAATTAAAATTCTCTAATGATGGAAAGTTTTTTCTTGAGCTTCTCAATTTCATTTTCTGCTTTGATGATTTTTTCATCAAATTGATCTTTTAACTTATCTGCAGTTTTAGAAGCAGCAAAAAACTCAAGGTTATTTTTCCATAAAGTGATGTTGTTTTCAAGATCCGAAATCTGCTTGCGGATGCCATGCTCTTTTTTATTCAACACACGGTTGGCATTTGGATCAGCCTGAAGCTTGTTTAAATTTAACCTAAACAAAAATTCTTCTTTGCTTCCACCTTCTACCCCTAACTTATTCACATACGCGTCCACGGCTTCGTTGAACTTTGAAGTAATTTCCTTCATATTTTTCCTTGGAACGAAACCTATCGCGTTGAAATCGGCTATAAACTTTTCCAAAGCTTCTTCAGTCAAGGCTTCTCCACTATCAGCAGCTTCACGAATTTTACCAATTAATACTTCTTTGGTTTTCAAGTTTTCCTCAAACTCCTTATTGACTTGTTTGTTTGCATTTCTTCTATTTTCAAAGAAGGTATCACAAGCATTTTTGAATTTGCGGTATAACTCATCCCTGACCTTTTCTGGTGTTGGTCCTATCTTCTTCCATTCCTGTTGAAGTCCAATCAACTTAGAGGAGGTTTCTTGCCAATCCGTACTCTCCATCAACCCCTCTGCCTGTCCAATCAACTCCTCGGCTCGTTTCTTATTGGTCAGCCTTATTTCATCTAACTCTTTGAAGAATTGATTTTTATTATGGAAAAACTGCTTGAAAAAGCCCCAAAACTTCCTGTTTACTTCTTTCCCAGCTTCTCTAGGCACAGGTCCTGTACTTTCCCACTCTTTTTGAATAGCTAATACTTCTTTGGTTTTCACATTCCAATCCTTAATCTTACTTGCTGTAAAATCTTTAAAGGCTGAAAGGTTTTCTATCAAACTTTCTTTTTTGACTAGGTTTTCCTTGAATACTTCTTTTTGGCTATCATAGTATTCCTTTCTTCTCTCATAAACTGCATCAGAGGCTGCTTTAAATCTTTGCCAAAGCTGTTCCTGCTCTTCCCTTGGCACAGGTCCTATATGCTTAAACTCCTCATGAAGATCATTTAGAGCTTTGATGGCATCTTTCAACTCCTCTACCTGGATTAAAGCTTCTGCTTTTTCACAAATCTCAAGTTTATGTTCAAGATTCTTCTTCCTATCTAATTCCTTCAGTTCAAAATAAATACTTCTATTGTCATAAAATCTGTCCATTAAGGCATTATAAGATGCCCAGAGACTCCTGTTTTGTGCACTAGGTACTGGACCTATTTTCTTCCATTCTTCTTGGATATTTTTTATAGTTGTAATACTATGGGTAGTTTCCTCACCATCTACAAGATCTCTTAGCTTGTCAAGAATTTCATTTTTAGACAGTAGATTTTGTTCTTTCTTTTTTTCCTGATCCTTTAGAAAATTAGTTTTCTTTTCTCTGAAATCATGATATGAAGCAAAAAATAATTTATCCTCATCATCTGATCTAAATTGAAAGTCATCTTCCAATCCTCCATTGTCTAAAAAATCTTTTAAGGCTGCTTCTTTTTCTTTGTTATAAATGGCATCAAAGTACCCTTTTATTTCATTGATGACAGGATCGATTTTTAGATATTTCTCTGTTGCAATCAAAGTCTTAATTGCAGCAAGAAGTTCAGACTTGGAGCTCTCAGAATAATCATTTTCTTCAATTTCTTCGTCATCATTATCATCTTCATCAGACTCTTCGTGAGGCTGATTTTCATTGATGCTTTGAGTATCATCAGTCTGCTTTTCAGAGCTTACTTGCTCTGTTTCATTCTCAGAAGTTATAACCTCCGAACTTTCAGCTTTTGGGGGAACTTCTGTTTCCTCAGTACTGATATTAGATTCCTCTACCTGTGAATCTTTAGTGTTCGATTGAGTCTCTTCAGCAGTTTTTGAAGTCTCTTGGTCTACTTTACCACCACCAACTGTATCTAAATTGGTTTTGGTCACCTTGTCATTTTCAGACATTTCCTTGTCATTATCCATAATGTAATCGGTACTTATTTGATATCCGTAAGAAGCAAAAGTAATAAAATGATTTAATTTAATCTTGGGTCTATAGGATAATTTGCCAACATCTGATATTCCCCACCCATATTTTTCAAAATTATTTTCCACAATTCTTCCGGAGAAGCGGTAAAAATATTTTCCGAATCAACAGTTTCACTGACGATCCATGTATTTTCATCTATTTCTGTATCTAGCTGACCTATAGACCAACCGGAATATCCTATAAAAAAACGGATAAGATCTGTTTTTAAAATCCCTAGGTTTATTTTGTTCAAAACATCTTCAAAATTACCGCCCCACCATAAATCTTTTGCAAGCTCTATGCTGTTTTCAGTCAGCTTCTCACCATAATAGATAAAGTGTAGCGTGTTTTGTTCAACTGGCCCTCCTACATAAACTTCACAGCCTGATAATGGGACATCGTCCATCAATTCATTCAGTTTTAATATAGAAAGCTTGTTTAAGACCAGTCCGAATGAACCATTTTCATTATGTTCACAAACCAACACAACAGACCTTACAAAATTTTCATCTTGTAAAAATGGTTCTGAAATCAAGAGACTTCCTGCCTTTGGTTCTATTTTCCTCTTCTCACTCATGAAGTATATAAAAGTTATTTCGGGTAATTTATGGTTTAATTTTTTAAATGCAATAAGTATGATAATTTTATAACCAAAAGATAATCATTATGGAAATCGCAGATATCCGAAAGGAATATTCTCTTAAAACACTGGAAATTTCAGAAGTAAACCCAAATCCAATAGAACAATTTAAAGCATGGTTTGAAGAAGCACTCAATTCAGAAGTACTTGAAGCCAATGCAATGAACCTCGCTACCATCAGCAAAGACGGTAGGCCAAATTCAAGGATTGTGCTTTTAAAAGGTGTAGATACAGGATTTGTTTTTTTCACAAACTACAAGAGTACCAAAGGAACCGAAATTGAATCCAATCCATATGTCTCTGTAACCTTTCACTGGGCAGAACTTGAAAGACAGGTAAGAATTATGGGTAAAGTGGAGAAGGTTTCAGCCGAAGAATCTGATGAGTATTTTTTCTCAAGACCCTTCGCAAGTCAGATAGGTGCTTGGGTATCTCCGCAAAGTTCGGAAATTGATAGTAGAGAATTCTTGGAGAGTAGGGAAAAGGACTTACATGCTAAATTCACCCCTGAAAGCATTAAAAGACCCGAACACTGGGGAGGGTATAGGATCGCACCAGAAGAAATCGAATTTTGGCAAGGAAGACCTAGCCGACTACATGATAGAATCACTTATAGGCAAGATCAAAAAAGTATCTGGAAAATTAGCAGGCTGGCACCTTAATATGCCAGCTTTTATTTTAAATTGAACAAATCGGATATTCCTATCATTCTCTCTACCGTAAACCCTTCTCCATAAATAGTGTTGATGCTGTGGCCAAACTCTTTGCCTCTGGCATCAATAAAATCCAAAAAGCCTGAAGAAGAAATAAAACTTTCCGGTTCTTTGCTATTTGGGTCATAAAATTGAGATTTAAAGGCTTTGATACTCTCCATTTTTTTATCCCAAAATTCAGTAACATCTACCACAAAGTCCGGCTGAATATAATTATTTTGGATATAGTGATAAATGTATTGTGGCCTCCAAACGTCTTGAGGCTGTCCATCCCATTCCGTTTCAATTTTGCGTAAACCACTCATAAAACAGGCTTTAGATGCCAAAACACCACCTTTACCGTGGTCTGGGTGTCTGTCTGTGACCGCATTTGCGAGTACTATTTCAGGTTTGTATTTCCTAAGGTATCTGACAATTTGTACTTGATGCTCAAAGTCATCTTTGAAAAACACATCCTTGAACTTAAGATTCTCACGCATCGATAGACCTAGTTTTTCGGCAGCCTCTTTGGATTCTTCCAGCCTAATTTCAGGCGTGCCACGAGTACCCATTTCACCTTGAGTAAGGTCCAAAACTCCAACTTTATATCCTTTATCAATATGCGATGCTATAGTGCCTGAGCAAGCCAGTTCAGAATCATCAGGATGTGCTGCAATTACAAGAATATCAAGTTTCATAAAATTATCATCGTTTTATCAACGTATCCTAAGTCGTTGACCTACCCTTAAAATACTATTGGTTGAAATATTGTTTAACCTCGTCAGAGTACTTACCCTTACACCATACCTACGCGCTATAGTACTTAGATTTTCTCCGCTCCTGACTCTGTGGTACACGGCTTCTTGTGTTTGTATCACATGATCAAAACTAGATGCTGTGATCATGTAAACATCAGACCTTAACCTCCCGAGATTAAAGTCAAACATTTCCGTTGGATTGATAGACAAGCCTTGATAGCGGACTTCAAAATGCAAATGTGGCCCTGTACTTCTGCCAGTACTCCCCCCCAATCCAAGGATATCTCCTGCCTTCACTTCCTGTCCTACTTCTGCAATCAATTTAGACATATGGCCGTAGAGTGTCTCTAGTCCATTCTTATGCCTTACGACTATATAGTAGCCATAACCATTTCTATCGAATGACCTTACCCTTACTATACCGTCAAAAACAGAATAAATGGGATCCCCAGTCCTCAACCTCAAATCTGTCCCATGATGCCATCTAAATCTTCTAAAGCCGAACTCAGATGTTATCTGTGTCGTCTCAAGTGGCATTTTATAGTCAGTTCCAAAAAAAGGATCATGTAGCTTTACGTAAACTGTATCTTTAAATTCTTTGGGGTTAAAATCATAAATGTTGATTTTTCTGCTATCCCAAGAAGAATAATATTCAAAAGCAGTAACCCAAATACTATCAATTAGAATTTTTTCAGAAACCTGTACTAGCTGATTGGTAGGTGCCCAAATTAGAGAAAGGGTATCCTCTGAAACAATACTCAGCCTTCTCTTTAAATTCACAAAATCTCTGAAAAGTAAAGAATCTGTTTCTTTGGTCAGGTTCTGAAGGTAAGTCTTTGAATCAAAAAGCCGAAGATCTCTCTGTACAGGGTTGAGAGGTGCTGGAGTTGTTTCAGACTTTGGCTTTTTAATAATCTTTGGAAAAGTTTGCGCATGGGCTCCTAATGAACCCATGCACAAAATTATTATTGAAACTAATAGTTGTTTTTTAATTGTCATTAGAAAGCATTCAAACTATTCTTGAGCAGCCAAATATCTTTCAGCGTCAAGTGCAGCCATACATCCTGTACCCGCTGCAGTTACCGCCTGACGATATACATGATCCTGCGCATCTCCGCAAGCAAATACTCCTTCAATATTTGTTTTGGTGCTGCCTGGCTTTGTTAAGATATATCCATTTTCATCCATTGTAATAGAATCTTTGAAAATGGAAGTATTGGGTTCATGCCCAATAGCAACAAAAAAGCCAGAAATTTTAATTTCTCGTTTTTCACCGGATTTATTATTAAAAACCCTTACACCTTCTACTTCATCCTGACCCAAAATCTCTTCTGTTTCAGTATTCCACATTACTTCAATCTTAGGATTTTTCAGCACCCTGTTTTGCATGATTTGAGAAGCTCTCATTTCATCTTTCCTTACCAGCATATAAACTTTGTTACAAATATTGGCAAGATAAGAGGCTTCTTCACAAGCTGTATCACCAGCTCCTACTATGGCTACATCCTGACCTCTAAAAAAGAACCCATCGCAAACGGCACAAGCTGAAACACCTTTACCATTAAGTCTCTCTTCACTTTCAATACCCAGCCATTTGGCTGAAGCTCCTGTCGAGATGATGATTGTATCAGCATGTATTTCTTTTTGATCATCTACAATAACCTTGTGCGGTTTAGATGAAAAATCAACTTTGGTCACCATACCATACTTCACTTGTGTCCCAAATCTTTCAGCTTGTTTTCTGAAATCTTCCATCATTTCAGGCCCCATGATTCCTTCTGGATATCCAGGGTAATTTTCTACATCAGTTGTGATGGTCAATTGACCCCCGGGCTGAGCACCGGTAAATAGTAATGGATTCAAACCAGCTCTTGAAGCATAAATCGCAGCAGTATATCCCGCCGGGCCAGATCCGATTATTAGAACTTTTACTTTTTCTATTTCAGAAGACATTATGTTTAATTTTTGGGTTAGCAAATTTTGATAAAATACCCTACACAACAAAGTTAATACCTGTTAAAATTCCCTGCACTTTGATGAATAGATGATCGTCAGAAAGTTAAAATTTAAAACTTAGCTTTTGTTAGTAAATTTGGATTTAGAGAAACAAAAAAAGGGGAAGCTCCCCTTTTTAATATAAATGCTAATATAGTCGATTTAGCCCAGATAAGGCTTAAGGGTTTTACTTCTTGAAGTATGTCTTAACCTTCTAATAGCTTTTTCTTTAATCTGTCTCACACGTTCTCTGGTAAGGTTAAACTTCTCACCAATCTCTTCCAGAGTCATCGCATGCTCTCCATTCAATCCAAAATAAAGTGTAATCACATCAGCTTCTCTTGAAGTCAGGGTAGAAAGAGCTCTTTGAACTTCTTTTCGAAGTGAATCAGTCATCAAACCATCATCTGGCTTTTCATCACCGTCATTTTCCAAAACGTCCAAAAGACTGTTTTCTTCGCCTTGTACAAATGGAGCATCCATAGACACATGTCTACCTGAGATTTTCATCGTATCTACAACTTCACCAGCTGTGACCTCCAAGACCTCCGCTAATTCCTCCGGAGATGGCTCTCTTTCAAATTTTTGCTCAAGTTCTGAAAAGGTTTTACTGATTTTATTGAGTGACCCTACCCTGTTGAGAGGTAACCTTACGATTCTGGATTGCTTTGCAAGTGCTTGAAGAATGGATTGTCTAATCCACCAAACTGCATAAGAAATGAATTTAAAACCTCTTGTTTCATCAAATCTCTGTGCTGCTTTGATAAGCCCTAGATTTCCTTCGTTTATAAGGTCTCCCAAAGAAAGCCCTTGGTTTTGGTATTGCTTGGCAACAGATACTACGAATCTTAGGTTTGCTTTGGTCAATTTTTCCAATGCTAGTTGATCCCCTTCTCTGATGCGTTTGGCTAGCACCACTTCTTCATCTGCCGTCAGTAGATCAACTTTACCAATCTCCTGAAGATATTTATCAAGTGATTGTGATTCTCTATTGGTAATCTGTTTGCTAATTTTTAGCTGCCTCATTCAAGAATATTTTTGCGGTTAAGAACAAATACTATAACAGAAATGCTTCCAAATAAAGTTCATTGTATATTATACACGATTGAACTTAATCTTTTTTCTCGGATTTTTCTGGTTTTGGTAACAATACTTTTCTAGATAGTTTGAACTTTCCTGTTTTTTTGTCAACATCAATAAGTTTAACAACTATCTCTTCTCCTGGTTCAAAGACACCTTCCATATTTTCAAGTCTTTCCCACTTGATTTCTGAAATATGCAATAAGCCATCTTTTCCAGGCATGAATTCAACAAACGCACCGAAAGGCATAATGTTCTTAACCTTGCCAGTATAAGTTTCTCCAATCTCAGGCTGTGCTACTATTCCTTTAATTCTAGAAACAGCTGCGTCCATTGACTCTTGGTTATTTGAGAAGATGTTGATTTTACCAGCGTTATCCTTTTCCTCAATGATAATTGTAGCTCCAGTGTCCTTTTGGATTTCCTGAATAACTTTACCGCCAGGCCCTATCACAGCACCGATCAATTCTTTAGGAATTGACATGATAAATGATCTTGGGGTATGTGGTTTCAAGTCAGCTTTAGGTGCTGCCAAGGTCTTCGTGATCTCATCTAAAATATGAAGTCTACCAGCTTTAGCTTGATAAAGTGCTTCTTTAAGAACACTGTAATCAAGACCTTCCACTTTCAAATCCATTTGACAAGCAGTGATTCCTTTGGCCGTCCCTGTCACTTTGAAATCCATGTCTCCAAGATGATCTTCATCACCTAAAATATCAGATAGGATAGAATACTTCCCTGTTTTTGCATCTGAAATCATTCCCATTGCAATACCGGTAACTGCAGATTTGATCGGGATACCAGCATCCATCAAGGCCAATGAACCTGCGCAAACAGTTGCCATTGATGAAGAACCATTTGATTCAAGAATATCAGAAACTATACGGATTGTATATGGATTCTCGTCGTCTTTTGGCAATACTTTCTTCAAAGCCCTCATGGCTAGGTTGCCATGTCCAACTTCTCTCCTACCCGGACCTCTGTTGATTTTTACCTCACCAGTAGAAAATCCAGGGAAATTGTAGTGTAAGAAGAATTTATTATAACCGGATATTACAGCTCCATCCACCATCTGCTCATCCATTTTGGTACCAAGGGTACATGTGGTGATAGATTGTGTTTCTCCCCTTGTAAATACAGCCGAACCATGTGCTGACGGAAGGTAGTCTACTACTGACCAAATAGGTCTCACTTCGTCAAGTTTCCTGCCATCAAGTCTCTTTTTCTCATTGAGCGTAAGATTTCTTGCAGCTTCTTTATGTATTTTAGAAAAGTATGGGCCAATCAAACTGGCTTCATATTCATGTTCTTCTCCTAAACTTTCGATAAACTCTTCTTTGATAGCTTTGATTAATTCTGATCTCTCAGATTTGTTGGCTATCAATTTACCTACTACATCATAGCACTTTTGGTAAAGTTCATTATGCATTTTTTCAAACAAAGCCGGATCAGATTTTTCGTGGTTGTACTCACGCTTAACCTCCTTACCTACAGCGATTGTTAATTCTTTTTGTATTTGGCAATGCCTTTTGATTTCTTCATGGGCAAGTTGCATGGCTTCTACCATTTCATCTTCCGAAATCTCATTGGCTTCACCTTCTACCATCAAAATGTACTCTTCAGAACCTGCTACAATAAATTCCAAGGAAGCTTGTTCCAATTGAGTTGGAGTAGGATTGATGATCAGCTGTCCATCTATTTTTGCAACGCGAACTTCGGAAATTGGCCCGTTGAAAGGGATATCCGAAACAGCTAGTGCAGCAGATGCGGCAAGGCCTGCTAAGCAATCCGGTAATACATCAGAATCAGATGACATCAAGGTGATTGCTATTTGGGTGTCTGCGTGATAATCATCTGGAAAAATAGGTCTGATTGCTCTGTCGACTATCCTGCTGATCAATATTTCATAATCAGAAAGTCGGCCTTCTCGTTTTAAAAATCCTCCGGGAATTTTTCCAGAGGCAGCAAATTTTTCTTGGTAATCTACGGACATCGGAAGAAAATCAACTCCTTCTCCTGCCTCTTTTTTGGACATGGCGGTTGCTAAAAGCATCGCATTGCCCATTTTTACTACAACAGCACCATCAGCCTGTTTGGCCAATGCTCCCGTTTCAATAATGATTTCTCTACCGTCCTCTAGGGTGATAGTTTTCGAAATTACGTTAGGTAACATACAATTTTGTTAAAATAATTAAGCTAAGATTTAAAAGTAAGGTTTAATATCGTGGGGAGTTAAAAAAGTAAGGTTCTCTACAGGAGAACCTTACAATCAATCTGGTATTATTTTCTTATTCCAAGTTCAGCAATAATTGCTCTATATCTCTCGATATCGTTTTTGATCAAATAGTTAAGTAAACTTCTTCTTTTACCTACTAATTTCAAAAGACTCAATCTTGAAGAGTGATCTTTTTTGTTGATTTTCAAATGTTCTGTCAGGTGCTGAATTCTGTAAGTGAACAACGCAATCTGAGATTCCGGTGATCCTGTGTCAGTTTCAGTCTTCAACCTGCCATGATTCTTGAAAAGCTCTGCTTTTTTCTCTGCGGATAAATACATGTCTAGTTAAATTATTTTTTTAGAATTTTAAACAGCGCAAAGGTAAAACTATTATTCCTAATTTAAAAATGCTCTCATTTATTTGGAGAACAATCTTTTAATAGGTTTGAAGGCCTTTTTGAAAAACTCTACATAGGCATCAGCTTCAAACAACCTAGCATCCTTCCTGGCCTGTTTTAAGAAGAACAGCCCAAAGGGCAAGAGTACAAGATTTGAAAACCAAGTACCGAAAATAGGATCCGTAATTGCTTCTTTAGCCCACTTTTCACCTGTAATGGTGAGCATATAGTAAACAATGAAAAAGATGATTGAAAGGAGCACAGGCATCCCCAAACCTCCTTTTTTGATGATGGCTCCTAAAGGTGCTCCTATCATAAACATCACTATACAGGCAAAAGCTGATGTGTACTTTTGATACCATGCTATCTGAAATCTCCTGTATTCTCTTTCAAGGTTATCAATTTGAGTGATTTTGGTATTGAAATTATTCTTGACCGTACGAGCATTATTCAAAGCTACTGTAGCGGCCCTGTTTCTGTAATTTCCTGCAGACACTATAGAATCAAACTTTACTTTTTGAGCTTCGGTAAATTCCTTAGGACTTTCCTTTATTTTTAATTCAACGGAATCTGGTTTTCGGTCTTCTTCTAATTTTTCTCGCCAATCTGAAGGCCTCTGAAACTCTCCTTTAGTCAATTTTTTTGAATTTTGACTTGAATCTACTGAACTCTCATTCTCTTTAGTATTCTCGATAGAGTTTGGTAAAGTGTCCAATTGATTGGGTAAATCCACTATTCCAAGAGAATCTTCCATCAGTTTCAACTCTTCACGCTCAAGTGAATCAATGGCTATCAAGCTTGAATCAATTTTGGAAGCTTCTACCCCTACACTGATTAAGCTATCTTCCTTTCTTTCCTTCCTAAATTGAAGCCTTGCTTCCCTTAGAGAGTCATAAATAGCCTTTCCTCTAACAACATCTTCAGGAGGTCTTATCTTTCTATTCCTTGTGAAATAGGAATAAGATGATTCAGTCGTTAGGTAATTATAATAAATGATCTGATTGATTTCACTAGCCATCGAATCCAATCCGTCTCTAAGTTGTGCGATATTCTTGATAGACCTGTTTGTAGACCAAAGATCTTCTGGAGTTCGGTTCATCTGAAAAGATTCAAGGTTGAATACCATTTGATTCTCGGAGAAATTAGTTCGACTAAAATCCACAGGCTTTTCTGTAATGCCTCTCTGGGCTCTTGATTCTTTATAGCTGACGCCATTGTACAGCGTCAATCTCATATACCTGTCATTATAGAAAGATTCCATCCTACCTGAATCTGCAAGAATCACATTGATATTACCTTGCCCCTGTGAATGGTCATAGATGATGACATCTTTTAACCTTACATCATCCATTTTTCTATTCACTTTTATGCTATAGTTGGGTATCCCTGCATAAAACACTCCTTCTTTGATATCCAAAGCAGGGGATTTCATCCTGATATCATAGAGCAAACTGAATGTCTTCAGATTGACTTTGGGAACCAAGTAATTATTGGATAAATATGCAAAAATGGTCAAGACTACCACAAAGACACCAATTGGTCTCAACGCTCTTAAAAGTGAGATACCGCTACTTTTGATAGCTGTCAATTCAAAATGCTCCCCAAGGTTCCCAAATGTCATCAAAGAAGACAAAAGAACTGCCAGAGGTAGAGCCATAGGGGAAATGCTGATCACAAAATAAGAAATCAGTTCCATGTAAATCATAAAATCCAAGCCTTTGCCAAAAATCTCATCAAAGTACTTGAGCATATTTACCGTGAGCAGAATAAAATCCACCACAATAAATGTCAAAAAGAACGGACCTATAAAGGATCCCAGAATAAGCTTATCAAGTTTTTTCATTAGGTAATTATCGCCACTTGCAAAAGTTCAACGGCAAAGTTGGCAATAATATTCAAAAATTTATGAAAATTGAATTTATCCTCCAATGATCTCCTTAAGGTTTGCTACCAAATTTTCCCAAATAGACTCAAGTTCATCATCTTCATACGAATCACTGTAGTCAATCACCTTAAGAAATAGTGTTTGGGTAAGTTCATTCTCTTCAAGTTTAAATTCTATATAGGCTTTGTCTTCTTCTTCCAAGTTATTTGGATCGAAGAATTCAAATTTTACATGGAAATTAGTCCTAAGGGCAACCACTTTTGCATAATGATCTTCTCCATCATATTCAAATTTAAACGTTTTGTCTTCATTGATAGACACGTCATCGGCATACCACTCGGACAAACCGCTAGCTGAACTTAAATAAGGAAATAATATTTTCCTTGAAGTATTGATTTGATAATCAGCGACAAATTTATTTTTTACCATTTTCTTTAAATTTAAGTTGACAAAAAAACAGTTTTTTTGCTTCGATAAGTTGGAATTAAAGGGTCAAGACCTCATATTTGCATTCCGATTTGGGAAGGTAGTTCATCCAGATAGTTATTTTGAAGTTGAACTTTTAGATTTATTACTTCCTATTTTAAATAAAAATCGAAAGTCAGGGATCCAACACCCGATTTAATTACAATACTTGGCGAGGTAGCTCAGTTGGTTAGAGCGCAGGATTCATAACCCTGAGGTCACGGGTTCAACTCCCGTCCTCGCTACACAAGCCCCACTTTAGGGGCTTTTTTTTATTCCATCATATGGGGAATTCTATATAAAAGGCATCAGCTCAGTGTTCATATTAGTCTATACACCTGATGTTGAAAGTCCTGCTAAACCATGGAGAAATATTTATCAATTTTACAAACATCAACTTGTAAATGACAATTAAGTCTTTTTAGCAAAAAACCAATCCCAGAATCATGCGAAAGCAATTGATTAGGTATTGGCTTGTCAAGATTTTGTACACTTGTAATATAGTGAATTTTAATTAAACAGCTTCTTAAACACAAAATATATAGCACAAAAAAAAGCCCCATAAAATGGGGCTTAATTATCAAGTAATTGAGTGCGCTCTTACTTAATTTTTTCAACAACAGCTTTGAATGCCTCTGGATGGTTCATTGCAAGGTCAGCTAGAACTTTTCTGTTCAATTCAACACCTGCTTTTTTCAACAATCCCATAAATTGTGAATAAGAAATGCCATATTCTCTTGCTCCAGCGTTGATACGCTGAATCCAAAGAGCACGGAATTCTCTTTTCTTAACTCTTCTATCCCTGTAAGCGTACTGTAGACCTTTCTCATATTTGTTCTTGGCTACAGTCCAAACGTTTTTACCTCTTCCGAAGTAACCTTTTGTTGCTTTGAGGACTTTTTTTCTTCTTGCTCTAGAAGCAACTGCATTTACTGATCTTGGCATAGTAATTTAATTTTTTGACCCTAGGTGCCTTTCGGACTTTTTTACCTCAGCGTCTGGTGAATAATATAACCTTTAATTTAATTTTGAAGATTGAGAATTATTTACCAATTCTCAACATTGCTTTTACTCTTCCTTCATCTGTCTCATGAACTTCTCCCATTTTGGTAAGATTTCTCTTCCTCTTGGTAGACTTCTTAGTCAGAATGTGGCTTTTGTAAGCATGTTTTCTTCTGATTTTCCCGGTTGCTGAAAGCTTGAACCGTTTTTTCGCACCTGATTTGGTCTTTACTTTAGGCATAACTGTATTTATTTGTTGAATTTATTTTTTATTTGTTTTTGGAGATAAGAAAAGAAACATCCTTTTTCCTTCGAGTTTTGGCAATTGCTCAACCTGTGCATACTCTTCGAGTTCTTGCGCAAATCTCAACAATAGCATTTCCCCTCTTTCTTTAAAGACGATCGATCTTCCTACAAAATGAACATAGGCCTTGACCTTAGCTCCTTCTTTCAGAAATCCGATGGCGTGCTTCAATTTAAAATTAAAATCATGATCGTCCGTATTAGGACCAAATCTGATTTCTTTCAAAACAGTCTTAGAAGCATTGGCTTTGATCTCCTTTTGCTTCTTTTTTTGTTCGTATTTAAACTTAGCGTAGTCGATCACCTTACAAACTGGTGGACTCGCATTAGGGGAGATTTCTACGAGATCGAGATCATTTTCCTGAGCAATCTTGATCGCTTGGGCTGTCTGTAATACGGCATTACCTCCTTCTACGAAATCGCCGACTACCCTCACTTCCCTGGCTCTAATTTTCTCATTAACCTTATAAGGTTCTTCTTGTCTCTGTCTGAACGGTGTTCTTCCTCTCAAAATTTTTTGGTTGTTTTAATGAAATTGCCTGCAAATATCTTAATTATTTCGAGATTTAAAAAATCTCTATCTTTTTTAGTACTATTATTTCTGCTTTAAAGATTCTTCTATTATGCCTTTGAAATATTGAGCAAACTCATGGACTGAAAAACTACCTATATCTCCTTCTCCATGTTTACGTACTGAAATTTTTTCTTCAGCTTGTTCTTTTTCGCCCACTATCAGCATAAAAGGAATCTTTTTCACTTCAGCATCTCTGATTTTTCGTCCGATTTTCTCATCCCTGTTATCAATAATCCCCACTATATCTTGTTCGTCAAGCATGGAGTTGATCTCCTGGGCATAATCTGTGTATTTTTCAGAAATTGGTAATATACAGATTTGTTCTGGTGACAGCCAAAGTGGGAAATTACCTGCACAATGCTCTATCAACACAGCTACAAATCGCTCAAGAGAACCAAATGGTGCTCTGTGAATCATCACTGGTCTGTGTTTTTGATTGTCAGAACCAATATACTCTAACTGGAATCTTTCCGGAAGGTTATAGTCTACCTGAATAGTACCAAGCTGCCACTTTCTTCCAAGTGCGTCTTTGACCATAAAGTCAAGTTTTGGACCATAAAATGCAGCTTCTCCCAACTCGGTTACGGTATCAAGGCCTTTTTCTGCAGCTGCTTCGATAATCGCAGACTCAGCTTTTTGCCAAGCATCATCAGATCCTATATATTTTTCTCTATTGTCAGGATCCCTGAGTGAAATTTGGGCGGTATATTCCTCAAATCCCAATGCCTGAAATACATAAAGAACCAAATCGATGACTTTTATAAATTCTTCTTTTACTTGATCTGGTCTACAAAATATATGGGCATCATCCTGTGTAAAACCTCTTACCCTTGTCAATCCATGTAACTCACCGCTTTGTTCATATCGATAAACCGTGCCAAATTCAGCATATCTTACTGGAAGGTCTTTGTAAGATCTTGGTTTATGTTTATAGATTTCACAGTGATGTGGGCAATTCATAGGTTTCAAAAGAAACTCCTCTCCTTCGTTTGGTGTGGCTATCGGTTGAAAAGAATCCTTTCCGTACTTTTCATAGTGACCAGAAGTCTCGTACAAAGCTTTATGGCCAATATGAGGCGTAACTACCTGCTGATAACCGGATTTATCCTGTGCCTTTTTCATAAAGTTGACCAATCGTTCCCTCAGAAGGGTGCCTTTTGGCAACCACAATGGTAGACCCATACCCACTTTTTCGGAGAAAGTGAATAATTCCAGTTCTCTTCCTAACTTCCTATGGTCTCTTTTCTTCGCTTCTTCCAGCATATGAAGGTATTCCTGCAATTCCTTGGCTTTAGGAAAAGTGATACCATATATCCTGGTGAGCATTTTATTCTTCTCATCCCCTCTCCAATACGCACCGGCAATATTCAAAAGCTTGGTGGCTTTGATAAATCCTGTGTTTGGAATATGGGGACCACGGCAAAGGTCTACAAAATTACCTTGCTCATAAAAAGTAATGGTACCGTCATCCAATCCTTCCAACAAGTCCAGCTTGTACTCATCACCTTTATCAGTAAAGTATGCTACGGCATCTTTTTTGGATATTTCTTTTCGGACATACTCATTTTTCTGACGGGCAAGATCGAGCATTTTAGCTTCAATCTTTTCAAGCTCTGCACCATCCAGTGATTTGTCTCCAAAATCTACGTCATAATAAAACCCATTCTCGATCGGCGGGCCTATGCCCAACTTCACTCCAGGATATAATGCTTCCAAAGCCTCAGCCATCAAGTGGGCAGAGGAGTGCCAAAAAGTATTTTTACCTTCCGCATCATTCCATGTCAACAATTGAACTTTGGAATCGGCATGGATAGGCCTTGTGGCATCCCATACTTCCCCGTTTACTTTTGCTGCAAGTACATTTCTGGCCAAACCCTCGCTGATACTAAGTGCAATCTGTAGCCCCGAAACTCCTTTTTCGTACTCCCTTACCGATCCATCCGGCAGGGTAATTTTGATATGTTGGTTAGACATTTATAAAATTTTAAATAATGAAACATGTCATCTACACAAACAGATGATTTTTAGACTTGCAAATATGGTCAAGTCCAAGCTATTCAAAAAATAAAGCGGCAGGGAATGTGAAAAAAGAATTTTTTGGGAGATGGTTGTGAAATGTTTCTTTTAAATGCATTTGCGAAAGCCATCAATGAAATAAAAGTACCGAACTGCCTTGATTTGGATCATGGACAGTAAGATCTTGATCCTATTAATTTTTTGTTTTGAGAATCATCAAGACATAATTCTCTGTTTCTTTTCCGTAAAAAGCAGCTTCGATAAAATCCTTCCCTTTTCCTTCTTGGTAAGTTTTCCAATCTTCCTCTGACATACTTTGCTTCTTTTCTACTGCTTTGTTGTAAAGAGAAACTCCACGATATGCAACAGCTACTTCGTTGTCTTCTAACTGATATATGGGTGGATAAAAATTGAATGATTCATCGATATCATTGATTAAGTCAAAATTAACCAAATCGTGGGTTTTATTCTGCTTATCAAAAATTGAAACTGCGCTTTTTTCACCTATTCTAATTCTGCTTAGAATATATTTTGTGTTCGAAAATCCATAAGGAGAATAAGAATTCCCTGAATTTTCTTTAAAGTATTTACGAAAAGCATCATCATCCATTTTCTTCTGCTTTTCTTTCAATTTACCATGATTCATTGCTTCATTTCCAAAATCAAAAATGATTTTAGGTTTAAAACCATCAGGAGTAAACCTGTATAAAGTATCTGCATAAGTTCTAGCAAAATAAAAACTGTTATCTTCTTGATAAAAATTTACCGGATCCCCCATATTTCCATAAAAGACATCTGGATGTGAAGAAAAATAACTTCTTATAACCTTTCCTGAGTGATCAAGAACTGTGACCAAATTTTCAGCTCGAGAACCACTATAGATAAAAAATAAAGAAGACTCAGTATCATAGAAAAATGTTCTACCCATTACCGAAATCTTTATTTCATTTATAAAATTTCCTTCAAGATCAAACTTGATGATTTTTTTAGGATGCGCTAATAAATACATTGTATCTTGAACTACCTGTACATCCGCCAGTTCGATGTACTTGCCTGGTCCATCACCAACATTTCTTATCCTCCTAATAAAATCACCCTGTCTATCAAAAATTTGAACACTCTTTCCAATCCACCAATCAAACACAAAAATCTTATCCTTGTATCCAATAAGCTTGGCAATTTCACCTATTTGTGAATCAGGATTTTCTTTTTCCTTTAACAACAAATATTCTATCTCGGGCTCAAAATAATCTGTCAAATGGCCGTCTTTGACTGACTCAAGGTCAACCTTGATCGTAATGGTGCCATCTTTTTCGGTAACAGTACCTGTTTGGGGCTGACTGGTACAAGCGACGACAAAAAGTAAGAAGATTCCAATAATTTTATTTCCCATGTTCAAAACTAATGATTTAAACCAAATCTAAATATTCTTTCAAACATGTTTTCATCAAACACCATTATATATATTTGTCCAAAGCTTAAAATTGTATGTTCTACGATATCATTATCATAGGAGGAGGCATAGTTGGTCTCGCCACTGGATTAAAATTAAAAGAGCAAAAACCTGATTTGAAGGTTGCGGTTCTTGAAAAAGAAAACGCAGTGGCCAAACACCAAACCGGCAATAACAGCGGTGTGATCCACTCAGGATTGTATTACAAACCCGGTTCTCTTAAAGCGCTCAACTGCATCAAGGGTTACCATGAATTGATAAAGTTTTGCGAAGAGGAAAGTGTTCCTTTTGAATTGACGGGAAAAGTGGTAGTGGCTACAAAAAAAGAGCAGATTCCGATTTTGAATGGGTTACGGGAAAGAGGGATCCAAAATGGGCTTGAAGGCACTCGTTCCATTACCCTGGATGAACTGAAGGAATATGAACCCTATTGTGCCGGTGTAGCGGCCATTCACGTGCCTCAAACCGGAATAGTAGATTATAAAGTAGTAGCGGAAAAGTACGCAGAAAAACTCCAGCAATTGGGTGGTGAGATTTTTTTAGGTCATACAGTAAAAGGTATCAAAAATATAAATGGAATTTCCACCATTGAAACTTCCCGTGGGGATTTTCAAACCAAACTGACTATCAATTGTGCAGGACTTTATTCAGACAAAGTGGCTCAGATGAACCAGAAAGAAAGTCTGGATGTCAAAATTATTCCTTTCAGGGGAGAATATTATAAAATCAAAAAGGAAAGAGAATACTTGGTCAAAAACCTGATTTATCCTGTTCCCGATCCGAATTTTCCGTTTTTAGGAGTACACTTTACACGAATGATGAAAGGAGGCGTGGAAGCAGGTCCCAATGCTGTTTTGGCATTCAAGAGAGAGGGGTACAAAAGGTCTCAAGTGAATATGGGCGAGTTGTCAGAAACACTGGCTTGGCCTGGATTTCAGAAAGTGGCAGCCAAGTACTGGAAAACCGGTTTCGGTGAACTCTACCGCTCTTTTTCCAAGACTGCTTTTACTAATGCACTGAAAGAATTGATTCCTGATATCCAGGAATCGGATTTGATAGATGGAGGAGCTGGAGTACGCGCCCAAGCATGTGACAAGACTGGCGGGCTTTTGGATGATTTTAGCATCAAGGAAAATGAATTTTCCATAAATGTGTTGAATGCCCCTTCTCCTGCTGCAACAAGTTCCCTGTCTATAGGAGGTACTGTAAGTGAATTGGCTTTGAGGAGGTTTTGAGGGAGAGGTTAGAATTAAGAACCAAGAGAAAAGGTTAACCTTTGAATGTGCCGCAGCGTACTCGAAGGTTTAGTACAGAGAACCGAGAAACAAGTACCAAGACGCTTTGACCGTCAGATGGCTCTAAGCCTTCAGACGGTTTTTTGTTGGATGCACCCTGAATTTCCCGAGGTTAAAGTTGATCGAGGTTTGCCTCTATTTGTTTTTTTCTTAAGGGCAAGCAAAATAAAATCCCTTTAAAAACTCTTTCCAAAACTTACACCTGCCCAATAAGGATAGAAAGACCAGCTTTTCCCTTCTCCAACTGGAACATTGAAAAATGGGGTATAGCCAATCCTAAAAAAGAAGCCACCTTCTGGTTTTTGGTATCTATAACCGATTCTTAAAGGAATTAGAGAATCAAATACCACTTTGTCATTAAATTCAAATGTTTCCGAATTAATTTCTAAAGTTCTGCTTAAATATGAAGTAAACCCTAAACCTAATTCCAGATGATGGTTTGACTTGCCATATAAGGCTGATACCTCTAAAGGAATAGCGGGAAGCCAAATCGTCTTGAAATCATTTAGTTGATTTCGCCACATAGAAAAACCTGCACTGGCATTTAGCTTTAGTTTATCTTTTTGATGAAATATCTTGCTATAGTTTACTGCGTATATTCCAGAACTTCCACCTACCTCAAGATAAACAGCTTTTTTTGCAGTAAAGATTTCGGCCTCGGATTGAGCACTTGCGCCAAAGGAAAATAATAAGGCAAAGAACAAAAACAGCAATAACGAATATTTAGGTTGAATATTCATAATTTTTCAATTTCGGTGTATAAAACTTGTTTAAAATTCTCTGGTCAATTTTCAATTATAATTTGTTTTCTGAACACATCTTTACCCGAATGAATATGAAGGTAATAAGTTCCAGGCTGTAATCTTTTCGTATCTAAATGAACCTTATTTTCCATGGATTCTCCAGTCCCTACCAGTTTCTCAGTTCGATCAAAAATATCAACCTTAAACGTAACAATAGATGGTTTACTATTCTGATTATGTGATTCCGCATCAAAGGATTTTCCTAATTGGTTGCTTTCAGTATCATATTCAACGAACAAATCACCATATGAGGGATTGGGATAAATCTTAAAATCACCTGAAGACATCATATAACTGCAAGGGGCGACAGTTATTCCGGTCAAAGGCGTAGCGCCACAGCCGTTGTTAACCGAAACGCGAACTGGACCATAAGAATTATTAGAAGTAGGAAGAAAAAATGTAATAGTGTTTGCAGATGTGTTTTGGACAGTCCATCCTGAAGGATAAGTCCAATTGTAAGTGTAACCATTCTGATGTCCTGTGGGAACATTGGCAGTAAAGGTATATGAATTGCCATTACATACCATCCCAGCACCTGCTACCGTTACTTGGGATAAACTAAATGCGCCGATTTGAACCACATAGTCTCTTTTAGTACTATACCAAAAATTACCCAGAGCTGGATTTGGTATTGAACCTTGGACTGAAATTGTATAAGTCCCTTCAGGAGTATTTACAGGGGCAGAAATATTTACTGTTTCATTCGTAAATGCAGTATTACCTCCTCCATTAATAGACCAACCAGAAGGAGCAGTCCATTGATAAGGAAAATGGTAGTAACAGTTCCCTGTTTCAGGGAATATACTGGCTAAGGTAGGACTTGTGGTATAAGTATAGGATTGTCCCGAAGAACACATCGCAGGGCCTGAAATTGGACTTGGAGTCGGCACTCTTGAAGTTGTCGAAATAATTTTTTCTCCTTTACCATGGATGGAGCATCTAACTGCTTTTACTTCAATTTCGTAAATTCCGACATCGGGAAAAGTAAAAGAGAAATCTGGCCCCGTTCCATTGTCTATTATTTCAATACCCTTATAAACAGTCCAAAAAATATCACAAGAATTAATTTCGTAACCGAAAGATTCGTTATATGTTTTTGCCGTGTAAGTAACGGAATTATTCGGACAGACAAAACTAGACGCTCCCTCTATAACGACTACTACTGCATTCGCCCTTTGAGAATTAAGCAAAGGAAACACGAAAATCAAAAATACAATGAGACTTTTTGCAAGTCCAAATTTTCCTGCAATCGTTTTGAATGAAAGAAATTTGTGTGTGTGTGTGTGCGGGGGTAAGATTTTCATAGTGGGTAAACAACTTTATATTTTTTAAACAATATGATTTAAAAATAAATTTTAGCTCTCAATTATGCAATTTTTCATTAATATAAATTCTTATTTTATATTTAAATCCTTATTTAATCGTGTAATAATTCTTATGTACCGCAAAAGGTCTCTTACCAGTTTGTCCAGGTTGGTGATGCTAGGGAATTATCCACTTACTGTGCCAGAGTGGCTGCCATCCATGTACCTCAAACCGGAATAGTTGATTATAAAGTTGTAGCGGAAAAGTACGCAGAAAAATTCCAGCAATTGGGTGGTGAGATTTTTTTAGGTCATACAGTAAAAGGTATCAAAAATATAAATGGAATTTCCACCATTGAAACTTCCCGTGGGGATTTTCAAACCAAACTGACTATCAATTGTGCAGGACTTTATTCAGACAAAGTGGCTCAGATGAACCAGAAAGAAAGTCTGGATGTCAAAATTATTCCTTTCAGGGGAGAATATTATAAAATCAAAAAGGAAAGAGAATACTTGGTCAAAAACCTGATTTATCCTGTTCCCGATCCGAATTTTCCGTTTTTAGGAGTACACTTTACCCGCATGATGAAAGGTGGTGTAGAGGCTGGTCCCAATGCTGTTTTGGCTTTCCAAAGAGAGGGCTACAAAAGATCCCAGGTGAATTTTGGTGAGTTGTCAGAAACATTGGCTTGGCCAGGATTTCAAAAGGTTGCCGCCAAATACTGGAAAACCGGTTTCGGTGAACTCTACCGCTCTTTTTCCAAAACTGCTTTTACCCATGCACTGAAAGAATTGATTCCTGATATCCAGGAATCGGATTTGGTAGATGGAGGAGCTGGAGTACGCGCCCAAGCATGTGACAAGACTGGCGGGCTTTTGGATGATTTTAGCATCAAGGAAAATGAATTTTCCATAAATGTGTTGAATGCCCCTTCTCCTGCTGCAACGAGCTCACTTTCTATTGGTGATACTGTCTCGGAATTAGCTTTAAAGAGGTTTTAAATGCGTCTATGGATAAAGTCATTATCTAATTTAAAAAAATGCATTTTTGATATGTACTTCACTATTTGTTGAAGTGATTGTTATCATGGTGTATTCACCACCCAAAATCTATATAATTATCAATTCTATGATTGGAAAAATCGTTTCTGTCAATCAATCTCTAAATTTACTCAACTAAAAAATCCAAAAACCTGTATTCTGCCCAAGTGAACTCCTGACCTCTGAGCATAAATCCCGTATGGCCTCCCCTACGAGGCATTTCCAAGTAAATTTCGGAATGCTGTTCAGCTAATTTTACAGGGTAACATCTGCCCATCAACAATGGATCATTCAAGGCATTGATAATCAAAGTAGGGACTTCGATGTTTTTCATCCAATTGTCCGCACTTACGGATTGGTAAAAATCATCAGCGTCCTTAAATCCATGCACTTTTGCGGTATAGTGGGTATCGAAAGTATCAAAATCTTCCACGCTTCTCAAAAATTCTAAATCTACCAAATCAGGATACTGAGCGCCTTTCAAAAACATTTTGGCTTTCAATTTATTTAAAAATCGCTTTTTGTAGAAAGCATTCCCCTTTACCCGAAGTGTTGCGGCTGAATCAGGCAAATTGCATGGAGTGGAATAAACTGCAGCTTTTTTGATTTTTGGGTTTAGATCTGCCCCCTTTTCTCCTAAATATTTCAATGTTTGTGCACCTCCCATAGAAATGCCCGAGAGGTAATAAGCATTATATTTTTGGTTTTTTTCTACATGTTTGATGACTTCATCCAAATCATAAGAAGCACCGTGGTGATACAGTAGAGGCCCCTTGTTCATTTCCCCACTGCAAGACCTGTTGTTCCAGGCCAATACATCAAAACCGTTTTGATTGAATAATTTGACAAGGGCTTTGGCATAATGCCTTTCAGAACTACCTTCCAGACCATGAGAAATGATCAAGAGCTTTTCAGCACCTATTTTTGACCAGTCCAAATCCAAAAAATCAGCATCCATAGTATCTATCCTTTCTCTCAAATAGGAAACACCTTTAATTTTTCTAAAAATACTTGGAATGATAGTTTCCAAATGCCCGTTGAACAGATACTTGGGCGGATTCAAATAAGTGGTTTTCTCTATAATAGGCATAAAAATAGATACTGATTTAGTAAGGATATTTATTTCATACCCCCAAAAGAGAGAAGAATTTGTTTTATTTGAAAAAGTTTAAGCAACGTAATTTATGAGAAAATCAAAAATCACCTTAATTCTATTGTTTTTATCCATAGGTATTCTTTTCAATGCTAATGCCCAATCCTTGGATTCTTATATAGACAAAATATATCCAGAATTGGATAGTCTGTATAAACACCTCCACCAAAACCCAGAGCTTTCCCTACAGGAAAAAGAAACGTCGGCAAGGATTGCTGAAGAACTCAGAGAAATAGGTTATGAAGTGTCTGAAGGAATCGGGGGTTATGGAGTAGTTGGTGTATTGAAAAACGGGCCAGGGCCTGTTTTGTTGATTCGGGCTGATATGGATGCTTTGCCGATGGAGGAAAAAACAGGCTTGCCGTATGCTTCTGTTAAAAAAGGAGTTTCCAACGACGGAAAAGAAACATTTATTGCGCATTCTTGCGGCCATGACATACACATGACAGTGTTTGTAGGGACTGCAAAGTTGATGCAACAGTATAAAGACTCATGGAGAGGAACGCTCCTTATGGTTGGGCAACCTTCTGAGGAAAACGGTATGGGTGCTTGGAATATGATGAATGATGGCTTGTATGAAAATTTCCCTCATCCGGACTTTGCCATTGCACTTCATGATGACCCCTTTTTACCGGCGGGAACAGTCGGTTATAAAGCCGGGGCGCTGATGGCGGGAGTAGATATGATGAATGTTACTGTCTATGGTGAAGGTGCCCATGGGGCAGCACCACACACAGGGATCGATCCAATTGTATTGAGTGCTCAGATGATCCAAGCTTACCAGACGATTGTTAGTCGTAGAATCGCACCTACTGATCCCGCTGTGGTGACCGTAGGATCCATTCATGGCGGATCAGTACACAATATCATTCCAGATGAAGTAACCATGCAACTGACATTGAGGTCTTATTCTCCTGAAGTGAGAGAAGAAATGATCAGCAGTGTCAAAAGAATCAGCGAAAACTATGCAAGGGCCGCTGGACTTTCGGAATCCAAAATGCCAACTTATTGGATAAGAGAGCCACACACCCCCGCATTGATCAATGATGAAGGACTGACTACAAGAATGGTCGAAGTTTTCAAAACCAACCTAGGTGAAGAAAATGTCCATGAAGTAAAGGAACAAATGATAGGTGAGGATTTTAGCCGTTTTGGTTTACAAGAAAGAAATATCCCCATCAGCATGTTCTATTTGGGTGCTACAGATCCAGAATTTCTTAAAAAAGCGAAGGCCGAAAACCTGGAAATCCCAGGACTTCACTCTCCACAGTTTGCCCCACTTCCGGAACCTACCATTAAGACAGGAATAAAAGCCATGAGTGTATTTGCCATGGATATCTTGAGAAATATGGAGATCATGAAAAGATGATATTTGATAGATATTATTTCTTTTGGATATTGGTGGATATGGGATGGAAATAAAGTTGAAATATGATGGATATAAATTGAAATACAGTGGAAATAAGGTTGAAATATTGTAAATAGGGAGTAAAAAGATGCTCAATACTTAAACTTATTTCGCCGAAGGCATATTTCTATTTATTTCACGAAGTATATATCAATTTATATCGCCAAAGGCATATTTCGCGAAGCATATTTCAACTGTATATCCTTCAATTTAAAGATTACTTTACAATGCCTTAACACCTTTTCTTTCCGTCTAACATACCTTTGTCAGAGTAAAAATTCTTCATAGGTATTGATGATATTTAAAAAGGTCGGTTTTGCCGGCCTTTTTACTTTAAACTTGTATTTTGTATTTGAATTCGTAGTGAGGGATAAAAATACTTGAAAATCAATCAATTGGAGGTTTCAACATAGAAGGGTTATGGTGATCCCGATAACTGGGAGAAAAGTGAAATAAAATGTCTGATTTTGAAGCATTGTCAGTCCGTAATAGAAAAGCTCAATGCATAATTCGGGCTTATTCCTTTCTGGTGATGACATAATTTTTAACTGGAAACTGCATGACGGCCTTTTCCAATTGTCCATTTTTATAATAAAAGCGGTTTCTGTTTCCATTTACATCCACTTCATAGTAATCCCCCTTCTTTTCGATCGGTGAAGGTAATCCATAAGCTTCCGCCATGAATTCTTTTACCTGCTTTGGTTCTTGGAAGTAAAAAACTGCTGCACTAAAATATAGCGGTCTATTTATAGTGGTATCCAATTCATACTTATAATTTGTAGTTTGGATTTTATAATGGTCTCCTTTCCAGTCAATATCAGATTTGAAATTACCGCGATTGGTAGTTGAAGTCAAATTTGCTGAGCGCAACATTTTCCCATTGTAAATGGTTTTGGTAAAATAATCCAAGTTGATTCTGCCAAAAAACCAGAAACTAACATTGCTACTCAATTCATAGACTGTTTCTTCTCCCCGGTCAAACTTTTTAGCTGTCATTTCACCTATGGAAATTCCCGCTATGGATACGTCGTATTTTTGGATAACCTGAGCCTTCAAATTCAAATGCCCTAAAATCAGGAAAGTGAACAGCAGGAAAAATAAGGGCTTGAAATTAGTTTTATACATGGTGCGAAGTTGTGAAGAATAGTCAAAAGGCTCAAATGAATTTTTGATTTTTTAAAAACAGTTCGCACGATTATCGGGAAAATTTTACTTAACTTCAAAATTACAAGCCTTAAAAACCCATTATGAAAAACCTCTTGACTTGCTGTCTGTCTATAGCTTTAATAGCTTTATTTTCCTGCGAAAAACCCTCAAAGGAAGGAGAAATATGGCTGACTGATCCTTCAAAGAACATTTTATTCCAACAACAAGCAAACCTATTGTTTGAACCTACTGGTGAATTGGCAGCTGATATTTTTATCGATGAGGAAATCCAATTTCAGGAAATTGAGGGCTTTGGGTTTACACTGAGTCAAGGTTCAGCCATCCACCTTTTGGGAATGGATGAGGAAAAAAGAAAGGACTTGTTGCAAGAGCTATTTGGTAAGGATGAGAGCGATATCGGTATTTCTTACCTGAGGTTGAGCATTGCTGCTTCCGACTTGAATGAGACAGTATTTTCCTACCATGACTTGGAAGAAGGAGAAACTGACCCAGATTTGGAAAAATTTGACCTTGGACCCGATAGAGATGATGTCATTCCCGTTTTGAAAGAAATCCTTAAAATCAACCCCAATATTACCCTAATGGGTTCTCCTTGGTCTCCCCCTGCTTACATGAAAGACAATATGGACACTAGGGGTGGAACTTTGCTCCCGGAGTTTTATGATGCATATGCACTTTACTTTGTCAAATACATTCAGCAAATGAAGGAAGAAGGGATTCATATAGATGCTGTTACGGTTCAAAATGAGCCACTTCATCCAGGCAATAATCCCAGTTTGCTGATGTTGGCCGAAGAACAAAGAGATTTTATAAAAAATCACTTGGGACCAAAATTCGAGGCGCATGGACTGGACACGAAAATCATTGTTTATGACCACAATGCAGATAGACCAGACTATCCCATTACTATCATGAATGACCCTGAAGCTAAGAAATATGTTCATGGTTCCGCTTTCCATTTGTACGGAGGAGAAATCGAGGCCCTTTCTGATGTCCATCAAGCACATCCAGATCGGCATATCTATTTCACCGAACAATGGATTGGTGCTCCTGGAAATCTTCCCGGGGACCTTGTATGGCATACCAAAAACCTGACCATAGGAGCGACTAGGAATTGGGCAAGGACGGTTTTGGAGTGGAACCTGACCTCTAACCCAGAGCTTACCCCATTCACAGAAAGGGGTGGATGCAGTAGGTGCCTAGGAGCTGTCACCATTGATGGTAATGAGGTAACTAAAAATCCAGCTTATTATATCATCGCACATGCCAGTAAGTTTATCACTCCAGGATCCATACGAATTGACAGCAATGTACCGGAGAATATTCCAAATGTGGCCTTTCTCAGGCCCGATGGAAAAATCGTCAACTTGTTGCTTAACGAATCAAAAGAAGAAAAAACGTTTTCTATCCAGACCAGGAATTATGTTACACAGGTGAGTCTGTCAGGTGGAGCAGTGGCTACGGTGATTGTAGATTAAAACCAAATGCATTAGCTTTTTGCGATATCTAATACTATAACACTTGTATTTGGGATGAATTCACCTTAGTAACAAAAGCCCTCAGGATATACCGAGTTTCTGGTTGGTGTTTTACTTTCTGTAGCGCACCCAGAATATGTTCAGCTTGTTGGCCTTCTGTATTTTCGTCAAAAAATCCATATCCTGCAAATACACCTTTTTCAAAATAAAGGGCAGAGTGCTCATTTGGGTGAATCCCTTTTTCCTTGATCAGTAATGCTTTTTGATCTGATTGAATAGAGGTCAAAAAACTGTTTGCCCTTCTATTATAAGAATCATGTGATTCTTCACCACAGCAGGCTCCTTTACATTTGTTGATTTTGAAATCATAACAAGCATTGGGAGCCTTTTGAATGCCGGATAGTTTGGTACATAAGTCAAACTCTTCGACTTTATGCATCAAAAATTTCCAAGCTTCTGAATGAGAGTCAAATTCAAAAACAGCCTGTTGTGGCCTTGTATTTTTGGCAACCTGTAACCTCATGTAACCTGCCCCATCCTCATATTGATAAAGTGCCCAGTTGCTTGATTGGTACTTTAAAGCCTTATTGTATTTGGGCCATAAATTCTTGATTTCTAATAACTCTATCAAATAAGCCAAGAATTCACTACCCGTTAATTGCCAACTTACATCATGGATCTCTGATTTGAGATTCAGTTTATCTTTTGAATTTCCTGAAAAATGACCTTTGAACCTTTCTCTGATATTAATCGCTTTTCCTACATAGATGACTTTGCCATTTTTATCATGGAAATAATAGACACCAGTACTCTCCGGAATACTAAGGAATTTTTCTTTGGAGATATAAGGTGGTAAAAAAGCCTCCCCTGCATTTCTTTTTAGGCTGGAATAAATAGTTTCAGGTGACTTTTCGTGAATCAAGCCAAACAGAATTGCGGTGGCTTCTGCATCTCCAAAAGCCCTATGGCGATTCGAAATACTGATTTGTAGGTGTTCGCAGATACGGCCTAGACTATAAGAGCGAAGACCTGGAAATACTTTTCTACTCAGTCTCACTGTGCAAAGTTTGGGAGCATCATATTGAAGACCGTGTCTTTTGAAAGCTTCTCTGATAAAAGTATAGTCAAAATTGACGTTATGGGCTACAAAAACTTTTCCTTTCAAAAATTCAAAAAGTTCTTCCGAAATTTCTGCAAATGTAGGTGCATCCTGAATCATTTCATGGTCAATTCCAGTAAGCCCTGTGATAAACCCGGGAATCATACGCTCAGGATTGATCAAAGTGTGGTATCTGTTTACCTCCTCCCCTTCTTCATAGACCAAGGCAGCTATCTCGGTGATCCCTCCATTTGTTGGATTCCCCCCCGTCGTTTCAATATCCACAATCACATACTGCATACCATCTATTTTTGCTTAAGCAAGTTTTCAAATTATTTCCCGTTTAAAAAAATCTAGAGACAGACAATGTCAAAGTTTGATTCAATTTCCATAAAACACATCCATCTACCACATGTTTAATTGTAAACTTTATTCTAAAAATTCTTTTTTTATATTGGAGTTCTAAAACCTAAAAGACCTAAAAAATTGAAAAGAAGAGATTTTGTAAAATTGAGTTCCTTATTGGCTGCAGGTTCAACAATTCCGTTAGCGGGATCCTCTGGACTATTTGACTATAAGAAAGAAGGGACATATAAAGTAGGTATCATTGGATACGGTGATAGGGGTTCTGGCATGCACAGTGTCATGACTTCTATGCCTGACAAGTTTGAGGTAATTGCTATATGTGACAATCTTCCATTCAGAATAGAAAATGCTAAGGGAAAATATCCCACAGGTATCCGTTTTTATGATAATCATCACCAACTCCTTGACAATAAAGAGCTGGATGTAGTATTGGTTTCTACACCGATTTACCTACATTTTGAACACGCCAAAGATGTTTTGGCGTCAGGTAAACACCTCTTTTTGGAAAAAACAATGGTGTTCAACATAGATCAGGTGCTACAACTTAATCAATTGAGCAAAGAACATCCAAACCAGATTATTCAAATTGGCCATCAATATCGCTATTCTCCGCTTTATTTTAAGGTGAAAGAAATGATACAAAATGGATGGTTGGGCAAAGTAACCCAAATAGATGCCCGATGGGACAGAAACCATAACTGGAGAAGACCAGTACCTTCCCCAGACTTGGAAAGACAGATCAATTGGAGGATGTACAAGGAATACTCAGGTGGTTTGGTGGCTGAACTGCTCTCCCATCAGATTGATTTTATCAACTGGGCATTTGACACAGTACCTTCGCAGATCCACGGAATGGGCGGCATAGACCGATTTGACGATGGAAGAGAGACCTTTGACAATGTGCAGGTCACGCTGCGCTATGAAAAAGAAGGTATGATCGGAAATTTTGGAGCCACCTGCAGCAATGAACATGAAGGTTATGCTTTCCGCATCAAAGGTTCGAAAGGAATGGTTTCCTTACTGATGAATGAAGGAGTCTTTTACCCCGAGCCGGAAACAAGGGCTAAACTGGAAGAGGTTGACGGTGTCTCAGGTGCTACCCAATTGGTATGGTCCAGTGATAAAAAAGGCGTGAAAATCCTTGACGAGCCTACCCGGGATGGCTCTTTTTATGCTTTAGAAGATTTTTATAAATGCCTGGTCAATAAGGAATTACCACACGCCAACATAAGCAATGCAGGAAGAACGGCTATAGTTGTGGCTTTGGCCAACCAATCTCTTTATGGGGGTCAGACACAATCTTGGAAACCTGAATATAACCTGACATAACAATCAGCTTTTCACATATTGGGCTATCAACTTCTCAGCGCACCTTTCCCCATCCATTGCAGCTGACACGATGCCGCCTGCATAGCCAGCACCTTCCCCACATGGATAGAGACCTTTGATCACAGGATGTTCAAAGGTTTCTTTATCTCTTGGTACCCTAACAGGTGAAGATGTCCGGCTTTCTACTCCTATGAGTTGGGCATCATTGGTCAAGTATCCCCTCATTTTTTTACCAAAATCCAAAAGTCCCTGCCTCAACCTTTCTGAAATAAACTGGGGCAAGACCTCGTGCATGTCTACCGCATTCAGTCCCGGTTGATAAGAAGTATCCAAGAGGGAAGAACTGACTTTCTTCTGGGTAAAATCAATCATACGCTGTGCAGGTGCTGTCTGGGTTTTACCTCCATGTTCCCATGCCTTTTGTTCTACTTCAGCTTGAAACATCATCGCTGCCAAAGGTCCATATTTTTGATATTGGGGAAGATCTTCCAGTTCTACCGCTACCACCATGCCTGAGTTGGCAAATTTGCTGTCTCTACGGCTTGGACTCATGCCATTGACAACCAATTCTCCGGGAGAAGTAGCTGCAGGAACAATAAATCCACCGGGACACATACAAAAAGAGAATACCCCTCTTTGCTTGCCCTGATACATAGACTGGCTGACCAAAGAATAGGAAGCGGCAGGCAAATATGGCCCTCTGTCTATCTCACAGTTATATTGAATTTTGTCAATCAGGTTTTGGCTATGCTCTATCCTGACACCCAAAGCGAATGGCTTCGCTTCGATCAGGATATTTTTTGCATGAAGCAGGTGAAAAATATCTCTTGCTGAATGACCCGTGGCCAAGATGACCCCTTTACCCATGATTTTTTCACCATTGTGCAAAGTCACCCCTTTGATTTCGTTCCCGTCCAACAAAAAATCAACTACCTTGGAATCAAACAATACCTCACCACCTGCCTGTAGAATGGATTCCCTTAATTCCGCCACCAGTTTGGGCAATTTGTTGGTTCCGATATGCGGATGGGCTTCTACTAGGATTTCTTCAGTCGCCCCATGCGCCACCAAGATTTCCATGATCCTTCTTATATCTCCACGCTTTTTGGAACGTGTGTATAATTTCCCATCTGAATAAGTACCTGCGCCACCTTCTCCAAAACAATAATTGGATTCAGGATTGACGATATGCTCTTTGTTGATGGCTGCTAAGTCTCGTCTTCTCCCTCTGACATCCTTACCTCGCTCAATGACTATTGGTTTCACTCCCAGCTCTATTGCTCTCAAAGCTGCAAAAAGTCCTGCCGGACCCGCACCAACGATAATGATCTGATCCTCATTTTTGACGTTGGGATAGTCATGGTGAAAATCCAACATAGGTTTGGGTGCCTCATTGACAAAAACTTCTGCTGCTACATTGACTTTTACCCTTCTTCCTCTGGCGTCGATGGATCTTCTTGTCTGTCTGACATAGACATTGGATTGGCTTCCCGAAACTCCGGCTTTTTGTAGCGCAATGGGAGTGAAAATTTCCTCCGAGTAAGCTTCCTCAGGTGAAAGTTGTAGGTTGATTTCTTTTCTCATGGTAAGGTATTTATCCTTAAACTGTTGTATTGATGGTTAATTGATGAAATGATGAATTGTCGAACTGATGAATTGATGAATTGTTGAACTGAATTCCTGAATGTTAAGAGTTCTGAATTTTCTATGTCCCATCCCTGTTTTTGGCGGAAGGCTTTTTCCTTTTTCGAACATTTTTCGGCCAAAAACCTATGGATTCAATATTATTTATTAACCCCGGGAGGCAACCCAGGGCTAATAGATATTTGACCCCTTCAGGGTCAATTTTATTCTATGAATCCGAGACTAAAGCCTTTAGAACCTGCCTTTCAATACTTGTTGTTCTGTCATCCCCCTAAATACTTGGGGTCAGGCCTTCATCCTTTTCTTATCGTATTTCTACCTTTTTCAAAATGAGCTAAAAGCTCAAAAATCAAGATCCGAAGGCACAGCCTTCAGATAACGCAGTCTTTCTCATATCAGCACATGTCATTTGCTTTTCTAAATTATCGCCTCTTCCTGCTCTCTTGACCCCTCGTAAATCGACGAACTGATGAATTTTGTAACTGATTAACTGTTAATTGATTAACTGAATCTTGAATGTTAAAGGTTAAGGGTTCAGAAAACGGACGATTAACCATTAACTTTTAATCTTTAACTTTCCGTTTTGAACTGATGAATCGATGAGCCTCGTAAATCGTCCTTCGTCAATCGTAAATCCGCTTGGATCATCCTTCATCTGTCAATCCCTGATTAGTGTTGACCGTTTTAAGATTGATTTTCGTTGTTAAATATACATACAATCCTTCCTCCCTCATCCTTTCTTTATCCTTCTTCCTCTTTACCAAAGATCTCCTTCACCACCCATCCTTTGCCCCATTCAGCTTTTTCCTGTTCGGTCCAAAGTTCTGGGTAGAAAATGACTTTTTGGAATCTTGGAGGCAGAAATTTCTGCCAATTGGTGCCACCGGTAGCAGCAATGTCAACCGGATCTTTTTGTAGGTATCTCACTGCCGATTTGTAATGCGCCAATGGCCAGAACACATTCGCTTTCAAATCTAATGTTTTCATCAACTCAGTCAGTTCCTCATCTTTTCCTTTACAGTCTCGGTACTTTTGCCAAATGTTATTGCCTTTATAATTGGTAATAAGTTCTTTTAACTCTTTACCGTACTTTTTTTCAAAACTTTTTAAAGTCAGTGTTTTTTCTCCCGTAGCGAGCTCCTTTGCACCATGTTGCCAATAGAGGTTGTCAAAAATAACATCCATGCTATTTTCTCTGTTCAATTCATCTCTCACATCTACATACAATAGGTTTTTGGCATCAGTGGAAAGAATTTCTATCACCCTGTATTGTGCGCTTTGAAAACCACTCGAAGGAAGTAATGACATCCGGAATTTCAGGAATTGTTCTTTTTCCATTCCTTTCCACATTACAGCAAAAGAAGATACTAAGTGATCAAAATACATGATGACCCTTTCCAACCTTTGCTTGAAAAAAGATGAATCAATCTCTTGTTTTTCAGCAATTTGTTCCAATTCCCAAATGATCAGCTTGAAGTAAAGTTCAGTGATTTGATGGTAGATGATGAAAATCTTTTCATCCTTGAAAGATGTACGTGGTTGTTGTAGGGATAGCAGGATATCCAAATTGATGTAATCCCAATAAGACATATAATCTGCATAGAGTAGGCCTTCCAGATAGGAAGAAAGGTCTTGACCAGAAGCCTTGAACTTCTCTTGGAGCAACTCTATTTTCTCTATAACGTCTTTTGGGTATTGGGCTGGGCTCATGTGTGAATATTTCGCTTGATTCAATAGTTTTTTCAATGCCTTCTTATTTATTTCAAGGCGTGGAAAAAGCTTTTCGGCTGTAAAAATCCATTTTAATTACCAATTAACCAAAATAACTTATGTCACAAACATCCACCAAAAACAAGTCAGCCAAACAGGATTTATTTGAAGGAGTTGATTTTTATCAGATTGATGACTTACTGACTGAAGAGCATAAACTGATACGTTCTTCAATTCGGAATTTTGTAAAAAAAGAAATCAGTCCATATATAGAGGATTGGGCTCAGAATGCTCATTTCCCATATGAAATTGTCAAAAAGTTCGGTGATGTGGGTGCCTTTGGCCCTCAAATACCCGCAGAATATGGCGGCGGTGGTCTGGATTATATTTCTTACGGCCTTATCATGCAGGAGATTGAAAGGGGTGATTCCGGAATGCGGTCCACAGCATCTGTTCAAGGTTCCTTGGTGATGTTCCCTATTTCCAAGTTTGGTTCTGAGGAACAGAAAAAGAAGTTTTTGCCCAAATTGGCCTCCGGGGAAATGTTGGGTTGCTTTGGTTTGACAGAACCTGACCATGGTTCAAACCCCTCTGGAATGAAGACCAATTTCAAAGATATGGGAGACCATTACTTACTTAATGGTGCCAAAATGTGGATTTCCAATTCACCCAAGGCAGATGTGGCGGTAGTATGGGCCAAAAATGAGGAGGGACGCATCCATGGTCTTCTGGTAGAGAGAGGAATGGCAGGGTTTTCAGCACCTGAGACCCACAACAAGTGGTCGCTTAGGGCTTCCTGCACAGGAGAATTGGTTTTTGACAATGTCAAGGTGCCAAAAGAAAACCTATTGCCAGGCAAAAGCGGTTTGGGAGCACCATTGATGTGTTTGGATTCTGCAAGATTTGGTATCGCCTGGGGAGCTGTAGGTGCTGCGATGGATTGTTACGATTCAGCCAGAAGGTATGCAATGGAAAGGATTCAGTTTGACAAACCTATTGCCTCCTTTCAATTGATCCAGAAAAAACTGTCAGAAATGCTCACTGAAATCACCAAGGCTCAGTTACTCAATTGGAAACTGGGAAAATTGATGAATGAAGGCAAAGCCACCACAGCCCATATCTCTTTGGCCAAACGCAATAATGTAGCCATGGCATTGGAAATTGCCCGTGAGGCGAGACAAATCCATGGAGGCATGGGCATAACCGGAGACTATCCAATCATGAGACATATGATGAATTTGGAATCAGTAGTGACATATGAGGGTACCCACGATATCCATTTGTTGATTTTGGGTCATGAGATAACAGGGATAGCGGCTTTTAAATAGAATTTCACTCAAAACTTATCCTGATCTTTTCAGGTAGTGATTTTTAGTTTTATTAATAATATCAAAAAGGTGCTGCATTTAACTTTAAATTGCAGCACCTTTTCCATATTTCCTGATTGATCCTTTTACTCTTCCACTTTTGAGAGCCTGACATCATTAGCTACAAGGGTAATCGCATCAAAAAATCTACCGCTAATTGAGAATTCATCAATAAATTTTCCGTTGGTAATTGTAGATGTTCTTTCACTTACTTGAATAAATTGAGACCAACCAATCGTTAACCTGCGGTTTGGAATAAACTCGTCTCCTCTAAGAGTAAGTTTGCTTCCGTCAGATAGTGTTATTTCTCCGCTATAATTCCTGGTATTTTCTGAGCTTTCTTCTAAAACCAATTCTAATTTTGCGAAATGGTTACCTGTCTCTTCGATGCACATATTCCAGGTTCCTTCAAAGGTTTCTGCTTCCAATACTTCAGATTTTAATACCGATATTGTTCCATAAGCTGAAATATCACCTACAGAAGCTGTAATTCTGGCATTTCCAGGTGTATATGCGGATGTAAGACCCAAGTCATCATTTGAGGCGATGCAGCCATTACTCGACCGCCAATCAAATATAACATCAGGCATTTCTTGATTATACTGATCAAAGGCTTTGGCTGAAAATTGAACTTGATCCCCTCTATTTGCAGAAATATTTTGTGGTGTAACCTCAATTCTGGAAACCACGAGGTCTTCTGAACTTACTGTTACCGGAATTTCTGTAAATTTATTGGAAACCTCAATATGGATTTTTGTGCTTCCAGGTCTTAGACCTTCTACCAACCCTGTTTCGTCAACAATACAAATTTGTTCATCATAAGATTTATATAAAATTTGTGGATTTTCAATCTCAATGCCTTCAATATCAAATACTGTCATCTCAATTTGTACCTTTTCCCCTTGTTCAATATTTATTTCAGCAGGTTCTACTTCAAAACTATGTGGCTCGGCTATTGATTCTATTACAATAAAATCCTGAGATGTTCTGACTCCAGATTGTGTTTTAACCTCAACTGTAGCTCTTCCTGGACTTTTTGCCTCAGCCACACCATCCACGTCTACGCTGAGCACTTCGGGATTTGAAGTCTCCCATATCAAGGGTTGATCATTCAAAAGATTTCCCAAATTGTCTTTGACTTTAGCTGATAGATTGATGGTTTGTCCGACTGTCAATTCCGATTTAGGAAACTCCATTTCAATTGTGGATGCCACCGGTAACTCCGGACCCTCATCCTCAGAAGAACAAATTCCTGAAGAAAGAGATACTAATGCAATTAAAAGAAAAAGCTTGGCTTGGGATCGAAAAGAATTTTTCATAACTATTTTTTTAAAGGTTTATAATTTTGCTCTACCACATGATCGATATCAATAATTTATTTATTCCCTTGCTTCAGTACCCAGTCTACCCATGCATCCATCTGCTTAACAGAGTTTGGTCGTAATACTATCCTGCGGTCAGCATCCAACAAATCCATCGTCGGCGTTGCGAAAACATAGTAATCATTGACGATGTCACTATCCCATTTTTTATAATCACTAATCGAAATAAAACGGAAGTCCTTTACAAATGCCTGAAACGGCTTTTCTCCTCACCCAGGGAAATAAATACCACTTCTACGCCCCATGCTTTCCATTTTGGAAAAAGCGTTGCTTTTTCTTGATCATGCATTGCTACTAGAGATCATTTGGTCAAAAGAATTGTTACCTGCTACTGCTAAAAACTTTTTATAGGTGGGAAAAAAAGAGTAAAAGCCATCAAATAACGGCCTTTACCATAGTTATATTTCAATTAAAAGTCACAATAACCTCATTAGAACAAAGAGTAGTACCGGGAACACAAAACTTATATCTTCTTGGAGGTAAGTCTTTTCCACTTACACTTAGCAAACGAGATCCCCCATTAGTTACGCTGCCGATTGCTTCTCCATCCTGATAGACATTTAACATTCCTGATGCACTTTCTACTTTACTCCAAAAGAAAAATATATTGTAACTATTTCCTCTGGCCTTTTGAGAACTTGCTTCCAAATCAAAGGCATAATTGGGTCGATAAGGGTCAATCTCTCCTGCTCCATCACTATTCAGTCCGGAAAACAACAGGTGATTGTTGATGGATTTGGAGAATCGGACAATGTCTTTGGTGGAAGTTTCAAAAAGGAAATCATAGACCTGCTGCGCACTGGCTGTCGGATTGGTTTCCAGGTAAAGTGCCGCAACCCCAGCCGCTAATGCCGCTGAATTCCCAGAAGAAATATCAAAAACTGAATGCCCTGATTCAGTAGTTTCTGATCCAGGAAATCCATTGACAAGAATGTCTGTTCCTGGGGCAAAAAGATTGATACAGTCTCCATATTGCCAACTATTGTACCCCAGTCTATCATCTTTGGTGATGGGGCCTACCGTAAAAACATTTGAAAAACCGGAAGGTGATGTTGTACAGGTTGGTATATTACTATCAGCATTGGTCACACCTGTAAAAATACTAATATTCGAATCATATAACTCGTTCATAGCCAGTTCTAGCATTGGTTCAATCACATAAGAAATTGGTCCTGTCAAAACAACTGAGGGTCCTTTGTCTTTGGCATCGGCTATGATCCAGTCTATTCCCACAATAAATGAACTCAAGTACTCCTCATAATCCACTCTTTCACCTTCTTCTAGGTCATATAATAGATTTACAGCAATTAAATTGGCATTTTTTGCTACCCCTAAAGTTTTTCCGGCAACGACAGCGCCGGTAATATTTCCTACATAAATTTTATCCGAATATCTGAGTGATCCTATACCAACACTATCATTGGAAGCCCTTTTGCCAAATTCTTCAAGATCTGGATCCAATGCCATGTCAAGCAAATAAACCGTAACTCCCTTGCCAGTCGTGGAGGTATTAAATTTATTATCAAGTGGTAATTTCCTTTGATCAATTCTATCCAAATACCATTTTGGATCAATAACCTAAGGCTCTGGGTCTGGATTAGGCTCTGGATCTGGAGTTGGATCAGGGTCTGATCCTCCTCCACCTCCTCCTCTATTTGGATTGTTATTTCGAAGGATTTGATTGCTTGAAGTAAATTTATCTGATGCAATAGATTTAACTCCACGATCCTTTTTTAAAGCATTGACTTCTTCATTGCTTAATTCGACAACAAAACCGGGAAGTACATAGCCAAAAACAGCATTTATTTTTTTATCGAAAATACCGCTTCTTAACAGGATCTCATTGGCTATGTTCCTCATTTTTTCCTGCACATCTTCGTACTTCTCAGATTTACTAATATTGATTTCATTGACGTTTAAAGAAACAATGTATCTTCCCGCAACTGCATTAGATAATGCTTGGTCTATATCGACCAAAGCCTCCGATTGTTGGTCTTCCAAATTAAGATCCTGGCAGGAAAAGACGATAAATACCATTAACATACCCCATAAGGGTATCGTGTTCATAAGTTTAAAATTTTTCATGACTGACATGTAGTTAAAGTTTAAAACTGAAAATGTATTGTATTTAGAGATCACTTAGTGTTAGAGTTTGTTACCGATTACAGCAAGAAATCTTTTAGTGATTTAAATCAGTAGGAACGGAAATAAATCCTTTCGAATAAAAGGCAGTCACATCTTACTGCAAGGAGATAAAATACACCACAATTTATTGACTATCAATCTTTTAAAAAACACTACCGAAGTACTAGTTTTATCTAAAAAGAATTTGATTCGTCGAAAACTTGATTCACAGCAAACTGGAAATTGGGCTCATTGAATGAAGAATCGAAATAAGATCCTAAGAAGCTGTTCCACTTCAATGGAAAAAAATACCCCGGAGGTCCCTCATCTACGGGGTAAATCGATGTATCATTATTCAACGACTTTCAAGGTTGGTCCTTGATACAACGTACAGCCCTCCCGAATCCTCGGACGGGAGAGCCCTGAGGATGGGCTTCAAATGCCATGTTATTATTGAAAGATAAAGACTGCGAACCGATCCAATAACTAACTGAACTGCTCCAATATCCGCCGTCCCTACCCACACCTGCGTGTGAACCGTCAGGGTTGCGGACTCCCGTTTTAGTAAGTTTAAGTGGTGAAGCAAATGCACCGTTAGCATCTTTACTACTCCAACTGGCAAGCTCGGCATTCAACTCGGCTGCGGTAGGAAGTCGGTACCCTTGAGGACAGGGGTTATTTATTCCATTTAAACCCTGCCAAAGGTTAGAGTTCTGAGGACTACGCCAATCGTAAATGTCTTCATTAGTATGAGCCTCGATAAAGTTGCCATGTCCTGGGCTGTCGCCGCTACTAAAAGCGCTTATTGTAGGAGAATCTCGTTTTTCATGTCCATCGCTACCGCGTCCCCATTGGTACAGGTCACCATAGGCTTCAGTGTCGGTACTGCTGTTGGCGGCACGGCTAGCACCAAGGTTACGGTCCATCCAAGTTCTCCCTGTGATCGGGTTGGTAACATCGACAATTAATGTTCCAAATGAGGATGTTGTAAAAGACATCACACTGCTGTAACCTGTACCTGCATTGTTGATGGCGTAAGCCCTCACATAGTACTTGGTATTGGGTTCTAGTCCGGAAATTTGACTCGTAAAACTACCCACTCCAATGCCGTCCTCGGTTTTGTTGTCGTCGATGGTTGGGTTTTGGTCAGTACTCCAGCATACGCCTCGTGCTATTACATTTGACCCCCCATCATCCGTTATAAAACCGCCTGTCATGGCAGTAATTTGAGTGATTTCTGTTACCTCTGCGGAAGATAATACTGGCCCATTTTGATTCTCAAAGTTGCTGTTAAGATTGCAACTGCAAAAAAGCAAAACCCCCGCCCAAAACAGCGGAAATGCATTGAAGAAAAATTTCTTTGTTGTTACCATGGTTATTAAGTTTACTGTTGAACTAAAATCTTTTGTTGTTTTTTTCTAACGCTTTGATTTTTGCATAAAAAGTAGTAAAAGCCGTTATTAAAAACGGCTTTTACTAAAATCTGAATTCAATTAAAGCTAACCACTACCTCATTAGAGCATAAATTGGTTTTTGGCACGCAGAACTTATATGTTCTGGGAGATAAGTCCCTGCCACTGACGTTGATCATGTAGGACCCCCCATTTGGTACGCTTCCGACTCCTTCACCATCCTGATAAACATTCAACATGCCGGACTCACTTTCTATTTTACCCCAATAAAATACGACTGTATAATTATTGTTTCTGTTTTTCAATGCACTGGCTTCCAAATCAAAGGCATAAGTATTTCTCTTGGGATCAATTTCGCCGGCACCAATTGTATCCAATCCTGAATAAAGCAGATGATTGTTGATGGAACTTGAAAAACGAACAACATCTTTGGTGGAAGTTTCAAACAAAAAATCATACACTTCCTGAGGATCTGCATTGGATTTATCTTCCAGATAAAGTGCCGCAACTCCTGCAGCAAGACTCGCTGGATTATCAAAATTTTTATCCAAATTTTCTAATATGGGATATTCAGGAAAACCTTCTTTAAAATAGTTAATACCTGGTGCAAATAAATCAATACAGGAACCAGAACTGCTCTGTACCATTCGATCATCAAAAGAACTGGCACCAACTGTGAATACAGAATTTAATTTACTTGGTAAAAGATCACATCGATGCTCACCTTGCCATCCATTCGCAAAAAATGAAAACCCATCATCAAACAGTTTACCAATAGTTTTTTCCAGTAAATCTTCTAGCTCTCCACCAGGTTTAAAGGCAATTCCCGGAAACAAAACTATTCCAGGTCTTTTTCCATTGGCCATTATCCACTCCAATGGTTTAAGGTAAAGATCGACTGAAATATCTACACCCTCATAAATAGTTTCAAGACCTACAATATTTACCCCTTTAGCTACTCCATACTTATTACCTCCTAAAACAGCTGCTTTTAAAATACCAACGCTTAAAAAGCCTTCTGGAACAGAATCTTTACCAACAGTCAAATCGACATTATTTGCTCTTTCGCCAAAAATTTCTTTTAATTCTTCAGAAACTGGAAGTCCAACCATATAAACCGTTACTCCAGCTCCTGTCGAATTAGATTCAAACTTTCCATTTAATGGCAATTGCCTTTGAGCTATCCTATCTAAGTACCATTCAGGTTTAATATCAGGCGCTGGTTCTGGATCCTGTTCTGGTGTAGGTTCGTCTCCACCTCCTCTTCGGGGATTATTATTTCTTAGGTTTAGCTGCTCACCGGTAGATTGATCTAAAATAATTTGTTTAACGCCTTTATCCTTATTTAAAAGCTCTATTTCAGAAGCATTTAAGTCTACAGAAAAACCATTAAAGGCATAGCCATATACGTTGATTGCTTCCTTATTTTTAATCCCATTTCGGAACAATACTTCGTTGGAAAGTTGCCGCATCCAAGACTGTACGTCTTCATATTTTCCATTCTTTTGAAAATTTATCTCATTGCTATGTAAAGTGACAATATATTTTCCTGCTACCGCACTTCTCAAATCGACCAAAGCCTCCGATTGTTGGTCTTCCAGATTAATGTCCTGACAAGAAAATACAATTAATATCATGAGCATTCCTAAAAAGGTTACCCTGATCTTAAGTTTAAAATGTTTCATGGCTGACAAGTGGTTAAAGTTTATAATTGAAAATGAATTGTAATTAGAGATCACCTAGTGTTAGAGTTTGTTACCGATTACAGCAAGAAATCTTTTAGTGATTTAAATCAGTAGGAATGGAAATAAATCCTTTCGAATAAAAGGCAGTTACATCTTATAGCAAGGAGATAAAATACACCCCAATTTATTGGCTATCAAACATTTAAAAAATACTACCGAAGTACTATTTTTATCCAAAAAATCTATGAATTCAATTCAAAAGCTATTTTTCGAAAAACCTAAACTCTAAATCATTGACGATACGGATTAAGCCAGCTAGATTTCTTACATCCATCTTTTTAAGTAGGTTTCTTCTATGGGTTTTTACAGTAAAAATGCTACAAGACAATTTTTCAGCTATTTCAGAGGTCACATATTCGTTGAGAATCAATTGAAGGATTTCAGATTCCCTTCCTGTAAGTCTGTATTTCTCTGATAGCATAGTATATAAGTCTGCATGGGAAGAAGTCTCGCGGTCTTCAGTCCCCTTAGAAAAATAATAGCTGCCTTTAAAAATCTCTGTCAGTCCTTCAAACAAAGTGGATCTGTAACAATCTTTCGAAACATAGCCCTCTGCCCCAAGATTTTGACACAGCTGAATGGTCCCCTGATCATTGGATGCACTTAGCATCAAAACCTTCGTTTTGGGAAATTCTCTCTTTACATTAGATAAAAGTTTGATCCCATCCATATCCGGCATATCAATATCAGAAATCAAAATATCTATTTCTTGCCCGGATCTTAAGTATGTCAAAACATCTTTAGCCTCAGAAAATTTCAGAAAATTATTCCTTCCAAGCTTTTTCTCTAAAAGGTAGGCTATTCCATAAAGAAACAGTTCATGATCATCAACTATGGCTAACTTGAGGTTTTTCACAATGACTCGGGGTAAAAAGATTAATCAGTATTTTATACCATATCCACAAAATTTCACTTTGTTACCTATTTAAAAATTCTCCTTTAAAAACACTTTTAAAATAGCTCATTTTTTAATGAGAAAAAAATTTTATTCTATATTTTTTAATTAATCAAAATTTTAAATAATTATAAACACAAATAACATATTAAATATCATGAAAATTTTAAAAATAAAGAAAATAAAAAAATAATAGATTTCAATTAATTGATTTTTTTAGGCAAAGAATAGTCTTTTTCAAAAAAATAAACAGGGCATAAAAAAAATCCGACACCTAAGTGCCGGATTTTTAATGTAAAAATGGTTGATTAATTTCCTCAAAAGTAATACCTGTTTATCACCCCGATTAGCAAGTATTGGAATTATGTCATGAAGGTAAGAAAGAGTTATAAATATAAATAGTAAAAATGCGAAATACATTTTTTTTATTTTGAAATACTTTTATTTAATATATAGTCTTGCCAACTCGGGGCATTGAAGTATTTCTTAGGGGACATTCCAGTGAAATCCTTGAAGTCTTTGATGAAGTGCGATTGATCCGTATACCCATATTTTTCAATCCATTCAAATGAATCAATTTTTGGCGTTTCATTTAATTGTCGGATTAGTGAATTGAATCTGACAATGCGGCTGTATGTTTTAGGTGTGAGTCCAATTGATTTTTTGAACTGCATTTCTAATGTTCTCGTAGTGACTCCCGCCCTATCTGCCAACTCCTGAATTGTCAATTTACCTTTGTTTTTTACAAGAAATTCGAGCGTTTCTTGAAGCTGGGAATTTTCAGTTACAGGTGGATCTGAAAGAAAACAGGCTTTCAAACTTTCATCCAAATCCAAAATATTACTTTCCAATGACCCTAATTCATCAAAATTGAAGTTGATTATTTTTTTTAAGTGGGATTTTTCAAGTGATTCCAATGGAATGATTTTATCAGTCACCAAAGAGGCATCATCTTTTAGAAAGATGTTTAATCCCAATGCAGTAAAAATCACAAAAATCAGTTTTACATTACCCTCTACTATCACTTTACCATAACTGGTCATTTGCCCATATAACACAGGAACTATTGGTTGGAATAAAGAAAGGCAATTACTTTTTAATTTTTGCCCCTTGACAGCACATCTAAAACTACGATCCAAAGGTAGGCCGAGGCTAGCTGTTCCTTTAACGGTAAACAAAATCTCTTTTTTAACAGATACTTCATCATCCCAATAAACATACCCTATGATATAAGGGCTTAATTTAATACTTGGATCAAAAAACCTAGATTCCATTCTTTTATTGTTAATTCAGAACCTGATCCAATTATTAAGTCTTAATCTAAACCTAAAAATGGATCCTTCACTTTGAATTCATCCTCATCAGGCATTTCTCTCAGTTTTAAGAAATACCTACAAAGTTCCTGTTCAATTACTTTAACACCTTCAGAGGTATCTTGACAAAATCTCAATTTCCTCTTCACAATAAGGTTAAATATCGGAACTCCCAATCTACTCAAAGGGAAAAAATCACTCGGAAAGCCAATTCTAGCTCCGTTTGAGAGGTATTCCAGCCCTGTTTGTGTCAGGAGAATGAATACCAAGCGAACTTTACCTTTTACAATAAAGGAGGTATTTTTCCCCGCATGATTGAAAACAAAAATCTTATCAAAGCATTCAAAATTAATATCTCCTGAATTTTCTTTTTCCAAATAAAACTCAAATGGCTTTCCAAGGGCAATTCCCAAAGAAGTCCCACTCTCAAAAATTTTTATTTCATCTCCGTTCTCATATTCGGTGTTTACCAAAAAGTAACCTGAAATATATTCACCTAAGGCTTCAGATGGTAATAGAACTTCAAAACCCATATTTCAATTTTTTGTAGTTTACTCCTTTAAATCTATTTGATTAAAACCGTAAATAATATACTACCAAAGTACTATATTTTACTTACATAAAAACTTTTATGCTGTTAAGATACACTTTATTTTATTTCATAACAATATTAACAAAGATCAATATGTATTTTCATCAAGAAACTAAAAGTTAATAAGCCAAAGCCTTTAATGGGGCACACTCTTTTTGCCCCATTCGTGTTTGACTCTATCGGCTGCCAAACATTATATCAATTAATATCGAAATGAATCAAAGAGAAATCTCTTCTTAAATTACTGGTTTCATTCCGCATCTAAATTAATTTTTATGTATATCCGCTTTCATACCAGTAGAATCTAATTAATAGAATTAACCTCTGATTTCGAACCAATAGAATAAATATCCAATATCTATTAGTATCCCTTTGCCAAAAAAGCCTCGTTTAATTGATTAGTGGCATGATTGCGGATAATCATATTAATTTTTATATCAAATCGATAGCTCAACAAAAAATCAAATTTTTCTATTCATCTAAATGGTGGAAACAAAAAAAGAGGGCAAAAGCCCTCTTTTTTTCATGATCCGAATGATCTTACTTCGTAAGTTTGTCAGTTTCAGACTTAGCTTTTTTAGCGAGCTTGTCTACTTCTTCACTCACATCAGACACTTTTTTTGACAATCCATCAAAAAAACTATTCATCTTTCCGGAAAGGTCATCTAGGTACTCATTACCTTTTTTACCAAGTTTTTTTCTTGTATTTTCTCCCTTGTCAGGAGCAACCAATATACCGATTTGTACACCTACTGCTGCACCTAATAAAGCGCCTAAAAGAAATTTTGTAGAACTCATAAAGATTGAATTTTAGTTATAAATAAAATTTGGTGTTGTATGACAATAACAGTCATGTTCGGTCAAAAAGGAACAACAACCATACCATAGTAACGATGATGCCATGCTGACAGTTTTACTTTATGGTGCTTTTTACAACAATAGTCCGGACGGGATTGATAGGGTCATTGCTGAAAATGGTGATATGCTTGTGGTCTATGCCCTTTCTGCCTTTGGGATCAAAAGTAAAGTTCAATTCAGCGCGCTGACTGGCAGAAATCTCACTTGAACTCAAGTCAACCTCCACACAGTCGCAGTTGGTAGCTATTTTTCTTATCACAAGGTTTTCTTCTCCCATATTGGTAATGACGATGTTTTTGGACACTTTTCTGGTTGAAGCAACTTCCCGGAGGTCAACATCTATTTCTGACAAGCCAATTCGAGGTACTATTTTTTCCATACTCTTGGGTACTGGCTGAAAAAACTCAAAAACTACTGCCATTAATTTCAAGTCAATCTCGGTATCATCTTGGAGTTTTAGGGAAATATTTTCCTCAAAGTATCCCAGATCATTCTTTTTTGCACCATCATAAGTAAGTAACAAAAGACCTCTTTGGCCAGGCGACAATATTTCAGGCTCCAGACTTGCAAACAAATACTCTTGTAGTCCTTCTTGTTCGCCATAAAGAGAAAGGGTGTCTGTCCCAAAATTAAACACCTCTACATATTTCAATTTTGGCTCATTTGAAATCACCTCTCCCATATTGATAGCAGATAACCTAAACCCTAAATCACCTTTTCGGTAGGGATAAGCTGTTTTCAAGTCTTCCGGAAAAGGAATATTCGTCCCTTCCAATATTAAGGTGTCTCCATAGATATCATGATTTGTCCTTACGATAATTTGCTTCGCAAAATCCCCTCCCCTATGGTCAGGGTTAAACTTTACCTTGATAGATGCTATTTTGTCTTGCAACAAAGTGTCTTTTGTAAAATCAACAGTGGTACAGCCGCACTCAGCAAAGACATCTGTGATCCATAGACTATCTTGATTGAGGTTGACACCGAAAAACTCAGTCTCTACTTCCCCCTTCTCTTCTAAGACAGCTCCAATATTGACACTTCGCTGTTCCCAAGTCAGCACTTTTCTTTCAATAGATTGTGCTTCAAGGCTTAAGGAAAGGAAAAACAAAATGGCGCATAGTGCACATGATATCTTAGTCTTTTTCATATGGGCAAATAACGTGAAAATTCAAGCGAATTGTACCTTGATTTATTTAATTTGCGCCAAATTATAAGAAAATGGCAAGAGTACTTACTGGTATACAAAGTTCAGGCATACCCCACTTGGGAAATATTTTGGGCGCTATTGTGCCCGCTATCGAACTGACCAAAAAGGATAACAACGAATCTTTCATCTTTATCGCGGACATGCACTCGCTGACCACCATCAAGGATGGTGACATGAGGAGGGAAAATACCAAGGCTGTTGCTGCTGCTTGGTTGGCTTTTGGTTTGGATATCGAAAAGACGGTATTTTACAGGCAATCTATGATTCCGGAAGTGGCAGAGTTGACATGGTATCTTAGTTGCTTTACACCTTTTCCCATGTTGGCCAATGCCCACAGCTTCAAAGACAAGTCTGACAGGTTAGCCGATGTCAATGCAGGACTGTTTACATACCCTGTATTGATGGCCGCAGACATCCTCCTTTATTCCGCTGATATTGTTCCTGTCGGAAAAGACCAATTGCAACATTTGGAGATCACCAGGGATATAGCTTCTACTTTTAACCGTAGAGTAGAAGAGGATATCCTGACCGTTCCTGAAGCTAGGATTTCTGAAAATGTCATGATCATACCTGGCACTGATGGCCAAAAGATGAGTAAATCTTATGGAAATTATATTGATATATTCCTACCTGAAAAACAACTCAAAAAGAACATCAACAGTATCATCACTGATAGCACACCTTTGGAAGAGCCCAAAGATCCTGATACCTGTAATGTATTCAAATTGTACTCACTTGTAGCCACACAAGAACAGACTACCGATTTAAAAAACAAGTACTTGGGAGGTAATTTTGGATATGGACATGCCAAAAAAGAATTTCTGGGATTGATCCTTGAAAAATATGCTGAAGAGAGAAGGCTCTATGATTACTTTATGAGTAACCCTGAAGAACTCGAAAAGAAGCTTTCTGAAGGTGAGTCCAAAGCCAGAGAAGTAGCCAAGGAGATTTTGGGGAAAGTAAGGGAGCGATTGGGTTTTTAAATTTTGATATTAAAATATATACCATTGGAATGGCCTTATTAAAACTATTCTCAATTCTTCATCAAACCGATATTTGTTTTAAAATAGATTCTTATTGGGATATTATTTAAAACCATGGCTAGGCGGCAGTTCGAATTCAAGCACTGCGTCTAAGCCATAGTTTTGCTTCACAAAGGGGAACTAGCAACAAATCCATTTTATTTTCCACTATATGGTATATAATTGACTACTGATAATCACTAATGCACACAGATAAATAAGCTTCGCTTTAAATCTCTCAACTATTATCTGGGCTTTATCTGTGCTATCTGTGGTTAAAAATAATCATCTCGCCACCCAAAGATCCTTCATGGACTTGCCGTTTATTCTCAATATAAAACGAGTAGGATTTGGCACTATAACCAATCTTACATCCATCTTATCAAACTGTTCTGACTCCAAGGGGACTCCTTCATTTCCTTTCACCTCATAAGTAACCTTTCCTGATGCATCTGGCATCATGGGATGGTACTCATTTGCCAAATAAGCTGAAGGCAAAAGCACTTCATTGTCTGATTTCAATTGATTGTATATCTTTTCCAATGCTGATTCCAGTTCATCACCATAGTCTTCATTGAAATCATCTTCCAAATCATGTAGCTCTTCTTCCAAATCATCGTATGCTTCATCAGCATATGACATCTTACTTAGGGCTATTCTTTTTTCTACAATCAACGATAAGTCGTCGTCAAGTTTTTTGAAATCCATTGTCATTTTTTGGTTAAAACACGAAGGTATTGAATCTAAAAAGGGATTCCAAAATTCACATTCTACTGCTTGTTCAAAGTGAATTCTGATATTCCTGCCGGAATATCATATTGTACAATATTATTTGTCCCAACCTTATGGACATTCATCACTTGTTTGGTGTTTCCATAGGAAAGGACAACCTTCTTCCAATTGTCAGGAACCACTGTATTAATACTTAAATTCGAATCATACCAAAATTTATCCAAGTCTGAATTTACCCTAATCCTTATTTCATCTGCATCTAACTCTGAAGAAATTTCTGTATGCATACGCTGTCTCATATATTTGGTCACTTCCGCAAAAGTGCCCACCCATATGTTTTCTTTTGCAGCGATGTATTCAAAGTATTCCTTGATAGTGCTTTCGGGTATGGCTTCCCATCCTATTCCCTCTATGCCGTGAAATACCAGCACAAGCCAGGAATCATCTCTTTTTAAAATATCATCCACCCAAGAGCGCATCAATTCAGGGGAGGTTTTTGACAAAGGACCCCTCTGCCATTGTATATACTCTTTTTGATAATTTTTCCCATAGTCAAACGTGCCTGATCTGTTAATTTCTTCCAAAAAAGGCTCGGGCATTCTATTTCGGGTAGCAGGAAACAGTTCGAGAGCATACTCCATTACCCTTTCGTCCTCTGTTCCAAAAGGGCATTCAGCGGAAAACAGAAATTCTTTACCCAAAGCTTCTTCTATTTCGTCTCTGCTTGCTTCCAATTCATACAGTAAATTAGCTTCATCCAAGACAGCCAATCGTGGATGTGAAATGGTATGTACACCGAACTCATGACCTCTTTCTGCGTATTTTTTGATTTCATTCCAATCAATCATAGGTCCATCTATGATTTGGGGGGCCGAAAGCTCTTTTGTACCCAATTTATTGGCTTGGTTCAACCCTTCGTCTATCAAGCCAAAAGCTGTCTCCAATCTTCCTTGCTCAAATGCTGCCCCTGCCCTATCGTGAAAAGAAACTGCACCGGGCATTTCCAAAAACCGGATCAGGGACGCCCTCTCAAATAGATTCTCTCTATTTGTAGGTATTGTTTTTGCCTCTTCCAAAATCAGTTGAGGATCTCTTCCAAGGAATTTAGCAGGGTACTTAGAAGATGGGATTTCTCCTGTATTAATATAAAAAGTACCTTTCATGCCAAGATCTTCCATTATAGGCAAAGCAACATGAAACTGATTGTACGTTCCATCATCATAGGTCAGGGAGACCGCAGCTTTTTTACCCTGAGGCCATTTAAGAATATTTGTTTCACCTACTTCTTGGGCAATGGCTACTGAAGTCCATGCAAAGAGAAAAATCATGCTTATATATCTCATACTACCAAATAACATCGTTTTTTACTTTTAATCATTAACTTTTTGATGATTGGCGAGTTTAATTTTAATTTTCAAATCTTAAAAATCACCCCGATATGCAAAATTACAAAAATCACACACGTTATTACCCCCTGCACCATTTTGTCATCACACCATTGACATTAGGCTATTTGATTTGGTCTCTTGTTAATCTTGTTGAGGCATGGGATCTAAAATTTCCCAAAGTAGAATTTCAAATCGTAATTGGCGCGGCTATTCTTTTCGTACTGCCAATATTGGTAAGAATTTATGCTTTGAAAAATCAAGATCGCATCATTCGTCTGGAAATGAGGCATAGATACTATGAATTGACAGGCGAGTCATTTTACCCAAAAGAAAAAAGACTTAGGATGTCACAAATTATTGCTTTGAGGTTTGCTTCCGATGGAGAATTGGTAAGTTTGGTGGATAAAGCGATAGCCGGAGGCATGCGCTCCAAAGAAATCAAACAAGAAATTTTAAATTGGCAGGAGGACCGAAAGCGTGTTTAAAACCATTTTATTGACATTGGCTGGACTACTATACTTTGTCCAGGCAGGTGCCCAATCCATAGATAAGCTTGCAGAAAGCCTGGCATCAGCCCAACTTGAAGCTTATAATAACCGTGATATCGAAGCATTTTTGATTCCATATGCTGAGGATGTTAAGGTGTTCAATTTCCCTGATACTTTGCAGTATCAGGGAATTGATGAAATGAGGAAAAGATATACTGGCATGTTTGAAAATACTCCAGATCTTCATTGCAAGCTCATCAATAGAATGGTTATGGGCAATACTGTAATTGATCAGGAGGAGGTAATAATCAGAAAAGGAGAAAAACCTATCTATGCCATTGCTATTTATAAGATCAAAGATGGCAAAATCGCTGAAGTGTACTTTATCAGCAAAAAAGAATAAAGCAATTATACTGTTAAAAATGCTTTTCTTCCCTTTGAATATTCTTTGTGCAACAAGTTCCTGATTTTGAAGGGAAATATATTTTTTACTTCAACTAATCCTTGTATTTTCATCGGTTTGGAGCTAAATATTTTATGAAAAAAATCAGTTTACTACTAGCTGTATTTCTATGGAGTTTGGGGCTGATGGCGCAAGGGACCAAGCTTTCACTTGGCGGGGGCTATGCTTTTGCCAAAGGACAACAGTCAAAAGAAAGGGGCACAGGATATAGAATCAATGGAGTATACGAAATTCACCCATATAGGTCTATGGTGTCTCATGGTTTTACCCTCTCCTACGCCACAACCCAATCTGACTTTCAACGAAACAACAACGATTTCGTCCAGGAAATTACGCATATCCCATTCACCTACACGCCCAAGTTGATGTTCAGTGAAGAAGACTCAAAAGCTTATCTCAAAGGTGCATTAGGCCTACAATATTCCATGTCGAATGTTACCGGGTCCTCTTCAGTTCGTAAAGAAAATGATTTTGGATTTTATGGAGGTTTGGCTGGGGGAATAGAATTGGCAATTTCTTATTTTGCCTTTATCAATATGGAATATGAAGTTGGGTATGTTTCAAATGGATTCTTAGACAATGGCCTTTTACATTCTGCGCAGTTAGGCATTGGAGTAAAATTTTGATGATAAATCAATAAACCTATTTTTAATGAACTGTAATCGAGCTTAAGTCGTTAAATTTGACGAATCATTATCCTATAGCATGAAAAAGTTTCTTTTTATAGCCATCATCACTATTTTAAACATCAATCTGACCCAAGCTCAGGATCAAATCAATTGGCTCACTTTTGATGAAGCAGCTGCACTTACCCAACAAAAACCCAAAATGATATTGGTAGATGTATACACAGACTGGTGTGGTTGGTGTAAAAAAATGGACAAGGAGACTTTTACCGATGCAAAAGTGATCGAGTATGTCAACAGTAATTTTTATCCGGTAAAAATGAATGCCGAAAACACCAAAAGAGCCTTTGAGTTCAAGGGTAAAGAATACACCGAAGCGACCATGGCAAAAGCAATGCGGGTCAACTCATTCCCAAACTTTGTCATCATGGATGCAAGTATGGAAAACATTACACAAATGCCAGGATATCGAGAAGCTGATCCATTTTTAAAAGGATTGAACAACCTGGTAGAAAAATTCAGTAAGTAAGATGGCTTTTTCTATTCACGAAAAAGAGGATACCATAGTCGCTTTGGCGACACCTCAAGGCGTTGGCGCAATTGCAGTAATCAGACTTTCCGGTAAAGAATCTATAAAGATCTGCAACAAAGTTTTCAAAGGTAAAAATCTGGAAAAACAGGAATCCCACACCATCCATTTCGGTACAATAAGAGATGGAGAGAGGGTGATAGATGAAGTACTAGTGTCCTTATTTGTAGCCCCCAAATCTTTTACAAAAGAGAATGCTGTAGAAATTTCCACACATGGGTCTTCTTACATTGTCAATCAGGTCATCAAACTCCTTGTCAGAAATGGTGCACGCCCTGCAAAACCTGGGGAATTCACCCAAAGGGCATTCTTGAATGGTCAATTTGATTTGGCACAAGCTGAAGCAGTGGCAGACTTGATCCATTCAGATTCAGAAGCTTCACATCAAGCCGCTTTGAATCAGATGAGGGGTGGTTTTAGTGGTGAGATTTCCAAACTGAGAGCCGAACTGATACACTTTGCTTCGATGATAGAACTCGAACTTGATTTTACAGAAGAGGACGTAGAGTTTGCGAGCAGAGATGATTTGCGGGTTTTGGTAGAAAAATTACTCCGGGTAGTAGAACAACTGATCAGCAGTTTTGATTTGGGAAATGTCATCAAAAACGGCGTTCCCACCGTCATTGCAGGAAAACCAAATGCAGGAAAGTCAACCCTACTCAATGCATTACTCAATGAAGACAAGGCCATTGTTTCTGATATCGCAGGAACCACAAGGGACTTTATTGAAGATGAAATCAATATTGGAGGAGTTATTTTTAGGTTTATTGACACTGCAGGCTTGAGAGAAACCACAGATACAATAGAAGCTATCGGTGTGAGCCGCACGCAAGAAAAAATGAAGACAGCTTCATTGATCCTTTACCTATTTGACTTGTCCGATACAGATATGGTAGAGATCAATAGAGACATAAATAAGCTTGAAAATCTTGGTGTTCCCTTTGTAAAAGTTGCCAATAAGACAGACAAGGCACAACCTACTTTTATTGAAGAATTAAAGGGGAAATATCCAGACACCATTTTTATTTCGGCTGGAAACAAAGAGAACTTAGACGCCTTGCGTGAGAGAGTGTTGGAATTGGTCAACCTGGATAAGTTTAAAACAGGAAATACAGTTGTAACCAATATCCGCCATTATGATTCACTGATCAAAACGAGGGAATCCCTTTTGGATGTGTTGGGAGGCATAGAAAATGAGATCACCAATGATTTTATGGCTATGGATATTCGCAGGGCCTTACACTACCTAGGTGAAATCACCGGCGAGATCACAACAGATGATTTGCTGGCAAATATTTTTAGCAAGTTTTGCATCGGGAAGTAACCACCACAAATAAAGCAAATATAAAACACTCAAAAAACAATGTTTAAGCCCTATTTAAGGGCTTTTTTTATGTATCTATATTACTGTTTATTTTGTCTTATTTTGTGTTGTTAGGTACAAATTTGTACCTTTATTGTACCGATTTGAAAAGAGTGTTTTTTTTTGACTGATTTTGTACCCCAATTGGTTTACAAAGTTTACAAATTGTAACACTTTTAAACAGATTAGTACACTTTTAACAAGGCGAGAAATTTAAAAAAGGTACAATGAGCAGTAACATACAGGTGCAGCGTATTTGTAAGCATTGCGGAACAGAATTTACAGCCCGTACAACGGTTACAAATTACTGTTCTGATAAATGCAGCAAAGCAGCATACAAAGCCCGAAAACGAGCCGAAAAGGTGCAAAAGTCAACCACCGAAACCAAGCAGATAAAAACACAACTTATTGAGGAACTGAAAGCAAAAGAGTTTTTGACTGTTACGGATGTTTCAAAATTAATAGGTTGTTCCCGGCAAAACATTTACAAGCTTATCCATACCGGAAAACTGAAAGCAACAAACATACTGGAAAAGAAAACCATTGTAAGACGTTGCGATCTTGACAAGCTTTTTAAAGAAGTACCTGAAATTGAAACCATACCCGAACAGCAAAAGCAGGTATTGAGCGAATGGAAGGAAGCAGGAGCGTTTGAAATTACCGACTGTTACACTATTAACGAAGTACTGGAAAAATATAGCATTTCAGAAACAGCCTTACATAATCTTATCAAACGTGAAAGCATACCTAAAATAAAAAAGGGTTGGTATGCTTATGTACCCAAACCTATAATTGACAAACTATTGATCTGAAAAAAATAAAGTTTGTTCAGACAGTACCAAAAGTAACTTTAGTAACTAAGCATAAAAGACAATGGCAATCAAAGTAACATTAAGACAAAAGAAAATTAGCAAGGGACGGCAAAGCCTGTATTTGGATTTTTACCCGGCAATACCCCACCCTGAAACAGGCGACCCCACACGAAGGGAGTTTTTAGGGCTTTATGTTTTTGAGAAACCGAAAACACCCATTGACAAACAGCACAATACCGACACCTTGAAAATAGGTGAAAGCATACGCCAAAAACGAGAAAACTTTCTGAATAAGCCTGAAATTTACAGCGAGTACGAAAAAGAGCAGCTACGCAAAAAAGAATTGGGCGAACATTGTTTTGTTGAGTATTTCAGAAAATTAGCCAATAAACGCAAAGCAAGTAACCACGATAATTGGGTTTCAGCACTCAATTATATTGAAGCGTTTACCAAAGGTACTTTGAAGTTTGCCGATCTTAATGAAAGTTTTTTTGAAGATTTTAAAGAATACCTACTTACAACAAAAGACAATAAAAGAAAAACTACAATTTCACAAAATTCAGCCGTTTCGTACTTCAATAAGGTAAAAGCTGCGTTGAAACAAGCCTATAAAGACGGCATATTACAAAGCGACCTGAACGCTAAAATTGAATGTATAGAACCTCAAGAAATAATTAAACAAACACTTACTATTGAAGAACTTAACACACTTGCAAAAGCTGAATGTAAATACCCATTACTTAAAAAATACGTTTTATTTTCAGCCCTTACAGGCATGCCGTTTAAAGAAATGCAAAACCTTAATTGGGGACAAGTTGAGGTTTCAGAAACATTCGGAGTAAGAATAAAAATGATAAGGCAGAAAACGGGTAAACCTTACCGTATCAATATTTCCGAACAGGCATACAGCATACTGGGTGAACGTAAAGAACCAACCGATAAAGTATTTGAAGGGTTAAACAATCGTGATAGGTATCATTTTTTCCCTTTGTGGCTTGCTGAAACTGGAATAAAAAAGGATATGACTTTTCACGATTTACGCCACACATACGGCTGTTTACAAATTGATGCAGGAACAGACATTTATACATTACAGGGAAATATGGGACACTCAACGCCCCGGCAAAGTATGATGTATGGAAAAATAAGCGATCAAAGAAAACGTGAAGCAGCCGACAAAATTAAATTAGACATGTAACCACCTAAAGCATAAAAGACAAATGAATTATTTAGAAATAGTATTACAGGGGTATTTCAACGACAATAACAGGGAGTTTTTAGAAAAATATTTTTGTAGGGAGTTTAAAAAAGCCGAAAAAGAACAGTTTTTTGAAGCATTTGAATTTTTTTCCGGTTGTTTCAAAGTTATTAAAAGTTGGGAGAAACATTTACAGGACAAAGTTTTTGAGCGGCAAAGAGAATTGCATTTAATGCTTAACCATGCAAAAAATGGTACACTTTCATACGATTTAAAGGAAGGTGAAACCATTGAGCAAAAAAGAAATGAAGCAATAGAATATTGCGAAAAGGAACTCAAAGACGTTCGCCCGGATGGAATAGGTAGCCTTTCATTTACTGTACATTTACATTCATTGACAAACGGACTTATTGCCTACAATATGCCATACAATGAATTGTTGGAAATTAAACTAGCGATTTTAAAAGCATTCAATAAAACCCAAACCGATATTGAACCGTTACCGCCTCAATCGATTGTTAAGCATAAACCTGAACTGAAAATTGACCAAATAGCCTTAAAATATGCTTATGAAGGTTTGCAAATAACAAGGGAAAACGGCAACGAAATAGCCAAAGAATACGGGCATAATTCAGGCGAAAAACTATTCCAAAGATTTACATACTTTTCAAGTTCAGCAAATAGGAAAGGGAAACCAAACCTTTGTACACCAAAGAAGCTTGGCAATAAAATAAGTCTGATTGAAAGCATTATTGAATTATTGCCCACAGATAAGCAGGAACGGGCAAAAGATGAAGTTTCAATATTAAAAAAGATATACGAAGCAGAATATCAATAAACTTTGTAACTGGTTGTAACTGGTTACCCACTTTGCAACCGTGAAACCTTTGTGCAAGTAATTTAAAAACTTGTACAAAATGAATAATCCATTTGAAGTAATTGAAGCAAGGTTAAGCAGTATTGAAAACTTAATTCTCGACCTTAAACACAAACCCCAAACGGTTGAGCCCACCGACCAAACGGAGCAGCTTTTAACTATTCAGGAAGCAGCCGAATTTTTGAGCCTTACAGTACCCACAATATACAGCAAGGTATCAAAAGGCGAATTGCCTGTAATGAAGCGAAGTAAACGCCTGTATTTTTCCCGTATTGAATTACTGCAATATCTCAAAGAAGGGCGAAAAAAGTCAAACGCTGAAATTGAGCAGGAAGCCAAAGCGTATTTGTTGAACAATAAGAAAGGGCTGAACAATGGAAAATAACCACCTGAACAGCCCTAAAGTAATTGTACATAAAAGACAGATTAAAGGTACTGTATTTCAGGTACAAATGAAAAGGGTATTTGCAGCCTTTTACAAGCAGCCCAAAACTATGTTAATGGTTTCTTTTGAAACAGGTATTTTGAGGGCTAATATTTGTCGTTACGTTGCTGAATGGGAAAAAGAAAACTGTATTAAGGTAGTACGGAAAGGCATTTGCCTAATTTCAAAACACCGTGCAGGGTTTTACACCACCAACCCCCAATTGTTCCCGGCTATTGTCAAACCTTCAAATACTGTTAAGCTATGAAACTGAACCCCGTATTTGATGACCTCACCAACCCGGCTACTATCTTAAACCACGTTGAGGAACTGAAAGAAAAAAGCGAAGCAGCAACCCCACATGCTAAAATATTACACCAACTTATTGAGCAAATTAAACCTTTGGATTTTGCAGCATTGGCATTTCCACAGGCTGAAAGCTTGCGTAAAGAATTGGCTGAATGTGAAAGAAAGTTTTGGGCAAAAGAAGGTAACGAGCAGCAACAAAAAGCCAACAAAGACAAATTGAACAGTATTCAAAAGCAATTGGATAACCTTAAATTGAATATAAAACACTTTTTAGTTTTATCAATTGAGAATACAATACAATTAGCTGAAAACAACCGTTGGGGCGTATGTAAAAACCATGATTTTATTTATCTGTATAACGGTACGTTTTGGGCTGAACTTGACAAAGAAACATTTCAAAAGTTTTTAGGCGAAGCAGCGGAAAAAATGGGCGTTGCTAAATTCAATGCAAGGTTTTACCATTTCAGGGAGCAGTTATTTAAACAATTTCTTGCAACGGCATATTTGCCCACACCTGAAAGCAAAAAAGATACGGTACTGATTAACCTACAAAACGGAACGTTTGAAATAACCCCACAGGGTACAAAATTAAGACCGTTTGACCGTTCAGACTTCATTACCTACCAATTACCGTTTGAATACAACCCACAGGCAAAAGCACCATTATTTGAATCGTATTTAAACAAGGTATTACCCGACCCCGAACGCCAAAGGGTATTAGCTGAATATTTAGGTTTTGTATTCATTAAGCACGGGAGCAACACTCTAAAAGAGGAAAAAGCTTTAATACTTTACGGTACTGGAGCAAACGGGAAAAGCGTATTTTTTGAAATAGTTACTGCAATGTTTGGAAGGGAAAATGTAAGCAACTATTCATTACAAAGCTTAACAGAGGAAAAAGGATTTTACCGGGCAAAGATTAGCAATAAGTTAGTAAACTATGCAAGTGAAATTAGCGGAAAACTGGAAGCAAGTTTGTTTAAAAATTTGGTTTCAGGCGAACCCGTTGAAGCCTGTTTGAAGTACGGGCAACCGTTTACAATGACTGATTACGCAAAATTTATATTCAATTGCAATGAGTTACCCAAAGACGTTGAACATACAAACGCTTATTTCAGACGGTTTTTAATCATTCCTTTTGATGTTACTATACCTGAACACGAACAGGACAAAAACCTACATGCCAAAATAATTGAAAAGGAACTTTCTGGCGTATTCAATTGGGTATTGGCAGGGCTTAACAGATTATTGGAAGAAAGACGGTTTTCAAATTGTGAAGCAGCACTAAAAGCCGTTGAGCAATACAAAATTGAAAGCAATAGCGTTCAGATGTTTTTGATTGAAAACGAATACAAAAGCAGCACAACAAAATATAAACTAATTACAGAACTGTACCCGGATTACAGGGCTTTTTGTGGTGATGATGGAATACCACCATTTAAAAAGACCAATTTTTTAAAGCAGTTACGGGCGTTGGGTTTTGTGGTTGATAGGGTTTCGCAAAACAAATTAGCGGTATTTATTGAAGCCCCGGAGCAAGTTTTCTAAAGTCTTTAAATTGGTTTATCAATGACAAATGTAGATGAGCAACACCGTTACAAATTAGAAAAAGGCAGTAAAAAACACGTTTGCCCGGCATGCAATAGAAAAACCTTTGTACTGTATATTGATACGGAAACGGGCGACTATTTGCCGGAACAGTACGGACGTTGCGACCGTGAAAGTAAATGTTCGTATAACCTCAACCCATATTTGGACGGGTACGCAAAAGCAATTTGGGAGCAGGAACAAAAAGTTACTGGAGTTACTAAAGTTACTGTTATAAAACAAAAATATTTTCGCACTCAACCCAAACCACAGCCCACACCTGAACCCGTACTTTTTGACTTTAACACCTTCAAACAAACATTAAAGCCTGAACGATATGAAAAGAACACGTTTATACAGAACCTGTTTTACAGGGTGCAATTTCCCTTTGAAGTTGATGAGGTTACAAAGGTTGTTCAGTTGTACCGATTGGGGACGGTTGCAAATGGTTACAGAGCAGGGGCAAATACTTTTCCTTTTATTGATATAAGGGGCAATGTAAGAGCAGTTCAGGTAAAACAATTTGACGAACAGAACCACACCACAGGCACGGACTTTTTACACTCAATAATTGAAAAACACCACACCCGAAACAATAAGCCGTTGCCTGAATGGTTGGAAGCATACACAAAGCAGGATAAACGAATTTCCTGTTTATTTGGCGAACACCTTTTAAGCAAATACCACAGCAACCCCGTTGCATTGGTTGAAGCCCCAAAAACAGCCGTTTACGGTACGTTGTACTTTGGTTTACCCCAAACGCCCAAAGATCTTATTTGGTTAGCAGTTTACAATAAAAGCAGTTTTTCGTTTGATAAGGTTAAAGTATTGAAGGGACGTTTTGTTTATGTATTTCCCGACCTATCAAAAGACGGTAACACCTTCAAAGAATGGGAAACAAAAGCAAAAGAATATGAAAGGCGTTTGCCCGGTACACGCTTTATATTTTCGGATTTACTGGAGCAATTAGCGCCTGAACGGGACAAAAACGAAGGCAACGACATTGCAGACTATTTGATAAAACAGGATTGGCGACTATTCAGAAAGCAGGATATACAGGAACAACCACCACAGCCCGAACCTGAAAAAGTTACTAAAGTTATTAAAGTTACCCCCCAAAAAAACTTTATTTATTCACACGCCACACCATTACCAAAAGTTGAGGGATTCAAAACTGAACGAATTGAACACCCTATAAAAGGAAAGCCCCAAAACTGGAGCAATGAAATTGCAGAACTTGAAAAGTACTTTGCAGCCATTGAACCACCAACCCAACCCGTAAAGCTGAACGGATGCGGCACAATATCAGATTTCCCACTATTCATTGAAACCCACTTTGCCACAGTAAAAGCGAACAACGGAAACAGAACCTATTTACCATACCTGAACCGATTACAGGAAATGAAACAAGTATTTACCATAAATTGAAATTGATATGAATACAAATGAAATTGAGACGCTTGAAAGTTATTTCAAAACAGAAAATGAACATTGGAACGGTTACGCTTTAAAAACCATTCGTAAAGCATTGGAAAAGCAGCTATTCAGCGACTTTAACAAGCTTATGCAGTTGTATGAATTTAGTATAAACATTGCAAGCGAAAGCCACAGAGAAAAGCCCTTTGAAGGTTTGCAAATGATTATTTCAGAGTATGACAAAAACGAATTAACCACCGAACAGAAAGTTTATTTACTGGAAGGTGTTTTTGAATATTTAGACCGTACAGATTTTGAAGGTTGGTACTCAAATGAAATTCAGGACTTAATGAAAAGTCAAATTACAGTTTACAACAATGAGTTGAAAAACAAAAAACCTGAATACAACAAACCATTGACCGGGAACATACGGGACACCTTGAAAGACTTAATGCAAAAGGAACTGGAGCAGCTACCTGAAACACTCAAAGGACTTGACCCTGTACAGCGTTTGAACATACTTTGTAAGCTTATGCCGTATGTACTACCAAAAACAGAAAGTGTAAAGCATACATTGGGCGAACCTGAACCACCCAAAAAGAATTGGTTGGATTAAACCGTTATTACCGAAAGTTCTTTAATTATTTAGGTTACGATCAAAAAAAATAAAATGCCAAAGCCCCATAAATTCCCAACCCTATACAATGAAGTATTGCAAATAAACATTTCAAAGTTGAAAGGTTGGGGCTACCTTGACCCGGAACAGATTAAAAGCGGTACATTAAACTGGAGCAGGAACGGAAACCCCACAGGCAGTATTTCAATAAGAGTAAACACCCACAGCGAACAACCATACATTGAACTGAAATACAATTTTAAAGACGAACCCCGAAACTATAAAGTATATTTGACCTCAACCCCTTCAAACCTGAACAGGGGTGAAATATGGTACTTCATTTGCCCACAAACAAAGAAGCGTTGCCGTAAACTGTATTCAATAGGCGGTTACTTTTTGCACCGTGAAGCGTTCAACGGCTGCATGTACGAAACACAAACCCAAAGCAAGAAATACAGGCGACTGGATAAAACATTGGGCGTTTACTTCAAATGTGAAAGCCTGTACAGCGAACTGTATAAAAAGCATTTCAAAAAAACGTATGCAGGAAAACCAACCAAAAAGTATTTGCGGTTAATTGAACAAATACAGAAAGCTGAAAGCATACCATACCACGAAGTTGAACGGGCAATATTAAGTTGATATATTAACCGGAAAGTTTCTTTTTTCCCGTCCGGGAACTACTCAATAAACCAACCCTGTTTTTGCCCAAAAAGCGGCTTTTTTGTGCATGCTTGTACCTTATTTGTACCTAATATTTATAACTAATTGAATATCAATGATAATTACTTTTTTCATCGGAAAGTAAACTAAATTGAGGAACTCCCTTACCATGATGTTTTTAGGCAGCAAAAAATTCAAAAATTAATTTTTAGCCACTTAGTAAATAGTTATTTACTCATAACCCTTCCTATTCTAATTTTTTTTATAGAAATGTAAAAACTGACAGTCTTTTACATTAATTATCAGACCATTGCTGAAATTTTGAACTATTGTACGATTTACTTTCAATATATAACTTAATTTCTAAATAATATGGCAAAAACTTGCTATTGGTCTCAGTTTTGATACATTACAGGTAAGTAAATTTTTGAAAAACTAAACCAATATACAATTATGGCAAAGTGTTTTGCACTGATGGGCTGGAGTTTACCCGTGATAGAAAGCATGCAAAAACTCAATAAACCTTATGTGGTAGTTTCATTCCCTGATTTTGAGGGATATGCAAAAGAGAATAATATTCCCTTTGTGAGTTATCAGTTTGACGAATGGAGTGACACATCAAACTCACTGGATTTATATGAAAAACTGAAACCATTTGAAGCTGATGTGGCCGTACCCCTATTTGAGGAAACAGTTGAATGGGCTGGAGCGCTCAACTCTATTTATAGAGGAGACCCTCGTGTCTTGAACCGCGCCTTTTTATTCCGGAACAAAGCTATGATGAAAAGAAAAGCTTTGATCGGCGGCCTGCGCGTAGGCTTATTTGAAGAAGTTTATAACAAAGAAGGTGTTAAAAATTTCATGAAAAGACTCAATCAGGCAAACCTTCAGATAGATGGTGAGCAGGATAGTTGGGTGCATATCAAACCATTTGCTTCGGCAGGTACGGTCGGGCATAGACTTTTGAGGTCAATGCAGGACATAGAAGAGAAATGCCAGGAAAGTGATTTTCCTTGTTTGGCCGAAAGCCACCTGCCGGGAACAGAGTTTTCTTGTGAGGCATTTATCCACGGTGGAAAAATCCGTTTCCTCAACATTACAGAATACGTGAAATTGGGGTATTCCAACTTTATACCCGAAGGTCATCACTTGCATTCCAAGCGTGATAAAATCATGAAAGAGATGCAAAAACTAGTTGACCTATTCGGTATAGAATATGGAATGATCCATCCGGAATGGTTCCTTACTGAAAATGATGAGTTGAGTTTTGGTGAGGTTGCTTGTAGGATTCCAGGAGGGCATATCTTGGAATTAGCGGCAAAAGCTTATGATTTTGATGCCTTAGGTGCCTTTGTACTTTGTCATGATCCAAGCTTGACAGAGGAAGAATTAAATGAAATCCTTCCTCCATTGGATGCAAGACCAAAACAATTCTATGGTAATGTGATGATCTATCCACACAAAGATGTCATCAATAAGCTCGAGATTCCGGATGAATTGAAAGAGGAGTCCTATTTCCTTGATCACAATCTGATTCCACCGTATACCAATCAAAAGATCAATAGCCGTGAAGGTTTTGGGAATCACTTTGGTACGGTCAATTTCAAAGGCGAAGATCCCGATAGAATGACAGAATTGCTTTTACATTACGAAAATGTAGATTTTTATCATTAAGAATTGATAGTGCAACCTTAAGAATACAACCTTTCATTTTGGAAGGTTGTATTTTACATTTCACCCCTTCAAAAAGACTACATTTAATTTTAATAATTTTGCTTTTTTATGCATAATCCAGTGCTTACAGACAACACATATCAGAAATTCGAAGAACAACACAAGGAGTTTAGACAGGCCACAGCACTCACCAGACCTGAAAAAGCACAGAAAATGATGGGGCAAATTGATTTGCTTATTGATAGCCCGGAAGGTCTTGATTTCATTTTCCAAAATATAGAAAGCCTGTCAAAAGCAGGGATTTTTGAAGGTTCACCTTGGGCTGATCCATCCAAACTAGTCGCTAGCCTGGTAAATGGAACGCTGAAAAGTGGCCATCCAAACTCCACCATAGAAATATTGAGTGAATTGCGCTTGTTGGCGATTGCCAAAGGCATGATGGAAATTAAGGGAACCAGTCCGACTGATGCTGAAAACTTTATTCAAGAGGTCATAGTGGCCAACCTTGAGTTTGTTTTCAATGAACCTTTGGAAGAAACCAGACTGGTCATGAGTGAACATGAACTGAAAAAAGTACATACTCTTTTCAAATTCATCTCAGAAAAAACCAAACTCGATAATGTCAAAGAAAAGCTTGTAGAAGAGCTGACTCTGATCTGCGAACAGAGACCTGTGGTCACTGAAAAACAGAGGAAAATAATAGCTCTTGTTAAAGAGAAGATAGACCTGGATCCTAAGAAGGACTTGGACGCTCGCCTATTAAAGTTTCAAAGGTGCATATACAGACCTACCATCAATTCAGTCAATAAAGATTACAAAAAATACAGGACATTGTTAAAAACTTTGACCTTTGATCAGTTGAGGGAGGAGTCTATTGAGATGAGTAGGGCTATGCTGAGCTTTGGCTTGGTGAGCCAATACCACCCCATTTTAGTGATACACCTTATTGAAAAAGAGCAGAAAGAACTGGTTCCATTGTGTTTGGGATTGACTGAGGCAGGCACCGCAAGATGGCGAGAACATGAAGCTTTTATCTGCGATTTGATACTCAAAACCATTCATCCTTACAATGCACAGTGCCTTTATGGACTTGCCAAAATGCTGGAATCGGGGATTTTCTCACGGGAAGCTGTCCGATCGGGTTTGGCAAATATGCTGACCATAAAAGTCCATCCAGAAGTAGAGGAGCGTATTTTGAAATCCACCAAAACTCCTCACGAGAAAATCAGTGCTCTTCAATACCTCATGGGCGCATTGTTCAGGGTTTTGGGTCAACCTCTGGGAGTCGGACAGGGAAATAACCCCACCTGCCAAAGTGCCCGTGGTATCAGCATGTGGAGTCAGCATGCGCCTGCCAAGCTTATCAATATGGTGCAAACAGCTGCCACTTACAACGACCTGACTTTCCGATTTGAGGCTAAAGAAATCAAATCATCAGAGGTTGGATTGGGTTTGGTTCAAAACCTAGACCACAACTTGGACGCAGTATCAGTGACACTAGTGCCCATGCTTGATAAAGTGTACAATGAAATGATGCTCAGGGCCTCAGGAAGAGGTGAAGACCCTCACAAATGGGTAAATCCAGCGCTTTATGGACAATGGATACAAATCGGTTTTGCCTCAGCTTATGATTATTTGTCAAATGCCATAGTAGATTATAACGGATTTATCAGCGTGTTATATGCCATGTGCCATCCCAAATACAATGGTGGACACAGGTTGATTTACCCAAACCCTGTGGGCATCTTCATCACAAGTGCCAAAGGAGACATGTTGGGATTTCACGCAGTGTCTTTACTTCGTGTGGATGTTGATTTCAAAGGAGTATACAGGGCATATTTTCTCAACCCTAATAATGAAGGGCGGCAAGACTGGGGACAAAAAATCAAGCCTTCTGTGTACGGAAATGGCGAAATATATGGAGAATCGTCCTTACCATTACATGAATTTGCCGCAAGGGTATATGCCTTTCATTACAACAACTTGGAAGCTGCAGATAAAATGGATAATGTTCCAGATTTAGAAATCCAGAAAATTAAAAAATTGGCCAAGGAAAGTTGGGGACGTTCTTACACTTGGTTAGAAACAAAAAAAATATGGTAAAACATTCCTCGAGGATTGAATTGAAGCAATCCGCATATAAGAATAATATAAATTTTATAAAAAAGAAGATTGGAGAACATGCCATCGTATCTTCAGTGGTGAAGGCCAATGCTTATGGTCATGGCATTCGCACATTTGTGCCTATGGCAGAAAAATGCGGCATCAATCATTTTTCTGTTGCTTCAAGTTTTGAAGCAGAAGAAGTACTGAGCGTATGTTCCCCGAATAGCCGTATCATGATCATGGGTATCATATACGAAGTGGATATTCCTTGGGCTATAGAACATGACATTGAGTTCTTTGTGTACAATTATGAGCGCTTACCCAAGACTTTGGAGGCTGCCAAAAAAATCGGCAAAGCTGCAAAAGTGCATATTGAAGTAGAGACCGGTGCAAATAGAACGGGACTTCCTCAAAAGGACTTTCTTAAAGTACTCAATTACTTGAAAAAACACAGTGAACATATCATCTTCGAAGGTCTTTGTACACATTTCGGAGGAGCTGAGTCTGTTTCCAATCAATTTAAAATTGACATGCAACACAAGCGGTACAAAGCTTTTCTCAAGCAATGCCGTGAAAAGAAAATAGAACCTGCCGTGCGCCACATAGCCTGTTCAGCCGCTGCCTTAGCGATGCAGGACACAGTATATGACATGGTAAGAATTGGGGTGGCTCAATATGGTTTTTGGCCTAGTCCTGATATCTATTATGCCCATCTGCACGAAACCAATAAAAAAGCAGACAACTCACTCAAAAGAATATTTTCTTGGAAAACTGACATCATGGATATCCGCGATGTAGAGCAAGGTGAGTTTATTGGATATGGCACTTCCTTTCAGGCTACACATAAAATGACCATTGCCGTCATGCCTTTAGGCTACTCCAACGGTTATCCCAGAGCTTTGTCTAATCGTGGTCAAGTGTTGATTCATGGTAAAAAAGCGCCAATTGTAGGCCTTATCAACATGAACCTGTTTATGGTAGACATCACCCACATCAAGGAAGCGGAACTGGGAGATGAGGTGGTACTGATAGGGCGCCAAAACAACAATGTCATCAATGTGGCGAGTTTTACCAATAGCACACAGCTACTGAACAACGAAATGCTAAGTAGATTGCCCGCTGCGATTCCTCGAACAGTAGTGAAATAAATCAACAACAAGCCATAGTTGGAAAAGCAGCTTAAATGCTTTATATACTTATAATTGTATTGAATTTAGCAAGGATCAGTGGTCCTGATTTTAATCGTTAATATATATTCATAGTTCATTTGCCACAGCCAATTCGATTGCTTACCCACAACTCATAGAAACAAGTACCAAGTGTCTAGAGAATATAATTCCAGTGAAGATTCTTTAAGAAATCAAAGGTTGAGTAAAGTCGAGAATGATAAACCGGAAATCCTGAAAAAGAAGATTACGCTTCCTTTTTCAGGATTTCTTTCTCCGCAGTTACTTCTCCAAAAAACCTGGAAGCAATTTTTTCTTTTTCTTTTTTCAGAAACTCCAAATAGGCCAATGGAAGTGGAAGGTGTTTTTTCCCCTTAAGCCAGACCAATCTCCATTTGGTAGTAATTGGCAAACCCTTGACAGAAATAATCCTGAGTTGCTCTGCCACAAGTTCATTTTTTATCCCAATAATTGGCATTATTGAATAACCCAGCCCAGCCAATACTGCCTGTTTTACGGCCTCATTGGAAGTCAGTTCCATCTTTTTGTGGATAGAAATCTTGCTGCCTTCAATAAAACGTTCCATCGTTTGACGGGTACCTGAGCCTTTTTCCCTAAAGATCAATGGCATTTCCTGAAAAATTTCTTCCGGATCCATTTTTTCATTCAAAGAAGATCGGGTATTGCCAATCAGATAAAGGTCATTATCCAGCAAATCAAGATACTCCAAATTGACCGCTTTAGGTAAGATGGAAACTAGTGCAAAATCCACTTCATTATTTTCCAAGCTTTTCATGACCATGCTTTTGTTGGTCACATCCATATGCAATTCAACACCTGAATGCTCATTTAGAAAATCCCCTAGAAAATATGGCATTACATATTTACCAGTTGACACAACAGCTATTTTCAATCGGCCAGTCAATTGACCTTTATAAGCCATTGTTTTGCTATCAATTGCCTGTACTTGATTGATGATATTTTCTGCTAAGACTGCTATTTCTTGCCCAAATTCAGTAATGTGGATTTTTCTACCGATCACTTCGGTCAAAGGGATATCAAATTGATCCTGAAAGTTTTTGAGCTGAATAGATACCGCGGGCTGCGTCAGATGCAAAGATTCGGCAGCCTTCGTAATCGAAACTGTCTCTACTACTTTTTGAAATACCAGCAATTGATGAAGCGTATAATTCATAAATTTTTTTTATGGTTTCGATTATAAACTTAAATAAAAATATATAAAATTTTGAATTCACTTTTGCTCCCTGAAAATAAAGAGCACATAAATTTTACTAATCCAAAGACTTTAGCATTATCTCTCAAATGGAAAAATCATTAGACTTAAAGCTTATTTCGGGCGAATTCAACCCTATAGACGCCAAGGAAATCTTGATAAATCTTGTTAACGACAAATTGAATTTCCATGTTAGGAAAAACTTCAGTTCAACAATAAGATTTGGAGCACCCGACGAAAATTCAGCCCAAAGAATTACTGAATTGAATGGTGAATTAAGAAACATAATGGAGTTTTTTGATCAAATGGACATGGCAAACGGAAGCTTTTCCATCAATGCTACAATCGAACTTCGCAGTATCGAAACCAAAGAGCAAAACATTTGATCCTAACTGTTTTTAAAACCAAAATCCTGAAACTGAAATGAATTTCAATCTCTTAGTTGAGAACCTCACCAACCCCGCCCTACTCTTTTTTGTTCTTGGATTGGTAGCTGTATTGTGCAAGAGCGACCTGGAAATCCCTCCAAACTCCTCTAAATTCATCTCACTTTACCTGTTGTTTTCAATAGGATTCAAAGGCGGGCAGGAATTAGCACATGAAACCTTTAGCATGGAGATTTTTTGGACCATACTCTTCGGTATAGGCATAGCGATTGTAATTCCTTTTTACACATTTTTCATATTAAAAAGAAAACTGAGCATTTATGATGCTGGTGCAGTAGCAGCCGCTTACGGATCCATCAGTGCCGTTACATTCGTTACAGCGGTGACCTATTTAGAAATCCAGAATATGGTGTTACACGGCCACATGGTTGCGATCATGGCTTTGATGGAAGCACCTGCCATTGTCGTAGGACTGCTTCTTATTTCTTCTTTTGATAAAATCGGTGGTACTGCTGATATAGTGAAAAAGCGAACTGTTGTAAAACATTCTTTTACTAATGGAAGTGTGATGCTGATACTTGGCAGCCTGCTGATAGGTTTTTTGGCATCAGATGCACAGGCAGAAGGAATCAAACCATTTACCAATGATATTTTCAAGGGCTTTTTGGCTATCTTCCTATTGGATATGGGAATAGTCAGTGGCAGAAAACTAGGTTCCTTTTTCTCTTATGGCTGGTTCCCGTTGGTTTTTGCTATTATCATCCCGCTTTTCAATGGTTCTGTAGTAGCAATCATGAGCTCAATGGTGACTGATGATATCTCCAACAGGTTTATGTTGGCCATTCTGTCAGCGAGTGCCTCCTATATTGCTGTACCGGCTGCCATGAAAATGACAGTTCCTCAGGCCAATCCTGGCTTGTTCTTACCAATGGCTTTAGCTGTTACATTTCCTGTAAACATCACTATCGGTATGCCATTGTATTACTTATTGGCTTCGGCTTTTTAATGTTTGACATTACAAAATTGAGTTGGTATTGATATTTTCAAAAAACAGTCCTGCCATGGATTGACCATTACAATTCTCTCCATGGCAGGACTTAGATTTTTATAATCACTGTATTTTTCATATTTTGAATGTCAGTACTCACCAAACTGACTGAAATTTTGAAAAACTTCATTTCAATCAATTCCTTGTTTTTATCTTTTTGTTTGTTTTTCGCTCTGCACTCCTGTAAAAGCACAGAAAGTCAAACACAGGGTTTGGAAATTACAAGCAGTGAACAAATAAGGGGTCAACAAGCAGGTAAAAAGCCAAGAGCAAATTCAAAATCCTCCGCTAGGGAACTCAACCCCACTCCTCCCCCAGTGGATCCAGGTTCAACTGGAAAGTCCGAATATTTGACAGAATTATTGTCCCCGATAAACTCAGAAAGGGCAAATGGCAGAAATTGTGGTAATGAGATTTTCGACCCGGCATCCAAGCTTGACTGGAACAATGACCTTGCCCTAGCAGCCCTTGAACACGCCGCCGACTTAAGTTATCATTCCGGTATGAGAGGTCATGTGGGTTCTGATAGCTCCAGAGTCATTGAACGTATCAGAAGACATACCACAGAATTCAATAATTTTGCCGAGAATGTTGTCATGGGTAGAATTCAAACAGAAAATACCGTAACAGTTTTTCTGAATAGCCCAGGACATTGTAGAAATATCATGAACCATGTTTATACCCACTTCGGTGCAGCTAGACATTATAATCCTGAGACAGGGCGTACAGCTACAGTTTACAAATTTGGTAGAAAAAGAGGGGCAGATACCGGTCCGAGGAGAGAAAGAAAATTCATAAAAGTGAAAGAAGAATATTGAATAATTGGACCCTCAAAAATCGGGAATACGTCTAACCTTATTTTTTCAAAAAGATTTAAATCAAAATTCCTCAATCTCTTTGGCACAATTGGACAAATTGTACTTTCTTTAACATTCAATTTACTTTCCAACCCTAAGCAAATACAGATTGAAGATCTTAACAATAGACATCGGCGGAACCAATATCAAAGCAAAAGTAGAAGGCCCAATAGAACGTAGAAAATTTCCATCAGGAACTGACATGATACCTGAAACAATGGTAGAAGGAGTCAAAGAGATGACCAAGGATTGGGATTACGATGTAATTTCCATAGGATTCCCAGGAATTATCAAAGGTGGAAAAATCATCACAGAACCCAAAAATCTCGGAGAAGGTTGGATCGGATTTGATTTTGAACAGGCTTTTGGAAAGCCTATCAAATTGATGAATGATGCCGCTATGCAGGCCTTAGGTTCTTACAAAGAAGGTGTTCTATTATTTCTAGGACTTGGCACCGGTCTTGGTTCAGCTATTGTAAACGATGGAAAGGTTCTCCCTATGGAACTTGCCCACCTCACTTACCGAAAGGGTACTTTTGAAGATTATGTAGGATTTCGGGGTTATGAGAAAAGAGGTCAAGAGAAGTGGCAAGAACATGTTTTTACTGTTGTAGAAAGGTTTCAAGCTGCATTTTTACCAGATGACATCGTACTCGGTGGAGGGAAATCCAAACTGTTAACGGAAGTCCCTGAGGGTTGTCGACTTGGTAATAACCAATTGGCTTATGAGGGAGGTTTTAGAATGTGGAAATAAAAAATCCAAGCAATCATTGAGTTGCTTGGATTATAAAAGGGTTATAAGTGGTTTGAGCTATTGTTTAATACGCATTGTCATTTTCAAAAAGAATTGAATAGATCGTTAGGAAGATAATTTTGAAATCAAAAGCCAAACTCCAGTTTTTGATATAAAACAGATCGTATCGTAATCTGGCATTCATATCGAAAGTATCTTTAATTTCACCTCTGAAACCTTTAGATTGAGCGAGACCGGTGATTCCCGGTTTTACCATATGTCTGTACATAAAGTTCTCAATTTTTTCCGAGAACTCTTTATTCATCACTACAGCATGTGGCCTAGGACCTACGATGGTCATTTCACCAAGTACTACATTTATCAATTGAGGTAGTTCATCAAGACTTGTCTTTCTTATAAACTTACCAACTTTTGTAATTCTTGGATCACCTTTGCTAGCCTGTTTGAAATGCCCAGCTGGATTGTACCTCATACTTCTGAATTTGAGGCAATAAAAAGGGACATTGTTCTGCCCATGCCTCAACTGCTTGTAAAACACAGGCCCTTTTGATTCCAGTTTGATCATCAAAGCAATGATCGGAAAAAGCCAGCTGCCTACAAGGATCAAGAATAAACTTGCCGATACAATATCGAATACCCTTTTGGTAAGTGTCATAGACGAATCCAAAAGATTGACCGAATACCTATTTAAAATAAATTCCGAATCAATAGCAAAAGAGCTGATGTTGTGGAGTTTTGAAATTGTACTAGCCATATTATAATTATTTAAAACAATTCTGTGTGATATAGATCAGAGTGTAAATATTTCTTCCTGATCATGGCATAAATTTAAAATTAAAAATTGGAAATAATAAACAAATGGCATTTTTTTTTATTTGAAATACGTTTTAATAGGGTGAAGATGTTAATTGATTTGGTTTAAAGCATTTTAACTCTTTAACAATCAACTATTTATATTTTCCTTAACAAAAAAATAAAAATATTTTTCTTTCAATATTAATTTTTGTTCTACTATAATATATATGTAAAAAGCTTTTATTTGTATATAACATAATATATAGAAACTCTTATTGCCATCATAACTACACTTTGAAGTTTAATGAAAGATGAATTCTTTAATGGAGAATCTAAGGTAGAAAAATTTATTTTTTGAATTACATTTTACATTACTTATAATTCATAATTTTAGATACATAATTAAATGTAACTGTTAAAATGAAAAAATTATTATTCATTTTACATACATAAAGTTGCTTTTTAAATAAAAAATAAAGTACTTTGATTCGAATTAAGGGATTAACTTATGTTTAGTCAAAAATTCAAAAACGCAACATTTTAATTATTCGAGAATAATGATAAAAGTAGCCTTAATTGGAGCAGGAAAAATGGGGATTTCTCATTTGGCAATTTTAGGAGCTCATCCTAGTGTTGAGATTGTAGGGGTCTGTGACACTTCCAAAATGGTAGTGGATGTCTTAAAAAATTATAGCGGATATGATTGCTATTCAGATTATTTAAAAATGGTAGACGAAGCTAAACCGGATGCAGTGATTGTGGCTGTTCCTACTAAGTTTCACTACAAAATGGTCAAAGACCTTCTGAATAAAAACATACATGTTTTCGCCGAAAAACCTTTTTGCCTGAACCCTACCGAAAGCTTAGAATTAAGTTCATTAGCTAAAGAGAAAGGTGTAGTAAACCAAGTAGGATACCACAACAAGTTTGTAGGCACATTTAAAGAGGTCAAAAAACTGGTGAATGGTGGTTACATAGGAGAAATCAACCACTTCCTAGGTGAAGCCTACGGACCGGTAGTGACAAAGAAAAAAAGTGACACTTGGAGATCTGATCCAAACGAGGGTGGTGGCTGTCTAATGGACTATGCCTCTCATGTGATAGATCTTATTAATGATATCGTCGCTCCCATCAACTCCTGCAAAGGTTCAATTCTCAAATCCATCTACTCCAAAAGCGTAGACGACTCTGTATATGCATTGGTAAATATAGAAACTGGTGTATCAGGAGTGATATCGGTCAACTGGAGTGATGAGACCTATAGGAAGATGTCCACTTCTGTTACTATAAATGGTACCAAGGGAAAAATCATCTCAGATGCCAACGAATTGAAAGTTTACTTCAAATCATCATCAGTGCCTGAAGGCTATTCAAAAGGCTGGAATGTGAAATATGTGACTGACTTGGCAGAAGAAGTAGATTTTTACTTAAGGGGTGAAGAATACTCCTCCCAATTAGACCATTTCATCAAATCTGTCCAAGGCATAGTTCAAAATGACATCAACACATTTGAAAGTGCTTGGAAAACAGACCATTCAATATTTCTTATCAAAGAACAATCATTAGCTTAACTTCAACAACCATGGAAAGAATCATTTTCGGAGACAATCAGTTTTTTGCAGTCAACCATATTTCGGACGAAAAATCTCGGGCTCAATCGATCAAATTCAAGGACGATGCTGCAATTATCAAGACTTTAGACATTGCCAGAGAAGGTGGCATCAATACTTTCATGTGTACCACACACGACCGTATTGCTAATATTTGTAAAATCATCAGAGATAATCCTGAATACAGCGACTTCAAGATTTATCCTTGCATGCCATATGCCCACAAGTACGCAAATGCTGTTACAGATCTAGGGATTGCAGGCACGCTTAAACAATATGTTCCGGGTAATTTTATCGGTTCAATGTTCAAAGGAGGTGTAGCTTTCTTATCAAAAGACTATACCTCAATCATGGAACTTTTGATCGATGCTGAAATGAAAATGTTCAGGGGAATAGATACTCCTGTAATTTTCCTTCAAAATGTAATCACTGATTTACTTCTGGGTTTGGGAATGACAGACTTCCTGGTTGCTTTTGCCAAATATGTGGAGAAAAAGTACAATGCCGAGGCAGGATTCATTACTATGAATTTACCAAAACTACTCAATACTCTTGAAGCTGCAGGTTTGAAAAACCCAATCATCTGTGCCTCTGTCAATAAGGCAAACTTTAGAATGTCAGGAGGAAAAGATCTCTATGAAAAAACCATAAGCGAAGGTAGATGCAGGTTGATAGCAATGCAGGTTTTGGGAGGTGGAGCAATTCCAGCATCCGAAGCTTTGGAATACGTAAGTAATTTACCCAACGTGGAGTCAATTCTATTTGGCGCTTCATCAAGGCAGAATATCGAAAACACTGTTCAGACAATCAGATACCACGATTATAAGAAAACTGAACAATTGGTAAGTGCTTAATGAAAATTCAATTTAATGGTTATCCTACTTGATTAGAACAAATCAGTATGGGTAACCATTCTTTTCGGAAATTCAGACTAGAATTCCGCCATATTTCAGAAAATTGATTGTTTTTTTTCCATATTGCTATATAATATATTCCCGACATGCCGGATAGGTATTGGAAATATACAAGATTCAATTACCCACACTTAACCTTTCTCTATGAGTAACCTAGGAAAAAATATCCTATTAGTAGTTGCAATAGTATTTTGTTTTTCTTGCACTAAAAGAAATCTAGTTTACTTCAGCGACCTAGACCCTGTCAAAGGTGATTCTTTTACCATCACCTCTAAATCTGAACCCAGAATCCAGGCTGATGACCTGTTAAGCATCACAGTAACTAGCTTAAATGCTGAATCAAATATGCTTTTCAATGCTGGGGTATTAATTCCGGCGGAAGGTTCAAACACCACTATCTCCGCCCCTATCAACGAAAGCTACTTGGTAGATAAAGATGGATTTATTAATTATCCAGTGATCGGTCAGATTAAGCTCGAAGGATTTACAAAGCAAGAAGCCATTACAAGAATGTCCGAATTACTGGTAGAATATGTAAAAGACCCGATTATCAATATCAGATTCATGAATTTTAAGGTGACAGTCATTGGTGAAGTACAACAGCCCAATTCTTTTGTAATTCCCACCGAAAAAATAACTGTGCTTGAGGCTTTAGGCTTAGCTGGTGACATGACTGCTTATGGCAAAAGGGAAAACGTATTGATTATAAGAGAGAAAGATGGGATCAGAACAGCAAACAGATTAAATTTAAATAATAAAGAAGTATTAAATTCTGATTTTTTCTACTTGCAGCAAAATGATATAGTGTATGTCGAACCTTACAAAACAAAAGCAATTCAGGCAGATAATAACCCCAGGACATTCGCAATTATAAGCAGTGCTTTAACATTGGCAGTGATCATGTTCTTGAATTTTAGAGATGCGTTTACAAGTTAACTTTAAATAAAAATGAAGATCAGCGATATAATTAAAGAGATTGAAGAGGAAGAGGAAGTAAAAGAAAAAGATTCGTTGAGTTATAAAATGGTGTTTAATAAATACCGCCAAAAATGGTATTGGTTTTTATTAAGCGTATTGGTCTTTGGTCTTTCTGCGGTAACTTTTGCTTATTTATCCACTTCATTATATAAAGTTCAGAGTACTTTACTCTTGAGAGATGAAAACAAAGGTACTGATTTCAACACAAATGCCCTTCTACCGGAAATGATGGGATTCAGTAGCACTTCATCGGTAGAAAATGAGGCTGAGGTATTCAGGTCTGAATTCTTAATTTCAAAAGCTATAAATGAGCTTAATTTTTATGTCTCCTATTATCAAAACAATGGCCCGCTTCGTTGGAAAGAAATTTACAAAAATGAGGTACCAATTACCGTAACTTTTATCGATAAAAATGAGCAGTTCAATCAAAGAGAAATGGGGCTGGAAATATCATTGCTAAATGATAGAGAATTTGAATTGCAGGAAGGGAAAAAAGACAAGAGAAAGTATCAATTCGGACAAGAAATAAAAAACCTTTACGGGGGATTTAAAATTGAGCTAAATCCTGATTTCTATTATGAAATTAGCGAATTCAAGGATACTCCTTTAAAGGTTGTTTTCCATGGTGATAAACTGGGAAGAGACATTGCTGATGATTTTGAAGTCCAAATTGTCAATAAACTGGCTAGTGTTATCTCCCTATCGATATATAATGAGCATCCACAAAAAGGAAAGGATTTGCTCAATAAAATCATCGAAATATATAATAGAGAAGCTGAAAATGAGAAAAATGTAATTGCCAATAATACTATCAGCTTTATAGATGAGCAATTGGTCGGCCTCACTGAAGAGCTTCTTAAAATCGAAAATGAGGCTGAGCAGTATAAATTGCGAAACGCCATAACAGATGTTGGTGCAGAAGCTCAGCTATTTCTTAACAGTACTACTGCAAACCGTCAACAATTGGCTGATTTAGCTATTCAAATAGACGTATTGGAATCTATTGAGTCTTATATGAATCAATCCGGGAATGAATTTGAAACGATTCCCGGTACACTTACAGTAGTTGAGCCAAACTTAAATGAATTGATTTCCAGCTACAACAAACTACAACAAGAAAGGGAAAGGATGTTGCGTACAACCCAGCCTACCAACCCGATTGTTATAAACATCAGTGAACAACTGGCAAGCTTAAGAAGAAGTATCATTGAAAGTATCAAACAGATCAAAAATGGGTTACAGATTTCAAAAAGAAGTCTGGAAACCAGCTCTAGTCAATTCCAAAGCCGTGCATCAAGAGTACCAACGATTGAGAGAGAACTGCTTGATATCAATAGAAAACAAGGTATAAAACAAGAACATTATCTCTTACTTGTCCAAAAAAGAGAAGAAGCAGCTCTCACACTTGCTGCTGCCTCTACAGGAAACTCGAGAATAATTGACCCGCCTTCATCATCTGAATACCCTGTCAAACCTAACAAGAAAATAATTTTTGGATTGAGTATTATTTTCGGTTTTGGACTTCCATTTGGATTGATATTTATCAAGGATAAATGGGATGAAAAGATCCAATACAAATCTGAAGTTCAAAAATTGACTTCTGTTAAAATTCTGGGGGAACTTTCCAGAAACCCGAATAAGGAACCTATCGCTATCGCAAAGTCAAAGCGGACTATGATAGCTGAACAAATAAGGTTTATCAGAACTGGATTGGCTTTTGAAATTGGTAACAAAAAAAACCAAGTCATATTGGTTACTTCAGGAATAAGTGGTGAAGGAAAGACTTTCTTCAGCTTAAACCTAGCCATCAGTTTGGGTTTGGCAGGAAAGAAAGCTGTTATCTTGGAATTTGATTTAAGAAAACCTGCCCTACTAAAATCCCTGAATTTGACTTCGAACAAAGGATTATCAGATTTTTTGGATAGTGACAAAAACACATCATTAGAAGAAGTATTGACCAATCTAGATGGACAGGAAAATGTGTCTCTGATTGGGTGTGGTGAAATACCTGAAAACCCATCAGAATTGATGCTAAATTCTAGAATGGAAGAATTGATCAAAAAGTTAAAAGAAAAATTTGATTATGTAATCATTGATTCAGCACCGGTAGGATTAGTATCTGATTCGTTCACCCTATCAACATTTGCAGATGTTTCAATTTTTATGGTGAGGTATAATTTTACAACCAAAGATCAGTTAAAAACCATTGAAGATATCCGGAAAAATAAAAAGTTCAAGAATCCAATGATTGTACTTAATGATGCTAAACTTGAAATGACTTATGGATATGGTGAAGCGTACGGAAAGAGCTATTACCAGAAGAATTAAATGTAATCGGAGAATAATTCTAACATGAAAATTTGGATAGACTTTATCAATACACCACAGGTAAATTTTTTTGAGCCTTTAATTGAAGACCTTAGCCAAGAGGGCCATTCTTTTATATTGACCTGTAGAGATTCCTCAAATACTGTCTCCATGCTCAAAAGTAAAGGCTGGGATTATACGATCATAGGAGAAAAGGTTTATACCAATTTACTGTCAAAACTGTTGGGTTTTCCCAGACGTGTCTTAAAGTTAAGGAGTTTTTTAAAAGACAAAAATGTAGATGTAGCTATAGGACAAAGCTCCTTTTACCTTCCCATAACAGCTAAATCACTTGGTATAAAATCAATTTATACCAATGACAATGAACATGCCATGGGAAATATCCCCAGTTTCATTTTTGCAGACAAGATATTACTGCCCGAAAATTTGTCCCTAGAAAAAGCTAGAAAACAAGGAGCAAGAAAAAGCAAGATAATTCAATATCCTGGGATAAAGGAGGGAATATACTTGTGGAAAAAAGGGCTGAAGATTATAGAAAAAAGAAAGCAGAATGTTCCAGATACCATTTATATAAGACCTGAACCTAATACAGCCCAGTATTACACTGGGAATTCAAATTTTTTGGACACCTTAATTCTAGACCTCAAAAAAGACTACCATATAATCATATTAGTTAGAGACAAAAATCAATTTGAACATTACTCAGACAAGAGGTTTTTGGGAGTTGAGGTTCCAAAAAACACCATAAGTTTTGATAAAATTGCCGAAAAATGCCTACTGTTTATCGGTGCAGGTGGCTCAATGACTAGAGAGATGGCTATGATAGGGGTGCCGACTATTTCTGTATATCAAGGCGGACTATTAGATGTTGATCAATACTTAATTGACAATGATTTGATGGTATTCGACCCCGAACTCACTATCAATAAAGTTGGTGAATTTTTAACCACTTTAAATACCAAATCCTCAGAGGGATCCAACCTTCTAGACAAGGGAGAAAAAGCATTTTTTTTATTAAGAAATACTTTATTTTGTATTTAAAAATACTTATTTTTAATTGAAATAATATTAAAAATATGAAAGCAGTAATTCTAGCAGGAGGTTTTGGAACCAGAATAAGTGAAGAAAGTGGTATTAGGCCTAAACCTATGGTTGAAATTGGCGGAAAACCCATTCTTTGGCACATCATGAAAATATACTCTAGGCATGGAATCAATGATTTCATTATTTGCTGTGGATACAAAGGTCATCTGATAAAAGAGTATTTTTCAAATTATTTTCTCTACATGTCTGACATTACTTTTGATTTAGAAAAAAATCAAATGCATGTACATTGCAAAAAATCAGAGCCCTGGAAGGTAACCTTAGTAGATACAGGGGAAAATGTGATGACAGGAGGTAGACTCAAAAAGGTAGCCCAATACCTTGACAACGAGGCATTTTGTTTGACTTATGGAGATGGTGTGTCTGATGTAGATATCTCCAAATTAATTGAATTCCATAAAAGCAATAATTCCCTTACAACACTCACAGCTGTTCAACAACCTGGGAGATTTGGAGCATTTACCTTGGCAGATGGAGATACCAGTATCAACCAATTTAGAGAAAAACCAGTTGGTGATGGAAATAGTAATGCTTGGATCAATGGTGGATTTTTTGTGGTCGAACCAGAAGTTCTGAATTTAATCGATGGAGATCAAACTATATGGGAAAGAGAACCTTTGGAAAAACTCTCGACGATGGGAAAGTTGTCTGCATACAAACATTTTGGCTTTTGGCAACCAATGGATACCTTAAGAGATAAAAATCACTTAGAAGAATTATGGAGCAAAGGTTTGGCAACATGGAAAGTCTGGTGAATTAAAAAATTACTGTTCATACAGTTCTTTGATTTTTCTAAAAACTTTCCAATTGATCAGTTGGATATTATTTTCAAAAATGTATTTGTAAGTCTTTGAAGAAGTAAAAAACTTAAGGTCTTCTTCCCTCCATTGAGATCCCCAATGCTTTGTATCAGAGGTGATTTTTTTCATTTCTAAGTCATCATAGGAAGTGTGAATCAATAAAACATTGAACCCGGGCTTTACCTCATTCAAGATGTCAATATAAAGTTGTTCCATCCCTTTTTTATCATACTCTTGTTCATCTGCAATGTACAATTGATCAATTATTCCTATGTATTTTAAATCAAGTTGGTCTAAATATCCAGCTGATTTGATTTGTTCAAAACTTGTTTTGGGAAGCATTGCAAGTATTTCATAATCCTGAGCTACTTTAAGATATGTAAATAGGAGTTCAGCAGAACCTCTAAATAGACAGGTCATATGCGCATCTAAATGGGTTGGAACTAAGCCTTTTTCCAGAACATATTCGATTTGAGCCCTGAGTTCTATTTCTATTTCGTCCAATTCAGCATTTTCAAGGAAAATTTTGCAATTAGGATACATATAACCTTCATCATCCAGCAAACTTGAAATTAGGTTTGGGTCTGCCACACCTCCCCATCTGTAGTTTTCCCATTCATTGGTAACTGTAAGGTGAATTCCAATATCCAAGTCATCATTTTCTCGCCATAATTCAATTGCTTCGTCTCTTTTTGGACAAGGCACCATCAAACTTGCGGAAGTAACCAAACCTTCTCTCATAGCCAAAATGGTAGCCGAATTGTGAGAGCTTGATAAACCAAGGTCGTCAGAGTGGATAATAAGAAACTTTTCTGTCGTAAAGAATTTGCTGATAGAAAACACTAATATGAGTGCCACTACTGACACTCCTATGATTGTAAGTTTATTTGTCTTCATTAATTTTTGGGGTGAATTAATTTCGGAAGATTTGTTACTATAGTTTTATTTGTTCTTTCATCAATCGGTCTATCATTCTGTTCTGTGGCAAAATCACATCATTATAGGTGATAACACTATCTTTTTTTATGGGGTTTTTTAGCTCACAATCTTGAGATAGTCCCATGGGTAGTAGATCTGAAGATACTGTAATATAATGATTTTCACATAAACCATATGCGTTAAATCCACCTATACCATCAAGCTTTTCGCCTGGCATTAAATCTTTTTTTGCAACAGTGATTACATCTACATAGGGTTTGTCTTTAGGGACTATTACGGGGTCATCCAAATCAATAAGTCTGACTATAGCACTCGCAATATCAAAAAAGAGCAAATGAAAAGGAACATAAAAACTATATAATGGCCCCTTTCCCAATTTTCCGTAGTCTAAATATTTTTTTGAAAATGGATCATCAGTAGTGGCGTATACAAATACACCAGGAGAAGGCTTGGCACCAATGATAAACTCTACAATCCCACCTTTTTCTCTTAATTCCGATACATCATATAAATGAGTGAGATTGTCTACGTGCTCCTTGGATTCATATGCATACATTCCTCTTTTTGCAACTGACATACCTGTAGCATTGGCAATACAGGACTGTTCGAACGCTACCTTGGTACCATCTGCAAAGTTGGTGGCCATCTCTGGTGCCATGCCCCAAGATTCCGCAAACCCCTTCTGGGTTGCAGGAGTCCTATAATAATCGAGCATCCCTTTTATATTACCGCATACCAAAGGTTCGAAACCCATCGCCTTGACATACCTGTAAAGGTTCATGGTGACTCCCGGCTGATCTCCATCACCTAATGAATATTTGACTCCAGCTGTTTTTGCCTTATTCAAAAGAATTGGACCTAATGTTGAATCTAACTCTGCATTAAAAGACAAAACATGTTTACCATGCTCAAATGCTTTCAAAATAGCTTCAGCTCCAAAGGAAATTGCACCTGTAGCCTCTACCACGATCTCTATTTTCCCTATATTGAAAAATACTTCAAGATCATTGGTGATCACTGTTTTGCCTCTTTCTACTGCTTCATCGGCTTCGGAAATTTTATTCGTATGTAAAAAATCCGGTATATTGAGTTCATTGAATACTTTCAAAGCCCTTTCTGGAGTCCTGTTGTATACCGCACCAATGACCATTCCTTTGGTATATTTACACACTTGATTGATCATTCCTTTAGCCATTTCACCTGCCCCTATAATACCTACTACTATGGGTCGGTTTTCCAAATGTCTTTTTGAGAGCAAACTATCTGTAACTATCATATTTCTTTGGGATTGAGGTTCTTTTTATTGTTTTCAAAACGGTGAATTGAAATTTTCAAAATCAGGCATTTCCTGATCTTTATGGGATATTATTAAATCAAGATCAGGCCAAACTATGCCACATGAATCCCAATGGATGCCGCGGTCACATTCTGGTGAGTACACAGTGGTGGATCTATTTAAAAAAATTGAATCATCTTCAAGACTTACAAATCCATGTGCCAAGCCCTCCGGTACGTACAATAAACTGGGCGTCTTACCATCAAGTTCGGTACAAAAGTGCTTACCAAAAGTTGGAGAATTTTTTCTTAAATCCACTACAACATCAAAAATCTTCCCGGAAACACAGGTAACGCATTTTGCATGTTGCATAGGCGGAATTTGAAAATGAAGTCCTCTTAGTACTCCTTTTGAAGAAACTGAAAAATACTCCTCACGAAATTGGACATCCAGCCCCATTTCCTGAAACATCAATTCATGGTAAATTTTGGTGAGACTTCCCCTATTATCTGTAAAAGACCTAGGTGTGATTAAATAGCACCCTTTGATTATCGTTTCTTCAATTTTCATTATAGATAGTATCTAAAATCATAAAGCTTCTTTTCTTTAATTCTATCTTTCTCTTCTTTAAATTCTTTCCACCCAGTCAATAGCACCAATACGTCAACCTCGTCTATCAATTTTTCCAAAGAATCTGAATACTTAATAGGTAATTGAGGATAAAACCTTTGAAACTCTGGCATTGCAATAGGGTCATATGCGGATATATTGTGTATTCCTTCACTTATTAATCCATCAATTATGTCTTTGGAAGGTGTGATTCTTACGTCATCTGATTCAGGTTTAAACGAAAGACCTAAAACTCCTATTTTTACACCTAATGGCTGTTCTTCCACTATTTTGTTTACCAAAAAGCTTTTTACTTTTTGGTTGATTTGAATGTTAGCTTTTAAAATAGGAGGCGAAAAACCATTTTTTTCCGAAATACTTACTAAAGCTGCTGTATCTTTTGGCAAACAATATCCTCCGTAACCACAGCCTGGGTAAACGTAACCTTTCATACTTGCAGGTTGGCCATACCATCTCTTATCCTCATGCAGCACTTTAAATGCTTTCTGAATGTCGATTTCTCCAATAGCTTCAGCTATCATCGACATTTCATTGGAATAACTGATCATTGTCGACAAAAGGGTATTTGAAAGATATTTGATATACTCAGCTGTATTGTAACTGACAAAATGAATCGGAGCCTCAAATGGTTGGTAGATCTGATTGAGGATCTCTTTTGAGGCTTCATTTTCAACACCTATCACTATTCTGTCAGGAGTTATAAAATCTTCCCAACAGTACCCCTCTCTTAGAAATTCGGGATTTGACGCAAAACCCACTTTCCGTCCTTCTTTTTCTGCAATAAAACTATTTACAAAAGGTATCACCTCCGTAGTAACTGTAGATGGCGGAACCGTGGATTTGGTGATGATTACCTGAAATTTACCAGTATTAATTGATAAAACCTGCTCTATTGCACTGAACAAAAACCCTAAATCAGCACTCCCATCTTCCTTTTCGGGGGTTCCTACACATAAAAAAACAGCATCACTTTCTTGAATCGCCAATTCAAAATCAGCTTCCAAAAAAAAGGTCTTGTGATTGGTTTCCTCTAAAATTTCTTTCAAATAAGGTTCGTGAAATGGGATTTTATGGTTTTTGAGGTCTTCCATTCTTTTTTGATTGACATCAAAACCATATGTTTTAAATCCCTTTTTTGCGAAACCAAGGCCCGTAGTCAGTCCAACAAAACCAAGCCCTAATACAGAAATAATCATAGTTTACCTTTATTGATTTTAAGAAACATTAAAAATCTATTTACACCTTCCTTTACAGAAATTTCAGGACGGTAATCCAGTATTTCTTTTGCCTTATCTATCTTTGGGCATCTTCGGTTTGGATTATCTGTCAAGTACTCATTATCATGAGAAGTCTGAAAAACCGCCTTGCCTTCGTAGCCATATATTTTCTTGGCGGCATCTGTAAAGAGATATGCAAAATCCTTTACCGAAATTTCGGGAGTATCTATTCCTATATTAAAAACATCGAACCTATCATGGCACAATACCTTCAAATATCCCGTAATGGCATCGCTTATGTAGCAAAATGTCCTAGTAGGCTTACCATCAGAGAACATAACTAAATCCCTTCCTTCATGTACACATTTAGCAAAATCAGCAGGTAGTCTCTTATCATTTATATTCATCCCCGGGCCATAATTGTTAAATGGCCTAGCAATGCTTATTGGCATTTTATATTTCTCATTGAAGGTATAGCAAAGGGTTTCTCCAAAGCGCTTTGCTTCATCATAGCAAGCTCTGGGACCCATTGTGGCTACATTTCCACGATAGCTTTCTGGTGTTGGGATAAATTCAGCAAAAGGATCACCATAGATTTCACTGCTTGAAAAAAACAAAAACCCCTTAATCTTTTTTTGGCAATAAAAGTCCAAGAGCCTTCTCAGCCCTGTAATATTGGCATCTATTGTCTCGAGTGGATATAATCTATAAAATGTAGGAGAAGCAATGGAAGCGCCATGAATTATAAAATCGGCCTCTTCAATTCCTGATATTTGCTTGGGATCATCATGGATGACATCAAAAGTGTGAAGAGAGATTTTAGGATTTTGACTAGCAAGACGGTCAAGCCAGTCTTTGGTACCCGTAAGAAAATTATCTAAGCCTATTATTCTTTTTATCTTCAATTCATCTGCATATTTATTGAAAAACTGCATGAAGTAATACCCCAAAAAACCGCCACAACCGGTAATCAAAACAGTGCTTTCTCTAAATTTTGATTTTTCGAGAGCATTCAATTTGTCGAAAATATACTTTAAATCTTCCTTAAGAATTAAGTTTTGCTCAAAGTGTTGTTCCATAATAAAATCTATTTTATTGGTTATGAGAATGGTGGATTTCAAGGAAATAGTAAATCCCTAACAGTAGAAAAATCTGCTTTTCTTTTGGGAAATCATGTTGATGGAGGTTGATCAGTTTATTGACTTCGTTTAAATCGAAATATTCTGCAAAACAAGATTCTGGGTTCAACAAAATGCTTTTGATCAGGTCTGGGTTGTCTCTAAACCAAATATTAGTAGGAGACCTGAAATCCCTTTTCTTCCTGTTGATGATTTTTTCAGGTAGAATTTTATGTGCATATGCTTTATGAATGATTTTTGTTTTGCCAAGGCTGAGCCGTTTGCTATAATCCAGAGATTCAATAAATTCCACAAGTTCTAAATCCAAAATCGGCACCCTACACTCCAATGCGAAATTCATCGTAATCTTATCCGTGTAGTTCAAAAGATCATCCGAAAGGTTCATTCTAGTATCCAAAGCCATCATACGTTCTACAGGATGTCTTTTTGACTCGCATTCAAGAGCCTTGTATAAGTAAGAAAATGGAGTGGCGAAATTGATATTTTTAACGCCGATGAGTCTTTCAATTTCCTTGTCGTTAAATACTTGGTAATTGGTCAAAAATCTCTGGATTTCATTTTCCATACCCATTGTCGCAATTCCTCTACTGAGTTTATCACTTTTAAAATTGAATGATCCTAGTATCGATTTGCCTAGACGCTGAAAAGGTTTTGGGATTATGTCCAAGATCAATTCTGATTGATATCTCGGATATCCACCAAGAGGCTCATCCGCACCTTGACCTGTCAGGACTACCTTGACATGCTCAGAAGCCAACTCAGAGAGAAAATACATGGGTATCATTGAACTAGTGGCCAAAGGCTCTTCTACAATCTCAATGCACTTTTTGAAGATCTGAAGGAAATCGGCAAAAGTAATTTTTCGGTAAAAATGCTCCAAACCTAAAATCTGAGCAGTTTCAGCTGCATCTCCTATTTCATCCTCACTATGATCTCCATCAAAACCAATGGTGAAAGCCTTCAAGGGTTCTTTAGAATGCTGTTGGGCAATAGCTGCTACCATCGCTGAATCAATCCCACCACTCAACAATATCCCCACCGGAACATCCGATAGCAATTGCCTTTGAACAGCATTTTCGAACTTGATTTGATATTCCTTTATACTTGCATCTAAGGACAATGCATTTGTTTTGGGTAATGTTTTGGCAAAATATCTCTCCTCAACAGACAAAGCCTCTTTGGAAAGATCAAACTCTAAAAGATGACCAGGTTTTAATTTTTTGATGTTTTTGAACAAGGTATCAGGTGAAGGATTATACCTCAATTTCAACAACTGAGCCAATGCGTCGGAATCTATTTGTACTTCGCTAAGCTTGGATTTAATGGGTCTGATTTCAGATGAAAAAATAATAGAATTCTTTTCTTTGTTAAGATGATAATACAGCGGTTTGATGCCCAACGGATCCCTGTAAAGGGATAATTTGCTTTTTTTCAAATCCAAAAAGGCTACAGCAAAAATCCCATTTAAATCCTTGATCGCCATAAATCCATTTTCAATCAAATGATAAAGGATAGTTTCAGTATCTGAATGCCCTCTAAAGTTGTATTTGCCAAGGTTTTCCTTTAGCTCCAAATGATTGTAAATCTCTCCATTGAAAATGATCATGTAATTTCCGCATTGAGATTTCATCGGCTGATGCCCAGCGGGTGAAAGATCCTGAATGGAAAGTCTTCTTTGAGCTAAAATTACCTGATGCTGAGCGACCTCAATTTTTTCTAAACCAAAATCATCAGGACCCCTGTGACTGATCAGATCAAGTTCCTCTAAACCAAATTCAAGGTTTATACTTCCTAAAATTCCACACATAAGTATATAATTATTGGAGGATTAAAAATTATAATTTCCCCAAATCCTATTTGCAATGTAACGATTACTAAATATATTTTTAGCCATAAACTTTTCTCTTACAGCCCCTCTATGTTCTTTTTCACTCTCAATAGACTTTACAAGCAAGCCGGCAAGCTCAAAGGCATCATGATTTTTTGACAAAAAACAAGATGGAATCCCTTCAATCATTTCGCCAACATTACCCACATCAACTGAAACGACAGGTAAACCACAGGATAAAGCCTCTTTAACCACTTGAGGAGAGCCTTCTGATATAGATGTCATCAGCAGGCAATCCGCTTGGGAAAGCATTGTTCTGACTTCTTCTCTAGTCATATTGTGAACTGAAGATTTTTCAACTTTATAACCATGATTTTCCTCCAAAACTTTAATTGTATCATTATACAACCCGTAGTTTTTCTCCGACCTACTTGGATCACTAGGAAACACAATTTTCACTTTTTCGCTTTCCTGATATTCATTGATTAAATCTGGCTTGAAAAAATCGGTATCTACACCACAGGTCAGGATTTCAATGTTATTATTGATTTGCTTACCTACTTCAAGCATTTGTGAGTTTTGGACATAAATTTTGTCTACCCTCCTTGCCACAGCTTTACTCAACCATACCTGCAACCTATTGTCACCATGATCCAAAAAATCACATCCGTGTAGGGTCAGATACACAGGTACTGTTGGTTTATAAAAAAGAAGAAATAAACCTGAAATACCATAATGTACGTGAATTACATCCGGTTTAAAAGACCTGATCAACTTAGGGACTTGAAGTATGCTCTTTATATATTCAAACTTTGACTTATGAAGGCCATTGATAAGGTGAACTTTATAATCAAATTCATATCCTTTCTTAAGTTCTAGTATTTGTTCCTTAATGAATATACCGAAATATGGTTTTTTATCAATCGGGTACATATTGGTGATAAAAAGAATTTTCTTCATCGGTATGGTGTATTTAAATTGAATTCAGGTATTCTTTCAAATTATGATTGACTATTTGATCCCAAGAATATATTTGACTTTCAGTTTTGATTTTCTCGCTGTCATACTTGCTATAACTCTCATATAAATTCAAAAATCCAACACCCGCCTCTTCGGCACTGTCTTGAATTAGAATACCATTTTTTTCATTTACCAATTCCCTATTGGCATTGGTATTTGTAGCCAAAACCGGTAAGCCTGAAATCAAATATTCAATTGTTTTTGTAGGAGGTTGGTCAGTGTAATATGGAGTGATTGGGACATAAGAGACTCCTGCTTTGCTTTGTTGAAAATACTTATGTAATTGATCATAAGGCACATAACCATGAGCAATTATTTGTTCACTTAATCCTTCGGCTTTTGCAAATTCTTGAATTTCTTCCTTTTCATTACCATAGCCTACTCCTACAAGAACTAGCCTTACTAAATCATAATGAGTTGATTTCGAAATGGATGATAAGAAAAGTTTAAACCCAATCACCATTTCCATTATGTTTCTGTTTGACAAAGTGCCTACATACAAAAAATCAAAAAAACCATTTTCAACTTTTTTCTCAACAAAAGATTCACTTCCTAAGGGCAAAACGTGAAAGTTTCGAATACCGAGTTTTTTACCGGTCATTTCATTCAAAACACTCACGTTTTTAAATAACTTTGATTCCACGCTTAATAGAGAATCATAAAGCCTGTTTTTTTTGGTTTCGGAAAGTACAGATACCGTTTTTATGTCAAGATTGATTTTTCGAAAGGGATTTAGGATTCTTATCAAAGAACAACCGAAAAAATAAACCAAGAATACAAAATCAAAATCACCTGTCCTGATTGTGCCACTTATTCTAGAGATTAAGGTAAAAAACCTTAATACTTTAGGCCCTTTTTTTTGCAAGTAGATAACCTCGACAGACTTGTGCCCTGCCTTCTCCCTCCCTTCATCCCAGCATATGTAAGTCACTTCAAATTCACCGCTCAAATAAGTCGCATACTTATATGGACTGATATGATAACCAAACTGGTCTTTGTCTACGATAAGTATTTTTTTCATTAAAATTTATCGTATTTGATAAAACATCTCAAAAACAATTTCAATAGAGATCCACCAAATGACTTTTCAAATTCCCCTCTGTTTTTTAAATAAAAAGCAAAAGTCTTTAATCCTATTTGAGAGGATTTTTTACACAAAAAATAAAACATATTTCCCAGTACTTTATCTAGGGCTTTATCATCGAGTATTTTATAAATAATATTTTGGTTTTTGATATAAACTAACCAATTAAAGGCTTCAGCTACATCCTCAATATTGTCGTAGAGGTTTTCAGAACTAAGATAATCATGCTTTCTAAAATTCTCTTCAGATAGAGGTAAATGAAGCTTTTCAAACCATTTGGTATATACTTTTTTGTGAAATTGAAACTTCATCTCTTTTAAATCATCAAACCGCTTCATTATGCTTGTTTCAGAAGCTCTATAGAAATAAAGCTTCTTTGGAATATTTGCTATTGGAAAATGAAAACAAGCATCAACATAAAAATTATAATCTTCAGAGATGGCCAATTCAGTATCAAAGCTTAACCCGGCCTTTGTAATCATATCCATTCTAAACATAGAGGTAGCATTCAGAACAGATGGCTTAAAAATCAAACCTGATTTAACCATTTCCGGGTCCAGAAAAGTTGTCGATAATCTGGGTTTTCCTTCATTGAAGCGCTCTAGCCATGTCCCACAAATTCCAATCTTGGGATTATTTTTAAGAAAATTGATCTGAATTCTGAACCGGTCTTTATCTATCAAATCATCACAATCCATCCAAGCCAAAAAATCTCCTTTAGCTAACTTTAGTCCTAAGTTTCGAGTGTAAGCAATTCCCCTGTTTTGTTTGTTATCGATTAACTGGATTCTATCATCATTTATCTGATTGATTACTTCCACAGATGAATCAGTAGAACCGTCATTAATTATCAACAACTCAAAGTTTTTAAAAGATTGATTCAAAACACTTAAAATAGCCTCTCTTAAATACTTTTCCCCATTGTAAACGGGCATAACTACTGATAAATCTATTTTCATTTCAAGTTGTGGGGTCAAATTGTTTTTTGTCCTTACTCTTAATTTTTATTAATATTTTCTTCACTAGTTCAACTCTTTTTTGATCATCAATGCCTTTTTGATAAAGGTAAAGTGCCAAGATGGTTGCTATTATGTAATGATAATGATATACAGAATACCAGGTGACACTGGTGAAGAGTATATACCAAATGTAGTATTTGGCATATGCAAAAGACTTGGGAATTCTAATGGTAAAACTCTTGATCCAAATAATCACAAACCCCACAACGGCGATTATTCCGAACATAGCGTAAACTGCAATTATCCCGACATCCGATAGATAATAGCCCCTTTCATCAGCTAACCTTTCATTGAACTTACCTACAGCTGATATACCCCAGTATGGGGCTCCGCTTCCAAAGACTTTGCTAAGGTCATTTGGAGCATAATCTTTCAAGAAATATTCAGCTGCCAAGACACGGATATATTCTTTTCCTAACTCTGCATCTCTTTCACCTGCCTCAATCAAACCTTTAACACTGTTAATTTCCATCTTTATAATTATGGTACCGGAGATGAGAAATATTGCGAGTAACAAAACTTTGTAAATAGGTTTAACATTTATGACCAAATGATATAAGTATACCAGTGAAATACCAACAATAAACTGCCTAGTGACCTGCATTACAGGTATGACTAGGCCTAAGCATAAAATAAGGAGCCATAACCACCGCAAAGTCTTGGTAGTCGTAATTTTAGTCAAAGCAATAAAAACCGCTAAAATAAAGATCCCGGCACCAGGAAAAATTATTCTTATTACTCCACGATCTTCGGTCCATTCATCACCATATAAGGGACGGCCAAATAAAACCACCCCCTGATTAAAATACTGAAAAAAGTAGAGAGCTGCATACAACAACCCAAAACCTATGACTATTTTTTCAATTGTCTTTACTTTAAAGTTATGGCCAATCAAGAAAAAATAAAAAGGCCACATCAGATACTGTGTAGTTTCCATTATACTATGAAAAAAACTTTGATTCCATGCAAAATAGGCCATTAGGATAGAAAAAAGAATTGAAAAAAACACCATATAAATGGGTATATCAAATGTTGTTCTTCTATTGGAAAACCAAAATGGAACTGAAAGAAACACGGTTATCCAAATGGATAAAATAAAGACATAATTTGATAGCGATGGACTTATAAAGGTCGCATCAAAAAACTTCAAGCTGATTAATATGAAAGCGATTATGTAAATTAAATAAAGGTTCTTTTTCATTTAATCATTTTGAGAATGTGTTTTTTACCAACAGTCATAAAAACCACGAAAACAACAATAGGTATGGAAATTAAAATCTTCAATGCTAAACCAAATCCTGATACCACAAAATAAGATACCACAAATAAAGAAATAGCCAATGCCCACATCAACAACTTCTTTTCAATGACCACATTCACTGCTTTCCTGAAAACATACCAAATGTAAAATTGATAGAGACCAAAGGTTATCAAGTACGCTACAGAAAGACCAAGAGCACCATAATAGCTCCCATAAAAAATGATAGGTGTTGAGACTATAGAGTTGATTAACCCTAGCTGAAATATCTTTTTCTCATTGTTGGTGGCTCCCAAGATTGTTCCGATCATACTATCAATAGAGCTTAACAAAAGAAACCAAATCTGTATCTGACAGACAATCACTGCTGGCAAATATGACGGTGAGAACAAGAAGGATAAAATCTCATGGGCAAACATCGTAAAAAGAAATGCCATCAAAATCCCTAATAGCATGTAGTATTTGAAACCTACGTTTATGACTTTGAAGAACTTACTTTTTTCAGAAACCCACATTGCAGAAAGATTGGGAAAAATAGCAATCAACCCAATGTCAAGTACCATAGAAATAGGTCCTGTAAATTTTTCGGAAAGATTATAAAACCCAACTTCATCAATACTTGAATTTATATCTAAAAAATTGTTCGCAAATTTTCTATATGGCAGCATCACCAAAGTCAAGGCAAAATAAGGCCAACTCTCCTGCAACAAGTTATATGATGATGTAAAAAAGTTATCAACCTTGCCCGTGAGCATTTTGTAGTGTTTCAGACTGAAATAATATGTAGCATTTTTTAAAAGATTGACAGCAAGGAAAAAAATCATCAATGTAGGAACAGTCATAAAACTCTCCGGCATAATAAAAACTACCACAAACCATAGCACACCATATACCAGATTGATGACTGAAGTGGGAAGCATTCTTTGGTATCCAATAAAAACAATTTCGTACAGTTTACCCAAACAAGTAATAAGAGCAAAAGCAAACACATAAAACAATTCTACTTGAGTAAGCTCTCCAAGCATAAAGTTGTACAAAACATAAATACCGCTTACTACAACCAAGGCCAAGCCCCTAATATAGATACCATTGATTACCAAGTCATTGGTTTTGTCGGGATCTCTTGAAATAGCGCGTACAACTATAGTTTGGATACCTAAATCAGCTATGGTAACCAAAAGTGCCCCTTGAGCTATTATAAAAGTGTATAATCCATAATCATCCGGATGAAGAACTCTCGTGATTTTTAATACTGTGATTAAACTTAAAATTTGAGAAATTGCAGTCCCTAAGGTCAAATAGGAAAAATTCTTAAATACTTTGCTGCTGATTATTTTTTTAATCATTTGCGAATTTTCTATCACGTAAACTAGCTAAAATTTCCACCCTTAGTTGATCTGAAATTCCAGGGATTATTTTTCTAGCGCTTAATTTTTCCGAATCCAACAAGATGGGTAAATCTGAAAGATCCAAATTGGCGGGACTGTTACCATTTCGAAACTCCCAATCGATATAATTGAGATGATCATTGATCACCTGATCTTTAAATGGGGAGTTTAATATTACGGTTTGAAATAATGCCTCTTCAGGACAATGTGAGTATTTAAAACATTTTAAAAATTCAGGATGTGTATCAAGATAATTTAAGCAATAACTTACACAATCATGCGTCAAAGAAAACCAACATGATCCTCCAAAAAGGTTAGGTATTCTTTTTTTAATATCTCTATTTATACCAATCAGTTTTTGCGCAGTTTTTATTTTATTAATAGTGAAATTACCAATTTTGGTCTTCGCATTAAATGTATCATAGAGGTTATATAAGTTAAACCTATTTAGACCTCCCAAGTACCATTTATCAGTTTCCAGTGGAAAATGTTCGATGAATTGATAGCCTCTATTCTTTTCAAAAAAATCGACAAACTCATTTTTGGTTTTAATTGGCAAATTAGATTCACTCGTTGAATGGATATAATCAAAGCCGCCATAATCAACTGCCTTTTTACATAGAAGTAAAATGGCCTTTAAAAAATTAAAACCTCCCCAGTTAACTTTGTATTCAGAGCCAATAAACACAATGTTTGAATTGGATTTTTTAACCATTTCAATTCTCTCATTGCTTATTTTACTTTTACTGTCAATGTGAATAAAAAAGTAAAATCTGTGATCATAGATTTCGAAGAAGTCATTTACCCTTTCCAAATTGTTGTGCACCAAAATTAAAATAGCATGTTTTCCCATTATCTAAATAATTTGCTTTTATGTATAAAAAAAGGGCTGCTAAAAAAATAAAGCAGCCCTGATAATTATTTCACAATTAGATTGACAAACTCCGAAAATTTACTGTCTCCATTTTCAAAAATTCCTTTTACTCTTATTCTATATTGGCCATTGCCAGGAGGAGACCAATTAAGTTCAAAAGGAGCTTGTGTTTTTGTTCCAATTAAATTAGTCCCATAATAATATTCAACTTTCGAAATTGGAGAATTAGCATTACTCAAGTTTGCCTTAATATTTATAGTTGAATTTTCTTCAAAAACAGCATCATTCACCGGTTCCGTGATACTGACATTACTTTCATTTTTCTGAGTGGAGATTCTTACAGAGCCACCTACATTCGGGTTCGATTCTATAAAGACTTTATTAGAAGAAGAACTATTATTGCCAGGTAAATTGATACTTACATCATCTAGATAGAAAGAACTATTATTAGGAATTGTCTTGTCAGCATAGGCATTAATACTAAAATGATTGGCATCAACTTCAGGCCTTAAAGTATTTCTCAAACCTGTATCAATCACCAATTGATCATCCTGCCAAAGAATTATCCTACCAGACTCATCTCTCCTTTGCATGATCAATAATTGAACTTTCACCCATCTTCCGGTTGGTAGATCCATACCAGGTTTAGCAGCCCAGGAAACGTTTGTGCTCCCTCCCCAGAACCTCTGAAGATCACCTAAAGTCAAAAAGTTGGCTCCGCCTTTTCCTGCACCCCCTCTTACTCCGAGACCTACTACATAGTGTGGATTATTAATTTGATCTGGACCTGTACCAGGTCCACCTGCAGCATACTTCACACCTTTTGTTTGGACAAGATTGAACCAAGCATTATTGGGATCCAAATCTATTCTGTGAGGCAAATACAAATGAAAAGTATAAATGAGGTCATCATTATTACCTATTTCTTTCCAGCGGTAAATCCTGGTACCATGTGAATCTCCCGATGTAGTATTTATAGACAGTTTGAGAGAATGATTCCCTGTTTTGGCTTGTTCTGTTGATACTACAGTCCTTCCTGTACCAGTATTATAAATACCACCTCCACCATCACTCGTCCATTCATTACTACTGCCATTAAGGTGATTTGCTGACCATAATAATTGACCTAATTGATTGGTAGGAACACCTTGGGCGAGTACACCAAGACTATTGAAAAACGTAAATCCTATAATAATAAAAAACACAACTGAACTTCTTAGATCAAAATTTTCAAATTTTGACCTAAGTTTTAAATTATTTATTGGTTTTAATCTCATACAATAGTTTATAAATATGTTATGAAACCAAAAATACCACATTATTAAACTTATTCATAGTCAATATATTAGCTCAACTGATGCTTTTACCGCTTCTATATTTTTAGAGAATATAAAGTGTATTTGACTAAAAAAATTAAGTATTACACACTATTTTTTCTTTCAAATTATTTTCAAAAAAAAACAGCTTCGCCACTTCAGTCACAGGTTATTAATGACTTCAAGTGGAAATTGCCTATAGAAAATAGATAATTAGATTGTAAGGTGTCGCAAACATAATAAATTTATAATACATTTTTATTTATTTGAAATGTTTTTTATTGTATTTATAAGTTAAATTAAAATATCAATTTATCACAACTAAAATTTGCCTGATAGACTGTTTTTCAACGATAATTAAATTTTACGTCGGTATTGAACAGTAAAAGAAAAATATTTGGGTTTGCAACTAACTTATATTTAAACTTAGCTAATTCATCCTCAGATTATATTATGTATACTGATTATTCTTTTTATTATAAATTAAATAGGTAAAATATAATAAAAATATCCACGAGATTATATTTTCAAATAGTTTTTAATGCTTTTTAAATATACTTATTTGCATTATAAATAATTTTGATTCATATTTATGTAAACAAACAACCAAAAAACCAGCTCCGCTTGTGAAAAGTAAAAATTAGAGAATTATGTTTAAGTCAATCGTCAACCCACTACTCTTAATTGCTGTTTATTCAATACTTTTTTTTGCTTGCATTGCAAGTGAAGAAGATGATCCCAATAAGCCCATATCAAAAGATATTAAAGCCTGGGAGAATTTAGAAAATTTTAAGTTTGAAATCTTCAATGCCAAAGAAACCTCAAACGGATGGGTGGTAATTGGAAGAAATGGTTTTTACACAACCAAAGATTTTATTGATGTCAGCAACCTTAATCAATTTGGCAATTATCAGACAAGAGAAGGCAGATATAGAATACCAATTTTCGAAAGTTTCTTTATTACTAGGTCTGAATCTGAATTATTTATTCATTCTCATTCAAATAATAACAGTATTGAACCTACTAAAATTGAACCCAGTATGTATGATCCTAATTTTGTCAATTTTGAGGATATACCCTTTTGGCAAGGTGATATGTTAGGGATCAATGACAACGGGACTATGATGTTCTCATACAGAACCTCTCAAAATAATATTGCTGATAATAATCCTAGATTTTTACTTTTAAACACTTCTATAACAGGGGGTAAAGTGGAAGTAAAAGAAAGCAAAATTATAGACCATGAATTCTTATCCTGGTTTGAAAACAATTACTCAATTGAAAGTTTTCAGGATTTTTTCCATGTTCAAATCAGCTCGCTAACTTTCAGAATAAAAAACAATGGAGAAGTTAAGAAGTACCTTGACCTTCCCTCAAAATCAGTAATTAAGGACAATCAGATTTTAACTTTTGCTACTAGCATGAGGACAGGTGAATTGGTTGTGTATGCTTCTAGCATTGGTGCTGATACACCCACAAAAATCGGTCAAAAGGAAGTATCTATAAAGTATTTAAATGCTGAGTACACTGTTGTTGGTGATAGAATTTTTGGTTTTAAAAATGATGAAATTTTTGAAATCAAATTGAATTCTGGCTTTGAAATCGTAACACTTGATAATACTAATCTACGAGGCAATACCGTCACTTCTCTTAAAGCCACTGACGATGATAAAATTCTAATCACCACTTTATGTGATAGAACAAAAACTCATTGCGGGATTTTCGTGACCGACTTGGATAATATCAAATAAATAAAAAGAGTCAAGCCAAAATTTGGCTTGACTCTTTTCTATTAAACCCTCTTTTATTTATCGCCTCTTAATGAATCTTTTGTTGGCAATTTTTCTATTCTTATGAAAGAGGTTCAACATGTAAGCTCCGTTTTTCAAATGATTGACATCTAGTGTACTTACTTTACCATTTTGAACAAATGTATACACGTCGTGTACCACCCCATTCATCGCAACGATCTGAACAGTAAATTCATAACTTTCATCACTGTCAAGGTTTTCAAATATCAAGTTTAAGAAATCACTCGTTGGGTTTGGCCCTACTTTTATCTCAAGTAAAATATCTGGAATATCAATATTGTACTCCGATCTAGGCAACACCCTCACATTTATTTCTTCTGAATAGTACACTTGACTTTTTGCATTTTTTGATTTCCCTCTAGCAACAAATTTATGTTCTCCTACAGGTAGTTCATCCAGTTTCAACATATATGGTTCTTCATCCAGCTGCCCTATCAGTTCGTCATTCATGTATATGTCAACAAGGTCGACATGCTTGGATACATCATTGGTTTCAACATTCAATTCCAAAGAAGCACCTTCAACAATTTCTGATTTTGAAGCTTTTATTCTTATACTTCCATTATTTCGCGGAATTACTGAAATCCTTACTGGGATAGATAGTTCAGAAGTACCGTCTTTGAATACCAATCGTGCAACAAGGCTATATTGTCCTTGACTTACATTCGCCCATACAAAACTATATGGGTCTTGAGTGGTTTCTCCAATCTTTTGATTTCCTCTGAAGTATTCTACTTTTTCGACCTCATTTGAAATCATAGGAAGCGATACTCTAATCAAGATATCTGATCCAGCTATAAAAACTGCATCTCGAATAGGATCAACAATCCTAAAGTTTGTTTGAGGCTGAACAATTTTAATCATTTGAGCTTCAGAAATGCTCCTTTTCTCATTGTCAAAACCATAGGCAACGGCTACCAATTCGATTTCACCCGTCATGGAAGCAATCCAATTAAAGTTGAATGGATCCTGATTTGATACCCCAATTAACTGTCCGTTCGCAAAGTATTCTACTTTTTCTACCAGCGAAGCATCGCCATCCAACATGATTATTAAAGGAATTTCAGTTCCACTTTCAAATTCTTGTCCAAAGCCAGGAGAAATTATGATTACTTCCGGTATCTCTGACTCACCATCCTCTGAATCAGGTTCTTCTTCATTGTTTATTATGACTACGGAAACAGGTGCTGAAGTACTACTCGCTCCTCTATCATCAAATGCCTTTGCTGTAAAACTGTAAGGTCCCCTTATTGCTTCAGTCCAGATAATTGAATATGGCTCTTCATTGGATACACCAATCAACTTATCGTTTGCGTAAAATTCAACATAATCTATCGAACCATCTGAATCAAATGCTTCTGCTGAAATTTCAATAGGTGTACCAAGTATAATTTCTTCTCCTTCATTTGGGGAAAGAATCCGGACTTCTGGAGCAACATTATTCTCTACTCTAATCCTTAAAACTTCACTACTGGCGATTTGACCTTCGATATCAGTAACGGTCGCTCTGATATTGAGATTACCCATATTCATCGCTCTCCATGAAAGACTGAAGTTACCCTCTTCACTAGCCCCAATTAAAATATTGTTTCTAAAGTACTCTACCTTTTCAATCTCTGAATCACTTTCAATTTCAACTTCAAAGTTAACCATTGCATTTCTTGCAAACACTTCATTTTGTGAAGGAGATGTTATCTTGATGGATAAAGGCTTAACTAATTGATTTTCAACAACTGTTACAATCACAGCAGCAGAAGTAGTTTCACCTCCTCTATCATCTGTGGCAACAGCTGTCAATTCAAAGTTTCCAGCTTCTGTAGCATTCCAGTTTGCGGTGAAAGGAGCATCTGACGAAGTTCCGATCAGGCTTCCGTTCACATAGAAGTCAACTTTAGTGATAGATCCGTCAGCGTCTGTGGCATCTGCGGTGATTGTTACTGATTCACCGATAGCGTATTCAGAACCGTTTGCAGGTGAAGTGATGGAAACTTCAGGAAGGATATTGTCAGCGATAACTGTTACAGTCACTGCAGCAGAAGTAGTTTTTCCGTTTCTGTCATCTGTGGCAACAGCCGTCAATTCAAAGTTTCCAGCTTCTATAGCATTCCAGTTTATAGTATAAGGTGCGGTATTGTCTGAACCGATCAAGCTTCCGTTGACATAGAAGTCAACTTTAGTGATAGCTCCGTCAGCGTCTGTAGCATCTGCGGTGATAGTCACAGCTTCTCCAATGGCGTATTCTGTACCTGCCGCTGGTGAAGTAATAGAAACTTCAGGAAGAACATTGTCAGCAATTACTGTTACAGTCACTGCAGCTGAAGTAGTTTCTCCGTTTCTGTCATCTGTGGCAACAGCTGTCAATTCAAAGTTTCCAGATCCTGTAGCATTCCAGTTTGCGGTGAAAGGGGCTGTATTGTCAGATCCGATCAGGCTACCGTTGACATAGAAGTCAACTTTAGTGATAGCTCCGTCAGCGTCTGTGGCATCTGCGGTGATTGTTACTGATTCACCGATAGCGTATTCTGTACCATTTGCAGGTGAAGTGATGGAAACTTCAGGAAGTATGTTGTCAGCGATCACTGTTACAGTCACAGCAGCAGAAGTAGTTTTTCCGTTTCTGTCATCTGTGGCAACAGCTGTCAATTCAAAGTTTCCTGCTTCTGTAGCATTCCAGTTTGCGGTGAAAGGTGCGGTATTGTCAGATCTGATCAGGCCTCCATTGACATAGAAGTCAACTTTAGTGATAGTTCCGTCAGCGTCTGTGGCATCTGCGATGATAGTCACAGCTTCTCCGATGGCGTATTCTGTACCTGCCGCTGGTGAAGTAATAGAAACTTCAGGAAGAACATTGTCAGCAATTACTGTTACAGTCACTGCAGCTGAAGTAGTTTTTCCGTTTCTGTCATCTGTGGCAACAGCTGTAAACTCAAAGCTTCCAGCTTCAGCAGCATTCCAGTTTGCCGTGAAAGGTGCTGAATTGTCAGATCCGATCAGGCTACCGTTGACATAGAAGTCAACTTTAG
>NZ_PVTR01000001.1:616516-750589 GCF_003003005.1 Mongoliibacter ruber
CACAGCTTCTCCGATTGCGTATTCTATACCATTTGCAGGTGAAGTGATGGACACTTCAGGAAGGATATTGTCAGCGATAACTGTTACAGTCACAGCAGCTGAAGTAGTTTCTCCGCCTCTGTCATCTGTGGCAACAGCTGTCAATTCAAAGTTTCCTGCTTCTGTAGCATTCCAATTTATAGTATAAGGCGCTGTATTGTCAGATCCGATCAGGCTTCCGTTGACATAGAAGTCAACTTTAGTGATAGCTCCGTCAGCATCTGTAGCATCTGCGGTGATTGTTACCGATTTACCGATAGCGTACTCAGAACCATTTGCAGGTGAAGTGATGGACACTTCAGGAAGGATATTGTCAGCGATCACTGTTACAGTCACAGCAGCAGAAGTATTTTCTCCGCCTCTGTCATCTGTGGCAACAGCTGTCAATTCAAAGCTTCCAGCTTCTGTAGCATTCCAGTTTGCGGTGTAAGGCGCTGTATTGTCAGAACCGATCAGGCTTCCGTTGACATAGAAATCAACTTTAGTGATAGTTCCGTCAGCGTCTGTGGCATCTGCGGTGATAGTCACAGCTTCTCCGATAGCGTATTCTGAACCTTCCGCAGGTGAAGTGATGGAAACTTCAGGAAGAACATTGTCAGCAATAACTGTTACAGGAACAGCAACTGAAGTAGTTTCACCTCCTCTATCATCTGTGGCAACAGCTGTCAATTCAAAGTTTCCGGCTTCAGCAGCATTCCAGTTTGCCGTGAAAGGTGCTGTATTGTCTGAACCTATCAGGCTTCCGTTCACATAGAAGTCAACTTTAGTGATAGCTCCGTCAGCATCTGTGGCATTTGCGGTTATGTTTACAGCTTCTCCGATTGCGTATTCTGTACCATTTGAAGGTGAAGTGATGGACACTTCCGGAAGGATATTGTCAGCGATCACTGTTACAGTAACAGCAGCAGAAGTAGTTTTTCCGTTTCTGTCATCTGTGGCAACAGCTGTCAATTCAAAGTTTCCTGCTTCAGCAGCATTCCAGTTTGCGGTGAAAGGAGCATCTGACGAAGTTCCGATCAGGCTTCCGTTCACATAGAAGTCAACTTTAGTGATAGCTCCGTCAGCATCTGTGGCATTTGCGGTTATGTTTACAGCTTTTCCGATGGCGTATTCTATACCGTTTGTAGGAGAAGTAATAGAAACTTCAGGAAGGATATTGTCAGCGATCACTGTTATAGTCACAGCAGCTGAAGTAGTTTCTCCGCCTCTGTCATCTGTGGCAACAGCTGTCAATTCAAAGTTTCCTGCTTCTGTAGCATTCCAATTTATAGTATAAGGCGCTGTATTGTCAGATCCGATCAGGCTTCCGTTGACATAGAAGTCAACTTTAGTGATAGCTCCGTCAGCATCTGTAGCATCTGCGGTGATTGTTACCGATTTACCGATAGCGTACTCAGAACCATTTGCAGGTGAAGTGATGGACACTTCAGGAAGGATATTGTCAGCGATCACTGTTACAGTCACAGCAGCAGAAGTATTTTCTCCGCCTCTGTCATCTGTGGCAACAGCTGTCAATTCAAAGCTTCCAGCTTCTGTAGCATTCCAGTTTGCGGTGTAAGGCGCTGTATTGTCAGAACCGATCAGGCTTCCGTTGACATAGAAATCAACTTTAGTGATAGTTCCGTCAGCGTCTGTGGCATCTGCGGTGATAGTCACAGCTTCTCCGATCGCGTATTCTGTACCATTTGCAGGAGAAGTGACAGACACTTCAGGAAGGATATTGTCAGCGATAACTGTTACAGTCACTGCAGCTGAAGTAGTTTTTCCGTTTCTGTCATCTGTGGCAACAGCTGTCAATTCAAAGCTTCCAGCTTCTGTAGCATTCCAGTTTGCCGTGAAAGGTGCTGTATTGTCTGAACCTATCAGGCTTCCGTTCACATAGAAGTCAACTTTAGTGATAGCTCCGTCAGCGTCTGTGGCATCTGCGGTGATAGTCACAGCTTCTCCGATCGCGTATTCTATACCATTTGAAGGTGAAGTGATGGACACTTCAGGAAGGATATTGTCAGCAATTACTGTTACAGTCACTGCAGCTGAAGTAGTTTTTCCGTTTCTGTCATCTGTAGCAACAGCTGTCAATTCAAAGTTTCCTGCTTCAGCAGCATTCCAGTTTGCGGTGAAAGGCGCTGTATTGTCAGATCCGATCAGGCCTCCATTGACATAGAAGTCAACTTTAGTGATAGCTCCGTCAGCGTCTGTAGCATCTGCGGTGATTGTTACCGATTCACCGATGGCATATTCTGTACCATTTGCAGGTGAAGTGATGGACACTTCTGGAAGGATATTGTCTGCAATTACTGTTACAGTCACTGCAGCTGAAGTAGTTTCTCCGCCTCTGTCATCTGTGGCAACAGCTGTCAATTCAAAGTTTCCTGCTTCTGTAGCATTCCAGTTTATAGTATAAGGCGCTGTATTGTCTGAACCTATCAGGCTTCCGTTGATATAGAAGTCAACTTTAGTGATAGCTCCATCAGCGTCTGTGGCATCTGCGGTGATAGTCACAGCTTCTCCTATGGCGTATTCTGAACCATTTGCAGGTGAAGTGATGGAAACTTCAGGAAGGGTATTGTCTGCAATTACTGTTACAGTCACTGAAGCCGAAGTAGTTTTTCCGTTTCTGTCATCTGTGGCAACAGCTGTCAATTCAAAGTTTCCTGCTTCAGCAGCATTCCAGTTTATAGTATAAGGTGCGGTATTGTCTGAACCTATCAGGCCTCCATTGACATAGAAGTCAACTTTAGTGATAGCTCCATCAGCGTCTGTGGCATCTGCGGTGATAGTCACAGCTTCTCCTATGGCGTATTCTGAACCATTTGCAGGTGAAGTGATGGAAACTTCAGGAAGGGTATTGTCTGCAATTACTGTTACAGTCACTGAAGCCGAAGTAGTTTTTCCGTTTCTGTCATCTGTGGCAACAGCTGTCAATTCAAAGCTTCCAGCATCTGTAGCATTCCAGTTTAAAGTATAAGGCGCTGTATTGTCAGATCCGATGAGGCTTCCGTTGACATAGAAGTCAACTTTAGTGATAGCTCCGTCAGCGTCTGTGGCATCTGCGGTGATTGTTACCGATTCACCGATGGCATATTCTGTACCATTTGCAGGTGAAGTGATGGACACTTCTGGAAGTATGTTTTCATTCTGAATATTAACAGTAATAGGAGAGGAATTTACCTTATTTCCTACGTTATCATAAACAATAGCATTCAAAACGAATGACCCTGAAGTTTCAAAATCCCAAATAAAATTCAAATCATTTGATTCAAAGACCTTAACAACTTGATTATTCACAAGGAATTCAAAAAATAAAATTTCCGAATCAGGGCTTAATATTTCTAGATTAATATCTATAATTGATTCTGAAATTGTTAAATTATTTTGAGGAGAAACAAATTTAACTGTTGGTTCAGCCTGCTTTACGAACTTTCCTACGACATTAATATCTTTTGAAGGCATTTTAAATTCATACTCATGCCCCCCACCTACATTTACGCCATCTATTTCCCAATGGCTAAAGACATATCCAGTAAAGGAATCGGCTACTATTTGGACGTTTTCGCCTTCAATTACTTCTAATTCTGATAATCCAGAAAAATCGATTTCTCCACTTTTTGAAAGTTCATTTTTAACACCTAGTGTATAATTTTTTACTTCATAAACATTGGGTGTAGTTGGATTTTTGCCAACAACATAATGATCAGTAAAATTATCCCATCCATCCCTATTTTGAACCTCTGTTGAGGCCTCATTTAATTCGCCTTTATAGACCAATTTCTCTTCTCCAAAAATACCTGCTAGTAGGAATAAGATCCCGATTTTTATAAACCCCACCATATTTACAACACTTTACTTTTCAGCTCTTGATTTTTGAAGTTCAAATGCATTTTTTTATATTTTGAGAATTAAAATATAATTTTATGCGTTTGATTAATACTAATATGTTATTCCGTATTTTCTTGTTATTCACTTAACAAACAGAATATTTCATTAAAAAACAAAATCAAAAATGCTGAAAAAAAAGTATAATTGATCATTAGTTATAGCGGGAATATTATAAATAAAAGTAATTGCGATTCATATACTATTTTATGATAAAAGTGTCAAAATAGGGTAAGATAAATAGTGTATTTCTTTGCCAAAATATTTTTAAAAAACATAGGTTAATTTAATTATCACAACTCCATATTGACACTTTGACAAAATTCAAAAGAATAAGCGTTTCTGAAAGTAGAGGTCTTAGAAAAAAAACAAAAAAAAAGCATCTGATAAAGAGGCCTCATTATTTCGTAAAAGTTACTTTTAGTTTCTAGCCTACCTCAAAAAGCTTCCCCAAAAGTCAAATAGAACAACAGGCCCTCGCCGGGGGAATGGGCAAGGTCAAAACGGAGGTTGAGCTTTTCTTTCTTGGACAGCTTATACCTCAATCCTGTACCGTAGGTGAGTTTGGTGTTTTGAATTTGAAAAGGCCTGGAAGATGAATAAATATTGCCCAATCCACCAAAGCCTACCAAACCCCACCTCTCTTTAAACTTCCAACGGTATTCACTTTGGAGCAAAACCATATTGTTGTCCCTGAACTTTCCTTCAAAAAGTCCTCTCATCAACCTGTTGCCTCCCAGCAAGGGAAGACCAAAAAAAGGTACATTGCCGTTTAGCATCTCTGCGTATGCCTGATAGACAAATACAGAATTTTTCCCTGTTGGTAAAACCTGCCTAAAATCAGCCATCCACCTGACATACCTGAAAGATGAGCCTGCCCATGAATCAAAAAACTGTAAACTACTCTCAGCAAATATCCCTCTAGTTGGGTACAATTGGCTATCTCTATTGTCTAAATATACCATGGGGCCAATCCCTCCTACTCTGCCACCTTCATTTCCCAGATAGTCTTCTGAAGCTAATAAGCCCCCTTCCTCAACATTCCGTATATCAAAATCATCATACCAATACCTTAATCCAACATAAAAATCACCTTTGACCTTTTTCAAATAATCAAATTTAATCCTTGGTAACCTTGCTTGAAAAACTTCTCTATTGGATTGGGGTACACCTGAACCTACTCCAAAAAAGAAAAAGACATAATCGTACCACCCTATTTCACCAGCAAACAAGTGTTGATTTTCTGATGTGAAAATCCGCCAACTCCCATAACTTAGAAACTGATTGAAAAGGGTATAGGCACCACCAATAGCCACTTGGCTCTCAAAAGTATTGGATTTGTCCCCTAACGTGAAGTTTGCAACCGCACCTGCCCCAAATGCCCAAGAGGTCTCTGGGGTATAATAAACCAAAGGCAATACTGCCAATGATACTTCCTTCGCTGAATCTAATGGTTCTTTTTCCGGAAAGTCTTGACCCAAACCTGAAATACAAAAGTTGGTCAAGATATAAAGTGTAGTGACAAAATATCTCACGTTTGAATTTACGGATATTCTCTCTAAAACGGATTAATTTCTAAACCTAGGTTCTACCCATACAAAAGTTAACGTAGCCAAAACAATCAGGAACCAGGCCCAATCCGGAATAAATTTTTTCACCTTCCTCAAACCCTCAATCTCATTTGCAAACCCTCTCCTGTGTTTTAAATATTCCAAGATCATCTGGTGCTGGCGAATGGGTTCAAAGTCATCGTAGGACTCCACATAAACAGACAATTCTCCAAATAGCTCTTGCCATCCCTCTTTTTTAGGGGTAAATTGGTAAATGAATACATTATCATTCACAGGGTCTTTTTTCCAATTTGTACCCATATCCTTTAGGCTCAAATTTTCATCGGAAAGATGTAAAGCAGTCAACTGACCTTCAAAAATCGGCTTCGAAAGTGAATAGAATCTTTTGGGTTTAGGTGAAAGCTTTTCCAAAATCGGTTCCCAAATTTTGGCATAACCAATACTGTCGCCAGACAACTGCAATTCAAAACTGCTTTCCAGTAGGCTTACTCCGATGACATAATCTCCTGTAATTTCAAATCCTGATGAAAATAAACTGTCCTGATTACTCTTGAGTAAAAACTCATAAGGTAAAACACTCACACCATTTTCACTCTCAACGGATACTTCACCGGTTTTATTTAGCTCAAATTTTGTATTTAGCTTTGTATTTATGTTGAGAATATCCTGTGCTGGGTTTGACAGATTGAATAAAAACAATCCTGAATAAACGGTTCCCACGTCATCAACATTTAGACTATTCAATTGGCTCGGATCAATAAAAAGAATAGTCTTGCCTTCGGAATCCATATCTGAGATGATCCTTGAATCTCGTGAAACCTGTACATCTAACTTGGCCCGCTCTCCTCTTCTTCTCAGGTAATCTGTGATGATCCTTGCCTCCGGATTTGGGAATCCTACCTTAACTTCAAGATCCAAAACTTCCGCTTCTTGCACAAAAAAGCGCATATCTCCCACTTTTTCATCAGCAATGTAAATCCCCAATTTATTTTTCCCCAAAACCAAAGCAGGGAAAATGACTTCCACTTTTCCATCCTCATCTATTTGATTTGCTGCCAATATTTCCTCAGAAAGTCTGACCTCAAGCTTACTGCCTGTAGCACCGGGTACTTTACCCTTTAATATTTGCCGCTGACCGTATTGAAGGACACCTTTCCAATTTAAATTTTCAAAATCTCCCTCCACAAAAGGTTGAGGGATCCAATCTATATCTACCAAAGGTATAGCTAGCAAGTCCTCCTCACTGAATTCCTGCCCGTAAAGAATCAGCTTGTTGACTTCCCTGATTTCTTCCCCCGCTTTAAATACCTTATCAGCATCATATTCCTTTGCCAAAGCAGTAAAATCTTCCTTTTTCTGATCTTTTGAAATCAATAAGGCTGTTTGCTCAGGTATCTCAGCTTCCCAATATGGCTGAAGCACAAACAAAATCAAGGTTAGGGTAAAAAGAGAAAACAGGAATGACTTAAGGCCTTTTCTGGTAATATTTTTGACAAAAAAATAGGTGCATTGTGCAAGACACAACAACAATAAAATCAAGATGACTGCAAACAAAAAATAGCCTTCCAATATTGGTTCAAACTGCATCATTTGTAATTTTTCCAGAAAGATTTGGCAAGTTTTGAATTACTGAAATCATTGGCCTGACTTCCTCTTTCAGATTGTAAAATCGGATTTAACTGTTTCCTCAATGTGGCTACTTCTGACGAATTGAGGGCTCCTTGTCTTAATTTTTGAATCAACAGCAAGGTATTCCAGTCTTCCATGCCGGTATCGGCCATTCTTATAGACCAGAGCTGTCCAAACCTATCCAATGCTTCCTTATCGTCTTCAGATAACTGTTGCAGGGTTGTCATCCCTATCACCTTACTGGCCAAAAAGGGCAGTTCTTTCAATGAGGCACTTACTTCTTTTCTGTAAACCGCATCCAAATCCTTGGCATCTCCAGTCAACCTCTTTTCTGCTTCTTTGATAGGTGTGGGGTCAAAGCCTGACTTCTTGACGTAGGTTCTGGATTTTTGCTGGACAGTTTTGAGGTATTCCAGTGCCTTTTCTTGAAAAGGAAGCGCTTTCTCTGGTTCAAACAACCTCAAGTGGAGTTCGGATTGCCACATTTGTTCCAATGCCATCTTCAATAAATTGCGAGTGGATTGTTCATATAAGGTGTTCATTTCTTCCGAATCATGGTTGTGCAGGTATTCTTCCAAAAGACTGGCCAAGGCATCGTCTTCATCGTGATCATGGTCATGGTGCTCATGACTGCCACCGGATATCTCTTCTAATTGCTGTTTGAGCATTTCCTGATTCTCGTCGTGGTTCTCCTTATATTGTTGCAAGGCAGCATACCTGAATTTACTCAATGCCGGTGCTCCTTCATTTTCCCCCTCATGGTCATGGTTGTGAATGAAGCTTTCCAAAATATTTCTTCCTTCGGGAGAACTTAAGCTTCCACCTGGAGCACTTGATTCGAATTCCTCTCCTAAATACTGTCCATAACGCATCCTCAATAGTTTTTGCTCATGTCCCAATTCATTGGATTGACTCTGAAATTCCTTTTCAGCTAACTCTTTCTTCTCTTTCAACAGCTTCTCTGTATCAATGATGATTTGGCGCTGACTCCTGAAATAATCAGGAAGCACATGAATGGCCATGGACTCTAGCTGCCCATCAGATAGACCTGTAGAGTCTACAAATTGGATAAAATAGGTGTCTGACTTCGTGATATTAGGTTCGGGCCTTTTATTGTCAATGGCCAACCAATAGTAATACAGTTCATCTCCTGGCTGAAAATCCATTGCCTCAAAATCGAACTGGTGATTGAGTATTTTTTCTTTGAAAGCTGTCGAAGACAATTGAATTCTGTTTTCTCTGAACTTGACATTTTCCCCTCTTCCTCTTGCCAAAGTGGCTACAAGGTGAACTTGACTGACCAAAAAATCATCGCTTATGCTGGCTTCAAGTGTCTTCTTATTCGGATCTTTTGCAAAGTGATACGCATACAAATCTTCTTGTTTTGGTATAATCAAAGGAGCTTTGTCTCTCACACTTTCCAACTTATGAAAGCCAGATTCAAAAACCAGAGAGTCTACAGCATATGCCTGAATGGCATATAAACCAGAGCCCTCCAAACGATCTTCCAACCAAAATGTATCATCATTCGCCTTGAACTCAACTTGAAGCCCCTTGGCGTCTGTCAACAACACACGATCAACTTTGGGTGAATAAAAATTCAAATGCCACTTAATCAGTGAACCTTCCAAGCCTCGGATATCAAATTCTCCTTGGGTTTTGGTGGCCAAATTACTATAGGCAGGCGGTGATATTGTCAAGCTAGCTTCAGAGAGTGCAATGAGAGCATCTCTCGTCTTGGCAGTGGTTTCTGGGGATTTTTGGGATTTTTTTTCTTTCGGGAAAATGGCTTGAATGTTCGTGAAATTGCTCATGGCAAAGATCCCGGTACTCAGTACGAGAAAGACAAGTACTGGCAGTATGTTCCTACCTATTAAAATCGGGACTTTAGTTTCTTGATATTGAGCATCCAATCTTTTTAGCTGTAATATTTCAGCTAGGTTCTTTTCTTTTTTGTCTAAAATATCAAGACTGTATTCCAAACCCGGAAAATTATGGTGCAAGATGTGTTTTGCGGTTTTTCTATCTCTGGTAAAGCCACCAAAAAACCATGCTGAACTGATAAGGACACCTGTTCCCAATATCAAACAATACTTGAGATCTAAGCCAAGCGCAGAAAAAGCAAAGCAAAATCCGACAGCTAACAATGAAGCCTTAAGAAAGGCGTTCAGCTGTTGCTGCAGTATGGTTTTAGATATAAGCCTCTCCAGTTTTGTCATAACCCTGCTTTGTTCGCTACTATTCTTTCAGCTATCAATACCAACAGGAGGATGACCCAGATAATTTCCTGTGCATTGGCTTTCTGTGATTGTTGTGAATAGGATTGTTGATCCTTAACAATGAATTTTTGCTGAATTTCTTCTTGATCCAATCGCATCGGATTACCCTCAATGCTATAAAAATGCAAAATTGAATTCAGTATTTCAGATGGCAATTGTTGCTTTGCTGAAAGTCTTCTTTCTTGATCAACCTTTATAAAATATACATTGGGATATTGGGCATTAATCCTGTCACCAGAAAAGTCGAAAATCAAAAGTTCATCCTTAATCTCTTGAAGCTTATCGGTAAATACCATATCTACTTCACCTTCCTCCTTGATTTCAAATTTCAACCCGAATACTTCTTCAATGGCTTTTAAGGAAGAAAGAACTTCCTTTTCCCTATCTGCTTGATTTAATTGAATACTTACCTTAAAATTTCCATTTGAAACCTTCCTAAGAGAAGAAAGATTATTGGAAACTGCCACCATCTGGTCTCCATCATTGATTTTCACTACTTCTTCAGGACTGATTTCAATAGCATTCCTGCCCCCCTGATACGTTACATGCTGCCCAATGAAAATTTCAGGATCACTTTCAACCAGGTATTTTGGCAAATCAAAACTACTGGCAAAACCAGTCAGGTAAAGTTTAAGCTCATAACCTGAATATTTTTGTATAGCCTTATACATATTCATTTTCTGATTTCCCGAAGTCTCATTCAACGACTCGCTACCAATAACTTCCAAGTCAGGATTTAACAAGATTACCTGGTCACCATTTTCGATAGCTTGATTGAGCTCAAACCTAAATTCAGACAGTAATTCTGGATTGGGTTCAACCAAATGGACAGTCATAACTTCTTTTTCATTCTCCAGAAAATCAAAAAACACCTGAACCATCACCAACACAAAAAGCGAGATAAAAACCATTCTCAACAGCATCAAAAACCACTGCTCTAACCTTATATGCCTGATCGGTTTATTGTCATTTTCTTCCAGAAAACGAAAAGCTGCCCAATACACTTTTTGCCCCTTTCTCCCATTCCAAAGATGGATAAGCAAGGGCACTGAAAGTGCTAGAAGACCCCAAAACATATATGGTGATAAAAAACCCATCAGCTCAAATGCTTTTGCTTAAGTACCCTTTCCAATATTTCCTCCACAGGCTCGTCTAATCTGACCCTATGGAGGCTGACCCCGGGAAATTGCAATGCCAATTCCAAAGAACTCAAATATGCTGTCATTTTTTGGTTATACCGCTCTACCAACTCCGATGCATTCGCATGAATAGAATGGCCGGATTCCAAATCTACAAACCTCATATTTCCATCTAAGCCCATTTTGATTTCATTAGACCCTAGCAATTGAAACAATAGGATATTTTTGCGGGGATGGACCATAGACCTGACTATGCTGGTCCACTCATTTTCTTCCTGAAGAAAATCAGACACCATGATGATCAACTCTTTTTCTTTTGACTTCAATTCAGGAAATGTAGTGGTTTCAATCGGCCAATTCCCGCTTGCTTCGGCTGATTCCAAATGGTATAAAATGGATTGAAACCCCTTTCCACTGGGAGAGGTCATTTGTTCCACTTTGCCGTTTTTCAAAAAATAAAGTGACAATCTATCCTCCTGCATGTAAGCTAAGTAAGACAATGAGGCCAACAGAACTTTCGCATATTGCAATCTCTGGATGCCATTTTCTGCATAATTCATAGAACCGGAAAGGTCTAATATCAATCTCACATTCAGGTGGCTGTCTACGGGTGATTCTTTAATCAGGTATTTTTCAGATCTGGCAAAAAGTTTCCAATCCAAGCGCTTCAAGTCATCCCCAGGTTCATAATGTCTATACTGTTCAAATTCAGCACCTGAACCTACTCTTTTACCTACATGACTGCCCTGTATCAGTTTTTCGCTGATGATTCTTGCAGCCAATCGGAGATTTTGCAGCTTGATGATTTCAAGATGTTCTTGTTTAGATTCCAATTTGTGCAGATTTGAGCATTTCGGCAATTACTTTATCAGCATCTACACCTTCCGCTTCAGCCCTGAAATGCATGGAAAGCCTGTGCCTCATCACTGGAAATACCAATAGCTTGATATCATCAGGAATCACAGAGAATCTTCCTTGAATGATAGCCCTTGCTTTTGCGCAGAGAATGAGTGCTTGACCTGCCCTGGGACCTGCCCCCCACTCTACGTATTTCTTTACCACTTCGGACTTCGACTCATCAGGACGACTCTGTCTGATTAATTGATTGATACTGCTGATAAGGCTTTTATCGATATGTACTTGTCTAGTAAGCTCCTGTAGCTTCTTGATATCCCCTGCGTTAAAAACCACATCAACGTTTTCTTGTCCTGTCCCTGTGGTTTTTTCCAATATTTCCAATTCCTCCTGCTCTGTTGGATAGCCCAGTTTGATATACAATAAAAACCTGTCCATTTGCGCCTCAGGCAGTGGGTAGGTTCCTGATTGTTCTATTGGATTTTGGGTTGCTATGATCAAAAAAGGATTGGGTAAGGTATAATTTTTACCTGCGTAAGTGACTTTTTTCTCCTGCATGGCTTCCAGAAGTGCCGCTTGTGTTTTGGGAGGTGTCCGGTTGATCTCATCGGCAAGGACCAAATTGGAGAATATCGGCCCCTGATTGAACTGGAAAAACCTCTTTCCTGTACTATGGTCTTCTTCCAGTACTTCTGTACCCAGTATATCTCCAGGCATCAAATCGGGTGTAAACTGTATCCTTTTGAATTGAAGGTCCATGGCTTCGGAAAGGGTTTTGACCAATAAAGTCTTGGCCAATCCCGGCACTCCCTCCAAAAGACAATGTCCACCAGCCAATAGGGTAATCAACACTTCCTCCACTGCTTCCTGTTGCCCCACTATGATTTTGGCTATTTCTTTCTTTAATGAAGGCAATCTTTGCAACAATTCCTCGTATGCCTGTGTATCTATATTTTCCAAAACTGATTACGTTAATGCATAAATAATGATGTTAATACCGAATTTGGTATTGTCTTCTCTCAGGAAACGCTTATTCCTGAAATCATAGTCCCACTCGCAACCATAGTCTTTATTGCTGTACAACACCCCTATTCTTCCATTGATGACAATTGCCTTGAGGTAATCATGAACCAAGTCATCTCCCCATCCATTGAGTTCAAAAGATGTGGTCGGAGGCCCATCCTCAAACTTGAAAAAACAAGAATATATCTCATGGTCATTTGGGATTTTTTGCAGTGCATTTTCTCCAAATATTTTCGCCATTTCTTCTTCAAATGATTTGGCAAACAGACCGTCAATATCATGATTGCAGTCATCTGCAAATAGAAAACCTCCATTTTGGATATAGGTCTTGAGGTTATTTCTTTCACTTTCTGAAAAAGCAACCAGCCTATGTCCACTGATGTAGCAAAATGGAGACTTGAAAATTTCCCTACTTCCTATCTCCACTATTCTTTCTTTTTCATCTATTGGAATCGTAGTGTATTCCACCAATGAATTGAGAATATTGGATGGCATACGATGATCGGTGTCCCAATTTCCGGAGTTGTATTTGATTCTGGTGAAGAAAAAAGGCTGCATGTAAACATAAACAATCCCCGGAATAGGAAGATTCCGGGGTTGGGTTTTCAAGGTGTAAGAATTATACTGCGTCAGAAAGACTGGTAAAGGTAAAGTCTCTGATTTTCATTGGCGGTATTAGGTTTCCTCCAGCTCTCTGTGGTTTACCCATAGCTTCAATATTATTGAGCATGATCACAGGGCTCTCGTTGAAACGGAAGTTTTTGACCGGGAACTTGATCTGACCATCTTCTATATAGAAGGTGCCATCTCTAGTCAATCCAGTGTAGAGCAATGTTTGAGGATCTACTGCCCTGATATACCAGAACCTAGTTACCAATACACCCCTTTGGGTATTCCTGATCATATCAGCAAGTGAGTCATTGCCTCCTTCAAAGATGATTCCTGTAGGTCTTCCGACCGGATCCACTCCTTTTTTGTCCGCCCAATACCTAGAATAGAACATGTTTTTGACAGCTCCATTCTCTACCCAGGTGATTTTCTCACTAGGCAAGCCTTCATTGTTCCAAGGTCTTCCGGGGAGATCCGGGTGCATAGGGTCTGAGTAGATATTGACCCTTTCATCAAACAACTTCTCTCCCAATCTGGTGCCCCCTCCTTTTTTACTCAAGAAACTTCTACCTTCATCCGCACTTCTTGCATCCATATTGAAGGCCAACAACCTCAATAAATCATTGGCTGCGGTAGGTTCTAGAATTACCGTATATTTTCCAGGTTCGATTGCTTGGGCATTGATTGAAGCTTGGGCTTTCTGAGCTGATATTTCGGTGACGTTTTTAGCGCTAAGCAAACCTACATCATTGAAATCGCGGATTGCATAACCGGATCCTGTTCCATCAGCTGTTCTGACTGTCACAGAAAAATCAACAGAGGAACTCTGGTTATAACCAAACATCCCTTTGCTATTGCCCATAGCTGTAAAGCCGGCAAAGTCTTCCATATACCCAGCTGCAGTGAGGTTTCCGGCATTGGAAACTTCAATGCTATCCATAGCAGCCTTTGCCCTGTAGGTAGGGTCAATGTCTGCCGTCTTTTGAGAAAAGTTTTTGGTTTCGGGATAATCCTGAGGCCCTAGCATAGGCATATACTCAGGATTTTCAGGCGCTAATTGGGCGATTTCTTCAGATTTCTCCACAATTCTTTTAAGCGCTTCATCGGTCAACTCATTTCCTGTGGCTACACCTGATTTCTTGCCATACACAGAAGTCACTGCCACAGAGATCGTGTTGGACTCACCACTTGTGTTCACTGTATTTCTTGCGTACCGTATATTACCTGTCCTGCCACCACTCACACTGACTTCTGTTTCATCAGCACTGGCATACGAGAGGACTTTATCTATAATCTGTTTTGCTTCTTCTTTTGATAACTTTGCCATTTTCTTTGATTTTAGATGGTTAAATCTGTCTTCCAGTGTTGATTACATTGACTCCGTTAAACCTTGTAGTGGCGCTGCCATGTGATACAGCGGAGACTTGAGAAGGCTGACCTTTTCCATCGAAAAAGGTTCCGAACAACTTGTAATCATCCTTGTCACAAATCTGTGCACAGGAATTCCAAAACTCTTGGGTGTTTGATTGATAGGCTACATCTTCCAACATGCCTACGATTTCACCATCTTTGATTTCGTAAAACAACTGACCACCAAACTGGAAGTTGTACCGCTGTTGGTCAATGGAATAGGATCCTCTACCTACAATGTAAATACCCTTTTCCACTCCTTTGATCATATCATGGGCACTGAGCTTGTCTTTACCTGGTTTCAAGGAGACATTTGGCATCCTTTGGAACTGTACAGAATCCCAAGAATCAGCATAGCAACAACCGTGAGACTCTGATTCGTCAATGATACTGGCCTGATCTCTGATTGCCTGGTAATTGACCAGCACACCATCCTTGATCAAATCCCATTCTTTGCACTTGACACCTTCATCATCATAAGCGGTAAGGCCCAAAGATTTGGATTGGGTTTTGTCCGCTACAATATTGACTAAATCACTGCCATATTTGAAATCACCTTGACGCCATTTATCCAGCGTGGCAAAGGATGTTCCCGCATAATTTGCTTCATAACCAAGAACCCTGTCCAACTCCAATGGGTGACCGACAGATTCATGAATGGTCAATCCCAAATGGTCAGGGTCCAAAACCAAATCATACTTGCCTGGAGTTACAGACTTGGCTGATAGTTTTTCTTTGGCATGTTTGGCCGCTGCCACTGCATCTTCCACCATGTCATAAGAATTCCTATAGCTGACCAAACCTGCCGGAGCCTGAATTTTTTCAGAAGCCAAGCCATCAAGGTACTCGTAACCCATTCCCATAGGTGCACTTAAAGCTTGCCTACTTCTGAATTTGCCTTCAGATTGATTTACTGCTGTGACATTGAACGTCGGCCAAATTCTGTGGATATTCTGATCGATGTAAGAGCCATCAGAGGAGGCAAAATACTTTTGCTCATTGACCATAAAAAGGTTGGAATTCACAAATGTGGCACCATTATCCATTGCGGCAGCATTGACACTTAGAAGAAGGTCAATTTTATCCGCTACCGGAATTTCAAAAGGATTTTTGGTAATCGGGGTCTCCCAGCTTACCTCTCCTACACCCTGAACCGGCGCAAGGATTACCGGTTCTTTTTGCATGATAGAATTTGCCTTGGCTATGGCTACGGCCGTTTCAGCACACTTCTTAATACCATCAGGACTCACATCATTTGTGGCTGAAAATCCCCAAGTACCTTCTGCAATAACCCTTATTCCTACACCGTAGCTCTCTGTGTTGGCTATATTTTGGACATTTTTTTCCCTTGTAAATAAAAATTGATTGAGATACCGCCCAATTCGCACATCAGTATAAGTGGCACCTTGTGATTTGGCTGCATTCAAAGCAATGTCAGCCAATGTCTTTTTCTCAGCATTTTCCAGACCTGGGTGCAACAGTTGCGCTGCTGAAACCGGATTTCCATTCAATAGAAAACCGGAAGTCACCAAAGCTCCCATTCCAAGGCCAGATAAATGAATAAAGTCTCTTCTTTTCAATGTTCCTCCTTTGTTAAGCTTGTCAGAATTTTTAATCACGGAAAATATCTCTATTTACCAAGGAATACAAAAACCTTTACAAGGCTGGTATTATTCAAGGATTGGGATGAGTCAGGACTCCCGAAGCTCAATTAGCTAAAGATTCCTCTTCGTGCTTTTTTAGGTGAATGACCATCTCTGTACCACGGCCATATTCACTGTTTACTTTCAAAAAACCACCGTTGTATACCAAAAGCTGTTTTACCAATAACAGTCCCAAACCAGTTCCTTTTTCTTCTTCAGTCCCTTGACTTGATGTAATCATGCTGAAATCATTCTCCAATCGTTCTCTTTTTTCAGGATCCATTCCTTCCCCTGAGTCTCTGACATGCACTTTGAGATGATCGGTTGTAGTCGTGTAAAAAATTGAAATCTGACCTTCTTTTGGAGTAAACTTTATCGCATTGCTAAGAATATTAAATAAGATAACCCTTAGGTTATTTTCATCCACTTTTGCATACACAGGGTTATCTGTGGACATTTGATGTTTCATTTCAATTCCCTTAAGCATCAATTGGTAATCGAATTGGCTGATTACTTCATCCATTACATGGCTGACATCGATTTTTTCAGGATTGGGGTCCAAGCCTTTCATTTGAGTGCTGGCCCATTGCAGGAGGTTTTCGAGAAGTTTGTCTGTTTTGCCTAACTGCTCTTCGATCAAAGTCAATGCTTCTTCCCTTTCTTCTTGCTCAAAGACACCCATCCTATCCAGTTTGAGGAAACTTTTCAAATTACCGATAGGCGATCTAAGGTCATGTGAAAGAATGGAAAAAAGCTTATTCTTGGATTCGTTGATTTGGTTTAAAGATTCATTTTGTGCGGTTACTAGTTCTTTTTTTTCAGCTAGCTCATGATTCAGCTTTTCAAGCTTAAGGCTAAAATTCTCCTTTACTTTGAGACTTCTACGGTAGCTAAAAATCAACAAAACCAACAATAAGACAACTATTGCCAATCCCAGATTCAACTGTTGGTTTACCCGTGACTTTTGTAAGATCAGCTCATTTTCATTAAATAGTTGTTTGTTTTCTGCCTCCACTACCTGTAACTGTAAAAAATTAATCTCCCTCTCTTTCTCCGTATTGAAAAGACTATCTGCAATATCTTTATTGAGCCGGGCTATTTCAAGTGCTTTTGGATAGTCACCAGCATTTTCTAAAGCTTGAGACCAAAGCTTTAAAGCCCTTTCCTGATCCCAAAGCGCATTCATAGACACAGCAGCGTTAAAGGATTCTTCTGCATGGAAAATTGCCTTTTGATATTCCTCATTTCGTAATTCGAGTTCGGCCAAGCCCGCATAAAGAAAAGTCTTCTCCCAAGTGCTGATCTCAGCCTCTCTTGCCAATAGTTTCTCGTAATACATTTGGGCATTATAATAGTCACCCATATCAAAATTGACTTTCCCCATCCTATTGATCACCATATCTCTAACAGGTAGATTCTCTTCAATCTCCAATATCGCCAAAGCTTTTTGCAGCCATTCCAAGGCCACTTCAAACTGTTTAAGTTGGGAATAAGCCAAGCCTATATTGAAAAGCAGGTTGGGTTGAAGCTCTAAACTCTTATTAGACTGAAAAATAGCCAATGCCTCCTTCCAAATTTGAATAGCCTGATCGTATTTTTCCTGGCCTAAAAAAACCAGACCCCTTCCATTAAGCACCTTAGCCTTTTCCAGAGGGTCATTGATTTGCTCAGCCAGCTGATATGCTTGATCGTAGACAGTTTGCGCTTTTAAATAATCTCCACTGATGTAATAGGCTCCACCCCGCAGGTACAAGATTTCAATTTTCATCTTAGGGTTATCTTTTTGCTCTGCGAGATTTTCTAATCTGTCTAAAAAATAAATGGTAGTATCAAGGTTGTCGTATCGGTATTTCAGAACTTTCTCCATCAAAAAATCATAATCATCCTCAAGGGAAAATTCCTGATGTTGAGAAACCTGAAAATAGAAGAATGAAACGAGTAAGTAAATTGAAACCATTAAGATTAGACAGGGTGATATTTGGGTGACAATGATAACTAGTGAACGCAATAAAACAAGCTACCAATCTACATTTCGGTTTTTTTTCTTTTCGGCATGAATCTTTTTTGATTTGAGCCTTTTTTCAATGGCTGCTTTACCAGGACGCGTAGCCTTTCGTGTTTTTTTCTGTTTAAATGCCTTTTTGATTAAATCATAAAACTTTTGAAGAGCGATTTCTTTGTTTTGGTGTTGCGAACGCTTCTCCTCCACTTGAATCACAATATCACCTTCATTGGTGATTTTATTTGACAATTTTTCGCCTATGATCTCTTTTTCTTCAATTGATAAGAATTGAGAATTGCTCACAGAAAACCTCAAGGTGATTTTGGAATTGACTTTATTGACATTTTGACCACCTGGTCCAGAACTTCGACTGGCCTGAAAGTCCAATTCTGAATCAAATACTCTTTTCGCTATTTTCTCTCTTATATTCATTTGGTTTTTATCGGAATGATATTTATAACAACTAAGCTATATAAATCCCTCCCAATTACCAATATCAAAAAGTATTGAGCAAAATGAGAGGAATTACTTAGATTCGGGCAAAATCATGGCAATCATGAAAATAAGAAAAATAAGCACTGAAGAACTGCCATTAGTAAGAGACGTCGCTCTTGATGTATGGCCAAAGACTTTCTCTGATGTCCTGACACCCACACAGGTCGATTTTATGTTGGACTGGATGTACAGTCTGGAATCGCTTAAAAATCAAGTGGAAGAGAAAAATCATGTATTTTTACTGGGTGAAGAAAATCATAAGCCCATAGGCTATTGCTCTTATCAACTGGATACAAAGGAAGTTAAAACCAAGATTCACAAAATCTACCTCTTGCAGGAAACACAGGGCAAAGGTTATGGCAAGATGTTGATAGAAGAAGTCAGGTCAATCGCAAAGCAGAACGGGCAAAGCCACATTTATCTAAATGTCAACCGACATAACCACAAAGCCATTTCATTTTACCTAAAAATCGGTTTCTACGAAGCCTATCGTGAAGTAATCGATATAGGAAATGGTTTTGTGATGGATGATATCGTGATGGAAATGGCTATCTAAGATTTTAAAATTTAGCATTTACAGAAAGAGAATGACAGTATGGTCCGCGTCATGCTGAACGGAGCCTACCTCGTATAGGCAGGCTTGCGAAGTTGAAAGCCTTTCTCGGAGCATTGCGGGGCATCTCCAAAAAACAGGAGATTCTTCTCCCCTTTAGCTATCGTGATCAGGGTGACGGTCCCTACAAATTTGTCTTTGATAGTGCCTCGGGCTGGTAGTTCCTAAGCGGCTCCTCCTCCATTAAGTGCTCAATGAAGTAATCCCACCGCTTTTTGGTAAAGTAATCTCCATATGCCCTGCCAAAGTTGTGGTTTCTACTTGGCCAGATAAAGAAGTCAAAGTCTTTTCCCGCTTTGATGAGGGCTTCTGCAAACTTATAGGAAGCCGATGGATTGACATTTTCGTCCATAGCACCATGAGCTATCAACAATTTCCCCTGAAGCTTATGTGCATTGGTCACATTGGATTGCTCGTGATAGAAGTCCTCTACAGGATAGCCCATAAACATCTCTGGCCACCAAGCTTTCTCCATCCTATGGTCGTGGTCACCGGCTGAACTCACCGCTACTTTATAAAACTCAGGATGAAGCAACATTGCCCTGGCTGCATCGTATCCACCCGCAGAATGACCGTAAATCCCAACTTTATTGATATCGATAAAATTGACCTTTTCAGCTAGCTGCTTAATAGCCAATACATGATCTGTGGTGCCATCTCCCAAGTTCCTGTAGGAATGATTATGAAAAACCTTCCCTCTCCCCGCTGTGCCAAGGCCATCTACCATCACTACGACAAAGCCCAATTCAGCCATTTGTTGTGGGTGATTAAGTATGGATGACTTGAAAGTTTTAGGCGTAGTGGCTGTATGTGGCCCAGTGTAGGTGTAATCAATTACAGGATATTTTTGATTTGGATCAAAGTCGGATGGAATAAAATACAAGCCATGAATCTCTGTCTTGCCATCTTTGGCAATCGCAGTAAAAGGATCTGGAAACTTGTAATTTCTTTTCTTCAAATTTGATATATCCGCTTTGGATATTTCTTGGAGGATTTCCCCATCTTTTGTAGACCTCAATACGGAAATGGTTGACATATTCGGCTTGGAATAGTTGTCTACGAATACAGAAAAGTCAGGAGCTAAAGAGATTTCATGGTAAGCATCCTCCTGAGTCAATAAAGCCAACCCTGTGCCGTCCAACTTCACTTTATATAGGTGATTGAAATAAGGGTTTCGACTATTTTCTTTCCCAGAAGCTTCAAAAAACAATAACTGGTTTTCTTCTTGTACTCCAGCAATTTTACTGACCACAAAATCCCCATTTGTCAATTGCCTGATCAACCTGCCGTTTTTATCGTAATGATAGAGGTGATTCCATCCTGATTTTTCAGAGGAAACGATAAAATCACCATTTTGGAATTGATAAAACAACATGTCCCTGTTAACAAATGTATCCTCTTCATCGCTGAACAAATCCTTGAAAGTCCCATCCAACCCAACTTCTAAAAAGTGTACTTTTTTAAATCCCCTTTCAAAATACATTCCTCTAAGTGACTTACTATCCTTTTGCCAACTTAGATTCATGGACATGAAATGTGGTCTCTTCAAAGATGTTAAAAGAACTTCCTTTTTATGCTCTACATCAAAAAGTACAGGTATAACCTGCACTACTGTGGTATCCCCAGGAGACCCTCTGTAGTATGCATAAAGGTCGGGTCTGAATTTATCATCCTGACTAAAGTCCAGCAAATACATTTTTTCAGCAATCCGCAAGTCGATCACATTGGTCAGGATCTTTTTTGAATCAGGTGACCATGAAACATATAACATTTCAGGCCTCACTCCTCCTTCCCCTTTGATCAGGTCACTCCATCCAAAGGATGATGCATATTCAAAATCTTTTTTTCCTGCAAAACTCAACTGATTGACATCCCCTGAAATCAAATTTTCCACATAAAGGTTGTGTTCTTTGGTAAATGCGCGCCATTGACCATCAGGGGAAACACCCGGTACAGATTCTATATTGTCTTTGGGGATAAATGTCAACTCGTTCTTGGCAATATGATACTTCCACGACATATTTCTCCATTCAAACTCAATCAAATCATTATCTTTTACCTTCATTTTGTCTAAAGGCAGTTTTGCTGAAGAAACATTTTCCCCTGATTGTTTTGTCAATAGTGCTGCAAGCTTTTGATGATCAAAAAACTCTTGTGTTGTCTGTCTTTTGGTATCACTTAGAAAATAGCGTTTTCCATTTTCTGTCTGGCTAACATGCCAGAAAAGAGTACCTCCTTTGATCCAGTTTGGACTTACTTCCAAGTGATAAATCTCTTTCTCTAGGTTATTGGTAAGGTAGTATGCGGCCTGCTCGTACCTTTCCTTGGGGAACTGAGCAAAACTTGAAGAAAAAGATATTACAATAAAAAAGAGCGTTATCAGAGCTTTCATAAGGATAATGTATAGTCAATAGCATTTTAAATATGAAGAATTTCTACTATACTTGTTAACTTACTTTGACAAACGGAATTTTAATTTTCTAACTTTTTGACCAATGGATACTCAAAAACCTCATGACCCCATTATCGGAATTTTCAATTGGTGCGACAGATGGTGTGAAAGGTGTATTTTCACTGACAGGTGCACCCTATTTGCCAAGGAACAAGAAAGAAAAGATGACTATGAAGACCCCGATTCTCCAGAGGCCTTGATGGAGATGTTCAAAGATTCTCTTGCCGAAAGTTTGGAAGCCTTAGGGGAATTGGCTGAAGAAATGGGCATTGATCCTGAAGAAGATCAAGATGAAGTAGAAGCCAATTTTGCCTCTTGGAAAGAAAAGGATAAGCTCGTCACAGATTCGGAATTGGTCAAACTTACAAGTCAATATACCTCAGAAGCCCGTCAGCTGATTAATGGTGACCTCCTCCCAAGGCTGACAGATGAGCTTATTCAACAAACAGAGCTTGGAATTTTGACAGAAGATGGTGCCAAGTTCAAATTAGCTGAAATCGAGGAAGCATGTGATGTCATTCAGTGGTTTATGTTTATGGTGCACGTCAAGTCAAAAAGTGCTATGCAAAGCCGGATTTCTGACGATCTAGAAATTTTTCCCGAAGAGGAAAGACATTATAATGGAACCGCCAAAGTAGCCAATTTAACCATTGAGCGGAGTATTGCAGCATGGGAAAAGCTTTTTGACATCTCAAATAAAGAAATGGAAGAAATTCTGAGCATATTGGCATTGCTACAAAAAGCAAAAAAAGAACTTGAATCAGAATTTCCACACTTTCAGTCTTTTGTCAGGCCGGGGTTTGATGAGTAGAAAGAATGGCCTAAATTATCTGCGTTTCTATCTGCTCCGATATTTTTATCGGGGTTGTGGCTAATTAAATTTTTTCCAAAGATGAAAAAGATCTACACGGATAAGCCATTCGTGGAGACACGAACGGCAGCACGGTAATTGGCCACAAAGGCTCAAGGACACAAAGGATGCTCTAAGTTACAGTTTAGAAATGCTTCGGATTTTTTGGCCTCGGTTAGTGTCTCCACTAACCGAAATTTAAAAGTTATACCCGCAACAAAATACCAAATTTATCTCCCACAGAACTCGCTGATTTCCGCGGATGAAATTCTTTATCATTGTTTTTATCTGCCCAGATAGCTATCGGGGTCAGTGGTTATATATTAGAACCACAGATGAAAAAGATAAACACAGATAAGCTCCGCTTGGCCTCGGTTAGTGTCGCCACTAACCTATTTTACCGTTACCCTGATACACTTCAAGAAGCCATTCGTGGAGACACGAACGGCGGCAAGGAAAGACATAAACAGCGACAAAAATCTAAAAATCAAACCCGGCCTCGGTTAGTGTCGCCACTAACCGAAATCAACATATATTTTTGTCAAACAAACCTGAACTTGAGGTATTTAATTTTCTCACCCTTGTCACTGAATATCTTTTCGTATCTGGTCTTGATTCCGTGGTGCTCGTCTTTCAATTCTGAAGTGTAAAAATCATGTGTATGAAATGTCAGGTTCACATCTTCTCGGCTTTGTAGCAATTCCAAAGTATAATCGAACAACCCGGTATTATCGGTTTTGAAATGCACAGTTCCATCCTTTTGGATCATTGGTTTGTACATATCCAGAAATCTTGGCGACGTAAGCCTCCTTTTTTCATCTCCATCCCTGGGAAATGGATCTGGAAATGTAATCCATAGCTCAGCAATTTCTCCCTCAGCAAAAAACTTCTCCAGCATCTGAATTTGCGTTCTAAGGAAGGCTACATTTTCCATTCCTTCTGCAATGGCTATGGTACTTCCTTTCCAAATCCTTGAGCCTTTGATATCAACTCCAATAAAATTTCTTTCAGGATATTGCCTGGCCAATCCGACTGTAAATTCACCCCTACCACAAGCCAACTCTACCGTGATGGGTTTTTCATTTTCAAATTGAAGAGTTTTCCAGTTACCTTTTATCTTTTCAAAAATCTCTTTTCCTTCTTGGACAACGTTTCTATTTTCCTCGTTTTCCTTAAACCTTTGCAGTTTTTTTCTGCTCATATTATAAATCCTTGATTTCAGCGACCACAAAGGTACTCCCTCCAATGAAAATCATATCCTTTGGGCCAGCTTTTTTCTTAGCCTTTTCTATAGCCACGTTTACATCTTTTTCAATTTCACCCTTCAAGCCCATTTCAAAAGCCTTCTCCGCTAAAGTTGCCGCTTCCAGCGCCCGAGGAATATTGGCCTGGCAGAAGAAATAATAGGCTGTTTTGGGTAAAAGCGACATGACTTTACTTACATCCTTGTCATTGACCATGCCCAGCACCATAATCAACTTTTCATGAGAGGTGTTGTTGATTTGATCCATCAACAGTTGAATCCCATCCTCATTATGGCCCGTATCACATACGACCAATGGAGATTGGGCGAGTACTTGCCATCTACCCTTTAGACCTGTAAGCCTTCCAATCTGCATCAATCCACTTTTGATATGACTATCTTTGATATTGTATCCCAACGTTCTAAGGACTTCACAGCTTTTTAATATTCCAGGGAGATTTCTGCCTTGATAAACTCCTAAAAGATCCATAGATACGGAATAGGAAAAAGCTCCTTTTCTTATGGTATAATTCCTGAGATCCGTACTAAAATTTGTGGATGGTTTTACTTCATACTCCTCTTCAGCAAAAAATATCGGAGCACTTTTTTCTTTGGCTAAATTGATAAAAACTTCTTTGATTTCATCTTGCTTTTGGCTGATGACAACAGGAACTCCCTGTTTGATAATACCTCCTTTTTCTCCAGCAATTTGGGTTAAAGTATTTCCCAAAAACTGCATATGATCCCAGCCAATATTTGTGATCACACATAACTTGGGATGTATGACATTGGTACTGTCAAACCTACCTCCCATGCCTACTTCTACAACTGCAATATCGACACCCTTTTTGGCAAAATACCAAAAGGCCATACCAACAGTCATTTCAAAGAAACTTGGTTTGACTTTTTCCAAGAAGTCCTGATTGATAGACACAAAATTAACCACGTCATCCTCAGAAATTTCCTGACCATTGACCTTAATGCGCTCAGTAAATGATTTCAAGTGAGGAGAAGTATACAGGCCAACATTATAACCGGCCTCCATCAAAACTGCGCAAATAGCGTGGGAAGTGCTGCCTTTCCCATTTGTGCCTGCAACATGAACAGCTTGAAATTTTCGCTCTGGATTGCCTAAATGGGTACAAAGCTGAATGGTGTTGCTGAGGTCCTTTTTGAAGGCTGTGGCTCCTACCCTTTGGAACATCGGCAAAGCATTGAACAAATAGTCCAAAGTTTCCTTATATGTCATTCTAATCAACCTTGATTCTGAAAGTGATTTTCCCTTGAGAGTAATCAGCTGTAGCAGCTGTCCCCTGTCTTCTGAAATTGATTTGGTTGACTACTGTTCTGTAGTAAGCCAATACATCATTGGATACATTGTATTCCAATGGTACTGCCTGTACTACCTTACCGCTGTTGTCTACCGTAATCCTAAAAACTATAATGCCATTCCTCGTAGAAACGTTGTCATTGATATTTGGTCTACCTGCAAAATCCCATCCTGCCAACTCTAGGTTATACCCCGATGCCGGACCGGGGTTGCCTTCACCTGATCCTGAACCCATTATTGCTCTTCCGTCAACAGTGCCCTGTGGCTTACCTTCATCGCCTTTTTGGTCAGAAGATCCTTGTGCTGAACCTTGCGCAGGCTGATTGCCTGTACCTGAAGTTCCACCACCGCCAAAGATTGCCCTTTGGTCAATTTTTGGTTTTTCCTCTGCTTTTGTAGTAGTTTTTTCAGCTTCTGATGTGGCAGGCTGTGTCACTGGTGTAGTTTCTTTTTTGACAGGGCTAGGCTCCTTAGGCGCTGGTTTGGGTTGTTCACTACCTCTCACAGGGCTTGGAGTCTTAGAAAGTGCTTCTACAGAAGGTTTCGCCGGTGTAGTCTGTGGCTTGGCGGCCTCAGTTTTTGGTTGTGTGATAGGCACCGCAGATTCTGTTGGTTTCGGCGCTTGTTCACCTGGAGCAGGAGCTTGGGTGTTTGGTGTTTGGGCTTCAGATGGAGGTGCGGTAGTCTGTAAATTACCACTGCCAAAATCCGAAAAACCTAAATTCAATTCCATACCATATTTAGGTAATGGAGGAATTTGCTCCTTCCATACTACAATAAAGAAAATAGCCAAAAGCACCAGGATATTTACTATCAAGGTGATAATGGCAGCTTTCTTTTTGTTTTCTGCCTCTTGGCTATCTGATTCCCAAATTTGCATTATTTGTATGGTTTGGTGGCGATGGTCACGTTAGCTTCCAATCCTGCGGCAATTCCGCCGATCTCCACCAAGTGTTCTACCGGTACTTCTTTGTCTATATGAAGGACTACCTGCCCTTTTTTATCCATCAGAAGGTTTGTAAGTTCTGCTTTCACCTGTTCTCTTGTTACAACCTTATCATTGACAGAAAACCTAAGGTCCTTTGTTACTGTAACGGTAATTTCCTGCATAACGATATCCGAAGATTCACTTGAAGGCAGATTGACAGGTAAACCAGAAGGTGTGATGAATGAAGAGGTAAGCATAAAGAATATCAACAACAGAAATATAATATCTGTCATGGAAGACATACTGAATGCTGCATCTACTTTATGTTTGGATTGCAATGCCATATTACTTGTCCTGAAGTAGGTCGATAAATTCTATGGAAGAATATTCCATACTGTGTACGAGCTTAGAAACCTGAGAGACCAGGTAATTGTAACCTAAATAAGCTATAATACCCACGACCAATCCTGTGGCAGTGGTAATCATAGCTTCATAGATACCAGTAGAAAGCAATTTGGGGCTTACCATACCTTCTTCCTGAGCCACACCGATAAATGCCCTAATCATACCAGCAACAGTACCCAAGAAGCCTATCATAGGTGCTGCACCGGCCACTGTTGCTAAAATGCCAAGATTTTTTTCCAGTTTATAAATTTCGATCTTGCCGACATTTTCTATAGATACTTCGATATTTTTCAAAGGGCTACCAATCCTTTCCAATCCCTTCTGTACCATGTTGATTACAGGGGTATCTTCTTGTTGGCAGAGCATCTTCGCTTGTTCGATTTTGCCTGCCTGTACCAAAATCTTGACCTGATCCATCAGGTTTTTAGGAGATTTGGAAGCTTTTCTCAAAGTGATTACTTTCTCTATAAATATGAAAATCGCCAGGACAAACAAAATATACAAAGGGATCATCATATATCCTCCTTTGATCATTAAGTCCATAAGTCCTATACTCTCAGGAGCTTTTTCCATTACCGAAAGGGTGTCGGCCATCATTTGGCCATCAGTGCTGATTTGCGTGATTGTCATATTAGTATTTCAAAATCCAGATTGATTCGTCAAATTCGGGTTTGGCTTCTTCCAAAGCTACAGAAGCTGCCCTGAAGGTGCTGTAGCTTCCAACGGAAATCCTGTAGTTTTTGGTTTCACCTTTTGGTGTTAATAAATAAAGGTCTTTTCCTTTTTTGAGTAACTTTTCAGCCTCGGTTCTTGCCAATCTTTCATTTGGCATACTTCCTACAATAATGTGATAAACAGGTCTATCACCTGAGGCAGGTATTACTTGTAATGTAGCTGGAGTATTGCCACCACTTGTAGCTGGCATTGGGCTTTGGGTTTCTTCCAAGTCTTCAGGTTCATTGGGCTCTTCCTCTTCATTGGCAATTTCCTCTTCCTCATCAACACCTTCATCCTCTGTCAAAGGAGGTTCTTCTGTCACCGGGGTAGTGTTTTCCTGAGCCACTCTTTGCTGCAAACCTGCATCCTCTGTAGTAGGCAAGTAGTACAAGAAATATGCCATCACACCCAAAACGACTACAATCAACAATACCAATGAAAATAAAACAGGAGATTGCCTTTTAGGACGTTTTTGGGATGGATTTGTAGGACTGATCAAACCTTTGCCAACAGTTGGTTTTATTGCATCAAAAGCTTTACCTGAAGACTCACTTTCATGAGTTTCTCCTTGTTTCTTTTTCTCTTTAGAGCTTGCCTCAGCCAAAGGCGTCACCTCTACAAAAGGAAAACCATAGTCTTTATCTTCAGGTGCTTTATTTTTATCAGGTTCTTTTGTTGACATAGTTCTGGATTTTCAATTAACCTACGAAGCTAAAATATTTGAAGCAATTGGCAAACCTTATATATAAGTGCTTTAAGTGCTTTCGCATTTAATAGCCAAACTTATACGTCAATCCAACTATTCCCTGAATACCCCTTACCGGATAATTCAGGAAACGCTGATTGGTCCTATTGAGAAGGTTATTTCCAATAGCAAATGCTGAAAATTGATCATTGATTTGATAGTCGGCTTTTAGCTGCAGGTCTATGATCACAGGAAGCATTTCACTTCGGAATAAAGTTGGGTTAGCAATTCCATCTGTAGCCGCAATAGGATCAAAAACGCCTCCTACTATTCCTCCCATTACATTGGCATTGAATTGAAGTAACCACTTCTCGTCCAACATAAAGTTATTGTTCAGGCTAAGTTCCCATTCCGGCCTTTGGAAGGCAGCTTCCAAAGTAGAGGTATTGTAGAAATAGTAATTCGCCTTGCCTATCAACCTGTACCATCCTTCATAGTTCCAGCTTACTTTGGCATTGTAATTCAAGACCCTGGTATCGTCATCGTAAAAAATATTGAACCTTGTGGTATCCATTCCTGAATTGGCAAAGAAATGCATATTTCTAAACCTTCCATACCCTATTCCAGCCTCATAGGTCAGCTCATTGTTCAGTACCCCCTTTACGCCACCTTTTATTTCATAATTCTGAATGGTATTCAAAAGCTCCATGCTCGGCCCCAAAAATGGATTTTCCATTACAAAATCCTGGTAGGTCTGTCTTTGTACATCGCCTTCAAAACCTGCATATATTCCAAATTCATCCTGAATCATATATTCTCCAAGAAGCTGAGGGAATACTTGAAAGTCTGATTCTTTATTTTGGGTCACGTCATTTTCATAGACAATATTTGCTCCTGCCCTGACTTTCAAATATTCATTTTGATACCCAACGAATGGATTGACCTTTAAGTAGTTTCTGTTGATGTTTGAATAAAAAACATCTTTTGGCTGCGTGAGAGACAAGTCCAAGTCAATACCAGAACTGATCGCATTGTCAAACCAATAGCCCGATTTTATTTTTAGCGCAATATCGGTTTCTGCAGCTTCGTAATTATCATTGAAGGCACGAATTCCCAAATTGACATCATAATTAAAACCTTCTGTCTTATCCAGGTCCTGTATACCTGCAGTGATTTTGAAGGTATTGAGGATATTTTGATTAGGCACATAATTTTCAAAATCGGGATTCTCAAAATCATATCCATAGAAATTAAACTTGTGTCTGTAATAATCTACACCACCATAGACTTGGAAAAAATCCCTGTAAAGGTTCCCATTTAATCCTACATCTGTAAAGTTTTCTCCTGAATTCCTTCCGTCAACAGGACCGGTATAAAAGCCTTCATGTTTGATTTTTACGCCATAGTTATAATCCCCCTCTTCCCAATTGTTGTACCTGCCTTCAATCAAAGGTGAACTATAATTTCCAAAACCCAATCGGGCAAAACCCGGGTAAAGGTCTTGCCTTCTTCTAGGCCATTGCTTTTGGGCTGCTTCCGGTTCAATCACTTCAGGAGCTAAAGAAAGAAAATATGGATTGACAACATAGTTGAATTTGCCATCACTTTGAGGGACAGGTAAAACGGGAGTTCTTTCAAACTTCCTTGGTTTTTGGGGCAAGGTCAACACCCTATCTTTTCGGATGACAAATTCTTGGTCTGTAACTTCACCCGCCTGCTGTGCTAGAACAGGCATTGAAGTGACCATCAAGACCAAACCTACCAATACTTTGATTTTCATATACTTGTCGGAAATATTCATGATAGGAATGATTAATTGATTTTGTTCAACTTTTCTTTGGCCAATTTTATCACTTCCTCATTATTTGAGTTTGCAATAATGGATTCCAAGGTTGCTTTTGCCTGAAAATCTTCATCGAGTTTGATGTAGTTTTCAGCCAAGAGGACAAAGGTTCTTCCATACCAATATCCATATCCCGAGTAAGGTCCTGAAAGGTCAAAAATCGTCTCATTGGATTTTTCGAATTCTCCGGCTTTGTTTTGAATTTCCGCTAATAGGAATAATGCCTCGGCGCCATGGACAGTCTTAAACTCATCAATCAAATCTTTAAATACCAGCTCGGCCTGATTGGTATTTCCTCTTTTAAGTAGCGATTTCGCTTTGATAAGCATAGCTGCCGGCACAGCTTCTACAGTTACATTACCTAAAGCAATTACTTTATCCGAATAAAAGGCAGCAGAATCAAAGGTTTCCGTTTCAAAGTGGGCCACCATCAGTCCTCTATTGGCCTCATATTCTTCGATTTGGTTTCTGGCATTTTTTGAGGATTCTCTCAGAAAAGCCAAGGCTTTACCATAATTCTTATTTTCCATTTCAATAGCCGCAATTCTTTGTACAGCCCTCAACCTTTGGTTAGAGTCCTTTTCTCTTTCTATCCTGTAGAAATTCTCCAAGGCCAAATCCTTTCTATCCGCCTTATAGTGAGACTCTGCAATAAAATAAACGGCTTCAGTCCTGTTGGAAGCTTGAGGATAATTTCTCAAATAACTTTCAAAAGCCTGAATGGCAGGCTGCCAGCTGTTGTCGAAATACAAGGCTTTGGCAGCTTCAAATTCAAGGTTCTGTAAACTTGTGTTGTCAGGATTAGCTCCTCTGAAACGTGTCAGGTATTGGGAGAATTCGGCAGACCTACCCTCAATGGCCAATGCTTCTTGAAGTCCAACCAAAGCAGCTTCGGAATTGGATGAATTGGGATGATTTTCCAAAATCCGCTTATAGTCATCAATAGTAGCACTGTAATTTTGAAGAGAAAAATTCGCCACCGCTCTGCCTTCTAATGCAAAAGGAATAAAAGGGCTATTTGGCTTCGAAGAAATCAATCTACCAAAACCGTCTCTGGCATCAGCATAGCGCATTTCCTCCATGTTGATTTGGGATTTTTGGTAAATAGCATCTTCCAAATGAAGGCTGCTCGGATAATTGTTGATCAGGTTATTCATTTGCTGAATGGCTTCATCATTTCTATTTTGAAAATTAAAAACCACACCACTTCTGAAATAAGCATAATCTATAAAGTCATTATTTTCTCTGATTGCTCTTTGAAAAATATTTTGCGCTTCAGAAAATTTCTTTTGCACGTAATAGACATCTCCAAGTCTGATTAAAGCTTCATCGTAATTTTCCGGATCAGTGCTTCCTTGTTTGCGGTCCACATAATTCCTGAATTGTGTTTCAGCTTTTGTATACTGTTCAGTATTGAAAAAGGAGTACCCAAGACCGTAGTATGACTTGATTAAATAAGGATCATTTGGATTAGGCCTCTGATTCTGCACTGCTTCATAGGCCCTGATGGCAGTTGGTAGATCCCCTTTTGCTGATAGTGCCTCCCCTTTCCAGAAATAAGCCTGTACTACGAGGTCTTTGTTGACAGGAGTTGCTATGGACTTATCAAAATAATTGGTTGCCAAATCGTGTCTATTGTCTCTGTAATAGACTATCCCTTGGTAGAAAGTGATTTTCTGATAAGCCTCTCTGATGCGTTGGGATTTGTTGGGCATGCCTTCTATATGTTCTATTGCCCTGAGGTAATTGTTTGTGTTGATCAACGCATCGGTCAGTAAAGCCTCGGCTTCTCGGGCATGCTTGCCATTTGGGAAACTATCCAAATACGTATCCAATGCTCCTACAGCATCCTGAAAACTCCCTCTTTCCAAGTTTACTTTGGCAAAATTGATCAAAGCATCTTCACGTATCTCTGAATTGGCTTCACTTTTATAAGCAGCAGAAAAACTGTTAGAAGCAAACTGAGGATTATTCAACTTTACATAGGCATGGCCTAAATAGTAAGAAGAAACCTGACCGATTTCATCATTTTGACCTGCAGATACTTTGAAATAATCCGAAGCCCTTTGGAAATTCTCTATCTCGAACTGCGAAATACCAGCCTTGTAAATCTGAGACCTATTCAAATCACCCTTTCGTGCATTGACAAAAGCATCATAATTTTCAGCCGCTTTATTGAAATTTCTTTTTTCAAAATAAGCCTCTGCCAAATAAAGATGGATTTCTTCTTTGCGATCAAGGTTCTTCCTATTCTGAAGAACATTCTCTGCATAAGAAATCAATTCATCATATTGAGCTTGGCGGTAATAGACACCCGCTAGCATATATGGAACTCTCGTTGAATAAAACTGAGACTTATCAGCAGCACCAAAGTCACGGGAAGCTTGTTCATAATTACCCTGATTCATGGCAATGAAACCAGCGTAATAAAAAGCATCCGCAGAATATTCTCCAGGCTTGCCTTTGATCTGATTGAAATATGATAAAGCGCGTGGAAGATCCCCCAACTGAAAATAGGCATAACCAGTTTTGAAAATCACTTCTGATCGCTGTACATCAGAGACCTTATCGACTTTTACCTGTTCAAAAGCAGGAATGGCTTCTCTGTAATTTCGGTTTTCAAAAAAGAAATTACCCAATACATGAGCTGCCTCATTTGTTTTGGGATGATTTCTGTAATCCCTTATAAATGCATACACCAAATCAGAACTCCCGGGAATGTCTATTTTGATAGAAGATATGGCATAATAAAAATCACTGAGAATTTTCACTTCGTTTTCATCAGTGGAAGTTTTCAGGTCTTCAAATTCATACTTAGAAGCGCTGAAGAGATGTTTTTGAAAAAGTTCGAAGTGATCATCCAGTTGCTTTAATTCACTGGTTTGGTACAAGCTTGATTGTGAATAGGCCGCATGACCCATGCCCAATATCAAGAGCAAAACAAGGCTTTTTTTCATAGTTTGGCACAATTATCAGTGCATGATTTTAAATATCATTTCCCGTAAAATTTCGGAATGCTCCATCCCTCCGGAATCGACTCCTTTAGAACGTAAATCCGCCTCACGGATGTATGTGAGGCAATCAATAACCTTGCCTAAGTGGTAATTTCGAACAGCTACCCTGTATTCTTTTAAGAAGTAAGGATGTACCCCTACTTTTTTGGATAATTCGGCATCACCCAAACTTGAATTGTAATGGATAAGGGCAACTTTATTGAAATAAGAATACACAAGCGCGATGATGGGTATTAAAGGATGACTTTTGGGGTTTTGAGAAAAATAATGGATGATTTTATTGGCCTTAATGACATCTTTGAATCCTATGGCCTTAGTCAATTCAAAAGTATTGTACTCTTTATTGATACCGATAAACCTTTGGATATGGTCTTTGGTGATTTTGGTAGGTTCATTAAAATTAATAAACATTTTGCCCAATTCATTGGCAATGACTTCAAGGTTATTTCCAATACTATCCGCCAAAAATGTAGCAGTTGGGCTATCAATCTGATGTCCTTTTTCGATAATGTAAGCCTCTATCCATTTTCCTAAATCCCAGTCTTTGACCTTATCACTTGTCACCAATATTGCTTTCTTATCCAATTCTTTGGATAAAGGCTTCCTTCCATCAAGTTTCTTGTATTTATGGGCAAAGACCAAAATCGTACTTGGAAGCGGATTTTGTAAGTATTGAATCAAAAGATTGTCTATATCCTCCTTGCCCAGCCCATAGATATTTTGTGCTTCTTTGACAATCACTACCTGTCGGTCTGCCATCATGGGGAACCTGCGGGCATTACTAAGGATCTCATTCATCTGGGCATCCTTTCCATACATGACGACTTGATTAAAGCCTTTTTCATGTTCTGCAATAGCATTGGTCTCAACAAAATCACTGATCTGATCAATAAAAAAGGGTTCTTCTCCCTGCAAAAAATAAACGGGTGCATATTTGCCCGCTTTCAAATCTTTGAGTATAACTTCTGCTTTACTTGCCATAGTCTGCTTTTCAGCTCAAAGATATAAAGAATTGCATTTTTCTAAAGCCGATAGTAGCCGCTTTAAGATTTAATTTTAAACTTTATCTAGCTTATTATTGTATTTAATTTGTAACCAATAAAGTATACCGTGAGTAATTTCGATAAGTCAGTAGCGTTTTTTAAAGAGGGAAAATTTATAGAGGCCTTAGAAACCATCAACATCAGTATTCAGGAAGAGAGCACCAATTCAGAATATTATTTTTTCAGGGCAAGAATACAGACAAGGTTAGGGAATTATGAAAGTTCTCTGAGTGATTTTGACCACTTGATATCCTTAGAACCATATAATCCTACCTATATCAGCGATAGGGCGGTGGTTTTGCATTTGCTTAAAAGGGATGATGAAGCCATGAATGAATTTGACAGGGCAATCAACCTCGAACCTCAGAACCCATACCGCTATTCCAGCAGAGCCTATTTCAAAGACAGAATCGGTGACCTGAATGGAGCAATTGAAGACTATGAAAAGGCGATTGAACTAGATCCTGAAGATGCAGTTGCATACAACAATAAAGGTCTGGTGGAAGAAAAACTTGGCTATCAAAAGAGATCCAAAAAAAGCTTCGAGAAAGCGGATGATCTGGTAGGATATAAACCAAAAGAGTCTCAAAACAACAACCTTCCTCCAATTGGGAAAAACAAGGAAATTGAGTCTGAATCCAGGGTAACAATAGAACCTATGGATCCCAATGAAGTACCCCGAAAAATAACTTTGAGTGGCTATCTCAGAACTTTAAGGAAAGTATTTACGGATAAAACCACTCAAAAGGAATTCTTCAGTTTTGTCTCAAATGGCTTTAAAAAGAAAGAAAACTAAAGCTATTTGGCTTATGCTCTTTTTAAAACTAAAAGAGGTTTATTGATGAAATAAGACATTTTCTTGGAAAGATTATTGGTGAATATTTGTTCAAACCAATCCTTCTTTTTACTCAAGGTAACCAAAATATCACCTTTGGCAGTAATCAGGTAATTTTCCAGCCCAAGACCAGGTTCGTCTCTATATGACTTCAAGACGAAATTGACCTTTTCATATTTGACAAAAGGTTTCAATTCTGCCACCATAGTTTTGTGCAGGGATTTATCTATGGAAGTGTCCTTTGATGACACATGTACTACATCTATTTCAGAGTCAAAAAAACCAGCTAATTCTACGATTTTTTGAATTGCTACTTTGTCCTCTTCCAAATAATCAGTGGCATACACATATTTTCTAGGCGGCTTGAAATAAACTTTTCTTGGTATTACGAAGACATCAATACTGGATTTGATAACAATTTTACTTGCTTTGGTGCCTATGTAGTTGTTTTTAAATTCATTGACACCTTCGGTACCCAAGACTATTAGGTCAGCGTTATTTTCAGTTGCAAAGTCCACTACTGTACTGACAATTTTCCCTTCCTTGATTTGCTTCTGACAGGAGACAAGTCCGTTTGGTAAACTTTCCTTTTCCACTGTCTCCACGAGACTTTCAAGCTTTTTCTCAATAAATGCATACTGATCGCCACTATGGCCATCCGTAGAGGCTAGCTTCTGATAATCTTCCTTGTCAGGGACATGGATCAGTATCAGGTCCGCCCTATATTTTTCGCCTAGCCTTGCTGCATATTCCACAGCATTTAAGGAGCATTCTGAAAAATCTACTGGGCAGACGATTTTAAAATTTTTCTTCATCGTCTTAGTATCCTCTTTTTCGGTTAATTTGATTAATGAATGGTTGACTTTTGTTAATTAGGTGGTAATTTTCAATAATCTGTGGGGCCGCAGCCTTCGGATTTGTCACACTCGCTATGTGCGGTGTGATGGTAATTTCATTTCTTTCCCAAAAAGGGTGTTCTACCGGTAAAGGCTCTTTTTGGAAAACATCAAGCATAGCACCTGAAATATAACCTTCATCCAATGCTTTCAATAGGTCCTCTTCTATTAAATGCTTGCCTCGGGCTACATTGATGAGGTATGTGCCTTTTTGGCATTTCTTGAAAAATTCAAGATTAAGTATACCTTCAGTTTCGGGTGTAAGCGGTAACATACATACTAATATATTTATTTTAGATAGAAATTTTTGTATTTCGTCTCCAAAATAATACTCATAACTTAAATTCTCTTTGGCTGAATTGCCGAATCCTATGACATTAAACCTCAGATTGATCAATTTATCTGCAATATCTCCTCCTAACTCTCCTACTCCAAGTATTCCTACAGTAACGGGAACTTCAGGATTTGACATGTCCCAAATTCTATTTTTCTGATCCTCTTGATACCTTTGAATTTGCCTATGGTAGTTGAGTACAGACATCACTACATAATTGGTCATAGAGATGGTAAGTTTGTCATCTACAATTCTGGTGATAGGAATGTCCTCAGCTATAGTTGTATCCGAAAGAATATGGTCTACTCCAGCTCCCATAGAGCATATCAACTTTAAATTTTTAAAGTCACTCAAAATACCTTTAGGATGATTCCAAAGTGCTACAGCTTTCACTTTTTCAGGTTCATTTATTTCAGGATAGACCTGTATTTCAACTTCGGGTGCTAGTTTTTTAAAATTCTCAACCCAGACAGACGCGTCCCTCCCAGGTGAAATAATAGCCAAGCTCATGAATTCAATTTTATAAGGTGAAATAAAATTGGCTTTCGTTTAATCTTTAGGAACAACAATTGCTATTTTCGCAAAGTGCCAATTATGTAATCAGTTTAATATGGGTAATATTACTGAGATAATAACAAAGTTAACATTTGAACTAATATTCGCAAGTGAATAACTACCAGTGCAATCAATTTAGGTTAAATAGAACATATTTTATGAAAACAAAAATCAACATTTTATTCCTTTCCCTACTAACCATATGTATTTCCGTGGTTGAAGCTCAGCAAATCCAAATGCCACAGGCAAGCCCAGCTGCCCAAATAAGCCAGAAAGTTGGTTTAACAGATGTGACTGTAGATTATAGTCGTCCTAGTATGCGTGGTAGGAAAATATTTGGTGAACTAGTCCCTTTTGGTGACGTATGGAGAACCGGTGCGAATGCCGCTACTACCTTGACATTCTCAACAGATGTCAAAATTGAAGGGAACGATCTTCAAGCTGGAACTTATGCACTTTATGCCATTCCCGGAAAGAGCGAGTGGACAATGATTATTTCCTCTAATACCAAGCTCTGGGGAGCTGTTGGGTATGATGCTGAGGATGATGTGCTGAGATTCAAAGTGAAGCCCGGCAAAACAGGGCAGAAATATGAGACAATGGAAATCAATTTTGTGGATATTACCGACACAGGATCTTCATTGGCTATCAAATGGGAAAATACCAGGGTGAAGTTCAGAATTGAAACAGAAGTGGATGAGATCGTAATGTCTCAAATCAGGGAGTTGGTTCTTGACCAAGAACCTACAAATCCTGGACTTTATTATCAGGCAGCAAATTACTATTTCACCAATAATAAGGACATGGAACAAGCTTATGACTGGATCATCAAATCTGTAGATGATGACCCGAAGTATTGGACCATGCACCTTAAAGCTAAAATTGAATTGGCTCTCGGAAAGAAAAAAGAAGCCATCACTTCAGCCCAAAAGTCAATGGATATGGCAAGAGAAGCCAAGAACCCTGATTATGTGGGATTAAACGAAAGATTGATCAGGTCCATCAAATAAGCGATCTGAACTATGAACAATTAGAAAAGTGGTCTACTAATGGCCACTTTCTTTTTTTTATAGAACCTGAAAGGTATTCTTCTGAATTTTTTTAATGTCATTGGTGTCAATAAGCGCTATCAGTTTAAAAGAAATAAAATTTAGAACACATAAAGCTTACATTTGGTCTTCCGCAGTGAGTCAATGTTTTAAGCAATTTCAATGTAGGATTACAAAAGAAAAATCATGGGGCACAAAATAAATCGTCATAGTCAAGCCTCCTATCTTGATGTTCAATCGATTGCGATAAAAGCAGGCGAACTTCTTCAAAGTATTTTTTTCAATAAACAGCTGTTTTTTTTAATAATATTATAATTTTGAATAGCAATTCACAAAATCTTCATAACAATAATGCCCACTAACAAAAAATTTATCATTGACTTTGACAGTACTTTCACACAAGTTGAAGCATTAGATGTATTGGGAGAGATCAGTCTTGAAAGCGATCCCAATAAAAAAGAAAAACTCAAGGCTATAAAAGACATTACCGACAAAGGGATGGAGGGAAGTCTCAATTTCAGGGAAAGTCTAGAGAAAAGACTGGAAATACTCGAAGCAACCAAACCTCAGATTGCCGACTTGGTAAATGCACTTAAAACAAAAGTGAGTAAGTCTTTCCAACGTAACAAAGAATTTTTTGAGGAAAATGCTCAAGATATCATTATCATTTCCAACGGATTTAAAGATTTTATCACTCCGATTGTAACCGAATATGGCATTAAGGCAGAAAATGTCTTTGCCAATGAATTTATCTATGATGATTCTGGGAAAATAGTAGATTTTGATCGAGAAAATATACTTTCCAAAAACGGCGGTAAACCAGAAACCATTAAAAACCTTAAATTAGAGGGCGATATTTATGTAATCGGAGATGGTTATACAGATTATGAGATCAAGGCCTCAGGACTTGCCAATAAATTTTATGCCTTTACAGAAAATGTAGAAAGGCCAAAAGTCACTTCCAAGGCTGACCATATCGCTCCTAGTTTGGATGAAATCCTTTATGTCAATAAGATGAACAAGAAATTTTCTTACCCAAAAAGCCGAATCAATGTCCTTCTGCTGGAAAATGTACACAGCATCGGTGTAGACCTGATGAAACAAGAAGGATACAATGTTGAAGAAATCAGCTCAGCACTAAGCGAAGATGAACTGGCAGAAAAAATCAAAAATGTAAGCATACTAGGTATACGTTCCAAAACCAATGTAACCAAAAAGGTTTTGGAAAACGCCAACAGACTGATCTCAATAGGGGCATTCTGCATTGGAACCAATCAGATCGATCTGGAAACTTGCACTGAGAAAGGGATTGCTGTCTTTAATGCCCCTTTCAGTAATACCAGATCTGTAGTAGAAATGGCGATTGCTGAAATCATTTTTCTTATGAGAAATTTTCATGACAAGAGTCTAAGAATGCATCAAGGTATCTGGGATAAATCTGCCAGTGGCAGCTTCGAGATACGTGGCAAAAAACTTGGGATCATTGGATATGGAAATATTGGAGCCCAGTTATCAGTATTGGCCGAAAGTATGGGATTGGATGTCTATTACTTTGATGTCATCGAAAAACTTGCCCTAGGTAATGCCACTAAGGTTGACTCACTTGATGAATTACTCTCTACTGTTGACGTGTTGACATTGCATGTGGATGGAAGGAAGGAAAATCAAAACCTCATAGACGCCAGTAAAATTAAACTGATGAAAAAAGGCAGCTATCTGCTTAACCTTAGCAGGGGTCATGTGGTTGATATAAAAGCCTTGAAAGAAGCCCTTGAAAGTGGCCATATTGCGGGTGCTGCTGTGGATGTTTTCCCTGAAGAGCCAAAAAATAACACAGAACCATTTGTGTCTGAACTTGTAGGTACAAGGAATACTATACTGACTCCTCACATAGGAGGTTCTACCTCTGAGGCGCAAGTCAATATTGCCCGTTTTGTTCCAAGCAAAATCATGGAATACATCAATACTGGCAATACTTATAATTCTGTCAATTTCCCAAATATTCAGTTGCCTTTCTTACAGAATGCGCATAGATTGATTCATATCCACCAAAATGAACCTGGCATACTCGCAAAAATAAATAGGGCATTGGCAGACTTTGAAATCAATATTGTAGGTCAATATTTAAAAACCAACGAAACGATTGGCTATGTCATCACAGATATTGACAAGGCCTATTCTCCTGAAATCATTGATGTGATGAAAAATATACCAGGTACGATAAGGTTTAGAGTTTTGTATTGATCATTTAAAAATAGTATACTGATTATCAAATGGTTCAAGACTTAAACTTGAACCATTTTTTTTTGTACTCCTTATTTTCAGTTTTAAAAAATTCATGTTTTGAAAACAAAAAAGGCTGCTTCATATGAGGCAGCCCTTTCTAAATAGATTTTAAACTAAACCTTAATCATTCATATTGGTAAGGCCTAAGCCCATATTTTCAAGTACAATATTATCTCCTGCATTTACGAGAGGTGCTCCTCCCCAAGTAGCAAAACCATAGCCTCTACCATCCCTAAACAATGTATTGTCTATAGAAAGCGATCCGTTTCTGACCAATATCGCGGCCAATGCTCCTCCTGAGGTCAAAGCTCCTGATCCTGTACCGCTAATAGTGGCGTGATTGATAGAGTTCCCTCCTGATGATGTAATATAAATACCCTTCCAAGTACCTACACCACTTTCTAGACCTTCAAAAACAACAGGATCATCTTCAGTTCCTTCTAATTTAATTGTACCGTTGGTAACTCTCACCAAGTCGTTGCCTCCTCCTATTCTTATAACGGCGCCAGCCTGAACCGTAAGGTCTCCATCTACCGCAATCCCACCTGCCACATAGGGCACATTGAGTTTTTGCCAAACCAAATCATCTGTCGGAGTGGTTCCAAAACTCAACCTTGAATCAATGATGTCATCCTCATTTCCAGTATAATCAGACTCACTATCCAACACGTGGAAATTACTAGCTGTTGCGAGAACAGGTCTAACATTATCTTTGTAATCATTGGCAATGTGGGTAATATTCAAATTGCTTCTACTGGTGACGATACCAATTTCAAGACCTGCATTTGAAGCATTGCTAAGTATACACTTTTCCATGTGAAGGCTACCATTATTTCCAAACGTTATCATCCCCCTGTCATTGTTTCGATTCCTGCCTCCATCACTTAGATGGACATACTCCATACGATTGTTTGCACTTCCCGAAACCCACCTGATGCTGGTCCAAAAACCTTTGGTTTTTTCTCTTCCATAGACCAAGATAGGTTCTTCTTCTGTGCCTATCATGTTTAGAAAACTATTGGCTTCCACATTGAATCCTACATTTTCGGTCATTTCAATCTCTACTCCAGGCAGTACAGTGATCTGACTTTCCCTCAATGAAACCAAACTCGTAATTCTATAGTCAGGCATTCCCTCCGGAGTGGTTCTTCCCCAGGTTTCTGTAACACCACTAAGAACACCTCCTACTTCCACTATTTGTGCGTCCACACGCACCATCATGGTTGCTGATTGCGATTCAAATTCCGTAGTTGCCGTAAGCCTAAAAACAAATTCACCTACCTGCAAGGGTGTGAATTTGGCTATTGGCCTATCCGTATCCTCCAAAGACGCTGGAGTAAAGTGATCACCGGGAAAACTTACTACTTCCCAACTATAGGAAATGGAAGCTCCTGAAGCATCCGAGGTCCTTGAACCATCAAGCTCTACAGTTCTCCCAAAGGAGGTTTCAAAGTCATCGGCAACAACCACTGTTAGGCTATCAGGTCTATTCCCTTCATCCTCTTCACATGAAAAAAACACAATGGAAACAAATAATAAGGCAATAATACCACTTTTAAGGTTAAAAGTATTCATCATTTTATAATTTGGTTATACATTAGAACTAAGTTCTAAGCTGACCATATTTAGTATAAATTAAAAGAGGTACTTAGGCATCGACCAATCGGAGTGAGTAAGTCAGATGTCTGAGTTAGGAGATATTACTTTCATTTTTTAGTGAAATCTTAAAAAACACAACTCACCAAGGATAATTACAAACAGTATTATTGATGTAATGGTCAATTATAATCTATCCAAAAGTCACTTCAAGCCTATTGCCATCAGGGTCCAATGTTTCGAATTCATAATATCCATCTCCTGTGGTGCGGGGACCTCTCAGTATTTCATATCCTGCTTTCTGGAGAGACACGGCCTTCAGGTCTACCGCTTCTTTACTTCCAAGCCCAAATGCCAAATGAATAAGCCCCAAATGTTGGGCAAATTTCCTATCGTCTTTGCTTTCAGGAATATCCTCTTTTTGCATAATTTCCAATCTGGCACCACTTTCAAAACTCAAAAAATAACTCTGGAAACCTGTTTTTGGATTGTGGTATTTCTCATTTGATTTTGCGTCAAAATGAGTCATATAATACTTCCTTAAAGCCTCGAGGTCTTTAGTCCAAATAGCTACATGTTCAATGATCACCCTTTAATTATTTTAGTTGTTTTGACTCAATTTAGTACCACAATACTCATATGAAGAATTGGGAATGGATTACCCTGTGCATCCAAAGGGTTTCTTTTCACAACTTCAAACCCCATCTTTTTGTAAAATCCGACAGCCTGTTGGTTTTGCTCATTCACATCTACATGCTTGATATTCTTTTCAAATATCGCAAATCGGGTTAAAGCCTGACCTACTCCTTTTCCCCTATGATCAGGATGGATGAACAACATTTCAATCTTATCAGTAGACAATCCTAAAAACCCCAATCTATTCCCTTCCATATCAAAAAAAGAAAATAAACTGACATGGGAAAATGCTTTACCCTCTATTATTATTTGCTTGATTTCAAGTATTTTTTCTTCTGTAAGAAAATCATGTGTAGCTCTGACTGAGGCCTCCCAAATATCCAGTAATGCTGGATACTCTTCAGGCTTATTGCTTTGTTTGATCATAATGGGTCTATTTCCAGCAAATAACAAAAATGAAAAAGCCTCCCCAACTTTTATTTGACGAAAGCCCAAAAAATTAATATGTGCATATCCACTTTCATACCAGTAGAATCTACATTATTAGAGTTAACCTGTGATTTCGAACTAATATCAGTAAAAAACTCGTCCTCCGTGGCGGACCCAACTCGCCTCCAGAAGGGGAAGTATCTATTAGTATCACTTTGCCAAAAAACCATCGTTTAATTGATTATGGGTATGATTGTAGATAATCATAATCAATAAAATCTATACCTACATACCAAACTATTTTTGAGTTTACATTTGGGTATTTCACTATAAAGTCTTTTTACTTCCTGCAAACTTCTGGACTGTCTGACTGTCCAGTCCATTGATATCTACCCTTTTAAAAACTTTAAAAACAGTCATAAACAAAATTTTAATATCTAGCCAAAAGGACTGATTTTCAACATACCAGACGTCCAATTCAAATTTCTTTTCCCAGGAAATAGAATTCCTTCCATTGATTTGAGCCCAACCAGTAATCCCGGGGGATACTTCCAACCTTCTTTTTTGAAAATCATCATAAAGCGGCACGTACTCCATAAGCAAAGGCCTCGGACCTACTAATGACATGTCACCAATCAGAACATTTAAGAGACTGGGTAATTCATCCAAACTCGTAGACCTTAGCTTTTTGCCAAAATCCGTCAGGCGAACATCATCATCCAAAATATTCCCAATCTCATCACGCTCGTCAGTCATGGATCTGAATTTCATCAACTTGAATGGCTTACCATTTTTTCCAGATCGTATTTGAGTAAAAACCACTGGCCTTCCAAGATTAATCGCTGTAATGAATGCCGTGGCCAATATCACAGGTGATAAAATCAGAAGTGCAGTGAGTGAAACTACAATATCAAAAATCCTTTTAAGCATGGGTGAATATTTCTTTCAAAATTAATATTCTTAATTGAAAGCTATAATTTTATCCCAAATTTCCTTGTCAACAGGAACTCCTTCTTTCATATTCTTCTCTCTTTTTTGCAAAAGATTTTCACCGGGAAAGCGTACTTTTTCATCCCCAAAGACTTTTGATCCCTGAAGGTCGTTGATGATGGATTCAATCTGGATATTTGACAAATCAGATAGACCTAATTTTTCGGGTGATATACTTATGAAAATCTGAGAAAGCGCATACTCTTCCCCTTTGAGCCCTATTTCGTGTACTGTATTGCCTCCTGAAAGGATGCTCGCCAGCATGTCTAGCACTAGGGAAAGTCCAGCTCCTTTCCACAGCCCGATTGGCAGCGCAAGTTCATTACCGATAATGGTTTGAGGATCCTTGGTCAAATCTCCACCATTGTCAAAACCCGCATCATAAGCCATCTGGGCACCTTGAGACTTAAAAATATTTAGCTTCCCATAAGAGTATTGGGACATGGCCATATCCAATAGTACAGGGCCTTCTTTGCGGGGAATGGCGATCACAAGGGGGTTGTTTCCAAGTTTGGGTTCAGCACCACCCCATGCAGGAAGGTTGGGTTTGGTGTTTGTAAAGCATATCCCAATGCAGCCCGCTTCTGTAGCCTGAAGTCCATAATTCCCAGCTCTCATCCAATGATTGGTGTTTTGTAATGCCACCAAACCGACCCCAAATTCTTTGGCCAACTGAATAGCCCTAAACATGGCAAATTGTGCATTTGAAGGGCCGGGTCCCAAATGGCCATTCCACTGTTCAAACATAATCGCTTTGTGGAGCAATTCGGGTTCGGCGCCAGGCTTCACCAAACCCTTTTCTATCATTTCCAAAAAAACAGGGAATCGATTGAGTCCATGGGAAGGAACACCATCAAGACTGGCTTGGGCAAATAGCCAAGCACAGGTTTCGGCTTTAGAATAAGAGAAGTCTTTTTTAGCAAGAATGTCTGTCAAAGTTTTAAAAACTTCCGAAAAAGAAATAAATATGGTTTTATTCATACATTAAAGATAGCCCATTTCACCTGAAAGGAACAATTGATCTGTGCGAAGGAAAGCATGTAAATGAGACAAAAAATAAAACCGAAAAATTTTATCGAAAAATCCTCAAAGATTTCATCAGATTTTTTGTTTGTTAAAACATAAATTCTACTTTTGCCAACCTGTTAAGGATAAAGAAAAAATCTAGTGATTAATTTCCTTGTCCTTTAACAGAAAAAAGTACCGATCGGGGTGTAGCGTAGCCCGGTATCGCGCCTCGTTTGGGACGAGGAGGTCGTAGGTTCGAATCCTGCCACCCCGACGAAAAGGCTGTTTCTTAATTGAAACAGCCTTTTTTTTTGGCATCAAGTATTCACTCAGCGTGAACTACTACTCTGTCCCCATAAAAAAGACCCGCTGATCTACAGGGGTCTTTTCAGTTTGTATTTGTTTTTTGATCTCTAATTTGATTTCTATTTAAACTCCAATTTAACAGACCCGCCTGCACTAGCCATTGTCACAGGGATGCCTCCACCATTGAGTTTTCCTTTAATCGCATTCCCTCTGATTTCACCTTCAAAATTCTCCAAACGCATTTTAGATGAAGTACCTTTCAAATCAAGGTCTAGCCCCTCTCCTCTTGGTAATATTGCACTTATACCGCCTCCGCTAGATTTCAAACTTACTTCACCCTCAAGGCTCAATAAGTTGGCTTTGATGCTGCCACCTGAAGTATTGGCTACCAAGCTTCCAGCAATATCTTCTAAAGATACGCTTCCGCCAGAGGAATTCACTCTTACGCCTCCTACTAGGTCATTCACTTTGATTGATCCGCCACTTGAACTGATTTCCATAGTCCCGACAAAACGATCTACACTAAAACTTCCACCTGCACTTTTGGCATTGAAACTACCTGCACAATCCATTACCCGGATACTACCTCCACTGCTTACTACTTCGTGATTTCCGTCCAAACCACTAAGTGCAATGCTTCCACCTGCACTTTTTAATTCGGCTGAGGTGTTTTCAGGAACAAATATCTCAAAAGTAAAACTCAATTGATTCCTTCCCATATTCCAGCCTCCTCTTGATTTTGAATGCATGGCCACATACACCTTCTGATCTTTTTGAACAATCTCAAAATCAAAATCATCCAATTTCTCCGCAACTTCAGGATCACTTAAGTTGACCGATTTCCCATTTCTCTTGACAAACACTTCAACTAGAATCTGATCATTTTCCCATGCTTCCACACGGATACTCGCTCCAGCAGTTTTCATTTCCAATTCGGCAAGCCCTGAAAAATCAAAAGATTCAGAAATATAGGGATCTCCCTCATTGATGGTTTTAGCTGTTACCGATAAAGGGAATGTTAAAAGACAGGCCAGCAAGATGTAAATTGCATTTTTCATGATCGTGGTATTTTGTTTAGTAACATTATACGACTATTGTGCCATTTCAAAAAATCCGATTGGAGGCTTTGTTTGACCCTTTTTAGTAAAAAAATGACCTGACAAGTGTTCGTTTTTTGTTCGTAATCGAACAACTCAAATAAAAAACAGCCCGCCTTCTTCCAAAACTTCCTTATATCGATTTTGATCAAACCTATACAAATAGGGAGATTTATGAGCCACACCTTTTTTTACTTCATTCAACCTGATAACAATGCCTGTTTTCAAGATTTTTTTCTGGAAGTTTCTAGGATCAATTTTCTTTGCCAAAATCGCTTCATACATCCTTTGCATGTCCGGCATAGTAAACTTGTCTGGCAATAAGTTCAATCCAATGGGTTGGAAGCTCAACTCAAACCTCAAAGCTTTCAGCGCTTTGTCCAAAATCTCATTATGGTCAAAAAGCAGTTCAGGCACTTCTTCAAGATCAAACCATTCGCATTTTTCAGTCAATTCATCCGGATTTGGAAACACCTTTTCATAGTCTACCAAAGCATAATAACCAATAGATACTACCCTTTCATGAAAAACAGATTCTTCTATCAGATGCGCCAATTTTTGACCTACAGCTTCATTGTCATATCGCTTTACTTTGCCAAAAGTGTAAAACTGTCTCAAAAATATTTCATCTAATGCTGTTCTTTCTTTCAATACCCGCACAGCGGCCTGATCGACAGACTCAGTTTGTTTTACAAAGCCTCCCGGTAAGCTATAAATGTTTGACCCTTTCCATTTCAGCAACAACACTTTTAAGGTGCTGTCATGAAAGCCGAAAATAACACAATCTAAACTTAACTGTGGAATGATATCTAAAATATCATCGTGAACTGTTTTTCTGATTTTCTCCGACATTTTTACTATTTCAGGCTCTAAGTAAAAGCAGAATATTCAAAATTGCTAATCAAAACAAAAATATACCATTCAAACATTAAGCAACCCGTCGCTTTGGTGAATAGATATATTTGTAATACAACATGACCAACCATTCAGTATTTATGATCAAACACTTACTATCAGCATCTATACTTGGATTGCTCTTGAGCCTTCCCCTTCATGCCCAGCGCATGGACGGTTTTGTAAAATCCAATGAAGAAAAACAAAAATCCATAGAATCACAATTTAAAGAAACTGTGGATTTCAGTCGATTCAAGACCCATTTGGAAGCTATCACTTCAGATCCACATCCGGCAGGAAGTGCCGCCAATGAAAAGGTCAAAGATTATATGGTAGAATCCATGAAAGGATCTGGCTGGGATGTAAAAGTCTATCCTTATGACGTATACCTTACTATTGGCCAGGGAGAATCAGCTGTAGAATTGGTAACGCCTATACGCCAGCCATTGAACCAGCAGGAATATGTCTTGCCCGACAATCCTTACTCGCTTCATCCTGATTTGAAAAAAGGTTGGAATGCCTTCTCGGGAAGTGGAGATGTGACAGCCGAAGTAGTATATGCCAACTATGGTACCAAGGCGGATTTTGAGAAACTGAAAAAAGAAGGTATTGACATAGAAGGTAAAATTGTCATTGCCCGATACGGAGCCAACTTCAGAGGGTACAAAGCAAAATTTGCAGAAGAGTATGGTGCCGCCGGACTGATTATTTATACAGATCCGGGCGACGCAGGTTATATGAAAGGTTTGGTATATCCGGATGGATTGTACTATAATGAAAGCTCCATACAAAGAGGTTCTTTGTTGACTGCTCCTTGGACTGGAGATGCATTGACACCATTTGAGCCTGCTTTGCCATTAGATAGCAAAACCAAGGTAAAAAGAATCACCCCGGAAGAAGCGGGTCTTCACACGATTCCAGTGACACCAATTCCTTATGGATCGGCTAAAGAGATTTTTGCAAGGATGAAGGGAAAACCTGTCTCTGCTGATTGGCAGGGGGGATTACCGTATACATATAGGTATGATGGCGGTGAAGAACTTTTGATCAGGTTAATGGTCGAGCAAGAAAGAGGATATGTACGTGCCAATAACGTCATAGGCACCCTTAAAGGAGAAACTAACCCTGACGAATGGGTGATTTTGGGTTGCCATTTTGATGCTTGGTCTTTTGGGTCTACCGATCCTAATTCAGGCACAGCAATGTTATTGAGCATGGCAGAGACTTTGGGGAAAATGGCAGATCAAGGTATCAAGCCAGGTAGGTCCATCATGATCGCCCATTGGGATGCTGAAGAACATGGTGTAATCGGTTCTACCGAATGGGTGGAGCAATTGAGAGACGAACTGGGTGCTAAGGCTGTTGCTTATATCAATCTGGATGCTGCTGTCGGTGGTAGAAACTTTGGTGGTTCTGCCTCTCCAAGTATGAAAAAAATCATGGTAGATGCAGCCAAAGAAGTGGCTTATCCCGATTCAGCCAAAACAGTCTATGATGTATGGGCAAGAGGAAAAGATGAGCCAGCTATAGGAAACTTAGGCGGTGGATCTGATCACATTGCATTTTACATGCATGTTGGTATTCCATCTATCAATGCAGGCGCAGGTGGTCCTACCTTGTATCACACCAACTATGATGACCTTTATTTCTATGAAAACTTTGCTGATCCTACATGGAAAATGGGTGGAACTGTAGAGCAGGTTATCGGAATAATGGCTTTAAGGCTGGCCAATGCTGACATTATCCCTTACCAACTCAGCAGGTATTCCAAAGACCTTGATCTACATTTTGAAAATGCCGAGAAGCAGGTCAAAGGATATCATAAAGACTTTGCTGGGTTTGCAAAAGCAAAATCAGCTGTTGCAGCATTAAAAAGCACATCAGAAGCTTTGGAAGAAAAAATCCAATCCGCAATTGCCTCCGGTGAAATAGATGCGAAAAAAGCCAAATCTATCAACAAAGAGCTTTTAACACTGGAAAAAAGCTTTATCGATCCCAAAGGCATGTACTTCGGAGATTGGTACAGGTCCCTTTATGCCTCTACTGACCCCTTCAGCGGATACGCCTCTTGGGTATTGCCAGGCATTCAATATGAAGTGGAAATGAAGGCTACTGACAAATTAGAAGAATGGGATGAGCGATATGCGGCAGCTATCACTGACCTAAAAAATAAAATGGATGCACTATCATCCAAGATATAAACCAAAAACGCCGGCTATCAACCGGCGTTTTTTTATTTTCCTTTTCCTTTGAATAATTCGTATTTCAATAGCCTACAGTCTATTGTTCCATTGTAGAATTCTATCCTTTGAGAAGTCCTCAGGCCAATTTTTTTAGCCAAAGGAAGATTTCCTGTAAAAACATATCCGGTATAACCTGCACACTTTTGTTTCATGAAGTCGCCTATACGTTTGTATGTTTCCGGAAGTTCATCCTCCTCTCCTAGTCTTTCTCCATATTCGGGATTAAAAAACAAAACTCCTTCCCCACCTTCAGGAAATTCTGTTTCTGCAAAATCACACTGTTGAAAGTCAATCAAATCGGCTACACCGGCAGTTTCCGCATTTTCCTTGGAAAACATGATCGCTTGCAAGCTGATATCTGAGGCAATTATTTTTAAGGAAGGATTTACAAATACCTTTCTTTCTACTTTAGCCCTGATTTTTTTATATATCTCTTCATCAAAACCCAAGATATGCATAAAAGCATAATGGTCTCTGTATAGCCCCGGAAACCTATCCGTAGCCATCAAAGCAGCCTCAATGGCCAAAGTACCAGAACCACACATTGGATTTACGAATGGGCTCCTTTTGTCCCAGTCACTGGCATATATCGTAGCTGTGGCTAAGGCTTCCAACATCGGTGCATCTCCTGGAATCTTTCTATAGCCATGTTTGGCTAATGTTTCCCCTGATGTATTGATATATAAGGTGGCTTGTGTGTCCTTCCAAAACATCTGAAACACCGCCCCTTCTAAATCAGAACCAGAGTCAGGTCTGATTCCTGAAGCTTCCCTAAACCTATCTACTATGGCATCCTTGATCCTTACATTGACAAAAAGAGGATTGTCCACAGTTGGATTGTCCACATTGGAAATGACAGAAAAATAGGTCTGTTCATTGATATATTCCTCCCATGGAAGGGTTTTTACTCTTCTGTAAATATCATCAGCTTTGTGCAGGTAAAAAGATTTGATTTCATAAAGCACATGACTTGCAGTTCTAAGGTGCAAGTTGAGCGATATGCAATCGTTCAGCGAAACTTCCAATTCTATATGAGTCCTATGGACCTCTATGGGCATAAATCCCAAGTCTAAAATTTCTCGCTCCAAGTAAGGCGAAAACCTGTCTTTGCAGGTCACTACCACTTTTCCTTTTTTGTCAAAATCAATCATGGAGCAAAACTAAGCAAATGCCATCATAAGCAAGCCATCTATTTGAAAAATCAATCCGGTTCGATGACTACTGAAGCTGAAAGGAAAGGACTTACCATGAAATATCCTAAGGCTTCGGTGTTTCCTCTTACCAGTTGGATATTGGAAGCTGGATTTTGGGGAGGTGGACTAAACAGTCCTCCATCATTAAACAGCAAGCTGACCAATTGATTCAGGTAATTGTAGGCTTGACGATTGAGCCTGAACAGTTCTAACCTGACCCTGTCGTTGGCATTGAAAGGAAATCCCCCAAGTTCAAAACCTCTGTTGAGAATCGACGTGCCGAAAGTATCATCAAAAAGCAGATAATCATTCCGGCTATTTAGCAAGGTGTCATTTCTGACTAACCTTATCCTGTAGAAGTTATTGTCCTGAAAAGGAATGTCTCCAAACACAGTTATATAATAGCCCTCTTCACGAAAAACTCTACCCTCTTTAAACTCATACTTGATACTGTCTAATGTTGGGGGAGGTAATAATGTCCCTTTAGACATGTATTCATTTTCCCCAATTCTGACATTCAACTCGTAGGTTTCTCCTTCAGAGCCAGGAAAGTTATTAATCGGTAAGTACCTCCCAGATTGAATCGAGTAACGAAAATCAACAGAGACCCCTGTTTTCACATTGGTCACCGAAACATCTGCATCGCTTATGATTTCATTGGGTTCTTCGTCAAAATAATCTTTGGAGGCTGTGATTTTCACGAAATTGACAGCAGCATTATCGGTCCAAAAGGCCTCAATAACTGGCATTTTATCCACTGTCTGCAACTCTAAAGTAACTTCTTCCTGACAGGAAAAAAGCCCGATGGCAAGCAACACAAGTAGGTATTTATACTTTTTCATAATCAAAACTGAAAATTATAGGTCAATGCAGGAAGGAAAGTAAAGAGGTAAGTCATAACCACTCCCGGTCTTCTGCTCATGATTTCTTGTCCTGTGCTTGGGTCAAAATTGATTTCATCATTGATGATATCGGTAAACTGGTAAGCAAAAGGGTTTTTTCGACCATATAAATTGTAAATACTTAGGTTCCAGCTTCCTCTCCACTTCCTTCCTTTATCAGAATTCTTCCAAGTTACAGAGGCATCCATCCTATGATAGTCCGGAAACCTATCGGCGTTTCTCTGATTTCCGTAAAGCGGCAATCTTTGGTTATCCACTTCGTAAGAACCTACAGGAAAAGTGACTGCCTGCCCGGTAGTATAAATGAAAGTCATACCTGCTGACCATCGCTTATTGAACTCATGGTTGAGCACCAAGGTAAGGTCATGAGGCCTGTCAAAACGCGGGTTGTACCATCGGTCATCACTAATACCTTCTATCCTTCTCCATGTTCTGGAATAAGTATAACTCAACCAACCTGTCGTTTTCCCTACATTTTTTCTGACCAAAAACTCAGCTCCATAAGCATAACCGTTACCAGTCAGTAATTCTGTTTCCACATTATCTGTCAAAATCACACTGGCACCCTGTCTCAGGTCTACCAAATTTCGAAAGTCTTTGTAATATGTTTCAGCAGAAATTTCCCAGCTATCCTGATATAGGTTTTTGAATACCCCAATGGACACTTGATCGGCCCTGATAGGCGGAATAAAAGCATCTGCAGGCACCCAACGGTCTAATGGAAGCCCTGCGGAATTGTTGGTTGCCACTTGAATGTATTGGAAAGTCCTGTTGTAGGCAGCTTTGATAGAGAGGTCTTCTTGTATCAAGTAGCGCATTGATATCCTAGGCTCTAGACCTTGATAGAACTTCATATTTTCCAATCCTGAAAACCTCAAAGTATCAAGAATCGCAGATTCTGGGCTAGGCTGTTCATCTGAATATTGGTACTGAACTCCTTTCCCTACTCTGTGATATATTCCCCATCTTAGACCAGCTTCTATCCTGAAATCAGGCGTCACATCTGTACTTCCGGCAATGAACACATTGTTTTGCCATCCATTTCTTTGATTGGTCAAAATAGGCTCGATAGCCGAACCTGCCGCTGGTTCAAGATTAATCGGAGCAAAATGATATAATTGAGTATGAAAACCCCAATTGAGCTGGGTCCTTTCATTAGGGAGAAAAGTCCATTCTGCCCTTGTGCCGGTTTCGGATAGTACATTATCCCAATCAAAGCCATTGTCTTCGTCAACAAAATTGAGTCTATAGGTATACCTGCTATGGTAGGTGTTCAGATCAAAGAAAGTTCGCTCATTGATATTCCTGTTCCAGGTGGCAGAACTGACCCAATTGTCCCAACCAAATCCAAACTGAGCAGAAAGACCCAGATAATCAGAGCCATAATAAGAGGAAAATGAAAGCTTGTCCCTGTCTCCTATTTTAAATGTAAATTTACCACTGAGGTCATAGAAATATAAACTATTGTTATTGATGTTTTCATTGGGGGATAACCTCAGAAATACGTCAGCATAGGTTCGTCTACCCGACAATACAAAGGAAGACTTATCCGAAAAAAGAGGTCCATCTACGGTCAGCCTTGAGCTTATGGTACCTATACCACCCTCTCCTCTTACTTTTTGGTAATTTCCTTCTTTCAAGGAGACATCAATAACAGAAGATAACCTTCCCCCAAGCGTGGCAGGAATATTTCCCTTATAAAATTCCACCCCTTCCAGAGCATCAGGATTAAAAACTGAAAAGAAACCAAAAAAATGAGAAGGATTGTAAATAGGTGCACCATCAATCTGCACTAAATTTTGATCTGCGGAACCACCTCTTACAAAAAGACCTGTGGTTCCCTCTCCAGCTGTTTGAACCCCTGGCAATAACTGTAAGCTTCTCAATAAATCTACCTCACCAAATAAGGCAGGAATATTTTTAATGGTTTGAATGGGAACTACAGACTTGCCCATATCCAGACTTTTCACATTCTGATCAGGCCTTCTTTCCTGAATAATTATCTCTTCCAGAGAAAGTTCTTCAGGTCTCAGATAAAATTTAACATCTTTTGCGATATCCTTTTCTTGAATCAAGCGTATCGTCTCAGTAAAGCCTATGAAGCTTACCACAATCTTGGCGGGCAAATCAGTGACGGAGATGGTGAAATTTCCGTCCACATCTGAAACCACTCCCTTTTGAGGATCAGATTCCCAATAAATATTTGCTCCTGGAAGTGGTTCTTCGCTGTCAAACTCGTAAACTGCACCTTTAAGAAAAATATCCTGTTGAGCAAAAGATGACAAACTCAAAATCAAACACCCAATTACTAGCACCAGTCGGTATAAAAAACGCATTCTTATATTTATATTTTGGTTACCTAACGGATATTGACCGTTGGCTGTTGAAAATTAGTCCAATAAATTCTTAATTCTTTTCTTTTCATCTTTATTTCATAATTTCAAGCCATGATTTGGGCATTTCCGGACTTCTCACTCCTTCTTTGGTTAGCAATAATTTTCAGTTTGCTCTATGCAGCATACTTGTACCGTTTTTATCTCATCAATAAAAAGCTCCAAGTAAGCAAGCATAGGTTGTTTCTCAAACTATTGTTGCGAGGAACTTACTTTTTACTATTTCTGATAGCCTTGGCAGGGCCTTCTATAGGTACATCCATGAAAGAAATCAAGGAAGAAGGCAGAGATATTTTCATTGCCATTGACCTTTCACATTCCATGAATGCCACTGACATTGGTCCAAGTAGGTTGCAAAGAATCAAATTCGAACTCAAAAACCTTGTAAAAAGATTTTCAGGGGATAGACTTGGTTTGATCATTTTTAGTTCTGAAGCGTTTATCCAATGTCCATTAACATTTGATCAAAACGTATTACAACTGCATCTTGACGGATTAAACACCTATCTCGTTCCAGCACAGGGAACAGATATCAGTGCACCTTTGGCGATGGCGCTTAGCAAGTTTCAAGCAGAAGAAACCAACGAAAACAAATCAAAATCTGTAATCTTGATCTCTGATGGTGAAGATTTTGCCGATAATTTTGGGGGCTTGACAGCAGACCTTAGTGACGCAGGTATCAGAGTGTTCACCTTAGGTGTAGGCACCGATCAAGGTAGTACCATTCCTAGAGGCAATGGGTTGATAATTGATCCCAAAACCAACCAACCGGCAATTACGCGATTAGAGCCCGGGAACATGAAACTTATTGCTTCTCAGACAGACGGTCAATATTTTGAGTTGTCAGATGCAGTACAGGAAATCCCCGAATTGATACAGGCCATTGAAAGGGTTGAAGGAACTGTCACCGGGTCTAGGATGGTTGAAGCCTCAGCCAACAAGTATTTCTATTTTCTGCTGGCTGCTTTAGGCTTAGCAATCTTAGATATGGTTTTGCCATTTAGAACCATTAAATTGTGATCTCGTCAAGTATATATTCAATGACAAAATATCTCTTATTCATATTGCTGCTTATCCCCTCTTCTTTGACAGATATTGGGAAGAGGAATAAAGCCATTAAGGAAGCTGCCCGCAGTTATGCTTCGGCTGATTATGAATCTTCTGTTGAAAAGCACCTGGCACTAAAGACAGACTTCAATGTAGATTCCCCAAACGCTAATTTCAACCTGGCCTTGAGCCATCATTACAATGGGGACATGGAAGAAGCACAAAGGACTTATGCAAGTTTGATTACCTCTTCAGATAAATTTATTGCCTCATTTGCTTCCAATCAGAGAGGAATTATTCTCGCCAACGAAAAAGAGTTTGAGGATGCCCTTGGCGCATTCAAACTTGCTCTAATAAAAGACCCGACGAATGAAGCAGCAAGATACAATTATGAATTGCTAGCGAGATGGCTGGAAGAAAATCCAGATCAACAAGAGCAACAGGATCAGGAAGATCAAGGTGAAGATTCAGAAAACCAAGACCAGCAGGATCAAGACCAAGATCAAGAAGGTGACTCCCAAGAAAACAAAGATGGAGAAGGTGATGAACAAACTCAGGACGATGAAGCATCAGAATCTCAGCAAAAGGATGATAAAGAAGGTGAGAAATCACAGGATGAAAGTGATTCTCAAGACCCATCTGAACTTGATTCAGATTTAAGTGAAAGGGAAAAACAAATGGAGAAGATGCGCGAACAACTCCAAGAGATGAATTTAACGCCCGAACAGGCTGCTCAAATTTTGGAAGCCATGAATGCGGCTGAGTTGAGGTATATACAGCAAAACAGAAAAAAACCTACCAAAAGACCTGAAAGAGGGTTACCTGAATGGTAAGTTTTGAGTTAATGGTTAAGAGTTAACTAAGAACAACCCTTCATGCTTCTAGTCTCTTGCAACTTTTCTCTCGCTTCTCGCATCTAGTCTCTGGCATCTAATTGAAAACTAAACATAATATAAACCCAATGAAAGAAGTATATATAGTATCAGCCGTAAGAACTCCCCTAGGGAGTTTTGGAGGAAAATTATCAGGCCTGACAGCTGTAGAATTAGGAAGTTTTGCGATCAAAGGTGCCTTGGAAAAGGCCAATGTAGCTGCAGATCAAGTTGAAGAAGTATTGATGGGCAATGTCATTTCCGCCAACTTGGGTCAAGCGCCCGCAAGACAGGCAGCTATCGGCGCAGGTATTGGTTACAATGTCCCTTGTACCACCGTCAATAAAGTCTGTTCTTCAGGAATGAAGGCAGTAATGTTTGCAGCCCAATCCATCATGACCGGACAAAATGATTTGGTTGTAGCCGGAGGAATGGAAAGCATGTCAAATGTACCTTATTATATACCAAAAGCCAGATTTGGGTACAAGTATGGCAATGCAGAGATGGTAGATGGTTTGGTTAAAGATGGCTTGTTTGAAGTGTATTACAAGTTCCCGATGGGTAATTGTGCAGACAATACTGCAAGGGAAATGAACATCAGCAGAGAAGAGCAAGACGAATATGCTATCCAATCTTACACAAGGTCGGCGGAGGCATGGAAAGCAGGTGCATTTAAAGACGAAGTAATTCCTGTAGAGATCAAAGGAAGAAAAGGAGAAACCATAATCATCGATGAGGATGAAGAATTCAAAAATGTGGTTTTTGAAAAAATCCCTAACCTGAGACCTGTGTTTGATAAAGAAGGTACAGTCACCGCTGCCAATGCTTCCACGATGAATGACGGTGCTTCAGCATTGGTTTTGGCAAGTAAAGAAAAAGTGCAAGAATTAGGATTAAAGCCATTGGCCAAAATCCGAGGTTTTGCAGATGCAGCACAAGACCCTATCTGGTTTACGACAGCACCGGCTTTGGCTATTCCAAAAGCCATCAAAAATGCTGGTATCACAGAAAATGATGTAGACTTCTATGAAATCAACGAGGCATTCTCAGCTGTAGCCATAGCAAACCAAAGACAACTCAACTTAGATGGAGACAAACTCAATGTTTATGGAGGTGCAGTATCTCTCGGTCATCCCTTAGGAGCCTCCGGAGCGAGAATTATTGCCACTTTGAATTCTGTCCTTCATCAGAAAAAAGGCAAAATTGGCGTTGCAGGCATTTGCAATGGTGGCGGAGGTGCATCCGCAATTGTAATCGAAAAAGTATAATATAACTTAGGCAGCAGTGAAATCTGCTGCCTTTCCCCATACCCATCCTTTTAATTCTCCTTGATGAAAATCAGATTAGTGTTTCTGCTTTTTCTTTTTACCCACCTATCCTCCTATGGACAGGAACTTGTAAGGACCTTTTATGACGACGAAAAAAGAATAGTCAGAGAAGTTTACAGAGCGGTAAATGGTGTAGCAGAAGGTGAATACAAGCTTTTCTATGAAGAAGGCGGTTTGGCTGTGATTGGCCAATTGAGTAATGATAAAAAAGAGGGGCTTTTTGTCGATTTTTTCCCAAATTCTCAAGATACACTCCGCATTATATATTACGACAACAACCTCAAACAAGGACCTTCAAAAAACTACTATCAATCAGGTGCCATTTCCCAAGAACTTAATTATATAGATGATAAATTAGAGGGAGAAATCATAAGTTATTTTGAATCGGGAATAATAAGGCAGAAAGCCAACTTCAAAAACAACAAGCCAGAAGGCTGGACATTTGACTATGACCCAGAAGGAAATCTCCTAGAAAAAGGTTTTTACAAAGAAGGTCTTTTAAATGGTGTCAGAGAACAATATTATGAAGATGGACAACTACGTGCTAGTACTACCTACAAAAACGGGGAGATTGATGGAGAACAGCTTAATTTCTACGAATCTGGAGAGCTGAGATCAAGGTTTTCTTATAGAAGGGGTTATCAGCATGGCCCCACCATTAGTTATTACGAAGACGGATCTGTAGCCAGAAAAGGCAAATACCGAAGAGGAGATCCAGAAGGGGAATTTGTCAGTTACTACGAAGATGGTCAGCTGGAAGAGCTTGCCAAATACAAAAGAGGCTATGCAGTCGGAGAGGTAAAATCTTACTATCCTGACGGCACTTTGCAAGAGGTCTCAACTTTCAATGATGCAGGGTATATCCAAAAGTTGATTGCCTACCATCCGAATGGCGAAAAAGAGAGGGAAGTTTACTACCGCAATGGACAGGAGGAAGGGACTGCTGTGAAGTATTTTGAAAGTGGTCAAATCAAAGAAACAATGCCATTTGTAAGGGGAACTCCCCATGGTACGCAAAAAGTATACAATGAATCCGGAGACCTAGTTTTAGAAAGACAATTTAAAGAGGGAAGGAAAATCGGTGAGATTATTAAAGAAGAAATAAATAATTGATGAATATGGCATTGAAAAGGCCTAAAAAAGTCAGCTTTTTCTATTTTTGTTCAATTGAAAAATTAAGATGAGCACAGCAATCAAAGAAACACAATTTAAGTTTCCCGGACAGCAAGGTTTTTACAAAGGCAAAGTTAGGGATGTATATATTTTTGATAAGAAAATCGCGGTGGTGGCCAGTGATCGTATATCGGCATTTGACGTGGTGCTTCCAAGGGCCATCCCCCAAAAGGGGCAGGTATTGAATCAAATTGCAGCTAAATTCTTGCAAGCAACCTCTGATATAGTTCCCAATTGGGTAGAATCCATTCCCCATCCTCAGGTGACGATAGGTAAAAAATGTGAGCCTTTCAAGGTAGAAATGGTCATTCGAGGATACCTTGCAGGTCATGCAGCTAGGGAATACAAGGCCGGCAAAAGAATGGTTTGTGGTGTTTCGCTTCCTGAAGGTCTTAGGGAAAATGACAAACTCCCATCCCCTATCATCACACCTACCACTAAAGCTTCAGAAGGTCATGACGAAGATATTTCAAAAGAACAGATTCTAGCTCAGGGCATCGTAAGCAAGGAAGATTATGAAGTCCTGGAAAAATACACGCATGCCTTGTTTGAGAGAGGTACGACTATAGCCAAACAAATGGGCTTGTTATTGGTAGATACTAAGTATGAATTCGGGAAGTACGGTGATCAGATTTTATTGATTGATGAAATTCACACTCCCGACTCTTCGAGGTATTTCTATGCCGATGGCTATGATGGCTTGCAAGAAGCTGGCCTACCTCAAAAGCAGCTATCCAAAGAATTTGTCAGACAATGGCTGATCAAAAACGGCTTCCAAGGTAAAGAAGGACAGCAAGTACCTGAAATGCCGGATAGTTTTGTAGAAGAAGTCTCAGAAAGATATATTGAGTTATTTGAAAAAATCACAGGAGAAAAATTTATAAAGGCAGCTACTAAAGCTCTGGAAAAAGATATCGAAACAGCTATATTAGAACATATTTAAATTAAGAAAATAAAAAACATGAAATATACAGTAGACAAAAAAGAACAATACGTCGTATTCACTCCAATGGAAGAAAAGCTGGATTCAGCGCTTTCTCCAGTACTGAAATCAGAGCTCTTAACTGTTCAGGCTGAGGGTTACAATAACCTAGTACTTGATATGAGTCAGGTAAAATATGCAGACAGTAGCGGATTGAGCGCACTCTTGGTTGGCAATAGGGAATTCACTAGAGCTGGTGGTATTTTTGTAATATCAGGCCCCCAGGATCACGTAATGAAGCTGATCAAAATATCCATGCTGGACAAAGTTTTCAATATTGTAGACACCCTTGAAGAGGCAGCTGAAGCCATCTTTATACATGAAATAAAAAGTGGTGAAGAAGAGGAGGAAGATTAATCTTGGAATTTGAAGTCACCATTTTAGGAAGTAACTCAGCGATTCCTGCCCACGGCAGGAATCAAACTTCCCAATTGCTAAAAGTTGGAAACAGCTACCTTCTGCTTGATTGTGGAGAAGGTACACAGATACAGCTTAGGAAATTTAAGCTGCGCTTTTCCAAAATAGACTTTATTTTTATTTCACACCTCCACGGAGATCATTATCTCGGTCTGATGGGATTGATATCGAGTTTCCAATTGCACAAACGAACTCGTTTGCTGACCGTTTTTGGCCCTGTTGGACTAGATGAAATTTTAACTGTTCAACTCAAGCACTCTAACACCAAACTCAATTTTCCTTTGCGTTTTGTGGCTACAGACCCGGATTCTCCACAACTTATACTAGAAGAAAGCAACTTCAAAGTTTTCACTTTCCCACTCAAACACAGAATACCCTGCACAGGATTTCGGATTGAAGAAAAAATCAGATTTAGAAACCTTATTAAGGGAAAACTACAAGAACGTAAGATACCGGTTGAAGCCATCAACTGTTTGAGAAATGGTAAAGACTTCACCAATGAAGAAGGTAAAGTGATTTACTCCTTAGCCGAATATACATATCCTCCCAAAAATCCCCGTGCTTATTCCTATTGCTCTGACACCTGTTATGATTTGGAGATAATTCCATATATCAAACAATCCAGTTTACTCTACCACGAAGCTACATTTGGCAGTGAACAGGAGGAAAGGGCAAGAGAAACATTCCATACTACAGCTGCTCAAGCTGGCAAAATTGCCAAGGCTGCATCTGTAGGAAGGTTATTGATTGGCCACTATTCCACTAGGTACGTCGATCTATCCTCTCTTTTAAAAGAAGCAAAAGAGGAATTTCCCAAAACATATCTCAGTGAAGAAGGTATTACCTATTCGATTGATTAAATCCCATTTCAGATAATTGAACCATATATATGGAGCAGTCCTTAGACAGGAGAGAGTTTGAATCCAAAAAAACCAACCTCTTTATCATACTCAGTGGTATATTCTTGACCAATGCAATTCTTGCTGAAATTATTGGCGTTAAAATATTTTCGGGAGAGCTCACCCTTGGAATAGAACCCGCAGGCTGGACTATTTTTGGAGAATACATACTTGATTTTAACCTCACTGCGGGTGCTGTCATTTGGCCAATTGTATTTATCACCACTGATATCATAAATGAGTATTATGGTAAAAAAGGCGTGCGTAAAATAAGCTTTATCACAGCTTTTTTCATCGCTTACATTTTCTTTGTCATCGTAGGTGTGACCAGGCTTCCACCCGCGCCTTTCTGGCTTGAAGTCAATACCCCGGATGTCGACGGTAATGCATTTAATATTGATTATGCTTTTAATGTCATATTCAGGCAAGGTCTTGGAATCATACTTGGTTCCCTTGTAGCTTTCCTGCTTGGTCAGTTGATAGATGTATTTGTTTTTCAAAAATTAAGAAAAATTACTGGCCCCAAAATGATCTGGCTGAGAGCAACTGGTTCAACTTTGGTCTCTCAGTTTATTGATTCATTTGTGGTGTTAGGTATAGCATTTTATATTTTTGGCAACTGGTCATGGGCGCAGGTAGTATCTGTAGGAATAATCAATTACATCTATAAATTTGGTGTTGCGGTACTTTTGACTCCTTTGTTATATTTGGGTCACTACCTGATTGATAATTACTTAGGAAAAGATATAGCTGATCAAATGACCAAAGAAGCCTCTGAGGATACTTCTTTCTTATAAACTTCCAAGTACGTTTAGTTTGTCATTTTCAGGCATGCTGTTTATCTTTCTTGGATAAGTATACCTCCTATGTTTGAAAACCTTGATCAAAGCAAACTGAATTTCAATCAGGATTCCCTTTTATTGCTCAATATATCCTTAGCTATAATCATGTTTGGGGTGGCTCTGGATCTAAAAATCAAAGATTTCAAGTACATAGGCCAAAATCCAAAAGCTTTTTACCTGGGAATCACCTCCCAGTTTTTTTTATTACCATTCCTTACATTGATTCTCGTCAGCGTTGTTAAACCTCCCCCATCCGTAGCTTTAGGAATGTTTTTGGTAGCAGCATGCCCAGGCGGCAATGTTTCCAATTTTATGACTCACTTATCAAAAGGAAATACTGCGCTTTCTGTGTCTCTAACCGCTTTTTCTACAGCTTTCTCGATATTATTGACACCATTTAATTTTGCGCTGTGGTCAAGCTTGTATGAACCTACTTCTATCTTATTGAGGGATATCTCACTTAGCTACTATGATGTGTTTCAAACAGTAGCTCTGATCCTCGGTATTCCATTGCTTCTGGGCATGTATATCAACCATAGGCTTCCAAACTGGTCATCAAAAGCGACAAAAGTTCTGAAACCGGTCAGCATTCTAATATTTGCCGGTTTTGTAGTAATCGCATTTATTGGTAATTATGACCTTTTTCTTAAGTTTATCAGCCTTATTTTCCTTTGGGTATTTGGGCATAATATTGTAGCTCTATTGTCCGGATACTCTTTGGCTAAAATCGGTAAGCTTTCATTGGAAGATACCAAAACACTTACCATAGAAACAGGCATTCAAAATTCAGGACTGGCTTTGGTTTTGATCTTTACTTATTTTGAAGGCTTGGGCGGGATGGCTATAATTGCGGCTTGGTGGGGCATCTGGCATATCATATCAGGCATGAGTATCGCATTTGCTTGGAAAAATTTCACATCAAGGAAGCTCTCCCCTGCCATAAATCCATAAAGAATTCAAATGAAAGACCTTTTCAATGCTTTTTTACGCTTGACAGTCAAGCTATCACTTCACTTGTATTTCCAGAAGATAAGGGTGTTTGGTAAAGAGAATTTACCCAAAGGAAAAGCGGTTTTAATCGTATGCAACCATCAAAATGCACTTATAGACCCACTTCTTATTGCAACCCACACACAGCTAAAACCACATTTTTTGACTAGGGCATCTGCTTTCAAAAACCCTATCGCGGCCAAAATCTTGAATTACATCCGCATGATTCCGGTATATCGGATACGAGATGGGAAAGATAAGATGGAAAAGAACAAAGAAACTTTTCAAAAAAGTGTAGACATTCTCCACCAGAAAGGTAGCATACTGATATTTGGTGAAGGTGGTCATGATATGAAAAGAACCCTTCGCCCCCTGAAAAAAGGTTTCGCGAGAATTGCTTTTCAAACCTTAGAGCAAAACCCTGAACTTGAGCTTTTGATCTTACCTGTAGGTATCAATTATTCGGCGCATACACGGTCCGGTTCTGAGGTAAGTATCCATTTTGGAAAGCCATTTCCAGCTGGTGATTTTTACCCAAAATATGATAATTTGATGAATACAACCCTTGAAGCCATGGACCCTCTTGTAGCTCAAATTCCAGAGGAAAATTATGCAGAAGAGGTAGAAAAAATCATAGAAAATCGAGTCAATATTACAGACCCTATAGCGGTAAAAGCTGCTTTAGCCGGAAATTTAGAAGAGGCCGACCATTCTCAATTACTCACTGAGACAGGGGGGATTTCCGGTGGAATTTTGAAAATTCTCATTGCACCTTTTTTTCTGTTTTGGAAAAAAGTAAAAATCGGTATCAAAGACCCTACTTTTTATGCCACATTTAAATTTGTGATTTGCTATGGAGGCATGCCAATTTTATTGCTATTTTCAATTATATTTTTAATTAAAAATTATAACTATTCCATTATTATTTTGACTTACTGGTTATTGGTTTTTATCACCATTTTAGCCAACAGAAACAAACCTACATACTAACGAAATGAGACAATATAATATTCCTTTTATGATAATTTAATCGATATAATACCGTTTATTATTAACTTTTTAAGTAAAATATTTTTTTCAAATTAAATACTTACATCATTTTCATTTAATGTAATTATCTCTAAATTAAGCTTTTCATACTTATCGGATTTTTAGATAAGCTGTTTCTTTATCTTTTAAGTTTATAATTATGCCTAGTAATAATTTTAAATTTCCCATTGAGGATTTGCTGAGTTCAAGTGGTGTTCAACAGCTCTTGGATAAGATTGAAAACAATGCATCCTCTGCCCAAGAAACGTATCATCTTGTCATTGATAAGTTTCAACAAGCAAACGACAATCTTCCTTTTGAAATCCCAGTTGAAATCTCTGAAATCCAGGAAGCCGGAGAAGAGAAAATCAGGATTGTTATCCAACAAGGGCAAGAAGGTCTTGAATTCAAAATGGCAGAGATATTGGCAGCCATAGAAGACATTGAAATCAAAATCAGAAAAGCCCAAAATCAGGTGGAAGATTTTTTAATTTCCGCAGAAGCATTCCTCCACAACCTTAAAAGTGAACTCGAAGAAGAAGCAAAAAAAATCCCTTTCCGTATTGAAAAAACCGCTGAGGGTGAGTTCAACATCGTTCAGACCAATCCAATCAGCGAATCAATCGTTGGCATCTCATTTACCCTACAAAATGCCAGTCTTACCTTTTCTACATCATCTGTAAGTGCATTCAATGTAGAGGTAATTGCAGAGATTCCGCAACTCGATCAAACAATACAAGCCACATTAAATAAATCTGCGGACACTTATACTATCTCCAGCACTTCATTACCCACAGCCAAACTGATGGCATTTGATGTGGAAGTCAAAGTCTTCAACCTCATCATTCAAAATGGTAGCCCCATGGCGGGCACAGCATTTAGTGGTGATTTGAGCTTCCCTTTTTTAACAAGTGAGGCGGATACACTGGAGTGGGCTGTTGAATTCAATATTGACGAAAGCATTTTATTCAAGGCAAACAATCAGGAAGACAAACCTTTCCACACAGGACCTATCCGGTTTTTGTTTGAAAAATTCGAAATCTTAATTCCAAAATCAGCAGTAGAGAGCCATAATCTCTTGGATTGTCAGGCTTGGATGGAAATTGATGGTTTGACAGCAGGTCCAGCCAACCGTACCGCTGTATCACTGACTTATAATGGCAGTATTTACACCTTTCAACAATTAGGAGCTCCCTCCCCGATCCCGAGTCCTATAGGCGAATTGACTATACAGCAGGTATACCTAGAGATTCAAGCCAATGGCACCATTGATCGAACTGACGTCAATGGAAATTTAATGCTTAGAGGCAATACAGGTGGAAATGGCATATTCTGGGAATTTAACCAACTAGGCGAAAATTATGACCTGGTAATCCCCGATGATTCAGAACAAACCTCCAATCAGCAGTTTGATGAGCTTTTTCTAACCGTCCTCGAGTTCAAAATGGAAATCCGAGACGGTGTACTAACCGGAATCGGCGGAATTGGAAAAATGGTAGTTCCTGGAATGAATACCGAACTAGACATAGGGTTTCTTTATCAAAATACAGCAAACCCAAAGTACCTGAGCATTGGTCTTCAAGGAAATGTAGGTCAAAACGATTTCTTTGATTTCCAGATTTCATTAGACAAACTTTTTATAAGGATATACGAAGACAGACCTTTCGATGGGGAAATAAAAGGGATGCTATGGCTCCCGGTCTTCGATCAAGGGAATGGGGTCGAATTTGAGGGGGAAATTGAAGAAAACGACTTCTCCATTTCTATCACCTCAGGTGGCGAATGGCAATTTGGAGATTTTGAACTACAACCAACTTCCATGTCGCTGGTAGTAGCTTCGCAAAAAATACAAAACTTCTCAGGGACCGTTCAATTTAAGTTGCCCGATACTTTACAGACATCCACACTCAATGTAAGCTACCTAATTCATTCTTCAGGACCGGATGAAGGCAAGTACCAAATCAGGGCAGTAGGATCAAACATTCCTGCCATAGACAATGAGGGTTTCAAAATCAATTTTGACCAGATAGAAGTAGAAATCAACGAGGGGCCAAAACCACCCAATCCAGAGGCAAGTGTACAAATTCCAAATTTGAATATCACAGGCAGTATTGAAATTCCCGCTATTGAAATGCAGGGAGTCATACGGTATAATTTCATTTTAGAAGACAATGGAAAAACCTATAAGCTACAAAAATCCCCAGAAGCTGCCATAATCAGCTATGGGCCTTTCTCGCTTAATGTAGGTAGCTTTTTGTATGAAGTAAAAGATGGTGATTTTCATCAAAGCAATGGTACTGGTACAATTACCCTTCCCGGCTTAGAAAATCCTTTTGATTTTGCTTTCAATGTAGATGATGTTGGCGACAATCGGACATTTACCTTAGCCGCGGCCAACCTCAACCCTCAAGATTTCAATGGCTTTCAAATTTCTTTCACCCAAATCCGCTTTTTTAGAGATTTGGGTACAGCCGACACGGAGTTTAGTGCCAATGGAACACTGGCTTTGCCAATTTTTGAAAATGCACTCAACTTTGACTTGGAAGTAACTGCAGCGGACAATTCAGATTTCAAGCTGAAAGTGGACAGTGGTGAAGCTGACTTGCTGAAATTGGGTGGGTTTGAGTTATCAGATTTCAAGTTTGATCTTCAAGTAACCAACGAAGAAGTCGAGAACAGTACAGGTTCTGCTAAGCTGAAATGGCCTGAATTGGGTGATGGTAACAATACAATTGCGGTTATTTTTGATTACGAAAAAACGGGTGCGGGTAAGAAAATTGAATTCACACTGAACAATGACCTGGCCCAGGGACAGTTTGATTTTAGTGTCTTCCAACTCGCTTTAGATGAACTTTCTATTGAAATTCTAAATGATGATTTTGAAAAAGGAGAATTGAAGGGTAAAACAACATTACCTGTGTTTACGGGAAATGAAGTCAACTTCCATGCTGAAATTGACCATTCTGAAAAGAATTACAGCGTGGCCATCAATTCTACAACTGAAGAACTTTTCACATTTGAACCGATAGTACTCAAAAATATAAATCTTTCCTGCAATGTAGATAAGGGCGCAGGAGATGCGTATGTTATCAGTGCTGCAGGTGATGCGGAGTTTATGATTTTGGGTGCTGAAAGTGATGCTTTTTCAAGTATTGAAATTTCATATGAAGGAGCTGATGAAAAATTCAAGTTTGAATATACTGGTGATCAGACAGTTGACTTTAATTTCTTAAAACTCAAACTCCAAGAAGTTGGATTTGGCTTGAAAAAAGACAAGTTAGAAGAATTGAAAATCAAAGGAGGTTTGGTTTTTGAGCAATTGGATGAGCCAAATAACGAGCTTAAAATTGATTTTGCTTTTTCAGATACCCAATCAGCTGGAACTAGCTATATCATCCAACTCAATAATGGCACTGAGGATAAAACAAAGTTGAAACTTGGTGAACTCAGCCTTTTTTTCGAAAGCTTTTCATTGTCCATTCTAAATGGGAATGTCCAAAGTGCTTCAGGAGAAGTAGCTTTTTCTCACCCAGCAATAAAGAACATTGACCAAGATTCACCAGCTGAAATTTCACTTGGAGTCAGCTATGAAAGTGATGACGAGAGATACAGCTTTTCACTCAGCACTGAATCTGAAGGAGATGCAGGCAGCTTCAGAATAGGTGACTTTAGTTTAAAATTCGAAAAGTTAGCATTCAGCATTGAAAACAGAGAATTCAGTTTTCCATTTGAGTTTGAGGGTGAACTAGGCTTACCTGGACTTGTGGACAATTCGGAAAATCCAAAGCCAATTCTCGTCAAAATCGAAATCGAAAAAGAAGGAAAGTTTGTCTTATCCCTCAAAAACCCGGGAGATGCAGGAGAAATCAACCTGGGTAACATCAAAATTGTAATTAAGGAATTAACGGTTAAAAATCAGGCAACTTTTGAAATAGAACTGAAAGGGGAACTCTCCATAGAGGGTTTGGTGGGTATTGAAGGAAATCCACCAAAAATCGAAGTAACTATAGGAGTGAGCGATTCCGGTGATTTTTTAGTAAAAGCAGAAGCCAGCAATGCTGTCAAATTACTTGATATTCCATCTGTGGTAGGTATTTACCTCAAAATGCTTCAGCTAAAAAGGAAAGGCGAAAAATGGGACTTTGCTTTAGGTGGCATCATCAAAAACCACATCGTAATTCCAGGACTTGACACTGTCATTCCTAGCGAGTTGGATATCAAAAAACTTGAAGTAGGGAGTAAGTTTGACCTAAATATGGATGTTCGCTGGCCTTCAGGTCTCAGTGTCAGCATAGGCAGTGAAAGCCCCGAGTTAAGAATCCCTATTGATATCAATGGCAAATTGGGTGAAGGGGTTTCTATTGATGCCATCAACCTTGCACTTTCATTAAAGGATGGCGAAAATTCTTTAATGAGCATGAGCTTTTCTGGTGCCACTGTCATGCTCGGGCCACTTTCCGCCACCGTTGAGGGATTGGGCTTGGAAGTGGAGTTTCACACCAAAGATCCCAATCAAAACCACTATGAAGTCAAAGGAATAGACTTTGGAGTAGTTGACATCGAAATCCGCTTCATGCCACCAACAGGACTTGGCGTATCCTTAGACACTCCTGTCTTTACAGGAGGGGGTTATTTGTTTTTTGACAAACCAAAAGGACAGTATGCCGGTGCATTAGAATTATCTTTCAAAGGCATGTTCACCTTAACTGCGATAGGTGTTATCGACAGCAAGATGCCTGATGGAAAACCAGGAACATCGGTTATTGTGATCATATCTGTCCAATTCTCTCCCGGGATAGCCTTAGGATTTGGCTTCTTCCTCAGTGGACTAGGTGGCATTTTGGGTATTCATCGTACTATGCAGGAAAACAAGTTGCGAGATGGTGTGAGGGATGGAAGTATTGACAATATACTTTTCCCAACCAATATCATCCCCAACATCGCCAAAATCATCAATGACATTACCGGCTTTTTCCCAATTAAGAGAGACCAGTTTTTGATTGGTCCTATGGCCAGAATTTCGTGGGGTGTACCTACCCTTCTGAGAATTGACCTTGGGCTTATCGTTGAATTCGCCAATCCTGTACGCTTTGCCATCCTAGGAGCCATCAGACTCAACCTTCCCGATGAAAAGATACCTTTGGTAAGGATTCAGGTATTGTTCTTGGGCATCATAGATTTTGAGAAAAAAATGCTCTCTTTCGATGCCAGTTTGTTTGACAGCAAGATCTTGACCTTTGGACTTGAAGGAGATATGGCCTTGAGACTAAGTTGGGGACCACAAAAAGACTTTGTGCTTTCTGTAGGAGGTTTTCACCCTGCATATGTGGTACCTGCATACTTGAACATCCCAAGTATGAAGCGTCTTACCATAAATATACTTACAGGCAATCCAAGGCTTACCTTATCTGCATACATGGCAGTGACCACCAATACGGTTCAATTTGGTGCTCAAATCGACTTTTTATTCAAAGTATCCAAATTCAAAGTAGTTGGGGAATTGGGAATTGATGCCCTATTCCAGTTCTCGCCATTCAGGTTTATGGCCTCAGCAAGGGCAAGACTTGCAGTAATGGCGGGTAGCACTACCCTGTTGAGCATCAGTCTATCCTTCGAGTTGGAAGGACCAAGTCCATGGAAAGCAAAAGGGACAGCAAGCTTCAAAATCCTCTTCATTACTGTCAAGGTCAAATTCAATGTAGAATGGGGAGAAAAGAAAAATACCACCCTTCCCGATATTGCGGTATTGCCAGAACTCAGAAAGGCACTCAACGAAAAGCAAAACTGGAGAGCCATTCCTATGGCTGTAAAAGGTGGAGGAGTCAGGCTCAAGGATCCTCATGATGCCGATAGCCTGATACTGACTCCAAATGGTGTTATTGAAGTAAATCAAAAAATAGTTCCGTTGGATGTTACCATTGAAAAATTTGGTCACTTCAACCCTGAGGATTTTGACCATTTCAAATTAGTCAAGCCTAGGGTTGGCAGTGGAAATACTGATGCCAATACCAGTCCTTTAATGGATGATTTCGCTCCTTCAAATTTCATCAATGCCTCTGATCAGGACAAGTTGTTGATGCCTTCATTTGAACAGCAGCAATCCGGAATTATCATTTCCTCTAAAGCCAGCACCTCAGCGGGCCAACATAGAAACAAATTGGTAGAATACGAAGAGATTGTGGATGAGGTACACACTGGGGTGAAAAGAAGATTTGAACAGTCTGAATCTAAATTTCATGCCATGCATGGTGCGGTGTCTCAAACCTTACAGTCTGTAAGAAGCAAAGGAATCTTCAATCCCGCTAAAGTCATACTTGAAAAACCATCTTTCTCAGTAGTCAATAAAGGAGATCTTCAGGCAACTGTTTCCGGTGTAGGTTACATGCAGGCTGTTCAGCTGACCAAGGGGAAAAAGCAACAATTACAGATTTTGAAAAAAGACCTAATAAATATTTAAGCTATGGGAGATATTAAAAAACCAGCGGAGTTTTCTTTTTTACCTTGGTTGAGGTATGGTCTGGGTAATGAAATCACAGAAGAAGATAAATTAGGTGCCAACCCAGGAGCTGCTGCTGTGTTGGACAGGCCAGAAGTTTCAGTTTCTTTTGAAGTAGAAGCATCTAAAGGAGGAACAAAGGCTACTGCTAACCCCCAAAACACTATCTCCAAAACCGTAAAAATACAAGGTCCCGGAGATGTCTTAGGGATAGACCCTAAGATGGTGATCAGAACACACCCCAAAAAAGGAGTTACCAATTTTGAGATAGAAAATCTCGCTTATGTGGAATTTTATGAAGAGGACCTTCCATGGAGGTATACTCCTGCCAAGCCCCGTCAAAATAAACTAAGACCATGGATGTCTTTGATACTCCTCAAAAAGGACGAATTTGAAATTATATCTCACGGAAACTCACAAATCCCATATTTAAAAATCAATACCAATATCAATCTAGGAGATATTTTCGGAAACCAAAAAGACACTTGGGCCTTTGCACATGTGCAAATCTTCGAGAAATTAAGTAGCGATAATCCGTCCTCAGCACAATTGCAGGCTGAAATCCAAAAATCACCTGATTCAGCAATCTCCAGAATTATTTGTCCCAGAAGACTAGATGAAGACACAGAGTATCAAGCTTTCTTGGTACCTACATTTGAGACAGGAAGATTGGCTGGATTGCAACAAAGTACAGCGGAAATCCCTGCACAAAAAAGCTCTTGGAACAGCTCAGCATTCAACGCTGCACATCCTCGAGAGTATCCGTTCTATTTCAATTGGAGTTTCAAAACCGGTAGTGAAGGGACTTTTGAAAGCCTGGCGAAAAAACTTAAAGTAATAGGTACTGATGACATCCAGCCAGTTCAAGAGGCTGACATAAGTGATTTAGGTTATGACATTAAGGTAGATGACAAATTTTCCACCATTCAAATTGAAGGAGCACTGAAAACCCCCGGCTTCGAAATTGACGATTGGCCCAGCGGAGGCAATACCACAGAAAGAACCGCTTTATTGGACAAAGTTCAGAGAATTATCAACCTCAATGAAGACCTGAGAGATAATGAAAATAAGGAATTATTGGAAGAAGAGGAAAAAAGTTTCTTCTACACCAAGGACTTCGTCGAAGACCCCATCATCACTCCCCCCCTTTACGGAAAATGGCATGCCCTGAAAAACAAAGCTGAAAAATCCATGAAAGACTGGGTAGACGAAGTCAACCTTCATCCCAGTTATAGGGCTGTTGCTGGTCTTGGTACCAGGACTGTCATGAAACATCAAGAGTATTTTATGGAGCTCGCCTGGGAACAGATTGGGCAGATCAATGAAGCAAATCAAAAAATAATCGAGAATGAATTGATGCGAAACACCGCCAAGTTCATTCACAAAAAAAACTTTCAGAAGATGTCTGAAATGTCATTGCTTTCCATGTCAGCAAATGCCATGAAACAAGTGAAAGTAGAGTCATTTCCAGATTTTTCGGCGGCTCAAAGTGTTAAAAACTCCATAATTCCCAATAGTTTAAGTAGTGGGAACTTTATCAAAGTAGCCAACAATTTCACCCCTACTGCGGTAATGTCAAGCAAGAGAGTAGATGGTGCACACAAGGTCTTGAGCAACGAGACTTTGCAACGTTCCAATATGACTGCCACAGTAGCTGCCGTAAGTCCAATCACTGCCGCACCTGCTAGAAAAGAACCTTCTATTGCCATATCTTCCAGCCTTCTTATGGAAAGATTGGATGTTTTAGCAATAACACCTGTCAAAACAGAAATTGAAGAGATCGCAGAAAACATAGAAGCACAACTTGTTTCCAAAAAAGCCGGAGATCATACAGATGTTGTGAAAAACAAACTTTCCGAAGATTTTGGAAATGACCCGGACAAACGCAGCACCAAGATCATCAATGGAATCAGCAAAATCACAAAATTAGAAGAGAGCAATCAAGTCTCTTTCCTTTTGCAAATAGACCCGACAAGAAGTAAGAAAAATGCCCCTACGATAATAACCGAGGTTTTTGTAGATCAAAATGTATTTAAAAACAACATCAGCGACACATACAATGAAGCTGAATTTTCCAAAACCAGATTTATCTCTGAGGTAGTCACTTCTGGTGCAGCTGTCGTATTCTTCAGCAGGTTTTTGGTTTTAGAGGAGCAAAGCAATTTCAAGAACACCTTCCAAAATGTCTTTTTGAAAAATCCTCAGTTTGCTACAGTACTTAGACCTCCTTTAGAACCGCTGAATATCAATGATTTTAGTGGAAAACTGAGAAAAAGATTACTTCCACACGACAATTTCCTAAGAAAGCTAAGATCAGAAATCAAAGGAAAAAATATAAACCTTGAGAAACCCATCATGGCCTACCCTAGGTTTCCGATCCCCGTCTATAATTACCTTGAAGAGATTTCGCCGGACTATATCGTACCCAACATCAGCGATGTAGAAGTAAATTCCATGCTTTTGATGGAGGTCAATAGCAAATTCATCGAGTCTTACTTACTGGGTATGAACCATGAAATGTCAAGAGAATTGCTTTGGCGTGAATTCCCAACCGATATGCGCGGCAGCTACTTCAGGCATTTCTGGGAATATGACAACAATCCTTTCAATATCGTCGATGAAAACCTTCCTGCCGAAGAGTTTATGGATAAACTCAAAGACTTCCAGGACTCTCATGCTGATGTTAAAGAATTACATCAATGGAAAGCGCCTGGAGTCAATGGTAAATTAAATAAGCTTGGGGAAAACGGGCGAAGTGAAATGGGTATTGTTCTATTGGTAAAGGGAGAGCTCTTTAGAAAATATCCAAATACGCTTGTGTACGCCCAAAAAGGAACAAAAGTAGGGAACAAGATAAAGCTTAGTACATATGAGAAAGCAAATGCAGCCTGGCCTGTGATCAAAGGTCATATGGAGCCTGATATTTACTTTTTCGGCTTTAACCTGGATATAGAGGAAATCAAAAAAGATAGCGGATATTTCTTCGTTTTCCAGGAAATCCCAGGGCAGATTAGTTTCGGACTTGATGCTTTCTCCCCTTCCATGTCTGAAAACAAACTGAGTTCATGGAATGATTTGAACTGGCGTCATATGGGACCATCACCTAAGCATGTGAAAATTGACAATAACAAATTAGAGCTTTTAGCGCCAAAAGCAGAGGATCCTTTTTGGAATAATAGCAGCACAAGCAAACCGAATGATTCCAATGCGGCCGATATCGCTTCCATTTTATACCAATCTCCGATTCTTTTTGCCAAACATGTCAGCCACCTTTTAACCTCCTAAAACCATGAATGCTAAAAAACATATACTTTCCAATCAGGTAGACTTAGGCTTTCATGACATCAAAGCCTCCTTAGCCAAGAGAAGTGATGCTTTTCCGGTTATGCTACTGCCCATTAGGTTGGAAACAAGATTTGTGAAAGATACAAAATCCACCGCTGTCCGTGTAGACCAAAACCATGAGTTGCTTTTGGATTACTTCCATCAGATCAGACAAATAATCCATTGGGTAGAGCTATATAAAGTCAATCATGCCTCAAGCACCCAAGCACAACTTCAAAATCAAATAAATACCATTTCACGATCCTTGGAGCGCTTACCGACAATGATCTCTGAAATGAAAAGTTTGGAAAAGGCTGACAAATTGATGTTGACAAAGGCTACGAAAGAGCTTACCAAAGCTTTTTCTGATGCAAAGTTCCCTAGCACTTCAAAAAACCAACTGGACAGTTTGTTCAAAAAACTTGACGAAGCCCTTTCCAAAATAGCAGCTAAGAAAACCACTGCAAAACATGCTTCTGACCTCTACAATAAGGTTCACAAGCTGGCTGAATTGATGCAAGCTATCTATGTAGACCAAAGCATCACAAGTTTGGAATTAGACAAGGTCTTGGAGGAAATTGACCACATTTTAGTCGCCATTCCAACAATGATCAACAAGGGTGAAATAGAAACCAACCCTGATAAAGTCAAAAAGATTGCCTCAGAGATAAGCCATATCAAGAGGATGCACAAACACAGTCCCATCACCTTGCAATCTTACAGAACCGGTTATCCTGGCAGACAGAATCTGGCAACAAAAGAAGATGAACTTCGAAAATCGATCTCTACACTAAAGTCAAAAATTGATAAAGAATACGCCCCATACATGAATCTTCTGATTTCCCTACGTACCCAAAGGGCTATGGAAGTTATTTATCAAATGGAGGTTGGATATTTTAATTTAAAAACTGACAACAGTAGCAAATATGCTGATATCAAAGCATGGAATAAGACTCAAACTACAGTCAATAAGCATGTAAAGTCTATTCTTGACGACCTCAACCATCCTCTAGAGGGAACCGAACAAGAAATCAAGAGGCTAAAAGTGGTGTATCAAAGGTTTTCAAATGAAATCATTTCGTTTAACAAAACTGGGGAGCAACTGCTAAAAGAAGCAAATAAACCCGCACCGGCTCCTCCGCAAGAAAAACCAAAAGAACGGGAAAAACCTGTAATTACTATTCCTGAAAGGAGACCTCCGACAATTCGTACCCCGACTATTCCAGTTCCTCAACCTAGACCTTTACCTACAGGCCCACTCCCTCGGCCACTAGGGACCGTACCGACTACACGTGCTTCCGTGTTGAGTGCAACCCAACCCGCCGTTCGTTTAGCGGCAACAACAAAGGTAACACCCGCTATTAAAACAGAAACAGTAGCTCGTGCAGTGCCCAACCCTGTAGTTATCAATGAGAGAATTCGCATTCCGGAGGTCATGGTACTGAGAGAAAAAGTCAGCTTAGGTACCAACAATCAATTTATAAACGAATTTCTTGCTTTAAAAAGTCAATTGGACATTCTATCAAGCTTGGGCATAAGCAGCAAGTCAATCCGAGATGGCGCAAAAAACGCATACACAAATGAACAGGAAATTCGACAATTGACTTCAAGTCTCAATACTAGAATCAATCAAAAATCAGAGGTTGTCGACTGGATGCTAGGCAAGGTCCAAAACCTTGAAAAGTCCATTCGTGTTCGTGCTGGAAATACAGGAATTCTTCCTCAAAAAACATTAGATGCTATTCGGGGTTCTTTCCAAACCTTAGTAAGCCGATACAAGCAAGGTGTAGCCAATCTCAGCGAAAACAAAGAAAATGTGGCTGTTGAAGAAACATTGACGCTTCTGCAGTCCATAGATTTAAGTATCCAGAACCAATACACTGATCAAAAAAACAACAGGACTACTTTCTCGAAAGACTATATCAATCAGATCCGCTATTTGGTGGAATCAGAAGTTACCTATGAACTTTGGATTCGGTTTTTCCCTGATGATATCGCCGTAGATGACCACGACGAGAGACTAACAGAGGATGAAATTGAACAGGGGAAAAACTATTTCAGAAATGCATACCTGGATACAGATGACACTGACAAATCAAGATTGGCAGCTTGGAGAGCCTTGGCCGCCAGTGTGGGAGTAAGAAGGGCTGCCTACATCATTCAAGCCATTCAGCCCAGTAACTTAACTGTTTCCGACTCTATCATTAACCCTTTGGCTAAATTGATCGAAATTTTCCAAAAGGAGTTTGCACCATTCGCTTCACACTACAAGTTTTTCTTTTCTGTTCCACTTTCTACAATCTCAGAACTTTCCAATTGGGTCAAAAGAACAAGTTCTTCATTGAATAGCTTGACACCCTGTCTGGAAACAAAACCCTCTTTGCTGGCATGTATCGATATTCTTCAAAGACTTGAAAAAAACCTGCTTGAGACAAGGCCTGAATGGAGATCCATGAAACCGGAAGTGCTATCCATTATCAGGGTATTGATAGGATCAGTCCAAAAAAGCCTAAGTGTTTTTTTACAATATAAAACTGCCAATGCTTCCAAGTTAGAAAGACCATTTTCAAGGGAATTCAACTTTAAAAACGTAGAGAAAAAAAGCCAGTCTTGGGATAGAGCGGGCATTTGCACTACCATGCCTGACAGGATGATAGTGGGTTTGAAAAATGGCGATGTATACGAATACATCAAAGTTGGAAACAAAATCCCGGAGAGTATTCAGTTGAGTCTGGATCCTTCGGATGAAAGCGATGAGAATTTTTCCCATGACAGCCATGGAAACCTTCGTGTACCAAAAAAGTTGGCATGGATGTTTGATTTTGAGGAAGCCATCAAAATCGGTATGGGTATGAAAATCAGCATCAGTGAAGAATTTTACGATACCGGTTTTGATCGGGTAATAGCAACAGGAGTCAGAGATGAAAGCCCTAGTGAGGGACAGAAAAGAATCAATGAGCTCTTTGAAAGTCACCATTTCACTGATGGAGGACTGGAACTTTTGGAAGTAGATACTCCCACCAACAATGCTGAAGATGAAAAATCTCCTTATTCAGAATTGGACGACGACGTGGACTACGCTTTTGATGCTTTGGTGAAAGAAAAGAACAGCAGCGAAATAGAAAAGTCTTACACCAGCAACAACGAACTGGAAATTGCCGATGGTCAGTACTTCAAAGATGCCCTAGGCTTACACAAGGAGTTCGCCGTTCACATCCCAAGGGCTATGAAAAGGGATATTTCCGAAGGTAAGGCCATGAATCGGGCCTTATACAATGCCACCATCAAGTATTTTATGAAGACTATGGCAAGCAGCTGGTTCAATCACAATGATGAAATCCGGACGCTTGAGTTTTTACAAAATCACCTTTCCGCTGTAGGGGCTATTCCAAGCTTCAGGATAGGTCCACAACCCTATGGAGTTTTGCCTATTACTGTCTATGACAACTTTATAACAGGGGAAAAAGCCAGCAGCAAAAGCTCTTTTGAAAGCTATTTGCGTTCACTTTCAAAACTGGCCAATGTCATCCGTGGAGATTTTGAAAAAGTATTGTTCCAACCCGAGGAAAAAAAAGAATTAAAAGTAAGAGACATCAATGACCGCAAATATGATGATGATCCTCAAAAATATTTTTTAGAAATTCTTGGCTTAGAGCCGAACACAAAGGACTACATATACAGACATGGCACCAATTTAATGGGAAGGATCAAAGAACCGCCCATCAAAGACGGCAATGAAGATTCTGTCATCACAGTGAACTGGGATAGGATAAACGGCAAATATTCGCCCAATTCTCTAAATAATTTAATCAATGACTTTCTCGATAAGGTGGGCCATACCTCTGTCCATGCCCAGCTGGCGAGCATCAGAGGATCCAGGGTATACAAAGCAAGGTACAATTTTGCCAATCATGTGCTGGGACCAAAGGTTCAGGATCCTGAACTTGGCCAAGATCATTTGGCGACTATAGTAGGTGCCCAAGAGGGTTACAATTATATCTCATGGCTCAAAGACAACCGCAATAATATTACCCATATAAATGTGGGAGATTTGCCAAAAGTGGCAATTGGATCTGAAGAGAAAGCGCAGACAACGTTACTTTTAGCGATGATCAGAGGTGGTTTGGTCTATGATAAAAGCCCTGGGGTAGTCAAGGCGTTAAATATCCTCGAAACCCTCCCCATCAATAAGTTGGAAAGACTTCTTGCAGATCACCTGGACTTATGTAGTCATAGGATCGATGCCTGGCTGGAAGGACTCAGTGCTTGGAGGTTGAGGCAAATGAGAGCTACACAAAAAACAGGAACTTACGTTGGCGCATATGGGATTTTGGAAAACTTAAGGCCACAGAAGGAAACCCATAAATCAGAAAATGTTCCCGACGGCCTAAGACCGAAAGAAGGATATCCGGTATATAAAATTGAGGATAATCAGGGATTCATTCATGCCCCTAGCTTGCAACATGCTACCACAGCTGCAGTTTTAAGGGCTGGATTCAATGCCATGCAGGAAAGAGAAGGGAGTGATAAAAATATCCTTTCGATCAATTTAAGTAGTTCCCGGGTCAGAAAAGCACTTTTCCTACTGCAAGGGGTAAGTCAGGGCCAATCAGCGGGAGCCTTGCTAGGTTATCAGTTTGAGCGTGCATTGCATGAAAAATATGAATTTCATGACGGGAATGAAACCCCTGCAGACTCTACCGAGGAGGAGAAGCCAAGAGACCACCTGGAAATGGACAGATACATATACAGGCTACGAAGGAAATTCCCTACGTATGGAGATAGGCCTGTAGGTTCAGAAATAAGTACAGAAACCAACGAAAGTATACGGGCAAACAATGTGGTAGATGGTGAGGCTTTATTAAAATACTTTGAAGATCATGTAAAAGTGGATCCCGACAAGACCTTCACCGAAGTAATGGCAAGTGGAGATTGGAAGACATTGAAAATAGAACATATTCCTAGCGGTCTAAAAGATAGCTTACCTGACATCAATGTTGATGATTCTGAACAAGCCCTTAGAAATAAGCAAAAAATGCTGGCCATCATCAAAGAAATAGATGAAATGGCGGACACATTTGATGCTTTAGGTGATTTGATAACCTCCGAAAGTGTTTACCAACTGGTCAGAGGCAATCATCAAAGGGCTGCCGGTGTCATGAACAGCTTTGCAGAAGGACAAATCCCAAGAGATCCTGAAATCATCAAAAGCCTGAGAAATGGCAACCTGGTTATCAATCGAGGCCTTTTTCTAATCCCAGAGCAAGGAAATGCTGCCCTGTGGGGTTTGCCTGCAAGTCCAAAATCAGCAGCAGAACCAAGACTAAACTCCTATTTCGCCAACCAAATAGGAGCCCCAAACAAAATTCAGTTTGCTGTAATTCATCAAGGAACCACACATTACCTGGATATTTTGAATATTGGGCTTCAACCTATAGACCTTGTGTTTTTGTTGGGAAGAGATGCAGACTCTAAATGGGAAGAGATGGAGTTCCGGGTGATCAAATCTCTGGAAAATGCAGGATTCTCCATTGAAGGAGACTTCCACTTCATGTTGACAGAACATTTGGAGGAAGATGCACATGATGTATTTGCAATGATTCCATTTTTTGAGGCCTTGTTTGATTTGTTTAATTCCTGCAGGGCAGCTGATGCAAGAGATCTTAGAAGGGCAGAGCACCCTGATAATTTTGACGTTGAAGGCGCAGGGCTTGATATTATGCAATTCACAAATAGAATCGATGAAATTATCATTGCATTTAAAACTTTGAGAGATGAATTAGATGCATTTGATCTTCAAAAAACAGAATACTCTGCCAGTGAAGTAGATACCGGCTATGAACTCTTCAAAAAGTTGGCTTCTTTCGGCTTTGCCAATTACTTCCCAAATCCACTTCAAACTAAGGCTGTGTTTTTAAGTGAGCAATTAGGTAAATTATTGGAAGCCAAATCCCGAATAGAAATCAAAGCCATAGAGATCAATAAGCTGAATGGTGAAATCGGGAGAGAAACAGAACAGGCAAAGATCTTAAACCTTGCCAACGAAATTGTATCCGCGGTTTTCGGGAATGGGATGAAAATACTTCCAAAGGTATTTATTCCTGATCAAGCCTTTTGGCAAAGCAGCATGCAGGCAGACCCTGATGAGAATTTGTTGGAGTATGCAGGTCTTGAAGGCTTGGAGAAATGGCAACATGATTCTGGCTTGGTGAGGAAAAATATAGCCAAACTGGAAAATCTACGAATGCTACAGGAAGTGCTGTCAAAACCCGAAACATCCATTCTTCCTGCACAAGTTCCCCTTTCAGGACAAGAAACACCCTCACCGCACTGGATGGGAACAGAATATCCTGAAGCTTACAAGCCTGAAGGTGATTACCTCTGTTTCATGCTTTATGGCGGGGAAAATTTAATCGGAAAATCCAGCCTGACTGGATTGGTGGTAGATGAATGGGCTGAACTTATTCCTGAAAAAATACAGACTACAGGTGTCGCTGTTCATTACAACCAACCAGACGCCAGAGCACCACAAAGTATATTGATGGCCGTACCCCCTGAGTTGAAAGGCAGTTTGGATATTGAACAAATCTTACTCACGGTAGAGGAAGCCTTGAATTTGGCCAAACTCCGGACATTTGAGCCAGATGATTTAGACCACAGTTCATTTTCTCAGGTCTTGCCGGCAAGTAGTGCACTTGCTTATGGTCATGCAGAGTTTTTGCGTGCGACTGAAGATGACCAGATTCCAGAACAACAGTCTCTTGGCTGGTATATAGACTACTCCATCACCAACAACCAATAAAACCCTAGACTCATGAGTGCAATTTTATTCAATCCATGCGAACCGTTTCAGGCTTACAATAGGCTTGAAGGAAGAACAAGAGAAGAATCCCTGAGCTCAGCTTTGAGTGCAAAGATTCATGACCCACTCTGGATGCTCGCAAGACAATGGCAGTTTGGGGAGTTTAAAGGTGAGGATACAGGCAGCGCAATAGAAGCCAAAATAGCGGTGAAGACCCAAAAACTCAACTACTTCAAAACCAACCATCCGAAGGGACAGTGGGGCAAGGTAAATGACAAATTACCCATGGAAGTGACCGTAGAAAAACTTCACCAAAAATTGGGCATCCGGTCTTCCTATTATTTGGGTAAAAAACTGTTTCGGCAAATTGACCTTGATCTGACAGGTGAGCCTGGATATGCAAAAGGTGTCTATGTGAGCTCTTTTATCCAAAAATTCTGCTTCCAGCCCCCCGTGTTAAATTCAGAAGACAGGGAAGATGGAGAAGTATTGGCAAAAAATGCACAAATAATGGCTAGAACCCAAGCCTACCAATACCTCAAGACCCTTGAAAATAAAGCTATGGATGCAGCGCGGATTTTAAAAGCCAGTTCACAAAATCCGGATTTTTTGAATGCTTTTGCCAACACAAATCCCGGTGGCTTTATCCAAGCCTCTCATTTGACAAAAATAAAAGATGCCATCACAAAATGGAAGGCCAAAATAATAGAGGAATTTAACCTTCCCGAGTTGGATGAAGATCAATCTTGGATTCCGGAAAAAATGGAATATGCTTTTGAAACAGCATCTATCAAAATCCAGGAAGAAGACCAAAGGACACTTCAGGCAGAATCCTATTTTCAAGGCCACTTGGATTGGTATTCATTTGACCAAATTGAGTCAAACAAGGCTATGATTTTACCTGATATCCCCTCTGATAACACCAAGAGACATGTATTGACTTTGATTCCATCCGAAGCGAGTATTGCCGGAATGCCAGTCTCCCGATGGTGGGAGATGGAAGACGGCAAAGTTGATCTCGGTAATATGAATGCCTCAGATACTGATTTGGCAAAAATTTCCATCACCCAATATGCCATGAACTACAGTAATGATTGGCTTGCCATACCTTTCGATATAGAAGCCGGTTCCCTTTGCGAGGTGGAAGGCATTGTGGTCAAAGATGTATTTGGATTCAGAACCCATGTGGAGGCTGCCCACAAGCAAGATGGGGGCAATTATTTAGGCTGGGGCATGTTTGGACAATCCATACTCAATGAGGAAAAAGAATACTTGGGAATGGACCAAAAAGTATTTATTCCTGACGCACTTGCCAAGACCATAGAAAGTGAACCTGTAGAGAAAATCAAAATGATTAGAGACGAAATGGCTAATACCGTATGGGGTATAGAAGCCATCATTCCTGATATGATGGGATCCGGTACAAGCGGCGCAGACACTGCCAATAAAGTAGAACAAATCTTAGAAAATTTCCTTACCCAGGAAGAAGAAATAATGGAAATCGCATCCGATGACCCCTCCTATCTTTCACAAAGTGATCAGAACCTACAGGTAAGGCAATACAAGCCACCATTGAAATATATCCTTGCCAATAAAGTCTCAGAAAATTGGATTCCATTTATCCCCATTCACAAACCCGGACAAGCCATCAACAGGGAAATTATATTCCAAAGGGCTTCCATGCCAAGGACAGTGGCAGGGATTACACCCCATGCAGTCAGGCCACAGTCGGACTTTTTGAGAGTAGGAATAGATGAGGACAACCAACAGTTGGATCCTTATTTTATACATGAAGAAGAAGTCCCTCGGGCAGGTGTAACCCTGATCGGTCAATACCAACTGACACGCTGGTATTCGGGCAAGAGGCTAGTGTGGTATGGAGCCAGAAAAATTACCGGAAAAGGTGAAGGAAGTAGTGGGCTAAGATTTGATTTATTGACCGATAATAAGTAAATTAACTTTTGTATTAAAATCAAAGATATTAAAGAAGCTAAACGTGAAGAACGATAGTGAATCTGCGAGGTGAAGAAGAACTTTCAACAGGAGTTTGTACCGTAGGTAGCTGAGCATGGCTCAGATAGAAAGAAGTTCAATCATGCAGTAGGCGGGACGAAGGAACGACCCGCCACATTTTTTTATAAGGGGTATGCTTTTTTGAGTTGTACCAGTATTTCCTTAGGAGACTTTCCTGAAATCTTCATCTGATAATTGCTTACGGATTCGCCATACACATTACTCTCATCATAATACCCCAACAGCCTTTCAATAAAAGACCTATAATTAAATTTATTCAAATCTTCCATGGCACTATTTAGCTCCTGGTCTGATAACCTATCTTTGAGCTGCATAAGCTGCTTTTTCAAAAATTCATCATCCTTCCCACAGTAAGTTTTTACTAATCTGTCAATCCTAGCCTTTAAAGGCAGCTCTAGAAATACTTTTGGAGCTTCTTCCATTTGCCTGAACAGCTGAATAGGTATGTACAAAGTCCCTATATATCTTCCTTTCATTTCGGTAAATACAGGACCTCTTTTTCGAAGAATTTGGTGAATTTCATTCTCAAACTGCTCCTGAGGAATATTGGATTCACCGTCAATAGTACCAAAAACAGACCCCTTATGGCCAGCGATTTTCTCTATATTCAATACGCTTACTCCTTCATTTTCTAAGTTTTCCAAAACTTCTGTCTTACCAGAACCTGTAAGCCCTGTAAGTACAATCAAGTTGTATTTTTCATTCCAGGATTGATTTACAGCTTTCCTATAGGCATTATAACCTCCTTTTAATACCTTTCCCTCCAAGAATTCCGGCCCAAACCAGTTTTTAAAAAAACGGCTTTCCATCTCTCCTTTTTGACAGTAATAGGAAAAAGCCTGAAATCCAACCAAGTCAACAAGTTTTGCCCCTAAGGCTTTGGACCTTTTAAAGTAAAAGCCCTCCCTTTCTTCTACAGTCATCTTTTGTACTTGGGCAATTTCTCCTATTTCAAACATTGGAAAATTGATCGCACCTGGAATATGCCCTTTTTCAAAAAGTGAAGTCTTTCTTAAATCCAAAATCATAGGTGGCTGCCTCATAAAAGTTTTATTTCCAAGTCATACATGAGCGTTGTTCCCTAAAATTAAGAGATAAATTTTATCTTTGCCATACGAGCAATCGTGATGAATACTAAACCCAAAAATAATTTTGACATGGAAAATGATTTTCTCCCTATAAACGGGACAGACTTTGTAGAGCTTTACGTCGGTAATGCCAAACAATCCGCACTCTATTATCAGTATGCCTTCGGTTATGAATTGATCGCTTATGCAGGTCCGGAGACAGGTATCAAAGACAGGGCTTCTTATGTACTCAAGCAAGATAAAATAAGACTTGTACTGACCACGCCACTTTTACAGGACCATCCCATCGCTGACCATATCAAAAAGCATGGAGACGGTGTGAAAGTCCTGGCATTATGGGTGGATGATGCCGAAAAATCCTGGAAAGAAACCACCTCAAGAGGAGCTGTTTCTTATCAAGAGCCTACTACCCTTTCAGATGAATTTGGTGAGTTGAAAACCGCCTCCATTAGAACCTACGGAGAAACCATTCATACTTTCGTAGAGCGAAAAAATTACAAGGGTGTATTTATGCCTGGCTTTAAGCCTAGAAAAAGTGAATACAAATCTACTCCAATCGGGCTCAAATATATTGACCACTGTGTGGGCAATGTAGGTTGGGGTGAGATGAACAAATGGGTGGAATTTTATGAAAAAGTAATGGGATTCAACCTCCTGATTACTTTTGATGACAAGGATATTTCCACGGACTACACCGCATTGATGTCAAAGGTAGTTTCAAATGGAAATGGTTACATCAAATTCCCCATCAATGAACCCGCTGAAGGAAAGAAGAAATCTCAAATTGAAGAATACATTGACTTTTACAATGGTGCGGGTGTGCAGCACATGGCCATAGCCACGGATGACATCATCCATACAGTTACTGAATTGAGAAAAAGAGGTGTTGAATTTCTTCAAGTACCGAATACCTACTATGATGATTTATTGGATAGGGTTGGGAAAATAGACGAAGATCTACAGCCACTCAAGGACCTGAACATATTGGTAGATAGGGATGATGAAGGTTATCTTCTTCAAATCTTTACCAAACCTGTACAGGACAGACCTACCTTGTTTTTCGAAATCATTCAGCGAAAAGGAGCTAAATCTTTTGGTAAAGGAAATTTCAAAGCCTTGTTTGAAGCAATTGAAAGGGAACAGGAATTGAGAGGAAATCTCTAATAGTTGCATTCAACATTAGGTATTCACGGCTTGATGCAAGTAAAGCATAACACTGAATTCAATAATTGAGTCTGGCCTAATATCATCAATATCGAACTTGCAGCAAACTAGTATTCACAAGTCATAGAAGCTTAAAGAGGCTTAGTCAATTTGGAATGTGGTAGAATTGCTTGTTCATGTTTAAAATCAAAAAAAACGTAAGTCATTTTTCAAGGCTTGCGTTTTTTTCGTCTTAAAGGCCATAATCTTCCCGATTTTTAATGGGTTTAATTGGCTAAATATTTAAATTAGAACCTTATTCCTAATTTTTAAAATATGACAACAATAGATCCAATTATTCAAGCAAAGGCTGAAAGCTGGTTGAACAGCAACATTGACTTGAAAAGTAAAGAAGAAATAAGGGCATTACTATTAGCCGAAGATAAAACCGAATTAATCGAATCCTTCTACAAAGACCTCGAATTCGGTACCGGAGGCTTGAGAGGTTTGATGGGTGTCGGATCCAATCGGATGAATGTCTATACGATAGCCATGGCGACCCAAGGCTTGGCCAATTATTTATTAAAATGTTTTCCAGGTGAAGACATTTCAGTAGCCATCACCCATGACTGTCGAATCAACAACACCCTCTTCGCTGACACTACAGCGAATGTATTTACAGCAAACGGGATTAAAGTAAAGTATTTCAGAGAATTAAGGCCTACCCCAATGCTTTCTTTTGCCATCAGGCATTTTGGTTGCAAAAGCGGAGTAATGGTGACCGCTTCACACAACCCCAAAGAATACAATGGCTACAAAGCCTATTGGGATGATGGTGGTCAAGTAGTGGCACCGCATGACAAAAACATCATAGATGAAGTACAGAAAATTAAATCTGTAGATGATGTCAACTGGAATAAAAATGACGACTTAATCGAATACATAGAGGAAGACTTTGACCTGATTTACTTGAACCTGGTGAAGAAATTAAGCCTTTCTCCCAATGAAATCATGTTGCAAAAAGATATGCCAATTGTTTTTTCACCAATTCACGGTGCTTCAAACAAGATGGTACCTGCAGCATTGAAAGTTTTTGGTTTTGAAAATATACATGTTGTCAAAGAGCAGGCAGAACCTGACGGCAATTTCCCTACAGTAATTTACCCAAATCCAGAAGAGGCCGAAGCGCTCAATATGTCCTTGGAACTTGGGAAAAAAGTCGGAGCCGAACTGGTGTTGGCTTGTGATCCAGATGGAGACCGATATGCAGCTTGTGTTCCTGACGGAAAAGGAGGATTCGAGTTATTGAATGGGAATCAGACAGGTGCCTTGCTGACATACTATCTACTCAACAAATGGCTAGAGTACGGCAGACTAACCGGTGAGGAATTTATGGTCAATACCATTGTGACTACTGAATTGATAGATGAAATTTGCAAAGGCTTTGGAGTGCCTTGCTACTCTGTTTTGACTGGATTTAAAAACATCGCCAATGTCATTCTCAACTTAGAAGGCAAAAAGAAATTTATTGGAGGTGGCGAGGAAAGCTACGGATACCTTATAGATGATTTTGTCAGAGACAAAGATGGAGTATCTGCTTGCGCGGTATTTGCTGAGCTTGTAGCCTATTACAGAACCAAAGGAAAAAGCATTCAGGATGTACTTGCAGAAATTTATATGCAGTATGGATTTTACAAGGAATCCTTGATTTCAGTGACTAAAAAAGGCAAAGACGGGGCAGAACAGATCCAAGCTTTGATGGCAGGATTCAGAGCGAATAGACCTACCGAAATGAATGGTATAAAAGTCGTCAAGGTAGTCGACGTCAAAGAAAGCAAAGTTTATGACCTGACCGAAGGCAGCGAGACTGTTTTAGAGATGGACAAATCAAATGTGATTCAATTCTACCTGGAAGACGGAAGTAAAATTTCTGCAAGACCTTCAGGAACAGAACCTAAAATCAAATACTACTTCTCGGTCAATGAAGCACTTCCTAACAGAGATGCTTACGATCAAGTATCAGAGAATCTCGACAAGAGAATCCTTGGCCTCAAAACCTTCTTTGCTTAAAAAGTCAGGGTTTTAGAATCAAGAAAATCGGAAAGGCATGTACAGTGGAGCACTGTACATGCCTTTTGTTTTTTAAACTTGGCAAACCGAGATAAATTCCATTTTTCCTTTAATTTTGCGCGGTATTGCGAAACAAATTACCATTTATCCTACGTCTTTACGACGTGAACAAACCATTATGAAGATGAGACTCTTAAGTAAAATTTTGCTGTTTACTGTTTTTGTTGCTGTTTTCACCTCTTGCGACAAAGAGCCTGATAGACCTGATTATTATTATCGATTTAAGGTCAATGGTGTTCAGAAAGAATTCAAAGCAAATACTGATTCGGGCATTCTCTTCTTAGAAGACCCAAATGCAGCAAACAGATACATGCTTTTCAATATGACTACAGGTCGGGACAACGAGAAAAACGCGCTTTTTATCAGTCTTCGAACTTTGGAGTCTATTACCATCGGAACACGTTACGAAATGCAGCTTGGCATTACCGTAAACAATACTGTAGTTCCGAGAATCACTGTACTTTATTTCGATGAAAATGGAGATCGGTTTATTGCAGACTTACTGCAAACGGACAACCCTGGAGCAAGGGATGATGCTTGGGTCATTTTTGATGAATTGATCCAAGAAGGAAGCTATGGACGATTTGAAGCCACCATATATTCTGTAGATGATGATGGAGAATTATCAGAAAGACAAGATATGTTCATCACTGACGGAGAGTTTTTTATTCCTAACTTCATTTCACTTAGATAACAAAAAATCCAGCTAGCGCTGGATTTTTTGTTTGGAAATACCATAAGTTTCCAAAAAAAGAAAATCAGAATACCTGCTTAAGATCTTCCTATATGTACCAATGCATCCCCCGCATTGACCACAGGATTATTGTTTAACCCAATGATATGCCCATTGTATGTAGCCTTGACAGGGACTTTTACCTGCCCAAAAGGGTCTGAAATTTTGGCAAGCATTTGACCTTTTTTGACTTCATCACCTAGTGTCACTGTGGAATTAAATATTCCCGAAACTTTCGCCCTTGACCAAGAGCTTTCTTTTAGCATGATCGTCTTTTTAGGCAATGCGGATTCTTCCAGCATACCAAGGTGGACCAACATCCTTTTAGTACCTGCTATGGCTTCTTCAACGGCATAGTCATCTAGCCGCATTGATTCACCACCTTCATATACCAAAATTGTTTTCTTGCGCTTAAACGCTTCCTTTCGGAAAGACTTATCAATATGTGGAGAATTCAAAATAAAATGAGTCCCAAAAGCATTAGCCAACTCCATCCCCTTTTTATCTTTATAATCCACCCTGATTTGAGGGTAGTTTGAAAGCATTCTTCCACCTGTATGGATATCCAAGCCATAATCAATCAAAGGAATAATCTCATTACTTAGAATAAATGCGATTTGGGAAGCCAATGATCCTTTTTTACTTCCCGGAAAGCTTCTGTTCAAATCTCTGCCATCCGGGAAAGTCCTGCTGCTGCTCAAAAAACCATAGACATTCACCAAAGGCATCAAAATCAGCGTTCCTTTAATTGGATTCAAATCTTCCTCGTCCAACATTTTCCTGACTGCAATTATACCGTTGATTTCATCACCATGAACCCCTCCGGAAATCAAAACTACAGGACCGTCTTCTTTGGCTCTTTTGATAAATACGGGTAAGTCAATCAATGTATGTGTTGGCAGCCTTGCAATGGCAATATCAATATTTAAAGATTGTCCCGGACGGACTTTGATTCCATTGATTACAAATTCTTTCATATTGGCTTACTCTACTGGAATTATCAATTTTAAATGTTGAAAGCTTTCAAAGATAACAAGTGGAATTGATTGAATAGTCTTTTCACAACTTCTTTAATATCAATTTACCTTTCAATTTGGCCGATTTCTTGTTTAATTCGCAATACATTTTCAGGCCATGCACTTACAAAAAGACGTTTCTCTCCTCCCCTATAATACTTTTGGGATTGACAAAAAAGCCAAATACTTTTCAATCGCCAACAACATTCATGATGTCATTGAGGCAATACAATTCTCCAAAAAAAACAATATCCCTCTTGTGGTACTTGGTGGCGGCAGCAATATATTGCTCACCAAAGATTTGGAAGCCTTATTGTTGAAAATTGACATACAGGGAATCTCTTTGATCAAAGAGACAAGTGAAAGTGTTTGGATAGAAGTGGGCGCAGGTGTCAATTGGCATAGTTTAGTTTTGTATTGCATTGAAAAAGAATGGGCTGGAGTGGAAAACTTATCTTTAATTCCAGGTACTGTCGGAGCATCGCCGATGCAAAATATCGGTGCATATGGTATCGAGATCAAAGAGGTTTTTGAAAACCTGACAGCCATTAATAGAGACACCTTATCTATTGAAAAATTTGATTGGGCACAATGTGAGTTTGGCTACAGGGAAAGTGTATTCAAGAACAAACTCAAGAATAAATACATCATTTCAAGTGTGTGTTTTAAACTGAACAAAAACCCTGTTTTCAATACGAATTATGGAGCCATTCAGGACACTTTACAATCAATGCAGGTTGAAGAGTTAAGCATCAAAGCGATTTCTGATGCAGTAATCAAGATCAGGCAGTCAAAACTCCCTGATCCCAAACAGATTGGAAATGCCGGAAGTTTTTTCAAAAATCCAACAGTAGAAACAGCCAAATTTGAAGCCTTGAAAAAAGAATATCCCTTGATCCCAGGCTATCCTCTTCAAGATGGTGTAAAAATCCCTGCGGCTTGGCTGATAGAACAGGCTGGATGGAAAGGTAAGAGGTTTGGTAACATCGGAGTCCATCAAAACCAACCATTGGTTTTGGTCAATTATGGAGACGGAGATGGTGCTGAAATCAAAATACTCAGTGAAAAGATACAGGCTTCAGTCGAAGAAAAATTTGGAATTTTGCTTTCACCGGAAGTCAATTTCCTCTAAATCAAAGGGTCTTCAAATTGTACTTCTTTTTCATATTTACTGACTTCAACTCCGAATTTTTTCAAAAACTCCAAACCTTCATCGTGTGGCAAACCCTTATATTCTGCATAAGAATACATATAAACCACTTTGAGAATACCCATAGAGAATATTATCCTGGCACAAGCCAAACAAGGTGCTAGGGTGACATATAAGGTTGATCCTTCTACAGAAGTATTGTTCTTTACGGCATAAAGAATAGCATTCTGTTCGGCATGTAAAGCCAAAGTACAGCTACCTTTGCTATCTCTTGCGCAACCATCTTGAGGAAATTCTTCATCACAATTATGTGTCCCTGCTGGAGGTCCATTATACCCTATCGAAATGATTCTTGTCTCCTTGGTAAGGACTGCGCCTACATGCTTCTTGATACAATGGGACCTCTTGGCTAGATTTACAGCCAATTCCATAAAAATATCGTCAAAATTCGGTTTACTCATAAATATGTAAGACACTTGCCTTTTCTATAAATTACTCTAGATCTCAAAAGTAAGTAAACCCAAAAACTAATAGCAGTTTTATATTATTTTTTTATGCTTTCCATTTTGCGCTGTATATAGCTAAATTGCATGCCTAATCTTTCATGAAATCGAGCCTGCCTAAAGCAGACAGTCAATTCGCAAAGTGGGATGCCATGCGAAGATTCCATAGCCTGCCCCGACTAATCGGGGTGACTGCTAAAAAACAACATATAAACACATGAAAAAACTTTAGACATGGAAAAAGAAAATATTCCAGATAGTGAACTCATTGTCAGAGATTATCTTGCACGACAAAGAACCAACCTTGCCAATGACAGGACGCTACTTTCATACATCCGCACTTCTCTCTATTTTTTGGTAAGTGGCACTGCCTTAATGGAAGTCAATGCCTTAGATCATGTAAGTGACTTAGGTTATCTGGCTTTTGCACTGTCCTTGGGAATGTTGCTCTTGGGATTTGCCAGTTACTTTAGAGTGAAAAGAAAACTTAAGAAACATTACTACCAAAAAATGTAATTTTCTTACTCAAAATCTCTGAATCAGGTTTTTTTACTATAATTTTTCCACAATAAATCACGAGCCTCAGTGCAGCAAGAAACATACGTCATAGCTATATTCGCTATCTTGATTTTGGGTTTACTTGGCATCGATTTGTTTATTTTCAACAAGGAAGATCATAAAGTAAGCAACAAAGAAGCCCTCAACTGGTCTATCCTTTGGATTGGTGTGGGTTTGCTTTTTGGCGCATATATTTATTTGGATTTTGGAATAGAAAAGGCCTCACAGTATTACTCTGCCTTTTTGATCGAAAAAGCCTTGAGTGTAGACAACCTTTTTGTGTTTATCCTTGTCTTCAGGTACTTTAAAGTACCTGAAAAATACCAACATAAGGTCCTATTCTATGGAATTTTGGGCGCAATCATCCTAAGAGGGATTTTTATATTTTCAGGTGTTGCAATTATCAACCGTACCTATCTTCCTGAATTTGAATTCATGGGAAGGATTTTTCATGTCAATATTATTTTAACGCTTTTTGGTTTATTCCTGATTATAGCTGGATACAAATCTTTCCGTGACAGAGGTCAGGAAGATGAAAATAAAGACTTTTCCAAATCATTGGGGACACAACTCATTCATAGATTGTTCCGAGTCGATCCAAAATATCACGATGGGAAATTCTTCGTGAAAATTAATGGGAAAAAATTTGCGACGCAGTTGCTCGTTGTAGTAACAGTAATAGAGTTTACAGATTTACTTTTTGCTGTGGATTCAATTCCTGCAATTTTCGCCATTTCGCAAGATCCAATTATCCTCTACACATCAAATATTTTCGCCATTCTGGGATTAAGAGCTCTATATTTTTTATTGGCCAATAGCTTTGAAATGTTTCATTATCTACAACACGGATTATCATTTATTCTAGCATTTATAGGGCTAAAAATGATCATGGCTTCCACTTTCCATCTACCCTCTCAGGTCTCTCTGGGGGTTGTATTTTTAATTTTGACTTTAAGCATTTTAGTTTCGATCAGGAAGTATAATCAAGAAAAATCAAGATTTTAAAAAATAAAACTGTCCTCAATCATGCCACTAATCAATTAAACGAGTTTTTTTTATCAAAGGGATATTAATAGATACCAGCCATCGGGGAGGCGGATTGGATATTTATCGATATTGGTTCGAAATCGCCGGTTAATTCTGTTATTTAGATTCTACTGGTATGAAAGCGAATAGATATATTAAAAAATTGGCCTGTGAAAAAAGATGCGACACATTAAATTTGGCTTTGTCAACATATAAAACCCAAGAAAAAATAAAAGAATCCTTTTATTGCCAAAGCTAAAGTTTATTTTAGCATAAGATCAAATAGAAATATACTTTGAGACTTGCCGCAGTAGATATTGGCTCCAATGCCATCCGCTTACAAATCACACAGGTTACTTTTTATGAAGGTAACATCAACTTCAAAAAACTTGAATATCTACGATTTCCGCTCAGACTTGGAATGGATGTATTTCAGGAACAAAAGATTTCTGATAAAAACAGAAGTAAATTTGTCAAACTGATGCGTGCATTCAAGCTTTTGATTGACTTATATGAAGTAGATGATTATATGGTATGCGCTACTTCAGCTATGAGAGAATCAATCAATGGCAAAGAAATAGTCGAAGAGGTCAAGGAAGAAATCGGACTCAAAATCAATATTATTGATGGCAATCACGAAGCTGAGCTGATTAATATGGCACTTGGTGCGCACATAGACCAAAAGGCCTACTTGCACATTGACGTAGGAGGAGGAAGCACGGAATTGAACATTTACAAAAACTTGGAGAAGTTGGCCTCCAAGTCATTTAAAATTGGGTCTGTCAGGGCTCTCGAAGACAAAGTACCACTTTCTGTATGGAAAAGTATGAGCAATTTCATCACCGAAAATGTCGATATAAAGGATAAAATCACTTGTATTGGCACTGGGGGAAACATCAATAAAATTTTTGAGCTGGCTGCACCAAGAAAGGGGAAAACCTTTATCAGTATTGAAAAAATCAGAGAAATTCAAGGCTACTTGGAGTCCCTCACCTTCGAAGAGAGGATTTTTAAAGTAAACCTCAATCATGACAGGGCTGATGTCATCATTCCGGCAGCTAAAATTTACCTGGCAGCAATGGATGCAGCTAATTCCAAGAAAATGCTCATCCCAGACGTAGGTCTTAAAGACGGTTTGATGCAGGTGCTCTACAAGAGGAATAAAAACAAAAACCCACCAAAGCAATAAGCCATTGACTCCACAAGTCAATGGCTTATTGCATTTTTTATTTCAGTGAATATTTAAACACTTAACTTATTTAATGGGCTCAAATGAAACGAGTAACCGGTTTCAAAAAAGTTTAACTTTCATCACATCTTCAATTTTCACATTGAAAAACTCTCTGTGTACATTGAATTCATACTCACCATCTTGTGGTACTTTCCTGACATAAGATCCATCCTCCAGCATCTTGTATGCATTCACATTATCCTTGAGATTAAAGGCCAAAATATTCATCAGTTGTTTCTCCAGCAATGGATCCTGAACCCTAAAAAGAGATTCCAGCCTTTTATCAAAACTCCTGACCATCATATCTGCAGAGCCTGCATAAGTTCTGGTTTCTCCATTGTTGTGAAAATGGTATATCCTGGAATGTTCCAGAAAATCTCCCACAATTGAAAAAACCTCAATATTTTCACTTAGACCCATTCTTCCCGGTCTCAAACAACATATTCCCCTTATGATAAGTTTGACAGGAACTCCCGATTGAGAGGCTCGATACAGGGCATAAATGATCTCTGAATCTTCTAAAGAATTAACTTTGATCACAATGCCTGAAGGCAATCCATTCCTGGCATTTTCTGCTTCTTGCTCAACAAACGCTATCAGTTGATTCCTCATATCCCGCGGTGCGGTAATGAGGTTTTGATAAGTCGTAGGCATGGAGTGACCCGTAATTACATTGAAAAACTCTGAAACATCATTCGCCAGAACTTCATTGGTAGTGAGCAAACCTATATCTGTGTATAGCCTGGCTGTATCCTCATTGTAATTACCAGAACCAAGATGCACAAAGCGCGTAACTTTATTTTCATCCTTCCTGACAATCAACATCAGCTTGGTATGTGTTTTCACGTTACTGATACCATATATCACAAAGCAACCGGCTTTTTGAAGTTTTTTTGCTTCCCTGATATTATTCTCCTCGTCAAACCTAGCTTTTACTTCAAATAATACGGAGACGTGTTTACCGTTTTCTGCAGCTCTCAAGAGGGCTTTTGTAATTCGGGAATCCTTGGCCAATCTATAAATAGTCATTTTGATGGCCATCACATTGGGGTCATCGGCTGCTTTTTCGATTAGGTCAAAAATAGGATCAATATTATTGTAGGGATGGTGTAGAAGAATATCCCTTCCTTTCAAAACCTGAAATACATCATCCGTTCCTTCTTGTGGGTAGGAAATAGGTGGCACTGGATTTGGAACCATGGGTAACCTATCCTTAAAACGCTTATTGCCTACAACCTGCCATAGGCCGTTAAAATCCAACATGCTGGCCTTCTCTACTTTAAAAATGCTGTCATCTTGAATATTCCAGCGCTCTTTCAACAAGCTAATCATCCATTTACTGTAGCCCTCTTCGATTTCTATCCGCACTACCCTACCTGTTTTCCGCTCATTCAATTTCCGTTTCACTTCCTCTAGGAAGTTCGCATCCATATCTTCACTTTCTTCCAGCGTAAAGTCACCATTTCTGGTAATTCTAAAAAGGTTGACTGATTCTATGTTGACGTTTCTGAAAAGGGAAATGAGGTTTTCCCTTATCACTTCCTCAATTGGAACATAGACTACTAGGTCTTCTCTTTCAATTTCAAAAAACCTCGGGATATTGGCTGGTATCTGCACAAATGATAACTTCCTGTTTTCTTTTTTGTCACCAGGAGCCAAAGTCACCACTCCAAATACCAGAAGTTTATTCATCAAAATCGGAAATGTCCTATACCCATCAAAAACCATTGGGGTAAGCATAGGATAGACAGCTTTATTGAAGTAAGACTTGATATAGTCACGCTCATCTGCCTCAAGATTTTTTACATTGCTTAATATAAACCCACTTCCCTGCATTTCAGGCAGTAAGGTTTTGACAAAGTGCTCTTGTTGTCTTTTATGAAATGCCTGACATTCCATAAAAAGCTTGACTTTGAAGGGATCTTCACGGAGGCCAGAGTAATCCACCCTTTCTTTATCGTAATCAAGGTAGTTGTACAAGGATCCAACTCGAATCATAAAAAACTCATCGAAATTGGACGCTGTAATGGCTAGGAACTTTAATTTATCCAAAATAGATCTACTTTCTTTTTTGGATTGATCAAACACCCTTTCATTGAATTTCACCCAACTTAGGTCACGGCTGACCAGGTCAGAACTTTCAATTATGCTTTCAAATTTATCTAAGGCAGTTATTTTCATTTTTGGAATTCGGTGTAATACAAAACTAACATTCTATAAATAGTATTCGAATGCAGAGGGTTTAAAAATTTATCAAGAAAAGAAAAAAAGGGGCAAAAGCCCCTTTAAATTTTAATTTTAAACCCTATCAGGTATCAATTTTTGCGTATTTCGCATTTTTCTCAATAAAGTCTCTCCTTGGAGGAACCTCATCTCCCATCAACATGGAGAATAAGTGATCAGCTTCTGCAGCTGATTCAATAGTCACTTGCTTCAAAGTACGGGTGTTAGGATCCATGGTGGTGGTCCAAAGCTGCTCAGGGTTCATTTCCCCAAGACCTTTGTATCGTTGAAGATTGATACTGTCTTCCTTGCCTTCACCAACCATTTCCTTGGTCAATCTTTTTCTATCTTCTTCATGGTAAGCATAGCGCTCGTCCTTGCCTTTTTTCAACAAATAAAGCGGAGGTTGAGCAATATAGACATAGCCATTTTCAATCAATGACCTCAAATACCTAAAGAAAAGCGTGAGTATCAAGGTCCTGATGTGAGAACCATCAATATCAGCATCAGTCATGATGATGATTTTATGATACCTCAATGATGTAAGATCCAGTTCTCTGTCACCGTTGACAGTACCAAATTTGACCCCCAATGCTGTCAAGATATTTTTGATTTCATCGTTGTCATAAATCTTATGTTCATGGGCTTTTTCCACATTCAGGATTTTTCCTTTCAATGGCAAAATAGCCTGAAAATCTCTATCCCTACCCTGCTTCGCAGATCCACCTGCGGAGTCACCTTCGACCAGGTACAATTCACAGACTGTTGGATCAGAGTTGGCGCAATCCGCCAATTTGCCTGGCAATCCTCCTCCTCCAAGTACATTCTTCCTTTGGACCATCTCACGGGCCTTCCTGGCGGCATGTCTTGCCTGAGCTGCCAAAATAACTTTACCGACAATTATTTTTGCTTCCTTGGGATGCTCCTCCAACCATGATTGAAGTGTCTCAGAAACAGCTGCATTGACAGCACCCAAAACATCTGAATTACCCAGTTTGGTTTTGGTCTGACCTTCAAATTGTGGTTCTGCCACTTTCACCGAAATGACAGCAGTAAGACCTTCTCTAAAATCATCACCTGCTATGTCAAATTTGATTTTATCCAACATACCAGACTTATCGGCATAACTCTTCAAAGTTCTTGTCAATGCCATCCTGAAGCCTGAAACGTGTGTACCTCCTTCGTAAGTATTGATGGTATTGACGTAGGAAACCACATTCTCAGAGTAAGAAGAATTATAGTTCATTGCCACCTGTACAGGGACGTTGTTTCTTTCTCCTTCTATATAAATGGGTTCGTCGATGATCTTTTCTCTGGTTTCATCCAAATATTGTACGAACTCTACAAGTCCACCTTCAGAGTAAAATTCATCTGACCTTGGTTCACCGTCTTCAACCTCTCTTAAATCTGTAAGGTAAATCCTTATACCTGCATTAAGGAAAGACATTTCCCTCAACCTGTTGGCTATGGTTTCATATTTATATTCAGTTATCTGAAAAATACTAGAATCCGGTGTAAACTGAATAGTAGTACCTCTTTTATCAGTAGTGCCAATCTCCCTTACAGGGTATTGAGGAACTCCGATTTTGTATTCCTGTTCATACAACTTGCCTTGTCTGTGTACCGTTGCTTTAAGGTCGGTAGAAAGTGCATTCACGCAGGAAACACCCACGCCATGAAGCCCACCGGAAACCTTGTAGGTATCTTTATCGAATTTTCCTCCCGCATGCAATACCGTCATTACAACTTCCAGAGCCGACTTTTTTTCCTTAAGGTGCATATCAGTAGGAATACCCCTTCCATTATCCTCCACAGAGACTGAATTGTTCTCATGAATGGTAACCCTGATAGTATCACAATGTCCGGCCAATGCTTCATCAATCGAATTATCCACAACCTCCCATATCAAATGGTGAAGCCCTTTCACACCAACATCACCGATGTACATGGCTGGTCTTTTCCGAACTGCCTCCAAGCCCTCAAGAACCTGAATATTACCTGCTGAATAATCCTTTTGATTCTCTTCTTTATTCTCGCTCATAGTTTATCTAAAACGCCTTTTTTATTTTCAAAAAAAGAAATTAAATGTTGCTCTTATTAACCCGTAATAATACACAAAAAAAACGAGAGTGCCCACCTTATTCCGAGGTTAAACGATACTTAGAAACTCTGGTAAAATAGCACTTGGACATCATTTGAAAACGTAAAATATAATTTTACAGAAAGCTATTTCGTCAAAATATCCTGCATTTTTCATGAATGACAAAATATTACCATTTAGCCCTCTATTTTAACGACTCGAACACATTTGTTTAATTTTTACCCCTCTTGGTTAAACAAATAAATTTCTGAATGATTGTATTGCAGAATTACATTCAAAATTAAATTTTGATTACACCCTTATCCAAAACAATTAATTATGAAAACCTTACTTGCCGCAGAATTGGTGGGTCTTGACTTGATTGTCAACAGTGACCCAGTTGCCATCACCTTTTTCATAGGGTACATGGCGATGTTTGCATCAGCAGTTTTCTTCTTTGTAGAAAGAAGTTCTGTAGATGGGAAATGGAAAACATCTCTTTTAGTTTCTGGACTGATCACGGGTATCGCCGCAGTTCATTATTACTACATGAGAGATTTTTACATGATTACAGGTACAAGTCCAACAGCATTCAGGTATGTTGACTGGACGCTGACCGTTCCTTTGATGTGCGTAGAATTCTACCTACTCACTAAACCTTTCGGAGCTAAAACCGGAACATTGTGGAAACTGATACTTGCTTCTCTTGTGATGTTGATCACAGGTTACATAGGAGAAACATCAGGCATAGACAATAACATTTTCTGGGGTATAGCTTCAACCTTAGGTTATCTCTACATCGTTTATGAAGTGTTTGCAGGTGATGTTGCGAGATTGTCTAAAGATTCCAATAGCCCGGAATTAAAAAGAGCTATGTTCTTATTGAAGATTTTCATCACGTTAGGTTGGTCAATTTATCCAATTGGATACATGGTACTTCCTGGCAATCTATTGTCTGGTCTATTTGAAGTTTCAAGCATTGACTTGTTCTACAACTTGGCAGATGCTATTAACAAAATAGGCTTCGGCTTAGTTATTTATTCAGTTGCAATTGCAGAAACGAATAAATTGAGAAAAATTAAAACAGCTGCCTAATAACCCAGTATGGCTATCCTAGATTAGGATAGCCATATTTTAAACTCTGCCGATGAAAGCCTATGATTATATTGTTTGCGGTTTTGGATGTGCTGGGATCTCCCTTATCCGTCACATAATCAAAGGGCCACTACTGGACAAAAAAATCCTAGTGGTAGATATAGATTCCAAATCCAAAAACGATAGAACTTGGTGTTATTGGTCTCAGGAACCTGCAGCTTTTCACCCCAAAACATCCCCTTTACAATATTGGGATAAAATTAAAATCATAAAGGATGAAAATACCATCCTTAAACAGTTGGAAGACCTAAAATACTTCCATATCAAGTCTTCTGATTTTTATAAAGAAGCATTTGAAATCATACAAAAACATCCCAACATTACCTTCATCCAAGATGAAGTTGAAGAAATTACTTCTGTAAATGACACCAGTGCAATTGTCAAATTAAAAGAGCATGGTGACATTTCTTGCCAAAAAGCATTCACTTCCATACCAAACTCAAAAAAGCCAGGCGAAGATATAATCAAACAAATCTTTGTTGGGTGGGAATTGAATTTCGATTCTGAGGTCTTCGATCCAAGTTCTGCAACCTTTATGCATTTTGATACTATATCGAATCAAGCGACTGATTTCTTTTATATACTTCCTTTCTCTAAAAACTCTGCTCTGATAGAGTTTACTACTTATACAAAAGGAGGAATGGAAGAAGAGGAAATGGAAAATCATATCCTTAAATACCTCCAGAAGTATTATCCAAATGAAACTTATGAAATAAAAGAGAAGGAAAAAGGATGTATTCCAATGTCCACATTGCCCTTAGCTCCTGAAGATAATTATGATTCTGTTGTCTATCTCGGTACTTTGGGAGGTTGTACAAAAGCATCTACTGGATTTACTTTTTACAACATTCAAAAACATTGTGCTGAAATAGTACAAAACTTGGAGATGAAAATACCTGTCAGGTCAAGTTTTGGGAAAGAAAAACAAAGATTCAATTTTTACGATAATATTCTTCTCAATATCGTGAGTAAATGGCCAAATGAACTTCCTGGTATATTTTACACTATGTTTTCAAATAATAAAGCTCCAATAATATTGAAATTCTTAAACGAAGAGACTTCATTTTTGGAGGAAATAAGCATTTTGATGCGCCTTAAATTTAATATTTTCATCAAATCACTGTTGAAATATGAGAGGCATTGAATTATATGGCAAATTAGTAGGGCTTTCAATAGCAATCCTATACTTTCTTTTTTTTGAAGGAAATACAACATTTGAATACATATTCTTTGCTTTGGTATTGGTAACTATTGGTATTCCTCATGGAGCTATTGACCATTTATTATTAAGTCCAAATATCAACACAAAAGGCTTGTTCAAATTCTTGGCAAAGTATATTTCAATCATTTTAATCTACTTGGTACTTTGGATTTATTTGCCATTGTTGGCATTGGCGGCTTTTCTTTTAATGTCTGCCTATCATTTTGGACAAAGTCACTTTATCAATTTCCAAATTAACAAATTGAAAACGGCCACTTATATTCTACTTGGAACTTATTATTTGAGCGTTATTCTGTGGGGAGATTTTGCTTACACAAAAAACCTACTCGAAAGCATGCTCAATATCCAAAACATGGAAGGGTATGGGCTACCGATCATCATTGGATCATTTCTTTTTGCCATTTTACTGATTGCCTATAATCAGCCTTCAAAAGCCTATTATTTTATAATTGAAGCCGTGGTAATGGGAGTCATACTCTATCAACTTCCACTATTACTTAGTTTCATTATTTATTTTGGCTTCTGGCACGCATTGCCAAGTATGAATGAGGAGTATAGAGTTCTTAAAAAGTTTCTGGGAAAGAATCAATTCTACAGTTTCATCAAAAAACTGATGCCCTTCACTGCAATCAGTCTCGGAGGAATATGGATGCTCTTGGCTATATTTTACACTTGGATGTCACCAAATGAGCTGGTGCTGTTCTTTTTTATACTGATTTCATTGATTTCAGCACCCCATATCTGGTTCATGCATATGTTTTTGGAGAAGAAAGATTCCTAAAACTGTTTTGTGCTCAGCATAACCAAGTTGCACGCAACAGCCACCTCAATATCTTTTGCTTTTGCCAATTCGAAAAATTCAGGATTTTCTGTCCCTGGATTAAAAACAATTCTTTTGGGATTTAAAGACAAGATGTAAGTGTACCATTCGGGCTGATTGTGAGGTCCTAAATACATGGTAACTGTATGCACATCAGGAATTTCAGGTTTTGATCTCAAATCCAATATCTCCTCACCAAACACTACCCCTTTCTTGATTCCGACAGGAACAAAGGGCATTTTTCTTTCTGCCAGCATGCTTGCCACTACATAAGCATAGCGTGATGGGTTTGGTGAAGCACCTATGATCACTGTTTTTTTCATCTCTTTATAATTGTCTTTAAACGGGAAATTGGAATCTTCCCATGGTTTCCCCTGTAGCGGGAAATCCCACTGTATGTCTTATGCCTCATGCCTGTCTGAAGAAGACAAGCTCAATTTCATGGCGAATTATCTAATCCCAAACACCTTATCTCTCTCAAAAGTGTCTATATGTCTTTGCTTCTTACTTTCGTGAATATCCGCTAGCGTAATCAAAATCCCTGTTTCTTCTACAGCCCCAAACTCATCATTAAGTGCTGTTCCAAAGGTTTTCATTGTAGGTGAAAGATTCATATAAGTATTGATCAAAGGCGGAATATTCTCACCAAAAGCCCTGATTCTAGAATTTAGCGTTTTATAGCCTTCTTTATAATCCAAACCTTCGAAAAGTGACTTTAATTTACTTGTATCGGAATGATAAGTAAGTAACAAGTTGTCATGTGGCCTCACCAAATTATCCTTATCCGGAAAGTAATGATGCATGAAATATAAAAGCATATCCCTCCCATCTCTATTGTAATGGGGGTACATGGTTACTTTTCCAAAAAGGTATTTGACATCTGGATTGAGCTTTACTACTGCACCCAAACCGTCCCATAGATTGTCAAGGGAAAAAAGCCCCTTTCTGTTGTCTATACTTGGCTGGTATTTTGGCTGCACAAATGACCTGCCCAACTCAATGGTATAGGGCAAATAATCTTTTTTGAAGGTATCCGAAAACTTAAATAAATGAGCGGTTGATAAATTAAGATGACCACTTTCGTCTTCCTCTGCACTTCTGCAATGGATCAACCTGTATCCGGCTACAATTTCCTCTTCTTCCGGGTTCCAAGTGATCAATTGTTGGTAGCAATTATCATCTGTATCATTGGTATCCAAGTCAAGTGAAAGACCTGTTCCTCCTCCAGCTGCTCTGAATGTCAATTCTCTCAATCTCCCAATCTCTCTGACTACATTTGGAGCCAAGTGATAATCCACCAAATAAATCTCATTGTTACCATTGTTGGTATAACGCAAAAACCTCTCCTGAGAAAGTTCTTTTTTCAACAACTCTTTATCTATTCCGGGAATAATTGCTTGCATAATTTAGGGGTTAGGCCATTTGGTAAACAATCTCTTTCACTTCTTCAGCCCATTCTGTTTCTTTTTTCGATTTATCAAAATACTGGTAAGATATTGGTTTTCCTATATGAATGACTACTTTTTTACCTCTTTGAGAAAACATTTCATCAGCCAGGTAAAGCATCTCAATATTAGCTTTGATTCCCAGTTGTTTACGAAGTCTCGCCAAGTTGTAGAAAAAATTGGAGTTTTTACCTTCAGTATAGACGGGTACTATATCTTTTTTGTACCGTTTTGCTTTGGAAATAAAACTTTTTTTCCATTCCAAGTCCTTGATGCCTTCGGGTTGTTTTCTAGAAACCAATCCAGCTGGATAGACCAATACTGCATGATCTCCCGCATAGGTATTCTCAATCAGTTTGCTTACTTCGCGACTATTTGTACCAAGCTTATTGACCGGTACGAACATGGGCTCAAAGTTCTTGATATTGGTAAGTATGTCATTGACCAGAAACCTGATATCTTGTCTGTACTTACCCAAAGCATACATAAATGCGATTCCATCCATTCCTCCCAAAGGATGGTTGGAAGCAAATATCACAGGCCTGTCAAGAGGGATATTTTCAGCCCCGGTCAATGTAACCTCCACTCCAAATTCATCTATCAAAGCATTCACAAAATCCATTCCTTGCAAATGGCCTATATTGGCCATTACCTGATTGATGTCTCCTTCGTGAACGATGCGCTTGATATAATTGACAACAAAACCCGGCATCCACTTGTACATACCAGGACTTTTGTCTTTCAAGACATTTTCAATATTAATAAATGGTTTATTGGGGGTTTGGGGCTTTTCCACTTATGCGTAATTTACTCTTTGAGTTTCGTCCAAGCGTCTGATATCCAATATCAAACTGTAACGCTTATCAAGCTTGAGTTTCTATCTTATTGAGTTTTTTGAAATATTATAGCTTCAAAAATACAAAAAATTACGCAACTGAGGCGAAAAAATATAAAGCGCAAAATTTAATATCACTTATATTTTCAAACCTTGATAGTCTATACTTCTTTGTAATTTACAGATGTAAAAGAAACTTAATCTGATAGAAGGAGTTCCTTAAATAGAATAAACAATCTTATATGATACTTGCAATTACAGGTCCCACTTCCGGTATAGGTGCTGTCACCTTTCGTAAACTTACCCCACATTTTGAAAAAGTTTTGCTATTGGCCAGAAATCCCGATAAAGCCAAAGAAATGATTTCAGGTTTACCCATGGAACAGCAAGCGAAGGCTGAATATGTGCATGTCGACTTGGCATCCATGGACTCAATTATACAGAGCATCAAAACTATCCAAAGCAAAGTGAGTCATATTGATGTGTTGATCAATAATGCAGGGGGTATTTTTCACGAAAAATCGGTCACAGAAGATGGCTTTGAGCTCACCCTCTCGGCAAATCATCTTGGACACTTTCTACTCACCAATAAGCTGATGCCTTGGTTGCTTAAGTCTCCAAATCCGAAAGTCATCAATGTCAGTTCAGAAGCTCATAAAGCTGCAAAAGTCAATTTTGATGACTTGAGCTATCATAAAAGTAAATACAGTGCTTTTACTGCCTACGCAAATGTAAAACTCTTTAATATCTTGTTTTCAAAGTCTTTGGCAGAAAAATATGAAGCTCAGGGCTTACAGGCTTTTTCACTGCATCCAGGAGTTGTCAAAACAAACTTTGCAAGTGAAGCCGGCGGTATTTTCAAGCTCCTGTGGATATTTGCAAAGCCTTTCATGATCACAGCAGAACAAGGTGCACAGACGAGTATTTTCTTGGGTAAAAATGAAATCTCCGCTGCCCAAAATGGCTCCTATTTCAAAAACTCAAAACCCGCCAAGACCTCCTCATCTGCCAATTCCAAAAGTATGCGTGAAAAGCTTTGGTATAATAGTGAAAGACTGCTTGAGAAATGGCTCTGATGCTTAAAAGATTCAGAAATCAATCGAAAATAAAAGCGAGAACTTTTTTCATGCCAGCTGATTGATCGGTTTTGATCTTGTTATCTTTTATGTAAGACTTGACCTGACTATACTTGGATCCCGATATATCTTTTAAGCTGCTGTTATTCCCTTTAAATTCTTCGGACGATAAACCGCTTACTTTGTAAAATCTTGTGTCTGGCCTATATGTTTCATATTGTGGCCCGGTATATCCATCTTTCAAAGTAGTAGGCTTTATGAGATTCTTTTTATGAAGCGCCACATATTTTTCTTTCCCATCTTCATATAGAATCTCAACGATTCTTTCTTTCCCTTCCAAATAGACCATTTTGAAGAGTTTTGGGTTTTCTTCAAAAGTCTCCAACCATTCCCAATTTTTGACCAATAATGGATCATCTTCCATTTCACCGATCTGAATGTAAACTTCGTTTTCTTCAGGGAGTATATTGACTGGTATTTCATCGTAAATTTTCCCGCCTTTCAGGGCAATCTTTGCCTTTGGAGCTTCTTCATAGAGAAAGGGAGTCCCTTTGACTCCATCGCTTTTCGGATTAAACCTAAAGGCTCTTCCCATATCAATGTCATTCTGCTTTAAAGTAGAAATCGACTGCCCTATCAGATCACCTGAAATAAATACTACAAACAACATCCCCACTAGATTTCTCAATACCGCACCTCTCATGATTTCTCTTTTTTTGATTTCGTCTATAATTACAATATAAATCCGCTAAAAATAAATGAAAAGCCTCTTGGATAATATTTTTACTTTTGTGTCATGAAGGAAACAATTTTATCATTGACACCCCAACATTGGAAAGATTACGAGCTGATAGATACCGGGGCATTCGAAAAACTGGAAAGATTTGGCCCATATATCTTGAGCAGACCGGAACCACAAGCCATCTGGGATAAAAGCATGAAGGATGAGGAATGGACTGAAATGGCGCACGCACACTTTTCCAAAGAAAAAAACAATCCTGAAAAAGGACATTGGAACGAATTGAAAAAAATTCCCCACAATTGGCATGTGCTCTATAAAAGCCCGGAAAACTTACAGATGAAGCTGAATCTAGCCATGACTTCATTTAAGCATATCGGTCTTTTTCCAGAACAAGCTGTCAATTGGGATTACATTGCTGATACACTTGGGAAAATACCTGTCAAAAACCCTAAAGTCCTTAACCTTTTTGCATACACAGGTGCAGCTTCGGTAGCCGCCAAAGCATGTGGGGCCGATGTCACTCATCTGGATTCAGTCAAACAAGTCGTCACTTGGTCAAAACATAACATGGAATCATCTGGACTTGACGGAATCCGCTGGATAGTGGATGATGCAATGAAATTCATCAAAAGGGAAGTCAGAAGAGGCAACAAATACCATGGCATCATCTTAGACCCACCTGCTTATGGAAGGGGTCCTGACGGTGAAAAATGGATTCTGGAGGAACAAATCAATGAAATGTTGAAAATCTGTGCGGAACTTTTAGAAGACAAACATCATTTCTTAATCCTGAACATGTACTCTCTCAGCTTCAGCTCTATCATAGCTGCCAACTTGGTCAATTCCAATTTCAAAGAGGTCAACAATGCAGAGCATGGAGAGCTTTATCTCGTTGACCGGTTTGAGAAGAAACTTCCTTTAGGAATTTTCTTTAGGTTTAGGAAAATCTAATTTGTAGGTCAGCTTCACTACAAATTGGAATACAGAAATAAGGTTTGACTCTTAGTTAGGTGCATGAATCATAAGAATTTAGCACCCAACAGAAAGCACTTAAGAATACCAAAGGATCAATTCGGTTGGCATTAATGGAAATCCAGTATTAATCCAATATTGATATCATTCCTTAATTCCAGATAAAATATATCCCCAAACAGCATTTCACCCATAATTTCATGAATAACAGGCAACTATTTCTCAACCACTTGGCACAGACTACTGACTTTCCTTTGTTGATAGAAATAGAAAAAGCTGAAGGAGTCTATATGTATGGCCCTGATGGCAAGACTTATTTGGATTTGATATCAGGTATTGGTGTAAGTAATGTGGGGCACAGGCACCCAAAAGTACTTCAAGCCATACACGAACAACTGGATAAGTACCTGCATCTGATGGTATATGGAGAATATGTTCAAAGTCCACAAACACTGTTGGCGCAGGCCTTGTGCGACACACTTCCGGAGCACTTGAACAATGTCTACTTGGTCAATTCAGGCAGTGAGGCCGTTGAAGGAGCTTTAAAACTCGCAAAGCGCTTTACCAATAGACGCGAAATCATCAGCTGTGTCGATGCCTACCACGGTTCTTCTCATGGAGCCCTATCAGTGGGTGGCAATGAGATTTTCAAAAGAGCCTATAGACCTCTTTTGCCAGGGATGAAAAATGTAGTCTATGGGAGTTTTTATCAGTTGGAAGAAATCACAGAACAAACCGCTGCCGTCATCATTGAAACAATTCAAGGAGAAGCGGGGATTAAAGTAGCCTGTCAGGAATACTTCAAAGCCCTGAGGAAAAAATGTAACGAAACCGGCACTCTTTTAATCCTAGACGAAATCCAAGCGGGATTTGGGCGTACCGGGAAATTTTGGGCATTTGAGCATTTTGGCATCGCCCCAGACATCTTAGTATGCGCAAAAGGTATGGGAGGTGGTATGCCAATAGGGGCATTTATCGCCAACAAAGAGGTAATGGCTGCATTCAAGAACAATCCCCTTCTAGGCCATATCACTACTTTTGGTGGCCATCCTGTATCATCTGCGGCCTCATTGGCCACAATTAAGATTATCCATGAAGAAGGTTTGATGGATACGGTAGAAAGCAAAGCCCAATTGTTTAGAAAGCTCCTGGTTCATCCAAAGATAAAAAACATCCGAAATAAAGGTTTGATGATGGCAGTGGAGTTTGAATCATTTGAGGTACTGAAACCTATCATAGATAGGGCTATAGAAAGCGGCGTCATTACTGACTGGTTTTTATTTTGCGACGATGCGATGAGAATTGCTCCTCCTTTGGTAATAACAGAAGAAGAAATCAGAAAAGCTTGTCAAACCATATTGAAAGCCATTGAGGAGAGCTAATCATAACTGGGGCTTTGGTGGAAATTGATATCTCCAAATCCTCCCAGTTTGGCGGCTGTATCTGCCATTTGATCTTCGATAAATCTAGGTCTTGGGGAAGGAGATACATTTGCCGCACTTTCAAATTGTTGTAAAAAACTTCTGTCAGTACTTAGGTAATTTTCCGTCAGATGGTCAGATGTATTGGCTATTGACCCTATCAGTTGTTTTCCCAGAATCACTACCAACACATTTACCACAGTAAAAATAACAGTGGAATTGTGAGGGAAATCTGAAAATTTGATTTTCTTCGATACATTCAATTTCATCAATTGGGCATGAACGATATATGCCCTGTCCGTTTGCCCTAGGATACCTCCAAATGTTCGGGGAATGCTGGAATTCTCTTTTTTCAGGTAGTTGGTGATGGCTACTAGTGTATTTCTCAACTCTTCATCAGCTCCAGGCATCAGAGCAAGCTCCTCAAGTTTCACCAGGTTTTCTGCCGCAGAAGAATAAAACTTAACCAATTTATCATAAGCAGGCTTGGCAATAAAGTCCATGAAACCTAGGTATTTTTTCACCGATCCATATGAAGAAGCTGTTTGAGAGTGAATGGTATCCTCAAATTTGCCTATTTCCCTCCTTACTTCTCGAAGAACATTACATTCAGGCATTATTCCTTTCGGTTCTGCTGCTTGCCCATTATCTGTGAAATGTGGGTGTAAAACTGCAGCTTCTTGTGGTATTTTTCTTCGAATAGCCATAACCAATTGATTTTTAAAAATTTACACTGATTTAAATTACTGTAATCTGAGAAAAAATCAAAAAATATTTCTAGAAAACTACTCATAATCAAACAAAAAAAATACATTAATGGATATTATCGAAATTTTAAGTTTATGTTTTTTTGTAAATACTTACATAAAATTCTTTAAATCTAGCTGAAGCAAACCGTAAATTCTCTTAAATTGATAGACGAAATCCAAAATCTTAAATATGAAAAAACTAATTTTCTTTCTGGTTATCCTATTTTTTCTTTTTTTCACAGGTTATCAGGTTGTTAAATATCAATTCGGCCCAAAATACTCAGGAGAAATTACACTGACGGGCTTAAATTCAGAAACGGAAGTTTATTTTGATGATTATGGAATACCGCATATCTACGCTGGATCAGCTGAAGATGCCTACCAGACTTTAGGATATGTTCATGCCCAAGACAGACTTTTCCAAATGGAAATGATGCGCAGGGTAGGTACAGGGACACTTGCCGAATTGTTGGGTGAAGACCTGCTGGATGTAGATAAATTTTTTCGGACCTTAGGAATTCCAAAACATGCCCAGTGGAGTGCAGATGAATGGGAGAAAACAGGTCCTTCTGAGATTAAAATTGCCGTCAATGCTTACATTGCAGGAGTCAATACTTTTATAAAAGAAGGCAAGTTACCTTTAGAATACACGCTTCTTGGAAACACACCAAGACCTTATACCATTGAAGACATGCATGGTATTATTGGCTATATGTCATTTACCTTCGCAATGGCCATGAAAACAGATCCTTTGGTCACTAAAGTAGCCAGAGACTTAGGTCCAGATTATTTAAATGTGCTTTCTGTACACACTTTGCCCGAGCACCATGTGATCCCCAACCAAAATAAAAAGAGCGGTAAGGAAGATGGTAAGAATTTAGATAAATCTTCCTTACAAAAGCTTTTGAACAATTTGCCCGTTCCATTGATTGAAGGAAGCAATTCATGGGTAATTGGGCCAAACAGAACAGCCTCCGGAGAAGTATTATTCCTTAATGATACCCATATAGGATTTGCCCAGCCATCAGTATGGTATGAGGCCCATTTAGAATATCCCGATTTCAGTTATTATGGCAATCACCTGGCAGGAATACCATTTGGCCTTGTAGGGCACACCCGTCAGCACAGTATGGGGTTGACGATGTTTGAAAATGATGACCAAGATTTTTTCGAAGAAAAACTAAACCCGGACAACCCCAATGAAACTGTATATGGTAAAGAGTTTAGGCCTATTATATCAAGAATTGAAGAAATTCCTGTCAAAGGACAAGATCCTGTAAGTTTTGAAATCAAGGAATCAGTTCATGGTCCAATCATGAATGAAGTCTTACCCGAAATCGGTAAGGTCACTTCCAACCCAGTAGCTTCATGGTGGGTGTATGTTCTGGAACCGACCAAAGCATTGGAAGCTACTTGGAGAATGTCCAGGAGCAAAGACATTAAAGAATTTGAAGAAGGAGCCAAGCTGATTCATGCCCCTGGTCTAAATGTTATGTATGGAGACAAAGCAGGAAATATAGCTTGGTGGGCAACAGCAAAGTTGCCCATAAGGCCAGAGCATGTTAATTCTAAAATATTTCTGGATGGAAGTAACCCTGAAGATGAACCACAAGGATGGATGCCATTTGAAGAAAACCCCATGAGCATCAATCCACCGGAGGGTTTTGTCGCTACGGCCAACAATCAGCCTGATACGTTGATCAACGGAACCTTTTTCCCAGGCTATTATTATCCGGGAGATCGGTGGAATAGAATTGCACAAACCATCATTTCCAGAACAGATTGGGATCAGAATAATATTAAGGATCTACAACTTGAAGTTGTCAATGAAACCCATTCTTCCTTAGCCACAATTATGGCTGACAATGTGTTTTTAAAGGATTTTGAAAATCACAAAGAAATAATGGCTCTTCTTGCTACTTGGAAAGGAAATCATGACCTAGATAGCAGAGCACCTACCATATATTACAAATGGCTCTACCATACGCTTCACGCTATGATGGCAGATGAATTGGGAGAAGAATGGTTTGACAATTTCCTAGAGACCTTTTTATACATCAGAAGTGTATCCAAACTGATAAAGACTGAAAATTCTCCTTGGTGGAATAATATCAACACTCCTGAGATTGAAAGTAGGTCAAAAATACTTACAGATGCATTTAATAAAACTATGGCTGAGCTCAGTGAGCAGCTTGGTGATGACAAGAAAAAATGGGTATGGGAAAAAGCTGTTGTACTAGAACACCCACATCCACTTGGAGCTAAGCAACCACTCGATAAAATCTTCAATGTCAAAGCACCTGCAGTTCCTGCAAATGAAGAATCCGTGAACAAATTGGCTTTCAAACTTAATCCTGATGGCATTTATCACGTCAAATCGGGTCCAGCAATGCGCATTATTCTTGACTTTGCCAATGTAGAAGCATCGGAATCAATATTACCTACGGGACAAAGTGGCAATTTATTCTCTCCATGGTATTCAGATCAAGCGGAGATGTTTGCTAAAGGTCAATATAGGCCACAATTGATGAATGAAAACCAGATCAAAAGCAACTCCAAAAAGAAAATAGTCTTTAAAAAGGATTAGGTCTTTTAGAAACACTGAAATTTATTAAAAAACAGCTTCGAAGACCTCTGGAATTCAAGGAGTGTGTAAAAATCGTTATGACTTCTAGACTTTATAACATCAATTATTTCGGTGATTATAGAATTTTATGATTATCCGCAATCATGCCATTCATCAATTAAACAAAGGTTTCTTTGAGCAAACTGAAACTCATTGATATTTGTGGATATTGAACCAAAGTTACCACTAATACCACAATTTGAGTTTAGGGGTATCAAGCCGATAATCATACAGAATTTTTAAAAAATTCTAAATATAAATTCCAAAAAGAAACCTTAAGGATGATTTCAAGCTTATTATTTTGAAAACAAACAAAAAGATGTCCGATAAAAAATACCCCATAGAAAAACAAGAAGAAGACTGGAGACAAGAGTTGGATCCTGATAGTTACCATGTTTTAAGAGAAAAGGGGACAGAAAGGCCATTTACTGGTAAGTACTATCTCAACAAGGATACAGGGATTTATGAATGTAAGGCCTGTAACAATGAAATTTTCCATTCCTCCAGCAAATACGACAGTGGTTGCGGCTGGCCGTCATTCACCAAACCGGTTCATCCAGATGCTATTGAAGTCAAAATGGACTACTCACATTTCATGATTCGAGAAGAAATACTCTGTGCCAAGTGTGGCAGCCATCTAGGGCATCGCTTCCCTGACGGTCCTAAAGATCAGGGAGGTATCCGTTATTGTATCAATTCGGTGAGTTTGGATTTTAAGGAGAAATAAAGTTTAGCGGGTGATTTCACCTATGAAAATTGTGTAATTGGACTTTTGAGTTAATGGTTAATTGTGGACTTGCTGCCATAGGAAGGATTGATTAACTGTTGGCTGGTCCATATCGGCGTCTTAGCATGAAATAAATTGCCATCAACCACAAAATAGTTTTAACTCTAGGCATTCTTTTTTAATTTTCCTTCATTCAAGCACCAAAGAAAACTTTTAAAACATATGTCTTATCTAAAAAACATCACCTCTCCTACCCTTTTGTTGAATGAGCAAATTTGCCGTAAAAACATTGAATCCATGGCTGCAAAAGCTCACAGACAGGGAAAAGAGCTCGTACCGCATTTCAAAACTGCACAATCTCATAAGGTAGGCGAATGGACAAAAGAATATGGCATCAGACAGATCACAGTTTCTTCCATAAAAATGGCCGAATATTTTTGCAATAATGGGTGGGAAAATATACACATCGCATTCCCTTTTAATCCATTGGAAGTACATAAGTTGAATGCCTTGGCAGCTTCTCAAAGCATTTCTGTGCAATTAATCAACGAAGCTGTCACCGAAACGCTTGCCACAAACCTAAGCTCCACAGTCGGCTTTTTTATAGAAATCGATGCAGGATACGGACGTACTGGGGTAGAGGTGAGTGATTTTGGTTTGATAGAATCAATTCTAAGAATTGCCAATAAATCAGATAAACTCCAGTTCAAAGGCTTTTATATTCATCCCGGCCATACTTATTACACCGAAGACAAACATAAAATCTACGATGAGAGCATCTCAGCTCTTAGCATGCTCAAAACCAAATACAGTACCGAATATCCTAACCTTAAAACCAGAGTTGGCGATACTCCAGGTTGTGCCGCAGTCGATGATTTTGGCGATGTAGATCAGATTGGACCTGGAAATTTTGTGTTCTATGACATGATGCAAGTCAATCTGGGTTCCTGTAAAATAGATGAAGTGGCAGTGGCATTAGCAGTTCCTGTGGTAGACATCAAAAAAGACAAAAAAGAAATCCTTATCCATGGCGGAGGAGTTCACCTCGCCAAAGATGTTTTACTGGAGCCTGATGGTAGTAAAAATTTCGGAGAAATCGTTTTTCTTGATGAAAATGGTTGGGTCATTCCTTTACAGAGATCCTATGTCAAAAGCATATCCCAAGAGCATGGTTTGATCAAGGCTTCTGATGAGTTATTGTCAAAAGTAAAAGTGGGTGACCTTTTGGGAATTCTTCCCATACACAGCTGTATGACTGCCGATTGTATGAAAAGATACATGTCCTTGGATGGTAATTGGGTGGATCACACAGAAAGTGGAACATCCAACCTTTATGACAAAATTTGACCTACACCTTGTAAAACCTTCATGCTTCAAATAGCCTTCATATAGTCTTCCAAACTTTTGGAAAGGGAAAAATGGTCCAATGCAAATTCCCGGATCATCTCAGGGTCTTGTTTGGGTATATTGCTCAACCAAGCCTGAAGGTTTTCTTCTTCCCCTTTTTCCCAAAAAAAGGCAAAAGGTTGATCTTTCAATATTTGATCTGTATCCCCTATTCCTGATGATACAATTACAGGCAGACCCATCATAAGGTATTCTCCTGTTTTTATTGGAGCCAATCCAGATATACTAGGGGCTGGTTTTCTCAAGCTCAAACCCAAATCCGCCGCACTTAGATAAGCCGGAATTTCTTTGAAAGGCACCTGCTTTTGAATAACAGCCTCTTTAAAACTATCAGGGTATGAAGTCAAATCAAGTTTTCTGCTCCGTGATAACACCAAAAGTTTACTCTCTTGCTCTTTTTCCCAAAAGGAATAAAAAAGCTGTAACATATCCTCCACTCTATATTGAGGCCCAATTGTGCCGGTATAAACCCATAAAAGTTTGTTTTCTTTGATAGCTAGTTCTTTCCTCAGTAAAACCCGTACATGACTGTCCCTCCAAAAAATCTGACTATCTCTTCCATTACATACCACATGGATTTTATCTTTCTGAGAGCCAATAAGCCTTTCGGAATGAGCAGTTTTTGCCATTTGAGACCTTACTAAAATCCTATCGGCTCTTTCTAGCATCTTACCTTCCTCGCCATACAATAAACGATAGGATAAACTACTCTTTTTCATTCCAACAAAATCTACCCGCTCCTGCAAAGGAAATCCGTCAGCATCAAATACAACTTTGACTCCGTTTTTTCTCAACCAATCCCATAACCGATTGACCATGGTGGCTGGCATCGTACTCCTTGGCATAAGAATTTCAATGTGGTGTTCCTCCACATAGTTTTTAATCCAAAAGACTCCTTTATATACAGCTTCCAATGCTCCCAAACTTTCAAAAGGTTTCCTTTTGACAGGATGGTGAATGTATTCAATTCCTAATTCCTTAGCCAAGCTTTTGATTCGCTTGACTTCGGATGCTGAAGCCCAAGAAAACTGCATGACATGGGCCTCTATGAACTGTCTTTGTTGAAGCCCATGAAGGATGGGGAAAAATAGTGACTCAAGGTAATTGGACTCAGTGGAGTCCCAAGAAATAAACAATAGCTTTTTCATCCGCTTTGTGGTTGCCTGTTTTTCTCGTAAGCCTCCCACATAGAAAGGGACTGCATCCCCACACTATCTTGGAGTTCCTTGAAGAACATAAGAATTTCCTCCAGCACCGCTAAATTTTGTTCTGGCATAGTTCCAAAATTATGTGGATGCCACCAAAGGTGATAAGCCATTTTTTCCCTTGCCGCTTCTTCCATCTCCTTTTTGATTCTATCAACTCTCATTCGATTGAAAATTGAGTTCTTTTGAAAAGGACGTAACAGCCTGGAGGCTGGCAATTGCAAAAAACCTTTTTTGAATTTGATGTCAAGGTCGTAGTATGATTTTTTACCTAATGGGATCAAGGTATCTCCTGTTCGAAAAATCTTTTTGAAAAGATTGGCTTTTTCTGGACTGCTCCAAAACCAATCAGGTGGATTTGTTCTGAATACCTGAAACCCCAATTCCATGGCTGTTGCCAAAGATGAAGGGTTGTATTGGTTGCGGGGAAAGACCAAGCTCTTAAGCTCCTTCCCAAACTTTTCTTTGATTATCCTTTGAGCGCTCGTTAAATCCGCCTTGAATGCTGCTTGGGTAGCTCCTTTTTCCCCTGTATAAAAATGAGAAAAAGTATGCGATCCCAATTCCTGATGCGGAGCTTGCATTATTAAGTTTACCAATTCCGGTGCAAAAAGCGCAGATGGGTCATGATTTTTTTCATTGGCAAACCAATGGAATGCAGAGTATACCTGCTTATTGTAATTGGGTAATACATCAGGTTGATATGATTGCCATTCCTCTACATTTTCTGCCATTAGACTTCCTACAGTGGCCCAAGTAGCATGAATGCCATATTTCTGAAAAAGATCAAGTATTCTTGGAATGGCTTTTCGGGTTTGATAATAATAATCCCCAACCCCTTGGATAGGATACTTATCGTACCTGCCCCAATGAAGCTCAAAGTCAAGAGAAATAATCAGGTACCCCACAAATTCCTTATTTGGTGAAATGCTTTGCAAGTATAAGTTTTAGTACTGAAAAAACTGTATTTATTGCCCATAAATATAGGAAAATCATCGCTACAGATTTATACCTAAGGATAATCCCGAAATTGTTTAATACTTGACTACCCAAAATACTCAAAAGAATCAGAAAAAGCATTCCGTAAACCAAAATGTATTTATTATCCCAGAATTTTTCCTTTAAGCTCAATACGACCGCTGTAACAAATAATAAACACCCAAGAATATTCTCAACTCCTGCCATAAAAAGCCAAATCCCATCCCCTTCCCATGGAAAAGGACGGAAGTAAAAGGTAAATAAAGCAAGTGAAAAAGAGTATTTCTCCATTGGGATGTAAGAATTAGCTTGATAGCCGCCGAGAAATTGCATCTGAAAATCGAGATAGGTCTGTAAGCTATTCCAGCTCAGGTCAGGAAGGTGCGCCGCAAGAAGAGTCTGCCGCAGGGCAAGGACTAAAATTCCTAAAAGTATGGTAATCGCCCCATACGTGTACTTTCGAGCGTAAGGGCTATGCATCAACCCCCAAAAACATAAAATGAAAATTAAAAACGAAGCATAAATGGGACGTATCAAAAACATCCCAACAATACTCAGGCACATGATAGCCAAACTTTTCTTATCAAAACTCATATGCACAAAAAAGAGAACCAGACATATCCAAATCAGGCTTTCTTTACCTACCCCTGCTGTCCAAAAATGCATATTAGGTAACAAAAAGATGGTCTTCAATGCCAATATAGGGATGTCAGGAAATTGCTTGACTACATAGCTATATAGTTTTAGCCAAGCAAACGCTGTCAACATACCATAAATTAAATTTCCTGCCCAAAAAGGCAATTGGAAAATTTTGGAAGGTATGTAATTGAGCCATTGGATAAAAAAAGTACTTAACCCAAAGTATTCAATCCAAGTTTCGGCACCTTGAGAACTATCCGCCTGTAATGTCCAATACCCCAAAGCGTCTCCCCCATAGTTGACGATATATCCAAAAAAAATCAAGGTAAAAACCAAGTGGTAAGCAAAAAGGGCGTGACGGAAGCTCAAATTCATTGAAATTAAACATTCGTTGAATAAATGAAATTAAACTTAAAACATTTTTGGAACAATGCCTCTTCCTGAACTGTCTATCACCTCATCGAGCTCATAGTCTTTCCCTTTTCCCCACCGTAATAATTCTTCAGTTGTGTATATTTCTGTGGTGTCCAGATCTTTGACTCTAAAATTCTCACCACTAAGCCTTGCCAAAATTTCAAGCCTTCGGACTTCACCATTGTTTTGAAAATCATACACCCTACCTACCCTCAGGTTGTCCAATGCTATTGCCATCTGTTAGTTTAATTTTTCTATTCGTTTAATCGGTCCAGGACAGAATTGCTGATGACAGGCCAAGCAGTTTGAGACCAAAGCTTTATAACCATCCAACAGCGCCTCACCTTCTGCGTTTTCAAGTAGTTCCAATTGTTCTAAGTAGGCTTTACCCATGTGTTCATAGGTCTGATTCTGAACCTCTGGTTTGGTTGGCTCGGCGGTGAGTAGTGATTTGTGTTTTTCTAAATAAGACGCTATTTCCTCTTTATTGTCAATGGCCATTTTAATGGATTCCATGTCCTCATACATTTCTCTCATCAACAAGGCCAAGGGTGCACTTTCATTAGGGTACTGCACGGCTACTACGTTTTTATCTTCTGATGCTTGTCTACATGAGAATAACATGACCAAGATCAATGTCGCAAAACAATAAAATTTATGCATCTTCCTTGATGATCACTCCTACCGCTTCAAAGGCATATTCCTTTTTGGATGCTGTGATAGACTCTATTTCTTCTTTGGACTTTCCTGCATCTTCTGCATAATGCCTCAATGTCTCCACATCTGTGATTTTCTTACTGGCAATACCTTCTATGATGACCGGATACCCCTGTGAATTTTTTGGAACAAAAAATCCATAATCTTTGAAGGTAACCCTCATTGTCTCTCCATTTGGGAGGTCCAAAGTCATCCAGCAACCTTTATGTGCACAAACCTCCCTGATTTCGCCCATCACTTTACCATGAAATTCCTCTTTTTCTTCCAACTCATTAATCAGTGTCGTCAGTGGAGTGATTTCAGATTCATTGATTACTGCACCAAAAACCCCTACAGGTGTATCAGTAATGATTTCTTCATGTGCAGTTTCTGTATCGCTGGTTTTATTTGACTCACATGCCAAAAAGCCAAAGCTCAAAGTCAAAAGTATAAGAAAAGAGTTTTTCATAATTTTTTTTTCTTCAAAACTAAATACAGTTTGTCTAATTATCAACAAATGAACAAAATGACTACTTAAGTTTGTCCGCGAATACTGCCTTGAATTTCTCATATTTAGGACGGATGACTACCTGGCAATAAGGCTGCATTCCATTGTCCTTGTAATAATTTTGGTGGTAATCTTCAGCAACGTAGAAGTTGCTAAAAGGCGTAATTTCTGTAACAATAGGCTTTCCGAATGCTTTGGAGGCATCTAATTTTTCCTTCAAAATTGTAGCCTGTTCTTTTTGTGATTCGGAATGAAAAAAGACTGCTGACCTATACTGCGGTCCGACATCGGCACCTTGTCTGTTGAGGGTCGTAGGATCATGAGTGGACCAGAATACTTCCAAAATATCTTGAAAACTGATCACCTCAGGATCATAAAAGAACTGAATGACTTCAGCATGACCTGTAGTACCGGATGTCACCTGTCGGTAGGCAGGACTGTCGATATGACCTCCGCTATAACCTGACTTTACTTCAGTCACACCTTTGAGGTCTTGATAGATTGCTTCTATGCACCAAAAGCAACCTGAACCTAAAGTTGCTACTTCCATGCCTTCGGGCACATTAACCTGTGTTTTGGGGATATCTTGCATTTTCTTTTGATTATGATTTGAAGTCTGTCCATTTGCCAAAGCGGCGCAAAAGAAGATGGACAATAAAATGGTTAGGGCCTTCATGTTGTTGTTTTTCTTTTAAGAACAAACAATCCATCAAAGAGTTTCCACCACCTTAGAAATCCTTACTGGACCTTTAGGGCTTTGGTTTGGATCAATTGGGTCTCCTTTTTGGGATACCAAGATCAAACCTGAGCGGTACATTTCCATCATTTCAGATTGAACATCAACCATAAAGTGTTGCCATGCATTGGGATACAACCAACGGACAACTTCTGAAGGACAAAAAGAACTCCCTTTTCTCATCCTGATCATCTCGAAAATGGCCAGTCTGAGAATATTAGGCTCGATGTAGTTTCTTGGGAAGGACATGTCATTTATTTTGAATATCCAGTTAAAATTCTCTATCACTTGTAAAAAAAGACAAAACTTTTCTCTGTAATTCGGCTACAAACCACCATACAACAAGGCCAACTTATCAGTTTCTTGATTTAACCCCAATGGATATAAACTTTGACTCCTATTTTCTCAAATCTTAAAATAATTTCAAAACGTGGTTATCTGTTTGGGCGAATCAAGAAGAACCACTTTAACTGATCGAGATTTCTATCCTTAATTACACACCATTATAAAGGCAGGTGGGAAATTTTTCAGGGTGAAATGAGTTTCAATATCCTTGAAGTAATTTTTGAATTGATACTTCAATAAATAGGAATAACATATTTGGATGAATTTACCTTCAGTCAAAAGGTAGTCTCTACTTTTCTCACAGATTTCCTGACGTGTAGGTTTGTCTATCAAGCTAAAAGGAAGCGATGAAAATATCAAATCAGCTTTTGCACCATTCAGGTATTTGTCGATGTTAGCGGCAGAGTCATTGATGATTTTGATATTGGACTGGGAGTAGGTTTTTTCCATTTCCTCACAAAAATACTCGTTCACTTCAAAAACTAAGAGGGTGGCACCTTTGTCCATTTTTTCTATGATACCGGCTGTGATACTCCCATCACCTCCACCAAGCTCTACTATAGTCTTGGCGCCTTTGAAATCTGCATAAGAAAGCATTTTGTCCACTAGAGGTTTTGAGCTGAATGTGACTGCTCCTGTAGTAGAGATATTGGTATATAACTCCTTTAATAAGGTACCTTTGTTTCGCATAATAATTGTTTAATTATGCAATATAGGTATTTTCGAAAAAGATTACGTTGTATAAATAATTAAGCCTCTAAAATCATCTATTTCAGTCCCTCACCTCAAGGACTGTTAATTTAATGCTTTTCGCTACTCCTTAGAAAAGGAATAAAAAGTCTAAAAAAGAAAAAAGATTGATCTAGGATAACTTGAGTCAAACAGCGTAATTCCCGAGATATTAATGGTATTGTCTGTGCCAGTAAAAAAATAGATTAGCATTTCAATATGTCCCAACACACCCCGATAAGTTCTAATTTACTGGAAAATATCCAGAAAGGTTTTGTTAAATTTTGGAAGCTTGGTCTTTCATTTATAATTCTGATTATCCTGCTGAGGTTGGTCGAAGTATGGACAGTTTTCAGTATTCATGATTTGGACAAAAGCCAAACATATATTTTTGCTCAGGGTTTGGTTTTTGACATCGCTTGGGCTTTTTACATTCTTGGGCTTTTATTCTTTTTTCACCTTATCACTCACATTTACTTTCCCAGATTTGCCAATGTATTTGTGCAGGTATGCCTTACAGTTCTGATACTATTGCAGGCAGGTCTGTTCTTTTATTTCACCAAAATGCTACTTCCATTGGGGCAAGATCTGTATGCTTACTCTCCCAGTGATATCATATCCACTTTGAAAGCATCAGGAGAACTTAATGTGAAAAATATTATTTTCATTTTAATAGGCTTACCAATAGCTTATCTTATAACGGGATTTGGGAAATGGTTCCCCGTTTCCCTTAAGGTCGCTCAGGTTTTTGCAATCACCTGTTACCTCTATATTCTGGTATTTTATATTTTGGGTTTTGATCAAAAAAAATATAGTTCTGAACTCGATAATTATCTTTTGGTAAATAAGTCCTATTATTTTTATGATCAATCATATGACTATTTTACCACACAAAATTACCTGTATTTCGATTTTTTCCTTGCTGATAAAGGCAGCGAGCAATTGTTAATGAAGAAACAGTTTTTGGATGCAAATTACCCATTTCTACATGATAATGACTACCCTGATGTATTAGGCCCTTTTTTCGAAGAGTTTGATGAGAAACCTGATGTGGTTTTTGTCATCATAGAAGGGATGGGAAAAGCATATTCAGGCGAGGATGCGTACTTGAGGAGTTTTACGCCTTTTTTGGATAGCCTCAGTGAACATAGTTTGTATTGGAAAAATGGGATGTCGACTACAGGCCGAACATTTGGGGTGTTGACTGGTATTTTCGGTTCACTTCCTTACGCAAGAAATGGTTTTATGGAACTTGCTCCAAATTTGCCCAAACATTTGACCTTCCTTTCATTGATGAAGCAAAACGGGTATTTCACTAATTACCATATCGGTGCTGATAAGAATTTTGACAATGTGGGTACTTTTCTCAGTTACCAAAAAGTAGATCGAATACTTGATTTGAGTTCATTTGATCCTGATTTTGAAGAAACACCTTCCAAATCAGGCTTTTCTTGGGGGTATCCCGATAAGGCAATGTTTGAAAACGGTATGAGAAAGATACCAAGAGATTTGGATCAGCCACAGGTAAGTATTTTCCAAACGCAAACGTCACATGACCCATTTATCATTCCCGACGAAGAAAAGTACTTCAGCATGCTTGCTAAATACATGGCAGAGACGCTAAAAATCCCGGCCAATCAGGTAGAAAATTACATGAAATACAGAAGCATGTATGCGAGTTTGCTCTATGTGGATGAGGCCATCAAGGAATTTTTTGATGCCTATAAGTCAATGCCAAAATATGAAAACACCATATTTATTCTGACAGGAGATCACAGACTTCCCGAGGTTCCCATGTCATCTACTATTGACAGGTTTCATGTTCCCATCATTATTTATTCCCCAAAACTAAAAGAATCACGTCGTTTCCATGGGGTTACGACTCACTTCGAAATTACCCCTTCTTTGTTGGCAATGCTTGCCAACCGACAGGAAATGAAGTTGCCTTCTATGGTCTCTTGGAAAGGATATGTGATGGATACATCGGCCGTATTCCAGTCCAAGATTTCAAACCCATTGATGCGGAATAAAAACCAGCTGATAGATTACATTTCAGAGGAGTATGTTTTGTCTGATGATCAACTCTATAAGCTTTCGGACAATATGAACCTTGATCCTATTTATGACAATGCCATAAAAGACAAATTAAAGGCTGAGTTTGAGAACTATAAAAGCTCCAATCGATATGCAACAGAAAACGATCAGATCATTCCGGATAGTCTGAGGGTGTATTTACCGAATTGAAAACCCCAAACACTTAAATGGCCATGAGTGATGACACTCACGGTGAGGAGGAAATACGATTGAAATAAAGAGGAAATATGGTAGAAATACGATTGAAATACAATAGAAATAAGGCTATGGACTAATGCGAAGTGATGTTTTCAATGCTTTTATATTTCTAGTTTAGGCCTTAGAATCCATTTATTGGTAAAGGTGGTGCGTTATCCGAAGGTTGTACCTTCGGATTTATGAGTCTTGAGCTTTTAGCTCAAAAGAATACTAAAATCCTTATCCGGCAATCCCACATCCACAATCCGCCCAACCACAATTTATCGATCATACAATCACTAATACCCTCACCCCCGCCCCCTCTCCCTTAATGGTGAGGGGAGAAACCCTTTGCTTAGAGTTCATTTGTAGTTGGAAATACAAAAGCAATAATCCCTAGTGAAATAGATTATCTCAGACCCCAAAGGGGTCATATGTTTATAGCCTTGGGTTTTAACCCGAGGAAAATAATTGACGTTGTGATTTTGTCTTTTGGCCGCATTATGCTTGCTATTGAACAAAGCTTTTCGCCAAAAACAGGGATGTGGAAGATGACCTCACCTTGAATGTATAGAAATACTATTAACAACCCAAGCGTATTGAAAACCCCAAACGCTTAAATGGCCATGAGTGAAGACACTCACGGCGGCGAAGAAATAAAGAGGAAATACAGTAGAAATACGATTGAAATAAGGCTAAGGACTAAGGCGAAGTGATGTTTTCAATGCTTTTGTATTTCTAGTTTCGGCCTTAGAATCCATTTATTGGTAAAGGTAGTGCGTTATCCGAAGGTTGTACCTTCGGATTTATGAGTCTTGAGCTTTTAGCTCAAAAAGAAACTAAAAATCCATATCCAGCAGTCACACAGTACAACCATCTGGCAAAGTAGAAATACGATTGAAATCGAAGTGCAACGTAGATTCCGAGAACGAAGAGAATCGGGATACAGTAGAAATACAATTAACAACCCAAGCGTATTGAAAACTCCAAACGCTTAAATGGCCATGAGTGAAGACACTCACGGCGGCGAAATAATCCCTAGTGGAATAGATTATCTCAGACCCCAAAGGGGTCATATGTTTATAGCCTCGGGTTTTAACCCGAGAAAAATAATTGACGTTGTGATTTTGGCTTTTGGCCGCATTATGCTTGCTATTGAACAAAGCTTTTCGCCAAAAACAGGGATGTGGAAAATGAACTCACCTTGAATGTATAGAAATACAATAGAAATAAGGCTAAGGACTAAAGCGAATTGAAAACCCCAAACACCGAATGTTCAGGAGTTGTGAAAAACAACTAGAATTCAGCTTTGCCAGAGGTTCAGCTTATTGATAGAAAAAAGCGATAGTGTCTGATCACCGTCCTGTAGGGACAGCCTAAAAATCTATGACATTCGCCATTTCCTTAACAATTTAACTTTTAACGATCTGAATGTCTTTCATCAATTCCCCAGTACCTCCACCTCTTTTCCAGCATCTGCAAGTATATTTTTGAAAAGTGGGTAGTAATAATTCCAGAAAAAACTGGTTGGTTGGGAATAGTCTTCAGCATGAAGGAATAATCGGTACAGCCTTGCCAAAGCATAAAAGCGATGTGAGGTGTCATTCATACGCATATCAGCAAAATCTCCGCTGAAATAGAAAAATTTCCCCTTTTCCCCCAGATTTCTACTTACTGCAGCAGGAAAAAACCGGGGCAATCCCATGTCCCTTAATTTATTGATCCCTGATTCTGTAGGGGATATTTCATAATAGGAAATCACATCATATTCTCTGCTGACCAACACAATATCAATCCAATAAGGATATTTGACTATTTCAGGTATACCATAGCGCTTTTGGTTCTTTTGATCGGACATGATACTGGGGACATCCTTGTTGATATCCAGTCCTGACTCTAAAATCTCAAGTCTTCCCATTTCATGCAAAAACACCAATCCTGAACCTTTGAAACTCCAATCTCCGTTATGCTGCTGTATATAGGTATCGACCATCCATCTAGGCAATTCGTTATTGATAAGTGTGTCCAACTCATCAAAGTAGCGGGCAATCCATCCTGTCCACTTGATACCCACAAGTTCTTCCACCTGCATCCTGATATCTATAGGTGTTGGACTCGCCATGGTATTGAATTCAGCAATTATAAATTTCTCTTTTTCTATGGCAGCGGCCATAAAATCCACATCGGCTTGATCCATTCCACCATAGATTTTTTGAGACCTATAGTCATCAGGGTCTTGGCCAAAATCATTTTCATACACTCCATAGGTATCTGCAAAATATACCAAGCTACTCCTGTCAAGTAGTCTTGATTTCATCTCGGCATCAATAGTATTGAAGTCTGCAATCTTACCCTCATCTATAGTGCTTCCTGGAAAATACCCAAAGTAGTCAGTGGAAGTATCGTAAGGGCTTCCGTCATATTTGAGGTATTTCAGGTGGTTGAGCGTCCAGTGGATTCCTTGATGTTCCTGCGCAGACTCATTTGGGACTGTTTTGTCCAAAACCACGACGTTCAGCACAGCACTTGGCATAAATAGCCAAATTAGAAAACTCGTCAATGGGACAATTCCGAAAATCAAGACCAAAAAACTGACCGATTTGATCAGCAATAGCGTTTCTTGTGGAATCGTTTTTCTGGTAGTTTTTGACATTAGAACCTGAATTCAGTACCTATCGATATATTAAGGTTGTTTCGGAAATTCGTAGCTGAGAGCTCATCCCGTGAGTAACCCACAAAACCAAAACCCATCCATCTATCAGTCCAGAGGTGTTGATAGCCTAATCTCAACCTGTAGGAATTGAGCAATTGACTTTGAAAATCTCTATTTTCTTCATCGGGTGACACTCCAGTTGAAAACTGGGCACTGAAGAAATCCTCTGGTCCTTTAAAGTAATACCGTGCTTGGATATTTCCGGAGGTAGAGGAACCTCCTTGACCTGGTATATAGTTTAGCCTAAGATTCACCCACCAATTGCTCACATACTTACCCAATGAGCCCGTGTAAATATGGGTGTTTTCGGTAAACATCAGGAGCCTGTAACCTCCTTCTATCTCCCATGCTTTTTTCAAATTCCAGAAAACAGAACCTCCAAACCTGAAGCTTGGAAAAAAGGAAGCATTGGAAACACCCAAGTTTATATAACCGTAGGAATTTTCTCCCAAAGAAGGAAAAGCATCTACCTCATATTGGGTTCCTCTGCCATCAAAGCGGTCAGAATGGGTGATTCTGCCGATGATGGATCCGGTTAGGTTCGTTCTTGTCCTGCCATACACCGAATAGGTGTTCCAAGGTGTAAGTGCACCACGAAAATTGTCATAATCATACGTCGCACCCACTGCATTGATCCGTGTAAATCGCTGGACCTGTCGGATGTAATTCAGCAAGCCGTCGATTTTTGCTCCTTTGTTAAAAAGCTCATTGGCCAAGGCCAAGGCCTCTTTGTATTCTTCTGTGTAATATAAATGCCTGGATTTGCGGTATTTTAAGTTAGTAGAACTTGGCCCTACTTTTTCCAAGCCTAATTCAATGATCTCTTTTGCTTTTTCATAGTCTTCAGCATAAAATAAATTATCCACGTAGGCCAAATAAGCATCTTCGTATTGGGGTGAAATGGTAATTGCCTGATCCAAGTAGTAGGAAGCCGAGTCGTACTTGCCATCCCAAGAATAGGACCTGCCAATAAGAATATGGTAATCGCTATAATTGGGATATCTCTCCAATACCATTTTAGCCATTTTTCTGCCTTCATCCCTTTTACCATCCAGAATCAACTTGCGTGCTTCCAAAAACTTCGCATCCGGATCAAAACTTTCCTGAGCTTGCAACACGGCCACTATACCAATTGTCAGCAAAAAGAACATCAATATTGTTTTTTTCATATTGCCTTAATTTTGAGTGACACCTACCTCTTGTTTATCGACAGCCTTTTTGAAACCAGATCGGATCATGATTCCCCAGCCACCTTTGCCTTTGAGGAAATCCCAATGTCCTTTTAATCCCCACCATACTACTCTTGGGTGAATGATAAATGGTTCCAGCAATACTATTTTCAAAAGGCTACGGAGGTCTTTTTTATTCTTGTAATTGTTGTAGGCCATTTGCTCGTACAGAATGCTAAATGACGAAATCAAGACCGAAAAGAAGTAAATCAAAACAAACAATGCCACCAAGTAAATTGCAGAAAAGTCTCCGGTAATGATCATGGCCAAGGTGTAGATGACACCAATGGTCTCCATTATCGGGGCATTTTTTTCGTAGATACTCCAAAAAGGAAATGAAATCATACCCAGAATGCCATACTTTGGATTCATCCCTATTTTCTTATGCAGCTGTAAAGTTTCGATTGTTCCTCTCATCCACCGGTTACGCTGTCTTGACAGAATCTCTTCGGATTCAGGCACTTCAGTCCAACACAACGGATCGGGAACAAATCCTACCTTGTAGGGGACCTTTTCTTCTTCCATGTACCTTCTCATTCGGACTATAAGCTCCATATCTTCACCCACTGTTTGCGGAAAGTAGCCACCTACTTTAAGGACAATTTCTCTGTTGAAAAAGCCAAAAGCCCCTGAAATCAACATCAGTCCATTAATCCTGGTCCAAGCCATTCTACCCATCAGGAAAGACCTGAAATATTCGATAACCTGGAATTTTCCTAAAAGTGAATCCGGAACCCTGTAATCAGTAACAGTACCATCTTTGACCTCACAGTTGTTCGCTACTCCAATCACACCTCCTACAGCGATCACTTTTCGATTTGTCTCTTCCATAAATGGTCTGACCATTCTGGTAAGTGATCCAGACGAAAGAATACAGTCAACATCAATACAGGCAATGACATCCATGGTAGACACATTGATACCGGCGTTGAGGGCATCAGCTTTTCCTCCGTTTTCTTTATCCACAAAAGTGAGCTTTGAAAAAGATCGGTTGGTGGATTTATAAATAGCACGGATTGGCTTGCAATCAATACTTGGATTGAAAGCAAAGTCTGTTTTGACCAGATCGAAGCTTTCAATCATTTTTTCTACAGAATCGTCCTTGGAGCCGTCATTGACAATGATCACCTCAAACTTGGAATAGTGTAGCGTCATTAAACTTTTAGCGTTCTGGACTATATTCAGGCCTTCATTATAGGCAGGTGCAATAATGGAAATGCTTGGGGAAACTGGGCTGGTAACGACATCAAGGTAATCAGCAAACTTGTTTTTGCGCAGGTGGTCCCGCATCTCAAGGGCTGATAATACAGTCATGATCAGGTAAGAAACAATGATGAAGAAACTGTATAATAAGAACAATATCCCCAGAATTTCTATCAGTATTTCAAATAAGAGGCTATACATTTGTCAGGACAGGGTCGTTTAGGTGTAAACATATTTTTCTTTCCCAATCATCAGCTGATTCCCCAAAGTATTCTTCAAACACAATTTTATTAAGCGTGTAGATGGCCTTCATGGCAGCTTTTTTTATGTCAAAATCCTCAGTAACTTGGCTCAATTCAAATAAAGCAACCAAGGATATTTTGTCTCCAATATTCTGAATTAGACTTACCGCTTCTTTTACCAAATCTTTATTTTCAGACTTGAGGTCGGCGTAGATTACATCTAGGCTTTCGACAAATCCAAACATGTTGAAACAGCGAAGGATTTCGATTTTTTCTGGGTCACCCGCTTGGGGGTAATAATTGTTCAAAAACTCCAGTTGATCGACCAATCCCAAATATCTGATCAATTTGACTCCAAAGACCCGTACACTTTCATTTTCGGACTCCAAAAGGAAAGATACATTTCTGTTATTTTTGGTATAGCGGATGATGCGGTAATATATCATCTGTTGCCATTTGGACAGAGGGTACTTTTGATCTGCCAGCACCTTCAAATCTGAATCGCTTGAAATATTCAAAAGTGTGGCTACGGCATTAGACCTGATATAAAAGTTTTCATGGTTGATAAACTGAGCCACTTTGGCTTCTGCTTCCACAACATCCATTTCATTGATTTCCACAATCCCGGTAGTGATGATATCCCATCTTTTTGAGCTGAGTTTCTTGATGGTATGTTTGTCGAGATCAAGTTTTCTGTAGACCAACTTCAATTTGAGCTTGAAGTCGCCTTTCATGTTTTTATTGAGGCTGATGATTTCCTGAATAAGCACATCTTTGAAAAGAGGCTTATGCATCAGGTTTTTGGGAAGTATACCAGCGATATCACCTTTGCTCATATTCTGAATATCTTCCAGGGATTTTTCAAAAAGCAAATTGGACAATGGTTCATAGCAAAGGTCTTTGAACCGCATGACCAAAATATCTTTGTTCCTTTTGTTGGTTTTGATAATAAAAATAACAATCACCAAAACAATAGCTGCCAAAACGAAAAAAGTTAAAAAAGATATAAGAATGATCATCCTGATATCTGTTAATATCTGAATTTTGAGCCTGTAGAATGGTTTGAATGGTATTTTGTTGCCGAGAATGATCAATTCTCCAACATTTACATCTTCTGAAACTTGTGCTTCTTCGATAATATAGAGCTCATTCCTGAGCAGGTTATCAAAATAGGCCTGAAGACCTTCCTCCGAGATGGTTTCATCAAATAAAAATGATTGGATTTCGCCCAACACATTGTGGTGCTTGTAGATGGAATCCTGTAAGGCCTTGGCATCAATAAAAAACTGAAGAGTATCCGTAGCCCACAGATTGGCACTTGATGGGGGATTTAAGGCATAGCCCGAAGCGTCGATATTGCTAGGTAAAGAAACACTATACACAAACCTTACTCCTGGAATTTCTAAGCCTTTTGAAAGCACTTCTTCAACGGGCACAGGTACAAAGTCCTCTTCTGGCTCAGGTTGTTGGGCCTGAAGTGAAAAAAATAAAAGCAAAGCAAAAAAAGTCATTAAAATGTTTTTTTGCTTTGCTGTGATATTTAAGTGACTGAATAACTTCAATTATTGATCAATCTTTGAACCCTGATAGCTAACTCATTTGGGTTGAAAGGCTTGGGAACAAAATCAGAAGCTCCCAAAGAAAACGCTTCCATTACCGTGCTTTCCTCTTCTCCCAGAGAACTTAAAACAATAATAGGAACATTGGGATTTACCTTTTTGGAATAATTGATAATTTCGATGCCATTTTTGAAGGGAATCATCACATCTGTAATGATCAAGTCCGGGCTGGTGTTGTCAATTGCATCCATACCTTTCAATCCATCATCTACAGTAGTGACGTTGTAACCGTCCTTATTTAACCTGAAGCGAACTAGGCTAGAGATCAACTTATCGTCCTCAATAATAAGCACATTTTTCATGGTCAATCGTATTTAGGGTGATTCTGAAACGAAAGATAATTATTAATATAGCAAAAAAAAATCGCCAAAACCGCTTAAAATAATTTAATAACAGTCAAAAAAAATACAATATAATTAAACTGCATTATGAATATTTTAATATGCCGTTCCTAACCTTTTTGACCGAACTAAAAAAAATAACTTTATTACAAAAAAAAACTTTTGTTAGTTTAGAAATCTTAACAAAATCAAAAACCACCAAAATTTATGAATTTGATAACTAGATTCAGGTTGCAGGTTGGTGCCATTGTTTTATTGGTTTTACTTAATTTTTCAACTGTGATGGCACAAAGCGATCCAACAGGTGAAAGAAGGGTAACCGGTACATATGCCATCAAAAATGCTACCATCACCACTTCTCCTGGTAAAACAGTAGAAAATGCCACTATCCTGATCAAAGATGGATTGATTCTGGCCGTCGGTGCTAATGTTACTATCCCCAAAGAGGCACAAATCATCGAGGCGGATTCTCTTTACATTTATCCGGGGTTTATTGACGGAGCGAGCAATGCCGGGGTAAGCAAGCCTACAGATCCGGACAGACCTTCCAATTTCAACCCTTCCAACCCACCAGATGAATTGGCAGGTATCACACCATGGAGATCTGTATTGGATTATTACGACGGTAACAATTCTCAAGTAAGTGAATGGAGAAAAGTCGGTTTTACAATCGCTCAGATACTCCCCGAAGGAGGTATGCTTCCAGGAAAGGCTGCAATTGTAACCCTTGGCGACGCCTCTTCCACTAATGTGTTGGCTCAGCAAACAGCAATGTCAGCAAAATTCAGAGGCATGGGAAGAGGGATGTATCCAGGTACACAACTTGGCGTCATTGCCAAATTTAGGGATTTGTATAAAAACGCAACTTATTCTTCCGAGCATGGCCGCCTATTTGCATCTAATGCGGGGCTTCAACGCCCAGAGATCAATAAAACTTACGAAGCCTTCTATCCTGTCTTAGACAAAAACATTCCTATCATATTTGAGGTCTCAAATGACCTTGAGATAAGAAGAGCCCTTTCATTACAAAAGGAAAACGGGTTCAATATAGTGTTGACTGGAGTGAATGAAGCTGATGCTGTCATTGATGAAATCAAAGCAGCAAATGCGAAGGTATTGCTCAGTATCAAATTACCTGATGATAAAGTCACCAAATCCAAAGTGGAAGATAAGTCTGAAGAAGTACAGGCCAGGACCAAAAGGGTTATAGAAGCCTATGAACTTGCTTTGAAACAAGCCGCGATATTGGAAGAGGCGGGAATTCCTTTCGCTTTTGGCAGTATGGGTGGAAGAAGTGCTGACTTGCACAAAAACATCAAAATTATGATCGAAAATGGATTGAGTGAAACCGCTGCTTTATCAGCTTTGACTACCAATCCGGCCAACATTTTAGGTATTCAAAAATTTGCCGGTAGCTTGGAAAAAGGCAAACTCGCCAACATGGTCATCATGTCAGATCCGATTTTCAGTGAAGATGCTCAAATCAAACATGTAGTAGCAGATGGCTATATTTTCACCTATGATATCAGCAAAAAGAAAAAGGGTGGTGATGAGGAAGCTACCGTGGCTATCGAAGGCTCTTGGGAATATGTATCCGATACTCCTGCAGGCAGTTCGGGTGGCATTATGGATATCAAAAAGGATGGTGACCTTTATACAGGAACCATCAGCTATGATGATCCAGCAGGTGGAGGAAAAGCAAGCTCAGAAATGAAGGACATCAATATATCCGGTAATTACCTGACTTTTTCCTTTGATGTATCTGCAGGAGGAATGTCCATAGATGTTTCCGTGAGTGGCGATATCCTTGGAGATGAGTTTTCAGGCAATATGAGTTTGGCAGACTTTGGCACTTTTCCATTAAATGCCACCAAAAAGCCGAAGCGTAATTAAAATATCCAAAGCTTATGAAAAAGACACATATAATATATACAGGACTTTTGATGATGCTTTGCTTTATAGCACAAGCGCAAACTCAAAAGGGAACTGTTTTGATCAAAAATGCCACGGTGCTGACCGTTACCAACGGCACATTGGAAAATACCGATGTGTTGGTTGAAAATGGCATTATCAAACGAATAGGCAGTAATTTGACTGCTTCCAATGTAGAGACTATTGACGCAAGTGGCAAATACCTCATGCCAGGGATTATTGATGCACACTCTCATGTCGCACTTGATGCCGTCAATGAGGCTACTTCTCCCATTACTTCAGAAGTGAAAATGGCAGATGTTGTCAATCCTTATGACATTGGGATCTACAGGGCTTTAGCCGGTGGTGTTACCATTTCACATGCCATGCATGGTTCTGCCAATGCAATTGGAGGAGAAAATATCACTTTGAAACACAGATATGGCTCAGGAAATCCTGAAAACCTATTTATGAAAGAGGCTCCCCGAACCATCAAATTTGCTCTGGGGGAAAATCCTACAAGGGTACATGGCCGAGGCAATGGCAATCAGCCACGTACCAGAATGGGTGTAGAAGCTGTCATTCGCAATGGATTCAATGAAGCTATTCAATACCAAAAGGCATGGAAGGCTTATGAAGATGCCAAGAAAGTGAAAGGTGCTACACCGATCCCACCTAAATATGATACCAGGTTACAGACTTTGGCTGATATTTTAGATGGAAAAGTAATCATCCACTGCCATTCATATAGGGCCGATGAAATCTACGCCTTGATCAATACCTGTAGAGAATTTGGTATCACAAATATTGTTTTCTCGCACGTCAATGAAGGTTTTAAGGTAGCGCCTGAATTGGCAGAATACACCATGGGAGCATCCGTATTTGCCGATTGGTGGGCATACAAGTTTGAAGTCTATTATTCGACAGCCTACAATGCCGCTATCCTTACAGAAAACGGTGTCATTACATCCATCAATTCTGACTCTGGGGAGTTGATCCGTCACTTGTACCACGAAGCAGGCAAAGCACAGCGCTATGGTGAGTTGGATGACGAGCAGACCTTGGCATTGATCACCATCAATCCAGCAAAACAGCTTGGAATCGCTGATAAGGTTGGTTCTATCGAAGAAGGAAAACAAGCCGATTTGGTGATTTTCAACGAACATCCATTATCAGTATATGCCATTCCTCAGATGACATTTGTAGATGGTGTGAAGTATTTTGACATCAATGATGACAATGACGACATGCGATTGAAAGTAAGTGCTGCTGAAACAGTCGAGCCTATTTTCCTTAAGGAGCATGACCACAAATGCATGCACGGTGTGGATTTCTTCTTCACCAACTTTGGCAGAAACTTATTTGACCATTCCCATTAATCATCGAAAATGAAGGAATTAAACATGAAGAAGACATATAAAATATTATATACCCTAGCCTTATTGGTGCTGCCATTTATGGCCCAGGCCCAATTTGACGGTGAGTTTATCAAGCCACGAAACGGCAAGTTTTTGCTTCAGAATGCCACTATTGTCACGGTGACCAACGGTACCATTGAAAATGGGAGTGTATTGATTGAAAACGGCAAAATAGTCCGAGTAGGCACAAATGTGCCAGCTGGAGATGCAGAAGTACTGGACTGCAGCGGACATTATATCTATCCGGGTATGTTTGACGGAGGAAGTAGGCTAGGTCTAGTGGAAGTGAACTCACTGGCAGAAACTCAGGATTTCGCCGAAATTGGTTCGGTAAGCCCGAATATGCAGGCCTTGGTAGCTGTGAATCCCAATTCAATAGCCATTCCGGTTACCAGAGTATCAGGGGTGACCACCACTTTGGCAGTACCTTCAGGAGGTCTTTTCCCAGGTACAGCTGCCTTGATCAACCTCAATGGCTACACACCTGATCAAATGTATGCAGGTTTCAAAGGGGTCGTGATGAATTTCCCCTCTTCAGCCAGAAGAAGTACTTGGGACAGAAGAAGTGATGAGGACATCAAAAAAGAAGCGGACACAGCCCAAAAAACCCTGAATGAGATCTGGGAGAGGGCATCCAATTACCACAAATTAAAATCTGCCGGAGCAGAACTTCAGTTTTATCCGGAAATGGATCAATTGGCCAAGGTGATCTCAGGTGAATTGCCTTTGTTGGTAGAAGTAAATGCAGCATCTGACATTGAAGCCGCCATCGATTGGATCAAGTCCAAAGAAGTCAAAGCCATCCTTACAGGAGTAGCTGAAGGATGGAGAGTAGCGGAAAAAATCGCTGAAGCTAACCTTCCCGTTGTAGTAGGGCCGATGTTATCCATCCCTACAAGGCAGTCGGACAGGTTTGACGCAGCTTATTCCAATCCCGGGAAAATGGCCAAAGCAGGTGTAAAAGTAGTCATCAGGACAAATGATGCTGAAAACACCCGTAACCTTCCTTTTAATGCCGGATTTGCAGCCGCTTATGGAATGGGCAAAGAAGAAGCGCTAAAATCTGTTACCATCTACGCGGCAGAGGTGTTTGGCGTTGCAGACAAATTGGGCAGCATAGAGGAAGGAAAGGATGCCACACTATTTGTGTCCACTGGAGATCCATTCGAGACCAAAACACAAATCAGACATGTGTTTATTGACGGGTACAGGGTACCTATGAGCAATAGGCATATTAAATTGTATCAAGAGTTTTTGGAAAGGTCACCAGGCTTGGAAAAAAATTAAAACTCTCTTAAGTTTGACCACAGCTAAATCAGCTGTGGTTTTTTTGTATCCATTTAAAGAGAATTTATGCGTACCAACACATTTTCAAAAGCTTTTTGTTTTACCCTTCTCATGGCGGCTGGAGCCTTTTTTTCCTGTGAAGAAAAAAATCATGATGCACAGATTGAGGCACTTATACAAGAAATAAAGGAGGAGTTTGCCCCTGACAAAAGAGTAGCCATCTGGGATATCAGTCTGGAAGGAAATGAGATCACTGGTGAAACTGACCAAGAAATGGCCTTGCAGAAGTTTAGGTCAAAACTTGAAGAAAAAGGATTTTCCAATGTAGAGTCAATCACTTTGCTACCTGCAGAGAGTTTAGAGGAAAAAACTCAGGCAGTCGTAACCATATCAGTAGCCAACATTCGAAGCGCAGCAAAACATTCAGCAGAATTAGCTACTCAGGCCCTTATGGGAACGCCCGTCAAGGTATTGAAGCAAGATGGCGGCTGGTATCTGATCCAAACCCCTGATAAGTATATTTCTTGGGTAGATGCTGCTGGTATTGCATTGATGGACAGGCAGTCTTTTTCACAATGGCAAGCCTCTGAAAAGGTAGTGTTCATGCCCCTTAATGGATTCGTATTTGAGGATGAATCCAAGACATCATGGTTGAGTGATTTGGTAGCAGGTAATATTTTGGAAGTGATGGAAAAAAGAGGTTTGTGGTATGAGGTAAAGCTTCCCGACGGAAGAAAAGGATTGGTATCAGCTACAGAGGTACAGGATTTTGAAGCATGGAAAAACAGTAGGTCTTTGACTTCAGAAAACCTGATCAGCACAGCCAAATCCATGATGGGCAGTCCCTATCTCTGGGGTGGTACGTCCATCAAAGGCATTGATTGCAGTGGGTTCACCAAAACAATTTTTTACCTCAATGGCCAAGTGATCCCCCGGGATGCCTCACAGCAGATTCACGAAGGCGACTTGGTGGATGACAGCAAAGACTGGAGCAAGTTGGAGGTAGGTGACCTTTTATTTTTCGGAGAAAAGGGCACAGCGGACAAAAAAGAAAGGATTGTGCACGTTGGAATGTGGATTGGAGACAATTCCTTTATTCATTCCCGTGGTTTGGTCCGTATCAGCAGCTTTGACGAAGACAGCCCCAACTATGACGAGTACGAACTAAACCGCTACCTAAGAACCAAGAGGGTAATAGGTAAAGAAAATCCCAATATCACCAGTGTAGAGAATAGTTTAACATTTGAGTAAAGACAGGTTGAAGCTAGTGTCGTAAACGGTTTCGTCAATTGTGATGTAGTTAAATCTTTAATGGTTAAAAAATTAAAAATGTTAAAGGTTGGGCGGATTGTGGGTGTAGGTAATTTCGACGTTGTGAGTCAAAAGCGAGGCTTATCTGCGTTCATCTGCGATATCTGCGGAAAAAAAAATGCATCGTAAACTTGCCTCCCGGAAGGATAGGTTGTAAATCAAAAGACCAACACCCCAAAAACCACCTACCCTTTCATCCTTCCTCATCCCTGTTTTTGGCGAAAAGCTTTGTTCAATAGCATGCATAATGCGGCCAAAAACCAAAACCACAATACCAACTTTTATCCTCGGGTTTCAACCCGAGGCTATTAACATTTGACCCGTTTGGGGTCAGAGACAGTCTATTCCACTAGGGATTATTTCGCCGCCGTGAGTGTCTTCACTCATGGCCATTTAAGCGTTTGGGGTTTTCAATTCGCTTGGGTTTTTAATTGTATTTCTACTGTATTTCTATACATTCAAGGTGAGTTCATCTTCCACATCCCTGTTTTTGGCGAAAAGCTTTGTTGAATAGCAAGCATAATACGGCCAAAACCCAAAACCACAATACCAACTTTTATCCTCGGGTTTCAACCCGAGGCTATTAACATTTGACCCCTTTGGGGTCAGAGACAATCTATTCCACTAGGG
>NZ_PVTR01000002.1:0-272570 GCF_003003005.1 Mongoliibacter ruber
CTGATTTTTTTCCACATTACAAAATTACAAAGGTTTCCCTATAGTGAAACAAAAAAGTTGGTTTATTTTTTACAAAATGTCTTCTTGTTGGGGTTTTGGTAATCGCATATAACGTTTTGGCGCTTGGCGCAGTGGGGGATAAGATGCATTACACTTGATTGCAAGCAAGATGTACTAAAGTACGAAAAGGATTCGGTTTAGCACTAAAACCCCCATTGCAGCCAAACGCGTGTTAGCGGCAGTTTTATTTTTGGAAGTACGACCGTTTTATAACTACTAATGTAACCAGGCTTAAAAAGTATGCACACTTCCGATTAATTAAACTAAAGAAAAAATCTGAGTCTACTATATCAACGCTTTGAATGTTATTGTCTTGGGAGTTTTTCAAATGAAAAAATCTATTACGAATCGTAATGATAAAACTTGAGAATTCTGGAAACTTAATTGAAATCTTTGAATTTTTTTTATTCCTTGGTTCTTCAAAAATACTTTTATCACAGATGCTGAGTATTGTATTGTATACCCTTTCATTATACTCTTCCAAATCAGAAATGATATTTATATCGATAGATAACCTTTTATAATCTTTTTCAACACTCATTACATTTTCAATAAAATCTTTAAAAACTTTTAGTTCTCCCTTGTCTTTGTCGCCACTAAATAGAGTTTTTAAAATGTCGAAAGATTTTGAAAAGTCTTTTGTGCTGGCTGCATACATTACCGGAAATGAATATGAAACGAACTCTAATATTCTGTATAGATGTAAAAATGCAACGGTGTGATTTTCTTTTGAAGTATGATAATAAAAGTTAGAAAACTCATTATTAAGTGACTCAAAAAAGTTTTTATTTCTATGGACTGCTCTTCTATCAGAAAGCACATCTGATAAATCCTTCAATGAGAATGTATCCGAAATATATTTAGGTAAAATTTCTAGATTAGATTTACACTTTGTTTTCAAAACTTCGAGAAGGTTTGATATTGCTGTCTTTAAGCCTTCTTCAATAGACGTTTCACTTTTACTTTCTTCGCCTGCTATTGAGACAGGCTTTTCAACTGGATTCAAGAAATCTCGTGTTTGCTGAAATGTAATCTCTCGAAATGTCTGCTTTATCTGAATATTCCCAATGATGCCTCTAAGAATTAAATAAAAAGCTGGACTATTATTAATTTTCAAGTTAGGATATTGAGTAAATATTCTATCCTGTTCATCAATCTCTGAAAATTCAAAAGGCTCAACCATTTATTCCGTAATTGTTAATTCAAAAAAGACTTCAGCTAATTCTTCGATATTGAGTTCTCGATATTTCGCCAAGTTTTGAATAAATTCTTTAGATAATTCTCTTCTAAATTTCCCTAAATTGATTTTGGATAGATTTAGTATTTTGAAGGCTGCTTCAAATTTTTGAAATTCAATTTCAAGTTGATTAGAATCTAACATATTTAAAAGTTGAAACGAATTATTAAACCCTACACTAAAGCCTATAAAATTATTGGCGGTTTGCAACCAGGTTAAACAATATAAGCTTTGGGAATGCCTTGCAACAAAAGCTATTACATCATAAAATTCGATCTGGTTATTTGAAATATCATTGTCCAATATTCTACCGACAAGAATCTCATCCATTTTTTCTTCGATAATCTTAGAGTTCTCGTTATTGACGTTATTTGTCAAAAATGCCATATACCCTTTCGCAATATCTCCAAGGCTGAAAGAGTTTTTTACTGGGTTTTCAAACTTTTCTTTTTCAGTTTGGACTGTGATTGCTAATTGTTCAAAGTCGAAAAGTTCTTTTGTTAATATTTCAATCTGATGTCTGGGGGTCATTCCTTTTTGCCCATTGTTAAGGGTTATCATTCGATACAAAAGTTTGTCTTTGTTGTCGGCGATAATTATGTTGAAAAATATTTCTTTATTCCCATTGAATCCTTCCTTTTGAGATGCTCGCTCAAGTGTAGTAAGCCTTTGTATGCCATCCAAAATAAAGCCATGTGAGATATTTTCATTTATATAATTACTCAATTCTTCAAGGCTATTTACATTGTTTTCCTTACTGACAAACGCAAGCGTCAAAGGCGGCATTAGACAGCCTGCCAAAATATCCCGTTCTAACCTCTTGTAAAACTTAGAATCTAATATTTTTCTTTGCTCTTCAAGTTTATTGATAAGTGGATAGATTTTTTCCAGGGTGTATTTGTAGTCAGTCTCGGCTAAACCGCAAATACCACGAATCACATCGTCATGTGCTATATTGAAAATTTTCATTTGCTTTAATTTTACTCTAAAATACGTTTTTGTTGGTAGACTGTTTGTTATTCTCAGGGTTTTGTGAAAATTGCCGCTAACGTGATTCAGCTTGGAGACGGCGGGCTTTAGGAGCCGTTCCCATCCAGCCTACTCCTAACTTCTTAAAGATAGTAAACTTTCAATTTACTCTGAACCGCCCGCTGGATCCAAGGTGATGTTATAGCACGTTTATTTTCATTCATCAATAACTTTAAAAGAATTGAAGAATTGGTTAGCCATTCTTTTATAAACTTCTTCATTTTCTTCAACTATCGGATATCTTGTTCTTAACCAATAAGTGGACTTTTTTCCTAATAGTAATTTGTCTAAAACTAATTCATTTTCTAAAGTATCTTGACTATAGGACTCAAAAATTGCTTTAGGATGAGGTATGTTTGCATCTACAATTATCTCCGATTGCCCCATAGCAATAAGGATCTTAACCAAATAATTTTCTATCGTTAGAGTATCATTACTGTTAAATTCAATATCAACTATCCAAAACTTAACACCGTACTTATCAAGCAAATAACCATTAAATTTTTCATCGTCAATAGATAATACAAGATTCTTAGGTGTTTCTGGGAAAAACACTTCAATATTTTCTGTCTCTTGAAAGATTGGAAAGTCAATGGATTTGTTCAACATTGAATCAATCTTGTATTCCCAATAATCCTGCTTAGCCCTAATGAGGCTATGATTTGTTTCTCGATCATACAATTTTTGATATTGCCTGTCTCTTTGGATTCTGTCAATTACAAATTGGTGGGTTTCTGAGTAAGTAAGATTTTTTTCTTTAATAGATTGGTTAATCTCTGTTGCAAAATAATGGGCAAGTTTTAAATGATATGCTTCGTGTCTGATCAAGTAATCGCTTGCATGATGTTTATGAATGAATGAATGAAATCGATCAACAATTACAGCCACCTTTACCTCTGGTTTATCTAATATCCTATAGTTGTAAGAAATTCTTGCAGCCGCTTTTCCTTCATAAAATGGAGGTCTGCGTAAGAAATCGCTTTCATCAAGAATTGAATCTTCACTCCAAACTTTGTGCTGTTCAGGGTTAGTTTCTTTGCTGGAGACTTCCAAAAAGTAACAAACTATCAGCATTGCCGAAAAAATAATAATACCAACTAACCTGTAAACCCTTACCATAAAGACAATTTAAAAATCTTTGATAAAATCAGGTTTATAAGAGATAAGGCAAATTCAGCCAAGCAAACTATAAATACAGATAAAATAATTAAGTTTGAATAGCTTCCTATCTGATAAAACTTGTTAACCAAATTCAAACTGATTCCAATCAAAAGAAAAATAAATAAGGCAGTGATTAGATTGTGAATCATCCTTCCCAATATTCGATTTCTCCTTTTGTGTTCCAAAAAATAAAATCTATGTTTAAGGAGAATCGGACCTAAAATAACCAAACTGAGAACAATATATTTTGAATCAAACAAACTTAGGTTTCTGAATAAAAAAGCAAGTGATAATAACATCAAGGCAGCAAACAAAGAAGAAAGGATTTCTCTATATGAAAAGGACCTTAAAAACTCTTTCATTTGAATTCTACCTTTAAATGGTTCATTGATCTAATGTGCTATAACTTGTATATACCCCTGACAACTTTCAGGCTTAGCTAACCAACGATCGATAACTAAGCCTAATTTTGATAGTGAATTTATCAGAGTTATTTTGATCCTCTAAACCTAACCATTTCCCATTACCCAAAAAATACCCTGTACTGGGTATTTTTCATCTAAACCAAAAGATAAAAGCTCCTCGAAAGGAGCTTTTAGTACAATTAAGGGATATGATCAACTTTGAACACTTGCCAAAGTTGAAATTACCAGAACGGGATTCAGCTTGGAGACGGAGGGCAATCCCTATGGGAGGCGAGCATTCGGATACGTTTCTCTTCACGCCACTATAGCGTATAGCATTCCAATTGAGAGTGAAAAGTGCCATTATGGCGCCTACATCCGAATTATCTAAACTTAAAACTAACTCTTAAATATCCAATCTGTCCAGAGAACTTTTTATTTGACCAAAACCCTTTTTTGTAATGTGTGTGATTACCAGCCTTCCAGCAGGAAGTACTTTACGGTTGGAGTTGAATATTTCCTCAGAACTATAAGAAACAGGAAACCTTTTGGAGATTAAAGTAGGTTAAACTTCGAAGTATGCTTTATAAGTTTTAATTTAGAGAAATATGAAAGACACCTTTAATCGGGAATCATTTAAGGAAAAACTGGATGCTCAATCTTCATTTCCATCCTTGTACATGTTTAAATTCATTGTGCCAAATGGTAAAGAAGAGGAGGTAGGAAAGTTATTGCCCAACAATAAAATGGAGCTTAAACAATCCTCAAAAGGCAAATATGTATCGGTGACGATCAAAGCCATGATGTCCAGTTCTGATGTTATTTTGGATATTTATGAGAAGGCATCAAAAATTGAAGGTGTCATTGCACTTTAAACAAAAAAACTATGTGGAAAGAAGAAAATAATAAATTGAACAGAACTTTTGAATTTGGTGACTTTCAAGAAGCCTTTGCATTTATGACCAGGGTGGCTTTCCTTGCTGAAGCACAGGGCCATCATCCTAATTGGAGTAATGTATACAACAAGGTAACCATTGAGCTTACCACGCATGATGAAGGCAATAAAGTGACAGAAAAAGACCATAAATTGGCCAAAGCCATCGATAAGATTTAAACATGTCGGAACAGGAAGCAACACAGGTAAATCTCTACCTTGTACCTACTCCTATTGGCAACCTCAAGGATATTACCCTTAGGGCTATAGAAGTACTCAAATCCGTAGATGTAATCCTGGCTGAGGATACCCGTACCACGGGAAAGCTTCTCAAGCATTTGGAGATCCAAAGACCACTTCAGAGTTACCATATTTTCAATGAGCACAAGACTGTAGAAAAACTGGTAGATCGCTTAGAAAAGGGAGAAGTAATGGCTTTAGTAAGCGATGCAGGCACTCCGGGGATATCTGATCCAGGTTTCTTATTGGTCAGGGCGGTAAAAGAGGCAGGACTCACGGTCAATTGCCTTCCAGGGGCTACTGCATTTGTCCCTGCTCTTGTCAATTCAGGATTGCCAAATGACAGGTTTACTTTTGAGGGGTTTTTACCTCATAAAAAAGGTCGAAAAACTCGTATAGAAAACCTCTTGGAGGAAAATCGTACAATGATCTTTTATGAATCCCCACACCGCTTGATGAAAACGTTGGAACAACTCTCGGAAGCTTTTGGGCCTGAAAGGATGGCAAGTGTATCCCGTGAGCTTACCAAATTGTATGAAGAAAATGTGCGGGGCACGCTTTCTGAACTGATCACTTACTACCAAGAGAATCCAATCAAAGGAGAGATTGTATTGGTGGTGCAGGGGAAATAACAATCACACATTTTTAATTTCAAAAAAACTTATCCTATGAATGACCTTTCGGAAATTCTCACAAAAACTATAGAAACGGCAAAAACAGCAGGCGCATTTATCAGAAATGAGTCCAAAACATTTGATAGAAGTAAAACCGAATCCAAAGGATTGAATGACCTTGTCTCTTATGTCGATAAAGAGGCAGAGAAGATAATTGTCAGCAGGCTCAAAGAAATCCTGCCAGAGGCGGATTTTATAGCAGAAGAAGGTACAGCAGTTCAGAGTGGCAAAGACTACACATGGATCATTGATCCCTTAGATGGTACAACCAATTTTATTCATGGTATTCCCATATTTGCAGTCAGCATTGGCCTGAAACACCACGATGAATTGGTTTTGGGAGTAGTCTATGAAGTCAATTTTGATGAATGTTTTTATGCCAGGAAAGGAAATGGCGCCTTCATGAACGGCAAACCTATTCATGTCAGTAAACCAGCTACACTTTCAGAAAGTCTTGTCGTAACGGGCTTTCCATATTCTGCATTTGAAAAGATCGATGACTACCTGAAAATCTTAAGAAAGCTTATGGAAACATGTCACGGTTTGCGAAGGCTGGGATCAGCTGCTACAGACTTATGTTATGTTGCCTGTGGAAGGGCAGAAGGATTTTTCGAATACGACCTCAAACCATATGATGTAGCTGCAGGTGTTGTAATTTTATCAGAGGCAGGCGGAAGCGTCTCGGATTTTTCAGGTGGGAATGATTTTTTGTTTGGGAGAGAAATTTTGGCAAGCAATTCGCATATTCATCCAGAGTTCCTTACAGAAATCCAGAAAATCTGGTAACCCCGTATCTTTACCTGAATTTTGCAATTGATTGTGTAACAAGTACCATTGCGAAATTCAGGTTTGATTCCTCACCTTTGAAACGGGATTACGTATAATCCTAAAAATCATTTTTGTATGAAAAAGAAACTTTTGATCGCGGCTTCTATATTTATCCTGATCTTGGGAATATTGGTAGCATTGCCTTTTATTTTCAAAGACAAAATAGCTGAAAGAATAGACCGTGAAATCCAAGCCTCTGTAAATGCTCAGGTTTATTATGATTTCAACAATATCAGCTTGAGCATCTTCAAGAGGTTTCCCCATATTTCAGCAACTATAAGAGAATTTGGCATTATCGGGAATTCCCCCTTTCAAAATGATACCTTGGCTCATGTAAATCAATTGCAGGTTGATTTCAATCTTAGATCGGTTCTTTTTGACGACTACCCCACACTCACCGGTCTTCACCTTGATGGTGGTAGTCTCTATGTCAAAGTACTTGAAGATGGTATAGCAAATTATGACATTACATTTCCATCAGAAGAACCCACTACAGAAAGTAATTTCAAATTAGCAGTGGATATTATTGAGGTAAATGACCTTGATTTGATATATGATGACCGTCAGTTAGATTTTTTTATGGCTTTGGGTCAAGTCAGCATGGAGGGAAGGGGCGATTTCACAATGGATGTCTATGACCTGCCTATGCAAATGGAGGCTTACATTGCAGATGTTTCATATGAGGGCACCAATTACCTAAGGAGTAAGCGATTCAAAGGAGAAACTGTTTTGAATGTGGATTTGGAGCAATTTAAATTCACCCTTGGTGATGGCAGCTTCAGCCTCAATGACTTCCTCTTTGACCTTCAAGGCTTCATAGCATTACCGGAAGACGACATCGAAATGGACCTAGCCTTTGAAGGTCAAAACAACACCTTTAAAAGTATCCTATCATTGGTCCCAGGGATTTACACAGAGAACTTTGATAAGCTTCAAACGTCCGGAACCATGGATTTTAGAGGTATTATAAAAGGTGTATACAATGAAAATAGTCTTCCTTCTTTTGATATTTCACTCAAAGTGGAAGAAGGCATGTTCCAATACCCAGACCTTCCAAGACCTGTAAGCAATATTAACGTGGACATGCACATTTTGAATGCAACAGATAATTTGGACAATACCTCCATCAATATCTCTCAGTTTAACATGACTTTTGGAAGCAATCCCATATCCGGGAGGTTTGCTCTAGCCAATTTGGTGGATTACACCATGGATGGTGTACTAAGGGGAAAGCTGAATTTGGATGAATTGACCTCTATTTTTCCCGTAGAAGGAATTACTCTGAGGGGTATACTTGATGTAGATGCAGCCGCCAAAGGAAAATACGACTCCATTGCCCAAATTATCCCAACAATAAATGCCAAGCTTGCACTTAGTAATGGATTTGTAAAAAGTGATGAATATCCGGCACCGATTGAGCAGCTGAATGTAAATGCTACCATTATGAACCCTAGTGGTAAAATGGACGATTTTGTGGTAAATCTTTCCCAATTTGGGTTTGAATTGGAAGATGAGCGTGTCACTGGAAATATGCGCATCTGGGATTTCTCACAACTCAACTGGGACGGCGCGCTACAAGGCTCGGTAGATCTAGGTAAAATGTTAGCCATTTTTCCTATGGAAGACATTATCATGGAAGGCAAGCTTAAAGCAGACCTCCAAACCAAAGGGTCGTATGCTGATGTGGAAGCAAGCAGATACAATAGGATTGACATGCGTGGAGAAATGGGCTTAAGTGATTTTTATTTCAATTCTAAAGACCTACCGCAAGGCGTCAGAATCAACAATTCGGACCTGGAATTTTCACCTCAACGAATCAACCTAAAGAGCTTCGATTCCAGACTCGGTCAAAGTCCACTAAAGGCCACCGGCTTTTTATCCAATTACCTCGACTATTTCTTAAAAGAAAACGAGGTTTTGACAGGTCAATTGAACCTGTCCTCAAGCAAGTTTGACATCAACGAATGGATGACATCCGACACTTCAGACACCACAGAATTAAGCGTAATTTCATTGCCAACCAATATTGACTTTGCAATGGCTGTCAATATGGATGAAGTACTGTATGACAACCTCAGTCTAAAAAATGTCAGAGGCAATCTTGCTATCAAAGATGGTGTCCTCCGATTCAGAGATGCTGCCATGAGTACGCTTGGTGGGCAAATTAGCATGAGCGGTAGCTATGATCCAAGAAATATTACAGAACCTCTTTTTGCCTTCGACCTTGACATTTCGAGTTTAAGTATTCCTAGAGCTTTTGAAAGCTTCAATACTGTAAAGGCGTTTGCACCTATAGCCCAACACCTGACAGGTAATTTCAATACAAAGTTAAATTTCTCAGGAAAACTTGGGCCTGACATGATGCCCATCTTATCTACGCTTGATGGAAAAGGTCTGTTAAGAGTTGCGGAAGCTGCATATCAGAATCCACAATTGCTTCAGGCGGTATCCCAAGTCACGCGATTGAATGAATCCAATAGCTTTCAGCTAAGAAATATCAATGTTCCAATAGAAATCAACGATGGCGTAATGGAGGTCAGGCCATTTGAAGTACGACTCTGGGACTATCAGGCCAATATTCAGGGAAGTACTTCTTTTGACGGAAGTATCAACTACCTCATCAATATGCAGGTACCTGCTGGAAAATTTGGTTCTTTGGCCAATAACCTTCTTTCAAGTATTAGCGGAGCTCAGACAGCAGAATCTACCATCATACCAGTTGCATTGAATCTGGGAGGTACTTATGCAAGTCCACGGGTAAGCCTTGCAGGTGGAAACAGCATCGAAAACCTCCTAACCAGTGCACTACGCTCCAGAGTAGGTCAAGAAAGGGACAACATCCAAGAACAAGCTACGCAACAATTTAAAGCAGCAGAGGACAGCATTAAAAGGGCGGTAAAATCCAGGGCAGAATCAGCACAAGACAGTGTCAAAAGAGAGGCTGAAAGAAAGGCTTCGGAAACAAAAGACCGTGCTGTAGAAGAGGCAAAAAGTGTTTTGAGAAATGTCCTTAGACCTCAGAGGCCTACCACAAAACCCGATACCACGAGTATCCCATAATCAACCCAGAATAAAATACCATACTGCTATTGTCAGAAAAGACAGAGGTATCCCTACTCCCACGAGTAGGGATGCCAGTTTTGGTTCCAAGTCATGGGTAATGGCAATGATGGATCCTGTGATCATTGGCGCCATTGCAGCTTCGATCACCGACACTTTGAGCATCATTCCTTTCAACTCAAAAACAAAGGCATAAAGGACAAATATCACCAATGGGATCAAAACCAATTTGTAAGCCAAACCCATCCATAGATATTTCGAACTGATGGAAGCCATACTGATTTTGACCTGAAGGCCTACAGCTGTCAAGGCTATGGGGGTCAGGGTAGCGGCAACAACATCAAGTACGGGGAGAATCAGCGCTGGGGTTTCAAGGGAAGAAATATTCATTGCCATAGCAAGAATGAAAAATATAAAAGGGGGAAAAGTCAGGATTTTTTTGGTGACATCTCTCTTGCGTTTTTTCCCGACACTATATATAGATGCCACCACCACTGCAACACTACTTACAATTATAAATGACCCTGCCTGATCAATCAAAAGAGCAATTTTGACCGCTTCTTCACCATACAATGCCTTCACGATAGGAAATCCAACAAAAGATGTATTGGCAAGGCCTGCTGTGATAATGAGACATCCCGTCAACCCATCAGACCATTTTAGGTATTTCCCGAGACTTCCAAAGATTATCCAAGAAAGCGCAAAACTGATCCAAGCAGAACCTATCGGCAAGAGCAATTCAAATTTAAGCTCCACTCCAGGAAGGTATTTCAGTGCCAAAGCTGGCAGCACGATATAAATCAGATAGTTGTTGAGGTAAGTGGCAAACTTAGCAGGGATAAAGCTGACTTTTTGAAGGATAAGTCCAGTAATCAAAAAAACTACTATCAGAATAAAATTGAGCATGTGTCTTTGAAATGCGTAAAATGTTGGTAGATGACAGCGAAATTAAACCAGACTTTTTAAAAATTTAACAGAAGGGTAATTAATTGTTAACCAATCACCAATGATAAATGAGTTGATTTGTAGAAACAAAAAATTAAGCACAAATGACGAAACTTATACCCATGGACATCAAAGGCGAAAAGGTCATCCAATTGGCTCAGCTTACCATTGATCAGGCCAATGATTTCCGAAGCTGGCTTCCACAATCAAGTATTAAAACAATAACGTTTCAAGGAATGGAAATCAATGATTGCGTTCCTTTTGAGACCTACAATTATTGGTTTAGGACTTACCATGTATTGTCTCGTCATTATGAGACCATTTTGGATTTTTAACGTAAACCATAAGTTTTTCTTTTTTCGGAAAAATACGCTTCCAGATCGGGATAAACTGAGCTTTCGGCTTCAGGTATCCCACTCAGAGTAAGGGCTATATTTCCTTGGGCTTGTTCAGGATTGATATCCATCGTCTCAATCATAATTATAATCTCCTGAAGGGTAAGAGGCAATTTAGACGAAGCTGGATTGAGGTTAATTTCATTACCGTAAAAATCAACAGCTTCAAAATAGTATGTACCGTCCATCACATTTGCATATATACTGATTTCCTCACCCCATTGACTTTCTGGGTAAAGCAATTTGACCAGCATAGCATTTGGACCAGTACCATCAAAGTAGCGCTCAGGTCTAAAATCAAAATTAATCATAGTCGAAAATTACAGAATTTATTACACTAAAATATATTTAGCCTTACCTAAATATTTATTTTGCTTTGCGATAAAAATAAAAAAGGTATGTCTAACTTAACAATGTTTGTTATATTCGCGTTGATTAGATGCAATTTGGAATAATGAAGCTTTGGAGAAACATATTACCGCTAATGAGCCTACTGAGCTTAGCTTTGATGCTAAGTATTTTGGCCAATGGTGTATTGTTCTTCCATTCGCATGAATTAGAAAACGGTAAAATCATTACACACGCCCACCCAATTTTATTGGAGGAGGAGAGTGATGATCCTACTGAACATGGTCATACCGAAATGGAATTGATCATTTTGGATTTGATTGCACATGGAGAATACTTTGCGTTTCATTTCGAAGTAGCAGTTCCTGTTGCCCCTGAGTTCAACGCCACTATTGTATCAACATTTTTATCACATGAATTTTTTCAAGCCATATCCTTGGGTTTTGATCTCCGAGGTCCTCCCACAATTGGCTAAAATCATTTAAACAGCTTTCAGCTGCAATTTTCTTTTTTTTTAAAACAAACATCAAATCATAACCATGAGAGTATTATTCGTGGCCCTAACACTCCTGTTTGCAATGGGAGTGAGCGCCGCCCAAGACATTTCACTTTCAGGAAAAGTGGTGGACAAAGATTCCAAAATGCCAATTCCTGGAGTTTCAGTGTTTATACCTGAATTAAATAGAGGAGTAGTCACAGATTTAGACGGAAACTTCAGTCTGGCATCTTTACCAGACAAAAATCTAACCTTCCAAATATCATTTACAGGCTATGGCACTGAAGTAAAAACCTTCAATCCCAATAGAATGGGGACATTGACCATCGAGCTGGAAGAGAGTACTACTTCTATGGACGAAGTGGTAGTATCAGGGGCCTACGTTATGAGCAAAGAAAGCTCACCTATCAATATTGAAAAAATCAACAAAAGTGATATCCTGAAAATGCCTTCACCAAACTTGATGACGGCATTGGCAAGGACTCCGGGAGTAAGTGAAATCTCCTTAGGTCCCGGCATCAGCAAGCCTGTGATTAGAGGACTTTCTTTTAGCAGGGTATTATCCGTCTATCAAGGTGCCAGATTTGAAAACCAACAATGGGGAGCAGATCATGGACTAGGGATGACCGAGACTGGTATTGCAGATATTGAAATGATCAAAGGTCCTGCATCTTTAATATACGGTTCAGGCGCTATGGCTGGGGTAGTTCACTTGATTGAAGAACGTGATGCCTCTGCCGGTGAAATCAATGGAGATGTGAACCTGAGGGGCTTTAGCAACTCATTGGGAGGAAGAATCGATGCTGGGGCAAAGGGTGCCAGTGAAAATGGTTTTGTCTGGTCACTGAGAGCAGCTACTGAATCTCATGCTGACTATTTAGACGGGGATGGCAACACTGTTGGCAACACAAGATTCAATACACAAAATATCAAAGCTGGAGTAGGTCTGAAAAAAGACTGGGGTGATACCCGAATCAGATATACTTATCTTCAACAAAAACTCGGCATTCTGGAAGAAGATGAGCTCGATGAGTTGGTAACTACAAGAAATGACCGTAGCATGCAGTTGCCTTTTCAAGATGTAAGAGACCACTTTTTCAATTCAGAAACCAATGTCTACCTTGGAGAAGATAGGCTCAAAGCAACATTTGGATTGCACATTAATCAAAGAAAGGAAATTGAAGACGACTTTGATGAGGTGGATCTTGGGCTCAACCAAAGCAACTTCATGTATGATCTTAAGTATTTTAAGTCACTAAATGAGCATACTGAATTAATTTTTGGGGTGCAAGGATTTTACCTTAACAATGCCAATATGCCTGAAGCCGTGGAAATCCTTATTCCTGATGCTACCAAGGACGATCGTTCTGCATATGCTTTGGTGAATTATAACAAAGACAAATGGGTCCTTCAAGGTGGATTAAGATATGACTGGAGAAAAGTAATAGCGGATGCCAGTGCTCCCAATCTTGTGGATTATGGATTTATCTTGCCCGGAGAACCTGCAAATAGGAGATTAGAGAGAACATTTGATGGTGTAACTACCAGTGCAGGCGCCACATTCAGACCTGATTCAAATTGGAGGTTCAGGTTGAATATTGCTCAGGGCTTTAGAGCTCCTGATTTGGGCGAGTTATTTTCAAATGGACCACACCCTGGCACCAACAGGTTTGAAAGAGGCAATGCAAACTTTGAAAGAGAGCAAAACCTACAGACTGATTTTGGTATCAGATATAGCAGAAATGGCTTTAGTATCTCAGGTGAGGTATTCTACAACCATATCAACAATTACATCTTCTTCTCTCCTACTGATGAAATGATGGGAGACCTTACCATATGGGAATTTGAACAAGCTGATGCTAGGTTGTATGGAGGTGAAATCGAGTTCGATTACCAACCTGCAGGAGCCAAGTGGATCAGTTTCAATTCAGGTTATAGCATGGTAATAGGTCAGCGAAGATCTGATTGGAGCTTCTTGCCTTACATCCCTGCTTTTAGATGGACACAGGGGATTGATTTCAGATTGAAAAACTTTGCAGGAATCCAAAGACCTTACATCAGTCTTCTTGGCTCTGCAGTTTTTGACCAAAACCGTGCAGCACCTCTTGAAGAGGCTACTCCAGGATATTACTTGTTGGGATTGAATGTAGGAGGAAATGTGCAAGTAGGTAACAATACTTTAGATGTTTATCTCAGTGGTAGCAATATGCTTAACCAGACCTATCTTGACCATATGTCCTTATTTAGGCCTTTTGGCATCAATCAACTCGGTAGAAATATTGCTTTGAATGTGAGGGTACCTTTTTAAAGGTAAACAATCCTCAAAAAAAGCCTTTCCGGAAAATTCGGAAGGGCTTTTTTTATATCCTCCTATTTCAAATTTGCAGGGTATAGAAACCGAAAATCAGGACTTTTGCCTGATACCCATATTTTTATAGGCATTTGTACTTTTTTCTATTACCTTAATTTTCCCTATAACCTATCTTCAACATGTATTTCGCATACCGCTGCTTTATACTCTTATTGGTGATCTCGACACTGAGCTTTTGTCAATCAAAAGAAGAAAATGCTGAGTTCACGCTTCGTTTTGGCCACATTGTGAATGAGGATAATACCTGGCATAAAGCTTCAGTAAAGTTTAAAGAAGAAGTGGAAAAAAAATCCAATGGCCGCATCCAGGTTAAAATTTACCCCAATGAACAGCTTGGAAAGGAAATGGATATGGTGACGGGGATTCTGAGTGGTTCGGTGGACTTGCTGATCACCGCCGAATCATTGGAAAATTGGGGCCTACCATTATCAATTTTTTGCGCCACACCCTATGCCATTCGGGATTCTGATCATCTTAGAAAAGTAGCGGGAGGTACGATTGGAAAAGAAATAGAGCAACATATTGAGGATGTGGCTGGACTTAAACCTATTGCCTGGTTTGAAAGAGGTGCCAGAAACCTCACCACCAATGTCCCCATCAGACATCCGGACGATCTGAATAACCTCATTATACGGGTGCCTAATGTGTCTTTATTTGTAGCCACATGGAGTGCTTTGGGCGCCAAACCTACCCCAATGGCTTTCTCGGAGATCTTCACAGCACTTCAACAATCTACCATACACGGTCAGGAAAACCCTTTTTCCCATATCCGAAATGCAGGCCTGTATGAAGTACAAAAATATGTCAACCTCACCGAACATGTAAAAGGATGGGCTTATGTCGTCATGGGCAAAAAGCAATTTGATAATCTTCCAATAGAGCTGCAAGAAGTAGTCATGGAGGCAGCTGAAGCGATGCAATCATACGAACACAGCCTTTTTGCGGAGCAGGAAAAACTGGATAGAGAATATTTACAGGCCAAGGGGATGGAATTTGTCGAAGTAGATAAAGAAGCTTTTCAAAAAATCGCGGGTGAGGCCGTGGTGAGGAGTTTCAATGAGCAGCAAAAGGACATGTATAAAAGAATCCAAGCCATAGAATGAAAAACTTGAACTTTGAAAAGCTTCTGGAATTGGCAGTAATCTGCAGTTTTGTAGTGATGATGCTAAGCGTCTGTCTTCAGGTGTTTTCCCGCTATGCCTTGCCTTGGTCACCTTCTTGGACCGAGGAGTTGGCGAGGTTCTGCTTTATCTACATGGTCAGCTTGGGGGCTGGATTAGCTATCAAAGACAGAAGCTATGTCAGTGTAGGGGTGATTTTTGACAAGCTTGCCCCAAGATCGCGAATCATTTTAGAAAACTGTATTCTCAGCTGCATTGGGATCTTAATGGGTTTTATGCTGGTGCACAGCGTACCTTTGATTTACATTGTCACCTTACAGCAATCTGCTTCCATGAAACTCAACATGGGAATGGTTTATTTTTCCATGTTTGCCATGAGCGCCTTGGTATTGGGGTATGTCATGAGGGAAATCATCATCAACAGTAAAACCCTAAAGCTGCTCAAATGATACTACTGCTTTTCATCATTTTTATCTTGTTGCTGCTTATAGGTATCCCAATTGCTTTTGCATTGGGATTGTCTTCGTTTTTTTACCTGATTTTTTCTGATCTGCCTTTTATTGTTATTCCTCAAAAAATGTATGCAGGGATAGATGTTTTTGTTTTACTGGCAATCCCTGGTTTTATTTTGGCAGGCAACCTGATGAATGCAAGTGGTATTACGGGAAGAATCATCAATTTCTGCAATGCCATACTAGGCCATGTCAGAGGTGGCTTGGGCTTGGCCAATGTAGGGGCCTCTATGCTTTTTGGTGGGATTTCAGGGACGGCTATTGCCGATACTGCGAGTATTGGCGCAGTCATGATTCCAGCTATGGAAAAAGAGGGTTATGATAAGGAATTCTCCTGTGCGGTTACAGCGACTTCATCCACTTTGGGGCCGATTATCCCTCCAAGTTTGCCGATGATCATTGCAGCAACCCTGACGGGACTTTCGGTAGGGAAGTTATTTGTGGCAGGAATAATTCCGGGAATTTTGCTTGGAGTTGGGCTTATGGGAATCACCTATGTGATTTCGGTCAAAAGAAATTACCCTAAAAAGAAAAGGGTGAGTGCCATGCAGATGGCCAAGAGTTTTTATCAGGCTTTTTGGGCAATCATGATGACCGTATTGATCTTATTTGGAATCATCGGAGGTGTCTTCACCCCTACTGAGGCTTCTATTGCTGCCGTGGTCTATGCGATTGTGATCGGACTGTTTGTTTACCGAGAACTGAAACTTTCCATGATTCCCCGCATCATCTTGGAATCTGCCAAAACCACCGCTTCCCTGATGGTCTTGGTGGGCTTTGCCAATCTCTTTGCCTGGATCATGACAGTGGAAGAAATTCCTCAGATGATTGCCAATGGGCTTTTGGGTTTCACGGAAAACAAGCTGATGATCCTATTGCTGATCAATGTTCTGTTGCTTTTTGTTGGCGCTTTTATGGAAACCATTGCTGCGCTTCTGATACTATTTCCTGTTCTGTTGGGAGTGGCCATGCATGTGGGTGTGGATCCGATACAGTTTGCCATGATCATGGTGGTCAATCTGGTGATTGGGCTGACCACGCCACCAGTTGGGATTTGTCTTTTTGTGGCTAGCAGTATCGGTAATATTTCCTTGGAAAAAATCAGCAAAGCTGGACTCCCTTTTCTCTTGGTGAGTCTGTTTGTGCTTTTTCTGGTAACCTATGTGCCAGAGGTTTCACTTTACCTGCCGAGTTTGTTTTATGATTGATTTACCATGAAAAATGAAAGTTTGATTTGCGTTTTTCATGGTAGAAGGATGGGTATTTATTTGGATATTGTCAACAATATAAAGCCCAACCCTTTTTGCTGTATTACAAATTCATTATGAATATTTTTTGTCAATGTAATTTCTGTAATCATTTTTTTCGTCATAATCACATGGGATAATTCCGGTCAAACTTTCATCCAACGGACTAACCGATGATTTTTCCTTTGAATCCCTTGATAACGAATTTAAATAGTTCTCTACGAGTTTGGACAGACTGACCCTATGGCTTTTTGCATATATTTTGGCTTCGCCTATAACGTCCTTATCCAGATTTAAAGTCAGCTAGGTCTTCATGACACAGTTGTTTACGTGGAAAATAAAAAATTATTACGTAAGTTGTGTTTTGAAGACGTTTTTTCTATGATCCGTGATTCAGCTTGGAGACGGCAGGCATTCGGAGACGTTATCTTCCAACCTATTCCTAATTTCTTAAAAGTACTGGTTTTCATAGTTAATCGGAACGACCCGCTGTATCCAAGGTGATGTTGTGGCTTCGTTTTTTTACGTCGATATAGGGTTTATTCTTAATTGACCGCCAACAGCTTTTAATACTTTTATTATTGTTTCAAATTGAGGCTTTGAACCTGCTGATAGGGCTTTATACAAACTTGGTCTACTCATGCCAGTTTCTTCCGCTATTTTGGACATCCCAATTGCTTTTGCAATGTGCCCAAGTGCAACAACAACATCATCATTATCCCCTTCCTCCAAAACAGAATTTAAATATTCAGCAATCATTTCTTTGCTGTCCAAATAATCTGCAATATCAAATTTTGATGTTTCCATTTTTTATTTTTTTATCCTTTTCCAAATTTTCTTTGCTTTTTCAATATCCTTTTGCTGAGTTGACTTTTCTCCACCCACAAGAAGAATAATTATTTTCCCTTCCCTCTCCTTGAAGTAGATTCTATATCCTTTGGCATAGTCTATTCTCAATTCATGAATCCCTTCACCAACGGGTTTACAATCCCCGAAATGTTCATCAATTTCAAGTTTTTAGATTCTGAACAAAATTTTTGCTTTTGCTCTCAAATCCTTCAATTTTCTCAGCCATTTGTCAAATTCAACAGTCTTCTCAATAAAAAACATTTAATTACCTGTCTTCATTTGGATACAAAATTACATCATTTCTCTAGATTAAAAAAATTACTTCGTATTGCCTGGGGTTCTTTTAAAATGTGCCACAAAAGTTCGCTCCACGAAACTACTTCGCTATTTGTTCTATATGTCATACATAGCGAAACAGTTGCAGATATATTTTAATAATCTAAATCTAATACCATAAAAGGTAATCTCCTCTTATCTGAAATTACAAATTCATTTTGATAAAAAGGCGAAGTTACTTCCGACAATGTGCGAAACACGCTTAGCGTACTTGCCAAATTTCAGTCACATGGATTTATAGGATTCAGACCCCACCAAAGCTCATCCTCACAAATCCCAATTCATCATCCACATTCACGTAATACCAGATTTTCCCGTCTTTGACAAAGGCAAAAGTAGGCACACTGCCCAATTCGGTAAGATCTGATTCACCTAGAAGATTAAAATTTTCATCCAAAACGCTCAAAAATAATTTGGATAAAGGCTTTTCTTCGGCTGATTGAAATAAGGGCCAATCAGTATTTCCCGTGGGGCTTGTTTCGAAGGAAAACCTGTAATACTTTTTGTTTTGTTCATCCCAAATCAATGGCTGAAAGTTGATTTCTGCATATATGTCTTCGATGACTTCCCTTAGCTGCTTCTCTGACTTAACTTCTGATGGATATCCGCCTTTCTTAGCTTTTGCCGATAGTTGAGGAGTATAGTCCACATGGTAAACACTGTCTTTTTTCAAATCCAAAATATATAGATCTGTATAGCCTGTGCTGGATAAAACCAGCTTATCCCCAAACTTTTGAACAGTTTTTATAGAAGTAATAATCGTAGACAATTTTTCAGTAGTTCCATTCACCACATAATCCGGCAATTCATCTTCACCGGGCAATTCCATTTTTTTAATGGTTTTGGCTTCAAAATCTACTTTTGACAATGATCCTTTCGGGCTCTTCCAAGGGTTTATCAGCAAACCGTAAACCACATCTCCGCCTTCTAAAGCAAAAGATTTGTTGTGAAAACTTTCTCCTTCTAACAAACTGTCTCCTTCAAACTTATCCTTCTCTATCTTTAGGTGCGATAACTTTTTGCCTTTAAGGTCAAATATGCCCATTCCCTGATGGATTGCGAGTATAATTTGATTATCATCCGGCAGACTCATCCAATTGACAAAGAACCCGACTCCATTTGGCCCTTCTTTTTCGAAAGGTACTTTTCTCTCCAATCCCAATTCATCAAGATCGATAATGTCTAAAGTAAAAGCCTGATTGTCCCATAAATAAAGCTTGGAGTTATCCGAGTTCATCGTGCTTGACCACAGGCCTCCTCTAAGGTTGATGATTTCCTCTCCTGGATCCACTACCACAGTATCCATTTGGAAAGTGATATTTGAAAAGTCAGTTGTGGTTTCAGTTTCATTCCCGCCTCCACAGGCAAAGATGAGTGTGGAAAGTAGCGCTATTGCATAGTTTTTCATAAAAGAGGAAATTTGAACATCAATTTAACCACTATTCTTTTAATTCAAAAAGGAAAATTTAGAATATAGTTATTGGGATCAGGTTAAATCAATCTAGGCTTATCTTTACAAAACCCAATTCATCTTCCACATTTTCGTGAAGCCAAATGCTGTTATCCTTCCAAAAATAAACTTGGGGTATGGTGTTCATTTCAGGAATGAAAGATTCGCTCAACAGTTTGAAGTCCTTGTCATAGGCTACTAAATGGATATCAAATTTCAAGGGTAAATCATCTGTCTTTTCCCTTACCTTCTTCATAGTGAATCTGTAGAAGTTGCCATTTGATGGATTTCTGACAAGTTGCTTGTATTCGATTTCAAAATACATCTTTCGAGCAATGTCTTCGAATTCATCGCTATCCTCCGTTTCATTTTTGTATGATCCTGACTTACCCGCTGACAATTTATCAGCTTCAACCGTTAGTTTTTGGATTTCATCTGTTAGAATATTATAAGTGAAAATGTCATTATTGGAGGTATTTGAAATATAGATCAAGTCATTAATCTTTATCATATCAATTGGCTGTATAATTGACTTCATCGATTTACCGCTCTTGAGGGTAACATTGAAGTCATTGATGACTTTCAATTCTTCAATTTCTATTTTTTCCATTTGATCCTTTTCCAGGTCCACCAAAGCAAGGAATTTGAAATCACTTCCTCTGGAGTATACAGGGCTTACGAATTTTGTAGGGGTATTCAGAAAGCAGAAATTATTCGTAAAACGATCTGAAGCTTCTTGCAATTCTTTGAAAAATTCGAAGTCCCTGAATCTTACTTCATTAGTTTTATTGCCCGCTACATCCAAAAAGTTCAAACCAAAATAATTGCCAAAAACAAAAAGACTATCTCCCAAAAAATAAAATCTGCTAACATTTTCACCCACACCTTCGGGACCCTCTTGTTCGATGTTGATCCTATCCTTGATTGATAAATCTTCAAGATCTAATACTTCAATCTCAGCGGTTTTATTGCTATAGTGATATAGAGTGGAAAGTTTATTATCAAAATCACTTAAAAAAAGATTGGTGGCCCCCATGATTATTCCTCCTTTGGAGTCCACCATCACGGTATCCATTTTATAATCAAGCTGACCGTCACTGCCACCTTTTGGGCTACATGCAAATCCAAGGATTAAAAGAACAATCACCAGGTATCTCATAGAATTAAATGTTTAAGCTAACCTAAAGATATAATTGTAAAGATGAAAGGGCATTGCCTGAATATTAGGCTAGAGTACCGTTATTGTTGAGTAAGCCCCGATGTTTTGGATATTTTTACTAGTCGACTAGGTAAATTATCGGGTATTTTCACTAGTGCACTAGGTAAATCATCGGATAATTTTACTATGGGTCTGAAGATTTCTTTCGGAGGATTGTGTGATGGAGGGTGTATTAATTCTCTTTGATTTTTCTTCCTCTATTAATTTTCTCCTCATCCCATCCCTGTTTTTGGCGGAAAGCTTTTTCAACTCTTAAACATTATTTGGCCAAAAACCATAAAACACGCTATCATTTAAACCCCGGGTAGCTACCCGGGGCTATTCAAAGTTCAACCCTTTCAGGGTTATTAATAACTCTACCATTGACAGATTTGTTGGGGTCGTCATCCGTAGGAAGGATCTCCTAGCCTATACGTTAGGAGATCCTTCGCTTCCACATGCTCCGGTTCAGGATGACGTACACCAATTGTCATTCCCTTTCTGTAAATAAATTTTAAAAACTCAGAATGTCAGCACTTCCCTTAATCCCGTATTCTTCCAAATTCTCGCTTTTCAAATGATTTGCTAAACTGAACACAAAAAAGCCTCGTCAATCGTAAATCGTCATTCGTAATTCTCCCCTTCATCCTTCCATTCCTACCCATCCAACCACTCCTTCAGCGCCCCGACTTTCTCTCTGCTCACCAAAATATCATTGTCTGGGCAGTCTTTGAGTTTGATTTTTAGTCTGCTGTTGGAATAGGTGTGGATTTCAGATATGGCTGCAAAGGAGGCGATATATTTTCTGTTCAATCTGAAAAACTTCCTGGGGTCAAGCAAACCCTCCAATTGGTCTAAGGTATAATCCAAAACAAACTTCCTCCCAGAATCATGTTGCAGAAAAGTCACCCGTTCTTCACTGAAAAAAAATGCGCCTTCTTCGGTTGGTACAGATTGAATTTTCTCTCCGATTTTGACCATAAAGCGGCTTTTATATTCCTTTAGCTCTGCCTGCAAAAGGGACTTCAACTGAGCCAAATCCAATGCTTGGCCTACTCTCATTTCCTTGAATTTCTCCAAGGCAAGAATTAGCTCTTTAGGGTCAATTGGTTTTAGTAAATAATCAATCGAATTGAGCTTAAAAGCCCTAATGGCATATTGGTCATATGCTGTAGTGAAAATAATGGGTGAACGTACTTTTACCTTTTCAAAAATTTCAAAACTCAAGCCATCAGCCAATTGGATATCGCAGAAAATCAGGTCAGGTGCTATCTCACTGCCCAACCATTCAACAGCTGATTCGATAGAGTCCAATCCTGAGGTAATTGTAGCTTGAGGAAGCTCCAATGCTATCAATCCTTCAAGCCTCCGGACTGCATGCCTCTCATCTTCTATGATCAGTACTTTCATCTTCGTTTGAATTCATATTTATTGATCAGGTACTCACATGAGGCAAACTGGGAATCTTTCATAAAAGAATCATTCCATTGTGTGTTTTTTTCCCTCATCCTTGAATTCGCGATTATCAACGCGCAGCAAAGGAAGTGATACAATAAATTCATGCTTTGTTTTACGGATCTCCAATTGTCTATCGCTCAACAGTTCGTACCTCTTTTTGATATTTTCTAAGCCAATACCTGAAACTTCTTCCTCTTGACTGGATTTTGGTTGTAGGATATTTCTCACCTCCAAGCTTTGCCCATTTTGATGGATAAACACCTTCAAAGGGTTTTGGCGACTTGCTACATTATGTTTAATGGCATTTTCCAATAGCAACTGTAAAGAGAGTGGAGGAATAAAATAACCTGAGACATCAGTAACCTCTACAAAGTATTCCAAGCTGCTTTCAAACCTGATTTTTTGGAGGCTCAGGTAATTTTCAGCAAAAACCAGTTCCTCCTCCAAACTTACCAATTCTTCATTTTGTACTTCCAATACATACCGGTATATCCGTGAAAGCTGCTGGATAAAATCAGCAGACTTATCCGGGCTTTCATAGACAAGGTTAGAGAGGACGTTGAGGGAATTAAAAAGGAAATGTGGGTTGAGCTGATTTTTTAATGATTGGTATTGGCTGGCTAATTTTTCGGATCTCAATTTTTCTGCCTCAATTGCAGCATTTCTCCATTCAAAAAGCCATGATCTGGATATAAATATAGCAATGATAATCACTGCAATAATAATTGGATAAAGGGTATTTGTCAGTATTCTTAACCAGGATATATTAGAAAACGTCACTTCTTCCACTGTGATGACTACATACAGTGTAATGAGTATGTAACTGACCACAAAACAATAAAGCAAATATGTCCCTGTAGTAAATACCAATCGCTTTACAGGTTGCTGAATCCAAGATATCCTTTTATCAAAGTAATTTTCTACAGTGAATCCTCCAAAGCTAATAGTCGAGGACATCAAAAATGAAAACAAAAACTCAGGGAAAATACTCTTCAAACCTTCAAATGAAAGTAAGCAAGCCGGGCATTGGATCAGCATGAGCACCGCAGCTATCAAAAGATTGAGCAAAATAAACCTGCCTAAAGAATTGAAAATGGTAGCGGATACAAAAACCTTCTTAGACCATGATTTAGGATAAATCTGAGCTTGATCTCTCATTTTTAAGATTTGTTTTTCTTAGAAGAATTAGATGCTAAAATACCCCATCCCCCCGAGCCAAGGAGAAAACCCAATGCATACCACGAACCATTATTATTTGGGGCATACATGGCAATTTCTGAATCAAAAAAACTGACTATCAAGCCTATAGGAGCAATTAATCCATGTACAAATCCCCAAAGAAAGCCATACTCTTTCCCTTCTAAAGACGCTTCCATAGGTACATTTTCAGCACAACTTGAAAGGAGAACAATACTTATCGCAATAATGAGAAATTTACTGGTTTTCATCCTTTAATATATTTTGGATTTAATTTCAACTAACCGATATAGCCATACAATTTAAGGAAAAATAATTCTGGGTCAACCTTATCAACTGACCCAGAAAATTTCTGAAACTAACTGTTTCATATTTAAGCAAAGTTTAATCCGAAAGTACAATTTTTAACCTTGGCCGATAAAGTGGCTTAATTCTGACAATTATCTTTCATTTGTTCAGCCATTTCCTTGCCCCATCTCGGCTCGAAACTTTCCACTTTAGTTTCGTCAGCTTCTTTCCTAAAAAGCTCTAAACTGGATTGTACCAAGCCGCATGCCTTTTCTGGTCCCTGACCAAAGAACTGTGCCATACCCAATTCCATTTGCGCCAATAGAATGATTGCTCTTGGGTTTTGCCTGTTTAGGTCAACTGCTTTTCCAAAAGTCTGCATGGCCTGACCTGAAAGATGCTGCCCTCTTGTCTGCGGATCTGCTGCCAGTTCTCCCATGGTAATAAACCCCTGAAGTGCTACCACTTCCGAGTTGTCCGGAGAGATTTTAGCCGCTCTATCCGCATGTTTTTTTGCTGTTCCAAAATACGCATCTTTCTCTTCTAAGCCTCCTTCGCTTCGAAAACCCGCATTAGCTAAAGCCAATCCTGCATAATATTCAGGAAGCCATTCTTCCGGCATCATTTGGGCTATTCTCGAAAAGCCATTGGCAACTTTTTGAAGGTCTTCCGAACTTTTGGCTACTTTCATGGCTTGAAGTTCCTTTTCCATGGCCTTTTGATAGGCTTCATTGTCGGCTTGCACGATGAATGAAAATAAACATGTTGTGATCAAGGTTAAAATGTACTTTTTCATAATTATTATTTTTATAGGTTATTTAAATTATTAGCGTTTTTGTCCTTTGATAAGGTTAAGAATACTCCCAGTAGAAAAAACCTCGGTGCCTGTAGACCTACAGGTTGTGACTCGAATCGACCAGCCTCATTGGCTTGCGGGCTAAACTGGTAGCCGAAGACATTCTCCCTGCCATACACATTGTTACAAGCCAAGTGAATGATCAGGTTCGGTTTAGGTAAATAGGACCAGCCTATACTGAGGTCCTGAAAACTCCTGGTTTTGGCGTTCATTTCTCCTGGAAAATTTGGATCGGTAAAAGTGTATCCATCATTGATGACCCAAGAAAGACCCAATTGAGATTTTAAAGCTTGGATCCAATGTTTGACCACTACAGAGCCATTATGCCTTGGTGCAAACCATGGCTGTACCATGGTGTTGAACTGGGCAAACACCCTCTTACTATCCACATAGCTGTATGTCAACCAAAAATCTGTGTTCTTGAAGCTTTTCTGATCCCTGTAAAAAACATCCATCCCTCTAGCGAAACCCGCTCCTTGCTGGGCTACATTTTCATATTGGTAAGGCATCCCTTCAAAGGTCAAGAGGTTTTTATAATCCTTATAAAAGGCCTCTGCCCGAATAGTCCGGCCATTGGTACTTAGAAGGTAATTCAGAATAAGATGGTCCGCTACGGTGTTTTGCAACTCTGTATTGAAAATTCTAAGTTGTTCTACAGCAGATTGACTGTACCTGCCGGCTGCTAAAGACAGTTGTCCTTGATTTTGGAATTTATAGGCCAATGAAAACCTTGGGTCTAACCATGACTCTTCACCTAATGCACTATATCCTGTTCTGAGCCCGGATCGCAGGATCAATTTATTGCTGAAATAATAATCTGCTTCCGCAAATACAGTGGGTTGATGGTCTACAAATGAACGCTCAAGGTCTTCGGTGATCAAATTTTCTGAATAAGAGAAAACGAAATGTTCCACCCCGGTCTTTAGGGAAAATTTATCCGAAAAGTCTTTTACAGCCACCATTTTCCCATGTAATACCTGATTTTGATTTCTAACATTTAGGCCAGCAATGGAAAAATTATCTGTATTGGAAGAAAAGGACATACCACCATATAGGCTCCAGCTTTCACCCGCTAGCTGCTTGAATGAAAGCTGCCCAAAATGGTAATTGTTGTCTATCCCTAAAAGGCTTCCCCTTCCCTGAGATTGGGAAGTTTTCTGCCAGAGTTTCATGCCATTGGCCGAGGTGTGGAAATATGCTTTGAGCATTCCGCTGTTTCCCCATTTTTGCCTACCGGAAACTTCCGCATCCCAGCCATACGGAGCCCTTTCCCAATCAAAATTTTGTCTTACAAGAGATTGGTAAGGAGAAAGATCAAAATAATTTGCAGATGCGGTGAGGCTATTTTTTTTCCCTACCAAAGTCTGATTATAGCCAGCTCCTACAGACAAGATACTGATATCTCCTTGATTTCGGGCTGGCATGTCAACCGTATTCAATGACAATGCAGAAGACAAAGCATGGCCATATTCTGCCGAATATCCTCCTGTACTGAAAAAAGAACCTTTGAACAAGTTGGGGTTGAACCGCGTCCGTGTCGGCACATTTGCAGCTGTTGTTCCAAAGGCATTGCCCACTTTCATCCCATCTATAAATATGGCTGTTTCGGAAGCATCACCACCTCTGACAAATAGACGGCCATCATTACCCACAGCAGCAGTGCCCGGTAGGGTTTGAAAAGCTCCGACTACATCTCCCATGGCTGAAGGTACTGTGACTATATCCACTGGCTTGAGCACAATTGATTTCTTCTCATCCGACGCTTCCAAAGCTCCGGCGCTGATGGTCACCGCAGTCATTTCATTGATGGTTTCCTTTAAAACAGGTCTTATGACAATATTCCCCGCCTTCAAAGTCTGAGGTGATTCAAAGGTCTTAAATCCCAGGGCCTGAAACACCACAATCACTTCGCCCTCTATGTCTGTGACTAGGTTAAAACTACCATCAATTTCAGATGAAGTTCCCTCAAAAGTGCCTCTCAGGTAAATATTGACACCAGGGATCGTCGTGCCTTTGTGGTCAAAGACTATTCCCTCAATGATAGTCTGACTTAGCGCTATGGTAGACCAAAGAATAAAGAAAGTGGAAAGTAAGATTTTCATATGCTGAGCTTTGATCCAAAACTCAGGAATATGATCAGATCTAAAAATTAAAGTCTACTGAACTGCAGGATCAGCTTACTGAACTGTAAAAATCAGATACTGGACTTTTATGCATTTACTGAATTATACATATAATTAAGTGGAAATCTTCTTTGTACATCAGTTCGATATTGATTGATATTGGATATAAAACGATATTGATCCGAAACATCCATTGTTACAGAATAATGATATTTTTAGCAAAGATGTTTACAATGGATTTTTATCGATTCTTATACTTTCCCCAAAAATAAACCGGAAATACCAAGGCCTTCAACTTCCAATCGTTCTTTTCACGGAGGTTGAGTGACTCATCTTTATGCACAGCACTGTACATTTTGGAAGCCATTAGGGTATGGCCAATGAGCAATAGAAATATGATTGCGTAGGTGATTAATTCTGTCATTTCCTTATCAAGAGCAATGCTGCCCAATTGTCTTTTGATTTTTGTCCTATTTTTTCCAAACCATATTGATTGGCTTTGGCTTCGATATCGACGATATCATGCTCATAAAATCCACTCAAAAATAGCTTCCCACCATTTGTAACCAACTTGGAATATACTTCCATTTCATCAAGCAGTACATTTTTATTGATATTAGCCAAAACGATATCAAATTCCCCTTGAGGCTTGACTTCTCGGACCGTTCCCTTGCCCATCCTGACATCCTGCATTCCATTGAGGTCGAAGTTCTCATCCCCATTTTCTACACACCACTCATCGATATCAAAAGCCTCCACATGCGCTGCACCTAGCTTATGAGCCATAATCGCCAATATGCCAGTACCTGCACCGATATCCAATACCCTTTTTCCCTCATGATCTACATCCAACTGATGTGAAATCATCAAATAAGTAGTGGCATGATGCCCTGTCCCAAATGACATCTTGGGATTGATCAGGATCTCATATTCAAACTCAGGTTTTGCTTCATGAAAAGAAGCCCTTACATACACCTTGTCACCCACCATAATAGGATCATAGTGTTTTTCCCACTCCTCATTCCAATTGACCTTATCCATCAAGCCTTCCTCTACAGTCAAAGAAGCGGAATCTACATACTTATCATAGATTTCCTGATAGGTATCTCTGTGAAATTGACTTTCTTCTATGTAAGCATCTATCCCCTGATCAGTTTCCAAAAAGGAATCAAAGCCAATTTCAGCTAATTCGGCAATTAAAATTTCACGAAATGGTTCCTTACAGCTGATCTTAAATTCTAGGTATTGCATGATTGCGTTGGGTAAAAAAACACCCGAAGCCTGGGTTTCGACTTTTAAGTCGCCTGCTGCTCCGGGTGAAAATATATGGGGAATTATTTAAAATGATTTCACAATTTCAACAAAGTCTCTAGACTTAAGAGATGCTCCTCCTATCAAACCACCATCTACATCAGGCTTACTGAACAATTCCTTGGCATTGTCCGGCTTTGCCGAACCGCCATAGAGAATAGATAGGTTGCCTGCAATCTCTTCCCCAAACTTAGAGGCGATATGAGACCTCAAGGCCGCATGCATTTCTTGTGCTTGGTCCGAACTGGCCGTTTTTCCTGTACCTATTGCCCAAATCGGCTCATAGGCAAGAACAATTTTTGACATTTCTTCAGTTGTAAACCCAAAAAGACTTTCTGTCAATTGGTTTTTCACATAATCTTCATGCGTACCAGCTTCACGTATTTCCAAAGGTTCTCCACAGCAGAAAATTGGTGTCAACCCATTAGCCAACGCTTGCTTTGTTTTTTCGGTAAGCAGTTGGTTAGATTCAGCAAAGTATTCTCTTCTTTCACTATGACCGATGATCACGAACTTTGCACCAAAAGAGGCTAACATCCCAGCTGAAGTTTCACCTGTATAGGCTCCTGACTCTTTATCAGAACAATTTTGTGATCCCAAAAATAAGTTAGGTGTATCGCCAATCAGTTTTTTGACTGAATGGAGGTGCACAAAAGGAGGGTTGAGGACCACAGTCACATCCTTCACATTTTCATCTTTGAGCATATTGACAATTTCTGAAGTCAGCTTTTGACCTTCTTCGAAATTCAAGTTCATTTTCCAGTTACCCGCTACTATATTCTTTCGCATGATTGTTTAATGGTTTGATGAATAGATTTGAAAAAAATAACACTTACAGTTACTTTGGGATAAAATTACACAAAATGTCCTTCCCAAGAAAAGATAATCCGTTTGATAAACCTAAAAAGTACTGGTCGTTGCAAGAAGCAAAAATCAAAATCGCTGCATATTGTGCTTATCAGGACAGGTGTCAAATGGAAGTCAGGAATAAATTGTATGAAAAAGGGGTCTATGGTGACAAGGCGGAGGATTTGATTGCTGAAATGATTTCAGAGGGTTTTTTGAACGAAGAAAGATTTGCCCAATCTTTTGTGAGGGGAAAATACAGGTTGAAAAAGTGGGGACGAAATAGGATACAGCTAGAATTAAAGCAAAAACAAGTTAGCCCATATTGTATCAAGTCGGGTCTCAAAGAAATTGACCCAGAAGAATATTGGGAAATATTAAAAAGGGAAACCGAAAAAAAATACTATTCCATCAAAGAGCAAGATGAATTTAAAAAACGGTACAAAACAACACAATATTTGATGGGTAGGGGATTTGAAATGGACTTGATCCAAAGTGCATTGGAGGAGTTAAATTGATGACAAAACTTTATTTATTGAAGCCAAAAGGCTATTTTGCAGGAGTTTTGACTTTGAGATGATTCAGAAATTATTCCCTTTAGACAAAAATTACCTTCTAAGACAAGCACAATCTGTACTTGAAGATCAGTTGGTAGAAATGATGGTTTTTGAGCTAAAAAAATCATACACGCAGCTATACAACCCTTTGATGCTGATGGATGAGACTTTTGTGAGAATTCTGGACACTCATCACTACCCCAAAGACAGGTTACAAATGATTTACCGTCAACTTTGCGGTATATACAGATTCAAAAACGGTGACAACCAGTTGGAATTGCTTTTCGACGGCAGGTCTCATCTAGACAAATTCAAAGATGATTGGTCAAACCAATTGTTGAATTGGACGCGTGAATTGGGAATGCACGAACAATATGTCAAAACAATGCTGAGAATGACCATACTTTTTGACTCTGATTCACGTGCTGAATGGTCTGAAAATCACTGTAAAGCATTCATCAACCAGTATTTTGACCTTAAAATTGTAAAGAGAAAAGGTGAGCTAAAGCTGAAAATTGCCTGAGTTTGATTCTGATTATTTTATAAATCATCCTAGTTAGACATATTTTTTATCAGTATCCTATTTAGCATCAGGGATGGTAACCAAAAAATATATCACCAAAATCGGAAGCTAATTTGGTTTTTTTAGGGAATGGTATTTGCGTACCGTACCTTTGTTGTAAAAATTAGCACCATGCAGGAGTATTTTCTGAATTTTGGAATTTCCCAAGACTTATTCAATTACGTGATCATGCCCTTGTTGATCTTTATGGCAAGGGTCACGGATGTATCTATCAATACCTTAAGGATAATGTTTGTCCTCAACGGCAAAAAGAATGTGGCGCCTATACTTGGCTTTTTTGAGGCCTTAATTTGGCTTTTGGCAATTGGACAGATTTTTCAAAATATCAATAACCCCATGTCTTATTTTGCATATGCAGGCGGATTTGCCATGGGTACCTATGTGGGCATGACCATTGAGGAAAAACTTGCTCTGGGAAGGGTTTTGGTCAGGGTAATTACACCGGCACCTATGCCGGAATTGATTGAATATATGAAGGAAAGAAATTACAGGTTTACAAGTGTAGGAGCCGAGGGAAGGTTTGGAAAAGTAAACCTACTTTTTACAGTTATGAAGAGGGAAGATTTAAAAACCTATATCCCAAAAATCAAGGAATTTAATGACAAAGCATTTTACACCATCGAAAGTGTAAAGCGGATCAGCGAAGATGATTTTAACGCCATGGAAGATAGGCCAAAGTTTACGACTAAAGTCTGGAGTAGGCTAAGGAAATAAGAAATCATTTAGCCCAAAATGTATATACGGAATGTTACCAGTATTTGAAGAAGAGAGTTCTCTTTGATTCATTTCGATATTAATTGATATTAGATATTGATCTAAATCAAACATTAATACCAGAATTATAATCTACTGGCAAAGTAGCATATAATCATATCGCCAAATAAATAGCCCTCTGCAATTACTGCAAAGGGCTATCTATTTAATAATTAAATTATATGCAATTATGTCATTAGCCAAATTTTATAAATTCAACATCCAGTTTAGAACCAATATCCGTGAATAGCTTGTCAAACGTGTCGGATTCTACTCGCCTCCCGGAGAGCAGATATTAATGAATATCGGAAAACTAATAAACTAAACTACTGATGATTGCCGAAGACATTGCTGACCTAAATACTAGATTAAATTTTTAATCTCTAATCCAATAACTCAATCACTTTAAATTCGGTTCTTCTATTCACCTGATGGTCTTCCTCGGTCTGGGCATTTTCGATGATCAGCTGTCTCTTTCCATAACCTTTCGCCACCAATCTATCCTCGTCAATTCCTTGTGAAACAATATAAGCTACTGCAGATTCTGCTCTTCGCTGGGATAAGGCATCATTATAAGCATCTGTGGCCCTTGCGTCTGTGTGTGAACTCAGTTCTATTCGGATTGATGGGTTGTCTTTAAGGATCTGAACCAACTTATCCAACTCTTGGGCTGCATCCGGCCTGATATCCGCTTTGTCCAAATCATAATAGATGTTGTCTAAGACAATGGACCTTTCCAGAATCAAAGGATCCAATACAATAGTGGTATCCAAAACAATATTGGTAACGTCCTGTATCAAATCTTCTGGATTTGGAGTCTTACCCACAGTACTATAATTGACTGTTTTGGTAAAATATCCTGTTTTGGAAGCAATTAAAGAGAAAGTTTGATTTGGAGTAAGGGTAAATCTCAACCGGCCGCTTTGGTTAGAGAAATCACCTCCAATATTTTTGTTGCTTTGGTCGTAGAGCACTACCCTTGTTTGTGGTAATGTCTCTTCCGAACCATCATCCTTTTTCTCTTTGGTGGTTACATTCAACAAAACATTGACGATTTTGGGCTTTGGTGTTTTGTCTTCAAAATAATAAATATCATCATCTCCTTCTCCGCCAGCCCTATTTGAAGATAAAAACCCTTCAGTAGGATACTTGGTGAAGTGTATTCCAAAATCGTCTGCGATAGTGTTCACATTTGGCCCAAGATTTTTGACTTCCCAGCCTTTTTCGGTCTGTTCTGCGACAAATATATCAAGCTTTCCAAAGCCCGGATGTCCGTCTGAAGCAAAGAAAAGCTTTCCATCAGGTGCTACATAAGGAAACATTTCGTTACCGGGAGTATTGATTTGAGGCCCAAGGTTGACAGCATTGCCAAAATCTCCATTAGCAAGTTTGGTTGCTTTGTATAAGTCCAACCCGCCTCTTCCCCCATCTCTATTGGAAGTGAAGTAGAGTACTTCTCCATCAGGACTAAATGCTGGTGTGGAATTAAACCAAAATTCATCTTCATTGACAGGCATCCATATAGGTTGGGTAAATCCTCCACCTCTAAAGTAACTGGCAAATAAATGTACATCAGGAAGATCTCTGTTGGACCTGGAATTTCCACGTGCATAAACAATCGTGTTGCCATCAGGGCTAATGGCTATAGCCCCTTGATTCAGCCCATCTTCATTTCTGAACTCGGGCATTTCCTGTACATTCTGCACATCCACTTTTATCCCATCAGCACGCGCTCTATAGATTTTTGTATATGGGACTCCTGTAGCCGGATAAATCCCTCCTCCAGTTCTGCTGCTGGTAAAATAAATAAAGCCTTCACTGAAAACAGGTGAATAATCAGTACCGGAAGTATTTAGCAGGCTGTAATTTTCAACTTCCAGGTATGGGAAGTAGTCTTCAATATCTTCTACACTTTTGAGACTATTTAACTCAAGGTCCAATTGTCTCTGAAAATTGTCGTCGAGTGTTAAATCTTTTGCTTTGGAAAATGCCTTTTCCGCTTCTTCATATTTACCTTGGCTTTTATAGCTTTGACCCAATCTATAATAAGATTCAAAAGATTCTTCCTCCTCTACAAGTTTTTCATAATAGGCCTGGGATTTTTCTATTCGATTGGAAAGCCTGTAGCTCTCTGCTACATAAAAGTTAGCTTCCTTATTATCAGGGTCATCTTCGAGTACTTTTGAAAAAGTACTGATCGCCAATTGATATTCACCTCCCGCAAACTGATTTTGCCCTTTTTGAAAAAGGCTTGTACATGATCCAAAAAGAAGGATTAGCAAACTAAGAAATAAAGCATATTGCTTCATGTGTATTCTCCAGATAAATTTCTCGATGTTTTAAATATAGGATAATTATATAATTAATTCCTAAAGTATTTGTTTAACCAGCTCTCTTTAGCGCTGACGAGCCACTTATTGTCTAAGTCAGCCTTTTCTTTTACGAGTGGATTGAGGACTAGGGTTTCAGGATTTAACAATCCCGCTTGGACACTTTCTTTGATTCCAAAGACGGAGTTAACCTCCAGATTGTCCTCATTTGCTAAAAAACCGACTTTCCCTTGATCAAGGAGGTTTACTCCAAGCTGTTGCTCTATTTCTCGCAGAGTCCTTACCGAGCTATCAATGGAACATCCGCTTGCTCCCAGCTGACTTTCATCCACAGACAATACCAGGACCTGATCAAACTTAATGGTAAAAGAGGTGGGCATTTTTGCTCCATGCGTATTCCACTGATCACAAAAAGCCTCCAACCGCTCTTTGACCCAGACTACTTCGCTTTCTGTAAACTTTCTGTCAGATTGATACACCCAAATGCGGGCATGTGCAGGCATATGTTCAAATTCCAAATACATCTTGTGGCTGTTAAATTGTTCACCAAAATAAGGAGAATTCGGTCAAATTAGTTCTTTCTTTATAACGTAGAAAATTGAATTGAAGGTATGTTTTGAATTGATCCTCTAAAAGAAGTTCAGAACTTAACAAAGCACTTTACATATTCCGCGATTTTTGTACCCAAATAATATGGCAAATTTAAAAGGTCATTTTATTTCTTTATGTGTAACAAAGTCAAGGCAAATATTAGAAACTAGAAATAATTTAAAATTGTATCCTCAATGCAAGTAATAATGAATTACAAATACAGGCTTACACATTTATTGAATCATTTATAGTTAGAACATTTTTTGGCATTACCATCAAATTTTGAAAGATGAAAAACCAAAAAGACCTGCCACGTTTAAAAAAACTGGCAGGTCTAGGCAATTAAAAGGAATGATTTCCTAAAATCAAATCCCCATATCCTTAGCAATCATCTCTGCCAAGTCATACACTTGGACATCATTCTCCTTGTCTTTATTTTTGACACCATCTGTCATCATCGTAAGGCAAAAAGGACAGCCAACGGCTATTGCCTGTGCACCTGTCGCCAAGGCTTCTTCGGTACGTTCAATATTAATATCCTTTTTTCCCGGTTCAGGCTCTTTGAACATCTGCGCACCTCCAGCCCCACAACAAAGCCCCTTGGTACGACAACGTTTCATTTCAACCAATTCTACATCCAATGCCTTGATTACCTCTCTCGGGGCTTCATATACATTATTGGCCCGGCCTAAAAAACAGGAATCGTGAAACGTGATTTTCTTTCCTTTGAATTCACCCCCACCCTGAAGGGCCACCTTTCCTTCATTGATCAATTGTTGTAAAAATTGGGAATGGTGGATTACCTCGTAGTTTCCGCCGAGAGCTGGGTATTCGTTTTTGATAGTATTGAAACAGTGAGGACAAGCCGTCACTACTTTTTTTATATTATAGCCGTTCAATACTTGAATATTGGCAACAGCTTGCATTTGAAAGAGAAATTCATTGCCAGCTCTTCTTGCTGGATCTCCTGTACAAGCTTCCTCAGGTCCCAATACAGCGAAACTGACACCCACTTTGTTCAGTATTTTTACAAAAGCCTGTGTCACCGCTTTGTAACGGTCATCAAAAGATCCGGCACAACCTACCCAAAATAGGATCTCTGGACTATCGCCGGAAGCAGCCATTTCGGCCATGGTGGGTACTTTATATGTTGACATTTTGGAATTTTAGAGTTAAGATTTTAGATTTTAGATTGAAACGAGAGGCGAGACTGTCTAAAATCTCGATTCACGTTACTCGCTTCTATTCAGCTTCTTGATTTTTTACTTGATCTGCCCAATTGAACCTATCGGTGGGTGCAAATTTCCATGGGGAAAAACTCGTTTCCATATTTTGAAACATTGCATTCCACTGTGCAGGCGAACCAGACTCCTCCATGGCGACATATCTACGCATTTGGAGGATTATCGAAAGTGGATCAATATTGACCGGGCAAGCTTCTACGCAAGCATTGCAAGATGTACAGGCATTGATTTCTTCTTTGGTAGTGTAGTCACCCAAGAGTGATTTCCCGTCTTCCAGCCCTTGCCCACCTGCATCAATACTTTTCACAACTTCTTCAGCCCTGTCTCTCACATCCATCATGATTTTTCTTGGGGAGAGGATTTTACCTGTAATATTCGCAGGACACTCAGCGGTACATCTACCACATTCTGTGCAGCTAAAAGCATTCATAATATTGACCCATGAAAGGTCATTTACATCCTTCGCTCCAAATCTTGCTACTTCTGCAGGTGGCTCACCCGTCGCTTCAGTTTGAATGCCAAGCATCATATTGACTTCGTTGGTCACCTCATCCATATTTTTCATTTCACCTTTTGGCTTCAGGTTAGAATACCAAGTATTGGGGAAGGCCAAGAAAATATGTAGGTGCTTGGAATAGGTCACATAAATAGCAAAAGCAAGTATTCCTACAATATGGAACCACCAGGCAAACCGTTCTATAAAAATCAGCGTCCCATCAGACATTCCCTGGAATATTGGTTGAATCAGCCCACTGAAGAAAAGTCCCTGCAAAGCAATATACTTTTCTACTCCTCTTTCTGCTAGAATTTGATCCGTGGCATTCATGGTCAAAATGGCAAACATAAGCACTATCTCAATAATCAGAATCAGATTGGCATCCAAAGCAGGCCAGCCTTTCAGCTCTTTCATTGCCAAGCGATCTACCCTCATGATGTTTCTTCTTATCAAAAAAGCAAAACAGGACACCAGTACTGCTATAGCTAAGAATTCAAATATATTCATCGCTACGTTATACACGCCACCTAAAAAGGGCGCAAAGATCCTGTGCTGACCAGATAATCCGTCGATAATGAATTCCAGCACTTCAAGATTGATAATGATAAAGGCCACATAAATCAGCAGATGCAAAAAGGCCGGACCGAGTCTTTTGAACATTTTTTTCTGACCCAGGGCAACCAGCATCATGGTTTTCCATCTTTCATCCTGATTGTCATTTCGGGCTTCCTTTTTGCCAAGGAAAATACTTCTTCTTAGGAAACTGACTCTTTTGTATATGATAAAGCCAGCTAAAGCAAAAACAAGAAGAAAAATCAACTGAGGTAAAATGCTCATATTGTTTATTTTAGCGTTTTTTGATTGGGTTTATATGATATTTTTTTCTAAAATGATTTGCATCAAAGGTACAAATATCTACCTTTGCATCACTTTAAACGGAATCGGTGATGTAGCTCAGTTGGTAGAGCATCGGACTGAAAATCCGTGAGTCGGTGGTTCGAATCCACTCATCACCACAAGCCTCGAAGAAATTCGAGGCTTTTTTTATTTCTATGCGTTTCATTTGGTTCATTGTATCCATTCCTTGTATACTTTATAGTGCAAAATAATAAATAGTAGGCATGCATACTATTTTGGCCGACTATTTAAAATCAATCTAATTTCTGAATTTTTATCAAATTGCTGTAACATTTGTCAAACCAATGTATCATCTACCTGAATGAAGACATTTTTTGAAGCACATATTCTAACGCTCAAAAACCAACTGTACAGGATGGCTTACCTCTGGCTCAAAGACAGAGATCTAGCTCAGGATGTACTGCAAAATGCTTTTGAGAAGGCTTGGGTAAGGAAAGATGCGCTTCAGAAAATGGAAAATCCCAAAGGCTGGATGGTAAGGACACTTAAAAATGAAAGCTTACTGCAGTTCAGGAGCAATAAAAAATTTGAAAAACTAGAGGACTGGGATGCTGAATGCGAGGATGAGGAAGATGAAAAAGATACGAGCACAGAAATCAAACTTGTATTCAGGTTTCTTGAATCTCTTCCTGAAAAGCAAAAAGAAGTCTTTCAACTCCGGGAGGTTGAAGGCCTGACTTATGAGGAAATTTCGGAGTACATGGAAATATCCCTCGACCAAGTAAAAGTCAACCTACATAGGGCAAGAAAAGCTCTGCGCGAGTTTTTAACGAAGGAAAATCATGAAAGAAAATAGGCTTAATTCACTTATGAGTAAGTACTGGGAAGGAAAAACCAGTATCGAAGAAGAGGCTGAAATCAGGAAATTGCTGGCAGAAACAGAAGGCCATTTAGAAGCAAAATCTTTTTTCCAAGGACTCAGCTCACTTGGCAAAATCCAAGGAAAACCAATTCATCTTTCCAAGAACAAAAGCAATTCTTGGAAGCAATACCTTCCATATGCTGCAGTCTTTACACTAATACTGATTTCAGGATGGCTCGCACATACTTCTTATCAAGCGCGACAGGAAAAGCTTGCGTATATGGAAGTAATGCAGGCTTTTGACCTAATCCAGGAAAATATGCAAAAAGGCACTTCCCAAATTCAAATTATGGGAGAATTCAAGCACCTAAACACCACCCACGAGCTGTTCAACATTGAAGAAACAAAATAATCATGAAAAAATACATCAGCGCCATATTGCTTTGTTTTGTCATTTCAAGCCTTCAGGCTCAAGATGATGCGATCGTCAAGTTCTTCTCCAAATATATGGAGGATGATAATTTTTCCAGAGTCTACATCAGCCCAAAGATGATGCAGATGGCGGGAGGATTTCTAAAATCTACCGGAGATAATAAAGATGAAGAAGCCCAAAAATTAGGTGAGCTCATCACAAAGGTAAAAGGCATTAGAATATTAAGTGCTGATAAGGTAAGTGGTAATAGGCTCTACCAAGAAGCCATGAATACACTCAATAAAAACCTCTATGAGGATTTGATGGACGTGGCAGATAAGGATTCAAATGTGAAGTTTATGGTAAGGGAAGAAAATGGCAGGGTAAAAGAGCTCATCATGATTACGGGTTCTAAAGATAGCTTTACCTTATTAAGCATGTTGGGAAATTTCACTTATCAGGACCTGAACATCCTGGCCGATAAAACAAATATTCCTGGGATGGACAAGTATAATAAAGGGAAGTAAAAGGTGAAAAAAGAAGAGATTTACTTTTTAGCAAGCTCAAAAGACAAATACGAGCTCCTATATTTCAAATACAAGTCTAACACAAAAGAAAAAGATCGACTCAAATTTCAAGTACAAAACACATTAAATAATTAATCATAACACTATGAAAAAGCAACTATTTATTATCACTGCAATCCTTTTGTTTTTTGCCAATAGCAGTTTTGCCCAGAGCAAAAGTGTAGAAGCGCTTTATCAAAAATACAAAAGCAATGAAAATTTTTTTCACTTAGACGTGGGAGGTAGTTTTATGAATTTCGCAAAAGGCTTCAACATTCAGTTGGAGGATGGACATAAAGAGGCCATCGCCAATTCCATGGAAAGGCTAAAGATGTTTAAACTTCCTGTAAATTCACAAATCGCTAAATCCGAATTTAAAGCTTTACAAAAAGGGCTCGAAAAAGAACGCTTTGACCTTACCATGGAGCTTCATGAGAAACGAAACGGGATAAGCATTTACACTAAAGGGCAAAGTAAAATTTCTGATATAGTAGTATTGGTTCAAGACGATGAAGGGGAAATGATGGTATTCGAATTGCAAGGCAACTTTGATTCAAAAATGTTGTCTGAAGTAACAAAATCCTCAAAATAAAAACTTTGAAAAACCCAAAAGACAGTGATGCTCGAGATCACTGTCTTAATATTTTATAATTTGGGAATTCGCAATCGATTGTTTCATAATAATTAATTTTTTTATAGTAAAAAAAATTTTATTTGGTTTTCCGCATGCATTTTCTACAAAAATTCTTGCCGTTACCGATTGCGGAAAAATTTTATTGATTTTTACATCATTAATAATTAGATATATTCTTTACATATTCATTAACAAAACATGAATTTATTTGCATTTTTTGTAATTAGCCGAAACATATTTTACCTTTGAAGTGTTGAAATACTGAAATTCAACATCCCCCACAATAACCTGCCTTCAATTATTTGATATTCGGAAAATCCGAAAAGAAGGTAAATCAGAGAATAATTTAAAAACCTATTAAATACTACAATTATGAAAACGTTAATCGCAATGATCGTCGCATTGGGTATTTCTACAAGTACCTTTGCTGAAACAAGAAATGATGAGACCCCTGTAAAGTCTCCGGTATCTATTAGAAAAGTAGATGACAACAAAGTTCAACTATTGTACGGTTTGGTTCCGAGTGGTTCTATCCTTGTAAAAATTTATGATGAGTCCAATACCTTGGTTCAAAAAGACAGGATCTACAAAAAAGAAGCTTTTGCGAAGTACTATGACTTCTCTCTTCTTAGACCTGCCAAGTATCAAATTGAGGTGATTGAAAACAATCAGACAATAGATAGTTTTGAAATGGATCTTAGGGCTAATACAATCGAGCCAGTGATATACTCTAAAGTAGAAAAAGTAGGGAACAATAAATTCAAACTTCTTGTGAACTCACTTCACGCTACTGATCTTTCTATCTTGGTCTACGAAAACGGACAGTTGGTTCATGAAGAAAGTGTTGACAACGTCAATGGATTTCATAAACTATACTCTTTCGTAAAATTAAATGCGAGTTCAAATGTTGAGTTTATAGTACAGACTCAAGATGGGTTCAGCAAATTACTTGCAACCAAATAATTAGAGACGTTTGATTTGTAAAGAGTAAACAAATCAATAATGATTGATAATCTTCAATTCAAACCTGTTAAAAAAAGAGCTGTGTTATCTACAGCTCTTTTATTCTTTTTATAGCTAGCCTAAATATATTTAATACTGGAGAATCTTTTCACTAGGCACGTAATACCATTTATTTAAGGGTTTTAGCTACTATATTTTTTGAAATTACTATTGATATCAAAATATACTTCTGTAAAACCTACAAAAATATTTAAAAATATTTTTGTTTCACTTGACATTAAGATTTCAGGAAATATCAATTTCTTGTTTGTTGCAAAACCAAGCGATCTAAATCCCACAAAACCTGAATGTTATGAATTCGTGGGAGGTAATTGTAACCAAACATTGAAAGCCATGAAATACTTATTAGCCATTGCCTTATTGATGGGTACCTTCTCAATTTCTTCAGCCATCAATGAAGAACCGAAAGAAACACTTGTTTCCTTAAAACTAGTAGAGGATGGTAAAGCTTTATTCAGATACAAAACAGCTCCTCAAAGCCCGATACTTGTGAACATCTATGATTCCAATAACAGAATCGTTAAATCTCAGAAACTGAATAAAAACAATTCATTTGCAAAGTATTATGACTTCTCTTCTCTCGGATCAGGAGAATACTTGGTAGAGGTGGTTGAAAAGGGGCAAGTCGTAAAAAGGATTCCGGTGGAATACGAAAAAAAAGAAAAACCTAAGCCTGTCGCTTTTTCTGAATTTGAAAGGGTGGAAGGGAACAAAGTCAAAATGAGGTTCAATTCCTTAATGCCTACAGACATTACAGTTTCTGCTTTTGAAAACGGGAAATTGATTCATGAGGAAAAGGTTTCCAGTACATCTGGTCTTGAAAGGATTTATAGACTTAAAGGTGTCAGCCCTATGGCAGATCTCGAAATCGCCATTCAGAGCATAGATGGCCACAGCAATAGGTATAAGATCAACTGACTTTCCAATTTTCTAGATTTTACCAATCAAGTTAAATTGGAATATGATTATCCGTAATCATGCCACTAATCAATTAAACGAGGTTTTTTTGGCAAAGTGATATTAATAGATATTGGATATTTATTCTATTGGTTCGAAATCAGAGGTTAATTCTATTAATTAGATTCTACTGGTATGAAAGCGGATATACATGAATTGGAATTAGGATAGGAGATCTATTATCTCTCTACATGCCAAATAAAAAAGGGCCAATTGGAAATCCAAGGGGCCCTTTTTTATAAATGTAATGCTGATCAGGAAAAGAATTTCAGTCTCACGACCTCTTTCTCTGCCAAGAATCTATATCTTCCTCTAGGCAAATCTTTCTTATCTAACCCAGCATATAGAACCCTGTCTAAGGCTATGACATCATAACCTAGGTGAGCAAATATTCTTCTCACAATACGGTTTCTACCCACATGGATTTCCAAACCTAGGATAGTCCTATCTTTAGAAAGCACTTGCATATCATCCACAGTAACAGCACCATCTTCCAAAGTAAGACCTTCTAGAATTGCTTTTTCATCATTCTGGGTCAAAGGCTTATCCAAGGAAACTTGATAAATTTTCTTAACCTGATTTGAAGGATGCGAAAGTTTAGCGGCTAATTCTCCATCATTGGTAAAAAGCAAAAGGCCTGTTGTATTTCTATCAAGCCTTCCGACAGGAAATACCCTTTCATCACAAGCATTTTCGATCAGGTTCATTACCGTTTTACGCTCCATTGGATCATCAGTGGTAGTGATGAAATCCTTGGGTTTGTTCAGGAGGATATAAACCGGCTTTTCTGGATTTAGCAATTTACCCTTATATGTTACTTTTTCTCCGCTTTTTACTTTATACCCTAGCTCAGTGATTACTTCCCCGTTTACAGTTACAAAACCTTTGGCTATCAAATTATCGGCTTCTCTACGAGAACAAACTCCAGAGTTTGCAATGTATTTATTCAACCTTGTTTCATCTGAGGGATTTTTGTTGCGCTCTTTTTCAATTTTTTCAAAATTGTAATTGGGCTTTTCTATAGATTCCTCGTTCTCAAACGGATTCTTGAATCTTCTTTTCGGACGGTTGTCCTTTTCCAATTCAGATTTGTGAACTTTATCAAAAATAGGCTTTTGATTTTTTCCCCTTCCTTTGTAGACGCTTCTATAATCAGCTTCATCACCGATTATTTCGTTTTCTTTTTTTCCGTCTTTACTGTTTTTCAGAGTGCTGTTTTCTTTCCAGCTGCTTTTTTTCTTAAAATCATCTTGAGAACGTGTATCGCTTTTTGAATAACGAGAATCACCTTCTTTTTTTCTTTTGGGATCAAATTTACTTTTTTGACCATCTCTTTTAGGGCCAGTATCCCTTTTTGAACCGCTTTCTCTTTTAGAATCGGAATTCTTACTATTGTATTTTTTCATTTTCTTGCAGCATCTCTGCTGGATTTAAGTATTTCCATTTGTCCAGGTTTAAGTCCCTGATTTCAAACGGGAAGCAAAGGTACGTAAAGAATATGTAAAAAAATCATTTCTTGTAAAATGCCGCAACTGCCTCTCTAACAGAACCATATTTCATCAAGGATATTTTGGCCTCGGCTTCATCCTGACCTGTGGATTCCATGATCATCCTGGTACCTCTCTTTACCAATTTCTCATTGGACAGTTGCATATCAACCATTTTATTGCCTTTGACCCTTCCAAGTTTGATCATAATGGTAGTGGAAATCATATTCAGCACAAGTTTTTGAGCTGTTCCTGATTTCATCCTGGTACTTCCCGTGACAAACTCAGGCCCTACGACAACTTCAACAGGATATTCAACCGCTGCAGCCAATGGTGAACCAGAATTACAAGTAATGCAGCCAGTAAGAAGTCCCGCTTCTCTGGCGGCCTTCACGCCTCCGATTACATAAGGTGTAGTTCCTGATGCCGCAATTCCAATTACAGTATCTTGCTCGTTAAATCCAAACTCCTGAATATCTTCCCAAGCTTGGCTGGGATCGTCTTCTGCATTTTCTACTGCCTTCCTGATAGCTTTGTCTCCACCTGCAATAATCCCAACTACCCAATCAAATGGCACTCCATATGTGGGCGGACATTCGGAAGCATCCAAAACCCCGAGCCTACCACTTGTTCCGGCTCCAATGTAAAACAATCGGCCTCCTTTTTCCATTCTTGGTACTATTTGGGAAATCAACGCCTCTATGGGAATTAATTCTTTTGCAACTGCGGTGGCTACTTTTTGGTCCTCTTGGTTGATGTTTTCCAAAAGGGTTCTGACGCTCATTTCTTCAAGTGCGTCGTAAAGAGATGTACTTTCAGTAGTGCTCATAATTTACTTTGATGGTAAAGTGTAAGACCTGCAATAGGACCTTCAATAATAATATTTACTTTGATATCGGCATCGTAAGCAGCGCTTCTCAATATATCACTATTATAAAATGCGATGGAGCCTACAAAATTCACTGGCTTCTTTTTGTAATCGTCGTATTTCATGACATGCTTTTTAAAAAATTTCTGAAATGCATCATAATAAAGCATGTAGCAATAAGGGTCGCTTTTGTTTTCAGTGATGAACCTGCAAAAACTCGCCATATACCTTCCTGGGAATGGTCTTTGGTAAACATTCTCAATAATAGTTTCATTGTCAAGCTGAAAAGTATTTAACACTTTTTCTCTGACTTTTTTAGGCATTTCTTCATGAATAAAGTCAGCCAAAAACTTTCTGCCAATATATGCCCCACTCCCTTCGTCTCCAAGAATATAGCCTGGAGCGGGTCTTTTGGCAATAATCACTTCACCATCATAATCACAGCTATTGGACCCGGTCCCTAGGATACAGGCTATTCCTGATTCACTGCCACATGTAGCCCTTGCTGCTGCCATAAGATCATGATCAATGTTTATGTCTGCATGTTTGAAAAGGCTACCTAGCGCGTTTTCTACCTGCTGCCTATTTTTACTGGATGTACAACCAGCCCCATAGTAATAGATTATGTCAATATCAGCTCTCAGGTCAAGTAAAAAATCATCTTGAAGTTCACTGACCATTTCGGCAGCTGTTTGGTAATTGGGATTAAAACCTATTCCTCTGTGTTGACCGATCTCCCCTTTATCATTGATCACTCTCCAGTCTGTTTTACTGGCACCACTATCTGCAATTAAAATCATATCAATTCATCAATAAGCCTATGGCTAGAAATTTATCAAATACCTCTGAAGTATGGGGTGCATCCGGCAATTCATCCGTAAGATCCTGGCCCGCCCAATGTTCGTAATGTTTACCATTTTTCCACAATCTTGACGCTGATACATCATAAATCAAGCCCTTATAGGCGACCCAGATTTCAGGCCTGTCCTGTCCATTGCGGAGAGACAATTGTTGTTTGGTGTAAGTTTTCATTTAAAAGAGCTTTAACTGGGCATTCACCCATCTCTCTGGAATTTCACCTGTCTGAGCCATTTGATAGTCCTTATAACTGCAAGGAATAATCATGGAACGGTCAAATTTGTCTGTATCCGATTGTGGCACTTCCATCCACCATTTTTCACTCCTTCTACTCTTATAGAATACAATAATGGAGGGTTTGGTATCTAAAGATACGGTATATTTAACATAATCGCTGCCCTTGAATGATAGACTGTCTTTTCGATTATAGAACCCTTCAATAAAATACCAAATCATCGTGGCTATGACAGACGCTGTTTTATTCCTGTTGTCATCATAGTAAGGCTGATAACCGTATATGCCTATAGAGGACAATTTTTCATTCATTCCAGCAAACCTGCAAATCTGACAAGCATCCTCTCCACTCAACCCAAATGGCTGAGCATCCAGGGCACCTGGGGCATCCGATGACTGGATGGCACTTACGTCAAAACTCATCAAATCCGCATTTCGGATAATAGGCTCTGCATCTTTGAGGTTGTTTTTTAAACTCCCCAAGCGGACATGATCAAAATACAGCTTTTCGATTACATTGACCAAATCTTTATCATTCAAAAAGCTTTGGTAACCTATATGCCCATAATTGAATAAAAAATTAGGTTGGTGTAAAATGATTTCCTGAGAATGGGTTTCAGAAGCCTGTCCTTCTTCTTCCATATCTATTTTAGCATCAACGGTGACCAATGACACCAACTTTTTCAAACCTTCATAAGATAGATATTGTCCATAGTCGAGGTCATGGGTCCCTCCGAAATAAATCGGCAAAATCTGTTTTTTCATCAAAAACTCACCCACCGCTTTTAGGTATTGTATGGATTCCTCTCGAGTTTCGCCTACTTTTAAATCCCCCAAATCGACAACTTTATAAAGTGCATCAGCTTTTTTAAGGTGGAATAGCTTCTCTCTTATTTCAGAGCTTGCCCTTTCGACAGTATCACCCATTTTTACACCTCTACTGTCTTTTAATCCAACCAAGGCAATTTGAGCACCTTTGATATCAGGGAACACATTTCCGTAGTAATGAATATAGTTGAAAAAAGAATTATGGGAATAGGTTTGATCGATGACATATTCTGGGATAGGATCAAAGAAGGATTTTAGGTTCATAGTGCTGGTGAATACTTCATTCAAAAATACTTAAAAAAATGAGAGGGCAAATAAAAAAGTCCCGCCTGGGCGGGACTCGAATTTTATTAACCTCCGAAATCATCAAATCTGATGTTCTCTTCAGGAATTCCCATATCATCTAGCAACTTTAATACTGCTGCATTCATCAATGGAGGTCCACACAGATAATATTCAATTTCGTCTGGCTCAGGGTGATCTTTTAGGTAGTTATCATACAACACTTGGTGAATAAATCCTATATATCCATCACCCTCTTTATCATCCAAAGTTTTCTTTAGCTTCCAGTTGTCCTCAGGTAAAGGCTCTGAAAGTCCAATGTGAAAATTGAAATTAGGAAAATCTTTTTCTATGTCTCTGAACTGAGGTGTGTAGAACAATTCTTTCTTGGAACGTCCACCATACCAGTATGATACTTTTCTGTCAGTCTTTTCAGTATGGAAAAGGTGGAATATATGAGACCTCAAAGGAGCCATACCTGCACCACCACCAATATATATCATTTCTCTCTGTGTAGGGTTGATATGGAATTCACCATAAGGACCCGAGATTGTGACTTTGTCTCCAGGCTTTCTACCGAATACATAAGAAGAACAAATACCTGGATTAACATCCATCCATTTGTTATTGGCCCTATCCCACGGTGGAGTAGCAATACGAATCGTCAACATGATAATATTACCTTCAGCTGGGTGATTGGCCATAGAGTAAGCTCTAAAGATTTCCTCGTCATTTTTCATAACAAGATCCCAAAGACCAAATTTATCCCAATCGCTTTGGTAAACATCCTCAGGGTGACCTAGATCAGGATGCGGAGTAATATCCATGTCCTTGAAGTTGACAGTAGTAACTGGAACATCAATTTGAATATACCCTCCAGATTCAAAATCCAAAGTTTCTCCCTCAGGTAATTTTACTTTAAATTCCTTGATAAAGGTAGAAACGTTATAGTTAGACATAACTTCACATTCCCACTTCTTAATCCCGAAAATTTCATCTGGAATACGAATTTTCATATCCTGTTTCACCTTTACTTGGCAAGTAAGTCTCACTTGAGACTGCTTTTCAGCACGGCTAAGGTGACCTTCTTCGGTAGGCAATACTTCGCCACCACCTTCTTCGATTATACACTTGCACATCGCGCAAGTACCACCTCCACCACAGGCAGAAGGAAGAAAGATTTTGTTATTACCCAAGGTACTTAATAAAGTAGAACCTGCTGAAGTAGTAATGGTCTTCTCGTTGTTAATAACGATCTGTACATCACCAGAGGCAACTAACTTAGACTGGGCAAACAACAGGATAAAAACAAGTAGCAATAAGATTACTGTAAATGCTACTATCGATGTGATAATTACTGAACCCATTTAATTTTTATTTTGCTTTTAATTTCAGTATGTAAACCTGATTTAGGCTCACAAATATATTTATAAATCATTTAATCAGGGAATAATAGGTGTTTATTTTCCCCAATTATATTACAAATTGATAACGAACTGAGCGCTTAATTGTTAAGTAATTTGAGTAAAGTTGTCAGCCTATTTTTCAACTGCCTTCTATCGATGATAAAATCCAAGAAGCCGTGTTCCAAAACAAATTCGGAACTTTGGAAGCCTTTCGGCAGGTCTTTTCCTATCGTTTCTCTGATGACCCGTGGTCCGGCAAAGCCTATCAAAGCGCCAGGTTCTGCAATGTTGAAATCACCAAGCATGGCATAAGAAGCTGTGACTCCACCAGTTGTTGGATCTGTAAGTAATGAAATGTAAGGGATGCCCGCTTTTTCGAGCAATGCAAGTTTGGCTGAAGTTTTTGCCATCTGCATCAAACTAAATCCGGCTTCCATCATCCTGGCACCTCCGGATTTTGATATCATCAAAAAAGGAATTTTGTTCTTTAAAGAGTGGTCGATTGCTCTTGCAATTTTTTCACCAACAACCGAACCCATGGATCCACCAATAAAATTGAAGTCCATGCAAGAGATCACAATGTCAAAACCATTCATTTTCCCAACTGCAGACCTGACTGCATCATTGAGTTCGGTTTTGCTTATAGTCGCCTCAATTCGGGCATTGTATGGTTTGCTGTCTACAAACTTCAACGGATCACCAGAGGTCATACTGGCATCCAACTCCTTGAAGTTATTGCCATCAAAAAGAATCTCGAAGTACTCTTTTGACCCAATTTTCACATGATAATCATCATCTGGGCAGACGTAGGAATTGTTTTTCAATTCTCGGGTATGGATAATATTGCCTTTTGGGGTTTTAAACCAAAGCCCATCAGGAGCATCCTTCTTTTCCTCAGTGGAAGTTTTGATGCCTTTATCTGTTCTCTTAAACCAAGCCATAAATAAATGTTTTATCCCGAAACTATTGTTGCAGGGACTACAAATTTATAGGTATTCTTGGTTAAATAAAATTTGCAATCCGATCTTACATGATCGGACGTCAATTCTAGCGCTTTAAACGCTTATTATAACCCCTAAAACCACTATACAAAGCTTGATAGGTAATAGGAAAGAAGTTCAAATTGTTAAACACATAATTTTGATTTGTTTTTTTGTTGATTTAGCCCAACTTCATGGTTGATAACCTAAATCACTCTATGAATTTAATCATACTTCTTAGCGTATCAGCCATAGTGCTCCTGACAGCATACTTTACATATGGAAAGTATGTTTACAAAAAATTTAAACTTGATGACAAAAGAAAAGCACCGTCACACGCTTTTGAAGATGGGATTGACTATGTTCCAAGTAAGCCTATAGTGGTCTTAGGGCATCATTTTGCATCTATTGCAGGGGCGGGGCCAATTGTAGGGCCAATCATCGCCGTCACTTTTGGGTGGATTCCCGCTGTGATCTGGATCTTGATAGGAGGAATATTTTTCGGTGCAGTGCATGACTTAGGTAGCATGGCAGCTTCATTGAGAAATCAGGGAAAATCAATTGGTGTTATCATACAAAACAATATCGGTCAACGTGGGAAACAGCTTTTCATTCTTTTCAGCTTTTCGACTTTGATCTTAATTATTGGTGTATTTGCTGATATTATCGCGAAGACTTTTGTCAGCAATGCAGGAGTGGCTTCAGCTTCTATTTTATTTATTTTGCTAGCAATTGTGTTCGGGCTAGTCAGTAAAATTTTCTCAAATAGTAAAACCGGGTTTGTAATCATTTCTGTAATAGGAGTGGCATTGATGTATTACTTCGTCTATCTGGGAATGAGCATTCCGTTTGAATTGTCTTACCAACATTGGGTATATATTCTTTTAGCATATGCATTTATCGCTTCAGTCACCCCTGTATCAATGTTATTGCAGCCAAGAGACTACCTTAACAGCTTCCTTTTATATGGATTGATAATTTCGGCAGTGATCGGCGTATTTATTGCCAATCCAGAGATTAAAATGGATACAGAAGTTCACCTGAATGCCGAAAATCTAGGTTATTTATTTCCTGTATTATTTGTAACCATTGCCTGTGGGGCTATAAGTGGTTTTCATTCCTTAGTAGCTTCAGGCACTACATCCAAACAACTGGATAAAGAAAGTGATGCCAAAATAGTAGGATTTGGAGGTATGCTGATTGAGTCATTTTTGGCTATTATTTCCGTTGCGGCAGTAATCGTGCTAAGTAGAGGGGAATACCTGGGCAGGCTGAGCGAGGAAGGCCCCGTGCCCCTTTTTGCCAGTGGCTTAGGGAATATGATTGCAACCTTGGGAGTATCAGAAAATTTTGCTGTGGGATTCGTAGCGTTGACAGTTTCAGCTTTTGCTTTGACGACCCTAGATACATGCACAAGATTGGCAAGATTTACCATGCAGGAATATTTCGAGGATATCAAACATCCCGTTGGAAAAAAACTTTCCACAAACAGGTATTTGTCCACCAGTGTCGTGGTCGTTTTATCAGTCCTGCTTTTGGCTTCAGGAGGTTTTACTACACTTTGGCCAATTTTCGGTTCGGCAAATCAACTTTTGGCAGCCTTGGCCCTATTGACCATAGCGGTTTGGCTCATCCGCCAAAAAATCAACGCCTCATTTGTGACTATCCCAATGTTCTTCATGTTTTCAGTAACACTAACATCTCTCGGTTTATTTGCTTGGAATAATTTTAAAAATGAGGTCTATATTCTTGGAATTATTGCATCACTATTATTTGTACTCTCCATTGCCTTGATCATTTTGGCAGGAAAAAGCCTGAAAAAAGAAGTGGAAAGTCCTGTAAAAGTTTAGACGGCTATTAAAAAAAACCAGCCAAAGTTTGGCTGGTTTTATCGTGTAACATAACCCTATTATTAATTTTTATTTCTGTTTACATAAAATTGACACTTCATAACTGTGTCAATGTATTGAAAGGAAGCTTCTCGTATAAGTAAAATACTCCTTATGGGTATTAAGAAGGGCAGAACCCAACATACCGATGTATAGTTTATCTATCGTGCGCCATCTTCTTTCGCCTTTTTAACAGCATAAGTCCCTACCTTCTTGCCTTGTGTGACTCCTTCTTCGGCATCAAATCTATAATGGATACCTCCATAAATTCTCGAAACCGCAGCCTCCTCCGCCCATGCACTGAATTGGGAGGCCTCCTCAGGAAAGATATAAGAAAGCACCTCTGCTCCAGCAGCTGAGAAAGTACTATGTCCTGAAGTATAGGCCGGAAAGTTAGGTGTCCCCAGAATTGTTTTGAATCCTGATATACTTTCTACAGGTCGTGGATAGTGGTAATAATACTTGGTGTCCCAGCATGCTACTCCTGCATCCATAATGGCAGTATTCATATAGGCAAATACTCTAGCCGCTCGTAAGGGATTCAGTTTATTCTTCACGATTGAGATTTTGGCAAATTTGTTCCAATGGCCTGGAGGAGTGTAAGAACCAATCCCGTCTTCCCACCAGTTGGCAATCCTTCGCTGCGCAATCGTCATATGTGCAGCATATTTTTTGAGTTCTTTCACATCTTCTTCAAATTGGGGAGAACCTATGGCGGGAGGAGGAGGTGAGCGGACTTCTTCAACAGAAGGAACATGCCACATTTTTACTTGGCCAAATAGCGGGGTAAGACCAACAGGTCTTTTTGGCACTTCTGTATTTTGCCACATCCAACCAAACCGCTCAAAGGCAGCATTTGCAAGAGAGTCTGAAACAGGCTTTGGAGCTTGAGCCTTGGCCATACCATCAGTAGACGCTCGGGATTTAGCTAACTTCACCACTTCCTCAGCTATCAATATTCCTGCATCAATATCACTTGAGACATTTATTCCTGCCTGTTTAATACTTTTTATGTGTTCCTGGTATTTTTCCTCTAAAAAACCCGCCTCAAGAGGAAACATCATCGTGAGGATATCCTTTGAAACTTTCGCTACTGTAGCTCCATGTGATGGAAAAGCCGGTAAATTACTCGAAGCATAGGCTGATACTATTGAAGGATCATTCTGATATGGAGCATCTCTTCTGTACTGAAACTTGTAGTGCCATGCTACCACCAAAGCATCAAATTGAGCAACACTCAGGTAGGCCAACATCCTGCTGGTATAAGGAGGATGGGCAAATGGAAATGCAGGTGGCCCCACAGGATTGCCAGGATTGGGTAAAGTATAAGTTCCATCTGGATTTGGACCGGGAATCAGGTTATACTTTGCGGCCATTTCCAAAGCGATTTCATTCCATCGAATCACAGGGTTATTGCCCCAATAAGCAATAGCCTGCTTTTCAGAAGGTGAAATATCAGCCATTATAAGCTTAATTTCATCTAGTTCTGCCTGATAGGAGGTAGAGTTGACAGGCTCAGGCTGAGGAATGCCAACTTGGGCTGGATTTGATATTAGGATTGTTTGCCAAGTTCCTCCCTCCTCGTCAATATTCTCAAAATTATAGTCTTCAAATTCAAGAAATGAAGGTGTTTCTTCCAAGCAGGAGCTCAGTAGAAAAAGCGCTAAAATTAGGCTAAAATGAGATAGTATATATTTTTTCATAATTGAAGCTTTTAATAAACTTTGAACTGATAAGTAAGACCAAGGCCTATGGTGTTGGCCTTTCCGGAGTTTCTTCCGCTTAGGGTATGATTGAAGTAAGCGATAGCGCCTAATCCTTTATCAGCATTGATGTAATACTGAGTCCACACGCCAATCTGACTAACCTCCATCTTATTGGTAGGCTGCGGACGATTATAAGACCTGATATCATCCCCGCTCAGGCAATTGAGGCTCATATAGGTGGCTTCCAATCTCAGCCTGTTTTCCAGAGTCCAATACCCGATGGCTCCATGAATATTCAAGGCATTGGGAACATTCATAAAAGGAGAATAGACACTTCCATCTTGGTAGTAATAATCCCTTTCGATCTCAGTCTGCCCTCTCCACAAATAAGCCATCGTGGCCCTGAATACTAAGCCATTGTCCATTCGGTAAGCTCCAATTCCTCTCAGACCCAATTCTGGCGCACCTGCACCTATACTAAAAGGCATATAATCTGACAGATAATTTCCTACAGGTGTACTGAAATGGGTATTGGTGAGAAACATCAAATTCCCTTTGCCAACCTGCTGATTCAGCCATTCCGCTTTTAAAGAAATGTTAAGGTCTTGTACTCCTGATTGGCCGACTTGTGTGCCAGCAGATGCCGCAGTACTGACATAAGGCAAAAAGGCTATAATATTGATTTTATTTGTAATGCCAACTGCCACCATTGGCATAAGCATCTGTCTTGTAAATGTGCCGATATTGGCATTTTCACGGAGATAGTCACCTTCCCAATACTGATCCCATTTGCTATTTTCATAGATCACTGCCGCACAGATCTCTCCTTTTGGCATTAAGATTTCATCGAATGGCAACTGGGCATAAGTAGGTACATTTGGAAGTATATAACATAAGGTCAAAGCAACCGCCGACCTGATCAAATTTTTCATGTTGATAGATTAGGTTTGAATAATGAATTTGTATTGAAAAATCACAAATACAGTGAAGACATGACAGCACTTACCCAAAAAGCAGTGCTAAACATAGCTATAGTACATATTGTCCCAAGTAAACTTGGAAATCAAATATGAAGAAAGGTACCGTACTTGTGTTAGGAAAATAATTCCGGAGGAGGGGTATTCAAATTGAGGTATTGACTCTGATAAGCTGAAAAAATAAACCCTATCAATTGTCTTTCATCAAGCACACTAAAACCATAAACTAACTGGTTTTCAGGCTGTATATAATCTTTTACAAATGTTTTCGAAAGCAAAGTATTATTCCCCGAATCAGGTAATTCATCTTGAACCAAAGAGCTGATCCAAGTTTTGATGGTATTGTCAAGAGAATTTTTAGTGGTATCCGGCACATAGACTATCTGAAGTGTGTCGTTAACATACCGTTGCTTTACAGCCCTAAAGTGCTGTCCATCTTTTTCAAATCGGGTATTGGAAGGCCTGAATTCTTCCTCATCAGCCATATAGGGTAGTGTCATCGGGATTTCCAAGAATCGTTCTTCCAAACCATCTAATTTATCACCGTAAATTTTATCCACCCAAGTATTTTCTATCTGAAGATTGAAGGAAAAATAAGCCACATAATATCCAAAATGGTATATACCAAAGCAACACAAAAGAAATATGGCGATGAATCTTTTCACTTAAGGCTATTTGAATTTTAAAAGTAACAATAATTTTTAAAACCAAACAGAAAACTTGATAAAGCTTTAAAAAACAGAATTTTAAACAATTTCTATTGACCAAGGCAACATAATAATCTAAAAAGTATGAATGCCCCCAAGGCAATCCCTCCATATATTTTTAAAACTTTCAATCTATTAAACCTATCCAAAAACCATAATACAATTACCGGGCGGACCAATCCGATAAGCAGGCTTGATAGTGATAGCCAAAATATGCAAGCCAATATTAAAACCGCAACTTCATTCATCCTGCAAAAAAACAAAAAAGGAACGATTTGCACCGTTCCTTTCATTTATAAGGCAATAAGAAATTACTTCTTTTTCTTTATTTCTTGCATCATGTAGCCTTCAATAGTATCATCGACAAGTATATCGTTGAATTTTTTGATTGAAACACCGCACTCATATCCTGCTTTCACTTCAGAAACATCATCCTTAAACCTTTTCAGTTGGTCGATATCTCCATCATGGATAACGATACCGTCACGGATGATCCTGATTTTATTCTTTCTGGTAATGTATCCATCTGTTACATAACAACCAGCTACAGTACCAATTTTAGATATTTTGAATACTTCCCTTACCTGTACATTACCGGTAATGATTTCTTCAAATTCAGGCTCCAACATTCCCTCAATAGCATCTTTGATCTGATTGATCGCATCATAGATTATAGAGTAATGTCTGATTTCGATTTCTTCTTGTTCTGCCAATTTTTTGGCATTTGTTGATGGTCTTACTTGGAAGCCTAGGATAATGGCATCAGAAGCTGAGGCTAATAGCACATCAGATTCTGAAATCTGTCCCACACCTTTATGAATGATATTGACTGAAACCTCATCTTTAGAAAGTTTGAGCATTGAATCAGAAAGTGCTTCCACAGATCCATCCACATCACCCTTGATAATGATGTTAAGTTCTTTGAAACTACCAATTGCCAGCCTTCTTCCAATTTCATCCAGCGTGATATGCTTTTTGGTCCGCATACTTTGCTCTCTGAGGATTTGCTCTCTTGAGTTAGCAATTTCTCTTGCTTCCCGCTCACTATCATATACCTTGAAGGTATCGCCAGCTTGCGGTGCTCCACTTAGTCCAAGTACCTGTACAGGAGTAGAAGGAGCTGCTTTTGAAAGTTTTTTGCCTTTATGGTCAGTCATTGCCTTGACTTTTCCATAATGTTGACCGGCAAGCAATACATCCCCAACCTTTAGGGTTCCTGCCTGAACCATTACTGTGGTCACATAACCTCGTCCTTTATCCAAGGAAGCCTCGACTACTGTTCCTACTGCATTTTTATCCGCATTGGCTGTCAATTCAAGCACTTCTGCTTCCAGCAACACTTTTTCTAAAAGTTCATCAATACCAAGGCCTGTTTTGGCAGAGATATCTTGAGATTGGTATTTACCTCCCCATTCCTCTACTAAGAGATTCATATTGGCGAGCTGTTCTTTAATCTTATTTGGATTGGCGTTTGGCTTATCGATTTTGTTGATCGCAAAAATCATCGGCACCCCTGCCACTTGAGCATGGTTGATAGCTTCTTTGGTTTGAGGCATGATATCATCATCCGCGGCAATCACGATAATCGCAACATCCGTAATTTTGGCACCACGAGCCCTCATTGCTGTAAATGCTTCGTGACCTGGTGTATCCAAGAATGCGATTTTTTCACCTGTAGAAGTGGTCACATCATAAGCACCGATATGTTGGGTTATACCTCCCGCTTCAGCATCTGTTACTTTGGAAGTTCTGATAAAATCCAAGAGAGATGTCTTACCGTGATCCACGTGTCCCATGATTGTGACAATAGGAGCTCTAGGCTTCAAATCTTCAGGGCTATCAGCTTCTTCAATTACACTTTCTTCCTCATCGGACTTGGTAAATTCAACTTCGTAGTCAAATTCATCTGCAATAATCGTGATGGCTTCCGCATCCAATCTTTGGTTGATAGAAACGAACATACCCAGAGACATACAAGCTGAAATCACTTGATTAACAGAAACATCCATTAATGAAGCCAAATCATTTGCTGAAATAAATTCGGTTACTTTAAGGATTTTTGTTTCCTCTGTACCTTCAAATTCATCTCTTGATTTATCAACTCTTTTATCTCTTCTTTTTGATTTACCTCCACCGGATTTACCTCCACCTTGCAATCTTGCAAGAGTTTGTTTGATCTGATCTTGGATTTCTTTTTGGGTAGGCTCAGCTTTTTGTACCCTTCCGGCACCTTGACCTGGCTTACCCTTGGCGCCTTGGTTTCTACGATCCCTCGTGTTAGGATTACCTCCTTGTGCAGGTCTACTACCTGGACCACCTGGTCGGGCTTGTTGATTAGGGCCACCGGTATTTTTATCGATCCTTTTTCTAGGTCGTTTTTTCTTTTCTTTTCCTTTTTCGTCCGAGGAAGCCACAGGCTTTCCTTTTTTCTTGGACCTGTCTTCCGGAAGTTCGATTTTACCCAATACAGTAAGACCTTTCAGGGCATCCGCTTTAGCAGATATAACTTTATTTTCTGCTGGCTTAATCGCTTCAGTAGTTTCCTTGGGTTTTATAGGACCAGAAGGCTTCTCCATTTTTGGCGCCTCTTTTTTAGGCTCCTCTTTTTTAGGCTCTTCCTTCTTCAGTTCTTCTTTCTTAGGGACTTCTTTTTTGGGCTCCTCTTTTTTGACAGGAGTTTCCTTTTTAGCCTCTTCTACTTTTTCTTTTATGCTCTCAGTTTTTGCGTCGTCAGTTGGCTGAGGCTTCACAGCCTGAGGTTTTTCTTCTACTTTGGCTTCAGGTTTTGCAGTTTCCACCTTGGCCTTGGGTTCTTCTTTTTTCTCTGGCTTAGGCTCCTCTTTTTTTGGAGCTTCCTTTTTGGGAGGGTTTAGGTCAATTTTGCCCAAAACCTTTATGCCTTGCAATTTGGGTGCTTCCGCTGCAACCTTTTTTACCTCTGGCTCAGCTTCTTTAACTGGCTGGGGCTTAGGTTCTGGCTTTACTACCTCTTTCTCTTTGGCTTCAGGTGCAGGAGCGGGTTTCTTTTCCTCTTTTGCATCAGATTCAGCCTCAATGGTGAATGTCTCGTGATGACGCTTACCAATAGAGAGATGAGATGCCTCTTCTTTTTCCATAGCAGAGGACTTAAACTCCTTGGCCAACATGTTAAACTGCTCCATGTTGATTTTGGAGTTGGGGTTGTTTTCTACTTCGAAGCCTTTTTTGGCCAAAGAATCTACAATCGTAGATATACCTACGTTGAGTTTCCTGGCTACTTGGCCCAATCTCATTGTTCTTTCTTCTGACATACGCTAAAAACTCTCTATAATATAGTTTTGGCAAATATAGGCCAATTATTGTGGAAATCGGCTCTTATTTACTGTTCAAATTCCTGTCTCAAGATTTTAAATACTTCATCTATAGTCTCTTCCTCAAGTTCTGTTCTTCTCAACAAATCTTCTTTTGTCAGAGTCAAGACACTTTTTGCAGTATCTAATCCTGTTTTTTTCAACTCGTCAATTACCCAAGTTTCGATTTCATCCCCAAATTCTTCCAAGTCCACATCTTCTTCCTCCATCTCACTTAATTCTCTGAATACATCAATTTCGTATCCAACTAATCTAGAAGCTAGTCTGATGTTAAACCCTCCTTTACCTATAGCCATGGACACCTGGTCAGGCTTTAGATAAACAGAAAGTCTTTTCTTTTCTGCGTCTGCGGCAATGGAACTTACCTTTGCAGGACTCAATGCCCTGGCTACGTAAAGTTCCAAATTATCTGTATAATTGATGACGTCTATATTTTCATTCTGCAATTCTCTAACGATGGCGTGAATTCTACTTCCCTTCATACCTACACAGGCACCTACAGGATCAATTCTATCATCATAAGATTCAACTGCAACTTTTGCTCTTTCTCCTGGTTCTCTGACAATTTTCCTTATTGTAATCAATCCGTCAAATACTTCAGGAACTTCATTTTCAAACAACCTCTCCAAGAAAATAGGAGATGTCCTTGACAGTATGATTTTGGGGTTACCATTCACCATCTCCACTTTATGCACGATAGCTCTTACAGAATCTCCTTTTCTAAAGCGGTCCTTAGAAATTTGCTCACTTTTAGGTAAAATCAATTCGTTGCCTTCTCCATCTATCAAAAGTACTTCTCTTCCGAGTATCTGATAAACTTCTGCTGAGATAATCTCTCCTACAAGCTCTTCGTACTGATTGAAAAGTAAATCCTTTTCAAGATCTTTTATTCTCTGTATCAGAGTCTGTCTGGCCATCATTACAGCCCTTCTTCCAAACTCCTCCAACTCGATCTTTTCGTACACTTCTTCGCCAACTTCAAAATCGGGCTCAATTTTCTGTGCATCAGACAAACTGATTTTATCGAAATCCCAGATATCTTCAGAATTGTCATCAACAATTTCCCTGATTCTTAAAATTTCCAAGTCACCTTTATCTGCATTGATGGTCACATCAAAATTTTCATCCGTTTCATATTTCTTGCGAATCATCGCTCTAAATACATCTTCAAGTATACGGATCATGGTGGGACGATCCACATTTTTAGATCTTGCAAATTCTGCAAATGATTCTATTAGAACTTTAGCATCCATTGTTTTTATTTAAAAGAGACTAACACAATTGATTTTTTAATCTGGTCAAAAGCTATTGAGAAGGTTTCTTCAGTAGCTTTCTTCCCTTTTCCTTTTACTTTAATCTTGAGCTGAATGGCTGTAGCTTCTACAGCTAATAGCTCTCCCTCAATATCCTTACCGTCTTCTAAACTTACCTTGATTTTTCTTCCAATATTTTTCTCATATTGCCTTCTGGAAGAAAGAGGGAAGTCCAGGCCCGGTGAGGAAACTTCCAGTATGTAAGCTTCATCCAATAATTCCTTGGCTTCTATTTCTTCAGCAACTTGCCGACTGACAATAGCACAAGTATCAATATTAAGCCCGGCATCAGCGTCTATAAGAATTTTTACTTGGGATTTAGCTCCCTTGTCTATAATCTGAACTTCTACAACAAAGTGACTTTCATCCGGTAGATGTTTTTCAACTATTTCTTCTATAACTTGCTTAGTACTCATAATGATATTAGGTAATAAACGAAAGAGGGGACTCATGTCCCCTCCCGTTACCTTGGATAATACAATGCAAAGGTAACAAAATTATTACCACAAAAAAAAACAGCATTCTTGTAATAAATTGACAATTAGATAATAATTTTGCCGACCCACGTTGAATGTTCTGCACATATTGTGCTAAGTTTGACCATTAATTCAAAGACAAATTCTATCAAAATACTATAATGGGATTATTCGATTTTTTTTCAAGTGATATTGCTATTGATTTAGGTACAGCCAACACGCTGATCATACATAAAGATAAAATAGTCGTGGATGAACCATCCATCATTGCAATAGACAGGACTACCAACAGGGTTCTGGCTGTAGGCAAAGATGCCATGAACATGCACGAAAAGACCCATGAAAACATCAAGACCATCCGACCTCTCAAGGACGGAGTGATTGCGGATTTTTATGCAGCTGAGCAAATGATCAGAGGACTGATCAAAATGATCCCAGGTCATAAGAAAAGCATGTTTCCCAAGTCTCACCGAATGGTGATCTGCATTCCTTCAGGTATTACTGAAGTGGAAAAAAGAGCAGTAAGGGATTCGGCTGAGCATGCAGGAGCCAAGGAGGTATATATGGTGTATGAACCAATCGCTGCTGCAATAGGTATCGGGATAGACATTGAGAAACCAATGGGATCAATGATAGTAGATATCGGTGGTGGTACAACTGAAATTGCCCTTATCGCGCTTTCAGGGATTGTAGCTGACCAGTCTATTCGCGTAGCTGGAGATACATTTACCAAGGATATTCTTGATTATATGAGAAGGCAACATAATCTTCTTATCGGTGAACGTTCTGCTGAAAAAGTGAAAATTGCCATCGGTTCTGCATTGACAGAACTAGATGATGCTCCTGAAGATTACGAAATCAGAGGAAGAGATTTGATGACAGGTATCCCTAAAGTCATCAAGGTATCTTACTCAGAAATCGCATTTGCTTTGGATAAGTCTGTATCCAAAATAGAAGAAGCAGTATTAAAAGCTTTGGAGATTGCACCACCGGAACTTTCTGCAGATATTTATGATAATGGAATACATCTAACCGGAGGAGGAGCATTACTTAAAGGTTTGGACAAAAGATTGCATCAAAAAACTAAACTGCCGATTCATATAGCAGAGGATCCATTGAGAGCTGTGGTGAGAGGTACTGGCACCGCATTGAAAAATATTCATAATTTCAGAACCGTTTTGATGACCTAATGTTTGAATGCAAAGCATTTTATTATTCCTATACAGGCTAAGAGCTTTCTTATTATTCATCTTTTTGGAGGCAATCGCCATATGGCTGATTGTCTCTTATAATTCGCAACAAGGTTCCGCTTTTTTCAATAGTGCCAATCAACTCAGTGGCTCTGTGCTTACCGCCCAAAATAATGTGGCGGAGTACTTTTCATTGGCTACTGTGAACAAGAATCTGGTGGAAAAAAATGCAGAACTCCTTGCTGAACTTGAAAAGTACCAAAAACCTGCAGATAGTGTTTTTATCGAACTGGATAGCGTTCTTCTCCATAGTTTCCAGTTTAAAGGTGCAAAAGTGATCAATAATTCGATCAACCTATCCCAGAACTTTATCACGCTTAATAAAGGTGCAAACCATGGCATCAAAGAAGGAATGGGCGTTTTTAACGAGGAGGGAGTAATTGGTAGGGTAAAAGGGGTTACGAGGAATTTTGCTTCGGTTATTTCAATTTTACATACTGACTTGTTGATTTCTTCTAAAATAGCTTCTACTGAAGTTTTTGGATCTACCAAATGGGATGGTAAAGATTCCAAGTACGCAAAACTCCTTTATGTTCCCAGGCATGTGAGTATTCAGAAAGGCGATCAGGTGGTTACTTCAGGATACAATGCTGTGTTTCCTGAGGGGATTCCCATAGGCCATGTTTCAGAAGTCAAACAAGGCTCTGACACTAACTATCTAGACATTACAATAGAGCTTACCGCAGACCTCAGTCGTGTCTCTTATGTTTATTTGGTAGAAAACAACCAAGAGGAAGAACTGAACGAACTCTATCAATCTAACGGAATCAGTAATGAGTAGCGGACGTTTATTTTTGTTGTCAATAGGCTTTATACTTTACCTAATCATCCAGGTGCTTCTGTTGAAAAACCTCGTTCTTTTTGGTACAGCGTTTTGCTTTTTGTACGTGCTTTATATTTTGCTTTTACCTGTAGATCTCAAAACTATTCCCTCTCTGCTGATTGCCTTTTTCTTGGGAATCGGTGTGGACTTGTTTTATGATACGCTAGGTATTCACACTGCCAGTATTTTAGCTGTAAGTTTTGTCAGAGCAGGATGGTTAAAAATTCTGACACCAACGGGCGGTTATGATGATGACCTACAGCCTTCTATGCTCAATATGGGCTTTGGGTGGTTTTTGACATACAGTTTGCCTTTATTTTTACTTCATCATTTTTTATTTTTTTATATCGAAAATTTAGGCACTAATTTATACTTACCTGTCGTTCAAAAAATTGTATTCAGTACTATTTTTGTCTTTATAATGAGTATTATTGTTCAGCTGTTATTTTACAGGAGAAGAAGGGGAATTTAATGAACGAACAGAGGCCGATTACCATCATTATTGCCATCATTTTGGTAGGTATGGTATTACTGACCAAATTATTCTTGATTCAGGTTGCAGACGATAGCTTCCTGAAGAGAGCGGAAAGAAATGCCATCCAAAGAGTAGTTGACCATCCTTACAGGGGACTGGTAAATGACCGTAATGGCAACATTATGGTTTACAACAACCCTATTTTTGACCTAATGGTCATCCCTAAAGAATTCAACATAAAAGATACTGTCAGATTCTGTGAAATTTTCCAAATTAGTAAGGAAGATCTTATTGAAGGCTATACCGCTGCCAGAAAGTATTCCAGTGTCAAACCATCTCCTCTGATCAAACAGATTTCAACATCTGAGTTTGCCAAAATACAGGATTACTTGATTGATTATCCGGGACTTTTTGTCATGACCCGAGCGGTCCGCTCTTATCCTCAACCGAGTGCAGCCAATGCTCTTGGGTACATTGGGGAAATAAGTGCCACACAACTAGAGCGCGACACTGTAAAATATTACCGTCAAGGAGACTATGTGGGACTTAGCGGTATTGAAGGTTTTTATGAAAGAGACTTGCGAGGTGTAAAAGGGGTCAAGTACAAAATGGTGAATGTAAGGGGTATAGACAAAGGATCCTTTAAAGGAGGTGAATTTGATACTGCTTCTGTAGCAGGAAAGAATTTAACGTCTACGATTGACATTGAACTCCAAAAATACGGCGAGATGCTGATGGAAGGAAAGAGAGGCTCTGTAGTAGCGATAGAGCCTAAAACTGGTGAAATCCTTTCTATGATTTCAGCACCAAGTTATGACCCAAATGTACTGACCGGTTCCAAATTCAGCAGCAATTACTTACTCCTAAATAGAGATGAAAGTAGGCCTCTTTTTAACCGACCCATAATGGCCATGTACCCTCCTGGGTCAATCTTTAAAATTGTGCAGTCATTGGTAGGGCTTCAAATGGGTGTTTTGACACCAAATACCACCTATGCCTGTAACCGGTCTCTAGTGGCATGTCACAACCACTCCAGCCCTGTCAACCTATTTGGTGCCATCCGAAATTCCTGCAACCCCTATTATCATCAGGCATATAGAGCCATGATCAATAGAGAGGTTTCCAGCAGCACTTTCAAGGATACCGAAATCGGTTTGAATGCATGGAGAGAATATGTTCTAAAATTTGGACTAGGAGGCCCTCTTGGGGTAGACTTGTTCAATGAAAAAGGTGGCTCAATACCTTCCAGTACCTTGTATGACAGGGTGTATGGATCAGGTAGGTGGAAGTACTCTACCATTTATTCCTTGTCTATTGGACAGGGAGAAATGCTAGTCACCCCACTTCAGATGGCGAACTTGGCAGCTATTTTTGCCAATAAAGGTTATTATTATGTCCCTCATCTAGTCAAAGCAATTGATGGAGACCCAAGAAGAATCCCTGAAAAGTACAGAACAAAAATGGATGTTGGTGTCGAATCTCATCACTTTGACCTGGTACAAGATGCCATGGCCGAGGCTATCTATGGCACAGCCGCCCGTGCTGCAATAAAAGATATCACCATTGCAGGGAAAACGGGTACCGCCCAAAACCCCCAAGGTGAAGACCATTCTGTATTTATTGCATTCGCTCCAAAAGAAGATCCCAAAATCGCCATAGCTGTATATGTAGAAAATGCAGGCTGGGGCGGTCGAGCCGCTGCAAGTACGGCCAGTCTAATGATCGAAAAATACCTGCGCGGTGAAATTACGCGCCCGTCCCTAGAAGAATACGTGTTGGCAGGAAAATTTATGTAAAGTGAGACAGGACGATTTATACATCAATAAAATTGATTGGATTACAATAGCTATCTATGCTGTATTGTTGCTTATTGGCTGGTTTAATATCTATGCTGCAGTATATGATGAGCAATTCCCAAAAAGTATTTTTGACTTATCGATTAACTCCGGCCAACAACTGGTTCGTATAGGTGTCGCAGTGCTAATAATCCTACTGATTATGGTAGCTGATTATAGATTATTTGAAAACCTCTCATGGATATTGTATTTCCTGTTTTTAGGTTTTCTGATCATAACTCCTTTTATAGGAAAAGAAGTGAACGGTCAAACCCTCTCAATCGGATTTGGATCTTTAAGGATTCAACCCGCTGAATTTGCTAAATTCACCACAGCTCTTGCTTTGGCCAAATTTATGGAAAGACCAAGCTTTGATCTCAGCCAAGTCAAACACCAACTACAAGCTTTGGCAATCATTATGTTGCCCGTCTTTTTCATCATGTTGCAACCTGATACCGGTACTGCTATGGTGTTTTCTGCGTTTTTTATAATGTTCTACAGGGAGGGTATGCCTCAAAGATACTATGTCCTAGGTCTGACTTTTATCGCCATTTCATTATTGGCATTGGGTATAGAAAACAATCTTTACTTGGTAGTAGGTGTAGCAGCAGTTATTTTCTTGCTTATTATGATAGGCAAAAAAAAGATATCCAGAATTATAAGTTTTGCAATCCTAGGAATCGTCATTATCGGCTACAGCTATAGCTTGGATTATGTAGTCTCTAAATTGCCCGAACATCAGCAAAACAGGATCATGGTCCTTTTCAACCCAGATCTTGACCCCTTAGGGGCGGGTTGGAATGTGACACAATCAAAGATTGCCATCGGTTCGGGAGGTTTTCTGGGAAAAGGATATCTTGAAGGTACTCAAACCAAATTTGACTTTGTGCCGGAACAACACACAGATTTTATCTTTTGTACATTAGGGGAAGAGTTTGGCTGGCTTGGAAGTCTTATAGTTGTTACGCTTTTCTGTGCACTACTTGTTCGATTAGTCATGCTGGCAGAGAGACAAAAAAACCGTTTTTCCAGAGTATATGGTTACTGTGTAATTTCGATTCTCTTTTTCCATTTTATGATCAATATCGCCATGACTATTGGCTTGTTTCCTGTGGTAGGTATCCCCCTTCCTTTCTTTAGTTATGGAGGATCCTCACTTTGGTCATTTACCATTTTACTGTTTATTTTCATCAAATTAGATTCGCACAGAATTCAATTGCTTGGAAGAATGGGCTAAATCATCCCAAAATAAAAAGCTATTTTCAAGATTCAAGTCATAAATTCTCTTCGATATACTCTTTTGCTCATGGCAAGTCCTTTTACAATTTTTAGGCTTCCATATATCGCTGTTGAAAAAAATTTCGATTGCATATTTGATATAAAAAAAGGGGTTTGTTAACCCCTTTGATCAAATTTCCGAAATACAACTTGAAGAAATTCATTTACAGGTTCTGAATCTTTATCCCAATTCAACTCCGAAACATAGCGCTGATTGATCACTTCTATTGCATCTACAAAATTTTCACACTTGTCAATAGACTTCAGTGCATGTTTTAACAAATCTGGGTTTCCTTCAAAAAGCTCCTTGGTGAACATGATCTTTTGATTGATACCCAAGCTTTCTGAAAGTTCTTTGATAGTACCTTTCATAATGCTGTACTCTTCATTTTCAAATCTAGCCCAAGCTTCAAGTGGGTCTATACTATCTGTTTGTTTATAGGAAGCAACTTTCATGGCTTGAGTTTCGATGACATTTACCTCTTTGACTACATCTTTCGTGTCCGATTCAATAATTTCTTTTTTGACGTCCGGTTGATGTACAACAACCTCTTTTGGTTTGGATACTTCTACATCTTCAATGGGAGTTAAAACATCATGTGATCTCTCTTTTTTCAATTCATCTCCAATTCTTAGCTTGGAAAAATCCAAAGGCAGGATATCATTCATCCCTTGAAGCAAAGATTCCGCTGATTCCAGGTTTTCTTCCTGTTGCTCAAAATTATGAGCTACTGCAGACTTGTAGGCCTTTACAGAATATCCTAATCCAGCTCTATCTACCAGGTCATTGACCAAAGAAGAATGCCATTTGAAATATTTCTTATTTTCTCGGATGTAATTGGGCAAATGCTGTTCAGGAGTTTTATCAAATTCTTCGCTGAAATATGCGACAGGATCAACTGCTAATAAAATTGAATATGCGGCTGCCTCTGCTAAAAGCGGTTCGAAATACTCTTTCTCTATCTTAATCGTTCGGGAAAGGACATTCATAAACTCCTTGAGCGCCTCGTGAACATTTTTATCTCTGTAATCAAAATAAGGATTGCTTTTAAGCTTCTCCAGCTCAAGCTGCCATGCCTCAAACAAGGTTTTGATTACAAAAAAATTAACCTGTGAAGAATTGGTCAGCTGCAGGATCTCCTGCCCTGTCATGTACTTTTTTTGAGAAAAATAACTATCACAGATTTTTTGTGAGTACTGTACTGCGTAGCTTTCTACGTATTGGCTGTTTAACTTAGCGTTCATTGCTTGAAGATAGTTTATACTAATCAGACACGAAAATAATGCCGAAAATTATTATAGAGAATCTTAATCACTTGGAAATTAACACCAATGAAAGGGAAAGTAATGTAATTGAATTGATTCACGGGAATTTTATAGACTGGATGCATGCCTGCGGCAAAAAGGGGCGATGTACTACTTGTAAAATGATTGTAGTCGAAGGGGCGGAAAATCTTTCAGCGCAAACAGAACGGGAGGAATTTTTCAGGTCGAAGGGCAGGTTAAACAATTCCGAAAGATTATCTTGCCAAGCTAAATTGAAAAAAGGAGAAATTACCATCCGTGTGGCTGACGAAAACAAGTTTCCACATATGGTTTACAGCGAATAATATATGTTTATTGAACCTTCCATAGGTAAATCCAACCCAAAAGATAAAAAAGGACATATTGAAGTAATATGTGGGTCTATGTTTTCGGGAAAAACAGAAGAGCTTATCCGTAGACTAAACCGGGCCTTGATTGCAAAACAAAAAGTAGAAATTTTCAAACCTTCCATTGATAAGAGATACCATGAATTTGATGTGGTTTCACACAATGAAAGCTCTATAAGGTCTACTCCTGTACAGTTTGCCGAGGATATTATTCTACTGGCAGGTAATTGTGAGGTAGTGGGAATAGATGAAGTACAGTTTTTTGACAACAGGATCGTGCATGTCGCAACAGTCCTGGCCAACTCAGGAAAAAGGGTAATTCTTGCCGGTTTGGATATGGACTTTGAAGGGAACGCATTTGAACCTATGCCACAGCTCCTTTCTATTGCTGAATATGTTACAAAAGTTCATGCTATTTGTATGAAATGTGGAGACCTGGCTTCTTATTCCTTCAGGTTAAGTGCCACCAAGGATAAGGTGCTTTTGGGGGAAAAAGAAAGCTACGAGGCCCGCTGCAGAAAATGCTTTTTTGAAGATAAAGACAAATAAGCTCATGGTAAAAAGCTGTCAAGTGGGTTGCTGTTTGTTTTTTGATAATTGCCGCTTTTGGGCATTAGCTTTAATCTCGACACTGACTTGCCAATTTTCATTTTCACAATCCAATATACCAGTTGGGACTTGGCAGATTCACAATTCATACCTTGACAGCGGAATACTTACAGGATCTGAAACATCCATATTTTCAATCACCGGCAATGCTGTTTTTTATTTGAATGTAAATACGAGAGAGGTAAATACTCTTACGGTGCTAGATGGGCTCTATGATCAAAACTTTACTACAGGCACTTTCGCTCCAAATTCAAAAAAACTTATCCTCTCTTATCCTGACGGTAGCATTCAACTGATAGGAGAAAGAGAAATCAGCACCATCACACCCTTAAGGGATAACCCCCAAATCAACCAAAAGAGGATCAATTCCATTAAAGTAAAAGGCAATTTGGCTTTATTATCCGGGGCTTTTGGGATGGCTGTGTTGAATGTTGGTAATGAAACTTTTGAGGCTTCGTTTACCAACTTGGGAAAAAACGGAGATGCCTTAGAAATTTTTGACCTGACAGAAGATCCGTCAAGATATTATTTGGCTACCGCAAATGGCCTTTTGATAGGAAATAAATCCCGCAACTTGAACGACTTCCGAAATTGGGAAAGAGTGGCTGAAACAGGAAATTCCCTAATTGAAACTGAAACAATAGGTAGCCAAGTATTTACGATTGACGAAAAAGGAACACTTTCCCTTTTTAATAGAGAAACCTTTGAGTTGGAGAATATCATCGGGATCAGTAAAGCTAAAAACTTACATTTTTTTGGAGAAAGGCTTTTTTTTCAAATGGATAATAGTGTCTATTCAATAAACGAGAATGGATCATGGAACCTTTATTATAATAATGAAGCCCAGAATATTTTTTCAGATTACTTCATTTCTAACTCCGGTTTTTTCCTTCAGATCAAAGGTGAAGGAATTGTCACAGGAGATGGCTCCACTTTTTCACCAAATGCACCACTTGCTCAGATCAAAAACTTCCTTCCAAGCAGGGAGGGTTCATTTGCCATCCCATATTTTCAAAACTTACAAGGAGAGATCAAATTGGCCAACAGACAAATCCTAAGTCGCCTTTTTCAAGGAAGGTGGGAGAAATTGGTATCTCCGGAAGAAATATTGACAATAGCTCAGATTGGATTTGACATTTACTTTGGAACAAATACTGGATTGTGGAAAAAGACAGGCAATAACCTCATAGGAGTTACACTGCCAGGATTGCAAGATCAACCTTCGGTAAGCAGTCTCCATGTAGACCAAAATGCAAATCTTTGGATTGGTCTAGGAAATGGTGATTCAAAGCTTTACAAATTGACTCTAAGAGGTGAATTGGAGCAAGTAAATGTTCCCGGTTTAGCAATCCCTTACAAAATCATTTCAGATCGGGCTTCAAATTTATGGATACTCCAGAGAAATCAGTCTGGCAATTCCAGTCTTCAGGTTTTCAATGAGAATTCAGGATTGAACAGAATGATCGGCACAGTCAATAGTACTGGCGGATTGGCTAATGCTAATCTTCTTGACATAGATATTGATTACAATCAGCGTGTTTGGATAGGAACAGAAAATGGTGTTGCTTACATTCCCAATGCCAATACCATCAGCAATAGCAGCACAGTCAATACGATAGTCCCCAATTATTTGGGGAGGCCATTATTGGCTGGGGTTATTGTTTCCCAGGTGAAAACAGCCCCGGATCAGACCAAATGGTTTGGTACAGAAAATGAAGGAATATGGAGGTTTTCGGAGTTTGGTGATGAGCTCATTGAGCAATTTGGAAGGAACAACAGTCCCTTGGTTTCAAACCGAGTGGAGAACTTGAATCTAGATCCGTCTTCCGGAGAATTGCTGATTGTTCAAGAGAATGCATCATTCTCCTACAGGACTTCTGCCATAGAGTCCTATGCATCATTGGAAGAACTCAAAATCTTCCCAAATCCGGTAAGGCCTGAATTTAATGGGCTCTTGAGTATTGAGGGACTCACTGATTTTGCTCAGGTAAAAGTAACCACCTCGGCAGGAAGAGTGGTTTATTCTGCGGAGATCAGAGGAGGGAAAGCAACTTGGAACCTACTGGCACTTCAGGGAGGCAGGGTGCAGCCTGGCGTGTACTTGGTATGGGTCATGGATGAATCGGGAAAAGAGCGGGTCTCAGGTAAATTTGTTGTTTTGTAATGCTAAAAAAAACTGACGGGATAGTTCTTTCCTACCTGAGGTATCAAGAAACCTCCATAATCACTAAGGTTTTTACACGAGATTTTGGGCTCAAAAGCTACATTATCAATGGTGTCCGAAGCAGCAAAGCCAAAAGTAAAATGGCCTTGTATCAACCTTTGACTATCTTAGAGATGGTGGTTTATGAAAAAGAAAACGCCAATATCAACAGAATTTCAGAAGCCAAACTTCGACAAGCATTTCAGACAATCCCATTTGATTTCTACAAATCGGGCATTGCTATGTTCATGGCTGAGGTGCTTTCAAAGTCAATTTATGAAAGTTACCAAAATGAAGACCTTTTTGATTTCCTTGTTCAAACCATTGCATTTTTGGATAGTGAAGAAGTATACCTGAGTCATTTTCCGATTGTTTTTTTATGGGAAACTTCCAAGTACTTGGGCTTTTCACCGGACAATGCAAGGGGGTTTTTTGAAGAAATACAGGAAAACATTACCAATCAAATGGATTGGGGAAAAGAAATGCAGTCCCTAAATATGATCATCGATCAGTCATTTGCTTGTCGGGAAAAGATTCCCTCCAAAACCCGAAGAGATCTTCTTGACCATATGCTATTACTTTACAGCAAGCATTTGGATTTCAATGGAGACTGGAAGTCAGTAAAAGTCTTGCGCCAACTGATGTAATAAGCGCCTTGATTTTGAGAATGTTCGGTCAAAAATCGATGATTTAAAGAAAACATTGTCAAGTAAACAGGTATTGGCAGTGATAAGGGAATAAAAACTTGCGTATTAAGTATTGAACAGTTAATATTGTGACATAACAGTATTTGAAGAATCCTCTCCCCGGGGATTTTAACTATCCTGAATTTCTTTTTACTTCAGTTAAATAGTAATCAATACATCATCATTTCAATTTACATCACAGTATTAATTTAATTTCGTAAGCTTTTTATGTATAACATAGAAGAATTAAGGATCAGACTTCTATCAGAGTTGAAGGAGATCGCCGAGGAGTTGGGAGTAAAAAACTTCAAAAATCTCAAAAAAGATGACCTTGTATATGCCATTCTGGACCAACAGGCCATCACTCCTGAACAAGCACTCCCAAAAAAGAAACCTTCTGTCACTGAAGACGAACCAAAGAAGGAAGAAAAAAAGACGGAGCCCAAAGCAAACTCACCCAAAGCTGAAGCTCCTGAAAACAAACCTGCTTTTAAAAGGCAAAATGTAACTGAACTTCCAAAGGATGCACCTAAAGAGGAGTCAAGACCGAAAAAATCTGAAGCTTCCAAACCTACACCAAAAAAAGTAGAGCATAAACCTAAAGGAGAATCAGCGCCTAAAAGGGAATCTCCTTCTAAAGCGGAATCAGCACCTAAGGCAGAGTCAGCGCCTAAAGTGGAGCCAACAAAAGAGGAAAAAAAACCTATTCCTCCACAACCGGAAGCTGATGAAAAGCCAAAGTTTATCCGACCTAGAAGAAAAGTGGTGGAAGTAGAACCTACACCAGCACCGGAAAAGCCACAAGAACAGGAAATAGAAATCCCTAGGAGAAAAAACATAAGGGATACAGAGGAAGCGCACATTCCAGCCGCTGAAGTCGTCTCTTCCAGAAAAAAACCATACGTAAGTCCGAAAGAATTTGAAGGTATTATAGAAAATGAAGGAGTACTGGAAATCATGTCCGAAGGATATGGCTTTATGAGGTCTCTTGATTACAATTACCTTGCTTCACCAGACGATATATACGTATCCCCATCTCAAATCAAACTTTTTGGACTGAAGACAGGAGATCATATCAAAGGCTCTATCAGACCTCCTAAAGAAGGCGAGAAGTATTTTGCCCTTCTTAAAGTAATTACCGTAAACGGGAAAACAACCGAAGAAATCAGAGATAGGATTCCTTTCGAATACCTCACTCCATTATTCCCGGAAGAAAGACTAAACCTTTCTACAAAGGCAGACCATTACTCTACCCGAATCCTAGATTTGTTTGCTCCAATCGGTAAAGGACAAAGAGGTATGATTGTAGCGCAGCCAAAGACAGGTAAAACTGTATTGTTGCAACAGATTGCCAATGCCATAGCGGAAAATCATCCTGAAGTACATTTGATGATTCTACTGGTAGATGAAAGACCTGAAGAGGTTACTGACATGGCACGTTCTGTAAAGGCGGAAGTAATATCTTCCACATTTGATGAACAAGCTGAACGACATGTAAAGGTTGCCACTATTGTACTCGAGAAGGCCAAAAGAATGGTAGAGTGCGGTCATGATGTAGTAATACTTCTTGACTCCATCACCAGACTTGCCAGGGCTTACAATACCGTAGTGCCATCATCAGGAAAAATCCTTTCCGGTGGTGTGGATGCCAATGCATTACACAAACCGAAGAGATTCTTTGGTGCGGCCCGTAATGTAGAAAATGGAGGTTCATTGACCATCATTGCTACAGCATTGGTAGAAACAGGTTCTAAAATGGACGAAGTGATCTTTGAAGAATTCAAAGGTACTGGCAACATGGAATTGGCACTGGACAGAAAACTATCCAACAGAAGAATCTATCCAGCCATCGATGTACCTGGTTCAGGTACAAGAAGAGAGGATTTGCTCATGGACAAAGAAGAAATGCAAAGGGTGTGGATCCTGCGCAAGCTTATGTCCGACATGACTTCTCAAGAAGCAATGGAGTTCCTATTGCAAAGAATGAAAGGCACAAGAGACAATACCGAGTTTTTGATATCCATGAATGGGTAACAGAAAGTCTCAGATAAAATAAAAAAGCCGGTCAAATGATCGGTTTTTTTTTTACCTGCTCCGGTCAGACATATTTCTTTATCCTTCTTTGAAAGTATTTTTTTTGTAATTAAGCCAATTCAGATGGCATAATTTAAACTATATCTCAATGATACCTACCCTAGATAGTTCTCATCATACAAATTAGAATGGCGTTTTTAGGGTCTATTTTTCCTACTAGAATAGGCATTTGAATAAGGTTGTTTTTTGAAACTAATCGAATCCCTAAAACTCTATTGTATTCGAAATACATAAAGTTTAATACAAAAAACATTATTTATTTTTTTATAAAAACTCTTTGACTTATTTTTGCGCTGTCAATCAGATTGATACGCCCCGAATATTTATGAACACTTTTATACTTTAATCATTTCATGGTTGAATTCAGGATAAACAATAGAATAGTATTTCTATTGGTTTTTACATTAGCTTATTTTGGATTAAGCAATAGTATTTTTGCTCAATTGTATAATTCCCCAGGAACATTTACTTACACCGTACCCACTTATTCAGGTCCAGATCCCGGACCGAATGAGATACTAGAACTTAGTATTCAAGTTACAATTGTTGGCGCTGGTGGTGGTGGAGGAAGAGGCAATGGCGCTGGAGGCGGCGGTGGAGGACAGGTTATCACAATTACAAGAATCGTAAATGAAGGTGATGTATTTAATGGTATTGTAGGTACCGGAGGAGCTGGTCGAACAGGCAGCAATGGAGTTGGACTAGCAGGCTCGAATTCTGTGTTTGATGGAATTGTCGCAGCAGGTGGGTCTGGAGGCGGTGGGGGAGATGCTGGAAATGGAGGAAATTCGGGAAATGGCAATTTAGGTGGAACTGCGGCTATACCTGTTTCAGGGAATGCATCTGATTCAAGAAATTCAGGCGGCGGTGGCGGTGGCGCAGCAGAAATAAATGGGAATGGAGCCAATGGCGTTTGGTCAGGAAATAACGCTAATGGTGGAAATGGCGGTGAAGGAATAGACGGATTTGGAGGAGGAGGAGGGGGAGCATCAAAAGGTCAAGGTAATGGAAGTAATGGTACAGGTGGCCAAGGGTTTGATGGAGGAACTGGTGGTTCCAGAGGTGTTGCAATAGATGCAACAAATGGAGGCGGTGGCGGCGGAGGCGGAAATGGCGGTGGTCGCGGTGGACACGGAGTTGTGATAATTACCTTTCAAGCAAGAATTCTTCCCGTAAAATATACATCTTTTCAAGCTACATACAACCTTGAAAACAGAGCTTCTGACATCACCTGGACTACAGCCAAAGAATGGGAAAACTCTCATTTTGAAATTGAAAGAGCTATAGGTCAGGTAAAGGATTTTGAACTTGTAGGCACAGTAGAAGGTATGGGCTTCTCTGATGAACCCATAGATTATGCCTTCTCAGATAAGAAATTACCATTGACAGGGGGTGTGGCCTATTATCGTCTGAAGCAGGTAGATTTTAACGGTAATTTCCAATACAGTGAAGTTTTAAGTGTAAGAATCCCATCTACTCAAGTACAATCGGGTGTCTGGAGGGCTTACCCTAATCCTTCCAAAGGGCAGAGGCTAAATCTAGATTTGGTCAACATACAGGAATATAACAATGAGCCTATAAGTGTAAGGATAATATCGCCATTGGCAGAAAACTTTATGATTGATGGAAGCAACATCAGAGATGTATCAGATAAATTGTCCGAAAAAATTCAAAGCTCAACGAATGGACTTTACATCCTAGAAGTCTATTGGGGTCAAAAGCGAGAATACATTAAAGTATTAAAAAATTAAATGCATTAGAAAAAAAGGGTCAACAATAAAACTGTTTGACCCTTTTTTCATTTACATATCATCATCCTCAAAATCTCCTTCATCTGGCGCTCCCATGTCAAACATACTGCTGAACAAATCCTTGAACTGTAACCCGGTATCAAGTAATTTTTTACTCAGTTGACTATACTCTGCAAGTCCATGCAACAAAAATTCCATGAAGAACTCCTTCTCTTTTTCTGGCAGATTTTTGACCATTTTGGTGACCAAGTCCTCCAGACCAGGTACTTGGTGTAGCATGGATTTATACTCTTTATCGGATTGGGAAGCTACGATGTCCAGCTCATTTCCTTCACCAAACCAAGACAATGGCAATACATATGGATTGCCTTCTTTTTCTTTTTTCTTTTGTTCAGGCGAAGGGAAATAATTCACAAATTGTGAGCGGATAGCCTTTCCGATCAAGTTGTAGGCTACCAGGCCGGCGCCTTCTTGTTCACCTTCATAGACGAGCTCTACTTTTCCGGTAATAGCAGGAATTACCCCTATCAAATCCGCTACCCTAGCTACTGTGTTTTCCTCTTGATTCAGGTACAACCTTCTTTCTGCAGCTGATACTAGGTTTTCATATGCAGAAATGGTTAATCTGGCAGACACTCCACTTTTTTCATCTACATATTCACTGCTTCTCGCTTCTACAGCGATCTGTTCTATCAGATCTTTGAGGAGCTCAGGAATATGAATTTTATCGACAGGCTTCCCTTTAAGTTTGGCTTCCTGTGCAGTGATTCTTTTTCCGATTTCAATAGACTTAGGATAATGTGTAATGATCTGGCTTTCTATCCTATCTTTCAATGGGGTCACGATCGAACCCCTGTTAGTATAATCTTCTGGGTTTGCGGTAAACACAAACTGTATATCCAATGGCAACCTCAACTTAAATCCACGAATCTGAATATCGCCTTCCTGAAGTATATTGAATAAGGCCACTTGAATTCTTGCCTGAAGATCAGGTAACTCGTTAATCACAAAAATAGACCTGTGAGACCTAGGCACTAGACCATAATGTATAACCCTTTCATCATTGTATGAAAGCTTCATTGTTGCAGCTTTGATCGGATCTACATCCCCTATCAAGTCAGCTACTGACACATCTGGAGTGGCAAGTTTTTCGGTATAGCGGTCTTCTCTATGCCACCAAGAGACAGGGGTCTGATCCCCTTTTGACGCTATCAAGTCATGGGCAAAAGAAGTCAATGGTTGCAAGGGATCATCATTTAGCTCTGAGCCTTCCACCACCGGTACATACTCATCCAAAAGCTTGGTCATCATCCTGGCTATTCTTGTTTTGGCCTGACCTCTTAACCCAAGCAAATTAATGTTGTGTCTTGAAAGTATCGCCCGCTCAATGTCAGGAATAACAGTATCCTCAAATCCCCAAATTCCTTCAAAGACATTAATTTTCTGATTGATTTTTTTTATCAGGTTTTGCCTGAGTTCTTCCTTAATGCTCTTGGCTTGGTATCCACTTGCTTTAAGTTCACCAAGGGTTTTTATTTTCAATAATTCGCTTGCTTTCAAATTTTCGTAATTCATTATCAAAATCTTTTAGTACGGTTTTTTCTGTAATCTTCAAAAATCAAATCTCCCAGACCTTTCAAGTTACTGTAATAGGCATTTCCATTGTTTACTTTGGTAAACTCTTTTACAAACTCCTTCAAATAGGGATCAGATGCAATCATAAATGTGGTCACAGGGATTTTTAGTTTCCTGCATTGTGCAGCTAGCTTAAGCGTTTCTGAAAGTATTTTACTGTCGATTCCAAAAGCATTTTTATAATACTTGATACCCACCTTGAGACAGGTTGGTTTCCCATCAGTTATCATGAAAATCTGCTTGTTTTGATTTTTTCTCCTTCTGAGTAGATCCATTGCCAATTCCAATCCGGCTACGGTATTGGTATGGTATGGCCCCACTTGGAGATATGGTAAGTCTTTAATTTCAATTTGCCATGCGTCGTTGCCAAAGACAATCACATCCAGCGTATCTTTTGGATACCGGGTTTTTATTAATTCGGCTAGAGCCATTGCCACTTTTTTAGCTGGTGTGATCCTGTCTTCACCATACAAAATCATAGAGTGACTGATATCTATCATCAGAACGGTAGAAGTCTGAGTTCTATACTCATTCTCTACCACTTCAAGATCATCTTCAGTCAATAAGTAATCTCCACCAAAACCGTGGTTTACTTGCGCATTGCGGATTGAATCAGTGAGTGCTATCTGATCCAGGTTGTCTCCAAAGGTATAAGGCCTTCTATCAGTGCCCTTTTCATCGCCCGGGCCTGAATGGGTAGTTTTGTGCGATCCTCCCTTACCTCTTTTGAGCTTCCCGAAGATCTCTTCAAGAGCACTCTTTCTGATAGTCTGTTCTGCCTTCCCTGTGATCTTGATTTCTCCTTTGGCATTTTCTTCAGTCAAGTAGCCTTTGGACTTGAGGTCATCTATAAAGTCACCTATTCCATAAGATGGATTGGTAAGATTATGCCTTTTGTCCAGATTGCTCAACCAACTCAAAGCCTCTGCTACATCTCCACCTGTCATTGTCACCAATTGCAAGAAGATATTCAACAGATTATCAAAGGTGTTTTTCTCAGGATCATGGGGTGGTATGTACTTGGTAAATCTAAATCCTTTCATACAATGGGTAACAATCTGAAAGCTAGAGTAGTTTATATATTATCACTAAATAACTGAACCAATGAAAGATTACTTATTTCCAGTGTACCTAGCGACGGCATTTTTGATCGTTTTTGTCACTGCCATTCACGCCGGAATCAATACCGCAATAATCCTGTTTATGTTCTCAATATCGCCTGCAATAGTCATCTGGATGGTATACAAAGTACTGACAGCAGATGTAGAAGTCGATGATACCTTTGATGACAAATGGTACCAAGATCAGTAGTAAGATCATCACGATCAACTCGAAAGTATTCTGTCTGTTTTTAAATAGAAATTATAACACAAATATTATCTTTTCCGTCCATAAATTGTACTCACCGAACACGTATAGTAGTATAATTATTTAAATTGTGGAATGTAAATTCATCCAAAATCAACTGTTCATGAACCGACAAATCAGGGTAAGCGGCAAAGTGCAAGGAGTCTTTTTCAGAAAAAGCACTCAAAAAAAAGCGCTTGAGTTAGGCTTGACTGGTTGGGTAAAAAATGAGGAGGATGGAACGGTATTGGTAGAAATCGAGGGAGATTTGCCATCAATTTTAGCCATGCAGAGTTGGCTAAGACTAGGGCCTCCAAATGCTGTAGTAGAGAATCTTGACATTATCACCGGAGAAGAAAGAGCCTATGAGGACTTTTTAATACTTGAATAAAATCAGTCACATTCTCCCTCAGTGAATTTCACCACACCATTGTTTCTTGCTATACAATCATTGGAATAAGTCACTCCATTACATCCGCATACTGGCTTGTAGATCATATAACATGCTGCATCGGGATTGATCTTACTTCTATCGATACAGGTTTCGTCTACCACTTCACGAGGCACGTTGTCTTCACACTGAAAACCAGAAAGACCAAATACCATTGCGAAGAGAAAAGTAACAGCTGATTTTTTCATAATCTTTTCATTTACAATACTAAGACGGAGGTTTGGACTTAAAAGCTACAAGTAAGGTAAAATTTCTTTTCAATTGAACCAAAATGTGCTTCCCGGAAATTTTACTAATTTTGCCAACCTAAAAATTAATACAACATGCTTGACAAATTACAGGCGCTCAAAGATAGATTTATAGAAGTGGGTCAATTGATCATCCAACCAGATGCAATGACCGACATGAGTAAATACACGAAGCTGACCAAGGAATACAAAGATTTAGAAAAAGTGGTGGAGCTTTATGACCAATATAAACTGATCATTGATAACATCAAGAGCACGAAAGAAATATTGGATAAAGAAAAAGATCCGGATTTCAGGGAAATGGCTAAGTCAGAACTTGATGAACTTCGCAAGAATGAAAATATCTTAGAGGAGAAACTCAAACAGCAATTGATTCCAAAGGATCCCAACGACTCAAAGAACTGTATACTTGAAATCAGAGGTGGAACCGGAGGAGATGAAGCCGCTATTTTTGCAGGAGATCTTTTTAGAATGTATGAAAGATTCTGTGAAAAACAGGGTTGGAAACTTACGGTACTGGATTTGACCTTTGGATCTTCGGGTGGATACAAAGAAATCATCAGCACTATCACAGGAGCTGATGTATATGGTATGATGAAATTTGAGTCTGGCGTACACCGTGTACAAAGGGTTCCTACCACTGAGACACAAGGAAGGGTACATACATCAGCTGCATCAGTAGCTGTCCTACCCGAAATGGATGAAGTCGAAGTAGATATCAACATGAATGATGTCCGAAAAGACACTTACTGTTCATCAGGACCGGGAGGTCAATCTGTAAATACCACATATTCGGCGGTGAGGCTGACACATAATCCATCTGGACTTGTAGTGACTTGTCAAGATGAAAAATCTCAGATCAAAAACTTTGAAAAAGCCCTAAAAGTACTTCGTTCAAGACTCTATGAGATTGAACTCGCAAAGCATAATGATGCTGTGGGGGCGCAACGGAAGTCAATGGTTGGTTCTGGAGATAGATCTGATAAAATCAGAACCTATAATTACCCACAAGGTAGAGTCACAGATCACAGAATTAATAAAACTGTCTATAACCTTCCCAATGTCATGGATGGCAACATTGAAGAATTTATTTCAGCCTTAAGACTGGCCGAAAATCTTGAGAAAATGAACACTTCGGGTTTGGAAGAATAGTTTATTTACAAAAAACCGCATTTCTTTTTATGGATTCTCGTAAAAAGGGCGTTACCTTAAGGTTAAGAAACCTGATTTTTACATGAAGATAAGCGGAAAGAATAATATTGAGCTGGTTAGCTGGAATGAAAAGCATTTTCACAATCTCTACCCATTGGCAAATAACCCAAATATTGCGAAGAATCTTCGTGATAGTTTCCCCTCACCTTATACCATTCATGATGCCAGACATTGGATTGAACACAATCAAAAATTCAATCCTGCACAGAATTTTGCAATAGAATTTGAAGGTAATCTCGCAGGTTCTGTAGGCTGCGAAATTGGCAAAGATGAACTCCGAACAAATATGGAGATTGGTTTCTGGCTAGGGGAAGCTTTTTGGGGAAAAGGCATTGCCACAGAGGCTGTAACTTTGTTTACAGAGTATGCACTAGATAAATTCCCTGAAATCAAAAGGATATTTGCTCAGGTTTATGATTCCAACGTAACCTGTATGAGAGTACTCGAAAATGCAGGATTTGAGCCGGAAGCAATTATCCGCCATGGATATATAAAACATGGCAAAGTGGGTGATCTATTCCAGTATGTTATCATTAGAGATGAAGTAGAAAAATTTGATTAAACCTGATGCTTCGCTCTACACTTTAAAATAGAAATGGCCTCCAATCATAGAGGCCATTTTTATTAGCACTTTTCGAGGGCTTGCTCAATGTCCCAGATTATATCTGAGGGATGCTCCACCCCAATGGAGAGCCTGACCAATTTTTCAGTAATACCAATGCTATCCTTATCTTCTTTAGACACATCACTGTGGGTCATGGTAGCCGGATGTTCTGCCAATGACTCTGTGCTACCCAAGGATACCGCCAGCTTGATCAATTTGAGGTTGTTCAAAAATTTGAATGCTTCAGCTTCTCCTCCTTTAATATCAAATGAAAGCATGGCTCCTGCACTGGAGTGCTGCTTCTTGTAAATAGCATATTGCCTACTTCCTTCCTCAAGGTGCCCCAAATAATAGACTTGTTCAACCTTAGGATGTTGAGAAAGGTATTGAGCAACTTCTACCGTATTTTCCGCCTGCTTGGACATCCTGACTTTCAAAGTCTCAAGACTTCTCATCAATAACCAACCTGTCCAAGGGCCCGCCATATTTCCCAAAAAAGTACGCAAGGTCCTTACTCTTTTCATATGCTTAGACTTCCCCAATACAGCGCCTGCTATCAAATCTGAATGGCCACCAATGTATTTGGTCGCAGAATAAACAACCAAATCCGCTCCATGCTTCAAAGGATGCTGCCATAATGGTCCCATATAAGTATTGTCTACACATACCACGACTTCTTTATCTGAAGTACTTAACCTATCTGCTATTTTTTTACACTCTTCCAAATCAAAAAGCGCATTGGTCGGGTTTGCCGGTGTCTCTACATATACCATTTTTACTTTATGCTCTAAACCCTTTCCTTTGAGGTCTTGAAAAACCTCTTCTTCACTTTGGGTATTGGTAAAGCCATGACCTGTTATTCCGTACTCCGGCAAGACTTTATTGATAAAATGATCTGTTCCTCCATATACAGGCTTGCTATATAAAATCGCATCTCCTGGACGTAAAAACTCCAGCATGACTGTTGAAATCGCCGACATACCGCTCTCAAAAACAGCACATTCATCTGCTTCATCCCACAGACATAACCTTTCTTCCAAAATCTGTAAATCAGGATTATTTAACCTTGAATATATCAGGCCAAGCTCCTCATTAGGCTCTTTTTCTCTTTGGCCATACGCAACCTCAAAAAAAGCTTTCCCCTCTTCTGCGGAGTTGAAAACAAAGGTTGAAGTCTGGAAAATCGGGCATTTTATTGCTCCCTCTGACAATGCCGGTTTGTAACCATGGGACATCATCAGACTTTCGGGTTGGAAATATCTATTGTTCATAATATTTGGGTTTTATCAGTACAAATCAGCACAAAACCTTAACAATTAACAAGACCGAAATAAAAATAATATTTTGTAAAAAAAGATACTACCTATAGGATATTTTTTGTTCTCAAAACAAAATACATCCTATTCAAATTCAGTAAAACATTATATTGAAATTTTTCAAAAAATCCTGTTTTCGATTCAAGAAATTAGGCCACTCTATTTTACCAATATTTTCTTAAAAATTTCTTTGTCTCTTGTTTGTATACTGATGGTATGTAAACCTTTGGGCATATTGTCAAATTTAAATTCAAACATACCCTCAACAGGTACCACTTCATTTAAGGTTTGCCCCAAAGCATTGTGAATACTGATCTTACGAATCCCTGATATACCTCTCAATTTTAAGTTAAACTCACCTGAAGAAGGGTTTGGGTATAAGCTTACAGACTCCGTTTCAAAAGGTCTTTCGACAATAGAGGTAATAAGGTTGACATTGACTGGCAAAGTTCTGGTTTCACCTTCATCACAACCATTTTCAGGAGTAACAGAAATGGTAAAATCACCCTCTCGTTCCCATTGAACAGTAACCTGACTTGTTCCTTGTCCATCCACTATCCTTCCGCCTTGCCCACTGATTTGCCATTGATAGTTTACTTCAGCCACATTGACTACGGAGTACTCTTCCTCTGTAAGGCCTACCATTTCCGGTCCCGATATTACAGATGGCATTTGAGGTGGTGTCTGCACCATAATTTCTTTCACAAAAGTCTCCCCATTTCCACATGGATTACTTGGGGTCACACTTACCGACTGGTCACTGACATTGATCCACCTTACCAAAATCCTATTGGTACCTTGACCCTCAGTAATCAGTCCTCCACTCACTTCCCAAATAAAATTAGTACCTGGAATATCTTCTATGCTGTACTCCATGAAGCTTTCTAAACATACCGCACCTTCGCCTTCTATTTCGTCGATCATTTCCGGTTCAGTAGACACTAGCACCTCTAAACCTGTAGTTCCGCCGTTGCCACAGAAATTCTGCCCCCTCACCAATACAGCATTTCTTCCGGGTACATCCCAAGCTACTACAATTCTTGTAGTGCCCTGACCTTCCAAAATCGTCCCACCATCTACTCTCCATTCAAACTCTGTATCCAATTCAACTGCCTCTTGAACAGTATATACTTGCTGACTCAAGCAAATATTATTTTCTCCAAAAATCACCGTTGGAGTTTCTGGCACCTGACAATCATAATTAAACAAACTGCCTTTTTCCCCTACTGCAAAACCATTACTGAGCGTCCCAAAGCTGATTCCAGTGAAGTCCTGGAAAGTTGAAGTAACCAATCGCTCCCAATTCTCCCCACCATCCTTTGTTTGGATAATCAAACCTCTTTCTCCAGCAATAAAACCGACCGACTCATCCAAAAACTCAATTGCACTTAGATTTTGATTAAAAGTGGTATTGATCCTTGTCCAGGTAATTCCTTTATTTTCAGTCTTAATAATTGCCCCTCCACTACCGATGGCTACAGCTGTTTGTTCGTCAAGCATTGCAAGACCATTGAGGTTTTGATTTGTACCTGAAGTGATTCTCTTCCACTCTCCATCCTCTAATACAGCCACAAAGCCACCTGAACCTATCACGATCCCAGATTCTGGATCAAAAAAAGCAATTGACCTAAAATTAAAATTACTGTTGCCTATATTGATTGTTTCCCAATTGACACCTGCATTTTCTGTCCTTGCCAAAAAACCAGCATCCCCCACTGCATAGCCCAGATTGTTGTTGAAAAAGAAAAGACCATTAATGTTGTTATTAGTACCTGGATTCAGTGAGGTCCAATTCCCACCAGAGTTGGTCGTCCTGAGGATATTCCCATTTTCACCAGCGATATAACCAAATGCATTTGTAGTGAAAAACAAGTCATTAAAAACTACCGATAATGGTCGAGACCTGTCTACAAGCGTATTTCCTCCATTATTGGTTGAAAAAACCCTTCCATTTGGCCCTATGATATAACCTAAAGTGGCGGTCCTGAATTGGGTTCCTGTGTAATCTATCTCCCTTCCTGATAACCTCAAGGACCAACTTTGGCCGGAGTTGGTGGAAGAAATGAGAAAACCATTGCTACCGACAGCAAACACAAGATTTGAGGTAGTCCTAAAACTGGCATCAACATATGTCTCCGAATTATTGATATTGATTCCATCAAAAGTAAGTCCGGCATTGGTAGTCCTCATCAAGGTGGCATTTTCACCTGTGATGGTCCCAAAATTCGTATTTGTCCTGTTAAATGCTACTGCCAAAAGATTCCTTTCAGTTCCTGAATTGATCCTCTCCCATGAATTTCCTGCATCTGAGGTTTTCAAGATGGTGCCAACATTTCCAACAGCATATCCAACTTTCCCATTTACAAAATGAACGTCATTAAGGGGCGTATTTTGATTGGTATTGCTTACCGACCAGTTATTCCCACCATTGAAAGTTCTAAACACCTGACCATTTTCAGCGGCGACATAACCTGTATCTGAATTGGCGAAGTAGAGAGAATTTAAGTCTGCAGTAGTACCGATATTTTGTCTGGCCCAAGACTGTCCTCCATTGGTAGACCGGTATGTTTCTCCATTTTCCCCAACTATATAAGCCCTATTTTCACTTAGAAATTTTACTTTTTTAAGGCTTACAGAAGATCCAATATTAACTAATTGCCAAGAATTGCCCCCATTGCTAGTTCTATAAACTTGACCTTGTTCTCCTACCATTAAGCCTAAGCTTTCATTGGCAAAATCTACTGCCATCATACGGTTCTTGGTAGGAGCTTCTTGTTCCGTCCAGCTAAGGCCGCCATCAATGGTTTTTAGTATTACTTGGTTTCCTGAAATAAAACCCACCTCTTCATTGACCCAGGCAACACCAGTGAATTGATTGCCCCAACCTCCTACTCTTCTCCAAGACTGCGCAAGGGTTATTTCCTGAAATAGAAAAAAAACTAAGAGAATACAAAAAGCTTTTTTCATGGGGTATAGATGAGGGGCATGCACAAAAATAAGATTAATTGGCTAAAATGAAACAGCTTGGATATAATGGTTTTACCTCCCCATCTATATCACTTGTAGATTTCTTTGACAAAGAACAAATATCATTTTAGAAACTCCCAATTAAGACCTATTTTTAACAAAAGAAGAAAATCGCCATGAAAAAAATAATTTACCTAATTCCAGTATTTTTCGCAATTCTTTCTTGTGGATCGAATGAAAGAGTAAGCAGGGAAGTTTTTGATGAGGTCAATAAAAGCATGAAAGTGACCAAAGTCAATGAAGCTGAAATGATACAAGCTGCAATGAAATGGGGAAATGAAATCAGCCAAGAAGCACAGGATGCTCTGATCGGGACCCTTCAGGAAGCCATTGCAGAAAAAGGTGTTACTGGGGCTATTGAATTTTGTAACGTAGAAGCACTTCCAATACTACAAGAGGTAAGTGACAAATACAATGTTGAGGTACGCAGGGCTTCTTTCGACTACAGAAATCCTGTAGATGCACCGAAGGAATACGAAGCTGGAATTTTGGACACTTATGTTTACAATATGGAGAACAACCTTGAAAGCGAGCCAAGTGTCCAGAAATTTGAGAATGGAGATGTGTTACTTTACACGAAAGCCATCAAGATTCCTGGAGGTCTCTGCCTGAATTGTCATGGCGAGCCAGGTAAGGAAATCGCTCAAGAAACCTTGAACAAAATAGATGAACTTTATCCAGAAGACAAAGCAAAAGGCCATCAAATCGGTGACCTAAGAGGAATGTGGAGCATAAGGATGACCAAAAAAGAAGTAGTAAAAAGGATGGAGTAGACATTCAAAGAATTTCAGGGATTGTTTCTTCGAAAAAATTTATTTTTTTGAGGTAAAAATCAACATAACATTTACATTTTTTTTCTGGTCTCTATGTTTTTTATGTGTTTCAAACTTATTTTTTACATTTTATAACCAATTATTATTCTGTCAAAAAATTATAATGAAAAATATTCAAGGTTTCTTGGGGTCTTTCTTAATTTTTTTGACTCTAATATATAATAGCTGTAGAATAACCACCAATCCAGAATGGCAATTAACCCCAAAAAACCAACCACTTCAGCTAGTTTATCTATTAAGAACAGTGATATCCTCCGGATATACGGAAAAAAGTCTGATCCCGAAGTTTGGGAAGCTTTTGATTATGGAGATGAACTTGCTTTTAATTATTTATACAGGATCTATGTACCTGTTTTATTTCGATACGGAACACAGCTTACACGAGATGAGGCAGTGGTTCAAGACTGTATCCAAAATATTTTTATTTCACTTAGAAGTAAACGTGGCACTCTTACAAAAGTGAATTGTATCAAGGCTTATCTATTCAAAATCATGAATAGAGAAGTCTTAAAAAAACTATCCAAATACAAAAAACTGGAATTTAAGGATACCAATGATCTAGAAGGCAGCTTTTTGATTGAGGTTTCTTCTGAATCAAAAATGATTGAATCTGAGTGCTCTATAGAAATAAAAGAAAAATTAGAAACTGCCCTTAATCAGTTGACATCTAAACAAAGACTTGCCATACTTCTACTTTATCAGGAAGGCCTGAGCTACAAGCAAATTGCTGAGGTATTTGATTTCAATGAAGTAAAAACAGCAAGAAAATTAGTTTACAGAGCCCTTAATAGCATGAGGAATATATTGAAAGATAAAAACCAGTAATGATTAAGAGGTTGTTTTCGGCAAAAAACCAACCATCACCTTCTTAAACATAAATTTGATAAAAATTGAATGAAATACGAAGATTTTGATATTGACGACTTTCTAAAAGATGAATTTTTCATCCACTGGGTGAAAAACAGGGATGAAGACACCGTACATTTTTGGGAAAAATGGATTCAACAGCATCCAGAAAGAAAACATATTGTATTTACTGCAGCTGATATAATAAAATCTATTCACTATAAAGAAAAGATCTCCATAAGTGATCGGCTCTATCTTGAAACATTTGAGAACATTTTGCAAGCTGAAAATAATCCAGTAAACAAACCGCATAAAAAAACCTGGTGGAGTATTTTTCAAATAAGGAATGTTGCAGCTGTTTTCCTCATTACCGTCCTTATGTGGCTTTCGTGGGATATGATTTTTGTTCCCCAACAAACTGAGGAACTGAATTTACAACCAATAGAATGGGTAACTAAAATTGTTCCAGGTGGGAAAAAGTCAATCGTTACACTTTCCGACGGAACGAAAATATTTATGAATTCCAATAGTGAACTGTCTTATCCAAAAACATTTTCAGACTCATCAAGAACAGTAGCTATAAAAGGTGAAGCTTTTTTTGAGGTTCAAAAAGAGGATAGACCATTTATAGTGAGTTCCAAGGGTTTAAAAATAAATGTATTAGGAACTTCCTTTAATGTAAAAGATTCTGAAGATGGTAAAGTTGCAGTAGCACTCATGAGTGGAAAAGTTCGCATTAATGACAATTCGGGAAATCAAGTCAATCTTCTTCCCAACGAAATGCTGGTCATAAAGGAAAATGGACCCTTTATAAAAACCGGGTTCGACTCTTTAGAAGTATTGGGCTGGAAAAATAAATACCTCATTTTTAAAAAAGAAAATTTTTACTCAGTAAAGAAAAAATTAGAAAACTGGTATGGAGTAGAAATTGAAATTAAGGGTGCAGTAAACCCAAGATGGACATATTCAGGGGTTTATCATGATGAAATGTTGGAAAACATTCTAAAAGGGATGAGCCACACATCAGGGATTTCTTACACTATCAAAAATAAGAAAGTAATTATATCCAATATCGAATAAACTCATGATGATCACAAACAACACAAGTTAAAAAAAGAAGCAGAAAGTGTTCTGGGGGGAACAGCTTTCTGCTAGAAAGTCCTAGGCAAAGATTGTATAAGCTGCCTAGGAGACAGTTCAAGTTTCAATCACTTAAACCACTCAATCTTATGAAAAAAAAATTACTCAGACAACTTATTATGCTGTCGAAAAGATTATTGTATGGTTTCGCGATCCAGTTATTTATTTGCACAGTTCTAATTGCAAAAAATAGCAATGCGCAAAGGAAGACCATCGAAGACGTCAAAGTAACGCTCAATTTGAAGGATCAGCCCATAAAAAGAGCTTTCCAAGAAATTGAAAACAACACCGAATTTAGATTTACTTACAATGATAATTTGGTCGATGTAAGCGGTCAGGTTACTATTGAAACAAAAAACAAACCAGTAATCGAAGTTTTGGAATCAATTTCCAAGCAAAGCTCACTGCAATTTGTCCAAATCAACGACAATATCCATGTCAAACCAGCTTTCAATATTACTAAAAAAGAAAGGGTTCTTGTCATGGAGGAAGCCGATTATAAGGTAATCACGGGGGTCGTACGAGATGATGAAGGAGAGCCACTTCCAGGCGTTTCTATATTAATCGAAGGCACAACCAACGGTACCATTACAGATATTGATGGCAATTTTTCCATTGATGCCGCAGAAGGGTCTATACTAGCGTTTTCTTTTATTGGATTTGAAACTAAAAAAATCCAAGTCTCAAGCAGCAATGTATATGATGTAGTTTTAAGTACTGATCTAAAATCTTTGGGTGAGGTAATAGTAGTGGGTTATGGAGAGCAAAGAAAAGAAACAATAACAGGATCTGTTGCCACTGTAAAAGGAAATGAACTTGTAAAATCTCCAGCCATGAACCTTTCAAATTCTATAGCTGGTAGAATGGCAGGGGTAGTTGCTGTCAATAGAAGTGGTGAGCCGGGGTTTGATGGTTCAGGTATACGAATTAGAGGCTCTAACACCCTTGGAAACAATGATGCATTAATAGTTATAGATGGGATTCCCGCCAGAGCTGGAGGTATTGAGAGATTAAATCCAAACGATATCGAATCCATTTCAGTACTTAAAGATGCAGCGGCTGCAATTTATGGAGCGAGGGCAGCTAATGGTGTTATTTTGGTCACAACAAAAAGAGGCCAATCCGGAAAGCCCGAACTCTCATATCAATTTAACCAAGGGTTTGCACAACCTACAGTAATCCCAGCGTTGGCTAATGCTGCACAATACGGTGAGATGTTAAATGACCTGAGTGTATATGAACTACCTGTTAATGAGTGGCAAGCGGCCACAAATGCTTTCCGAAATGAGAGTGTCTACACACGTCCAAATGGTCAAGTCAGAACTGCTCCTTTTAGTCAAGAAGCTTTAGCCATGCATAGAGCTGGGACCGATCCTTGGAATTATCCAGATACAGATTGGTTTGCAGCCACATTGAAACCGTGGTCCCCTCAGGTTAGACACAACTTGCAGCTGAATGGAGGAAATGATAACATCAAATATTTAGCATCTATGGGCTATCAAAATCAGGATGCTTATTACAGAAATTCAGCTACTGGCTACCAACAATATGATATGAGATTAAACTTGGATGCCAAAATCAATGAGTATGTTGATCTTCAGCTTGGTGTCTTAGGACGGCGAGAGTCCAGATTTTTCCCAACAAGGAGTGCCGGAGCAATATTCAGGATGCAAATGAGAGGTAAACCTCATGAGCCCGCATTTTGGCCTGATGGAAGACCAGGGCCAGATATAGAAAATGGTGAAAACCCAGTAGTAATCACTACGAATGCAACAGGATATGACCGTGACACAAGAGATTATTTCCAAACCAATGGAGCTTTGAATATCAAAATCCCTTGGATAGACGGGTTGAAGTTTACAGGTACTGCAGCGGTGGATAATTTGAGTAGGTTTGTAAAAAGGTGGGAAACACCTTGGACGCTGTATCAAAGAGGAAGTGGTTTTGAAGCTGATGGAACTACACCTATTCTAGTACCTACCGAAAGAGGGCCAGCTGAACCTAGGCTAACCCAATCCAATAATAACCAATTGAATATACTACTCGGTGGTGTATTCTCATATGATAAACAATTTGGAGACCACGGACTGCAAGTACTCGCAGGAACTAACAAGGAAACCGTAAAAGGTGATGACTTTTGGGCCTATAGGAGATTTTTCATTTCAACTGCCATAGATCAGATGTTCGCCGGAGGTGATGATGAAAAGAATAATGGGGGTGCGGCATTTGAACAAGCTCGTCTCAATTATTTTGGAAGAGTAGCCTATAATTTTAAAGAAAAATATCTTTTGGAATTCCTTTGGAGGTATGACGCATCCTACATATTTCCAAAAGAAACAAGGTATGGATTCTTCCCTGGTGTAATGGCAGGATGGGTTATTTCGGAAGAAAATTTCTGGAAAAATAATTTCAGCAATTTTGATTTCTTTAAAGTAAGAGGTTCGTGGGGACAGATGGGTAATGACCAAATCTTTTACGATGGCGTTTTCCAACAATACCAATTCCTATCTACTTACGGATTTAGAAGCCACATTTTGGAAGGTCAGGAAGCAAAGACATTATTTGAGACCAGAGTGCCAAATGATATGATTACATGGGAAGTAGCTAATAACTCAAACCTCGGAGTAGAAGGCCAATTATTCCAGGGTAAAGTATTCTTCGAATTTGATTTGTTCTACAATAAAAGGACTAATATTCTTTGGCGAAAAAATGCCTCTGTCCCTCAAAGTACAGGTCTTTCATCTCTATTACCCGCAGAAAATATAGGTGAAGTAGAGAATAAAGGTTTTGATATCAATTTGGGATATAGGGGTCAAAAAGGAGAATTCAGATACGCTGTGAGTGTAAATGGTGGGTATGCAAAAAATAAAATCCTTTTCTGGGATGAGCCTCCAGGTGCTCCAGATTGGCAAAGATCTACTGGAATGCCAATGGGTTCTCCAGGTCCAATATATGTATATGATGGTGTTTTCAAAGATCAACAAGATATTGATAGCAACACTCTTGATTATTCTGCAATTACCAATGAGCTTCGCCCTGGCGATATGAAATTCAAGGACGTGGACGGTGATGGAGCGATAACCCCTCTTGATAGAATACGATTAGACAGAAATAATATCCCAAGATTCCAGGGAGGCATGAATTTCAATGCAAGTTGGAAAAACATCGATGTCTCGATATTATTTCAAGGAGCTGCAGGCGCTATGGCTTTAGTTAGTGCAGGAGAATCAGGAAACATCGGTAACTACCTTTTGGATTTCTATGAAAATCGATGGACTATAGACAACCCAAGCAGTGTACATCCAAGAATTGCCAACAGAAGTGACCAATACTTTTCTTCTGGCAACACTTACTGGTATAGAAGCACTGATTACATAAGGCTTAAAAATATGGAAATAGGCTATACCCTTCCTGAAACTCTTACTACCAGACTGGGGATGAGCAATGTCAGGCTTTACATGAATGGGTTGAATTTATTGACCTGGGATAAACTTAAAGTATATGACCCTGAGTCAGATAACTCAACAGGTCAATATTACCCTCAAGCAAGAGTTATTAATGGTGGTTTTTCTGTGACATTTTAATTATGAACATTACCATGAAAAAATTTAATATTAAAGCAATACTTATCTCCTTGATTTCATTGTCAATATGGAGTTGCAATGATGATTTTCTGAATACTGTTCCACTCGGAGAAGTGTCCGAATCAGCAGTTTGGACTGATGCTGGATTGGCTGAGGCTTTCGTAACAGACATTTACGGAGGACTTGTCTGGGGAGGCTTTAATGAACAAGCCTTGGCGTCTTTGACTGATGAGGCTATCTTCACTCACCCGGGACGGAATATAAACACGGTAACAGAAGCAAGATCAAATCCCCAAAACCCAGGCTGGATTGATGATTCTAGGGGCTGGGCCAACCTTTACAACAGGTTACGTGCAGCAAATATTGCTATAGAGAATCTATCAGACCCAAAATTTGATAACACATCAGGAATTGCAGATAGACTTTTGGGGGAAGCGATATTCATGAGGGCATATTTTCACCATCAGTTGTTGAGGAATTATGGATCATTTCCAATAGCTGACGGAATGACTACTTTAAGCGATGATACTTTTGAAAAGAAAAGAAACACTTTTGAAGAATGTGTTGATTTCATTATCAACGATTTAGACAGATCTGCTCAATTACTTGAAGGTTTAAATCTTCAACGAGGTCGTGCAAATGAGGTCGCAGCATTGGCCCTTAAATCTAGGGTATTACTCTACGCTGCAAGCGATCTTCATGATATGCCGACTGCATCAGCAAAATCTTCTGTGATTTCTGGCTATGAAAACAAAGAGTTGATCGGTTATACTTCCGGAAACAGAACTGAAAGATGGCAAAAAGCAAAAATTGCAGCTAAGGCAGCCATGGATCTTCAATCAGGTAATATGCTCAATCTTTCTGAACCTTTGGACCCTCAGGCAGCTACTGATATCTATATCAACAATTCTATTTCTAGGAATGGTGGAGAAAATGAGATGATTTTCGGAAGATATTATTTAAACTCCAAACCTGAATGGGGTGGACGTCAAGGCTTGTTTAACGGTCCCAATGGATACAACAATTGGGCTGGAAATACTCCAGTTTCTCTGCTGGTAGATGATTATGAGATGATGGATGGAAGCAAATTTGATTGGAATAATCCTGAAATTGCTGCTAAGCCCTACGAAAACCGTGACCCAAGGTTTTATGGTACTTTTCTATATGAAGGAGCCCAATGGAAGCCTAGATCCCCCGCCAATCAAGCAAGGGATCCGCTTGGCCAAATTCAAACTGGCAGCTACGAAGTTACCAATGCTACAGGTCAAAAAGTCACTCATTTCGGTTTGGATACGAGAAACAGCCCAATAGAAGATTGGAACGGCTCGTACACTGGATATTATGTGCGGAAATTTGTAGAACCTGACCCATCACACGTGGATCAAAATACATGGCAGGAGATTCCTTGGCCAGCAATTAGGGTCACAGAAGTTGTACTCAATTATGTAGAAGCTTGTATCGAATTAGGTGAATATGAGGAAGCAAAATCATATTTAAATAGAATCAGATATAGAGCGGGTATGCCAGCCATTACTTCTACAGGAGATCAGTTAATCGCAGATTATCGAAATGAAAGAAGGGTCGAAATGGCTTTTGAAGAGCAGCGCTATTATGATACCAGAAGATGGATGATTGCTCCGGAGACCTTGGGAAGGCAAGCCAATGGTATTCAGATAAGGGGTACCTTAAAGCCGGGCAAGTCCAATGTGACATATAGATATGATACCGAATTGTACGATTATTCCTATTCTTTAATTGATATAGATCCTGGAAAAGAAAATAGATTATGGCTTGATAAAATGTATTGGATGCCAATAAGTTTTGATGAAATGAACAGGAATTCTCTTCTGATTCAAAATCCCGGTTACTAATTATTAATTGATCTGGAAATCAAGCAGCTTAGCAGACATCTTCGGGTGAATCAGCTAAGTTGCTTCTTTTTGTTTAACGCTACCAAATTCCGCACCATGTACAGATCATTGTACCAATTACTTCTGATTACCATTGTCCCTCTTTTGTTGCTATTTTCTTGTTCAAACACTAGCAATGAACCATTGGATGGATCAAGCAGGGAGAATTTCAGACTTTTCGATTTATTGGAGCCTGATGAATCTGGAGTGACTTTTAGAAATCAACTCACGGAAGGACCAAATACAAATGTATTGATGTACGAGTATTTTTATAATGGCGGTGGTGTCGCTATTGGCGATCTTAACAATGATGGCCTAGATGATATATATTTTTCCGGAAACATGGTATCGAATGCTTTGTATTTAAACAAAGGAAATTTAAAGTTTGAAGACATAACAGCAAAAGCTGGAGTACAAGGCAGAGAAGGTCCATGGACAACAGGCGTTTCCATGGCCGATGTGAATGGTGATGGTTGGCTTGATATCTATGTGTGTTATTCAGGCAATTTACCATCTGACAAAAGGCGAAACCAATTGTTTATTCATCAAGGTCTAAATGATGAAGGTATTCCTTTTTTCAAAGAAAAGGCTGTAGAATTTGGTCTTGACATAGACTCATATTCTACTCAAGCCTTATTTTTTGATTATGATTTGGATGGGGATTTGGATATGTTTTTACTAAACCACAATCCCAAATCAATACCTGTATTAGACGAATCAAGTACCAAAGATTTATTGAGTAAAAAGGATGCTTCTGGATCTCAGTTATTCAGAAACGATAACGGGAAATTCGTTGAGGTGACAGAGGAAGCTGGTATTCAGAACTCAGCACTTTCATACGGCTTAGGCATAGGAGCTGCTGATCTAAATGGAAATGGATATCCAGATTTATATGTAAGTAATGATTACACCGCCACTGACTATCTGTATTTCAATAATGGGAACGGAACTTTTTCAGAAGGGAGCAAAACTTCATTAGGTCATATTTCTCAATTCTCTATGGGAAATGAACTGGCAGACTTTAATAATGATGGGTTCATTGATATTTTCACACTCGACATGTTGCCCGAGGATAATAAACGTCAAAAATTACTGATGAGTCCTGACAATTATGAAAAACACCAATTTATGGTCAATGCAGGGCTACACTATCAATATATGCGCAATATGCTACATCAAAACCATGGTAATGGTAGATTTAGTGAAATAGGTCAGATTGCTGGAATTTCTAATACGGATTGGAGTTGGGCAGCATTATTTGCAGACTTTGATAATGATGGATGGAAAGATTTGTTTGTCAGTAATGGGTATAGAAAAGACTATACAAATTTAGATTTTTTAAAGTACATGAGCGATTATGTTCAAAATCACAGAGGAAATCTAAAACGGGATAATATTCTAGATTTAGTATCTAATATTCCTTCCTCTGATATCTCAAATTATGTTTTCCAAAATAATCAGGCAGGAGGGTTTAATAATGTAACTTCCGAATGGGGCCTTTACAAACCCATAAATAGCAATGGAGCTGCTTACGCTGACTTAGACAATGACGGTGACTTGGAATTAATCATTAATAATATAGATGCCACTTCTTTCATCTATAAAAACAATAGCCAAGAAACCAAACAAAATAACTGGATACAAATAAAATTGAAAGGTGAAGGAAATAACCCTGATGGTATAGGTGCAAAAGTATACATCTTTAACAGCAATGGTATTCAATTACAGGAACAAATGCCTACAAGAGGTTATCAATCGAGTGTTTCTTTCAAGCTGCATTTTGGTCTTGGGAAGATTAACGAGATAGATTCTCTAATGATAATATGGCCAGGAGGAAAATATCAAAATATCAAAAAGCCGAAAATTAACTCATTGCTCATTCTGGATCAAGAAAACAGCCAAGAACAGGCGTTTTTAAGCCTTCCTAAAAATAATCAAGCTATTTTTAAAAATACAGGTGAGCTGGGAGAACCTACTTTAAAATCAGAGTTTAATGATTTTAAAAGACAACCATTGCTACCCAATCCTATTTCAGGTGACAAGATCGCATTGGTCAAAGGAGACCTAAACGGAGATGGTTTTGATGATGTGTTTGTGGGCGGCCTTTTCGGACAAGCACCGCAAATTTTGTTTCAAAACAAAAATGGTGATTTCACGCCAAAGGAACTGAGAAATTTAGAAGAAACACTTGATTATGAAGATGTCGATGCCGCCATCTTTGATGCAAACGGTAATGGTTTCTTAGATATCTACGTAGCGAGTGGAGGATATGGGAATTTCATAAAGGGTGATAAAAGATTTCAAGATCGGCTTTACTTAAATGATGGCAATGGTGGATTTGTTTGGAGCAAGAATGCCCTGCCAGAAAATTATTACCCTACCACAACAGTAGAATTCAATGATATAAATGGAGATGGCTACCCAGATTTATTTGTTGGTTCTGGCGCAATACCAGGCCAATATCCCCATTCTGAAACTAGTGTAATTCTTATCAATAATCAGGATGGAAGTTTTAAAGATATGACCTCTAAATATTTTCCTGAACTGGCTGATATTGGAATAGTAAAAGACGCCAAATGGGTAGACTTAAATAGAAACGGCCAAAAAGAATTGATTCTATTGGGTGAGTGGATGCCAATCAGCATTTTTGCCTTAAAAGATGAAAAGTTTGAAAATGTCACAGATCAATACTTTACTCACGAAACCACAGGTTGGTGGAATACAATTCAATTAGAGGAAATCGATGGGAAAATAGTACTTATCGCTGGTAATTATGGATTGAATAGCCAAATAAAAGCGAACACGAAAGAACCAGTTGAGCTATACTTCAAAGACTTTGATGATAATGGGTCGGTAGATCCAATATTAACCACTTTTATTCAGGGCGTTTCTTACCCTTATTTAACGAGAGATGAATTTTTGGATCAATTCATATATAAGAAGTCAGGATTTACCACCTATGAGAGCTATGCAAATGCTAAGATAGAAGATCTTTTTACACCGAATGAATTTAAAGACTATGGATACCGAAGAGCCTTATCCCTCGATACAAAAATGTTTGTTCTTGACAGCAAAGACATATTTGAAGAAGTTGAACTTCCTCTTGAAGTTCAATATTCCCCAGTTCACAAAATCTTGTTTATAGAACATGTCTCTAATCGATATTTACTTTTCTTTGGAAATCAAGAAAACTCTAAATTAAGAATTGGTAAGCAAGATGCAAATCACGGAGTCTTAGTCAAATTGAATGACCTGTCAAAACCTGAATACATTCCTCAATCCATTTCTGGGTTTAATATTATTGGTGATTCTAGAAATGCATTAAGAATTGGGGAGAAAAAAATTATTGTAAATATTATGGGCCAAGCACTTCAGGTTTATGAATATTAGATTTCAAAGTCTCGGTGATTTACAAGTATTACATTTACTTACTACGATTATGGTGTGTATTTTGTCTTCATGCCATTTCGGAAAAGAGATAGAGAAATATACGAATAAAGATATTGCAAACATTATGGGGGAAGTCACAGCTGTTATGGTACATGATGTAACCAACCCTCCTTTGGCAAGTAGATTTTATGCATATATAAGTCTTGCAGGTCTTCAGGCATTAAATCCAGACTTTGGGCATAATATATTTGAATCTTTAGAAGAATATAATAGGCCTACAGATATATTAGACAATGAGGATGTAAATTATCAGCTGGCAGCTATTTTATCAATGACTCAAACCGCTAAACTACTTCTACCATCCGGGGATAACTTGGAAAAGCATCTAGATAACATTAAAAAAACAGCTCTTTCAAAAGGTATCTCTAAAAAAATATTGAGATCCACTGATTCTTATAGCAAAGCTATCGCCATGCATATAATTGAGTATGCCAATACAGATGGGTATAGACTAATTAGCTCTTTGCCCAGATACGAAACAAGTTCGCTACAAGGAAATTGGGTTGCTACCCCTCCTGGATATTTCCCCGCTGTAGAACCATACTTTAACACTTTAAGGCCTTTTTTTCTTGACTCAGCAAATCAGTTCGTACCCGAGCTACCAGTTCCCTATGAAGAAGAAGCTGAGAGCAAATTTTTCCATTTAGCATTAGAAGTATATGACCAAAATTTATCAGAAGAACAATTGTTGATCGCTGCTTTTTGGGATTGTAACCCTTTTGCCTTAGATGAAAATGGGCATTTGTTAATTGGGTTAAAAAAAATCTCACCTGGCGCCCATTGGATAGGAATTGCCAATATTGCATGCAAGCTTGCAAATTTAAGTTTTGAAAAAACTATGGAAATTAATGCAGTTTTGTCCATGACGATATTTGATTCTTTTATTGCTTGTTGGGATGAAAAATATCGAAGTAACCGAGTAAGGCCTGAAATTGCAATAAGAAAACTTATTGATCCTGGTTACAAACCATTTCTACAGACACCACCATTTCCAGAATACCTAAGTGGCCATTCTGTTGTTTCAACCGCTTCAGCTGAAATACTAACAAAATTTTTTATGGAAAATTTTGCATATGTCGATACAGTGGAGGTTGCATACGGACTGGATCCAAGAAAATTCAATTCCTTTAAAGAAGCTGCGCAAGAAGCATCGTTTTCTAGGCTCTATGGAGGAATACACTTCAAAGATGGTATCGTAGAAGGCCAAGTTCAAGGCAAAAAGATAGGTTCTAACATAGTCAATAAATTAGGTCTAACCGAAGTTATAATAGCTGACAATAATTAAATTCTTCATTAAAAATGGTAATCAAAAAAAGCATTTATTTATATACACTGGTACTATCGCTTGGAACTATTGCTTTGGTGTCAGGTAAATTTATTGACTTTTCACCCTACACCCAAAAAATCCCTGATACGAGCACTTCTTTTGAATTAGTACCGATCCCTGGTGGCAAATTCAAATTAGGCAGCACTTTAAATGAAGATGAAAGACCTGTTCATGAAGTAGAAATTTCTCCTTTTTGGATGGGAGCCCATGAAATTACCTGGGATATTTTCGAACTTTTCTTAGATAAGGATTATGAGGAATCTATCGCAGACAAGCCGCTTCCTGAGGGTGTAGATGGACTCACAAGACCAAGTATTCCTTATTTGGACATGACTTTCGGCATGGGAAAAGAACAAATGCCAGCAATTGGAATGACTCAATATGGAGCCATTCAATTTTGTAAATGGCTTTATTTAAAAACAGGCGTGTTTTACCGACTTCCCACTGAAGCAGAATGGGAATATGCCGCTAGGGCTGGCAGCAATGATAAATATTTCTTTGGAAATGATGAAGGTCAGTTGGAAGAATACGCTTGGTTTGCGAAAAATAGTAACCAATCCACTCATAAAGTCGGACAAAAAAAACCAAATCCTTGGGGATTATATGATATATTAGGGAACGTAATGGAGTGGACCTCTGATCAATACCTTGCAGATGCCTATGCAAACAGGGTGAAAAACAAAGACCCGAAAGTCCCAAACCAAAAATTATATCCCTCAGTCATCAGGGGTGGTCACTATGATAGTCCCGCTGACGATTTAAGGACCGCAAAAAGATTTGCTTCCACTCCTGAATGGAAAAGAATAGATCCGCAGATCCCGAAAAGCCAGTGGTGGTTTCCAGAAGCACCATTCCTTGGAATAAGAGTGGTAAGGCCTCTAGAAACACCATCTGAGGCAGAGATCTGGGCTTATTACAACAAAGAACCTATCGCAGATTATTAACTATAAACACTAAAACCCATGAATAACCAAAACTCAAACCGAAGGAGGGATTTCATCAAAACCTCCGCCTTGGTCACAGGAGGTCTCATCCTCCAACCTTGGAATATCCCTGGAGCCTATGCTTCAGGCACAGATGAAATCAAACTTGCTGTCATTGGATGTGGAGGAAGAGGTACTGGCGCCGTTTTTCAAGCATTTGAAACTGGCCATAATATCAAACTTGTAGCTATGGCGGACGCTTTCCGAGACAGAATTGACAAAAGCTACGAACCTATTTTGGATAAATATGGAGCTGACAAAGTAGATGTGCCCGAAGAGAGAAAATTTGTGGGTTTTGATGCATATAAAGAAGCCATCAAACTCGCCGATGTAGTAATCCTTGCAGCACCTCCGGGATTCAGACCTGATCATTTTGAAGAATCTGTCAAACAGGGGAAACAGATTTTTATGGAAAAACCCGTAGCAACAGATGCCGCTGGCATCAGGAGAGTACTCGCTGCCGCCGAAGAGGCCAAAAAGAAAAAACTCAATGTAGTCGTGGGGCTTCAAAGACACTACCAAGACAATTACCGTGAAACCATCAAGCGTATTCATGATGGTCAAATTGGAGATATAGTAGGTGGACAGGTATACTGGAATGACGGGGGAGTATGGGTCAATGCCCGGCAACCTGGTCAGACTGAAATGGAATACCAAATGAGGAATTGGTATTATTTCAACTGGCTTTGTGGAGACCACATCACGGAGCAGCATGTTCACAACATAGATGTAGCCAACTGGGTCAAAAAAGGCCATCCTGTGAAAGCATATGGTACAGGAGGACGTCAAGTAAGAAGAGGAAAAGACCATGGAGAGATTTTTGATCACCATTCAGTTACTTTCACCTATGATGATGGAACTGTTATTTTTAGCGAATGCCGGCATTTTCCCGGTGCAGCCAATCGGGTCGATGAAACCTTTCAGGGAACAAATGGCTCTGTATATTTGAGTGCTGGCAACCATGGGATTCTAACTGACCGCTCAGGCAAAGAGCTCTACAACCATGACAGACAAAACAACAGGAACCCATACCAAGTAGAGCATGATGAACTTTGGGCAGCAATAGTAGAAGGCGAGTACAAGTTTGCTGATGCAGAAAATGCAGCTCATAGTACCATGACCTCAATTATGGGCAGGTATGCGACATACTCAGGTAAAGTAGTCACTTGGGATGAGGCTATCAATTCAGAAGTTGATCTGATGCCAGAAACATTGGCTTGGGATGCCATGCCAAGAGTACTTCCAAATGAAGATGGCTACTACCCACATGCAATTCCTGGAAAAACTAAAGTGTTTTGATCATGAGAAGAAGAAACTTCATCAAAAATTTAAGTTTGAGTGGGGCAATAGCATCTATAGCAGGAGGCGCTTCCGTTTCAGCCTTTGCTAAAGTTAACAAACCTTCAAACACCTTTAATTTGGACTATGCTCCTCATTTCGGGATGTTTAAAGGACATGCAGGAGAAGACTTGATAGATCAGCTGAAGTTTATGGCTGACCAAGGATTTCGCTCACTGGAAGACAATGGTCTTTTAGGGCGGCCGATAGATGTGCAGAATAAGATTGGTGAAAACTTGGAAAAGTTAGGCATGAGAATGGGTGTCTTTGTAGTGGATGGAGGAGACAATTGGAAAGTCTCCCTGACCACGGGTAAAAAAGAATTCGTAGACACCTTTGTCAAAACTTGCCGTGATTCTGTAGAGGCTGCCAAAAGAGTAAATGCTAAATGGGCTACTGTGGTACCGGGTTTTTTTGAAAGAAATCTACCCATGGGAATTCAGACAGGTAATGTAATTGAAGCATTGAAACGGGGTGCAGAGGTATTTGAACCACATGGCTTGACCATGGTTTTGGAACCTCTGAGTGATACTCCGGAACTTTTCCTCAGGTATTCCGATCAGTCATATGCTATTTGCAAAGCTGTAGGAAGTCCTTCATGCAAAATCCTCTATGACGTATACCACATGCAGAAGAATGAAGGTAACTTGATTTCTAATATGGAAAAATGCTGGAACGAAATAGCATACATACAAATTGGGGACAATCCTGGTAGAAAAGAACCTGGAACCGGAGAAATCAATTACCTTAAGGTGTTTGAATACATCGATTCCAAGGGTTTTGAAGGGATACTGGGTATGGAGCATGGAAACGCCCTTCCTGGAATAGATGGAGAAAAAGCACTTATTGAAGCATATCGAAAAGCAGACAGTTTTAAATCATGAAAAATCCAGTCTTTTGGTCATTTGTTTTATTACTCTTGTTTTCCTGTGAAGAAAACAGAAGAATCAAAACTGTAGAAAAACCAAAAGGCTGGATAATTTTAGACACCCAAGTGGACGCCTCTCTTAGAGGGTTGTCTCCAATTACAGAAAATATTGTTTGGGCAAGTGGTTCCAATGGCACTTGGTTGAGAACCTTGGATGGAGGTATCAATTGGGATTCAGGCGTCATCAATGGTTTGGATTCAGTGGATTTTAGAGATATTGAAGGAATTGATGCGTCGACAGCTATCGCCATGTCATCAGGCCAGCCAGCATTAATTTTCAAAACTTTAGACGGAGGCAAGACTTGGGAGAAAAAATTCGAGGGATCTGATAAAGATTTTTTTGATGGCATGTATTTTCAACGTAAAAAGGGAATTGTCTTGGGTGACCCTGTTGACAATTATTGGAAAATCCTGACTACAGACGACCTAGGAGAGACTTGGAAGGTAAGTGAAAGATCTCCGAAAGCTAAAGAAGGCGCTGGATCTTTTGCAGCAAGTGGATCAACGGTCATGAGGGATAATAACAGGATTTGGTTTGCTTCAGGAGGGCTGAGCAGCGATATTTTCTTCTCTGACGATGATGGCATGCATTGGAAAATAATTTCTACCCCCATTTTACAGGGAGAGCCATCTCAGGGTATATTTTCTTTTACAAAAGTGAGTGATCAGGTTTTAATTGCGGTAGGAGGTGATTATTTAAAATCAGATTTTGCAGAAAAAAATGCCATTATCTCAACAGATGGAGGCATGAGTTGGGAATTGATTGAAGGAAATTTACCCAAGGGCTATCGTTCTGGTATAAGCTATTTTCCACTACATCATTGGCTGATTTCAGTGGGCCCGAGTGGTTCAGATTATTCGAGAGATGGAGGCATAAATTGGGAGAAATTTTCAGAAGAAGGTTTTCACGCTATTTTTCGTGACAAAGCACAAAGCAGTATTTGGGCTTCTGGTAGCAAGGGCAGGATTGCCAAACTGGATTATTGACAGCAAAACAGATTGCCCCCTAAAAATGAATTCATGATTTTTTTAAAGTATTCACACTAGCATTACCAAATGCACCCATCTTATATTATATTTATTATTCGGACAATGGCACATTTATTATTTTAGTTATATTGTCATCTTAATTGTCTTACTCAACACCAAAAAAATCTAAAGGAAATGTTTGATATCATTCCATCCATATGGCTCATTGACGGGAAATGTGTTCGCCTTAAGAGAGGTGATTTCGCCACTCAGGAGGTGATTTCCAACAATCCTGTCGAAATTGCCCAAGCTTTTGAAGATCATGGTATTCGTTGGCTTCACTTAGTGGATCTTGATGGAGCGAGAAGAGGCGAACCAAAAAACTACCACATCCTGGAACTTATCGCTGGATATACCAACCTCAAAGTAGATTTTACTGGAGGAATATCTACAGATGGTGATGTGTTAAAGGCATTTGAAAATGGTGCTTATGCAGTTACAGCAGCATCCGTTGCAGCCACGTATCCAGAGCGTTTTTCACAATGGATCATGTCTTATGGAAGGGAAAAAATCTTTATGGCTGCAGATACCAATCCTGCTGATAATAAAATCAAAGTGCGAGGCTGGCTGAAAAAAACGGAAATAGACCTGTTTGACCATATCGAATTCTTCTATGAAAGAGGACTCAAGTACCTAAAGTGCTCCGATGTCACCAGAGACGGAGTAATGGAAGGCCCTAACCTGGAACTATACAAGAAAATCGTCGAAAAATTTCCATCAATTCGACTGGCTGCAAGTGGTGGCGTGAGGAATATAGAAGACTTCAAGCAATTGAAAGACAATGGAGTAACCTCAGTAGTTTTTGGCCGGGCATTTTTCGAAGGGATTGTCACCCTCAAAGACCTAGACAAATTTATGGCCGAACATGGCCAATAGCAAAAAAGCCAGTTCTAAGAGCTGGCTTTTACTATTTTTGAGTAAGGGTAATTTATGAAACTATTCTAAAATTTTTGCATCATACTCTATCCTCAATGCATTCAAATCGGGCTTCCTTTCTTTTTCCCTCTTTAACTCAATTTGGTAAAGGTATTCACCCAACTCGGAGTAGAAAGGAAAAGCCACTTCGTCAAATTCGTATTGGTTGTCATTGAGCGTTTCGTTTTCATTCACATAGATTACAGCTGTCACAAAAAACTCCACGCCATTTTCGAAGTCAACAAAATAAGCCCCGTCTAATAAGTGTCCATAGGCCATGCCTGTCTTATTGAATATTCTGAACTGTGCAGGGATTGGCTCCTTTCCTGTACCGAATTTGAAAAATTTAGAATAGCTGTCGTAATACTCTGGTAATTCATACTTGGGAAAATCACTCTCCCCTGGAAGCATTGACATATATTTTAAAACAAACTGTCTATCTTCCTCCGAGAGGTCAAACCTTTCAGATGATTGGAATTTTTCCGGAAACAAAAGCCTCATCACTGTACCATGAAAGTCCGAAAGAGAATACTTGTTTTTAAAAGTAAAGTCCATCGGTTGCTCTACTAATTTTCCCCCATCCATAAAACTTTTACCGATATCCGGTTTGCCACTAACCGAAAACACAGTTTCGGTTTCTCTGGCAGGAATTTCCAAAATCTCTTGTCCATCAAAATCAAAAAATCTGATCGGATTAAAATGCCGATTCTCTTCAGGACTCATCGGTATGCTCAGCCGGTGGTTGATAACTGTATTTTTTAGCCCTTTCCCTTCCAGTTTTTCATTGATATAATCCTGTCCAAGCAACTCATAGAGCCTGTTATAGGCATCATTGTCGCTCACTAAAAGGATTTTTTTGATGTAGTGAGCTACACTGGGCATCAGATTAGCAGCTGTACTGTCTGTAAATGCTGGGATTTGGGAAGTCCTGACGGAATCAGTTACCATCATACTTTCCTTAGAAAGGCCTCTTACATTCTGCTCACCCAACCACTCCAAAGCCAATACCGCAACTGGAAGTTTGACTGTAGAGGCTGGATAAAAATATGTCTGATCGTTCAGGTTAAACTCAAATGTTTCAAAAACAGGTTGATTGTTTACATCTCTGTTTATTTGAGTATATAGTATTTGAACTTGGTATTTTGAGGCATTGCCCAATACCTCCTTCAAGATTGGATAATCTTTTGGGATATTTTGAAATGGATCATATTCTTCTTGTTTACAACTTGACAGAAGGACAAAAAAAATAAAAAATCGGATTGTAAAGCCTTTCAAAATCTTCATATAGGATGTTTAATTTTTATCAAGTCAAAACACTGGATTCAAAAACCTGCCCTTGAATTTTTTCCAGAATCTTATAAAGTTTTTCCAAGTCTTCCTGTTCATGATGGGCAGAAAGAACGACTCTGTTGATCCAGGGGTCTGTTGGCTCCGGATATGGAAAAGAACTGATTATTACACCTTCATCCTCTAATTGGCTGACCCATTTCCTGTTTTTGAAAGAATAAACGGGGAAGCCCAAATCCTTCTCAAAGCCGGAAATTTTGTTAATTACCGAGTTAAAGTAGGTTTTATTTTTTTGTAATCTTAGAAATTGCTCTTTATATAAGTCCTGTGCCTGCAAGAACGCCCAAAGATATGCCTGAGGTGGAGGAGATGCAGATCTGAAAATTTTCCTGTTCAAAATCCCAATAAGTGGCTGTACAGGCCCCAAGGTGATTCCAGCTGGCATTCCGAGTGCTTTTCCCAATGAGCCCGAAACCAATAACTCGACAGGCAGATATTTCCACCTGTTGTAAGTCCCATAAATATCATCTCCCATCACACCGAATGCATGGCTATCATCTACAAGAAATGTGTATTGGTGCTTCCTAGGCAAGTAACCCATCCAGCTAAAGTCATGGATAGCGGGCTTAAGCGGGTCTACTGCATTTGCCAAAATCAAAATCCGCTGTGCTTTGAGCGTTTCGCACATTTCTTTGACGTGCTCTTTCCATTCTTCAAAGTTCTGATTTGGGTCTGGACTGAGTTCCTCAGGAAGAATTGCAGGATGTGTGTCCGGTGCAATAAAAATGTAATCCGTGTGATCCAATAAATAATTGACCGTGGCATATCCAGCCAAATATCCGCTACTCCAAACCAAGGCTTTCTCAGCTCCCGCTTTTTCAGCAAAATAATTTTCAAACTGTTCGAAAATATTGAGTCGAACATTATTGATTCTACTGAGCCCATGATTTAGACCTAGATTTCTGATACCTCTGATCACAAGATCTTCATACTCCTTTATCGCTGCCATTCCCAAATAATCGGTGCCACTGAAATACAGATACTCTTTATTGTCCCTTAGTATATGGCGACCGATTTTGGTTTGGATGTGAAATAAACTCATTTGGAAGATGTTGGGTGATAGCTTGATACAAATATAACTATTTGTACTCTTCAATTAATCCATTCATTTTCAAATTTCCAAAGAATCTCTAGATAAAATCTCATCATGCCTGTATTTAATCCATTTTTTTAGCAGTAATCTACACTTTTTAGAATAAACCACCTTAAATAACTGTCGTTTAGTGTTTTGCTTCCTACTTCCAAAAGTATTATGATAACAGCTTTCATACCAGAAGAATCTAAGTAATAGCATTAACCTGTAATTTCAAACCAACATAAACTGGCCTCATAGAGCCTCATTAGCAATTGTTAAATCTTGCCAATTCCCACTGTGCTAAGTTTCTTACCAAGTTCTTCCTCCTCCACCCCAAGGTCTTCCCCCCTGAGGTCTCTGAGTGCTTTCTTGTTGTTTGAAATTCCCGATGATATAAGTAAATGAAACAAGCCCATATCTGGTCAAAACCCGAGTAAATGTATCCTCAATGGTCACGTCATTGACAGTTCTCCCAATGGCGTTGTTTTGATTCAGTAAATCAAAAATACTCAACTTAAATTCGCCTTTGTTGTCCTTCAAAAATCTATATCCCGCTTCTATATTCCATAGCCAAACAGACTGATCTAATTCTGCGGAAAGTCCCCTATAAAGGGCATTGTTGACCACATTTGATACAAACAACTTACCATTATTAGGGCTATAGTAAAACCTGATATTTGAATTTTGTATATAGAAATTGTTGCTGAGGTTAGACTGTAAACTACTGTTTACAATTGTATATGTCCCTGTTGTAGACAAAGTAAAATCCAAATCCTTACTGATATTGCTAGTCAAAGTAAGTCCTTGGCTCAGGTCCAAGTTGTCATTGAAGTTTTTCTGCCCGTTGATAAATCCAGGAGTTCTGTTCATGGATACACTGGAATTAAGATTGAATTGGGACTTTAGCTTTTTGATAGGTGTACCATAAGTCACAAATAAACGAGACCTAAATTGCCCGGATAAATTTTCGGGCCTACTTATCTGAGCTCCTGGCCTCAACAATACCTCTCCGTTGATAAGGGTATCTGTTTGGGCTACAAAAGTGCTATTCCCGATAAAATTGTCTGTCACAGACAAGAAAAGGAAGGAGAAGAATGTCCTTGATTTCTCAAGATTGATTTTGGAAAAATTCGTAAACACTGTATGGCTATAAGCTTGACCTAAATCTGGATTTCCAACAGAAAGCTGCAATTGATTCTGATTGTTGATTACATTCTGAAGCTGATTGACTGCAGGTTCCTGTGTATTCGTTCTATACCTCATCCTAAATGAGGTCCCTTTTTCTCTGTTCCTATAAGAGGCATTCATGCCAGGAAGAAGGTTGCTGAAAGACCTATTAAAAGTCTGTTCCCTTGGGAAAAAACTCTCATTGTCCTGGACCGCATATTGGTAATCAAGATTGGCATTTACATTCCAATTTTTATAGTTGTAGCTATATCCTGCACTTGGCCTTTGGACGATAAATCTATTGTCAAATACGTTACTCAAAGCGGTATCCAAAACCATCATACCCAATTCAGGAACCAAAGCAAAAGTTTGCTGATCAGCGGTAGTTTTGTTGTTTCCAATTTGGTAGGACAAGGTCAGAAGTGATTTTTCATTTACTGGCTCCGTCAATTGTACAGTTGCCCTATAGTTGAAGCCATCGGATAAACCAATTGTTTCTTGGTCCAGGGTATCCCTTATATCTCTGATAAAATCCCTGTTTGCGGCAATCAGTTCAGACAATTGATCTCTCTTATTCCAAGCGGTAAACACAGTAGTGGATACAGTCCTTCCAGGTTTGTCAAACTTGTACCTGTACACGAAATTATTGGAGATATTGTAGCCTTCTGTCTCAGCATCAGATATGGTACGGGTACTGCTAAGCGGATCCCTTATACCTGAGAAGTTTATCCCGTCACGATCTAAAAATGTCCTGTTATTTTGAAAATTCAGAGAAGGAGTCATGATGATGGCATTTTTTTCATCAATATCATATTCAATTCTACTGTTGACCCGATGGTTATTATTGCGAACAGTATTGATCAAGGTCTCATCATAGAATTGTCTATTTTCTTCTGAAAGTATCAATTCCCTATTTGTCAGTCTGAATACATTATTGTTGGTAGAATTGAAAAAATATGATGTAGTCAGATTCATTTTACCGCCAATTTTATCACTGTAGTTGAGGCCTAGACTATTGGTAGTGATAATTCCCTGATCTTGACCGACCAAGAAATTGTTGTTGCCACCGCCTCCTGGTCTTCCACCACCGCCTCCACGTCCACCTTGGCCTCCTCCTTGGCCCCCGGTGACCCCGACGAGATCTTGTGATGAGAAATTTTGCTGGTTGATATTGTTGAACAAACCTATGATGGAGATCCTTTTATCACCTTTGAAAAGATTGAAATTTCCCCCAGCGGCATACCTATTGTCTGATCCTCCCCCAGCATACAGCCTTCCAAACTGACCACTGCGTTTGTCAGGCCTAGTCACAATATTGATAGTCCGGGCATAGTTCCCGTCATCAAAACCAGTCAACCTGGATTGATCTGACCTTTGGTCTAGAATCTCCACCCTATCTATCACATCAGCTGGTAAGTTTCGAAGAGCCAAAAATGGATCACTCCCAAAAAACTCCCTGCCATCTACCAAGACCTTCTGAACCTGTTCCCCTTTTGCTTGAATTTCTCCATTTTGTATCGTTACCCCTGGAATCTTCCTGACCAAATCCTCTGCATCGGCATTCTCTCTTGTCCTGAATGCATTGGCATTAAATGAGGTAGTATCACCTTTTACTTCCCCCACAGGAATCTGTCCCTCTATCACCACTTCTCCAAGCAACTTGCTGTCTTCCACCAATACCATGGTGCCCAGATCCATTCTTTCACTGATATTATGGTTTCTGACTATTTTCTGATAGCCTAGATAAATGATTTCCAATTTAACATCAGGAATGTCAGCACGTCTGATTTCGAAAGTTCCACTTGCTCCCGTTACGGTAGAAGTCAATAGTGAATCCGTTACTGTTTTCAGTAAAACATTGGCCCCAATCATCGGTTCATTGGTACCGGATTCTATAACCTTGCCTTTTAAGATCAAGTCACCACGCTGAGCCGATGCCTCCCATGAGACAAAAATCATAGAAATAAGAAAAATCCAAGTAAGTAAATTTGAACGCATATAAGCTTAGTTAAATCGAGTCTTAGACCATCATTGGCTACAAAAAGTTTAATTGAAATTCAGCTAAGTTTTAAGTGGGAATTTTCAGGGTCTAAAAGGTCAAAAACCCCTTTTAACAAAAGATAGACATAAAAAAAGCCGATAGAGATAAACACGCTATCGGCTTCAAAACTAATTTGCTCAAGTAGACTCAATACCTAAATCAACTGTACTTAGAGGTATTTCGCCTAAAGGAATAGGTGATTCGAATATCAACCAATATCCTCATATCAATTAAAATCTATGAGTCTTTCAAATTGACTTTAATAGACAACTCTTTCAATTGATCCTCAGCGATGGTACTTGGAGAATCTATCATCACATCCCTTCCAGAATTATTTTTAGGGAAAGCAATGTAATCTCTGATAGAATCAGAGCCTCCAAAAATTGCACAGAACCTATCAAACCCAAATGCAATCCCTCCATGAGGAGGTGCTCCATATTCAAAAGCCTCCATCAGGAAGCCAAACTGCTTTTGTGCTTCTTCATCAGAAAACCCAAGATGCTTGAACATCAACTGTTGGGTAGGCCTATCATGAATCCTAATAGAACCACCACCGATCTCTACTCCATTGATGACTAGATCGTATGCATTTGCTCTAACTGCACCTGGATCTGATTCCAACAATGGGATGTCCTCTGTTTTGGGTGAGGTAAATGGATGGTGCATGGCATGATACCTTTGTGTTTCCTCATCCCACTCCAACAATGGAAAATCAACCACCCAAAGTGGTTTGAAGACATTTCTATCTCTCAATCCCAGGTCTTCACCCATTTTCAACCTCAATTCAGACATTTGCTTTCTGGTGCTCTTTTCGTCACCACTCAAAACCAATAGAAGATCGCCAGGTTCAGCACCCATTGTATCTGCCCATGCCTTAAGGTCATCTTGGTTGTAAAACTTATCCACCGAAGACTTGAAAGTACCATCAGCATTGCATTTGACATACACCAAACCCTTGGCTCCGATTTGAGGCCTTTTCACCCAATTGGTCAATTCATCTAACTGCTTTCTGGTGTACTCTGCAGCTCCTTTTGCACAAATACCAAGGACTAATTCTGCTTGATCAAAAATAGCAAAACCCTTGTTTTGGGTCAATTCATTCAACTCTGAAAACTTCATGTCAAACCTCAAATCCGGTTTGTCATTACCATAATATTTCATAGCGTCAGCAAAAGTCATTCTTTTGACTTCTTCGAGTTCAATACCCTTAACATTTGTGAAGAGATGTCTTACCAAACCTTCAAATGTGTTCAATATATCTTCTTGGTCCACAAATGACATTTCGCAGTCAATTTGTGTAAACTCAGGCTGTCTGTCAGCTCTTAAGTCTTCATCTCTGAAGCACTTTACAATTTGAAAATAGCGGTCAAAACCACTAACCATCAACAACTGCTTGAATGTCTGAGGAGACTGAGGCAAAGCGTAAAACTCACCTGGATTGACACGAGACGGTACGACAAAATCTCTGGCACCTTCAGGAGTAGATTTAATCAACACGGGTGTTTCTACCTCAATAAAATCCTGAGCATCCATGTATTTTCTGGTTTCCTGCATCATCCTATGACGGAGTTGCAGTTTTTCTCTGACTACATTTCTTCTCAAATCAAGGTAGCGGTACTTCATCCTCAATTCATCACCTCCATCAGTTTCATCTTCTATAATAAAAGGAGGAACTTTGGCTACGTTGAGTATCTCAAGATCCGATACTTTGACCTCGATGTGTCCAGTAGGGATTTTATCATTTTTAGAGGTACGTTCGATCACAATCCCTGAGGTCTGTACCACAAACTCCCTTCCCAAGGAAACCGCTTTTTCTAAAAGTTCCGGCGCTGTAGATCCTTCTTCAAAAATCAATTGGGTGACACCATATCTGTCCCTAAGGTCAACCCAGACCAGTCCACCTTTATTTCTTACCCTTTGAACCCAACCGGCCAAAGTTACTTTTTCATTGATATTTTCTAATCTTAACTGTCCGCAAGTATGAGTTCTTTGCATGATTTGGCTTGGTATTTTTTAAAGTGGACAAAGATAAACAAACCTTGCAGAGATTGCTAAGTAGCATTAAAAGAATGGCTTGAAACTTCAATAATCAGCAAAAAAACAGCTCATTTTATCAATATGGCCTATGAATTTTTCGATTTTATTGAAAAAATCCACCAAACAGCAATCATAAAACATCAAAATAGGCGTTAGAAAAAAGTGTGGACAAATGTTAAAATTCAAAGATACATTCCACAATGTTTGCAATTTGACCGGAATTTAAATTTCTTTGAAGTAATCAGCCCAAAACTAAAATTTCAAAAGCAATAATGGTAAAAAAGTGGATAGGCATCAGCGCCTTGGTGTTCGCCTTAATCGGAGGTTATTTCATAGTAGAAAATAGGACTTCAAAAGCAAAAGAATTGGTAGCCGAAGAACTTATAATTGAAGAAGAGGTAGCAATAATCGAAGAGGAAAACCTGCTTTACGGCATCAGCATCAATGGTTTGCAGATTACAGAAGGAGTCGTCGGAAAAAATCAAACCCTGTCCTCCATCCTCAGCCCTTTCAATGTCCCTTATGAAATCATCGATCAGATAGCCAAAAAATCCAAGGATATATTTGATGTCAGAAAAATAGCTTTCAACAAAAAATTCACCATACTTACTCCGGAAGACTCCTCCCAAGCCCAATTTTTTATTTACGAGCCCAACCCATCAGAATATGTAGTTTTTAAACTTGATGAATTGGAAATTTATAAAGAAGAGAAACCTGTAGAATTACGCCATGTAGAAAAAGGAGGCATCATTTCCAACAATCTTTCTTCCAATATGGGTGAATTGGGCATTACAAATGACATGATTGACCAGTTTGCGGATCTCTTTGGCTGGTATGTCAATTTTCAAGGTCTTCAAAAAGGTGATGTTTTTAAAGTTGCTTACAAAGAAAAAGTGGTCGAAGGCAATGTAGTAGGTGTCACGGATATCGAAGCAGCATATTTCCAACATAAAGGACAGGAGTACCACGCCATACCCTTTGAACAGAATGGTGAAGTAAATTTCTTTGACCAAGAAGGTCACAGTTTCAAAAAGTCATTTTTAAGAGATCCAGTAAAATACACAAGAATAAGCTCAAAATATAACCTGAAAAGATTTCACCCGGTACAGAAAAGGTACAAGCCGCATTTGGGAACTGATTACGCAGCCGCGACAGGAACTGAAATCAGAACCGTGGGAGATGGCACAGTAGTAGAGGCGCGATTCACAAGTGCCAATGGAAATTATGTCAAAATCAAACACAATGACACTTACACCACACAATACCTTCACATGTCCAAAATTGCATCAGGCATGAAGCCAGGCACCAGGGTAAAACAAGGTCAAGTAATTGGATTTGTGGGTAGCACGGGATTGGCTACCGGTCCTCATCTTTGCTTCCGATTCTGGAAAAATGGCAAACAAGTAGATTGGCTTGCAGAAAAACTTCCTCCATCTGACCCTATTTCCCAAGCAAACAGAGAGGCTTTTGAAAGAGTCAAGTTTGAAAAAATCAAGCAAATCACTGCAATAGAAATTACCGATAAAAGAGAACCACTACTCGCGGAAAAATAATTAGAATAAGAAACCTCCTCACTTGGAGGTTTTTTTGTTTTGGATAGGATTTGATTTTAAATGAGTAAATCGGCCAAAAAGTAATCGCTCAAGCAAAATTCTACCTCTTTTTCCTTGAAAATTTATTCTTTAAAACCACCTGGAATTTGAAATCCTTGAAGATTTTGAATTCAGATAGTAACCTATTGAAATCTCATGTGAAGAATTTTGATAAGTTTCCAGGGCATTCAGGTTGTGGTCATACGCGTATCCGATTCGAAGATTCTGAGTTGCAAAAATTTCCGCAAGCATTGCCGCAGAAGTCCTATTGTGCAGATTTCCCTCAAAATTATCAACGCCCAATCTCAAATTAGACCGGTAAGAAGCCCCCAGCCAAAGTCTTTCCATAAACAAAAACATAGAATTGATATCGTAGCTTGTGGGTGCGCCTTGTAATTCACGGATGAGGAAACTCGGTTTGAAGGTGACATTATCTCCCAATGGAACCATCATGCCAGCTGTGAGGTAAAAGTGAAAGTCATGAAATGCAAGGGCGATATCCTCTCGTTCTAAGGCCTTTTTTCCCACCATATTAAAAGCACTGAAGCCAGCATAAAACTTACTGGTGTTGAAAAAAAGTCCGGCATTCATATTTGGGGTAAAAGTACTTAACCTTCCCTCAGGGATACTCGGGTCATTTGGATCGTTGTATTCCCAATTCCCATCAAGTACATATTGACTGGCACCTGCACTTACCCCTAAGGAAAGAAAACTCTCTTTTCCCGTCTGAATCCTGTATGCATAAGTGAGCAAACCTGTCGAAGTAGTAGTCGGTCCAATCTGATCTGATAATATTGAAACTCCAAATCCCATCAGCCCCTCTTTCGCACTTAGGTCAGCTGTAACGGTAAAAGTTCTGGGTGCGCCAGGCAAGTTGACCCATTGATCGCGGTAAGTACTTTGGATATACCCTTGACCTTTGTATCCAGCATATCCTGGATTGATATGCAAGCCATTGAAAATATATTGACTGAATTGTGGAAGCTGCTGTCCCGAAACAATTGTCACGGAGAACACCATGACTACAATCCATCCATATGTTTTCAATACATTTTTCATTTCTATTAGGTCTTAATCTTTTATCACCTGCACCCAGCCCTTGAACTCATGCGTCTTACCTCCTGCATCTTCCCCTTGAAAAATATAGTAATAAGTACCCGCTACCTGATTGGGTGCGTCCCAATTGTTATCGTAATTGGCTCTTTCATACACATGATCTCCGTAGCGGTTATAAATGAGTATGTTGTTAGCCGTGAATTTGCTGATTCCCCTGATTTCAAATGCATCATTTTTATTGTCTCCATTGGGAGTGATCACATTTGGAATAAAGAAAGGGTTCACCACATTAAAATCAGCGGCGGTGTTGTTACTCATATCCAAATCTTCCTCAGCTGAACTCACTGTTGCCTGATTGGAAATCGTTAGTGGGTTTTGGCCGGAAATTGCATCTGCCTGTACCAGAACAGTCAAGGTCAAAATGACGCCTGCAGGCAATTCAGGAACGGTATAAACGATTTTGTTTCCCTCTACTGTGGTATCAAGTTTTACACTTTCGTCAGTGGCAATGAAGGTTGTGTTGATATATGTAAGCCCTGAATTAAAAAAGTCTATGATTTCTACGTTGCTGGCATTGGTTCCGCCAAGATTGGTAACTGTGATGGTATACTCAAACTCGTCCCCTTCAAAAATTTCCACATCATTGGACGTTTTTTCTATTGCCAGATCTACATTGTCTGCAAGCAAAGTAACAGTCACAGTAGCTTTGTCAAAAGTATCCGGGAATCCATTTTCCCTCAGCACATATTCCAATTGATAGGTTCCGGGAGGATTGATACCTGGAATCAATAAGATCAACTCACCTTTTTCATTGATATTCAAACCAATCAAGCCATCCAACTCTGTAAATTCGACTTCAACCTTTTCTGGGTCAACAGGATTTCCTTTGATGACATCATTGTCTAAAATGTTTCCAAGTGGTTCCAGAGTACTTGAAAAATGCTCTCCTATTTCATCATCATTGGCAATGATTTCCACCAATTCTTCCCGACACCTGACACCAAATAGAATATCTGAATGATGTCCTACACTTCTTGATAATTCTCTTTCCAGCAAATCAGAGGTAGTAAGCCCACATTGAATATCCATTCTAATGTTATTGAAATCTTCAATTCTCAGGTTAGGAAGTGTTTTAATCAAACCGGTTTCACCCACGTTTTTGGCCGCCTCATTGAGGAAACTATCCATTTCCAAGCTAGCTGAATAATTACCAAAAGCGGTATTGTGATCAAAAGTCTTGCTCCAATATCCCGTAAGGTCAATCATGGCTTCATAAGATGGCCCTTCGGCACTCTTTACCTTGATATTTGAAGATTGAGTATTGCCAAAACCTGCAATATTCAACTCGCCATAGTTCTCAGGTCCGTCGTATCTGCCATCCCCGTTCAAGTCAAACCATTCCCATTTATTTATCTCTACAGCGCCATTGGACAGATCATTTAGAGTGACTCTTCCGTCATCATTAGCATCAAACCATTCGTCTTGAACACCATTTCCATTGGCATCATACCAGACTCTCCCTGAAAGAAAAAGGGGATTATTGCTGCCATAAACAAAGTCAGAAACATCCACTGCACATTCCTCGAGATTAACCTGCACCTCTGATGTCTCTGAAGCAAACAATCCTCTTACCACATTCAAATTTGCGTCCTGAACCTGAATCAAATATTTGCCAAAATTTAGGCCTTCAAAAAAGTAACGACCATCTGCACCAGTAACAGTGATCAATTTTGGAACATCATTTTCACCAACAGAACTCAATACGACAGGAACCCCACTTATCGGTTTCCCGCTTTGTTGATTGACAATTACACCTGATATATCACCTTGATCAATACACAAAGCTTGATTTGTTTCTTGACTTGGAAACATCAGTTCTCCCTTGAAGCTATTGCCATGCAGATTGAATGCGAAGACAGAAGGGGATATTAGAAACAAAAAGAAAAATGATAGGACCTTAAAGCCAGCCAAAACCGCCTGCACCGCAACAATGTGTGCTGAAAAATATGGCTGAAAAAGGCTATAGAAACGCTTCATGCTTGATTTAAAGAGTAGTACGAGGAGATTGAATGGGGTGATTAAATCTTTATACTGTTTTAATTGCTGTAAACATACAATTATTTGCTCTTCATAAAAAATATATTCAGTAATAAATTACTGATAAAATGCATTTTATTTATGCTAAAAAGTATTTCTGAGGAAAAAGCACAAAAAAAGGAGGCCTCAGCCTCCTTGCTTTTTAATTTGTTTTTCTGTTTTGAGATTCTTAATGTATTCTTTAATGACTCTCATTTTTTGATTATTCCCCAAAATCCCTTTGGGAATAATCCTTTCCAAACTCCAATACATAGTTTTAATTAGTGGGTGATGTATATAAAACGCCAATCAAAGGTTTTAGTTTAATCCAATCAAAACAATCATTCCCTTTTTGTTTTTTATGGGTATATTCAATTATCATAAAAATTTTACAAATATGGAAACTATAACCTTAGAAAATATTCAATCAGAAATTGACCACACTTTTTTGCTCCAGAAAAAACAATCTATTCAAAACAGAACCCAACCGGTGCAGGAAAGGAAAGTACTTCTGGAAAAACTACTTGCTTGGATCAAAAACAACCATTCGGATATACAAAAGGCCATACATGCGGATTTCAAAAAACCTTATCCTGAAATAGATGTCTCTGAGATTTTTGTGGTCACTTCTGAAATCAAGCATGCCATCAAGCACATAGACAGCTGGGTCAAGCCTCAAAAAGTATCCACTCCCATGCCTATGTTGGGTACAAAATCTTACATCCACCATGAACCTAAGGGTACAAGTTTGATTATTGCCCCTTGGAATTACCCATTCAATTTGGCCTTAGGCCCATTGGTTTCGGCTATTGCGGCTGGTTGTACCGCCATCATCAAACCCTCAGAACTCACACCTCACAATTCGGCTTTGTTGAGACGATTGGTTGAAGAAACCTTTGACAAGAGTCAAGTGGCTTTGTTTGAAGGGGAAATAGAAGTGGCTCAAATGCTTTTGGCCAAGCCTTTTGACCATATTTTTTTTACAGGCAGTCCAGCAGTCGGAAAGATCATCATGAAAGCAGCCGCTGAAAATCTGAGTTCCGTGACATTGGAGTTGGGCGGAAAGTCACCTGCAATTATTGATGCAAATGCTGACCTCAAGGATGCCGCTGGCAAAGTTATCTGGGGCAAATTTGTAAACTGTGGACAAACCTGCATTGCACCGGATTACATCATGGTCCACCACACGATCAAAGATGAATTCCTGAAAGAGCTTAAAAGCCAGATTGAAAAAATGTATGATTCCTCCAGAAAAGGAGTTGAAAAAAGTAAAGACTATGCTAGAATAGTCAACGGCAAGCACCTCAAAAGACTTAAAAACCTACTGGCAGATGCTGAGCTAAAAGGTGCAAATAAATTCTATGGTGGCTATGTAAATGAGGAAGAAAATTTTTTCGAACCTACCATCCTTACTGATCTTTCTGAAGAAATGGAGGTAATGCAAGAGGAAATATTTGGACCCATTCTTCCCCTCATCACCTTTGGAGATCTTGAAGAAGCCATTCATTACATCAATCTCAAACCTAAACCTTTGGCTCTTTATGTTTTCTCTAAAGACAATGATAACATCAAGAGAATTTTTAAAGAAACCTCATCGGGCGGAGCTGTGGCTAATGACTGTGTACTCCATTTTCTCCAAAATGAACTTCCGTTTGGAGGAGTCAACAATTCAGGGATAGGCAAAGCTCACGGGCACTATGGATTTTTGGCTTTCAGCAATGAAAAAGCGGTACTACATCAAAGGATCGGTCTGACCGCTACAAAGCCCCTTTATCCTCCCTATGGCTTTGCTGGCAAAAAAATTATTGACAGTTTACTGAAATGGTTTTAACTTAAAAAAGCGTAAATGATAAACAAAAACAGGTATGAATAGTTGAAATATGGTATTCCATCAGATTTTTCAACTTTCATCCTTTCCCTAATGGTCTTGAAGAAATCCTGCATTTTTATTCTTTTTTTTATACCTGCCATCCTGATGGCTCAGGAAAATCAGAAGTTGACATTAGATGACTTGATTCAAATAGCCTATCAAAACCAACCTGTCCTCAGGATGACCATGATAGAGCGGGAAATAATCGACAACAATGTCAAGTCATCTCTTTCAGGATGGCTCCCACAAGCTGGACTTGAGGCTGACTACTTCCGTTATTTTGAGCAACCGGTGGCTATTTTCCCTGACTTTAACAACCCTGGATCTGGTAATGTGCAGGAAGTTCGGACCGGTGTTCCCTTCAATTCAAACCTTAATTTTTTTGTAAACCAATCTATCGTAAATAATGACCTGTTCAGGGCAAAAGGCCAGGCCAACTACCTGAGGGCTTCGGCTGAGCAAAACTTAGAGCTCGTGAAAATCGAGCTAAATGTGAATACAAGCAAGGCCTTTTTTGAAGCCTTACTCAGCCAGGAAGAAATCCGAATCAGAGAGGAGGATATCCAAAGACAAGAAAGGCAGTTGAAAGATGCAAGGTCACTCTATGAAGCGGGTATAACGGACAATATTGATTACAAAAGGGCAAGAATCGCACTTCAAAATTCCCGCTCAGCTCTATTTCAAGCTCGAGAACAGTATCAAGTCAGTATGGCCAGACTCAAAGAATTGGCAGGGATATCAGGAGCAGCACAAATAGAATTGGATTATGAATTGAATGAGCTTATAGAACAGGTTCAACTTGACACCCTTGAAGGGGTGGATTATGGCAAAAGGTATGAGAGTCGGTACCTCATGTCCCAAAAAAGCATTCAAGAAGCGGAATTGGCATTTTCGCGAAGAACATTTCTTCCAAATATCGATGCATTTTTCAATTACAATATCATCTATCAAACACTCGACGGAAGTCAGCTTTTCAATACAGCCTTCCCAAATTCACTTGCCGGCTTTAGAATGGCCTTTCCTATTTTTCAAGGAGGAAGAAGAAATTATGAAATCAGGGCGGCAGACTTGCAATTGAAACAGCTTGAAGTAGCACAAGAGGAACTTCAACTTCAGATCAATCGTGAGCATCAGGAGGCATTGAGTGCTTACAAAGCATACCTCTATGAATGGAAAATTCAAGAAGAAATAAAAGACACTGCTGAAGAAATCTACAACACCATCAGCCTACAATATGAAGAAGGGGTAAAGAATTTCCTTGAAGTCATTCAGGCAGAAACAGACCTGAGAACGAGTAGAATCAATTATATCAATGCCCTTTTCAGGTTGATGGCAAGTAAAATGGATTTGCTGAAGGCAAGAGGAGAAGTTCAAACGGAGGAATTATGAGACTTGAAAAATACATACCGATCTTTCTGATGTACCTAATTCCAATGGTGCTTTTTTCCTCATGTGCCGATGAAAAAGACCAAGAAGAAAAGGAAAAAGTTACGGTTTCGGCTGCAATTGAAAAAGAGATCAGATTTTCCCGTACCTATCCTGCCACAGCGGTGGCACTAGAAGAAGTGGAGTTACGGGCAGACGTAGTTGGCTACGTCACAGGAATTTTCATCAAAGAAGGACAGGAGGTCAAAAAGGGCCAACTTCTTTATCAGATTGACCCTACGCGGTATGAAGCCAGACAACAACAAGCTGCTTCCGCTGTTTCTATTGCTGAGTCTAACCTTGAAAGAATAAAAAAAGACTTCGAAAGATATGAAAGGCTAAAAGCCGAAGATGCCATCGCTGCCCAAATTTATGACAGTGCGCTCAATGAACTCCGCAATGCAGAACAAGAACTCAATGCGGCAAAGTCAGAGCTGGAAAACACGAGCATTGACCTTCAGTATGCCAGTATCTATGCTCCTTTCAACGGAACGATAGGCTTCAGTCAGGTAAGAATGGGCAGTCTCGTAAACCCTGGAGAAAGTCTATTGAATATCGTCTCAAGGGACGATCCCATGGGTGTGGATTTTTATCCAGAAGAACGCTATTTGAATAAATTTTTGGAGCTTTCAACTTATGAAACCACTCTGGAAGATTCAGTATTCACTCTCAAATTGAGTGATGGCAGCATTTTCCCTCATCCAGGAGAAATAGAAATCCTTGATAGAGCGGTAAATAGAAACACAGGAACAATTCAAATCAGGGTGAAATTTGATAATAAAGAAAGGAAACTCAGGCCTGGAATGAGTGCAACTTTAATTGTCAATGAAACAGAAAATGAAAGCGTCATCTTGATCCCACAGTCTGCCATCAAAGAGCAGATGGGTGAGTTTTCAGTCTTTGTTGTGGAAAATGAGGAAGTCAAACAAGTCAAAGTAGAAACTGGAAGGAATTACCAGGATAAACGAGTCATTAAAGAGGGTTTGGAGCCGGGACAAAAAGTAATAGTCAAAGGGATTCAAAAAGTACAAGACGGTGATGTGGTAGAAATAATAGAGGAAAAAGAATCATGATAGCAGATACTTTTATCCAAAGGCCCAATACCGCCATAGTCATTTCGCTATTTATTTTATTGCTTGGCATTTTGGCCATCAACACTTTACCTGTATCCCAATATCCAAACATCACGCCCCCGGTGATTCAAGTGACTGCTACTTATACAGGTGCAGATGCCGAAACCATAGAGCAAACGGTCATGACGCCACTGGAAACCGAAATCAACGGTACTCCTGGTATGGCTTATATAGAAAGCACTGCAAGTAGTGAGGGTAGGTTGACCATGAACATCACATTTGAAGTAGGCACTGACATTGATGTTGCAGCTGTAGAAGTTCAAAACAGGATTTCAGTCGCAGAACCCCTATTGCCAGAAGAAGTGAGGAGACTTGGCATTGTGGTGAGAAAAAGAAATCCCAGCATCCTGCTTATTGTATCAATATTGAGTCCTAATGGCACCCATGGAATTGATTTCTTGAATAACTACACCAATATATTTGTAAAAGATGAACTCTTAAGAGTGCCAGGTGTCGGAGATATTTTTGCCAGAGCGGAAGACTTCAGTATGAGAATCTGGCTAAAACCGGACAGGCTTTCACAACTGGGAATCACCGCCAACGAGGCTATTGCAGCTCTTCAAGAACAAAACTTGCAGGTGGCAGCTGGAAGAATAGGAGCTCCTCCACAGACAGAATTCCAATCCTTTGAATACACTGTTTTTACAAATGGCAGGCTACAAACAGTAGAGGAATTTGAAAATGTCATCCTGAAAAACAATCCTGAAAACAATGCCTTGGTCTACCTCAGAGATGTGGCAAGGGTAGAACTTGGACGTTTTGATTATGCTACCAATAATTTTACGGATGGTTATCCCGCAGCATACCTCTTAGTGTACCAAACTCCAGAAAGCAACATCCTAGATACAGAACAAGGAATCAGGGAAACGATGGAAAGGCTCAAAGAAAACTTTCCCAAAGACCTGGATTACATCATTCCATTTGAATCGGCATCTGTCGTATCAGAATCGATAAGCGAAGTGGTAAAAACTCTGTTTATTGCCCTCGGGCTTGTCATTTTAGTGGTGTTTGTTTTCCTTCAAAACTGGAGGGCTACCTTGATCCCAATTCTGATTATCCCCGTGTCAATAATCGGCACTTTTGCACTCTTTATTCCACTTGGATTCACTATAAATACGCTGACCTTATTCGGCTTTGTATTGGCAATAGGGATTGTTGTCGACGATGCTATTGTGGTAGTGGAAGCCACTTCAGCCATTATGGAAAAAAAGGGGGTATCTGCAAAAGAAGCTGTTACAGAAGCCATGAAGCAAATATCAGGGCCGGTAATTGCCATGTCTCTGATTGTGGCGGCTGTATTTGTACCAGTCGGATTTATTCCAGGGATCATTGGAAGACTATACCAACAATTTGCCATGGCCGTAGCTGTATCGGGATTGATATCGGGATTTGTGGCCTTATCCCTTACTCCAGCATTATGTTCTCTACTTCTCAAACCGAGCAGCATCAATGAAAAGTCAAAAGGGCTTGACAAGTTTTTTCATCATTTCAACCGGCTTTTCGATAAACTTCAAAAAAAGTACGATCGCGGGGTAGAATGGAGCTTGGGAAACATCAAAATAATTATCGCCGGTTTGATCCTTTTAGGAGCAGCGACCATCTTTATGTTTCAATTCAAGTCTACAGGATTTATCCCTACAGAGGATGAGGGTCGGTTATTTGTGACTTTTGAGCTACCTGAAGGGTCTTCCACCAACAGGACACTCAGCACCATCAACAAACTGATGGAGGTGCTCCAAGAACAAGAAGAAGTGTTGCATTTTTCAGGTGTCACCGGATTGAATGCTGTGAACTTTGCGACAAAATCGAACAGTGGAACCGTATTTACCCAACTTACTCCTTGGGACAAGAGGAAGGGAAAAGGGCAAAATGCCTTTGAGGTAAGGGATAGATTGGAAAAAATACTCGCTGAAGAAATCCCCGAAGCTGAGGTAGTCATTATAGCACCTCCGGCCATTCCAGGATTGGGGAGCACCTCAGGATTTACCTTTATTTTTCAAGAATATGACAATAGCGGCGACATTAAAGATTTTGAAGCCAATTTGAAAAATTTTATAGGTGAAATCAACGGCCATGAGGACATCGGTTCAGCCTTTAGTTTTTTCAGCGCAAGCACTCCCGCATACCAAGTCAATCTTGATAGAGAAAAAACAGCTCGACTGGGAGTAAATATTGGCGAGGCTTATCAAACTTTACAGACATATCTAGGCAGTATTTATGTCAATGATTTTATTTTGTACAACAGAAACTTCCGTGTCTTGGCCCAAGCGGATTCAGCGTATAGAGAAAGTCCTGAATCATTGAGTCAGTTCTTTTTGAGAAACTCAGAAGGCGGACTGACACCCTTGAGTAACCTTACGGAAGTGAAATTAATCGAAAATGCGCCATTGATCAGTCATTTCAATCTTTTCCGCTCTGCTACTATCAACGGTGAGGCAGCGCAGGGAAAGAGTTCGGGTGACGCAATCCGTGCATTGGAAGAAGTTGCGGACAACAGTCTTCCTTCGGGCTATGGTTTTGAATTCTCCGGTATCACAAGAGAAGAAGTGGCCACGGGAGGAAGCACGCTTTTGATTTTTCTACTTTCAATCATCTTTGTATTCCTATGCCTTACGGCTTTGTATGAAAGCTGGTCAGTTCCTTTTTCGGTTTTGATGGCTGTGCCTACTGGCGCATTTGGCGCCATCATCACACTATTATTAATACCCAGATTGGAAAATAATGTCTATGCTCAAATAGGTCTTTTGACCTTGATAGGCTTAGCAGCTAAAAACGCCATCTTGATAGTGGAATATGCCAAAGAAAGGGTTGACGGTGGTATGGATATCAAAGAGGCCGTCATAGAAGCTTCCAAACTACGTCTACGCCCCATTATTATGACCTCTTTGGCTTTTATCCTTGGAATCATGCCTTTGGTTTTTGCCGGTGGCGCCGGTGCACTAGCACGTCAGACCATAGGATGGACAGTCTTTGGGGGAATGACTATGGCCACATTGATGACCATCTTTATTGTTCCGGTACTTTTTGTATTGATTACAGGATGGGCATATTCCGAAAAGGAACTGGCGGCACTAAAAGAGAAAAAAGATTCCTGATTTTTTCTAACTTGAAAAAAATCTGCATTGGCAACTATGAAAAGAACCACACGAAGCATTTTGCTTTTTTCAATTATGGCATTTTCTACACTTTCTGCTTACTCTCAACAAAGGCCCCGTGAATTAGGAATTAAAATCGGTGTACTTCCAACAGGCGGGCTAAATGCCATTACGGATGTTTCGGGAGTAAGCGTAGGACACCTCACCAAGATAGAAGGAGATCAAATCCGCACAGGAGTCACTGCCATAATTCCCCATCAAGGAAACCTTTTTCAACAGAAAGTTCCTGCTGCAATCTATGTGGGAAATGGTTTTGGAAAACTGGCTGGAAGCACCCAAATACAAGAGTTGGGCAATATGGAGAGCCCTATCATTCTAACCAATACCCTGAGTGTTGCTGCAGGGATTACTGGGGTAGTACAATACACTTTACAACATGACGGCAATGAATCTGTCCAGTCCGTGAATGCAGTAGTAGGAGAAACCAACGATGGCTATTTGAATGATATACGAGGGCAGCATATAAGCCCAGAAGAGGTACAAAAAGCCATTGCCACTGCTACCGAATCGAATGCTGAAGAAGGAAATATCGGGGCTGGTACCGGTACCGTATGCTTCGGGTTCAAAGGTGGGATAGGCACATCCTCTAGAAAACTCCCTGAGAGTCTAGGAGGATTTACAGTAGGAGTGTTGGTGCAGACTAATTTTGGTGGCGTATTGCAAATCAACGGTGTTCCGGTAGGACAGGAATTGGAACAATATACCTTCAAAAATCAACTCGAGTCTGCCGATGGGTCTTGCATGATTATCGTCGCGACTGACGCTCCTGTAAATGAAAGAAACCTTCGAAGAATTGCTGAAAGAGCAATGTTGGGATTGGCCAAAACCGGCGGCATAGCATCCAACGGCTCCGGTGATTACGTGATAGCCTTTTCCAATCATTCCGACAACTGGGTTCCACATCAAGCAAAGTCTCTTGAAACGAGCAAAAACCAACATTTAAGAAATGATGACATGACTGCACTTTTTCTCGCTACGATAGAGGCCACTGAGGAAGCTATCATCAACTCCCTATGGGCAGCTGAGGATATGAAAGGAAAAGATGGAAGGGAGATAAAGGCACTTCCAAAAGACAAGGTTTTGGAACTGATGGACAAGTACCAGAGGTTATCTCAATAAATTTTATAGCGAATCAAGATCGTTAAGGTATTTCTCTGCCTGTTCAAGGATTTCATCCTTATTCTTCATCTTGGCCAAAGTCCTGTAAGCCATTCCAATTCTTGGGTTTTTGGCGAGTTTGTCTTCGTTTCTATTATAAAAATGCCAATATAGACTGTTAAAGGGGCAGGCTTTATCTCCTGTTTTTTTACTTTTTGAATAATGGCAGCTCCCACAATAATTGCTCATCTTGTCAATATAGTTGGAAGAAGCTGCGTAAGGTTTGGTGCCTACGATTCCTCCATCAGCAAACTGACTCATACCTCGTGTATTGGTGATCTCTACCCATTCTATGGCATCTATATAAATTCCCAAGTACCAGGCATCTACATCATCAGGTTTAATTCCTGCAATCATAGCAAAGTTTCCAGTAATCATTAGCCTTTGGATATGGTGGGCATACGCATGGTCCAATGACTGACCAATAGCATGTTTGAGGCAATTCATTTTGGTATCTCCGGTCCAAAAGAATTCAGGCAATTTCCTCTGATTACCGAAGAAATTAAGGTTTTGGTATTCTGGCATTTTGGCCCAATAAACCCCTCTCATGTATTCCCTCCAACCGATAATTTGACGGATAAATCCCTCCACTTGCGCTATATCGATTTGATTTTGGTGTTCATACCAGTATTTTTCAACCTTTTCCACTACCTCCAATGGAGAAATCAATTTGGTATTCAAACTAAAACTCAACCTACTGTGAAAAAGAAAAGGGTCTTCAGTATGCATAGCATCCTGATACATCCCAAAATTGGGTAAGAGTTTTTCACAGAAATAGTCCACCAAAGCCAAGCTCTCCCTCCTTGAATGTGGCCATGAAAAATTTTGAACATCTATATTGCCAATGGTCTTGACCTCTGCCTTTTCAATCATGTTGACCAATTCAGAAACATCACGGCTTTTTAACAATTGCGGTTCCAGAATAGAAGTGTCTTTTAATTTATTCCTATTAGCTTCATCATAGTTCCACTTGCCGGTCAAGGGTTCTTTTCCATCCATGAGAATGTCGTATTTCTTCCTCATTTCCCGATAAAAGGATTCCATTAGGTAGCTCTTTTTTCCTTTGAAAAAGGTTTTTAAAAAATCTCTATCCGTCAAAAAATGCTCTGTATCATATGATTTGGAAGATATACTAAATGAGCTGCAAATTTCTCTCAACTGCTTATCAAGCCGGAATTCATCAGGCAGCATATATTCAAAGTGGTCGAAACCTTCCTTTTCCACTAGCCTATTCAGGTTTTTTTTGAGGTTTTGTTCATTTCCTGCATCATCCAATTTGATGTAGATCAGCTTGTGACCTCTATCCTTAATTTCCTCAGCAAAAGTTCTCATCACCTGAAAGAAACCTACAACTTTCTGAATATGATGCTTTACATAATCAGTTTCTTGCCTCATTTCCATCATAAGGTAAGTAACAGAATCATCTTTTTTCTCAAACCAAGAATGCTTGCTGTTGAGCTGATCTCCTAGAATCAATCGAACAATTTTTGCCATATCTTAGAAATCAATATCCCATCAATATGTTTCAAATTAAAAAAACATTGAGCAATTGAGATAAATAGGGCTGAGTTAGCTAAAAGTTTTAATATTTGAAACAAGGCATGCTACTTGGCCTCCTTCCATCACCGCCGTTGTTTTTTCCTAATAAAAAGGAATAGCGCATAGAAATCTCATGGGCGCCTCCGGTATTGGCTTGTCCTAGTTGCGATAAGGTAAAGTCATAACTATAGCCAATATCTATACCGCTCTGAAGGGAAAAACCAACCAAACCTATAATTGACTCGGTATTGGGCAAGGCAGTACTTTTGGTGGGCAAGCCTCTGTACCACGCTCCAATGACCAAGGGTTGCAGATTGACCTGCATCCCCAGATCCAACTGATTGAAAACATCTTGATGCTTGTAATTGAAAGCAAAGACAATTTCTCTGGTATTTTGAGTATTCATCAAACTACTTAGTGCTCCTTCTGATAGGTCTACCTTCATCCCACCGTGGAGTGATAATTTCATCGGCCACTGAGCTATTTGATCATCAATGAAAGATATATTGGGTTGGCTGACATGGTGGGCAGAAAAACCTAACCAGCCCCACTGATTATTGTAAAGCATTCCAAAGTGAAAATCTGCATACCTATGCCTCATATCCAAAACCAAGGATTCACCGCTATGGTCTCCGATTATTCCGCTGTCAGGATCAATCTGACTACCAAAGACCATATGATTGAGATTGGCATCCCTTGATACAAACGACCCCTGCATTCCAAACCTGAGAAAGCTATCCAATCCTAACCTCAACCTGTAAGAATATGCCAAACCTATTTCAGAAGTACTTAAACCCGACATGGTCTCATCCATGCCGTTCACAATCAACGCTACCCCACTGTTTGTCCCAAAGAAGTAATGGTCAAAATAAGCTGAATATGCATTGAGTGAGTGATCTAGACCAGGCCATTGGTTTCTGTAATTGACACCAAATCGCGTCATCTCTGCAGAACCTGCAAAAGCGGGATTAAGATAAATAGGAGCAGCATAGAATTGAGAAAACTGAACATCCTGTGCCCGGATAGAGAAGCCTAGAAAAACAACAAATAAAAAGGTAACTAGGGCTTTCATATTTACCTGATTAAAGTTATCGAACCGGACTTTTGCAATTTATCCCCCTGAATATTGGTGAAGGAGATTTGATACACGTAGCTGCCTCTTGGCATTAATTTCCCTTTATAGAAACCGTCCCATCCTTCACTTTCGAGTCCAGAGGCTGCGAATATTTGCTCACCCCAATTGTTAAAGATGTTCATTTCAAATTCGATTACCCCTTTAATAATGGGCTTGAAAGTATCATTCAATCCATCTCCATTGGGTGTAAATGCTGTAGGAACAGTCATCCATGCTTCATTATCGAGCACGCTGACCACTTTTGTTTCTACCGAAGAACAGCCATATATATCATAAGCGGTCAAAGTCACATCAAAATCACCCCAAGCATTGTAACTGTGGATGGGGTCTTTGTCAGAAGACATTTGACCATCACCAAAATCCCAATGCCAGGCGATAAACTCTTCAGATATTTGACTTTCAAAAATCAATTCCTCCGACATGTATACTTGATCCAATGCGTTGATTTCAAGTTTTCTAAAATTGAAATCGATTCTTAAGCTTGATTCCTTGTCAAAGGAATTAACCCTTACCTTTTCAAGCACACTACAGCCATCTGCATCGATCACCTCCACACCGACTTCCTGCTCGTTTAGCAATTCAATTTCTTTTACATTGATAGAACCATCTGACCATTTGATAGCATATGGGCTTTTTCCTCCTTCGATTTTTAGCCATGCTTGGACTTTGAAATCTCCTGTACTGCAATCCAGCTCCAAAGAAGTATCAATGTGAGCAACCATTTTTTCAGGTTCTTGTATGGTAATTGACTGATTGACCGAGCAGCCAGTTGCATCAGTTACCTTAACAGAATAGATTCCTGCAGTCATCCCAACTATACTGCTGGACTTTTGTCCATTATTCCATTGAATGCTATAAGGTGCTACACCACCGGAGATCTCAAGATCAACTTCTCCATCCTCAGCTCCTGCACAAAGATTATGTTGTATCCTGTTCACTTCTACTATGATATCTGATTGGGCCGAAAAAACCTCAAAAGACCTGTAGCTACTGCATCCCTTTTCATCTTTTACCAATACTTCATAAATACCAGCATACAATCCGGAGATATCTTTGGTGGTTTCTCCATTTGACCATTCAAAAGAATAGTTGCCAGAACCACCATCTACATCAAGAAAAATAGCTCCAGTTTCATTGCTGCAATCTATGTTTTCGATCCTTTCATTGATTTCAATACCAGGACCATCTCCTAAAATCTCAAAGGAAATACTTGTGTCACAATTAAAATGATCTGCAATAGTGACGGTGTAGGTACCAGGCAATAGATCGGCTGCCTCCCATTTGTCTCTCAGGCCATGGGACCACTCAATTTTATATGGTTCACCTCTTCCAAACTTGACTTCTAGCTTTGCACTCCCATCAGCACTGCTTCCACATGTAGCATCTTTTTTTTCTATCAAGTCTACAATCAAAGGAAAGGGGGGCTGAATTATGATCTTTTCGGTATGTTCCTTTCCATTGGCATCAGTAATAAAAACTGTGTAAGTACCTGCAAACAGATTATACCTATTTTGAACAGTTTCATTATTGTTCCACCTAAAAGTATATGGTGCTTTGCCTCCTGTGACATCAAGTATAATATGGCCTTTATCCTCATGTGAACAAAGGGCAAGTTGACCTGAAATAGTAACTGAAATATTCTCAGAAGGGTAATTATCGGTTTTTTGATATTCTATAGTGTTGACTCTTTTGTCTATATCCTGAGCCAAAGCATCTTCCATAAAAAATATGGTTAGTACACCCAAAAAGAAGTGTTTGCAAATTGACAAATATCGCTTTCTAGTCCCCATGGCCTTGAATCAATACTGAAAATAACTAGTTGATTTGCATACTGTTTTTTGCATTTCATACAGAGATTAAAGATCTACAGTATTTAGAATATTATTTTATGTATTACGTATTATGCAAAATGATAATCTTATTTAACACGTATTACAAGTAATAAATGAATAAAATGCTGTTAAAAAAACTTTCTAGTGGATATTTTCACAGACAGAAAATATTAGAATATTTATATTTTGATATAAAAAGTTTAATATTCAAAATAGCGTTTAAATAGTGCTTTTTAATAGGTATAAAATCAAAATCAGCTATAAAATAAATTTTAGCTATCAACAAAGACCTAATAATGTTTTACAATAAAAAACTTGCTGAATCAGTAATGGAAACAAGGAATTGTCCGTGCTTTTTGGTTTCGGTTTTTAGGATCTCCCCACAAAAAAGAATAACGCATAGAAATCTCATGAGCACCGCCACTATTTCTAAGGTTCAATTTGGAAATCGTAAAATCATAACTGTATCCGATGTCTATTCCAGTAGGTAAAGAAACTCCTATCACTCCAATAATAGCTTCGTTATTTGGCAACCTATATTTTGTTGGAAGTCCTCTGTACCAAACACCTACGACAAGTGGGTCTAAAAAAAGCTGTGCTCCTACATCCAATTGGTTAAATGGTGCCTGCTGCTTGTAATTGAAGCCTAGAGAAAGTGAGCGTTCCTGTCTGGTATTTGAAAAGGTATTGTTGATACCTCCATAGCCAAGTTGGAAGCGGTAACCACCATGAGCGGAATACCTCACCGGCAAAGCGCTGATTCCTTCATCTACAAAAGACACATTAGGTTCAGTAATATTATGAGCTGAAAGTCCAAGCCAAGCATTTTTGGTCGTAAACATGGTGCCAAAATGGTAATTCATAAACCTGTAGTTGTAATCCAAGGCTATTCCTGACAACTCATCTGTAATTACACCTATACTACCGCTGCCGATATCTATCATGGATCCAAAAATCAGGTCCCCAAAGTAAGCATCCCGAGAGATAAAACTCGCCTGACCACCAAACCGCCAATTGATGTCATCAGTAAGTTTGAGGTTATAACTATATGCTAACCCAACTTCATTTGTAGCCAATTGTGCGAGGCTTTCTCGATTTCCATTGATTATCAATCCTATCCCACTATTGTAGTCAAAAACATAGTGGTCAATATAAGCTGAATAGGAATTAAATGAGTGGTTAAGGCCTGGCCATTGGTTTCGATAGTTGAGACCTACACGTGTGAGTTCGGATGCTCCTGTCATGGCCGGATTCAAAAAAATTGGGGCAGCATAGAACTGGGAAAATTGAATATCCTGAGAATAAACTTCTCTGGTACTCAAGATTCCTAATATCAATAACGCTAATAAACGTAGGTAATTCTTAGCCATAATAGCCTCTGCCTATTTCAGTTGTTTTTCAACAACATTTACTCAAATTAAATGTGTAGATATTATTGCAATTACTAGGGCGAGGTATGGGCGTATACAATGGGTATTTTCCAAACACAATCTTATCAAACATCACATTCTGACGTGAATATAAATTGTTTTTTAGAAATTGTGGGATTTTTTTGACCAATATTTATAAACCTCTTCTCACATAACTTTTAATCTCCAATTTCATGCCAAGGAAAAGACCCGGCCAAAGACCGGGTCTTTTGAAAATAATTACTACTACTAGGGTTTACCGCTAACCGCTTTCTATCCCTGTAGCAAATGTACTTATTTAGTGTAATTCTATCAATATTTTTCTCAATTATTATATTGATAATGAATATCTTACATTTATATTCCAATGTCTACTTGATGTTTTAAAATATCATCAAAAGACTCTCTTTTGCGAATTAAATGGGCTTTACCATCCAAAATCAAAACTTCTGCAGGTCTCAATCTTGAGTTATAATTGGAAGCCATACTGAAGCCATATGCTCCTGCATTTTTTATTGCAAGAATATCACCCTCTTGAACCTCTTTCAATTTTCTGTCAGCTGCAATTGTATCTGTTTCACATATATATCCAACGATAGTATACACCCTTTCTGGTCCTTCTAGCCTTGAAATATTTGCAACACTGTGATATGCGTCGTACATCATTGGACGTATAAGGTGGTTTAACCCCGTATCTACACCTACGAAGGTAGAAGCAGGAGTGGACTTGATTACATTGGCCTTAGTCAATAAAGTACCTGCTTCACTTACCAGGAATTTTCCGGGTTCAAACCATATTTCCAACTCTCTTCCATATTCCTTGCAGAAATTTTTAAAAGCCTCAGAAACTCTCTTTCCGACATCTTTGATATCAGTAGAAATGTCTCCCGGCTTGTATGCCACCTTAAATCCTCCACCAAAATCCAAAAACTTCAAACCTTTGAATTCTCGGGCTGCATCAAACAAAATCTCTGCTCCTTTTAAGAATACATCCGCATCCAAAATGTCTGATCCTGTGTGTACATGTAGTCCAGTAATATCAAGTTCATATGCTTCTACCACCTTGTGCACATGCTTCAATTGTAGAATAGAAATCCCAAACTTGCTGTCGATATGGCCTACAGAAATTTTGGCATTACCACCAGCCAAAATATGAGGGTTGAGTCTTATACACACTGGAATAGAGCTGCCATATTCCGTCCCAAAATGCTCAAGCATGGGGATATTGTCAATATTAATCATTACACCAAGTCCAACGGCTTCCTTGATTTCTTCAAAAGAAACGCCATTTGGGGTATACATAATCTCGTCTGGACTGAAACCGGCATGAAGACAAAGTTTTACTTCTTCTATAGACACAGCGTCTACTCCTGTTCCTGACTTTTTCATCAATTTCAGGATGTTGATATTTGACAAGGCCTTGGTAGCGTATTTAATTTTCAGCTTCACCGTTGAAAATGCATCCTGCAGTTGCTTTACCTGCCCTTGGATTTTTTGCCCATCATATACGTAAAGAGGCGTGCCATATTCTTTGGCCAAATCAGTGAGGCCAATACCTTGAATCTGATAATTTTGATCTTTGATCTCCATGCGTGTTAAATTAAGCGACAAAGATAGGGATAGCTCATCAATAAAAAAGGGAAGCTTTCACCTCCCTTTTTATCTACTTTGCGTAGTTATTTGTGTATAAGTAATCAAGAAACAAACATTGTTTCCAAAGGTAAAGAATGGTAAAAAACCGTCAAAACCCCTCCCTTCAAAAGCCTGTTAAATATTGTTAAGTTGCTTAGAAGGGGGTTTTTATAGTATAAATTTGTAAAATGTCTAAAACCCGAATGAAATTAATAATACTTCTAATGACCTTTGCCAGCCTTGGTTTGGTAGGGTTCCAGTATTATTGGGTAAGCAATGCGCTGAGCATTAACGAGCAAAGATTTGAGCAAAACGTCTATCAATCTCTTTCTTCGGCTATAGGACAATTGGAAAAGGAAGAAACCAAGGACCTGTTTCTCTCCATTTTGAATACCGATACTACACTTCAGAAATCCCTTTTTCAAAAAATAGAACCAATAGCTGTGCAGGTGAGGCAAAAGCCTGTCAATAATAGAAGACGTCCTTCTGTAATGGATACTATGATGAAACAGCCTCTGCCTCAGCTTAGCCAAAGATTTCGCAGGCTGGTGGAGGCACGCGGTGTGGATCCTGATGTATTTATGGATTTGGATAATTTCTTCACCTACCTGACAGCAGATATAGCAGGAAAAATATTCACACCTGATGAAATGGAGATTCTCCTTCAGGAAAGACAAAGGCAATTGCAGTTTTTGGATCAAACAGAAGCATATTTCAGAAACCGACAGAACCTGCCTGAACCTGAGTATGTGGAAGAATACAATATCCCAAGAGATGCTTTTGAAAAAATCAGGTACACCAACCTGAAAATCGAGGCTATGAACCAGGTGATGGAGGAGCTTTTGGAAGGTCAGAAAGACATACTGGCGCGTGTAGACACATCACATGTCAAAAATCTTGTCAAAAATCACCTGAAGGAAAGGGGAATAGCACAAAATTTTGAATTGGCCATAATAAATGACAAGGATGAGATGATTCCTATTTCAAGAGCAGCAGATTTGGTGAAGCTACGCTCAAATGGCGTGCAGGCAAGGCTTTTTCCTTCTGACATCCTCGGGAAGGAAAATCACCTTCTGATTAATTTCCCCGCTAAAAGGGCCTATATCTTGCAACAAATATGGCTTCCTGTACTAAGTTCTCTTGTGTTTATAGGTATAGTGATTTTCTGCTTTATCTATGCAATCAAAGTCATCATAAGACAAAAAAACCTGTCTGACATCAAAAATGACTTTATCAACAACATGACTCACGAGTTCAAGACCCCAATTGCTACTGTGAGTTTAGCCATTGAAGCACTACAAGATCCGGACTTGATGAGTCAGGACTCTTTTAGAAAGAGATACTTGGGCATCATCAAAGATGAGAATAAAAGGCTCGGTACACAGGTCGAAAAAGTACTGCAAGCTGCTACGCTGGACAAAAAAGAATTCAAACTCAAAATGGAAACCTTGGACCTGGAAGAGGTATTGGTCTCAGCCAAAGACCACATAGAATTACAGGTGGAAAGCAAAGAAGGAAAGATTTCATTTGAATCTCATCTGAGTGACCCGATTATCGAGGCAGATCCGTTTCACTTGACCCATATTGTGAACAACTTGTTGGACAATTCTGTAAAATATTCCAAAGAAAAGCCAAACATCCTTCTGAAATGCTGGGATCAAAACGGTAGCGTATTCGTCTCAGTAGAGGATAATGGCATAGGCATGACAAAGGACACGGTCAAAAAAATATTTGATAAGTTTTATAGGGTACCAACTGGAAATATTCACGATGTGAAAGGTTTTGGCTTGGGACTTGCCTATGTAAAAACAATGATTGAAGCACACAGTGGAGAAATCACCGTAAGCAGTGAATTAGGAAAAGGAAGTATATTTACCATCAAACTCCCCAAAAAGCAATGAGCAAATCCAAACTTTTAGTAGTCGAAGATGACCCAAATCTAGGAGATATTCTCCAGGAATACCTGAATATGAAAGGTTACGAAACCACACTATGCAGGGATGGAGAAGAAGGCTGGTCAAAATTTAAAAAGGACAAGTACGACCTGGCTATCTTGGATGTCATGATGCCTAAAAAAGATGGCTTCACCCTTGGCAGCGAAATCAAAAAGGTCCAAGAAGACCTTCCCATCATATACCTTACTGCCAAAAATCTGAAAGAAGATATCATAGAAGGATTGAAAATCGGCGCGGACGATTACATCACCAAGCCTTTTAGCATGGAAGAGCTGCTGCTTAGAATTGCAGCAATCCTAAGAAGAACACAGAAAAGCGAAGAAATTCAAGCGCTTAAAGTCTATAATTTCGGAGAGTTTGAACTCCATTACGACCAGCAATTTATCAAAGGGCCAAGTGGTGACCACAAACTCACTTCAAAAGAAAATGAACTTCTCAGACTTTTAGCTTCTGAGGCAAACAAACTTGTCAACAGAAGTCATGCGCTCAAGCAGATTTGGGGTGATGACTCCTATTTCAATGCTAGAAGTATGGATGTATACCTCAGTAAAATCAGGAAAATTCTGAAAGATGACCCAAAAGTTCAGATCATAACCGTACATGGAGAAGGTTTTAAGCTGGTAGTAACAGGATGATCCGATCAAATATCCCCTTATTCTTCGTCTTGTTGGCCTACACAATGCTGTTTACTGCCTGTACTTCCAACTCAACCATCGAGCAGACCAATCAGGCACTCGAGTTTACATTTGAAAGCCCAAATGCTCATATAGAAGAACCCTTTTTAACTGTAAATTCAAATGGGCAAGTTTTGCTTTCCTGGATAGAGAAAAGGGAAGATCTGAATCAATTGAAATTTGCAAAGTGGGATGGTAAAACTTGGAGCGAAGAGAAACTCATTGCCTCTGGAGAAGATTGGTTTGTCAATTGGGCCGATTATCCTCAGATCGCAAGTTTTGTAGATGGAAGCTTGATGGCTGTTTTTTTACAAAAAAGTGGCCCAGGAACTTTCGCCTATGACGTGATGACGACTTTTTCAGTAGACGGTGAAGACTGGAGTCAACCAAAAGTCTTACATGATGATGGTACCCAGACAGAACACGGCTTTGTTTCGATGAAGCCTTGGGGAGAAAACATGTTGGTCTCATGGCTGGATGGCAGAAATACCGCAGGTTTATCGCATGACCACGGAGACCATGACCACAAGGGACAGATGACCCTAAGAGCGGCTGTTTTAGATAGTCAAGGAAATAAGATTGATGAATGGCAGCTCGATGATCGTGTTTGTGACTGTTGTCAAACAGGAGTTGCCATTGCAAATGACAATCCTGTAATCGTATTTAGAGACCGATCTGAAACTGAAATAAGGGATATTGGAATGGTAAGGTGGGAAGATGGTAAATGGACCGAGACAGAACCAGTCTACATGGATCTTTGGGAGATTGCTGCCTGCCCTGTCAACGGTCCAAGAATTGCGACCAAAAACAATAATTTAGCCATTGCCTGGTACACGGCAAAAGATGGAAACCCTGAGGTGAAATTGATTTTTTCGGAAAACAAGGGTCTTGATTTCAAAGATCCAGTAAAAGTAGACCTAGGAAAAACGCTCGGAAGAATAGGTTTGGAATTTATTGGTGATGAAAACCTTTTGGTCTCTTGGATGGAAAATAACAGAATCATGGCAAGGACTGCAAACATGGACGGTAAGTTGGGCAAACCATTTGAAATTGCCAGCTCTTCAGAAAAAAGGTCAAGCGGATTTCCACAATTGGCATATGATGGCAATCATTCATGGATGGCCTGGACAGATGATCAGACTGATCTCAAAAAAGTGAAAGTCAAAAGGTTTGCAGACATTGACTAGTCCGCTGATTCATTTACATGCGATTGCAATAAGAGGGTGATCTTCTGTTTCAGTTCTATAATCCTTTCAGAAGGGTACAAAAATTCTGCCTTGAGCAATTGTGTGTAAGTCCCGGTATAGTCTTCCTCGAAAAACTTCTTGATAGCATCATTGTAATACTGCAATCCTGCCAATTCCCGAAGACCAATCACGGTATGGAAACTTTCGGTGAATCCGTTTTCTTCGGTTTTCCCAAGATAGTTAGGAATAGAGCCAGCCCCTTGATTCCTACGAATGAACTTTTGTTCGAATGCACTGACCTCATTTTCCCCAAATATCAATCCGCCGGTGGGAAAGGTGCTTTCTAACAAAAAATGATCTTCATCAAGATTTCCCTTTATGTACACATGCGCATCTGTTTCAATAATCTGGTATTCAATCTGAAATTCATCCAAAAGCAAGGCGTACAACCCCGACCCTGTAACACAATCATATATGCCTTCCTGTAGTGTTTTGGAAAAATAAGCATGTTCTTCGTATCTGGTCAATATCAACTGATGGGCAGAAAAGTAGATCTCCTCCAAAAGCCTTCTTTTATCCGAGCTGCTAATCTTGGAAGCTCGCTTATGAAGCTTATTGACCAATTTTTCAAATATAGGGGACTCTAGACTCGCACCGGGATTGAGCGATTGCAATAAGAGAAAAGGTTCTTCTTGATACCTGGTAAGTAACAGTTCTTCTACCTCATTTTCAAAGATACTGACTCCTTGTTCAACACGAGCTTCCTGTGCCAAAGCTGTGAAGCTGAGTGCCAAGAAAAATGTCAAAAACCTGAAAAACAAAGTCATTACTCCTCAAATGTCAAATTGAAACTTAATTAAAGTTAACAATTAATTAACATTAGAGAAATAAATAAAGTTTTTGTTAACATTAAGTTAACATGATTACTGATGGTGGTAAGGTTCGTTGCGCAGGATGGTGAATGCACGATAAATTTGCTCGATAAAGAAAACCCTTACCATTTGATGGGAAAAAGTCATTTTTGACAGGGAAATCTTTCCATTTGCTCTTTGATAGACTGCATCAGAAAAACCATAAGGCCCACCGATCACAAAAATCAAGTTTTTCAATCCTGCATTCATCTTTTTTTGGAGATAAACAGAAAAACCCATCGAAGAAAACTGTTTTCCGTTTTCGTCCAACAAAATCAGCTCATCAGAAGTCTGGACTTTTTTTAAAATCAACTCACCTTCCTTTTCCTTTTGGGTTTTCTCATCTAGATTTTTAGTGTTTTTTAGGTCAGGCAAGATTTCCAAAGAAAACTTCACATAGAAGCCAAGCCTTTTGCTGTATTCATCAATGAGTACCTGGATAGACTGATGATCGGTTTTTCCTACTGCCAATAGTGTGATCTGCATCAGACAAAATTAAATTCAATTGTTTCCAAAAAAAATCTGATTTGGTACGAAAATCAAATTTTTGTAAATAATCGATACATAAACATGAGATATACAATCCAAACGAATCATTTTTATAAATGAACTACCTGTTTTTAGAGTTGAAAAATAATGTTGAATATTTTATAACTTTTTGATAAACAAAGGAATATGTTTTGGACTTATACTTACCTAAACAATAAACTATTATAGATCATGAAAAAACTATTCACCTTTGCATTGCTTGTAGCATTTTTCGCAACCAGTGCATTCACCGCAAACAAAAACGCTTCAATTTATGAAGAAAATGACATTGTAGATGTAGCTGTAGCCACAGATTTTCTATCTACTCTAGTAGCTGCAGTACAAGCTGGAGATTTGGTAGACGTATTGAAAGGAGATGGTCCTTTCACAGTATTTGCTCCTACCAATGATGCTTTTGCTGCACTTCCTGCAGGAACTGTAGAAAACCTATTGAAGCCTGAGAACAAGGCACAATTGGTAGCTGTACTAACCTATCATGTCGTACCTGGAAAAGTGTATTCTAAGGATTTGAAAGATGGAATGAAAGCTAAAACAGCTCAAGGATCTGAAGTAACAATTACATTGAAAGATGGAAAAGCTATGGTGAACAACGCCACAGTATCTGCTGCAGATATTGAAGCTTCAAATGGCGTAGTCCATGTGATCGACACTGTGATTTTACCTCCAATGTAATTAAAGAATAAAATTTACGAAGCCCTCAAATTAAATTTTGAGGGCTTTTTTTATGTCACACATTGACAGGTTTATAGGGTTCATCACCCTAAGTGAAGTGAAAGTATGCCCCGATCCGATATCAGGATTCGGTGGATATCCAACCTTGATAGGAGGAGGTGCTTCAACTCCGCAAGCCTACCTACACGAGATAGGCTCCGTTCAGCATGATCCAATGTTAAAATCGCAGGACGACACCTAATTAATTAATATTTATATCCGTTTTCATACCAATAGAATTAACCTGTGATTTCGAACAAATATCAAATATCTACTAGTATCTCTTCGCCAAAAAACCCTCGTTTAATTGATTAGTTGCGTGATTGCGGACAATCATGTTATTTAAATATTCAAAATACAATTCCATTTAATTATTGAAATAAACCTTTTCTGATAAATTCTGAATTTGCATTTTTATCCAGGCAACATCAATTCTTTTTAAATAATGAAAGGCTGGACCAATTATCACAATCATAGCTATTTTTGCGACGGTGTAGAACCCTTAGAAGAGCATGTCATTGCGGCAATTCAACAAGGTGTACTTCATTTGGGTTTTTCATCTCATTGTCCTTTACATTTTACCAACCCATGGTCAATGTCTAATCAGAGGATTCCCGAGTACGTCTTGGAAATCGACAGGCTGAAAGAAAAATACCATCACAAAATCACTTTGTACAAAAGCCTTGAAGTGGATTATTTTCCAGATGGGAACTTTCACAATCAGTATTGGAAGCAAAATACAGGGCTTGATTATACCATAGGGTCAGTTCATTTTATTGATCAATTCGAAGATGGACAAGCTTGGGAAATTGACGGGACATTATCCGTTTTCAAAAAGGGCCTAGAAGAAATTTTTCACAATGATATCAAAGCCGCAATACTTCGCTATTTCGAAATCTTCCATCACATGCTTGATCAAGACTGCCCGGATATGATCGGACATTTGGATAAAATAAAAATGCACAACAGCAAGGAACCATTCTTTGATGAAAATGCTGAATGGTACCAAAAATCTATAGACCAAGTCTTGGTTCATGCTGCAGAAAAAAATGTCATCATTGAAGTAAATACTCGTGGTATCTATAAGAAAATCACAGCCGAACCATATCCCAGTATTTCAATTCTCCAAAAAATACAAGCACTCAAAATCCCCATTTGTCTTAATTCTGACGCACACCATCCCAAAGAGGTCATCGCAGAATATGGGAATGTTTCAAGATTACTCAAAGAACTGGGCTTCGATCATTTGATGGTTTTCGACAATGGGGTTTGGTTGGATAGGAAGTTTGATCACACCGGGATTTTTTTTGATTAAAATCTTTGAAGGACTTAAGAACTCAAAAGCTGTTAAGAATCGTAAAGACCAATTTGGAACAAGATACACTGTGAATATCAAAATTCGTATATTTGGAAAAGAAGTGATTTATTACTTTTACATTATACCTTGGTACCTTCCTCTAAACAGATCAATATAGCTCTTGTCCTCTTTTTTCGATACCAAAATTGAATTCCTCCGCGGCATGGGCCCGCAAAAAGCCGCTTTGGTTAACAAAGAGCTGAATATTTTCACCTATGGGGAATTGCTCCAACATTACCCCTTCCGTTATGAAGACAGGACAAAGTTTTTTAAAATCCGTGAAATCAGCGAAGATGTAGAAAACGTACAGCTCATTGCCAAAATCCGAAAAGTGGAATCCATTGGAGAAGGTAGGAAAAAGAGGCTCGTAGCCCATATTTTTGATGAAACTGGGGAAATGGAACTGACTTGGTTTAAAGGTGCACAATGGGTGGTCAAAAAACTTGTACCCGGAGTTCCTTTTGTGTTTTTCGGCAAACCCAACCGCTATGGGCGAAAAATCAGCATAGCCCACCCTGAAATGGAGCCCCTAAGTCAGGTACAGGAAGAGAAAAGTTTTTTTCAGCCTGTATATTCCACAACAGAAAAACTACGCGCCCGATACCTGGACTCAAAGGGAATATCCAAGATCATGGAGGGTCTTGTGCAGGTTTCGATGCCTCAGATCCAAGAAACGCTTACTTGGGATATCCTTCAGCGCTTCAACCTGATGGGAAAAAAGGATGCCATCAGGCAAATTCACTTCCCCGAAAATCCAGAACTGTTGAAAAGGGCTAGATTCAGGTTGAAGTTTGAAGAATTCTTTTATGTACAACTGAGGCTCTTAAAGCTCAAGCTCACCCGTACAGAAAAATCCAAAGGTCAAGTATTGAATCAGACCGAACTGCTGACCAAGTTTTATAAAGAACATATTCCATTTGAACTGACTGAAGCTCAAAAAAGAGTGGTGAGGGAATCTTATGCGGACATGAAATCAGGCAAGCAGATGAACCGTCTGATCCAGGGAGATGTCGGCAGCGGCAAAACCATGGTGGCTTTTATTTGTATCCTGATTGCCATCAGTTCAGGGGCACAAGCCTGCCTGATGGCACCAACTGAAATCCTCGCCAACCAACACTATGAAGGATTGAAAGAATACGCCGACCTCATGGGCTTAAACATCGCCTTGCTGACCGGTTCAACAAAAAAATCTGCCCGCAAAATCATACATGAAATGTTGCTCTCAGGTGACCTCCACATCATCATTGGGACTCATGCATTGCTTGAAGATATCGTTCAGTTCAAAAACCTCGGATTGGCAATTGTAGACGAACAACACCGATTTGGAGTCGCTCAAAGGGCTAAATTATGGGGGAAAAACGAAACATTTTTTCCCCATATCCTGGTCATGACGGCAACTCCCATTCCAAGGACACTTGCCATGACTTTGTACGGGGATCTTGACATTTCAGTCATTGATGAGTTGCCCGCTGGAAGAAAACCAATTCAGACTGTACACCGCTATGACAAGGACAGGCTGAAAGTATTCGGCTTTATCCGCAAACAGGTATTGGAAGGTCGGCAGGTGTATATAGTTTATCCATTAATAGAAGAATCGGACAAAATGGACTTGAAAAGTCTGATGGATGGATACGAAAGTATTTGCAGGGCTTTCCCGGAATTTCCAGTGAGCATTGTCCACGGGGATATGAAAGCAGCGGACAAGGATTTTGAAATGCAGCGCTTTGTAAAAGGAGAGACAAAGATCATGGTAGCGACCACTGTGATAGAAGTAGGTGTCAATGTACCAAATGCATCCGTAATGATTGTGGAAAATGCAGAGCGTTTTGGTCTGTCCCAACTGCATCAACTCAGGGGAAGGGTAGGTAGGGGCGCAGACCAGTCTTACTGTATTTTGATGAGCAAGTACGAACTTTCAAAGGACAGCCGAGTCCGGTTGGACACCATGGTGCGTACCAATAATGGCTTTGAAATCGCAGACGTTGACCTAAAGCTCCGTGGACCCGGTGACTTGATGGGGACGCAACAAAGTGGCATCGCAGACCTGATGATTGCGGATCTGAGCAAGGATGCATCGATTCTGACCTTGGCCAGAGACGCAGCAGAGCTTCTTCTTCAGAATGATCCAGACTTAAGCGCCCCAGAAAACTCGATGGTCCTCCGCCAAATCAAATCCCACAAAAAACACCAGATGAACTGGAGTAGGATTTCTTGATATTTTTTCTCCCGCTGAATCCGCTGATAGACGCAGATGAAATTCCATACTAACAGACTTTAAGGCTCGGATCTTTTCTTTCAATAAGATATAAAAGATAAGAATTAGAAATAAAATCAGGTACCGGAGGTTCTGCGAAATTCTGCGTATTCTGCGGGACAATTTTTCCTCCCACTGAATCCGCTGATAGACGCAGATAAATTTTACAAACCATTCACCTTCCTAAAGATTCCATCTGAAATATTTTCGACATTAAAATTAACCAAGATTCCAAGTTTTAATCCGCTAAGCTTTAGATAGGAAATCAGTTGTTTATGGTGAATTGGCATCAATTCACTTACTGATTTAATTTCCACTATTACTTTGTCATTTACCAAAAGATCTAATCTAAAAACCCCAAGTTCAGTTGCTCTATAATAAAAGGGCAAAGAAACTTGCTTTTCACATTTTAGCCCCTTTTCTCTCAGCTCAAATTCTAATGCCAATTCATAAATTGATTCTAAAAACCCTGGACCAAGATTCTTGTAGACATTAAAAATAGCTCCTCTAATTAAATAAGATATTTCATTCTCGTCCATCATAAAAATCCTTGAAATTAAAAACTTGAAAGCTGACTTCTAATTTAGCAACCAATTAGTCAAATGAATACTAAAGGCTTAAAAATCTTCTATATTCTATGAATTCACGGGAATATACTACTCCCGCTGAATCCGCTGATAGACGCAGATGAAAACCCAAACTAACAGACTTTAAAGCTCGGATCTTTTCTTTCAATAAGATATAAAAGATAAGAAATAGAAATAAAATCAGGTACCGAAGGTTCTGCGAAACTCTGCGTATTCTAAGGATCCGTTTTTCCTCCCGCTGAATCCGCTGATAGACGCAGATGAAAACCCAAACTAACAGACTTTAAGGCTCGGATCTTTTCTTTCAATAAGATATAAAAGATAAGAAATAGAAATAAAATCAGGTACAAGAGGTTCTGCGAAATTCTGCGTATTCTGCGGGACAATTTTTCCTCCCGCTGAATCCACTGATAAACGCAGATGAAAACCCAAACTAACAGACTTTAAGGCTCGGATCTTTTCTTTCAATAAGATATAAAAGATAAGAAATAGAAATAAATCAGGCACCGGAGGTTCAGCGAAATTCTGCGTATTCTGCGGGACAATTTTTCCTCCCGCTGAATCCGCTGATAGACGCAGATGAAAACCCAAACTAAACGTTAAATTCTGACTGAGACATTTAACTCTAAGTACACAGAATCTCGTATCTCGCTTCTCGGCTCTTTTTCTTGTCATATTTTTTTCATCCCTCCTCCTTCATCCTTGCTCTCCTCTCGCTTATCTAAACAAGAATCTTGGAGGTTAAAAAACCCCGATATTCTTATCGGGGCTCAAAGGTCAACATCAACCCATCTTAATTCTTGCTTCTTGTCTCTAACCCCTCGTTTCTCGCTTCTCGTCTCTCATCTCTCGCTTCTCTTATATCATCACCCTCTCTCCTGTTTCGGAGGATTTTAAAATCGCCTGTACAATTTTTATATCTCGAAGTCCCTCTTCTCCAGGTACGGGCATAGGACCACCACCCATGATCGCCAATGCATCCATATCCATTTGATTGGCCTGCTGCCATGGAATCTCGTAAGGGAAATTAATTTCACCCAAAGGACTTTTACCTTTGATTCCGGCATAGGCAGAAAAAGGCTCAATTTCAATTTTTCCTTCTTCACAGGTCACTGTCAAAAAGTTAGTATTCTCGTAAAAAGAAGTCTTGATTTTCCCAATTACCCCTCCCGGAAACTCCAACTCAGCCTCTACCACTTCTCCCAAACCATCTTGGTAAATTTCCGGTCGCTCAGCCCATATCTTGGCAGAATTGACTGCAATAGGTTCCATATTGGACCCTAGTCTGGCACCCTGAATAGAATAAACCCCCATATCATAAATCACGCCTCCACCCATTTCTCTTTTTTGTTTCCAGTGGTCAGTCCTGTTTTCCCTATATCCCGCAGCACAATCTACAGCCAATACTTTCCCTAATTTTTCATTTTTCACAATATCCTGATATGCCAAGGTATTGGGTTCATGTTGACAGCGATAACCAATTGACAAGCTTACGTTATTCCGATTACAGGCATCTATCATCGCTTGGCACTCTTCCGCAGTCACTGCCATTGGCTTTTCGCACCATACATGCTTACCTGTATTGGCAGCCTTAATGGTGTATTCCATATGCATAGAAGGTGGCAGCACGATATAGATTACATCTATGTCATCATTGTTTGCAATGCCATCCATGTTTTCATAATTGTAAATATTGGCATCGGGAATATTGTACTTTTTCTTCCATTCTTCAGCTTTGGAAGGAGTCCCAGTGACTATCCCGGTGAGTTTGCAATGTTCGGTGATCTGCAGTGCAGGGGCTAGCAAATCTGAACTGTAATAGCCCAAACCTACCAAAGCAACTCCAAGCTTCTTGTCCTGACTAGCTTGGGTACATGAAAATAGGTTTAGTGGCGAAAGCAAACCGAGGCCAGCACCAAGGGTGATGGTCTTGAGAGAATCTCTTCTACTGTAATTTTTCATTTGAAAATAGGTTTTGGTTTGTAAAATGGCTTAATCATTGAATTTAGGGTTTTTAGGAAGGTCATCAAAATATTCCTTAAATTAGAAGTCTATCATTATTCACCAAACAAAACAATCATGAGACTTTTACTATTGAGCACTATATGCTTTTTAATGACTTTCACAGTCTTTTCCCAACAGCAACCCTATCTGAGTCTGGCTGAAGCCAAAAGAATAGCCGATGCCGCTGAAAAAAAAGCTGTTGAAAATGAGTGGACTGTGGTCATTGCCATATTGGATGCAGGAGGGCATTTAATTTTACTAAGAAAAATAGATGGAACCCAAATCGGAAGCGTGGAAGTAGCGCAAGCCAAGGCAAAATCTGCAGTCTATTTCAAGAGAAGCACTAAGGTATTTGAAGATGGAATCGCTGATGGAAATAATAGGTTAATTACTTTACCAAATGCGGTTGCTTTAGAAGGAGGTCTTCCAATATTTCGAGACGGGCATTGTATAGGTGCTATTGGTGTTTCTGGGGTCCGATCAGATCAAGATGGCATCATTGCAGAAGCAGGGCTTTCAGTATTAGAATCAAATTAACTCAAAACGCATGAAAAATCAGTATTCAAATTACCTCGTCTTTATATTTTCATTTTTTATCTTCTACTCTTGCAGTCAGCCTGACACCAAAAAGCTGGGTACAGGTGAAGGCTATGTCGAAGTTGACGGTGGGAAAGTATGGTACGAAGTTGTTGGAAATGGGGACAAATTACCTGTGTTACTGCTTCATGGGGGACCAGGAGGTACAAGTTTTGGGTTTGAGCCTTTGAATGAAATGGGATATGATGGCCCTTTGATTTTTATGGATCAATTAGGTTCCGGAAGGTCATCTGCAATTTCAGATACCAGTCTAATGACCGTCGAAAACTATGTAGACCAGGTAGAGAAAGTAAGAAAACACCTCGAGTTAGATGATTTTATTCTTTACGGTTCATCGTGGGGCACTATGCTAGGTATCGCCTATTATGCCGAATACCCCGAAGCTGTAAAAGGCATCATTTTCAGTAGTCCATTGTTCAGTACCGATATGTGGATCGCCGATGCAGACACCTTAATCGCAACATTACCTGACTCTGTTCAGCAAGTTATCCGCTATCATGAAGAAATGGGAGAGTTTGACAATCCCGATTATCAGGAGGCTGTTACATTGTATTACAGCCTTTATGTACGTAGAAAAGAAAGTCCAAAAGTTGACAGAAGCCACATGAACCTCAGTTCAGGTAAGGAAATCTACAGCTACATGTGGGGTCCAAGTGAATTTACCTCTACGGGCACATTACGCTCTTTCGATAGGCTAAATGATTTGGGAAAAATAACTGTACCAGTGTTGCTTTTTACAGGAGAATATGACGAAGCTCGACCAAACACTGTGGCTTATTATGCCAGTCTGATTCCAGATGCCAGATTCGTTACAATTCCGGATGCGGCACATGCTACTCTAAATGACAATAAGGAGTATACATTGAAAACCGTTAAGTCATTTTTGGATGAAATAAATGATTGAAAAATAATTTTCGATAAATACCCAGTTTCGAAAATTATAAACTGCAGAACACTCTTTAAAAGTTTTTGGAACCTTAACGGTGTTGCGGAAAGGGATTTGGAGTAAAGGATGATGGATTAGAGTTTTTTGCTCAACGCTTAGCCAAACTTTAATACATACAACCCTCGCCTAAGAATACTGCCGCTCAGAACTTATTTCGAGGAATTTTAGTTATTTATAGGTAGCTTGACGTTACAAGAATAAGAGTAAATTCAAATTAGCATACCATTTTTATGAATAAAGAAACGTTAACCTTTGAGCAGATCACAAATATGGATCTGCCTAACATCATCCTTTACGCTGCTCCTGTAATGATAGCTCTTGTGGCTTTTGAGTGGTATCTTTCGTATCGGCAAAAAAAGGATTTCTATGATGGGAAAGACACTGTTGCCGCACTGGTAATAGGATTGATCAATGTGGGTATGAGTGCTGCTATAAAAGTAATCACCTTTGGCATAATACTTTTCTTTTATAACCTAGTTCCTTGGACCATCCCCATGACTTGGTGGGCCTTTATTATCTGCTTGTTCTGGTTGGATTTCTGGAGGTATTGGGCGCATAGAATAGCGCATGAAAACCGTTTTTGGTGGGCTACTCACGTCACCCATCACAATTCAGAAAAGTACAACTGGTCAGTATCGTTCAGATTAAGTTGGACACAGCATATCAAAATCATTTTCTTCATACCAGTGGCCTTAGCAGGATTTCATCCTGTAGTTTTTTTCATTGTCCATCAGCTAGCAGTCCTGTATCAATTTTGGATCCATACTGAGTATATCACCAAATTGCCAAGACCAATAGAGTATTTCTTTACCACTCCTTCTCATCATCGTGTGCACCATGCCACGAATGAAAAATACTTGGACAAAAACTATGGTTCAACTTTTATCATCTGGGACAGGATTTTCGGTACTTTCCAACCCGAGGAAGAAAAACCAAATTATGGATTGACCACTCAGGTGAATTCGTACAATCCAATTACCCTCAATTTTCATGAGTGGTCTGACATTGTAAGAGATGTGAAAAATTCCCGTTCACTCAAAGAAGCCTATGCAATGGTATTTACAAGACCAAGTGAGCTGGAAGCAAAGAAAAAGGAATTTGAGGCAGCCTATGAGAAATCAAGGTTGAAGGTCAACGGATAGAACTTGTTTTTGCTGAATCATTGTTTTGATTGCATGTATATCCGCTTTAAAATCAGTGGAATCTTTAAACAAGAATTAACCTGTGATTTAGAAGCAATATCAATAAGTAATTTGTCCGCATCGGCGGATCCAACTCGCCTCCTAGAGTGAAGGTATCCTTTAGTATCAGTTTGCTAAAAAACCATCGTTTAATTGATTAGTGGCGTGATTGCCGATAGTTCTATTAGATTATGTGCACTTAATACTCAGGATACAGCTTTGATATGAACTTCAATATTGCCTCTGACTGCCTTAGAATACATGCAATGCTTGTTAGCCAATTCAGCTAGCTTTTGAGATTCTTCCAAAGAAGCTGCCTGAGGAATTTTGACTAATATGTCAGCAGCCAAGCCATAACCCCCATTTTCTGCCTCTCCAGAATGTACTTGCACACTGATTTTGGCATCTTCTGTATTGACTCTCTTGGATACAGCCCCCAATGCTCCTGCAAAACAAGCTGCCCAAGCGGCTGCAAAAAGCTGTTCCGGATTGGTTTTACCTCCTGCTCCCCCTATTTCCTTTGGCATTGCTAAAGATAGTTCCAAGAGACCATCATCTGTTTTTACTTGCCCGTTTCTTCCACCAGTATTGGTTGCTGTGGCGGTATAGCTCTTATTGATCTTTTCCATTTTATTCTGCAGTTTAAAATTCTGAAATAAGTCTATCCATCAAGGATTTCAATGTTTCAAACTCTTTATCTTCCCAGTTGTTGAAAATCCCTTCCACTTTTTCATTTATGCCTTCAGCTTTGTTTTGTAGAGACTTACCGGGATAGGTCAGTTCTATCTCAACCCTTCTTTCATCAACTTCTGACCTGACCCTTTTGATAAGATTGATTGCTTCAAGTCGTTTGAGCAAAGGTGTAAGAGTTCCAGAGTCTAATTGTAATTTTTGACCTATCTGTGATACCATCTGCCCATCTTTTTCCCAAAGCACCAACATCACCAAATATTGTGGATAAGTCAGTCCAAGCTCTTCCAAAGGAGCCCTGTAAACCTGTGAAAACAAACGTGAGGCAACATAAAAAGGGAAACTAGGGTCTTCTGATAAATTCGGCATGGCTCAGTCTTTTACTTGTATACAAATAAATCTACAAAAATTAAATTCTCCCGCCAATAAATTATCGGGCTATTATTTTGCTCATGCCTATGGCATTGGGACATCATAAATAAACACAGTGAATCAGGGACATACATTACTTCATCATCCATTATTCATCATTCGAAATTCGAATTTTTTTCAATTCCGCGTTCCTAATTCAATCAGCCATCGCTCCGGTTTGCCCCTCGTAATTCGTAAATCAATAGACCTCACCTTTTCATCCCTCATTCTTCATCCTTTCTTCCCGATCTCCTCCACCTTCTCTCGCCTCTAATAATACCTCCCTATCATCGGGTGATCTACAATCGCACGCTTGAGCTCCAGAGATTTGATCTCACCCATGACTTTATGAGCAATGTTTCCGCCCGGCTCTATCAACAATGTAATTGGCAAACTACCATCCCAATCTTTTCCCACTACATCGATGACGGCATATTTGTCCTCGGTATCAATCAGGTAATTTGGAACAGCGGAGTATTTACTTTTTAGGAATTTCAAAACCTTTTCCTCTTGATTGGGATTGTCCATGCTCAGACTTACAAACTGAAAATCCCTGTTTCCATACATTCTCTGAATTTCAATAAATTCAGGATATTCCACAATACAGGGGCCACACCATGTTGCCCAGAAATTGATCAATAAAAGCTCATCCGTCTCATTCTTGAGAAGTTCAGCCAAACCCTCAGGGGAAATTTTCTCAATCTCCACAGGTTTCTTTTTCCATTCCTCGTTTGTTTTTTTGGTGTACTCATTTTTCCAAGCCCACTTAGTAGAACATCCAAATGCCGGTGTAATGGCTTTGTCGGGATCCAATGCTTCACCTGAGAGTGTTTTCTCTATGGCATTTCTCAAGTCTTCTGCATTTGCCGTACCTGGCTTTTCGGAAGCATCCAAACGACCTGAATAAGCCAAAGCCCTTTCCTTGTCAAATACAAATACATGAGGCGTAGCTGTAGGTCCGTATGCAAGCGAGTATTCATGCACATCCCCATCATAGAGGTAAGGGAAATTATAGTTCATGTCTTTGTAGCGGATTTGCATTGCTTCAAAATCATCGCTGAGATCTGTATAGCCCAATTCCTCTGGCAAAAGGCCTATTGGACTATTGGGTGAAATTGCCACAAAAGCAACACTTTTCCCCTCATAATCATCTACCAAATCAATAAACCTTTCTTCATAGGCTTGTGCTGTAGGGCAGTGATTACAAGTAAAATTGATTACAAGTACATCTTTGTCCTTAAAGTCATCAATTGACACATATTTTCCATCTACGTTTGGCAGTCGGAAATAAGGAGCCTTATCACCTATAACCAATTTTGGGACTTCCTTTTCAGGCATTTCCTGAGGATTTGGTATAAATTCATCACTCTCAGCTGTTGTCGCCTCTTGTTGATTAGACTCCTGTTGTCCGCATGCAAAGACAAACAGAGAAGCCATGAGGACAAATGTGGATAACTTTAGATTTTTCATAGTTCTAGGGTTTACCAAGTTATATGTTGTGTTCCGGGTTCTATGGAATAGGACTTTCCTTTCCATATAAATTCTCCATCCAAGCCATCAGGAAGATTAATTTGGGCAGTTCTATTTTCAAAATCATATCGAACCGAAATAGCACCTTTAGGATGAGGCATTTTTCCTTCAAATTGATTCAAATCTCCGGGATTGGGAGAAATCAGCACTTTTTGGAAGTATTTTTCCGCTGGCTGAATCCCGCAGACCGTGTGGATAAACTCAAAATTTGGACTTGCACTCCAAGCATGGCAATCCGATCGGGTTTCCTTTTCATGTTCCGCGAAAGTAGTAAGCCCTTCCGCTAACATGTCTTCCCAAGTATTCAGGTTGTTGATAAAGTAATCACCATTCCCTGATTGTTGGGCAGCTCGAGTCAAGTAAAACCGAAAATAGATATTGGCCTGTGCCAATTCTTCTTCGCTGATAATCCTATCGAATAAATCACTTTGTGCTGACTTATCCACAGTATTTGTCAAGATAGCAAAAATATTGGCGTGTTGGCTAAATGTCTCCTTGGAAGTCTTGTCTGCAAAAAGTTGCCTATTTTGATCCCAGGCATTCTCTCGAATATTGGATTTGATTTTTGTGGATAAGTCACTAAAGTGATCGGCAAACATATCTTTCCCAAACTCCTGAAACAGAGGAATGGCTTCCTGAATGGCATACAAAAATTGTAAGGTCATGACCACAGATCCCCCTTCCTTGAATCCTGGAGGAGAAGACATTTCCCAGCCTGCCACATCTGTGTAGGACCACCAAGGCATAGAGCCAAGTATGTAATCGTCTTCAAGTTTGTTTTCAAACCAAAATAGTATAGATGCAATCTGAGGAATATAACTTTTGATAAATTCCGGGTCTTCCCTGTGCATGTAATAATCATGCATCATATTGATCCAAAAAAGCGAATAGGGAGGAATCATCTGTCTTAAATTGGAAGGGTATCTGCTTTGGGCAATCCCTTCATCAGTTATAGAATGGGCAAACTGTCTTAATGCATTCTTCATCAAGCGATCGTCCCCAGCTGCATATAAAGATATCAATGCCTGCACCCGCGTATCTCCTATATATTGCAACTGTTCATAATAGGGACAATCCATATAAGTCTCATCCGCACAAAGTAAAGCCGTTCGCCATCCTACATCCCATATTTCATCGTGAAGGGTGAATGGGGTTTTGAAATTCCCAGCTTCCTGAAAAGGATAAATAAATTTGTGTGCAATATAATTGTCCCAATGCAGTTCTTTCGCTCCTGTTTTGACTTTCACTTGGATATAGCGCCAAGTTCTCGGAAGCAGCTGGGAATATTCTTTGTTTTCTCCCCCATCCAACAAATACCTGTCTGTCTGCCCGATGAATTTTTTACCTTCTATCTCATTTCTGTTTCCTTGGGTATTGTCTTCATAAAAAAGCGTCTCTGCATAAGCTACTTCAACTTGACTCCCTTCACCACCAGAAAAAGTAAAATGAGTATGTCCTTTGGTCAAGTACTTTTGGTCTAATAAAATGATTGTTTCAGAATTTGGTGCAAAGATCAGTTTTTCACCCGAATTCCATTTTTGAAGATTGTCAACCTCCCAGTTTCCGGAAGTTTTTCTGATAATAGGCTTTGACTCCTTTTCTTCATTCATCATGGGAATTTCTCTCGGATTTAGGCTGATTTCGGCATGGCCATAGCTATGAGTATGTCCATAAGGAACACCTCTGTCAAGCACCTTAGGGGAGTGCCACTTATCAGCTGCAAATCCTACCTGATTCCAACCCCAAGGATATTCCTCACCTTTGATTTGCTCTCCTCCACCCATCGCAAAGTACCCCAATACCTCGAAGTCTTTATCTCTAAAAGTTGCCTCGTATGATTTGTCTATCCAAAGTTTCCAATTCCCTGTTCCTGTGTTCAGACTTTCTCCCATCTTATCATCCTGTGATTTGAGAATAAAGCGCAATCCCAAATCATGGTATCGGACCGGGTTCATTTCTCCCAATGAAAACACTGTCAAACCGATGACATTATTCCCTTCTTTCAAAAAAGGTGCAATGTCATAGGTATCAAAGCTATAGTGTTCCAAGTCATTGTTAGCTGGCCCTTGACCCAGGTACTCGCCATTCACATAGAGCTTGTACCTAATCACGGCCGATAAGTCTATCGTCAAATCTCCAGGCACAGAAGTGATGTTAAATTCATTCCGGGCATGCACTACCGCATAGTCTGGCAAATCGGATTGAGAAAGACTTAACCATCGTGCATTCCAAAAGTCCTGAGACTGAAGATCAATTGGATAAAAACAAAACAACCCTATCCATATGAACAGGGTTGATCTGAAAGTGCTGAGTTGGGTTTTCATGTTTATTTGACAAATGAAGCATTATCTAAATATTGAAAGCTTTTTTGAACACTTTCTATGGGCTCGTAATTGTACCGCTCTACTTCGACAAAATAGTCCTTCATACCATGATTGTAAGCGGTTTCAAAGATTTCTTTGAAATCCATTGTCCCGCTGGCTCCAATCTCTTCCTCATCCTTGATATGCAAGACGGGAAATCTTTTTGGGTATTTGTTGATATAGTCAACAGGATCCTGCCCGCCCTTTTGTGCCCAATACACATCCAATTCATAGAAAACGAGTTTTTCATCTGTGTTTTCTATCAGGTAATCCATCATTATTTTCCCTTCGATCTGCCCAAACTCACGGGCATGGTTATGAAAACCAAACATCAAGCCTCCTTTTTTGGCTACTTCTCCTATGGCATTGTAATAATCACACCACACATCCAATTCCTTCAAAGTCGTCGGGATAGGCATAGATGGTTTGATGATGTATTTGGCTCCAGTGGCTTTATGATCAGCTACGGCTTTTTTCCACCAATCAAGCGCTTCTTCTTTTTTGCTTCCATCATATTGCGGACCGCCTACATGGGCACTGCGCATTTTCAAACCCAAATCTTCAATATACTTCCTGAAAAAAACAGGCTCCATGCCATATATCAAGCCCTCATTATAATTGGCAGTTTCCAAGCTTTTGTAGCCAATAGAAGCCACAAGCCTGAGGGTATTCTGAGGATCTTCACGCATATCAGCACGCAAAGAGTAGAGTTGAAGTCCTACTGGTTTTTTAGCCAGTGCATCGGCAAATAATCCATGTGGAGTAAAGGCAGCAGCAAGGGCAAAAGCACCTGATGTTTTAAGAAAATTACGTCTGTTTTGCATAATGGCTATGGGTTAGAGTGAAAATCCGTTTTCGTAATTGTAATGAATTTTAGACTGGGCTTCCCAGTCATTTGGAAATGACTGAGATACTGGATCCCAATCCAAAGGGCGCCCCAAAACATCTGCTATATTGCCAATTGTACAGATGACACAGGTACTATGCCCGACCTCGACAGGTACTATAGGGTCTTTTCTTTTGATCACAGAATCTATAAAGTCCCAATAGTGTGGTGGATAGCCTAAATCTGGCCTTTCCATGGTTGGGAAAAGACTTTTGTCAGAGGCATCAAACTGTCCCCTTGAAACTTTAATCCAACCTTTATCACCAATAAACTTTACTCCCTGCCTTCCTTCATCAAAAGGACCAACAACCATTTCTGCACCATTGGCATACTGATAGGTTAATGGGCTGTTACTTGTGCCGGGTATCACTTTCACTGGTCCGCTGCGATCCATACCCAATCCCCACTGGGCTATATCAAACATATGTGCTCCCCAATCTGTCATATACCCTCCACCTGTTTCTCTGTACCACCTCCATGCTCCCCAGAATTTTTCATTTTCTTCTGGACTCAGTGAAATAGATGGAGCCAGCTGTTCATTGTAGTGCATGTATGAAAGAGGACCTAACCAAGCTTTCCAGTCAAGCCCATCAGGCAATGATTGTTCTTCCAAATCGTAAGGTTTGGGGTGTTCGGGCTGACCTACATGGACCAGGACTTTTTCCACCTTCCCGATTTTTCCTTTTAAAGTCATTCGTGCAGCATGCTGAAAATTGATATCAGATCGCTGTTGACTGCCTACGGCTAGGACAGCCCCATTTTTCCGAACGGCCTTGATCAGCTCCTGCCCTTCTTTGATGGTAAGCGTTAGGGGTTTTTCCAGATAGACGTCCTTGCCTGCATTGCAGGCATCTATGGCCATTAGGGCGTGCCAGTGGTCAGGTGAAGCAATGACCACTGCATCGATATCATCTCTCTTGAGCAGCTCTTTGTAATCGGCATATAGGTCTACTTTGGAAGAGCTTTTGCCAATATCACCGCTGATTTTATCTACTCTTTTTGAAAATCTTTCTCTTTTGATCTCATAGACATCCGCACAGGCTTTGACTTCCACTCCTGGAATTCTCATCATGCCATTGAGGATGCCCATGGCTTGTCTTCCTACTCCTATAAAGCCCAGACGAACCTGATGGATGTCTTCAGCCGAAACCGGACTGGATGCAAAACCGGTTTTGGGTAAAAAGGAAAGCCCCGCGGCGCTAAGCAAAGATGCGCCAATAAATTTCCTCCTGGAAAAATTGTACTTTTTGGTATTCATGCTACAATGGGTTTAGGTTAATTGTTTTATCACTTCCAAAGTCCTCTCATCCTATGAATATTTGCTACTTTGGAAACAGTACCATATAATATTACTTCAAAAAGTGCTTTATTGAAAATTAATAAACCTAAAATGGACAAGGCTAAGGACACAGTTTTATAAATGGCCTTAATCTTTATTTGTAAGGTAATGGAAAACTCCCCTCATATTCTCGTCATTGGCAGTGCCAATATGGACATGGTCATTCAGACCAGCCACTTCCCTTCACCGGGAGAAACCATCATTGGTGGTGATTTTTCTCTGATACCTGGCGGAAAAGGAGCGAACCAAGCTGTAGCAGCTTCAAGACTCGGTGGAAAGGTGTGTTTCATCAGCCAATTGGGAAAGGATCTTTTTGGCAACAATAACTTAGACAATTTCAAAAAAGAAGGAATTGATACCAGTCAAATCAAACAGAACGATGAACAGCCATCTGGAGTGGCTTTGATTACAGTGAATCAAGAAGGTGAAAACACCATTATTGTTGCACCTGGTGCGAATCATTTCTTGAGCAAAGAGGACCTATTGAAAGCAGAATCAAAGTTTGCTGAAGCTGAAATCCTGTTGATGCAGCTTGAAATCCCACTTGAAACGGTCTTGGCAGGCAAGAAACTAGCTAAAAAATTTGATAAGAAAGTAATATTAAACCCAGCGCCTGCCTCGGATTTAGGTGAAGAATTTTACAAGGGTTTATACCTGATCACTCCAAATGAAACAGAGGCAGAATTGCTTTCAGGTATCAAGGTGATCGATGAAAAAAGTGCGCATGCTGCCGCTTCTGAATTGGCTTCCAAAGGAGTAGAGAATGTTATCATCACCTTGGGTGCTTCAGGAGCATACGTTTTTTCTGAGGGATTTAAAGGAATCATACCTACAGAAAAAGTCAAGGCCATCGACACTACCGCAGCTGGAGATACCTTCAATGGAGCTTTGGCCGTGTCATTGGCAAAAGGCAAAAATCTAAAATCTGCTGTGGTTTTTGCGCTCAGAGCTGCAACCTTGTCGGTACAGAAGTTAGGGGCCCAGTCCTCCATTCCTACTTTGGAAGAACTGAGCTAAAAAAGAAATTCATTTGTCATTACAAATTCAAAAAATGAAAGATTCACTCAATGCCATTATCAGGATTCTTTCTTTTTCAGTCTTTTGTCTATTTATCCAAAAAACTCAAGCCCAGACTTTTGCCTTGGATCATGCTGAAGATAGGAAAACTAAGGTTTCGATTGTAGGCGATAAATTCTTTATTAACGGAACCCCTACGTACCAAGGTCGCTTTTGGAGCACTTCTGATGGGCAAGAATATCCAATTGAAGGACTTTTGTTTAATTCCCGAATGGTGCAAGGCGTATTTGATGATCTTAATCCAAAGACCAGAAGTCAATGGGCCTATCCAGATATTGAAGCATGGGATCCTGATCGGAATACCGAAGAATTTGTCCAAGCCATGGCTTCATGGCGCGTCCATGGATTGCTTGGCTTTACTCTCAATTTGCAGGGAGGATGCCCCTATGGTTATTGCAATACTTTTCCATGGGACAATTCTGCGTTTGAAAGTGATGGATCTTTGAGAGCAGCGTTTATGCAGCGAACTGAGCGAATTCTCAACAGAGCCGATGAATTGGGAATGGTGGTGATTTTGGGCTTGTTTTATTTTGGTGAGGACCAAAACTTAGCTGATGAAACGGCAATTAACAATGCGGTAAAAAATGCCGTTGAGTGGGTCCTCGAAAAAGGATTCACGAATGTAATAATTGAAATCAACAATGAGTGCTCCGTTGGTTCTTATGATCATGCAATTTTGAAATGCGATAGGGTGCATGAACTGATTACAATGGCCAAACAAATAACTAGGGATGGGGCAAGCCTCTACGTATCTACATCGCTGGCAGGTGGACATATCCCAACTGACAAAATTGTAGAAGCATCCGACTTTATACTTATCCATGGCAATGGTGTTAATGACCCTTCAAGGATCACTGAAATCTCTGAAGAGATCAGAAAAAAAAGTGTTTACAGCTCAAAACCTCTTGTAAACAATGAGGATGATATCCCATGGAAAAATACTGATCAAGGTTGGGAAGAGCAGGGAAACAATTTTGTATCAAGCGTAAAGTCATTTACGAGCTGGGGATTTTTTGATTTTCGTCAACCAAATGAAAATTTGGATTACAATTTAGGCTTCCAAGGTGTTCCCGTTAATTGGCAAATAAGCTCTCCCAGAAAGCGTGATTTTTTTAGGCTGCTTTCTGACATTACCGGAAGTGAAGGGTCTCCTTCTTTAGAGCTGGTTTTTTCAAAAGAAATAGGTAATGTGATAAGCGTCAATATTGAAGGCGGTCCAAAGGAAATTAAAGTGAACAAATTCGAATGCATTGTAAACAACAGATCAGTTTTGAGTGCTGAAAAAATACTGGAGGAAATAGATTTCAAGGGGTTTGCCAATGATGTTTTATCCCAAAATCATTGGATTAAAGTAAGGCTGACTTATGTATGGGACGAAAAAGAGGTAGTGGTAGAATCTCCCTACTATAGAAATCCATGGTGGCCTTATGGAGGTTTTTCCAAGGATTAAAATCACATATAATAAAACAATGACACCAGAATCCTTTATGCATATATAACCACAAGAAGGACTAAAATGAGAAACATGGATAACAGCAAAAAAGGATTGAGTTTTGGCGATCAGCTTACGTCTAAATTTGTGGCCAAAAATGTGGCTTACCTCACTTTATTGGTTTCAATTTGTTTTGGATGTCAATTAAGACCTTCTGATGAAGAATCTACTGAACATGAAAAAATCAGAACTATCATACTGTCGGATATGACTCATGATGATGGCAATTCTCTGATCAGGTACCTTTATTATTCCTCTTATTTTGACCTTGAAGCACTGATTGTGACCAATCAGCTTCCCGACTTTAATTTTGATGACCAAGGACCTTGGGATAAGGCCATGTCTATACTTAAAGCTTACAAGGAAGAGTTGCCCCAATTGCGCAAACATGATCCAGGTTTACCGGATTATGAAGATTTGATGGCAATTACCAAGCGGGGCCGAGGTGCCCTTCCGATCATTTGGTTGACCAATACCTTGGAGTTTTCTGATAACATTGCAGATAGGTATGTCACCAGTTCTTGGGATTCGGTTTATTTTCATGACTGGATTGGTGAAGGAATGACACCGAAAGGAGAGCCAAAAGATTCTGAGGGTAGCGACTTTTTGGTGGAAATTTTTGAAAAAGATGATAAGCGGCCCATTTTTATTCAAGCTTGGGGCGGTACCATTACCTTAGTACAGGCACTACACCGTTTTAGAGAAAAGCATGGTCAGGAAAAGTTCCTGCAATTACTTCCCAAAATTCATTTATTCGGAATTCTGTTTCAGGACATCACTTTTGAATTTTTTGCAGACTTTGTCAAAATGCAGGAAAATACCTGTGCAGACTTTGGAACAGCTATCCCTACTTATGGAGAGGAACCTGTAAGCTTGGGAAAAGTACTTTATGACAATGGTCACTTCTGGCATTATGTCTGGAGCCGTGATCCGGATTGGAAAAAGCCCATAGGGCCCGCTGATGTCAACGGGCATGGCCCAATGTCTGAGATTTATGACAATGGTGGAGAAGGAGACAGCCCTTCTTTCTTTTATCTATTGAGTTCGGTTTTTGGCTTGAATGACCCTTTGGATCCTACACAGGGGAGTTGGGGCTCGAGATTTCAATCTATGGGAGAAGGGTTCCCGGATTCCTATTTCTATACCTGTGGGATAGAGCAAACAGAACTCAGCAGATGGGATGAGGCAGTGAGCAACAATTTCAAAAACCGACTCCTATGGTCTACCAAAGATCGTGGAGAAGTCAATAGAGAACCGAAAGCTGTGGTCAATGGAGACACAACTTCTAAAGTATTGAGGGTTACTGGAGAGCCAGGTGAAAAAATAACCTTTGACGCTTCAGCTTCTTCAGACCCTGATGGAGATACACTTTCTTTCAGATGGTTTAGATACAAAGAAGCAGATACCTATCTAGGGGATTTTCAGATGAGCAACACAACAGACAAAAGCTTGGAATTAGTAATTCCAAATGATCTTAAAGGATATAATATACACCTGATTTTAGAAGTAAGTGATTCAGGTACTCCTTCACTACTTACTTACAGAAGGATTATCTTGGAATAAAAAATTATCAACAAACCCAATAACACTATGAATAAGCCCATTTTCCTAACAATTTTCTCCTTGGTGCTTTTGTTTTCATGCAAACCTGCGGAAGAGGAAAACAAAGCGCAAACCGCAGACTCAGTCCAGCCAATGATTAGGGTGCTTTATGACACTGATGCCAATAATGAATTGGATGACCAATTTGCCTTGATGTACATTCTAGTAAACGGCTCCACTTTTGACCTGGAAGGTGTAACTGTGAATGCGACTCGCAGCGGTGGAAATATTGATGAGCATTACGAGGAGGCAAAACGTATCCTTCAACTTGGGCAGCGTTATGGACAGATTCCTTTGCTGAAAGGGGCAGATGGCTCATTTGAAGAAATCAGACCTAATATCCAAGAATCTCAATATGATGGTAAAGATGCCGTAGATTTTATCATTGAGCAAGCAAATACGTCAGGTGAGGAGCTGATTCTATTGGCTGTAGGCAAATTGACAAATGTGGCATTGGCCTTGGAAAAAGATCCAAGCATCGCGGAGAAAATGCGTGTGGTTTGGCTTGGTTCCAATTACCCAAAACCTGGAGAATATAATCAGGACAATGATACTGTCTCCATGAATTACGTGCTCAACACAAAAGTACCTTTTGAAATGGTCACCGTCAGGTATGGAGAGCCAAGCGGGACAGATGCAGTGAAAGTAACCCAACAAGAAATCAATGAAAATATGCCTGGAATGGGACCAAAAATTGATGAAGCCATTGAAGGTCGTCACGGGGGTGAATATAGTACTTTCGGTGACTATGCTGTGAGTTTATTTGAACACATTGATTATCATGATGACTCAAAATCAAGGGCTTTGTTTGACATGGTGGCAGCAGCTGTTCTGAAAAATCCCAACTGGGGTGAAAAATCTGAAGTTCCAGCTCCAATACTTATTGACAATCAATGGGTAGAAAGACCTGAAAATCAAAGAAAAATGTTGTTGTGGGAGAACTTTGACGCTGATGCGGTCATTGATGATTTTTACACAACATTAAAAAATTATGAACTCGTCCTACCCAAAAAGCCATAAGTCATGTACATCATAGAATCGTATTCTCTTGCGGTGGTTTTCTGCCTCATCACCATGTTGTGCTGGGGATCATGGGCCAACACACAGAAATTGGCTGGCTCCAAATGGCGCTTTGAGTTGTTTTATTGGGATTATGTGATTGGCATTGTCCTGCTGGCTGTAATTTTTGGATTCACTTTAGGCAGCACAGGAGATGCTGGCAGGAGTTTTTCCGAAGACCTTTTTCAGGCAGATTCAAAGAGCTACACCTTAGCTTTTATAGGTGGCGTAATTTTCAATTTGGCAAATATCCTAATCGTAGCTGCCATTGCTTATGCAGGGATGTCGGTTGCTTTTCCTGTAGGAATAGGTCTTGCCTTGGTGTTGGGAGTGGTTGTCAATTATATTTCCGAGCAAAAAGGGGATCCCATATTGTTGTTTTTGGGAGTGGCTTTGGTCGTAATGGCGATTGTAATGGATGCATTCGCTTACAAAAAGCTGGCTCAATCTAAGCAAAAAAGCCCGAGAATAGGTTTGATTCTGGCATTGGTGGGTGGGTTTTTGATGTCCTTTTTTTACTTCTTTGTCGCCCAATCTATGTCTTTGGACTTTTCCCAACCTGAAGGCGGTAAGTTCACTCCTTACGGAGCTGTGTTCGTTTTCTCAATAGGAATATTATTGAGCAATTTTGTTTTCAACACCATTTTGATGAAAACCCCGATAGAAGGTAAACCACTAATGGGGTCTGATTATTTCAAAGGCAGTCCATTTGTTCACTTAGTAGGGATTTTGGGGGGTGTCATTTGGTGTGTGGGGATGTCATTTAGTATCATCGCAGCCGAAAAAGCAGGCCCTGCCATATCTTATGGATTAGGCCAGGGAGCTACTATGGTTGCAGCCTTTTGGGGGGTGTTTATCTGGAAAGAATTTAAGGCTGCGCCAAAAAGCACTAATGTTTTGCTAGGAGGTATGTTTATGCTGTTTATAATCGGGCTATCCTTGATTGTCTATGCAGGAGCTTAAAAAGCCTCCTCTATATCGTATTTCCATAGGTAGAAAAATGATCTTTCTACCCCATCGAATGACCGTCCCGGATTGGTACGAATGGTGACCCTTTTGCCTTCATCATCAGCTAATTTCACCATTTGATGACTGCCAAAGTATGAGATTTTGACTATTCTTCCTGTCAGCTGCTGGCCATCACGCTTCACCACTTCACCATGCTCGGGCCTGAACATTAGCTTGACTTTGTTCTTATACTTCTTGGCTTCAGTATCTGCGATAAATCCAAAAGTAGTATGCCATCCTTCTTCGAGTGGGGTGGCTATTATCTCATTTCTTTTCCCAAAAAAGTTAGCCACATAAGGGTTGACGGGGCTTTCATAAAGGTGCTTGGGAATGTCAATCTGCTGCAAATATCCCTTATGCAAAATGGCTACACGATCCGCAGTTGATAAGGCATCTTTGGTATCATGAGTGACAAAAATAGCTGTAATACCTGTTTTTTTGATGATTTGTCGGATTTCTTCTCTCACCTGATCTTTTAGCATAGCGTCAAGATTGCTGAATGGTTCATCCATCAAAAGTATTTTCGGGTTTGGGGCTATTGCCCTTGCTAAAGCCACACGCTGCTGTTGACCGCCGGAAAGTTGGTGAGGATATTTTTGATAATCTTCAGATAATCCTACGAGATTGAGTGTGTCCTCCGCTATTTTGGTTGGATTTCCAGCACTTTTTTTCAGTCCGAATTTTACATTTTCCAAAATAGTAAGGTGTGGAAACAGTGCATAGTCCTGAAACACCATCCCTACTTGCCTTTCATTTGCGGGGACTGATTGTTTACCGGAAACTATAATGTGTCCGGAAAGAGAAATGGTACCGGAATCAGGATGTTCAAGTCCGGCTATGAGTCTGAGTACAGTAGTTTTACCTGACCCACTTTCACCGACCAATGCTAGAATTTCACCTTCTTCTACATCAAATGACACGTCATTTACTGCAAAATCCTTTGCGTCCTGATACTTCTTATGAACATTCTGGAGTGATAAAATCTTCATCCTATTTCAGCCTAAGGCTCTCTTTTTTTAATCAGTTTGTTAAGGAAAATTATCGGTATAATCCCAGTCAAAATAATAATCAAAGCGGCATTGGCCGACTCTGCGATCATTTCATTGGTAGCCATATCAAATGCTTTGGTAGCCAAGGTCTGATAGTTGAATGGCCGAAGAATTAAAGTTAAGGGTAATTCTTTCAATACGTCTACAAAAACCAACAATATCCCTGATATAAGGCTGGTCTTGATAAGCGGAAGGTCGATTTTCCACAAGGTCTTTGTACTTCTTGCACCAAGCAACCTACTCGCTTCATTGACATGCATGCCTATTTTTTGGAAGCCAGCTTCTACCGGATTGTAACCTACAGCCATAAACCTGACGATATAAGCAAATATCAGGGCCAATAAAGTTCCCGAAAAAAACAATCCCGCAGCTTTTGCTGAAATAAAAGTGGTATAAATCCACTTGTCCAAAGACAAAAGCGGTATCATAATCCCTACCGCTATGACTGCACCTGGAATGGCATAGCCCAAGGTGGCCACCTTGGTAATGTTTTTGACCCATCTGAATGGGCTGAGTCTAAGCGTATACAATAAAATCACAGATAATGCGACTACTACAGCACCACTGACAGCTGCAAGGACAAAACTCCTGTAAACCAAGAGCCAAAAATCAGCATTGATCACTTTGGAATACGTCATACTCACCCAGTGCAGAAGCTGAAGAAAAGGGACGAAAAAACTAACCAGGAAAATAATGGTGCAAATTGAAGTGTAGAGGATCTTTTTGCCAACCGTGGGGATGGTACGGATAAGGGGCTTTTGAACATCTTTGGAAGATGCATATTGGCGATTTCCCCTTTGTGCGGATTCCATATACAAAATGACAAAAACAAATACCATCAAAATAGCAGCTAAATAAATGGCTGTGGAGGCATCTCCCAAAGAAAACCATGCCCTGAAAATCCCGGTCGTAAATGTATTGACTCCAAAGTATTTTACCGTTCCATAGTCATTCAAGACTTCCATCGAAGCCAATGCTATTCCCGCCACTATTGCCGGCCTTGCCATCGGAAGCGCTACCTTAAAGAAGGTCTGCATCCTGTTTTTCCCTAGGAGAAAAGAAGCTTCTTGTAATGTTTTGGACTGTTGGACAAAAGATGATCTTGAAATCAAAAACACATATGGAAAAAGTGTGATTGACAAAATGAAGATCGCCCCGGGCAGGTTCATAATGTCCAGTAAACTCCCCCTCACTTGGATATCAAAAGTATTTCTCAAAAACACCTGAATAGGCCCTGTGTAATCCAAAAGACCAACATAAGTATAGGCCATGATATACCCTGGGAAACCTAAGGGCAATATCAATAGCCATTCAAAATACTTTCTTCCGGGAAATTCATAATTGGAAACCAGCCATGCTGTACTCACTCCCAATAGAAAAGTCATGATGGCTACACCTATTAAAATCAGAATGGTGTTTTGGAAATAGCCAAAAAGGAGATTGTTGACGATATGCTGCCAACTATCTCCTGGTTTGTCAAATAATTTAAAGAAAATTGTGAATAGAGGTGTGGCTATCAACAGCAAAATCAGCATTGAATAGCCAGTCCATTTATTCCACCAATAGTAACCTTTTTTTGCTATGTTCAATGCTTTATTATTTCCAGCCTACTTTGTCAAAAATGACTACTGCATCACTGTTGTTGTCTCCCAAAACGGATAGATTTAGGTCATCTGATTTGAATTCACCCCAGCTTTTCAACAGGGGAGAAAACTCAACGTTTGGATTAACAGGGTATTCAAAATTGATATTTGCTAAGAGTTCTTGAGACTCCTGATTGGACAGGAATTCTATTAATTTAACAGCATTATCCTTATTTGGTGCATACTTGGTCACACCCGCTCCAGAAATGTTGATATGTGTACCCCTGTCATCCTGATTTGGAAAGAACAAAGCTATTTTTTCAGCCGCTTTTCTCTCTTCTTCATTAGAATCATTGAGCATAATTCCTATATAATACGTGTTGACTATAGCCACATCGCCCTCACCGGCTGCTACAGCTTTTACCTGATCCCTATCAGAGCCCTTTGGACTTCTAGCCATATTTGCCAAAAGTGCGGAAGCCCACTGTTCTGCGCCCTCTTTGCCATGGTGGGCAATAATAGAAGCCAGTAGAGATTGGTTGTATATGTTCTCTGAAGATCTTGTCAAGACACGACCATTCCACTCCTCTTCAGTAAGGGCTTCATAAGTACTTAGCGTCTCGGGATTGACTCTTTCTTTGCTGTATGCAAAAATCCTGGCCCTATATGTAAGCCCGAACCAATAACCTTTTGGATCTCTAAATTTAGAAGGGATATTGGATTCCAATGTCGACGAACTAACTTCTTGTAATAGGTCTTTGCTCACAGCCCTGTGCAGTCTGCCTGCGTCAACAGTGATCAAAACATCTGCAGGAGAACTTGCACCCTCCAGTTCCAGCTTTTGTATGAGTTCGTCTGCTGAAGCTGACACTACATTCACCTTGATGCCAGTGGCTTCAGTAAACTTGTCAAATAATTGCTGATCGGCTTCATAATGCCTATGGGTATACACGTTGACTACATCTTCCTGGGAACCGTCTCCGCAGGAAAAAAGAAGTCCTCCAAATAATAAAACGATTGTCGATTTTAGGATTGATTTGATCATTTTTTTTCTTGATTTGGATGCGAAATTAATCATTATTTAAATCAAATCTAAATAAAAAGAAAAAGATTTTTATATTTGCTCAATGTCCATTTTATGGGTTTTTAATCGTTTTGAGAGGTTTTTGTTTTAGGTAAAATGACAATTCAACAGCTTGAGTATATTATCGCGGTAGACAAGCACAGGCATTTTGGTCATGCTGCAGAGTCTTGCTTTGTGACACAGCCTACATTGAGTGCACAAGTGAGCAAATTGGAGAGAGAATTGGACGTCATTCTCTTTGACAGATCCAAAATGCCCGTGATACCAACAGAAATCGGCATTCAGGTCATAGATCAGGCAAAAAGGGTAGTATCAGAAAGTAAAGGAATTTATGAGCTTTTGTCTCAGCTCAAAGGGGATGTAAGCGGGGTGATAAAGGTTGGCATTATTCCTACTCTAGCACCTTATTTATTGCATAGGTTTATCAAGTCTTTTTTGGAAAAGTACCCCAATGTCAAACTTCAGGTGGAAGAAACAGTCACTGAGGAAATCCTCAGAAAGCTCAAAAACGATGAACTGGATCTGGGTATCGTAGTGACACCTTTGGCAGAAGCGGGAATTCTGGAAAAACCTGTTTTTTATGAAAAGTTCTGTGCTTATCTGTCCAAGGATCATGAACTCCTTAAAAAAGAAAAAATATCAGTTGCTGATTTGGAAACTGAGGACCTGTGGGTGCTTCAGCAAGGCCACTGCTTCAGGGATCAAGTGCTGAATTTATGCCATCAGAATAAGTTTGAACGCATGAACTTTCATTATGAAAGTGGTTCTTTGGAAGGTTTAAGAAATATGGTAAACCAATATACAGGGATTACACTCCTGCCAGAGTTGGCTACTTTTTCTCTGAATGAGGAAGAAAAAGGGAGACTTAGGAAATTTGAAGGAGAAGAACCAATAAGAGAAGTCAGCATTGTGCTGACAAGGAGCTTTTTGAAGAAAAAACTAGTAGAGTTATTGTATCGGGAGATCTCAGATACCATTCCGCAAGAAATGACTTCCAAAGCACATGGTAAAATAGTCAGGTTCAAATGACAATCAGAATGATCTTGATAAAAGTGGTATATTTTAGTGCTATTCAACTTTAATGGGTTCTTTCTTGTTTGAAGAATATTATGTACAAAAAGCTGATTTGTTCACTCGCTCTTATCATACTGAGTCAAGGTGATGTTTTTTCTCAAAATTTTTTCACCAGGTATCTTTCCAATTTACTCAATGATACCTCGGAAGTAAGCAGGCCCCAATTTTTGGTATATCCTACCTTGGCCTATGCACCCGAAACAAGTTGGGAAATTGGCTTTTCTTCACTCTATGTCTATTATGCAAACCGGGATACAAGCAATCGCTTGAGTGAAATCAATGGTTTCACCTTTGTCACTTTAGAAAATCAATTCGGCATCTGGTTTGACCACGCAAATTACACAGATAGAGACAAGTGGTTTTTTTTGGGACGCTTGAGGATACAGAGCTTTCCTCTCAAATACCATGGCATAGGTATGGAAGCACCGGAAGAATACCTTTCTCTTGTAGATGCCAATCAGATTATGCTTAAAGAGAGGGTGCTGAGAGAACTAAGGAAAAACCTCTATTTCGGATTGGAATTCGATTTCCAACGCATGTCCGGAGTCTCTTTCAAAGATTCGCCTGAAGCTCCTGTATTTGAAAGGCCATTGGGAAGTGAGGGCTCCAATAACCTGGGCATAGGCGCTGGCCTGGTCTATGATGACCGCCATAATGTACTCAACGTACGCAAAGGTAATTTTTCTGAATTGGCCCTCCTTCGATACTCGGGAGCGCTGAGCACATTTGACTTTACCACGGTGATATCTGATACGAGAATATTCCGGCCAATAGGGAAGACCAATGTATTGGCTTTGCAATTCTTAGGGCAGTTCAATTGGGGAAATGTCCCCTTCAATCAGATGGCCCTGATGGGTGGGGACAGTATGATGCGCGGCTATTATCTTGGCAGGTTTAGGGACAATAACCAGTTGGCTACCCAAGTGGAATATCGGTTTTTACCACTTCCTCTTGGATTTACAGACAGGATAGGAGCAGCAGCTTTTGCAGGAGCAGCTACTGTCTTTCCGGATTTTTCAAAAGCCTCCATACACAAAGTAGTATGGACAGCAGGAGGAGGATTAAGATTTTTATTATTTCCCCAAAAAGACATTTACACGCGCTTTGACGTGGCTTTTACTCAGGAGGGATCTGGGTTTTATTTGTTTATAGGAGAAGCTTTTTGAGGAAAGATGTGGGATAAAGGATGAAAAAAAGAAGCGAGAAACAAGATACAAGACAGAGGTTTTGGGAAAGTTTAGAGCTTGGTGTAATGTAAACAGTTCTAGAGGTCATTTCGAGATTTTAAAAATTGGCATTTACAGAAAGGGAATGACAGTTGTTTTCTCGCGGCGGCCGCTGCGAAATCGCTGCGAGCGCTGCGTGAAATATTTAATACGTCATTGGTTACCGGAGCCTACCTCGTGTAGGCAGGCTTGCGGAGTTGAAGGATCTCCTACCGTTTATGCTAGGAGACCCTGTGCTTCACTCAAAGTGACGCCCACACAAATCTGTCATTGGTACGCAGGAGAAATCTGATGGAAAGTAGATTGAAGGGGGTGCCAATTTTTAACACCTCCAGTGTTAAAATCAGCAAGGGTATTTACCCCGAGTGTAACTCGGAGGCAGTGCACCGTGAAATTTATGTGAAGTCCAACCCCGAGAGGGGTTGAAGGAAACATCATTATATAAACCTTTGCTTCAATATCTTCAGACTTTGACTAAAAATTACTGTTTTTTTAACGCGATTTTAAAGCATATAAATTTTTTGAACTAAAAGATCTTGGATATTTTATAGATTTAGTTTAATATAGATGGGTATTTAGTTGAATCCTCTTCTCTAATCAAAGAATAGTACATATTGGATAAGCACTTGATATAATTCTTTGTAAAAAATATAATTATGATAACTATGAAAAAGCTGGTTTTTGGATTCTTGGTTATTTTTTTGGCCTCATGTGGAGGGAATGATGATAAGAAATCTTCAAACATGTATGCTGACTTTTCCATCTCTATGGACACAGTGATAGTAGACTCCAAGAATGAAATCTTGATGGCAGCAGCCACAGGAAGCTCAGCAATAGCGGTTTCCAGTAATCAAAACCTTCTTTTCAACTGGGATACGAAAGGTGCAAATCTTGAGGTAATTGATCTTGAAAAAATGGAGCTTTCCGAAAAGATCAAAGTAGAAAAAGAGGGGCCTGAAGGGGTCGGTGAAAACGCTTATATGATCAGGCCTGTAGCTGAGAATAGATTGGCTTTTCTTGGCTGGGAAGGAAAGATCAGCATAACTGATTTCCAAGCCAATATTTTGGAAAGAATCAATCTCCGGGAAGATTGGATGAGTGAAGGTATAGATGAAAAAGGACAGTTGAATTTTCTTGGATTTTCCAAAGATGGGAAAAAACTCTATTGCACTTTTATGGCATTTAAAAAGCTGGATTCAGATATTTTAGAGTTGGATTTGGAGCAAAAAACCAAAAGGGTAATCGAACTGCCAAATTTTGAAGATAGGGATAAATATAGGGTTACTTGGCAGATAGAAGGTGGAGGGATGTCCGCTACTTTTCCTTCCCAAGACTTTACCTTGTGGAAAGACGATATCTTGCTGGCTACCAATTACACAAATAGCATTTACCATTTAAACTCTGAAGAAGACACGTTAATTTATAGGCAATATGACAATGCATTGACGCCAAACTCCAAGTCAGGAAGTTACCAGAACAATGTTGACTCCCGGGAAGAATTACAGAAAGTTGCCACTCAAATCAGAGAAGAGATAAATTTTGGGAATTTATTATGGGATGATGTCAATAAGGTTTTTTACAGATTCTCTTACAAAGCTATGCCGAGGATTGATGGTGAAGAGTTAAGACACAAAACCTATCTCAGCATTTTGAATGAGGATTTTGAACTCGTAGGGGAAAAAGAAACTTCAGACCTGATTTCCAAAATACCCAATCCTCAATTTGTGAAAGATGGGAAAATTCACCTGTTTCTCAACCTAGATGATGAGCTGGCATATGTAAGATTGACAATAGAGAGTTAAAAACCCAATGGTCCCGCAGTCCATCCGCATGACAACGCTCCCACTTTACCACAATCCTGACTTTTAACCTTTAACAATTCTATTGGAAGTTAATCAATCCTACCTAAGGCAGGCAAGTACACAGTTCCACAATTCATCAGTTCGTCAGTTCATCATCTCTCAAACCATCTCCGCACCTATCCCATTTCCTTCAGGGAAAGTGACCTTATCGGGCGTGATGACAACACCCCTGGCAATGTCTTTAGACAATAGCATGGCTCCGTCCATATCCACATAATCTAGTAAAGGGGCGATATGTGCTATGGCAGTGATGCCAACAGAGGATTCTGTCATACAACCTACCATGCATTTCATGCCCAGACTTTTGGCTTCTTTTATCATCCTTAAAGCTGGCGTAATGCCGCCTGCCTTCACCAATTTGATATTGATTCCGTGAAAAAGCCCTGAACATTTCTTCACATCAGATTCGACAATACAACTTTCATCTGCAATTACAGGGAGTTTGGAATACTTAAAAACTTCCTTCATTCCTTCCAAGTCATCTTTCCCCAAAGGCTGCTCCATAAATTCCACATTGAGTTTCAAAAGCTCCTCTGAGTAAATAATTGCTTGCTCTGCAGTCCATGCGCAGTTGGCATCTATTCGAAAAACTGCTTCAGTATGCTTTCGAAGCTCTCTGATGATTTCCAGATCATGGTCTGTCCCCAGCTTAATTTTATACAAGGGCCATTCTACTTCCTTCATTTTTTCAACCATCTTTTCAATAGTATCAATGCCTATCGTGAAATTGGTGGTTGGTATATTTTCTGGACTTAAACCCAAATACTCATACAGTTTTTGTCCTTTGGACTTGGTGTAAATGTCCCATGCTGCCAAATCCAAAGCGCATTGAGCAAAGGGATTTGCTGAAAAGTCATTGCGACACATTTCCCAAAGCTCTGATGGAGATTCCCACGTATTTCCCTCTACTTTGCTGATTACTGATTCTAGGTTTTCGCAGATATTTTGTGCGGTCATTCCATAAAATGGATTTGTAGTTGTCTCCCCTAGACCATACAGACCCTCATGTTCAAGTTTTACGATGACGGTGTCTTGTACATCTCTGCTTTGATGGGCAATGGTAAAAGTGTGTTTGAGTGGCAAATCCTTGACAAAGAATGAAAGCTTCATGCGCGTTATTTTTGAGTTTAAGGCAAAAGTAAATTTATTTTAATTGCCAAGTTCATAACTTAGGGCATTAAAATCAAGCCAGACAGTTTATGAAAACTCCCTTTTACCCTTCGGTAATACTAACAATTCTTTCTTTCTTATTGATACTCACCTCATGTAAACAAGAGGAAAGCTTTCCGGAACTATCTACAACACAGCTTTCTGAAGCATATGAAAAATATAAAGAGAAAAGTATTTCTCAAAGGCGTTTCAAACACTCGGACGTCATTCACCTGGTTAAGGATAGAAAAGGAGAGTTTCAGACCGAAGAAATAGGCAAATCCGTAGAAGGAAGAAGCATTTACCAAATGACATGGGGAGATGGCCCAATCAAGGTGATGTTGTGGTCTCAGATGCACGGAAATGAAAGTACCGCGACCATGGCACTATTTGATCTTTTCAATTTTATAGAAGGAAATGAAGATGACTTTGATCAAATGAGAGAATTTTTGAAAAGTCAACTTACCATCCGTTTTATCCCTATTGTAAATCCTGATGGTATGAATAGATGGATCAGAAGAAATGCCCTCGATATTGACCTCAACAGGGACGCCATTCGCCTAGCCTCACCTGAGGCAGTACTTCTCAAAAATGCTCGTGAAAGCTTCTCACCTGAATTTGGTTTTAACCTCCACGACCAATCCACGTTTTATACCGTTGGTGATACCGAAAAACCGGCTACAATATCAGTTTTGGCTCCAGCATATAATTACGAAACAGAAGTCAATGATATCAGAAAAAGAGCCATGCAGGTGATTGTGGGCATGAATGAAATGCTTCAGGAAGTAGTGCCTGGACAAGTTGGTAAATATGATGACGCCTTTGAACCAAGGGCTTTTGGGGATAACTTCCAGAAATGGGGTACAAGTACTATTTTGATCGAATCCGGAGGATATTACAAGGACCCTGAAAAACAGGAGATTCGAAGACTTAACTTCTTGGCTATGTTGAATAGTTTGCAGCAGATAGCCAATAAAAGCTATGAAAAGCATAGTCTTGATGCTTACTATTCAATCCCAGACAATTCCTTTCGTTTGATGGATGTGGTTATCCGCAACCTTAAGCTTACCAAGGGAGTCTACGAATACCCTACTGATATTGGAATCAGGAGAAAAGAAACAGACTTGGCTGGAAGCTTTTTTGTGACAGGAGCAATTGAGGATATAGGAGATTTGTCTATATTTTATGGATACGAAGAACTGGATGCAGAAGGAATGGAAATCGTGGAGGGGCTAATATATGAGGAGACTTTTGAATCAGTCGACGAAGTAAGTGTTGAAGAGGCTTTTGATCTTTTAAAAAAAGGATACCTAGCCATCCAGGTGAAAGAAGGAATGGGACTTCATAGATTGCCGATTATGGTACTGAAAAACCAAAACAGAATACCATCCATGATCAATACCGGTAAGGTGCCAAATTTCTTCCTTGCCAAAAATGGAGAATTGAAATATGCGCTGGTAAATGGCTACCTGATTGACTTGGAAAATCCTAAAGACATGGATTTTAAACAAAGATTGATGTAAATTTAAATTAAAATATATGATTATCCGCAATCATGCCACTAACCAATTAAACGAGGGTTTTTGGGCAAAGGGATACTAATTGATATTGGATATTTATCGATATTGGTTCGAAATCACAGGTTAATTCAATTATTTAGATTCTACATGTATGAAAGCGGATATACATATTAAATTATCTCCAGTCTATGAAAAAACACCTTTCCCCATTTATCTTTTCGCTTGCCATCATCATAGCATCTGCACTGCTTGGCAATGCGTTTATCAATAGGCATCAGAAATCAGGCACCATTGATGTTACCGGACTCGGGCAACAGAATTTTAGTTCTGACCTTGTCGTATGGGAAGGTAATTTCAGCAGGGAAAATTATGATATCAAAAATGCTTACGCAGACCTTGAAAAGGACAGAAAAGCGGTGAGTGATTATCTTGTTTCCAAAGGAATTCCCAAGGAAAAGATTATTTTTAATGCCATCAATACCAATCCGGTTTATGATCAGAATTATAGCAGTTCGGGGAATTATATGGGTCAGACCTTTAAAGGATATCAACTTAACCAATCACTGCAAATTGAATCTCAGGAAGTTGATAAAGTTGATCAGATTTCCAGGGAAATAACAGAATTGCTTCTACAAGGCGTGAAATTTTATTCCCAGCCACCACGCTACTACTATACCCAACTAGAAAGTCTGAAAATAGAGATGATTTCTAAAGCAACAGAGGATGCAAGGTTGAGAGCGGAAAAGATTGCTGAAAACTCCGGAGCAACTTTGGGCAAACTGATTTCAGCCAATATGGGGATTTTTCAGATTACCGGTCAAAACTCCACAGAAGACTATTCTTGGGGAGGAACATTCAATACAGGGGCAAGGGAAAAAACTGCATCCATCACCATGCGTCTCAGTTACGCAGTCAGATAAAGTCTATGAACAACAACGACATAATAAGATCACTCAGGTATACATTTGATTTGGGCGATGATCAGATGATCAAGCTCTTTAAAAATGGAGGCAGAGAAACCACGCGGGAAGAAGTAAGTAACTGGCTTAAGAAGGAAGAGGATGAAGATTACAAAGCTATATACGATATAGATTTGGCAGCTTTTCTGAATGGCTTTATCATCAAGCACAGGGGAAAGCAGGAGGGTAAAGATCCTGTGCCTGAAAAGAGGCTGAATAACAATGCCATATTTAGAAAAATAAAAATCGCTCTCTTACTCAAAGATGAGGATATTTTGGAAATGTTGGATGAAGTAGATTTTAGATTTTCAAAACACGAGTTGAGCGCGATATTCAGAAAACCGACACAAAGCCAATATCGAGACTGCAAAGATCAGGTCTTGAGGTATTTTTTGAGGGGATTGCAGGAGAAATATAGAGGCGACTAAAAGTTGAGTATTTCAGTATCATTATTGATTTCGAAACTGGGAAACTTAGGTTAAAATCTAATTCTAATAAATAACATTTAATTAGTTTCCACAACTTGCGAATTGAAGCATAAAAGGAGTGATTTTTACCATAAAAAACAATAGTCACATAAGTTGATAGAGGGACACCTTTGACTAAGCCATAATAACAAAACTCCAATCTGTAAATAGTAATAGCATAATACCTTTAGATTATCGGTATCTCTGATACAATTTGGGATTTTAACTTTTCCAAAGTTTACAATTTTATTGTAAAAGCCATAAACCAAAAAAAGCGAGACCTATTCGGTCTCGCTTTTTACTGTAAGTTCTATTTCTTCTCCTGAATCGTCCAGGAATCTGTATTCCGTCACAGGTAGGGAAGAATCTTTTATCAGCTTTACCCACTTAAAGTATTTGAAAAACCACCTCACCCTTGGTGAAATCAGCCCATTGGTAAAATAGGCAAAAAGGTAAGGGTGTAATCCGATGTGGATGTTAGAAACATTTTGGATGGTAGCGATATGCTCGAGGTCTTTTTCCAATTGATCAGCCACCAAAATGGAGGCTTGGATCTTACCTGTACCATTACATGAAGGACAGGTTTCTTTGGTGACAATGTTGACTTCAGGTCTTACACGCTGTCTAGTGATCTGCATTAGACCAAATTTGGTCAAAGGCAACACCGTGTTTTTGGACCTATCATCTTTCATTTCATCCTTCATTGCATCAAAAATGGCCTTTTTATTATCGGCTTTTTTCATGTCAATAAAGTCAATGACGATGATACCTCCCATATCTCGGAGGCGCAACTGTCGGGCAATTTCTTTGGCTGCGACCAGGTTGGTTTTTAAGGCCGTCATTTCCTGTTCGCTTTCTTGGTTTGACTTGTTTCCACTGTTTACGTCTATGACGTGAAGGGCTTCGGTATGCTCAATAATGAGGTATCCGCCCTGTGGAAGACTTATCGTCTGACCAAACAAGCTTTTGATTTGCTTTTCAATTCCAAAATTTTCAAAGAGCTTAGCTTTTCCGTTGAAAAGCTTGACTATTTTTTCCTTTTCAGGGGCAATAGATCTGATATAAGACCTGATTTGATCATAGATCAATTCATCCTCTACGGTGATTGCATCGAATGATTCGTTGAGAAGGTCCCTTATGATAGAGGAAGCCATACTCATCTCTCCGATAATTTTTTCGCGGCTTTTTGCTTTGGGTAGTTTTTTCATTCCCTCTTCCCAAGTGGTAAGAAGGTTTCTCAAGTCTTTGTCTAGTTCGGTTACGGACTGACTTTCTGCGACTGTTCTGATGATTACACCAAAATTGGCAGGCTTGATAGAAGTAATAAGTCGTACCAATCTTTTTCTTTCTTCTGCACTTCGTATCTTTTTAGATACATTGACAGTGTCGGAGAATGGTACCAATACCAAATAGCGACCCGCGATGGAGAGCTCGCACGATAGTCTCGGGCCTTTGGTGGAGATGGGCTCTTTGACCACCTGCACCAGTACCTGATTGTTTTTAGAAAGTACATTGGAAATTTTCCCAAGCTTTTCTATGTCAGCTTCTTTCTCAAAACCTTTAAGGTTGACATTTTGGTTATTATTGTTGCGGACGAGCTTTGAAAATTTATTGAGGCTGTTGATCTGAGGACCTAAATCCTGATAATGCAAAAATGCATCTTTCTCATAGCCCACATCAATGAATGCTGCATTGAGCCCATTGACGATTTTTCTTACTGTCCCCAAGTATATGTCACCAACTTTAAACTGATTTTCTCCACCTTCTGAGTGAAGTTCCACCAGGTTTTTGTCCTTGAGAAGTGCTATTCGACTACCGCTTTGAGTAGAATCAATTAATAATTCTGTGCTCAATCGTGTCTGTTTTTATAATATAAATGAACGTGTTGTGTAAAAACTCAAAAAGAAGAAGTAATTATTACTTCTTCTTATGTCTGTTTTTTCTAAGTCTCTTCTTACGCTTGTGCGTAGCGATCTTATGTCTCTTTCTTTTTTTACCGCAAGGCATATTTTTAAAGATTTAAAGTGGAACAATTATTTATAATCTTTCAAGGTAGCTTTCAACACTCGCCAAAACCATCGGGTCTTGAGTCATGTTTTTAACATCTTGAAATTGCTTTTTTGCTTTGTTGTTTTGCTTGGACTCAAAGTAACTTACCGCTAAGTAGAACTGTCCCTGCAAGTTATCAGGATGAAAACGCACCAGTTCTTCAAAACGTTCAGCTGCTCTCTTGTATTGACCGGATTGCATGGATAGCACTCCCATATTGAAAAGACCATCTTCATTATTTGGGTCTATTTCAAGGATCTCCCTCAGCATGGTAATACCCTGCATTGGGTTGTTGGAAGACACATATGTCATAGCAACCTTAGTCTTCAAATCCAGTCTAGTCGGATCTTTATCCAACACTTTATTCAAATAGCTTCTCGTCTTATCGGCAAGATACGCTATTTTTTGCTCGTTTAGTGCAAATGTATAAGCCTCATAATATGCAGTACCTGTTTTTTCCCAGAGTTCAGCATTGTCTAATTTAAGAGCGGCCTGTTCAAGGTAGTAGGCAGCGGAGTCAAATTTGCCCGCCTGTGTATATTCTGCAGCTAAGGAATCTGCCAAAGAACTGATTTTTCCCTTATCTTCTTCTATACTCATTCTCTGAGAAAGTGAAGAAATCTTATTTCGAACGGATTCAGAAATATCAGCATCATGAAGCTCGGCAGCATCTGTGCCAGCTTCATCAGCCTCTGCTCTGATTTCCATATTCCCTTCATCATTATCCACAACAACTCTAGGCAACGAATACAGCACAATAATACTGACGATACCAATGACGAGAATAATGATCTGGGATTTTTTCATAAGGAAAAAAGCACTCAGGATTAATCCTGAGGTGCTAGTTCTTTAATTTTTTTACTGTTTTTGATTTTTTCGATGAAAACTTTCGATGGTTTGAAGGCCGGTACGTAGTGCTCATCAATAACAATTGCGGTATTTTGAGAGATGTTTCTCGCAATTTTCTTCGCTCTCTTCTTGTTGATGAAGCTTCCAAACCCTCTTACATAAATATTCTCACCGTCCGCCATGGAATCTTTTACCACTTTGAAGAATGCCTCAACAGTCTGAGTTACATCGTCTTTCTGAATACCGGTTTTATCCGAAATTTTTGTGATTACTTCTGCTTTAGTCACTGTCTAATTAATTTAAATTATTATCAAATAAGCTTAACGACCTATTAACCAACTAATTTTGGGACTGCAAATTTAAAGGAAGCAATCCAATATAAAAACAAAAAGCACAAAATAAGATTGAATTGTTTAACATTGCCTTCATATTGAAATTTAAGACCGTTTTGAGTTTACACCCTTTCGTCCATACAATATTGGAGTGGTATCCCCGACACAAAAGGGATTTACCTTGGAGAAACACCAAAGACCCGTATATCATTTGGTTATCAGAAATCATCCTGCAGCAAACACGTGTAGCTCAGGGACTACCTTATTTTTTGAAGTTTGTGGAAAATTATCCAAATGTTGAAAGTTTGGCCAATGCTCCTTCTGAGGATGTCATGAGATTGTGGCAAGGACTTGGATATTACAGCAGGGCCAGAAATCTTCATGAATGTGCCAAAATGGTGTTTAACCAATACGGAGGAGTTTTTCCAGACAATTATAAAGATTTACTCAAACTAAAAGGAATCGGATCTTACACTGCAGCGGCAATTGCTTCTTTTGCATTTGAAGAGGCCGTAGCGGTAGTAGACGGAAATGTCTTCAGGGTCTTGTCTCGATATTTTGGTGTGGCTACTGACATTGCCAGCCCTGCAGGAAAAAAGGAGTTTGAAAAATTGGCAAATGAACTTATTCCCCATGATTTTGCCGGAACCTTCAACCAGGCGATTATGGAGTTTGGTGCACTACAATGTGTGCCAAAAAGCCCCGATTGTACAATTTGTCCACTCAGGGAAGGATGCTTTGCCCACAACAAAAAAATTGTTGCCGAACTTCCTTTAAAAATAAAAAAGCTTAAAATCAAAGAACGGTACTTCAAATACACTTATATCACATGTGGTGATTACATTGTTGTTAAGAAAAGAGGCGAAGGTGATATCTGGCAGGGATTATTTGACTTTCCGATGACTGAAGTCTCTGAGAAAAGCAAATTGATTGATCTTTTACCTGATTTTGTGGAATCCTTGAAAAAAATTGAGACACTTAATGTCGAGAATTCTTCATATACTTATAAACATATCCTTACCCATCAAAGAATTTTTGCCAACTTTGTTAAGTTTGTGATTGATCCAAGTGAAATCGATCGATTAGCAGAGTGGACAAGATTATTCGAATTTCAGATAGTAGAAAGAGAAAGGTTTGAAGATTTAGGCAAACCAAGACTGATCTTAAAGTATTTGAACGATGAAAAATAATGCTTAATTTTAATCATAAACTTTTTATTAAACCTTTAAACAATCAACATTATGGCCGGAGTAAATAAAGTAATTTTAGTAGGCAATTTAGGAGCAGACCCGGAAGTAAAGCATTTGGAAGGGGACAAAGTGGTAGCCAACTTGAGATTGGCAACGACTGAAGCTTACAAGGACAAAATGGGCAATAGGGTGGAAAATACCGAATGGCATGACCTTGAGCTCTGGGATGGTCAGGCAAAAATCGCCGAACAGTACCTCAAAAAAGGAAGCCAACTTTTCGTAGAAGGAAAAATCAAATCAGATACCTGGCAAGATGATCAGGGAAACAACAGGAAAAGAACCAAAATAAGGGTACTGAGCTTTACTATGCTCGGAGGAAGACCTGACAATGCTGGAGGAGGTGCTCCTCAAGGTGGAGGATATTCGCAGCAGCAGCCTTCAAATGTATCTACTCCAAGTGCAGTGTCTGAAGGACCACAAGAAGAAGACGATCTTCCCTTCTAAGCTAAATAGTTGAAGAATTGATTGGGAAATGTTTAATTTTGCAATCATCATCTTAATAAATTGATGGACGACCCCTATCCGAGTATTATGTTGCTGGCTGAAATCGCTTCGGTTTCGGCCAGCTATATCTTTATAAATGCATTAATTTTTGTCTTTTTGCTGTTAGCGTCTGGCTTGGTTTCAGGTTCTGAAGTAGCTTTTTTCTCTCTCACATCAGAAGATTTGGCCACAATTCAGGACAAGGACGATGCCAGGGCTTCCAGAGCAATTTCATTAATTGAATCTCCCAAAAACTTACTGAGCACCGTATTGATCCTCAACAACCTGATCAACATCGGAATGGTTACGCTCACTACATTTGTAGCTTGGACCATTTTTGGGTTTAATGCCACAGGTATCATTGTAATCTTAGTACAGACAGTAGGGATTACCTTTGCCATCGTCTTCTTTGGTGAAATTGTGCCCAAAGTGTATGCTACCAAAGCAAATATTGAGTTTTCCCTGATGATGGCTCCATACATTTACTTTTTTTCTTTGTTGTTAAAACCCCTGACTTTTTTGTTACTGTCCATTTCTAATATCATTGAAAAAAGAATTCAAAGAAAGGGGTATTCCCTTTCCGTTGATGAATTGAATCAAGCTTTGGAGCTTACCACCGAGCATACGACCGATGAGGAAAAGGATATCTTAAAAGGAATTGTGAACTTTGGAACACTCTCGGTAAAGCAAGTGATGCGTTCCAGGATGGATATTACAGCCATCGATATGGAAATGGATTTTCATGAATTGATGGATAAAATCAACAAGAGTGGATATTCAAGAATCCCTGTGTATAGCGAAACAATTGATCACATTGAGGGCATATTATATATCAAGGACCTGCTTCCTCATATCGATCATGATGAGGATTTTCAATGGCAAAGCTTGGTAAGGAAAGGATTTTTTATTCCTGAAAATAAAAAAGTAGACAGTCTTTTGAAAGATTTCCAACAGAAACGGGTTCATATGGCAATCGTTGTCGATGAGTATGGAGGCACATCAGGACTTGTTACATTGGAAGACCTTATAGAGGAAATTATCGGCGAAATCAATGATGAGTTTGATGATGCCGAAGATTTTTATTTCAAGGAAATCGACCCTAACACATTTGTTTTTGAAGGAAAGGTCTCTCTGAATGATTTTTGCAAAAAGCTTGAAATTGATCCACAGGAATTTGATGAAGTCAAGGGAGAAAGTGAATCACTCGGAGGCTTATTACTAGAGCTCAATTCAAGTTTCCCAAAGAATGGATCGAAGATTAGGTTTGAAAAATATGAGTTCACGGTCTTGGCAGTAGATGCAAGAAGGATCAAAAAAGTAAAGGTTCATCTATGGGAGGGTGAGAAGCAAATGAATGGGGATAATGAAGATTAAGCCAAAAACCTGTACCGAATAATATTCTGCATTTAACCTATTTGATAGAATTATTGAATCCTCAATGAAACTTCTATTTTTTTGTTGAATCCTCTAAATAAAAATTCCGTCAAATTTTCTCGATTTTTTTTTCTTAAAATCCGCACCAACCGATATTTGGTAATTTATTAGCTAAAACCAAAATAATGGTCAAAAATTAAACCTAATTTTTAAACATTGAAGTCTTTATTGCGGTTCTATGTCTTTTTTAAAACTGATTAAACAATTTCTCTAAATCTAATTTTTACACCATTTCTGTGTAAAGTATGCATTCATAACCTTGTTTTGTTGCCTCTATTTTAAAAAAAGGAATTTTTTTTGTAAATTTTGCATCCATTTTAGATCAACCTATAATAAACCAAACATACATGAATCAAGGACTTTATCGTGACGAATTTGAACACGATTCCTGTGGGATAGGAGCTGTTGTCAACGTAAAAGGAGTAAAAAGCCATGAGACCATCAGCGATGCATTGTTTATGCTGAGCAACATGGAACACAGGGGCGGACGAGGCAGTGATCCCAAGACAGGTGATGGTGCCGGCGTACTTATTCAAATACCTCATACATTCTTGAAAGAAGTGACTTCAAGGTCAGGATTTGACCTCCCTGAGGAGGGAAGCTATGGAGTCGGGATGACCTTCTTTCCAAGAAACAAACAGTTGTACAAAAAATCCAAGGAGCAACTTAAAAAAATCATCGATGAACTAGGCTTCAAATTGATCGGATACAGGGCAGTACCTGTGGATGAAACAGTGCCTGGCTCAGGTGCTTTGGAAGTAATGCCAAATATCGAAATGGTATTTGTGAGCCACAAGGATGGCCTAAGCGATATTGACTTAGAGAGGAAGCTTTACGTTCTTCGAAATTACTCTACCAATTTCATTAACAACACCATCCCCGGTGTCAATTCAGCTTTCTATTTTGCGAGCTTTTCAGCATTTACACTTATATATAAGGGTCAGCTCAGAACTGATCAGGTTTTGCCATTCTATAAAGACCTCCAAAACAATAAAATCACCTCAGGTCTTGCAATAGTTCACTCTAGATTTTCTACCAATACATTCCCAAACTGGAGACTGGCACAGCCTTTTAGGTATCTTTCCCACAACGGAGAAATCAATACCATCAGAGGTAACCTCAATAAAATGAAGTCCAAACAGACTTTGATGAGGTCTATCTACTTCAGTGACGATGAACTTGGCAAACTTATGCCTATTACCAACAAGTTGAACTCTGATTCGGCAAATTTAGATGCCATGGTGGAGCTTTTGACCCTCAGCGGAAGGTCATTGCCACATGTCATGATGATGCTGGTACCAGAGGCTTGGCAGGACAATCAGACCATGAATAAGGAAAGAAAGGCCTTTTATAAATTTCATGCAGCCTTGATGGAACCATGGGATGGACCTGCAGCACTCTTATTCACCGATGGAAAATCACTTGGTGCTACTTTGGACAGGAATGGACTCCGTCCTTTAAGGTATTTTGTCACCAGTGATGATAGACTAATTTTGTCTTCTGAAGCAGGTGCTTTGCCTATTAGAGAGGCAACTGTAACAGATAAAGGACGAATCAGCCCTGGAAGGATGCTACTTGCAGACTTACAAAAAGGCAAAATATTCCACGATGATGATATAAAATCAGTGGTTTGTGACAACAAACCTTACGATGCATGGGTGAAGGAAGAAAGGCTGAAACTTAGGCTCATGCCAAACCCTAAAACTCTAGAAAACCCCTATTCTCTGGAGGATATCAAAAAGAGACAGACCGTTTTTGGATATACAGCCGAAGAAATCAAAGTCGTCCTTTCTCCAATGGGAGAAAATGGATATGAACCAATTGGCTCAATGGGTGCAGATACGCCTCTGGCAGTGTTATCTAAGCAAAGTCAACATATCTCAAATTACTTCAAACAGCTTTTTGCACAAGTAAGTAATCCACCGATTGATCCTATCAGAGAGCGATTGGTGATGTCCTTATTTACCAGAATTGGAGAAAGCCACAACATCCTCGCTGAAAGCCCACGACATACAAGGCAGATTCATATCAGCCAACCCGTACTTCTAAACGAGGATTTGGAAAAATTAAAGCATTTGGAGGAACTGGGATACAGGTCAGTTACCCTTTATGCGCATTTCGAAGCTGACCATAAAGCTGGAAGGCTTTTGGAAGCACTGGAACAACTTTGCAAGCAAGCCGAAGGTGCAATTTATGCCGGAAAAAACATCATTATTATTTCCGACAGAAATAGTAACGAAACCCAAGCTCCGATTCCTTCTTTGATAGCCATTGGAGCAGTACATCACCACCTGATCAAAAAGAAACTCAGGACGAGGGCTGGCTTAGTAGTAGAAGCTGGGGATATTAGAGAAACTCAGCACTTTGCAACTGTGATTGGGTATGGTGCCTCAGCGATCAATCCATATTTGGCACTCGAATCTTTAGCAAGTCTAAACGAAAAGGGTGTGTTCAGTAAGAAGTTTGAACAGAAAGAAATATTTACCAATTATCAAAATGCCATAGGAAAAGGGCTTTTGAAGGTGCTTTCTAAAATGGGAATTTCCACTCTGCAATCTTATCAAGGTGCCCAGATTTTCGAAGCAATCGGACTCGGACCAGAAGTTATAGACAGGTGTTTCAAAGGAACAGTATCTAGGATTTCGGGTATATCATTCGATGAACTGGCTGAAGAAGTTTTGATAAGGCACCATGCAGCCTACAAGACTGAAAGTCCGATTTTGGAGGCCGGTGGAGTTTATCAATGGAAAAGAAGGGGCGAAAAACACCTTTTCAACCCTGAAACTATCCACTTGCTTCAGAAATCCACTCGCTTAGGTGATTACAATTTGTATAAAAAATTCGCTCAAAAGATCAATGACCAAAGTAGAGATGCTTTGACATTGCGAGGCCTTTTTGAGTTTAAGAAGCGGATTTCTATTCCGATTGAGGAAGTAGAGCCAGCAGAGGACATCATGAGGCGATTTGCCACAGGTGCCATGTCCTTTGGATCTATTTCGCATGAGGCACATTCTACCTTGGCTATTGCCATGAACCGCATAGGTGCCAAAAGCAATTCAGGCGAGGGTGGAGAAGATGAAATCCGATTTGAGAAAAAAGAAAATGGAGACTGGGAAAGATCAGCCATCAAGCAGGTTGCATCCGGTCGATTTGGAGTGACCAGCAATTACTTGAGTAACGCGGAAGAACTTCAGATCAAAATGGCCCAAGGTGCCAAGCCAGGAGAAGGAGGTCAGCTTCCCGGACATAAAGTGGATGATTGGATAGGAAGGGTGCGACACTCTACACCTGGAGTAGGACTGATATCTCCCCCACCACATCACGATATTTATTCTATTGAGGATTTGGCCCAGCTGATATATGACCTGAAAAATGCAAATAGAAAAGCCAGGATCAATGTAAAACTCGTCTCCCAAGCAGGAGTCGGTACAGTCGCTGCGGGTGTTGCCAAAGCGCAATCGGATGTCATCTTGATTTCAGGCGCTGACGGGGGTACAGGTGCGTCACCATTGAGCTCTATCAGGCACGCAGGTCTTCCTTGGGAACTCGGCCTGTCAGAAGCCCATCAGACCTTGGTCAAAAATAACCTGAGGAGCCGAGTGACTTTACAGACAGATGGACAGATTAGAACCGGCCGTGATTTGGCAATAGCTACCTTACTCGGTGCAGAAGAATGGGGTATTTCTACCGGTGCACTTGTAGTAGAGGGTTGTATCATGATGAGAAAGTGCCACCTCAATACTTGTCCTGTTGGTATCGCCACGCAAAACCCTGAATTGAGAAAGCTTTTTACAGGAGATCCAGACCACGTTGTCAATTACTTCAAGTTCCTGGCGGAAGACTTGAGAGAAATCATGGCTTCATTAGGCTTTAGTACAATAGACGAGATGGTGGGACAAAGTGATGTTCTAAAAGCATCTGGAAATATGAACCACTGGAAATGGGACAAAGTAGATTTAAGCCCAGTATTCCATAAAGTAGAAGTACCTGACCATGTAGGTGTATTCAAACAGATTGATCAGGAGTTTGAGCTCAAAAAAGTATTGGACAGAAAGCTGATCAAGCAAGCGATACCTGCATTAGAGCAGGCCAACCCAGTCAAAGGCTCTTTTGAGATTAAGAACATAGACAGAACAGTTGGGGCAATGCTTTCCAATGAAATTTCCAAGATTTTCGGCAGTCCCGGGCTTCCTGATGATACGATTCATTACAAGTTTATAGGTTCTGCAGGTCAGTCTTTTGGAGGATTTCTTACCAAAGGGGTAACGTTTGAGTTGGAAGGTGAGTCCAATGATTATTTTGGAAAGGGGCTTTCGGGTGGAAAACTGATCGTGTATCCAAGCAGAAATTCAAAATTTGTTGCGCACGAAAACATCATCATTGGTAACGTTGCCTTTTATGGTGCTACCTCAGGTGAAGCCTATATCAATGGAAAAGGAGGAGAGCGTTTTTGCGTACGGAATTCCGGTGTAGAGACTGTAGTAGAAGGTATTGGTGACCATGGTTGTGAATATATGACTGGTGGATTAGTGATCAATATTGGAGAGATCGGAAGAAATTTCGCAGCAGGTATGAGTGGAGGAATAGCATATATTCTTAAGGAATACCAAGATCAGATCAATCCTGAAATGGTTGATCTAGACCCTTTGAATGAAGATGATTTTGTTACTATCAAAAACAAGCTAAACACGCATCTTACTTGGACTAATAGTCAACAAGCTGCGTCGTTTTTAGATAATTGGGAAGAGTACAAAAACAAGTTCATCAAAGTTATCCCAAGGGATTACAAAGAAGTATTGAGAAAAAGAGCATTGGAAAAATCAACAACATTGATTTAAAATGGGAGCAAAAGAAGGATTTATAAAATATAGCAGAGAACTGCCTCAGTCCAGAAATACTGAGGAAAGAATAAAGGATTACAAAGAAATCTATCAGCCTTTTGATGGAGAAAAACTCAATAATCAGGCAGCTAGATGCATGGATTGCGGTATTCCATTTTGTCATCAGGGATGCCCCTTGGGCAATGTAATTCCGGATTTTAATGACGCCGTTTACAGGCAAGAGTGGGAAGAAGCATATCACATATTGAGGAGCACCAATAATTTTCCGGAATTTACCGGACGAATTTGTCCCGCTCCATGTGAAGCTTCTTGTGTCTTGGGTATCAACAAAGATCCTGTCACCATAGAATTGATAGAAAAACACATTGCCGAACAAGCCTACGAAAGAGGCTATGTAAAAGCCAACCCACCAAAAGCAAGAACGGGAAAAAAGGTAGCTGTGATAGGTTCAGGACCAGCTGGTTTAGCCGCTGCGGATCAACTAAATCAGGCAGGCCATGAGGTAACCGTTTTTGAAAAGGATGAAAAAGTAGGAGGTCTTCTGCGTTATGGTATCCCTGATTTCAAACTGGAAAAGTGGGTAATTGAAAGAAGGGTAGAAGTAATGGCAGAAGAAGGTGTCATCTTCAGCACTGGTACCGATGTAGGATTTAACATCAAAGCTGAAAATATACTCAGGAATTATGATGCAGTAGTATTAGCTACTGGAGCACAACAGCCTAGAGAACTGAACATCAAAGGCTCTGACTTGAAGGGAGTTCATTTTGCAATGGACTTTTTGGGAAAACAAAACCAAGTAATCGGCGGGGAAATTGAAGAAAACCCTATTTCAGCAAAAGGCAAGCATGTCATCGTCATTGGTGGTGGAGATACAGGATCAGACTGTATAGGTACTTCCAACAGGCATGGAGCAAAGAGCATTACCCAATTAGAGTTACTGCCCAAGCCTCCAAAGCAAAGGACCATCCTGAACCCTTGGCCCGAGTGGCCGATGACTCTCAAAACTTCAAGTTCTCACGAAGAAGGAGCTGAGAGAGTGTTCTCTATACTAACCAAGGAGTTTGTGGGCAATGAGAAAGGAGAGGTTACCGGTTTGGTACTTGTTGATATAGAGTGGAAAGAAGAAGGAGGAAAGATGCAGTTTGAAGAAGTATCCGGTTCCAAAAGGACACTCCCTTGTGATTTGGCCTTTTTGGCTATAGGCTACACTGGCCCTGCAAAAAATGGTCTTTTAGAGGCTTTTGATGTGCAGCTAATGGAAAACTCACTTCCAAAATCCAAAGAATACCAAAGTACAAGTAAAAAAGTTTTCCTGGCCGGTGATATGAGAAGAGGACAATCACTTGTGGTTTGGGCCATATCGGAAGGACGTGAAGCAGCAGTAAAAGTTGATGAGTTCCTGATGGGAAGTTCATCTTTGCCTAGAAAGGATGAAGGATACTATGAAGTAGAGGAAGATATCCTTTCCGATTAAAATTAGAAGCAATAAGCCTAAAATAAGAGTAAGCGTGATAGTAAGTTTAGTTCGACCAGCCAAATACTGGCTGACTAATAAAAGAGCAGGTCTTTGACTTGCTCTTTTTGATTTTCTAACTCGATCAAAGGTTTACCAATGCACAACAATGAAGGATTTGAAATAGCCCTAACAAAAAAAAGCAGACCAATGATCTGCTTTTTTTAATCGCCTTATCAGGGCTTATAATTAACCAACCTATCTATGAAATTATAAAACGTTTACCTTCCTCGTCCACCTGAACCTCTTGGAGAAGAGGCTTTTCCGCCCCTGTTGTTTCCTCCTTTTCTATACTGATTTCTTCGGTTATCATCACCTCTCCTCATTTCACCACCCCTTCGACGGTTAGATTCCTGGAGTTCATTCCACTTTTCCTTCTGTTCTGGGCTAAGAATAGCTTCCATTTTGGCGTGATGGGCTTCTCTGTTTTGCTCCATCTCGGTTCTTCGCGCCTCCATTCTAGCTTTTCTCGCCTCTGCAGTTTGAAGGTTCAATTCATAAACCTGCTTTTTTTGTTCTTCACTTAGATCTAACTTTTCGGCAAGTCTATCAGCCGACCTTTCAGCCCTTTCTTCAGGATTGATACTTTTTCTTTCTACATCTCTTTGAGCAAAAGCGCTTGCAAAGGTCAAAGAGAAGATTACGGCAATCATTAATAGCTTTTTCATTTCATTATAATTTTTATTGTGAAATTCAGATCATTAAATTGTCGCATGACTCATTTGCTTTCCCGGAAAAAGCATCCAAGCTATTTGGCTGCGATCTGTAGATTAGACCGATATAAGCAAGGTGGGTTTAATCCAGTTTTGAATTAAAATGTTAATAAACCTTAATTGAATAAATGGAGAAGTTTTTCTATTTCGGATATGCCAGCAATCTTGACTCGTCTACCTTGGATGGGAGATTAAAGTCAAAAGCAATAAAAGTAGCTGTCGGTATCCTGCCAAATTTTGGATTTAGATTCAATGTCGAAAATCCAGATGGCAGCGCAAGAGCAAATGTAGTAGCAAGCCCCAATGAATCTGTTTATGGGGTGATTTATGAAATTGCAGATGAAGACAAGGGTTATTTTTTGACTTCAGAGCCTGGTTATGATTTTGTGAAAAAGGAAGTATTCACTAAAAAAGGCCCTTTATCGGCATACGTTTTCATTTCCAAACAATCCAAACAAGGAATTTTCCCCAAAGAAGATTATTGGAAGGTGATAATAAAGGGAGGCAAGGAAGCTCAAATCCCAAATACCTATTTGTCACAAATTATCAATAGGGCTGGAAAATTATAAACATTATTCCAGATCATCTTGATCCAATAGCCATTCGCGCTTATTGGGTTTGACATATTTTGGCCGGATCAAAAGTCTTAGACTAGGGTCAAATGCCAGGTATTTCCATGCCCAGCTGATAAATATCAACAGCTTGTTTTTTACTCCCAAAATGGCCATCAAGTGTACGAAAAGCCAAACCAGCCATGCAAAAGTGCCCTGAAAACTGATAAATGGAAGATCTACTACTGCCATTTTTTTACCTACTGTGGCCATTGAACCAAGGTCTCTATATTGAAATGGCTTCCATGGTTTGTTTTGTAGGTCAAGTTTAAGGTTTTTAGCTAGATTGGAAGCCTGTTGAATCGCCACTTGCGCAACTTGTGGATGTCCATGCGGGTATTTTTCTTCTTTTTGTTCACATTGATCTCCAACTACATAAATGGAATCTTCATTGATCAAACGATTGAATTCATCTACGATGAGTCTGCCATTTTTGGCCACCTGTTCACTATCTATTCCCAATAAAGAATTTGCCTTGATCCCTGCCGCCCAAAGCAAGGTGATTGTTTCTATAGGCTCTTTGTCTTTGAGTTTAACTACTAAGCCATCATAATCTTCCACCATGGTACCAAGCATTACCTCGACGCCCAATTTTCCTAAATAACTTTTAGCTTTAGCCCGTGAACCTTCGGACAGTCCACTCAACAAGCTTGGTCCAGCTTCTATGAGGATTACACGCATATTTTCAAAACTCAATTGCGGATAATCCTTTGGAAACACATGATTCCTAAGCTCAGCAATGGCTCCTGCCAATTCCACACCTGTGGCACCACCACCGACGATCACCACGTTCATGATAGGACGACGGTCTTCAACACTTTTTAAATTTACCGCCCTTTCATAATTTGAAATGATTTTATTCCTGATGTAGAGCGCCTCCGAGGTGGACTTCATGGGAGCTGCATGAGTTTGGATATTTTTGTTTCCAAAAAAATTGGTGTTTGCTCCCTGGGATAGGACTAAAATATCATAGTTCAAATGTCCTAGATTGGTTTCCAGGATTTTTTTCTCCTTGTCAATCTTACGCACGATTGCCATCCGGAAGACGATATTCTCTGTTTTATGAAAAAGCCTTCTTAAAGGAAAAGAAACTGCACTTGGTGAGAGGGCAGCAGTGGCAACTTGATAGAGTAAAGGCTGAAACTGATGGTAATTATTTTTATCAAGAAGAATAACCTGATAATCTGATTTTGCCAGTTTCTGTGCAAGTTGGATCCCTGCAAAACCAGCTCCGACTATGACTATCCTCTTAAATTTGGATTCTGGGATATTCGGAATCGGGGTAAGTTCTTGAATAGTGAGCATAAAAATCAAAGTTTAAGATGGGAAAATATGGCTAAAATCCCTCCATAATTTATAAGATTTACTAAACTAACGATTTGAAGGGGTTTTTTGATTCTACTCCTTCCGAAAAGATTTCTTATTTTTACCCACCTTTAAATATAGCAAAGTAATGGGAAGAGCATTTGAATTTCGTAAAGAAAGAAAATTTAAGCGGTGGAGCCAGATGTCCAAGGTATTCACAAGGCTGGGTAAAGAAATAGTAATGGCAGTGAAGGCGGGTGGACCTGACCCTAGCAACAACTCTAAACTTCGTACGATCATTCAGAATGCCAAAGGCGCTTCAATGCCAAAGGACAGAATAGAAGCAGCCATCAAAAGGGCTTCCAATAAGGATGAAAAAGACTATGAAGAAATCGTCTATGAAGGATATGGACCGCATGCTGTTGCTATGATTATTGAAACCTCCACAGATAATATCAACAGAACAGTTGCCAACATCAGAAGTTATTTTTCCAAGGCCAACGGTTCACTTGGCACCTCTGGTTCCGTTAGTTTTATGTTCAATAAGAAGGCCGTGTTCAGGTTTGCACAAAATGACTTGGATATGGAAGAGCTGGAACTGGAATTGATTGATTTTGGACTGGACGAAATAGACGAAAATGAAGGAGAAATTTTCGTATACACTGCTTTTGAAGACTTTGGGAAAATGCAAAAGGCACTCGAAGAAAGAAATATTGAAATTGTAAACGCGGATTTCCAATGGTTTCCCACCACTACAGTAGAACTGAGTGAAGAGCAAGAAGAGGATATCAACAAGCTCATCGAAAAGATGGAAGAAGATGATGATGTAAATCAGGTATTTACAAATTTGGCATAAAATAATCTTAGGTTGTGGACAGACCACAACCTTTTATTTTTATCCTTGGTCTTATCAATATATGATTATCCGCAATCATGCCACTAATCAATTAATAGATGGTTTTTAAACAAATTGATAACAATAGATAAAAAATCCGCCACGGCGGACAAGTTATTTATTGATCTTGGTTCGAAATTCCAGGTTAATTCTATTAAATAGATTCTACTGGTATGAAAGCGGATATATATCAATATTCAGAGCAAAAAATGTAAGCGATTTTTAAAGATTACAAGTTTATGTTTTGAATGAAATGAACTAAAACCAAGGAAAAGTAAAAATTTTACAAAAATGGCATTTCCTAAAAGAAAGAACATACAACAAGGAACAAGGCAGCAACTGGTAATAGTTGGAAGTAAAAATCCGGTGAAAATCAACTGTACAGAAAGCGGTTTCCATCAAGCAATGAACACATCAGTCTTGGTGGAAGGCTTGAATGTAGACGCCGGAATATCTAAGCAACCGATAGGAGATGAGGAAACATTGCTTGGTGCTACCAATAGGGCCAAAAACTCAAAAAATGTATTCCCAGAAGCGGATTTTTGGGTAGGCATAGAAGGAGGAGTCGATACTTTTGCTGGTGAAATGCATGCTTTTGCATGGATCTTTATCATAGACAGACAGGGTAGAACAGGTAAAGCCAAGACGGCAAGTTTCATCCTTCCTAAAGCTATAGCCAATTTGGTAAATGACGGAATGGAGTTGGGTGATGCTGACGACAAGATCTTTGACAGAGAAAACTCCAAACAGGAAAGCGGTGCTGTCGGAATCCTGACAAAAGGAGCGATCGATAGGAAAGAATATTACCAACAAGCGGTTGTCTTAGCCTTAATTCCTTTTGTCAACGAAACGCTTTACGACAATATAAGCGATACCTTATAGAAATAATCAATTGGTTTTTGAAACACATAGTCTATACATTTGTGTTCACATTTAGAAAAGCAAAAATAAATAATATGTTACAGGAATTAGAGTCAGACAATTTAGACCAAATAGTGGCCGACAACGAATTGGTATTGGTACAATATGGTGCAACCTGGTGTGGAAACTGCCGCATCATGAAGCCAAAAGTAAAAAGGTTGTCAGGAGATTTTGAAAACATCAAGTTTATTTATGCTGATGCTGAGAAATTCCCTGAATCTAGAAAATTGGCGGAAGTTACCAACTTACCGACCTTTGCAGCCTTTAAATCCGGCAACTTGGTCAACCAAATTCAGACAAATAAAGAAGACGCCTTAAAATCCCTTATCAATGAGATTGCCGATAATTAAGCATGTTTTGGGTTTCATCGAACAAAACGATGAAGATTGGGTCAATGAGACCATCGAACTGTTGGAGAATATGAGTGAAATTCCTTCTTTGAAAGATGAAGAGCTTGAGGTGATGGGGGAGTTACTTTCTAATCTCTACGGAACACTTGAGGTCAACAACATGATCAAGGGTGGTATGGATAAAAAAGAAGCCATGAACGCTTTTATGAAAAGAGTAACTGGCTCAATTGATAAATAAAAATTAGGCTTAAAGTTGTTTGATCACCCAATTGAACAAAAGCTTAACTAAAGGACCTTCGGGTCCTTTTTTTATGGCTTGCTCTCAAGGTTTTCCAAAAACCCTCTCAGGGCCTTTCTCCAATCTGGATCTGCATCCCACACTGGCCCGAGATACAACTCATCTCTCACTATTAACCGTATATAATACTTGACTACAATGCGGGTAGGATCTTGAAGTGCTGAAGGGTCCAGTCCCATACTTTCCATAAGATCCGCTTCCCTTCCTTCTACCTTGATCAAAAGAAATTGTACCCTATCTTTGAGGAGGTCGGCATCAGTTTTGGCTGTACTGAGGTATGCTACATCATGTTGGTAATACGCATCAAAAATCCCCTCGAGTCCCCGTTTTTCAGCCTCTTGCTCTGCGAGAATAGCCTGTTCTGACTTGCCAAGCAAGTCATACCTGAAAGCACTTAAAATTCCGGCTTCACCCAAAGCACCACCAAGCTGCACGCCGAGCTTAAACACGTCAAGGTTAAGTGGATTTCTAGCAATAAATCTTCTCGCACTGACATTTGCACCCGACTGACCAGGTTCTTCATCAGGGTACTCAGGCACTTCCAGCACCAGATAATTTTGTGACTGGACATTTTGACCCAATTGGGAAATTGAATCTCTCAGATCTGCCAAGGTTTTACCATTTATAGACCACGCGGAAGTCGAACTGACTATACTGCTGGAATTAGAAAATGGGGCAATATGAAGTATAAATTCTCCATTGGCTTTTCTTGTTAGGATAACTACAGTTGAAATAAGCCTTTTGGTAAAGGAGTTTGCATATGCAGCCTGAACTTCCTCAGATAGCGTAAGGTCTTCCAATTCATAGTATGCTACAGGATCTCCACCAGCTTCAAGTAATCCCGTATGTATAGTTTCGGCAATTTCTTTCCAATCCAATATGGGCCTAGCTGAAGGGGCATTGGAAATCAAGACGATTGACTTTCCACTTAAAAACCCCTCAGGAAGAGCACTTTGGCCATTTACGCTCAAAATTGTGAACAAAAGCAGACAGCATGCTGAAATATATTTCATTTTTGACTTGATACAGAGAATTAAAACTTGCTACTTTTATGGTTAAAGATAACGATCAATTTAGCGCACTAATATGAAAAAACTTCTGGGATTCTTTATTTTCTTTTTGGCATTGGCAATAAATACAAGCTTCGCGCAACAAATAGACGATCAGAAACTACTATTTGATCTTGAATACTTGGCTTCCGAAGAACTTGAAGGAAGAAAAACTGGATCTGAAGGAGCTGCCTTGGCGGTAGATTTTATCAAAAACAGGTTTCAGGACCTAGGTCTAACTTCACAATACACTGACTTTAGCCAAAAATTTGATTTTTTTAACAAAAGGGAAATTAAACAATATACAGATGCAGTCAATGTGCTTGGTTTTATACCAGGGAGTGAGTCAGAAAAACTAATTGTAATCACTGCGCATTATGACCACTTGGGAAAAAAAGATGATAAGATTTTTTATGGAGCGGATGACAATGCATCAGGGACTGCAGCCCTTTTGGCATTTGCCGAGTACTTTTCAAAAAACAGGCCCAAGCATTCTATGATGTTTGTAGCATTAGATGCTGAAGAAATGGGCCAACATGGTTCGAAGGCTTTAGTGAAAGACTTTCCCTTTCCAATAGATCAAGTGGTATTAAATATCAATATGGATATGGTCAGTAGAAGTGATCAAAATGAGCTGTGGGCTGTGGGCACTTATCATTATCCAAGTTTGAAGCCTTCATTGGAGAAGGTCGGCAAATCATCATCTATTTCCTTAATGTTTGGGCACGATGAACCAAACAGCAATTTGCAGGATTGGACTTACTCTTCAGATCATGCTGCATTCCATAGAGAAGATATCCCCTTTATTTATTTTGGTGTGGATGATCATGAAGACTACCACAAGGAAACGGATACCTTTGAGAATATTGATCCTGAGTTTTTTGTAAATGCTACAAAACTCATTTTAAATGCAATAATTGAATTTGATACAACCTTACTGGGAAATTGATACACTTAAGGCATGATGTGGATCTAAGTACCAATATAGGTATAGTACCTTGGTTTTTATGTCAGTAATTAACTTTTGCTTAATTGGTTTTAAATACCAATTCTGCTTCTAATAATACCATTTTTTATCAATTGGCCTATTGAAGCATACGAGCCAAACACATGTAAACAAGCGTATTGTAATGGACTAAATTTCGATCACAGAACGATCAAAATTTTTATTGAGAAATTAAAGGTTTAAGATAAGATTTATCCAAGATTGCTTACAAAAGAAGAATCTTTGGTTTTATGAATTTATCCACCGTGTAATTTTTTTTGAACTTATAAAAAACTCATTTACAGCTAGATATCCACAAATCATAGTTTTTCAACATTAATTTAACAATTTGATTTTCAGACTTTTAAATCACTCCCTAAAGGATGTGTGGATAAGTGTGGATAAATGTGGATAAAAAAGACTTGCTTTTTTGCATGTTGGAAATTGGTCCAATTTCGATGTTTTTTATAGGTGGCCAAACAAGTATTGGCCCTAATCGTTACCACTTTTATAGTCCAAAAAAATCAAATGATTAAAATAATATTTTGATAGTGTTTTGCCGATTCTCCTTTAAATAATTTGGCAAGAATTTAGGCGCTCTATCTTTACTCATATCGTCTATATCTAAATAGGAAAAATTCAATTTTAAAATGCAAAGTGAAATTCACCATGAAAGTATTGATACTACCTCTACTTGTTTTCTTAAGCACATTTCTGTTAAGGGCAGACCGATCTGAAGATAATTTTAAAATCATCAGTTTTCCCGAATTCGAAGAGTTGACACAGCAGAATTCTGAAAAGATTAGGGTTTTCAATTTTTGGGCTACTTGGTGTGCACCCTGCGTGAAAGAGATGCCATATTTTCAAAACGTACAAGCTGAAGACCAGTCCTTAGAACTTATTTTTATCTCCATGGACGATGGTAGAAAGCCGGATAGGGTTACCACGTTTATGGAAAAAAGAAATGTAACCGCGCCTGTGTATTTACTCAACGACGTCGATTATAATAAATGGATTGACAAAGTAGATCCATCTTGGTCAGGAGCCATCCCAGCCACCTTATTTATAAAACCAGACGGCAGTAGGACTTTTCATGAAGGCGAAGTCAGTGAAGAAGAATTGAAATCAATGATCCAACAACTTAAATAATTTAGCCATGAAAAAAATTAGTTTATTTCTTTTGAGCCTTGTTGTTTTAGCGGCACATTCAATGGTAAGCGCACAGGATAGCCAGGGTTTTGGAATTGGCGATAAGGCCAAAGATTTTAACCTTAAAACTACAGAAGGGACCATGGTCTCGCTTAATAATTTGGAGGGTGCCAAAGGAGCGATTGTCATTTTCAGTTGCAATACATGTCCTTACGTCGTCGCTTATGAAGATAGAATGATTGACCTGCACAACAAATATGCTCCACAGGGTTATCCTGTCATTGCAATCAATTCAAATGACCCTAAAGTAAGCCCTGGAGACAGTTTTGAAAAAATGCAGGAAAGGGCTAAAGAGAAAGGTTTTACATTTCCGTATGCCTATGACCAAACGCAGGAAGTAATAAAAGCTTATGGAGGTACCAGAACCCCACATGTGTACCTTTTGCAGAAAGAGGGAAGCGATTTTAAAGTGAAATATATCGGAGCCATTGATAATAACTATCAAGATGCTTCAGCAGTCACTGAAAGATATGTAGAAGATGCGATTGGAGCTGTAATGAAAGGTCAACCTGTCGCCAATCAAACAACAAAAGCCATTGGATGCACAATCAAATGGACAAAAGCTGAATGATTTTGAATAAATTTTAAAAAGGAAAAGGCCGCTTTGATATAAAGCGGCCTTTTCCTTCTTCCATTATCTTTTTTATTAAACAGCTTTTACTTTATCCAATTGATCGATAATGTCTTCATAATCCAATTTATTCCAGTTCTGGGTAATTAACGGATCAGCCATCACTTTGTCCATAATGGATGCCTGAAGCTTTCCTTGAGCGTATGCTTCCGAGTAAGGAATATCAGAAAATGTCACCATCGTATAAAGTGGAATCCAATCCAATGGATACAATTCATGCAACCTAGCCTCTATCTTTTTGCGGATTTGGAATTTTGGATCCGAAACTACATTTTTCATTTCTTCAAAATTATCCATAGCCAATTGACAGATTGCGTCAGTATCAGGTTTACGGACTTTCTGGAATTTGGCGAAAACCAATTCCCATGCATTCGTCCCAAATTTGCTGATTAGCTTATCGAGAATATAACAGTCCTCAAACCCACAATTCATCCCTTGCCCATAAAAAGGAACCATCGCATGAGATGCATCCCCAATGAGCAATGCTTTATGCTCCATCCAAGGAAAACATTCAATATTGATAAGCGCGGACGTAGGATTGTCAAAGTACTCTTTCTTTAACTGAGGCATAATCTGATAGGCATCATCAAAGTAAGTTTTGAATACCCCCTCTAAATCTCTGTCATCCCTGATATTCTCAAAACAAACTCGCTTTCCTTCAAAAGGAAGAAAAAGTGTACAGGTAAATGACTTATCAGGATTTGGCAGAGCGATCAGCATAAAACTACCTCTTGGCCAGATATGAAGTGCGTTAGGGTCTAATGCAAATTCACCTTCAGAGGTAGCTGGAATAGTCAGCTCTTTGTAGCCATGCGAGATATACTCCTGTTTGTAATCGAACCGAACCTGCTTCAACATGGCATTTCGAAGTGCCGAATATGCTCCATCTGATCCTATTATCACTTCAGATGCAATTGTTTCTTTTTCAACTTCCGGATTTGAAACTGTCAAAGTATGATCACGAAGGTTTACATCCACAATTTTATGTTCAAAGTGAATGTCCACTCCAACTTCTTCTGCTTCTTCCATCAACAGTTGGTTGAATCTTCCTCTTGAAATAGAATAAATGGCTTGACCTTCCTTGCCATAAGGGATAAATGAGGTTTTTCCATGCTCATCATGGATTTGCCGCCCATACATCGGGATGGTGAGGGGTTTTACTTTTTCAGTAAGACCTAAATCATCAAGCGCCTTCCAGCCTCTATCGCTGAGTGCCATATTAATAGAACGTCCCTCTTCAAGGTACTTCCCTTTTCTATTGTCAGCTCTCTTTTCGTATATGTCTACTTTGAGGCCTCTTTTTTTCAAATATATACTCAACAAAGACCCGATAAGTCCGGACCCTAAAATGCTGATTTCATTTTTTTTCATAGGTTTGAGATTGTTACCCTTGTTTTTAAGCAAATTTTTCAAGGGATTGTTCAAGTATTCTGGCAAATCTGTATACATCCAGAAAACTATTGTAAAGAGGTGTAGGTGCCAGCCTAATCACATTGGGATGTCTCCAGTCTCCTACTACTCCATGCTTATAGAATTCATCAAAGACGTTTTTACCTCCTTTATGAATCAGCAAAGATAGTTGACAGCCTCTTTCTTTTGGGTTTTTAGGTGTAATTATTTCCAAAACCCCTGATTCTCCGCTGATTTGTCGGATCAGAAACTCAAGATAACCTGTCAATAGTTCACTTTTCCTACGCAAATTATCTATCCCCGCCTTTTCGAAAATATCCAAAGAAGCTTGATGAGCTGCTAGGGCCAGTACATTTGAATTGGCTAGCTGCCAACCATCAGCACCGTACATAGGGACAAAACCTTTTTCCATTTTGAACCTTTCACCTTCCTCATGGCCCCACCAGCCTGCAAACCTGGGGAGCTCTTTGGCCTCTGCATACCTTTCGTGGACATAGATCCCTGAAACATTGCCCGGACCTGAGTTCAGGTATTTATACGAACACCAGGTTGCAAAATCTACGCCCCAATCGTGCAGTTGTAAGGGAACATTACCAGCAGCATGCGCCAAGTCAAATCCAGCTCGGGCTCCAACTGCATGTGCAGCCTTGGTGATGGCTTTCATATCAAATACTTGGCCAGTGTAATATTGTAAGCCTGCCATCATGACCAAAGCCAATTCGTCTTTATGAGTTTCTATGGCTTTCAAAATATCCTCAGTCCTTAAGGTATGTTCACCCTCACGTGGACTTATTTCAATAATTGTCTGGTCTGGATCCAAACCATGAAACTTCACTTGGGTCTCCAGCATATACATGTCAGAGGGAAAAGCACCTGCTTCTGTGATGATTTTAGATTTTTGACCAGTCGGCTGATAGAAAGACACCATCAAAAAGTGAAGGTTAGAGCTTAGGTTATTCATGGCAACCACTTCGTGTTCCTCTGCCCCTAGAATAGCAGCCAATGCAGGTTTTGATTTTTTCCTGATATGATACCAAGCATCCTCTCCATGAAAATGCCCGTCCACAGCCAAGTTGGCCCAGTTGTCCAATTCTTTTTGAAGGTATTCTTTTGCGGTTTTAGGTTGTAAACCCAAGGAATTACCACAAAAATAAATGGCTTCATTGCCATCTACTTTAGGAAATAAAAACTCACTTTTAAAACTTGCCATAGGATCCTTGGCATCCATTGATTTGGCAAATTCTTCCGAAAACTGGTATTGGGTATTTTCCATGCAAATGGGAATGGTTTGGGTTATTTTTTCAACTGTATAGATATAATTAGACTTATCCACTATTCAAACTTAGCACCTTTATAACTTGAAAAAAACAGTTTTGATATGGTTGGTTGCTTATCTAATGCCTATTTTGCATAAAAAAATTAAACTATGTCAAAAGAAATAATCTTTTCCAAGGAAGCACCCGCACCAATAGGCCCATACAGTCAGGCAGTCAAAGCAGGCAATACTTTGTATGTTTCGGGTCAGATTCCCCTTGATGCGGAAACAGGTGAACTTATCAATGAAAACATAACTGAAGAAACTCATGCTGTGATGAAGAATCTTGAAGCGGTTTTACGTGCTGCAGGGTATGGTTTTGATGATGTTGTAAAATGCAGCATTTTTATCAAGGATATGGGACAGTTTGCTACGATCAATGACGCTTATGGGCAATATTTCAAAAACAATCCCCCTGCAAGAGAAACTGTAGAGGTGGCACGTTTGCCAAAGGATGTCAATGTAGAAATTTCCTGCATTGCAGTGAAATAATCATTAGCCCTTTGAAATTTCTTTTCCCATTTTATAAAAAATCCAATAATGGAGAGGCCTGACCATGTACCAGTAGGCCTTTCCTTTGATTCCTTCCGGTAAAAACCTTGTTTCTTGGATCAGTTTGGACTCAGATATCCTCCACTTTATAAACACCTTTCCAGGAAGACTCATTTCTGCCTGCAATGCAAGAATTTTTGATTTTTGATCCAATTTGATGATGCGCCAAAAGTCAATTTGGTCTCCAACTTCAAGTGCTTCAGGATTTTTTCTGCCTTGTCTGTACCCTATGCCACCAAAAATCTTATCGATTTTACCTCTTAATTTCCACAAAACCGTACCATAGTACCAACCATTTTCACCCCCTATGTGAAGAACTTTTTCCCAAACCCGAGCTTTATTATCTATACTGTAAGAAAAAATTTCTTTGAAAGTATAAGCACCTTTATCCATAACAGTGTTTTAATACCTTTGAAAATTAGATTATTTAGACCTTAAAAAAGACAAATATGCCATTTCTCCCTTTCCAAAGTGAAATATTGGTCTCATCCTTAAAAAAGGAAGAGGTTCTTTTACGTTTGGATAAGGTAACCCGAAATGTGAATTTTTTAGATTTAGAAGCCAGAAAAAGCGATGGATACAAATTCAATGGAGTCATATCCCCTGATGCCTTTAGGGTTTCTTTGGTAATTGATAAGGCTGATTCCTTTTTGCCTTTGATCAAAGGGAATATTGAAGATTCGGGAAATGGGAGCATCCTATTCTTAGAGTACCGCCTATTTCCAAGTTCAGTCTTTTTCCTTGTTTTTTGGTCCTTGGTGACCCTTGGCCTTTTTTTCTTTTTTGGTTTGACAGCAGAAAAACCCCTCTATGCGCTGATCAGCTTGGCTATTGGATTGGTAAACTATCTGTTTGCGTGGTCTTATTTTAAGAAAAAAACAAAAATCTCCCAGCAGATATTTCACCGGTTATTGCAATAGCCGTGGAAAAGAACAAAGTGCTTCTTTACTCTTACTGATTTTTTCTTAGGTTTGAGAAAACCCTCCAAAACGCACAAGCCTTAATTTAACCATATTCTATCCAATAGGTTATGGATTATGCTTATCAGCTAGTATTTTAGCGGACTCGAAAAATAACCAACAGATAATTTTATGAGCATAAGAATAGAAAAAGATACCATGGGCCCCGTGGAAGTCCCTGCAGACAAATATTGGGGTGCACAGACCCAAAGGTCTATCAATAATTTTAAAATTGGTGGTGAGCGTAACAGGATGCCGATAGAGATTATCCGAGCTTTTGCCATACTCAAAAAATCAGCCGCCCTTGCCAACGCAGAACTTGGTGTGCTTGAACAGGATAAAGCTGACATCATCGCCAAAGTATGTGAAGAAGTCATTGAAGGCAAACATGACGATCAATTTCCATTGGTGATTTGGCAAACAGGCTCTGGAACACAGTCAAACATGAATTCCAACGAAGTGATCGCATACAGGGCACATGTTCTCTTAGGCGGATCTTTGGAAGATGCAAAAAAGAAAATCCACCCAAATGATGATGTGAACAAGTCACAATCTTCCAATGACACTTTTCCAACAGCCATGCACATTGCTGCATACAAAATGCTTATGGAAACTACCATTCCTGGGTTGGAAAAACTACGTGACACGCTAAAGCAAAAATCTGAGGCCTTTATGGAAGTGGTGAAAATAGGCAGAACCCATTTTATGGACGCTACACCCCTTACACTTGGTCAGGAGTTTTCTGGCTATGTAGCTCAATTGGATCATGGTCTAAGGGCTTTGAAAAATACACTTCCTCATCTTTCCGAACTTGCTTTAGGAGGTACAGCTGTGGGTACCGGATTGAATACACCAAAAGGGTATGCAGAATTGGTAGCCAAAAAAATAGCCGAATTTTCCGGTCAACCTATGGTGACAGCTCCCAATAAGTTTGAAGCTTTGGCCGCACACGACGCCATAGTGGAATCGCACGGGGCATTGAAGCAGGTAGCTGTAAGCCTGATGAAAATAGCCAATGATATCAGAATGCTTTCTTCAGGTCCAAGGTCTGGTATTGGGGAAATTCTGATACCGGAAAACGAACCTGGCTCTTCCATCATGCCTGGCAAAGTAAACCCTACCCAAGTAGAGGCTATAACCATGGTCGCAGCTCAAGTGATGGGCAACGATGTGGCAATATCCGTAGGTGGCTCCAATGGTCACTTTGAACTGAATGTTTTCAAACCTATGATGATAGCAAACTTCCTTCAATCAGCACGGTTGATTGGTGATGCCTGCGTATCCTTCAATGACAATTGTGCTATAGGAATAGAACCAAATACTGCATTCATCAAAAGGCATTTGGAAAACTCTTTGATGCTCGTAACTGCCCTTAACCCCCATATTGGCTATGAAAATGCCGCCGCCATTGCAAAGAAAGCGCACAAAGAAGGAACTTCACTTAGAGAAGCTGCTTTGGCATTGGGATTGTTAACTAATGAGCAATTTGATGAATGGGTTAGACCCGAAGATATGACCGGAAGCTTGAAATAATCATTTAACAAACGAAAAATATGAAAAAGACTATTTTGAATCTTTCCCTGGCAACCGCAATGGTCCTAGGTGGCACTACAGCGACAATGGCCAAAGATAAACCTGCTAAATCCGAAAATGAGCTTACTGAAGCTCAAGCGCAAAGAATGGAGGAGATTGATGCTAGGGTGCTCGAAATCAAGCAGATGGAATTCGCTGAAATGAGCAAAGAAGAAAGAAAAGAAATCAAAAGTGAATTGAAATCGCTTCACAAAGAAGCAAAGCAGAACAGTGGAAGTGGTATTTACATTTCCACTGGTGCTTTGATCATCATCATTATTCTATTGATCATCCTTTTATAAGAACAATCATTTCAGCCCAAGATTTGAAAGAAAATTGTAGCTGTTTTGAAGTGCAGATTTAGGTTCAGGAGTCATGTCTTTTTCTAAGAAAAAGTGTTTGGCTCCTGAATTTTTTGCTGACTGTATGATTTCTTCAAGTGGCAATGCACCTGTGCCGGCATCTGCCAAATAAGGAAATAACTCCATCCATTCCTGCATCGTTTCGCCAGCACCTTGGAACGTTTTCATCTCGCTCATGTCTTTGAGGTGTAATAGCGGAAACCTGCCTGGATTATTCTCCAACATCGCAATGGGATCTACCCCTGCAGCTGTAAACCAAAAAACATCCATTTGCATTTTTACTGTTTCAGGATCTGTATTTTCTAAAATATAACTGAAAGGTACCGTTCCCTCCTTTGGCTGATGACCATAGCCATGATTATGATAGAAAAAGGTAAGACCATGCTTTTTGGCATTTTCACCTACCTTGTTAAAAACCTCCACAGTCTTTTTGTAACCTTCTAAATCCTGACGCATAGCATCCGGAATCATAGCGATTCCCACATATTTATGTCCAATTATATGCGCAGCTTCAGCTACAGCGCCCATGTTTTGTTCCAATGTAGGCAAGTCAACATGGATTGAGGGAGCAGTTAAGCCATAGGTGTCCAATAAGGTTTTCAGTTCTTTGGGCGATTTTCCAAAATATCCTGAGCCCGAAAAACCTAAGAATCCAGCTACATTTTTCCAATCATCCTTGGCAGATTGTACACTATAATCGTATGGGCCGTAAAACTCCAATTCCTTGTAGCCAATCTCTGAAATCATCTTCAAAGTACCCTCAAAATCCTCTGATAATGATTTTGGAAGTGTAAATAGGGCTACACCATATTTTTCAGCGCTTTGCATTTCATGCATACTCTTCGCCCAAGTAGGCAATACTCCTGCAGCGGCTGTAAGCAACACACTGCTTTGAATAAACTTTCTTCTATTCATGGTAATTTGATTCAATGATGAGCAGACAAAATAAGGATTATTTACTTTACGTACTATTTACACAATGATAAATTATATCATTCTTCTTTTCTAGAATCAATATATTTTTTGACCTGTGTGGACCTGAGAAATATAATTGAGAGTGGAATTAACCAAATAAGCTCATTGAACACCAAATGGAATATGGTTCTTTTGTTCCAATCCAATTCTGGCATAAAGATCAAAACAAACCAAAGGGCAAGGACAATTTTCCCTACGATGCCAGCCAAAATCAAGTAGCGCCAACTCAATGGATAAAAAGCACTTAAGAAAATCAAAAAACCCAACAACATCCCTACTGTACCCAAGGCAGTGCTACTGCTGATTGCTGTAAAGGCAGGATCCAATGAAAGCCACTTGAGTAAATCCTGTCCAAAATACCTGAAAAAAGCGCCTATGGCAAAGGTATACATCCCTGTCAGAAGCAATAAACCCCTCATGGGCATTGGAAAAATCGGAAAAGCACTATTTTTCTCTTCAGTCATGTGTGTTTATATTGTAGAAATTAACTTTTTTACATCACGGATGTTTTTCACCCAAATACAAATCTACATGAAGCAAATAAAAAACAAGTCAGTATGGACACTTATTATACTCCTACCTATAGCCTTGATAGTGGGGTTTATTTCAGGAAAGCAGGCAAATGAGATTACCCCCTCTATGATTGCCGCTGCAGAAACCCTGATTGGATTGGAATTCACACCTGCAGAACGTGACAGCATGATGCGCAATCTGGAGGGACACCGCTCGGGTTTTCAGAGAATGAGGGCGCTAAACTTGGATAACAGCACCTCGCCCGCCCTTTATTTCAATCCTTTACCACATGGATATGTTCCTGATCAAAATCAGCTTGAACTAGACTGGGGTTTGAAAGCGTCCGTCAACCTTCCTGAAAAAGACAATGATATTGCTTTTATGCCTTTGCATGATCTTGCAATATTGATCAAAAACAAGCAAATCAGCGCTGAAAGACTTACCAAGCTATTTATTGATAGGATAAAAACTCATTCTGATACACTTGAAAACCTCATCACTTTGATGGAAGACACAGCACTAGCCCAAGCAAGGTTGATGGACGAGGAATTGGCAAACGGAAATTACCGCGGACCCTTGCATGGCATTCCATATGGTGTCAAAGACCTGCTGTCCGTAAAAGACACCAAGACTACCTGGGGAGCCATGCCATACAAGGATCAGGAAATAAACCATACTGCTACGGTAGTGGAGAAATTGGAAAATGCAGGTGCTGTATTGATTGGAAAATTCACTTTGGGAGCTTTGGCTATGGGTGATGTATGGTATGGTGGAGTCACCAAAAACCCCTGGAATTTAGAACAAGGCAGTAGTGGATCCTCCGCCGGATCAGCATCTGCAGTCAGCGCAGGATTGGTGCCATTTGCTATTGGAACCGAAACGCTCGGAAGCATAGTATCACCTTCTACACGAAATGGTGTCACTGGGTTGAGACCTACCTTTGGAAGGGTAAGTAGAGACGGAGCCATGGCCCTAAGCTGGAGTATGGACAAAATAGGCCCCATCTCACGATCTGCACTTGATAATGGCATCGTCCTTTCGGTCATCAATGGCCATGATGCAAAGGATAAGAGTACAATTCCTGCAGCATTCAACTACCGCGCAGAAAAAAACTGGAAATCACTGAAAGTGGGCTATTTCAAAGAGTTTTTTGAAAACGAAAGGGCAACTGAACATGACAAACGTGTTTTGAGTGATCTTCAAGAAATGGGAGTCGAACTGCATCCTGTAAAGCTTGAAACGTCAGTAGACGTAAGCAGCATGCTGATATCACTATATGTGGAAGGTGCAGCGGCCTTTGATGAACTTACAAGAGAAAATATGGATGACCTTTTGGTAGCACAGCACAGAGGGGCTTGGCCAAATCTTTTCAGGTCTTCAAGGTTTATCCCTGCGGTGGAGTACATTCAAGCCAATAGGTACAGGAATATCCTGATTGAAGAAATGCATGCTCTTTTTTCCGATTATGATGTAATTGTGACACCTAGCTATGGTGGCAATCAACTTCAAATCACCAATCTGACAGGTCACCCTGCCCTGTGCATGCCTAATGGCTTTTTGGAAAATGGCTCACCGGTATCCATTACATTTCTAGCCAACTTATTTGAGGAAGAAAAATTGATTATGCTAGGTAAAGCTTACCAAGACCATACCGAATGGCAAAGCAAAAGACCGCCTCTTTTCGATAGATAATATCCCAATTGATGCCAGGAAATAAAAAGCATGGAAACCTGATAATCTTTCTACTCTTGAAAAATTGAATTCTTGCATAAAAAAAGTCCCCACAGCTCGGCTGTGGGGGACTTTTTAGGTTTAAAGAATATTTTTTACAATACCCTTTCAAATTGGCTGAAATAGAAGTTTCCTTCGATGGCAGCATTTTCGTCAGAATCAGAGCCATGAACAGCATTGGCTTCTATAGATTTGGCAAATATCTTTCTTATGGTACCATCTTCAGCTTTACTAGGATCCGTAGCTCCTATCAATTTTCTGAAATCTTCCACTGCATTGTCTTTTTCAAGAATAGCAGCGATAATCGGTCCGGAAGACATATATTTACAAAGGTCAGCATAGAAAGGTCTTTCCTTATGAACTTCATAGAATTTACCCGCCAGCTCTGCTGTCAATTGCGTAGCTTTCAATGCAACGATTTTAAACCCTGCCTCTTCTATCATTTTCAAAATAGCTCCTGAATTGCCTGCTCCAAAAGCATCAGGCTTGATCATGGTGAATGTTCTTTTTCCTGCCATTGTTTTTTATTTTTCTAGTTTTAAATCAGGGTGCAAAATTAGTTTAATTAGTCGAAACTCCGAATAAAGGTTATGAAATCTAGCTTATCTTATTCAAAGTAAGCCAATTATCTTTATTGGGAATTTTAAAAAATTATCCTGACCTTTGCGGACTATGTTTCTCTGTAGAGGGCGTATTAAAGCAATGAAATGCAAGAATTAGAGTCATTCAAAGAAGTAATTTCCTCCCCCAAAAAAGTTGTCATTACCACTCATCATAAGCCTGATGCTGATGCATTGGGGTCTTCCCTGGGTATGGCCAACTATCTGTTGAAGAAAGGGCATGAAGTTACTGTCATCACTCCTTCTGATTACCCGTCCTTTCTTCACTGGATGAAAGGAAATGATGATGTCATCAATTTTGAGGATAAGAGCAAACAGGAATTGGCTAGAAAACATATCCAAGAAGCTGAAGTCATTTTCTGTCTTGATTTTTCCTGTCTCAGTAGGATACAGGACATGCAAGCATCAGTAGAAGAGTCCAAAGCGTATAAAGTCAATATCGACCATCATCAGGATCCAAAAGATTTTGCTGACTTCAGGTATTGGAGTACAGATGCTGCGGCAACCTGCGAGTTGGTCTTTGAGCTTATAGAAGCGCTGGGGGACAAGGGCTTGGTAGATAAGGAGATTGCAGACTGTCTATATGCCGGTATTATGACGGATACAGGTGGTTTTAGACATCCCAACACTACGAAGAATGTCCACCTGATTACGGCGGAGTTAATCGACCTTGGTGCTGATAACAGCAAAATCTCCAGGTTGATCTATGACACGAACAGCATCAATAGGCTAAAATTCATAGGCTTTGCCATTACCAGGAGGTTGGTGATAATGGAGGATTTGCAGACGGCTTATTTTGCCATCAGCAAAAAAGACCTTAGAAAATACCACTCCAAAACAGGTGATACAGAGGGTTTGGTCAATTACGCTTTGTCGTTGGATGGAATCAAAATTGCCGCACTTTTCACTGAAAGAGAAGACGGAGTGAAAATTTCTTTCCGCTCAATCGAAGAAGTTGCCATCAATAAATTTGCTTCAGAATACTTTGATGGTGGGGGGCACAAAAATGCATCGGGAGGCAAGTCCCCTTTGAGCTTGAAAGAGACCACAGAAAATTTCGAAAAACTTATAAAAGAAAATCAAAAAACGTTGTTCAATCAATTAGAACTAATCCATGAAAAAAACTAAAACACTTTTATTTTCCTTGGCTATTGCCATGATAGCCTTTGGCGCTTCGTCTTGTAAAAAATCAAAGACAACCTCTGATGGTATAGAGTATACATATATCAAAGAAGGTAAAGAAACCCCTAAAAACGGAGAGTATGTCCTTTACCATTTGATAGTTAAAACAGCTTCTGATTCTACTTTTATTTCTACTTACGATCAGAACATGCCCGGATACCTTCAGTACAATGATTCTATCCCGAGACAAACGGGTATGGATGAGATATTCCTAAGCTTGAAAAAAGGTGACAGCATCGCATTTGAATCAAAAGCTGAGAAAATCTTCGGTTTGGAAAATGTTCCTCCTTTTATTCAAAGTGACGAGAATGTAAAAATCAGAATCGGTGTAGTGGATGTGTTGAGCCAGGAAGGACTTCAGACTTACTTCGAGGCTATGCAAGAGGCGCAGGCTAAGAAGCAAGCAGAGAATTCTATCAAACAATTGGAAATCGACACGCAAAAAATCGAAGATTACATTTCTGAAAATAATCTCAATGCAACCAGGACAGAATCAGGTTTATATTACGTCATCGAAGAAGAAGGAGACGGAACAGAAATCGAAACTGGCGACTTGGTATTTGTACACTACGCAGGTTATTTAATGGACGGTACATTATTTGATACCAGCATGAAGGCACTTGCTCAGGAAAAAGGCACTTACAGTGAACAAAGAGACATGCAAGATCAGTATGGTCCTTTAGAAGTAAGGGCTGGAATGGGACAGGTTATCCAAGGCTGGGACGAAGGATTGGTATTGCTAAGCAAAGGTGCAAAAGCAAAATTCTTGATTCCATCTACTCTAGCTTATGGAGACAGAAATGCCGGTGGACCAATTCAACCAAACTCTGTTTTGATCTTCGACGTAGAAATCACAGATGTTCAAAAATAATAGTATGAAAAGAATCAGTATAGTTGCCGTTATGGTATTTCTTGCTTTTGCAGGTTGTATTTCTGATGAAGCCAATTTAGAGTTGCTTCTCGATAGAGATAAACAAGCAATAGAAAAATACCTTCAAGAAAATCCTATTGCTTCGGTTAAGGAGTTTGTAGATGAACCAACGGGTTTGAGGGTCTTGTGGCAAGAATTGTCAGAGAGCGGAATCAAACCGGAGTTCGGGGACACGCTATTCGTCAATTATACTGGCAAATTACTCAACAATGTTGTTTTCGACTCTTCTATCGAATCAGTAGCCAAGGATAACAATATTTATAACCCTAACAGACCATATGAACCATTTGCTTTTCTGTTTGGCTATGGCAATCAAGCAATATTAGGGTTTGAATTCGCCTTGTCCATTATGGAAGAGGGTGATGTGGCAACTACCTTATTTCCGTCTCTTTATGGATACGGAAACGACGAAAGACCTTCCATACCAGCAAACAGCCCATTGTTATTTGAGTTGGAATTTGTAAGGATAGGAAAAATCACTTCTGAAGACCCTGATGATTTATGAAATTAGTAAGTAAAATGTTATTGGGCTTACTTGTGTTGCTGGCAGTAGTTGCCTGTAACCAAGAACCGCCTAACTTCTTCGGCCCTACCTACGATGTGGAGGCCAACCTTGCAAGAGAGGCTCCAATCATTGAGGAATTCTTGAGAACCTATGAATTGGACACTGTAGCAAGAATCAACGATAGAAATGGAGTAGTGATCCTTGTACAAGAAGAGGGGGACGGAGCCAGACCTAGTGAGTTTACTTTAGTCTATTGCAACTATGTCACAAGATTACTTGACGGCACTATCGTCGATACCAATATGGAGGATTTGGCGATTGCCAATGATATCTGGGAAGAAAATCGTCTTTACCGAATATTCCAATTCACGATTGGTGCAGGTGATGCCATTGAAGGATTTAGTATAGGGTTTAGAAATCTCAAAAGTGGCTCAAAGGCCCATTTTGTCGTGCCTTCTGTATGGGCATATAGAGACCAAGAAAGACCTAATATTCCTGAAGACTCTATTCTGCTATTTGAAGTGGAATTTCTGGGAATGGATTAAAAATTATGATTATCCGCAATCATGCCAACAATGAATTAAACGAGGGTTTTTGGGCAAAGGGATACTAATAGAAATTGGATATTTATCGATATTGGTTCGAAATCACAGGTGAATTCAATTATTTAGATTCTACTGGAATGAAAGCGGATATACATATTAAAAATATATAAAAAGAGGCTGTCAAAATTGACAGCCTCTTTGCTTTTCTTGGTTTTCAACAATTGTATTGAATCTATTTTTTGATTCTTAGCAAAGGTATGGAAGAGGGTACATTATCCTTATATTTTAGATACTCCTCCCCATATACACTGATCAGTTTTTTCTCCTCAAAATAAATCCCAATCGGAATATATATCAATAAACAAACCAAGTGGATCAATGAACTAAAGAATGGGGCAAAGAGAAAATAACCTAGAAAAATCAAAGCCAGCCCCGTGTAAATAGGGTGTCTCATCCGGCTATGAATACCTGAAGTGATCAATGGTTCGGTTTCTTCCAAGTCATCATGGATTTTGAACCCAATAAACCTCGCTCCTGAGAAGTTTTTGAAAGATTTCACAAGGATGATAGTACCAAAAGTAGCAAACATATACCCCATATAAGTCAATAACTCCGTGGAAGCGAGTACCTGATCTTTTTCCAAAGTAGCAGAATACACTAAGATGGCTAGAAAGAAAACACTAAAAATAAATGAATAGAAAAGCCTATACCACTTGTAGCCAGATTTTAACAATGATTTGATTTTTTCTTTCACGCTTATTGCTGCCATGTAGGAATGCGTGAAATAAAAGAGCCCCCAGAGAATCGCTAAAATTAGGTATGACATAGTTAGATTTGCTTTGTAATGCAATTAAATCAAAAGGCAGGAAGTTCCATTATGTAGAGATTTTTAGGTTTCAGTTTTTTCATTGAAAGGGTTTTCATAATTTGAAGCATTAAATCTTTTGATGTAAAGTCGTTCATGGATAAAATGTCTCACGGTTCACTTACTGTCTAAGATGCAAGATTCCATACAAGCCTGTCGGCGAATAAATGGAAAATAGAAAATAAATGTTAAACACATGAAAATAGGCCTGATTAAGGAGGGAAAGACCCCACCTGACAAAAGAGTAGCTTTTACACCGCAACAGGTAAAAGACATTCAGGAAAGATACCCTGGAGCTTTTGAGTTTTTTGTACAGCCAAGTCCTATCCGTTGTTTTGCGGATGAGGAATATGAAGCATTGGGGATTCCTTTAACTGAGGACATGTCGGATTGTGATTGGTTGATAGGAATTAAGGAAGTACCTATTCCCAACTTGATTGCTGATAAAACCTATTTGTTTTTTTCCCATACCATCAAGGAACAGGCATATAACAGGAAGCTTCTTCAAACTATACTTGAAAAAAATATTAAGCTTCTCGATTATGAAGTGCTCAAAAATGAAAATGGACAGCGAACTGTCGCTTTTGGCAGATGGGCAGGAATCGTGGGGGCATACAATGGGCTTTGGACCTATGGCAAAAAATCCGGCCTCTTTGACCTGAAAAGGGCAAATGAGTGTTTTGACAGAGATGAACTTGAAGAGGAACTCAAAAAAGTACAGCTTCCCCCCATTAAGATCGTTGTCACTGGAACTGGCCGGGTTGGAAAAGGGGTCTTGGAGGTCTTTAACAGTATCGCCTTACGCGAGGTAAGTCCTCATGAATTGATCCATAATTATTACGATGAGGCAGTTTTTGCTGTCTTAGACAATGACGACTATAACCGAAGAAAGACTGATGGGGGCTTTGACCAAAAAGAGTTTTATGCCGAACCGCAGAAATATGAGAGTCATTTCCTAAAATTTGCCGAAGTGTCTGACATACTCATTGCTGCTGCTTATTGGGACAATCGGGCACCAAGGCTATTTACAAGACAAGACATCAATTCTGAAGACTTTTGCATTTCTGTAATTGCGGACATTACCTGCGATATAGAAGGTTCTATTCCCACCACACTCAAGCCTTCCACAATCGCCGATCCGGTATATGATGTGGATAGGGAAACTTTTGAGGTATTGGAGCCTTTTGGCAAGCAGAATAGCATTTCGGTGATGGCAGTTGACAACCTTCCCACAGAACTCCCGAGGGATGCTTCTGAGGAGTTTGGCAGCCATTTGAGTGAACATTTTATTCCTGAATTGCTAAAAGAAAAGTCAAAGATCCTCGACAGGGCCACCATCACCAAGGATGGAGACCTGACAATCGAGTTTATTTACCTGAAGGATTACGTAGAAGGAAAGTCAACAGATTGACATAAAATCGGCCGTGATTAAAAACTACCTATGAGATAAAAATGGACATCCGCTTTTTCCGATGTAGAAAGAAATAACGGTTTAAAAAATTTAAATGATGAAAAATATACAACGATTTATAGAGCAGACGGTGCTCAAGCCACAGACCACTGATGCAGACATTGATAATTTAGTTCAAGAGGCTAAGAAGTTTGGTTTTGTAGGCATTTGTGTTCCTCCTTTTTGGGTCAAAAAAGCCAAACGTGAAATTGGAGAGGCAGACATACAAGTCGTGACAGTGGTCGGTTTCCCTTTAGGTTACAATATGACTGAGACGAAAGTTTTTGAAACAGAACAAGCCATCAAAAATGGAGCAGATGAAATTGATGTAGTTTGGTCCACGACATCTTTTAAGGCAGGCATGAACTGGCCAAAAATTGAATTGGCTAAATTGGCTTCTTTATGCCATGAACATGAAAGAATTTTGAAGGTAATCTTAGAGACGGCTTACCTGAGTGATGAAGAAATTATAGAAGCCTGTAAAATATGTGCTGATGCGGGAGTAGATTATGTCAAAACCTCTACGGGTTTTGCTCCCGAAGGTGCTCAAATTCACCATATCAAGCTGATGAGGGAAAATCTACCATCCAACGTCGGTATCAAAGCCAGCGGTGGAATCAAATCTTATGCGCAGGCGGTAGCAATGATAGAGGCTGGAGCCGATAGGATTGGCACCAGCTCGGGAGTTCAGATCGTAGAAGAGGCAGGCAAAAATTAATTAAGGCTTGATAAAAATCTCCTCTGTTTGAGGTTTCTGGTTTTGGTTGATGCCCATCTGCCGGATATCACCATCCTTATTAAAGTAGATCAGCAAGAAGGGAATGATAAAGAAGGTAAGTACGATGTAAGCAAAGCCCACAAATCTAGTCCTGACAGACTCTCTGCCAAGAAAAGTGGCAAGCTTGACCGGAATATTTCTTATCCCGGGAAAAGGCAAGAAAATCAAAGCACCAAAGAAATTGAATAAAAAGTGGACGATGGCGATGCTGATTGCTGCCTCTGTCTTGTAAATGGCCGCTATAGCTGCTGTAATTGTCGTTCCGATATTTGCACCGATTATAAATGGAAAAGCCTTAACCAAGGAGACTTTCCTGTTGGCTACTGCGGGAACAATAAGCGAGGTAGTCACCGTACTAGATTGCACGGCAGCCGTAAAGAATATCCCATAAAAGAAGGCCACGAGGGGTTTTTGAAAAATATGTTTGTTGGCCTTGTTGTAACTTGGTGACATAAAGACCTTAAACACCGAGGTGGACAAAAACTTGATTGATGCAAAAACCAAAGCTATTGCCAATATCAAGGATACCAAGGGTTGGGAAATAAGGTTGACCAACCATATCGTCACAGGCCTTGTAAAAAGCACATTGTAACTGTAGTTTCCATTGTCAGTCACAGCGGAGTCAAAAAATGTATCTGTAAGATAAATAGCCATTTGACTCAAAAAACCAAAGTAAACTTCAAGTGGAAAAAGCACCAATACAGACAGGATATTAAATATATCATGTAACACACCGGCAGAAAGGGCTTTTTTGAACTCATTTTTTTTCATGATAAATGAAAAAGCCACCAAAGTACTTGTGATAGTGGTACCGATATTTGCTCCCATTACCAAGGGGACTGCCTGCTCAAGCCTCAAAGTACCCGCAGCTACTACTGCCACAATCATGGCTGTAACAGTAGAGCTGCTTTGAAATAAGGCAGTCATCAATAGTCCTATGAAAAGCCCTACGAATGGATTGTTGGTAGCCTGAAACAGCTGTTGGACAAATTGGTTGTTGAACTGAACCAATGAAACCGTCAGCATATCTATAGAGAGCATAAAAAGTAAAAATGCAAGAAGCATTTTAAATAAAGTAAAAACCTTATTTGAAGAAGCGCTAGAATCTTGGATACTGCTCATTTATAGAAAAACCCCAAGCGGGGTCTCGAAATCTTTTAAAATTATTACAAAGTAAAAACAAGGTTTACAATTTATGGGGGTTTTGATATGAAGATTTTGTTAACATTGACGAAGGAGTCTACGACTATTCTTTAATTTTGTAAAAATATACTCAATTTTGTCCTCCATAAGTTCAATGTAAATTCTATATTAAGCTTACAATAAGAATTTGAAGCCTTTTTGAGTAAAACTTAATCAAGAAGAAAAGTCTATTAACAATTTCTTAACATAGAAGCCAAATAATCTTCTTTAAATTTGCACCGGATTAATTATCCGACACCTCATACCTTATGGCCAAACTTAAAGACCAGAATATTAATCAGGATGCTTTGTCAAAAGTAGCCTACTCACTTTTTGATTTTACCAAAAAAGAAAAGTCATTTCTTGTAGTTATCTGCATTCTGATATCCATTGCAGGAGTGATTACAGAATACACCTACTTATCCATGTGGTTTGGTTTTGGTCTTGCCGCCTATTCAGCAATTGCAAATGACAGTATACAGACGATAGGTACTTTTATAGCTTCCAATCACAGTAGAAAATGGTATTGGCTTTGGCTTTTTATGGGTCTGATTTTCGTTGGAACAGTCACTTACAGCTGGTTTACATACAATGGAGACGTCAGCTATCAAAGGCTACAGGTACCTGGTTTGGATAAGGCTCCCGAAAGCTTTGTTTTCCTTCAACTCGCGGCACCAATAGTCCTTTTGGTCATGACAAGGTTGAGAATGCCTGTGTCTACCACCTTTCTATTGCTTAATGTCTTTACCTATAAGGCGGGCACAATTGTAGATGTGGTAACCAAGAGTTTGTTTGGTTACGTACTGGCATTTTTCATTGCTATTGTAGTCTGGTTTGCCGTAGAGAGACTTGTCAAAAATTTCCTAAAAGGAACGGCCCACCCAGCTTGGTACATTGCCCAATGGATTACATCCGGTACCTTATGGTCCGTTTGGATCATGCAGGATGCAGCTAACATTGCCGTTTTCTTGCCTAGGCAATTGGATATTTGGGAGTTTGTTGGCTATGCCGGGTTCGTTTTCTTTGGTCTTGGTTTCCTTTTTTATCTCAAAGGCGATAGGATTCAAGGTATTGTCAATGAGAAAACCAAAGTAACTGATGTTAGAGCCGCTACTTTAGTTGATTTTGTTTACGCGATTATTTTGTTCTATTTCAAAATGCTCAATAACATCCCAATGAGTACTACTTGGGTATTTATTGGACTTTTGGGAGGCAGGGAGTTGGCAATTGCTTTAGCAAAATCAAAAAAACTCTCTAAAAGAAAAGCCAGAATATATAGGGCCTATACATTGGCAAGAAAGGATATTGTCAAAGCTGGAATCGGTTTGTTGGTTTCATTGATATTGGCCCTGATCATCAATGAGGGAATCCGAGAAGAGATATGGGCAATGTTCAAATAACGATCCTCATTTAAATTTATGTGGAGCAGGTTTTTTTGAAAAGCCTGCTCCATTTTTTTCAGTAATTTGCATCATGGAAATATACACAGATGCATATTTTATGAATGAAGCCTTCAAACAGGCAAAAATAGCCTTTGAAGAAAATGAAATTCCAGTGGGCGCAGTTATCGTGTGCCGGAACAAAATCATAGCAAGAGCATACAATCAGACAGAAAAGCTTACTGACGTGACAGCCCATGCTGAAATGCTGGCCATTACTTCCGCAGCAAATGCTCTTGGCTCAAAATATCTTACAGAATGTAAATTGTATGTCACCTTGGAGCCCTGTATCATGTGTGCCGGAGCTTGTTTTTGGTCCCAACTTGGTGAGATACATTATGCTGCAGCTGATCCTAAAAGGGGTTTTTCAAATAATCCGGAAAAACTTCTGCATCCAAAAACAAAAGTTTCTTCGGGATTAATGGCTGAAGAATCGAAAAATTTGCTGGATTCCTTTTTTAAAAAGCTCAGAAATTAAATCCTTTTTGCATATCGTAGAACCATTTGAAAATAGAATTGGTTGAATAAACGTAAATTGATACGAGAATTATTTAAATGTTTCATCATAAAACCCTTTTAAAAATGGCTTTTGAACTACCAAAATTACCTTATGACTTTAATGCGCTAGAGCCGCATATCGATGCAAAAACTATGGAAATTCACCATGGTAAGCACCACAATGGCTATGTAACCAACCTCAACAATGCAGTGGAAGGAACAGACATGGCTGGTAAGAGTATTGAAGATTTGATGAAAGTGGCTGGTTCTAACAATGCTGTAAGAAATAACGGCGGCGGACACTACAACCACAGTCTTTTTTGGGCTATTCTATCCCCTAACGGTGGTGGCAATCCGTCAGGCGAATTGGCTTCTGCAATTGATGCAAAGTTTGGTTCGTTGGATGCTTTTAAAGAGGAATTCGCCAAAGCTGCAGCAACTAGATTCGGATCAGGTTGGGCTTGGCTTTGTGTAGATGAGAAAAAAGAACTTTGCGTTTGCTCTTCTCCAAATCAAGATAACCCTTTGATGGATGTAGCTGAATGTCCAGGTACTCCAATTTTAGGTTTGGACGTATGGGAACATGCTTATTATTTAAACTACCAAAACAGAAGACCAGATTATGTTTCTGCATTCTGGAATGTGGTTAATTGGGACGAAGTCAGCAAAAGATATGCTGCAGCCAAATAATCTTATTTGGATATAAAAACATAGACCCCGGTTTTGCCGGGGTTTTTTGTTTTTACCCAAACAATCTATAGAATATGTATTCTTAGCGAACGGTAAAAGTGTTCGTTACCGATACACCTCCTAAATACTGTTTTTTTATATAGTTCTCTTTTTCAGTTGTTTAGCATGTTTTTTCTTCGATGGCACTAATTTTTCAAATGAGTTGGCACAATGACATGAATACTAAACCAACTATCATGAAAACTTCAACCCAGATTTTTGCAGCCTTGTTCTTTTTCTTTTTAGGAATGAGCAATTTAGCCGCTAAGGATATCAGCATTATTACCGGTCAGGTGACGGATGAGAAAGGAGAAGCACTTCCTTTTGCCAATGTTGCCATATTTGAAGCCGGCACGGAAAAACTTCTGACAGGTACTGTTTCGGATGAAAATGGGAAATTTTCCATAGAAACCTCTCGTACAGGTCAGGTGCAATTGGTGATTTCATCAATAGGCTTTGAGACTTTTAGATCCGATGCATTTGAAATCCAATCAGGCACAAACAGAGATTTTGGTCAGCTAAAAGTAACAGAAGAAGCAAGCAACCTATCTGAAGTTACAGTAAGGGCTACAAGACCAGAAATCATTATTGAAGCGGATAAAACTACCGTGAACGTAGAAGGCACTGTGATGGCAGAAGGCAATACTGCTCTTGATGTAATCGCTCGCTCACCTGGCATATTCGTAGATCAGGACAATAATATTGTGCTAAACGGCAGATCAGGCGTAACTGTCATGATCAATGACCGTCAAACTTACATGAGCGCCAGTGACCTCGCCAATTTCTTAAGGTCTATGCCAGCTGAGAATATCAAGAGTATTGAAATCATCAATAGCCCCACATCACGCTTTGACGCTGAAGGTGCTGCTGGAATCGTGAACATCAAGCTGAAGAAAAACAATATCGACGGGGTATTTGGAAATGTATCAGCCGGTGGAATGTATAATGGAATGTACAGCCCAAACACGGGGTTGAGCCTCAATATCAAAAAAGGCAAATGGACCAACACAGCAAGCTTCAACTACAATCAGTTCAATTTTCAAAATGAACTCAATATCAACCGTGAATTCCAACTAGATGAAGGTATCTCCAGATTTGAGCAAGAGAGTCCCATTACTACGCACAATGAGAGTATGTTTTTGCAAGCTGGTTCAGATTACGAAATCAATGACAAGCACAGTGTAGGCATGAGTCTTCAGGCTTCCAAATACAATGGCAAGGATATCGGTAACTCGCTGACAAGAATAACCAACCCTGGCACTGAAGACCTTTTATTTATCAAATCAGACAATGAGAGCTTTACTCATAACAATAGGCTATTCGGTAACTTCCACTACGTTGGGCTTTTGGATACACTAGGCACAAGATTATCTGCCGATATAGATTTCACCAAAATGGTACAGGACAGCGAAGCATTGTTGACCAACTCCAATTGGGTGAATGACAATCAGGACCAGTCTAACCTGGACTTTATCAAAACCATGAATGACATGGACTACAGGATTTTCACCGCAAAGGTCGACTTTGTAAAACCTTTCGGCAAAGGCAGAGTGCTGGAGACAGGTTTAAAAGGAAGCTGGGTGACTTCTGACAACAATCTGGATTTGAGTAGGGCCGTCGAGGAAGGACCATTTATCAATGATCCAAACAGCAATAAGTTTATTTACGAAGAGAATGTCTTGGCTGCGTATGCTTCTTACAAAAGCAGCTTTTCCGAAAAAGTGAGTTTCCAAGCTGGATTGAGGGGAGAATATTCTGATATCACCGGTACTTCGGTGACACTTGATCAGGTCAACAAACAAAATTACTTTGACTTATTCCCAAGTTTATTCTTATCTCATAAGGTGAGTAAGGATTACCAAATCAACTACAATGCGAATAGAAGGATCAGCAGACCAAACTATAGGCTTTTGAATCCATTCGTATTCTATATCGATCCATTGACAACGGAGCAAGGAAATCCTCACCTGCGACCACAATACGCGCACAATTTCGAGATGAACCATGTATTGAAAGGTGCCTACCAATTTACCTTGGGATACGCATTGACCAACGATGTTTTCCAACAGATTTTCACCCAGGATGAAGAAACAAGAATGACTACCACCTTTACGGACAACCTGGACAGGTCACAAAACTGGAACTTCAGGGCAATGATTCCCGTGGAGATCCGTCCTTGGTGGAATACCAGCAACATGCTACAAGTAACCCATTCACAATGGAAGTCTATGATCGGAGATGCTTTACTTGACGTGGCCCAGACCAACCTGACTTTGCGCACCCAGCATACATTCAACTTACCTCACGGATTCCGTGCAGAATTGATGGGCATGTATGTAGGTCCCGCTCAATATGGCCAAGCAACTATCAAAGGTTTCGGATGGGTGGACTTAGGAATTACCAAGCCATTGATGAAGGAAAAATTAACCTTGACAGTAAATGGCACTGACCTTTTCAGAAGTCAGATTATCAATGCAGACGTGCAATTTGATAAAATCAATACCCAATTCAGACAGTACAGAAATACGCAGGGCGTAAGGATAACACTTCGGTATAAATTTGCTCAAGGAGAAAGCTTTAGGGTTGCCAATAGAAGTGGAAGTACTGAAGAAAGAAGTAGACTGGACTAAAACTTAAAACACCATCAACGGTGTCAAAGGATTATTTACAAGTCACTTTATTTACCACAAAAGGAAACAAAAGTCACGAAGGTTTATGGATAACAGACATCCTCCAGAATAAAAATACCAATCCAAAATCTGTTAAAAATTCGCCTTCTCTTTTGTTTCTTTTTGTCACTTTTGTGCTTCGTGAAAAATCTGTAAGTGAGATTGGCACAGCCCAATACTTAACAGATCAGTATAAAAAGGTTTTATAACCTGAGGGTTAAATAAAAATGGAGTATATGACTGCAGAAACTAGAGGTTTTTTAATAATTTGTAATAGTTTTAATCTTTTTCAATAACCATCAACCATGAAAAATCTCATCACATTTGTTATTTGCTTTGCTATTTGCTTATCTACCTTGATGGCTCAATCCATCGATACTCAAAAACTTGATGCATACTTCGATTTGCTGGAGCAAAATGAAAAGCTTTCAGGTACTGTTGCCATCTCCGAAAAGGGAAAAGTAATCTATACCAGAGGCTTTGGGTATGCAGACAAGCAAAGTAAAAGAAAACCAGATGAAAACACGAAATTCAGAATTGGCTCAATCTCCAAAATGTTTACTTCAGTCTTGGTTTTTCAGGCTATTGAAGAAAACAAACTAAGCCTAAATACAAAACTTGACCAGTTTTTCCCCGAAGTTCCAAATGCTTCTTCTATATCCATTGATGACCTTTTGAGTCATAGAAGCGGTATTTTTAACCTAACCAATAGTCCAGAATACCTTACTTATCATACACAGGCCAAAACAAGAGAAGAGCTTTTGAAGACCATAGCAGATTACGAGTCCATCTTCGAGCCAGGAACAAAAGCTGACTACAGCAATTCCAATTATTTGCTCTTGAGCTGGATATTAGAAGATGTATTTGAAAAACCATATACCGAAATGGTGGATATATACATTGCCAAACCTCTAGGTCTCAAAAACACCAAAGTAGGGACAAAAATTTTGGGCGATCAAAATGAAGCTTTTTCTTATAATTTGATTGGAAATTGGGAGCTATCGCAAGAAACCGATATGTCTATTCCCTTGGGTGCGGGTGCTATTGTTTCGACCCCTACTGATTTATTGAAATTTTTACAAAGTCTTTTTGAACAACAATTGATTTCTGGTGAGAGTTTGGAGACCATGACAGATATCAGAGATGGTTTTGGCAGAGGCGCTTTAGTGATTCCATTCAAAGACAAAAAATCCTTTGGTCACACGGGAGGAATTGATGAATTTAGGTCCATGGCCAGTTACTTTCTAGAAGAGGATTTTGGATTCGCTATGATTGCTAATGCACAGGATTATAACCCCAATGACGTAGCTTTATTTGTATTGAACAGCTATTTTGGAAATGATCCTGAATTACCCTCCTTTGAAGAAGTGAGTGTATCAGAAGAAGAATTGGACCAATTTATAGGAGAGTATGGGGCTGAAGGGTTCCCTTTAACCATTTCGGTCAAAAGAGAAGGCAAAAGACTAATCGGGCAAGCGACCGGTCAGGGAGCATTTCCAATGCGATATGATGGGGAAAATACATTTTCCTTTGCGCAAGCTGGCTTGGTAATGGAGTTTTTCCCTGAAGATGATCTGATGGTCATGAAACAATCCGGAATGGAGTTCAAATTGACCAGAAATAAATAATATATTCTTCAGTTTTCAGGTAAAAAAGCCGAATCAAGCAAGGTTTGATTCGGCCTTCTTTATTTTAAAATATAGCTCACGCCTAAGGTAGCGACGAAATTTTTCCTGTCAAGCCCAGGCACAAAGTATTGATCGGGTTGGTTTTCTAAAAACCACATATAGTTTAGCGTATTGACATACTGGAAATTACCGTGAACCAAAAGGTTCCCAAACCTCCAATCAGCCACCAAGGAAGGCACCAAGTCTACATACTTGTTTCTCCAATCTTTGGATGCTTCGTATCTGAAATAATAAAAGTCATTGTTGTATACTATCCTTTCAAAGTGGAAGGCAATCCTGTTGAAATCTTTTACCCAACCGATTTCTATCCAGTTCACATTTGCAGCCGGACCATATCCCACACCCAGAACTTGGCCATTGTGGGTATAGCCATGTCTGACATGGTCGTGGATATACCAAGTATCAAGGTTGCGGATGGACTCACGTATGGTTTGTCCTGTTTGCGTCATTTCAGCACTGATTTGTAAGAAAGAGCCTTCTTTCCTCAATGGCATCAGGTTGGAAAATCCAAGTGTAAACCCTCTATTTCTTTCAGGAGTGATCAAAAATTCACTCATTCTTCTGCTATTGCCATTGGTGCCATATTCTCCATAAAATTCGAAATGACCTTCCTGACTGATCCATCTAAAAAAGCCTGAACTGAATTGTTGACGCTTGTCTCTGATTGGGTTTTCCACACTTGAGAAACCTTTTTGACCATTGAAAAACGGCACATAGTCGCCTAACCTGTCCATGTCCTGCCTGTACAAATGATTGGTTGCTGAGTAGCCCAAAAATAAACCAGGTACCCACTTGGGTTGGTAACTCAAAATGATGCCTGAAAGATATCGCCCGTCCACACTCCGCTTTGGGATATGAACTGGATTGTTCTGAATGGTGTAGTCGGCGTGAGGAGGGAGAAATCTGGAACCATTCAAAAAGCCCGCTATCATTTGTCCTTCAAAATGTCCTACAGGAGTTTCTATAGGTTTTCTGGTGTTGGCTGTAAAATGCATAAACCCTTGCGCATTATTACTCAGAATCAGAGAATTTCTGCGGGAGGGACCCCACCAAAGGTTTTCAGTAGATACACCCACAGAGAAACCCTCCAAGTTGTACCTGATGCTCGATTGTCCTGGTAAAAATCTTACATAACGACTGGTTCCAAACCTTTCAGGTGTATCAATCCTATTCATGTATTCATAGTAAAAAAGAATAGTAGACTGATGTTCTATCGGAAATCCGGAGAAATCCCGGTTGGCGGCGATAAGAAGTTCAGGTTGAAACTGTATGCTAAGGCCACCTTGTTCCAAGTAAATCCCACCTGATAAAACATGTTGAAATCCCCTATTGGGAATCATAGCCCCATTATTCAAGCCAAAAGGATATTCCGAATTGAATTGAGTCCTATAGGTGAAAGGCATAGCCATAAGCGTTCCTTCATCATCTTGACCGTATTTTCTATGAAATGTAGAGGTATCAAAATCAGTAAAGGTACTGTCTAAATCAATCCCATTGTACCTTTGAAAAGCATCCATAGGATATAGTGGCCTTATGGCAAAAGAAGAACTCCCATCCAACTTTCCGAGAAGCTGCATCCTGCGCATATATTCCTCCAGTACAGGTGTATTTAAAGGCACCGTTTGACCAAATGCGCATACCGGACCAATAAGCAAAAAACTGAAAACAGCGATCTTTTTTAAAATAGAATCTAAGCTCCTCATATGACCACCATTGTTGTGATTTTTATTTCTCCTATAGACCAACTCTCATCGCACAAAGGATCCGGCGAGTTGGTTTGTACCAATTCATCTCCGAGCGTTACTTTCACAGAAGACGCAGAATGCTTAATCAGCTTTGTAACCCTATATTTGGTTGTATATCTCTGAAAAGCCCCAAAAAGGCATAGCCCAGGAATGTTTGTTTCTATTGCCCCTGACTTAGGATCGTTCTGACGAAAGTAATTATTAGGGTAGGATTGCTTGAGACAAAAAAGTGACTCACATGGGGAGTTTGAAAAGGTTGTCCTAACAATATCTTGTCCATCTACTTTCATATACCATATATCAGGACCGCTGACTCCATCGTCAGGATTTCCATCCCAAGAATCGTGGATCCATAGTTCAACCTCCACTTTTATGACATTATGTCCTGGAAGATCATTTAAAGTAACAGAAACTTCTTCATTGTGATAATATCCCAATAGCGTATCCTGCCTGAAAATAAAAAGTCTCCCGTTTTCAAAATTAGCCAGATTCAAAGTGGTAAAATCATTCGAATAAACAATCTCTTCACTTTCCAATGTATCTTCACAGGAAACTAAAACTAGGATCAGGAATAAAATGATTGTAATAAGGGGTAAACTACCTGATTTATGAAGGTGCATAATGTACAATTACTTTACTCAAAGTTTCAACTTATTAACAAAACTTTGATTACAACAAATAAACGAAAAAACAACCAAATTTAGCCTATAATCCAAGGCAATACTCACACCTATTGATTTGGCCTGCTTTGATTATTGGTTAACTTGCATCTTGGAAATATTAATCTTTTAGATCATGATCAAACTAACTTTAGTAGCGGGAGCAAGACCAAATTTTATGAAAATTGCCCCGATTATCCACGCGATAATAAAATCCAAATCCGAGGGAAATGCAATTGATTACAGACTTATCCACACTGGACAGCATTATGACAAGAAGATGTCGGGTGATTTTTTTGAACAACTGAATATTCCTGAGCCTCATGCCAATCTAGGCGGTGGCGGAGGCACGCAAGCCGAACAGACTGCCGCTATCATGATTGCTTTTGAAAAAGAGTTGATGGAAAATAGGCCTGATCTTGTGATTGTGGTAGGTGATGTGACTTCCACTTTGGCTTGTTCTATTGCTGCCAAAAAACTGGTGATTGACGTCGCCCATGTGGAAGGTGGCATCAGGTCAGGAGACCTCAGCATGCCGGAAGAAATCAACAGAATGGTGACTGACAGTATCACAGATCATTTTTTCACTACCTCTGAAATCGCCAACACTAACCTGAGGAACCTGGGGTTTTCAGAAGACAAAATCCACTTTGTAGGCAACACCATGATTGATACACTGATGGCCAATATGCCTAAATTCAAGAAGCCGGAAGGAGAAATTTTCGAGAAAATCCAGCCAAAGGAATACTTTGTGATGACCATGCATCGACCAGCAAATGTCGATCAAGAAGAAAAACTGAAAGAAATGATTCAAGCGATCATCACAGGCACACAAGGACTTCCAGTGATTTTTCCGGTACATCCACGTACTGCCAAAAACCTGCAAAACATGGGAATCAATCATGAATCTTTACATATGACCGAGCCATTAAGTTACCTGGAGTTCAATTACCTGGTCAAAAATGCAAAAGGTGTCATCACAGATTCAGGAGGGATCACGGAGGAAGCTTCAGTCATGAATGTGCCCTGTATCACACTTAGAGACAATACTGAAAGAGCTGAAACAATTGAATTGGGCACAAACGAATTAATTGGTACTGACCCGATAAAACTTGCTCCTTATTTAGACAAATTGATGAAGGGAGAATGGAAAAGTTATAAAGGTATTCCGCTTTGGGATGGAAAGACTTCTGAACGTATTGTAGAAAAAATCTTAGACATCTATACAAAATGAAACGAGTAGCCCAACTTGTAAAAGACCTTAACCTACAACCTCATCCAGAGGGTGGCTATTATGCAGAGACTTACAGGTCTGAATGGCAATTATCCACAGACCATGGTCCAAGGAGCCTGATGACCTGTATCTATTTTCTTCTGACATCAGAGAATTCCTCCAAGTTTCATCAGATCAAAAGTGATGAAATGTGGTTTTATCATGAAGGAAGTCCTCTGACTGTACATGTCTTGAGCGAAGATGGCTACAGCAAGCTACTTGTAGGCCCTTCTGATAAAGTTGGCCATCTTCCATACCAAATGGTCAGCAGTGGGGTAGTGTTTGGTTCGACCGTAGATGAAAAAGACAGTTACAGTTTGGTCTCCTGTGTAGTTGCCCCAGGTTTTGACTTCAAAGATTTCAAACTATTTGAAACTGAGGAATTGCTTCAGCTTTGGCCTGAACATGAGGAAATCATTAAAAAGTTGACATAAATATGTACAAGGCCTCCATTTTGTTGATAGAAGATGATGATAGGCTCTCGTGGGTAATCAAGAAAGGTTTGGAAGAAAAAGGCTATGAAGTAGTTCAGTCCTTTGATGGAACCATGGGTTTAAGACTTTTTGAAGGTGGAGGTTTCGATTTGATTATCACCGATTTGATCCTACCCAAAATCAATGGTCTGGACTTATGTAAAAAAATCAGGGAAAAGGATAAGTCAATTCCAATCATCATGTTGACAGCCTTGGGCACTACAGATGATAAGGTGGAAGGCTTTGATGCCGGTGCTGATGATTACCTGGTAAAACCTTTTGACTTTAGGGAATTGTGGGTTAGGATTAAAACGCTACTCAAAAGAGCTGGCATGAGTAGAGAAAAATTACCTGATCCACACATCAGGTATGCTGATCTTGAAATCAATACCGATCTAAAAAAAGCATTCCGATCAGGACGTGAGCTCAAACTCACACCAAAAGAATATAATCTCCTAAGCTATTTATTACGAAATCCCGAAAGAGTCCTGAGCCGTGAAGAAATTTCAAGGGACGTCTGGGGGGTGAGTTTTGATACAGGTACTAATTTTATTGATGTTTATATCAATTACCTTAGGAAAAAAGTAGACAAACCCTTTGCTACCAAATTGATTCATACCCGCTCGGGTATGGGTTTTATACTCCAACAATCATGAGTATTCAACAGCGAATATCTATCCTATTTACGGCTATTACTGCCGGTATTTTATTGGTATTTATGTTGATCGTTTACTTTTCAGCCAATCAGAATAGAAAAAGTGAGTTTTATGAGATTCTTCAAAAAGAAGCTCTTACAAAAGTAAACCTATTGCTTGATGTTAAATTAAACGCAAATACTTTGCAAACAATTTATCGTAAGAATAGGGAAGTATTATATGAAGTAGAAGTAGCTATTTATAACCAAAACCAACAATTGCTTTATCATGATGCTGTGGACATAGATGTAGTAAAAGAAACTCCTCAACTGTTTGCAGACATTCAGGACAGGAAAGTGGTAAGGTTTTCACAGGACAGTTGGCAAGTTATTGGTCAATTGATAGAATTGGAGGGCGAACACTATTTTGTCACCGCTGCTGCCTTTGATGCATATGGTTACCGTAATCTTGAAAACCTTCGCAATACCATGTTAGTTGCATTTTTCTTAGGCTTGGCAATCATCTATTTCATTGGCAGGTATTTTTCCATAAAAACCATGGCGCCCATTACAGGAATGATCTCGGAGGCCCAAAAAATTTCTGCGTCGAATTTGGATTTAAGACTTCAAGTTGCCAATAATAATGATGAGTTAGGTGACTTGGCGGATAACTTTAACCAAATGCTGGAGCGTTTAGAAAAGTCGTTTGATTCTCAAAAGCAATTTGTTTCCTACGTGTCTCATGAATTGAGAACCCCCCTTTCGGTCATCATCGCAGAGCTAGAGTTGAGTCAAAGCAAAAAAAGGAGTAAGGAAGAATATAAAGACACAGTTGAATTGACTTTGGCAGAATCCAAAAAGTTAGCTAAACTCTCCAGTACCCTTTTGGACTTTGCAAAGGCCAGCTATGATCGCTCAGAGGTGAATTTCCGGGAGGTTAGGATTGATGAACTCCTTTTGGATGCAAGTCAGGAACTTCAACAAACAAACCGTGAATATAGAATTGATTTGGATTTTGAAGGAGATTTTGATGAAGAAGATATTACTGTTTTGGGGAACAGCTACCTGTTGATCATTGCATTTAAGAATCTGATGGATAATTCCTGCAAATATTCAGAAAATCAGTCCTGCAAATGTCGGATTTCTATTGCCGAAAATATGGTCCAAGTGGCCTTCAAAGATGATGGCGTAGGGATTCCTGAAGATGAATTGGAAGAAATCTTCAACCCATTTTTTAGAGGAAGAAACAAGTCTGTCTCCAAGGGGACCGGAATAGGATTGGCCTTGGTCGAAAGAATAATGACCCTGCATAACTCCAAAATTTTAGTGAAATCTACACTTGGAAAAGGGTCTATTTTTACACTTTACATACCTAATTTGGGTGTCTCTCTCTAATAAAATTCTAATTTTTTTCTAATTACCCTCCAATCAGATGAGGTACGGTGTTGACTTAATTTTGTAAAAAATTACCAACTACATATTTACCGGGATCACAAGGCTATGAAAAATCTAGCAATACTATTGACTTTTCTAATTCACTTTTCTGTTTTCGCACAAGAAGCGATAATAGGAGTCAGAGACCCTGAAGCACACAAAAATACCGACCGCTTAGCCATCCTGGACACCATCAGCCTGCCTTTTGAATTGTCTGATGACAAAAAGCTTTCCGCAGAGGATATTCTCAATAAAAAGGAAGGATTTTTTGTTACCGGACTCCCAAGGTTTGAGTTTGATCCTATCCGTGGATTTGGTGTTGGAGGGAACATATTTTTCTTTCAGAATAAAACCAAAGAAGATCCCTTCTTTTATTATACACCTTACAGGTACAGTATCAACACTGAGTTATTTGTTTTTGAAAATGGAAGAATCAAAGCAGCTGTCAATCTGGATGTGCCTTATATCTTCAACTCCAAGTGGAGATTAAGAGCAGATGCAGTGGTATGGGAAGATCCGAATGCCCAATATTGGGGGATAGGAAGAGAATCTCTTGAAAGGCTCAGTTTTCAGGATAAGTCGACCGGAGCTGAAGGCGGAGTACGTCAGTTCAACAGGGTAAATGACTACGAGGAAAACCTGAAGATTGCTATTCCTGGGAATGGTGGTAGGCTGCAGACCGATACCCACTACAATCAGTTTATCCAAAGGGAGTTGCTTTTTAATGCCCTGGGCGAGAGGGTAGAAATGGGGGGGAAACTCAGACTGATGTTTGGCTATGAAGCTTTATTTACTGCATTTGAAGATTACACTGGACAGGTTGCAGAAGAGGCATTCCTTGCAGATGGTACTGCAGTAGAGGCAATACAAAGACCTACTCTGGTAAATAAGCAAATCCAGGAAGGTACCTGGGATAGGTATAATTTATCGGGCTTTTCAGATGGATTTAAGTTTACATCTATGTTTGCGGCTGCTTTGATTTATGATACTCGGGATTTGGAGCCAGATCCATCCAAAGGTATATTTTTGCAATATTCCCATGAATACTCTGCCCCATGGTTGGGTTCTGATTTCAACTTCAACAAGTTTATGGTACAAGGACAGTTTATCCACACCTTCCACAGGTGGAAAAACAACCGGAACAGGCTGACATTTGCGGGCTTGGCAGCACTTGGGCATATCTTCGGGCCAAATATCAACTTTATAGAAATGTGGGATTTGTCTTCTCAGGCAGAAGCCGGAGGTATTTTGGTCCTTGGTGGTGGCCGGTCTTTGAGAGGATACCGGGAGGCAAGATTTTTGGCCCCTACTGTGGGTTTGGTCAATCTTGAAATGAGGGCCAGATTGCATGACTTCAACGCCTTCAACCAACATTTTGCACTAGGGATAACACCATTTTACGACTTTGGTACTGTTTGGGAAGGATTGAAAGATATACAGCTCAATAATTTCAGAGGAGCCCCGGGAATTGGCGGAAGAATCGCTTGGAACCAGTCCACCATCTTGAGATTGGATTATGCCCAGAGTTTTGAAGGGGGTCAGTTCTTCTTTGGATTTGGACATATTTTCTAAATATCCATTGTAGATTTAATTTTGAACCAAAATTGGAAACAGCTACTTTTAAAATCTAAGTAGCTGTTTTTTTATGTTAAAATTCTTTGTTCGGTTTGCAATACTATGCTTGGTTATTAATTTTTCCTGTGTAGGGAAAAAGATTATACCTGCACCCATGGCCTTTCAGGGAGAATGTTTGCAAGGACTGGATTTTGATAACAGAGCTGATGATTTTTTGATAGACTCACTTCAAATCAGTTCTGGTTTGAAAGAAAGGTTTGATGATAAGACACTTGATATGGCCATTGCTCTTAATGTGATCGGAGATTTGGAAAAGTACGCCGACGGAAATTTGGATAGGCTTGAAAAACTGGAACTCAAAACGAATATATATGGCAAAATTGCCAAAATGGAACTTGAGCTTCATTCCCTGATGTCTGCTATTGATTGTGAAGAAGAAAAAGGAGAACAGATTGCTTCATTTTTGGAAAAAGAATTACGGAAAAAGGAAAGAAACCTGACGGTAGCTGCCATCATTACCGGTGCAGTAGTAAGTGTTGGGACGGGAATTCTTCTTGCAACAAGCAGTCTGCAGGGTGACAATTTGGAATACATAGCGATAGCAGGAGGACTTACTGAAGTGTTTTTGGGTATTTCCATTCTTAGGCTTGACAAACAGATTACCATCAACCACCGCCGGAACGTACTGCGGGATGTTTATGAATCTAGCGACAGACCTGACTATTTCCCGCCATCTACTTGGTACTATTTTAACTCTGGGAATAATAACAAAGAAGGTATATCGCTCAAAGAACAATTGATTTCCCGCTGGGAAACCTATAACATGTCTGATGCAAGTTTGGCTGTTTTGCTTTCTGATGGGGGTAACTATTCTTCTGAAATGCTCAAAGGAAGATCAGACATGCTGGATCAGTTGGAATCTCAGCTCGGACTGATCAATAAGGACCTACTTTATTTTTTGAATCAGATAGAGCAGGTCAATTAGGATCCTCTACCAATCGGACCTTTCCAGTCTCCACATCATATATTGCTCCAATTACTTTCAGCTTTTTTGAAGCGATCAATTCATTTACAGAAGGAACCTTTAATTTGAGTTCATGAATTCCATGTAGCACGTTTGCCTCAATGGCCCGTTCATAGAAATCGGGAGCATCCCTTGGAATGGCTTTCTCCTCTTCCTCGGCATCAATGAAATCAATGATTTTTTGGATGTACTCAGAGTAATGGTGTGAGTGGTCATGGTCATGGTCTACATAGGCTCCTATAGCTCCACATTTGGTGTGGCCAAGGATGATTACCAAAGGAACTTCCAAGTGTTCGATAGCATACTCCAAACTGCCTATCTCATAATCTCCCACGATATTTCCTGCATTTCGAATGACAAAGAGATCGCCCAAGCCTTGATCAAAAACCAATTCTGGAGGAACCCTTGAATCCGAACAGCTCACTATAGCTGCTACAGGATGCTGCCCTACAGACAAATCTCTAAGTCTGTCAAGCGTCTGATCTGGGTGGAGCGGATGATCTCCAGAAAACCTTTCATTACCTTTAAGAAGCGCCTCGAGAAGATTTTCTTTGGGAATCTCTTCAAGGTGCTGATCTATAGGTGTGGGCTTACAAGCGATTGACAATACAGATAATATAATAATGTACAAATACCGGTGCATAACCTTTGCTTAGAAAGTCCAAATTTCAATAAGTCAAAGTGTTAATCACGTGATAAAAATCACTCAAAGGATTAATCAAAATAATACATCTTGATTATACCCCATACTTCAGCACTATAGCCAACTGACCTGCATGATAGGCAGTATGTGTGGTAATCCTGCCTAATGATTCTGCCTTGGTTTTCTTTCCAAATTCCTTGGTTTCAATGACCGCATCCCAATCCTCTTGACTTTCGATAGCTTTTTCCAATTGAATTCCTGCTTCCTCAATGATGGATTTTAATGACTCCAAATCTGTCCATTCCCCTGTATCCTTACCCGCCTTGAGCGTTTGGGCATCTACTTTAGCACCCATGTTTCCAAAGACATTTTTGGCAAAGAGCAGTTCTACTTCAGCGATATGCCTGATCAGAAATCCGGCGGAGTTCGGACTCTCCCCAAGCTTCTTTGTAAGATCTTCAGTTTTTATAGATGCCAATTGATTGGTCAATCTTGTGCGGCCTTCTTTCCAGAGTTCGATTAGTGTTTTCATACTTTTTTTTTGACAAGGTAATAAATTGAGTTCTTCAGACCACTGATGATTATCATGAAATCGAGCCTGCTTGTAGCAGACAAGCCTGCCTGAAGAAGACAGGCCTGCCTGTAGCAAACAGGCCTGCCTGAAGCAGGCAGGCAGGCATGACGAGAACGTCGCACACTGGGATGATTATCTATACTGCGAGATGCCATAGCCTGTCCCGACTAATCGGGGTGACCGTTAAAAAAATTATAAACACATGAAAAATAAGAACTGAAATATTTTTATCGTAATATTGCAATGTAATATTCAATACAAATATGATTGAGATAATAATAAGATAAATAAGACGATGCAAAGGTGATTCTTCTAAATCATTTCTTTTGAAAAATGAATTACGGTTTCCTAGTGAAAGACCTTACATACCAACTTGTATTTAATCTCTTGATTCTTATCTCTTGTCTTATTTCTAATCTCTAATCTCTAACTATCTCTAAAATGGGTGTAACCAAATCCGACTTATTTACCGAAACACAGAATGAGCTGGCAAACTATGCCAAAGTATTGGCCCACCCTGCCAGGATTGCAATTATACAATTTCTGCTTAAAACCAATACCTGCTGCAATTCCACACTTGTGGAAGATCTGGGTTTGGCTCAGGCCACCATCAGTCAACACTTGAAAGAACTCAAAAATGTAGGGATCATTCAAGGAACTGTAGAAGGCGTGTCTGTCAACTACTGCATCAATCCCGAAAAATGGCATTACATCAAAAAAATGCTATCTGATCTCTTTGATGGCTATGACCCTACTTACTGCTCAAACTGTTAACATTTGAAAATGAAAACTCTTGTATTTACTCAAATCGAAGACACCATCAAAACACTTGATGTAGCATCTATTTCACCTCAAAGAAAGGATGTTTTACAGCCTTTGATAAACTTTATCCAAGAAAAAGTGGATAAAAAAGAAGCTGTTCTTTTGAATTTCATCTGCACCCACAACTCCCGTAGGAGCCATTTGTCTCAAATATGGGCACAGGTAATGGGTGCATATTTCGATATTCAAAAGGTCTTCACATACTCTGGAGGTACTGAAGCTACTGCAATGTTTCCCAAAGTAGGAGAAACACTCAGCGCTCAAGGCTTGGAAATCATACCACTATCGGATGGGAACAACCCTGTCTATGCAGTCAAATATGCAGAAAACGCTCATCCAATTGTCGCTTTTTCGAAAACCTATGACCATGCCTTCAATCCTACTTCAAATTTTGCTGCCGTCATGACTTGCTCCCAAGCGGATGCTGGTTGTCCTTTTATTGCAGGTACTGAGAAGCGAATACCAATAACTTATGATGATCCAAAGGCATTTGATGGAACCCCGCAACAAGCCGAAAAATACAAAGAACGAAGCTTACACATTGCCACAGAACTATTTTATGTATTTTCTAAAATCAGTAAATAATGACAGCAAAAAATAAACAGCTCCCCATTTTTGAGCGGTACCTAAGTCTTTGGGTAGCACTTTGTATTGCAGCTGGAATTGGTATTGGTCAATTGGCAGGTGACAGCATGCAATTTCTCGCTGATGCAGAAATCTATAATGTGAATATTCCAATTGCAATTTTGATTTGGTTGATGATATACCCTATGATGCTTCAGATTGACTTCAGCAGTATCAAAGATGTTGGAAGAGCTCCAAAAGGTTTAATCCTGACTGTTACAGTCAACTGGCTGATCAAGCCTTTTACCATGGCATTTTTTGCCTGGATCTTTTTTGAGCACCTCTATTCTGCATGGATAGAACCTGATCAGGCTGGTGAATACATTGCCGGGGCTATTTTGCTTGGCGTAGCACCATGTACCGCGATGGTTTTTGTATGGTCTTATCTTACCGATGGTGACCCTAATTACACCCTGGTACAAGTTTCGATCAATGACCTTATCATTCTTGTAGCCTTTGTACCATTGGTAGGTTTCCTTCTCGGCATTACAGATGTTGAAATCCCATACAATACCTTGGTAGCTTCAGTATTGATTTTTGTGGTCATTCCATTGGTCGCAGGTGTCATTACCAACAAACTTATGATTAAAAAACATGGAGAAGAGTGGTTTAAATCTGTTTTCCTTCCACGCTTGAAGCCTGTTAGTATTTTGGCTTTGTTGGTAACTTTAATCCTGCTATTTGCTTTTCAAGGAACAAACATCTTGGATAATCCGCTGATTATCCTGTTGATTGCAGTGCCTTTGATAATCCAATCTTATTTCATTTTCTTCCTGACATGGTTTGCTGGACAAAAACTCAAATTATCCCATGCTGTCTGCGCTCCCGCTTCAATGATTGGAACGAGTAATTTCTTTGAATTGGCTGTTGCAGTTGCAATCGCATTGTTTGGACTTCAAAGCCCTGCAGCTCTTGTAACTGTTGTAGGGGTATTGGTGGAAGTTCCGGTGATGCTTAGCTTAGTAGCATTGGCAAATAGATGGAGGTATTAATCTTAAAAGTATATTCGGAATCATAGCAATATTGTAATATAGACCGATTCTATACACCAATTTGATACTAATTGAAACTGAATATTTATTGATATAAAATCGCGCCTGGCCGGTAGGCAGGTGTGACAACCAAAAAACAATTATAAACACATGAAAACAAATCAATTCACCAAAACCCTTCAAGAAAATCCCAATAAGGCACTTTTCTTCGAATACCAAAGCGGCCAATATGTGCGTACTGACTACCACATCACCGAGATCAAAAATGTCAACTTTGATACTGTAGATTGTGGTGGTATCCGTAATCAATGGTCAGAGGTTCATATACAACTTTGGGAAAATGAAATTCCTGAGCCAAACCATGCCGTGGACTCCAGCAAAGCCCTGAAAATCTTTGATGTGGTCAACCAGGTGAGGGAAACCTATCCCGATGCTGAGATTAAGTTTGAATATGGTAATGCAACTTTCCCAACGGCAGTACTTCCTGTTCACAATATCAAGGATACAGGCAATGCCCTAATTGTACAACTCATAGCTGATCAAACTACTTGTAAAGCTAAAGACAGGGCAACTACTCCAGAAGAAAAAGCAGCGGCTTGTTGTGGACCAGCTCAAGAAGCCAAACCTAAACTTGTCATGGCATCCATCCAAGATACCGGCAGTTGCGCCCCAGGATCAGGATGTTGCTAATGAACATAGGTCTAATTCAGAAACTTTTCCAAAGTTCAAAACTTTGGAAAAGTTTTTTCAATAAAAAATAACCGTCTTGTTTTAAAAAACAACACTTTTTACTCCAAATGATATTTGATTGTCTATTCAATAAATTTTATTTCTTCCCAATATTGAATCGCACTTTATAAGTAGCGTTGAGGTACCATGGAAAATAATATTCCGCGCCATAAGCTGAAATACCGACTGCATTTCTGATGTTGGGATTTCTTGTCTTCCACTCTCCTTCAAGTTCTAAAAAAAGGCCAATTCTTTGGAATTTATTGGTAAAAATAAAAGGAGTATTTTCTGGTCCAGAAAAATTGACCACTTCAATTGTGTTTCCGCCTAATTGAAGGGAAGGACCAGCTGCAAAAGCCAATATAAATCCAGAATCCCGTTGAAGGATATCGTATTTAAGTGTTGGCGTAATGAAAATACCAGAGGATTGGTCTAAACTTTTTTGTCCGGGGGAAACCCCTCTATTTTCCAAGTTTCCGAGAGATTGATAAAATAAAACAGCAGCATTGAGGGATGTTCTTCTACCTAATTTATAATTAAGCTCATTGTTCATATTAAGGCCCCACAGCAGGTTGTTCCCGTCAATAGAGGCACCCCCGCCAACTGTATATTGAACTTTTGGCTTTTCATCCTGAGCAAAGGAAACAGCTGGCACAAAGGCCATGAAGAAAAGGAGACGAAATAGTAGGTTTGTTTTCATGCCAAATAATTTCATTGATGTGAAATTCAAATATCAATGAAATTTTTTCTTTAAAAAATTATTTTTAATTATTCTTCATTCAAAAAAATGTTAAATTTTACGAGTTAAAATAATGATTTGAGCTTGGTTATGTTCCCTTTCGAAAGCTGAAATTGAGCGTAATTGTACGTTTATAAGGTTTAAATTCACCAAGCCATGAGATTGGAGCATACCGATAATCCACTCATTGACTTGAATAATTTACTTAAATTCAACTTAAGCTCGATTTCCCTTACCTACATACAAATTGGAACCTAAATACTTTTCAATAAAAAATAACCGTCTTGTTCCTATAAGCCAGTACTTTCCGCTCCAAGTGATATTTGATTGCTTTTGAAAGCACCACTTTTTCCACATCTTGACCAATCTGCACCAAATCAGACGGAGAGTTGTGGTGACGCACACGGGCTATTTCTTGCTCAATAATAGGACCTGCATCAAGTTCCTCGGTCACATAATGAGCAGTGGCCCCAATGATTTTTACGCCCCTTTCATATGCTGCATGATATGGTTTGGCTCCTACAAAGGCCGGTAAAAATGAATGGTGAATGTTGATGATCTGATTTGGGAAGGACTTGATAAAATCCCCGCTCAAGATCTGCATGTACCTGGCAAGCACCACAAAATCCACCTGATGCTGTTTCAATAACTCAATTTGTTGTTTTTCCACCTCAGCCTTATTGGACTTATCCACAGGAAGGTAATAAAATGGAATTCTAAAGGCAGTAACTACTTTTTTCAGTTCCAAATGATTGGAAATAACCAGAGGGATTTCTACATCAAACTGTCCTGAATAATACCGACTCAAAATATCAAATAGACAATGGGAAAGTTTAGACACAAAAATGGCCATCCTAGGTTTGGAGGTGTTGAAATATAACTCAAATTTCATCTCAAACTCATCAGCCACCTCTTGCTGAAAGATTTCTGCAATTTTGTCCTTTTCCAAATCAAAACTCTCGAGTTCCCAAGCGGCTCGCATAAAAAACATCCCGATTTCCCCATCCACATGTTGGTCAATTTCGAGGATATTGCCTTTGTAGGAATACAAAAAATCAGATACTTTGGCAACTATACCTTTTTGATCTGGGCATTGAATAATGATCGTTGCAGTTTTCATTAAGAAAATTATTTAAAATGTTATATTACTTGTATAGTTGGAATTTAATAGAGATTATTACATAGTAACTAGTATATTAATTCGAATGTCCAGATTTCATTTCTCAATTATAATTTTTTTTTGCATCTCGAATGTAATATTTGGACAAAATAATGACTTACAGAAGGATTATAAAGAAATAAAATTTGGAAAATATCCCGGATTGCAAACAGGAGCTGTATATCCTTCCAAAGACCCTTTGCTGAGAGATGAACCAACACTTGCTGAAAAGCAGTTCCAGGAGTCTAAATTGGAATACGAAGATTTTCATTTTGATAGACAGCTAATCAAGTATGATATTTTTATGGATGAGCTCGTCATCTCCTCTCAACAATTTCAAAATGAAATAATCCTGAATGCAGACCTTGTCTCATATGCAGAGTTTACAGACGGGACTATCATTGTCAAAAGACACTTAAATCCCAGTTACAAACATCATAGAAATGGATTCTACAGGCTAGTGTGGTCTGGTGAGTATGAATTGTTATCCAAACACAGAAAGGAACTTCAAAGATTCTCCTCCCCGTCAGAGTATTACAAATTTTTCTCCACGCATACCGATTATTTTGTTCTGAAAAATGAAGAATGGATTCCAGTGGAGAGCCCTAACCAATTGATCAAGGTATTGGATGTGGACAAAAAAGAGTTCAAAAAACATGTCAGAGGGTTAAATCTAAAATTCAAAAGGAATAAAGACGAATTCCTAATTGAGCTATTGAAATTCAGTACCAATACCCGAAAAGCTCAATGAAGAATATATTAAAAATATCATTTGTTTTATTCTTGTGGTTGATGTGTCAATATTCCATTATGGCCCAATCCGAAAATAGAGAACTCATTAGCGGGCTGTTTTTGGGAATTTCTTTTGAAAGATTTGTTGCCCAAGTAGAATCTAACACTTCATATAGATTCTACTATAAAAGCCAAGATATCCTTGAGCTAAGGGTGAATATGAGCGCGGAAAACAACTCCCTTTCCGATATCCTCAGCACATTGTTTTCAAATACCGAATTAAAATTTTTTATTGATGACAATCAAAATGTATACATCACAAAAGGGGTTTTGGTAAACAATACCGTACATCAAGGATTCAAAATACCTTCCGAAAACCAAAATATTCCTTTGGAAGGTCAAGCCGAAATAGCTCAACAAACTGAAAGCACTACATTAGACCGAAACACCTTATGGGAAATAGGCTCTACTGAAACACACGACGGAAGTGGTTATGCCACCCTCAGTGGTGTAATTCAGGCCAAGTCAACTAGAGAACCAATAAGTGGAGCATTGGTGACAGGTCCACAAATTTCTGACAGGATAGTATCGGACCAAAATGGCAAATTTAGTGTCCGATTACCACTTGGTAGACAATCTTTGGTCGTGCAGGGTTTTGGTTTGGGCCAAGAAAGAAGGAGCATAAATGTCATGGGTGATGGTGGATTGAACATCACCATGGAGGAAGATTTTATCAGCTTGGGGGAAGTAACCGTCAGCTCCAACAGACCTATTAATGTGGAAAAAGTCCAAATGGGTGTAGAAACCATGGACATCAGCACTATGAAAAAAATGCCTTTGCTGTTGGGAGAAGTGGATGTGATCAGGTCAATACTTACCTTGCCGGGAGTAAATACAGTAGGTGAAGCCAGCGTAGGATTCAATGTGCGAGGCGGTGCTGCTGACCAAAACCTGATTTTGTACAACGAGGCTACAATTTTTAACCCCAGTCACTTATTTGGATTTTTCTCAGCATTTAACCCAGATATGGTAAATGGGGTCGACCTTTACAAAACAGGAATCCCCATCCAATATGGGGGCAGGTTATCCTCAGTCCTGGATGTAGAGGGGAAATACGGAAACGCGGAATCCATCCAAGGTGGTGGAGGAATAGGTCTCCTGGCCAGCAGGCTAAACCTTGAAGGGCCAATCGGTAAAAACACCACCTTCAATATAGGTGGTCGTACAACCTATTCCAATTGGCTGCTATCATTACTCGACGAAACTACAGGGTTTAACAATGGCCGAGCCTCCTTTTATGATATAAACCTCAATCTCTCACATCAAATTGACGGGAGAAACAAGCTTTTATTTACAGGATATTTGAGTGGTGATAGTTTCAGGTTTGAAAGAGATACTACATTTTCTTATTCCAACAGGAATCTGAATCTTAGCTGGATAAGGGAGCAATCCGATGAGTTATCCTTTAAGACCACAATTGGCTATGATGGCTATGAATTCAATATCATCAGTGATTTAAATCCTTCAAACTCATTTGACTTTGGTTTTGATATCAACCAATTCCATTTCAAGAGTTTGGCCAATTATACTGCAATACCAAATCACAAGCTGAACTTTGGGGTTTCCTCCATACTGTTTAGTCTTAATCCAGGAACTATTTCGCCTAAAGGCACTGGCTCACTGATCCTTGACCAACGTGTTGATACTGAAAGGGCTCTTGAGTCGGCCATATTTATCAATGATGAGTGGGAGTTAAGCGATAGATTCAGTTTGAGTTTGGGCGCAAGGCTGATGTTCTATCAATTTTTGGGACCCACCGATGTTGATATCTATCAAGAAGGAACCATAAGGACAGCAGAAACTGTAGTTGAAACAATCAGTTATTCCTCAAATGAAATTGTCCAGCCCTATTTTGGCCCTGAATTCAGGATATTTGGGAGGTACTTGTTGAATGAGAACAGCTCAATCAAAGCAGGGTTTTCGAGTTCAAGGCAACATCTCCACATGGTTACCAATACTTCTGCTATCGCACCAACTGATACTTGGAAACTCAGTGACAGATACGTGAGGCCTCAGATCGGGAATCAGGTGTCAGCAGGATATTTCACTTTTATCCCATCCAGGTTTTTGGAAGCTTCTTTTGAGGTGTTTTACCGTACAATGGACAACCTGCTTGATTACCGTAGTGGTGCTACCCTCATTCTCAACAACGCAATAGAAAGGGATATTTTACGCACAGAAGGACAAGCATATGGCATAGAAGTATTGCTCAAAAAAAATGTGGGCAGATTGAACGGCTGGCTGAGTTATACTTATTCCAGGTCACTTCTCAGGACATCACCCGATGAGCTGGGGCAAAAAATCAATATGGGGAGATTTTATCCAAGCAATTTTGATCAGCCACATGATGTGTTTCTTGTATTGAACTATGAGATCACAAAAAGGGTAATGCCTGCCATCACTGCAAATTACAGTACTGGCAGACCAATAACTTTACCGATCGCCAAGTATGATTATCTGGGAGTGGAAAGGGTATTTTATTCAGACCGGAATGACTTCAGGATACCTGATTTCTTCAGGATTGATGCCTCTGTCAATTTTGAAGGAAACCATAAAATCGAAAAATTGGCACATACCTCCTGGTCTTTGGGCGTGTACAATTTGCTGGGAAGGTCTAATCCGTATTCGGCATATTTCACTCCAATCAATGGCACATTGCAAGGATTCCAACTGTCCATATTTGCAAGGCCGATCCCGTTTATTACTTATAATTTTAGATTTTAATATGGATAGAAAGGGTATATTAAAGATTTGCTTGTTGTTCATTTTAATGTCCTGTCGGGAAATCTTCGAGCCTGAAATAGCCTTTGTGGATTTTGGGTTTTTGGTGGTAGAAGGCCATATAGAGGTTGGCGGTAATGAAGTGGCCAATATCCGTCTCAGTAGGACCAGAAGCATTTATGATTCCCTTCCGTCTGTACCAGTCACCCAAGCAGAAGTCTGGGCAGAATCTGATACAGGCAACAAGTATTTCTTTGTCCACAGTGCCAACGGGAATTATAGACAAGAAGAAAATTTACCTTTTGAACAAAACTATAGACTTCAAATCCGATTAAACAATGGATTGAGTTATGCTTCTGATTGGATGAGTCCTTACCGGACCCCATCAATTGAGAACATTTATTTTGAAAAAGAAGAAGAGGGTGTTTTTGTATATCTGGATGCTTCCGCAGGAAATCAATCAGGATTTCTCTTTTGGACATACGAAGAGGTCTGGCAGTTTGCCACCCCTTTCACTTCTCTTTTTAAATTTGATACAGAGATCAATGATTTAGTCATACGTGAAGATCCTATCAACATTTGTTTTAATGAAAATAATCCAGGTAGAATTTTGCTTGCAGATACGGAGAGTATGGATGATGGGAAGGTCAACAGGCAGGAAATTACTCGTATTCCAAATGAGTCTGAAAAACTGGGAATCCGGTATTCCATAGAAGTAATCCAAAGGTCAATAAATCCTGATGCTTTCGAGTTTTGGGAAGTATTGAGAAAAAACACAGAGGATGTTGGAGGTATTTTCAGTCCCATGCCTTCTGAGATTCCAGGAAATATTAAGAGTTTGGACAATCCGGAAGAACCTGTGATTGGTTTTGTTGGATTAGGGTCTACTGAGAGAAAAAGGATTTACATTAACTTTACAGATATCAGTCCTTGGAGAGCCAGAATTCCTGATTACATCAATTGTGCTCTGACAGATACCATTGAGCCCTTGCAGTTCGCTACTTTCTTTTCTACCAGAAGGTTTATACCCCTTGCCTCCATTGAAACAGAAGATCCCGAAGAGGGATTCAAGATAAAATACCTCACTACTACAGTGTTTTGTGCAGACTGCAGGTCTAGAGGAACTTTGGAAAAACCAGAATTTTGGGAAGAAAGATGATGATGTTCCGAGGCAAAACGATTTATAAGCGAGCCATTTGTTTTCTCATGGTACTAATGCTGATCAATAGTAAACCATTTGCATCTACTGGTCCTGAGATACAGGTTTTTGGGATGTTGTCTACTCAAAATGTTATTGCAGGTGATTTTTTGCTCTTAGCCTTCGAGGCAAAAATGGGCAATACACATTCCCCTGAAAAAATCGCCTACACAGAAATTGTCAATAGCAAAGGTACCGCTGTGGAGCAAGTAATATTCGAACTCAACCAAGGAAAAGGCCAAGCTATTTTAAATGTTTCCAATGACCTTCCATCAGGTTATTATCTCGTAAGGGCATACACAAAAGGAAGTAGACTAAGCCATCAGAATTTCGGGGTCTTTCATCAGTGGGTAGGAATCATCAACCCGCAACTGCCTCCTAGATTTCAAGAAAAAATCAAAAGTCAAGAGTACACTAGAGATAAGGAACCGCAAATCGAAATCATTTCAACGAAAAATGAATTCTTGCCAAACGAAAATATTGAAATCAAATTAAAATTCAATCAGAGGGAAATATTCGGTATTACTTCCAGTTTGGAATTTCCTGCAATTTCAAAGCCACCCAGTCAAAATAAAGCTCCTATCACCTATCCTAATGAAGCATCAGAAAGTGAATGGATTCCTGAGATTTATGGACCCATTGTCAAATTTAAAGGGGGAAAGGAGGAGAATAAAAACCCCGTACTGATAAGCAGTTCCGGAAAAACCAATAAGTTTTTTGCCGGCAATTTTGATGAGAAAGGAGAAATGATCCTGGATTTAGGAAAAATCGGAATGATGGATTTTTTGACCGTACAATCTTCAAATAAAGAATCTTTGGATCAAATATTTTTAGAAACCTCTTTTTGGTCAGCAAAGCCGATCATTGATCAATGGCCGGAAATGACTCTGACAGGAGACATACGCTCTTTTGTCCAAAAGATACATGAAAGCAGGCAATTGATGGAATACTTCCTGCCTTTACCAGAAAGCGATTACTCAGCAGTCATATTAAAACCATCAAAGTCCTATATCCTTGAAGAGTACAATACATTTGATGACCTTTGGACCGTGTTCAGAGAGTATGTGGAGGAAGCTTTGGTAAGAAATCAGGGTGGTAAATCTGTGCTCCGTATCATTAACCATAGTACAGGAAAAGCTTTTCAGAATGGCCCACTTATACTACTAGACGGCTTGCCAATTCTTGATACTGATGCATTATTGAAGCACAGTCCAGAAAATATCCGAGAAATAAAAGTAACCAATTATGAGTATTTGAATAATGGAAACTCATTTGACGGCGTGGTGCAGTTATTTTCCCAAAAAGGGGACTTAGGAGAGTTTCCAGTTCCTAAAGATTTATTATTGGTTCCTTTCTCAGGAGTTCAACCCTTTGTGGAGTATAAAGACTGGCTGCTAGTCAAAACTGAAGAAAATAGAACTCCTAACCTTAAAAGACTCCTGTATTGGGATATACACCCGATACAAAAGGCCGGAGAGGAATACACCATTGAATTTCAAGCCTCAGGAATAGAAGGCGACTATGTGCTGGAAATTTTCCCAGCGAATTCATCTGATCAAAGTTCCAAAACACTCTGGAGATATTCAATTCGTTCAGAAGTACATTAATCAAGCAATGCTTCGATATCGTCTTTGCTCAAGCTCTTCATAAAGCTTTCTTCAGTACTGATCAATTCTCCTGCAAGTGCCATTTTTCGCTCTTGCAAGGCCATTATTTTTTCCTCAACGGTATTTCTGGTGATAAATTTGTAGATAATCACCTTATTTTCCTGCCCAATCCTATGTGCTCGGTCTATGGCTTGAGCTTCAACCGCAGGGTTCCACCAAGGATCCAATAAAAAGACATATTCTGCAGCGGTAAGGTTTAGTCCTACACCTCCAGCTTTAAGCGATATCAAAAATATTTTTACACTATCATCTTCTTGAAAAGACCTTACTTGCCCCTGCCTGTCCTTAGTGGTACCATCCAGATAGGCATATTTGATTTCTTGCTCGTCCAGGTACTCCCTTACGATACCCAAATGTCTTACAAATTGGCTAAAAATCAACACCTTGTGGCCTTCACTTGCAGTAGCTTGCAACATGTGGATAACATCTTCCAATTTACCTGAGTCGGATGCATATGTCTTATCTGTAAGCCTCGGATGATTGGCTATCTGCCTCAGCTGAGTAAGTCCTCTCAACAAAGTAAACTGTTGGTTTTTGAGTCCTGGAATGGACATTTCATTCACTATTTTTTCACGGTAAAATCCCTTTACTTCCTCATAAGCTTTTTCTTGATCTGAGGTCATGGTAGAGTATTTTACATTGATAACTTTCTCGGGAAGGTCTGTTGCCACTTGTGTTTTCAGCCTTCTGAGAATAAATGGTTTGATCAAGGCATGAAGCTTCCCTGCCTTATCCATGTCGTTTTGCTTTTCGATCGGCTGCAAAAACTGTTTCTTAAACATGCTTTGTCCCCCCAATAGCCCTTTGTTGATAAAATTCATCTGTGACCAAAGGTCCATGGTTCCATTTTCTACAGGAGTTCCCGTCAATATCAATTTTTGTTTACAATACAGTTCTCCTACTGCCCTAGAAATGATGCTACTGGGATTTTTGATGGCTTGGGATTCATCTAGAATGACATAATTGAAATAGAATCCTTTCAATATATCTATATCCATTCTCGTAATGCCATAGGATGTCAACACCAAATCGTACTTAGCAAAAAGACTATTATCTTTTTGTCTATGCGTACCTGTATAGGTAAGGATTTTTAAGCCAGGAGTAAACTTCCTCGCTTCCAGTTCCCAGTTGTAAATCAAAGAAGTAGGCATCACCAAGAGGGATGTTGTACCTGGGTTGACCTCTTTTTGGTGTGCAAGCATGGCCAAGGTTTGCACCGTCTTACCTAGACCCATATCATCTGCCAAGCAACCGCCAAACTTGTACTCTGCCAAAAATCTAAGCCAGTTATAGCCAGCTTTTTGATATGGTCTTAACTTTCCTTTAAAGCCTGATGGTAAGTCATAATCTTCAATTTTGCTGAAATCACGCAGTTTTTCCAGCTTTCTGCTTAGGGTCAATTGCAGTAGGTTACTTTCTTGCAATTCCTGCGCAAGAGAAATATGGTGTTTTTTGAGTACTAAAGAATGATCCTTTTCTTCTTCTTTTTCTTCCAGAAAAGCGAACATTTCCGAATAATTGACAAACCATGAATTAGGGATTACTGCGATTTCACCATTTGGCAACTCAAACTCAGTTTTGCCTTGAAGCAATAACTTCCTGATCTTATGGAAAGGAATTTCATAAGAACCAAATTTGATTATTGCATTCACATCAAACCAATCGATGTTTTCTTTTACTTCTACAGAAATATGGGCATGACCAATAAAATACCTCTTACCTTTAAGTGTGCTCGATTGCTGGATTTGGATTCCCTGTTCCTGAAGACCTTCTCTATGATTGTTGATCCAACCAAAAGCTTTGGATTTAGACAATGAAAACTTGGAACTGATAACTGGCAAGCCTAATTTCTTCAAGTAATCCCCATAAGATTTCTCCTTCTCTAAGTCCCTTATTACTTTGTGAAAAATATAATTGTCCTCTATCTGTTCAAGTTCGACATTGTTATCATTTTTCTCTTCAGAACGGAAAACGTACTCACCATATTGAAACTTTAGGTCAAAAACAATTTTATCCTCTTCCTTTTCATCTAGCTGATTTCCGAAAAGGTCTGTACCCGAGTTTCCAGGTAAGTCGCTCAAGCTAAGCACTGGGTTAGGTTCATCTCTTACCACGTTGATATCAAACCCTTTTGCATATACATCAAAAGACGAGACCAATTGGGTGACAAATTTCTCGTAATACTGTTTCTCTACCTTTCGGGGAATTACAATAAATTTCTTGTTCAGAAATGGTCTTAGCTTTTTACCGTCTACATCTTTCTTAAAACTGTAAAGCTTACTTTCAACCACCAACCAAGCCGGCTCATGGCATATGAGATACGCATTTTTATATTGCCATTCCAACCTTTCGCCACCGTATTTGAGTGTTGGGAAATAATGGGTATTGTCTTCATTTCTTCTGAAATGAAAAAGTACTGAGGCTTTTTCGGGCATAATTTGGATTTCTCTCCAGATTGGATTGCCATCATTACCCATTTCAAAAAGTCTTTTACCTAGTAGATTTTCAAGAATTTTTGACCTCAATACTTCAAGCTTACGCTCAATCGATTCCTGAACAGTCTTATTTTCCGTTTTGGGATCGTATATTTTCCTCAGGTATTCTTTTGGTTTAAGTTTTTTGGTATTCAGCTTTTTGACCACAGCATCCTGCTGCATGTCATCCATCCATTTGATAAGCTTATAATCCATGTCATCGAGGCCAGAAGCAAATTCCGGAGCATTGATGCTGGATATATTTTGGTTGGCAAATGACAGTCTCCCCCTTTCATCTAATTGTACCACGAAGGACTCAAACAAAAGTCCCAGATACTCATGGCTGAATATGGCATAAATAATTTCAAATGGTTTTTCTGAAGAGACTTTCATGCTTTTTTTTAGAAATGAACGGAGCAATTCCGCTGATGAATTTCTTTTTTGTCAATTAAACTAGTTCGAAAAATACAGAATATAATCAGATAAAAAAAGGTCAAATTGTATAGATGAGACCTGATTTTCCGATGATTTACCCAGTTTTTGTCTTGATCTCTTTGAAATTCAGTAAAAAATAGGTTCTTCTAGACAGAACATATTTATTGACTTTTTATCCATTCATCAACATAGAATGGCGGGCTGATATCTTTGCTTTGAATTGAGAAAATAATATCTGATTTTAACCGGCGAATGAAGAATATTTTTACATGCGTCAAGCTACTCTAAGCCGCCAACTTGGTCTATCCGCTCTCGTTGCCACAGGGGTATGCTCTATGTTGGGAGCATCTATTAATGTAGTCCCCTTTATGATTCAAAGGAACGTGCCTGGTATAGGGCCCTACGTTCTTTATGCCTTTGCTTTTGCAGCCATACCAGCGATTTTGGCAGCATTTGCTTACAGTATCCTGGCGACGGCTATGCCAAAAGCCGGAGGAAGTTATATTTATGCGAGTAGGGGCCTAAACCCATATTTGGGATTTATTGCAAGTTTTTCTCAGTGGTTTGGACTTTCTATTGTCATTGGGGTTGTGGCTTATGTAACAGTTCCCTTTTTACGAGATATTGTGGATAACTTAGGCTACGCTCAGGCAGCCTCAATTTTGGATATAGGTTATGCTCGGGTTGGTATCGCCCTTGCGCTCGTTTGGCTTTTTGTATATGTCAATATCCTAGGCGCGAAACAATATGAAAAAACAGTTGTCCCTCTAATGATCTTGATGTTTATACTGGGGAGCATAGTGATATTCGCAGGTTTTTATTTTACACAAAGTGATTTTGTACAATCTTATACAGAAAAGGTTGGCACACCCCCTATTTTAGAAGATGCTGCAACTTTTGATTTTTTTGCCTTTCTCTCAGCTTCAAGTATCCTATTCGCAAGCTTTATTGGATTTGACAGCATCGCACAAGCTGGAGGTGAAGCTAAGGATCCAACCAGAAAATTGCCTCTCGCCATAGGATTAACGATTTTGATTGTTGGAGGCTATTATATTTTGTTTTCTGGTGCAGTTTATCATGCGATTCCTTGGTCTTTCATTTCATCTGAGGCTGCCAAGAGAGATATCACAGCCCCCGGGATGATGGGATATTTGCTCCCGAGTGGCATGACGGTTTTGATCATTGCAGGAGCCGCCATCGCATTGATCAACGACTTGCCGGCCATGCTGCTTTCTGTTTCCCGATTGATGTTTGCCTGGGCGGAGGATGGAATATTCCCAAGCTTTATAACAAAGGTTCACAGCAAATACAACACCCCAACTTCAGCTATCATTTTGAGTGGTGCAATGGCTAGTTTAGGTATATTTGGCAGTCACTTCGCAGGAGATTTTTTCCTTGGAATTGACATTATGGTTACCTCTATGATGGTCAATTTTCTTTTGATGTGCGTGACACTATTGACTTTGGACAAAATAAACCCCCAACTGGCAAAGGAAATACGCTTTGTTGAAAATCCAAAAACAAGAAAATGGATCGGTTGGGCAGGTGTATGTATCCTGGGCTTTTTCTTAGTTATCCACACCTGGAAAGACTTGCAATCCGATGTTGACAATTGGTACTTTCATTCCACACCTATATGGCTTATTGTTATGGGAATTGCCAGTTTGATTTTCTTAATCAAATACAGATCATTGAAAAAGAGCGGGAAAGATGTGGATAACATTTTCAAAACATTACCATAATGGAAAAAATGACTGATAAAATGTATACCCAATTGGGTGAGAATTTAAGAATTTCTAAAGTATTGACAGGGCTATGGCAAATTGCCGATATGGAAAGGGATGGCAAGATACTAGATCCTGAAAAAACTGCTTTTGCCATGGAACCATATGTACAGGCAGGCCTCAGCTCATTTGATATGGCTGATCATTATGGCTCAGCAGAAATCATCGCAGGCACCTTTGGCAGTCAATCCCCTTTGGGAATAAATTCGCAAATGTTGACGAAGTGGGTGCCGAAACCTGGGAAATCCACAAAAGCTGAAACCAGGAAAGCCATAGAATTGTCACTTCAGCGCCTTCAGACAGAAAGCTTAGACTTGCTTCAGTTTCATGCTTGGCTCTATGCAGACCCTGTCTGGCTCGATCAATTATTCTGGCTCTCTGAATTGAAAGAAGAGGGTTTGATCAAGAATTTGGGTTTGACCAATTTTGATGCTGCCCACCTGAGAATCGCCTGTGCATCTGGCATACCTATAGTTTCGAATCAGGTTTGCCACTCCATTTTAGACATGCGGGCATCACATGATATGGCAAAGGTATGTGCTGAGTATGGCATCAAGGTTTTGGCATTCGGGACACTTGCCGGAGGATTTCTGTCTGAAAGATGGTTAGCAAAAGCTGAACCCTCCACTGAAACTGGGGCCACTTGGTCACAAATGAAATACAAGCGTTTTATTGATACAGCAGGAGGTTGGGAAAAATTTCAATCTTTGTTGCAAACACTCGATCAAATTGCAAAAAGGCACCATGTTTCTATAGCCAACATAGCTACCAAATTTATTTTAAGTCAAGAGCATGTTGGCGGAGTAATCATAGGTGCTAGGCTAGGACAAAGTGCACATGTGTCCGAAACATTGAATTTATTTTCTTTTGAATTATCAACAGAAGACATTATTCAGATCAATCAAGCCCAACAAGAGTTATCCACAATTCCTGGTGGATGTGGAGATGAATATCGAAAACCTCCATTTTTAACTGCTTCAGGGGACCTGAGTCATCACTTGGACGAACTTCCCAAACCTTTTGAAGTAGTACCCGGTCCGGGTGGAAGTCAGAAAGTGTTCAGTGGAACGGAGTGGGAAAGCATGGCAGGATATTGTCGGGCTGTAAAAAAAGGGAACAGGATTTCTGTTTCCGGTACAACAGCTACCCATGGAAATAAAATTATTGGGGGAAGTGACCCGGCTGCACAAACACACTTTGTCATTGATAAAATTGAGGCTGCAATCATCTCATTAGGGGCAAAGCTCGAAGATGTGGTGAGAACTCGAATCTTTGTCAATAACTTGAAAGATTGGGAACCTGTAGCTAGAGCTCATGGACAAAGGTTTTCGGAAACCCAACCCGCAAATACTTTGGTAGAGGCAAAACTGGTTGGAGACGGTTATTTGGTTGAAATAGAGGCTGATGTTGAAATTTGAATCTTATTTATCCACATTAAAAATCCTTACTCTTTTTTTGTTAAAAATTATCATTTCAGACTTATCCACACAGAATTCACGCATATGAAAAATTTATTTGTACTTCTCTACTTCTTGAGTTTCGCTGTATTTTCACAAGAGAATCAAATTCCTGAGCCCAAAAAATTTGAGACTGATCATGAAGGGACTTTCAATGGCAACAGCATTAAGTTTAAAGCCATCGCGAGTGAAACTTATCTGAAAAATGATGATGGTTTACCTGTTGCGTCCATTTGGTCTACGGCCTATCTCAAGGAAGGGGCGGACACCAAAAGGCCGGTGATTTTTGTTTTCAACGGAGGCCCTGGTTCCGCTTCGATTTGGCTACATATGGGTGTATTTGGCCCCCGTGTGGTAGAGGTAGACTCTGATGCTTCTGAAGATGACGGAGCAGCTCCGTATAAAGTTATCCACAATGACTTGGCGCTACTGGATATCGCCGATTTGGTGTTTGTAGACCCTGTAGGGACAGGTTTTAGTAAAACTGTGGGCAAAGGAAAGGTAGAAGATTTTTGGGGATTGAACGAAGATGCTGCCTCAATCTCCAAGTTTATGAGGATGTGGATAACTCAGTATAAGAGGTGGCAATCGCCTAAATATATTGCCGGAGAAAGTTTTGGTACGACACGGGCGGCGGCAGTCACTGCAGCCTTGGAAAAAGGAGGTCAAGCCATGTCATTGAATGGTTTGATCTTGATCTCCCAAGCCTTGGATTACCAGGGATCCACATCAAGGCATGACAATATCGCTTCTTACTTTACCTATTTCCCAACTATGGCCGCCACGGCTTGGTACCATAAAAAAGCCGGACAGGGAAAAAGTTTGGAAGGCTTTGTACAGGAAGCTCGGGATTTTGCTTTCAATGAATATGTTCCGGCTTTGTACAAAGGCAATTTATTGGACAAAGAAGGAAAGGAAAAAATTGCTGAAAGACTCCATTACTTTTTGGGTTTGGACAAGGAGTATATACTTCGTTCGGATAATAGGATTTTATCACGTCGCTTTCTGAAAGAATTAATGAGAGAAGAAGGGAAAACAATCGGGGCATTGGATGGAAGGTACCTTGTCGAAGAAGGGGATCAGGTAGCAGAAAATCCTACTTTGGGAGATCCTTCAAGTTATGGCATAGACGCAGCATATTTTGCGGCATTGCAAGATCACTTTGCAAATGTATTGAAAGTCGATATGGAAGATAGACCCTATTTGACATCAAATTCAGGAATCTATGGAAAATGGAACTGGAGACCTGTCCCCCAAGGTGCAGGATGGGAACCATCTTATGTCAATGTAGCAAGAAGTCTTGGTGAGTCAATGCGTAGAAACAAAGACTTGAAAGTAATGGTGGCCAATGGTTACTATGACCTGATCACTCCTTTTATGGATGCTGAATACACTTTTGCCCGACATGATATTCCCATGGAAAGGGTAGACATGTATTATTACGAAGGCGGCCATATGATGTATAACCATAGACCTGACTTTGAAAAATTAGTAGAAGATATGAGGAAGTTCCTTCAGAAATAGGGGCATTGATCGGGGTTTTATCATTCTAATATCGGATTTTCTAAATATCAACTTTGGATTATAGGCCATAAGCCATACTTGATCAAAAACCCAAGATTGATAGCCTTGAAACTGACACTGCCTAAATTGAACATTTCTATAGATATGAGTAAATCAATCAGAATTGAATTTGATGTTTTCAGAGGTCAGATGAGGTTTAAATCATAGTTCTATAATTTGAAGAAGGCTGTTTTTAAGGGCTTTTAGAAAAAAAACTTGGGAAGCTTTGGTCGAATCAAATCAAAAGGAAACCATTTTTCATCATTTCGCATTTAAAAACCGAATACTACCAGTCAAAATACAACATTATGGAAAAACCAGAATTCAACATAGAAGAAGTAAACAAGATCATCCGTGGAAGAAGGTCTATGTTTGTAGCACAATTCAAAGAGAATGACCCTGTAGAGGATGCTGTCATTCAGGAGATGTTAGAAAATGCGAATTGGGCACCTACACACAAACTGACCGAACCATGGTCTTTCACAGTTTTTTCGGGAGAAGGATTAAAAAAATTCGCTGATTTTCAGGCCGAGCTTTATAAAGAAAGGGCGACTAAAAACGGGAATTTCATCGAAGCCACTTACAACAAGTTTAAAGAAAATCCACTAAAGGCCTCACATATTATTGCCATCAAATTGAAAAGAGACCTCAAGGCCAATTTACCTGTAATGGAAGAAATCGCAGCTGTTTCTATGGCTGTGCAAAATATGTATTTGACAGCTTCAGCACATGGATTAGCTGCTTATTGGGGAACTGGTGGACCTACTTTTTGGCCAGAAGCCAAGTCTTGGTTTGGTCTGGAAGAGGAAGATATGTTGATGGGTTTTTTCTACGTAGCAAAACCAGCCACAGACCGTTGGCCTTTGGGTAGGAGAAAACCTATTGAAGAAAAAGTAGAATGGGTGAGGTAAAGGAAAGGAGGATGGATGATGGAAGAAAAGGAGAAGCGAGAGACAAGAATCAAGACACAAGACGGTTTTGCGACAGTTTAGAGCTTGGTTTAATGTAAACAGTTCCAACCTCAAGATTTAAATCAGCTTCACCTTGTCATTTCAAGTTTTTAAAATTTGGCATTTACAGAAAGGGAATGACAGTTGGTGAAAGTCATCCTGAACGTAGTGAAAGCCTGTCCCGCAGTATTGCGGGGAATCTCCTACACTTTAGGCTAGGAGATCTTCTCCCGTATAGCTATCGGGATCAGGGTGACGTACCCTACAAACCTGTCATTTCGACGCAGGAGAAATCTGAGGAAGGATGAAAAGGAGAAGTGATAAAAGAAAGGATGAAGGATGAGAGACCTTTGAGGTTTTCAAAACCTCAAAGATCTTTATAGAAAAATAGCCTCTAGAAAATAAACAAAGTCCAATTAAAAAGAAAAAAACCATCGAGTTCAAAGAAGCCTCGATGGGTTTTCATTTTTAAATAAGACTTTTTACATAGCCCTGAATGCAGGAGGCTCGATGCCGTTGGCACGGATGTAGGAAATCGCAGCTCCTCTATGATGTGTGGTATGGTCATCAATAAGGGCTGCAACCTGTCTTTTAGTAGCCATATTACCACCAAAAATTTCAACACTGTTCCCTAATTCGTTTTCAGGTATGGATTGAAATACTTTTAAAGCATACTCAAAACTTAGTTTAACATGTGCTTTAAGCTCTTCTCTGCTTTCAGGCTTGGCTTCTAAGATGCTCTTTGCATCAGGCCCATCTAAGAAGCGTTGGCTCATGCCCACTGCTGCACTTGAAAGGTGCATTACCTGCTCCTTAAAACTCATCGCTGACTCATGAGGCTTGTAGTCCATTTTGTCTTCAGGCATTTTGTCTACCACTTCCATGGTAAATTGCATTCCATTTTCCCATTTGGACAAAAACTCCTCCATTGTAGTCTGTGCTTGGCTGGTACTGAAGGTGAATAAAAATATACCCATCGCTAAGCATACTGAAAATAATTTTTGTTTGATAATCATAACATCTCGGTTTTGAATGAAGTATAAATATCAGTCTATCTCGATTGATTTCAAACCTATTTGATAACTTTGGATCTATGCGCAGCGCTTTAGCAATATTATTTCTCGGTATAATGCTTACTTCTTGTCAGGGTGACTACTTTCCAAAACCGAAAGGATACAACCGTATCGATCTTCCCGAGCGTGAATTCACGATGTTGAAAGAAGATAAGCCCTTTACTTTTGAGCATTCCAAGCATGCCCATGTAGAACCTGATAGTTTCAATTTGACTGAGGAAAATTGGGTAAATTTGAACTATAGGAAGTTAGGAGGGAAAGTCCACTTAACTTATTTAGAACTGGAAACTAATGGAAAAGACCTCAAATCGGTCCTCAACGATGCCATCAACCTTACTGCCAAACACCAAGTCAAAGCCTACGGCATCGAGGAATCAATTGCTTTGACTCCAAAAGGCTATACTGGGGTGGTAGCTGAACTTTCTGGAGAAGTGCCAACCCAATTTCAGTTTTTTGTCACCGATTCTACCAAAAACTTCCTGAGAGGTGCCTTGTATTTTGACACCGCAATGAAAAATGACTCCCTCGGCCCGGCCATAGAATACATCAAGGTCGATATGGCACATTTGATGAATACATTGGAGTTTAAAAATTAAAGGGATACTGGTTGATATTAGCTGGAGGCGATATTAAGGTATATGTATACCGGGAATCATGCCACTAATCAATTTAACGATGGTTTTTGGTCACACAGATACGAATGGATCTCTATTTCAAAAACAGTTTAAGCGTTAAAACCATCATCAGAATTACCAATTTAAATATCCCTTAAACTTATCAACGCATATTTTTCCAACTTTTGATGATGATTACTCCTCCAGCAATGGCTACTACCGTGGCAATGATGGCCGAAAGCGTATTTCCATAAATCCAAAAACCTACTGCAAACAATACAGCATACACCATAATGGAGCCTACCAACATCAAACCGATTTCCATTGGGAGTTGCCCTTGCTCCTGCACTTCTTCCGGATACCTGTCCAATACTTTTTTCCATCCAAATGCAGCTGGTCTTACTTTTCTGTAAAAAGAAAGCAAGACCTTGTCTTTTTCTGGTTTGGTAAGGAAAGTTGCCAATACCCAACCTATAGTAGTCAAACCTACCCCATAAAGCAATTTGAGGTAAGCCATTTCCTCTGGAATGTGGATAAGTTCAATTTTAGGGTTAATGGTTTCAAAAAATATAGCCACTATAAATGAAATTACCATGGCGTATATTTCTGTGTAAGCATTGATTCTCCACCAAAACCAACGCAGTATAAATATCATCCCTGTACCTGCACCAATCTGCAAGAGTATGTTGAATGCTTCCAAGGCATTGGACAAAGCAAGTGCAAGAAATGCAGCCAAGACCATCAAGACAACTGTGGATATCCTACCCACCATTACCAATTCCTTATCTGTGGCTTCAGGCTTGAGAAACCTGAGGTAAAAATCATTCACTACATAAGAAGAGCCCCAGTTGAGGTGCGTGGATAAGGTGGACATCACCGCTGCAATCAGGGATGCCAACACTATCCCGATCAAACCAGTCGGTAGGAAGGTCAACATTGCTGAATAGGCCAAGTCATTTCCCAACTTATCCACAGGAATATGCGGGAAAGCTTCTTGCATGTCTGAGACATTTGGGAAAATGATCAGAGAAGAAAGTGCTATGATGATCCATGGCCAAGGACGCATGCCATAGTGTGCAATGTTGAAAAACAAAGTTGCTCCAATCGCATTTTTCTCGTCTTTGGCAGAAAGCATCCTTTGGGCGATATATCCACCTCCGCCTGGCTCGGCACCAGGGTACCAAGTAGCCCACCATTGTATCGCCAATGGCATAATCAATAGTGGTACTACCAAATTCCAATTGTTGAAATCAGGAAAGAAATCCAGTTTGTCTGCCACATTGGGATGTGTCAATAAGTTGTCGAGGGAACCGATTTCCGGCATGTCCAAGACATAAATTGCAGCGCCTATTGCTCCTGCCATGGCGATGAAGAATTGGAAAAAATCCGTCAACAATACACCCTTCAAACCACCTAGCGAACTGTAAACCACAGTAACGACCGAGGCTATCAGAAGGGTTTCAACAGGACTCAAACCCAACATCACTCCCCCGATTTTGATGGCAGCAAGCGAAACAGTAGCCATGATGACTACATTGAAGAACACCCCCAGATACAAGGCCCTGAATGCCCTTAAGAATGCTGCAGGTTTGCCTCCATATCTCAACTCATAAAACTCAAGGTCAGTGGTCACTTCTGATCTTCTCCAAAGTTTGGCATATACAAACACGGTAAGCATACCAGTCAAAAGGAAAGCCCACCACACCCAGTTGCCAGATACCCCATCTTTTCGGACAATGTCTGTGACAAGATTTGGTGTATCCGCGGAAAAGGTTGTCGCTACCATAGAAACCCCCAAAAGCCACCAAGGCATATTTCGGCCGGAAAGGAAAAATTCTTTGGCTGATTTGCCTGCTTTTCTTGAAGTATAAACTCCGATGAGCATGGAAATGACAAAAAAGGCTATAATAATGCCCCAGTCAATCAAGGAAATGTTCATAGGTTTTGGGTTTCTAAGGTGTTTTTGCGAAAGGTTTGTTAATTTTTTTGACTTTCTCTTTCAAACTTCTTTAATAAATTTCACTAATGTAAATATTTATGTAGTATTTGCAAAAGCCCTGATTCCAAATTAGGGAAATTTCCTGCAGATTTGAGGGGTATTTAAGTCCTTCGATTAATTTACCCCCAATTCTTACCCGCTTTAACATTATCAATATGTATATCACATGGTTTTCGGCACTGAATGATTTATATAAGTTTAAGATCCACTCCGAAAGCATGCAGCCTTTTGGAGAGGGGCATATTCACCATACCTATTTAGTAGAGACATCTGTAGGAAAAATGATCCTGCAAAAGTTTAACCATGCCGTATTTACAGAACCTGAAAAAATATCCCATAACCATTTGGTATTACTTTCAGAGATCGATAGAAGTAAACTATCCTTTCAACTACCCTTACCAATTCCCAATAAAAAAGGTGAGGTTTTCACAAGGATTGAAGACTCATTATTCAGGTTTACACCTTTTGTAAATGGGACTTGTATCAATGAGGTGCAAGATACCAAACAGGCCTATTTGGCAGCGGAGGCTTTTGCTGGATTTATTGAATCAGGCAAACATATAAGTTCAGACAGTTTTCTGGAAGTCATACCAGGGTTCAACGACCTTAGCTTAAGGTACAACCAATTGCAGCAAGCCATAAAACAGACAAAAAGAAGGTTGACTAGCGAATTGGACGAACTGATATCGTTTTATTTGAATCAAAAAGACCTGGTAGAGGAATATGAAATGTGGATAAACAAGCTTCCTTTGAGACTTACACACAACGATACAAAAATCAATAACCTGATATTTTCTGAGGACTTATCCACAGTCAATGCGGTGATAGATTTGGACACCTTGATGGCGGGGTATGCTTTTTATGACTTCGGAGATTTGGTCAGGACTGTGGCCTGCACTGAGCATGAGCATTCGACGAAATGGGAAAAAATTGGTGTGGATAAGCGGAAGTACAGTGCTTTAATGGAAGGTTTTTTGGAAGGAGGGAAGGAGTTTTTGACAGATGATGAAATAGCCTCTTTGCCTTTTGGAGGTAAAATGATGACCTGCATTATGGGCTTCAGGTTCTTGGCTGACTACCTCAACGGAAATATCTATTACGTAATCAAATACGACGAACAAAACCTCCACCGAGCCAAAAACCATATGTATTTATTGAAGGCTTTGGAGGTGATGGGTTAGATAAAAAAACGCTCTAATTTTTTAAGCAATTCTTAGTTTTGGGGTGTTCCGACTTTTACCGATTCTATTTGAAACCACAAAGATGACAAAAGAAAACAAAAGACATAGGTACTTTTTAACAGATTTGGAAATGAATTAATATTTATGGTAAAAGAACTCTATAGAGAACGCTTTAGTGACTTTTTGTTTCCTTTTGTGGTAAATTATTAACCTTTATTGTTTCGAGATATATACTGTACACAAAAGAGAAATACTAATATCAAATTCAGAAAGCTTTCGGGTTCGAAAAGATTATAGCTGAAATAAAAAGACCCGCCACGAAGTTTGATTCAATATTTGCATCGTGGCGGACAATATTCCTTTCAAAAGGAACTTCCCTGAATTAATTTGAAATAGTAATCGCTCCAAGCATGCCGGGATGAAAAGAACAACGGTATTTTGCCAATTCTGCAGCCAAAGCTGTAGTCAAGGTAAAGGTGATGTTATCCCCTTCTACCATAAAGTTGACAGCATCGTCATTTTCAAAGGTACCGGTTTGATTGTTTTGAGCCAGAAGCACTGCATTGCTTGAGCTCAAAAACTCTAATGGATGGCCAGAACCACCATTATTGACAAAGCGATAACGCATACCCGTCCTCAGGCCAATGGCAACATTTTGTTCACCTGTAATCGCCGTCGCTCCATCACCACTTATAGAAGCTACTACATAGGCGTTTGCACCAACATTTTCCAATGTAATCGTAGCGGCTATTACATTTGGATCTGGCATGGGCTCTTCTTCCTCTTCCTTACAGGACACAAGAGCAGTCAGCATTAATAGCCCTAACAATAATAAATTGTGATTTAATCGAAATTTCATAGTGGTTTAATTTTAGTAAAATACAGTTTTCGATGTCAATTAACTTTTGCCAAAATTGAGAAAAGGTTAAATGTTTAATCGATTCGGGTTCATATACGAGCTCTAAATGGAATTGAGATTACATACAGGAAATTAAAAGCCAATTACTCTCCAGAAAAAAAATTGGAACTTCTTTAGATATTATGCGAACCTTCTGTCAGACCCTGAAAGGGTCAAATACATATTTGCCCCGGGTAGCTACCTGGGGATTCGATGGAATGATATCTATCAATTTTTGGCCGGAAATTGTCTGCTATTGATCAATGCTTTCCGCCAAAACAGGAATGTAAAAGTTTATCTCCCGCTGATCTCGCAGATTTTCGATGATAGACTTAGGTTTTATGTCACTCTTAATGCTTCCTCTAATTTTCTACTCAGAAAATCAAATGAGTAAACAACAGTCTTACCTCCTTTGAAACTCTTCTTTTGCCTCATCCAAGAACTCCACAAAATTCTGAACAGAAGTATCATAAGCTTTTGGCCTGATCAAGAGCTCTTCATTATGGTCTAAAATCACATAATACGGCTGGGCATTATTGTTAAATCTAGTGATTTGAAAATCTGCATTTTGTTTGCCTATCGTTTTTTTGACCTTCCCATCATACTCAGAAGTAAACCATTCTGCTTCCGGAAGTTCAAAGCGCTCATCTATATACAAAGCTACCATCACAAAATCTTCCTTTAGCCTTTGCAAGACAGGAGCCTCAGACCAAACCCGCGCTTCCATTTCCCGACAATTGACACAACCGTGTCCGGTAAAGTCGATGAATAACGGTTTGCCTGATCTTTTAGCAGCAGCCAAAGCCTGTTCATAATCAAAGTATCCCTGTATCCCATGAGGGAAATGTAGGAAGTCCGCATACTTCGGGATATCATCCAACTGATTTTCAGAAGTTGCTGTTACACCTCTATTTTCAGTAATGTTAAAATCATGCGTAGCCATCGGCGGCAAGTAGCCACTAAGCGCTTTTAAAGGCGCTCCCCATAGGCCTGGAATCAAGTAAACCACAAATACAAAAGTAGAAATGGCAAGCATCATCCTAGGCACACTGATATAATCCAAAGGCGAATCGTGCTTGGTTCTGATTTTTCCCAAAAGGTAAAAACCAAGCAACGCAAAAATCACAATCCAAATGGCAATATAAATATCCCTATCCAACAGACCCCAATGGTATACTTGATCTGCCACAGAAAGGAATTTGAAAGCCAATGCCAATTCCAAGAATCCCAAGACCACTTTGACTGAATTGAGCCAGCCACCTGATTTCGGTAGTGAATTGAGCCACTCTGGAAAAATGGCAAATAAAGTAAATGGTATGGCGAATGCCAGTGAAAAGGCAAACATGCCCGCAATAGGCGTGATAAAATCACCTCCTGCTGCTTTGATCAAAATAGATCCTACGATAGGACCCGTACAGGAAAATGAAACCAATACCAAAGTAAAGGCCATAAAGAAAATTCCTGTTAGGCCTCCCTTATCTGCTTTGGCATCAATTTTATTCACAAAACCACTTGGCAAGGTCAGTTCGAACATCCCCAAGAAGGCAAATGCAAAGAAGATAAATACCAAAAAGAAAAAGACATTGGGAACCCAATGTGTGGATAACCAATTGGCGAACTCAGGCCCTTGTATGGCTGCTACCGCTGTCCCTGCAATGGTATAAATGGCAATTATAGAAAATCCATAAATAGCAGCGTTGCGGATACCCGAAATCCTGGACTTAGAGCGACCTGTAAAAAAGGTAACTGTCATAGGGATCATCGGAAACACACAAGGCGTCAGCAAAGCTGCCAATCCAGCCAAAAAGGCCACAAACATAAAGCCCAACAAACCTGATTGGTCTTCATCGTCATCGAGATTGATAAAGCTTCTTTCACCAGATTGTTCTTGAATCTTGTCTTGATCTGCTTGGGTTTCTTCGTCGATATCATCAGCAAGAGGAAGGCCATCTTCTGCACCTACAGCCTCCAAAACGCCATTTGAACCAGCTGTAAGGCTAATATCAATATCTTCTTCAAAGGGAATACATTGTCCTGTGACATCAGTACACATCTGATAACCGAGGTTTCCAACAAGGGAAATTTCTCTTTTTGTGATTCTTACTTTTTGTTCGAAAGCACCACTGACTTCAAAATAAGTAACTTCACCTTCCCATATCTCATCGTACTTGGATTTGGGATTGATAGCCTTCAACTCACCTATAAACTCGATTCCCGAGGACTTATCCACATTTAATTCGGTCAACATGGGACCCAAATCGGGATCAAAGTCATTGCTATAGATATACCAGTCCTTTGGAATATCAGCGTTAAAAATGATTTTGGTCTCATCACCTACCTTGAGGTCTTTTTTCTCAAATTGGATATCCCACTTTGGAGGGGAGATAATTTGGGCAAAAGCTGTAGCGTGAAGAAGGAATGTAAAAGCAAAAATCAATACAGATTTTGAATTTCTGGACATGTCTCGAGGATTGATTACTAAGATTTATAAATGTATAAATCAGTCATTTGGTTCAATTATAAATACCGCCTGTATAAAGAAGAACTTCCGAAAAGGTTACAACCACAGATTTGTTTAGTACGTCACCCTGATCCTGATAGCTATACGGGAGAAGGTCTCCTTGTCTAAAGTGCAGGAGATTTCCCGCAATACCACGGGACAGGCTTTCACTACGTTCAGGATGACGTTCACCAACTGTCATTCCCTTTCTGTAAATGATTAATTTTTAATTACTCAGAATGACGCCGTGGTGATGTAATTCTCCTTTCGGAGTTGTTCCCAGTGTTTACATTATTTTGAAGCTTCTTCCTTAAAGTTCTTAAAGAATGCTGCTATGGTTTCTATTCCCATAAAGTAATTTTTCACGCCATAGTGCTCATTTGGGGAGTGAAGCGCATCTGTATCCAAGCCAAAACCAAGAAGAATAGGGTCAAGACCCAGCACTTTTTGGAATAAAGAGCAAATTGGAATAGAACCCCCTTCTCTTGTAGGAATGGCACTTTTTCCGAACACATCCTGAATCGCCAAATCCGCCGCCCTATATCCCGGAGTATCTGTAGAGACCACGGCCGGAGCGCCGCCGTGATGTGGTGTCACTTTTACTTTGACTGATTTTGGTGCTATAGCCTTGAAGTGAGCTTCAAACAATTTGGCTATTTCCTTATGGTCTTGATCAGGTACCAACCTCATGGAGATTTTGGCATACGCTTTAGAAGGAAGTACAGTCTTAGCTCCCTCTCCGGTGTAGCCACCCCAAATGCCATTGACATCCAAAGTAGGGCGTATACCCACACGCTCAATTGTAGAATAACCCGCCTCACCGTGGACATCATCTATATCCAACTCCTTTTTGTAAGCATCCAAATCAAACGGTGCCTCATTCAAGGCTTTTCTATATTCCTTGGAATATTCTTCCACCTTATCATAGAATCCCGGAATGGTGATGTGGTTGTCTTCATCCTGCAAAGAAGCGATCATATTACAAAGCACATTGATGGGGTTAGCAACAGCTCCACCATAAGTCCCCGAATGAAGGTCTCTGTTTGGTCCTGTTACTTCTACCTGCATGTATGCCAAGCCTCTTAGACCTACCGTTACCGATGGATTATCAAGAGAAATCATATGGGTGTCTGACACCAAGACTACATCCGCCTTTAATTTTTCCTTGTTCTCTTTTACAAAAATATCCAAATGTTCAGATCCAACTTCTTCCTCCCCTTCTATCATAAATTTTATATTGCAAGCCATATCACCTTCAGCCATCATGGCCTCAAATGCTTTGACATGCATGTAGAATTGGCCCTTGTCATCCGCTGAACCCCTTGCAAAAATGGCCCCTTCGGGATGTCTAGGCGTTTTTTTGATGACTGGTTCAAAAGGAGGTGAATCCCATAGTTCGTAAGGATCGGCAGGTTGCACATCATAATGTCCATAAACCAGCACAGTAGGCAGGTTAGGATCTATGATTTTTTCTCCATAGACAATAGGGTATCCCGCAGTCTGACATATCTCGACCTTATCAGCACCTGCTTTTTCCAAGCTTTCTTTAACAAAATCTGCCGCTTTGAAAACATCGGCTTTGAATTTTGGATCTGCGCTCACAGAGGGTATTTTCAATAAGTCTAAAAGTTCATTCAGAAATCTTTCTTGATGCTCTTGGATATAATTTTTTACTGACATAAAATATTTGGGATTTACTTCGAATTAAATTTTATAGCAGCTTTCTTGAAAGTACAATTCGCTTAGAAAGCTTGGAATAAGTGCCAAAAATACGTTATAATAAAAGAATTGCCTATTTTACCCAAAACTTTTGCTTATGAAAGCTATTATATGTCATGAATTTGGAGGTCCAGAAAATTTACTTTTTAAAGAGGTTGAAGAACCTGAGGTTGGAGAAAAAGAAGTGTTGATAAAAGTTGCTGCTTGTGCCGTCAATTTTCCCGATGTCCTGATCATCCAAAACAAATACCAATTCAAACCAGAACTCCCTTTCTCACCCGGTGGAGAAGTATCTGGTATAGTGGATAAAGTGGGAAAAGAAGTCAAACACCTCAAAGAAGGGCAAAAAGTACTTGCCCTGTGCGGATGGGGCGGGTTTGCAGAAAAAGTGAAGGTCAGTGCTGACCGGGTCTTCCCTGTTCCTCCACAAATGGATTTTGAAACAGCAGCTTCCACCTTGTACACATTCGGCACTTCATATTATGCACTAAAGAATCGTGCACAAATTAAACCTGGAGAAACTTTGTTGGTTTTAGGGGCTTCCGGTGGTGTGGGCTTGGCGGCGGTGGAACTAGGAAAAGTGATGGGTGCCAAGGTAATTGCTGCGGCATCTACACAAGAGAAGCTTTTGATCTGTAAGGAAAAAGGAGCTGATTTCATCATAAACTATGAAACAGAAGATCTCAAGGAGACCGTAAAGAGCATCACGAATGGCAAAGGTGTAGATGTGATTTTGGACGTGGTGGGAGGTAGATTTGCAGAGCCCGCTCTGAGAAGTATGGCTTGGAAAGGGCGTTACTTGGTAGTCGGTTTTGCAGCAGGTGAAATTCCAAAGTTGCCATTCAACCTTGCCTTGCTGAAAGGCTGTGCCGTGATGGGCGTTTTTTGGGGTAGGTTTGCCAGCGAAGAGCCAAAAGAAAGTCAGCAGAACCTGATGGAACTTGTAGGGATGATAAAAGCCGGAAAAATAAAACAGCATATCTACAAAACATACTCACTAGAAGAATCGCCGGATGCCCTGCAGGAAATGATGGACCGAAAAGTGATAGGCAAAGCGGTGGTGGTAGTCAATAAAGAAATGTTAGAAGATGACAATGCTTTGAAAAGCAAGGAGATTAAGGAAAGCAATTCGCAGACGATGACCGAGAAGGAACAACCTGAGCAAGCACCTCAAAGCATAGAAAACATCGGAGATTTAAAAAGATTGCAGGGAAAATCCTTGGGCAAAAGTTCTTGGATTACCGTAACACAGGATCTCATTCAACAATTTGCTGAAACCACCCAAGACCTGCAGTGGATTCATGTAGATACCGAAAAAGCCAAAAATCTAATTCCAGGTGGAAAAAACCTTGCCCATGGTTATCTCACCTTGTCCCTGATTCCCAATCTTATGTATGAATTACTGCCTTTGGACAAAGTTCAGATGGCTTTAAATTACGGCACTGAGAAGGTGCGGTTTCCTTCTCCTGTTTATTCTGGCGATCAGGTACAATTAAGGGCACGTGTAAAAAACATAGAGGAAAACCCTGATGGAAGCGCCAAAATTTTTGTTTTAGCCGAAGTCTTTTCAAGCCAATCAGACAAGCCTGTTTGCGTAGCTGAAATGATCAGTTTGGTTAGATTTTGACAATAATCCAATCAGATTAAATGGGAAATTTTGTTGGAAAGGCCTTGTTATTCTTATCAAATAGATAATTAAAGGAGTAAATAGACTTTTATAGGGAAAAAATACCCTGTAGAGGGTATTTTTTGATATCCTTCTTTGGCCTAAGTTTAAGATAACAATAGTAGCTCTTTTAAGACGAAGACTACAGCTTAAATTTTCAACCATGTTTACTACGCTAATTATAGATGATGAACCTCATGCCCAAGATACTTTGGAATTGATGTTGACACGATACTATACCGGAAAATTCAAGGTGCTGCAGAAATGCTCCTCTGTAGATGAGGCCATGCACATCATTCAAGAAGAAGAGCCCGATTTGATCTTTTTGGACATTCAAATGCCAAGGCAGACAGGTTTTGACTTTCTGGATTTATTTGAAAACAGACACTTTGATGTCATATTTACTACTGCTCATAAAGATTATGCAATAGAGGCCTTCAGCCATGGCGCATTTGGCTATATGTTAAAACCAATTGATGTCACAGAATTCCAAAAAAACGTCGTCAGGTATATCAAGCATAAAGAGGAAGAAGATAACCTGATTGCCCAAAGCCGGAAAATGGATATCTCTGCATTCTCTACCCACGGAGGTCTAGAATTTGTCCACCATGACAATATCATCTACTGTACTGCTGACAAAAACTACACTCGTGTAGTCACCGACCAATCCAAGAACCCAATCTTTGTGTCGAAATCTTTGAGCTACATTGGAAAGAGAATGTCCAAAAATCGATTTGTCCGTATCCATCAGTCTTTTTTAGTCAACATTACCAAAATCAAAAGATTTGACAGAAATTCAGGCCTCCTTCTGATGATCAATGGAGACGAAGTACCTGTTTCAACCCGCAAAAAACGCCAAATTCAAAAGTTTGCGTAGTCTTATAATCCTTCTTTTATTTTGTGCACATTTGGTTTGTGCACAAGAATATCCGGTAAAAAACTTCTCTACCCTGGAAGGCTTGCCCAACAATGCAGTGCGTTCCCTATTTGTTGACTCAAGAGGTATTCTTTGGATTGGGACTGAAAATGGATTGGCCAAAATGGACAATGGCAAACTCGAATCATTTTTTCAATCTGACGGATTGGCTTTTGACAATTGCTGGGCTATAGAAGAAGATTACCTCAATCAAATGTGGTTTGGGAGTTATGGCGGGGGACTTACATTCTTTGACGGAAAGGACTTTCAGGTATTTGACCAGTCCAATGGATTGATAGACAACCGTATAAGACATTTGTATGCATACAAAGATAAAATTTTAGTAGGTACAGAAAACGGCATTTCTATCATTGATGTCAAAGATAGAAAAGTGGAATCTTTTCCTGAGACCAAGCGGAACCCAGACCTCAATTATACTTCAGGTTTCTTTGAGCATCAAAACAGACTCTATTACAGTACTTACCGGCAAGGTGTGTATGAGATCACGTTTAGCCCATCCAAAACATCCTTCAGAAAAGTAAATGAGCACTTGCCTATTTATGCATTGGGCCATTTTGAGGATAAGGTTTATACCTCCAACAAAGGCCATGTAGACATGTTTGCGGTAGACGATTTTGTCTCGGGGATTTCGAAGCCCAAATCTTTTGGGCAGTCGGTAATTTGGTCATTTCTGCAAGATCATTTGGGAAATATTTTTGGTGCCGCTTGGGGGATTTATAAGGAAGATGGTGGGATTTTTCATTTAGCGCAGGAACAAATGAAACCTTTTAAAGTACACACAGGGATAGATTTAAAAAACTTCATTTCCTCTGCCTATGACCATGAGAGCAAAACACTTTACGCCGGTACAACTGACAAAGGTTTTTTTGCCATCCATTTGGATGAGAAAATTCTCTTTCAAGCAGGTCACAAAGAACCGGTCTTGGGATTTGTAGGAGATGTCGAATTAGAGGCCATCCTATATGCTGATGGTATTCACCTTAGCAAAGACTCTCTTTTTGTGGATAAAAAGGATTTTAAAACTGCCCAAGCCCGTTTTCTGAGTGTCTTGGGATACCCACTGCCCAAACACCAGGATGATTTTTTTGAATTGGATTATGATACTCCGACAGAAAACCTCATTTTTTACCAGATCCATTCACTGTCAGGTAACATTTGGGTCAATACCAATATCGGTATTTTTGAACTTGATAGGCGAGGCAGATTTCTTTCCTACCTGCCCGAACATTGTTATGTGATGGGCTTCAATTCAGAGGGCAAGCTGACGGTCAGCAATCCTTATGGCGGTTTGAGGATATATGAGGATCACAAGAACCTTATCTATACCTATTATTCTCCTGAGGATGCAGAAACCCCCACACAATTGGCTTCTATCGTCTCCAGAGGGGACAGGACATTTTTGGCTTCTGTTTTCAATGGACTTTTTGATTTTTCGGAGAAAAAGGGTTTTCGGTCCTATATCAGAGATTCCCTATGGGATGAACAAAAATTCAAAGCCATGCATTTAGATAAGTCTGGGGATTTATTGCTCGGGGCTGAGTTTGGGGATTTGTATGTTTTGAGTTTCGATCCTGATTTTATTATAAAAGAGAAAATCCCGAAATCCAATTTTATAGGAAATGGAATTCTATTTATAGAGTCCTATCAAGATGCCATATTGATCGGAACTGAAGCAGGGCTGAATATTTATCAAAACAAATCCATCCGCTTCATTGACCACGAGCAGGGGCTTGGCGCCGGACAAATTCAGTCTGCAAAGGTTATTGAAGACAAGCTCTACATTGGATATGACAGCGGCTATTTTATCGTCGACCTTACTCAGATTCTTGAAGAAAAAGATTATACCCATAACCTGGAAATAACCAAATTGACGGTCAACAACCAAACCTATCCTAAAGAAAACTTCCTTTGGTTTACCTATAACTTAAAGTCCCTTGACCTCAAAAATAATCAAAGTAATTTGACTTTGGGTTTCAAACCCGTCGGACATCCCTATCCCCAAAAACTTGTATACCGTTATAGACTAGGCAGCCAAGAAGAGTGGGGGGCATACAGCACAGAAACAGAGATTTTACTTCCTTCACTTTCATTTGGGAATTATGAATTAGAAATCGAGACCTATGACTTGCATAGCGGAAAAACCAAGATCACCTCATTGCTTGACTTTAGAATAGCTCCCCCATTTTACCTGGATTGGAAATTTATCCTTCCGATGACCTTATTGATCGCATTGATGGTATTTGCAGTTTTCAAGTGGCGACTTCAGCAGGTTAGGGAGAAAGCGGCAACAGAGAAGAAGGTGGTTGAAACCAAGTTAGAGGCACTTCGCTCCCAAATGAACCCCCACTTTATTTTCAACGCAGTCAACTCCATTCAATATTATATTCTCAAAAATCAGGGAGATGAGGCGCTGGATTTTTTGGGTAAATTCTCCAAACTGATGCGCAACACCTTAGAAAACAGTGTACTTCCTCAGGTTCGTCTCAGCAGGGAGATCGAATACTTGAAAAACTATATTGAACTGGAAAACAAAAGGGTCAATAACAAAGTGGACTGGAAAATTGACATTCCCACAGAAATAGATGCCGAATCTCTAAGTATTCCTTCTATGTTGATTCAGCCATTTATAGAAAATGTTTTTGTTCATGCTTTTGGGCCAAAACATGCCGCGCCTAAGTTGGCCGTTACATTTGCCATGTCCGATACTGGCATACTTACCTGCAGCATTTGGGACAATGGCAGTGGGATTCAGGAAAGCAAAAAAACAAAGTTGTATGAATCAAGGGGGATGAGCCTGGTAAAAGAAAGGTTGTCACTACTTCCGGGCTATAGTTCCGACAGTATTCAAGTCCAAAGCAGTCCTGAGAAAGGCACTGAAATACTGGTAAGGCTACCCTGTTTTTACAAATAATGCCAAAAAAGCAGCGAATTTCCTGCGATTCCCAGCGAATGTACATTTTTTTAAATTGGATAAGAATAAGCCTTAAATTTGTAAATACCTGAGAGTAAGCACCAGGTATTTTTCATAATAAAGCCGTGTCTGTATCTTGGTGAGATCAGTCGCGGCTTTTTTATTGCTCGGGTTCACGTTGGGGTTCACGCATAACTTGTCCCGAGAATCGGGACACGCAAAGAGGCAAAGAATAATTCTTCCGCAGAAGGCGTAGAATTTCGCAGAATGATATGGTAAGATGATGTCTTGGACATCAAGAATAAAGTAGGCTTCGCCTTGTCATTCCGCCTGCCTGCCCTTAGCAGGAGAGTAACGAGACTTCTATTTTTAGGTTTCACGCAAAGTATTTTTCTCGCGAGGACGCAAGGAAGCAAAGAAACAATTCACTCCCTCAGATAGCGCAGAATTCCGCAGAGAGACTAAGCACAAATTTTGGAATCAGGTGTAATTAATGATTAACCTTTACCTTGTCATTTCGAGAGAAGCGAGAAATCTATTTTTGGATTTCACGCAAAGTGATTAGCTTCCAAAAGGAGCAAATTTTACCTAAATTTTCTTCGTGCCTCTGTGGTTTATATTTTTCACCACAAAGCCAAGGAGTTCACAGAGGTTTTTCTTCAAAAAAAGATGCTTTGAAACCCTAATATTTTTGAACTCCATCGGAAAAAACACCAAATATTTCACCGACCCATTTTCAAATAACCTCAAAAACGCAGCGAATTTCCTGCGATTCCCAGCGAATGTACATTTTTTCTATATCGCATAAGATCATTTTCTAAATTACCTATCAACCCCGATTACCCATGGCACTATTCAAAGTCACTGTAAAAGTCCCCCTATTCCGTAATGGCATACGCCTGGAAAAAGGAATGTCCGTCGATGTCATCATGAGCAGTCCTGCTTACTACCCACTTCATCACGAGGGAGGAAAGTCTATAGTCGATGCCTTTCTCCGCATCTACGGCATTGACCTCCGAAAAGCCAATGCAGTGAATTCGTCGGTGCTGGAGGTGGTGAAGGTGGGGTAAAATTAAAGTGTGTTAACCTGTATAAAGATGAAAGACATAATTATTAAAGAACTTAGAAAATATCCACAGGTATTTGATTATCCAAATGAGCAAGATAATAAAGTTTATATCTCAAAAAATATTCCGAGTAAGAAAGAACATGCAGCTATAAAAGTTCATGAACTACCAATAAAATCAGAAATATTATGGCTTTGTGATCGAACTTTTTGGGGGTCAGCCGAGGATAATACTATTATTACAGATGTTGGGATTTTTTATCATGAATCAACATTTGGAGATTCGTTTTATTGGAGTATTACTTGGGAAAAGTTAAAAAGAGTAGAGTTTATTGAAGGAAGAGATAGTTTTTACTTTATATATTCTGAGGAAGACGAAGATCAAAATGCTTTGCTATCTAGAGATAGTTTTCTTTTAAATTTATCTCTAGAATTTGTCCCTCATGTTTTGAGCGCATTGAACAGCATTGCTAGTCAAATTGTTGATAAAGCAGAAATATTACTTGACCAGTTGTTTGACTCAACTGATATTGATGAACAAATTAATATTTCACACGAAATAATAAATAATTATCCGGATTCAGATTCAGTTTATATGGCACATCTAACGTTATGTTATAATTATCGTATTAAAGAAGACTGGAATAATTTGCTTTTGCATACAGATTACTGTCTTGATGATCTCATAGATAACGAATTAGTTGATTTAAACATTGATGATGATTTTTTTAAGCAATATATTACCTTAAACATATATAGAGGAAGTGCTTTGGATAGATTGAATTTTAAAAATAGATCTCTTCAACATTTCCTATTGGTCAATGAACTAACTTATAATCAAGAAGAGCAAGAAAAGTCTTGGAATAAAATTCTAGAACTAAAAAAAGCACTGAAATCTGATTTTGACACCTTAAATTCTTCAGACAAAAAATTCTTAGTTGTTGATGAAGTAAGGATGGATTTAGACAAAGAAAAATTAATTAAAGTTATTTCTAAAGATGAAATACCTGAGATAAAATTCCCTGTTCTTCATCCTCAAACTGAAGTTTTGTATGCAAGTCATCCTTACAAGGAAAACTTATATTTTCCATTTTCTAGTTTAGAAGAAATGCTTTTTCGAGAAAGAATTGATGAGTTTTTGCATTTGGTCAGATGTTTAGGTGCCGTTGAGATCCAAATCGAATTTAAAAAAGGAAAATTAACTACAACATCAGAAGAAATTCAAAAAGCAATAGGAGGTCACGTTGGTAGGGAATTTAAAGGAGTTGGAATTAGTGCTGATTTACAAGCCGAAGAAAAAAGAATCAATAAAAACCTCAACTCGGATGATAGTGGATTAAAAATTTTGCAAACATTTCCAAGTCCCAATACTTCTCCTTATTTGCCAGATGATTTGACGTGGTATCATAATGAACCTTCTTGGCAGAATTTAAAGAAATTTAGGGTACAAGGAGGTTTGTTGCATCATCGTGAAACATTGACAAGTAAAGAAATTACAAAGTTTTACTCTAAAAATGAAAGTAAGCTTTCCATTGAGGTAAAAGCATTGATTACTAATGCTAAATTAGATATAAATACAGAAAACTATATTCACTCAACTTTCAAAGAAGAAATTGTTTGGGATATATCTATAAGATTTGAAAACTACCATGAAAAGGAAGCAATAAAGGCCAGTGGATTGAGAGAACCATTAAAAGAGTCAAAAAATGAGCTTAGTGAACCCGAACTTGAATACCTTGAAGAATATAAATTTATTCTTTCAGAAAACTTAGAAATTAATGGTATTAGTAGAAAAATGTTGAATAGGCTTGCGGAAAAGCTTAAGATTAATAATGAAAGAAGGGAATTTCTTGAAAAAAGCTATTCTGATGGCTTAACAGATGAGGAAAAAGAATATTTAGCAGAAGTTGAATTTTGCTTATCAGAAGTAGATGATATCGGTCCTATTGAGAGAAGATTTTTAGAAAAGGAGAGGCTTAGACTTAACTTAACTAAAGACAGGACGGATAAAATTGAAATTATAGTCAAGACAAATATTAACAAGTAGCGATAATCCAATTTTTAAATTACCAATTGGTTGAAGAGGGGCTAATACCATGAAAACATTCAAAAAGATTCGATTATAAATGTTTGAAGAGATTGATAAAACTTAATATACATCCCTCCAGCCCCTACGTCCGCTTTGACTGACCAAGTCTTTTTCAAAGTCAAAGCAGATATTGAAATCTAGCTACACCTATTTAGGGAAAATACTGCACACCTTAAAATGAATCTTGATTGCAAGATTCCTAATTTTCGGAACATTGATCATGATGTTTGGATATTTAATATTTCAAGGATTCTCAGGCGGTCAGGCGATGTCGTAAAATTCTATTGAAAAGTGCCGGACTGTATCTGTCAAAACACAGTTAAACCAAAGGAATAAAAATGGTGCTTTTGTCTGAGTTTTTAATGGTTTCTTTAAAAGAAACAAAAGTTTAGCTAAATCTAAAAATTCAAATAACCTCAAAAACGCAGCGAATTTCCTGCAATTCCCAGCGAATGTACATTTTTTCTATATCGCATGAGATCATTTTCTATCTTACCCTTCAACCCCGATCACCCATGGCATTATTCAAAGCAACTGTCAAAGTTCCGCTCTTCCGTAATGGTATTCGCCTGGAAAAAGGTATTTCAGCGGATGTAATTTAGGTGGCCTGATTAATTCAAAATATTTTAAATCCCCTCTTGATGAAAACACCATTAGAATTAAAGCAAATATTGATAAACAGTTCAGAAAGAATAGAAAGTGCCACCGAATCTTTAGATGTTAGCCTAAGCCAAACAAAAGTAAAGGACTCCTCTGGAAACGTTGGGAAAAATATTTTTAACTTGATTGAATCAATCCAAGAAAACTTACAAAATCTATCCAAAAGTCTTGAAAGTCCTTTTAAAATTGCTGTTGTAGGAAGTCAAGGTACAGGTAAATCTTCTTTGGTAAATTTATTGATTGGAGAAGCATTGATGCCAAGTACTATTTCTGAAAATGAAAGTGCGGTAATTAAATTAGCTTACCCGTATGAAGAAAATTTAAATAATAAGGCAGTATTTGAATTAATCAATGGCGAACAAGTCGTCATGGAAATTGATCAAGCTAAAATAATAATTGATAAGAACCGAAGAAGTAGTAAGGATGATGAATTCATTCGAAATACAAAATACGTTACTTTTTATTATAAGCTAAATAGGCTTGAAAAAATTGAGATTATAAATACTCCTGGTATGAATGTTTTGACAGAGGATTTTTATCCAAAAGTCAAGCACCTTTTTGTTGAATCAGATGTGATTTTATGGGTTAATGGCGGAGAAAAAATCCTCGATAGTTTCAATAGTTGGTTGATAAAAATGATCCATGCCGACAACAATAAAATAGTTGGATTTATAACTTTTCCTGACAAGCTATATAGGATGGACCCAAAAGATGGAGTCACTGATGTTGTCACTCAATTTATGGAAAACTTAGAGGAAGATAAATTGATAAGATTTAATGATGAAGTTGCACTTTTTATTTTTAACGGGCTTTACGCTCAAATTGGTCAAGGACAGAAAAGTAATATAAAATGTATACAGGATTTAGATCGCTTGGATGATGATGAATCAAATTTAAGAATGCTACACAATTATTGGAATCATGGTTTTGCATACAGTGATGATTCAGACAAAGTAAAAATATTGAAAGATTTGAAATTGTATGGGATACAGGATTGTAATGATTTAGGAGCTGAATTTGTTTTAAATGAATTTGTAGATAATCTTTTAAAAAAAGGAATTTGTGAAAAAGAAAATGAAGATAACGGTGCTTTATATACAGAATTAGGGTTGAAGCTTTTGGATGAAGCTTCTCAATTTGAGGCTTTTAATAAGTTTACTGGAGATTATTTAATTCCAGAGTCTAAAAAGGGTAAGTCTATTCATGTTATTGACAGGTTGCAAAGGATGTTATCAACCACAGAAAGTAAAGACAATCTCTATGCTACACTATTATCTATTGAAAGTGAGTTTAAAGGAAAAATAAATGAATTAGATTCTGAGGAAAAGCAAAAAAATCAAGATTTCGAAAACTTAATTGAGTATTTAAAAATTGAAATTTATAATTGGCATGAAGATAACATTGGAAATGAGAAAAATTTATATGTAGAAGAATTAGTTAATGCTTTTTCTGATGATATTGAAAAGGAAATAGATATAAAGGATTTACTCTATGAGTTAGTAGTTTCTTCAACCATGAGGTTTTTTGGAAGTAAAAAAGAATCGGCAATCTCAAAAAAGATAAGTAAAATTATTGAAAAAAACGTTGAGGATATTTTTCCGAAAGCATTAGAAAAATACGCCGTTCTGATTGGAAATAATATTGAGTTGATATTATTAAGGAAAGGTAAAGAACTATATCTTGACAAAGACAAAGATTTTAATAAAGAAGGAAACGCCTCTTCAAATTTCAAAAGCTTCGAGTATAACAATAATTCAAAAAAATTATCTAGTACTATAACAAAAATATTAGGTCCTTTGATTAAGAATCTTTTGATTAAAGTAGCAAAGAAAGATTTAAGAAAAGGAGCCAATAATTTTTTAAAAACTAGGCTTATTAAGCCATTGGTAATACTTATAAGAAAACTCTTAACTAAAGCTGGGATAAAATTGGTCAAAGGTAAAGCGGCAAGTTCCGCAGGAAAATCCATACTTGGACCAGTTGGTTGGGCATTAATCATTTATGACATTGTCGATACAGTTTTAGAAGTTAAAAATATGTTTAAGAACTTAAAAGAAAGTATAAAAGATTCTCTAAATAACGAAAAAGAATTTGGTAATACTTTTATAACAGAGGGTAGAAATGTTGTCGACATGATGGTGGATGAGGTAAATAATTCCCTCCAAAATGAAATTTTTCAATCTTCTCAGGAAGCTAACAAAATAAGAAATGGATTAAATAGCTGTGAAATTTTAAAAGAAGAGTTTAATAAATTGAGAGAATTATAATTTATTAATAATGGTAAAAGACTATATGATTAACCTTTTAAACGATGTAATTAAAGATCATACGTTAAAAAAAGATGACCTTATTGATAGTTTAAATAGGGAAAATCCTCATACATATCTTTGTGGAAAGAGTTCATCTGGAAAAACCTCTTTTTTGAATGCGTTACTTAATTTTGAAAAAAATGAGCTTTTTACAAGCTCTGATATATCCACGAAAGTTGCATTTACTTTTCACTATGGAGATATTGAAGGGTATTATGATCAGGGTGAGCTGATAAGTTTGCCAGACTCTATTGAAGAAAGGAAAAAATTATTTTTTAACATAAATGAGAAACAAAGTAATTGCACTTTAAAGCTTTCAAAGGAAATCCTTAGGACAACAAGTATAGTTGATATTCCGGGAATTTTTGACTTTAATAACAATAACTCGTTTTTAAATCTGATGTTAAATGATGCAGACGTGATTTTATTTTTCAATCCTTGTCTCAGTAACCTGACTGGGCAAGAATTAGAGACACTAAAATCGATCTCAGAACTTGGAATACCTCTCATAGTTCTTTTTACAATGGGTGATATCACTGAACCTGGGGAGGGCATAACCCGAAAATCACTTGCAACATATATTGAAGATAAAGTTAAATTACAATTTAACGGGTTAAACATAAGCTTTTACCAAATTATTTCAGCAGATGACTTTTATAAGGGAAAAGATCCAAATGGAATCAATAATTTGAATCTACATTTAATCCAAAAAATTGATAAGTATTATCTGGTATCTCATAAAAAAAAACTTAAAAGGTGCATTTTAAATTTAATTCATTCTTTGAATGATATGAAAGCAAAGATTGAAAAAGATGAAATGGGCTTAAATGATATTAGTGAAAGAGAAAATCAAATTTGGAAGACCACAAAAGAAAAAGAAGTAGAAAAACAAAATATAGATGATAAGAAGAAGTTAAAAAAAGAATTTGAATATTTTGAAGATCATGTAAAGGAGCAGCTTTTTTCAACCGTCTATGGATTACGAATTAATGAGGACCACCATTCTAAGGAAAATAAATTTGTGGATAGTTGGACCTCATTTTGGGCAGATATTAATGTTTATTTTGAAGATAGAATTCAAATTCCGGAAATAAGTATTCCAGAGATAAAAGAAGGAGTGTTTGAAAACATCGATATAAATCTTGAAAAGATTACTGATTTTCTGAACAAAAAGCAGGAAGCAAAAACACAAACGACAAAAGAGAAAACCAGTAATAAGAAAACAGGTACTAAAACCAATACAGATTCTAATAGTTGGCTGAAACTAGATATCAAAATTGAAGATCTGACAAAATTGGCATGGGAGATTGGTCTTAATCCTAAAAACGTCAATATTATTTATTTGAAGATTATGTTTTATCAGGAGTGCAAGAAACAAATTTTACATGGCGAAAAGTCTATTAGAGAAGCTGTTCAAAAAAGATATGAAGAGAGCAAAAATTTGGTACAAAACCAATATTTAAAAAAAATGGATGAAAGTAAAAATGAAAACCCTTTTACTTCTGAAATTGAAAAAATCAATCTTTCAATAATTAAGCTAAATGATGCACACTTTAAGTTGTCTGAATAGTTTTAATGCATTGGTTGATCGGAAAAACCTTTTTTACCAAAAACTATTGAGTAAAGGGGTTTTGGAATTTAATGTAACAGATTTGTCAAATAGACTTAAAGAGTTAAATGAAATTGAAAATGATTTGATGACATCAAAGTTAAAAATTTGTGTTGTTGGTAAAACGTCTACTGGTAAATCAGAATTTCACAACCTTATTTTGAACCATGGAAACAAAAAGGGATATGATCTTTTTAAAACTTCTGTTAAAGTAGAAACTTCAATTATTCAAACCCTTCAACATACTAACTCATATCCTCCATACGCAAATTTTAGAATAAAAAATAATATTGAATTCGAAAAAATAGTCATTCCAAAAAATGTGAATTTAATAGATTCGAAACTTGATTTAGATTCTGAAGAAAGCTGTTACTTTTTACGGGAAAATATTATAGCAAAGAAAAATAAATCTGATGAATCATTTATTATTGACGAAGCTGTTAATAGCATAGAAATTTTTCATTCATTGAAATACTTTAAAGATTATATTATAGTAGACACTCCTGGATTAGGCTCTCATATTTCTAAGACAGATGAATTAGTAAAAAATATTCCGAAGAAATCTTCATGCATTTTTTGGTTAATTGATGCTTCTGAAAATATTCTCGGGGACAGTTTAGTTCTTTTGCAAGAGAACAAAGATACTATTGAAGATAAACTAGAAAATGTGATATTTTTTGGAAATAAGATTGATCTTAATTCAAGTTTTAAAAAGGACAAGGACAATAGTGAGATTCAAGAAAATCTGTTTGAAACTTTTAATTCAGGCATTAAAAAAATTTTTGGCCGAGGGATAGATCAAAAAAACTTTATTTTAACTGCTTTTAAAAATACTGATGGGAACCCTTTTTTAGCAACAACAGAAAAAGAATTAAGAAAATTAGATTTGAGGTTTTTAAATTCTAAAAAGAGAATAATTATAAATGATATATCTAAATATCTAGGTGATCTTGATGAACTTCTAAATTTTTCACAAGAAATTTTTGATGATGTATTTTCTAATTTGGAAGAGGATATTGAAAAGATGGAAAAAGAAACTCTGCGAAATGAGAAAAAAAAAACATCTCTAATAGATGGCATAGATGATTTAAGTTTACGGATAGAGAAAGATCTTGGGAAATTAATAAAATTAAAAATTCTAGAGTCCATCAATAACAGGACTAAGTATAATAAACATTTAGATGAAATCAATATAAATCTTAAAACTATTGAAAGTAAAATATCGGATTTTATTAACGCTAAATTAAAGGATGAATATTACCAAGATATTCTTGAATTGAGGGTTGAATTAAAAAAAGGGTTTACATTATCAGAATTGAATTTGGATATAGACCAAGAAAACTTTATGAAAAAACGCTTGTATGATGGAGAATTAAAACGCATTAAAGTAAAACTTGCTGAAAAAATAGATATAAAACATTCTGAGATAGTGAAGTTGATGAAATCAATTATAGATTTGAAAGCCAAAATCAAAGATAAAATGAAAGCATTGTCAACATATGAATTGTTTGAAATAGGTGAGTTGAAAATAAAATATGAAAATACCTCATCTTATATAAAAGAGGTAACGAATCTTAAAAATTATAAAAAGGAAATTTGGTGTAATTTTAAAACGGAAATTCATAAAAATGTTATAAACTGGGATCCTTTGTATAATGGAGATGAAATAGAAAAGCTAGATAATTTTTTAGGGCTTTACTCATTAATTTCAGAGTTAGAATTGGTAGAAGAAAAAATAGATTAAACTATAATGGAAGAGAAAATAGAAAATTATAGGAATGAAATTTCTGAAATTCTTACTAGAGTAAGTGATAATTTGGCTGATAAGACACTCGGTGAGATAAACCCTATTTTGGATAAAAAATTTACAGATATAAAAAATAAAAATGAACATTTTAATGAAAAAATTATCCAAAATTTAGAAAAAATTTTGGATAGAATTATTACTGACAATGATTTATCAAAATCTAAACTTGAAGAATATTCAGAAAAACTTAATAAGATCAATATCTTATCTGAAGAGGTTAAAAGCATAATCAAAAATAACAATTCAACACATCTAAAACTTGAAAAGTTAGAATTTCAATTGAAAAAAAGTAGAGCCATTCAATTGGTGACTCTATCAGTTTCTTTACTTATTTTGTTTTTATTTCTATTCCAGTTTGTTTAATGACCCCCAACCCCCTCCGCCCCTACCTCCGCTTCGATATTGACAAAGTCTTTAACCAAGTCAAAGCTGCTATGCATCGGGAAGCCGAGAAGCGTGGCAACGGAAAGGCTTTGTATCAAGACTGCTATACTGGTGAAATTCTAAACGGTGGTGAACGCTATGACTACGAACATATTTATGGTTCGGAGTGGGTGCATACTACCTACAAACACCTACTGACGGACGAACAGATTGCCCTTGTGGTGAACTGTCCTGAAAATGTGGCTGTCACTTCGCGCAGTATCAATCAGTCCAAGGGTAAAACAAATCCTGAAGTCTGGTTTGCCAATCTGCAGAATATAGAAAACCACCAAATAGACTTAAAACTTGCCTTGGACAATATCAGAAAAGCCAAGGCGGGAATTGAGAAAAAAGTCCGGGAACTCAGCCGCTAAGCATGAATGTCCTCCGTATCCTAGGTATTGTTCTGGCTATTGCCCTGTTTTTTTATTTGGGCTATGTGCTTTGGGACATCAGTAGAAAAAAATACGGATTCAATATTTACGGTTTGGGAACGGTGATCAGAGGATTGATCAGTTATGTGACCTTGTACTTTGGGATCTTTATAGAAACACCTGATGACAGGTTGGTGCTTTTGTTGATCACAGGGGTTTTGTAGCTATGGACTTTTTTGTTGACTTAGCATTACCACAAGTTCAACCCCTTCAGGGTTGTTGCCTTTTACCATCATTCACCTTCACCCCAGGTTTCACCTAGGGCTATTGAAAGGTTCGATCCTTTCAGGATCTTTAGGGTAACCCGACATAATTCAACAAAGGAATCAAATCAGGTATTTCGAA
>NZ_PVTR01000002.1:272830-536513 GCF_003003005.1 Mongoliibacter ruber
CGACCCTGAAAGGGTCAAACCTATCAATAGCCGCGGGTGAAACCCGTGGAAAACGATGATATCAATTTTGTCCATTTACGACCCTGAAGGGGTCGAATTTACTTTGATTTTTTTATATGTGCCTATCATCCAAATCTACAGAAAATACAAAACGTTCAGCCTGTAATTCTTAAATCATACTTCAAATTTTCCTCACATATATTCACATTTTATTTCGCTCAATTGACCATCCATACAATCTCCTTTTTTCCAATTGCCTTTTTCATTACATTAAGAGGTTCATAAATACGATTAACCTCTTAAACCCCCTACAAATGAGTAACCTCAATATCAAAGCAATGGCTGAAAACACCTACGATGCCATTGTTGTTGGTTCGGGAATCAGCGGAGGCTTCGCAGCAAAAGAACTCTGCGAAAAAGGCCTCAAAACCCTGGTCCTTGAACGTGGCCGACTGGTCACACACCTCCAGGATTACCCTACCATGAGCAAAGATCCCTGGGATTTTGAAAATCAGGGAAGGTTAACCCACCAAGAAAGGGAAGACTACTATGTCCAGGCCCGCTCGGGATTTATCAATGAAGACAACAAACACTTTTACCATAACGACAAAGCTGATCCTTATATAGAAAAACAGCAATTTGACTGGATCCGCGCTGACAATACCGGCGGGCGTTCCCTGATCTGGGGAAGGCAGTGCTACCGCTGGTCTGATCTGGATTTCGAAGCCAATGCCAAAGAAGGTATCGCCATTGACTGGCCTATCCGGTACAAGGACCTGGCCCCATGGTATGATTATGTGGAAAGGTATGTAGGCGTTTCCGGGGAAGCCATGGGTTTGTCCCATGTGCCTGACGGGCAATTTTTGCCTCCAATGGAAATGAACTGCCTCGAGAAACACATCAAAAAGGAAATTGAAGCCAAATTCCCCTTCAGGAATATGACCATTGGCCGGGTAGCAAACTTGACCCGTGAACATAATGGACGTGGTGCCTGTCAGTCCCGAAACCGCTGTCACCGTGGTTGCCCTTATGGCGCCTATTATAGCTCTGTATCCGTCGCCCTGCCTGATGCAGCCAAGACGGGTAATTTTACCCTCAGGCCAAATTCCGTCGTGCACTCTGTCATCTACGATGAAGAATCAGGTAAAGCAAAAGGTGTCAGGGTAGTAGATCGCGAAAGCAAAGAAATGATCGAGTACTATGCGCGTATCATTTTCCTTAACGCTTCTGCTCCGGCTACTGCACAGATCATGCTGAACTCCACTTCCAGCCGTTTTCCAAACGGTATTGGAAATGACTCAGGGGAATTGGGCCATAATATCATGGACCACCATTACCGATTGGGTGCTTCTGGCTCTTTTGAAGGTTTTGAAGATGTGTATTACAAAGGGCGAAGACCCAATGGCATCTATATCCCAAGGTTCAGAAATATCAATGAGCAGACGAAAATGAAGGAATTCGTCAGGGGTTATGGCTATCAGGGTTCTGCTTCCAGGGCCAACTTTGGCAGAGGAGCTAATATGAAGGAATTTGGAGCTGATTTCAAGGACAACCTCATGCAGGCAGGGCCTTGGACTTTCGGGATAACAGGTTTTGGTGAGGTATTGCCATACCATGACAATCAGATGTACCTCAGCAAAGACGAAACCGATGAGTTTGGCATTCCAAAAATGGTTTTTGATGCAGGGTATAAGGAAAATGAAATGACCATGCGTGAATTTATCAAATCCGATGCAGCTGAAATGCTAGAAGCCGCAGGTTTGAAAAATGTGCATACCTATGACAATAGCGGTGCAATTGGTATTGGTGTACACGAAATGGGTACTGCCCGCATGGGGAAAGACCCGAAAAGCTCAGTGCTCAACGGCAACAATCAGCTTCATGCTGTTCCAAATGTATTTGTCACTGACGGGGCATGCATGACTTCTTCAGGTACTCAAAATCCATCCATTACCTATATGGCCCTTACCGCAAGGGCAGTAGATTTTGCGATGAAGGAAATGAACCGTAACAATATCTAACAGTTATAGCCATGAACAGAAGAGAAGCCTTAAAAGGCACCGCGATGATATTTGGGTACGCTTTAACCGGTTCTACGGTAGCGGCCCTGATGCAATCCTGCGAGTCAGGTGCAAGTCTTGGTTGGACACCCAAAGTCCTGAACAAAGAGCAAGCGCAGATCCTTTCTCAAATAGTGGATAGGGTATTGCCGGCTACTGATAGCCCTGGAGCATTGGACGTTGGAGTAGATCAGTTTATTGATAGGATGTTGGCAAATGTATTCCCTGAAGTAATCCAAAATGGATTTGCAGGGGGAATCGACAGTTTCAACGATGTGGCCAAGGAACAACACGGTAAAGACTTCGTCAAACTGGAGGGAGAAAAACAAGATGCATTGATCCGTGAGTTTGAGGAAAAATCAGGTCCATTACCCGGATCTATGTGGGGATTTTCATTCGGTGAACCGACGGAGTTTCCATTTTACAGGATGATGAAGGAATTGGCCTTGATCGGGTATTTCCATTCTGAAAAAATCGGAAAGGAGTATTTGGCTTATAACCCTATTCCAGGTCCTTATGAAGGATGTATTCCATATTCGGATGTTGGGAAGAATTGGACGGAGTAAAATTGATATTTATTGATACTAGATATTGATAGATATTAGGAAACGCTACTTTTAATCAATTGGGCACGAATTAAGAATTTATATCGCCGAAGGCATATTTCAATTCTATTTCGCGAAGCTTATATCAGTTATCAATAATATGTCCAAAATCTACGATATAGCAGTCATCGGGCTAGGGGCATTGGGTTCCTCAGCCCTTTGGCATTTATCGAAATCCGGGAAAAGAATCCTGGGCATTGACCAATTTTCGCCTCCACATGAAATGGGGTCCTCCCATGGGGAAACCCGCATCACCAGATTGGCCGTAGGCGAGGGGATGGATTTTGTGCCTTTGGTAAAAAGGTCCCATGAAATCTGGAAGGAATTGGAATCTATTTCGGGTGAAAAAATCATGCACACCACAGGGGACTTGCTCTTTGATTCGGGAGTTGATACCTGGTCCAAACATGGTTCGGAAGGTTTTTTTGATCGAACGGTAAGGTTTGCCCGTGAAGGGAATATCCCGCATGAAATCCTCGATAGCAAAGAAGTGAAAAGCCGTTGTGGGGAATTCAATTTGGAACTAACAGGAAGGGCATATTATGAACCAAGTGCAGGGTTTCTCAAACCCGAGCTTGCCATCAAAACCCAATTGGCCTTGGCTGAAAGAAACGACGCTGTTATCAAAACCCACACCAAGGTACATGCAGTTGAACCTCATTCCGGAGGGGTATTGATCCATACCAACCATGGCACTTTTGAGGCTGGAAAGGTACTCTTGAGTGCAGGTCCTTGGATCAAGGACTTTCTTCCTGCTTTTCACAAAAGCCAATTCAAAATCTGCCGCCAAATATTGCATTGGTTGCCTGCGGAAAAAGGCTGTTTTGAAATGGGCAAAACCCCTGTTTATATGTGGGGCTTTGGTGCAAGTGCGGAAGATTTTATTTATGGTTTTCCTTCACTTGATGGGCAAACAGTCAAAATGGCCTCTGAGTCTTTTGTAGAAAGTAATCACTCCGATACACTCAATCGAGAAGTAAGTCAATCCGAGCAAGGGGCCTTTTTGGAACAAAAAATCATTGACAGATTCAATGGAATTGAAAAAAAGGTGCTCAAATCGAAAGTCTGCATATATACCGTAACAGATGACGCCAACTTCGTGGTGGATGAACTACCGGATTTTCCAGAAGTAATGGTAGCTTCTGCATGCAGTGGACATGGTTTCAAACATTCGGCTGCTTTGGGAGAGGCAATAGCGCAAAAGCTTTTGGAAAAAAACACGGAAGTAAATCTTCGTCCATTTCAGTGGAAATAAGGGAGATAAAACCTGGAAGGTTTAAGTTTATCAAAAACTATTCTTTAAAACTATACAAGAAAGGAGCCTTGTGGCTTTTCCCTGTGAAAAGTTTCTCATGCCTTTCCAGAATTTCCAATCCCAATATCTTTCTCTGAAAACTACTTCTCCTGATTTTTTCCCCTAAAATCGCCTCATACACTTGCTGAAGCTCTTTCATGGTGAATCTTTCAGGCAATAGTTTCCCGCCAATCAATTTTCTATCCAGATTTTCCCTAAGCGTCTGCAAAGCTTTATCCACAATTTTGCGGTGGTCCAAAATCAAATCCGGCAATGCATCTATATCATACCAATCTATGGAATCAGAAAGGGAGTCGGGAAGTAAAGTCACTTTTTCATAATCAATCAAAGCATAATAGGCAATGGAAAGAAATCTATCCAACAGCCAAAAATCGTCTTTAACCAAATACCCATTAGCGGCAAGTATGGTCTTCATGACTTCAGGATCATGACGGTCTAGGTTCCCAAAAGTATAAAACTGATCGAGATAGATATTTTCCAATCCAGTCCTTTCTTTCAAACCTCTCTGCACTGCATGATTCAGGTCCTCATTTTTCCCTACAAATCCACCTGGAAGAGCAAACCAACCCGTATCATGGTATTCCATCAAGAGGATTTTCAATTTTCCTTTAGAAAAACCGAAAATCACAGAGTCATATGCGATATGGGGGAGAAAATCTGAAGTAGTAGGTAAAGACATGTGCAATGTTGAGTATATAAATTTGGCATTGACAGAAAGGAAATGACAGTTGGTGAAGGATCGATCTCCTACCGTTTAGACTAGGAGACCCTTCTCCCGTATAGCTATCGGGATCATGGTGACGGTTCCTACAAACCTGTCATTGGTATTTCAGTCCTAAGTAAATAGGAATTTTGGAAACAAACAATTATTATTGTCTCAATATGTAACAATAGATCTCAATAACCTATGAAAATCAAAAGTCTCTTAAACCTATGCTTATTGTTATTGATCTCGGGCACTGTTGCTGCCCAAGAATCAGGTAACTATTATCTCCCTGTCCAAGCCACAATCAGCAATGGCACCATCGAAGGAAATTACGATGTAGATTCCCGAATTGCAAAATATTTTGGGATTCCATTTGCCAAACCTCCTGTGGGAGATTTGAGGTGGAAAGCACCACAGGCAGCGGACAATTGGGAAAATGTGAAGGAAACCAAAAAATTTGGACCAAGACCGGTTCAGGCCAATGTTTTCGGCGACATGAATTCCTGGTCTGATGGCTTGAGTGAAGATTGTCTTTACCTCAATGTATGGACACCTGCCAAAAGAGGTGAAAAAGGACTGCCAGTCTTGTTTTACATTTATGGAGGCGGTTTTGTGGCCGGTGATGCTTCTGAACCAAGATACAATGGTGAAAGTATGGCCAAAGAAGGTGTGGTCGTAGTCACTGCCAACCACAGGTTGAATATTTTTGGTTTTTTATCCCATCCCGAACTCAGTGCTGAGTCGCCATACAAGGCCTCTGGAAATTATGGATTATTGGATCAGGCCATGGCATTGCAATGGGTGAAAGACAATATTGATGCTTTTGGTGGAGATCCGGATAAAATCACCATTGCCGGAGAATCAGCTGGATCTATCTCGGTCAGTTACCAAATGGCATCCCCACTTTCCAGGAACCTGATCGCAGGTGCTATTGGAGAAAGTGGTGCGGGAATTTATCCAACCTTGGCTCCTGTAAGTCTGGAAGAAGCTGAAAAAACAGGAAAAGAGTTTTTGGAAGGTAAAGGCGTCAAAAGTTTAGCTGAATTGAGGAAAATGTCCACCAAAGATATTTTTGAAATGTATACTGAATCTGGCCGTTTTGGGTTTCCTGTGGTGTTGGATGGACACTTTCTGGACAAGAACCTTCCAGAAATTTTTGAAGCAAAGGAACAAGCACAGGTTCCCCTTCTTTTGGGTTGGAACACAGCAGAAATGAATGGAATGGCCTTTATGCAAGGCAAGCCATACACCAAAGAGAATTTCATTGAAAAAGTAAAGGAAGCCTATCCGGAAGATCATGAAGAAGTGCTGAAATTGTATCCGCATGCCACTGCTGATGAAGTAGCCCAATCCGCTACAGACTTGGCTTCTGACAGATTTATTTCATACAGTACTTGGAAATGGTTTGACTTGCACAGAAAAAATTCAGCGCAGCCGGTTTATAGATATTTATTTGGCAAATTGAGACCTCCATTGGTTGACAAATCCTTGACTTCAGGATTTGCTGGAGGTACTGTAAGAGCAGAAAATCCGGAACCGGCTCCAAAAGCCATAGGTGCACCTCATGCCATGGAAATAGAATATGCCATGGGCAACTTGCATTTGGTGAAAGATTACGAATGGACAGCTGAGGATTACAAGGTTTCCAACACCATGTTTGGTTACTTCACCAATTTTGTCAAAACAGGAAATCCCAATGGGGAAAACTTGCCTGAATGGCCAAAAGCAACTGATGCCAGCAATCCTGAAATCATCAATATTGATGTAGATACCAAGTCTGAAAAAGCAGAAAAAGATGCACGATTTAAATTTCATGACAGGTTTTTCAAGCAATGAAAACAGATATTAAAGTAAGTTTTGAGCCTGTATTGAAATAATGCGCCAACCTGTTAGCCAATTCGAAACTAACTGATATTGGATATTGGTTCTAAAATATGGTTAATGCTATGATAGCGGAGAACCATAACCGTAAAATACTATAAATGCATAAAGGGCCTCACCGGCCCTTTTTTTTGTCATTATTAATAAAGAATTTAAGAAATTATGCCAATTTTGATAAACTAAAGAATTTTTGTTCCGTAAGGATGCTATACCCCAAACAAAATATGAAGAAATCCATATTTCCCCTTTTTTCATTTGCCTTTTTTCATTTTTTATTCCTGCTAGTGTTTTTGTTGCCTGCGACAAAATCCTATTCCCAATTTGTAATTCAGGGAAAGGTAATTGATGCGGAGACCATGGAGCCGGTAGAGTTTGCCACCGTTTTTATCAACAACTCTACCTTTGGGGATATATCTGATGAGGATGGGCAGTTTTCCATCACTATTCCAGCTGGAAACCACGAACTCATCATCAGCTTTATCGGCTATCAGACTTTCAAATATGACTTCAATACACAAAACCTAAGGCCTAGCTATGAGTTCAGGATCTTGCCCGAACCTATTGAATTGGAAGAAACAGAAGTTGCAGTCAAAAGAGACCGGACCTGGTACAGGAATCTTGAGGTGTTCAAAGAAAACTTCTTGGGAAATAGCATCAATGCTGAGCGATGCAAAATCCTCAATCCTGAAGTACTGGTTTTAGATACTGAAACCAAAGAAGGTATACTTCAAGCAAGGTCTAGGGAAATATTGCTTATAGAAAACCGCAATTTGGGCTATACCATCCAATATGTATTGGAAGGTTTTGAATTGGATCTTGAAAGTGGCATCTCAAGGTATGCAGGTTACCCGTTTTTTATTGAGGAAGATGTACCGCGAAGAAGGCAACGCAGCCTGCAGACCAACAGAGACCGCGCATTCCAAGGAAGTATTGCACATTTTGTCCGGTCCTTATACAATAAAAATTTGGAAGAAGAAGGCTATGAATTGTATGCCATCGACATGCTTCCTCATCCTGACTTGGTGAGCGATGAAGTAGCAGATATGGCAACAGAAGAACTGAGAAGAAGCCTGAATCCATTGGTGCGGGATAGCCTTAAAAACATAATCAGACGCAGAGACCTTCCCAAGCAAATTGAAACTGTTACAGAAAATCAACTCGCGGAAGCTGACCTGATAGAGGTTTCAAGAAACGAGTTGACTTTCCTGACTTACGACAAACCTATTTACATTGTATTTTCAAAAGAACCGGAGGAACTGGCTTTTTCAAAAAGGAAGTATGAGAATGATAAGCAACTTCAATGGACCGGAATAAATGTTCAAGCCGCAGAACCCAACAAATTTCAGGTCTCCACCATCAGGATGTTGGGCAATGCTGTGCAACTCTTTGAAAACGGCAGCTATTTCCATCCCTTTGACCTTTTTATAGAAGGTTATATGGCTTGGGAAAAAATCGGCGACCTGATGCCGATAGATTATGATTTAGACAAATAAATTTGATAAAAATGTATCCGAAACTCCTTCTTTCCCTGCTCCTCTTTTTTTCATTCGGCCTTTTACATGCTCAGGATTATTCTTCAATGCTAAAAGAAAAAGTCATTCAGTACAGCGAAGCAAATCCTTATGAAAAAGTCCACCTCCATATGGACAAAGCACATTATTTTTTGAATGACACCATTTGGATCAAAGCCTATGGGACAATTGAAAACGGTGAAGAATTACCCGCCGCCACACCATCGGTGCCCCTTTATGTCAACCTGTACAACCACATCAAGCGTGAACCTGAGGCACAAATAGTCATCAAATTGGAGAAAGGTTCTGGTCAGGGAGATTTGGTCTTGCCCAGAGATTTGAACCCCGGAATTTATTCCTTGATCGCTTTTACCAAAAGAAGTGAAGTGTCGGGCGAAAAATACCTCTTCGCCAAAGATCTTTGGATTGGGGAAATCACGGATGCCTTTATTCCCAGAACCGATTTGGAAGGGACTTTAGAAGTCAGTTTCCTTCCGGAGGGAGGCGACCTTATCGAAGGTTTGAAAAGTAAAGTTGGTTTCAAGGCTACAGGAGACAAAGGACTTGGAGAGGAGTTTTATGGATATTTGATTCAGAACGAAAAAGACACGCTATTCCAGTTTGAGTCCAACCATTTGGGAATGGGCTCTTTTGATATTACTCCTGAAAAAAACCAACAATACCATGCACATGTCAAATCCCTAAGCAGCAAGTGGAAAAAGGTCAACCTGCCTTCGGCAAAACCGAGGGGAACGGTACTGAGGGTGGATGTCCTGAGCGAGGAAGAAACAGGTGTCATTGAGGTTGAAAGTAATGCCCATTCAGAAAAGGAAATGATGCTACTGGCCATTTCCGCAGGTAAAATCGTCTGGGAGAAAAATGTGGCCTTACAAGAAGGAAAGGCAGAGGTTCAGTTCGTAAAAGATGATATACCTCCCGGAATTGCGCAAATCACGCTCATGGAAAAAAATGGCCCTCCAGTGGCAGAGCGCTTGGTCTACCTCCACCCATATGCGCAGGCTCTGGTGGAGTTTGAATCCGACAAAAACACCTATTCTCCAAAGGAATGGGTAGAATTGGATATTGTAGTCAGCGATGAGTTTGGGGCTCCGATAGCTGGTGACTTTTCAATTTCTGTGACCGATGCCGGGCAGGTCTTCTCTGAGCCTTATGCGGCAAACATACTTTCACATTTTCGCTTGAGTTCCGAGTTGAAAGGTTTGGTCGAACAGCCTTCTTACTATTTTGACCTGGAAAATGAAAAAGCCGAAGCACATCTCGATGACTTGCTCTTGACACAGGGATGGAGGAGGTTCCGCTGGGAAAAACTGGCTGATGAGAACCGCAAAGGCCCTGAATTTGAAAGAGGCTTGGAATTCAGTGGTCAAGCCGTGCAACTGGGCGGAAAGTCCATCACAGAGCCGCATAAAGTGACAGCCATGGTCAACAGCTTTTATGACCTGCCGCAAATCTTGGAAGGGGAAACCGACGCTCAGGGCAGGTTTACCTTTACGGATTTGGATTTCTTTGATTCTGTGTCTGTTTTCACACAGGTGTATCTTGAGAAAGATGGTTCTTCCAAGGTCAGCAAAAAAAATGAATTGCAATTGATTCCCAGGGATGTGAAAGCAAGGCCGGATAAATTGATTTCGGGAATTCCTTTAAATCAAAAAGATAATATTGACTTTGAGTATGTGGTCAAAGTAGGAGAAGCAAGAAATATGCTGGAACAGTTTGTCTTGGGTCAGGAAGTAATGCTACAGGAAATTACAGTAGAAGCAAAAGACCTGAGTAAGCCAAATGATTTTCGCACACTTTTATACGGAGATAGTCCTGACGCTAGCCTCCCAGTCACTCGGGAAGATTTTGTTTATGCCAATGTCATTCAATTCCTTAGGGGAAGGGTTCCCGGAGTACAAGTAATTGGAGATGTTTTTGATTTTCAGTATCCACCGAGGGTGATCATAAGGGGAGGGGTGATTACCGGAAATGCCAGCGGAAGGACTCAAAATGATAGCAACCCAATTTTAATTGATGGTCAACCCACCGATGTATTGATGGCCATGAGTCTAAATATGATAGATGTAGAAAGGGTTGACGTGATCAAATCCCAAGGGAAAGCTGCGTTGATGAGTGGTGTGCCCTATATCAATATCCTGACCAAAACAGGCAACCCTCCAACTGATTTTGAAGATGATCCGAGATTGGGTCAAGGGAATGACTACTTATTTACCAAAGGGTATCAGGCGCCGAGGGAATTTTACCTCCCTCCGGCAGAGGTAGAAGACGATGGTTTTTTCTCGGTGGACTTTAGGTCTACCTTATTCTGGAACCCACAATTGCGCTCTCTTCAGGATGGGAAAATAAAAGTTTCCTTTCCTTTAAATGAAGGCTATACCCATGTCAATGTAGTTCTTGAAGGACTTTCTAAATACAAAGAACCAGTTTATGGGCAGTTTACTTTTGATGCGGGGGGAGGAAATTAGAAACAAGATGCAAGACAAAGACGAGATGCGGGAAACGAGAGATTAGAGGCGAAAAGCAAGACAGGTTAAATAGTGGAAAATTAGAATGTAGGAAGAAAGGATGATAAAAGGAGTTTATAGTTATTGGTGAATAGTGATCAAAATGGGGGTTGATTTTAGATTTGAAATGATGTAGGTTGTGGTTGGTCTTATAACTTGCCCTCCAAAACCAGTATCTGTCCGTCTTTTTTCAACCTTTCCCTGATTCGTTCATAAGAAAGGTCCTGTACCGCTAGGTTTTGCTCTATAGCCAAAGAGGCAGCAGTAGCAGCTGATTGGCCCAAAATCATAAAAACAGGCTCCATGCGGATTGATCCAAAGGCTGTATGAGAACTGGACACACAGACAGCTACCAGTAGGTTTTCACATTCTTCTTTTTTGGGAATGATAGTACCATAAGAGATTCCGTAGGGTTCTTTGGGTTTTACACCAATGTCTCCTTCATTTTGGACAAATCCTTCCGAGGTCACAATGCGCTGCACATTATGTGAATCGAGTGAATAGGATCCCATACCGATTGGTTGTGGAACATCCTTGGCACCCAATACATCGTGTTCTGTCATTACATAATCACCTACCATTCTTCTTGCCTCCCTGACATAAATCTGATGAGGCCAGTTGTCATTGTCCACAAACTCATCTTTGGCCAATCCCCATTGAGCCATTTCTTTTCTGATTTTTTCGGGCACTTTGGGGTCATTGGCAAGGTAATACAAAAGGCCTTTTTGATAATCCACGTGATCCTCGATTATGACTTTTCGCTCCTCATAACTGGCTTCCGGATAAGCATAGTTTTTTCCTATGTAATCAGTACTGAATGGGCCATGGTTATTCGTATCGGTTTTGAGGTTGGGAATCGGGTCAAATTTGTCAAAAGTTTCATCCCATCCTGAGGCATATACTCTTGCCAACAATTCATAACGTTTGGCGTCATAACCATCCGGTTTTGGAAAAGGTATCCTGTTGTCAGGGTGCTTACTGAAACACATCCTGAAATTGTAAGCTTGAACTTTATCGTCTCCAGTCCCATTTTCAGCCAATGCCTCGGCTGAAATCTCTGGCAAGAGCCCACTTGAAGGATCGTCTTCTACTACATAAGGACTGATCGGCTTATGGAAATAATGACCATGCTGGTAAACCCCAAACTGTACACCATTCCAAGTTTCACCATAAGTATCATTAGACTCTCTTCCCACATGGTAACTCACGCCTGCAGCTGCCATAAGGTCTCCCTCATAAGTAGCATCAATAAACATTTTTCCTTCGAAAACTTTCCCTGAAATGGTTGTGATAGACTTGATTCTGCCGTTTTCCATTTTCACCCCATTTTCCCTATCGAGCCACTCATTTCTATATACTTCGATGTCGTATTCTTGAACAAAATCCTCAAAAACCTTTTCAGCCACATGCGGTTCAAAAATCCACATGGTCCGGGCATCTCCATCAATAGCAGGAGTTCCCTGGCCAACATTTCCATAATCTTCTTTATTCTGCCATTTCCAGGAATCATTATCCTGATAATGCATATAAACCCGATGGTAGAACTCCCTTGCCAATCCACCGATCACTGTTTTATCGCCAGTGTCAGTAAATCCCAGTCCACCTGAAGAAAGCCCACCAAGGTGAATTTCAGGAGAAACGACCACGACTCTTTTGCCCATTTTTTTGGCTTGAATTGCTGCTGTAATAGCCGCAGAAGTCCCGCCGTATATAATCACTTCGGGTTCAAATTTGTTTTTCGTTTCATTCTGACAGCCTAGGCACACCAACAATAAGGCAAATGCAAAGAAATGTATCGTTTTGGACATGGGGATATCTTGATTTTTTTGAAGGATAAATCAATTTAAAAAAAAATCCCCTGTCTAATAAAAATTAGGCAGGGGATTTTACTTTAAATAAAATACAATTTATCTCTTTCTGGCTCTCTTCATAGGATTGTCTCCCATGGAGGCTCCCCTTACACCACCAGCACTTTTGAATAATTCAAATCTGCTTGGGGTAAATTGTCTTGGCCAGAAATTGTTTGACTCATCGATATCTGCTGTTTCCCTGTATGGATCCAACACGATATTTTTCACTTCTTTTTTCTTGGCAAAGACCTTGGTTACTTCCCACTCATTCAATCTCCAGATTTCGGCTGGAATTCTTTCAACCTCAGAAGTACCATCTGTATAATTGAACTGTATGATCAATGGCATCACCAATCCACCATGGTTCCTGAAAGTCATTTCGTAGAAGTTCAAACCTGAATTCAACAAGTCTTTTTCTTTTTGTGACAACCTGTCCATAAAATCCTTATACGCTTTTTCGTCTTCCGGAGTCACTGAGAAAGGGTTGTAGGAATTGTAAAAATCCCTAGCTGCCGGATCTGCCTCCACTACTGTTTGCGGAATGTCCTCTTTGTTGTAGTCTTGACTGATATGATAGGCTTCTCTTTCAGCTTCTTTTTGAAGGTCAGCCTTTTTCTGAGCAGGAGTCCTGTTGTCCAATTTGTACCAGCTTACATTTTCAATGGAGATATCTACAGGATCTGTACCGAAGAACCAACCCCTCCAGAACCAATCCAGGTCAACACCTGAAGCATCTTCCATAGTCCTGAAGAAATCCTCTGGTGTTGGATGCTTAAACATCCATCTTAATGCGTACTCTTTGAAGGCAAAGTCAAAAAGCTCTCTGCCCATAATTGTTTCTCTTAGAATGTTCAGTGCAGTGGCAGGTTTTGCGTAAGCGTTTGGACCAAACTGAATGATGTTTTCTGAATTGGTCATAATTGGCTCAAGCAGGTGTCTTTCACTAGCCATGTAAGGTACAATTTTGTGTGCTGCTCCTCTTCTTGAAGGGTAATCTCTATCCCACTCTTGTTCGGCTAAGTATTGCATGAAGGTATTCAGCCCTTCATCCATCCAAGACCACTGTCTTTCGTCAGAATTGACAATCATCGGGAAGAAGTTGTGTCCGACCTCATGGATAATTACTGAGATCATACCGTATTTGATCGCGTCAGAGTAAGTACCATCTTCATCAGGTCTGCCATAGTTGAAGCAGATCATTGGGTATTCCATACCATTTGTAGCTTCTACAGAAATGGCCACTGGGTAAGGATAGTCAAAAGTACGTGCTGAGTAAGATTTGATGGTATGGGCTACTGCTCTGGTAGAATACTGCTCCCAAAGTGGGTTCGCTTCTTTGGCATAATAAGACATCGCCATGACATTGTTACCGCCTTGTTTGACTGCCATTGCATCCCAGATGAACTTTCTTGAAGAAGTCCATGCGAAATCTCTAACATTTTCAGCATGAAAAACCCAAGTTTTCTTGTCTTTGGCTTTTTGCTTTTCCAATCTTTCAGCTTCCGCTTGAGTCCTGATGATTACCGGTTTGTCAAAAGTTGTTTTTGCTTTGTTCCACCTGTCCATCTCGGTAGCGCTAAGAACCTCATCAGCATTTTGAAGCACACCTGTTGAACCTACCATATGGTCAGCTGGTACAGTGATTTTTACTTTATAGTCTCCAAAAGTCAAGGCAAATTCTCCTCGGCCTACAAACTCTTTGTGCTGCCAGCCTTCAAAGTCAGAATAAACAGCCATTCTAGGGAACCACTCTGCCATCGTGTACAGGTAGTTTCCATCTTTTTCAAAATACTCATAACCCGGACGGCCACCGATAAAACTCATTCTATCGTGTACATTGAAGGTCCAGTCTACGGTAAATTCGGTTTGCTCTCCTGGCTTAAGTGCTTCAGGCAGGTCAACTCTCATCATCGTTTTCACAATGGTGACAGGAATATCATTTCCAGAGAGATCTTTAACTGAAAGGATTTTGAAACCCAAATCCTGGTCATGCCAAAGTATGCTTTCCAATTGTCTGAGGTTCATTCTGGGGTTGATACGGCTTTCAGCAATTTTAGGCGTGTTGGAATCAGCTGCTCTTTCATTTTGATCAAGCTGAATCCAGAGGTATTTCAATTCATCGGGAGAATTGTTGAAATAAGTGACTTTTTGCCATCCTTTGATAGACTGGTTTTCGTCATTCAGCTCAACCTCGATTTCGTGGTCAGCCTTTTGTTGCCAGTACATATGTCCAGGAGCACCGGAAGCGGTCCTGTACACATTTGGAGACCTAAGCATGGGCCCGAGCTGTTCGAACCTCTCGGCATGGTTCTGTTCAGTCCATTGGGCTGATACCGGAGCTGTTATTAACAGACCCAATAACAACGCAAATGCAGTAAATAGATGTTTCATAGGGGTGTTTATTCAATTAAAAAGCAAATGGTTTTATCACCACCTGCAGGGTTAAAGTTTAATTTACCAATATTTAGACTCTAGCATCATCATAAATGCCATGCCCAGGACGATGGAAGAAATCACCAAAGTCCAATCTTTTCTGTTTATTCCAGCTATTCCAATTAAGATACTTGAGGCAACCATAAATATAGCCACAATTACCAGCTGTCCAACCTCCAAACCTAAGTTAAAAGCCAAAAGAGGCTGGAAAATTGATGCTTCTTTACCCAAAAGAGAGCGTAGGTAATTGGAAAAACCCAATCCATGGATAAGTCCGAAGAATAGGGCAAAGAAATAGTTGACTTGAATTCCTCTCCCAGTACTTGGTTTGGGTTTGATAATATTACTCATTGCAGTGATGACTATGGTCACCGGAATCAGAAATTCAATGAGGTCAGCATTCACTTTTACCAACTGAAGCGTAGCCAAAGCCAAGGTGATAGAATGTCCGATTGTAAATGCCGTAACCAGGATAATGATTTTTTTCCAATCTCTGAGGACATACAAAGCACAAAGTGCTACAACAAACAAAATGTGGTCAAAACCCGCTAAATCTAATATATGCTGAATCCCTAATTGAAAATACAGTTGAAACTGTCCCATGTCACCCTAAATCATTTAATACCGAAATAAATTTTTCGGTATGGTCCTATATTGTCTAATTTGCAAAGAAAATAAAATATACCTTTCCACATGCAATTGAATTACATTTTAATGCTGTATTTGGGATGGAAGGTTTTTTTCCATCCATTCTATATCAGTCTTACAGAAATCAGGTACAATCCTGAAGCAAAGAGTCTGGAAATCGCCCAAAAGATTTTTTGGGATGACCTGGAAGTGGCGCTTGCTGAAATACATGGAGTAAAAGTGGATTTTCTAAACCCTACAGATACCGAAGCCTTGGAAGAAATGGCCAAGTCTTACCTTTTGTCAAAAAACGAAATCATCATCAATGGCCAAAAGGTAAACCCCCAATATCTCGGTTATGAAATCGAAGAGGAGGCGGCATGGTTTTATTTGGAGGTGAAAAATGTCGCCAAACCCCAAAAGGTAAAAATCCAGAATGAAGTCTTATTGTCCAACTTTGAAGGCCAGCAAAACATCATCAATTTCTACGTGGAAAAACGACCCAAAAGCCTGATTTTGTACAAGGGTAGGGAGAGTGGAGTGCTGGAATTTTGATTTTTGGTCACGCCTGTTTTTTTGCCATAAAGACCCGAAGGCACTAAGGTCCTAAAGACTACCAATGACAGATTTGTTTGGTACGTCACCATGATCCCGATAGCTATACGGGAGAAGTTCTCCTAGCCTAAACGTTAGGAGATTTCCCGCAATACGACGGGACAGGCTTTCACTACGTTACCAATGACAAATTTCAAGGTTGCGTCACCCTGACGGAGGAGGGGTCTCTTTCTTTCAAGCTTGGAGATCCTTCAGTCGTACCTCCTTCAGGATGACGCCGTAATGATGTAATTTCCTTTCTATCAAAGCCAAATTTAAATCCTCGAGATGACAAGGTGATGCTGATTTTATCTTTAAGCTGAAACTAAAATCCTTAATAGATTGCGTGTTTCAAAACTGTCGCTAAACCTCCGTCTTGTGTATTGATTCTTATTTCTTGACTCTTTTATCTCATATCTACCCCTATCGGGGCTTGTTTCTCGCCCTTGGCATCTCGTATCTAATCTCTCGCTTCTCCGTTCAACCTTTCTCCATCACCGTCCCGCACTGATCACATTTGGTGTTCGACGGATTGCTCCAAAATCGCTCCATAATAGGTGGCAGCTGATTGACGATATCTGTCACTTCATGGAATTCTTCGTAAAGCTTATTCCCACAATTTTCGCAATGCCAAATAAACCCGTCTTTCTCGCCTTCTTTACGGTATCTTTCCATCACCAACCCGATGGTATTTGCCGGCCTCCTTGGTGAATGTGGAACTCCCGCTGGCAACAAGAACATTTCACCGGGTCCTATTTTGATATCCTTTACTTCACCTTCCTCCACGATTTTTAGGGTGATTTCGCCTTCCACTTGATAAAAAAACTCTTCCCCCTCATTGTAGTGAAAATCTTTACGGGAATTGGGTCCACCGACTACCATCACAATAAAGTCATCATTTCCCTTATACATCACCTGATTGCCGATTGGCGGCTTGAGAAGGTGTCTGTTATCTTCAATCCATTTCTGAAAATTGATCGGTTTTGCCACTGGCATAGCTAATGAGGTTTGGTTTATTAAAAGGTAAACACCAATAAGCTTTAAAAGTATTAAAAAAACTGTCAAATTTGAGTTCAAAATTCCCATTTTCCATGAATATTCCTATCATCGACACGCATTGCGACTTACTTTCATATTTGGCAGTGGTTCCTAATGCTTCTGCAGACAACTCTGAAGACATTGCCTGCGCCATACCTTTATTGAAGCAAGGAAATGTCAGGATGCAGGTTTGTGCCATTTATACAGACGTGCGTTCAGGAAGTATGGCCCTAGCCACTCAACAAGCTAACAAGTATAGGGAAGTATTGATGCAATTTGAAAAAGAAGTGAGTCCTGTTGATGGAGACTTTATAGAAAACATAGCATCTTCTGAAAAAACAGGCTTGGTGGCTGCCGTCGAAAATGCTGCTGGATTGGCTGAAGAAAAAGTATCCATCAAAGCTGCTTTTCAACAATTGGACAGTTTGATTCAGTTGACAGGAAGATTGGCCTATATTTCACTTACCCACCATACCGAAAATCGCTTCGGAGGTGGAAACTATACTGAAGGCATTGGCCTTAAGGATGACGGAAAAAGACTTTTGGACTATATGTCTGGTAAAAAAATAGCCATTGACCTTTCCCATACATCGGACCTATTGGCGGAGGGAATTCTCAACCATATTGATACCGCTAAGCTTGATATTCCGGTGATTGCCAGCCATAGCAATTTCCGCAGTGTATGGAACCACAAACGAAACCTGACAGATGAATTTAGCCAAGAAATTGTGAGGAGAAAAGGTCTTATCGGGATCAATTTCCTTAGGGCATTTTTGGATAATGAGAAACCTGAAAGGGTGTTTGAACATTTACTGTATGGATTCGAAAATGGTGCCGAGGACCAAATGTGCTTTGGAGCTGATTATTTCTATACCAAAAATTTTCCTGACAAATCACGCTTTCCCTTCTATTTCCCTATCGTAGAAAATGCCAGCAAATATCCCTCTGTTTTGGAAACCCTTTCAGAAAAACTTAACCAATCACAATTGGAAAAACTTGCCTATAAAAATGCGCAAACCTTCTTTTCCAATCTATGGAATTCTTAATTTAAAGCTTTAAAAGAAACCATGTCTTCGCACCATTTTGTCAAAGAACAACAGGAACCCGCATTGCTGATTTTAGACACCAAAGACGTCAGCTATGATAGTATTGCTCCTTTGCTGGAGTGGGTACCGACTGTGATGGTAGCTCAGGATGAGGTCTTTGCAGTTATTTCTTGGGGGATCAAATTGGACTTGATTTTGGCAGAAATGGACTTCCAAAAAAACAACTACAGACTTTTGGAAGAACAGTATCCTGTGAAATTTTTGGGAGTAAAAGATGGTGCGTTTTTGGAAGAAGCCTTACAGTACCTTGTGGCAACCAAACATTCGGCAGTGAACATTATCGGTTATGATCACCTACATGTTTTTGAACTTCAAGAGAAGTTGAATTTCTTGGACATTGTAATCATAGACGGTCAGATGCGCTATTACCCGGTCAAATCAGGTAAGTTCAAAAAATGGTTTCCGGAAACATCAATACAACTTCACGCTCCAGAAGGAACACTTTTGGAAGTAATTACGACGGAAGGCGCTTCAATCACTGAAGTCAAATATGCCACCATGATCGACCTGCCTGAGGGAATTGTTGAATTTAAAGGCAAAGAAATCTTTTGGATAGGCGAGATGCTCAACCAACAGTAAACCTGATAGGGGATTGAATGATTACCCTAGATTTGAGGTAAAAAGTAAAAAAAAGACTGCAAAAAATATTTGGCAGTCTTTTAAAATCAGATGGTTATTACATTCCACCACCACCCGGCAAACCGGCAGGTCTTCCAGCTGGAGGAGTGGGCCTGTTTGGAGCTGGCGTATTTGGCCTACCTGCAGGTACATTCGGTCTTGCAGGGGGAATGTTTACATTAGGCCTTGCATGAGACGGAATTTCAGGTCTCACTTGAGAATTTGGCCTAGCCTGATTGGCGATTCCTCTTCCTCTTTCTGCGTTCGATGCTCCCATTGCAGCTCTTTCTCTACCTCTTTCTGAATTGCTTGCTCCCATTTCTGACCTTCGTGCCTCAGCATTTTCAGCACCTAACTGAGCCCTTTCATTTGTAAGACTGCTTCTCCTAGCAGCGCTGGAAATACTCATCCCTTTCTCTTTTCCTCCTTCAGTAGTAGTGGCAAGGTTCCTGATTTCCTGACCCTTTGATGCGTTTTCATTGATTTGCGCATTGACAGGGGCTACGGGGTTAGCATTTTCTTCAGTCTGGGCCTGTAATGACACAGTCCACACTAGCATTGCGGTAATCAATAGTAAATTTCTCATGGGTGTTAATTTTAAGTTCTGATACAAATAAATAACACCGAGATGAAGTTAAAATGAACAAACCAGTCTAACCCTCATATTCTCTGAAAAGTGATTTTATAAGAAAGCTGAAATAATCCTCTCCCTACCATTGAGGTCTTTCACTAGTTCTACTTGCTTAAAACCTTGGTCTTCTACTAACTTTTTGGTCTGACTGCCAAAAGCTTCATTGATTTCAAAATAGAGCTTGCCACCTGGTTTGAGGGCATTTTTTGCTTTTTCGGCAATCACTCTGTAAAAAATCAGTGGGTCCTCATCGTATACAAAAAGTGCCAAATGAGGTTCGTGATCCAAGACATTTTTGTGCATTTGCGATTTTTCCGAATGTCTGACATAAGGCGGATTACTCACCACAATATCCAAATCGCTGAATGGAATCTCTTCCTCCAAGATATTCAATTGGTGAAAAGTTACTTGAGCATTTAGCAATTCTGCGTTTTTTTGTGCTACTCCGAGCGCTGCTTCACTGATGTCTACACCATAGATTTTTGAGCCCAGTATTTCCAATTGAAGTGTAATGGGAATACAGCCAGATCCCGTTCCAATATCCAAAATGCGCAAAGAGGGTCTTTTATTTTCTTTGATAATGAGATGAACCAATTCCTCTGTTTCATTTCTTGGAATGAGAACAGAACCATCGACCATAAATTCCCTACCATAAAACGGAGCTTTTCCAGTGATGTATTGAATAGGTTTACCGGCCAAGAGTGAATCCAGCGCCTGTTCCATTGCAGAAGGAATACTCACAACCTCGCTGTTTTCCAATAGGTCTTTCCTTTTCACCCCAAGGAAATCTTCCATCAACCATTGACTGAGGGACTCAGCTTCATTTTTCCCATAAAGAGGCGTAAGTTTATCCGAATAGGATTTAAAAATTTCTCTGCTGCGCATTTTTTACTTTTCAGGATACAAATTTAGTTTCTTTTATTGATCAATAAATAAAAAGCCACAGATCCGATAGCATAACATACTATATCCCAAATATCCGCTGTATAAGTCTCCGACCATTTGGGTAGGAGGTATTCAAAGAGAAATGAAAAATAAACCCATGCCACTGCCACTTGTACTTTGGTAAAGATAAAGCGATTTTTCAAAGGGTGAATCCAACGGTATATCTGAAGGGTTAAGCCCAATACCACAGGCATAGCCATCAGGTCATCCAAATAAGCGTGCACAAAAGGAACAAAAATACCCAATACCTTTTCCACAAACTGATTGATCCAAAATAGGGTAAAGGCAATAATAAAATACGGGTTTTTGAGTACAGTCATCAGCCTGGCAAAATAGCAATTAGCCAAGCAAAGAAAGTCAAAATAGCCATGTAGATGGTATAGAATAGGTTACCTGCCGTTTTCAAGCCTCTCATCCAAGGGCCATCATGCTCTTTGATATGAAAAATCCAATTCTCTTTGTTTGTCTGAATATCTTCTTCCCTTTTTTCGTGATACTCCAAATCCCTTCCCCCCAATGTTTTTCCGCAATGTTCACAAATGTCATTCATATTGGTGGTCCACTTTGACCATTCCCCGCAATGGGGGCATTTTTTCTGTCCCATAATCAAAAATATAAAAGATTGTAACAGTATACACCTGTATGTCGAAGGAAAAGTTGCCCAAAGTATTCACTATCTTTGGGGCATGAAGCTTTTTCCAAATACAGTAAGAGGGGTCGTGTCGGCCATAGATGAGATTTTCAACAATAACAGGTATGCCGATAAGGTCATAGAAAAAACCTTGAGATCCAACCCAAAATGGGGTGCAAGAGACAGGGGTTTTGTGGCTGAGTCCGTCTATGAAATGGTCAGGTGGTGGCGCTTGATCGAAGCAGTAAGCCCTTCCAAGGACCATTATCACCGCTTCGGCACCTATTGGTTGCTACAGGGAAATAAGCTGCCTGATTGGAGGGAATTTAAGGGACTCGATCCAAGTGAGGTCAAATCCAAACTCAACAAAATACAGCAAAGGTCAGTATTGCAGTCCATTCCGGATTGGTTGGATGAAATGGGTGCCAGCCAACTGGGAGAAAAATGGGACAGGGAAATCGATACCCTCAACCAAACAGCCTCGGTGGTGCTCAGGGTAAACACCTTGAAAACTAGCAGAGAAGACTTGATGAACAGACTTGCTGCCGACGGAGTAGACACTTATGCTCCTAAAGGCTATAAGGATGCCCTTGTATTGGCTGAAAGGCAAAATATTTTCAAAAACCCAGCATTCAAAGAGGGGATGTATGAAATACAGGATGCTTCTTCACAACTTGTCGCTGCGGCATTGGAGGTCGAGCCTGGTATGCGTGTCATTGATGCATGTGCAGGTGCAGGCGGAAAATCCTTACACCTTGCTGCCCTGATGGAAAACAAAGGTCGCATCCTTTCCATGGATGTAGAAGCATGGAAACTGACCAATACCAAGCTAAGGGCAAGAAGAAATGGGGTAAGCATCATAGAAACCCGCTTAATCGAAGGTAATAAGACCATCAAAAGACTAAAAGACTCGGCAGATCGGGTATTGCTGGACGTGCCTTGTTCTGGTTTGGGAGTACTCAAAAGAAATCCCGATACCAAGTGGAAGTTAAGTCCTGAATCCATAGAGAAAGTACAAGTCATGCAACAAGAGATCATTCAGGATTATGCCTCAATGGTCAAGCCGGGAGGCTTGTTGGTCTATGCTACCTGCAGTATTCTGCCCAAAGAAAATCAAGATCAAGTGTCCAAGTTTCTAGCCTCAGAAAAAGGTCAGGAATTTGAGTTGCTAGAAGATCAAAAAGTATTGGCGCAGGAAAGTGGCTTTGACGGATTTTATATTGCGAAGATGAAGAGGAAGTAAGGTTTGGTAAAAAAGCTTGTAAAGCTAAATCCTGATCAAGAGTAATAAAACCTTCCCCTTGTCTTCTCGCTTGCCTGCCTTTGGTAGGAGTGAAGAGAGGGATTTGACTTTTGCTTACATAACTCACCAGAGTCAAGGGTTTTGTCTTTTGGGGAGTCCTTATTTAGATCTCTCCTGCGTCGAGATGACAAGGAGAAGTTATAATAAGTTCTCATTTTGAAAAATTAACAACGGTTTTTTTTACTATGTCAGTTCAAGAATAAAAAAAACTTTGCCTTGTCATCTCGCCTGCCTGCCTGCCTTTGGTAGGAGTGAAGCGAGAGATCTGACCTAGGCCTTATGCTTGAAAACCCGAGTCTTCCTCGATCTTTATCCTCGATAAAGGGCAGTTGTCAGTGAAGAGTCTTAAAATAGATCTCTTCCCGGCAATTGTACGGGATCAAGATGACAAGGCGAGGCCGTCCTAAGCCCTAATCCTGAATAATAAACAGAGGTTTCATTCTAAAAAATAGAAAAAGGTACCTTTCCCAAACATAGGCTAATTCCCCAAAACCTCTTCATTCAAAAACTTCCAACCTGGGTTATACTCTGCTATTAATGCTTCCTTTTTTGACCTTCTCCATTTTTTGATTTCCTTTTCACGGGCAATGGCTTCTCTAACATATTGATAAGACTCCCAATGAACCAAATGGCAACAATTGTATTTTGAAGTAAAGCTTTCAGGATTCAGTTTTTCATTGTGCTCTGCTAACCTTTTGGATAGGTTATTTGTCATTCCTACATAAAGGACTGTTTTAGCAAAATTCGTCAGGATGTAGACAAAATATTCGTGTCTTTTCATAAAAAAATGGTTTAATAGTCTTATAGAAATTTAGCCATTTACAATGAAAAATGCACTATTCTTAAAATTTAGATCTATGAACAGATCTCTCCTGCGTCGAGATGACAAGGTGAGGTCATTTTAAGTTTTCATTCTGCAAAATTAACAAGGGTTTCATTCGCTAAGTCAGTTCAAGACTAATAAAAACTTTGCCTGTCATCTCGCCTGCCTGCCTTTGGTAGGAGTGAAACGAGAGATCTGTTCATTGCTTACATAACTCACCAAGGTCAAGGGTAGTTGTCTGTAGAGAGTCCGTAAATAGATCTCTCCTGCGTCGAGATGACAAGGTGAGGTCATTTTAAGTTTTCATTCTGCAAAATTAGCAAGGGTGTCATTCACTAAGTCAGTTCAAGAGTAATAAAAACTTTGCCTTGTCATCTCGCCTGCCTGCCTTTGGTAGGAGTGAAACGAGAGATCTGATCATTGCTTACATAACTCACCAAGGTCAAGGGTAGTTGTCTGTAGAGAGTCCGTAAATAGATCTCTCCTGCCTGCCTTTGGTAGGAGTGAAGAGAGAGATCTAATCTTTCCATAGTGCCTATATACTTTTTAAGGATAATTCAGTAAATTTCTACGAACAAAACTCAACCCATGCCACTAGAAACAGTCTTCTCTATCGTCAGCAGTATTGCACTTATTTCATGGATACTGCTCTTTATTTTTTATTCACAAAATTGGGTATACACCTTTTTGTTCTCAGGGGTATTGTTGATTTTGGCATTGACTTACCTCAATTTTATCATTCAGGGAATGAGCGGAACAGAAGAAGGTGGTTTCAATAGTTTGGCAGAAGTGCGTGCTTTGTTTGGATCTGACCAAGCACTTTTGGCGGGTTGGATTCATTACTTGGCCTTTGATCTTTTTGTGGGCATGTGGATTGCCAAGGATGGATGGAAAAATGATATCAACAGGTGGATGCTTCTTCCTTGTCTTTTACTGACCTTTATGCTGGGTCCGGTAGGACTACTGACCTACTTTATCATCAGAGGTATCAAGACACAAACCATTCTCCAAAATCCATACTAGCCATGTGGGCCCTTCACAAAATATTCCGGCGTAACAGGTCTTTGGCTTGGTTTGGCTTGATAAATTTTGTGTGGGTTTTGATTTTTCTGATCCTCTCGCTGATTGATCAAAGGCAAGTATTGGGGTTGAATGTGTGGATCAAGCCGATGAAATTTGCCATTTCCATCGGTGTTTTTTCTTGGACGATGGCTTGGCTATTGGCTTATTTGCCACAGGCAAAAAGGGTGAAATTCATTTCCTGGGTTATCATCATTATGTTGGCACTAGAGCTTTTAATCATTGGCACCCAGTCTTTGAGGGGAGAAACATCCCATTATAATATCTCTTCTTCGTTGAACTTGTTTCTGTTCAATACCATGGGCATTGCGATTGTAATCAATACCATGATGGTATTCTGGGCTTTGTTGCTATTTAGAAAAGTGAGCTCCCTTCCACTAGGCTATAAACTTGGAATACAATTGGGCATGTTGATTTTTGTCATTGCCAGTTTGGAGGGTTTTGTCATGGTAGGACAAATGAGTCATACCGTAGGCGCACCTGATGGTCAGGAAGGAATCTTTTTTCTAAATTGGGCCAAAAAATATGGAGACCTGAGAATTTCCCATTTTGTGGGACTGCATTCACTTCAGGTTTTGCCTCTTTTTGCCTGGTATTTTTCCAGACACAAAACCACTTTGGTATGGGTATTTTCTTCGTTTTACTTTATACTCTCGCTAGGCACCTTTTGGCTGGCCTTTCAATAAGCCTGTTTACAGAAGAAAATTTTATTTACTGGGAAAAATTTAATCAAAACTGCAATTTATTTTTCATTCAGGTTGATTGGCATAACAAATTAATAGTATCTTTGACGGGCAAATAGGGTCACCAAACCAATATTTGCCATGAACAAAAATTCAGATAAATTTCTTTTCGAAGCGCTCACCTATGACGACGTGCTTCTTGTCCCAGGATATTCAGAAGTCCTCCCGCGCGACACAGATACTTCTTCCCAACTTACCAAAAACATCAGGCTAAACATTCCCCTCGTTTCCGCAGCTATGGACACTGTAACGGAAGCTGAATTGGCAATTGCTATGGCTCTGGAAGGCGGTTTGGGCTTCATCCACAAAAACATGCCCATAGAACTGCAGGCTGCACAAGTGCGGAAAGTCAAGCGTTCTCAATCAGGAATGATCCTGGATCCCATCACATTGAATATTGATGCCAAAGTTCGCGATGCGGAAAAAATCATGAGCGAGTACCATATTGGAGGTATCCCTGTGGTAGATGAAAACAGGACACTTATGGGAATCATCACCAACCGTGACCTGAGATTTATCAAAGACCTCAATAGAGACATCAAAGAAATCATGACCAAGGATAACTTGATCACTGCCAAAGCGGGGATCACCTTGGAGCAAGCTGAAGAGGTCTTGCAAGAATTTAAAATCGAAAAACTTCCTATAGTTGATGAAGACAACAAACTTACAGGTCTGATTACTTATAAGGATATCCTCAAGCGCCGTGACAAACCACATGCCTGTAAAGATGAATATGGCAGACTTAGAGTAGGTGCAGCCGTAGGGGTGACAGCTGACTTGGTAGAACGTGTAGAGGCCTTGAAAAACGCAGGTGTAGACGTAGTATCCATAGATACAGCCCATGGACATTCAAAGGGAGTCATCGAAGCCTGTAGGAAAATCAAACAAACATTCCCTGATTTGGATGTGATTGTTGGAAATATCGCTACCCCTGAGGCGGCTGTGGCATTGGCAGATGCCGGTGCAGATGCTGTCAAAGTAGGTGTAGGACCTGGTTCTATCTGTACTACCCGTGTGATTGCCGGTGTAGGTGTACCTCAACTTTCTGCAGTGTATGAATGTGCCAATGCCTTATCAGGCAGAGGGGTTCCTGTGATTGCTGATGGTGGTATCCGCTATTCAGGTGACTTGGTCAAGGCTATAGCAGCCGGTGCAGGTTCTATCATGATCGGATCACTTTTAGCAGGTACAGAAGAGGCACCTGGAGAAATGCTGATTTATGAAGGAAGAAAATTCAAAACTTACAGAGGAATGGGCTCTTTGGAGGCCATGGAATCAGGTTCTAAGGACCGTTACTTCCAGGATGCCGAAGACAATATCAAGAAATTGGTGCCTGAAGGCATTGTCGGTAGGGTAGCTTACAAGGGCTTGGTATCTGAAGTCTTGTACCAATTGGTCGGTGGCTTGCAAGCCGGTATGGGGTACTGCGGTACCAAGACCGTGGAAGACTTGCAACGTGACGGCAAATTTGTCAAAATCACCGCTGCCGGTGTGAAGGAATCCCATCCACACGATGTCAGCATTACCCGTGAAGCACCTAACTATTCTGCGAAGATGTAAATAGAGATTTTTATAAAAAATTTAAAACCCCTAAGAACTTTTGGATCTTAGGGGTTTTTTGTGGATTTGGCGTAGTGGGCTTGACAAAAAAAAGGTAATGCACAGCCAAGCATACTCTATTCTTGGTAGCACTTAAAAAAGATTGAGAACTACTTTAATGGATCAATTTTATTTAATGTTATTGGCACCTGAGTTTTTCAAAATTCTAATAATTGTATCGAGTTAGCAAGTCCTGCTTTCACTTAAGGGTATTACAAAAAACAACAAAATGACAAAAGAAAACAAAAGACTGTTATTCAAATACTTTTGTGACTATTGATTCCCTTTGTAGTAATAAAATTATATGATTATACGCAATCATGCCACTAATCAATTAAACGAGGGTTTATTGGCAAACGGATACTAATAGATATTGGATATTTTTAAACATACAAACTTGATATTGGTTCGAAATCACAGGTTAATTCTATTATTTAGATTCTACTGGTATGAAAGCGGATATACATTTAAAATTATTTCTTAATATTTCAAGAAATTAACTGGCTTACCAAAGAATCACAAATTGTAAGAAAAATAGATTTTCATTTAGTTGCTCCAGTGTAAAAATTTATTGGTCAAAAAACATCTGTTGTAATTCTTCCAGAGGCAACTCTTCCAAAACCTCTCTTTGGGGCTTGCCTGATTCGTCTTCATTCCAACAGATCAACCTAAACTTTCCCTCTTTGATTTCAATACCTGTCAGGCTGCCATCTGCGTAACAGCCGCAACCGGCATTGAAATAAGTGGGTTTGTACCTTGGCAGTCCATTGACCTCCTCCGTGCATTGACTTGGGTGTCGCTCGATTTTCTGGGTGAGCTCCTTTTCCAATTTTTTATCTCCTTTCTCTTTGGCTTCGATCAACAAGCCCTTGAGGTATTGAATATGGCTATAAGAATGAAAAATAGGTTGATGGGTGTGTCCTGTAACTAGGACGACGTTTTGCTGTTCTTGACTCCAGTCATACATGAGGCGATTGTGGAGTGTTTTTTCAGCATTCACCACCGCAGGGGTATTGATATTGATGCCTAAAAAACCTTGTAAGGGTCCCCAAATGTATGAGACAAACCAAATGGAAAAATTGTTACCATCGCTACGCCTGTCCCCTTGGTGCCCGTGTGTGCAAAAAACGTCAATATTTTTGCCGTCCTCATACGCGACCCTAATGACGATAGCTCCATAAATATTGATGGCCTTGCCATATACCTGCCACAGAAACATATTGGAAAATGGGTCGATTTTCCAAAAAAGGTCATGGTTGCCGTATACTTTATAGAAAGCTTTTCGGTCTACAAACTTTCGTTCTGCCTCAAAAGTCTTTTTGTTGTGTTGCATGATCTGGAAAATATTGAATTTCCAGAATTCTTCAGAGTCTCCTAAGTTGATGTAATTGGTACCATTCTTATCATAATGTTCGAGAGCAGCCAAATAGTTTTTTTCAGCAGCTTTGAATTCATCTCTTCGCCCTCTATTGCCTTTGTGTAAGTCAGAAAAGATGATGAAGTTATTGTCTTTAAAATCCAGCTTATAGAGGCTGCCGTGTTTTGACTCAGGATTAGAAATAATATCCTGATAGATCTCACTCAACCTTTCAAAGACCATTTGCCTATCCGGTGAAGAAGCCACCTTTTTGGCAAACCATAGAACAGGTCTCCGCAGAAGAAAAACAATAGGGGCCTTGAGGATATCTAGTATTTTGGACATGAGAGTTTTATAAAAAAGGAAATTAATAAAAAAATAATGGATGAGAGTCTGTTGCGGCAACTCTTAGCGGTATTTCATTTTTTGGAAATCAAAAGCATGCCAGAAAACTGGAGATTTTAGGTTTCAATTAGGTATCTTCATAATCCTTAACCCTACCAATTAAAAATGAGCTTTTTTTCATCAAAAAGAAGTAATTCAAACCCGATAAACCATGAAACCCATCCACTGCCTTCCCATCTTCATTATTGCCCTTGCTTGCACTTCCAAGCCTTCTACCAAAACTGATGCATACATCGAAATTTTAGATGATCGGGCTTTGGAGTGGCTGGATCCAGATACGGAGATCAGGATATTGGCAGAGGGGCATCAATGGACGGAGGGTCCCCTGTGGTGGGAACAGGGGCAGGTTTTGCTGTACACCGATATTCCCGACAATGCCATCTATCAAGTCAACATGCAGGGCGATAAGTACCTGTACCTTAAGCCTTCAGGTTATACTGATCCGGAACCTAGGGGAGGGGAAGTCGGTGCCAATGGCCTGTTGTTTTCTCCTGAGGGAAGATTGGTACTTTGCCAACACGGTGACCGCAGGATGGCTTATATGGACAGTCCTCTAGACCAAGCCAAGGACGAATTTGTCACCCTGGCAGACAGCTATGAAGGCAAAAGGCTCAATAGTCCAAATGATGCAGTGTATGACTTAATGGGAAGGCTATACTTCACCGACCCTCCTTATGGCTTGGAAAAGAACATGGATGACCCCAATAAAGAGTTGGATTTTCAGGGTTTATTTAGGTTAAGGACCGGTGGAGAACTTGAATTGCTTGACCGCCTTACGAGACCCAACGGTCTTGCTTTCAGCCCTGATCAAAGCCGCTTATATGTAGCCAATTCTGATCCTGATTTGGCAGTATGGTATGTCTATGAGGTGGATATGAAAGGAAACTTAACTGACAGAAATCTTTTTTATGATGCAACTACATATGTAGGACGGGATGGGTACAAAGGTTTGCCAGATGGCTTGAAGGTGCATACCTCGGGAATTGTTTTCGCGACTGGACCTGGAGGAGTTTGGGTTTTTAGTCCTGAAGGAGAAGTTTTGGCTAGGATTTATACAGGCGAGGCTACCTCCAATTGTGCTTTCTCGACTGATGAAAAAACCCTGTTTATGACAGCGGATAGTTATGTGTTGAAAATAGAATTGAAGTAGGAAAAAGCACCACTTTGTATGCCGATTCGAAACAGGACTTAATTTGCTATAAATTGACAAGCTAATAAATAGCGTATAACCATAATATATTTTATCGGTATAGGAAATTTTGAATAGCTCTATTTTTAATCTCGAATCCCGAAAACTGCGCTATCTCTACTATTTAATACCAGGGATAGGTCTTTTCAATCAATCCTTTCAAATGTAAATCCTTGGCCAATTCTTTTGAAAAGGCATTGTATAGGTCTTGGAAATCGTTGACTCCGGCACCTGAAGCCAGGGACTTGCCCAACCACACCATATCCATATTTTCTCTGTCCAAAATAAAGACATGGTATTCAGTATTCGGGCGGGTGACCCTTCCAGAATCGGTATATTCTTCGTCAATCCATTTTTCCCTTGTGTGTACCAGCAAAACACCTTCGTGGTCTAACTTCTCCACGGTTTCCTTAAAATCCTCAAAAGGAATTGGCCTATGGATGGGAAAATATTCATTTACAAACCGAAGCTGGACAGGGTGCATAAAACGCTTGAGGCTATTAGCAAGCATTTTCCTATCCTGATCATGGTCTAAGTCATTGAACTTCCCAAATAGGATATACTGATAGTTTTCTTCATTCCATTCGTAGAAAATATCCTCCGCGTTTGACTGAATCACCAAGAATGATTTGTAGGTTTTGGTGTCTTGACTCAACCTTTGCGAATTGATATTGACGGAGGCGCAGGAAACAAGGAGTAGGAGTGCGGGTATTGAAAAAAGAAGCTTTCTCATACCTTAGATTACTGTGTTTTTAGAAGAAAAGTTGTGTTCAAACTAAAACTTAACATTGACTTCAAAACTGGGTTTTGGTAACAGTTTGATTGTGTATTATTTATCAAAAGAGCATAAAAAATCATTTATGATTTTTTGATCCCCACAACCTGGAGAATTGTCAAAATCCTATGAATTTCAGATATTACAAGTTCACTTTAATCTTGACAAAGGCTCATAATAAAAGGTTAATCAATGTTCATCAATCAACTGAGATCACAAATCAAGTTGGGGATTATTAAGTTTTGTTTGCTTTCTCAAACAAGACTTTGACTAAAGCAATGTCCGATATGCTTCCACTTTCAATAAAATACTCGTTCTGCCAATCTTGTGTTTTTTTCCCTTGTTTACTAGTCACAATATCCCAAGGTGGATAGACTCTTATTCCACGTTTTCCTCCCTTTCCATTTTTTGACATTATTCCCTTTTGCACTAGGACTGATTTGGGAAAAATAAATTGTCCGAGATTTTCTCCGCTTTGGGAAGTGATTATGATAAATTCAATTTGGTCCAGAGTGTCAAATGGCTCGGTTATTCCGTTTTTGTTTCGTTTCCAAACAGTTACAAATTGACCTCCTTTTCTGGGTGTAATTTTGGAGACTCGATATTGTATTTTTTTCCCATCAAGTTCAAAACTGCAAGCACTATAATCTACACTTTCTGTACTCAGCGTAAGATTTTTCAACATCAAACCACATTTACCATAGATCAATTCTTGAAAGTATTTCAAATCAGAAAGTATTATGGTCTCCTTTGTCATCTCTGAATTTATAAATTTTCCCAAATGGTCTTGAATGAACCTACGTTATGTTTTGTCAAATCTTCATTAGCCATGAATATTTTCCCTTGCTTGGTTTCGGGATCAAAAAACATGGCAGTGGATACACCTGGGTCAGAACCTGTGTGTCCGATTGAACCACTTTTCGCATAGATGATAAAAATGCCACTATTTGGCTCGCTAGGATCCATTCCTTTGATAGGGTTAGTTTCTGAAAAGTTTTTAGCAAAAAACACTTTCCAAGATTCCTCACTTAACAGGTCTGAATCTCCCTGATAACCTTTGATGAGTGTTTGAAGCAGCTTACTCAAATCAAAAATATTGGTTTTAAGCCCTCCATCGGGATAGGTTGCAAGTGCATAAAAATCCAATGGATTGTCTTTTTCATCAAAGAGTTGAGAATAGGCTTCCATTTTCATCTCATTATAATGCCAATGTGTATACTTCAAGCCAAGTGGTTGGAACAGGTATTTTTCGGTAAATTTGTCGAAAGACATTTTTGAGGCGCTCTCAATTACATAAGCAGCCAATGCAGATGCAAAGTTTGAGTAACTATATTCTTCACCAGGCACACTTTTACCAAAATTCTTTTTTGAATATCTCTTACCTTTCTTACTGAAATATGAGTGGAGAAATTCTTCCAAGGAATAGGGTGATTTTAACTCTTTTACATACCCTTGTATGTAAAATTTTTCATTGTCTCTAATTCCTGAAGTATGCGTTGCTAAGTGTCTTAAAGTGATTTTTTGCTCACTTTTCAAGTTTGGATTAGCTATTTTGAAGTTGAGGTATTCATTGATATCGGTTTCTAGATCGACAAAGCCAAGTTCGACTGCCTTCATTATTGATAAACCTATGAAAACCTTGCTCACTGAAGCTATAGTTTGAATCGTAAGGCTATCATATTTGATTTCTTTAGCTTGATCTCGAAAGCCATAAGTGTGGACTTCAATTTTGTTGTGGTCGACTATGCTTGTTGCATATCCTGTAAAATCAGAGTCTTGCCCAAAAGATTGATTTGAATAGAAAAGTAAGGCAATGAATAGATATAAAATTTGTTTCATCTGTGGTTTTAATTCTGTCTAATTTAGTTCGATTAGTGAAAAAGAGCATTCAAAAACACTCAATAGAGTACCTGGCTAAAAGGATAATAAGAGATACCCTCCATTTAACTGTTCACAAAGCCTGCCAAGGTGATTCTTAGTGATTTTTTTTATCCATAGAGATCCTCCAGTTCCAGTTTTTTGATTCTTGACGTTATTGCTCCCCTTGTCCGTCCAAAGTGTAAAGCCATATCTTTCACATGTTTCCCTTCACAATACATCACGGTTAATTCATCGTCAAGCTCCTGTGTCCAAGGTCTATAAGCACCTTTATGTTTGCTTCTTACTTCTTCAACTGAATATGCTTTTTCTGTTTTACCAGCTTGAAGAGCGGTTTTTTGTACCGAAGTGGTTTTTCTTTGTTGTTCTTTTTCTTCCTCACTTGCTACTTTCACAAGGTGAATTTGTGAGGACTTGGGAAATTCGTAAGGGATTAATGTCTCGGGGATATGAATGCTGTTTTTTGTCCGTGTAACAGCAACATAAAGCAGATTGATTTCTTCATTGAGTTTCGTTAGGTTGATTTCATCAGCTTTCTTTTCTTCTATTAGTTTTTCTATTTTTTCTTCCGATACGAAGTCGTTGACAAGTTGCACTGCATCATATTCCATCCCTTTGCACCGGTGGACGGTTGAAAAAATCATTTCAGCTTTTTCTTTATCGTCATTATCAACGTGTTTTTCTTTGATTGCCTTAATGATACCAGGGATTTTATTGCCATACTCTTTTACGATTTCTACCATCATACCAAGCTGAACATCTTCTGTTTTTTTGATGTAATCATCCAACTCGTCGAGGTCCTTCATCGCCTTTATTAGTTTGTCTTTTATCATGTGACGTTTCCCGTTATAGAGGTTCAAAACATCATAAAGCGATGCTCCTTCGTCAGCGTAAGTGTAGGAGTTGATATTGCCTTCAAAATAGATATGCTTGACTGTCTTCTTTTCAGTTACAAATTCGATTGCTTTTAGCAAAAGTCCAAGATTGGTCCGTGCGAGAACAGCCTTGGTTTTGATTTCTTTGCTATTTCCTTTACCTGTGATTGGAATAGTTTGGTGTACGCCCAGATGTTTTTTGAACTTTAAAACTTCAATTGCGAGGTTTGCAATGTCTTGACTGAAGCGAAAACTTGTCGAAAGATGATAGGTTTTAAAGTCGGCTTTTTCCAATGAGTTTACTGCAAACCGCCAACCATAAATTTGTTGATGGGTGTCGCCAACAATTACCTTGGTAGCTTTTTGGTTGAAGAAAACATCAAGCATGGCGGGAGAAGCATCTTGTCCTTCGTCAAAAAGAATGAAGTCGTAATTCAGATTTGGGTTAGAGAGTTGAAATTTTTTTAGGTAAAAATCATGGGTAATTTCAATCTCTCCTTTGTCCATCTTACTCAATAAAAGCCGTGATTGAGAAACGATGTAATCATAAAATTTTGACACAAAGGTTTTTGCTTTTGGATCTCTTATTGTATCCAGGTAATTCAGGTCTTGGACTTTATGCCTGTCACTATTACAGAAATAAGCGATGAGTTTATTAATGTGGTTAGCAATAACATATTCTGTGTGCTTTTCCTCATTGCCCTCTAAGTTTAACAGTTCGGCAATTTCATTTGTCTTGTAGCCTTGTGATCTTACTCTGTATCCATTTCTAAAAACAATGTGTCGGTAGGCCAAAGAATGTGCTGTTTCAACTTTTACGTTGTTAAGTCCTTTGTCTGCAAATTTTTTTGCAGCTTCTAATTTTACGGATTTGTTGAATGCCAAATACAGGATTCTGCTTGTTGATGGCCTGGTCTTGGCATATTCGATTACAGTCGTAGTTTTCCCTGATCCGGCAACAGCATTTATTTTGATGTTGCCAGTCGAGTTGATGATGTCAATTTGTTGTTTGGTTAACTTCATTTTCGGTCGACTTTTGCTGTATCCGACGCTCTTTAAGCCTGATCGATAAGGGGGTTAAACTTAAAAATAGTGAATAAAAGTTGGCTATTTAATAATTTAGACCGAAAGCCCAAAGAGGAATAATATTGAGGTAACCAAATTCTATATCGTCTTTTACCACAAATGACTTACCCTCTTTCTCTATTTGTTTTTGTTGTTTATTACTTCCACCAATTTCAAACGTATAGTTATCTATCACAAAATCGGCTGTTTTTGAAGATATTACTTCATTATTTACCCGCATTTGATTAAAAAAGAAAGTTTCTCGTATATTTCCTATGTTTGATCTATTACCGACCAAATTATATATGATATTCGTATTATCCAAATATACTTTTTCTATCTTTCCAAGTCCCCTAATTCCATTTGTTTCATTTCGCAACTGTCCGATAAGTCCTGCATGCTCCATATATAGAAAATAATCGTCTAATGAATTACGGCTTACATTGATAATTTCAGCTATCTTGGTGAAATTGGGTTTAAATGGTACGCTTTCAGCAATAATTTTTAGTAATCGTTTTATTTTTCTGCTGGTTCCCACGTTTAAGTTGGCATATTGTGGTATGTCAGTTTCCAGTGTTTGCACAATTATTTGTCCTAAACGTAAATCAATTTCATTTTCAACACCGAAAGGATAATATCCACGTTTCAAGTAATCTTTGAACAGGGGTAAAGGGTGTTTTATTTGATCAAGTTTAAACTCATTATTTATAATCTGTTGCAAGGAATATACTTCAATGTCATAACCATGAAAAAAATTCAAGTATTCCCGAAATGAAAGTCCATGTAATTTATAGATTATCGCCGACGACTTAAATCAGAAGAACCTTTAAGAATATCTAACACAGAAGACCCTGTGAATACAACTTTTAATTCAGGAAATGAATCATAAATGTCTTTTAATTCTCGTGACCAGTTTGCGTATTTATGGATCTCGTCAATAAATAAATACTCTCCTGCATTTTTATAGAACTCATCTACTAAATCAATAAGTTTATTATCACTAAAATAAAGATCATCTGCTGATACATACAAAGCTTTCTTACTGTTTAGATTTTGCTTTATATATTGCAAAATCATGGTTGTTTTTCCTACACCACGAGGACCAATGATACCAATCATTCGACTTTCCCATGATACTCTATCATATAAATAACGTTTGAAATCCGTTGTCGTATTTTGCAAAAGAGTCTCAAATTTCTGGTATAATTTTTCCATTTTACTATTATACTATTTATACAAAGACACAAAACGCACAACAAAATAAGCAATTTTTAGTAAAAACGCACAATTAAAAGTGCACTATTTGAGAACTTAGTAGCGGTTCCATATTTCACAATTCCTTTAATTACTACCTGCAAAAAAACCCCTGATTTCTCAGAGGCTTTTTCCTTCTTTATTGCCTTTACTAGGCAGCTTTTCCAAAGTTCAGAACTTTGGAAAAGCAAAAATCAAGAAAAAGGATACTTCCCTTTCTCAATCATATAATCTGCAATCTGTCTCCTAAGCTCCTTGGTATTCACCAGGTCAGCTTTGGTCCAGCGCTTCAAGCCCATCAGCATTACCTTTTGTTCGTCCCCCTTGGCAAAAGCACCAATGGCTTCCTTGGCAGCTGTTTGGATTTTTTCGGCAGCTTCAAAAAGGTACACTTGAGACATGGCAATCTGATGCTTACAGGCTTCTTCTCCTTTGATAGATACCAATTTCTCGGTCCTCAAAATCGCAGATTCAGCGGCATAAATTTCTATCATCACATCAGCCAGATTCATCATGATTTCCTGTTCGGTATCAATCTTATCCTGCAGTGCCATTGCGGCTTTTCCTCCCACCATTAGGAATACTTTTTTCAACTTCTTGATTACTTCTTTTTCAGCAGCAAACAATTCTGAAGTATCGATACTTTCAAAACTAGGGACTGAAGTCAGTTCGTTTCCAACAGCCATTGCCGGTTCGAAAAGATTGACTTCCCCCTTCATGGCTCTTTTGAGCAACATCCCTACCATCAACATACGGTTGATTTCGTTGGTACCTTCATATATCCTGGAAATACGGGCATCTCTATAGGCTCTCTCCATCGGAGCATCTGCAGAATAACCCATTCCTCCGTATACCTGTACGCCTTGATCTACTACATAATCCAATACTTCAGAACCATGCACCTTGGCAATCGCTGCCTCTATGGCGTACTGTTCTAAGGCTTTCAATTTTGCTTCAGCATCATCGATGCCTTCACCTGAAAGAGCATTCATTCTGTCTTCGATGTCCTGACCTGCTCTGTAGCAAAGTGCTTCACAGGCATAGGTACGCACAGCCATTTCGGCCAGCTTTTGCTTGATTGCTCCAAATGTACTGATGGCCACACCAAACTGTTTTCTTTCTGTTGCATACTTGATGGCATAAGATGCTACTGTCCTACAGCCTCCCAATACTCCAGCACCTAATTTGATACGTCCGATATTCAGGATGTTTACAGCTATTTTGAATCCATTTTGTCTGTCAGAAAGCATGTTTTCTACAGGGACTTTACAGTCATTGAAAAAGACCTGACGGGTAGAAGAACCTTTGATACCCATTTTCTTCTCTTCCTCATTCATGGTGATACCACCAAAATCCTTTTCTACAATAAAAGCAGTGAGGTTTTTATCATCCTCAATTTTGGCAAAAACTATAAAAATATCAGCGAATCCTGCATTTGAAATCCACATCTTCTGTCCATTGATGACATAGTGTTTGCCATCATCTGTCAATACTGCTTTGGTTTTGCCACTGTTGGCATCAGATCCTGCATCCGGTTCGGTGAGGCAATAGCATGCTGCCCATTCTCCTGTTGCCAGTTTGGGAAGGTATTTAGCTTTTTGATCTTCATTGCCATAATACAAAATCGGCAAAGTACCGATTCCGGTATGTGCTCCGTATGTAGTGGAAAAAGAGCCTGCGCCACCGATGATGTCTGCAATAAGCATGGACGTATTGAAACTCATGCCCATACCACCAAATTCTTCGGGAACGGAAATTCCCAATAAACCCAATTCACCTGCTTTCTTAAAAATAGTCGGAACAAGATCCGGGTTTTTCATGCTATCGATTTCTTCCACTTTTGGGTGGATTTCTGTATCGATAAAGTCCTGACAGGCCTGAGCCATCATTTTTTGTTCTTCGGAAAACTCCTCAAAAATGAAGATATCCTGGGCTTCTGTTTCCTTAATCAGGAATTCACCGCCGTTGATTGATTTGTTTGCTATTGTTGACATGATGATAAGATTAAAGATGCAAGAGACAAGAGACAAGACTTGTAACACATCACTTAGCTATTTATTTATTAATTTGAAAAGAACCGTAACAAGGGCCCAATCCTTAATTATGAGGATTATCCTGTCTTGTTTCTTGATTCTATTTTCTTGATTCTTATTTCAGTAATTCAAAGACCCCAGCTACTCCCTGTCCACCACCAACACAGGCTGTGACCATTCCGTATTTTTTATTCTGTTTGCGGAGTTCATTGAAGAGCTGCACTGAAAGCTTTGCTCCAGTACATCCAAGTGGATGGCCAAGAGCCACTGCACCACCATTGACATTTACTTTATCAATATCCATGTCCAAGGACTTGATCACTGCCAAGGCCTGAGCTGCGAATGCTTCGTTCAATTCGATAAGGTCTATCTTGTCGAGGCTTAGGCCAGCTTGTTTAAGGGCCTTGGGCACCGCCTCCTTAGGTCCAATACCCATTATCCTTGGTTCTACACCAGCCACAGAATAAGACATCATCCTAGCCACCGGTTCAAGGTTGAGCTCTTTTACCATTCTTTCAGACATGACCACCACAAAAGCAGCTCCATCTGATGTCTGGGATGAGTTTCCTGCGGTTACCATACCACCTTGTTTGAAAGCTGGTCTGAGGTTGGATAAAGCTTCCATGGAAGTACCTTTTCTTGGTCCTTCGTCGGTATCTACTGTGTACTTTCGCGTCTTTCTTTTTCCTTTTTCGTCCAAGTATGTTTCTTCTACTTCAACAGGTACGATTTCGTCTTTGAATCTGCCTTCTGCAATGGCAGCTAAAGCCCTGTCGTGAGACCTTACTGAAAAAGCATCAGCATCTTCTCTGCTGATGTCGTATTCTTTCGACAATTCTTCTGCGGTGAGCCCCATGCTCAGGTAATAATCCGGCGTTTCGGAAGCAATCTTCCAGTTGAGCGCTGTTTTATATCCCATCATAGGCAGTAGCGACATGGATTCGGTACCACCAGCAATGATACAATCGGCCATACCAGCCTTGATTTTACCTACTGCCAAAGCGATGGCTTCCAAACCGGAACCACAGTACCTATTGATGATAAATCCAGGATTGTCCACCCCCAAGGCTAGCAGAGAAATCATTCTTCCCATCTGCATACCCTGCTCGGCTTCTGGTATGGCATTTCCCACGATAAGGTCATCCACCATTTTATTTTCCAATCCAGGCGTATTGGCCACCAAGTGCTTGATGACATCTGATGCCAGATCATCTGGGCGGTAAAACCTGAAGCCACCTTTTTTGGCCTTTCCCACCGCTGATCTATATCCATTTACTATATAAGCTTCCATAAGTGTATGTTTCTAAATTGAGGTTTATTGTTGATGTAATGTTTGTTGAAATATTAGAGTAAGATTGAAGAGACAAGAATCAAGAGACAAGATTTAGGGAATTCCCTAATAGGGGTTGGATTCTACCGTTGAAATTAATCCATTGATCATTCTTTGGACTTCACTGATCTCGGTATCAAGAGCTATAAACTCATCCTTATCTAATAAACCTACTAGATTGGCAATGATGGCTTGAGTTTCCAATTCGTAACTTTCACCAAGGCTAATGTCAAGAGAGTTTACAAAAGATTTAGAAGTGCTTTTGGCAGTTCCTTCGGCAATATTTGATGGAATAGAAACGCTTGCCCTTCGCATTTGGGAGGTTATTCCAAATTTCTCCTCACTGGGAAATCCCTTTGTGATTTTATAAACCTTCACAGCCAAATCAACTGATTTTTGCCATACTTTAAGGTTCTTGAAATTATGCCTGATCTTCATATCCAATTAAATTTGAGTTAATAATCATTTTTCTATTTCAACTCTTTAATCTTCTGAACTACTCTACTCCCTTCCACCTACTGCAACCTATCTTGCTTCTTTATTCTTGTTTCTAAAATTCGTCTCTCGCTTCTCGCTTCTAATCTATCGCTTCTAATTTCTCAGCGGTTTGCCCTTAAACAGAATACTATGTATCCTTTCCAAGGTCTTTTTCTCTCCTGTGAGACTCAAGAAAGCTTCGCGCTCTAAGTCAAGCAGGTATTGTTCGCTTACCAATGTCGGTGAAGAAAGGTCTCCTCCTGACATCACCCAAGCCAGTTTTCTGGCGATTTTGGCGTCATGCTCTGAGATATATTTTCCATAGAGCATTCCCGTAATTCCTGCTTCAAACAAGGCTAGGGAAGTTTTTCCTAACACTTTGATATCTGTACGCTCCATCGGTTGAGAATATCCTGCATCATACAAGGCAAGAACTTTAGCTTTCGCCTCAGCCAACTGTCTCTTTCTGTTGAGTGTGATAGCATCTTTCACCTGTAGGTAACCTAATCCTCTTGCTTCAGCAGCTGAGGTAGATACTTTGGCAGTGGCGATGTTCATAAAATATTCCTGCAACCTGTTGAGTTCTACATCACCATCTTTGCTTTCCTGAGAGAATCTCAAGGTCATTTCTTTGGTACCTCCTCCGGCAGGAATCAATCCTACCCCGAATTCAACCAAGCCCATATATAGTTCGGCGTGTGCCTGAACAGCATCAGCATGAAGTGACAGTTCACAACCCCCACCTAAGGCCATATTATGCGGTGCTACTACCACCGGAACGGAAGAGTATCTTGCACGCATCATGGTCTTTTGGAATCCGGCTATCATCAAGTTTATTTCATCATACTCTTGATCTCCAGCAAACATAAACAACATGGCCAGGTTGGCACCCGCTGAAAAATTAGGTCCTTCATTGCCTATAACAAGACCTTTGTAGGATTTTTCTGCCATAGCAATAGCTGTATTGATACCCTCTATCACTTCCTGACCCAATGCATTCATTTTGGTATGGAATTCCAATCCTATCACATCGTCTCCCATATAATAAATGGAAGCCCCTGCATTACCCCAAAGCTTTTTGTCCGCAGCCTTGAGGGTCTCTAGGATAACAAAATCTTCCACACCAGGAATTGCCTTGTATGACTTCGAAGGAATATCATAGTACATCCTTTGTCCACCTTCTACTTTATAGAATGACTCGTGTCCTGCCTCCAACATTTCATGCACCCAAGCTGCAGCCTTTTCGCCTGCCGCTTCCATTTTTTCTACTGTTTCTTTGACACCAAGGATATCCCAATTTTCAAATGGTCCATATTCCCAACCAAATCCAGCCGAGACAGCCTGATCTATGCGATACAATTCATCAGATATTTCCGGAATTCTGTGTGAACAGTATTTGAATAAATCATAAAAAGTTGCTCTATAAAATTCACCTGCTTTGTCTTCAAAGTTGACCAAAAACTTGATCCTCTTTTTCAGGTTATCTATTTCCTTAGAAGCTTCAAGAGCCTTGAATTTTGGTTTTTCAGCATCTTTGTATTCAAAGGTTTCAAAATCAATTTCTTTCAATTCTTTACTGCCATCCTTATGACGGATCATTTTGAAATAGCCTTGCCCTGTCTTATCTCCCCACCACTTGTTCTCATAAAGTTTTTCAACAATCTTTGGGAGCTTGAATTTATCACGTGACTCATCGTGTTCAAGGGTTTTGTAAAGGTTGTTGGCCACATTCACCGTGGTATCCAGTCCAACGACATCCATGGTGCGGAAAGTGGCTGATTTAGCCCGTCCGATAATGGTTCCTGTTAATTTATCCACTTCAGATACACCCAAACCCATTTTTTCTATGGCATGCATACCAGATATGATGGCATATACACCTATTCTGTTAGCAATAAATGCAGGTGTATCTTTACATAAAACAGTTTCTTTACCCAAAAACTTGTCACCATAATCCATCAAGAAATCAATGATTGCAGGATCCGTTTTTGGACCTGGAATGATTTCCAATAACTTCAAATACCTAGGAGGGTTGAAAAAGTGAGTTCCTGCAAAATTGGTTTGAAAATCTTCAGATCTACCTTCGCACATCATGTGCATAGGAATACCCGAAGTATTTGAAGTAATCAAAGTTCCTGGAGTTCTGTGCTTTTCTACTTTTTCAAAAAGCGACTGCTTGATATCAAGCCTTTCCACGATTACTTCCAAAACCCAGTCATAGTCTTTGATTTTGGGAAGATCATCATCGAAATTTCCGGTAGTAATCCGGTCAACGTAAGATTTGTCATACAGCGATGATGGTTTTGCTTTCAATGTGCTTTGTAAGGCTTCATTGACAATCCTGTTTCTAACAGGTTTATCGGAAATACTTAGGCCTTTTTTTGCCTCTTCTTCTGTCGGTTCTTTGGGAACGATGTCGAGCATCAAGACCTGCACGCCAATATTGGCAAAGTGACAGGCAATTCTTGATCCCATGACCCCTGAACCTAAAATGGCTACTTTTTTAATGGATCTTTGCATAAAATTTTGGTTTAGAGTTCGTAGACTTTTTTATTGTCGTACGCTGTAGGGTTTAAAGTTTCTGAATTAATTGAGTCTATTACTTGATTGATTTTTTGAAATACTGAAAAAAACATGTTCAGCTCTTCTTCACTGACGTGTTCTCTTACCAAGAGGTTAAAATTTTTGATTGTTTTCACAGATGTTTCCTTTTTCTTTTTCCCCTCATCTGTGAGAAAAATCCTAACAGACCTCTTATCTATTGGGTCCGGCTTTTTATATATCAGGCCCTTTTCTTCCATACTTTTGAGCATTCTGGTGAGACTTCTTGCCTCTAATCCCATCAATGGAGCAATCTTGGTCGCAGGAGTACCTTCTTTCGAGTTGATATTGATCAATACAAATCCTATCGAAGTAGTGAAATCTTCCTGAGCAGCTTTTTGATTATACATCCTTGAAATGGCATGCCAAGCACTCTTAATATGGTAATCAACTGTTTCTTCTCGCTTCATGGGCAAATTAATGAATGACTAATTTACAAAAAATAATGTATGCATGCATACTATATTGAAAAAAAGTTATGCATGCATAAGAAATTAAAAGCTTAAGAAATGGGTATAAAAAAAACTATATTCTGATTTATGTCAAAATATAGTTTTATAGTTGTGAATAATTTTATAGAAACTGATATTATCAAAATTAGTTTCTATAAACAAAATTCTTAAGATTAAGAATAAAGGGATTCTATTTCTTTTGCATACTTCTGATGAATCACTTTTCTTTTGAGCTTCATGGTTGGTGTCAACTCTCCTGTTTCAATATTCCATTGGTTATTGAGGATTTTAAATTTCTTGACTTGTTCCCACTTTCCAAAATATTTATTGAGCCTATCTATTTCCTTTTGATATTTGTCCAAGATTTCAGGTTTGGCTAACATTTCATCGTCTGTAGTATAGGGGATGTCTTTATGTTTGCACCAATCCTGTAAACCTGTAATGCTTGGAACAATGAGCGCAGAAGGATAATTTTTATTCTCACCTACTACAAGTACCTGTTCTATCAGAGGAGATTCTTTAAATTTATTCTCCATGGGTTGTGGAGCGATATATTTACCACCGGAAGTTTTAAACATCTCTTTTTTCCTATCTGTGATTTTGAGATAATGTCCTTCGTGTATTTCACCAATATCACCCGTGTGAAACCATCCTTCCTCATCGATTACCTCAGCGGTAAGTTCAGGCTGCTTGTAATACCCTTGCATGATATTCGGCCCTTTGGCCAAGATTTCTCCATCCTCTGCAATCTTAACTTCCACCTCCTTCACGATTTTCCCTACCATACCTATTCGTATATCTTCAAGGTTGCATATAGAAGCAGACACCACAGGAGAGGTCTCTGTCAGGCCGTAACCTTCGCAGACAGGTATCTGCGCTGACCAGAATACACGTGCAAGCCTTGGTTGTAATGCGGAAGCACCTGAGTTGATCTGTTTGATATTGCCACCTAATGCTTCTCTCCATTTACTGAAGATAATCTTATTGGCCATTTTAAGTTGGAAATTATACCACCAACCCTGATTTTTATTGGGTTCGTAATTCAGACCAAGATTCAAAGCCCAGAAAAACAGTGACTTTTTGATTCCTGTAAGTTCATAACCTTTAGAAACAATCTTGTCATATACCTTTTCCAGTAGCCTTGGAACTGTATTGAATATATGTGGCTGAATTTCTTTAAGGTTATCACCGATAGTTTCCATGCTTTCTGCATAATAAATAGAAACACCCATATACATAAAGCAAAAAGAGCCAGTCCTTTCATAAATATGGCACAATGGCAAAAAGCTCAATGCAGAGGAAATGCCTTTTTCCACCACTATTCTATCTTCAACAGCAAAGACATTGTGTATGACATTGCCATGTGTCAACATCACACCTTTTGGTCTGCCTGTCGTACCTGAGGTATAAATAATGGTGAATATGTCGTTGATCTGAATTGCTTCTTTCTTTTCTTCTAAAATTGCCAAGTCGCCCGTTTCCCCTGAAACAAGAAACTCTTCCCAGTTTTCGCAGCCTTCAATTCTATCAAAAGAAAAAATCCTTATATCCGTACCAGCTGCAGCTGTCAAGGCTTTTTGATAAATTTCTTCATCTCCTACAAATACTTGCTTGACCTCAGCATGTTCGAAGATATACTTATAATCATCAGCTGATATGGTTGGGTACATGGGTACAGAAATAGCTCCTATTTGCTGAAGTGCCAGGTCTACGAAATTCCATTCAGGCCTATTATTAGATATGATGGCGACTTTTTCATCTTTTTCTATTCCAGAAGCCAAAAATGCGAGTCCTAAATTGTCAACTATTTTTTTTAAATCCCTGGAAGAATAGGTTTTCCATTTTCCATCAATTTTTTGAGCTAGAGCAACTTCTTTGTCAAATGTTGCTATTTGATGATTGATGATTTCAAATAATCTTGTGATGGTCATATTGAGTTAGGGTTAAGACAGTTTTCAAATTATGAAAAAGGTCTCATTAATCCAATATCCTTTTTTCCGAAGGTTATCCACCTCCTATTTAATTAAAATTGGTTTTTTAAATTAAGGAAATTATGGTTCTTATTATAGTGTGGATTTGTTGATAAGAATAGGTTCATTTTTAGTCCACACTTGTAAAGACCTAATTCCACATCTTATGCACCGATTATCCACAGGCTTAAAAGTCTTAATGTATTGGTATCTTGATATATGAATTTTTAAGTCCAAGTATTGTGGTTAAGTTTGATTTTACAAAAAGTTGAGAACTTTGTGTTGACGTAAATGTTGACAAGTGTGGATGATTCTGTGGTTATCCCCATAGTTGGTTGATATTTGAATTTCACTTTTTATCAGTGAGTATAAGTCAGTCTTTATACCCAAGTTGTCCCCACTAATCCACATATTTATTACTACTTATCTACAGTGGTTTTTATGCTGTATTTATCCATTAATTCTTCGATAAATAAATTAATATCCTTTTCTAGTTCTTCCATTTCGTCGTCTTCTGGTATTGTTTTTTTACTTATTCCCATTGGTTTTGTTGGTTGAATAGGGACTTCTAAAGTCCATCCTCCTCTTACCGTAGTTTCTTTATTATTGTTGTCATTTGGGTTTTCCAAGTAATACACCCTTTCAGCTTGTCTATTTTCAAGCATGTTATGAGTATCCCATCGTTTGTTTTTGTTGGAATCTACTATGGCTCGGATCAGGTATGTTGATGCCTCGATATTTCTGAATGTTGCGACGTTGGATTCCGTTAAGTATTGTTCTGCCATCAGTTCTTCTCTTTTGTTGAGTACTTGAACGATCAAAGGCAATTCATCAGTATTAACTGTTATTTTCAATTCCTCAGCCAAGGTTTCCTTCTTTAGTCTTCTAAAGGCAGTTTCCTTCTTATCTTTATTAAATTGGCTTTCAACATCAATGAAAGTGCTATCTCCTGCATATACAATAAAGTTTTCTATGCTTAATGTATCTGGAACTTTCCATTTTAATACCATCCTTGTACGCATCAAGCTATCTTCAAATGATAGCCACTCTTGTTTGATAGGTACTATTGATGCTGAATCATACTTTATTAAAAGTGAATCATAGTTTATTGTAGTTACCGGTTTGTTGAATTTGAACTCCGCTTTCAATATGTCAACAAAGTTTTTTTGTCCTTCAATGTTTACCTCTAGACTTTCCTTGTTTCTTTCGCTTTCTTCAAATTTTGCGTAGATCAATGTATCAATGGCAAATCCTACTGAGTCTTTCAAGTTTAATTGGACTGGAAGACTATCATTTACCATTTCTGTATGGTAGAACCTTAAGGTTCTTTCATTTCTTCTGAAGAAAAGTTTTTCCCCTAAATCTTCAGCTTCTAATGTGATGTCTAAGGGAAATTTACTTAACACTATATCAAAGTTAGATCCTGTTGGTGAGGATCTGTTTACTTTAAATTCTGATAAATTAGATTTATCTAGATAAAACTGTACTCCTGAAATATTTCTGTCTATTAGGATAGTATCTCCTAAAAAGGAATAGGCTTCTGATTTTTCTTCAACTTTTAGTGAATTGTTATCATCATGCCAGGCATATGCGAGATATTCTCCTTCTTTGATATTGGTCAAAGTAAAATTTCCTGCTGTATCTGCGGTTCCAATATAATAAGGAGGTGCAGTAAGGATGTTAGTCGTATCTTCCTTTGTATATAGCCCTACTAATACGTCCTTCATTTTCTTTTCCTTCTGGGGAAATGTATAGGCCACATTGCCTGAAAATGTAAGGCTGTCGATTTCCGGACCTGTAGAAAACACTAATTTTAAATTTTCTGGAACGTTACTTTCTGTGATGTCAGTAATCGATTTCTGGAAATTAAAGACATAAGTAGTGCTGTCTTCCAATTCTTGGTTGAGTTTGATGACAACTCTATTTTTGAGAGCTGTCACTTCCATTTCATCCTTCTTGATCCTAGGAGTAATGATAATGGATTTATTGGGATTTTCTACTTTGACATATTCATCGAATAAAAGCTCTATTACACTGGGTTTGGTGTTTAAAGATTCATTTTCGGGACTTATAGACATTAATTTTGGTGGATCCTCATCTTTAGGACCACCCATCGGTGTACTTTGTTTAGCACAAGAAATTAATGCTATAAAAATAATAATTGATAATATTTGTATTGAATATTTCATTTTTTCTTTAAAATAAACAATAAGCTTGAGTAGTTATTTCCATTTTTTTTGGCCCAATGGTTTGATTTTAAGCCATTATATACACCTGACAGAAGATTTTTTAACGGTGATTTGCTGGTTTTGATATATTTTTCTGAAAGAATTGATACATAATAGCTATCAAAATACATAGGCACTGTATCCACTATTTTGAAATCGAATTCTTCCGCAAAGTATGTGATTGATTCTTTATTGAAATGGTACAAATGTCTGGGAACATCCCAAGCTGCCCAGTATTCATTGTAATGTGCTGCATCAAATGAATCCTTATTAGGCACAGCGATAATAAGTGTTCCTGAATCCTCGAGGAGTTTATATATTTTTTTTGCTGTTTTTCTCAGTTCGTGAATATGTTCAAGTACGTGAAATAAAGTTATTACGGTAAATTTTTTACCCTTCTTTATCTCTTGTAGGTTATTGTAGGTTTTAATTCCTTTTTTTTTGAGAATTATTCTAGCTTCTTGGTTTGGTTCTATTCCGTATGTCTTCCAGCCACCCTTAGATGCTGTTTCCAGAAAATGACCTGTACCCGCACCAATATCAAGAATCCTCCTTTTTTCAGAATGTTGTGCATTGACCAATTCCAACTTCTTTTTCAGAGTTATTTTTCTTACTTGTTTGTATAAGGTATTGATTAGGTTGTTAGATTGATCTTTGTGGGATATATAATCTTCCGATTCATAGTAATACTGTATTTCGGATTCTTTGGGTCTTGGATTTGTGAACAACAGTTGGCAATTGCTGCATTGGCATACCAAGAACACTTCTTTACTTATGGAATGATCCTTCAGCTGTGTATGATTAAGAAAAAGCCCACTTTTACAAAGTGGGCATTTGGTTAATCTTTCTTTTTTACTCATTATCTGCCAAGGTAGACGGTTAGAATTGATAAATCAGCAGGAGATACACCACTTATTCTTGATGCTTGACCAAGTGTTTCTGGCTTAATTTTATGGAGTTTTTGTTTGCCTTCGGCTGATAGCGCAGGAATTTTTAAGTAATCGAAAGTAATTGGAATTTTGTAATCTTCCATATTATTGAGTTTTTCGACCATTTGCTGCTCTTTGATAAGGTAGCTTTCGTATTTGATTTGGATTTCAGCTTGTTCTAAAGTTTCCTTATTATACTTGGAAAGATACTCTTTAGTATCTGTATCTAATTCCATTATTTTTTGAAGTCCTATTTGAGGTCTCTTTAGCAATTTTTCTATTGAAATCTTTTCTCTAATTGTTGCTGTATCAAATTCTTCCAAGCCCTCATTGATTTGATCAGGAGCTAACCTTTTTTGTTTTAGGTCATTTATCAATTTAGCAGTATCATTTTTCTTATCCAGCATGTTTTCAAGTCTATTATCATCTGCTAGACCGATCTTATGCCCCATTTGTGTGAGTCTTAGGTCAGCATTGTCTTGCCTTAGGAGTAACCTAAACTCAGCTCTTGATGTAAACATCCTATAAGGTTCTTCTGTACCTTTATTAATAAGGTCATCAATCAATACGCCTATGTAAGCATCTGATCTTTTGAGTAAAAAAGGATGTTTTTCTTGAATTTTAAGGGCTGCATTTATTCCAGCAACTAGACCCTGTGAAGCCGCCTCTTCATATCCAGTGGTACCGTTTATTTGTCCTGCGAAGTATAAATTCTCTATTAATTGAGTTTCTAAGGTCAGTTTAAGCTGAGTTGGAGGAAAGAAATCATATTCAATGGCATATCCTGGCCTGAACATTTTAGCATTTTCAAATCCTTCTATTTTTCTTATTGCAGCATATTGAACATCTTCAGGTAGAGAAGTTGAAAATCCATTGACATATATTTCAACTGTGTTCCAACCTTCAGGTTCTACAAATATTTGGTGCCTTTCTCTTTCTGCAAATCTGTTGATTTTATCTTCGATTGATGGACAATATCTAGGACCAAGACCCTGAATCCTGCCATTAAACATAGGAGATCTGTCGAATCCTGTTTCCAGAGTCTCATGCACTTGTTTATTCGTGTATGTAATCCAACAAGGTCTTTGCTCTTTTAAAGGTGCTGTTTCGTTTGAAAAAGAGAATTTCTCAGGATTTTCATCTCCATGTTGAATTTCCATTTTGGTATAATCCAAAGATCTTCCATCCACTCTTGGAGGTGTTCCAGTCTTCATTCGACCAGCTTCAAAACCTAATTTTACCAGTTGTTCCGTTATACCTTTTGCTGCTGCTTCACCTGTTCTTCCACCTCCAAATTGCTTTTCGCCTATATGAATAATTCCGTTCAAAAAGGTACCATTGGTTAAAACAACCGATTTAGCCTTGATTTCGATACCTATCCCTGTTTTGACACCAATTACTTTTTGATCTTTTACAATTAATTCAGTAATCATTTCTTGCCAAAAATCAACATTTGGTGTCTGTTCTAGGGCTAATCTCCATTCTTCAGCAAACTTCATTCGGTCATTTTGCGATCTTGGTGACCACATTGCCGGCCCTTTTGACCTATTGAGCATACGGAATTGAATCATCGATTTATCAGATATGATACCTGACATGCCACCAAGAGCATCAATTTCCCTTACTATTTGCCCTTTTGCCACTCCTCCCATTGCTGGATTACATGACATTTGTGCAATAGTATTCATATTCATAGTGCATAGTAAAACCTTTGCTCCTATTCTTGCTGCGGCATGTGCAGCTTCACATCCTGCATGCCCAGCCCCCACTACTATAACATCATATTCTGGAAACATATATTATATATTATTTTAATGTTCCACGTGAAACAGTTGGCTCTGTTTTACTAGTGTTTCACGTGGAACATTCTTCTTATTTAAATTCATCAATAGATCTTTCTTCCATCTGCCTCATGACTTTTTGCTCTTCTGTGGTTTTATCTTTAAAACCCATCAGGTGTAAAAGTCCATGACTTAGTACTCTTTTTAATTCTGACTCAAACTCAGTATTCGAGTTCTTTGAATTTTCTCTTATTCTTTCAATACTGACAAAAATATCTCCTTCTATTTCGAATTCTTTTTCGGAATTGTCAAAAGTGATGATGTCTGTATAGGTGTCATGATCGAGGTATTCTAGATTAATGTTGTAAAGATATTCATCTGAGCAAAATATGTAGTTCAAGTCTTTTACTTTATATCCTTCCGTAGAAGCTATATTTCTAAGCCATGCTTTATATTTATTTTTTGGTGTTAACTCAAATTTAATGTCTTCCTGAAAAAAGAGAATTGCCATCTTACATATAGAAAGTTAAAATTGTCTTTCTTCCTTCATCTTCGAATTTAACTTCATCTGAGAGGTGTTTTATAATGTAGATTCCCCTTCCACCTGTTTTTTCAAGATTTTCGGGAGAAGTTGGGTCAATCAGATTTTCATGATCAAATCCATTTCCTTGGTCTGTTACAGTAAACATTATTTCATTGTCACCCAAAGCTAGTTCAAGTTCGACCTTCTTGTTACTATCCATATTGTTCCCATGAATGATGGCATTGGTGACGCATTCAGTCACTGATATCATGATATTTCCATAGATGTCTTCATCGATTGTGTACTTTTCTCGAGCATTATCAATAAAGCTTTCTATTATTTTAATATTATCCATCAGAGATGGGATTGAAATTTTAATGGATTTCATAAAGTTAATATGGATAAATACATTTATTATTTCATTAAATATCTAACTGCAATACTATAGGACAATGATCCGAATGGTGGACATCTGCCAATATTCCTGCACTTTTTATTCTGTCTTCAAAAGGCTTATTGACCATATGGTAGTCTATTCGCCAACCTAGGTTTTTGGCCCTTGATCCTGCCCTGTAACTCCACCAAGTGTATTGGTGCGGTTCGGGGTTTAATTTTCTAAAACTGTCTACAAAACCTGAACTTGTGAATTTATCCATCCAAGCTCTTTCTTCCGGTAAGAAACCGGATGAATTTTTATTGGATATAGGATTATGAATATCTATTGCTCTGTGACAAATATTATAATCTCCACTCAAAATCAAATTAGGGATTTTTTGAGTTAAATCCTGAGTGAATCCGTAAATATCATCTAGAAACTGGTATTTGAAATCTTGTCGGATACCACCTGTTGTTCCTGAAGGGAAATAAGAGGAAATAAATGAAAATGAATCCAAATCTATCCTTATCATCCTCCCTTCAGCATCATAAGTTGGCATATCCATTCCATATACTACATTATTAGCTTTTATTTTACTCAGAATAGCTACTCCACTGTATCCTTTTTTTATCGCCGGATACCAATACACATGGTATCCAAGATCTTCAAATACCGTTTTGTCTATTTGATTTTCCATGGCTTTCACTTCTTGCAAGCCGATAATGTCTGGATTTTCCTCTTTTAACCAATCAACAAAACCTTTATTGATTGCTGCTCGGATACCATTGACGTTATAGGATACGATTTTCATGAATAATGGATGGTTTTTAGGTGATTTGTTTTATTTGATTTCAATTTGATATTCCTGTTCAAAGTATTCCAATACCTGAATTTTCAATAGTTTTTCTTGTTCTAAGATATCAAAATGAGGGAGTTTCTTGATCAGTTTCCAATGCGGCCAACCTTCTTGGTCGATATAATCTAACTCATAAAAGTCGGCTAAGCTCAAGACCTTGCATATTGCAATATGCATTAAATCCTGTTTTTGCTCTTTAGAGAAGTTCTTGTTTCCTTGTCCGAGTTCTTGTACTCCTATCAAAAAAAGGACGGCATTTAAGTCTTTTGGTTTTCTGCCAATTACCTCTTCCAAGCCGTTCAATAGCTTGCCCCATCTTTTTTCTAAATCAAAATCTTTTTTAAACATCTTTGTTTCCTTCTTTCTCCAAGAGTTCCCAATATTCTACAGCTCTTCTTAAATGCGGTATCACAATAGATCCTCCAATAACTGTAGCAATAGAAAACACTTCGAAAATCTCTTTTTTACCTAAACCAGCTTCGTAAGATTTTCCTAGGTGATATTTTATACAATCATCACACCTTAAAACCATAGAGCAAGCCAAACCTATCATTTCTTTGCTTTTAACATCTATGGCACCTTCTGCATAGGTATTCGTGTCTAAGTTGAAGAACCTTTTGATTACTTTATTGTCTGAAGCCATGATTTTTTCATTCATTTCGCTTCTGTAAGTGTTGAACTCTTCTATTAAATTCATTAAATTTTGAAAGGTTATGTTTAACCTGCAAATATAACAGGTATTTTACTGTAGATCAGTTAATAAAAACCCTTTTTGATATGCATCTACCACTAATTGATGATTTTTTGGCTTTGGTGTTTCCAAAAACCTGCTGCCTTTGTAAAAGAAGTTTATTTGACTTTGAAGATCAGCTCTGCAAAGTCTGCATATCAAGACTTCCTATTACCAATTATCACCTCCGACCGCAGAATAATGACCTTGTGACCAAAATTCTTGGTTTGACCAAACCGAATTTGGTGATGTCATTTCTCAGGTTTACCAAGAAAGGAGATAGCCAAAAGTTACTACACCAGCTCAAATACAGAAACAAACCTGAAATTGGGGTGGAGCTCGGCAGGATTTATGGACAGATCCTCAAAACTTCGGGTTTTCAGGATAACTGGGATGAGATCACTCCAGTTCCGCTGCACAGCACAAAAAAGAAAAGAAGAGGTTATAATCAAAGCGAGCAGTTTGCTAATGGCCTGCACCAAAGTCTTCAAATTCCTGTGGTACTTTCTATTCATAGAAAGGTTTACACAGAAACCCAAACACAGAAATCGCGACTAGAAAGGCTTCAAAATGTATCTGATGTATTTGGAGTTGCTGATTCCAATTTGATAAAAAACAAGCGGATACTACTTGTGGATGATGTCATGACTACAGGAGCTACCTTGATTTCCTGTTGCAATTTGTTGCTTGAAAATGGGGCTCGAGTTGTTGACTTGATTGTGATTGCGGCAGGTAAAACCTAATTTCATTTTGATGAAAATATATGCATTGATAGATAAGTCACATAAGTATGGCTTACATGTGTGTCTGAATCTTCACAGAGCACCTGGAATTTGTATCAATGCCGGTTTTTTACAGCCATTCAACCTCTGGAAAGATCAGGAATATTTGAATTTGTTACAGAAATATCATTGATTACCAACTTCCTCCAGCTCCACCACCTCCAAACGAACCTCCGCCAAATCCACCAAAACTTCCTCCTCCAAAGGAACCACCTCCAAAGGAACCCTTTCCTGATGAAAAATCTCCGAATTTTCCACGACTTCCACCTTTAAGCATGTTGGCTAACATGATGGTGGTAAAAAGGTCAACATTGCCACCTTTACCGCCCATATGGTTGTTGTTGTCTTTTTTGTTTTTGATCATTGGAATGATCACAAAGATGACAATCATGAAAAGGAAAAAGATCACCGCACCGCCATTTTCTCCAGAAGAAGTGACCTTCTCGGCCTTATATTCACCAGAAGCAAGCTTGAAAATCATATCTGTAGCTTTGTCCAACCCAGTGTAATATTCTTCCATTCTAAAATTGGGAACAATTAATTGGTTCACAATACGTTTTGTAAGAGCATCTGGCAAAACCCCTTCCATTCCATATCCAGTTGCAATAAAGACCTTTCGATCTTCCATGGCAGCCAGGATCAATACGCCATTATCCCGGTCTTTTTGGCCAATGCCCCACTTGTCTCCAAGCTGAAAGGTATAATCACTGATATCATAAGGACCAACTGACCTGATCATGACAATAGTCACTTGGGTCGAGGTACTGTCATTATAAGCCCTTAATTTCCTTTCCAAATCCGATTCTTGTTGGGAAGAAAGTGAATTGGTAAAGTCGTTCACCAGCCTTGGAGGGCTTGGGACTTCGGGAAAGTCTGTTTGGGCAAATGTTTGCGCAGTAAAAAAAAGAAATAAAAGAGGTACTAAATATTTTACTTTCATATCAATTATCCGAAGGATATTTCATCGGGCAACTCGTTAATGTCCCCTTTTCTTTCAAATGGAAAATGCTCTTGAAGGGCTTTGCCGCTCATTTCTATGCCTTTACTTAGCCCTTGGGTAAATTCATTTTTTTTGAAATGGCCAAGCATGGTGTTTTTAATTTCTTCCCAGAAGTTATCAGGAACCACTGCATTGATTCCCATATCTCCCAAAATGGCAAATTTGTGATCTTCGATCGCCAAATAGAATAATACGGCGTTTCGATCCTTAGTCTTGTGCATCTTAAGGATTTCGAAAACCTCTGCAGCCCTATCCATTACGTCTTCCGCACAGTGGTTTTCGATATGGACTTGAATTTCTCCAGAGGTTTTCCTTTCAGCAGATTTGATAGACTCTATGATCTGGGATTTGTCTGAAGCTGAAAATAATTGTTCAGGCATAGTATTTAGAATTGTACGTTTGGAGCTGTTTCTGCACCCTGAGCGGCTTCAAAATACCCTTTTCTTTCAAAACCATACCAACCAGCAAACATATTGTTCGGGAAAGTTCTGAGATTGGAGTTGTAGGATTGAACAGATTGATTGAAGTTTCTTCTGGCTACAGCGATGCGGTTTTCTGTTCCTTCTAATTGTGCTTGGAGCTCAAGGAAATTCTGATTGGCTTTGAGCTCAGGATATCTCTCTACTGATACCAATAATCGACTCAAAGACCCACTCAACTGGTCTTGTGCTTCCTGAAATCTAGCGATGTTTTCAGGTGTGAGGTCATCAGCATTCAAGTTGATGGAAGTGGCTTTTGCACGTGCTTCGATTACTTGAGTCAGGGTTTGTTGTTCGAAATCAGCATAACCTTTTACAGTATTGACAAGGTTTGGTATCAAATCAGCCCTTCTTTGGTATTGAGTTTCCACTTCTGCCCATTGGCCATTTATTGTTTCTTCATTTTGTACAAAAATATTGTAGACACCTACGGATTTGGTGTACACAAATAGGGCAATCAGACCGATTACCAAAATGGGAATCCAAGCTTTTTTCATAGTTTTTCTAGATTTAAATAACCTTGTGTATTACGTGAATTGATTTTTGAAAGTTGAAGAAATCTTCTTTCTCAAGACTAATTTTTATTTATTGTCTCAAAGGTAGGAATCTTTAGGTTTCTAAGGAAAATTTTAAAAGTCGTCCCTTTTCCCACAACACTTTCTATGGTAAGATTTCCATCATGGGCTCGGATTTGTTCTCTGACAAGGTATAACCCCAGGCCTTTGCCCTCTACATGTGAGTGAAATCGTTGGTACAATCCAAAAAGACGGTCTCCGTACCTTTCTAGGTCTATTCCGATACCATTGTCCTTGTATTCCAAAACGGTGAATTCGTTTTCACTCCATGTTTTTATTCTTATTTCAGGGTCTCTGTCGGGATGTTTGTATTTTAAGGAGTTGGTGGTAAGGTTGATAAGAAAATTTTCTAAGTGGGAATAGATATAATTCATGTTTTCTACCTCGCCAAAATCTTTCAATATGACTGCATTTGCCTCTGAAATCTGCTTTGCAAGACTTTTTTCTACATTTCTTACAATTTTGGCAAATTGAATAGTCTCAATTTTGGGCAATTTATTTTTCTTGATAGATACTACTTCTATGAGGTCTTGTAAGGTACCATGTAAAATTTTCGTGGACACTTTCAAGTTTTCCATCACCTCTTCATTTTCAAGATTAGAAGGATCTTCCATGTCATACAGATCCAATAGTGATGAAATATTGACAATAGGGGCCCTCAAATTATGGGATATGATGTATGCAAAGCGCTGCAATTCCTCGTTTTGAGACTTAAGGTCTCGGATAAGTTGCTCTCTTTCCTCCTCTGCATGCTTGGTTTCAGTGATGTTTTGGGTAAATAATAATATCCTGTCAATTTCTCCCTCTTTGTTTTTTAAAGGTACGCCACTTTTTAGGTAGTACTGATTGCCAATGACCACCTCGAACATGACTGATTCTCCTTTCAATACTTTGTCAAGTTGCATCCTTACCTCATTGACAATGTAATTTTCGTATTTGGCCAAATGAGGTGTACCGATCAGTTCTTTTGGATTTATTCCCTTGTTTTGATATTCTTTACCATCTGTGTGGATGTAAATCAGGTTTTTGTCTAATACTTCAATGGTACCTTTAGGGAAGTTTTCAGCAATACTTCTGAAAAGCAGTTCCGAAGACAATAGTTTTGTTTCATAATTTAGCCTATTGAGTTCGGCACCTATCCGGTCTGAAAGAATGGTCAGCAGTCCAGCCAGCCTTTGACTGTAGGGTTTTGGTCTTTCATCCATGATGACCAAGATCCCCAATCTATTCATATCCAAGTCCACGATGGGCACGCCTAGGTAAGTTGAAATGTTCATTTCAACCAGCATAAGATCTTCTTTGAACTCTTCGGACGCATCCCTCTGTATGATAAGAGGTTCGTTGCTGTTGAGGCATACCTGACAAGGCGTATGCTCAAGGCTATAGTCGAAATTTTCTGAGATTTTACCATTTCTGGTATATGAAAGTACCTCTGCAGTATGTCCGTCTTCTCTAATTTCAGCGATAAAACAATGGTTTATATCCAACTTTTCTGAAAGGAGCTGCGTGAGTTGGTCAAAATACTCCTGTCCACTGTATTTTGAAGTGTTTTCGGTGAGCTTGGAGACTGTATTGTGTACAAACTCCTGTTCTGAAATATCCTCTAGTATTGCCTGATAGTATTTACCTTTTTCAATTTCCTTGGCGTTGAGTCTGAGGTGGAAAAGCTTACGGTTAAAAACACTAATATATGGACCTTCATAAAAGCCATAGCCCTTGGAAATACTATCTCGGTAAGCATTTTTGATTGGGTTGTCCCCCACTAATTCAAAAATATTTTTGCCCAGCAACTTACTTGTATCCGTAAGGTCAATTTTTTCGATAAAACTGTTGTTGGCATCCAGAATATTCCCCTCGTTGTCATATTGAAGCGTAGGCAAGGGGTTTTCTTCGAAAAGTGTTTTGTATCTATTCAGGTGAATGGTGGACTCCTTTTCTTTTTGTTTGGTGTAGGTGAAATCTACAAAAAAGCCAGCCCAGATAGAGTCTCTTTTGTATTTTTTGAGTCGGTCTGAAGTACCATAGATCCACTTGGTCTCGCCATTTGGAAGAATAATTCTGAAATACGCCTCAAACTTGCTGTCATTTAGGAAAGCTTGGCGGTCTGCATCGTAGATGACTTGTTTGTCATCAGGATGGATGAGACGGTCTATGCTTTCCTCATTTTGCAAGATTTCTTCTGGATTGAGGCCCATAAGGCTTTTGCATCCATCGCTGACGAATAAAAACTTGTGCGTATGGTCAGGAAATGCCTGTAGCAAATATACCATTCCCGGAACCACTCCTGTTAGTTCTTCCAACACCGACCTGTTTTTCATGAGGTCTTTTTCTATCTCTTTTAGTGCCGTAATGTCAGTAATGATACCTAATACCAGCTCACCACTCTCTTTTCCATTTTCGAACTTCCTGATTTCATCCTGAACAAAAATGTAGTGTCCGTCTTTGTGCAAGACTCTATAATTCAGTTTAGTATTATGTTCATAATTGACCTTATAACTGTGTCGGTCATCTGGATGAATGAGTTTTTTCCAGTCTTCTCCACTGAAATTTTCAAAATAAGAAGGGGAATAACCCAAAACTTCCTCGATGCTTCCCGTCCAATTGACCTTATCTGTGACTCGAGAGTAGTCATAATACAGCAGCCCTCTTTCTTTTTTCTTAGGTTTTAAAGGAGTGTTTTGGTCGGGGTTGAATCCATTGAAAAACTCCAACTGTATTAGTTCAACTCTATTACCTAGGATTTTTCTAGTCAGGTAAAGATGGCCTGGGAAAATTTCCAAAAATGTCAAATCAGGGCTTTCGATAAAATTGATAATATTTGACTCGGAAATAAAATCAAATTTCTGCCTTACAAAAGCAACCCATTCTTTTGAAGAATCTAAATAGCCTTCATTTAAGTTTCCTGGTATGATCAGACTTCCATTTTCATAGTTGAGCCAAGAATACCTGACACTGCTTTTCCAGGCTGAAGGAGAAATTAATGCATTGACCAGATAAGATTGGTCTTCCTGTGCAATTACATAGCCTTCTATTTCTACAAATTGAAAAGTTTTTTTATTGATAATGATAGGACAGTAGATCTTGTCTCCATTTCCCAGTCTTTTATACAAATACTCAAAGATTTCAGAAGGGAGGGTAGGAAAAAGTGATTGAAAGAAGGTCTCCTCATAGAATTTGTCGCCTTTCTCTAATATCTTTTTGATTTCTGAGGAAATGTACAAAAGTTCATAATTACCCTCTTTGTACCTTTTGAGGGTAAGTAAAATGTTTTGAAAAAGGGCGGCGTTTTTTCCTGGCATTTGACTACATGTAAAAGTAAGGCCTTAAAATCAACAATTCACAAACGCGAACAGTTTGCTTTATCAAATATAACAATTCAAACCACAAAAAATGAATTTAGACCACAGTATCAATGAGATATACCAAAGATATAATTTGGTGTTTACCGCCTAACTATTGCGTTTATTGTCTGTAAAGCTTAAGTTTTTACCATTTTTCATTTAAACATTCGGAGTAACTTTACGATCAGAATAAGCTTTTTTCCACATCAAAGGAATAGTGTTAATCTGCCCAAAAATTTTGATAGCCCAAGTTTTTAAATCTGCCTTTTAAGTTCGAAGGATACATTGATCAATTCAAAGTCCTCTGGGTCTGAACTCCTGAATCTTTTTAGAGAAATCCGAATCTCCCGTCCGGCATCAGATCTAAATAGCTTCACAATATCAGAAAGCTCCCAAAAATCCGAAGGGATGCCATTGATGCTCAGAATTTCATCACCAGCTCTCACTCCTGCATCATGTGCTGGCGAACCTTCCCTCACACTGTTGGCTACATACCTGACGTCCTCGGTAGGCATCATTCTTGGAATAATTCCACTCATATCGTAGTCAAACGGCACATTGAATTTATTGCCTTTTTTAAACAGCATTCTCTCGCGCCTGTAATCGAGGATAAGCTTGGTTTTTCCTAGTAGTTCCGAACCTAGGCTTCCTTGCCGGCCACTTTCCTTGATGACATAGCTGAATTCTGTTTCTTCGGGAAAAGATGTGATGACATCTCTGAATTTCAGTCCGCCCAAATTGGTCGATCGGGTACGTCCTATGTACCCATACAAATCACCACCCAAAGAGCGACCTAAGTCTGATTCGAGATATTTTGGTGGTAATTGGATCTTTTCGGAAGTTTCCATATTGAGAAGAAGACCATGATTGGCACCTAAGTCTATTAATAATTTGGCATCGAGATCCTCTCCGGTTATCTGCTTTATCGCTCCTTCTACATAAGGTTTACCGTTATCTATAGACAAAGGAATTTTTCTGTAGCCAAAAGGCCGCCACCTCATTGCATCAGACCTGTAGAAAGTGATGGTGTTTTTGTCATAGTCAATTTTAACAGGATTGTATTTGAAGAATTCATAGCCCAAGACACCGAATACCGGTATTCCAATGACAGCCTCCAATTCAAAAAAGTCCGAATCCAATACCAAAACAGTCTGCATAATGCCCTCAATTGGTCCTAAATCCAGGTGATTTGTTGGAGAAACATTCGCAGTAAGTACCGTTTTGCCATCGGCTCCCATTAAGTTTAGCTTGCGTGTATAATTCATCTCGAGCTGATCGCCGAGTGTCTTGCTAAAGAGTATATTGGTTTTTACCCCTGTGTCTATTAAGAAATTAATCGGTGGGCTATCATTGATCGAAACCGGAACTATGATCAAATTATTGGAAGCCATAAAAGGGAGTTCGGTTTTTTTGGCCTCTTCCTTCACATAGAAGCCCGGCACCTGAGCCAAGCTTGCTAATAAGAATAAGAGATTGAGTAAAAAACCGTTGAATAGCGATTTAATAATCATGAAAATCGGGTAAAATGGGTTATTAAGATAATATAGGCAATTTTTTCTATTATTTATCTATACTCCTGATAAGCAGACTTGTTATGAAAAAAGAGGAATATTTTAAAATTCAAGCAATTAGCCACTATCAAAGTGGATGTTGTACGGTTTTTTTGAAAAAATCTAAAAAATCCTGCATCTTTAATATTTAGACAACATGAGCATGGCCGAAAAATCAGTGGTAGAAAAAGCAAAGAAGATTTTTGAAAACTTTCTAAACCGTCAAGGAAGCAGGAAAACCCCAGAAAGGTTTTCTGTCATTGACGAACTGTATGGTCTACCCCAAGATGAGCATATTGATGTGGAAGGTCTTTTTCTTTTGATGCGAAATAAGGGTTATACCATCAGTAGGGCCACTATTTACAATACACTTGACCTGCTTGTAGAATGCGGTCTTGCGGTAAAACACCAATTCAAAGACAAAGTAGCTCTTTATGAACAAGCCCTGACATATAAGCATCATGACCATCATGTCTGCAATCAATGCCGTAAAATCAGGGAGTTTTCAGATGACCGTCTTTCCCTTATCAAGGAAGCGATGGGGCGTGAGTTTAAATCTGCTATCAGTAGTCACTCTTTGGTATTGTATGGTGACTGTCAGATTGAAGATTGCGATAATCTTCGCGTTATTTAATGCGGAATATTTTCTTGTAAATAGGTTTCCTATACAAAAATTGCAGGTAAAGGGCTGGATATAGCAATGCCGTCATCAAAGGATTTGGACCTTCGTATTCAATTTCGTCTTTGATTTCGGTTCCTGTATTACTTTTGATGATTCGGTGGCGGTGCTTCCACTTACCCAAGAAAAAAGGCAGTTTTACCCCTTCATCCACAAAGTAAAATTCTTTAGTGTCAGTATTGTCTTCAGTGATTTCTGAAATCCACGTTTGTTTGAAAAAAATAAAATTAAGCTCCAAACTCACCATATCCCCTTTTGAAGAACCATCAAAGCGAAGGAGCTTTACAGGTGGAAAAGGAGGGCTCAGTTTTTTGAAAAGGCTCTCATTAAATCCTTCCTTTACGGAAAGGTAATCTTGTTCTACAATTGTGCTTAGGTTGATTTTCATGTGTTCGTAATTGTTTTTTAGCGGTTACCCCGATTAGTCGGGGCAGGCTATGGAATCTTCGCTTTGCATCCCATTTTTTGTCGCTTTCTTATTATCTGTCTGTCACAGGCAGGTAGGTTCGATTTCATGAGATAAATAGATTCTGGCAAGCAGAATGATTAAACCCGAATAGTGCATAAGTTCTTTGTCGTAGAAGCTTAAACAAAATCCGGGTTCAAACAGCTCCGTTTTTAGGCGGAGCTCTAAAGGATTAATTTATTTTTTTCAGGTATTTGAAGAATTCAGAATCTGAAGAAAATATCAGACTTGTATTTTCATCAAGTGCTTTTTCAAAACTCTCCATAGAACGGACAAACTTATAAAACTCTATGGATTGCCTGTTTTTGTTATAGGCAGCTGCATAGGTGTCTGTCGCTATCGCGTCGGCGCGTCCTTTGATTTCCTCAGCTTCTCTGAAGGCTTCAGATTGTATCTGCGCTAGATCCCTTTCCTTATCACCTTCAATTTTTCTGGCTTCTCCTTGTCCTTCGGAGCGAAACTGATCAGCGATCCTGTTTCTTTCACTTATCATCCTGTCGTATACCCTGTCACGAACTTCATCTACATAATTCATTCGCTTAAATCTAAAGTCCAATATCCTTACCCCTAAATCAGAGGTTCTTTCGTTGGCTTTTTCCAATACGATTTTCTCAATATTTGCCCTGCCTACAGATATATCTTCCAGGATTTCAATTTCTTCCATAAAATCTTCTGTGATTTCAGGAGCACGGTTTCTCGACCTTACCAAATCCAAAAGGTCATGACTTGCCACGGCATTTCTGGTTTCACCGTCTAGGATATCATCCAATCGGGATTGAGCAGACCTTTCATCTCTCAATCTGATAAAGAACTGTAGAGGATTGGTAATCTCCCATCTTGCGTAGGTATCTACGAAAATAAACTTTTTGTCTTTGGTAGGCACCTGATTTTGGTCGCCATCCCATTCCAAGTATCTTTTGTCAAAGAACTGTACTTTCTGCAATACAGGAACTTTGAAATTAAGACCAGGGGATGTTCTAGGTTCTCCTACAGGTCTACCAAACTGCGTGACTATTGCTTGTTGAGTTTCATCTAAAATGAAAATGCTGCTGTATGCGACTATGGCCACTACAGCTATTAGAATCAATGTGATTGTCTTGGCTGCGTTCATGGTGTTGTAGCTGGTTTTACTTTATCAATATTCAATAAAGGCAACACATTGTTTCCTTTATCATCCACTATTATTTTGTTGCCCAATTTTGGGAGGACCCTTTCCATGGTTTCCAGGTAGAGTCGCTGTTTGGTTACTTCAGGAGCTTTGATGTATGCTTCATATAGGTTATCAAACCTCGTGGATTCACCTTGTGCACGGTTGACCCTGTTGAGAGCATATGCTTCAGCAAGCTGTATGGTCTCTAAAGCCTCACCTCTTGCACGTGGAATAACCCTGTTGTACTCAGCTTCTGCCTGATTAATAAGTGTTTCCCTTTCTTGTTGGGCCTCATTTACTGCATTGAAAGAAGGTTTGACTGGCTCGGGAGGGTTGACATCCTGCAGTACTACTTGATCGATTCGTATTCCGTTTTCGTATTCATCACACATTTCCTGAAGCAATACTTCCACACTTGAAGCCACTTCCTGACGGCCTACTGTCAGTACTTCGTTGACAGTACGGTCTCCAACAATCTTTCTCATTGCAGCTTCAGACATGTCCCTTAGAGTCTTGTCCGCATTTCTTACACGAAATAAGTATTTGTAAGAATCTACAATCCTATATTGGACTACCCATTCCACATCAGTGAGGTTTAAGTCTCCTGTCAACATCATGGATTCTTCTCCATAGGTGCTTTTGACATACTCAGATTGTCTACCTGCGCTGGTTGTTCTAAAACCAAACTCCTGCTTCAACTGTCTCTGTACTGGAATTTTGTACATACTCTCTAATCCAAAAGGCAAAATGAAGTTCAATCCCGGTTGCACTGTCCGGTTATATTCGCCGAGTTGTACGACAACTCCTTCTTCTTCGGGTCCTACCGTCTTGGTACTGGTCACGGCTCCAGCCAAAAGTAAAAACCCAATCACAATCCGTAGGGCATATTTTTTTACCCAATCAGGATCAATATTGATTTCATATCGGTTATCTGACATTTTTTATTATTTATTTTAACTATTAATTATTGCTTGATTCGAACTCAAAAGGTAAGGACAAAAATCATAAAGAGCACCAACCAAATCAAATCCATGAAATACCAGTAGAGCGTAAAAAGCTGTATCCTCATCTTTTCGAAAGGGTTTGTCAGCATGATAATTTCCTGAATCTCATCCTTTTCCTTTTTTTGATATTGCAGCACCATGATAAGCGCAAAAACCATAGCCCCGCCAAGGTGAAATAAATGAATGCCGCTTAAAACATATAAAAAACTTCCTTTTGGTAGGCCAGCAAAGTCTATCCCCATTGAAGTCAATTCCTTCCACCCTATCACTTGAAGTACGCAGAAAGCCACTCCCAGCCAAAAAGTTAACATCAGTGATTTGCGAAGCTCTCTGATTGATTCCTGCAAATAAAACTTAAGCATCTTTGAAACGGTGTACCCTGAAATCAAAATGATAAACGTACTCATTATAAAAGACTTCGGCATCCTAAAACCAATTGCATCCATATTGGTCGGGCCTGTAGCTAGGAAAGCGATTGTCATGAACAAAAAGATCAACCCACTACCAAACATGCCCAAGTACATCAAGGTCTGATAAGGGTGTAAATTCTCAATTTTTTGAAACCAAGTTTGCTCCGTTTTTTCCATATTTGCTTTGCTACAATCTTTAAACATTTTAATCCGTACTAGGTTCAGCTTTTTTAAATACAATTTGGTAATGGGCTCCTGCAGGTAGAAAATGAATCATTTTTCTAACTTTACGCCTTCATATAGAAATTCACGCATATTTTGGAAAAATCAGCCTTTCTTTCCTTATACGAATCAGATCCTTTTATTCAGACGCTCATCTCTAAACTCAACAAAGGTGTAGCTTCATCCTTTCAGTTTAAGGGAATGTCGGGCAGTCTGGACCTCATTCTTTTTTCTACTATTTTCAGAAAAAAAGGAGGTTTCCACCTTATCGTAGCTCATGACAAAGAGGAGGCAGCTTACTTGAACAATGATTTGCAGGAACTCCTGGGAGCTCAGACTACTCTCCTTTTTCCCTCCAGTTACAAAAGGCCGTATCAGTATGAAGAGATAGAAAACGCCAATATCCTCATGAGGGCAGAAATCCTCAATCGAATCTTGGCCAGGGAAAAAGATTCCGAAATCATCGTGACTTATGCTGAAGCACTCTATGAAAAAGTAATCAACAAGCGCTCTCTTTCAGAAAATACCCTCAAAGCGAGAGTGGGTGAAAAAGTAGACTTGGAATTTATATCCGAACTGTTGTCCACCTATGATTTTGAAAAAACAGATTTCGTATTTGAGCCAGGCCAATTTTCGATTAGAGGGGGAATTGTAGATATATTCTCTTATGCCAATGAACAGCCGTTTAGGTTGGAGCTTTTTGGAAAAGAAATAGAAAGCATCAGGACTTTTGATCCTGAGACGCAGCTATCTATCGAGAGTATTGATCAAATCAGTATCATTCCCAATATTCAGACTAAGTTTCTTCAAGAAATTAGACAGTCTTTCTTAGATTTTCTTCCAGAGGAGACTTTTGTCTGGTTCAAAGATTATCAATTTAGCCTCGATACTTTAGATGAGCATTTTTCTAAAGCAGAACAGTCGTTTCATCAAATTGTCAAGGCTCATAACAGTGCTAAATTATTGTTGAAACCTTCAGACTTATTTGATGATTCGGGGTCATTTTTAAAAAGTGCAGAGAAATTTATCAAGGTTGAGTTTGGCCATAAGTTTTATATAGAAGAGGCTGAGGTGTTTGAGTTTGATTCTCAGCCGCAGCCTTCATTCAACAAAAACTTTGAGCTTTTGGTGGAAAACCTTGTGGCAAATGAGCGGAAGGGATGGTTAAACATTGTCTGTTCGGAATCAGATAAGCAAATCAACAGGCTTGAAAACATTTTTCAGGAATTGGATCCTACGCTTCAAGTTCAGTCTTTACTCATAGGTCTAAGGGAAGGGTTTGTAGATCGAAATCTTCGCATAGCATGCTACACAGACCATCAGATTTTTGAGCGCTACCACCGCTACAAGACCAAAAGCAAGGCGAGCAAATCAAAAGCCCTTACTCTCAGGGAAATCAAAGCCTTACACCCGGGCGATTTTGTAGTCCACATAGATTATGGCGTGGGTCGTTTTGCAGGATTGGAAAAGGTGGATGTAAATGGTAAGCTGCAAGAGGCTGTGAGGTTGGTGTTCAGGGACGATGACCTTTTGTATGTCAATATCCACTCTATACATAAGATTTCGAAATATTCCGGTCAGGAAGGCACAATTCCCTCCATGTCCAAACTGGGATCGCCTGAGTGGGAAAACAAAAAGAAAAAGGTAAAAGGCAAAGTCAAAGACATCGCCAAAGAGCTTATTGCCCTTTATGCCAAAAGGAAAAGTGCCCCCGGATACCAGTTTTCCCCGGATTCGGTTTTGCAGGTGGAACTTGAAAGTTCTTTTGTATTTGAAGATACACCTGATCAGGCTTTGGCGACGGCAGATGTCAAGACCGATATGGAAAAACCATACCCCATGGACCGCTTGGTTTGTGGAGATGTTGGTTTTGGAAAAACAGAAGTCGCAATCAGGGCAGCTTTCAAAGCACTGAATGATAGGAAACAGGTCGCCATTCTCGTGCCTACTACCATTTTGGCCATGCAGCATTACCAGACTTTCAAAGAAAGACTAGGTGATTTTCCGGTAAAAGTTGAATACATCAATAGGTTCAGGACAGCCAAAGAAATCAAGGAAATAGCCAAGCAAGTCAATTCAGGTGAAATAGACATCCTTGTAGGCACACACCGTATCGTCAACAAAGATGTCAAATTCAAAGATTTGGGTCTTTTGGTGATAGATGAGGAGCAAAAGTTTGGTGTAAAAGTCAAAGACCAGCTCAAGGAAATGAAAGTCAACGTCGATGTGCTTACTTTGACGGCAACACCGATTCCTAGAACCCTGCATTTTTCACTTATGGGAGCCAGGGATTTGTCTGTAATAGCCACTCCTCCTCCCAATAGGCAGCCGGTTACCACCGAAATTCACACTTTTGAGGAGGAGGTCATCCGTGATGCTGTTGCTTATGAATTGAGGCGGGGAGGTCAGGTCTTCTTTGTTCACAACCGAGTCGCTGAGATAGATTCCATCGCCAATTTAATCATGCGCTTGGTTCCTGATGCCAGAATCGCCGGTGCCCATGGACAGATGGATGGCAAAAAGCTGGAGAAAATCATGGTGAAATTTATAGAAGGTGAATATGATGTGCTGGTGTCTACCAATATCATTGAATCAGGACTGGATATTCCCAATGCCAACACCATTATTATCAACAGAGCGCACATGTTTGGCCTCAGTGACCTGCATCAGATGAGGGGACGAGTAGGCCGAAGCAATAAAAAAGCTTTCTGTTACCTTTTGACAACACCCACATCGGGACTTACTCCAGAGGCCAGAAAGAGGCTTCAAACATTAGAGGAGTTCTCGGATCTTGGAGATGGCTTCAAAGTGGCGATGAGAGATTTGGATATCAGAGGGGCTGGAAATATGCTTGGAGCCGAACAAAGCGGGTTTATTACCGACTTGGGTTTTGATATGTACCATAAGATTTTGGACGAGGCTGTTCAGGAACTGAAAGAAAATGAGTTTGCAGAATTGTTTGAGGTAGACCTCAAAGAAAAGGTCGAAATACTTGTGCAGGATTGTGTGATAGAGACCGACTTTGAGCTCTTGATTCCTGAGACTTACGTTTCCAACATTTCCGAAAGGCTAAACCTTTATTCAAAGTTGGACAATATCAAGACCGAAGATGAACTTCAGCCTTATATCAAATCTATAAAAGATAGGTTTGGACCAATCCCCGATGTAGTAGAGGATTTGTTTGAAACAGTCCGCTTGAGATGGATTGCTGAGAGCCTTGGTTTTGAAAAACTTGCCTTGAAAAATGGTGTGATGAAATGTTATTTTGTGCCTTCGTCAAAAGAAAGTTATTATAAGTCAGATACTTTTGGCAAAATCATTCGTTTTGTTCAGACCCAACATAAAAGTTGTAAGATGAAGGAATATAAGAACAGGCTGATTCTCAATATTTCAGGGGTAGATAGCATACAAAAAGCAAAGAAATGGCTGGATGACATGAAAAAAGGGTAAAAAATATGAAAATTTTAATGGCAGGATAATTGCTTTTAGGGGAAAGATATTTGTATTATCCTGGGAATTTTAGCCATATCCATCTATTTCAAGCTTTTGGCTATAAAAAAAATTCTTTGGGATAAGATATTAATGATTATATATTAGCGTTCTCATTGTGCACAAAAAACAGTAATGTAAATGGTTTTTCGAAAAAGTAATTTAGGGATGATAGCAGCAATGTTGCTGATCGTTGGCGGTGCCATCCTTTCTTCCTGCAACAGACAACCCGGCTATGGCCGAAGAACCGCAAATAAACCTGGCAAAGCAAGTGCTTCTACAGGTTCTGATTTCAGTAAAGACATCAACGATAGCTCCAAGTTTTATGTAGCTAAATTTGCAGAACAAAAAATTGGTCCAAGGTTGAAATATATCCAAGGTGGCCGTACAGTTTTGGGTTCTCAGGAACAAGATGTCATGGGATTCAGGGATAACCTGGAAAGAACTGTAACCATCGCTTCTTTTTACATGGATGAAACAGAAGTCACCAATGTGGATTACAGGGAATTTTTGTTTTACATGAGCAAAAATGTGAGTGCTGATTCCATCCAAAAGCTTGAACCAAAAGAGCATGTTTGGGCTGGTGCCATGAACTACAACGATCTTTACGATACCTATTATTTCAGATTTCCTGGATTCAACTTTTATCCTGTAGCAGGTGTTTCTTGGACTCAGGCCAATTCTTATTCTAAGTGGAGAACTGAATTCGTATCGAATATCATCAGAGAACAAAATAATGTAGATTCTACCCTTTCCAAAAGACAATTGGTCGAAAGAGGTGTAGCTATCGCAGAGTATAGACTTCCAAGTGAAGGTGAGTGGGAATATGCTGCAAAAGCCATGATCGGTACACAGTATATGGACGAAAACCAAGAAAATGGAAGAATCTATCCTTGGGATGGCAGAGGTGTTAGGAATCCATACAATATCAAGAGAAAAGGTAGACAAGGTGATTTCCTTGCCAACTTCAAAAGAGGTAGAGGTGATTATGCAGGTATAGCAGGTAGCAAAACCAATGATGGTGAAATCCTTCCAACCAACGTATATGACATGCCTCCGAATGATTTTGGTCTTTACCACATGGCTGGAAATGTGAATGAGTGGGTAAATGATGTTTACCGTCCACTTTCCTTTCAGGATTTTGATGACCTCAACCCATCCAGATATGATGGTATTTATGATGAAGAAGAATCTTATACTACTATGCTGATCACAGATGAGTTTAGGGTATTCAAAGGAGGTTCTTGGAGAGATGTTGCTTATTGGTTGACTCCAGGAGCGAGAAGATTTACTCATCAGGATTCAGCGACCAACCATATTGGTTTTAGGTGTGCGATGATCTCAATTGGCGCAAAAGGAAAATAATCCAAATGAATAGTATAAAAAAAGGAAGCTCAAAAGGCTTCCTTTTTTGTTTATAGGGGCTTGTGAAAGGAGAAAGGATGAGGGAGGAAAGAGGAAATGGTGTATGTAGATGGAGGGTGGTGTTCAAGATACGAGAAGCGAGAAGCGAGAAAAGTGAACCTTAGGTGAAAGTTGGTTTTTCAAGGTCAAAGGTAGAGGGCAGACCCTGCCAAAGCACCAACTTAACTTTTAACATTTTTAACCTTTAACAAATTTTTTCTGACGCCTGAACAGCGGAACCTATATGAAATCAGAATATAGCAATCCTTTCCAAAGCAAAAAAGGCAACACTCTGGCATACTTTTATTTATAGCCATTACGGTTAAAAGTTTCCTTCTGTCTTACCTCCTACCAATGACAAAATTGTAGGGATCGTCACTCTGGGTAAAGGGAAGAGTCTCCTAGTCTAAAAGATAGGAGATGCCCAGCAATGCTGCTGGACAGGCTTTCAACTCCGCAAGCCTGCCTACACGAGGTAGGCTCCGTTCAGGATGACGTACACCAACTGTCATTCCCTTTTAGTAAATGCCTAATTACTTCTCAATGACCTCTATTTCCCCCGACCACCTATTTTTTTAAACCAAAAAGATAATTTCGGGCTTTTATATAAATAAGATCATGTAATTTCAAGCTAGATTCAAAATTTAAAACCCAATGAAAAATATCTTTAAGATCAGCTTCTTTGCAAGCTTTTTTTGTTTCCTCGCTTTTGCTGAGGCACTTGCCCAAGAGCCACTAAGCTATCAAAAACCCCCAAAGGAAATTGAAGAACTTGCAAATGCACCACTCACTCCTTTTGTCAACTTTACACGCTCTGGAGATAAAATGCTCCTACTGGAAAGACCTGGCAGTCCTTCTATTGAAGAACTGGCTCAACCAGAATTAAGACTTGCAGGTATCCGAATCAATCCTGCGACAAATGGCCCGAGCCGTTCTACATCAGTGGATAATGTCAAAATTAAAAATGTCTCTTCTGGAGAGGAAACTGAAGTCAAAGGACTTCCTTCTAATCCACGTTTGGGAAGTTTTTCCCTTTCTAAAGATGAAAGATTCCTTGCTTTGACCAACACCAGCAATACAGGAATCAGCCTGTGGGTGGTCGATATAGAAAGTATGGAAGCTAAGAAACTTACGGATGAAATTGTAAACGGCGTTTACGGAAGTGATATTTCTTGGACGGCTGACAATCAGATCATATTCAAAGGCATCAACCCAAACAGAGGAAATAAGCCGGATTCTCCATTGGCGCCTGTAGGCCCAACCATCCAGGAGACTGCAGGAAGTGCTGCTCCTTCCAGGACATACCAAGATCTTTTGGGCAATCCATATGACGAAGCTCTTTTTGCATTTTTTATGGACTCTCAGGTCATGAAAGCTGATTTGGACGGCAATTTGACTGCTATTGGCAACAGTGGTTTGATCAAATCAATCAGCACTTCTCCTGATGACCAATATATCATGGTGGATTTGATACAAAAACCATTTTCGTACTTGGTGCCTGCTTCTAGATTTCCTTATCATGTGGAGGTGTGGGACCAAAATGGAAACAAAGTCAAAACTATCGCCGAAGTTCCACTTGATGAAGTCCGACCTACAGGATTTGATGCCACAGTGACAGGTCGAAGATCTATCAATTGGAGGGCAGATAAGCCCGCCACTTTGTATTGGGTAGAAGCCCAAGATGGTGGTGATCCAAAGATGGAAATGGAAGAAAGAGAAATTGTTTACATGCAGGATGCCCCTTTTACCTCCGATCCAGTGAAGTTGGCAAGTTTGGGATACAGATATAGAGGTATCTATTGGTCTGACGATAACTTTGCCTTGCTCAACGAAGGCTGGTTTGCCAGCAGACAACAAAAGATCTCTCGTATCAATCCATCCAAGCCTGGAGAAAAAGGAGATGTGATCATTGAAAGGTCTTCAGATGATATTTACAATGACCCAGGTTCGCCGGTATTTACCAGCAATCAATATGGAAGAAATGTGATTTTGAGAAAAGGAGATGAGGTATATATGACTTCCGAAGGAGGTTCGCCGGAAGGAAGTATGCCTTATTTGTCTGCATTTGATACTAAAAAGAAAAGTGAAAGAATTCTGTGGAGGTCTCAGGCACCTTATTATGAAAGGGTAGTGAAAGTATTGAGTCCTGATGCTACAGAGTTTGTGACACTGAAAGAAAGCACTGACATTCAGCCTAACTATTGGGTTGTCAATACTAAAAGAAGAATAGCACCAAGACAACTTACCGAGTTTGCCCATCCATACGAGTCTATCAAGGGGATCAATAAGCAATTGGTACAGTACAAAAGAAATGATGGCCTTAACTTATCCGCTACAGTGTACACACCTGAAGGTTATGAGCCAGGAAAAGATGCACCTTTACCGGTTGTGATGTGGGCATACCCTAGAGAATACAAATCTGCCGCTGTCGCAGCACAAGTCAGAGGTTCCAAATATACCTTTACCCGCATCAGTTGGGGATCACCTATTTTCTGGGTCACCCAGGGATATGCTATCATGGACCAAACAGAAATGCCGATTGTTGGCGAGGGTGATGAAGAACCGAACGACTTCTTTGTTGAGCAGCTTGTGGCAAATGCCGAAGCGGCTATTGATTTTATCGTGGATGCAGGAATAGGGGATAGAAACAAAATTGCTGTTGGAGGTCACTCCTATGGAGCATTTATGACAGCTAACCTGCTTTCTCATTCAGATCTTTTTGCTGCAGGAATCGCCAGAAGTGGAGCCTACAACAGGACCCTGACTCCTTTTGGATTCCAGTACGAACAAAGGACATATTGGGAAGCGCCAGAGGTGTATAATACCATGTCACCATTTATGAATGCCAATAAAGTGAAAACGCCTATTTTGTTGATTCATGGAGAGGCAGATAACAATTCGGGTACTTTTCCAATCCAATCAGAGCGATATTACAATGCTTTGAAAGGCCATGGAGCCACTACCCGATTGGTATTTCTTCCGCATGAAAGCCATGGCTATGCTGCCAAGGAATCCACGTTGCACACCCTTTGGGAACAGCATCAGTGGTTGGAGAAGTGGGTTAAGGGGAGAGAGTAGAGGTTAGAAAGGATGAAGGATGAGGGAGGAAGGATGAAGTGGGCGAGATGTAGGTTTAAGTTTCGGTTTGTGAAGACACGAACCGAGGCCTTGCCATTGTAATGACCCTGAAAGGGTCAAATATCTATTAGCCCCGGGTTGCTACCCGGGGTTTAAAAGGTATAAAAGCGTTTTGATTTTGGCTGAGAAAATGATGAAACTGGAAAAAGCTTTCCGCCAAAACAGGTATGGGATAGAAATGCAGGATACTTCATCCGTAATTTAAGGTTTAAGTTTCGGTTTGTGAAGACACGAACCGAGGCGTTGGGATGAAGGTGAGAAGCGAGAGATTAGAAATAAGAAAAAAGAGCCAAGAAACAAGATCAAAGTCGGTCTTGGTTCTTGGCTTTTTTTGCTACATGAAAGAAACAAAGTTGAAATACAATAGAAATGAGGTTCTATTTTTTTTAAGTTGTGGCCATAGAGTCCATTTATTGATAAAGGTGAAGCTGTCTTCTAGAAAACTATATCTACTGCATTTCTACATTAATTCTATTCTCAATTAGGGGAAATTATGCCTATTTGTTTGAATCTACCATGTCTACCTATGCATAAATCCATATTTAGGCAATGGAATGGTCTTTGCAATTATTTGGTGAATTAATGAATAGATTTTTAAACTCAAAAACACAATCACCATGAAACGTAACGAATTGATTACCAAACTTCAGGAATGTGCTAACGCATGTTTTCATTGTGCAGATGCCTGTCTTCAAGAAGAAGATGTGAGTCATATGAGAGACTGTATCCAAACAGATCAAGTCTGTGGATCAGTATGTCTGACTACAAGCAAAGTACTATCCGGCAGTTTCAAGGAAGTAAATGACCTGATTAAATATTGTGCAAAAATCTGTGGAATATGTGCCGATGAATGTGCCAGTCACTCCCATGATCATTGTCAAGCTTGTGCCAAGGCTTGTCAGGAATGTAAAGAAGCTTGTTTGGCTTATTTGAATTGAGGATAAATGGATACAAGCTTCGCGATATAAATGGATATATGCCTTCGGCGATATAATTTCCCAGCATCATACCGTATTTGATAGAGATGAGACGTTGGCTAGAAACAACAAGAAGCAAGATGGATTTTCTTGCTTCCTTGTTATTTTTTATAGATTACAGTCATTGATTGAAATTTTGTACAAATACACTTCGTAAAAAATGCCATGCCTACGCCAGGTAATCCTACGGTGATATAAATCCTTAGACTATAAGACCTGATTTATAGGATTGAAGCTGTCTTCTATAAAGTTATTTCTACCATATTTCAATTTATATCTATCGTATTTCTATTCCACACGGTTTTTCTAAAGTCAAACCTGTTTTGATTGCATTGAAGCTGTCCTATAGAAAATTATTTCAACTGGGAAATATCCCAAAACTGCCAAGTGCCAAATTCATCCTTCATCCTTTTCTAATCCCTGCTACCCACTCGATCTCAAATCTAAATTCTAAAATCTAAAATTTCTCGTCACTCGCTTCTTGTTTTCATCCCTCTTCCTTCCTCTTTCATCCTTGCTTCAGTTCCTACTCACCTTCCCTATACCATTCACATTTTCGTGTATCACAGTTGGGTTGCCGGTGTAGCTTACCTGGCCGATACCGTTGACTTCTAGAGAAAGCTCATCTTCGCAGTGTACGGAGACTTTTCCGATGCCCGAACTGATTAGGTCTACTTTTTGGACGATGAGCTTGGAAGCATCAATATTGCCGATTCCCTCATTGAGCAGAGACATTTCTCGGGCAGCACCTTTCAGTGTCAGGCTGCCTACAAAATTGAGGTCTGCATCCAAAAACTCAGCTTCCAGTTCAAGGTGAACTTTTCCTACACCTCTGCCTATCAATCTGAAGTCTTCCAAATCGAGGGATCCTACTGTGGTGATATTTCCAGCTCCCTCAAACTCCATTTCGCTGAGATCAGCAACAGTCAGGTTTACCTTGGCTCCTTTTTTATTGAATGTGCGGCTGTCTTTTTCGCTGATGTTAAGTTCTAAAAGGTCACCTCTTTGCCTTACCTCAATCAGGGAAATCAATTCTGGATTGCCTTCAATAGTCAGAGATTCTTGATCCCCTTGGCTGATATGCAGGTTGAAAACTCCATTGACCTTCAATCGGGATACCCCTTCAATATCAAAGGATTCGGTGGTCTGTTCTCCCTTTTCCTCCGATGACTCACAGGCCATCAGTGAAAGCGCCAAAAAGGCTACTAAAATTAGGTTAAACTTCATAAGTGTACGGGTTTGATACGATTACAAGGTAATTTAGAAAAAAGCAGGAAAAAGCAATATGTCATCTCCTGAAATTACTTGATACTTTTTTAATTGTTTTTTGTCACTTTTTCAAATTGAATATCCCTTATAAATAAATATGATTATCCGCAATCATGCCACTAATCAATTAAACGAGGCTTTTTTGGCAAAGGGATACTAATAGATATTGGTTCGAAATCAGAGGTTAATTCTATTAATTAGATTCTACTGGTATGAAAGCGGATATACATATAATTAAAATACCCATCCGAATACAAAATCAGGTGTAAACAATTTTTTAACACCAAACATGTCACCAAACCGTTTACCACAAATTTGGCGATTTTTTGATCCCATTGATCTAGATTAAAAGAACTGTAATGTAAGTCTTACCAAAACCAACAATCTATGAGATACTCTAAAAAACACTTTTCTTGGCTCATGACCTTTATACTTTGTGGGTTAAGCACTGTATTGTTTGCCCAAAGAAGAGAAAGCACTACTCCTGCTGCTGTAGATGAACTCTTTTCCGAGACAACTTTTCGCGGGCTGCAGCTCCGTGGCATTGGTCCGGCATTCATGTCAGGGAGGATAGCGGATGTGGCTATTGACCCGACCAATGAAAGCACTTGGTATGTAGCGGCTGGTTCCGGAGGCGTTTGGAAAACGATCAATGCAGGAGTGACATTTACTCCAATTTTTGATGAACAAGGCTCGTACTCTATTGGCTGTGTAACCATTGATCCATCTGACCCGATGATCATTTGGGTGGGTACCGGAGAAGAAGGTGGAGGACGACACTTTGGATTTGGTGACGGTATTTACCGCTCAGAAGATGGTGGTACCACGTGGGAAAAACGTGGCTTACCAGATTCTGAACACATTGGGAAAATCATCGTCCACCCAGACAATAGCGACGTGGTATTTGTGGCTGCGCAAGGTCCCTTATGGAGTGCCGGTGGTGAAAGAGGCTTTTACAAAAGTACGGATGGTGGTAAAAACTGGAAAAAGACCTTGGGTGACGATCAGTTCACAGGTGTAGGGGATATCGCCATAGATCCAAGAAATCCTGACAGAATCTATGCGGTTACCTGGCAACGCCAACGTACCGTTGCGGCCATGATGGGTGGAGGAGTTAAAAACGGCATTTTCAGAAGTGAAGATGGTGGAGAAACATGGATACAATTGACCAATGGTCTTCCTTCCGGTAAAATGGGAAAAATAGGACTGACTATCTCGCCGCAGCAACCGGATGTGGTCTACGCTGCCATAGAACTTGATCGAAGAACAGGTGGTACCTGGCGATCTGCTGACCGGGGTATGAATTGGGAGAAAACATCGGATGTGGTGGCCAGTGCCACAGGTCCACACTATTACATGGAGCTCTTTGCCTCTCCTCATCAATTTGACCTGATCTATATGATGGATGCCAGTATGAAATACTCTTCCGATGGAGGGAAAAATTGGCACATCGTCAACAGGGATCATATCCATGGTGATTTCCATGGCATGGCATTCAAAAAAAGCGATCCCAACTATGTGATGCTGGCGACTGACGGCGGACTTTATGAAAGTTTTGATCTAGCCAAAAATTGGAGATTCATGCCCAACTTGCCGATTACCCAGTACTACAAAGTCTCTCTCGATGATGCTGAGCCATTTTACAACATCTACGCCGGGACACAAGATAATGGAACGCACGGAGGACCTTCGCGTACGGACAATGTGCAGGGAATGCAAAACTACGACTGGAAACTTGTACTCAATTGGGACGGTCACGCCACAGCCACCGAGCCAGGCAATCCGGATATCGTCTATGCCGAACGCCAACAGGGTACCCTCAGCAGATTGGACATGTCTACCGGTGAAGTAGTGGATATTCAGCCTCAGGCCGGTGAAGATGATCCGCATGAGCGGTATAACTGGGATGCGCCCATTCATGTGAGTCCGCATTCTCCTAGCCGACTGTATTTTGCATCATACCGTGTATGGAAATCCAACAACCGTGGCGATAGCTGGGAAGCGATTAGTGATGACCTTACCAGGGGTGAAGATCGCATGAGTTTACCTATTATGGGGGCCACCCAAAGTTGGGACTCGCCATGGGATGTTTTTGCAATGTCAAATTACGGGACCATTACAAGTTTATCCGAGTCGCCTTTGGTGGAAGGACTTATCTACGCAGGCACAGACGATGGGCTGTTACAAGTCACCGAGGATGATGGCAAAAGCTGGCGTGCGGTAGAAGTAAGCAGTATGGGTGTTCCTGAAAGGGCCTTTATTAATGACATCAAAGCAGATTTACATGATCCAAATACAGTATATGTTTCTTTGGATAATCATAAATATGGCGACTACCGTCCGTTTGTGGTAAAAAGTACAGACCGTGGACGTACCTGGCAAATGATCAAAGGAAACCTGCCTGACAAACTGATGGTTTGGCGATTGGTGCAGGATCATGTAAAACCTGAACTGCTATTTATCGCTACTGAGTATGGCTTGTATTTTACCATCAATGGTGGCGGACAGTGGACCAAGCTTGAAGGAGGCGTTCCAACAATCTCTTTTCGGGATTTAGCAATTCAAAAGCGAGAGAATGATCTGGTGGGAGCATCTTTTGGACGAGGGTTCTTCATTTTCGATGATTATAGTGTCCTTAGAGAAGTCAGTACTGCTTCACTTCAAAAAGAAGGCTCACTTTACTCTACCCGTAAAGCATTGTGGTATATCCCTCGCTCACATTTGGATTTCAGCAAGCCAAAAGGTACGCAAGGCGCTTCCTATTATGTTGCCCCAAACCCTGACTTTGGTGCTGTTTTTACCTACCACCTGAAAGATGGTTTGCAAACCAAAGCGGAAATGAGACAAGCCATAGAAAAACCCCTTACGGCTGCCGAACGTGACGTACCTATGCCAAGTTGGGAGGAAAGAGCAGCTGAAGAGATTCAGGTAAAACCCGGCATTTTCATACTTGTCCAGGATGCCGCTGGTAATGTAATCAGGCGTGTAGAAGGTCCGACAAAAAAGGGCTTTCATCGCATCTCATGGGACTTGCGGTATCCGGCACCTACTGCATTAAGCATCCATGGCGGCCAATCGAATGAAGAAGGTCTTATGGTCGCCCCTGGAACTTACACGGCTACACTCTACAAAAGTGAAGATGGTGTCACTACGGCTTTGGATGACCCAATCACCTTTGAAGTTGAGAGATTGTATAAGGGAGCGCTGGAAGGGGCTCCAGAAAAAGAAGTGGCGGATTTTTGGCGTTCGTATGAAGCAACAGCAAAAAATGCTTCAGCACTTGACATCAATATAGACCGAAGTATAAAAACAGTGGATGCCATGCGCAAGGCCTTGCAGCATTCTACTGCCAAACCTGGCCCTATCGATCAGAAACTCCATGACTTGCGAAATGAACTCTACAATTTACATATGGAGGTATATGGCAATCCGGCGAAACTACAAGTCGGTGAAAAAACCCCGCCTACTATCGGTGAGCGGCTATTTGCAGTAAACCGGGGAATTTCGACTTCTCTCTATGGACCTACCGAAACTTCCAAACAAACCCTGCAAATTGCCAACAAGCAAATTCAAAAAGCAGCTGAACAATTAAGCAAGCTCAATGAGTCCCTAGCAGATATAGCATCAGAAATGAAAAATGCAGGTGCTCCTTATATCGAAGGCATGAAGTGGCCGAATTAATGTTTGTGTTAACTTAAATGTTGATAAAAAGGCCTCTCAAATTTGAGGGCCTTTTTTTTATGCTTGGCGGCATAAGAATATCATTATCCTTTTTAAAAGCTTAAAAATATTTTCCCTCTGGGTAGATACAATGGATTCAAAAAAAATATACATTTAGCGGGTTTTATTTTCCTCTAATTTATGCGCCTTAAGCTTCTCTTTGCCGGCATGTTATGCTTGCTTTTTGTCTCCTGTGAAAATGAAATCGATGAAGTACAAAAGGAGCCAAAGGTCCAGACCTTGAATGCAGATGTGATTGTAGAGGGTGGCGTAATACTTCACGCAGAATTAAGCAATCCTGCAAAGATTTCAGATCATGGCTTTCTTATTTCTGAAGACGGCATCACCTGGAATTTAACACTTTTCAAATTACGGTTAGGTAAACCTGCACAAGCGGGAGCGTATCGTTATGAACTCGACAATCTTATTTATCCGGGTAAAAAGTATTTCTACAAAGCTTTTATTGATACAGATCAAGGGCTGAAATATGGTGCAATTAAGTCTTTTGCTTCCCAAGGTAGTAAAGATCCTATCATTCTTAAAGTAGACCCTGAAATGGCCCATTTGGAAGACTGGATAAGCATACATGGAAAAAATTTGGGCGTAGACCCTTCGTTTACCAATGTACTCTTTGGTGATATTGCCACATTTTATTGGAATGTTGTTTCAGACACGCTCATCGAAGCCTTAATTCCTGCCAAAAGTTGGAACACGATCAACTACGAGGATCTCTACGAATACAATACGAATACTAATACATGGAAAAAACTATCCAATCTGCCACAGGGTCTAAATAGTAGGTCTAAGGCTTCAGCAGTAGTTCTGGGTGAATATGCTTATATCTTCGGCGGAGCTCTGGATACTGGTATGACGGGGCTTTATCGCTATGAAGCAGCAAAAGACAGTTGGGTTATTTTAGCCCAAGTTCCTGATGCGATCTCATCTCAAACTGGTTTTACTTTGAATAATAAAATATATTGTGCAACTGGCTCCCCTGTTGGAGGTGGAGCCAGTCCGGATGTTTGGATTTATGATCCACTCAGCAATACTTGGGAAATGGGTGCTACAGTAGGTAAAATAGGAAGATACCGCGCATTTTCATTTGTAATCAATGGTCAGGCTTATGTAGGAGGAGGAGAAGGACAAGGGCAAGGGTGGAATGCCTCCTTCATCAAAGAGTTTTTCAAATTGAAAAAGTAGCTTCATAATCAAGTTTTGATTAGAATTTAGCAGAAAGAACCCATTCAAAACATTCAATGCCTAGGTGCAATCAAGAGGATACTCATATAATGTATTAAAAACAAAACACATGGTAATATAGGTAGCCTTAGTCCTCACTTGTTGAAGCTCAATCTGGAAGTCGACAGAATTCATTAGCCAATGAAAAAGCATTATTACCGACCCCTATCAATACGAAGTGAAATCGACCTTTTTAGCGAGTGATTGGCTGTATCCGAGAGCCTGAAATGATTCTGGATGTATTGAAGTGGATGATTGGTGATTAATTCAAGTCGACCACATATTAGTCGTCCCTGGCTGCCAAAAGAAAGAGTTCATCCAACATCCGTCACTATTTTTTCTTAAATTCACTTTCCTCAAATCCATGCCCAAAAAGTCTAAGCCCATAGTAATAAAATCTTATCCGGAACCAAAAATCAAGGTACCCAGATTTTCGGAGGAAGCAGGGTTTTATACCACCAAGCAGCGCTCTTTCAATATGGCCAGGGTCAAGGGCAAAGACACCAAACCCGAAAAACTGCTCAAAAAAGCCCTTTGGCATGCCGGTGTAAGGTATCGAAGCAACAAGCAAAAACTCCCTGGAAAGCCTGACATCAGCCTGATCAAATACAAGTTGGTGATTTTTGTAGATGGGGCATTCTGGCATGGATATGACTGGGAAAACCGCAAATCCACCATCAAATCCAACCAGGATTTCTGGATTCCAAAGATCGAGCGCAACATGCAAAGAGACCGGGAAATCAACCACTACTACCGATCCAAAGGCTGGACAGTACTTCGGTTTTGGGATTTTGAGGTGAAGCAGGAGTTGGGGAGCTGTGTGAAGAGGGTGGTGGATGTATTGGTTTTGTCCATATAATCAAAAATCAATAGATTTAAACATGGGCAACCTAAACCAGAAAACTACGCTTTTCCCAATCTTAGACCTACAAGAGTTCCAGGCCAATAACCTGGAAGGGCTTTGCATCTTAGATCATAGCATTCAGGGCAAGCATATTATTGAAACTCCCCATAAACACGATTTCTTTGGAATCCAGACGCTTACTTTCTATCAGCAGTATCTCAGTTAAGGAGTTGGCCTTTGAATTAGGCTTTCGGGATCCAGCCAATTTCTCCAAGTTTTTCAGGGAAGAAACAGGGCTTTCACCAAGCGATTTTCGAAAAAAGTGATAAAATTCACCTGATTTGGCCTGAATTTTATCACTCGTTTTCTTCTTCAATTCCTAATTTTGACTATAAACTTTCCATTATGTCAAACAAGCAGCTCAACAGAAGAAATTTCCTTTCGCAGACCATCGCACTTACAGGTGCAGGTTTACTTTCTCCTACTTTTGGATTTGCCGACAGTAACAGCCACAGGCATCCAAACCATCCACTTTCCAAAATCACTTTTAAAAATGTAAAGCTGGAAACTGGCTTTATCAGGGATGAGGTCGAAGTCATTGCCACAGAAACCAAGCTTTTCCTGGTAGTGGTGGAAAATGGAAAAATCACTGAAATTCTTCCGAATAATTCTGCGGCTGATGCCATTGACGCCCAAGGCTATTTGATGTTGCCCGCTATGAAGGACATGCACATCCACTTGGACAAAACCTATTACAGCGGACCATGGAAGGCAAGGGAAAGTAAATTCCGAACTGTCAAAGAGCTGATCGAACATGAAAAGGAGGTAATTCCCACACTTTTGCCCCATTCAACGGAGCGGGCCAAAAAACTGGTTGAACTGCTGCATTCCCAAGGAACCGATTTCGCCAGAAGCCATGTCAACATAGAGCCTACCTCTAAGTTGGATTCTTTGAAAAATCTCCAAAAAGCCTTGGAGGCCAAAGAAGCTGGTTTTGGGGCGGAACTGGTAGCATTTCCCCAGCATGGCGTATTTTACTCAGGTTCGCAGGAACTGATGCGTGAAGCAGCAGGCATGGGCATAGACTTTATTGGTGGAGTGGATCCCTATTCTATAGATGGCCAAATTGAAAAGACGATGGACTTTACCGTACAATTGGCATTGGATTATCATAAAGGCCTAGATATCCACTTACATGAAACGGGAGAATCCGGTCTGAAAACAGTGCAGTATTTGATCGATAAGGTAAATGAAAACCCAAGCTTGAAGGGGAAGACTTATTTAAGTCATTGCTTTATATTGGGAGCCGTGGATAGCAAAACACTTGAAGCTACCTGTGAAGCCCTTGCAGAAGCGCAGATAGGAATCACCACCACGGTACCAATAGGTTACAATGTGATGCCCATACCCAAGCTGTTGGAGCATGGCATTCCTGTAATGGCAGGTACAGACTGTGTGACAGACCACTGGCAGCCATTCGGGACCGGCAGCATGTTGGATAAAGCCAAGACCATGGCTGAGTTGTATCGATACAACCATGAATTTGGATTGTCACGCTGTCTGGGCATAGGCACCAAGGGAGTTACGCCATTGGATAATGAAGGAAAACAAGTCTGGCCCAAGGTGGGGGATGAAGCCAGTTTTAACTTGATTGCTGCCTCCTGTTCTGCTGAAGCCGTGGCCAGGTTATCCCCGGTAAAGCAATTGTACCATAAAGGCAATTTGGTTTTTGAAAGCGGAGGTTGCTAGTGGGAAAGGGTTTTTTTGCTGTGAAGATTGAGCGCAATAGGCAAAGAGACCGGTAGATCAACCATTGCTAGCGATCCAAAGGTTGGACAGTGTTGAGGTTTTGGGGAGCTGTGTGAAGCGGGTTGTGGATCAAATTTCTAGGATTTAAAGATTTTTTGTTCAATATATTGAACATTTATTTTCTTTTTCTTAACTTTAGTAAATCAATTCAGCTATTAACTGTTCAAACTTTAAGTCAATCCTAGAGACTTAAATTCAATTAACTATTTTCGATATTCTTCAATTTTGACTAGAATTTATGACGAATATCGAATCTTTAGAAAAGAGGATAGCCTTAGCAGATGAAATAAGAAAAATTAGAAAAGCGAATAAGCTTTCACAAATGGAATTGGCTGAAAAAATGGGAATTGCTAGATCTACAATTTCAAAAATTGAAAACGGGGAATTTGCTTTCAGTGTAGATTATTTGATCAAACTAGCTGATCACCTAAATTTTAAAATCAAACTTGAAAAAAATGAAACTTGATTTATGGTTCAGAAGATTCCTTGATTTACCAGAAAATGAATTGAAGGAAAGCATTCATCAACTTTCAAGAGATGAAATAATCAATTGGCTATGCTGGAATGACAAAAATGGAATATATCGCGACAAAGACTCTCTTGCCGAATTTGGAAACATGATGACATTGGAAGAAGGTAGAGAAATTATGATAAGACAGATTTTACAAGGATAAATTTCAAAAATCAAATCAAAACCTATGGACAATCTAATTCAAAAAATAGAAACAATTTGTAAGATAGATCATGAAAATGAAGAAATCATGGTTTTCGAAAAGACAATTATTGATCTTTTTTCATTTGTAGGAGAAGGTATTTACGATTTCCAGACAGAAAGCCATATAAAGCCATTTTGGTATGGCACGTCCTATTCTAAAGAATGGCATAATGAGGTAAAATTAAGGTTTGATGAAGAGGCTTGGGCTGGAATATTTTTATCAAAGTGGACTAAGGCTGAGGAAATATTGGAGAATATAAAAGAGCAGAATATTGGACTAGAAGATTATGTAATTAACCCATCTCAAAATTGGATACAATTGGAATTTGATGTTAAGTATCAGATGGGGATTTATTAAATATCATCAACCCCCATTTTCAATTTTTTTTCCTCAAAAAAGAAAAAGGCCTGTCCCAAGAAGAACTGGCCGAAAGGTCCGGATTAAACAGACCCTATATCTCAGGAATAGAACAGGGGAAGAGAAATGTATCGTTGGAGGTGATGGAGAAGTTGGCGGGGGCGCTGGGGGTAGGGATTGGGGAGTTGGTGGATTTTTAAAATAAATTTTGACAATAAGAAATGTTTGATTTTAAATATTGGGAAAAATAAACTCTTTTATTCTATCTTCCACAGAAGCTCTGTTTGTTACGTATACATTTCGCATACTTCCAATCAAATTATTCAGATCTACATTTTGGTCTTGAGAGTAAAAGAGAATCGGAATGTTATCTAAATGTTCCTCCTCCCTGATTTGTGCGATATATTTATCACCGTTAAATGGTTCCATATGATAATCCATCACAATTAAATCAAAAGGATACATCATAAATATTTGTTCTAAATCCTCACCATTTAATTGAGGTAAAACAACTAAATTGATATCGTATTTTGTCGCAAGGATAGATAAGTTACTTGTAACTATATGCGACCAATTCTGCATATCGTCAATCCAAAGAATAAATTTGTGTCTCATATTATTATTTTAAATGTTATACCATTATCTGAATTATTTTGAACATCAATATTTCCCTTTAAGTTACTTACAATTTGTTTAACGTGATAAAGACCTAATCCTGAACCATCTGTTGTTGTATACCCAAAGTCAAAAATACGCTTGATGTCTTTCGGATTAATTCCTATTCCATTGTCTTTAAACTCAAAAATTAATTTACCCATATATTCAGTTAAACTAATTAATAACCTATCTGACTTAGCTTTCCTTGAGTTAACTACAAGATTATCAATAAGAATATTGATTTCTATAGGTTTGAATTTTTTTACAATTTCGTTCTTGACATTGTTTTCAAATACGATTTCTAAACTTTTATTATTAACAGAAGGTAAGATATTAGAAATATATTCTGCAAGATAGTTGACAATGTCTACTTCTAATTCTTCTGTTTTTAGTCGGAAATTAGCTTTGGTAGCAAATTCTGAGATGTTTTGGATTTTATTGGCTTCAAAGCTTATTGACCTAATTATCTCTATTAAATCATCTCTTGTGATTTCAATATTTCTGCTGAGTTTTAAGGAGATGTTTTTTAAATAAGAATTAATTGTCTGTGCATAAATTCCTGCATGATGCATAAAACTTAAAAGATCATCAAAATCTTGTGAACGAACAGATTTTAAAAAAAGATTTTGGGTTTCTTTTTCTTTAATTTCCTTTTCTTTCTCTTTTATCTCTTCTTCTGCTATTTCAGCAATAATTAATGCATCATCCAGAGTAGATTTTACTTTCTTAATTTTTGAGATTAATTCCTTATTATCTGTTTCTCTCGCAATATTTTCAATTGATTTTATTAGCGTTAAAGCATTTTCATTTTCATTTTGTGTATCTGTTAAAAGTGATATTAAATTTGAATTGAAATCAAAAGTAACATCTTCATCAGAGTTTTTAATCTTTAAAAGAGACCTGATTATTTTGATTTCTAAATTCTCAATGTCTGAATAACCCTTTGTATCAATTCCATACTTGTAAATACTTAACCAAAATGATTCAAGCTTTTCAACTACATCAATAAAGTAGTCTAATAATTGATGGTAGGCTTGGTTCTTTATTAAACCACCATCTCTACTTGTTGTCTCTTTAAAATCTTCATTCTCACCAATTATTTCTATTCTACCAATTAATTGTTGGGTACCAAGTCTGTCTCCAATACGAGACTGTTGTCTTTTATCAAGTTCAAAAGGGTCGGCTCCTGGTTCTCCATAAGGGTAAACTCTTATCCCGTTTTTATACAAGAAAACCGAACCATATTCAGTATTTCTAATCCCCATTGTTCTGGTAAAATTATTCTTGGCACTTCTATTTAAGTAGAACAATTCCACAAACAGATTATTTAGTAAAGGGTAGTTTTCATTATTTATTAATATTGAAAATAGCCATATTCCATTATTTGTAATTTCTGTCTTAATTTGCTTTCCATTTTGTGCGATTTCGGAGCGTATCTTAATTGTTTTTTCATTAAGAATATTTAATAAATTATTTGTGACTAGCCCATTGACCTTTCTGTTTGGAGCTTCTTGTTTTTGATCTAAATCAAGATATTCTTCAGCATTAATTTTTATTTCAAAAATTCTTTCTTCATTATTTTCAAAAGGATTGATTAGTTTTGATAAAGAATTTTTTAAACGTATAAGTTTTTCATAAGACCATTCCGAATCTGGTCTGATACCCGAAATCTCCAACAATGTACCGGAACTAAATATCAATGGGTTTTCATGTAATGTAGTATGACTAACCCCAATATTGATAAATTCATCTTTCGTATCTTGTTCAAAATTATCCCAATCAACTTGGATTTGTTCTGTTTTAGAGTTCTTTTCATCTTTTGTTGTTATCAAAAGAAGCTTTGAACCTAATTTATCACAAGAAAAACGACCAATCCCTTTTGCTCCTGCATAAAAAGTTTTACTCTGTATTCTATTTCTGTAGTCAATATCTTCGGTTCCATCTTTTTTTGCTGAATAAGCTACAAATAGCCACTTATTTAATAGGTCGTCATAATTCATCCCCTTACCATTATCGGTAATTCTTATTATGGCGTTAGATGTATTTATTTTTTCAAATTCAATTAAAACTTTTGTCGCATGAGCATCATATGAATTCTTAACAAGCTCAAAAATTGCAATGAAATCATCAGTAATTAAGTCTCGCCCAATTATATTCTTTAATCCCGAACTTATTCTAAATTGTAACTGATTTTCCATTATCTTAAAAACCTGATTTGTAAATTTAATTTAAACAATATTTTTTCACCTTCTCTATATAGAATGCCAAAATCATGTCTGGTACTACTTGCTGTTTCAAGCTTTGTATTATTTAACAAATAATCTTCAAATTCATTTCTATTATAAATGTGGTAACAAAGGACTTCGCCATCATCTTTGACGACTAAATATCCGCCTGTGGAATCCAATTGACCTGTCCACACTTTTGACGGCATCATTCCAAGAGCAACATCAGTTAAAAAACGTTTGATTTTATATGAATAGAATGGGTGTTTTGTTTCTGTATTAAATCCAAGTGGATTAATTTTTGAAACTTCATTTACCAAATCCAAAGTTTTTGAAAGCCCCGAAGTAAAGAAAAGATAAACTATTTCGGAAAGAATAATTGGCAATCCACTATCAATCAATGTTAAGTTGTTACCGAAGACAGAGCTTTCAGTTTCAATAAAAACCAGTGAACCAAAAATCTCCTTAATCTTTTCGATTCTATCTTTTATTTTACTTCTAGTATTAATACTGTTTACAGCTTCAATTTGGGCTTCAGATAAATCAACATTTTCTACTTGGTAAATAAAATTTGTAGTTCTGCCAGCATTTAATAGTGTTGAAGCATTTCCAAGTTGAGACTTTATGCTGAATCCCAGTTCAGGCATAGTACCTGTTCTTTGGTCGTGTATAACTATTCGAATATCACTTTTTACGGAGGATTTTGCTTTTAAAGAAAGGCAACTAAATGAATTTATAAAAGTCTCAATCTCAGGAATGGAAAATGTTGAAGAAGTTGTTTCTTTTAACTTGGAGAGTAAATAGAAGGCTTTCTCTTGAAATTCTATTAAAGGAATTCTAAATTCCTCATTAGCACCTCTAATTATCACCAAATCACGTTCATAACCATATTCATATGTTCCGTTTGATTCGTCACGTAAAATTTTAATGATAGGAAAAATAAGGCTTTCAATCTTTTTTAAGTTGCTGTCCCCAGCAAAGAGATTCTTATCCGATATAATTTTCAAAAGAGTGTAAATTTCACTCCACTCACCTTTATTTCCTGTTAGCATAAATTAATAATTTATCTATTATTTCTTTAGCCGTTGCCCTAATTGCGGGCACTGCAACGGAATTTCCAAATTGCTTGTATGCCGAGGCATCTGCTACAGGAATTAAAAATTCATCAGGAAAACCTTGCAATCTGGCCCATTCCCGAGGTGTCATTTTTCTGATGCCTTCTCTATTTACTTCTCCTTTAATGTGGGTAACAGGAGTAAAATCTTCCAACCTGTCATCATAGACAAGGTTTCTCTCTCTTCCCATTCCACCGCAGACTACCGCATTAGCAGTGCCATCATCTGGAATGATCTCATATCCAAATCCATTTCCCTTTGATAAATGTCTGTTTTTATGCTCCTTCAAAGTTTTAAGGTATTGAGTAGAAAGAAAATATTTAACAGAAACAGGTTCTACTTCCTTAACATCTTCAAAAGCAACTACCTTATCTAAGGGTTCGGGGTATTCAAAATGATCAATACCTAAATCACTTCTAAATCCTACTATAAAAATTCTTTCTCTATTTTGAGGAACTCCAAAATCTCGAGCATTCATTATTTGAGGTTCAGGAACATAATAACCCAAATCTTGCCTCAAGACATTTAGAATTGTGGCTAATGTCCTTCCTTTATCATGATTTCTTAAACCTTTCACATTTTCAAGAAAGAAAGCTTTTGGTTTTTTTCTTTTAATTATTTCGGCGACATCAAAAAATAAAGTTCCTCTTGTATCTTCAAAACCTCCCCTTCTTCCTGCAATAGAAAATGCCTGACAGGGAAATCCTGCACATAAAACTTCAAAGCCATCAGGTATGAATTGCTTAGTTTCTTCTTTTGTAATATCTCCAAAAGGCACCTCTCCAAAATTTGCAAAATATGTCTTTTTAGCTTGCTCATCCCATTCACTTGAAAAGACACACTTTCCTCCAAGGCTTTGCATAGCTAATCGAAAACCTCCAATTCCTGCAAAGAGGTCAATAAATCTGAATTGAGTATTCCCTTCCGGTTCTGCAAAAGTGGCTTCATTTCCGAATAAGGAATATTGGACAGCTTCTTCCGCTACTTCCCAGGAAAATTTTTCACCATGGACAATTTCAGAATATTCTTTATAGAACTTTACTGCTTCATTCTTAAACAACTGTTTGTCTAAATCATTAGACTGTAAATAATGAGTGAAGGCTGCTTTGCCAATGGCACCATTTTCAGCCTCATTTAACTTCATTTTTTTACCGAACACGTCATCAATTTCAAACTTCCTTTCTAATTCCATATTGGCAAATACTCTGAATTTATAACTAGACTAATAATTGACCAAGTGAGTCTTACTTCTCAAAATTAAACCAGGTCTTGTAGACTATAGTCTACAAAATCAAAAATGAATAGTTCCTCTTAGTATTCCAAAAATTTGGCACAAGATGTCGCAAAAAAGATTTTTGATTTTTGAAAGTAATTCTTGTTGAATAAAAGAAGTACAAAGGAATGTAATTGATAAAACCATTAAAAATAGAGGCAAACAAGACTTTAATCTAAAAAATCTACTTCAAAAAAGAAGGTATACAAAAAGCAAAAGAAGCCATTATAGAAGAGTTTGAAAAGCTAGCTTCGGTTCACCCATTCTCCACATAATCCCTCACATAACCCCTCAAGCTCTCCCACTCTGGATCATATTTCATTACAATCCTTGAAGTCAGGCTATCGATATGTTGATGGATGGCTTTTTCGTCTTCCAGATTTTCAAAAAACGCCAGCATAGGATTGCCTTCTTCAAAATCACCCATAATACAATAGATTTCCCCCTTAAAGCTATCGGCATAGTTTTCGGACTGGCTGAGATAATTCTCTAAGACACTGATTTTCTCATTGCATTCCATCTCCGAAAACTCTCAATTCCAACAAAGACGTGCAAATAATTGAAGCAAACTGTCGGAAATTAACTTCAACCCCTTTTCCCCTACTCCCCCTCTTTTTCCGTAAACAGACCTACATCAAAAAACCTTCTTCAAAAACCATCTTCTCGATCTTCACAGCGGTCATTACCGCAATGTAATCGGCGTGATAGGTAGTGGTCAAGTGGAGACTTTCTTCTGTTTGTTCCAAAAAGTCTATCCAATTTTGATATAATAATGTTGCTCCGTGTCATGGAGATCCTTCATCATATGGGTGATGTCCTTTTTTCTTGATAGGTCAAAAAATCGGGTTTCATAAAGTATGTAACCTTCAAAATACTCAGACTGAGAATATCCAGACTGCAGGGTGAATTCAAGGGCTAACACAAGGAGAAATAAATGCTTCTGCTTCACAAGTAACTATATGTCCAGTAAATACACTTATAAAATTTGTAAAGATATGAGCCTTTGGTCTGCAACTATTTTAAATCCTTGCAGAAAACTCACTTATCAAATCCATAAAATCATTTAATAATTAAATTTTTAATTGGTGACAACCTCAAGACTTGGACTTGAGTATAACCCATCATATATGAAACACATCTACGCTTAAGTCCTGCATTGCAAAACATTATATTTTGTCTCTTTGAGGGCTTCGCAGGCACCAATTGCTTTAAATTATTACTACTAAATTCAGGAAAAGCCTCTATAAGGGGCTTTTTTTATGCTGCCCTGTCCTGCCAACCGACTCCCTTTCCTTTGAAAATTTCTTAACTTTAGCTACATCCATCAAACCAAAGAAAAATGGACAAGTCCAATCCTCGGCATCGCCTAAAGTTCCGTAACCCTGGAGTATATGTAGAAGAGGTGTCTTTGCAACCTAAATCCATTGCTGAGGCGGAAACAGCAATTCCCGTTTTTATCGGTTATACCCAACTGAGTGAAGGAAAAGCAGGTGCCGATTTGAAGGGTGTGCCTCAATTCATTTCATCCGTTCAGGAATATGTAGATTTTTTTGGTACTGCCGGTAAGGAACAAGGGCTGTCGCTGAAAATCACCCAATCCCCAGGCGGAGCGGAATCCATTCAGGCACAGGTTAGCAATCCTCATGCATGTTTGCTTTACTATAGCATTCAGGCCTTTTTCGCGAATGGAGGGAGTAAATGTTTTGTGATTTCTGTGGGAAATTCGGGCCAAAAGCCTCAATTGCGAGATTACATGGCTGGGTTTCTCGAGAGCAAAAAAGAAGCACGAATTACCATACTTTGCTTCCCGGATGTCGTTGGGCTTTTGGAGGAAAGTGATTATTACCAGCTGATGGGGGAAGCCATGTTGCAATGCCATAAGTTGAGAAACCGGTTTTTGCTGGTAGACCTGCACAGTCCGGAGGCCGATAATTTGCAGACCTTGGACCGGTTTAGAAATTTAATGACCCAAACTGAGGGAAGGCAATTTTCCACAGCTTACTACCCTTATATAAACAGTCAGTTGGACTATTCCTTCCAGCCAGAAGATGTGCTTGTCCACCTTTTGGGAAATAAAGGCCACAACCGCCCACAAACTATTAACCTGTTGGCCCTGAGGAGGCAAAATGAATCCAAATTCAATGATTGTATTGCAGTAATCAGGAAAACGCTCAGGCCTGTACTTCCTCCCTCACCTTATGTGGCCGGAGTATATGCGAGAGTAGATAGGCAAAGGGGGGTTTGGAAAGCTCCAGCCAATGTCGTGCTAAAGGCTGCGCAGGGTTTGACAGCAAATGTAAATAATCAAGAACAAGCACGCTTCAATGTAGATTCGATCGGAGGAAAATCTGTCAATGTAATTAGGGAGTTTCCAGGCAGGGGGATTTTGGTATGGGGAGCCCGTACCTTGGCAGGCAATGACAATGAATGGCGCTACGTGCCGGTTAGGCGATTGTTCATCATGATAGAGAGCTCCGTGAAAGCGGAGTTAAAAAAAATGGTTTTGGAACCAAATGATACCAATACTTGGATTAAAGTCCGATCTATGACGGAAAACTTCCTTCAAGAATTATGGAGAAAAGGAGCGCTTTTCGGGATGAAATCAGAAGAGGCATTTTTTGTAAGAATCGGTTTAGGCCAAACCATGACCACTCAGGATATCATAGATGGTAAGATGATTATGGAATTAGGTTTGTCTGCCATCAGGCCTTCTGAGTTTTTGGTACTAAGGATTACCCAAAACATGAAAGCAACCTGATTTTTTTTCAGGAATTGTAATCCACATCGCTCATCCCTTGGATTTCCAATCCCAAAAATCATCTGTGTCCATTCGTGAAATCAGTGGTTAATATTGACCACCGATGTACGCATATAATCACTGATGTACAACCCAACCCTCAACCTATTCGGACCCAAATCTAAAATCTAAATTCTAAAATCTAAATTTTTATTCCCTTCCACAACATCTTCCAAAAAACCTGCGTCTAGGAACCGAATCCAAACAATCAAACCATGAAAAAAATCTACGCTTTTTTGCTTCTTGTACTTTCGCTTTCGGCTTGTATGGACCAAGACAGCATGGACTTGGCAGAGGGACAATTTCCACTTGGGATCTGGACAGACCTCCGCTACGAACAGGACGCTTTGGTACTCAATAGGAGTAATGAACTGATTAAGAATACCATGGGGTATGTTTTTAAGGCTGATGGTACTATGATTGTCAGAGATATAGCGGGATGGTGCGGTACTCCTCCTATCGTTACAGATGATTTTTCGGGTACTTGGCGAATCAAGGGTAATATCCTGAAAATAGAAAGGAAATATTGGGGAGGTACTTTTGTGCAGGAATGGGAAATCCTTGGTGCGGATAACAATCAGGCATCTATCAAACTGCTTAATTCTGAATCAAAATCATAACTGCTAAATCCATACACTTAAATAATGGAGACTTTATAAGCCTTTCTCAACAATAACTTTGACATTCACGTCATAACTTTCACTCAAACCTATCAATTATGAAAAAAGCATTACTTGCCCTTGTTCCCATTATCTTCCTTTTCTCCTGTGTGGATTACAGTGAAGAGTTTTCTTCCCAGACGCTTCAGGGTAAATGGCTAAACAAAATAAGCAATGATTACGAGAGCATGGACAATGTGCTTGTTTTCCAGACAAATGGATCTTACGAAGCATTCTTTATCAGAACAGAAAACAGTGAAGGTTTTGCGCCTGGAATAGTGGGTTATTATAAAGGCAATTATGCTGTCACAGATGATAAACTTGTACTTTCTGACAGGAAATATTACTATCCCGAAGATTTTGAAAATCCACCTACAGAAGCCGGTGATATGATAGAGCAAGCCAATTTTCCCATGCCAAACCAAAGCGCTGAATTATCCTTTGAAGAAAATAAAACAGTGATGGTTTTGGTGTTTGAGTGCATTGATACATTTGGTGGATTTGCTGCTATGTGTATGGAGCCTGAACCAACTTATTATGATAAAGTGATGGAATAAAGAAGTATGTAAAATGAAATATGATTATCCGCAATCATGCCACTAATCAATTAAACGAGGCTTATTTGGCAAAGTGATACTAATAGATATTTGTTCGAAAACAGAGGTTAATTCTATTAATTAGATTCTTCTGGTATGAAAGCGGATATACATAAATTTAAATATGCCTTCGGCAATATTTTTCCAGCATCAAGCCCTATTGGATAAAATTGGGGCTTGATTTCTTCATTTTATTTATACAATATTTCTATCTATATCTAGCGGTTTTTCATAGCATGATGTGCAGCTCTTGCAGCAAAGGCCATATAGGTCAAAGAAGGGTTTTGGGTGGCAGTAGAGGTCATACTCGCTCCGTCTGTCACATATACATTCGGAACAGCATGTAGTTGATTGTCAGCATTGAGCATGGAAGTTTTTGGGTCTTTGCCCATTCTTACCCCGCCCATTTCATGGATGTCCAATCCAGGTGCACGATGGTCGTCTCTTGTTCGGATATTTGTAAAGCCTGCTTTGTCAAACATCTCTGTCATCTGTTCCAGATAATCTTTGATCATCTTTTCGTCATTGTCATCATAATCCACATTTACCTTCAACTGTGGAATACCCCATTCATCCTTGAGATTAGGGTCAAGGGCTACATAATTGCTCTCTTTTGGAATGGTTTCTCCCATCATGTGGGAACCGATTCTCCAAGGGCCCCACTTGTCAGGGTTGAGGATATTTTCTTTTAGCTCCATGCCTATGCCGCTTTGATCGGCATATGGACCTCTGCTGGCACTGAACCCTGCGGCATAACCTCGGAGAAAATCAGTTTCTTGGCTGAGTACATTTCTAAATCTTGGGAAATAGCCCGAAGTTGGTCTTCCACCCTGAGTAGTGTATTCTAGGTGTCCTTCATGATCAGCTGAGACACCCGCCCGGTAATTGTGGAAGGCTACATATTTGCCCAACACACCACTGTCATTGCCCAATCCATCTGGAAATCTGCTGGAGGTGGAGTTCATTAATATCAGGTTTGTATTGAGGGCTGCGGCGTTGACAAATATCACATCGGCATAAAACTCTTCCATTTCCTTGCTCAACCTGTCCACTACCCTTACACCTGTAGCCTTGCCTTTTTCCTCATCATAGATAATAGAATGTACTACCGAATCAGGTCTCAAAGTCATGTTACCGGTTTTCTCAGCCCAAGGAAGTGTGGAGGAATTTGCCGAAAAATAGCCTCCAAATGGACAACCTCTTTGGCAAAGGTTACGGCTTTGACATTTTGCCCTTCCTTGTTGTGCATAATAGTCGAAATTACCGTTGATATGGGCGCAGCGCGCTAAGATCATGTGGCGGCTGTCGCCATAATGTTTCTTCATTTGTGCCTGAAAATGCTTTTCCACCACATTGAGTGGATAGCCAGGTAGGAATTCTCCATCAGGGAGGTTTGGCAGACCGTCTTTATTGCCCGATACACCGGCAAATTTCTCCACATGGCTGTACCAAGAGGCTAGGTCTTTGTACCGAATAGGCCAATCCACTGCGAAACCGTCTCTTGCCGGACCTTCAAAATCAAAATCAGACCAGCGCTGAACCTGTCTTGCCCAAAGCAAAGATTTACCTCCTACCTGATAGCCACGAATCCAATCAAATGGTTTTTCTTGTACATAAGGATGTTCTTGGTCCTTGACGAAAAAGTGTTGGGCATCCTCTCTGAAGGCATAGCACCTGCTTACCACGGGATTTTCTTTTCTCACGTCTTCTGTAATCTGACCCCTATGCTCAAATTCATAGGGCAACATATTGGTAGTCGGGTAGTCCTTGATGTGTTTGACATCCTTTCCCCTTTCCAAAACCAAGGTCTTGACACCGTGTTCGCAAAGCTCTTTAGCAGCCCAGCTACCACTGATTCCTGACCCGATTACTATTGCTTGATAGGTTCTATCTTCCTTTGCGTCTATATTGAAATTAGCCATTGAGTTTTTCTTTTTTTAGTGATTCGATGAGGACCTCTCCTTGATAATCTCCGGGAATGAGAGAATAAGATTTTACTTCTGTCTGCATGTACTCGGAAAGTAAAAATCCCTGAATGGTAAATCTTTTGGTAGTCCCTAAAAATCCCCTTAGGTCATTTTTATCCTCACTTTCTTCATGAAGCCCGGTTTGGACTACTTCCTCTTTTTCCATTCTTTCCAAATCACTGAACTTTTTACCCTTCTTGTCCTTGCTGTAGGCATCAAAGGAATTGAAGCCTTTCATAAATGATTTCTGAGCATCTTCATCCATGCAGTCGTTGACCATTACTAGGATAAAATCCTGAATATCTAAATCTGAAGCTCCTTTTAGATTGCCGCTGGGAATGATGGTGTCGGTAATTTGGCCTAAGAGTTCTCTCATGGATGAACTGACCTTAAGCCTGTCGTAAGCACTTAGGATTTCTTCCTCCGAAAAATCACAGGAAGGCACCAGTACAAGCCCGCCTGTCAACAGGGCAAGGCTGCGAAGCGCATCTCTTCTTTTCATGGGTTGTATTGTTTTATGGATCAGTGATGGCTAATTGAAAATCAATCAATTGCTAATTGTGGAAAAAGGTAAAAGGATATAAGCAGAAATCATAAAAATTTTATCCATTTGGTCAATTCAGTATTTAAGGCATCGTCTTTTCACATTCATCCGAAAAATCCTGCCTCTATAACCAATATACAACCAACTGTGATAAATGGAGTTTTATCCATTGAACAATACACGTACCTTTCGCAAAACTTGATTAATTATGCGACATATTTTATGGATTTTTCTTCTAATGTCAACCAATCTTTTTGCACAGACCACCATTACTATTTCAGATGGCAATAGTGGAGAAAGTATTCCAGGGGTGCTGGTCAAAATACAAGGACAGGAAAATAAAGTTTCTGACAATAATGGAAAAGTTATAATCAACTTGGATAAGTCTAGTATTCTTGTCTTTTCACATGTGGCATTTGAAACCCTTTCCATGCAAGTCGCTCCGGAAAGTGATGTAGAAGTGAGCATGCAGCCTTCCACCAATGCTTTGAGCGAGGTGGTAGTAAGTGGATTTGAATCCGAAAGGCCATTGGTGCATCAGGCAGGTGCTATTTCCAAGGTTTTGGAAAATGAGCTTTATCGCTTCAATGAAAACTCGATCTTGAGTGCCTTCAATACCAAACCGGGTATCAGGATAGAACAACGCGCGCCGGCCAGTTATAGGGTTTCGATCAGGGGGAGTTCTTTACGCTCTCCTTTTGGTGTAAGAAATGTGAAGGTGTATTGGAACGATATTCCTTTTACTTTTCCTGATGGCACGACAGACTTGAATATCCTTGACCTTGCCAATATCCAAAATACAGAAATCATCAAAGGTCCTGCGGGGAGTATTTTTGGAGCAGGAAATGGGGGAGTGTTCAGCTTTGAAAGTAAAAAGAAAATCACAGAGAACTACTTTTCTTCTGATATTGGAGTTGGGGATTTTGGCTTGTTGCGCTACCGGATTGGGGTAGACCAAAAATTGGAAAAAGGCAGTGTCAGCGCCTCTTATGTCAGACAGACATCCGAAGGTTTTCGGGAACATAGTGCTGTGGATAGGAAAGTTTTCCAACTGGCCTTGAATTCTGATATTTCTGACAAACAATCTCTTTCAGCTCAGGTCCTGTACTCAGACCTGGATTATCAGATTCCGGGAGCCCTCACGACTGCACAACTCGAAGAAGATAGAAGACAAGCAAGGCCGGGATCTGTGGAGCAAAATAGTTCGATTGCTCAAAAAACGGTTTTTGGTACATTGAATCACCGTATTGAATTGGGAACTAAGTGGGAAAACAATACTGCCTTGTATCTAAATAGCAAGGAGTTTGAAAATCCCTTTATTTTGGATTATAAAAGAGAAACAGCCTTAAGTTATGGAGGAAGGACCAAATTTGTCTTGGAAGATACTTGGGGGAATTTTCCAGTCAGGCTTTTGCTTGGTGGAGAGTATCAGTATGGCAATACTACTGCCCAGAATTTCGGCAATAGAAATGGACAGGCAGATACAGTGAGGTTTAGTGATGATTTGGTGACGACCCAGGCTTTTCTTTTCCAACAGTTGGAGATAGAGTGGACATCAAAGTTGCTCATGACCTTGGGGTTTTCTGAGAATTTTTCACGATATGACATCAACAGGGCCATTGATGCAGGACCAAATGAACCATCAGAAAACCAGAGGAGATTTGATCCGATATTGATTCCCAGAATTGCCTTGGTATATAAAGTCAACGAGCGCTCGGGAATACATGGCAGCATCAGTTCGGGCTTTTCTCCTCCAACTATTGCGGAAGTCAGAACCAATGAAGGCAGTATCAATCTAGATTTGGAGGCAGAAAGAGGCATCAATTATGAGGCAGGATACCGGAGTCAATTGGGGATTTTCAACTTGGACTTTACTGCCTTTTATTTCAAACTTGATCAGACCATTACCACCTTTACCAATGAGCAGGGAGTGGTTTTATTCAGAAATGCAGGGGCCACAGACCAAAAAGGGCTTGAAGTCAGCATAGACTATGCACCGTACAGAAGTCAGGGGAGTTTGATTGAGGAAGTCAAATTGAGTCATGCATTCACAGGGCACTATTTTACTTTTGCAGATTTTGAAAGAGCTGGCAATGATTTTTCAGGAAATCAACTGACAGGTGTTTCTCCCAATACCTTGGTCAATTTGCTGGATATTAGGAGTAAGATTGGGTTTTATCTGAATTTTACCCATCAATATGTAGATGAAATCCCTTTGAATGATGCCAATACAGTGTTTCAAGAAGCTTACAACCTTGTCGGTTCGAGAGTAGGTTGGAGAAATACTCTTGGAAGTAGGTGGGATGTCGAGGTGTATGGAGGCGTAGATAACCTGCTGGACGAGACCTATAGTTTGGGAAATGACCTTAATGCTTTTGCCAACAGGTTCTATCAACCAGCCCCAGGAAGAAATTTCTATGGAGGATTAAAAGTGGGGATGAGGTATTAGGCGTTTGATTTTCGTATTCATTGCTTTGATTCGTATTCTATTTAAATAAAAGAAAACCGACATATTTGCATTACAAAAATATGAGGAACATGCTGATTGCTATCACCCAGTATCAAAAACAAGCAAAAGACTTCCTAAATCTTCTGAAAGATTACCGAAATAATAAAGCCGGACTGATTGTTCTAATTGCCCTGTTTGCCTTTGGTTTTCAACAAGGAGCAATAGGACAAGACACTGATAACATCCATTTTCGGGGAAATATCAGTGTCACCAATAATGGTCTTTCTCTGATTCCAGCCTTTTCATTGAATGCGCCTGCGGCAATATTTGAATTATCTTTTGGTGGGGAGCGATTGAGTTTTGACCCAGAAATGCGTTTTGCCATTGATGGGCAGCCTTGGTCTTTTATCCTTTGGTGGAGGTATAAGATTATCAAATCCGAAAAATTCAAGCTTCATGTAGGTGCTCACCCTGCTTATATTTTCGAAACCATCATGGTGGAGGACGATAATGGGGATATGGTGGAGACCATGAAGACAAACAGGTTTTTTGCAGGTGAGATTTCCCCAAGTTATCATTTCAATGCTGACAACAAATTGACTTTTCTTTATCTCCAAGGCAGGAGTTTGGGTAAGGGACCTTTAGCCATCAATCAGTTTGTAGCCTTTGGATCATCGCATACCAACTTGAGGCTTTCAGAGAAGTTTTTTCTCAATGCCAAGCCTCAGCTTTTTTACCTCAAGATGAATGAAAAAGACGGGTATTTTGCAAGTGGCTCATTTTTGATTGGTAAAAAAGACTTTCCGATTTCTATAGGATCCATCATCAGCAAAAAAATTATTTCTGAAATAGAAGTAGACAACTGGATCTGGAACATCAGTCTGGTGTATTCCTTCAATAATGAGTTTGTAAAAAGAAGCAATCCTGTGCTTTAAAGTTGGAGCGAAGATTCAGAGAACGGCTAAAAAAACCAGGGTTTAGTGATTTTTCACAGGTTGATTATGGACAAGCTTTAACAAGAATATGAAACTACAATCACGACCCAGAAATGCTTGTCCCTAGAATCGGGAGGCCGAATTTTTGAATAACCCTAGGTGAAAATTAAGGCAAAAGTTTGAGTCCGGAATAATGACCATGAAATGGTCAAACTTTTCAATAGCCCTAGGTGAAACCTAGGGTAATGGTGAAAGATGATGCGTGGCATCAACCCTGAAAGGGTTGAACTAATTTAGCACTATTGGAAACCCAAACCTATAGCAAAAACTTCGGATCAAATTTGATTTCGTATTCCTCAAGTAAGGACTTGTACTCTTCCAAGAACGACACATCCTTATGATGAATCTCCTGATTTTTGATGTATTTGACCAATCTTTCCTTGGCCTTGATGGTTTCGGAAAAAGCGCCATAACCATCTTGCCAACCATTGAATTTCGGGAATATTCCTTCTTTTGTAATAAAATCGTTTGAAGCAAGTTTGATGTCCTTGATTAAATTCGAAACGGGGATTGTTGGATGGATATGCGTCAAAATGTGGATGTGGTCTTCTACACCATTGATCCGGTATAGATGGCATTTTTTGTTTGTTAGCAAATGATGGATATAGGCGTAAAGCCTCTTTTTTTCATGGTGAAGTAGTGTAGGTTCACGGTGTTTTGTTGAAAAGACGATGTGGTAAATAAACTGTGTGTAGGGGCTCATAAAAAATGGAAGTTAAAAGTGAAAACATAATTTCAGGAAAAATGGATTGAATGTCAATATGCTTCGGCTTTCTCAGGCCTTTCAGGGGTAAATAAGTTCGACCCTTTCAGGGTCGAGAGAGTATCGCCTTAAGATTCCTTATCCACGGGTTTCACCCGCGGTTATTGAGAGGTTTGACCCTTTCAGGGTCATATAGGACATCGGAACTATCGTTTCAGTGTCGGGAGGAGGTTTGAGTTTCTTTTCAACCTATGGTTTTCTCTTGGGGTTATACAAAGGTGGCAAGCAGGAATTTCATGGTTTTTTCCTGAATTTTCCCTTGGCTTGCATTAGTGAAATTGGGAGATTAAACCTCCAGTAATCACTTCATTCGTCGGGATGAACGTTTCTTTTATTTTGATGATAATTTAAATTTGAGAAGTCATTATGAAGTGGTCAAACTTTTCAATAGCCCCATATGAAACTTAGGGTAAAGGAGAATGATGAAAGGTGAGGCAACAATTTTGAACATCCTGTTCTGAATAGATCACTATCGGCACCGAAGCTTGATATTCTGAAGATTGAATCCAGTTAAACGACCATGAAATGGTCAAACTTTTCAATAGCTCCATATGAAACTTAGGGTAAAGGAGAATGATGAAAGGTGAGGCAACAATTTTGAACATCCTGTTCTGAATAGATCAATCGGCACCGAAGCTTGATATTCTGAAGATTGAATCCAGATAAACGACCATGAAATGGTCAAACTTTTCAATAGCCCCATATGAAACTTAGTGTAAAGGAGAATGATGATAGGTGAGGCAACAATTTTGAACATCCTGTTCTGAATAGATCACTATCGGCACCGAAGCTTGATATTCTGAAGATTGAATCCAGGTAAACGACCATGAAATGGTCAAACTTTTCAATAGCCCTAGGTGAAACCTAGGGTAATGGTGAAAGATGATGCGTGGCATCAACCCTGAAAGGGTTGAACTCTAATTTACCTTTCCTCATTTATTGCCATCATAAGCTCTGCAAATAATTTTGTAGATTTTATCCGGTCTTCTAGGGCATACATGGTAGACACGGCTATAAGTTCATCCACCCCAGTTTTTACAACAAATTCCATTATTTGATTTTTTACAGTTTGCTTGCTGCCTACAAAAGAATATTTCAGGAATTGATGCATAGCAGGATGGTTCATGACTTCCTTTAATTCCTGGTTCATTTCCGTTGGAGCTTGTAGCGGTTCCTTAGTACCTGTCAACACACCAAAAAACATCTTAATCAAGATAGTAAATAACCTTTCAGCTTCTTCATCAGTATCCGCAACAAAAACATTTATCCCTGCAAGGGTATATGGCTGTTTGAGAAATTCAGAAGGCTTAAACTCTTCCTTGTAAATTTTTAAAGCATTGAATAAATGAGTAGCCGCAAAATGACTTGCAAAAGCATAAGGCAACCCGTTTTTGGCTGCCAGATGCGCACTATCCGTACTGGAACCTAAAATATAAAGTGGTACATCTGTGCCCTCAGCTATGGTAGCCCTTACTTTTGAACGCATACTCAGAAACTCAAGACATTATCATTATTCGACAATATCATGAGGAAGGAATCAATTTTTGGTGAAAAATAAATGATGAGATAAGATTGGAATAGAAGTTGGTTATGCGGCACTGAACAAACTGACCAATTATGATTAAATCAAAATTAATTTATTTAATGGGATGTCTTGGCTTTATCGCCTTGATGACATCCTGCCAAGAAGAAAATGATGGATTCCGTCCTGGTGATGCTCCTGCTATTGGGATAGCATTTAAACTATCATCGGATCAAACTGGTACAAATGCAAACGCACGGGTGTTGGAGTCTGCTGTTGTAATTGAAAGTGGTTATTTTCATGTAGAAGAGATTTCATTAGAAACAGAGGGTAGGACTGCCAATGGAAGGTTCGAGAAGGAATTTGAAATTGAATATGACCAACCTAAGAAAATCACCTTGGATAGATTTGACGAAAACGCAGATTTTTTTATTGAAATCGCTGAAGGTGAGTATGAGGAAATAGAATTTGAATTTGAGCTAGAAAATGCCAACGATGAGCCAGCGATATTTCTGGCGGGTACTTTTACAGACCCCGATGGAAATTCCATCCCGCTTCAGTTTGAATATTTTGATGATGACTTCGAATTTGAAGTAGAAATTGAGGCTGCAGAGGGAGAATATTTTCAGGTTGACCGGGTAAATAACCCCCTGTTTTTATTTGAAATGTATCCTTCTAACTGGTTTTCGGGTCTTTCGAGTGCTGAATTAGAAAATGCAGAAATCACCAATGGGGTACTTTTGATCAACAGTGAAGTCAATGAAGCTTTATTTACCAAAGTAAAAAGGAAAATGAAGGATGATGCTGAAATTGAAATCAAAATGTAAAAAAGAGAACCTAGTTTAAGGTTTTTTGGAACAATAGTATTGAGGAACAAAACCCTTAGTTCAGCAACAGCTGGATCAAGGGTTTTTTTATCTTTTTTAAAGTTTAATATTTTTTTAAGATTGAAAACCTATTTCTTCAGTTATAGGAGTACGAGAAGTAAGCTACTTGAGGGTAACCTTAATTTAAGTATTGGTCTTAACTTTTAACCTTTAACAAATCCACTTTTAACAACAATATCATAAGACCTTTACCTAGGTAAAATTTCAAGCGCTTTGCAAGAATCTATTTTTGCCTAAATTACCAAAAAAATAACGGTGGAGGTTTAAGAGTGTTGATCGAGGTATCGTTTGCTGTACATTTACCTTAAAATCGATCAGTACTTCCTTCCCCCACCGTATCCGTCTATAGCCATTTTGCAAGGTAAATTCAAAAAGAAAACCATGGCAGACGAATTACAAATGACTTTAGTCCTCAGAGTTCATTCAGCTTTTCGTAAGTCCATTCATGTTTAGATTTGTCATATCTAGTTCTCTCATCTGGAAACTCAACAAACTGCTTATTCAGATAATACCTATCCACATTTTTGTAGTACATAAGATCCTCCCACAGAAACTCTCCCTTTTCTAGGATTTCTTCCTTTGCCATCATTGGGGTTACAGCTGTTTCTTCAAAATCAACAAGTTTTAGGTTTTCATCGACCTTGAATTTTCCCAAGACCCCTCTTTTATGACCTTTTTCATTTCTGGCAGGTCTAATTAGGTAAAAGAAGTGTAAACTGTCTTCTGGCTCTATATGGAAATAAACAAATTCAAATTCAGGAATTTGACTTACATACAAGCTCCTGTATTCTAAGTCATGTTTTCTTTTTGGGTCAGCTCCGCGAGGGACTTTATATATGTGGGTGATAATATTGGCCATAATGGTATCTTGCTCACTTTGGCTATAAAAGTTTTCAACGTTGTATTTCTGTTGTGTTTTCTTGCAAGAAGTAAAAGTCAAAATGGAAAGTACAGCAATGATTGATAGTATTATTCTCATACAGCAAGTAAATAAATAGAGCCAAGCCTGCAGTACAGACTTGGCTCTTAAAGGAATAAATTAGTCTCTGTAAACAGTGTTTCTGCTAAAGTTGGCCCAACCTTCGGTCCAGTCTCCAGAAGTACCGAAAGCACCTACGAATGGAACTTCTTCGAAAGATCCAAACCAACTACTCTTAGTGCTTGACTGAGCGAATGGTACATTGTTCCAAGCTGCACCGGTAGCAGCTGCACTTTCAGATTCAATTGTGAAAGTTGGCACACCAAGATCAAATACGGATGAACTGATTCCAATTTCATCCCAAGCGCCAAAGAACTGATTGCCAAAGCTAGGAGTGTTAAACCAAGATACTGCATCAAATTCAGCTAGGTTCCATCTGATTGAATGTCCTCTAGGTTCTGCACCAGGGTGGTTTCCTCTTGCGTTTCCGTTTGCATCTAAGAAAGGAAGTCCTTCTGCCTGAAGATCTGGATAGCTTGCTGCATTGACAGCACTTTGATGGTCAAAAGCTCTGTTTGGATCATATGCTTTTCCAAAACCATTTCCTCCCCAGCCTCTAACACCGGCAAGGATTACATTTCTTAGTTGAAGTTCATCATTTTCGGCAAACTGTGCAGTACTGTTTCCGTCAATGAAAATACCCATAGGATATCCTGTAATGATAGAGTTATAAATTTTAAGCTTGCTGCTTCTTCTTAGCTGAGCTGCGTGTTGAAATTCAGCTGAAATTGATGTTTCTCTAACTTTTTTAGGACCAATGATAGTAATGTTTGAAAACACAGAGGAAGTAAAAGGCTCTCTAAGTTCGCCACTTCCATTGTTATCTACCTCAAAACCATTAGAACCTGACTGATCTGCGTCTTTCGCATCTCTGATTCCAATTCCAAACTGAATGTTTCCGCTATGTCCCAAATCAACATCAAAATCATCATCCAAGCCTCTGTATGCAATCAAATATCTTCCATCAACAGTACCACCAAACCACTCGAATTGATCATCAAGACCAAATGAAGCCTGAACGTATTCTATGACAGTAGTTCTTCCTACACTACCCATTGTCAGGGTATTGACTTCTTCATTCGGGTTGATAGGAATACCTGCCCACTCAATTCTTACATATTTGAAAATACCGCTATCATCATCATCGTCAGAACCACCGTGCCAAGCACCATATCCACCTTCTAATTGAACATTTGGTCCTTCGTTATTTTTTGCTCTACCACACATAACTACACCACCCCAATCTCCAGGAGTTCTTTCACCAGGAGCATTTGCTGAAGTGAATACAATAGGGTTTTCACGCTCACCTTCGGCGATAATTTTTCCACCTCTTTGAATTACCAATGTACCTTTGGTAGCTTCATCACCAAAAATTATTGTTCCTGGTTCGATAGTGAGGACACCTTCAGTTCTTCCATCATCATTTTGTGGAGTTTGGCCGGCTGCAGGTATTGGGCCCACTCTTACAAATCCAATTAGGTAGTAATCTTTATCAGCGGTAAGTGTGACATTTCTTTCTTCTAGATAAGAACCTTCAATACCTGTTACTGCGATACCTGGTATATGTTCGTCATATCCGGCTAATCTAGTTACTCCGCCCAATTGTACCCTCGGCTTAGGAGGCAGAGCAGATACCGTAACGGTAAATGGATCACTAGTTGCGGCTCTATCCAATAAGTCAGTAACGACAAATGTGAAATTGACTTGAGCACCTTCCTGTAGACTAGGTTCGATAGTATAAGCCAAATCATAGGTTGAACTGGTTCCTGTAAGGTTTACATCAGGATAAGCGGCATTTGGTGCGCCATTTTTCAAAATTCTCAAATTCTTGATTCCAGCTGGGGCATTGATATTGACCTGCGTGGAAACTTCCGCTCCTATGATGCCGGATGCAGAAGGAGGGCTTACTGATACTGAGGGAGGAGCACCTACTGGTGTTTCGTCCTCTCCGCAGGAAATCAGAAACATGAATGACGCCATTAACGTCACCATCGATAAAGCTTTCCATCCTAGATTGAAAGCATTTTTCAAATCATTTTTTTTCATTGGTTGATATAAAGTTTAGTAATTTGTTAGAATTCATATGATACACCTAAAGAGTATTGGGTTCCAGGTTTAAATCTTCTAAATGCCTGATCATTATTGCGGTCAAATTTTCCATCTTCGTTTCCATCCTGTAAAAGGAGGAACTCCTGATTAAAGATGTCTTTAATGCCGGCCTTGATGGAGATTTTCGGAGTAATTGATTTTTTGACAGAAAGGTCAAGCACATTTCTTGGCATTTCGTAGGTATCTGGAATAGCACCAGCTCCTACTAGCAAAATTCTTTTTCCGATTACATTGTAATTCAGGTTGACTTGAAGTCCGGAAAGTTCGTTGTCATAGTAAATTCCTGAGTTAACAATAAAATTAGATTGGCCTTGTAGCGGTCTATCCACTGCTCTTAAAAGTTCCGAAAGTTCATCACCTAAAGTGACTCTTGAGTCAATTAAAGAGATGTTTGCGAGGAGGCTAATTCTGCTTAAGAATCTGCTTCTAAATACATTTGCCAAGGATTTTCTCATATCCATTTCAATACCACGGGCATAAGCTCTTTCGGTATTTCTGAATAAGAAGGTGGATTGCTCAGAGCCAAAGTTTCCGTACAGAGACTCTATTGGATCCTTAAAGTCTTTATAAAAAAGCGCAAAAGATATAGTTTCTGTCAAGCTAGGATACATTTCCCACCTCAAATCAAAGTTGTGTATTTGGGCATTTTTCAAAAATGAAAATCCTGTTACAGTTGCGTCAAATATGAAGTCATAAAATCCAAATGGTGCAATCTCTCTAAATTCAGGTCTGTTTAGTGTTTTTCCATACACACCTTTCAGAACCATCTTGGGATTTATGTTATAAGCAAGGGTTACTGAGGGAAGAAGATCGACTTGATCTATGATCACTGGTTCAATTGGGGGTGTAGGGGTTCCAGGTTGGAACCTATCAGGGCTTTGAAGCCTCTGATCGTTATCTTCTATACGAAGTCCGCCAGATAGATTAAATTTACCTAAAGGTAGGTTCAGGGATAGGTAGTATGCGCGAAGTACATTGGAAGCATTATAGAAGTTGCTAGTGGCAAAATTTTCTCCGAGCCTGATTCCATTCAACACGCTGATATTCGAAGGATCAAAAAGTTCTCCTATACCTATTTGAGTAAGCTCTTCCGAGAAATTCACACCTCTACTAAAGCCAAGGTTTCTGGCAGAAAATGTTCGATCTCTGTTTTCAAAATAAATACCAGCCTTCATAATAGGCTTGAAAGCGGTATTTTTATTAAGGTTGAATCTTTCTTCAAAATTCAGGCTAAAGGAATAGATGTTTTCTCTCATTGAGGAATAGAACTTTCCTAAAAAGTCAGGCGTCTGACCCCTAGGAATAAAAAGAACTGATTCACCGGTAGCTGCGTCCACTACATTGGTTCTGTACCTCCTGTAATCAGGCATCTCATTATAAGAAAGACCGTAACCTCCAACCCATTCAATTTTGGCACTTTCATTCCAAAATTGATGTGTACCTACCAATTGACCAGAATATATTCCACGGTACTCGTTGAAAAAAGCAAAATTATTTTGCGTAAAACCTTGTGCAATTTGATCTCCAAATCGATCAATAAAATCATGGGTAGTTAGTCTTTGATAAAGATTCTTAAGTTCAATCGTGTTGTTGTCATTTATTTTTAAAGCCCAGTTGAAAACAGCTCCTGCCATGATTTCTTGGCCGTATTCTACATCCATAAATGAATACCGTAATTTTGGTTGGTTGGCTTCAAAATCAAAGGCCTCAAATGCATTGTTTTCTACATTGAAAATGGTCTTGGTGTTGGAATATTGCAAGCTGGTTGTGTTTCCGAGTTGCATACCTTTTTTCCCCAGATCCTTTCTAAAGTTGTGGGTAACGGCCCATCTGGAATCCAATCCAGAGTTATAGTTCATCTCTTCCCAATTGTTAGGTAAAGACCTTCCAGCTTGGTCAATTTCATTGTTTGAGAGACCTGTAAGTCTCTCTGGAAAATCTGATGGAAGATCATTGGCACCATCATTGAATCCTAACCAATGGTTTTCTCTCCTATTTTCCCCTCTAAAATTGCGAAGTGAACTGCCCTTTCTAAAGCCAGTAGATATATCTACGGTTGTTGATGTGCCATCAGGAATACTCTTTGTAAAGACTTTAACCATTCCACCTGAAAAATCTCCAGGCAATTCAGGAGCTGGGCTTTTATAAATCAATATTTGATCAATGATATTGCTGGGAACAACATCCAATGAAAAAGACCTAACATCTGCTTCCATACTTGGGGCATTGATGTTATGCAACTGAACAGTATTGTATCTTTCGTTTAGACCCCTGATTACTATAAACCTGTCTCCAACAACAGTGACACCTGGAATTCTTTTGACCACTTGTGAAGCGTCACTGTCCAAAGTTCGTTTTATTGATTCTGCTGAGATCCCACTTACAACTTGCAGACTTTCTTTGATATTTTTTAAGAGTGTAATATCTGATGAAGTCTCTCTTACCGCTGTGATTGTAAAAGTTTCAAGATCTGAAATATCTTCTTGAAGTTCTATCTTCAGATCAATAGTTTGACCCTCCAATATTTCTGTCTCAACCGCCTGAGAAGAATAGGTTATAAAAGAGACAATAACTGTTTTTTTACCTACGGGTATATTTTTAATTTCAAAATCTCCGTCAAGGCCTGTGGCTACTCCCATGGAAGTACCTTCAATCCTGACATTGGCACCGATGATGGTTTCCCCGGTAACGGAGTCAAAGACGACTCCTCTTATCGATCCTGATTGGGCCATTGCAATACCCGATACCAATAGACCGATTAAAGTGAAGTAAAATTGTTTTTTCATGTTGATGATATTTGTACAGCTAAGAACTGCACAAAGGTCATCACACAATGTTAAGTGAGAGGGTCAGAAAAATTATCAATTCATTAAATAGATAGGTCAAAAAGTAAAAGGGCTATCACAATAAATTAATATTGAAATAGCCCTCAGGTGCATTATGTTGAATTTGTATCGAAATCCTGTGTATTTCAGCTTATTTCAATGTTACGGATTTATTAATTGGTATTTTATCCAAAAATATCCGAATCAGGTCTCTTGTTGAGATATTATCTGCCTCTGCCTCATAGTTGAGGATTATCCTGTGGTTGAGCACATCTTCGGCCACAGCCTTGATATCCTCAGGAAGCACAAAATCTCTGCCTTGCATAAATGCAGAAGCCCTTGAAGCAAGGTTGAGGTTGATACTTGCCCTTGGAGATACACCGAATTGTATGTATTTCGCCTCATCTGCCAATCCGTATTTCTCAGGAAACCTTGTTGCAAAAACAAGTTCTATGATATAATGCTCTAATGGCTCGGCAATTTTGACCTCATTGATAGCAGACCTGATAGCAAAGATGTCTTCTTTGGAGAGAATGGCATTTACTTCACTGCTAAACTGCATATTGGCCATTCTTCTCATAACCTCCATTTCATCTGCTTTGCTCGGATAGTCAATATGTACCTTCATCATAAACCTATCCACCTGTGCTTCTGGAAGTGGGTAGGTTCCTTCTTGATCTACCGGGTTTTGTGTAGCCAATACCAAAAAGGGCCTGTCCAATTGGAAAGTGGTTTCTCCGATGGTCACTTGCTTCTCCTGCATAGCTTCCAATAGTGCTGATTGCACTTTGGCCGGTGATCGGTTGACCTCATCGGCCAAGATAATATTCGAAAAAATAGGGCCTTTTTTTACTTCAAAACTGGCCTCTTGTTGATTGTAGATCATGGTACCTACCAAGTCAGAAGGTAAAAGATCGGGCGTAAATTGAATCCTTTTGAAATCTAGGTGAAGGACTTTGGCGAGGGTGTTGACAGTCAAAGTCTTGGCCAAACCCGGTACACCTTCCAATAAAATATGTCCATTGGTAAAAAGGCCTATGAGTAACCTGTTGACCATCCTGTCCTGACCAACTACCACTTTCTTTACCTCTTCTATTACCTGTTGGATTTTTTCCTGATGCATGTTGTTTTAATTGATATACAGTTGAATTAATTATCAACCGTGGTTATGGTTTCAGTACGCTATTGTTATTTTTTGAATGAAATATAGTAGATATATGGTTGAAATAAATGGATATTAAAATCAGCATTCAACCTTGGTTCCTTATCCTCTTTGCAATTTTTTTTATTGATGATTCAAAGTTACTTAAACCAATCCCTTAGAAAGCACCTCGTAAATCGTAAATCATCATTCGTAAATTCTTTTCCTCGGGCTAAATTAAAACAAAATACCCCGTATCCCAATTTCTGATTTTTGTAATTGATAAATGGCTAAACTCAGGGTTAAATCACTTTCGCTTTTTAACGTAAGACTTAGAAAAAGATTTCTGGTTTGATGTTAAATTTTGTTGGTTGAGCAATCTTGTGTTGACCTGAAGTAAGCGGTATATTTCCTCTTGTTCAAGCTCTCTCACTTCTCCAACATCATACCCTGCGATATCCAAACTCTCCATGGACCAACGTACCAAGCGAAGAGTAGGAAAGCCTACTGCGGCTGTCATTTTTCGCACTTGCCTGTTTTTTCCTTCAATCAAACTCAGTTGAATCCATGTGTCAGGAACAGATTTCCGGAACCTGATTGGAGGGTTGCGTGCAGGTAGTTCAGGCTCGGTGCTCAGAATTTTAGCTTTTGCTCTTTTGGTATAATAGGTTCTTCCATCTACATTGATTTCTACACCATTCTCCAATTGGGAAATGGCTTCCTCGTCAGGTGTTCCTTCTACCTGAACAAGGTAGTCTCTGTCATGGGAAAATTGAGGGTTGAGAAGGTAATGGTTGAGCGCCTTGTCGTCTGTTATCAACAACAAACCTTCGCTATCCTTATCCAAGCGCCCTACCGGATATACATCTTTTGGGAATTCGAAAACATCTTTAAGGGTGTTTTGATCGCCGCTAAACTGGCTTAAGATTCCAAAAGGTTTGTAAATGACAAAGTATCTGGGCATGATTTCACTTTTAAAATATGTTAGGCATTCAATAAAAAACCCTGTCGGATTGACTGCGACAGGGCTATATTTTTTGATTTTGGTATGATCAACTACCGCAACCTATGCAGTCAATATGGCTGTCCATAGGTTTTACGCCTTTCAGCTGCATTTCCAAATTGTGGATTTTGTCTCTGGTTTCCATGTCTTGAAACATGTCTCCTGTCAGGGAGGCCTTTAAGTTTTCAACTTCTTTTTCGAGTGTTGTTTTCTGTTCTGTCGTCATTTTTCAAATGGATTTAAAAGTTAGCACATTTCAATATAAAAAAGTTCTTTGAAATCTGTAAGGTATTTGTGCCTCAAGAGGAAAAATTATACCAATTGAATAATGAGATGGTTGAAAACCGGGCATAGGAACAATCATTGCTTTAAATTTGTCATTACAAAAGCGCATCAATTAATTTGACGATCAAACCACACCTTTTCATGAACAAATCAGAACTGAATCAATTAATAGATTTAAGAAAAACACTTCATCAAAATCCTGAACTATCCGGTGAGGAAAAAGAAACGGCCAAAAGGGTTGTGGAATTTTTTAAAGACCTCAAGCCTGACGAAGTAATCGAAAACCTTGGTGGAAATGGTCTGGCATTTATCTACAATGGTCAGGAAGAGGGCTTGACCAGTATGTACCGTTGTGAACTGGACGGTCTTCCAATCTGGGAAGAAAACAATATTCGGCATAAAAGTAAAGTTGAAGGGAAATCCCATGTCTGTGGCCATGATGGGCATATGGCTATCATAAGTGGATTGGGAATGAAGCTTTCCAAAGAAAGGCCAAAAAAAGGAAAAGTGGTCTTGCTTTTTCAACCAGCAGAAGAAACCGGAGAAGGTGCGCTAGCCATTGTGGAGGACAAGAAGTTCCATAAGCACAACCCTGATATTGCTTTTGCGCTCCACAATTTGCCTGGCTATGAAAAAAATCAGATTGTCATCAAAAAAGGCGCATTTGCAGCGGCATCGGTGGGTTTGAAAATTAGGTTGAAAGGAAGAAACTCTCATTCAGCTCATCCAGAAGCAGGCAACTCGCCCGCGGAGGCTATGTCCAAGTGTATTGTAGCCTTGGAAAAGCTTCCGGATGCGATGAAAAAATTTACTTTGGTGACCGTCATCCATGCCAGGTTAGGCGAAATGGCATTCGGTACTACTCCAGGAGAAGCACTTATCTGTGCTACCCTCAGGGCATACGAAAACGAGACCAGGGATCTTTTGGTAGCCTATTCTGAAAAACTCTGTACTCAGATTGCCAAAGAGTATGGACTTGAAATAGCCTTTGAGTATACAGAGAGCTTTACTGCCACACATAATGATCCAGAAGCTTGGGAATATGGCAATGAAGCAGCAAAAAAACTGAAATTAAAAGTAAAACATATCCGTATTCCTTTTAGATGGTCAGAAGATTTTGGCTTGTTTTCCAAGCATACCAAGACCTTACTTTTTGGATTGGGATCGGGCAAAAAACAGCCTCAGCTCCATGAACCAAACTTTGATTTTCCAGATGAATTGATAGAAACAGGAGTCAATATGTTTTGGGAAATTGCCAAAGATATTCATGGTTGATTCTATCTAGGTAAATGCGATAAAGTTCAAATGTATTTTTACCAAATAGCTAATTATCAATTACTTCGTGGTAAAAAACTATTAACTTTATGTTATGAAGCGCATCCAACTTTTTGAATTTGAAGATCAGCCATGGTTTCCTGACTGGATCAGGGTATTGATGACGAGGTATATCAGTAACTTTCATAAGCTGTTAGATTCTGCAAATCTGATGAAGCCCCTCATCGAAAAAGGACTTTCCCATACCAAAGAAAAAGTCATTCTTGACCTCTGTTCTGGAAATGGTGGCCCAATGCCAGATATTTTTCATGATTTACAACAGAAAAAGCCAGGTCATAAATTGCTTTTGAGCGACTTGTATCCAAATAAAAAAGCAGCTGATAAATTTAACGCAGACACCGCCAACAATATTCAGTACTTGACTACTTCTTTAGATGCCACCAAGGTATCTCCTGAAATCAAAGGGCTGAGAACCATGGTCAGCAGCTTACACCATATGAAACCTGAAGTTGCCCACGAAATACTCTCCAATGCCAAAATTTCCGGCCAGCCGATTCTGATTTATGAAATCAGTGACAATTCCCCACCAATATTCCTATGGTGGCTTGCCATCCCTTTTGCATTGATTGCCACACTGATTTTGACTCCGATGATCAGGCCACTTTCCTGGCAACAAGTGGTGTTTACTTACCTCATTCCCATCCTGCCTTTACTTATCGCTTGGGATGGTGCAGTCTCTAATGCCAGGACTTATACCCTCGAAGATATGGCTCAATTGATAGAAGGCTTGTCTGATGAAAAGTATGCTTGGGAAATGGGTAAAATAGATGGAAAGGGTGGAAAAAAACTGTTTTTGCTTGGAAAGCCAAGTGATGTTTAAAGTTTATGATTCAGTCTCTAATAATGAAGATATTTATATTTTTCAAAACATACCCTTATATTTCAAGTATGAAACCGGGAAGTTTTTTGCTTTTGATCTATTTACTTCTGCTTATGGCATTCCCAATCCATAACATGGAAGATTGTAATCATCATGAGCATGATCATCAAGAAAGTACTTCTGGGGAAGTACCGGACTGTTGTCCCCCCTTTTCATTCTGCAAATTATGTTCTCACTTTGTTAATGAGGAATTCAGTACGTTAAAGTTGGAACTACCTCAGCCACTATTTACAATTGAGCGGTTAGATCAAATACAGCTCAGATACATAACCGTAGAAGTACCTTTTTGGCATCCTCCCAAGATCTCCTGATTTTTTATTGAGCCCTTAAAAGGCAACACATTTTATCATTTACCATTTTTAACAATTTAAACCATGATCTTAAGAATCATCGGTGTGCTCCTATTGCTAGGAGTCACCAATTTTACTGTGGCTCAACAGGAAATCCATGTCCTTGTATTGGATGAGCACAGTGAACAACCAATACCAGGAGCGACAGTTCAAATGCTCAGAACCCAAATCGGTGCTGTTACGGACCAAGATGGAGTGGCTGTTTTGAACCGCATACCGTCTGGAAATATCACTTTACGTATCAGTCTGATTGGTTTCGAGAAAAAAGAGCTCAACCTGAAGGAAGAGGATATACTCATTTCTCCATATCAGGTGGCTGTGTACCTGCATGAAGCACACGGAGACCTCGAAGAGGTAGTGATTTCTTCAACCAGAAGCAGCAGAACCATTGCTGATATTCCCACAAGGGTGGAGTTTATCGCCGGAGAAGAGCTGGATGAGAAAGTCAATATGAAGCCAGGGGATATCAGGGTTTTGCTGAGTGAAAGTACCGGAATTATGGTGCAGACTACCTCGGCTACCTCTGCAAATGCCAGCATTAGGATTCAGGGACTTGACGGTCGCTACACACAATTATTGAGGGATGGATTTCCACTGTATTCGGGTGCGGCTTCAGGACTATCACTGTTGCAGATTCCACCACTTGACCTGCAACAAGTAGAAGTCATCAAAGGCTCTTCTTCTACCCTTTACGGTGGAGGTGCCATTGCAGGCCTGGTCAACCTTATTTCCAAAAGACCTACTCAGGAAGGAGAACTGAGTTTTCTGTTGAATGGCACCAATGCCGGGGGATTTGATGCTTCCACATTTTATGGCAAGAGAAATGACAAATGGGGAACTACCCTATTTGCAGCCTTTAACACCAACCAACCTTATGATCCGGCAGGAATAGGCCTTTCTGCTATTCCCAAATTCAACAGGTTCACGTTCAACCCAAGATTGTTTGTGTATCCGACTAGTCAAACAGAAATAGACTTTGGGCTTAATTTCAATTATGAAGACAGAAAAGGAGGGAATATGGTTTTGTTGAGGAATGAGTCATCGGCAAGCAACCTGTTTTTTGAAAACAACGAAAGCGGAAGAATAAGTTCGCAATTTTCACTCAGTCATTCCGTAGGTGAGCATAAAAAATGGGTGGTAAAAAATGCCGTGAATTATTTTGAAAGAACGCTTACAACCAATGCATTTACTTTTGATGGAGCACAATTGTCAAGTTTTACAGAGCTCAATCACCAAATCAATCATGATCAGATGGACTGGGTGCTGGGAGCAAATCTCTGGACAGAACGGTTTGAAGAGATAAATTCTTCATCAGATCGGGATTACAACTTGACCACCGTTGGGGTTTTTGCACAAAATACTTGGTCCTTGAATCCATCATGGATTTTGGAAAGTGGCCTTCGCAGCGATTATGTAGTTGAGTATGGTTGGGCAGTACTTCCCAGGTTGGCTTTGCTCTGGAAGCAGTCAGAGCGATTTTCATCCCGTTTGGGTGGTGGATTGGGCTACAAAGCACCAACAATATTTACTGAGGAGAGTGAAAGATTGCAATACAGGAATATTCAAGGTATTGATCCTGATAGGAATGTGTTGGAAAAAAGTTATGGAGTCAATTGGGACTTCAACTTTCGCCAATCTTTGTTTGATGATAAACTCTTTGTCAGCATCAACCATATGTTTTTCTATACCTACCTGGACCGGCCTCTCTTTTTGGAACCTTTGGCAGTCAGTTCTTTTAGGTTTGTCAATATTGAGGGTTACAGCGATACCAAAGGTGTTGAGACCAATGTCAAGTGGGAATGGAAAGATTTCAAATGGTTTATGGGATATACCTATACCCATGCAAGGATCGTAGAAGAAAATCAGGTTAGGGAAAATCCACTTACACCTAGACACAGGATCAATTCGGTACTTTTCTATGAGGTGCATAACAAATGGAAAGTGGGATGGGAATCCTACTATTTCAGTGCCCAGCAACTTAGCGATGGCAGTGTTGGCAAAAGCTATTGGATCATGGGCTTTATGGCTGAAAAAATCTGGGAACATGTCTCGGTGTATATCAATTTCGAGAATTTCCTGGATGCCAGACAGACCCGATTTGATTCGATCTTTACAGGAAGACTTGACCAACCCAATTTTAGGGAAATTTATGCACCTCTTGACGGTTTTGTAATCAATGGAGGAGTGAAGATTAGAATTTGAACTTAGGCTTTTCATCACTTTAAAAAACAAGTTTTTGAATCGTGATCATTCTTCGACCACCAAAAAACCTGTCTTTGGAGTGATGAAAAGCTTTTGACACTTATCAGGATCACCCAGCATAAAGCCTCTGCCGGGTATTTGAGGCAAAATCTCAAAGGATTCGGCTGGGATAAAATATTCCTCCCAAACATCTAAATATTCTCTTAACCTGTATAGCACTATATCTTGGGGCGTATTGTTAAAAATCAGATAAAAATTCAAACCACTGAAATTTCTTTCGCCATCTACCTGATCGGAGTTGCAGGGGATTTCTATCATTGGAATCAGGCCAAGTGATTCGAAAAATGATCCCCAGTCATCTGGTGAATTATTGTTTAACCTTTGGATTTCACCCATTATTGCGGCTCTGATTGACACCAGAGCTGTAATATGTGATATTTGGGAGTTGAATTCCTTCCTGTACAGCGCAAGGCGGTTTTTGTAAAAACTATCATTTAGAATATATTCTATTTTTTGAGTTTGATCAGCCTTGGTATTTCCGCTAAACCATTCAAAACTCTCCGCCATTATTTTGTCATTCCAGCTGGAAAGTTGATTCAGTTCATCTACAGTGTTTTCCAAATCGTCAAGCCTTGATTTGAAGTTTTTGATCAAAGCAAAAAGGGCATTGTACTTGGGGCTGAAATCCCTTTCTTTTTGAAGAATTGTCAAGATATTTTCATCCTTGAGCCAAGAGTACTGTGTATTGATGGACATCAAATCATTTAAGGTCCTGTTTCTTACAAAGCTTTCCTCATTGAGTTTATTATCGATCAGCAATGCGATGATAGAATCCTGAGTGTATATCCTGTTTGTAAACCTTTCGAGTAAAAACTGATTGGATACCAAGCCCTTTTCAAGATCCGATATTAACCTTTGGTTTTCTTTTTCAGCTTGTTTTTCACTATTCAAATTATTGAGATACAAGGCTATCAGGATTCCTATTACCACCAACGCGATTTCTCCAAGGGCATAGACAAGGTAACGGGTAAACCTATTTTCTCTCAAAAACTTCTTTCTGATATTTCTAAAGATTCTCGACATGCCTACTGTTGATTTAAAGTTTAAAAATATCGTTTGCCAATTGGATTTATTTTGACATAAAGTTACAGGAATCGCAAAAATCTCAAAATTTTTCCATTTTAGGCTTTTTCATTCGTCTTCTCAAATGGTGGTTTCGTCGGTGTTATGTATGAATCTGTCAGGTACGATGCTTGGAACATTAAACCTTCAGTGTGCAATCCTTTCTAACATACGAAATCACAAAATTTGAAAGACATGAAAACCTTGAATTTTAGAGCTATCGCAATTTTATTTTTTCTATTTACCATACAGCATACAGCTGTAAGTCAGACTCAAGCAAATCTTGAAAAGAATATAGTTACAGGTAAAGTAGTTGAAAAAAGCTCCAGCGAACCGGTTGCTTATGCAAGTTTGACCCTGATAGAAGTAGCTACTGCAGAAAGCGTTTCTGGTGCAGTGGCAGACTTCAATGGCGAATTTGTTTTTTCGGCAGTGAAAGAAGGAAAGTATTTTATTCAAATTTCATTTATGGGTTTCAGGGATTTCATTTCTGATGAATTTGAAATCAATGAAAGCCAACCCTCTATGCAGTTTGATGCAATTTATCTTGAACCAGAAGATTTAGCACTTGAGGAAGTTACCGTAATGGGGCAGAGAGACCTGATTGAGGAGAAGGTGGACAGGACTATTTATAATGCTGAAAATGATAATACAATAGTAGGTGGAGATGCGTCCGATGTGATGAGGAGAGTCCCTATGCTATCTGTAGATATGGATGGCAATGTATCTATGCGAGGGAGTACTAATATTTTGGTACTTATTGATGGAAAGCAATCTGCTATTGTAGCGTCCAATATTTCAGATGCCCTTAAGCAAATCCCCGCGGAAGAAATCAAGGCTATTGAAGTCATTACCTCTCCGTCGGCCAAGTATGATGCTGAAGGTACAGGTGGAGTGATCAATATTGTCACCAAGAAAAACAACATCCAGGGTGCGTCACTCAATATCAACACGACTGTGGGGTGGAGGGCATCCAATCTTGGGCTTAATGCCAGTCTTAAAAAGGGTAAAATGGGCTTTACTTTAGGAGGTTTTGGCAGAGCAGGATACAATATTCTTGGTTCTTTCGATAATCAGCAACTCGTAACCAATATGGATGGCAGCACTTTAAATATACTTCAGAGTGCTGACACAAGGACCAATCAAATGTTTGGCAGGTATAATTTCGGATGGGATTATGAGATAAATGATTTCAATTTTATGACTGCTGGTGTCAGCTTTGGTTTGAGAAATAGAAACACGTACCAAGATGGACTACTAACGGAAACTTTTATGGGAGAATTGCTACAATCTGCAGTTTTAAGGGACGTGGAGACAAGTAACCTTTCCAATAATATTGATATCAATTATAACTATACAAAGACATATGAAAAAAAAGGAAAAGAGCTTAGCATATCATCTCTGTATTCCCTTAACAATTTGACAAACGATTTTATCAACAATGTGTACACAGGAACTTTTGAAGATATCGCTAGTAGAGTCAAAAATAATAACCTTGGAAAGAATGAAGAATTTACCATTCAGTTGGATTATGTTACGCCAATTGGTAGCGGAGAAGGGACACTCTTGGAATATGGAGCCAAAAATATCATGAGAAAAGCGGAAAGTGATTTCGCTTACCTTACGGCTCAAGGTGCTGATGGTGAATTCGAACAAGTAGATGATATCACATTGTCCAACGAGTTCAGTTATGATCAGAACGTGACAGCAGGGTATTTTACATTTATGAGAAACTTCCTCAAAGATTATACATTCAAAGGAGGACTAAGGTACGAATACACCAATATCCAGGCAGACTTTAGGAATGCTGAACTGGACACAGATATACCATCTTATGGCTTATTTGTTCCAAGTATGAATTTGAGTAGAAAATTAGAAAACGGCAATATGATCAAAGCGGCCTACAACAGAAGGGTTCAAAGGCCATTTCTTAATTTTCTTAATCCAAATATCAATGCTGCCAATCCCCAGCAGATATCTCAGGGGAATCCACTTTTGGATCCTGAATTGACAGATAACTATGAGATGTCCTATAGCACATACATTGGCAACTCTTCAATAAATTTTACCAGTTACCTGAGAAATACTACAGGTTCTATTCAGCCTGTCAGGACTGTTTTAGATGATGACATCATTTTTACCACATTTGAAAACATCGGCAGAGAAAGGGCTTACGGGCTTTCCATCTTTTCAAACATCAACCTTAGCAACAGATTCAATTTGAGTGGAAGTATTGATGGGTATTTTGCTCAGTTAGACAATGGATTGGAAGATCCGCTTTTTGCAGCAAGCAACAGTGGTTTTGTGCTCAGCGGTCGTGCTAGAGCCAGTTATTTGCTAGGTAACGATTGGCAATTGGAAGCATTTGGATTCGCACGAGGTAGACAAGTACAATTGCAAGGTTCTGCCGGAGGATTGGCAATCTATAACCTGAATCTCAACAAGCAATTTGCTGAGAAAAGAGGAAGCATTGGTTTTGGAATTGAAAATTTTCTTATGCGTGAATTTACCATGAGAAATGAATTGGTAACTCCTACCATAGTTCAGCAGAGTACGGTTGGCATTCAAAACATGAGTTTTAAAATCAATTTTAACTACAGGATTGGAAGACTCAGTACAGATTCTAAAAAGAAAACAAGAGGGGTGACAAATGATGACATCAAAGATAGCGGAGCTGATAACTCAATGAATTGATGAACTGATGAACTGAAACCGGTACATCAGACCCTGAACTCAGATAAACCCCAATCTAAAATCTAAAATCTGCAATTGATGAATTGATGAACTGATGAATTGACGAACTGGAACCGGTACATCAGACCTTGAACTCAGATAAACCCCAATCTAAATTCTAAAATCTACAATTGAAGAACTGATGAATTGTCGAATTGAAGAACTGAAAACGGTAAACCAAACCCTGAACTCAGATAAACTCCAATCTAAATTCTAAAATCTAAAATCTACAATTGATGAATTGATGAGCTGTCGAACTGAAAACGGTAAACCAAACCTAGAACTCAGATAAACCCCAATCTAAAATCTACAATCTAAAATCTAAAATCCAAAACCTACAACCTTCCTCCTAACTCACAACCTTCCTGGGAATATCTATTGGCAATCTGGTAAGCAACTCATAATTTACCTGTTGGGTGGATTCTCCAAAGGATGCTACCGTGATTTCATTATCTCCCTGACAACCCACAATTACCACTTCATCGTTTTTTTGAACAGATTCTAAATCCGTTACATCTACAGCGATGCTGTTCATGGTAACAGTTCCTACTACAGAAACCATTTTTCCATGAATCAATACCTTGCCCTGATTGCTCAAAAGCCTACTATACCCGTGTCCGTATCCTATTGGGACCAAAGCGATGGTCATGTCTCTTGGAGCCATATAACTTGAACCATATCCTACAAAATCTCCCATTTGGACCGATTTGGTATTCATAACCGAACTTTTCCAGGAAATCAATCTTTTTAAGGGGTTTTTGTTGTCTTCTGGGAGGGATTGAAACCGGTACATATATGTCTCCATGGTGGGCCAAAGTCCATAAGAAGCGATGCCTACACGAACCATATCCATGATGGTCTCGGGGTAGCTGAGAGTGGCAGCAGAACAGGCGGTATGGTATTTTTCAAATTTCAAACCATTTGCCGAAAACCACTTTCTGAACTTTTTATATTCTTTGATTTGTCTACGCACCCTGACATAATTGCTGATACTTTCCGCTCCTGCATAGTGGGTACAAAGCCCTTTCAAATCCAAAAAAGCATTATTTTCTTCAAGGACCTTGGCAAGCCATTCCCTGTCTTCCCATTCGAAGCCCGTACGGTGAAAACCCGTCTCCAATTCCACATGGATTTTTGCCTTCAAATCAAGTTTTTTAGCCGTTTCGATGGCAGCCTCTAAGCGATCAAATTCAAAAACAAAAAAACTGATTCCTTTCAGAATTATTTCCTCCAAATTAGCATTGTCTAGCATTCCCATAATCATAACCTGAGAATTCTGCGAACTCGCTTCGTGTACCCTTAAGGCTTCATCCGCACTGAAGGTACTGAAATGTCGAATCCCATTTTCTTCCGCTATAGGCACAATATTTTCAATACCATGCCCATAAGCATTGCCTTTCACAACTATGGAGATTTCTGTTTTTTTACCGACTTCAGATCTTAAAAAATCTATGTTTTTGGCGTAAGCTGATTTACTGATTTCGATATATGAGGTATGCTGCATGCTTGCAAATTATAAATTTTTATCCTTGAACTAATTTAAAATGCAAAAACCCGAAAGATTGTTCCTTCGGGTTTTGAGCAAGCTGTTAAACTGAACTTATTTTAATTTGATTTTTACTTCAACCATACCTCCTTGGGACCTTAGGTAAGAAACAACTTCACCACTGGGACATGCTTGAGTCAATGGGCAACTTCTTCCACCTGTGAATACCAAGATTCCAATCTGATCTTCAGGGTAATTTACACCAAAGAGGTTTTGTGCTAAAAATGCTGACATATTGAATCTATTGGGCATGTTTTGACCTTCTTTCCATGAGCCTGAGACATTTTCAAGTGGCGGATTCATTTGCCACCTAAATCCATATAGCCGTATGGAATATTCCAAGTATTCATCACTCTTTGGGAAAGAGACGTTCATGATACTGGTAAAGCCATTTGTCTGTGGCAATACATGAGAATAGGTAGAAACCTGAATAGGAAGATGCAAAATCTTTAATTTTTCGTCATTATTGACTTTGACTTTTCCTTCAGCTGTATGGTATTTAAACCATTCCCCGCCATCTTTTCTTCTCATATAGATATCCACTTTCAGGTTTTCTTCACCCTCTTCGACATCCTCATCAAGCGCCTGATAACTTAATCTGGGCTTTTGTGTAGTGGCTGTAGTCATGGTTCCTTCATACATGCCATATTGACCTGGAGTAGACCATTCATATTTGTATTCAAAAAATTCTTCCTGCTCAAAGGCATCCCCATTTAACCATTCTACATGCAGGGCTACGGATTGTTTTTCTTTTCCTACCAGCGTGATCCCGTCCGGTTTGAGCACTAATCTGGCCGGTTTGACGCTTACTTTGGATGTTGCCTCACCGATTTTTGTTTCATTTTGACCTTGTTTTACATAGACTTGTACCGTTATAGTTTCCTGAGCACCATCAGGCACAGTAGATTGCTCGGACCGGTAGGTTACCGTTTTCTGTCCGTTTTCAAATGACTTTCCATTGTTTCCAAGGTTGTCCCTGATAGTTCCATAAGTTCCGGAAGTAGACCATTTGTACAAGAATGCCTGACCGTCGCTGAGTTCGGTTTTGGTTTCTATGGTAAATTCCTGGTTGGTAAACACTGTGACAGAGGCTTCTTGGGGCAAGAGTTTGAAATCATGCTCTCTGGCTGTAACCAAAAACTGCTCAATAGGTCTGGCATTGATCAGGTGTGCTGTCAATCTACCGGCATCCCAAACACCCAATGCTTTTTCAATAAGTTCAAAGGCCTTTAGGAATTTGGCAGTTTTGGCTTTGGTCTGCAGTTCACTGTCATCATAAAAGTTTCCAAATTCTGGTTCTTTGGCATATTTGGAATAAATCATATTCAGTAGCTTCTCCTTTGCCTTATCAGCTGCTGCATCTTGGATAGGGTTGAGGAATATTTTTTCCATTGATTCCTTAAGTGCTTCCCTATATTCTCCTTCTTCAACATTTTTCACAATCTCAGGAAATTGCTCCATAAATGAAATTGAGATAGAGTTCATCAATTCCAAAGGCCATCCGTCATCACCGTCTATTTTGATGTTATTGTTGATAAAGAAACTGATTGCAGGAAGCAGTGCCTCTTTGAAAAAGGTCATCAAAGCAAGTTCGGTGTACTTATCAAGTTCTTTGGCGGTCATCCTGTTTTGGGCACTGTTCCCAAATGTAGGCCCGACTAACCTGACCGCATATTGAGCTTCAGATTCGTTTGCACCAAGGGGAATGGAAACGGGCCCTGTTTCTTTCATAAAAACTTCCAGTCCGTTGCCTGCAAGATGGTCGGCTATCGTGCCGATGATTCCACCTGACTTGTTTGCTGCTTCTATTGGTGTTTCGCTGACGACTTCAGGATTGTATGATTGATTGAAATTTTCTGATTTGAAAAGTTCGGTTTTTTTCCCCTCTTTGTCTTTAAACGAAAGTTTGTAAAGGAAAGCATGTGCCTCTCGGAGGTATTGGTTTCTGACCAAGATGGATTGAAAATCATTTTCAAAAATCTGAATGCCACTTTTATATCCTGTAGGATCCACATCAACCTGCCTGGCACGGATGTCTATTTCTTCTCCCTTAGCATAGATAGGCTTGACAAAAGTTTCCAAGTGGGATAGAAATTTTTCAGTGTTAAAAAGCATAGGGTCATTGGCATACTGTTCTGCAAGTTTCTTTTTGAATTCATCCATTCCCGAAATACTTGCAGCTTCGTCTGGATAGCGGCTTTGTACAGAAGCAGGAAGGGTAAATCCTCCCAAACCCAGAAATGCCAGGGCTTCGGCAGAGGATTGGATACTCAGGGTTTTGTTTTTGTCATTGATAAAACCGAGTAAAAGTATGTTGTCGTCTTTGTCCTGAAGAAAGGCGAGCTGGCTTTTTCCCTGAGGGACAAAAACCTTGGAATTGCTGCCCTGAAGAGGGTATTCTTTAAGGGCCCCAATCACATTTGCACCTTCTAGATCAACGTTTACATTTTCTGGAAAAACGATATTCACATCCAAGGTAGGGAGGTTGCTTGGTTCTGGATCCGGACTTGGGTCAGGATTGGGGTTCGGGTCTTCGGTCACTGGAGGCGTCCCCGGTTCTTCCACATCTTTGCAGGAATTGAAAATGAAAAGGCATGAAAAAAGCAGGAAGAGGTAAAATTTGGTTTTCATGATGGTAAGGGTTAGGTTGATATACCCTTACATCGGAAAAGCTAAATAATGTCATCAAAAAACCCAGAACAATATTGCTCTGGGTTTTTAATTGCATAGTTGTAAAAATTATGGTTATCCCGGTTTCAATTTGATTTTTACTTCTATCATACCTCCGAATTCCCGCAGCCTATTGAATAAATTCGGATTTGCTTCATTGCGTCCCGCATTATTTAAGATCCAAACTCCAATTTGATTATCAGGTATCGTTGCATGTCTACTAAAATCTATTGCATTAGGAACTGCTTGGTCGGCTTTCCAAGTATAGGTTCTTCCTTCCACACTAGGAATAGCCTGTTTTCTGAAACCATAAAATCTCACTGTGTACGATTCATGATTATCTTCTTTGGGAAACGAGGCATTGAGCCAATTTGTAAAGCAACCATCACAAGGATTTGGTACCGTAATTACTTGAAGGGGAATATGTAAAAGCTTAAAATTCTCCTCATTTTCTATTTTGACCTTTGTCTTTGCTTCTCCATAAAACTTTTCCTCTGTGGTACCTTTTTCCAGCCTATATACCCTTACAATTATTTCTTCCTCTGCCTTTTCTACCTCCTCATCCAATGCCACATACCGCACCAAATTATCAACTGTGTTTTCAGTCACACTATAGCCTTTCAATAAGCCATAATCTCCCTTTGTGCCCCACTCGTATCGGTACTCGAACTCCTCAGTATTTTCAAGCTTTTTTTCTGAACCAGCGGCTTCTACGTAAAGCTTGACCTCACTTATTCCTCCGTTTACTGGAGACAATGTTGCTCCATTCGGTTTTAATTCAAGCTTTATAGGTTTTACGGTCATACTGGCCGAATCCAAACCTATCGACGTCAAGTTTTCACCGTCCTTTATAAATACTTCCACATATACTTTATCTTTTGCATTTTCATCCACCTGTGAAGGATTGGAAATGGCCCTGTAAAACATGTCTGTGAAATTGGTCTCAATTTCCTTACCAGCCCTTCCTTCTTTGTCTCTCATGACACCGTAGTCTCCTGTAGTCCACCATCTCACCCAATATGTCTGATTGCTGGGCAGTTGTCCCAATTTGGTAATCAAGAGTTCCTTTTGTTCATTGACTGAAACAGCTGCGTTTTTTGGTTCAAGTTTAAAGGGGATATCGTTTACTTCTACCTTGAAGGATTCCATCTGAGTAGACTTCCATACATCATTCATTATAATATCTGAGTTGATTGCAAAAACGATCAATTCAGTGATCTTTAGTTTTTTAAATACTTTATCAATTTTACCTGCAAATTGAGTATTTAAATCCGCGTTGTTACCCAATTTGACACCTGCCTTAACCTCATACCCTTTTTTAGCAATCTCGATTAGGATGTTTTTGAAGCCTGCGTCCATCAATTCTTCTTTTATCAGATTGAGCAGCTCTTTTGCAAAAGCAGTAGGATCTCCTTTTTTAGAGAATTCAAAAAACTTGGGGACATTCTTTACCCTTGATTCCACAAAACTGTAAAGTTGGTCCAACTCAGGACCTGCCATGTCTTTGGGAATCCCTATGGCTTGTGCGATTCCAGGCAGGATGAGGTCCAACAAGGCTATTTCAATGTTTAGTTCATATACCTTTTTTTCCTCGGCTTCTGTCATGGTAAAAGGTGAAGGGGTACCGCCAGGCCCCACTACCCTGACATTATAGACAGCTTGCATTTCGTTGGTTTCCAAAGGAGTGGAAATAGGGTCTGAAATCAATTCAAAATACTTTGCCCCATTGAGCATGATCACATTCCTTGCTGTTCCCAAGACTCCATCCAAACTCGACACTGCTGCCACAGGTAATTCAGTCTGAGCCTTTAGCGCACCATTGAATTCTGAATTTTTTATCAATACCGTTTCCTTTTTATCTCTGTCTTTAAAAGACTGTTTGTAAATGAAAGCATGTGTTCTCCTTTTGTAGTTGTTTCTAACTTTGATATTCTGGATATCATGTTCGAAAACCTGAATTCCACTTTTGACGGCAGCATCAACATTGATCACCCGGGCTCGGATATCTACTACCTCACCATTTTCATGAATTTTTTCCAGGGCTGATTTCCAAGCGTCATTGAATAGCCCCTGTTCCATAGCGAGGGAATTTTGTTTGATGGTGGTTTCCATTTGAACTATCAATTCTTCTATCTCTTGAATGGAGGCAGCTTCTTGAAAAAATTTGTCTTTCATTTCTTCCGGAAGGGTAAAAATACCTGCCCCAAAATAGATCAAAGCTTCTGCTGTTGATTTGACGGAGATTTCAGTTCTGCCTTTACCAAGAACACCCATCAGCATGGCATTGTCTTCTTTGTCCAGTAGGTATGCCATCACATACTCTTCTGAAGGGATGTAAGATTTGGATGCTCCTGAGGAATTCACCTCATATTCAAATAATCCTGAAAGAACTTTAGAATCGTCGAAATTGACTGCAGTACCTTCAGGAAAAGTGATGTTGATAGGAGAAGTTGGAAGTTTCTCTGAACCAGGATCGTCTATTGGGTCCTCAGTAACAGGTGGGATATCAGGTTCTTCAATGTCTTTGCATGAATTGACTGCCAAAAAAAACACGATCAGTAGGAGCAGGGTAGATTTTAATTTCATGATGATAAAAGGTTAGAATTATACCCTATCATCGAAGATGTTTCAAAATGTCATCATAAAAAGTTTCAGAACTGGCTTCTTTTCTTTCTAAGAAGAAAAGTGAAGGATAACAAAAGAAATAATCCTAAAATCCAGTATATCCAATTGTGGTTTTTTCTTAAGTCCGGAATAGGCCCCACATCGCCGATCAGAACCAATCCTGCCCAGTATTGGGGAGAAAGTGTTCTTCCTTTGGCTGTGGAAAGGTATTTCAACTTTGCTTCTTTGAGAGCTTTGTCTTTTGCCATTCCCTCAGACAAAAACTCCAAAAAATAATCTGTGATCTCCATGCTCGATTTTTCATCCACTTTCCAAAGACTTGTCAAGAGGCTTTCAGAACCGGCATATTGGAAAGCATGAGAAAGGGACACCATTCCTTCTCCTGGCTGAAATACTGGTTTCCCAGTTTCGCATGCTGTCAACAAAGTCAGGTTCGACTGCAAGTCGATATTGTAAATTTGATAGGCATATAGAGCGTTATCTTCTTCAAAAGGATCATCATTTTTAGCAAAAATAAGTTTGGAAAAAACTGGACTTAAATTGTTTGATTCAGCATGTGTACCAATATGGATAATTTTGTTTTTGGCTGCTTTTTCACGGAATGTTTTTGTTGTTGATTTATGGTAAGCAAAGATGTTTCCACCAAAGGTTTTAGCTGCTTTGCTGGCAACGTTGATAGTAAAAGGCTGAGGCAAAAGTGAAAGGTATACTTTGTCCAGACTCAAAGTATCGTTCACTGATTTGAGGTAATTTTCCTTCATATTATCTAAAAAACCGGGGGTAAAAGCCACATAATTGGCTCGTATTTCTTTTGAACTTTTGGTAAAGCCCAGCCAAGAGCTAAACTGGTAAGAGATGTCATGTTTGACAATTAAGCTATGTAACAGCAATTCCTCATAGGTTTTTATTTCCCTGTCTGTCAACAGGTCGAAACTCAGGTTAAACAGAATCCCGTCAGGAATTATCAATACGCTGGGTTCATTCAGGTTTTTTGCAAAAGGTTGCCAAAGTTGTTGATATAGTTGATGAGTAACGGCTCCTAAAGCTTTTTGATCATGCCAGAGGGATGAAAGTTTTTTGACCAATTCAGGATTGAAATTCAATGAATAAAGCTTCATTTTTCCATTCTTGATTACGATGGCCTTGAGATCCTCCCCCACAAAAAGGTACCTGACAACCTGTTTTTCTATAGGAAAATCCAATTCTCCTTCATCAATATCTCCATATCTAGTTTGGTAATATGCGGGATATTTGGATTTGAGCAATTTCAGGTGCTCTTCCCATTTTGAAGAAATTTCTATAAAATCTTCCATATCTCCCCCTTCTGCCAAGATGTAACCTAATTCATCCCTGATCATGGAACCTTCTTCTATAATGGATTCAGGAACGCCACTAAACCTAACCTGTCTTTGTTGGTTGAGTTGAGCTCGGATTTTGGAATACACACTTGACTCGTGAATAGCGATCAGTTGGCTTAGGTATCTTTGATCTCCGGTTTTTTCATACAGTTCTAACTCGATTCTTTTGACAAAATTGATGATTTCCTGATTTTGGGAAAGTAAGACACCTAAATCCCCACTGTCTGAAAGCATTGCCTTCCGTTTCTCCAAAAGCTGAAGCGCAAAGCGTAATTCGCTTAGCATTGATTCCAAATAATTGACAGAAGGTTCCGTATTGGTTTGATAATCCGACTTCCATTTAAGCAAAAAGGCCATTGGTTTTTCATATTCTATTCTCACCGAATCGGTAAGATTGTTGACGGATTCCAAAAGAGTTTCAAGAATTGCCATACCCTCCTCTGCTGTTGACTTGGCTAAGGAATACTTTTCCAGATTATAGTAGACACGGCTTCTGTTGATTACCTGTTGAAAACCAGGGAGAGATTTGATACCATTGATTTTCATAGTGTAGTCATATCCTATTTTTGATAATTTTTGTGCTATCTCTGGTTCTCCATGAAGTGAGAAAAAATCAGCAGCATGGCCTAAAAAATCTAAATAGACCAGATCCAAAGACTGATTATTGGTCTGCTGAAAGTATTGCATAGACGTATAATAATACTCCTTTGCAGAATCAATTTCTTTTTCACTTTCTGCGATCAAGGCAAGTGTGTAGTAAATATCCGCTAGGCGCAATGGAAATTTTTCATCTGTTGCGTTAAGATCATCAATGGCACGGTACAGGTATTTTTTGGCTTCGCCATAATTCATCAAATAATTGTGAACTTGGCCAATCAAAATTAGGCTTTCTGTGATTTCAGGATGTCCTGCTGCGAAATATTTCTCTTTCTCCTTTAGTGTATGCTCGTGGATGTGAAGTGCTTGAAGATAGTTACCCATACTTTTATAGGTGATTCCTAAGTTCATCGAACTGTAAAAAATGGAAAACATCGCACGGTCACGTTTGGGGTCATCAATTGCCTGCTCTACAAACGCTTTACTGTTTATAATAGATGACTTGACCATTTTTACACTTTCATCAAGCTTGCCTTTAACCTCATAGACAGCTGCTAGATTCCCTTCTATCATAGCCCTTCGGTATAATCTGTTGGTGGGGTTATTTTCCAACAGTTCCAAATAAGCTATACCTTTTTTCCAATAATATTCCGCAGAATCCCAAATAGAAGCGTACCAATAAGAAACACCCAAATCATTGAGGATATTGAATCTGCTTTCGGAACTGGTATTGGGATCGTTATCAAATCCCTCCAAGGCCTTGAGGGTATGAGCACGGGCAAGATCAAAATTGTCAAGTCGCGTAGCAAGAACGCCTAAATTTCGCTCAATTATCGCCCATTCAGATGGGGTATGGTCTGGGATTTGAAAGGTGAAATTCAATGCCATACTATTGGCGTCATAAGCTAATTTAATCTTGCCAACAAACAGGTAATACCGATGTGATTCAAGATGAGCTTGTCTTAAAACTCTTGGATCCTGACTTTTCTCAGAAACAAAATCCAACCAATAAGTCATCTTTTCCATCCCATATTGCATGTCTTTTTGTTTGTTACCTATAAATCCTGCAAAGGGAACAAAATAGCTAAGATTCAAATAATCACTATTGTTGATATAATGGTTTGTATGGGTATCAAACAATTTAACGGCCCTATCAAGATTTTCCTCGTTGACCGCTTTTTGGACTTCAGCCAATCGCTCGTCGATAGTTTGCCCAAAGATATACAAGGGCAAAAAAATTGAAACGAAACCAATTATGGCTGATTTTTTCACAATTTCTCCAGTTCTTTTAACAATTTGGCTGTTTGGGGATTTTGGCTTTGATTAAGCATATTTATTGCCTCATCTACTTTTCCTCCAAGTAGGTATGCTAAGGCTAAATACCATGTTGCATCTTCATAAAAGGCCGATTCTTCTTTGGAAACAAAAGAGTTCAAGTAGAAGATAGCTGGATCAGCCTTTTTGAGAGCTAAATTGGAAGCCCCCAGGAAATATTGAAGCGTATCATTTTCGGGGTTATTTTGAATCAATTTTTCCCACCTGACAATAGCCTCTTCATATTTTCCTGATTTGTAATCCACCATGGCTCTGTCAAATTCATAATTGGATGCTGAACTCATGGCCGTAATCAATCCTGGATCTTCCTGATAAAATTGGGCGAAGAGTCTCTCATGGCTAGGAGTTGGTGGGTAGATGGTCCATACAGCGGCTACGATACATAGGAAAATGGCAGCGGCAGCAGCCCAGGGCCAATAGTTGATGCTTCGGTTGGTTGTTATTCTTTGGGTTGGGGCTTCCATTTCCTTATGGAAAATTTCCAAGTCCTCTCGTAGTGCAGCTTCTTCGAGGCCTGAAATGATTGTTTTTACTTCAAGGTATTTTTTCCTCAGGTCATTATCACTTTCCATCTCCAATTCAAAAGCGTCACTTTCCTCTGCGCTTATATTGCCAAAGATGTATTGCTCAATTCTTTCAAACTCTTCTTGCGGTATATGATTAGGGTTTTTCAAAGTTCTTTGCTGGTTTTAGATTTCCATTTTTCTTTAAGGGCTTGGATGCACCTGTATTTGTTGTTTCGCGCAGTAGCAGTGGTCCAATTGAAATAGGTCGCAATTTCTTCCATGCTTTGTTTTAGATAGTAATAGCGCTTCAAAACCTCTTTGCAGCTGTCTCCTAAGTTTTGAAACTCCTTCACAACCCAGTCATGATCATCTTCTTTTGAAAGAAAATCCTCATCAGGTAAATCTTCATAGTTTTCTAAATTCACCATATTGACTTTGCTTTTTGAGGACCTTAACCTATCCAACCATTTATTTTTTGCTATCTGATAGATGTAGCCATTGATGGCTGTCCTATTATCTGGTTTAAACTTATCCGACCTTACATTCTTCCAGACAACGACAAAAGCTTCTTGATAAATGTCCTTTGCGTCTTCTCGGTCTCCATTATTTGTCAGAATAAACTGCTCTATTTTTTTAAATTCTGATTGGTAGAATTGCCGGATTATCTCGGAATTATTGGATTTAATTCCTTTTATTATTTCTTCTTGGGAGAATTTTCTAAAAGTGTATTCCTGCATGATTTAGACGCTTACAGAAATATACAATTAAATGCTTTTTATCCCAAAATTTCTTTTGTTATAATTTTAATTCTTTACCCTGATCTAGAAGTATTTATGATTTCCAATCATCTAATTTTTTTCTTGATGTTTCTAATTACCCTTACATCGGATATATGTATCAAATGTCATCTAGAAAATCACCCTAATTTTCTTTCTTGGAGGATTTCCTGACAAACAGCTACTGTTTAAGAAAAAGCTGAAAATGATAATTGTCAGGAAAGAATTAATTCTGTCATGTCGGTTGTTTTTAAAAAGTGGCTTGCTGTTTTGACATCGTCAAATAGTGGACATGTCATCAAACTAAAGGTATTATTGATTTTGTTTGCCAGAGCGAGTTGTTTATGTGCTGAAAGGAACATTTTTTTTTCTTACTGATCTAAAATCTTTATTATCATGGAAAATTTCATTTATGAAAAGATTATTCCTTCCTCTCTTGATTGTATTGGCCTGTCAAGGTCCTGAAGTCGCGCCTCCCGATCCAGTTTATCCTATCCCCTCTGAGCGCCAACTGGCCTGGCATGAATTGGAGTATTATGGGTTTATCCATTTCAATATGAATACTTTTTCAGATATGGAATGGGGTATGGGGGATGAAGATCCTGCTGATTTTTATCCTTCAGCTTTGGATGCCAGGCAATGGGCAAAAGTGGCCAGGGATGCTGGTATGAAAGGCCTGATCATCACTGCCAAACATCATGATGGCTTTTGTCTGTGGCCTTCGGCATATACAGAACATTCTGTTAAAAACTCCCCTTGGAGAGAAGGAGAGGGAGATTTGATTCGAGAACTGAGAGAAGCCTGTGATGAATATGGTTTGAAAATGGGTATTTACTATTCTCCATGGGATAGAAATCATGCTGATTATGGGAAACCCGAATATATTACCTACATGAGGAATCAACTGACCGAGTTGTTGACCAATTACGGGGAAATTTTCGAGGTGTGGTTTGATGGTGCAAATGGAGGAACAGGCTATTATGGAGGTGCGAATGAGGATAGAAAAGTTGATAAGAAGTCTTATTATGAGTGGGAAAACACCATTGCTTTAGTCAGAGAACTTCAGCCCAATGCAGTCATTTTCGGAGATGCAGGACCTGATGTGCGCTGGGTTGGCAATGAACATGGCTTTGCGTATGAAACCACCTGGTCAAACCTTCTTAGGGATTCTGTCTATGCAGGAATGCCTGAATACGCCGACCAATATGCCAAAGGTCAGGAAGACGGTTCGCATTGGGTTCCGGCCGAAGCAGATGTGTCCATCAGGCCCGGTTGGTATTACCATGAATACGAAGACCATAAGGTTAAAACTTTGCCTCAGCTTTTGGATATTTATTATAAAAGCATAGGCCAGAATGCTTCTCTTTTGATCAATTTTCCTGTAGATAGGAGAGGCCTGATCCATGAAAAAGATGTGGAACAGATCCTGAAGCTCAAGGAAAAAATAGACGAAGATTTTGCTGAAGATCTAAGCAGCACAGCAAAAGTGCGAGCCAGTAATGAAAGAGGAAATGGATATGAAGCCAATAATGTACTCGATGGACGCAAGGAAAGCTACTGGGCCACTGAGGATGGTATGATCCAAAGTCATCTGGCATTTACATTTGATGATCCCACTTGGGTCAACAGGTTTGTAGTGCAAGAATACATAGCTCTTGGGCAAAGGATAAAAAAATTCAGCCTCGAAGCAAAAACCGAAAATGGTTGGGAACTCATTGCAGAAGGAACGACAATTGGTACCAAGAGAATTTTACGTTTTGATGATATTGAAGTAAGGCAGATCCGTTTGAATATTTTGGACGCCAAAGCTGAACCTCTTTTGTCGTCAATAGGGATATTTTACGCACCAAAATTGGTGACAGAACCTATTTTAAGAAGAGAAAAATCAGGTATTCTCACTCTTGAAGTTCCAGAAAGCGGGATAGAAATTTTTTACACGGTTGACGGTTCTACTCCTGATACCCAATCTCCAGTGTATGAAAGTCCTTTGATGGTAGACCAGCCAGTTACCTTAAAAACTATCGCTGTGGATAGGGGAACTGGAAGAAAAAGTGAAGTAATGACTTATGCCTTGGATATTCCAAAGGCACAATGGAAAGTTTTGAGTTCTGATATTGGTGCCGAAAAAGCGATTGATGAAGATCCACAGACTTTTTGGAAGAGTGACAGTAATGAATTGGTGATTGACTTTGGGGAAGAACATAAAATAAGTGGCTTTACTTATTGGCCACCTCAAAACAGGTATATGACTGGCATAATATCCCAGTTCGTATTTCAGGGGAGCAATGATGGGGAAAACTGGCGTGATTTGGCGGAAGGGGAGTTTTCTAACATCCACAATAATCCCATTGAGCAACAGGTCAGGTTTTCCGAAGCGACAGTAAGGTATGTCAAGTTAAGAGCCAAACAGACTACTGATGACCAAAACGCTGCGTTTGGGGAGGTAGGAGTGATAACTTTTGAACAGTAACTTACAACCAAACCCCTATAAACATTTCACCACTGTTTAAAAAATTGAATTTTAAGGACCATCCACATATCATTGTGCTCTATAGTCCGGAATCATTTCAGGAAGAGTTGGAAAAAATGAAGGCAGAAACTGCCATTTTGCATGAGATCCAAGGTTTGGATAAAGCCCATTTTGTCATCGTATTTGTGAAAACGATGGATGAGATTGAAAAATCAATAGCTGAAATATATCCAAAACTTGAGGGTGATGGTGTGCTTTGGTATTGTTATCCTAAAGCTTCTTCCAAGAAATATACCTGTGAATTCAACCGGGATACAGGTTGGGGGGCCTTAGGCAAGTACAACCTTGAAGGTGTCAGGCAAGTGGCTATAGATGAAGACTGGAGTGCATTAAGATTTAGGAAAGTGGAATATATCAAGACGTTAAAAAGAAGCAAGGATATGATTCTTTCTGAGGCGGGAAGCAAAAAGTCTGATCCAGACAGGTAGGAAGTCAATAAAATTTGAGAATTCTGGAAGGATATTTCCAATTCCCATGTTTCAAATGATTTCATTTTTCTTTAGCTCACGCATGACAGCGCCTATCGCCTTGGATTTGACTTGGCGGTCGGGTTGACGACGGTTGTACGTATTGACCCAATAGGTAACGGAGATTTTAACATTGGTACCGACTACATCACTGATGAAAGCCGTCGCTTTTCTTTTATCTTTCAAAACTCCTGGTACTTTTTCAATGGTTTGAAGGATAAGCTCGAGCGATTTATCCAAGTCTTTCTCTGAAGATACCTGAATGTCAAAAGTGTAAGCAAGAAATCCATCAATGGTGTAATTGATCAATGGAGACTTAATAATATTGGCATTTGGGATAAAGAGGTCTTTTCCATCTGATGTTTTCAGTTGGGTGTCCCTTAAATTGAGTACCAATACCCTTCCCCTGAGGTTGTTGATTTCTACAATATCTCCCACCCTAAATGGACGTTTGAAGGCAAGCAATATACCTGCAAGGAAGTTTTCACCGATGTCTTTTAAGGCAAAACCAATCACAAAAGCTGTAATTCCTGCACCGGCAAGTATTCCTCCTACCACACCTGACAATCCCAGAAGACGGAAGATGATGGTAAATCCAAAAAGCATGATGATAATTCTGAGAATAGACCCGATAAAGTCAGCCAAGAGGGGATCATCGGTATTCTTTTTCACCCTTGAATTGGCCAGGTTTTTCAGCCAACGGGAAACAAAAAAGAAAATTAAAAAAATGAGGACGCCGAAAAAAATGGAAATAGCCAATTTTTCTATGCTTTCAATATCTCCTAAAACGATATTTTTGATGCGCTCCAAAGTAGACCTAAAATCCAAATCTTCCATATTTCTTTAATTTGGGATCAGCGCTTCACGAAACTTTTTATTAAGTCAACTTTAATACTATCAGAGATTATGTGCTGTAAAGGACTTTGTCATACCCAGCCATTTTTCTTTGTAAATATTTGCCTCAGGGAAAAGCTTTTCCATTTCACTTTCATTTATCAACCTGATTTCATCCAGGTATTGCTGTGCGTCTTTCTCTTTCCATTTTCTCATTCGGCTGATTTTGGTTTTGGTAAGTACCATAAAAGCCAGTTTTTTTGGCGCATACTGAATCAATGGGATTGCATAATGTGCTTCGACTGGAAAGTGTTTGTTTGGGGTTTGGATGAAAAACCGCTTTCCTACCCTCATACACTCTCTGGCCATTTTTTTTTGGTTTTTCCAAGTGTAAAGATGTTCAATAACAGAGTTGGAAAAAACAAGGTCAAACTCATTGTCATCAAATTGAGATAGGTCTGTGGCATCTCCCGACATGCTGTCAATACCAAACGGTAAATTGTATTCTTGTTCGAGATTGAGTAATGTGACCTTTATTCGACCTTCCAAAACCATGTTTTTATCTTCCCAAAAGTAAGCAGTCCCACCTACATCAAGGATGTGAATAGTTTGATCTGCCGGGAAGTTTTTATTGATCAAGTCTTCGAAAACCTGGAATCTCTTGTTCCTCAAAGCATAACCCAATGATTCAGGTTGGTCAGACGAAGCCATCAAGGCTTTAAAATTATTCATATTTGGATTTAGGTATTTTTACCGTTTAACCTTATTTTTATTCACAAATTAATCTTACAAAAGTAATACCGCTATTGGATTCTTTTTTAATTTTACCATCAAATTGAAAAAAAATAAGCAAAATCCAGTTGGATTCGGGTAAAGTTATAAACCGCAGGAGTATTTGGTGCGTAAATCCGAAAAGAAAGAGATTTTTATGAAAAAACGCTTCGATAGATTCTTTCCCTGGCTTTTTGTAATTGGAGATGTTGCAATTCTTACACTTTCCTTTTTTTTAGCCTCATTCGTACTTCAGGATACCAGTCAGTTTTTTGGCCCGGAGTCTTCCATGTTGCTGATTTTTATTTTGGTATGGCTAGTCATTACACTTTTGAGAAAAGATTACAAGTGGGGCAGGACGATCAAGCCTGATAAGATCATAGAAAAACAACTTGGTTCATTGGTTTGGTTTCTGGCAATAGTGGCAATTATATGGATGCCTGTAGCTTTAGATAATGTGAGGTTGACCTACTTTTTTGTACTCTCGTCTTTTCTGTTTTTTTTATTGGGCTTTTACAGGGTTTCGGTCCATATGGTTTTGAGAAAATACCGTTCCAAAGGTTTCAACTTTAGGAATGCTGTCATCTTGGGAAAAGGGAAAGAAAGTTCACAGCTGGAGCATATCATCAGGTTGCGAAAAGATTTCGGTATCCGGTTTATGGGTTATTATGACGATACGGTGGAGGGGCCTTTGGCAAAAGGGAATATTTCAAGATTCTTTGAAGAAGCGGTTGAGAACAAAATTGATTTGATTTATATCAATGAATACTTGGATGAGAAGTTGATAAAAAAAGTTATCCACTTTGCCGATGAGCATTATATCAAGGTGAAAATTATCCCTGGAAACACCCTTCAGTTGGAGAAAAAGTTATCTTTTTCTAAATACGGAGACTTTTTTGTCATCAATGTCAATGAAATCCCATTGGACTTCATGTTCAACAGATTTGTAAAAAGAAGCTTTGACCTGATTTTTTCTCTATTTGTTACTGTTTTCATTTTGAGTTGGCTGATACCTCTGGTTGGACTCTTGATTAAGCTGGAATCGAAAGGTCCAATATTTTTTATTCAGGAAAGGAACGGGGCAAATAATCATGTTTTCAAATGCCTGAAGTTCCGCTCAATGACTCCCAACGATTATTCAGATACGCATCAGGCGGTCAAAAATGATCCACGTGTTACAAGGATCGGAGCTTTTCTGAGACAGACTTCCCTTGACGAGATGCCTCAGTTTCTCAATGTTCTGATAGGCGACATGTCTATTGTTGGTCCAAGACCACACACAGTTCCGATGAATAAGCTTTTCCAGACACAGATAGATAAATACAATTCCCGTCATAAAATCAAACCTGGTATTACAGGCTTGGCTCAAGTCAAAGGATTTAGGGGTGAGATTGAAAATTCCTATCAAATTAGATCTAGGGTTAGACTTGACTTTTTTTATATCCAAAAATGGTCAATTTGGTTGGACTTAGGTATTTGTGTCAAAACAGTCTACGAACTTATACTCAACAGGGAGAATGCATACTAGTAACCGCTGTTCATATTGCGGGCAAGATCAAAATTTTAAAATCCACCAAGTCAAGGAGATGATGTTTGGCACTGGAGAATCATTTCAGTATGCTGAATGTACAAATTGTGGGAGTCTTTCATTGATTGATACTCCGGAAGATTTATCAGCATATTATCCCAATGAATATTACTCATTTTTGCCATTGGTCAAGTCTTCCTTTGGTAAAAATCTTCTCAAAGCGTTAAGGTACAACTTATTTCAATTGACTGGTAAAAAGTCGCTAAGCCCGGTTTTTGGAAAGTGGTTTGAATACTTACAGCCATCCAAATCAAGCAGAATAGCAGACATTGGATGTGGCAATGGCCAATTACTGTATGAAATGTATGCTGCAGGTTTTAGTCACCTTAGGGGCTATGATCCATTTATAGACGAGGAGTTAGATTTGGGGAAAAAGCTAAGATTAGAGAGGAAATCTATTTTTGAAATAGAAGGGATCTTTGATGTAATCATGCTACATCATGCTTTAGAACATATGGGAGAACCTGAAAAAGTCCTGAATCGCTGCTATGAGCTTTTAGAAACAAACGGACAGCTTCTCATCAGAATGCCAATATCTGACTCCAAGGTTTGGAAAGATGAAGGTGTGTCATGGGTCCAACTCGATGCGCCAAGACATTTGCATATTCCTTCGGTGGAAGGCTTGAAGGCCTTGGCCCGAGAATCAGGCCTGGAATGTAGGGAAGTAGTTTTTGATAGCTCAGAATTCCAATTTTGGGGGACTGAGTTGGTAAAAATGAAAAAGCCTTTGAGTAAGGTAAAAGCTGATGAAACTTTCACTAGACAGGATTTGGCAAGATGGAGGAAGAAATCAAACCTTTACAATCAAAAAGCAGTTGGTGATCAAGCCTGTTTTTATTTTTTTAAGCCCTCGAGACCAAAGTGACCTCGAAGGCTAAGAATTTTATAGCTTTTTCAGCGCTTCCATAAAGGTCATGGTCTCGCCCTTCTTCTTGAAAACAAGCATAGGTACAGAGTTGTTGATGTTGACGAGTTTTTCAGCAACACTTCCCAATAAAGCGGCTGCTGATGCAGTTCTTCCCCTACTTCCCATCAAGATCATGTCGGCTTTTTCTTCCAATGATACCCGGATGATAAATCGACCTTCGTTGCCATCGTCTTTACATTTAAACAGGCAGTCAATAGGAGTTAAATTATGCTTTTCTAAGAATTTCCTAAAATCGTCTTTGGCATGTCCTTCCATTATTTCAGCAAATTCCTCGTAAGATTTGCCGGTTTTGTAATAACCGGTGGGCACGGAATACACATGTAATCCCAGAAGTTTTGCGTTGGTTTTTTCTGCAAGGTTTTGGGCAAACTCCAAACTCATGCGAGAATAGTCAGAAAAATCCAATGGAATAAGTATTTTTTCAGGGATTTTTGGAGAAGATTTCTCTGTCAGAAAAAGCACAGGACATGGAGCCCTATGGGCCATATTTTTTGCCAGAGATCCACTTCCTTCCAAGCTTTCCTTGCGACCCATGATGATGAGGTCGACATCTTTGATTTTGGCCCAGCGCAAGACAGTGTCCATCGGTTTACCCTCTTCCACCACCACTTCAATTTCTACATCATCTGGAAAAGTATTTTCATTGATAGTGCCACGAACATCAGCTTTGATGCTTTCATCTGCCGGGGCGACTAGGTCAGGAAAATTCTTGGTGATCTCTTCAGGGAGAGAAAGGTCCTTAGCTACATGGATAAAATATAATTTTTCTATACCCAAAATTTTGGAGAGCAAGGCAGTTTTCTTCACCAAAATATCGTCCATCTTGGAAAGATCCAGACCAACCATTGCCTTTGTAAAATTCTTCATATGTTATTTCGCTCTTATGATGCTCAATTTACGCTTTAAATATTTTTTAAGGAAAAATACCTGATCTAATTTACGGCAAAGCTTTCTGAAAAAAAGGCCTTAGGCTCTTAAAACCACTATATTTGTGTTAAATGGCAAAGAAGCTTGAAAAATACTTTATCGCATTGGTACCTGAGGGAGAAATCCAGCAAAAAGCTAGCGCAATCAAAGAGGATTTAAGAGGGAAATTTAACCTGAAGTATGCCCTGAAATCTCCAGCTCACATTACTTTGAAAATGCCGTTTTTATGGAATGAACTGAAGGAGGAAGAACTGATCAAACCACTTTCAAGGTTTGCGAAATCTTATGGATCTTTTTCCCTTAAACTCAGTGGTTTTTGGCATTTTGGGAATAGGGTCATTTTTATCGATGTGGCCAGCAGTTCTGAGTTGAAGAAACTTCAGACCGACCTGATTAAATTCTCCAAACTTGACTTAAAGCTAGTACAGGAACTTAGCGATAGAAATTACAGCCCACATATGACTGTAGCTTTCAAAGACATCAAACCTAAGCTTTTTGATACGTATTGGGATTATGTCAAAAATCTCAGATTTAAAGAAAAATTTGATGTAAGTCATCTTGCCATACTCAAGAAGGTTGAAGGAAGCTGGAAGGTTTTACACCAGCTACCTCTTGGATCTGCCTAACTTTTTGGAACCTTTCAATTCCAAAAATAACTTAAGATAATTTTCTGTGACATTATCCCAGTTGTATCTTGCAGTAAGTCCAGATCGCGCTGTTTTCCTCAAATCTTCCATTTTTTCGGGCATTTCCTCGACATGGTGGATGCACTCCGTGACAGCATCAAAGTCTTTTTGGAAAAACAATCCATGTTTGCCGTCCTGCAGCATTTCCCTGTTGAAGATTGTATCCAGTGCAAGAATAGCACAGCCATAGCCCAATGCTTTTAGCATTGCAGGGTTGGTTCCTCCATATTCGTGTCCATGGAAATATGCATAGCTGAGGTTGTAAAGCGACTTGAGTTCCTCAGAATCTGTAACATAACCTGTGAACAGAACCCTCTCATCTTTGATGTTTTTAAGCTTGTTGGCAAATTCATCTTCAAAAGGGACATCTCCCACTATTACCAGTTTCCTTTTGGTTTTAGACTTTAAAAATCCTCCCAAAATCAAGTCGGCATTGTTGTCAGGAATGAGCCTTCCAACTATCAGGAAATAGTCATGCGGAACCAAATTCCACTTTTCAAGCAAAACAGGGTTTGAGTGGTTTGCAGGATTAGCCCCATATGCGATGACTGTAGATTCTGCATTGAACATTTCGAGGTAAATCCGGTGCATTTCATCAGAATCAGTTACTACTTCATCATAGAATTTTGTAGCGAGCCTGGATGCAAATCTAAAATACCTCGAACCTAAACCTCTCCATTTTGGCCTAAGCCACTCCAAACCATCCACATTGATTGCGGTAGGTTTTCTGAAAATTTTGGAAAGTATTCCAAATGGTCCGTTTCCGCTATTGACTACAAAGATCACGTCCACATCTGATAGGCAAGCGTGCATCATGGATATAAACGAATGGGTCAATTGGGTAAGGCTTTTTGTTTCTATAGCCGGAATGTAATGTAACCTGATACCATTTACTACTTGAGGTTTTTCATCAAAAAGTGCCTTATGACAATAGACTCTGACTTCCACGCCTTTTTTGACCAGTCGCTCTCCGAGTTCTTTAACCAAGGTATCATATCCACCATATACATAGGGATATCCTTTAGCACCTAAAATGGCTACCTTAATCGGGGTTTTTAAGGTAGTATTTGACATATATAATTCTTCATTTTTTCTGCAAAGTGCTCAAAACTGTATTCTTCCAAAAGCCTTACTTTTCCCGCTTTTCCCATATCAGATGCAAGTCTTGGATCATTGCATAACTGTGTGATTCTGCTAGAAGCTTCGCTGGTATCTCCTATATTGACAAGATACCCGGTTTTTCCATCTACTACCATTTCGGAAGCTCCGCCTGATTTAGTCGCTATCACTGGCTTTGCGGAGGCCATAGCCTCCAACACCACGGTAGGGAAAGAATCCGGCAAAATAGATGGGAGCACAAAAATATCAGTTGTTTTTAAAATTTGTGGAATATCTTCACGAAATCCTAGATTTATTACGTGATTATCAAGATTTTCGGAGCTAATCTTATTATTTATTTCGTTTTCTATGTCTTCATACCCCGGATATGGGTCCCCCACCATTAAAAATACAGTGTCGGGGTTTATGGAAATAACTTTTTTTGCAATGTCTAAATAGAAAAGTTGGCCTTTACCGGGATTTATCCTTCCTATCATCGTCATGACCTTTTTGTGAGGTGCAATTCCTAACTGTTTGCGGATATCATGTGTACATTCTGAAAAAGACTGTACTTCAATTCCGTTGTGAATTACCACGGGCTTGGCTGTGTCAAGGTACTTTTGCCAATGCTTAGAGACTGACTCAGAGACAACAATTGGTTTTGATGTGCTTCTGTCTACCTGAGATGCCAGAAATTTGACCAAAAACTTTGGAGATTGTATGATCTCATGGATGTGCCATATATGTGGAAGTCCTCTTCTTCTTGCAAAAGTAGCCCCTACGATTACAGCAAGTGTATTGGAATAGATGAGGGAAATGGGTTCTTTTTGGTAAATCTCATCTAGAAAACGGTACGCAGTGTAGAGTTTTTTGCCCCTGTCCAATATTCCTCTTGGGTGAAAGTGCTTTCGTCGGAGAATTCCAAGATTCATGATTTTGTACTCAAATCCCTGTCTTTCGATTTCGGGTCTAAGCGGACCATCTCCCGGGAGAATTATCAAAGTAGGATATCCCAAATCCCTGAAAATGTTCATGACATACAGGAGAATTTTGGAAGCGCCATATAATTCTGATGAACTATGTAAAAAAATGACCTTGCCTTTTTGACTCATATTTTTTTGAAATAAACTCTAAAAACCCCTCCTTTTCGAAATACCACCGACAAACTTTCCAAAAAGAATGCAAAGGGTAAAATTAAAGCAATCCTTAAAAGTATGCTTAGTTTTTTCTTGTTTTTTAATTCCAAGATGATATTTCCGGTATAACCTGTCTTTCCCATCAAGGCTCTCAACATTCCCAGCACCCCTAGGTGGATTGAAAAGTATTGGGTTTTGAGATGCTTAAATCCTAAATTTTCTACCTGATTGAGGACCTGCTTCTCTCTCCAGTGACTGAGGTGCTTGGGGATATCCAAGTGCATCCATGATTTTCCAGCCAAGCCATATTGCCAACTCCCAAGATTGGGTACTTCAATGACCAGAATCCCGTTTTTCTTGAGGTTTTCTTGGCAAAGACCCTCCAATAGTGGCAAAGGGTTGGGGAGATGTTCTAATACGTGAAACAAGGTGATGACGTCATAATTGCCACCGGCTATTTTACCTCCCTGGTAAAATTCACTCTGCACCTCTAGTCCGTATTTTTCTCTGGCAAAATTTGCCCTGGGAATTGATGTTTCCACTCCTACACCTTTCCAGCCTGATTTTTTTGCCTGAAGGAGAAATTGGCCTTTTCCAGATCCAAAATCAAGACATCTTTCTATAGGAGATGTACTGAGTTTTTGCAGCGTTTGGATCACTTTTTTTGCCTCTCTGAAAATAATTTTTTCAAAAACTGACTTGCGGTTATCAACTACTTGATACACCTCATCCTGATACAGTGATTCCTGATCGACCTCTTGGTCGAGGTAAAGCCAAGTCAGCCTGCATTGTAGACAATTTACTAAATCTTGATCTTTAGTTTTTTTAGGTGCCGGAGTATGACAAAGGGGGCATACAAGTTGCCTCATAAAATACTATCCTTTCAGGTTTAAAATCAGGAAATTTTACTTTCCAAAGCCCAAAGGTATTAAAAACCTGACTTGATATACTTCAAAAGAGAATAATAGCATTTTTCTAGTTCAGGAAAAGCATCACGGATTTCAGATTTCCCATTCATACTCTCCATATTTTCAGCTCTTTTGGCCATTTTATGGAGTTTCAAGCTAAGTGCCATTCCTTTGATTTTGTGAAGGAGGGACACAATTTCCGCTTCATTGAATTTGGATATGGCCAGTTTGAGCTGATTTAGACTTTCACTCAATTCTTGGGCTCCTTCAGTTAAAATATCTTTAAACAAATCTTCATCTCCACCCAAAAGATTTAAAAGCCCTTCTTTGTCAAAAATGTCCTTGTTGATTTCCTCTCCCTTAGATTCTGGGTTGAGGATTAATTCTGTTACCTCTAGCAATTTTTGTTTTTCTATGGGTTTGGTAAGAAAATAATCCATACCGGCCTCCATGCAGTTTTCCCGCTCACTTTGTAAAGCACCGGCAGTAAGGGCTACTATAGGTACCCTGATTTTGCCTTTTGTTTCGAGTTCCCTTATTTCTCGGGTAGCTTCATAGCCGTCTTTGACAGGCATTTGTACGTCCATAAAAATCAAATCCGGGCTTTCTTTTCTGTAAAGGCTTACTGCTTCTTGCCCATGCTGCGCTTCGATGATTTGTGCTTGAGGATAGTAATTACGGATGACGGTTTTGAGTAGCAGCATATTGAGTGAGACATCTTCTGCTATCAGAATCTTCAATTTATCTTTGCTTTTTCCTCCTATATTACTTCCATTTCCGGATTCACTGTCAGGAGTAATTTTATCTGCAATCTGATTGTTGCTCAGTTTGTTGAGGCTGTAAAAAAGTTCGGATATTTTGGCAGGCTTGATGAGTTTGATGTCAATAGACAGTTCCTTAATATGTTGGTCAAGCTTCGCATCATCTGCAGAGCTGTAAAGTATAATCTTTGGTTGTTTCTCCGGATACTTGGTGGATAAGAGCTTTTTCATTTCTCTTATTGTACTGATGCCATCCATAAATGGCATATGATAATCCACGATGTATACGTCGAAGTCAGCCCCTTTTTCAAGAAGTGTCAAAGCTGAGATTCCGTTGTCAACCGACTCGGACTTTATACCCCAATGGGCTAGGATGTCTCTAAGTATAATCCTGTTATTCTTGTTGTCATCGATTACCAGTACTTTTTTGATACTTGTTATCTCCCCGGTTTCAATTTCAGACTTTGAACTGTAAGGTTTTCTGATGGAAAAAGAGAATACAGAGCCTTTTCCTTCTTGAGATTCCAGTGTTATTTTGGAATCCATTTTTTCAGCAAGCATTTGGGAAATCACCAGTCCGAGTCCTGTACCTCCAAATTTCCTTGTGGTAGAAGAATCCGCCTGCGAAAAGGACTTAAATAGCTTGTTTTTTTGTTCCTCTGAAATTCCAATGCCGGTGTCTCTGATAGAAAAAGTGAAGATACCTTCCTCACCGTCTGGCTCAAAATTGACACTTAATTCAACCTCTCCTTTTTCTGTAAACTTGATGGCATTACTTAGTAAGTTGACCAGAATTTGCTTCAGTCGGATTTGATCTACAATAATATAGCGAGGAATATCCACCTGAATATTGAGAAGGAATTCGATATTCTTCTTGGCTGTATTGTACTTTACAATATCAGCTGTTTGCTCTGCAAGCTCTACCAAGTCTGTTTCTACTTCTTCCAGATCCAGTTTGCCTGCCTCAATTTTTGAGAAATCAAGGATGTCATTGATTATTCCTAAAAGTGAGTGGGCGGAAATATTGGCACTTGTGACATATTGTAACTGCTCGTTATTGAGGTCTGTATTGATCAGGAGGTCTGTAAATCCAATTACCCCATTCAATGGTGTTCGGATTTCATGGCTCATATTCGCCAAAAACTCGGATTTGGATTTATTGGCGGCTTCAGCTTCTTCTTTTGCTTTTATAAGGCTTCGCTCCAAGGTTGCCCGCTTTTTGATATTGACGAGCATTTCTGCATAGACGAGTAGTAATTGTTGCTCAGTATCGGAGTAATGGTGCACCTCATTTACCCAATCAAATCCTACAAAACCCATGAGTTCGTTTCCATTGAGCATGGGAAAAGTAATAAGTGTCTTGATACCCTGTGGTTCTATGATTTCTCTGAGCGTATCATCATCGAGGGTTTCAATATCAGGGACGCCGAAAATTTCTTTTCGTTGGTGTTTTTCCACCCAGTGAGGCATATATTCCATTGGCAAACCTTGAAGATTTGCAATCTCTGGGGTGATTCCCTCAGCACACCATTCAAATGTGTTGTTGCCTATCTGGTTTTCAAGATCATAGTCAAAGATATAAGCCCTGTCAGCCTCTACAAATTGGGCAAGTTGCTCCAAAGAGTACTGAATGTTTTTTTCCAGGTCTTTGATGTCCATGTTGATATACGTGGAGGAAATATCAATCATGATCTGCTGAAGCTTCAACTGTTTGTTGATGGTCTTTTGGGACGCTTCATGCATGCTGATATCTTGAATCAGTCCTATCAAACGCACCGTTTCACCATTTTCGATGATAGGGTTGATAGAGATTTTGACTGATTTTTCTTTACCTGCCGGAGTGATCAAGGTTGAAGAGATTTCATTTTTGTTTTGATTCTGAATGGAATCCTCTACAGCTTGTTTAAGTTTTTTCTGACCTTCTGGATCAAGGTATTCAAGGTTCTTATTGGGGTCTGGGTGGTAGCTTTTATCTAACTCATAGATTGAATAGACTTCATTTGTCCATTTAAAATCCTTCCTGACCAGATCCCACTCCCAGCCACCAAGATTGGCCATTTTTTGAGCATCATTCAGAAGTTGCCGATCTCTCAATTGCTGAAGGGCTAATTTTTTTCGCTCACTGATATCACGAGAACTGGCAATCACATATCCTTCACCATCCATTTGTAGGTATTTCACTGTGACTTCCACAGGTACGATAGCCCCCGTTACAATATTTTTGTTCACGCTCTCAATGGTCAAAAAATCAACTTTTTTTAATTCTTCCAGGTGAGATTCCCAAGCTTTAGGATCTTCGAAAGTTTTTTCAAAATCTCCTACATGATATTGATCTGAGTCGCTCATTTGGATTCCAAGCCTATCACTTGATGTCTTATTGATATAAAAAAGCTGCCCATTTTCCGTGGCTATCTGCACACCATCTGATGAGTTTTCTATAAGGCTTTGCATTAACCTTAATCTCTCTTCTACTGATTTCTGACTTGGCATATTAAAACAAAAGATTTTGTGGGCTGAGGGAGTATAGGATTTTTAATTTCTAGCCAATTTCCACTTATATACAATATTCATATAAGTTTTTTCTATTCCAAAAACGATTTGAAATTAGGGATGAAATGCTGTTTTTCATAGACAAATGGTCTATTAAATTTCCTTATTTGAGAATTTGAATGAATGAATCCATAAATGCTTCTCTCGAAAAGAATTTCCATCTCTCACTGCCTTTTTCCTCAAGCCTTTTTTTCAATAAGGGATCATCGACTACCAATCGTATTTTAGCAGCAAGATCGCTTACATTGCCTGTCTGATGTATCACAGCGGCATCTCCTGCAATTTCTTGAAGAGCGGCCTGATCTGAAATGATCACAGGTATCCCCGCTCGCATAGCTTCTATCACGGGAATTCCAAACCCTTCATTAGAAGATGGAAAAACATAGGCAAAAGCATGGTCATAAAGGGTTTTGACTTCTTTATCAGGCAAAAATCCTGTCAACTTCACCCGCTGTTCCAGTTTTTTTTCATGTACTAGATCATATACCTTGTCATAATCGTCCAAGGCTTTGCTAAGTCCTCTTTCTCCAACCAAGACAAGCGCTATATCTTCAACTCCCTGAGACAGGACTTCTGCATAAGCTTCGACCAATACAGGAAGAAGCTTTCTCTTATCAAAACTTCCCACATGGAGGAGGTATTTGCCTGATTGAAGGCCAAATGTCTTCAAAGCCTCATCAGAATCGGATTTGGGAAGTAACTTAGGGCATTGGTAAATGACCTCAATTGGATTTCCAATACCTGAATATTGAAGCAATGCTTTTTTTGAATACTCACTTGTTGTAATAACAATACTGTCTCCTTTGAGGCCTTTATGTATCATTTTGATGAAATATTCTCTCCAGCGAGCATTATAATTTTCGGGCATTTGCCAGAAAAAGGCATCATGTACAACAGTCAGTTTTTTACAGTGCAAGGGAGTGGCTGGAGCCACAAAGTCAAAACAAATCAAAGTATCAGCTTTTTCTGTTCTTACTTTTAATGGTAAAATAACCTGTTTCCAAAGGAAGTAATAAATGTGATACCAGAGTTTTCTCCACTTTGGAACATTGCCTCTGAAAAATGTTTTCTCGGATTGTTTGGCAGGGTCATGTGTGAAAATCCAATCTATATGCGCTTGCGGATTTTCCTCAACAGCTTTGCTGAATTCAAGCATGTAGGTTTTGATTCCAGTCAGGGCCGTGTTCAGGTAAAAGAAGTCGACCAGTACGCGCTTTTTTTCTTTCATGCCAATACTGGTTTTTGGTAACGTATGGACTGATAAGCATTGACACTGTATCCCAGCATCCACCAGGTAATCCAAGACACGTAAGTGTATACCTCGGCATTGGCGGTGAAGAGCGGCAGGAGTAAGCCTACTCTGACAGCAGCCGCTACAAAAGCAAGCCTTGCGGTCATGGTGTTATCAGTTTGGTTAAACACTTTGAGGGCTGTAACAATGGCATAGCCAAGGAGTAAGATGTACAGAAACATGCCCAGCCAACCCAATTGGACGCCATAGATTAAAAATTGGTTTTCACCGCCCACACGGAGTTCATCTTCCACAGAGCCAACATTGCCACTCATGGCTAACCCTATTCCCATTGGATTGGCAATCATAGAATCCAGCGCCAAAAGCCATTCAACCAAATGACCAACGGACGAAGTATTCTCGAATGTGATGGTATCCACTACGAAGAAATAGAAATCCTCTGAAGCGAAAAACAGCACATAAATCACAAAAAGGAGGACCAATCCAGCTCCTGAAAGTATAAGCTTATACAACCTGAAAATAACTGCCACAAAGAAAATCATTACAAAGAAGGCTAGAAATGCTGCTCTTGACGCTGCAAAAAACAAACTTCCTAGCGAACACATCATCACCACTGTAGGAATCAGCCAATTTTCCCGCTTGCTAGTCAAAAACCAAATCAGACCTGCAGCAAAGCCCATCAATACGGAACTGGCAAGTTCAAGAGGATCCGAAAAAAAGGAAGCCAATCTTTTGGTAACAGCTTGTGTTTCAAAAGTCCAAGTCAGGTCAAAATGTCCTGTTGGCTCAATGTCATTGATAGCCATATTGAATAAGGCATATCCTGTAAGTGATTGAAGATGCGTGTCTATAGTCTTTTCGAAAATATTGACCAAAAATGCCCCTACTGCAATAATGAATATCCCACGAAATATCAGGCGTACTTCCTTATCCGAAAAACGGGTATTTCTTCCCATAAAATAGACCAAACCCGGAATAAGCATATTTTTGAAATACAAAGCTTTGTTGACTGGACTGGCTGCACCTAGAGGTAAAATCATGTAGGCTAAGGCCAAACCCAGGAAAGCAAGGTAGAAGTAATCTACAGTATGTAGACGGAAGGGGTATTCGAATATGTTTTTTTGAAAGAATAAAAATCCTGCAAGGGAGGCTAGGACTACGATTTCTTTCAGGAACTGAAAGATATTCACGATCAATGGCGAGTTCGTCGCCAGGTATACAACACTGAGTGTAGTGATGTAAAATGGAAGAAAAAAGAGGAGAAAATATACCCCATATTCCCATTTGCTGTGCATCAACATTTGGTTGAGCACCCAAAAGAGCAATACCGTAGTCAAAAGCGATATCAATAAAAAGAATATCAAGGACATAATGGGTCGGAGCTTTGATGGTCCATAAATAATCCGTCTCTGATGCCTTTGGCTACAGCTTTCATTTTTTTGAACCTTCCTCTGACACAAAAGTAAGACATCCAGCCAACATACTTCAATAGATGGTAAGGCCATGCTAATACAGCATTTATTGAAGAATGATGCCTGCGAAGCTGAAAGAGTTGGTTTCTGGAATGTAAGTAAAAGACTGTAGGGCTTAGCACTCCTTCCTCGGAGTTGTTTTTGGAAGATGCATTCCCTTCATGATAAATGATGCTCTTTGGGGCAAGTTTGATCTTAAAACCTGCTTTTCGGATTCTCAGTGACCAGTCTACATCTTCGAAATAGGCAAAAAAGGCATTGGCCAATCCCCCTGTTTTGGTTAGAATTTCATCTGAGAACAGCAAACAACATCCAGTAGCCCATTCAAGGTCTACTTCTTCGATTTTATAATTTTTGAGCCTTTTTCTATCTCCTAGCGTTTTGGAAATGCCCAGCAAGTTATTGTATGCCCCTCCTGCACTCCATATGATTTCCGGTGAATCTTGAAAAAGTATCAAAGGTTGGACTAAGCCTATTTTTGGTTCAGACTCAAAACAGTCCATAAGTCTATCGAGAAAATCAGGGCTGACCTCTGTGTCATTGTTGAGGAGCATGAAATACCGGAATCCCAAATTCTTTGCATGCTGTATGCCGATGGTGTTTCCTCCAGTGAAGCCCAGATTTTTTTCATTGGGTAAAAAATGATGCTGCGGAAATTCAAGTTTTAATTTTTGGAGAGAATCATCTTCAGATCCATTGTCTACCACAAAGACAGCATATTCCGGATAGCTGATTTTCTCCAAAGAATGCAGACAGCTTCGGGTATGGGAATAGCCATTCCAATTAAGAATGATGATGGCTACCGAAGAGTGCTTTTTGGAATCCATAGAAAAGGTCTTTGTTGTTTTTGTAGATCAATATTGTACAAATCATGAAAATCACCACTTCGGTGGAAAGGAGGGCAATGCAAAGCCCTACACCTCCAAATTGGGAAGTAAGTCCGATAGAAGCAAATAACATGAAAACACACATTTGCCAAGAAGCTTTGAATAGTTGGTCTTTTTGGTCGGTCACAAGCAGCATAGTGACATTGATGATATTCAGACAAGCTAAAAATGGTACAAAGGCCAAAATTTTCAGAAATAAAATGGCTTCTTCCAAGGGCTCTTTCGCCAGCACTTCCACAATAAACGGGGCGGTAAAGAAGGTGAAAATCGATAGGCCAGTTCCCAGTGAAAGGGTTACGAGGTAGGTTTTTTTTAGAAAATTAAAAAAACCAGGCAAGTTGCTTTGGTACAGCTTGGAAGCATTTGGATAGATAGCCTGAATGATCAAAGCTGGCAGCATGCGCAATACCATAGTAATTCTTTCGGCCAAACTAAACATCCCCAAGGTAGCGGCTGCGGAAAAAAAGCTTAGCACAATCAATCCGCCATTGATGGAAATGTGAGAGGCCAAGTTGGAAAGAAAAAGCAACAGGTTTTCTTTCAAAGACAAGTAGATCTGTTTAAACCGAGGTTTGTAAAACCGGATTTCAAGAGCATAATGGATATAGAGCAACAGCAATAAATTGATGCCCAAAGCAGAACCTCCTAAGAGAAAATTCACCCATTTGGCTTGTTCTGGCCTGTGAATAAACAAGACAATTCCCATCAAAAACAACAATTTGCTGAAGACATTGGCGATGGAAATCAACTTCATTTTTTCCATCCCCTGGAAAAACCATAAGGGTAACGTGGCTTCAGAAAAAAGAAGCAATACTGAAAAGACCAATATAACCTGGTATTCTGTAAACAATCCAAGTCCATAAACCCCTATCAAAATCAAAAGGGTAGCGAGTGTGGCAAGTAGAAATTTGCTTGAGATGATATTGGAAAAAACATGAGATAACTGTTCTCTATTTTCTTGGATAACAGCGACCTCTCTTGGGCCACTGAGGTTATACCCAAAACCTACCAAAATATTCATCAAGATGATGACAGAAAGGGCCAGGTTTACCAGTCCAAACTGATCTACTCCGATTGATTGAATGAGCAATGGCATTGAAATCAATGATATCAGGATATTGGATGCTTGGATGATCACCAGAAAAATAAAGTTCTGAATGGATTTGTTCCTAATCAGGTGGCTAAATGGAAAAGAGGATATTTTTTCAAGCATTTCAATTCTCCTATCCTTGTTTTTCTTCTATATGAAGTCGGTACAACTCACTGAAATAAAGGTAAAGCAAGGCAAATAGGCCTAAAATAACCGCGCCAAATACCATCCCTTTCAATAACTTGATTTCGGTTCTTTTGAGTGGAAATCTTGGAGTATCGATAATCTGAATCAAAGGAGAATTATTGCGGTGGTTGACTTTGGCAATTTCAAGGTTTTTGACGATTTCTGTGTACACAGCTGTAGAAGCCTGCACATCTACCTGTCGCTTTCTCGCGTCGACAGTGGCCGCCTGCAATAAGGGGTTTGGATTAGGTACCCTATCTGTGCTGCTGGCAAAAGCCAAGAGACTTTCGTCTAAAATTTTTCTGACGCTATCTGCCTGTGATTGTAAGATCAAAAGGTTCTCTGCAGTTTTTTTGGTTTTGGTCTCGAAGTAAAAACTGTTGACCTTCTCCACAAGTGTTTCATTCAATACCTTTGCGAAGGCCTCATCTTTAGAAGATACATTTACCTGAATGATGGTAAGTTTTCGGTTTGGCTTTTCTACTGATAATTGCTTTTCCCGAATCAGCTTTGCGATTTCTTTGACCACAGAGTCTTGAGAGACGGAGAAGTTTTCACGAGGGATAGAAAAATCCATTCCACTGAGGTCCACTTTTCTTTTCCACTTACTCTCCAACTCATTGAAACTGATATAGCGGTCAATTAAAAGTTGGTTTTCATCAAAGTCGCTGAGCAAAGTTTTGCCGAGCATATTGTCAGAGCGGTAAAGCTCCATGATATTGTCACCTTGAAAAAGCCCACTGGAGGATCCCAGGGAGCCAATGTTGACACCCACCAAAGAGGCAAGTCCTGACATTTGTCCCAAACCGGACATATCCGACTCTTCCAACACAAAAGTGGTTTCGGCATGATAAACAGGTTTTTTTAAAATAGACGCTATGGCACCCAAAGCCAAACCTACCAAACCTACCAAGAGGAGTGTTTTCCATTTTCCCACAAAATAACCAGTCCAATACTTAAATCTTAGGACCACTTCCCTCAAGGTGATTTTATCATCTACGATATGTTTTTGATCAGCCATTTTTTAAGGGTTGGATTGTGTAGGGGTGATTTGGGTGATGACAAGTACCAATGTGGCCAGTCCTGTGGCTATTCCCACAAATTCTCCTGGTCTTATTGGCAACCTTGGCCCTTTGGTTGGTACTATGATCTCAGATCCTGGAGTCACAGAAGGATATGCTCTGATTCCCAAGAAACTTTTGGTTCTTCTGACTTCGCCATTGGCATAGACGATATAAGATCTTTTTCGATTGGCTCTATTGTCAAAACCTCCAGCCCGGTTGATGTAATATTTCATGCCCCTTTCTTTCTCAAACCTAACAGTAGCTGGATAAATTACATCCCCCCTTAGGCGAACAGTTTGGAGCTGTTTTGGAATTGAAATAATGTCTCCCTCTTCCAGAATCAAATCTACACTCGAACCTGGATTTCTTATAATAGCATCAAGATCTATTGCGACAGCTTCCGTTTGTTGGATTTTGATCGGTGCCAAATCAGGTCTCTTTTCAGTAATCCCTGTGATCAAATCCTTTCTGGATTCGGCCACAGCTTCACCTTCTCTTCTTTCCTGTGGAACATTATCCAGGTCTTTGAAAAGCCTTTCCAATAACAACTCCTGCGCTTCTGTATTATTTGGATCCATAAGCATCCTCTGTTGCAAGTCCATCAAGTTTCTTTGTCTACGGATCTGTTCGGATTCGGTATCATAAAACTCTGTTCTTCTGATCAGGGTCGCTCCTTTTGGAAAAGCAAATCTGGTAAGTCCTCCAGCCCTGTTGATCACATCTGAAATGCGCTCTTCCGCTGACCTGACAGAGAAAATACCGGGTGAATTTACCTGACCTTCTACCTGCACAAGTTTGTCTAGAATGAAATTAGGTTTTCTCCTGATAATCACCATGTCATAAGGCTCAAGTGATGTGGGGTCTGCTTGGGGAATAAGGCTTTCATTTAGTTGAACTGTGATCAGGTCAGAAAATGCACCTGCATCAGCATCCTGAGATCTTCTTGCGATTTCTACATCTTTGACATTAGCAGCTTCTCTCAGACCACCTGCCAAAAGGACCAACTCCTCTACTGACATATTTTTGGAATAAGGGTAAGTTCCTGGATTTCTTACCTCGCCGTTTATTTGTACATAAAACTCCTCTTTGAGATCGTATATGCTTGAAATGCGAACCACATCTTCACGGCTAAGTGGAATATCGGGTGTAGCGCCGCTGATGACATCCCTTAAGTTGATGGTGATGAGTTCTGTGCTGAGGTCATCATAAGTTCTCAGGATACTTGCCCGCTCAAGATAGGCATCACCACGTATGCCATCTGCATTTTTGATCAGCTGGCCAAGTGTAAGTCCGTCGGTAAGGGCAAAGTTGCCTTCACGGAAAACAGCACCTTTGATCTGTACCCTGTTGGCAAACCTGTCCAAAACTTTTCCTACATGATACTCATCGCCTCCTTTGACCAAAAAGAGACCAAATTGGCTGTTGAAGATATCCGAAACAGCCCTTTCACTACCACTTATTCTGGTGACATTGATTCTGTCTTTGAATGCCTCATCAGTAAACCCACCTGCATAGCGCAAAACATCTTCGAAGGTATTGCCTTCTTTGATTTCAAATATTCTAGGGCGCTTTACTTCTCCCTTGACAGTCGCTCTGGCAATGAAAGGGTCCACCATTACGACATCCTGATCCTGTAACTGAAAGTCTAGGCTTGCTTTTCCGTTGACCAAAAAATCATAGATGTCGATACTAGCTACGGGATTGCCACCTCTTATAATTCTTATGCTTCTCATGGAGCCATTATCATTGGGTCCACCTGCTGCATAGAGGGCATTGAAAACTGTGCTGAATGCACTGAGGGTGAAAGTACCCGGTAATCTTACCTCACCTACCAAATGAACTTGTATGCTTCTAATATTCCCCAAAGTGACCTGGACAAAAGTGCTAGGATTCGCCCCACGAAGGCCTGTATAGTAGTTTGACAGTCTATTTCTGATAATCCCGGTAGCTTCTTCTATTGTTTTGCCGGACACAGATATAGGGCCGATATTATCCAATATCATGAAACCGTCAGGGTTGACTGTGGCTTCATAGTATTGCTCAGATTCGCCATAGATATCCACATATACCATATCTCCGGATCCGAGGATATAGTTTTTTGGAGTGGCAATATTGAGATTGGGCTCGAAGCTTAACTTCCTGTTTTGGTTGTAAAAAAGCTCGGCTCCAAATATATTCGATGGTTTATCTTCCAATGACTGTATACCATCTCTCTTGTATTGGAAGATGTTTTGGGTAATTTCTGAAAGGTCAGTTTGCCTTCTTGGATCCCTTTTGGATGCTGTGGTTCTAGAGCGTGATGCAGCTCCTGTCAGTTCCAAGTCTTTGATCCTTCTTTCAAGTTTTTCAGCTTCTGCCTCAGGAAGGCCTCTAAGCTTTGCCATCTGAACCAATTCTATCTCAGAAATGCCAGCTTCTTCAGCCCTTTTGACCAATTCACGGATTTGGGCATCGCTGAGCTCATCCACTTGAATGTTGGCTATATCTGCCATGGACTGTGAATAGGATGCTGTGGGAAGCATGATAAAAAGACTACATGCAAAAAGGCAAAAGAAGAAATTTAAAATAAATTTTCGGGCCAATTTGGGTGCAAATGATGAGTGCTCTGTCATATTGATATTGCCTGTTTCTTAATCATCAGGAAGGATATCCTGATGCGTCAAATGGCATTTTTTCCAATTAAAATAGAAGAAAATCAGCGTAAAGATAAGTATTCCCAGTTGTAAAGAAATATTAGCCCAAAAAATCTCAGACAAGGCGATTATTCGGTGCAGTTTTTACAAATGTCGATTTGGGTCCTGTCTCTTAGCAGCTGCTGTCTGAATTTATCGTAATGGACATTTTTCCAGATTTCTTCAATGGGTTTTTCCTGGATGTTGCCCATGACGTGAGATGCATCTTTGTCAAAGCAGCAAGGGACCATTTTGCCATCCCATGTGATCACTGCTCCTTGCCACATGCGCCAACATTTGTTTTCTATTTTCTTTTTCAATTGCCATTTGCCATTTTTAGCCTTTACATACCTGGAGTATTTTTCAGCTTTGGGGATTAGGGGAGAACCATTTTCAAAATTATAAACCTGTGTGGTCTTCAGTTGTAGCTCATCCACCCCCACATTATATGCCCAATTTTGAAGGGCTGGAATTTGGTGTTCGTTTTTTCCTGTAACCAAAAATTGAAGGACGATTCTTGGGAAATTTTGTCCGGAATCTCTTCTTTTTTCAACAAGAAGAGATAGACCTTCTTGGACTTTGGCAAGCTTGCCGCCTATCCTGTAGTCCTGATACACTTCTTGGGTAATACCATCCATGGATACGATCAACTGTTTGAGACCGGAAGCGATGGTTTTGTTGACATTTTCCTCGCTCAGGTAATGGGCATTGGTGGAGGTAGCGGTGAATATTCCTGCCTTATGGGCATAGGAAATCAGTTCTGTGAATTCCGGGTGTAAAAAGGGTTCTCCCTGAAAGTAGAGATGCAAGTAGGTGAGGTGAGATTTGGATTGGTCAATGGCTTTTTTAAAAAGCGCAACATCAAGCATACCGGTTGGGCGGGTGAAGCTCCTCAGTCCGCTTGGACACTCAGGACAGCGTAGGTTACAACTCGTAGTAGGTTCGATGGAGAGTGTTGTTGGCATGCCCCATAGCATCGGCTTTTTCAACAACCTACTCCAATGAAAGGAAAGGTAAAGCCTCAGGTAGTTGGACATTTTGGCCCAGTTGAGGTAGTTAACAAAAGCCTTAGCTGTGATCCATTGGTTATTCACACTTTCAAATTTGTCAAAATTTATAAGAAACCAAAAGTAGGAGATTATTCCGGAATCAAGACTGCATCAATGCCGTGAATGACGCCATTCAAAGTCAATGTATTGATAAAATCTGGGATTAGCCGGCTCTCATTGATCAATTGATCTCCTATATTGACTGTCAGGGGGCTACCCTCAAGTAGGGATTCCAAAGGTTCCTCGTCTCTCAAATCTTGAGAAAACAATCGGGAAGCAACAACATGATTCAATAATATATCCCTTAAAGTATTGATAGGCACTTCGTCCAGACCATTGATTCCCAAATCATCGAATAAAGATTCAAATGCCGCATCAGTTGGTGCAAATAGGGTCAAATTGTCTTCAATACCACCTGAAAACTCTTCCTCCAAACCCGTAAGTTGAATCGCTTCGATCAATAGTCTGAATTCAGGTTCTGAGTTGGTTGCGGCATTGCCCAAAAACTGCAGGATATTTTCACTAGGAGGTGTAATGACAAAATCTATCACGTGAATGATCCCATTGTCCGCATTGATATTGGTACTGGTGAAACCAGCAATACCGTTGAGCCATAAGTTGCCATTGACGGCTTCAGAAAAATAGAAAGGTACAGATAAGATTGATTCTCTTGGTCCCAAGTTGAAATTCTGTGAAGGGAGAAGGCCTTCAATGACGTGGTAACTCAAAAGAGTTTGTAAAAAAGGGGATTCCAATAGCTCTGTGCCAGTGATGAGGTTGGCTTCCAAATACCTATTAAATGCTGCATTGCTAGGAGCAAAAATGGTGAATGGACCTCCGGAGGCGAGGGTTTCTGCCATTCCAGCGGCGATCAAAGCCTGCACTAAAATGGTGTTGTCATTATTTTCCAAAGCTTCCATGATGTTGTTGCTAGGTGGAAAAATGACCGCATCAACCATATGGATCATGCCATTTGTGGCCTCAATGTCCCTTCTGATAATTGATACCTCTTCATTGAGACGGATATTGCTTCCTGTTCCTGTGATGGTCAAAGAAGCTTCAGGCAGAAAGGTCTGAAAACTTCCTGCACTGATATTTCTCGAAAGTAGCCTGCCATTTACTATATGATAAAGTAAAAGGCCTTGTAATACATCTGCGGGTATTTGACGGATGTTGGTGACGCCAACTTCTCTGAATAAATCTTCAAAGGCCTCATTGCTCGGGGCAAAAATAGTGAAAGGCCCTAGATCGGATAATGGTTCTGATAGCAAGGCCAATTGCACCGCTTCAGTAAAAATGGATAGTTCAGTGATTTCCTCAACCGTACCAAATAGGTCAAACTCATTTTCCGGAGGCAAATCGCCCTCAATATTGCAAGCCTGCATAGAAGAGAGGAATGCTACAATACCTAAGAGAAGGAGAAGTTTACGCAATATCAAGGTCATTTATTTTTCCCGAATGTGAATATAAGTCTAATACAGCAAAACTAAGGATAAGTTTTGTTTTTGGTCTTGGCTTCTAACAAATAGCTTATGAGAGGTTAAAAATCCTGAAAAATGCACGATCCTGAAAAGACTTCAATAATTTTGTGGAAGAGAGATTTAGAATTGTCATTTTTGACTCTCCTAGAAGTAGTCCTGATTAATTATACATTTCACAAAAAGCTGATATTCATATACCCTCAGTTGATACTAGGATGTTTACTAATAAGTATTTGGCTGGATGATTCTCATGAAGTGTAGTTAGGAGAATCTCAGAAGTAAATCAAATAGTAGTTTATAAAAATAAAGTATGCGAAAAAGTTTGTTGATCACCTTGTTGTTGACATTGGCTCTTTTTTCCTGTAAAAAATCCACAGAGGATTGTCAATTGGATGAGGATATTCTATCCGTTGACCTTAGCGTGGAAATCGAAAGGTTGGAAGATGCTTTTTTCCAAGCCAAGGATCAGGAAAGTATTTTACGCCTTTTTGAGGCTCATCCTTTGTTTGCCGAAAGAATGCTGTTTCTGGACAGTTATTCCTCACCTGAAGAGTTGGCTGATGAAATATTAATGGCCAATCAGGATACGCTGATGCTTGAATTGTACGATGAAGTGAAAGCACATTATCCGGATATAGTAGAATTGGAGAAGGATTTGGAAAATGCCTTCAAGTACATACAGTATTATTTTCCTGAATTTAAAGTCCCGACGGTGTACACTTTTGTCAGCGGTTTTAGTTCGGATATATACTTGGACGAAGAAATTTTAGTGATTGGTTTAGATTATTTTCTGCCTTTTGAGCACCGTTTTCAGCCACCTGATATTCCTCAATACATCAGCAAGAGGTACCAAAAGGAATATATTGTTCCAACAGTAGTCACGGCTATTTCTTCAGTTTTCAACAAAACAAACCTTAGAGAAAGCACTTTGTTGGCAGAAATGATTTTTTATGGGAAGGCCTACCATTTCACCAAGAGCATTTTGCCTTGCACCTCAGATCAGTATATTATTGGATACACGGAGGATGAAATTGTTGCCTGCTTTGCCAATGAGGATTTTATATGGGCACACTTTGTAGAAGAAGACCTCTTTTTTGAAACCAATCCTTTTGAGATCAGAAAATATACAGGAGAAGCTCCGTCAACAGATGAAATCAGTCCTGATGCACCGGGGAGAATAGGAAGATGGTTGGGCTGGAATATTGTTGATGATTACCGTTTCAACAATAGCTTTAGCCTTCCAGAATTGATGATGGAAACCAATACGGATAAGATTTTCAGGCAGTCAGGATATAAACCCCGTCCTCAGTAAGTTTGCCGAATTGCTTATCGTCAATCACTGAAAGCAGCCTGCTTACAGCTGTTTCTTTGGAAAAATACCTGTCGGCCAGTCTTCGGGATCGGCGCTGCATGTTTCTAAGTTCTTCAGTGTTTTGAGCCAATTTATCTATTTTCTTAAGAGCAATTCCCGTTTTGTTGGGAGGGTAAAAAACTCCCAGTTTCTCAGTTTTGACCAAATCATGCACCCAGCCTTTGTGGTTGACCACAATGGCTTTTCCAGCGGCCAAGGCATCAAAAAACTTATTGGGGCTGTTCGTTTCCAAGACAGGATGTTGACTGAAAGAAATAAATGCCAGGTCGGCACAAGCCATCAAGTCATTTACCCTTTCTTTAGAACCAAAAGGGATGTAAATGAAATTCCCTAACTTCATTTGTTTGGCTCTTTGAAGCAGTTCGGCTGTATTTGATCCCTTTCCCATGACTACAAACTGGTACTCTTTTCCATGTTTTTGAGATATTTTGGCAATCTCCAACAGCTCCGAGACAGCATTGACCTGACCTATTGCACCTGCATAGGCTATGGTAAATTGATTTTTTAGTCCAAATTCATTCAGCAGTTTTTCATCTTTTCCTCTGGGAAAAAATGTTTCCAAATCAGCAAAATTTGGAATGATATGAATCGCTGTATCAGGAGTTTTTTTCCTGATATTTTCAGCTATTCCTGGCGAAAGAGCAATTATTTTCAAAGCATGTCGATAAATCCTGCTTTCCATGCTGAAAAGGAATTTTTTCAAGAAAACCGACTTGATTGCTCCCACTTGAATAGGTGCTTCGGGCCATAGGTCTCTTACTTCAAAGATAAAAGGAATGGCAAACTTTCTTTTGGCCCAAAGACCGATCAGCCCAGTGGTCAAAGGGGTGGATGAAATATAGAGTAAATCCGGTCTAGGCAATTTCCGGATGCAGGATTTAGCCGCGTTTACAAATCTCAAAAAGGCCCAAGTCCGCTTGAGAAAACCAAATTCCTGCCTGTAGGAGACTGGAAGGTAATGCACCTTGATACCATCAATGATGCGTAGGTCATAATAGTCCTTGTTGTGTGAGCTGATCATTTCCACTTCAATCCCTTTTTCGACCATACCTTTGGCAAGGTGGTAAGACCGTGTAGCCCCTCCTTCCTGAGGGGTGACAAAATATTGATGGATATAAATAATTCTCATATTGAATTTTGCTCAAGCCACGAAGCCAAGACAAATAGGTTCCAGACTTGTAAATACTGACGTCCTTTCGCCCGCTTGGGGTTTTTGGACAAAATACGCATTTCTTCAGAGAAATGACTTCCCCATTGTGATTCCATTTTTTGGATTATAGGACTTACCCAATTTATGTATTCGGGGTCATTGGACCATTCTTGCAGCGGTAAGCCAAAGCCCAGTTTTTTCCTTTTGGCAATAAAACCCAAGCCTCTTTTTTTCAGGGCTTCTTTGATCCATACTTTCCCCAACTGTTGATGATGTTGCTCTTCACTCATTGTTTGGCTCAACGTGATCAATTCAAAATCCAAATATGGGGCCCTGCCTTCTACACCATGCGCCATGCAGGCATTGTCGTGAATTTTGAGGATGTCATTTATCAAATAAAAGCTTCTATCCCATTCTAAGGCATTTTTTAGAGGACTATCTCCTTTTGGGTACCATTTTCGAATCAAAGGTATGTACTCGGCTGGTATATGTTGCAAAGCGGACATTTGGATAAAAGTATCCACTTGGCTCTCCTCGATGCTGTTGACCATCTTTTGCAAACCTGAAGGAAGAACTTTTTCTAGTCCTGTTTTTTTCAGAAAGAGCCAAATAGAAGGGTTTTTCAAATACTGCGCATATGCTTTATGCCGATTATACCCCCCAAACAACTCGTCCGCTCCAGCACCGGAAAGTAATACCTGAACATCAGTGGAGGCCTCTTTGGCAGTAATCCAAGTCAAGTAGGAAGCGGAATCTGCTATAGGTTGGTCTAAGGAGGAGATATAAGCCTGCCAATGTTGTTTTACCTTATTCAAATCTACAAATATCTCTTTGGCCAAAGACGGATATTTACGGCCTAATTTTTTGCTGTAGGTGGGGTCTGAATATTTTGCCTTTTTCTTCTCATCGAAACTTACAGTGAAAGTTGGTGTAGGTTCACCTGTTTCCTCATACCAAAGGGCGTAGATCAAACTGCTGTCTGCACCCCCTGAAAGGACCGTACCTACCCGGCGTTCTGTGTGGAAGTTTTTCAATACTGCATCTTTGAGCAATTCCTCAAAAGAATTTTGAGACAGAGAATGAGATGTTTGTTTTGGGTATTTCCAGGAAAATCTGTTCAGTAACTTTCCTTCAAAATCAAAAGTCAAACCTGTACCTGGCAATACCTGTTGGACTCCACAGAAAAGGCTTCTATCAGGAAGGCTGTGTCTTTGAAAGAAGTAAGGTACAAATTGCTGTACGTCTATTTTCTTGTCTTTACCCAAAGTCAAAGGTTTTGCCTCAGACGAAAAAAGCCAGGTACTATCAGATTGGGAGAAATAGAGGGGTTTTTCGCCGGATGGATCCCTAAGGATCAGTACAGTTTTTTGTCTTAGGTCTGCAAAGGCTATTGAAAACATACCTTTGAGTTGTCCAATGCCCTTTTCTCCAAAATGTCTGAGCCAATAAAGTAAAACCTCTGAATCGGAATTTGTCTGAAAGTGGTAGCCTAGGTCCAGGAGATTGTTTCGTAAGTCCTGATAATTGTAGAGGGCACCGTTCCAAGCCAAAACGGCGTCTTCTTCCTTGTTCCACATCGGCTGATTACTGCTGTCAGTGAGGTCCAGGATTTTGAGTCTGTTTGCTGCAAAGTATACCTTCTGGCTCACTTGCGTAAAAGAAGAGAAATCAGGCCCCCGATGTGCAGTGGCCCGCATCATTTGCTCAGCTAGTTTTTCTGCATTTGGATGTTGACCCAAGATGACATTGATTCCGCACATGGTTATTTTTTTGGAGAGAAGCCCGCATTTTGCTCATCAAGAATTTTCTCTTTGTTTTTTTCGAAGTATCGACAAAAATGAGTGATGCTGCATTCCATACATTTTGGCTTACGCGCCAGACAGGTATACCTGCCGTGCAAAATCAACCAATGATGGGCTTTGTGTACATGCTCTTTTGGGATATGGCGTATCAATTGTTTTTCCACTTCCAAAGGCGTTTTGGCAGTCATTGTAACGAGGCCGAGTCTTCGGGAAACCCTGAAAACATGCGTATCCACTGCCATGTTGGGTTGGTTCCAGACCACAGAAGTGATGACATTGGCAGTTTTGCGGCCGACTCCCGGAAGTTTGACCAATTCATCCACTGTCGAGGGTACTTCTGCATTGAAGTCCTCCACCAGCATTTTGGCCATGCCGATGAGGTGTTTGGTTTTGTTGTTGGGATATGAAATGGACTTGATGTAGGGAAAAAGCTCATCGAAATTGGTAGCAGCAAGATGGTACGGCGTAGGGAAATCCCTGAAAATTGCAGGAGTTGTTAGGTTGACACGCTTGTCTGTACATTGAGCAGAGAGGGCTACAGCAACCAACAACTGATAGGGATTTTCATATACCAATTCAGTTTCTGCCACCGGCATGTTTTCGGAAAAATGGTTGATAAATGCGGTATACCTTTCTTTTTTAAGCATATTTTTAAGCATATTATTTTATTAGATGATCAAAAATATATCTGGATACTGATTGATACTTTGATATTCATGGATATTATCCATCTATACTTTGCAGATCTCCCTTGTCTTTTTGATTTTAGTTTTTGGGAAGAAGACTTCAGTATTCCTCATACATTAAAACAAGAATACCAAACTTTCGTTTTTCTTCCAGTTAACAATCTCCTTTAATTATGAAAAATCTCAAAATTTTTGGGATCTTATTACTGATTTCAATTTTTTTTCAATCCTGCCAAAGGGATGCTGAATCACCATTAGACGCCAATCAGGCTTTGGAAATTTTTGACCTGAGTTATGGTGATGATCCAAGGCAAAAAATGGATGTTTTCCTCCCTGCAGGTAGGTCTCAGACTTCCACAAGGGTCTTGGTATGGGTACATGGGGGTTCGTGGATGGATGGTGACAAATCTGAATTTGTGAGTTTCAAGCCATGGTTTGAAAATGCCCAAGAGAATTATGCTTATGTGTCTTTGAACTATAGGCTTTTTGATCTGGGAACCGGATCCAACAGGTTTCCTAGTCAGGAAGAAGATATGATTGCAGCCATGGATTTGATTCAATCCAAGCTTTCAGATTGGAATGTTTCTGAGGAATTGGTAATGGCGGGAGCATCCGCAGGAGGGCATTTGACCTTGTTGCACAGTTACAAAAACAACTCAGACGGGCTGGTCAAAACAGCCGTGGCTTTATTTCCGCCGACCGATCTTATAGGAATGTTGACCGTAAATAATTTGGCTCCTTTTCTTTTCCAAGCCTTGATTGGAAATCCGGAGCAGGACAAACAGAAGTTTTTGGATTCCTCACCGCTGACTTTCGTGGAATCGGGGTCTGTTCCCACTGCATTTTTTCATGGGACTGCGGATACTGTTGTACCGGTTCAGCAGAGTTATGATCTGGAAACAGCGCTTGAAAAAGAGGGAGTACCCTTTTTAAGTAGGTATTATGCAGGTCAGGGTCATGGATTTACGGAGCAGACCTATAGAGACTTGATTTTCGAGGTGGAGGACTTTATTCAAGAAAACAGGCCATAAAAAAGACCTGAAAGCTTTAAGGCTTTCAGGTCACCGTCAATCTAAAACGATTTTATTTTTTCGAGTCCGGTAGACTTAGCATTCTTGAGAATGCTCTTTACTACTTTTTCAGAAGGGTGTAAAACGAGTTCGTCCAGTTGTTCGATGGTGCTCAGCAGATCAAGGTATTCTTGCATCAAAGTACCATCTTCGCGCAAGGCCTGCACCAATTGCTCATTTTCTTCCTCACTCATTTCCTGGTACACATATCTTACCAGGTCATTTGGGGTAAAAGGTTTTGTCATAGGCAACGTTTAATTGTTTCATTTTTTTTCTCATGTTGATCAGTGCATAACGCATTCTTCCAAGGGCAGTATTGATGCTTACACCGGTTTGTTCGGCAATTTCCTGAAAACTCAAATCCATGTAGTGCCTCATGATCAGCACTTGTTTTTGAGTCTCTGGGAGTTCGTCAATAAGTTTTCTCACAAGTTCCAAGGTATCTTCCTTGATTTTGTGATCCTCTATTGTTTCTTCAGCAAACCTCAGCGTGTTGAAGATACTTTCACCATCCTCCATGACAATGGTGGGATAGCGTTTACGTTTTCTGAAATAATCTATGGCCAAGTTGTGCGCAATACGCATCAACCATGGTTGGAATTTTCCTTCTTCGTTATATTTATCGGAATTCAAGGTGTGGACTACTTTTACAAATACATCCTGAAGTAAATCTTCTGCAACGCCTTGGTCTTTCACGATAAGGTAGATGGTGGTATACACCCTTGATTTATACTTTTCTACCAGTTGTTCAAATGCGATTTCATTTCCGCTTCTGTACTGCTTGATCAGTTCAGAGTCCTTAGGACCAATCCTTTTACTCATACAAATTTGAATTTAAATAACGTAGAGGTTTATGCCATAGTATAAGATTAGTAGTGAAACATTTAAAAGATGCAAACCAAATGTATTGATTCAGATAGAATGATGCAATAGAATGATGTGTTTTTTTAAAACTCTCTATTACTAAAAAAAGATGCACTGTTAATTCTTGTACTATTCCCGAAAATAAAAAAATAAAATTTTGAATATTTGTCGATTTTCGAAACACTAATATGTGAAAATTGAAGCTTATTTTTTATTGATATGGGAAATTATTTTTTTCGGAAAAATTTTAAATCCAATCCAAAAATCAAATTGTAGCCGTTGATTGGAATTATCCGATTAAGGTGGAGTACTTTTTTATGAATTTCTTACCTTCGTTTTTCAGATGTAATTCTTGGTAAGAATTGATCTTTAGCAACCCTTAGTTTAGTTGGGTTAAGTGTCATTTAGATTCTCAGTGGGTTGAGGTACGGGGTGCAATAATTATAGAAAACAGCTAAATCAGACAAGGAAAATAATAAATAGAAAGTATATGGAACTAAGTGGAAAAGTATTTCAGGTAAACGCTGAGATAAATGGAACAGGAAGAAATGGACAGTGGAGGAAACAAGAGGTTATCTTGGAAACTCAAGGCAATTATCCAAAAAAAGTCTGCGTGACTATTTGGGGAGATAGCATTGACCAGTTCAAATTGAAAGCCGGTGAAGAAGTCAATGCCAGCATAGACATCGAAAGCCGTGAATACAACGGTAAGTGGTACACTGATGTGAAAGCATGGAAAATAGAAAAGCAAGGGGGGGCAAGCAATGCTCCATCGGCAGCTACTTCTCAAAAGGGCGGTACCCCTGATGTTACCACCTTTGGTGACGACAGTTCAGAAGATATTTTGCCTTTCTAAGTCATTTTAGCTTTTAGGAGTAAAAAAGAGATGCTGATTGTGAATTAGCATCTCTTTTTTTTGCGAATTACGGAGAGGTTTGAAATTTTTGATGGTTTAAAAAAAAAGATTAGTTTTAGATGAGAAAAAGCTGGACCAATCTGCAATGTGAATATCAATTGGGCCAACTCGGCTGGTGGAATGACAGGGAAATGTAGTTGTACATGATTTAGTAAGGGAAAATTTTATGGCAATAAAAGAAATCAAAGTTTCACCTGAGTTTAAAACTCAAACCACAAAGGCAGTTTTTGCTATTATTTTCTTTTTTTTCATCTATATATTGATGTTGTCGATGGCTATAGGTCTGACAGTATTATGTGTATTTGGTGGGTTAAAATTGATTTCTATAAAAATCTCATTATTGACAATAGTCTTGGGATTGGGATTGGCAAGTTTGGGAATTCTTGTACTCTTCTTTTTATTGAAATTTATTTTCAAGTCTCACAAACCCGATCGGTCTCATCTTTTGGAAGTAAGCAAAAAAAATGAACCAGAGTTATTTAGTCAGATTGAGGATATAGTAAAAAAAGTTGGGACGAAGTTTCCAAAAAAAATCTATTTATCCTCGGATGTTAATGCTGCAGTTTTTTACGACTCTAGTTTTTGGAGTATGTTTTTACCTGTTGAAAAAAACCTTCAAATAGGGATGGGACTTGTAAATACCGTTTCCAAATCGGAGCTTATTGCCATTTTGAGCCATGAGTTTGGCCATTTTTCTCAAAAAACCATGAAAGTAGGGAGTTATGTATACAATGTAAACCAAGTAATATTCAACCTTCTTTTTGAAAATGAATCTTATGATCAATTGATCCAAAAGTGGGCAAATTTGAGTGGCTATTTTTCAATTTTTGTTGTGATTGCTGTAAAAATAATTGATGGTGTAAAATGGGTATTGAAAAGAATGTATGGACTCATAAACATGAGTTACATGGGACTATCAAGAGAAATGGAATTTCATGCAGACGAAATAGCAGCGCATGTGACTGGATATAATCCTTTGCAAAGTTCTTTGTTGAGAATGTCTTTAGCAGATCTTTCCTTTAATCAAGTATTGTCATTTTATGATAATAAAATAACAACCAATAAGAAAAGTGAAAACTTATATAAGAACCACTTATTTGTCATGCATCTTCTTGCGAAGGAGAACAATATTAAAATCAAAGAGGGTTTTCCAGCAGTGTCTTTTGAGGAATTAAACAAATTCAATAAGTCTAAATTGGTAGTTAAAGATCAATGGGCCTCGCATCCAAGTATTGAAGACAGAATAGAGATGCTGGAAAAAACGGGATTGAATTCAAACATTATAGACCATACACCAGCAAACCAATTGTTTCGCAACATTGATAAAGTTCAAAAAGATTTAACCAATAAGATTTTTAAACAAGTTCAATACCAAGAACAACCATCCGATATGTCTTTTAATGAGTTTCAGATAGAATTCGAAAAAGAATTTTTGGAAAACAAATTTGATGACATTTATAATGGATACTATGATAATAAAGACCCTATGGAATTTGATTTGAATGCTGTAGGAAACAATGTATTAAAAATTGATTTAGAGGAATTATACTCAGATCAAAATATTGATTTGGTGTATTCTGCGATTGCTTTACAAAATGACATTGAAACATTAAAGCTAATTTCAATTAAAGCCATTGATGTTAAAACTTTTGATTATGATGGAGAAAAGTATGATCAAAAAGACAGTAACAACCTACTTAGACAACTTGAATCAGATCTTGCAGGGTTACATGAAAAGGTTAGGCAAAATGACATCAAAATTTTTCAATTTTTTCATAACTGCGAACGTCAAATCAACCAGACAAATTCTTTGCAATTCTTGTATGAAGAGTATTTCAAAATTTCCAGCGAATTTGGAGCCAAATATCTAATCTGCGAGAAGCTGTCAAATGAATTACAATTTGTAAATGAAATTACACCTTTTGAACAGATTCGATCAAATTTCCAGCGGATTGAAGCTATAGAGGAAGATCTTAAAAGTGGGATAAGGGAAATACTTTCTAACAATATTTTCCAGTCTGAAATTAGCCAAAAAATTAAAGAAAACTTTGATTTATATATTTCCAAGAATTGGAAGTATTTTTTAAATGAAAAATACTTAGATAGTAATTTGGAAATTTTGTTTAATGCAATGAATGACTATACATTTCTTTTATCAAAATCGTCTTTTTTATTAAAAAAGAATTTGTTGAATTATCAGGTGGAGCTGACTAGAACAACGCATAATTTGGTTTAACATTTACGAAGCTATGCGGAAAAATAATTTCAATAATTTTGTGAAGCCATAATTTGAATGGAAAGAAATAAGGAACTTGCAAATAGGTTAAACGAAGTCCTACTGAATGGGGCATGGATAGCGAATACCAATTTCAAAATGGAAATTGAAAGCCTCACTTGGCTGCAAGCGACTAAGAAAATGGGAAATTTGAACTCAATTGCTGCCTTGACTTTTCATGTTAACTATTATTTAGGTGGAATTGTAAATGTTTTTAAAGGTGGTGCCTTAGACATTCGGGATAAATACAGTTTTGAACTGCCACCGATTGAATCAGCATCCGACTGGAATAAATTGATCAAGGATTTTCTGGTCAATTCAGAAAAATTTGTTGAGGAAGTTGCCAAGCTACCAGATAGCAAATTGGACGAAGCCTTTGTGGATGAAAAATACGGAAGCTACCTGCGAAATATTGAAGGGGTTATTGAACACTGTTATTATCATCTTGGGCAAATTGTTTTGATTAAAAAGATGATTCCACCAATGACAGATTTGTAGGGATCTTCACCCTGAGCGAAACGAAGAGTCTCATTCCTTGAGAGTAGGAGATCCCCCACAATACTGCGGGACAGGCTTTCACTACGTTCAGGATGACGTACACCAACTGTCATTTCCTTTCTGTAAATAATCATTAAGCTTCCCGCCATCCCAACGTTCTCTTCACCCGGAAACTGTCTTTCTCCAAACTTAAATCCCATATAGGCTCCGCCAATCATCAGGAGCAGGGTGATGGCCAGTAAGAGAAGCAAAGTTCCTAAAGGGATTTCCCAGTCTTCAGAACCTATGCGGAATTTGATGATTTTGTGAAAATCCATATTATTCGGAAAGGAATCTTTTCCAACCTTTAGCCTCTAGTTCTTCTGCTGATTCTATGACTTTTTTCTTTAGACCTTCTTTAAATTGATCCAGGTTTTTACCCACTTGTGCATCAAAAGCTCCAATGATGGAAGCAGCCAATATACCTGCATTTTTGGCGCCGTTCAAAGCTACTGTGGCCACAGGAATACCACCAGGCATTTGTAATATCGAAAGAACACTGTCCCATCCATCGATGGAATTGGACGATTTGATGGGAACGCCTATGACGGGAAGTGAAGTCATGGAAGCAACCATTCCTGGCAAGTGGGCCGCACCGCCAGCACCTGCTATGATGACTTTAATCCCCCTTTCTCTTGCTGAGGTTGCATACTCTACCATTCTTTCCGGAGTTCTGTGGGCGGATACTACAGTAAGTTCGTACCCGACGCCCAATTCTTCCAAAGCTTGAGCCGCTTCTGCCATGATGGGTAAGTCAGATTTGCTACCCATGATGATTCCAACCTGTATGTCCATATTATGCTTTTATTTTGATCAGAGATTTGATTTTATGAGCCCTTTCTTTGAGCTTTTCCGGATTGTCATCCAAGATGGTTACATGGCCCATCTTTCGAAATGGCTTGGTAAGTTTTTTGCCGTAAAGGTGCACATAGACACCTTTTTCGGACATGGCTTCGTCCAGACCTTCTACATAGGCCTCACCGGTAAAGCCATCTTCTCCCAATAGGTTTACCATGGCAGCAGGAGATCTCAGGCTTGTATCTCCCAAAGGCATTCCCATTACTGCCCTGAGGTGTTGTTCAAATTGTGAAGTAATATTGGCTTCTATCGTGTGGTGCCCGCTATTGTGGGGTCTCGGAGCGATTTCATTGACAAGTATCTCTCCGGTTTTGGTGACAAACATTTCCACTGCCAAAATTCCCACCATATCCAATTCTTGGATTACCTGAAGTGCTACTTCTTTGGCTTTGTTTTCTATATCTTCGGATATTTCTGCAGGAGCAAATAAAAATTCCACCAGATTTGCAGTTGGATGAAAAGCACATTCTACAGCTGGGAATGCTTTTACCTCTCCATGTTGATTTTTAGAAACAATCACAGCGATTTCTTTATCGAAATCAATTAGTTTTTCTAACAATCCAGGTGCCTCAAAGGCCTTATCTAAGTCGGCCTCTGAACGAAGGACTTGTACCCCTCTGCCATCATAACCCTCTTTTCCAAGTTTGTTGACTGCAGGCAGAAAATTTTTATTGGCAATTACCGCATTTTTATTGTCTGTCAGGATAAATTCTGCTGTAGGAATTCCTTTGTTTTGATAAAATTCCTTTTGCGTCCTTTTGTCCTGAATCAGCTTGATAATATGAGGTTGAGGAAATACTTCTTTTCCTTCTTTAGCCAGTGCATCCAGCGCGTCTGTGTTGACATTTTCTATTTCGATGGTGATGACATCACAATTTTTCCCGAAATTATAAACTGTGTCATAATCTGTTAGGCTACCTTGTGTAAATTCCTGGCAGATGGATTTACAGGGTGCATTGAAATCTGGATCAAGGATGTGGATGTCAATATTATAATTGATGGCAGATTGTATAAACATGCGGCCCAATTGACCACCTCCAAGGATGCCTAAAGTTTTTTGTTGGTAATTCTTTTGCACAGGGAAAAGATTTGGTTGCACAAAAATAAAGGAAAATGTATGGTATGTAAGGGCTACATCATAAAAAAACCCGCCGGAGCGGGTTTTGGAATATGAAATTGATGATGTTATACTGTCCGTCCACCGATTAATCTCAGAAGTACGGAAATAACTGCCAATACCAAGAGGATATGAATCAATCCACCCACACTATACACAAAGAAGCCGAAGATCCAGCCAATGACTAATATCACGGCGATCAAATAAAATAATGAGCTCATAATTGTTTTGGTTAAAGTTAAATAATTGATTTTCAACCTTAATTAAACAAGCACTGTGCCAAAACAAGTTTTTAGTTGAATCTGATCCCCATCAATTCCATGAGTTTATGTGCATTGAAACTTGGACATGGACCCTTTTTGAGCGTATAATCAAAATGGATTTCATTGTCTGATATTTCACTGTGGAAGCTATAATTTTTCAGGTAGTCCAATTGATTTTCCAGACCACTCAATTCTATGTCATGGGTGCTGATTATACCTTTAGCGCCACTTTCGGCCAATTGTTTGATTAAGGCTTCGCTTCCCTGAATCCGGTCTATTGTGTTGGTTCCTTTTAGGATTTCATCCATTAAGAAAAAAACTTTCTCCCCCTTTTCGGCGGCAGATAGTACTTGTTTGATACGGGCGAGTTCTGCATAAAAAGAGCTGACACTTTCACCAAGGTTGTCCATATTCCGCATGCTTGTATAGAGTTTGAATGGGCCTATAAGTAAATTTTCAGCAAAAGGGCGAAGTCCGAGGTTCGCCAATACCATGTTAACGCCTATGGTGCGCATAAAAGTTGTTTTGCCTGACATGTTTGAGCCGGTCAATAAGACGGTTTGTTCCTGAACCGAAAGCTCTAATGAATTGGGAACTGCAATGTCAGCCCTTAAAAGAGGGTGCTTGAGTCTGCTAAATGCAATTAATTCCTCTTCAGACCATGAAATCTCTCCTGTAAGCTTTTCTTCAGCCGAAAAGCTGCCCAAAGAAACCAATGCCTGCCACTCATCGAATATCTGATCCAATTCCCTCAATTGATTTTGATAGGATGATTTCCATTTTTTCAATTTCCAAAATAGTCCGAAGTCAAGCCAAAAGAGGAGGTTGAAAATCAAGTACACCATGTTGATCCTGTTATCCACTAAATATGAAACTTGTTCTAAGGTTTTGAGGCCATCTGGAATATTGTTTTTGTCCTTGAAAATGGTGTTGTGCTCCTGCAGATAAGAATTTGAAAAATCTTTTTCTGCGAGCATATCAGACCAAATTCTGTATGTTTTGATATCACCCTGACTAGGGAAGACCTTACTTGCATCAGCTAGAGGTTTGAAAACAAAACCTAAAAAAACCAATCCCAATAGGATCCAAAAACTCAGATATGCAATGGGTAATAGGCCCGCCGCTACCCCAAATACCAGGACCAATCCAAGGATTGGCCCCATGAACATGGGCAGGAAGTAGAAGGATTTCCATTTGAGGGGCTCTTTTAACCAAGAATAGAATTTATCCTTGGATTTCTCTTCTTTTATGAATGCCCTTCCTGTTGCTTCAAAACTTCTGAGGAACTTTTTATCTTTTGCCAATTCGTCGATAGCCGGTTTGACAACTTGCGCATTATCAGCATCAATGTTTTTCTTCATTTGCTCAGCCAATTGTTTTTTGCCGCTGTTGTTACAGGTGTGGTTGATCAGTTGGAAAATGGAGTGCTCCCCAAATAAATCGAGGTCTATTGCAAATGGATGGGATTTGGATTGAAACTCATTACCAGGATCAAATGAATGGAGCTTTCTTTCCGCTCTTAAGGTTCTTTCCGAATCCATTTTAATTAACTCAAGGAGAAAAATCTCTGCATCTTTGAAGTGATTGAAGCGGACAATCAGGTATACAAAGAGCATCAACTGTAATAAGAGTATTAAAAATAAAACTGGATAGTCAGTGAGACTGAGCACTAAAATCGGAATGAGAGAGAAAAAAACCAGAAGACGTACCAATGTGATATTCAGGGTTTTCTTCTTTGTTTTTGCGAGGGTTTTTGCAAGATCCTCTTCTTTGAAGTCTATTTTCATATCGTAAAGATAAAAAATGTGAAATTCTTATTAATTTTTAATTTAATGCAACTATGTTGCAGTTAGATTATAAGAATTTATTATCTTTGGTTATTATCATTCATGTAGTGTTCTCTTCATTTGAATGATGGTGGTTGACAATAGACTCCGGCCTCGCCGGAGTCTTCTTTGCTTAAAGTAAATCTTATGAAAAAATTACTTCCAATATTTTTGATTATAGTAATTGCAGGTTCAGCTATGAGTTTGCCTGAAAAAGATATGTGGGCCTTGTTTGGCAAAACAAGGTTTGTAGAAAAACTGAACCGAGAATTCGGGATGTATTTTTTATATCCGAAATTTCCCGATGAGCTAAAGGCGTTGGATGGCAAGGAAGTATCGGTGACAGGTTTTTACATTCCCTTGGAAATGAACACTTCCAATATTGCAGTGATATCGAAATTCCCGAATGCCGAATGTTTTTTTTGTGGGGGTGCCGGACCTGAAAGTGTAGTGGTAGGTTATCTCAAAAAACGTCCAAGTAAAAGGATTAAAACAGATGAAATTGTCACCATCAAGGGTAAGCTTAAGCTAAATGACAGTGATTTGGAAGAGTTGAATTTCATTATCCAAGATGCTGAATTGACTTATTGATAATGGCTAAAAAAAAGAGAATAAAAGAACTTGCTGAGGAGTTTGATTTTGTAGAAGGATATGGGGGAATATCTGAAGATATAGTGTTTGGAACTAACATCGGCTGCGGTGGAGGTAATAAGAAAAAGGAAAAAAAATCGGAAGCAAAATAACATTATTAAACTTCAATATTTTTTGTATTTATTTGCGGTTCATTTTTCAATAAAATAAACCGATCATTATGATTCTCAAAAGGTTGACCTTGCTAGTAGCCATAGGTAGTATTCTGCTAATGTCTTGTAGTGAAAATGACCCCCTTCCAGACCCAGGGCCAAATCTTAATGCGACCATTGTTGTAGAGGATGCAGAAATTAACGCTGCTTTTACCGATACTGATAATGTTGTCCTTATTGCTTTACAAGCCAACAGGCTTGGTTTCAGTACAGAGGGTAATTTTTTTGGAGATTTATGTGATGATGCTAAAGTGACACATTTCCCAGAAAACAAACGCATTATAGTTGATTTTGGTGAAGGCTGCACGAGTGCAAATGGAATCACAAGGAAGGGCAGATTATTCATTAATTATACCGGCATGATATTCTTTCCTACCGCTTCTGTAACGGTCAACTTTCAAGAATACTTTGTAAATGGAGTAAAAATTGAGGGTACACGGGTTACCACGAATAAAGGTATTGACCTCAATTATATGACAATGTCTTTTGAAATAAAAATGGATAATGGCAAACTGACTTGGCCTGATGGGAGTCAGTCAAGTGTTACAATAAGTCATAACAGAAAATTTTTCTTGCAAGACCAAGACATGCGTGCCGAAGTTACTGGTTCTTCATCAATTAAAAGCAGAATAGGAGTTGATGTTAATTCAGAAATTTATTATCCTTTGGTATTTGTTCAGACTTGCACCAACTCAGGAAATTGGATTCCCAGTGAGGGGATAAGCGTTATAAGTTTGTCTCAATCTTTTGTGTTTCAAGTAGATTATGGTCAGGGCATATGTGATAGGGAAATCCAAGTAAGACTAGAAGGGGAAACCATCACATTGACCTTGGATTGAGGATTCTTTATTTTGAAAAGGATGCCTTATTTGAAAACTTCTAAAAGTTTTATGGATCAATAAAGCAACCGAGAAATTCATATTGCCTTTTATTGTATCAGATTTCCAGTATTAAAAAAATTAAAAAAGCCACGAAGTACGAAGATCCTAGGAGGTGCTTTTTCCCAGTATTCTTTTTACCTCGTGGCATAAAATTACCTTTGCAATTTTAAGATTTACTCTTTTTTCCCCTCAGGATAATAATGATTGACATCTCTCTGTGGGAATGGGATTTCAATATCATTCGCTTCAAAAGCCTCTTTCAGAGTTTCCATATTATCCCAATAGACTGGCCATAGGTCAGCTGCGTCTGTCCAGCATCTGATGGTCAAGTCCAAAGAACTATCTCCAAAGCCGATAAATTTCATCACCGGTTCTGGTTCTGCGTGAATCCTCTCGTCTTTTTTAAGTGTTTCCAATACGACTTTTCGTGTTTTTTTCAAATCAGTCCCATAAGCTACTCCTACAGAAATATCCACCCTTCTTGTTGGTTTCTGGGATAGGTTTATAATTGAATTGTTGGCTAAGGCTCCATTTGGAATGGTTACAACTCTATTGTCAAAGTTTCTGACTTTGGTATACAGTATGTCTATGCTTTCTACTGAACCAAGTGTTCCTTGGGCTTCAATTGTTTCTCCTACTCGGAAAGGCTTAAAAATCAAAATCAATACCCCACCGGCGAAATTGGCCAATGAACCTTGTAATGCCAAGCCAATCGCCAGACCTGCGGCACCAATTATGGCGACAAATGAAGTCATTTCCATTCCTAGGGTTGTTGCCACGGATATGAGTAACATTACCCAGAGGATTGCATTCAAAAAGCTTGTGAAAAAGGTAGCCAATGATTGGTCAATCTCATATCTGAGGAGGGCCTTGTTGAGCATGCGCAACAAAAACTTGATAACCCATCGGCCTACCAAGAGTAAAATGATGGCTTTCAATAATACTGGTCCTACTTCAAATACCATTTCTACAGCTTTGCCCTGAATGGTCTGAATAGTCTCGTAACTTAATTCCATATTGTAATTAAAATTTGGTTTGAAAATTTGCTGTAATTATTGAGATAAAAATTATCTCAGTAAGCCAAAATTTTCCAACGAAAGGCCCAGTTCCATGAAATTTCAACATGATCAAACCCAGCTTTGCTTAGGATTTCATGCCATTCATTTTTTTTGAAACTCCTCAATACGGAGAGAGGACCGTCGTTTTTCACCATGGCGGATTGTGAAAAAAACCTGGTCAAAAGCTTGATGCTATGATAGGCCAATGGATGTCGGTGAAGATCATTGATGACTACACCCAAATTTGACTTATTCTTAAAAGTGGAAATAAGCTGTATTAGTTCCTGATCTGTAAAATGATGTGTAAAAAGTGTACATGTAATGATGTCTACAGGCTGCAAAAGAAAACTTTCCGAAAAAACATTTGCCTGATCAAATTCGATATTTTTATAGGCTGATAGATTATTTTGGGCAAGAGTGATGATATTGGGATTGGCATCTACGCCTAAGAATTTGCAGGGGATCTTTTTTTTATTTGCCCAGTCTGCCATCACCTTGAGCATATCACCACCACCGCAGCCAATATCAGCTATGCTATATTCTTCTTTTGGGAATTTTTTGCAAAACGCCTGAATGCCGGATGTGGTAACGTGGTTGCCTCCTAAGAGTTTGTTGATAGTTCGTAGTTCTTTCAGTGTTTGGTTCAGTTCCTCACCACCCACCTCAAGGTCGTCCATGATTTCTTTTTGGGTGCTTCTATGAGTAAACCTTCCCATTATTTTTCCAACAATAGTGTTTCTAATGTAAGTCCAGGGCCAAATCCAAGGGCGAGTATCCCTCCATCAAGAACTTCTTCCTCGAGCCAATGTTGTAGCACAAACAGAATAGTCGCTGAAGACATATTCCCAAATTGATTGAGTACTTTGTGGGAAGGCTGGTTCTGTGATTCATTGATGCCAAATGCTGATTCTACTTTTTGAAGTATTTGTTTTCCCCCTGGGTGAACTGCAAAGTTTTTAATCTTTGAAATACCGTACAAGCTTTCTAAGTGATCAGTAATTTTTTCTAACCCCTTTTGTAGTAGGTCAGGCACGTATTTACTCAGTTTCATCTCAAAACCAAAATCACCAATGGTCCATGCCATATCGTTTTCACCTTCTTTGAAAACCTGCGAATCATATTTTTTGATTTTAAGCCCTTTCGCATCTTTACAGACCAAGGCTGCTGCAGCTCCGTCCCCAAAAATGGCATTGGCCAGTAGATTATCTTCGTTGTAATCTTTCTGGAAATGAAGGGTGCACAATTCCACTGAGACGATCAAGACTTTTGCCTTAGGCGATGAATCACATATCCTGTCAGCCAATTTGAGTGCGTTGAATGATGCATAACAACCCATAAAATGAATGCTGTAGCGCTCTACATTTGAGTTGAAGCCCATTTTATCCATGATCTCTAATTCCAATCCTGGAGCAAACATACCTGTACAAGAGACCAAGACTAAATGGGTGATTTCAACGGGGTAAGTCATTGCGTTTTGAAGGCATTGGGATATGGCCTTTTTGGCCAAAGGAAAAGCCTGTTTCCTAAATTCCTGCATCCTTTGCTTGGTACTTGGAAAAGGGGCGAGGTCTTTATTTTTGGGGAAAAAATCAAAACTCTTGGGATCGGCGTGATTGAAGTCCTGTAAGACGCTATGTCGGCTAGAAATACCTGAGTGTTTGTAGACAAAATTGAGCTTTCTGGAATCTATTTTATCCAATCCATGTGCAATTTTCATAAATTCGCTTATCTGCAACTGCGGGATCGCCTCCCCTGGGCTCGCAGTACCGATACTAACAATATGGTTGTTCATCAACTTAAGTTAAACTATTTTTTTTTATCAAAAATGGATATTGTTGTTTAAACATCTGCAATCTGTAAAAGTTAACAACTAAATTGAAATATGTTTAAGATATCAAGCTGGAAACACCTCAGAATTCCTTTTTCTTTCTATTTAATGCCAGTTTATTTCTTTGCATTGGCATTGACTCCAAATCACAATCCAGAGCGGATTCTCTTGGTTTTCGTGGCTCTTCACCTCTTTTTGTACCCTTCAAGTAATGGATATAATAGCTACTTTGATAAAGATGAAAAAAGTATTGGTGGGCTCCGCAATCCACCAAAAGTAAGTAAGGGATTGTATTACTTGTCAATGATCTTTCTTGGGATAGCATTAGGTCTTGGGCTACAGATTAATGTGGCGTTTGCATCAATGCTCTTGGTCTATGGGCTTGTCTCTATGGCATATAGCCATCCATTGGTAAGGCTAAAGAAATATGCATATGTAAGTTGGCTGATTGCAGGATTTTTTCAAGGTGCATTTACATTTTGTATGGCATATGCAGGATTGAGTGATTTTGGCTGGGAGGTCTTTGGGATGACACATGTGCTTGTACCGGGGCTATTGACTTCTGTGATGCTATGGGGTTCCTATCCGTTGACTCAAGTCTATCAGCACGAAGAAGACAGCAAACGTGGAGATTTTACCCTCAGCATAAAGCTGGGCGTTCAGGGAACATTCCTGTTTTCCTCAGTTTGGTTTTTGTTGACAGGAGTACTTTTTGCCTGGTATTTTCTAAGCCGAAATCAAGAAAATGCATTTTTGGGGTTTTTAATGGCAATGTTACCTGTAGTCCTGTATTTCTTGGTGTGGTTTTATTTTGTCAAAAAAGATCCTCAAAAGCATGTTACATATGATTGGGTCATGTGGATGAACAGGGTCTCGGGATTGGCTTTGAATATCTTTTTCATTTGGTATTTTCTTGAAAATACACAGATCCTACAGGTGATGTAAACTTGGTAAAAACTATCAATGACAGATTTGTAGGGTTCGTCACACTGAGTGAAGCGAAAGCCTGCCCCGTCCCGTCCCGATAAATATCGGGATATCGGGATTCGGGGGGTCTCTATCCTTTGAAAGTAGGAGATCCCCCGCAATACTGCGGGACAGGCTTTCACTACGTTCAGGATGACGTACACCAGCTGTCATTTCCTTTCTGTAAATGCTAAATTTTAAATACTCAGGGTGAAATTTTTTCACCATGTGTCCTTTTCATTATTTGGTTAGCTAGGAATTTGCTGTTTTTGATTAATGAGACGGTCATTTCAGAAAAAGCATTGGAACCAAAAAGCCACTGGACTTTTCTGCCTACCCAAAGTCTGCTTTTGAAATTTCTATTCCACTCAGAAAGGTACTGTGACTCGATTTCTTTTCTTTCAGAAAATGTCAAAATACATTCTGACAGGATTTTCCCAGAGTGAATAGCCATGGCCATACCATTACCACAGAGAGGTGTAATGAGACCTGCTGCATCACCAATCATCATAATGTGATTTTCAATCAGGGGTTTTGGTTCAAAACTGATTTCATTGATCACTTCAGGTTTTTCAAACAAAAAATCCGAGTTTTTGAAAAGTGAATTGAGTTGAGGGTTTTTACAAAGAATGTTTTCTTCCAAAGAAGATATACTTCCGTACTTTTTAAGCTGTTTGGAATTTCCCAGATAGCAAAGGTTGAATTTACCCTCTTCAATCTGATTGATCCCACAATACCCGCCTTCAAAGTTGTAGAGGGCAACCTTATCTGCATCAAATTCTGTCTTGATATGGTACTTGACTCCTATGAATGGACTTCTTTGTTGCATAAAATCCCTTTCAAGATGTTTGTCAATTTTAGACCTTTTGCCGAATGCTCCGATCAAGAATTTACAGCTTAGTTTTTTTCCATCACTTAACAACACTTCAAAGCGGTCTGCTTCTTTGTGGTACTGAACCTCTTCTACTTGAACTTGCAACATAAATTCAGCTCCTACTTTTTGACATTTGGTGTAGATGAACTCATCTAAAGTATAACGGCTGATTCCAAAACCACCCAGGTCTAAAGGCATTTTAGCCAAGTTTCCCTTGATAGAGCCCAGTTCGAATTGGGTAATTGCGGTTGGATTTAGGTGATCTGGAAACAAACCTTCTAATTTCAAAAAATCCTGAACCTCATTGGATATATATTCACCACAAACCCGATGAAAGGGATAAGCCTTTTTTTCTATCACAAGTACTTCTCTGCCCGCCTTTGCCAGTTGATGGGCTGCTGTCAAGCCTCCTAATCCACCACCAATCACGATAATTTCATAATTTTTCATAAAAATCACCCCTTTTGCTCTAATAAATCACCGTTTATAAAAATTCATCCTATTTGGAGAATTTATACCCTGAAATATGGTTTAGATTTGAAATCTAACAAAAATTCAACTGAATTAAGTATGAAGAAGTTTACCCAAATAAATTTACGGCAGGGATTAATGGTTCTGCTCATGTTTGGGGCAATATGTATCGGAGAAGATGCTTTTGCCCAAAAAAAGAAGAAAAATGATTCTAAAAACACCCCCACCCAATCGACAACTGCAGCTGAATCAAAAGCTGCCAGCCCCAAATCTGGTCCAAAGGCCTACAGTGAAGTAATTACAGACAAGGCTAAAACAACAGAAGGCCTTTTTCATGTTCACGAAATTGGAGGGAAATATTTTTATGAGATTCCCGACACCTTGATCGGAAGAGAAATGCTTATTGTCACCACAATCGCCAAAACTGCGGATGGTTTGGGATATGGCGGCGAAAGGACAAATACGCTCTTGGTCAAATGGGATAGAAACGGAGATAATATCTTACTAAAAGTAGTATCGTATAGCAATACAGCTGCAGATTCTTTGCCTATTTTTCAGGCAGTTAGAAATTCAAATCTGGAACCTATTCTCCAGAAATTTGATGTAAAAGCCAAATCAAAGGACGAAAAAGGAGTAGTCATTGAAGTCACTGATCTATTTGCAAAGGATGTACAGGCCATTGGATTGCCAAAAAACAGGCGAACTCAATTTAAGGTGACCCGACTGGATACAGATCGTTCGTATATAGAAAGGATAAGTCCATATCCCATCAATATAGAAGCAAGGTATGTGATGACTTATGCAGCTACAGAGCCTCCATCAAATAGCAGTACGGGATTGATTACAGTGGAAATGAACTCTTCCATGGTCTTACTTCCAGAGGAACCTATGATGCAAAGGCTTTCAGACCGCCGTGTAGGTTGGTTTAGCAGGTCAGTGGTAGATTATGGTCTTGATGAACAAAGGGCTACCAGAAGGACGTTTTTGGACAGGTGGAGACTGGAAGTTAAAGAAGAAGATTACGAGAAATTCAACAGAGGAGAATTGGTTGAGCCAGTGAAGCCAATTGTGTTTTATATAGACCCTGCGACACCCGAAAGGTGGAGGCCTTATCTCAAGCAAGGAGTTCTCGACTGGCAAGTAGCCTTCGAAGAGGCTGGTTTTAAAAATGCCATTTTGGTTAAAGACGCACCTACACCTGAAGAAGACCCGACTTGGAGTGCAGAAGATGCTAGGTATTCTGTCATCAGGTATTTCGCTTCTGATATACAAAACGCCTATGGTCCACACGTATCTGATCCAAGATCAGGAGAAATAATAGAATCAGATATTGGCTGGTACCACAATGTGATGAACTTGTTGAGAAACTGGTTTTTTATACAAACTGCTGCTGTCAATCCAGAAGCCAGAGGCGTCAATTTTAGGGAAGAAGTAATGGGAAGACTGATCAGGTTTGTTTCTTCTCATGAAGTAGGTCATACCTTAGGTCTGCCTCACAACTTTGCCTCTTCGCATGCATATCCTGTGGATTCACTAAGGTCAGCTACCTTCACTAAAGAATTTGGAACGGCTCCATCCATCATGGATTATGCGAGATTTAATTATATCGCGCAGCCAGAAGATAAAGGCGTAAGCCTAATGCCGGATGTAGGGCCTTATGATAAATATTCAATCATGTGGGGTTATCGCCCGATTTTGGAGGCAAAAACCCCAGAAGAGGAACAGCCAATTTTGGATGAATGGATATTGGCAAGGCAGGGTGATCCTGTTTATAGGTTTGGACGTCAAGGCAACAGCTACGATCCCAGCACTCAAAGTGAGGACTTGGGAGATGATGCCATGAAAGCTTCAGATTATGGAATCCAAAACCTGAAAAGAATATTGCCCAATCTAGGTGAATGGACAGCTCAAGAAGATAAACCTTTCAAAGATTACAGTGATTTGGCAGAAATGTATGGTCAGGTAATTGGGCAATACAATCGCTACATGGGTCATGTAAGGACCAATATCGGTGGCGTCTATGAGGTGTACAAATCCGCCGGACAAGATGAGGCAGTATACTCTCATACTGCAAAATCTACTCAAAAAAGCGCTGTCCAATTCTTGAATAATGAATTGTTTGCCACTCCTAAGTGGATAATGGACGAAGAAATAATTGCCCGAATTGGAGATTTTGGAGCTTTGGAAAGAATCCGTACAGTGCAGGTTACTTCCTTAAACGGAATATTGGAGTGGGGAAGACTGGGCAGAGTCATTGAAAATGAAGCCCTGAATGGAAGTAATGCTTATACCATGATTGAACTATTTGATGACTTGAGATCAGGTATTTGGACAGAGCTGCCTGCTGGAAAAACAATAGACGTGCACAGAAGAAGTCTGCAAAGAGCCCATATCGAGAGGTTAGCGTTATTGATGACAGGTGATGAACCAAGATCAGCCGCCCAATCCTGGAGAAATGTAGGCCCTCAGATCAATGCTTCGCAATCAGACATTAGACCTATGGCAAGAGGAGAACTGAAAACCTTACAGAGACAGATTTCCGCAGCGATTCCAAAAACATCGGACAGGTTAACTAAATTACATTTGGAAGATAGCCTAGAAAATATCAAGGCTATTTTGGATCCGAAATCATAATTAGAAAAACGGTGTATTCAATTCCTGAAAAATGAGTATTGAAGAATGCCGATTTTTCTTTGATTAAAACAATTTCAATGGGGCAGGTAAGTTCGACCTGTCCCATTTTTTGTTTTGAGATCATCTTTTAGTGAAAATAATCTCTATTTTTACTCTTGAGTAAAATAAGCAAATGCAAGATGTCTCTAAATCCGATTACCATCCTCAAAGATCATAAGCTCAGAATCACCAATTGCCGCAAAGCGGTATTACATACTTTTTCTGTTAAGCAAAGTGCCCTTTCGCATGCAGACTTGGAAGATATCCTAAAGCAAGACTTCGATCGTGTGACGATTTACAGGACCTTGAAGACTTTTTTGGAGAGTGATCTGATTCACAAAGTATTAGATGACAGTGGTGCAACCAAGTATGCTTTGTGTTCACACAATCATGAGGGAACGCACCATCATGACCATGAACATGTTCATTTTAAATGTGAAATATGTGGGAAGACGAAATGTATTGAGGAGGCTACACTTCCAAAAGTCAGCTTGCCTAAGGGTTTTGTAAATAAAGAAATGAGCCTCTTGGTGACAGGTGTTTGTGATGAATGCAATTAAACTTCCAGAGGTTCGGTAGGGTTTTTTGTTTTGGGACCGTCGGTGGGCCAAATAATTCCTGGGGGTAAGTCTATTTTTGGAGGAGTAAAATCTTCAATACCTCCATCACCATCATCATTGTTATCTCCCCTTCTTGAAATTTTAGGTTTCGTCAAGGTAGCAACAAAATAAATCAACACCACATAGGCGAATCCGCACAATACCAAATCTACTACCAAGCTACTCATATCACTAAAATTTCCTTTAAATTAATACATTTCATTGTAGAAGTCAATGTATTAACCTTTTACATCGTAGAATGATTTTAGATTTTGATAAAATTTTTGAAGCATTTGGGATTGATTTGTGAAATAGGGGAGATAATAGGATATTTGCGCTCTGAAAAAATAAGTCAATGATTGTAAAAACAAAAAAATATCAACTCGATACTGGAACCTATATTAAAATAGGCTTGAGTAATATCTTAAAAGAGCAATGGTGGGTAGTCCTGATTGCCCTAGCAATAGCATGTGGTTATTTTTGGATTGCCTCGTGGTGGTGGATTAGCATGGCAATTCTAGCCTATGCGATATACTGGCTATTTTGGGTTATCCAATTTGCAGGTGTGACTCAAATGGAACAGAATAAAGTTATTTTTGAAAAAATGGCTTATGAGATTGACAGCAGGCAGATTCTGATGAAAATAAATGCCAAACAAGGCATGCCGGTGAAGTGGGATATGGTCAAGAAAGCCGAAATTAAAAAAGATGCATTTATCCTGACGATGTCTAAAGCTCAATTCATACATCTTCCTTTCAGAATTTTCAATTCTGAAAATGAGAAAAAGTTTATGGAAACCATCCTCAAGCGCAAAGGATTCACTGCATAAATTATCTGCAAAAAGGCGATCAGTTGTTTTAAAAAATAAGACCAACCAAGTATGGAACTTGGTTGGTTTTTTGTGCCCGAAAATGATTCAAAAAGGTAAGATTGCTAATCTAAAGTACTTCGAAACAATTGTAAAATAAGTTTACCCGTAGATTTCTTCCAAAACATCAGCTAGTCTGATACCCGCTGCTGTCAGTCTCTCTTCGGTATGATGGTAATGTTTGTAAATGTAATCATATCCGATCCTGTTATTTTCAGGGATATCATACATCGCCGGTCTTATGGCTGCAGCCTCTCGTAACCAATCTGCCGGTGTTTTGCTGGTGTATTCTTCTTTGACTTTCGGGGTGATTTTTTTATTGAGTTCGTGCGCAATTTCAGAATAACTCATCTTCTTGTTTTCGATCATATCCGAATCCCAAATGGCGTGTATGTTGGTTTCTTTGTTGAAGAAGCTCACTTTGACATCATTGCCCCCCCTGTCACCAGGTTTACCTACGTGAAAAGGTTGGTGCAAATCCCCTACGATATGTATTAATAATCTCAGCTGATCTCTTTCTTCCTCAGGGCTAAGACCACCTTTTTTAAGGTTCTCCTTGATTGTTAAAAAAGCAGAATAAGCATCTCCAGCTTCTTCCTGAATGTTGGGATCATATTCGCCGTCAACCGTAGTTACCCAATGCCAAGTATTTGTGTAATCGTATTTTTTGTCCGCTCTGATATTATCCATCCAGATGCCTACACCGGAAATAGATTGATTTTGAAGAATGGATTCTACTTTTTCTACAGTTTCAGGTTTCATATGCCACTCAGCTAGTTTGCCGATGACATAATGACCGATTGCCCCCCAAGCGAATGAGTTTGTTTGTAAACCGACGACCATTAAAAAGGCCAATGCAAGGTGTTTGATAGTTTTCATTTTTTATGATAAGGTAACTTGGATATTATTTAATACTCGAAATATGGTTGGAATACATAGAAATACGATTGAAAAATTTATCCTGGATTAAGCTTTTATTCTTTGATGTTGAACGCAGTATATACCTACCATATTTCACAAAGTATATTTCAACTGTATTTCTAACCTATCTCTTGTAGCATATTTCCACAATAATTCACTAAGATTAAATCAAGTAGTAAAGTAGTATAAATCTACTTTGTATCATTGTTTTTTAATTCATTGACAGCCAGGTAGGCCATCAAGCCAGAGCCTATTTCCAAGGCATCTTCATCAATGTCAAATGTTGGTGTATGAACCCCTGAGGTGATTCCTTTTGATTCATTTCTTGTACCAAGCCTGTAGAAGCAGCCATCGATTTCTTGTGTGTAATAAGAAAAATCTTCTGCTGCCATCCATATATCCAAGTCTTCTACATTTTCTTCTCCTAGGTACTCTTTTGCTGCATTTTTTGCTTTTTCTGTAAGCTCTTCTGCATTTTTGAGAAATGGATATCCTTTTCTGACTTCAAAGTCAATCTCACCGCCCATACCTTCTACAATACCCTTGGCAATTTTGACCATTGCTATATGGGCTTTTGCTCTCCATTCTTCATTCAATGTACGGAAGGTGCCTTGAATCTTTACTTCATTAGGGATAATATTGGTGGCACCTAAGGCTTCTACTCTACCGAATGAGAGTACAGAGGGGATTTTTGGGGAGGCATTTCTACTGACCACTTGTTGTAATGCTACAATCATGTGTGATGCCATCAAAACGGGATCAGCCAAGGTTTCGGGCATTGCGCCATGACCGCCTTTACCCTTGATGGTAATGTAGAGTTCATCTGCACTTGCCATATACATGCCCGACCTGAAGCCGACTTTCCCTACAGGTATCAAAGACATCACATGTTGACCTATAATACCTGAAGGTCTAGGGTTTTCAAGCACGTTTTCTTTGATCAGGAGTGATGCACCACCGGGAATTAGTTCTTCACCAGGCTGAAAAATCAGCTTGATGGTTCCTTCAAAATGATCTTTGACTTCATTTAGGATTTTTGCAGCGCCTAATAGAGATGATGTATGCACATCATGCCCGCAGGCATGCATGACACCTGGATTAAGGGACTTATAAGAGACATCGTTTTGCTCCATGATGGGAAGTGCATCAATATCGCCTCTTAGTGCGATGGTTTTCTTACCTGGATTTTTACCTTCAATTAATGCTACTATCCCTGTGTTTGCTTTTCTTTCTTGTTTTTCAATCCCGAAAGACTTAAGTTTTTCCTCGATAAATTCGGCAGTCTTGTATTCCTGAAAAGAAAGTTCAGGATTACTATGCAGGTGCCTTCTAAGCGCAATAGTTTCTGATTTGTATGCTTTTGCTAATGTTTTAATCTGGTCTTTCAACATCCTCTACTGGTTCTGGATTTACGTATCCTTCCCTTTGAAACCTATCTTGAATGATACGAACAGTTGGGAATTTTTCTTTTAATGTATGGTAATCGGGTTGGGCCTCTACTCGATTTATGAATTTACCAACTTTTACCAAGTATCTGGGCTGTTGGTATTGCATCTCAGGCTTGATATCTGTGAACTTCTCATGCAGTTCATCTCTGGTTTTAAATGCTTGATCCCGATCTACCCCACTGTATACCAATACGGTAAACCCATTCCAGTACCTTTCACTTTTATTTTTATCTTTAAAGGTTCTCAATGCATATTCCAAATCCTCATCTACAGCACCTTCGCCAGGTTTTGGAGCTTCCTCATTTACTTTTTTAGCTTGCTCGCTGAGATCTGGGAACGTTATTCTTTCTCCGCTGATATCCTCTGAGTATCCGGCAAATTCATCGGCCTTGGCTCCTGATTTTTTAAAAAGCGCACAAGAACTCATTAAAGTTACAAGAAGTAAAATAGCAACTAGAGACCTTTTCATGATGTTTTTGTTAAATGTTTAATCAATGATGACACACTTGCCACTTTCCACGTCCTGTTCGACGCTCTTGTATTTTACATCTGACACTTTTTTTCCATCTGCATATTGAACAGTCACACGATCATTTCTACCATATGCCTTATCAGATTTTCTTGGCGCGACTACCTGTGGTGCAGCAGTCCTGTTAGCTACTGCTGCTGCAGCTTGTCTATTGGCTCCTGGATTGAGTGTACTGCCCACCTCCTCCTTGGAAGCTGTTACTTTTGTGTCATCTCTCCTAGGTGCTTGCGCAGCTTTTACCTGATTTGGATCCTGCGTAGGCAACTCTGCTTTTGCCAAGAAAGAGATGGTGTCTTCGTTAAGTTTTCCCACAAAGCGCTTGAACATCTCAAAAGCTTCAAACTTATAGATCAACAAGGGGTCTTTTTGCTCATAAACTGCATTTTGGACTGACTGCTTCAAGTCATCCATATCACGTAAGTGTTCTTTCCAGTTTTGGTCAATGATGGCAAGTGTCACATTCTTTTCAATGGCACGGATAAGTTCTCTTCCCTCATTGTTGACTGTTGATTCGAGGTTGATTACTACTCCGATTTGCTTTAACCCATCGGTAATTGGTACCATGATTTCTTTGACAGTAGCACCCCTATTCGCGTATACATCCTGAAGTATCGGCATGGCTTTCGCCAAAATCTGGTCACTTTTGCCTGTATAATGCTTGTATGCCGCATCAAAGAGTTCCTGAGTCAATACATTAACGTCCTTTGATTTGATATCGTCTCCGGAAAATTGATGGTCAATACCAAGTGAACTGTATATATTCATCCTGAGGTTTTCGACATCCTCTGTGGTTTTAGCCATTTGTATGATATCAAAAGCGACATCGTACATGATGTTCAAAATATCCAACTCTAGTCGTTCTCCCATCAAGGCATTTTTCCTCCTTTTGTAAACAACCTCCCTTTGGGAATTCATGACATCATCATATTCCAAAAGCCTTTTCCTTACACCAAAGTTATTCTCTTCTACTTTTCTCTGAGCCCTTTCTATCGATTTGGTGATCATGCTGTGTTGGATGACTTCACCTTCTTCCAATCCCATTCTGTCCATAAGTTTGGCGATCCTGTCGGAACCAAACATACGCATCAGGTTATCTTCTAAGGAAACAAAAAACTGAGAAGAACCTACATCACCCTGACGACCAGAACGGCCCCTAAGCTGCCTGTCGACCCTTCTTGATTCGTGTCTTTCTGTACCGATGATGGCAAGCCCACCTGCACCTCTTGACTCGGGAGTAAGCTTGATATCTGTACCACGACCAGCCATGTTGGTGGCAATGGTCACAGTGCCAGGTTTACCTGCCTCTGCTACTACATCAGCTTCACGGGCATGTTGCTTCGCATTTAACACCTGATGGTTGATTTTTCTAATTGTCAGCATACGAGACAGGACCTCAGAAATCTCTACTGAAGTAGTACCGACCAAAACAGGTCTTTTTGCATTGGTTAATTCTACTATTTCATCCGCTACGGCGTTGAATTTTTCTCTTACTGTTTTGTAAACTTTGTCTTCTCGATCGTCACGGATAATTGGCTTGTTGGTAGGGATTACGACCACATCCAATTTGTAAATGGTCCAAAACTCCCCTGCTTCTGTCTCAGCTGTACCTGTCATACCCGCAAGTTTGTGGTACATCCTGAAATAGTTTTGAAGCGTAATGGTTGCGTACGTTTGTGTAGCATCTTCTACCTTCACACTTTCTTTGGCTTCAATTGCCTGGTGAAGTCCGTCAGAATACCTTCTTCCTTCCATCACACGGCCTGTCTGCTCATCTACAATTTTGACTTTTCCGTCTACGATGATGTATTCAGTGTCTTTTTCAAACATGCAGTATGCTTTCAGCAACTGATTGACTGTGTGTATCCTCTGGGCTTTTATGCCATAATCTTTAATGATTTCTTCCTTACGTATAAGTTTCTCTTTATCGTCGATGTCAGGATTTTTTTCCATTTCGGCGATTTCCACACCTATATCAGGAAGAATAAAGAAAGTAGGGTCTTCATTTTTTGAAGTGATTACCTCAATTCCGTTATCTGTAAGCTCAATACCATTGGTTTTTTCTTCTATGGTAAACAAAAGAGGTTCATCCGCTTCAGGCATGTGTCTCTTGTTGTCCTGAAGGTAAAAGTTCTCAGTTTTTTGAAGGATGACCCTTATTCCTGGTTCAGAAAGGTATTTTATCAATGGTTTGTATTTTGGCATTCCTCGAAATGCCCTAAAAAGTGCCAAACCCCCGTCTTTTTCATTTTTCTCAGCTATCAATTTTTTTGCTGCGGTAAGGAAGCCCTGAACAAGTTTCCTTTGCTCATCTACCAAAGTAGATACCCGAGGCTTCATGTCAGCAAATTCATGGACATCTCCCCTAGGAACCGGGCCCGAAATGATCAAAGGTGTCCTTGCATCATCAATCAATACGGAGTCGACCTCATCAATCATTGCGAAGTGATGCTTGCCTTGTACCAAATCATCGGAATTTCTGGCCATATTGTCCCTGAGGTAGTCAAAACCGAATTCGTTGTTGGTTCCATAGACGATATCGGCGCCGTAAGCTTTTCTTCTGGCGTCGGAGTTTGGTGGATATTTGTCTATACAATCTACATTCAAGCCATGGAATTCAAAAAGAGGAGCATTCCATTCGGAGTCCCTTTTTGCCAGATAATCGTTGACAGTTACCAAATGAACACCTCTGCCAGCTAATGCATTGAGGTAGGCAGGAAGTGTGGAAACCAATGTTTTACCTTCACCTGTTGCCATCTCTGCTATTTTGCCTTTGTGTAAGACCATACCCCCCACGAGCTGTACATCATAGTGGACCATGTCCCAGACTACCTCTGTGCCGGCGGCCATCCATTTGTTGTGCCAAATTGCTTCGTCTCCTTGGATTTCAACATTCGGTTTTTTGGCAGCAATTTCTTTGTCTTTTGGGTTTGCTGTGACTACTAGTTTACCGTTTTCCTTAAATCTTCTGGCAGTCTCCTTCATTACAGCGAAGGCATCCATCATGACTTTGTCCAATACCACCTCAAGTTCTTCGTCTCTTGCAGCTTCGGTTTTTTCGATTTCGGTAAAAAGGGCATCTTTTTCATGCACTTTATCTGGCGCCAAAGCATCTATTTGAGCTTTGAATTCAGCGATTTTATCATCAAAAGATTTCAAGTCAGCATTGATGATAGACTTTATTTCTGCGGTCTTGCCCCTAAGTTGATCGTCTGACAATGATTGCAACTTTTGAAAGGCTTCATTGATGAGCGCTACTTTCGGTGTAAATTCTTTTATATCTCTATCAGACTTTGTTCCGAATACTTTTGCCAATCCTTTGGCTAGAAAATCTAACATAATTCAGTTTATATAATTGGGCCTTAAAATTACGGCGTTTTATTTAATAATAGTAATCCATTACCTGTTAATGGAAGTCGTTATTGATTTAAGATTGTGTTTAATTCAGGTTTTCTGAATTCAGTATTTCAATCTTTCCTTCAAACACCTGTTGAGCCGGGCCAATTAGGAAAATATTTTGAAAGCTTCCATCAGCATTTTCAGAAAACCTTACTTTTAGATTCCCGCCCGGAGTTTGGATTTTCACTTCTCTTAATTCATTTCTGGAGCCATACACCAGTGCACAGGCAGTGACTCCGGTGCCACAGGATAAAGTTTCATTTTCTACACCCCGCTCATAAGTACGGACATGAATCTCGTCTTCTGCAATAGCGGAAACAAAATTAACATTGGTGCCGGATGGTTTGTATGTATCAGCATACCTTACCTTGGCACCTTCTGCCACTACAGGATATTGATCAAGATTGTCCACGAATCTTACGTGATGAGGAGATCCGGTATTGACAAAATAATCTTGGCCAGCATTCGAGAGGCTTGACACATTTCCCATTTTGAGGTGTATTATGTCGTTGGTTATTTCTGCTTCATGTGGACCATCAATGGCCAAGAAGTGTGTTTCGGATTCTATTATTCCCAAGAATTTTGAAAAGGATACCGCACATCGAGCACCATTCCCACACATGCTTTGACTACCGTCAGCATTGTAATAGACCATTTCAAAATCAAAACCTGTTTTGTTCCGTATCAAAATCAACCCATCTGCTCCAACACCAAATTTTCGATCACAAAGTTTTTGAACGAGCAAAAGGTCTTTTTCGGGGAAAGCTTCTGACCTGTCATCAATCATTACAAAGTCATTGCCTGTGCCTTGATATTTATAAAAAGAAATTTCCATTATTAATATTCCCTTTATTTTAGGGTTTAAGTCTATTTTCAAAAACCAATCCAAGATTTATTGGTTTTGCAAACATAACCAACTTGTCACAAAAACAGACTTATTGTCTTACTTTCAGTTTTTAAATCAGGTCGAAATCCTTAAATTGGAAGTTGTTGTGTGTGAATATACAATTCAATAAAAACCAACCTATATGAAAAAGACGACTTTTAGCGTAACAAGAAGATCATTTCTAAGTCACAGTTCAAAGGCTACTTTAATGCTCGGAATCGGCAGTAGTGCCATAGGTTCAGCCTTTTTGACTGCATGTGGAGAAGGCGGATCGACTGAAGAAGACAGGCCTATGTTGAGTACGGGGTTCGAACAGACACCATTGGGATATGATTATACATCTTTGGAGCCGCATATTGATGCCATGACTATGGAGATTCATTATACCAAACATGCTGCTGCATACGCCAAAAATTTGGCAGAGGCGGCTTCTGAGGAAGGTGTCGATGTCGGCAAACCCCTGGAAGAAGTGATGATGAATATGTCCAAGTATTCCACCAAAATGAGAAACAACGGAGGAGGCCATTACAATCACGAATTATTTTGGAAGATTATGTCTCCCAATGGAGGCGGTGAGCCAAGTGGAGATTTGAGGCAAGCCATTGATGGTGCCTTTGGAAGTTTTGAAGAGTTCAAAACCAAGTTTGAAGACGCAGCTAAAAGCCGTTTCGGCTCTGGTTGGGGCTGGCTTGTATTGGATAAAGATAATTTGCTTCAGATTGGTTCTACTCCAAATCAAGATAATCCTTTGATGGACCTTTCAGATTTTCAAGGTATTCCATTGATGGGTATTGATGTGTGGGAGCATGCCTATTACCTCAATTATCAAAACAGAAGACCAGATTATGTATCGGCCTTTTGGAATGTAGTGGATTGGGATGCAGTAAGTAGCAGGTACAATACGGTTTCAGAAGGTTGATTCTTCTCTTATCTACCCGATGAATAAGGAGCCATACTCAGTTTATATTCTTCATTCAGATACATAAAATTACGAGTATGGAATAAACCCTGATATTATGTAGATTTCGATATTGTTGCTTATTCCTGATACTCACTAAAATTGAAAAAGCTAAGTGAACAGGCTCCGCATAATAGACAGTTTTTAACCATATTATATATTGGCTAGGTAAATAATAGCCATAATCTACTTCAAGAAAAGCGACCCTTTAGGGGCCGCTTTTTTTATTGTGGGAGTAAATGGTTGATTATTCCCATATAAATGGCTTAAACATCACGTATTCTGGTCAGGAATCAACCTCTTAGTGGCACGGGCATTGCAAATTGAACTCGCCTAAACCAACTATGATGTATTATGAATAGAACTATGAAGAGTTTTGGAAAAGGGTTTTTGATTGTATCAATCGCCTTTACGGGATGGGCATGTACCGAAGATCAAAATGACACTTTTGATGAACCAAACAGTAGCGCCACACTTTCTGCAACTGTTGTCGGCGAAAATGCCAAGTCGCCAGCGGCCAATGAAAGAATTATAATAAATGGATTGACAACTACGGATTTTCATGTAGGAATCAAGGAGGTAGAAATGAGATATGTAGCTAAGGCTGATATATTGGCAGGTATAGATTTAGGCTCGATTTCGCTAAACACTTCGGCGAATTCATCTTTGCAGACTGAAGCCTCAGGAGAACACACATTGGTGTTGATGTCTTCAGGTGATGTGCAGACAGAAACCGTGGCTCAGGGAAACACTCCAGACGGGAGTTACAGAGAAGTAGACTTCAGACTATTTAAAGATACAGAAGCGGATACTACGGACTTTATGCATGAAAGGTCATTATGGATCTCTGGTCAGATTGACGGTGAAAATGCTTCCATATGGTTAGATGAAGAAATGATGGTCACAGCAGAATCTGATGATGAAGATGGTGTGATGGTAGACGGAGAGACGGCAATGGAAATTGTTTTCGACCTGAACAAGCTTTTTGAAGGAGTTGACTTTTCGACTGCGGTAGATAGCAATAATGACGGAATGATTGAAATCGGACCTGGTAGTGATGATGAAAATTCGGCTATTCAGAGTCAGATAGAAAGCAATATTTCGTCAGCCGTAAGCTTTAGGAAAAAGTAATAAAAATTTTAAAGCAATACTCTTAAGGCCGGAATTTCCGGCCTTTTTTGTTTTATTTGGCTCAGAAAACATATTCAAAAACCATTATGCAAGATCCAAAAAGCCTAAGTTCAGTAGCGGAATTTCACAAAACATTCAAGCATCCTGTCTTATCAAGTCCTCAAGTCCCCGAAGCATCAAGATGTAATTTAAGAGTCTCTTTGATTGCAGAAGAACTGAAAGAATTGGAAGAGGGAATTGTCAACCAAGATATAGTAGAAATAGCAGATGCCTTGTGTGATATTCAATATGTACTTTCAGGTGCCATTCTGGAATTTGGCTTAGCAGATAAGTTCAAAGAACTATTTGATGAAGTACAACGCTCCAATATGAGCAAAGCCTGTAAAAGTGAAGAAGAAGCCAAAGCTACGATGGCCCATTATCAAAGCCAGGGAGTGGAGTGTTATTTCGAAAAAGAAGGAGAACTGTATCTGGTATATAGGGCTGGGGACAGAAAAACATTGAAGTCTGTCAATTATTCCCCGGCGGATTTGAAAAAGATCTTAATTTGAGGCCACTTGCAAAAGGTGTAATTCACGAAGATTTTATGGATTAAAGGAAAAAAAATTCCTGCGGTGAGAGTCAGACCGATTAGCTTTGAGTTTTCAGGGTATAATAGGTAAGGTGATTAATATTTGAAACACAAAAGCCCCACATTTCTGTGAGGCTTGGATTTACCTGCTTATGGCAGGCCAGGGGCGGGAATCGAACCTACCTGCCAGGGCATTTAGGCAGGCCCGCACGGCCGTGAATCCACAAGATTTTGTAAGTATAAAAACACAAAAGCCCCACATTTCTGTGAGGCTATGTACCAGGAGCGGGAATCGAACCCGCACGGCCGTGAAGCCACAAGATTTTAAGTCTTGCGTGTCTACCTATTCCACCATCCCGGCTTTCCCTACTTCTAGAGATTTTAAGTCTTGTGTGTCTACCTCCCGATAGCTATCGGGGCCACCATCCCGGCTTTCTCTACTTCTAGAGATTTTAATATTTGGCTTGCTTAATTGTCGTCAATTTTAAATAAGATTGACATTTCTTAAACAACAAAGCCCTTTTGAAAAGGGCCTTTGAATGAGCGAGAGACGAGATTCGAACTCGCGACCCCGACCTTGGCAAGGTCGTGCTCTACCAACTGAGCTACTCTCGCTTTTCAAGAAATTTGATGACTTTGACCTTCTGTCTCTGTCAATAACGTGTGCAAAGGTATATCAGTTTTTCAAATTTGCAAAAAGCATATCTAAAAAAAATTCAAATTCACTATGGAGTATTCTCCTTAAAATTGATAGTCAGCAACTTAATTCAGCTTTAAACTCGATAAAATTTTAACCATCTCAGCTGTATTTTTAGCTTTCAGCTTTTTGAGTATTTTTTTCCTATGGGTAAAGACTGTGTTTTTGGATATATTCAGCATTTCTGCAATTTCCAAAGACTCCATTCCTTTGGCAATCAATTTAGCAATTTCAAGCTCTTTTTTAGAGAGGTTAGATTTTTCGATTTTTAAATCGTCCTTTCTGAATACTACTTTGTCCCCATCGTCTTTAACGTAAGTGAAACTCCAATCATATTCTGTGAGATGATCATGATTGGTCACTTGAAACCCAATATGTAAATCATAGATAAAATTACCCAAGTCATCGATAAGGTAGGGTTTGGCTTTAGTGAAGAACCAAATTTCCTCCTGGGTAAATCTGTGGAGCCATCGGAGGGTGTATGATAATTCAAAAGTTTTTTTTTCGCTCAAACTCGCACCATTAAAAATTTCCAATACTTTGTTGTTGAACTCTACATGCTCCCTAGCGTCGTCAGGGTGTAAGGCTGAAATCACACCAGCTATACCATGACTTTCTAAGAATTCAGTAGAATATCCGCTGATCTCTTCGATGTTTTTAGTGAAAAATGCCAAGCTAAGGTCTCTGTAGTCGAAACAACCCATAATTAGTCCTTCCTTCATAGACAAGGTTTGGCTCAATTTCTTTAAGTCTTCTATAACCTGCTTTTCTTCGGGTATACTTACAGGTCCTCTTTTATTCCAATAGGAAAAAAATTCAGAGAGTTTATTCTGTTTTTGAAGCTCTTCGATCAAACTGACTCTCATATTCGGATAACCCTCTTTTTAATTTGTTTTGCACAAGCTAATAAATTTATCAATACGCTATACTTCTAATTTCTTTTTGATTTCGTTTAACTTGAGTAGAGCTTCGACAGGAGAAATGGTGTTGATATCTATCTGTTCCAACATTTCCTGAGCTTCTTTAAACTTAGGATCTATATCAAACAAACTCAGCTGATAGTTGTTTTTTGGGATGTCTTTGATTTTTTCGTTGGAAGAATTCATAGCCTTGTCTTTTTCCAAATGAAGCATGATTTCTGAGGCTCTCAAGACAATAGCATTTGGCATTCCGGCCATTTGAGCGACATGAATACCAAAACTATGTTCACTTCCACCTTCTTTCAGCTTTCTCATAAAAATCACCTTATTGCCCACTTCTTTTACGGAAACATTGAAGTTTTTGATTTTAGGGAAATCTTCAGTCAATTGATTCAGTTCGTGGTAGTGCGTCGCAAAAAGTGTCTTGGCTCGGAATTTTGGGTGGTTATGAAGGAATTCTACGATTGACCAAGCAATGGAAATACCATCATAAGTAGATGTTCCCCTCCCTATTTCATCCATCAATACCAGACTTCTATCAGAAAGGTTGTTGAGTATGCTTGCAGTTTCTGTCATTTCCACCATAAAGGTAGATTCACCTTTGGCTAAGTTGTCTGAGGCCCCAACTCTCGTAAATACTTTATCGATAATTCCAATCCTCGCATAAGAGGCTGGAACAAAACTCCCCATTTGTGCCATCAAGACGATTAAGGCAGTCTGCCTCAAAAGAGCGGATTTACCGGCCATATTGGGGCCGGTGATTATGATGATCTGCTGGTTCTCATTGTCCAGATATATATCGTTAGGAACGTATGGCTCGCCTATGGGTAGTTGTTTTTCGATTACAGGGTGTCTACCATCTTTGATTTCGAGAGAGTCGGTATCTGCGACCTTGGGTTTACAGTAATTGTTTGTTTTGGCTACCTGAGCAAAAGAAAGCAAGCAGTCTACAGTCGCCAAAACCCTTGCATTCTGTTGGATCTGGGTCACATATTCGGAAGCATCTTGTACCAAAGCAAGGAAGTATTTTTGTTCGATGGCGATCATCCTTTCTTCCGCATTGAGGATTTTTTCCTCATATTCTTTTAGCTCAGGTGTAATGTATCTTTCTGCATTGACCAAAGTCTGCTTTCTGATCCACTCCTGAGGAACTTTGTCTTTATGGGAATTGGTCACTTCAAGGTAATATCCAAAAACTTTATTGAATGCGACTTTCAATGAGGATATACCTGTGCGCTGCATTTCTCTTTGCTGAAGGGCCACAAGATAGTCTTTGCCCGTATTGGCAAGCCCTCTGTATTCATCCAATTCATCATCAACATTATCATTGATGATATTTCCTTGATGAATAAGCATAGGAGCATCTTCTTGCAGTTCTTTTTCAATTTTTTCAAGTAAAAATTCACAAGAATGGATTTGGTCTGAAAGTTTCTTTAATGAATCGCTCTTGGTTGCCTTCAGCTGATCTTTAATAGGAAGGGTATTTTTTAGGGCTTTTTTGAGTTGGTTCATTTCCCTTGGATTGATCCTTCCCACGGCTACTTTGGAGATTAATCTTTCCAAATCACCGATATGCTTCAGGTGGGATAGTATTTCTTCTCCAAGTTCCGGTTCATTATACAAGTATTCTACAACTTTCAGGCGCTCTTCAATTGGGTCCTTTTCCTTCAAAGGCAGGACCATCCATTTTTTCATCATCCTAGAACCCATTGGGGTGACAGACTGGTCCATGATGTTGATCAAAGGGACACCACCTTCCTGTTGCGGAAATACAAGCTCTAGGTTACGGATAGTAAATTTGTCCAGCCATACATACTTTTCTTCGGCAATTCTCGACAAGGAGACGATATGCTTTACCTCTTTATGTTCGGTTTCCTCAAGATAATAAAGGATAGCACCGGCAGCGATTGTGGCAAATTGCAAAGACTCAATACCAAAGCCTTTTAGATTGGCTGTAGAAAAGTGATTTATTAGTTTTTCATAGGTATAATCATATTGGTACACCCAGTCTTCGCAGTGAAATACAGTGTAGTTATCTTTGAGCATTTCCTGAGCACTGACTTTAGAAGCTTTAGAATAGATAACTTCTGATGGGGCAAAGCTTTGTAGCAGTTTTTCTATATAGGATTGGTTGCCTTCAGCGGCCATAAATTCACCTGTAGACAGGTCCAAAAATGAAATCCCATGAGCTTCTTTACCAAAATAAATAGAAGCCAAATAATTATTCTTTCTTTTATCCAAGACATTGTCATTGAAAGAGAGTCCTGGTGTTACGAGTTCAGTGACACCTCTTTTGACAATGCCTTTAACTTCTTTGGGGTCTTCGAGTTGGTCACAAATGGCCACTCTATTGCCAGCCCTTACCAGTTTGGGTAAATAAGTATCCAGTGAATGATGGGGGAAACCAGCCAACTCAATGTGTGAAGCTGCTCCATTTGCCCGTTTGGTAAGTACAATATCCAACACCTTACTTGCCTTGATGGCGTCTTCACCGAAGGTTTCATAAAAATCCCCGACCCTAAAAAGAAGTAATGCTCCAGGATGTTTGGCCTTGATGGCATTATATTGCTTCATCAATGGGGTTTCTTTTACTTCTTTTACCTTCACCTTGGCCATATTGTCCTCTATTATATACTTTCTGTTAATTTTACTAATTCTTAAAAGCCTGAAATTATAATATATCAAAAGGGAAACAAAACAGCATGAGAAAATTAAGCATGGAGGAATTGAATAGGTTATCTGTGGATGAATTTAAAGCCACAGAAAAAACGCCTATTACAGTGGTCTTGGATAATATTAGGAGTTTAAATAATGTGGGTTCTGCTTTCAGGACTGGTGATGCATTTTTGATAGAGAAAATAATCCTTTGCGGTATCACGGGTACACCACCCCATAGAGATATTCAAAAAACTGCTCTTGGTGCAACAGATTCAGTGACATGGGAATATGTAAAAGATACAACCACAGCTATTGATGAGTTGAAAAAAGAGGGATACCTTATCTGCGCCTTGGAGCAAGTGGAGGGCAGCGTGATGCTACATGAATTCAACCCTACACCCGGAAGCAAGTATGCTTTGATTTTTGGGAATGAAGTCTTTGGGGTTGATGAAAAAGTGATCAAATCCAGTGATTATGTATTAGAAGTCCCACAGCTAGGCACAAAGCACTCATTAAACATTTCTGTTACAATGGGAATTTCAATCTGGGATTTTGTATCTAAAATGGGGATTTTGTCCAAGTGAGAAAAAAAAAGAGACCACAAGCCTCTTTTTTTTTGGTTATTTTGGTATTTGCTTTAATCTTCTTTGAATTTGTCAACTATATATAAAAATAGATTGAACGATAAAGTTGACATATTCTCTTTTTTGAAATCTTTTTCTCCTCCGTTTTTAAACATCGGATTATCTTTTCTAATAGAATTATTTTTATTCTCTTCCTTTATCTGAGCATTAGATGAATTTCTATTATAATTTTCAACCCTAGTGTCATAATTTGATTCTGGATTCTCGTAATTATTGTAGAGATCAGAATTTTTTGGAAGATCGTTGATTTGCCTTTCCCTTTCCGATTGGGCCATGGAAGCAAAACTCAATAGAAAGCATATTACAAAAGCCCCCATGAGCTTAAATTTGCCTTCAAAAGAAATTTTGGTTTTAGTTGACATCGTGTGGTTAGCTATTAGCTTAGGTAAAACTAGGTTTTTGAGCAATTGTTTCCAAATTTACAAAAAAATAAACGCCTATGCAAACGATTGACTTTATTGAATTTCAAAGAATAGAGCTTAGAGTTGGGACTATTCTGAAAGCTGAAAATTTTGCGAAAGCAAGAAAGCCCGCTTATAAATTATGGATTGATTTGGGAGAAATAGGCATAAAGAAATCATCGGCACAAGTGACTGAATTGTACACTCCGGAGGTTTTGATTGGGAAGCAGGTATTGTGTGTCTGTAATTTTGAACCAAAGCAAATTGCAGATTTCATGTCAGAGGTCTTGGTAACTGGTTTTCAAAACGAAGAAGGTCACGTGGTTCTTTCCTCTTTGGATTTTGAGGTTCCAAACGGTGCCAGGCTTCACTAAATAAAAATTGTAAGACCTTTGTCTGAAAGCTCTGTCTTATAAACTTGTAAATCTCCACAATCACCGCTTTTGACTTGGCCTGATGCTAAATCAAAGCGGTATTCATGCAAGGGGCAGATGATTTCATTGAAGCCATTGAGCATGCCCTTATTCAACGGTGCCATTCTATGAGGACATTGAGGTTCAAAAGCGAAAAAATCGGACCCTGACTTGACAATGCAGATTTTTTTTGAGCCTAGTTGCACTGTTTTTATTTGTTTGTTTGGAAGCATGTTTTCCACTTCCTCCCTACTTTGACCAAGTGTAAATGTTTTCATTTTGGCATTATTAATGGTAAATTGCTTAGGTATAAACCTAACAATAATCATATCATGAAAAAAATATTAATACTGCCTTTATTGTTTTTGACAGCCATCATTTATGCGCAGGATATAGAAGGTGCATGGAAAATGACACATAAAAACGGGCAGCTCTTGAATGATCAAGAGTACGTAAAATTATACCAAGATGGGTATTTTGCATTTGGAGCCAAAGAAGTTGGGACCAATAAATTCTTAGGAGCAGGAGGTGGAGAATTCTCACTTGATGGGGAAGACTATACTGAGACCTTGGACTTTTATACTTTCAATCCAGAATATGTAGGCAATACCTCAAATTTTAATATCAACATGTCTGGAGGTCAAATGGTAATTACAGCGGAATTGGATGGACAAACTCTCGTGGAAATATGGGAGAAGATCGGTAGAGGATCAGATGATCTAACCAATAACTGGGTATTTACGGGAAGACAGAGGGATGGAGAAATATCAAGAAGTACACCTGGAGATCGTAGAACCATAAAAATATTGTCAGGAGGAAGGTTTCAGTGGATAGCTTTCAATTCTGCCACCAAAGAATTTATGGGTTCAGGGGGAGGTTCTTATATCGCTGATGATGGTAATTACACTGAAACAATCGAGTTTTTTTCCAGGGATGATTCTAGAGTAGGAGACAGTTTGAATTTTACCTACAGAGTAATTGACGGTGAGTGGCACCACAGTGGTCTTAGTTCTACCGGAGAACCTATGTACGAAATATGGAGCAGGTACAAAGATGCTTACAAGCCAAAAAACTGACCTAAACTTCTGATGTTGAAAAGGCCCTGAAATTTTTTTCAGGGCCTTTTACTTTAATGCATGTACTTCTTTATGTCTAAAGCAAGATGTCAGATGGTCGTTGACCAATCCTGTGGCCTGCATGTGGGCATATAAGATGGTGCTGCCTAAAAACTTAAAACCAAGCTTTTTCATATCTTTGGCTAGCTTGTCGGATACTTTAGTAGTAGCAGGGACTTCCTGCATGCTGGCAAAATTGTTTTTGATAGGGTTTCCATCCACATAATCCCAAATAAAATCACTAAAGCTTCCAAATTTGGCCTGTACTTCTAAAAACCGTCGTGCATTATTCACAGCAGCCCTGATTTTTAATCCATTTCTGATGATGTCTTTATTTTGAATCAATTCTTGGATATAAGATTCAGGAAACTCAGCTACTATGCGATAATCAAACTCAGCAAATGCTCTTCTATATCCTTCTCTTTTTTTCAAAATAGTAGCCCAACTCAAACCAGCTTGGGCGCTTTCAAGCACCAAAAACTCAAATTGTTTTCTGTCATCACGTACCGGAACGCCCCATTCCTCATCGTGGTACCTTTGATAGGCGTCAAAACCCAAGCACCAAGGGCATTTAATTTTTGGAGGTTCAACAGGAGAGCTCATGTTTTCTTAGTATTGCTTATTCTACTGTTTCCAAAAGAGTCCTGAACACTACAAATTTATCTTTGAACTTATCAATACTGTCTTGTTGCAGTTTTGGGGCAAATTCTTTTTGGTATTCCATGATGTGGTCAATGTTTTCTGCAAAATATTGAACGGAATAATTCACACTGCCATCTTCTGAATCATGCATGATTCGGAAAAATTTGTTTTCAGTAAATTTCCCTGTAGCAAGTACATCTGGGATATGAACATCTTTCATCCATGACACCCATTCTTGCTCTACTCCTTTTTCAACATTTACTGTTACATTATATAAAATCATATGAAATCAATTTAATGGTTAATTTTGTCATCTTCAAACGACAACAAATATAGGTTGATACAGTTAAAAAGTCTGTTAAATCCCACTTTGATTATTTTCACGTACAAAAATGCATCAACAATTATCTAAAGATACCGGACTTTCTCCAAAGCCCTTGCTTCAAGACAAACTTAAAATATTTCAGGGAGTCATTAGTATTTTCTACCTGGTTGGTTTGGTTGGAATGTCTTTACCTATGTTCAGAGATTATTTTCAAATACTGACTCCCATGCATTTATTGTTGAATTTTGGGATATTGCTGTATTTTCATAGAGGCTGGAATATTCAATTTTTATTGTTTCTAGTTATTGGGTTTTTGCTGGGATATGGCTCTGAGGTGCTTGGGGTACATACTGGTTTTCCTTTTGGGGATTATTGGTATGGACCTGTTTTGGGATGGCAATTATTTGAAGTTCCGCTGATGATTGGCATCAACTGGCTTATTTTGGTTTACTGTACGGGAAACCTTCTTGCAGTGAAAATCGAAAATGACTGGCTGGCAGCTATATTAGGAGCTTTCATGATGATGTTGATTGATGTGATCATTGAGCCGGTAGCGGTAGCATTGGATTTTTGGCAATGGGAGTCAGATATTATACCTATATCTAACTTTATCGGCTGGATTGCGGTAGCTTTTATTATTCAACTTTTTTATAGAAAATTAAAATTTCATAAAGAAAATGCGATTTCTTGGTATCTATTGTTCAATTTAATAACATTCTTTGCAGTATTGAATTTTATACTTTAGTTCCCCAATCTTAAATAAAACATTCTGAAGATTTAAAAGTTACCCATATGATGTATGCTATTTTCTTTATAATTGTAGGATTTGTAGCCATGGAACTCTCAGGTTGGTTTATCCATAAATACATCATGCATGGGCCTTTGTGGAACATTCACAAGACCCATCACCAACCAAATAAGGGTTTCTTTGAATTGAATGATCTGTTTTCATTGCTTTTTGGAAGCATTGCAGTTCTACTTATATTTCTTGGAGTAGGAGAATTGGATTACAGATTTTGGATGGGTGTGGGAATCAGTCTTTATGGAATGCTATATTTTGTAATCCATGATGTCTTGGTTCATAGAAGAGTCAAAATGTTTGAAAGACCTAGAAATAGATTTTTGTTAAGCATATTTAGAGCACATCAAGCGCATCATGCCACCAATAAAAAAGATGATGCAGTATCGTTTGGATTGTTTGTCGTACCAAGGAAATACTTTAAAATTAAATCGAAGTGAGCACTTATTCAATTAAAGATCTTGAGCAACTTTCCGGCATCAAAGCCCATACTTTGAGGATTTGGGAGCAGCGGTACAATTTACTTGCCCCAAAGCGTACCGATACCAATATAAGATTTTATGATGATGAAGATCTGAAGTTAATCTTGAATGTGGCTCTCTTGAATGATAATGGATTCAAGATTAGCAAAATTGCTGGGATGACCTATCTCGAGATGAAGGAAGAGGTAGTGAAGCTTACTGAGAAAAACCTCACCTATGATGATCAAATTCACGCTTTGACAATCTGTATGATTGAGATGGATGAAGATCGGTTCGAAAAAGTATTGTCTACCAATATTTTGAAAATTGGTTTCGAACAGACCATGTTGAACATTATCTATCCTTTCCTTTCTAAAATTGGAGTTCTTTGGCAGACAGGGGCGATAAATCCTGCACAAGAGCATTTTATCAGTAATCTTGTACGACAAAAATTAATAGTAGCCATAGATGGTCAGTTGTATAAAGGTGGAGGCAAAAAATTCTTATTGTATTTGCCAGAGGCTGAATTGCATGAAATTTCTTTATTATTTGCCGCCTTTATCATTAAATCAAAAGGACACAAAGTAATTTATTTGGGCCAAAATACACCTAGGGAGGACTTGAAGTTAGTTCATAGACTTCATAAACCGGACTACCTGATGACTGTAATTACTACATCTCCCAACTCCCAAGAAGTCCAAGGCTACATTGATAACCTTTCTGAGCTATTTAATGAATCAGAAATCATCATTTCAGGTTATCAAATAGTTGGGCAGGATTTGAAGATGCCTAAAAATGTCAAAGCCCTTCATTATATAAGACAGATAAAAGAATACTTGGAAGAGCTCGAAGCCGAGTTTCAAGAGAAATAATTAAGAAAATTTCAATTTTATTAAACAAAGTGGTTTAGAGATAAACCGCTTTTTTTTTGCTCAAAATGAGCGTATCTGTTCATTTTAGGGTTATTTTAGCGAATAACTGTTGTGAGATTTTAATTTTGTTTAAGAAATATAAAAAATAATTAGACAAAATATTTGGATTATGTTTAATCATTGCTACATTTGATTAAACAAAAAACAAAAAGCCATGACAACTCTAGAATTTAGTTACTCACTTCACAAGCTTTCCAGTTCTTTGAAGCCCTTTGCACTAAAGTTAACAAGGGACATGGATGACGCCAATGATCTTTTACAAGACACAATGGTGAAGGCTTTTACGAACAAAGACAAGTTTACTGAAGGCACAAATCTGAAAGCATGGCTTTATACAATAATGAAAAACACCTTTATCACCAATTATCAAAGAATGGTGAGAAGAGGAACTTTTGTAGATACTACTGATAATCTTCATTATATCAATTCAGGTGATATTCTAATTGAGAATGGAGCCTACGGAGATTTCACAATGGATGATATCCAAAGTGCTATTGAAAAACTAGATGATGTTTATAAAACCCCCTTTATGATGCATTACAAGGGTTTTAAATATCATGAGATAGCTGACAAACTAGAGATTCCTATTGGAACTGTTAAGAATAGAATACATATTGCACGTAAACTGTTGAAGGAAGATCTTCACGTTTATAGACACAAAAATTAAATTATGGCACAAATGAATGTGTTGGTGATAGGGTCTGGCTTTGCTGGATTATCAGCAGCTACACATCTTGCGCACCTTGGATACCAAGTTACCCTACTAGAGAAAAATTCAACCCCCGGCGGGAGAGCGAGAAAGTTCGACGCCGAGGGTTTTGTTTTTGACATGGGGCCTAGTTGGTATTGGATGCCGGATGTCTTCGACACTTATTTTTCACACTTTGGTAAGAAAACCTCAGACTATTATGACTTGGTTAGACTTGATCCATCATATACAGTTGTTTTCGGAGAAAATGACTTTGTAGACATACCGGCGGATTTGGGTCAATTCCGAGACTTGATGGAAAGCTTTGAACCTGGGGTAGGGCCAAAGTTGGATGAATTTCTCAAGCAGGCAGCTTACAAATATAAAGTCGGTATTCAGGACTTGGTTTACAGGCCAAGCCGTTCTTTGATGGAGTTTACTAGTCCTAAATTGCTGCTGGATATGGTTAGAATGGATATTTTTCAGTCCATGTCGAAACACGTCAGAAAATTTTTCACTTCAGAAAAGATCATTCGGTTGATGGAATTCCCAGTTCTATTTCTTGGAGAAACTGCCGCCAATATCCCTGCGCTTTACAGCTTGATGAACTATGCTGATATTGCCTTAGGTACTTGGTATCCTCCTGGTGGAATGCACAAAATCATAGAAGGTATGGTAACTTTGGCAGAAGAAAAGGGGGTAAAATTCAAGTATGATGCTGAGGTTTCCCATATCAATGTCAAAAATGGAAAAGCAGAATCAGTTGTACTGGTTTCGGGTGAAAAATTTGAGGCCGATATTGTAGTAGCTGGAGCGGATTATCATCATGTCGAAACCAAATTGTTGGCTCCTGAATATAGAAATTACAGTGATGAATATTGGGATAAAAGGGTAATGGCTCCTTCCAGTTTACTATTTTATCTTGGAGTGGATAAAAAACTCAATAACCTACAACATCACAATTTATTCTTCGATGAGCCTCTTGGTCCACATGCGGATGCGATTTATACCAATCCCCGATGGCCTGAAAAGCCCCTGTTTTATGCTTCTGTTCCCTCGATTACAGATCCTACTGTAGCACCGGAAGGAAAAGAAAACCTGTTTCTGTTGGTTCCTCTTGCTCCTGATCTTGAAGACACCGAAGAGTTGAGAGAAAAGTACTACAATATCATAATGGACAGGTTGGAAAAGTTGACTGGTCAGGATGTTAGAAACCACATTATATACAAGAGGTCTTATGCGCACAATGATTTCAAATCTGATTATAATGCCTTCAAAGGCAATGCATATGGTTTGGCAAACACTTTATTGCAGACTGCAATTCTCAAGCCTTCCTTGAAAAACAAAAAAGTGGCCAACCTCTATTATACAGGTCAACTTACAGTGCCAGGTCCGGGTGTTCCTCCTTCTTTAATTTCGGGACATGTGGTAGCAAAAGAAGTGATCAAAGAAAACAATTTGTAGATAAATTTGTATATTATCCGTATGGATGCAGTTCAGCTCTTTAATCAAACGACCCTTGAGTGTAGTAAGCTTATTACCCAAAGGTACAGTACCAGTTTTACTTTAGGAATCAAAACTCTTGACGGAAAGATGCACCTGCCTATTTATGCTATTTATGGTTTTGTAAGATACGCAGACGAAATAGTTGATACATTTCATGACAAGGACAAAAAATCTCTTTTGGAACTCTTCAAAGCAGACACTTACAAAGCAATCCAAGATAAGATAAGTTTGAATCCAGTGCTTCATGCTTTTCAGTTGGTGGTAAATCAATACCATATTGACCTTGATTTGATAGAAGCATTTCTGACAAGCATGGAAATGGATCTTGATTTCAAAACTTATAATGATTCAAGGTATCATGAATACATCTACGGGTCTGCCGAGGTGGTTGGCTTGATGTGTTTGAAGGTGTTTTGTGAAGGGGACAATGAAATGTACCAAAGTCTTAAAGCGCCAGCGTGTAAATTGGGTGCTGCCTTTCAAAAAGTAAATTTTTTGAGAGACATCAGAAGTGATTACGAAGAAAGAGGAAGAGTATATTTTCCAGGGGTAGATTTCAATAATTTCAATATGTCTGCCAAAAATCTTATTGAAGAAGATATACAAAAGGACTTTGATGAGGCGCTGGAAGGAATAAATAAACTTCCTAAAAGTGCGAAATTGGGTGTAAAGGTGGCTTATCTTTATTATCTGAAATTATTCAAAAAAATTAAGGGATTGGCTCCTGAAGTGATCACTCATGAGAGAATCAGAATACCCAATGCAAGAAAAATTTCTCTTCTGTTGGCAACTTATTGCGGTGCTAAATTGGGCTTCAGTTAATTATGGAAAAGTTCTTATACCTTTTACTGAATATTTTGACCATTTCCTTTCCACTGGCAAGGTCTTTTGAACATAGAATTCAATTTGCAAAAAAGTGGCATGCATTATTTCCAGCTATTGCCATTACTGGCGTGCTCTTTATTGTTTGGGATGCTTGGTTTACGTCTATTGGAGTCTGGGAATTTAATCCTAGATACCTGACAGGCATATTTATACTCAACCTTCCGCTTGAAGAGTGGCTGTTTTTTCTTACAGTACCTTTCGCCTGTGTCTTTATATATGAAGTCTTAAAGTATTTTGTAGAAAAAGACATCTTTGCAAAGATTACCAAGCCACTTACCTATACCCTGATACCGATTTTCCTTTTCGTTGGTTTTTCCAACTTGGATAAGTGGTATACTTCCGTCAATTTCATATTTGCTTCAGTGGTTTTAATTGTCCATTATGTAATCTTTGGAAAAAATATATTAGGAAGGTTTTATTTGGCGTATTTCGTGTCATTGATTCCTTTCTTTTTGGTAAACGGAATACTGACGGGGTCATTTATAGAAGAACCCATCGTTATATATAATAATGCTGAAAACCTGTCCATCAGACTTTTCACCATTCCAATAGAAGATACGGTTTATTCTTTTGCCCTTTTATTGATGAATGTTTCCATCTATGAAAGAATCAAAGCTTCAAAAACAATTCCACGAGTCAAAAGTTTATAGTCTATGTTGAATCTTCAAGTACAAATCGACAATCATTCAGGCTTTTGCTTTGGAGTAGTCTATGCCATAGAAATGGCAGAAGAAATCCTGGAAGAGCAAGGATATCTTTATTGCTTGGGGGACATCGTTCACAACGATGAGGAAGTCAATAGACTCACCAAGAAGGGTTTGAAAATTATTGATCATTCAGAACTTAAAAATCTATTCAACGAAAAGGTTCTGATCAGAGCGCATGGTGAACCGCCTTCAACTTACGAACTTTCAATCAATAATAACCTAACGCTGATTGATGCGAGTTGTCCGGTTGTGTTGAAGCTTCAAAATAGAATCAAAAATTCTTTCGATAAAGAGGAGTCAATCTATATTTATGGAAAGCATGGACACGCTGAAGTGATCGGATTATTGGGTCAAACAAATAACAAAGCTGTTGTGTTTCAGGATATCAATGAATTGGATATTCCTAATCTGCCCAAAAACATAACCTTATACAGTCAGACCACTAAAAGTACTGATAAGTTTTATGAAATTAACAGTGTATTTAGAGATAATGGCATTACCGTAAATACCAACGATACCATTTGTCGTCAGGTATCTAACAGAGACAAAGAATTAAGGGATTTTTCAGAGAAATTTGACCACATTGTTTTTGTCAGTGGCACCAAGTCGTCAAATGGAAAGGTGTTGTACAACGTTTGTAAAGAGAAAAATAGCAATACTTATTTTATTTCGAATCCTGATCAAGTAGAAAGTACCTGGTTCAAATATGGGGAGACAATAGGCATATGCGGAGCTACTTCGACACCAATGTGGCTGATGGAACAGGTAAAAGCTAGACTTGAAACTTTTTAGGTCAAGTATTCTGCCTACATTTGCATTGTGTCAGACACTAAAATCCATATTGATAAAGTAATTGATCCCAAAGGTACTATCATTGCGCTTACAGTGATTTTTTCATGGGCTATATCTTTGTTTTTTTTGCTTAATTGGGAGATCAATTGGGCAAATCCTTTAACATATATAGCAATCCTTGTCCAGACTCATTTGTACACTGGTTTGTTTATAACTGCCCATGATGCCATGCATGGTATAGTATCATCAAATAAAAAGTTGAATCACCTCATAGGCTGGGTGTCAGCCACCCTCTTTTCCTATAATTTTTATTGGAAACTCTATCCTAAGCACCATGAGCACCATAGGTTTGTCGCAACCGATCAGGACCCTGACTACCACAGTTCAGGTAATTTCTTTCTTTGGTACTTCAGTTTTATCAAACAGTACGTTACCATTTGGCAGATATTGTTGATGGCTATTTCATTCAATATTTTAAAATTATTTCTCCCCACCGAAAACCTAATTTTGTTTTGGATGCTTCCTGCTATACTGTCTACCTTACAGTTGTTTTATTTTGGGACTTATCTTCCTCATAAAGGAGAGTCAGACAACAAGCACCATTCCAAAAGTCAATCCAAAAACCATCTTTGGGCATTTATTTCCTGTTACTTTTTTGGCTATCACTTTGAACACCACGATTCACCCGGAACCCCTTGGTGGAGACTGTGGCGTGTAAAAGAAAGCCAGTCTTGATTTTAAATTAACTAAAAAATAATCTTATAAATTTTGAACAAAGAGCGGTCTTTTTTGATTTAAAAACTATTGTTACTACCCGTTTATGAGACTTTCATTACTTTTCTTTTGCCTCTTGTTTCCAATTCTCAATCTTACAGCTCAAGATGGGGTTATTAGGGGAAGGGTTTTTAACCCTGTGAACAACGAATCTGTTCCTTTTGCAAACGTTATCTTACTCAATACTGACTATGGTACAGTGACTGATGAAGATGGTAATTATGAAATTACCGGTATTCAACCAGGACTATACAACGTCCGGGCGAGTTTTGTAGGGTTCAGGTCGAAGACTGAATTTGAAATCCAAATCACACGTGCAAGTGCAGTTCGGTTAGACTTTGAACTGAGAGAAGAAGCATCTGATCTTGGAGAAATTACTGTGGATGCAAAATTTTCACGTTCTGATGAGACGCCAATTTCAGTAAGAAGTCTTAATACAAATGAAATAGAAAGGTATCCTGGCGGTAATAGAGATATCAGTCGTGTGATACAGTCTTTGCCTGGAGTAGCGAGTACTGCTAGCTTTAGAAATGATATCATTATCAGAGGCGGTGCCCCCAATGAAAATAAATTTTTTATTGAAGGCATAGAAGTGCCGGTCATCAACCACTTTGCTACCCAAGGTTCATCTGGTGGTCCTGTAGGCATCCTCAATGTCAACCTGATAAAAAATGTAGATGTAATCACAGGGGGTTTTCCTGCGGATAGGATGAATTCCTTGAGTTCTTTTTTCGAATTTGACCTAAAAGATGGTCGAAAAGACAAAATGTTCTCTCAGGTTACTGTGGGTGCAAGTGAATTTACGATATCCAATGAAGGACCATTAGGAGATAAAACCACTTATTTGGTTTCTGCTCGTCAGTCTTACCTACAATTTCTGTTTAGGGGACTGGGCTTGCCGTTCTTGCCTACTTTCAATGATTTTACCATAAAAACCAAAACCAAAATCAATGATAAGACTGAGCTGACATTTTTGGGAGTCGGAGCGATCGATGTGTTTTCATTGAACTTTGATACTCCAAGAAATGAAACCGAAGATGAGAGGGAAAACCGTCTTTACCTTTTGGAGAATCTGCCTATTTCCAGTCAGTGGAACTACACTACTGGTCTTAAACTGAAGAGGTTTCGTGAAAATGGCTTTTGGACCTTTGTGCTCAGTAGAAACATGCTGAACAATAGGTCTTTTAAATATTTTCAAAACGATGATACCAATCCCGAAAATTTGCTTTTTGACTATACCTCACAAGAGAGTGAGAACAAATTCAGGGCAGAAAACAGTATTTTCAAAGGGCGGACTACATTGAAGTATGGTATAAACTATGAGTTTGCCCGGTACTTTATCAGTAATTTTGACAGGTCTACTCTCGCAGGTGAAGGAGGCGTGATAAATGTCAATGACAGGAGTTTGTTTAATAGTTACGGTGCATTTATATCAGCCAGTCAAACATCCAAAGACGAGCGCTTGCTACTTACTGGAGGCGTGAGGGTGGATGGTTCGGACTTTGGTCAAACTGCCCAAAACCCCCTAAATCAGATCAGTCCAAGGTTTTCACTTTCTTATCAGATTATCCCTCAGCTCTTTTGGACAGGTAATGTGGGCATCTATTATCAAAAACCGCCTTATACTGCTCTTGGCTTCAGGAATAATGAAGGGGAACTTGTCAATCAACTCAATGATATCCGCTTCATAAGGTCTACACATTTTGTAACAGGATTGGAAAAGGTCATTCCTGAAAAGAGCAGAAGATTCAGCCTTGAAGGTTTTTATAAACTTTATAGCAATTACCCATCTTCATTGCGAAATGGTATTGCCTTGGCAAACCTAGGTGCGGATTTTGGAGTGATTGGAAATGAGGCTTTGAATTCAGATTCTGAAGGGAGGGCTTATGGTTTGGAGTTTTTGGCCCAACAGCGTTTGTTCAATGACTTTTACGGTATAGCAGCTGTCACCCTTGTCCGCTCTGAATTTACCAATCCCAATACAGTGGGCTTCGTTCCTTCTTCTTGGGATAGTAGGTGGATAGTGAGCATGACTGCGGGGAAAAGATTTGGCAGAAATTGGGAGGCGGGAGCACGTTGGAGGTATTTGGGTGGTTTGCCCTACACCCCTGTGGATGTAGAGACCTCTTCATTGATAGAAGTCTGGAATTTGAGAGGTCAGCCTGTTTTTGATTTTGATAGGATCAATGCTGAGCGCTTGGCTGCTTTTCATCAGTTGGATTTTAGGATTGATAAAAGATACTTCTTTGATAGGTGGAACTTCAACTGGTACGTAGATATTCAAAATGCTTACAATTTCAGGGCAGAACAGCCACCAATATTGGTTCCCGAGAGGTCAGCGGAGGGTAATTTGGTAGTCAATCCAAATGACCCCAGCAGATATCAAATGAGATTGGTTTCAAATCCTGCAGGTACGGTATTGCCTACTATTGGGATCATCGTGGAGTTTTAGGCGATATGTCGGCTAATTTATTACTTTTGTTCCATGAAAAAAACGGTGCTTTTTTTGGCCATATTCATGCTATTAGGTCAAAATTCTTTTGCACAGGAAGTACTGGAACCCGAACGTAAAGTTGGTGTTTTTGAAAGTCTTTTTGATTTTGGGGACACTGTTATTGATTTTATCTCAGGGGAAAAATGGGCTATTATCCCAGCTGTAGTTTATTCACCTGAAACAAGCCTTGGCATTGGTGCGAGGGCTATTCGGGTTTTTAGGTATCAGAATGACACTTCTGCCATACTTAGACCCTCTACTTTACCTATTACTTTTTTGTACACACTCAATAATCAAACGATTTTTACCACAGAGTTAGACCTTTGGGCCAATGAAAACAGTGATTATTTGAATGCTAGAATTGAGTTATCGAATTTCCCATTCAGATATTATGGAATTGGAAATGTACCGGTGCTGGATGAAGGTGAATTTTACACCACTAGGTTTTTTTATTTTCATCTCAATTATGAGCGTAAAATTGCTAGGGGGATTTACCTAGGTCCCAGATACGAATTCAGGGCTGACCAGATAAGGGATAGAGTCCCGGGGGGAGTTTTGGAGACCACACAACCTTTGGGGTTTGATGGTCAACGACTCAGCGGTCTTGGTTTGGTATTGAATCATGATACCAGAGACAACATTTTCCAGCCCACCAGAGGTTGGAACAATAGTTTTTCATGGATGGAATTTTCTTCCATCATAGGGAGTAATTTTGATTTTGGGCAGTATGTATTGGACTTCAGAAAATACCTGAATATCCACGGGCAACAGGTCGTGGCCTTGCAAAGTTGGTGGAGTTTTACTTCTGGGAATGCTCCTTTTCAGCACCTCTCCTTGATCGGAGGAAGTGAAAGAATGCGTGGTTATTTTGAAGGAAGGTATCGGGATAGAAGCGCTATGGTGCATCAAGCAGAGTATCGGGTTCCTATTTACCGGAATTTTGGAATGGTATTTTTTGGCCACGGAGGGCAGGTAGCACAAGAATCCAAGGAGTTCAATTGGGGTCGATTCAGGTATGGAGGAGGGTTTGGCTTTCGATACAAGCTCAATCAAGAAGGTTTGAATATCAGATTGGATATTGCATTTGGAGATCAGAGGGCCTTTTATTTTGGATTGAATGAAGTGATTTGAAAGGGGGGTTTTGGAAAGTGAACAGAGGAAAGTCTTCATTTTAAAATCCAGTTTAATGCTTCTTTATGATTTAAGAGCATAGTTGCATCATCTTTCGGTTTACCCGCAGCGGTCTCTTTGTCCTTTAGCAACCTCTCCGTTTCCAACAAAGAATAGGTATTTCCTTCAATCTGTGATGATTTCCAACTCAGATCTATGGCGAGTCTTTCCATTTCTTTATGATACACATCTGGACTCATTTGTGATATGTTGTGTCGGAATTTTTCCTGCAATTGCTTTAGCTTTTTAACTTCTTCCTCAGTAAAAATATCGACTTTGGCCAAGACCTCACCGAACAGCTGAAAATTAAACCCTTCCTGGATAACACGTTCATCAATCTCTTTTTCAAATTACAGATTAATCAGTAACCGAAACAAAAATATCCACTTCTGCATTACTCCAGTCCTGACATCTTTCACCATATACTTCAAAGTCAAATCCAAATTCCCTTTTACTATCAGAAATCCAAATTTTTCTCCAAGCATCAGTGATACAAGCTGGCATGGCTCCTTTTGCCAGGTGTTTCTGGTACTTTTGGTGAGGAATGGTCAGCGATTCGAGGCCTTTTGGTGGAATGGAGTCTTTGGCTACTTTACACCCGATAAAATAGGAAAAAGTTCCGGTTTCGTCTTTTTCGTAATCAAAGTAAACCGCGTAAACCTCATTGGATAATTTATCGGGTATCTGGTCAAAAATCTTATCCGCCTCAAACTTCTGCCATAAATCTCCGCAATCCTTACTGGATTGGTTGTCCTGATTTGTGGTTTGACCTTTTAGACGTAATCCCACTAGTTTAAAATCGTTTCTTGCTTCTGACATATATACCCAAAGGATTAACCAAAATGGTATAAAAAGACCAACACACCCGTAAAAGCCGGTTTTCTCTGGTCTTTTATCTCAAGTTTGACATTCACTTCTGCTTTGATGGTGCCCCTTAAGTTGACCACATTTTTCAAATTGGCACTCAAGCGAACTTCATTATTGACAAGTACAGCTTGGGCAAATCGGAGATTTTCAATCCCATAATTCACCATCATTTTCAGATTTTCCACCCTGACAATTTGGTCCCAAAGGTAAGGAACCAGGGATAAGGTGAGGTAGCCATGCGCGATAGTGTCTCCGAAAGATCCCTCTGCTTTTGCCCTTTCTGGATCTGTATGAATCCATTGATGGTCAATAGTGGCATCGGCAAATTTATTGATTTGGCTTTGGGTAATCTGATGATAATCAGAGGTGCCCAACTCCTGTCCTATGAATTTTTCAAAGTCTTCAAAGCTTCCTATAGTAATCTGGCTCATGGTTTTCAATTTTTTTAGAAAATAAAGTTATCAAAAAAATGCTTATTAGGGCATACGGAGATACTTTTATAAAAGCAATTGAGAATTTTGTACCTGTTTGAAGTTTAATGTATATGAGTTCCAACAACCCTTCTTATAAATATATCCACGGTTATCAGGAAGTAGAACAAGAAAGACTTCGTGAACAAGCTTCTGTCATAGAAAATCCAATCTATGATTATATTGATTTTTCAGGAATTGAAAACCTACTTGAAATAGGAAGTGGGGTTGGTGCTCAGACTGAAATACTGCTGAGAAGGTGGCCTCAGCTCTCCATTACTGGTGTGGAATATGAAGAAAAGCAGATTAAAAAAGCCTTTGATAACATGTCCAAACTAGGCTATGAAAGTGATAAAGTGAATTTTATTCATCAAGATGCCAAAGCTTTATCCCTGTCTCAGCAATACGACGGAGCATTTATCTGTTGGGTCCTCGAGCATGTGTCTGAGCCAGTAAAAGTCTTGAAAAGCATGAAGCCTTTCCTTAAAAATGGTGCAGTAGTGTCAATTACAGAGGTTTTCAACAGTACATTTTACACCTATCCCATCATGCCTGAGATCATGGATTATTGGAAATTATACAATGATTTTCAGGTCAGTATTGGCGGGGATCCTCAGGTAGGAGCGCGCTTAGGGGATTTACTGGAAGAGGCGGGATACAGAGACATTCAGTTAAGAAGTGGTGGTTTTCATCTTGATAGCCGACAGCCGGAAGAAAAGCAAAAAGTGTTTTCTTATTGGAAAAACCTCATGAGTTCTGGAGCTCCGCTACTGATAGAAGAGGGTGTTGTGACAGAACAACAGGTTTTGGGCATGCAATTGGCTATGGATAAACTTAGGGAATTGCCAGCATCTGTTTTTTATTATCGTTTTATACAAGCCACAGCTTACGTTTGATCTATGAAATATGTAAGGAAATTTTTCAGGTTGATCCTAAAGTTGGTTCTATGGTTTTTTGTCATCACCATTGGACTTACTGTGGTATATAAGTTTGTTCCTGTTCCACTTACCCCGCTGATGCTGATCCGATTAGCGGAGCAAGCCACTGACAGTGAAAAATCCCTCAAACTGTATAAGGACTGGGTATCTATTGACAAAATTTCCAAACATGCTCCCCAAGCAGTGTTCGCGTCAGAGGATCAGAAATTTATGGATCACAATGGCTTTGACATAGAGGAGATGAAAAAAGTCTGGGAGTCCAACAAGACAGGTAAAAAAATCAGGGGAGCCAGCACTATATCCCAGCAAACAGCCAAGAACGTTTTTCTATGGCCTGGTAGGAATCTGGTAAGAAAAGGCTTGGAGGCTTATTTTACAGTACTGATTGAATTTATCTGGGGAAAAGAAAGGATCATGACCGTCTACCTGAATGTGATAGAAATGGGTGAAGGTATTTACGGTATTGAAGCTGCTGCCCAACATAATTTTAATAAACCGGCAGAAAAATTAAGTAGAAACGAGGCCGCATTGATTGCTGCAGTATTGCCCAATCCTAGGAGATGGTCACCAGCTAGGCCTACCCCTTATATTCTGGGAAGGCAAGTTTGGATCCTTAGACAAATGAATAACCTAAAACAGCTTGAAATGGGCGTTTAATTCTCGATGAAAGTAAGTACTTCATCTAGGTATTCTCTGGTATTGGAGAGTCTAGGTACTTTATTTTGACCTCCCAGTTTGTCCTTTGATTTTAGCCACTTTTGAAAGACGCCTGAGTTTACCAAGTGAATTTTTGGCGGAGAAAGGGCGAGATCTTTATACCTTTTGGCATCGTAATCTGAATTGATTTCTCTTAGTGTATTATCCAAAACTTCGCAAAACACCTTTTCATCATCAGGAAAGGTTTGAAATTCCACTACCCATTCATGTGCTCCTTTACTTTTGGAGTCACCAAAATAGACAGGGGCGGCAGTGAAATTAGTGATAGTTGCCTTGGTGGCGTCTGCAGCAGTTTGAACAGCACGCTCTGCATTTTCTACAATGACTTCTTCTCCAAATGCATTGATAAAATGCTTGGTTCTGCCAGAAATCCTAAACCTGTATGGATCTGTGTCAGTGAACTTGATGGTATCTCCGATTTTGTATCTCCAAAGCCCTGCATTTGTGGTAATGATGAGTGCGTAATTTTTATTTAATTCTACCTCCCAAAGAGGAATTACTTTTGGGTTTTCTTTATCCCACTCATCCATGGGTATAAATTCATAAAAAATTCCATAATCCAACATCAAAAGCAATTCATCTGAATTTGGTTGATCTTGTATTCCAAAAAATCCCTCGGATGCGTTATATGTTTCCATATACCTCATTTTTTCCGAAGGAATGAGCTCCTTGAATAGGTTTTTGTAAGGGCCGAAAGCCACTGCACCATGGAAGAATACCTCAAGATTTGGCCAAACTTCCAAAATGTTTTTTGCACCGGTAATTTCCAGGATCTTTTGGAGCAATACTATGGTCCAAGTAGGCACTCCGGAAATGCTGATAACATTTTCATCTTTCACCTCATATGCCATTCTTTCAATTTTGGACTCCCACTCCCCCATAAGTGCTACTTCAAGACTAGGAGTTCTGGCGAATTGGGCCCAAAGGGGCATGTTATGCATGATTACCGCAGAAATATCACCTACATGACTGTCACTTGTTTCTGAAAGCGGATTTTTGGCAAGACTTCCTCCTATAGTCAGGTTTTTTCCTGTGAACAGTTTGCTGTCGGGATAATTGTTGACATAGATGGAGAGCATATCTTTACCACCTTTGAAGTGGCAATCTTCAAGTGATTCCAAAGACACAGGAATGTATTTGCTTCGACTGGAGGTAGTGCCTGAAGATTTTGAAAACCACTCAATATCCGTCGACCATATGACATTTTGGGTACCCATCATCGTTTTTTCGATGTAGGGTTTCAATTGTTCATAATCATGGATAGGGACCTGCTTGGCAAATTCTTCATAAGAGTTAATGTGTTCAAAGCCGTACTTTTCTCCGAATTCCGTGCTTTTTCCATTTTCGATCAATTCATCAAAAATATTTTTTTGGATCCTAAAAGGTTGCTTTCTAAAATTTTCAATTTGCCCGATTCTGTTTTTCAAAATCCAGGTCATAAAAGAATTGACCACTTCCATCAGTTGAATATTTTACGTTTCAGTTCAAAATGTTGCCCCAGATATACACGTCTTACCTGTTCGTCTGCAGCTAGTTCTTCGGCGGTACCAGCTTTCAAAAGTTTACCTTCAAACATCAAATAAGCCCTGTCCGTGATCGAAAGGGTTTCATTCACGTTGTGGTCAGTGATCAAGATTCCAATGTTTTTATTTTTGAGTTTGGCGACAATTGTCTGGATTTCTTCTACAGCAATAGGGTCAACTCCGGCAAAGGGTTCATCCAACAATACAAATTTCGGGTCTACAGCCAATGCACGTGCGATTTCTGTCCTTCTTCTTTCGCCACCTGACAGCACCATTCCCAAGTTTTTTCGAACATGGGTAAGACTGAATTCCTCCAATAGACTTTCTACTTTTTCCTTTCTTTCAATTTTGGATTTATTGGTCATTTCCAAGACTGCCATGATATTTTCTTCTACTGAAAGTTTTCTGAAAACCGAAGCCTCCTGTGCCAGATAGCCAATCCCCAATTTTGCCCTTTTGTACATGGGCAATTTGGTGATGTTTTGGTTTTCTAAAAATATTTCACCCTGATTGGGTTGGATCAGGCCTACTATCATATAAAAAGAGGTGGTTTTTCCTGCCCCATTGGGACCGAGTAGTCCTACAATTTCACCTTGCTCTACCTCCACAGAGATATCGTTGACTACTTTTCTACCTTTGTATATTTTTACAAGATTATCTGCCCTAAGCTTCATCCTCAATCAAATTTTATGTCTTTCACGTAAAGTTGAAGGGTACTGTTATTCCTAAAAGTATTCTCCCTGATCTCAAAAGCCAAATCAAAACGCATTTTTCGAATCAGCATTTTATAAATTATCTCATCTGGATAAATGTTTTTATCAGCCATTCCAAAGGCAATACATACTGGCTTGGTTACCTGTCCATCTTGTACCACATTGAATTTAAGGTGTTTATCTTTTAGTATCCGTACATCCTCTGCATGGACTTGATTTAGGCAAAAGATAGGTTCAGGATTTCCGGGCCCGAAAGGTGACATCTGTTTGAGAATATTGTAAAACTTGTAATTTAATTGGTCCAATAAAATTTCGTCGTCAATTTCTAAAACAGGTTTGAGGTGTATGTCTTTGATTCTAGAGCTCACCACCTCCTCGAATTTTTCCTGAAAAGCAGGAACCTTATCAACAGCCATGGTAAGACCCGCGGCATATTTGTGACCGCCAAACTGTTCGAGTAAGTCACTGCATTCTGCAATCGCTTCATATATATTGAAATCAAAAACAGAACGTGCAGAACCTGTGGCCTTATTGTTGGATTCAGTCAGAATTATAGTCGGCCGATAGAATTTTTCTATACATCTGCTGGCTACTATTCCAATGACACCTTTATGCCAATCTTCTTTAAACAAGACCGTTGATTTCATTTGCTTCACTTCCTCCATACCCTGAATCATAGACAAGGCCTCTCTTGTGATGTTCTCATCGAAGTTTTTTCTGGCAGAATTGACTGTATCCACCAAGTCTGCACGAGTCAGAGCATCTTCCAAATCTGCGGCAATCATGAGTTCTACAGAGGCTTTTGCATGTTCCAGCCTTCCTGAAGCATTGATCCTCGGGCCGATTTTGAAGACGATATCTGATATATCCAAGTCCTTTTCGATTCTGCTTTTCACCAAGAGGGCCTTGATCCCAGGACGGGGATTGTTATTGATTCTTTCTATACCATAAAAAGCAAATATCCTGTTTTCTCCAGTTATCGGTACAATGTCAGCTGCTATGCTGATCGCGAGAAGGTCCAGAAATGCCATGACTTTTGTTTCTTCAAATCCCTGATGCTTTGCAAAAGCCTGAATAAGTTTGAAGCCCACACCGCAACCGCTGAGTTCTTTGTATGGGTATAAGCAGTCTGTTCTTTTTGGGTCTAAAATGGCCACAGCGGGCGGAAGACTTTCTCCAGGAGTATGGTGGTCACAGATGATGAAGTCTACCCCGAGTTCTTTAGCAAGTTTGACTTTTTCTATGGCTTTGATTCCACAGTCCAGCGATATGATCAAGCCAAAATTATTCTCAGCGGCGAATCGTACTCCTTTCTCAGAAATCCCATAGCCCTCTTTGTATCTGTCGGGAATATAAAAATCTACATGATCATAAAACTGACTTAAATATCCGTACATCATGGCTACCGATGTGGTACCATCTACATCATAATCCCCGTAAACCAGAATTTTTTCTTTGTGCTGTATTGCTGAAATCAAGCGATCCACTGCCTTATCCATATCTTTCATCAGAAATGGGTCATGGAGTTTATCCAAATCAGGCCTGAAAAAATCCTTTGCTTTCTGAAAAGTATCGATGTCTCTATTGACCAGCATATTGGCCAAGATGGAATTGACGTTGATTTCCTTGCTCAATGCTTCTACGTTGTCAGTATCAGCTTTTTCTCTTATCATCCATTTGTATTCCATTAGGCTAAATTACTAAAGTCAGCCGCTAAATGTAGAATCAGCAAATCATTTATTTTGAGTGGGCAAAAACATGATACATTGAAAAAGAAAAAGTCCAGAGGAAAAGATCCTATGGGCTTTATTTAAGTTTTGAAAACGGTCAAGCCTTAAATCTCAGCTACCAGCCTGACATTCAGAGACACATCATCGTAGATTAACTTGTCAGCCAGATTTTCAAAGTAATTTCCTGACCTATATTTGACGGTCAGACCAAAAATTTTGTAAAAAGTTTAAACTTTGTTGTAATGCATCACAAAAATTAATTTTGCTACTTTTGAACATGGATAAATCAGTCATGACAAATTTTGATAAAGCCCTTAGGATGATGAATCATCTTGGTTTTGAAGTGATCAAAGAGGATAGAAAGCGGCCTTGGGGTGGATTTTTGGTGATCAATGAAGATCAGGCAGCGGCTTTTGCAAAGCAATTTTTCCCTGATGAGGATTTTGAAGCATTGAAAATTTCTGATAAGCTAAGTCCAAAGATTCTCTTGGTAGCACCTGAAAAAAGGCTCTCCTGGCAATACCATCATAGAAGGGCTGAGATATGGAGATGTATATCAGGAAGGGTGGCCGTGGCGACCTCATTGACAGATGAAGAAAAGTCGCAGCATGTTCTCAAAGAAGGAGACAAAATCAAATTGCAACAAGGCGAAAGACATCGCCTGATTGGGATGGATGAATGGGGAATAGTCGCTGAAATTTGGCAGCATACCGACGCGTCGCATCCTTCTGATGAAGAAGATATCGTCAGGTTACAGGATGATTTTGGTAGATAAAAAAAGGTTTGTCTTATTTGCTTGTCTGAATGCTTAGTTTTTTGGCTTCCTCCCAAAAAACATCCATTTCGGCAAGACTCATGTCTTCTAGTTTTTTGCCGGAAGACTTTGCAGATTGCTCTAAGTATTGAAAACGTTTGATGAATTTCAGGTTAGTCTTTTCCAAAGCTTCCTCGGGATTGATGTCTATAAATCGGGCGTAATTGATAAGGGAAAACAATAAGTCACCAAATTCTCCGGTAGCCTTTTCCTTATCAATTTCCTGGCCATCGACCACATTGAATTCGGTCTTGAACTCCTCAAGTTCTTCCTCTACTTTTTCCCAGACTTGGTGTTTTTCTTCCCAATCAAAACCAACACCACGTGCTTTTTCTTGAATCCGCATGGATTTTATCAAGGCCGGTAATGACCTTGGCACACCCCCGAGAACTGAAGTATTCCCTTTTTCCTTTAACTTTATTTTTTCCCAATTTTCCTTTACCGTTTTTTCATCTTTGGCTTCGGTGTCTCCATAAATGTGGGGATGTCTACGAATGAGTTTGTCGCACAGGCTGTCAATGACTATAGAGATATCAAAAGCTCCTTTTTCAGAGCCGATTTTTGCATAAAAAACAATGTGTAGGAGGATATCCCCCAATTCTTTTTTGACCTCATCAAGGTTACTTTCCAAAATGGCGTCAGACAGCTCAAAAGTTTCTTCTATGGTCAAATGGCGTAGGCTTTCAATAGTCTGTTTTTGATCCCATGGGCATTGCTCCCTCAATTCATCCATTATGGTCAATAACCTATCAAATGCTGCTAGTTGTTCTTTTCTCTGTGACAAATTGGACATATAGGGGGGAAACTATTCGTAAAGTGAGGACGTTTTGAAAGTATTACGTAAATTTGAACAAATTTAATTGATATGGCAACCTTATATTTGACTTTAGGCTTCTTGGCATTATTCTTTATCTTGATGTCTGTAAGGCTAATTTTATTAAAAAATGGAGAGTTCAAGGGAACTTGTGCATCCCAGAATCCTTATCTGAATAAAGATGGCGGTACTTGTAGCTATTGTGGAAAAACGGTGGATGCTGACAGCAGCTGCGGCAATCCTGACAATGAAGTGGACAAGGTACTCGCCAAATTCAAATAACCTCTTTTATATTCTTGGCTTGTCCAAGATTTTTCTATTTCACCTATAATATTTTATGGCTTTAATTAAATCAATCTCTGGCATCAGGGGCACCATTGGTGGTAAACCCGGAGAAGGGCTCACTCCTTTAGATGTTGTCAAGTTTACAGCTGCATATGGCAGCTGGATTATCAGTCACACCAACAATCCCAAAGTAATTATTGGCAGAGATGCAAGGATTTCAGGTGAGATCGTTTCAAAATTAGTCAGCGCTACACTTCAGGGTCTTGGAATTCATGTCATTGACCTTGGCTTGAGCACGACTCCTACTGTAGAATTAGCCGTACCATTGGAAAAAGCCGGTGGAGGAATTATCCTTACCGCCAGTCACAATCCTATTCAATGGAATGCATTGAAGCTTTTGAATGATAAAGGTGAGTTTATTTCAGACTCCGAAGGCAAAGCAATCTTGGAATCTGCCGAAAAGGAAGATTTTTCGTTTGCAGAAGTCAGAAAATTAGGAGCTTACACTAAGATAGATGATTATATAGATCGTCATGTCCAACATGTCTTGGGTTTGAACCTGGTAGATGTAGAGGCTATCAAGGCCAGGAATTTCAAAGTTGTCATTGACTGTGTCAATTCTACAGGAGGCATTGCATTGCCCAAGCTCCTTAGAGCTCTGGGTGTAGAGGAAATCGAAGAAATGTATTGTACTCCCGATGGGCAATTTCCACATAATCCCGAGCCACTTCCAGAGAACCTTAGAGATATTTCAGACAAACTCGCCAAGGGAAAATTTGACCTTGGAATAGTAGTGGATCCGGATGTAGACAGGTTATGCTTTATGAATGAAGATGGTAGCCCATTTGGAGAAGAATATACACTGGTAGCGGTAGCGGATTATATACTTTCACAAACTCCTGGCAACACTGTTTCCAACTTGAGCTCTACTAGAGCCCTAAGAGATGTTACCGAAAAAAGAGGCGGTCAGTATCAAGCTGCTGCTGTAGGTGAGGTCAACGTGGTGAACAAGATGAAGGAGACCAATGCGATCATTGGAGGAGAAGGCAATGGGGGAGTGATATATCCAGAATCCCATTATGGAAGAGATGCTTTGGTAGGTATAGGATTATTTTTGACCCATTTGGCAAAATTTGGGAAAAGCATATCCAGGCTTAGGGCTACTTATCCTGGATACTATATATCTAAGAACAAAATAGAACTTACACCTGATATCGATGTCGATGCTGTCTTAGAAGCAATCAAAAATAAATACAGCAAACAGCCAATCAATACTATAGATGGGGTCAAAATTGAGTTTGATAAGGAGTGGGTTCACTTGAGAAAATCCAATACAGAGCCTATTATCAGGATTTATTCTGAATCTGAATCTCAGGCTACGGCAGAACATTTGGCCAATAAAATCATCATGGATATTAAAGAAGTGATTACTGGATCATAATTAGCCGGTAAAAAAACCAAAAAAATTCTGAAGATTTCAACCCAATTACTTGAAGAATGAGAGTTTACTTTGACAATGCTGCCACTACAGCTATGGATGATCGGGTGATCGAAGCCATGATTCCATATATGAAAGAACATTATGGTAACCCTTCTTCGGTCCACAGTCACGGAAGGGAAGTCCGCACAGCTATAGAAAGGGCAAGAAAAAAAGTAGCAGAACTGCTAAATGCTAGCCCTTCTGAGATTTTTTTTACTTCGGGAGGGACAGAAGCTGACAATACGGCTATTGTGTGTGGCATTGATACCCACGGCATTCAGCATGCCATCACATCTCCAATTGAGCACCATGCAGTGCTTCACACTTTAGAGCATTGTGCCAAAAAAGGGAAAATCAAACTCAGCATGGTCAATGTCAATGAAATGGGTGAAATTGACCAACAGCACTTGGAGTCACTTTTAAAAGAGAATCCCAATTCATTGGTGTCGCTGATGCATGCCAACAATGAAATAGGCAATATCAATGACCTCAAAGCCATAGGTTCTCTGGCAAAGGAGTATGGGGCGTTTTTTCATTCTGACACAGTACAGACCATGGGCCATTATACTCATGATCTCAAAACTCTCCCTGTAGATTCAATAGTAGCTGGAGGCCACAAATTTCATGGACCAAAGGGTTCTGGGTTTTTATATGTAAAAAAAGACAAAAAAATCCACCCTTTCATTTTTGGAGGAGCTCAGGAAAGAAACATGCGTGGAGGGACTGAAAATGTGATTGGTATTGTAGGTATTACCAAAGCTTTGGAACTTGCATATGAGGATATGCATGGTCACAGAACACATATTGAAGCACTCAAAAAACACTTTATATCCAGTCTTAAGCAGCAATTTCCGGAAGTAAGATTCAATGGTCATTCGGCGGATATGGAAAAGAGCCTCTACACAGTCCTAAATGTAAGCTTACCTCATTCTGAAGATAATTCAGGGATGTTGCTTTTCAATTTGGATTTGAATGGAATTTCGGCTTCGGGCGGTTCGGCGTGCAGTAGTGGAGCCACGGTGGGTTCCCATGTGTTGAGAACACTTAAGGCTGATCCAAATCGAGAGTCTGTACGTTTTTCATTCAGCAGGTTCAATACTATCGAAGATGTGGACTATACAGTAGAAAAACTCAAAGAACTGTACGGAGTAACAGTCTAGTAAAATAAATAAGAAGCCGGTCAATGACCGGTTTTTTTGTGGCATCGACATCGGGACGCCTAAAATATTAATTGAAAATGAACTATTAAAAAACTTCCCCTTACCCAGAAAAACAAACTAAATATTTGATTTTAAAAGATTAATCAGGTAGTTTTCATAAACTAAAAAATTATGAGAAATACTGTTTTAATCCTTTCCTTACTTTTTTTCTTTGCTTGTAAGCCTTCTGATAAATCTAAGCAGCGGAACGGGGAATTGACTTTTGAAGTGCAGATAGATACGGTGATGGTCGATGCCAAGGATGAAATACTGATGGCCGGCACCAACTTGTATATGTCCGATCTTAGTGCGGATAAGCAATACCTTTACAAGTTTGATGACAAGCAGTATTTATTGGAAATGATAGACTTGGATAACTTGGAGTTAGTTCGAAAAATCCAATTTGAAAAAGATGGTCCAACTGGTTTGGGCACCTACCTAAACTTCTTTACCTACATATCCGAGGATGAATATGCTTTTTCAAGTTTCATGAACAGTTTGATAGTTAACGAAAGAGGCGAAAGAAGCTGGGAGTTCAACTTAAGAAATCAAAAATTTGAAGGAGAGCAATTGGAGGAAGGTGAGAATTTATCTCCCGGATATACCTTTACAAAGGGGAAAGACGAATTTTACACCCGTATTTCTAAGCACCCAAATCATAGCAACTTCATTGCCAAGGTAAATACAATTGATAATACCGTAAAGAGGATTGAAATCCCACAATTTGAAAAACTTAAAGACTTCCAAATTCATATGGAAATGGAAGGCCGTGGTATGATGACCTTACATTCTTCCATCCACCTTCAGCCTTGGAATGATGACTTGATCATCACCAATAATATTTTCAATGAGGTCATCATTTACAAGTCCAAGGAGGATACTGTGATTGCGAGAAAATTTGAAAGTAAACTCACACCAAATAGCAAAACTGCCAATTTTAAAACATTGGTTACCTCTCAGGAAGAAATGGGTGCTGAATACAGCAAAATGAAAAGCCAAATAGAGTTTGGCCCCTTTTTGTTTGATGAGTCTAGTAATCGATATTACAGACTGTCCGATATATCCAAATTGAATCCTGAAGGTGAATTTGAAAAGTCGGATGTATTCTTGACGGTATTTGATCAAGACCTACAAATGATAGGAGAGACCAAAATCAAGGAGTATGTAAAATCACCTTCCAACTCTTGTTTTGCCAAAGATGGTGCTATCTGGCTGCATGAAAATGTAGATGATGAGTTGGGTTTTATCAGGATTAAGGTTATGGAAGCTTCCTAGATATTCATCTCTATAGCCTTTTTTACCAATTCAACTGCCGTGCTTACGCCAAGTTTGGCATGAATCTTTTTCCGGTGTGCTTCTACCGTGTGCTGACTGAGACTTAGGTCGTCGGCAATCTCTTTGTTCATTTTGCCATCTTTGATCAGTTTGATTATTTCCAATTCTCTTCGGGAGAGCTTAAACTTTTCTTTGAAATGGTCAGGGTATCCATCAGGTTCATTCTGGAAAAGTACCTTCTTGTAATCCAGCACATATGCACCTTCAAAAACCTCCCTTATTGTATAAATCAATTCATCTGGGTCTGAACCTTTTAGGACATATGCATTTGCTCCGCTCTTGACGGCCTTATCGTAAATAACCTGATCGTCATACATGGAGAGAACAATAATTTTGGCATGCGGAGCAAAATCTTTGATGCTGGAAATTACATTCATTCCATCCATTTTGGGCATGTTCATATCCGTAATGATAATGTCAACGGATTTTTTCTTGACAAACTCCACTAAGTCTTTTCCATTATGAAATAGCGCGATGACTTTAAAGTCTTCTTCTTCTTCCAAAAGGCCTTTAATACCTCTTGCAAACATTTTATGGTCGTCAGCTAGCGCTATTTTTATCATGGGTTAAACGGGGTGAATTCTCTATGAAGGTAAAGATATGACCTCATTTAGGCAAATAAAGTGTGATGAGCGTACCTTTTTCAAGTTCCGATGCAATTTCGATCTCCCCTCCAATGGTTTCCATTCTCTTTTTCAGGTTAGTCATCCCCAAACCGGTACTTTCGATACTGGTATCGAATCCGGCTCCATCATCCTGAATTGTAACCACACTTTTTTCACCGGAATTATCGATTTCAATACTTATCATATCTGGTGCAGCATGCTTCAAGGCATTGTTTAAAGTTTCCTGCAGAATCCGGATGAGGATGAGTTTGTGGTCCTTTTCTAATTCAAGAGCATCGCCTTTATGCGAAAAGTTAACCTTGCAATACCCTGAATTTTCGACTTTCTGCAGTTCCCTTTTGATGAATTCTTCTATGCTGATGGCTTCGACCCAGTCTAAATTTAATGATTTAGAAAGTCCTCTAACTTCTTTGATAACCTCATTTATGATTGACTTTCCTTCCGAAATCGACGTAGGCTTGGAGCTGCTGAGGTTGATTTTAGCCAAGGATAACATCTGCCCGATATTGTCATGAAGTTCACGACCTACATTGGCCAAAGTTTCTTCACGTATTTCCTTTTCTGCATTGAGAAGGGTGTTTTCATAACTGGCCTCAAGTGCAAGGACTTTTTGCCGATTTTCCAGCTGCCTTTGTCTATGAAAGATGACCATGATGATAATGAAAGATACCATCAACAGCATCAGGAAAAATCCCAGCAGTATGATCACAAATAAATCTGAACCGGTATTGTCCATTTAATTTATTTTGAGGATATGGTTGAGTGAGTATAAATTTTGTGTTTAACAGCAAACAATATACCTCAATACACCGAAAAACGCATATTAAAACTTTATCAAATGCATTTCATTTTATTTAAATAGACAGATACCTGTGTCCGATCAAAAAGATTTAGGGAAAAAGAAAAACTTTAGGTTAATCGGGAATGCTTCGAGTTTTGAAAAATATTGGAGCATAAAATGCAAGTCCCATGATCAGGTACATCAGGATACTGAGGCCTCGTATCAAATTATAAATCTTGTACACAAGCTCATAATTTTCAGGATTTACTAGTGGAATGGATGCAAAAAACATCAAGGAGCATGAATAAAAAAACATGACTACCGTGACAATCCAAAATGATGGGACTGCCACTATTTTTACGTCTTGGAATTTGTCTTCTTTGATTATGGAGTAGAAGTAACCTATACAGTATATAATTAATATGATAGCGGAAGGTATAAAAGAATAGGTCTGGAAAGAAGAATTGATCGGTTGAAAGAAAAGCGAATTGATCAAAGCCCAAACCATCAATACCAATCCCGAAACAAGTATGCTTTGCCTTACTTTTTTAAGACTGAAGTTGAGATAAAAAAAATAGAGCAAAAGCAAACTTTCAGCATGAACAAACAAAAGATTATGGAAGATTGAACTGTTCTGGGAGTTTAGAATAGAGTAGGCACCATAAGTTTCTAGAACGGCCACCATCACAATGATTCCAAAAATCAGCCTATGGTATTTTTTACTTTGTGTATTTACCACAAAAAAAGCCGGAATACTTAGCAATACAGCCAGCCAAATCAATCCGGGATAGATATATAAAATCAAATCTCAGTAGGTGGTGGTTGGCAAAAAGGAGGGCAAAGCGTGCCTCCGTTTTCATAGATTTCTTCCTCTTGGACATCCACAATTCCCTGTCTGGTTCGATTGGCAGGAGTCAGGGCTAAAGAAAGCATACCAATGTAATTTTCTCGGTCTTCTCTGTCCTTTGGCAAGATGTCCAGGTTTTCTTTGGTGTACACACCCAAGTACATTTTGATTCCTCCCGTTTTTGGATCAGTCATTTTGAGCAATTTCTCTAGGGTCTCCCTATCAAAGTAGATCCAGTCCGTTTCACTTTCGATAGGTTTACCATCTGGTCCTTTGGCTTTTTCACCTTTTTGTAGTGAATCCCTATAGGCTGACACAAAACTTTTAAATTGTCTGTTGTCCATTTTAGTTTAAATTGTAAGATTTTTTTCAAATTACCAATTTATCATAATGATGGATGTAAATTTTAAAGTAATTAATTAGAAATAAGTATCGGATCACTTTTGAATACCAGTGGCGCATAAAATGCTAAACCCATGATAAGGTACATAATGCACCCAAGGACTCTGATTAGAAAGTTCAATTGGATAACAAGTGCGAGATCCATTCCATCTAAGAAAAAACTGAACGATATAAAGTAAAAAAAGGAGCAGGCATAAAAAAACATAAAAAATGAAATGATCCAAAATTCAGGAACAGCAAGCAAGTTTTGGTTTTCGTATTTGTTTTTGAAGAATATTCCGAAAAAAAAATAGAAACAAAGCGCTATCAAAAGAAAACTCCCAAAGGCCAAAGAATAGTGATGAAATTCACCTAAAGCTTGGAAAAAGAGAAAATTACTGAAACTCCAAACCATGAACGCTGTCCACAGTAGCAATACCAGCATTTTCTCTTTTTTATCTTGAAACGCCTGAGAAAAGAAATAAAATTTAAGTGATAAGCCAATTAATACATAACCTATATTATAAACAATGGTGTTGTTTTGACCTGAAAGTCTCAAGTATTGGCCATACCATTCTACTAAGGCTGTTAGCGCCAAAATAAGGAAAATGACAACATGTTTTTTTTTGTTTTGATCATCACTACCAAAAAATTTTGGAATGCTAAGCAGCACAGCAAGAATGATCAAGACATTGTACCAAGAAAACAGTTCCATGGGAGCGTTTATGGTTTACAAATTGGAGGACAAACATTTCCTGCATTTAAAGGACTGATTCCTCCATCACTTCTCTGGGATTTTAGGTCTTTTTCTGAATCAACAAGAGTATCTGAATAAATATCTTCAAATTCTTCCTTCGTTTTATTACAGGCTACCAATGCCAGAGAAACTTTACCAACATAGTCATGTTTTTCTCTCATTTCTTTGGGTAGCATGTTGATGTTTTTTTTGTCATACTGACCCAGATAGATTTTGATACCACCTTCTTTGGGGTCAGTCATATCCAATATTTGCTGTATGGATTCCCTGTCAAACCAGACCCAATCAGATTGTTCATCTATTGCTCTACCTTTGCCATTTTTGGCTTTGACACTTTTTTTGGCGGCCTTTTGGTATGCCTTTCTGAATGCTTCAAGTTCTTCTCTAGTCATGTTAGTGGAATTTGGACATAAATTAATAAAGTAAATGAATTTATACTATCAGGAAAATGTGTGGCTGTTTTTTTTTGGATTAAGCAAATTGGGAAGATCTGGGAAAATAAAGGCAAAGCCAAAGATAAAATACATCAAACCTGCCATCATTTTGTTAAGCATAGACACAATAATTACATTTTCCATTATTACTGACGGGAAGAAATTGTATGTTCCAAATAGAACAAGGGCTTCTAGGTAAAAGAATAGGATGGTACAGGCGATCCAAAAATGAGGAATTACTAAGAGACTTCTTTGGGAATAGATTTCCAAATTCAGGAGTTGGTACAATAGACGAATGGATAATATCATCAAAAATAAACCAAATGGCAAAAGGGAGAAAAACTGAATGGCTCCGAACAAGGGTTCAAAAAACAGTGAGTTTATGACACCCCAAATCAAAAGAAGCACACTTATTTTAACGACTCTTTTGCGCCAAATCAAATTCCTTTCCAGGGAATAGAAATAGGCAATCAATAAATATGATTCCAAATAGATCCATCCCAAGTTGTAAATGAGAGTATTGTTGATGCCTTTTCTGGCAGTGTATAAACCCGCAAGTTCCATAATCAATACCACAACCAAAGTAAAGGTGATGATATTGATTTGCTTCCTGTAAGCAGACTTGTTACGAGACCTAAGCACCAAAATCAGTAAAAGACTGAGGCCAATTATAAAATGATAAAAACTAGGCAAAGTGTTGATTAATTTAGATTTCGAAAAGTAGAAGAAAAATCTAAATCAAAAAATACCCTGTACAGGGTATTTTTGAAGCAAAATGACACAAAAAAAGGAGTTGAATCGCTTCAACTCCCCTTTTTATGTATGATTTTTGAATTTATGCTGTTTTTTTGCTCGGTGAAACTGGCGAAGCATTTTCAGCCTCTAGCTCTTTTTTCATCAAATCTACTACAATTGGTGTAGCGATATAAATAGATGAATAAGTACCTACCAATACACCAATAAGCAATGCGAATGAGAATCCTCTCAAGACTTCACCACCGAATATCAATAGCACCAATACCACAATCAAAGTAGTGGCAGAAGTGATCAGTGTTCTTGCCATAGTTTGGTTGATGGCATCATTGAACATTTTCACCAACTTGGATGTACCTCTATTACTGATATTTTCCCTGATTCTATCAAATACAATCACGGTATCGTTGATGGAGTAACCTACTACTGTTAAGACCGCAGCGATAAATACCTGGTCAATTTCGAAAGTGGCTCCCAACGCAGTGGCGATGGCAAATGCAGCAATCACAAAGAATACGTCATGCACCAAAGCGATTATAGAACCTAAGGAGAACTGCCATTTACGGAATCTCAACAAGATGTAAAGGAAGATTGCAACAATCGCAAAGAACATAGCATTAAGAGATGAACTTTTGATATCATCCGCTACAGTAGCACCTACTTTTGAAGAGCCTGTGATCGCAAATTGATTCTCAGAAAGGTTTTCTGCATCTGTGGTATATGTCAAACTAAATAGGGAAGCGATTCCTTCTCTTACTTTTGTCTCCACCTCAGTGTTTGATGCATCATCGTCTTCATTGATGAGGTAAGAAGTTGTTACTTTCATGATGTTATTGGCACCATAAGTTTTTACTTCCACCGATCCGTCAAATTCCCCATCCAATCCAGTCTTAAGTTCAGAGGCGGATACAGGTTCTGCAAATTCAACAATATAAGACCTACCTCCGGTGAAATCTACACCAAACTTGAGTCCACTTATTGCCGCTATGGCAAGTCCTACAACAATAATTGAAGTAGAAATCAAGTAAGCAACTTTTCTTTTGCTCAGGAAGTCAATGTTAAGTTCACTAAGTACATTTCTTGCGATTGGAGTTTCGAAAGACACATTGCTCTTTTCTCCTTTAGCAGTCATCCAGCTTACAATCACTCTGGTAATAAATACCGCAGAGAAGAAAGACGAAGCAATACCGATCATCAATACAATCGCGAATCCTTTTACAGGTCCCTGACCCAGTGCGTAAAGGATGGCACCTGTAAGGAAAGTCGTAACGTTGGAGTCAAGGATGGCAGAGAAGGCTTTGTTGTAACCTTGATTGATGGCTACAAGCAAACCAGCGCCATTTCTGAGTTCTTCTTTGATCCTTTCAAATATCAGGACATTCGCATCAATCGACATACCAATTGTCAATACAATACCGGCAATACCAGGTAGCGTAAGTGCAGCTCCAAGCTGGGCTAGGATACCCAAGATAAAGAAGATGTTGAACACCAATGCCGCAATAGCAACCAAACCGCCTTTTGCATAGTAGGCAACTATAAACAATACTACCAAAGTAAGACCTGCAATCATTGAGATCAGACCTTGATTCAAGGCTTCTTTACCTAAGGTTGGGCCGATAATGGCTTCTTCTACGATTTTGGTTGGTGCAGGAAGGGAACCGGACTTCAGGATATTGGCCAAATCTTTGGCTTCCTCGATAGAGAAATTACCAGTGATTTCAGATTGTCCTGATGGAATCTCACTCTGTACCACAGGTGCTGTATATACATAGTCATCTAGGACTACAGCGATTCTTTTACCGATACTCTCGGAGGTTAATTTTCTCCATCTTCTCGCGCCTTCTGCATTCATCTGCATGCTGACAGCTGGTCTGGAAGTCTGATCCAAGGTCTGTCTGGCATCTGTAATCACATCACCTTCTAGAGGTGCTTGATCACTTGCTCTGTTGTACCTGATTCCAAATAGCTCCAACAACTCCATGTTGCCTTCGGTAATTGGCTTAACTGACCAAAGGAATTTCACATTTCTTGGAAGAAGGGATTTGACATCTTCTCTGGCCAAGATACGGTTGATGGTAACGGTATCTCTCACTTCATAGACTAGTCCCTGATTGGATCTTGTCAATGAGAATATTGGAGAAACTTCAGAAGAAAAATCATCAGAACCGGATTCTTCGGCCAATTGTCTTTCCAATTCGGAGGCCAATTCCTCTTCTTCGGTCATTTCTTCTTCATCCTGATCATCAGTGGCAGGGCTTTCTTGACTGGCAGATTTTTGCTCTGCTACCAAAAGACTGTTGACAGACTCAAGTTCGCTTAAGTAGTCCTGAATTTCAGCTACTTCCCAGAATTGAAGTTTTGCAACACCTTGTAACAAGTTTCTTACCCTTTCAGGATTGTCTACACCCGGAAGTTCGATCTGAATTCTTCCTGAACCTTGTATCCTTTGGATGTTCGGTTGTGATGTTCCAAATCTATCAACCCTTGTTCTTAGGATATTGAAAGAACGCTCAATTGCATTTTCAATCTCTCCGTCAATAATGTCAAGGATTTCAGAATCTGAAGATTCCAAAGAGATACGCCCACGGTTAGCGGCAGTAGCGAAAACCTCACTCAATTTTCTGTTGGAAGCAGCTTGTTGCCACTGTGAATAGAAAATATTCACAAATTTATCATTTGTGGTTTTGGCAGCTTCTGTAGCACGATCCAAGGCTGTATTGAAAGCCGGGTCTTTAGAGTTTCCTGATAGACCTTTCAAAATCTCAACAGGAGAAACCTCCAAGGTCACGTGCATACCACCTTGGAGATCAAGTCCAAGGCCCAACTCTGTTTCTTTGATTTCTTTGTAGGTGAATTTGGCACCTAGAAAATTGTACACTGGTTCTCTATAAATAGAGTCTAGGTACGCTTGCTTTTTGGCAAAGTCTACATTGCCTACCTCATCTGTGGCATAATCCACAGCTTTTTGGTTGAAATTGTTCGATACAAATGTAAATGACAAATAATACAGGCAAAGCGCTGTAATAATCACAGTCAAAAACACTACGACACCTTTGTTACGCATAGTAATTATGAATTTATAAGTTATTTACTGATTGATTTGACCAATGAAAATTGGCCTGAAAGCGGAGAAAAAAAAAGATCAGGGTGCATTGGGAGAAATAATCCTTTCGAGGAGGATTTCCCAATAGGGTAGGTTTACAGGTAGGGACAAGGCCGGACCTGAAACGTTTATTTTTTCAATTTTAAGATTTTCATATATCAGGTAAAAAATCTGCTGACCGACTACTGTCACAAATGGCACTACTGCATCGACGGCAACATTTAAAAAAGTCTGACTTTCAGAATTATCACTTTGATCCTCTGAATAATCCTTTTGCTCTGAGTTGGTCTCAGGGTTAGGAGTTTGGACATATTCAGCACCAGTGACCAACATGCAAAATGCAAGCACCAGGATCAAGCTGACCCTTTGCTTCCAGATGTTGATATGTTGCTGACTTTTGTTCATGGGTCGCAAATATATAGCAAATAGTATTGAGATGGAAAGAATTCTTGTAAAAACAAGTTAAATACCTGTTATTCTATAAGTTAGGGGCATTCTCAGTCTTGTCTCTGAGGTAAACTCTTATTACATCGAGGGCTCTTTCGAAATTTCTGTTATTGGGGACAATGATGTCAGCATCATGCTTGAATGGCTCTATGTACTTTTCATAAGTGGGCATAACGTGCATTTCATAGCGATAAAGCACATCGTCCAGGTCATAGCCTCTTTCTACCTTATCTCTGACAATTCTCCTTTTGAGTTTGATGTATTCTTTGGCATCTATAAAAATCTTCAAATCCAGTAAATCTGCCAATTCTGGATAATATAACACAAAAATACCCTCTACGACTACCACAGGGGCTGGAGCAAACTCCAGTGTTTTGGGCTTTTTGTTGGGGTTGTTGAAAGTATACTCCTGCCTATAGACCGTTTCTCCATTCCCGATTTTCCGGATATCGTCCGCATACTGTTCAAAATCTATAGAATTCGGTGTATCAAAATTGTGAACTCCCTTCTCGTCAATTGGTTGCAGGTGTCTCGGTCTGTAATAATTGTCCTGAGATATCAGACAAACCTGTCCAGGTTCGAATGTGTGTAATAATTTATCCAAAAAAAGTGTTTTTCCTGAGGCACTGCCACCGGTAATTCCTACAATAAAGGGCTTCTTCATGGGGGACAAAAATAGGGATTATTTTAGAAACCTTACCAATTCCTTTACAGCCTTACCTCTATGACTGATTTCATTTTTCTCCTCTAAGCTTAGTTCTGCAAAGGTTTTTCCGAAGCCATTCGGTCTGAAGATCGGGTCATATCCAAAGCCTCCTTTTCCAGTTCTTTCATGTAAAATCTCTCCTTCAGCAATTCCAGCAAAGCTGCTTTCCTTACCACTTTGAATTAAAGCTATTACTGTTTTGAACCTTGCATTTCTATTCTGTTGCCCCTTCAATTTACTCAAGAGAAGGTCAATATTCCTTTCGTCACTCCTAGGTTCTCCTGCAAATCTGCCTGAATACACTCCTGGAGCGCCATCAAGCGCATCTACTTCAAGTCCCGTATCATCTGCAAAACAGTCTACGCCATAATGGTCAAAGACGTGACGGGCTTTTTGGAAGGCATTGTGTTCTAGGGTGTCACCTGTCTCGGGTAATTCTTCATGACAACCTATTTCTGACAAGGAAACGATAGTGAACTCAGGGCCAAGGGCTGATTTTACCTCCTCTATTTTCTTGAGGTTATTGGTAGCAAAGCAAATTTTCATAGTTTGTAAATATGATCAAAAAGCTCAAGAAATAAAAAATCCCCCATTTAAGGTGGGGGATCTATAATCTGGGTTACTTCTTACTAGGTAAGTAGAATCAGGAGCAGCAGTATGATGATGATTGCACCTACCGATAGGTAAAATCCGCCACCAATTTCACGGGTTTCTTTCTTAAGCTCTCGGAGTTCATCCCGCATTTCCTTTCTTTCTTCTTTGCTCATGTCAGAGAAACCTGAGGATTTAATCTCTTCTACCCTATTTTCGATCTCTACCAGTCTCGTCTGTTGTTCTTCAGTAAGTTCCGGTTTTTCTTTTTTAGGGGTTTTTGCCGTGGTAGCTGGCACAAAGGCAGCCATCAAAAACATTACCGACAAAAAATACACTAACTTTTTCATAAGGTATTTATTTAGGTGAATGAAATATTAAAATATATATTGACTGTAAACCAACAATTAGACCAAACTCTATCCTCCCCTGTTTCAAATAATATAGGTTTTGGAAAATATGAAGATCTCTCTTCCATATCCTTTTCATTATTATTTGTAATTTAGCCATCCTTCGAAAATGCTTTTTTCGATTGCATTTTAATTTTCCATTCCTTCTAAAAATCAACCTATGTCCTCCAAAGGAGATAAAAAATTATTCCTTCTAGATGCAATGGCACTGATATACAGGGCGCATTTTGCATTTTCCAAGAATCCAAGAATCAATACCAAAGGCCTGAATACAGGTATAATGTTGGGTTTTACCAATACACTTCTTGAAGTGCTTGAAAAAGAAAAGCCCAGTCATATAGCTGTAGTCTTCGATACAAAAGCACCGACTTTTAGACATATTCAATTTGAAGCATACAAGGCCAATAGGCAAGAACAGCCTGAAGATATAGAAATTGGTATTCCTTGGGTCAAACAAATAGTGGAGGCTTTCAATATTCCCGTCTTGGAATTGGATGGTTTTGAGGCGGATGATATTATTGGCACCATCGCTAAAAAAGCAGAGAGGACGAGTTTTGTGGTGTATATGATGACCCCTGACAAAGATTATGGACAGTTAGTAGAGGACCACATTTACCTCTATAAGCCTGCATTCATGGGGAACGGTGTGGACATAATGGGGCCAAAGGAGGTCTGTGCCAAATGGGATATTGAAAATGCAGATCAAGTCAGGGATATATTAGGACTGATGGGTGATGCTGTTGATAATATACCTGGCATTCCCGGAATAGGAGAGAAAACAGCCGTCAAGTTGCTCAAGGCATATGGCACTATAGAGGAAATGCTCCAGCATACAGATGACCTTAAGGGCAAGCAAAAAGAAAATGTAGTAAATTTTGCACAGCAAGGTCTACTTTCTAAAGAATTGGCTACTATAAAGATAGATGTGCCGGTTGATTTCGATGAAAAATCACTGCGCTATGATGGACCTGATGAAGAAAAACTGAAGGCACTTTTTGCAGAACTTGAATTCAGGACCCTCACACAGAGGGTATTTGGGGAAAAAATGAAAAAACCCCAATTGAAGGTTTCAGAGCAATTGGGCTTGTTTACAGGCGAAGCTGAAGTCGAGGCTGAAGATACACCGGAAGAAGCGCCCATTCCAGCACCTTTGTTGAACGATAGTATTTTGACTACTGCCCATGACTACCATAAGGTGGATGGAGAAAAGGATATATTGGAACTGATAGCTTACTTAGAGCGTCAGGATGAGTTTTGTTTTGATACTGAAACTACCGCATTGAATCCCAATGAAGCCGAACTTGTGGGTTTGTCATTTTCTTATGTAGCGGGAGAAGCTTTTTATATTCCTTTTCCAGAAGATCAGGAAGAAGCAAAGAAAAAACTGGAGCTGTTTAGGGCTGTCTTTGAAAATGAAAACATTACCAAAATAGGTCAAAATGTGAAATATGATCTTTTGGTACTGAAAAACTATGGGATGGATGTACGTGGTAAGCTGTATGATACCATGTTGGCACACTACCTCATCGAGCCTGAAGGCAAGCATTCTATGGACTGGCTCGCCCAACAATACCTCAATTATAAGCCGGTGTCTATCGAGTCTTTGATTGGGAAAAAAGGGAAAAATCAAGGTAACATGCGGGATGTAGATGTGGACGAAGTGGTAGCGTATGCCTCAGAAGATGCTGACATTACACTTAAGTTGAAGCAAAAGCTTGACCCATTGGTCAAAGAAAATGGCGTGGAAAAGCTCCTTCATGAAGTCGAAAATCCACTCATTTCTGTTTTGACCGAAATGGAGTTTGAAGGTGTAAGGATAGATACCGAAAGCTTGGCGGAAATGTCCAAGGAATTGGAAAAAGAGAGCCTGGAAATCGAGAAAAGGGTATATGAACTGGCGGGTCAGGAATTCAACCTTTCCTCTCCTAAGCAATTGGGAGAAATTCTTTTTGTGAAACTGGACCTAGATCCCAAAGCTAAAAAAACCAAAACAGGTCAGTTTGCCACCGGTGAAGAAGTACTGAGTAAAATGGCTGCTGAACATGAAATCGCAAGGGTAATCTTGGAATATAGGCAGATTGTCAAGCTGAAATCAACTTACGTCGATGCCCTCCCTACCATGATCAATCCTAAGACGGGAAGGGTGCACACTACCTATAACCAATTTGTAGCGGCTACGGGTAGGCTTTCTTCAATCAATCCCAATTTACAAAATATCCCTATTCGTACCGAAAGGGGGAGAGAAATACGAAAGGCATTTGTTCCAAGGGATGAAAACCATGTGCTATTGGCGGCTGATTATTCCCAGATTGAGTTGAGGATCATGGCAGCCTTCTCCAAAGACGAATCTATGATCGAAGCGTTCAAAAACGGAAGAGATATCCATGCCACCACAGCAGCTAAAATATTCCAAGTGCCATTGGATGAGGTGACTTCAGATATGAGAAGGAAAGCCAAAACAGCCAATTTTGGAATTATCTATGGTATATCCGCTTTTGGGCTTTCTCAGCGGCTGAGTATCCCTCGGTCAGAGGCGAAGGAAATCATTGATGCCTATTTCAAAGAATTCCCGGCTGTCAAATCCTACATGGATGATTGTATTGAAAAAGCAAGGAAGAACGAATTTGTAGAGACCCTCTTAGGAAGAAGGAGATACCTGAGGGATATCAATAGCCGAAACCAAACGATGCGTGGTTTTGCTGAAAGAAATGCAATCAATGCACCTATTCAAGGATCTGCAGCGGATATGATCAAAATAGCCATGATCAATGTGCATCAGTGGATGAAAAAAGAGAAACTCAAGTCAAAAATGATCCTTCAGGTTCATGATGAATTGGTTTTTGATGCAGTAAAAGAGGAGGTAGAATTGCTTCAAAGAGAAATCCCAAAATTGATGTCAGCAGCTGTTAAGCTAGAAGTTCCCGTAGTAGTGGAAACCGGCGTAGGCAAAGATTGGCTTGAAGCGCATTAATCAAACTTGTATTTTATATCTAACCTTGCCTTGATATAATTTATAGAGGATGTTAGACCTGACAGGTTTATTGACTAGAAAAGCTTTATAAAAACTCTCTGGGCTTTAAAAACCTGTCAGGTTTCCATTCTCGAATATTACTTGATCAAGCAGGACTTTATCCTTATTCAATGAAAATTTACCTAATTTCTATCATCTAAACGCTCGCTTCTTGCTTCTCAACAATGGCTAAAATAAAGACTACATTTTTTTGTCAAAACTGCGGTGCCCAAAGCCCCAAATGGATCGGTAAATGCCCCTCATGTGGGGAGTGGAACACCTATGTAGAAGAAGTTATTCAAAAGGAAGAATCCGGATTGGGTACTTGGAAAACAGGTCAGCAGAAAGAAAAGAGGACAAATAAGCCGAAGAAACTCTCGGAAATTGATTTCAGCCAATCGCCACGTACTGAAACCTTCGATTCGGAATTGGACAGGGTGCTGGGAGGAGGTATTGTACCGGGGTCCTTGGTGCTGATAGGCGGTGAACCTGGAATAGGTAAATCGACCCTGATGCTTCAGATTGCACTTACTTTGTCCAAAATCAAGGTCCTCTATGTATCAGGGGAAGAGAGCGAGTCTCAGATCAAAATGAGGGCTGAAAGGATGAAGGTACATTCTGACAATTGCTATGTGCTTTCTGAGACCAATACCCAGCAGATATTTGAGCAGATTGAAATTTTGCAACCGGATGTGCTGGTCATTGACTCCATTCAAACCCTACATAGCAGGCATGTAGAATCGGCGGCGGGTTCGGTGTCTCAGGTCAGAGAATGCACTGCAGAGCTAATGCGCTTTGCTAAAGAGACTGCCACGCCGGTTTTTTTGATCGGCCATATTACCAAAGACGGCTCGATTGCAGGGCCAAAAGTATTGGAGCACATGGTGGACACAGTGTTGCAGTTTGAAGGTGACAGACATTTGGCCTATAGGATATTGAGAACCTCCAAAAACCGTTTTGGCAGTACAAATGAGCTTGGGATTTATGAAATGCGGGCAGATGGACTCAGACCGGTGGCAAACCCTTCTGAGATATTGCTGACCCAAAGGGAAGAACAGCTAAACGGTGTGGCGATTGGGGCTATGATGGAAGGGAACAGGCCGCTATTGATAGAGATCCAATCGCTTGTCAGTCCAGCAACTTATGGTACTCCGCAGCGTAGCAGCACGGGTTTTGACGCGAAGAGACTCAATATGCTTCTGGCCGTACTGGAAAAAAGAGGTGGTATGCGTCTTGGTCAGCAAGATGTGTTTCTCAATGTTGCTGGAGGTATCAAGGTAGATGATCCCGCGCTGGACTTGACGGTCTGCGCCTCATTGTTGTCTTCTTATGAAGACCAGGCAGTAGCGGATGATGTTTGTTTTGCGGGTGAAGTTGGTTTGGGAGGTGAAATAAGAGCGGTGCACCGCATCGAAAACAGGATTGCAGAAGCGGAAAAGCTAGGCTTCAAAAGGATTGTAGTCTCCAAATATGCTGTTAGAGGACTTGATTTGAAAAAGTATAAAATTCAGGTAGTGGCTGTAAGCAAGTTAGAAGAAATGTACCAAGGACTTTTTACATCTTGATTCGATATGAAGGTTTTCCAAAAACATATAAGACTCAAACCTTATCCACGGGGATTTCATTTGATCACAGACATCATTGTAGATGAATTTCCTGAAATCAGGCAAATAAAAAAGGGCATGCTTCAGGTATTTATCCAGCATAGCTCTGCAGGTTTGACTATCAATGAGAATGCTGATCCTACTGTCAGGAAAGATTTCGAAACTTTTGTCAATGATTTGGTCCCTGAAGATTATCGAAAATTCATTCATACCTATGAAGGTTCTGATGATATGCCTGCACATATCAAAAGCAGCTTGTTTGGAGCGAGTATACAGGTACCTGTAACGAATGGCAAAATGTCCATGGGCATATGGCAGGGAATTTATCTCTGTGAATTTAGAGACCATGGAGGGAGCAGAAATTTGGTCTTAACACTCTTCGGAGAATAGTTATTTTAATTATTGATTAAATAACAACAGCTTCTTTGAAATATTCTCAAACATAAAATATTTACCTCTGATATAAATCCATTAAACATAATAAAGCACTTTTTTCACATTTGGTTTGAAAAAGGTCAGGATGAGGTTATTTGCGTTTTTGTGTTTCTTTTGTATCAGTGCATCTGTTTTTGCTCAGGTTGGGAAGATAAATCTTGATGGGATCGTTGCCAGAAAGATTGATTACCCGATCACTTTGGATGGTGAACTGAACGAGGAAATTTGGCTCGAAGAAGAGGGCTGGGCAGAGGATTTTACACAATTTTTTCCTTCGGATTCATCACTTGCTAATGCCCAAAGCAAGGTTAAAATCGCTTTCGATGAGAAGTTCCTATATATTGCCGCTGTCATGTATAATCTCGGCCCAAGAGATGAGTACGTGTCGACCTCATTAAGAAGAGATTATCGTGGGGAACAAAACGATGGAATTTCATTCATCTTTGACACCTTTAATGACAATACAAACGCATTTCAGTTTGGGGTAAACCCCTATGGTGTCCAAAGAGAGTCTTTGATAGCAAATGGAGGTATGATACCGTCAGACCTTAATTTGGCTTGGGATAATAAATGGTATTCCAACGCCAAGATTTACGAAGATTACTGGGTGGTAGAAGCCGCAATTCCTTTTTCAACACTTCGCTACAATGATGGAAGCGTCAATTGGAACGTCAATTTTTATAGGATTGATTCTAAATATAATGAGCGAAGTTCTTGGACACCTATTCCCAGAAACTTCTCCATAATTTCTCTCGCTTTTTCCAGAAAATTGATGTTTGAGCAACCTTTGAAAAAGGAAACTGCCAACATTTCAATAATTCCATATGCCGCAATGGCGACAGATCGGGATTTTCTTGCAGGTACCAGTAATCCTGCCAAACCAACATTTGGAGGTGATGCTAAAATCGGAATGGGGCCGGCTTTGAACCTTGATTTGACTATTAACCCTGATTTTTCTCAAGTAGAAGTGGACCAACAGGTAACCAACCTGGATAGGTTTGAGATTTTCTTTCCAGAGCAAAGGCAGTTTTTTCTAGAAAACGCTGATCTTTTTGCAGACTTTGGGACTTTGGGGATCCGCCCTTTTTTCTCCAGAAGAATAGGTGTAGCAAGGGATGAGAGAACCGGACAAAATGTACAAAATCAGATCCTTTTTGGTAGTCGGCTTTCGGGTAAACTCAACGAAGATTGGCGTGTAGGTTTGATGAATATGCAGACTGCAACTGATCCTGAGTTGGGTATAACGGGTAAAAACTACTCAGTAGCGGCCTTACAAAAGAAGGTTTTTTCGAGGTCGAATGTGGGGATCATTATGGTCAACCAAGAGACTATGAACCCTGAAGGTGGGTTTCCTGTGATAGATCGTGACAAATACAACAGGCTTGCAGGCATAGATTACAATTTGGCTTCTGCGGACAATAGGTGGACAGGTAAATTTTTCTATCACAAGACCTTTGAAGCAGATCAGAAAGATAATACAGGCGCACTGCATGCACAGTTGAATTATAATGACCTGCACCTAATGGCCAGCGCATCTTATTCAGATGTACAGGAGAATTTTAATCCAGAGGTCGGATTCACGCCAAGAAGAGATTATAAAAGAGCTGCTTTTAGGTTTGGTTATCAGTTTTTCCCAAGATCAAAAATCATCAATAGACATGGTCCAATTCTGGAATCAGAGACATTGTGGAATCCGGAATTAGGGGTGACAGACGAACTTCATATTCTGAGCTATAGGATTCAGTTTCAGTCGCTTTCTACCTTGACCTTCCTTGCAAATAACCGCTACACGTACCTGTTTTTCGGCTTTGATCCTACGCGTACTGGTGGAGAGCCACTTGCTTCGGGAACTGATTACAGGAATACTTTTTACTCTGTTCAGTATTTTGGAAACGCCAGAAAACCTTTCTTCGTGACTGCAAGAGGTGATATTGGAGAATATTTTAATGGGGATATCAGAACCTTGCAAGGGGCTATGAACTGGAGATTGGGTTATTTGGCCAATATATCCATGAATTTTAGCTACAATAATATCAGACTTCCAGAACCGCAAAACGATGCTGATCTTTTCCTTATCGGTCCCAGAATTGACCTAACCTTTTCCAAAAGCCTGTTTTGGACTACTTTTTTCCAATACAATAATCAGATTGACAATATCAATATCAACACCAGATTGCAGTGGAGGTATGCACCTGTCTCTGATTTATTTGTGGTTTATACTGACAATTACTTCCCGGGTTCTTTTATTCCCAAACAAAGGGCTTTGGTCATGAAGCTTAATTATTGGCTGAATATTTAATCCAGCTGGTTTTTGGCAAACTCCATAAACATATAAATAATCGGGGCAAAGAGTAACAGAGGAAAAGCGATCACAAACCATTTTGGGATGCCTGTACCGAATCCTGAACCGCTATGGAATGAAAAATATTCTATCAAAATGAATATCAGTATCAGGTTAAACTTAATCCACCTCCATAATTTTGCGTTGATTTTTACCAAGGTTTCCACTTTATCCGGTTGATTCTGGACAGTATATTCCGAGATCCGTGGCTTTTGGTTATAAAGCGTAATTCCTAAGAATAAAATCGTGGCAATGATGGGGATAGAATAAGTCATGTTGCTGGCCCAATACTCACTGGGGTTGTCAAAAAAATTGTAGTCGTCTGCTACAGCTTCTGCACCGACATGCTGAAAATAATAAGTCATTACCCAAAGCCAGATAAGTGAAGCGTAACCCAATATTTCTATTACCATTCCCCAAAAGCCCATTTTGGGTCTCTTTTCTAAATCGTCAATCGTTTCTTGTGGAAGTATATTTGCCATTTTTTCTTTTGCAAAGTAGTAGATACTGTGATTATACATAGACTGTAAGTGTTAATTTGGTACCTCTACAGTATTCTTTCCCCCACCAAACACCAAAGTACCTTCCTTGGTTTCAACTTCCTTGTTATTGAGAAGCGCCTTTCCTTTTTTATCACCTGGGATTTTGAATTTTATTTCCCAATCTCCGGATTTTTGAATGATTTCTGCTTTTAGGATACCATCCTTCACTTCATAGATGATACTCAATTCATTGTCGCCGATTTCTACGTTTTCTATTTTTGCCTCATTCCAACCTGTAGGCAAAGAAGGAGAAATATTTATTACTTTATTGGCTGCATCAGGCTGAATTCCAAAAAACTGGGTGACTATTGGGACTGCATAAGAGTACAAGTTCCATGCTTGCGCCATCATCCCATAGTCAGGAGATACTTCATAGATAGATCCCGGCAAAGCATAACTAAAAGACCTTGTCATTCGCTTGAGGTAATCTAAGGCTTCGTCAGGCCTTCCATAATTATTTTCAGCTACAGCTTGTACACCTGTAGGAAGCGTCATGACTGCGCCGGTATAAGAGAATACTTTACTGCCTGCAAATGAGCCGTCTTCATACTCCGAGGCGTCATCTCTATCAATTCCTGTTACAAACACACCAAAAGGATTGACAAAACCTTTGCCTTTATCCAAGGCTTTAATGGCTTTGTCCTGGTCTGCAATCCCCATCTCCATAGGGGTGTTGACTACCCAGTTGTGAAACATTACAAAACCTCTCTTTTGGTTTCGTGGATAAGTCTGTACTTTTTTCTTTGTTGCCTGCAGCTCTTCTACAGCCCAAGGTTTGTTAAGTGTATCAGCCCGCACGATAGCAGCATCTATCATTTTCAAAGCTTCCGCAGTAGTGCCTATAAAGTCAGCATATGAGTTGAATTCGGCCACCCAAAACTCATCATTGATTTTTTGCTTCAGTTCAGAAGCAAGGCTTCTGTATTTGTCTTTGGTTTCAGCATCTTCTAAAACTTCAGCCATTTGGGAGACATCATCAAATGCCTTCTGTGTGTAGACAGCCACATCTATCATTTCCGATTCAAGACCATGGATCTCCATCATACCATAGCCATCTGGGAAGAGGTTTCCATCCTCATCATTTTCTTCCATAAGCCAATCCATGCCTTGGAGGATAAATGGATAGTACTTTTCCAAAAACGCCCTGTCGCCAGTCCACTGGTAAACCCACCAGATCAAAGAGGCAAATTGAGGAGTTTCATTGATATTTCCAGGGTTGAAAATGACACCATTTGTACTTACCTCATGTATCACTTGCCCATTTCCGTTGCTTTCGGAAAGTTTGTGGATAAGTTCTATGGTGCTGTACACCAAGTCTTTTCTACCTGTAGCGATTGCGCCTTTTAAGGTATATTCATTGTCTACGCCAAACCACCAAGGATAGTCAGGCATTCCTGCCCCGAGTCCCCGCCCGATTTCAGGCACTTCCCGTACTAACCATTCTGTATTGTATTTAACCCATTCAAAGGCCTTCTCCAATTCCTTGTCAGGAATAGTGACTTTTGATTTATCAGCGATTTTTCGATAATGGGTGATTTTATCTTTCAGGTAGTTGTCAGCGTATTCATGAAGCAAGTCATAAGTCTTCTCCAGCTCATTTTGTGATTTATATGAACCTGCGATGTAAAAAGTGATTACTTCTGATTTTTCTGGTGCAATCGTAAGATCATAGGAAAGTTTACCAGCTTTGCCTTTTCCTTGGGGGTTGTAATTGCATGTAGAAGAAGGTTCTTCACTGTGCTTCGTAGGTCTGCCAGACCCAAAAAGCACATACCATTCATTACCCGCATCCTTACCCCGCCAGGCCTGTCTTTTGTCATCAAACTCCAAGTTATCCACAGAGTCAATCATGCCTACACGCTCTCCTAGCCAGACAGGCAAAAGGTCAGTATGGCCTGTAAATTCAAATTGGATAGATTTGCGCGACTTATCCACATTTTTTATTTCAAATTCAATAACCATCCCCTCTCTTCCATCTGGTACAAATTGAAATCTTTCTATGTGCAAACCTGGAACCTGAGAATTGAAAATATGCTTATTTGCAATTGGGTAGTTGATAAATTCGTCCGCTTTATTAAGGCAATAGTAGTTATTATCTGATGTGATGGCTACCGTAAAACCATCCATAAGTTTGATTGGGTGGTTCCAAATTCCTCCCATTTCCCCTTCTACATGAAAACCCAAATCCGGGAATGTTCCATCCTGATGTCCTACCATATACAGCCTGTCTCCAGCTGTCACATATGGTGAACCTAAGTATTCTTCATTTCCACTTATACCTTCAACGTCCTTGAGCAATTCTGTAAAAGGCTTCTTTGAAGCTTCATTCTGGCATGAAAAAAAGATTGTAGCTCCTAATAGTATAGATAAGGGTCTCAACATCATGTGCAAATCAATAAATGATGACAAAGTAAATTTAACCGTTTTTTCAATTCTTGTCCTAATCAATCCGGTCTCGGAGTAGTGTCGATTGGAGTTATCAACACCTCAATAGGATTTGACTCAATGCTTGTCCCGTCTTCAAAGTCCATAAACATGACTAATCTATGGATGCCTTGCAATTCAGGGTTTCTATTGAACACAAAGTAATACCTGCTGAAATTAGACTCATTTACAAAGCTGTTGATGAAATCTTGCTTTTCGATAAAATTCCTTGCATCAAAGGTAAATGCGCTGATCGTGAAAAGGTCTTCTCCTGCAGGGTGAGATGAAACAAAGCCTTGATTACTAAGTAGGCGGATATTTGTGACTTTATTATTGATTTCAAATTTCGGAAAACAATCGTCATCGTTGTTGGGAGTTGATGAAAACACCTTGTTCATGTTCATCTGTACAGCAAGATTATTTACTGTAAGCTCGGACTCATTGCTCCAATTCAATTCATTGAGGTCTTCAAGATTCAGTATTTTCGGAGTGATAGATACTGATTGAATGTCATATTTTGTTTCAGAGCACTCACTATCACAAGATGTGTTGACCACGAGGGTAGAAATCAAGAATGCGATTAATAGAAATGGTAACTTAGTTGACTTCATAGGTATTTAATTTGTCACGAAGATAGGACTACTAGTTACAATTTTCCAATTTCTTTCCAAGTGACAAGTTTAATGTTGTTTTCTTCTAACAATTTTTTTGCTTTTTCGCTGGTGAAAAAATCAAAATCACCTTGACGCCATTTGCCATGCCAGTGGTCAAATCGTGTAGTGATTGCCTTCATTTCCTCATCATCATAAGCCACATGAATCAACAAAACATTTACCCCAGGCTGTAACTCGTTCATTACATTGGTATAGTATTCAGGCAATCCTATTGAGTCATAAATCTCAGTGCTGGCAATCAAAACATTGTCAATGATCTTTACTTGGTCTAGATTGATCTCTTTAAAAAGCTCTTTGTTGGGAACTACGACCTGTTGAAATAGGCCTTCCACCATCATGGCAGGTATACCGTATTCTTGAGCCAATTTCAAATACGAGACCACAAATTCGGGTCTTCCATAAAATACACAGCCCATATGAGAATCCAAGTGGGTGGGTTGAATCCCAATAGCTAGTGCGGCATCTATTTGTGCACGAATTTCTTTTTCTACTTCCTCCGGACTTGCATTTTGAGCTACCGCAGCACAGTCAAAATGAAAATACCCATCCTTACCTACTAATCCAGGAACTGCATTTTTACCACTCAGCGGACCCCATCGGTAATTAAACCACTCATCTGTCAAGGTGATGTGTACTCCAATGTCCAAGCCGGGCATATCCTTGATCAGTTCTGCTACTTCTGTTGCCCAAGGGCTTGGCATCATGATGCTGGTGGAATTCACTATGCCTTTTTTCATGGCCTCTATGGTGGCGATGTTTTCAGAATGTGCCAAACCAATATCATCGGCATGAATGATGAGTAATTTGTCTTCGGCGCTATAGCCTAGTTTCTCAGCCAAATTGCGCTGTTGTGCATTGACTTGAAATATAATAAAGGCTAGAATGAATGTGGATAACTTTTTCATAGGTTAGGTTATTGGATTTTAGAAATAAGCGCTAATTTTTTTCAATTTAGCTAAAAGTATGGGTAAACTGCATTTGGGTCATCGGGTATTTAACCATTGATTGTATTCATACTATGATTGTTTATTTGAATAATTGGGCAAAAGAAAAAGGGAGCGAAACGCCCCCTTAATTGTCAATAAAATTTTACTCCCAACCCCAAGCTGGGCCAGGGCTATCTACTTCTTTACTCAGATCAAACTTGACTGAGAAATACCTGTCACTCCCGATTCTTCTAAGGTTATAAGTAAACGACTCTTCATCTACCGTAATCCACCACACATTGTTTGCGGCATAGGGAATCAGGTCTGTAGTTTCCTGATCAGCAGGGAAAAACTGAATTTTGGCCATTCCTGTGTTAGATGTTATACCACCATATTGGGTAACTTTATCTTCGCTTCCATCTTCGTGCCTATGGTCATGTTTCAGTTTGATCAAGCCATTTTCTTTAGTGAGTACCCAGGTTCGGGATTTGTCATCTCCTACGAAAAAGGGGATGTGGATAAAATCATCTCCACAATCAACCACATGCATGATGAGGGCTTTACCTGAGAATGGATCGTTCTCAGAAGGCGTCATGAGTTCGCCTGCATAAGCTTTTCCACAGTGCTTTTTAAGTGTTTCCCAGAATTCCTCGTTGCCGGGTTTTTCCTGTGCCATGCTGTAAAATGAGCTAAGAACAAAAATAAAGGTTAGGATTTTTTTCATTTAGTATTGTGTATAATCGTTGAAAATAATCGCTAAATAAGCATTTTTCCTGCCTTTTGTGCAAACACTTTTATTTAACAGGTCGTTAATTTTCCAATGAAATACAGAAGAATTATAGTTTGGTTTAGAAATGATTTACGGGTACATGATCATGCGCCCTTATTTTCAGCTTCGGAAAATGGTGCTGAACTTATCCCTGTTTATTGTTTTGACCCTAGGATGTTTTCCAGAGAGAATTTGGGATTCCCAAAGACGGGTCCTCATAGAGCCAAGTTTCTACTGCAGGCTGTGGATAACTTAAGAAGCAAGCTCAGGGAAATTGGGTCTGATTTGATAATCTGCCAAGGAAAGCCAGAGGAAGTTATATATGATTTGGCAGTTGAACTGCAGGCTGATGCCGTGTATTTTTCGGAAGAGGTGACTTCTGAGGAGAAATTTGTAGAGGAAAGCTTAGAAAAAAACCTGTGGAAAAAGGGTGTCAAAACGGAAAGCTTTTGGCAGAGCACATTGTTTCATTTGGAAGATTTGCCGTTTCCCGTTAGCCAAGTTCCTGAAGTTTTCACGCAGTTTAGGAAGGAATGTGAAAAGTATGGAAAGATTAGAAAAACTCTCACTACTCCTGCGAAATTGAGGTTTCCGGATTTGAATAGAAGTTTGGGAGATTTGCCAGATATGAGTACTTATGGTTTGGAGGAGCCGGAGTCTGACCCTCGGACAGTGTTGGTGTTTGAAGGTGGAGAAGAGGCAGGGCTTCGGCGACTTCAGACCTATTTTTGGGAAAATGATTGTTTGAAAGATTACAAACAAACCCGAAATGGGTTGATTGGTGCAGATTATAGTTCCAAGTTCTCTCCTTGGTTGGCTTTAGGCTGCCTAAGTCCACGTTACATTTTCGAAGAAGTAAAACGTTACGAAATTGAGCGGAAAAAGAATCAGTCCACCTATTGGCTGATCTTCGAATTGATCTGGAGGGATTACTTCCGCTTTATTTCCAAAAAGCATGGAGAAAAAATCTTTATGCTTCAGGGGATCAAAAGCCATGTGGATAAGTGGCAGACAGATGAAAAGCTCTTTTGGAAGTGGGCTAATGGTGAGACGGGAATTCCGTTTGTAGATGCCAACATGAGAGAACTCAATGCCACTGGTTTTATGTCCAATAGGGGCCGTCAGAATGTTGCTTCTTTTTTGGTCAATGATCTGGGGATCGATTGGACATGGGGCGCGGCCTATTTTGAAAGTCAGCTGATAGACTATGATGTCTGCAGCAATTGGGGCAACTGGATGTATGTGGCCGGGGTAGGGAATGACCCGAGGGAAAACCGCTATTTCAATATCCTAAGGCAAGCACAAAATTACGACAAAAAAGGAGAGTATGTCAGGATTTGGGTTCCTGAACTATCCTCAGTAGAAGGCTTTGGTGTGCATCATCCTCATGAGTTATCCACAAAGGACCTGAAAGCAAAAGGGGTGAGTTTGGGTGCAAGTTATCCACATCCTATAGTGAAGTTTAAGGCATATCTTTGACAGTTAAAAATCCCGATAAGTAATGTAAAATGTCTTTTAAATGCCGCAGCATTGCCAAACGCTGCGGTTTTTTTATTTATATTTATTTCTTCCTGTCTTGGGGTCACCTTATAATTTTGAAAAATCAATACCGTTTATGAAAAGTAAACTTCAATATCTTCTTTTATTAATTTTTTGTTTTGCCTGTGGAAATGAAGATACAAGTATTCAGCTAGGTAAAATAGAAGCTTTTGCTGAAATGGTCTCCGCAGATCTTAAACACCTTGCTTTGAGCGAACCCATGCCATCCAAAGATGTGGATAAGTTATGGTCTGAGGCCCAGTTAATCGCAGAGAAATATGGAGTGCAGGTTTATAGGGAAGTCGAACTTATTAAAACCTCTTTGTTTCCTTCAGATATTTCTTATGGGAAAGAAGTTTTAATATTTCACAAGGAAAATGGCTTAAGGTCATATTTGGATTTGAAAGAAAACTTCAAAAATTATGATGAAGAGGATGCCGCAAGGAGATTTGGACGTCTTTTGGGTTATCCTGTACATTATATCAATTCCCTTTTGGCGAAAAACACAGCTTTTAGAACGTTACCTGATTTTGGCATTCAGGCAACCAATATTTTCCTATACTATGAAGACTTACCTGCGGCCCAAAAATTCTACCAAGAACTTCTTGGAATGGAGGTGGTTTCGGATTATGAGTTTGCAAAGACACTTAGGGTTTCAGAGGATTCCTTTATCACTTTGGTTGATGCTGCTGTTGGTCGTCACAAATTAGATGAACCCAAAACAGTTGCTATAGCCTTATTGACAGACCAATTACCTGAATGGTATGCTTATCTACAAGAGAGTCAAGTTCCCATCAAATATGAATACAAGCCTAAGGAAAACAATGCCCATGATGGCTTTGTGGCAGTGGATCCGGAAGGGTACCTCTTGGAATTTGAAACCTTCAAGCAGCATCCCGAAAATGAAAAACTCATGCCTCAAATTCAGAAGTTTTCTGCCTTGCCCACAGTGTCGGATGACGTTGCGGCCGGATTGGGTTTTTATGGGGCAGTTACTTGGCTTTACTACGAAGATTTACAGGAGGCGGAGCTTTTTTATGAGGAAAAAATAGGTTTGCCACTCATCGTCGACCAAGGCTGGGCCAAGGTGTATCAAGCCTCACAGACAGGATACATAGGTCTGGTAGATGAAAGGCGTGGGATGCACAATTTCACGGAAAAAAAAGGAGCTAGTGTGGCATTCATAGTGGAAGACTTGGAAGGTTGGTATAACTATGTGCAACAACATTCCCCCTTGCCTTTAGAAAGAGAAATGTACGTTGGAAATGAAGAAAGGTACAAAGCCTTTGTTGGGTTAGATCCGGGAAAGTATTTTTTGGAGTTTAATAGTTATTTGGAGCACTCTGATAATAAGCGCTTATTTGAGATATTAGAAAGCAATAAATAATCCTGTGGGGAAAATTGACGGTTAAAAGGCATAAGTTTGGGGAATATTTTCCTCGAAGTAGGCCTCATTACTCCTTTGAGTGTTTGCACAATTATTGTTTTACTTGAGTATTCAATAAGAGTGAGTTATGTCATTAGATAAGATTTTCAAAGATCCAGCAAAGGTATGTGCCTATTTTTTAGCGATAATCGGGTTCTTTTTTCTTGGGAAAGGGTTGATAGCTTCTAAAGGTGTTTTGGCACCAGTGGTAGTCGCTTTGATTTTGGCGATGTTATCTGTACCAGTAGCCCGAAAACTAGAATCCTGGAATTTTCCCAGAATCTGGTCTACTGTTACTGTGCTTCTGCTCAATTTGATAGTAATCATAGGCGTGTCGGCATTGATTTCCTTCCAAGTGCGCAATTTTTTGGATGAATCGGATGATCTCAAAAAAGAATTCTACCCAACATTAGTTTCTATTGAGGAATTCGTGCTGAAACATACACCGATTGACAGGGGAAGTATGGAATCATACAAAGAAGATTTTGGGATTGAGGAAGATAATGGAGAAGATTCGGAAGAAAAACCAGATGGAGAAGAAGTCAAAGAAAATCAAAAAGGTGCAATAGAGGTTTTGGGAGCTACTTTCGGCTTTATAGCTGACTTCATCTTGATGTTTGTATACTTGTTCCTCATACTCTTGTATCGACGAAAATTCTTTAAGTTCGCACTCTTACTTTTCCCTGACGATAAACGAGAGAGGTATAGAAAACCGATTTTGAAATCCACCAAACTGGTGCAGTATTATTTAGGAGGAAGGTTGACCTTAATGGTACTTTTGGTTGGTTTGTATGCTACCGGCTTATGGATTTCAGGGGTTGAGAATTTTATATTGGCAAGTCTGATTGGTGCTGTCCTTTCTATTATTCCATTTATTGGAAATATGGGGGCTTATGTGATAGCACTCATTTTAGGAGTGGGTTCCGGAGGTGAGACAGACATGATTATAGGGATTACCATCACATTTTTGATTGTTCAGTTTCTGGACACTTATGTCTTTCAGCCAATTATATTCAGCAATAAGCTCAACATCAATCCCTTCTTTGTGATTTTATCAGTATTGATAGGGAATGCCATTTGGGGAATTATCGGAATGGTGATTGCAATACCTGTTTTTGCCATAATTACTGTTTTCTGCAGGAACATTCCAGAATTACAGGCTTTCGGTTATCTCTTTGGCAATGAAGAAAAAACAATGAAGAAAGCGGGTTCAGAAAAGTAATGAAAGATACTGAGGCGTCACTCTGAGATTTTAACATTGGAAAAATTGTTCAGAAAAGATAATTGCGTCTGTTGCTGCGTCATCCTGAGTTTTTAAAATTTGGCATTTACAGAAAGGGAATGACAGTTTGGTCCGCGTCATGCTGAACGGAGCTTTCGGAGTTGAAGCATCTCCTACCTTACAGCTTATGAGACCCCCTGAATCCCGATATCCCGATATCCCGATATTTATCGGGACGGGACGGGACGGGACGGGGCAGGCTTTCCTCCGTTGGGGTGATGAGCCCCATGTTTATGTCAAAAAGCTTTTAGACAAGATCTAAAAATTGTCTAATCACCCTCAAACTTTCTTTTTCAGCCTCAAACATACCCATATGGCCCACGCCATTGAGTTCATGATAAATGTCCGTAAAGTCTTTATGTAGTCTACTGCTTTCTAATGGTACTGCCATATCCAATTCTCCTGCAATCATCAGTTTTGGATTGGAAAAAGTTTTCCACAATTCCATGCGATCTTTCCTGTCTCTCATGGCCGCCGTATAAGCAATAGCCGCTTGACTTGATGTCTTTTTACCTGCTTGGATCAATTCCTGAATAACTCCAGATTCCGCTTCTCTATGTTGTTCTGAAAACAATGAGGGCACGAAGGAATCCAAAAACTTATCCACACCGTGTTTTTTCAAGAAAGTAATGGTCTTGTTTCGTACTTTCTGTTTTTCCTCTGTATCAGGCAAAGCCGTAGAGTGGAAAAGCCCAATACCTCTTAATGAAGACCCAATCAATTCTGCCAAGGCCAAAGTTACATACCCTCCAAGAGAATGTCCGATGACGACAGGGTGGTGGATGCTTTGTTCTTCCATCCATTCACTGAGCCAGACTGCAACTGTTTCCAGGTTTAACTCCTCTGTTGGCAAAGGACTGTCGCCAAATCCGGGCATGTCTGGGCAAAAAACTGTAAAGGATGTGGATAAGTCTTTTGAAAAAGTTTTCCACATTTCTTTTGTTTCACAAAAGCCATGAAGTAAAATAATGGGTCTACCTGTTCCTTCTTTGGTGAATGAGATCATGGGTTGAATATAAAAAAAGCCTTGCTGAATTAAAGCAAGGCTTCTACTAAAATATCTTCGTCAAGTGCTTCCCAATGAATTCCCTCTCCGTTTCCAATTAACCTGTATTGGCTTAATTCCTCAAAGCTGGCAAGTTTTAGTTTTTTGAACCATTCAAGGGGAATACCTATTTCCCGTTCATCATCTAACAACACATAAAATTTAGTCTGATCAAACCAAACTTTTTTTGCTAGTGGAGACTTATGAATTGTGGAAATATTCATACCAAGAACTTTTAAGCGTATCTAAATTTTATTCAATTAATATACTTATTTTTTTCAACTCTCTTGCATTGAAACCATTTGATTTTACGAGCTGTATAGGTACAAGGTTAAATTTTGCAGTCGAATCCCCGCACTCTACATGAATATGAATTGGTTCATGATCATTGGAGTAAAAGAAGAATCTAAACCCCAATATTCGCAACACAGTTGGCACTTTTAAACATCTTTTACTTTTACCTCAGCCATTGCCCTTACAGCATCAGCAATACCTTCAGGATCAAATCCACACTCACGATGCAGCTCTATTTGCTCACCATGTTCTACCACTGTGTCAGGGATTCCAAGTCTTTTTACCTGTGAAGTGTAACCATTGTCAGACATCCATTCTACTACAGCTGAACCAAAACCTCCCATTAAGGAGCCATCTTCTACAGTAATGACTTTTTTGAATTTGCCAAAGACCTCATGCAATAATTCTTCATCGAGAGGCTTCACAAATCTCATATCATAGTGTGCAGGATTCAATCTTTCTTTCTCAAGTTGGCTGCAAGCTGTTACGGCATAATTACCAATATGCCCAATAGTCAAGATGGCTACTTCTTCACCTTCTTTTATTACCCTTCCTTGACCAATTGGAATTTCACGCATTTCAGTTCTCCATTCAGGCATTACGCCTTGGCCACGTGGATATCTAATAGAGAAAGGACCTTCAAATTTAGTAGCAGTGTACATCAGGTTTCTTAATTCTTCTTCGTCCATAGGTGCTGATACCACCATATTGGGGATACACCTGAAGAAGGCCAAATCGTATGCTCCATGATGTGTAGGTCCATCAGCTCCTGCAAAACCCGCTCTATCCAGACAGAATACAACTTGCAAGTTTTGCAAAGCCACGTCATGAATGACTTGGTCATACGCCCTTTGCATAAATGAACTGTAAATATTACAGAACGGAATCATTCCCTGTGTAGCCAATCCAGCAGAAAAAGTAACTGCATGTTGTTCTGCAATACCCACATCAAATGCCCTGTCCGGCATTTCTTTCATCATGATGTTCAATGATGAGCCGGAAGGCATAGCAGGAGTAATGCCCATAATTTTATCATTTTCCTTAGCCAACTCCACTAGGGTATGGCCAAATACATCCTGATATTTTGGTGCCTGAGGTTTGGTTGGAGCTTTTTTATATATCTCTCCTGTTACTTTATCAAATAGCCCTGGAGCATGCCAGGTTGTTTTATTTCCATTTTCTGCAGGAGCGTATCCTTTCCCTTTGACAGTCACACAGTGGAGGATTTTTGGACCTGGAATATCTCGCAAGTCAGCAAGAACTTCTACCAAGTGGTTGACGTCGTGTCCATCTACCGGACCAAAATAACGAAGGTTGAGTGATTCAAAAAGATTGCTTTGCTTCAATACAGCAGATTTGATAGCACCTTCTACTTTGGATATGATTTCTTGTGCAGAAGAACCGAATTTGCTGAATTTGCCGAGCAAGTTCCAAACTTCGTCTTTTGCTTTGTTATATGTATGTGAGGTGGTAATGTCTGTAAGATAATCTTTAAGAGCCCCGACATTAGGATCTATTGACATACAATTGTCATTGAGTATGATTATCATATTGGTATCTGACACACCCGCATGATTCATAGCTTCAAATGCCATTCCACCGGTCATTGATCCGTCACCGATTACGGCTACATGTTGCTTCTTTTTATCACCCTTGTATTTTGATGCCATCGCCATACCTAAGGCAGCAGAGATGGAAGTACTGGAGTGCCCAACTCCAAAAGTGTCATACTCACTTTCTTTTCTTTTAGGAAATCCTGAAAGACCGCCGTAGAGTCTGTTGGTATGAAACTTACTTTTTCGACCTGTTAGAATCTTGTGACCATACGCTTGATGTCCAACATCCCATACCAATTGATCTTCAGGAGTATTAAGTACATAGTGAAGGGCTACAGTGAGTTCCACCACTCCCAAGCTGGCACCAAAATGCCCTCCATAGACCGATACATTATCTACAATGAATTGTCTAAGTTCATCACAAATCTGTACTAATTGATCTTTGGAGAATCTTTTCAGATCGTCAGGGCTATCGATCTGGGATAGAAGTTTACCAGGTTGAATTATCATCAGCGATACGTTACATTTTTAAAATTAATAAACATCATGTGATGTCAATTGTTTGAAAAAGATCTTGAATAGACTAAGGTCTTCCTTAATGACTCTTTTGTCTATCAAATGCTTAATTTAGTATTATTTGGATATCTTTGATCCAATAACCGTGCAAAATTAATAGAAAATAAATAGTAACCAGTGAGTTTCGAAATCAAATTACCACTTTTCGAAGGTCCATTTGACCTGATGCTCTTTTTTATTGAAAGGGATGAACTGGATATTTACGACATTCCTATTTCCAAAATCACCCAGGATTTCCTTGATTACATCCTTCAGTTGGAGAAAATGGAGATCGAAGTGGCCAGTGAGTTTATCCTATTTGCTGCTACTCTGATGAAAATTAAATCCAAGATGTTGATTCCTAGACCTGAGCTGGATGAAAATGGAGAAGAAATAGATCCTAGGGAGGAGTTGATCAGGCATTTGTTGGAATATAAAAAATACAAGTCGGTGATTGGGGACTTGGCTGCTTTGGAAGAAAGCCGCTTGGCAAAAGTGAAAAGGGGCAACATTGTGGCAGAACTCAAATCCATGAACAAGGCGGACGATGTAGATGCTGAAATGCAAGACCTCGATTTATATAAATTATTGAAGGTGTTTCAAAGGGTCATGTCAAAATATGCTGCAAGAACAGATGAAACCACACACACAGTGATTCAGTACCCATATACGATCGAGCAGCAAAAAGATTTTGTCATGGAGCGGATTTCATTTCGGCCAAGAATACCGTTTTCGGAATTTGTGGAATACAAACCCGATAAGATTTTTGTGATCTATACTTTTTTGGCAATTTTGGAACTTCTACAATTGTCAAAGGTTACAATTACCATAGGCGAGGGGTTTAATAACTTTTGGGTGGAAAAGACAGAACAGGTGGCTACGGAGTAGTGTATGAAGTTAGACAATAAGAAGATTTTCGAAACACTTAACCCCAATAAGGTGTGGGTGCCAATACTTATAGGATTGGTCATTGTGTTTTTGATGTTTTATTTAGATCCCAATGTCAATGCAAAAACGCTAAGAGGAGTTTTTGATGCCTCAGCTTGGGGTATTGCCTTGGCTATTTTTGTGATTTTGTGTAGAGATGCGGGATACATTTATCGTATCAGAAAGATTACAGGTAATCGTCTTACTTGGATCCGTGCCATTTATGTGATTATTCTTTGGGAATTTGCCTCCGCAGTCACGCCTTCTATAGTAGGAGGGACAGCTGTTGCAATTTTTATACTCAATAAGGAAGGCATCAAATTGGGCAAGTCCATCGCTTTTGTGATGGTTACCGCAATTTTGGACAACCTGTTCTTCGTCATTGGTGCTCCTATCATTTTGTTTTTTGCCCAAGGAAATATTTTTCCTGCCAGCAGGGTAATGGAGATGAAATTAGGAAGGAGCCTGGAAGTTTTATTTTGGACTAGTTACGCACTTTATGCTGTTTATTCACTGATAATGGCTTTGGCACTTTTTTACAGGCCAAGGGTGTTTAAGTGGGTTTTGTTAAAAATCTATTCCATTAAGTGGCTTCAAAAATGGAAGCACTCAGCCAATGAATATGGCAATCAAATCATCGAGGCTTCCAAAGAGCTGAGGGGCAAAAAATTGAACTATTGGGTGCCGATCATCGTCGCCACAATCTTTATTTGGAGTTCCAGGTACTTAATGCTCAACGCCTTGATCGGGGCCTATGAGGTACTGACCTTTAATGAACACATCATTATTTTTGCCAGACAAGTGATCATGTGGATTGTAATGATGATTTCTCCTACACCCGGGAGCAGTGGAACGGCTGAGTTTTTCTTTGCACAGTTCTTCACTGAATTTCTTGCTGGCTACACCTTTGTTACCAGTATCCTGTGGAGGTTGTTGTCGTATTATCCATACCTCCTTTTAGGAGCCATATTCCTGCCTAGGTGGATCAAGCAGGTTTTTTTCAATAAGAAGGAAAGCAACGAGTAATTGCTTAATTTAAAGCTATGATGCAAGCGCTTACAGCAGGGCAAATTGCGGAACTGACAGGAGGAAGTCTTTGGCTGGGGAGTAGCAGTCATGGTCTTGTCAATGCAATCGTGATTGACTCTAGAAATATTCTCAGTCCAGTAAATTCCTTATTTGTCGCACTCAAAGGCGCTAAGTTTGATGGGCATGAATTTATCGAGGAGGTTTACCAACAAGGACTTAGGTGTTTTTTGGTAAGTCCTAGTTTTGACAGGAGTCCATATTCTGAGGGTACTTTTGTTGTCGTAGAGGATACCCACAAAGCCCTACAGGACTTAGCAGCCTACCAAAGAAAGCTTTTTCTGGGGCCGCTGATTGCCATTACAGGAAGTAATGGCAAAACCATTGTGAAAGAATGGTTGGGGCAAGTATTGGGATTACATTTCTCTGTAGCCAAAAGTCCGAAAAGCTATAACTCTCAAGTCGGTGTGCCACTTTCTGTTTTCGGGATTGAACAACATCATCAGGTAGCAATCATGGAAGCAGGGATCTCCAAAGTAGGGGAAATGGCAAATTTGGAAAAAATACTACAACCTCAATTGGGAGTTTTTACAAATATTGGCACAGCCCATGAAGAAGGTTTTGGTTCAGAAATGCAAAAGCTTGAAGAGAAGATGAGCCTTTTTGCAAACTGTAGTTTTATCATCTACAGAAAGGATCAACAAAGAGTAGCAGGTTTATTTGAAAAACAATGCTCTGCAGAAAGGCTTATATCATGGTCAGACTCTCCGGGAGCAGATTTTACCTTTACAGTAAAAAAGGAGAGCGGTAGATCTAAAATCCTAATGATGCGCTCTGATTTGAGCGTTTATACTTTTTGGGTGCCATTTGTGGATGAGGCTTCTCTGGAAAACATAAGACACGTCATTACAGCGGCATTAAGCTTGGGCATGGAAAACGCTGCCGTGCAGAAAGGACTTGACCACCTTAAGGCTGTTGATATGAGGCTCACACTGAAGCCTGGAATCAACCAATGTCTTCTCATAGATGATACTTACAACAATGACTTGGCTGGCTTGAAGTTGGCCTTGGACTTTATGGCTGCTCAGCGTCCAAAGAACAGGAAAATTTTGATTCTTTCAGACCTTTTGCAAGTAGGTGAAAAGGAAAGGGTGTATGAGGAAATCGGTCAATTATGCAGTTATTATCAGATAGACTATTTGATAGGAGTGGGGAATGAGATACACATGGTGCAGAAGACTTTCAATGGAAGCACCTTATTTTTTTCTGGTACCAAAGAGCTTGTAAGCCAATTGGAAAGTGATTTTTTCAACAATGATCTTGTGTTGATTACTGGGGCGAGAAGTTTTGGCTTTGAAGAGATTGTAATCCGGTTGCAACAAAGAGTGCATGGCACTACACTGGAGATCAACCTCAATGCTTTGACACATAATTATAATTTCTATAAAAGTAAGCTCAAGGCTGATACCAGAGTAATGGTCATGGTCAAAGCTTTTGCCTATGGAGGAGGAGCGGCAGAAATTGCCAATCACTTACAGCAGTTAAAGGCGGATTATCTGGCAGTAGCATATACAGATGAGGGCATATCCTTAAGAGAAGAAGGGATCAATCTGCCTGTGATGGTGCTTAACCCGGTTCAGGAGAGTTTTCTTCATATGGTCAAAAATAACCTCGAACCCGTAGTGTACAGTGCTGCCTTTTTTAGGCAGCTTGGAATTTATTGCCAGCAAAATGAGCACAGGCTCAAGATTCACCTTGATTTGGATACAGGTATGCATCGCTTGGGTTTTGAAGAAAGTGAAATTGAAGGATTGATAAATTTGCTCCATGAATTTCCTCAGTTAGAGGTTGCCAGTATTTACACGCACCTGGCTGGTGCAGATGAAGAGATTCACGGCGAATACACCCTCCATCAACTTGAGCAATTTACAAAAATGGCTAAAGATATTACCCGAACGCTGGACTATAAACCTATCATCCATGCCTTGAACTCGGCGGGTATTTCCCGCTATCCCAATCATCAATTTGATATGGTGAGGTTGGGGATAGGGCTCTATGGAGTGGAAGTCTCGGGAATCTATGAGGGGAAGCTCAAACCTGTGAGCACACTGAAAACCACCATTTCCCAAATCAAATATTTATCCAAAGGTCAGACCATAGGCTATAGTCGAAAAGGGATCATGGAGAAAGACGGTAAAATTGCAACCATAGCGATAGGGTATGCAGATGGTTTTGATAGAAGATTCAGCAATGGAATTGGTTATGTGATGGTAAATGGAAAACAAGCCAAAGTCATTGGGAATGTCTGTATGGATATGACCATGGTAGATGTATCGGATATAGAAGCCAAACAAGGTGATGAAGTGATTATCTACGGGCCTGAGATTTCACTGAAGGACCTATCACAAAGAATTGGCACCATTCCTTACGAGTTATTAACCAATATTTCTTCCCGTGTCAAACGGGTATATTATTTGGATTAAACCAAAATAGCTGTTTAGAAAAGGCTATTTCATGAACATCCTTATCTTTGCTCTTTCATTTTATTTGTGCAGTTACTATGTTACTTGTCAATACCATTCGCGATCGTTTTGAGATAGTCTTAGAAGGATTACAAAAGCGTAATTTTCCACATGCAGAGGCTACTTTGCATCAGGTCCTAGAGCTAGACAAAAGCCGCAAGGAAACCCAAACGCAGAGAGACACCCTTCAATCTGAGGCCAATTCCATTTCCAAGGAGATAGGCATGCTGATGCGTGAAGGAAAAAAAGAAGAAGCTGAAAAAATCAAGTCCCGCACTTCTGAGATCAAGGATCAGGTAAAATCTTTGGAGGAGGCTTATAATAATTATGAAGAAGACCTCAAGCAGCTTCTTTATTCAATTCCAAATGTGCCCCATACTTCTGTACCTTCCGGGAAGTCAGCTGATGACAATGAAATAATCCTAGAGCACGGGGAGTTTCCAGTACTTCCGGAAGGAAGTCAGCCGCATTGGGAGCTTATTAAACAATACGATATTATAGATTTTGACCTGGGAGTAAAGATTACAGGTGCAGGTTTTCCCATATACAAAGGAAGAGGTGCCAAGCTACAGAGGGCATTGGTCAATTTCTTTTTAGATGAAGCCTCTAAGGCAGGTTATTATGAAGTGCAGCCACCGATTTTGGTTAATGAAGATTCTGGATATGGTACTGGACAGTTACCTGACAAAGAGGGGCAAATGTATGAAGCCACTGCAGACAAGCTTTACCTGATTCCAACAGCGGAAGTGCCGATTACCAACATGTACAGAGATGTGATTTTGGATGAAAAGGATTTTCCAATCAAAAATGTTGGCTTTTCACCTTGCTTCCGAAGAGAAGCGGGTTCTTGGGGAGCACATGTTCGGGGATTGAATAGACTTCACCAATTTGATAAGGTAGAAATAGTGCATATCTCACATCCTGATAAGTCCTATGAGGCCTTGGAAGAGATGAGTAATTATGTTCAGGGTTTACTGGTGAAACTTGGATTGCCTTTCAGGGTGCTGAGGCTTTGTGGAGGAGATATGGGTTTCACTTCAGCACTCACCTATGATATGGAAGTATATTCTGCAGCTCAGGAAAGGTGGCTTGAGGTAAGTTCTGTGAGTAATTTCGAAACTTATCAAGCCAACAGGCTTAAGTTGAGGTTTAAAGGAGAAGATAAAAAGACACAGTTGGCACATACCTTAAATGGTTCGGCATTGGCTTTACCAAGGATAGTGGCAGCCATTTTAGAAAACAACCAAACAGAGGAAGGTATAAGGATGCCAGAAGTTTTGGTGCCATATCTTGGTTTCGACTTATTATAACATGAATTAAGGGCCTTTCACGGCCTTTTTTTATACAAACAAATCAAACAGAAATGACCCCGAATAAAACTTTAGCAACAGTCGTGTCCTTGTTCCTCCTCGGAGCATGCGCACAAGAACAAAAATTTGAAAAAATCGAAGTGACTTACCCGGAAACAAGAAAAAGTGACCACATGGACACCTATTGGGGAGAGCAAGTGGCAGATCCTTACAGGTGGATGGAAGATGATTATGCAGAAGAAACCAAAGCTTGGGTCACTGCCCAAAATGAGGTCACTTTTGGATATCTTGAACAAATTCCATTTAGAGAAGCAATCAGAAAAAGGCTTGAAGAGGTGTGGAACTATGAAAAGGTATCTGCTCCAAGGACTCAAGGTGATTACCAATACTATTACAGAAATGATGGATTGCAAAATCAAGCTGTGATGTATAGAAGACCTGTAGCTGGGGGGGATGAGGAAGTTTTCCTCGATCCAAACAAACTTTCGGACGACGGAACCACCTCTTTGGCAGGTGCAGCATTTACTGAAGACGGGAAGTTGTTTGCCTATGCAGTGTCAGTGGCTGGGTCGGATTGGCGGGATATTTATGTCATGGATACTGAAAGCAAGGAGCTGTTGGAGGACAAAATTCTGGATGCCAAGTTTACAGGAATAGCTTGGAAGGACAAAGAAGGCTTTTTTTACAGCACCTATGACAAACCGGATGGTTCCAAGCTATCTGCTCTGACCAATAACCACAAGTTGTATTACCACAAATTAGGTACTTCTCAGTCAGAAGATAAATTGGTCTTTGGTGATGATGCCAACCCAAGGAGGTATGTTGGAGCTTCAGTTAGTGAGGATGGGAAAATTTTGGCCATAACGGCAGCGAATTCAACGACTGGAAATGAATTGTATATCCAGGAATTAGGCAAAGCAAATGCCCCAATTGTCAAGGTAGTGGACAACATGGAAAGCAACAATTACTTGGTGGATCATGAGGAAGGGGAGCTTTTGATTTTTACAAATAAAAATGCCCCAAACAATCGTTTGGTGAAAACTCTATTGGAGCAACCGAAACCTGAAAATTGGACAGATGTCATTCGAGAAGAGGAGAGTGTGTTGAGTATTTCCACGGGAGGTGGTAAACTTTTTGCCTCATACCTCAAAGATGCCATCACAGAAGTAAGGCAATTGGATTATGAAGGAAATGTAGAGAGGGTTGTTGATTTGCCAGGAGTAGGTACTGCTGGTGGTTTTGGAGCCAAAAGAGACGAGTCTGATTTGTATTACAGCTTTACATCTTATATCACGCCAGGAACCATATATAAATATGATATCGAAAGTGGCGAAAGTACACTTTTCAATAAACCTGATATTCAGTTTGATCCTGAAAAATTTGAAAGCCATCAGGTTTTCTACAAATCCAAAGACGGTACTGAAATTCCCATGATCATTACCCATAAAAAGGGACTGAAAAAAGACGGTAAAAATCCCACTATCCTTTATGGTTATGGAGGTTTTAGCGTGAGTTTGACACCTTCCTTCAGCATCGCCAATACGGTTTGGTTGGAAAATGGTGGAGTATATGCTGTGCCTAACCTGAGGGGTGGAGGTGAGTATGGAGAAAATTGGCATTTGGCTGGGACAAAAGAGCAAAAGCAGAATGTGTTTGATGATTTTATTGCAGCGGGTGAATACCTGATCAATGAAGGATACACCACTTCGGATTACCTTGCCTTGAGGGGTGGAAGCAATGGAGGTTTGTTAGTCGGTGCTGTCATGACCCAAAGACCTGATTTGGCCAAAGTGGCTTTTCCAGCAGTAGGGGTATTGGACATGTTGAGGTACCATCAGTTTACCGCCGGTGCCGGTTGGGCCTATGACTATGGTACGGCTGATGATAGCGAAGAAATGTACAGGTATTTGCGCGGTTATTCACCTTTGCACAGTCTGAAGCCTGCTTCTTATCCTGCTACTTTGGTGACTACGGCTGATCATGATGACAGGGTGGTTCCTGCACATTCATTTAAGTTTGCCCAGACACTACAGGACATGCAGGAAGGCGATGCTCCTGTGCTTATCAGGATAGAGACCAATGCAGGACATGGAGCTGGAAAGCCAACATCCATGCAGATACAGGAGATTGCAGATATTTATGCATTTGGACTATATAACATGGGCATGACTTTCCCAAGAAAATAAGGTATTGATCAAGAAACAGGTCAGCGGTATAGCTGACCTGTTCTGTTAAATCATAATAAATATGAGAGTTACATTTCTCCTTATCGGATGCTTATTTCTGACTTTTACCGAAGTTTTTGCTCAAAGTGAAAATGATGATAAAAAGGCAATCGCCGAGACCATCCAATTCTACTTTGAGGGGATGATGGAAAGGGATAAGGCTAAATTAGATAAAGCTTTTGACCCTTCGGCCAGATTGATAGGGTATAGAGGGGAAAATTTTACAGTGACACCCTACGAAGAATGGGCCTTAGGAACTGATTCTGGGACACAGAAAAGAGATCCCAAGGATTTTGAAAATAGACTTTTGGACATTGACATCAAGGGTTATACTGCTATTGCCAAAACCGAACTCTTCTGGCCTGGAATTTATTACTATGATTTTTTGACCCTGATCAAGGTTGATGGTAATTGGAAAATTGTCCATAAGACATGGTACGAGGAAAAGAGGTGAAAAAAGGCCTGTTTTTGGTAGGCCTTTTATTATAGAAATAGAACGGGAGATTAATTCAATTTTCCTTCTGTATCGTTGAAATTTCCTGTAATAGTGACATTGTTTCCTTTGCGGACTTCGCCATAGATTGTAATAGAATTCCCTTCGCCTACAAACTCAATTGTGGCTCCAGAGTTGAGGTTTAAGTCTCCATAAAATACAACCGAACCATGAACTCGAAACACAGCACCGCTATTGATGCTTAGGGTGTTATTTTTTCTGTATTGGCCAAAAGCAAAAGATCCGTTCATCTCAAACAGTCCTCCAGAATTTAAATTCAAGCTATTTTCTACAGACATAGAGCCACAGTATACCAAATCACCTCCAATATTTACATTTTTGAAAGCATTGGATCCTGAGATAGCCATGGATTGGTTACTATTCACATTGAGGTTTTGATTACCAGTATATTTTGAAGTGCCCTCACATGAGATAGAGTTGTCAGTTGGAGCGTCTTCTTCTTTTGCCAGGTTCAAAATCTGAAGTCCGCCAGCACCATTTGCTACAAAAAGGTGGTTCTTTTTGATTTTTACAAAGTTTGAAGATCCTGATAAAGAGATGATACCGAGCTTTTCAATATTTGAAAGGTCATTCAAATCAGCAATACTGACACCTGCACCACCATTTGCCATTAATAGTAAGTTTTGATCATATGAAACTGCATTGGTAACTATGTCTTGGGAGAGTACACCCTCTGGGTTGATAGGGATCTCTATTTTTTCTACCAAATCCCCTGATGGTAATCTGTATATACCAGCACCGTTGAGGCCTTCCGATACAAATAGAAGCTCATTGCCCATATCCATTGTTCTTTTTGACTCAGGGATGTCTTCTGGGATAGCTATTCTACCGATACTATTTAATGTTTGAGGATTTAATAAATATATGCCTTCTCTGCCACTTAGAGCGGCCAATAAGTTGTTTCCGTACTTTGCAGCCCGCAAGTCAGGAATAGATAATTCGGTTTCCAGTTGCATGCTGCTATTGAAAAGCCCAATCAAGCCGTTTGCGCCAGAAGCTACAGCTGTATGTGTGTCCGTGTTGGTGACATCTGTAGCGGCATATCCTTCAATATTTGATTTTCTGAATTCAGAAGTGAAGTTACCTCCGCTAACATTTACGGCAAGGAATTGAGCTGCGGTGGAAACGCTGTTGTCTCTGTCAATGTCATATGCGGCTGCGATGTATAATATTCCGGCTTTGTATGATAAAGAGTTTATGTCTGCTGTTTTAAAAATTGCCTGAGCTGTAATTTGTGGTTTTAGGGGATTGGCAATGTTATAAATTTCAATTGCACCATAAAAACCAGGACCTTCTTTATTGTAACTGACATAAGCAAATTCGCCCTCAAGATCAATATGGGTAGCTTTTAAGATCTTTCCATCATAAGTAGGAGGTTCAACCTGAGAAACCAACATTAGAGGCAGTTTTCCTGCAGGTGCTTCCAATATTCTATTGTTGACAAATGCGGGATCAATTACATCTACCACACCTGCTCCATCTAGGCTAATTCTAGCATTTAAAGCCTGGGTGTCGGTAGAAATCACAATATTTTGGTCAGAAATATTTGGGGATTCCCCTTCTGGCTGACATCCTATAGCTGCAAAAATGACAGCTATTCCTAATAGAATTTTTTTCATAACTTTTTTGTGGGTTTAAAATGCAATAAAGGTGATTTAAAATAAAATATAGATATACTTTATTAAATGAAAATAAAATTCTGAATAAAAGCAAAAATATTAATTAATATACTAATTATTCAATTAATTGTATATTCAAAAAAATGTATTTTTATCACAAAAAACCATTTATGAAATTATATGAAGGTGATAATATCAAGTTTGTATGTTTAAAAAAGCCAAGAGGGTAATGTAAATTTAAGTACAAATCAAAACTTAACATTAAACCTCAAGGCTCATGAAAACT
>NZ_PVTR01000003.1:0-108703 GCF_003003005.1 Mongoliibacter ruber
GACTTGCATGTATTAGGCCTGCCGCTAGCGTTCATCCTGAGCCAGGATCAAACTCTCCGTTGTATAGTTTGTTGTGACATATAAATATGTCTAGTTGTCTCTCTATAGTCCCGGATATTCCTCGCCCGGATATCTTTATTTGTTATTCTTATTCTGTGTTACAGCCTTTCAAAGAACTTATTCCCGATCATAGATCAATACCATCAATCTATATCAGAACTCGACCAACGCTTTCCGTTAGTTTCTTACTTCTTTACCCTCTCTTTCGAAACAGGTTTGCAAAGGTAAGAATTTTTTATTGTTTCACAAGTGAGAAAGTTGAAAATTTAAAATATTTTTTACTTTCGTTTGCGCCTTTCCCCTTATGGGATTGCAAAAGTGGGAAACATATTTTAAAAGTCAAAACATCAGGTAAAATATATTCTGAATATTATGATAACTACCTGAAATGTAAAGACAAAAAATCCCGACAATAAATTGTCGGGATCAAATTACCATTTACAATTCTTACAAAGGCTTCAAAGTAATATTTTTCCAATACACCTTTATGCCACCACCATCATGGATTTGAAGAAGTATTCCTCCTTCACCCTGGCCTATTTTCGAATCTGTGTAATCTACCATTTCTACATCATTGAGATATGAAGTCACTCTGTCTCCTTTCACGAATATCTTCATTTTATTCCAATCTCCAAATTTCAACACACTGTCTTTCTCTTTATCAGGCTTAATCAACCAACCTCTGCCATAAGATTCATAGATACCTCCTGTATCATGACCAGGAGGAGCAACCTCCACCTGCCATCCCGAAACTTTGGTTCCATCCACGGTAGACCTAATAAAGACTCCACTGTTACCGTCAGCTTCTTGCTTGAATTCTAAATTGAGTTCAAAATCCTTATAATTTTTCTTGGTCCCCAAATAACCATACTCCTTATCAGGACCACTTTCAGAGATTAATAAGCCATCTTCTACATACCACTTTTCAGTGCCATAAATTACCCAGCCATTCAGATTTTTCCCGTTAAACAATTTTATCTCTTTGTTTAAGGTCATAGACAAGCCTGCAAAAACGCATACTCCTATTGCTACTATTGCAAATATTTTTTTCATAATGATCTTATTTTAATGTTTTTAAACCAAGCCTCACTCCCGTGGTCCTGTAATGCAATCAAACCTTTGGTAGCGATGGCGTAATCAGGGAAGTCATCCCATTTCCCACTGTTTCTCCTTTTTTGCCAATCTTCTGAGTAAGGAACAAACTCTAAAGTCTTTTTCCCATTTAGCCAATAGCTTGCACCATCTTTGGAAAAAATAATCCTAGAAGTATTCCATTCTCCGGCAGGTTTTACCACCCCTTCTATATCCCCTGGATACATTCCATAGTCAGATGCCAGTGACTGCCAATCTTCTAATGGCTGAGGGAAACCTAATTGATCTATCACCTGATATTCGGGGCCGGTTTCATAAGGTGCATTATATTTAGGATCTTCCACAACATGATAAAAGACCCCACTATTACCCCCTGGGGCTATTTTCCAAGTAAACTCTAATTCAAACTCCTCGAAATCTAGAGGCCCAAAAACAATATCTCCACCAATGTCACCTCCAGAACCCAAAGCCTTGAGCGCTCCATCTTCTACTACCCATCCTTCAGGAAAACTATCTCCGTTGAATGACCGCCAACCTGCCGGATCTTCACCGTCAAACAATAACATCCAACCTGATGACTTTTCACCCTCTGTAAGTGTATTGTCTAAAACAATTATTTCTTCCTCTTCTTCTATATCATCTTCGGTTTTCTCTGAAGCACATGACCAAACCAATAAAGGCAATATGATGGCCATAAAACCAACTTTATTTCTTTTTATCATACAAGTTTCATGTTTACAGGATCCCACTGAATAAATTTATTCTGAAAATAACTGTCATTACAAAGCAAAGCTGGGGCTGCAGCCCTGAATCCAAATACCGGATCTTCGGCTACCTTACCTTCTGTTCTAATGGCTGTAAACCAGTTCCCAAAATGATCATAGTGCGCCCCTTTCCAATTTCTTTGTGCTGAATACACCAATTCTTTAGGAGGTAAAATTGAGGCCCTAGCCTCAGAACCACCTCTTAATCTTGCCTGCTCTTGCAAGAAAGGATCATCAGATATTACACTTTGATTCATTTTTACTACAACCTCCTCCCACTTCACGTCCATTGAACCTTTTGTTCCCACTATCCTCAAATAAGTAGTACCGCTGGTGCCGTCTACAAAATTACACCTTAAAGAAAGGTTGAATCCTGGATGTTTTTCTGTTTTGGGATAATCAAAAGTCCCTAATAGGACATCAGGTACTTCTCTTCCATCATTCCAATACCTTAATCCACCCATAGCGGATATTTTACTAGGACCATACGAGTCTGTAATAAAGTGCAAGCTTGAAAACAAATGGACAAATAAGTCCCCTGACATACCTGTACCATAATCCAGATAGTTTCTCCACCTAAAAAACCTTAACGGATCCCAATCTCTAGTTTTGGTATTAGAAATATATTTTTTCCAATCAACAGTTTGTTCATTTCCATCTTGCGGAACATTATACTGCCAAGCTCCTTCAGGAGACATCCTTGCCCAAAAACCTTCTGCATACACAATATCACCTATGGCTCCTTCGGCTAATAATTCTTTTGCTTTTTCATTTCCTAAAGAAGAAACACCTTGACTCCCCACTATCATCACTTTACCGGATTTTTCCCATGCATTGATGACATCCATTCCCTCTTTCACAGAATGTACCATCGGCTTTTCGCAATACACATGTTTGCCTGCATTCAAGGCATCTATACTGATTTGCTTATGCCAATGATCAGAGGTTGCGATGATGACAGCATCTATATCATTTCTTTTTAGGATTTCTTTGTAGTCTTGGGTGACAAATAAGTGATCCCCCCATTTTTGTTTTGCTGTATCTAACCTACCTTTATATAAATCGCAAACTGCTACCAGCTCGACATTGCTATGCCTAAGTGCGGAATTGGTGTCTTCGGTACCCATAATTCCCGCACCTATGAGGGCAAGCTTAATGGGTGTATCATTATTGAGAAGAAAGCTATCTTTACTTTCTATGAGATTTTTGGCTTGGGCTTCTTGAGGGATAGCAAAAGGGCTTAAAGCGGCTACTGCCCCTGTGGCTCCCAATTTTTTAAGAAAGTCCCTTCTTTGTTTTTTCATGGCTTTGATTCAGTTATTTGGAATGAGTGGAAAAGTTAATTAATTTTTTTATAAAAGTACCGTTCAATGATTCATAATTTTATAAACGGACAAAAGCTCCTTTTCACATACCAAGAAAATATGTTTTCGCATATTTCAGTCTACTCCCGTACCAGCTAAACATCTCTCCGTCTACCAATTGAATTGTTGCCATTGGTAATAAAGATGCGAATTCCTCAATATGCTTACGCTTAAAAGGAAAAGGTTCAGAACTCAAAAGCAAGTAATCAGGGTTCAATGATTTCAACTCTTCCATAGCCAACATAGGATATCTTTCATTCTTGATCAAATTATCAAAACCCACTCTATTCAACATATCGTCAATAAAGGTATTGGCCCCTACTACCATCAGAGGGTCTTTCCAAATCACATAAACAGCTGTTCCTTTCTTTTCAAAGTGAAGGTCTAAATCATTTTTAATCTTTCGGACAAGAGAATTTGCAACAATTGAAGTCCCTGTGATTTCACCTACACCTACCATCATATTAAAGGCATCTTCCAAATTGAAAATATCACTCATCCAGACAGGATACTTTTCTGCCAATTGTTCAATCCCTTCCTGATAATTTTCTTCCTTATTCCCAATGATCAAATCAGGTTGCAGAGCAGCTATCTTATCGAAATGAAAGTTCTTAGTCCCACCAATGATGGTTTTTTGTTTTTTTAGTCCCTTGGGATGCACACAAAACTTAGTCACACCGACCAATCTTTCTTTTAACCCCAAATCCACCAATAGCTCTGTCTGAGAAGGTACCAATGAAACAATCCTTTGAGGCTTTTCATGAATCTCTATGGTCCTGTTCATCTGGTCGGTAAAAAAAGGCATGGGAAGAATGTCCTAGTGATTAGTGGTCAGTGAATAGGTGACTGAGTGAGTCATATAATAATGTCCTGAAATTACTTAATTCTTGTTTCTTTGTCTCGTATCTCGCTTCTAGTATCTTGTTTATCGTCTCTCCTTTCTAAACCACATACCTGAAATCAAACTTTGGATCAAATTCTATAAGGAACTTATACATCAATTCAATCACTAGCTCAATATCATCCTTGCTTGCAGTCTCCACAGTAGTATGCATATATTTAATTGCAAGAGAAATCAGTGCAGAAGGTACACCGTCATTGGAATAAGCAAATGCATCTGTGTCTGTACCTGTACTTCGGGAAGCCGCAGCCCTCTGGAATGGGATGTCGTTTTTCTTGGCAGTAGCAATAATCAGATCCAGAAGCTTTTTGTGTACAGCTGCACCATAGGTAAGCACAGGTCCTGAACCAGCAACTTGCTCACCACTGACATTTTTTTTGTACATGGGTGCAGTAGTGTCATGGCATACATCAGTTATGATTGCAATATTAGGCTTGATTCGTGCAGCAATCATTTCCGCCCCACGCAAGCCAATTTCTTCTTGGACAGCATTGACAATATACAGTCCAAAGGGAAGTTTTACTTCTTCTTCTTTAAGTTTTCTGGCAACCTGAGCTATCATATACCCTCCAATCCTATTATCCAAAGCTCTACCTGAAAGGTATTTTCCGTTTAATTCCTGTAATTCATCCTTGAAAGTAACGACACAGCCTACATGTACACCTAACTCCTCCACTTCCTCTTTGGACCGCGCTCCAACATCAAGAAAAATGTTTTCCAAGGTTGGTGTTTCCTCTTTTTCATTTTTTCTCACATGAATGGCCGGCCAACCAAAGACCCCCGGAACTATGCCTTTATCTGTGTGGATATTTACCCTCATTGATGGCGCGATCATGTGATCGGAGCCTCCGTTTCTATTCACATAAATATACCCTTCTGGAGTAATGTAATTGATAAACCAGGAAATTTCATCAGCATGAGCCTCGATAATTACTTTATAATCTGCTTCCGGATTGATCACCCCTACGGCAGTACCGTACTGATCTGTAAAGTGTGTGTCAACATATGGCTTGATATAGTCTAGCCAAATCTGCTGGCCAGAGGCTTCAAAGCCAGTTGGTGAGGCATTATTAAGGTATTTATATAAAAAACTGTTTGATTCACTCATTTGATAAAGTATTTAGTTATTGGTTATTGAGTTATTAGTTATTGGTTATTGAGTTATTAGGGGTCATGAGTTTTGTATTTTAGATTTTTTCAAATAACTGATGTAACCGTTCAGTAATTTTAAACACTCATTATTCAGTGTACGAAACTCAGCAAATTCTTCATCTGAAATGTAATTTTCATCATGGGCGATAATAATATGATCCAAAGTCTCTGCCAAAGAACCTCTGGCTATCCTACAAAACTGAATGTTTTCTTGGTAGAAGAATCTGCCAAATCCTTCTGCTATATTATTGGTTATTGATCTGGAAGCTCTTTTTACTTGATGTGTTAATGCATATTTTTCCTCTATAGGAAATTTTTTTATGATTTTGCTCACAAATAAACGTACCTCCCGTCCTTTTTTTCAGACGTCTAAATCCTCGAATGAATTAAAAGCCATAGTGATATAAAGTTATTGGTTCAACTATTGAAAAACTTTGACGATAGAATCTATTTCTTCTGGATAAGCCATCGCCAAAATCATAAAAGGCCTATGAAAATAAACAAACCTCTAATAACTCAATATACTAATTACTAATCAACTACAATCTTACAGCGGAATATTTCCATGCTTTTTCCTAGGTAGCTTATCAACCTTGTTTTCCAGCATTTTATAAGCCCTTATTAGCTTCTCTCTCGTTTCGGAGGGCATGATGACCTCATCTATAAAACCTCTATGAGCTGCACGATATGGATTTGCAAATTTCGCAGTGTAATCATCTATTTTTTCCTGTAGTTTGGCCGCCGGGTCATCTGATTCTGCTATTTCTCTTTTGAAAATAATTTCAGAAGCTCCTTTTGCTCCCATCACTGCAATCTCAGCTGTAGGCCAGGCAAAGTTCAAATCTGCTCCAATATGTTTGGAGTTCATTACATCATATGCACCTCCGTAAGCTTTTCGTGTGATGACCGTGACTCTTGGAACTGTCGCTTCTGAAAAAGCATAGAGTAATTTGGCCCCATTGACAATGATACCGTTCCATTCTTGATCAGTGCCAGGTAAAAAACCAGGTACATCAACCAAGACAAGTAAAGGAATATTAAAGGAGTCACAGAATCTTACGAATCTAGCAGCTTTGATGGAGGCATCATTATCCAAGACACCCGCCAATGATTGAGGCTGATTTCCTACAATCCCAATACTTCTCCCTGCTAACCTGGCAAAGCCAACAACGATATTATCAGCGTAGTTTTTATGAACTTCCATGAAAGAAGATTCATCCGTAATCCCAACTATCACCTCCCGCATATCATATGGATGATTAGGGTTTTCAGGAATAATCTTGTTCAAAACCTCTCTGCTTTCATCACTTTTAAGTTCATACTTATATACAGGGGCTTCATCTTCACAGTTTTGGGGTACATAGCTCAAAAGCTGTTTGATATGATTGATACATTCTATTTCATTGGCACAAGCAAAATGCGTAACACCACTTTTGGTACTGTGGGTACTTGCACCTCCTAGCTCCTCGGCAGTAACGTTTTCTTGTGTAACCGTTTTGACAACATTTGGTCCTGTAACAAACATGTAAGAGGAGTTTTCTACCATCATGATAAAATCCGTAATGGCAGGAGAATATACAGCACCACCTGCACAAGGCCCCATGATTGCAGAAATCTGCGGCACTACACCAGAGGCCAGTGTATTTCTATAAAAAATATCCGCATAGCCCCCAAGAGAAACCACACCTTCTTGAATTCGGGCACCTCCTGAATCATTCAATCCAATCACAGGAGCACCATTTTTCATAGCCATGTCCATGATTTTACATATTTTCTCGGCATGTGTTTCCGAAAGTGACCCTCCAAAAACAGTAAAATCCTGAGAATAGACATATACTAACCTTCCATTGATTTCTCCATAGCCTGTCACTACACCATCTCCTAAATAATGTTCCTTGTCCAAACCAAAATCTTTAGCACGGTGCATTACGAATTTGTCAATTTCCTGAAAAGTACCTTCATCCATTAAAAAATGAATTCTTTCTCTGGCTGTAAGTTTTCCTTTTTTGTGTTGTGCTTCTATTCTCTTCTGACCACCTCCCTCTAATGCTTCTTGGTTTTTTTTCTTGAGAAGACTGATTTTATCCTCATTGCTGGGCAAAGTATAAACACCCTTGATGCTGCTATCCATGTATCTAAAGTTAATTGGTTGTTTCAAATATAACGAGGTGGATCAAAGGGAGAAAATTTTTGTACAAATACGTCCGACAAATCCCAGTATCCAAAGAAAAAATAGTCAGTTTCACGGATTTAAGATAAACTTTCTATATTCGCAAAACTAAATTTCAGGGCCAAATGATCCCCAAGAAGGCAGCAATCATTGATATGGGTACCAATACATTCCATTTGCTATTGGTGGCATTATACGAAGACAGGTTTGAGACGATTTACAAAGAAAAAATCGCCGTAAAAATCGGGCAAGGAGGTATCAGTCAAAACATGATCCTTCCTGAAGCTCAAAAGCGTGCCTTCCACACCTTAAAACATTTCCGAAACCTTATCGACGGGGAGAATATCACCAACATATTCGCATTTGCTACAAGTGCTGTGAGAAATGCTGAAAATGGCTCCGCATTTGTAAATGAAATAAAAGAGACGTTTGATATATCAGTCAATGTGATATCAGGAGCAGAAGAAGCTCAACTCATTTATGAAGGCATCAGATTCAGCGGTTCATTGAATGGACAGACTAGTTTGATGATGGATATCGGCGGGGGATCAGTTGAATTCATCATAGGTACAGCACAAGAAGCTTTTTGGAGAAAGAGTTTTGAAATTGGCGGTCAGCGAATGCTTGACCTTTTCCATTATCACGATCCAATTCTGATAGAGGAGGCTGAAAATTTGACAGAATATTTAAAGGGCAATTTAGAAGAGTTATCTAGTGCAATAGCTCAATATAAACCAGTCGCGCTTGTAGGAGCTTCCGGAACTTTTGATACGCTTACCGATATCTATTTCCAATCTTTGCATCAGAACAAAAGTAAAACTCAACAGGTTTTTGACCTACCAAGGCCTTCGTTTGATGAAATCGCTGAAAAACTCCTGAATCTGAACAAAGAGGAAAGACTCAAAATCCCAGGAATGATACCAATGCGTGTGGATATGATCGTGGTAGCATCTTGTTTGATCAAATATATTCTAAAACTGGTCCCTGTAAATGTGCTTATTTGTTCCAATTATGCTTTGAAAGAAGGTGTCATTGCTCAATTGATGGGTAAACATTCCTTGGCTCCTGCTGAAAGCAGGTAAATAATATAACAAACATTGACTTCATGGTAATAGAATATCAACAGCTATTTGATTTCACCAAAAGAATTTTATTGAAAATCGGATGTCCAGAAACAGATGCTGAACTGGCTGCCGATGTATTGCTCTCCGCTGACCTCCGTGGGATCGATTCTCATGGTGTCGCCAGGCTTTCGGGCTATGTGCGGCTATGGGAGAAAAAGCGAATCAACGCCAATCCTAACATAAAAATTGTCCACGAAACTCCTAGTACCGCTGTGGTAGACGGGGATGCGGGTTTGGGTTTGGTGGTAGCACCATTTGCCATGAGAGTGGCAATAGAAAAGGCAAAAAATGTAGGTACAGGTTGGGTCTCGGTCAAAAACTCCAACCACTACGGAATAGCCGGGTATCATAGTATGATGGCTTTGGAACACGATATGATCGGTCTTTCATTCACCAATGCAAGCCCATTGGTAGCACCGACTTTCTCCAAAGAAAGACTCTTAGGAACAAACCCGATTTCAGTGGCAATTCCCGCTGGAGAAGAGCCTCCATTTGTAGCAGACATGGCAACTACTACGGCAGCCAACGGTAAACTTGAGATTTTGCAAAGAAAAGAGCAAGATGCTCCTTTTGGTTGGGTCCAAGATGATCAGGGGCAGCCAACCCAAGATGCAAATGGGGTAAAAAAAGGAGGGGCACTTTTACCTTTAGGTGGCGATCGGGATCATGGTTCACACAAAGGCTATGCTTTAGGTTCCATTGTTGATATTTTTTCTGCAGTATTGTCTGGCGCCAATTATGGGCCATGGGTTCCCCCTTTCGTAGCATTTTTAGAGCCGGACCCAAATCCTGTGGGTGAAGGTTTGGGACACTTTTTTGGAGCAATGAGGGTCGATGCCTTCCGTCCATCTTCTGATTTCAAATCCCATATGGATAATTGGATAAGAAGATTCCGATCAGCACAACCAACAGATGGCAATCCCAAAGTACTTATCCCCGGTGACCCTGAGAGAGATTTGGAAAAAGAAAGACGAAGCGGTGGCATACCACTTTTAAAACCAGTTTTCGAAGATCTATTAAAACTTGGTGATAGATTTGAGGTAAACCTTTGACCATCCATCAAATCGGATTTGATTGATTTTGACCTTTTTGTAAATTGGTTCGGTATTGTTAGTATCACCTATTAACCCAAACCCAGTAACCAATGAAAAATCTCTCACTCAACCGTCGTCAGTTTATCAAAGGCAGTGGCGCAACATTAGCCCTTGCCAGTATGGGACTGATGGGAATGAACTTTGTCAAAACAGAAAAAACCCTACAAGTAGCGCTGATTGGAAGCGGTTGGTATGGTAAAAGTGATCTTTTCCGATTGATTCAAATAGCTGACTGCGAAGTAGTGGCTTTGTGCGATGTCGATTCCAATATGTTGGAAGAAGCTGGAAAACTTGTGTCACAAAGACAGAAATCGGGTAAAGTTCCCAAACTTTATAAGGATTATCGAGAACTTCTGAAAAACCATAAGCTTGATATCACTGTGATAGGAACACCTGATCACTGGCATGCACTTCAAGCGATAGCTGCTATAAAAGCAGGATCACATGTTTACCTCCAAAAGCCCATTTCAGTGGACGTAATTGAAGGCGAGGCAGTAGTAGCTGCAGCTAGAAAATACGATAAAATGGTTCAAGTTGGAGTACAGCGAAGAAGCACACCACATCTTTGGGAAGCCAAGCGCGAAATTTTGGAAAAAGATATGCTTGGAAAAATTTCCCATGTCGAAATCTGCTGCTACTACCACATGAGGGCTAATGGAAATCCACCCGAACAAGATGTTCCTGACTTTTTGGATTACGACATGTGGACGGGACCGGCACCATTACGACCATATGATGGCATACCTCATACCCGTTGGTGGAGAACATTTATGGAATATGGGAACGGGATTACCGGTGACATGTGTGTACATATGTTAGACACAGTAAGATGGCTCCTAGCTTTGGGGTGGCCAACCAAAATTACTTCAACAGGAGGTATCTATGTACAAAAAGAGGGGAAGTCCAACATTTCGGATACCCAAACAGCCATCTTTGAATTTGATGAAATGAATGTCGTTTGGCAGCACCGTTCTTGGGGGAAACCAGTGGACCCTGAATACCCATGGGCTTTTAAAATTTATGGGGAAAAAGGCACATTGGTAGGCAGCACTATGAAGGCCGAGTTTTTACCCATGGAGGGTGAGAAAGTACTTTTTGATGTTCTTTATGAAAAAGAAGAATATCCAGAAGACCTGACTGAAGATAGAATTGAACTGAATGCTGCCCCGGCTACAAGAAGACAAATGCAGAATCTTATAAAATCAATGGAGACCGGAGAATTACCTGTTGCAGATATAAAAGAGGGGCATATTTCCACGGCTTCCTGTATTCTTGCAAATATCTCTATGGAACTTGGCCGGCCTTTGGCATATGATCCTGAAAAAATGATTGTCGTAGATGACCCAGAAGCTACGGAAAGGTTGAGGAGGCCATATAGGTCTCCTTGGAAACATCCTGAACCTGATCAAGTATAATCTCAATCCCCGAAAATTCGGGGATTTTTTTTTGTACCTGTAGCACTTTTGATGCATGTATCGTTAGGGGGGAAAATTAAACCAACTATTATATGATCAACAAATCAGTTATTAACCCATTTATGAAAAAAAGTCTTGTTACATTCTTACTAATAGGAGGAATATCCCTTCTTAGCTCTTGCCTTCCTGACAGAGATCCAGTTACCCCACCTGACGCTGCCTTTGTCACTATTTATCACGGTTCACCGGATGCTCCCAATTTGGATATTTACGCAGAGACCAATCGGATTAATAATTCACCCCTTACATATGGCAATTCATTCCCATATAGTCAGTTTTTTATCGGTGAAAGGTTACTAAGATTCACACCTCACAATGCTGCCAATACTGTGTTGGAAACGACCCATACCTTTGAAAAAGATAAAGTTTATTCGTTATTTATAATCAATAGGCTAGCTGAAATTGAAGCTATCAAAGTAGAAGATAAATGGAGTGATCCTACTTCAGAAAATGCTCAAATAAGACTTGCACACTTATCTCCTGACGCTGGAAATATCAGGGTTAAAATTGGGGAGGAAGAGGTATTTTTCGGCGCAGCAAATAATTTTGAGGAGGTTACATCCTTCAAGGATCTGGAAAAAGGAAAGTACTCTGTGAGCATTCTAAATGAAGACGGAAGCAAGGAATTGCTAAAAATCAATGAAATAGAAATCAGGGGAAATAGAATATACTCACTTATCGTGCGGGGTTTTGCTGATAGTGAAAACGGCAATAATCCGCTGAGCGCACAACTATTGACCAACTATATTAAATTCTAAGCAGAGTAAATTACAATTACGAATCCCAAAGATTTTTCTTTGGGATTCGTAATTGCCCTAAAAAATGTAAAATAGGTATACCTTTTTTCTCAATCACACTGGGTTTCACTCCAAACGCTAATTAAAGAGGTACAATAAATTTATCAGTTAATCACACCAACCAACAGAAATACCGAATAAATAACCATCAAAGATCTTGAAATAGGTATACCATTTGGAAAGATTTCAAATGGTATTTTTTGGTTGCGTTGGAAAATGAAAAATTGTTTAAAACAAAACTTGTAGATACTTTTATTCGGTTATAAATGAAATCAAGAGATAATGCTAAAAATTGGATATTTAGTCTTTAATAAACAAGCACTTAAAAACCTGGCTTTGCTATTTTTCCTAATTGGGCTTCCTTATGGATTTCTGATAGCTTATATACAAGATAATGGTGTAATAGTGTATCCAGCATTTCTAGTTTATGGATTATTCATTTATAACTTTTCATGTTTCTTTTTGCTAAAAAATAGAATTGCAAGGAACATAATTGAACTAAACAATTGATAATAAATCAATTGTTAACCAAACAAATCCGAGCTCAAATACCTATCACCTCTATCGCAGGTAATGCAGACAATCACACCGGATTGTAATTCAGAGGCTAATTTTAAAGCGGCGTGCAAGGCTCCTCCACTACTCATGCCAGCCAAAACCCCCTCTTCTTTGGCCATCCTCCTGGTCATGTATGTGGCTTCTTCCTGACTGACATCAATCACCCGATCAACCCGATTTGGTTCAAAAATCTTAGGCAAATACTCAGGAGACCACCTTCTGATTCCCGGTATACTTGAACCATCTGTAGGTTGAGTACCTACTATTTGAATTGCTGAATTTTTCTCCTTCAAAAACATCGAAACCCCCATAATAGTCCCTGTGGTCCCCATGGCTGACACAAAGTGAGTAACCTCGCCAGCCGTATCCCGCCAAATCTCCGGTCCAGTCGAATGATAATGTGCCATGTAATTGTCTGGATTAGAAAATTGATTGAGTATCACATAACCTTCCTCCAAAGCCATTTTTTCAGCTAATTCACGGGAATATTCAATTGTCTTTTCTGAAGGCGTAAGAATTACCTTAGCTCCATACGCTTCCATGGAAAGCACTCTTTCTTTGGTACTATTATCGGGCATGATCAAGGTCATGTGGAGCCCGAGAATATTTGCTACCATCGCCAATGCAATACCTGTATTACCACTTGTGGCTTCTACGAGCTTGTCACCTTTTTTTATTGTGCCGCGATCCAAAGCGCTTTTGATCATATTATATGCGGCTCGGTCTTTCACACTTCCGCCTGGATTTTGTCCTTCAAGTTTGCAAAAAATCTTAACATTTGGATTTACAGGAATGTTGGTCAACTCCACCAAAGGAGTGTTTCCGATCAAGTCAACAAGTTTCATCCTTGGCTTTTGATTATATAAGTATCTGTTTCTTCAGAATCAGGATTATACATCCTGGCTTGGTAGTAAATTTTACTGTTGGCGGGAACGCTTTTGGTGACCCATACATTTCCTCCAATCACCGAATGTTCACCAATAATGGTATTGCCTCCGAGAATGGTTGCTCCAGCATAGATGATTACATGGTTTTCGATTGTTGGGTGACGCTTTTTATCAGCATCTTCTTTTTCTACACTCAATGCTCCAAGTGTGACTCCCTGATAAATTTTGACACAATTTCCGATTATGGTAGTTTCTCCGATTACTATTCCAGTACCATGATCGATACAGAAATGTTCCCCGATTTTGGCGCCTGGGTGAATATCTATACCAGTTCGACTATGGGCATATTCTGTAATCATCCTCGGAATCAGGTATACATCGAGGCTATATAGGAGGTGAGCCACTCTATATGCTGCAATTGCATAAAAACCGGGATAACAACGAATGATTTCTGTAATGGATTTGGCAGCTGGGTCTCCATCAAACATGGCCTGAACATCTTTCAAAATGAGCTCGTAAACCGTTTCCAATTTAAAAAAAAAGTCTTCGGCAATTTGAGCGCCATCTTGACCATGAAGGTGCCTGTTTTTGATCAAAAGACTACTTAGGTGATGTTTGAGCTCTTCAATTTTAGCGGATACTTGTACCTCTTCCTTCAGCAAATCATTTGCAAAATCAGGAAACAGTAGCCCAAGTATGTTTTCAAAGAATGACTGAATAATTTTTGGTGAGGGACACTCAGGGCAATTCTGGTGAGATTTGCTGAGTTTTTTGACCAATGAATCCATGATGAAAGGGCTTTATTAGGTGGTGATTACAGAATAAAACCCACTCGAATCACGTAAGGTTCAAAATAAGGTGATCTTCTGTTGTCATGAAGCAGATTATAAAGAAAAGTAAAGTTAAATCCTCCTCTATCCCCAGACGGAACAAAATATCCTCCTCCTAGAAAAAAAGCGGGAACCCAAATTCTCTCAAATACATTTCTATTTCTATCTAACCAGTCATAGTTGACATTTTCGTATTCCGCATGTGCAAAAAAATTGGGGAAAATATTATATCTGGTAAAAACCCTTCCGCCATAAAGACTATTGCTACCTCCAAAAAATCTTCTGTCATTAAAATATTGATAAGTAGCTCCTACTCCACCTGAAAGTCGGTTGGTCACCATGGCTCCAACCAATGGGGAAACATCTACGAAAGTGATGGTGCCAAAAGAAGCCCCAAAATTACCTCCGTAGTACAAACGATCTTTTAATGGGGGATTGGCTTCTTCATCAATTACTCTCTGAGCTGATACAAACGTTGAAGTCCAAGCAAAAAGAATAAAAAAAACGACAATTACCTTATTCTTCAACAACCACATATAAATCCTCTGTTTTTCTTTTCATCATATAACGTTCACGGGCAAACTTCTCAAGAAGTTCATAATTGCTCATCAGTTCTTCACGGTCGGCTTTTATTTTTTCTTTTCTCTCAAGATAAAACTCCCTTTGCTTTTCCAGGTCTTTCACTTTAGACCTTAGCTTAAACTGGGTAAAGATGTCATTGGAATCAATAAATACCATCCATAGGACAAAAAATAAAGTGAAGATGAAATAAAAATTTTTGGTGTACTTAAGGTAGCGACGCATTCTATCAATTTTTGACCATGACAAATATAGAGATTGACAATAAAAAAAACCATAATTGGGATTTTTCATGTAACAGCTATAAGAAAGCCCAAAAACCAAGCCAGCGATAGTTAACTATCTAAATATCCGATTCCTGATTTAAAAAAGCCTAAAACCAGCAGAAATAATAAGTTGATTTTGCCTTTGATCTGTTTCAAAACCGGCAACACTTCTTGATATCTTACCCAGAGAATTTTCATATTTGAAGTCCAAGATCAAATTACCGACATCTAAACCCACCCCGGCCTGATAACCTATGGTAGAATTACTATAGTCAACATCTAAAGCATTCTGAACCCCATCTTCAATAGTATAATCGAGCAAAACAGAAGCAATTGGACCAGCCTGTACCCTGAAAAAATTAGCCAATTTAAAGCCCATCATCAAAGGAATATCAAACCTGTTGAAGTTTGCATTAATGGTCCTTACTGAAGTATTCGATGTTTCGACAATTGTTCCTCCTGTGTTAGTAAAAAGGAATTCGGGTTGCACAAATATTGATGAACCTCCCATCCTAACAAACAAACCAAGATGGTAACCCGTAAAACTATCCCCTGAGGAAAACGCGTCACCATTTACTGAAATGTTGGCTTGAGAAACTCCTACTTTTGGGCCTATTGAAAACTCTTGAGCACTTATTGCGTGACTTAGCAAGATTGTAATGAAAACTAATACAGCCTGTTTCATTTGATATATTTTTAGATAATCGAATCTACGAAAAAAACATATCTACAATAACGAAAAAAAAATGTTTTCAATACGTTAGTCCAATCCTTTTCTTGCCTGCTCTTGAGCAATTGCATAGATTTCATAAAAGTCCATTGGTTTTTGAAGAAGTATATCAAAAGTAAGTTTGCTCGCTTTCTTAAAATATTCAATGTTTCCGGAAGTGATGCCAATAATGGGTAAATTTTGAATCTTTTCGTTGAGCTTTATCTGTGCTAATAGTTCTAAGCCATCCATTTGTGGCATCATAATATCAGTTATTATAAGATTGAACCCAGATTCACCTTCCAAAATGCTGATAGCTTCTACACCATTATTCGCAGTAAAAACTAGGTGATTTTCTTTTTCAAATACTTTTTTCAAAATAAGCCTATTGATGGCATCATCATCTACAACGAGGACTTTCATGCGGTTTAGGGGGTTGGATCAGTCAACAATATACATAAATCATAATATAAAATACATATTTAGATAGATAAAATAAAAAAAGAGGGGTTTAAACCCCTCTTTCAAATGATAAACAATGTCTTTAAAGGAATTACCCTCCTTCTTGAGGCGTACCAAACACGCCTACTAGATCCAGTAATACCAATGCAATTACAATAGGACAAACCCATTTGATAAAGAAAATCCACGCTGATCTCAAAGGTCCTTTAAAACCAGGAGCACCTTGAGCCAATTCATTGGCAAAATCCCCGATCTTCTTAGCCCATCCAGTATACAAGCTCAACATTAGACAAATGACAACCACTGCAAATGTCCCAAAGACAAAATCCATGATAGCAAAGAAACCTACCTGAGTATTGCCAAGGAAATTAAGTGTAAGGTCATTGAAATAATTCCCCTCAATAGATGACAAAGCTGAAGGCACTGAAAGAGCCATTGCTGCAATACCTATGGACCATGTCGCTTTTTTCCTACTCCACTTTTTCTCGTCAATAAAATAAGAAACCGGAACTTCCAACATGGAAATACTTGACGTGAGTGCAGCCACTAAAAGCAATAAGAAGAACAAGGCTCCAATGAAGTTTCCACCTGGCATTGCATCAAATACCTTCGGCAAAACTTCAAATACCAAGGCAGGGCCACCTGCTGGATCTTTTCCTGGCAACAAGGCAAACAAAGCCGGAAATACCATCAGTCCACCCATCAAGGCGACCATGCTGTCCATCCCTGCAATCCAACCTGAAGATTGGACAATGTTGCTTTTCTTAGGTAAATAAGAACCAAAAGTAATCATCAACCCCCAACCTACTGACATAGAGAAAAAGGCTTGACCAAGAGCTTGTAAAACAACTTTACTGGTGATTTTTGTAAAATCAGGATATAAATAATACCTAACCCCTTCCATAGCACCATCTAAAGTCACTGCTCTTCCAGCTATGAAAATAATGATCACAAATAAAATAGGCATTAGAAATTTAGCTGCTTTTTCTATACCTCCGGAAACGCCACCTAATACAACGGCAATGGTCAAAAATATGAATAAGAAACACAGAGGAACTACATACTGAGGCGTATCTTGAAATTCCTCAAAATCTATCGGAATGTTTACCAATTCGGTAAAAATATACCCAATTGTCCATCCAGCTATTACTGAATAATAACTCAACACACAGAAACAAACCAAAATACACAATACTCCTGCAATCTGCCAGAAACCATTCCCTCCGGTAGCTTTGATTGCACCGATTGGGTTTTTGCCTGATTTACGGCCTAAGGCAATTTCATTCAATAAGAGCGGAAGCCCGATAAGGAGAACGCGGATAGCATATACAAATACGAAAGCTCCTCCTCCATTTTCACCGGTGAGATATGGAAATCTCCAAATGTTTCCCAATCCAACCGCAGAACCGGCTGCAGCCATAATAAAACCCAAACTTGAGCCAAATTGGCCTCTACCTTGGGTATCTGAATTCATCGCCATTTTATTTGAATTAATTGATTTTGAATAAATATGATTTTTTTAAGAATCGGCTAATTTAAGTTGTTTTGATAAAATACCAATTCCATCCATAAAACTTTTGGGATTATAGCCTAATTGACTTTTTGCCTTTTCAATTATGAAACCTGTTTTGAGTGGTCTTTGCGCGGGTTGTGAAAAATTACTGGAATCGGCCTTATTAATAAGTGAATGATCCAACCCAAAATAGGTGGCCGTCTGCATGGCCATATCGTATGGAGTGAGAAAATCCTCACCTGAAATGTTGAATATACCTTCAGCTCCATGTTCAAAGATCAAAATACAACCATCTGCAAGATCCTCTGCCAGAGTAGGTGTACGCCATTGATCTGTAACTACATTGATCTGCTTTCCACTTTCCAGAGATTTTTTTACCCAAAGTATAATATTTGACCTGCTCATATCAGCGGCCAAACCATAGACCAAAACAGTCCGTGCAATAGCCCATCTGCACTTTGATTTATTGATTAATCTTTCCGCTTCCAATTTGGCTTCTCCATAGTAGTTCACCGGTCTTGGAATGGCCTTTTCATCATAGGGACCATTTTCACCATCAAAAATAAAATCTGTGGACAGATGTACAAGGTGTATATCATGCTGTTCGCAAACCGAAATCATATTGGCTACAGCATCTACATTGGCTTTCCAACAGGCTTCTTTCTGATTTTCGCAGTCATCTACCTGTGTCATGGCAGCAGTATGTATGATACAATCTGGTTGATACTCCCCTACAATTGAATTAACAATATCAGGGTCAGTAATATCCATACTCTCCCAAGTGTATCCACTTGACCAAGATGCAGGAAGCCTAGAAGCCCCTACTCCTGTAGCTATGAGATGAAGATCTTCCTTCCCCATAAGCTTCTGAACCAATTTCTGCCCGAGTAAGCCATTAGCGCCAGTAATTAATATCTTTTTCATTGTGGTTTGTATTCGTACCCATACTCCTTTGTAATAGTAGTTTTAGGTAGTTGTTCTACGCTAACTTTCATATGAACTGGTTCAAGAGGTTTGTCCCTAGGCCCAGTCTGTTCTTTGGAAATAGCTTCCATCACTTCCAAACCCTTGATCACCTGACCAAAAACAGTGTATTCATTGTCGAGATGAGGAGTACCACCCACAGAAGTATAAGCCTCCACTTGTAAAGGAGTCATTGGTTTTTCAAGATTTACATTAAAAAAGGACTCCAAATTCTCTTTTTCTGCCAACATCATTTCATTGAGAGCATCAAATTCTTTTGCTTCATACATCTCTCTGTACTTGTCTTTGAGCTCAGCATTGCTACTCAATTGGATATACTTGAAAAAGGTCTCTGACAATAATTTCATATCCGTGATCAATTCCGCTTTTGTATACACTTTCCCCTGGACAATGTAAAACTGAGAACCACTGGACCTTCTTTCAGGATTGACATTATTACCTTGACGAGCGGCAGCTATCATTCCTTTACTATGAATGAATTCAGGCTTGATTTCAGCCGGTAATGTATACCAGTCTTCTTCTGGCAGTTGCTCTTTCCCGAATACATCTCCACCCTGCACCATGAATTCTGGAATGACCCGATGGAACTCAGTGGAATCGAATCTGCCCGCTTGTGCTAATTCTATAAAATTTTGTTTGTGCTTTGGCGTTTCATCAAAAAACACAGCATACATATCACCATGCCGAGTTTCTATTTTGATCAAGTAATCCTTTTCAGTAGCACAAGAAAATAAAAAAGATCCCAAGAATAGGATCACAAACCAAAATCGTATGTTTTTCATTTGTTTAGCGCCGATTTAATGTCTTTTAAAATTTGATCTCCACCACTGGCAAACACCATTTCTGCCAGCTTTTTACCGATACTTTCAGCTTCAGTTTTTTCTCCGGACACTTCATGTATTATTCTTTTGTCACCAGAGAGACTTACTATTCCTCCTTTGATCTTCAAGGAATCTTTTTCAAGGGTAGCCAAGGCAAATACAGGAATACTGCAACCGCCCTCTAAAACCCTCAAATAAGCTCTTTCCGCTAGAAGCCTGTAGCCTGTTTCTTTATGATGGCAAGCCTCTACAATCAATTTCTTTAACTCAGGATCAAGATTGACAGAGGATTCAATTGCAACAGAACCTTGCCCTACTGCCGGCGTAAATTCCTCCAAAGACAATTCATGGCAGATCATATCATCATAGCCCATTCTATGTGCTCCTGCAAATGCCAGTAGTAAGGCGTCACAGACTCCAGACTCCATTTTCGAGATTCTAGTCTGAAGGTTCCCCCTCACTTCCACTGTCTTGACATGAGGATAATAATGTTTCAAAGTAGCAACCCGTCTTGTTGATGAAGTCCCCAAAACAAGTGGCTTTTCAGGATTTTTGTAATCAATATCTCTATGATGACTAAGGATGATGTCATTCACTTTTTCTCTTTCAGTAAAGGCTATCAGTTCAAAGCCTTCAGGCAGTGATGATTGCATGTCTTTGGCACTATGAACAGCAATATCAATAGCACCCGAAGCCAATTGATCCTCAAGTTCTTCTGTAAATACCCCCTTACTACCAATTTTAGCTATCGAAACATCGAGGACTTTATCTCCCTTGGTTTCTATAATGACGATTTCGGATTCCAATCCTTTTGCTTTCAGCAGATCTTCAACATGATAAGCTTGCCAAAGTGCCAATTTACTTCCTCTAGTTCCTATCCTGATTTTATGGTTCATTTTTTAGTTTTCTTTTTGAAGGCTGTTTATTAACAGAACTTTCAATAAATTTTATGATTTCAGCTGCAATATTAACTCCTGTTGCTTTTTCAATTCCTTCCAAACCCGGGCTACTATTGACTTCCAGAATAAGTGGCCCTCTTTCAGACTGAAGCATATCAACTCCAGCTATATCCAGGCCAAGCGCTTTTGCCGCATTAAGGGCAGCTGTTTTTTCGGCTCGGGAAAGCTTGATGATGGTTGCTTTGCCACCACGGTGAAGATTGGATCTAAACTCACCTTCCGCACCTTGTCTTTTCATGGCGCCAACCACTTTACCGTTGACAACAAATGCCCGGATATCCGCTCCTTTGGCCTCTTTGATGAACTCCTGCACGATAATTCTTGCTTTCAAACCATGGAAAGCCTCAATTACGGACTGACCGGCTTTTTTCGTTTCTGCTAAAACCACACCTAGTCCTTGAGTTCCTTCCAGAAGCTTGATGATCAATGGTGCCCCTCCTACCCTTTCAATAAGGGCTTTTTCTCCCCCTTTGGAAAAATTGGTAAAAGCTGTCTTGGGCATTCCCAAACCTGCTCTCGAAAGAATCTGTAAACTCCTAAGTTTATCTCTACTCCGCACAATAGCCTGTGATTCAACTGCAGAAAATGTCCCCATTAACTCAAATTGCCTTACTACAGCTGTGCCGTAAAAAGTAACCGAAGCTCCTATACGAGGGATGATGGCATCTATGCCTTCAAGCTTCTCCCCTTTATAATAGATTGAAGGCCCCGTTTGCTCAATGATCAGGTCGCAGACCGAATGGTCAACGATCAGCGATTCATGACCGGCTGCCTTGATTTCTTCCACAAGTCTTTTTGTTGAATAGAGATGGGGATTTCTAGATAATACTGCAATTTTCATTTTAAAGACTTTTTAGATAGATTGACTTCCGCTACATCCACTACAAACCTGCCCTGAAGAAGCTTTCTGCCCAAAAGTATTGGGTTCTTCATTTTTGACCTATCTGTCAATGTAAATTCCGCTTGGAAAACTTCGCCAAACATAAGCACTTCTGTGCTCACTTTGTACCTGATTTCCGCCTGACCAAAAGAATTTTTAACCTTTTTTTGGGTATAAAACTCTGTTTTGATTTTCCCTTCACTAAAGTTCCTTTGCGAAGGGTCTAATAATTGAAAAATCAATACTTTTTTACCAGCTTCTTCGACCTCTTGAATATCCTGACAGTGAATTGAAGAAGTGTATGCTCCTGTATCAACTTTTGCTGTCACATTCTTCAGTCCCCATTCCGGTAGGGAAATCCTTTCTCTTCTTCCAATCAATCTTTTCATCAAGAAGCTGTTTGTTTTGGTTTCATGACCCTTGCAATTTGAAATGAAAGGTCCGCAAACATGATTTTCATATTTGCATTTCTTTCTAGGTGGTAATATGCCAAATTAAGTATTTCATAAATTCGACTGAGTTTATCACCATCAAGCACATGAGAACCCAATTTATGAATAAAATCTCTGTCTGTGTCAGCACTCCGCATAAGGTTAACCACTTGTGCTTTGTCAAGCATGACTTCCCGAAGCACATTTATACCTGTAAGTAATAGGGACTTTTGGGCTTCTTTATCTCTTATGCTAAAACTCTCTACAAAGCCAAAAATCTGGTTGATGTCTATCTGAAAACAAGCCCTGAACCAATCTCTGATCAAAACAGTATTTTCATCTGCAACCTGATCGATCATTCGGTAGGCTTCACGAAGGTTACCATCTGCCAATGGCGCTATCTGAACTGCCCCCTCTCTGCTGCTCATCTCTTCTGCCACCAAATGATCCATTATTTCCTGATCTGTAAAAGCCCTGACCATAACTTTTTGAGTCCTGGACAAGATTGTAGTCAGTAACTGTTCGGGCTGAGAAGTCACCAAAAGAAACACCGTCTTTTCGGGTGGTTCTTCCAAGATCTTTAAAAGTGAATTTGCCGAAGCAGCATTCATAAACTCCGGTGCCCAAATCAGCATAATTTTAAAACCTCCCTCAAAGGACTTTAGTGAAAGTGTTTTGATCAATTGCCTGGCGGCACTTTTTGAAATGTTGAGTTGCTTTTTTTCAAAGTCATTTTGGTATACCCAATCAGAAATATTCCCATACCCATTCTGTATGGCAAATGACCTGAAAGCAGCTACAGGATCTAATTTTTTCTTTTCTTCCTTATCTTCCTTTCCTTCTCCAGGGACAGGTACAGCAAAATTCATGTCGGGGTGAACAAGCTTTGCCATTTTCTGGCAAGAAGGGCATTCCCCACAGGAATCATCATCTTTTGGGTTTTGACAATGCAGGTATGTTGCCAATGCCAATGCCATTTTAAGATTTGCCGAACCCTCTGGGCCATGAAAAAGCAAAGCGTGCGCAAGGTGGTTATTTTTAACCGCTTGAATGATTTTTTCCTTGACCTCAGTCAGTCCTGGAATACTTGAAAACAGCATAATTGATTTAACCTTCTTTGTCCCAAATACGATAATGTCTCGTCAATTCGAAAACCTTTTTGATGATTTCTTTTTCCTCATCTCCATACTCAAGCTTTCTTCTTTTCATCACAGCAGTGGCAGTCTCTTCAAATTTCCTTACCTGAAAAGTACTAAAACCGGCAGCCCCTCCCCATGAAAAAGATGGAATAAAGTTGCGTGGATAACCATCACCAAAGACATTTGCACCGACACCTACCACCGTACCTGTATTGAACATGGTATTGATACCGCACTTTGCATGGTCTCCCATCATTAGCCCGCAGAACTGTAAGCCTGTATTGGTGAATCCTCCTTTGGTGTAATCCCAGATTTTGACAGAAGCATAGTTGTTTTTGAGATTGGAAGTGTTGGTATCAGCTCCAAGATTACACCACTCACCTATCACAGAATTCCCCATAAATCCTTCGTGCCCCTTGTTGCTGTAGCCAAAAATCACTGAATTGGATATTTCTCCACCCACTTTGGAATGAGGACCAACAGTAGTATCGCCTCTAAGCTTTGCTCCCATATTGACAACTGAACCTTCACAGAGTGCGAATGGACCACGAATCAATGCCCCTTCCTGTACTTCAGCATTTTTGCCGATATATATTGGACCATTCTCAGCATTAAGAACTGCAGCTTTGACAATTGCCCCTTCTTCTATAAAGATGTTTTCTTTACCATAAATGATAGTGTGAGGATCTGAAATGGGCAAGGAACCTCTACCTTTAGTAATTAGCTGAAAGTCGCTCCTAAGCTCAGAAGCGTTGAATTGGAATATATTCCATGACTTTTGGATGATATTCGATTCAGCTGCAGTTTGGATTTTCTGAAAATCCTTTACCTGTTCAGGTTGAAAAGCTTCTCCATTTTCCGTTATACATGCCAAAAGAATATTGTCCTGATATAAAGCCTGGCCTCTTTCCAATTTTAAAATTTCTTGGACAAGCGTTTCATTAGGACACAGGGCACCGTTTACCATCATGGCATTCCCTGAATTACAGGAGAATTTTGTACTTAAGTAGTCTTGTGTGAGATAGGAAATTGATTTTCCTGTGGTAACCTGCCATTTTTCAGAAATTTTCAGAATCCCAATCCGGATATCAGCTACGGGTCTTGTAAAAGTAAAAGGCAGCAAAGACCCTCTAATTGTGGGGTCATCGAATAAAATAATATTGTCCATGGCACAAAAATAAAAAAGTCTCACGGAAAAACGATTCCGGGAGACTTTTAGCTTGAGTTCTTTTCGAAACTCTTATTTCTTTGCGTATCTTCTGTTGAATTTCTCAACTCTACCAGCAGTATCCAACATCATTTTCTTACCAGTGTAAAATGGGTGAGAATTGGAGCTTACTTCTATCTTGTAAACTGGATATTCTTGACCATCTTCCCAAGTAATTGTCTCACTAGTTTCGATAGTAGACTTGGTGATGAATTTATATTCGCTGGAGGTATCGTAAAATACGACGTCTCTGTAGTTTGGATGAATGTCTTTTTTCATTGTATAGCTATTTTTCTTTGATCCCTTTTCACAAATGAGGCACAAAGTTATCCCTTTTTCCAAATGTATCCAAACTCAATCTAAAAATAATTGACTCAACTAACTTCTTTCTTCTATTTATCGGTCTTTTGATAGTGAAAAGGTGGTTTAGGAAGTTTATAACAATTGAAAATGAGGGAAATATCAAACGAATTTCTTCAAATCTCTTTTTCAATAATCGACAAATTCGTCTCCAAAATTGAATTTCATCAAGGCTACTCGGGTCTGGTTTCTTGCAGCTCTTCGGAACAATCCACCAGAAACACCAATACCAACATTGGCGATAGTCAAAGGTAAAAGGATATTGCTAGGAGCTGAAGACTGTATTTGAGGTGAGAGAATATATCCCACAAATACAAAAGTGGAAGCTAAATCCAGTAACCCCATAGCTAAACTCCAGTTTTGGTTTCTTTGTGACTTCTTAAAATACTCTTCAAATTCAGGATAATCCAACATATACTGATTGATCCTGTTTTTACTCAATAGATTTGGGCCATCATATATGTCAATTTTTTCTCCTAAAAAATTATTCCGGAAATCCATTTTCAAATATGGCTTGGTCAATTCATCCTGTCTGATCAAGTAATTGTGGTTTTCTATTAGGGTATTGACTTTTCTCACACTTTGTCTGTTCATAATCCTACCTACGCTTCCTCCTACCCCACCTACAGTGGTAGCTATAAACCAATTCCCTACGATTTGATTATTCAACCTATTTCTATTGTCATAGGCATACCCTAAAGCACCAAAAATCAATAATTGCCCACTCAGCGAGATAGCTGTACCTGTGATCGCTTTGGTATGGGTTTGGGAAAAGTCATTCGCATCTCCGGGCATAATCTCCATATAGGCACGGACTTCTGAAGCCTTTACTTTTTCTCCTTCAATAAAATATATTGGATTACCAAAAAAATTCTCTTTTAAGGTCACCACAGGAAGATCTATGTAATTGCTCTGACTGTAATAAGATTGGTATTCGGACGATTGGCCAAAACCAGATTGGGACATCAAAAAGAACAAAATCCCAAAGAAAAAAACATGATTTTTCATAACCCTGGAAGCAAACAACAAATGGATAAAAGATAAACTATATTTGAAATTAAATACTTAGGAATGGATTTTCAAAATACTTAGCTGATTAACCATCATAATTTTCTTGGGTGTTTGACAACATTTATCTTAAAAATCAGAACAATATTCTAAATCTCATCGAGCCTAAAACAAATTTCAGACAAAACATCCTACGCAACCATTTTTTTCAAAATGATAACGTTTTTCCTGCTCTTTTGAAAAAATAAGTGCCGCTTCTTACGTTGATCAAGTATATTTAACTTTTTGTAAATTAGGCAAATGGAAAAGGAAGAAGAAAAAAATATAGTCAAAGAACCCTATTCCGAATACGGCAGGTACACTTATGCCGATTACTTGAATTGGGAGATTGACCATATGGTCGAACTGATAAAGGGTGAGGTTTTTAGGCAGGCAGCAGCTGCGCCAAGGAGAATCCATCAGGAACTGGTGCTGAAGATTGGATCACAGTTGGGCAACCTTTTAAAAGGTAAGACCTGTAAGGTATATGTAGCCCCTTTTGACGTGCGTCTCCCTGTAGAATCAAAAAAACACAAAGACATCAACACCGTTGTACAACCTGATATCTGCGTCGTCTGTGATCCAGAGAAACTCGACGAGTTGGGTTGTGTTGGAGCACCCGACTTGATTATGGAAATCCTTTCCCCTAGTAATAATAAAAAAGAGCTTCAAAACAAATATGAAGTCTATGAAGAAAGTGGCGTCAAAGAATATTGGATCATACATCCTTATGAAAAAACGCTTTTGGTGTACACTTTGGTTGAAAAGAAATATATACCGTCAAGACTTTTTACTCTAGGAGACCTTGTTCCATCTAAATGTATAAAAGGATTTGTCTTGGACTTGGATGAACTATTTGAAGGTTTAGAGTAAGGTTTATCTTGCATGTTACTTTTTAGTTAAACTTAGTTTTATGGAAAAGGAAGAAGAAAAAAATCTTGTCAAAGAACCCTATTCCGAATACGGCAGGTACACATATGCCGATTACTTGAATTGGGAGATTGACCATATGGTCGAACTGATAAAGGGTGAGGTTTTTAGGCAGGCAGCTGCTGCGCCAAGGAGAATCCATCAGGAAATTTCAATAAAAATCACTTATCAGCTTTTCGGGATTTTAAAAGGACAAAAGTGCAAAGTTTTCTCAGCCCCGTTTGATGTCCGTCTACCTGTCAAATCCAAGAAGCATAAAGACATCAACACCGTTGTCCAACCTGATATCTGCGTCGTCTGCGATCCGGAGAAACTCGACGAGTTGGGTTGTGTTGGAGCACCCGACTTGATTATGGAAATCCTTTCCCCTAGTAACAATAAAAAAGAGCTTCAAAACAAATATGAAGTCTATGAAGAAAGTGGCGTCAAAGAATATTGGATCATACATCCTTATGAAAAAACGCTTTTGGTGTACACTTTGGTAGAAAAGAAATATATACCGTCAAGACTTTTTACTCTAGGAGACTTTGTTCCATCTAAATGTATAAAAGGATTTGTCTTGGACTTGGATGAACTATTTGAGGGATTAAATGAAATTTAATTCTTGTTAAATTTTTACTATGCAGCATCAAATTTGGAATATTTGATTTACTTTGTAACTCAAAGTACTTTTAAAATGAAAAATGCTGAAAAGGAATTAGCTGAAATTAAATCCATGATGGAAAGAAGCACACGCTTCCTCTCATTGAGCGGGTTGTCCGGAGTATTGGCAGGTATCTATGCCTTACTTGGTGTCAGTCTGGCATATTATTGGATTTATTATCCAAACCCTCCATACGGGTTCAGGACTACCTTCATTGATGACGCGGCTGTTTTCGCCAAACTCATAGCACTGGCATTGATAATTTTGATGCTTTCAATAGGCAGTGCATACTTTCTCAGCCGTAAGAAGAGCCAACGACTCTCTACCAATCTCTGGACTCCTGCAGGAAAGCGTTTCTTGCAAGCTTTATTTATCCCGGTTTTGGTTGGTGGAATATTTTGCTTGGCCTTAGTACTCAGAGGTTATTTGATTGTGGTTGCCCCTTCAACATTGATTTTCTATGGTTTAGCATTGGTCAATGCCTCCCAATTCACCCACAGTGACATCAAATATCTGGGATATGGCGAACTTATTCTAGGGATTATCTCTGCATTCTTTCCTGGTTACGGTTTGATCACTTGGGCCCTTGGATTTGGCTTGTTGCATGTAGTTTATGGCTCTATGATGTACTACAAATACGACAGATAAAGTGAAGGGGAATTACGATAAGGCTTTTGAAAATGTAATCCGACTACGGATCATGTCCATTTTGATGGTCAACGAGCAGTTTGATTTCAATTCATTCAAAGAGCTTCTTGAAGTGACAGATGGCAACCTTGCTTCCCACTTAAAAAATCTTGAAAGTTCTGAATATATCTATGTCCAAAAATCATTTATCGGAAGAAAACCCCTTACCAATTATTCTGCCACAAACGCCGGTAGGGAAGCTTTCAAATTACACCTCGAATTTCTTGAAAATCTAATCAATGAAAACAAAAGCTAAAAAAATTTCTTCATCCACTTTGAATTACAAAGTACTTTCATTTTATATATCATTTTAAATCACAAGAACCATGCACCCTTCCTCTCCCTCCAGAAAACTACTTATTCAAAGGGTTCTCCTACCCACCATAATTGGTGGAAGCCTCCCCTTGGCCTTTTTACTATTCATCATTCTTACCAAAGAGGAATATTTTGAGACTTGGATGATCTATCCTATGACCATCATTCCTCTTGGGGGAGCTTTAGGTGGAGCCATTTTTTTTCTGCTGGTTTTCCACCGGTACCGAGTGGGCACGAAAAAAGTATTTGCCATTATTTTCAGCATAATTATCTACCTCGTGTCACTTTGGATCAGCGCCATTATAGCCTTCAATTTTACTGGACATTGGGATTAACTCAATCAGAAAACTTTACAAATCACTATATACTTAACCTCGAAAATCATGGATCAAAAACCAAAAACACAAACGTTCAACTCCAATAGATTTGATTTTGCAGAATCTGCCAGTACCAAACTTCTGATAATAGGATTGATTGCGCTAGCCTTGTTGATTCCACAAAAATTCACTTTGGATCTGATTGAAGAAAGGCAACTTCGCCTCTCTGAAGCAGAAGAAGACATCAGGGGAAAATGGTCTCAGGATCAGACTATTTTAGGTCCCTATTTGAGCCTACCTTACTTTGAATTGAAAGAAGTAATAACTAATGGTGAAAAGAAAATCGTCAAGGAGTATAAGACTAAATATATCCTACCCGAGCAATTGAACTTATCTGGAAACATTGAAGCCCAATTATTGCACAGGGGGATTTTTGATGTGGTTGTATATACCAATACGCTTTCTTTTGATGTCAAATTCGACTCTCTTGAACTTGAGAAAATGAATCTCCCATCAAAAAACATATACTGGAATCAAGCCAGCCTCATGATAGGCATCAGTGACCTGAAAGGATTAAGCGGAAGTCCAAATTTTAAAGTGAATGAAAAACCATTAGAATTGGAGCCATTTTCTGAAAGGAACGGTGAAAACAAAGGGCTATTATCTAGAATTCAACTTGACCCCAATAATTCATCCCTTAGTTTCACAGGTGAAATGATCTTGAAAGGCAGTAAAGATTTTTCTCTAATTCCCATTGGCAAAACAACTAATCTAAACCTGACGGGCAATTGGCCAAATCCAAGTTTTCGAGGTGAATTCCTACCTGAATCACGACAAGTCACTGAAGCCGGCTTTAGTAGCAATTGGAATATCCTACATTTCAACCGCCCATTTGGGCAAGAATTTGAAGGATACATTCCTGATTTGAATCAAAGTGCCTTTGGCCTAACTTTGGTCAATCCCGTAGATCAATACCAACAAAGCACACGTACATCTAAGTATGCCATACTTATTATTACTTTAAGCTTTTTAGCTTTATACTTAATGGAGCTGATTACAAAATCGCAAATCCACCCTATTCAATATTCATTGATTGGGTTTGCATTGGTATTGTATTACACTTTACTAATTGCGCTATCTGAACATCTTGGATTTGGCATTGCATATTGGATAGCGAGCTTGGCTATAGTTGTCCTTCTTGGGTTTTATTCACGTTCAATTTTCACAAAGTGGAAAGAAATCGGAATCTTCACAACACTACTTTCAATATTCTACATCTTCATATTTATCATTATCAAACAACAGGACTTCGCATTGCTGATAGGAAGTATCGGACTGTTTATTGCCTTGTCCATTACCATGTATACCTCTAGAAAAATAAATTTCTCTGGCCAGGAAAACGAAGACCTCAGTCTTGCCTGATGATTTAATTCTTCTCAGAGAATAAAAAAGGCAGACTGTTTTGAAATATACGTTTCATGAGGTCCCTCATTCGATCGATTCGGCAAAGTCCTTAATTCCACATTGCAATTTTCAAAAAGTCAACATACTGTTGGCTTTTTGCTTTTTCCTACCCCTTTTTGCAAGGGCTTTATTTTTACCATACTTTTTTTAGATTTACAAAATGCTATCGTCCATATGAGAAAACACCTTACCCTCTCTTTTTTCCTGATTCTTTTGTTACAATTGGAAAGCTTTTCCCAAGGGGCCTATATTCCTTACAACAGAGATTATTACCATCTTCTGGAGCGATATGAAATCTTGGAAGGGAAAAATAACCAGATTTTCCACACTGGCTTTAAGCCTTACAGAAGAGATCAGGTGGGCGCTTATTTGGATACTTTGGCCCAAGGAAATCTAATTCAATCCAAAACAGATAGATTTAACATCAATTATCTTAGCAATGACAATTGGGAATTTATCGATAGGGAAACTGAAAATTCCAGAAATCCAATATTAGGAGGCATTTACAGAAAACCATCTGATTTTTTCCATTACAGGGATTCGATATTTGACTTTCATATCAACCCTGTGATATATCTTTCAGGAGGAATAGAGCCCAATCAAGACAACTTCCGAATGAGAAACAGTCGAGGTGTGGAATTCAGGGGAAGCATTGACAGAAAGGTGTCATTCTACACTTACTTCACTACCACCCAGACGATATTTCCTTCTTGGGTCAAAGAATATGTAGAACAGTCCGGAGCGGTTCCCGGAGAAGGTTTTTGGAAAAGATATGAAGGTGAAGGATATGGCTATTTTTCTGCCATGGGTCATGTGAATTTTAATATTAGTAAAAGCATTCAAGCACAGTTTGGACATGATCGAAACTTTGTAGGTGAAGGATACAGGTCTTTGATCATATCCGATTTTTCGAACCCTTACGTTTTTGTGAAACTGAATACCAAAATCTGGAAATTCAATTTCACCAATCTATGGTCTCAAAAGACAGCTGATGTCACATATGATTTTGTCGGAAGGCCTACCGATGACCGCTATCCACAAAAATGGTTTTCGCACCACCGTCTTGGCATCAATATCGGAAAGAAGCTGAATGTGGGAGTTTTTGAATCAGTAATGAAGAATCAATTTGACTGGAATTACCTCAATCCTTTGATTTTTTACAGGTGGGTAGAACATCAACTCGGTACTCCAGACAAAGTAATGTTGGGTACTGATTTCAAATGGAATTTCACTCCAGGCATGCAGCTTTATGGACAGTTTGTGTTAGATGAGTTTGTATTTGGAGAGTTTTTTGGAATCGATGGTCCAAACTCGATTCGAAACAAGCACGCCCTTCAGGCTGGCTACAAGTACATCAATGCATTTAAAGTAAATAACCTGGATTTGCAATTGGAATACAATCAGGTAAGACCATATACCTTTCAAGAAAAATTCGAAAACCAATCATTTACAAATTACAGGACACCTTTGACACATCCCCTAGGTGCAAATTTCAGAGAAGCGGTTGCCATTGTCAGGTACCAGCCCATCCCTAGACTTTTTACCAATTTGACTATGCTCTATCAATACTTTGGAGATGACCCATCCGCTGATATCAACTATGGTAAAAACATCTTGAAAGACCGCACAAACCCAAATACGGGGATAGGTCTTTTCGGGAATGTCATAGGTCAGGGTGTAGAGAATAGGGTCTTGATGGCAAATCTCAACTTGAGCTATATGGTCCGACAAAATGTGTTTCTTGATTTGAGTCATTCGATAAGAAACCAAAAAATCGAAAATGAGGATCAGATGAGAAACACCTCCTTTACCCAACTGTCACTTAGGGTAAATATGGTCAGAAACGACTTCAACTATTAAGGTCACCTGATTTGGGTATAAAATGTTTAACTTGCGGCCTTAAACCGAAATTGACAGAATGCATACTTATCTCAGGATACTTTCCTTTGCCAAACCTTACAGAAGGTACTTCCCTGTTTATATCATTTACACCTTACTGGCAATCATTTTTGGATTGCTGAATTTCACACTTCTCAAGCCACTTTTTGATGTCATCTTCGAGCAGGTGGAGCCCGATGCCATGAGTAGGTATTTGACAAAGCCTGACTTCAACTTTTCCTTAGATTACTTTATTCATCTGTTCAATTACTATTTCCTTCAGACAGCAGAGACCTATGGCAAATTCGGGACATTGGTATATGTCTGCATCATCATTGTGGTTTCTGTTTTTTTATCCAACCTCTTCACATATCTATCTGGCGTAGTGCTGGCCAAAGTCCGTGCTGAAATCATCCAAAAAATGCGGATGAAAATTTTCACACGCGTCTCAAGCATGCACATAGGCTATTTTTCGAGTGAAAGAAAAGGAGACCTGATGTCCAAAATCACCAACGATATTCAGGAAGTGGAAAATATGGTGGTACAATCCCTCAAGGTGGTGTTCAAAGAGCCGGCGACCATTATCCTATATTTTGCAGTATTGTTTATGATGTCGGTCAAACTAACCCTTTTCACCATTTTGGTCATCCCTATTTCCGGAGCCATCATCGGTACCATCACCAAAAGGCTCAGAAAAAAAGCTGTAGAAAGTCAAGAATCCCTTGGTCGGATTGTGAATATCCTTGACGAAACCATCTCAGGAATGCGTGTAATCAAGGCTTTTGGAGCTCAAAAATACATCAGAGAAAAATTCAATAAAGAAACGGAGTTCTACTCTTCGGTCAATGTCTCTATGGCCAAAAAAAATGAGCTGGCCTCTCCGATTTCCCAGTTTTTGGGAGTGTCTGTTGTTGCCGGTATCTTGGTCTATGGAGGAAACTTAGTGCTCAGTAATAGTTCTGAGTTGAGTGCGTCCGATTTCATAACATATATCATCATTTTCACTCAGGTACTCAATCCTGCCAAGGAAATTTCCAAAGCTGCCAGTAGCATTCAAAGGGGATTGGCTTCAGCGGACAGAATCTTTGTAGTGGTAGATACTGAAAGTAAGATTAACAACACTGACAAACCTGTGAAGGTAAACTCCTTTGAAAAATCCGTGATTTTCAAAGATGTATCTTTCAAATATGAAAAGGAAACTGTTCTCAAAGATGTCAATTTTGTTTTGGAAAAGGGCAAAACAGTGGCATTGGTAGGCCCATCTGGTGGTGGGAAATCTACAATGGCAGATTTGTTGCCTAGGTTTTATGATCCATCTTCTGGCCAAATCACACTGGATGGAAAAGATATCCGTGATCTGGACATACTCGATTTAAGATCCTTGATGGGCATAGTTACCCAGGAGTCTATTTTATTTAATGACACTGTTTTCAACAATATTGCTTTCGGCTTGGAAAACATTTCCGAAGAAAAAGTGATAGAAGCCGCGAAAATTGCCAATGCACATGAGTTTATCATTCAATTGGAAAATGGCTATCATACCAATATTGGAGAAAGGGGTTCAAAACTTTCCGGCGGTCAAAGGCAGAGAATGAGTATAGCCCGGGCAGTCTTAAAAAACCCTCCGATTTTGATCTTAGACGAGGCTACTTCTGCTCTAGATTCCCAATCAGAAAAGCTGGTACAGGAAGCCTTGACCAACTTGATGGCCAACAGAACCACCCTTGTCATCGCCCACCGATTGAGTACTATTCAGCATGCTGACGAAATCCTCGTCATCAAAAAAGGTGAGATTATTGAAAGGGGCACTCACCAAGAGCTCATGGAACAGAAAGGACTTTATCGGAATCTTTCTACCATGCAGTCTGTTTAGTATATTGTCCAAAGAATCATTAACAACCCAATACCAATGAAACAAGTCAATAAAATAGCACAACTTTTAGTGCTTCTTTTTTTCGCAATAAGTATAGTCTTTTTCCTGTCATTCAACGGAATCAAAGGTTTGTTCGGAATAGAAGAACTCAAATCAGGCACTGTAGTATACTTCCTTTTGGTTGGACTCATCCTGTATTTGGTCTCATTTGGCACAGAACACATGCTTAAAAACAGCCTGAATGAGGAGATTTCAAAAAAGGAAGCTGAGAAGAAAGAATTGAAAGCCACACTATATGATCTTGAAAAAGGAATCAAACTGAACAAACTCGAAAATAAAATCAATAAATCAGAAGAGGGGAAAGAATCACCCAACCTGAGGCCAAGGCAAAACTTCAAATAATAGGATTTTGTCCCAAAAATATTAATTTAGGAATCTGTAAGGATTCCTTTTTTTGTTTAACTAAAATAGCTTAAATGGTAGCAAAAACTTTTGGCAGTGCGGTATCCGGTGTAGATGCCAAACTGATCACTATCGAGGTCAATGTAGGTCAAGGTACTAGTTTTTACATGGTAGGTTTACCAGACAGTGCTGTCAAGGAGAGTCAACAACGTGTGGAGTCTGCTCTCAAATATTTCGGCTTCCGTATGCCCAGGCAGAAGGTCGTCATCAACTTAGCTCCGGCTGACCTCCGCAAGGAAGGCTCTTCCTACGACTTACCGATCGCTTTAGGCATACTTCAAGCCTCAGAACAAGTCGTTTTTCCTGAGCTAGACAAGTATGTCATCATGGGAGAGTTATCTCTTGACGGCCAGTTGAGGCCTGTCAAAGGAGTCTTGCCAATTGCCATTGAAGCAAGGAAACAAGGCTTCAAAGGATTTATCCTACCGATCGAAAACGCTACCGAGGCCTCCATTGTCAACAACCTTGACATCATCGGAGTCAATTCAGTAAAGGAAGCAATTGAATTTTTGGAAGGGACTCTGGAAATCACCCCTTTAGTCACAGACACCAGGGATATGTTCTTCAATTCGTTGGAGAATTATGAGTTTGACTTTGCAGATGTGCAAGGCCAGGAAAATATCAAAAGAGCAATGGAGATTGCAGCCGCAGGTGGTCACAATGTCATCATGATTGGCCCTCCTGGAGCAGGCAAAACCATGCTAGCCAAAAGGTTGCCATCAATCCTCCCTCCACTTACTTTGCAGGAAGCACTGGAAACTACAAAAATCCACTCAGTGGCTGGGAAACTTGGCAGAAACGCTTCTCTCATTGCCCAAAGGCCTTTCCGCTCTCCGCACCACACCATTTCAGATGTGGCTTTGGTAGGCGGAGGAGGTAACCCTCAACCAGGTGAAATCTCCCTTTCCCACAATGGTGTCTTGTTTTTGGATGAATTACCGGAATTCAAACGAACAGTGCTAGAAGTAATGCGTCAACCTCTTGAAGAAAGGAAAGTGACAATTTCTAGAGCCAAGATTTCAGTGGACTATCCGGCTAATTTTATGCTGATTTCCAGTATGAATCCATGTCCTTGTGGCTACTACAATCACCCTGAAAAAGAATGTGTATGTGGCCCTGGAATTGTACAGAGATACTTGAATAAGGTCAGTGGCCCACTCTTGGACAGGATTGACCTCCACGTGGAAGTTACGCCTGTGAAGTTTGATGAAATGACTTCTACTCGAAAAACAGAATCCAGTAAATCCATCAGAGATCGTGTAATAATAGGGAGAGATATTCAAGTGAAAAGGTTCAAAGAAAAACCTGAAATCTACTGTAATGCTATGATGCCTTCCCATATGGTAAAGGAAGTATGCCAAATCAATGAGGCTGGTAAGACACTGTTGAAAACAGCGATGGAAAGACTAGGACTATCTGCAAGGGCATATGATAGAATTCTTAAAGTCTCAAGAACCATTGCCGACCTTGCCCAATCAGAAAATATCAAAGTTGAACACCTCGCTGAAGCTATTCAATACAGGAGTTTGGATAGAGAAGGATGGGCAGGATAAGTTTTATTAGACTAAAATTTTATTGAAATGAAAAATAGTTGGTGAAAAATTTTAAAAAGTCAAAAAACATATATTTCTTTGGTGGTATTAACATACTTTAGCGAAAGTTGCTTATACTACCCTATTTTTTTAAATAACCATCACTTACAGTACAAAAAAGGCTGTTGATACAGCCTTTTTTCTATTTACCCAAAGCCTGATCCATATCCTCCACCAAGTCATCTACATGCTCGAGGCCCACAGATAACCTTACTAGGTTTGGAGGGGTCTTGCTATCTGGCCCTTCCGATGCTGCTCTCCTTTCAATCAGGCTTTCCACTCCACCCAAACTGGTGGCATTGGTATAATACTTTAATTTAGAAATAACCCGATCAGCATCATCGGCTTCACCTTTCACCAAGAAAGAAAGCATTCCACCAAATCCAGACATTTGAGAAGCCGCTACCTCATGCCCTGGGTGTGATTTCAATCCAGGATAATATACAGCCTCTACCTGAGGGTGGTGAAAAAGGTATTCTGCCAAAATTCCAGCATGCTCGACATGCCCTTTCATACGATAGGAAAGTGTCTTGATACTTCTGCACAATAGATATGTGTCAAAAGGTGAAGGAACAGCCCCCCCCGTCTTCTGGACAAATTTAACTTTCTCCCAAAATTCATCCATCTTCTTTGTCACCAAAGCACCGCCCAAGATATCGCTATGTCCGCCCAAGTATTTGGTACTGCTGTGCATGACAATATCTGCACCTAGTAACAATGGGTTTTGAAATACTGGAGTAGCAAAAGTATTGTCGCACGCCACTTTGATTTTTCTTTCAGACGCTATAGAACAAATTTTCTTAATGTCCGAAATCTTCAAAAGAGGGTTAGAGGGTGTTTCCACCCAAATCAACTTGGTTTCTGGTTTAATAACCGCCGCTATATTGTCCGGATTGGTCATGTCCACGAAACTCACTGAATGAATCCCTTGAAACATCTGAACCAATTGGGCCCTTAATCCATGATACATGTCATCAGGTGCTACAATATGACTTCCTGGCTCAAGCGACTGAAATACTGCCATCCCTGCAGCATTTCCTGATGAAAAAGCGGCAGCATCTTCTCCGAATTCCAGCTTTGCCAAAAGGTTTTCCAAAGCCATCCTGTTGGGATTATTGGCTCTGGAATATACTAAAGAATCCTCCTGATGAAGAAAAGTGGTGGATGTTGTGATGGGCTGGACAGCAGGCTTGTTACTATCTGTTACAATATTTCCAGCGTGAATGGCTGCAGTTTCTTGTTTCATGTTGCTCTAGTTGGATCCCTAATATTAAAAAGAAAAGCCAGCGAAATATCCCGCTGGCCTTTTTTTCTTTATTACTAACTGAATTATCGAATTCTATCCACTGATCTGACGAGATTTTCGTCCTTTTTGATAAATCTATTGGCAAGCATATTCATTACCAAAGCCGCAAAAATGGCCCAAAAGCCTAATACAAAGGCTCCATTTACTTGAGGATTAAAATCAGCATTGGCTGAATAAGTAAAGTATACAATGAACCCAACATTGACTACCATTGCAAGTGAATTGAACATGTTGATCATCATTTGCTTTCCCCTATTTTTATATGAAAAAATACTGAAAGCCGCTAATCCAATAGAGACAAGTGCTAAAATACCTATAACCATCACCTTAGATTCGCTGGCAATCACTTCTTGACTCGTCACATCCACGGTAGTTAGACTCCATGCTGTCAAGGTCATCAATTGTACCTGTCCAGGATCTACTTGCTGCCAAATGGGGAATAACATCACCAAAACCATTGCTACCATCAATAAGAATAGAAATACTGTTTGAATTCTTTGTATCATGTCTTTTTAAAATTTAGACAAAGAAAACTTGTTATTTGCTGAATCGCAAGGTTTGTATAAAAGCGCGCTTAATTTTGACTTGGAATAGTATCTTTGCCATGCAAATATGGAAATGAAGAGGTATTTTCTGGAACTAGCCTACAATGGCAATAACTTTCATGGTTGGCAGACGCAAAAAAATGCACATTCTGTACAAGCAGAAATAGAAAAAGGACTTTCTCTACTTTTGGGAAAACCTACGTCGATTCAAGGTAGTGGCAGAACAGACACAGGCGTGCATGCCAGTCAACAATTTGCTCATTTTGACAGTGACACAACATTGGACAGACCTTCTTTTCTCAAGAAGCTTAATGGAATCTTAGGGAAGGACATCGCAATATATGATTTGATCCCAGTCAAGGAGGATGTGCATGCCAGGTTCAATGCGGTAGAACGTGAGTATCTGTATAAATGCAATTTGAGAAAAAACCCTTTTGATCATGAGTCTTCTTGGCTACTGTTTCAAATGCCAGATGTACAAAAAATGAATGAGGCTGCATCAATGCTTTTGGAATATGAAGACTTTCAAAGCTTCAGCAAAGTCAAAACTGCAGTCAATAATTTCCGCTGCGAAATAAAACAGGCTTTTTGGGAACAAAAAGGACACGAATTGTTCTTTCATATAACTGCCAACCGATTTCTAAGAGGAATGGTACGTGCCATAGTAGGCACCCTTATGGAAGTGGGGCTGGGTAAAATTAGTCTTGATGATTTCAAAGTAATTATCGAAAGTAAAAACAGAACTAACGCAAAATCTTCAGCACCGGCCAAAGGGTTATACCTTTGTAGGGTAAGTTATCCTGAGGATATATTTATTTAAAATTTCGAACCATTGAGTCTGGATAAAGAAAATGTCAAAAGCGGTGAGATCATAGACACCGAGGTACTTAGAAAGCTTTACAGGTTTGTACAGCCTTACAAAGGACAATTCTATTTTTTGATATTTCTCACAATAGCTTTGGCTATATTGGCTCCTACCCGACCCTATTTCATCCAAGTTGCAATAGATGACTATGTTGCTGTGGGGGACGGTCCCGGATTGGTGAAAATCATCTATCTGCTGATTTTCCTTTTGGTTTTACAGGCTATAGTCCAATTCGCACATACCTATATATCAGGATGGATTGGACAGGTAATTATCAAGGATATCCGGATCAAATTATATAAGCATTTACTCAAAATGCGCCTCAAATTTTTTGACAACACTCCCATTGGCAGGCTAGTCACTAGAAACATCTCAGATATAGAAACTTTGGCAGATGTGTTCAGTGAAGGCTTGGCTGCAATTATCGGAGACCTATTGCAGTTGGTGACCATACTCGGAGTAATGTTCTACATCGATTGGAAACTGACCTTGGTGAGTTTGTGCACATTACCTCTCTTGATTATATCCACTTACATTTTTAAAGAGAAGATAAAAGTCGCCTTCAATGATGTCAGAAATGCAGTATCCAACCTGAACTCCTTCTTGCAAGAACACATCACGGGAATGAACATCGTGCAGATTTTCAATAGAGAAAAAAGGGAATACGATAAATTCAAGGATATCAATACAGATCATAAAAAAGCACATATTAAGTCAGTTCTTTATTACTCAATTTATTTCCCTGTAGCAGAAATCATTCAAGCCATCGGTATTGGTCTGGTTGTATGGTATGGCGCCACAGGAGTATTTGACACTGATATTCAAGTGGGGGTTCTGATATCCTTTATCATGTATTTGCAGTTGTTTTTCCGTCCGATAAGGATGATTGCTGATCGCTACAACACCTTACAACTAGGAGTGGTAAGCTCTTCAAGGATATTCAAATTGTTAGAATCCAAGGATCAAATTCCGAATGAAGGAAATTTCAAACCAGAAAGGATTAAAGGCAACATCAATGTAAAAGACGTCTGGTTTGCTTACAATGATGAGGAATGGGTACTCAAAAACATAAATTTCAAAGTCAAACATGGGGAGACGGTTGCTCTTGTAGGCGCTACTGGCGCGGGTAAATCCTCTATCATCAACCTGATCAGTCGTTTTTATGAGATAAATAAAGGCATCATTAAGGTAGACGGAACTGACATCCGTGAATTTGAATTGGGAACATTGAGAAAACACATTGGTGTAGTCTTACAGGATGTATTCCTATTTTCTGACACTATATATTATAACATCACATTAGGTAATCCAGACATCAGCAGGGAGCAAGTAATGGAAGCTGCAGAGTTGGTCGGTGCCAAAAGGTTCATCGAAAGACTTCCGGGAGGGCTAGATTACAACGTGATGGAAAGAGGTGCTACCTTATCTGTTGGCCAAAGACAGCTGATTTCATTTGTAAGGGCAATGGTGTATAATCCTGAAATCATTATCCTGGATGAAGCTACCTCATCAGTAGACACCGAAACTGAAGAACTGATTCAGGGAGCCATTGAAAAAATGATGAAAGGCAGGACATCTATTGTGATTGCACATAGGCTTTCCACCATTCAAAAAGCGCATAAAATAATAGTCTTGCATCAAGGAGAAATCAAAGAAGAGGGCAGCCATGAAGCTTTACTTGAGTTGGGAGGATATTACGCGCAACTGCATCAGATGCAGCTCAAATCTATGGCTATAGGTTAAACCCAATGCATTGCAATTCTCCACCTACCAAAGCTGCACAGCAGGTACTTCGGACTGAAAATGCAAAATCTCAGGTAAATAATCAGGTTTTGCGATTTTTTGAATAAAGTTGAGATTTTAAGTCATTAATTTTCAAGATGGTATATCAAACAATTGAAATTTGGTGAATTTAGGCCTAAGATTTGAATAACAGAATTTAATTTTGCGCCGTAGAAACAAAGATTTGAAAACAAAACCAACAAAAGCGTGAAGAAATTAATTTTAATGATGATTGTCCTGATTCCAGTACTGACCTTTGCTCAGGAATCAAGTGTTGGACTTAGGTTAGGTGAGCCATTGTCAATTACTTACAAGACATTTCTGGATGAGAATTTTTCAGTGGAAGGCATGATAGGAAGGGCAGGTGTAAACAGTGCTCAATATTACCGCCGCTCTTTTGAAAACAACAGACCTTCATCCAATGCATTTTATGCTGGGCATAGTACGGGCAATGTGTTTTCAATAAATGCTAGAATTGCTTATAATGAAGATTTTACCGATGAATTCGGTATTACTGAAGGGTATTTGCTTGGTTATGCGGGAGTTGGTGGTCAAATCAGGTCTGTAAGAGTCAACTATGCTTACACTGATTCTTCCATTTCACCTACTACAGTTTTTGGCGAAAACAGGACTAACATTGATTTTGGGCCGGAAGTTTTTGGTGGGGCAGAATACTATTTTGATGACTTACCTATCAACGTGTTCGCTGAAGTAGGCTTATTTATGGAATTACTGGACCGCTTTGGTCATTTGAGATTGCAAGGAGCCATTGGGGTCAGGTATATATTTTAAAAAATGAAAAAGAAACCACTGATATCATTGATTGTCTTGTTGGCATTGGTTGCCGTCATTGGGCTATATATGTTCGGGGGCTTCAATGATATAGAAGTTGCACATGAAGATTTGGGAGAAATAGAACTGGCTGGAATCTACTACAGGGGGACTCCTCAGGATCCTGAATTGAAAAGAGCTTTTGAAAAAATAGAAGGTATGGCCAATGATAAACCTGAAGCTTACTTGAACACCATTTATTATATAGAGCCTGCCGGGAAACTTGACACTATGGAGGTTTTTGTAGGTTTAGAAAAAAAATGGACAGAAGGAATTAGTGGATTGACTGAAAAGACGTTCGACGGGACTTCGGCCATAGTAGCAAACATACAATCCCATAGATTTGTAATGCCTGGGCCTAAAAAAGTGCAAAGCAAAATCCGACAATATGCTGAAGAAAACAGCCTTTCAATCCCTGATGTTTATATTGACCAGATCTTTAGTCCAAGCAAGGTAAGAGTCGTTGGATTGAAAAAATAAACTGCAAATAGAGGGAATTAAGTGGACTATCAGTTATATTAAACGTATAACAGAATATCTGAAATTAAAACACTAAACCAATTCCTAAAATCAATTCGTGGTTTAGAATGTACCTACTGAAGTCAGGTATCGATGGAAAATTTATTCACAGAATCAGACCCTGTGTCAAAGAATATCTGAATGAAAAAAACAAATTGCTCATAATTACTAGTACAATTGTGGATATACATATTGGATTTTAATTTTAACATTTAACACACCATTTTATGAAAAGAATTCTTGGATTAATTGCAGTACTAGCCTTGGCTTTTCAGGCATGTGAGGGGCCAATGGGACCTCAAGGACCTCAGGGGCCTCAAGGTGATCAAGGTCAACAGGGACCTCAGGGTCAACCTGGAGATAGTTTTATTGGGATAGCTTATGAGGTAACGCTGGATTTTACAGAAGAAAACGATTACTTCGAATTACTGGAATTCCCAGAACCATTAGTGGAAAGTGATATCGTATTGGTGTTTCTCAAAGTGGACACATTTAATGACCTTAAGGTTTGGAGGATGCTGCCACAGATGTATTTCTTTGAAGAGGGCTTTCTGAAATATAACTACGACTTCAGTCTGGAAGACGTTGCATTATATTTAGAGACCAATTTTAACCCTGAGATTTTAGATGACTCCTGGAAAAGAGATGTTGAATTCAGAATAGTCATCTTGCCGGTAGATTTTGCCAATGGAAGACTTGACCTTACAGATATGGATGAGGTACTCAAGATGATGGGAATCCAAGAAAAAGATTTTAAAACTTTGGAGAAAAAGATGCAGTAGTTGCTAAAACAACAAATTATCAAATCCCGACTTGCAATATCAAGTCGGGATTTTTTTTATCCTAAAAGTAAACTCAAAAGAATGTTTTATCCTATAGTCTTAATAAATCCGCTCTGTATTTTATCTTTGCGGCATGCAATTGAAAAACGACTTACTAATAAAAGCTGCAAAGGGAGAAAATCCTGAAAGAACACCGGTATGGCTCATGAGGCAGGCTGGAAGAATTCTGCCTGAATACAGGGCTGTGAGAGAAAGTGTCAGTGGCTTTATAGAGCTGGCTCAAACACCTGAGCTGGCTGCGGAAGTAACCATCCAACCAGTGGATTTACTTGGTGTGGATGCCGCCATTATTTTTTCAGATATTCTGGTGATTCCAGAAGCAATGGGTTTGCCATATGAAATGGTGGAAAAGAGAGGGCCTTGGTTCCCAAATACGGTGAATTCGAAAAGTGACCTTAAAAAACTAAGGGTTGCTGACGGTGTAGATGACCTTAGATATGTTATTGAAGCCATCAAAATCACCAAAAAGGCTTTGAATGGCAGAGTTCCATTGATCGGTTTTGCAGGAGCGCCTTGGACAATATTCGCATATATGATCGAAGGGTCAGGCAGCAAGACTTTTTCGAAAGCAAGGGCTATGCTCTATACACAGCCTGAGTTCTCCCATCAATTGCTTCAAATGATCACGGACAGTACCATCAATTACCTAAAAGCTCAAATTGACGCAGGTGCTGATTTGATCCAGATATTTGACAGTTGGGCAGGTATCTTGCCTCCTGACCAATACAGGGAATTTTCCTTGCCCTATATCTCAAAAATCTGCGATGCCATCACTACAGTTCCTAAGACAGTCTTCGCCAAAGGAGCATTTTTCGCCAGAGAGGATATGGCAAAACTGAATTGTGAGACTATCGGATTGGATTGGAACATGGGTATCACTGAATCCCGAAGAATGATAGGGGAAAGCAAAACGTTACAGGGAAATCTTGATCCGGCCGCACTTTATGGCACCGAAAAACAGGTTGAAGCTGCTACTATTCAGATGATGGAACAGTTTAAGGGAACCAGACATATTGCTAATCTTGGACACGGAGTATATCCCGACATAAATCCAGAAATGGTAAAAATTTTCATAGAAACTGTGAAGTCTTTCAAATAAATCACGAAAAGATTGAAAAAACTATAAAGAGGCCCTATAAGGCCTCTTTTTTTATTTTACATCCTGAAGTCTTTTTTATTGTAAAGTCTTCAACAGAAATGGATCTCGTTACATTTTTAACATAATTTTAGAGTTTTCATTGCATTTTAAAAATTATAGGCTAATTTCAACACTTGAATTCAGATATTTAATGTCAAACATTTAAATACTGGTTCATTTTCAAACCTACATATCATTAAACCTGTTAAAAATTATGAAAAGAAGTTTTACAAAAAGCTTCAAAGCAATTTTTGCTTTAAGCGCAATGTTGATCGCCTTTAACATAGGCAATGTAAATGCTCAAGAAGAAGATAAATTCAGTCTTGATGTCACACTAAACTCAGATATCTTTTTTGGATTTTACCCATTCTTTGCCGGATCATACAGCTTGAGTGAAAACACTGCCTTTACCTTTTACGGAATCCTATGGTCTGGTGGAACAGGCGGCGTGCAGGGTACCGGCGGTGGCGGCTGGGGCAACTGGACTGAATTTGGTGTCGGTATGGATTTCCAAGTAGCTGAAGGCATCAACATCAATCCACAAATCGGTTTGCTAAGCGGTAGCCTTACATCAGGACTTGGTACTCCTGTACTTGGCGAGGGCATTGTGCCAAACTTGACTATTGGTCTGGACAAGGCAAAAACTGAAGGTGAATTCTATCTTGGATACTACTATGGATTCAACCACGGAAACCCTACCACATTAAATTTCCTACACTATTGGGCCAATTATGGGTTCAAAATCAGTCCATTCTTTTCAGCTGGCCTTCATTTTGAACAGTTAAGCTTCACTGGTGGCAGTGAAGTCGCTAGTGATGATTCTTTTGATTATTATGTTGCTCTTGGACCATATGTTCAGTTTGCAGATCCAAAAGGTGGTGCATTTGCAAGATTCACTTCTGGTGCTGACCTAAGAAGCACAGAAATGGTTGCGAAAAGCGGTACCAGCCAACCTTCATTCTTCAAGTTGACTGTTGGATATAGTTTCTAAAAAAAATTGATTACAGCCATATCTTTCAACTAAACTAAACCATGAAGCTAGAGCCGGAAGAAATTCCGGCTTTACTTATTTTTGGGAATCAAGCTATCACCCAACTGCACTCTGCTTCCAGAGAGCAACAACATGTTTTGGCCAAACATTACTTTATTATCCATTGTCCGATACTTAGCAAGGGTTTTAAGTGGCTCCTTGCCTTTTGAACCTGTATTTTGATCCACCGTAGTCATCACACAACGAGCACAGGGCTTCGTAATTTTAAATTCAGCATCCCCTATTTTTACCGTATCCCATTCATCCTCTTCAAAAGCAGTGTTTCCAGAAAAAACAAGATTAGGTCTGAATCGCTCCATTCCTACAGGATCCATCAACCTGCCGTTGAGATCATCCAGAGAAGCTTGTCCTATTAACAAGTAAGGCATCCCATCTGCAAAACTGACAGACTCTCCATTGACAGCATATTTTGGTTTTAGTCTCCTTTGTGCACTTAAAGGCATACGTACTAGTCTCGCCGAAACTTCTAAAAAATCAGAAAACCAGGCCCCATACTTTTTGTCAAGAAGCTCTGCCTCCACTTCATCTTCCCAAATCTGAACACTAATTTTACCTTCAGCTTCGGATTCAAAAGGTATAAATAGATAACGATCAGCATTAGTTTTATCAGTGACTTTGAGACCATTTTCTCCTAAAGTCACTTGAAGCAAAGCCATCTTATGCAGTGATCGCTGTGACATAAATTTACCGTGTTCATCGACCAGCATCCACCTTCTGTCATGGGTAAAGCCCCTCTCTTCCAGCGTCCAACTTTCCAACCGGATTCCCCCGAGAGATTTAATGGGATATATATAAATGTCCTGTAATTTCATAAGTGCAATATCATAAAAAAATAAGCTGAAAATAAAAAATCACCTGTATATGAGAGGTTTTTTAAATTGACAGCATCATGGAGCAAATCAAGCATATAAAAAACACCAAGCCCCATTTTAATCTTTCTCTCAAAAGTTCATTGTGTTGCATATCTAGAAGATACAATTCTCTCTAAAAAGGTTGCTTCAGCTATTGGCCATATTTAATCCACCATTGACAGAATTGTAAGAGTCGCCACTCTGATCCCGATAGCTTATACGGGAGCGGGGTCTCCTACCTTGTGGGAGATATTTCAACTCCGAAAGCCTGCCGACATGAAGTAGGCTCCTTTCAGCATGACGCGAACCATGCTGTCATTTCCATTCAGTAAATGCCAAATTTTACAAACTCATCATGACAAACTTTTCTAGTTTCCAATGACATGATGTGGTAAATAAGAACAAATCCATGACACAAATCTGTCAATCTGACACAAAACTCTTTCAACATCCTATTGGCACATCCATTGTCATAATGGATTTGCATAAGAATTAGTAACTAAAATTTGAAAATATAATATCATGGGAAAAATCATAGGTATAGACTTGGGTACTACCAACTCCTGTGTTGCTGTAATGGAAGGTAACGAGCCGGTAGTGATCCAAAATTCGGAAGGAAGAAGGACTACGCCATCTATCGTAGCATTCTTGGACAATGGTAACGGAGAAAGAAAAGTAGGTGATCCCGCTAAAAGGCAGGCAATTACCAATCCGGCCAATACCATTTCTTCTGTAAAGAGATTTATGGGCAAAAAATTCTCTGAAGTATCTGAAGAGAAAAAACATGCTTCATACAAAGTAGAACAAGGATCCAACGATACCTTGGTCATCAGAATTGGAGACAGATCCTACACCCCACAGGAATTGTCAGCCATGATTCTTCAAAAAATGAAGAGCACAGCTGAAGACTTTTTGGGTCAGGAAGTAACTGAAGCTGTCATCACAGTACCCGCATACTTCAATGATGCAGAGCGTCAGGCTACAAAAGAAGCAGGTCAGATTGCAGGTCTTGAAGTAAAAAGAATAATCAACGAACCTACTGCTGCCGCCTTGGCTTACGGCATGGATAAGAAAAACCAGGATATGAAAATCGCTGTGTATGACCTTGGTGGTGGTACATTTGACGTGTCTATCTTGGAATTAGGTGATGGTGTATTTGAAGTGAAGTCAACCAACGGTGATGTTCACCTTGGTGGTGATGACTTTGATCAAGTAATCATCAACTGGTTGGCAGATGAATTCAAATCCGAAGAGCAAATAGACTTGAGACAAGATCCTATGGCCCTTCAGAGATTAAAAGAAGCTGCCGAGAAAGCAAAAATTGAGTTATCAAGTTCTTCTTCTACAGAAATCAACTTGCCTTATATCACCGCTACTCAGTCAGGACCAAAGCACTTGGTTAGAAACTTGAGTAGGGCAAAATTTGAGCAACTTTCCGAAAGCTTGGTTAAAAGATCCATGGATCCTTGTATAAAGGCTTTGAAAGATGCAGGAATGACAGCATCTGATATCGATGAAGTAATCTTGGTAGGTGGTTCTACAAGAATCCCTAAAATCCAAGAAGAGGTTGAGAAATTCTTTGGAAAGAAACCATCTAAAGGTGTAAACCCTGATGAAGTAGTAGCTATTGGAGCGGCTATCCAAGGGGGTGTGTTGACTGGAGAAGTGAAAGATGTATTGTTGCTTGATGTGACTCCATTATCTCTAGGAATAGAAACAATGGGCGGCGTGTTCACAAAGCTTATTGAGGCAAATACTACTATTCCTTCTAAAAAATCAGAGGTGTTCTCTACGGCAGCAGACAATCAGCCGGCTGTAGATATCCATGTATTGCAAGGTGAGAGACCTTTGGCAAAAGACAACAGGTCTATTGGAAGGTTCCAATTGAGCGATATTCCACCTGCACAAAGAGGAGTTCCTCAGATCGAAGTGACTTTCGATATTGATGCCAACGGTATTCTTAATGTTTCTGCGAAAGACAAAGGAACTGGAAAAGAACAAAAAATCAAGATTGAAGCTTCTTCAGGTCTTTCTCAGGATGATATCGAAAGAATGAAGAAAGAAGCAGAAGCAAATGCTGCAGGAGATAAAGCTGAAAAAGAGAAGATCGAAAAACTCAACTCAGCAGATAGCTTGATTTTCTCTACAGAAAAACAATTGAAAGACTACGGAGACAAACTTTCTGATGGCAATAAAGCCAACATCAACAGCGCTTTGGAAACTTTGAAGAAAGCCCATGAATCAAAAGACTTGGCAGGTATTGATACCGCTATGGAAGGTCTTAACAAAGCATGGGAAGCCGCTTCTCAAGAAATGTACAATGCTGCAGGCGGAGCGGAAGGTGCACAACCTGGCGCTGACGCAAATGCTGGCGGTTCGGCAGAAGCTGGTGATGGTGTTTCTGACGTAGACTACGAAGAAGTGTCTGAAGACAAAAAATAATTCTTAATAAATCTCAAAAAGAGGGCATCTGTATTTGATATGGATGCCTCTTTTTTTGGGAAGCAGGAGACAAGAGTCAACATAATTCTGATTTTTATGGAATTACGATTTACGAAATACGATTTACGAGGCTTTTTTGTGTTCATTGCAGCAAATCATTTGAAATAGCAATTCATAAAGTTTATCTGTATATGATCTTGTTTGCATGTCTTGCCTTGTTTTCTCGGTCTCAAATCTAAATTCTGAAATCTACAATCTAAAATTGTCACTCTGGCTCTCGCTTCTAATTTCTAAACGTCTAAAACATGCAATTGACTCCTGACAATAAACTGAAAAAACTGATCATCGTGGGCGACCGTGTTTTGATCAAACTGAGAAAAGCTGATGAAAAAACCTCTTCCGGACTTTACTTGCCACCTGGAGTGCAAGAGAAGGAAAAGGTACAGCAAGGCTATATCATCAAAACGGGTCCAGGCTATCCCATACCTTCTCCTGTAGAAGATGATGAACCATGGAAAGAACGTGATGAAAGCATCAAATATATTCCTCTACAAGCCAAAGAAGGAGATTTGGCTATTTTCTTGGTAAATGGTTCATACGAAGTGATGTATGAAGGTGAAAAATACTTTATCGTTCCCCAGCATTCTATTTTGATGCTGGAAAGGGAAGAGGAGTTGTAAGAGGGAGTGAACAATAAGCAGTATGAGAATGATCTGAGATAAGAATAAAATTTATTATTTAACTTGTCTTTCCTTCAAATATGAAAATAGATATTAATAGAAATAAAATGAATTACAATATTCATGGGGATCAAAACCTTGTTTCTTTTGAATCGATAAATAAAGAACAGAACCAATACAAATACTATCAAAGAGGAATAGAGCATAATCAATCTATAACTATGACTTACAAACATCCCTGTTTGAAGGGAAAGCTGAACCGCAATTCCTAAGTAAATAAGAAAATCAATGGTAGGAGAATCAGATGTATTGAAAAACCCTGCAAAAGCCTTAATTGCAAAATATAAGGAGATAATTAGAAGCCCTATAACTATTGGAAAAATAGAGATAAGCCCAACAGAGTATAAAAAAATTGCCAAAAATGACAAACCGTAGTAGCCAATTGCTACAAATTTTGGATAATTCAACTCCATATTGATTAAAATTTAGATTTTAAATTTTATTATTTTTTTCTAACGAAACTAATCCTCAGTTAATGACAAATAGATACAGTTCACCCATATTGCCGCCATACCGCCAGCTGCCAAATCATATACTACAACGGTAGTTTCAAACCAGGTATCTGCATCCTCAAATTGATCATTTACCTTTTGTTCTGCACAATCTAAAACGTCACATTCAAATTTGGAATCACAGGCTATCCTTCCATTTTCCAAGTTTACCTTTTGGTGCAGGATACTGCTATACGCCTTTAAAACAGCAAGCTGCATCAAAAGATATTCTTTTTTTACATCAGTTAAGGCTTAGAACTTTGACAGGAATTTATTGACTGTAGGACACAATTTAACTTTGCATTAAATATTATTTAAACCTTCGAATTTTACTTTTTAAATTCTTTCCATTTTCTATTTCCCCAACATAGCAAACTCCTTTGCAAAATAGCTCAAGATCACATTGGCTCCTGCCCTCTTAATGCTGAGCAGAGATTCCAGCATGGCCCTTTCTCCATCCAACCAACCTCTCCCAGCAGAGGCTTTAATCATAGCATATTCTCCACTGACATTGTAAGCCGCTATGGGCAGATTGGAATTGTCTTTCAAAAGACGGATAACATCCAAGTAAGCCAATGCAGGTTTGACCATTAAAAAATCAGCTCCTTCTTCTGTATCCAAATCCGCTTCAATCAAGGCCTCTTGGTAATTGGCAGAGTCCATTTGGTAAGTTTTCTTATCCCCCATTTTCGGAGCCGAATCCAAAGCGTCTCTGAAAGGACCGTAAAAAGCAGAGGCATATTTTGCTGTGTAAGACATAATTGACACATCTGTAAAGCCATTTTCATCCAAAACACTCCTTATGTAACCAACTCTTCCATCCATCATATCCGACGGTCCCAGGATATCTGCTCCTGCCTGGGCTTGAGCCAAAGACATTTTTCCCAAAATCTCCAAAGTCTCATCATTCAGGATTTTCCCATCTTCTACCAATCCATCGTGTCCATCTGAACTGTAAGGATCCATTGCCACATCGGTCATCACTACAATTTCCGGAAAAGTAGTCTTGATTTTATGAATGGCCTGAAGATAAAAAGTCTCAGGATTGTGACTTTCAGTTGCATACTTATCTTTTTTGGATTCGGGATATGCTGGAAAAATATCAAATGCCATGATACCAAGATTAGCGCATTCCTCTATTTCTTTCAGCATCAGATCTAGAGAATACCTATAAATCCCAGGCATGGACGCTACTTCTATTTTTTGGTTAACGCCATCTATCAAGAACATGGGAAATATAAAGTCTTTAACAGAAAGCCTTGTTTCTTCGACCATATTTCTGATGGCCTGTGATTTTCTGTTTCTTCTTGGTCTTCTGAACATAATTGAACGATTTTTACGCAAAGTTAACACTATTCAGCTGAAGCATGTTCATTTAGAAACCGCTTAATCTTTTGAATATTTGTTGAAGATGCCCCAATAAACACATCAGCTACTTGACCTTCTTTGTCTATCAGAATATGTATAGGAATTGCTCTGCCACCATATTCTTTTTCTAAAGATTTGAGAAGTTTGATAGCGTCTTGATTGCCAAAACTGGTTTCATAATCAAATTCAAAACTTGGCCTTTTTTTCTGAAATGCCTTGAATGTACTTTCCTGTTCATCAGAAAATGCCAAGAATCTTACATTTTGACCCTCATATTCTTTGACAATTTTGTTCATTTCAGGTATTTCCTGGATACAAGGCCCACACCAAGTCGCCCAAACATTGATGACTGCCACTTCTCCTGGCGCTAATTCTGTCATACCTGAATTTTTCCGAAGAGTTTTATTCACTTCTTCCTTGTAATTGATCAATTCTTTTTCATTACCATAAAAAAGAAGGAAGCATAATACCGAAAATGCTGAGATAAAAATTTTCATTGTAAATGGATTTAAGACAGTGAAATATATAATCTTTAGTTGAAAGTACAAAAAAAACAGGCCCTACCAAGGCCTGCTTTTTACTTTTCAATAGACTAAACTTTATTTTTTTTTTTAGAAATTCACTTGAGCTTGCAATCTCAGCAAACTTCCTTTTTGCCTGTTATCAGGATTGAGTGAATTTTCAAATGTCCTATCTGATATGGTATACATCGCTACCAATTCAAAATTTCTGTTTGGCTGCCATTCAATTCCAAGTTCCAATTCATTTACTCTATGGCGCGTAGCATCCAATTCGAATTTTTTCCCTCCTTTATAATAGTGATACCTGGTAAAAGGAATGAAAATATCTTTCCCTGTTTGGATAAAATAGTTGGCCAGTACGTATCCACCTCGAAGTGGTGCATCTTTGACTTCATTGGTTTCAGGATCATACTCTGGTCCTCTTCCCCAGTTGAATTCAGCTTGAATTCCAAAGGGCTGAGGATATACTATCACACTTGGCCCGTACCTGAATTCTTCAAATTCGGTCTGATCAAAGTCAGTTTGAGGATTTCTGTTGATGACAAATTTTCCTGTATATGCTTGAAATGAAGTTTCTATAAACTGACCGGATGGCAACTCCCAAGGGTAGGAAGCGCGGCTGACAACATGGAAGTTTTTGTTTCTTTCCGGAAGGTTGGCAGTTTGTCCATTGTAGAGTCCCAAGCCAAACACTCCGTAGTCTCCGGATCCTTTAAGTCCTGAAGACACCAAGTAGTTGAATCTTTGTCTGATTTCAGAAGGTGCATAGTAGAAAAACACCCCTAGGTCCCTTTCATTCAAAACAGCCGAGTTTAATCCATCATGACGATCAAGTGGAAGTCTGTTCTGACTTGATTGAAGGTTTTCGAAACCAAATGGTACTTTTGACTGACCGATTCTTAACCTGAATTCCTGCTTAGCATCTAAGCCCAAATCAAAATAAGCATCTCTTATCTGGGCAAAATTATTTCCTCCAGAAGCCAAATCTGGCTGGATATACATAAAAATACGTTCGTGAATTTGCCCGGAAAATATCATCCTGATCCTTCTGAAAAAAAATCCTCCACCATCACCACCCCAAGAGCGGTCGCACTGGGCACACTGAAGGTCTGGATTGGTTTCTAACAAACCATTGTAACGCATCTGGGCATAGCCTCGAAGCTGAATGGTTTCATACCATGGTTTTGTCAACTTTTTGCTACTTGGCGCAGCATTGTTCAGGGAATCTCTTTCAACGTCCCTTGCAAAAACGTTGGAAAAGGTCACGATCATGAAGATCATGGTCCCTGCGAATATTTTTCGCATCTCAAGAAATAGTTTAAGTAATTGAATACTTATTGTACAGCGACACAAAGGTGCGACACCAATATTTCTTTATAATGATGCAGATATTATGAATTTGTTAACAGAAAAAAGGGCTTCACCTACCGTAATCAACCAATAAGACTCAAAAAAATGCTTTGAATCATAAAAAGAAGGCAATGTCTAAAATAAACCGACATTAAGGCAATGTTAACAAACTGTCAATGTTAAAAAATGCTTAAAAAATTGTTACCTAACTTTAGATAAAACTGAGCGTTTTTAAATTTTTCTCCAATAAAAAAGACTGATTGAATCACGAAGAAACTAAAGAATAAAGCTGTTTAATATTGATCTCATGGTAGTTGTTGATATACAAATCACATGGTGGCAATTCATCTTTAGCATGAGAAGAAAGTACTCCCACGACTTTCATTCCAGCTCTGATAGCAGCAGTAACTCCTGAAAATGAGTCCTCAAACACAATACAATTCTCTGGGTGCTCCTCTAGGTTTTTGGCTGATTGGAGGTATACTTCCGGTTCGGGCTTGTGTTTGGTCACATCCTCACTTGCCAAGATGGATTCCATTTGGTTTTTGAGTCCCAGTGTCCCTACGATGAGATCAAGGTTTGCTCTGGGTGCCGAAGTTGCCACTCCTGTCAATAGACCATCTTCTTTTATTTTACCAAAAAAGTCTAAAAACCCGTCGATTGGTTTTACTATATCTTTATAAATATCCCTAAACAGACTTTCTTTCTCATCTTCCAATTCCAATAACTCGGCTCCCTCAATTTTTCTGCCCAGAAAATGACTTAAAATGTAGGAATTGTTTTTACCATACATGTGCAAGGCAAACTCATCTTCAGTTGGAAAAAGGTCTCTTTTGGCAAAAAACTCTTTGAAGGCAATAGAATGAAATGGATTGGTATGGCAGATCACTCCGTCCATATCGAAAATGATGGCTTTGGTCATGGTTTAATAGGCTCTTTGGTTTGGTAAAGCTAACAAAAAAAGAAAACAAGACTTGTATTACAGAAAACTATAGTTTTATCAATTTTTGTTACTTTAAATGTTGTGCAGCTTTTTAAAAAGCCCTCAATGTTTTGAGGGCTTTTCTAAGAAATATTTACGTTCGCTTTTAATAAAATATGTATATCCGCTTTCATACCAGTAGAATCATAATAGAATTAACCTGTGATTTCGAACCAATATCCTTAAATATCTGATATTATTATTTCAATGCATTTCTATAATATTCCAACTGTATTTGCAGAATCTAACGCTCAAACTCCTTCACCACTTTCTCAATGATATCACAGCATTCATGCAGTTGATCCTCTGTCATAACCAAAGGCGGTGCAAAGCGGATAATATTGCCATGAGTAGGCTTTGCAAGAAGCCCATTGTCCTTTAAAGCAACACACATGTCCCATGCTGTACTGCTGTCTTGGCTGTCATTGACCACAACAGCGTTGAGCAAACCTTTACCTCTTACCAGTTTTAATATACTGTACTTGTCAACAAGTATTTGCATGCGCCCACGGAAAATATCTCCCAGTTTACGTGCATTTTGCGCTAGTTTTTCATCTCTGACTACTTCCAATGCTGTCATGGCGACTTGTGCACCCAAAGGATTACCTCCAAAAGTCGACCCATGCTGTCCCGGCTTGATGACGTCCATGATGTGGTTATCGGCCAATACTGCTGAAACTGGATAAAATCCACCTGAAATCGCTTTACCTAAAATCAACATATCTGGTTTGATATAAGTAGCCTGCTTTTCACAGTGACCCTCACAAGTACAGTTACCACAGACTGCCAACAGAGACCCTGTCCTGGCTATTCCAGTCTGGATTTCGTCAGCTATGAATAGCACATTATGCTTTTTACAGGTTTCTGATACCTTTCTTATATAGTCATCTGCAGGAGTATATACTCCAGCTTCACCCTGAATAGGCTCCACCAAGAAAGCCACTACATTTTTATTTTCAAGTGCTTTTTCCAAGGCCTCAATATCGTCGTATGCTATCTTTTCAAAACCCGGCGTGTATGGGCCGAAGTTTTTTCTTGCATTTTCATCATTAGAGAAAGAAATCACTGTTGTGGTTCTTCCGTGGAAATTATTTTTAGCAACAACAATCACTCCTTCATTTTCAGCGACCCCTTTTTTCTCATAGCCCCACTTACGTGCAATTTTTATGGCCGTTTCTACCCCCTCAGCACCTGTATTCATAGGCAAGACTTTTTCAAAGCCGAAGTATTCGGTTATATATTTTTCAAATGGCCCTAGCACATTATTAAAAAAAGCTCTCGAAGTCAGTGTCAAAGTACCTGCTTGCTCTATCAAGGCATCCTTTATCCTTGGATGACAGTGGCCTTGGTTGACCGCCGAATAGGCAGATAAAAAATCATAGTACTTTTTACCTTCTACATCCCAAAGAAAAACGCCCTCTCCTTTGGCCAGTACAACAGGCAGAGGATGGTAATTGTGAGCTCCATACTTGTCTTCCAATTGGATAGCCTGATCGCTTGAGTTTATTGTTTCCATCATAAATTTGTAGTTTTACAATCTCATCAAAATTTGACAAGATTAATATTTCCAATTTAGGCAAATATAACAAATGGGCTTAGGATAAAAGAATGAATTCGAAAAAGAAGGCAGCAGTACCTCAGAAGCTTGTTCCGGGTGACTATTATATAAATGAAAATGGCCTTATGGTCTTTACCGCTCAATACCACATAAGAAGAGGCTATTGCTGTAGCAGTGGTTGTAAGCATTGTCCTTACCCACCGAAGTAGGGATGGGATTTAGGGAATTATTGTAGAATTGATTAACTGTGCAACCGTTTAACTGTGGGCATTCCTGTTATAAGGAATGAAAGGGGCAATGTTAAAGGTTAAAAATGTTAATAGTTAAATTTGGGTTTTCCGTAAGTTGGGCCGAAACCAATTCAAAAATCTAAGATCCCTGCGGGTGATGATTTATCTTTACTTAGATCTCCCCTGCGTCGCGATGACAAGGTGAAGCTGATATTTATCTTGATGCTGGAATTGTTAACTTCAAAATGTTACCTGTTCAAGATTGCCGCTAAACCTTGCAACTTTTTCAAAACTCTCGATTCTCGTCTCTCGCTCCCTCTCCTTCATCCTTTTCCCAAACCTTCAACTTGTTCGGACCTAATTCTAAAATCTCCCTACTAATCCTCCACATTTTTAAAACTTTACGGAATTATTTTAATGGTAGCTTTTGGTAATTCGGTTAAAAGTCCGATATTTGCAGACTCAATTGGAAAAACGTCTATAATAATACGATCATATATCATGGCAAAAGTTTGTGACATCACCGGTAAAAGACCTCGAGTAGGTAATAATGTATCGCATGCGAACAACAAAACTAAGCGTAAGTTCTATCCGAACCTACACAAGAAAAGCTTCTACATACCTGAAGAAGATGCTTGGATCACGTTGAAAGTATGTACCAAAGCTTTGAGAACTATCAATAAAAAAGGCGTTAGCGCTGTATTGAAAGAAGCTCAGGAAAAAGGTATGATCATCATTAAGTAATTAGGTTTACCCATTTTAAAAATACAGAGCGATGGCTAAGAAAGGCAATAGAGTTCAGGTAATAATGGAGTGTACTGAGCACAAAAACTCAGGCATGCCAGGAACTTCAAGATACATTACAACAAAAAACCGTAAAAACACTACTGAAAGATTAGAGTTGAAGAAATTCAATCCTATCTTGAAGAAAGTTACGGTTCACAAAGAAATTAAATAATTTAGGAAAGCGTTACCTAACAGTAACCTCAAACCCCTTTAAGATATGGCTAAGAAAGTAGTAGCAACCCTGAAGAAAGAAGGCGGCGTCACTTATGCCAAAGTGATCAGAGCTGTAAAGTCTGAAAAGACTGGTGCATATTCATTCAAAGAAGAAATGGTTCCTTCCGCAATGGTACAGGATACATTGAAAAAATAATAGAATAGCACAAAATACATCTAAAAGTCCCTTCGAGCGATGTCTCGGAAGGGACTTTTTCATTATATTCGGGTTCTAAAAATCAATACTATGGGAATTTTCGGTTTCTTTTCTAAAGAAAAAAAAGAAAGTCTGGACCAAGGACTTCAAAAAAGCAACGAGAATATTTTTTCTAAGCTAAGCAAAGCCGTAGTCGGAAAATCCAAAGTAGATGAAGAAGTTCTGGATGAGCTCGAAGAAATTCTGATCACTTCGGACGTTGGAGTGGACACAACAATCAAAGTCATCAGAAGAATTGAAGAAAGAGTTGCCCAGGACAAATACCTCAATACTGCTGAACTTGATGTCATTCTGAGAGAAGAAATTGAGAACCTTCTTAAAGAAAACAAAAGCGCAGACCTTGCAGATTTTGATCTGCCAGCTGACAAAAAACCTTATGTCATTATGGTAGTGGGAGTTAATGGCGTGGGCAAAACAACCACGATCGGCAAACTTGCATACCAGTTTAAGCAAGCTGGAAAATCAGTAGTATTGGGAGCGGCAGATACTTTTAGAGCTGCGGCAGTAGACCAATTGATACTTTGGGGCGAAAGGGTGGATGTGCCTGTTGTTTCTCACGGCATGAATACAGATCCCGCTTCAGTGGCATTTGACGCTGTTAAAAAAGGGGTAGACACCAATGCTGATGTAGTCATCGTAGATACCGCTGGACGTCTTCATACAAAAATCAACCTGATGAATGAGCTGACAAAAATCAAAAAGGTCATGCAAAAATTCATTGACGATGCCCCTCACGAGATTCTACTTGTGCTAGATGGCTCCACTGGACAGAATGCATTTATCCAAGCCAAAGAATTCACCAAAGCAACCGATATTACTGCATTGGCCATCACCAAATTGGATGGCACCGCTAAAGGCGGTGTGGTCATCGGCATATCCGATCAATTCAAAATCCCTGTAAAATATATCGGAGTAGGTGAAAAAATGACTGACCTCCAAGTATTCAACAGGAAAGAATTTGTGGACTCTTTGTTTAAAAAGAAATGATAACCTTTGAGGTCTATTTCGGACCTCGAAGGTTTTAGGATTAAACCTAGAACCAAGACCTTCGGGGTTTTAAAAACCCCAAAGGTCAAGACGAACCCGAACATATTCCTCGTAATCATCTGAAGAAGGTCCCAATAACTTGAGATAAAACCCTTCTGTTGTGAAAAATCCGAAAGGCGCTATTTTTTGATTGTCAAAAAACACTTCACCAAGCATCTCCAAGTCTTTGTTGTGGATGATAAAACTACTTTTGTTGACATATTTACCTTCGCCGCCTTCCTGGGTTTCTATATTCGTATAACGTAACCACAAATCTCTGTAAGGGTCATGAAGCACCCATTTGTACCTGCTTGTTTCCATGCTTGGCAAAAACACAAGGTACTCTCCCCTTTGTTCTGTAGTACCCTTCTGGAAAACCATTTTATCTGAACTTTTGGATTTTACCCATCTGTTACCATTGTTTTCTATCACCAACAAAGAGTCAGAAACGGGGAAACTCAGGATATGGATTTGATCATTTATAGCGTAAGTATGTGAAAAAATCCCTAACTCTTGATCGTCAAAATGCTGTCCATATATTTCCGGATATTTAAAAGGTAAAGGCTCTGCAAGTTTATTCTCCAAATCATACATCCAGACCCAGTTTTCATATTGCATATTAGGTTCCTTCAGGACAAATGGGACATCAGCCAAGACCAACTGCTTCTTTTCTTTATCATAGCTCATCTTATTGCCGTTGACCACACTGAAGTTGACAGCAAGCCTTTCTTCTGGCACCTCTGGCAATGGGAATCTTTCCATAACCTTGCCCTCAAAATCAGAGAGGACAATCTGCTTTTGGTCAGAAATGAAAAATATACCATCCTCTGTAATCAAGTTTCCTGAAACAAACCCTCCTATACCATCAGGTCCTTCTTTTTCAAAATCAACTGTGTTCTCTAGCTCTCCTGAGGGATAACTGTATTGATACATTCTTCTCCCTACAACACCAATCAAAAAAGATTTACCATTTTGATCCAAAAAGGAAAACTCTTGAGGAAGACTCTTGGTCAAGGTGTCTTTTTCCAGATATAGGGTGTCCACGATGTAATTTTTCAGATCAGCTGTAAAAAAAACAGATTCCTGCTTTGACTTATTACAGGAAACCATCAGAATCAAACAAAAGGCAAAAGCTAAATGTCGCATAGAGAAAGGACGTCTATAATTCTTTGATCTCTTTTGTAATGCTTCTTTTAATCATCCTTGCATTTTTAAAGTGTCACTTTAAAATTACAAGAATATAAAACTAAATTGGAAACCCTTTACAGCAAAAAAAGAAACCTGAAATTTATTTTTTAATATGGACTTTTTCTGCTGGATAAAAGGAGTTGGGTTTTGAAAATTATCAAACCATAAATAGACCTCCAGATTCGATTTCTCAGAAAGCCAATGGAAATTTTTTTATAAAAAAAGACCTTCGGGGTTTTTGAAACCCCAAAGGTCATGCATAATCTCGTTTCTAACCTCTCGCTTCTACCCTCAATCTTCACCCAAAAACGGATACTTGTAATCTACGGGAGACACAAAGGTTTCCTTGATCGTTCTTGGAGAAACCCAACGTAACAAGTTGATCATAGATCCAGCCTTGTCATTGGTACCAGAAGCCCGAGCACCTCCAAATGGCTGCTGGCCTACTACCGCACCTGTCGGTTTGTCATTGATATAGAAATTCCCAGCTGCATTTCTCAATTTCTTCGTAGCCAATTCGACAGCATATCTGTCAGTAGAAAAGATAGCTCCTGTCAAAGCATAAGGAGAAGTCTGATCTACTAATTCCAAGGCTTCTTCAAAATGTTCTGAATTGTATACATAAATGGTCAATACCGGACCAAAAATTTCTTCCTGCATCGTCGTGTACATAGGGTCAGAGACTACCAAAACAGTCGGCTCTATGAAGTAACCTTTAGACTTGTCATAATTACCGCCCGCGATAATTTCTACTCCATCAGCCTCTTTGGCATCAGCTATATACTTACTGATTTTATCGAAAGCCTTTTCGTCGATTACCGCATTGATGAAATTGGTGAAATCCTCCGTAGGACCCATTTTCATGGATGAAAGATCTTCCAAAAGGAATTTTTTGACATCATCCCAAATATTACTTGGAATATAAGCCCTTGATGCAGCCGAACATTTTTGTCCTTGGAATTCGAATGCTCCCCTAGACAATCCTACTGCCACTGCTTTTGGGTTGGCCGATTTATGTGCCAATACAAAGTCTTTCCCTCCTGTTTCTCCTACAATTCTAGGGTAAGATTTGTACTTATAAATATTCTCACCGATGGTTTTCCAAATATGTTGGAATACCCCTGTAGAGCCTGTGAAATGTATACCTGCGAAATCAGGATGGTTAAATACAACTTCTCCTGTAGCAGGTCCATCTACATAGATCAAATTGATCACTCCATCAGGAACACCCGCTTCTTTGAAGACTTGCATCAAGACATCAGCCGAATAAATCTGAGTATATGCGGGCTTCCATACCACTGTATTTCCCATCAGGGCTGCAGATGTAGGTAAATTGCCCGCTATTGCTGTAAAATTGAATGGAGTTAAGGCAAATACAAAACCTTCCAAAGGTCTTTGTTCTAGTCTGTTCCAAACACCATCACCTGAAACTGGAGGCTGCTGGGAATAGATTTCTGTCATGTATTTAACATTAAACCTCAAGAAGTCAATGAATTCACATGCAGCATCTATTTCAGCCTGCATCGCATTTTTGGATTGGCCAAGCATGGTAGCTGCGTTGATTTTGGCTCTGTATGGCCCTGCCAATAGATCTGCCGCTTTTAGGAATATGGCAGCCCTTTGTTCCCACTCCATTGATTCCCAAGCTTCCTTCGCCCCAAGGGCGGCATTGATGGCCTGTTCTACATGGGAGGCATCTCCTTCATGGAAATGACCCAGTAAATGCTGGTGGTCATGAGGAGGAAACATAGGCTTTTTATTACCTGTCCTCACCTCATCCGAGCCAATATACATGGGTACATCAACTTGCTGGCCCCTGAGTTCTTTGAGCTTGTTTTGAAGTTCTTTCCTTTCCGGGGATCCCGGAGCATAACTTTTTACCGGTTCGTTTTTTGGTTCCGGTACGTTAAAAAAGCCTTTAAGCATATAATTTGAGTTTATAAGTTTCTGATAAAACAAATATAAGATTTACGGCTTGGAAAACCCGACCAATGATTGACTAGTGGTGAATCATGTGTTTAGAATTCACCATCATTTTATCAAAGAAAACTTTCTAGCTCCTTGAGATGCTTGATTGTATAAGTAGGGAGGTGTTCAATTCCTTTTTCATACGGATCATAATAAACGTTGTCAATATTGGAATTGATAGCTCCCAGAATATCGGAATTTGGATTGTCTCCTATCATCATCACCTGTTCTGGCTTTACAGATAGCTGTCCCATCGCATACTGAAAAATCTTAGGATCGGGCTTTTTGTGCCCAGTTGTCTCACTGGTTACCACCAAATCAAAATAAGGCGTTAACCCGGAAGCATGCATTTTTTTGGCCTGACTCTCATTGAAGCCATTGGTAATGATATGCAATTGATAATTGGGCTTCAGGTATTCAAGTATTTCGATTGAATAAGGCAATAAATTTGGTTTTGAGGAAGTCCTGTGCATAAAATCCTCTTCCAGTTCCTTCGGTATATCGCTAACACTACCACCAGCCCTTTCAAAAATCTTTTTGAACCTGATCTCCCTGAGCTCATCCTTATTCACTTTGCCAAGGTCATACAATGCCCAAAGCTTGAAGTTCACTTCGTAGAAAGCTTTTAAGAAAGCATCAAAACTGGCGATACCTTTTTCCCCCAAAGCAAAATATTCATAAATCTCCGATAGAGATTCTTTTACATTGGTATCATAATCCCATAAAGTATGATCCAAATCAAAAAACAAGTGTTGGTATTTTTTCAAAATAAGAGGTTTATTTTCTGTAAGGATTGTTTTGAATTTTGTTCATCGCCAGTTCCCTGTTCGAATGCAATATGTTATAAACTTCCTGGTCCTTGATAAGGTTAATGTCTTTTTGGATAAATTTGAAGATCTGCTGAATGATTTCATAGGCTTCATCAAGAATATAATAAAAAATCCATTGGTCTACCCTCCTGCTCCCGACTAATCCTGCATTTTTTAAGTAACTCAAATGACGACTGGTTTTGGTCTGGGTAAAGTCCAGAATATGCTCCATATCTGATATAGACAGCTCTTTGTTCTGTAATAATAGGTGAAGAATTCGAACCCTGGATTCCTCTGAAAGGGCCTTAAAAATTCTCATTCCGTAATTAAGACTTATATTTTTGAGTCGCATTTAGTAACTTTAACAACAAATTCAGCCTGAAATTAAACATTTGATGGTAAAATAGGCTAATATTAAAAGCAAATAAGCAATTGGAGGTGTACCAGACGTCCAAAAGCCAGGTTATTAAACATTACGACATTGAAAATTAAGTTTACCCATCTTGCCATTATCTTATTGGGAATTTGTTTTTTGCTTCCACAGGAAAAAGCAAATGCTCAAGACACCGAACGTAAGGTTATTCAGCTTTCAGGTATTATACTCAATGCCGACAGCACTGATGCTGTCCCCGGGGTCAATGTTTACGTCCCAAAAAAAGGAAGGGGTACAAGTTCAGGTCGATATGGATATTTCTCCTTGCCTGTTCTTGAAGGTGATAGCGTCGTGTTCAGTTTTATCGGCATGCAGCGACAGACCTACAAAGTGCCTGCAGTCATGAACGATGATAAAATCAGTCTTATTCTCACCATGCAAACCGATGAAATTGCCTTGGCAGAAATTGAAGTAATGCCTTTCCCTTCTGAGGAGGAGTTTAAACGGCAACTTTTAGCTATGAATTATGACGCGCCTATGGCAATGGATGGCAGGGGAAGTCTAAGCCCCGAAACTTTACTCCGCTATGCAGCTGGAATGGATGCCTCTGGAAATGAAAATTGGAGAGGGTTCCAGCAAGGTCAAATGATGCAGATACAAGACCGATACGGTCCAAGGCCTTTCACTTTGGTTGATCCTTTTGCTTGGTCCAGATTTATACAGTCCATCAAACGGGGAGACTTAAAGAAACGGGACTAAAAAAATCTTATGAAAAAAGCCCGAGTGTATGCATTTACGCTCGGGCTTTTTTTAGTTATTATGTATATCAGCTTTCATACCAGTAGAATCTAAATAATAGAATTAACCTGTGATTTCGAACCAATATCAATAAATATCAAATATCTATTAGTATCCGTTTGCCAATAAACCCTCGTTTAATTGATTAGTGGCATGATTGCGGATAATCATATTTTGTTATTATGTATATCCGTTTTTTGGATGACTTTTTATTCTTCAATTTGAAGTTTCTGAAGGATACCTTCTTCCTTCATGATCGCCTCAATATCAGCTACAGTTTTAGGCACAAAAGAACTTAGGTTTTTATTGCCATCTTCGGTAATCAGAATGTTGTCTTCAATACGCACACCGATTTGCCACCACTTTGGATCAACATCACTCCCCTTGGGAATATAAATCCCCGGTTCTACAGTCAGCACCATTCCCGGTTCAAACTTACCATTCCCACCTCTATCATGAACATCCAATCCCAAATGATGTCCTATGCCGTGAGGAAAAAATCTATGTCTCTCGCCTTCTTTTATCAAGCCCAATTTCACCAGACCATCATCAATCACTTTTCTTGAAGCCCTATCCACAGCCTGAAAATCAGAACCTGGCTTACAGGCCGCAATACCCGCTTCCAAGGCTTCCAATACGATCTCATAAATTGCTTTTTCTTCGTCCGAAAAAACACCTTTGATAGGCACCGTCCTTGTAATATCTCCCGAATACCCCCTGTACTCAGCCCCGACATCCATCAAAATCAACCCATCCTGTAAGTCGGTTTTGTGATTTTCAACATAATGAAGAATAGTAGCATCGTTGCCGGCACCAACGATAGAACCGTATCCCACTTCCTCTGCACCCATCGCTTTGTGTACAAATTCATGAACTCCTTGGATGGCCCTTTCAGAAATACCCGGCTTAATCGATCTAAAAGCTTCCATATGAGCTTTTCCTGAAATCACAACCGCCTTTTCCAGCACTTCCAGCTCCTCTGCAGTTTTGACAGCACGCATTTTATTCATAATGACTGCCAAGGTATTGTTTCTTGGAAGTTCTGACTGAATATTCAACAAACTGGTTTTTTCCACCATTTCCTTAAGCACTGCATTATGTTTGCCTCCTTCAATTTCGTCCATTTCCATCGTTAAAATAGGACTGACGGCATTCCAATTGATATTTGGAGACTGCAAAAAATCTTTATTTAAGAATACTTGTTCAAAGCCAAGCTTTTCTTTAACTCCTTCAATTCCCAATCTCTCTCCATCCCATTGTTCCCTCAGCGGGTCGCGAGGCTGCACATAGACAATTTCCGTCACTTTTTTGCCATTGAAATCTTGGGCTGTCTGAAATATGATCAATGCCGCATTTGGCTCCCTAAAACCTGTCAGATAAAAAAAGTCTGAGTTAGGTCTATAGGTAAATTCCGTGTCATTGGAACGGTTTTTTACAGGATTGTTAAAAAAAAGTGCAGCACTATTTGGAGGAAGTTGTGACCGGAGTGCTTCCCTCCGTTCCTTGTGGAAATCCGGATCAAGGCCATCTGCAAAATAAGATTGTGCATTAACAGTAGCAATTGACATCCCAAGACATAAGAATGTCAAAATGATTTTTGAAAATCTATACATGTGAATTGTTTTAATAATTGTGAAAGATAATACAGTCAACTGATTTTACTGAACCAATTGTAAAAAAATGGATGTTATTCAAAGCTAAAAGTCCTTAACAAAAGGGTAACCTTCCAGCAAAATTGAATCCCTATATTTGCACCAAATTATAAATCATTGAAATGAAGAATTTATTTACAATTGTATGCCTTATAACATTGGCCTTTCCTGTTTTTTCACAAAGCAACACCACTCAAAAGCCTAAACTGGTAGTGGGAATAGTAGTTGATCAAATGCGTCAGGAATATTTTTATAAATACCAAGATCGGTTCGTCGAGGGAGGTTTCAAAAGACTGATGAACGAGGGTTTTATGATGAAAAATGCGCATTACAATTATATCCCTACTTACACAGGGCCAGGTCACGCATCTGTCTACACAGGCACTACTCCTGCCACGCATGGCATCATTGCCAACAATTGGTACGTCAGAAGTCTTGACCGCATGATTTATTGTGCAGAAGACAGCACTGTAACCGCTGTTGGAGGCACAGAAAAAAACGGACAAATCTCACCTAGAAATATGCTGAGCACCACTATTTCTGATGAATTGAGGTTTTCTACCAACAAAAGGTCCAAAGTAGTAGGCATTGCATTGAAAGACAGAGGTGCCTCACTCCCTGCAGGACATCTTGGCGATGCCTATTGGTATGACAGCAAAACAGGTGAATTTATGACCTCCACCTATTACCATCAGGAACTTCCTGAATGGGTAAAAAAACTAAATGATAAAAAACTGGTAGAGAAATACCTTTCTCAAAAATGGGAGACATTATTCCCTATTGAAACATATACCCAAAGCATCGAAGATGACAACCCTTTTGAGGGGCCATTTATAGGTATGGAGACTACATCATTCCCTCATGATTTACCAGCCTTGATGGAATACAACGATGACTTTGGTTTGATTTCCACTACTCCTTTTGGCAATAGTCTCACTTTAGACATGGCTTATGCAGCCTTAGAAGGTGAACAATTAGGGAAAAGAGGAGAAACGGATCTGCTAGCTGTCAGCTTTTCATCGCCTGATTACATCGGACACAGATTTGGACCAACATCCGTGGAAGTTGAAGACAATTACCTGAGGTTGGATCGGGAATTGGAGGAGTTTTTCAATCACTTAGATAAAGAGTATGGAAAGGATGAATACTTGGTTTTCCTCACAGCAGACCATGCAGTAGCGGACATAGTAGACTATATGCTGAGCGAGAATGTACCTGCAGGAAATTTCAATTCCCGGTCAGTGCTCACGCAGATGAGGGGATATTGCAGCATCAATTACGGAGAAGGTAATTGGGTGCTTAATTTCACCAATGAACAGGTTTTTTTCAACCATGAATTGGCAAAAGAAAAAGGCATTGCCATCGAAAAGATACAAAGAGAGGTAGGTGAATTTATTTTAAACAGGTATGAAGGAATTAAGGAAGTCTACACCGCAGTAGATATGAGAAGATTAGAATATTTAGAAGGGCGAAAAAGCCTTTTGCAAATGGGTTATAACCACAAAGCATCAGGTGACTTATTACTTATCTTGGAGCCAGCTTGGTTGAGTAGTTCTTACAAAGGAACCACACATGGCACTGGATATACTTACGACACTCACGTACCGATAGTATTTATGGGTTGGAATGTGCCTCAAGGATCAAGTTCAAGGTATGTAACGATCACAGATATAGCTCCGACATTATCGATGATGCTTGGAACCAGGTTGCCGAATGGGGCTTCGGGACAGCCGATTTTGGAGATTTTAGATTAGGAAATGTGTGAATGTAAAGAGTTAAAATTTGCAGCTTGACAGCACCTAATTTGTATTGAAAGATAGAAGGGTATAAAAAAAGAAACGCCATACTTGCGTTTCTTTTTTTGTTAGGGTAAGTAATCTTACCAATAAAATTAATTAATCTGAAATTTTATTCCTTCCAAGACATTGGGTATGCCGGATCAACAAAATTCAGTCCTTCTGTTGTTACAAATAATGGTTTGAAAGTATCCAACATAACAGCTAATTCCTCGGTTTCTTTTGCCCCAATTGATTTTTCCACTGTTCCAGGATGTGGCCCATGAGGCAATCCACCAGTGTGAATGGTGAATGATCCCCTGTCAATCCCTTTTCTAGACATAAACTCTCCTTCTGCATAATACAATACTTCATCAGAATCGATATTGCTATGGTTGTATGGCGCAGGAATGGCCAAGGGATGGTAATCAAATAACCTTGGCACAAATGAACAAATCACAAAACCCCAAGCTTGAAAAGTCTGATGTACCGGTGGTGGCTGATGAATTCTTCCAGTAATGGGTTCAAAGTCATGTATTGACAGTGCATATGGATACAGATACCCGTCCCAACCTACAATATCCAAGGGACTATGTCCATAAGTATAGGGATGTAGCATACCGCCTTTTTTGATCTTAACCAAAAACTCTCCTTTTTCCTTTTCGGTATGTAAAGCCCCTGGCGGACGTATATCTCTTTCGCAGTAAGGCGAGTGTTCCAATAGCTGGCCTACTTCATTTCTATATCTTTTTACGGTCTCAATAGGGCCATGAGATTCTATGATCAAAAGCCTCAAAGGACCTTCTTCTTTCCATTCGAAACGATAAATGGTAGTCCTTGGTATGACAATATAGTCACCTTGTCTTACTTCCAATTTCCCGAATTGCGAGTATAGCACCCCTTCCCCATCATGCACGTAGATCAACTCATCCCCATCTGCATTTTTAAAAAAATGATCCATTTTTCTTTCCTCAGGAGCACAGATTCCCATCATGCAGTCGCTATTCATCATCAGTATTTTCCTAGCACTGAGATAATCTTTGCCTGTTGTTTGCACTCCTGCAGTCTTCAAATGAGTCTGCTTCAAGCCATATTCTTTGGCCGGCTCCCAATTATACGGAGTGGGCTCGCCTATTGAGAGCACATTGTTGGGATTATGTATATGGTATAGATTGGAGTAGATACCTGAAAAACCTTTGGAACTCACTAACTCTTCTTTATACAAACTTCCATCAGGTTGTCTAAATTGAGTATGTCTCTTTGGGGGAATATTTCCTAGTCTATGATAATATGCCATGTGAAAATTTATTTGGGTTTATATTATATATATCAAAAATAATAAAAAAATAACGCCCTTTTTGTTTAGTCAGGTATTTAGATCAAGGCAAGAACAAATACATTTTTCTTTAGATGATCATTTTCATTGATGAAAATACCCTCCTTTGCCCAAACCAAAAACAAATACAATTATCAGATTTTTGCTTTTTTAGCCTTCGAATAAGTATTAATTTCAAAAATATATTTAATGAAAGCCTAATCCTTAAAAGTAAGTGATCTCTACCTATAATCATGAAATCGAGACTGTCTGTTTCAGGCATGAGGAAAACGTCACACACTGGGATGTTTATCTATACTGCGAAATTTCATAGCATGCCCCGACTAATCGAGGTGACTGCACAAAAACAATTTTAAACACATGAAAAACCTTATCATTCCTATTGCACTGTTTTTTCTCATCGGATGCCAATCTTTAACAGTAGATGACAACCTCATTTGGGCGGAGGAATTCGATTATGAAGGCCTTCCCGACCTCGAAAACTGGACATATGATGTGGGCGACCATGGTTGGGGTAATAACGAGTTACAGTACTACACCGAAAATAAACCTGAAAATGCCCGAGTGGAAAATGGGAAGCTTATTATTCAAGCCCATCAAGACAGTGCTTATGAAAAGGGTTACAGCTCAGCAAGGCTCCTTACCAGAGGCAAACATGCTTGGAAATACGGGTATATTGAAATCAGTGCAAAGCTCCCAAAAGGTGTAGGTACCTGGCCTGCCATTTGGATGTTGCCTGAAGAGAATAACTATGGCGGTTGGCCAAAAAGCGGTGAAATTGACATCATGGAACACGTGGGCTATGACCAAGGGGTTGTTCATGGGACAGTGCACACGGAAGCTTTTAACCACCGAAAGAATACTCAGGTAGGCAAACAGATCCAAGTCCCTGATTGTTCTGAGGCGTTTCATGTCTATGCCATAGATTGGCAGGAAGACAAAATTGATTTTTACCTGGATGGAGAAAAGTACCATACTTTCGAAAACACCAAAGGTGGCTGGGAAGAATGGCCTTTTGATCATGAGTTTCACCTGATTCTCAATATAGCCGTAGGTGGTGACTGGGGAGGATCAAAAGGGGTAGATACAGACATATGGCCCCAACAAATGGAAGTAGATTATATTCGAGTCTATAAAACCCGTCCTGAATAAGTCCGTTTGATCAATGACATAAAAAGTTTACTGAGTATTTGATGAATCTCCAATAAAGCCTGACCTTTTTATGCTAATTTTGAATGATGAATGCCACAACTACTGCGACACCCTTTTCTATCTGGAGTCTACTTAAAATCAGTAGGCCTTTAAATCTGGTGATTTTGGCATTTGCCCAATTGATGACTGCGCGATTTTTGGTCGAAACAACCCGCATGGGCCTACCAATACTTCAGGATATCAACCTTTATTTGATTATACTTTCCACGGTTATCATAGCGGCTGCCGGCTATATGATAAATGACTATTACGATGTCAAAATTGATTATGTCAATAAACCGGAGGAGGTAATAATTGGTAGAGGGATGAAACGGAGGGTTGCAATTTTTTTCCATACCCTACTCAATTTTATAGGAATCGGAATTGGGCTGATTGTAAGTCCTAGGGTTGCTGTGATTTGTTTTATTTCAGCCTTCTTATTGTGGCTGTATAGCAATCAATTAAAAAGAAGGCCTTTTGTAGGCAACTTCACTGTCGCTTTACTCACAGGTTCTTCTATTTGGATAGTGGGGTACTATTATCAACAATCAGAGCTTCTTGTATTGACTTATGCCATATTTGCATTCTTCCTTAACCTGATCCGGGAAATCATCAAAGATATCGAAGACCGACAAGGAGACAGAAAGCATGGGTGTAAGACATTGCCAATAGTCATAGGATTCAGGAATACAAAACGGGTGATATTTGTAATCGCTATAGCTTTTGTATGTGCGATTTTGATCGTCACCTTCAAGATCAACAATCCCCAACTTTTTTACTATTTCGGGATTTTAAGTCTTCTCTTTTTTTACTTTATGTACAAAATATATGTAGCCGACCGAAAGGTACATTTTACGCAGCTGAGCGTCCTATCAAAAATATTGATGCTGACTGGAATTTTGAGTATGGGTTTTCTTTAGAATCATTTTTATCAGATTTCTTTAATTTTTAAAACGAATTATTTTTTTGTTGACAAGATGAGAAAATATCAAGAGGAAGATTACCCGCATATTTGTGATTTTACCATACTCAGAATGAAACATCCCCATTGACAAAATCATTGTACTTACTGTTATGATTATTAAAATAAACTTTGCCTTAAAATTAACCCACATTACTCAGTGTGATGTTATCTATACGTAAAAAATCCCATCCAGCAATGCCGAATGGGATTTGGTGTTCATTAAATCAAATATTATATAGCAATGATAAAACCTAAAATATCATAAACAAATACCTCCTATATATTGAGTTTACGGAAAAAAAATAGAATCAAACACAAAAAACACCCGTTGCTCAAAATTATATTTTGAGCAACGGTTCACTATCACTCATTTAGGAAATTATACATCTATAAGCTAAATAAATACCGTATTTTTTATCGAGTACACATGCTATATCTCTTATTAGTATTTGCGTAATTATGCGTATAAATGCGTATCTCTTGGAAAATCGAGGTAGCTAAAACATAGCTGTATTTTTTAATAAATTCGATCCAGATTTACATCCAAGCCAGCCTTAAATCATTGAAAATTGACAAACCAGCTGCCGCCAAAATCACTTTGAAGAGAACTGAATTTTGGCCAAAACCAATCCACAGGCTGGCGCTGCAATGGCTATCGGTTTGCCTTCAGGCAAATCCAATGCTTCTTTGAATGCTGAAAAACTAAGTCTTCCCAAACCCAAATCAGCCAATGCCCCGGCCATAATACGAACCTGATACCTCAAAAAACCAGCACCTTTGACTTCAAATACTATCTTAACCTGATTCTGAAGCTCCAATCCCCCACTTGACACGAGAGAAATCTTGGTTTCCAACACTTCCCGTACATAATTATCTGTCACCTTATCGATAGCACAAAACCTTTTGAAATCTTTTTTACCTTCAAATAAGGTCACAGCCTCCTGCATCAATTCAACATCAGGAATTCCTGCAAAAAATGCAGATGTAGGATTTAGGAGTGGGTTTGGCTTCTCCCCGAAAATAAAATTGTAGGCATAGGACTTCCAAGCAACATCCTGAATGACATTAAAGTCAAGTGACACCCGCTTAAAATCCAACAAACGAATATCTGAGGGAAGGTTGAGGTTCACTTGGCTAACTATGTCTTCCTGTACCAAATCAGCTCTTAGAAAAAGCTCAAAAGCACCATTTTCACAACTGACACCGGCATCCGTGCGGCTAGCTCCCAAAATGGTGAAATCTTCATGGCCCAGCACATATCGGAATGCCCGCTCCAAAGTTCCCTGTATGGTCTTGACTCCTTTTTGCTTTTGCCATCCTGCGTACCTGAGGCCTAAGTATTGAATATAAAAAAGAAAGGTAAATGGCTTGTTTTGCATGTCTTAAAGCAAGGAAGTTTGTTTATTGCTTTTTCAAAAGTAAGAAAATACCCAAACGTAAAAAATCCCATCCAGCAATGCCGGACGGGATTAATTGTTCACTAAATCAAATATTATATTAAATATTTGCTGCTAGCCAGTCGCCAACTTCAGAGGTTTTGTAGGACTTGCTGCCCTCAGAAATATCTTCCGTAACCACTCCTTCTGCCAATGACTTGTTGACCACATCCGAAATGGCTTGTGCTTCTTCTTTTAAATCAAAAGCATACTCAAACATCATTGCTGCCGAAAGGACTGTGGCCAATGGATTGGCTATATCTTTCCCAGCTGCCTGAGGATAGGAGCCATGAATAGGCTCAAACAATTTGTTTTCTGTTCCCAGAGAAGCAGAAGGCATCAAACCCATAGAACCTGAAATCACGGAAGCTTCATCTGTTAATATATCTCCAAATAGATTTTCAGTGATCAAGACATCATATGCCTTTGGCCATTGAATCAAGCGCATGGCTACGGCATCCACAAATTCATATTCTACTTTGACATCAGGGTATTCTGAAGCTAACTCCTGAACAGTTTCCCTCCACAATCTTGAAGTTGCCATCACATTCGCTTTATCCACACAGGTCAGCAATTTTCTTCTCTTTTGAGCGGCTTCAAAACCCATCCTGGCCAACCTGATGATTTCTTCCTTCGAATATACATTGGTATCAAATGCCTTTGTGCCTTGCTCATTCCGACCTCTTGGCTCTCCAAAATACACACCACCTGTAAGCTCTCTGAAAAAAACGAAGTCAACGCCATCTACCCTTTCCAACTTCAATGGTGATTTATGTACCAGGGAAGGGAAGGTAAATGTCGGTCTCACATTTGCAAATAGCCCAAGTTTTTGCCTCATACGCAAAAGACCTTGTTCTGGTCTTACCTTGGCTTTGGGGTCATTATCGTACTTCGGATCACCAATGGCGCCAAAGAGCACTGCGTCTGCTCTCAGGCATACTTCATGTGTGTTGTCAGGATATGGATCTCCAGTCAAATCAATAGCGGCAGCACCTACAGGAGCCTCCTCAAAACTGATCTTGTGGCCAAACTTCTTTCCAACAGCTTTGACTACTTTTACTGCTTGGGCTATTACTTCAGGTCCTATTCCATCACCCGGCAATAGCGCGATATTCATTTCCATAAAAATTGGTTTTATCTTGTTCTGGGTTATTTTTTTTATTCCTTTTTTTGGGATCCACTTCATTAGCTTTACCCATTTTATCTATGATATTGAGCATTTTCTCCGTCGCTTTCAAAGCTGCGACTGTCTGATCACTATCCAGACCTTTGGTTTTGAAAATCCTTCCACTGTCCCAGGTGATGACAGTTTCCACAAAGGCATCCGTTTTGCCTCCTGGAGGAATGGTTACATGGTAATTAATCAACTTGGGCAAAGGAACATTGATGAGCTTATATATTTTTTTCAAAGCCTTCATAAATGCATCATACTGTCCATCACCAGAGGCTCCTTCCTCATAGCTTTCACCATAAATATTCATTTTTAGCTGTACGGTAGGTTTGAGGCCTTTCGAATGGCTGAGGTTGTAACCTTCTATGAATATATCATGAGAAATAGAGTTGTTTTGCAGGACATCAGAAATGATATATGGTAGATCTTCAGTCGTTACCCTTTCTTTTTTATCACCCAATTCAATGATTCTTTGGGTAACTTTGGTCAACTCATCCGGTTCTAGGGATATCCCTAACTCCTGCAGGTTTTTTACAATATTGGCCTTACCGGAGGTTTTGCCTAAAGCATATTTCCTCTGCCTCCCAAATCGCTCCGGAAGCAAATCGTTGAAATAAAGATTTTTTTTATTGTCGCCATCAGCATGAATACCTGCCGTTTGGGTAAACACATTCTCTCCCACTACGGGCTTATTGGCAGGAATGTGTTGTCCTGAAAACTGCTCTACCAACTTACTTACCCGATGGATTTTATTCTCTTTGATATTGATTTTGAAGTCGGTAAAATCCTTTAATACAGCAATCACTGATTCCAAAGGTGCATTTCCCGCTCGTTCTCCCAATCCATTGACAGTGGTGTGAATACCACTGACGCCGTTATAAATTGACTCCAGCACATTGGCAACCGAAAGGTCGTAATCATTGTGTGCATGAAAATCAAAATGCGTATCTGGAAATTCGCTGGTTATCAACTTGATAAAATGAGAAACTTCTCGTGGATTGAGCAGTCCCAGAGTATCTGGAAGCATGATCCTTTGGACGTTGATTTGACTCAAAAACCCTATCAATTCTAAGGTGTAGTCCATGGAATTTCGCATGCCATTGGACCAATCTTCCAAGTAAACGTTGACAGCTACACCTTTACTTCTAGCATAAGTAATATTCTTTCGGATATCTTCAAAATGCTGGCCTTGGGTCTTCCTAAGCTGATGGGTGAGGTGATTGAGCGAACCTTTGGTCAGCAGGTTCATCACTTTCCCACCGGCAGCCACTATCCAATCCACAGAAGCTGGAGCATCTACAAATCCGAGCACTTCTACCTTGTCCAAGCAACCTTTTTCGTCAGCCCATTGGGTGATTTTCTGTACTCCTTCCAATTCTCCATCCGACACCCTTGCAGATGCCACTTCTATCCTATCCACCCTCAATTCCTCCAACAAAAGCTTTGCTATCTGAAGTTTTTCTGAGGGCAAAAAAGAAACCCCTGAGGTCTGTTCTCCATCCCTCAGTGTGGTATCCATGATTTCTATTTTTCTATAATGCCCCATTTTTGAACTACGAGTTACGATTTAAGACGCCTGAATCTTGGTTATCGATTCACCGCAAATTCAGTGATTTCATCTTTGATATTGAGTAGATAATCAATATCATCAAAGCCATTTTTCATGTTTTCCTTTTTGTACACATTGATATCAAAAGACTCTGATGCCCCTGTAGAAACAAGCGTGATCGTTTGCTTTTCGATATCGACTTCTACTTCTGTACTTGGATCGTTTTCTACAGCTTCAAACAATACATCTGCAAATTCAGCACTTACTGTCACCGGTAGCACCCCGATGTTGAGGCAGTTATTTTTGAAAATATCTGCAAAAAAGGACGATACCACACAGCGAAAACCATAATCATATAGCGCCCATACGGCATGTTCTCTACTTGACCCTGAACCGAAATTTTTCCCAGCCAAAAGGATCTTACCACTAAAAGTGGGATCATTGAGCACAAAATCTTTTTTCGGATTTCCTTCTACGTCATACCTCCAGTCTCTGAAGAGATTATCTCCGAAGCCTTCTCTTTCTGTAGCTTTCAAAAACCTCGCAGGGATGATTTGATCAGTATCTACATTTTCTGTAGGCAAAGGAACTACTGTACTTTTAAGTATATTAAATTTATCGTAAGCCATTGTCTTCTATTTTGAATTAAAATACTTCCCTTGGATCAGAGATTTCACCAGTCACTGCTACAGCTGCCACCGTCAATGGGCTTGCCAAAAGCGTCCTGGCACCAGGCCCTTGTCTACCTTCAAAATTTCTGTTAGACGTAGAGACTGCATACATTCCAGAAGGTATTTTGTCATCATTCATGGCCAAGCATGCAGAACACCCCGGTTGTCTTAATTTGAAACCTGCCTCTTCGAGAATCTGAACCAGTCCTTCTTCATGGGCTAGTTTTTCTACCTCTCTCGAACCTGGCACTATCCAAGCAGTGATGTTGTCAGCTTTTTTCTTGCCTTTGACAAAATTGGCTACCTCTCTGATATCTTCAATCCTGCCATTGGTACAACTGCCAACGAAGACATAATCCACCTTTTTACCCTTGATAGGTTCACCAGGAGCAAACCCCATATAATCCAAAGATTTCAAATAGGACTTTTTATTACTGCCTTCCATTCCATCTGTGGAAGGGATATTTTCTTTGACCTTGATACCCATACCAGGATTGGTTCCATAGGTAATCATCGGCTCTATATCAGCTGCATCAAATTGGTACTCTTTGTCAAAAACAGCTCCTTCGTCTGTCTGAAGGTTTCTCCATTCTGCAACAGCCTTTTCCCACTCTTCGCCTTTTGGCGAGTATCTTTTACCTTTCAGATAATTGAAAGTAGTCTCATCAGGAGCAATCAGACCTCCACGGGCTCCCATTTCTATGCTCATATTGCAGATGGTCATCCTTGCTTCCATACTCAATGCCCTGATGGCGGATCCTGCATATTCTACAAAATATCCAGTCGCTCCCGCAGCCGAAATCTTGGCAATGATATACAAGATGATGTCTTTTGAGCTTACTCCTTTACCCAATTCTCCATCCACGGTGATCCTCATCTTCTTTGCTTTCACCTGCATGATACATTGTGTGGCAAATACCATTTCAACCTCAGAAGTCCCTATTCCAAAAGCAATTGCTCCAAATGCTCCATGGGTAGAAGTATGACTGTCACCACAGACAATAGTCATTCCAGGCTGGGTAATACCTAACTCAGGTCCTATCACATGTACAATGCCGTGATGCGCAGAACCGAGATCATGCAGTTCAATATTATGCCTTTCACAATTCTCCCTCAAGCGCTCCACCTGCATTCTTGACAACTTGTCCTTGATGGTTTTATCTTGGTCTATTGTAGGTACATTGTGATCAGGTGTGGCTACTGTCCTTTCTGGATATAGGACACCTACTCCTCTTTTTTCGAGGTTGAGGAAAGCCACTGGGCTCGTTACTTCATGGATAAAATGCTTATCTATAAAGAACACATCTGGACCGTGCGGCACTGAGCGTACCACATGGGCATCCCATATTTTATCGAATAATGTTTTCTTTTCCATCTTTACGCTACTATCACTTTGTCTTTCACTGGAATTTTATTGAGTGCGTCTACATACGCCTGGGCAGAAGCCAACACTATGTCGGAATTGGACGAAAATCCATAGTAAGGCTTATCACCTTTGATCAACCTCATGTGCACTTTGGCCACATCATCACTACCATCAGTAATCGCCTGGATCAGAAATTCTTCAAGCACAACATCTGGCTTTACTATTTTACCAATCGCTTTCAATACTGCGTCTACAGGTCCATTTCCATCAGACTGTGCTTGCAATGACAAATCACCTACTTTGAGATTAACCTCAGCATGGATACGCCCATTAGACTCATATTTTACTTTTTCCAATTCTATAAAATTGGACTCTTCCATATATTTACCTACCAGAGAAAGTAAATCCTTTGGTCCAATGTCCCTCTTAGAATCAGCAAGGATTAAAAAGTCTTCATAGACTTCTTTCAATGCTTCTCCTTCTAACTCTACGCCTAAGGAATCTAGGTGAAATTTCAAGGCTGCCCTACCGCTACGTGCTGTCAGGACAATGGATGATTCATGAACTCCAACCTCTTTTGGATCAATGATTTCATAATTTTCTCTATGCTTCAATACCCCATCCTGATGTATCCCAGATGAATGCGCAAAGGCATTTCTACCTACAATGGCCTTGTTTGGCTGTACTGGCATATTCATGAGCTTGGAAATCAATCTGCTTGTTCCGTAGATCTTCTGAGATTGGATATTGGTATGCACCTCAAAGTCTTTGTGACACTTGATTGCCATGACGACTTCCTCCATGGAAGTATTGCCGGCCCTTTCCCCTATACCATTGATGGTCAGCTCAGCTTGTCTAGCACCATGCTGCACACCTGCGAGGGTATTGGCTGTTGCCATACCAAGGTCATTGTGGCAATGTGTGGAAATAATTGCTTTATCAATGTTGCTGACATTTTCTTTCAGGTGTCTAATAATCGCTCCGTATTGTTCAGGAAGACAATAACCTGTCGTATCAGGGATATTGACCACAGTAGCGCCCGCCTTGATTGCAGCTTCAATGATCCTTGCTAGAAAATCCAGTTCAGCTCTACCTGCATCCTCCGCATAAAACTCTACATCTTCCACAAAACGCTTGGCAAACTTGACCGCCTTAACAGCTCTTTCTACAATGTCATCCGGATTAGACCTAAGTTTGTATTGAATATGGTAAGGAGACACACCTATTCCGGTGTGAATCCTCCCCTTTTTGGCATATTTCAATGAATCTGCAGCTACTTCTATATCCTTTTCCACAGCTCTAGAGAGTGCGCAGATGATAGGATTAGAAACTGCTTTCGAAATCTCCAGTACAGAATTGAAATCTCCTGGGCTGGATATCGGAAACCCTGCCTCAATGATATCAACTCCCAACTCTTCCAAAGCCTTAGCCACCACTATCTTTTCCTTGGTGTTCAATTGACACCCCGGTACCTGCTCTCCGTCACGGAGCGTGGTATCGAATATCCATAGCTTTTCACTCATAGTTTTATCAGTTATTTTCTGGTCTTAATTTTCTTACTGTAGCACCTGCTTGCCACATTTCTGAATCTCTCAATTCCTTCAACTCAACTTCCAGTTTTTCCCTGTAATCAGCCTTGCTATTTGAATCAATGGATTTTTGAGCTTCTTTTCCGGTTTTCACAGAATCATAAAGTTCTTCAAAAACTGGTTTGGTCGCATCTCTGAAAGGCTTCCACCAGTCCAAAGCACCCCTCTGTGCAGTAGTGGAGCAATTGGCATACATCCAATCCATCCCATTCTCTGCCACCAAAGGCATCAAGCTCTGTGTCAACTCTTCCACTGTTTCATTGAATGCTTCAGAAGGTGAATGCCCATTGGCTCTCAACACCTCATACTGAGCAGCAAAAATCCCTTGAATGGCTCCCATCAAGGTGCCCCTTTCACCGGTCAAATCTGACGTCACTTCTCTGTAAAAATCAGTTTCGAATAGATATCCAGAACCTACACCGATACCCAAAGCGACTACCCTTTCTTTGGCCCTACCAGTACCATCCTGGAAAATGGCGTAAGAAGAGTTCAACCCTCTTCCTTCGACAAACATTCTCCTCAATGAAGTGCCTGACCCTTTAGGTGCCACCAAGATTACATCTACATCAGCTGGCGGTATGATACCTGTTTTTTCTTTATAAGTGACTCCAAAACCATGAGAAAAATACAAGGCTTTCCCTGGAGTCAGGTGTTTTTTTACAGTAGGCCATAATGAAATCTGCCCTGCATCTGAAAGTAGAAACTGGAGAATTGTACCTTTTTCACAGGCTTCTTCCAATTCAAATAATGTTTCACCAGGTACCCAGCCATCCTGAACAGCTTTATCCCAGGTCTTAGAATTCTTCCTTTGGCCAACTATTACATTAAAGCCATTGTCTTTGAGGTTGAGGGCCTGTCCAGGTCCCTGTACACCATAACCCAACACGGCAATGGTTTCATCCTTCAATACTTCTCTTGCTTTTTCCAAAGGAAACTCTTCCCTGGTCACAACATTTTCTTCTACTGATCCGAATTTCAGTTTCATAGTGTATTATAATTAGGTTTGATTATTTAAAAACTCTTGTACCGAAAATCTTGGTTTTGCAATAGCAACCCTTCCTGACCTTGAAAACTCCAAGAGGTCAAAAGGCTTCAATATTTCCAATAATGCCTGCGTATCTTCTTTGTGCCCCGTAAATTCAAGGACCACAAATTCTTTTTCAGCTGCTATAATATGCGCATTAAACTGCCTGATGACTTTTTCGAGACTTGGGTCAAGGCTTGCTATAGGGATTTTGTAAAGCGCGATCTCCTGATAAACTACTTCATCGTCCATGAAATAGTAAGCTTTGATGACATCCACCACTTTCTCTATTTGTTTGACCAAATGCTCAATCTGCTCTGGCGTAACAGTGACTTCAATGGTGATTTTATGAATACCATCTAATCTGCTTTCCGAGGCTGTCAGGGCGTTGATATTGATCCCCCTTCTGGTGAATATAATGGTGATCCTATTCAGGATACCGATAAAATTTTCTGTATAAACTAATATGGTGTATCTGTTCATATAAATATCCTGACTTAGCTTAACCTTACTTCCTCCACGGAACATCCCGTGGCAATCATTGGGAATACATTATCTTCTTTTTCCACTACTACCTCCAAAAAGTAAGGTCCCTCCTGCACCAACATTTCAGCCACTGCGGCTTCCAAGTCTTCCCTTTCAGTCACCTTCCTTGCTTTAAAACTATAAGCCTCTGCTATTTTGATGAAATCAGGGTTGTCCAACTCTGTAAATGAATACCTTTTGTCAAAGAAAAGCTGCTGCCATTGGCGCACCATACCGAGGTAGTTGTTGTTCAGCAAGACTACTTTTACAGGGGCCTTCGTCTGCATGATGGTACCCAATTCCTGAATCGTCATCTGAATCCCACCATCACCTACGACACAGATTACCTGTTTTTTATAATCATTAAGTTGCGCGCCTAATGCCGCCGGAAGGGCAAAGCCCATAGTCCCCAAACCTCCTGAAGTCACTTGCGTCCTTGTAGTCTTGAAGTCAAAGTATCTCCATGCTATCATCTGATGTTGGCCTACATCCGTCACAAGTATGGCATCTTCTTCTTTGAACTTATTGACTAAATGAATCACCTCTCCCATGTGAAGCCCACCATGGGTCCCATGCAAGTCATTGGACACTACAGCTTCCTTTTCCTGCCCCTCTAATTCTCTAAACCTTTCCAACCAAGTCTCATGTGATTTTTGAGAAACCGCTTCAGTCAATAGACTTAAACTTTTTTTGCAATCACCAAGAATTGGTACTGTGCACTTTACATTTTTATCAATTTCTGATGGATCTAATTCCAGATGGATGACTTTGGCCTGTTTGGCATATCGCTGCAAATCACCGGTAACCCTATCGTCAAATCTCATCCCGACTGCAATCAGCACATCACATTTATTTGTAAGAAGATTGGGTGCGTAATTGCCATGCATGCCAAGCTTACCAACATAATTGGGGTGGGATTCCGGCAATGCTCCTGAACCCAGCAAAGTACAGGCAGCAGGTATTCCCGTTTTATCCAAAAACGCCTTCAATTCATTTTCTGCATGAGCCAAAACAACTCCTTGCCCATAAAGCACATAAGGGCGCTCAGCTGTATCTATCAATGCCGCTGCTGCAGTAACTGCATCTTGATTGATCGGCTGATAAGGTCTATAAGAACGGACATTCAGACAGGGCACGTAATTGAACTCTCCAAATTCTATCTGTGCATTTTTGGTTATGTCCACCAATACCGGACCCGGTCTTCCGGTTTTTGCAATATGAAAAGCTTTGGCAATGGCAGGCGCAATATCCTCTACCCTCCTTACCTGGATATTCCACTTGGTACCAGGCATAGAAAGACCTACTACATCAGTTTCCTGAAAAGCATCAGAACCTAATAGATGAGCTGCCACTTGCCCTGTGATACACACCAATGGCGTACTGTCTATCTGAGCATCTGCCAACCCTGTAATCAAATTCGTGGCGCCTGGCCCAGAGGTAGCCAGTACCACTCCGACCTTCCCAGAAACTCTGGCATAACCTTGTGCAGCGTGAATCGCTCCTTGTTCATGCCTGGTCAGAACATGCTTGATTTTGTCACTGTAATCGTAAAGTGCATCATAAACAGGCATGATGGCTCCTCCAGGATACCCGAATATATATTCCGAATTTTCGGCAATCAGGGATTTGACTACGATATCTGCTCCTCTCACCATAGTATTAATTTTATTAGTTGTCGGTTACGCAGCCTTCTGAAGCTGAAGAAACCAATTTATTGTACTTTTTAAGTGTGCCTTGAAGGTCACTGACATCCTTATTTCTCCAAGATTTTCTACGTTCTTCCATTTCTGCCTCAGACACCTCACAGCTCAGCTCAAGAGCATCAGCATCAATGGTTATCATATCACCATCTTTCAACAAGCCAATAGGACCTCCGTTGAATGCTTCGGGGGTGACATGTCCAACCACAAATCCATGCGTACCACCGGAAAATCTTCCGTCTGTGATCAAAGCGACATCAGAACCTAAGCCCGCCCCTATGATCATAGAAGTGGGTTTGAGCATTTCAGGCATTCCTGGACCTCCTTTAGGCCCGATAAACCTGATGACAATCACTTCTCCTTTTTGAACCAGCTTATTTTTTATAGCTTCATTGGCTTCCAACTCCGAATCAAAAACCCTCGCAGGACCTGTAAAAGATTTGCCTTCCTTACCTGAGATTTTTGCCACAGAACCCTCTGGAGCCAAATTCCCCTTAAGGACACACAAGTGACCTGTTTCTTTTAATGGACTTTCAATAGGATGGATTACATTGACCATTGATGGAATCACAGGGTCAATGTTCGCTAGATTTTCCGCCACAGTTTTCCCTGTTACTGTCATGCAATCCCCATGGAGCATGCCATTGTTAAGCAGATATTTCATAAAAGCAGGAAGTCCTCCTTGCTCAAACAAGTCTTCCATTAAGAACTTACCTGATGGCTTGAAATCTCCCAAAAGTGGCGTTTCATGATTGACGCGCTTAAAATCTTCTAAAGTAAAATCTACTCCAGCAGTTTTGGCTATAGCCAATAAATGCAGAACAGCATTTGTACTGCCGCCTAAAGCAACAGCAACGCGTACTGCATTTTCCAGACTTTTCTTAGTGACTATATCTTTGGGCTTGATATCTTTTTCAAGGAGAATCTTGATATAGGCAGATACTTCCTTGCATTCTTGTAATTTTTCATCAGCCGTAGCTGGAGTAGAAGAACTATAAGGAAGTGACATACCGAGAGCTTCTATCGCAGAAGACATGGTATTTGCTGTATACATCCCTCCACATGCACCCGCTCCAGGGCAAGCATTTTCAATTACACCCTGATAGTCCACATCATTCATCTCCCCTTTGACCCTCTTGCCATAAGCCTCAAAAGCAGATACGATGTTAAGCTTTTCTCCTTTATAATTACCCGAACGAATAGTTCCCCCATATACCATAATAGAAGGTCTATTGATACGAAGCATACCCATCACCGCTCCAGGCATGTTTTTGTCACAGCCCGCTACAGCAATACAGGCATCAAAAGAATGGCCGAGTATAAACGACTCTATTGAATCAGCAATGATTTCCCGGGAAACCAAAGAATAGCGCATGCCAAGGGTTCCCATTGAAATCCCGTCAGATATCCCGATGGTATTAAAAACTAAACCGGTCAGATCATGAGCTTTGGTGGCTTCCTTGATCAGACCGGCGAAGTCATTCAGATGCATATTGCAGGGATTACTTTCGTACCCGCAACTTGCTACACCCACGAAGGGCTGATTCATTTGTTTATCAGACATCCCTGTAGCATACAACATGGCTTTGCCTGCAGGGTGTTCTTCATTTTGACTGATTTCCCAGCTGTACTTTTTCAAATTCATAGTTACTTTAGGTCGGTTTGAGCGTTAAAAAAAAAATGCCTCAACTCCTTGAGGCACTTTAGATTGTATGGTTGTTCGTTATAACAGTCTAGCGCCCCGTCATTTATTATAAATGAGAATAATAAAGCTGAGTGGATTGACTAGTTCTAACATGTGGTTGTTGTTCTTTTTTGATTTTTGATTCCACAATATTAAACCCCAGTTTTTTCTTAAACAATATTTAATTTCTTTTTTTAACTCCAGAAAGGCGTAAAATAAAGCTCAAACTATTTTTTATTAAAATTTTATTTCATAAAAATTGAATTACAAGAACTAAACAGAAATAAGGTCTCGATTTATATGGGATTTCAGAATTTTGTATTGAATTCTTGTTTCTTTAAAAAAACTGATAATTCTTTGATTTTTTTTCAAGACAGAAATTTATTATACAATGAATTCACAATCAATACCTGATTTATATGAATAAACCACAATCCATATTTTAGCAAATATTTCACATATTTACACCTTTCAAAAAAATTGGCTTTTACACATGATTAATTTCCCAAATGCTAAAATCAATCTAGGACTTTACATAACAAGTAAAAGAAAGGATGGGTACCATAATCTGGAAACTTGTATGGTGTCAGTGCCATTGTATGATGCTTTGGAAATGATCCCTGCAAAAAAGATGATATTTGAATGTACGGGATTACCTATTCCCGGAAATAGTAAGGGTAACCTGATCCTTAAGGCATATCAACTGCTGAAAAAGGATTTCAATGACCTCCCTCCTGTACATATACACCTGCATAAAAATATACCAATGGGAGCTGGACTTGGTGGGGGTTCTGCTGATGCAGCTTTTGCCCTCAACCTGATGAATCAATTGTTTGACTTGTACCTAGAGGATTGGTTCTTGGAGGAATATGCCGCCAAACTTGGCAGTGACTGCGCTTTTTTCATTCAAAACAGGGCCAAAATAGCTACAGGAAGGGGCGAAATACTGGAACCTATTGATTTGGCTCTGAATGGCAAACACGTTTTGATCATCAACCCAAATATCCATATTGGCACAAAAGAAGCCTATGCTGGCGTGACACCTAAGGCAGCTCCGATTGATCTTAGAGAAGTCCTAGCTGATAGACAACGATGGAAGAATGAATTAGTCAATGATTTTGAAGCAAGCATTTTCCCCAAATATCCTGAGATCGGTGATATCAAAAACCAACTTTATGATATGGGCGCTTTTTATGCTGCCATGTCAGGGTCAGGGTCTACTGTTTTTGGGTTATTTGATAAAAAACCTGTAAAACAGGATTGGGGAAAAGAATATTTTGTCTTTGAAGGGGTGCTTTGAAAAATTACTAATATGCTTATCCGCAATCATGCCACTAATCAATTAAACGAGGATTTATTGGCAAACGGATACTAATAGAAATTGGATATTTATAGATATTGGTTCGAAATCACAGGTTAATTCTATTATTTAGATTTTACTGGTATGAAAGCGGATATACATAATTACTCATCTAAGTTGTTATTATTGAATGAAGTACACCGTCTTCCCTTTTGAGGCAACTATTGCAGAATACAAGACCTTACACCGCTCCAAAATTTGAATCTAAAACCATCCTCAAGCCCTCAGAAGATTATTCCCCTTGGCTTTTCTCCTTTGATAATAATTATAAACCGGATAAATCAGCACAGAAATCAGGATGATCAAAGTCCCGATGTAAAAACCTCCTGACATTTGCTCCTTATCCCCAAAAATCAATACCGCTAACACAATCCCGTACACAGGTTCCAAATTGATCGTAAGGTTGACCGCAAAGGCCGTAATCCTCCGCATCAATTCCACAGAGACCGAAAAAGCATACACAGTACATACACCCCCCAGCAAAAACAACCAAAGCCAATCCAAACCTACCGGCATCAAATTCAAACCATTCTCCGCAAAGAAAATGGCGTAAATCGGCATCAGGATAACTGCAAATAGGCAGGCCCCCATCATCTCATACAAGGTGAGGATATATGGACTATGCCGCTTGGTCAGCCTGCCATTGATGACAGTAAATACAGCACTCAAAAAAGCTGAACCTACTGCCATGAGTAAGCCCAACCAATAATTCAATTCAAATCTGAAAATCACGTATAGGCCAGATATCACCATCAGACCCAAAAATATTTCGAAAGGCTTTACTTTACTGCGATTGGCCAGGGGCTCTACAAATGCTGTCCATAAGGAGGTAGTAGCCATACCCGCAAGGCATACTGATGCGGTAGATACCCTAGCTGCCCAAAAAAACAAAATCCAGTGTAGGGAAATGATAAAACCTGTACCGATTATTTTGATCAACTCTGAACGAGAAACTCTGATTGATTTTTTCTTTACTAAAAATAAAAAACCCAGTAATAATGATGCAATAAGGGTTCTATAAAACACTACCTCTAGTGAGGGAATACTGATCAAAAGGCCCAAAATAGCTGTAAAACCCCAGATCAGCACAATGAAATGCAGCAATAAATAATCCTTGACAGAGGCTTCAGTAGACATTAACGTGGGACTGTTTTGTATAAGACTAGACCCGTAATCGCAAAAACGATATTGGGAATCCAGAGTGAAAGTATGGGATATGCCGAACCAGCCTCTGCAAAAGTCCGGGCCAGCAAGAACATGATGATGTAAACAAAGGCCAATAAAAACCCTAACGCAATCTGAAAACCTGAGCCTCCCCGGGTTTTTCTAGAGGCAACTATCACCCCAATAAAAGTCAATAGCACAGCGGCAAATGGAGACATGTAGCGGACGTACTTTTCTATTTTGTAATAGTTGACATTGTCTGCGCCTCGCTCTTCCAATATTTGTATTTGCCTGTTGAGGTCAGGTAATTTCAAGGTTTCATGGTGATTGGAAGGCAAGTCAAAATCATCCGGTGTGATAGAAAGCAGGGTATCCAAAGTCTCCCCAACCGAGTACTTTTCACCCCATTCTTCCAATTCCCGCAAACGCCAATTTCTCAATTGCCAGGAATTAATGGCCGTATCCCAAACAATTCTGTCTGCGGAAAGCTTGGCAATCAACTGTCCATCACGGATCTGTTCCAATGTAAAACTATACCCGGTGTTACCAGAAGTATAATACCTCGAAATATAGGCATAGACATCAGGAGCTACTTTGACATGGATATTAGTTTCTGTGTAAAACTTCTCTTCATCCAGCCAGCGGGATTTAAATTCGGTCACACCTGCCGTAGCACCTGGAAGCACCCATCCATTGAGCAAAAAAGCTGCTGCTCCTATTAAAGAAGCTCCTATAAAGAAAGGAACCAGCATCCGCATAAAACTTGTACCACTGCTGAGTATGGCGACTATTTCGGTCCTGCCTGCCATTTTGGAAGTAATAAAAATTACCGATATAAAGACCGTAATCGGAGTGAGCAAATTATTGAGGTATAGCCCATAATTCCCCAAATAGATCATGATCTCCGTGGCAGGAACCTGATTTCTGATAAACTTGTCATTCTTTTCGGTAAAGTCTAGTACCAAAACAATAAGGATCAGCATCAAAACCACAAAAAAGTAGGTTTTGAGGAAATCCTTAATGATCAATTTATCGAGAATCTTCATTTTAAAGTCTTCTGCTTACTTTTTCTACCATCTGATTCTTCCAAACGGCAAAATCACCTGCAATGATATGTTCTCTTGCCTGCGTCACCAGCCAAAGGTAAAAACTTAGGTTATGTATACTGGCAATCTGTGCTGCCAATATTTCTTTAGAAATGACCAAGTGCCTTAAATATGCTTTGGAATAAAATGAGCTTACATAAGAATTGATGTGCGGGTCAATTGGGCTAAAATCATCTTTCCACTTTTCATTTCTCATGTTCATAATACCTTCAGAAGTGAAAAGCATGCCATTTCTGGCATTTCTTGTAGGCATTACGCAGTCAAACATATCTACACCCAGAGCAATACCTTCCAGGATATTGGCCGGAGTACCTACCCCCATCAGATAGCGTGGCTTATCCGCTGGAAGAATATCAGTGACCATATCCGTCATTTCGTACATATCCTCTACTGGTTCTCCTACAGATAGACCACCAATAGCATTCCCTTCCCTATCGCATGAAGCCACGAATTCTGCAGATTGCCTTCTAAGGTCTTTGAACACACTTCCCTGAACTATTGGAAACAAGGCCTGACTGTAACCATATTTACCTTCAGTAGTATCAAACCTTTGGATACACCTCTTGAGCCAACGATGGGTTAGTTCCATTGAATTTCTGGCGTAATCGTGTGTACAAGGATATGGGGGGCACTCATCAAATGCCATGATGATATCCGCTCCAATGATCCTTTGGATGTCCATCACTCCCTCGGGACTGAAAAGGTGTTTTGATCCATCTATATGCGATTTGAAAACAGCCCCTTCCTCAGTAAGCTTCCTGTTTTCGGCTAAAGAAAAAACCTGATATCCACCAGAGTCTGTCAAAATTGGCTTAGACCAACCGTTGAATTTATGTAAACCACCTGCCCTTTCCAGTATATCAAGTCCTGGTCTTAGGTACAAATGGTAGGTATTGCCTAATATAATCTGGGCTTTGACATCATATGTCAACTCTCTTTGATGCACGGCCTTTACAGAACCCGCTGTACCCACGGGCATAAAAATAGGGGTTGCGATATCCCCGTGATCTGTTTTGATTACACCTGCCCTTGCTTTACTCTTTGGGTCAGTAGCTTCTAAATTGAATTTCATGAACTGTTTTCTTCACAACTCCATAAATATTAGAGAGTTGTTAATTTTTTCCTTAATTGAGGGACAAAAATATAAGCTTATTCTTAAATGAATGCTCAAATTGCTTATATATTTGTTTGTTAAACTGATTCAGATGTTATTAGATATTTTGTGGATTGTATTTCTACTTGCGCTGGGCGTACAACTATTTTATATTTTAATCATTTTTGGAAGAATATCTTTTTTTTACCGAAGTAAAATTTCTTCAGGTCAAAGCAACCAAGAGGGTGTCACTGTCATAGTAGCGGCGCATAATGAAAAAGAAAATCTAAAAAAACTCATCCCGATACTTTGTGAACAGAATTACCCGAATTATGATGTAATGATCATCAACGACAGATCCAATGATGGCACCAAAGGTCTCTTGGAGGAAATGATGTCCAAGTACCCCAAGCTGAGGACTGTCACCATCCAATACACCCCAGATCATGTCACTGCAAAAAAATATGCACTTACCCTTGGTATCAAAGTAGCCAAAAATGACGTCCTGTTGTTGACAGACGCTGATTGCCTTCCGCAGTCAGACAAATGGATCAGTCGTATGACAGCACCGATAAGAGTAGACAAAAAAACATTTGCACTGGGTTTCTCCCAATACAGTCAAGGTAAAGGGATTCTAAATAGCTGGATCCAATTCGAAACCCTTTGGACAGGCTTACAATACATATCCTTCGCCCTATGGAAGTCCCCATTTATGGGAGTTGGCCGTAACCTTAGTTACCGAAAAAGTTTTTTTATGGAGAAAAAGGCATTCAAGGGCTTATGGCATATAGAGTGTGGGGATGATGACCTTTTTGTCAATCAATACGCATCAGGAAACAATACCGCCGTAGTCGTGGACCCAGAAAGCATAACCATCAGTACACCCAAAACTACTTGGAGCGCATATTTCACACAAAAAAAGAGACATTTTCACGCAGGAAAATATTACAAGTCAAGTGATAAACAGAAAATTGGACTGTATTCATTTTCTCACCTGCTTTTTTGGACTATAGGTATTTCTTTACTGGTTATTTTGGGAATAGAGCAGAAATGGGAACATTTTGCGATAATTTTAGGTATAATTATTGTCCGTTCTATATTGCTCACATCGGTATTTACTTCTGCAAGAAAAAAGCTCGAGGGAAAGTCAAACATGTTCTGGACAGGTTTCTTCGACCTTATGTATATCGGTTACTTTTGGATCGTAGGAGCATTTGGATACCAATCAAAGAAAGTTAGATGGAAATAAACGAACGAGGATTTTCAAAAAAGGCATTAGAAGATTTTGAATTGATTGACAAAGCTGTCATCGATCAAGACCAACAAGCCTATGCCACTTTGATGAAGCGGTATAAAAAGGCCGTATATTTTATGATCTTAAAAATGATCAGGGATGCCGATGATGCTGATGACCTCACCATGGAAGCTTTTGCAAAGGCTTTCAAAAACCTCCATCGCTTTAAAAAAGATTATACCTTTAGTACATGGTTGTTTAGGATAGCGACCAATAACACCATTGACTTTATCCGGAAAAAGAAACTCAAAACCATGAGTCTCAACACCACCCTAAGTGATGATGGTGGTAATGCCGTGACCATCGACGTAGAGGATGATGACAACAATCCACAGGATGAATTCATCAAGTCCCAGCGGAAGGAAATGGTGAGGATTTTTGTAGACAAATTGCCAGACAAGTATCGAAGGCTCGTCGAATTGCGCTATTTCCAGGAGTTGTCCTATGAAGAAATTGCGCAGGAACTTGAAAAACCTCTTGGAACGGTCAAAGCACAGTTGCACAGGTCACGGGAATTGCTTTCTGAAATAGCTGCGGGGAAAAAGAAACATATCTGATCAATCACAATAAACTTGGAGGGCTGTAGTGCTTAAGTTCTGAAATAAATCTTATAAAAACAGCTTTTTATCCCTTATGTACTCCTCTACCGCTGTGGGGATTAAATATTTTACTGATTTTCCCTTCCTGATAGTTTTTCTGATAAAAGTCGCTGAAATATCCATTAGCGGGGCTTCCACAAACCTTACATTGGGATGGTTAAATTCTGGAGAAGAGCCCGGACGGGGATAGACATACAGTCCGTAATTTTCCAAAATCACTTCATGATTTTTCCATTTGTGGAAGTGAGTGAGGTTGTCAGCACCTACGATCAACTTGAATGTATGGTCGGGATATTTTTCTGATAGGTAGGTGAGGGTATCAACTGTGTAACTTGGCCTGGGCATATGGAACTCCACGTCAGTAACCCTAAAATAAAAATGATCGGCGATGGCGAGCTCTACCATCTTATGCCGATCAAATTCATGCAGTAAGGTTTTTTGCTTTTTGAAGGGGTTCTGAGGACTAACCACAAACCACACTTCGTCAAGGTCTGTCTGATCCTGCATCACATTGGCTATCACGAGATGTCCTATGTGAACAGGATTAAAAGATCCAAAAAATAAACCTATTTTCAAAGCGATTGTTTTTTATTTGGATAAGAAATCACCCACTAATTTTTCTGCAGTCTCAAAGGAATGCTGCATATTGTCATTAAGAATTGTGACATCAAATTGATCTTCGAATGTAGCTTCAAACTTAGCTTTGTACAACCTCCTGGACAAACTTTCCTCTGTTTCTGTCCCTCTATCTTTCAACCTATCATGAAGCACCTCCATGGAGGGCACTTTGACATATATCGCAAGGGCCTTGTCTCCAAAATATTTTTTAAGATTTACACCTCCTTTGACATCAACATCAAAAATCACATGCTTACCTTCATCCCAAAGTCGCTGAATTTCTTCTTTTAAGGTGCCGTAAAAATTACCTTCATAGACTTCTTCCCATTCAATGAAGGCATTTGTATCAATTTTTTGCTTAAACTCTTCTGGAGTCAAAAAATAATAATCCTTTCCATTTTCTTCAGTTCTGCCACGCTTATCACGCGTAGATGCTGAGATTGAAAACCCTAGGTTGGGGAATTTTTGAATCAAGTGCCTGACGATCGTAGTTTTTCCCGAACCAGATGGGGCTGAAAAAATAATTGCTTTTCCTGAGGACATGTGTTTACTTAATTTCCTGGATTTTTTCTCTTATGTTGGCGATTAGTTCCGCTGGCGTACTCTGCTTGGTACATTTTGTTTTCAGCACTTCCCTTATGGCCTGTTCTAGGTGGTAATGCTCAAAACATGGGGCACATTTTGCAAGCTTCTCATCCATTACCTCCTTTGAATTTGGGAGATTTTCACCGTCCAAGATACTCTCCAAAAGTTGAAAGCATTTGCTGACATCCTGACACGTTAATTTCCTTTCTCCGGACGCTGCTGACTTATTATCCATTTTACTTGATTAATTTACACTTGTAATTTCTCTTCATATTCGATTCTACTGATGAATCACATTCCAATGAAGTTTTATTCATCTTCGTCTTCATCTGTTTTGTAACCCATGTTCTGTGCATAGGAACGCAGTTTTTCTTTCAATAAGTTCCTTGCCCTGTGGAGCCTTGACCTTACAGTTCCGATAGGTATGTCAAGGATTTTAGCCATTTCTTCGTATGTAAATCCTTCCAAATCACAGAGGATGATCACTGTCCGGAAATCTACCGCCAAGCTATTGAGTGCATTTGAAATCTCATCACCCAGCATATCTTTGACAGCATCGACCCTCAAATCTGTAGTGATACCGTAATCAACATCATCGGAGTTGTAATAAGTTTCAACATCCTGATAATCAACTTTAGCAGGTTGCTTGCTCTTCTTACGGTAGTCGTTGATGAAGGAGTTTTTCAGGATTCGAAACAGCCATGCCTTGGCATTGGTTCCTTGCTCAAAGGAATTGATAAAACGGTAAGCCTTGAGGTAAGTGTCCTGTACCAGGTCCTTGGCATCATCTTCGTCAAAAGTTAATCTGTAGCCAAAGTTGTACATAGAATCTATGTGCGGCATAAATTCATTATCAAATATATTGTTCTTTTCCTGATCGGAATATTTTTTTCTTTGCACTTCAGACATAAGCTTCAAAAGTAATCAAAGGGTCAATTTATCACTAATTTTTTTGAATAAAGTCGAGGCTTTTGGCTTATTTTGACCTTTTATATTCCTAAGGCTACAGGCAAAAGCCAGCTTTCTTTATGTTTATTTTCAAAATACTATCCTTATTCCCACTGTGGTCACTGTATTTATTGACTGATATGGTATACCTTTTGGGGTATTTTGTAATCGGTTACAGAAAAAAAATAATCTTCAAAAACATAAGAGAGGCCTTTCCGCAAAAATCTGAAAAGGAAGTAGAGACTATTGCCAAAAAATTTTTCAGAAACTTGACTGACTCCTTTGCCGAAATCATCAAATCCTACAGTATTTCAGCCCAAGACCTGGACAATAGAGTAAAAATCATCAATCACCATCTGGTCACTCAGGCAATTGAAGACGGACAGGTGATTATTGGCCTTCAAGGCCACTTTTTCAACTGGGAATGGCATCTATTGCAAATGACTGCCAATATTGAAAAAAGGTGTGATGTTGTCTATGCCAAGGTGAGTAACCCTTTTTTTGAGAAGCTAATGATGACCATCCGTACCAGATTTGGGGTTGACATGGTAGAAAAAGAAGCTTTTCAGCGCGATTTCCTAAAAAAGAGAAACCTGCCAAGATTAATAGTCCTAGCAGCAGATCAAAGACCAGGTAACCGTGATATTCGGTATTGGACCAAATTTATGAACAGGGAAACGGCATTTTTTGAAGGAGCTGAAAAACTGGCAAAAAGGTTCAAACACCCCGTCATCTATGCCCATGTCCACAAACCAAAAAGGGGACACTATGTTTTTACCTATGAAATAATGGACCAGCCTCCCTATGAAGGTAATCCAGATCATAGCATCACGGATAGGTTTATTCATTTGTTGGAAGCCAATATCAGAGAACAACCCGAAACTTACCTATGGAGTCATAATAGATGGAAATGGAAAAAGGGTGATTAGGCGCTGGGAATAAGGCTTAAAAATGACTACTATAGATTCTATCATCAAACTGAGTAAGCTAGCGACTATTGACAATGATCTAATCTTAGGGATATTAGGGGCTTTAAGTCAAAGGGAAATAAATCAGGTAAATGTTGGTTTAAAGTAAATTTTTGAACTGGTATAATTTTTTGCAGCAACATTTAAGAAAAATTCCAAAAAGAAAAGAACTCAATTAATTTCTTTCTCCAAACTCTCTCATCCATCTCAAAATCCCTAAATTTGACTTTTGTTGGTAAATTAAGCGCATGGAGTATTTAGAAGGATTAAACCCACCCCAAAGAGAAGCAGTAGAACATACGGACGGACCTGTAATGATCATCGCAGGTGCAGGTTCAGGCAAAACCCGAGTCCTCACTTTTAGAATCGCACACCTGATTCACGCCAAAGGTGTTGACCCTTTTCAAATTCTTTCTCTGACCTTTACGAATAAGGCCGCTGCAGAAATGAAGCACCGAATTGAGAGGCTGATTGGTTTGGAAGCACGTAATACATGGATGGGAACTTTTCACTCTATTTTTGCCAAAATACTAAGGGTAGAAGCGGATAAACTGGGGTATCCTTCCAATTTCTCAATTTATGACTCCGACGACAGCAAGTCTCTGATCAGAAGTATTGTAAAAGAAATGCGGCTTGATGACAAGGTTTACAAAGCCAATACCGTTCTTTCAAGAATCTCAGGCGCCAAAAACAGACTCATCGGTTGGGAAGCTTACCTCAACGACCCATACATAAAAGCTGATGATGATGCCGCTATGAAACCTAAGGTGGGTGAGATCTACAGAAACTATCAAAAGCGCCTTTTCAAGTCCGGCGCTATGGATTTTGACGATTTGCTCTTCAATACCAATGTGCTCTTTCGCGATCACGTAGACGTGCTCAATAAGTACCAACAACGCTTTAGGTATGTGATGGTGGATGAGTTTCAAGACACAAACCTATCCCAATACCTCATCACCAAAAAACTAGCAGCAGTACACCAAAACATCTGTGTGGTCGGTGATGATGCACAGAGTATTTATGCCTTTCGCGGCGCCGATATCCAGAATATTCTCAATTTTGAAAAAGACTACCCTGACTTATTTGTAGTCAAATTGGAGCAAAATTACCGCTCGACCAAAAATATCGTACAGGCTGCCAATAGCATCATAGCCAAAAACAAGGCACAACTGAAGAAAGATGTCTGGACGCAAAACAAAGATGGAGACCTCATAGAGCTCATCAAGGCCAGTTCAGACAATGAGGAGGGCAGGATGGTAGCCACGACTATTTTTGAAGAAAAAAACAACAAAAAACTCGACAACAGCGATTTTGCGGTTCTTTACCGGACCAACTCCCAATCCAGGTCAATAGAAGAAGCCCTCCGCAAAATGAACATCACCTACAAAATTGTGGGTGGACTTTCTTTTTACCAAAGGAAAGAAATCAAAGACCTGATGGCTTACATGCGCTTTATTGTCAATCGAGACGATGAGGAAGCATTCAAAAGAATTATCAATTACCCCAAAAGGGGCATCGGGGATACTACTGTAGAAAAAATGCTCGTAGCAGCATATGAACATGATTTACCCCTGTGGGAAGTCATGACCAATGCGGCAAGTTTTCTCCCAGGAAGAGCTGCAAATGCGGTGGAAGACTTCTCGGTGATGATCAAGAGTTTTGGGATAGAAGTAGAGCGGAAAGATGCCTTCGAAGCGGCAAATTCTATAGCCAAACAATCGGGCCTCTTGCGTGAACTCTACGAAGACAAGACTATCGAAGGGCTCAACCGATACGAAAACGTTCAGGAATTACTGAATGCCATCAAAGAGTATGTAGACAATACGGAAAATGAAGACAAAAGCCTCGGTGCTTTTCTACAGGAAATTGCCTTGCTCACAGACAATGACAGGGATAAGGATACAAGTGATGCTGTGACATTAATGACTATTCATTCCTCTAAAGGACTTGAATTCAAACAGGTTTTTGTCGTTGGAATGGAAGAAGACCTATTCCCTTCTCAGATGATGATGCAAAGTAGAGAGGACTTAGAAGAGGAAAGAAGGCTATTTTATGTGGCCACTACCAGGGCGATGGACAAGCTCTATATGACCTATGCATTGACGAGGTACCGCTTTGGCAGATTGCTCAATTGCGAACCAAGTAGGTTTCTGGAGGAAGTAGACCCTTCATGTATCAAAGTGAACAAAAGAATGACAACAGCTTTGTCAGGAGCGTTGAGGAACGAATCCAGTGAAGGTAGGACGGGGTTCGTCGGTTTGAAAAGGCCAAATGTCAGACCCGCAACAACAGCCAAGGTCCATACACCGAGCCCTGACTTCAAGCCATCAAACACCAACAACCTCGCTGCAGGCATGAAAGTTGAGCATCCTAAATTTGGTTTTGGATTGGTAAACAAAATCGAGGTGGAAGGAATTAACAGAAAAGCCAGCATAGCTTTTGATAATTTTGGAGAAAAGACTTTATTACTTAGCTTTGCGAAGCTTCGGATAGTAGAAGATTAAGGCCCATGCATATTTTTATTTTTAAATTTCGTCAGGCCTTACAAAAATTTATCCCATGGAAAATACAGATAGCAACAAGCATTTAGTCACGTTGAAAGAATACGGAAAAAACATCCAGAGATTGGCGCTGCACATCTCTGAAATCGAAGACAGGGATAAGCGCACTCAAAGTGTGTACACCTTGGTAGAATTGGTCAAGCAGCTCAATCCTCAGATGAAGGCAGAAAATGACCAAAAAATATGGGATGACCTGCACATCATGTCAGGCTTCAAACTTGACGTGGATGGGCCTTATCCAAAACCTGCAGAAGACGTTCTTTTCAGGAAACCAAAAATTGTTGGTTACCCGAAAGGTGAAGTCAGGTTCAAACATTATGGCCGCAATATTGAAAAGCTGATCGAAAAAGCCATTGAAATAGAAGATGATGAAGAGCAGGAAGCTGCTATTATCTATATCGGCCAATTGATGAGAAGTTTTCACTCCACTTGGAACAGAGACAATTTTGATGACCAGATTATCTTAGATGATATCAAAACCCTTTCCAGAGGGAAATTACATATAGACTTGGAAAAAGTCAGGGAAATGGGACTTTTTGAAACCAATACCAGGAGAGATTTTAAACTACCTTCTGAACCTGAATCTTCTTCTAACAACAACAGAAGAAAATACAGTAGCAACAATAACAACAACGACAGAAGAAGAAACGGGGGGCACTCCAAAAAACGCAGATAAATGGCATCATTTAAAGTAAAAGGAGGCTTAAAGCTCAAAGGTGAAATAATTCCCCAAGGAGCAAAAAACGAGGCCTTGCAGATTCTCTGTGCAGTATTATTGACTGCAGAAAAGGTAACCATTAACAAAATCCCAAACATCAGGGATGTAAATAAACTGATCGAACTTTTAGGGGAGATGGGGGTCAAAGTAGAACAACTGGCACCTGAATCCTATTCTTTCCAGGCGGATAACATTAACCTGGAATACCTCGAAACCAGTGATTTTCTAACCAAGGCCTCTTCATTAAGGGGGTCAGTGATGATTTTAGGACCGCTATTGGCAAGATTTGGAACAGGCAGGTTGTCCAAGCCCGGAGGTGACAAAATCGGCCGTAGAAGAATGGATACTCACTTTACAGGTTTTCAAAAACTGGGGGCTGAGTTCCACTACGATAAGAAAAAAGAAATTTACCATATAGATGGCAAAAATCTCAAAGGCACCTACATGCTGCTCGACGAGGCATCTGTAACAGGTACAGCCAATATCTTGATGGCGGCTGTCATGGCTGAAGGTAAAACCACCATTTACAATGCTGCATGTGAACCATATTTGCAACAGCTATGTGACATGCTCAACCGAATGGGAGCCAAAATCACTGGAGTAGGCTCTAACTTGTTGCATATCGAAGGGGTAAAAGAATTAAAAGGCACAGATCATACCCTATTGCCGGATATGATTGAAATAGGGTCTTTTATTGGTTTGGCAGCGATGACTCAATCTGAAATCACCATCAAAGATGCTCAAATACACCGTTTAGGGATCATTCCAGAGACCTTCAAACGAATGGGTATCAAGATGGAGTTTAGAGGTGATGATATCCATATACCGGCTCAAAAACATTTCGAAATAGAGACTTTTATTGACGGCTCCATTTTGACGATTGCTGATGCCATTTGGCCAGGATTTACCCCTGATTTGCTCAGTATCGTATTGGTCACAGCTACACAGGCAAAAGGTACCGTATTGGTTCATCAGAAAATGTTCGAAAGTAGGTTGTTCTTTGTCGATAAACTGATTGATATGGGCGCGCAGATTATCCTTTGCGACCCACATAGAGCGACGGTAATTGGGTTGGATAGAAAATATCCACTCAGGGGAATCCGAATGACCTCACCTGATATTCGAGCAGGAGTATCATTATTGATAGCAGCCATGTCAGCCGAAGGCACTTCAGTCATTGACAACATTGAACAGATTGATAGAGGATACCAATACATCGATGAGCGTCTTAATGCACTTGGTGCACAAATAGAGCGAATTTAAATATCAGACCTCATATTTAGACCTGTCAGTTTACCTATAACTGGCAGGTCTTTTTTTTTGCCTTCAAGTCTGTAGTTTAATTGTAGATCTTAGATTGTAGATTGTAGATTTCAGATCTTAGATTTTAGATTGGGGTCAGTATTGAGTTGAAGGTTTGGTGTATCGGTCTCAGTTCATCAATTCATCAGTTCGTCAGTTCATCAATACATCAATTCATCAGTTCATCAATTCGTCAATTAATCACTTCCCAAAACATACAATCAACCCAACCTTTAAAACAACAATTGTAGATTTTAGATTTTAGATTGGGGTCAGTATTGAGTTGAAGGTTTGGTGTATCGGTCTCAGTTCGTCAATTCATCAATTCGTCAATTCACCAATTCATCAACACCTCAATTCTCCTCCTAAAAATGAGTAATTAGAAGATTTAACGGGATCATAGGGTAGGAATTTGTAATTTAATATCCTGAAAAATTTTTATAAACATGATCGTAAGAAGAAACCTCAAGCTCAAGATGATCCTCCATTACACATGGAGACAGCTGGCCTATTACCTCTTTTTATCAACTTCTATTGTTGTCTTACACGACATATATGAAATTGTCATTTTTAACATTCCAAGCTATACGATAGCCGCCCTAGGTACAGCATTGGCAATATTTCTGGGATTTAAAAATGACCATGCTTACGACAGGTGGTGGGAAGCAAGAAAAATCTGGGGCTTGATGGTGAATTACAGCCGCGCTTGGACACGGCAAGTGACTACAATGGTGATGTCGCTGGACAGCCATGAGAATGAAGAAATCAAAGCATTCCAAAAAACCTTGGTCTACAGGCATATCGCATTTGTCAATGCCTTGAGGGTGTTTTTAAGAATAAAGAACACCTACAACAAAGACCAAAGTGAGATGTTTGAAGATGACAATACCTATGCGGATACCAAGCCGTTTTTAAGTGAAGAGGAGTATAAAATCTTTTGCTCCCAAGACAATCCTCCCAACTATTTGCTTCAACAACAAGGTTCGGATTTAAATTTGGCTTTTAGAAAAGGCTGGCTAAGTGACTACAGGTTTGTGAAAATGGAGGAAACTTTAGTAGACTTCAATGATATCCAAGGAATGAGTGAACGCATAAAAAACACCCCACTACCAAGGCAATACACTTTTTTCTCAAGAGTTTTTGTGTTGATCCATTGCACTTTGTTGCCTATGGTTTTTGTAAGTGAATTGGGTTGGAAAACAATTCCGATTGCATTGGCCGTTTCATTCGTGTTTTTGGCGCTAGACCTGATTGGCGAACGTACAGAAGATCCTTTCGAAAATAGGCTGGAAGATACTCCAATGTCCTCATTGAGTGTAACTATAGAAACCAACCTCAAAGAACAGCTCAAGGAGAGCAAAATCAATTTCCCCAAGAAGTATGAACCTGAAAATGGAATTGTCTTTTGATTGAGGAGTTCACAATTGTAGATTTTAGATCTTAGATTTTTGATTTTAGATTGGGGTCAATACTGAGTTGAAGGTTTGGTGTACTGGTCTCAGTTCGTCAGTTCGTCAATTCATCAGTTCATCAAAAATTCAATCAACACAACCTTTAACCCAATAATTGTAGATCTTAGATTTTAGATTTTAGATTGGGGTCAATACTGAGTTGAAGGTTTGGTGTACTGGTCTCAGTTCGTCAGTTCGTCAATTCGTCAATTCATCAAAAATTCAATCAACCCAACCTTTAACCCAACAATTGTAGATTGTAGATCTTAGATTTTAGACTGGGGTCAATACTGAGTTGAAGGTTTGGTGTACTGGTCTCAGTTCGTCAGTTCGTCAATTCGTCAATTCATCAAAAATTCAATCAACACAACCTTTAACCCAATAATTGTAGATCTTAGATTTTAGATTTTAGATTGGGGTCAATACTGAGTTGAAGGTTTGGTGTACTGGTCTCAGTTCGTCAGTTCGTCAATTCGTCAATTCATCAATTCCCAAAACAAACAATCAACCCAACCTTTAACTTTTTTAACATTTAACCTTTAACCCAATAATTGTAGATTTCAGATTGTAGACTGGGGTCAATACTGAGTTGAAGGTTTGGTGGATCGGTCTCAGTTCGTCAGTTCATCAATTCGTCAATTAATCAATTCCCAAAACAAACAATCAACCCAACCTTTAACCCAACAATTGTAGATCTTAGATTTTAGATTGGGGTCAATACTGAGTTGAAGGTTTGGTGTACTGGTCTCAGTTCGTCAGTTCGTCAATTCATCAATTCATCAAAAAATACAATCAACCCCACCTTTAACATTTTTTTTCTTTTAACATCCTTCAGTAACACAACTTGATCAGTTCTAACCTCCTCCACTCCTCACATTTTTACCTTCCTTTTCCTTTTCCTCCGAAAGATTTCCTAAATTCCTCTCCTAGTCAATACGCTCAAACCTAAGTAACTATGAAAGACAAAAAACTCCGTAGCCAGGAATGGTATGGAAGAAAAGGAAAAGACGGTTTCATCTACCGTTCTTGGATGAAAAATCAAGGACTCCCCCACCATCTTTTTAATGGTGAAAAGCCTGTAATAGGCATCTGTAACACCTATTCTGAGCTCACCCCCTGCAATGCACACTTCCGTGATTTGGCAGAGGCTGTCAAGCGTGGGGTATGGGAAGCTGGTGGTTTCCCTTTAGAATTCCCTGTGATGTCATTGGGTGAATGTTCAATCAAACCTACCGCCATGCTTTTCCGCAACCTGGCAAGTATGGATGTGGAAGAAAGCATACGTGCCAACCCCATGGATGGTGTCATCCTCATGTGTGGTTGTGACAAGACTACACCATCATTGGTCATGGGGGCAGCATCTGTAAACTTGCCTAGCCTTGTGCTTTCAGGAGGCCCGATGTTGGTGGGAAGATTTAAGGGTAAAAAAATAGGCACCTCTGATGTTTGGAGATTTGCCGAAGATTTCAAAACAGGCAAATTATCCCAAGAAGAATTTATAGAAGCAGAAGCCGCCATGTCCAGGTCAATTGGTCACTGTGCCCCGATGGGTACAGCCTCCACCATGGCAGCCATGGTAGAATCACTTGGTTTGGCCCTACCTGACAATGCCACCATCCCTGCTGCTGACTCCAGAAGAAAAGTAATGGCTCACATGGCCGGAATGCGCATTGTTGACATGGTCAAAGAAGACCTTACAATGGATAAAATCCTAACAAAAAAGGCTTTTGAAAACTCCATCATGGTAAATGCAGCACTTGGTGGTTCCACCAATTTTATCCTGCACCTTACGGCCATTGCGAAAAGAATGGGAGTAGATATTGATTTGACGGATTTTGACCATTTTTCTGCCAAAATCCCGCTTATAGCTAACGTACAACCATCTGGAGAACACTGGGTCGAGGACCTTTTCTATGCAGGTGGATTACCGGCGGTCATGAGGGAAATAGAAAAACACCTTCACCGTGATTGTATTACGGTCAATGGCAAAACCATAGGTGATAATATTTCACAGGCGGAATGCTATGACCGAAATCTTATCGGAACATTTGAACATCCCATTAAACCTGATTCTGGAATTGCTGTACTCAAAGGCAACCTTTGCCCAAATGGAGCGGTCATCAAACCTTCCGCAGCAAGTCCACACTTATTGGTACACACAGGCAAAGCTGTTGTTTTTGAAAATATCGATGAGTACAAAGCTAAAATAGATGATCCTAATCTAGATATTGACGAAAACTCGGTCATGGTCATGAAAAATGTCGGTCCAAAAGGCTACCCTGGAATGCCTGAGGTAGGCAATATGGGACTTCCACAAAAGCTATTGGAAAAAGGGATCAAAGATATGATTCGAATATCGGATGGCCGCATGAGTGGAACGGGATACGGTACAGTTGTGCTTCATGTTTCTCCTGAGTCAGCAATCGGCGGGCCACTGGCTTTTGTCCAAAATGGCGATCAAATTAGTTTAGATGTGCCCAACCGAAAATTGGATCTTTTGATTTCGGATGAGGAAATGGAAAAAAGGAAAGCGGCTTTCAAACCTGAAAGCCTCCCGTACAACCGAGGTTATGTAAACCTCTTTTTGGATAAGGTCAATCAGGCACATGAAGGTGTAGACTTTGATTTCTTAGTAGGCAGTTCGGGTTCTGAAGTAAAAAGAGATTCACACTAACATGCAAAAGCAAGCACCAAAAATCGCATTGATTACCGGTGCAGGTCAGGGTATTGGACTGGAAATAGCCAAGACCCTGGCCACCAAAGGGCACCATATCATCCTCAATGACATTGAAAAAAGCTTGGTAGATGATGCAGTTCAGGAATTGCTTACTTTCCAGAAAGGTAGAATCATAGGTTTCGCAGGTGATTCCGGTGACAATTCCTGTATTGAAGAAATGGTAAGAATGTCAGAAAAAGAATTTGGTAAATTGGACATTGCTATAGCCAATGCAGGGATTACACTGTATGGAGATTTCTGGGATTACAGCCCCCAGGATTTCCAAGAAGTGATGAGGGTCAATATGGGGGGAACATTTTTCCTTGCACAAGCTGCTTCAAACCTTATGAAAAATCAAGGTAATGGTGGTTCCCTGTTATTCACCTCTTCGGTAACAGCTCATCAGGCACATAAAAACCTGGCCGCTTATGGCATGAGCAAGGCAGCTATCGAAATGCTAGCCAAGAATTTAGTCCTTGAACTTTCTCCCTTTCATATCAATGTCAACACCATTGCACCTGGAGCGACATTGACAAAAAGAACCGCTCAAGATCCTGATTATGAAAATACCTGGTCAAAAATAACTCCTATGGGCAGGCCGGCTTCAGTTGCCGATATCGCCCATGCAGCAGCATTTTTGGTATCGGATGAAGCAAGGCATATAACCGGCCAAAACCTCATCATTGATGGCGGTTGGACAAGTATTAGCCCTTCACCATATTAGAAATTTATGAAAAGTTTTGTCAGGAATTTCCTAGAATACAATCATTCAAGTAATGATAAAGTGATTTCTCTTTTGGAAAAACACAAAGAGGAATTGCCCGAAAAATGCATAACACTCTTTTCCCATATCCTGAATGCACAGGAAATCTGGAATGCCAGAATACTTGGAAAGCAACCTGAATTTAAAGTCTGGGATGTCTCGAATCTAGCAGAATTTCGAAATTTTAACCAAAGATTCTTCTCGGGATCAATAGCTATTCTTGAGGAATTCAACTTGGATCAAAAGATAGACTACCGCACTTCCAAAGGCGACCCATTCATCAGCACTGTGCAAGATATCCTTATCCATGTTGTCAATCATGGCAGCTATCATCGTGGACAGATCATGCAATTGCTTAGGGATGAGGTAAATGATGCCATTTCTACGGATTATATCTTTTACAAAAGATGATAGGAACCCAAAAACCAGAAACGCACTACCCCCCACCTTGGCAACTTCAGGGTGAAGGAGTGATTTTATTATACAGGTTTCCAAAAAAATGGATCAATGAACATCCGCTCATCCCAACACATCTAAAAGGTCAATTTAAAGGCGGTTTTGGCTATCTGATGCTTGTCAACTATTATGATTCTCCTGTAGGGCCCTACAAGGAATTGCTACTGATTCCAGGAAAATTCAAGCCAAACAAGAAGCAAAGCATCACCCATATTGTAGTCAATTCAGAAAGAAGCACTCAGAATGGTAGATTCAATTGGGGCATACCTAAAATCACACTGCCCATCATATGGGAGTCCGAAAAAGGGCTGGATACGATTGGGATAGGTGATGAAGATGATCCTATATTTTTCTGCAAAATTAGTTATAAAGGAATGTCCTTTCCGGTGAGCACCAAGATATTGCCCATCAAACTCTACCAACAATGGAACGGAAAGGCTTTTGAAACTGAACCGAAAGGATCAGGATGGGGGAAATTAGCCAAAATTGAAACGCTTAAAATCAACCACAAAAGATTCCCGGATATCAGTAAGTTCAAACCTATTCTAGCAATCAAGGTAAGTCCTTTTTCAATCGATTTTCCAAAACCTTCCTCAACTTATGATGTAGTAAAAACATAAGATTTCTCACAGAAACCCAAAACGCAAGAACAATTTCCTTTTAAAAACCTTATATTCATTTATTCCAAAACTGCCTAAAAGATGAAAAAACTCACCAATTCCCTATTTGTATTGACACTTTGTTGGTGTCTTGCCTGTAGCCAACCAGAAGATAAATCACTCCCTCAACAGGTTGCTGCTGCCTATGGGATTGAAAATTTTGACAAACTCAATTCCATAGCCTACACTTGGAACGTACAGGTAGGCCCTGATGTAAGGACCAGGGATTGGAAATGGAATATCAAGGAGCGGACCGTTTATTATGCAGGTCCTGACACAAGTTATACTTACAGCCTAGACCTTCCAAAAGACGAGTTACCACAAGCAGATGCTGGATTTATCAATGACAAATATTGGTTGATGTATCCTTTCCAATTGGCATGGGATTCAGGATATGAGTATGAGGTAGAGGAAAATGTGGATGCACCGATTTCAGGAGAATCTACCACCAAACTGACAATCATATATAATGCTGAGGACGGATATACTCCCGGTGATGCCTATGATCTCTACCTTGATGGCAATAAAATGATCAAAGAATGGGTTTTCAGAAAAGGAAACGGTGAGGCTGGAAATGCTTTTACTTGGGAATCCGAAAAGGATTTCAATGGTGTCACCTTTGCAACCGAACATAAAAATGCCGAGGGAGTCAAGTTTATTTGGTTTACCAATATTGAGGTGAATTAATCATCAAATTAGCCACCAAGACACAAAGGCTAATCTGTGTTAATTGCGCCCACATGTGTTAAAAAAAAGACCTTTGAATCTACATTATCGGATTCAAAGGTCTAAAATTTTTCAATTACTTGAGGAAATGTGATTTACTTCACAAAACTCAATTCAAGTTCAAGTTTCACCAATACAGGCAGTCCTATACCAAAGAAATCATCGCTTTCTTCTTCTTCGAAAATAATGGTAAGCCTATTATTTGTCAATTGTTCCACCTTGAAATCCGTCTCATCATCTTCAGAAGTTAGTCGAAGGATGGTGTTATTTTCAAGTAATTGATAGGTCCCCGATTCATCATTGATACCATCAATTCTAATTTCATAGGTACCGTCTGCATCAAATTGAAGCTCAGTTCCTTCAAAATCCTCATCGCTAAAGAACTCATCTTTGATTTCTTCTGCAGCTTCTTGAGCCTCTTGCTGACTGGCTCCGATAGCTTGTAAAAACTGCACCAAAGGTTGTCCATTGATAGACATATCCAATCTGTAGCTACTATAATTCCAAATCCCCACTATAGGAGATACTTGCGGTTCGTCTTTTTCCCCACAGGAAAAAAGTAAGACCAATAGGCTTAAAGCCATGGCCTGAAAAAATTTGATGCTTGTTTTCATAGTTTGTTTTTTTTTAAATCCTTTGGTAAAGAAGAAAACTAAACTAGAAATTTCAAACTACTACTTTAAAAAAAAATGAATTCAAGTGTAAAACATAATGTTTTTGAATAACGATTGACATTACACTTAGACATTGTGAGAAAAAAACCTCCTGAAATGTCTTCTATGAAAAAAAGAGTTTCAGGAGGTTCTATTGAAAAAAAACTAAAGAGTCACAAAACTGATCCCTACATTGAAATAAACAGTATTTCCAAGGTTGTTGACCATTCCGTATTCTTGGGTACCAAAGAAGCCTCTAAAAAACTCTCTGCTTCCCTCAAGTTCATCAGCATTGAATGTGTAGTCAATCCTGTATCCTGCCTGAAAATGCATCCAAAAAGGACCGGAAAGCTGCTTTTGAAGTTCTATCCTTGGCCTGAGTTCACCTCTTCTGATTTCATAACTGTTGTTTCCTACTGAAAAGTCATTGATCCTGTAACTCTGTCCTTCCAATTCATATCCAAAGAGCAACAAAGCACTTTTGCTGAAATTATATCTACCATGAGCTCTTGCGGGAAAAAGAATTTCCGTCCCCCATTTCCTATCAGCACTGGTCACATCATACATCACAACAGGCACATAATTTAGGTTACCCACCCTGTAGGTTCTGGCTAGCCCTAAGCCCCATCTTTTTCTTTCACTGACTCTTTTGGCATATACCGCTGCCAAACTCCATCTCACGGTATTGAAGGGCTGAAGGGAAAAACCATAATCTCCACTCATATCCAAAGAACCTTGGAATATGAAGAAATTTTCTTCCGAGATCGGCACAAAGAAAGTATTGGTCCAATTGAGGTTGTTCAATCCTCTTTCATCCAAAATCTGCGTTAAACCTGATGCATTTTGCTCGGCTTCAACACCACCTATATTGTAACCTACGCGCATGTAATTCAGTCCACTCTGCCATACCAAGTTACTTTTAGAGATGATGGGGATATTAGAATTGAATCTCATCCCTCCGGTGAAGTTTACCCTGCCCGTTTCAGATATAGGTGCTGCCTCATCCACACCCCAACCGGAATTACCACTTGCGGGGAACCTGGCAGCTGACAAGTTCATATCATACCCTAATTGTTGGTCATAAGAAACACTTAAAAACCGGGTTGGGCTCAATCCTACTATTGTTGGTTTGGCAAATCTTTTCACATTGGATTCGTCTACCAATTCCAAGTCATCATACATGGACCAATCCTCTTCTTCCTCTTCTTCTTGAGCAAAAATAGGAGAAAAGCCTGCCAAAAACATAATAGTAAACAGCAGGCATATTTGCTTTTTTGACATCTGCATACCTTTATTTCACCTGCAATCTTCTCCAAGTATCTGACCTTCCGAAGGTTTTTACACCGACATATCCTCTGATATCGAGGGTGTTTTCATCCTTCATGGTAATGACACTACTGTAAGTGTTTCCAGACTCAGGATCATAAATGGTTCCTTCTTCCCAAACGCCCTTTCCTTTGTATTCAAAATCCTTCAACATCCTGTAACCTCTTAAGGGGACGTTTCTCATACTTTGATCAGGATTATTGGCATCCAATTTAGGTTTGCCGGTTTCGGGATCATTAGGTTCTTTTAGCCAAACAATCCTACCATAGTATTTTCCATCAATATTATCAATTTTAACTCTGGCTTTACCATGTCCTGGTTCCCATACGCCTACCAAATCATCTGCTTCTTGCGCAAATGCAAAAGCACATACAAATAGAAATGTGAGTGATGCTAGTATCTTTTTCATGTTATTTTTAGGTTTATTTTTTTATTTAATTCCAAGTTCGAATTTCACTTTTACTTTAAAACTGACATTCCCCCAATATTCTTCTTCCAATAAGTCAAAATCTCCCACAAAGGTCATTTTCCCATCCTGAAAAGCTGAGGCTAGGTTTTCCTGTCTACCTGCAACAGATAATTCAATCACTTCATCCGTATCCAACTCGCTTTCATATAGTCCTACCCTAGTCATTGATGTATTCTGAGAAGTAACCTCGAAAACCATTTTTTCCAAAGAGGGCAAATCTTCATCAGGCATCAACCTGATTTCGATAGCTGTTACTTTTGCCTTGGACACACTTGACCCTTCTTCACCCAAGATGTTTTGTAAGTCAAATTCCCAAGAGGCTGTAGCGGTATTGGCGCCTTCAAACAGAGGCCCCTCAGCTATCATGTCTAACTCTGGCGTCTCAATCTCAAGGGTCTTTAAATCACCCCCACAGGAAACCGCCAAGAGTATCATCAAGAATGCAATGGAAGTATAAAAGAAATTTCGCATAAGTATAATGGGTTTTGTAAACTGAATTTTACTACGGCTAACAAAATAGCTTATTTTTCACCTTCTATGAAGAATTTTAACTTGATTATCACAATAAATTTTAACTTTGAGAAGCATGTCTTGTTTCATTTTCCAGAAGAAAAAACATGCTAAAAGCTCTTGATCAGTCTAATAACTACAATTATGATGCGAAAATTATTTACTACAGCCTTTTTTATCCTATTCCTGTGTTTGAACACTTTTGCCCAAGGACTTAGCGATACGGAAAAAAAGTTGATCGATTTGATTGATAAAAATTATGAGGAAACTGTAGCCTTATTGGAAGAAACTGTCAACATCAATTCAGGAACACTCAATATTGAGGGAGTCAGAGAAGTTGGTAGGGTTTTCGAGAGGGAATTTGCCAAAATAGGCTTTCAAACCGAGTGGATTACACTCCCTGATTCGCTTCGAAGAGCGGGCCACTTTGTAGCAAGCAAAAAAGGAAACAAGGGAAAAAAATTGTTTTTTATCGGACACTTAGATACAGTATTTGAAAAAGATATGCCTTTTTATCCATTTACAATGGTGGATGAAAATACAGCAAAAGGACAAGGCGTAAATGACATGAAAGGTGGCAATGTGATGATTTTCGCCACTCTAAAAGCACTCCATGAGATGGGTTTGTTGGATGACAGAACTGTTACGGTTTACTTCAACGGCGATGAAGAAAATGCAGGAAATCCCTCACATGTAAGTCGTGCAGATTTTATCGAGAGGGCCAAGCAGCATGATTATGCCTTGGGATACGAAACAGCACAGGGGTTCAATATTGCTACAGTGGCCCGAAGAGGTGCCTCCACTTGGGTGTTGAAAACAGAAGGAAAACAAGTGCATTCATCAGGAGTATTTAAGGAGCATGCTGGTTTTGGAGCCATTTACGAAGCTGCAAGAATTTTGAACAGTTTCAGAGAAGAATTACTCGGAGAGCAATACCTCACATTCAATCCTGGGCAAATCATTGGGGGATCTGATATTCAATATGATGTCAATACAGGTGAAGGTGAAGCATTGGGCAAAACCAATATAGTAGCAAGAGAAGCTTTGGTGACCGGTGACTTGAGATTCCTGGGTGAAGCACAAAAGGAAGCTGCTCGAGAAAAAATGAGTCAGATTGTTGCCCAACACCTGAACCAAACTAAAGCAACCATTACTTTTCAAGATGGTATTCCATCAATGGAGCCTACACCTGGAAATTATGCCTTGGTAGAAAAGCTCAGTGCAACCAGTGAGGCTATGGGCTTTGGAAAAGTTGAAGCGGGTGACCCTGGTTCAAGGGGTGGTGGAGACATTTCTTATATAGGTGAGTTTTTGGATTGCATTGATGGCATAGGCGCTTCAGGTACAGGAGCCCATTCTCCGGCTGAGACGATCAACATGAAAGAGTTTCCTGATTTGATCAAAAGAAGTACTGTGTTTGTGTATCGCTTATTGCATGAGTAAAATGAAACAAAAATTTGCCTTGGTCTTTTCCATTATTGTCTGGCTGGCTGTTATCATTCAATTTTTCGTGATGTTGGAAAACCGGGTGGTTTCCATAGCAGAATCAAGCATTCGGTTTTTCAGCTTTTTCACCATTTTGACCAATATTCTGGTAGCAGTGTATTTTACTTTTCAGTCGAATAAACTAAAACCAAACTCCTTTTGGAATCGACCTGGAACTTTAACGGCCATTACCGTTTACATTTTAGTCGTAGGCTTGGTCTATCAGATCGTTTTGCGACCGATTTGGGATCCTCAGGGGCTTGCACGATTGACAGATGAACTTTTGCACTCTGTCAATCCATTATTGGTGCTTTACTTTTGGTGGAGATATGAAAAATTTCGAGAGTTGAAATGGTCTCAACTCCCAAAATGGCTGATTTACCCTTTTCTGTATTTTATCTGGGCCATGACACACGGATTGATCACGGGGTTCTATCCTTACCCATTTGTCAATCTCCCTGAGATTGGATTGGCACAACTGAGCATCAACTTCATTGTGCTGGTATCGGTGTTTTTGGGATTTTCTGTGTTACTGATGTGGTTGGGGGAAAAAGTGAATACCCAGCGCGATGAGCATTGAGTTTTTAACTCATGTATTATCGAGCTATAAGCTCTACACTCATTGATCCGAAGGTGCAACCTTCGGATAACGCATCACCTTAACCTTCAAATGATTTAAATAGCTTCTCAAAAAAAACAAATTTGCGCTGAAAGATGCGTTGTCACGCGGTTGTACCGCGGGACTGCTGAGTATTGAGTTTTTAACTCTTGCATTATCGAGCTGAAAGCTCTTGACTCAAGAATCCGAAGGTGCAACCTTCGGATAACGCATCACCTCCACCTTTAAATGATTTAAATAGCTTCTCAAAAAAAAACAAATTTGCGCTGAGAGATGCGTTGTCACGCGGTTGTACCGCGGGACTGATAAGTATTGAGTTTTTAACTCTTGCATTATCGAGCTGCA
>NZ_PVTR01000003.1:108889-455546 GCF_003003005.1 Mongoliibacter ruber
TGACTCAAGAATCCGAAGGTCCAACCTTCGGATAACGCACCACCTTAACCATCAATTGATTTAAATAGCTTCTTAAAAAAAACAAATTTGCGCTGAAAGATGCGTTGTCACGCGGTTGTACCGCGGGACTGATAAGTATTGAGTTTTTAACTCCAGCACTTCAAAATCAATATAGCAAAACATCCACCAATCCCTTCTTCCCCGCATAATCCCTGGCAGAACTGTAAATGTAATGTTCAGCTTCTTCTACAATCAAAGCCCTAACAGGATTTTGATGGATGTAATCCAGTTTCTGTTCTAAAAATTTTGAAGAAGTAATGCTAATCCCATGATAGCCATCTTTCCAAAACTTATATTCCTCAACTCTTTGGAGGATGTTTCCTCTAAATTTCATTTGATTCAAAATCCATTTTCTTCTGGATTCAATGGATTCATCTTGAAGACTTTTTAAAATAATTCTGGCTGTGAATCTTTTAAAATCTCTAATTATATCACTCAGTTTGCCTGGTTCTGCTGCTCTGCAAATCAAATGCAGGTGATTTGACATCAGGCACCAACCATAAACTTCCAAACCCTTGTTTTTGATACAGAAATTAAGACTATCAACTATATCAATTTTGTAATCTTTCCTAGTAAAAACATCTATCCAATCAATGACTGTAAAAGTCAAAAATTGAACTTCGTTTTGATCGTTAATTTTAAAAGGTTTATTCATCGGTTAAAAAGTTAAAAACTAAAAGAAATTTAGCTAAATATAGAATGAAATCAAACAATCATTAAAAAAAGAGCTACAAGCTCTTGACTCAAGAATCCGAAGGTGCAACCTTCGGATAACGCACCAGCTTTACCAGCAAATGATTTTCCCAGCTGCTCAAAAAAAACCGAATTTGCGCTGAAAGATACGTTGTCACGCGGTTGTACCGCGGGACTGATAAGTATTGAGTTTTTAACTCATGTATTATCGAGCTACAAGCTCTTGACTCAAAAATCCGAAGGTGCAACCTTCGGATAACGCATCACCTTAACCATCAATTGATTTCCATCACAACGTAAAAAAAGTTTAAAGTTTTTGGAGTAGCGTTGTCACGCGGTTGTACCGCGGGATAACGCATCACCTTAACCATCAATTGATTTCAACCGCTGCTCAAAAACGAGTAAAACAATGAGAGAAGTGGGTAGCGCAGTGTTAGATTTTTATATCGCCGAAGGAATATATCAATTTATATCGCAAAGCATATATGTATCAAATTCCGGTTGTACCGCCGGAGGACTGATGAATAAGTCAATCGTTTGCATAAAATTTGACAGCTTTTTTAGCTTCAAAATATACCCAACAACAAGCCGAATTATGTACTTTAGCCCTATGAGAAAAAGGCTTTTACTTTCCCTTGCAATAATTTCGGCAGGTGTGTGCATCTTTTCCTGTCAACGTGAACAATCACAAAACCTTGAAGAACTTGCCATGAAGGAGCAACATAAGATAGTAGTATACCAGGTTTTTACCCGACTTTTTGGGAACACCAACGACAATAACCAACCATGGGGCACTTTGGAAGAAAATGGAGTGGGTAAGTTCAATGATTTTACGGATAAAGCTTTGGAAGAAATCAAAGCCTTAGGCATAAGCCATATCTGGTACACAGGCGTGCCACATCATGCTGTGATCAGAGATTATACTGCATATGGAATTTCAAATGATGACCCAGATGTAGTCAAGGGAAGGGCAGGTTCACCCTATGCTGTCAAAGATTACTACCAGGTCAATCCAGATCTGGCTGAAGACCCAGCAAAGCGCATGGAGGAATTTGAAGCATTGATTGCCCGAACCCATAAACATGGCATGAAAGTCATCATAGATATCGTGCCCAACCATGTGGCAAGAAAGTATGTGGGTAAAAACAATCCTGAAGGAATTAGTGATTTTGGTGCTGAAGACGATACGTCTGTGGAGTACAAAAGAGACAATAACTTCTATTACATCCCAGGCAAAGACTTCAAAGTACCCGAACCTATGGATGGATATAAACCATTAGGTGGGGAAGAGCATCCATTGGCAGATGGTAAATTTGACGAATCACCAGCCAAATGGACAGGAAATGGATCCAGAGAAGCACAACCTCATTTTCATGATTGGTATGAGACAGTAAAGGTCAATTATGGCGTCAAACCGGATGGAACCAAAGATTTCCCACTCCTTCCCGGAGAATTTGCGGAGCAAGATTATCAGGCCCATTATGAATTTTGGGAAAACAAGGATGTCCCTGATTCATGGAAAAAATTCAGGGACATTGCACTTTTTTGGACGAAAAAAGGAGTTGATGGATTCCGCTTCGACATGGCTGAAATGGTTCCCGTGGAATTTTGGTCTTACATGAATTCTGCTATCAAAAAAGAAAACCCAGAGGCATTTCTACTCGCTGAAATTTACAATCCACAAGCTTACAGAGACTATATCCATTTGGGAAAAATGGATTACCTCTATGACAAGGTTGAATTGTACGACACGCTCAAAAACATCATGCAGGGTAAAGGTTCTACCGATAACCTCATCCCTATTCAAAGTGGACTTTCTGATATCAATAAACACATGCTGCACTTTTTGGAAAACCACGACGAACAGCGGATTGCAAGTCCTGAGTTTGCCGGAAATGCCAAAAAAGGCAAACCTGCCGCAGTCGTATCCGCCACCATAGACACTGCTCCAATGATGGTATATTTTGGGCAAGAAGTGGGTGAACCTGGGGCTGAGGATGCAGGTTTTGGCAGCCCGAGCCGTACTTCAATTTTCGATTACATAGGCGTCCCACATCACCAAAGATGGGTGAATGATGGTAAATTTGATGGAGGCAGACTTTCAGAGGAAGAAAAAGAACTAAGGGATTTTTACAAGCGCTTGTTGAATTTGACACTTTACAGCCCTGCATTGGGTGGAGAATACCTGGAAATCCATTCCTATAACCGGGAAAACACAGAATGGTACAACGATCGGGTATTTTCATTTGCCAGATGGGGCAAAGGACAAAGATTGCTCATCATCAGCAATTTTGATACAAGCGAAAGCTTCGGTTTTGAACTCCAACTCCCCAAAGACCTGATTAGCAAGTGGGGCTTGCAAGATGGTGATTACACTTTGGAGGAGCAGCTTTACAAAGAAAATAAAGCTACATTAATCGTGGAAAACAGAACTGCAAGGGTTAGAGTTGATTTAAAGCCTCTCGAAAGTTGGATATTGGAATTGAGGTAAAAATCTTTCAGCTTGGAACCCACTATTGATATTGAACCTTTATTTAGATAATTTCGATAATATATCAAGTATAAAAATTACTAATGTGCTAAATAGAAATATAATTCTTTGAAAATGAAACAATTGACTTTAAATATAGACAGCAACAAGTTCAAAACATTTCTTGAGTTTGTCAAGACTTTAGACTATGTCGAGATTGAAGAAATTGATGGAAAGACCTTGGAAGAGCTTCAAATCAGCCTCAGGCAAGTAAAGTTGATGCAAGAGGGTAAGTTGGAGAAACAAAGCGCAGAAGACTTTCTCAATGAGTTTTAATGTAATTCCTACTCCAGAGTTTAAAAAGCTTTTTAAGAGGCTTGCAAAAAAATACCCGTCACTAAAAAATGACTTAAGCCGACTTATTGAAATACTTAAAGAAAAACCAACAATCGGTATCCCTCTAGGCCATAATCTTTTTAAAATACGGATGGCTATTTCTTCAAAAGGCAAGGATAAATCCGGAGGTGCGAGAGTGATAACCTTCTTGATAAATACAGACAACGAAATTTTTCTAGTCCACATTTATGACAAAAGTCAACTCGGAAATTTATCTAAGGAACAGATTATTTTAATCTTAAAAAATGCTGGTTTAATGTAAATCTCTAACCAGACATTTATATCAATGGATATTTTCAAAAGAAAAGATAATTTACCACCAAAACAACCCCACTTTTAAAACTGTTTTTTTTATTAACTTAGAAGAACTAACCTGATCAGTGATGTCGAATTTTGACCGTGTATCCCTTTTTGTAGTTTTTATCTCATTACTATCTGCTTGCTCGAAACCTGAAAGTCCGGAAGAGCTATTGCAGCGGAGTCAAGAAAAATATTTCTCATCCATGGCTTATAGTTACAATACCACTTTGATATGGCCACATCCTATGTTTGATGAAGTGGATACTTTTCGATATGAATTGCAATTTGAAAAACACCCCAATGAATTACTGGACTACAATTTCATAGGAACAAGTGCCAGAAGTACTAGTATCTATCAGGATAACACCCTCACGCTATACATTCATAAAGACAGCACAGTACAAATGCTGGATGCTGACACCCTCAGAAAAAGTCCTGATAGACTGATGTCTAATATGCAGCTTACCTTTTCCCCATTGAAAATATTGAAAAATGGAGACTTGCTCTATAAAGGCGATACGGCAATACAGAACAAAACTTACCGGCTTTTTTATAAGGTTTTGCTGGATAAAGTATTTGAAGAAACCAAGGTGTATTCGGAAAATCAGGTCCTCATCAACCCTGCCAATGCACAGATAGCGCTCATAAGGCACCTTTTGTTTCACGATGATAAACCCAAGCAATTTATTGATGCCTGGTTCGATAAGCAGGAGTTTTTTGATAATCCTAGGGCCTTGGAAATCAACCTTCATCAAGGATATGTGACTGCAACAAATGACAAAAAGAAGTCAAACAGAAAACTATTGCAGCCCGGCAAAAATGCTCCTGATTTTTTACTTTCAGATTTGGAAGGAAATAAAGTCAATCTCAAAGATTACAGAGGAAAAAGAGTCCTCTTAGACTTTTCCATGATCAATTGCGGTTTTTGCAAACATGCATTGGATCATTTCAATAAGGCTGATTTTTCTTTTGCATCTGATGTGGAGGTATTTTACATCAATCCTGTTGACAGTCTGGAAAGGATGCAAATGTACGTGGAGAAGGTAAATATTCCTTTCACAGTTCTCCTGAGTTCTGATGAATTGGCAGCGTTATATGGTGTTTCAGGCTATCCAAGTTTTTTTATACTTGATGAGAAAGGAACCATTACCGATGCTTTTGCGGGGTATTTCCCAGAAAAGTTTGAAGGCTTAAGAGAATCATTGTAAGCTGGTTGTATTCCGTATTCCCCAAAGAATCACCTCTTGCCCTCCCAAGGCACATAAACCACTTTTTTGGTTTCGAAGAAGTCCTCTTTGAAATAATCTTCTAAATGGTAGGTAATGTATCCAACATTCCTTTCTTCCATCTCTTCATCTACATCACCACCTTTCAACAATAAAAGCCCGTTTTGCATCTCGTTGATGTCTTCTTTACGAAACTTATTTTTTACCCAAGGAATAAAATTGGCGAACCTGGTAACTGCCCTACTGACCACAAAATCATATCTCCTGACCAAAGTCTCAGCCCTCGCCTGTTGTGCCTCCACATTGCTCAACTTCAATTGGCGGGCAATATCCTTCACCACTGTGATTTTTTTACCAATGGAATCAACCAAGTGGAAATGACATTCGGGAAAAAGTATAGCCAAAGGAATCCCCGGAAAACCTCCACCTGTGCCAATATCCAAAATCTTAGTTCCAGGCTCAAACTGTAACACTTTGGCAATTCCCAAAGAATGTAAGACATGCCTTTCATAGAAATGCTCCACATCTTTACGGCTGATCACATTGATCTTCTCGTTCCATTCGGTGTAGAGCTCTTCAAGTTTTTTGAATTTATCAATTTGATCTTCAGTAAGGTCGGGGAAATATTGTAGGAGCAATTCCATAAGCTTTGTTTAATGAAAGCCAAAATTAATCTTTTAAATCAATTCTCCGCTAAATTTTCAGATTTGGTATTTACCCTTCCAAGCAAATGATGTCCGACTTTCTGCCCTTTACTTGCTCCATTTACGATGGCCGGCATGTAATGAATCCCACCATAAAGTCTACTGATAGCTGCCTCATCTGCTGCTCCTCTAAAAGAATCAAATTCTCTGATCGGCAAACCATAGGCTACTTCGGTAGAGTCCACAAAATGAAACGGCTCTCCAAAAACTTTGGTTAGGGTTTCTGCCGCGGCATTGGAAATCACACTATGCCCTGATGTGTACTCAGGAAATGGTGGAGTCTGCAATAGCGGCAACCAATCTTCGTCGATGTATTTGTTGATATAAGTTTCAGGGCGGATCAATACAGACCTGTATTTCTCATCCCAACAAGCTATAAATCCATCAAAAAGCGCTATACCTGTTAATGCCAAGGCTTCAGTAGTTCCTTTCCAATCAAGCTCAGCTGTTTTGGCAGCAATGGCTGCTATTCCCATCCAATGTCCCCCTGGAGTGATTTTTTTCTCTGCAAACATCACGTGCCCCTTGACATTCACTTTGTATGGGTTGCAATCCCAGAAGTATGCGATATCTTTTTGGTCCTCGGTGATATCTTTTACCACTTTGAATACTTCCTCAGCTTCTCTAAAAAAAACAGAGTTGGGATCTGCTGAAAACTCAGTAGGCGGTTCCGATTTAAACTGTGCCGCAGAATCCAACACGAAAGGCCTGATTTTATTCCAGTGTGGCTCTATTCCCTCCATATATGCTGGAGGCGTAGGCTGCCATGTATTCGGATTGTTGCTTACAGTGTATTTTTCATAGGACCGGCTTTGATGGTAGGTATCCTTCTTAGAATATTCAATTACATGATCCGCTACCTCTTCGCCAAAAGCCACAGAAAGATCAAATATTCTCTTAGGAACTCCCTTTTTGCGAATTTCCTCATAAGCCATATCTCTGTGATCAGTCATCATGTCTTCTGAAAAAATAAGGGCTGTAGCCACTTTATAGTATGCCGCCAACGAAGCCAATGGGAAATACACTTCTTCATGAACCTCAAACTCCTTTTTCTCAAAATCATTTAACTGACCCATGAGGGTTTTATACTGAGGATCTGCCATTACAGCGACTTCATAAGCAGCTATCGATGGATAAGCATATATTCTACTCGCTACAGGCGGAGAGAAAATATCATGTATAATCACATTGGTCAGCCTGATTTGAGCTGCTGTCTGGTAAGATCCGTCAGTGATTACCTCATGGTAATCTTTATTTTCCTGACAAGCCATCAAGACAAGTATAGCTAATACAGACAGCATCAGGTTGTTAAGTACTCTTTTCATGCGTGTTTGTTATTGGGTATTGTTCTTCAAAGATAATAAATCCCTCTTAGTCAGTCAAAAACACGAGAGATAAGGTGCTTGGTTCTCAAATCTAATGAAATATTTATTATGATTATCCGCAATTATGCCACTAATCAATTAAACGAGGGTTTTATGGCGAAGAGATACTAATAGATATTTTATATTTATTCTTGGTTCGAAATCACAGGTTAATTCAATTATTTAGATACTACTGGTATTAAAGCAGTTATACATAATATTCATTATGCGTATCTTCAATGCTAAAACTAAATAGATGACACATTTATTTTATTCAATTCGATATTCATTGATACTTACCTGCCGTCAGCAGCTTGGATATTTACTGATATTATCTCTACACTGAAATAAATATTTTATGCTCGTACGGAATTATACCGCAATGCCTAAATCTCAAAACAAACATTGAGACGGAACTTAATATCTATCAATATCCATGAATACTATATTTTTCTATACAGGAAATCAATTGACCTTTAAAAATACCGGGCTATCATTATTCCTCAAGGCAACGATGTGTTTTTCTCCTTTGATGGTTATGACCTGACATTGTCTATATTCTCCCCAAAATGCATCAGAGGGGAAGTCCAAAAGTATTTTTTCTATCCCTTTCTCAGTGACTTCCATCAGTGTAAGGGGTTGGGCAGAAGCATTTCCCAAATCTGTTCTGAATCCAAAAAAATTACCAAGTGACAGGATCAATTGCCTACCGTTTTCATCATCAAAAATAATAAAATCCCTGATCGGACTGAATTGGGCTTCTAAAGGGAATGGGAAAAACCGACTAGGACCATTTTTTTCAAAACTCAACATACCGGATTCTTGATGGTTAAAGACCAATTTATTGGCCTCCGCTAAGACAGACTTTTCAAACAAATCCTCTGGAGTCTTGACCTGACTGTAAGCTTTGTAATCTATATGCACCCGCTTGATCCCTGGCAACTGGCGCATCAAATCGTCTCTACTAGCAAAAGGGACCAGGTAACCACTCATATAATGGAAGATTACAGGCTCATTTTGGCCATTATTATCAAAATCATGGTGGTACAGGTACACAGGATTTTCCTCACTCGCTTTCAATTTGGAATTCAAACCTAAGTTCCCCAAAAGCAATTGTTGACCAGAGTCCGATTCTATCAAGCGCAAACCTGTGTACCAACCTGCGAAAGCGCCCAATTCTTTTTCCCAAAGCCTTTCAAAATGCCCTTCTCTGTTTTGCTTGTAAATCTGAAGTGGATTCCACTCCCCTGCCAATACCAATTCTTTTTCGCCATCTACTGTAAGGTCTGCCCATATGGCTTTTTGAATCATGCCAAATGAGATGTCTTTCCCGAAATACTTTTCGGTCATGTCAGTAAACCTCCCTTTACCATCATTGACCAGCAAATAAGACTTCGGACTCGCCCCATAATCTCCCGTCACTGAAGAAGCACCCACAAAAATGTCTGGGTAGCCATCTCCGTTGATATCATGTAGAGCTACCGTAGAGGTGTTTTCTCCAATCGGAGGAAGGGCATTCATGGCAAATGAAAAACCCCCTTTACCGTCGTTGATAAATACCCGATCAAAATTAAAAATCTCTCCTGTCTTAAATTCATTGCCTCCACTTCCTACATACAGATCCGGATAGCCATCTCCATTCAAATCTTCCAAGACAGCAACCACATCTTCTGCCATTTTGAGTTGTTCAAAAACAGGCATATCCTGCTTGCTGAAGCTACCATCCTGATTTTGAAAGAAAACCGAAGAAGCTTGTCCTTTGGCGCCACCCAAAAACAAATCATCTAAACCATCCCCATTTACATCACCTACGGCCAATGCCGGACCTTCTGTTCCATACCTTCTGGGCATAAGGTATTCCCTTCTAAATTCGTCAAATGCTATATTCTCTTCATGCTTCCAATCCAAATCAACCTCAGCTATAGAAAGAACAGGTGAAGAAAAAGACTTCTTGGGGAATAAGGTAGTCTTACCCTTCCCTTTTTGAAGTTCTAGTTTTTGGTTGGCATCGAAACTCCCAAAATTCTCTGTCTGATCTACAGCCCAGCTGACAAGTACGGAATCCACCTTTTCTTTTTCACCCAATCCGAATGTCAAAACTGTCGATCCACCGGACTGAAATCCCCTAGAGGTACTCAAAGTTTGATGATAAACATCACCATTAGCATATATCCAAACTTGGGCACCTATACCAAACACATTTTGGGTATCTCCTTTAAGTTCTACCTGGAAAAATGCATTTTCTGATTTTTCAGAACTCCAATTTCTATAAATAAAAGCTTCTTGGTCGAGGTTATTGATCACCAAATCCAGATCTCCATCATTATCCAAATCAGCATATGCGGAACCATTGGAATAGGAAACTTGGTCAAGCCCCCATTGGGCAGCAACATTTTCAAATTGCAATTTGGAAGATTGCCTGAAGGCATAATTGGGCAGCTTCATGGTAGGCAACATGTCCACCTGTTTCTGTTGGATTTCCTTTTCAGATAATCCTGGCGAAGGTTCCTGACTGTATTGAATAAAATCCAGGTCATTGGGTCTTTTGACAATGCCATTGGTCACATGAATATCAGGAAAACCATCATTGTCCATGTCAAAAATCAAAGGTGACCAACTCCAGTCTGTGGCAAAAGTATTGGTCAACAAGGCGATGTCACTGAATTTACCATTACCGCGGTTCAATTGCAGGTGGTTGCGTACATACTGGTCACCATAACCCATTCTCTTTTTCACATCAAAGACTTCCTGTTTGTCCTCTCCAACGGATTTCATCCAAATCTCAGGGTCTTCAGGAAGCATATCTGTGGTAAATATATCAGGCAACCCATCCAAATTGATGTCAGACAAATCATTCCCCATGCTGTAGCGGCTGGTGCTGGCGATATAATCTTTGAGCGATTCCACAAAAGTCCCATCACCCTGATTGATGTACAGGTAATCGTCTTCCGTAAAATCGTTAGACACATAAATATCCAACCAACCGTCTTGATTAACGTCAGCAATACCCACTCCCAATCCAAAACCCAAGCTACTGGAAAGTATGCCAGCTTCCAGTGTGACATCCTCCATTTTTTCTACGCCTTCACTTAGTAGGTTTTTGTATAGCCTGTCTCCTCCTTTTTCATCTACTGAAGTAAACTTGGTGTCTGCATGGGAAAAAACTTCGGGTTTTTTGATAGAATGATTCAATAAATAAAGGTCCAAATCCCCATCCTGATCATAATCAAAAAATAAGGCATGCGTGGAAAACCCAACAAAGTCAATCCCATATTTTTCGGCTTCTTCGGTAAATGTAAGGTCACCGTTATTGATATAAAGACGATTTTTACCTTCCAAGCCTTTGTAGTCTCCTACTTGGCAGACATAAATATCCAACAATCCATCCCCGTTGACATCCGCCATGGTCACCCCTGTAGACCAACCTCCAGCACCGTTTACACCGGCAGATTGTGTAATGTCTTCAAACTGGAAATCACCCTTGTTGAGGTACAGCTTGTTTTCTCCCTGATTGGATGTAAAGTAAATATCAACCAGACCATCATTGTTGATGTCCCCTAGAGCCACACCGCCGCCATTGTAGAAATAGAGGTACTCAATGATATTCAGGCTATCAGATGACGTGAGGTCATTTCGAAAGTCAATACCCGTCTCATCCGAAGAGAGAAGCTCAAATAGGGTGTCTTCCCGGGAGTCCGGAGCACAGGAAAAGCAAGCAATTGTGATCAAAAAAACACATATTCCAAACTTCCTCATTTCTGTATATCTCATTAATGTTAAAAACTCAGAACGTCCAAAATTCTACGGCGTCATTGTTTTTGATCACCATCAAAAGATTTTTGTCATTTCTTTTGACCAAGTGAAGGTCTCTTATATCTCCGTGCAATTGCAGTCCATGTTGCTTATTGGGTAAATAATTGAAGGTTCCATCTCCATTCCCGATCAAGACTTCGCCATAGCTGCCATCATACTGCCCAACCTCAGGTTTGGCTCCTTTCAGATTTCCTCCTAAAATCAGGTCCTCAATCCCATCTCCATTCACATCCGTCACCAAAATACTGTAGATCCATGACCGTTGTGCCATTCTTGGCAATGGTTTGATCTCAAATTTACCCTCTCCTTTATTCAACATAATGGCTGATTCCCTGAAATTCAATTCCTGCATCACTGCATTTCTCAATTCAGTAGGGGTGAAAATATCCTCCATGTACTTGTTGTTGTAAGTGCTGTATTTCAAGAATCTCTTCTTGATAGAAGGCACCTGCATTTCTAATTGGTGCTTCAGCGTAAAGGGTATATGACGGCTGCCTTCCTTTTGTACAAACAAATGCTCAACTGAGCCATTTTGATCGAAATCATTGACAAACATCCGAATAGGTCGTTCAGTAGTCGGCTTAAATCGACTGTTTAACCCATGATTTCCCAACACAAAATCAGGCTTTCCATCTCCATTGAAATCTCCCACCGCAATGGCCTGATACCAGCCTTTGAAATCATCAAGCTCAGGCATTTCAAGTTTTTCGAATTGCCCACCTGTATTGCGCAAAATGGTTGGAGCCATCCATTCCCCCACCAAAATCAAGTCTTCTACACCATCTCCATCATAATCCACCAAGACAGCATCAGTGACCATACCTATCTCTTTCAGGTCAGGAGCAAATTGTTCTGTACCGTCGGTAAACTTCCCGTTTCCATCATTGAGCAAGATCATACTGCTCGCGTTGACACCATAAAGAAAAGGAATCACCCTTGCTCCAACAAAAAGATCCAAGTCCCCGTCTCCGTCAATATCCATGACTTTGACCACTTTGCTGCTGTGACGAAAACTGCCCAAACCGCTGTCCTCTGATTTTGAAAAATTTCCACGACCATCGTTGAGATAAAGCCTGTCTGCCAAGTCCAAGGCCCCAAAACCGGATTCATTTCCTCCCGAAGTCACAAATAGATCTAAGTGCCCATTGCCATTGGCATCAAAAAACACACCATGGGTATCTTCTGAAATCCTGTCCGACCTGAATGCTTCCTGTGGTGAAGCTTTGAATTGCCCTTCAGAAACCTGCAAAAACAATTGCCCGGGGAAACCTTTCGCTCCACCCAGATACAAATCCTGCAAGCCGTTGCCATTGACATCACCCCAAACAGCCTTAGGTCCCTCGGTGGATAGCATATGATAGGTCAGTCTGTCTCTATCAAAATCAACAGCCTGATTTTCTTTGTGCGTATATTCCAATATTGATGAAGCTTCTATTTTCTCGAAAATCTTCCCTTCAGGTTTTTTGAAAAAATGAAAATCTTCAGGAGCATCCTCAGCATCATCCCATTTCAAGGTCAGTGTTTGATTGCTGCTGATATCTTTCAATATATTGATCTTTCCATCAGGCCATCTTACTTGGATTTCATCAATTGTGTCTATCTGACCCAGCCCAAAATTCAACCTTGGGTCAACAGAAGACTGAAAACCCCTGTTTGGCATTTGTTCCAAGTAAAATTCCTTGTCATCAACCAACAACCTTACTTGAGCACCAATCGCAGCCGTATTGCCACCTTTTCCTTCCAGAACTACTTTGAGGTAATTGTTTTCCGGAAGAAATTCCAAGGTTCTATTTTTGAAGATAAGCACCTCATTGTTGACATTGTTGACCACCAAGTCCATGGTTCCGTCATTATTCAAGTCGCCGTAAGCGGAACCATTAGAGTGGATAGGATCACCCAAGCCCCATTCATGGATCACATTTTCAAAGATTAAATCGCCTTTGTTTTTGTAGGCATAATTTGACACTGGATTGACAGGCATGGGATCAATCAACTTCCGATAATCCACACCATCCTGTGAGATGATAGCCCTTTTGGTCTCTTCATTGTCAATAAAATTGAGGTAATCCAAGTCAGTCAGGTCTTGGTAAATACCATTGGCTACAAAAATATCCTTGAGGCCATCATTATCCATATCAAACATCAAGGCTGCCCATGACCAATCAGTGGCCTCCACATTGGCCATTCTACCCATATCGCTGTAAGTGCCATCTCCATTGTTAATATGGAGCATATTCCGGGTGTATTGATAATGATAGCCATGCTCTACATTGAACTGAAATTTATCCCAAGATTCGAAGGTGGTAATCTGTTTCAATCTCTCAGGTGGCTCAGGAAGCATCTCAGTCACAAAAATATCGAGATAGCCGTCATTGTTAATGTCTGCAATATCTGCTCCCATGGAAGCGGCGGAAGTCGAACGCATATAATCTGTGAGAGATTCAGAAAAGGTGCCATCCTGATTGTTGATATACAGGTAGTCCCTTTCAAAGAAATCATTTGAAATAAAAATATCCATCCAACCGTCTCTATTGACATCGCCAATCGTGATCCCCAAACCAAATCCGATTATCGAGCCATAGATCCCAGCCTCTTCAGACACGTCGGTAAACTTATCTCCATCGTTCCTGAAAAGCTTATCTCCACCAACAGGGTCTCTTCTCGGCCTTTCGTTCTGCATTTTATTGAAACTCCCAATTGCCTGATAACTATTATTGAGCAGATAAACATCCAAGTCTCCATCATTGTCGAAATCAAAAAATACTGCATGCGTAGAAAAGCCCTGGTCAGCAAGACCATATTGCTCGGCCATTTCGGTGAAAGTTCCGTCTCCGTTGTTGATAAATAACTCGTTCTGCTTATTATCACCTTTGATATCGCCTGAATTGCAGACGTAAATATCCAACAAGCCATCTCCATTGATATCGGCCATGGCAACTCCCGTGCTCCAAGCACGGGTACCAGCCACACCAGCCTCCTTGGTGACATCTCTGAATTTGAAATCTCCTTCGTTGAGATAAAGCTTATTTTCCCCCATATTGGAAGTAAGGTAAATATCCAAAAGCCCATCATTATTGACATCACCCAAGGCTACTCCTCCCCCATTGTAAAAATTTCTATAGGTGAAAATGTTGAACTTCTCATCAAATTCCAGGTCATTTCTAAAATCCACTCCTGAATAAGACGAGTCAATTTTTTGAAAAAGGGTGTCTTTCTGTTCCTTTTTTTTCTCAGCACAAGAAAAGGAAGTAACAGCTACTACAAATATGAATATATATCCTAAACTCTTAAGCCTCATCTTCCATTTTGATCATGTCCGAAATATCCTTCACCCTCAAATCTAGCATTTCAACCCGTACAGAAGTCATACTCTTTTTAAAAATCCTAATCAACCTGTTTCCTTCTACACTGACCATGGCCTTGACGGACTTGTTTTTATTGCTTACTTCAAAAAATGAGTCTCCATACCAAGTTTCCATCAGGCCTACAACATCCTCCATCAATCTATCTACTTCAAATTCTTCATTTCCTGGAAACCATCCCGGATAACTGAATTCAATCGGCATAAAAAAAAGTCTGCCCTCTTCGAATGCAGGATAGAAATGCATGTTGACTTCTTTGCCAGATGGCACTTCAGGTTTATACAACACCTGAAGGTAATGAGAACCGTTGGTCAGAACACCTTTTTTATTCCATTCCCAGCAAGTCCCAAAAAACTCTTTTCTATCCATCCCGAATTTAAGATCCAAAAAAAGCTCTTCCACTACCTTGCCAGAAGCCAGCTCCTTTTCCTTTACTCTATCAAATTCTGTCTTAGGTTGGCATGCCATCACAACCGCTGTAATGGCAATGAAGTAAAACATATTAATAATTAACCCAAATCTCATATCTATAACTTCTCCTAATATTTAGTCTCTGAACATATACCACTTGGGAAAATTATTGTTGCGGCTAACCATCAACAATACTCCCTGGTCGGTTTTTACCTTTTGAATATTTCGGATTTCTCCTTCCACATAAAGCCCTGATCTTTCGGCAGGAACGACGATGATTTCACCTGAGCTATTTTGCTGAAGAAGCCATCCATAACTCCCCATTTGTATTCCCAACTCCGGTTTTATTCTACTTTGGTTTCCCCCTAAAATCAAGTGCTTTTCGTTATTTTTGGCCAAAACTCCAAGGCTTGCGTAAATCGGGGCATATTGTACTTCAGTGGGTAGATTTTCCCGTGTAAAGGTACCATTTCCTTTATTTTTATAAAGGGCAGACGACAAAGTCTTAGCTTCTAAAACCAAACTATTGTCAAGTATATCCTGGGAGAATAAATCCTCCATTTTCTTGTCTTTATATGCATCATAAGTCAAGAGTTGCTTTCTCAGCCCTGGCAACTGTTTGAGCAGGCTGGACTTGAGTACAAAAGGAAATTCTTCACCATTTTCATAGACAGTGAGGATTTGTTCCACACTTCCATTTTGATCAAAATCATTGACATACATGCGTAGAGGTTCGCTTTCAGAAGCCTGAAGCCGGGTATTTGTCCCAGAATTCCCAAAGAACAAATCCATCCGTCCATCTCCATCCCAATCCAAAACACTTACTGAATTCCAAAGACCTGAGGTGTTTTCAAATCCCAAATCCGTAGAAATATCTTCAAATGAACCTCCAGAAATTTTATATATCTTAATAGGCATCCACTCTCCTACTACTACCAATTCATCCTGACCATCACCATCTACATCTGCCAACACTGCATCGGTCAACATGCCCATTTTTTCAAATTCTGGCACATTTACTCTTTCAAAGGTAGCATCACCTTTATTCCTAAACAATTTCAAATCTCCAGGCAATCCATATGCAAATGGTAAGTTCCGTACCCCTACCAACAAGTCTATATTCCCATCCTGATCGTAATCCCAAGGCAAGGTGAAAGCGGAACTTTCTAAGTCTCGGGGCAAACCATTTTCTGACTGGGCAAAACTCCCTTTCCCATCATTAAGGTAGAGCCTATTTTGGTAATTAGCATTCCCAATCCCAAACTCCAAGCCACCACTGACCACATACAAGTCCATCAACCCGTTGCCATTGGCATCAAAAAACACTCCTGCAACATCTTCCGACAATTTGTTTTCTTCAAAAGTTTGAGAAACTTCAAAAGCCCCATTTCTCTTTTGCTTCAAGATGACAGAAGCTTGTCCTTTTGCTCCCGGGAAAAAAACATCATCCAAACCATCCCCATTGATGTCAGCCACGGCAGGGTTTGGGCCTTCGTTAGAAATCATATGGAACCGCAACCTGTCCCTATCAAAGTCAATAAAATCACTTTCCTGGTGCTGCCAAGGAAAATCAACCTGCACTTCTTCCAAGAAGGTACTGAATTCTTCCCTTGAAAAATCATATTCCTCAGTTATTTCATTTGGGCAAAGCACATGAATGGTATCCAATGCTGGATTATCAATTTGGGTCACCGAACCGTTTGGCCAAATTACTTCCAAAGCATCAATTGCTGATATTTCGCCCAATCCAAAATGCATGCGTGGATCAACAGAAGACATGTAGCCCTTGACAGGATTGTGTTCAGCATACCACATCTTCTCCCCTGACCGGATAGTCACCTGGGCTCCGAAATGCCTACCCAGATCCAATTGCACAAAATGATTGGTATAAAGCGATTCACTGTTATTTTTGAAAATAAAGACCTCGCCATTGAGGTTGTTGACTATCAAATCAAGGTCTCCGTCATTGTCCAAGTCAGCATAAGCTGCTCCTGTGGAAAATGTCTCTTGGTCCATCCCGACCTGGGCGGCCAATTCGGTAAAGTCAAAACCTCCATTATTTTTGAACAGAAAATTCCTCTGAGGTACTGAGGGAAAATTGTCAATCATGCTGATGAGCAGGGTTGAATCCTTTTTGTTTTGGGCAATCTGACTTTGATTGTGCACGTAATAGTCCACGTAGTCAAAGTCCGTCAAATCTTTTACTATTCCATTGGCTACAAAAATATCCCTATAGCCATCATTATCCATATCAAAAATCAAAGCTCCCCAAGACCAATCTGTGGCATGCACACCGGCCATTCTGGAGATTTCAGCAAAATGAACTTGATCAGAATTAGGCTTGAAACCTAAGTTTCGCTGTAGTGTATTCCTGGTGAATTGATGAAAATAACCCGCCTTTACATTGGCCTGGTATTTATCCCACTCTTCAAAAGGTGTCTTTGTCTTTACCCTTTCCAGTCTATTTGGAAGCATTTCGGTAATAAAAATATCCAACCAGCCATCATTGTCTAAGTCCGCAATATCTGCACCCATAGATCCCATGCTGATTTCTGTCATCATTTCTTCCAAGGCTTCTGTAAATGTCCCATCTCCATTGTTGATGTACAGGTAATCTTTTTCAAAAAAATCATTGGAAACATACAAGTCCGGCCATCCATCTTTGTTAAGGTCAGCCACGGTGACACCAAGTCCATATCCTATTGCAGAACCGTAAATCCCGGCTTCTTCACTCACATCTGTAAAAAATCCACCATCATTCCGGTAGAGTTTATTTCCACCCATAGGATCTCTGACATCTCTTTGACCTATTCTCAGGTCATTCACCCCAACAGACCGGGCAGAGTTGTTCAGGAGGTACATATCCAGATCACCATCTTTGTCAAAGTCAAAAAAAACAGCATGTTGAGATAATCCTTCATCAGCAATACCGTATGCTTTGGCACTTTCAGTAAAGGTCAAATCTCCATTATTGATGTAAAGAGAATTATACCTTTCCTCTCCACCTAATGGGCCTGACTTACAGATATAAATATCCAACAAACCGTCACCGTTCACATCTGCCATGGAAACACCAGTCGACCATATTCCAGGGACCGCCAGTCCAGCCTTCTCTGTAATGTCTTCGAATTGGAAATTCCCCTTGTTCAAATAGAGTTTATTTTCCGTTTGATTCCCCGCCAAAAAAATGTCGATCAGTCCATCATTATTGATGTCTCCCAAAGCCACCCCGGCACCATTGTAAAAGTTCCTGAAAGTATATGGGTTGAAATTTTCATTATAGCTCAGGTCATTTCGAAATGAAACACCAGTATCATCACTATCCATCAACTCAAACAGCATTTTTCCTTGCTGGGACTTTTCAGCACAGGAAAATAAGAGTAGTAAGATGGGCGCAAATGTGCTTAGAAAGGATCTCAAAGCTATTAGAGTAATATTGGGCTAATTATTTCTATTTGGTATAAATCAAAAAGAAGTGCACAAACGTGCACTTCTTTCATGTTTTAGTATGTCAAACCTGATTAATAACCAGGATTTTGAGACAAGCTTGGATTAGCCTGTAGCTGATTCTCTGGGATTGGGAATAGATTTCTGAATGCCGGTGAAGCTGCTTTTTCCCACCATGCATCATTGAATCTTCCAAACCTGATCAAATCAGATCTTCTATGACCTTCAGCAAACAACTCTCTACCTCTTTCTGCCAATAGAACATTCGCATCCAAAGAAGAAAGTAATGGCGCATTGGCTCTTTCTCTCAATTGGTTGACCAATTGAAGAGCTGTAGAATTGTTACCCAATCTCCACTCTGCTTCTGCTTTCATCAACAAAACATCAGCGAACCTGTATATTGGAAAGTCATTGCTCAAGTTAGGCGCTGCACCCATAGCAATTTCAAACTTACCTATCCTAGTACCTGCCTGACGGAAAGCATTAGGTCCAAGTTGATTGATTTCAGGAGTAAAGTTGATTTCAGGTCCATCAGGATCACCATCAAAGGCGTCATCTATCAATGGCGTAACACCATCAGCAGCGAATTGAGGACCTTCTCTTAAAGATGCCTTTCTGGTATCTCCCTCTTCAAAACTATTGTAAAATTCTTCCAAAGCCGCATACCCGTTCCATGGCTGCTCTTGCAACTCAAATGTCAATTGATTAGAGTAATGCAGAGACATTTGGTGAATATTGAATCCTGGAGCGTTGTTTGCATCATAAGGAACTGTAAACATGTTCTCAGGTGAATTGTCATTGTTAGTAGAAAAGTTCGAGAAGAAGTTTGGCGCTAACGAATAAGGACCTTCATTGATGATGACATCCAAAATTGTATTGGCGTCAGCCCACCTTGGTGATCCTGTATACACTTCTGCATTTAGGTATAACTTGGCCAACATCATATGTGCTGTCCAATAGTTAAGGTTTGACCTAGTATTTTCTCTTGTCAAAGTCTCAACATTTTCCAAAATTGAAGACTCAATGAAATCGAATACTTCCTGTCTTGTGCTTTGCACAGGGCTACCGCCTCTATCTGTTTCTCTGATAATTGGGACATTTCCAAAATTATCAATCAACAGAAGGTAACCAAAAGCTCTAAGCACTCTTAATTCAGCTGCCAGCTCGTCAAGATCTGGGTATTGCTGTAGCAACAAGTTTGACTCAGCCACAATTCTGAATCCATATTGCCAGGCACCATTCAAAGGACCATCTACTGAGATCCAAGTATGCCTATGCGTTCTCAACCAAATACCACCATCTTCCCAATCCGCACCTTTCTGCGGGATGGCCAATTCGTCCGATGATACTTCTACCACTGCATAATAACCGCCGTGACCACCAAATCCGCCTTGATCACTTGCTACTACTGCACCATATGCAGATTGCTTCAATACTTCGATCAGCTCGGGAGTAACATTCGCCTCCAACTCCTCCTGCGTGATACCCGAAAGTACCTCCTGCTCCAATTCCCAACAAGACCCCATGGCAACTGCCACCAAGCCTCCCATTAATACTGTTTTAATTGATCGTAACATATTTATTTTTGAGTTTATGTTATTTAAATGTTAGGGTTAATCCCAAAGTCACAATTCTTGGCAAGAAATAAGTATTTCTTCTTTCAATACCAGGAGCCAAAGGATTAGGGTTTAATACATCTTCTGTATCCGTCCATCTTACTTCTGGGTCAACTCCTGAGAATTGAGTAAACGTGATCAGGTTTTGCACCCCACCATAGAATCTTAAGTTGTTGATACTTTCAGAATTTGTCGGAAAGTTATACCCTATTTGAAGGTTGTCCAACCTGATGAAATCTCCTCTTTCCAAATACAAATCAGAGAAAGTAGGTGTAGATGTAACAAGCGGATTGGTCGGAGTGTTTCGAGTAACCACTGAATTCCAGGAATTTGAAGCACCATCAGCGTTTTCATAGAATCCTCTGAATGAGTTGTAGATCATATGACCGAAGCTACCTCTTGCCAAGAAATTCAAATCCCAGTTACCATAAATGAACGTATTTGAGAAACCAAAGTCACCTACAGGTAAACCATTGCCTAATCTTTCAAATTCAGCAGGATTTTCTCCTGAAAGAATATATTCTCCTCCATCAGTAAATCCTTCCATCCTTGGACCGTAGAAATCACCAATTCTTTCACCTTCTCTGTTCCATACAATTGGGTTGTTGTTTTGACCCGGAGCGCCCGGAATACCTTGACGGATTTCAGGAAGCTGAATAGAACCTACACCGATATTTTCAATTCTTGTCCTTTTGTAGATGGTGAAGTTTACTGTTGGTGTCCAAGAAACAGGACCCAATTTCAAGTCATTCACACTTGCAATAAATTCGAAACCTGCAGATGTCAGGTCACCTACGTTAGCCCAAATATTTGGTGCAGTGTAGAAGTTGCCTGGAAGGAACTCATTTGGTGCACCAACTGGAACGGTTGTATTGAATATCAAATCAGAGATTGTTCTCTGGTAATAATCCATTTGACCGGTAATCCTACCATTAAATAACCCGAAATCTAAACCAACAGTAAATTCTTGTGTGGTTTCCCATCTCAACTGAGGGTTAGGGTTTGAAAGTTGGTTGATACCCACAAATACTGAATTTGGGTCAGTCGGGTCCAAAGGAATCCTGTTACCGTTTCCATAAATACCCAAAGCCAATGTTGGATTAGGAGGAAGCTGTCCAACCACTCCAAATGAAGCCCTTGGCTTGAACTGATTGAAAATACCCATGTCAAAAACCTGAGTCAGGTCAGCACCCGCACTTACTGCAGGAAATAGACCTGTTTGGTTTTCTCTACCAAATCCTGAATAAGTCTCTGCTCTTAAAGAAGCAGAAAGGAAATAAGTATTGGCATAATTGAAATTTGCTCTTGTGAATAAAGAGTTCAAAATAGCTCTTGTAGCAAAAGACCCCATGCCTGTACCTGGGCCTAATCTAAGTCCACCAGCACCTAAATTATTAGGACCTTGATCAAAAAGGAATCTTGTAGAAGAGGCATTCATTCCTCTCTCTTCAAAAACTTGAGTCTCAGCACCCGCCAAAAGGGCAAAATTTAACCTATCTGCAATCTCGTCTTCAAATCTGATAGTACCATTCCAGATACTTGTAGTTCTGTCAAAAAGGTTTTGACCAGCCTGTCCGTTTCTACCAAAACCTGTTTCAAAATCTTGTCTTGAATAAAATTGGGTTGAAAGATCAGTAAACCTATCTTGGGAAAACTGAGATGAGATTGTAAACTTATCAGAAAGGTCATACTCCGCTCTAAAAGAATAAATTGCGGCTCTTTGTTCATTTGTAAATCTTTGCTGATTGATTAAAGCAACAGGATTGTAGAAATCAAACAATGGTCTTTGGAAATATCCACCGAAATCTCTGTTTGCGCCTTCAGTGTTTTCAAAAACAGGAGCTGTAGGATTATAAATAGTGGCGTACCTTACTGCCTCTGAATTTACATTTTGTCCATCTGTATTGGTGAAAGACAAATTGAGATTCAATCTCAATCTATTGTTCAATGCACCATGCGACATATTGAACCTCGTATTCAAAGATTCTCTATTTGTATTCTGAACAATACCGTCATTATTACGATAGTTGACAGAAGCTAAAAATTGAGTATTTTCAAATCCACCTGTTATGGAAGCATTGACCGTCCCATTGTAAGCAGTCTGCAAGACCTCATCTCTCCAATTTGTTTGTGAACCGTAGTTGGTTCCACCTCTTTCTACAAATTCTTCTGCAGATAAAACCGGAATCAAATTGGTTGGAGATTCAGCTGTACCAAAGGTGTTGATGGTTACAGAAGAAATTCCTTTTTTAGAAGTTCCTTTTTTGGTCGTTATCAAAATTACACCGGCAGCACCTCTTGTACCATAGATGGCAGCTGCAGAAGCATCTTTCAACACATCAAATGTTTCGATATCATTTGGATCGACTGCATCGATAGAAGCACCGATTACACCATCCAATACAATCAGAGGAGACTGTGAAGCTCCAAAAGAGGAAATACCTCTTAAACGAACAGTAGGTGCTTCGTTAGGGTTACCACCTGGCCTTGTTACTGAAAGGCCCGCTACTTTACCTTGTAGCAATTGGGTAGGATTAGTGAAGTTACCTCTGTTGAATTGTTCTGAACTAACAGAAGCTACAGCAGATGTAATCTCCTTTTTATCCTGTGTACCATAACCGATCACGACAGCTTCCTGTAAGCTTTGGATATCTTCTTCCAATTGGATATCGACGATGGATTGGTTACCAATTGTTACTTCTTGTGCAGTAAATCCAACAAAAGAAAAAACTAGAACCTGATCTCCAGGTTGAACACTGATGGTGTATCTACCATCTAAATCGGTAGTAGTACCTCGGGTGGTGCCTTTCACCAAAACTGTTACGCCTGGTAGTGGGTCACCAAATTCGGTATCCAGGACTGTACCTGATACCTCCCTGCCTTGTGCATTTGCTGCTGCAATACTGAATACCATCAGTACGGTTACCAGCATAAATGCTTTTAATTTTTGTAAATAATTTCTCATAGGGTTTGTTGTTTTGAAAAAAACGAAATGGTTTAATAGTTAATTTCAAATCTAAAATGATTGTTTAAATTTAATTTTGCAATATTTAACAAAAGCCCCCTACGCCTTTTGAATCAGCCCGCGTTAACAGAATAAAGGTATTTTTTCCTTATTGTTAACAATAGTTGAATATTATTAATGAATACATAACCGAAAACGTTTGAACTTTTCGAATAGTTAAAATTTTTCGATTTTATTAAAAATGTGAAAATAGACCATGTATTTTTCAATTAAGCAGAGTAAAAGCAAAATCTTTGAAAACAGGCGAATTTCAAAGATTTGGGCTAAAAGTTGATTTCTTAACAAATCTTAAAATTAGATAAGAGGATCATAATTGAAATACAGTAGAAATAAGAAGACCGAATTGTAGATCTTAGATTTAAGATTTTAGAATTGGGTTTGAGGTTGTTCATGGGTTTAGGTAAGAAAGAAGAATATGAAAGTATGATGCTGGGCATATTTTTCTATTTTATTTCACGAAGTATATTTCTACCTTATTTCACAAAGTATATCTCAATTAGAAACCTCATGAACAAAAGAACCTTTGTCAAAAACACCACCGTCCTAATCGGGGCAGCATTTGTTTCGCCCTGGATTTCCTGTTCACCCAAAAAACCTGAATCAATGCAAGCTGATTACCTTTTGAACTGGGCTGAGAATTTCCGTTTCAGCACCAACAATGTCCACTACCCCAAATCAATTGCCGAAGTGCAAGAGTTAGTCAAAAAAAGCAGTTCCCTCAGGGTTTTGGGCTCAAGACATTCTTTTAATAGCATTGCAGATTCTGATGAGATGTTGGTTTCTTTTGACCATTTGAACAAAATCATTTCCCTCGATAAAGAAAAAATGGAGGTGACTGTAGAAGGTGGAATCAAATATGGTGAACTTTGTACTTTTCTGCATGAGAATGGTTTTGCTTTGCATAATCTCGCTTCCCTTCCTCATATCTCCGTCGCAGGGACGATTGCTACCGCCACCCACGGATCTGGACTGGAAAATGGCAACCTGTCCACTGGAGTCGCTGCTTTAGAATTTGTAAACGCAAAAGGTCAAATAGTCAGTTTAGGTAAAGAGGATGAGGAATTCTATGGCGCAGTGGTCGGGTTGGGCGCTTTAGGTCCGGTGACCCAAGTAACCTTGGAATTGCAACCGGCTTTCGAGGTCGCACAGGTAGTCTACTTAGACATGCCCATGGAAGCGCTCAAAGATAACTTTCGCGAAATCATGGGTTCGGCATACAGTGTAAGTTTGTTTTTAGACTGGGCTAGCGACAAAGTAAATGAGGTCTGGATAAAAAAAAGGGTGACCACGGGTGAAGAGCCTGAATTTCCTGAGGAGTTTTTTGGAGCCAAAAAGGCAAGTATCAAGATGCACCCTGTACCATCAATGGACGCAGAAAGTTGTTCAGAGCAATTGGGTACACCGGGACCATGGTACGACAGACTTCCCCATTTCAAGATGGAGTTTCAACCCAGTGCCGGTAAAGAACTGCAATCGGAATTCTTTGTCTCATTGGAAAAGGGGTATGAAGCCATTATGGCTGTCAAAGAAATGTCCGAACAAATTCATCCTCATCTTTTTATTTCAGAAATCAGGACCATCAAAGCGGATGACCTGTGGATGAGCACCGCCTATCAGAGGGATTCCGTTGCCATCCATACCACCTGGAAACAGGAAATCCCTGAAGTGATGGCTTTGCTTCCTCAAATGGAATCCAAGCTGGAAAAATTTAATCCAAGACCGCACTGGGCAAAGTTGTTTACCATCCCCTATAGCACCCTAAGTAGCCGCTACCCCAAGCTGGAAGCATTCAAGACCCTGTTGGCCAAACACGACCCCGACGGAAAATTCAGGAATGAATTTGTGAAGAGGAATGTGTTTGGGGAGGAAAGGTGAGGAATAAAAAAAAGAAGCGAGAAGCGAGAGTCTAGAAATTTACGAAATACGAATTACGAGGCTTCCTTAAGCTCAATACATCAGTTCATTTGAAAGAGTGAGAATTCAGAAACAGAAGTCAAGATACAAGATGGGAATGAAGTGTGTGAAAACAAGGTGTTTTAGGCACAAAAATGCCGTAGGATTTCCTGCCGGAGGCACGGCATGGCCGAAATAATAGCCCGGCAATTTATTGCCGGGATCAAAGATTAGGTGTGGGTTATAAAGTGCCATAGGCACGGACGATATTAAATCGAAAAGAGTCAAGTAATATCAGGATCCGACAATAGACAGTATTCATATTTTTAGCTAAATCTATGAAGTATAGTTCATTTTTTTAGCTAAAATTACGAGTTAGACTACATCGAAGAAGTAGACGGAAAGCTCCAATCCTATTCAAGCCATAGGCTTTATTACCAATAATCCGAAGCCACAGGCTCCGGATAACGTTCCCCAATTCAAGCAAAAGACCATAAAGTTGTCCGAAGGTTCCGCCTTCGGACTACTGATAAAGGAGTTTCAAGCTCCAATTCTATTTAAGCCAAAGGCTTTATACCATCAATCCGAAGCCACAGGCTCCGGATAATCTTCCCCTTCAATCCTCAATCAAACCTCCACCATTCTGGAGTCACCGTATTCCATCTTCTCCCCATTGCCTTTTCTTCACAATCAAAACAAAGAGCAGGAGGATTTGCAGCATTGGTACAGGGATTGGGTATAAAAAAAGGCACATCAGCACTGGTAGTGAAAACCCTTGAAATGGAAACCTTGGCCACTTCAAAATATCCCAAAACCCTGTCATCGGGATCTGAAAAATTTCTAATATTGCTCTGAATAGGTGCAGGGGGAATATCAAATAAAGAACCCTGATTGTTCAGTACCTGCTTTACCCTATTCCAATACTCAAATGTCTCCCTACTGACACTCAACTGACGTACTGTGACAAAAAATGGATACAAAAACGAATCATCCACCAATCTGCTACCCAAGTTCAAACTGAAATTTCTGGATCCTGTGCCAGCAGAAGTAAGCAATGGAAGGGTACTTGGATCAATATCATCATAAATAAAACAATTCGGAGGGGGTGGTTCAAATGGACCTCCCCCCCATAAACGCACCCAGAGGAAAGTTTCCTCCAAGGTCCAGCGGAGGTAAACGTCTTCTTCGGACTCTGGCAAGGTCACATCAGCATCAACCGAAAGGAAAGGTCTGGTTCTCATACCTTCGCTTTCTGAAAAAAAGGAATAATTTATATTCTGTTGGGCACTTTGCTTTGGCAATTCCTGAAATTCCGATTCATAGATTTGCTCTCCAGATGCAACCCTAAGGGCATATCTTTCTCCCTCCCTAGCCCGAAAATCCCGCAGTTCATACCTCCCATCTTCTACATGCATATAAATATGTGAACTTCCACTTTCTTCCAATAAAACAACCGTTGCATTTGTTTCTCCTCTCGGCAACAAACCAAATAGATCTGTACGTCCCACATCAACACTATGTACACCAAATTCATCCGTAAGTAAGCCATATATTACGAGTTGGCCTTCTTCGGTGACAGTTCCAAAATCAAGCGTATCTATACATCCACTTGGGATCAATCCAAATACCAGGAAAACCATAGCGCTCATTATATAGGTGTATAACTTTTTCATTTGCTGAAATTGACTGAGTAGGTGATGGATGGAAATACGGCACCAAGAATAGAAATCTGATAAGGCCTCAGCCTCCTTGACATTCCTTCCCGCTGGTAGAAAACAGAGTAGGCATTCCTCCTACCAAGCAAGTTATAAATAGAGAAGTTGAATTTATCATCCCAAGTGCGCACGATACCATTGGTCAGGTAACTCAGGTCTATCCTGAAATAATTGGGAATACGGAACTGATTCCTATCCCCAAAATCAGGAATAAAAATCCCCCCTACGACATAATTTGCACTAGGTGCAGTGACAGGTCTTCCTGTTGAATAGTTGGCGTGCATATTCAAGAATCTTGACTTTCCCAAATGAAGATTTGCCACCAAAGACACAATATGAGGTCGGTCAAAATTGGTCGGAAACCAATTGCCTCGATTGACCTGAATTTCTTGGAACTCAGATACTGTCCTGATCAATGACCTGCTGTACGTGTAAGCCAACCAACCTGTGAGCGCTCCTCTATTCCTCTGGATCATCAATTCACCTCCAAATGCCTTCCCTTCTCCTTGGATCAATTCTGTCTCCAAGCCTCTATTGAGAAAAAGGTCGGCAAAATCCCTATACTCTAACTGATTATCTGTCATCCTGTAGAATCCTTCTATAGAAGTAGACCATTCATCTTCGTCGAAATTCCTGAAAAAGCCCAATGAGAAATTGTGGGAACGCTGGGGCAAAATATAATTGGTACTCAACTGCCAAAGGTCAATAGGTGTAGGTCCAGTGGCATTGGAAACGGTCTGTAAATATTGATACATCTTTGAGTAACCACCTTTGATAGAATTGGCCTCATCAATACTCCAGCGAAAGGATACCCTTGGTTCAAAACCTCCATACCTCAGTATCTCACCCGAACCGAAGATTTCTTCTCCTGTACGTGTCAGGCCACTGATTGGCAATCCCTGCTCGTAGGTAAAAACAGTATCCGGCCCAAGTTGCATATAGGTGGAATACCGCAAACCGGCTGTCAATGCAAAATTTTCGTGGGGATTCCATTCTCCTGATACAAAAGGAGCCAATTCCATTCCCCTCTGTTTGCTGACCTGTTCAGGAATAATGCCAGAACCTCCACTTAAAGGAGACAAGGTTTCTGGTCGCATTTGGTATTGAATTCCTTCTCCTCCAAAAGTCAGTTCAAAATTATCTTTAGTCCAAAGTCCGGATATTTTTCCCTGCAAATAATAAAGTCCATTATCAACTTGAAAAGCATCTTCCTGAGAGGGCTCGAAAAAACCGTTGTTAAAAGACCCATATGCCAAAAGGCCAACCAAGGAGAAATTATCTGTAATCAGATTTTTGGAAGTCAATGAGGTGACAAAGTTGTTCCACTCAAATCCAAACTGATTGGAAAACTGGAAAAAATCTCCTGTGTTCAATACATTCAGATCTAGGGTATTTTTCTCAGAAAACTTATGACTGAGACCTAGATAAATATCATGGAAACGGATATTGCTGTTTCTAACATCATATTGATCAACGGTGTTGAGCATCCAATTGGCATTGGAACGTCGGATACCTGCTATCATACTTGTTTTGTCAGGATTTAGTGGGCCCTCCACCATGATCTTGCTGGTGGCCGTCCCGAAAGAAAGACCATAATTCCATTCTTCAAAATCACCCTTTCTCATTTCAATGTTCAAGGCCGCTGCACTTCTGCCACCAAAATAACTGGGCACAGCACCTTTATATAAGGAGAAGTTTTGTAAGACGTCCCCATTGAATGCACTGAGAAATCCCAACGCATGGTTGTTGCTCAGGACAATCGCCTCATTCATCATGATAAGATTTTGGTCGGCCTGACCACCACGGATATTCAAACCCGGTGATCCTTCTCCCACTGAGTTCACACCTGGCATGGCTTGCAGCACATTGAACACATCGGGTTCACCCATCATAGCAGGTACCAATTTGATCTCTTCAATACTCATCCTAGTCAGACCGGTGATTGCACTTCGTACATTTCTATCCCGCTCTTCAGCCATCACTGTAAAAACATCGAGTTGGAAATTCAAGTCATTCAGTTCTACATTTATAACTCCGTTACCATACATTTCTATAATATAGTAGTCTGCAGTTTTGGCAAATTTCCGAAATACAATTCTATGCCTTCCCGAGTCCAAAGGGACAACATATTGACCGCTAATGTCAGAATTAACACCCGTAAAAAATCCATCGATATGCACTGACACTCCTGAAAGCGGAGTACCCGTTTCTTTTTCCTTTATGGTTCCGGTCAAAAAGTAACGTCCTTGTTTTTCTCCTTCTTCTGCCTGAAACCTGATTTCTTTAAATTCATTTTGTGCAAGAGCCTGATTAGTAAAGCATAAAAAGAAAATTGTACAGCAAAAAAGTATACTAATTATCCTAAGAAAAATTTTATAGAAGTATTGCATATAAACTTTAACACAATCAATTAAACCCTAAGTTATAAAAATGAAATTTAGATTCTAATAATCACCGGCGATTATTTTTATGGGGTAAATATTGATGCAGATTTTTTTATTAAAAAAACAAGGAAGCTTAAAATTTGAAAATCATTACTGATCAGTGGTTATTAAAAAATTAGGCCTCATTAAATACCACCAACAATTCTATAAGGTAAGTATTTTGGGTTTTCAGTAATTTAAATTTAGAAAATAAAGAATGTGAAATTCAGTTTTGTCAATTCTCATAAATTGCAAACTTCGAGAAGCTACATTCCTTCATTATTTCAAGAAACAATCATCCGTTCCTCCACCAAATCTCTTTTTATTCCTTTTAGCAATCGTTTAGCTGTTCCTTTTCTAATAATATTTCCTGGATTATGATACCCATACCCAGACCAAATGTGCGTACCCGTTTGGATATCGATAAGGTATACTTGAAATATCCTTCTAATGACCTCTCCTCTTGGCTCATTGATTTTCATATTGATCAACAATACATAATCTACCTCAACAGCTTTGGTTTTCTCCTGAAAATCATTGAAAGTGTACTCATTATGATTTTCAAAAACCTTCCTGAAATCATGAGAGACTAGAGGAAGAAAAATGTCCCAGCCAACATCGTTTAAGTGATTTCTGAAGCGTTCGTATTCAAGATTATTGAATTTATCTTTTACGGCTTTGTCATAAGTATCTTCGTTCCATCCTGAAATTTCACCTTGATATTCGGTGAATACCAACATCATGTTGTCAATAGGTTTTTCAGGTTGATGGACAATTTTAGAACTGACTGCCCTTCTCCAATTATTGCAACTGCTGAAAAGCAAAGACATCATACAAACAGAAATTAAAAAAAAGACGCGGTTTTTAAGCATAGCAGTTTGGCTTTTTTTGGTGTTTCGGGCTTACATCAACATCCCATCCGATTTCAAGTCCCTTTTGATACGGTTGCTTAACCTTTGGGCAGCAGGCCTTCTGATAATATTTCCCTGATTATAATACCCAAATCCAGTCCATAATGGCTGCTCAATTCCCTTATCAAACAGGTATACTTGAAAGTTTTGTTGGGAAAACTCTCCCCTATCCATGTTATTCCGCATAGAAATGATCAATAAGTGTTGAAAATCAGAGTCATTGATAACCGTATTGAATTCTTCAAAAGAGTAATCCTGATGTACTTCAAAAAAATCCTTGCTATCAAAAGTTTTTACTGCATCAAATGTATACCTAGTAGCTGATGCAAGGTGGTCTCTGAACCTTCTATGTTCCAGATTATTGAATTTGCCTCGAATACTTTTATTATAAAACTCCTCATCCAATTGAAGAATCTCATTGTCGGTTTCCACAAAGAGAATTAAAAAACCTTCAAGTGGTTTTTCCAAGTCGCCTGATTTTTTGGTATGGACAGCACGGTTGAAATTGGTGCAGCTATTGAATACCAACAACATTACGAAGAACAATAGCGGATGGATAACTTTCATAAGTAGGATTGATTTGACCGTACCTATGCACACGGATAACTAAAAAATAGGTTTGGAATAGAATTCTATTTTTACAGTATTTTTAAAATTTTGATTTGAAAATTTCCAATCTAACAAAATTAAACCTATTTAACAATTGTATTTAAAAGCACCTGCACATCAGCATTTTAGATGGATTTCCAAAACATGTTTTTAAAAAAATCCTTAATACTGATTCAAAAGTTAAACTTCGCAAAAAAACTTAGTCAACATATTCACGTTCGAAGGAAAAGTAGTATTTTTCCACCTCTTTATCAACGCTATGACTAGACCAACAAGCGCAATTAAGTTTGCAATTCCACTTTTAATTTTTACACTACTTTTACCTCTTAGTACTCTTGCACAAGGGATTAAGGGAAAAATAACAAATAAAGAAGGTGAAGCATTGCCTTTTGCTTCTATCTACATTCGAAACACAGGAGACGGTGTTCCAGCTAACCAAAACGGTGATTATGAAATAAGACTAAAATCCGGTTATTATGATGTGGTCGCACAGTATTTAGGCTATGCTACCCAAGTCGGTACTATCGAGGTGAAAGACAATTGGGCCACTTTAGATTTCCAGCTGGAGGAACAAACCTATGCCCTTCAGGAAGTCACAGTAAAGACAGGACAGGAAGACCCGGCCCTGACCATTATGAGGAAAGCGATTTCCAAAGCCAAATTCCACAGACTTCAGGTGCAGGAATACAGCATGATGGTCTACCTCAAAGGGACTGGTAAATTGACCAATGCCCCATTTTTCCTCAAAAAAGAAATAGAAAAAGACGGATTCAAACTGAATGAGGCTTATACCTCAGAATCAGTTTCCAAAATCCACTTCCAGCAACCCAATAAGGTAGAAGAAACAGTTATCAGCATCCGAACAAGCGGTGACAACAACCAAACCTCACCAGCTCCCTACATTGCCACCAGTTTTTACAATGCCAAAATCAATGAAGCGGTATCCCCTTTGGCTCCCTCAGCTTTCGCATATTATAAATTCAAATATGAGGGTTCTTTCGTAGAAAACGGGGTTATGATCAATAAAATCAGGGTCACCCCGAGGTCAAGGGGCGAGCGGGTATTTGAAGGACATATCTATATTATCGAAAACCTCTGGGCCATCCACAGTCTGGACTTGAAAACTTCTCTTTTGGGATTTCAGATAGAGGTGCAGCAAATCTATCAACCTGTAGCCGAAAACGTGTGGATGCCCTCCACCCATACCTACACTTTTGGAGGGAAGTTTTTTGGCTTTGCCGGAGAATTCAAATACCTAGCATCTACCCGTGATTATGACATCACCCTGAATCCCGATCTCATTGTCGAGACCACCATCATTGATGAAAAAATCGATGAGGTGCCAAAAGACATCAAGCTGGACAAAAGCCTCTCTACCATGGAGCAGATGGCACAGTCTGACAAGCTCACCAGAAAGGATTTCCGTAAAATGATCAATGAATACGAAAAGGAGGCTTTAAAAGAAAGGGAGGAAGAGGATGTTGTTTCCGAGAGAACTTACAAAGTAGATTCACTGGCAACCAAAAGAAGCCTGAGTTATTGGGACAGTATTCGGCCGGTCAAACTCACCGATGAAGAAGTCAGGGGCTACACTCGGGATGATAGTTTGGCGGTCATAGAAGCTGCAAAAGAATCCAAGGTAGATTCCGTAGCCAGAAAAGCCAGAAGAAAATTCCAGCCCCTTGATATAGTCACAGGAGGAGGATACAATTTTGGAAAAGGCAGAAGACTAGCCTTCCGCAATAACCTGACGAAGTTTTCTTTTAACACCGTAGAAGGCTACAAAGTGGGCTTAGGTGCTTACTACAGGATCTCCAGTTCAGAAAAAATGGCTGATTCGGTAAGCCAGCACACACGGTCGCTTACCATAAGTCCGGAATTTAGGTATGGATTTGCGAGCAAACAAGCTTATGGCACCTTGGATATCCGAAGGGCCATTACCAAAGAAGAAATGGGGCTGACTTTTGGCGCGGCAGGTGGTTCTTATATTTACCAGTTTAATGCTGACAACCCGATTCAGGAACAGGTAAATGCTCTTTATTCCATATTGCTTAGACAGAATTACATGAAACTCTATGAGCAGGATTTTGCCAAAGCTTACCTCTATCACCGTGTGAATGATAAGTTGACTTACAGGTCCACCTTCAGCTATGCCAACAGGCGGGAGCTTTTCAACAATTCTGACTTTAGCCTATACAACAGACCTGAAAGGGTCTATACTCCAAACAGACCTGAAAATGTAGAAGCCACTGATGCAAATTTTGAAAACAGCCAAGCCCTCATTTTCGAAGGTTCGCTGGAATGGCGTCCGGGGATGAAATACTACATCAGGAATGGGCGAAAAAGACCTATTTATGAATCAGCTCCTTTGGTGAATCTTAAGTACTCCAAGGCTTTTGGGGGTCTTCTCAATACACCGAATGCCGCCAATTTTGACATGGTAGAAGCGAATTTGGAACACTTTTTTAATTTTGGGGTGAGTGGCAAGTTGAATTTCAACTTAACAGCAGGTGCCTTTTTTAATAATTCCCAAGTGTACTTCATGGATTTCAAGCACTTTGGAGGCAACAGGACCATCTTTGCCAATATGGGTGTGGCTGACAACTTCAGGTTTTTGGATTACTACCAATACTCCACGCAAAGCCAATACGTCTCTGCCATAGTGCATTACCAATTCAGGAAATTTTTGCTTACCCAATTGCCGATGTTGAGATTTTCAGGGGTGAGAGAAAATATATTCTTCAACTACCTCAAAACAGCTGAGTCCCCGCATTACTGGGAAGTTGGCTATTCCCTGGACAACCTGTTCAGGATCTTCCGACTGGAAATGGGTGCAGGCTTTGAAAACAGCGCTTACCAAAGATCAGGCGTAAGGGTTGGGATTGCCAGCTTTATCAATATCAGTATGGGAGATTGAGATTAGAAAGGATGAGAGCCTGCCCCGAAGTATTTCGGGGGAGGAGGGATGAAGGATGAAAATTGTAGATTTTAGATTTTAGAATTTAGAATTGGGTTCGAGGTTGTTCAAGGGTTTAATTTAGGTGAAGAAAGGATGAAATTAATGACCCTGAAGTGCCTGTCCCGAAAATCGGGAGGTCAAGTATATATTAGCCCCGGGTTGCTACCCGGGGTAAATATGATCATAAACCTTCATTTTTTTTGTCCGAATAATGGTCAATTGTGTAAAATACTTTTCGCCAAAAACAGGGATATTTTTAAATTATTCCCCTTGGAATCTGTCCTAATTAGATTTCTCCTCCTTCGTCGTCGAAATGACAAAGAAAGGCCTTATTATACCCTCTTTTATCTGCGATTATCTGCGCCATCCGCGGGATAAAAATTTAATGTCTTTGCGTCCTTGCGGGAAACAATTTTTCTCCCGATTCGGGACAAGTCCTACGTGAAACCATACCGCGTGAAACCCCTCTCACAATTAGATTTCTCCTCCTTCGTCGTCGAAATGACAAAGGAAGGCCTTATTATACCCTCTTTTATCTGCGATTATCTGCGCCATCCGCGGGAAACAAAACCCTCCCGATTCTCGGGACAAGTTCTGCGTGAACCCAATCTCCTACTCCAAACTATACCACTCCACCTCAAGTGGCTTTCTTCTTCCTTTGGCCTCGGGAGCGAAATGAGTGGAAAGATAATCCACAATAGGGTCCTCATTAGAACCTAAATCCCAAAAACCCTGTGTCTCTTGCATCCATCTTATCACCTGAATCCAGCCCTCACGGGTGAACCTGTTTTGGGTCACCAACTTGGCTGAATGGCAATTGGTGCAATTGGCCAAGACCAACTGCAATCCCTCTCCCTGTACCAAACCTACCTCTTCGATTTTTTCGTCTGTCCACTCTTCGTCCACAACTTGTACTTCCACCGCTGGGACTTCTTCTTTGGAATCAGCAAACCAATTTGTAAGTATTTCCGGTTGAAACTGTACCATCACGATCAAGCCAATGGCGGACACAATCAAAAAAACCATCATCAAACCCAAGGCAGCAACAGCAGTCAATAACTTCCTGATATCATTTGATTGCATACTATATTACCTTTACCGCTATCCTGTGACATGCATTGTTGAGGTAGCCTTTTGGATTCCAACCTGGAACCACCATAGGCTGGCTACGTCCCTGATCGTCTGTAGCCATTGCCCAAACTTCATAATAACCTTTTTTAGGAAACTTGATATTGGCCTTGAAATGCTGCCAGGCAAACCTATTGACGGGAGCATCCAACTGACAGGCGTGCCAAGTCGTGCCAAAATCTATTGAATAAGCCACTTTACTGATCATCTCCTCTCCGGCCCAAGCATGCCCGCGGATATCCAGGTTTTTGCCAAAAGAAAACTCAGCTCCTGATTTAGGGTAAGTAATGATAGACTTCACTGGCATGGATTCGATGATCCGCATATTTTCATCTGGAGATCGTTCCCCTGGTTCAACAGGTTCTATAGGAACCCTATAAGAAGGAGATTCCATTTTGGAACCATCATGTATTTTATTTCTAATCGAAAGTCCATTGATCCACTTCCCTGAAGCTGAGGCAGGAAATCCTCCTGCTACCAACCGAAGTGGATAGCCATGGGCCATGGGAATATCTTTTCCATTCATCTGAAAGGCAATCAAAGTCTCATCTTGCTTGGCTTTGTCAATGGGGATTCCCCTTGATATGGACTCTTTTGAAGGATCTCCGCTGAGGTGGGCATCAGTGCCGTGATAGCCAACATACACTGCATCGTTATTGATCCCCACATCATCCAATAAATCTTTTACCCGGATACCAGTCCAAGTCGCACAGGAGACTGCACCCTGACCCCATTGGTTGCCTTCGGCAGGTGGGTAAAACTCACCTCTGCCATTGCCACCACATTCTAGCGTCAATTGGTAGGTATGGGTTTTGAATTTGCTTTTCAATTCCGCCAAGGTATATGTCTTCTCTTGGGAGACCGATTCTCCCTTGATAGTCAAGGTCCAATTGGAAGGATCAATCTTTTCCGGCAAAAGCCCATTGTTGCGTAAAAACATCTTTTCAGCAGGTGTGACTTTATCATCCAACAGATGAATGGGGGTCTCTACATTCCAAGGCCTATCATTCAAAACCTTGAGAGCAGGATCTTTCCCTAATGACTTCAAATTGTCCTGATCTTCCAAAAAAACAGGGAGATAACCCTTAGGCATATTTTCCGCAAAAACAATTTCAGCACCTAAAACTGAAGCAAAAGATGCCAAACTTATTTTTTTTATAAATGATCTTCTTTCCTTTTTCACAAACTTTCTGATTATACCTGAAAAATAAGAACTCATATGACCTTATCCAAGACACCGGTGTAAATGATGTCTTCTCGCTTTTGAATAAAACAATATGATGGTAAGCCTGTTAGGTAATTACTAAACCATAAAATATTTTAACCATGTCAGAATCAAAACAAAACATTCAATCTTGGCCGGATTTGGCCATTGGTCTTTATGAAAAACTTACTGGAAAAGGAGCTGTAATTTCCTATGAATTTGAAGACTTCAGTCTTGGAGTACCAAGGGAGGTGGGTTCCAATGATGTGACCACTTGGAAAATCAACGGAAAGCTAAAAATTTCAACATCTGAAAGTAAATAGCCATGAACCCTGTAGAGGTCATTTCTGATTTGCATATCGAAGGAGAAAATTTCCAAATAGATGTGTTAAGCAATAAGGAAGAAATTGCTGTCGCCATCAATGGTGCAAGTATTCCTAAAGTAGGTTTACCGCTGAAACAATTGTTTTCATTGGTGAAAAATCAGCCTTTCTCTACGAACCAGACCATTTCGGTAGTCTACAACCAAAAAGAGATTTACCATTCCGGTAAATCTCTTTTCTCTAGGTACAATTACTTATTTCTGTTAAGGACTTTTTTCAAAAACCTCTTTTAAGCTGCATCAAGTGCCAAAGTAGGTGTTGAGTTCATCTACCATCAATTCTTTTTCTTTGATATCCTTGATCACAAGACCTTTTTCCAAAAGTACAATCCTTTCGCAGATTTCGGTAACGTGGTTGAGGTCATGGCTGGAAATCAAAAACGTGATTTGGGAATTTTCTTTCTCACTCAAAATCAGTTTTTTCAACCTGTTTTGCGAACTAGGGTCCAGGTTTTCAAATGGTTCATCCAGCAAGACCACTTCAGGATTTCCCATTAAGGCTGCCGCAATACCCACTTTTTTCAAATTTCCCTTTGACAGGTCACGGATATACTTCTTTTTTCCCAAAATCTCATCATTAAAAAGCTCATGAAACTTTTCCAGGTGCATGACCATATCCGCATCAGACATCCTGTACATTTTGCGAAGCGCTTCAAAATATTCATCCGGGGTAAGGTATGACAACAACATATGCTCATCCAAGTAAGCACCTACTTTCCACTTCCAATCTTCAGACTGACTGACAACTTCCTGATCGATCATGACCTGACCTTCTGTGGTACGGACCAAATCGAGGATAATCCTGAAAAGAGTCGTTTTACCTGCACCATTGTTTCCGACTAAACCGAAACATTCAGCCTTAGGGATAAAAAGGTTGGGCACATCCAGTACCACTACTTCCTTATACTTTTTTTTGAGTCCTTCTATTGTGATCATATTTCTTGTCTGAATGATGATGAAATTTCATATCTATTGTCAAGTACACGCTGTACCGCTAATCTCGAGAGTGGTTTGAAGGCGATAATGCCTGCCATACCCACGATAGCCAGAGCTGAAAGCCCAATGTATTGGTTGAAAAACAAGGCAAAAGGCAGGTATACCACATATGGAGCAATCAGCATTGGGATAATCATCAGAAATTGGGCAATCCCCACACCTTCGTAATTGAACATGGCGCCTTTGTTGAGATCCATTGGCTTTGGCTTCCAAAGCGAAAGGTATATGACCATGTGTATCACTACTCCCATATTGAAAAGAAAAGTAGCCAAATGAATCAAAAGGATATCCCATCCAAAATATACGTACGGGATTGAAAGAAGCAGACAGAGTATTGAAACTACTATGAAAAGTAAGTATTTACCCTTGATCAAAGCTTCCACACCATCTCTTTTCTGTAAGAAAAAATCAAAATTGGCAGAATTCCAACTCAAAAAAAGCTGACCATATTGCAGCATGAAAATCCCTGTAATGAATGAGCCTACAAAAACAAACAGGTGGCTGAAACCTTCTTCTGAGGCATATTGTGGGTTATTATAAAATATCAAACCGTATAATAAGAAAAAGCCTGCAAGCATCAAGTATGTCCTCGGTTTCTTATGTCTGATGATCAACTTCCACTCCAAATTGGCAAACTCCCCTGCCAAGCCAAACCGTGATAAAAAACCAAGTTCTTGATTGACAAAACGGATATTTTCCTCCTGTGACAAGTCCTCTAAATAAGCATTGTTCTTATAATATACATATGCCATTTGGTACATGGCTACAAAAACCCCCAACAACAAAAGTACTGGAATCGGTGAAGTCAATGACCAATCAAAAACAGGTTTAATGATCTCCCCGAGGTTGTACCATCCGAGGTAAGTGGAACCTGCACCCAACAAAAGCACTAGAAAAACTATACCTATCCCCGTCAAGCTATCTTCAAATTTTTGCTTGAACCACAGCATCAACCAATGTAAAGACCAACTCGTCAGAACCACTGCAGCAATCCATGAAATGGCCGCCACATCTCCAAACTTTGGCAGGATTTCTCTGTAGGCAAAAGGTCCAAAAAGCAATGGTGCTATCAAGGTCAGAGGCGAAATGAATGACCGTCCCAAAAGAAAATGAATGATATTGCTTTTTTTGATAGGCAGGTGTAAAAAACGCTCTAACTCCATCACAGGCAGTTGTTGGGTAAAATACCTGTACATAAATTCAAAAAGGAAAAAGTATACCAGACCTGCACTAAGTGTGGTATAAGCATCTGAACTTTCCATTACTTTTTCCAAGACATCTTTCAAGACAATTCCCAACAGCAGGACATAAGCCAACAAGACAACTGCTAAAAAGGCCAAAAATATTGCCACCAATGCAGACTTTGCAAAGGATGTCGATCGCATACTTTTAAGTATTTCTAATCTGATGAGCTGCAAAACCATATTTAGGAGTTTAAAATAGAATTCGTGAAATTTCAGGCTGAATTTAAGAAAAGCAAATTAAAGCTTAAGGATTAAGTTAATTATTTTGACCAAATGACTGATTTTATACAGCAAACAGAATTTTCTGAGATCATTAAGACTAGACGATCGGTAAGAGTTTTTGACCAAAAGGAAAAGTTTAACCATCAAACTGTGCAGGAATGCCTCGAACTGGCCACATTGGCTCCAAATAGCTCAAATCTTCAACTTTGGGAATTTTATAGGGTGCCAGAAACTTCATCTCTCAAAACTCCCTTAGCTGAATTGTGCATGAAGCAGAGTGCGGCGAGAACAGCCAGGGAATTAGTGGTGATTGTGGCCCGGAGGGATAATTGGAAAAAGAGGGCAAAATCCAACTATGAAAATGTCAAAAAAGCCTACAAAGGAAAAAGTGGTAAGAAAGAAAAGCAAGTACTCTCCTATTATGGCAAATTGATTCCAAGGCTATATTCCAAATTTCCGCTTTGGTCACTGGGAAAGAGACTGATCGCTTGGTCGGTAGGGTTGAAAAGACCTATGGTGAGGGAAGTCTCAGAAACAGATGTGCGCATTTCAGTTCACAAAAGCGTTGCTTTGGCTGCCATGACATTCATGTATGCCTTGAAATCCAGGGGCTATGACACCTGTCCTTTAGAAGGCTTTGATTCCAAAAGAGTGAAGAAGCTTTTGGAATTACCAGACTCCGCTGAGATTTCTATGATCATTGCCTGTGGCAAAGGACTTCCTGAAGGGATTTATGGAGAGAGGTTCAGGGTGCCTAGTGAAGAGGTGATTTTTGAGAAATGAATGGTGGATATATGCTTCGCGATATAAAGTTGATATATGCCTACGGCGATATAAATCCCCAACATCAAATCTCATTTTCAGGTTTAAAATTAAGTCGGCCTCACCTTGTCATTTAGAACGTAGAGAGAAATCTTATTTTGATGGTAAAAATGGTGCGTTATCCGAAGGTTGTACCTTCGGATTCCTGAGTCAAGAGCTTAAAGCTCAAAAAATAAGAGTTAAAAACTCAGAATTAAGAAGCGATAAAAATAATGACCCTGAAATGCCTGTCCCGAAAATCGGGAGGTCAAACGTATATTAGCTCTGGGTAGCTACCCGGGGTTTAAAGTGTAAGCCAAGTATAAGTTTTTGGCGGAATAATGATCAATGGTGGAAAATACTTTCCGCCAAAAACAGAGATGGCATGCCATTGAAGATTGAGGTCACTGTTGAGTTTAATAAATAGTATATCGATTTCAGTTTACCAGCTTCACCACTTATACACCTCCTCCATTCATCACAAACCCAACTTTTAACAAAAAAAATTAACCTTTAACCTTTTTAACGGTTAACGACTTCATCATCAGTTACACAATTCATCAGTTAATCAATCACTTAACCAATAATTTACATTTTTTTCGTAGAATTACGAAAATTTCGTAGTATTATTAAATAATTAGTATTACTTTTATTGTCATGGAAGCATTGACACAAAACGAAGAACAATTGATGCAGGTATTTTGGAAATTGGAAAAGGCTTTGGTCAGGGATGTGCTGAACGAAATCCCGGAGCCAAAACCTCCTTATACCACGCTCGCATCCAACATCAAGCAACTGGAAAAGAAGGGCTATCTCAAACATAATACATATGGCAATATCCATGAGTATTACCCCGTAGTGACCCAAGAGGCCTACAGGAAAAAGAGCTTCAATAACCTGATCAAAAACTACTTTGATGGCTCCGTCCAAAACGTACTCTCTTTTATGGTAAAAGAGAAAGGGATTTCCGAAAAGGAAATGAAAGAACTTAAAAAGTTAATCGATGAGCACGATAACCCTGAAAAATCATGAGCCAGTTATTCAATTACCTATGGGAGGCGAGTTTAGCCTTGTTCCTACTTTACGGATTTTATAAAATATTTCTGTCAAGACTGACATTTTTCACCTGGAACAGGGCTTATTTATTAGGCGCTTTGGTTTTTGCAATGGTGTTGCCATTCTTAAGTTTCAGTACAAGCAATACAACAACACTCGTTCCTGAAATACTGACATATAGTCTACCGGAATTCCAGTTTTCCGGCAAGGAATCGGGTTCAGGTTCAATCGGTTTCCTTCATTTTTTATTGATCATATACCTTACTGGTTTTATATGGAAAATAAGCATGCTCCTAATCGGTTTGCTTGTGACATTTAAGCGAATTTACCAATCTGAAAAGATTGAGAAAAACGGTCTTTGTTTCGTCATCAATCCTGAATTTCAACCATCTTCATTTTTCCATTTTGTATTCCTCCCTCATTATGATGAGCAAGACGCTGAACAAAAACCTATTGTCTATCATGAAGCCGTGCATGTCAAAAAATTACATACACTTGATTTACTGGTCTTGCAGATTGCAAATGCCATCCTTTGGTCCCATCCCATATGGAGTTTTTATGAGGCCAATCTTAGGGAAGTCCACGAATTTGAGGCCGACCAGGAGGTGACCTCCACCTATTCCAAAACCGCTTATGCCAAATTGCTCCTAGGGCTTCTGATTACTGAAAGCAACGGACAATTGGTCAACAACTTTAACCATTTTCAAACCAAAAAAAGAATCAAAATGATGATGAATTCTAAAAAATCCAAAGCGATCCAAAAGTCCGTGTTTCTTTTGGCTATCCCCTTGATGGCAGCCTTGCTGCTGGTATTTGCCTGCGAAACTGAAAAAGAAGAAAGTTTCGCTGAAACATTGGAAATTCCCATGGAATTGGAAAAACAAAATGCCGCTTCTACAGAAATTTTTGACGTAGTCGAAGATTCCCCTGAATTCAAGGGTGGTTGGGAAGCTTGGAGCAAGTTTCTTTCCGAAAATCTTCACTATCCTGAGCAAGCCAAGAAGGCGGGAATCGAAGGAAAGGTATTTGTGGTATTTGAAATTCAGCCTGATGGAAGGGTCACCAACCCTGAAATTCTCCGCGGCATAGGTGGAGGTTGTGATGAAGAAGCGCTGCGTGTCATCCGTCAATCTCCTGATTGGATCCCAGGTAAGCAAAGAGGAAAGGAAGTAGCTGTAAGGATGAGAGTTCCTATTCGATTTAAGCTGAGTGAATAAAAGTATATTTAATGAACAAAAAAGAAGCAGGGCAATTCACCCTGCTTTTTGTGCATTTATGTAAATGGTTGGTTCTGCATGTTGGAAATGGGTATTTTGCTTTCGAAAAACCAATCAACCAAACACTATGAAAAACAAAACAGAGAGAAGAACTTTTATCCGCAACATCGGCCTGCTCAGTCTAGGTGCTGGCCTAAGCCCCATGATGCTTCAAGGTTGCGGTGGGACAGAAAGTGGGAGCAGTGAAAAAGAGGCAGAAACAAGCGCCGCAAATATGTTTTTTAAAATCTCCCTTGCCCAATGGTCATTGCACAAGATGCTTTTTGGTGGTGAACTTGACAACATGGATTTCGCAAAATTCACCAAGGACAACTTTGATATTCATGCCTTAGAATATGTCAATGCATTTTTCAAGGACAAAGCCAGAGATATGGACTATTTGGGGGAGATGAAAAAAAGAGTAGAAGACAATGGAATGGAGTCCGTGTTGATCATGGTAGATGGTGAGGGATTCTTAGGTGATCTGAACGAGCAAGCTAGAATGAAATCGGTAGACGACCATAAAAAATGGGTTGAAGCAGCTCAATTTTTAGGATGTCATTCTATCAGGGTAAATGCTTTTGGCCGTGGTACAGCAGAAGAAGTTGGTGCTGCAGCAACAGAAGGGTTGAGATCTCTTTCTGAATTTGCCAAACCTTTTGATATCAATGTTATTGTTGAAAATCACGGCAGCTACTCCTCCAATGGGCAATGGCTAAGCACAGTGATTCAAAATACCGGAATGGACAATTGCGGTACACTTCCTGATTTTGGCAATTTCTGTATCAAACGCTCAGGAGAGTCCGAGTGGGAGGGTGAATGTGTGGAAGAATACGACAGGTACCAAGGGGTTGAGGAAATGATGCCTTATGCCAAAGGAGTCAGTGCCAAGACAAACAATTTTGACGCGCAAGGTAATTGTGTGGAGACAGATTACAACAAAATGATGCAGATCGTCAAAGATGCTGGTTACACAGGGTATGTAGGTATTGAATATGAAGGAAATGAGCTTTCAGAAGTAGAAGGAATCAAGGCGACTAAGGCATTGCTGGAAAGAGTCGGGATGGAAATTTCTTGATTTTTTTCATGCCACAAGGACGCGAAGGCACTAAGATTAACACCAAGGAATTTGTGAAATCTTAGTGTCTTCCTTTCTTTGTGGCAATTTTAATTTTTCAAAAGGTACTTTGTGACTTTGTAACTAGTATCACCACCTTTCCAATCCCAAGAGTTTTTTACCCAATTCAGATAATTCCGCTCTATCATATTTGGTTTGTTCCCAATTTCTGGGGTCACCCGGAAAGGCATATCCAGAAGGGGCCACCCGGTTTTCCCAAGACTTGATTCGCCAATCTCTCAATTCCTCATTATCCTCCTCAGCAGGCATCATGGATATGTATTGTGCAATCCTGACTTTATCGGAACGGTTGGCACGTATGCCATGAGGCAACAGGCTGTTGAAAATCAAAAGATCACCTGCTTCCAACTTGACTTTGACAATGTCCTTTTCAAAGTCACTGATATCGGGCATAAACCTGTTTCTATCTTCAGGCTGGTTGAGTTTCCAGGTATCATAAGTGCGGTAAAGCTCGGGAATACACTGAAACCCACCCATATTTTCATCGGTTTGGTCTGCGAGGGCAAGTACTCCCTGAACATTTTGGGGTTTGGTTTCCGGATCATAATCCCAATGGATAAAGGCCTTGTATTCATATCCGGGACGGATGGGAAAATTAAGATTAGCCCGGTCAATGGTCACCCAAAGTTTTTCTGTCCCCCAGACATCCACAAAAGCATCATAGACTTTAGGCGCTTGCCTGTTGTTCCAGAGATGTTGGTTGTTATACACCTCCACCATTCCCGTACCCACCAATTCTTTCATCTCCATTTCATTGTAAGGATTCTTGTACCAAGTTTCAGGATTTTGAGGATCCTTGTCTTCAAATTCCCATAAAAAATCAGCGGTCTTGCTCACCTGTTCTTTCGGCACCGCATTCTTGACCACCACATATCCCTGATGAACCCAGAAGTCCCAGTCTTCCTCTGAGAGGATACGCAATGGTTTTCCATTAGAGCGGTCATTGAGTTTGGTTTTGCTGCTGGTGGCGGTGGATGGATTACCTGGTTTGTCTACGTGGTAGGGGTTGGGGTTCTTGTTCATGGCTATTAGGATTGAGAACATTAAGTTATTAAAAATCACATCAATATGCTAGCGAAGGAAAGATTCACGCAAAGATTACAAAGATGCTGAGGATCGCAGAGAATTTTATTTCACGCAAAGCTTGTCCCGAGAATCGGGAGACGCTATGAGGCAAAAAAAAGCGAAGCTTATCTGTGAATATCGGTGTTGATCAGTGGTTAATTTTTAAGAGGTCAGGCAAAAAGAGAAAACGGTTCACGAAAAGTTTACAAAGGTGCAAAGGAGACTCGCAAAGAAAATTGGTTCAAGCAAGGAAGCAAAGACTGTAAATTTTATCCCGCGGAATGCGCTGAGAAATGCAAACTTCAAGAGAGTCCAAAACTTTACCTTGTCATTTTGACGACGTAGGAGGAGAAATCTAATCAGTAAAGAGGATCAGGCACAATTATGGACAGAGGGAACCTTACACAGTTAATCAATTAATCTTTTATGTATATCCGCATTCATACCAGTAGAATCTAAATAATAGAAATAACCTGTGATTTCGAACCAATATCTATAAATATCCAATATCTATTAGTATCCGTTTGCCAATAACCCTCGTTTAATTGATTAGTGGCATGATTGCGGATAATCATATAATCTTTAAACGATTAATCATTTTTCAACTTCCAAAAGGCCCTCAATGCAGGAAGTTTTACAGTTCTCTTGGATAGGGTAAGCAGCGCAACTGTGATCACTACAAAAAATGTCCCCAACCAATCCATTCCGGTAAATGTCACTCCCAGCCAGGCTACTGCCACTAAGGCTGCGGACAGGGGTTCTACGGAACAAAGCAAACTGGCTGTCTGTGCGCCAATGATATTCAAGGAGGCTAGGAAAATAGAAAATGGAATAACTGTCCCCAAAATAATAATGTAGGCAAAAGCCAAATAAGTCCCCATATCCCAAGTGCCTGAAAGGTACCAAGGGTTGCTCACCATCAAGTAAATCATACCTCCGATAAACATTCCCCAACCAGTAACGGTCGGCGAAGAAAACCTTCTAAGCAACTGAACAGGTTGAATGGTGTAGACTGCTAAAGAAACTGCCGAAAGCAAGCCCCAGAACAAGGCTGCTTCTGATATCACCAAGGCATCAAAACTCCCATGGGTAACTAAAAGAAAAGTCCCGACCAGAGCCAATGCCAAAGCGATGTATTCATTGGGTTTGGGCAGGCGCCGTAACTTGATGGCATAAAATCCAACTACGAAAACAGGTCCCACATATTGAAGAACTGTAGCGGTGGCTGCATTGGAAAGGCTGATGCTGTAGAAATAGGTAAATTGTACAGCAACCATTCCAAGAGTGCTGAAAATCAAAATCTCGAATACATCCCTTCTTTTAAGCCAAATCCGCTTGGCATCTGATTTTTTTCTGAAGAGGGCAAAAAGCAATAGCAGGGTTCCTGCAATCACCATTCTCCAACAAACCAGCCAAGAGGGTGAAACTCCTTTTTCTTCAAACAAATATTGTGCACAGGTACCTGATACCCCCCACATAACAGCTGCCAATAGCGCCATTACATACCCCATTGCAAGGGGATTATTTTGATTTTGCATCATACGTTTTGCAAAGAAAAGCAAAAAAACTTCAAAGTTGCGAGGTCTTACAACTTGGGACAGGGTCATGTTGTCCCACGGTTGCGCCGTCGGACTTTTAGAGAAGCCGCATTTTGCGGCGATGGTCAAAACAAGCCACAGGCTATTTTATCAGAAATTCGAAGGCACAACCTCCGGATAACCTAGGCTGTTCGACGGTTGCGCCGTCGGACCTTTGGTGTAGTCGCATTTTGCGACGAATTAATATATCAAGCCAAAGGCTTACTTATCAGGAATCCGAAGGCACAGCCTCCGGATAACGTGGGTTGTCCGACGGTTGGGCCGTTGGACCTCTGGTATAGTCGCATTTTGCAACGAAATTATATGTCAAGCCTAAGGCTTAAATACCAAGGATCCAAAGGCACAGCCTCAGGATGGCGTAGGCTTTTGAGAATTCCTGAATATCCTCTACGACAGTAGATTTATTTCGAAGGTTTTACCTTTCACCATACTTTTTTTCACCCACCTATTGATTCAAAGGGAAATTCATCATGTAAAGTTTACAGGAAGGAAATTTATTTATTACTTTTAAAATCCTTCTATAACCAAGCACTATGAAAAATTCCACGCTTCTTCTTTTTGCTTTCCTAATTACTACCCTTGTTTCCTGTAGCAGCGAAAAATCGGAAACGCATAAAAAGGAAAGACCCAACATCATTTTTATCATGTCGGATGACCATGCTTATCAGGCGATTTCGGCTTATGACAATACTTTGATCGAAACCCCAAACATAGACCGGATCGCCAAGATGGGTATGCTTTTTACCAATGCCTCGGTAACCAACTCCATCTGCGCTCCAAGTCGGGCTACCATTCTCACCGGAAAGCATTCCCACCTCAACGGAAAAGTGGATAACCATTTTCATTTTGACACCACCAACATCACCTTTCCACAGCTTTTGCAGGATGCAGGCTATCAGACGGCTATGTTTGGCAAGCTCCATTTTGGCAACAATCCAAAAGGCTTTGACCAGTTCAAAATACTCCCGGGTCAAGGTGCCTATTACAACCCCGAATTTATCACCAAATACGATGGCAATATCGAAGTAGAAGGCTACGTGACCGATATCGTAACAGACATGACTTTGGATTGGCTGGAAAATGAGCGGAATGAAGAGGATCCTTTTATGCTGATGTACCTGCATAAGGCACCCCACCGCTCTTGGCTGATGGCTGAGCGTCATTTGGATGATTTTACCAACCGGACTTTCCCAGAGCCGAAAACGCTCTTTGATGACTATTCGGGAAGGACAGATCCTGCAGCTGAAGCAGAAATGAGCATCCTCCATCACATGGCATGGGCTGGTGATAATAAGGTTTTTCCAGAAGTGATGGATGAATTGGGAATTGCTGAAATCGGGTTTGACAAGCAGCGATATGCTTATGAATACAGCAGGTTTACGGATGAGCAAAGACAATCTTTTATGGAGGCCTACGGAAAGGTAAATGAAGATTTCAAAAGTAAATACCCCACCATGAGCGAGGAAGACAAGATGAAGTGGAAATACCAAAGATATATGCAGGATTACCTAGGAACCATTCAGGCTGTGGATGAAAACGTGGGACGGTTACTGGACTATTTGGAAGCCAATGATATGATGGAAAACACCATTATTGTCTATACTTCAGATCAGGGTTTTTATTTGGGAGAACACGGTTGGTACGACAAGCGATTTGTGTATGATGAGTCTTTCAAAACACCCCTTTTGGTATCTTGGCCTGATAGAATCAAAGCGGGCAGCAAGTCAGACGAATTGGTTCAAAACCTGGATTTTGCACAGACTTTCCTCGAAGCTGCGGGAGTAAAAGCGCCAGATGATATGCAAGGCGAAAGTCTGATTCCTTTACTTACAGGCAATAGTGCTCAGTGGGATCGTGATGCCGTATATTATCACTATTATGAGTATCCTGCCGAACACATGGTCAATAGACATTATGCCATCGTGACCAAGGAATACAAGTTGATACACTACTATTATGTAGAAGACCAATGGGAATTATTGGATAGGAAAAAGGATCCTTTGGAATTGAAAAACTTTTATGATGACCCAGAATATGCTGAAATCAAAGATGACCTGCACTCTCGATTGGTTGCAATACGAGAGAAGTATGGGGATAATGAGGAGATATCCCAAGATTATATCGACCGCTTACTCCAAGACGCCTCAGAAGGAAAAGTATTTGGGGTGACTAAAGAAAGAGTAGAAGAAATCAAGGAGAGAAGTAGAAAGATAGAGCAAGAGAAAAAGTGAATAGAAAAAAATAAAAAAGGAGGGGTAAACCTCTTCTCCTTTTTCAAGCTGTCCGATGGTTGCGCCGTCGGACTTTTGGTAAAGCCGCATTTTGCGGCGAATTTAGACATCAAGCCACAGGCTTACATACCAAAAATCCGAAGGCATAGCCTCCAGATAGCGAAGGTTGTCCGATGGTTGCGCCGTCGGACTTCTAGTAAAGCCGCATTTTGCGGTGAAATTATATATTTAAGCCACAGGCTTACATACCAAAAATCCGAAGGCATAGCCTCCGGATAGCGAAGGTTGTTCGACGGTTGCGCCGTCGGACTTCTGGTTCAGCCGCATTTTGCGGCAATTATCCAACTAAGCCAAAGGCTTATATATCAGAAATCCGAAGGTATAGCCTTCGGATAACGTAAGTTGAGCTGTCGGACTTCTGGTAAAGTCGCATTTTACGACAACAATCAATACAAGGAAATATTAACCAAACCTTTGATTCCCGTATAATCCCTTGCCGAACTGAAAAGGTAATGATGATCTTCTTCTACAATCATCGCCCTTAATGGATTTTGATGAATGTATTTTAGTTTTTGTTCAAAAAAATTGGCAGACGTAATCTCAACTGGGTGAAATCCATTTTCCCAAAATCTGTAATCTTTTACTTTGGAAGAAATATTCCCTCTATACTTAAAGTGGTTAAGGATCCATCTAGCCCTTGATTCAATGGATTCTTTTTCCAGACTTTCTAAAACTTTACGTGCAACATGGCTTTTAAAATCTCTCAGAATATCGCTCAGCCGAAATGGCTCAATTGCTCTGGCAAGTAGATGTAAATGATTTGTCATCAAGCACCAGGAATACACTTCTAGCCCTTTGTTTTTGATACAATAATTGAGACTGTCCACAACTTCTAATTTGAATTCCTTTCTTGAGAAAATATCGATCCAATCTACAACCGTCATGGTCAAAAAATGCACAGCATGCTGATCAGAAATACTAAAAGGTTTATCCATGATTTTTCAGGTTAAAAATTTTGAACTAATACAATAAAAATATGATATAAAGGTGAAAAAACTAAATGCTAATGAATCAAAAATTTTTGGGATCAGTTTTTTGGATAGCTCAGGCTATCCGATGGTTGTGCCGTCGGACTCTTGATACAGTCGCGTTTTGCGATGAGTTTATATATTAAGCCACAGGCTCTTTTATCAGGAATCCGAAGGCACAGCCTCCATTTAGCGGGGGTTGTCCGATGGTTGTGCCGTCGGACTTCTGGTAAAGCCGCATTTTGCGGCGGGTTTATCTATTAAGCCATAGGCTTATTTATCAGGGATCCGAAGGCATAACCTCCGGTTAGCGAAGGCTGTCCGACGGTTGCGCCGTCGGACTTTTGGTAAAGCCGCATTTTGCGGCGAGTTTATATATTAAGCCACAGGCTTATACATCAAAAATCCGAAGGCACAGCCTTCGGATAACGTAAGTTGAGCCGTTGGACTTCTAGTAAAGCCGCATTTTGTGGCGATTATCCAATCAAGCGACAGGCTTACATATCAGTTATCCCAATGCCTTTCTACAATACTCCAAGCATTTTTGGACTTCCGCTACTGCATCTGAATTTGCTGGTACCTCATATTCCAGTTCGATGGTAGCGGGGAATTTAAACTTTTTGTCACGCATCATGGTCAATAGCTCCTTCAAGGGAGTGTCTCCCTGTCCCCAAGGCAAGTTTCCTTTTCCATTGGCAGGCGCTTGACGGTCCTTGATATGCATGCTGTAAATATGCTTATTTTGCTTTTGGATCAACTCCATCATATCTGTATGTCCGGCGGCCACATAATGCCCAGAATCGAAGTTTAGACCGTTTTTGGAGCTTTGCTCCAAAGCAGTGTCCCAAAAAGTGAAAGTCTGTTGCTCATGACCATGGTACCCGATTCCCATTTTATGTTTTTCACCCAATTTGCCTAACCTTAAAGTATGTGCATCATCATCAGGATGTTCTAAGGTCACGTGGCTGGCACCAAGAATTTTTGCTGCTTTCATGCCGTATGCGATTTCTGCATCACTGTTGCTTTGGTTAAAGGCATTTGGCTTGAATGCATAGATGCCCACACCTGCATCTTTGAACATCTTTTTGACCTGTTCAAATTTTTTGAAGTCGACATTGGACCTCCACTCGGCAACCTGCTTCCCATAAGCGTCCATTTCTTTTCTCAATTCAGTCCATTCGGCTTGTTCATCGGATGAAAGACTTTCCCCGCTTCTTTGCTTCCAACCTAGTTGGAAGCCCCTCCTCCTATCAAATTCCGGCGTTGGCATCCCAGCAAAGTATTCTACAGGTTCACCCATCAACTCCACGGCACTGATGCCACTATCTAGGATATACTTGAGGTTGGCTTCTAAACTTTGGTCAGGCATAGATCGGTAGGAATAAGTGATGGTTCCAATCTGTACGCCGTTGATCAATGAATTGGGTTTGTTGAAAGATTTGATAATGGCTGGAGCACCATGCAACCAAGATGGGGCTGTGATTAGTCCACCTACTCCCAAGGCTGATTTGATCAAAAATTCTCTTCTGTTTTTCATATTATTCTAGGTTTAATAGTATTGGCTAACAATTTATGTTTATGTGTACAAATTACATAATGAATGCGATTGAAAAAATAAACTTTTACAAACCCTTTATATTCTGAGATAGAGATGGATTTTTTTCAATTAAAGAATATTTCCCTAAATTATAGTTTATAGTAAACAGACAAACATGGAAATCAAACATCAAGAAGAAGAGAAAAAAGGCTATTTCTTTATTGAAAAAGATGGAGAGAGGAAGGCCGAAATGGTTTATTCCAAAGCTGGGGAATCATTATTCATCATAGAGCATACCGAAGTGGACGACAGTTTACGGGGAGAAGGAGCCGGCAAAAAAATGGTCCTAAAGGCCGTGGCACTCGCGAGAAAAGAGAGCAAAAAAATCATGCCTCTCTGTCCTTTTGCCAAATCTGTTTTTGACAAAGATGAGGAAATAAGGGATGTGTTGAAGTAGATATTAGTTGATATTGGATATTGATGGATATTGGATCAAAACTATCTTTCATTTAAAGTTTTTAGCTTAATGGTGAAGTAATAGTTAAGCTTAGTGAATAGATATTAACTGATATTGGATATTGGTTCAATTGTACCACCACATATCCTTACTCAAATATCCACGCATATCAAAAAGTATCTATGAATATCGAAAATATCCATAAGTATCATTCAAAATCTATCCGTATCCATTTTATAAAATAAGGAAACCCAATTATATCCTTCAGCTCTCTAATATCAATTTTTTGTAGCAACAATCACCCCTCTAAAATACCCTATGGACTCAGCAATACCGGAAAATGGATTGTCCATGTTTCTTTCGTGTTCCAAACTGCACACCCCTGTATAACCTGTTTCTCTCAGCATCTGCACAAAGGCAGGAATATCCAAAATCCCTCTTCCGATTTCGATGGACTTCCCTTCTTTGGTATTTGCCGTTACGTCCTTGATATGCATGTCATAAATGCGGTCTTTGTATTTTTTCAAGTCGGCAACAGGATCTTTGCCATTTCTTGCTGTATGTCCGATGTCCAGACACATCCCCATCCTTGGATCCAAATCCTTGACATGTGACCAAATATCGTCCGCATCTGGATACAAGTCTATGTCGGGACCATGCATATGAATGGCGTAATTGAAATCATATTCCTGCACCTTTTCATTGATATAGCCAAGTAATTCGTGAGCAGGTACTCCCACGATCAACTTCACTCCTACCCTTTTCGCATATGCAAAAGCCACATCCACCTCTTCTTTAGACCTCATATAAATGGGCCCAACTGCATATCCATGTACTTCTTTGGAGGCTAATTTTTCATGGAATTTTCGGATATCTTCTTCTGAACTGTCAAAAGGCAAGTGAAAGTCTTTGATACATAAGTACTGAACCTGATTGGTTTCCAAATCGGCCAATGTCCTGTCTAGGTCAAATTTGTGATAGGTATATCCGGCCATCCCGATTTTGAAAGATTCATCTTTTTCAGCAGTGTGTTGGCCGAAAACAGTTTTTGGGAATATCAGGGCCAAAACAAAAATAAAGTATAAGAATCGGGACATTTGGGTATTCATAGGTTTTAAGGTTTAATGTTATTAATATTAGAATCTGAGCATAAGTTACCTGAAATTAAAGTTTTTGAAAACTTATATTCTTTGGTTTATCTGTTTTTTATTTTAAAGTACTCGGCTAAATCAAATGGGATTACCTTACAATTAGGAAATGTACAGAAAAGAAAATGACATCTGTTACTGAGTCATTCTGAGTTTTTAAAATTTGGCATTTACAGGAAGGGGATGACATCCACTGCGTCATCCTAATGGAGGTACGACTGAAGAATCCCAAGCTTAAACATAGAGACTCTACCTACGTCAGGGGGACGTGCCTTACAAATCTGTCAATGGTAACTTAGTGAAGAATCTCCTACTCTCAAGGGAAGGAGACTCTTCTCCCGTATAGCTATCGGGATCAAAGTGACGCCAAGATACAATCTGTCATTGGTACTCTCTGTCACATTACAGGAATGGTTTTTAGCTAAAGTCCAAAACTGATAGATTTGGAAAAAAGAATATGTAAACCCCTATGAAAAATATTTATCTCATCATCATCCTATGTTTTTTCTTCATTGCATGCAGTTCAGATTCCGCGAACAAAGCCGATAAGGTTTTTATCAATGGAATCGTCTATACCGTTGATGAAGCCAATCCCAAAACGGAAGCTGTGGCAGTCAAGGACGGACTGATTTTAGCTGTCGGGACTACTGAAGAAATACAGGAGTTTGTCGGCAACGACACAGAAGTGATTGACCTTCAAGGAAGCACCATGACGCCAGGATTTATCGAATCCCATGGCCATTTGATGGGCATTGGTTACAACAAACTGGACATAGACCTGATGCATGTGCAGACTTATGAGGAATTGATAGAAAAAGTAGCTGAAGCAGCCGGTCAGGCAGAACCTGGAGAATGGATTACCGGTAGAGGATGGCATCAGGACAAGTGGGTCAAGCTTCCCGAAAATGCTGTTAAAGGATTCCAAACCCACAAAGAACTGAGTGAAGTCACACCCAATAACCCAGTCTACCTTGCCCATGCTTCAGGACATGCTTCTTTTGTCAACCAAAAAGCCATGGAAATTGCAGGAATCACTCCTCTGGGAAGCGAAAACCCAAGGCAGGAAGTAGAAGGCGGTGAGGTCTTGAGAGATGAACTTGGAAATCCGACAGGGGTCTTGGTAGAAAGGGCTTCAACATTGGTCTCCAAGTTGATCCCTGATGACACCCCTGAAAGGAAGGAAAAAGCCTTGGAATTGGCTTTGCAGGAACTTGCAGAAAAAGGGATCACTTCTTTTCATGATGCAGGCGGCAATCAGGAATTGATCGACAACTTGGAGAAATTCCAGTCTGAAGGGAAATTGACTTCCCGCATGTACGTGATGCTTTCCAGCCGAATTCCCGAACTGATAGATGCTTGGTATGAGAAGGGGCCAAAAATTGACCCCGAGCATAAAGTCACCGTGAGATCCATCAAACTCAATATGGATGGGGCTTTGGGTCCTTGGGGCGCTTGGTTATTGGAGGATTACGAAGACAAACCTGGCCATAGAGGACATGAAACCATGCCCATTGACTTGGTGACCAGGGTTTCAGAAAAAGGTTTGGAGCTTGGGTTCCAGGTTTGTTCACATGCCATAGGTGACCGTACAAATAGAGAAGTACTGGACCGCTATGAGGCTGCATTTGCCAAATATCCTGATGCGAAAGACCATAGATTCCGTGTAGAACATGCACAACACCTTCACCCGGATGATATCAGTAGATTTGGAGAAATGGGCGTGATAGCAGCCATTCAGGCCATACATTTGAGTTCTGACAGGCCTTGGGCCATCGGCAGACTGGGCGCCAAAAGAATCAAAGATGGTGCATATGTCTGGCAAAAACTCTTGCAATCAGGTGCTGTCATTTCCAACGGAACCGATGCACCGGTAGAACCTTTGGATCCAATTCCTTCATTTTATGCTTCTGTAACACGAAAAACACTTAAAATGACCCCTGAGGGTGGATTTGAACCTGATCAGAAATTGACAAGGGAACAGGCATTGAAGTCTTACACCTTGGATGGAGCATATGCAGAATTCGAAGAAGATTTTAAAGGCTCCATAGTTGTTGGAAAAGCTGCGGACTTTACTGTGTTCAATCAAAACATCATGGAAGTCCCTGATGATAAGCTCTTAGATACGAAAGTAAAAATGACTGTTGTAGAAGGAAAAGTTGTTTATCAGGCGGATTGAGGAGAGAGTTGAGCCTCGGATTATTGAGTCTTGAGCTTTCAGCTCAAAGTAAAAAGAGTTGAAAACTCAGGACTCAAAGGTCCCGCGGTTCAACCGCGTGACAACGCTACTCTTTATGTTTAACTGGATTTTTGAGCAGCAATGAGACTCCCATCAAGAGAAAAGTCCCTCGGATTTCAGTTTCAGGCTTGAACTTATTCAGCTTAACCTTGTCATTTCGAACGTAGAGAGAAATCTATTTAATAGAGTTGACAATAGATTTCTTAGTCGTTACTTCTTCGAAATGACAAAGTGAAGCTATTATAATTAATATTGACCATCTCCTTTATTAATTTCAAAAATCATGATTACCTTGGCAGCATCGGAAACAACCTCCTAATCTCTTCTTTTCCTGGTTGGGTGCCGTATTCGCAGATTTCAAAGGCTTCAGCAAACTGCACCGCTGAAGCTTTTTCTTTTCCATACCATTTTTCCAATGCTTCTTTTACCTTAGATTGTGGTGCTGAAGTCCGCTTCTTTTTGAGCCAAGCCAGTCTTGCTTCCTTTCCTTCCGGAATCGGGTCAGGGTCGTTGGCTATCCATGGCAGCCATTCGTAAAACTGGGATTCATGCGCATCCATAGCATGAATTTTTTGATCGATGACCTCAGAAATGTCTATGGCAATGTCTGCCTGAAAAGGATAAGGTTTTTGGAAATTGTCCTGAAAATAAAGGAAAACAGGATTCTTTTTTAGCGGAGGAGTATCTGCCGCAATGTTGGGAACTCCTACCATAAATGCGGCATCCTGCACCAAAATCGCCGTGTACCTGTGATCAGGATGGTAATCGTTGGCCCGGTGAGAAATGACCACATCGGCATCCCACTCCCTGATTTTACGGATGATTTCCAATCGGATGGGAAGTGTCGCCAGGAGTTCTCCATCATGATGGTCCAACACATCATAGGTGATCCCCAATCTTTTGGCTGATTCTTGACTTTCAGCCACTCTTCTTTTTGCCAAAACACCTCCACCCATATCCATATGTCCCGCATCACCATTGGTCACTGAGATAAATTTGACTTGATGGCCCATTTTAGCAAACAAAGCAGCTGTTCCGCCACCTTTGATGTCGCAATCATCTGGATGGGCTCCAATCATCAGGATCTTTATTGGTTTTTCTTGGGCATTTACAGGAATGTAAAAGCAGCCAAATAGCAATAGGAATAAGAGAAAGGTATTTTTCATAGGTTTGGGTTAATTGGTTTCGCTATTTTTTTCAATGTAAAATTTTTCAAATCTTTCCATGGCAACTTCAAGTTCTGTATGGGATACAGAAGTAATCACTACCCGAAACATGCCCAATTTGCTGTGACCAAAACCATTTCCTGGAGTGATCAGAATTCCTGTTTTTTGGAAAATTTCCAGCCATAATTGATGCTGCGCTTCTTTTGATTGCATATCCATTAAGGCAGAAAGGTCAATCCAAACGAATAAACTACCGTAGGATGGATTAAAAGGAATTTGAAGTTTTTTCAGCGTACTACGAACAATTATATAGGATTTGGTCAATGCCTGCTGAAAAGATTTCAAATATTTTTTGACAAAGGCCTGATCACTCAAAACTTCCTGAAGCAGCCATTGGGTGTGGTTGGAAATAGCATGCGTCAAGCCGATATTCCTGTATCCAGCTATCAGTTGCTCATTGTATGAATGAAATATCCCAACCCTATATCCAGAAATCCCAAAATCCTTGGAAAGAGAATACCACAGGTGTAAATAAGGACTTTTCCTTTCTTTCATGATCCCTCCAAAGGATTTGAATTCAATTGCTTTCGGGTAATCTTTACGAATTTCAGGATGATCAATATCTATGAGGGTAAGCCCATAGATTTCATTGACGATCAGGTGAATTTCTTCTTTTTCGCACCAATCAGCAATTTGTATCAGCTGATTTTCACTGTAAATACCACCAGTAGGATTATCCGGACTGGTGAGGATCAACATTCGGAAACGGCTCCCTTTTTCCTCAATGTCTTTCTTGGCATTTTCCAAATGAGACAATGTTACCGGAAATCCATCTGCCAATTCTGAAACCTCATGGTGGGTTTGCAGGTCAAACCTTTTCAATCCTGCCATCACTCCTATATCCGCTGTATACACAGGATAACTGGGTGCAGGAATTACAGCAGTATCTCCTGATTCACCCAATAAAAACGAAGTCATTTCTATCACAGAAGTGGCTCCTACAGAGCAGGCAAGTGTATTGGGGTCAATCTTATCTTTCACCAGAAACTCACCTAAAAATCCTGAAATAGCTTCTCTAAAAGTCAGCACACCTGCAGGATCACCATAGCTCGCCACCCATTCCGGTATTTCCTGATTTCTGGATATCTCCTGCATTTTATCCCGCAACATTTCCCAACAAAGGTGGTTTTCTGCAACGGTCATGGGAAAGGTTCCTTCAGGTTTGAAACTAGGATGATAACGATTTTGTATCGCCTCATTATAGATTTCCAAATCCATACGAAGAGGTTTAGATGCAGCTGATTCCCCTCTTTGCGAGAGGCGTTTGTTGTTTGTCATGATATATTTCTAATGCATGCCTAATTTAAAGAAAGTTAATTTAATCCCTGGAAAGTGGGTACACAAATAGGCATTCTCAAAATCAAATAGCGAAATGCTATCCATTCCTGTAATTACTGATTTCAATTTATGTGAATTTATCTATCTTATTTTGAAATCAAGCCCAACTGTCGTTAAGATAGGCATTTAAGATGAATTAAAACTTTTCCAAAGTTCGCTCAGTCCTTAATTTTACCCTACATAGCAGCCCTGAACTTTGGAAAAGTTGATCTGAATTTTCTTAACCGATGATAATTAAATCAAACCCTATTGATCTATATGAAAAAAATAAACCTATTGTTCTTTCTGACTGCATTGATCAGTCAAGTCCTTTTTGGAGGGCATCTTGCTACAGCTTCAAATGGAGATAAAAACCAGCCATTTGCCCAAGGTGATTACCGATGGGTAGTGGAAGGCTTTGACTGGGGGCCAGCTGTCAACAAGGTAATCTTATCCCTTGGTGAAAATGTCAAGGAAGCCAAGGCCAACCAATACCAAGTCTACGCGACAAGAAGTTTGGAAGGCGTTGAAATCTCAGCGGAAAGTGCCTCTGGAACCCGTTCAGTAACTTATGCCTATGTGTCTGATGAAAATGGCAATAGGGTTGAGGAAGGTCAACATATCACTTTAGTACTTACAGTCAGTCCAACATTACCATTGGGATCTCCCTTTCAATATGCCCGAATCAATAATCGGGGAAGCAATTACTGGGTGGACTATAAACTGACAGTGATCCATACTGGTTCGGGCCAAGTCTGGAACAATCCGGTGGGCAAAGTCATGCCTTTGGTAGATCAGTTTGACCTCAGCAAAAAATTTAAATATGGAGATAATCTCAGCATGTCTTATGCTACCTATACACCTACCACAAAAACAAAAGCCCCGCTGATCATTTGGCTGCATGGCGGAGGAGAAGGTGGCGATGACCCTACCATTGCATTGCTAGGTAACAAAGCTGCAAATTATGCCTCTCCTGAGATTCAGGTCTTGTTCGGAGGTGCTCACGTATTGGTGCCACAAGCCCCAACTTTCTGGATGCAGGCTGCCGAAGGAATGACAAGGGGACAGGAAAACGACATTTACAACGAGGCTCTATTTGCTTTGATTCAGGAATATGTATCCTCAAATCCCAATATCGACCCAAAAAGGATTTATATGGGAGGCTGTTCCAATGGTGGCTATATGTCGCTGAAGTTGATCATTGAGCATCCTGATTATTTTGCAGCAGGTTTTATCAGTGCATTGGCTTACCACAATGAATACATCAGTGATGCTCAAATCAAAAAGATCAAAAATGTACCGATGTGGTTTATTCATTCCAAAGATGATCCTACCACTGTTGCAGACCTGACGGCTATCCCACTTTATAAGAGACTAAAAGACGCAGCTGCTAAAAATGTCGTGTTCTCCTTATACGATCATGTGACTGATATTACAGGCTTTTATGGAGGAGAAAATTACCGGTACAATGGTCATTGGTCTTGGATATATAGCCATGCCAATGAAGCAAGGACAGACTATGACGGTTCCCCAGTATTTCTCAATGGCCGCCCAACTACCATTATGGAGTGGATGGCGGCTCAGAGGAAAAAATGATGTGGCAGGATTGGCTTATTGCTTAAATGGTTATGGTAATGAAGGTTGATCAATAAAAGGTTTTGGCTTCTCAACCATTTTTATTAATCAACCTTTGTAGTCAGTCTTTTATTGTGATGGTCCAATTTCTGTTTTTGAGATAATCAGAGTTTTCACCATAAGCTGCCTCATACCCAGGATGTGTATAGGCGTGAACTTGATATTCTTGGGGAAACCTTTCTGACCTTGCATTTAGATGAACAAAGCTTTCATTGTAAAAAGCTATTTCAGATGCAAGCATTTGCGCGAGCTTATCATTTTTCACCGAAACTCCATCTATCCAGATGGCATAGGTTTTCGAGTCTTTCCATTTATCAAATGCTGCTTTATTTGGAGATTTTTTTTCCGGCTTACCCATCGGAGGGCGCAAATCTGATTTTTGTTTTTCCGTCAGTTCTTTATAGGTTTTTTTGGTTTTATTCCCATCTATTCCCACTACTATAAAAGTAGAATTCTTGTAAAATTCTGCTTTATCACTATCATTAGCCACTTGTTCAGCTACCGAGACATCAATATGAGTTGCTCCCCTCTCAAATAATATTTTCTGAATATCCGATACATATCCCATTGGGGTTCCCGTATTGACTTCAAGAAGTACTTTGAGATTATTTATTTCTTTAAAATTTTGGCTTAGATATTCATCAAAGCTCTCAAGTCTAATTTCTTTTCCATTAGTTTTGAGGTTTCCATCGGGAAAAATAGTCACGATTAAATCTACGGAACCTTCATCTGGTTTTTGAATTCCAGAATGGTAGTTTAAAGTTTGTTTATTAGTAATCTGATCTTGTGCAGGTACTTTTTCACTGAAAACGAAAATCAATACAGCAAGGACCGGGATCAAGGCAACTGCTTTGATCAGTTTGGTTGAAAGCATTGTTTTTTTGTTCATCATGTCTAGTCTTCTTTTAGTAAATGAAAATTTAAGATTGCTGGCTAGGACTGGGGACTGATTTGGTAGGATCATGGACACCAGCAAAAGCTTGTATGAGTGCACGGTCGTCACCCGTAATGCTGCCTCGTCAGCAATAAATTCGTGATTAAGTTTGATTGCACTCCGTGACCAATAAAGGCCTGGATGAAACCACATAAATACTAGTAGAAACTCAATAAAAATATTGTCCAAGCTGTGCCATTCCCTTACATGGGTGCTTTCATGTTGCAAAATGGACTCTGTGATTTTCCCATTTTGAAATGCAGCCTTTGAAAGAAAAATATATGTCAAAAATGAAAAGGGAAGAACGTCCTCTTGGACAAGCACCAACTTATAACCATTATAATCTACTATTTCATTGTTTTTAACTTTTTCTAAAATCAATTTGATGTTTCTGAAAAAGCGATAGAGGAGTATGCCTGACACAAAAAAGTAAATTCCCCAGCCTAAAAATCTCCAGTCAAAATCAGACTGGGTCGGCGTATCTGTGGTTTGATAATTTTGATATTCAATAGGCAATTTGGGATTGATCGGGTCCAATATTGCTGAGACGGCTTTTTCAATGGTCACCTCGACAGTTATCAAGGGAATTAAAAATGAGACAACTATTGAAAAAAGCAGAAAAAACCTATTGAATTGATACATAGATTCTTTTTGCAAAAAGAGTCTATAGATCAAAAGTAAAATCAAGAGACAAATTCCGGAATTCAGGAGGTAAGACATCATTTTTTCTTATTTAGTTGTTCTTCGATGCTATCTTTGATTTGATTCAATTCCTCTTCGCTTAGGTCAGTTTTTTGGGTAAAAAAGGAGGCAAACTGTGCCGGAGAGTCATTGAAAAAATTCTTAATTAGATTGTTGACATGCTTTGAAAAATAGGACTCCTTTGTTTCCAATGGATAATACTGTCTGGAATTCCCAAATACCTTATAATCAACATACTTTTTATCTTGCATTCTTTTCAAAAGCGTCGAAAGTGTCGTTGAAGCAGGTTTTGGATCTGAATATTGATCCAAAAGGTCTTTCAGAAATGCTCTTTTCAGCCTCCAAAGGTGATTCATCAATTCTTCTTCGGTTGGAGATAATTTCATGTTTATGATGGATTTATATAATTACTCTACAAATGTAGACAAAAACCTATATTCTACAAATGTAGATTATTAAAAAAATAAAAAAAGCCAGCTCCATTTCAAGAGCTGGCTTTTAAAATTTAAAGGATTCGGTTAATTCTTATACACCAAATCAAACCTATCCAAATTCATTACTTTGGTCCAAGCGGCTACAAAGTCTTTCGCAAACTTTTCTTTGTTGTCTTCCTGGGCATAGACTTCGGCCAAAGCCCTCAATTCTGAATGGGAACCGAAAATCAAATCTGCTCTTGTGGCTGTGTATTTTACTTCACCTGTCTTTCTGTCTCTTCCCTCAAAATATTCCTTGGAATCATCTGCAGCTTTCCATTCCGTACTCATGTCAAGCAAGTGTACAAAAAAGTCATTGTTCAACATGTCTTTTTTATCTGTAAAGATACCGTGCTTAGAACCATCATAGTTGGCCTGAAGTGCACGCATGCCACCTACCAATACGGTCATTTCAGGAGCAGTCAATGTCAGCAATTGTGCTTTGTCCACCAACAATTCCTCCGTAGAGATGGTATATTTTGTTTTCAGGTAGTTTCTGAATCCGTCAGCCATCGGCTCCAACAGTTCGAAGGACTCAAAATCTGTTTGTTCTGCAGAGGCGTCCATCCTACCCGGAGTAAAAGGAACTTCGATGTTGTACCCTGCATTGGAAGCAGCTTTTTCCACTCCTGTATTCCCTGCCAAAACGACCAAGTCAGCCAGTGACACTTTCTTGTTTCCTGATTTGGCATTGAAGTCAGACTGAATTTTTTCCAATGTTGCCAATACTTTTGACAACTCTTCAGCATTATTGACTTCCCAGTTTTTTATTTGATCAAATCTAATTCTAGCACCATTGGCGCCTCCTCTTCTGTCAGAACCTCTGTATGTAGAAGCTGAAGCCCAAGCAGTTTTTACCATTTCGTCTATGGTCAAACCTGATTTCAGAATGGCAGTTTTCAATTGTGCAACATCTTGAGCATTCACCAAGTCATGATTCACAGCAGGAATTGGGTCTTGCCAGATCAAATCTTCCTTAGGTGCTTCAGGCCCCAAGTAAGTTGTCGTTGGCCCCATATCCCTGTGTGTCAATTTGAACCATGCTTTTGCAAAGGCTTTATTGAATTCCTCTGGATTTTCATAAAACCTTCTGGAAATCTCTTCATACACAGGATCAAACCTCATGGACAAATCCGTGGTCAACATGGTTGGCTTGTGTTTCTTTTCAGAATCAAAAGCATCAGGATATAGCACCTCAGGATTTGTGGCTACCCACTGATGAGCACCCGCTGGGCTTTTGGTAAGTTCCCACTCGTGCTCAAATAAACTCTTAAAGTATCCTTGACTCCATTCTACCGGAGTGGCTGTCCAGATCACTTCCAAACCTGAAGTAATAGCATCTGGACCTTTTCCTGAACCATATCCGCTTTTCCAACCAAACCCTTGCTCTTCAATAGGGGCAGCTTCTGGCTCCGGCCCTACTTGGTCTGCAGGTCCAGCACCATGTGTTTTTCCTAAAGTGTGTCCACCGGCAATCAATGCAACTGTTTCCTCATCATTCATTCCCATTCTTCCGAATGTCTCACGGATATCATGTGCTGCCAAAACAGGATCTGGATTGCCATTAGGTCCTTCCGGATTCACATAGATCAAACCCATTTGAACAGCTGCCAAAGGGTTTTCCAACTCTCTGTCACCTGAATACCTGTTTTCGTCGTCCAACCATTTGCTTTCTTTTCCCCAGTACACATCCAATTCCGGTTCCCACATATCTTCTCTACCTCCAGCAAAACCGTAGGTCTCAAAACCCATGGACTCCAAGGCAACATTACCTGTCAAGACCATCAAATCTGCCCAAGAAATGCTGTTACCATATTTCTGTTTGATAGGCCAAAGCAATCTTCTTGCTTTGTCAAGGTTGGCATTGTCAGGCCAGCTGTTGAGCGGCGCAAATCGCTGCTGTCCAGAGCGAGAACCTCCTCTACCATCTCCAGTACGGTAAGTACCTGCACTGTGCCATGCCATACGGATGAATAAACCTCCATAATGTCCGTAATCTGCCGGCCACCAATCTTGTGATTCAGTCATCACGGCTTCGATATCAGCCTTTAATGCATTGTAATCCAAAGCTTTGAAAGCTTCAATGTAATTAAAATCCTCACCCATAGGGTTGGACTTTGGTGAATTTTGTCTTAGAATGGTGAGGTTCAATTGGTTTGGCCACCATTCTGCATTTTGTGTAGCGATGGCGTTGCTAGGGCTTTTACGTGTAGCACCAGACCAACCATCAGCTTGTTCGGGTTTTCCCGCTTTTTCCTGAGCTTTTCCAGTAAATGTTACTGCAAAGACCAGCATAAAGCCTAATAGTAATTTTTTCATATGATTTTTGATTTAAAATTCAGGGTGATTTGATATTCTAAAGCCAAAAATACTATGTATTGTTCCCTGTTAGAAATCGAAATTTTCTATTGAGAATCGAAAAAATAAATTAGGAGAATCCAAAATCTTTTAATGACCTGAGGTCTATTGCATTGAAAAGGAGTTTTTAACTTTTGATATTTGGAAGAATTGAAAAATAAATTTTCAACTGAAAAATTTTTTCTGAGCAGTCCATAAAAAGGTGACTTTTTTAAAGCCACCCCATAATTTTAAAGATTAAGTTCCCCCTCTCGGGAATCGTCTACGCTTCCCCCGCCAAGGGCATTAATCAGGACTTTTATTCCTGCAATGGTGTTGCCATGTTTATTGTCCCAATAATATCCACTTTCAGGAATAAACTGTATTACTGAAACTGAGGGATCTTCTTTTCCCTCCGGAAACCAGGCCTTCAAAGTAGGATCCCAAAGTTCTTCAATTTTAGCCCTGTCTTTACTCACTACTGCATGTCCATTGAGCTCTAAAAAATCAGAATGAGAAGAGCCTTGAAAATAAAGGGTGACGTTTGTATCCTTGGCAATCTCCATATTTTTCACACTATCAGCCGCACTTAAAAACCATACATGACCAACTTCATCTGTTTTTTGTACTGCCATTGGTCTGGACTTATGAGCATTGCTCAGGTTGGCTCGGGTGACAAAAAAGCAAGACCCTCCTTTGTCAATAAGTTTTCTCATTTTATCTATTGCGTCCTTTTCGATCAGGTTGTTTTGGTGACTTTCTTTTTTTTGTGTTTCCATTTTTAAATTGTTTAGTTATTCCTCAAGGCTTTGATGAGCTCCTTTTTAGTCATTTTGCTTCTACCTGTAATGCCTACTTTTTTTGCTTGTTGATAGAGATCTTCTTTGGAGCGGTCTTCGTAATCCTCAGCCTCTCCTCCCTTTTTCCCCGAATTGGGGTCATTGGCGATACGGGCTGCTTTTTGCTTGCTCATGCCTTTTTCTCTGAGCGCTTCGTACTGTTCATCATTTTTGACGCTTGGGCCATGGTCTTTAGCCATAAGAATGTTGTTTTGGGTTAAAAATCAATATGCTTTCACCGTTCACCTCTTCATTTTTCAGAGAAGGAGTTGTTCGGTTTAGCAATTACTTTCAAGCAAGGTGCCAAAAGAGGAGGTTTAAAAAATAGAGCTAAGTGAAATAGGGTTTAAGGCAATGAAGTTTATAGTTTCACAGTTTGATCTTATACCTTTTTTTTATCAAACTCCACGTACTTAAATGTATGCGAGCCATCCTCAAAAAGCTCAAAGAACCCATATCCGTTGTCTGTGAATTCATAGGGAGTATCTCCCCACCAATTGCCTGAAACAGCTCCCGAACAGTGATAATGAACATCATTATAAACCAGTGTCTCTACCAAATGAATATGTCCACTGATGCAAACCTTGACATTTTTGTGTTGGTTAAAAAGATAAGTCAAAGATTTGGCGTCCGTGTGCATCCATGCTCCTGGCACAACCCAATTGCCAGATTGGGCATTGTCCCCATCCAGGAAAGGCGTTGCTCCTAAAATGGGGATATGGGAAATGATCAAGATTGGTTTCTCGGGAGAAATATTGTTGAGCCTCTGTTCCAACCAGTCCCTTTGTTCTGGGTCAAGTTTGGCAGTATACCAAGACCCGTCGTCCTTCTTGTGCGTACTGTCCAAGACAATGAATTGCCAGCCATTTGATTGAAAATCATAATATGGTTTTTCCATGCCATGTTCACTTAAAGCCCATGCTTTTTCAGCAAAAACCTCGCCTTCTGCTGCTGCCCCCCACACATCATGATTGCCTATACAATGATGAAATTTCAAATCAGGATATTCAGACCTTATTTTCCTCCATACAGCCCACTGCGCTTCCACATTCTCCATATTTTCTCCCAAAGCATCCATAATGACATCACCCCCATTGACAAAAAAATCTACAGGCTCTTCATTTGCCAAGATCGCATCTATGCATTTTCTCAGGCCCTTTTCAGGCTCAACTCCAGGTTTGAGATGCATATCAGTCAAAAAGGCAAACCTCAACACGGGGATTTTCTTTGTTTGGTGGAAAACATTGGCTTCAGCTGAGTTTACGGACAGCATTCCTGCACCAACAGTTCCCAAGCCCATGACTTTGAGAAGGTTCCTACGTGTGAGTTTCTTTTTCATAAATTGGATAGAAGTTTAGGACACAATAAGATTTTCAGAAAGGATTTTGATGAATTGAAAGTAAAACATTGGAGGTCAATTGTTCTTTGGCTTTGTGATAAAATTCAAGCTTTTATAAATTAAGTTTATTCACTCAAGATAATAACTTTTTAATTTCAACTTCTACAAAGGGACTCCTCGTTGAGTAGAAATGGTTTCAAAAACCAATTTTTCAGCATAAAAACAAAAGCCTGCAGACATGTCAATATGTTATGCAAACCTTTCCGTGGATTTCACTGCCTTTCCTCCGAAATTATAGAAAAGAGAAGTAGATTAACAAAATAATTTCTACGCCAGGTCCTTGAAGGCCAACATGGCTTAGGATTTTGGATACCCAGAAAACCTTTTGTAACACACCTTAATAACCAAAACATGTCCTCCAATCGTAGAGACTTTCTGAAAACCGGAGCCACAGCCGCCCTAGGCCTGTCGAGCTTCACTTTGATTTCGCCATCTGTTTTAGGCAAATCCATGGGCTATATAGCTCCTTCTGACAAGGTCAACTTGGCCTGTGTAGGAATCGGTAATCGAGGAAATGAAATAATCAAGGCACTGAATGAAACCGGTCTTTGTAATATCGTGGCTCTTTGCGATGTTGATATGGGCGCAAGTCAGACTTTAGAAGTCATGAACATGTTCCCAAATGCAAAAAAATACCAAGACTTCCGTAAAATGTTTGACGAAATAGGCGGTGAATTTGATGCGGTAAGTATTGCCACACCGGACTTTTCCCACTTCCCTGTGACCATGATGGCATTGGCAGAAGGAAAACATGTCTATGTAGAAAAGCCCATGGCCCGCACATTCCAAGAAGTAGACCTGATGATAGCAGCTGCTAAGAAATACCCAAAGCTTGCCACCCAAATGGGTAATCAAGGTCATTCCGAAGCCAACTATTTCCAGTTTAAAACCTGGGAAGAAGCAGGTATCATCAAAGATGTTACGGCCATTACAGCCCACATGAACATGAGACGGCGCTGGCATGGATGGGATCCTAACATATCCCGAAATCCTCCTGCCGAACCTATCCCCTCTACTATGGATTGGGATGTATGGTTGAGTCAGGCGCAACCTCAAGGTTACCACAAAGACCTTCACAATGGGCAATGGCGCTGCTGGTATGATTTCGGTATGGGCGCACTGGGTGACTGGGGGGCACACATAATTGATACTGCACATGAATTTTTGGATTTAGGCTTGCCTTATGAAATCAATCCGGTGAGATTAAGCGGTCATAACTCCTTCTTCTACCCCATGTCCACTACACTTGAATTCAAATTTCCTGAGCGTGGAGCAATGCCACCCCTTACCATCACTTGGTATGATGGCATGGATAACATCCCTGCAGTACCAGATGGCTATGGTGTCTCCGAACTTGACCCAAACATCCCTCCACCGAGTGATGGCAGGATTCAACCAGCAAGACTCAATCCTGGAAAAATTATTTACAGTAAAGAATTGACTTTCAAAGGAGGATCACACGGAAGCACGCTTTCGATCATTCCTGAAGAGAAAGCCATGGAATGGGAATCAAAACTTCCAGAGGTACCCGAGAGCCCTTCCAATCACTTTGCAAATTTCCTAAAAGCATGCAAGGGAGAAGAAAAGACAAGGTCTCCATTTGAAATTGCAGGGCCTTTAAGTCAGGTATTTTGCCTAGGAGTGATGGCACAACAAATGGGCGTAAAACTGGAGTTTGACAGAGAAACTAGACAAATCATCAATAACCCTCTGGCCAATCAGGTATTGGCAGGTATGCCACCGAGGAGAGGTTGGGAGGAGTTTTATAGGGTGTAGAACTTGAAATCAAAATGCAATAGACTTTTCTCTACTCAAAGACAATTGCAGACTGGTATTAAAGCCTGAAAGCTTATACATAAACCGAATTATAAAGTAAAAACCACTGGAAATCAATCCAGTGGCTTTTACTAATTGTGAAAAGGTATTAATGATCGCCCTTTGTCTCAGTTAGTTTAGAATTATTTTCAAAACAATATAGAAAATAGAAGGACAAAGCAGGCATCCCAACCCGGTATAGAAAGTAGCGGTCACCGCACCATAAGGAACAAGTTTGGGATCGGTGGCAGCCAAACCGGCGGCAACCCCACTGGAGGTGCCCATTAACCCTCCATAGGCCATAGCAGATTCGGGACTGTTCAAATGGATTCTTTTAGCCACCATTGGCGTAAGTATGGTCACCACAATGGTTTTTACCACACCGGTAGCAATGCTCAATGCAATGACATCAGAAGAAGCGCCGACAGCAGCCCCTGTTACCGGGCCTACAATATAGGTGCAGGCACCTGCGCCTATTGTACAAAGGCTTGCCGCATCCCTATAACCCCACACAAAGGCCAAAACTACCCCTATGAAAAAGAAAAATAGAATACCCAGAAACAATGAAACCATACCCAATAGTCCCGCTCTTTTGACAAGATAAATACTGGCCCCCATAGCAGTGGCTACAATGGCAAAATCACGGAACATTGCGCCGCCAAGGAAGCCCACCCCTTTAAATATCTGGATATCCGACAGGCCTTTTTCGCCCCCGGTAATTACCCCTCCTAAATAACCCAATACCAATCCAAAGAAAATCGCAATTGCAGAACCCGGTATTTTTCCTTTGAGAACTTTTTTGGAGATGACATCTGATACTAATACAATCAGACCGATTACCAAAAAGCCAAAAACCAAACCGTTTTTTTCAATCAAATTGAGCAGTATTTCCATCAATTTTAGGGCTGAAATTTTTGATAATCATTGGAAAAATAAAGAAACAAACCACTACGGGAATGGAACCTGCAGCTATAGCCAATGTTCCAGCGGAAACAGCAGATTTCACGTTGAGGCTGGCAGCCATAGCGATGACAACCGGAATATATAGCTTATTCCAAAAGTCCATTCCTGACTCCATTTCATAAGTCAACAGGCTGTTTTTGACAAACCAATTTTTGAGCAACATGAGTATGATCATGGCAAATCCCACCCCTCCTACATTGGCATCAATGCCTATCAATAAACCCAAGATCTCCCCTATCCATTGGCCAAGCAGGTAAGCAAGAGCCAGTAAAGCAACTCCATAAATATTCATAAGGGATTTTTTAAAAGAGTTTTTTCAAATCATTTTTGGTCACCTTACCCATGGCATTCCGGGGAAGGTCCTGGACAATCAAATACTTTCTTGGCGTTTTGTAGGCAGGTAATCGTTCCCGCATCCATAGATTCAATGCTTCCGAATGAAGATCGCTAGTGGGAACAATGGCTGCGGCGACTATTTCACCCCATTCTTCATCAGGTATTCCGATAACCCCACAGTCTTTGACCCCTGGGTATGTTCTCAGGATTTCCTCAATTTCAAGGGCAGAAATTTTATAGCCTCCGGATTTAATGATATCTACCGAATCACGCCCGAGAATCTTAAAGTAGCCGACATCCATAATGGCTATATCACCTGTTCGAAACCAACCGTCACTGGTAAAGGCTTTTTGGGTCGCTTCAGGTTTTCCCCAGTATGCTTTGAACACATTTGGACCCTTTACCTGAATTTCACCGGGCTGGTCAAGGGACTGGATTTCATCGGATTCATTGCATATTCTGATTTCTACACCAGGTAAAGCCTGGCCGATATGTCCTGCCCGCCTTTCTCCTGTATATGGATTACTGATTGCCATTCCAATCTCTGTCATACCGTACCGCTCCAATAAATAATGGTCGGATATGCTGTGCCATTTTTCCATTACCGAAACAGGCAGGGCGGCAGAGCCGGAAACCATCAACCTGAATTTTTTAAGACAATTAGAGATTTCCGATCGCTCGCTTTCAGATAATGTCTCATAATGTGCTATCAATTTAAAATAAATCGTGGGGACAGCCATAAAAACATTGACATGACCTTTTTTGAAAATTTCAAAAACCTTAGCAGCATCAAAATGGGATAAAAATTCTACAACAGCACCTGACCATAGGGCACAGGAATTGACATTAATGATGCCATGAACGTGGTGCAGAGGGAGAATGGATAAGGTGTAATCATCTTGACTCCATTTCCAAGCTTCTACCAAAGTACTGATCTGAGCCTCGATGTTTTCATGGGTGGTCAATACCCCTTTGGGAAGGTTGGTGGTTCCGCTGGTGTAAAGGATCATGGCACCACGATCTGTACTGATTTCAGGCAATTCCCTATTGCCCAAGGATCTAAAATCTTGTGTGCTAATAAACCTAATGCTTTGGTCTTCTTTATAAGGAGCAAGGATTTTCTCAAATTCAGGAGCTACGACTAAAATGTCGGCCTTAGTGTCTTCAATGACATATTGGAGTGAAGGGAAGGGATAAGTTGTGCAAAGGGGCACAGCAATACCCCCTGCTCTCCAGATACCCCATTGTACAGACAGGTATTCCATAGACGGGGGAACCATAAAAGCTATCCTAGCCTGATTTAAATCATTTGCATTGCCCAATAAGCATGACGCTACTTCCTGACTTCGATCTAAAAGATCTTTGTAAGTAAACACTCCATTATTGTCAATTACTGCGGTTTTTTGTGGGAATTTGAGGGCATTTTGGATTAAAGTTAACATAGATAAATAGAAGGTGAGAGACTGGCTTTGTTTTGAAAATAGTTCTAATTAATCAAACATTCTTATATCTATTTGATTCTTTTTTTTGAATGGTAATACTTTTCAAATTGAGATGAATTTCTGAATTACCAGTGATGGATATCTTACAATCCTTACTATATCTATAAAATTGAGTTGAAAATGAGAAAATAAAGCCTAGGACGGGTGCTTCAAAGGTTATTTTTGGGACATATATCCTTAAATCTATTTAGCTTTCAAAACAAATTAAAAACTGCTAACCGCCTCAGCAATTGGTTCTGATCCATCCAAAATATCAAAGTAGGCATTAGAGGCCACACCTGACTCAAGCACCTCGACAAGGGTCAGCGCTACATTTTCTCTGGATATTTCACCCTTTTTATTTAGGTGTTTTGCCGCTTCGATTTTATTACTTCCAGATTTATCAATCAAAGCACCTGGACGGACAATGGTATAATGGACACCACTGGCTTTAAGATATTCGTCAGCATTATGTTTGGCTTTCAGATAATGGTGGATGTCGGAATCAGGGTCAGGGTTTTCTGTTCCCATAGCGCTAAGCATCACGTATTTTTGGACCCCATGTTTTTTGGCATGCTCTATACTCTTTTTGGCACCATCCTGATCAACGGTTATGGTTTTATCCTTTCCTGTAGAGCCTCCAGAACCTGCTGCGAAGACAACCCGATCAATCCCTTCAAAGGCAGAATCAAAATCCTTTTCCAAATCGCCTAGAACTGTTTTGATTCCTTTCTTTTGAAAAAAGTCTTCCTGATCCTTGTTTCTGATCATAGCCACTGGTTGGTAAGTTTTGGAATCTTTAAGCAGATCGCAAACAATCTGCCCGGTTTTGCCATGTGCTCCGATTATCAAAGTTTGTTGTTTTTGGTTGGTCATAGTTTTAAAATTTTAAGTGTAAAAAGATTTAAGCCGGCCAAAAGTTATCTTGAAACTTCACCGGGATACCTATTAGTATACTGACTGCAGGTGATAAGGTTATTTGTTTGGGAGGGGGGATCAATTTTCAGGGACACTAAAGAAGGCTTTCAATTCCTGAATCGGATGTACATTTATGAAGCAACACAAAATTATGATCATCAAACCTTCTCAAAGGATCGTCTGAGTGCCTAACACAATACTTGTTAAAATTCTCCGAATAAAGAATATAGATGTAAAAAGTCATATCTAAAAATGCAAAAAGCCCTGCATTTCTGCAAGGCTTATGCTCCCCCTATAAACGATAGTTGCAACCGGAGTAGGGTATTTTTGGTTTTAAAAGAAGTAATGAAGGAGTTGACTAAGTAATACTTTCACTCAGTAAGGTTGTAAGAAGTATTCTCACCAATGTTATCTTCATGGATTGGGTAAAATGATGATTAGATAGTAAAGTGTATATTTGTATTGAATGAAGAAACTTTACATCATAGCAGGTTGTAATGGAGCAGGTAAAACTACTGCTTCCTATACCATTTTGCCTGAAATCCTGAACTGTAAAGAATTTGTGAATGCGGATGAAATTGCAAAAGGAATTTCTCCTTTCCAACCAGAAAAAGCGGGTATTGAAGCGGGAAGGTTCATGTTGAAAAGAATCAAAAAGTTATTAGAGTCAGGGGAAAATTTTGCTTTTGAAACCACGCTTTCTACAAGGAGTTATGTGCAATTTGTTGAAAGAGCAAAGGAATTAAATTATCAGGTAACCTGTTTGTTTTTTTGGTTAGATTCCGATGACTTGGCTGTTTCAAGGGTAGCAAGGCGAGTAAAAGAGGGCGGACATCATATACCTGAAGATGTTATCAGGAGAAGATATAAAAGCGGTCTTGAGAATTTTTTCAGATTATTTCTGCCCAAAGTGGATAACTGGTTATTTGTAAATAATTCTGGAGACACTTATGAAATAATGGCAGAAGGAGGGGTTAATGACGTCACAATTAATAACAAAGAATTGTGGGAAGGTTTAAAACAAAAATATTATGGAGACTAAAGAGCAACTAAAAGAGGAAAGAGACAAAATAGTTAAAGGGCTTGAAGAAGCTTATCGCAAGCTAGTGGAATTCAAAAAAGCGAAGAATAGTCCATTAGTTGTCGTGAGAAATGGTGAAATCATGGAGATTGACCCAAATGATGTACCATCAACTATTTTATACAAACGTGGCCAAGGCTAATTCCTTAAATTATATAACATCCCGAACCTACGGTACTGATTAACCCCGCAAGTGCGGGACTCTAACCAGCTGAGCTAAGAAACCCTCAGGTACAAAATCAGGATCAACTAATTTTTCAATGAGTTTTCTGGATTTTTATTTTTTGACCCATTTTTCTGTTTTCAAAGCAGTACCTCGATCTTTGCCAATTCCAAAGACAGCTGCAATTTCCCAAGGTCTGTAACCAGTAGTGAACTTATGATTTTTTCCATGATTATGTTCTTCAACTCTTCTCCAGGGATCATCAGCGTGACCTATATAATATTTGTCAAAATTCTCCGAATAAAGAATATAGATGTAAAAAGTCATATCTAAAAATGCAAAAAGCCCTGCATTTCTGCAAGGCTTATGCTCCCCCTCTTGGGCTCGAACCAAGGACCCCCTGATTAACAGTCAGGTGCTCTAACCAGCTGAGCTAAGGAGGAATATTCGTGATTTGTTGAACGCTTTCGTTTAACGTGGTGCAAACATAGTAGGATGATCCATTTTTTCCAAACCTTCACACTAAAAAAAAACCACATTTTGCAAATTCAACATTTTTCATTCAGTAAATCAGAGACTTATTTTTTTAATCTATTTTACTCCTTAAATTATTGTCTCTTTTATTACCCAACCATCTAACCAACCTAAGTGCATGAACCCAAAATTTAACCGTAGGCAATTTGTCAAAATCTCCGCCTTCACAGCCCTTGGTTTGCAGTTTATCCCATTCTCCGGACTTCGGGCTGCAGCTTCTGATCGCATACGTATAGCCCATATCGGGCTTGGGGGTATGGGCCTTTCTCATATGAACTGGTTTGCCAATCTTCCTGAAGCAGAAATAGTAGCACTCTGCGATGTCGACAAAGTAAGAGCTGAGGAAGCTCTGCAAAAACTCAAAATTATCCATCCTGACACCAAAGCTGACACTTATCAAGACTTTAGAAAAATATTGGATAGAAATGACATCGACGCCATTACTATAGCGACCCCCGATCACTGGCATGCACAGATTGCCATTTTGGCCTTCCAAGCTGGTAAAGATGTCTATGGGGAAAAACCGCTTTCATACAGCATGAAAGAAGGTGACTTGATGCTAAAAGCCATGGAAGATAATGATCGTATGTTCCAATTGGGTACACAAATACATGCAGGAGACAATTACCATCGCGTTGCAGAAATATTACAGTCTGGCCTTTTGGGAAAGATCAAGACCGTAAGAATATGGAAAACAGGGGAACCTCAAACCATTGAAAAACTCAATTTCCAGACACCCCCACCGAACCTCGATTGGGATATGTGGCTAGGACCGGCACCTTTTTCTGAATATGCACCCGAAAAGTACCATTTTACTTACCGGTATTTCTTGGAGTATTCAGGAGGGGTCTTTCAGGATTTTTGGTGTCATATCGCCGATGTGGTCTGGTGGGGACTAGAACCACAAAAACTAAAGAAAGTCACCACGAGAGGTGAAAAAGCGGAAGGTGCAGGGGATACTCCAAAATGGTTGGAGGCTGATTTTAAATTCAAAAAACTTGACATCCACTGGAGCAGCACAGCGCCAGATGTACCCGGAGCTGCTGAAAGGCACATAGGAGCTTTCTTTGAAGGAACAAATGGCACAATGATCTGCGACTATGGAAGCAGAGAAATCAGGATCAACGGAGAAGTGCTTACTGACTTGATTGATGTACCCATCAGTATCCCGAGATCTCCAGGGCATCAACAAAATTTTCTCGATGCCATCAAGTCGAGAAAACAACCTCAATCTCACCTTGCTTATGCCAGAGAAATGACCATGCCCATGCACCTGGCTATGGCGTCCTATCGTCTGGGAAGACCATTGAAGTGGAATGCCAAAAAAGAACTCTTCGTAAGGGATGAAGAGGCAAATAGCCTCCTATTTAGACCCTATAGAGATAAATGGAATCTGATTGGCGCATAATTGCCTATATTGTATGAGGATTTCAACTTAAGCAGTTTGTCCTGGCTAAGAGCCAAAAGATAAGCCTCCCAAAACCAACTCCATATTACAATTGTAAAATAATAGAGTCACTCAATCCTTCAAATCAATTATGGAAAATTTCAATTTGAATATCAATGGACAAAACATGGAAGTCAGTGCAGAGGAAGACATGCCCCTACTCTGGGTTATCCGGGACTTACTATCCATGAAGGGAACCAAGTTTGGCTGTGGTCAGGCCCTCTGTGGTGCATGCACTGTGTTGATAGATGGAGAAGCGATGCGGTCATGCAGCTTACCTGTTTCAGCAGTAGGTGATCAAAAAATCACCACCATAGAAGGGCTTTCTGAAAATGGAGATCATCCTTTACAGCAAGCTTGGGTATCTCACGTAGTACCGCAATGTGGCTACTGCCAAACAGGACAAATCATGAATGCAGCGGCCCTTTTGGGTAGAAACCCAAATCCATCAGACGCAGAAATCGAGTCTGCCATGGCAGGCAATCTGTGTCGCTGCGGTACATACAACAGAATCAAAGCTGCGATCAAAACAGCTGCATCCAATCTTTAACCCCTAAGCTAAAATATAACCATGAGACCTACATTTCCTTTCTTTAAAGTCAAAGAAGCTGAAGATAGAAGCAAGGTGTTCAAAGCCTCCCGAAGGGACTTTTTGAAACTTGGCACCTTAGCAACAGGTGGATTTTTACTTGGGGTAAATTTCCAATGCAGCGGCCCAAAAGGCAAAGACCTCATTTTTGCTCCCAATGCCTACCTGAGCATCGATGCCGATAACCTGGTAACCATTATTGCCCATAGGTCCGAAATGGGCACTGGTATACGAACCTCACTTCCCATGATCATTGCTGATGAATTGGGCGCTGATTGGTCAAAAGTAAAAATCGTTCAAGCAGAAGGTGACGAGGAAAAATATGGGGATCAAAATACGGATGGCTCTTATTCTGTCCGGATGTTTTATGAGCCCATGCGAAGGGCTGGCGCCATCGCACGACAGATGCTCTTGATGTCCGCTTCCCAGAAATGGAAAGTACCATTAGACGAATGTATCACAGAGAACTCTGTGGTCCGGCATATCGGCTCAGACAAGTCTATCAGCTTCGGAGAACTGGTAGATGATTTACAAAAAATGGAATTGCCAAGATCAGAGGATATCCAGCTGAAAGCATTTTCAGACTATAAATTGATTGGCAAAGATGTCCCCATATATGACGGTAAAGACATCGCTACCGGAAAAGCAATTTTCGGAGCAGATGTAGACTTGGACAATATGAAGATTGCTGTAGTCAAGAGAGCACCTGTGGTAGGTGCTAAAGTGATCTCGATCAATGATTCCGCTACATTGGACATTCCTGGAGTAGAAGGTGTAGTAAAAATACAAGGAGCGGGATTACCTGCCGGGCTTGATAAACCCTTGGAAGGCGTAGCGGTGATTGCGACCAATACTTGGGCAGCCATCAAAGGCAGGGATGCACTATTGATAGAGTGGGACTTGGGTGAAAACAAAGACTATGATTCAGAGGCACAACTGGCCGACATGGTCAAAAGCACTTCAAACCCCGGCAAGGTAAGGAGAAAAAGAGGTGATTTGGAAGCTGCCATAAAAAACGCTTCAAGAACAATCGAGCGGACGTACGAACTCCCTTTCTATGCGCATGCCACATTGGAACCACCTGCAGCAATAGCTCACTTCCATGATGGACGTTGTGAAGTTTGGGCACCGACCCAACACCCACAGTGGGCAAGAGGATCGGTGGCTGCGGCTTTGGAAATTGAAGTCGAAAATGTCACAATGAATGTCACCCTTTTAGGTGGCGGGTTTGGCAGAAAGTCCAAACCGGATTTTGTCGTGGAAGCCGCTATTCTTTCCAAAGAGGTCAATGCCCCTGTAAGGGTGCAATGGACCAGAGATGATGATTTACACCATGATTTTTACCATGCCATCAGCGCGCAGAGAATCAAGGCAGTGTTGGATGAATCAAGAAATTTAACAGCTTGGAATCACCATACCGTTTTCCCTGCAATCGGAGCTACTTCTAATCCTGCAGAAGTGCATCCATCTGATGGAGAACTTGGACTTGGTTGTGTCGATTTCCCTTTTGATGTACCCAATATCCAAATCGAAACACATGAATCCAAAGCCCATACCAGGATTGGTTGGTTGCGTTCGGTATCCAACATTCATCATTCCTATGCTATCAATTGCATGATGGATGAGGTGGCTGAAGCCAAAAGGGTAGACCCTATCAACCATGCCATAGAGATGCTCGGAGAAGACAGAAACCTTAGCTTCAAAGAAGAACTAGACGGTGACTTTTCAAATTATGGAGAAAGTATAGAAGAATATCCTTGGGAAACAGCCAGAATGAAAAAGGTGATCCAAAGGGTAGCAAAAGAAGCTGGATGGGGACAAAATTTAGGAGGAAATAGAGCCATGGGTTTTGCCTGCCAAAAGAGTTTTCTGACTTATGTTGCCTGTATCGTAATTGCAGAAAAAGATTCTGATGGTAAAATCAAAGTGACTGATGTGCACTATGCCGTAGATTGTGGAATCGCCGTCAATACTGATAGGATCAGGTCACAGTTTGAAGGTGGAGCCCAGTTTGCCCATGGTTTGGCTACAAGTTCGAAGATAACTTTCAAAGACGGAGAGGTGCAACAACATAATTTTGACACTTATCAGATCACCAGGATGCCACAGGCACCAAAAAACATCCACGTACACATGGTAGAAAGCATGGAAAAACCAACAGGGGTGGGCGAACCTCCTGTTCCTCCTTATGCTCCTGCCTTGGCAAATGCTGTGTATAAATTGACAGGAAAACGGCATTATAAATTGCCTTTTTCGATTTAATTGATTGATAGATTATGTCAGAAAAAAGCCCTTACAAATTTACTGTAAGGGCTTTTGTATTATTATTGACCTAATCGGTGTCGGCGTCACTCTAATCGTAGTGAATAGTCTCATGCCATATGGGAGATGCCCCGCAATGCTGCGGGACAGGCTTTCAACTACGCAAGCCTGCCTACACGAGGTAGGCTCCGTTCAGCATGACGCGGAACCTACAGGTACACATCAATTGATAATCTGATAGACTACCTCAGGCATATGACCGAGCTCTTCAATCAATTCATTGGAAGGATCTACCTGATAGTTTTTGGACATGAGGTCCAAAGTAATATTCTCTCTTTTGTCTATGATATTGATATACAACTTGGCCTCTCCCTTGTACTTTTTAGTGATCCCTTCCAGCCTTTCCATCAGGTCATAAGTAAGGTTATCCAAGTCAATGTTGACACGTAGTCCTTTGACCATTTTCGCCCTTACCTCATTAAGCAAAGTGATGGAGTTGATTTTAAATTCCAGCTCATCAGGTTTCCACTTATTGGGATGTACTGATCCAGTCAAGTACAGAAACCAACCGGTCATGAAATACTCTTTAAACTTGATGTAATCTTCACCAAAAATGAAGAAGGTATGTCCTCCATGGTAATCTTCCATTGTCAATGTTCCAAAAGGCTTACCTGTTTTTGTGGTTCTATGCGCAAAGGCCATTACCATACCTGCTGCTTTGACATCTCCTTTTTTCCTAAGTGCTTCGGTATCTTTGATCTCCGTCAACGGTGTATTGGTAAAAGAGTCTATCTCTACTTTAAACTGATCCAGTGGGTGACCGGAGATATAAAGACCTACAACCTCTTTTTCAATATTGAGCTGCTGCAATTGACTGAACGGCTCCATAGATGCTATGGTAGGCATCGGAACTTCCATTCCTCCACTTCCACCAAACAAACTCACCTGTGAGCTGTCTGCTTCTTGTTGTACTTTTTGGGCATATTTTACTGCCTTTTCCAATAGTGTCACATCACCTTCCGGAGCTTCGAGGTATTGTCTTCTATGATGTTCGGAAAAGCAGTCAAATCCTCCCCCCATGGCTATTGCCTCCAACGTTTTTTTGTTCACTGCCCTTGAGTTGACCCTTTTACAAAACTCAAAGATATTTTTGTAAGAACCATTTTTATCCCTTTCCTCAATGATCATGTCCACGGCTGCACCACCAGCTCCTTTTATCGCACCAAGACCAAAACGGATTTGACCTTCTTTATTGACTGCAAAACTCCTTCTCGATTCGTTCACATCAGGCCCTAATACCGCAATACCCGCTCTTTTACATTCCTCCATAAAAAACGTCACCTGGGTGATGTCGTTCATGTTGTTGCTAAGTACAGAAGCCATGTATTCTGCCGGGTAATGCGCCTTAAGGTATGCGGTTTGGTAGGCTATCCAAGCATAACATGTGGAGTGGGATTTATTGAAAGCATAAGAAGCAAAAGCCTCCCAATCTGTCCAGATTTTATTCAGTTTTTTGACATCATAACCTTTGGACGAAGCTTGTTCTACAAACTTCGGTTTCATTTTATCCAGGACATCCTTTTGCTTTTTACCCATTGCCTTTCGGAGTACATCGGCCTCACCTTTGGAAAATCCCGCCAGTTTTTGTGACAGCAACATCACCTGTTCCTGATAGACCGTGATCCCGTAAGTTTCCTCCAGGTATTCCTTCATATCATCTAGATCATAGATGATCTCTTCTGTCCCGTGCTTTCTACGGATAAAAGAAGGAATATAGGCCAATGGCCCTGGTCTGTAGAGGGCGTTCATGGCAATAAGATCCGCAAAAACGGTCGGTTTCAGTTCCCGCATGTATTTTTGCATGCCTGGAGATTCATATTGGAAGATACCGACAGTTTCACCTCGCTGGAATAGCTCGTAGGTTTTTTGATCATCAATTGGAAAAGTGTCTGGATCTAGTTCAACCCCATGCTTCTCTTTGATGATTTTACAAGCATCTTTGATCAAAGTCAGGGTTTTGAGTCCTAGAAAGTCCATTTTCAACAATCCGGCACTTTCTACCACGGAGTTGTCAAACTGAGTACACACCATTTCTGAATCTTTGGCCAAAGCCACAGGGACAAAGTTGGTGATGTCATCAGGTGTAATGATCACTCCACAGGCATGGATACCTGTATTCCTTACTGAGCCTTCAAGTATTTTAGCCTGATTGATTGTCTTGGACAATTCATCTTGACCTTTTGATATCCTGATCAGTTCTTCAGCCTTAGCAAGGTCTTCTCCATTTCCTTTTAACTTTTCGGACAGTTTGGCCCTGTCTTTGGAAAGTGCAAAGAGCGCCTTGAGTTTGATGTCAGGGACCAATTTGGCAAGTTTATCTGCCTCTGATAAGGGCAAGTTCAGTACCCTTGCGGTATCCCTGATGGCAGACTTCGCTGCCATGGTACCATACGTGATGATCTGGGCTACTTGATTAGACCCATATTTTTTGATCACATAATCAATTACACTTTGCCTTCCTTCATCATCAAAGTCAATGTCAATATCAGGAAGGGAAACCCTTTCAGGATTCAGGAATCTCTCAAAAAGGAGGTCATAGGCAATTGGGTCAACATTGGTGATCCAAGTGCAATAAGCCACAGCAGAACCTGCAGCCGAGCCCCTTCCGGGCCCAACAGAGACTCCCATTTTTCTTGCAGCAGCCGTAAAGTCTTGAACAATCAGAAAATATCCCGGGTAACCTGTGTTTTTGATCGTCGCCAATTCAAAATCGAGCCTTTCCCTGATGTCATCCGTAATCTCTCCGTAACGTTTTTTTGCTCCTTCATAAGTCAAATGCCTCAAATATGCATTTTCCCCTCGTTTTGCATCATCTATTTCATCTTGCGGATCTTTGAACTCTTCGGGTATGTCAAATTTTGGCAGCAAGACATCCCTCTGCAGCTTATAAGTTTCAATTTTCTGAACAATCTCATGTGTACAGGCTATAGCCTCGGGAAGATCAGCAAAAAGCTTTTTCATCTCTTCCTGACTCTTGATATAAAACTCCTCATTGGGAAAGCCGTACCGATATTCACGACCTCTTTTCCCTATGTATTTCTTGGGTTTTTCGAAAAGCTCCCCGTCCTTGACACAAAGTAAAATATCATGGGCATTGGCATCTACCTTGTTGTTGTAGTAAGTATTGTTTGCAGCAAAGTATTTCACTCCGTATTTATGGGCAAACCGGAGCAATACCTCGTTCACTTTCTCTTCTTCTGGGATGCCATGTCTATTGAGTTCTACATAAAAATCTTCCCCAAACTGCTCTTTCCACCATACAAACGCTTCTTCGGCTTGGGTTTCGCCCACATTAAGAATCAAAAACGGAATTTCTCCCCAAAGGCCACCGGTAGTCGCTATCAAATCAGATTTGTATGCTACCAGCACCTCCTTATCAATCCTTGGCACATAGTAAAACCCCTCAATATTGGCATAAGAGGCTAGTTTGGCGAGGTTGTGGTAGCCTTTCTTATTTTTGGCTAAAAGTACTGTCTGAAATCCATCATCTTTGACACTTTTGTTCTTTCTCTCTCTGTTGAGGTTAAACTCACAACCTATTATCGGCTTGATATCACTGGCGAGAGCTGCCCGCACAAAGTGAAAAGCACCCATCATATTACCATGGTCTGTCATGGCTATGGCAGGCATTTTCAGGGCTTTCGCTTGGGCGATCAGGGTAGGTATTTCTGAGGTCGCCTGAAGCACTGAATATTGGGTATGCACATGAAGATGGGAAAAAGGGATATCCTCCATCTCAGAGATGTCCGCTTTACCTGCAGCTTTGAGGACCTCTTTTGCGGCGATTTTTTGCTCATCTTTGGCAGCAGCAAAATTGGCTATGTCCAATTTAGGTGGTTCATACACCACTTCTGTGGCATCCACACCTTTTGCTGTTCCAATGACTTTTTGAGTGATCAATCCGAAGAAACACTTGGCTGTGGCATCCACATCATAAGCTGCATCGTGGGCATCCTCAAACCCTACTCCAAATAACTTCTTATGCAATTCAGTCAAAGTAGGCCATTTGAACCTACCTCCTTTTCCTCCAGGAATTGCACAAAACTCGGTAGACAAATCTTTGGTATCCAACTCCTTCATGTCCGGCAGCTTCATGGCTATCTCCTTCCGGATAAATTCCGCACCCATGACATTGATATCAAAACCAATATTATGGCCTACCAAGTACCTCGCTTTGACTACGTCTTCGTGAAATATCCCCAAAACCTTGCTCAAATCATGCCCTTCCTTCAAAGCCCGATCTGTCGAAATCCCATGGACTTTTTCAGCATTATAGGGAATGGTGAACCCTTCCGGTTTGACTATAAAATTGTTGTTAGAAATCAGTTTGCCCTTCTCATCGTGAAGTTGCCAGGCGATCTGAACCAGCCGGGGCCAATTGTCCACATCAGACATTGGGGCATTGTAATCTCTTGGCAATCCGGTGGTTTCGGTATCAAAAACGATATACATATATTCTCAGCAATATTGGGATTCTAAATTAAGGGATATCCTTGGCAGGAACTAAACCTCGGCGCAAATTGTCGGGAATTATTTTTAAGAGCCAGATAGGGAAGACATGTGGGATTTGTAGCCTATTTATTGTCAGAATTGGATGCACATATTTTTCAACAATTATTCAGATGTTGTATCTAGGGCCGAAAAAACCAGACATTCAACTTTACCTTAACCTACATTTGAGGGATAGCAGGGGGATGAATTTCGACCGGGCCTGCCTGGATGATCACGGCAGACAGGCCAGCGTAGGCCATGCACGCTGATAAACCTGCCCGTAGAATTCGGGGAAAAAAGTAGCTTTATAAATAAAAGTTAATTGGAATTGAACATTTAAAACAGGATGAAACAATAATTACCTACGAGAACTTAAGCAGAAACGCATGTTTTATAAAGTCTGAAAATATGTTTTGTAAAAGTAGCCCAGTATTTGTTTTTTTAAACAGCATAACCTGATTAGCAATGAAAAAATACATTTTAAGTACTGCATTTATTTTGGCAAGTTTTATGCTTTTGGCCCAGGAGCATGAGTTGAATATCTTGACTGACGAGTTTATTTTTGGGAATGACAAACCCTTTGACCAATGCCACGCGAGTTCGATTGAGCGCTTAGAAAATGGGGATTATATGATTGTTTGGTTTGCCGGCACTAAGGAAAAAGCAGATGATGTCGGCATCTGGATGTCCAAAGGAAAAGACGGAAACTGGAGCTCTCCATCACTTTTGGTAAAAACCAGGGATGACGCCCATTGGAATCCGGTATTGTTCAATGCTCCAGACAACAATCTTTACCTCTATTTTAAAGTAGGAAAAGAAATTGATGACTGGGAAACTTGGGTGATGCATTCGAGTGATCTTGGGGTAAATTGGTCTGATCCTCAGGAATTAATAGAAGGGGACCGTGGAGGAAGAGGCCCTGTTCGCAATCACATGTTGGTACTTTTTGATGGGACTTGGCTGGCTCCGGCATCTTTGGAGAAAAACAGGGTTTGGAACGCTTTTGTAGACAGGTCGGAAGACCAAGGAAAGACATGGATACAGTCAGAGACTTTGATTTTGGATAGGGAAACAATAGTCGGGGAAGGGGTAATTCAGCCTGCCCTTTGGGAGTCGGCCGCCTTACATGTGCACATGCTGCTGAGGACTTCTGCTGGAAAAATCGGTCGCAGTGATTCACATGATGGAGGATTGACTTGGTCACCGGTGGAGTTGACCGAACTGCCCAATAACAATTCAGGTATAGATGTGGCACATATCGGAGGGGATACACTTGCCTTCATCAGTAATCCTGTCGGGGAAAATTGGGGAAAAAGATACCCTATCCAACTTGCCCTTTCCTATGACAATGGAAAAACTTGGCCTGTGCAAAAGGCACTTGAAGAAGGATCAGGTGATAATGAATTTTCATATCCCTCCATGATTTACCATGAGGGTGAATTGGTGTTGTGCTATACTTGGAACAGAGAAAAAATTAAATTTGTGAGGGTGAAATTGGAAGAGCAGTAATCTTTTAAACAAGAATTCTAGCTGAATCATGTCAGGCTTCAAAAAGCTGACAGGATTTTTTCGCAATATCAAAAATACATTTTCATACTGATATTGTATCTTAAAAGATACAATTTTCTATGACTAACTATAAAACAGTGGTACTGACAAAACCCATACACGGAGATTTTCTAGTCGATCGTTATAAGGAATATATTTTCACCACAAAGGAAATAAGAGTAACAAAGCAATTGAATTTCAACCTTTTGCCTTAAATATTAATGGATGTTAAATGTATCGGCATCTTTTGTTTTCTTTTGTCAATTGTGGTTTTTTATAAAACCTTTAAGTGAGAACAGAACACCCAACCACAAAAAAAGCCCCAAATTCCTTGGGGCTTTCTATATTCTATTGGCGAAGAAAAATCCTCAGCCGTTCTCAAAATATCAATGAATATCTACTGATATCCATTAATATCTAATTTCTATACATAGTTATTCAACATCACCGGCATTACCAGCATTAGAATATCTTCATTGTCAGAAGTCTCAGATGGTACGATCAAACCAGCCCTGTTTGGTGCTGAAAACTGAAGGGTAACTTCTTTTGATGCTACATTATTCAGAATTTCTACCAAGAACTTGGCATTGAACCCAATTTCTATATCCTCCCCATCATGCTCGCAGGAAAGTCTTTCGTTGGCTTCATTGGAAAAATCAAGATCTTCAGCAGAAATCTGCAATTCAGAACCTGTAAGTTTCAACCTCACCTGATGTGTAGTTTTGTTGGCGTAGATGGCAATCCTTCTAAGTGAACCCAAAAACTCCATCCTGTCAATGGTCATGTGATTAGGATTGTCTACCGGTATCACATTTTCATAGTCTGGGAACCTTTCGTCGATCAACCTACAGATCATTTTGATGCTGTTGAATTTGAAGTAAGCATTGGAACTGTTGAACTCAACTGTCACAGGTACATTTTCTGATGGCAATGTTGACTTCAATAGGTTGAGTGCTTTTCTCGGGATGATCAAGCTTGCTGCATCAGCGGCAGCAATATCTACCCTTCTGTACCTTACCAACCTGTGACCGTCAGTAGCTACAAATGTTGCATTGGTGCTGCTCAAGTTGATATACACACCCGTCATGGCTGGCCTCAACTCATCGTTGCTTGTAGCAAAAATGGTATTACTGATTGCCGCGCTCAAGACTTCAGTAGACATATCTACTGCAGTTGCATTGGTTACAGTTGGGATTTTAGGGAAATCTGTAGCATTTTCTCCAGCCAATTTGTACCGCCCATTATCAGAACTGATCTCAACACTGTATGTATCTTGGTCAATACTGAAATTGACCGGCTGCTCAGGAAGATTTTTGAGCGTTTCGATAAGGATCTTTGCAGGGACTGCAATGTTTCCATCTTCTTTAGCCTCCACTTCGATCTCGGTCATCATGGAAGTCTGCAAATCAGAAGCAGTGATGGTCAATATACCATCTTTAATTTCGAAGAGAAAGTTCTCCAAAATCGGCACAACCGGATTGGTTGTCACTACGCCGTTGATTGCGGAAAGCTGCTTTAAAAGGGCAGAAGAAGAAACAATAAATTTCATATCGTCAGGGCTTATGTTTTTGTCTAAAATTTGAACAGGGTAAATTTATAAATAAAATTAGAAAAGCAGCTTTTGAGGGCGAAAAAACCTCAAATTGAATTTCATTCTTTTAAATCTGTTTTTTATAATCTGAACGCTTACATCCTGATAATGTGCAAATTGGCAATTTTATTTAGAAAAACGTCTTTTTCGAAGGCCAGTCCATATCAAACCCAAAACCAAAATAAGCAAAACCGGTAAGGCAATATTGATGATTTGCCATTTTTGACGCTCATCTCTTAATTTGACTTTGTTCAATGGCCTAATCTGAAATTGCTTGGTACGTGAACTGATAATCCCTTCGGGTTCCAATAGGTAATTGATACTGTTCAACAAAAGCTGTCTATTGGCGTACTGGGTATTGTTGAAAGGATCCTCACCTAAGGGTAATGGACTGCCATCCATAAAATTCAATTGGCTTTTGAAAACGTTACCTGTGCCAGCTACCATTACCCTACCTCCTGTACCTGAGTCCAGAAAACTGCTTTGATCGGCTCCTTCGGGCAAAAACCTGTTTTTATACAGAGAGGTAAAATTACCTTCCAATAAATATAAAAGCGGTAAATTTTCAATCCTGAATTCATCTAAATTGGGGCCATCAGCCATGTCTTCGAATGCAAGGCGAACCGGGGCTGCTATTTTTCGGCTGAAATCTGAACTGAAAATCAATGGTGTCTTTATCACGCCCTCAGCTTTCACTGTGTCCATACTACTTACGAAACGGAACATCACCTGATCCAGACCTTTTGTGACCGGATGACTCGCCATCCTGCCAGCGCTGATGTAAAAAGGCCAGGGCAATGGTATCAACTGTTCCTGATCTCCAAAATTACCCGCCATTACAGGATGATAACCAAAATTCATGTCCTGTATAAAGTCTTTGTTGATACGGATGCCATACCTGAAAAGCATCTGGTCTAAACCATTATCAAAAGGCATGGCAACGGTCCCCTCACCTCCTGCGTCTTCCATTTCATAAGCCAAGGCATCTATCAGGAAAACCAAATTACCTCCATTCATCAGGTACTGATCTAGGATATAAATCTCCCTTTCGTTGTAAGGCTGTTTGGGTCCAGGAATGATAATCGCAGCAAAAGGGTCTAAATCTTCCACATTTTGCGCTTGTTCCATTGGAATCTTATACACCTCAAAATCTTCTACCAAAGCTTCTATGATCCCATACCCGTCATCTTCTTCCATCTCCCCATTGCCCATCAACATTCCCACCGAATATTGCTGCTTCCGTATCAATTTCTTGATGGCATTGGCAAGTTCAAACTCAAGATTTTCTATAGATTGGTTGAGAATCTGATCCGGCCCCATACCTTTTTCACCTCTGAGTATCAAGGCACCTGTTTCAAATTCCTCATTTCGCACCACAATACCCGGAAAGATCAACTTTGACTTTTGACCTCCATCTTCAGTAATAAAAAGGTTTGTAGGATTGATGCCATAATCTGACAAACCTACGATATAATCTTCCCTGAGATCTGCGGGTAATGTCATTGGATCTAGGTAAAAAAAAGCGATTTTCTTATTGCTGTATGCATTGAAAGTCCTGATTGTCTCTTCTACCGACCTTTGCAGTCTTCTCATTCCCCCCGGCAAATTTCCCGTAAGCAATATTTCTACTTCCAATGGCTCATCGATTTGCTGAAGCACTTCAATGGTAGCAGGGTGTAGGCTGTACCTTTTTTCCTCCGTCAAGTCAATCCTGAAAGGAAAAAACTTACCCACCAGCCAAAGGATCAACAGTAAGAATACAGGGATGCCTATTTGTTTCAAAAGATTGATGTCGCTTTTGTTCTTCATTTTCTTCTGATCAATAATCCTGTGATAGCAATATTTATGATGATGGTACCCAAGAAATAAAAGAGGTTTTGCGCACCGATGACACCACGACTCATGCTCTGATAATGGAAACTGAGGCTAAGCTCTTCCAAAAGTAAGGCAAAAGGTCCCGTCATATTCATTTGGACGAAAGCAGTCAGTCCATAATACAAGAGAAAAGAGAGGAACACCCCCAAGACAAAGGCTATAATCTGCTGTGAGGTCAGGGCTGAAGAAAGTATCCCGATTGAAGCAAATACCGCCCCTATCAGGAAAAGCCCAATCCAGGAACCGAAAAATCCTGCATGGTCAATATTCCCTACCGGATCTCCAAGCTGAACCACGCTGAAATAGTAAATCAATGTGGGTAACATTGCCATCAAGATCAATGTAAGGGAAGCAAAATATTTGGCTAAGATGATCTTTGTACCACTAACGGGGGAAGTCATCAACAACTCCCAAGTACCTGTTTTTCTCTCTTCGGCAATCATCTTCATGGTGATGGCGGGAATCAAAAAGGTGAAGACATAAGGTGTATAGATAAAGAGAGGTTCAAGGTCAGAAAACCCATACTCCAATACAGAGGTGTCCGGGAATACCCAAACAATCAAACCTATTGAAACCAGGAATACAACCAAGATCAAGTAACCGGTAAGGTTACTGAAAAAGGCATTGATTTCTTTCCAATACAGTGCTGTCATGTATTTAGACTTGGGTGATTTGTTGAAAAATAGATTCCAGTGTTCTCTCCTGCTGTTGGATACTTACCAAGCTGAGGTTTTTTTCCTGAATGGTTGCCAAGATTTCCTTCCTGGCCAAAGCCGCATCCTGCACAGCTATCGACACAGCCGTTTTGGGTGGACCCAAGTACCTGACTTTGCCGAGATTTTGAAACCACTCTAGGTTGATTTCTTCTTCAATTTCTAAAATAAGCAAGGTGTTTCCCCCTTCAGATTTAAGGTTTTTGAGGAGATCAGAAGCGACAATTTTACCTCTATTGATGATGACCACTTTTTCACAGATGGCTTCTACCTCCTGCATGATGTGGGTGCTGAGGATCATGGTCTTGTTTTCACTTATATTTTTGATCAGCTTCCTGATTTCCACCAGTTGATTGGGGTCCAAACCCGTGGTAGGTTCATCGAGCACGATGACTTCAGGATCATGAATCAGAGCTTTTGCCAATCCCACCCTTTGCCGGTAGCCTTTTGAGAGTTGGCCGATGCGTTTATGTGCTTCCAATTCCAAGCCACAGAGGTCAATCAATTCAGCAGCCCTGTTTTTCAAGGATTGGCCAGACATGCCATAGAGACCTCCGATAAAAAAGAGGAACTCCTTTATGTACATATCGAGATAAAGAGGATTGTGTTCGGGAAGGTACCCAATGAGTCTGCTGACTTGTTTGGGGTGTTTGAGCACTGAAATGCCATTTACCCTGACATCACCAAAATCAGGGATCAAAAACCCGGTTGCAATCTTCATGGTAGTGGACTTTCCTGCCCCATTTGGGCCTAGAAATCCCAGTACTTGACCTTTCTCAGCAATGAAAGAAACATTGTCCAAAGCCTTTTGGGGACCATATATTTTTGTGAGATTGCTTACTTCCAATGACATGGGCGAGGAATTAAGACGCTAAATTAAAGAGTTTTTTAAGATCCATCCTGTATAAACCAAAAAAGGCTTCAAAGAAGCCCCGAAGAAAGATCAAACAGCCAGAAGCTGTCAAATCTTTTGGATATTAAACCTTACACTTGCCAAGATAATATAGGTGTGGTTAAAATGCAAATGGTGTTCGCGATGATAATGGTTCACGCAGAATTGGTTCACGCAGAGTTAGCGAAGAAGCAGAGGATCGCAGAGGACAATTATTTCTCGCAATGACGCAAGGAAGCAAAGAAAAAAATATATCCCTCGGAAAGCGCTGAGAGGCGCAGACATCAAGAGTGTCAACAACTCCGCTTTGTCATTTCGATCCCGTACAACAGTCGGGAGAGAAATCTAATCGGTTCCCGAAGAAGGTTTATATTGAAAACAGTTCACGCAAAGAAAAAGAAGGAGCAAAACTTGTCCCGAGAATCGGGAGAAGCAAGGAGGCAAAGACAATAAAATTTTATCCCGCGGAAAGCGCAGAGAAGCGCAGACAAAAAGAGAGTCAATTACTTCACCTTGTCATTTCGAGTATGCAACATTTTGAGAAGTTCAGAAATCGTTTAAAAGTTGGTTAACCGTCATCCTGAAGGAGGTACGACTAAAGGATCTCCAGGCTCGAAGATAGAACCTCTTCCCCACGACAGCGGAGGATTAACGAGAGATTGGTTCTCGCAGAGTTTACAAAGAAGCAGAACTTGTACCGTCCTGATAATTATCGGGATTAGGGAGGATGTCAGAAGAAAAACTATTTCACGCAGGGAGAATTGCAAATTCATTGTGATAGTAAGGAGTAGTTACAAACTACGCCTAGCACCTACGCCATACTTCACCCAGGAGGGGGATTTCCAGGTGATCTTATATTTAAACTTTCAATCCCAAAAATTTTTCTTTAAGTTGAATTCTTGATCCAACATTTTACTTTTTGGGAATTATGGAAATGGAAGAATTCAGTGAGGAAGAAAAACTGGAAGCCATGAAAATCATGGCAAAGGAGTGGAACAGTTTTAGACCACCTTTGGAAATTGACGAGAGGATTACGGCTTTGGTCTGGGAACATCATACAGACAACGCCATCATCAAGAAACTGGTAGAGGAATTTGAAGCGCTGGAATGCTATGCCCGCAAATGTTTTTGGTTCAGTACGGCCAATGACCTGACGAGGCTTGAGGAAGAAGCGGATGGTGCTTATTACCAAACAGCACATTGCCATGAGAGTTGCGTGCCAAGGAGATTTCGGTGAATACTTTGGAGTGTTTGGGTTCACGCTGATAAGGGTTCACGCAGAGTTTGGTTCATGCTGATAATGGTTCACGCAGAGATCGCAGAGGTGCTAAGACTCGCAGAGGAATAAGGTAAAGAAGCTTTATGATTTTTTCGCAAGGAAGCAAATAAAAAAGATCAATCTCGAAAGACAGCAAAGAAATTGCTTCGCAATGGTAATCAGTACTGCACTTTATTTGTACCATCTGCGTAATCTGCGACTTCCGCGGGAAAATAAACCACCTCGCAAGAACCCCTTCATTCAAGCCCCATCAAAAACAAAAATCCCTCAGAAAAGGCTTTCTGAGGGAAGGTTGTGGAGCTGGCGAGATTCGAACTCGCGTCCAGATAGGGAAACACCGTACCGTCTACATGTTTAGTCACCTGTTGGATTTTCGACTGTTGTTTGCTGGGTGACACACCTGACAACAGCTTATCTACTGATCTTAGCCCTGCTTAGTAGCATCACAGGGAGCAGCCCTGTCAAGTCGACACCTCAATTCCACCCGGACAGCGCAACGGATGGTGAGATGTGGCCGGGGAGCATCTATCGAAACTCAACCCTTTAAGCATTATCTATTCCCCTAAGGGTAAGATTAGGCAGCCATGGCGTAATTAGATTCGCCAATTATAGTTTGTATGAATTATTCACAGACGTACATACTCCACCTGACATGCGAGCCCGATCTTTACTCCTACTGTCAAAACCGGTCAGCCCCATAGTTTACTTTATGGACGACAAATATAAGGGAAATAAAGTTCATAAAGACGAGAAGTTACAAAGTGTAATTTGTAGTTAAAAACGAATACCCCTCAATATCAAGTATCAGTGAATATCCAAATGCTAAAAACTCAAATTTCTAATGATTATTGGAGACAATGCGGACATAAATACTATTTTTCACCCCTATGGCAATGCAAAGGCTACGTAAGCATCACCTGATTTAGTGCCTTTTCCCCCTCCACAAGCAATTACCACATACTGCTTCCCTTTGATTTCATAGACCGCAGGTGTGGCATGCCCTGCCGCAGGCAGTTTTGCCTCCCAAAGGACTTTCCCTGTGTCCTTGTCAAAAGCCCTGATTTTTTCATCTTTCGTGGCTGCTATAAAAACAAGCCCGCCGGCTGTGGTCACAGGACCACCATAGTTTTCTGTCCCTGTCGGTGAAATACCTCTGGCAGATAATTCTTCAAATTCTCCCAACACAGACTGCCATTTTACCTTCCCGCTATTCATGTCTATAGCTGTCAATGTACCCCAGGGAGGATTGATTCCAGGATAACCATCATCGGTCAACAATCTTGAATACCCTTCCATGTAATACCTCGGGTAGAGTTGCTCCTTTACCACTTCAAGCTCTTTTTTGTCCTGCCCTACAACTTTTTTATCCAATAGGTATGCAACCAGCATATCCCTTTCCTCTTTGGCTATATGAGAAAACGCTGGCATGGCTCCTTTCCCATTTTTGATCAAGGCATCCAAGCTTTCATTATTATAGTTCTTTTCCAGATTCATCAAACTTGGAAAGGCTGGCAGATTACCTTTTCGGTCAATTCCATGGCAATTTGCGCAATAGTTGACATAGACCTTTTGTCCAAGGTTATCAAATTCAGGGTTGGCTTTCATATTGATTATCCAAGGCATTTCATTGGCATTGACATAGAGGGTTTGGGTAAGTGGATCAAAAGAGGATCCACCCCATTCAGCACCTCCATCCATGCCAGGGAAAAGCACTATACCGTGCTGATCACTTGGGGGTTCCCACATATGCCCATACTTTACATTCTCGAGTTTGGAGCGTATGTCTTTTTCCCATTCTTCTGTAAGATTGAGAATCAACTCATCTGTGTAGGCCATGCGCATAAAAGGTTCCGGCAAAGTTGGATGAGGTTGTGTAGGCCAACTTTTCTCTCCTTCCAGTGTGGATTGGGGAACTGCTTTTTCTTCAATGGGCCAAATCGGCTCTCCTGTCTCGCGGTCCAGGACAAACACATAACCTTGCTTGGAGGTCTGAGCCACTGCATCTATCCATTTGCCATCTTTTTTGATTCGTATCAAGTTAGGATTGGCGGGGAAATCTCTGTCCCAGATGTCATGATGTACTCCCTGAAAATGCCAGATGCGCTCACCGGTTTCGGCATCGAGTGCAAGGAGTGTGTTGGCAAAAAGATTTTCTCCATGTCTATACCCTCCCCAAAAATCATAGGTGGCCGAGCCTGTAGGTACAAACACAATTCCCCGCTCCACATCCAGACTCATTCCTGCCCAATTGTTGGCACCACCGATTTTTTCCAAATACTCAGGATCCCAGGTTTCATATCCAAATTCTCCAGGATGGGGTATGGTATGGAATATCCATTCCCTTTTGCCTGTTTTTACATTATAAGCCCTGATGTGACCAGGTGCTGCATCCAATCCTTCTGAAAGCCGCATACCTATGATGATTTTATCTTTATAAATGACCCCCGGGCTATTACTCACCAATAGAAAATCCTCCCACTCGGTATCAAGATCTTTTTTGAGGTCCACCATGCCGTTTTCTCCAAAATCAACAATCGGCTGTCCTGTATCTGCATCTAGCGCAAAAAGGTAGTTGCTGGCAGATGAAAAAATGCGCTTGTCATTTCCGTCTTCCCAATATGCCAAACCTCGATTGAGGCCTGCCCAGCTATTTTCTCCTCCCAACATCTGAAACGGATTGAATCTCCAAACTGGCTTGCCCGTATCTGCTCTCAAGGCAAAGACATTCATCTGCGGGCTAACGCCATACAACATATCCCCAATGACTATCGGCTGGGTTTGTATTTGACTTCTTTCAGTTGCGTCTCCTTTGTTGTACACCCATGCTACTTCCAAGTCCTTGACATTATCTTTGGAAATATGGCTAAGCCCCGAATACCTTGCTGCATCGTAAGTTCCTCCAAAGGTCCTCCACTGGGAGTAGTCTTGGGTGGGATGGGGATCTTTTGGGCTACAACCAAACAGGATAGTTAGGGAAGTACTCAGTAAAAAAAGGCTGATACGGTGCATACAGGGGTAATTTATTTTCTCCAAACGAAAACAACTTAGTTTATTTTTTTTATTTCTGCTAGTAGTTTTTATATGAATAAGGGATAGCGCATTGGGATTGTCATTTAGAGATTTTAAAATTTGTCATTTGCACAAATGAAATGATGATTAGTGAACGTCCTCCTGAATCAAAGCTTAAGGAAGTGAAAGTCTGTCCCGCAGCATTGCAGGGGATCTTCTACAATTTAGGCCAAGAGACCATTTCTTCAGGGTGATGGCACCTACAATTCTGTCTATGGTATTTAATTTTCAAAAGCTTTACTTCTAAAAATTACTACAATAAAAAAAGCCACTGAATCTTCAGCGGCTTTAAAAGTGACTATAAATTCAAAAGATTATTTCAACTTCTTGTATTTTATCCTTTGAGGTGTGACATCACCCAATCGTTTTTTCTTGTTTTCCTCATAGTCAGAGAAGTTACCTTCAAACCAATACACTTGAGAATCTCCTTCAAATGCCAAGATGTGCGTACATATCCTATCCAAGAACCAACGGTCGTGGGAGATGACTACTGCACAGCCACCGAAATTCTCCAAGGCCTCTTCAAGCGACCTAAGGGTATTGACGTCAAGATCATTGGTTGGTTCATCCAACAACAGTAAGTTGCCACCTTCCTTTAATGTCATGGCCAGGTGAACCCTATTACGCTCACCACCGGAAAGCACCCCAAGTTTTTTCTCTTGATCAGATCCTCCAAAATTGAACTTGCTTACATAAGCACGGGCATTCATTTCTTTATTGCCCAATTTTATAAATTCATTGCCTTCAGAAATTGCCTGATACACCGTTTTGTTAGGATCAAGGCTGTCATGCTCTTGATCTACATAGGCCAATTTGACTGTTTCACCAACTTCAAAATTCCCAGCATCAGCCTTTTCCTGACCGGTAATGAGCTTAAAGAGTGTTGATTTTCCAGCTCCATTTGGTCCAATGATCCCCACGATCCCACCTTGAGGTAGGTTGAAGGATAGGTCTTCAAACAATAACTTATCCCCATAAGCTTTGGAAACGCCATTTACCTCGATGACTTTGGCACCGAGTCTTGGCCCTGGCGGAATGTATAGCTCTAGTTTAGCTTCTTTTTCTTTTCCTTCGTCACTGACCAATTTGTCATAAGCGCTCAACCTTGCTTTCCCTTTAGATTGACGGGCTTTTGGAGTCATTCGAATCCACTCCAACTCACGCTCTAAGGTTTTCTGTCTTTTGGATTCTGTCTTTTCCTCCTGCTTCAACCTGTTTTGCTTTTGCTCTAGCCAAGAGGAATAGTTTCCCTTCCAAGGAATACCTTCTCCCCTATCCAGTTCCAAAATCCAACCCGCTACATTATCCAAAAAGTAACGGTCGTGAGTCACTGCGATCACTGTGCCCTTGTACTGTTGTAGATGTTGCTCCAGCCAAAGCACCGATTCTGCATCTAAGTGGTTGGTAGGTTCATCCAATAGCAAAACATCAGGTTCTTGCAAAAGTAGACGGCACAGTGCTACCCTTCTTTTTTCCCCACCCGAAAGGTTGGCTACATTTGCCTCAGCTGGAGGAAGGCGCAAAGCATCCATTGCTTTTTCCAACATGGTCTCCAGCTCCCAAGCGTTTGCAGCGTCCAGTTTTTCCTGAACCTCACCCTGCTGTTGTATGAGCTTGTCCATAGCGTCAGGATCTTCCATAAGCGCTGGATCCATAAACTTCTCGTTGATTTCTTCAAATTGCTTCAGAAGACCGACTGTTTCAGAAACAGCTTCTTCCACAACCTCCTTTACTGTTTTGCTTGGATCAAGCTGCGGCTCTTGTTCCAGCATGCCTACAGAATAACCCGGTGACCATACTACTTCACCTAAAAATTCCTTGTCTATTCCTGCGATGATTTTGAGGAGTGAGGATTTACCTGAGCCGTTGAGACCTAGGACGCCGATTTTGGCACCATAAAAAAAAGAAAGGTATATGTCTTTAAGTACTTTTTTCTGAGGGGGGTATATTTTGGATACCCCTGCCATTGAAAAGATAATTTTTTCTGAACTCATTGTAGAAATTTTAATGTTGAATGTCACTAAGAAGACAAAGATGGCAAAAAAAGGGCTTTTTTAGGATAAATGCTTTTGAATTAATTAATTTGCAGAAATTAACGAAGACTACCACACAACCAACCTATTAAATCAAAATGGAGCATCCATACGGGTACATTAAAGATAACAAGGTTTATCTCAATGGATTTTTGAATCAGCCGGACAGGGTGATTGGAGAAGTAAAAGAAGACGAAGCAAGTACTATCAAGTATTTTGAAGATAGGTTTGAAACACTCAAAGAAAAGATCGAAGCCCTCAAAAAGGACATAGAAGAAAATCAGAACAAAGGTTCCTTTTTGATGAAGCTTATTCACCTAAGAGACTCTCTCTTAGAGTTTGATGCCTTGGGAGATTTTGTCCCCTTGATCGAGGATTTGGACAAATTGCAAGTCTATCTGGAGGAAATCATCAAAAAGAACAGGGAAAGAAATCTGGAAATCAAAAGAGGACTTATCCTAGAAGCTGAAGCACTCAAAAACGACACAGATTGGAAAAATACAGCCGAGGAAATGAAAAACCTCAAAATGCGCTGGATCAAAACCGGACCTGTAGAAAAGGAGTTTGACGAAGAAATAGAAAACACCTTCAATGCAGCTTTGGAAGTGTTTTTCGAAAACCGCAAGCATTATTTTGAGGGTCTTGCCCTACAGGCTGAGGAAAACATAAAAGTGTACGAGGACCTTGTAAGACAAGCTAGAGAAGCATTTGACAACCCTGATGCCAAGGCAGCTTTTGAGGTTTCAAAGCGTATCCAAAAGGAATGGAAGACTTCAGGAAAAGTGCCTGCAGAAAAAAGACAGCCACTTTGGGATGAATTTTCCAAACTTAACAACAGGATTTTCAGCAGGTTTAGAAGAACTATGCAGTCCGGTCCTCAGCTTAAGCCTTGGGAACAGATCAAAAAAATGGAAGAAATGACAGAGGAAATGAAAAAGCTTGCAAAAGCTGAAACAAATCCTGAAGTCATCTCGTCTGCAAAGAAACTTCAAGCCGAATGGAAAAGATTGACTCAAAGAAAGCCAAAAGATGCCGGGCTAATTATGAGATCTTTCATGTTCTTCTCAGAGGTGGTTTTTGAAAAACTCTTCCTTAATAAATTGGCAAACTCTAAATATGCGGATTTCAGAGAGAAGGAAGAAGTGGAGCAGAGAAGGATCAAAGCTTCAATCTTAAAAGATCTAATCTATAGAGATGAGAGTGAACTGGCTACCATCAAAGAGAACGCTGAAAACTTCAGAACAAACGAGGAGGATTTTGAAATTATGCTTCGTAGAAAACTCAGTGCTTTCAAAAGAAAAGTGGATGTAAAAAATTACATCTTAAAGGAACTTTCAAATAAATAGGCAGTTAACATAGAAAATTTAAAACAATTTCTATTTTTGCAAGCCGTTAGCGCGGTAACATTTTAAAAACTGAAAATATGTATTGGACATTAGAACTTGCGTCTTACCTGGAAGATGCGCCATGGCCAGCAACCAAGGATGAACTCATCGATTACGCGATACGTTCAGGTGCTCCTTTGGAGGTTGTCGAAAACCTTCAAGAGCTAGAAGACGATGGCGAACCATATGAAAATATCGAAGAGATTTGGCCAGATTATCCTACAAAAGATGATTTCTTCTTTAATGAAGACGAATACTAAAAAGCCCGACTTCGGGCTTTTTTCTTTATATCCCTAAGGCAGATTTTAATTTAGGATAACCTGTACGACTGACCGGAATCTTTGAGCCGTTTTTCAAAATCAACTGATAAGCATCTTTTTCATAAGGTTCTATCTTATTGATTTCATTTATCTTCACAATATAAGACCTATGTGTCCTTACAAATTGGGAGGCGTCTAGGTTTTTCTCATAAAAAGTGAGGGTTTTATTTTTCAGGAATTTGCCTTCCTTGGTATGAATGTTCACATAGTCGTCATTGGCTTCCAAAAAAATCACTTCTGAAATAGGAATGATTTTGATCTCATTTTTCACCTTCAATACTATCCTGTTTTTTGATTCTTGATTCAGGTTTTCTTCCTCTATCCTTTTTGATTCTGTCGCGGAAACCTGATTGATCTGAGCATACTTCTCCAATGCTTTCGCAAATCTAGGTTTGGAAATCGGCTTTAATAAGTAATCTATGGCATGTGCATCAAATGCCTTCATGGCATACTCATCAAAGGCTGTGGTAAAAATCACTGCCGGTGGATCTTCCAAAAGCTCCAATAATTCCAACCCATTGATTTTAGGCATCTGTATATCCAAAAAAATCAAATCAGGCTGAAATGCCTGAATTGCTTTCAAACCCTCAAATCCATTGTAGCATACAGCTACAATTTCAAATTCAGAAAAATCTGCCAAATACTCCCTGATAATATCAGTAGCTAATGGTTCGTCATCAATGATAATGGTACGGATCATTTCTTATCGATTTGGGGGATCTTTAAATCCACTGTGAAGTTATCCTCCTTTTGTTGAATATTCAATAGGTCATTTCTTCCAAAAATTAGAAAAAGCCTTCTAGCAACAGCTTCAAGTCCAAATCCGCTCCCCTGCACTTTTCCTGCATTTGGATTGAAGGGATTGGAGATGGAAATCAATAAACTACCCTCTGTTTTTGTGAATTTTACTGTAATTAAAACATCACCTGTAAGCCCGTAAAGTCCATGTTTGATGGCGTTTTCCAGAATAGGCTGGAGCAATAGTTGAGGGATTTTCAAGTCCATTGATGCCTCATCTACATCGAAAGTTGTTTCTAATCTATGGCCAAAGCGGACTTTTTCTATCGATAGAAAAAGCTCCAAGAACTCCTTCTCTTCAGCTACTGTAATCCACTTTTTCTCGTTTTTATGGATTGTCCCTCTTAGAAAATCAGCCAATTGAAAAATCATTTCCCTTGCTTGTTCTGGATTTTTTTTAATCAGTGCACTTACCGAGTTGAGACTATTGAACAGAAAATGTGGCTGCAACTGTTGCCTGAGTTGATACAATTCAGCCTCTTTTGCCATTTGTTCAATTCTGTCCAACCTTTCTTTACTTTCCAATTGATCTTCTATTCTACCATGGAAGACAAGGATTAAAGTCCATCCCACAAGTACAATCACTACGATAAATAACTTCAAAGGAAAAAGGGGTGCTGAAAAATAGAGGTAATCCAATTTACCTGCAAGTACAAACTTCCCAGTCCAATCTGCCAAATAAGTAAATCCTATCGCAAGAAAAACCGGTAGGCCTAAAATCAACCAACTTTTGGAATTTTTGGGTGAGAAATAGCGGAAAATATTGTCCAAAATAAATAATCCCATGAAAATGAAAAAAGTGTAAACAGCCGTATCAACAATGGCCAGGTATAAAGATTGCCCATAATTGTTGATCAAAAGGGAAGTGGCGGCAATCCACAAGGTTATTGCCGCCATGATAATGATGATGTTGGTATTGGAGTAAATAAAAAGTCTCTTGCCCATATTTTAAAAGGACTTGATTTCTATGCCTCCAAATATAACAGAACCGTAGATTTTAAGCACTTTGGTTTCTGTCTGCGATACAGGTTGATACATTCTTTTGTCCTCTACTCCTGCAAAGATATTGGTGACATTGATCTGAAGGTCCCAATGTGGTGGTACTATTAGTTTTACGCCACCAAAGGCCACTTCGACGTTTATAGCAGCCCCTTCAGCGATATCCGCCTGAGTAAGGTCTATATCAGTCCCTCCAAATATCGCAGAGACTTTCCCTCCCTTGAGGTTTTTACTTAGCACCCTTCTCTCTATACCCGTAAAGATAGCCTGGGCATCAATGTATTCTGCACTGTCAGTGGACTTGTATCCAAAATGCTGCTCACCCCCTTCTGTATAGGATGATTTCTCTTGAAAACCCATTCCTTCATCAAATTTTTTCAAAGACTCCGAAAAACTCCGAGTGAAAGCTTCTTGGTCACTCCGACGCTTGATGATCAGGAAAATCCCTAGAAGAATCAAGCCAACAGGAATCAGGTAAGGAAACAAGTTGAATGGTAAATTGAAATTTTTGACCACCATAGCAACCCCTCCAAATACGATCATGAACAAGCCAAAACCGCTTTTGAAATTACTTTTGAAGCTTATTATGAGTCCTATTGCTATCAATATCATAGGCCAAGTGGTCACCCAACTTGGAAACCATATGCCTAATGTCCTAAGAAGTATAATACCGCCGATTGCGACCAAAATGACACCTACCGTGATGTCACTGTTTTTTGCTGGGAAGTTTGACTTTGCCATCGTTTTGTTGTTTTGTGATTATACTTCCAAAAGTAGGACATCTCCTTCCTTGATCGTATAGCAAAAAGGCGGTTGTCACAAAAAACTCGGTGAATGGCAGTAATGACTCGGTGAAAAACTACATAGGATTTTTACCGAGGAGGTAATTTCCGTACTCCATATCTTCTGGAGTAGTGATTTTGATGTTTTCAACATTGCCTGCAATCAAGCTGACTTGCCAGCCCTGATGCTCATATACTGTGGCATCATCTGTGAAATGATGCAATTCGGTCACTTCAAAGGCTTTTTTGATTTTCTGAACCTGAAAAGTCTGCGGAGTCTGAACCAATCTGAAGTATTGCCTTTCCTGAAAAAATGATTTCCCATCGTCCGTCAATTTACGGATAGAGTCTTTGAGTGCAACTACAGCTATCGCTGAACCTTCAGCTTCGGCGGTTTTGAAGCTTTCCATAATGACTTCAGGTTTTACAAACGGCCTTACGCCATCATGTATAGCCACCAAACCATCTGTTTTCTCAATCTGTGCAAGGCCATTTCTTACAGATTGAAACCTACTCTTCCCCCCTTTGACCAATTGGTGTGGCACAGTAAAATCAAATTTTTCACATAAGGCTCTCCAAAAGTCAAAATCCACCTCAGGAATAACTAAAATCAGCCGAATGGAACTGTCCGTTTTGAAAAATTTTTCAAGGCTGTGCATTAAAATCGGTTTATTTCCGATTTCTAGGTATTGCTTAGGAATTGGACTACCCATTCTTGTACCGCTACCTCCAGCTACAATGATTGCGTATTTTTTCATGAATGATTGAGAAATGCCAAAAATAGCTGACATTTTTATTTGAAAGATTACCTCAAGATGAAAAAAATATCAAGAATAAAAAAAGAGGCCATCTAGGCCTCTTTCATTTTAAAGTATCAACATGGCATCTCCATAGGAGAAGAACCTGTATTTTTCTTTGATTGCTTCCTGATAGGCCCTCATGACCAAGTCATAACCTCCAAATGCAGATGCTGTCATCAATAAAGTTGACTCTGGCAAATGGAAGTTGGTGATCAAGGTATTGGCTATTTTAAATTCGTAGGGAGGAATGATAAACTTATCAGTCCAACCACTGCTGGCTTTCAGCTTGTTGTTCGCAGTTACAGAAGACTCAACAGTTTTGAGCGAAGTAGTCCCTACTGACACTACCCTTTTCTTATTGTCAAGTGCTTGGTTTACCTTTTCGACAGTTTTTTCAGGAATGTCATAATTCTCCGAATCCATCTTGTGCTTGGTCAGGTCTTCTACATCTACTTGCCTGAAAGTACCCAAGCCTACATGCAAGGTGATAGGGCAAACTTCCACACCTTTCAATTCCAATCTTTTCAATAAATGAGGAGTGAAGTGCAAACCAGCGGTAGGGGCCGCTACTGCGCCTACATTTCTGGCAAAAATAGTCTGATATCTTTCTCTGTCCTCAGCCTCTACTTTTCTGTCTATCCACTCTTTCAAAATAGGTGTCTCACCTAAAGTATCGATGGTTTTGTAAAACTCCTCATCAGTACCGTCAAATAAGAACCTGATGGTCCTTCCTCTTGAAGTAGTATTATCAATAACTTCTGCTACAAGATCACTATCTCCAAAGTACAGCTTATTGCCAACCCTGATTTTTCTAGCCGGATCCACCAATACATCCCAAAGCCTTAAGTCCTGATTGAGTTCCCTCAACAAAAACACTTCGATTTTAGCACCGGTTTTTTCTTTATTTCCATAGAGCCTTGCTGGGAAGACTTTGGTGTCATTCATGACAAATACGTCGCCGTCACCGAAATAATCGATAATGTCTTTGAATACCTTATGCTCAATTTCTCCTGTTTTACGGTTCAACACCATCAACCTTGACTCGTCGCGATTCTCAGTAGGATAAAGGGAAATAAGCTTTTTAGGGACGTCGAATTTAAAGTCTGATAACTTCATATAGTATGAATAGAATTTTCTACAATGTGTAATTAAGAATAATCTTAAAAACTGCAAAGTTAACAATAAAAATCCCTAAATCTACTTATCTTGGCAATTAGTTTTTAACACATTAGCATACCGTGGTATTCATCAAACTCTTATGGGAGAGTCTTGTATTCGCAATGCAAGCCCTCAAATCTAACCTGACCAGAACCATCCTGTCGTTGCTAGGCGTCACTGTTGGTATCTTTGCAATCATCGCCGTTTTTACCTTAGTGGATTCTTTGGAAAAAAACATCAAGTCCAGTTTCAGTTTCTTAGGCAGCAATGTCGTTACTGTAAACAGGTTTCAATTTGTAGGAGGGCCTGATTACCCCTGGTGGAAGTATTTCAGAAGACCCTACAATACATTTGATGAATACACTTTTCTAAGAGACAAACTTAAAAGTGCCGAATCAGTGGCTTTTTCAGCCTCAGCTAATACCACAGTGCAGGCAGGCAGCAACTCATACAAAGGTACGGATTTGACGGGTGTAACATTTACTTATAAAGATGTCTATGATGTGCCATTGGAATCAGGGAGGTTTTTCACAGATCTTGAAATCAATTCTGCAAGAAATGTTGCAATTATCGGGACAAAGATTGCAAGTACCTTATTCTCCAATAACAATCCCGTGGGAAAAGAAATTAAGATAAAAGGATCAAAATTTGTTGTGATTGGGGTTTTTGAAGAAGAAGGCGAAGGGCTTTTTGATATTTCCTCCAAGGATGAAGCCATTATGGTTCCCTATGGCAGTTTCACCAAACTCTATTATGTAGGTAAAAACGGCATTGAGCCAAGTATAGCACTTAAAGGCAGGGATGAAGACGTGGGTTTGATCGAATTGGAAAACGAGTTGATCGGACTTCTAAGGGCCAAAAGGGGACTGAAACCTACACAGGAAGATAATTTCTCTTTGAACAAATCTGAGTTCATCATGAATACCATCGGATCTATTTTTGATGTTATCAGTGCGGCAGGATGGGTAATTGGTGGTTTTTCAATTTTGGTCGGAGGTTTTGGTATTGCCAATATTATGTTTGTGTCTGTAAAAGAAAGAACCAGCATCATAGGTATTCAAAAATCATTGGGTGCAAAAAATTACTTTATACTTTTTCAGTTTTTGTTTGAGGCGGTATTCCTTAGCCTGATTGGCGGAGTGACAGGAATCCTGATTGTTTACGGAATTACTTTTATACCTGTGGGCTCTTTGGAACTCGTGCTTTCCTTCAAAAATATCCTTCTGGGACTCGTTATTTCTTCAATTATTGGAATTGTATCAGGTATCGTCCCTGCCACCTTGGCTGCAAGACTCGATCCTGTGGAGGCAATTCGGGCGACTTAAAATACTAAAAACATAAAATCCCGACCGCTTTGACAGCAGTCGGGATTTTTTTTTTGAAGCAACTCTCTTTTGAGTTTATCCTTTTTTACCTTCTAGCTCATCGGAAACTTTTATGATTCCAGCCTTTTCTTTGATTTTTCTCTCTATCTCATCCATCAATTCAGGATTGTCCAGCAACAGTGATTTGACAGAGTCTCTACCCTGTCCCAACTTATTACCTTCATAACTAAACCAAGAACCTGCTTTTTTGACAATTTCAAACTCCACACCAAGATCGATTATCTCCCCCACTTTAGAGATTCCCTGACCATACATGATATCAAATTCCACTACCTTAAATGGAGGCGCAACTTTATTTTTCACCACCTTCACCTTTGTCCTGTTACCAAGAACATTGTCAGCACCTTCTTTGATTTGCCCTATTCTTCTGATATCCAATCTGACAGAAGCATAGAATTTCAATGCATTACCACCAGTAGTGGTTTCAGGATTACCAAACATGACCCCTATTTTTTCTCTAAGCTGATTGATAAAAATACAAGAACATCCAGTCTTGTTAATGGCTCCCGTGAGTTTACGCAAGGCTTGTGACATCAACCTTGCCTGAAGCCCCATTTTGCTATCTCCCATGTCACCCTCTAGTTCCCCTTTAGGAACCAAGGCTGCCACTGAGTCAATGACAATAATATCAATGGCACCCGAACGGATCAAGTGCTCGGCTATTTCAAGGGCTTGCTCTCCATTGTCAGGCTGTGAAATCAGCAAGTTCTCAATGTCAATACCCAATTTTTCTGCGTAATTTTTATCAAAAGCATGTTCCGCATCTATGAATGCAGCCAATCCACCAGCCTTTTGTGCTTCGGCAATACAGTGCATGGTCAATGTAGTCTTACCGGAAGACTCAGGACCATAGATTTCGATAACCCTTCCCCTTGGAATGCCACCTATACCCAAGGCCATATCCAATCCCAAAGACCCTGTAGAAATGGCAGGTATATCCTGTACCTTGTTATCACTGAGTTTCATGACAGTACCTTTGCCATAGGTCTTCTCCAGTTTGTCAATCGTGAGCTGGAGAGCTTTGAGTTTTTCAGTATTTGCGCTCATATTTTTGTATTAACAATTCGTTGATTTGAATTTGTGAAATTAATAATAGATAATTGGAGACCCAACACTTCCAAAAAGGATACGTTCTTACTTTTTGGTACCAAAAATCAGGCTTCTTAAATATTTGCTAATATTGGAATAAGATTTGAAAAGCTTTCAGTTGAAACCTTAAATTAATGAAAAATACACTTATAAAGTCAGTAGTTGTCGCATTTTTTTACATCATTCAAGTAAACGCTGGGATCGCCCAAAAAAATACCGCTTTTAAATCGGGAGAAGAATTGATTTTCAAAGTGAGTTATGGATTTTTAGATGCTGCTGAAGCCAAAATGGTCATCAACCCTTTGGTTTCTTCTGTAGATAACAGACCTACTTATAATATAGATGTGTACGGCGAAACCCTAGGTGTTTTCAAACTATTCAGGGTAAATGACAACTGGGGCACATATTTGGACACTGCCAAAATCATCCCCTATCAGTCCTACAGACATATAGAGGAGGGCAAATACCGAAAACATGAGCGCGTGATTTTTGAACATGACAAAAAAAACGCCCATGTACGGCTTTATGATAGGGAAAACAAAAAACTGGTAGATACCAAAGATTATAAAGTCCCTCCCAACGTGCAGGATATAGTGAGTGGATTTTACCTTTTGAGGACTATGGATTTGAAAAAGCTTAAAAAAGGAGACTCTGTAACCTTAACTGGTTTTTTCGACAAAGAAATATATAACCTAAAGTTAATATACAGTGGAAAAGAGAACGTATCCACCAAAGGCGGGAGTTTCTCCACATTTGTTTTCAAACCGGTAATTCCCAAAAACAAACTTTTCAGAGGAGAGCAACCCATCACAATCTGGGTCAGTGATGATAAAAACAAGATCCCCGTAAAAATCAAAGCCAAGCTGATGGTAGGGTCTTTGGACATGGAATTGATGGAAGCTAAAGGCTTACGTAATAATTAATTCACTATTAGGTAACTTTTATTTAACATTGAGAGCCTAAAATAAATTTAATGTTGTTTTTCCTCGGCTTTATCATGGCAATGCCTTTTTATGTAAAGGCTTTTTTTAAATTAGCATCGCCTTAGGGCATATCATAAACCCGCCAAACTCAAATGAGCGATAAACCGAAAGTAAAAGTACTGGTAGTCGATGACGAACCGGACATTGTAGATTTATTGTCTTACAATCTCAAAAAGGAAGGCTATGAAGTCGAATCTGCACAAGACGGTATCAAGGCAGTAAAAATTGCCGCTAAGTTTAATCCCGATGTGATTCTTCTTGACATCATGATGCCCCAGCAGGATGGAGTCGAAACTTGCAGGCAACTCAGAGAAATCCCTGAATTGAAAAATACTTTTATCATATTTTTGACAGCAAGATCTGAGGAGTATTCTGAGGTAGCCGCTTTTGACGTAGGGGCGGACGATTACATCACCAAACCCATCAAACCAAGGGCTTTGATGAGCAGAATAGCCGCTTTGTTTAGAAGAGAGTCCAAAAAAGAGCAGGAACTTTCACAGATCAAGATCAAAGACTTGACCATAGACAGGACAAGTTATACCATAGACAAGAGCGGTAAAATCATCACATTACCTAAAAAAGAATTTGAACTTTTGTATTTCCTTGCCAAAAACCCTAATATGGTCTTCAGTAGAGATGATTTGTTGCAGAACATTTGGGGAGCGGATGTATTTGTATTGGCCAGAACGGTCGATGTTCATATCCGAAAAGTGAGGGAGAAAATCGGCGATGACTATATCACTACTGTCAAAGGAGTAGGTTATAAGTTCGACTTGAATTGATTATATGTTGACCACATCGAGGGGGATTTCATTTGTATTGGCTTTAGCGATTTCGGCCCTCACCGTAGCTTTTTTATTTTTGCTGGACGATGCCACGCCCACCTTGCTTGTAGTGGCTGGAGGCATTTCCTTTTCTGTTGCTTATATCCTCATGAATATCACTTTGGAGTTTTTGATCTTCAAAGAGATCAGTAATATATATAGTGTATTGGAAAAAATACAGAAAAAGGACTACACCTCTATTGCTGAAAAATCCACCAGGCTATCCATCTCACCGTTGAAGAAAATCAACAAAACGATCAATACTTACGCCCTTTCAAAGAATAAAGAAATAGAAACCTTACAAAAAAATGCAGCTTTCCGAAGGGAATTTATCGCTGACATTTCCCATGAGTTGAAAACGCCCATTTTTGCAGCACAAGGCTATATTCACACCCTATTGGATGGGGCCGTGGAAGATAAATCTGTCAGGTTGAAGTTTCTTAAGCGGGCAGCAAAAAGCCTAAACGCACTTGATAAGCTGGTTCAGGATCTCTTGACCTTAAATCAGATGGAAAGCGGTGTGATCAAATTTCACTTTGAAAAATTTGATCTGGCAGAAGTCATTCTTGAAGTCATTGAAGAGTTAGAGCACAAAGCATCAAAGAGGGACATGCTGATCCGTTTTTATTATGACAAGGAAAAGGAGCACTTCACTTTTGCGGACAACGATAAGATTTTCAGGGTTTGCCAAAACCTTATTTCCAATGCCATCAAATACAATCATGACGGTGGAGAGGTGGAAGTACACCTGAAAATATCCAAAGGGCAAAAACTTATTGTTGAAGTCAAGGATAATGGAAAAGGTATCCCCCCTGATGATCTTAAAAGAATTTTTGAGCGTTTTTATAGAGTGGAAAAAAGCCGGTCAAGGGAAAAAGGAGGGACAGGTTTAGGCTTAGCTATTGTCAAGCATATCCTAGAAGGACACAAAAGTAAGATATCTGTCAGCAGTACTCTGGGCAAAGGGTCTATATTTAGCTTTGAGCTACCCTTGGAGAAAAGAGAAGTGTAGAAGCGAGAGAAGAGAGACGAGAAGCGAGAGGTTAGAGACAAGAGGCAAGAATTAAGGGTTGATGGTGACCTTTGGGGTTTCCAAAACCCCGAAGGTCTGGATGGAGAAAAGAGGGGATGCGAGACCGAATAGAAAGGATGAAAGCTTGTCCCCAAGTATTTCGGGGGAGAAGAAGCCAGATACAAGAAATGCAGAGGAGAGATCTAAAAAAATAAGCCTCGTAAATCGTCCTTCTTAAATCATATTTTTTCGAGACTTGTTTTTGAAGAAAAGCGATTCTAGCCAAGCCCCATAGGGGCGATCGATATAATAGCCTAGGGTTTTAACCCTAGGATTTTGAAATATTAATGTTTTCATGTTTTTGGCCGAAGGATGGTCAGAAGAGAAGAATGCATTTCGCCAAAAACAGATATGTGAAGTAAAAGATAAAGAGCGTGAGTGCAGAAGTAAGAATTAAGATGAGGTGATGGTGACCTTTGGGGTTTCCAAAACCCCGAAGGTCTGGATGGATAAAAGAGGGGATGCGAGAGACGAGAAGCGAGAGACGAGAGAAGAGAAGCGAGAGACAAAGTGACAACCAAGAAGCGAGAGACAAGAAATACAGAGGAGAGTTCTAAAAAAATAAGCCTCGTAAATCGTCCTTCTTAAATCATGTTTTTTCAAGACCTGTTTTGAAGAAAAGCGATTCTAGCCAAGCCCCATAGGGGCGATCGATATAATAGCCTAGGGTTTTAACCCTAGGATTTTGAAATATTAATGTTTTTATGTTTTTGGCCGAAGGATGGTCAGAAGAGAAGAATGCATTTCGCCAAAAACAGGGATGGGAAATAAGGATAAAGATTGAAGAGCGTGAGTGCAGAGGCAAGAGTTAAAGGGTTGATGAGGAGATGCGAGAGCCGAGAAACAAGAGGCAAGAATCAAGAAAGAAGGGAGATGCAAGAGACGAGAAGAAAAAAGTCCCGTCAAATCTCATTTTCAGTTTCAAAATTAAGTGAGTCTCATCTTGTCATTTCGAGTTTTTAAAATTTAGCATTTACAGAAAGGAAATGACAGTTGGTGTACGTCATCCTGAACCGGAGCTTGCGGAGGTGAAAGATCTCCTTCCCTTGAGAGTAGGAGATTCTTCACTACGTTCAGAATGACGATCCCTACACATCTGTCATTGGTAACATAGAGAGAAATCTTACCGCAGTACAACCCAGTCGCAATGTAATTTCAATTGCTAATTCTAATTTTTTATCGACTAAGGGATAGATTTGATGTTAAAGATGCCGCGTTATCCTAAGGCTGCACCTTCGGAATCTTGAGTGTAGAGCTTATAGCTCATAGAGGCACATACTAAATGAGTTCTCCGAAATTGTTGAAATACAATACTATAGCGGATTATTTTTAACTAAAAATAATTAACCAAATCTTGTCTTTTGAATTTTTAGTTTTTAAATTGACTAAGTAATTATTTTAACCTCTAATAAACTTTTAAAAATATGAAGAATTACTCCCCCCCTCCTTTCTTTGAGCTGAATGTCATGAAAAATTTAATTTATGCTCTCACTATAGTTATTGTTCTTATGACCAGCTCTTGTTCAAAAAATGATGAATTGCCCGGATTTGGGGTAGTAGTTGATATGATGGTATTTATCACGGTTTTAGACAGTCAGGGCAATAACCTATTTGATCCTAGGCAGGAAAGATATTACGACCCGCAACATATCAAAATCTTCTACGATAGAAATGGAAAGTTAGAGGAATTCTATGAAAGCCATCTCGATATGCGCAGAAACTTCCGGGTAGCTCCCTCGGGCTTTGGAAGAGATTATGGGATGGATTTGGTTTTAAGTGAAAAGACAGTTATCCAGTGGAATGAGCATGAAAGTGACACGATTCATGCTGAAATTTACAAAACTGACGGTCCCCATATTAGGGTAACTAAGGTTTATTTTAATGGTGAATTGAAATGGGATGTTGAAGATTTGACGGGTAGAGAAATTACCATCATCAAGTAAGAAAAGCACATTCCGGAAACTTAGATAAAAATCCTTCCCAGCGGAAGGATTTTTTTTACCCCATCCTTTTTCTACCTTTGCAAGCTCTTTGAAAGAGGCACGGGGAAATACATGAAAAAAATAGACTTTAAAGATTTGATTCTGTTTGAAAACGAGGATTACCTTGTTGTCAATAAGCCTCCCTATTTATCGACATTGGACGATAGGCATGAAGCCCAGAATATTCTGGAACTTGCCAAACAATACACCCCTGATGCCCAGGTGTGTCACCGTTTGGATAAGGAAACTTCAGGCTGCTTAGTTATCGCCAAACACCAGGAAGCTTACCGCAACATCGCCATCCAGTTTGAAGACCGGAAAGTCCAAAAAATCTATCATGCTGTAGTAGAAGGAATCCATCAATATGATCAATTATTGGTGGACCGAAACATCTACGCTAACAACAAAGGATTCGCCAAAATCACCAAAGAGGGAAAGCCTTCCCAGACTGTATTCCATACGGTCAAGACCTACTACAATCATTCATTGATAGAATGTAGGCCAATCACCGGAAGGCTGCACCAGATAAGGGTGCACTTGGCACACCTCAAGTCTCCCATCTGCGGAGATGAGACTTATGGAGGCAAAGCTTTGTTCCTGTCATCTTTAAAGAGGCGATTTAACCTCAAAAAAGGCACTGACGAGATGCCCATCATGCAAAGAGTGTCGCTACATGCCTATGCCATAGTGTTTAAAGGTCTAAAAGAGGAGTCCATTCATGTGGAAGCTCCTTACCCTAAAGACTTTCAGGTATTGGTCAATCAGTTGGAGAAAAACAGCTAACTCCAAGAAAATGTGGGCAATAAATTACTTTCTTTTGCAATAAAAAGAAATTACTTCTATCTTTGTGTCCCTTTTTGAGGGTGAAGTATATTTAACAAGCTAATAATTAAACATTTACACAGTGGATACATTAAGCTACAAAACCAAATCGGCAAATGCTGCTACTGTAGATAAAAAGTGGGTGGTAGTGGATGCCCAGTCTGCAGTATTAGGTAGGTTTGCAAGTGAGGTTGCCAGAATTTTGAGGGGTAAGCACAAGCCTTATTTCACCCCTCACGTAGACTGCGGAGACAACGTGATTGTCATCAATGCAGACAAGGTAAGATTGACCGGAAGGAAAATGGACGAGAAAGTTTACGTCCGTCACACCGGATACCCAGGTGGTCAGAGAATTTCTACCCCAAGGATACTGAAAGACAAGTCAGCATCAATTCTTGTGGAGAAAGCTGTAAGAGGCATGTTGCCTAAAAACAGATTAGGAAGACAGATGTACAGAAATCTTTTTGTTTACAACGGTTCCGAGCATCCTCATGCTGCTCAGCAACCAAAAGAAGTCAAACTTTAATCTCAGCAGTTTATGGAAATTATCAACACAATCGGTAGAAGAAAGACATCTGTTGCTAGAATCTACATGAAGCCAGGAAATGGTGAGATCACTGTCAACAAGAGATCCATCGAACAATATTTCCCTTTTGATCTGCATCAGATTGTTGTAAAGCAGCCATTATCTCTAGTAGGAGTTGACGGTTCTTATGACATCAACATCAATGTAGATGGCGGTGGTATCAAAGGTCAGGCTGAAGCTGCTAGAATGGCAATTGCCAGAGCACTTTGTGAGTTTGACATTGAGCACAGGTCAGCATTGAAAAAAGAAGGATTCCTTACAAGAGACCCAAGAATGGTTGAACGTAAGAAACCAGGACGCAGAAAAGCAAGGAGAAAATTCCAGTTCTCAAAACGTTAATCTGGAGATTCTTTACATTTTATATCGAAACTATATTATTTATTAATGGCACAAATAGAATATAAAGACTTACTGGATGCTGGTGTTCATTTTGGACACTTAACTAGAAAGTGGGACCCGAGAATGGCGCCGTATATCTTCATGGAGAAGAACGGAATCCATATCATCGACCTTAACAAAACGCTTGTTTGCCTAGAAGAAGCATCCAACGCAATCAAGCAGATCGTTCGCTCAGGAAAAAAAGTCATGTTCGTTGCTACTAAAAAGCAGGCGAAAGATTTGGTAGCTGACGAAGCGAGAAGATTAAACATGCCCTTCGTAACCGAAAGATGGTTGGGTGGTATGTTGACTAACTTCGCTACTATTAGAAAATCCTTGAAGAAAATGTCTACCATCGACAAAATGATGAAGGAAGACGCTTACAAGAATTTGGCTAAGAAAGAGCGATTGATGATCACAAGACAAAGAGAGAAATTGGAATCTGTATTGGGCGGTATTGCTGACCTTACCAGACTTCCTGCAGCTCTTTTCATTGTTGATATCAAAAGAGAACACATTGCTATAGCAGAAGCACAAAAGCTTGGTATCCCTGTTTTCGCTTTGGTAGATACTAACTCCAATCCTGGAGAAGTGGATTTCCCAATCCCTGCCAATGACGATGCATTCAAATCTATCTCTTTATTGGTCAAAGCATTCGGTGCAGCTATTGAAGAAGGTCTTTCTGAAAGGAAAAAAGACAAAGAAGAAGCTAAACTTTCTGAAGAGGAAGAAGCTAAGAAAGCTGTAGATGCTGGATCTGAAGAGTAATCCACATTGAAATATACATTATAAAAAAATTGAACATGTGGTCCAGACCTGTGTTCAATTTTTTGTTTTTACCAAACCTTTGAGGTTTTTCAAATTCTTTTGGTCTAAACTCACAAAGTTTAAACCTCGAAGGTTTCATCATGAGATACTGTCCAGTTTTAAAAGTTGACAGGTCTCGCTCAAAAAAATAGAAAAAGTTTAATCTCATAAATTGACGAAAACAATGGCTATTACTGCACAAGAAGTAAACAAATTGAGACAAATGACCGGAGCCGGTATGATGGACTGTAAAAAAGCCCTTACTGAAGCTGAAGGTGACTTTGAAAAAGCTATCGATATCCTTAGAAAAAAAGGTCAGAAAGTGTCTGCTTCCAGGGCTGACAGAGAGACCAAAGAAGGTACTATCGTGACTCACGTAAGTGAAGATGGTACAGTAGGTACTCTTTTGTCATTGACTTGCGAAACTGATTTCGTAGCTAAAAACGACGAGTTTGTTGCTTTTGCCAACACACTTTTAGACTTGGCGGTAGCCAACAATGCAAACACTGCTGCTGAAGTAAATGCACTTCCTTTCGAAAGCATTACAGTAGCTGAGAAAATCATTGAAATGACAGGCAAAATCGGTGAAAAAATCGAAGTGTCTCATTTCGAAAAAGTAAAAGGTGAAGCAGTAGTTCCTTATATCCACTCCAATGGTAAATTGGGTGTTTTGGTAGCTTTGACCAGCACTAGTGGTGCAAGCGTGGAAGATGCAGGTAAAGACGTAGCCATGCAAATCGCTGCCATGAACCCTGTAGCTGTAGACAAAGACGGTGTAGATGCTTCAGTAATCGAAAGAGAAATCGAAGTAGGTAAAGACCAAGCAAGACAAGAAGGCAAGCCTGAAGAAATGCTTGAGAAAATCGCTTTGGGTAAATTGAACAAGTTCTACAAAGAAAACACTTTGTTGAGCCAGGCATTTGTAAAGGACAACAGCAAAACTATTGCTCAGTACCTTGACAGTGTAAGCAAAGGCATGACCGTAGCTGAATTCAAGAGAATTTCTATCGGATAATTCTTTGTAGATATAAGACTTAAGACTATAGAATAAAAAAAAGCTGACTTCGAGAGGGGTTGGCTTTTTTTGATAACCTTTGAGGTTTTAAAAACCTCGAAGGTTTTACCCAAAAAATACATTTTAAACCCTCGAGGTCTGGAAGACCTCAAGGGTTAGCAGAGACCAGGCATTCCGCCGCGGCAGGCAGCAAGGTCTAAACTTCCAAAATTAATTTTTAATAAAAATATATTTTGGATCAGAAAGGTAGTCCTCGAAGAGGTCGCATGTTTATAGGAAAAGCATAAAATGGGTTTATTCGACCCCATCGGGGTCGGACCCTTCATGAGGTATTCGATGCTATAAACATATGATCCCTTTGGGATCGATGGAGGGGTGAAAATCATGGGAGAAATGATCCTAGAGAACAGAAAATCTTTATAATATCTATACCTGACAGGTCTCTTCGACTCTAGACTCCCAAAACGATAGAAGCCTCGATATCCAATTTTCTACTGATTTCTCTTGCGATTTTTAGTGTCGGTTCACTTTTCCCATTCAGGTACTCGCTGATTCTTGAAGTGCTTACTCCCAGATATTCAGAAAGAGACTTTTGATTTAAGCCTCTTTCTTGCATACGAAGTTTGATAGCTTCCGGCAAAGTTGGGTTCAAAATAGGGTATTGTTTCTCTTCATAATCTGCTACCAAATCAGAAAGCAAGTTCAATTCAACAAATCCTTTTGTATCAGGATTTTCTATATTATCTGGATTGGAAAGTAGTTCTTCGATCCTTTCTACAATAGCATTATATTCTTTTTCAGACTTAATCATGATTCAAATGTTTTGAATGTCCTTAATTTTATCATACTCAGCATGTGTACCGATGAATCTGATATAAACCTTTTTTGCATTGAATGAAATAATTGCAATCAACCGATATGTATTTCCTTTGATATTAAAAACAAATCGATGATTGCCCACATAGTCAACTGAATTGAAATCGTTTTTTATATCATTTAATGAACTCCAGGCTTTCTTACTTGTAGTAGAATACCAGAATCGCAATGGCAATTCAGCATCAGCATGCTTTTTTGCAAATTCCTGTATTCGTTTGTAAGTAACAATTCTCATTAAATTTTTGTAAGAATGAATTATTCTATATTACAAAACAAAGTTACAAAATATGTAATTATTTTACAATGCCTTAAAAACTGAATTTAATTCACCATACTTCTCACTGACAGACGAGGTTTCTTAAATAGAAAGTTAGACCTCGAGAGGTCACATGTTTATAGAAAAAGCATAAGATGATTTAATTCGACCCCGTCGGGGGTCCTTTCATAAGGTATTCGATGCTATAAACATATTATCCCTTTGGGATCAATGTCGAAATAACTTGGAATAATTGGACTCGAATTTTTTATAATATAAACTGTATAAACACCAAACCCTCGAGGTCTTGAAGACCTCAAGGGTTTACTAAGGCCTTTCAGGTATAAACTTCCGAAAGCACCCTATGAGTTTTAGCTTCTATATCTGGTTCCCTACTGATTTTACACATGTTCACCGAGCTTGGATACGCCAATCTAGGATTAACCCATGTATCATGTTGCCGTCTATAAAAGCCCAGTCAAATACATATCCAAAAGTGATTTTTTCAGAAATTCTTTTGTCGAAGTATTTGACTGAAAATTGAGGAGATACTGCTCCTTCAAAACCTTTGTCATATTCCTGAGAAATAATGACACCATCGCGTTCTAAGGTATACCTTCCAGTCAACATTTTTCCAGCAAAAACAGATGCTCCAAATCCAAGCTTGACTTTGCTTGTTTCTGAACGGAAAACTGTCCTTTCCAAACCCCCTTGTACTCTAAAATTATAATCATACCAAAATGAATTGCAAGAGACGGAGCTAAAACAGAATGGAATAGTTTCTATACCAAAAAGAAAATAGGGTCTCCATGTTCTTTCAGTCTTTGTAGATGGGATATAGCCTAGATGAACTCCTAACCCTAAATCAGCTCCTCCGTCAAATATATAATTCTGAACTACATTGCCATTCGCTCTTACAAACCATTCCCTATCATTTTGTCCAAAAAGGTTCAAAGAAGAGACAAGAAATAAAATCAACAGAGATTTTTTCATGGGATTTAGGGGTTAAACCGGACAATCTTCGGCGCTACAGTAAATTGAATTTCGTATCCTTTTCTTTCAAGACATTGGTTTATTCTCTTGGACCTTCACAGTAGGCAGTAGCTGAATTCAAAAGAAGTCAACTACTGTCATACATATATTTTTTAGAAGTATTTAGAAATATATACAATGAGCCAGTTATTTACAGATTTAGTTTATAGGCTATGCCCAAAAGGTTCCTCATGAAGCCTTCACCAAATATGGAAGGTTCATAAAAACCAAAAATGGAGAATTTTGGGATCCAATGGGGTATAAGATTCTTCCATAAATCCCTAAGGCAGGATAGCTGACGGTATTGTCCCTGCCGGGGGCAACATTTGGCTGAAGTGATGAAATCACCATACCTCCTGCTCCTACTAAGATATTGCTATTTCCAATAGAGAAGTTAGTTTCCCATTGTCGTCCAAACTGTAAGCTAGAAGTCCATGACTTAAACCCATGATAAGTCAAATCGCTAAGTCTCTGGTTGGAAAATTTGCTGATGTTTAATACTGCTTGCCACCTGTTTCCTTGATTTTTAAAATCTAAGCCAAGACCTATAGAAGCACCTCCTACAGTCTCCCTGTTTGGAATATCGGTTTGAGTCCCTACGCCAAGCTGAAGGAAAAACCCTAATTCTGTTTGGCAATAGGAATTGAAGGCTAAGAGGGTGAATAGTAAAACAATGGGGATTGTATTTTTCATATCAAATAAATAGTTTTCAATGTTAACGAAATAAAAATTAGGTCACAAATAATCAAGATAAAACTAAATATTTGAAAAGTGCAATAAAAAGCATTAATGAAGAAAAAATATTATTTATTTATCCTTTTAAGGTTGTTTTTATAGAATTTATTTTATGTGGAGGATTTTAAAAAATCCCTTAATCACGTAGGTGTTGGCATGTAGCATGATGGGCCTTGAAAAAAATGAGTGTTTAAAGTAGAAGTGTTAGGGACGGATTCAATATCCAATTTCCTACTGAGTTTTTTTGCTTCGATCCTTTCCGTCCAAAGCTTTCGCTATTATCTCCTTATGATCAAATGCCAATTCCGGAAGTTCAGATGTCGGGAACCATTCGGTTTCAGCACTGTCCGATCCGGATTTTGCCATTGACATCAGCTCCTCAATACATTCGAAATAGTAGGCAATGGAAATTGTCCACCCTCTTGGGTCTCGCCCTTTTTCTCCAAAAACCCCAATCATGCTTAATGGCTTCAGGTCGAGATTTGTTTCTTCTTTCAGCTCCCTTTGAACAGCTTTTTCGGGAATCTCATCTTCATCCACAAAGCCACCGGGCAAAGCCCATTTGCCTTTAAATGGATCATTTTTCCTTTTTATTAGGAGAATGCTGTTTTTTTCGGTACATACCACTACAGCATCTACAGTAACTGCCGGCCTCGGGAAATTATATGAATAAGTCATAAAGAGAAGATTAATTTTTGTAGAACTGTTGAATTGACGAACTGTTGAACTGATGAACTGATGAACTGTTTAATTGTGGAACTGATGAACTGTTGGTAACTTCTTGATTCATTATTCATCATTTGAAATTCGATATTACTTATCCTTCCCAAAAATCCTAGGTCCCTAATTTAATCAGCTACCTCTCCGAATTGCCCCTTGTAAATCGTAATTCGTCATCCGTAAATCCCTTCATCCCTTCCCTGTTTTTGGCGGATCCTATTTCTCACTCTTTGACATCCCTCGGCCAAAAACAATTTCAACGTTCTGGCTTATAACCCAGGGTTGAAACCCTGGGCTATTATATCATCCGCCCTTACAGGGCTGAGTTTTTCTCCAACATACAGACCTTCTTGATTCATCATTCATCATTCGAAATTCGATATTCTTTACCCTTCCAGAATTCACCTTACCAAGTACAATTGACATTCCTTGCCTCTGCCCCTCGTAAATCGTCAGTCGTAACTCGTAAATCCCTTCATCATTGAAATTCGATATTACTTACCCTTCCCAAAAATCCCAGGTCCCTAATTTAATCAGCTACCTCTCCGAATTGCCCCTCGTAAATCGTCAATCGTAACTCGTCAATCCCTTCATCCCTTCCCTGTTTTTGGCGGACCCTATTTCTCACTCTTTGACATCCCTCGGCCAAAAACGATTTCAACGTTCTGGCTTATAACCCAGGGTTGAAACCCTGGGCTATTATATCATCCGCCCTTACAGGACTGAGGTTTCCCCCAACAAAGACAGACTGTCGACTTCTTCTTGATTCATTATTCATCATTTGAAATTCGATATTCATTTCCCTTCCAGAATTCACCTTTCCTAGTACAATTGACATCCCTTACCTCTGCCCCTCGTAAATCGTCAATCGTAACTCGTAAATCCCTTCATCCCTTCCCTGTTTTTGGCGGACCCTATTTCTCACTCTTTGACATCCCTCGTCCAAAAACAATTTCAACGTTCTGGCTCATAACCCAGGGTTGAAACCCTGGGCTATTATATCATCCGCCCTTACAGGGCTGAGGTTTCACCTAGCATAGACAGACTGTCGACTCCTTCTTGATTCATTATTCATCATTCGAAATTCGATATTCATTTCCCTTCCCAAAAATCCCGGGTCCCTAATTTAATCAGCTACCTCTCCGAATTCCCCCTCGTAAATCGTAATTCGTCATTCGTAAATCCCTTCATCCCTTCCCTGTTTTTGGCGGATACTATTTCTCACTCTTTGCCATCCCTCGGCCAAAAACGATTTCAACGTTCTGGCTTATAACCCAGGGTTGAAACCCTGGGCTATTATATCATCCGCCCTTACAGGGCTGAGGTTCCCCCTAGCATAGACAGACTGTCGACTCTGTCAATCCCTGATTAGTGTTGACCGTTTTAAGATTGATTTTCGTTGTTAAATATATTCATAACTCCTTCTTGATTCATTATTCATCATTCGAAATTCGATATTCATCACCATACCAAAAATCCCGGGTCCCTAATTTAATCAGCTACCTCTCCGAATTGCCCCTCGTAAATCGTCAATCGTAACTCGTCAATCCCTTCATCAGCTCTTCAATCTCCTCTGCTTCTATGGGGATATTGCGCATCAGGTCAAAATAGCCATTTTCTTGAATGACGATGTTGTTTTCCAACCTGATCCCTAAACCTTCTTCTTGGATATAAATCCCCGGCTCAACAGTGAATACCATTCCTGGCGTTATCGCCTCATACATCGTTCCCACATCATGCACATCCAAACCTAAGTGATGTGATGTGCCGTGCATAAAATATTTTTTGTACGCAGGCCATTTTGGATCTTGGTTTTTGATATCCGTTTGGTCTATCAAGCCTAAACTCACCAACTCAGCCTGCATGATCAAGCCTACTTCTTTATGATAGTCTTGTATATTGACTCCTGGTCTTAGAATATCCATAGCTAAGCGCTGAACCTTTAGCACTGCATCATATACCGCTCTTTGTCTTTTGGTAAATCGGCCATTCACCGGGATGGTTCTGGACATGTCAGCAGCATAATTGCCATATTCCGCCCCCACATCAAAAAGGATCAAGTCACCATCTTTGCAGACTTCTTTGTTTTCAATATAATGCAACACGCAGGCATTGGCGCCTGAAGCGATGATGGGTTCGTAAGCAAAGCCTTTGCTTCGGTTTCTGATAAATTCATGGATAAATTCCGCCTCGATCTCATACTCAGTCACTCCTGGCTTGACAAAAGAAAGAATCCTTCTGAACCCCTTTTCGGTAATGTCACAAGCCACCTGCATCTGATCGATTTCTTCCTTTTCCTTTACGGCTCGTAATTCATGCATCAATGGCGCCACCCTCTGATAAGTATGCAGCGGATACCTGTCTCGGCAACTTTTGATAAATCTGGCATCGCGTGTTTCCACCACCACACCAGCCCTCAGGTGTTCGTTGGTATTCAAAAATACATTTTCATTCAAAGCCATCAACTTGGAAAAGACACTTTCAAAATTGTCAACCCATTGGATATTTTCAATTCCTGAAGCCTCCATCGCTTCTTCTTTGGTGTATTTATGCCCCTCCCAAATGGCAATGTGTTCGTTGGTCTCCCTCAAAAAAAGTATTTCACGCAGATCAGGATCCGGAAAATCAGGACAAATCACCAAAATACTTTCTTCCTGATCTATACCAGAGAGATACAGAAGATCATTGTTTTGTCTGAATTTCATCGTTCCATCAGCATTGGTCGGCATGATGTCATTGGAATTGAAAATGGCCAAGGATTTTGGGGGGAGTTTGTCGGCCAGTTTTTTTCTGTTTTTGATATATACGGTATTAGAGATTGGGGTATATTTCATGGTTTTGATGGATATTTATCGATATTAAATGGATAATAGGTAGATATTGAAATATAGTAGAAATACATTGAAATAGTAGCCTACACCTTTCCGTCTAAGCTGGCCTTTTGTGGCAATGATATTCTCTATGGATATTAATTGAAATATGGTAGAAATAATTAGAAATATGTTGAAATAAAACCAATCTTCATTAGTGAAAATCAGTGCTATCTGTGGTTTTTATTCTTGTTAGTTCTTCATTTAAAAATACTTTGAACTGTATAGGGCCAATTTCCCCTCACTAAGCAAAGATAATTTAATCTAGTAAAAAGGAGGTGTAGTATCCTGTATATATGAGATATCTTGTAATCCCAGAAACACTTTTATTTTTGTATTTGAATCAGTTGCGCAAGCTGGGTGTTTATGTCAGAGGTCAACAAGGAATCCAGTTTATCGAAAAAAAGTTTGCATGCAGTATAACCTAAAGGAGTTGCCCAACGGCATCAGAATAGTACATCAGGAAATCACCCACACCCGAATGGTGCATTGTGGTTTTGTGCTCAATATTGGAAGCAGGGATGAGACGAAAGAAGAAGAGGGCTTGGCTCATTTTTGGGAACATATGGCCTTCAAAGGCACCCAAAAAAGAAAAGCTTACCACATCATCAATAGATTGGAGTCTCTTGGCGGAGAATTGAATGCTTACACCACCAAAGAAAAAATTTGTTTTTATTCCAGTACCTTGTGGGAACATTTTGGCAAAGCGGCTGAGCTGCTTTGTGACATTACTTTTAATAGTACTTTTCCCAAGAAACAGATTGAAAAAGAGCGTCAGGTAATTTTGGAGGAAATGTCCATGTACAGGGATTCCCCTGATGATTCTATCCAAGATGAATTTGATGAATTGGTCTTTGAGGGCCACGCTCTTGGGCGAAACATATTGGGTAGTGAAGAGACTGTGGGTTCATTTACGCAACAAGACTTCTTTGACTTTATTTCCTCCAGGTTGGATACCACTCAAATTGTATTTTCTGTCGTTGGCAATATCACTTTCAAAAAGGTTCTCCAAAAAGTTGAAGGATTTTTATCCAATATACCCATGAAAAGGAGCCTTTTTGTCCGAAATGATTTTTCCACCTACTTACCAAAATTCAAAGTAGTGGAAAAAGAAATCACCCAATCTCACTGCGCTATCGGAAAAACTGCATTTTCCATGCATGATTCAAGGAGGTTTAAGCTGTATCTGCTCAACAATATCCTAGGTGGTCCGAGTATGAATTCCCGCCTCAATTTGGCCCTAAGGGAGAAGCATGGCTATGTATACAGTGTCGAGTCTCATTATCAGACCTATTCTGACACAGGATTCTTTGGGGTCTTTTTTGGAACAGAACCAAACACACTCAACAGGGCAAAAAAAGCGGTACTCAAAGAGTTGGAGAAACTGAGAGAGAAAAAACTAGGAGTAATGCAACTTCACATGGCAAAGGAACAAGCCATAGGTCAAATGGCTATGGCCGAGGAAAATTACGCAGCACTCATGCTGGTTTTTGGTAAAAATCTCCTGGATAAAGGGAGAATTGATTCCTTGGACACTATCTTTGAGGTCATAAGAAAAGCCAGCGCCGAAGAGCTTCAGGATATTGCAAACGAAGTTTATGCAGCTGATCAACTTAGTTTCCTTACTTACCTACCTGTCTGATTATGGAGTTTATTGCACCGGAATTACTTAAATATTGTGAGGACCATTCAAGTCATGAGGATGAGGTGCTTTCTCATATTGCACGGGAAACCCAAGCGAAAGTAATGATGCCGAGAATGCTATCGGGGCATCTTCAAGGAAAAACTTTGGAACTGATGGTAAAAATGCTTCGCCCAAAAACCATCCTAGAAATCGGCACCTATACCGGCTACTCTGGGATCTGTATGGCGAGAGGTTTGAAAGAAAACGGTAAATTGATTACCCTCGATATCAACGATGAACTGGAAGCCATGGTCAGAGGTTTTTTTGAAATGGCAGGATTGACGGATAAAATCGACTACCAACTGGGCAATGCTTTGGACCTCATCCCTCAACTGCCAGGTACCTTTGATTTTGTGTTTATCGATGCAGATAAAGCCAATTATATCAACTATTATAATCTTGTCGTTGATCGGGTGAATCCCGGTGGCATCATTTTAGCGGACAATGTTTTATGGTCAGGCAAAGTGTTGGTAGAGGAAGGAAAAAAAATAGATAAAGACACCAAAATCATATTGGAATATAACCAAATGGTTCAAGAAGATCCCAGGGTAGAAAATGTGTTACTGCCCATTCGGGATGGATTAATGATGGCAAGAAAATTATGAAAAACGATACTACGCTAAAGCTTACCGGACTTTTAACTTTTCCATTACTCTTTGCATTGGTATTTTTGGCTTCCGCCCAGATCCCCCAGGTTCCAAGGGAAATTCAATTTGCAGACCTCCTTGTCAAGATCAATGAACAAGCCCGAAGGGAAATTCAATTGGATGTGGATGCGCTTTACAGAAACCCCTCTTACTTTCGTATTAAGGCGGAGCGTGCAAACCTTTTTATGCCTTATGTAGAAAGAGAACTCAGAAATGCAGGCGTCCCAGAGGACTTGAAATACTTGGTCATTCAGGAATCAGGTTTGATTTCAGATGCAGTCTCTTCATCTAATGCTGTCGGTTTTTGGCAGTTCAAGCAAGGGACAGCAGAAGAGGTCTTTTTGAGGGTAGACAACCAAGTGGATGAAAGAAAAAACATAGTCTCATCATCAAGAGGTGCTGCACTCTATTTAAAGAAGCATAACAATACATTCGACAATTGGATGTGTGCATTGGTGTCCTATCAAATGGGTCTTGGAGGGGCCAAATCTTATTTTGGCACTCAATATAATGGAAAAAGGGTTGTTGAATTGGACAGGAACTCTCACTGGTATTTCAAAAAATTTCTAGCACATAAAGTTGCTTTTGAAGGTCAATTGGGGATGCTTGTAAGCAATACCGGATACTTGGAGGAATTAAGAATCCAGGGACCTACCACGCTTAAAGCCATAGCACCAAGACTAGGTGTGACTGAAGCGCACTTAAAAGAATATAACAAATGGGCAGTCCGGGGAAATGTGCCCGGTGACAAGCCATATTCAATTGTATATGTCAAAGAAGGACTTCCACAGGCCAACCCAGCCGTGATACAGAGAGAAGTAAGCACTCAGAGTTCTCAACAAGTTCAACAAAATGTCGTGACCACTGCAAGTACTTTCCCAAGGGTCACAGGCAATACGCAAAGGGCATCGCAGCCGGATCAGATCCAAGTAAACAATATTGACGGAGTATTGGCTGAGAAAAATACGAGTCAAGAGGTCTTTACTGACAATATTGGCATCAGGGAGAGAAGATTTAGACGTATCAATGACCTAGATAAGAATGAACCTGTAGAAGCAGGCCAATATTATTATACCAAACCTAAAAAAGGAAAAGCCGAAGTTGAAGAGCACGTAGTACAACCAGGGGAAACACTTTGGTCTATCTCCCAAATGTATGGAATTAAACTATCGGCACTCAAATCCAAAAACCGAATCAGGGAAGACAGAGACTTGAGGGCAGGTATGATTTTAAACCTACAGCAACCTAGAAAACGAGGAGAAGAGATTCCTTTTGTTCCTGCTTCTGAATACCAAAAAATAATGGCTTCAAAAGAGGAAACGACTGTTGCTACTCAACCCAGACCTACTGTAAGCAGTTCCAACACTTCAAATCCAGCTGGCTCAGCGAACAACACTCCTTCCCAAACTTATAATAGCCCCGAAAAAATCGTTCACACAGTACTCCAAGGTGAAACGCTTTTCAGGTTGAGCCAAAAATACGGCGTATCTGTGGATGATATCAGAAAATGGAACAACCTTCCTGACAATACCATCAAAGTTGGACAAAGGATTACCATCAACAAACCTTAATCCACCTTCTCTATACATCATGAATATCAGAGTCTTTCTCCTATTTATTATACTTGGTTTTTCCCAAAAACAACTTGTCTTAGCTCAGGACAACCTACAGCTTGCCGATACCTTGTTGATAAGCGGTGATACCATCATTATGTTGGGAGATTCTATTATCATCAAACAAAAGGTCAAACCTGTCTATTGGGAAAAAGGAGGCAATTTTAACCTGAGCATCCAACAAGTTAGCCTTTCCAATTGGAATGCAGGCGGGGTAAGTAATATGGCTTTCAATACAGGACTTGTCATGTTTGCCAACTATAAAAAAGACAGGGTGATTTGGGACACAAAATTGACAGCCAATTTCGGTTATAACAGAATCTCCGAAAGGCGATTTAAGACACGAAAAACCAATGACAACTTTATTTTTATCACCAAGTACGGCAGGGAACTAACATCAGTATGGTACCTGTCAACACAAATAGATGCGAGAACGCAAATGTTAGCGGGTTATAGGTACTTTAGGCCTCCAGGAGCTGAAGAAGATGCAAGAAACAGGATCTCTGATTTACTGGCGCCCGCCTATATCCAATCATCTACCGGTCTCAATTACCGCAAAGAGTATGACAATAAAGACAAGATATCTTTGATTGCTTCCCCCTTTACGGGCAGGTTTACGGTAGTAATGGATGACTCACTAAGTAATGCTGGTGCATTTGGCGTGATTCCGGGAGAAATGGTGAGGGCAGAAGCAGGTATTTCATTTGGTTCTACCACAGACATTCAAATCCTGGAAAACATCAGATGGAGGGCAGATATGAACCTATTCTCTAATTTTGAGAAACTAGGCAACTTTGTAGTCAATTTCAACTCAGTCGTTTCCATGAAAGTAAACAGATTCATTACAACCAGAATTGAGACGGTGTTGATATATGATGAAAGTGTGTTTATCCAGCAGGAACAGGGACCTCCCCGGCAGGCGATTCAGTTGCAGAACATGATTAATTTTGGGATTGGGATTGACTTCTAGAAGTCTGTTTCAAGCCCAAATCTCTTCTGCAATTCTTTGAGCGCCGGAGACTTCTCAAGCAAAAAAGAGAATTTATCCGAATTGGTGTATAATTTTCTTACTGAAGGGTCTTCTGATTCTTCTGTGATTTCGGCATGCATGAGCAGAGAAGCATTGTTGAGCTTTTTTCTCAAGAACTTCAATACTTCTGGTTTGAATTTTTGAAAAACATCCTCCTGAATATCACCGATCAACTTGAATTTTATTTTTTTACCCTCTAGAACAAAAGGTTGTTTTAAAACAGTGATCTCAAGACTTTTCCCCTTCTTTTTATAATCCTCAATAATTTCTGAAAGAGCTTCCCTAATAGTACTTTCATCAAAATCATCTTCCCCTATTACCGCTACCTCTTGTTCCGGAGTTTGGTTGGCCACATTTTCGGCTGATATTGAAATACTCTTTTTATCCTCTACGTTTTTTCTGGCTGCAGAAATACTCGTTGGGATTGAAAGTGTTTTTAGTACTGGAGATTTTTTGGAAGCAAATGGATTGGCATCCTTAAATAAAGCGGGAGCAACGTCAGTACCTGGACTACTTTCTTTTGAATCAGTTAAGCTTTTTTTTTTGACTCTTCTTGAGCGAGTACTGCCAAGGAAATAGCTTGTGGTAATTTGGCCAGTTTCATCAAGGCCAACTCTACATGTAGTCTTTGGTTTTTACTAGCCTTGTATTGTATGTCACATTGATTGCAAATGTTAAGGGCTGAGAGTAAAAAGGACATACTGGACTCTTGCGACTGCTGCAAATAGCGTTCTTTAGCGCTATCAGAAACCTGAATAAGCTGTACTGTCGCTGCGTCTTTGCATACCATCAAGTCTCTCAAATGCTCAGTAAGCCCAACGATGAAATTATGCCCATCAAATCCTTTTTTTAGGATTTCATCAAAAATCAAGAGAACATTGGAAATACTTCCCGCAAGTAAAGCGTCGACAACCTTGAAGTAATAATCATAATCAAGTATGTGAAGATTGTCGATGGTCTCCTGATAGGTAAGCTTATTCCCTGCAGAATAAGTGACTATAAGGTCAAAAATAGAAAGTGCATCCCTAAGAGCTCCATCTGCCTTGGTAGCGATCAAGCGGAGTGCTTCGTCCTCATATTCGATTTTTTCCTCTTGCGCGATATACTTGAGGTGTTCTGTGATGTCGTTAATTTGAATTCTGTTGAAATCAAAAATCTGACACCTTGAAAGAATAGTTGGAATGATTTTATGCTTTTCTGTAGTGGCCAAAATGAATATGGCATACTTGGGAGGCTCCTCCAATGTCTTCAAAAAGGCATTGAATGCTTGGTTGGAGAGCATGTGCACCTCATCAATGATATATACTTTGTATTGTCCCTGCTGCGGTGCGTACCTTACTTGCTCCACCAAGTTGCGGATATCCTCCACAGAGTTGTTGGAAGCAGCATCAAGTTCGTGTACATTGAAAGACGCATTGTTATTGAATGCCTTACAGGAGTCACACTCGTTACAGGCCTCAAAATCAGCCGTAAGATGTTCACAGTTTATGGTTTTGGCCAATATTCTGGCACAAGTGGTCTTACCCACACCTCTAGGCCCGCAAAATAGAAATGCCTGAGCGAGGTGATTATTTTTGATGGCATTTTTCAAAGTCGTAGTGATATGCCCTTGGCCTACTACACTTTTGAAATTGGAAGGTCTATACTTTCTAGCTGAAACAACAAAATTTTCCATCACCGCAAGATATAAAATTATTATAATTTAGAACCCGCTCTTTGCGGCAATCTACTGATATTTTTCGCTAACAGCTTCATTTTGAACCGGATTAAAAATCAAATGAAATCCCTGTGTTGAAGGAAAAAATAAATGGAGTAATCGGCACGATAGGTTTATCCTCATAGCTGAAATTAAAACTATTGTTGAAAGAAAAACGGTCCGTGATTTTTGTATTCAAATTGAAGTTTCCATTTACCCTGTTTCGGAACGCTTCGATCTCCCTGTCACGGCCTACTTGATAATAAATCACGGTGTTGAAATCCACAAATTGATTGATTGTCCACCGCAGTGAAAAATAATTGGAGTTCTTCAAGAACTCCACATTGACAAAATTTTCTTCAACAGGGTGAAACCAAGTTTCATTTTCATACAATGCCCCAAGCCCTATTATAAAAGTGAGTCTTTTACTGTCTATGAGTTTTTTACGCAAAGTACCTCCTGTTATCCATCTTGGAGCCAATCCCCTGAAATTATCAAACGAATACTGTACAAAAGCTTCCAGGTTATTTTTCTTATCATAATTGAATACTGTTCGGCCATGAATAAGCCCGAAATTGAGGAAATCATTGTCATTGATCCTGAGGTAATCAAAATTTGAAACGAAAATATAAGCATGTTTGCCCGGATGATACATAGAGTTAATATCCCATTTGTACCCAAATAAATTCACGGGGGCATCTGCTGCTGCACTCCGGTTAAATACATTCAACCCGGCTGTCGTCTTTATTGAAAGGTTTTTTGCGGTATCACTTTTGATCCGATACCTTTCAATGTTTAGAATTTGAGAAAAGGCACTAGAAGAAATAAAAAAGAGAATTACAAAGGGAATCAGTTTCAAAACAATAGTTGATTTGGTTTCTGCAAAGGTTTTGATTTTTGGCTTGGTATCCAAAAATCCAAGAAGAAGAGAAAGGAATACTTGTATACTGTATTCCCTCTCTTTTCTCACTAATCTTCTAAATCACCTGAAAACCATGAACATAAGGATCATCATCATCTAATATAATGGTGTTGTACCCATAAATCTTAGCCCAACCTTCAATGCTTGGAATAATGGCTGGCTTACCAGCAATCTCAACTACCTCTTCTATCCTTCCTATAAACTTAGATCCAATAAAACTTTCGTGGATAAATTCATCTCCTGGTTTCAACAATCCTTTGGCAAACCACTGTGCCATACGGGCCGAAGTTCCCGTACCACAAGGAGAACGGTCGATGGCTTTTTCGCCATAAAAAACAGCATTTCTAGCTGTACTGGATTCATCTAGCGTTTTTCCCGTCCAAAGCACATGCGAAAGTCCTTTGATCTGAGGATATTCGGGATGAACAAAGTCGTATTTTTCATTCATTTTTTGCCGGAGATTTCTAGCCATTGAGACCAATTGTTCTGCCTTGAAATTCTCCAAGCCAGAAAAGTTCTCTTGGGGATCAACTATACAATAAAAATTGCCCCCATAGGCAACATCAACAGTAAGTTTACCCAGTTCCTCACTTTCAATTTCCAAGCCTTCGGCTGCCAAAAAACTTTTCACATTGGTCAATTTGACAGAAGTGACTTTCTTTCCTTCTTGCTTGTATTCTACCAAAACCAGTCCCGCAGGGGCTTCCATTCTTAGGAACCCGGGTGTTTTGGGTTCAATCAAACCTTCCTCTATGGCAATGGTAATCGTACCAATAGTCCCGTGACCACACATAGGCAGACAGCCTGAAGTTTCGATAAAGAGGACTGCAAAATCATTATCAGGGTCATGTGGTGGAAAAAGCATGGACCCAGACATCATATCATGTCCTCGGGGCTCAAACATCAATCCTGTCCTGATCCAATCAAGGTTTTCTAAAAAATATTGCCTTTTTTCGAGCATGTTATTTCCTTTCAAAAAAGGAACTCCCCCTGCCACCACCCGCACAGGGTTGCCACAGGTATGTGCATCAATACATTGGAAGGTTTTTCTCATATTTTAAATTGAAATACGGTAGAAATAAGATTGAAATAAAGTGGATATATGGTTGAAATACAGTTGAAATATGATGGAAATAGAGTGGATATATGATTGATCTAAATTGCTGGCCTATTTCAATAATATTTCGCGAACCTGTCTGCTGACAGGTAGAACATATTTCTATTGTATTTCGCAAAGCGTATCTCTACAATATCTCGCGAACCTGTCTGCCGACAGGTAGAGTATATTTATACAATATTTCAGCAATGCTATTTTTCTACATTATTTTCTAAAATCCCCATCCATCATTCTCCAAATACCTAAAGGGTTCTCATCTTTCAAGGCATCAGGAAGCAAATCTTGCGGCATATCCTGAAAGGCGATGGGTCTTGCAAAACGTTTGATGGCACCAGAACCTACTGAAGTATACCGACTGTCTGTAGTAGAAGGGTATGGTCCTCCGTGCTGCATTGCATGACCTACTTCAACTCCAGTTGGAACACCTTTAAACAGTAACCTGCCACATTTTTCTTCCAATAGGTTGATCAAGTCAATTTTATTGGACAATTCCGCATCCTCTCCCCAAAGAGTAATGGTCAATTGTCCATGAAGCCGCTGTGCAATAGCGTAGAGTTCATTGAAATTTTCATAGACAACCATGAGTGCAAAAGAGCCAAAAACCTCTTGTTGAAAATGGTCATCTTCCAGCCAATCTCCAGCTTTGATTTTGGCTAGTGCGGGATAGGCTTTGATCAAGTCTTTGGCCTTTGCCACCTGAACCCATTCCAATTCCTTCCGTTCTTTCATGCTCTCCAAGGACTTGTAGTAAGCTTCTGCAATACCTTCATTCAGCATAGGCGCCGCAGCGATTTCTTCTAGCTCATTTTTGACAGCCTCAGCAAAAGTCTCAGCATGCACACTTGGAACCATAATCAATCCAGGATTGGTGCAAAATTGCCCTGCTCCCAGTGTCAGAGAGCCCACAAAAGCTTTTGCCATGGATGCTACATTTGCTCCAAGCTTCTCCTTCAGTGCAATGATCGGATTGACAGAGCCCATTTCAGCAAAAACAGGAATGGGTTCCGGCCTTTGACTTGCAAGGTCAAACAATGCCTTCCCTCCCGTAAATGAACCTGTGAACGCCACTGCTTTGGCTATTGGGTGCTTCACCAAAGCCTGCCCCTCTGCGATCCCCCCTTCCACATGGGTGAAAACCCCTATCGGTAAATTAGAATCAATTACGGCTTTGTGAATCACCTGAGCCACCAATTTGGATGTCTCAGGGTGAGCCGGATGACCTTTGTAAATAACAGGGCAACCCGCTGCCAAGGCAGAAATGGTATCACCACCAGCCGTAGAAAAAGCCAAAGGAAAATTACTCGCTCCGAAAACAACAACAGGTCCTAGTGGCGTCAATATTCTACGAAGATCAGGTTTTGGCGCCGGCGTCCTTTCAGGATCTGCATGGTCAATCACTGCCTCTACCCAAGTCCCTTCTTCTACTAGCTTCGCAAATAGCCTAATCTGACCGGCAGTCCTGCCTAGTTCGCCAGTGATCCTACCTTCAGGAAGATTGGACTCCTCAGAAGCCAAGGGAATCAGACTTCCCTTTTCTGCTTCCAAACCATCAGCTATTCTTTTCAAAAAAGCAGCTTTTTCTTTTCCTGTTATCTTTTTATAGTATAAAAATGCTTCCTGAGCAGATTGGAATATTTTGTCGAAATTCATGGTGATTTTAGTTTAAAATTGAAAGTAATTGGTATTTCAAGTGTTTGAAATATAATTGTAATAAAGTAGATATAGGGTGGAAATACAATTGAAATAAGGCAGAAATACAGTGGAAATATTTCAATATATTTCACTGACGGCACATTTCTACCAAATTCCCTTTCCTTCCCCGATCAAATTTTCGGCCTATGCTCCAATCCTCTCTTGATTATATTCTCTACTTTCGCCCTTTCTTCTCCTACCAAGGTCAAGCGTGGTGCTCTTACCCACTCTGTTCCTATGCCTGCCATTTGTTCAGCGAGTTTGATATATTGTACAAGTTTTGGATGGATATCAAGTTCCAATAAAGGTAAAAACCAACGGTATATTTTCAAGGCCTCTTCATTTTTACCTTCCTTTACCAAGTTATAGACAGCCACAGTTTCATTAGGGAAAGCACAGACTAGACCAGCGACCCATCCATCTGCTCCCATCACAAGTTCTTCCATGGCAAGGGTATCTACGCCGCAGAGCAATTTGAAACGGTCTCCAAACCTGTTGCGCATACGGGTGACATTAGATATATCTCTCGTAGATTCCTTGATGGCTTGTATATTATCACATTCAGCCAATTCCTCAAACATAGAAATGGTCACCAAGGTCTTATAATCCACAGGATTGTTGTAGATCATAATTGGTAAATCAGTACTATTGGCTACAGCTTTGAAATAGGTCACCACTTCTCTATGGTCCGCAGCATATCGCATGGGAGGTAAAATCATCAAACCTGAAGCCCCTAGCTCCTTGGCCTTTTCTGCCCAAAAAATAGCATCTCTGGTTGCGCCTTCAGCAATATTAAGGATGACGGGAACCCTACCATTGATATACTTCACTGTTTCACTGGTGAGTTTGATTTTTTCTTCAAAAGAAAGTACAGAGGATTCCCCTAAAGTACCCCCGAGAATTATCCCGTTTACTCCTGCCTCTAATTGGGCATCAATGTTTTTGAAAAACATGTCCATATCCAAGCTACCGTCTTGATGGAATTTAGTCGTTACTGCCGGAAATACGCCTTTCCAATTCATATGTATACTGTTAAGGTTAAATTCAATATTTTACTCAAAGTTAAACATAAACCAAGCCTGATCTCCACACAGAATTAATCCAAATCAATACTATATTGATTATAATGGTAATATATATCTTAATTTTCATTAATATTATACCACTATAACCATAATATTAAGAACATCAGCATAAGTCCACAGTTGAAAAAATATGACCCGCAAAATCATATCCTTCCAAATACCTAAATCCAATAAGGAGTTTGTTCGCTATCAGGTGGATTCGGGAAGGTATTTTTATGACAAATTACACCAACACCCACAGTGGCAACTGACAATGATCAAAGAAGGAAGTGGTCAGCTAATGGTTGGAGATTACTTGGGCAGGTTTGAACCTGGAGATATTTTTCTCTTTTCTTCTAATATGCCTCATGTATTTCGTTCAGACAGTGCATACTTTGACGAAAATGGCGAAAAGCATTCTTTGGGCTATACCATATTTTTTGATTTTGACGCATTGGGCTCAGAGGTTATGGAGGTAGACGAATTAGCTGGCCTAAACCAATGGCTTCAACAAACTAAGGGGAGTTTTGCTATTCATGGTCAAAACAAAAAAACATTAGGTAATAGTATCGCTGATTTTGCCACTAAAGAGGGTTTGGATAAATTATTGTCTGCTTTTCAGATTTTGCGAATGCTTCAACAACCGGATATCTTATCATCGCTCAATCAAATTATCCTTCAAAAAAACTATACCGAAACTGAAGGAAAACGAATGGGGCAGGTGATGTCTTTTATACTTTCAAATAGTCATGAGACCATAAGTCTACAGGAGGTATCCAACAAAGCAAATTTGAGTAAGGAAGCATTTTGCCGGTTTTTCAAAGAAAGGACAGGTAAGACCTTCACAGAATTTCTGACCCAGGTCAGAATCCACCAAGCTTGCCAATTATTGCAGGAAAAAGACCTGAGTATTTCACAAATTGCCTATCAATGTGGCTTTCAGAATCTTTCTTATTTCAATAGGGCTTTCAAAAAAATTCAGGAAGAGACGCCCAAGGAGTTTAGAGGACGAGTATCTAAGCTTGGTTCGACGGTGTACTCAATTTAAATCATCCCTGCAAGTCTAAAAACATATTCTAGATTTGCAGGGATGATTAATGAGTTTTTATTTCAATAAAAGGTATCAGTTTTATCCAAAACCCTCCCCATGAATATCAGAATCTTAAAAAGACTTTCTCAATTAGTTAAATAGATGATTTACCAATCTTAAATTTCAACTTTTCATCTACTTTTATTTCCGCTATATTTCATTTTACTAACCACCAAGTACCTCAAACATGAAAAACCTCTTTCTACTTTTATTTGGCTTTTTGATCATTCAATCATCTTTCGCTACCGAATTGTATCCTGCCATCAGCAGCTATCAGGCTGACCGGGGAGCTTTGGCCAGAAAATACAACAATCCCTTATCAGATGAATATTTTCAGCGCTTTGACAAACTCTATAAGGACTGGCTTGACGCATTGAACAGAATGCCTTATGATTCCTACTCTTTGGATGGCAAAATGGATTACCAACTTTTTAAAAATCACCTGGAAAAAGAACTTTTCTTTCATGGTTTGGCCTATGAAGATTTCAAAAAAATAAGCCATGTGACAGACTTTAAAAATGACCTTGAAAAATTCTATCAAACCAGACGTATGGCGGTCAAGCCTGACGCCAAAGCATTGGCAGCTACTTTTACCAAAGTGGAGAATGACATCAAGCTCAAGTGGGCTACGATGAAAAAATCAAAGCCCTTTGACTCTTGGCAAAAAGCTGAATTGGCTTCACAAACTGTCGAGGCTTTAAGAAAAAGTACGGAAGAGGCTTATAATTTTTATTATGACTACGATCCTGAGTTTACCTGGTGGATGAAAAAGCCCATGGAAAGCTTGAATGAGGTTTTTAGAGCTTACGGTGCTTTTTTGAAAGAACACTTTGAAAATACACTTGTCAAAGACGACGGATCTGGAATCATCGGGAAACCTGTCGGTAAATTGGCGATCGAAAAAGAACTCACTTTCAATATGATCCCTTACTCAGCGGAAGAATTATTGGAAGAAGGTGAAAAACAATATGCTTGGTGTGAAGCGGAAATGATCAAGGCTTCAGAAGAATTGGGCTTTGGCAAAGACTGGAAAGAGGCTTTGGAACACGTGAAAAACACTTATGTTCCAGCTGGTGAATGGCCTCAGATGGTGGCTGAAATGTCAGAAGAAGCTATAAAATTTCTGGAAGACAGAGATTTGTTGACCATTCCTGACATGGCCAAGGAAACCTGGAGAACTACGATGATGTCCGCTGAAAGACAAAAGGTAAACCCTTTCTTCTTAGGTGGTGAAAGCATTATAATATCATATCCCACCTCTACAATGACTCAGGAAGAAAAAATGATGAGTATGCGCGGCAATAATCCTCATTTTTCAAGAGCCACAGTCCAGCACGAACTGATACCGGGCCATCACCTTCAGCAATTTATGAACCAAAGACACTTTCCTCACAGAAGGGTGTTCAATACTCCTTTTTGGGTGGAAGGTTGGACATTATACTGGGAATTCAACCTTTGGGACAAGGATTTCCCAAGAAATGCGGAAGACCGAATAGGCATGTTGTTTTGGAGGATGCACCGTGCCGCCAGAATTGTGTTTTCTTTGAACTACCACTTAGACAAATGGACGCCACAAGAGTGTATCGACTTCCTGGTGGATAGGGTTGGGCATGAGCGCGCCAATGCAGAAGCAGAAGTCAGAAGATCATTTGAAGGCAGCTATGGCCCACTGTATCAACTGGCTTACATGATCGGAGGACTACAAGTCTATAGTTTGAGAGATGAAATGGTGGAAAGCGGCCAAATGACCGAAAAGGAATTCCATGATTTTTTCATCACCCAAAATTACACCCCAATAGAGCTGTTAAGGGCAAGAATGAAAGAGGATTTGCCAAAAGATTTCAAAAGTACTTGGAGGTTCCTAGATTAATAAAATTTCAAGTTGGATATTTTGAACTTTAACAGAAAAGAAACAAAAACCTGACTCTGGGTCAATTCCGATATTAATAGATATTTAAGATACTATTGGAAATTCTTTCCACCTTTGTCGGGATTGGCTCAGAATAAGCTATGATTTAGAAAGAGGTCATTTTTGCAAGATGACAGCCCTATGGTCTTTAGTATAATAAGTGAAGCCAAACAATGTCTCGTTTACTTCTTTTACAATCCTTTTAACAGTGACCACTGTAATGAAAAGTGAATCCTTTTCAGTTGGTATTGACTGAGCATTATGGAACAAATCTTCCCCTCTGATTTCAAAAGTATTTCCTTGTGGCATCACAGGATAGCTAGTGGAAATGGAATTTCTTAAATTGTCCGGATTGAGATTGCGCTTAGGAATGATATTTAACTGAAGAAAAACAGAATCACTTTCATTATTCTTTTGAAACCGGATTAAATTACTGCCTTCCAATCTCAAAATCGGATCATATTCGGTTATAAATGCCGGCTTTGGGAGTTCATCGAATTTCAACACAAATTTCTTGGTTTTTTTTAAATCTATAAATTCCCACTCTAAATAACCTGGAATGCGTACTTCCCCAACAAAATTCCAAGCACCAGATAATCTATAATCCTCATAATCACACCCTTGATCATCGCTTCTGCACATGGCAACTCCGTTTACTTTAATGTTGGCAGCGGCATAATTTACAGTACTCCTAAACCTCTCTCTTCCTGAAAAAAAACGCGTCTCTCCATCCATACCCAGCAGGGCACCTTCCGTATAGGAAAAGCGAGCCTCAGTATGCATGTCCCACGCAAACGCAGGAGGCACTGAAATGTCCGATTCTCTCACATAAACTATCTCTTCACTAAGGTCTTCTAAATCAGGATAAAATGAATTTGGAGGTATCGTTACCTCCTCATCCGTATGATTACACGAGGCAAAAATGAATAAGCCTAAAAACAAAATCCAACAAATTCTCATAATAGGTATTTTCTCTCAAAAGTAATTATTTAAATTTATTTTTATAATTTTCGGATTTAATAATTCATTAATAAAATTATAAATGATTTAAATTAATAACCAATGGTTTTGATTCAGAGATTGATTTGTCTCTCTTGAAGCAATGAACTATATTAGTAAGGAAGTTAGATTTAAAATACAATCATGACAGGTGGAATAGGTTTTTCCAGACAGGGAAAAGATTCATTTAAGCAAAACCGTGATCTCCGGATTGCAAGACCCGGTCTGAAGGATAATCCGTATACGTCACACAAAAAAATATCTATTCAAGAGGCTGGCAATAAGTTCGATGAACTGAAAGCATGGAAAAAAGAGGAGGAAAAGAATAAGAAACACATGAGAAACATGGTTTATCTTGGCTTTTCCTTCCTATTTATTATTGTGCTGATTTTGGTTCTAATGTGAAAATCAATCTTTTCCCTGCCACTTACATTTCCAACTGCCTTCTATACATCTGAATGGTATTTTCCAATCCATAATACAATGCATCGCAGACCAATGCATGGCCAATAGATACCTCATCTAAAAAAGGGATCATTTTTTTGAGGTATTGGAGGTTATGAAGATCTAAATCATGTCCTGCATTTATACCAAGCCCGAGCTCTCTGGCTAAATTGGCTACTTCCACGTAAGGAGCTACTGCTTTTTCCCGATCTTGATGGTACTGAGACGCATAAGGCTCGGTGTATAGTTCGACCCTATCTGTACCCGTTTGCTTGGCAGGTTCGAAATACTTGCTTTCCGGATTGATAAAAATCGACACTCTAGTGCCGTACCCATGAAGTTCTGCTACTATATCCTTGAGCATTTCCAAGTGCTTGATGGTGTCCCAACCTGAGTTGGAGGTAATGGCATCCGGTGGATCAGGCACTAAGGTGGCTTGGGCAGGTTTGATGGTTTTGATGATCTCCATAAACCTTTTGTCAGGATAACCTTCAATATTGAATTCAGTTGTGACTACCTTGGCCAGATCCATAACATCTTGTCTGGTTATATGCCTTTCATCAGGTCGGGGGTGTACAGTGATCCCCTGTGATCCAAATCTTTCAGCATCCAAAGCTACCTTTACCACATCAGGATTATTTCCCCCTCTTGCATTTCTAAGGGTGGCTATTTTGTTAATATTTACACTTAGTTTGGTCATTTTCCTAAATTAAAAGATAATTTTGAGCAAATTTACACCTATAATACAAACAACAAGAGAATGAGTTTAAAGGCAAGTGTAGAAAGTGAAATAAAAAAAGCCATGTTGGCAAAAGACAAAGACAGACTGCGTGCATTGCGTGCCATCAAGTCTTTGATTTTATTGGAAGAAACAAAAGGAGGTGCTGCAGAACAACTTTCTGAGGAAGAAGAGTTGAAGCTATTGACCAAAGCTGCCAAGCAACGCAAAGACTCCGCTGATATTTATGAGCAGCAAAACAGAAAAGACCTGTATGAGGTTGAAATGGCTGAATTGACCATTATCAATGAGTTTTTGCCACAGCAATTGAGCGAAGAAGAATTGGAAGCTGAGCTCAAAAAAATAATCGCCCAAGTAGGTGCGGAAGGTCCCAAAGACATGGGAAAAGTAATGGGTGCTGCATCAAAAGCCTTGGCCGGAAAAGCAGACGGAAAAGCAATATCTACAAAAGTAAAGTCATTACTTTCCTAATTTAAATCCTTTGGGAGCTCTTGATATTATCATATTGGTCTTTTGCATCTTGGGAGCTTACAGTGGCTACAGACAGGGGCTGTTTATCAGCATCCTGTCCATTGTAGCATTCATTTTAGCGGTACTCCTGGCTTTCCATTTCATGGATTGGGGAGCCCAGGTTCTGGCTTCAAGGGTCGATGAAATGACATTTGCACTTCCATTTATCGCCTTTATAATGATTTTTTTAGGGGTGATCCTGATTATCAGGGGTCTTGCTTTTTTGGTAAAAAAAACACTCGATTTTACCATTTTCGGATCCGTTGACAGCATTGCTGGGGGGATTCTGGGAGTGGTGAAAACTGCATTTATCTTGAGCCTCTTTATTTGGATTGCAGATGCATTTGAATTTAGTGTGACTGAGGAAATGAAACTCGAATCCAAATCATACGCTTACGTACAGCCATTGGCGCCGGCTATTATTTCAGCAATGGACCAATACACCCCTATCATCAAAGATACTGTCGCCGGCATTCAGCAAATCGTAAAATCTTCTTCTGATGGTTTTATTGATTGATAATTTTGACTCTTTTTCCCATATCCTAGCAGACTATTTTCGACAATTGGGGCTTGAATTGAAAATTGTCAGAAATGACACACCATTAGAAAGTCTCAAAGAACAAACATTTGAGGCCTTGATTCTCTCGCCTGGCCCTGGCACCCCAATTCAATCCGCCAATTTGATGGAAATTTTAGATTTTTTTGCTGATCAAATCCCTGTATTGGGAATATGCCTGGGACATCAGGCAATTGGAGAGTATTTTGGAGGACAACTGGAAAAAGGAGAAAAGCCCGTGCATGGAAAAGTGCATACAATAATTCAAACAAGTGACCACCCTGTGCTCAATGAAATCCCTGAATCTTTTAATGTCACTAGGTATCATTCCCTGCAAATAGTGGACATTCCTGCCTGTTTGGAAGTCATTTTGGAAACAGAAGAGCATGAAGTAATGGCCTTTATACACAAGACCCTACCCATCATGGGAATCCAATACCATCCCGAAGCTCACCTCACAGAATTCGGCTTGAAAATTATCAATAACTGGCTTCACTTTTCAAATATAAATGTCAAAGGATCAAAAATTCAAGAGTATATTGATTCTGTAAATCACCAAAACTAAACCCTAGTTAACTTTTTGGGGTTTTATATTAAGATTCAATTTAATATCTTTAGAACATGCAGGCATACGAATTTATAAATAACTTGATCCCTCCCTTGAAAGTCAACGACAAAGCAAAAATGGCTTTGTCCTGGATGGAGGAAATCAGGACTAACATACTGCCTGTTGTAAAAGACGGTAGTTTTTTGGGTTTTTTATCCGACGAACTCATTTACACCCTCAACAATCCCGATATGCGTATCGGGGATTTCGAGTTTGATTCACCTACCTGTTTTGTCTATTTGGATAAACATATATATGATGTCATCAAGACTGCTTCTGAAAATGGAGTAAATATGGTGGCAGTAGTAGACAGAGAAAATCAATACTTAGGGGTGGTGACAATGGAAGATGCCATAGGAGCTTTTGCCGATACCCTATCTATTCAATCACATGGCGCTGTTGTAATTTTGTCAATGTTTATGACAGATTACAGTTTGTTTGAGATTGCCCGAATTATAGAAACTGAAAACGCTAAAATTCTTAGCAGTTTTATATCCAATGACCCATTGGATGACAGCAAAATAAAGTTAACCCTCAAGCTGGATAAGTCTGAATTGAGACATATTAAAGCCACACTGGAAAGGTTTGGTTACAAAATCATAGACCATTATCAAGAAGAAGCAGGCGTAAGTGAAGAAAAAGACAGGATAGGCAACCTGCTTAGATTTTTGGATATCTAAAATACAGCACATGAAAATCTGTCTACATGGAATCAATCTCCAAAAGGAGTTTATTCCATTTATAGAATTATTGATAGAAACAATGACCAGCCGGGGTATCCGGATTTTTTATACAGAGAAATTTGGTAAATCTCTTCAAAAACTGGTATTGAATATACATGGAGAAATCACTGAAATCGAAAAAAAACAAATCCAGGAAATGGATTTTTTGTTTTCTGTTGGCGGCGATGGAACCCTTCTGGACACTATTACTTTGATTGGCAAATCCGAAGTCCCTGTCTTGGGCATAAATACAGGTAGGCTGGGCTTTTTGGCTACAGTAGCCAAAGAAAATATAAAGGATGCTATAGATGACCTTCTGAAAAAAGAGTTCACAATCGAATCAAGGGCATTATTGGAAATGGAAGCTTCCAGACCTGTCTTCAACGGAGCTGATTTTGCATTAAACGAGTTTACAATCCACAAGCGGGACACCTCTTCGATGATTACTGTGCATACCTATATTGATGGTCAGTACCTCAATAGTTATTGGGCTGATGGTCTTATTGTAGCGACTCCAACAGGTTCGACCGGATACTCATTGAGTTGCGGTGGTCCGCTGATAACACCTGGGGCCAGAAACTTTGTCATCACGCCTGTCAGCCCGCACAACCTGAACGTCCGTCCAATAGTCGTCTCTGATGAAAGTGAAATCAGTTTCAGAATAGAAGGACGCTCCGAAAAGTTTTTGATTTCTTTGGATTCCAGGTCCACCGCAATAGATGCAAGCGTGGAACTCAAGGTGAGAAAAGCTGCTTTTGCAGCCAAACTTGTGAAATTTTCCAAATACAACTATTTTGATACCCTGAGACAGAAATTAAATTGGGGTTTTGATATGAGGAATAGATAGAATTTTCTGTGATAATTAACTATGTTTGAAGCGCTTTTATGTATTCTATTTGAGAAAGCATCAAAGCTTGTTAAACTTAACAAAAATTAACCCTACGAATACTAAAGACGGTTTTGATATCGTTTAGTACTTCATAAATTGCAACGTCTTGAAAAAAGTCAATTTCCTGTTTGGTCTAATTACTGCTCTCTTGATTCTTTCGGGATCAATCGCAGTTAACGAAGCAAAAGCGCAACAGTACGATTTCGGTGGAGGCCTAGGCGTCGCTGCCTATTCCGGTGAAATCGTCCGAAGGTTAGATCAGGGGAAATTGGGGCTTCAAGGAACGTTATTTGGCAGACGAAATTTTGACAATGTATGGTCTCTACGGGCCGGCCTTTCTTTTGGAAGGCTCACAGCAGCAGACAGTGTGACCCGATTAGATCCCGCTGCCATCTACAGAGATGCCGGCTTTAGGGGCAATGTCTTGGAAGCCTCCGCAGTGATGGAGTACCATTTCTTAGACTTTACCCATCCCCAAGCACAATTCAGGTTTTCACCTTATGGCTTCTTTGGTGTCGGAGTGAGCTATTTCAGTGCCGAAGGACAGGCCTATTTCGGGGATCCCGAGGCAGGAAGCTATTCCTTGACTACACCTATCATACCTTTTGGTGCAGGGGTAAAGTACCGATTAACCGACAGGTGGACACTTGCTGCAGAATTGGGATTCAGGGCGACGTTTACGGATCTTTTGGACAAAATAGACGGCACCCAGCCAAGTATACCAAGATTCCAGGACCCGGCAAATCCAAGCCGTCCCTTTGGAAATAACACGGGAAATTACAGTGACAACGATTGGTATTATTTTTTAGGCGTTACAATCAGTTATTCCTTCAGTTCGGTCAAATGTTACGCTTATTAATTAATTGAGCAATAGGCTAGATTATTGAAAAAGAAATAGCATTTTTGTACCTCCAAAATAGGAAATAAATCCTTAAATGAAGGAATGAAGGAATTATTAGACAGTAACAATATCCCTCAACATATAGCGATTATCATGGATGGAAATGGGCGTTGGGCCCAGAAAAAGGGAGCGATGAGAATCTTTGGGCATAGAAATGCACTTACCGCAGTCCGCGAATCCATTGAAATGGCAACAGAATTGGGAGTAAAACACCTTACACTTTACGCATTTTCCACTGAGAATTGGGCAAGACCAAAAGAAGAAATTAATGCTTTGATGGAAATCCTGGTCAATTCTATCATAAAGGAAGTACCTTCCATGATGGAAAATAACATTACCCTTTCCTCCATAGGTGATATTTCCAGTCTCCCAAAAGGTGCTCAGGAAAAACTCCAAGAAGCATACGAAACAACAAAAAACAATACCGGTCTGACAGTCTACCTTGCTTTGAGTTATTCAGGCCGATGGGAGATCCAGCAAGCTGTAAAAGATATTGTCAAAAAAGTAGTCGATGGCCAGATGGGCATTGAAGATATTACACAAGCGCAGATCGCTGCGCATTTGAATACAAAAAATATTCCTGACCCGGAACTCCTGATCAGGACTAGTGGAGAGTTGAGAATTAGCAATTTTCTACTCTGGCAACTGGCCTACTCAGAACTGTATTTTACAGATGTGCTGTGGCCGGATTTTAGAAAAGAACACCTGGTGGAAGCTATTTTGGATTACCAAAAAAGAGAGAGACGATTTGGCAAAACAGGTGCTCAAATTAAATCAAAAGGTTGATGAAAAGAAGTACGATTATCCTTTTTCTGTTGATGATATCTGGCATCGCTGAAGCTCAAATTCGTTTGGGTCAAAGTAGATTTTCCAGTTCCAAACCCGTTGATATTTTGGAACTCAACTATTCCAAACCTCAGAAATTCAGGATTGCAGAGATCAAAGCGGTTGGATTAGCCACCCTCGATGAAGTTGCTGTGGTATCCTTGTCAGGACTTAGGGTAGACGACCAAATATCTGTACCGGGTGACGCCATTTCCGGTGCGCTTAAAAGACTTTGGGGTCAAGGTATCATCGGTGATGTCAAAATCTTAGTCACCAAGATAGAAGGTGATGACATCTATCTATTGCTCGAACTTACAGAAAGACCTCGCTTTAGTCGAGTAGAATTCACTGGAGTCAACAAAACACAGGAAGGTGAACTAAAAGATAAAATCAAGATCCGTGGAAGGGTTGTCAGAGACGATGTATTGGCCACTTCTCAAAGGAATATCAGACAGTATTTCGTGGATAAAGGCTTTTTGAACACTGAAGTAAAAGTGATTCAAGAAAGAGACACAACGCTCCCAAACAGTGTCAAAATCAAATTTGACGTGGATCGCAAGTCTAAGGTGAAAATCAATGAAGTGCTTGTTTTTGGCAACGAAGAAATTTCTGACAAAAAGGTCAAAGGAAAACTGAAAAACACCAAGGAGCATCCTAGGCTACATTTTTTCAGAGAAATGGCCTCTCGTATCACCAACACAACTCCACAGTCAGCAAAAGAAGCAATCGTATACAGAAATCCTGTGACTGACGAGGAGATCAAAAGGTATATGAATAAGAATTTTAAGCTTAATTTCTTCAATGCTTCGAAGTACGTAGCCAAAGATTTTAGAGAAGACAAAGATAATCTCGTCAGCTTCTACAACTCCAGAGGTTACAGGGATGCTGAAATTTTAGCTGATTCCACATTTAGACATTCAGACAATACCATTAATGTGGTTGTCAGCTTGGAAGAAGGAAAAAAATATTATTACCGAAATATCACTTTTGTAGGCAATTACCTCCATGAGGATCAAATTTTGCAGAATAGATTAAACATCGAAAAAGGAGATGTTTATGATAAAGAAAAATTACAAAAAAGGCTGAATTACGATCCACAGAAAGGTGATGATGTCAGTTCACTTTATCAAGATGATGGCTATCTTTTCTTCAACATCGACCCTGTAGAAGTAATGGTACAAGGAGATTCCATCGATTTGGAAATGCGGATCTTTGAAGGCCCTCAGGTAACTGTAAACTCAGTCAGCATACAAGGAAATGAAAGAACTTCTGACCACGTAGTAATGCGTGAGATCAGGATTTTGCCAGGCCAGAAATTTAACAGAAGCCTTTTGGTAAGGACTATCCGTGAACTTTCTCAACTGGGTTATTTTGATCCGGAAAAAATCGAGCCTGACATGAGGCCAAACTTTGAAGATGCTACAGTGGATATCACTTTCATCTTGGAAGAAAGACCAAATGACCAGATAGAACTTTCTGGTGGTTGGGGTGGATTCTTCGGATTTGTCGGGACTGTAGGACTTGTATTCAACAACTTCTCCCTCAAAAACATAGGGGACTTCTCCAAATGGAGACCACTTCCTGTTGGAGATGGACAGAAGCTATCATTAAGGGTTCAGGCCAACGGTAGAACCTTCCAGAATTACAGCATATCCCTGACTGAACCATGGTTTGGAGGTAAGAAGCCAAATGCCCTGAGCTTTAGCTTTAATCACTCTGTCCAAAGATCTATTGACTTTAGAAATCCAGGACAGGATTTAGGAGCTTTTAGGATCACAGGAGCTACCTTAGGCCTTTCCAAGAGGGTAACATGGCCTGATGACTACTTCATGGTCAGTCATTCCTTGCAGTATCAGGTTTATGACTTTGATAGATTTGGAACTACCTTTGGTCTAAGTTTTCCTACAGGAAGAGCAAACAGCTTCACGTTCAACAATACCATTGCAAGGAATAACATTGACAACCCTATTTATCCTAGATTAGGATCCAATATCTCGCTGGCAACTTCATTTACACCACCTTATGCTACATTGAATCAAAATGTGGATAGAGAATCTCCAGATGAAGAGAGGTTTAAATGGTTAGAATATCACAAGTGGATGTTTGACGCTACCTTCTACACACCAGTATTCGGATCTTCCAAATGGGTAATCAGTGCAAGAACACATATGGGTTTCTTGGGCAGCTATGGTGACAGAATCGGTATGATTCCATTGGAAAGATTTGTTTTAGGGGGTGATGGTATGAACTTCAACAACTTTGCCCTTGGACAGGAAATCATAGGACTAAGAGGTTATGAAAACCAGGTAATCACACCAGGTGGAGGTCCTTTAAGGGGACAAGGACAACCTTTTGGAGGTGTTGTTTATAACAAACACGTAATGGAATTAAGATTCCTTGTTTCGCCTAATCCTTCCGCAACTATTTTCCTATTAGGATTTGCTGAAGCGGGTAATAACTGGGGAAGTTATGCAGATTATAACCCTTATAATTTGAAAAAGTCAGCAGGTGTCGGCGCGAGAATCTTTATGCCCGCCTTTGGTTTGCTAGGTCTTGATTGGGGTTATGGGTTTGATTCGATTTCGGAATTTGACAATCGTCAACAAGGTCCATCTGGCGCACAATTTCACTTTACAATTGGTCAGCAATTCAGATAATGATGCATAAATCATTTAAATTGTTAATTTTGTCCGTCCTGCTCGGAAGCCTGATGACATCGCATCATGCAGTGGCACAGACATTCGGCTATGTGGACTCAGAATTTCTTCTAAATAAACATCCTGACTATAAACTCGTACAGGATGAACTAGAGGCCTTAAAAGACGAATGGAAAAAAGAGGCACAAAATTTGGATCAAGCAATAAAAGAAATGAGATCCAGCCTCAAAGCTGAAGAAGTTCTTTTGACAGAAGAGATGTACCAAGAAAGATTGGAAGCCATCAAAGAAAAGGAAAAAGAGGCCGTGGCATTTAACAATAGGGTATTTGGACTGAATGGTCAATATTACCAAAAACAAATGGAGTTAATGCAACCACTTCAATCCATCATCTTTGATGCCATTGATAAGGTCTGCAAAAGATTCAGACTGGCAGTGCTGTTTGATAAAGCAGCAGGACCTACAATGATCTATACTGATCCCAGACATGATTATTCGGAGTTTGTCCTCCAAGAATTAGGTATTGAAAACTAAATATTAAAAATAGAACCAAAAATGATGAAAGTAAAAGTTGTCCTCTCCGCAATTGCTTTGTTTTGCATAGGATTTGTAGCTCAGGCACAAGATTTGAAAATTGGGTATACCAATGTAGAATTGATCATGGACCTAATGCCAGAAATGGAGCAGATAGGTGCTGATATCCAAGATTACCAATCTCAGCTTCAAACCAACATCCAAACAAAAGCTCAGGATTTCCAGAGAAAAGTACAGGCTTATGAGCAATCCGCTCAGACTATGACTGAAGAAGCCAGAAACCAAAAGGTAAATGAGCTTCAAAAATTACAACAAGAAGTTCAAAAGTATGAGCAAGACGCCCAAGTCTCTTACCAGAGAAAACTTGGTGAATTGTTGGAGCCAGTACAGGAAAAAGTATTCAATGCCATCAATGCAGTAGCCGCTGAAAACGATTATACTCACGTATTTTCAGAAGCAGCTGGTAATTCTCCAATCTTGCTTTACACAAGAGATGATGACAAATTTACCGAGTTGGTATTAGCCAAATTGGGCATTGAAGTTCCTGCAAGACAGAACTAGAAACCGAAATTCTAAAAAAGACTATAAACCTGCTTCTTTATTGAGGCAGGTTTTTTTGTGCTTTTGAGGTCCGAGCTGGCCTTTATGAAAATTTTTCAAAGACTCAAAATGAGCTAAAAGCCCTACACTCAAAGATCCGAAGGTACAACCTTCGGAAAACGCAGTCTTTCAGACCAGTATCTTCTATATCCTAGACCTCCAAGGTTCTAAAAACCACCACTATCTAAAGATAGTGGAAATTGTTTTGGGTTTGAGTTTGGTGATTACATTTAGGAGATGCCGCCGTTCGTGTCTTCACGAATGGCTAAAAATAGCTCTTTGGTGCTTGAGGTCAGGGGCTTCAGCTCACTTATTAAGATCTCTCCTGCGTACCAATGACGTATCAAACATTTCACGCAGCGATCGCAGCGAAATCGCAGCGGCCGCCGCGAGAAAAAAATTGTCATTCCCTTTCTGTAAATGCCAAATTTTAAATACTCGAAATGACAAGGTGAAGCCCACTTAATTTTAAACCTGAAAATGAGATTTGACGGGACTTTTTTCTTCTCGTCTCTCGTATCTCGCATCTCCTTATCACCCCTTTAACTCTTGGCTCTGCACTCACGTTCTTCATCCTTACTTCACATCTCTGTTTTTGGCGGAATGCATTCTTCTCTTTTGACCATTCTTCGGCCAAAAACATAAAAACATTAATATTTCAAAATCCTAGGGTTAAAACCCTAGGCTATTATATCAGTCGCCCCTATGGGGCTTGGCTAAAATTGCTTTTCTTCAAAAACAAGTATAGAAAAAATATGATTTAAGAAGGGTGATTTACATGGCTCATTTGTTAGTAGACCTCTACTCTGTATTTCTTGTATCTCGCTTCTTCTCCCCCGAAATACTTGGGGACAAGCTTTCATCCTTTCTACTCGCTCTCGCATACTCTCTTTTCTCCATCCAGACCTTCGGGGTTTTGGAAACCCCAAAGGTCAACATCACCCCATATTAATTCTTGTCTCTTACACACGATTTTCAATTCTTGTCTCTTGCATCTTGGCTCTTTTAAGGTAAGTTTAAACTTTCATTTAAACCCATGGCCAAAAAGAAATTCAAAGATGTCATCAAAGCCCCAGGCACAGCCATATTGGTTGATTTTTATGCTGATTGGTGTGCACCCTGCCAGACCATGACTCCGATCTTGGAAGAAGTGGTTGATCAATTGGAAGGAAAGGTGAGGTTGTATAAACTGAATGTGGATAAAAATCCCCAAGCCAGTCTTCAGTTTGGCGTAAGGTCAATTCCCCACTATATACTTTTCAAAAATGGCAAGATTCTTTGGAGAAAGGGTGGCTATATGACCAAAAGAGATTTGATTCAATCCCTCAAAGGATTTATTTGACATAAAAAAAGCCGTTGGCAATGCCAACGGCTTAATTGATTGTATTTATTCCATTTTTACTTTTTCCAGGTAGCTTTTCCGCCTTTTTCAGAGTCTACATTGATGGTATAATTACCACCACCGGAGACAATCCATCTTACTTTGACAACTCCCATTCCAGGGATATTGTCCACATGGATTTTTTCAGGCCCTACCTTTTGTTCCTTGTATTTTTTGAAGTCTGCATCTTCCACTACAAAACCAGCGACTACTTTCGCACCTGATATACTTACATAATCCGGTCTTGCGATTTTGTATTTAAGATCCTGACTGGAATGTGTTGGAATCAACCTTTCGTTGTAAATAGTGGCAACTACTTCTTTCAATCCACCACCCAAATCAGTTTCTTTCACATCAGATACAGAAAGTTTAGGGGTATGGTAACCATGAAGAATAGTAAAGGCAGAGTTTCTATGTGCATCTTGCTCCATCAAGAAGCCTGGATGCAACCTTCCAAAATTCTTTTTAAAACCACCAATTTCGATTCTTCCATACTGCGGGTGGTCATATTCCTCCCAGTTGACAAAAGCATCTCCAAAAGTCAGGTACCTGTCTACTTTCATTTGCTCGTCTTGGTTGTTTCTGCCTGCATTTTCATGGAAATACAAGTAAGAAGTCATCAACTCATTGGAGTAGGTAAAAATACCTCTACCTCCATAAAACCAGTCTAGCTGACCTCCAAATACAGAATATAGATCTTTGTAAACCACCAAGTATTTGTAGCCCGGCATAAATTCCTCACCTTTTTTGGCAATGGCATCATAAATACGGATATCAGTGGCATTGTAAGTGCCTAGGTCCTCTTCTGCACCCGGCCCTCTCAATATCATACCACCATAGTTGTGGTAACTTTGTGCGCCTGCAATATTTGGATGTTTCATGACAAACTCCATTACGGCCCTGTTTTCAGGTACTGCAAAAGGATACTTCCAAGCACCTCTCTGAACGTAATCCGGCTGCCAGTTCCAGCCCCAATCCCTATTTGGGTCATAGTAGCCTATACCATCTTCGTTGACTTGACCATCTCCATCTCTGTCAATGCCTTCATAACCCAGCATTTCATATTCTCCCTGCTCATCAGCAGCCACCATGATCAATTTTCTCGGATCCATCTGGTCCTTGACGAATCTTCCAGTAGGTGATTTCCTGATCATAAATGTGATATGCCCATCACCATTGAGATCATCAAATGGATCTTCGCCCGCTAAGCCATCTCCATCATTATCCAATACGATCATTCCAGATCTTGGAGAGTTTTGCGTGTTTGCCTCCTTGATAAAATAGTCATGCGCATCAGGGTTGATGGTAGGTGCGATGTAGAATGTTTTATCCTTAAGCAATTCTGTAATGAACTCTAGGTCGCCATACATTTCTGCAAGGTACCATGCTGTATAAAGCGTGAACTCCGTACCCTGAATTTCATTGGAGTGAATGTTTCCATCAATCCACATGGCTGGTTTTTCATCAGCCTTACCATGATTGAAATCGGTAACGGTAAGCACCCAAATGTCATTTCCTTGATAAGACTTGCCGATACTCTCCAACTTCACTAGGTTGGGATGTTTTTTGGCCATGTCCCTCATGATCTCTTCCAGCGCTAGGTTGGTATGATACCTGTTCCAAGACACCTGTACTTTAGGATCGTGGGGCGTTCCCAACGCTCTGAAGTACCTATCTTGTGATACTTGCGCTTCAGAAGTTTGTATAGAGGTGAAGCTCACTGCCGCACCAATAAATGCTGTATATATCCAGTTTTTAAATTTCATGATTTTGTCGGTTTTAAAGTTTCACATTCAAAGTTGCGATACCGGTATGTGCTGCACCTGCCTTGATTTCTACATTTCCTGAACCTTTGACGATCCAGCTCAAAGTAGTTTTTTCATATGCACCCAACTTGTCAATCAATTTTATCTTGTCACCTGACATGATGTCTTTGGTCTCTCTGTTGATATCCACTCGGACTTTTCTCAACCACCTTGATTTTTCACCCATTTCTGAATGCGTAGGAAGCTGAGAATTGTTAAAAAGGTCGGCTGTGATTCTAGTAAGGCCATTTCCTAATTTCTCAGTCTGGAGGTTGTGAAACTCTAACTTTGGACTTACTTCAGCCAATTTTAGAATAAAATCAGTATGTTCTTGCGCGATAGCGGCAACCTCAGAAAAAGGTGGATTGTACATCACAAAAGGCTTGATCCCCCCAACTTCCACAGTTTGGTTTGGCAAGTCAGGATGATTTACTTGTGTCCATGGAACAAAAGCATCTACGCTATTTTCAGATGCCCAAGCGAGAAAATTAACTTCAGGACTGGAGGATGATTTACCATCTTCACCTTTGACTTCAGGTACCCACCATCCTGGTGTGCTAAAGCTCAGTCTTCCAAAATGGAAATACGCCCATTGAAAGAAGTCCCCGTCTGTACCTTGATTATTTTGGTTAAATGCTTTTTGCGAAACCGTACTGTTGTACATCTCTGACACCATGCTATTGATGGCTACATCTTTTTCCAACATAGAAGTGATAATCCTTTTTTTAGCATCTCCGGCATTATACTTCAATGGAGCGGATAGGTTGTTTGCCGGACTGAATGTCACAAAAGCAAAAATATTCCATTGCTCAAACAAATAATCTAAAAGCGCCCTGCTTTCTGCCTGAGAAACTGCAAAATCACCTGCCAATGGCGTGAAAATCGGGAATTTGTATGTTTGGTTTCTATTGAAAGCAATGCCTTCCTCAAGGTCCTCTCCAAATTTACCGTCTTTGTCCATATCACGGCTTTCTGGATATACCATATAGCTTCCTTTTTGCCCTTTAGACGCGTTGGCTTTTACCATTACCCTTTCATCGTCTTCTGCTGGCATATAATCACCCATTGGGCTCTCTACCCTCATCATGGTAATAAGTCCATCATTATTCAGGTCCACATATCCATCTTCGGACAATCTGCCATCTCTATCATGATCTACTTTTGCAGCATTACCTCTTCTTTCATATTTCAAAGAAGCGTGGTATTGCTCATAAGCATCCGGAGACATATTTGGGAAGATATAGAACGTATTTCTGTCCAAAGCTGCATCATTTTCATTGACAAGTTTTTCGGCAAATTGTAATGCCAACTCGACACTCAATACATGAAAGCCTTCTGAACCGCCTACTACGGCAATACCCGGCTTGTTATCCATGTCACCTTTACCGATTTTCAATACCCATACATCCTTACCGCCTTCAGTTTTGGTGAGGGACTTTAAGGTAGCTGTGCCGTTACCGGCAACACCCTGAAGTCTCTGGGTCATCTGGTTGAGTGTGGGATAATCACTCTGAGCCAGACCGACCGATTGGAAAGAGAAAAGCATCCCTACTCCCACCACCAGTGATAAATACATTTTCTTCATAAAGTATATTTGATTTAGTTCTGATTGATTTAAAACCTTTAAATAAGTTAAATCTAAAGGCTAATGATACAAAAAATCGCTGGTTAATTAAAAGCGCTTGGTAGTTAGAGATGCAGCCGATTTTGAATGGTAATCACTTTGGATAAATGGAGGAGAAAAAAAACCATTTGTAAAGCAATTGTAAAGAGGCTATAATTAAAGCGTAATATTCCTTATTTTGCCTAAATCTAAATCTGTGATATGTTTTCAAAAATAGCACTCGCCATAGCCTTTTCTCCTAGATTGGAGGCACTACTTGCAGAAGCCAAAAGAATCAAAACGATATTTGGCGCTGAGCTTTTATTAATTCATGTAGGTGAAAAAACTACTGAATTTGAAGACAAACTTCATGATTTGCTTGAAGCACAAGGACTTTCCGGTACGGATATCCAAACAGTATGGGAAGAGGGTAATCCTGCTAAAAAAATCATCAAAGTATGTGAACAAAACGATGTAGACCTCTTGATTGCAGGAGCTCTTAAAACAGAAGGTTTTTTTAAATACTACATTGGATCAATTGCACGAAAAATAATTCGAAAATCAAAATGCTCAGTTTTAGTGTTGATTGAACCTATGCTAAAACCAGAACCTTTTGACCGGGTTGTCATCAATGGCACACAGCAAGAACAAACGCCATTTGTCATCGATCAAGGCCTGAAATGGTGTAAAGCCGATAAAGCCAAACAAGTCTACATTGCCAATGAAATAAAAATGTACGGGCTTCAAATGGCCACTGCAAGTGAGGGTGGAGAAGATGAAATAGCATCCACAAGACGAAAGCTTGTGTCAGAAGAAATCATCTATGTAGAAAATATACTTAAAGATCTCGACAAAGGAGACCTTAAAATCAGCATCAAAATAACTTGTGGCAAATGGGCCATAGAACTGGCCAGGTTTGCTTCAGATGTGAAGGCCGATTTGTTGATCGTAGGTGATGAAGGTAACCTTGGGTTTTTCCACCGACTTTTCCCACATGATTTAGAAGAAATCCTCAGTGATCTTCCATGCAACCTTTTAATTGTCAAAAAATAAAAAGGAACTATGGAAAACTTATCACATCAGGATGTAGTAAACCTGTTTCTTCAGCTTGCGGCAATGTTGCTGCTCGCTAGGGTATTTGCTGAAATAGCCCAGCGGTTCAAACAACCTGCAGTAGTTGGAGAGTTACTTGCTGGAATATTACTGGGACCTACCATACTGGGAACATTAGTTCCTGATTTGCATGAATACTTGTTTATGAGCAATCCTAGTGCAAACCTGGCTTTGGACGGGTTTGTACAGATAGCGGTAGTTTTGCTTCTATTTATAGCAGGCCTCGAAGTGGAATTGCATTTGGTTTGGTCACAAGGCAAATCAGCTTTGAACATAAGCCTCTTAGGGTTAATCGTTCCTTTCGCTTTAGGATTTGTATTTCCATACTATTTCTCTGATTTTTTCGGATTGGCAGACGGAGACAAAATGCTGTTTTCTCTATTTATGGGGACCGCCATGTCCATTACAGCATTGCCTGTAGTAGTTAGGATTTTGATGGATTTGGATTTGTTCAAAACTAAAATGGGAATGCTGATCGTGGCGTCCGCAATGGTAAATGACATCATAGGCTGGTTGATATTTTCAGTGATTTTATCATTTATGGGCAAAGGAAGTAGTCTGTCTCTGTTCCAGACCATAGGGATAACACTTGCTTTCACTTTCTTTATGTTGACTCTAGGAAAGATCATCATCAACAAAGTTTTGCCTTGGATAAATAAAAAGCTGGCTTGGCCTGGAGGTGTATTGTCTCTTTCTATGGCCTTTTGTTTCTTGGCTGCAGCATTTACAGAATGGCTGGGTATCCATGCGATTTTTGGAGCATTCCTTCTAGGCGTGGCCTTGGGCGACTCTGAACATATGTCGGAGAGAGCAAAAGAAATTGTCCATCAGTTTATCAACAATATCTTCGCTCCGCTATTCTTTGTATCTATTGGATTGAAGATTAATTTCTTTACCAATTTTGAGCTAATGTTGACACTAGCTGTCCTGGTAATATCATTTGCAGGAAAGATCATTGGGAGTGGATATGGCGCATCGAGAGGTGGATTCAGCTTCAAAGAGTCCTTGGCTGTAGGTTTTGGCATGAATGCAAGAGGAGCCATGGAGATCATTTTGGGGCTCATTGCCCTCGAAAATGGGTTAATTGATGAAAAATTATTCGTCGCTCTTGTCATAATGGCCATCATTACAAGCATGAGTAGCGGACCATTGATGAAATGGGCTTTAAAAACAGATATTAAAAAGACTTAGATAAATCACATCAATCCTTCCAATCAAACAAACAAGCAACTCAATTATCAGAATCCTGCAAATGAAACTTTGTATCCCAAGATCAAAAATATAATTTAACCATTTACCAATTCTGTGAAAACCTGTTAAAAAAACAGCTTATTATCCGTTTTGGAGAGATTTTTGTATTTTTACCACTGAATCAAAATTTAAAAGATATGAAATCAGTAAGTTCAATAACCAAATTATTTGCTCCAATTTTTGTTTTAACATTGTTTTTTGGGTTCAATGCCACAGCACAAGAAGTGATGCCACAGCAAATGGAAGTACAGGAAGATTTTCCAGATGAAGACATTAAGAAGTTTGTGGCGGTCAATCTTGAAGTAATGCCAATTCAAGAGAAGTACCAGGAAAAAATGATGGAATCTATCGAAGGAAGTGGTTTGACAGTTCAGAGATTTGAAGAACTCAGCACGGCGCAACAATCAGGTGATATCAGAGAAGCATCTGAAGATCCAGAAGAATTGGCTTCATATAATAAAGCGGGGCAAGAAATCATGCAGATACAATCCGAAATGCAAAATGAGGTAGTTGGACATATTTCTGAAAGTGACTTAGGACCTGAAAAATTTCAACAAATATATATGGCTTACACACAAAGTGAAAAAGTAAGAGCAAAAATCGATAAAATGATGGCTGACGCCATTGAGGATTAAGAAAACAACTCCACTATTACTGAGGTCCCGAAATTTTCGGGACTTTTTTTATGCTTAATAATAGCCAATACCTATCCCTGATAGGTGCAAACCATTAGATATTTTTAACCAAAGGGTTTACTTTTGGGTTCTAGAATAGTTTACATCACTCAAAATATACTCATGAGCAAAAATAAAGCGAAAGTAGGGGTCTTACTTGTCAATCTTGGAACACCTGACAGTACCGCTACGGCTGACGTCAGGAAATACCTAAGGGAGTTTTTAATGGATGGCAGGGTGATTGACTTTCCATTTATTCCTAGATGGATGTTGGTCAACTTAATTATTGCTCCATTTAGATCTCCAAAATCAGCCAAAGAATACAGGAAAGTCTGGACGGAAAGGGGTTCCCCCCTACTCTTTCATACTGAGGATCTCAGGGATAAACTTACCGAAAAACTTGACCCAAGCACCTATGTGGTAGAAATGGCTATGCGCTATCAAACACCAAGCATAGAACAAGGATTGGAAAACCTCAACAAAGCCAATGTCAAGAAAATAATTGTATTACCTCTTTTCCCACAGTATGCTTCTGCTACAAATGGTTCCGTTGTAGATAAAGTTATGGAAATAGCCCGAGGATGGCAGATTATTCCAAACATTACCTTCATTTCCAACTTTGTGGACCACCCACTTTTCCTACAAGCTTGGGCAGAAATCGGCAAAGAGATGATTGAAGCACAGGAATACGATAGGTATTTATTTTCTTATCATGGACTTCCGGAAAGGCAGATCCGAAAAGGTTCTGTAGATGGTTATTGTCAATTGTCCGACAAATGTTGTGGAAATTATACCAAAAAGAATCAATTCTGCTACCGAGGGCAGTGTTTTCACACTACAAGACTCTTGACTGAAAAGCTTGGACTCCCAGAAGAAAAGGTCATCACTTGCTTTCAATCAAGATTAGGCAAAGACCCTTGGATTAAACCCTACACAGAAGACATCATCAAAGAATTGGCCTCTCAGGGAATAAAAAAGGTGTTGGTCTTTTCTCCCGCCTTTGTTGCAGACTGCCTTGAAACTACTGTGGAAGTAGGTGGTGAGTACAAAGAAGAATTCGAGGAACTCGGTGGTGAGCAATGGGATTTGGTACCAAGCTTAAATTCCAGTGATACTTGGGTGGAATGTGTCAAAGACTTGGTCTTGACCAATACCTAAGTTAATTTTAGGCTTTGATTCTTCAACACTCATCATGTCTTCCAAAAAACCTTTGTACCAGACCAGCTGGTTTCTTTTTCTGGGAATTCTTTTTGTTTCTTTCAACTTACGCCCCTCTATTACAGCTGTAGGTCCTTTGATACCTTTTATCAGAGAGGACCTACAGCTAAGTAATGGTTGGGCAGGTTTTCTGACAACCTTCCCATTAATTACTTTTGCCACCTTTTCTCTGTTTTCTGCCAGAATAGGAAAAGCATTGGGAAATTCACAAGCAATCATGCTTGGCATGGTTTTGATCCTGGCAGGCACCATAATCCGCGTTTTGGGGGGATCTCTGGTGTTGTTTTTAGGAACTGGCTTGACAGGAATAGGAATCGTTATTTGTAATGTATTACTCATTCCCTTGATCAAAAACCGTATTCCTTCCAAAATCGGCATTGTTACAGCTTCATACACCACTGGAATGACCTTTTTGGCAGCTGTTGCTTCAGGTATTTCTGCACCTTTGGCTATTGACCTTGATCTTGGCTGGAGAGGATCCTTGCTTTCATGGTCGATACTCTTGGTTCTAGGAATTTTGGTTTGGTTGCCACAGATGCGCTTCCAAACAGCTGTCAATCATGCTGAACAGAATGAGTTAAAAGTAAACGTCTGGAAATCAAGACTGGCGTGGAATGTAAGTATGTTTATGGGAGTTCAATCCCTCTTGTTTTTCACTTTGATTGCTTGGCTACCTGACATGCTCATTTCAAGGGGTTTTTCTGCGGTAGAGGCTGGAGTCATCGTTTCTTTGATGCAGATTATCGGTTTGATCGGTTCGTTTTTGGCTCCTATTGTAGCTGTCAAATTCAAAGATCAGGTATTACTGATCAAAGTATTAGGGACAATGTATCTACTCGGTTTTTCAAGCTTATTCATTCATGCAGCATGGGTAAATTACATAGGTTTGGCTATTGTGGGACTGGGATTGGGCTCAAGTGTATCCCTTGCGTATACTTTAATAGGCTTGCGAACTAGGCTTGAAAAAACAACGGCGTCACTTTCAGGAATGGTGCAATCTACGGGCTATTACTTGGCAGCCTTGGGACCTCTCCTGTTTGGAGTGGCATTCGATGTATTTCAAAATTGGAATTTTCTGATATACCTGACGCTGATTTGTTCAGCTATGTTTATTTATTTTGGAGTGAGAGCGGGTAAAGCTGTTCAGATATAAATTATATTGATTTAAGGAATTGTTTAATTATTGAACTGAATTCCGCATTGAAGGCCAAGTCGATATTAATTGATACTAGATATTAACTTGATATTGATTAAATGCAGGCCTTGAATTTGAAAAAACAATTACTGGTAAAATGGGGGGTAAAAAGTAAGGCCTCATTGCTGAGGCCTTTTGTAATTATTGATTGGCTAGTACTACTTTTTCTTTGAACTTTTTGATTTGTCTTCTCAGTGCTTCCACCGCTTCGTCGGCAGCTGCTTCGAATGAGTCACTCTGTTGCTTTGCAAACAAGGTCTTTCCAGGTACGTTCAATTTGATTTCGACTATTTTGTTGGCATTTTTTTCATTTTTATCTAATCTCATAAAAACTTCACCGTCGACGATACGATCGTAAAATGTATCCAATTTATCAGCTTTCTTTTGAATGAAGTCGATAAGCTTGTAATCGGCATCGAAATGGATGGAATGCATTTGAAGTTTCATAATTTTCTAATTTAAAATTGAACATTTATTACGCTTTAGGATGTGCTTGTTCAAACACAGCCTTAAGTTTTTCCATTGAATTGTGTGTATATACTTGTGTGGCCGCCAAACTGGCGTGTCCAAGTAAATCCTTAACGGCATTGAGATCTGCACCCTTATTGAGCAGATGGGTGGCGAAAGTATGCCTGAGCAAGTGTGGACTTCTCTTGGAAGTCTGGGCAAAAAGATCAAGATAATGTTTTACTATACGGTATATCTTCATAGGGTATGCCTGCTCTTTTTTTTTATTAACGATAAAGTAATCACTCTCGCATATATTTGAAAAAGTTTCTTCAAATACTTTTTCATACGAAATAATATTCTTTTTTAGGGCATTTGTGAGCGGAATAATTCTTTCCTTTTTTCTTTTCCCAAGTACTTTTACACTACTCTCATGAAGGTTGATATCTTTCCATTGCAGCGCTATCAATTCAGAAAGCCTTACACCAGTAAGGTAGAGAAACTCCATGACCATCCTGTCTCTTTGACCATCAAAATCTTGTTCGTATACCATCTCGTCGAGAATCTTATCAATGGCAGATTCCTGAATAAATTCAGGGAGTCTCTTTGGTGTTTTGAGAGCTCTGATTTTATATGTAGGGTCCTTGCTGATAATACCAAACCTCATCAAAAACTTGTAATATGATCTCAATGTGGCAATCTTTCTATTAACACTGGTCGGGTTAAGATCCGCTTCAACCAAATCTATGACCCATGCCCTCAATTCTGAATGGTTTGCATTTGTAATATCCTCAATCCCGAAAGCGGTCAAAGCAAACTCGGAGAACTGCTCCAAATCCTTTTTATAGGCCAGGACTGTGTGAACACTTGCCCGTTTTTCGAATTCCAGATAATTGATAAAGGATTCCAGCATGCTTTTGGATTTGTTACTTTCAATATAGGAAATTACTCAGGAATCTCCGATTGAAAAGTGATGAATATCATTCAGCATCAAAATAAGAATCAATCCTTTTTGGGTAGAGGCTCTTCCGGATTATAAACGGCATCCATAGAGGCCGCGGTTTCTTCTACTGTATCAGTAAAGACAAGTAAGAAAATGATGGGTTTTTTCATGGTATCACTTTAAGATTATTAAAGCTACCCCAAACTCAGTAATTAAAAGACCAACCTGACTTAAGAAATGTTAAGTCTAAAAAATAAAAAAAGCGTACCCACTTTCGGTAGGTACGCCGTTTGAATTATCTCAAAAAGATAACAAACAATTACTGATTAGCTTCTGTCTGTAGTCTTTGTTTATAAGCTGCTTTGATGACTTGTTCTCTTCTTTTGATAGAAGGTTTTACAAAGTGCTGTCTTGCTCTCAATTCACGAACAGCTCCAGTCTTATCAAACTTCTTTTTGAAACGCTTAAGCGCTTTCTCGATAGATTCGTTTTCTTTTACGTTGACTATGATCATATGTATACACCTCCTTTCAGGGTTGCAAATGTAGGGATAAATTATTGATTATTAAATTTTGACCCTATTATTTCAAAATAAAAAGCCTCTTTCGGATGAAAGAGGCTTTCAAACACTTTATTTAAGATTTATCCTATGACTTTTTCAGCCAGAAGGACAACTTTATTGTCATTCACTTCTACTACACCACCATCAATCACATGTACTTTTTTCCCTTCCTTAGTAGTATAGGAAACAGCGCCTTTTGTCAAGGCTGACACTAAAGCTGCGTGATTTTTCAACACTTGAAATGAGCCGTTGGCACCTGGAAAAGTAGCCTCTTCGACTTCACCTTCAAATATTTTTTGGTCAGGTGTGATAATCGTCAATTGAATCATAACTAATTATTTTGCTTAAACTGTTTATACAGCTTTTAAATTATCTTACTTCAGCAAGCATTTTCTCACCTTTGGCGATAGCATCTTCGATAGAACCTACCAAGTTGAATGCTGCCTCTGGCAAGTGATCCAATTCACCATCCATGATCATATTGAAACCTTTGATGGTATCTTTAATGTCTACAAGAACTCCTTTTAGACCTGTGAACTGTTCAGCTACGTGGAATGGCTGAGAAAGGAATCTTTGTACCCTTCTAGCTCTATGTACCACAAGTTTATCTTCTTCGGACAATTCTTCCATTCCAAGAATGGCAATGATATCCTGAAGTTCTTTGTATCTCTGAAGAATCTCTTTTACATTTTGCGCACAATCGTAGTGCTCTGCACCAAGAATGTCCGGAGATAAAATCCTTGAAGTAGAATCCAAAGGATCCACTGCTGGATAAATACCTAGTTCAGAAATTTTTCTGGAAAGTACTGTAGTTGCATCCAAGTGGGCAAATGTTGTTGCCGGAGCGGGGTCAGTCAAATCATCAGCTGGCACATAAACTGCCTGTACAGATGTAATTGAACCGTTTTTGGTAGAGGTAATTCTCTCTTGCATGGAACCCATTTCGGTAGCCAAGGTTGGCTGGTAACCTACCGCAGATGGCATACGTCCAAGAAGTGCTGACACTTCAGAACCTGCCTGAGTAAATCTAAAGATATTGTCAATAAAGAAAAGAATATCCTTACCGGCACCATCTCCTTCACCATCCCTATAATATTCTGCAAGAGTCAAACCAGTCAAAGCTACTCGAGCACGTGCCCCAGGAGGCTCGTTCATTTGACCAAAGACGAAGGTTGCTTTAGACTCTTCCAGTTTTTTCAAATCTACTTTGGAAAGATCCCATCCACCTTCTGTTTCTAAGGAATGAAGGAAATCATCACCATAAGATACAATTCCAGACTCGATCATTTCCCTCAGAAGGTCATTACCTTCACGGGTTCTTTCACCAACACCGGCAAATACTGAAAGACCAGAATAAGCTTTTGCAATGTTATTGATCAATTCTTGGATCAATACAGTTTTACCTACACCGGCACCACCAAAAAGACCGATTTTACCACCTTTAGCATAAGGCTCGATCAAATCGATTACTTTGATACCTGTAAATAATATTTCTGTTGAAGTCGAAAGATCTTCAAATTTTGGAGCTGATCTGTGGATAGGCAATCTTTTGGAAGACACTACTTCTGGTAGACCATCGATAGCCTGACCGATCACGTTGAATAGTCTTCCTTTGATGGCTTCTCCAGTAGGAACAGAGATTGGAGCTTCATTATCGACAGCTTCCTGACCTCTTACAAGTCCTTCTGTAGCGTCCATCGCGATGGTTCTTACTCTGTCTTCACCTAAATGCTGCTGAACTTCCAAGATCACTTGGTGACCATCTTCTCTGGTGACAGTCAATGCATCCAGAATGTTAGGTAATTTACCTCCTTCGAAAGAGATATCCACTACGGGACCAATTACCTGAGTTATCTTACCAATATTTGCCATTTGTATTTTATTGTAAAAAGGATTGATGCTTTTTGAATTTGGTGCAAAATTAATTATTAATGCTGAATACCAAAGGATGTTTGGAAAATTAATCCCTGTATTTATCCTTTTTTTATTTCATATTTTCAAATACCCCCAGAACAGTATTTAAAATGGAAATACATCAAAATCAAAAGTTTAGAATTTTAGCATCATGAATATCTAAAGTATCCTTTTCCCAAAAAGAAAGACCTTACTCCAATAGGGATTGGCAAGATTATCTTCTGTAACGCCCAAGGAAGTGGATGAATGAATAAAAATAACCCTTCCCCTCTGAACTTCTGTGACAATACCTGCATGACTCACTCTTCTTTTCCTCTTTCCTGTTGCAAAAAACACCAAATCCCCTTTTTCCAAATTCCTACCTGACACATTCTTGCCCAATTTGCTTTGCGCCTCAGATGTACGCGGCATGTTGATCCCTACACTTGCATAGGCATGGAAAATCAGGGCAGAACAATCAATCCCCGAACGTGTAGTTCCTCCATACCTATATGGTGTCCCTCTATATGACCTGGCAGTGGAGATTACTGTTTCGGCCTCCCTATTTTTGGCTTTCTTACTGGAAGCACAGGAGCTCGAAACAATCAGGATAGATAAAAACAATACTAAATAATTGAAAAATTTTATTGCAGTTTCCTTTTTGGAATAATTCATATTTGAATGAAATATAGTTATATTCAGTTGTAAGTAAATCGATCAGAAATACAAAAGTAATTGATCCCTTAAATTAACGCTATGAACCTCAAAAAATCTATCTATTTCAGTTTTGTTGTTGGAGTTTTTTCCTGTAGCTCTCCATCAAATAATATTTCATCCTATACAACGAGCTATAATTCTGAAAGTGCAACCGTAATACAAGGTGTCAGCTTATTGGGAGACACGCTTACGTCCAGGATAGATTCATCGTCCCAAAGCGATCAGATACGTAATCTTCAAGCAGCCGAGAAACAATATTCTGAAGACCCTTCAATGGAAAACCTTATCTGGATTGGCCGAAGAGAGGCATACCTAGGCAGGCATGACCTTGCCATAAGGACGTTTACCAAAGCCATAAAAGAATATCCTCTAGCATTTGAACCATTGAGACACAGGGGGCACAGATTTGTCACAGTGAGAAAATTTGACCAAGCAATAGAGGATTTTGAAAAGGCAGTTCTATTAATGGAGGGGAAAGAATTGATCATAGAAGAGGATGGAATGCCAAATAAATTAAACATCCCACTTTCGAATATTCAATTCAATGTATGGTATCACCTGGGCCTGGCACATTACCTCATAGGAGACTGGGAACAAGCACTTGAGGCCTACACAGAATGTCTGAAAGTATCTGATAATGACGACCTGATGGTGGCCACTCTGGACTGGTACTACATGACATTGATGAAAATGGGGAAAAGCGAAGAAGCAAAAAATGCAATCGCTGTAGTATCTGATAAAATGAACATTATCGAAAATGATGCATACCATAAAAGAATCTTGATGTACAAAGGACAATTGGATCCCAAAAATCTTTTAGATGTCAATGCGGACGAGCAAGATCAAAAGTTACAATATGTCACACAAGGTTATGGACTGGGCAACTATTACCTAACAAAAGGAGATACAATTCAGGCAGAAAGCATATTTCAGAACGTTATTGAAACTGGATATTGGGCTGCATTTGGTTATATTGCATCAGAAATGGAATTGGCAAAATTGAAAGAATGAGTAGGGAAGATTTCAGACGTTTAACTTTACACAAAAAAATTCAGATCCTGTATACGGATGCTACTTTTGTAGTCGCCATCAGGTATTATTCCCACAAGGTCAATCTTTACCTTTGGGAGAATGAATACGTCGAGGTTTTCTATAACCACAAATTAGATAAAATTGACAAAATCGATTTTTTGAACAGACGACATTCTCGCATGAAATTCTACCTTGATCAAATTCAAATATCAATTTGACCTGAATCAGCTTTTGTCTTCAAAGCCTGATGAATTTTAAGCACTTGAGGGATCAATAGCTTATTTTCCGTGTTTTTGATGACAAAATCAGCTTTTTCATTTTTTTCTTCGTCCGGTAGCTGTTTGTCAATAATGTCGTTGATTTGTTTTTCGGTGCGTTGGGGATCCCGCATCAAAACTCTGGAAACTCTTAATTTCAAAGGAGCGCTGACGTTGATAACCTGATCTAGTTGCTTGTAAGACCCTGTTTCAAAAAGAAGGGCAGCTTCTTTTAAGACATAAGGAGCATTTTGAAGGGCTACCCATACTTCAAAATCCTTACCTACTGCAGGGTGTACCAAAGCATTGATCTGTTTGGTTTTTTCAGTATCTGCGAATACCTTTTCCGCAAGATATTTTCGATTTAGTTCGCCTGATTCAGAAAAGCTCTCTTCTCCAAAACTCTCTTTGATCTTACTGATGAGTATAGGGTCATTTCCCATCAACCATTTAGCCCTATCGTCGGCAAAATAAATAGGAACACCCAATATTGAAAAAATCTTGGCAACAGTAGTTTTCCCTGAACCAATACCTCCTGTAATGCCAACGGTCAATGGTTTCTTATTCGTCATATTTCAGCTTGAGCACAGAAGGATCGATTTCAATGTTTTCTAAAAAAGGGGGCTTTGGGTTTACTTGTACCGTAACAGTACTGTCATTTCTGTTTCGGTTGTAATAATTTAGCACAGCTTCAAACTCAAAATTATTCAAATCCTGCACCCTTCTTTCATCTATCCTGTACCTCATCACAATAGATGGTTCTTCTGCAAGAGACACACTGTTAGGGAAGTTCAATTTTTTGATTTTAAGGCGCTTGTTTCCTTCAAGCATTTGATATACATCAAATTTAACATGGACGCTTTCTTCATCCAAAGTCAAGAACTCTCTCAAATCATCAGATAATTCAAGCGGAAGGATTTTATTATAATTCTTATTGATCCTAGTTTCTCCTAAAGATACTGTGATCATTCCATCGAGCTTCTGTAAAACCGAAGTGGGTCCTTTAATATTGACAATACTAGGGTCTAACTCAATATCTCCTGCGATATTGTAGTTTCTGGCAAGCAAGTTGGACGTTGTATCCAGCTGCACCTTAATTTTTCTAGTCACTACCTTATCAATATTGAATGTAATGGTATCCGTAACCATCGAGACCAAATTGGTAGGATTGATTGACTCAGCAAGACCTCTTCTTATTTCAGAGGTGAGAATATAGTTTTTGGTAGAAGGATTATTGATTTCAATCAAAAACGGTGCTTCATTTACTTTAAAGTACTTCCGCAAGAGGTCCCATCCATTGCCATTCACCTCCACTTTGATTCGGCTGGGCAATTTCTCTACAGGCATGAATTCCTCAGTATCAAATACGATCTCAATAGGATAGTCTACCAATGTGGTGTAATTATCCTTATTGAGCGCATTTAAAACCCAAAAAGTGGCGGCTGCGAGAAAACACAGTGCCGCCACTTTGAGGTTTGCAATCTTCTGCGGAGAAAGATTGGAAAATCGTTTTTTGATTGTAGCCAAGGTGGATCTTATTTAGTTCCGATAGCTTTTTTGGTGTATTCAGCCGAAATAGCTGATTTTTCTACCTTAATCTTCATTCCTTTATCCAAGTCCACTGTGATGGTGTCACCATCCATGGAGCTCACTTTGCCATGAATGCCACCTATGGTTACCACAGTGTCGCCTTTTTTCATAGCTTCAAGGAAATTTTTTGTTTCTTTTTGTTTCTTTTGCTGTGGCCTGATCATGAAGAAATACATGATCAAAATGATGGAACCAAACAGGAACACTTGTCCCATAATACCGCTGCCTTCAGCTTGCAATAAAATCCAAAGTTTCATATACTATCTCTTAACTGGACCTGCTTGTCCAACGGCTCCCGCCTGTGATCTAGGTGTAACATTTCCTTTCATTCTCAATCTTGTCACGCTAGGATTGGTATTAGCCTGAATCGTAACTGTCGGGGCTTGAGTTCCCGGTTTTGCTGTAGAGTTAAACACTACTTTTACAAATCCTTCATCACCTGGCTTGATTGGAGTTTTGGTCCAGTCAGGACTTGTACATCCACAAGATGCAGTTATGTTGGATATCACCAAAGGAGCTTGTCCATCATTGGTGAATTTGAAAATGTGCTCTACAACTTTCCCTTCGTCAATGGTCCCGAAGTCAAACTCCATTTCACTGAAGCCAAACTGACCCAGTGTAGATGGATCGGCAGGTTGACTGGAAGTTACGTTAGCTGGTGTAGCTGGTTGAGCAGCTTCAAGTCTTGATAATTTTTGCTCTAATTCTGCAATTTTGTCAGATTGGTCTGCACTTTTTGTTTCACATCCTACTGAGAACAGCGCTACTGCAAGCGCCATTACAGATAATTTAATGTATTTCATATGTTTATAATTTGTTTTTCAATGGTCACCCCGATTAGTAGGGGCAGGTTATGTAATCTTCGCATTTTATCCCTCATAGCCCCGATAACTATCCCTGGGGAGGGCATCATACTTTATGTCTTTCATGTAATACCAGCCTGCCACAGACAGGATCGATTTCATGATAATAAGGGTTAATTAGCTTCTCTATTGATTTGTTCAATTAATTTATTCACATCGCTTAGTAAGTTTTCCGCTTTGTTTTTAGCATCAGAGATAACTTTATTGCCCTCTGATCTCGCTTCATTTTGAGGAAGATTTTTACCTTCTCTTAAGTCATTGATCAGTACTTCCAACTCTTCACTATACCTTGAGAGCTTATAGGTGAGTTTGTCTCTGGTATTTTTACCTGTATCAGGTGCAAACAATACACCAAGGGCAGCACCTATGCCAGCTCCTGCGATGAATGCGATCCATGTGTTTGAATTTTTGCTCATTTCTGTATTTTTATTTGTTATCTAAAAGACCTCTTCCACTCTTACGGATATGACCACTTTCAGTTAACTCTTTGGACAAAACATCCAGCAAACCATTTACAAATTGCTTGCTTTTGGGTGTGCTGTAAGTCTTTGAAATATCTATGTATTCGTTGATACTTACTTTTACCGGTATGCTGGGGAAATTTTTCATTTCCGTGATTGCCATAGATAAAATTATTTTATCTGTCTGGGCAATCCTTTCAATATCCCAATTTTGAGTTCTTTTTGCGATCAAATCTTTATTTTGGTCGTCATTTTGAATTGTCAAGTTAAAGATATTTTGGAAGAATTCCTTATCATCTTCCCAGTTGAGTGCTATTTCTGGAAGTGGTTCATCTTCAGAATCAAAGTTTTCCTTTACATTTTTAAGCACTTTTGAAGCCAAACTTCTAATTACTGACTTATTTTCAGTCCAATTCAGGTCTTTTTCTGAAAAGAAATTAAGAATGGCGTCAGTTTTAAAGATGACTTGTTTGAGAATATCATCAACAATCAAGAAGTCATCTTCCAAACTTGGTGAGGAGTTCTTCATATATGTTTGATACCCTTCCAATGGTTTCACGTAATCTCTGTACCATTCTCTGATCTCAAGTTCTAAATCATCGATATACGCCCCATGTCTGGTCACAGCGCTATTGAAAATTTCAGATTCCTTGATTTTCATCAAGATCTTATTTTGACCCAAATTGAGCCCGTTTTTTTCAACATGAATGACATCTTTGGACATTTTCATTTTCCTGCCAGCTTCGGCTGATACGTGTTCTGCAAATGCAAGCAAAATCTGGATAGAAAAAAGGTATAGTTGTGGTAATCTCTCCGCCGAAGAGACCATATTATTGGCTAAAAAATCAAAATCTTTGTTATTGGCTTGCTTGAAAGCATTAATCGCTTTTTTGGCTTCTACCACAATTTTCGGATTGCTGTATGTATCTGACTCAAAAATATCATTGTTGAGATTTTTGATAAACAGGTCTGTAGCCAAGGCAGCCTCCTTTTTCAGTAAAGGTTTATCTTGGACTTCCATACTATTCAGGTCAGGCTGAAATGCATCTTTGATCTGATCTTTGGCCAAGTTGAGATTTGAGGCCTTACACTGTTCGTAAGCGTAAAGATTTTGGAAAGCCTTGACTCTGAGAATTCTTCTGTTTAACATACCCGAAATTAAAGAACGTAAATATAATACTAATTGAGTTGGATGGGGAATGAAAGTCCCCTTTTCCCGATTACGAGATAAACCACCTGCAAATGTACAAAGTTCATTCACAAGTGGTTTTGATTGTTTGGTTTATCAATATGGCAATTTGACTTTGCCCATAGATTCAATTCTATTCCAAGCCATTTCTATTGCTGCTTGTTGTGCTGGGATATTTTCTGTTTCTGATTTTGACAAGATAGCTGTACAGATATCATATATTTTATCAGCATGTAGGTAAGTCAACTCCCTGTTATAACCACCTACATACTCAGCATACACATTGATCAAACCACCGGCATTGATCAAGAAGTCAGGAGCGTAGACAATGCCTTTTTCCAAAAGAATTTTCCCATGCTTTTCTTCATCCTGCAGCTGATTGTTGGCAGCACCGGCTATTACTTGGCACTTCAACCGATCGATCGTTTGGTCATTGATAGTTGCTCCTAATGCGCAAGGTGCATAAATATCCATGTCCAAATCATAAATCACAGCTGGATCAACGACCGTAGCACCTGTTTCTTTGGCTACTACTTTCAATCTGTCTTCAAAAATATCAGTGATATAAACATCAGCCCTTTCTTTCACTAGGTGTTCGACCAAGTATTTACCTACCTGACCAATCCCTTGTACAGCGATCTTTTTGCCAGTAAGACTATCCGAACCATAAGCTTTTTTGGCAGCTGACTTCATTCCAAGATATGTGCCATATGCTGTGACAGGAGAAGGATCTCCACCACCGCCTCTTACTTCAGGAAGTCCTGTCACATATTTGGTTTCCATGGCGATATATTCCATATCGCTGGTTTTCATATTTACGTCTTCTGCAGTGATATACCTACCTCCTAGGCTGTTGATAAACCTGCCAAACCTGCGCAAATAAGCCTCATTCTTGAGCTTTGGATCACCGATAATCACAGCTTTCCCACCTCCCAAGTTCAAACCTGAAATGGCCGCTTTGAAGGTCATCCCTCTTGATAGCCTAAGGACATCTGTGATAGCTTCCGCTTCTGAGGCGTAGTTCCACATCCTGGTTCCACCCAAGGCTGGACCTAATACAGTATTATGAATTCCTATAATGGCTTTGAGCCCCGTGGGTTCGTCATAACATATGACCAATTGCTCATGCCCCAAGGAAGTGATCTGTCCATAGATTGATCCTTCCCTCACTTTTTCCTCAGTATTTACTTCTACCATGTGAACTTGGAATTTTTAATTGTGTTATATTTGGGATTGCTGTCTTGTATTACACAGGCACAAAATTATATATTTTGTTTGGCCTTTACTAATGCAATTAATAGAGTAATAAAAAACTTATCAAGTGATTTAAAAATTTTTCTTCTGTGAAGCCTCTCTTACGTCTAAATAAATATCTACTCAAGTACAAGGGATACATCCTATTGGGAATCATTTTCACTGTGATTTCCAATTTCTTTGTAATAATCCCTGCCCAGTTAGTAAGAATAGCAATAGATTATGTGGTTGAGAGTTTTTCATATTTTCAAGTAATCGAAGGCGAGACCTTGGGAGGTTTTGCCAGGTCCCAATTCCTAAAATACATACTTATTTTCGGTGTACTGATCTTGGTAATGGCTCTGTTGAGAGGCTTTTTCCTTTTCTTGATCCGGCAGACCATCATTATTATGTCCAGGCTCATAGAGTTTGACATGAAAAATGAAATTTTTGAACATTACCAAAACCTGCCACTTAGCTTTTATAGAAAAAACAGTACCGGCGACCTGATGGCAAGAATCACTGAAGATGTCAGTAGGGTTAGGATGTACCTGGGCCCTGCCATTATGTATGGCCTAAATTTACTGATCCTCTTTCCTATGGTCATAGGCTATATGCTCAGTGTCAATGTAGAACTCACACTTTATTCATTGATTCCACTTCCAATCTTATCGATCAGCATTTATTTTGTCAATAATCTGATCAATGAAAGGTCCGAAAAAATACAGCGAAGCCTTTCTAACCTGAGCACTTTTGTTCAGGAAGCTTTTTCAGGAATACGGGTTTTAAAAGCCTTTGTAAGAGAAGAGGACAGTTCTGAGCAATTCAAAGAGGCCAGTATCGATTATAAGGACAAATCCATCAGACTGACTTTGGTACAGTCATTATTTTTCCCTCTTATATTGGCTTTGATCGGTTTCAGCACTATACTGACAGTATACATAGGAGGGATTCAAGTGATAGAAGGCACTATTGGATATGGAGTAATCGCGGAATTTATCCTTTACGTCAATATGCTGACTTGGCCTGTGACCTCTTTGGGTTGGGTGACCAGTATTATTCAAAGGGCAGCTGCCTCGCAAGCTAGAATCAATGAATTTTTAGATGAAAAAAATCACATTGTCAGCACTGAAAATCTCAAAGAAAACATCAAAGGTGATATCAGGGTACATGATTTGAGTTTTGTCTACCCAGACTCAGGAATAAAAGCCTTGGATAAGGTAAGTTTTTCGATCAACTCAGGAGAGTCATTGGCCATCATCGGTACTACAGGATCAGGCAAATCTACCATTGCCAATCTTCTTATGCGAATGTATGACCCTACCGAAGGTCACATATTGATTGATGACAGGGATATAAAGGCTTATGACATTGCTTCTCTCAGGAAACAAATAGGATTTGTACCTCAGGATGTATTTTTATTCAGTGACACCATCAGCAATAATATTGGATTTGGCCTTGACAACATTCCCGAAGGTGTCGTAGAAAAAGCTGCTAAGGATGCTGATGTGTATGAAAACATCAAAGATTTCCCTAAAGGATTTGAAACCAAATTGGGAGAACGCGGGATCACACTCTCAGGAGGACAAAAACAAAGGGTGTCTATTGCCCGGGCGATTGCCAAAGAGCCAAGCATACTACTTTTGGACGACTGCTTGTCTGCTGTAGATACCAAAACAGAAAATTCAATCCTCAACGCATTGAAAAAAATCATGGTCAATAGGACCTCGATCATTATTTCACATAGGGTCTCCTCGGCCAAGCTTGCAAATAAAATCATCGTCCTCGATGATGGGAAACTTGTAGAACAGGGCACACATGCTTTTCTCTTAGAGAAAAAGGGCGTGTATGCCGAACTCTACGAAAAGCAAACCCAAAGTCCAGAAACAGTAGAGGACTGATTACTCCCTATTCTTGGCAAAAAAGTCGAAACCTATTTTTTGGGGATTACCCATACTTGAGGTATGCTCGAGCTTTTGATGGTAATTGATCACCATAATGTCATGAAACGCCGGCGCCAATAAATCATTGCTGAGTGCTGACAAAATGAGATCTTCTATCAGGCTGCGCATTTTTTCTTTGGTCACAGGATTGTCTTTCAACTCAGGAAAGTTGAAAACAATTTTTCTATCTCCTTCCAGGAAAAACTTGTTTTCCTTATTGATCAAAATCCTGCCTATCAAATACCCAGGGTCATCCAACCTCCCAAAGGTCAGCGTGTCACTCAAAAAGTTGTAAATCAAAATCTGTCCGAAATAATTGAGATCGGGGTCGCTTTTCAGGTATTTTGATTTTGCCAGATAAGTATCATCTGGAAGCTTGACAATATTACTCTGCAAAATAAAAACCAAGACATCACCGCCAACCCTGAATATAAATTCATAATCGTTGATCTTTTCAACTTTGATGGGAATGGGCTTTTCTCCCTTATCAGCCTCTTGTAATTCAAGCGTGACATCCTTGCAAATCTCCTCTAACTGAGCAAAAAGAGAAACAGCACTGTCGAACAAATTATATTTGAGTTTACTGGTGGTTTGAAGCTTACTTAGTATATTGGTTATCATTGCTTTTGAGTTATAATTTAACGGTTGAATATATGTCAGACAAAAAATCAGGATTTGATGAAGTGGAATCACTCCTTCAGGAAATCGGTGCTAAAATAGAAGAATTAATCGAAAAAGGTAAAGAAGCCGGAGGAGAGGTAAAAGAAGATATAGAAAATAAAATCAATGACCTGAGGGACGAAAAAACCACTTTGGAAAAGGAGTTTAAAAAAGGAAAAGCCAAAGTAGAAAAATTGTATAAAGAGAAAAAAGAGGAGTATGAACCTCAGCTCAGTGAGTCTGCCGTCCATTTCAAAGAAGGATTCAAACAGATATTGGAAGGAATCAGAACGTTGTTGGGTTCGAAATAGAAGTTGATTTTCTCAGATTTATGAGCTCCCCCTACGATTAAGCGGTTTTTTATGTATTTCCTGAATCCGTAAGGCCAAAGGCTAAATAAAGCTTTATCTTTGCGGCATGAATTACCTTTCAGTAGACAATGTGAGTAAGTCTTTCGGAGATAAAAGACTATTTCAAAATATATCCTTTGGGATCAATCAAGGCGAAAAAGTAGCATTAGTGGGCATCAATGGAGCCGGCAAATCTACCCTGATGAAAATCATCATGGGAATAGAAGTGGCCGATGGAGGAGATATCGCCATCAATCAAAAGGTCAAAGTTTCCTACGTACATCAGAACCCAGTTTTCACACCTTCTCTCAGCATTTACCAAACCATTTTTGACAGTAGCGGAAGTGAAGTACTCAAAGTCATAGAGGCTTATCAAAAGGCATTACTGGATTCGGAAAAAGGCATAGATAATTCAAATGAAATGCAGGCGATTTTTGAAAAAATGGACCGCCTGGAAGCTTGGGATTATGAGTATCAGATCAATGAGGTACTTGGCAAACTAGGCCTGCATGATACCACAGTGGATGTTGGCAATTTGAGCGGTGGTCAACGAAAAAGAGTCGCTTTGGCAAAAGCCATTTTGGAAAAGCCCGACTTATTGCTTTTGGATGAGCCTACCAACCACCTTGACTTGGAAACGATCGAGTGGCTTGAGGACTACCTTTCGAAAGCCAACCTATCCCTTTTCATGGTCACTCACGACAGGTATTTCCTAGAGAAAGTCACCAACCAAATCCTTGAATTGGATCAGGGAAAAGTCCATAAATACATGGGAAATTATGGTTACTTTTTGGAGAAAAAAGCAGAAAGAAGGGAAATAGAAGCGACCGAACAAGAGAAAGTCAAAAGCCTGTACAAAAAAGAATTGGACTGGATCAGAAGACAACCCAAAGCCCGTAGCACTAAGGCAAAATACAGGGTGGACGCTTTTGAAGAAACCAAAGAAAGGGCTTTCCAAAAAAGGGAAGAAAGGGATATTGAATTGACGGTGACCAGTCAGAGGCTAGGCAATAAGATCATAGAAATTGAAAAAATGAACAAATCCTATGATGAGAAGACCCTCATCAAGGATTTCAGTTATACTTTTAAGAAGGGAGATAAAATAGGAATCGTTGGGCCAAATGGTGCCGGCAAGACTACTTTTCTCAATCTGATCACAGGGCAACTGCAACCTGACTCGGGAAAAATCAGCACAGGTCAGACCACTGCCTTTGGATATTACAGACAGGAAGAGGATTCTTTTGATGAGGAAAAGGCATTGATTGATATTGTCAAGGATATCGCTGAAGTAGTATCCACGGGAAGAGGTTCTTCGATTACAGTATCTCAATTTCTTACCCAATTTGGTTTCCCTCCAAAGCAACAGTACACACCTGTAGCCAAGCTAAGTGGCGGAGAGCGAAGAAGGCTCCAATTGCTGATGGTTTTGATCAAAAGTCCTAACTTTTTGATCTTGGATGAACCTACCAATGACCTCGATATTGTCACTTTAAATACCTTGGAAGACTTCCTGGATGAATTTCCAGGATGCCTCATCATCGTGTCCCATGACAGGTACTTCATGGACAGACTGGTGGATCACTTGTTTGTGTTTGAAGGTGAAGGAAAAATCAAAGACTTCCCAGGAAATTATACTGACTACAGGGAGTGGGATAAAGAACAAAAGACTTCAGAAAAAACAGTAAAAGCTCCTGTTGTGCAAGCTGCTCCAAGCAAACAAGTAAAAAGTGAAACTACAAAAGCGAGTTTTAAGGAGAAAAAGGAGTTTGAAGAAATCAATGACAAAATGGAGGCCTTGGGAAAAGAAAAGGCTATCCTGATTGGGAAAATTTCTGAGGGTTCTGAGGACCATGAAGAGATCACCTCATGGTCAGTGCGGATAAAGGAAATTGAGGAAAATCTAGAAGCACTTGAAATGCGCTGGCTTGAATTGAGTGAATTAGAGGGGATCAATTGATCCCCTTATTACTTTCTTTTCAAAAATTCTTGTCTCAACTCCTCATCAAACTTTTCTATAGCATAGCGAAGCATAGTCCTTGGCATTTTTTTCCAATGAAGTTCAAGAAAATCTACACCAGTCTTCAAGTCCCTATTGGCAACTTCCCTGATCATCCACCCTACAGCCTTTTGAATCAGGTCTTCCGAATGCTGAATAAGGATTTCAGCTATGGCCAAAGCGTCTTCAAAGTGGTGATTGCGGATAAAGTAAAATGTGCTGAGCATGGCTATTCTCTGATCCCAAAGTTTGCCTGATCTGGCCAAGTCATACAATAAGTCTTTTGGTTTATCGTGCAACCATGCACCTAAAATGCGAGGAGCCGAACTGTCTACCAAATCCCAATTGTTCACAGCAGATTTATTGTCCAAATAGAAATCAACCCAAGCCTCTTTTTCCTTTTCATTTTTCGATTTCTCATATTTCTGAACAAGAATGAATATTCCTGCCAACCTGACTTCATGGTAGGGCGAATCCAACAGCTTTTTTATTTCGAATGCGGTAATATCCTTCCAATACTTTTTAGTGATTTGCCTAAGTTCCGGGACTTTTACACCTAAAAACTGATCCCCCTCTCCGTATTCACCTATTCCTGTTTTAAAGAATTTTTGATGGAAAACTACTTTGGAAGGATCCGAAAATCCCTGAATTTCTAGAATAATTATATCAGATAGCAAAGTCATATCGAGTAGCTTCAAAGACGAAATTTGTTCAAAAAAAACAGCCCATCCAAACGGAAGGGCTGTATGTAATTTTTAAAATCTGTATTTGCAGAAGCTGGATCAAAAGTCCATATCTTCTCCAGAATCCTCTCTACCTCGTTCTTCTCTTCCGTTTCTGTCTTTGAAACCACCAAACCTGTAAGTAAAGGCAATTGTGCCAATTCTAGTTTCTCTATTCCACAATCGCGTTTGATCAAATCTTGGGTCTTCAGTCCTGATACGGAAAACCTGTGTATTGAAAATATCACTTACATTGAGACTAATTGTACCTCTATCATTCAGTACATTCCTCTTCACCCCAGCATTGACACTGTATAAAGGTTCGATTTCACCCTGTGGCAATACTATTGGCCCACGATAATTCGCCTGCATCTGAAAATTAGCGATTTTAGGAATTACAATATTGGTCAAAAGATTCACAGTCCAGCTAAAGTTGGAGTTTACAAAAGGCCTTTCCAAGTTATCCGCTATAATTTCTGAGTAAAAAAAGTTACCCGTCAATGTTGCATCCCACCAATCTGCAAGCTGAATTTGATTGATCACTTCTAATCCCGTATTGTTTCTCCTAGCTGCATTTTCCCGAGTGGTAATAGACACGTTGTTGTCAAATAGCTCGATGATTCTACTTTGAACATCAGTAGAAAACCTTTGGTACACTGTGGCCGACAAAAGATAATTTGTCCACCCCTTTTGATACCCAAATTCAAAGCTATTGGTATATTCGGGCATAAGCATAGGGTTTCCAATTTGCAAATTGAGGGGATCATTAACCCTGTAAAATGGTGTCAATCCCCATAACCTTGGCCTTGAAATCCTTCTACTGTAATTGATTATAAACTCTTCTTCATCTTTGATATTATAAGTAGCATAAAGACTTGGAAACCAGTCAAAATAGTTATTCACAAATGGCTGAGGCTGATTTCCCGAAATGGAAGTTGTCTCAGTATATTCTGCACGAAGGCCTGCCTGGTATCCAAATTTCCCCACTCTACTATTATAATTCACATAAGCTGCATATACATTCTCTACAAAATTGAATGTGTTTGAAATTGAATCAATCTCCTGAGGCAAAAAAGAAGTGTTCGCATCAGCTTGAAAAAATCTCTGACTTCTATCCCATTCACTTAATGTACCTTTAAGTCCAGTTTCAAAAGTCCCTCCATCTAAAAAAGGTTTGATGTAGTCGAATTGTAAAACGATCAAATTAGAAGTTTGATCTCTTGGTAAATCTTGTTGAACAAATCCTTCCTCCACAAGATTGCCCTGAGAATTAAAAAACTCCTGATTCCATGTATCAAAGTCTTCTCTTCTGTCAGTAGCAAACGAAATTGATGTATAGATTCTTTGACCCAGTGTGTCTAAATTCAATCCATAGGTAATTCCAGTTTCAAAGTTTGTGCTACTATTTGTATCGAAATTCTCTCTTACAAAAAGACTGTCCAAACTTTGCACACTGTTCAAAAACCGTTGATTTAAAATATTATCACCATTTCTTTCTCTGATATTGGCTTGGGCATAAAATCCTAAAGTAGAATTTTCTGTCATATTATAATCTAAACCTACTCTAGCCAGGTGGGAAATATTATAATTTTCTCCATAAGAATCCTGATTCAATATTGGAGATAGATTTGGAATATTAGAAATCCTGTTTGCATCTGATTCCCTGAAAAGCCTTCTGTTTTGGTAACTATAATTTGCAAAATAATTTACTTTTTCCCCTCCGTAATTAAGGTTGATGTTGGCATTATATTTATCTCGTGTACCTACCGAAACCTGACTTTGTCCATTAAATCCTAGTTTCTCATCTTTTTTGAGAATTATATTAATTATACCACCTACACCTGTAGCATCATACCTTGAGGAAGGGTTGGTGATTAACTCCACGCTTTCTATACTATTGGCTGGAAATTGAGAAAGGACTGCTTCAATACCATCACCGGAAATATTGGAAGGCCTTCCATTGATGTATATTAAGATATCCCCTGAGCCCCTCATTGAAATTTCTCCTTCATCATCAACTTGAATAGAAGGTAATGTCGCCAGTAATTCTGAAGCGGATGCACCTTGCGCCAGAATACTGTTTTCAACATTGTACCTCCTTTTATCAATGTCACTTTCAAACATGGATTGTACACCTTCTACTGTAACTTCTTCGAGATTTTGAGCATCAGGCCTAATACGTAAGTTCCCGACGTTTAAAACACTTCTATTTCCAATAGATATGTTTTTATACAAATTTTCGTAACCAATAAACCCAACTCTAAGAATATAATCTCCGCTTTCAGCCGGAAAATCAAATGACCCATCCAATTCTGTCATTCCTCCAGTTACCAATGAAGAATCAGAGGGATCTAAAAGCGCAACATTGGCAAATTCCATTGGGTTTTCAGAACCTCTTTCGAGAACCTTCCCTTTAATGTTGTAATTTTGACCTTGAGTGCTAAAGCTGACGAGAAAAAGCAATCCTAAAAATAATACAGTTAATACAGGTTTCATAATGTTTTATTGTGTGGTAAGCTAAATTCAAATTTACGAAATTTAATTCTGAATATTAAACTAATTTTTATCAATTATAGCCATAAAATGATTTAAAAAGACCATTTATACGTAAATTATTTTGTTTTTGAAAAGTTTTAAAAAACTATCTGTCTAAGTTTTTCCTAAACTTTTATTCAGCCTAAAAGAAACAAGACTCATATTAAAAAACGATGTAGAGAACACATTGTTCCCTAATTCAATGTATATACATTGGTCGGGGATATCTGTAGATAAAAAGTCAATTCTTTACATAGACGGGGGTCTAAAGCCCTAATATTTATTTAAAAAAGAATAATTTAGGGTTCGAAATGCTTAATATTGAATCAAGTATGCTTCACTACACCACTAACTATAATTTACATTACATTTTATTGTTTCTTTTTTCACTATTGATTTTAATATCAAAGCCCAGTCTGGCCCAAGAAACAAAAGTTGATTCATTACTCAAATTACTAGATACCCAGCCTAAGGAGAGATTAGCTATTTACATTGACCTATTGCCCTTACTCTATGATCAAGGTAATGATGACCAAATATTAGAACATTACCCCATAGCCATTGATTTGGCAATTTCTTCTGCGGAATTTGATAAAGCTGGAAGATGGTCTATCGAGTTGTTTCAGTTACACCAGGTCAGGCCAGCTGAAAGGCAACAGGCACTTGAGGTAATGCAAAAAGCAGCAAGTTTTTCTGACAAGGTTGAATCTTCGCGGACAAAAGGCAACATTTACCTAAAATTGGCGGCAGCCTACTATGACTTGGGGAATTTTGAAGAGGCTATTGCTGAATACACAAATGCAAAGAACAATTTCTCAAACCAGGATTCCTTATACATAGCGGATGCCCTGTTTTTTAGAGGACAGGCAAGAGATTACAAAGGTGAGTTTATCAATGCATTGAATGATTACCAACAGGCAGCTTTGCTTTATGAATTATCAGGTGATGAGGATTTTGAAGCGCATGTACAGAACAGCATGAGTATTATATTCGGGCGCTATGGCATGTTGGAAGAAGCCGAGAAAATAAGGCTGGAACTACTGGAAAAATACCGCGCAGACAATAACATGAATGATTGGGCTATCGTGATGTACAATCGTGCTGGAACATATCGTAAAGCTGGTTTTCATGAGGAAAACATCAATATCCTATCAGAGGTTTATGAGCAATTGGGGGATAACATGGAAGACCCACACCTACAGATAGGCCTTAACCTATCAATGGCTAATCACTATGCCAAGAAGAAGGAAAGAGACAAATACCGGTTTCATTTTGATAGAGCGGACAGCATCAAAAATGCAAAAATGGGTGAAGGATCATACTTGGATTTATCTTTTCTTAAGACAAATTTTTTGGGAGAAATGAATTTTGGAAACCCACAGACAGCTTCGGCCATACTTCGGCAGTATACCATACTGGCAAACAATTCTGACCAAATCAATGACAAATTAGACGCTTTGGAATTTGAGGCTGAATTAAATCAGGCAATGGGCAACTATGCCAAGGCGTTTGAATCGTTGCAGAAATGGACCTATAAAAAAGACTCTATATTCGCAGTAAACAAAGCCACTTCTTTTGCCTATTACCAAACACTCTACGAGACAGAGAAAAAGGAACGAGAGCTACTGAACAAAACAATGGAGATTGAAAACATCACCACTGCAAATCAAAAAAAGTTGTTTTGGATCATAGGCATATCGATTTGCTTGGTCACAATACTTATACTTCTTTATTTATACAGGAATTTGCAAGCAGAAAAATCAGCCAAAAAAATGCAGGAGCAGTTTTCAAGAGACCTTTTGGTCTATCAGGAGGAAGAAAGGAAAAGAATTTCAAAAGACCTGCATGATGGATTGGGGCAAAGTCTCCTCTTAATTAAGAATAAAGTAGCAATGAGTGCCGATCCATCAGCTACCGGATTGCTAAATTCAGCCATTGAGGAATTGAGAGGGATATCAAGGTCGCTACATCCTTTTAAGCTCGAAGAACTCGGACTTACCCAAGCCATCCAAAATACGCTGGACAATATTGACGAAGAAACAGAAATTTTTATCAGTGCAGAATTGGATACTGTCGATTCGCTATTTGACAAGAACGAACAGCTCCAAATTTACCGAATGGTGCAAGAGGTTTTCAACAATATTCTCAAACATGCTCAAGCCTCTGCCGTTAGGGTAATGCTGGTGTTGGACAATCGCATGGTCAATCTTTCCATAGAGGATAACGGAATAGGATTCGACTTTTCAGAAAAGTACCAGGATTTTGGAAGCTTAGGACTCAAAACGATAAAAGAAAGAACAGCAAGCCTGAAAGGAACTATGAAAGTGGATTCAGAAAAAGGGAAAGGAACAAAATTTTCATTTTACTTCTATAAATAACCATGAGTCTCAAACTTGTAATTGCTGACGACCATCCATTATTATTGAAAGGCTTAAAGGACTTTTTGGAGGAAAAAGGATACCATATTGCAGCTTTGGCCACTGATGGGGAAGAGGCATTTGAAGCTATACAACATCATACCCCACCAATAGCAATTTTGGATTTGGAAATGCCTTATATGACAGGGCTTCAAGTAGCTAAAGCTTGCATGGAAAAAGGCCTGAAAACCAAAATCATACTTTTCACACTTCATCGGGAAATTTTCATCTACCAACAAGCCAAAGAGCTCAATATCTCCGGCTATCTTCTCAAAGAATTTGCAACAGAAGAATTGTTGACTTGCTTAGAAAGAATCGTTGAAGGTAAAGAATACTTCAGTGAAAAGTTATTCAAAAATAGCGAGGACCAAGAAAACTTAAAAGAAGGTATATCACTAACCCCTTCCGAAAAGAAAATCCTAAGACTTATTGCCGATGGTCTTACTACCAAAGAAATTGCAGACAAACTTTTTGTAGCCGAACGTACCGTAGAAAAGCATAGGAGCAACATTATCAATAAATTGAACATTGATAAAAAACACAATGCGCTTTTGGTATGGGCTCAAAAAAACCGAGGTATTATCTTCTAATACAGCCCCTTTACAGTGAAATATACGTGTTACCACGTATTGATTGAGCATTTTGTTAAAGCTAAATTTGATTATCAAACATCAAGCTTTAACCATGAAAATCAATTCTACTTTTGGAGATTTTAAAATAATACAATCAATAAGCAAGGCCGACGAGCTATTGATGATGTCTGACTGGGAAAGTCTGGTCAGGATTTTTGACAGCAATAGGGTATTTATGGTCAGCTCCAAAGACAGGATTTTTGGAGTTTACCTAAGTAGACAAGAATGTTCCGATGTATTGGGTAAGTTCTTAAAAAACATTGAACTCTTAGATCTGGAATCTTTGAGTATAGAAAATACTACACTTTTTGAAAGAGTAGTTTATAATGGGTGATTAGACTGAAAAGTGGCGGGTATTAACCCGCCAATTTTTTTAAGGTATGTTGGATAAGATTATCCACGATCTCATAGGCATTGTCCGCAAATTCATGCGTGATCCTATTGGCAACAATCGCATTTAGACTCATGACCTCATGACCTAGCAACCTTCCCATGGCATAGTAGCCCGCAGTTTCCATTTCAAAATTGGTCAAATTAAATCCATCAACATTTACATTACTGAGCTTTTCGATGATGTCAGGAATAGCTGGAGTCAGCCTTACCTGTCTCCCCTGTGGCCCAAAAAACCCTGGACAAGTCACTGTATTTCCTACTATCAAGCCATCACTCAATAACTTCAACAGTTTCTCGGACCCCTGAATACAATAGGGTAGAAAAGAAATACCTAATTCTTCTTTGATCTTTTCCCCAACTTTTATTTCCATATCAGAATATTGGGTATTGTAAAAAGTCATCAAAGTATCCAATCCAATTCCAAAGGAAGAGGCCAACATAGATCCAGCTGGAATAGAAGCTTGCATACTACCTGAAGTACCGACACGAATGATTTCCAAACTGGTGTGCTTTTCTTTCGGCAAACGTGTTTCCAAGTCCACATTGACCAATGCATCCAATTCTGTCATAAAAATCTCGATATTGTCAGTTCCCATCCCCGTACTCATGACAGTGATACGCTTGCCTTTATAAGTACCTGTATGGGTTACAAACTCCCTTTTTGACATCTTGAACTCAATCTCGTCAAAATACTGAGAGACTTTTTGAACCCTGTCAGGATCTCCCACGGTAATAACAGTTGAAGCCAGATGTTCTGGCTTCAAGTTGAGATGGTATATACTTCCGTCTGGATTAATGATCAGTTCCGATTCTGGAATTCTCTTGCTCATGAATGATGCTTTTAATTTTTTCTTTATCCTCTCTTCGGAAAATACCTTTGTAAGGGTTGTATCCGTTTGACTGTTTCTGGTAATATCCAGTCCCATCGTATGGCCTTTTTTCAGGGTGCTCTTTACAAGCTACAGAACATGCCCCATCTAGCTCCCAGCCGCATTTTTCACAAATAGGAAGATGCTCATTACAAATTGGGTTGGCACAATTGACCATCCTATCACATTCCGTTCCACAGACATGGCAGGTAGAAATTACCTTAGGATTCACTTTATTGACATCTACAGCTATCCTATTGTCAAATACATAACATTTACCTTCGAAGTCTTCTCCTCCAGCTTCCATGCCATACTTGATGATTCCACCATGCAATTGATACACATCCTGAAAACCCTGTTCCAATAGAAATGCAGAAGCTTTTTCACACTTGATACCTCCAGTGCAATAAGTCAGGACTTTTTTACCCTTAAGGTGTTCAAGCTCTTTCACTTTTTCAGGAAAATCCCTGAAGTTGTCAATATCCAGGGTAATGGCATTTTTAAACCTTCCCAACTCGTGTTCATAGTTAGACCTTACATCAAGAATAACTACATCTTCTTGGTCTTTGAGAGCCTTAAATTCCTCAGGCTCTAGGTGTTTACCCGTTTTTTCATTGGGATCAAGATGCCTCAGACTGCTATGGACAATTTCTGGCTTTGCCCTTACATGGATTTTGGCAAAAGCATGCTGATCATGGCTGTCAATTTTAAATTCTGTTTTCGCAAACCTAGGATCTCCAAGAACATATTGCATGTACTTTTGACAATCTTCGTGCAAGCCCGACACAGTTCCATTAAGCCCTTCTGGAGAAATGATGATTCTTCCCCTGATGTTGTTTTCCACGCAAAATAGGTGGTGTTCTTCTCTGTATGCCTCAGGATCCTCGATCGTAGCATAACAGTAATAAAGCAATACGCTATACGGTTTGTTTTCCATAACTTAAGCCCTGTTTCAGCAGGGTGTTTTGGTTTTTTGTATATGAGAATTTAATTATTTCTTAATTGGCGCTGCAGGGTTACCGAATACAGTTTCTCCATCCTGAACATCAGAGATGACGACTGAACCTGCCCCAACCCTCGCATTTTTGCCGATTGTCACTCCTGATACAATCGTCACTCCTGAACCGATAAAGGCTCCCTTTCCTATCTTAACATTAGAATTGATAAAAGACCCTGCACCTACCTGCACGAAGTCCGCTAACTCTGCCTGATGCTCAATGATCGCTCCTGAATGCAAAATACAATGACTGCCAACCTGTGCTGCTGTACCAATAGTGACCCTGGCATTGATGAAGTTACCATGACCTATTGCTGCATTTGTAGAAATGTAGGCAGACTGATGTATGGCATTGACCGGTTGTACTTTTCGGTTATCATTGAGCATTTTGACTAAAAATTGTCGGTATTTATTGTCATCCACCGCTACAAATGCTTCACACTTTTTACCTATCAATTTCAAGAAGCCTTCGTCCTCAGGATTCCCCAATACGGAAACTTCATTGATTTCAGTGCCATGCATTGTTGCATCTTCTTCCAAAAATCCATAAGTGATGACCTCATTGCTGTTGAAAATTTCCAATGCAGCTTGTGCAATTCCTTTTGCGCCTAATATGATTACAGGTTTATCCATTTCATTTCTTTGATCGGAGTGCAAAAGTACAGTAAATCAACCTGCCAACCAAAAATCAAGCAGATACTGATTTAAGTAAGGATTGACCGATTTTGCAATCCATGCATTTTTTATGGATACAATAGTTATTGTAAAGGCCAATCATTCCCTGACTGTCAAAAGCGTTTTCACAAGACCAATGGTGTGATGCAAATTTTTTGATGATATGATTGGACTCCGAAGGGATTTCCTGCAAAAGGTCAAAGCACTTTTCTTTCCAAATGCTGTCTTCCACAAATCTGCCATAACTATACCAAAGCGGCACTACAAAATTGATCACCAAGTGCCTTAGGGTATTGTCAGTCAATTTTTTCGGGAAAGGTTTTTTAGAAAGTACTCCAGGCCGATAATGACTTACCCAATATGTTGAGAGTTCTGCACTAAACAGCTCTTTAAAAGCTGCAAAACTTGAAAAATCATATATTGCTTCACTGAATATATTTTTGTTTTGAGATAAAAAAGACACCAGCTGAGCTATGCGGAGTACAGGACTATTTTGAGGTCTTACCCCCATAAATTTCCAATCTCCCCGAAATACCTGCTGTTTTAAAGAGTACTTTTTTTGATAAAATGTATACTCTTTTAGAAGCTCTTCGGTATAATCGTCCTCCGGTATATCAGGGAGCAAATCAGCCTGACCAAATAAAATCGCTTCAATACCTTTTGGGTGATGGCTGGTTTTTTGGAGAAGTTTGTAGGGGATACTTTCTGCTAACATGTACATTGATGGGGCATTTGTCTTGAAGCCAAAACTCTGAAAAAGCCATTGGTAGCTTGTTTCCTCCCAGTTTCCCTTATTCTTTTCCAATATTTCAAAAACCTGCGATGATTTGGCTTCAAGCCTTTCCACCAGTGCCCTTTCGACCATAGAAAATTTCATGATAGACTGCATTTTCTCCAGCTCATTACCGCACAATATCCCATTTCCAGCACTTAGAAGCTTTTCATAACTTCTGATAACGTTTAGAAGGATTTTACCTTTAAGCTCTAAGGTGGGAATCACCGTTCCGTCATTTCTCAAAATTGGTTTATCATTTTCATAAACTACATGAAGGATGACCGAATTGTACCTAGGATCAACATCGTGTTCATGGCTTTTCCAATCTGAAGCTTTGCGATGGACCTCCACATGTCCAAAAAGATCCAGCCCTCCTATCCTGACACATGCCTCCAAGAAATCAGGGCCATGATAAAAATTGTGAAAACCGATTTTTTTGATTTCCAGCATCTGTCCTTCTGTAGTATTGAGGCTGTTTTTGTCGAAGTACTGGTATTTCCACACTGCCTGCAGAAAATCTTCTTTGAATTCCATAAAAGTTCAGATTTAAAAGTTGACAATAATGAACTAACAATATGATTATCAATTTAATTGTATTTCACAAAATAAAAAATGGTTATGGAAGAATAATTTATGTAGAAAAATATCGCAGACAACTCCAGATACTAAAAAGGAATAGACTATTCTTTTCACCAATCCCCAAAGTATAACTGATAAAAAGCACCCTAAAATCAAAAAGAAAGCACGCCTCTCCATTGAATGCAAAACACTGTATACCAATTACTTAATTATAATTTTTTCCCGGATCAAATATAATTCTTGAAACGCAATCGATTTCGTAACTATCATTCATACATGGCAAAAAAAACTCCATAATGATTGTAAATTTCATTGATAACCAAACAAAGTATGCGAATGGACAAACACTCTTCAAAAAGGAATGAGTCCACAAACCATGCTCTACAAAACCCTATCTATACAATAAAACCAAAGTAATTATGAAACATTATCTACAAAAAGGAATTCTCCTTTTTTCACTACTCCTGGCTATAGTCATGCAAAGCTATGGTCAAGGAAGAATTGTGCAAGGCACTGTCACCGATGAAGGTGGGGAGCCAATCCCTGGGACTTCAGTGACGGTTAAAGGAACCACTACCGGTACCGTGGCAGATATTGATGGGAATTTTTCTCTCAATGTACCTGAATCTGGGGTATTGGTATTTTCATTCATCGGTTTCAGCACTAAGGAAGTACAGATCACGAATGAATCGGTTGTCAACGTTCAGCTATCTGAACAGCTCTCTGATCTAGGTGAAGTAGTCATCGTAGGCTATGGTGTCCAAAGAAAATCCGATCTGACAGGTTCGGTATCTTCTGTAGGAGAGCGTGAAATCAAACAAGTGGCTGTGGCATCCCTAGACCAAGCACTTCAAGGAAGGGCATCTGGTGTACAAGTTACTCAAGCTTCCGCGGCTCCAGGCGGTGGTGTATCTATTAGAGTTCGTGGTGGTAACTCCATTAATGCTTCCAATGAGCCTTTATATGTCATTGATGGAATTCCATTTTTTCCCAATAATGCTACAGTATCTCCTGGAGCCTCAGGAGGTGCACAACCACAAAACGCTCTTGCCAATATCAACCCAGGTGATATTGAATCTATGGAAATATTAAAAGATGCTTCAGCTACTGCTATTTATGGTTCAAGGGGTGCAAATGGTGTAGTCATCATTACCACAAAACGCGGGAAAGCGGGTGCTATTAATGTAGACGTCGAAAGCTATTATGGAATCCAACAAGTATCAAGAAAAATCCCTTTGTTGAATGCAGAAGAGTTTGCCATCATAGCCAACGAAGCCCGTGTCAATAGAGCGCAGGAACCGATTTTCTCTCAGGCTGATATCAGTAATTTCAGAAACAACAGTACGGATTGGCAAGATGAAGTTTTTCGAGAAGCTCCAATTCAAAACCATCAAGTGACAGTGTCTGGTGGTGATGCAAAAACAAGGTATGCCATATCCGGTAATTATTTCAATCAGGATGGTGTGATCCTCAACTCCGGGTTTTCAAGAGGATCTATCAGGGTAAATGTTGACAAAACTATCAATAGCAAAGTGACAATCGGCAACTCTTTGACCATTTCAAGATCTTCAAACAATCAGCAGGTTACGGATATAACCAGAGGAGGAGTTGTAAATGGTGCTTTGGTGTTCTCTCCTACACTTCCTGTCTTTGATGCAGATAACAATTATACTTTCGACAATAGTGCCATTCCAGGATCACAACAAGTAGGTAATCCTGTTCAGGATGCCATGGAAACCTTGAATAAAACCATCACCAACAGGGTTTTGGGCAATGTCTTCTTAGAGTGGAAAATCATGGATAATTTGAACTTCAGAGCATCAGGGGGAGCAGATTTCCAAACTGGCCGTAGGGATTTTTATGCACCAAGCACCAACAACAGAGGGAGAAATGCTTTTGGTTCTGCCTTAGTTGAGAAGAGAGATGTTTTCAGTCCAGTAGGTACAATTACATTGAATTACGATAAGAAATTTGAAGACAGTTATTTGACCCTGTTGGCTGGGTATGAAAGCCAATCACAAATGGTCGATTTTATAGGCGCATCAGCGACAAATTTTCCTACAGATGCCCTGGGCACTGATAATTTAGGTTTAGGTCAAATCGTAGGAACACCATTTTCTGGAAGAAGTTTATGGAGACTTGACTCATGGTTTGGAAGAGTGAATTATACTCTATTTGAAAAATTCCTTTTCACAGGAACCTTTAGGGCAGATGGCTCTTCAAGATTCGGTGCAGGGAATAAATGGGGGTACTTCCCTTCAGCAGCAATAGGCTACAACATGAGCAATGAGCCTTTTATCAATAACCTGAGCTGGATGAGTACTCTAAAACTTACAAGTAGCTGGGGTTTGACCGGTAACCAAGAAATCGGTTTGTACCAATCTCTTTCACAACTGAACACACAACGTTATCCATTTGGAACTGGAATTGCCATTGGACTGGCGCCAGGCCGAATCCCTAACCCTGATCTAAGGTGGGAAAAAACCAACCAAGTAAATATCAGCCTTGAAATGGGCTTTTTTGAAGACCGGGTGTTTTTTGAAGCAGCTGCATATTATAAGACAACACAAGACCTACTATTGCCACTCGACTTGCCAAGGTCTACTGGGTATTCCACTATTCTTCAAAATATCGGAAGTGTAGAGAACAAAGGATTGGAATTGGCGATCACCAGCAACAACCTTTCCGGCAGACTTAAGTGGGTGACTAATGCCAACATCACCTTCAACCGAAATACAGTAGTGGCATTAGGCCCTGGAGAAACTTTTAGATTGGCTCCAGATACAGGAGACGGCCACTTGCAAATAGCAAATTCCAGTATCCTACAGGTGGGATCTCCGGTTGGAAGCTTTTTTGGAATGGTGACTGATGGTATCTATCAAGTTGGGGACGAAATACTTCCGGGAAGCAGCTCTTTTGGAACTGTGGGACCAGGAGACATTAGATATGTAGATGTCAATGGAGATGGGGTAGTGAATAATAATGACAGAGCAATAATCGGGAACCCACAGCCTAAGTTCTTCTTTGGTATCAACAATAATTTCAACTACAAAAACTTTGATTTGTCTATCCTAATGAACGGAACATACGGCAATGATGTATGGAATGTAAACAGCCATGAACTTTACCGAAATGATGGTGCTACCAACAATGTCAGGGAAGTTCTCAACAGATGGACTCCGGAAAATCCCAGCAACGAATGGCCTAGCTCAAGAACCAGACCTTTTGTATTATCAGATAGACATATTGAAGATGCATCATTTCTGAGAATCAGAAACGTGACTTTTGGCTATACTTTCCCTGCAACCAACATTAATTGGCTTAGGTCCTTTAGGTTTTACATGCAGGGACAAAATCTATTCACTTTCACCAATTATTCTGGATTTGACCCAGAAGTCAACTCCCTCGGACAAAACCCTATTGGGATCGGAATTGATAGAGGTACCTTCCCTATGGCAAGAACATTCATAATGGGAGTTAACATTGGTTTATAATTTTTTTATTTGAGAATTTCATTAAAACAGATGCACATTATGAAAATTAGAAACATATATAAAATAGGATTGGTGTTGGTAGCGATGCTATTCAACAGTTGTGAAGAAGCCCTTCAGGAAGAAGTATTCAGCTTTATTGCTCCTGAAAACTTCTATAATACAGCCACAGATGCAGAAGCTGCTCTTGTAGGAGTATATGCTGGTTTTAGGCTGATCCACATGTACGATAGACACTACATGATAGGGGATATGGGGTCTGATGACACTTTCACAGGCGAATTTAGAGGAAACCAAGACAGGATACAGATAGATGAGTTTACGGTGGATCCGAACAATGGCATTTTCCGAGAGAGATTTGAGAACTCTTATATTACTATCAACAGGGCCAACGCAGTAATTACCAGAGTACCTGCCATTGAAATGAATACCGAGCTTAGGGATAATATTGTCAACCAAGCGAGATTCCTGCGCGCGCTCTTATACTTTGATTTGGTTCAGTTATTCGGAGATGTTCCCTTAAAAATAGAGGAAACTTTGAACGTGAGCGATGTAGCCAGTCCTAGAGTAGACTTTAACAGGATCTATGATGAAGTAATCATTCCAGATTTACAAGCTGCCGAGAATTTACCAGCTACTCCTAGACTGGAAGGACAGGCCAACAGGACTGCTGCGAAATCATTATTGGCAAGGGTGTATTTAGCCAGGGCTGGAAACAATCCCAGTTCTCCATTTTGGGCATTGGGAAGAGACAAAGCAAATGAGGTAATCAGCTCAGGCCAACACCGTCTTTTGAATGATTTCAGGGATGTGTTCCAAATAGAAAACCAAAACAGTGATGAACATGTATTTTCTATTCAGTTCAGTGCTTTTCAGGGCCTGAATAATACATTCCAAGAGTTTTTCATGCCAAGGGGAATCAACTCAACCACTGGTAACGGTAACGGTGTAAACGAACCAACTCCAGACATTGTACAAGCATTTGAACCTGGGGATGACAGATTCAACACCGCTTTCCTATTGGAGCTGCCTCTGGCAGGTGGAGGAAGCAACTTCTATGATCCACGTGGCAGTTGTGAGGGTTTTCCTACCCCATGCATCGCTCGACCTTACATCGGAAAATATCTTGAAACTTCCCCTCCAAGAGGTAGTCTTAACTATCCGATTCTTCGCTACTCCGATGTATTGCTGATGTATGCAGAAGCAGCAAATGAGGCTGAAGGCGGTCCTTCTTCAACAGCTTACGCAGCGATCAATCAGGTAAGAAGCCGAGCCGGATTGCCTGATTTGGCTCCAGGACTTGGTCAAGCACAATTCAGAGATGCTGTAAGACAGGAAAGAAGAGTTGAATTAGCCTTTGAAGGCATCAGAAGATACGACTTGGTAAGGTGGGGTATTCTCCTTGATGTGACCAGGGAGCATTTCTCGAGATTTTACCCCAATCTATTGGGCAATGTAAGAGAGCACCACGTGTTGTTCCCAATTCCACAAAGAGAAATTGACCTAAACCCAGGAATAAGTTTATCCGACCAAAACCCTGGCTATTGATCATAAAAGGCTCCCGAAATCTTCCAAAGGCTGTAAACGGGAGCCTTTTATTTTTTCAAGCTGTATTTTTCCGGACAGGAAACTTTTATCAAAATGTAAAAATCACATCACCCTGAATGCACCCTAAATTCTGAGCATCTGAATAAAATTCAGATTCAATTCAACCTACACTTGAGTATGGAACTAGGCTTTAGACCTCTGAATAAGATAAAAAGAATATGATACGGCCGCTGACCTTTCAGATGAGATGCTGACTTCAGTACCTAAAAGTAATTGTAAACTTTGTACCCACATTCACTTTACTTTGGACTTCTATAGTACCATTGAGTTTGGTGATTTGGTGGTGTATTAGGTACAGCCCAACACCCTTGCTGTCTTCATGAGAATGGAATGTTTGATTGAGCCCAAAAATCTTGTCTTTTACTTTTTCAATATCAAAACCCAATCCATTGTCTTCCAATGTCAATTGAACATTGTCACCTATTTTTGAAGTTTTGATACTGATCATAGGCGCAATACCTGGCTGTGCATAACGTATCGAATTGGTAATTAGATTGAGAAAAACACTTTCCAAATAGTCTCGGTTGAAAACTACTTCCTCAGCATCGGAAAAGTCACATGTAATACTTGTATTTGATGATTTAATCAGGGTTTGAATGGATTCTCTTACCATATTAAAAGTATAATCAAAACGAATGATTTCGATTTTATTTTCACTCAAGGTTCTTTTACTCAGCAAATCCACATAGTTATCAAGTGTTTGTTTAAGATTTGTGCTCGAAGACCTTAAGATTTCAAGGAGTTCCAGGTTTTCTTTATCTTCAATTTTGGTAAGATCTATTAGGTTGAAAATCGAAAGAAAGTTATTGACAGGAGACCTCAGGTCATGAGTTGTCCTGTAAGTCAGATTTTCTAATTCTTTATTGATTGAAGTAAGGTTTGCAAGCAAAAGATTGCGCTCATTTTCAAGCTTTTTCTTGTAGGTAATGTCTTTTGCAATAGCGAAGATCAGTTCCTCTTGTTCAAGAAACATTGAGGTCCAAGCTAACCATACAACCTTGCCGGATTTTGTCAGGTACCTATTTTCAAAATTGAGTAATGGCTTTTTCTTGGTGAGTTCCTTTCGGGCTTTTGCTGTCAGTTCTTGGTCCTCAGGATGCACAAAATCATTTATGGGTGTTTTGAAAAGTTCTTCTTCATCATATCCTAACAATTTACTGACAGCAGGATTGATTCGTTTGAAATAGCCATCATATCCAGCAATACAAAAAAGATCAGGGCTTATGTCAAAAAAAATATCGAGTTTTTGCAGTATCTCTGAATTAAGATTGTCTTTCTTCATATGGTATAATGGGGTTTCTGATAGCTTTGGGGTGCTATCACAAACATACATTTTTAATTCCAAGTAAGAGATTAAGTTTATGTGATTGGAAGCGCCAGAAATAATTCTTCATCACTTTCCCAATTTTTATTACCAGAACGTTCTCATTTTAAAATTATGTAGAGTTACACACCATATTTTTGACTAAATTAGTCAAATTATTTCTGATGGAAATTATGAATAAACTCGGGGAAAAATTGAGAAGTATAAGGAAATTAAAAAAACTGCCATTGCGAACTGTAGCTGCAGCCTTGGACATCGATCAGGCCATCATCAGTAAGGTGGAGCGGGGAATTAGAAAACTCTCCAAAAATCAGGTCATCAAATTGTCAGAACTTTATCAAGTCCCTTTATCAGAACTTTTGGTGCTTTGGATGGCAGATAAAGTGATATATGACCTGGGTGATGACGACGAACTGGCCAAAGAAGCCTTGAAAGTAGCCGAGGAAGAAGTTGCTTATAGGGTTTTTGAAAAGCTGGATAGATCTAAAATTACCAAACACCTTGTGGATGAAATAAAAAAAATCCCTCAAATCAAAAAAGCTTGGCTTTATGGCTCTTTTGCCCGTAAAGATGATGGGCCTGATAGCGATATTGATGTTGCAATAGAAACTGAAGAGAGTTTTAGCTATTTTGACTTGGCTAATGTGCAATATAAACTTGAGCAAAAAGTTGACAGAAAAGTTGATATTGGTTGGTTGGAGAGCTTTAAAGATTATGTTTGGGAGAATGTTAAACCTGACCTGATTTTAATTTATGAAAAAGGATGAGCACATTGAAAGTATGGTTAGGTTGACTCATATTAAAGACGCAATCAAGCAAATCCATGAGTTTATGGGTGATTCTGATTGGAAAGCATTTGAAAGCCATAGAATGCTACAAGATGCTGTCCACTTCCAATTTGCCGTAATTGGAGAAGCCATCAAATATGTGGAAGAAGAAAAACTGAATAAATATGATTATCCATGGCATCAGGTGCGGTCTTTTCGAAATCTTATTGTCCATGAGTATTTCAATATTAGAATAATTGCAGTCTGGAATATTATCAAAAACGATTTGGATGAGCTTGAAAAAATCATAAACCTTATGTTGAAAAATGAATTTGGAATTTCCTGACACAAATTAAAATTATAATGAAAACCTTCTCCCTATTCCTCTCTTTCCTGCTGATCTCTTTCAGCACATTTTCCCAAATCCAAAAAAACTGGGCTTGGGGTGGCCCATTAGATCCTTTACAGGAGAAATATCAAGTCCTCCACTATCACTTGGAACTGGAGCTTTTCCCGGAAACCCAAGAAATCAAAGGTAAAAACAAGGTGACTTTTGACTCCAAGGAAAAACTTGACACCCTCAGACTTAACCTGATTGAGGAATACAATGTAAGCAAAGTAATCATGGATGGCCAAGAAATCACGTTCCGCCATTTTGGAGATACCTTGGATATTTTCCCTATTGACTGTACCTGCGAGGAGGTGGAAATATATTATGGCGGCCGCACCCCTATTGCTATCAACCCTCCATGGACCGGTGGCTTTACATGGGAGTTGGACGAATTGGGTAACCATTGGATGGGCCTTTCTTCTCAAAATGAAGGCGCCAAAATCTTTATGCCTTGCCTCGACCATCCTTCGAGCGAGCCTATCAATGGGGTTGACCTGATTTTCACTGCTCCCAAACCATATTTTGTAGCATCCAATGGACGGCTAGTGGAAAGCAATTCCGAAAAAGATAAAGTGACTTACCATTGGACTACACAATATCCCATCAACAATTACAACATCAACTTTACACTTGGAGTATTTCATGAGGAGTCAACTATTTTTCAAAGTGCTGATGGCACGCAAATCCCTATGTTCGTCTATGTGCTGCAACAAAACCGCAATAAAGCAAAGGAACTTTTGGAAGTACTGAAAACTTCAGCAAAAACACACGAAAAATTCTTTGGCCCATACCCATTTTCCGATGATAAAATAGCTGTTGTAGAAACCCCATACCTCGGAATGGAACATCAAACAATCAATGCCTATGGGAATGATTTCAAATTTGAGAAAATTGGCAATGTGACCGCAGACTGGCTTCTCCACCATGAATTGGGGCATGAGTGGTTTGGGAATAAAATTTCTGTCAAAGATTGGGCAGATTTTTGGATACATGAAGGATTGACAGCGTATGGAGATTGGCTATTTTATCTTGAACATGGCGGTGAGGAAGCGTATATGGAAAAGGTAGGGTCAGTTAGGAAATCAATTGCCCATGCAAGACCGATAGTCAGTCCAAGAAATTCCACTTCTGATTTTGCCTACCATCCCGAAATATACACCAAAGGTGCCTTCATCATCCACTCCCTTCGGTATTATTTGGGAGACGAAATATTTTTCCCAATGTTGAAAGCATTTGCTTCAGATGAAAGATTTACCTACGAAAACCTGGTTGAAACTTCAGATTTTACTGATTTTGTGCAAAAGTATTCGGGTGAAGACTTACAGGGATTTTTTGACATGTACTTGAAAACTATCCATGTGCCAAAAGTAAAAATCAAGAAAAAAGGTAAGAAGGGCTACCAGGTAAGTCTGCCAAATATAAATTTCAAAATGCCTGTGGAAATCAAAACTTCCAACGGCTATGAGCGTCATGTTTTATCCTCTAAACCTGTATTGGTAAAAAGTGAAATCATGATAGAAGTAGATCCCAAAAACTGGTACTTAATGAAAAAAGACTGATGAAAAAGAGAATAATGTTTTTGCTTCCTCTACTTTTAATGGGTTTCATTTGTGCTGGCACCGCACAAAACCTAAGAGAAAAAATAAACAGCGAAGGGCTTATCATCTGCAGTCATCGTGCAGCAATGTCTCCTGATATTCCTGAAAACAGCCTTTATTCAATGGGAAGATCCAAATCCGCGGGCTTGGATATGCATGAAATTGACCTGGCAGAAAGCAAAGATGGAGTTCTTTTTCTCCTCCACGACAAAACCTTAGACAGAACCACAGAAAGCACTGGTCTTATTGCCGAAAAAACCAGCGAAGAACTGGCTGAGGTAAAACTCAAAGGACTAGAAGAAAAGCTCCCAAAATTTGAACAGACTTTGGAGTTTGCCAAGCAAAATCAAATTTTTCTTATGCTGGATGTTAAAGAAGCCTCACTCGAAAAGGTTATCAACTTGGTGGAGCACTTCGACATGTTAGACCAAGTGATGGTATTGACTTTCAATGAAACACGGGCACAAGAAGCTTTGAATTTACCGCAAAAATTTCTCCTTTCTGTTCTCATTACCAAAGAAGAAGATTTAGATTTTTACCTCTGCAAGACAGATGATCCATACTTCTTGATTGCTTATCTCAATCAAAATGCACCGGTGTCTCTTTACGAAAAAACAAAGAACATAGGGCTACCGATCGTTACTGATGCCATGGGAGAGCCTGACAAAGAAGCGCAGGAATCTGGGCATCAGGTGTATCTGGAGTTTATTGATAAACGACAGCCGGATATTTTGGTATCTGATTATCCTTTACAACTGCGGGCGGCCGTGGAAGATTGATTTTTTGGTAAAACCCTGACGTTTTCAAAATATTTGACCAAATTGGCTTAGAGAGTTAATTATCAATTTAAAAAAACAAACATGAGCCCAAAGGTTCTCATAAGGCTTTCATTGATCGTCAACTACATGGTTTTTGCCGTTCTCCTCAATTCTGTTGGAGCCGTCATCTTACAGGTGCAGCGCACTTTTGATGTCAGCAAGGCGGAAGCTTCAGTGCTCGAAGGCTTTAAAGATTTACCCATCGCGATATTTTCCTTCATTGTTGCTTCCTTACTGCCAAAAGTAGGTTTGAAAAAAGGGATGCTAGGCGCCTTATTTTTGGTAGCGGCGATTTGTTTTATGATGCCCCTGATGGCTGATGAATTTTGGTATTTCAAACTCCTCTTTGCCGCTGTGGGAATTTCCTTCGCAGTCATCAAGGTTTCAGTATTTGCCATGATAGGTTTGGTTACGGAGAATACCAAAGAACATTCCAGCCTGATGAGCACCATAGAAGGGTTTTTTATGGTAGGTGTATTGGTCGGGAATGTATTTTTCAGCCTATTCGTCAATGATGCAGATCCAACTTCCCGTTATTGGCTGAATATTTATTGGTATTTGGGAGCTATGACTTTGGCCGCTGCTTTATTATTGTTTTGGGCAAAAATCAACGAATCTGAATCCAAAAGAGAGAATACCAAAGCTTGGGATGAATTTCTGGATATGCTCAAGTTGGTCATCAAACCATTGGTTTTGGTATTTGCAGCCTCTGCCTTTCTCTTCGTATTGATAGAACAGAGTTTTATGACATGGACACCCACCTTTTACCAAGACGTGCTAAAAGTACCTGCCAGTATGGGTATTCAAGCAGGTGCTGTGCTTGCAGGAGTCTTGGCTATAGGAAGGCTACTAGCGGGAGTCATTCTGAAAAAAATCCACTGGCTCACTTTTACACTTTCCTGCACCTTTTTGGTCGGAGTATGTGTGATACTGACTTTGCCATTGACGGCAAACTTACCAGAGGCCATTGAAGCCATCACTTGGTTCAATGCACCTTTTGTAGTCTACCTATTTCCAATCTTGGGGCTATTCCTCGCTCCTATTTATCCTACGATCAATTCCGTAGTGCTAAGTGCGCTACCCAGGTATATGCAAAGTTCCATGTCTGGATTGATAGTGGTGTTTTCTGCACTTGGAGGCACAACTGGCTCCATCATTACAGGACATATCTTTGAGGCATATGGAGGCACCAATGCCTTCTATTTCTCATTGATTCCTATCGTTGCCTTATGTTTGATTTTGATTTTGCTCAATAGACAAGTAAAGAAAAATGTTCCATCATAAATACAATCCCCCTGACGAAATCTACCAGGAGCTCTTTGATGCTGTACAGCTCAATGACATATTCCCTGATTCAAAGACATTCGTGGACTGTGTACCAAAGAGAAGTCCAGACATGATCATGCACGATTTTTACCAATCAATACAAAATGAAGATTTTGACCTCAGGTCTTTCGTAGAAGACAATTTTCATATCCCCGAAGATCATGAATCTGCAGAGTTGCCAGAGGGACTTTCTCTAGAAGACAGACTCCATCGTCATTGGGACACCCTGCGCAGAGAGCCTGATGTTGAGAACCGTGATTCAAGTTTGCTCGAACTCCCCCATCCCTATATTGTGCCTGGAGGAAGATTTCGCGAAATCTATTATTGGGATTCATACTTTACCATGCTAGGACTAAAAGCATCGGGCAGGATCGATCTCATTGAGTCCATGGTTGACAACTTCGCTTTTTTAATCAATACAGTTGGGCATATCCCAAATGGAAACAGGACCTACTTTCTTTCAAGGTCACAGCCTCCTTTTTTTGCGAAAATGGTGGAACTACTTTGTGAGGCAAAAAGTAATAAAAATATCATCAAAGAATACCTCCCTGAGATCATTATGGAATATGCATTCTGGACCGAAGGAGAAGCTGACATACACTTGCCGGGAAAAAGGTACAAGCGTGTAGTCATGCAAGATGAAGACTCATTTATGAACCGATACTGGGATGATGAAGACACACCGAGACCGGAATCTTTTCTGGAAGATGTGGAATTGTCTGAAAAAAGCAGGAGGTACCCTGACAAGTTATTCAAAAATCTCCGAGCCGCTTGTGAGTCCGGTTGGGATTTTAGCAGTAGGTGGTTGTACCATCCGGATGACCTCAAAAGTGTACAAACAATTGCCTTGATCCCTATAGATCTCAATGTTTTGCTATCTGAAACCGAGAGGATTATTTCCCTGGGATTTGAAATGGAAGGTGATGAGAAGCTATCTAAGAAGTTTGAAAAAATCAGAAAAAATAGAATTGAAGCCATCAGCAGGTATTGCTGGAACGAAGAGAGTGGTATTTTTCTTGATTTTCATATCAAATTCAAAGAGCAAATGGACAGGCCATCACTCGCAATGCTTTATCCTCTTTGGGCAAAAATAGCCAGTGATGAACAGGCGGAAAAGGTAATTGCTTTCGTAGAAAAAAATCTTTTCAAAGCCGGAGGACTTGTCACCACCACAATCAACAGTGGTCAACAATGGGATGCTCCAAATGGCTGGGCACCTTTGCAGTGGATAGGATTCGAGGCTTTTAGAAATTATGGACGTGAAGACCTGGCCGCCGAACTGGCTAAAAGGTGGACAAATCTCAATGAAAAGGTATTTGCCCAAACCGGTAAAATGATGGAAAAATACAACGTAGAAGACCTCAGCCTAGAAGCCGGCGGAGGAGAATATCCAGTACAAGATGGCTTTGGATGGACAAACGGCGTATACTTATCTATGAAAGAAAAATTGAAAAGATAACCAACTCACTCATAAAGATGAATACACTTAAAAAAATCTCACTTGGGATTTGCTTTTTGCTTCTGAGTTTTTCTGCCGCAATTAGCCAAAACTCCCCGCATGCCTTTTACCTAACATGGACTGAAGATCCCACGACCTCCATCGACGTGGATTGGCATACAGATGATACTGAGCCACTCCAACTCAACTTCCGTAGAAAAGGAAACGAGGAGTGGAGAAGCTTCGAAAGCAAAGTCCTTCCATTTCCTTTTTCAGAAAGAAAGGTACACAGGGTAGCAGTAAGAGGGCTTCAACCAGCTACTGAATATGAGGTGAGTTTTGACGGAGGCACTACACTTTATTATTTCAGGACCATGCCTGACGATCTGGGGAAAAACAGCATTAAGATTGCAATAGGAGGAGATTCTATGCACCAAAAAAATTGGTTTGAAAAAACCAACCGTGTAGTGACTTCATACGAACCGGATTTTGTCATCATCGGTGGAGATATGGCTTATGAAAATGGCATTGCTAACAATATTCAGAGGATTTACGATTGGTTTGATGCTTATTCCACCACGCTGGTGACTGATGATGGAAGAATATTGCCTTGCGTAGTTGCCGTTGGCAATCACGAGGTCGTAGAAGGCTATCACCGAAACCACCCAGGCTATAAACAAAATAACGATTTCAGGAGAAGAATAGCACCCTACTTTTACGGCCTGTTTGCCTTTCCTGGCCAACCAGGCTATAACGTGCTAGACTTCGGAAAATACTTAAGTTTGATCATTTTAGACACTGAACACAGCAATCCCATACAAGGTGACCAAACCAAATGGCTCAACAAGACTTTCAAGGACCGAAAAGATGTACTCCATAAAATCCCCATCTACCATGTCCCCGGTTTCCCTTCTGTAAGGAATTATGAGGATAAAGTACAAACACTAGTGCGGGAAGAATGGACGCCGATATTTGAGAAAAACGGAGTCAAATTAGCTTTTGAAAATCATGATCACGCTTACAAGAGGACATTCCCAATAAAGGGTATGGAAATAGATCAATCAGGTATTATTTATGTGGGAGATGGATCTTGGGGTGTAGCGCCCAGAGATATCCATGAGGTGGAAGAAACCTGGTACCTTAGAAAAGCCCAATCTGTAAGGGCATTTACCTTATTGACCTTAGAAGGAAGTCATTTTAGTTTCATTTCTGTGGATGAAGATGGCAATGTCATTGATACGTTTCCTGAGAATCCAATGGTTTCTTCGATAGAAGACCAATAGAAAATCCTAAGATAAAAATAGCCATGGTACCTAGCACTATGGCTAAATTTTTATGTAGACCCAAAGTTGGCAAAAACAAAATCAAACCATCCAAACTGATCCAACCAATCAAAGCCAATCCAACAACAACTCCTGCAATAGGTGCAATTTTAGATTGGACTTGGGTCATCACTCCCAATAAAAATAATCCCAAGATACCTCCGCTAAAAATAGAGGCCAAAGCCCACCATGCTTCTAAAGCACTGCTTACACCATTAAATGCCAATGCTACTAAAATACTGACTAAACCAACAGAAATCGAGGAAAGGTACAATACCCTCATAGATGCCTTTTCGTCAATATTTAATTTGAAATATTTTTTGACATGATCCTCCAAAATAACCGTTGCGGAACTGTTGATGCTAGTAGACATTGTGCTCATTCCTGCAGCAAATATGGCTGCAATCATCAATCCCGTGATTCCGGAAGGCAACGAGTTGACAATAAAAAAAGGAAATACTTGGTCTGCGTTTTCTATTAAAAGCAATTCTTCTGATAGGAGATTGTCATAAACTTTAAAATACCCGTACAGTGCAGTTCCAATCATAAAAAATAACATCGAAACAGGCACATATAAAATGCTGCCCAACCAGGTAGATTTTTTTGCCTCTCGATCCGTAGTGGCCCCTAGGTAGCGCTGGATGTAACTTTGATCTACTCCAAAATTTTGCAGATTGATAAAAAAGCCATAAATGAGAATTACCCAAAATGTGTTATTCCCAAAATCCAATCCCATGCTGCCCAAGGAGAATTTTTGTTCAGCCTTCCCTATTTCAATAAGCTGTCCCACTCCTTGCGGCATTTGGGAGACAATCCATAACAGACAACCTACTGCACCTACAATCAACAACAATCCCTGCACAGCGTCAGTCCAAACTACTGCTTCAATCCCACCCATAACAGCATATAGCGTTACCGCCAATCCTGTAAAAATAATAATCGAGGGAATACTCCATCCGAATAATGCATGCATGGGAAGTGCCAAAAGATACATGATCGCACCCATTCGGGCCAATTGAGTCAAAAGATAGCAAACCGAAGCATAGACACGTGCCCAAAGCCCAAACCTATTTTCCAAGTAGGCATAGGCCGATGGGCTTTGGATTTTCCTGTATAATGGTACAAAGAATGTGACCGCAATCCATGCCGCTAAGGGTATGGAAAGACTAAAGACAAAGCCATTCCAATTGGACTGGTAGGCACTTCCCGGTAATGCAAGAAAACTGATGCTGCTTACATAAGTAGCAAAAATAGACATACCCAAAGCCCATGTAGGCAATCTTCCACCGCCAGTGATATATTCCGTTGATCCTCTTTTTTTGAAATAGAAAGAAATTCCAAAGCCTATAATACCCAACATATAAAACAAAAATACCAAGGTATCAAAGACAGGTAATCCCATAAGTTAAAGGGATTTGATTTCGAAAATAATCGGCTCCAGTTCTTGTCTGATTGTTTCTCTGATTTTCAAATCCGCCGATAATAACGGCAATGCCAAGTGTGCTTCGCATATTCCCAAGAAATACAAACTTTCTTTAAGCCCACACAGATAAGCCGAAGCTTTAGGACTACAACCATATATTTTATCGCAAATTTTCAAGACAATGGACTGAATTTTCTCTTCAGTTTCATAATCCCTGCTCTTAGCCGCTTCATAGAGTTTGACGTAGAGTGAAGGAAAAATATTGGCTCCACCATTTACCCCTCCATCAGCACCAGCCCTGACAGAACCTGCAGTCATTTCCTCTGGCCCTACCAAAAACACGAAATCAGGGTTTTCCTTTTTGATCTTAATGATTTTTTCAAAATAGACCCCATCACCTGAACTGTCTTTCAGTCCTATGATATTTGGATGCTTTGATAACTTCTCTACCGTTTCAGGTGCTATGGTACATTTTGTCATTTTAGGAAAATTATACAACATCAAAGGCAAGGGACTTTGGTCAGCCAGTTTTGTATAATATGCCAAGAGGTCTTGTTGGTCTATGAAAAAATAAAAAGGAGGAGCTGCCACCACAACATCGGCTCCACTTTCTTTGGCAACTTTGGCAAATTTCAAACTTGAATCTATGGCAGTATGGGTGATACCCACCAATACAGGCACACGTTTATCTACAGTTCTGCAGGTAATCTGTATCAACTCTTTTTTGATCGAAGGTTTTAGACTTGATATTTCTCCCGTGGTTCCCAATATAAAAACCCCATGAACCCCTCCATTGAGTAAATGATTTGTCAGCCTTTCAGTAGCTTTTTTATCCAACTCAGAGGTGGAAAGTAGTGGTGTAACCGTAGGGACTATAATACCTTTCATACTACTTGTTGATTGTGCTATATCCATTCCAATTTGGTTTTAATTTAGGTTTGCTAGAAAATCCAATTTAAAAAATAATCCTTTGTGAATTTGAAATAGAGGCCAACTTTTGATTTTAAAGATATTGTATTTTGTGCTTAGGTCTTTTTTGACTTTCTACATTACACCAAATTATATTATAAATTTGAGTAAATAATATGTATTGGCAACATTGCTAGCGTTAACCAAATGACTACAACTTCCTTGAAGTTTTTGAAGCAACCTTACCCCTATTATTTCAAAGGAAAAAACCTTTGGATTATTGCTGCTTTGATTTTTGGGATGAGTATGGCGTTCAACTACTTTTTTGAACCCTTTGTTGTTTACCGTCCTGAACACAAAGTCAGCTATTTTTGGATTTCAATGATACATTCCTTGAATGCATTTCTTTGTGTATTACTGGTAATTGGTTTGAACAATTTACGGGTAAATGAAGACAATTGGAATGTTGGGAGTGAAATCACATTAATTTCAGGTGTGCTTTTGACTATAGGGATCAGTCAGTTTCTGGTTAGGGACATGATTTATGCAAATCCTGACAACTGGTCCATGCGATATTTTCTGGAAGAAATCAGAAATACCTTTATGGTTGGAGTTTTGTTTGCTGTTATTTTGGTCCCCATGAATTACCTAAGGTTGATGAAAGCACATCTGAAAACTGCACAAACTCTCAACAGCCATCATCAGCCTGATTTAATACACCAGAAGGAGAAATTTCATCCGATTGTCACCCAACAAAAAAGCGATGATTTTGAACTTAATACTGATGACTTTTTATTTGCAAAATCAGAAGGCAATTACCTGGAAATATTTTTTGAAAAAGAGGACGGGACAAATAAAATCCTGAAAAGAATGACTATGAAGGAACTGGAATCCCAATTGGATTCCTTCCCTCATTTTTTTAAAACACATAGGTCATTTTTAATAAATCTCAAAAAAGTGAAAAAAGTAAAAGGCAACGCGCAAGGCTATCAATTGGAAATCAAATATTATTCTGATTCACTTCCTGTATCGAGAGGGATGGTCTCTGACTTTGAAAGGAAATTCAGAGATATATGACCTTTGTATTTCATCCCAAATCTTTGACTTTGGTCACAAGGCCCTTTTTTGACTGTTTTGAATACCTACTTTTGGATGAGTATCAAATCCAATATCATGCGCAGACACGACTTAGACTGGTTAAGGGTAATCGTTTTCGGATTACTGATCTTCTATCATGTTGGGATGTTTTTTGTTCCTTGGGGATTCCATATCAAAAATGACATCATATATCCAGAGATTAGATGGCCCATGCTTTTTTTGAATCAATGGCGCTTGCCGATCCTCTTTGTAATTTCCGGCATGGGTACCTACTACGCGCTTTCAAAAAGAAGTGGAGGCCAATTTGCTAAAGAAAGGATTCAAAGGTTATTGTTGCCTTTGGTGGTCGGTATGCTGTTTATTGTGCCTCCGCAGGTTTATTTTGAACGGTTGGACAAAGGACATTTTTCTGGAGGCTATTTTGAATTCTGGCCATCTCAGGCATTTATAGGGGTTTATCCAGAAGGAAATTTCTCTTGGCATCACCTGTGGTTTTTACCTTATCTTTTGCTCTTCTCTCTGGTTTTGCTCCCTGCTTTACTTTACCTCAGAAATCATCCAGAATCTTGGTTATTGAAAAAAACGGCTGTCTTGGCTTCCCGACCTTTTGGCCTATTTTGGTTGATCATTCCACTTTATATCTGGGAATCTTTGCTGGAGCCCTTTTTCCCCTCCACCCATGCTTTGTGGGGAGATTGGTTCAATATTGTCAACTATATCACGCTTTTCTTTTTTGGTTTTTTATTGATCTCGGTCAAGGAAGTTTTCTGGAAAACTGTCCTTAAAAACAGGAGGAAATACCTCTATTGTGGTGTGCTTGGTTTCACCCTCCTCATAGGATTGAGGCAGTTATATTCGGACTCAACCTTGATCCACTTTATAGAAGCTCTTTTCAAAGTGTTTAACCTTTGGGCCTGGATATTGGCTTTGTTTGGATATGCTGCTGGCTATCTGAACAAGCCTAGTAAAACCCTGAGCTACGCCAATGAAGCTGTATATCCATTTTACATCCTTCATCAAACTTTCACCATAGCAATAGGGTATTATTTAATGCACCTGCCTTGGAGCTTTTGGTCAAAATTCCTACTTATGTCCCTAGGAACATTTGGCTTTTCATGGCTGGTTTATGAGATTGGAATCAGAAGATGGAAAGTAATGCGGCCAATGTTTGGGATGAAGCCAAAGCAAACAGAAAAATCTGTAAAGTCAGGAAATCTTGTACCTTAATCTACCGCTTCCTTTTCTGCTATTATATCCCTGACATCCTCTTCCCAAATCCAGCCTTTTTCCTTGGCATGGAGGGCGGCCTCAACTGTGTCTTTTACAAGAATCATTTCCACTCCCAATTCTTCCATCTCCCTTGCTATTTCCAGCACCTCTTTTTCCCTTCGTTCCAAAACATCCCTGATGTAAACCATTTTTACCTTACCTGGATATTCTTTGATGGCCTGCAAGTAGATCTCGGGATCGTGCTGTCCTGAGTCTCCAATGAGGATAAACTGAAGTTGCTTTTCGATTTCAAATATTTTTTCTACCTGAAAAAGCTTATGTTCAGAATGACTGCCTGCAAAGAACTGTTCCCTCGACAAACCCAAATCACGTAACATCAAAGGGCCTTTTGGAATGCCGTGGACCTCCAAAAACTCCATCAGAAAATCATACAGATTCCATGGAGAACTTGACACATAGAAGAAAGGGTTGCTCTCTACCCCGTCGGTCCCTTTTGAAAGGGATCTGTAAAACTCGCCTACTCCCGCAAAGGGCAATCGCGTATGGGCATTTCCTAAAAAAGTGGTCTTCAGCATTTCCCATATCCTAGTGGCACCTGTGGGCACAATAGTATCGTCAATATCTGAAATCACACCATACTCTACGTTCCCTGAAGGTATAAAAACCAATGCTTTCGATTTTACTTCTTTTTGATTTTTGACTACTTGGTCAAGCAGTTCCAACTCCACTTCCTGCCATGGCTGGTTTATCTCAAAGCCCAAATCTGACTGTATCCTGACTTCAAAATACCCCTCATCATCTGTTGAAACTATTTGTTCCAAACCTTGAAACATTGCTTTCACCTTGACCCGGGGGATTTCCCAAGTCATAAACCTTTTGTACATTTTCTTGAAATTCAGCCATCGGCTGTCATCCAAATTGGAGATTCCAATCCCTCTGTCTTTTAGCACCCTACCAATCAAAAAAATCTCATTTTCATTTCCAAAACCCTTGTATGGCAGGATCATAATAGATTTTACGATTCCTGTTTTGATCCCAACCCAAAGCTTGGCCTTGGAAAACCTTCTTTTTACACCATACAGAATTGGCAATACAATACTTTTAGAAAAGCTTTTCTGACTCTTAGTCATCGGAAATATTTATTTGAAACAACACAGCTTTCAAATTAACAAAACTTTCATTTAAAACAGTTTTAGCTGAAAGGGAACTAAAGAATTTGAAAGCTCATTCCCTTAAAAACCCTTTTCGGGTTGATTTTAAAAATCATTTGTAATCTAATCCCTACCTTTGCAAAATGGAAAGTGCTAAAAAGGATATCAGAAAGTTTAGTTTGGAGCAGTTGGAAGAATTTTTTGTAGCCCAAGGTGATAAAAAATTCAGAGCCAAGCAGGTCTATGATTGGCTATGGAACAAGTCTTTGAAAAACTTTGATGATATGAGCAACATCTCCAAAGATACACGAGAGATGCTCAAAGCAAACTTTTCCATCAACCACATCCAGGTGGATCTAATGCAGCATTCCAATGACGGAACCATCAAAAATGCAGTAAAGCTTTTTGACAGCAAAATCGTTGAATCCGTGCTGATTCCCACTTCGAAAAGGATCACAGCCTGTGTTTCTTCTCAAGTAGGTTGTAGCCTTGACTGTAACTTCTGCGCCACCGCTAGGCTAAAGCGTATGCGTAACCTCAACCCAGATGAAATCTACGATCAGGTAGTGGCCATCAAGGAAGAAGCGGAAACTTACTTTAACAGGCCCTTGACCAATATCGTGTTTATGGGAATGGGAGAACCTCTTTTGAACTACAATAATGTGATTGATGCCATCGACAAAATCACTTCTCCGGAAGGTCTGGGCATGGCACCACGAAGGATTACCTTGTCCACAGTGGGTATTCCCAAGATGATCAAAAAAATGGCCGATGATGGCGTCCGCTTCAACTTGGCTGTATCCCTTCACTCAGCCATCAACGAAACCCGTAGCCGCTTGATGCCCATCAATGATGTCAATCCTTTGGAAGACTTGGCAGAATCTCTGAAACACTGGTACCAGAAAACCAAAAGAAAGGTGACTTATGAATATGTCATCTGGGAAGGAATCAATGACGATGAAGCCCATGCAAAAGCCTTGGCCAAATTCTGTAAGATCATCCCTTCAAAGGTCAACATCATACAATACAATCCCATAGACGAGGGTGAGTTTAGGCAGGCATCCCAAGAAGCGGTAAACATGTACGTAAGAGTCCTGGAAGCTCAGGGCATTATCGCCAAAGTGCGTAAATCAAGGGGGCAGGATATAGATGCGGCATGCGGTCAGTTGGCCAATAAAAATGAAGTTGCACAAATATCTTAATTATTTTATAATCACTTAAATACTTCAGGTACTTCAATTTTTTAATAAAAAGAATTAAAAATAAACCTCTTTTTTACATATATTGATTTTTTAGTTATTATTGCTTTTGAAAACTAAATTATAGATTTTGCCGTTACGGCAAACGAGTTCTTTTGAACAAAAATCATTAGCAAATGAAAAAAATCTTGATTGCCACCCCATTTTTACTTGTTTCATTGCTTTACCTATTTTCTTCCTTTCAAAAAAAGCCAGGTATAGCTGAACTTTCAGAAAAAATCATTTCACTAATGGAAGTGTACGTGGATGAAATACCTGAAGAAAAAGTATTTCTTCACTTAGACAGGAGTCTTTATGCTTCCGGTGACAACATCTGGTTTTCTGTATTTCTCACTGCGGGGAGTCCTGATATTCCATCTCCACTTAGCAAGGTAGTGTATGTTGATTTATTGGATGAGGAAGGAAAACTGATCCAACAAAAAACCATTAAGATGGAAGAGGGCCATGGATTTGGTGATTTTCGATTGGACGCTTTTACCAGAGAGGGCAGCTACAAAGTAAAAGCTTATTCTTACTGGCTAAAGGGCTTTGGCGAGGAAGCGGTTTTTCAGACAGATATTCAGATTTTAGACACCTACAACCTAAAGTTTCAGCCTTTTGTAGAATTTGAAAAAGAAGAAAAAGGAAACAAAACCCATTACCTAGCCAAAATAACAGCACTGGACAATAGTTTGAAAGCACTCGCTGGAGAAGATGTTCAATTTAAAATAGCCAACAGACAAAAAGAACTAAATTCTGGCAATTTCAAGTTGAATGGAGAGGGAAAATACGAATTGGAATTTGAATTGGAATCCGGTGATTTAAACCTACCAGTTGCACTTAATCTGAACTTGGTTGAAAATGAGGATTATAGTATCTCTAGAAAATTCATTCTCCCCTTCCCCAACAGCGCCATAGATATCCAATTTTTACCAGAAGGTGGTGATTTGATTTCAGGTTTTAACAATAAAGTAGCTGTCAGGGCAATCTACCCTGATGGGAAGCCTGTCCAACTCAAGGGAAAAATAGATTATCAAGGTCAAGAAATTGAGTTCTCTACCAATTCTTCAGGATTGGCTGCATTCAATATTACACCGCAGGACACTGAGCCTATCAAGGTAGTGCTGGAGTCAGGCGCTTCTACCTTCGAAAAATCATTGGATGGCATCAAAACCCAGGGTGTAAACCTCGCTGTTGACACTTCCAAAGAGACTCTTGTCAACGTATTGATCCAGACAAAAGACTTTGCATCGATTTCACCTAGTGGTGAGGCACTTTTAGTGGTACATGCCCGAGGAAGAATCGGCCATATGCAAGTCCTTAACTTGTCCAATGGAGTGGGTGGAGCCAGAATCAACAAAAGCCAACTTGCTCCAGGAATCAACCAACTGACAGTCTTCGAGCCAGAGGGCACTCCCTTGGCTGAAAGAATGGTCTTTGTTCCCATGGAAAAAGAACTTTCCCTTGATCTCAATGCGGCCACAGTCAATACTGAAGCCCGAGGAAAAAACAGCTGGATGGTAAATATAGACGGAGACAGTTTTGAAGGAGGCTTTTATTCAGTTGCCGTAGTGGACGCGGGTGAGTCCCCATTTTCCCATAACTCAAGCATCAATTCTTATCTCAAACTAGAATCAGAACTCAAAGGGAACATCCATGAGCCCAAGCTACTCTTAGGGCAAAACAGAGATGATGAAGCCATTGAGCTTATCATGTTGACACATGGCTGGAAGAGGTTCAATTGGGAAGAGGTATTTGAAGGAAAAATTGAAAACAAACATTTTATAGAGCAAGGAATCAATATCACAGGTACCATATCTCCCCAGTCAGATGGTCGAAGAGGGCTGACAGGAGGAATGCTCAATGTCTTTTCTAAGGGAAAATCAGAAGATTTTCTTGCAGTAGAATTTGGAGAAAATGGCAAATTCATCATTGATGACTTAGACTTTCAAGATACCACGCAGCTTACAATCTCAGCGAGTGACAACAGGCATAAGGAGCGTGTAAAACTCGAATTGGATCCTCCAATATCAAAATATTTAAAATGGGAAAATTTCGAACCTGTTTTTAAAGATTTCAAAATCTCAGCGGCAATGAGCGACTACTTGGCTACGGCCGAAAAAAGACGCTTGGCACAAACAGCCTATGGTGAGATGCAAGAAATCCAGATTGATGAATTTGTAATTGCATCAGAGAAGTATGATCCCACAGAGGAAGAGATCAACAGGATGTATGGAAAAGGAGACGCTTCTCTAAAGCCTGAGGAGATTGGGGGATTTGCAGGCTACAGTGATATTTGGGAATTACTTCAAGGTAGGTTTGCAGGTGTAAGGATAGTACCTGATCCTATGGGAACTCCTTCCATAAGAATCCGTGGCACTGGCTCTGTTCAGGCTGGAGGAATGCCTTTAATATTACTTGACAATGTACCAGTGGATCCCAGCTTTGCAAGCTCCATATCACCACGAGACCTTGCCTCAGTAGAAATCTTCAAAGATGCCGCTTCCCTATCTATATTTGGAGTAGGTGGTGCAAATGGTGCAATTGCCTTATATACCAAAAGAGCCGCTGGAATCGGAAGCTTGGGAGAAGGGGTATTCAACCTCAGATTTCCTGGATATTCTGTTGCAAGTGAATATTATATGCCTAAATATGACAAAGAAAACTCCCCTGCACCTGACTACAGATCTACGCTGTATTGGAATCCAAAATTGGAATGGGAAAATAACTCTGCAATGATCGAATTCTTCAACAATGACATTGTCAAGAAATACAGGATTGTAATTCAGGGTATGGATAAGTACGGCAGGTTATCCTATTTGGAAAAGGACATTTAAGCCATCGAATACTCCATTTCGAAAATCAAAGAGCTGTATTTAACTGAAATTCAAACACTTTTCAGAATTCAACCTGAGTTTCAAATCAGGAATAAGGAATCAAAAAGCCCCAACATTGGGGCTTTTTGCATTTATGTTTATCTTCGGGCATGAAAAAACTATTCTTTATTATTCTTTTTATTTCCTCTATAGGAATTGCACAGGCCCAGGAGCAAGGTGATTTTAGGGTTCAATTAGGTGCAGATTATAGACTTCGTATTAATGAAGTAGGTGCAAACGCAGGTGTCGAATACCTGTTTTTGGATAATTTCGGTATCGCACCGAATTTCTCTTATTATTTCCCGGACTTCGGCCGGATTATGAATCTCAATGTAGATTTACGATACTACCTGACACAGGGTGTTTCGCAGGTATATATCTTGGGTGGTTACAACAATTACTGGGAAAACTTTCAACCTGGACTCCCCGGGCAATCAAGAACAAGACCTGGAGGAAACTTCGGAGCAGGAGCTTTTTTTGATGTGGGAGAAACTTTGGGTTTCATCACGGAATTCAAAATTCAAAGTCAAAATTCCAGGTTACCCGTCTTGAGACTTGGTGTAGTATTGAATTTAGGAGGATATTGAACAAAAAAAGAGCGGGTTTGCCCGCTCTTTTTTTATTTTTTCGAAAATTCAAAAAGTTTACGTTTTTCATCTTTGGACAAAGCCTCATAACCTTTGTCAGCAATTTTATCCAAAATCTTATCAATTTCTTCCTGAGTAGGTTCTCCCATTTTTGAACCTGGACTCGGTTTAGGGTTCTCTGGACTTGTGTAGTTTTGAGAAGCTGTGAATGTCTTCTTCTTTCTGTAAGACACTTTGACACTTGGCTTCTTCTCAAAAATCTTCTCAAAGAAAATTCCTATCGCCTGAATGGGTATTCCCCAATCCTTGCCTTTTTGCAGTTGACGGATATACATAAAACCCATTGCAGCACCACCCAAATGCGCCAGCTCTCCACCTGCATTGCTTCCAGCACTGTTGACAAAAGCGATGACGACATAGAATATCGCTATATACTTTATTTTAACAGGCCCCAACAGGATCAATTGAAACGTTGTGTTCGGCGCTAAGGTCGCTGCTCCGACGACAATAGCATATACCCCGGCACTTGCTCCCAACATTCTGCTCTGTGCCAAAACATCCGAAAAATACGGTGAAATATTATACATCACCACATACAAAACTGCCCCTGCAATACCTCCTAAGATATATAAATTGGCCAATTTGCGGCTTCCTAAGTATTCATGAACCAACAAGCCAAACCAATACAGGAAAAGCATGTTGAAAAGAATATGGAATATTCCTTCATGAAAAAACATATAGGTAAGTAAAGACCAAGGCTGCACTATGTATGAGCTCAAGTCAGCCGGCATCATCAAAAGAGACCTTAATCCTTGGTAGATACCTCCCGCTCCTGAGAAGGTAAAGAATACCCGGAAGACCACCATCACAAAAAACACAAGGATATTGATGGCCAACAGCTTATATAGGCTGTTGTTACTATGCTTAAACGCATTTCTCAAATTATCCCAAAATCCTCCGTACATATTAATAGAAATTAGTTCTATCCTTTTTCCAAATGTAAATTAACACAAAGCCAACCACAGCACCAAAAATGTGTGCCATATGAGCGATATTGTCATGTCCAGCCCTCATGAATTCAGAATAGAGGGAATACAAAATATAAACAGACACAAAATACTTGGCTTTGATCGGTACAGGTAAGAACAATAAAAACAGCTCAGTGTTGGGAAAAAGCATAGCAAATGCTACTAAAAGCCCAAATAAAGCTCCTGACGCTCCTATCATAGAGGATCTCTTGATATTATTTACCAATGTAGCTCCTAATGATGTTACGATTTTAGAAGAAGTATCCGCCAGTTGACTGTCTTCTGGATTTTCCCTGTAAACATCTCTAAAATCCAAATGCTTGTCTTCAAAGTAAGGTCTGTAGTCCTTGATATATTTAGCAAAATCTGCTGGATTGGGATTTGCTGCATAATTTGCCACTTTATTGTTGACAATTCCCACTTGCACTGCATTGTAACCTGAGTACAGAATGCCTGCTCCTACACCTGCCACCATCCAAAGGATCAAAAATCGCTTGGAACCCAAAAACTGCTCAAGCAAAGGACCAAAAATAAATAAGCCAAACATATTTCCGAACAAATGCCAAAAATCAGCATGCATGAACATGTATGTGAAAATTTGAAATGGCATAAACATCGGCGTACCTAAATAGTACAGTGCCGAGTACGCTTTTAACATAGGCGCAAAATAGGCTGTGACAAAAAATAACCCTATGTTGGCAATCAGTAAATTTTTAGCTATTGGAGTAAGGTTCCTGAACATATCTTATTTGGTAAAAAAACCATGTATCTTTTGTAAATCGAGTTTGACGAAGGTTTTGTTCCCTGACAAACCATAATTTGGGTTTTGACAGGCAAATAACTGCCCCACTATAGCCTCCATTTCGGCAGTATCTAACCTTGTCCCTTTCTTGATGGCGCTTTTTCTCGCCAGTGAACGTGCTAAGTTTTCCCTTTTATCAAGAGAAAGTTCCGACCTGAAGTGCTTAAACTGCTCCAGCAATCCTTCAAACAAAGTCTTTTCATTGTTCACTTGAATATCAGCAGGTACACCTTGAATCAGCACTGTGTCTTTCCCAAATTCCACGATGACAAAACCCAAGCTATACAATTCCTCTTTGATATCCATCACCAAAGCGAAATCGGACTGACTGAGTTGAACATGAGGGGGAAACAAACACTGTTGGGAGGCTCCTGAAGCCTGATTGAGTTGTTTGATATACCTTTCGTAAAGTATCCTTTCATGCGCAGATTGCTGATCTACAATCAAAAGCCCCGAGGACATTTGGGCCACAATAAAGTTTAGCTCCACCTGAAAAGTTGCCCCCGAATCTTCCCTTTCTTCCAAAAAGGGCAAAGACTGTGACTCATTTTCATTGGCTTTACTTGAAAATGTCAAGACGTCAGCATCTTCTCCCGAGGAACCCCCTCTAGGCTGTTCATCTACCTGTATGTAATCACGCTGTTCAAAAAGTCTTTCCCACCCTGAAACTGACTGTTTTTTTACTCCTGGACTTTGGAAGCTCTTGTACGAATTTTCTCTTTGTATGACTTCCTGACCCAAGGTGTTTTCCTTTTTCACATCGAAATTCTGTTGGTGGTCATTTTTCCAGTTATCTGAAAAATTCACATCCAGAGAAAAATCCAAAGTAGGCACAACATTGTGCGCGCCCAGAGCCTGTTTGACAGCCGACCTGATCACTGCATACACTGTCCGCTCATCATCAAATTTTATTTCGGTCTTGGTCGGATGGACATTAATATCAATATGAGTAGGGTCAATTTCCAAAAACAACACATAAAAAGGCTGCATATCAGATGACATCAGTCCTTCGTAAGCATTTACGACAGCGTGATGCAGGTAATTGCTCTTGATAAATCTATTATTGACAAAAAAGTACTGTTCCCCTCTGGTTTTTTTGGAATTTTCAGGCTTCCCTATATATCCTTTGATGTTCAGATGGGGAGTATCTTCCTGACAAGCCACCAATTGCTCTTGATATGATTTGCCAAAAACACCAACTATTCTTTGACTTAGCTTCCCGGGACTGAGATTAAACAGCTCCATGTCATTTTGGATTAAAGTAAATCCAATCTGAGGATAAGAAAGTGCCACCCTTTGAAACTCTTCCACAAGATGTTTCATTTCTACAGAGTTGGACTTTAAAAAATTCCTTCTTGCCGGAACATTGAAAAAAAGATTCTTCATGGATATACAAGTCCCTTCAGGACAAGCTGTAGGCTCTTGCTTTTTCACGTCTGAACCTTCGACCTGAATCAAAGTACCCAGCTCCTCACCTTTTTGACGGGTTTTCATTTCTACCTGCGCCACCGCAGCTATAGAAGCCAAGGCTTCACCTCTAAACCCAAATGTTCTGATCGAAAACAAGTCATCTGAATTTCTGATTTTGGAAGTAGCATGCCTTTCAAAACTCATTCTGGCATCAGTAAGGCTCATGCCTTTGCCATCATCAATGACCTGGATAAGCGTTTTACCAGCATCCTTTACCAAAACCTGCACCTTAGTGGCTCCGGCATCAACAGCATTTTCCAGCAGTTCTTTCAATGCTGATGCCGGTCTTTGTACAACCTCTCCTGCAGCTATCTGATTGGCAATGGCATCAGGCAAGAGGTGAATAACATCACTCATTTGCGCTTGGAATTGGTGCGAAGTCTAAAAAAGAAGACCACTAGGGCTATTCCTCCCATAAGATAAAGCATGGCATAAATAGCATCAGGTCCATAATAAACATACCCAAATAATGCACCTATTAGAACAACGAAAATCACCAACCGAATCAGTCCCGCACTCGTCAACGGAGAACTCTGCCTCCCTTTGATCTGACTTCCGGCAGTGAATGCACCTCGAAGAGATGAACCATAATCTCTTAGGATATCATCTTCATTGTCATCACCCATTGGAAGCGCCCCATCAGCCTGCAGTTCTCGTTTGATCTTCTGCGTCCTCTGATCTATTTCTTCTTTCACCGGATCATAATATCTTGGCTTGATATCAAAGCGCATTGGTTTGGACGTTCTGAAAATAGAAGGAAATTTCATGTGGGATTCAATTCAAATGGATTGTTCTTCGTTAGTAATAAAAACACAACCTTTAGAGAAATCTTGCTGGTAGGGGTTGCGTTTTTTCGTGTATGTTTGTACGAAACGGCGTATATTCATACAAAGTTATTTTAAAATTTAAGCAATAAAAATTAAACACAAGCATGCGGATAAAAGTTTGGGGCATTCTGATCGGCTTAATGGTCGTTTTTCAGGCAGATGCGGTTTTGGGATTGGAAAATGGTGATGAGGACAGGAAAAGGGAAGAAAGGGACCCATTCAATACCAGAGATCAAAGAAAGCAACGCGCTTGGGTGGACAGCGTTTTTCAAAACAACACTTTTGAAGAAAGATTGGGCCAACTTTTCATGGTTGCGGCCTACTCCAACAAAGATGAAAAGCACAAATCAGAGATTGCCAAACTTATTAAGGAGCAGAACCTTGGAGGTTTGATTTTTTTCCAAGGCGGTCCTGTAAGACAAGCACATTTGACAAATTACTACCAGTCAATTTCCAAAACACCTCTTTTCATAGCCATGGATGCCGAATGGGGCATCAGCATGCGCCTAGACTCTATGCTCACTTTTCCCAAGGCAATGACATTAGGCGCTTTGCCTAGAGAAGAGTTGATTTACGACATGAGCAAAGAAATGGCAAGACAATTCAAAGAGTTGGGAATGCATATCAATTTTGCTCCAGTGGTAGATGTCAATTCAAACCCAAACAATCCTGTAATTGGCTATAGGGCTTTTGGAGAAGAAAAAAGACTTGTCACCAAAAAGTCTCTTGCCTATATGAAAGGGCTGCAAGATCACGGTGTAATTGCAAATGCAAAACATTTTCCCGGGCATGGTGATACGGAATCAGACTCTCATTACAGCCTCCCAGTCATCAAGCACTCCGAAACCCGCATCAAGGATATAGACCTATACCCATACAGAGAGCTCATTGATAATGACCTCATGAGTGTAATGGTGGCACACCTTCATATCCCAAGTATGGATTCTGAAAAAAACAAGGCTACCACACTCTCCAAATATGTAGTCACTGACCTTTTGAAAAACCAGATGAATTTCAGTGGACTGGTATTTACCGATGCCTTAAATATGAAAGGGGTTGCCAATTACTACAAACCCGGTGAAGTTGACCTTTTAGCCCTTTTGGCTGGCAATGACATCTTACTCTATTCTCAAGATGTACCCAAAGCAAAAAGCATGATCATACAGGCCATCGCGGAAGGAAGAATCTCGCAGGAAGAAGTAGATGACAGGATCAGAAAAGTACTGAAAGCCAAATACTGGGCCGGAGTACATGAAACAAAGCCTATTGACACCAGTAATTTAGTTCAAAAGCTCAATAGTCCCTACACGGAATTATTGGTAGAAAACCTATATGCACAGTCCATAACAGTTACTTCTAATAAAAATAACTTCCTACCCATCAAGCATTTGGACCTTCAGGAAACTGCCTCCCTTACGATCGGTGGTGATGGTACAGAATTCCAAAATAAACTATCCAAATACAATAAATTCAGTCATTTTGAAATTAAAAAAGGTGCAGATGCCGCAACCTTGGCTGCCATAGAGCAAAAACTGGCACCTTTCAATACCATCGTGGTTGGCATCATGGGTGTGACTAACAGCCCTTCGAGAGGTTTTGGAATCAATCCATCAGACATTAATTTTATCAAAAAGCTGAGTAAAGAAAAAACCGTCATTACTGTACTTTTCGGCAACAGCTATGCCGCAAAATTCACCAACGAATTCCCTCACAATATACTGGCATTTGAAAACAATGAATTTACGCAAAGACTCGTACCAGAAATTATATATGGTGCCAGAGATGCAAATGGACTGCTACCTGTATCAGTAAGTGAAAATCTAAGAACCGGAAGCGGAGGGTACATGAAGGGACTTGGACGTCTTTCTTACAGTCTTCCTGAAAGCCAGGGATTGGATAGTGAGAAACTTGCCGAAATAGACCTTATCATGGAAAAGAGTATCGCCAAAAAAGCTTTCCCAGGTGGAGTGGTATTGGTAGCAAAAAACGGTCAGGTTGTTTTTGAGAAAGCATACGGCTATCATGATTTTCAGAAATCCCGTAAAGTAACAAGCGAAACAGTATATGATCTCGCTTCTATCACAAAAGTCCTTGCTACTACTCAGGCTGTGATGTTTTTGGCCAGTAGAGATTTGATAGACATGAACAGGCCTATAAGTCAATACCTACCAGAATTGAAGAACACCAACAAAGGTAACCTTATACTCAAAGATATTTTGACACATGAGGCAGGCTTGGTTGCATTCATCCCTCATTATGCCAAAACTGTGGAGGCAGGATCATGGAAAACCGAATATTACAGAGAGCGTCAAGAGCCTGGATTTTCCATCCCCGTTTCCAATGACATGTATGGAATGGATGCTATGAAAGACAGTATTTGGCATTGGACAGTAAAATCTGATCTACGTAAAAAAGACCCAGGGAGGGCCAAATACGGCTATGTGTACTCAGACCTCACAATGTACTTAATGCAGGAACTGGTAGAACGTATCACCAATCAGTCTCTGGATGAATTTGTAAGCCAAAATTTCTACGAGCCTCTTGGGATACATACAATGACTTTCAATCCCACCCAGAAAATACCAATCAATGGAATAGCACCAACAGAAGATGATATCACCTTCAGGAAGCGGCTGGTCCAAGGCTATGTGCATGACCAAGGCGCTGCAATGTATGGAGGAGTAGCAGGTCATGCCGGTTTATTTGGCAAAGCCAATGACCTTGCAGTCATGATGCAATTGATGCTTAACGGGGGCAAATACGGGGATGTTGAATTACTCGACGACAAGACAATCAAAGAATTTACAAAGAGACAGTCTAGCCAAAGTAGAAGAGGCTGGGGTTGGGACAAACCAGAACCTGAGAAAGGCAAGGGTGGAAGCGCAGGTGTATTGGCTTCCAAAAGTACCTTTGGACATACCGGCTTTACCGGTACTTGTGTCTGGGCTGATCCGGAACATGACTTGATCTATATCTTTCTATCAAATAGAGTCCATCCAAATGCAAATAACAATATCCTGCTCAAAGATGGAATTCGTACTGAAATTCACGATATTATCTATCGTGCGATGAAAAAATCATAAGCACTTCACCAAAACGGTAAATAATTAACCTTGAAATTGAACAAATAAGCCTGAAATGGATGTTAACAAGACTAAATCTGAAAAACCTAAACTCATTAACATGAAAATCGGTATAGTCTGTTATCCAACTTTTGGAGGTAGCGGAGTGGTAGCCACAGAATTGGGAAAGGCCTTAGCAAAAGAAGGACATCAGGTCCACTTCATTACATACAGGCAACCGACCAGACTTGATTTTTTTAGCGCAAACTTATTTTATCATGAGGTTGATATAAAAAGCTATCCTTTATTTGAACATGCTCCCTATGAACTTGCATTAGCCAGTAAGATGGTCAATGTCGCCAAGTATGAGCAATTAGATCTTTTGCATGTGCACTATGCTATCCCTCATGCCTCAGCTGCATATATGGCCAAACAAATACTCAAAGAAGAAGGCATTTACATTCCAGTGGTGACCACACTTCATGGGACTGATATTACTTTGGTAGGGAAAGACCCAAGCTACGAACCGGTGGTTACTTTCAGCATCAACCAGTCTGACGGCGTCACAGCTGTATCAGAGGATTTGAAAAGAGCCACTTTTGAGCTTTTTGATATCAAAACTGAAATTGAAGTCATCCCCAATTTTATTGATCTTGACCGCTTCAAAAAACAAAAAAAGGAGCATTTCAAATTGGCAATTTGCCCAAATGGAGAAAAGCTATTGGTCCACACCTCGAATTTCAGAAAAGTAAAAAGGGTTGAAGATGTCATCAAGGTATTTTTCGAGATAAGAAAAACCCTGCCCGTCAAACTTTTATTGGTAGGAGACGGACCTGAAAGAGATAAAATGGAAAGACTTTGCCGTGAATTGGGAACTTGTGACGACACACGTTTCTTAGGCAAACTTGAAGCCGTGGAAGAAGTGCTTTCTGTTGCAGATTTGTTTTTGATGCCATCGGAAAAAGAGTCATTCGGACTTGCTGCACTTGAAGCCATGGCCTGTGAAGTTCCGGTCCTTTCGTCAAATGCAGGAGGAATACCCGAACTCAATATAGATGGGGTTACTGGATATGCTTGTGAGATTGGCAATATTGAAGAAATGACAAAAAGAGCCCTTGAAATTCTTGATGATGCCAACTTACCTAGATTCAAAGCAAACGCATTGGCAAGAGCAAAAGAATTGGATGTGAGCAATATTCTCCCTCAATACGAGGAGTTTTATAGAAAGACGATTGAAAAATCACAAGCCAATATTTTGAATTTGGGATAGCGAAAAATCCGGTTTATTTTTTTGATTGAAAACTAAATTTCAACCAACCAAATTAAATTTGTACCGTTATCCTAAAATAGAATTTCTTATATTAATGATAAATTAATTAAATACAGGCCGATCAATTGTTTAAAATATCAAATTATGAAAGCGACGACGACCACGATGAAAAAGATTGGAAGATTAGATAGACCGGACAACAATGGTTCCGCTCATATGTTCGACAATCCTGTATTGGAAAGGTTATCCCGAACACATATCAGCATCCCGATTATATTGTTTATGGGGATTTCAACAGCTTCTTTGTACTATGCAGTAACCGCAACAGATATCTCCATAAGCCTAGGTTTGGGAATTATTTTAGTCGGGCTCATTGTATTTACTTTTGTGGAATACATCATGCATAAATATTTCTTCCATATGGAGCCTGACTCTCCGATCAAAGACAAGGTTCAATATTCAGTACATGGGGTTCACCATGATTACCCTAGAGATAAGGACCGATTGGCAATGCCTCCTTTTATCAGTGCGTTTTATGCCATGGTATTTTACTTTGTATTTACCTTTGTAATGGGTGATTATGCGCTATATTTCTTACCAGGTTTTTTGCTTGGGTATTCGGCATATTTGGGTGTTCATTATGCAGTACATGCCTATCAACCTCCAAAGAATTTCCTGAAAATCCTTTGGGTCAATCATGCTGTGCATCACTACAAAGACCCTGATGCAGCTTTCGGCGTAAGTTCACCTTTGTGGGACTACATACTAGGAACCATGCCTAAAAAAGAAAAATAAAATTAAGCCAGCCTTCCCGCTGGCTTTTTGATTTAATCGATTTTCAACTTTGGGTTTCTTGCTACGAAATCCTCCCTAAACCGGTAATATTGTAAAGAGTCACTCATACTTTGAAAATAATCAACATCCACATGCATCTTTTGAAAATGGTGAACACCTAAGGTATCTGATATCACAAATGTAGAATCTGTAAGTGAATCCACATTCCAAACCCGCTCAAAAAACAATGGAGTAGTGGTGATCAATTTATTATCATCTAACTCATACACGTATTCTGCCAACCCAAGATTCTCGTGATTTAGGATAATAAGCGTGTCTTTGATGTACAATTCATAATAAGCTGAATCTGTATCAAACCCATACCAATTCCCCATAAGCTTGTTGTCGGGCTTATCCGGCTTACAGCTTACAATGATCAGTAAAAGCGTAAAGAGTATATAGTTTTTCATTTTCCATTTCATGTGTTTAAATTTTGTTTGTTAAAGGCCACATGGGATCTCGCAGTATAGATAATCATCCCAGTGTATGACGTTCTCGTCATGCCTGTTTGCTTCAGGCAAGCTCGATTTCATTTGTTTATAATTTTTTTTCTCAATGATCACATAGAATCTCCCTAATAACCATCACGCTTAATGTGAATCTGTTGTTATGGGCATTTCATATAATCAACCCGGAAATTTTATTTCTTTTAAGAAGGTTGCCAAAATTATTCCAAATATGGTGAACAAGCCTTAATTTAATCATTTTAAAGCTTTAAAAAACAATCTAAATGAAGACGATTTCCATCATAGGCCTTGGTTGGCTTGGAGAGCCTTTAGCTGAAAAGCTTATGCAGAGGGGCTATACCATAAAGGGAAGTACCACTAGTGTGGATAAACTCAAGAGGCTTAAAGAAAAGGGTATCTTTTCACGCCAGCTCCAATTTAACCCCCACCCTGAAGGCGAGAGTTTTCAAGACCTTTTCGATGCAGATGTGTTATTTGTAAACATACCTCCACGTATTCGGAGCTTGCCCGAAACATTTCACCCCGAACAAATAAAATTTGTCAAAGCCATGGCAGAACAAGCGGGAGTAAAAAAGATCATTTATGTCTCTGCCACTTCTGTGTACCCGGACAATGGTCAAACTGCCTCTGAGGATGACAATCTGGATTTGGAAAACACAGGCAACAAAGCCCTTTTGAATGCTGAAAACATCCTCAGGTCGGGGAAAAATTTTGACCTGACAATCATCAGGTATGGTGGATTGCTAGGGGTGGATAGGATTCCGGGCCGTTATTTTTCTGGAAAAGAAAATGTACAAGGAAATACCCCTGTCAATTACATCCACAGGGATGACGCCGTAAATATGGCCGTCTGGATAGTAGAAAAATCTCTTTGGAACGAGATCTTCAATGGAGTAGCTCCTCTTCATCCACTTCGAAAGGATGTGTATGAGAAAAATGCAATAGACTTGAGAATCGCTCCCCCTTTGAGTTACACAGCTGAGAATTCTCCATATAAAGTAATCTCCCCACAAAAAATAATAGATACAGGGTTCAAATTCAATATACCCAACCCTTTAGACTTTTGGTATGAGAAAAATACTTAGTCTTACTTGGTCAACCTAAACAAGCAAGACTATGACTAGCCATTTTCAATAAAAAAATCAGCCATAAAAACATCCAATGGTGTATTAAACCTTTATTCCCTTCATATTTCTTTATAGATTCAGGACATGGAAAATAAAATCGCGCTGGTAACTGGCGCTACTTCTGGGATAGGCTGGTCCACTGCCATAGCACTCGGTCGACTAGGATACGCCATCATTGGTACTGGAAGAAGGTCAGAGAAATTAGATGCCCTTGGACAGGAGCTTGCAAAGGAAAATATCTTATTCTTTTCCCTAACTTTTGATGTAAGGGACCAAAATGCGGTATCCAAGGCAATTGAGAGCCTGCCTGAAAAATGGAAAGACATAGATGTATTGGTCAACAATGCGGGCAATGCGCATGGATTTGACCCTATACAAACCGGCACTATAGCCGATTGGGAAGCCATGTTGGACATAAATGTCAAAGGCTTACTGTATGTTTCCAAAGCTGTCATCCCGACCATGTTGTCGAAAAAATCAGGAACGATTGTGAATATAGGTTCTATAGCTGGAAAGGAAGTCTACCCAAACGGCAATGTGTATTGTGCTTCTAAGCATGCCGTAGATGCGCTTACCAAAGGCATGCGTATGGACTTAAACCCTCACAATATCAGGGTAATTGGCGTGCACCCTGGTTTGGTTGAGACCGAGTTTTCGCTGGTCAGATTCAAAGGTGATGCGGAGCGATCCAGAAAAGTCTATGAAGGTTTTCAGCCTTTGACACCCGAGGACATCGCAGATACCATTGCATTTGCAGTCAGCCGCCCTGCCCATGTAGTACTGGCAGATATCGTCATGTTACCGACAGCCCAAGCTTCCTCCACCATAGTCACCAAAAACCTAAATCATGAGTCGAATTAAGCTAGATCTTTTTCCTATTGCAGTGGCAGCACTCGTTTTTTTCTCTTGTGAATCCAAAAACAGAGAAGTGGAAGTAGAAATGCATGATGAGGCTGTAGAAATATCTTCTCAGCAGGACTGGGTGGTGGATGATGAAGAATTTGAAATCAGTGAAGAAATAGGTGAGCTGGAGCAGAGCCTGATCGATGCTGGACTGGTTGATGTGGAGGAAGTGATTTCGGGAATCTACGTTGACTTGAAGTATTCCACTACTGACAATTTCTTTGGTAAGGACGTGTATGGAGACCTTTATCGCTGCTACATGCAACCTGAAGTTGCGCAAATGCTCAAAAAAGCACTCGAAAAGTTACAGGAAGAACATCCAGACTTGACTTTTTTGGTGTATGACGGGGTACGACCCCAAAGTGTACAACAAATCCTTTGGGACGAATTGGACAAACCTGATAGCATCAAACCCCTGTATGTGGCCGACCCACAAGTTGGAGGCTTGCATAACTTTGGTGTTGCTGTAGACTTAACACTAGCCAAGGCTGAAACAGGAGAAGCTTTGGATATGGGAACACCCTTCGATTTCTTTGGCTACCCAGCCTATCCAGACAGGGAAAAACAGATGCTTCAAGAAGGGAAAATCACCCAAGAACACATCAACAACAGAGAGATCCTCAGAAAGGTAATGAAGCATGGGGGATTTACTGGAATTGGTTCTGAATGGTGGCATTTCAATGCCTACAGTAGAAAAGAAGCGGCGGAAAAATATGGTATAGTGAAATAATCTTTCAACAATAAAACCTATAACTATGAACTTAAAAAATTATTGGACTGGCCTTTTAATGGGCTTTGTCATCTTATTTGCAGCACAGACGGAAACCTCCGCTCAAGCACAATTTAAAGCTTTGGTATTCAGCAAAACCAAAGGATTCAGGCATCAGTCTATTCCAGATGGAGTGGTAGCTTTGAAAAAACTTGCCAAAGAACATCAGTTTTCGGTCTATGCCACAGAAGATGCTGATGTATTTACAGATGAAAAATTGAAGGAATACGATGTAATCATCCTGATGAGTACTACCGGAACAATATTCAATGACGAGCAAAAAGCAGCTTTTGAGCGGTTCGTACAAAGTGGAAAAGGAGTAGTGGGAATTCACAGCGCCACCGATACTGAATACGAATGGCCTTGGTATACGAAATTAATTGGGGCTCAATTTATGAATCACCCATATATTCAGTCAGTAAGGTTGAATGTAGTCGATAAAAAGCATCCTGCTACTTACCACCTTCCTGAGAAATGGCTATGGACAGATGAATTGTATGCTTTCAAAAACTTCAATGAAAACGTAAGGGTCTTGATCACCGCTGATGAAAGCTCATATGACACCAATTTTTCTTGGAAACCAACTGAGGGGATGGGAGATTTCCACCCGATGGCATGGACCCACGAATATGATGGTGGAAGAATATTCTACACCGCTTTGGGACATACTGATTGGTCATTTTTGAATGAAAATTTCACCCAACACATCTATGGTGGAATCTGGTACGCGGCAAAAGGGTTTCCTATAGAGGAATAAACACTAGACAAAAAATGAAATTAAACTTCAAGAAAACCGGTTCAGGAGAGCCTTTGATAATACTTCACGGTCTTTTTGGCTCTGCTGACAACTGGTTCAGCATAGCCAAAGAGCTCGAAGATGAGTTTACCCTTTACCTTGTTGATCAAAGAAATCACGGTGATTCTCCTCAAAGTGAGGATTGGAATTACAAAGTAATGGCAGAGGACCTGAAAGAGCTGATGGAAGCAGAAGATATATCCGAAGCCCATTTACTTGGTCATTCTATGGGTGGAAAAACTGCCATGACCTTTGCGCTAAACTATCCTGATAAAGTCAAAAAATTGATTGTTGCTGATATTGCCCCTAGGTATTATCCGGTACACCACGAGACCATTCTGAAAGGACTCAATGCAGTGCCAATCGATAGCCTCAAATCCAGAAAAGAAGCCGATGATGCCTTGTCTGAGTATATCAACAATGCGGGCATCAAGCAGTTTCTTCTCAAAAATCTCACCCGAGTAGATGGAGGATTCAAATGGAAAGTCAACCTGCCTGTCATCACTGATCAAATTGAAAATGTAGGGGAAGAAGTCTCTTCCGAAAAACCATTTGAAAACACTACTCTATTTATGGGAGGGGAAAACTCCGATTATATACAGGATAAAGACAAGGAAGACATTGACAGGCTTTTCCCTAACAGTCACCTGATCTATATCAAAAATGCAGGTCACTGGTTGCATGCTGAGCAACCTCAGGCGGTGGTGGATACGATTAAAGCTTTTTTGAAGAGGTGAAAAAGATTAGAATAAATATATGGGCATATATTTATTTTTTTCACCAATTCTTAGAGGAACCGATAATTGTTGATATTAGGATATGTATATCCGCTTTCATACCAGTAGAATCTAAACAATAGAATTAACCTGTGATTTCGAACCAATATCTATAAATATCCAATATCTATTAGTATCCGTTTGCCAATAAACCTTCGTTTAATTGATTAGTGGCATGATTGCGGATAACCATATATTAGGATATTTAGATATTGATTAATCGAATTATGAATTTTAAATTTTTCTTGTAATCAGACTTTTAATTTTAGTTTAAAAAAAATATTTAATTTAAATGCCTCAATAATTAAACTTTAAAACGATGGAAAATTATTCTATTTTACTGTGGCAACTCTTTAATATTGCCGGTATTTTGTTAATTGTTTATTTGGTGGTTTTACTTGTTAAAAAATTTAGGAAATCTGCTTGAATATAAGTTTTGGATGAAGGAAATACCCCACTACTTCACCCTTTTCCCATGCTTGATCACCATATCCACATTCTGCAATAAGCTGATATAGCGCAGGACATCTCCCTTCACCGCAATGATATCTGCATGTTTACTCCCGCTATACCTCAAAAAACTAGGTTAGAATTAAGTGAGATATTTGGTTTTCTTAGCCTTACGGACAAGCATGCGGATAAGCAAAAAATGTTCAGAGCAATTTAAATCAAAAAACTAATTCTCAATTTTAAGCAGTTTATCTACCTGCATTTTAAGAAGAGGTAGGTCTTTAATAATGATTCCCCAAATTATAATATTATCAACATTGTCATAAGAATGAATTACCCAGTTTCTCAAACTTACAATTCTGCGGGCATCAAATAATTCAATATCTGGATCAATCTTTAAAATCCGATTGGTTGCTTCTCCAATAATCTCTAATTCTCTTTCTACTGCTCGCCTAAGTAATTTACTTGACTCAAAAGTATTGAAGTTTTTATCGCTTCCTAAATAGTCATATATGGAATCTATTGAAACAGAAATGTCCAGTAGGTATTTTCTAACATTAAGCTGCATAAAGTAACTGCTTAGTCTTTTCCACACTTCTGATAAAATATGGATTGGTCAATGACCTTTCTGTAATCAAATCGACTTTTCTTCCAAATAACCGTTCCAATTCTTCATGCAGCAAAAAATAGTTATCCGTATATCTTTCAATTGGAATTTCCTTGAAAGAAATTAAAATATCCACATCACTAGATTCATACAGCTGATCAGTGCTTGCTGAGCCAAAAACATACATGGACTGAATGTCATATTTTTCGCAAAGCTTTGTGAGTTTTTCTTTGTTATCGGCAATCAAATCTATCATGAAGTCTACAGTTAATACTCAAATATACAAAAGTTTGAAACCAGCTTCTGAAATTTACAAATAAACTAGAACTCTACTTCACCCTCTTCCCATGCTTGATCACCATATCCACATTCTGCAATAAGCTGATATAGCGCAGGACATCTCCCTTCACCGCAATGATATCTGCATATTTCCCTTCACTGATCGTCCCATAATCCTGGTCTACCTTCATGGACACTGCAGGCCAGTAAGTAGCTGCCTTGATGGTCAACATGGGGTCAAAACCAAACTCATTGACCCAGACATCCAGCTCGTTCCAAGTACTTTGACTATGGAACTTCATCGGTATACCGCTATCTGTCCCGATCATCATAACCACTCCGGCATCTTTGAGTTGATTGAATTTTCTCTCTAGAGTAGGCTTTCTGACTGGAGTCAACTGGAAGTAAGACATTCTGCCCGGAAATCTCAGTGATGCCCGGATATCCCGAATAATAGAATCCGGCAGATCTAGGTGCCATCCAGGATCATCCAGCTTTTCTGGGTTATTCCGCATATATTCATAATTGTAAAGCCCCTCCACAGTAGGCGTCCAAAAAAGTGGTCCCATATTCATTTTGGCAGTTCTTTCCTTGATCATGGCCATTACATCCTCTGGGTATTCTGGCGCTGAAGCCAAACCCGTATGTTCGAAACAATCCACGCCAATCTGCAAACCAATTCTGATTTCATCCGGTCTATGGGAATGCGCAATGACAGGTTTACCGTACTTATGTGCCTCATCCACGACAGCTTTGGCTTCTTCAAAAGTCATTTCATCGTGATCGATCAATTTGATCATATCTACTCCGGCATCAACGAGTTTCTTTACTTTCGCCCTGGCATCAGCAGGACCATTTACACCCCAGCGAAAGGCCTTGGTACCAGGATAAGGTTCTTTTTGAATAAAAGGTCCCGACACATAAATGGTTGGCCCAGGTATTTCACCACGGTTGATTTGGTCACGTACTCTGATGCTGGCTTCCAAAGGAGCTCCAAGGTCTCTAGTACTGGTCACCCCAGCCCTGAGCAACTGATGGGCTGAAGAAGGCATGATAACGGATTCTAAGATGTCAATATAGGTAGTGTCCCAATGGGTATAATTTGAATGCCCATTGAGCATCAAGTGCACATGCATGTCCCAGAGGCCTGGAAGCACAGACATACCCTCAGTGGAAATCACTTCGGCACCTTCAGGAATAGGCAAAAATCCAACCTGTCCGATTTCCTTGATACGCTCATTTTCGATGATGATCACAGAATTACGCAGTGGAGGGCCACCAAATCCATCAATCATGGTTCCTCCGACCAAGGCTTTGATCTCTTGTGCGAAGAGTAGCTGAGGAATGCTTGTCAAGACGATAAGCAGACAGAAACAAAGGGTAAATAGTTTTTTCATAAAGGTTAGGGTGATTTCAAGCTAAAATTTAGAAAAAAATAGTGAAACCAATACCTATAAGTATCCAATATCTATAAATATCTAAATGAATAGAGTTTTAAAATACTTCCTATCTGAAAACATACATAAACTTTCAAACTATTGCTTTACATATTTTTAAGCATCTTTGTAGTTTCTTAATCAGATTATGGCAAAAGGCAAACTCTATCTTATACCCAACGTGCTTGCGGAAAATACCACGGATGTTATCAGCCCGCAGGTAAAAGAAGTTATCTCTCAAACCCAATATTTCTTGGTTGAAAATGTCAGGACTGCCAGAAGATATATCAGCAGCCTAAGGTTGGGACTTACCATTGAAGACCTGAATTTTGAAATTTTAGATAAAAAGACCAAGCCGGTAGAATTGGAAAAAATCATGCAGCCTATCTTCGAAGGGAAAGACCTTGGGGTAATCTCTGAAGCAGGTTGTCCAGGAATAGCCGATCCTGGAGCTATAGCAGTAGCTTATGCACATAAGAACAACATTCAGGTTGTGCCTTTGACTGGGCCAAGCTCCATGTTTTTGGCTTTGATGGGTTCTGGTTTCAATGGGCAAGCTTTTGCTTTTCATGGTTACCTTCCTATCCAAAAGAAAGAAAGGGTTCAAGCCATCAAAAATTTAGAAGCCGAGTCTCTTAATAACCGCAAGACCCAGATTTTTATGGAAACTCCATTTAGAAACAACCATTTGCTGGAAGACCTGTTGGGTAATTTACGTCCTGATACACTCTTGTGTATTGCCAAAAATCTGACAGGATCCGATGAAATGATCAAAACAAAGACTGTAGCAGAGTGGAGAAAAAATAAATTGGACATTCATAAGATCCCGGTGGTATTTGTGCTATATGCAGCGACATAAAAAAGCTCCCCAACTGGGGAGCTATCTGGATTAAGGAAAAAGTATTTTTTGTAGAATGTTGACTTTTTCACCTTCCGCTCTTCGTGGCTCCTAACTCCGTCACATGCAAAATATTATTTCAACCATATTCCCACCGAATTTCAATCAAATATCCATCAGTATCACGGAGTAAATATCCACTAATATCAAATACTTCATGGCTCAATCAACACCCTATAAGAGTCATACAAAATCATAATGTCATCCACATAATTTACTGCCAAGTGACCTTTAGCAAAACCGAGGTTCACAATTGGATCTCTATAATATTCAGGGTCTGATTTCAGCTTCAGAAAATGTGAGATACTTTCCCAATTTTGTGCGTTTTTGCCATACTTGACGGCAAGTTTCCAAGCATCTTCCACGTGACCATGGCCGATATTATAAGAAGCCAATATTACTTTGATTCTCTCATTACTTTCAGGAACTCTCTCCCTCCAGAACTTATCCAAGTATCGAAGGTAATTCACGCCACCCATCAAACTCTGAAGGGGATCATTAGGATCTTCTACACCAAACCTTTCTAGCGTTACCGGCATCAACTGTAGCAAACCTACTGCTCCCGCATAGGAAGTGGCTGCTGTATCAAACCTGGATTCTTTGTAAACCAATGAAGCCAAAAGTCTCCAATCCCAACCCAATGTTTCGGCTCCTTTCTGAATCAGGCCATCAAAAGGTGATATATTGTTTCCTGCTAAAGAGGAAAAAGGACTGTTACTTCTGAAATAACTGTTTTTGGAATTTTGGAAGTACTTGGCATACATCATGTTGATGTAACCACTTTTATTTTTTTGGCCAATCCATTCATTGATTGACTTTTGAAGATCAGGTGCATTGGTTCTCACTGCCCAGGCTACATCTGATTTAGGGCTGATTTCCAAGGAAACGTCCAAATTGTCATAATAGGTCGCGTTCACCAAACCTACTACCCTATCTACAATGGTATAGTCGATTTCTTTTTTGACAACCTTCTGCACGAAGTTTTCACTATCTCCTTTTTCTTCTAAAACAGAAAAAGAAATGCCATGGGCCTTCTGCAATTCGCATAATTGAGCCTTGTAGACAGCATCTTTTCTAATATGAATGACCTTATTTTCAAGTTTTTCTACACTATCAATTTTGCTAGGTTGTTTTCTTTGGACCAACACAGTTCCCATCTGACCTAGAGGCTCGGTAAATTGGGCAAATTTTTGTCTCTCCTCAGTGACTTCCAAATTCATGGCGATGATATCGGCCTTCCCCTTGTTGAGCAAATAAAAAGCTTCATCAATATCAGACTTCACAATCAAGTGTAACCTGACGCCGAGATTTGAGGCAAAGTTTCGGAGCATTTCAAATTCATAGCCCATTCTCCTCCCTCTGTAGATATAGTAGCTGGTAGAGGAATTATCCACTATCGCCCTGATATAACCTCTTTTGACGATTTCTTCCAAATCAAGAGGAACTGGGTTTTCCCAATAATTTTCCTGCTTTTTTTCTTTTTCAAAAAAAGTGCATTGCACACCAAAAAGGGTAAAAACAAGTAAATATAATGTAATTGTAAAGGCTTTTTTCATTCAGTTTGTGTCCAATACTAAGGACAAGGTGAATCAATCATCACCCTTAACAAATTATATACCAAAGTCTTATATATGCCAGTTTAAAGCAAAAAAGCCTCCCATTAGATGGAAGGCTTTCAAATATCGTTGTGGTGAATTTATCTTGTATTGAGTGAAAATTCTTGCGTGCCATTTTGATAATAAATCCTACCTGACAACCTCAGCAGTTCAATTTCCATTTCTTTAATGTTATAGAGGGCGGTAATCAACCTGTCCTGTGCCGTCAGCAAATTAACTTGTGCATCTCTGAATTGTAAGTAATCTGCAATTCCAAGCCTAAAACGTTCCAAGGCAATATCAGCACTTTCAGTAGCTACTTGGTAGTTGGCATATTCAATATCCAAAAGCTGAATATTGGTATTGTAAATATTATATGCCCTCTGGATATCAGAAGCCAGTTGAATTTCCATCTGTTGAACAGCATACGATGCATTCACTCGCTCAACCTTTGCATTTTGAATTCTCCTGTTTAAGGCAAATCCATTAAAAATATTGATACCCGCTGTCAATCCATAATTGAATCCTTCCCTTTGGTTGAAAAGCAAAAATCCTGCTTGGGCTTCCAATGTGCTATTATTATATGATGCGTTAAAGTTGATAAAAGGTAATCTTGCCGCCTGAGCTTCTCTAAAGCTGAGATAGGCAACATTCTCATTTCTTTGGGTTACTAAAAATTCTTTGTTGTTTATGTAAGCATTTTCTAACAAGTTATCCAGTATCAAATTGTTTTCCACAATAATGGTATCATTAACATCCAGTTTGGTATCAGGAGACAAAGCCAGTATTTCATTAAAATTGATCCTTGCATTTTTGATCGCCAATTCCTGGTTGACCAAAAGGGAACGGTCGGCATTATAATCGACCTGAGCAGTGAGGTAATCCCTTTTACCGGCCCCTCCCAACTCATACCTGGCTTGCGCAATATCAAGACGGGATTGGGAAAGTTCAAGAGTCGTTTCCAATACTTTTTGTCTTTGCAATTCGAGTACCAGGCGGTAATATGCAGTTGCTATTCCTGCAACGGTATTTTCAACCATCACTTTCGCTTGAAGTTCGCTGACTTCTGCCAGTTTCCCCATGATTTTCATGGTGTAGATAGCTTCTGGTCTTAATCCGTATCCTGCAATTAATGAATAATTCTCATTATCTGACTTGGCTGAACTGATTGTATTTTGTTCAGTAGAATTGACAAACAGTTGCGTCACATCATCAATGGTGTAATTCCTAACAAAATTGGCATCAATGACAGGAAATAATAAGCTACCTCTTGTAATCTGGGCTTCTTTTTCAGCTATCTTTTGTTCATTTGTGGCGATTTTTACGCCAAAATTCCTATTTAAGCCAAGCAAAATGGCATTTTCCAAGTCAATGGTTTCTTCTTCCTGTGCTAAAACAAACTGCTGCCCAAAACACAATAGGGCCAGTATACAAAGTAGTTTTCTCATTGTGCGCGTGCTAATCTCCCTTTTTTAGAAGTTAAGAATGTATATACTGCCGGAATCACAAACAAGGTCAGGATGGTGGCAAATGCAAGACCTCCGATTACTGCTACTCCCATTGGAACCCTACTTTCTGCCCCTGCTCCAAGAGCCAAAGCAATAGGTAAAATACCCAGAATGGTGGATAAACTTGTCATCAAAATAGGCCTAAACCTTGCTGCAGCTGCTCCAATAATGGCTTCATCAATAGTCAAGCCCTGGGCTTTTCTTTGATTGGCAAATTCGACTATCAGGATACCGTTTTTGGTTACCAAACCTATGAGCATGATAATACCAATTTGGGAGAAGATATTGAGGGTAAAATCAAATATCCATAAAGAGAATAGGGCACCAAACAAAGCCAATGGTACTGTAAACATGATGGTTAATGGATCCAGGAAGCTTTCAAACTGTGCAGATAATACCAGATAAATTAAGATTAAAGCAAACATGAAAGCGAAAATCAAGGAATTGGAACTCTCTCTATATTCCTTGGATAGACCCGCCAAATCTGTACTGAAGGATTCATCCAAAACTTCTGCCGAAATCCTATCCATCTCATCCAATCCTGCTCCAATGGTATATCCCGGTGCCAAACTAGCGGAAACTGTAGCACTTACAAACCTATTGAAACGATAAAGCTGAGGTGGTGTACTTCTTTCTCTTATGGTTACCAAATTATCCAACTGGATCAATTCGCCATTTTCTGCTCTTACATAAAGCATCCTCAAATTAACAGGTTCGTTGCGGTCTTCCAATTGCATTTCACCTATAACTTCATATTGCTTACCATTCATGATAAAATACCCAAAGCGCTGACCTGAGTAAGATAATTGAAGCGCCCTGGCAATTTCCTGCACAGACACCCCTATATTTCTTGCCTTTTCTCTATCAATTTCCACCTCGATTTCAGGTTTGGTAAACTTGAGGTTGATATCGGCAAAACTGAACACCTCGCTATTATTAGCTTTTTCCATAAATGTAGGAATGGCTTCTTTTAGCTTTTCAATCGTAGGGGCTTGAAGAACGTACTGCACTGGAAGGCCCGCCCTCCTATCGCCTATTGAAGGTGGTTGGGTAGCAAATGCCCTTACAGAGGTATATTGAGTCAACATCCCCTGAACCTGATTGAAAATTTCCTGTTGCGTTCGGTCTCTCTCAGCTCCATCCTTCAAGATTAGCCTCAAAAATCCTGAATTGGTACTTGCTGTACCAAAACCAGGAGAAGTAACGGTAATGATACCTTCCCTTTCTGATTCTGGAATCTTTTCCATAAAATCCTGGGTCATCTCATCCAACACCCTATCCATGTAACTGAAAGTAGCACCTTCGGGACCAGTAAGGTTTACCCTCATTTCCCCCCTATCTTCTATAGGAGAAAGTTCGGTAGGGATGATATTGAAAAACTGATATATCCCAAAACCCATCACTGCGATGATCACAAAAGCAACCCACCTGATTTTCATGAATCCATTGAGGAAGATATTGTATTTCTCATTCAACCAAACAAAACCAGGTTCAGTGAAATTGTAAAAGGCATTCTGCTTTTCCCTTCTCTTGAGAAGCTTAGAGCTAAGCATTGGCGTCATGGTCAATGCCACGAAGGAGGAAATGATTACAGCCCCTGCTACCACTATACCAAACTCCCTGAATAGTCGTCCTGTGGTACCTGTAAGGAAAATAACTGGCAAGAATACTGCTGCCAAGGCAACTGTAGTTGCGATAACTGCAAAAAATATCTCCTCAGCACCTTTTTCAGCCGCTTTTTCAGGATTCTCTCCTTTTTCAATCCTTGCATAAATGTTTTCCAAAACCACAATGGCATCATCCACCACTAGACCAATGGAAAGTACTATACCCAATAGCGTCAATACATTGATAGAAAAATCCATCACATACATGATGAAAAAGACACCAATCAATGAGATAGGAATAGTCAAAACGGGTATAAAGGTAGTCCTCCAGTCCCTTAGGAATAGGAATATGATGGACACTACCAATAGAAATGCAATCAGAATGGTCTCTTGTACTTCTGAAATGGAATTACGTATAAATTTGGTGGAGTCAAAACCTATTCCCAATTGTATGTCTTCTGGGATATCTTTTTTGATGGTCTCCAATCTTTTGTAAAATTCATCGACAATCTCAATGTTATTGGAACCTGGCAATGGCACCAATACGACACCTACCATGGGGATGCCGTCTCTTTTTAGTACTGTCCTTTCATTAAGTGCTGCCAACTCCGCTTTTCCAATATCCTGAAAGCGGACTATATTGTTTTGATCTTCTTTTATGATAAGGTCATTGAACTCCTGTGGGGTATTCAGCCTACTTTTAGTCCTTACAGAAAGTTCAATCGTCGATCCCTCTATTCTTCCCGATGGCAATTCCACATTTTCAGTCTGTACTTTGGTCAAGACATCTGTGGGAGTGATACCATAGGAGGCCATTTTCAGAGGATCTATCCTTAATCGAATGGCATACCGCTTTTCTCCCCAAATCTGTACAGTACTGACACCGGGTATAGTCTGTAGTCTTTCTTTGAAAATATTGTTTCCGATATCAGACAATTCCAACAAACTCCTTCTATCACTCTGTACATTGAGGAAAACAATAGGTTGTGAATCAGCATCTGCTTTTGATACTACGGGTGGTTCAGTATCTGGTGGAAGTCTCCTGACCGCTCCTGAGACTTTATCCCTAACGTCGTTGGCAGCTGCTTCTAAATCTGCCCCCACATCAAATTCTACCGTGATGTTACTGGTACCGTCATTACTCGTGGAAGTCAATGAGCGAATACCCGCAATACCATTAATGGCTTCTTCAAGAGGTTCTGTGATCTGGGCCTCTATGACATCGGCATTGGCACCGACATAAGTCGTCCGGACATTGATGATTGGAGGATCCACACTTGGAAATTCCCTGACACCCAGTAGACTAATACCAATAGCGCCAAAGAGTAGAATTACCAGGGACATTACCATGGCCAAAACAGGCCTTCTGATACTTATAGTTGAAATTCCAGCCATAATCAGTTGATTTTATTATAATTGACAGTCATTCCTGTCCTTACCTGCAACACACCGGTAGTCAATACCAGGTCACCTTCTCTCAACCCATCGACAATTTGCACGTCCCTTTCAGTACGTATGCCTATAGATACCTGTTTTTCCTCTATTACACCTTCTTGATTGGCTACATACACTTTATAACCACTTAATTCTGGAATGACAGCCTCTGCAGGAACCAGGAATGCATCTTCTTCCACACCTAGGATAAATTTTATGCGCACAAACATTCCAGGAAGAAATTTCCTTTCCCTATTTGGACTAGTGGCCCTAAGTCTCAGGGTCCTAGTACCGGCATCAATGGTAGGTTCGAAGGCATACACTGTGCCTTCTACTTCTTGGCCACCTGCTTCACTGCTGAAAAATATTTTAGATCCCAATTCTACCATACCTGCGTATCTCTCGGGGATAGAAAATTCAATTTTGATCGGATCAATATTGACTATACTTGCTATTACATCAGTAGATCCTATGACACTTCCTTCAGAAATCTGTCTTAATCCCAAGATCCCATCAAAAGGGGCACGTACTACAGTTTTTGTCAATTGAGCCTCTATCAAGCGCATATCAGAAAGGTTTGTATTGAACTGATTGAGGACAATATCATATTCTTCCTGTGAAATCGCTTCTTTCTCCAACAATTGCTTTTGTCTGTTTTCCTGACTTTCAAATAGCTTTTTGGTATATTCCAGTCTTTCATATTGGGCACGGAGTTCATCATCGTTGAGATATATGAGCGGCGTCCCTTTTTTGACAAACTCCCCTTCTCTAAAAGCAACTTTGGTTACCAGTCCGGATATTTCAGGACGAAGGTTTACAGTTTCATTTGGAAGTACAGTACCGGTTACACTTAAGTTATTTTCAAGTCTTTCGGGCCGAAGTTCTACGACATTCACGGGAAGCGGTTGGTTGCCACCTTGGCCTCCACCACCAGGTGATGCTGATGGACCCGATGAGGTGATTCCAAAAATCTGGTCCTTACGAGGATAGATAAAAATAATAGCAATCACTGCAATGATGATGACTGAAAGAATTATTTTGGTTTGATTTTTCATCTAGGGTAAAACAAAGAATTTTAATGCGTTTGAGTTTGATTTTTGAGAAAACTTAATGAAAGCTGATTGAATACCTCGGGTTGTTCTACGTTTACAACATGACCACAGTCTTTGACAATTTTGAGAAAGGAAAGTTTATGCTCATTCACAATCTTTTTGACTGGCTCCAAAAACATAATGTCCTCTTCTCCCATCACGTAAAGCGTAGGAATAGGCAAATCCTTTTCCTTAAAATACCTGAGTAAAGGATTCACATCTTTAGTCAGTTTAAACCATTTGATGAATTCTTTTTGACAAAGTCGCTTGGCTTCTCTGATGAAAAGATTTCTGGATTCCGAATGATGTCTACGTGGCATGATAATCCAGGCAAAAAGACTATACAACCACATATACGGCACTACACTTTTAAAGGCATTACCAAGGATTACAAGTAGCCTTGAGGTAAAATTCAACCTGGTAATCGCCCCTGCCATTACCATGGATTTGACTCTATGAGGTTCCATCTCTGCCAGTTGGCGGATAAGAATAGTTCCCAGAGAGACTCCGAGGAAGTGGGCCGGAGGAATCTGAAGATGATCCAAAACTTCAATGATATCTTTGGTGACTACAGGAAAGGTGTACTCATCCTTCCATATATTCTTGATGGACTGGGCAGACTTGCCATGACCTCTCAAGTCGATAAGAAGCAAATTGAAATCTTCCCTAAATTCCCTGATCTGCTTGTACCAAATTGAGGATGATCCACCAGCTCCATGTATAAATACTACCCAGTCTTCACTAGAAGAATGTTTGTATGTCTTATAATACAACATGCCTTTTTTGTTTGTGCTGAGCATATAACTTGATTATCTTGTAGATAGTTATTCAACCGAAAGCTAAACCCTTTCGTTCTTCATTGAAAAGAAATAAACATAGATGGCTGATGTTGATTTTTAGCGGTTAATTTAGAAGCATTCTAATCAAGACTGCAGTTCACTGATATGTACTTTTTACACAAAGAAATCACTTTATTTCTATTTAGACTGACAAATAGACAATTATCTGCATCGAAATGATCAATTCATTTCTAAAATCATGCCTTTTAAATACAAATTCAAATATTTGCCTAACTACTTAGCAAAAATTTGAGTGGCATCCTGAAAAGACTTAAACTCCAAGGCATTGCCCGCCGGATCTAAAAAAAACATGGTAGCCTGTTCTCCGACTTCTCCTTTGAAGCGGATATAAGGTTCAATTATGAATTCAATTCCATGAGCTTTGAGCTTATCAGCCAAAGCATGCCACTCTTCCCAAGGTAAAATCGCTCCAAAATGTCTTACGGGCACATGTTTACCATCCACTTCATTAGCTTTGGCTAATTGCAGCTCTTCAGGCTTGACATGGGCTGATAATTGATGACCAAAAAAATTAAAGTCAATCCATTTTTCAGTAGATCTTCCGATTTCACAACCCAACAGTTCTCCGTAAAAGGCCCTGGTTTCCTCAATGTCTCTAATAGGGAATGCTAAGTGAAAAGGTTTAAATTGGCTCATAATGTCTATTTTTGGATTGCAAAATTGCAACCTATTTTCTGATATTTAAAACTTAATTGATCAATGGCTAAGAAAACTGTTTCATTGGTGCTTTCCAGCGGGGGTGCAAGGGGTATGGCCCATATTGGTGCCATTGAGGCTTTGGAAGAAGCCGGCTATGAAATTGTGTCTATAGCTGGATGTTCTGCGGGGGCTCTTGTCGGTGGTATTTATGCAACTGGCAAACTGGAAATATTCAAGCACTGGATCTGTAATTTGGATAAAATAGATGTCTTTTCCCTGATGGATTTCACTATTTCACGGAAGGGTTTTATCAAAGGGGAAAAGGTTTTTGCTGCACTGAAAAACCTTATAGCTGACTGTGACATTGAACAGTTGAGTATTCCTTTTTCTTGTAACGCTGTACAGATTCCAAATGGTGAAGAAAAAATATTTACTTCCGGGAGTCTTTATGAAGCTATAAGGGCATCAGCTTCCATCCCAACAGTGTTTACCCCCGCCAAAATCGGTGAAAATGAGTTCCTCGATGGTGGTATTATCAATCCTATCCCTTTCAACCTGATCAGTCCCACAGTCCGAGGAGAATACTTAGTGGCAGTAGACCTCAATGGTCCCAAATCCGCCTTTATAGCAGCTCCTGTCAAAGCCAAAAAAGAGAGCTCTTTAAAATTGCCAATATGGATGTCAGACTATCAAAAGAAATTCTCGAACTATTTTTACTCTGAAGAAAAAGAAGAGAAACCAAAAGGACTCAGCTCAGTAGAAATCCTCAATTTTTCCTTGGACCTGATTCAGGACAAACTATCGGGAATGGTCATCATGCAACAGGATGTGGACATATTGGTTGAAATCTCGAGGGAACAAGCCGGCACTTTGGAGTTTCATAGGGCGGCAGAGCTCATAGAGATAGGAAAAAAGAAAATGAAAAAGGCAATCAAAAAAGCAGAAAGTGGACATTAAAGCACTCAATAATTTACTTGGAAATATTGACATCTACCTTTTAGATCAAATCCTTAAAGGCAGATTTACCAAAGAAATGAAGATATTGGACGCAGGATGTGGAGAAGGTAGAAACTGCATTTATTTTTTGCAGGAAGGCTATCAGATTTTTGGGGTGGATGCAGATCCTATTGCTATCCAAATGGCGCGCACTTATGCACGTACAATCCAAAAAGATTATGATACCCATAGGTTTCAGCGTGCAATGGTACAGGATATGCCCTTTCATCAGGGAGCTTTTGATGCTGTGATTTCTTCAGCTGTTACGCATTTCGCAAAGAGTGAAGCGGACTTTTTCAAGATGATTTCAGAAATGCTCCGGGTCCTTCGTCCTGGCGGTATTTTATTTTTGAGGACCTGCACAGACAGAGACAATATATTGTCCAATGCACCCCATTTGGGTGATGGTGTCTACCTTTTGCCCGATGATTCAGAACGATTTGTACTCACGTCTAAGATAGAAAGGGCACTATTAGAAAACTTTAACTTAACCTATCTCGAATCTCCCAAAAGTGTCACTGTGCATGGTTTGAGGTCAATGGGAGTGTTTCTTTTTGAAAAAAAGAGTTGAATAGTTAGTCGATCATTTCAGTCATAATTTTGGCCGAGAGTAGGCAAAGCGGAATACCACCACCTGGATGAACACTCCCTCCACAGAAATATAGGTTTTGGATTTCAGAACTGAAATTTGCGTGCCTCAGAAAAGCTGCGTACTTATTATTCGAGCTGTTCCCATACAAAGAACCTTGAGCACTGGAAGTTTTGGATTCAATGGTTCTCGGCTCAAGAATCTCTTCCACCTCAATAAAAGGTTCAATATCGGTATTCAAAGTTCTATTGATTTTGGCAATGATCTTTTCTCTCGCCTCCGCTATCATTTTATCCCAGTCCTGCCCCTGATTATTGGGTACATTGATCATGGTAAACCAGTTCATACAACCCTCGGGAGCGTCATCTTTTTTGTAAACTGATGTAATGTTGATGTAGACAGTAGGGTCATCATAAATGGTCCCCAATTTGAAAATATGCTCAAACTCCCTCTTATAATCATTGGAGAAGAGAATATTGTGCAAATCCAGTTCTTTAAATTCCTTTTTGATTCCCCAGTAAAAAATCAAAGCAGAGCTGGATTTTGGTTGGTTGAGAAGTTTTTTAGGCTGTTTTTCTTTCTTCAAAATAGTCTTATAGGCATTGACCATATCCATATTGTTGATAATTACATCAGCAAAATATTCTTCCTCGCATACCCTTACACCTATCGCTTTGCCTGAATCAACAAGGATTTCATTCACTTTGGACTCGAAATGAAACTCGACACCTTGCCTTTTGGCTAATTTAAACAAGGAAAGGGTAATATCATGCATTCCTTTTTTCGGGAAAAAGGCACCGATATTGAATTCAAGGTGGGGTATTATATTCAAGGTAGCGGGAGTCTGATAAGGGTCAGAACCATTATAAGTCGCATAGCGATTAAAAAGCTGGACCAGTTTAGGGTGTTGGAACAAACTGGAATTGGCAGCATTCATGGTCTTAAAGATACCAAGTTTACCCATTTTCAAGTATGAGCGTAAGGCTTCAGGGTTAGTCCATGTACTCCATTTGTGCAGAGAGCGATGCATAAATAAGGGCGAAAGGTGCTTATAAATGTAATCCGAATGCTCAAGAGCTCTTTTCACATGAATAGCCGGTTCACCCAGTTTGGTCTCGACCTCTTCTGCAAAAAGATGAATATCCGAGAATGCCTTCAGATTTTTCCCATCTTCCCAGAAGTAATGGCAAGCCACAGGCAACTTGAGGTATTCAAAGTGGTCTTTTGAATTTTCACCACATAGCGTAAAAAGTTGATCAATCTCTTCGGGTAGCGTAAACAAGGAAGGACCAGCATCAAATCTATATCCCCCAAGGTTAAATTCGGAAAGTTTACCTCCTGGATAAGCATTCGCCTCAAAAACAACTACTTGATGACCTTTAACTGAAAGTCTGATAGCAGCTGCAATACCTGCAATACCTGAACCGATGACGATTGCTTTTCTTTTCATAGACAAATATAACCCAAGCCTAAAAAAAGGGTTCGTTTTTTTTCGAGATATGTCTTGACAACAGGCATTTGAAAGAGAAATTTCAACTTGCTTTGAAAAAAACTTAAAAAAATCTCAAAAAAAATTGAAAGGGCAAATTTTATTATTTTGATTTACAATTTTTCGATAAAAAGATTGGCCTGTTTACTAAATCATATTTTTAAATGATAAAAGACTATAAACTTTTACCATGACTAAAAATGTTTTTGTTTCACTTTAAATGCATTTGGTATACATTTTTTTGTTTTTAAATCTTTTTATTTACTTTTCAGTACGTTTTATTTATAACCTTATTCTTTTTAGTCAACCACTTATGAAAAATTTATTGATAACCCGATTCCAAAACGCTTTGGCCGTTTTGATGACCGTTGCAGTTCTGTTTTCCTGCAATCAGGTAGAAACATTTGAAATTGATGATCTCAACCTCAATCAAGAGGTTCTCGACAGAGATGGTGTCACTTTGACTGCGTTGAATCCAAACTTTATGGATTTTTTAAATGTGTATCAAGTCGATGCATGTGAGAATTTCTGTATTATCCCTGATGATCCTACAACATATCATGTATTATCAGGTAGAGAGACATACAATCCTCAGATTTATGTAGATTATTCTGTATATCATGATGATGAGAAGATCTATTACAACTTTACGATCGGAGCAAGCAATAGCTCGAGTCCGACAATCGCCTCTGTGAACGGTGTACCTGTAGGTGAAACTAGTTATTCAATTGAATTTGATCTTCCTGAAGATTGGGAAGGATGTGATTTGGTTGAAAGGTCTTTTACAGTAGTCAGAGCAGGTGGAGGTGGAGGAGCCACAGGTCTTACTATAGAGACAGCATATAGGTTAATCCCAATATGTGTAGAAGAGCCAGATGACCTTTGTCCTGAGGATTTCTCTTATGAAAGATCTGGGGATGATAACAATACAATATTATTCAAATTTACGCCTAAGGCGTCTCTTGATTTTGCAGAAATTCAAATCACCACCCCACAAATTGCTGATTGGGAGTCACTTGACGGCAAAAACTATGAAGAATTTGGAGCAGGAGCTAATGGCGGGCTAAGATGGATAGGTGATTTGGTTTGTGGTGAAGAAATCACTTTCGAATTGAGGTTCACACCAGAAGCTTGTGGCCAAGGAAATCCAAATGTAAACTTGGTATCAACTTTCAATGTTAAAGATCTAGGTGGCAACAAACTAACCGGCCAACCAATAAGATCTGAATGCATAAGCGGATAAATTAATAATTTCAAAACCCATCAGGTAGTACCTGATGGATTTTGAATCAATTACAAGCATAGTATAAAAGCCCTTATAAACCCTTCTTGGTTTGACAGGGCTTTTATGCTTTTTATGAGGCTATCTATTGTGTATGAGTTTACAATAAAAAAGAGCAAACCATATACAGCTTGCCCTAATTTTTCAATTTTTCAATCTTCAATTCCCAATCAGCCCATTCTCTCAAACACCCTCCTAAAACTACAAGCCTCAGCCAACCTGCCATGCAGGTCTGCAATCGCTACACGTTCTTGTTCGGTGGTATCTCTATGCCTAATCGTCACAGTATTGTCTTCCAAGGTCTGATGGTCTACAGCAATACAGTATGGCGTCCCTATCAAATCCTGACGGGTGTAGCGTTTTCCTATAGAACCGGAATCTTCATAAATGATATTAAAATCATATTTTAAAGCATCAAATATTTCTTTACCTTTTTCTGGCAAACCGTCCTTTTTGGTCAAAGGCAATATTGCGGCTTTTACGGGCGCTATCGCAGGATGGAACTTCAGATAGGTTCTCTGTTTGCCTTCTACTTCTTCATCCACAAAGGCATTGCATAAAGTCATCAAAAATAAGCGGTCCGCTCCTATCGAGGTCTCTATCACAAACGGAATGTAGTTTTTGTTGATCTCCGGATCAAAGTACTGTTGCTTCTTCTTCGAAAACTCCTGATGGCTTTTCAAATCAAAATCAGTCCTGGAGTGTATCCCCTCCACTTCTTTGAACCCAAATGGGAATTGGTATTCGATATCCATCGCAGCATTGGCATAGTGCGCCAATTTCTCGTGGTCATGTCTCCTGAGTTTTTCTTCCGGAATACCAAGGGCTTTGTGCCATTTCATTCTGGTTTCTGACCACTCCTTGTACCAGTCCAATTCTGAACCAGGACGCACAAAAAACTGCATTTCCATTTGTTCAAATTCGCGCATCCTGAAGATAAACTGACGGGCCACAATTTCATTTCTAAAAGCTTTACCGATTTGTGCAATACCAAAAGGCACCTTCATTCGGGCAGTTTTCTGAACATTCAGGAAATTGACAAAAATCCCCTGTGCGGTCTCAGGTCTAAGGTAAATGGTGGAAGCGTCTTCCGCTACAGAGCCTACTTGAGTAGAAAACATCAAGTTAAACTGTCGTACATCAGTCCAGTTGGAAGTGCCGGAAATAGGACACTTAATCTCTTCATTGATAATCAAATCACGAACACCAGCCAAATCTTCGGCCTCCAACAACCTAACCATAGCATTGAGAAGGTCTTGAGCTCTTTCTTTTTCTCCGGCATTTTCATATGCCGCAGCTTTATCTTCGATCAAAACATCAGCACGATACCTTTTTTTGGAATCCTTATTGTCGATCATAGGGTCATTGAAGCTATCCACGTGACCGGAAGCCTTCCAAGTCGTCGGATGCATAAAAATCGACGCGTCAATCCCTACAATATTATCATTGAGACGGGTCATGGTTTCCCACCAAAGTCGCTTGAGGTTATTTTTCAACTCTACGCCATAAGCACCGTAATCATACACTGCCTGAAGACCATCATAAATCTCCGATGAAGGATACACAAAGCCATATTCTTTGGCGTGCGCTATTATATCTTTTAATTGTGCGTTTTCCGCAGTTGCTTCATTTTTTGCCATAGCCACAAAAATAGCTAAAAAGGGATAGTTATCAATTTTAAAGCTTAGGATTTCCTTCAAGTGAAAAATTCGCTTATTGTTTAAACATTTAGATGGGATTGGACTTAGGGTTGCTCTCCAATTAATATCCTACCAATGACAGGTTTGAAGTGGTCGTCTCACTGAGTGAAGCGAAGGGTCTCCCAACCTGGTGGGAAGGAGGTGCTTCAACTCAGCAAGCCTGCCTACACGAGGTAGGCTCCGTTCAGCATGGCGAGGACCCAATTGTCATCACCTTTTCTGAACTTTTAAAAAATATAAAGGACCCGAAATGCCATAAATATGTAAATATTAAAGAAATTTTTGATCTTATCTACAGCATAACTTCTCTACTTTTATTATACATCAAACCATTTTTATTATGAAAAATCAAACTTTAGTAAGTTATGTACTAAACCTCTCCCTAATGATGCTTATGATGGTATCACTGACTAGTTGTGAAGTTGTAGGTGCTATTTTCGAAGGAGGCGTCGTTGTCGGAATCATTATAGCCGTCATAGTAATAGGCCTTATCTTTTACCTGTTCCGTAAAATGAGTAAATAGATAAATCATCAGCGTGCATCGATTTGTGAAGTCAGCAAAGTAAACTCTGATCTTTGAGACACAGAAAGATACATGACTACTGAATCCAGCTTATTTCCGAAATTTAGATTCATATAAAAGGCCTGCCCAAATAAATGGACAGGCCTTTTGAGTATAATATGGTACAGTTCTATAACTGGCTCGATTTTCTTGAAAATAAAGGATTCCCTGATCTTTGATTTCAACTATTTTGAATGAAAGTTGCATCAAACCCAGGCCTTTGAATTACAATCACTTCGAAAGAAGGCTCCAAACTACCTGAATGTATATTTCAAGCCAATCCCTGCCCGAAAATAATTACTTCTGTTCTCTCCCGGAAATATGGGACTAGCCTCCAAAAGAAACCCGAAATTTTTGGCAGAAAACGGCTTCACCAAGACTCCTAGGGGCACTCCTAGATAGAGTCCTCTATCACCGCCTTCGGTACCCAAGTGAAACCCTGAATAAAAATTCACTTCATCTCGCTGAACAAAATTATATCCAAAGGTTCCTTCTATACCTACTGTGCTACCGGTAGAAACCCTTGCTTCACCAAACATTTGATTATCCGGGTCAGTGCCTATTGTGGCAAATGTAGCCGAGGACAATCTGTAAACACCTGCCGAAATCTGTGCTTGAGACTCTAATGTGACCATTAAAATCATGGCCATGGAAAATAAAATGATCTTTTTCATTTGAATTAAATAGTTGGTTATCCCTCATTTTGCAAAGACTTTGCCAAAACAGACCCTCCAACCATATTCCACCCTTCAAAATCCTCTCATCATTTTTACCTCTCATAATCACCCAATCCCCACAATATCCTTAACTTTGTTTCCCATATAACCAAGCCAAATTACTCCCCCATGAACGAAAGGTATATGCAACGTGGCGTATCCGCGTCCAAAGAAGATGTACACCAAGCCATCTCTAAACTTGATAAGGGTCTTTTTCCTAAAGCTTTTTGTAAAATAGTGGAAGACACCTTGGGCAATGATCCGGAATACTGCAATATCATGCATGCTGATGGGGCTGGCACCAAGTCTTCTCTTGCATACATGTACTGGAAAGAAACAGGTGATCTTAGCGTATGGAAGGGTATTGCACAGGATGCAATCATCATGAATACAGATGACCTGCTCTGCGTAGGTGCTGTAAACAATATTTTAGTGTCCTCTACTATCGGAAGGAACAAAAACCTGATTCCTGGAGAGGTTGTCTCGGCCATCATCAATGGCACGGAAGAAGTACTTCAAATGTTGAGAGACCATGGTGTCAATGTGGTACTGACTGGAGGAGAAACGGCTGATGTCGGTGATTTGGTCAGGACAGTAATAGTAGACAGCACGGTAACCTGCAGAATGAGAAGGGATGAAGTGATATCCAATGACAATATCAGATCTGGAGATGTAGTGGTCGGACTGTCTTCTTACGGTCAAGCTACTTACGAAGATTACTACAACGGCGGCATGGGCAGTAATGGCTTGACCTCAGCGAGGCATGACGTATTCAACAAACTTTTAAAAACAAAATACCCTGAGAGTTTTGATCCTGCAGTTCCTGAAGATTTGGTTTACTCCGGAAAATACAACTTGACAGACCCCGCTCCAGGATTGCCTGTAGATATAGGTAAATTGGTGCTGTCTCCGACCAGAACATATGCTCCTGTCATGATAGATGTACTCAAATACCTTAGGTCAAAGATCCATGGCATAGTTCATTGTAGTGGTGGGGCACAGACTAAGGTTTTACACTTTGTAGACAATGTACATGTTGTCAAAGACAACTTATTCGAGACACCTACCCTTTTCAGATTGATTCAAGAAGAAAGCGGAACAGATTGGAAGGAGATGTATAAGGTTTTCAATATGGGCCACAGAATGGAAATATATCTTGAGGAAAGGTACGCAGAGGAGGTTATCGATATTGCAGAAACTTTGGGCATTGAAGCCAAAATAATCGGAAGGGTATTGCCTTTTGAAGGCAAAAAAGTAACCATTCAAAGTGCACATGGTACTTTTGAGTATTAAAAAATAAGATCACCACATTATGAGACATCGCAAACTCCAAAGATTCTTAAGAGCAGTAGCTTGGATCCTTGGAGTTTTGCTTTTTTTGGTTTTAGCACTCTTTACCCGTATGGACAGAACCCATTACGGGCAAATGGATTATTACAAAAACACTTTGGCGGCGATTGATTCAATCCCACTAAATTCTTCTGAAAGCGATGTCTGGCTTGCAGGATGGTCTAAGGTAAATACCACACCAAATAATCCTGTCAACCTAGTGGGCTATAAACCACGTGGGGCATATACTTTCGTCCAAGATAGTAGCTTCATAAGGTCTTTAGCGGTAAGCAATGGCGAGAAATCGGTAGTTTTTCTGAGTTATGAACTGATGATTATCCACCCTGTTCTTCATAACAGGATCAAGGAGGCAATAGCACGAGAAAAAATACCGCTGGACTTTATCTACATGACAGCAACGCATACCCATTCAGGGATGGGTGGCTATATGCCAGGATTGGCTGGGAAGCTGGCATTTGGAGGTTATGACGAAAAAGTCATGCAACTTCTAGAAGACAATACATTGCTTAGCATAAAAAGCGCAATCCATCAAATGGATACCGTAAACCTAAATTACAGGGTATCCCCAACAGAGAATTTGGTAGCAAACCGCTTGGTTGCTGAAGATCCTGTAGATCCTTTGGTCAGGCAATTGGTTTTTACAAAAAAAACAGGTGAGAAAGGAATGTTCTTGACTTATGCTGCCCATTCTACCACCCAAAATTCAAAATTCAGAGGCCTATCCGGTGACTACCCACATTACCTGATGGATCACTTTGAGAAAAATGGCTTTGACTTCTCCTTATTCGCCGCTGGAGCAGTCGGTAGCCACAAACCGCTAGCTGAAGGCAACAGCCCCGATCACGTGGAAGCGTATTCCAGGAAGCTATTTGATCAAATCAATGAAAATGAATCTAAGTTGATCCTAGAAGAAGATGCCAGACTATCTTTCGCAAGCTTCCCTTTATTTCTTCGAAAACCTCATTATAGAATTGCGCAAAACATCCGGTTACGCCCATATATTTTCAATGCGCTTTTCGGGGACACCAATGCCCATTTTGACCTGATGCAATTGGGTAACATTTTGTTGGTCAGCTCAAGTGGTGAAATCTCAGGAATATTTATGCAGGAATGGGAAAAATATGCAAGTGAGCATGGTCTCCAGCTCATTATCACTTGTTTCAATGGTGGGTATATTGGGTATATCACACCCGATAAGTATTATGATACGTCCCATTATGAAGTGAGAGATATGAATTGGTTTGGTCCATACAATGGCGCATATTTCGATGAGATTCTTCAAAAGTTCATCAAAAAAGCCTCAAAGTAAAGAACTTGAGCATCATTTTTCGTTAGGTATATGTGTGTTTTATGTGGAAAGACACTATATTTTAAAAGTTTACCTAAACCCAATATACCATGAAAAGGATTTTTAAAACATTTTCCGGTATCAAGTCTTTAATCCAAAATCTTGATGTTGATAAAATCAGCGAACTGTCTAAGAAAGTTGACCTAAATGAAATGATTGGAATAGTCTCCAAAATGAGTGAAGATGACCTTTCAAAAATGATGAAGATGATGAAAGGCGGGGGCCGAAAAAAAGAAATCCCTGCAATCAATGGGGATTTTTATGAATTGGGAAAAACCCTTCCCGCCAATGAAAGGGAAATCCAACTCCGGGTAAGGGAATTTATGGAAAGGGAGATCAGGCCAATAGCCAATGAATACTGGAACAAGGCACAGTTTCCCATGCAAATCATTCCAAAAATGGCAGAACTCAACATTGCAGGACTGACCTATAGTGGCTATGGCTGTCCTGGACATTCTGCTTTGCTGGAAGGGTTCATTGCAATGGAAATGGCAAGAGTTGACACTTCCATTTCGACATTTTTTGGTGTCCAAAGCGGTTTGGCAATGGGCTCAATTTACCTCTGTGGCTCGGAAGAGCAAAAACAGCATTGGCTGCCCAAAATGCAAAAACTGGAAACCATCGGCGCTTTTGGCCTGACAGAACCAGAAGTAGGTTCCGCAGTGGCAGGAGGATTGACGACCACCTGCAAACGGGAAGGTGACGAATGGATTATCAATGGCCAAAAAAAATGGATTGGGAATGCTACATTTTCTGACATCACTGTGATTTGGGCGAGAGATCTCGATGACCAGCAAGTCAAGGGCTTTATTGTAAGAAAAGACAATCCCGGATTCAAACCAGAGAAAATGGAAAATAAAATGGCCCTGCGGACGGTACAGAATGCCTTGATCACGATGAAAGATTGTGCAATACCAGAAAGTGACCGTCTACAAAATGCCAATTCATTTAAAGACACTGCTGCTGTACTTCGCATGACAAGGGCAGGTGTAGCATGGCAAGCAGTAGGTTGTTCCCGAGGAGCCTATGAAGCAGCTTTGAAATACACGAATGAAAGAAGTCAATTTGGCAAACCGATTGCCTCATTCCAATTGGTGCAGGATCTTTTGGTAACAATGTTGGGTGACTTGACTGCCATGCAAAGTATGGTGTACAGGTTGTCTCAAATGCAGGACAATGGAGAATTATTGGATGAACATGCTTCCTTGGCCAAAGTTTTTTGCACTCTAAGGATGAGGGATATTGTCGACCAAGCTAGAGAACTATTTGGTGGCAACGGAATTTTGTTGGAATATGACATTGCCAGATTTGTAGCGGACGCCGAAGCAATCTATTCTTATGAAGGAACAAAAGAAATCAATTCTCTCATAGTGGGCCGTGCCATCACAGGTCACAGCGCATTCGTCTAAAAAATCAATAAAATGAGCGGAATCATAAAAGAGGCTTCGAGTTTTTGACGGAGAGCCTCTTTTTTTTGGTTTTTGGAGAAAAAGTAAAGCAAATGCAGTCCAACAATTAAAAGGAGAATCCCCGTATGCATTTTGAAATAAGAAGGCAGGTAGATAAGCATACCCACCAAGAGTATAAATAGTAATAGACCAATCCAGAAAATAAATTTCTCCAAAACATTTTTTGAAATCACAGACAAAATAGATCCAGAGCCCTCCGAATGGTCCACCTTAGCATCTGTATGGGAAAGAATAAAAAGGTTAAGCAATGCAATCGCAAAATAAATTGATGCGAATAACCAAAAATGAAAAGTCAACTCACCAATCCCTTTAAGCAAAACAGGCGCCAATGCAATCCCAGACACATAAACAAGAGCTGTGGAAATTTCCTTCAACCATGCAGCTTTTTGCCCACTTTTGTATAAAACAGCAAACCAAACTACAATCAGAGTTGAAAGGAGAAAACCTGGTTTGAACAAAAACAATAATTTCTCCATAAATAACATCAGAACAAATCCAACAACGGCAAACAAAAGTACCACCGTGAGGATGGTCTTGAAATATCTTTTGTGAAAAACATGTCGCGGAAATGCCACCTTTGAATTTTTTATAGTCCGGCTATCCATCAAGTGATCTATGCTATAAATGCACCATACAGCCATTCCGAGAAGGAGGTAAACTTCCCAAAACACAGTTACCCCCAGAAGGTCTGCAAAAAACAACAAGCCTGCCATAGCTCCTATTACCACATCAAGGGATAGAATATTAAAATAGAATAATATCGATTTGAAAATTTTCACAAGATGCAAATATATAAGCATCTCGTATCAATTCAGCATTACTTCAAATTTTACCAAACAATGTATCTTCCATAATATTTAACATGTATATCCGCAATCACGCCACTAATCAATAAACGAGGGTTTTTTGGCGAAGGGATACTAATAGATATTTGATTTTTATTGATATTGGTACGAAATCACAGGTTAATTCTATTATTTAGATTCTATTGGTATGAAAACGGATATACATAATATTTAACTAGTCATCATTATGAAAAAAATTGTCTTTTTAAGCATTTTGCTTTGTCTCATTTATATGGAAACATCAGCCCAAGGCCCTATTAAAATTGCATGTATTGGAAATAGTATCACCGAGGGACCTGGAAGGGATAACCCCGACAGTTATCCGCATGTAATGGGGCAACTTCTTGGAAAAGCCTATCATATTCAAAATTATGGAGTAAGCGGAAGAACACTATTAAAGAAGGGGGATTTCCCATTTTGGTCAGAACCGCAATTTGCCGAAGCCCAAGATTTCCATCCTGATATTCTATTGATTAAACTAGGAACAAACGATACGAAGCCTCAAAACTGGGTTTTCAAGGACGATTTCAAAAGAGATTATATCGAAATGATTTCTGAAATGAGAAAATCTATGCCTGATGATGGAAAAGTGTATGTAGTAATTCCAGTTCCTGTATTTAGAGAGAGCTTCAGTATCAGCCCAGATGTAATGGATAAGGAGTTGAGAACAATGTTGTACGAAATAGCTATCTCGACAGGATCTGAGATCATAGACTTATACACACCACTTTTACCATACGCAGACCTATTTCCAGATGGCGTACATCCAAACAAAGAAGGATTGCGAATCATGGCCGAACACCTTGCAAGGGCAATAAGATTATAACAAAAAAAGCTACCGATTAGGGTAGCTTCTTGGGTATTATTGTTAGCTTTTTTATCAGGTACCTTCTAGGGCATTTGCACCGGCAACGATCTCAAGAATCTCATTGGTAATGGCTGCCTGTCTGGTTCTGTTGTATTGAAGTTTGAGTTCTTTCAATAGATCATTGGCGTTTTCAGTCGCTTTGTCCATTGAAGTCATTCTAGCGCCATGTTCAGAAGCATTGCTTTCCAAAACAGCCTTATAAAATTGTGTTTTCAAAGCTTTAGGAACGAGCTCCTCTATTACATATTCCTTTGATGGCTCAAGAATATAATCAGATTCAGCTTTCTCTTCAGCACTGGCTTTGCCCACTACATCACCTCCCATTGGAAGGAATTGCTCAGCAACAACCTCTTGGGTAGCTACATTTTTGAAATGGTTGTAAACCAACACAACTTTATCAAACTTTTTAGTAACAAAGGCGTCCATTACATATTCTGATATTTCTCTTACGCTGTCATAATTGACATCCATAAAAATTTCAGAAAACTGAGGGATAAGTTTGAAGTTTCTTTTTCGGAAGTTTTCCAGCGCCTTTTTTCCTAAAGGAAGTACCGTAAGGTTAACATCCTTGTACTTATTCTCCATCAAATAATTGGAAGCCTTGATCACATTGGCATTGAAAGCTCCACAGAGACCCTTGTCAGAAGTCATTGCGACTACCAACACATTCTGTACAGGCCTTTGATCACCATAAACAATATCCAATTCACCTCCCATAGAAGCAACCACATCGTCTAAGATAGTAGTTAGCTTTTGAGAATATGGACGCATTTTAAGAATTTTATCCTGAGCTTTTCTCAACTTAGCCGCCGCTACCATTTTCATGGCTTTGGTAATCTGCTGTGTTGAAGTCACTGAGGTGATCCTCTGTTTTACTTCCTTAAGGTTAGGCATAGGGATTTCTTTTCAGAAAATATTTGTAAAACCAAAGGCGTAGCTTAACCACACCTTTGGTCATTTTAGTTAATTATTGTTTGGCATATTTAGCAGACAAATCTTTGGCCGCTTGTTCCAAGATCTTTCCAGCTCCATCTAGATCGCTTTTCAGGATCATCTGCAATGCTTCAGGATAGCTTGATTTCAATAGATTGTAGTATTCTTGCTCAAACTGCCTTGCTTTTTCTACAGGAATAGTATCCATAAAACCTTTAGTGGAAACATATATGATCGCAACCTGAAGTTCTACCGGTACTGGAGAGTACTGTGGTTGCTTCAAAATTTCCTGGTTTCTCCTACCTCTTTCGATGGTTCTTTTGGTAGAAGCATCAAGGTCTGAACCAAACTTAGAGAAAGCTTCCAATTCACGGAATTGCGCTTGGTCAAGCTTAAGTGTACCAGCCACTTTTTTCATCGCTTTGATCTGAGCACTACCACCTACCCTTGATACTGATATACCTACGTTAATAGCAGGTCTGATACCAGAGTTGAAGAGGTTGGTTTCCAAGAAAATCTGTCCATCCGTAATAGAGATTACGTTAGTCGGGATATATGCTGATACGTCACCGGCTTGAGTTTCAATAATAGGAAGTGCTGTCAAAGAACCACCACCTTTTACCTTATCTTTCAAAGACTCAGGGAGGTCATTCATTTGCTTTGCAATGGCATCAGAACCATTGATTTTGGCAGCTCTTTCCAACAATCTTGAGTGAAGGTAAAAAACATCACCAGGATAAGCTTCACGTCCCGGAGGTCTTCTCAACAATAGAGAAACTTCACGATAAGCGACAGCTTGTTTTGATAAATCATCATAAATCACCAAAGCAGGACGACCGGTATCTCTGAAGAATTCACCGATACATGCACCTGTAAATGGAGCAAAGAACTGCATTGGAGCTGGCTCAGATGCTGCAGCAGAAACTACCACAGAGTAAGGAAGTGCTCCCCCTTTTTCCAAAGCGGCAACAATACCTGCAACCGTAGATGCCTTTTGACCAATCGCTACATATATACAAAATACAGGCTCACCTCTTTCGTAAAATTCTTTCTGATTGATGATGGTATCAATAGCAACAGCAGTTTTACCTGTTTGACGGTCACCGATGATCAATTCTCTTTGACCTCTACCGATTGGAATCATGGAATCAATTGCCTTGATACCTGTCTGAAGTGGCTCGTTTACAGGCTGACGATAGATTACACCTGGTGCTTTACGCTCAAGCGGCATTTCATAAAGATCACCTTCAATAGGGCCTTTTCCGTCGATTGGGTTTCCTAAGGTATCAACTACCCTTCCCAACATGCCTTCACCCACCTTGATGGAAGCAATACTTTTGGTTCTTTTTACATTGTCACCTTCTTTGACCAACTTGGAGTCACCGAACAATACGGCTCCTACGTTATCTTCTTCAAGGTTAAGAACCATTGCTCTTAGACCATTGTCAAACTCAAGTAGTTCTCCTGCCTGAGCTTTACTAAGTCCATATATACGGGCAACCCCGTCACCAACTTGGAGAACGGTACCCACTTCTTCAAGTTGAGCTTCAGTTTTGACATTGGAGAGTTGTTCTCTCAATATCGCCGAAACTTCATCAGGTCTTACTTGTGCCATTATATTTTATATTAAATGTTATGCGATTATTTTAGAATAATTTGACGAAATACCTTTGGGCAAATTTCAGTCTTAAATCTCTCAGCTTACTGCTTATAGAGTCATCCAAAAGCTTATCATTTACTTTGAGGATAAATCCACCTATAATTTCAGAATCAATTTTCTCAACCAACTCGACTTTATCAAGTCCTGAAATTTCTTTTACTATTTCCACAACGGCATTTCTCAATTCATCGTCGAGCGCAACAGTGGTTGTGATTTCAGCTACTTGTATACCTTTATATAGGTTATACTGTTTTTGGAATTCTCTTCCAGTAGATACAAGGACGTTGGACCTGTTTTTTCTGGTTACGATCCCAAAAAAGCTCATCGTAATATTATTGGCTGATGAAGCAAATAGTTTTTCCAACACCTTGAACTTCTTATCAGTGTTGACGATTGGACTACTAAGCATCAAAACAAAATCGCGATTTCCGGATGCAATAGAAAGCAACAACTGGACATCTGCGATGACTTCTTCCAATTGATCCTTTTCTATAGCCAGTTCCAAAAGCGCCTTAGCATATCTGGATGCAACTTTTATATCTGACATAATCAGTTTAACTTATATTCTTTGATCCACTCCTCTACCAAAGCTTTTTGCTTGGACTCGTCTGCAAGGCTTTTTCTTAAGACTTTTTCGGCTATTGATAGCGAAAGGGCTGCAACTTGAACTTTTACTTCTTCCATAGCCGCATGCTTTTCTGTCTCGATCGCTTTCTTAGCTGCTTCAAGCATTTTAGCTCCTTCTACTTGTGCTACATCTTTTGCTTCTTCCACAATTTTCTTAGCCGTTTCAGTTGCCTTTAACAACATTTCATCTCTTTCAAGCTTGGCTTCGTGGATAATTTTTTCGTTTTCCGCTTTCAGGTTAGCCATTTCATTTCTGGCTATTTCAGCAGATTTCAATGCTTCTTCAATGCTTTTCTCACGCTCATCCAAAGCTGAAAGAATAGGTTTCCATGCAAATTTGGCGAGGATAAACAGAAGTATGGAAAATCCAATGATTTGCCATATGATCAAGCCGGAACCGGGAATAATAAGATCCATATATAGAAATTTTATCTTTTAATCAATTTTTGTTCAATTGTGATAAAAAGGGACTGGCCTAGCGCCAATCCCTGATCTTTGTCTTAGAAAGTGTAATCACCCAAGGCAATAAGTAGACAAACTACTACTGCGAATAGGGATACCACCTCAATAAGAGCGGCGATAATCAACATAGCAGTTTGGATTTTTCCAGCTGCTTCAGGCTGACGAGCGATGCCCTCCATTGCTTGACCACCGATTCTACCGATACCCAGTCCTGCGCCTATCGCTACAATTCCGGCACCGATACCTGCACCCATAAGTGCAAAACCGGCAGTTAATAAGATTGAAGTTAACATACTTGTTAGGTTTTATAAATTGAACAAAGAAATTACTAATTAATGATGATCGTGTTGTGCTACTGCCTGACCAATATACATGGCAGAAAATAGCGTAAATACATAGGCCTGAATCGTGGCTACCAATAACTCAATCATATTGATAAACACAACCATAATCGTACTTGCAAATCCTACAGCATAAGATTCAAAAACGAATATCAAGCCTATAAAACTCAAGATTACAATGTGACCTGCCGTGATCGCTACAAAAAGACGAACCATCAAGGCAAATGGCTTAGTGAATAAACCTATGATTTCTACGGGTACTATTATTAATAACAGTGGTAGAGGAACTCCTGGTGTTGCTACTACGTGCTTCCAATAATCTTTATTTCCATTCAAATTGGTCACAAAGAAGGTGAAAATTGCCAAAGTTGCTGTTACAGCAATGTTTCCTGTCAAGTTAGCTGCCCCTGGAAATAGACCCAGTAAGTTACCAAACCATATAAAGAAGAATATGGTCAGTAAATAAGGGGTAAAGTTTTTGTATTTGTGGTGACCAATATTGGGAAGAGCAATCTCATCCCTTACAAACACTACTATAGGTTCAATAAAAGAAGCTGCCCCTTTTGGTGCTGTTCCTGGATTTTTCTTGTAATGGCTTGCTGCCGCTAAAAGAATCCACAACACAACTGCCAAAACTATAAAAAGCATAGCTACGTTTTTGGTAATGGATAAATCCAGGAAGGATCTATCATCTACAGCCTTCAAATGATCATGCTCATCAATGTAATAGCCATTGTGACCATACTCTTTTCCAAAAAGATGTGTTTCTGGATTTTGAAAGTTTGAGGATGAATAAATCTCAAGACCTCGGTCCGAAGAATAGATAATTACTGGAAGGGGAAGGGTGATATGCGTATGACCAAAAGTCGCAAAATGCCATTCATGCGAGTCCTTTACGTGGTGCATGATAAAACCTGTCTTATCTTCTTCGTCTCCTGCCGCTACAGCCACATTTGAAAAACCAATCCAAAAGACTGACAATAAAACACTTAGGTAAAGAAATTTACGGACCATTAAATGATTTTTTTAAAACCTATTTTGAATTCGGGCGCAAATTAGCCATTACCCCGTATATATCAAACAATAAGTAAAAGAAATAAATGACAAAGAAATTGACCACAAACCAAATAATATTTTCGACCTTAAGTATAAGCATAACCGCTACAAAACCTATACTTGCCAATAGACGGATTCCAATCGCTCCCAATAAAATATTAACCGAATTTTCTTTGCTGATGCTTAAAAGATAATGGCTGAACATTCCGGTTAGCCAAGTCAGAATTACGAAAAAAGACAGTATGACCCAGACCTTCTCATGAATCCAATTTGGTTCTAAAAAGCTTTCCAAAAGAAAAATAATCCCTGCTAGTAGCAATGAGATTAAAAATAACCTGAATGTTAGTATTTTAATTGCGTGCATGCCTCTTGATATGAGGATGCAAAACTATGGTTTTTTCCTCTCTTCATCACTTTTTTCATCCTTTTTCATTGTAATAAATAAATGATAAAAAGAGGCTACCACAGATAAAAATGAAAACAGCAATAGCCAGACGGGAAACTTCATCTGACTTTGCTCTTGAATAAACCATCCTAAAAACGTGCCTAGGCCTATCACTGCAAACATTTGAAAGGATAGACCTATATATTTTAGGAACGTATTCAATTTAACCTGCTGCAAATTGTTTCTTGTCAGAATCCTCTTTGTCTTTTGACTTAGAAACAGTGAGAGAATTAGAATTCATCTGACATTTGCCATTAAAGATGGCACCATTCTCAACGACCAATTTTTGAGTCGAAATATTTCCATTGATAATTGCCGATTTTTTAAGGAATAGCAATTCACTACAGATTACTTCTCCTTCTATTTTTCCGGAAATTTCAGCTTCTTTCGAAGTAATATTTCCCCTGATAATAGCAGAATCCCCAATGACCACTTTGGTAGTGGATTTAACCATACCGTCTACGGTACCTTCTATCCTGATATTACCTTGTGCTGTAATATCACCCGTGATATGTGTTTCTCTTGAAATCACATTACTGGAATTTACCATGTCTACCACTGATTTTTTCTCTTCTGGTTTACTAAACATATCTAATCAAAGGAAATAAATTCTTGAGGATTGAGTGGTGAACCTTGATACCAAAGTTCAAAGTGAAGATGGGGGCCTGAGCTAAGTTCTCCTGTGTTCCCAATAATGGAAATTATTTCTCCACTCCTGACTACATCTCCAACATATTTCAATATTACTGAATTATGTTTATAAATTGAAATCAACTCGTTGGAATGCTGTATAGCTAATACATATCCGGTCTCAAGCGTCCATGAGCTGAAAATAACCGTCCCATCCAAAATAGATTTTACCGCCTCATTTTCTTTTGCCACAACATCCACACCAAAATGATTCTGCTGGGGGTCAAAAATTGCCAGCACTATTCCTTTGATAGGGGTAAAAAAATATGTGCTTGACATAAGGGTTGAGGGGCTACGGCTCTGAACATTCCCCTCCAATGAAAGCCCACTCATTTCCTGAATAATGGATTGGGATCCCTGACTCGGTTGAAATCTTTCTAATTCGGGCTTGGCCATTCCTATTTCAAATCCCGCTGTATCCGAAAATGCCTGAGCCATTTCATCTTCTATCTCTCCTCCCCCTATGATACGTTGAATATTTTGAATATATGCATCCTTCTTTACTACTTCCAGCGCCAAAGAGTCAACTCTATCCGAGAGATTGATAAATAACTCCGTACTTTCAGCAGAAGAAAAAGCAGGATCAAACCAACTCTTTAAAAATGTCTTTGCTAGAATCAACGAAATTCCAAAGCTGATAATTAAAAACAAAATTCCCAGCAACAGGATTTTGGTAGCGGTCACGCTGAAAGAATTCAATACCGCAAAGTCTTCCTCTTTCCTGATTACAAAAAGAAACCTTGACCTGAAGATTTTTTTGATTTTATACTTCATTTAATCTTAACTGTACTTTCGAAAATATAATATTAAGTGAAAGCGTTTATTTATTTGTAACCAAATGCGTTATTTTGGAGCTTTATCAGTAAAATGAACAAATTCTCATCAACTTTTATTCTATTGGTCGTAATTCTGCTGGCAGGTTGTTCTTCAGAAAAGAACACTTTTACCAATAGGATGTATCACAATACCACCTCAAGGTACAATGCTTATTTTTATGCACACAACAATATATTAGCACTTGAAAAGGCAATTAAAGACAACCACCGCGAAGACTATTCACAGGTATTGCCTGTATTTTACCCGATTGACAGCGCGACTATAGAACAACATGAAGAGTTACTGACAGAAGTACGAGACTTTTCTTCCAAAGCAATAGAATGGCATAGGATTTCTAAATGGGTAGACGATAATTACTTTTTACTTGGGATGGCTGATTATTATGATGCTGAATTTGACAATTCTTCAAATACATTTAGATACCTGAATGTCAATAGCAAGAAAAGAAAAATTCGTCATAGAGCGCTGATTCAACTATTGAGGCAATTTATCGACCTGAAAAATTATGATGATGCCACATATGTCATTGATTATCTCTCTAAGGAATCCAGAATCAGTAAGGATAATAGATTTTTACTCTACAAAACATTAGCCTACTATTACGAAAGCAGAGAGGATATCAATGGGAAAATAGGTGCTCTCGACAAAGCTCTTGATTATACAAAAGACAAGGATGAGCGCTCAAGGATAAACTTTATTTTGGCTCAATTGTATCAAAGAGAGGAATTGGATGCTTTGGCATATGGCTATTATAAAGAAGCTGACAAAGGTAACCCTCCTTATGAGAGAAGTTTTTTTGCCCAGCTTTTTGCTCAGCAGGTCGCTGAGATCAACAAAAGTAAAGACATGAGAAGGGTGAGAAGCTTTTATGATGATTTATACAAAGACAGTAAAAACATAGACCTAAGAGACGTAATTTTATACGAGAAAGCACTTTTTGAACTCAAGCAAGATGATGTCGAAGAGGCCGAATCATTGCTCATCAGAGCCGCCAAAGAAGAAGGTAAAAACGAAATTCAAAAGGGCTATATCTATCAAAAATTAGCCGAAATCAGTTTTGATATTAAAAAAGACTTCCGATCAACCAAATTCTACCTGGATTCAGCCATAACCAATTTTAGGCCATCTCATAAATCTTACCAAGAGATAATGTCCAAAAAATCTATTTTTGATGAATATGTCACTCAATACGACATGATCAACAATAATGATAGTCTTATTAGATTAACTCAACTGAGCCCTGAAGAACAGGAACTCGTAGCTGAGAAATTTATAGCACAGGAAGAAGACAGGCTACTCAGGGAAGCTGAAGCAAAAGAGAAGCAAAAAAGCAGTACTAGCATATTCGACAACCTGCTGGCGTTTGGAGGTAGGGGTTCAGGTCAATCTTTTTACTTTGACAACGCAGTAGTCATGCAACAGGGGACTATTGATTTCTATAGAAACTGGGGCAATAGATCACTTGAGGATAACTGGAGACGAAATGTTCAGAATTTCCAAAGTACGGGCAGTAGTGCAGAAGAGTTGGGAATGGAGGATGAAAAAGTAATTGAAGAAGTAGAAGAAACAAATGTCTTCGCTGATATCCCCGACAAGGAATCCCTTTTGGCTAATATTCCAAAAACTGACGAACAAATCGATTTACTCAAACTTGAATTGGAAGAAGCGTACTTTGAATTGGGCAAACTGATGTTTTTTGACTTCAAAGAAGCTCAGATATCAAAAGAGTACCTAGAAATCTTGATCACATCTTACCCCAATTCCAACAAAAAAGCCGAAGCTTATTATATTTTATATTTGGCTGCGCGAGAACTCGGCGGGAATGAGGAGCTTTATGTGCAAAGACTAAACAGGGAATTTCCTGATTCTCCATACACCTATTCTGTCAATAATCCCGGTGCATTGACAGGAAACCAAGCGTTTTTGGCATCCTCAAAAAATTACAAGGAAGCCTATGATTTTTATTACAACAGGCAATATCAAGAGGCAAGAAATAAAGTGAGAAACACTTTGGAAAACTATCCCCTTACCAAAAACACCGATAGGCTGATGTTGCTTGATATAATGGTTTCCGGAAAAGTTGACGAAACTGACAGGTACAAATCCAGGCTTGAAAATTATATCCAAACTACAGAAGATACTGAGTTGGTAAAAATGGCAAGAAATATGCTTAATGCACTGACAGGCGAGCAAAACATCGCCGAAGCTCAAACCGACATTGCTGAAGAGGATTCCAGTACAGAAGTCCTGGAAAGCGATGAAGAAGGTGAAGGCACAGAGAATGAGGAAGAAGAATCACCTTACAAAGAAAATCCTAATCAAACTCATATATTTGTCATCGCATTGGAGTCAGATAAGGCAAAAAATGCAAAAAGTCTATTGGCTGACCTTGAGACTTTCCACTCCGCAAACTTTGGCAGTGCTAGACTGAGAACAGGAAATATGAATATGAGTAAGGAGGAATCTATTTTCATCGTGAGTCCGTTCAACAATGCCGAGCGGGCAATGACTTACAGTGCTAAATTCATGGAAGAATTTAGTTCAAGTTCACTCGATCAAAGCGATAAGGAAAAAGCCTTTTTGATTTCGATTGAGAACTTCCAGGAATTGAATAAAAGAAAAAATCTAAATGAATACCGCCAATTTTATAAAAAGGCATACTAAACAGCTTTATCAGTAAATTAATAATGACCAAGAAAATCATCAAACTCATTTGGATCGGCTTTGCCGCCGGTTTCCTTGGGTTCATTCTGTTCATCTGGGGAGTCAGTGTCAATTTCCTTGGACTATTTGGGGAGCTCCCAGATTTCAAAGCTTTAGAAAATCCACAATCAGAATTAGCGTCCGAATTGTACTCTGCAGATGGAGTACTTTTAGGGAATTATTTTAGGGAAAACAGAAGCCCCGTGACTTACAATGAGCTTTCACCAAATCTGGTAAAGGCTCTCATCGCTACAGAAGATGTGAGATTTGAAGATCACTCTGGTATAGACCTTCAAAGTATGGGTCGCGTATTCTTTAAATCAATCATCCTGAGGCAATCTGCCGGAGGTGGTAGTACACTTAGCCAACAGACTGCTAAAAACCTTTTTAAGACAAGAAATCTAGAGTCTCAAGGTGTCCTCAGCAGGGTGCCTGGACTTAGAATGCTTGTCATCAAAACCAAAGAGTGGATAGTTGCTGCCAAACTGGAGAAATCATACACCAAAAATGAGATCTTGACCATGTACTTGAATACTTCCGAATTTGGAAGTAATGCATACGGAATCAAAACAGCCTCGAAAACTTTCTTCAACAAATCTCCAAACGAATTGAACGTTCAGGAATCGGCCGTTCTAGTTGGACTTTTCAAAGCCCCAACCTATTATAGCCCTGTATTCAATCCTGAAAATTCACTCAGAAGGAGAAACACTGTGCTTTACCAAATGGAGAAGTACGACTACATCAGTCAGTCGGAAAGGGATTCACTGATGCAGCTTCCAATAGAATTGGATTATAAAGTGGAAAATCAAAACCAAGGATTGGCTACCTATTTTAGGGAAATAATCAAAGCTGATTTGATAAGATGGACCCGAGAAAACCTGAAGTCAGACGGCACTACTTATGACCTTTTTGGGGATGGATTAAGAATCTTCGCCACGATAGACAGTAGGTTGCAAAAATATGCAGAAGAGGCAGTCTCAGAACATATGAATGAGCTGCAGAAGAAGTTTGAAAATGAAATGGGTAATAGAGACCCATGGATAGACAATACTGGAAGGGTAATTCCAAATTTTCTTGAAACCGCAGTAAAAAGAACTGATGCCTATCGAAATCTCGTCAAGAGATACGGGGCTGATTCGGACTCCATAAATATCAAGCTGAAGGAAAAAAAGAGGATGAGGGTATTTTCATGGGAAAAAGGAGAGGTAGACACTTTGATGAGTACCATGGACTCACTGAGACATTACAAAAAACACCTACAGACCGGATTTATGTCTATGGATCCTCATACAGGCCATATTAAAGCCTGGGTCGGTGGAGTAAATCACAAGCATTTTAAGTATGACCATGTGAAACAAGGAAGAAGGCAACCTGGTTCTACATTCAAACCATTTGTCTATGCTGCAGCTATTGAAAACGGATACAGTCCTTGCTACACAGTAATAGATCAGCCTATAGAAGTCAACATCCCGGGTCAACCTTCTTGGACTCCAAAAAATGCTGACGGGAAGTTCTCTTATGAGAAAATGTCAATCCGTAAAGCAATGGCGCAATCCATCAATTCTGTGACTGCCTACATGATGAAAAAACTGAGTCCCCGTGTAGTAGTAGAAACAGCCCACAGATTGGGGATAACAAGTGATTTGGAAGAAGTTCCTGCATTGGCCTTAGGAACAAGTGATGTGTCTGTGTATGAACTTGTAGGGGCGATGGGAACCTTCGTCAATAAGGGAGAACATATCGTTCCCTTTTATATTGATAGAATAGAGGATAAAAACGGCAACCTTCTTCAACAATTTACGCCTAAGAAAAAACCTGCTATGAGTGAAGAACATGCTTATCTCATGTTGTATATGATGAGGGGTGGATTTGAAGAAACAAGAGGGACGAGTCAGGGTGTACCTTGGGCACTTAGAGACGAAGGCAACGAACTGGGTGGAAAGACCGGCACGACTCAAAACGCCTCTGATGGCTGGTATATGGGGCTTAGCAAAGATTTGGTGTCGGGTGTTTGGGTTGGAGGCGACGACAGAGCCATACACTTCAGAAGCTGGATAAGCGGTCAAGGAGGTCAGACAGCTAGACCTATTTGGGTCAAATACATGGCTAAAGCCTACGCGGATCAAACCTTAGGCATTACCAAAGGACCATTCCCAAGACCAGAAAGGCCATTAAGCATTGAGATCGACTGTGATCGTTATGAGATGGAAAGTAACAGGTTCAGTGATTTTGACTTTGATCCTAACAGGGATGATTTCTAAATGACCGAATCGGTTTAAAATAAAAAGTACAATCTCAATCGACAGCTCCCATAAAAGGAGCTGTTTTTTTCTATTTTTGTTTATATGCAAGCCTCATTTTACAAAGTCAACGAACACCATAATCTACCAGACCAACCGGGTGTTTATAAATACTATAACGAAGCAGGGGAGCTTATTTATGTAGGCAAAGCCAAAAGCCTTAAAAAAAGAGTCTCTTCATATTTTGTGAAGGCAACAGGCTTGAACCACAAAACCAGGCGGATGGTAAAGGAAATCATCAAAATTGAGATTGCACTAGTCAATTCTGAATTTGATGCTTTGCTGCTCGAAAATAATTTAATTAAACAAAATCAGCCCAAATATAATATTCTACTAAGGGATGATAAAACTTACCCATATCTCCTAGTCACTGATGAGCATTTCCCTCAAATCTACCCGACAAGAAGGATGCAGGCTGGAAAAGGCACCTACTATGGCCCATTTGCTTCGGTCAAAGCTATGAATAATGTTTTGGAACTCATCAGGTCGATATTTACAGTTCGCACATGCAGACTGGACTTAAGTCCTGAAAAAATCAGGGAAGAAAAATACAAAGTATGCCTAGAATATCATCTTGGCAACTGCTTAGGTCCATGTGAAGGGCACCAAAAGGAAAAAGATTACTTGAAGGATATTGAGCAAGCCAAACACATTCTGAAGGGTAATTTAGCTTTGGCCAAGAATTTCTTTAAGGATAAAATGCAGGAAGAAGCTGAAAAACTTGCATTTGAAAAGGCTCAATACTTCAAACAGAAACTTGAGCTTTTAGAAAAGTATCAGGCAAAATCTTTGATTGCCAATCCATCAATAAGGGATCTTGATGTCTTCGCCATTGTCACAGATGAGAAGTGTGCATATGTGAACTTCCTAAAGATCATCAATGGCTCTGTAATCATCACAAAAACGGTAGAACTTAAAAAGAAACTGGACGAAACCGAATCAGAATTGCTCCTCACAGCGATTGTGAGACTTAGAGACCAATTTCAAAGCAATGCTTCTGAGATTATCATCAATATTCCATTGGATGAAGAGTATGAAGGACTGAATATTTCTGTACCCAAAATCGGAGACAAGAAAAAACTCATTGACTTGTCTCTTAAAAATGCCAAATACTACAAACAAGAAAAGCTTCTCGCATCAGGTGAAGTAAAGGACAAAAAATTCAGGGTGTTAAAGCAATTACAGTCAGACTTATCACTCAAAGATATGCCTGATCATATTGAATGCTTCGATAACTCTAATATTCAAGGTACAAATCCAGTGGCAAGCATGGTGTGCTTCCTGAACGGCAAACCAGCCATTAAAGAATATCGACACTACCATATCAAAACAGTAGAAGGACCCAATGACTTTGCCAGTATGACGGAAGTGGTGGGAAGAAGATACAAGCGCCTCATGGAAGAGGATAAACCCCTTCCTAAACTAATTGTAATAGATGGAGGTAAAGGTCAATTGTCTTCATCTGTAATAGCATTAAAAGAATTAGGCATATATGGAAAGGTCCCTATAATCGGAATTGCTAAGCGACTGGAAGAAATCTACTTCCCAGAAGATCAATTCCCATTACATATTGATAAAAAATCTGAATCCCTGAGACTGTTACAAAGAATTAGAGACGAGGCCCACAGATTTGCAATTACATTCCATAGGAACATAAGGAGTAAAAAAGCGTTTGGTACTGAATTGACAAAAGTAGAAGGTATAGGTAAACAAACAGCTGAAAAACTACTTAAGCACTTCAAGTCTATCAAAAAGATCAGAGAAGCTAAGGAAGAGGAGTTCCTCGAATTAATAGGTGAAGCAAGGACTAAGAAACTTTTGGAATGGCTTGAAAACGAAAAAAGCGGGTAAAACCCGCTTTTTTAATTAAGATATGATTACCATTCCCAGAGACCATTCTCGTATTCGAGTAACTTGTACTCAAAATCTAGTGCATCTAAGAAGGCTTGCAGTTCTGCATTTGGATTATCCGGGTTCACTTTATCCGCAATCAAAGCTTCATCTGAATTTGTATACCTTCTGACTATAGCCCTAAACAACCTCAAGTCAAAAGCCTGATCGTATGTAAGGTTTTTGGAAGTGTTTTGGTAATTGAGCCACTTTGCTTCAGGATGATCTTTGAAGTGATTGTAGAAGTCCTTATACCTGATAAAACCGATAGTTTTTTGACCTGCGTTAGCATTGGTCGGTGAAGGCATTACAAGCTCTATATATTTAATATCAAACTTAGCCTGAGAATGATGTTTGTCAAATACAAAATCCTCTCTGAAATCTAGGTAATACAATTGCTTTACGAAGATACTGTCACCATTTGCTGAAATCCAGAAATTATCTTGAAATTCAGCAATGGATAGAGGTTGCTTAAATTCATCATCAGCAAAAACTTCGAAAGCATTATCATCTACAATAGCCTTATAAATATTATTCATAATACCATTGTTTTTGGTATCGCCAGAACCATACAAAGGCACATTGTATTTTTCCCTTAGGTCAATTCTTCTCCAAACTGCGATTTGATACATTTTATCATCTTCGCGCATTGGTCTTGCAGAATACACCGTATCCATTTGGAACCTTCTGTCTCCTGTATTGGATGGACTTACGCTTGTAGCACCTTGTGCAAAAACGTCAAGTCCAAAGAAAACTCCAATTAGAGTAAATATGCCGATAAGTTTAGCTTTTAATTTCATAGCTAAGTCTATTTAGTAATTCCGTCAGTATAACGAAATTGGTTTTATTTAATTGCCATCCTGATAATTTCAGGTTGGTTATTTTTGATCTTATTACCCCTAAAGTTTGTTCTGGTAACTTCTGTTACCCTAATCACCAAGGCGTCACCACTTCTTGCAGCTGCAAGGAGGTTTCTAATCGCAACATTTTCTCCACTGATCTGAACTCTCTCACGAGGCACTTCATTTCTTAGAAGGATAACTTCTCCTGCCGAAACTTCAAAGTTTGCATCTCTTGCCATAGTTCTTCCAAAGTTGGCCTCCGGTACCGCTCTTACCATTAATGATTGAGGTCCAGGAGCTGGGTAAGCCACACTTAGATCAATAGCACCACGAGCATCAAACAACCTGATTGTTGGAGCAGGAACAGGTTTGATATCGTAATCTACATTACCGATTTTATTGCCACCACTACTTACACCGATCACAACTTTACCTGAGTTTCCAGGAATAACAGTTACCTGACCTGGTCTTTGACCTTTTATGATGTTACCATTTGTAACAGTAAAGTCAGGTGCATAATTATTACCGAGAGCTGGCACATCAATCGTCAAATCATTAGCACAATCTGCATAAAGCTGATTTACCACCTCAGAAGTAACCCTGATAACAGGTTGAGCTACGAAGTATTCATAATCTACATTCAAGACAGAATCCTTACCTGCGATATTTACAGTAATCTCACCTTTCAAAGTTTGTCTTGCAAGACCTCTGTCATCATACTGACCTGCTGGAGGTACAGTGAAACTGATTTCACCAAAACCATCAACTACCGGTACTTCTCTTCCATTTACAGTCATCTTTGGCTGTGCAGAAGAAGATGAGGATGCAATAAATAAATTACCTTCAAACTTAGTACCCGCAGCAACTACATTAGAACTTGCCGCTACACTCGCTTTAAATACATCCGATTTAAAATAGAATGTTCCGATAGAACTTGTGATAGCTGATAATGCTTCACCTTCGATATTCAATACCTCATTTTGGTATTGAGAGATCAAGGCCATTACTGCACCCACTGGAGATTTCACAAAATTCAAATTGACGAAGGTTTTATTCCTTGCCTCTGAATCATTTTTGAAGATCTCTATGTCTTTGGCATCTTTAGCAATGTCTTGGAATTGAAGTTCAATACCCAATCCAGCTAATATTCTGGTAATTTCAGTAGGATAAGAATTTAATCTTTCCTGCATTTCTAGACCTTTCCCTTGATTATTGAAAATCTGGCCCGGTACATCTACATTTTTCAAGCTAGATGTTCTGTACATACCTTGATCATCTTTTGCATTAGATTGAGTGATCAATTCCTGCTTAAGTCCTTCTAAGTAAGTATAAACTTCAGCACTTGCTTTACGCACTTCGCTTGATGCAGCTACTTTTGGTAAATCTCTTTCGTTATTACCTTGTTGTTCTACCGTATTGGCAATGGATGAAACGGTGAATTCATTTTTTTGAATGAAATTCTTTGCCGTTCTTTCAAGGCCATCGTTAAGTAGTACAAATTTTTGTAGGATTTGGTTACTTACCTGTAAAGCCAGCAAAGCTGTCAATACAAGGTACATCATACCAATCATCCGTTGTCTTGGTGTCTCTTTAGCTCCTGCCATTTTACAATTCTAAAAGATTAAACATTTTTTAAATTTGGCTTAACCTTTCATGGCTGTTAGCATACCGCCATAGATTTTATTCAAAGAACTTACGTTTTGATTCAATTTGGCTAATTCATTTTTGAAAGCCTCAGTTTCTTTTCCAGCCTCAGCAAGTCCTTCCATGGCCACTGTAACATTTGAATAGAATTTATTCAATGTTTTGACATGGCTTTGTGCATCTTGAAGCTCCATTTCATAGACATTATTAAGGGCAGAAAGATTTTTGGTGACGGTCAATACCTGACCATGATATGCTTTTGCATCTTCTGAGGCTGAAGATAGTTCTGTAAGAGCCGCAGCGGTCTTACCATAAGATTGATTGATATCAACAAGGGTTTTAGAAGCTGATTTTACATTATCAGCATATTCATTTGTGGCAACTGCCGCATCTGAAATTTTACCCATTTTCTCAGCGGAGGAAGCTAAGTTTTGAATTCCTTTGCCTAAACTGTCAAATAATTCAGGTCCAATTTTGGCATTTGCCAACATCTCGTCAAATTTCTGAGAGATGCCATCATTTGCAGAGGATTTTGCAGGTTTTTTGACTGTAGGTTCTGCTCCAGCTAACTCCGGATAGACCTTTGTCCAGTCGATTTCTTCTTGTTTTGGTTCAAATGCTGAGAGGAAAAAAATTAATGCCTCAGTGGTTAGTCCGACTCCAATCATCAAACTGGCTCCTTGCCAGTCAAGAATCTTAAACATAGCACCCAGGATTACGATAGAAGCACCGATACCATAAATTTTAGGCATGATGTCGCCGTAAAATTTGTATTTGAATGAATTGTTCTTTGCCATTTTAATAGAATGTGAGCGATTAAGTGTTAATTGTTATAATTGATTGTTGTTTATTTATCTTCTTCTTCTTCTGTTGTTATTCACATCCATTGAGCCTGATCTTCCGATAAACGTCATGGATGTCCTGAAACCTATGTGTGCAGTTTTGACGTCTTGGTATTCGTAGGTTCTGGTGCTTGTTTCAAGATAATGTGCTATATCTTTCCAAGATCCACCTCTAATAATTTTTCTGGATTCATTTGGATCATTATAAACTGGATCCAAATCCCAAGTAATGGCACTGGCTACAGGGTTGTAGGCATCCATGACCCATTCGGATACATTTCCCGCCATATTATAAAGGCCAAAACCATTAGGTGCAAAAACATCAACGGGTGCTGTGTAAGCAAATCCATCATCAATATAATTACCTCTTCCAGGCTTGAAGTTGGCCATAAGGCAACCTCTTTTATTTTTGGTGTAAGGACCTCCCCAAGGGTATTTGGCTACATCTTTACCTCCTTTTGCTGCGTACTCCCACTCAGCTTCTGATGGAAGACGGAATCCAGGCATGTCAAAATCCGATCTGTCATTGGCTCGCATGTGGTAAGTTCTCCATTCACAGTACATTTGGGCTTGTTCCCAACTTACACCTACGACAGGATAATTATCAAATGCAGGGTGATCAAAATAAAACTCCATTAGTGGATCTCCATAATGGTAAGAAAAACTGGTAGACCATACAGTGGTGTCTGGAAGGACTTCATCCAAGTTGAAGGTAGGTGGCTCTTTTAGAGTTGTGGGTGTTCCATAATCATACTCTCCAAGTCTTACCGCTTCCAAAAATTGTCTGTATTTATTATTGGACACTTCATACTTGTCCATATAAAATTCAGAGATTGTTATCTGTTTGTTGAAAGAAGATTGGGTATGTGCGATATCTTCATCAGCTTGACCCATCCAAAAAGTCCCTGCCTTAATAGCGACCATATCGACCGGTAAATTTTGCTGCCAGTTTGCTCTTTTGGGAACACCTGTGACTTCACCTCTCCGATTGTCTTTTTCACTTGCACTTCCCCTCTTGCCAAACAGGCCACATCCCTGTAACATACCGGCTACCAAGACGGCTGTAATAAGGGGGAAAATCCGAGCATTCATTTTACTATACATAAAATACACTAATTAAGTTATGTAGATAACTGCACATATTTGTTTGTCTACGAAAGCGAAATTTAAAGGAAAATATAAGAATAACACAAGCTAATTGTTATATTTCCTAGAATATTTTTAAAATCTAAACCTAGGCGTTCTCTGTATTACTCTTTCAAACTCCCTGCTTAAAGGAACAAGATTATAAGTTAGCATAAACTCATGACTTGTAGGGGATTTGGCTTCGAGCCCACCAACCACCAAATCAAAGGCATATCCTAATCTTAAAGAATTATCCCTTAAGATGCTGTAGCCTAACAATAATGATACCGATTCTTCTCCACGATAGGCTAAACCTCCACTTATTTTTTGATTATGTGTCGCTATAACGCTTAGATCATATGAAAAATTATTGAAGGAGACAGATTTTAATAAAAAACTTGGCTCAAACTCCCACATTGCAAAAGTTTTTATCCTATAACCAAATAATAAATAACTATGATTTCTAAGCTGGTTTTCAAAACCGGGAGCATCTACTCCAAAGTCAAAGCCCGGTTGATTTAAATGTCTACTGCTCAAACCTACGTAGTAATTGCCTCTGTCATAAATAGCTCCTAGCCCAAAGTTGAAATTAATCTGGGTATCACTACCCTCTCCTGGAAGGTTTGGGTCGGGGTTAACCGTTCTGAGCTCATCATACTTTAAAGTACTGGAAAAAACACCTCCTGAAGCCCCAACGCTCAACACACCTCTTCTCATATTCCTATGATAGGCTAAAGAAAGATTAATTTCTTGATTATTGGTAACACCAATATTGTCATTGATGAAAGTCAGGCCATAACCGATTTTATAATCTTCCAATAAACCAGTTGCGGTGATCAGCTGGGTAACAGGTGCCTGCCCCCCAGACCCCTGGTAATTCATCCACTGGGTACGATGAAGTGCTGTAAATCTATATCCTGCATCTTTTCCTGAAAATGCTGGATTATAAAATAGCCCATTATACATGTACTGAGTGAACTGAGGATCCTGCTGACCCAAAGCCGAGGGGACTTCATAAATTCCGCAAAAAATTAATACTAATAAGACGACTTTTGGAATTTTCAGCTTATCCATGCAAGTGAAGTTCTTTAATTAAACCCTATTCTACATATTAAAACTGAAAAAGCCCACAAAAGATTATCAATCTCCTAAATTATTTGCCTTTTTGATATAAAGTTCCAATGCTCCAGTCATACTTGGCGCGTTAGGCATAGGTGCTTCAATATCCAAAATTAGGCCTTGATCTCTCACTTCACTCGCTGTGGTGGGGCCGAAAGCAGCTATTCTGGTTTCATTTTGCTTAAAATCAGGGAAATTGTGGGTGAGTGACTTGATACCCGAAGGACTGAAAAATGCCAGAACATCATATTTGATATCTCTCAGGTCAGTTAGGTCTGCAGCCACGGTATGATAAATGACAGCCTCAGTAAATTCGATATTGGATTTTGTGAAATAATTCGGGATTTCATCCTTCCTGATATCCGAGCATGGAAAGAGATACTTTTCAGATTTATGCTTTTTGAAATAATCAAATAAGTCTGATGCAGTCTTTTGACCTACAAAAAGTTTTCTTTTTCTGATGACAATATATTTTTGAAGATAATGAGCCGTTTGATCAGAAATACAGAAATACTTCATATCAGCAGGCATTTCTATTTTCAATTCCTTACAAATTGTAAAAAAATGATCAATGGCATTTCTGCTTGTAAATACCACAGCAGTATGCTTTAGAATATCAATTTTCTGCTTCCTGAATTCCTTGATAGATACCGCCTGCACTTCTATAAATTGTCGGAAGTCAATCTTTAAATTGTACTTCTCAGCAAGTTGAAAATAGGGTGAATTTGGATCGTTGGGTTTTGGCTGGGAAACCAGAATACTTTTAACCGGATTAAGCCTGTCTTTGGTACCTTTACTCATATTCTTAATCTTCTCCTTAAAATTTTTTACTTACTTGACTATCCTATGATCATTTTGGAAATAATCAGAAACGGAATCAGTTCTGCGGTGCAAATGTAAGCAAATAAATGGTAATTTTTAAAGGGCACTCGATTTACCAAAATTATAAACAGGTAGGTGACCCCTATGAGGTAGACCCAAAAGAAAGACCATAGTGCAACTGTAACTACCTCTCCAATAGCTGCCTGATCATTAAGATAAAAATAGGTGATCGCAAGAGTAATTAGGAACAAAGAAATAGAAAGTAACCTCAACAAATAAAAGAAATGTGAAAATTCGTATTTCCCCAAATCAAATACTGCTACAAGTATTTTAAGCACTATAAATTTCAAAATAAACAAGAAAACCAATATTACTGACCCTAACATCCAATTAAAAAACAGGCTGTTCAAACCTCCTACCATCATCTCATTTAATATTTGGATTTCATTTACATACGCCACCATCATGATATTCAGCATCAGCAGCATACTCATCATCAATAGATAAAAAATCACGTCTAAAGAAAAAAACTTTTGAAATATTCCAGCCTCAGAGAAGTCCTCAGCAGTGATCAGCTTTTTGGGAGTTACAAAGTATTCTAATACCACAGGAAAAATCCCTTTGAAAATGGATGCCAGCAATAATATTATCACAAGCCCGCTCAAATAAAAGTCGCTAAAGGAAGAAAGTTTCCTTTTCCCTAAATCAAATTCTCCCAAAAAAGGCAATTCTTCGGATATCCGCTGATTGCTGAAATAACCTTTTTTCACAGAAAGATCAGATAACCTGTTGCTATCATTAAGAGCTGTAAATTCTACATTGTAGTTGCTTCCGCTTACGAAAAGACCCTTGAGCCTGTCAATACCTATCGTCAACAAAGTATCTTCCATCGTATGGAACCAAAGTTTTTCATTCATAAATATGGTAGTCCCTCCTGGAATGTCAAACTTGAAATTGCTTTTTGGAAATGTTGCTAAGTCAAGGGTGACTTGTGAGGTGTAACTGGAACCCAACCAACCTCTCTGATGACTTCCTCTTAACTTCGAATCATAGTTCTCTATAATCTGAGCAGATAATGATGAGGTCAGAATAAAAAAAATCAATGTGCTTAGAATGCTGAGCTTTTTTCCCATAATTTAAAACCTGCCAGTATAACCAAAATGAATCTTAGACAGATTCAATGCAAAATCCTGAGCATTTGAACCACCTAAGGCATAAATAAAATTAAAGATCCCGTTTCCAGTTTCAAGACTGAAACCCAAGCCGACGGCATAAGGGAAATCCACAGGTAGATTCTGTATCCTATTTTCCAGTCTCGCTACATCGGCAAAAATCATAAAATATGAATAGGTATCAAAATAATATCTTGGTTCAATATTTAAATAGACATAATTGTTGGCGAAAAAGAAATTCTCATTGAAGCCTCTTATGGTCCGCAAACCTCCAAGTCGGTATAAATCGTTCACAAACAAGTTGGGGTTTTCCATAAATCCTCCTGTCAGCCTACTATAAAGTCCCCAATTCATATTTTTGTAAAAATGCTTTTCCAAAGAGCCTCTAAAATAATATTGAAGACTTCTTAAACTCAAATCTTCATACACTTGTGCCGGTAAAGCCGTATTGACCAGTATATTTTTATTTCCTATAGCAAATTCCAGTTTGGCCAAAGCACCTCTCCTGGGAAAAAACACATCATCTAGCCACGATTTATCGAAACCAAGCCCATAATTGTTAAACCTAAAATCGCCCACTTCTGGAAACCTTAAATTATCTGGAGATGCAGAAATGCCCAACAAATCTCCAGCTTGCCTCCTAGTGAAAAAACGCAGATAAGAACCGCCATCCATTCTATACCCAAAATCCAACCTGAAATCACGGGTCAAAAAAGTACTGTCTTCTTTAAGCAGGGAAAAAGAAGCCTGTACATCCAAATTAGAACCAAGAAGTAGTGGCTCCAAAGCAGATACTTGGAGACTTTGAGAAAATTGGTTGAATCTCTGCCAATGGAGTTCGTAATTCCTGCCTCGTCCAGCTACATTATATAATAATAGGTCAAATTGACCCGTAATCAGAAGACCACTTCCTTCCAGTTCGTTGGGTAAAAAACCTATGATCCCATCAATGGAATTGATTTTACGGTCATCTATGGGAAGGTATAAAGTGGCTTCTTCATTTTGGAAACTTAACTCTGGTTCCCCACTCCATTTGAGATAAGGCAATTCATTGATTTGGCGAAGGCTGTTATTTATTTTTTTTTGAGAAAAAGGGCTGGCAGGTGTGATTTGTAAAAATTTTGATAAAAACTTTTTATTGATCTTTGAATCACCCGTGACTTGGAGGCTATCAAAACTGATAAAAGGTCCCGAATCATAATATAAAGCTGCTGAAATCTTACTGCTTTCTTCTGTTATGCTGTCCAACTTGACTGAGGCAAAAGGATATCCCTCGTTTTCTGACACAGTCAATATGCTTTCAAATACTCTTGAAAGCTCTGCGTAATTAAAGTTTCGCTTTTCAAACTGCCTTGTATCCGTCCCTGACTTAATCAATATTGATTCCGGTAAATTACCCAGACCTAAACTATACCATTCATACTTTTCTCCAGTTTCTATCGACAAAAACAAAGAATCCTCCCCGACTGGCACTTCTGAAATTAACGGGATCAAGTAACCTCTCTGATGTAACTCTGAAAGCAACCCACTCTTAAACTCCCTGAGTTCAGCTTCACTTCCTAACTTTACGGTATCCCTTTGGCTGATATCTCCTGCAATCTCATACTTCATCCACAACTGCTGCTGCGCAATCAACTGAACTTGTAGCAAAATCAATATTGACGTTAGGATTAATTTCAAGTCGGGCTAAGGAGTTTCCTGTATATTTGTAGGCTAAAGTATAAAATTTGTCTGGTATCTATATCCATATTCCTTTCTGTAAACAGGCTTGTCACTATTGTGATTTCCATTTTAGCACCAACCTGACCCAAATGGACACGATGGTAAGGATGTTATGCGAAGAAATAGCGCTAAGAAAAACCTTTTTCAAGGACAACTCACCTATCGAAAGCATTTATTTTGGTGGTGGAACACCTTCTATTCTTCAGACCCATCACCTTGATTTAATCCTCAATGCAATCTATTCTAATTATAGATTGGATATCAAAGAACTTACCCTTGAGGCCAATCCTGATGACCTTAACACTGAAAAACTCAAAGGATTCAAAAAATTAGGATTCAACAGGTTGAGTATTGGGATTCAGAGTTTCGACCAGCAGGTCCTGGAATTTTATAATAGAGCGCACTCTGCAAAAGAGTCTTTAATAGCAATTGACCTGGCCAAATCGGCCGGTTTTGAGAAACTATCCGTAGACTTAATCTATGGCTATCCGCATCATGATCATAGTATTTGGCAAAAGGACTTGCTAACAGCCTTAAGTCTTGACCCGGGACACATCAGCAGTTATGCATTGACAATTGAACCAAAGACAGCCTTGGGCAATTGGAGCAAAAAAGGGAAGTTTCAGGAGGCAAGCGAAGATTTTGTGGCCGAACAGTTTGAGCTATTGGTAGAGGAAAGTGAGAAGGCAGGATATGTCCAATATGAAATTTCCAATTTTGGAAAGGAAGGGCATTTTGCCTTACACAATTCAAGTTATTGGAAAAACATCCCCTATCTTGGTGTAGGTCCAGGTGCCCACTCCTATGATGGGAACTCACGTGGAGCCAACATTGCCAACAACAACCTTTACATTAAAAAACTGCAGCTGGGTGAACTCCCATTTGAAATTGAACCGATGGAACAGTCCGACAGCTGCAATGAATACATACTCACTTCCTTGCGAACTATTTGGGGCACAGACCTGAATTACCTCAAAGAGAAGTTTGGTGTAGATTTACTTTCCCGCCAAGAAACAATTCTGCTTGGCCTCCAGAAAGAGGGTTTGATTGCCATAACTGAGGACAAAATTACTTTGAGCAAAAAGGGCAAAATCCTAGCCGATGGAATTGCCGCTTCCTTATTTATTGATTGAATTGACTACCTTTGAACCATGCAGGATAAGTACAGAGACTTCAGTAAGCGTAAAAAAGAAGCCACGCCCTTGAGTGAGGCTTTTGAAGATTTGCTTAGAGCTTACAGACTCAAAGACACTTACGAAGAAAAGCACCTAATTCAATCCTGGCCTGAACTAATGGGCAAAACTGTAGCTTCACGAACTAGTTCGCTCTACATCAAGGACAAGAAGCTTTTTGTAAAAATCACTTCCGGTCCTATCAAAAAAGAGCTCTCCATGAACAGAACCAAGGTCATGGGAATCATCCAAGATAAATTCGGCTCTGCCATCATTGAGGAAATCGTCTTTTTGTAATCAATCCTGCGCAGCAAACACCCTTCTCATCAGTGCAGATGTTCTTTGCAATGGGTTTTCTCTGATGTTTTTTTCTTCCTCCTCGATCAATTTGAACAGACCATCAATAGCCTTGTCTGTAACATAGGCATTCAGGTCTGGATCTATACTTCTATTTGTCAATGGGATAGCATTGTAAGTGTTTGCAATATCTCCGTAGAATCGTGTAGCACCAACCTGATTGAGAGATTCTTCAATTTTGGGTTGAAAAAGGGCTATCAATTGGTCTTCTGTAGTTCTCCTCAAAAAAGTAGTCGCTGCATCCTGATCTCCTTGAAGCAAGTTAAAAGCATCTTGGATGGTAAGTTGTCTAATTGCATTGATAAAAATAGGTTTTGCTTCTTTTGCAGCACTTTCGGCACCTCTATTTATCGCAAGAAGCGCCCTGTCTACTTCTGATCCAAGTCCAATCTGTCTCAAAGTGTTTTCCACTCTCCTCGCATCTTCGGGTAAAAGTATCCTGATCATATCATTCCCAAAAAATCCATCCGTTTCAGATGCCTGATCCGCCCCTTTACTTATTCCTTGGATCAAAGCTTCTTTCAAACCTTGAGAAACCTCTTCCTGAGTCAGTGGTGCAGAGCCACCGGCAGCTTGTAAAATTCTATTGATATCAGCGGAAGAACAGCTTAACAAAAACAAACAGCAAAGGAAAAATGAACTGTAATATAAACGCATAAAGATTTTTTTAAGATATTAACAATAATTAGTAATGTAAGAGATAAACGCTAGCAGGTTAATTAAGTTAGTTTTGGTAATATTGCGATTCATTCTGCCTAATGATCAAAATCCCAAACCCAAATATCGGAAAAGTTAGTCTATTGGTCGCTATACTGACCTGGCTGGCCTTACTTTTTGTTGATATCACCAGGATTTTTGGGATAGTCAATCAAATGGAATCAGGTGTGATGCCTGAGGTTTCCTTCATTCTGGAAATTATTTTCTTCATTACGGTTTACATTTTTTACAACTATAACATTTCCAGAAATGAGGATAATGATTTCCTTAACCTCATCTGGAGAGGTGCTTCTACGGGATTGGTTGCATCTGGCGTATCCATTTTTATAGGACTCTTTTATACCATGCTTGGTGACTCAAAGCTCGCAAGTGATATCCTACTCAAAAACTTTTTCTACCATGTCACATTTGCTTTGATAACGCTCTTCTTGATTTCCTGCAGTTTACTTTGGAAACACCTCATCCTTTATCAAAGGACCAAAAACATAGTCAAACAGTGGCAACTCTTTGAAATTTTACTGATGGTGAGTATGTTTTTTATTTTTTTCAATAAAAACTCACTCGATTACAGTTTCCTGTTCGGCCTTGTAATAATCACGATTTTCTCAATATCACTGTCAATCAACCTTAAATGGATTCCCTACCTTACTTTCAAAGAAAAGTGGAAGTCAATCCTTTTCCTGGTTATCATTCTTTTTTCTGTTACTTATCTGTTTGGGCAAGTCCTGACTTACAGTGAAAGTGACTTGATCATTGTTAATCTTACAGATAACCTGTTTTTGATTGGGCTTTTCACATTCGTGTTTTTTTACACACTCTTCAGCTTTTTGGTAACATTATTCAACCTTCCTACTTCTTCGGTTTTTGAACAAAAACTGATAGAAGCCATCAATTTCCAGAGGCTCAGTCAATCTATCAAGCCCGGACAAAACGAAAATCAGGTTTTGGATATCCTCATTGATTCAAGCATGAGTGCTGCCTATGCCGATGCTGGGTGGTTGGAAGTCAAAGACCAGGAGGATCAGACTATTTTCCTTCATGAGAGGTTTATAGAAAAAGATACCACATTTCAACTTTACCGGCATATCAATGCCATGAAGCCTTTCAGTAATTTTGATTGGGACAAATCAGGAAATGAAAACAAAGTTTTCCAAGGAAAAATTGACTTAGCTCCTTACAAATCAGCTTTGGTCATTCCTCTTGTAATCAATCAAAACACCATGGGCCGCTTATATTTGGTCAAAGAAGTCAAAGATGGTTTCAACAAGGAAATGATCAATATCATTTCCACGTTTGTAGGACAGGCCTGTATCTCGGTAGAAAATTATAGGCTTTTGAACGAGGCCATCAAAAATGAGCGATACAAAGAGGAACTCAAAATTGCACAGAGGGTACAGAGGAGTCTCTTGCCTAAAGAACTGCATCGTGATGAATCCTTCGACATTGCGGCATTTTCCGTAGCTGCCGATGAAGTCGGAGGAGACTATTATGAAACTTATCCTATTGGTCCACGTAAGTTTGCTGTAATCATAGGGGACGTGTCCGGCAAAGGCACCTCGGCGGCTTTCAATATGTCTCAGATGAAAGGTATATTTCACAGTCTTGTACAGCTTAGCCCAAGCCCATCAGAATTTATCAAGAAAGCCAATGTCGCACTTGGTCTTTGTCTTGAAAAAAACCACTTTATCACCAGCTCCTTTTACATTATCGATACTGAACTGAAGACGGTCACATATAGCAGGGCTGGACATTGCCCTACACTCTACTTTAGTCACTCTACACAAGAATGCGAGTATTTAAGTATAGATGGAATGGGACTTGGAATTCTGAGAAACAGCATGTTTGACAAATATGTGCACGAAAAAACTTTCAACTTCGAAGCGGGGGATGCCATGTTGCTTTTCACTGATGGAGTAATCGAAGCAAAAAACGAGGCAGGAACTGAGTTTGGTTATGAAAGGTTAAAAATGGTCCTCAAATCCAATTGTAATCTATCCCCAAGTCAAATTCACGAAAAGATAATCGAGGAAGTCTACAATTTCATCGGTAAAAACGTAGTCATTGACGATGATTACTCAATGGTAGTCATCAAATTTCAATAAGAACCAAAGGAATTATAAAGCGTATATTCAGACATGCTGGAAATCAAAACAATCAAAGAAGAAAAATATTCAATCTTGCAATTGGAGGGGGAAGTGGATGCCAGCAATTCGGTGGAATTAGACAGTAGTATCCAGCAATTATTGGAAGCAGGGGAAACAGGGATTTTGGTTGATGCTTCAAGCCTGGAATACATATCCTCTGCAGGGCTTGGGGTATTCATGTCGTATTTGGAAGATTTCCATGAAAAAAACATCAAAATGGTCATTTTCGGCTTGAAGGAAAAAGTTTATCAGGTCTTTGTGATATTGGGGTTAGACAAACTGATGAATATTAAAAACACGAAGGAAGAGGCGTTAGAGGAAATATAATGGATCAAAAGCTAAGGCTATATTGTAATACAGATCAATTGGTCAATTTAAGGCAATTCCTAAATGGAAAACTTAGTGGCACCACAATGTCTGAAATTGAAAGCATGCAGGTCATTCTGGCGGTAGAAGAAGTATGCGCCAACCTCATCATCCACAGTCACGAATGTAATCCCACTGAATTTATTGAACTCAATGTTATGAGGAAAAATGGCTCCATAGTAATCGAAATCAAAGATTATGGAAGAGGCTTCAACATACTTGAGTATCAGGAACCCAATATAGACCAGGTTTTGAAAACCAAAAGAAAAGGCGGATTGGGCATCATGTTAGTCAAAAAAATCATGGACAAAATTGAATTTGAGTCCAACGGCACCAAAAACATCTGCAGATTGTTTAAGAATCTCTAATCCAAATAATTGTTAATTATTAGTTGAATGTGCGCTTTTGCCCATTATTCTTCATATAAATTTGTAACATTGCAGTAGGAATTTGGTATGTCGCATTTTATGAATCAAAAATACTTCTGGTATTCTATTTTATTTGTTGCCTTCTCTTGTAGCCCTAAGGCTACTGTTGTAAAGGAAGAAAGTCAGGAAGAAAAACGACAAGAACTCCTCACTATTGATGGGGAAGAAATTTATCCTGAGGAATTTTTATATCTCTTGTCCAAAAACAGAGAGTTTCAGGAAAATGATAAAAAATTGTCTCCCGAAGAACTAGAGGAGAATTTCAATCTTTTTGTCAATTACAAACTTAAAGTCAAAGAAGCAGAAAAAATCGGCCTAGACACTTTAGAAGACTTCCGCAAGGAGTTTGATATGTTTAAGCAAGATCTGATCAAGCCTTATTTGATTCAAAACTCACTTCAGGAAGGAGAATTGCAAAAGGCCTACAATAGGATGAATGAAACCATCAAAGCCAGCCATATCCTACTCCAATTTCCAGCTAATGCAAGTAGAGAAGACAGTGTGGCGGTGTTAAGAATGGCTCTCAAACTAAAGGCAGATGCCGAACAAGGCGCCGATTTCAATCAGCTTGCTTTTGAGCATTCTGACGACCCTTCAGCCAAAGACAATGGAGGAAGTTTGGGCTATTTCACTTCGCTTCAGATGGTTCATCAGTTTGAGGATGCCGCTTATTCACTTGATATAGGAGAAATTTCAGATCCTGTTTTGACCAATTTTGGATACCATATCATCAAATTAGAAGACAGAAAACCTAATCCCGGTGAAATCCGCGTTTCACATATTTTGGTCAGAAGCCAACAAGGAGATCCTGTTTCGGAAGAAAGGGCGCTTAGAAAAGTCGGTGACATCTACGCAGAACTTCAAAAGCCAGAGAGCCTTTGGGAAGAAGTTTGTGAGATGTACTCTGAAGACCTAGGAAGCAAAAATTCCGGAGGCAAACTTCCATGGATAGGTCTTGGATCAGTGATTCCTGAGTTTGAAAGAGCTGCATTCGGACTTTCTGAAATTGGGGAGATTTCAAGTCCTGTAAAGACTCCCTATGGCTATCACATCATCCGACTTGAAGAAAGAAAACCCATAGCAAGCTTTGAAGAAATGGAGCCTCAGATCAAGTCCAGGATATTGAGGGACAGCCGTTCCTCCCTTATCCAATCTCAGGTGACGGCTATGCAAAAATCAAGGTACAGCTTTGCTGAGAATGAAAATATAATCGATGAAGTGCGGACGATAGTGGATGCAGACCTCAGGAATGCCAGGGAAAAAATTGAAGCGGCCAACCTTTCCGACAGCTTATTATTCCATACCAATTTGGATTCCAAATCAGTAGCCGACTTTATGGAATTCCTTCAGACTGAAAGGATACAAACCAGGCCAGGCTCAGTGAATGATTTTAGTTCTTCATATGACAAGTTTGTAGAAGTCTCTTTGAATAAAACAGAGGAGAAAGACCTTGCTGAAAATAATGAAGAGTATAAAATGCTCTTGCAAGAATATAGAGACGGGATTTTATTGTTTTCATTGATGAATGAAAAGGTATGGCAAAAAGCACTGCAAGATGAAGATGGTCAGCTCCAATTTTATGAAGACAACAAAGATAAATACCAATGGAAAGATAGAGTAGAAGCCATAATTGTCAATATGGGTGTAGAAGAATATACAAATTCGGTCAGAAGGTTTTTGACTGGCAAAGTGTATAAAAAAGATTTAGCAGACCGATTGGAAAACACTTTCCTTTTAGACAATCCCCTGGCCTTTACAATGGATGAAAATTCCTTCGAAATAGAATCTCATCCCATTTTGAGCAAAGCAGATCTTTCTAAGAATTTTCAAGAATTGAAAATTAATAACAAAACAACATTTGTCATCATAGGACAAAGAATTCCAAAAGGGAATAAAGAGTTTGACGAAACACGAGGTAAAGTAATACAGGATTATCAAGAATTCTTGGATAAGCAGATGGTAGCATCTCTTCGAGAAAGCTATCAGGTCCAAATCAACGAGGATGAAAAAAAGAAGATCTACGATAGAGTGGTCGCTGACTAAATTAAGTGTTCTTGGATTTCTATTTATAATTTCTTCCTGTGACCTTTTCGAGTTTAGGTCCACCGAAGAAGATGACGATGACAATCCAATAGTAGCTGAAGTCAATGGCAGTGAATTGAGGCAATCTGAGTTGAAGCTGGTATCTACAATAGGCATGAATTCTTCTGACAGCACAGCCATGATCAACAGGTATGTGCAGTCTTGGGTCAGGAAACAGCTGATGATACGGGAGGCCACCAAGTCAATGGCCTTTGATGAAGCTGAAATCAACAGGAAATTGCTTGACTACAAATACACCTTAATGGTATATGAGTTTGAAAAAGCCTTTTTGGAAGAAAACCTTGATGAAAGTATCTCCAATCAGGAGATAGAAGCTTACTACAAGCAAAATCAGGAGAACTTTAGCCTAAAGGAAATCATAGTAAGGTGTAATTTCTTAAAAATGGATAAAAGCAGTAACCAAAACAGAAATCTGGAGAGATTATTGCCAAGACCTGAAGGAAGCCAAAGTGATGCGATCAATGAAATTGCATTAAAATATGCCAACAACTACTTCTTGGAAGATTCTACCTGGATTAGATTTGAGGACATCATTCTAAATACTCCTTTGGCTGATCATCCCAATAAAGTGGGATTGATTAAAAGTAATTCAGTGATCAACGTGGAAGATGATAGATATAAATATTACTTCCGGATTTTGGAATATAAATTGCAAGACCAAATACCTCCTGTAGAATTTGTCAAAGAAGAAATTTCCAAGATTCTAGTAAATAAAAAAAGAGTTGGTCTAATAGAACAATTTCAAAAAGAAATATACAACCGTGCACTTGAAAATAATGAGTTTAAAATATATGAGTAGCTTAAAATACCTGATCTTATCAATTGTCTCTCTTGTGGTGATCAATTCAGCAAAGGCCCAGACAGTAGAAGCTGAGGAAGAACAAAAACCAGCAAATGCCACACCTACTTCAGGGCAGGTACTTGACAAAATTGTAGCCAAGGTCAATAACTACATTTTGTTGGAATCTGATGTTCAGCAAGCTTATCTTGAAGCTATTGCCCAATCACAGCAAGATTTTGATCCACCATCCCGCTGTGATGTCTTCGAATCTCTGCTTATCAACAAGCTGATGGTTGCCAAGGCAGAAATTGACTCCATTCAGGTGACAGATGCAGAGGTTGTTTTTCAAGCAGACCAAAGGCTAACTATGGTCATGCAGCAGTTTGGCGGTGATGAAGAATTACTCGCTGAGATATATGGTAAAACAGCGGATCAACTTAAATCTGAAATCGAAGATCAGTTGAGAGAACAGCTTATTGTACAGAAGATGCAGCAGAGAATCACGGATGGATTGACAGTGTCTCCAGCCGAGGTGAGAAAATTCTACAACAGCATTCCTAGAGACTCCCTGCCATTTTTCTCAGCCGAGGTAACTGTAGGTCAAATCGTCAAAAAACCTGATGTTTCTCAAAGTGTAAAAAATGATATCATCGCAGAGATGAGAGAGTATAAGCGGAAAATTGATTCTGGAGAGTCTGATTTTCAAACGCTAGCCACCAACCACTCACAAGATCCAGGGTCCGCTATGCAAGGTGGTGAATTAGGATTCTTCAGAAGAGGCGAATTGGCACCTGAATACGAAGCTACAGCCTTGGGACTAAGACCAGGGGAAATCAGTGAACCGATTGAGACACAATTTGGATTCCACATGATTCAACTGCTTGAAAGAAGAGGAAATACTTATAATTCAAGGCATATCCTGCTTCGCCCACTACCATCAGAAGATGATATCAAAAAAGCAGAAAGGTACCTCGATAGTTTGAGGCAACAAATCATAGAAGAAAAAATAGAGTTTTCCAAAGCTGCCAAAAACCATTCTGATGACAGACCAACTTCAGATAATGGAGGCTTCTTCTCTGATCCTCAAAATCAATCCAATAGACTTACCCTAAGAACATTGGAAGATCCTGTATTATACTTCACCCTTGATTCCATGAAGGTAGGTTCAATTACTACTCCTATGAGATTTGAAGATGAACGTGAGGGTACCAAAGTAAGGATTCTCTTCTACAAAGAAAGGTATCCGGCACATAGGGCCAATATGGAGGATGATTTTGAAAAATTAAAAGCTGCAACCCGTAGAAAGAAAGAAGACGATATCCTGAGCAGATGGTTCGTAGGTGCAAAGGAGGATGTTTTTATAGATATTGATCCATCCTACGACCGATGTGAGGTTTTGAAGGATTAAAAAAAAACCGCTGTGTCATCACAGCGGTTTTTTTTTGCTTAAAGAGATTGAAATTTAGCTTTGTACATTGATGAGGGATTCTCTTCTTCTCATCTTTCCTGCCGGTAGGCCATACATCATCTTAAATCTTCTACAGAAATAAGCTGTGTCTTTGTAGCCAACCTCTTTTCCAATATCCCTGATACTCTTTTTGGAAGTTCTCAGCAGTTCAACCGCAGCTTCCATTCTTTGATATTCTATATAATCCTGGGGATTGATACCTGTCAACATTTTGAAATACTGACCTACATAATCTTCAGACACATTGGCCACTTTTGCCAAAACCTTGTTAGAAAGGTCCCCACCAATGTTTTTCTTGATATAATTGAACAAGTCTATCAATCTAGGATCTTTGAAATAAGTACTGTTGGTGGACAATTCTTCCATAAACAGTCTGTTTTTCAAAATATGTCTGACAATCTCAATTACCAATAGCTCAGTATGGATTTTCATCACCCTTTCCTTTCCAGGTGTATTCTGTTCTGTCTCCTTCACCATGTCTTCTACTATGGTTGCTATCCTGTCATTGAACCTGATTGCAAAAGGTGGAATTCCTAAAGAATGGAAAAAGTTGACTACATCAAATACTTTAGCTTCAAAAGTTACTATGGTAACACAGTCTTCGTCTGTATTTTTAATGTCTCTAAAGCTGATGGTCTGTAAATACTTTCTCTTGTTATCTAAAAAAGCATCATTGACTACTTCATTTTTCTTAGAGGCTGCGCCAAAGGCTACAGACGATTTTCTATTTGCAGGAATAAACAATATTTCACCCTCATTCACCAACTCTTGTTCATCCCCAAATTTCAAACTCCCTTGATGAAGTAAAATCAAAGTATTCTCAGCATCGTGGTAGTCCAGTACATGCACAGGCTTCTCTATCCTGTAGTTATTTCCTCTTAAAAATCGGACACCAACTGATTCAATGACTTTATTGTAATATTCCATGATATAGGTTGATTAAGGTTTTTTTCCAAAACTATAATAATTTTCTATAATCAAGCAGAATTATTAAATAAAAAATCAGAAAAAATAAAAAAAAGGCATAAAAACCAGTTTTTATGCCCATAATTTGGAAGATTTCGATATTAGCTTAAAATGCTTCGTGATATGACTATTTTTTGAATTTCACTAGTTCCTTCATAAATCTGCGTAATTTTTGCGTCTCTCATAAGGCGCTCTACGTGGTATTCTTTGACATAACCGTAACCTCCATGTACTTGAATTGCTTCTACCGTGACATTCATTGCAACTTCCGAAGCGTATAGTTTTGCCATGGCGCTGGCATCCGAATAATCCTTGCCTTGATCCTTGAGCCATGCGGATTTATATACCAAAAGCCTAGCTGCTTCAATTTGTGTAGCCATATCCGCCAACTTAAATTGAATTGCCTGATGTTGACTTATTGGTTTCCCGAATGCTTTTCTCTCTTTGGAATAAGCTAATGCCAATTCATATGCTCCGGATGCAATCCCAAGGGCTTGGGCAGCTATGCCAATCCTACCTCCATTGAGTGTCTCCATAGCAAAACGAAACCCAAAACCCTCCTCTCCTATCATATTTTCTGCAGGTACTTTGACATCTGAAAACATCAAAGAATGCGTGTCAGATCCTCGGATACCAAGTTTATCTTCTTTTTTGCCTATCACAAAACCTTCCCATTCCTTTTCTACGATAAAAGCTGAGATGCCTTTATGCCCTTTTTCTGGATTGGTCTGGGCTATCACGAGGTAAACACTTGCTGTATTCCCGTTGGTAATCCAGTTTTTGGTTCCATTTAAAATATAATGATCCCCACTTTTTTCAGCAGTGGTTTTCTGAGAGGTCGCATCAGATCCAGCTTCCGGTTCTGAAAGACAAAAAGCACCAATAACCTCGCCTGTTGCCAATTTTTTCAAATACTTCTCTTTCTGAGCTTCACTGCCATACTTTTCCAAGCCCCAACAAACCAATGAATTGTTGACAGACATAGAAACAGAGGCAGAGGCATCAATTTTTGAAATCTCCTCCATGGCTATCACATAGGAGATGGTATCCATTCCTCCTCCATTGTACTTTGGATCCACCATCATGCCCATAAATCCCAACTCGCCCATCATTTTGATCTGCTCGTATGGAAACCTCGCTTCGGTATCTCTCTCAATTACTCCAGACAAAAGCTCTGACTTGGCAAAGTCTCTTGCAGCATCCCGCACCGCTAAGTGCTCCTCTGTATATTCAAAATGCATATTTTATTTGGGTTTAAATATTTTGGATTGGAATATAGTTACAAAAAAAATAAGGGACAATTTCTTGCCCCTTAAAGTAAACTCATTTTATGAATTTGAGTTTCCAGACCCTTAATCTCTATTGCCAAAAAAGATCATGATGTAATAAGCCAAGGTAGCCAATGCTGCCAATGCTGCCACCACATATGTCATGGCTGCCCATTTTAAGGCATCTTTTGACATAGCGTATTCATCCGCTGTAACCACATTTCTTTCTTTGACCCATGCCAAGGCTCTGGCACTTGCGTCAAATTCCACAGGCAATGTCACTAGCGTAAATAAGGTCATGATACCATAAGCTCCTACTATGATAAAACCAATAAGCTCATAAGGCAAGCCAATAAAAGCTCCACCAAAAAGAGAAGCGATCAAAACAATATTCAATATTTTACCACTTGCATTCTGAACAGGGACCATCGCAGAGCGAAGGTTAAGCCATGTATAGGCAGTAGCGTGTTGGATTGCGTGACCACATTCATGAGCCGCAACTGCCGCAGCGGCTGCGTTCCTACCATAATACACGTCAGGACTTAAATTAACGGTTTTGTTGGCAGGATTGTAATGGTCAGTCAATTGACCTTCTACAGATAGTACCTTCACATCACCCACATTATTATCAGCCAACATCAATTCAGCAATCTCTTTTCCTGAAAGATTTGCTTTAAGGGAGGTCTGTGAGTATTTCTTGAACTTGCTTTTCAGCCTTCTGCTCACTATAAAACCTAGTGCAGCGAATACAATTACAATTAGTATGATCATATTTTGATAATTTTACTTACTCTGTTACGAATTTATAAAGATTTTGATGTCTTCTCAGAAGTAATTTTAAAGAAAAAAACTATGCAAATCAATCCAGTGACTATAATCGTCAATACCTGACTGGTGTGGATAATCACAGCAAAGATTTTTCCCTCCTCATTACTCAATCCATAAGCCATCAAAATAAAAGCCACTAATGCATGAAAGGTCCCAATTCCTCCCTGAACAGGTGCCACCATGCCAATACTACCCATTACCATGACCATGAGCAAAGAACTCAGTGACAAACTGGCAGTGGAAGGAATGGCCCAGGCAACAAATAACAATGCAAAATAATACGTCACCCAAATCGCTGTGGAACTCGACCAGAAACCTAGCTGATTGTGGACTTTCTTCAAACTCATCAAGCCAAAAACAAGGTCTCTTATAAAGTGTCTGGCTTTTTTGACTATTCCTGCATCTTTATATTTCTGAAATAAGAGGTACAGAAAAATAACAGCAATAAGCCCACCCCCTATCACAATTGGTAGGATGTTCAGCATTTTTTCATAGAGCCCTCTTACAGAAACCAAATCTGTAAACAGATTCACAAACAAGCTATTTTCTAAAATGAAAGCTAGAATAATGGTGAACACCATAAACAATAGGTCTATGGTCCTTTCCAAAATCACAGTTCCAATCAAAGTACCCATTTGATTTCCCTCCATCTTAGAGACCACTCCACACCTCGCTACTTCACCGGCACGGGGTACAAGAAGGTTGGTCAGGTAACCGATCATCAGGGCTACAAAAGACTTTCCCGTATCAATACTGGTATCCTCAGAAGCTTCTATCAGGAGTTTCCACCTCCAAGCCCTCAAGTAAAACCCAAAAAGTGACACCACTATAGAAGCAGCAATCCAGAAGAAAGAAGTTTCACGCAATGCATCAACCAAGCTTTGGAATGATATGTCCTTATACAGAAACCAAAATATCCAAATGGCTATTGCAAGAGAGACCAATACTTGAATCCACTGCTTCTTGCTCAGTCTCACATCATATCAGTTTGTTGTGGTCATCCGGGAAAACAACCACAGGTTTGTATTGTTTGGCTTCTTCAAAGTCCATCGAAGCATAAGAAATAAGGATGACAACATCACCTACCTGAGCTTTTCTGGCAGCAGGTCCATTCAAACAAATCATGCCACTTCCCCTTTCACCCTTGATGACATAGGTCTCAAGCCTTTCACCGTTGTTGATGTTTACGATCTGCACTTTTTCATTTTCAATGATATTGGCAGCATCCATTAAGTCTTCATCGACCGTGATGCTACCTACATAGTGCAGTTCTGCTTGCGTAATCTTTACCCTGTGGATTTTTGATTTAAGTACTTGGATATGCATTTTGGTAGTATATTTCCTTTAATCTTCAATTACTGTAATGTTATCAATCAACCTGACATCTCCTACATAGGCTGCTGTGCAGATCGAACAGGAGGCAGAAGCCTCAATAGAATTTATTTTTTCCATTGTAGCGGAATTCACCAGTTCAAAATATTCGAGTCGGATATTTTGAGAAGAAAACCGATCCTCAATTTGGTTTCGGATGCTTAACCAATCTTTGCCCGCTAAAAGTTCTGATTTTGCAAAAGTGAGTGACTCTATCAGTATAAGCGCCTCTTTCTTTTCCTGAATGGAAAGACGCATATTCCTTGAAGAAAGCGCCAATCCACTTGCTTCCCTTACCGTAGGCAAAGCAATTATTTCCACATCCAAAGAAAGGTCATAAATCAATTGCCGGATGACGGCCACCTGCTGCAAGTCCTTTTGACCAAAGAAAGCTTTGTGAGGATTAACAATATTTAACAATTTGGCTACTACGACCCCTACACCACTAAAATGTCCCGGGCGAAATTCCCCTTCCAAAGTATTATCCAAGCCCTCAAAAACCATTTTTAAACGGGGTGTACGGGGATAGATCTCCTGTATTTCAGGCAAAAAGAGACAGTCTACCTCAATTTCCTTCAATAAAACCATGTCTTTGTCCAAAGTCTGCGGATACTTGTCAAAGTCCTCAGTGTTATTGAATTGGGTCGGATTCACAAAGATTGAAACAACTACATAATCAGAATATAATTTTGCTTTTTTTATCAAGTCCAAATGCCCCTCATGTAATGCGCCCATTGTAGGCACAAAACCAATTGAAGTTTGGCTATTTTTAAGAATAGAAAGTTCTGATTTTACAGCCTCTTTGGTTCGGAGGATTTTCAAGGTATTGTATTTTTGGAATGTAAAATAGAGGCAAAACTATATCATAATCTAATATAACAATGGCTTTACCACTTTTTTTTTGTAACTTTGTACGTATTTTATTCCTTAACAAAACTTTAACAAGATATGTCAAAACTCCGTATCCTCTACGTTGCTAGCGAAATCAATCCATTTCTAGAAACTTCTGAAGTTGCAAACTTCGTGAGAGCCCTTCCTCAAGCGATGCAGGAAAAAGGAATGGAAATCCGTATTCTTGTTCCGAGATTTGGATTAATTAACGAAAGAAAAAACAGACTTCATGAGGTAGTCAGACTTTCTGGAATTAATATTGCAGTCGGAGAGGAGGAGAAACCATTGATCATCAAAGTGGCTTCTATCCCTAACGCCAAACTTCAGGTATACTTCATAGACAATGAAGACTATTTCCAGAGAAAAAGCGTTTTCCATGACAAGCAAGAAAAATTCTACGAAGACAATGACGAAAGAGCCATTTTCTTCTGTAAAGGAGTAATTGAAACTGTAAAAAAACTAGGTTGGGCCCCGGATGTGGTGCATTGTAATGACTGGATGACCAGCTTGATACCAATGTATCTCAAAACGACCTACAAAAACGAGCCTTTATTTAAGGATACAAAATCAGTGTTTGCTATATACAACACAGGTTTTACCCATAAATTTGGCGACGATTTGTTAGAAAAAGTGAAAATGGTGGATATCGATGATGCCATTCTTGCTCCTCTCAAATCAAAAGATTACGAAGGCTTCCTCAAAATAGGAATGGAGTATGCCGACGTGGTCATCAAGAGCGACGAAATATCTGAAAAACTAAGCCTACTCATAGAAGAGTGCTCTAAAGACAAGAAGTGTGAGATTAATAGCGAAGAAGACGAACAACTTTTTGAAAGTTACTACAACATCTATACTGACCTTGCCGGCTAAGCTGGTTATAGGTCTATTTATTTCATTTACCATAGCAAGTTCATGTGCAGATCCTTCCACTGTCGGACTGGAACTGGACCCAAACAATAATCAGATAGGGGTTTCTTTTGTAGAGATTCCCCTTTCTGCTTCTGTGGTATTGCAGGATTCGTTCAGAACCACCAATCCCGTTCACTTTGTCTTTGGGAGTGATGAGAGTGACTTCTTTGGAAATACTGAAGCCAAGTCCTACACAAGGTTATTTTTCAATAGAGAAATCCCTAGACCGGCTGCTAATGCTGTACTGGATTCCGTCAAATTCAATTTCAATATCAGGTCAGTCTTGGCGGATGAATTCAATTCTGAAAAAACTATCCGAGTTCATCAGCTGAAGGAACAGATTAGAGATGTAATTTATTACAACTTCAATTACCTGGAATATGAATCAGAGCCATTTCTGGAAACCAAACTTGATCTTTCTGAAAGAAGGGACACTATTATCAGTGTAATGGCTGACAATGGGTTCACCAGAAAAATTTTCGACGATTTAAAAGAGGGATCTGCTTTTCAGGACATCTTTACTTTCAGAGAATACCTTCCCGGAATAGTTTTTACTGGCAGTGAAGATGAGAATGTATCGCTGACACTTCGCCCCGGGAATAATACAGGGATGATATTCTTTTACAGAAATGAGGGAGACACTGTGTCCAGAGTCTATCCGATCTCTACCGGTGTCAACAATAATGTAGCAAGGCACTTCAATCAGGTTATAAGAAACCCTGAAGGAAGTAATTCCGAAGGTTTAAAAGAGCCATGGATTTCCTATGACCTTGATGGGGGCAAAGCAGGTTCTATGAATAATACCGGAATTTTAGTCAGGATTGACATGAGTCCAATCGATGCATTCTTGGATACGCTCCAAAATGTAACTTTCAACCGGGTATCTCTAGAAGTCGGTCCAATATTAAATTCTACCGAAACCAGAAGACCTCCACAGCTGCACACCATGTACTTTACCAATGAAACAAACAGGGTGCTCTTGAGAAATGATGGTCAACCCATGTCTGTTCATCCTGATAATTTCCCACAAGTCGATCCTGAGACAGATGAGCCAATATGGTCCCAGTCTCCGGCTTATCTGGCTTATGATGCTGAAACTAATATTTACAGACAACTAATTACATCTCATGTGAATGCTATTTATAGGAGAAAGTTCGAAAGAAGGGATTTCTTACTTTATCCAATTGTAGGAAACAATGATGATTACAGACAATCATTACGAAGTTACGTCTTCAACTCGAATGATGTCAAACTAAAAATATATTACTCGACTACCAGAGTCTTGTAGACAGCATTTAATTTACATATGTTGAACAGTCCGATGTCCATTTTTTAAATAAGTGGATTTATCGGACTGTTTTTTGTTAGGTTTTATAAAAAAACTTTAGATTTGATTTTCAAAATTTTTGCTTATGTGTGGAATCGTTGCATATGTCGGGCAGCAAGATGCTTTGCCCATTATTATTAAAGGTTTAAAAAGACTGGAGTACAGAGGATATGACAGTGCCGGTGTGGCACTCCTTAATCCAAATGGACTGACAGTCTACAAGAAAAAGGGGAAAGTTTCCGAATTGGAAAACCACCTTCTTTCTCAAGAAAATCTACTTTCAAAAATCGGTATCGGGCACACCCGCTGGGCTACTCATGGAGAGCCTAATGATGTCAATGCCCACCCTCATTATTCATCGAATGACCAATTCGCCATGATTCACAATGGTATCATCGAGAATTATGATGTATTAAAGACCGATTTGATCAATAAGGGTTACAAGTTTCATTCAGAAACAGACTCAGAGGTTTTTATCAAGTTTATTGAAGATATCTACGCCAACAATGACTGCAGCCTTGAAGAAGCAGTAAGACTTGCGTTGCATAAAGTGGTTGGGGCTTATGCCATAGTTTTGATGAATAAGGAAGAACCTGACACCCTGATTGCTGCAAGAAAAGGATCTCCTTTGGTAATCGGTGTTGGGGATAATGAGTATTTTCTGGCATCTGATGCTACGCCTATCATTGAATATACCAATCAAGTAGTCTATTTGGATGACTATGAAATTGCGGTGATCAGAGATGGCAAATTGCAGATCAAAACGATAGAAAATGTAGAAACCAATCCATATATCAATCAATTGGAGATGGAATTGGAAGCTATCGAAAAGGGTGGCTATGAGCATTTCATGTTGAAAGAAATCAATGAACAGCCAAGGTCGATTGCTGATTGTATGCGTGGAAGACTTGATGCCCAAAATGGACGATTGGTCTTGGGAGGTCTTCGTGATTACATGAATAAATTCCAAAATGCGGATAGAATCATCATCACTGCCTGTGGCACAAGCTGGCACGCGGGATTGGTAGCAGAATACTTGTTTGAGGAATTTGCCCGTATCCCTGTAGAAGTAGAATATGCCTCTGAATTCAGGTATAGAAACCCTGTATTGAGTGATAAAGACTTTATCATTGCCATATCACAATCAGGCGAAACAGCCGATACTCTGGCAGCCATTGAACTGGCAAAGTCCAAAGGAGCAACCATTTTCGGTGTTTGTAATGTAGTTGGTTCATCCATTCCTAGGACAACTCATGCAGGTTCATACACGCATGCCGGACCAGAAATTGGAGTGGCATCCACCAAAGCGTTTACAGCACAGATCTCTGTCTTGACAATGATGGCGCTGAAGTTGGGATATAAAAGAGGCACTTTACCGGAAAACAGGTACATGCAACTTTTGAGCGAATTGGAAACCATTCCTTCAAAAGTTGAAAGAGCGCTTAAGATGAATGATAAAATTCACGAAATAGCCAAAGAATATAAAGACGCCAGAAACTTCCTATACTTAGGACGTGGGTACAATTTCCCAGTGGCATTGGAAGGAGCCTTGAAACTTAAAGAAATATCCTATATCCATGCAGAAGGGTATCCAGCTGCAGAGATGAAGCATGGCCCGATTGCTTTGATCGATGAGGAAATGCCTGTTGTCTTTATCGCAACCAAAGATTCTTCTTATGAAAAGGTAGTTTCAAATATACAGGAAGTAAAAGCCCGAAAAGGAAAAATCATTGCCGTGGTAACGGAAGGTGATACAGTGGTCAAAAATATGGCCGATCACGTGATCGAAATTCCTGCTACCGAAGAAGCTTTTGTACCATTGATTTCGGTGATTCCATTGCAGCAGCTTTCTTACCACATTGCGGTAATGAGAGGTTGTAATGTCGACCAGCCAAGGAACTTGGCCAAGTCGGTAACTGTGGAGTAAATATCTACCGAAGAGAGAATATTTATTTACCACAAAGGCACGGAGTGCACAGAGTTTTTCTTTGTGTCCTTTGTGCCTCTGTGGTTATTTTTTTATTATAAAGGAATCGCGTTGATTACACGTTTCACCCCATCCATTACTTTTACATTATTAAAGTTTATGATTATCCGCAATCATGCCACTAATCAATTAAACGAGGCTTATTTGGCAAAGTGATACTAATAGATATTGGATATTTATTGATAGTGGTTCGAAATCACAGGTTAATTCCATTATTTAGATTCTTCTGGTATGAAAGCGGATATACATATTAAAGTTTATCAGTAACCCAAGTTTTACACAAAGGGTATTGAGCTTTAAGCACTTCTTAAGCATTTTGTGCTTCATTACTTTCCGTACCATCTTAATATCATTACTATGAAAAGACAGCTACTCTTACTGCTTTGTTTTTTGCCCATCCTGCATGTCGCTTTTGCACAGACAAGCCCCAAGAGCACCACTGATATTCCATTATCCTACTACATGCCTGCCAATTTCACTTACGATGCCACTATACCTGAGCCTCAGGACTTCTTCGGTTTTCAGGTGGCAGAGTGGAATGCAGGTTACGATCAGATTCTTCGCTATTTTGAAAAACTGGCAGAAATTTCCCCAAGAGCGCATTTCCAGATTATAGGACATACCTATGAAAAAAGACCTCAAGCCATATTGACCATCAGTTCACCAAACAACATCGCACAGCTTGATCAAATCAAGGAAGAACGGAAAAAGTTGAGGGATCCAGATGCAAACCTTGATTACAGCAAGACTCCATTGGTCATGGCAGCAGGCTATTCGGTCCATGGCAATGAAGCCAGTGCCATCAACTCTTCTATTTTGGCTGCCTACCATTTTGTCGCAGCACAGGACATAGATGAAGACCTGGAAAACATCATCATCATGATTGACCCTGCTCTCAACCCTGACGGTTACAACCGCTACTCCTCCTGGGTCAATTCACACCGCTCATATAACCTCAATGGAGACAAAGAAAACAGAGAACTTTCCGAAGCTTGGCCAGGAGGCAGAGGTAACCATTACTGGTTTGACCTCAACAGAGACTGGCTGTTGGTCCAGCACCCGGAGTCACGCAATAGGGTGGCTGTATTTCAAGAATGGCTTCCAAATATTTACCTCGATTACCATGAGATGGGCACCAACTCCACCTTTTTCTTTCAGCCGGGCATCCCGACCCGTGACCACCCACTGACTCCAAAGAAAAATATGGAATTGACCGAGAAAATCGGCAATTACCATGCGAAAAGTCTTGATGAAATCGGCTCGCTTTATCACACCAAGGAAAGTTTTGACGAGTATTATTTCGGGTATGGTTCTACTTACCCAGATATCCAGGGTTCCATAGGTATTCTTTTTGAGCAAGCATCTTCCAGAGGTCACTTACAAGAAAGTGACTACGGCCCATTACCGTTTTCATTCACTGTTAGAAATCAATTCAGAACAAGCATCAGTTCCTTCGAAGCGGCAGTGGCCATGCGCGAAGAAATTGTAAAGTTCATGCATGAATACTACAAGGAGTCCATCAATGAAGCAAGTACAGACAGCAATCAAGCTTATATTTTCGGCAGTCAAGATGATGCGGCCAGGAGCTTCCACCTTGCAGAGATGGTCCAACAGCATGATATTGATGTCTATGCCCTCAATGAAGATATCACAGTCAATGGAGTGAATTTTCAAAAAGAAAAAGCCTACATCGTACCGCTCAATCAACCGCAGTACAACCTGATCAAAGCAATGTTCGAAACAAGAACTGAGTTTCAGGATAGTCTCTTCTACGACGTTTCCGCCTGGACAATGCCCATGTCATTTAACCTGGACTATATGGCCATGAGTAGTAGAATCATGAACATCGCCGATGTTAATAAATTGGAAAAAGACTTCAAACTTACAAATGGTCAATTGATAGGTGAGGAAAAGGATTATGCTTTTACCTTTGAATGGCATGATTACTATGCTCCAAAATTGACTTACCAATTGTTGAAAGAAGGTTACTTGGTAAGGGTCGCTCATGAGGAATTCAAATTGGCGGATGGCAAAGAAATGAAGCGGGGAAGTATCATTGTCAGCACAAAGCTGGATGCTGAACCTGAATCCAAATCTAAGCTTTACAGCATATTGAAAAGCCTTGCCGAAGAAAACGCCATTAAAGTTTATGGCATTGCCAGTGGCCTTACAGGTGGCATCAACATAGGGTCTCCCAATATAGATGTGCTTAAGGAGCCAAAAGTAGCCCTATTGGTAAGTAATGGAGTCAACAGTCTGGAGGCCGGTGAAATCTGGCATCTTTTAGACCAAAGAATAGATATGCCAATCACCCTACTCCCAACAGAAAGAATGGGTAGCGCAGACCTGGCAAAATACACGGTTATAGCAATGCCAAATGGCACCTATACCAACCTTGATAGCAATGATCTAGGTAAACTGAAAAACTGGATCAGCGCTGGAGGAACCCTGATTGCAAGGGGCAATGCCCTATCTGTCCTTAACAAGCATGAAGTGGTGACTTTCGATTTTCGAAAAGAAGATGAAGATGCAAAAAAGGAATTGCAACCCTATGAAGACTATGTCAAAAATACGGGTGCCAGATTGACAAGAGGTACGATCTTCAATGCCAAGCTGGACATCAGTCATCCATTGGGATATGGTTATAGCAAGTCAGAAATCTACAGTTTCAGAAATGACAACCAATTTCTTGCTCCATCGAAAAATCCTTATTCCAACCCACTCCTTTATACTGAAAGTCCTTTGGCAAGTGGTTATATCCATCCCGAAAACCTTGAATTCGCCAAGAATTCAGCTGCCCTACAGGTAAAATCATTGGGAAGAGGAAAAGTCATAGCCTTTGTAGACAGTCCCAACTTTAGGGCGATTTGGTACGGAACCAACAAAATGTACCTCAATGCCATATTCTTTGGAGACCTGATCAAATCGGGAACCGCTGATTAGGTTTTCACAACAAACTCTCGAAGGCACAAAGTTTTCACAAATTTCTTTGCTTCGGTTAGTGTCTCCACTAACCGAAGTATAGCTTAGTGCTCTAGTGGGTTAAAAACATTATCTTCCTTGTTGATTTCTTCGCTCCTTCGAGTCTTTTTGGATAATTGACTTTGCGGCTAAATTAAATGAACCTTTTAAGTTTAAATCTCGATTTGAAGAGACCTCTCCTAAGTCGAGGTGACAAGGTGAAGTACAATTCAGGAATAATCGAGAAATATTGACTCTGGAATAATTCACTTTAAACAAAAAAAGTGAAAGCCTTCTCTACCTCGGTTAGTGTCTCACTAACCGAAATTTAGCTTAGTGCTCTAGTGGGTTAAAAACATTATCTTCCTTTTTGATTTCTTCGCGCCTTCGGGCCTTTGTGGCAAAATCAAAGAATTAACTAAAAGTCTTCAAGTAATCTTTTCTATACGCCATAGGTGTCACCCCCATCCTTTCCTTGAACTGCCTGTTGAAATTGGACAAAGTCTGAAAACCACTTTCGTAGCAAATTTCACTCACATTGGCTTCGAGCTCATGCAACAGTTTACAGGCATGCCCGATGCGGACATCAGAAAGGAACTCAGAAAAAGGCTTGTTCATCCTTGATGTAAAATATCTGCTAAAGGCACTTTCAGTCATATTGGCAAGCGCTGCCACTTCCTCCAAAAAAATCTTTTTTTTGAAATTCTCCATCACATACTCATACACCTGGCTCATCCTGTCTTTTTCCGACTCCTTATTGGTATTGATATAGCCCGCATGCGTGATCAGTTCACAATCTTTAGAATGTGCCAAGACATGGAGAATTTCCAATAGACCTAAAATTCCACCAGCTCCCTTTTCGTGAACAATGCGCTTAAGCAATTCTCTCAACTTAAAATTAGTCGGTCCCTTGATTTCCAAACCACGTTGAGATTTCAGAAGCAAATTACGGATATCCTCGAACTCCTCCTTTTCCCAAAGGGTACCTCCTAAGAAATCCTCAGGAAAATACACCACAATCCCATGTGTGGATAAAGTTGAGTTTTTTTGAAAATATTCTTGGTCATTTCTCCATAAATGAGGAAGGTTAGGTCCCGTCAATATCATCTCCCCTTCCTTAAATGGCTTCATCTGATCACCGATAAAGCGCGTCCCTCTTCCTTTCAATACCCAGAACAACTGATACTCTGAATGGAAATGCCAGTTTTTATCAAAAAATGGAGCTATAAGCTCTTTTACCACAAAAGCTTTTGACTCAGGAATTCGTGATTTTTGAAGTGGTTGCTTCATGTATTAGTCAATTTTGTTACAAATTACAAAACTATCGTCTTTTTATATCAAAATACAGTCAGTATCGATCAAAAAACAGTGAGAAAAACTCCCTAGAATCCACCATATTAGTTTCTCCTAATCTAACTGAAACATCCCAAAATGACGGACCTCCTCAAATCATCGCTTTACACCCTTTTGGCTGCCTTGGTTTTTATCAGCTGTAGCCAGCCAAAACAAGAGAGTTTTCTTAAAGACGAACCACGTCGCGCCGAAATTCTTTTTCTAGGCCATGATAGCAAGCACCATGACTCAGAAAAGTTGCTTCCTTATCTGGCTAGACCTCTTTTTCAGAAAGGTATCAACTTTACCTACACTTCAGACCCAAACGATCTGAATGATGACAACCTGATGCACTATGACGGTTTGGCTATATATGCCAATCATGACGAAATCACTCCTTCTCAGGAAGCTGCGCTCAAGAAATTTGTGGAAAGTGGAAAGGGTTTTATTCCAATTCACTCTGCCTCTTTTTGTTTTAGAAATTCTGATTGGTTTGTAAAAGCAGTTGGTGGGCAGTTCAAGTCCCATGGTACCGGTGATTTTACAGTGGATATCATTGCTCCGGAACACCCCATCATGAGCGGAGTGGATGTATTTGAGACTTGGGATGAAACTTATCTTCATTCTCAAATCAACCCTGACATGACTGTATTGATGGAAAGGGAGGAAGATGGACACAGAGAACCCTGGACCTGGATCAGAGACCAAGGTGAAGGTCGGGTATTTTATACCGCCTATGGACACGATGAAAGGACATGGTCCAAACCTGAATTTCATACGCTAATGACCAATGGAATTCTATGGGCAATAGGGGACAAGGCTGCAGATCTTGTGGCTTCTTTTGCTATCCCTCAACCAGAATTCAGAGACGCAGAAATACCCAATTACGAGGGAAGGGATCCTGCTCCGAGATTCCAATTGCCTCTCTCCCCAGAGGAATCCATGAAATTGGTGCAAGTGCCTGTCGGTTTTGAATTGCAGCTCTTTGCATCAGAACCTGATATTGTCAACCCAATGGCCATGTGCTGGGATGAAAAAGGCAGACTTTATGTGGTAGAAACAGAAGATTACCCCAATGAAGTCAGAACAGAAGGTGGCAATGACAGAATTAAAATTTTGGAAGATACCAATGGTGATGGAAAAGCTGACAAAATCACCATATTCGCAGAAGGACTAAATATCCCAACCAGTTTGGTGGCTGTAAATGGCGGAATCATGATTTCTATGGCTCCCGACTTTATTTTTCTCAAAGATACCAATGGTGATGGCAAAGCAGACCTACGGGAAACAATCATCACAGGTTGGGGTAAAAGTGATACCCATGCGGGACCATCTAACTTGAAATATGGCTTTGACAACAAAATCTGGGGAGTGTTGGGTTATTCAGGTTTCAAAGGCACTGTTGATGGGAAAGAATTCAACTTTTCCCAAGGCATTTACCGATTTGACCCGAATGGTACCAACCTAGAATTCTTAGGTTCGACAAGCAATAATACCTGGGGTCTAGGTTTTTCTGAAGATTTCAATGTCTTTATTTCTACAGCAAACGGCCAGCACAGCGCCTATTTGGCCATGAGCAATGATTATGTGCGTAGACCCATCAGTGGAGGCATGAACAATACCGTTTTTGGTATCGATAGTCATTACGATATGCCACACCTGACACCTGCTTTGAGGCAAGTGGATTATCATGGTGGCTATACAGCAGCTGCAGGACACAATTTTTATACAGCAAGAAACTTCCCGAAAAACTACTGGAATAGAATCGCTTTCGTGGCTGAACCCACCGGAAGGGTTTTGCACAACGCAATCATTGAAAAAGATGGTTCCGGGTTTAAAGAGAAAAACGGGTTCAATATCTTGGCGAGTTCCGACGAGTGGTTTTCTCCAGTACATGCCGAAGTAGGTCCAGATGGGGCACTTTGGGTGGCTGACTGGTACAACTTTATCATTCAGCACAACCCTACACCAAAAGGTTTTGAAAATGGTCCTGGAAACGCATATATCAACCCACTTAGGGATGCCAAGCATGGGAGAATTTACCGCTTGGTGTATACAGGAAATGAGGATTACAAAACCATGTCACTAGATCCTCAAAAAAATAAAGATCTGATTGAAGGATTGAAAAGTGACAACATGTTTTGGAGAATGACTGCACAAAGACTGATCGTAGAGAACCAAAACACTTCGATTATCAAAGACCTGAACAAACTTATCCAAGACAGAAAGACCGATGAACTTGGTCTCAACACCCCTGCCATCCATGCACTTTGGGCATTACATGGCCTCGGACAATTAGCTGGAGGTGATAAAAACAGTCTACAAGTAGTGGGCAAAGCTTTGAATCACCCTTCTCCCGGTGTCAGGAAAAACGCCATAGAAGTGCTTCCAAATACTGAAGAAACCTATAAGTTGATTTTGGCAGCAAAATCTCACGAAGACAGTGACATGAATGTTCGTAAATCAGCATTCCAAAAACTGGCAATGATTACAGACGTCAAAGAACTTTCCGAAATGTTATACAAAAGCAGTTTGGATGAGTCAAATGCAAAAGATCCATATGTAGCTCAAGTGATTTTTGCAGGGGTACTCAATTCCCCGGATTATTTTGATCAAAGATTGTCAGAATTGATGCCAAGGAACAAGCCGGATTCAAGCCTTACCCTGACAGACAGGATTGCAAAAAGCCTGGTAGAAGAGGAGTACAATTTGGATAGAAGGGCACCGATTGCATTTCCTCCAAGTATTAAGGGCAAAGAAATTCGAATCCGCACCGAGTTGGCAAAGGGTCCTGAGGGCATAGAGGGAGTTATCGTTGCCCAAGGGGATAAAGAAAACGGTTATGTACTTTATGCCAAAGAAGATATTTTGAATTGGGTGGTCAAGCAAGATGGGAAGACTTACAAGGTCTCTACTGCAAAAGGGATCCCAAGCAGTCTATTTGAAGTAAATGCCACACTTCTCGAAGATGGCCTGATGGAAATGTATATCTCCGGCAATAAAGTTGGAAGTGTACAAACACCTGGCTTGTTTTCAGAAGACATTATCCCTGCCAATGTACGGGTTGGAAATGATTATGGCGGTCAAAACCAAGTTGGCGATTACGAAGGAGCTTCGTGGCTGAGAGGTAGAATGGGAAGAGACAGTTACATCAGTTTTAGGAATCCTGAATTGGGAATCGATCAGGTCATTTCTGATGATGACACCAGCGACTCCCCTCAAATCACCAGGGAAAATGCTTTGATCGTCAAAGTAGGGGTAATTCCACATGAAATGAAATATGACATCACCAGCTTCAAAGTAAAAGCAGGACAAGCTGTAATTATTGACTTTGAGAACAAAGACTTTATGCAGCACAACCTCATTATTGGCAAAATAGGCTCTTTGGAAAAACTCGGAAAAGCAGCCGATGAGATGGCCAGAGACCCGAAAGGAATGGAAAAACAGTATATTCCTGAAACTCCTGAAATCATAGTAGCTTCCAAACTTGTAGATCCAGATAACCTGGAATCCCTCATGTTCATTGCGCCAGCACAAGCAGGAGAGTATCCCTTTGTATGTACCGTTCCTGGTCATTGGCGAATCATGAATGGAAAAATGATTGTAGAATAAAACAGAAAAATATGTCTTTAAATATAAGTTTCGGAGTAAGTACCTGGTTATGGACCTCTCCTTTTCACCATGAAACCTTAGCTCTTTTTCCCAAAATCAAGTCTATGGGATTTGACGTGGTGGAAATTCCCGTGGAAGATCCAGCTTTGATTGATGTGAAAACGGTCAGTAAGGCCTTGGAAGCAAACGGGCTACAACCTGTAATTTGCGGCGCTTTTGGTCCGACACGGGATTTGACCCATGATGATCCTGCATACCATGAGACATGCTTTGAATACTTGCGGGCCTGTTTTGACATCAGCAATGCTTTGGGAGCAAAATTCGTGGCAGGGCCCATGTATTCCGCAGTGGGAAAAGCCAGGAAGGTATCAGAGGATCAAAAGAAAAAAGAATGGGAAAGGGCCGTCAATAACCTCCACAAGGTTTGTAAAATGGCAGAAACAGTTGGCCAAAAAATCGCATTGGAATCCCTCAACCGATTTGAAACTGATCTGATCAATACTACAGAAGAACTGATGCAATTGATTGCAGCCATCAACCATCCCGCAGCGAATGTTTTGATGGACGGATTTCACTTGAGTATAGAAGAAAAAAACCTGGAACAAGCTATCCGGTCTGTGGGGGATAAACTCATTCATGTGCAGGTTTCTGAAAACCACCGTGGCATACCAGGCACAGGGATGACCGATTGGGATTCCTTCCGAAAAGGATTGGATGCTGTCAATTACCAAGGGGTAGTTTCTATTGAAAGTTTTACACCACATGTACAGGAGCTCGCAGATGCTGTGTGCATCTGGAAACCCTTGGCCAAAGACCAAGACTATTTTGCCACTGAGGGAATTAAATTCCTGAAGGACTGGGCAAGCAAATAATTGAACCTTAAACTAACCAATTTTAAAAATGAGCCAGAAAAAAATCAATATAGCCATCATTGGCCTGGGCTTTGGGGCTGAATTTATCCCCATTTACCTCAAGCACCCAAATGCAAATATGTATGCCATCTGCCAGCGAAACGAAGAGCGCCTGAACGAAATCGGAGATGCTTTTGGCATTGAAAAAAGGTATACGGATTATGATGAGCTTCTCAAAGATCCAAACATTGATGCAGTGCACATCAATACTCCCATTCAAGCACATGCCGAACAGTCCCTTAAAGCACTACGGGCAGGAAAACATGTAGCGTGTACAGTTCCCATGGCTACTACAGTAGAGGAATGCAGGCAAATAGTAGAAGCATGCGAAGAAACCGGACTCACCTACATGATGATGGAAACTGTGGTGTACAGCAGGGAATATCTTTTTGTCAAAGAAATGTATGAGAAAGGCGAATTGGGAAAACTTCAGTTTCTCAGAGGCAGTCATCAACAGGAAATGGCCGGTTGGCCGGGATACTGGGAAGGCTTGCCTCCCATGCATTATGCAACTCATTGTGTAGGCCCTGTATTGGCATTGCCAAAAGCTAAAGCGGAATATGTGTCTTGCTTTGGATCAGGCAGAATAGATGAAAACCTGATCGAAAAGTACGGATCTCCTTTTGCAATTGAAACTTGTCATATCAAGTTGAAGGATTCTGACCTGTCTGCAGAGGTCACAAGATCTCTATTCAATACAGCAAGGCAATACAGGGAAAGTTTTGATGTCTACGGTTCCAAAAAATCTTTTGAATGGACCTTGATCGAGCACGAAGAGCCAGTTATCCATACCGGAGAATCTCCAGAAAGGGTGAAAGTGCCAGACTATGCCCATCTATTGCCAGAAGAAATTGCTTCATTCACTACCCAAGGAGTATATGATTCTGACGACAATCAGCACTTATCATTCATTCAGGGAGCAGGTCATGGAGGTTCCCATCCTCATTTAGTGCATGAGTTTGTCACTGCACTGGTAGAAGGAAGGGATCCATATCCGAATGCCAAAGAATCAGCCAACATCACATGTGTAGGAATTCTAGCCCACGAATCCGCCATGCAGGGTGGCAAAATAATTCCCCTGCCTGACTTTACCTTTTAAACCTATATGGCCTGTGCTCTCGCAGGCCATTTTTTTAAAACTTTTTTTGCCAATAAGACCCGAATGCACGAAGGAAACTCAAGGGCTTTGTGGTGAAAAAAAATAACCACAGAGGCACGAAGAACACAAAGAAAACGCCGTGTTTTTATTATAAAGGAATACTCTGTTTGTGATTTCTCAGTGAACTCTGTGTACCTTTGTGGTAAATAAACATACATAAAAAAAGCACTACAACATTTTGACATTACAGGGCTTTTATAATTCTTCCTTTCTTATCTAGCCGTCCCAGTACTAATAGTCTGACCAAAGAAAACCGCATTCAAAAAAAGCTTATTGGTCCCAAACCAGAATGCCCTGAAGTTAGGGTTATCAACAAAACCAATCACCTTGCCTCTACCTTGTGCTGACACTCTTATTGCTCCTGTATCTTTCATTTCTTCCAGATTGGATGGATGCACATAGCCACTGGCCAATGGTGATGAAGTATAAATCAATGGATTGGCATAAGCATTTTTTGAAGGCTCCATAAACAGGTTGCTGTTTCGGAAGGTGTACATCTCAGTTCTGGAATACCCATAACCCAAAGGATGGGTAGTATCAAGTTTCACATTGAAAATTGCTCCTCCTGTCACCTTAGCACCTGTCTCACGACTGTAGTCTGCATAGCTCCTCTGTACTTCTTCATCCTCCCTTTTTGGTGTTTTAAATTTGAATGGGCCAATACCATTACCATCCAACCACTGTAGCGCATACCCTCTTGCTACCAAGGTGCCTCCATCACTTACCCATTCCTTGAGTTTTTCCGCGGCTGATTTTCCCAATGAACTGTAATTACCATTGGACATGACAATGACATTGTACCTGCTCAAATCGACAGAAGTTATCCTATCCACAGGCAATAAAGTAGCTGGAATCTCAAACCTTTGATCAAGCAAATGCCAGGTTTCACCGGCCTCGGAACTACTTACACCACCCTCCACAAAAATGGCAATTTCAGGTTTTTCCAACACATCAATGGTTGGAGAACCAATATTCACTCCTTTGGTATATCCTGTGCTCACAGCATAAATGTCAACACCACTTGATTTTGCTGCTTTTTGCAGGTCTGCATAAAACTCCTCGTCGGTAGCTTTTGCCTGACCTTTGCTGATGAGTATGCTTCCCCTTGGCATTTTGACACCCTCTGGAATTGTGATTTCTTCATGAGCAACTCTGGTCAGGTAACCTTTATCCATGAGTGCAAAAAGGGCCTTTGGCGCATAATATTCACCCCAGCCGAAGATGTAACTGTATGCTCCCGATTCTCCAATCACCTGTCCTTCTTTCAAGGAAAGTTCTTTAGGCACTTTTTCCACATTGGCCAGGTTGTAGATTCTGCTACTCAAAGCCATGTAGTCTAAGTTGAATGCCATAGGCATAGTCCAAGCTGACACATCATAAAAGAGACTGTCTTCGAAGGTAGTCCTTGTCTCAAAAATCGACTTGATTAACCTGTATTGGGGTTGATTGAGCGGGACGATATATGCTTTTTCTTTTTTGAACTCAACGCCATTGACAGTGATATCTTCCTGTAAACTAAATACATCTACATCATGCTGCAAGATCATATCAGCCAAATGAAATGTTCTTCCTCCATCTTCGGGGGCACCAAAAATAAAAGCCCTGTTGGAATCTTCATCGTACTCAGATTTGACCTGGGTATAAAACTCCTTCATGTAGGTATTCAACTCGGTCCGCATTTCTTTGGCCGCTTCAAAAGAAGACAAAGTCGTGGTGAATTGATTGCGGATGGTAAATGCGAAGGTCAAAGGGCCATAGACACTTTCCTGAACGTGACCCCTTGAGGATGCTTGTTCAAACAAAATCCCAATAGATCCCTGCACATCAGGATAAGTAGAACCTTTCCCATAGTAAAAGTCATCAAAGCTTTCTTGGGTATAGTAAAGAGAACCTATTTTATCCAAGAATCTTGCATGGTATTGACCGATTTTCTCAGTAAGTGTAAAGTTCTTTTTAGGGGTCAAAGGGTGATTGCGGGCCGGAATCCCAGGCTGGAAAAAGAAAGTGGAGTTAGTGCCCATTTCATGATGATCCAATTGAATGTTGGGGAGCCATTCCTGAAACTTAGAAACACGGTTTCTGGACTCGGGATGCTGTACTGGCAACCAATCTCTGTTTAAGTCAAACCAATAATGGTTGGTTCTTCCTCTTGGCCAAGCTTCATTGAACTCTCGGCTGTTGGGGTCTGCATTCAATGTGTAACTTTTGTGGGTATTGACCCAAGAGGCAAACCTATTGACACCATCCGGATTCATGGCGGGATCAAGTAGGATCACGATATCATCCAAATCAGCTGCTATTTCATTGGCTGCAGCAAAATAATAAGCTGCCAAAAGTGCTGCATTTACGGCACTGGGTTCATTTCCGTGAACAGAATATCCTGCCCACATGACCAAGGGTAAATTATCCAAATCAAGGTTTTGGCTTGGATCTCTTAGTTTTTGCCTTTCTGATTTGATCTCATCCAGCCTACCATGATTGGATGGTGAAGTGATGGTCAAAATTGTCTGAGGCCTTAGTTCATAAGTCCTCCCAATGATTTCAAAGCTTACCCTTTCGGATGCCTCGGCTACCGCTTTCATGTAATTGACTACTTGGTCATGGGAAGCGTGCCAATCACCAACTTCAAATCCCAGCACTTCCTTTGGCGTAGGAATATCAGGATTGTAAGTATAGCCTTCAGGTAGGTAATAGTTGAGGTCATTTTGAGCTGACAGATGCCATTGAAAAGTCAATGTGATCAAAACCAGTATCAATATTCTTTTTATCATAATCGTTTTTGTAATTGATTTTTAAACACTTTATGGAACCGTTAACTTGGATACTTTGCTAAAATAAGTGTTAATTGCGTACATGACTAGCACAGATACAACAATGGGGATTACTTTTATTTTAGCTGTACTTTATGGCTCATTGAGTCTTTGGGCTATGTGGGATTGGTCAAAAAACAACAGACTGTCAAAAACCAACAAAATAATCTGGCTTGGTTTGATCTTGTTTTTACATCCTATAGGTCCCTTCCTATATTTCCATGCTGAATTCAACAAAAGAAAATACACAAGATTTCAAAGACACCATAACGCTTAACATATGTTCGGACTCGGAATTATAGGCTTTTTGATTTACGCTTACACCATTTATGACGTACTGACCAGTGGTTTTGGTCCAGGAAATGATAAAATTGTATGGATACTGGTAGTCATTTTTCTTCCACTCCTAGGCACACTATTGTGGTTTTTGGTAGGCAAGCGGTCGGCTCGATAAGGTCTTGACAATCCTTACACAAAAATCTTCTCCAAAGCCTCTTCCAAGCGTGGGTACCTGAATTCAAACCCTGCTTCTTGAATCTTCTTAGATGAAGCTTTATTGCCTCCCAGTACCATTTGTGCCATTTCACCTAAAATGATTTTTAGGCCAAAACCGGGAACCCCTATGTTTACAAAGAGCTTCCCTTTCTTTTTTGCTGCTTTTTCTGTGAGCTCGGCATTCGTCGCTGGGTTAGGCCCTACTGCATTGTAAATACCTTTTACTTGCTCATTTTCGATGGCATAAAAAAACATTCTAGCCAAATCGTCAACCTGAATCCAGCTCATCCATTGTTTTCCTGAACCCAGAGGTGCTGCAACAGGGGGCTTCAACATTTCCACGAGTGCACCACCTTCTTTTGCTAGTACGATACCGATACGCAACATCACAGTGCGTAATCCAAGGTTTTCGATTTTGCTCACCTCATCTTCCCAAGCTGTGACAACTTGAGCCAGAAAATCATCTCCAGGCTTGGCATTTTCATCAACCATCTCATTTTCTGTATTGAACCCATAGTAGCCCACCGCTGATGCAGACACGAAAACTGAAGGTTTTTGAGAGGATTTTTCTATATATTTTCTCAACAAAGAAGTGGACATTGTCCGACTTTGAAGTATCGCTTTTTTTCGTTCTGCAGTCCACCTTTTATCTGCCACACCCGCTCCCGCAAGATGGATTATTCCATCCGCCCAATTGATGGCTTCCTCATCCATTTCTTGATTCTGAATGTCCCATTCAAAGGATTTCTGACCTTTATTATCTGCATTTCGGCTCAACCAAGCCACTTCATAACCTTTCCTTTCCAAAAGATGGGTGATCTTTTTCCCGATCAGTCCCGAACCGCCTGTAATCAATATATGCTTCATACTTTTCTCCATAACATTACAATCCTTAAGTTATGGCTTTGTTTGGGAAAGAATAATATTCTGACAATAATTTATGGTTTTTGCGAAGAAAGGCTATTTTTGTCAGTATAAAGGTGATGGGGTTCCACCTACAACCGCTTCTTTTTGAATGCTGATGACTCCTACTTCAACACATTTTACAACCGTGGCATGCATGCCATAAAAAAAATTGAGCCTTTATGTTGAAGAGGATTTCTGATGAACTGAAAGCGAAAAAATTTTTCCAAAAAGAATTCTTTCCAAGTATCATATTCACGGCCAAATGGCTTCTCATTGCAGGAATCGTAGGATTCTTGGCAGGTTCTGCATCCGCTTTTTTCTTAGTATCACTCGACTGGATGACCAACTACAGAGAAGCAAATTTGTGGATAATAGCACTATTACCCCTCGGAGGATTGGTCATTGGATGGACTTATCACAAGTTTGGAGAGTCTGTGGTAAAAGGCAACAACCAACTTTTGGAAGAGTTCTATAATCCCCAAAAAACCATTCCACTAAGGATGGCGCCCTTGGTCCTATTTGGCACTTTGGCTACACATTTGTTTGGTGGGTCAGCAGGTCGAGAGGGTACTGCCGTGCAGATGGGTGGTGCAATAGCTGACCAGTTCAGTAAATGGCTTAAATTCACCAAAGAAGACAGGAAGATACTGATCACCATAGGTGTAGCGGCCGGATTTTCTTCCGTATTTGGGACACCTTTGGCAGGGGCGGTTTTTGCTTTAGAATGGTTGGTAGTTGGCAGAATCAGGTATGAGTCTATTTTACCGGCATTTCTTGGAGCTTATGTAGCCGATTATGCCTGTGCAGAATTCTGGTCCGTCCACCATACACAATATGCGATTCCTTTTGTCCCGAATGTTGACATCACTACTTTGTTGTGGATCATTCCAGCGGGCATTTGTTTTGGATTGGCAGGACGTTTATTTGCAAAAGCCACACACGTATGGTCAAAGCTCTTTAAAAATTACATCTCATATCCACCCTTGAGGCCTGTGATTGGTGGAGCAATTGTGGCATTATTGGTATTGGCCATGGGCACCACCAAATACATTGGACTTGGCATTCCTACAATTGTGGATGCATTTTCGGAGAATCTCCCCTGGTACGATTCATTGGTAAAAATAGGTATGACCTCCTTGACATTAGGTGCTGGGTTTAAGGGTGGAGAAGTGACGCCTCTCTTTTATACAGGCGCCACCTTGGGCAATGCACTTTCCGGCGTGATTCCACTACCAGTTGCACTTTTGGCAGGAATGGGTTTCGTAGGCGTTTTTTCAGGAGCAACCAACACCCCTTTGGCATGCACGTTGATGGGAATAGAACTTTTCGGAGCAGAGTCGGGAATTTTTATAGGTGTTGCCTGTGTGGTAGCATATATTTTCAGCGGGCATGCCGGCATATACAATTCACAAGTCATCGGAAGCCCTAAAAGCATGAAGGCCAAATCAAATAAAGGGCAAAAATTGGGGGAATTGTAGCTCTCTTGATATTTATACATTACCAACAATCCATTAAATTGGATTGATGAAATGTTACACAGAACCTAAAGTCGAATTGGACGGTTTAAATTTAGAAATCAATCAACCTCCTCATAAAGCCTCCCACGTTCCTCCCAAATTTTGAATATGATGCCAAAAAATTTAAACCCTTTCTTTTTCCTTCTTCTATTTCTATTTCCCTACTGTACCTTTGGCCAAACTGACCTCTCCCAAAAAGTTCCCCTTGATCCCAGAGTCAAAAAAGGGACTTTAGAAAATGGCTTGGTCTATTATATACAGCAAAACCCAAAACCTGAAAACAAAGTCGAACTACGACTCGCTGTCAATGCTGGGTCAGTTTTGGAAGATGAAAATCAGCGTGGACTTGCTCATTTTACAGAGCATATGGCCTTTAATGGGACAGAAAACTTCGAGAAAAATGAGCTCATCTCCTACCTGCAATCCATTGGTGTCTCATTTGGTGCTGACCTGAATGCCTATACGGGGTTTGATGAAACAGTATATATCCTTCCGATTCCATCTGATGATCCGGAAAAATTGAAAAGTGGCTTTAGGGTGTTACGTGATTGGGCGGGAGGCATATCTTTCAAAGAAGATGACATAGACGCAGAAAGAAGTATCATCGTGGAAGAATGGCGCACCGGGCAAGGCTACAGTCAAAGGCTCCGTGATCAATACCTGCCCAAACTCCTTTACCAAAGTCAATATGCCGAAAGACTCCCCATTGGTGATATGGAAGTCGTCCAAAACTTCGAGTACGAGACCCTGAGAAAATTTTACCGTGAATGGTATAGACCCAATAATATGGCTGTCATCGCAGTAGGAGATGCGGATCCTGATGAACTGGAAAAACTCATTTATGATTTTTTTGGAGATTTGGAGAATCCCATAGTCTACCCCGAAAGAAAAAAATTCGAAGTGCCGGAACACCAAGAAACCTTGGTAAGTATCGTTACTGATGAGGAAGCTCCAGGCATTCAGATACAGATTTTTTACAAACACCCACCACTCAGATTCCAAACCAAGAAAGACTATAAGGCTTACTTGATCAGAACCATGTATGCAGGTATGCTTACCCAAAGGTTGGATGAAATCCGCCAAAAACCTGATGCCCCATTCATCTTTGCAGGCACGGGGTATGGCAACTTTGTAAGGAGCATGGATTATTTCACAGCATCAGGAGTAGTCTCTCCTGGCAAAGTTGAAGACGGAATACTTTCCTTGATTGTGGAAAACAAGCGTGTAGCCTCTCATGGTTTTACCCAGCCTGAGCTAGACAGGGTCAAAAGAGCCCTGCTCAACAGTGCCGAACGGTCTTTCAAGGAGATGGACAAAACTGAATCTAGGGCAGTGGTAGGCAGGTATATCAACCATTTTTTAAAAGGAAATTTTGCAGAAGGCGAAAAATGGAAATATGCATTTTATCAGGAAATATTTCAGGAAATCAGCCTGAATGATATCAATGCCTTGGCTGATGAATTGATTACAGAGGAAAACAGGGTGATCATCATCACCGCACCTGACAGCGAAAAGGAAATGCTGCCGACAGATGGTGATATTTTGAATTTGTTTGAAAAGGCTTCTGCACTTGACCTTGCCCCTTATGAAGAAAAAGAACTTGGGGAGAAACTGATCAGCAACCCTCCATTACCTAACCCCATTACAGAAATATCGGAAGTGGAATCTGTTGGGATTTTTGAGTATGTGCTTCCAAATGGAGCCAAAGTGTTTGTCAAACCCACTGATTTTAAAAATGACGAAATTGTGTTTACCATCACGGGCAAAGGTGGGGTATCTGTTTATCCTGATGAGGATCATTACTCAGCCAGTTATGCAGGTGTGATGGTCAATGTTATGGGTGTTGGAGATTTTTCTCCCAGCGACCTAAGAAAAATGCTGGCTGGAAAAACCGTTTCTGTCACCCCCAATATTGGTACTTATGACCAAAATATTTCAGGATCTTTTTCTCCTAATCAATCAGAAACAGCCCTACAATTGATACACCTTTATTTTTCGCAACCAAGAGAAGATAAGGAGCTATTCGACATCTATATCAATAACCAAAAAACCCAACTTGCCAGCGCTCAAGCCAATCCTGATTACCAATTTTCAAAGCAACTGAATAAAATCATTGCCGATGGAAACAAAAGAGGAATGGGGGTTTTCGAACCCGAGGAACTGGATCAGGTTTCCGTGGATCGGGGCTTGGAAATATTCCGAGAAAGCTTCTCAAATGCAGCTGATTTTGAATTTTACTTTTCAGGGAATATCGATTTAGAAACCTTCATACCTCTTTTGGAAACGTATATTGCCACTTTGCCATCTGATCCTACTCAATCGAGAAATTTTAAGGACCTTGGTATCCGTCCGCCAAGAGGAACTACCAAAACCATAGAAGTGGGGACAGATGAAAAGAGCCAAGTCATACTCTTCTTTTCTGGGGAATCAGAATACAGCAGAGATAGGGCAAGAGACATCACATACCTTGGCGAAATACTCACTATCAAATTGATAGAAAGTCTAAGAGAAGAAATAGGTGGCGTATATGGTGTAGGTGCCAGAGGCAGTTTGGTCAATAAGCCTGTAGATCAATTTACCTTTTCTGTCAGCTTCCCATGTAGCCCTGACAGGGTTGATGAATTAATTGAAGCAGTATGGAAAGAAATCAAAAAGATCCAAGAAAACGGCCCTGAAGAAGCTGATCTACAAAAGGTAAAGGAAAAAAGAAAGATTGCATTGGAAGAGAACCTGAAAAGAAACAACTATTGGGTAGCTCAAATGAATGCCATCAGAGAACATGGATTAGATTGGGAGATCGTTTTAAATGCTCAGGATCATATTGAATCAATTGATGAAGAGAGAATCCAAATAGCTGCTCAGGAATTTTTGATTGAAGAAAATTTGCTTGAAATCAAAAAGTACCCAAAACGAATCAATCCATCAACCGAAGACAATCAGTAAACTTAAATCATCTACTGATACAAAAGAGCGGGGCTTTTGCTTAGAATCCCCGCTCATGTTTTCCATTTTGATATTTTCTAGCTTTCTTCGCTTATGGATTTTTCTTGGATTTGGATCGGCATCAAAGAAGGCTTTGCCGAAATGACTTGGTTAGAAGCTGTTGCTGTCTTTTTTGGTATAGCAAGTGTGATATATTCTATCAAAAAAAACATCCTGGTATTTCCCACCGGAATGGTAAGCACTATTATTTATGTGTACATCTGCCTCCAATACAAACTGTATGCAGATATGGGCATCAATGCTTATTACTTTGGCATGTCTGTATATGGGTGGTATCTATGGAGCCGTCCCCCAGGTGAAAAAGAGGAGCTTCCTGTCACATGGCTGAGCAAAAAAGGAATTATTCAGTCTGTTGCCCTGCTTTTGGGTTCTTATGCAGCTTTGTATTTTGTTTTGTCCAATTTCACGGATAGCGATGTGCCTTATTGGGATTCTTTCACAACTGCATCTGCTTTCGTCGGTATGTTTCTGATGGCTAAAAAGAAGGTAGAAAACTGGATTGCATGGATCATTACAGATATCGTATCAGTTCCATTATACTATTACAAAGGATTGATGTTGACATCTTTCCAATTTCTTTTTTTTACTGTATTGGCTACCATTGGATTGATCGAGTGGATCAAATCCGCGAAGAATAAAAAAGCAGAATATGCTTAAAAAAATTGTGGTTATCGGTCCTGAATCCACGGGAAAGAGCACCCTTGCCAAATCCCTCGCAGATCATTACAAATGTAAATGGGTACAAGAATATGCCCGGCAATATCTAAACAACCTTGATCAACCTTACCAGTACGAGGATCTCGAAGCAATTGGCAGAGGACAGGTTGGGCTTGAAGATGAAGCCATTCAGAATGCAGCTAAACTTCTGATATGTGACACCGACCTCCGAGTGATACAGGTGTGGAGTGAGCACAAATATGGCAAAGTCTCTCCTTGGGTAAAAAGTCAAATAGAGTCAAGAAAATATGATTTATATCTCTTGACAGATATTGATATCCCATGGCAAGAAGACCCACAAAGAGAACATCCGGATCCTGTTATGAGAAAGTATTTTTTTGAATGGTACGAAAGGCTACTCAAACAAAGCAAAGTTAATTATGCGGTGATTTCCGGTGATTTTGAAAACAGAATGAAAGAATCCATCCGAACTATTAATAAGCTTCTGCAATAAATAGTCAAAAGGAAAGAGTTGAATATTTAATTACTGACAAAAATTTAGGTATCTTTGGAAGGAATGTAGGATAATCACCCGGCTTATTTTTCATTCGAGTATAATTAATAACTAATTCAATTACAATAAGATGCGTCCCCCTAGATTCAATGCCGCGTCCTCCTTTCATTCAGATTTAAAAGGGAGGGTCAAAAATTACTTCACAGAAAAAAACATCAGTCCTACGGGAAATTTCAAACTGTATTTCAAAGCTGTTTTAATGGTTACATTGTATGTAGCTATATTTATACATTTGGTTTTCTTCACGCCTTTCTGGGCCATAGCCTTGCTTGAAGCAATCTTGTTAGGAGCACTGGCTGCCGGAATCGGTTTCAATGTAATGCATGATGGTGCACATGGTAGCTTTTCACAAAAATCCTGGGTAAATGAACTCGCAGGTGTTACCATCAACTTTTTAGGTGCTAATGTATTTATGTGGAAAACAAAGCACAATGTGGTCCATCACTCTTTCACCAATGTGGATGAAGTAGATGATGATATGAATGCCCGCCCTCTTTTGAGGTTATGCCCTAATCAGAAAAAATACGCTATCCATAAGTATCAGCACAAGTATTTCCTTTTGGTGTACTCTATACTTTACATTTATTGGGTGTTTGTTACTGATTACAAAAAATACATCACCAAAAAAGTAGGTCAGACACCTATTGCAAAAATGGACGTCAAAGAGCATTTGGTTTTTTGGGGCTTCAAAGCAATCCACCTGGCTTTATTTGTGGCCTTGCCATTTTACACTGTTGGATTTTTGCCTTGGTTGATAGGTTTCCTTACCTATGGTATAGCGACAGGAATATGCTTAAGTGTAGTCTTTCAGCTTGCACACTCTTTGGAAGAAACTGAATTCCCTATGCCTGATCAAGTTACCAACAAACTTGAAAATGATTGGGCAGTTCATCAACTCAAGACCACAGCCAATTTTGCCACCAACAATAAAGTGCTTTCTTGGATGATCGGTGGTTTGAATTTCCAAATCGAACACCATCTTTTCCCAAATATTTCCCATATCCACTATCCTGCCATCAGCAAGATCATCAGGGAAACTTGTGAGGAATACAAAATAAAATACATAGAGCATCCTAAAATGCGCCTTGCATTCGCCTCTCACGTCAAGCACTTGAAGTACTTAGGAGAAAATTGATTTTAACCTATTTATGATTATCAGCTAATCTTCTCCTAAGCAAAAAACCTAAATATTTGGTCAGTTGGATATTGATTGATACTTGTGATCGATATCTAACTTGTTATTTTGATCCTGCTGATTAAGAGGCAGATAACCATATTGTTATAAACCGGAGACATAAATCTCCGGTTTATATTTTTTTAACCTAATTCAAATGAATTCCTTTCGATATTCACAATGCCGACAGAAAAACTTAAAATCATTAATTATTCGTTGATTTCTGAATTAATATCCACTTATATCCAGTATCTACAAATATCAAATACAACTGGAACTCACAGGTTATAATGAATGACAGATTTTGTCAATAGTGTCATGAAGTATTTATAAAACCTCATTTTTTTGCTTCATAAGGTTTTCAAACTACCTTTGTGCTCAAGATCATTAGGGGTGCCCCAATACAACGGGCTGAGATCATACCCACAATACCTGATCCGGGTAGTGCCGGCGAAGGGAAATGAGGAACCAAAAAAGAAAGGAAAAGACCTAGGTCATCGGGTACTATGTACCTGATCAATCGCATGCAAAACAGTTTTTCTTTCCACTTTGGTAACGGGTAAACAATTTGAAGAAAATCCCCCTTGATTTTCTGATGTTTAACCAAAAATCCGGCAACGGAAAAGTATCAATCAACATGAAAAAATCTTTATGCTCTCTGGCCTTATGGCTGTTTGCCTTAACTGCTATGGCGCAATCCAACATTGGAGGTGTAGTCAAAAGCAATACGGGTGAACAATTAGTAGGTGCTAATGTCATCCTCAGTGGAACAGGTAGAGGTTCTACCACAGACCTTGATGGCAAATTCCAAATCAGAAACATTCCTGCAGGTAATTACACACTAAGAGTGAGTTACCTGGGATTTGAACCAATGACACGGGAAATATCCGTCCCTACCTCTGAACAGCTGGAAATAAACCTTGAATCCAGCAGTCTCCTGACAGAGGAATTTATTGTCTATGCCACAAGGGCCACTGACAAGACTCCTACCACCTTTACCAATATCGACAAGTCAGATATTTCCAAACTCAACCTTGGGCAGGACTTACCAATATTGCTGAATTTCACACCCTCTGTAGTCAGCTTCTCTGATGCCGGGGCAGGAGTAGGTTACACAGGACTGAGAATTAGAGGTTCTGATCAAACCAGAATCAACGTCACCGTCAATGGTATCCCTCTCAATGATGCTGAATCGCATGGGGTATTTTGGGTAAACATGCCTGATTTTGCCTCTTCAGTAGATAATATCCAAATTCAAAGAGGCGTGGGAACCTCCACCAATGGTGCTGCGACTTTTGGGGCAAGCCTCAACATACAGACAGACACCCGACAGGAGGAAGCCTATGGAGAAATTGACAACTCCTTTGGTTCATTCAATACCAGACGACATATGGTCAAAGTTGGGTCAGGCCTTATCAATGATAAGTGGGCCTTTGATGCAAGGCTTTCCCAGATCTCATCTGATGGATATATTGACCGAGCTTCTTCAGATTTGAGGTCATATTTCTTATCAGGTGGCTATTATGGGGAAAATCATGTGGTGAAATTGAATGTTTTTTCTGGTGCAGAAGTGACTTATCAGGCATGGGAAGGTGTTCCAGAAGCTCTTTTGGAAACAAACCGCACTTTCAATCCATACACATACGACAATCAAGTAGACAACTACAGGCAGACGCATAACCAATTGATCTATACCGGCATATTAGGCCCCAACTGGAAAGCCAATGCTGCATTGCATTACACTTATGGGAGAGGCTATTATGAGCAGTTTAGGCGCAATGACAGGTTGAGCAATTATGCCTTGTCACCTGTAGTGATTGGTGGAGAAAGCATAGCCAGAATGGATTTGATCAGAAGAAGATGGTTGGACAACGATTTCTACGGAGCTGTTTTTTCCCTCAACTATCTCTCAGATGATGGGCGACTTGATGCAGTAATTGGTGGTGGTGCCAATAGGTACGATGGTGATCATTTCGGTGAATTGATTTGGATGCAATTTGCAGGAGATGTCAATATCAGAGACCGATATTATGATAACAAGGCTGTCAAAGATGATTACAATATTTATGCGAAAGCTACCTATGAAGCTACTGAAGGACTTTTTGTATTCGGTGATCTTCAGTACAGGAAAATAGATTATACCTTTGAAGGAATCAACAATGACCTTAGGGATATTTCTGGTGTAGCAAATTTCAATTTCTTCAATCCCAAAGTAGGCTTGACTTATCAGCCTGACCCTAGCAAAACATGGTATGCATCTTATGCTGTAGCTAACCGCGAACCTGTAAGGAGAGATTTTACAGATAGCCCAATCGTAGATCGAGCCCCGCAGTCAGAAAATCTCCAAAATATAGAAGCAGGGTATAAAAGACAGGCCGCTGGATTCACCTATAGTGCAAACTTGTACTACATGAAATACAGAGACCAATTGGTGCTTACCGGTCAATTGAATGATGTGGGCGCATATGTAAGAGACAACGTAGACAATTCCTACAGAGCCGGTATTGAGGTGGAAGGTGCTTATCAAGTGACCAGCAAGTTTACAATCGGTGGAAATGTCGCCTTCAGCAGAAACAAAATCGAAGAGTTTTTGGAGTACATAGATGACTACTCAGCCTCTCCTTTTGTGCAGGAAGTCATAGTTCATGAAAACACAGACATTGCCTTCTCCCCTAATGTCGTAGCCGCAGCAATCTTAGATTATAGACCTATCAAAAATCTCGAAATAAGTTTGTTGAATAAATATGTCGGTAGCCAATTCATGGACAACACCCAAAATGAAAATAGGATGTTGAATGCTTTTTGGACATCTGACCTTCGCTTCAATTATGCCATGAGACCAAGGTTTGTGAAAAATATGGAATTCACTTTGTTGGTCAACAATATCTTCAATCAGCTCTATGAACCCAATGGGTATACCTTCAGCTACTTTTTACCCGCTGAAGGAGCCACAGGAAGAGAGTTGGTGACAGAGAATTTCTACTACCCACAGGCAGGAACCAACTTCTTGGCAGGAGTGAAGTTCTTGTTTTAATTTCAAAAAGCCCCTCAGATTGATTTCTGAGGGGCTTTTTTCAATTCCTTATCCCCTCAGCAAAAAAATTCTTGACCCATAAGGTCCTGCTTACCAAATTTACGACATTGAGGATGTCGTATATGCTCTTTGGAACAAAAGGAGAAATTGTGACTTTAAAGTGACCTTTTCGGTCCTTTTGCACTTCCAAATCAAACTTTTTCTGCAAATCCAAAAGTTCCTTTGGAAAAAACACTGAACTCATAACCGGAGAAGCGACCTTCGGTTTTATGCCAAATCTTTGCTTTTGACTCATGAATTTTTGGTGCGCCAAATTGTCTTGAAAACTCCTTTCCTGAATCAAAAGGCTTGATTTACTGAGAAATTTAGGATTAAACTGATGTGTAAGCTCTAGGCCACCTTTCACTATTGAATACTTCATCTCATCATGAAGGCTGTAATTCACAGATAAGTTGTTTTTAATGCCTAAAAACTTCCACAGATTATCGATTCTGCGAAGTTCCATTTTGGTCTATTTTGGGTTATTGATCAAGCGGTAGAAGTCAACTAACGTCACCCTTACTGATTCTCTTTCACGGTCTTCTTCAAGGATAGGCACCCAGTTTTCTTCGTACCACATCTCAAAATACGTATTTTCGATCAGTAAGGGATAAAAACGATCCGCAAAATCAAAATGGGCAAATTTATCGCCACCCAAAAACTCAAGCTCCCCTACCTCTTCGGTATCTAGATTCTTCCATTTTAATTTCATAGGAAAATCTTCCGGAAATGCCTCCAAATAGATATAGGCCTCATTTTTCACCCTATTGAGCAAAATCATAAAGTTGAGATGAGGTTCAGACGTAGATTGCTTTCTTTTCCCGTGTCTATAAATATTCATTTTGGCATCCTCTCTACCCTCCCTGTCATAAACAGACGCCCTAAGGTTTTTGAAATAAATCCTTTCTGGGTCAGCCATATACATCACACTATCCGCTTCTCCAGTGTTATCAGCCTTCCTCTCATTGAAAAAAGAAAGTACAAAGACAAAAATCAAGGAACCAAACCCAAAGATCTTAAGGATACGGACCATCTCAGGAGAAAAAGAATCTGGAGAATTTGCCGGCATATTGTTTTTTATACAATAACTGGAAGCAAAAGACAAAAGTTTAACCCAAACAAATTGTCCTTTACTTCCTAAGTGATCTTTTCATTTCAAATAAATACCCTTTTTTCTAATTCATCAATGTACATATGAACCTGCATTGATGTCGATAGTACAACCTGTAGCATGATCTGCCAATCCTGAACATAGCAAGGTGACCATAGGTGCTAAGTCTTTGGGTTCGGTGAGTTGGTTCAATGCGATGTCATTGAGTGCATATTCCTCTCCATATTGGTCCATAAAGTCTTGGGCCATGTCTGTCCTTGTAAATCCAGGAGCTATCAAAAAAGCTTTGATGCCTTCTTTTCCATAATACCTCGCAATCGAACGCGTCAGAGACACAATCGCTGCCTTGGAAGCTCCATAAGCAAGGTAATCTTTGGTATCTCCTCTAAAAGCAGCTCTTGAAGAGATATTGACCAAACGTCCGTTCTTGTTTTGCTTGGCATGCTCTACAAACTCTTTACAGATAATACCCATCGCATTGATATTGACATTCATTGTCTTAAGCCAAGCTTCTGTCCAAGTATCAGTGTCCGCATCATCTGCTACAGAAATGGCAATTCCTGCATTATTGACAATAGCGTCTATTGGACCAAATTTTTCAACTAAAGAAGGAATCCAACCTTTGACACTCTCCAAATTTTCGAGATCGCAAGGGCATAAATGTGAAGGATTGGGAAGACTTTCTTGAAGTGTACTGGCTAAAGCTTCATTGCTGTTGTAATGGATCAATACTTCCGCCCCGGATGATGACAATTGTTGGGCAATAGCCTTTCCGATACCTCTTGAAGCACCTGTTACCAAAATTCGTTGACCTTCTAATGAAATGTGCATACTGGCATAAGTTTAAAATTGCATTTGAGACTATTTGAGTAATTCTTTGATTTGGAAATCTTGTAAGTTGCAATTGACCCATTCTTCCTCTAGGCTGGCACCATATTTTTTGTAAAAATTTATAGCGGGGGCATTCCAATCCAATACTTGCCAAGTCATGCCAGAACAACCTTCCTCGATGCTTTTGTCCAAAGTCTGGTCAAAAAGCAACTTCCCAGCACCATTTCCCCGCTCACTTTCTGTGACAACTATATCCTCCAAATAAAGACGCTTGCCTTTCCAAGTGCTGTAACGATAATAATAAATGGAAATTCCAATGATTTCACTGGAGCTGTCCTTTACCGCTACAAAAAAGCCAAAGACAGGGTTTTCTCCAAAACCATCTTTCTCCATCATTTCAACCGTATTGATCACCTCATTTGGAGCCTTTTCATATACGGCCAATTCATTTACCAATTCCAATACTCTTGGAAGGTCTTCAATTTTTCCTTTTCTGATTGTATACATAATTTAAATTTATTGATAAATCTTCAAATTTGCCGAAGGATATGATTTGAATGGTTGTTTTTTCAAAGGACAAAACATCCCAAAACGGAATATTCTGACTTTTTCCTCTAAAACAAAATCAATTTCTATCTTTGGACAAGGGCTACGTCCACCGAGAGACTTTCATTCACACCAGATTTTATGTTTTTAGCAATAGATGCCGGCAATTCCAATATTGTTTTTGGATTTTATGATGAAACCAAAAACAAATGGATATATGAATTTAGGGTAGAGACAAGCAGAAACCTTTCTGTGCTCCAGCTCGAAAAAACGATTCACCTTTTTTTCTTGGAAAACAATATCAAAATAGACCTTATCACACAGGTGGGTATTTCTTCCGTAGTGCCTGAAGTCAATCCTATCCTCCAACAGTTTTGCATGGAGTACTTGGGTCATACCTGCTATTTGATTGATGGCAATAGCTATAAAAAATTAAAGGTGAGTACAGCCAGACCTAATGAAATCGGTTCTGATTTGATGTGTAATGTCGCCGCTGCATATGAGAAATTCAAGGACACCGCTATTATTGTGGATTTCGGAACTGCGCTTACTTTTACTGCCATAGGCCAAGACGGAAAAGTTCTGGGTGTAAATATTGTTCCCGGCCTGAAAACCGCTATCAAATCTCTTTTTTCAAATACATCGAAATTGCCTGAAGTAGAATTGAAACTGCCTAAGTCAGCTTTAGGTCGCGATACCATTCACTCCATCCAATCTGGTATCCTATATGGTTACACAGGATTGGTCAAGGGCATGTTGGAAACGATGCAACAAGAAATCGGTAAACCTTGCCATGTAATTGCAACAGGCGGGCTTTCATCAATTTTGACTACACTGAAAGATACTTTCGAGTCAGTGGACCGTAACTTGACCATGGAAGGTATAAGACTCATCACGCAGGGGAATACGACCCTTGAAATGGGATCAAAAGATTAGGGTCAGGACAAATTTTCCTGAATTTTTGCATCTCTCTGTGAGAACAAACGCCTGGAAAGTCACCAACCATTCCTAACATGTCCCACATCAATTGAAAATGCAGGTGCGGTGGCCAATCTCCATTCTCTGGAAAAGGTCCCAAATGACAAAACCTTTGCCCCTTTGGGATCACTTGGCCAACTTCCAAACCTTTCAAGTCTTCTAAAGCCAGATGTCCATAAAGACTGAAAAGCTTTTTACCATCCAAATCATGTTCAAGAATAATGGTAGGACCGTAGTTTCCAAAACCTGCATTGTCCTGAAAGCTGTGTACAACTCCATCAAGCGGTGCAAACACAGGAGTCCAGGATTCTGACCATATATCCACACCCATATGGATATCCCTGAAGTCTTCCTTATCTGTAGCAAACACAGCACTTCTGCTATAAATTGCCCTGTGTTCGAAGTATCCACCAATTCCGTACTTCTTGTCGGACTTGGCAAGCTGTTCAAAAACAAAGGCATCAAACTTACGTGTATCCGATAAATCTACTGTATCAAGGGCTCTATTAGATGGGGAAAAATCAAGGGAAAGGGTGTTGAACTTATCTAAAGCTTCTCCCATCACAGGGAAAGTCTCTTGATCTTTCAGCAATGAAATGAGGTTGTTTTGCATGGGGCGCAAGATAATTAAAGAAATGAAAAATATCTTCGTCTCAGAAAAGACATCTAGTCGTAGGGATCAATTTTATATATTAGCACAAGATTTAAAAAAACACCAATCCATATGCATTTTCCAAGCCTTGCTGACATACAAGAAGCCCATCATCGGATCCAATCCTTTATTCACCGCACACCACTCATGAGTTCGGAGGCAATCAACAAAATAGCAGGTGCTGAAATATTTTTCAAGTGCGAAAATTTTCAGAAAGTCGGGGCTTTCAAAGCCCGCGGTGCTGCCAATGCTGTAAGCAAATTAGGAGAAGAGGAAAAGCTCAACGGGGTAGCTACACATTCGAGTGGCAACCACGCTGCAGCTTTGGCAAGGGCAGCAACAGTCGCAGGAATCCCATCCTACATCGTCATGCCTTCCAATGCTCCTGAAATAAAAAAGAAAGCTGTAAAAGGATATGGGGGAGAAATAATAGAATGTGAACCAAATCTTCAGGCCAGAGAAAGCACACTGAATGAGGTAGTTGCCAAAACAGGAGCTACTTTTATCCATCCCTATGACAACATCGATGTGGTAGAAGGCCAAGCGACCTGTGCACTGGAAATGTGGGATGAAGGGATAGCCTTTGATACCATCATGGCGCCAGTGGGTGGTGGCGGACTTCTAGGTGGAACTGCCCTTACGACGCATTACTTGTCGCCAAACACTAAGGTCATCGCTGGTGAACCAGCAGGTGCTGATGATGCCTTCCGCTCTTTTCAAGCTAAAAAACTCATTCCAATGCAAGGCCCCAATACCATCGCTGACGGACTGCTGACATCATTGGGTAAAATCAACTTTGAGATCATTATGCAACATGTAGATGATATTCTGACTGTAAACGATGAAGAAATTATTGATGCCATGAGGTTGATTTATGAAAGGATGAAGATTGTCATTGAACCAAGTTGCGCAGTTCCATTGGCAGCCCTATTGAAAAATAAAGAGAGGTTTCAAAACCAAAAAATTGGGATCATTCTCTCAGGAGGAAATGTGGATTTGGCAAAGTTGCCTTTTAAATAAAAAAAGGGGAGTTAGAATATCCAACTCCCCTTTTAGCTAAAATTTAGGTTTTTAAACCTCCACCAAAATCTGCTCGTGAATCCCATCCCATAGGACTTTTCTGGCTTCTAAAGCTTCGATGGCAGCGGCTTGGGTTTCCTGCCATTTGATCTCATCGTCACCACACAAATATTCCAGCATTCTCAAAGCCAGGGGTCCATGGTGGTCCTCATCGAGGTGAATATGTCTTTCGAAATAAAATTCAAGGGTCTTTAGTTCTTCAGGCTTAGAAGCTATCAAGTCATTCACCAATTTTCTAAACATATCTGGAATCAGATCTTCCCTACCTAATGTGAAGGAGGCCGCAATCTCATGAGGCTTGCCATGAAGTACTTTCTTGAAATTAGTTTTCAAAAAAGTTATAGTTGCCTGTGGGATATTGACCTGATCTAAAGCTGAGTCTAATGTTTCTCCCTCTGCCAATAATTCAAGAAGCCTATCAATAGCAAAAGTACTTGCACCCGCTTCTTGCATGGCTCTCAAATACAACTCAAAGTGAGAACAATAATCGCCATTTCCATCCTCATCACTTTCTTCTGCCATTACGATGTCATTGATCAAGCGGGTCACCATAGGTTCACCAGATGGCCTCCAAGGCAAGTTCATTCCTGTTAATCTTAACTGCAGGGCTTTGAGCAAACTCATGAAATCCCAAACTGCAAAAACATGCTGTTCCATAAAAACCTGAAAGTCTTCCAAAGAATTTATGTCTTTATAGATGGGGTGATTCAATAATTGATCTCTGTAAGGCTGAATGGCCTCCATCAATTTTTCAGTATTCATATGATTATAAACTTTAGGGTAATTAAGTACACAACCAGAAATTGGTAAATTTGATTTAAACCAATGCAAACTTTTTAGAAAAATCGCATTAGAACAGAGTCTGAACTCATTAAAGGGTTAAAAAAATCATCTTTTTTTATTCAGCAAACTGAAGCCGAACCAAGTTGGCATAAAAGCCATCTTCTTGAATCGCCAATTCCTCATGCGTCCCTTCTTCTACAATCTGCCCTTCACGCAAGACGTAAATTCGGTCAACTTTACGGATAGTAGCCAATCTATGCGCAATGATAATTGTGGTTCTGTTTTTCATCAATTCGTCCAATGCTTCCTGAACGAGCGATTCTGATTCAGCATCCAAAGAAGAAGTAGCTTCATCCAATATCAGAATAGCAGGATCTTTTAAGATTGCCCTTGCGATAGCTACGCGCTGCCTTTGACCTCCAGAGAGCTTGATTCCACGCTCACCTACTTTGGTCTCCAATCCTTCAGGGAATTGGGAAATGAACTGCCAAGCATTGGCTTTTTGAGCAGCTTCAATAATCTCTTCTTCTGTGGCATCAGGTTTGGCATAGGCTATATTTTCCCTTATACTTCCACCAAAAAGTAAAACTTCCTGCGGAACTATACCTATACTAGATCTCAACTGCTTGAGGTTCCAATCCGAAATCGGTCTATTATCTACGGTCAATAACCCACTCTCCACAGCATAAAATTTCAAGAGCAATTGCACTATAGTGGATTTTCCAGCACCACTGTGACCGGCTAAGGCCACTTTTTCTCCAGCTCTGATCTTCAGGTTGATATCTTTCAATACCTGAGCCTCAGTCCTAGTAGGGTAGGAAAACGCCACATGTTCAAAAGATATATCACCAGCTACAGGCACATTTTGATAATCTGCTGTGGCCTCTTCGGGTGTTTCCTCTAGAATTTCCAGGACCCTTTCCGATGAACCAATAGCCTTTTGGATCTGCCCATAAATATCTCCCAGACCAGCTATAGAACCACCAATAAAAGTGGTGTAGAGTACAAAGGAAACCAAATCACCAACACTCATGTCCCCCGAAGCCACCAAGGAAGCACCGTACCACATCACCGCTACAATTCCCCCAAAAAGGGCAAAGATGATAAAGGAAATAAATGCACCCCTAAAACCTGCTGCTTTCAAGGCTACTTTTACTACCCTATTGAGACCTGTGTTGTATCGATTTGACTCATATTCCTCTCCTGCAAAGGATTTTACGGTCATGATTGACTGCAATGTCTCCTCTACTATTACATTAGCCGCAGCCAATTCGTCTTGAGTTTGCTTGGAAAGTTTTCTTATAAATTTCCCGAAAACCATTGCGATAATAACCAGTATCGGGAATGTGGCCAGCATAAAGAAGGTCAATTTTGGAGTAGTCACCATCAGGAAAATTACACCTGCAAGAAGCGTAATAATCTGCCTGAAAAGTTCTGCCAGTGTGGTGGAAAAGGTCTCCTGAAGCATACTCACATCCGCCGTGATCCTGCTGATCAATTCACCCGTTCTTCTTTTATCAAAAAATGTCATGGGCAATTGTACCAATTGACGGTAAAGAGCAACCCGAATATCCCGCATACTGCGCTCACTGACCTTTGCAAAAAGCCATACTCTGAAAAAAGAAAAGATTGACTGAATCAGTAAAATCCCAAGGAGTATAAATGCAATATTATTGATGCCAGAGACAAGCCATTCCTCTCCAGAAGCTGCATCAATAAGTTTTCCCGCTACAAATGGGAACGTCAGTAGCGTCAAACTTGAAAATGCCAGGAAAAGCAGACCTAGGAAAAAGTTAAGTTTGTATGGCAATACAAATCTGAAAATCCCTCCCAACTTACTCAAATTCTGTTTATTGAGTTTCCTTTTTTCGTGCTCCTCTAAGGTTTTACTTTTCTTTTTTGCCATTACTTATCACTAATCACTTAAGTCCAATCTGCAAATTTAATGAATCCGCCTCCCTAAAGGCTATTATTTCATGGTTTTTTATACCATGTTTTTTAAAAGAACCTTCTTTCTAGCCTAAGCTCTTTTTAACTGTTCACAACCTATTTTTCTTTCGACCTATGATTCTTCTGAAAAATTGTTTTTCTTTTTCCCAAAAAAATGAAAACTGTCCAAATATAAAGCCCCACATCAATAAGATGATTTGGTAAAGCGGCAAAACCAATAACAGGTAAAGGACTGTTTTCCAGAACCCACCTCTTTCCATACTGATACCCAGAAAATCAAAAATTGGCTTTTTGATAAAGAGTATGGTGAAACCAGTAAATGCAAATACAATCAAAACTAAAATCACCTGCCTCAGGCTCTTTAGATTCCATTTCTTCTGCAGTCTTTCCAGAAAATTTGAATTTTCTTCTTCTTCCATCATGTTGGTAAACAAAACTGACACAAAAAAGTGTCATTATTTTTCAAGCCGGTAGACAGGGTACCTGTTGTGCTCTTTTTCCTTCCACGGAGATCTTTCATATACCCATCTTAATTGGGCTGCGGCACTATTGGCCAGTGTTTCATCTTTTGCCTTTTCTTCTTCCAAAACTTGCCTCATCCTTGGATGGTCATTTAGAAACTCATTGGCCAGGTCTTCAAAGACATACGCAGAGTAGCCCTCTTTGGCTTGCAATACGGTATCGAAAAAATTCCAATTGAAAAAACTGTCTTCAGATTCTGGTTCCAATACCTCAATCACATAGCGATTAACAGGTTGATCCATCATCAGAACAAAATCTCCTTTACGAAATGTGTGTAACTCCTCATGCCTTTTGACTTTGGTATTGGAATGAATGTAATGACCTTCAAATGGCCTAGTAGCTGTCTGAAAATCCAAAATCTCATAATAAGTGACACGCATGACACTGTCTTTTCTTAATTCAGTCATTCGTACCCCGTTCCTTTGAAGGTTTTCGATCACTGTATACCAACCTTGAGGAATGATGTAAGCTATCGGCTTTTTGATTTCCAATCCTGCCTCATAAGAATCATAAAACTTAACTTCTTTGGTAAATGGCTTTTCCCTATCATAATACAATCTTGGCAGACCTGAGATATCGGAAGGCTTTTGCCCTGACTCATAACCCATAAAAGTAATGGTGTTACTTTTTTCACGATTTAATATATGATTCAATTCAAAAATCTCCTGTGCGCGTCTCCTTTCCCTATCTCCATTCACTTTTTCGACAATTTCGTTGCCTTCTTGGTTCAACACTTCTGCGAAGGATTCCAAAAGCTTGTAGGTAGACAAAACACGTTGATCATAAGGCTTAAGCATATGGGTTTCGGGCATAAAGCTCAAAGTACTAAAAAGAGCTGCGTAACCGCTACTATATCGTCCATTGTCTTTGAACTGAGCCCATCCATCTTCAGGCTTACCTCCCCAGGCATTGACATAAGGAACCATTGGGAAATCTTTCTCCTTCATTTTCGAATACAGGCTCGGATTAAGTTTTTCATGCAGATAGCTACCCGCTTCACCTCCAAGCCTATCATGCTGAGTAGAAATCAGCGTCATAACATGTTGGTAATCGGCTCCATTGCTGACGTGGGTATCCACAAACACATGCGGCCTAAGCCAACTGAAAATCAATTGAAAAGACCTGGCATTTTTGGTATCAGCCTTGATAAAATCCCTATTGAGGTCATAATTTCTCGCATTTCCTCTAAATCCAAAAGCATCAGGTCCATTTTGGTTGACACGGCTAAAGGAACCTCTATTAAGATGCCCTCCTATGTTGTAAACAGGAACAATGGCAAGCGCTATATTTTCATCCAATTGCTGCTTTCCCAAGAGAATATCTCTTAAAAACATCATAGAGGCATCTATACCATCCGGCTCTCCTGGATGAATGCCATTATTGATAAACCAAATAGGTCTTTTTGCTTCGTGCCACTTTTTGGGATCAAAAATCTGTTCATGATCTAACAAAACAAGGTGAATAGGATGACCAGAATCTGTTATTCCCATTTCCACTACTTTGACATGATCAAAATCATCCGAAAGATCTTTGAAATACTGGATGACCTCTTCATAGACAGGCGTTTCTTTTCCCTGCGTACTTTCAAATAATGTCTGATAGTTATCCTGGGCCATTAGAGGTATACCCAATAAAAACCCAAACAAAAGGCATAAAATAGTTTTCATGCTCAAATTTGGTCAAAAAGAAGAATACTAACCAAACGAATTACATCATTGGGGGAATTACAAAGCAATTTTCTCAGTGATGCTTAAATATATTACGAAAATTAAGTTAAGAAAAGATGATGACGCAAACTTCAAGTCAGTTATAAAAGAAGAATAAGAGGTAGAGGGTGCTTATAGTGGTTCAAAAGCTAGAGATGGTTATCGTTGACGAGGAAGCTTACCTTGTGCACGATGTAATCCTTGCCCGCTGGATGTCAAGGCTATAAAAAAAACTCCAGACCTTCGGGTCCGGAGTTTTGATATTATTGAATAATATGCCAATCAATTCCACTCAAAAAGTCCATTATTCAGACTCCTTAAAGCATCATTTTTATACTTTGCATCCAACAATAAAGAGACGTTATGCCTACTTCCTCCATAAGAAACCATTCTCAATGGGTAGTCTTGTAAGCAGTTCATTATTTGAGCTACTGAGCCTTTTGACTCAGCGATCATATTGCCAACGATGGAGATGATAGTCTGGTTGTTATCCACCTCGACAGTCCCATACACCTCAAGTTCTTTCACTATTTCCTTTATATGGCTGAGGTCATCAATAGTCAAAGAAACAGCTACTTCAGAAGTAGTAATCATGTCTATGGAAGTCTTGTACTTCTCGAAAACTTCAAACACCTTCCTCAAAAAACCATAGGCCAATAACATCCTGCTAGACTTGATTTTTATTGCTGTAATACCATCTTTGGCCGCCAAAGCTTTTACACCAGCCCCTTGCTCTTTTGCGGTAATGGTGGTACCAGCCGCATCAGGTTCCATCGTATTGAGCAATTTGACGGGAATATTATATTGCTGCGCTGGCCATATTGAAGCAGGATGTAAGATTTTGGCACCAAAGTAAGCCAACTCTGCCGCTTCGTCAAATGACAATTGGGCTATGGGCCTGGTCTTGTCAACTACCCGAGGGTCATTGTTGTGCATGCCATCTATATCTGTCCAAATTTCCACCACCTCAGCGCTTATAGCTGCACCGATAAGAGAAGCGGAATAATCTGAGCCTCCTCTCTTAAGGTTATCTACCTCATTGCGGTGATTTTTACAGATATAGCCCTGAGTAATAAAAATCCTATCATCCGGATAATTGGATAAGATTACTTTTATTTTTTCAGAGATTTTATGAAGCTCAGGTTCGTTATTTTCATCAATGCTCATAAAGTCCAGAGCGGGAAGAAATACAGCTGGAACATCAAGCTCTTGCAAAAGTGTGTAAAACAATTTGGTAGAAAGCAATTCTCCTTGAGCGAGGATATCCCTGTTGATTGCCTCATTGAAGGATATTTTTAGGATGATGTTCAAAAACTCAAAATGCTCTTTTATGATTTTTTCAGCTTTTGTCCTTGCTCCATCAGTTTTAAGCAATTCTTTGTAGAAAGTTAAGTAGTGCTTATGCAGCGCATCTATTCTCTCTTTGGCCAATTCTTTATTGGCTTCTGCCAATGCATCACCAATTCCAACAAGAGCATTTGTTGTTCCTGATAGCGCTGAGAGAACCACAATCTTTTTCTGACTGTCTCTTGTAATCAGGTCTTTCACTTGGTGCATTCTTTCGGGTTTACCTACGGAGGTGCCCCCAAACTTCATGATTTTCATATTGTATGGTAGGTTTGAGTTTTATTAAAAGATAAGAAGCGAGACACACCTGACGGCAGGCAGATATTAGACTTTCTCGACTCGCGTTTCTCAGGTCTTGTTTTCTTAATGATTTTGCCCCATTTTATCTTAGACCTTTGAGGAAGTGGACCCCGATAACTATCGGGGCTCAAAGGTCACCCCCTTTCGCTTTTTCTCTCTTGCTTCTAATTAGAATCCAAGCATCTTCACAGCTGTAATAGCAGCTTCATCGCCTTTATTGCCATGCTTACCTCCAGCCCTATCCAAAGCTTGTTGAAGAGTATCGGGCGTAAGAACACCGAAAATGACTGGTTTGTTGAATTTCAACCCAACATTGGTAATTCCATGGGCCACGGCATCACAGATAAAATCAAAATGCCTTGTCTCGCCTTGAATCACACAACCAAGACAAATGACTGCATCGATTTCTTCTATTTCAGCTAAAAATTGAGCTCCAAGAGTAAGCTCAAATGATCCCGGAACATTTTTCCTGAAGATATTTTCTTTTTTTACACCGTGTTTGAGTAGCGTATCTACAGCCCCTGAAAAGAGAGATTCTGTTACTTGGTCATTCCATTCGGACACAACTATGCCGAATTTTTTTTCAGACATATCCAGTATGTTTTTATCTGAATACTGGCTCAGGCTTTTTAATGAAGTCGCCATAGGATTTGTTTTTTTGATTTCTGTAAATAAAAAAAGAGTAAGACCATCAGGGTCTTACTCTTTATAAAATGCTTTACACGTCAAAAGCATTACTTAGAGGCAAGACCTTCCAAGCGCGCTTTATGCTTTCGTGCGTTAGTAAATTCGAAAGATTCGAAATACTTATCTTCAATAGTTCCCCATGTTTTGATAGCATTGTCAAGCTCACCTGCTTCTTCATAAGCGATGGCCAATTTGCTCAAATACCTAGGAGCAAAATGCTTATTTTCTTTATGGTCAACTGCTTTTTTGTAATTAGATATAGCCTCTTTGGTATTTCCCAATTCCATATAAGCATCTCCAAGCAAGGCAAAAGCTCTTGCTTGAACAAAATAGTCACCAGCTGAGAATTTCTTCAAGTGATCAACAGCCTTTTGGTGGTTACCTTCAGAAAGGTAAATTGAACCAATATAAAAATGAGCCAAATTTGCTGAATTAGTTCCACTATATTGGTCTACTATTTTCAAAAAGCCAGCGTTTGACCCATCACCGTTCAAGGCATAGTCCGTGCTATCCTGCTCAAAATAATAGACTGCCTGAAACATTTCAGCTTGGGCTTTTTTGTCCTTATTTTGTTTATCTATTTGAAAATATAGTACGGCAGCAATCAGTAAGATACCGGCAACCAATATTCCACCAAATATTTTTGAGTTCTTTTTAACAAAGGCTTCTCCTCTTTCTAACCTTCCGGCTATCTCTTCTGGTTTTTCCAAAAGTTCGTATTCTACTTCAGGAGCCTTTTTTTGATTTTTCTTCGCCATTTTAATTTTTTTTGCAGCCGCAAATATAAAGCTTTTACTTAATTCACAAACACCAATAAAAAAATCAACCATGAATGTCTACATGACATTCATGGCTGACTTACAGTGTTTCATATTTATTCCATTACAAAAGGATAATCTTCCTGCATGTAGACATCTTTGAAAGCATTCTCTCCATCAGGCCAAGGGGACTCTTCAGCAAATTTTACTGCTTCAGCCACTTGTTTTTTCACTTTCTCATCAATCTTGGAGATTTCCTCTTCTGTAAGGATATTGTTATCCAGAATGGTTTTTTTAACCTGTTCTACAGGATCACGCATTTTGTATTCTTCAACCTCTTCTCTTGTCCTGTATTTCTGAGGATCTGACATAGAGTGTCCTTTGTATCTGTATGTTCTGAATTCTAATAGAGTTGGACCATCTCCCTTTCTAGCACGATCAGCAGCTTCTGCCACAGCCTCATGTACTGCTTCTACATTCATCCCATCTACAGGGAAAGAAGGCATATCATAAGATTCTCCTATTGTATACAGTTCCGTGACGTTGGATGTCCTTGCTACAGAAGTACCCATGGCATAACCATTGTTTTCGATAACAAATATCACTGGAGTTTTGTAAAGCATAGCAAGATTAAGTGCCTCATGAACAGCACCTTGTCTTACCGCACCATCTCCCATGTAACATATACAAAGATTTTTGGTGCCTTTATATTTTTCAGCGAAACCAATTCCTAGACCCATTGGAACTTGAGCACCAACGATACCATGGCCACCCATAAAATTCCTTTCCTTGTCGAAAATATGCATAGAACCACCTTTACCTTTTGTGGTGCCTGTAGCTTTTCCGTAAAGTTCCGCCATGATAGCTCCCGGATCTGTACCTAAACCAAGTGGATGAGCGTGATCTCTGTAAGCGGTAATCCACTTATCATCTTTTTCCAATGCAGAGATTGCACCGGAAGCACACGCCTCTTGACCTATATATAAGTGACAAAATCCTCTTATTTTTTGCTGTCCATAAAGTTGTCCGGCTTTTTCCTCAAATCGCCTCATCAACAGCATGCTTTCATACCAGAATGTGTAGGTTTCTTTTGAATATTTTGCTTTTGCCTTACTGGCAGTAGTCTTTTTCGCCATATCGATTGTTATAAAATATGCTAAATTAGGCCTCAAATATAAGCAAATGGGTCGAATTTTAAGGCCGATTGCGAAAATAGTCAAAAACCCTTCAGAATACCCAACATGCACCTCAAAAATATCCGCCTTCATCAGTTTAAGAATTACAATAAGGCATCGGTCCATTTTTCTGAGGAAATAAATTGTTTTGTTGGCATCAATGGAAGTGGCAAAACTAACCTCCTCGATGCGATACATTATCTCTGCCTGACCAAAAGTGCGCTCAACCCTGTAGACAATCTCAACATTAAACATCAAAAAGATTTTTTTACGGTGTTTGGCGATTTTGACCTTCATGGGAAAGAAATTGAAATCAAGTGCATATTCGAATCGGGCAAGAAAAAACAGCTCATCCAAAATGGCAAGGCTTATGATAAAATGAGTGAGCATATCGGCTTGTTGCCTGTGGTGATGATTGCTCCTGATGACACTTCCCTGATAAAAGATGGCAGCGAAGAACGCCGGAAGTTTTTCGATAACATGCTATGTCAACTCAACCGTAAATACTTAGAAGACTTGATTCGCTACACACATTTCCTGAAACAAAGAAATGCTCTGATCAAGCAATTTGCTGAAAAAGGCCGCTGGAACGCCGAATTGATAGAACCCTATACAAGGGAAATCATGCAGCTTTCAAAAAGCATTGCACGCATGCGTCATGATTTTCTTAAAGAATATGAACCACTTTTGATTGAATACTACAAAACCATTTCCGGTGATCAGGAAAAAATCAGCATACAATATGAAACTCAATGCCTTGAAGATGGATTTGAATCCACATTTAAGGCAAACGAGCAAAAAGACTTCATACTTAGACGAAGCACAATGGGAATTCATAAAGATGATTTCGTCTTTCAAATTTCCGAATACCCGATCAAAAAATTCGGTTCTCAAGGACAGCAAAAATCCTTTGTCATTGCCTTGAAACTAGCTCAGTTCATGGTTTTTTTCAAGCATCTCAACACCAAACCAATTTTGCTTTTGGATGATATTTTTGACAAACTTGATGACAACCGGATCGAAAGGTTGATGAAATTGGTGGCAGACCACGAATTTGGACAACTATTTATCTCAGATGCGCGCCCTGAAAGATCCCAAGGGATCCTGGCTTCAATGGATGCTGATTGTAGGTTTTTCTTAATAGAAGAGGGAGAAGTTACTGACTGGAGTTAATAATTCCTTCCCTTTTTGATTTGAGCATCTACAGAATATCTACCTGGCCCCAAAAACAACAGCACAATAAAAATCAGCAAAAACAACAAACTTTTCTCTTTTGTCGCAAACGGATCATCAGCATGTGCAATAAATGCGGCTACAGCCATTGTGATAATCATTGGAACAAGTGACAATCTTGTCAAAAACCCCAAAGCCAAAAGTATTGCACAAAAGAACTCTGCAAAAATAGCCAACTGCAAAGATACCGCAGGACCAAGCCCTATCGGATCTCTAAAGGTGGTCAGGTTATTACTGAAATTCGCAATTTTTGCCCATCCATGGGTCAACATCATCAATGCAGCACCGATACGCAATAAAGCCAAACCTATTCCAGGAAGAAATTGGGAAGTAGAAAAAAAGAGTCTTTTCATGATAGGAAGTTAGATAATGAGTAGTTTATTGATGCTAATGTTTGATAAAATTAATTAAATCGTTTTTAGATAAAAAATTAAATTCATTGCAAATTGACACTTACTCAACCATTGACCAGTCATAAAGTAAAAAATCCCTAAATAATAAAGAGAAGGGGCTATCGATAAAAAGACAGCCCCTTCTTCTTTTCTTACATCCAAAGATTCTCAGGATACTCACCTGTTTCATGCAACTTTTTCAAGGAATCGATCACTACAGGTTTGTCCTCTGTGTATGTGACTCCAAACCATGTTTTACCACCTTCCAAAATCTCAAACGCGGCTTTACCCTCCTGAATCAGATTATTGGCAACACTTGGAATGTAAAATTCCGATTTGAGGTTTTCCTGATTGGCTGGCAGAAACTCATCCCACATTCTTTGGATATCTCCAAAAACAGCGTGGTGGAATCCCCAAAAATTCATTGAAACAGGAGTACCCTCTTTTACTTCAAAGACTTCTCCCTCTCCTTTAGAGATTATTTTTCCATTCTCTCTGGCTATTGAGGTCCTTTCTACCATACCTACAAGCTGATTGGCCTCATTCATATCACATACACCTCTCGATACAGTCCCATTTGCAGAAAGTACATGTTCAATTGCATAACCTACCATAGCATGTAAATTAGGCTGCACACCATTACTTAAGAATTTACCCAATACTTCAAATGCTTCTTTTCCATAAAAATCATCTGCATTGATAACTGCAAAGGGTTCTGCAATAGCATCCTTGGCGCAGAGAACTGCATGAGCTGTGCCATATGGTTTAACACGAGCAGGGTTTTGATAGGCCTCAGGCACAAAGCTTTTGATGGACTGAAGCACAAAATCAACTTCGATCTTCCCTTCTACCTTGGGTAGTATCAAATCTTTTGCGTCTTGAAGGATTTCTTCTCTTACGATCAAAACTACCTTCCCAAATCCTGCCCTTATGGCATCATAAATGGAATATTCCAAAATTGTCTCGCCATTGGGACCAAAGCCATCAATCTGCTTATTTCCTCCATACCTGCTGCCCATTCCGGCTGCTAATACTAAAAGTGTTGGTTTGTTATTCATCTTCAAGTTTAATGTTTTAATGTCTCAAATTTAGGTCTTTCCCTTTTGATACAAAGAAAGCAAAGACATTAATTTGATTTTTAATTACTCAGCCACTAAAACTTACCTAAAAGCAAACTAAGCTTATTTTTTAAGGCAATTTCTATCAATTTATACCATAATGAAATTTTATTGGCTCCAAAAAGACCCTTATTGAGCAAATATTTACATTTTTTTACCCAAACTCGTTATTTTTTAAACTGTAATTACTTTTTTTTCAAAATTTGCTTTAGATTAGCGCAAAAAACCTATTAAACCATTCATATCATTGACTAAAATGAAAAAAATCGAAGCAATTATTAGAACATCAAAATTTGAGGAGATTCATGAATGTCTGCTTTCATTAGGTGTGAAATTCCTAACCACTTACGAAGTGAAGGGAATGGGAAGGGAGCCTGCAAAATCTCAAACCTACAGGGGTGTCGCTTATGAACCTGCTTACATTCCCAGAACAAAAATCGAAGTAGTCGTGCCTGATGCCTTGGTAGACGGAGTGGTCAAATGCATTCTGGACAATGGCAGGACAAGCCATGTAGGAGACGGTAAAATCTTCATTTACGAAGCACTTGATGCTTACAGGATAAGAAACAGTGACAAGGGAGAAGACGCATTATAAGTTTCTTTTAACACCTCTATCAAGAATTAATTTGTATTAGTCTACCAAAAATCCATTTCTCAAAGAATTCTAACCTATTCAAACCTATGAATCAAGAAATATTTACCATCAACAACCTCTGGGTGCTGGTAGCGACCATATTGGTGTTTATCATGCACCTTGGGTTCGCAGCATTGGAGGCCGGGCTTACAAGAGCCAAGAATACTGTCAATATTTTATTTAAAAACACAATCATTCCTGCCATAGGTCTTTTAACATATGCTTTTGTAGGATTTAACTTGATGTATCCTGGTGATGCATTTGTAGGGAGTTTCTTCGGGCTTTCCGGCATAGGATTAAGTTTGCCGGAGGGATGGGACACTTCCACTTACAACGAAGGCTTTACTTTTTATACGGACTTTATTTTCCAGGCCATGTTTGCCGCTACAGCGGCTACCATAGTATCGGGAGCAGTAGCCGAAAGAATCAAGCTTGGTCCATTTATTTTCTTTTCCATATTATATGTGGGCATCTGTTACCCAATAGTCGGTATGTGGAAATGGGGAGGCGGATTCCTTGACAGCTTGGAAACTCCTTTTTATGACTTTGCCGGTTCCACTATAGTGCATTCTGTAGGTGGCTGGGGAGCTTTGGTAGGAGCATTTCTGTTAGGTCCTAGACTTGGCAAATATACAGAAAAAGGCATGAAAGCTATTCCTGGGCACAGTATTCCAATGGCTACCATCGGTGTCTTTCTATTGTGGTTTGGCTGGTTTGGTTTCAATGGAGGCTCGGTATTATCCGCGGATCCAGGTGATGTTTCCAGGGTATTCGTCACTACTGCCCTTGCCGGTGCAGCAGGTGCATTTGGGGCTTTATTTGCTTCTTCTTGGAAGTTCAAAACCTATGACATCACCATGGTGCTCAATGGTATACTTGCAGGACTAGTAGGAATCACAGCTGGCGCCGACCTTATGGGTCCAGGTGAAGCTGCTATTATCGGATTTATAGGAGGAATTATTGTTGTGTTTGGTGTGATCTTATTTGACAAAATCAGGATTGATGATCCAGTAGGAGCTATTTCCGTTCACTTATTAGGTGGTATCTGGGGAACATTGGCCGTAGGTCTTTTTGGTGATCTGGCTAGTATGAGTCAAGTACTTTCTCAGTTATTGGGGATTGCTGTAGTTGGCGCATTTTGCTTTGCAACCAGCTGGTTGATTTTCTTCAGTATGAAAAGGAGTATTGGTATCAGAGTTGATGAGCGTGAGGAGTTGGAGGGGCTTGACATCAATGAACATAGTATGCACGCATATCCTGATTTTGCATCAAAAGACTGACAATAAAAATATGATTGATAAAAGCCCTGTTTGAATCTACAAACAGGGCTTTATTTTTAGAAAGCTTTTAAGCTAATATCAAGACTTTTAACCTGATGGGTCAGGGCACCTACCGAAATATAGTCTACACCACACTCTGCAACCTCCTTTAAATTATATTCTGTAATTCCCCCTGAGGCTTCCAAAGGATAGAGGCCATTAACCATCTCAACCGCTTTTCTCATGGTATCATAGTCCATATTATCCAGCATGATAAAATCTACACCCCCATTATCAAGCACTTGTTGTACTTCGTCTAAGTTTCTGGTCTCTATTTCTATTTTTAGGTCCAGCTTATTTTCTTTTAAAAATTTTCTGGTATTGTTAATGGCATTTGCAATACCTCCTGAAAAATCCACGTGGTTATCTTTCAACATTACCATATCATAAAGGGCAAAACGGTGATTCAAACCTCCACCTAACACGACTGCCCATTTTTCCATCATCCTAAAGTTGGGAGTGGTTTTTCTGGTATCCATCAATTTGGCTTTGGTGTGGGCTATCAGTTGACTCAATCTCCGGGTTTTTGTAGCTATCCCACTCATGCGTTGCATGCAATTGAGTACCAGCCTTTCTGTGCTGAGGATCGAGATGGCAGAACCTTCGACAGTCAGGCCAATATCACCTTCACTGACTTCTACACCATCCTCAAGCAGGATATTTACTTTAAGTGCTGGATCATAATTTTCGAAAATCATTTTCGCCAATTCCAGACCGGCAATTACACCTGATTCCTTGATCAAAAGTTTGGCCTGACCGACTTGGTCCTGTGGGATTGATCCAAGGCTAGAATAGTCTCCAGGACCAACATCTTCCAAGATGGCTAGTTTTATAAAATCATTTACAGATTTTGTACTGAGGTAGGGTATATTTTTCACTCAGTAAAATTAAAAAAATATTCACAGCTTCTAAGATTTACTTACACCTTGACGATGTCCAGACTGTAAATCCGGATATTGGTTTCATCCTTTTTACCTCTTATGAAAACCCTGAATTCCGAACTATCAGAACTGTAAGTGCCTATATAATTGATGATTTGGTCTGAGCCATTTCCTTTGTGTACTATGGAAAAATCATTGGGAGGGAATTTTTTAAAAAAATCCCTCATTACCAATTCAGCCTGACTTTTAGAGTAATCTCCTTGATTTCCTGAAATGTTGATATCGATTCCTTGATCAAAAAATTTTGCAAGATCCTTACTTGACCCATACTTGAACGTAGACGCAATGTCATCTATATTGTCCGTGGAATGATATTCCAAACCCGCAACAGCAAGGGTACATATCATTATTAATGCAGACAATATCGAAATCACTTTTTTCACAAGTTGCTGGAAAAACAAATATTAAGCCAGAAATGCTATAAATGTAGTTTTAACCCAAAACTGCACCGAATGGTAAATAAAGTGACCGAAATATATATTAGCCTCAGAATTTAAGTCGTCCATATTTTGTGCACTTGACAAAGAATAAGCATTTTTACGGCTGATTAAATTTAATTTTTACACTCAGCATGATTGGAGAGATGAAAAAGAAAGTAATTCTAATGATTTTGGATGGATGGGGTATTGCGACAAACCCGACTGTTTCGGCTATTGACAAGGCGCAAACTCCATTTATTGATAGCCTTTATCATAAATACCCGCATTCTAGATTGGACGCTTCCGGTCTTGCGGTTGGCCTTCCTGAAGGACAGATGGGCAATTCAGAAGTTGGCCACATGAACATTGGAGCGGGTAGAGTAGTATATCAAGACCTTGTGAAGGTAAATAAGGCCGTTATTGACGGCGAACTCAATACACACCCAGTTCTGATGAATGCTTTCGAATACGCAAAGACTTCAGGCAAAAAGGTTCATTTCATAGGTCTTGTTTCAGACGGTGGAGTTCATGCACATATAGGTCATTTAAAGGGACTTTGCGATGCTGCAAAAGCCAATGGTATCACAGAAGCCTTCATCCATGCATTTACGGACGGAAGAGATACAGACCCTAAAGGCGGTGTCCTTTACTTGAAAGACTTGAACGAGCATCTCAAAACCTCAGTAGGAAAAATTGCATCTGTAGTGGGACGCTACTACGCAATGGACAGAGACAAAAGATGGGAAAGAGTGAAGCTCGCCTACGATGCAATGGTAAAAGGAGAAGGAGAGAAATCAAAGGACATCATTGCCTCTATTACTAAATCATACTCCAATGACGTCACAGACGAATTCATAAGACCCATCATACAAATGAATGAGGACAATAGTCCCATGGCCGTGATTGAGGAAGGAGATGTCGTAATTAATTTCAATTTCCGTACAGATAGGGGCCGAGAGATTACTGAAGTCCTGACCCAATCAGATTTTGTGGATTACCACATGAAAAAGCTAAAACTTCATTATGTGACTTTTACAGCTTATGATGAGACTTTCAGTGATGTGAAGGTGCTTTTTGAAAAAGACAACCTAAACAATACCATTGGAGAAGTGCTGGAAAGGAACAATAAGAAGCAGATCAGAATAGCAGAAACAGAAAAATATCCTCACGTAACTTTTTTCTTTTCGGGAGGAAGAGAAAGGGAGTTTGAAGGCGAAAGCAGGATCCTCTGCCCTTCTCCCAAAGTGGCTACTTATGACTTAAAGCCAGAGATGAGTGCTTTTGAAATTTCCTCTAAAATAAATGTGGAATTGAAAAAGAAGGAAGTGGACTTTGTATGTCTAAATTTTGCCAATGCAGATATGGTGGGGCATACAGGTGTGTTTGATGCTGCCGTCAAAGCTTGCGAAGCCGTAGATAAATGTGCTCAGCAGGTGATCGAACAAGCGCTTGAAAGCGGTTACACTACCATAGTAATTGCAGACCATGGCAATAGCGACATGATGATCAATGAGGATGGCACGCCAAACACTGCTCATACTACCAACCTTGTTCCTATGATCATGGTAGACGGCACTGATGTATTGCATGTCAAAGACGGTAAACTGGGAGATTTGGCACCAACAATCCTAAAATTGATGGGCATAGAAATTCCAAGTGAAATGACAGGTGAAGTTCTCCTTAAATAATTAAAATCAAACCATTACTATCTTCATTCAATATGAAATTGAAATATTTAAAATGCAGTATTATCCTGCCTTTCTTGTTGTGGGGCTGTTCGAATATTTCAGATGAAGGCCTAAACAATCAGCCTGCATATTTTCCTATTCAGGAATTTGTAGAGGTAGTGGCAGAAAAAGCTGAAGGCAAAAACCTCATCAAAGAAGTAAATATCAATGGTGAAAAAGAGCGCGTCACGACAAAACCTACGACCGAAGACTGGCTAAAAGAGTTAAGCTTCTTTCTTGAAGCAGATATCAACAGACCTGCATTGGCTCAGTCCTATCATTCGGAAAGAAGTGAGTCAGCTCTCATTCATGAATTGAAAGAAGGTGAAAAAGGGAAGATCAAAAGAATAGTGGTGAAATTCAATGAAGACAAAGTCAAAGAAATAAGTTTTCGCTCTAGAACTGAAAACCCATTTTACTCTTCAGAAACAAGAGGGGTAATGATTTTCCACTCTGAATATGGAGAGCTAGACCAATTTTCTATAGAAAATACCCAAGAGGTTGTTTTTTCTAAACCCAACAAATTGATCATTTCTGCCTCTGTCTTTGAATAAATTGGCCGATACATCAATGATTTAGGTGCAGTAAATAAAATCTTTTGGTGCTTCATATTTTACATTTGATTCCCCAGCAGCCATTCTACACTTTTTGGAAGGCTTCTGGGGAATATTTTTGTGAAGGCCCATCTGAGAGCGTCATGCCGAAAATACAAACTTCACGCTGATCTCTATCTCCTGAGAAAAGCTGCCCCGATGTTTCAAGGTGGGCTACAAGTCTAAAGTATAAGTTTTTTCCCTGCATCTAGAAAGAAGTAGCATTTGATGTCATTCTCATTACTTTGCATTTTCTGATTCTTAAAAATATAAGAATGATGAGGGGTAAAAATTCATTGCCACTTTAATTTCCAATTAAGCCTAAATGATGATCTGCAATCATGCCGCTAATCAATTTAACAATGGTTTTTCAGCAGACAGATACTAATGAAGAACTGGACTCTGGAAGGCGAGCCAGAACCATCAAGGACAAGTTTTTTTTCTGATAACAGTACGAAATCACAGGTTAATTTAATTGTATAGTTTTTGCCGATATGAAAGCGGATATACATAAAAAAGAGGCCCTAATTTAGAGCCTCAAATGTTTTTCACCAATAAGATGTAGGTGCTATTCTACACGAATGCGAAGAATATTAGCCACGTAATGATCAAAACAGGCAACAGTATAGGGATAGAGAACCTGATGACATATCCAAAGAAAGAAGGCATCTTGATACCGCTTTGCTCAGCAATAGATTTCACCATAAAATTAGGACCATTACCGATATAAGTCATCGCACCAAAGAATACAGCTGCTATTGAAATAGCCATCAATTCAAAGGCAGAATCATCATAATTATTCAAAGCAAAATCTCTAACATTTTCAATATTACTGATTTCCGCCCCTTGTGAAGCCATTGCAGCTGCAAGGAAGTTAAGGTAAGTAGGAGCATTGTCTAAGAATCCTGAAAGGATACCTGTACCCCAATATAAAGTGTTATGGGTTATCAATTCTGCCCCTTCAGGTGATTTGGCAAAGTTGCCAACCAGCTCCAAAGCTGGCATCATGGTACCGAATATACCAATGAAAATAAATGCTACTTCACGAATCGGTTCAAAGTTAAATTCATTGCCTTTGATGGCTTTTTGGTCTGCAAACCTGTAACTAAAATACGCCACAGAAAGCATGATGATCTCTCTAAGGAAAGAAAACTTCTGTCCGTCATACCTGATTGCAGGAACCCAATCAATCACATTGGGATCTAAGAAAACAGAAAGAATAACAATAAGTAACCAAAGGAAATTTCTGGAGCCAATTAACTCAAACTTGTTGGTATAATTTGTTTCTTCCAGCTCTTCTTCTTTTGCACGACCGTATTTTCTATCAATAAAGAAGAATATCACAGCCAAAATCACCAAGGCAATGACCCAGGCAGGCCAGTTGAATTCTAATGTCCAGAAAAACGGTACACCTTTCAGGAAGCCAAGAAATAGAGGAGGATCCCCAATAGGGGTCAATGAACCACCAATATTACTTACCATAAAGATGAAGAATATGATGTGATAAGGCTGAATATTCCCCTTATTAAGTCTTATAAATGGTCTGATAAGCAGCATTGAGGCGCCAGTGGTTCCGATAAGATTGGATATCACTGCACCGATCAGAAGAATGGTAACATTGGCCATTGGAGTGGCTTTCTTATCAATTTCAATCAAAATCCCACCTGAAGCAATATACAGAGAGGCCAACAAGGCAATAAACTGCACATATTCTGCTAAAGCATGTACAGGGCCATGAACGTTATGAAGTATAAAGAGGTAATAGGATATCACTATGATGGCAAGCCCCACGGCAATTTTGGGATAGTTATGATGCCAAAAATGCTCGTAAAACAGAGGGCCTGTAGCGATCATAAGCAAGAGGGCCACAAAAGGAATAACCAACCATAAGGGAGCTATACCATGTTCATGCCCATCTTGTATATGAGCTGCAACACTGGTAATCTTATCACTTTGTGCAGTGGTATCAACTTGCTCTGTCTGGTTATCAGCTTGTGCTCTGGCTTCGGAGACATTTACCATAAAGGTCAGTCCTAAAAACAATGCAAAAACAGCGATTAAATTCTTCATTTAGCTAAAATTAAACTAATTCTTCAACAGGTTTGGAGGTAAAAAACTCATAATATAAGCCTCAGAAAGGTACATATTTGAAGTTTTTTTTGCTAAACTACTTATTTTGAATGAAAACAACCATATAAAATAATCACGCCGAGACGAATTGTTTTATAACATTTCACCCCGGCTGATGATTGGTTTTATTCTTATACAAGTTGTTTCAATGCCAACTCCAATGATGTTTGTGCAATTTTTGTCTTTTCTTGGCTTTTGGCAAAGGATTTCTTTAACGCTTTTGAAATTGTCTTGCTCACATCTTTGAAAATAGCGTCATCAGTGACTTCCGCATTGCCTGACATCAAATATGCAAAAACTCTGGCCATTCCACAATTGGCTATAAAATCTGGTAATACAGCTACATTGTCGTCAACCCAAACACCGGTTGGTCCTAGAAATATCTCCGGATCGGCAAATGGAACATTAGCTCCACAGGAGATAACTTCCAAGCCTGATCTTACCATTTTTTCAGCTTGTTCTTTGGTGATAAGTCTTGAAGATGCCGCCGGAATGAAAATCTCGCTTTTCAGATCCCAAACTCTCTGATTCATTTCATCGAAAGGAATTAAATTATCGGCTACAAGTTTATTACCATCTCTTTTTACAAAGAGCTCCCTTATTTGATCCAAAGAAAAACCATCTTCCTTAATCAGTCCACCTTCCCTATCAATAATTCCTACGATTTTCACTCCTTCCACAGCTAAGAAACAAGCTGCTGCCGCACCTACATTGCCCCATCCTTGAATGACAGCTCTTTTACCTTTTAGATTACCTCCCCATATTTTGTAAAAATGCCTCACTGCCTCTGCAACTCCAAAACCAGTAATCATGTCAGCCACTGTATATTTTTTCACGCCATTAGGAGTATACTGCGGATCTTCCAATACTTTGGAGACACCTTGTCTAAGTTGTCCGATTTTACGGATTTTTTGTGGTTCTGTAGCGTGAAAATGCCCGTTTACTATCCCTTCCTGTGGATGCCAAAGGCCATATGTCTCAGTAATCGGGATTACTTCATGGATTTCGTCTACGTTCAAGTCTCCACCTGTTCCATAGTAATTTTTGAGCAAAGGCATCACAGCCTTGTACCAGCGTTTCAATACTTCTTCCTTTCTAGGGTCATTTGGATCAAAATTAATCCCTGATTTAGCACCGCCTATGGCAGGACCAGAAACCGTAAATTTGACTTCCATAGTTTTCGCCAAGGATTCAACCTCTCTTTTGTCTAAGCCTTTGCGCATACGGGTGCCTCCACCTGCAGCTCCGCCTCTTAGGGAATTGATCACAACCCAACCTTCGGCTTCAGTCTCATGGTCACTCCATTCAAAAACTATTTCCGGTTGTTTGTTTTCAAACTTTTTCAATAATTCTTTCATAAAACATATTTGGGTTTAGTACTGGCAAAAATATGAAAATAAAAGACTCCAGAAAGAACCGACTGTCATAGTCCGTACGCAGTCCCTCCGCAATTGTCTCTTTTTGCACCTGTCACCGAGGAAAGGCAATTATTTTCTCCTCTCATGCGCAACACCCCTAAAAACCCAAAAATCAAGGCTTCTTTGAAATTTACAATGCTTTCATCAACCTTTTCTATTTCAAAATATTGCTCAATAGAAGACCCTAATCTTTCTATAAAAAATTTATTGAAAGCTCCTCCTCCAGTTATCAAAATGGATTTTTTACGTGATTTAGAAGATGAAAGGACGGCCATGATTTGTACCACATAATGCTCAACTAAAGTCCTCATAATATCTTCGGGGGCGTTTTCTTTACTCCTCTCCAGTAGTTCAAAGTACACATCCAGGTCCTCCCTCCCTAATGATTTGGCTCCCTGTTTTTGATAATAGGAAAGTCTATTCAATTGGTCAAGCACATTTTCTAATACCTTGCCTTTTTTGGCGATAAGACCATCCTCATCATATGGCTTTCCGAAAGCTCCAGCGTATCGGTTCAACAACAAATTAAATGGGCATATGTCAAAAGCCAACCTTTGGTCTCCCTTTTCCATGCTGATATTGGCAATTCCTCCAAGATTAATGCAGTAATCCATCTCTCCAAAAAGCAGCTGATCACCAATCGGCACCAAGGGGGCACCTTGTCCACCCAACTGTACGTCCAACATCCTGAAGTCATTGATTACAGGAAGTGCAGCAGCCTGATGCATTGCCCATCCATTTCCAATTTGAAGACTAAGTCCATTTTGTGGTTGGTGAAACACAGTGTGTCCATGTGAACAAACCGCATCAACTTCAATTGCTAGTTTATCCACCACTTTTCTGACTTCTTCTCCCATCCATTTACCAAACGACACATCCAAAAGCGCCAAAGACAGGCTGTCTAGTTCATGGGAATATTGTAAGTCCTTTCCCATTTTTTCGGGAAAAGGTACCGTTTCACCGTGGATGATTTCAAAACTCCAATTGGCTCGTTTTTCAAAAGTACAATAGGCAATATCCAATCCATCACCGGAAGTACCTGACATAAGACCTATGACATTGTAGGAATCTTTCATTGATTTGGGTTAAATTTTGTTAAATACACAACTCTAAAGTTAAATTTAATTTAAGCAAAAATCACAGATGGTTAAAATCTGTATTTTCGCTCATGACAAAAAACCATTTGTCTAACAACACATATAATTTGAGTAATCTAGTCGTAGATATAGGCAATACCAGAATCAAAACTGCGGTTTTTGATAATGATGTCTTAATTAATGAAACTCCATTTGAGGATATCAAAGATTTTCTCAAATACAGTAAAGAATTACATTTCAGAAATGCAATTATCAGCTCGGTGAAGTATTCTGAAATTGAACTTCAAGAGTTGCTAGAATTTGATTTTCTTTATTTGAATAAAAGCACACCAATTCCTATAACCAATATGTATAAGACCCCTGAGACACTAGGGGTTGATAGAAAAGCGGCGGTAATTGGTGCAAGAGCTACTATAGGCAATGGCGCGATCTTGACAGTTGATATGGGTAGTTGTATAACCTATGAAATATTGGACGCAGAGAACAGGTACCTTGGAGGAGCTATTTCTCCTGGGTTGAAAATGAGGTTCAGAGCAATGCATGAGCAAACGGCAAGGTTGCCAATGGCTGCATTAGAGGGTGCAACTACTCCGGAACTCACCGGAAACACTACTATTTCATGCATGCAAAGTGGTGTTTATCATGGCATTCTTCACGAAATTGAAGGATATATTCAAGCATACAGTGCCAAGTATGATGATTTGAAGGTCATTATTTGTGGCGGCGATTCAAAAGTTTTTGAAAGCTTAACAAAAGACCACATATTTGTAATCCAAAATTTAGTCCTTTATGGCCTAAACAGAATTCTAAGCTACAATGTCAATCTCCACTAGGATAAAATTATTGAGCGCGTTTTGCTCATTTTTCATATTTTCAGAAGTTTACTCCCAATCAAGTGCCTCTACATACAGTGCTTTAGGTATTGGTGATTTCAACAACTCCGGTCTGACCACCAACCAAGGTATGGGAGGATTGGGTATCAGTTTTGGTACGGGATGGTCTGTCAACTATATGAATCCGGCCCTTTCTACCCGAAACACGATTTTCAATTTTCAGGCAGCCTTCAATTATGAGCGCATTAACGTAAATTCAGGCGAAATCTCTGAATTGGCTGATGGTGGAGGCCTTTCCTATGTATTGATGTCATTACCTATCAATTCAGGTAAATCATCAATCGGCATGGGGATCAATCAGCTTACCAGTGTAAATTACAACTTGCTGGTTTCCGGGCAAGTTGCAGGTACTGACTTCAACTCTCTCAATAGAATTGATGGTGTAGGGGGGATTTCCGAAGCATACCTTTCTACAGGTTTTATAGTTGCAAAAAACCTAAGTTTAGGGGTTCACGGTTCTTATCTTTTTGGATCTACCATCAGAACCAATCAACTTACGCTTTTGGACGAAACAGGAGCACCTATAGGAATTTCTTCAGAATTATACCAAAGATTCAGTGTGAGTGACTTTGCTATTAAAGGTGGAGCACATTATTTTTTCCGTGCAGGAAGTAAGCACAATGTTCATATCGGTGCCATTTATCAGGCATTTGGAAATATTAATGGAAAAGAATTTGCTAAGACAGGCAATTTTGGAGAAGCTAGCAGACCCGATTCAGATGGAGAAGTCATAAGTGACAACATTCCAGGGAGTGTTTATGTGCCTAATAATATAGGTTTTGGGATATCTTTCGAAAAAATTAATAAATTTGTAATTGGCCTTGAAGGTCAATACCAACAATTGAGCGGATTCCGGTCCTTTGATGGCAATACAGGTGAGTTGGGAGATTCCTTCAAGGTGGCATTAGGTGGTCAAATTACTCCGGATTTTGGAGCTGTCGATAATTTGCTCAAAAGAACTACTTACAGATTTGGGCTGGAATATCAGCAAACTCCTTACGTGCTGTCAAGTATCCAAGTGCAGGATGTTGGCATTAATTTTGGAGGATCGGTTCCTATAAACAGTTTATCTTTGACAAACTTCGCCATCAAACTTGGAACCCGCGGCACCACTGAAAATGGATTGATAAGAGAAAATTATGTAAACTTTAGTTTAGGGTTTTCTCTCAATGATAACACATGGTTTTACAAACGAGTATTTGAATAAATTCAACGAACATGAAAGTTAAAAGTGTATTAGCCGGGTTACTAACCATAGTTACGGTGGGATTTGCCCAGGCCCAAGAATGGAACTGGCCTTCTGATCCAGCAGAAGAGGCAAAAGCAAGAGAGCTTAATGCTGCTTATACAGATTATATGAAGTCTGAGCAGTTTGTGGAAGCTACAAAAGGATTGCATTGGCTGTTGACCAATGTACCTGACCTAAACGAGTCCATTTACATCAATGGTGTGACCATTTACAATGGAGCAGCTAATATTACTACAGATGCTGCACAAAAAAGGGTCTATCAAGATTCTGTCATGACTGTCTATGATCTTCGAAAAGAAAATTATGACAACGAAGCAAGGTGGATTGAAAACAAAGCTTATTACGGTTACCAGTACTACAGAGATGACAAAACCAAATTGGCTGATGCAGTTGGCGTATATGATAGGGCATTTGAAGTAAATGGAACTATCAACCCAGCTTACACAGCAGCTTACTTTGATTTGGTAAGAAGGCACTACTTGTTGAACAAAGCTTATTCTGATGTTGAAGTACTTGGTATTCACGACAAAATATCTCAGTTGTTGGACGAAGCCGAAGCACAGGGAGTGGATGTATCTACCCCTAAATCAAATGTGGAAGCACTTCTAGTAGCAATGGAACTAATCAACTGTGACTTTATAGATAACACCTTAGGTCCAAGACTTGAAAAAGACCCTTCAAACCTATTGTTGGCTCAGCAGATCTTTAAATATTCAGTACAATACAAATGTCTAGGTTCTCCAACTTTCCTGGCTGCCTTGGAGATGATCGATAATGACAACCCAACATTCTCTACCTCTCAGGTGAGAGCAATGAGATACATGCAGAATAGAGAATATGAGAAAGCTCAACCAGTATTGGAAAAAGCTTTGACACTTGCAGAGAATGACAAGCAAAAGGCAGAAGTTCATTTCGACCTTGCTAAAGTTCACGCTCAAGCCGGAAGAAAATCAGCTGCAAGATCTTCAGCTCAGGAAGCTGCGAAACTTGACTCAGAAAGGGTATCTGACGTTTACACAATGATTGGCCAATTGTATATGGGTTCATTCAATGACTGTAAAGGTGGAGAAAGTAGAGCAAAAGATTACTCTGTTTACATCGCCGCTTACAATGCTTTCCAGAGAGCAGGAAACAATGAAGGAATGAGAGATGCAAAAGCAAGATTCCCTTCCAAAGAGGAGTTGTTTACAGAAGGACTTCAAGTAGGTTCTACTTTAAGCACAGGATGCTGGGTAGGTGAGACTGTTACGCTTGCCACAAGAGATTAACAAAATATAAAAAGCAATACCTAAAGGCAGTCTATATGGCTGCCTTTTTTTGCATCTATACCCAAAGATTTCCCGTAAACGATCGGGAGAATTAACAAAATCATGTATTTATCAATCTTTTGATATCTTTGCGCCAATGTTAGCAATTGAAAGGTTATTTCTTCCCCTTATTTTTGGGTTTGTTATCTTGACCTTCTCTTCCTGTGAAGAAGAAGTGGACAGTAGTCTACTTGAGCCCTATTTGGGTCCAGTCAGTGAAGCTATAGACGTTCAATTATACCACAGTGATTCCGCTTTGGTGAGAACACATTTAGTTGCAAAAAGGCAGATTGAATTTGGAAACGGAGATCAGGAGTTCCCAGAAGGTATTGACATCACTTTCTTTGATGAAGATGGAGAAATCACTACCACTATGCGGGCTGATAGGGGGTATTATACCAACAAGGACAACTTATATAGGGGAGAAGGGGATGTCCGCGTGCACAACCTTGAAAAAGAACAAAAACTCTCTTCCGAGGAATTGTTTTGGGATCCCAATGCCAAAAAAATATACACAGAAAAGTTTGTGACCATTCAGGAAAGAGAAACTCTCTTTAACGGAACCGGGATGGAGGCAGATGAGAGTTTCAATGAATATAAATTATTTAAAGTTACCAATAGCCGTACAATACTTCCCGGCGAGAATTGATTTTGATGAAAATAAGTAACATTTCTATACTTTCTTTAGCAGCTGCCACTGTAATTATCGGTACCCACCAGATGATTACTGTAGGGCTCTTCGCATCTTACCCGATTTTCATGCTTTCTGTGGCATTGCTGTTTTGGTACAAATACAGAGCAAATAAGGCTAAAGAGAATCAACCAGAGAGTAAACAAAAATCAAATAGCAAGAAGAAAAGATAATGGAAAGCCAATACCTCATTTACGTATTGATTACTTTGACGTTTTCCGCATTCTTTTCCGGAATTGAAATCGCATTTATTTCTGCCAATAAGCTGCAAATTGAATTGCAAAACAAGCAAGGATTGATTTCTGGTAAGATACTGTCTAATTTTATGCAGAAGCCGGGACAGTTTATCGGAACGACTTTAATCGGTAATACCCTGGCTCTCGTCCTTTATGGTATTTTTATGGCTTATCTCTTAGATCCTTGGATCAAAGACATGCTACCGGATGATTTCGAAAATCCTGCAGCTGTTTTGTTTATACAGACCATCATTTCCACTATCATCGTTTTAGTGACAGCAGAGTTTTTGCCTAAAAGCATTTTTATCCTCAACCCAAATAGGATGCTGTCTGCATTGTCCTTCCCTTTTCAGGCCATTTACATCATCATGTACCCCATTGTATGGTTTGTAGTGGGTTTATCACGCTTTTTCATCACCAAAGTACTCAGGTTGGATTACAATGAAGACAAGCCTGTTTTCAAAGTAACAGACTTAAACAGCTTCATCCAAAACAATTTGCAACATATGGATGAAGACTCTAAAGTAGAAATCGACCATAAGATTTTTGACAATGCAGTCGAATTCAAAACTATCAAAGTCCGTGAATGTATGGTTCCAAGGACAGATATTGTAGCGGTAGATATAGAAGAAGACATTGACGAACTCAAAAAAGCTTTTGCAGAAAGCGGGCATTCAAAAATTATAGTTTATAAAGAATCTATTGATGATGTCATAGGATATTGTCATCAATTAGAGCTTTTCAAAAAGCCTAAAACAATAGCAGACATACTTACCAATATTATAATTGTACCAGAATCAGGACTAGCCAATGAGCTTTTGATTCAATTTATAAAAGAAAGAAAAAGCTTGGCCCTAGTGGTGGATGAATTTGGCGGTACCAGTGGTATCGTCAGCATGGAAGATATCATTGAAGAGATTTTCGGAGAAATTCAGGATGAATATGACAATGATGATCTAGTGGAGCAGAAAATCTCCGATATAGAGTACCTGATGAGTGCAAGACACGAAATTGACTACTTAAACGAAAAATATGGATGGGACTTGCCTTATGGTGAATTTGAAACCCTGGCAGGATTTATCCTGTCATTGACAGAAGATATCCCACAAAAAGGACAATCCATAACATACGAATCCTTTACATTTACCATTGCTTCCAAGCAAGATCACAGAATAGAAACACTTAAAATTAAAATCAATCCCAACCTTAAATCCAATAAGTAATTTATTGACAGTGATATTATTTTGAATTTAGCACTAGATGTAATTATTTTGCGGCACTTCAAAAAACCAGTAGAATGGCATTAATTAAAAAAATCAGACAGAAAACAGGTCTTGCAATCGGCGTAATAGCAGTGGGCTTGATCTTCTTCCTTGTAGGAGGAGATATCTTAAGTCCAAACTCAACCCTTTTGGGCGGAGCTTCAAACAAGGTAGGTGAGATTGCAGGTGAAAGTATTTCTTATGAGGAATACGTCCGCAAAATAGAAGAAATCAAATTCCAGTTTCAGCAAAACACTGGAAGGACTCCTTCTGAAAATGAAATGAACAGTATCAGAGAGCAAGCTTGGCAGGCTCTCATAGTGGACAAAGTCTTTGATTCTCAATTTGAGGAGCTTGGTTTGACCGTATCTGACGCCGAATTGGTGGACATGGTGCAGGGCAAAAACATCATTGCTGAATTGAGGCAACAATTGACCAACCCACAGACTGGAGAATTTGACAGAAATCAACTTGTAGCTTTCCTTCAGTCATTGGAAGATGCTGCTCCAGAGCAGAGGGCATTCTGGGCACAGCAAGAACAGCTTTTTGCAGATGCAAGACTAAGGGTGAAATATGACAACCTTTTGTCTACTTCAGAATATGCTACAAAAGCAGAAGGCAGAATGGAACACAAAATGTCCAACACTATTGCTGATGTGGATCATTTGTTCATTCCTTTTTATGCTATTCCAGACACAGCGGTTAGTGTTTCTGATAGTGAGTTGAAAGATTACATCAGTAAAAACAAGGAAAAATTCAAAGTTTCCAATGCCGCAGATTTGGCATACGTAAGTTTTGCAATCAATCCTAGCAGCGAAGATTCTGCCGCAGTTATTTCTGAAATGAGAGAATTGACTCAAGCGCTCAGAAATGCAGAAAATGACTCTGTATTTGCCATCAGAAATTCTGAAGCTCAGAGACCATTCCAGACAATACTGCCTGGAGATGCACTTCCTACATCTTTGACATCGAATGTAGATAACATCGAAGCTGGTGAAGTATATGGACCTTTTTTAACCTCAAGGTCTACTTATGTGACATACAAAATCACATCTCAGTTTGACGGAACACCCAGGATGCGTGCAGCGCATATTCTCTTTGGTACTCAAGGCCTAAGTGAAGATGCCAAAGCTGAGGTCAAGCAGAATGCAGAAAGCGTATTGAAAGAAATCCAAGAAGGGTTGAATTTCGCCACTGCAGCTGCTCAATATGGTCAGGACGGAACCGCACAGAGAGGTGGAGACCTTGGATGGTTTGCCAAAGAAGACTTTGTAGATGAATTTGCAGACGTATCTTTTGCGCAAAGAAATACAGGCTTGATCAATAGATTGGTAGAAACGGAATATGGTTACCATATCATTAGTGTGACTGATCTACCTAAAAGTGAAACATACAAAATTGCAACGGTAGAAAGAGAGTTGATAGCAAGTGATGCTACAAGAAATGATGCTTACAGAAAAGCTGATTTCTTTGCAGCCAATGCCGGAAACGCCAATGAATTCAATGCTAACGCTGAGAAAGAAGGAATTAGAGTGATTCAGGCCAACAATGTAGATGCATTCTCTAGAAACCTGAATAACTTGACCAACGCAAGAGAAGTCATCAGATGGGCTTTCAATGACGCTTCAGAAGGTAGTGTATCCGGAGTATTTGAATTAGACAATGCTTATATAGTGGCTACCTTGAAAACCAGATATGAAGAAGGTACTGCAACATTGGATCAGGTAAGACCACAAGTCTTGATTCAGGTACGAAATGAGAAAAAAGCCAAAATGATCAAGGACAAAATTGCAGGAAAGTCCAGCTTGGAAGAAATGAAAAATGTCTTCCCTGATGATGCTTCTTTGGACAATACTCCTGATCTCAAGCTTTCAGCTTCCGTATTGCCAGGTGTTGGATTTGCTCCGGCTGCCATAGGTGCTGCTTTCGGATTGAAAGAAAGTGGACAGATCAGTAAGCCTGTACAGGAGGACGTCGGCATCATCGTACTTAAGCTCAATTCACTGACTCCAGCTACTGAAGTGGGTGATTATAGCAGCTTCCAAAGACAGTTAACACTTAATTCGTCTCAAAGAACTGCATACATGATCATGATGGCTTTAGAAGATCTGGCTAACGTGAAAGATTATAGATATAAATTCTTTTAAATCATATTGATTTAAAACCAAACCCGTGGATGTATTCACGGGTTTTTTTTTGATCTTTTTTTCTTAAGAATAAATGATTATCAGTTCGTCACTTCCTATTGTATGGTTTGTTGTCAAAAACATATAATCAACAAATAGGATTACAGCCACCGGGTTGCAGCTTGGAGACGGCGGGCATTTCGAAGCAACTAACTATGAATCTAAGATTAAGATAAATACGGGAATTAAACCTTCCATATGCAAATATCCGCCCCATGTTTCTTAGGTGCTGTTATATGCGGTTCTTCCTTTTGCCCAAATTGATCGTCAAAGTTTTATATTCAATTCAAGCCTGCCCCCAAATCCAAGTTCAACAATTTTTTGTAA
>NZ_PVTR01000004.1:0-297763 GCF_003003005.1 Mongoliibacter ruber
GAACTGGTTGTAAATTGTTAAAACTTGCCCCGGCGAATGTTGGGGAGTTAATTGTTAAAAGTTAAAAATGTTAAAAGTTGGGCGGATTGTGGGTGCAGGGGATTTTGCCGTTGTGAGTAGGGTTTAAGCGTTTAGGACCTTCACTACGCATAGGTTCTTAATTTTATCCCGATTCTCTTCGTTCTCGGGATCTACGTTATACTTCGATTTCAATCTTATTTCTATCGTATTTCTACAATTTCATCCTTGCTTTTCCCCTATCCTCGTAATCTCTGCCTTCAAATCTAAAATCATATTCGAAATATCATCCAAACTCACTGGTTGCGATTTGTCTTTGGGGTTGGGGAAATCTGTGCTTATAAAAGCCCTTGCTTCCCAAATTTCCAACACATCCTCGCCCTTTACTTCATAAGGTTTGTAGTGTTCGTTGTCTGACACCATAAATAGCTTCCCGTTCTCTTCCAAGTAATTGAAAACCCGCTTGTATACCACTCCTTCGGAGGATGTGACCAACACATAGGTTTTGCCACTCTGAATATGGCTCAATTGCTCTATATAAGCACCGATGACAATGGTTCCGGCTACCAAGGGCAACATACTGTCACCACTGAGCTCAAAGGCACGGTAGGTGTTGTTTTTGGATAAATTGGGCAAGTGAAACTGAGGCAGGGATTCCATGTACTCCGGATCTGCAAAACCGTTGAGATATCCCGCTGAGGCTTTTTGTGGTACCATGGTGATATTCTCTTTGTCACTGTCATCCACTGCGATGGTTAGTATTTTAATCTGCTTCTGCTGATTGACCTTCCTACCCTTTTCCTGGATATTATGATGCAAAAGTTCATCCAAGCTGATGCCAAAAGTACCCGTAATCACTTCCAAAGCTGAAAGTTTGGGTTCCGAACGCCCATCTTCATAGGCTGATATCATACTTCTCTGCACACCTAATTTCTCGGCAAGCTCCGATTGGGTCATCCCCACTTCAGACCTGAGGTATCTGAGGTTTTTGGCTAGTAGCATGGTGATTGGTTTTAGGCTGAGTACAAATAAAAATTATGGTCTTCTTTGACCGGATTCTGAAGAGAAATAGGATTGGTAGAGGATTTCATCTTTCTCCTGTACATCCTTTCCTGAATCTCTGCAATGATCTCTCCTACAGGTTTGGGTTCATCTGTCAATAGGTATCCATACATAGGTTTCTTGTCATCCTCTATAAAAAACTTGACCTGACAGTTGCCACTTGGAAGTTCCTTTTGGGTAATGCTGATGTTTGCTTCTGTTTCCATGAGTGTTTGATTTTAAGTGCGATAACAGAAGCTAAAGTAATAATGTTATTTTAAATAACATATACATGTTGTTAAAATTAACACTATATCGACATATACTGTCACAAAAAATAATTGTTTCACCTTTTTTTAGCCCTTATTCTAAAAAAAGGTCTCTCTCAGTCACTTAAAGAATCGACTATTCCTTTCTAAAATTTTAATTGCTAGCACAAATGATAAATATCAAGCTCTTTTAAGCTGTAAACTTTGTCTCTTACTATTTATATTTACCTCAGTCTATATTCCTTTGTTCGACCTATACAAAAAAAAATCACCCTCTTCAAAAATTCCCAAAGGTTGAAAGCAAGTTTAAATACTTCCTAGGAGTAAGCCTTAGTTTTGTTTTTTTTCATATTTTTGACTCGGTCAGATTTGGTGATTCCAACATCAGTATAAATTTCTTCCTTCTTGGGATTTTATATTTATACAATGACTTTTAAAATCTCAAATATTCTAAAATTACTAATGCAAATTAAAATCGGCATTCTTACAAAACCACTTGAAAAACTTGAGGATTGGGAATTAAAAATATTTGATCAGATAATTCAGGAGCCTGAATTGGACATCGTCTGTTTATTTACAGATGGAAGGCAATTTGAAGAAGCACCAAAAAAAGGATTATTAAGTTATTTGAAGCCATTCAATTTCCTTTACAAATGGCAAATACATCTTGAAGAACGTTTTTTCAAAGCTCATAAATTCTCAAATACGGAGAGGGTGCTCAGCTACCTGAAAACTTTGCCACTAATCCCCCTGAATCCCACTAAAAAGAACTTTGTAGATTATTTTGATCATTCAGAATGTGAAAAAATCAGTCCTTATGGCCTTGATTTACTTTTAAGACATGAATTTGGAATAATAAAAGGAGAGATTTTTAAAGTAGCAAAATATGGAATCTGGTCTTTCCATCATGCTGACAACGACGTCAATCGCGGAGGTCCAGCTGGTTTTTGGGAAGCAAGGTTAAAGCAAGATGTCATGGGTATTACCTTGCAACAATTGAATAGTGAGCTGGACGGAGGGAAAATAATTGATAAGGCATTTTTCAACAATCAGTTTTCTATGATCAAAAATAGAAGGAGGGCACAAATGTATTCCTCTGTACTTTTGTTGAAGTACCTGAGACTCTTAAAAAACGACAGGTTTGAAACCAAAGAATCTCAAACTTATCACTACCCCCTTTACAGACGTCCCGGATTAAAGGACACCTTGGCATACCTATGGGTCTTTTATAATTACTTAGTCAAAAAGAAAAAGGCCGAATTTGTAAGTAAAAATTTCAATGCAAAATTACACACTTGGACTTTAGCAGTCGGTAAAGGGCATTTCTTACAAAGTCCATTGTTTAGAACCAAAGAACTGAATGTACCTCAAAACGCATTTTGGGCGGATCCCCATTTATTTGAATTTGAATCAAGAAATTACATTTTTTTTGAAAATTTCTCTTATGACAGTGGTCAGGCTTCTATCAGCTGTGGGGAATTGATAGGAAATAAATTAGAAAATATCACTGAAGTTATCAATCAGGAAAAACATTATTCTTACCCTCAAATAATAGAGGAGGATGGAAATATTTATATGATTCCTGAATCTGCCTTGACAAACAGGCTTGAAGTGTACAAGTGTCTGGAATTCCCTCATAGATGGGAATTATACAAAACATGTTTTGAAGGGGAGTCTATTGCAGACGTCAATTACCTAGAAGATCAAAATGGAGATAGGTGGTTATTTTTAAGCAAATCGCAGGAAGAGGAATTTGATCATTGTACGGAGCTTCACATCTATAAAATCGATTCCCTCGAACTCAATCAAGTAGAGGAACATAGACAAAATCCGGTAATCCTGGATTCAAGAAAAGCGAGAAATGGTGGTCCTTTTTTCACTTATAATGGTGAGCTTTATAGGCCATCACAGCAAAATGTGAGAGGAATCTACGGATATGGACTAAAAATAAACAAGGTGAAAGAGCTCAATTTAGAGCATTATGTGGAAGAAGATGTGATCGAAGTATTGCCACATTTCAAAAAAGGACTATCTGGTATTCATCACCTGCACCAAGGTAAAAACATCTTTATTATTGATTATGCCTATTCAAAAAAATAGGTTTTACACCATGCTGACTTCGGTAGTCTTGAGTCTTTTCAGCATGAAAAAAAGTGATCTGTATATAGAGACAATGATGGTAATGTCAACGGAATACTTTTTAGAAAATGATTGATATCAGATACTGATTGTAACTGCCGAGGATAAACAGTCATCCATGAAAATATCTGCGCCGTAGCCTGTACAATCATACTCATGTAAAGCAGGTGTCTATAGGTGCCTGAATGACAGAAAAGAAACTAACCTGCTTATTGCAAATTCACGAACTGCCGAAAGAATGTATTAAATCAAGTGCTCTTGGTGTAGACTCAGGAATTAATTATCACTCAATTTTATATTTTCCAGTATCTTGGATTTTATTCTAGTTCTCCTTCTAGGCTTGCTTTCCTTAGTTTCTGGTTCCACATCCTGACTGTTCAGTAGTGGCTCAATAGGGAAATTTTTAGCTAAAATGGAAGCTGTCTGCTTTGATCTTTTTCTTACTCTTTTTAAGGTTACAGAATCCAATCTATAGCCAAGTAAAACAGCCAATAAAACAAGGGCAGGTATCATTACATAATCAGAAAAACCTGATCCTAATACTGACAAAGCAATAAAAGAAATACTTATAAAACCAAGGAGCAAGGATACTTGATCGTGTCTAAGGCCACCTCTCATTAGAAAATGATGCACATGGCTCTTATCAGGTGCCATTGGGGACTTTCCATTTGAAGCCCTACGGAAAAACACCCTAGCTGTATCGTATAGCGGAATGATCACCAAAGCAATGCCTGCAGCTATCGGAGCTCTAAATTTCAAACCCTCCACATCTAATAAGTGTCCATTCATATCAATAAAATGGATTACCAAAGTAGCCAATGCAAAGCCTAGACAAAGGGAGCCTGTATCACCCATGAATACTTTAGCTGGATGCCAGTTGAATATCAAAAAGGATAAAACACCGCCTGTAAGGGTCAAACTTAAAATCGCAAATGAGGTCTGTCCTACTGAATAAAACCACCAAGACAAAAACGTAAATGCAATCACTGATACTGTTCCAGCCAATCCATCTAAGCCATCAATTAGGTTAAATGCGTTGGTCAAAACAATAACGGTAAAGAATGAAAGCCCATAACTCAGAACCAATGGCAAGTCATATACGCCAAATAATCCGTAAAGACCGGTTATCCTGACATCTGCCATGACCACTACTATAAATGTGGCGACCAATTGGGATGCAAGCTTCTGCCAGGCGGTCAAATTAACCAAATCATCCCTGATACCTACAAACAACATCAAAGATAAGGCGGCCAAAATAAACCTTAATTCAAGTAGCTGACTGTAATCCATCCAAATAAACAAACTGAAAAGAGTCGCTATCACAAAGCCTAGACCTCCCATAGAGGGTATCTTGTTACTATGTATTTTCCTACCACCGGGAGAATCTATCACATCCAATTTCTTTAAAAAGAATATTAATATAGGAGTGATTAAAAAACAGACGGCAAAAGCAGTTAAAAAAGATCCTAAAATTTTCATAAACCTGTTAACTAAAATTTAATAACACAAACAAATATAATACGTTTTAGTGCATATTTTAAGCAAATGTAAAACATAATTTACATAGAAAAGGAATTTTCAATGAATTTTTAATCAATTTTATCCAAGACCGAATATTTGGACACATTGCTTTTGAACTCAGGAACCATCTCTTTTAGCTTAACCACTATTTCGAAATCATCTCCAAGACGACCTAAGTCTGACAAGTGTCCCACGCCTATCTTTATTTCTTCAAAATTTATATCCATCATCTCTGCTATCTTGATTTTAGGGTGATGGGTAGGCATTACTTTTTCCTCTTCATTGAGAAGTTCCTCATACAATTTCTCCCCTGGTCTTAAGCCAGTAAAAACAATTTTGATGTCTATTTCAGGTTCCTTTCCTGATAGTTTTATCATCCTTCGGGCCAAGTCAACAATTTTAACAGGTGTACCCATATCAAAAATAAATATTTCACCCCCATTACCCATTACTCCGGCCTCTATGACCAATTGACATGCTTCAGGAATTGTCATAAAAAATCTGTTGATCCTTGGATGGGTGATAGTGAGTGGGCCCCCTTTCAGCAATTGTTTCCTAAAGAGTGGTATCACAGAACCATTACTCCCCAATACATTTCCAAAACGAGTCGTGATGAATTTTGTACCTTCACTCAGACCTTCTTGCGAGATTTTTTGGTTCAAACTCTGAATGTACATCTCAGCCAACCGCTTGCTTGCCCCCATTACATTGGTAGGATTGACAGCTTTATCTGTGCTTACCAGGATGAATTTTTCTATACCATAAGCAACAGATAGGTCCGCTATATTTTTTGTACCTATCACATTTGTTTTGATAGCCTGATGTGGATACTCCTCCATCAAAGGCACATGTTTGTAAGCTGCAGCATGAAAAACCACCTGAGGCCTCTCAAGCTCAAACAAGCTTTCCATGTTTTGCTTATCCCGAATATCCCCGACCACAAACTTTTTATCAACAAAATTGCTGGTCAGTTTAAAATCTTGCTCCAGGTCGTACAATGGTGACTCTGCAATATCAAATAGAATCAGTTTCTTGACTTTAGTTTGGCTTATTTGCCTGCATAGCTCACTTCCTATAGATCCAGCAGCCCCTGTTACCAATACCACTTTTCCTTCCAGGAAGTCAATGATTTCCTGTGACTCCAAGACAATCTCGTCTCTGCCCAGAAGATCTTCAATTTTAACATCCCTGATATCTCCGGTAGTCAATGAACCATGAATCCATTCATTCATGGGAGGGATTGTTTTTAACTTCAATTTCAATCGCAGACATTCATCAGTAATCTCCACCAATCTTTTGGAAGGCAGGTTCCTTACTGTCACGATCACTTCTTCAATGTCTTTTTCTGCTTTGAGTTTTTCTAAGGATTCAAGTCCTCTGAGTATCTTTTTACCATCTATCAATTTCCCATCCTTCCCAGAATCATCGTCCAAGAATGCCACAGGGTTTTGTAGTGTTTTTGGGTCATTCATCAATGATTTGTAGGTCAGCAAGCCCGCTTCTCCTGCACCAAATATCACCACATTGATATATTGCTTTCTAAGACTGATTGTTCTCGCGTGATGGAACACTTGCCTCACCATCAACCTGTAAGTTACCAGCAAGACCAAAGAGAAGAAAATCCCAATCAAGGCCACTGAAGCAGGTAAGAAATTGGTGGGATCGACAAGCTCGAGGACAACATTTAGGTACTTGAAGAACTGCAACAAGAAAAATGAGAAAAACAAAGTGTACAGCATGACACTCAAATCCCTGATTGAGGTATGCCGAACAATTCCCGCATACGACTTTGTAATCATCATGGAGACTAAGACAAGTATCACAAAAACCGATACACTTGGCAAAAGCCCATAATGGTTTTCAGCACTCAGTTCAAAATTAAACCTTAGAAAATAGGCAAAAACTGAAGCAATAAAGACCAGAATAAGGTCTAAAAGTATAATAAACCATCTTGGCAATATTTTTAAATCCTGTAAAAAACTCATTCGCTTCTTATTTACTTCTCAAATGTAAAGATATTTATCCTTACAAATAACTATAATCCGAATTAAAAAATGACAATAAAACAATCCTTAAACTTTTAATACATAAATACATAATTAAAACACAAAATAGTTATATTAATAATGAAATAAAATGCAGAATTTTGATAGTAAAACGTAAAATTTCTTGATCAAAACAAAAACAATTGAACATGCAATTTGCTCCTCATCTTTTCAATCTCTACGAAAACTATGCCAAACTCAAATACAAACTGTTGATTAATAGGTATTTAACCTCTACATCAATTCTATGCCAAAATATTTAAGCGTATACAAAAACCTACATACCTACCAGTCAGATTTTTATGTTTACAAATATTATTAGATAAACTATAAATCTAATTAGGCTAAACTTTAAAAGATAAGCGAAAAAAGCAATCAGTAATAAGAACAGAATCCCTAAAATCTAAGGCAGAATTCTTTCAAAAGGACTTACGTTTTTGTTGCCTATCCAACAAGAATTGTCAGGCACATCTTTGTTGACGATGCTTCCTGCACCAATCGTGCACCACTGACCAATCTTTACCCCAGGAAGGATGATGGCATTGGCACCGATCAGGGTCCCCTCCCCTACCTGTATACCTCCACAAAGCGTGGCTTGCGGAGCAATATGCACAAAGTCACCAATATTGCAGTCATGATCAATGGATGCCCCTGTATTGATGATGGTCTGATTACCGATGACCGATGAGACTTTGATTATCGCTCCCTCCATAACTACACAGCCTGTTCCCAGATTTGCTCTTTTCGAAAAGATCGCTGATTCATGTATGATATTGGCAAATTTAACTTTCCCGGTAAGGTTGAGGGCAAGCTGTTTTCTTATGGCATTATTTCCGATCGCAATAAAAAGATCTGACCTGAACCTAAAATTAGAAGGAATGGCTCCGATAATGGGATAACCAAGGATGTCAGTTTTGTTAGGATCATCATCAAAAACTCCATGAATTTTCTCATAGGAGTCAATGATATCTATAATTACCTTACCATGTCCTGAGGCGCCGTAGATATACATATTGTTTTCTTTTGGGTGAAAAACATTTCTAATATTATCTATTTTGACGGAAATTACGTAAGGATTTGGGATTTATTTTCTGATTTTCAACAAAAATGTATTTAAAGCGGGTTTTTACGTATTTTAATTACATTAAAAGTATTGTAAAATATTTTTTCAGGACTCTTCCACTTTAAATCTTAAAACCCAAACTTTCAACTTTGCTTTAACCTTAAATCCGCTTTTTTACCAGTAGAATCATGAAACTGGAATAAACCAACGATTTTAAGCCAATATCTATTAGTATCCCTTTGCCAAAAAAACCTCGTTTAATTGATTGGTGGCATAATTGCGGATAATCATAACCTATTAATATCAGATTGATCTATGACCCTTTTTTTATTCGTTAGTGGTCTAATTGCGGATATTCATATTATAATAGACTTCACGACAGTGACAACCCGATTCAAATCTTTTTCAGAAAGGCTTGAACCACTAGGTAGACAGAGACCTTGTTCAAAAAGGCGCTCAGCGATATCACTCCCATAAAAAGGGAAATCTTTAAAAACAGGCTGCTTGTGCATTGGTTTCCAGAGAGGCCTGGATTCAATATTCTCTTTTTCCAAAGCCAATCTAACCTGCTCACTGTCTACTCCGCCTGACAATTTTGGGTCAATCAGGATACAGGTCAACCACCTGTTTGAATAGAATCCTTCCGGTTCTTCCAAGAAGAAAAAGCCCGGTAGATGCCCCAACTGATTTTGGTAGTACTCAAAGTTAGCCCTTCTTGACTGCACCCTTTGGTCAAGAACCTCCAACTGCCCCCTTCCAATTCCTGCCAGCACATTGCTGAGACGGTAGTTGTAGCCTATTTCTTCGTGATGGTAATAAGGCCTGTTTTCTTTTGCCTGAGTGGATAAAAACTTTGCCCTGTCAATCCATGACTTATTTTTTGAAAACATAGCTCCCCCACCTGAGGTGGTAATGATTTTGTTTCCATTAAAAGACACCACTCCTATATCACCAAATGAACCACAATGCTGCCCATCTACTTTTGACCCAATAGCTTCAGCGGCATCTTCTAAAACTGGGATTTGATACTTAGCGGCAATCGCACAGATTTCTTCGATCTTTGCCGGCATTCCGTACAAATGAATAGGGATAATTGCCTTTGGCTTTTTTGCAGGGGAATCTCCAACAAGACTTTTAAGAGATGGGTTTTTCTCCACTATGCTGCCATCCATACAATCTTGAATCGCTTGCTCCAGCAAAGCAGGATCCATATTCCATGTTTCATTTTCTGAATCAATCAATACTGGAATACCTCCCAGATATCTTACAGGATTGACTGAAGCACAAAAAGTCATGGATTGGCAGAGTACATAATCTCCAGGTTGCACATCCATCAAAATCAAGCTCAGGTGAATCGCAGCAGTGCCGGAAGTCATCGCCAAAGCATTTCCACAGCCAATACGGGCTACTAAGTCTCTTTCAAACTTATCTAAATTTTGTCCTGCAGGAGCGATCCAATTGAGTTCAAATGCTTCCTGTATATAATCTATCTCCGAGCCTCCCATATGGGGAGGAGATAACCAAATTTTCTCTTGTTGCATAACTTACAAATATTAGAAAAAAAATCAATTTTAAAGCCTGTAACAAACATATTTAGATTTAATGGCAGTAAAATTCAAACTACTCTAGCCCCAAGTTCTAAACAACACTATGAAACCTCAAAAATGATACACCATATTCATCAGGCCCAATAAAGAATTTTTGTTTTGATTGGAAGCGGGAAACAAAGTAGCTTCTGAAGGAAAACTTCCCTGCCATTGGTAATTGTAGGCCCTGATAGCCTGTAGTCTTCCTGAAAAAATAAGGTTTTGCCAATGGTGTGCAAATATCACTCCCCCACTAAGGTCCACCCATGGCTTGCTGACAGGTGCAAAAGTGGATACTGCATAAAAAAAGTCAGCATTGCGCTCTACACGTTCAAGTAGCAATCCCAATTTGGAAAAACCCTTAACCCAGGAAACTTCCATGGTCTGCGAATTGCTGCCCGTACCGATACTGCTGCCGAAGTTTTGACCGAGATTTCCAAAACCATACTGTCTGGAATGAGTAGCCCAAGAAGCTCCAAAGCCAGATAAATATCTTATTGATCGGTTTATAGACTCTTGTTGCTGTAAAATCTCTGACCTTACCTGAATATGCTCCCCGTTTGGCAAATCAAACAGCTTGTTAAAGCCAAATAAATAAGCCCTGGCATGTTCGGGATTTAAAATAAACTCCCTCCAATTGAGGTTATGGTCTCTTCGTCCATATTCAAAGTAAAGTTCAGCTTTGGCTTTTTTAAACTGGTACCTAGCAAATACAGATATTTGCTGGTCATCAGGGTCGATCTGTCCTGTAACTTGTTCCTCTTCAAGGATGGAGGTGCTTTCTTTGGTAATCCCCATAAAGACTGGGAAAAGACTGATAAAATCATTTCCCAATGTTGTAAATGATTCCTGAAAAATTCTGTTGGCCCCTACATGCAAGCCAGGTATCCATTTGGGAGAGTAAGTGACAGACAAGGCATTCACATACTTGTCTCCTGGACCTTCACCTCTTGAAATGTTGTTGAGCTCTGGACTTTGTGAAAGCAAACCTTCATAGGTCCTGATGACTCCTGAAATCATCTGAAATTCAAAGTTTCCCAAAAAGGTCTTTGCAGGTTTGAAGGTATTCAGAGTCAAGTAAGGAAAACTAGGTGCTGCATTCCCAAAAATCAATCCTGCAAATTGCCCCGGTCCCCAAAACAATCCAGCGGTAGACAGACCTGCCTCAATGCTGCCGATCCGGGCTGTAAGTGAGGAATTGCCAAGAAATGCTCTTGAATACGCCCCTCCATGTGGGCGCTCGGGTTGGTTACTCCTTCTTAAAATTGAAAAATACAAGTTGTTGATCCGTGTAGATTCTTGGGGGTCAAAACCAGTAAAACTACTGTTTTGCGAAGAAATCAATTCAGGCTGTACCTGAAGGTGTAAAAACTTATACTTCATATAGATCCCGGCAGAAGTATATGACTGTAAACCAGCTGTTCTGCTCATGGCACCTAAGTTTAGTCCATAAGTCCTTCCTGTAACAAATTTGACATTTTGATAAAGGGGCAATAGCCCAATTGAAAAATCTTTTTTCTTTCCACCACTCACCAATTCTTTCACCAAAAAGGTAGAGTCCATCAAGTCCATATATTCCAAATCCAATGGCCGCAAAAGGAAAGAATACCCACTTGACGTGCTGGTATCCAACAAGGCATTTCTTCGCGCTACTTCTTCCATTATGGTCCAACCGGCAGGAATTTGCTGGGCATTCAGGGAAAATAACTGAAGACCAAATATGAAAAGTAAAATAGATCTAAGTCTATATGACATCTTTTGATGAATTGAGTCCCCGGAATGGTGAACTAGAAAATTATTATGACACTTAATTTACATATAAAGGTAGTTTATTTTTGTTGAAATTTAAATATGGGAGAGTTGGGGAACTGATGAAGTGACGAATTGATGAACTGATGAACTGGGGAATTGGGGAATTGATGAACTGGGGAATTGACGAAATGGGGAACTGGGGAATTGACGAAGTGGGGAAATGACGAAGTGGAGGGCTGGTTGTAAATTGTTAAAAGTTAAAGGTTAGATGTTGGGTTTGTGATAGTGTGCGGGCTGTCCTCATTGTGCAGTTTGGTGGATTGATGAACTGACGAAGTGATGAACTGATGAACTGGGGAATTGACGAAGTGACGAAGTGGGGAACTGTCGAACTGGGGGATTGGGGAATTGGCTGTAAAAGGTTAAAAGTTAAAGGTTAAATGTTGGGTTTGTGATAGTGTGCGGGCTGTCCTCATTGTGCAGTTTGGTGGATTGATGAATTGACGAAGTGAGGGATTGATGAACTGGGGAACTGGCTGTAAAAGGTTAAAAGTTAAAACTTGCCCCGGCGAATGTCGGGGGGTTAAGTGTTGGGTTTGTGGTAGTGTGCGGGTAATCCTCTTTGTGTAGTTTAGTGGATTGATTAATCGACGAACTGATGAACTGGGGAACTGACGAACTGATGAACTGACGAATTGACGAATTGTGAGGCCGGCAGGTGTACTCTAGGACTACTCTCAGGGGCCATTTTTGAAATTAAAGGTTGAGCACTTTAGGTTTTGAGCTGTTAGTGAAGACACTAACAGCGGCTTTAGCTCAAGACTCAAAAATCCGAAGGCACAACCTTCGGATAACACACCACCTTTACCAACAAATGGAATTTTTAGGGCCTAAAATAAAAAATAAGCATTAAGAGCATCAATTCGCTTTAGTCCTTAGACTTATTTCTATTGTATTTCTACTGTATTTCCACAATATATCTACTTTATTTCTTTCGCCGCCGTGAGTGTCCTCACTCATGGCCATTTAAGCCTTTAGAACCTGCAATACGCTAGGTTCTTAATTTTATCCCGATTCTCTTCGTTCTCGGGATCTACATTACACTACGATTTCTATTTATTTCAATCGTATTTCTACTGTATTTCAATCATATTTCAACTTTACACAGATTCTCTTCGTTCTCGGGATGTACGTTACACTTCGATTTTAATCGTATTTTCATCCTTTCCTAACCCTATCTCCTGATCCTTTTCCAAAGACGGTCATAAAAATAAATTTGAAGTAATAAATGAAATTAAACTCAGCGATCATCTGCGCATCGGTTACTGCCAGTAATTCGGGGGTAGACATATCAATTTTCTGGACTTGAGCCAAACCTGTAATTCCAGGCCTGATGGCATAGACCCCTCGTTTTTTCCTTTCCTTGATCAACTCATGTTGGTTTGGTAAATTGGGTCTTGGCCCAACCAAACTCATGTCTCCTACCAATACATTCCATAACTGAGGCAATTCATCCAATTTGGATTTTCTCAAAAAGCTCCCAAATGGCGTAATGGAATTAGGATTTGCGAGGTGGGTAGCGACAGATTGGGTATTGATATGCATGGACCTAAACTTGGCCAACATAAAAGGCTTCTGATTTTTACCTACCCTTTCCTGCCAAAAGATAGGTGAACCAGTATCCCAGATTCCAATAAGTAAAAGAACAATTATCAATGGACTCAAAAGTATAAGTCCTATGAGGGAAAAAAAGAAATCAAAAATGCGTGTCATTTGCTTTCGAATGATTTAAAGGTTTTCAATAGGCCATCTTTGGCGTTAATTGGAAGTGGTTTCCCTATTGCCTTTTTCAATTTATGGTTACTTACCAGATATGATTCCGTAAGTTTTTCCAGTCGTTCTGTGTTCAGAGGTAGTTTTATAACATCTCCAATCTTTGCAAGTCCTTTGATAGTATTTTGTGAGAATTTTAAAACCCTAGGCCTTTTGCCCTGAGATTCTGCGATCAGCCCGATCAATTCATTGGTGGAAAAAGAATTATCATCAGCAATATTGTAAACACCCGTAGGCACATCACTCCTACTAAGCAATTCCTCCAATACAAATACCAGATTGTCTATGCTGCAAAATGACCTTTGGTTCTCAAAAGCACCCAAAGGCCAAGGAAATCCTTTTGAAACCAAAGAATACAGGAGGTTTAGATTCCCTTTGTTTCCAGGTCCGTGGATCATACAAGGACGCAGAATGTATACAAACTTATCATCAGGAAGCCCTGACAAGATATACTCTTCGGCCATCTGTTTGGATTTGCCATATGCTGTCTGCGGGTCGGATACCATATCTTCGGTCAAGGACCCCTTAAGCTGATCTTTAACAGCCTTTACAGAGCTGATAAAAATAAAGGTCTTTGCCTCTTTATCAGCAAGGAAAATATCAAATAAACGCTGCGTCAATTCAAAATTCACCTTATAATACTCACTTTCCTCAGAAGTATTCTTTAGGTCATGAGCTTTACCTGCAAGGTGAATGTATACCTCTGCAGGTGAAATTTCACTTGGAATACCTCCCCTTAAACTTACCGGAATCAGCTCAAACAATTCTTTATCCTGTAAAGAAGCAAGGAGATTTTGTCCAACAAAGCCAGTTGAACCGGTTAAGAAAATTTTCATTCTTTATTTTGTAAACAAAAACTCAAAAGGTTTTAAAAAATATTTAGAATATATCATCAAATAGTTGGAGTAAACGCCGTTTTCTTTGCACGCACGAAGTATTTCCTTGTTTAAAGTGATCAAGCTTTTTAATCCACTTGTACTTGCCCCTCCCATTCTCATTTTTGTAGTTATTAATGGAAGATACTTCCAATTAATACTATTTTTGAGTAAAAACCTTATCAACAATTCATAATCTGCCGCTATTTTATAATCAGTTTTATAAAAGCCCAGGTGATCAAAAAGGTCTCTTCTAACAAAAAAAGAAGGATGGGCAGGCATATAACCCCATGCAAATTTAGATGGGCTCCATTTTTTTGAGGAATATTTTCTTATAATCTTATTCTCGTCGTTAGAATTAACAAATACAATATCTCCTATTGTTGCCATTAATTCCTGATCTTCAAACTCCTTTGCTATTGTTGACAAAACTTGATTATCAAAAAAAAAGTCATCAGAGTTGATTATGCCTACAATATCACCTGTAGCCAACCGAATACCCTTATTCATTGCATCGTATATACCTTGGTCAGGTTCTGATTTAAAAGTTGTAATTACATCATTATTATTCTCTATCAAATTAATTGTACCATCGGTGGAAGCCCCATCTATTACTATATATTGAATACTATGATAATTTTGTGCTTTTACACTTTTGATAGTTTCAAGTAATGTCTTCTCAGAATTATATGTAACTGTAATTAAACTAATTAACATGAAGAAATTTTCCTTTCTCTTATTTTTAATGCCGGGTTACCTTGGTAAATACTATATGGATTTAAATTAGTAGTTGCAACCGACCCAACTGTTAAAATAGAGTGCGAAAAACATTTAACTCCTGGGCAGACAACAGCCTTTGCTCCTATCCAGACTCCTTCCTCCAATAAAATCTCTCCTATAATCAAATCAAAAGTTTCTTTTTTATAATTATGATTTCCACAAAGTAACATAGCTCCTTGAGATATACATACGTTATCTGAAATGGAGACCATCGCTAAATTATCTATCCATACCTGCTCACCTATCCACACATTATCTCCAATTTCTAAAAACCACGGATATTTGATATTGACGTTTGGCTTAATTAGTACATTTTTCCCAACGCTAGCTCCAAAAATTCTTAGTATTCTAGTTTTAAATTTTGAAGGAAAAATAAAACTTGACTTAAAAAAAAACATATTTACTAAATACCAAAGTAAAATCTTAACCTTACTACCTGGCTTATAAAAGCTATTATCAAACTTGATAAGACTAATTTTATTCATAAGTATGTTATATAATAAAATCAGGCTTTTCTCTTAAACCTAGGGTCCACTCATACAATCGAAGAGTTTTACTACGTATGTTATTAATAGCATATTTTTTTTCAACCAAATCTCTACCATTTTTACCCATCTTTAATAGTGAACTATGATTACTAGTCATTGCTTGAACTAGAGCCTTTTCAATACTTTCAATATTAGTATCTACCCACCAGCCTGCATTATAAGTCTCCAACTCTGACCAAGGAGTTCCTTTTGTTGTAATTACAGGCAATCCATATGCCATAGCCTCAATTATAACAATCCCAAAATTTTCACTGTAAGTTGGCAGAATAAATAAATCGGAACTTTTAAACATTTCATCTTTATCATTATCAAACATAGGTCCTAAGATTTCAATTTGATCATTCATTTTGAAATTACTTAACTTTTTATTTAATGAATTAATATATTCTTTTTCGCCATTTCCGACTATCTTAATTACCCAGTCTTTTTTTAATTTTTCATCGATATTTTTCCAACTATCAATCAAAAGCTCAATCCCCTTTTTTTGATGGATTCTTGAAAGAAATAATATTGTTTTTTTTCCTTTTTTTGAATGGAAACTAGGCTCAATCTCAGAAACATTTATTCCATTAGGTATGACCGCTATTGGGTTTACAAATCCCAATATCCTTAAATTTTCAGCCTCAGTAGAAGAAGTTGCATGCAAACAAGCAGCATTGTTTAAAACCTTATTTTGAAAAAGAGCTCTTGCTATTTTTTTTTTATGCTTTCCTTGCAGCAAAGCCCAAGGTTCAAGCATTCCATGCGGAGAAACTACATAAGGAATCTTTAACCTTTTGGCCTTTAGCCCCACAATATTTAAAATTGGACTCCATAAACCATTAATATGGATTAGGCTTGGTTTATTTGATGAAACTTCCGGAATTTCACTTAAAACTTGTTTTAAGTTTTTAAACTCGACATTTACTCTTTCATTTAAATTTACAGGGTCAACAGAATAATTCGAAATTACTGAAAAATCAATTTCATTATCCATGCTATCAGTAATCTGCTTGACATACATTGAAGTGCCACCAGCAGATTTTTCTATTGAATCGATAATGTGGCAAACACTTATATTTACTTTATTCATTGATTAACTTTAAAAGTTCATTTATCTGAAAATTACAATTGTAATATTCTTCAATTATCCTTCTGCGATTATCCGAAAGACTTAATTTTTCTTCTAAAGAAACATTCAAATATTTCGAAATAATAAAGGCAAGATTTTGAATATTATCTTCTTCAAAAAAACTACCTGTAAACCCCTCAGTTATTATTTCAAACTCAGGCATTTGATTTACAAAATTATTGTGTGTTATCACAGGTGTCCCATAAGTCAAACTATGAATTGCGGTTAATCCTACATTTCCAGGAGATACACAAACATGCGAATTGTAAAATAAACTAGCTAATTTTTCCTCATCAAAACATGGACCATAAAAAATCACCCTAGATTTTAAATCCAACTCATCTACAATTTGACTTAATTTGAAATCATCTACAATTTTGCCAACTAAAAGTACGTTACATTTAATATCATGCTTCTCCAATTCTTTAACAGACTTAAAAAGAAAATCAATTTTTTTTACTTTTTGAATTCTACCTACATAAATAACTGTAGGAAAATCATTATTGAACAAACTAAAATTCTCAGTTGATTTTTTTAAATTAAGGTAAATGTCATTTTGATAATCAAAATCCAGTGAGTTGTAGATAGTTACTAAATCCTTTTCTTTAAAACCTTGTTTTAACATTAATTCTTTAGCATAATTACCATAAAGAAGGACTTTTGACCCTAAATTAAAAAAGATTTTTTTGATTATTATTTTTAAAAAAGATTCATTACCATACCATCCATGTGACCATAAGAAAGTTTTTTTTTTAGTTAGGTTGCAGTAAATCAAAAGAATCCAATTAGATATACAAAAAGGGTCACCTGTAATAATGTAATCACTATATTTTGAAGAAAACGTACTTTCAATCCCTTTCTGCCAATAAAAATTCCAGATATATTTATTTATTAACGTTTTTTTAAACCCTTGTAAACTCTGATAACTCATCTTTTTAAGAGGAGTCTTTACATTATCGCCAATGAAAAAATCACAATCAAATTGATCGTCAATTTTTTTATAAATCGGTTCTCTATAATGAGAAGCAATATTAAATATACAACACAATTTCTTTACCATTTTACCTTATTACATTTATTTTGCAAATGATTTGAAATTCCTAAATAAGAATCTAAATATGTTGATTGTAAAATTTCAAAAATTTAATTCTTACAAAAAAAATGTTAGTAAGCCCTAAAAGGAAATTTGATATGGACAGCACATATTTGAATTTCCGTACATTGACCCAAGAAATACTATTATATACAAAAACATAACTAAAAGAGAAATAAACCTTTTTCTTTTTATAAAATATAAATAGTAAACAATATAAGACAACAATAGAGGCCTAAAAATTAAGAAATAACTAAATAATCTACCAATCAATTTAACCTCGTAAAAAACATTAAAAAGTATAGCACCTATGAAAAAAAGTACAATATATGGTCTAAGACTAGGCTGCCATTTAATTAGGTTTTTACTAAACACTATTATAAATAAATTAACTACTAATTTAAATACAAATCCATATCCTAAACTTACATCTTGTGAAGTTATCTGACCTCTATCTACATAACCTACATACCTATCAATAACACCGATATTTTTACTTAATGACAAGAAAAGCAATTCAAAATTTTGAAAAATAATAGAAAGATCTATAAAAATAAAAAGTATTAGTGAACACCCATAAATAAGAATCCAGAAAAATTGATTGTATAACTTATCATAGGGTAAAAAATAAAAGGGTATAAGAAGTAAAGAAGTTGAATGAAATAAACTCGCTGCACAAACAAGCAATAAAAATAATTTAAAATTACGATCAACAATAAACTTAACACTAAAAACCCATAACCCCATGGCAGCAAATTGCCTAACACCATTCATTCCCCAAAAAAAATATTCTTCGGAAAAAAGAAAAAAAACAAAAAATGGTATTATATATTTAGGAACTGACTTAAAATAAAAGTACCAAGAAATAAACGCCATTATAAAAAATACACCTTGGTATCCTAAATCAAATACCCCCATTAACCAATTAAGACTGTAAAATCCTAATTCATAAAATTGTTGAGAATAATTAAATTTCGAATTTGAAGATATTGAATGATAAATAGAAACATAACCACTCCAATCAACACCAACTTCAAATCTAAAACCTATAAAAAATGACAATACTAACAGAATTAATATATAAAAAATATCAAATTCAAATTGTTTATACTTTATTTTTTTATTTCTAAGATAAAAGCTTGTAAAAAAAACAAACGACATCAAGCTTAAATAAAATAAATATGTAAATATATCAGTCATTAATTATTATCAATTTAAGTATCAAAAATATGCTGCTTTAAAGAAAATTAAGGGACAAGATTTACTGTAAAAATTATTTCAAACTTATCCTATATTAAAAAAAATTCGGATTTTTCTATTTAAAATAACAATAATTGAAAATAAAACTAATGAAGTATTTAATAATTTAATTTTACCTTTATTGATACGAATATCTCCAGTATCTATTTCTCCTTTAAGCTCTTTCTTAATTAAACTTAATATTTTAAGATAGTTTTTAAATGTAAGCGAATAAATTAATTTATTAAAAATAGTAGAAACAGAATTGTATATTGAAAAATGCAATATATTAATTTGCTCGTAACTTAATTTTGAATTTTGAGCTAAAAAGTCATTTATAAAACTAATGCTATTTTTTAAATTATAAATCTTATCAAAGGTCCAGATCCTTGATGCGCTATCAGACCGCTCTTTTACCAAATAAAATTTTTGATCAACAAAAATAATTTGTTTTATGTAAAGATGTACTAAAGAAATAAAAATACTATCTTCCATATTTGCTAGACCCTCAGGGAATTTAATTCTATTTTTTTTTAAAAAATTAAGATTAAAAATACAACCGCATACAGAGCCCCTTAAATATGATTTCTCAACTATAAGATCAAAGCCTTCAAATTGTTTTTTAAAGTAAGATTGATCAAAATTATATTTTTCTTCTTCAATATCTCCATTTTGAAATTTAAAAGACCTAGCAATTATCATTTCAATCATGCTCTTATCAATGGAATTGAAAATAGCATTTAAAGATCCTGGAAATATTTCATCATCTCCATCTACAAAACAAATCAATTCTCCCTGCGCTTTTTCTAAGCCTGAGTTTCTCGCGACACTGACACCTGAGTTCTTTTGATGAAAGACTTTGATCCTATTGTCATTTAAGGCATACTGTTCACATAATTCCCTTGAACCATCTGTACTTCCATCATTAATAAGGATCAATTCAAAATCTTGAAAATCTTGAGAAATGATTGATTCTATGCATTTTCGTAAATACCCTTCAACGTTATAAACTGGAATTATAATCGATAGATAAATATTAGTCATTCAAAATATCATTCAAAAAACGAATTGATTTTTCTTTCTCTAGTTCCAAAATTTTGTTTACGTCAGAAAAATCTATTTCAGTTTTTGCTACTTCCAAGAAATTAGAACTATTTTCTGTAATTAATCGATTTTCTAAACCGAAAGTTTTTAGTAAAGAATAAAATCGCGAAGCCCCTCTTTTCTCATTGATTATTGCAAGAAATGGCTTATTGAAAATTACAGAAAAAGCAGTACCATGAAATGAATCAGTAATTACAAATTCTGCATTTGCAAAACCCTCAATCCATTGTTCTACCTCAGGAAAAATACATTTTTCTAAATCAAAACTTTTTTCATTTTCTAAAGCAAAACTTTGACTTGGCATTACTTCAAATCCCTTTAACTTTATTGCTTCACTAACTCCATTGATAATATCATTTTTCTTTTGATTACGATCTAACACATAAACAAATAATCTTTCTTTATCTTGTTTAAAATTGCGTTTTTTTAGCAGAGATAGATATTTTTCTTTACTTAATAACATGGATGGATCAATTAAATGCTTAGCGTCTACATTTAAAAACTTTTTACACATAACTACACCATCATCTTCCCTTACTGATACTCCATCAAAAAATTGAATCAAATCTTTGAATCTTTCTGTTTCCTTTTTTGTAAATTCCCAATTTGAAACACCAAAAGAAGCAGAATATGCTATTTTTTTTACTTGATTATTATTTTTGAGAAAATCTAAAAATTCAAGATTATTTCCACGGACAGAACTTCGTCTCCATACCTGATCACTTCCAACAATATATGCATCGAACATATATTTTTGGTGAATCTGGTTAATTTTAGAATTTTGAGAAAAACTTTCTGTAAGCTTTATGTGGCCTTTAACAAAACTTCTTGTGTTTCTATTTATCAAATCTGATTCCTCCTTGGTCAGCCAGCCTCTTAATTTTACACTCTTTCCTTTTAACATTAATAAAAATCTTTTGCCAAATGAAAAAGTTTTAATTTTTATAGGTGTAGTTGGAATTCTATCAATTGTATAAACATCATGCCCCAATTCAATTAAAACTTGCTGGAGAGCATAGTTTTGCAAAATACCACCGTAGTTATTAATTATTGGGTGAGTAATTATTCCTATTTTCATAATAAGTTTCTATTTGATTCTACTTAAGTATGCCATTAGCATACCTTGAGATATTTCACTTTTCCCAAAAGATCTTGAATAATTATTAAATCCTTTAGTATCGCCAGAAGTTTGTAATATAAAACCATCTTTTGAAGTGAAATTATTTAAAGTTTCTAAAACAATATTAACATCAACCAATTCTTCAGGAAAACAATAAAGCATCATAGTGGTAGTACTTGCATCAAAATTAATATCACTTCCAGGAAATTGCGTCCAAATATTATTCAATTTCAACTTGTTTAAAGTGTATATTAATCCATTATACTCCTTCATATAACTTCCATCTAGCTTATGCAATGCATTTAATGCTAATAAATACCAACCAATTCCCCTTCCCCAATTAATTGAACCAATTTTAGTATAAGTATCCAAATTGAATCCATGGGATGGTAAAAATGTATGATTATCAATTCCATGTTTAATAAAAGCATTCATTTGGCTTTTAGCTATATCCAAAATTCGTTTCTCTCCAGCTATTGTATAATAAGAAACTAAAAAAGGGATAGTTTGCCCTAAAACATCATTAAACCAGAATCTAATATTTGGTCTGTATAAAATTACATTATTATTACGCAAATAATTTTCTTCTAAATAGGAGTAAATAATAGAAGCAAAATTCAAATATTTTTTATTGTTTAAAACTGTATAAAGATCAACAGCTACGACGCCAAAAATCGCCTGATCCACTTTATCTAAATTGAATTTTGGGTTCCCTTTCGCATCTAATAATTTGTCGAATGCATCCCTAACTACCGAAATACCTGTATCGTTCTTCTTACTTATAGAATATTTTAACAAACCATACATCAGCAAAGCCCGTGGATAATTATACTTTCTAAAGTTATTATTGTATTTATTTAAATAAATATTAACAATATTATTACTGAATCCATCTGTATCAGTCCATTGCATTTTTACTTTCGTACCCTTAATTGTTTCTATCGAAGCATTATAAACTTTTTTTTCAAAAACAGCTCTGTCAAAGACAACTTTTCTTTTTCGCAGCTTTCGTTTTTGAAAAACGTTAGTGATGTAAGGAATTATATCTAGTTTTAATACTAAAAAATTTAAAAAAATTGAGATAATTAAAAGTATTAACATAATGGATAAACTTTAGATTTTATAAATGAAAATATTTTTTTACGTTCAATATTAGTCATACCAATCAAAAATACAACAAGTATAACAACCACTTCTATAATTAGAGTGTCAATTAAAAAATTTGAAAAACTTTGTGTGTATGAATTAAAGCAACCAAACAAGAATAATATTAACAAGGATAAAAATGTTACTAAAATTGTTTTAAAAATTACTTCTTCTATAAATTTAATAATCTTTAAACCAATAAGTCTTTGACAAAAATAACAACGTATCCCTAGTGCGCAAAAATGAGAAACAACGATAGAATAAAACACTGACTCAGGAGCCATGCCATCCGATAACAAGAAGTAGGCAATGGGAAAAGGTGCCATAAATACTATTGAAACAAATATTTGATAATTCTTAATTTTACCTGAAGATTGAATTCCTTTAATTAATGGACCAGACATACTTTCAAAAAGAGATGATATAAGAATCAAAATTACAAAAACATTTGTATGTGGAGGAACCACCTTGAGCCATAGACTTAAAACATAGTTTATGTTTAAAATGACTGGTATCGTGATTATAAAAATTAAAAAATAAGAGTACTTAGAGCTAATTAGTATTAAATGGTGCATTTTTGAGATATCATCGGAAGAATAAGCTTTAATAATTTGAGGATTTACAGCCTTTTGAAAATTTGTGATAAATAAGTAGACTGCAGTATTCACTTGTTGAGTAAGAGCGTATGCACTATTTACCACAAGGCCATAAAATAAATTTAATATCACGTTAATCCCCTGAATTTTTAAAATCACTGCCAAATTTCCAAACAGGCTCCATCCAGAAAAATTAATCAATTCTTTAAAATAAATTTTATCATACTTAAAACTATATTTGCTTGCTGTATAGTTTCTTCTACAATAAACCTGGTATGCAATCCTAACAATGAAACTAACTAAAAAAATCATTACTGAATATGCAATCAGTTTGTCTCCACCATAAACGACCAAAAGAAAAACCAAACCTAATTTTAAACATACTTCAACTATGCTTATGTAAGCATATATATTCATTTTCTCGTAGGCAATAATTAGCGAATCATAAGGCACCTGAATAATACCTATTAAAGCAGTAAGAACAGAAAATTGATAGACAATATTAGCTGCAAAAAGTCTATCCGGAGGTAAAACAACATGATAATTCAAATACCAAAGCCCTATTGTCTCTGCGAAAAATAAAATAATAAAAGCAATAGCAAAATGTATTGTTAAAGTTACACTAAAAGTTTTTTGTAACTTTTTTTCATCTTTTTTCCCTAAATCAAACGCCAGATATCTTTGCGTTGCCGAAGACATAGAAGAATTTAAAAAACCAAATAAAGCGACAATTCCCCCTACTAAGGAATAAATACCATAATCGGACACTCCAAGCTGCTCCAAAACAATTCTGGACATGTAAAGTGTAATGCCCATTACTAAAAACATCCTAAAATAAAGGAATAAAGTGTTTTTAGCTATAGTTTTTGAAGAAGACAATAGTTTAAATGATTAAAAAGTAATTGATCTAGATTATTAAGTTTAAATTTAAACGGGAATCTTGTATTAATTAAGAAAAGAAAAAAATTCTATATAGTTATGTGGGAAATTTTTCTACAAATGATTCTCACATATATATTAAACACTGATGATAGCAGTTATTTAACAGAGGTGTTATTAAATTTATCTAATGTTTGAATGATTTACTCAGTCTGTTTCAAAATTCTATGTCCCGCCTTCACCAATTCAATATCTTTTTGAAATAAATTTAGATCCGCTACCATCATTTCTTCTACCAAGGCTTTTAAGTCATATTCAGGCTCCCATCCTAGTTTTGATTTTGACTTGGTAGGATCTCCGATAAGCAGATCCACCTCTGTTGGCCTAAAGTATCTTGGATCCACCTTGACCAAAACCGTTTCTAATTGTGGTATATTTAAACTATGTCCTACCATCCCTGTAGATAATTCAAATTTAGCTTCATCTACAGTTTCCAAAATCCCAACTTCTTCTACACCTTGTCCTTCCCAGCGAAGAGAAAAACCAATACAGGCAAATGCCATATTGACGAAATCACGCACTTTTGTCGTAACACCTGTGGCTATTACATAGTCTTCTGCTTGTTCTTGCTGTAAAATCAGCCACATGGCCATGACATAATCTTTGGCATGTCCCCAATCTCTTTTTGCATCCAAGTTCCCCATAAAAAGATCCTTTTGTAAACCTAAAGCAATTTTTGATACTGCCCTGGTAATTTTGCGGGTAACGAAAGTCTCACCTCTTAGCGGAGATTCATGGTTGAAAAGAATTCCGTTACAAGCAAATAAATTATATGCCTCTCTATAATTTACAGTAATCCAATAGGCATATAGCTTTGCAACAGCATATGGAGAGCGTGGATAAAATGGAGTCGTTTCTTTTTGTGGGACTTCCTGTACCAGCCCATATAGTTCAGAAGTAGATGCTTGATAAATTTTCGTCTTTTTTTCCAAGCCAAGCAACCTGACAGCTTCCAAAACCCTTAAAGTTCCTATACCATCAGCATTGGCCGTATATTCAGGGGTGTCAAATGATACCTGCACATGAGACATAGCAGCAAGGTTATAGATTTCATCTGGCTGTGTTTCCTGAATAATTCTTGTCAAATTCATAGAATCTGTCATATCTCCATAATGCAAGACCAGTCTAGGATCTTTTTCGTGTGGATCTTGGTAAAGGTGGTCAATCCGATCTGTATTGAACAGTGAAGCCCTCCTTTTAATCCCATGAACTTTATACCCTTTTTCCAAAAGTAGTTCCGCAAGGTAAGCCCCATCTTGACCCGTAATTCCTGTAATTAATGCTGTTTTCATGAATATTTTAAAAAACTAAGGTTATTCTTTATACCTAAATTAAAGGCGACTGTCTATTTTTGATTTTGCAAGTACTCCTTTAACATCATATACCACTTGGCTTTTTGAAGCTTCTACCTCCCATGACCTAAATTCTTTATGGGCTACGGCAAGGATAATGGCTGCATACTGATCCAGATTTTGTTTGGTGTTGTTGTTAATTAAATCAATGCCATATTCGTGTTTGACTTCCTCTGGATCAGCCCAAGGGTCGTATACATCTACTTCCATATCAAAAGACTTCAATTCCTGGTAAATGTCTATCACGCGGGTATTCCTTACATCGGGACAGTCTTCTTTGAAGGTGAAACCCAAAATCAAGACCTTAGAATCTATTACTTTCAAGTCCTTGCGCATCATCAGTTTGATCACTTCAGTAGCCACATGTTTGCCCATGGAATCGTTCAGTCTCCTTCCTGCCAAGATGATCTCAGGATGGTAACCCATTTCCTGTGCTTTCTGTGCCAGGTAATAGGGATCTACGCCGATACAGTGCCCGCCAACAAGACCGGGTTTGAAGGGTAAGAAATTCCATTTCGTTCCTGCCGCTTCCAAGACTTCCTGGGTATCTATCCCTAGTAGGTTAAATATCTTGGAGAGCTCATTTACAAAGGCAATATTGATATCCCGCTGTGAGTTTTCGATCACTTTGGCCGCTTCTGCTACCTTGATGGAGGAAGCCTTGTGGGTACCTGCAGTGATCACTGACTTGTATAAGTCATCTACATAAGTCGCTATCTCAGGCGTAGAACCTGCAGTGACTTTGAGTATTTTGGTGACAGTATGTTCCTTGTCTCCAGGATTGATACGCTCTGGGGAATAACCTGCAAAGAAATCAGTATTGAAAACCAAACCTGATTCTCTTTCCAAGACTGGCACACACTCCTCTTCGGTGACACCTGGGTAAACAGTGGATTCATAAATGACCACATCTCCTTTTTTCAGGACCCTGGCGATCATCTCAGATGCCTTGATCATGGGTGTCAGTACAGGCCTATGGTGTTTGTCTGTGGGTGTAGGAACCGTTACAATAAATATATTGCAGGAAGAAATGGCTGAAATATCGTCGCTTACAAAAAGGCCCTTTTTGTTTTCCTCCAAAGCTACAGGACTGTTGACCAGTACCGCTTGCAATTCAGCGTCTTCTACTTCCAAAGTCCGGTCCCTGCCTTTTTGCAATTCATCCACCCTTTGGCCATGAATATCATAACCTACAGTTTGGAATTTTTCAGCAAAAGCCACCGCCAAAGGTAAGCCTACATAGCCCAAGCCAATGATCGCGATTTTGGAGTCTTTAAGTGGTGTTAGGTTCATATGTTTTGTTGTTGATAGAGGGTTGATGGTTGAGGGTTAAAGGTTAAAAGTTAAAGGTTAATAAACGGGCAGATAAATTTTTAACTATCAACTTATTAATTACCATTTTCTAGTCTCAATTTAAAGTTTCTGAAGATAGTAAGGATTGAAAGTAAATGATCGGGTAAGTAAATTCACTTTGATATTAACTGACCCTGCTTATTTGAAAGTATTTATTTCCCGCAGATATCGCAGATGAACGCAGATAAGCTTCGCTTTTGACACAACAATTGTAGAGTGTAGATCTTAGATTTCAGATTGGGGTTAATACTGAGTTGAAGGTTTGGTGTTCTGGTCTCAGTTCGTCAGTTCATCAATTCATCAAATTTCCTACACCCACAATCAACCCAACCTTTAACATCAAAATTGTAGATCTTAGATTTCAGATTTCAGATTTGGGTTAATACTGAGCTGAAGGTTTGGTGTTCTGGTCTCAGTTCGTCAATTCATCAATTCCCTACACCCACAATCAACCCAACTTTTAACATTTTTAACATTTAACCTTTAACACCAAAATTTTAGATCTTAGATTGAGGTCATTATTGAGTTGAAGGTTTGGTGTTCTGGTCTCAGTTCGTCAGTTCATCAATTCCCTACACCCACAATCAACCCAACTTTTAACATTTTAACCTTTAACCTTTCTACCCCCCGACTTTTGCCGGGGCAAGTTTTAACAATTTTAACTTTTATCCAGCTAAACAGGCAAAGAATCTTTCACTGTTTATTCTTATATCCTTTACCATCACTATTTTTTAGAATTGTAATCAATGTCTTGATTTTGAATTTCAAACTATCAGTGATTTTTAAGACTTCTGATTGTTCCGGTTCTGTGATAAACCCTGCATCTAATGCACGATAAGATTGCGACCTGACTTCACCATTAGAGGCCTTTGCTATATATAAAAACTGGATAAATTCTCTATTTCCATCTCTTTCAAATCCCTCAGCAATATTGTCCATAATTGATCCTGCAGCTGAGTTTATTTGTGATGAAAATTTAAAATCTTTTGAGAAAGCAGGTTTTAGAGTGAATTTTCTGACAATCTGACAAAGAGTTCTTGCCAATTGCCAAATTTCTAAATCTTCAAAACAATTAATCCTTGCCAAAACAATTCACTTTAAATTGTTTATACTTCCCAATAATATCAAAGCTTCAATCTAACAGACCTAACTTTTAACTTTTAACTTTCAACAATCAAGGCTATCCCCAAGCACTAAACTTTGCCCTAGTCCACCAACCCCCTATTCTCCCTTTCCAACCTCTCAAATACCTTCTTTACATCCTGGGCATTGTCTTTATTGAGTGCCAGGATTGCGTCTTGGGTATGGATAAGCAGGGTGTTTTTCAATCCTACAAATTCAGTATGTTTATCGGAACCTATGACCATATTGCCATTACTGTCGGTGGGATGTCCTACACTTTTGTAATAGTCATAAATGCTTTCGAATGAACCCATGTCAGACCATTGAAAATCAGCTTGTACAACTTTGATTTTTTTGGTTTTTTCCATTACTGCATAATCTACAGAAATGGAGGGAATTTGCATGGACAAGTCATAATCGAGAAAACCATCTTTGGAATTTGAAAATACCGCTTTGGACGCATGGTAGACTTCAGGTTCCATTTTTTGTAATTCTTCTAAGAAGACACCGGCCTGAAAGCAAAACATTCCCGAATTCCACAAAAAGTTGCCTTTTTTCAAAAAAGACTCTGCAGTATCCAAATTAGGCTTTTCCCTGAAACTCTTTACTTCCTCTCCTTGCGCTTCAATATAGCCATATCCCGTTTCGGGGCGGCTTGGCCTCAAACCAAAAGTCACAATATGTCCATTGGCAGCCAATTCAAATCCTCTATTGACAGCTGTTGCGTAAGCATCCCCTTCAGCAATCAGGTGATCTGAGGGCGTCACAAACAAAATATCGTCGGCATCCACAGAGAGTGCGGCAAAAGCAATTGCGGCAGCCGTGTTGCGTGGGCAAGCTTCGATTATCTCATTATAATGATCTACACCCAAAACTTTCAGATTTTCGCGTGAAAGCTGGTAGTTCTCTTTGTTGCCGACAAGTATCAAGCCTTGGCATAAATTCCTATTTCTGACCACAGTCTTTTGAAAAAGTGTTTCCCCCTCAAAAACCGGAAGGTACTGTTTGGGTCTGCTTTTTCTAGAAAGTGGCCATAACCTTGACCCTACCCCTCCGGAAAGAATTACATTTATTGTTTTGATTGGGGAAGACATGGTGATTGAAGGTTTTAAGGGTTGAGGGTTGAAGGTTAAAGGTTAAAAGTTAAAGGTTAAAGGTTAATAAACGGGCAGATAAACTTTTAACTGTCAACTTATTAATTACCATTTTCTAGTCTCAATTTAAAGTTTCTGAAGATTGTAAAGATTGAAAGTAAATGATCGGGTAAGTAAATTCACTTTGATATTAACTGACCCCTGCTTATTTGAAAGTATTTATTTCCCGCAGATATCACAGATGAACGCAGATAAGCTTCGCTATTGACACAACAATTGTAGAGTGTAGATCTTAGATTGAGGTCATTACTGAGTTGAAGGTTTGGTGTTCTGGTCTCAGTTCGTCAGTTCGTCAGTTCCCTACACCCACAATCAACCCAACCTTTAACACCAAAACTGTAGATCTTAGATTTCAGATTTCAGATTGGGGTTAATACTGAGTTGAAGGTTTGGTGTTCTGGTCTCAGTTCGTCAGTTCATCAGTTCATCAGTTCGTCAATTCCCAACACCCACAATCCGGCCAAACTTTAACACCAAAATTGTAGATCTTAGATTTCAGATTGGGGTTAATACTGAGTTGAAGGTTTGGTGTTCTGGTCTCAGTTCGTCAGTTCGTCAGTTCGTCAATTCATCAATTCCCAACACCCACAATCAACCCAACATTTAACTGAGCAACTGTTCCCCTCTTGGCGGAGCTTCGCCCTTTCAGTCCCATTTGAGGACTTAGCGAAAGGTGAAACATAAATACAGGTGATTTGGCAATAAATAAATGGCACCCCAATGTTTGCCAAAAAGATCACTCGTATCAAAAATGGGTCAAATTCAGCTGCAAATATAACAGGCCAATTTTTAAAATTGCCTTTGTTTTTTACAATTTAAGAGAGGAGAAAACATATTTGAGTTCTTCTTTTTTTCAAATGCTTGAAACTGGATATTTACCACATTATTCAAGTGATAAAAACCATTTTTGGTACTTCATTTTTTTAAGATTTTTTTTTCAGATCTGATCAGCGAAGGATTTGGGTGTGTAAATTTTGAACTTTTGATTAATATATCAGGTAATTTTTTGTTCCAAGAACCCATTCATTTGCTTACAGACTTTCTCAAAATTGTGGGTATCTGCAACAAAGAAAAGATGGGTATGCACAAATTTTTCTACATATATTCCTTTATCATGAATCTTGAATACAATAGGTTCATCTTCATTGCTGAAATCCACTTCACGCTTATCAGCTCCTTTCATGATTTCAGATTCGATAATTGTTTTTCTCTCCCTACCGTAGTCATATTTCTTATGTAAAAAGGCCAGCAATTCCCCCTCAAAAAAAAAGATATAAAAAGAGGTGACTCGGTCGCCTTCTTTGACCACATAGCGATTTACTTCAAGATACCCTTCCACCCAAGCGGACCAACATGATACCCGGGGATTTTTCTGCTCAATTCTATTTAAGATTTTATCAGCCGAATAGTTGGAATCAGGCACATCAAACACAAACTCCTCCTTGACCTGTTGGAGTTTGAAGAATTGATCTTGCAGAATCTTAAAGGGATTAAATAACTCAGTACCATATTTGTATTTAAAATGAACCTTGACCCCATTGATTGATTTGCTTTTCCTTTGGTACCCGGAAAAGACAATGGAAAAATAATTAAAAATGCTTGTCATCGTATTCAATATCAATGTGGTTTTACAATTGTGTTCTACTAAAAATGACCAAGTTCAAATATTTTAGAAATAAACCTGATCTAAAGAAAATTAAACAAGAACTATACCCAAAACCAATTCAAACAGAGATAAAACTCTATTCAAAGACAACATTATAAAGCATTTTTCAGGATTTAATGTTTCAAATGAAATTTTAAACAAACATTTATGCATTTTAAAAATATGAAAGATCCCTGTATTTTTTTGAATTTTTTTTATTTTTCCAGCTAAAAATCTACGCCGTTTAGAAGAAATACGATTGAAATCGAAGTGTAACGTAGATCCCGAGAACGAAGAGAATTGGGATACTTTAGAAATATGATTGAAATACAGTAGAAATATGATTGAAATACAGTAGAAATAAGTCTAAGGACTAAAGCGAATTGATACTCTTAATGCTTATTTTTTATTTTAGGCCCTAAAAATTCCATTTGTTGGTAAAGGTGCTGCGTTATCCGAAGGTTGTGCCTTCGGATTTATGATTCTTGAGCTTATAGCTCAAAAGGGTTATTAAAAGTCCATATACGACAGAAATACCATTGAACACAGTAGAATAAAAAAAATAAGAGCCTATGCGTATTGAAGATTTCAAACGCTTAATTGGCCATGAGTGAGGACACTCACGGCGGCGAAATTGTTTCTACTTTTTCTGACAAAAAAACCTTCGAGGTCCAAAAAAGACCTCAAAGGTTAGCAGTCCCTGACCTTTGGGGTTTCCAAAACCCCGAAGGTCTGGATGGAGGAAGGATGATAAAAAATCCATTAATTGGTAAAGGTGCTGCGTTATCCGAAGGTTGTGCCTTCGGATTTATGATTCTTGAGCTTATAGCTCAAAAGGGTTATTAAAAGTCCATATACGACAGAAATACCATTGAACACAGTAGAATAAAATAAAAAAAATTAAGAACCTATGCGTATTAAAGGTCCCAAACGCTTAAATGGCCATGAGTGAGGACACTCACGGCGGCAAATTTCGTCAATTCCCCAGTTCCCCAATTCATCAATCCACCAAACTACACAAAAAGGACAGCCCGCACACTACAACAAACCCAACTTTTAACTCCCCGACATTCGCCGGGGCAAGTTTTAACAATTTACAACCAGTTCCCCAGTTCGTCAATTCATCAGTTCATCAATTCATCAGTTCGTCAGTTCCCCTCTTCATCAGTTCCCCAATTCGTCAGTTCCCCAGTTCATCAATTCATCAGTTCGTCAATTCCCCAATTCATCAGTTCCCCAGTTCCCCAATTCCCCAGTTCATCAATTCCCCAGTTCATCAATTCATCAGTTCGTCAGTTCGTCAAACTGTCCAAAGAAGACAGCCCCCACACTACCACAAACCCAACAATTAACCTTTAACTCCTCTACTTCCTCTTCAACGCCCTTTTCCACCATGGCAACTGTACTTCTTCGTGGTAGCCGTAACTGTTGTTACCATAGCCATAGCCGTAGCCATAACCGTAACCATAGCCATATCCTGTATCGACGTGAACATCGTTTAAGATGCCATACACCTTTTTTAAGCCACCTTTTTCAACAAGGTTGTTGAGGATTTGGATATTCCCTTTTTGGGAGTACTCCTGACGGAAAACGTAGAAGTTAACATCAGAAAATTTAAAAAGCTCTTTGGTCTCAGACACCAAACCCACCGGAGGACAATCCAAAATCACCACATCATAGGCTTCTTTGATTTCATCCATAATCTTGGCGAATTTATCCTTCAACAACAATTCCGCAGGATTGGGAGGTATTGGACCGGATAAGATCACATCCAAATTCTCAAAACCCGATGGTTTTACTATTTTCTGCCATGGCATATCTGTACTGAGACAGGTACTCATCCCCAGGTCATTGATCATTCCAAAGTCCTCTGCAATCTTAGGTTTTCTTAAATCCAGTCCAATCAACACCGTCTTTTTACCCATCAGGGAAAATACAGAGGCCATATTGATCGAAATAAAGGTTTTACCCTCACCCGAGATGCTTGAAGTAAACAACAGTGTCGACTTGTCCTTATTGTCAGATAGGTAGGACAGGTCAGCCCTCAAACTCCTAAAAGCCTCCGTCACCGTTGACCTTGGATTATTCAAAACAGGCATTCCATCATCACTGCTATTTCTTCCAATAATTCCAATAAGAGGTACTTTTAACCTGGTCTCCAGCTCTTTGGGATCTTCGATCTTGGTATTCAAGAAATCCTTGACAAACACAAACCCCACAGGAAATATAAACCCTAGTATCACTGCGATCAGGTAGGTCAACAAGCGCTTTGGACTTACAGGGTTTAAATCCGCTTCAGCATCTTCTATGATTTTGTTGCTGGGAAGGTTGGAGGCCCTTGTAATGGCAGCCTCAGCCCTTTTTTGCAACAGGTAGGTGTACAGACCTTCATTCAAAGTAAACTCCCGCTGAATCCGGATCAGGTTCTGTTCCGTTTGCGGAAGACTACTGAAGGAGGATTCTATCCTTGAAATCCTGGATTCTAAATCTGATATGATCAAAGCAGCATTGGAATCTACATTTTTGAGTACTTCCTGAATGGATTTATTGAGGTCGGTAATCTGCAAATTCAATTCCCGAACAGGAGGTGCATTTTCCCTTAACCTTGACAATTGCACCGATTTCTCTGCTTGCAACTCGATCAGGTTCATGATCAAAGAATTCAAAATAGGATCTTCTATACCCATTCCGGAAGGCACCACGATTTGGTTATAAGAACCTGTCTCCAAGTAGCGCTGCAATTGACCGTAATAGTTCCGCTTGAAGCGCTCTTTGCTCAACTCAATTTCCAATTCAGACAATTGGTTAAAAATCACCGAGCCTTCATTGCTCATATCATAAATGGCATTGGTGGATCGGAAGTCCTGCAACCTGTTTTCGATATACAGGAGAGAGTCGGTCAAGACCACAATTTGCTTGTCAATAAAGTCTATGGTATTGCTTGCGGTGAGGTTTTTTTCTTCCAGTTCATTCTCCAAGAACACAGTTTGCAAGGCATTCAAGTAGTCTTTTCCTTTGGCCTGATTGATCACCCTCAGGGTAAGTTTGACGATTGTGGCTTGTTTATCCATGGGAGCTACTGAAAGGGCATCTCCGGTGTAATGGTCTATCAAACTTCTTCTGTCTCTTACTCGAATGATAATCTCTCCTGACTTTTGGGTTCCTGTAAGTTCGATCATAAATTTATTACCGGGCAGAACTACTTCTTCTCCAAAAGAAAAAACCCTTTCTGGACTGAGTGGTTTTTCCGCTTTTCTATACGCCTCCTCACCAGGAAAAACTTGTCTATATTCGTCATCGAGATACTTGATAGAAAAGCTTTTTTCATTTTCCCATGTAATCTGAATATCACCATTACACAATTGCGGATGATTCCAATCGACCTCTACTGTAATTGGCGTGTTTTTATAAACTTCTCGGGTCGCAAGTATTCCTTTTTGGAAGTAATCAACTTCAAAATTCACCCTTGATAAGGCCGCCGCTGCTATGGGTCTTGATTTGAGGATAATCATCTGATTGTTGAGACCGGCATCCCCCATTTGTCCAAGTCCCATACCTGCTTCAGCAAATAAGCCAAAGGGGGATTCCTTTTCCTTGATAAAAAATTTAGAGCTTACCTCATATTGAGGGATGGCTATTTTCAAGTATATAAAAGCGATCAAAAGTGCTGAAAAAATCGAGAGTAATATATAAGGCCAAACCTTCAGTATCCTGAAGAATATGTCCATCAAATCTATTTCATCTTCTTCCACCTGAGAAGTAGTCGTATTTTGGTTATTCATATTCTTAGTTTATTGCATTTAAGACTAAAAGTACCGCAGATATTGTGGTTACGGCTAGTTGGAAGGTCTGCACAAAGTTCACACCAGTTCCCAATTCCCTGACTTTCATGGGTTCTGCGTACAGCATGTCATTGGGCCTTAGAAAGAAGAACTCAGATTCCACCAAGCGCTTGTCATTGAGGTTGATCCTAAATGAACGGGTCCCTGATGGGTATTGCCTGACCAAGACCATTTCGTCCCTTTTGGCTACAGGAGTCATGTCACCTGCATGGGCAATGGCCTGAAAAATATTGATTCTGTTTTGAAGAATAATATGGTTACCGTTTCTATTGAATTCTCCTAAAGTCGTAAACCTTACTCCCCCCAATCTTACCCTTACAAAAAGATCTTCTTTGTTGACATACTCAAGCATTTTTTCTTGAATAAGCTCTTTTGCTTGCTTGGTAGTAAGGTTATTAAGATTAACCTCCCCAACTAATGGTAGTTCTACCATACCATTTTCATCAATTGTATAACCGGTAATAAAGAATATATCCCCTCCAGCAGTTATGTTCTGTTGTCCTGCCATTGCTAACTGAGGATTTTTGGATGCCGCTATACCGAAAATTGCATTCAATTCTTCTGAAGTTGTTTGGATGTTAATATCCACCACATCATTGTACTGCAATAAGTATTCTTCTGCCGTATTTTCTACCAAGACCCCAGGTTCGTACACCGGAAAAGTATCTCCCAAATCCTGCATGTATATAATCCGCTTGTTTGGTACACAGGATGCGATGAGTAATACAAAAAGTATCGCTTGAATTGCTTTGTTCATATAGATTCAATATTTTAATCGGACAAATATAGAAAACTTATTTTATTCGGAGCCCCAATACAAGTTTAGTAAATTTCCAAAGAACTAAGTTTGTTTATAATCCCTAGATATATGTAGAAAATTCACATTATACTAATTTTTTGTTATCACCTAGACACCTGTAAAAACTCTCTTCATGCTGCTTGACCACTACTTTTGGACTAAAGACATTCTTAAGGGCTTTGGAACCTTCAATAGAAATTTCCTTTGAAATAATTTTTCTAAGCCCTTCGTAAATCGCATGCTCATCCTGATTGTCTAGGATCAGTCCTCCTCCATATTCATTCAAATAATCTGCAATCACCCCTACTTTGGGGGATATGGCTACGATTGGTCTTTGGATGGAGGCATAGTCAGATAATTTACTCAAAAGCAAAATCCCTTTGGGATAAGGGGCTTCCAAAATCATCAAGTAATCGAAACCAGCCAAACTCTTGAGCATACTGAAGTAATCCTTAGGTGCATGACAGAAAATCTCTTCCTTAAGCCCTAAGGATTCGATTTGCCCTGGCATCTCTGGGTCTATTACACCAAAAACATGAAATTGGAATGCCAATCTATCCTCATGTTTAATTTTTGAAAAGGCTTTGAGTACTTTCAAGGCTTTCACATTGGAAAGCATATTTCCCGCATGACAAATAGAAATTGGCTTACCGGGTGCTTGGTTCACATCAAAGTCCTCTGCATGTATTCCTATATGGGGGATGACCTTTACTTTATCTGTCTTGGTCTTGATGATCTTTTCATTGTAGTGCTCCCAAAGCAATTGAGAAGGGAAGGTATTTAAATCAGCATTCCGGAAACTAGTCTTGACAAATCGATTGATCAGGTAAGATTGAAACCTGTTTTGGAAATTCATGCCAGGCCTGATATTTTCTGTAGGATCATTCCAATTGGCAATCCATGGTAAAGCAGTTGAAGCCTTTATTTTGGCTCCGACAAGATGTGCAATATTGGAAGGCATCCTACTCATGACAAGGTCATAGTTGTGTTTTTGATGCAGTTCAAGCCCCAAGTCCACTGCCTTACTTGCCCACCTGACTCCTTCTAAAGGAAGCTTGAAATAAAGAACTGCTTGAAACAATTCCCAATACCTTTGAATTGGCTTAACCGGGGTTTCGTCTACATAAAAATTAATGGCTTTCAGTGGTTCCCATACAGAGGACCAGTCTTTGGTATAAAATTGCTCACTTGGCCTACTGATGACATGAATGGTATGACCTGACTCCATCAAGGCCAGGCAAAGTTTAGCATTGACCAAGGCCTCCGAAAACTCATAAGGAGGAAATGATGGCGCAATCATTAAAATTTTAAACTTTCTCATTTCCATAGTCCCAATAACTTTAAGGATTTCCTAAAAGGTCTCACCATCAAATAAGGTATTCGGGGCAGATCCCCTAAAAGTTGAAAGTCTATGTTTTGGTTCCTATGGGTGGGTATTTCCTTGAGCTGTGCTATGCGAATGAGTTCCTCATAAGCCGATTTCATATGTTCCAAGGTAAAGCCTGTGCGCACTACATTTTTCCCATTTTCTGAAATAATGTGCAAATCAGACCTTTGCAACATGTCGATGATCACTTTTGAAAAATCATCGGGATCTCCCGGAATGCATAAAAACCCACTTTTGCCATGCTCAATCCAAGCATCTGTTCTACCTTCTAGGCGAGAGACAACAGGGATAACACCCTGCGCCATGGCTTCAAGAGCAACAAGCCCTTGCCCTTCGAAAAATGAGGGGAGAATCATAAAATCGTACTGCTGCAAGGTCTGGTATAGGTTGTCATAAGGCAAATAGCCCTTTACTTTTATGATTTCTCCCAATCCATAATCTTGAATTTTACTTTCCAATTCCACTTTATCAGAACCATCCCCATAAATGTGTAAACAGTCTATTTCAGCATGTTGCATCACTTTTCGGATGATATCCGGTAAAATCAAAACCGCTTTTTCGGTATGTTCAAGCCTGCCTACGTATATGAATTTCTTACCTACTTTTGTTTTCTGCTTTGTACAAATCCCTGATTCTTTGATTACCGAGGTGGGAATGCATTGAATTTTCTCAGAGGGCACATTTCTTTTTTCTTCCAACAGCGTTTTGAGGAAAGGACTGACCGTGATGATCTTATTGACAGCGCTCAGGTTGGCTGTTGCATTGTCCAACATAGAATCCAAAATGGAATGTAGGACAGAGAAAATGAAAATAGTATCCGGAAGGGTTGAAATGCCTGCCTGTACAAATGGGCTATCATGAATAAAAATCACATCATAGTCCTTCAAAAACTGTATCAGCTTCTTGGTATGGCCAACCTTAGAAATCCAAGGGCTCAATTCAAAAGTTTTTACATCAATGCCGCTTTCGAGAAAATATGAATTCCAAAGACCTTTTTTTTGGGTCTCGACCACTATCACCTGATTACCGGCCTCTTGAAACAATTTTGCCTGATTGAATATAACCCTTTCGATCCCTCCAATCATGAGTGAATAAGTGACCAAAGCAATTTTCATAAGCGTATCATGTTTACACCTGAGTTCTTTTTAAATTTAGCTCTCCACCAAAAATAATACATGAGAAAAACGAGGAGTTGGACAGAAAAAGCCAATAACCTGGCATAAAGCAAACCTTCTGCCCCAAATCCCAGCCAGAGGTAAGAGAATGAAAGCAGTACCACACTCCAAGTGAGTTGGGCTGAAAAACTAAACCAAAGATGATTCATAGCGGCAGCTAAATTACTAAAAATCAGAAGCAAAGATTGTGGTATCATGGCTATAATTGAAAGTGCCAGCAAATACCCAACCCCTCCAAACTCGCTACCATAGATCAATGCTATTTTATCCCCAAAGAATAAAAATACAGCCGAAAGCGGAACAAAAATCCCTAAAATCAAAACGACAGTATTTTTCACTACCCTATTGACTTGGCTTAATTTTTCTTGTTGAATCAGGTCACTGAAAACGGGAAGAAATGCAGCCATGACGATGTAGGGCACAAATATCAGAACATTGAACCATTGCAAGGAGGCATTGTAGCCCGCAAGTTCGAAAAAGCCATTGTTTTCTCTTGCTAACAGCGTCATCACATACCATTGGGTAGGAATCAGCAACAAACCTGAGAGGATTGTAGGCAGGGAATACGTGAAAAGTATGGAGGCCTCTTGCAATGAACCTTTGAACCTGACGGTCAAGCCTTCCTTGAACATGAGGTTTTTGGTGATTTTGAAAGTAATCACATAAGTGATGACGGGTTCTAGGGTCATTCCGACTACTGCACCAAAGAATCCGAAATAGTAGGTCAATAGCACCTTGATAAGTGTAAGCACAAAACCTAGGAATATCCCCAGATAGGTGTTGACTTTAAAAGCCTCCAATCCATAAATGATTCCGTTTTGAACACCATTAAGGGATCCGAAAAGGACTCCGAGGGCCATCAATTGAAGGCTACTTTGGAGATGAGGGGCTCCCAGAGAATGTATAGCAAGGGATTTGGCAAAAAAAACTACGACCAAGAACACCAGGGATCCTACCAAGCCGGAAAACAAAAAGGATATCCCTATAATCCGACTGGCCTTTTCTTTGTCAGAATTTCTGTATTGGGCAATGTACTTGGTGGCTGTTTGAGAAATACTAAAAGCAGTAAACATCCCAAACATCGAAATAGTGGTATTCAGAAGACCAAACTCACCAAAAGCTTCCCTTCCGATCAATCGGATGATGATTATAGTCCCTAAAAAGGAGAAGCCTTTGGAAAAGAAGTTCAGGATGGCATTCCAAAATGATCCGGATGCCAACCTCATAAATACAGAGGATTGGCTCAGGCTGATCAGTACCCCATGTAACTTGGGGTACCTTTCGAATTTTTGAATAAGTAATTTTAAAAAAAGCACAATATGTATAGACAGAATGATGCCAGTATTTTTCAGGAATACTTTACAATCTAATTGAATACTAATTGAAATTCATAGATACTATATCCGTCAGGTCGGACACTTTTTTGATTGGGACCTGTCCACCAAAAACAGCTTTTTATCCAAACCCTCATTGCCATAAAAACTTAAGTTAAACAGCAATGCAGCGCACTATCATAAAACCCAAGGCTTTAGAGCGTATCTATTTTCACTTGCTTAAAGTTAGCCTGATTTGTCAGAAACCAAGCATATGTTTCTTTGATCCCTTCTTCGAGTGGAATCTGATATTTCCAACCTTCCTTTTGCAATTTAGAAACATCCATCAATTTCCTCGGGGTACCGTCAGGCTTGCTGCTGTCCCATACCATTTCACCTAGGTGCCCTACTGTTTTTTGTACCAGCGTGGCTAAATCTTTGATGCTCAAATCTGTTCCTGTACCCACATTGTACAGGTGCTCAGCCAGCTGATTTTCCAAGGCGAAGACAACAGCATCAGCCATGTCATCGACATGCAGGAATTCACGCATAGGCGAACCAGAACCCCACAAGGTCACAGGAGGAGCGGTTTTTTCGTCTTGGGCTGAATTTTTAGCATCATGAAACTTCCTGATCATGGCAGGCATGACATGTGAAGTCTCGTAGTCGAAATTGTCAAATGGGCCATAAAGATTGGTAGGCATAAGAGACACAAAGTCCTTCCCATACTGTTTACGGATTGCCTCACAAGCCTTCACGCCTGCAATTTTGGCGATGGCATACCATTCATTGGTGGGCTCCAAGGATGAGGTGAGCAGGTACTCCTCCTTAAGTGGCTGTGGGGCCAACTTGGGATAAATGCAGGAAGAACCTAAAAATATAAATTTGGCTACATTTTCTTTGAGGGCCGCATCGATGAGGTTATTCTGTATTTGAAGGTTTTCCATCAAAAATTGATAAGGGTAGTTATTATTGGCCAAGATACCCCCTACCCTTGCCGCTGCATCGATGACTACATCAGGTTGCTCCGCTTTGAAAAAGGAATTTACAGCCGATTGGTCACGCAGGTCCAATTCTTTGCTGCCCATACCGATCAGGTTTGTATAGCCTTTTGCTGCAAGTTTCCTCCAAACAGCAGAGCCGACCATACCTCTATGACCGGCTATAAAAATTTTTAAATTACTCAATGCTTTGTTATTTATGCTTTAAAACAATAACCTTACGGCCACGCCAGAACCTTTGTTCATAAAGAATGCAGCTTGATCAAGATTACCTCCCGGCAAATCCCATCCTGGCAATACACCTAGGTTGATAGAATACTTCTCAAACCTAAGATCAAGCCCAACTCCTACCAATGGACCAGTCTGAAGACCTCTACTGTCTTCAACATCTACCCATTCCACCACGCCGGCATGCCAACCGACAGACCAAAAGAAATGGATGGTACCGTCTTTTCTCACATCAAGGGGATACATCCTCTGATAAGTGGCATGACCGCCAAGTCTTGTGAAAGGTTCAGCCCATCTCACAAAACCACCTGAAGGTCTCCATCCAAAATTAACATCTATCGCTGACTTATCGGTAATAAATTGCTGATAAGATGCCGCTATGGAATTAAAGTAACCAAAACGAATACCTAAAGCTGATTTTTTTGGGACAACATAATCCCTTAAGGAAACTTTTTCTTCTGTTTCGGATGTCTCAGATTCTACCTGCGCTTCAGCAATTCCTACTACAGCAAACATAGTTAGGGCAATCAAGAATTTCTTGTACATAATTTATTAGTATTTTTTTGACTAAAAGAAATTTGGGGTTCACCGTTTTAGGCGGAGGATTAAGTATGGGTGATGTAAATATAACATCCTGCTGAGTATTTCTTTTATTCTTCTTGATAATATATTTTGTGACCTGCCATCTGAAGTTGCAAATCTTTCTTGAATAGGTTGAGGTCAGAGGCTACCATTTCCTGAGCCAAAGCAAGTACATCGTATTTGGGTTCCCATCCGAGTTTGGTCTTGGCTTTGGAAGGATCACCTATAAGCAATTCCACTTCAGTAGGTCTGAAATATCTCGGGTCAACTTTCACCAGAACACTGTTCAAGGGGATAAAGTTATTTTTCCCTAATTCTCTTTTTCCTGCTTCTGAAGAATCATCTGATTCAGAATTGGCATAATCAGCACCCCATTCAAGGCCAGTTGCGGATTCAAACTTTTCTACGTTTACAGCATCCAATATGCCCACTTCATCTACTCCTTCACCTTCCCATCTTAGGCTGAATCCTACCTCATCAAATGCCATGGCTATGAAATCTCTCACCTTGGTAGTAGTCCCTGTTGCTATCACGTAATCTTCTGGGGTATCCTGCTGAAGAATTCTCCACATGGCATACACATAATCCTTGGCATGTCCCCAATCCCTCTGAGCATCTAAGTTGCCCATGTACAATTCTTTTTGAATTCCCAGCGTAATTTTCGCAACAGCACGTGTGATTTTTCTGGTCACAAAAGTCTCACCTCTCAAGGGCGATTCATGATTGAAAAGGATACCATTACAGGCATACATATTGTAAGCCTCTCTGTAATTGACAGTAATCCAATAGGCATAAAGTTTGGCTACAGCATAGGGTGACCTTGGGTAAAAAGGAGTTGACTCAGATTGTGGAACCGCCTGTACCAATCCATAAAGCTCTGAAGTGGAAGCTTGGTAAATTCGGGTCTTTTGTTCTAAACCAAGCAACCTAACTGCTTCAAGGATCCTTAATGTTCCGATGGCATCTGCATTGGCAGTGTACTCAGGGGTATCAAAAGAAACTTTCACATGTGACATTGCCGCAAGGTTATAAATCTCATCCGGTTGTGTTTCCTGTATAATACGGGTAAGATTCATGGAATCGGTCATGTCTCCATAGTGAAGGATCAATTGGGGATTGTTCACATGAGGATCTTGGTATAGGTGATCTATTCTATCTGTATTGAATAATGAGGATCTTCTTTTAATACCATGTACTTTGTATCCTTTTTCTAAAAGAAGTTCTGCCAAATAGGCTCCATCTTGCCCTGTGATTCCTGTTATCAGTGCCGTTTTCTGCATATTATATGAAATATATAAGTCATTATTGACTTAAATGAGTTTTTTAAAGTTATAAATCTATAGGACACCAAATAAAGATGTTTTTACAAGGGTTTGCAAACCAGATTATCTTAATCTTGAGAAAAATTACAATTCTCTGGAAAGAATTTTATTAGAAAAAATATCTATGATATAAGATGGTGTGGAAATAAAGGTTCTCCTCCATAATCTTTTGGGTTCACGCAACAATCTTGGGAACCATTCCAAACCTAAATTGATCCAAATCTTACTTGGTCTTTTGACAGTGCCCGCATAAAAATCAAAAACCGCTCCTATTGAGCAGATCACGCTAGCATCCAGTTTATCTTTGAACTGAAATGCCCATTTCTCCTGCTTAGGTGCTGTCATACCTACAAACAATACGTCCGGCTTGTATTCATTGACCATTTGAAGCATGTATTCACTGTCTTCTTCAGAAAACACCTGCTTGTAAGGAGGACTGAATGAGGCCACTTCAACATCCGGAAATTGCTCCTGCACCTTTTGTTGGATCAGTTGGAGTGTGGAATCCGAAGATCCCAAATAAAAAACTTTACCTTTTTTCTGATTTACCAAATTGAGGTAATGCATGTGGAGATCATAACCTGATATTTTTTTGATATTCTTACCATATAGCAGTTTAAATCCAAGAACAATCCCGACGCCATCGGGTATTAGGATATCGCAAGTCGTGAGAGATTTCTCAAATTCATAGTCTGTTTTTGCGATACAATAAGAATGCGGATTGATTGTGTTAATAAGGAGTTTGTCCCCCTCTAAACTTTCAGGAAGATCGGTACTAATATTATAATGTAAAAACTTCAATTTCATAAATATTTAGATCCTCAAGCTCCTCAAACAAGTTAGTATTTTCCGGTGATTTTGAACTCTACGGATAATATTGGTTTTGCAAATTTAATATTTTTTTTGAAAGGGGAATAGTTCAGTACTTAATACACCTTTTTGCATTTATGTAGGCTTAAATTTATGTATTTCTACAATATAAAAGCAAAAACTTTGAAGAATTCCCTGATTTTAAGACTTTAAGCATCAGCATTTTTTTACATGGAATAGAAATATTTCCAGTTTTTCAATAAAATTAGCATTCCAAAACTAGAAATATCATCAAAACGACATCTTTAAATATTCTATTTTTGGTATTTACTTGAATCAATTTCTTTGTCAACTATTTTTACCAAGACCCTGCTAATTTTAGAAAAAACAATTCTACATAGCAGATAGTCATGCTTTGTACTACAATGTTAAACACTACGCATATCTACTCAAAACTACGCATTTTAAATTTTCCCACGCTTTCCAATTAGATTTACGCAGTTTTTTAGGTCAGCAGATTACATTTTACCTACTCCAATACTAGGATTCATAAATAGGTACGACCTGAAGATGTACAAATTTGGCTGCACATCATCATAAGCTTTTTTTAAGGAAATTGTTTTAACAAATTAAAGAAACAGCGAAAACTCAATAGATTATGAATCTAAAAATCAAGTTGTCAAAATTTCTTTTATGTTTTTTTCAAATACTGATAAGGTGAAATTTTCCAGAAAGTAATTGCGGGAAAAATTTCCCATTTCCTGCCTCAATTCTTTGTCTGAAATGAGCTGTTTGATGGCAGCTGCAAGTTGTGGAATATCTCTTTGCGAAACGATGAATCCATTTTTCCCATCCAATACCAAATCAGGGACGGCTCCCTCAAATGTTGAAATAACTGGCAAACCAAAACACATGGCTTCCAAAATACTTAGCGGAAAGCATTCATTGTGGTAATAGGTCGGGAATACAAAAAGGTCGGCTTGGGACAAAAGTTCGAATTTTTCTTCTCCATATCGTTTGCCCAAATATTTCACTTTGTCCTGTATACCAAAATCTTCAATATTGCGTGTGAGTTCTTGACTGCTGATGTCAGCCTCAGCCCCTACAATAGTAAGTTCATAAGATGCTTCTTTCAGCATTGATAGTGCTTGCAACAAGTCTATGATTCCTTTACTTCTGATCAAGTTAGAAATAAACAGTATTTTGACTTTTGGAGAATCAGCTATACTCTTTGGTGAGGCGCTTAAATTGTAATCAGGAATGCCATTATGGCAAACATGCAGCTGATCTTTCTTTACGTATTTGATGACGTCATCATACAACAATTCAGAAAGTAAAATAACTTTTGACTTATTAAATACCAGGCGGTACAGCAAATTATCAAAGCCCTTATGCTGACAGGACTTAACACCCTTGTTATGAAAATGATAAATCGTTTTCACGCCCAAGACTTTGGCCATCAGGGCTATAAGACTGTCTTTGTAGAAGCCTACACCGGAAGCAGTCAAGGTGATATAGCAATACTTAGGTCTAAAAGTCAACAGTTGGTAGAATGATTTCCAATACACATTCAGTATGGACATCAGTTTTTTAAAACCGCCTTTGCCTATGTTTTCTATTGAATCTGAAGTGCTCAGGTTGATATACCTTCCTTCTATAAATCCCTCCAGATATTCAGATTCTTTGATATACTGCCCAACAATGGCCGCACCATGTACGGGAGGTGGATAGTGAAGTATAAAAAGTATTTTGGGTTTATCCTTGGACATTGAGAAATATAGTAATCAGTAAAAAACCCTTATTTAAGTTTGAAAGAATCCTGCATGGCTTGGAAGATTCTTTCAGCGACGACTTGAGTTGAAAAATTGGATTCAATTTTTATTGAGTTATTTCCCATTGAATTGAGGTCCATGACATTGAATGCTTGCAGGGTGCGGATGATATCTTCTTCACGCAAACTGTCAAAAACAAAACCATTTACACCTTCTGTAATTAATTCAGGATAACATCCGTTGTAAAAAGTCGTAGCCACGGGCAGACCACAGGCCATGGCTTCCGGCACAACCAAACTCCAGTTGTCTTCAAGGGTAGGCATGACAAAAACATCGGCTGCAGCATAGTATTGATAAATCTGATCATAGTCTATTGACCCCAAGAAAAACACAGAAGGCAGGTGTTCAAATTTTTGCTTTAGGCTTTGTTCTTGGTCTCCTGTACCGATAAGTAAGAGGTTATCTTCCGGGTTCATGAGTGCATGTTTTTGCCAGGCATTCAATAGTGGCAATACTCCTTTTCTATCAATCAGTTGACCTACAAAAAGAAAGGTCAATCCTTTTTGAAGATTAAGTTTTTTCTTGAATTTCTGAATTGATTCATCAGTCATTTGGCGGACCTGATTGGCCAGTCCTTCACTGTCAGCAGACATACAGCCTTTTACAATAGGCTTATTATTGACTTTTAGGTTGTCTACAAGGTATTCTTCGGTAAGGTTACCATTGACAAGGTAGCCATTGACCATTTTATCAAAAACCCTACGGTAGGCTGTTCGCCAGAAAGGGCAAAACCGTTCTGTATGCTTTGTCCTTTCATATGCCACCCACAAAGGAATCTTCAATCTTTTTGAGACATATCCAGCGAAAGGTGCCCACTGAAAGAAGCCTTCAGTAATCATGATATCTGCCTCGACACTGCTGATTGCCTTTATTAATCCTTTTTGCAAAGGGATATTCACACCTTGATTGGCAAAGTTTCCCTGTTTGCCTATTTGTATGATTCTCTCTTCACTCAGGCCATGGGCATTTTCCCCTAATGCAGCTTCAATTTTATTTACAATTCTCTCAGGAACCCGATTTTTGGAATAGGTAACATGAAAATTCCCATCAGCCAGTTCATTGATGGCTTTATAGAGAGGAACCCTGTAGTCTAAAAAGGATGGATTAACCCAATGGATCTTCATGCTTTCTATAATCTTTTAAAACTTTTTCATAAAAATTGATTGTCTGATCACTCAAATATTGAAGACTAAACAAATTAATAACTTTTTCTTTAGCTGCATGAGAGATTTTCACTTTTTCTTCGTCCGAAAGATCATGAATGAACTTAATTCGCTCAGCCAAGTGTTCCGCAGACTTTGGAGAAACAAGAAAACCGTCCTTACCTTCATCTATTATTTCTGCCATTCCACCTGAATTACTTCCCAATACGACGGGTCCGGCATACATGGCTTCTACGCAAACTATACCCATTGCTTCCCACCAAGATGGAAAACAAGCAACATTTGAGCTTTGATACAATTTAATTAAGTTCTTTTTTTGCAAATGTCCATGAAAGGTAAACCATGAGGCACCGTTGACCTCTATTGTTTCCTTTAATTTTTTACCATAGGAACCAAGTTTGCCAGCAATCTCCAAAGTAACATCCATTCCTTGATCCCTCAAAATCTGAATGGCCTTCACCAAGTCCCCTACCCCCTTTTCCTGAGAAACTGTCCCTGCATATACAACACTAAATAAGTCTTTTTTTGGCAAATAATCAGCATTGTTGATGGTGGCGAGGTTGACAGGGTTGTAAATAACTTCTACGATGGAGGCATTCAAACCCAAATGTTCTACTGTCCAATCCTTTAGGGCCAAGGAACAGGAAGTGATATATTTGGCTTTCCGTATCAACCGGTTTTCGTATGTACCAACAAACCAATCCGGAATGGTTTTGAATGTAAATTTCTTTACTTTTTGGGTTTTTCTATCCAATAAAGACGGGGTCTGCAACCTGATGACCAAAGGGATTTTAAGGTCCTGTAAGTAAAGTGCCTCAGCACCGTAATCTTGGACTTCAATGATATCAACATCTTTGAGACCTTTGATACAATCTTTGATTTTTTTCCTGAAAGAATAGAACCTATAAAAAAGCCTGAATTTTTTGAGAAAGGAAAAATCAGCCTTTTCAGCATCCTGAACATGAAAATCACCCGCTGAAAGCTTAATCAAGGTAAGGTTATCCCTGAGTTCAATGTTTTCTTCTTTGGTGTTATCAGAAGCTGTAATCACTGTTACGCGATGCCCTTTTGCAATAAGGCCATCTGCAATATGCTGTATATAGGTAGCTATGCCACCACCTCTTTTAGATTCGCCATATTCTCTGGAAATATAAACAATATGCATTTGTCTATTTTTTAAGTATAAACTTAGAGATCTTAACAGGAAAAAGCGAGATGAATAGCAAAGCCATCAATTTTAACTTTTCATCTGAAAAAGAAAAAGCTTCAAGAATTTTTTTACGAGCCAAACGGTTCTCACCTATTTCCAACAAAATCATCGATTTGGACTTCAACCATCTTCCAATGTATAAATCTAACCCTTTTATTTTTTCCGGATCTTTCACTTTTTCCTTTAGGGATAAAAGAGATTCTCCCACCGGGTCATGTTTTTGCTCTCTGGAAAATGAAATCCCTGAATTGGCAGGTTGGTGGATATATAAGGCGCCAACTTTTCGGGAATAGGCTACCTGAAAATCCAGAAACAACTTTGCCCAAGTGATCAGGTCTTCACCAGATTTTAAACCAACAGGAAACCCATTGACATGATCCATGGAAGATTTTTTGACAGCAACGGCTGAAGAACATATTGGAGGGTGTGAACTTGCCGCCACATGAAAATAATTTGTCAGGTAACCTGAATCGCCTTCAAATGGTAGCTTATTCAAAGAAATATTACTTTTGGTTCCATTGGCGTAAAGGAACTCATAAGCTGTTGCCAAAACCTCGGCTTCGGGGAATTGGGCATGAAGCTTGGCTATGGATTCCAGAAAATCAGGCATCCATAAGTCATCCGCATCCAAAAATGCTATCCAATCCCCTTTTGCTTCTGAAATACCCACATTCCTTGCTACTGACACACCTTGATTGGCTTGATGAATCAACTTGACGATAGGGTTTTCAACCTTTTCCACCAGTATTTCAGAGCCATCACTGCTGCCATCATTCACCACGATCAGCTCCTTAGGCTTAAAAGTCTGAGAAAGCACTGAGTTGATTGCCGGCAATATTGAATTGGCCTTATTGAAAAGCGGTATTACGACACTGATATTCATAGACGGCGAAAAAATCATAAATAAGACCAGCCCTTCTTATGGATGCTGAAGGTTATTCCAATTAGGGCATAGAAGTAATTAGGGAAAAAGATTGTGTATTTTAAGATATTATCAGTAGCCATAAACAGCATATACCCAAAAAACAATGTGAGTACAGAACCAAATATGATTTTACCTAAAGGATTTGTTTGTGCAAATGAGTTCTTGAATATTAACAGAAATGTGGATATAATACCTATCAGTAACAAGGTAAGGCCAAACGCGCCATAATTGTAAGTCACTGAAAGGTAATCATTGTGTGCTTCTGCAGAGCCCTCCCCTATAATATCTTTCAAAACCGCATTGTCTGCTCGTGGACCATTTCCCCAAATAGGGTTTGCGGCAAGACCTGGAGCTAGGGATATTTGCCAAGCTTTCCGTCCATTGTTATTCAACTGCTCGTTATCGTACAAGTCCAGTCCTATCTCTGACAATTCTCCATCTCCTTCAAAGAATGTTTTCTTCTGGAATCCTTCCGAAGTAAAGACAATCAAGCCGAGTCCAAGACCTAAAAATCCGTAAATGATCTTGTTTCGGATACTACTGTTTGAGAAATGAAATACGAAAGTCACCAAAAACACCAATAAAGCCATCCTTGTCACACTGACAAATGGCATGATAAACAAGATAAAGAAGATGAAAAGGTAAAATTTTTGTTTAAGTACATAATAGCTACCCAGACAGATCGAACCCAAGACAATAAATATCATTGGGGTGGTAGGCATGTGAGCAGCATATCCTGTAGTCAGGTAATAGGCGAGAAAAAGAACATAAATAAATACAACTAGCTTAGAAAGCTGTTGAAATAACCAAAATATCTTTGGCCAAGAATACGAAAATGAAGATGCAATGACTCCTACAAGAATTGGAATCATGTATTGAAAGGTAAGCTGAAGGCCCACAAAAGAATATGAAGCGATCACACTTCCTATCATATAAATCACCCATGGCGCCCAGAAATAAAATGGGAACGTTGGCCTCTCTATACGGAAAATCACAAGAAAAATAATGCATAGCATAACTATCCAAGCTATACCTGTCCAGTTGAAGCCAAATAAAGTATCTGGTGCAAATGGGATCGCATAATTCAAATAAGCAATTCCACTGCAGATAAACATCCACCGGAAAAAAAACTTAAACTTTTCATCCGGAATGTAAACCTCGGTTCTGAAAAAGTCAATGACCTTTCTCATTTATAATTCTTTAAATTGTTTCCCACTGTTCCCTACAAAAGTAGGCCAATCAAACATAAGTTCAGCATAATGACGGGCTTTTTTAGCTTGATTTATCTTCAATTCAATATTCATCAAATGCGCTTCCGCCGTCTTTTGTAAATCAACTGGACTTCTTTACTCAAACATAAATGCATGTGCTTGATTTTTAGCTATCTAAAAACAAACAAACTTGCAAAACTTAATAAAAGAACTGAGATCCCAATTCGAGGTGTTTTGGGACATCAATGATATGTTTCAGCCAATTATCAATGTAAAAAATCAATACCTTCATGACTTAAATCCATGAAGGTATTGACAATTAAAATCGCTTAAGCAACGGTTTCTTTTCTAGTTTTTTTCCTCTTCTTGGATTTGGTTTCGTCCTCGTAGTAACCATAGTCTTGGCCATAACCGTATCCATAACCGTATCCGTATCCGTAACTATTTTCAACAGTGAAATCATTCAAGATGGTATATACTTTAGAGATTTCTCCTTTTTGCTTGAGGTTTTCCAAAATCTTGTAATTACCTTTTTCAGAGTATTTATGTCTAAATACGAAGATATTCACATCAGAAAACTTGAACAATTCCTTGGTTTCAGAAACCAAACCTACCGGCGGACAATCTAAGATGACAACATCATATTCTTGCTTGATCTCTTCTAGCATCATTCCAAACTTTTCCTGAAGTAATAATTCTGCAGGGTTTGGTGGAATAGGACCTGAAAGGATAACATCCAAGTTAGGGTGATCTGTAGTGCTTACCACATTCTTCCAATGGATATTGGAACTTAGATAGGTACTTACACCAATTTCGTTTGTCAGGTTAAAATCCAAGGCAATTTTTGGTTTCCTCAAATCAAGACCGATTAGCATTACTTTTTTATTGGTCAAGGCAAAAACAGATGCCATATTGATCGCACAGAATGTCTTACCCTCACCGGAAATGGATGAGGTAAACAAGACCGTTAGATTACCTTCTTTAGGAGCAAGATATGACATGTCTGATCTTAAAGACCTGAATGACTCGGTAATTCCTGATTTTGGTGCTTCAAATACTACTCTTGCACTGTCAAGTTTACTCCTGCCGATTACTCCCAAGAATGGAGTACCTGTTTTCACTTCCAGGAACTTCGGATCATCAATTTTTGAGTTAAGAATATTCTTAATCGTAATCAATAAGAAAGGCAAACCTAGGCCTATTCCAAGACCAATAAGGAAATTAACAGATTTTTTAGGAGAAACCGGCCTAAACTGGGCCCTTGCGTAATCCAGAGTTGAATTTTTAGGGAAGTTTGATGCTTTCTGAATCTCTGCCTCAGCTCTTTTTTCCAATAAGTATACATAGATACTTTCATTGATATTGAATTGCCTTTGGATACTTACCAATTGTCTTTCTGTTTCAGGAAGTGCATTTGCTTCCTTCTCAAATACATTGATCCTACGGTCAAGCTGCTCTACATTTGATTCAAGGTTCCTGATAGAAGAATTGACATTCTCACTCAGCACTTTCTTGGTATTTTGAATTCTCAACCTAAGCTCTCTTACAGCTGGGGTTTCATCGGAGAAATTGGCTGAAAGTCGGATGTTTTCAGCTTGGAGTTCAATCAGGTTTGCTACCAAAGTGTTCAATAGTGCATCACCTGTACTTCCAATTGATGGTGCCATGGTACCATTTAGGTTCTCATTGGTCAGGTAATCTCTCAATTGATAATAATATCTCAAGGTAATTTCTAACCTGGCTTTTTCATTTTCGAATTCAACAAGATTTTCAAAAACCCTGTTTCCTTCTTGACTTAGGTTAAAAACACGGTTGTCACTTCTATATTTTTGAAGCCTGTTTTCAAAAAAGGAAAGAGAATCTGTGATTCCTGACAACTGGGTTTCTATAAAACTGATAGTACTTTCTGAAACCCTGTTTTTTTCTTGCAACTCACGGTCAAGGTAAGATTCCATCAATTTGTTGAGGTAATCTTCACCCATCTTTCTGATTGGTGTCTGGATTGACAATTTTAGGATAGAAGCTTGCTTGTTGATCGGCACCACATTCAATCTATTCATGTAGCCTATAGCCAAGGTCTTGGTATCCATCAATTGGACATACAATTCATCTCCAGCGACACTGCTTACATTCGAGATGGTAAACTTGAAATATTCTCCCAATACCTCTTCCCCAAATTTATAAACACCCTCAAGAACACTTGTATTATTTAAGCTAGTCTTGTAAAATGGATCTGTAGGGTTGTATATATAAAAGCCATCCTTTTCTACAACAAGCTGATAGCTATCTTGGTCAAGAACAATAAGCCTGATTTTGCCATCTGTCACTTGGGGATGCTTCCAGTCTACATTTACATAGACAGGAGTATTTCCGTAAATCTGATTAAATCCAAAAAAATCTTTCCTAAAGTAAGACACATTAAAATTCAACTTAGATAGGGCATCTTCCGCTACAGCAAAAGATTTGACAATACCCATCTCATTTTCTGTATTTGTCTTAGGTCCGGAATACGTAGTAGCAGAGAAAAGCTCAGAAGTAAGGTCCGGCTTCTCATCGTTCAACACTACTGTGGCTTCAACCAAATAAACAGGAGTGGTGTATTTATTGACAAAATATGCGCCTACCCCTCCTAATATTACACAAACAAGGATATGCGGCCAATACTTGATATAGGAAAACAAGATTGATTTGAGATCAAAATCATCATTCCCTTGCGGAACATTGAACGCAGGATGTTGGGGTTGAGGACTATTTGGAAATGAATTATTCATTGTAATTAATTACTTAAGAGATTTAAAACCAAGGCTACGAAGGTAAATGTAGATATGATAAGGGTAAGTGATTGTGCTGCATTCTCTCCCGCGCCGAGTTCACGAACTTTCAATGGTTCTACATAAAGCTGATCATTTGGTTGTATAAAGTAGAATTGAGAATTAATAATATTTCTATCTAATAGATTGACTTTAAATATTTTAGAACCTTCGGGGAACTGTCTTATAAGGACAACTTCTTCCCTTCTACCAATAGGAGTAATGTCGCCTGCATGTGCAATAGCTTCAAAAATGGTCATCCTATCCTGTAAAACCACATATTTCCCAGGCTTTCTAAATTCTCCCAAAGCACTGTACCTGATACCACCAAGCTTTACTCTTACAAAAAATTCGGAGCTGATATATCTTCTTAATTGTTCTTCAATCAAAACTCTTACCTCATCTATTGTCAGGTTAGTGACCTTGACATTGCCAAGCATCGGGATCCTGATATTCCCGTCTTTATCAACGGAGTAACCTGTCATATAGTATATATCTCCTCCGCCTTGCCCCATTTGCATACCCATATTCATGGCTGGCATCTGATCACTTAGACTAAACCCGTTTTTCATTAGGTCTTCGATAGTCAATACTTGGATTTCAATAATGTCATTGAACTGTAACCTATACTCTAAGAGGTCATAGTTGATCATTTGACCGTCATCTAGTGCTGCTGATTGTTCCTGGTTCTGTAGGTAAATGATTTTTTTGTTAGAAACACATGAACTAAATGAGATAACTAAGAAAGATAATGACAGGAGAAACATTATTCCCCTTCTGGAACTGGTCCTTTTAAAATTGCTCATAATTAAAGCTAGGGCGATAAGAGTAATATGAAATTTTTCGTTTTAAATAAGATGCCAAATATAGTTCAATAAACATTGATTGCAAATTCTATAAAATAGATTTTATCTATAAAAAAACGCTCAATATAAAAATATAACCTATTTGATTAGTATGAAAACTCCCGTTCTGGTACCCCTGTCTCCACCTCTGGACATGAATTCTGCTTTGTAAACATAGTTGCCATTTGGCACTTCTTCACCATTCAACATACCATCCCAACCTCCTTGCTCGAAGTTCTCCGACTCATATATCAGGTCTCCCCAAGTATTGAAAATATAGACCTTCAATTCAGCTAAACCCCTATATTTTGGATAAAACAAGACATTTTTGCCATCCTCTCTTTTTGGGGTAAATGCATTGGGGAAGATGATAAGGTAATCATCAAATACGTCAATCACTCTTTGATATACACTTATACAACCTATAGCGGAATAGGTAGTCAAAGTGATGGTATAAGCTCCTTTTTCAGTATAGACGTGGGTTGGATTCTGTTCTGTAGAAGTATTGCCATCTCCAAAATCCCATTCCCATGCGATTGGTTCACCTGAGGTATCGTCTTTGAAAGATACTTCCTCATCAATTCCTATATCCTCATTGACAGCGATTGTGCCTCCGCCTAAATCCAACTCATAGTTGAAGAAGCTAGAAAGTTCCTCATTTGCTATCCTGACAATGATCCGCTCCTGATTGGTGAAACAGCTGCTATTTTTGAAACTAGCCCTCACAATATAAGTCCCGGAAGAGGAAACTGTTGCCAGTTCATCAAGCCTCATGATAGAACCACTCGGAGACACAACTTCATAATCGTAAACGTTCGGATTAAAATTGTCAATAAAGTTCGTCAAATTCACTGTCTCATTTGGATCGCAGACAAGAGATGGGTTGAAGGTTCTAAGTTGTGGCAATGGATTTACATCCACAATCGCTTCTGCAAGTTCCAGTTCACAGGATCCACTCAAAGCCAACTCCACAAAATAGTTGTATGGAGCTTCATCAGCTCTAAGGCCACTGATTCTCAGTACACCATTATTGGAAAGTTCGAAGGTTTTACCATCTGCCTGACTGGTTCCCACAGGAATCGCAGTACTTTTTGAAGCATCCATAAACCACCTGAAGCCCGGACTAGATGGCACTCCTGGTATGTAAGGGCGAAGCTCTGCGACTTCACCTTCGCAAATAGTCACATTGTCTACAGCAATTGGTGTTGGTTCGTCCGTCACTTCTGTTGTTCCGGCAACAATCTCACAACCCCTGCTGTCAATAATTGTAATTTCATAGGTTCCCAGAGCCAGTTCAGATACAGTAAACCTTCCATTGTCCCAGTCAATCGGCTTATTGATTTGCTGACCTCCACTTCTTATTTGAAGTATGTAAGGCAAATCTCCACCAAAGACTTCTCCGAAAATGACACCGTTGTCTTCTTCACAGCTGGCACCGACATTTCCAAAATCCTCAATTCTCAAGGCTTCAGTTGGTCCTTCAATGCTTATCAGTGGTAGATCAACCGCACATCCGCCTTGATTTCTGGCGGTTATTTGATAATCACCCGGTGTCAAATCTTCGATCACATTGTTATTGTAAGTCTGGAAATTTCCTCCATTGACACTGTATTCCAATTGGCCTGAACCTGCCGCAGGGCTTAGGAAGATTTGTCCTAAATCTCCAAAACAAACTTCGTCTTGTTTGCTAGCAGTCACCTCCGGAGTTCCCAAGACAACAATCCTCGTTTCTACAACATCTCCTTCACAAATTCCAGGTCCTTCCACCGTCACAAACAACCTCACAGGGCTATCAGACAAGGTAAGACCTGCAACTCCAAATCTTGATCCGTCATTATTGATACTCACAGTCGCTCCATTGATGGTTTGCCCATCACTGATCGCATTTGCCGGACTGACACTGTTGAGGTACCAATTGAACCTGGCATTGGCATTGGCTGGGTTTACTCCTGGGCTAAGTTCAATTTCTTCATCTTCGCAAATAAAGTACTCATCATCCAGGAGAATTTCTGAAGGGCCATCTTCCACTTCAATTGGATTGGCCAATACAGTATCACAGCCTGAATCATCTATCACCTGTACCGTATAGTTGCCCTGACTAAGGTTGTCAAACTTGAATTCAGGTCCATTGCCTGTAAGTGTGCTTGTATTTCCAGAATTGGTTTCGGTAAGCAACAATTCATAAGGTGCCCTTCCTCCTCCGACTCTTACCTCAATAAATCCATCATCTACCCCACAGGCAGCATTTTTGAAATCAACCAGATCCAAAGTCAATGCAGTGGCTGCTTCTATTTCAACTTGGGCAATCTGGAAACATCCATTAGTAGAAAGCACTTCGATATCATAAACGCCTCCTTCAAAATTTTGACTTTCAAGTTCTTCGGCGGTATAACTTGTATTTCCAATGGTGTATTGGTGGCCAGATTGGTGACCGGATAAGATTCTGATCTTACCGTCATTGTCTCCAAAACAGGTTTCATCGGATGTCTCAAAAACAACATCAGGAGTTGGATCAATGCTTACCGATATTGGCATTTCATCTCCTGTACATTCTACAAAGAAATAATAGGTATATGTTCCAGGTGCCAATCCACTGATGGTCAATTTCGGATTTAAATAATCTGAATCGTCTATTGTATAGGAAACGCCAGCATCATTCGGATCTACCCCTTCCTCGATCAAACCAGTTTGGTTGGCTCCTTTATACCAAGAGACATTGGTCCTGGCTGAAGGCGTATTGGGATTTACTGCTACATGCAGCGGTGCCAATAGGACATCATTGCCCTCACATTCATCAATTGGAGGCAGGACTATATACTGAGGGTCCGGCGCTACAAGTATCTCAAAGTCAAAAATGGCTTCACAACCTTTTTCATCCGTAACAATCAAATAATAAATACCCGCTTCCAAGTCTCTTATTTCGGTAAGGCTACCTGTAAGACTTGGACCTGTAAGCGGATCGTCTTTTCTCCATTCGTGCTGATAAGCTCCCCAGCCTCCGGATATCTGTATATTGAAAATCTCACCATTGGCATCCTCGCAGCTTTCTGCAAATCGCTCAAAATCTATCAACTCAATAGGACCTGGAGGTGATGCTATTTCAACACCAGGAATTTCCAAAATACAACCTTCCAACTGACTATTGTCCCTGATAGAAACGGTATAGGTACCTGGAGCCAAGTCGGTAAACTCATTTTCTTCCTGCCAGTTAGTACCATCTAAGCTAAAATCATAATCACCTGTGCCACCACTTAGGTCAGTAACCCGGATAACGCCATTTTCTTCCCCAAAACAAATAATGTCCACTACCTCTACATCTGCCAGAAGCGGTGCCAAAACTTCAACAGTACCAAAGGTGGAAGTAACACAAATTCCATCTCCACCGATTCTGACAAAATATTCGTAATTCCCTTCTGCCAATCCTGAAACCTGCATAGATCCGTCAGCGGCAAAGCTGTAGTCTACGCCTTCAGCATCTGTACCTGCAGCAATGGGCTCCGTCAAATTAGCATCAAAATACCAAGTAAGTGTAGGTGTAAGACCACCTCCAACGGTGATTTCTGGTTCAAGCACTGCAACACCACCTTCACAAATGATTATTTCATCAGGAATGGCGGTCACTTCCTCACCATCATTGTTGGTCAAGGTAATCCAATCAACTTGTTCAGCTACACATTCATTGTCATCGATCACGCTGACAGTATATGTTCCAGGTTCCAAACCCCTCACAAATATCCTTCCTGTACCAGAAATGTTATGTTCGAAGCTTCCCAGGTCCTCCCCATTGATACTGATACTATAATCCGGTGTGCCTCCGGTAACGCGGAAAGAGATTTCTCCATTTGGCTGACCACAAGTAGGGTCCTCACTATCAATTTCAAGCAATAAAAGCTCCTCTGGTTGATTGATTTCGTATTCAAACTCATCAAAACAATTGGTAATTGAGTTTGTGGCCCTTATTGTATACACTCCAGCCGGTAATCTGACGAATGCAGTTCCATCGAAAGCTACAGTGCTTGATAGAATTTCATAAGTATAATCATCAGAACCGCCTGATTCCAAAATCAAACTTCCATCCGACCCTTCAAAGCAACTCGCGTCTTCTACTGTAAACACAGGTGCCGGTAGCGGATTGACCAAAATCTCTGAGGGAATCAAGGAATTATCGCAGACATTGTCTCCTGTTACCTGCAAATACACCATATAAGGCTCTAAATTGGCTTCCAGTCCCTGCAAAGAAAGTTCTCCAGCAGCATTGATGCTGGCTGCAGCACCAAAAACCAAGTCTCCATCTTGAATTTGAACTTCATTTCCTGCGCCATCAAGGTAGTACCAATTGTAAACAGGTACTGCATTTGAAAGGGTGACCGTCACTGGGCTAACGGTGGCTGTAAGGAAGGCCCTTTCTGGGTCCAATGGATCCAATTCACAAATGACAGCGTCAGTCACAGCAAACTCAGGCAATTCTCTTGGATTAAGGGTAAACTCAAACTCATCATCACAACCATTGAGGTCAACGATAGACAGGGTATAAGTACCTCCTGCCAAGTCTGTGATTTCCAGCACTTGATCAAGCTGAGAGGCTTCAAAGACGCCTATTTCAGCTCCATCTAAAAATACAGTGTAATCTCCTGTCCCTCCTATGAATCTATATCTCAGTATTCCGTTGTCAATTTCGCAGGTAGGATCCACTAATTCCACTTCCAAAAGCTGCAACTGATCCGGCTGCCCAACTGTCAGGACAAAATCATCAAAGCAATTCGTTACAATATTGGTCACTCTTATGGTGTAATTGCCGGCAGATAATCCATCGAATGAAGTTCCGTCAAAGGCAATCCCAGAAGAAAGCAACTCGTAAGTATAATCGTCAGAACCATCGGAGTCTAAAACAAGTCGTCCATCAGATTCTCCGAAACAAGTGGCATCCTCCACTACAAAAACAGGGCTTGGAAGCGGGTTGACCAATATTTCCGAAGGAATCAGTGAATTGTCACAGACAAAATCACCCGTAACCCTGAGGTAAACAATGTAAGGATCTGCATTGGCAGCCAAACCCTGAAGACTCAGGTTGGCAGATCCATCAATGGTCGCATTGGCCCCGAAGACAGTTGATCCGTTTTGGATCTGCACTTCATTTCCTGCGCCATCCAAATAATACCATGCATAAGAAGGTACAGCATTGGATAAGTTGACCACAACAGGACTGACAGTAGCAGTCAAAAAATCTCTATTTGCTGAAGTGGGATCCAACTCGCAGATAACAGCATCAGTCACTGCAAACTGCGGGAAATCCAGAGGAGACATATCAAATGTGAATTCCGCAAAACAACCGTTGGCATCTTCAATCCTTAGTGTATAGCTTCCTCCCGCCAGATCTGTGATTTGTTGGGTTGCACTCATTTCAGTCTCAGTATGGGTGGTTACAAGTTGACCATTCAGGAAAACCTCATAGTCACTTGTTCCGCCTGCAAAGCTGTATGCTATAACTCCATTGTCAAAGCCACAAGTCGGGTCTTGTAGACTTACCTGCTGAATGGTCAAAAGATCAGGTTGTTCCATAAGCCCGGGGAAGTCTATGGTACATTGAGTGACAGTATTGGTCACCCTGATGATATAATCACCTGCTGGGATACCATCAAAATCAGTCCCATCAAAGGTCACTGAAGAGCCCACCAACTCATAAGAATATTCCGCCTGACCACCTGACACTAACCTTAACTTACCATCTGACAATCCAAAACATGTGGGTTCGATTTCTTCAAAAACCGGTGCTGGCAGAGGGTTGACCGTTATCGTAACATCAACTACAGGCATATCACAGCCATTAAGCACTTCAGGCTTCATATAAAAAGTGTAAGTGCCATCATTTTCAAATTCCTTTACTTTCAATTCACCTGTATTGCTGTTTATTTCAAATTCAGCTCCTATAGTTGCATTTACACCTGGAAATATTTCTTCTGTAGCTCCGGAATCCGTAAACCATCTGAAAACCGTCCCAGGGTTAGGTGAACCCGATAACGTAGCATCAGGTGTAATGCTTGTGCCACCATCTATGCATATTACCTGATCTTCAAGCTCATAAAAAGGAAGAACCTGAGGTGCTATTTCTCCATCTCCAGGAATGGTACAACCTTCGCTATCCTTAACGGTGAGTCTCAAAGTGTAGGGACTATCCGTGGAGATAAGATTTTCTATTGTAAAAAATTCCCCGAATTGTCCGGTTTGGGTTACTGTCGGAGTGATTCCATTTGGGTAGCCTTCAATGGACACCATTTCATAGCCACCATTTCCTCCCGACACTTCCCAAGTTATCGAGCCATTATCTAGTTCGCAGGTAGGATCATCAGCATTGACAGTGATGCTAAGTTCTTCCTCGGGACCGTCGATTTCGAAGTCAAAATAATCTTCGCAAAAAGGTTCGATAACTTCAACCTTGACTGTGTATTCGCCTTTGGGTAGATTGTTAAACTCGCCTGATCCCTGAGCGGGTCTTAATTCGGCAAGATCTCTATCCAATAAAGTATAACTGGAAACCGATTCATTACCTCTATTGGCTACTAGGTTGATACTACCCGAATTATCCAGGCACCAATCTTCCTGCTCTGACAATACATTGAAAGTGATTTCGGGGTAAACACCTACTGAAAACGCCACATCAAGTTCTCCACCTATCTCGCAAAGATCGGCGTCTCCTGCCCTGCTCTCTCTTACCTGAACATAAAAATCATATTCTAAAGGTCCAGTTCCGGCAGAGCTAAGACCTTGTATCATTAATGCTCCATCAGTAGTTGCAGTATAAACTGCTCCATCAATGGTGACAGGAGTATCTATTGAAGTAACAATCGGATCATTTGACGTATCGGAAGTATTGTACCATAAAAATACCGGGGTAATTCCTGGCGAGACAGTAGTATTGCCTCCAAGGGTAGCTATTACCCTCACCTCATCACCTTCACATATTTCAAATCTATCTTGATCGACTTCAACAGGAGTTCCCAGTTCATTTGTAACAGCAATTGCCTTCAACTCATCTTCACAAAAGTCATCTTCCCCAGGATTGCTTTGAGGATTTCTTACTACTAAAAAGTAATCCCCCGTGCTTATGCCATTAATGGTAAATGTAGCAGTACCATCAACCATAGCTGTTACCTCTTGAGGACCACGTTCTACACGATTTCCTTGAAAATCTTCAAAGAACCACTCATGTTCAAATCCCTCAACCAAATTTTGTACTTGTGCGGTAATCCTTCCGTCGCTCTGCCCATCACAAGTCGGGTCTTCAACAACAGGATCTGTAACAAATTCAGGAATTGGGTTAATGATAACTTTAAATTCTGCGGCATTAGATGTAATTCCAAAATTATCTGTTACGGTATAAAAAATAGAACCCGAATTTAACCTAGTAGGACTTAATTCAAATGGGACAAATCTAATTGTCACCTTTTCATCGCCTAAGTTTTCTAAATCCACATCATCGGCTATATCTTCCACATAAAATGTCCCGAAGTTTGGGACTACCAATCCTTCAGTATAATCAATATTTAAACATACATTACAGATATTTTGATTTTCCGCACAATTCAAATGTAAAGCAGTTCCGTCTTGAGCGTTAACAGGGTCTGGTCTTGTTAAGAACAATTCAATGCATTGAATAAAACTATTTGGGCTTAAGATTCTATCAAGAGGCAGTTCAAACTCAACTTCATCACCTTCACAAGCCCTAATCTCAGTATCTTCTGCAATTGGAATAGTAAGTGGATCAGGTTCAAAAATACCTACAGCTAAATTTCTAATCTCATGATGATTTACTTCTGATCCAGTAGCAGCAGAAAACCCAAGTTTTATAACCGGTGGGGGTTCGAAATTATAAGGCTGACTTAAAATAGTAACTATTTGATTTCCGAACAACATCTCAACAGTTAAGGTATAGCCTCCGGTACCTATGGGCTCTAAGCTTAAATATACCCTTCTATAATCAGCACTAAAACAATCATCAGTTCTATCATTATTCAACAATCTATTATCTCTATTAAATACGTCTACATAATAATTACCAACAGGTGCAGGAATGTCATATTGAGTATCTTCCGGTCCTCTTATTGCAACTGTTTGAGGAAAAGGTGCCAAAGAAGGTAAACCATGTGGATTATCAAAATATGGAATCCCAGTTTGTTTTCTATTAAAGACAGTGTTTCCATCGCCATCGACTGTATCAAAATTATCTTCCAAACTTAAATAATTCCCCCAAACATCAATGCCTAAGCCAATGTATCCTCCAGAAACTCCAGGAATAACAGATGTTACACCTCCAACAGTTTTTAGTCTCGAAGCATATCCCAAAGCCCCGCCTGTTGCACCAATATTAAAAGTATTTGGAGGAGGCAAATCCCCATATCTACCATCGAACATAAAAAAAGTTAAGCCATCAGCTCCTAATGAGCCATTTGGTAAAAGAGGAGTTGGCCCTTTAACACCTCCATATATGAAATAATCAAAAGAAACTTGAATCCCGTTTCTTGGAAAAAAAGGGATATCTATATAAAAATAACCATTGGTTTGTACAGTGTCAGTCTGAGTCAAACTTGCGGACACGCCTGTTAGTAGAAAGTCACCTCCACTCTTCAAATCTTCAAACCTGGGTAAATTGTTTTCAGTTCCTACAAATGTTTGACAATAAGGAAAACCTACCCGTGGAACCCGTTGTTGCCCCTGGACATCTATTGATCCAAGAACCATTAAAATACACATCAAGAACAAAGCTGATCCAAACCCTTGGAATAAGCTTCGTAAATATAGGGACGGGATATCCCTCAACACTTTAAAGTATCTATAAATCAAATTGCAGGTGACCATTAATTTACCTCGATGTACCATTGATTTCTTTTGAGGCAATCATTCTCCTAAGGAAAACCATTTTTATTTAAAATCAAATCGAAGCAGGCCGAATTTACGGTTTGCATGTAAAGATTTTATCTATCTTCCTTATGACCACAAATATTAGGCTATTTTTTACGTTTTTTTACTCAGGAAAGTATTTACTTTTCAAGTATGCCCCATAGGCCGTTTTTTGGTATATTTCTGTCAAACCTTTCAGCTTTTCAAGGTCAATAAATCCTTTTTCGTAGGCTATCTCTTCCAGACAAGCTATCTTCAAGCCTTGCCTATGCTCTATAGTCTGAATAAAATTGGAGGCTTCCAACAAGGACTCATGTGTACCGGTATCGAGCCAGGCATAGCCCCTACCCATGAGTTCTACCCTCAGTTCATTATTATTTAAATACACTTGATTGACAGTGGAAATTTCCAACTCTCCCCTTTCGCTTGGCTTGATTTTTTTGGCTATTTCTACCACAGAATTTGGGTAAAAATACAAGCCTACCACTGCATGATGACTCTTGGGCTTCTCGGGTTTTTCTTCTATGCTTGTGGCCTTACCATCAGCATCAAAAGCCACTACTCCGTATCGCTGTGGATCCTTCACATAATAACCGAAAACTGTGGCCATGTCATCTTCTTTGGCTGCTTTTACCGCACTCTTCAATAAGTCAGTCAGTCCCTGACCATAGAATATATTATCTCCCAGCACCAGGCATACCTGATCTTTGCCGATAAAGTCTTCTCCTATGATAAAAGCCTGTGCCAAGCCATCCGGACTAGGCTGTTCTGCATATTGGATTTGCAAACCCAGGTCCGAACCATCCCCAAACAACATCTTGAAGTTTGGTAGGTCATGAGGGGTACTGATGATCAATATCTCCCTTATACCTGCCAACATCAATACTGAGAGCGGATAATAAATCATTGGCTTGTCATATATGGCCAATAATTGCTTGGAAGTACCTTTGGTAATAGGATAAAGTCTGGTACCAGACCCTCCTGCTAACACAATTCCTTTCATTGAGATGGTATTATTTATGATTTACAAAAGAAGTACATTTTTTCAATTTGACTGAGTAGGTCTCAATATTTATGGTGTTCGACCTTAGATTTTCAAGGATTGACAGATCAGTTCGGGAAAAATAAGAGAAAACAAGGTGGAAAGAGAATTTACTTATGAAAATTTAACATGAAAAATTAGAAATTATGTATATCCGCTTTCATGCCAGTAGAATCTAAATAATAGAATTAACCTGTGATTTCGAACCAATATCTATAAATATCCAATATCTATAAATATCCAATATCTATTAGTATCCCTTTGCCAATAAACCCTCGTTTAATTGATTAGTGGCATGATTGCGGATAATCATATTAAAAACTTCAACTTACAGTGCATTATACCTTCCAAGCCAAAAATTTGCTATCAATTTTCCTGAAAAAGAAATTTTCCTTTTTGGGGTTTGTGTGACAAATGTAATGGCACTTATCATACCCTCATTGAACCTGTCCAATCCCCAATCTTTGATAATATTCCGGGAAGAATCAGACATCTCACGTGTTTGATCCTCATTTAGCATGATGAAATGCTGCATGGCTTTAACAAGGGAGTCCTTGGACGCTACATCAAAAACAAACCCATTGACTTCATTTTGAACTAATGTTCCAGCACAGCCGACTTTATTACTTACAATTACGGGAAGACCCGAGGCCATGGCTTCATTAATGACCAAGCCCCACGTTTCCCCAAATGAACTGGGTAAAACAAATGCTTTGGCATTTTTATAAATTTCTCTAATTGTATCTTGGGGAAAAAATGGAAGCAACTGTACATTTTTCATTTGATGCTTTTTAATATACCCTTCAAGTTCTTGCCTTTTTGGCCCATCCCCTACCAAAACCAAGTCAGGAACATTTTCATTTTTTTGTGTAAGCTGATGGTAAGCTGTCAACAACATCAAGAGATTCTTTTTTTCTACTTGTCTTCCAACGTTCAAAAAATAATTTTTTGAAATCACCGGACTATTTTCCGACACATCTTTGTTGTTCATGAAAAAATCATTGTCCACTACATCTACTCCGTAAAAAAGTCTTTCCTGGCCAAAACCAAAAAAATTGAAGGTACTTTCCCAGCCTAATGCAGGGCAAAATATAGCATCTACCCCTGAATAAAGCTGCTTCTTCACCCAGTTAACAAATAAATTTCTTTTGACATCTTCTAATTTAGCATCATCGAAAACGATCAAAGGGATTTGATTTTTATTGGCATAATAAACTCCAGTAGCACCGGAAGGAAATGCGATGGCACCGGTAATCAAGACATGAGGTTTTATCTCTTCCAAGCGCTTTAATACCGCTTTTCTGATTTCAGTTGGGTCCAAATCTTGTAGGCTCTTATCCGGAAACAAACATTCCCAAAAATCCGCCTGCTTTGGATTTTTAGCAAAATGATAATTACTTCCTAAACCCGAAATTTCAATCACCTGAAGATCAAACCCCAATGAGGTAAGGTAGGAAAAAAGATTATTGATCCTTGCAGGCCAATAAATTCTAAAGTCTGTATGTAAAAAGACTATCTTTTTCATTTTATTTAAGCAGCAAAGGACTTGAACAACTTCCGTGTAATAGATTCAGGAAAAATCAACAAAATTAAATAAAAATATAATTTCTTATTGGTAGCATCAAAGGAGAGCGATTTTCTGATTTCATTCCATGCTTTACCTTTATTGCCCAGTCTGAGATAAATAGAGGCTCTCATTTTCGCCCAGTGCGCAATGTAATTTCTCAAATTTTTATTTTTTTTATTTTCCTGCAATAGCTTAATCAAACTGTCTCCAACATAATCCGGTTCCTCAGGAATTCTATTTGGTTTATCATCATAAGTATGAGATGCTACTTGGACAAAAACAGCACCAGATTTTAAAGAATATGCAATTTCATTATCAATAGCCAGCCTGGCCCATGTAATTAGGTCTTCCCCGGATTTAATTCCTTTGGGGAAGCCCCCGATTTTTTGAATTGCTGTTTTCCTAACGGTTACAGAGGAAGACCAAATTGGTGGATGAGAGCATGCTGCCACTTCAAAATAGTTAGATAAGATTCCAAACTCTCCTTCGAAAGGTATTTTATTCAAAATTAATTTTGCTCTGTCACCAAGATGATTTTCCAGTTGATATGAGGTAGCCAATATGTTGGCTTGCGGATAATTTCGGTTCAAATGAGCAAGACTTTCAAAATAGTGATCAAACCAAACATCATCAGCATCTAAAAAAGCTATCCATTCAGCACTTGCTTCCTCAATACCTTTATTTCTCGCCACTGAGACTCCCTGATTTGGTTGATGAATTAGCTTTACCAATGGATGATCAAATTCTTTTACCAGTAATTCAGATCCATCTGTACTGCCATCATTCACGACAACAATTTCCTTGGGAAGAAAAGATTGTGAAAGGGATGTTTTAATCGTATTAATAATGGTATCCTTTTTATTGAATAAAGGAATGACTACAGATATTTCCATTAAGTTTAATTTTTCCGTTTGTCTAAAGCGAAAACACTGGGAATATTTATTGATTACAATGTTAAGGAACAAATCAATAACATTTTTAAATCTTTATTCTACAAATAGAATAAAGATTTAAATGCGAAACTAGTTTCATTTTCTAATCCACTTTTGATATTCCTGATGACCATAACGGAATTTGACATAAGCCCTCCACATCCAGCCCAAAATCGGTGTTTGGTTGATTTTGTTCCTGAAATTTTCTTTTTGTTGCTCTACATTGAAACTATCCTCGAGACCGGTATGGTCAAACAAGTCCTCGTATCCTGAAATGACAGCTGCATCAAATCTACTTGCCTCAAAACGCTTGCAAAATTCGAGTTCTACTTTAAGAACAGGCAGCTTTTCGGTAGTATACATCCCGATCTCCTCATGAATGATTTTCCTTTTCAGGTGAGGCCGATCTGAATACACATAGCTGGAAGCCTCTTCTGATTTTAGGGATTTATCACCTTCAAACAACATGTAGTCCAGAGAATCAAGAGAAAAGGCTTGCTTCCTGAATTGTTGGATATTTGGTTGACCACCCCAAAACCTAATCAAACCAATCTTTGGTTCAGCTTGCAGTAAGCTGACAGCTTTTTGCAGAAAATCAGAGGGGTGTAAAAGATTCCAATCGTCCTGAAGGTTGAGAATATAATCACCGGAAGCAGCTTCTACTCCTTGGTTTTGATTGAAACCCAGCCCTTTGTTTTGAGGGGATAAGCAATATTTATCAAAATGAATGGTCTTGATTTTATCCTGAATCTTGGACGGACTGCCATCATCTGCCACTATCAGTTCCAGATTAGGATAAGTACAGTTTTTGACAAAATTATCATAAGTTTCCTTAAGCTTGTCAAAGCGTTTATAGGTAATGAACAGTACACTAACTAAAGGATATTCTGTGTTTTTCATTATAATCGGGAATAAAAATCTTTAATTATAAGATTATATTTTTCGTATGAGAAATTATCTTCTACTCTTTTCCTGCATGCAATCCCCATATCTATTCTCATTTGAGGATTCTCAATCAGCAAGTTAATTCTTTCTGTCAAGATTTCGTTTTTTCCAAATTCCACTAGAAAGCCATCTACCCCTTCTCTGACTACTTCTTTGAGGCCGTCGACATTGGTGGCGATTATAGGCGTTTCAAAATACATGGCTTCTATAGCGGTCAATCCGAAGGCTTCAAACCTGGACGGAACTATAACAAGGTGAATGTTATTGTAAAACTCATTCAGTTTGGCAGGAGCTAGCTGCCCATGAAAAGTGACTTTATCGGCAATGCCAAGTTCTTGACATTTTTCCATCAAAAACGCTTCATCAGGCCCTACTCCCACAAGATGTAGGTGTACATTGTCATGCTTCTTGCATACCCCCACAAATGACTCAAGGGCAAAGATCTGCCCTTTTTCCCATCTTAATCTTCCGACTACAGCCAATTCAATTCTTTTGGCATTCCTCTTTTCCAATAACAATGCCTCATTGGGTTTGAATATATTGTAGAGGCTATTATAAATCGTGAAGTTTCTCTCAAAAGGCTGACCAACCTGATAAAGAAACTCTTTTTGGAACCAGCTTTTTTGTGTATTTAAAGACACAGACATGAAATAATCACACATTTTATCTGCAATCTTGACAAAAAGCTTGTGCAAGGTCTTGTAATATGTAGCCGGTTGGTGAATTTGCCCGATAATGATCGGGACAGAAGCCCATTTTGCTGCCAAAATAGGGATCAAACCGGGGTTCATGTATTGGATATGCACGATGTCAGGCTTTTCTTTCTTCAAAAATCCTGTAATCTCAGAAAAAGTCCTTCCCAGACCCTTCGATGAATCAATATTCAGTTGCTTGAGTTGGATTCCTTCATCTTCAAAAAAGGATTTCAACTGAGGTTCAACCTCAAAATACAACACAAGTGCAACCTCATATCCTGATGCTATCAATGCTTTGGCTAGGTTCAATGTTTGGATTTCTGTCCCCCCAAATACATCCAAAGATCTCAATAAGATAAATACCCTTTTTTGATTAGACATGATGATAATAATAAATATAAACTAGTAGGGTAAATTCACATAAATTCGGTGGAAAAGAAGAACAAACTTCTTTAAAATTCTATTCAAGATATTGTCCAATTTGGATCCATTTTTATAAATAAGGTTTTCACAAAGAAGCCCCAAATATAAAAAAATAACGTGAGCCCAAAGCCCCTCTTTCGCCAAAGCAGGTACACGTATACCATAGCCAAAATTGATCAGATCATTTAGAAAAATCGGCTTTCGGTAATAAATTTCCCTTGCTGCAATAGAATTCACAGATTCTGAGTGCTGCCTGTAATAAACGATGGAATCTTGAGCAAAATAAAAGAGGTTGTGGTCTAAAGTGAGTTTGAACCACATTGGGTCATCTTCCAAGAGCTTAAACTTCTCATCAAAGCCTTTCAGCTCACTTATTTTGGATTTTCTGATTACCACAGATGGAGCCAAAAGCAGGCCTTTCACCAGCTGCCTGCGTCTCTGCACGCTCAGGTCAGTCGGGAAATCAAAATCAGGCCAATTAAACTGTGCCTCAGAAATATCATTCTCAAAAGTATGCACCTCACCTGCTATGACATTGACTTTTTCATTGCGGAGCAAGGGGGACATCCGGGTAAAAAAATCCGTATGAAGAACATCATCTCCGGCAATAAACTTTACCCATTCCCCAGCGGCAACATGCAGTCCCCTGTTGCAATTGGCACTGGTTCCGGTATTTTTTGGGGAAGCAATCAGCCTGAAATTGACAAATCGCTCTTTTTTGCCTCCAATCCACTTTTGTACAAGTTCCACTGAGCGATCAGAAGAGCAATCATCCGCGACAATCAATTCTATATTTGGATAGGATTGGTCATAGATGCTGTCCAAAGTTTCTTCTACAAACTTTTCGGAATTGTATGTGAGGACTACTATTGATATACAAGAATTTTCATTCATCAAACTATCTATTATAATGCAATTGGAATACGGTCTGGCATCGATGTGCCAAAGCGAGTTCACTGATATTTATTTTTAAAAGCGGTTTTTAATCGAAGAAATCAAACCTGTCAATTGATTGAGTTTTTTGATGGAATATATACTCACCACAAGGGTGAAAATAGAGTAAATGACATATTCAAATTGGCCTATATTCACATTCACCAGCACTATAGAGACAGCCCCTATCACAATCACCCACAAAAACATTTTCAAAAGCGGCTTGCTGAGCTGAAAAGAAAACTTGGCTTTGGTAATCCAAAAGACCTGAACAAGATAAATCAAGTAAGTGATAAGATAAGAAATCCCCAAGCCCAAAAGCCCATAGTAAGTGTAGCCAATGATATTGAACAAGAGCAAATAAGAGTTCACAACCAATTCATTTAAGAAAAAGAGGCGTGAGTTGGCTTTTGCCAAAAACTGAAATGCTATCGCCCAGCTGATGGCTTTGAAAAACATGCCATAAGCGGCCCAAATGATCATGCCATTGATGGGGTCAAACTTGGCCGAGTACAACAACCTGACCACCCAAGGAGCAAAGAAAATAAATGCCACAATGATCGGGAATAAAATAAGGAGTGCTATTATCCCTTGTTGATTTACCAGGGAATTTCTCTTCTGATCATCATCGGCTACTGCAGATAGTCTCGGGAAATAATCCGTACCCATTGCAGTAAAGACCAAACCTACATAAGTGCCAATAATCTGGAAACCTGCGGTATAGAGCCCTACGTCATCCACTCCCCCGGTATTGCTGATATATATTCTCAGCAAGTAAGAGATCAAAGCCCCCAACAAGGTGCTCAAACTGAAGAAAAAGCCAAGCTTCATCATTCCTTTGCCTTCCAGTTTGACCTCAGGCCAGGAAATTTGGATAGACTTGAGTTTAACTTTCCTGCTGAAGTAAGAAGCAACGGTAAAAGTGGCCAAGGCCATGATAATAAGAGCGGGAACTATCCCTTCCAATCCAAAGAAGTAATAAAGCGGCACTGTGATCAACAGAGAAAGAATAGATCCAAGCATATTTGCAGAAGCGAGGTACTTCAACTGCCGCGTTCCTTGCAGGATTACATTTTGGCCTATCGTAAGCTGATTGAGCAATAAGGTGATGGACAAAAAGACAAAAGCCCAAGTATAAGACTTATCCCCGAAGGTCAGCAAAGACAGCCAAGGAGACAATACAGCCGTCAATATAGCACCCAATGAACCCGTTGCCCAAACCAGCTTTCTGAAAACCGTAACAGTCTTGGCCAACCTTTCAGTATTGCCATTGCCGTGTGCTTCAGCTACAGATTTGACCGCACTGGTCTCCAAACCAAAGTTGGTCATAGAACTGACAAGGCTGGTCGTAGAGGTCAGCAATCCTACTATCCCTATACCCGTCGGGCCTAGTAGGATGGCGATTATTTTTGACCTGACTATGGTGATCAGAATATTAAACACCTGAACACCTCCAAACAAAGAGGTGGCTTTTAAAATCTGTTTATAAGAGGATTTTTGCTCAGACATTCTCAAAAAACTCACTGATGCATGCTGCAATATATGTGATATCGCTTTCTTTTAGCCCCGGCCAAATAGGCAAACTGACTACTGTATCTGCTAAATCTTCTGCAATGGGGAAGTCCCCCTTTTTGTAACCTAGGTGTTGATAGGCCTGCTGTAAATGTGGTGGAGTAGGATAATGAATCAAGGTACCGACACCCTTCGCCTGTAGAAAATCCTGCAACTCTGCCCGGTGTTTGGTTCTGACCACGTACAAGTGATAAACATGGGTAGCCTTATCCGCAGTTTTTGGCAAGATCAAATCTCCAATACCACTCAAGACTTGGTCATATTGAGCGGCAATTTTTCTCCTTTGTTCCGTCCAGGCATCTAATTTGGCTAATTTGACAGAAAGAAGCGCTGCCTGAAGCTCGTCCAAGCGCATATTATGTCCTTCTACCTTGTGTACATACTTTTCATTGCTTCCATAATTTCTGAAAACCCTTAAACTTTCAGCAAATTCAGGATTATCAGTAGTGCAGGCACCTGCATCACCGAGCGCCCCTAGGTTTTTGCCTGGATAAAAGCTTGTGGCATTGATATCTCCAAAGCTTCCTGCCAACTTCCCATTATAAGCTGCCCCATGAGCTTGAGCATTGTCTTCAATCACAAACAAACCATGTTTCCTTGCAATGTCCATGACCTGATCCATCGCACAGATTTGCCCATACAAATGCACAGGGATGATGACTTTGGTGTTAGGGCTTATTTTTTCTTCAATTTTAGAAGGATCAATCAAATAGGTCTGAGGGTCCGGTTCGACAAAAACAGGTGTTGCCCCCGTAAAGGAGGTCGCCATCACAGTTGCTATGAAGGTATTTGAAGGCATAATTACTTCATCCCCTTTACCTATACCCAGTGCTTTGAGTGCCAAATACAAGGCATCCAAGCCATTACTCATCCCAATAGCATATTTGGTCTGATTGAATGTGGCATACTCTTCCTCAAACTTTTGCAAGTGCTTGCCCATGATGTACCAATGGCTATCATAGACAGACAAGAAGGCTTTTTCCATTTCCGCTCTGATCAAAGTATGAGCGGGTTCAAAATTCAAAAAAGGTATTTTCATAATTTTTTTAATTCACTGTCAATCACCGACCACTTATTTCCCTTATTATCTACAAAATGATCTCCTTGCTGTTGCATTTTGGTCCCATCTTCGTTCATCCATCCGGCGATTTTGGCAGGTGAACCTACCATCAAAGCCCTAGAAGGTACGTTTTTGGTAACTACGGCGCCTGCTCCAATCATGGCAAAGTCCCCTATTTCAATTCCACAGAGTATGGTAGCATTGGCTCCAATACTTGCTCCCCTTTTTACTTTTGTCGGCAATTGGGTATAAGAGGCATTTTTTGATTTGGGCCATTTGTCATTGGTAAAAGTGGCATTGGGCCCCACCATGACATCATCTTCCAAAATGACCCCATCCCATATAAAAACCCCTGGTTTCACCGTAACCCTATCACCAATTACCGCATTGGACTCTATCAAGGTGTGACAGTTTATATTACAGTCTTGCCCGATAACAGCCCCTTTGAGAACAATTGCAAACTGCCATACTTTGGTGCCAGTTCCTATATGCGCTGATTGGACATCAGATAATGGATGAATCATCATTTTTGTAAGTTAGAAAATCGTCATATTCACGTATATAGTCTGATTCCTCAAATGGCAAAGATGCCAATACCAAACAAATAGAACCTGAGGAAAAATTGTTTAATTCTCTCCACAGCCCCGGAGGCATCAAAACACCAATATATGGTCTATTGAGCTGGAAAGTTTTCTTTTCATTCCCATCATCAATGGTAAGATCAAAACTGCCACTTACAGCGACAATCAGCTGCTGAAGTGCGCGATGGGCATGACCTCCCCTTGATTCTCCCCCTGGAATATCATAGAGATAGTACACTCTGTTCACATCAAAAGGAACCTCTATGCCATTATTGATGGCGGTAATATTTCCTTTGATCGTGTGATTTTTGGGGAGATCTATTAGCTTACAGTCTGATACAGTGGTGTGCTTCATTTTTTTAAACTTGCAAATTGATCAAAGCTCCTGATGTAGTCACTTTCATTGTATTCCGAACTGCTCAAATGCAATCCTACGGCATTAGTGGAGAAATTTTCCATATGCCTCCAAACCATGGCAGGAACGTACAGCCCATAGTAAGACCTGTTTAACTGGAATTTTTGAATAGAATTGTCAGGATGGGTAATGACTACATCAAAGCTGCCGCTGAGGGCGATGATCACTTCATGTTGGTTTTTGTAGGCATGCCCTCCTCTAATTTCTCCTCCTGGCACATCATAAGTCCAAAAAATTCTTTTCATTTCAAAGGGTATTTGATCAGCATATTGCAAAAAAGTAAGGTTACCTCTGGGATCTAAGATTTTTGGGAATTCTAATAGTTCGACCATTATTTTAGAGTGATATGAACAAAGGTAATTAGATTCAATAATTTTTCAGCATGATAAAAAGCCTTCTTTATACATTTAAGGCACAATACCGATTGTTTTGCTGTCTTGGTCAGGATAAATGACAAAAAAAAGGCGCCAAGAACCACAAATACCTTTAGCTTCTTTGTGTCTTGGCGCCTTTAGAGGGTTTATACTTCTTGGATTAAGTATCCTTTCCGATCGCTTGGACCCTGAAGCCCATTCTTTTTAATTCCTCATGATGAAGGATATTCCTACCATCAAAGACTTGTGCCGGCTTCAACATTGAATGATATACCTTTTGCCAATCATAACCGACAAACTCATCCCATTCTGTCAGGATTGCCACTGCATGAGAATCCTTGACCGCTTCATAAGGATCATTGATTACTTTGACATACTTACGGTTCTCTTCAGAAGAACGGGTATTCAAATAATCCAAATCAGCATAAATTTTTTCTGCACTTACTTTAGGGTCATATACACAGATCTCTGCCTGTTCGCTGACCAGGATATCTGCCACGTAGATGGCTGCGGATTCTCTTGTATCGTTTGTATCTTTTTTGAAAGCCCAGCCCAAAAAGGTGATTTTCTTACCATTCACTGTATTGTAGAGTGATTTGATAATATTTTTGGCAAACCTTGCCTTTTGATGGTCATTCATTTTGATGACCTGTTCCCAATAATCTGCCACCTCATGGAGTCCATAGCTCCTACTGATGTAGACCATGTTTAATATATCCTTTTGGAAGCATGAACCTCCAAAGCCTACTGAAGCTTTGAGGAATTTTGATCCGATTCTGCTGTCCGCACCAATGGCTCGGGCCACCTCAGACACATCCGCGCCAGTGGCTTCACATAGTTCAGAGATCGCATTTATAGAAGATACCCTCTGGGCCAAAAAGGCATTTGCAGTCAATTTAGACAATTCAGATGACCAAACATTGGTAGTTAAAATTCTATCTCTAGGCACCCATTTGGCATAAATTTCCACCAAGGCTTCTATAGCCTCCTGACCTTCAAGAGAGTTATCTCCACCGATCAATACCCTATCCGGATCCAAGAGATCTTCTACTGCAGTTCCCTCAGCCAGAAATTCAGGGTTAGAAAGGATCTGAAATTTCAATCCGTTTCCGGTATTATCCAAAATATCTTTCACAGCTTGAGCGGTCCTTACAGGCAGCGTGGACTTTTCTACTACTATTTTGTTTTCATCAGAAGCGGCTGCAATTTGCCTTGCACAAAGTTCTACCCATTTGAGGTCAGCTGCCATTCCACGGCCTTCTCCGTAAGTTTTGGTGGGTGTATTTACCGATATGAAAATCATTTCGGCTTCTTTGATTGCTTTGTTTACATCTGTGGAGAAAAACAAATTTCTACCTCTTGCCTCGGCTACTACTGCATCAAGACCTGGTTCATAAACGGGTAGCTTGTCCAGGTCTTCGTCATTCCACGCATCAATTCTTTTTTGGTTGATATCAACTACTGTGACTTTTACTTCCGGGCATTTTTGTGCAATCACTGCCATCGTAGGTCCGCCAACATACCCTGCACCAATACAGCAAATTTTAGAAATCTTCATTTTAATTTTTGATTGTTTATCATTAAAAACTCTACGACCAAGAGTAAAAAACACGTCTGTTTAAATGGGACTCAATATTAACAAAACTGGCTTGAATTACCTCAAAATAAATTGGTAAAAATATTTTCTTAAGAAATTAGGTAGAACGCGTACACTGCCTCTGATAAAATAGTTTCTAAAAAACTCTATCTGTGATATGAATCCAATTCTCAAGAAGTCCTTCTGAACCTCCACTTCATTTTTAAAATATTCAACTCCACCCCTTCTTCCAAACAGTTCATTGTCTGCACGCATGAAAAGCAGCACTGTTGGAATATTGGCTATTTTAAAACCAGAGTTCAGTAAACGGCCCCAAAGGTGATAATCCTGTTGAAATCTAAAATTGTCATAACTCCCTACAAAAAGGATATCATCCTTCCTGTACATTACGGTAGGATGATTGAGCGGGCATCTTTTTTTGGCAAACTTAAACAAGTCCTCGGGATCTGAGGGTAATGTCCTGTAAGTATTGATATTGTCTACTTCTGCAGAAAATTCAGCAATCCAGCTCCCTACCACAGAGATTTGAGGGTTGCTTTGAAGGTATTGAAACTGAAGCTCAAACCTCTTAGGGTGTGATATGTCGTCGGCGTCCATTCTGGCTACAAGCGCCTCAGAACATGACTTAAGTCCAAGCTTCAAGCTATAGCCCAAGCCTAGGTTTTCAGTGTTTATTATTCTTTTGATGGGGAGTTCTTGTTCCCAAAAAGTAACCACCTCTTCAAGCTCGGAGGTAATTTTCCCATCTTGAATCAAAATAATCTCAGAAGCAGGTAAAGTTTGGTTTTTTAAACTCTCAAAAGCCTCATTTAGGAAAATGGGGTTGTCTTTGTGGTAGAAAGACATTAAACAAGAAAATTTATTCATAATGTAAATCTATGATTATTAGATTAAAATCGGAAAAACTACGGTCAATTGTTTACTTATCTTTACGGTTGTTTTCATGAGAACGCTACATTTCATTATATATTTTCGCATTTTTATTTAAAAATATAGACCATCTGAACATTCGAAAAGACAGAAAAAAGGTTTTGACCTTTGGTAAAAGCCTCCTGCCTGCCATCCGCGAGTTGCCATTGGTAATTGTGTGCATTGATCATTTGCACCTTGGAGCTAAAAATAAAGTTGTTCCATCTTTGATCCCAAAGAAGACCTAGGCTAAGATCAACCCATGGTTTTACCCTCTTTTGTTGTCCAAAAGCCCGGTAGTAGAAGTCCTGATGGTTTTCTAAGCGCTCTAAGAGAATCCCTTTTTTGTTGAGTCCATCTACAAGGGCAAACTCCATTGTCTGCGAATTGGAGCCCACACCGATGCCCACACCAAGTGCTTGGCCGTAGTTGGTAAATCCCCTTGCACGCGAGTGTGTATGCCAAGTTTGATTTCCACGCAATCCCGGATACCTGATATACCTGTTCACTGATTCTTGTTGATGTACCACCTCTCCCCTGACTTGAAGGTCATATTTTGATTGAGGCAAATCAATTAATTTATTGAATCCAAAAAGAAAAGCCCTTGCATGCTCCGGGTTGATGATGGCTTCTCTCCAGTTAAACGAATGGTCTCTTCTGCCGTACTCCGTGTAGAGTTCTGCCTTTGCTGATGGAATGACCAATCTTCCAAAAAGAATCAATTGCTGATCTCTGCCTTCTTCATCTCTGTCAAACCCGAAGTTGACTTTTTGAAAAGCATTGAAGATCGGGAAAATATCACCAAAGGAATTGGTCATAAACTCACTGTATTGCTGATTGGTCCTGATGAAACCAAGATGTAGGCCTTTGATCCATTTTGGATTATAAGAAAAAAGTATGGAATTAAGGTATTTCCAATCTCCTGAAAATTCCCGAAAAAACCGTGTGTTCAAATTTGAAAACTGAGAAGGGGCTAAACCCGAATCCTCGATCCTTCCCGACAATATGTTGAACTCAATATTTCCAAGAAAAAATGGAATTGGCTCTGAGGTACTTAATTTCACGTGGGGAAAACCTTGCGCATTATTACTAAAAGAAAGTGAATTGAACTGACCTGGCCCCCACCAAATATTTTCGGTAGCAACTCCCAAAGACAATTTCCAGATTTTTAAAGCAATTGAAGATTGGCCTAGCCAGGGCCTGAAAGCAAAACCTTCATTGAATCTCTCGGGAAAATCCCCGTTATTCCAAAAAAAGAATCTTTCTCTGGTGATCCTATCGGAAAAATCATTCGGAAACCCTTCAAAAGGTCTGTTTTGGTTTACCAGTATCTCAGGAGACAACCTGACACTGAGCCACTTTGATTCATAATTGATTCCCAGATTCTGGTAAAATTGAAACCCCACACCAGGTTGTATCAAACCCATTCCCCAGCCATAAGGTCTCTTTGAATTAAAGACAAGCTTGCTCACCAGTGGAGAGAAGGAAATGCCATCAGCAACTGTAAATTCCTTATACAGGCTGTCATTTACCGTATGGTTACTTACTATTTTATTTAAATGAAAAGGTCTATTTGTGAAGGAAAAATCTGGCATAATATTTCCTTTGATTTGTTCCCTTCTAAAGTATTCGTCAAAAATTGGTAAATTCAAATTTGTTACTTGAGCCAAAAGTTGAAAGTTGAGCAACATGGCGAAACCAAAACAAATAGAAAGTTTAGAATAAAAACTCATCCTAAAATATGTTAGAAATGTATAAAAGGCTTTTCATCATTTTAATCCTTCATTTTTTATTTACAGATATAAACGCCCAAGAAAATCAAAAACCCTTGGCTTTTCCAACTGCAGACGGCTATGGCAAACATACTACAGGCGGTAGAGGCGGCAAGGTGTACACCGTCAGCAATCTGAATGACAGTGGAGAAGGCAGCCTTAGGGAGGCCTTGGAAGCTTCCGGAAGAAGAACTGTGGTCTTTAGCGTAGCCGGAAACATCGAATTGGAGAAAAGAATTCTTATCACCAATGGGAACCTGACTATTGCAGGCCAATCTGCTCCGGGAGACGGCATCACTGTTCAAAACCATCCGATTCTTGTAAGGGCCAGTAATATCATTATTCGTTATATACGGATCCGAGTGGGTGATCGGAGCAAAAGAGAGTATGATGCTTTTGCGGGCAATAAACAAAAAAACATCATTATAGATCATTGTTCTGTCAGTTGGGGCAATGATGAAGTAGCGTCATTTTATGACAATCAAAACTTTACAATGCAATGGTGTATGATCACAGAGGCATTGCATCACTCCTATCACAGTTCAGGCCCTCATGGCTATGGAGGGATTTTTGGCGGAAGAGGAGCGACTTTTCACCACAACCTGATAGCCCATCACTTTGCCAGACTACCAAGGTTTAATGGTGCTCGGTACCATAAACAACCCAAGCAGGAAATTGTTGATTTTAGAAATAACGTTATCTACAATTGGGTGAATTTCACTATGCATGGTGGTGAAGAAGGCAACCACAATATAGTCAATAATTATTTTAAACATGGGCCTGCTACACAGGAAGAGCATAAATATAGAATATTGCGCGTCTTGGAACCAAAAGGCAAATTCTTTATTGATGGAAATTTTATTTTTGGAGATGAACAGGCCTCGCAGAGTAATTGGTTAGGAGGTAATTGGGAAGGGCCTGTAAGGGGTGAAAACATCAGAAATGCACGGGCTTCCTCGCCTTTTCCATTTCAAATCCAAGGCACTCAAACAGCCCAAGAGGCATTTGCTGATGTGTTGAAATATAGCGGGGCGAGTTTTTGCAGAGATGAGATCGATTCCCGTATCAGTTATGAAGTCCAAGAAGGAACTTTCACATATGGCAACAAGGGCATTATTGATTCACAGGAAGATGTCGGCGGATGGCCGGTTCTGAAAAGCGGCCAAGCCCCTAAAGACTCAGATGGAGATGGGATTCCTGACGAATGGGAGATTGCAAGAGGATTAGACCCGAATGACCCCGATGATGGCGCTAAAGTAGCAGAAAACTCATACTACACTTATTTGGAACTTTACCTCAATGAAATAGTAGCTTATATTCCCTAAACCTTTTGATTCAAATCAATCCACCACAGATGCCTTTTGCCTGAGTGGACAGAATCAAAATAGACCTTGTCTCCTTTTAGGTTGATTCTTGGGTGAAGGTCACACCTTGTTTCACCATAATAACTCAATGTCTCTAAAAACTCTCCCAGTTTGAGGATCTCTCCGTTGGAGAAATGGTAAGAGAACAATTCTTTGAGTCTTGACTTGTTGGGATAGGTATCAAACACCATAAACTTTTCATTGAAGGATTGTGGATGCCCATCACCAAACTTGTCCTGAAGGTCTTTCATGGTATGAATTTCTCCAGTATCGGCATTGACCAGGTAATAGTTGTCACCGCAAAGGGCTTCATCCCTCATGTACACAATCAACTCAGATGAATTTTTCCAACAATAATGGCTAACCATCTCATCTTTATTCAGAAGCGTAATTTTCTGAGAATTCATATTGTAACAAAATAGCCTGTCAATCCTTCTTCCATCCAAAAAATAACGGTGAAGAAACACAAACTTATCGCCTTGATGGTTGGCCATAATGTGGTTGAATTTTTGAAAACTCTGAGCCACTGAAAGTACATCCCCCCCGGTTTTGATGGGATACTTTTTAAGAATACTTTCCAAACTGACCAGAACACGCCATTCTTCTGCATTCTTATTTTTAAAATAAATACCTTCTTCGCTCAAACTTAGCTCTCTTTCCACCTCATGACACCTGTATCCATAATCAGGCCTCAATTTGTTCAGTTTTTCAAAATTCAAGCTGAGAAATCCACTTTCAATACTTTCATAAACAGGTTTACCCAGCCTACTTTCAGTTACTTCACCATCCTCATCGATAGTCACCTGTATGGCATCATATCCGGAATTTGTTTCAAAAACATTAAAAACAAAAGACTTTGGACCTACCCAATGCAACCTTGCACCTTGCTGCCAGTTGTACGCCAAAGTAATATTCCTGTAAATGACTTCATCATTTCCAAGATTTTGGCATACTACCTCGATAGATTCTCTGCCAGAAGGCAACATTTTGGTATTCCTTGCAGTGGAATGATAGAGTAGATAGGTGCCACATTGACTTTCCGGCGATTTGTCATAATACCCAAAAAATGTTTCTTTTTCACCATCCTCAGCAGCACCTATCGCACAGGAACTCTTATGCGTATGGCTGGGCCGGTAAAGGATAAAGTTTAGTTTTTGATATGTCTTTTTCAGAAATTGCTTTGCCCCGGGAAAAGCTGACAGATACTTTGCAATTATTCTTTCTTTCCTTGAATACCTCACTTTGAAACTTGTAAATAGAGTTTTTGATATTTTTTTGACATTACTTCTGCAGCAAACCTTTTTGAAACCAAACCTCTTGCTACTCCACCTAAGCCATGCAATTGCTTGGAGAAAATTTGAATTTTCTCTTTCAGGTCTTCTACATCATCTAGGTTGAATAAAAAAGTATCAAATTCACTTCCTTCAACCAATTCCCGATGAGGTGGAATGTCGGACAAAATCACAGGTAAATCACAGGCCATCGCTTCTAAAACTGCATTGGGGAGGCCTTCAGCTCTAGAAGCAGAAACAAAAGCATCAGCTTCCAGAAGATATTTTTTCACATCAGACTGATGGCCTACAAATTCAATATTTCCAAGCTTATCCAAGGATTTCAAATCATCAGACTCAGGACCGTCTCCCACCACAATCAGTTTGAAATCCTCCCCAAGTCCGCTAAAAGCTTGAATAAGTTGGGAGTTATTTTTTCTAAAAATAAGGCTTCCGACAGTCACAAATACGATTTTTTCATCTACAGTACTTTCATTTTTCATCTCAGTAATGGATTCAGGAGAAAAGCGGCTCAAATCCACACCATTTTGGATTGTAGTACTAGACACTCCTATTTCAGAAAGCTGCTTGAAAATACTCATAGAACAGGCCACCACTTCCAGATTTTTAAAATAAGCAATATGCATTTTGGCCATGAGCAAACCTTTGATTTTCCCGAATTTTTGGACGTAATCCACCAAGGGGAAATTTCTCGATGTGGTGATGCGCTTAAATTCTGAGCCAAATCCTGCATTATATCCATCAGCCCTGATACCCATAGATTGAATAATATCAGGCTTAAACTTCTGTAGTATTTGTTTTAGGATTTTCTTGTTCTTCAAAATCCCAGACAATCTTCCAGTTCCCAAAGTTTGAATATCAATGCCTTCCTTCTCAAAAGATGCTTTCATTGAGGACTTGGGTTCAGGAGAAAGGGTCAAAATCATAGGATCAAAGACTTCTCTGTCCAGGTACTTGATAAGGTAAAACAATTGATTGGTCGGCCCTTTGGATTCAAGGGTAGAAACAATATATAGAACTTTAATTTTTTGCATGTTGAGATTTATGTGATTCGGCCATCCAAAGGCCAAACAATAAAAAGAAAATTACAAAAGGAGAACGCAGGGGATTAAGCACTACCATGGTGAAACTTAGGTAAATGACTATCGCCAACACCAGGAAATTTGCCCAGTTGGCCCGATCCACAAATATATTTAGTGACTTGATCAATGTACCGATAAGAAAAATAATCAAGGCCAAAATAAATGGCCATTTGCCTTGAGCATAATAGGTAAGGTATCCGGAATCCACCAAGCCCACCTTGCTGACAGCATTCACCAAGGTGCCAAACTCAAATGATTCAAGTGCCTGGAAGACCCTTGGCCACAGTCTTTCGGTACGGTGAGAAAAAGAGCGATCAGTAGCTGCACCGCCCTCTATGATCCTTGTGAATCTACCAAATAACACATCCGTACCCACATATAAATCTATGATAAAATAACCCACAACGCCCATTAAAAGGAATATGAGAATACTTACCAACTTTCCTCTATTGGGTATAAAAATCCAACCCACGGTCAAAATGATAACTGCCGTAATCACGCCTGCCCTTGAAGTGGTCAATACCAAGGCCAGGAAACTTAAAAGCACAAATGCCCCATCCCAGCTATTCCTTTTGCCTATGTAGCTGGCGAGAAAATAACTCATGGATAAAATGGCAAACACTGATAAACCTGTCGTATTCACAAAAAATCCTGATGCCCTAATCCCATCCACTACCCTGAAGTGCGAGTCCACTGCAAAAGGCTCAAGGTGCTTGGTGATCAAAAATGAATACGGCAGCATCCTGATCCTAACCGCGATCTGAATGACCCCATAGATGATGTTCAAGACAATACTGTACCTCAAGACTTTGTTTAAAAACCTGTCTAACTCCAGCACTTTAGGTGGCTCAGAAAGGAGAATATATAGGTAAAAAGGCAACCAAATCAAGGCCATACGCAAGGTATTTCCAATGGCTCCAAGCCCCTCATAACCAACAAATAAACCTAAAATGGGGTAGAGAAGCTCAAACAATATAAATAGGAGCACAAAAGAATTGAGAATCGGGTAATGGTATACCTTGTTTTTATGTACCAGTAAGATAATCGCCAAACCCAAAATAGGGAAAGCAAACAGGTCAGAGACCCTGAGGTTATTGGAGCCAATAAGAGGTAAGCCATAAGGATACAGGAAGAACAATGCCAACAGATAGGCCAGTATCAAAACATTGAGGACATCTATGATCTTAAACCTTAAAAGCATATCAGGCTAAAGGACGTTGTAAAATTTGCAAATAAGCTTCAACAGCTTTTTCCTTAGAAAATCGAAAAACAGACCTTGATATTGCTTCTTTTTCCCATTCATATTGTATGGCATCAATGATGGCCGCGGCGAAAGCTTCTTTGGTACTTTCCACTACCAAGATTCCATTGATATAGGGAAGTATGATATCAGATGGACCGCTTGGACAATCTAGACTTACCACTGGCAAACCATAGGAATTGGCTTCAATCAACACATTGGGAAAGCCTTCATAATGTGAACTTAGTACACAAACCAGCGCTTGTTTGTAATATTGGGCTACATTTTGGCTCTTGCCCACAAGACTGACATTATGCTCCAAGCCTTTGGAAAATACATGATTTTCGAGGTCTTGCTTTTGATCTCCATCACCAACTAGACATAACTGTAAGTCTGGATTCGACTTCAATGCGATTTCAAATGCATCAATCAAGAAAAACAGGTTTTTTTGGGCTTTCAATTTCCCCACAAACAAAACCATATTGCTCTTTTCAGTATTCAATGGCTGCGTTTGAACTGGAATTTGATCCAGAAAATTAAATATTACCGTGACAGGAACTTCACTCTTTCCTTTGAGGGATTCAAGTTCATTCTTCATCCCCGTGGATTGGGCAATGATATGATCTACATCAAAAAACCACCTTTTAATCAGGTATTGACTGACCCATTTGTGCCAAAAACTTTTCTCATGTTTGAATTTTTCTCCAAGACTATTGATACTTCTGGCTACGATATGGAGGTCCATTTTCCATAATTTCCGGATCAAAACCAAAACGACTGAGAGCTGAAAAGTAAATACCAAGATTTGGCGTATTTGATTTGCTTCAATGGTACTTTTTAACCTGAAAAGGGACTGTCGTGCATGGGCTACTTCAAGGTTGATCACACTGACATCCGGCGATAGGTTATCAGCCAATACGGCTTCTCTAAGTTCCATTACAATGATACTTACTTTATGACCGTTTTCTGTCAACGCATTGGCCAGGTTGACACAGTTTTTCTCTGCCCCTCCCAAACGGAGAGAATTGATCAGGAAAAAAAACTCTTGCTTCTTTAAGCCCAATTTATTCTTTAATAGGCTTGAAAAATAAAATATAGGCCACTGATAAAGCAAAGCCTAAAAACAGAAACACGACGATATTCAAAACCAATTTAGGACTTGACTCTTTCAAAGGTTCATAGGCTGGTTCAAGCACATTGAACACAGGCACTGACCTTTGCACTCTGATTTTAGCCTGCTCTACTTCCTGAGCCAAATTATTAAACACATTGAAATAGATAGATACCTCATTTCTGAGTTGTTCCTCTTTTACTTGAGCAGCAGCTGATATAATGTTACGATTTCTATCTCTGAAAGAAGCCAAATCATCCTGGGACTTGAAATACTGCCTTTTTGCCTCATCATATCGCTCCTCAATAAATTCTAAGTTTCTGATATCAGCACTTGACTTGTAGTTGATCACATATTCAGACAAGTATTCATAAGTAAGGTCTACCAATTTAGAAGCTACTTGTGGATCTTGGATTTTGACCTGAACCGTCACTATTCCAAGAGACATATCCACTTCGGCACTTACCCTGCTTCTGATCTGAGAGATGGCGGAATTTTCCCTTCCGGAGAGTTTCCTGTTGGCCTTTTTCTCTTGAACTTGCTCAGTACTTTCTACCGCATCTTTTTTGGGTTCGCTTTTTTTGAAAAGCGAAAAGAACCTGCCCGGTAATTTGAAAATTGTTTGCAAAAGGCTCACTTCCTGATGTCTGACAAAATATTCCTCAAGCGTCAATGTTTGTCCTACACTAGGAAAATAAAATTCCTGCTTGATCAAGTACAAGCCAAATGGCGTACTCGCTACCACATCAGGATAAAGGTTTGGCGGAATGGAACTACCGGGGTTGGTAGGCATATTTAGACCTGCCAAACCAGCCAAGCCGCCCAGATTACCTGGTAACCTACTGGATTGTTCTACAACAGGAAGTAATGTGCTTTTGGTAATATACTCTTTTGGAGTTGTGGCAAAATTTATGATTGCCAAAACCAAAGCAACGGCGAGGGAAATGATTATGATTTTTTTCCCTTCTAAAATGGCTTTCAGGACATCGGAAAGCCTAAGCTCTTCTTGTTTCATCGATTAATTTTTTGGCCCTAGCATCCCAGGTATAATTTGTAAGAAAATCTTCTTTTGCCTTGTCGCCTAAATTAGCTCTAAATTCAGCATCTTCTAGTTTTTTTAAGGCATATATCCATTGAGAAATGTCATTCCCTTTCACAAGAATACTATTTTGTTCATTCAATACTTCTCTCAGCACAGGCAAATCAGAACAGACGATTGCTTTTCCAGCCGCCATATATTCAAAGATTTTAAGAGGTGACATCCACTTTCCGGTTTTTACTTTTCCGGCAGTACTGACCTCTGTCTCATATGGAGCCAAAAGTACATCGCATTTCATTCTGATGTTTTCAGCTTCTTTGTGATTGAGATATCCGTAAAGAGTTACATTTTCACTTTCATTGAATTGGGATTTCACCTCAGCAATTTGTTCAGGAGAACCTCCTACCAATAAAAATCTGTAGTGAGGACATTGCCCAATCAAGCTCAAAATAGTCTCTATACCCCTACCCTTATAAAAACTCCCAACGTAACCTACCTTGATGATTTTATCTTCTTCAGGCTGGCCGTTCAGTATTTCGGCTGAAGTGGGATCGGCGGCATCAGGCAGGATAACTACTTGACTATCGCTCAATTGGTAATTATTGGTATAGTGTTTTTTTAAGGAATCTGTGATGACACCCAAAAATTTAAAGTTGCTTCTTTTGATCATTTTTCTGAAAAAATAATCATTTAAAGCGCTCTCATCTTTGATGGGATAGTGAGATTCATAAGCAATTGGCACCTTATTCAATAAAGAACAGACAAAACAGCATAAAAAACTACGTCCATAGATAAAGTCCGGATTTAGCTTTTTGATAATATTCGAAGCATCCAATGCAAATCTCAATGCCTTTCCTTTGTATGCAGGCCATTTGGCATATACTACTTCAAACAAATGGTCTACATTGTAAAATGCGTGCACGTCCTCAACATACAAATCACTTTGGATTTTTGGGACTATCAAAGTAACCTCGTGTCCAATTCTTGCCAGGGCATGGCACATTTTCATGACATGGACGGAATTGGCATTTCTGGAAGGAATAATTGAACTAGCTATGTATACGATTTTCATCCACAATCTTTGTTAAAAACTCCTCTACTTCTGCACTCAGTCTTTCTTCAGAAAAATGCTGACTTGCATATTTTTTTGCTTTGCTGCCCATTTCTTTTCTGAGCTTGGCATCTTCCAACAGCCTTCTCACATCTTTTTGCATTTGATCTTGTGTACCTGACACAAATCCCAATCCTTCCGTAAGAATAATATTATCAGGGTCAAAACTGAGACTAACTGTTGGAATGCCCTGCATCCAAGCTTGAATAAAATTGTTACCAAAACCCTCTGGTTCACAGGTATGCACCAGTAATTGTGCGTTCTTTAAAATACCGTTGACTTCTTCTGGTGTTCTTTTGCCTAGATAATGGAAATTAGGCAGGCTTTCAGCCTCCGAAACAACTTGCTCATAACTTTGCTGCTGGATCGGACCGATCATGAGGAATAAAAATTCCAAATCCTTACAATTCTTGGCCAATTCAATATATGCTTCAGGTCGCTTTGAAGCTTTTATGCTGGAAACCCATGCCACATATGGCTGTTCGCTGCTAAAAGGCTCCGTTACTTTAGTAACTGCATTCTTAATCACCTTCTGTAAAGGAACTTCCAATTTTCCAATGAATTCAGAATTCAATGAAGTGAGTCCGGAAATATCCTTCAGGTAAGAGAACTGTCTTGCTGACTGAAGTTTCTGTTTCAGTATACTTAGTTTACTTTTCAATTTCCCCTTGAGACCTTTAGGTTTCATGGGTTTGTAGGCAAACCTAGTGACGTCATTGATATGAGAAACTGCATACACAAAAGGGATATCCAATGTTTTTGCAACAGGAATGATCTTGTCCAACCCATGTTTATTGTACCTCCAATAAATCACATCAGGTTTATGTTTTTCAAGAAAACCTTTCACGGAAACCCTACTGCTTTTGTCAAAATCAACAATGGTGTAATTGTAAGAAAAAGAAGGTTCAAAATCCTTTGGAAGAGATACAGCGCCATAGACCACTTGATGGCCAATTTGACTCAGGCCTTTAGCTATCAAATCACACTGCATTTCAGAACCGCCTAAGGCATATGAGATGTGTTTGTTGATAATGAGTACTTTCAAGATATTAATTTGAAATTCTTGCTATAAATGAGACAATTTTTGAAAAGAAGCCCTTTTTCACCATTATCAGGTTATACTCATCGTCAGTCTTGTTCATCAATTGACCTACCTTTTTGAAGTAAGCCCTTTTTCCAATTGGATTATCTATTCGCTTGAAATACTGGTACATCCAAAAGTATGAATTTAACTTCGATGCCTCTTTTTCTTTTTCAGAAAGAGACGACCATATTCCTCCTGAGTGTCTTAAATATACAGCTGGCTTGATATCTGACATGTACTTTCCCTTACCAAATTGACCCAAGAAAGCAGTGAGTAGGTTATCTCCATTCTTGATATATTTGGCTTCAATACAAGATTCTCTGATATTCCCCATATTTCTATACATCATAGAGAGGGTAAGGATGTGGCTACTTCCCGAAATCAGGTCCTCAGCTGAGCTATCTTTCTTTTTTTCGTCACTCATTTTGGAATCCTCCAAAAGCTTCCCTTCTGGATCGACTACTACTGCATCATGGTAAGCAATCACATAATCGTCATGAGATTCTAAAAACTCAGCTTGTTTCTGCAATTTGGTAGCATCCGTCCAATAATCGTCGCCTTCACATAGGGCTAGATATTTACCTTTGATCTGACTGAAAAAAGGTTCGCGTAAAGCTTTCTTTTTTGGGGATCTGTAAGAATTAACCTCCTGAAAATATATTTTTAACGCATTCGGATATTTTTTCTCATATTCCCTAAGCTTTTCTACAGTCCCATCATCAGAGGCATCATCATGGATAAGAACCTGTACCGGAAATGTCGTTTCCTGCATCAATATCCCCTCAATACACTCATCAATAAAATTGACATGATTGTAAGTCATAGTCCGGGTAGTTACCAAAGGCTGAGTTCCATCAGGCCATTTTTGGTCTTTGATCGGTACGGGATTCTGCAATGGGGTATAACTCATTTTTTTGATTTTTTTTAAACAGTCGCTATAGGTGTAAGTGGGGAACCTACAGCTCCCGTAAGTCTCAGCGGTGGGGCGGTCAGTAAGAACCTGCTTCTGTTGTTGGCCTTTAGCCATCCAGCCAAATCACATAACTGCCATAATTCACCTAAATGAACGCCAAGCCTAAACAAACACAGTTCATGGATGGGCAAATTACTTCCTTGCTTCCCTTCAGGCACTTTTTTACCAACAGCCTCTACAGCCAGATTATCAGAAGCAATGGCCGAAATACCTGAGTCAATGATCCATTGCAATAATTTGGGGTCAAAGCCGTCCAAAACAGCACAGGCTTTGGTTATACTTTCATCCGGCTTTCCTTTCATCCTGAGTATCATTTGATCTAGCCCAGTCCACAAACATAAAATATCCCCTTCCTCAATTTCAACTTTTTGTTTTTCAATCAATCTCATCAAATCGTCATATCCCACCTCTTTCCTCGGGAATTCTCCAAACTCACTGAATAGATCAACCAATACGCCCCTTCCCTGCACACCATGAAAGGCCATGTTTTCCATTCCCAGGGCTTTGGCTTTGGTTTCATTTTTGTCGTTCATGACTACATCTTCACCGACACGGAATCCATTGTAATAAACGGCTTGGGGCTCACCGCTGTCCATTACATCAAATAATGCTCCTCTATGCGCCAAGCTATCCCATTGGGTGGAGTATTGGGTGTGCAACAACACCACGTCATCGGAACCTATATCGGTATGATTCGGATCGGTTTTGTTCCAAAAATAATTGAAGTAGGGTTCATTATTGCGGATAACGGGCTTCAATACGGGAGGAAACCTCACCTTGTTGATCACCTGACCGCCAGGATAATCAAGTGGTAAACTCAGGCAAAAAGTCAATCCTTCCTTTACTTCTGCTATACCTTGTTTTACTTTTTCGGCAGTGATCAGGTTCAGTCTGCCCAATTGATCGTCTTCTCCCCAATCTCCCCAAGTGGAGTTTTCAGGTCTTTTTATCCATCTTTTAGCCATCCTGCTTATAGTTTTTTCAGTACTTGATCTATCATTTTCTCTGATACCCCCAGATAGTTTACCGGGTCAATCAATGTATCAATTTCAGACGCTGAAAGCACAGCTGTTATTTCAGCTTCCTGCATCAGGGCTTCTTTTAGGGTTGTTTTATTCTCGTGTGCCTTACTTGCTGCGGCATAAACCAGGTGATGTGCCTTCGCTTTTCCTACTTTGGGAGCCAATCCCATCATCACGGCTTCCGACATCAACAGACCTCCTCCCAGATCCAGGTTTTTTCTCATAGTGGCTTCACCTACCCATAAATTTTCAAGAATAAAACGCGTATGTTTCAAGGATCCCGACATCAGCACAAATGCCTCAGGAATCACCATCCATTCTATATTCATCTGTCCCACTCCCCTTTCGTGTTCCTGGATCATTGCTGTCAGTTGAGAGCCCACAAGTTCACGCAGTTTAGGTGCAATGGCAATGATAGGCTCGCAGGAAATCGGATTTCTTTTTTGTGGTAAGGTAGTACTGGCTCCCCTGCCCACCTCAAATGGCTCACTCAGTTCACCTACTTCTGAGCGCATCAAAATTGCGATTTCATTAGCGATTTTGGCAAAAGTTGCTGCCATCAATGCAAAAACAGACACAAGTTCAGCCCAGCTGTCCCTTGCTGTATGCCATGTAATGTCCGGGGCTTTTAACCCGAGAGCCTTCATCATGATTTGCTGCACTTCAATTCCCCTGTCACCCAAGGTGGCAAAGGTTCCGACAGCTCCTGCGCATTGTCCAACCAGCAATCTTTCTTTCAATGACTGAATCCGCTCCCTGTGGCGTAGCATTTCGTCCAGCCAGACCGCGGCTTTGTAACCAAATGAAATGGGTGCCGCCAACTGCTGGAATGTTCTACCCGCCATGACAGTTTTAGCATGCTTTTTTGAAAGCTCAGCTGTAGCCTTAATAATCCCATCCAGGTTGTCTTCAACCTGCACCAAACCCGCTTTCATCTGAAGAACCATGCCGGTGTCTAAAACATCCTGAGTAGTCGCTCCATAATGTATCCATCGGGCAGCTTCAGCGCCACAGGCTTTGTTGAGCTGCTTGACAAACGGGAGTATGGGAAAACCCACTTTATCAAACTCAGCTTTCATTTCCGCTAGGTCCAGGTTTTCAGGTTTCCCCGACTTCTCAATGGTTTCCGCTATGCCTGCAGGAATGATATCGAGTTTCTCCTGAGCCTGAGCAAGGGCGATTTCGGTGACAATCCAGGCTTGTAACCTGCTGTGGTCATTGAAAACAGCACGCATTTCTGCAGTGCCAAACATATCTTTGTAATAATCTGAGTCTAATATTGAGCTAGGCATCCTTTAAATTCTTTGCTATTTCTTTAAGTTTTTCAATTACTGATTCATCTACTTTGGTAGCATAGATCAACTCTAAATTTGATTTGATCACCTCCAATGGCCAATCCCACCATTTTATTTCCAATAATGATTCAATGATATGTTCAGGAAACCTCTTTCTGATTGGCTTTGCAGGGACACCCGCCACTATCGTGTATGGCTCCACATCCTTGGTCACTACTGCGCCGGCGCCAATAATTGCGCCATGACCTATTGTCACTCCTCTGTTTATTATTGCATGGGCAGCAATCCAAACATCATTTTGAATGCTGCACTTAGGGGAGGATTCATATTCTGTAGGTTTTTCGCTTATTCCCGAGTACAGCTTCTGAAACCACCATCTGGAATGGGTGGTAGCCAGGTCAAAAGAATGATTCTTTCCTCCTATGGAAACATTCCAGGAAATAGAACAGAATTTCCCGATTTCTGCATGTTTAATGATTGTATTAACTCCAGTGTAGGTCAATGAATCAATATCAGATTTTTGAATTAGGTTTCTTTTATTGATTGCTACATAAGGCGCAATTTTACTTGAATGAACCTGGCTATGGTCACCTATTGAAGAGTTCTCCCCTATAGAGCTTGACCTAATGTCAGTTTCAAGATAAATTTTCACTGATTGATGTATGAAGTTTTCTGCCATGCCTAAGGTCTGAGGTTAATATGGTTTAGTTGCTTACCATTTACATCGAGTACTTTGAAACTGCCATAGACTTGTTTGGCTTTGACCTTTAATTCAGAAATGCTTTTGCCTTTGGTTATAAAAGCACCAATTCTATTGTTACTTGAAAATTCGGCACCTATCACTGCCCCTTTGGTTTTATAGGGAATAAAAAATTCAATCAATGAATGGTCCATACCCGTATCAAATTCAATTTCCCCGAATTTCCCAGGTTCTACATATATATTATTGGTAGCAAAATAGTCAGCCTGGTTTTGGGACTCGGGTAATCTTGGCAATAGTCCTAACAACACATCCAAACTTGCCTGCAAGGTATCAAATCCTGTTACTGTTGGGATAATTTTGTAACTTAAACCACCTCCTATCCTTAGGGCAAATTCTATAAGATATACTTTTTGGTCTTTTATCAATGCCTGAAAAAAAAAAGGACCTGATTTCAAAGACAATCCATTTACGATGTTTTGGGCTATGTCAGAAAATTCTTCTGTTACAGCATTCGAAAAATACTTCTTGGGCACACAGGTGGACCCAATTGACTGCATAACAGCATCAGCCCCAGTTTTTAGCTTATTTTTAACATTGAACATGACAGTAGTTGCTTTGCCATCGATGACAAAACAATCCACCTGCACCTCAGTACCTTCGACAAATTCCTCAATAAACACTGATTGTGAAGGGCTAAAACTCCGGGACCTGTCTATTATTTGGGACAAGTTTTCCAGATTTTCAATTTTCAAAACACCCTTTGAACCGGTGGTGTCAACTGGTTTGATAACCAAAGGAAGATTGAGAACCTTCAAGTTTTCAATAGAGAACTTTTCAATAAATGGTGCGGTATTGATCTTATTTTCAACACAGAATTTTTTCAAATTCAGTTTGTTGTTTATCAGGTTTGTACTTTGGAAACTATGCAAAACAGGTAAGCCAAGTTTTTCTGAAACATAGCTTGCAACCCCATTCGCCTGATCAATACAAATTGACAATATAAGTTTTGGCTGAAATTGGTTGGCGATTTCAAGTACTTTATCTTTATCCAAGGTAGACTCTTGAACATGATGGTCTGCCACTTCTTTTGCAGAAGGGTTTTCCAGGTAATCTATAAGAACTGTAAAGTACCCTCTCTCTTTCAAATTGACAATAAGCTGCTTATGGGGGTTTGTCCCTCCAAGGACAATTGCCACAGGTTTGCCGTTTATATTACTTGATGTCATCAGTCGTTTTTATTTCAATATTCAGTTCAGCCAGCAAAGTCAATATTTCTGAATATACTTTTTCACTTAATTCAAATCTGTTTTCCCTTTCCGATTGCGTCTTGTGTGCCCTCTCACCAGGATAAAAAACAGTGTTTTTTTCACCTGAAGCCTTTATTGTTTGGATAAAATGGCTGATTTTTTCTTCGTACTCTTCTTTTTCCATAAAAAATAAGGGGTTCAATACCATAAAGAAATGGCCGTTGCCGGAATGTTCACCCTCCGTATTAAGTGGTTTTACTGCTCCTGCAAAACCTGCCCCTGTCAATAGTCCCGAAAAAAGGTCTATCATCATCGAAAGGCCTGCTCCTTTGTGCCCACCAATGGGAAGAAGTGTGCCTTTCAGGGCCTCAGCGGGGTCTGTTGTAGGGATACCGTTTTCGTCCAAAGCCCATCCCAATGGAATTTCCTTCTGGTTTTTGGCCGCTAATCTTATTTTCCCCCTGGCTGCGACCGTTGTTGCCATATCAAAAATTATATCTGCATAGGGCTGCGGTGTCGGGAAACCGAAACCGATCGGATTTGTACCAAAAATTGCCTTTTCACCTCCCCAGGGGGAAATGGCAGGTGCTGCATTGGTCATCACTATGGAGATCATGTGTTGCTTGGTGCATTGTTCCAAAAAATAGGCAATCGTTCCGAAATTGTTGCTTTCTCTTACTCCTACTATCCCAATTCCGTAATTTCTGGCTTTCTCTATGCCGTCCTGCACTGCATAGTCGGCAATGACCTGTCCAAAACCGTTGTTGCCGTTTATGGTTTTTACCACAGGCGTATCTTTGACCACTTCGATATCAGCTTTGGCCAGCAAGCTGCCGTTCTTTATCTTTTTTACATAAATGGGCAGTCTTGAAATCCCGTGTGTATCTTTCCCGGTTTGATGGGCATGAAGGATGCTGTCGCTAATTATTGCCCTTTCGTCAGAAGGAACGTCAAATTTTAAAAGAACCTTTTCAATGACTTCCCTGATCCATATTACTTCGACCAAAGCCATATTATTTTATGCTCCCTTTAGCCGAAGCTATCGCCTCAGGGTAATACGTATCGATCATCCTTTTCACCAGACTGACCTGTTTGGCGCGCTGTCTTGCATCTGCATCGCTGGTATCCCAGCTATGGTTTTTGGCAACTGAACCACCTGTTTTGAGGTATATCGGAGATGCCACACGGATCATTTCAGGGACTTCATAATGCCTGATAAACCCTCCCGTAGATGCCGGGTTTTCTGTATGTACATCAATGGGTATGTCTATGCCCTGACGCAGGGAAGCAAGCATCTGCATCTGTATATCCCGCACTGGATTCATGGAATCAGCACCAATCATTTCCAGGACTTTGCCCGAACATGGATTGCCGTGTCCGGCATGGGCCGAAATTTTGAATTTACAGGATTCAGGGATTTCACCAGCTTTGCGCATTTCATTGAATACCCATAAGCTACCTTCATCATAAACCAAAAATGAATGGCAGCCCAAAGCTACAGCACGACGGATTTCTTCCATGGCACGTACTATCTGTTCCTGCCCACGCAACCTGTATCCCATACGCTGCCCCTCAGGGGTATTGACGGAAGCACTTGTGTCTGTGGTCGCTCTTGGACCGACTGCAAGTACCAATTCCACTTGATATTGACTTGCAAGGTCTACCATCTTTAAAATCTCTTCATCAGTAAGCATCATGATGCCTTTGGTTTGGGTCACCCTGTGGATGGTCAGCCCCAACCTTTCGGTCTCCTCCAGCAAGGCTTTCATAGAGCCCGGACCTTGGATCCCGGGTACTTCAAAGCGGTATTGAGCCCCATCCCTGAAGCGCTTTTCGGAAGATGGCAAACTGTATGCATCCCCTATCGGCATCCCTATTTTTTTCAGAAATTCTCTTGATTTTTCCATCGTTATTAATTCTGGAATTCTACAAATAATCAAACAACTCTTTCATTCGGTCTTCAAGACTGTCTACAATGGTCAGGATTTCCTCTTGAGCAGTATTGGAAACTCCTGCAAAATCCATCAAAGAGGAAAATTTATCATCCATTTCAATGTTAGACATTGGGTTTTCCGGCTCTCCTTTGGGGAAATCAATTTTATGCTCAACAGTTAAATTACCCTTCAATCCTATCCTGACAATCGCAGCTCTCTTGGCTGGAACCTGAGCAGAAAGCTCGGCAGACTCATATACGCTGACTTTTTTGCACAATGTCTGAACACGCTCATCTTTTACTGCTTCTTCTTTGAACTGTTCCATTCCCACTTTCCCGAAAACAAGGGCCGCAGCCACAGCGTAAGGGGTACTCATTTTTGCAGAAGCAGGAGAACCGACCTCCTGATGGTCATGCAGTACCACAGCAAATTTATAGGTTTCGACGCTGACGCTTTCAATCATTTCAACATCTAATCCATGTTCTTCTTTCAGGTACAGGGCAGCTTCAACCGGTGCATGCGCATGTCTGCAAGCCGCGTAAGGCTTGACATAAATACTATGGATAAATGCCTCGCTGCTTTCCTCCATTAGTGTATCTACTCCCGAAGCATCGGAATTGACAAAGAAAAATCCCTGACTGCCACCCAGTACGTCATTTGGCCCCATCATATTGGCTTTACCGGACAAACCTGCCGCCAGGCCATTCATTGCAGCCTGACCACTGTTGAAAGGTTTCAATTGGGATTCATCCCTGATCACTTCCAAGATCCCGGATGAACTTGTGGCTGCAGCTGCAAGTACAGATTTTAACTGATCTTTGGAATAACCCAAAGCAAAGCCTACACCAAGCGCTGCCCCGACACCGGCCACTACACCTGTGGCATGCAGTCCTTTTTCTTTCAGCCTTGGTTGCATGGCTTTGGACAGTCTTAGACAGGCTTCGTAAGCCAGGACGGTCGCCTTCAGGAATTCGAGCCCCGAAATCTTTTTCAGTTCAACCAAAGGCAATAAAGCAGAAAAAATTACGGTTCCAGGATGTACCATCCCAAACCTAAAACCATCGTCAAGTTCAAGGTAATGTGAGGAAATACCGTTTATCAAAGCGGCATTCAGCAAGCTTGAATTTTTACCCGTTCCTATTACACTGCTCTCTCCGCTGGCCCCTTCCAGTAAAAAGCAAATATCCGGATGTTTCGAGAACAAGGCATTGGCACCCCCTATGGTCACTCCCAGGTAATCCTTTAAACATGCTTTTGCTTTTTCAAGGTCTTTTTGAAGGATTCCGGACGTATGGAATCCATATAGGTAATCACTAAAAATATCAGATACGGTTGGCATCAGCTTAACATTAATTTCAGGTAATCATTTTCATCCTCAATCACCCCGTAGGCTTCTGCACGCAAGACTACTCCCTTGGCCCAGCTTCTATGCGGGTTGATTTCATTCATCTTGTTGGCCTTTGCACTTTTGATTACTCCTCCGTTGGTTTGGAGTATCTGCTCGGCATCTTCGAATTCTTCTCTTGTGACAGCCTGCATGGCATTCACAAACTTAATATGGGATGGGTGGATGATCGTTTTGCCCACAAATCCGTTTGCCTTGTCCAAAAGGATTTCCCTGAGCAATCCGTCAATGGCATCATTGATAATGGTACTCCGGCTCAATAGGTTGTGGTTGATATTCTTCTGCAGTAATTCTTCAAGATTATCTTTTTTGTAAGCAAGAAAATATTCCCATACTGGCGCTGACACGGTATAATCTATGGTGTCTCTGTTGAAAAAATTGAGAATATCGGATATGCAGTCCCTGACAGGAAGAATATCATAAATCGAGGTATTGATACTTCTTCTTACTCCAAAGATCGAGGAGAAATCTGTCCCTCCTATTCTGATGTTCAATATCAGTTCTTTGAAGGCAAAAACCTTTTCGGAAAGCAGGTTAAGTTCCTCCACCCTTGACTCCCTGTAAGCAATCGATCTTCCTTCCAGGATCGGCATGGCGTAAAGAGATACCCCAAGGGTTTCATTGATCTCTTTCAGCTTTTGGAGATATACGTCTGCATTGGAGGAATAAAACTTCGGGAAAACAAAGCCGGTCAAGACTTCAGCCTGTTCTTTGCTGAGTTTGGAAACAAAACCCACAAACTGACTCACATTTCTTACCCTCAAAAATATCAAAGGAACATCATCTACTGAGATCTCATCCTTCTGTATGGCATCAAAGATAGACGAAAGGTGGCGCAGTACATTCTCTTCCGCATTGCGTACATCTTCCTCCTTGATAGCATCTTCAAAACACATCACCATTGAAGTCAGAGGGTGAAGTGATTTCGCCAAAATCTTTTGTAGGATATCTTTTGTCCCGGGCATGTACAGGGTTGCACCCAAACAATACTGAAGCAATTTTTTATCCGTAAACTTATTGAAGGTAACCGGTTCCTTTAAAAAACTAAAATCCTTGTGGTGGGAATTATGTTTCAATTTTATATTGTTTAACTGTCTAACTGCTTTAAAATAATACCGCAGACTCTTTGTTGATCACTTTCTGAAAGGTCATGGTAAATCGGGAGGCAAAGGATCTTTGAGGCAACCTCATCTGAGATAGGCGTAGGGATGTTTTCCACGTAATTCAAGGAACTCAAACTTGGGTGAAAATAACGTCTGGGATAAATCTCCTGTTCTTCCAGTGCGGCTTTGACTTTCATCATTTCCTCAGATGAATTGAAAACCACTGGATAATAGGCATAATTAAAACCTGTGGATTCACTTACTTTAGGCTTTCTGATAGAGGTGGAATCCAGGTAAGAGTCGTAAAAGTACGATTGACGTTTTCTGGCGGCAAGAATTCCTTCAATATGCTTGAGATTGACCAGGCCCATGGCTGCATGCACTTCGGAATTTTTTCCGTTTATGCCCACCCCGTAGAATTTTTCCGGTCCGTGGTGGCCAAAGTTTCTCATCCAGGCGATCTTTTTATTCAACTCTTCATCTTTGGCGAAAATGGCACCACCTTCAATGGTGTGAAATAGTTTGGTAGCATGAAAACTTGTTGTGGAAATATCACCCCAATTGAAAATAGTTTGACCTTTGTAAAGGGTTCCAAAACAATGGGCAGCATCATAAATCACCTTCAGGTTGTGCTTTTGGGCAATGGCATCAATAACTTCTACTTCACAAGGATTCCCAAAACAATGTGTGGCTAGGATTGCAGAGGTTTTGGGTGTTATTGAAGCCTCTATTTTTGTCGGATCAATATTGAAGGTGTCCGGATCAATGTCCACAAAAACAGGCTTGCAGCCTTCCCAGACTATTGAACTCGTAGTCGCTACATAGGAAAAAGGAGTGGTAATGATCTCACCTTTAAGTTCCAATGCCTTTATGGCCAATTGCAAGGCAACGGTGCCATTCCCTAAGTATGATAAGTATGGAAGACCTAAGTACTCTTTCAAGCTCGATTCAAGCTCACCTACCAATGGACCATTATTGGTCAACCAATTTCTTTCCCATATACCCTCCAGGTATTTGTCATACTCCGCTTTGGGAGGCAAGAAAGGCTTCGTTACTGGAATCATTTTCATATTTCTTGCATTTGAACCATTTTATTGAATCGCTTACTTCCTGAGATCAGCTCTCTGTAAGAGCCTTGATCTTCTATTTCACCATTTTTCAACAAGATGATCTTATCCGATGTTTTGATGGTGGAAAGTCTATGTGCAATGATTAAAATGGTCAATTTCCCTTTGAGGTGATCGATGTTTTCCTGGATGATTTTCTCAGTTTCGGAATCCAAGGCTGAAGTAGCTTCATCCATGACCAAAATGTCAATATTTTTGTATAGCTCTCTGGCAATAGCCAACCTTTGTTTTTGACCTCCACTTACTTGAATACCATTGTTACCCAAAAGGGTCTTCTCTTGCTCAGGCAAAGTCCTGACGAAATCTTCAATTGCGGCTTTTTCCAAAGCATTCCAAAATCTATTGATGTTTTCAGGAGTTTTTTCAGCCCAACCACTGATGTTGTTAAAAATTGAATCGTTGAATATCACAGGATCTTGGGATATATATCCAATTTTGCTTTGATATGTCTCTTTCTTTAGGTTTTTGATATTGACACCATCAATTTTGACTTCTCCTGAATCAGGGTAAAATAGCCCGACAATGAGGTTGACTAATGTGGTTTTGCCACTCCCACTTTCTCCGACGAATGCAACAGTACTTTTAGAGTCAATAACCAGGTTTAAGTTATTGATGACATTTTCACCGTTATATCCATAGCTCACATTTTCCAAATCAATTGTCCTATTGAGGTTTGTATAGGGTTCAATACCATTGCTGTCTTGGGCTTTTTTCAATTGCTCTCCAAAAGCAATTACATTGTCAAGAGAACCGGTCACATTTAGGAAATTATTCCAATGATTCTGCAGCTCCACAAGTGAGTTAAGAGATCTGTAAAAAAACAATAAACTCAGGACAATCGCCCCAATGTTTTGTGAAAATACATTTACTTGGATAAGTATGACTAATACCACAACGGTGATCACAAGCGGCTCTCTTGCAGCGACTACCAAGGAGTTGTAAAAGCCTATCTTCCTGTTGCTCGATTCTATGTATTCAATGGCTGATTTCATTTTAGCATAAAACAGATCCATCAAACCTGTAGCCTTTAAATACTTGAAAAATGCTACATTTTGAATCAATAGACCTTGGTAAACATGTCCTCCTTTTGTGATCTTTTTGGATGTTTGTTTGGTCTTTTTGTATATCCTGTTGTATACCAAATTAGATAAACCTCCTCCTATTGCCACAAGAATCGCAAACTGAAAGTTGGTAATTATCGCCAATCCAAGATAAACAGCTACCAGGACACCTGATTGAATGGCACTGAAATAGTTTTTAAAGGCAGTAGAAACCCTTCCCATTTCGCCCCCCATGGTATTCTGAATCATTCCCGAGTCCAAGGTCACGAAAGACTTGTAGGAAAAATTCCCCAACATCTTTGCATTTTGTAGGCGGAGTTTCCGAATAAAGTATTGCTGCGTGAGTACATTGTAATAGCCCTGACAAAATTTCATCACCCCTTTGAATACAAAAAAGATCAAAATCATGATCAAGACAGAATGAAGGGTGAGTGTAACCCCTATGCTATCTAATCCCGAAACAAGAAACTCCATACCACCCAGGCCTTCACCCGATGCAGTAGCATCCTCACCTCCTACCATTTGTAGTAGTGGCAAAAACATGGCAAGGCCAAAGCCATCCAACACACCCACAGCCAAACTCAGAATCAAGGCAACAAAAACCTTATACCTTAATTTGGAATAGAAATAACGAAAATACCTGAACGAGCCAGAATTGCTACCCTTCATTTAATCTTTTGCTACTAATCTGAGAAATCAATTATTTGTGAAATTACTGATCAATAAGGCCAATGTGGCCATGCTGGTAGCCAGTCCAATCCATGCCTGCGGCGTCATTGGCTGCCTTTCTGGCTTCTGAGGCACGATGATCTCAGCACCTGGTTCTATGTGTGGGTAGAATTTAACAAACAAAAATTTCCTGGTCCTTTGTACATCACCATTGGCATAAACCACGTAAGATTTGCCTCTTCTGGCATCTTCTGTAAATCCACCTGCACGGGAAATATAGGATTTAAAACCTCTCAACTCTTGGTACCTTGCTGTCGTTGGGAACAATACTTCACCACGCATCCTTACTGTCTGAAGCTCTTTTGGAATGCTAATGATATCACCTTCTTCTAATATCAAATCTTGGGCTGAACCAGGATTTGCCATAATAGTACCTAGGTTGATACCAATAAGTTCCTGCTCCTTAAACTCATACTGAACCAAAGAAGTATCTCCTACCGAAACATCCTGGAGCCTTTCTGCACGGAATCTTGAAGCCAAGGTCTGTTTTTCCTTTTCTTCCATTTTGACCTTTGCCTCTTCCTTATCCAACAACCTCTTTTCAATTCTTTCTAAAGCTATGTCTTCAGCTTCACTGAGACTCATTCCTTCTCGCGTCAGCTTGGCTACTACAGATCTCAGGTTCTGCTCCTTGATTTCACTTTCTGTCAAAGGTTGAAAATACTCCGTCCTTCTGATCAAGGTCGCTCCTTTTGGATAGGCAAATTGATTCAATCCACCTGCTCTTCTGATCAAATCAGAAATCCTTTCATTAGCATTACTCAGCGCGAATTCACCCGGGTAAAAAACTTCCCCTTGCACTTCTACTATCCTTTCTCTCTGAAATCCCGGACTTCTTCTTACAAAAATATGGTCAAATGGCTGAAGGATAACCGAGGCATCTTCCGAACTGAGGTTGAGTTGTGGATCCACATCGATATTGATAATCTCAGCAATTTTTCCGGAGATATCATTTCTTACCCTTCTAGCAATTTCTATATAAGAATTTGAAGCTGCATCTTTGAAACCACCTGCTTTTAGAACCAAATCGGAAACGGTTAAATTTTCAGCATAGGCATAAGCACCGGGGATATTGATTTCACCTGTAATTCTGACATAATATTCTTCTTTCAAATCATACCTACTTGGGATACTCAATACATCTTCTCTTCGTAATTCAATGTCAGGAACAGTTCCGTCCAAGATTCCCTTCAAATCTACGGACCTCGATTCCAAGGTCAAATCTTCTTTGGTCCTATATAATATAGCACGTCCACTAAATGCATCCCCTCTTAATCCTTCAGCTTTTTCTATCAAAGTCCTTATACCCATTCCTTCCTCAGGAATACTGAACTCTCCAGGCCTGAAAACAGCGCCGGAAACCTGAACCCTATTCTCAAAGCGGTTGAGGCGCTCCCCTACTGTAATTTCATCTCCATCCTGTAAACTGAAACTGGAAAAGTTCTCTGTGTTTAAGTCATGAACTTTCATTTGTTCACCCGTGGCTCTTCGAATAGTCACTCGCTCTTTGTATGCCATAGAAGAAAAACCACCTGCAAAATTGATAAGGTCCAATACACTCTCCTCTGGCTTCATCTCAAAATAACCTTCTCTCCTGACAGGCCCCTTCAATTCAACTCTGTTTCTAAATGGTTGCACTATCACAACATCATTATCCCTAAGGGTGACATTTGTGCTGTGTTCTCCTTTTATTAGAAAATCATAAATATCCACTTCGCCTATCAACTTGCTGTCTCTATAGACTTGTATGTTTCTAAAGGTTCCATTTTCATTTGGTCCTCCAGCTGCATACAAAGCATTGAAAACAGAAGCAAAGGAAGGTAAAGTATAGGTTCCGGGCTTTATCAGTTCACCTACCATTGAAACTGAAATTGACCTGATATTTCCTAACCTGATTTCCAGAAAAGTATTGGGATTGCTTCCAAGCAAACCTGAATATATTTTAGCAAGCTGTTGTCTGATCCTTGGTCTTGCCGCATCTACTGTGGAGCCACCGACTGAAATCGGACCCAAGTTTGGGATCATAATTCTACCTTCCGTTGTCACGGTCAATTCATAAGACTGCTGAGAAGCTCCATAGACATCAATAATCAATTGATCCCCAGTCCCTATCACATAACTGCCCGGAGTTGGGATATTGAGGCTTGGGTTAAAAGTCAAACTTCTGTTGTGGAAAAGCTTGTATCCAAAGATTTTCTTCTGTTCCGGAGTAAGGTCAAAGTATGGATCTGCCCGACGAATAGAATCAAAAAGCGCCGGGTTCATATTGAATCCTGCAATCTGCCTGACCTGACCTGCCTGCTGACCTGGCCTCATCTGCTGTTGCTGCCCTGGCCTGATTCCAGATCTCAATTGCTGTATCCTATCACGGAGTTTGCCTACTTCACTTGCAGGCATTCCTCGCTCTCTGGCATAAGCTTCCAACTGGGATTCATTCATTCCGGCAGACTCTGCACGCTTGATCAATTGCTCAATCTGGGCATCTGAAAGGTTATCAACTTTGAGGTTTTGAATGTCGTTCATAGACTGAGAATATCCCAATTGAACTAACATAACAAAAGATAAAACCAGAAATAGAAATTCTTTCTTTAGGAAAAATCCTTGCATAGATATTTTCGATGTTTTCACGAATTAACGTAGTTTTTTTAAAGATATTAGATTTTTTGGGTAATAATGACGTTTGGATACAGCTTCGCCCTTTCAGTCACAATTTTGCACTTGACATTCTACATTTAGCAATCCTTCTTACTGCAGATTCAGTAAGCTTTTACTTGGTATATAAAATCAGCCCTTTCGGATCAATATCCCCTTGACTGATTTTGAAATCCACTTTTTTCCCGATCAGATTTTCTATTCTGACACTTAGCTTTTCGAGGTAAGCTTCATTCAGATTTTGACCCAAAATATCTACAGAAATTACTCCGCTGCTATTTCCATTGGCATAGTCTCCCGTAAGGACTACCTGCGACACATCTCCCATACGCTCCAGTATAGCTTCCAGCAACCGGTCTAAGCCAAGGTATTTCCTTATGAGTTCATGAAGATTTTGATAAAGAGGGTGATCGGTATTGGCTTTGTACTCTATTTTATTTTTCTCAGACTGTTTCACCAAAAACCCTGCCTCGGTAAGGTGATTCAGTTCTTTTCTGATAGCATTGGTAGATTCTCCAAACTCATCTGCCAGACCTCTTAAGTGACTTTGATTATTCTCATTAATAAAAAATTTGACCAAAAGCTTTAGCCTAGTCTTTGATGTGATTAAAGATTCTAACATAAAAATGGCGCTGGGAAATGAGCAACAAAAGTACTCGTCTAGTTTTCAAAAGCAAAATTTTTTCAGCTGTTTTTATTATGAAGGCAAGCGAACGTTTATAACAGAACTTTTTTTATATTTTTTATAACTTTTAGAGAACTGTAAAAACATTTGGCTTTTGGTATCAACTTCTATAGATCCCCATATCCTTTCGTTCAAATATTTTCCTAAAAAGGGAACCTGTCATGGCAGAAAATCCTCCTATCAAATACCCCAAAATGCCAGTAACCAACCAAAGAAAGTTATCGCTTTTCACACCCATCAATACCGCCATTTGTTCGGGTAGATTTGATTCAGATTGGACAGAAATCCAGATCGTCAAGACAAACCAAGTCAGACCAAATGCAAAACCAGCTGCAAAAAACGCTGGCCATGGTCTCGGATTAATGGCTATGGCCAGTAAGGAAACGAGAAGCATCAAAACCCAGTATGGCGCAAGTTTTCCTAAAAACAAAACCACAAGTGATGTCAGAATGGCTAATACAAAAGATTTTATCATGGTTTAATTACTGAACTCTGTTGAAAATATAACACCTTGAGTATCTTCTTGCGCTCTAAAGTTAAAGTTGACATACTCACCATTTGCCCATAGTTTGATGAAGTTATCGTAGTACTTACTTCCTGGATTTCCTGATTGTCCACCTGGGTAAATACCAAAAGCGGTGACCTGATCGCCCATTTCAGCGACATAACGCCAACTCGCACCATGTCTCGAACCTGTGGCATTCAGGATCCCTGATCCTCCTCCGGTATAGATTCCTTTTCTGCTAAATGACTCAAAGTTTGGTACCAAGTGGTTGATGCTTGTGTTTTTAAACGCCGCCCAAGTGTATTCTTCATTTCCGTTTTCACTTTCCCATTTTTCTATTTTCTCTAACATACTTTGGAAACTTCCGGTGACATGATCTTTTGCACTTTTCAGAGTTGGTTTCCCCGACTTCCCAAAAATGTTGCCTTCTGGATCTTCATTCAGCAATTTTACTGTCTGATATTTGTTGGGATAGATGACCGGTACATTATCCTGATCAAGAAAAGACCAAATGGATCTATACAAGTTATCCCACCAAATTTGAAACAATACCGGCTCTTGTTGATTGGGAAATGTGTTGAAATTCCAGCCTGAAAGCATTTCCAAATACGGATTTACTTTTGCGGAATCGGTAGAGGTTATTGACGCTTCCAATAAGGAAATCATGACAGGAAGAGCTTCAGCCGCATGCAGGTGATAGGAATCAAACTGCAAAGCTTTCATATCATCAAGGGTAAGGTTATCCATTTCCCTTAGACGGTCATTCAACCTCCTGTTTCGATAATGCTCAAAAGACTTGTCGAAAACATAATAAGGGTAATCTTCAGAAACAGAATGTTGGTTGGCAGAAGAAACAAACCCTCTGGCAGGATTTAGTGTCGCCGGGTTTTGATCAAAAGGAATATAACCTTTCCATTCAAATCTTGGGTCGTTGGCATCCATTAGAAACTTGCCTTGTCCTTCCCATTTGAGAGGAAATCTACCTTGCACCTTCATGGCGATATCTCCTTCTTTGGAAGCAAAAACAAAATTTTGAGCGGGGGAGGTATAATGGTCTAAGGCGTCAAGGTAATCCTGATGATTTTTTCCCCTGTTGAGCATTAAGAAGGTTTTTTGCTCATTGGATTCCATGTGTGCTGTCCATTTGAGTGCGAAATTGACATCTTGTCTTTCTCCGCGGAAGTTTTTATCAAACACCACCGGGCCATGATGGGTATAGACTACTGTATCATAAAAGGTAGCTTGTCCCTTGACCCTGATGGCCTCAATCCTGAGGTTACTTTTAATCCACCTGTCATTGTACAAGTATTCCGTTCTTTCTTCATTTTTAAATTGGACTTTGTACCAATCTCTGGTATCCCTTGTGGCGTTGGTAACCCCCCAAGCTATACTTTCATTGAACCCTGAAATAATCCCCAAAGCTCCGGGAAGAGTGGCTCCTTTAACCTTATAGCTTGGAGTACTCAGTTGCATGGCGTACCAAAGGGAAGGCAGGTTAAGTCCCAAATGCGGATCGTTTGCAATCAGTGCCTTACCGTTTTTGGTTTTTTTAGGCGCCACTGCCCAGTTGTTTGAACCTACACCATCTTCCGGCTGAGGAAGGGTGGAGACGATTATTTTTTCATCAGGATAATTTAGACCATCTGGTTTTACTACCTCCAGAGCTGTGAAATCCCATTTTTTACCCGCTTCAATTACTGGATCATTGTCTTCAGGAAAATCAGGATACAACTCATTCAGCAAGGTTTCCCCGAGAATGATTCTGAGATTGGTGAATTCCAGGTCGGCATCTCCGACCAGCATATCCGCCATATACTTTAGCAACAGAAAGCTTTTGTAAATCGACCAAGGTTCTGGCCTGTAGTTGAGGATTTTATATTCTAAGGGTAATTCCGAATAACTCAGCTCGGAGATATATTGGTTGACTCCATCTGTATAAGACTGTACCAAAAGGTAACTTTCGGGGTCACTCTCTTTGATATATGACATGGCATTTTCCGCACTAAACGGCAAGCCTTTTCTTCTCGCCAACTTATCGACATCCAGCGCTATTGAGCCTACTATTTCAGATATCCTGCCAGCTGCAGCCATGGTCTGGAATTCCATTTGCCACAACCTGTGTTTGGCTGTCACATAACCTTGTACTTTGTAAAGGTCTTCTTCATTTTCTGCAAAAATATGTGGAATCAAGTGCTCATCGTACTGCACTTTGACAGGTGCTTTTAGGCCAACAAGCCTAATACTTTTATCTCGTTTGTGGTCTTCGGAATATGAATTTTGCCAAAATCCCTGATTGGGATCAAGTAGTTTGCCCAATGGAGGAACGGAGCCAAATTGAATAGAAAGGGCAACACCCAGTGAAAGCGTGATCAGAAGAGAAACTAAGAAAGCGAAGTAACGCATAGGAGATGAACTGATAAAACAGAGCTTGAATTTAAAAAGAATAAAATTACCTAATACTTTACTCATAAGATAATTAAAAAAAAATCCCCTTTGCTGTGGCAAAGGGGATCGAAATGTTAATTATCTCAACTACTCTATAACTATTGGAAGCTTCAATTTCTCCCATCTGACCACAATGCCAGGTGATTCTATAGCTATGGTCAATTGCTCTTGGCTTTGGTCCACAAATTCAGGAGTAGATTCAACCCTCAAAACATCATTTTCTTCCTTGTATTGGAAGTGACCGTGTTCCAAATCCCATTCAGAATTAAAGATCACTGTATAATTTCCTGATTGTTTTGGAATTGTAAACAAAGAATACCTTCCAGCTTTGAGTTCAGAACCTTCCACCATTACATCTTTGTCAAAATCCACGTAAGTAGATTCGTTTGCTCCAGTTCTCCAAACTTCATTGTAAGGAACTAAATCTCCCCATACTACCCTTCCTTTTACTGAAGGTGCTCCGTATTGGATTTCTACTTTAGCATCCCCAATCGTCCCTTCTAATTTCCTCAAGGGGCTTGGTCTTTGAGCAGTTTCCGATTCTTCCGTTACAGTTTCTTCCACTACTTCATTACTTTCATTGTTTTGTCCGCCGCCACATGCAGTGAGAAAAGCAAATCCAGATGCCAAGGCGATGTTCATTAAAAGATTGGTGTTTTTCATAAGTATCGTTTTTACGATTCTAAGTTAAATAATTTTTGAATTACTTTCCAAAATCATTCCAAAGCGCATTTATCCCAAAGCATCTTTACACAACCGTGATAGCTACCTCTGAAAGGTATACACTTTAAAATCAAAACTTTAATAGTTATGAATTTGAGAAAAATAACTGATGTTAACTTCTATACTTTAAAACCTATTGAGGCTCAGGAAAACTCTATAAATTACACCAACACCTCAAATACCAATTTCTAAATAACTGTATATCTTTAGTTTAAATGCATATAATTAAAAAATAAATGACATGAACTTGGCTTTTTGTTCTAGAATTCATGCATTTAGTGCATAAAATTTAGGTGACGCAAACTGGAATCATCCGAAACAAAAATATTATCAATCAACACAAAAGACTTTTAAATCTGCTAAGGATATTGTTAATTTTCAGAATATTGAGACTATTCACCAAATAAGCGAAAATGAAATGCCATATAATCCCATACAAACAGGATCACGTAGGTAAATGCCTCAACATTGATCAGGGTGTCAGGGCGTTCCATTTTACCTTCAAAAACTAATTACAATCAAATGAAAATTAAATTTTACAGTTTAAGCTCAGCCCTAATCCTTACTTTGCTTTCAACATTTTTCATCTCCTGCCAAAGTAATGAGGCCGCTGAAGTAAAAGTGGAGAGTCCATTCACAGGTCCAAGTCCTTGGCCTGAAATCAGGAAGGAAAGATTGGAAAAACTACTTCCCCAAGCCATGAAAGAATCTGGAATAGATGCTTGGGTAATTATTTGCAGAGAAAACAACAATGACCCCATTGCACATCATGTAGGTGGAGAAAATGCGGGAGGAACTGCCTTGTTTCTTTTTTACCTAGAAGGTGACAAAGCCATCTCAAAAGTATTTTCTCCAGTAGGCGAAGCAACAGCGCTTGGGGAATTGAAAATTCATGATGAGGTAATTCCCGTCGAAAGGGGAAAATCAGCTATCCTACAAGGTGCTGAGTTCATCAAAGGACAAAATTTTGAGAAGATAGCCATCAACAGTTCTTTTGAAGAGCTTTTGGCTGATGGGTTGAGCTATACCCAAAGAAAGACTTTGGAAGAGGCTTTGGGTAATCATGCCAGCAAATTGGTATCAGCGGAAGAATTGATTTATGAATACTTGGCCGTAAAACTTCCCTCCGAAGTAGAAATCATGACCAAAGCTGCTGAACTGACAGCGCAGTGGCAAGTAGAAGCATACAATCAAGTCGTTCCTGGCAAAACCACTGATGCTGATGTTGCCAAATTTTTGAAGAAAAAAATGGAGGAGTATGGTGTAAAAGACGGTTGGTCTCCCGATCAAAACCCAAGTGTGAATTCAGGTCCTGACCGAGGTCACTCCCACCCTACAGACAAAGTCATAATGCCAGGTGATGTCATTCAGACTGACTTCGGCATCAGAGTTTATGACATGTGGGTATCGGACATACAGCGATTTGCTTATGTGCTCAGGGATGGTGAGACAGCGGCACCTGATTCTGTACAATTCTACTTTGAGTCTTCTATTGGAGGTAACAGGATTGCCTTGGCTGCTATGAAACCTGGCGTGCTGGGTTATCAAGTGGATAAGGCACAAAGAGAGTGGATGGACGAAAGGGGATCAGAGTATGTTATGTGGAGTACAGGTCACCCTGTAGGTTACGTGGCGCACGATATTGGTCCAAATCTAGGTGCTGGAAACCTTCCTGACCCAAGTGTGAGACCCGCTGCCATGAAGCCACTTAAAGAAGGTATGTTGTTTGCTTTTGACGGATTCCATGCTTGGAAATTGCCTGATGGCGGTACTAAAACCATGTCTGTGGAAGAAACAGCCGTTGTAACCAGCGATGGAGCAAGATATCTGATCAAACCACAAGAGGAATTGATTTTGATTAAATAAAAGCAAAACAGCCACTGGAAATTTCAGTGGCTGTTTTGTTTTTAGACTAACTATTTTGAGTAGTTTGATTTTACCTTTCTGCGCCAAAAACTATCTTTTAATTAATTAGCTGCATGATTGCGAATAATCATACAGCAATTAATCAGTCTTTGGCCGATGCTATCTGCTGTGTCTTTTTAAGAATCACTGGTTCCTTAAGCTTAGACGAAACCAATCCCATGAAGTATTTTAACTCAGGATAATAAGCCGCGGGGATAAATGAGTACTTAAAGTTAATCCCACTGCTAACCTTAACTGTGTTGCCAAGAGGTTCAACTTTATAAGTGAAGGTTGCAATATTCCCTGGGATTACCACTTCCACAGGTTCGGGAAAGTCATCCAATTCATAACCCTCCGGAATTTCTATGATGGTAGAATACAAGTCATTAAATGTATAAAGTAAATCAATTGGGAATGTCCTTGTATCCGCCTTTAAGGGATTTTCATGCCAGCGGACATAAGTAAAAGGTGAAATCATCAACATCTGCTGATTCAACTCTATCTCCTTTCCTGAAATATTGACATCCATGATTTTTTTTGGCTCATCTTTTTCGGAAATAAGTATTTCCAGTGACTCTCCTGAAATATCAAATATCTCCTTTCCAAAATCCGCTTCACCCAATTCATTTTTTAGCTCAGATTTAGAAATGGCATCATACTCGGAGAACCTTACATGAATTTGGGACTGCATTTTCCCATTTTCATTCAGCTTGATATTTCCAATCTGATTGATACCTGATCGGTGATGAAATGCCAGAGATATCAATCCGGCATCCTTTTCTTTAAGTAGGTATCCTTGGTCTACATGGAAAATAAGGGGAAGATGGCCGAAGGTATATGCTTCATTTGTAGCATCTAGATAATATTCTCTACCATCCAAAACGGTCAATACTATGAGTTGATTGAATTGGTCCAAAAATGGAGAGTCCACAAGTCTAGACCTGCCATTACCCTTACTGCTTAACATTACTGGGTAGGCATTCAGCCCATTTGATCTTAATTGAGCCAGTAAAGTCAAATTGATATCAGCCCTAGATCCTTGCTTTTTTTCCAAAGTTGATTTCAAATCCTGACTGGGATAGTAGCCAATTCGATCATTATATTTGATGTTTTGTTGTACGTACGAATAAATCTCTTTGGCCTTCTCCAATTCTTTGGTATTTTCCTCTCCATTGCTTCGAAATGAAGTCATAAGGACTTTTGATGGCTTTAGATAGCTAGAAAAATCATTGGTTTCAAACAAAAAATCTGTCAGTTCTTGCCAATTGCTGTAGGAATCTTTAAAACTCCTGCCTCCTACTATTGAGGTATTCGCAGAAACATATCCTGCCAATTGAAAATCGAGCCTTTCCAGGTAATCCAAATGGTTGCTCATGTATGGCTCATCTTTAATGCTGTAAAGATCAGTCAACTCCCACTTGTACATTCCATCATATTGTTTGGCTTCTGTTCTTAAGGTTTTATCACCTTGTGCCAAAAGCCTATAATTGAGGTAAGAAGGTATTTTAATGCTATAAGTTGATTTAAGAGTAGGAATCCTATTTTGAAACACCCAACTGTCCAAAAATGATATTCCCTTATCCTGCATATTGTACTCAAATTCATAGATAGACCCAACTTTGACTTCTGGCAAAGTAAACCTGATTTCTTGCCAACCATTTCCTCCATCAACTGTATAAAAGTCGTTCTTGGTCAGTTTAATGATTTGTTCTTGATCACCATCAAAATTTACGATCTGAGCAGAAACCTTATTGATATTCTGGACTCCTGACTTACCAAAGAAATACCTGACCACAACATTTCCATGTCTGGTTCCGCTTTCTTTTAGAATTTTCACCCTTTTGTGGTAGTGGTTATGAAGTACGCCTCCATTGAAGTTATTTACCGAGTATTCTTCAAGCACCACTGCATCTGCATCCGGCTCAAAATCCACAGCTGTAATATCTTTTTCAGCTTGACTAAACTTCCCAAATTTCATGTCTTGAGAAAAACTTTTCTCGGCATTGAAAATGATAAGTATATAGACTAGGGTCAAAATCTTCTTCATAGTTTACAGTTTTTTTAAAATAATGGATTGTTTGCTGAGTTGATTAAGTTCATTCAAAGTTCTGGCCTTTAATTCTTTACTGGAACCCTTCGGGAATTTGACCTCGAGGGTGTTTTTGATACTGATTTGATCTATTTCATCCTCGACCTCCATAGTATATGTGAAATAATCCTTAGCAAAAACCTGTTTTCCGGCCCCTGATTCGATTTCAAAGTCAGATTCCAATTTGACAATTATCGACTCCTGGGCTCTGAATACTTCATTTTCAAACTTTTTGACATCTACTTGAAGAAAATTCCCTGAGAGGATTATCCTTTTTCCTGTTTGTTGAACATATTTTTGAAAGAAGCCTTCAAAATTTACAATTACCTGAGGTACGTTTTTTCGATTGATACTTGAGGTTTCTATACTTTTTAGAAAAAGGTTATTGGCATTTACCCCTTCGATCAAATTGATTTTCAATTCTTTCTCACCTTTATAATACTGCGATTCAATAAAAGGCAATGCAAGAAAGCCGTCAAACCTTGCAGTGCCTGTGATGATACCATCACCCATGTTATTCAGGTCAACATGGTATTCGCCATGGTAAGAATTAAATTTGAAATCTGAGAAATCCGGAGTTTTTTCCAAAAGCCCTCCGTCTGCATTGACCACCAGCACCTGCCTGTCCTTAGTAAAATTCCCAGAAAATCCTGGAGGAAGCGTTCTACTCGTGGTTTCAAGCCAATATACTTCGTCCTGAATTGGCACACGTAAAAAAGCATGGTTGAACGTATTCTGTGGAAATTCTTCGTTAAGTTTTGTATAATCTGACCCAGCATATACCAGTGTATATTGTGATGCTATTCCAACTTCTTGAAGCATGGCTTTCATGAGTGTGGTCAATGCCTTACATTCTCCATATTTTGTTTTGATAACTTCCTCCGCATTTCTTGGTTCCCAACCTCCAATACCCAATGAAATGGCAACATACCGGTAGTTTTCCTGGACGTACTTATATAATACAGCCATTTTTTCAAATTCATCATCTATGCCCTCCACCATTCTATGAACCTGAATTTTAAAATCCTCAGGCAATTGATCCTTACCTTCATTTAGTTGATAGATAAAGCGACCAAGATTTTCCCAAGAATCCATCCTTGCCTGGTTTTCCCCCAGTTTGAATTGATCCGGTACCAATACAATTTTAGCGACTTCTTCTTCATCCGGGTCTAAAATTGGCAAATCCTCAAAACTCCAAGTAATGGATTTACCTGAAGGAATATCTTCGATTTTCTCTTCGGCTATCAAATGCTCCATTTTATATCGAAGACCAATTTCAGTTGGATAATTTATTTTAAGATTGGCATGCTTGACTTTTTGTTTAAAGTGTAAACTTGGATACCAGTCTTCTATAAAAAAATTATACTCGGATTTCTTTACAATCTTAAATTCAATTACAAATGGTGCAGCAATTCCGCTTGGCTCAAAGGTTTTTATTTTGGAATCAGTGAAAATATTGACATCATCCAAATATGTCCTTTCTGTGAGGTTTTTAAGTTTAAACTTTTTAATCGTTTTGCCTGAAACCGGATGAGTTACAATCGCTTCAAAACTGATCAATCTATTTGTCGGATTCGTGTAAATCCTTCTCACCGCTTGCCCCCAACCTTCAGGTTTAAGAACAGTCAGTTTTTCATGTAAAATATATTCCACTGAAAAATCGTCATTTATAATGATTTGATCATTTTTTTCAATCGTAGAATAATACTGATCTTCGTTTTGCGAAAATGATTCCCTAACAAAAATAAACAATGACAAAACTATTAAAACAGGGAAAACCTTTTTCATTAGTGTGGGGGTTGATGGATCAAATGTATATATTTAGTTCAATAATAATGAGTTTGGAAAAAAATAAATTTGTAAGAAGCAAAACTGAATTAAAAAGTTGTTTTTTTGGGTTCCGGTTCATTAAATAGTTACGTATATTTTGTTTGTTCAGCATATTGCACAGTATTTGTTTAACAAGCCATTTACCCATAATTTTGCTTCAAACAACTCCTAAATGGTAAGATTCTTCACCGCTCTATTTTTCATCATTTCGCTGATCCTGTTTTACAGTGTTTACATCTCACCGGAGTTTTTCCCTTATGTAGGTTTGGTCACGCTTACCATTCCCGTTTTATTGGTGATTAATGCAATCCTATTTTTCAGTTTGCTCCTGGCAAAAAGACGGCTCGCATTATTGCCTCTGATTGCTTTGGCTTTAGGTTGGAAGTTTGTAGGTGTCACATTTCAGATTCCGGCAGATCATCCAAGCACCAGTCAAGAGAGCCTCTCTGTATTAAGCTATAATGTGGCTTTATTCTCCTTTATAAGGGATAATAATACGGAGCCAAATACACAGAATATCATCAAATGGGTACAGGAAAACAATTCAGATATCAAGTGTTTTCAGGAATTTTATCAGGATTTTTCTACCCCGTCAAGAAATGCCATCAAACTCCTTGGATCAGAAATGGGATATGAACACACTTATCAGGTCATTGAAGGAAATCCAAAGAATAAGTCTTATGGAATGGCCATTTTTAGTAAGTACCCTATTGTCAATGAAGGACGGGTGTTTGATACTAAAAGAAATAATGGAGTCATATTTGCCGATGTCAAAGTAAACAAGGACACCATTAGAATTTACAATGCACACCTTGAGTCCATGAGCATCCGGTCCGAAACACTCAACAACCTCGACGGGATCAAAGAAAATTACAGGGAAACTTTGGGCAAACTCAAAAGAGGACAGTTTACAAGGGCTACACAATTAGGAATTCTAGAAGAACATATGAAAAACAGCCCCTATGTCAATATTCTAATGGGGGACTTTAACGATGTACCGTACAGCTACACCTATTTTACTTTGAGAAAAATCATGGAGAATGCTTTTGAAAGTGCTGGATCCGGATTTGGATTCACATACAATAAGGTTCTTTTTTTCCTGCGAATAGACAATATCTTTTATGAAAAGCCATTGAAGGCTATCAACTTCAAAACACACAAGGAAGTCGATTATTCTGACCATTATCCCATTTCTGCGACTTTTGAACTGGACAGTCCACTACGAAAAAAAACACCTTTTGAAGATCAGTGATTTTTCTTTTCCCAAATACCTTTCAGAGGTATCAACATCAGAGGCAAAAGAAGCAAATCCGCCAACAGCGCAAAAACCAATGCCATACTGATCAACAAGCCTGAATAAAAAGTGACTCCAAATTGACTCAGTGTCAATACTGAAAAACCAGATGCCAATATCACTGTCGTAAGAATTATTGCCTTGCCAGTCTCCAGATAAGTCCTTTTGAGAGCATACAGCCAAGATTTGTCCTTTGCCAATTCTATCCTCAGCTTAGACATAAAATGTATGCTGTCATCTACTGCGATCCCAAAAGCTACTGTAAATATGATGGCTGTGGTAAGTTTCAGTTCAATCCCCAATAGCCATATCACTCCACACATCCACAACAATGGGATAATATTCGGCACCAATACTACCATAGAAATCCTCCATGACCTGAATAAAAACCCGGCTACAATCGCTACTATCAAGAATGCAACCCCCAAGCCTCTCAGCATCTGATCAGTGACACTTTCATGACTTATATCTATAAGATGTGAAGTACCAGTAAGCCTGACCTCCAGTAAATCAGCATCAATTTGCTTACTGAGGAAGTTGTCCAATTTCTCTTTCAGTTCCTTACTTTTGAGACTCCCCATATCAGCTGTACGGGTAGAAAGTCTTCCCTCTTCGAAACCATCTAAAATCAATCTTATCGGGCTTTCATCAACTGCCCTTGGCACAAATTCTCTCACCTTTTCCATTTGCCCTCGAGAAGGAAGCCTAAAGGCATTTTCATTTCCCGAATTTTGTGCTTTGTTTATTCCCTTTACCAGTCCTAAAGGGGAAAGGATTACCGCACTCTGGTAATTTTTTTTGACAAAATTCTCAAGCTTTTCGATTTCAATCAAAACATCTCTATCCAATAGGCTTTCGGATTTTTTCCCAACTGCCAACGACAGTTCCAGCGGTTTTGACCCTCCAAAATAATCATCAAAAAACTCAAACTCCTGAACCAACTCATGGTTCCTTGGAAGGTTATCCAGGATATAACCATTTACTTTTAGGTCACTTAACGCCATAAAAGATGCTACCGAAATCAAAATAAATACCGTGACAATTGCCTTTTTCTGAGCAGTAACTTTCAAAAATGCATTTCGCATTCCATGACGCCACAGCTCTCTTAACTTTTCATTCTTCGCAGTTTTGAGTGGTGCAAATAAATAAAGTAACCCTGGCGCAATACTGACCACTGCCAAAAACATAAACAATACGCCTAGACCTGTATACAATCCAAAATATCTCAAACTAGGCACTGAAGTCAGGTACAAACTCATAAAACCCAATGAAGTGGTCAATGCGGTCAGGAAAACCGCCAAAGACAATTCTGAGAATGAGTTGTTGATGGCTTCGTCCTTATCAGTTCCTTCCCGGAGCATGTTTAGGTAATGATTGAAAAAATGAACCAAAGCTGCCAAACCAATAACAGACAAGATGGTGGGCTGCATGACTGACATGACATCCAAAGGCTTCCCTAAATACAGGGAGAAGGCCATGGTCCAAAATATTCCAATCCCCAATATCAGAAGTGGAATCAAAACTCCCCACCAACTCCTGAAAATCACATAGAGTAAAACAATAATAAGCACAAAAGAAATACTCAGGAAAAAGGCAAATTCATCCTGCAACAATTTTACAAACTCACCCTGAGCCTTGATTTTTCCGGCGGTTTTTATTTCTTTGATGCTGCTTTGATTGAGGATGGTTGAAATTTCCTCAAAAAGTAAATCTCCATCTTCTTTACTTATGTTTTGCTTGTTGTTGACAATTATCAACAGGTACTCCGCAGCTTTATCTATCAAATTTTCAGACCATTGGGTTGAATGAATGATCTTTTCTTTCTGTGATTTAAGGTCCCCTTCAATGTCCAACACCTCTCTACTTCTCACCCCAAATGGACCAATTACAGGTTCCTTTAAGTCCAACAGTGAAACAGTACTCTCCACCAATTCCAAGTCTTGGAGTTGGTTATTGATTTTTAGTGCTTCCTCCAAAAATGAGCGCTCAAAAATCTCTTGGCCACCCAAGGCTATCAGCAAGTAATCGTTGTCGTTTCCGAATTTTTCCCTGAACCCTAAGTAATACGACAGTTCCTCATCATCCTGAGGAAAAAAGCTTTCGAAATTGTAGTCAAATACCACTTTGGGGGGGAATAGCAGGATCAGCGCTGTCACGAATACAGCAGCGATTAATCCAAAAAAAGAAATCTTCTTACCAAACATATGCTGTGAAAGATACAGCTATGAATCCAAATTGTTTGTTTTTAGGTTTTAAAAACTAAAATCACCTCATCCTTTTTTTGAATTTGACTCTGAATATATCTGGAGTATACTTAGGAAAGAAATCTCATAGGCTCATTTTAAATTATAAGAATTCAGCTTTCCTATTCTTCCATATCTTTCTAAATTGCCAAGAATAAAATCCCTGAAAAAAATGAAGCAATACCATGACTTGATGCAGCACATTTTGGACAATGGCATCAAAAAGGAAGACCGTACAGGTACTGGCACATTGAGCGTTTTTGGCCATCAACTGAGATTCAACCTTCAAGAAGGTTTTCCTTTGGTGACTACCAAAAAACTGCACCTGAGGTCGATCATTATCGAATTGCTTTGGTTTTTGAATGGTGACAGCAATATCAAATACCTCAATGATAACAAGGTCAGTATCTGGGATGAGTGGGCTGACGAAAATGGCGATCTTGGACCCGTGTATGGATACCAATGGAGACATTGGCCTGATGGAAAAGGTGGTGAAATAGATCAAATCAAAAATCTGATCGAACAGATTAAAAATAAACCCGATAGCAGAAGACATATTGTAAGTGCCTGGAATGTAGCAGATGTAGATAATATGGCTCTTCCTCCTTGCCATACCCTTTTTCAGTTTTATGTAGCAGATGGCAAACTTTCCTGCCAATTGTATCAAAGAAGTGCGGATGTCTTTCTTGGTGTTCCCTTTAATATCGCTTCTTATGCTCTTTTCACCATGATGGTAGCCCAAGTATGCGGACTACAACCGGGTGATTTTGTGCATACCTTCGGAGATGCCCATCTTTACAGCAACCATTTGGAGCAAACCCGTTTGCAGTTGAGCCGAGAAATCAGGCCTCTTCCCACTATGAAAATCAACCCTGAGGTGACAGATATTTTCTCTTTTAAATATGAGGACTTTGAATTGGTCAATTACGATCCCCACCCTCACATCAAGGCTGCAGTGGCAGTTTGATTTATTCAAATAATGAAATGATTTCCGAAGGCAGCCCCGATATATCAAAGGTGCTGCCTTCAATTTTTTCTATCAAACTGACCCCTGTCACATTAGAGGTAAAAACACGCTCTGCTTTCAGGAGATCCTCTTTTTGGAACAAACCTTCCTCTACCTTTTTGCCAAGTTTATGCAATTCTTTAATTATCACCTTCCGACCTACTCCTGCAATGCAAGAAGCCTTTAAAGAGGGTGTGTAAAATACACCTCCTTTTTCCCAAAAAATATTGCTGGAACCGGCCTCAGATACGTAACCACTTGCATTCAATAAAATGACTTCATCCAAATAACGCTGACTCCTTTCTAAGTTGGCCATCACATAATGAAGCGCATTGAGGGTTTTGCAGTGACTCCAATAGCTTGAAGGTACAGTCACATTATCTGAAAATGCAGCAATTTTCTTAATCTGAATGGATTTTGAAAAAGATGTTACTTGCAGACTTTCCACAATCCCATTTTGAATGGGAGTGTATTTTCCTTGGCCGCTTCTGTACACGTTCCAGCGAACCCTCAAAGGGGCACTTTGGAAGTTTTGATCTGCTAAAAAATCTTCAATTTCAGTGATTTCGGAAAGTTGGCTAGTTTCCATCATAAGGGTTTGGCATCCAGAAAGCATCCTTTCTTGATGCAATTTCGAAGACCATATTTTGCCCTTTCTCAAAACCATTGTTTCAAAGAGGCCATCAGCGAATAGAAAACCACGGTTATGGAATTCTCCTGGGTCACTTTGCCATGTTCCATTTAGATTCTTAAAAAAAGAGAATGTACTGTTTTCGTTCATCTTACCGTTCATTTACGGACAATATTAACATTTGCATTATTAGACATTGGTTAAAAATAATTAAATCTTTAAGAATTTATCTTCTTTATCTGTCGATTCGTCGATTATTGTAGACCTCTTTCAAATAACTCATTACTTTAGCACACTAATTGGAAACTAAGAGGCATGGGTACAAAAAGTAGTGTTTTTGATATGATCGGGCCAGTAATGATTGGGCCGTCATCTTCACATACGGCAGGCGTAGTGAGGATAGCGAGAGCTTGCATCAAAATACTAGGTGGAATACCCGATGAAGCTGTGATTACTTTTTACAATTCTTTTGCCCGCACTTACGAAGGACATGGAAGCGATTTGGCGATTTTGGGCGGTTTGCTTGATTACAAGACTGACGATGCCAACATCAAAAAATCTTTTGAATTAGCCAAAGAAAAGGGTCTAAAATACACCTTCAAATCAATTGGAAATGCTTCGGTTTACCATCCAAACACCATTAAATTGAATTTGACGAAAGGTGATAAAAAGACTGAAGTAGTTGGTGAAAGTTTGGGTGGCGGCATCATCAACATTGCCGAAGTCGACGGTTTCCACGCGAATTTCTCTGCACAATCACACACTTTGATCATCAAAGCGCAAGATATCTCCGGCGCGATCGCATTTATATCATCGGTCATTGCTCAAGAAAAAGCCAATATTGCCACCATGTCTGTATCCAGAAAAGGCAAAAATGATATGGCCTGTCATGTGATAGAAATGGACTCAGGCATAGAACCACTTACCATTCAGTACTTACGAAGCCTTACTTGGGTCAAGGAGCTTATTTATATTCCAGATATAGATTTATAATATGAAAAAAATTTACGCATGCGGGCTAGTCTTAGCCATTCTTTCAGTCTTCGAAGTAAATGCTCAGGTCACTGATTACAGGGCAATGGATTTGGAAGGAGTAATTGAGACAGCTCTCGAAAACAACTTACAACTTCAAAGAAGCCAAGTTAACCTGGCTTCACAAGAAGCAAGTCTCATCGGAAATGTAGGACAAAGGATTCCAACCTTGTCTACAGGAGGAAGTACAGGTTACAGATGGGGTCGATCCATCAACCCAGTAACCAACCTTTTTGAGAACAACCGTATTGGTAACGTCAATTTGTTTGCCAATGCCAACATGACGCTTTTTGCCGGTCAACAGATTGACAATACCATCAGGCAAAACAAAGTGGAAATTGAAGCTGCACAGTATAATGTATTGGCTACCCAGAACAATATCACGCTGAATGTGATCAACCTATTCATCAATGTGGTTTTTGCCAAAGAGCAATTGAAAATTGCAGAAAATCAGCTTGCCACCACCAAAGAACAAGTAGGCAATACCATCAGATTGGTAGAGGCCGGTGCTCTCCCCTTGGCCAACAGGCTCGACCTTGAGGCACAGAATGCCACCAATGAACTGGAAGTCGTCAATGCAATCAATTCCCTTAGAATCGCAAAACTCAACTTGGCCCAGGCCATGCAGGTTCCGTTTAGTGAGGATATGGATATCGTTGCTCCTGAACTTGAAGCTGAAAATTTCACCATGACAGACAGCAATGTTGACGAAATTTTTGATGTAGCATTGGACATTATGCCGGAAATAAGGGCTGCTGAGCTGGGGATCGAAAGTGCGGATTTTGGAGTCAAGATTGCAAAAGGAGGTTACCTGCCTACTTTAGGTATAGGGGCTAGTGCTTTTTCTAACTATATAGACCAATTTTTCCTTGGGGAAAGACAGGAGTTTGGAACACAAATCAGAAACAACTTCTCCAATTCTGCCAATATTCAATTGAATATCCCTATCCTTTCCAACTTCAGAAACAGGGCAAATGTACAACAGGCAAGGTTACAAAAGAGGCTTTCTGAAATCCAAGAAGTAGAGACCAAAAACCAATTGAGACAGGATATAGAGTCTGCTTATACAAATGCAAATGCCGCAAGACTTTCCTATAGAGCATCTCAACAAAGGGTTTCATCCCTTGAAGAAGCTTTTAGGATATCACAGCAGCGTTTTGATGCAGGCGCCATCAACTTTGCAGATTATCAATTGGCGCAAAACAATTTCTTTAATGCACAGGCGGATTTAATCACCTCCAAATACACATATATTTTCAGGGTAAAAGTTCTTGATTTTTACCTAGGCAACCCACTAACTTTATAATATTAGAAATGGCAAAGAAAAAGTCAAATAAGCTGGTTTACATCTTATTAGGAGTACTAGGCGTAATTATTATTTTCGCCATCATTGGTAAATCGGCCGGATGGATCGGCGGAGAAAAAGAAGTATCCGTAGAAGTCAAAGAAGCTTCCAAACTATCCATAACCGAAAAAGTGAGTGCTTCCGGAGTAATAGAACCAGAAACAGAAGTCAAACTAAGCCCTGATGTGGCTGGGGAGATCATAGAGTTGAACGTAATGGAAGGCGATTCAGTCCAAGTAGGTGACCTTTTGGTGAAAATCCGCCCTGACAACTTCATCTCTGCACTGGACCGTGCAAGGGCAAATTTGAATCAGAATCAAGCCAACCTTGCCCAGTCAAAAGCCAACCTCAAAAGATCCGAGGCGCAGTTTGTAAGAGCCGAACTTGAATTCAAAAGGAACGAAAAACTTCACAAGGACAAAGTAATCTCTGATGCGGACTGGGAGCAAATACAGTCTACTTTCCTGACCGCTCAAAATGACCTTGACGCCGCAGAACAGTCAGTATTGGCTGCAGAATACATCATCAAATCCGCCCAGGCAACTGTCAATGAAGCAGCCGAAAACCTCAGACTTACCAATGTCTACTCCCCTTTTAATGGAGTTGTATCCAAGCTTTTGGTAGAAAAAGGTGAAAGGGTCGTAGGAACCCAACAGATGGCCGGTACAGAAATGTTGAGGTTAGCGGATCTTACCCGCATGGAAGTGAGGGTAAATGTCAATGAAAATGACATCATCCGTTTAAGTCTTGGTGACACTACCATGATTGACGTGGATTCTTACAGTACTGCAGGAAAGAAATTCAAAGGTATTGTAACATCCATTGCCAATTCAGCCAATGAAAAAGTAAGCACAGATGCAGTTACTGAGTTTGAAGTAAAAATCAGGATACTCAATGAATCTTATGCTGAATTGATCACAGAGCGCAACAGGTATCCATTCAGACCTGGGATGACAGCAAGTGTAGACATCATCACACAGAAAAAGGACAATGTGCTGGCTGTGCCTCTCGCAGCGGTTACGACTAGGGAAGAAGAAACCACCACAAACCCCGATGGAAGTACCAAAGCAAAAGAACTGGTTTTTGTGAGTGAAAATGGCAGAGCAAAAATGGTGGAGATCAAATCCGGCATTTCTGATTTTGACAACATAGAAGTCTTGGAAGGCATCACAGAAGGTCAAAAAATCATCTCAGGCCCTTACTTTGTGGTCAGCCGCCAATTGAAAGACGGTGATTTGATCAAAGTAATGGAAACAGAGAAGAAATAAATAATGACAGCAATTATTAAGTAAAAAAAATCCAGCCTTGAGATAATCGAGGCTGGATTTTTTTTGTTTAAAACTCACTTTTCAAAAATCAATATTTTCTGAATCTATCATCTCCACCCATCTTTTCATCTTTTTCTGAATCACTTTCCAGTGATGTTGGTCTTCCTCTGTGATCAGGGAAATGGCTTCACCTTCTGATCCTGCTCTTCCTGTGCGGCCTATACGGTGGATATAATCTTTTGGCGATCTTGGCAATTCAAAATTGACCACATAAGGCAAAAACTTGATGTCAATTCCCCGGGCAGCTAGATCTGTCGCAACAAGGACCCTCAAAGATCCGCCCTTGAATTGTTTCAAGGCCTCTGTCCTTCCTCCTTGGGTTTTATCTCCATGAAAAGACATTGCCTGAATTCCGTTCTTGTTTAATTTTGCTGTTAAATTATCAGCAGCCCTTATTGAAGAGGTAAATACCAAAACCTGATTCCAATCTCCTTCTAGTATCAAATGCCTCAATAGAGGACCTTTTCTTTCTTGGCTAACCAAATAAGCCGATTGAGAGATAAGATCTGGAGTGATCTCTTCAGATTTGATCTCAATTTTCAAAGGCTTTTTCAGTAATTTATCGATCAAAAGGGCAACAGGATCTTCCATCGTTGCCGAGAAAAGAATGTTCTGCCTCTTTTTGGGCAGACGGGACAATATTTCATCTATCTCCTCCTTAAAACCTAAACTCAGTACCTTGTCTGCCTCATCCAACACCAGTGTATTCAGCTCTGAAATAGAAATTGAATTTTTGGAAAGTAGGTCTAAAAGACGGCCTGGAGTAGCCACCAAAATATCAGTCCCATGAAGTTTCATCATTTGAGGGTTGATGGAAACACCTCCAAATACAGCCATACTTTTGACTTTTCTCGGCAAATGCTCACTGAACACCCTGATTACTTCCTCCACCTGAGCTGCAAGTTCCCTTGTGGGAACAATGACCAACACAGGGATACTCCTTCCAGGATTGTATTCCTTTTTTTGAATCAATTCCAAAATCGGCAAAATATAAGAAGCTGTTTTTCCAGATCCTGTCTGGGCAATTCCCAGGACATCCTTCTTCTGAAGAATAGCTGGAATAGCTTCTACTTGAATGGGATATGGCTTTTCATAATTGGCTTTACGAATGGCCTCGAGAATTTGGGAAGATAAACCTAGGTCGGAAAAATTCATGAATCGTATATTTTCTGACAAAGGTAGGCTTTATTTCCAGGATTGTTTTTGACTATCCTATAATCACAATAGAAAAATCTGTGCTACTTGTAAAATCGGAAAAGGCAGAGTAGATCGGAATAAAACAGAATTTCAAAACAAGTACTCTTTGAATTGATCCTCATCATAGCCCAAACAGAATGTATTATCAAAACCATCTAAAGACAAAGTCACTAGTTTAAATTATTACCATTATTCAAATTTTTAATGTCATATCAATAATTATCAGTTAAAATTTATACCAATTTTTTAATTTCAAACATGTTTAATTTAAAAATTGGTTATAAAATAGACCATATTTTATTTAAATGGTATATCGAATATTTTTGAAAGTATATACTTTTATAGGAAACAGTTGAGAAAACACATCCACTTTGAACCAATATCAAAGTGCATCTGAAGTCCTTAACATCCCTCCCACAAATAACCTTCATTCCAATCCATGTTGATTCAGGCAACTGTAATCAAATGCGAAACCTATTTCTAACCACTAACCAAAAAACTATGAAGGTAAATCTTACCGGAAAAAATCCTCCCAAAAACCTGTGGAGGATCCACCTGCTTATTTTAGCATTTTTGCTGATAGGCTTTCAAAATGAGCTTTATGCTCAACAAAGAACAGTCAAAGGTACTGTTTACGACGAAACCGGAATGGAAATACCGGGAGCCAACATCCTTGTCAAAGGGACATCAAGAGGAACCATCACTGATCTTGATGGGATCTTTAACATCGAAATGGAATCATCTGAGAATGTCCTGGTGATTTCTTACATCGGTTATCAAAAATCAGAGGTAAATGTAGCGAATCAGTCAGAAGTCACTATAACACTTGTTGAGGACTTTCAGCTGTCCGAAGTAGTCATTACAGCAGCAGGGATCGAACGAAATTCCAATACTTTAGGGTATAGCGTTTCTACCGTCAAATCTGATCAAATGACACAAAGAAATGAATCTGACGCCGTCAGGGCCTTAACAGGTAAAATAGCCGGTGTCAATATTCAAAGTAGTGGTGGTGTGGCCGGTGGAGCCACCAATATTACCATCCGGGGGAATTCATCATTGGGCAATAATAACCAGCCTTTATTTGTGGTAGATGGCGTTCCCTTTGACAATTCCACCTTTGAACAAACAGGTACCAGACAAACCCAATCAAGTCAGTCTACTCCGAGCAGGGCTTTTGACATTGATCCTAATAATATTGAGAGCCTCACGGTACTTAAAGGTGCCGCCGCTGCCGCCCTCTATGGATCAAGAGCAGCAAATGGCGCAATCATCATCACCACCAAATCCGGCTCCAAAGGAAGAAAAGGGATGGAAGTTACTTACAACACCTCTTACTCTTTTGAAGAGATTTCAGGACTCCCGGAATACCAGACAAGATTTGGTCAAGGTACTAGTGGAGATTATAGACCAGGTGTCTTTGGTTCCTATGGAAGCCCATATTCATCACGAGCTACCATACCGCACCCTCTGGCAAATATGGTTAACTCCAGTGCTTTCCCGCAGTTCTTTGAAGCCGATGGTATTACACCTATTGAAGTTCCTTATCAAAACTATTCGGGTCCTAACCAAAGAAACTTCTTCCAAACCGGATACTTACTTGAGAATGGGCTGTCAATCAATGCCGGCACTGAAAAGGCTGGGCTTGTGGTAGGTTTTAGCAATGCCAGCAACAAAGGTGTGGTACCCAATAATGAGGTCAGCAGAACATCCTTCAACCTAGGCGGCAATGCAAACCTTGAAAATGGATTATACATCAGAGGAACATTAAACTACGTTCGGACAGATCAGCAAGCTCCCCCTATGGGAGGTTCGGGTTCAATCATGAACGCCTTACTCTATATGCCGAGCAGTTATGACCTTACCAACCTTCCATTCGAACACCCTGAAACAGGTGCAAGCATTTATTACAGGGGTGCTTTGGACAACCCGTATTGGTCAGCCAAAAACAGTTTATCAAGCAGCACAGTAGACAGGTATTTTGGAAGTTTTGTTGTAGGAACAAACATCACACCTTGGCTGAATATCCAAAATACGTTCGGATTTAATGGGTATACAGACCGTAGAATCAGCGTCTTGGGCAAAGGCTCCAGTGTATATGCTGACGGAACCATCAATACTGACAATATTTCCCGTCAGGAACTTGACAACAACTTGATCGCAACCATGAATTTCCAGCTCAATCCTGATTTGAAGTTGAGAGCAATCATTGGTAACAATATCAACCAGAGAACTACCAATAGGTCGGCATTTTCCGGTGACGGTATCATTGTAAGGGGAATTGATGACATTCGAAATACTACCACGATTACCCTGGCTGATATCCCCGGCAACCAAGCCTTTATTCAACAACGATACTATGCCTTTTTTGGGGATTTGACATTTGACTATAAAAATTATGCTTCACTTAACTTTGTAGGAAGAAATGATGTGTCCTCCACACTACCTGCCGAAAATAGAAGCTACTTGTATGGAGGAGTCAACGGATCATTCATATTCACAGAAGCCTTTAACCTCCAAAACTCTTCGCTCAATTTTGGGGTCATTAGAATGGGCTACACCAAAGTGGGAAATGAAGCAAATCCTTATCAAACCATCAATGTATTCAACGCCAATTCAAATTTTGGTGGTTTAGGCTCTCCTTTTTCAAATGCCAACAACTCCAATGTAAGTACACAGACCTTGTCCACATTGCTTACGAATGCTACCCTGCAACCTGAATTTATTACTGAGTTTGAATTGGGTACAGAACTTCGAATGTTCCAAAACCTGTTTATTGTGGATTTCACTTACTACAACAAGCTGAGCAGCTCTCAGGTGTTTGTGGTAAACGCCGCACCATCTTCAGGTTTTTTATCCAGGATCATCAACTTGGGTGAAACGAGAAACAGAGGTATAGAAATTGGGTTCACCGCAAATCCATTTATTTCAGACAGAGGACTAAACTGGAGCATCAACGCCAATTTCACGAGAAATAGAAACCTTGTCTTGGATATAGGAAGCTTTGCACAACTTTCCTATGGCGGGAATGTACATATAGCCGGTCAACCGTATGGGCAAATTCTTGGGACTGCCTTTGCCAGAGATGATGCAGGGAGGATCTTGGTCAATCCAAATACAGCAAAGCCTTTGGCCGCTGCTGTTGACCAGCCTATTGGAGACCCAAACCCTGATTTTATGGCAGGTCTGAACAACAGATGGTCTTGGAGAGGGATTACACTCGATGTATTATTTGATTGGAAGCAAGGCGGCGATATCCTTTCGACCACCATCGGGGAAATTTATGCAAGGGGAATCATAAAAGACTCTGAAGACAGGATAGCACATAGAGTGTTTCAGGGTGTTTTGGGAAATCCATCTACCAGAACTCCCCTATTTGACGAAAATGGTAACACCATCCCAAACAACACTGCAATAGGATACAATGATTACTTTTTTGCCGGAGGATTTGGTCCTGGAGGCATCGCTGAAGCCAATGTGTTTGACGGCACTGTATTTAGGTTGAGAGAAATTTCCCTAGGCTATGCCATACCCAAAAGCTTTTTAGCAAGGACTCCTTTCGGAAGTGCTTTCCTTTCCGTCAGTGGCAGAAACCTGTGGTACTTGGCACCTAATGCTCCTCAGTTCATGAATTATGATCCGGAATTAAGTACCCAAGGGGCAAATAACATGGGGTATGACCAGTTAGGGGTTCCAGCTACCAAAAGATATGGTTTTAACCTGAGTGTAAACTTCTAAAAGACTTTATTATGAAAATCATAAAATATAAAATCCAATACATACTGCTGGGGTTAGTCATGTTGCTGAATTTTTCCTGTGAAGAATTTGTCGATATCAATGCAGATCCAAACAACCCGACAGTACCACAATTGAACCTTTTATTGCCTGCTACCCAACTTTCCATGGTTGGTAGTTTTGATGCAATCAATAGAGGTGCCTCAGCTGTAGTACAGCACAGGGGATCCGGTAGCTTAAACAGGTATGATCAGACAGGTAGTACCTTCCAAAACACATGGTTTGGGTATTACACCAGTGCTTTACCGGATCTGAACACCATAATCACTTCAGGCACAACACAACAAGCTTGGGGCTATGTAGCCATTGCAAAAATCCAAAAGGCATTCCTTTTTGGTATGATGGTGGATATCTGGGGAGACGTTCCATATTTTGAAGCAGGCTCCTCCCCTAACCCGGCTTTTGATGAAGGGTCTGTGATCTACGAGGAGTTGCTTTCATTACTCGATGAGGCATTGCTTGACATGGAAACTGGCTTTTCTGTCTCTTCATCTGCCGATCTTTTTTACCAAGGATCCAAAGTGAAATGGCAGAAAATGGCAAACAGCCTGAAACTGAAGCTTCACCTACAAGCAAGAAAAACTAACCCTACCAGATCTGCGCAAGAAATAGCTTCTTTGGTCCAAAGCGGCAATTTGATTGATAGCAATGAGGACGACTTTACCTTTCTTTTTGGAACAAATACTGCCCCTAACTCAAGGCATCCTTGGTATGCTACTGGCTATGCGCCAGGTAGAGATGGCTACGTCAGCATGGTGGTAGTGGACAGGTTGATGGCTCAGGATGACCCACGGCTTCGCTACTATATTTTCAGGTTAAATGAAAGGGCTGGACTTGCCAATTCTACTGTAGGTGAGGGATATTATGGTCGCTATCCAGGTGATGGCACTTCCTCTCCTGCAGACAACAATACACGGGCTATTGTAGGAGTGTATCCAAGTGGGGGAGTATATGACAATGGTCAGATCCCTTCTTTACCTGCCTCCAATATGTTTTTGACAAATGAAGGAGCAGTTTTTGGCACCACAGCCAACTCCTTCAAAGTGGTCTTGTTTGCTCAAGGGGATGGAACCGGCGCAGGAATACAGCCACTACTGACACACTCCATGGTAAAGTTTTATAGGGCTGAAGCGGCTCTTACTTTGGGTACAGGAGAAGATGCCAGTATGCTTTTGAAAGAAGCAGTAATGGCACAAATGCAAGAAATCAACAGGGTTTCGCCTGCATTTCCATTGACCTCAGATGTCATTGAAGCTTTTACAGACAATTTGGTGATGCAGTTTTTAAATACAGATCCGGCCGGTCAATTAGAATTGGTAATGATGCAAAAATGGATCGCTATGTACGGTAATGGCGTGGAATCCTACAATGACTACAGAAGAACAGGCCTCCCACAACTTGAAGACCTTCTTGCACCACTTGATGTATTCCCTGAGCGATTCTTCTATTCTGAAAACGAACTCAATACCAATGAAAAAGTAGTTCAAATCAGGGAAGAGTTACAAAGAAACCAACAAATCACTCCAGTATTTTGGAAGAAATAACTATCAAAACCATGAAAAAACACCTTCTTATATATGCGATTGCGATGATCCTGTTTTCTTGCAAAACAGTCGATTATGATTGGGAAAACTTTGTATTCACTGCAACTCCCAAGGTGACTTTAAACGTTGCAAAATCTGCCTTACCGACAGAGCAAACTGCAAAAGTATCTTTTTTCAACCTTGCTGACCCTGATTTTGCTACTGGGCAGGAGTTTGAATGGGAACTGGACTATTACGACGCTGAGGGCAGGGCCAAGCCTTTGGATATTGAAGTGTATGTCAACTTTTACCGATCCGAAAACACAGCTCCCGTGTACCCTATTGTACTCTCTTTAGCCGGAGTATTTCCTACTCAACCACAATTTCCTTTACCAAGTAGGATTATGCCCAATGATATCTTCTTTGATAGGGTTACTACTTTTCCGAAAAAGTACAGCTTCACTCCAGAAGATTTGGCTGAAATCACAGGTATTGACCTTTCTACTGTCAGGACAAATGATTACTTTTTGTTCAAGTTTGTAGTCACCATGGAGGACGGACAAAGAATTGTCCTATTTGATCCCAAATCCTGTGATGAAACCAGGGGTGAATTATGTGACTGCAGAGTTGGCGCAAGATTTAAAAACATTCCACTGTAAAAATAACCTAAAGATGATTCGAAATAAAAAATCATACCGGCGTGGCTTATCAATGGCGCTTATATTTTCTACTGTAATTTGCTTTTTTGGCTATGCACAGGAAAATTCCTTGAGCTTTGAAGAATCCATAAAAGCCTTAAAATTTAGAAATGTAGGTCCCACCAGAGGAGGAAGGGTAACAGCAGTATCGGGAGTAGAAAATTCGCCCGGTACTTTTCTAATGGGAAGTACAGGTGGTGGTGTTTGGAAAACATCAGACTACGGAATCACCTATGAAAACCTTTCGGATGGCTACTTTGAATCGCCCTCAATCGGCGCTATAAGTGTATACCAAAAGAATCCAGAGATCATTTACGTGGGCACAGGGTCAGATGGCATCAGGTCCAACGTCATTGCAGGAAAAGGGGTATACAAAAGTGTCAACGGTGGTAAATCATGGGATTTCATTGGATTGGAAAAAACCGGCTTGATCGGTGCAGTGGAAATACACCCTGACAACCCAGATGTTGCTTTCGTCGCAGCTATTGGACAACCCTTTCAGACCAATCCGGAAAGGGGTGTTTATCGCACCAAAAACGGAGGTGAAAGCTGGGAACAGGTATTATTTCATTCAGACAGCATAGGTGCTGTAGACTTGGAATTTGCCCCGGACAATCCGATGATTGTCTATGCAGCCCTTTGGAGAACCGAACGAAAACCTTGGACTGTCATAAGCGGCGCTGATGGTCAGGGAGGAATTTATAAATCTGAAGACGGTGGAGATACTTGGTCGAAAATAGATCAAGGCTTGCCCAAGGGACTTATTGGAAAAATTGACCTAGCTGTATCAGCGGCGGATCCAAAGCGCCTCTATGCATTGATCGAAGCTACAGGTGATGATGCCGGGTTTTACAGGTCAGACGATTACGGAAACAGTTTTTCCTTAGTTAGCAACCAAAAAGGCCTTTTGGATCGGCCATTTTACTATACCAATATCAAAGCCAATCCTTTGGATGCAGACGTAGTGTTTTCAATGGCAACCAATTTCTTCAAATCAAAAGATGGAGGTAAAACCTGGAAAACCATGCGCACACCTCATGGCGACAACCATGATATGTGGATGAGTGCCAAAGACACGTCATTGTTTATTCAAGCCAACGATGGTGGCGTCAATGTCACAACAAATGGCGGAAAAAGTTGGTCTACCCAGCACAATCAAGCCACAGCTGAATTATACCAAGTTGAAGTGGATGACCAGTATCCTTATTGGTTGTATGCCGGTCAGCAAGACAACACTACTATTGCTTTGCCAAGCCTTCCTCCATTCCCAAGCCCCGGAGGCCCTGCGGCATACTGGCTGGACATCGGAGGTTGTGAAACAGGCCCGGCTGTACCTAAGCCAGGCAACCCAAACATCGTCTACTCTAACTGTAAAGGGCGATTCGGAGTGTACAATAAGCTGACTGGTCAAGAAATGCAATTCTATGTCGGAGCAAGCAATATTTATGGCCACAATCCAAAAGATCTCAACTTTAGATTTCAAAGAGTTGCACCAATATTCGTGTCTCCGCATAATTCCAATGTAGTCTACCATGGGTCACAATACCTGCACAAAACAAGCAATGATGGACTCACTTGGGAAATTATTTCTCCCGATTTAACAGCATTTGAACCTGACAAGCAAGTGATCTCAGGTGGACCAATCACCAGGGATGTCACAGGTGAAGAATACTATAGTGCCATTTATGAAATCAATGAATCCCCCCTGGAAGAAGGTGTGATCTGGATTGGTGCCAATGATGGGCCTATACATGTCACCAAGGATGGTGGAAAATCATGGACCAACGTATCACCTGCAAACCTTCCAGCGGGTGGAAGAGTAGATTGCATCAGTCCTTCCTACCATAAAAAAGGAAAGGCCTACGCTGCTATTCTCAGGTATCAGCTGGGAGATTGGAAGCCTTACATTTACATGACAAATGACTATGGCGATACTTGGTCCCTACTCACTGATGGCAACAATGGTATTCCAAGTGACAATCCTACCCGTGTAGTCAGGGAAGATCCGGACAAAGAAGGGGTTTTGTTTGCAGGAACCGAATATGGCCTTTATGTTTCATTGAATGATGGCGAAAGCTGGGAACCCTTTCAGCAAAACCTGCCTATTGTGCCAATTACGGATATCAAGGTTTTTAGAGGGGACTTGATTTTATCTACTATGGGCAGGTCTTTTTGGATCATGGATAATATCACACCACTTCATCAATTGGCCGAATTAGGTTCAGGCTCCAAAAAATCTCTGTTTCAGCCAAAAGACACTTACAGATTCAGGTACCGTCCAAGTGCTGAGGAAGCACCCAACTATCCAGTAGCTTCTGTACAATTCGATTACCTTTTGGAAGATTCAGTGGACAATACAGTAACCCTGGAAATCTTGGATGTAAACATGAATCCAGTAAGGTCTTTCTCAAGTGATATAGTCTTGGGAAAAGAAGAACCTGACTATGTAGATATGTCAACCGGTTTTTATTACAGAGACTCAAAAACCCCCTTGACAGTTGAAAAAGGACTAAACAGGTTCAATTGGGATATGAGAATGCCCGGACCATGGGACGAAGATCCAGAAAGAAGTTTTCAAAGAGGCCCATTGGTAACTCCAGGAGTTTACACCGCGAAAATGACGCATAACGGAGTTGTTACCGAGGAGAAATTTGAAATAAAAATAGATCCTAGATTAGAAAATGCCAATATATCTTTGGAAGACATCGCTATTCAAAATGAGTTCCTCAAGCAAGTAATAGAATTGGAAAATGCTGCAAAAATGGCCTTATCCGGCATCAAGAAAAGTAAAATGGAACTAGAGAAGATAGGTGAAAAAGACAAAGTCAATCAGCTGAATGCCATCTCCTCTGAACTTATAATGCAGGAAGGTATTTACATGCAACCTATGCTTATAAATCAATTTTCTTACCTGAGGTCAATGATGAGTTCCGCTGATCAAAAACCCGGCAACCATGCATACGAACAGTTACAACACCTAAAGTCAACATGGGAAGGAATTGTATCTAAACTGAATGCCTTGGAGCTTTCAAATTTCCCTATTGAAACTGGAAGTGAGATAGAAGAATAACAGTATCTAGATTGAAAACGGGATGGAAATCAACATACCTATTTCCATCCCTTCAGTCTAATCCTTTTAATATTTATAAAATCTACTGAATTAACATCCCAAATCACTTTAAATGAAAAACATAAAAAAAATGAAGAATTCAGTTCAAGGGATTACATTTCTTGCACTGATTCTATTTGCTGTAAGCCACGCTTTCGCACAGAAAATCCCTACACCCAAGGAGCATTTTGGGTTTGGAATGGGAGATGATTACCATGTCAGCAACTACACAGACACTGAAGCCTACTTCAAAAAAGTAGCTGAAATCTCAGATAAAGCCAAACTGGTATCTATTGGCAAAACTGAGGAGGATAGAGATCAATGGATGATGATTGTCACATCTCCTGAAAACCATGCAAACTTGGATAAATTCAAAGATATCTCTGTGAAACTGGCAAGGGCAGAGGGTCTTACAGAAGGTGAAGCCAGGAGACTTTCTCAAGAAGGAAAGGCAGTGGTGTGGATAGATGGAGGCCTACATTCTACGGAAACAGTGGGTATACACCAACTTACAGAAACCATTTATGAAATACTGAGCAGAGATGATATAGAAACCAAAAGGATCCTGGAAAATGTCGTCATCTTATTTGTCCATGCTAATCCAGACGGGCATGAAAAGATCGGTAACTGGTACATGAGGGAATCAATCCCTGAAAACAGAAGCCTGTCTAACTTGCCTGTTTTGTATCAGAAATACATTGGTCATGACAACAACAGGGATTTCTACATTCAAAACATGAAAGAATCCGTCAACCTAGGCAGACAATTGTTTGTAGAATGGATTCCCCAGGTCATGTACAACCACCACCAAAGAGGTCCTGCAGGTTCTGTTTTGGCCGGACCTCCATACAGAGACCCTTTCAACTATGTCTTCGATCCTATGATGGTGACGGGAATAGATGCTGTAGGCGCCGCTATGTACAACAGGCTAAATGCCGAAAACAAGCCCGGCTTTACAAGGATGAACGGCTCTACTTTTTCTACTTGGTACAATGGAGGACTTAGGACTACTACCCACTACCATAACATCATAGGCATATTGACTGAAATAATAGGTGGTCCAAATCCTGAGGAAGTACCACTTGTTCCAGACCGACTTTTACCTAACAGCAACACTCCTTTTCCTGTCACTCCACAGAAGTCTTGGCACTTCCAACAATCCATAGATTATTCAGTTTCTATGAATTTTGCTGTGTTGGATTATGCAGCCCGTAATAGTGACCACTTATTGTACAACATCTACAGTATGGGCAAAGGCTCGATCGAAAGAGGAAGTGATGACTACTGGACACCTTTCCCAGGTAAAATCGATGAAATCAAAACCGCCTACGAAAACAACAAGGACAAATACAAAATGTCCGACAGTCCTTTTGCAAGAAGAGGCGGCGCAATACCGGCAGAATTTTATGATGAGGTATATCTTGCTAAGGAAAAGCGGGATCCGAGAGGATTTATTATTTCCAAAAATCAGCAAGATCCCGGGGCAATGGTGAAATTCATCAATGCCTTGGTAAAAACAGGGATTCGTATAGAAAAAGCGACTGATTCATTTGAAGTGGGAGGTAAAAATTACCCTAAGGGATCTTACATAGTCAAATCAGATCAGGCTTTCCGCCCGCACCTGATAGACATGTTTGAACCGCAGGACTATCCCAACGATTTCCAATATCCTGGAGGCCCTCCTATCCGCCCTTACGATGCTGCGGGTTGGACACTGGCTTATCAAATGGGAATACAGTTTGATAGGATTTTAGATGAATTCTCAGGGCCATTCGAGACTTTGACCTATGGTGAACTGGAACCTGTTCCGAGTGTAGAGACCCCTGAGTCCAATGTGGGTTTCTTCTTAAGCAGCAAGGAAAATGATGCTTTCTCTCTTGTCAATGAATTATTGAAAGAAGGAATAAGTGTCACAAGAATCCAAAGTGTCACTGAAAACATGCCACTGGGCTCCTTTTTCATTCCAGCAAGTGCAGCTCCTTCACTTTCAGAAAAGGCGGCAAAATATGGACTTTCCATTACAGCGGCAAAATCAATACCTACTGACACCCAGTTAATCAAACCTTCCAGAATTGCCCTGTTTGACACCTATGGCGGTTCAATGCCGAGTGGCTGGGTAAGATGGATTTTAGAGCAATATAACTTTGACTTCCAACTTGTTTTTGCAAAAGAAATAGATGAAGGAAATTTAAACCAAAAATACGACGCTATTCTATTCATCAGTGGTGGCATTCCAGCTTTGGGAGCATCAGGTGAACCAAGATGGGGTGGTCCTGCACCTGAGGAAAAAGATATTCCGGAGGCCTATAGACATATGCTTGGAAGTATAAGTCCCGAAAAATCCATCCCTCAAATAAAATCCTTCTTAGAAAACGGAGGAAAGGTAGTTGCTGTAGGAAGCGCCTCGAATTTGGCCTACCACTTAAATCTCCCAATAAAAAATGCTTTAGTAGAAATACAAAGAGATGGCAGCGAAAAGCCTTTGGCAGGTGAAAAGTATTATGTACCGGGCTCGGTATTGGTTTCCCGTGTGGACACTTCACTAAATGCCAATTGGGGCTTAAACGAACACGTTGATGTGCTTTTCAACAATAGCCCTGTATTTAAATTAAAGCCTGAATCTAAGTTGCAAGGCTTTGAAGTCTTGTCTTGGTTTGATACCAAAACACCTTTAAAAAGTGGTTGGGCTTGGGGACAATCCTACCTAGAAGATGGAATCACTGCATTTTCAGCTCCTGTAGGAAAAGGAAAACTCTATGTGTATGGTCCCGAAATTACTTATAGGGCACAATCACACGGAACCTTCAAGATGTTGTTTAACCACTTGTACGAGTAAGGCCTTTAACATCATTTCTTGAATTCTGATAATCGAACACAAAAATTTAAATTTCACTATAGCAACGGGTTTTACCCCGTTGCTATTTTTTTTTGGGTATTCACCTGAATTCAAATCCAAGAAGTACGTTTCAAGCAGTTTTTCAGAACTGTTGTAAGCATTAAAATATCCTTGAACCCTTAATTTTCACTTTTATCAAAAACAATAACAAGGTTTAAATTTTAACCAATTTTTAATTTTTAAACATTTATTTCATAAAATATAGTTTATTTTTAAACTATACTTTGTAAATTAACATGTGTATTTCAATTTATAACATCATATTTAAACCATAATACTATTTAATTATGGAGACGTAATAAATTGAAATCACCTCCTATTCTGAGATTAGCAAAACCCAAAATCCAAGTCAATCAAAACCTATCATGTAGCATGTATGGTGGTTGGTGTGTATCTATTATTTAATGGTTTAGCTTAATAATTACCTATAAAACAAAAAAATATGAGTATCTCAATGAATAGAAGAAACTGGTTGAAATCCAGTTTGATGACACTTGGAACCATGGCAGTAGCTCCAGCTATAGCACTTCCTCGCAGTACTTCCCACAAATCAGGAACCTCTATAATCAAAGAGGTTATCCCAAGTTTCAGCATAGATGAAACCCGCATCATGGCAAGATTGTCTGCCAATGAAAACCCTTATGGACCATCTCCGAAAGTGATTGAAGCTGTCAGCTCCTCCATAAGTGCAGGGAACAGGTACGGACATAGTGACGCAGCAACTCTGATTAAAATGATTTCCGAAAAAGAAGGAGTGTCTCCTGAGCATATTATGCTAGGCCCTGGCTCATCAGATTTGTTGGAGAAAACTGCTTTTGTACGTTTTATGGAAGGTAAAGGTAACATTGTCTCTGCCGATCCCGCCTACATGTCCATTATACAAACCGCCGAATCTCTAGGAGCAACCTGGAAACCTGTTCTTTTGACAAGTGACTATGCGCATGATTTAAAAGCAATGGAAAAAGCCGTAGATCAGGATACAAAGCTGGTTTACATATGCAATCCAAATAATCCAACCGGAACAATTACAGATCCGGTCGCGCTTAAAGCTTTTTGTTCCAAAGTATCAAAGCAAACGCCAGTATTTGTAGATGAAGCATATCTTGAATTTTTAGACAAGCCTGAAGACCATTCTATGGTTGGCTTGATTGCGGAAGGCAATGATGTAATTGTTGCAAGAACATTCAGCAAACTTCATGGAATGGCCGGTTTGCGTATTGGTTATATAGTAGCACAACCAGAGCGCATCAAGAGTATCACCAGTAAAGTCCGCAGTACAATGGGTCTATGTGTTACTTCCTTAAAAGGAGCTATTGCAAGTCTGCAAGAGACAGCCTTTCTGGAAAGTTGTAAAAGCAGAAACGCAGAATGCAGGAGTTATATCACAGAAGAAATCACCGCTTTGGGCTACGAGCTCATTCCTTCTCACACAAGTTTTTTACTTTTTCCACTGAATATGGACGGTGAGACATTTATGAAAGGAATGTATGCCGGAGGTGTGGGAATCAGGGTTTTTACCATCAATGATCAACCTTATTGTCGCGTGAGTATGGGAACGATGGAGGAAATGAAACTTTTCATAGACACTGTAAAAAGCGTTTCGGCGTAAGATTAGGTTATGAGTATTGCATTCCAAAAAACACTTACATTAATAGTACTAATTGGGTTAGGGATATTTTTGAAGGGTAAAATAATCAATGAAGATCAGGTAAAAGGTATCAAGTCAATCATATTGGACATCGCTTTACCAGCAATGATTTTTGTTGCCCTTCTGAAAATTGACATCAATCCAGACTTACTGATTTTACCTATTCTCGCGATAGGTTTTAACCTTCTGATGATGGTCACTACCAAATATTTAATGCCTTGGTTTGGTGCAGAGACAGATTCTCCCGCAATGCGGACGATGATACTCTTGATACCATCACTTGCACCTGGGCTTACATGTTTCCCATTTGTAGTGGCTTACTTAGGAGATGATGTACTTGCTTGGGCTGCACTTTCGGATATCGGAAACAAGCTATTTGTTTTGATATTTGCCTATTTGGTAGCAATGTCCATGTTTTATAAACATCATGGGATGAATAAGCAATCGAATGTTCAAAAAGTAAAGCAGCTATTGTTGGCCATGGTAAAGGAGCCTATCAATTTAGTCATCATAATTGCGGTAATTCTACTGTCCTTTGGGCTTAGAATTGAAAGTTTGCCCACATTTATGAGTGAGTCTATTTTGATGATGAAAGACATGATGACTCCGTTGGTTCTCCTTTTTATAGGAATTGCTGTAATCCTAAAATGGGACCAATTGAAAATGATTACATCCATGTTGGTATTCAGGGCGGGTGTGACATTTCTCCTGAGTGGCCTATTGATCATGTTGCTTCCTTTACCTACCGAAGCTGCAGTTTTATTGGCTGTAGTATTCCCTCAGAGTGCAGTAAGTTTTTGGCCTTTTGCACATATGTCAGCTGTAAGGAAGCTTGAGTTGGAACAAGACAAACTAAAGAAAACTCCAACCTTTGATCTTGAATTGGGCATCAACCTTTTAGCCGTTTCAATGCCTTTCAGCACCCTTCTGATAGTTGGTGTGTTTTCATCAGGCACTTACTTTACCAATTATTTGAATGTCCTTTTGATAGGAAGTATTCTGGTAGTAGCATCTCTTTTGCCCAAGCTATTGAAAAAAGTATTGGCATCAGATTTATCTTTCAGCAATGCTACCTCAGAATAAGGGGAAATAATGAAAATTGAGTACCACAAATCACTTTAAAAATTAATAAAGGCAGGGCAATCAACCCTGTCTTTTTTAGTTAAAATTCATTCCTCACGTTTTATCAATAATCCACCTTTTTCAAACAGCCAAGCTGCATTTTTTTTCACTTGACAAGATCAGATTAAATCATAAGAAAGATTTAGTATATGTAAATAATACAAAATACTATTTGACTTATATAAGTCATTACGTAGTCCTATTACCTAATTTTGTGATTAAATATTGAATAAATCATTTTGAGCATCAGGCTTCAAGTGATAAATAATCGAAAAACTAAACTACTTGAAACCATGAAAAAAATCACGAATCGTCTTTTAACAGGTTTAGGGATAGCTTCCTTACTGTTTTTCTTCTCTCCACAAGTAACAGCGCAAAGCGATAATCCTGGCCCAAGAATTGGCATCAAAGGAGGACTCAATTTTTCTCAGTTTTTTGTGGATCAACCCACAGTAGAAGATGAGAACATCAAAGTAGGTTTGCATTTTGGAATATTCACCAAAATCCCAATCTCTAGCTTTATGGCATTTCAACCAGAATTGTTGTATAGCAATACTGGGTCTAAAGTTGCCTATGGTGGAACTGAAGTCGGAAGTCTATTGGGAATCAGAGAGGGTGAGGTCAGGTATAACCTCAACTATATACAACTGCCCTTGGCCTTTTCAGTCAACTTGGGACCAGTCAATATCCATGCAGGACCTTACCTATCATACCTTGTTTCTGCAAACGTTAAAAACCTTAGAACTTCTGACCTGACCACAACCAACACGATTGACCTTAACAATGATGATTTCAACAAAATCGACTATGGTTTAGTGGGAGGTATTGGTTTTGACCTTAGGAATGTAACGATCGGAGCCAGGTACAATTACGGTCTTAGAGAGGTGGGAAGAGAAGGTTTGGCAGCAAATCTCACCAACCGTTCCAGAAATTCAGTCGCGCAATTGTATCTAGGGTTTGGATTTTAATCTAACTCAAGATTCTCTTCCAAGAGCCAATCAATTGGCTTGATTTCAAAAAAATTCAATTGCCAACTATTTTTTTTTACAATTACTTACCATTTCCCAAATAATATTGGGAAATGGTATTTTTTTTTTAGTTTCAAAACCAGTAATCTCACTGATTGATTAAAGTCGAAATTTATAGTCTCCTTAAAATGTTCACCATTCTTTCAAAAGCTCATACACCACATGTACCGGCAAGCCCATCACTGTAAAGTATGACCCTTCTATTCCTGTTACACCGATATAGCCAACCCACTCTTGAATACCGTAGGCACCAGCTTTATCAAGTGGTTGAAATTGTTGCACATAGTAGTCAATTTCTTGGTCGGTAAGCTTTTTAAAATGCACAGTCACAATATCGGATTGAGTGACCTCTTTTTCCTTGGATTTGAGAGTGATCGCTGAGATAACCTTATGGGTCTTTCCAGACAAATCTCTCAACATCTCTTTGGCTTCCACTAAATCTGATGGCTTACCCAGAACTTTCTCTTCCAATAACACTACTGTGTCGGAAGTAAGAATGATCTCATTTTCACCTAGTTCAGCAAGGAAAGCCTGCGCCTTTTTTTGAGAAAGATATGCAGCTACGTCCAATACAGGGAGATTTGTAGGGAAACTCTCCTCCACTTCCTTGGTTCGGATTTCAAACTCATACCCCAACCCTTTGAGCAATTCAGCTCTTCTTGGAGACTTAGACGCCAAGATCAATTTATACCCTTTAAGATTCATCATAAATGATACGCCTTATATGGAAACACGAAATCTTCCTCAGCTACTGAGGCAAAAAGCAATCCTGACAAGGCTTTTGGATAAAAATAGGTTGATTTCTGAGGCATTGTAAAACCACTCTTGCATACATCCAACACTTGGGTCATGGCAACATCTTTTGTGATTATTGCAAAAGAGGCTGAGCCATTTTCGACTTTCCCCAGGCAGCGGATAAGGTTTCTTTCGTATTCAATTTTATCCGAATAACGTTGCTCGTCCATTGGAATCCCCAACACTTTATCGATAAAGAAATAATGCAGCACCATCATATCCACCTCTTTGACCAATTTGGGAATGGGTAAATCCATATCATCAATTTTTTCAGGGATCAACCTGATTTTATAAGCATTTTCTTTAAAAATCAATCCGAAGGCCCACTTTTTCTGGAGAATAAGCTCTGAAATTTCTTCTACATCATTCAGCTTCTTAACAATAAAAAATGGCTCCAAACGCTCTAAAACCTCTTTTTCGTTCAATTGACTTTCCGAAAACAATCTGTGTGTCGGCAATATTCGCAAGTTTTTGCTTAAGGCATTGGTAAAGTACATCAGATGAAAATTGTAGCCTTCATCCCCGTTATGTTGAGGATTTTTTTCCATCATCTCCTTCCTGTAAGCAATAGCACCCTGGTATCGATGATGCCCATCTGCCAATATCACATGTTTGGAATTCATCACATGCAGAAACTTGGCAATAATTCCTGCATCATGAATTACAGCCATTACTTCTCTTACGCCTTGATAATCTTCCAAATCATATATGGGATCCTCAATGGCTTCATCCATGTAAGGCTCCAATTCATGCAAAGGGTCTTCATACAAACCATGCGTGGGGCTACTTTGTATTTGAGTCGCTCTTAATAAGTCAATTCTGTCATTTACGGCTTTTGCAATGGTATTTTCATGCCTGAGCACTACTTTTTCATCCCAATCGTAAGCACGGATCTGAGCTATAAATCCTTTTCGACATGACTCTTCCTCTTGTCCTAGGAATTTGAAATATTGGTAATAAACATAAATGCCCGGGATTTGATCCTGTGAAATGACCCCCTCTTCCTTCCAGCCTGCCAAGGTTTCTCTGGCACTCTCTACTGGATTAGGGCCTAGAGGAACAGATAAGTGGATACTGTTGTAAGGGTTAGCGTAAAGTGCCTCTCTCTGTTTTTTGGAAACAACATCAAAAAGAGGAGAAATAAGTTCGTCTATCTTTTTAGCCCAGCCACTGTCATAGCGCCAAGCTTTGATTGGTAAAATTTCAGCCATCAGATCAACCTGTTTTTCCAGTTTGTTCTTTTGCCCCCATTTTCATTTCCAATTGGAATCAACTGGTTTTTGCTTCTCTCATACATTTCTACAGCCAAGCCTGCGAGCAACTCCATTTCTTCCTCAGTCCATTTGATGTCTAGTTTCTCGGGGCTGAAATATTTCTCCACAAACTTGGTATCAAAATCTCCAGAAATGAAGGCTTCATGCTCCAATACAAAGCGACAAAAACTCAATGTGGTTTCTATTCCTGTAATCTGATAATCGTCAATTGCAGAAACCATTTTCTGAATAGCCTTTTCTCTATTCTCATCATGTACGATCAGTTTGGAAATCATTGGATCGTAGTAAATAGGAATATCCATACCTTGTTCGAATCCATCATCTACCCTAATACCAGGCCCCTGAGGTCTGATATAAGTTTTTAGGTTACCAATATCAGGCAAAAAATTATTCCTTGGATCTTCTGCATACACCCTTACTTCTATTGAATGACCATTGATGCTCAAGTCATCTTGGCTGAAAGGAAGTGAATGACCTTCTGCGACATGAATTTGTTCTTTTACGAGATCTTTACCGGTAATCATTTCAGTGACAGGGTGCTCTACCTGCAAGCGCGTATTCATTTCCAAAAAGTAGAAATTGAGTTTTTCATCAACAATAAACTCTACCGTACCTGCTCCATAATAATCGCAAGCTTTGGCCACTTTGACTGCCGCTTCACCCATTGCTTTTCGCATTTCGGGAGACACCACAGCTGAAGGCGCTTCTTCTATCACTTTCTGATGCCTTCTCTGTACAGAACACTCCCTTTCAAACAAGTACACTACATTTCCTTGCTGATCTCCAATCACTTGAATCTCAATATGTCTAGGGGAAGTAATGTACTTTTCAATAAATACAGCACCATCGCCAAAAGCAGATTCAGCTTCTGAAATAGCTCTTTGCATTTGTTCTTCAAACTCCTCCTCTGAGGCTACAATACGCATACCTTTTCCACCTCCACCGGCGCTTGCCTTTATCAAAATCGGATAGCCGATTTCAAGGGCTTTCACTTTGGCAGCTGGAATATCAGTGATGGCTTCATCCGTACCTGGAACCATCGGGATACCATATTTAGAAACCGCATTTTTAGCAGCAAGTTTGCTTCCCATAACTTCAATTGCTTCGGGCGAAGGGCCGACGAAGATGATTCCGGCATCACTTACTTTTTTGGCAAAGCCTGCATTTTCAGAAAGAAATCCATATCCGGGATGTATGGCATCTACTTGGAGCTTTTTACAGGCATCTATGATTTTGTCAGAAAGAAGGTAGGACTGATTGGAAGGAGGTGGCCCCAACAGGACAGCCTCGTCAGCAAATTTGACATGCAGGGAATTTCTATCTGCTTCACTGTAAACGGCCACAGTGGTAATCCCCATTTGCTTGGCCGTCTTCATGATTCTAAGGGCAATTTCTCCTCTATTGGCAACCAATAGTTTTTTAATCTTACTCATAAAAGGGTTTATTTTTGTCTAAAAAGCTTCACTCACGAAGTAAACAAATTAAAACGAGTAATAGAAAGAATTTTTGAAATGGAAAGGGATTTTTGCAAGGATGGTATAAAAGTGTTAGTTTTGGCGGGTTTAAGAGGGAAGTTTACCCTCTTTAAACTTGTAAAACCTTAACATCTATAATCTTGGATTTATTCGCGAAATTAGAAACAAACTTAGGCCCATTGGGCAAGCATTCAGAACTCGCTGAAGGATATTTTGCATTCCCCAAACTCGAAGGGGAAATTGCCCCTCGAATGAAGTTTAAGGGTAAGGAAGTATTGACCTGGAGTCTGAATAATTACTTGGGACTTGCCAATCACCCTGAAGTCAGAAAAGCAGATGCTGACGCTGCTGCCAAGTGGGGAGCTGCCTACCCCATGGGAGCAAGAATGATGTCCGGTCAAACTGATCTTCATGAGCAGTTGGAGCGTGAACTTGCTGAATTTGTAGGAAAAGATAGCGCTTACCTACTTAACTACGGGTACCAAGGTATCATGTCTGTCATCGATTCTTTGCTTGACCGAAAAGATGTAGTCGTGTATGACAGCGAGTGCCATGCATGTATCATCGATGCACTTAGAATGCATTTGGGAAAAAGATACGTCTTTCCTCATAATGACATCGAAAACTGTGAAAAACAACTTCAAAGAGCCACAAAACTTGCTGAAGAAACTGGAGGTGGAGTTCTTGTCATTACTGAAGGAGTATTCGGAATGACAGGTGATCAAGGAAAACTGGCTGAAATCTGTAAACTAAAAGAGAAATATACTTTTAGACTTTTAGTAGATGATGCACATGGCTTTGGCACACTTGGAAAAACAGGCGCCGGTGCTGGTGAAGAACAAGGCGTACAAGATCAGATAGACTTGTATTTCTCAACCTTCGCCAAATCAATGGCTTCAATAGGTGCATTCATTGCAGGAAACGCAAACGTGATCCGATTCTTAAAATACAATATGCGTTCCCAGATTTTCGCAAAATCCCTTCCTATGATATTTGTAGAAGGAGCTCTGAAAAGACTGGAATTGCTAAGGACAAAACCTGAATTGAAAGATAACCTTTGGAAGATTGTCAATGCTTTGAGAAACGGTCTAAAAGAAAAAGGCTTCAGTACGGGTAAATCTAATTCTCCTGTCACGCCTGTGGTACTTAACGGCACCGTGGGTGAAGCAGCCACCTTAAGCAAGGACCTTAGAGAAAATTATAACATCTTCTGTTCGGTGGTCATCTATCCAGTCATCCCCAAAGGAATGATTATCCTAAGGCTGATTCCAACTGCCGTACATACCTTGGAAGATGTGGCTGAAACTATTGCAGCCTTCGAAGCTATCAAAGAAAAATTGACGAGTGGATATTACAAAACAACTGAATTGGCCATCTCTTTCGGGGAATAAACCGTCAAAAAAGGGCGTTATACTGTTGTTTTTTAAACATTTTACCTATATTGAACGAAAAATTAAACTTATCATCAACCTTAAAAGTAATTTTTATTATGAGCAGATTTGACGAATTGAAAGGTCTTGTAATGGGCCTAGAAGATGACTTTGAAAAATTCTATGACAAAGGAAACCAAGCAGCTGGAACCAGAGTTAGAAAAGGTATGCAGGACCTTAAAACAATGGCACAAGACATTAGAAAAGAAGTCCAGGATATGAAAAATGCCGGATAATCTCAGTTTTTCTAAAAACATAAAAAAAGGTGATCTAATGATTACCTTTTTTTATGTCCTCGAATGTCTAATTCATGCTATATTCCAATTAAAAAGCCGTTGAAGATTTCTCTCCAACGGCTCTTAAAACACTTTATATAGGTTTACTTTTTTTCCATCTCGACAGAGACTTCAAACTTGTTGTTTGCTCTATTGATATCAGCCAATCTTTGGCTTGGATCAATTTCCACAGATTTGATATCTGATATTGGTCTATCAATGGTTACATCTGTTGATAAACTCGTCCAAGGCCATTTTTGAGTTTTCACCCTCTTTGGCATTCCTTCCTCTTCAGGCTTCTCGCCTCTCATGATTACCAAAGGCATATAGATCGTCTCCTGACTTCCATCTTGATAGGTGACTACCACATCCAAAGGCATTGGCATCAGACCTATCCTTTCAAGGGCGATTTTGGTGCTATTAGCTCCAGCTGCCTCCACATTTTTCACCCCATAGTCAATGGTTTTTGTAGATGCAATGAAATAGTCATAATACCAATCCAACTCCAATCCACTTATTTTTTCCATCACTCGGATCACGTCATTGCCATTAGGATGCTTGAATTTGTATTCATCCCACAGCCTCAACATGGCACGGTCAAAGTTCTGCTTACCCATGACATAGGTCAATTGCTCAACAAATACAGCACCCTTGGAATAGGTACCTGGACCATAGGCAGAATTGAGGTTGTAGTGGTCACCATGTGTAGTCAATGGTTCTTCGTAGCCAGCCGAAGCCAACCTAAAATAAGACCTGTAGTTTCCATCTTGGATAAAGTTTTCGTTTTTGTCAAAAACAGCATCCATGACCACATTGGTACCCCAAGTGGTAAATCCCTCATCCAGCCATGGTTCCGAGGACTCATTGAATCCAAGAACACCATAATACCAGCTGTGAATCAATTCATGCACTGTCACTCCTACCAAGCTCCTTAGATTTCTATGTCCAGTGACTAAAGTTGACATAGGATATTCCATCCCTCCATCTCCACCTTGGATTACAGAAAACTGATCGTATGGATATTTGCCAAAGTTATCACTCATAAACTTGATGGCATTTACGGTGTAATCCATAAGTTCACCCCAATTCTCCTCTGTTTTTTCATTTTTCACATAGAGTAAATGTACCATTGGCCCATTGTCCATTTGGTATTTGTCATGTGTAAACTTAGGATCTGCGGCCCACATAAAGTCATGCACATCTGGTGCATAAAAATGCCAAGTGAGGGTTTCTCCATTTGGGGAAGGCACAGTAACACCTTCATCCTCGTATCCGTGTCCTATTTCATTGGCATTCTGCAAATAACCAGTGCCCCCTAAAGTATAATTTTTGTCGATGGTGATTTTAACATCAAATTCACCAAAATTGCCATAAAACTCTCTTCCAATATATGGATTGGCATGCCAACCCCTGACATCATAGGCAGCCATTTTGGGGTACCACTGCGACATAGAATAACGGATTCCTTCTGCATTGTCCCGTCCTGCTCTTCTAACCTGTAGAGGTACTTGACCTTCAAAGTCCATATCAAAAACAACCGTTTCTCCCGGTAAAATAGGTCTTGGTAGATCCACTTCCAAAATCGTCTCTTCATGGACAAACTTAGCATCCTGACCTTCCATCTTGAGCGAATTGACTTTCAATATGCCAATCTCCTCTGGACTTAAGTTTTGAATCCTATCGCCTACCCTTCTGTCCGGATCTGCTATGGTTCTGGACCTTACGTCCATCATGCTATTTGGCTGAAAGGCATTATAGTATAAATGATAGAATGCCCTAAAAAGCGTATCAGGAGAATTGTTGATATAATGTAATTTTTGCTTTCCCTGATAAGTATTGGCATCCACATCCATCGTGACGTCCATTTCATATTTTACTTTTTGCTGCCAGCGGTCTTTTTGGGCATTGGTAAAAGAAAAAAACCCTACCAAAGCAATCAAAAAGACACTTAACCCTAATCTCTTTATCATATGTTATTTGTTTTTTGCTTGTAAAATAAATCAAAAAGATAAGCTGCCCAAACCTGTCATCAAAATGCCTCAAAAGAAAATCAATTGGGAATACCTGATAATTCTTAAGCCTTCAAACCACTCAAAACCGAATTTTCCCTTTGGAATCAAAAAAATATTTTCATTGGTATTTATATAATTATTTGAAATAATATCAAACCCTAAAGATTAACACATGAAACCAGGCTTGCCTGCTTGAGGCAGGCTTGCCTGCCTGAAGTAGACAGAAATGACGTACTCGTCACATGGCGGGACAATCATCATTCCGACCTGCCTGCAGTAGGCCGGAATTCCATAGCCTGACCCGACTAATCGGGATGACAACTAAAAACCAAATTATACACATATGAAAACAAAACTTTACCCAATGAAGTCTCTTTTATTGACTGCATGTTTGCTGTTGCTGTTTATTGGAGGAAATAATTTCCCCCTGTTTGCTCAGCAAGTAGACATGTCCCAATTTGAAGTCATGAAAGCCAGGTCTGTAGGCCCCGCAGCCATGAGCGGTAGAATCACAGCCATTGATGCTGTGGACGAGAATCCCAACATCATCTATGCTGGATCAGCATCAGGCGGCCTTTGGAAATCTACTTCCGGAGGAATAAGCTGGACGCCTATATTCGATGAAGAAAAAGTACATTCTATCGGTGCGATTTCTATTTACCAAAAAAACCCAAATATCATTTGGCTGGGAACTGGTGAAGGAAACCCAAGGAACTCACTGAACATGGGTTATGGTGTTTACCGCTCATTAGATGCTGGAAAAACATGGGAAATGATGGGCTTGGAGAAAACCCGGGCTGTGCACAGGATCATTATCCATCCTGATGACCCCAATACTGTTTATGTAGGCGCAATCGGATCTCCTTGGGGAGAGCAAGAAGAAAGAGGCGTGTACAAAACTACTGATGGAGGCCAAACATGGGAAAAAATCCTCTACATAGACAAAAAAACAGGTGTGGGAGAAATGATCATGGATCCTAACAACCCGAATAAGCTATTTGTCAATATGTGGCAACACAGAAGATATCCTTGGTTTTTTGAATCAGGTGGCCCATCTTCTGGATTACATGTTACTATAGATGGTGGTAAAAATTGGAAAAAATTAGATGATAAAAATGGCTTGCCCAAAGGTGAGCTTGGAAGAATGGGTCTGGCCATTTCCAAAGCCAACAGCGACAAGGTATATGCTTTGGTCGAGTCTTCAAAAAATGCCCTTTATGTCTCAAATGACGGTGGTGACTCTTTCAAAATGGTGAATGACAAACCAGAGATCGGTGACCGTCCTTTCTACTACTTTGAAATACATGCAGATCCTAAAAATGCAGACAGGCTTTACACTTTGTATTCAAGAGTGGGCATGACAGAAGACGGTGGAAGGACATTCGAGCAATTGCTTACCTATGCGGGAGTGCATCCTGACCACCACGCTTGGTACATCAATCCTAATGATCCTAATTTCATGATCGATGGCAATGATGGCGGTCTGAATATCACAAGGGATGGCGGCAAGACTTGGTATTTTGCTGAAAACATCCCAGTAGGTCAATGGTATCACATCAATGTAGACAATGAAGTTCCTTACAACATTTATGGTGGTCTTCAGGATAATGGCAGCTGGGTAGGACCTTCTTATGTATGGAGAAGAGATGGTGTAAGGAATACTTACTGGCAAGAAATCATGTTTGGCGATGGCTTTGATGTCATTTCAGACCCTGAAGACAGCCGATATGGCTACGCAATGTCCCAAGGTGGAAATGTTGCTAGATTTGACAAAGAAACTGGTCACAAGAGAACGATCAGACCTACGCATCCTGATAAAGACACTTTCTTGAGGTTCAATTGGAATGCAGCCATCGCTCAAAGTCCTCATGACGCGGCTACTATTTACTATGGCAGCCAGTTTTTACATAAAAGTACAGACAGAGGTGAAACTTGGGAGATTATCTCTCCTGACTTGAGCACAAATGATCCTGAAAAACAAAAACAACAAGAGACAGGTGGTCTGACCTTTGACATCACTGGAGCTGAAAACCACACAACTATCATAGCCATTGCTCCTAGCCCTGTGGACAAGGATGTGATTTGGGTAGGTACAGATGATGGAAATGTACAAGTCACCAGGGATGGAGGAAAAACCTGGACCAACACTGCTTCAAAACTTACCGGACTGCCAGCCGCAAGTTGGATCCCTCAGATTCAGGCATCCAAATACGATGCAGGAGAAGCTTGGATCGTGGCTAATAATTACAGAAACAATGATTTTGGAGCATATGCTTATAGGACTAAAAACTACGGAAACAGTTACGAAAGAATAGCCGATGACAGCAAAGTTTGGGGTTATACACTTTCGTTAGTTCAAGATCCTGAAGAACAAAATCTTGTGTTTTTAGGAACTGAATTCGGACTTTATGTAAGTTTTGACAATGCCAAAACATGGAACCAATGGAGACATGGCTATCCAAATGCTGTATCTACTTATGATATGGTGATTCAAGAAAGGGAAGCTGACCTGGTTATCGGGACATTCGGAAGGTCCATTTATGTCTTGGATGACATCAGGCCTCTTAGGGCTTTTGCCAAAAACCAAGGAAAAGCTCCTTCGGCCAAACTAACTGCAATTGACCCCTCCGAAGCATATCAGGCCGAAATCCATCAACCACATGGCGAAAGGTTCGCCGCTGACGGGAAATATACAGGTGAAAACAGAGATTTTGGAGGCAGACTCCATTTCATCCTCAACGACCCCGAAAAAGAAAAATATGACTCCGTGACCGTAGAAATCTTCAATGAATCAGGAGAACAAATCAGGACGCTGAAGACTGTACCGAAACATGGTGTCAATAGGGTCATCTGGAACTTAGACAGGAAATCATCCGCTGACACCCCAATGAGAAGAGGTGGTGGAGAAAGATCTAGAGGATTCTTTGAACCTAGCGGAGGACCTGCCTTACCTGGTACTTACAAGGTAGTATTCAACTATGGAGATGAGCGCGCGGAAACCAACATCCAAGTTCACACAGATCCAAGAGTCAAAACAACTTTGGCTGACCTCAAGGCTAGAGAAACATTTGTCAAATCTGTAGAACAATTGGGTGCTGAGGTCATGAAAGCCACTAGACAACTGGATGAAGCCAAAGAAACAGTTGACAAAATCATGGCTTATACAAAAGACCTTGATGCTGAGGATATCAAAGCGCTAAACGATGCTGCCAAGGAGATCAAAAAAGAAATTGACAAGACCAGAGAAGCTTTCTACGGACCTAAGAGAGAAGGTCAGGGAATCGTCAGAAACCTTTACCCTACAACTATGACCAGGCTATTTGCGCCAAGATCTTACGCTTCTTCCTCTTATGGTGCTCCGGGAGAAACTGAAAAGCGTCTCTTGGATCAGGCAAAGGAAAGTGCTCAAGAGGCTTTGGATGTTTGGAATACATTTATGCAAAATGACTGGAAGGCTTTCCAAGAAAAAGCGACATCTACCACGATAGACATTTTTAAAGAAATCGAAAAGGTAGAGATCAAATAAACTGATTTTCAAACTTATAATTAAAAATCCCTGGCAAAATGCCAGGGATTTTCTTTTCACCAAAATACTCGATAGTTTTTGAGAAAAAGATATTCTTAAAATTTCTCCTCTATTCCCAAGCCAAACAAGGCAAAATCATATTTGACAGGATCATTTGGATCAAATTTCCTCAATTCGTCTGTTAGCTCAGTGGCAGTCAACCAATCTGTTTGTTTGCGGGTAATCAATCCGAGTTTTCTCCCTACCCTATCCACATGCAAATCACATGGACAGATCAATTGATAAGGTTGGATTTTTTCCCAAATCCCAAAATCAACTCCATTTTTGTCCTTCCTCACCATCCACCTCAAAAACATATTGATGCGCTTGCAGGCAGCTTTTCTTTTTGGAGTAGCCACATGTTTGCGCGTGCGGGCAGGTGCATCTTCCAGTTGGAAAAAGAAATCATGGAAATTAGACAACAATACGCTCATGACATCCTTATCCTCGCTCCAGCCTATGGTAAATGCCTCCTCAAGGCTCTTGTGGTTGCGGTAGAACCATGAAAAAAATTCTATAAAATAGAGTGTATCAATATCGTTGAACGTGCGGTGTTTGAAATCCAGAAAAGGTTTGAGATCTGATTCTTGGTGCTGGGACAGAAATTCGTAAGGAGCATTGTCCATCATATCGAATAGCTGTAGACATTTGTTGATGATGGTTTTTCTTTGTCCCCAGGCCAATGTCGCTGCAATAAATGCTGTGACTTCTATGTCCTCTTTTCGGGTAAACCTGTGGGGAATAGATATTGGGTCAAGCTCGATGAAATCAGGGCGATTGTATTGCGCCACCTTCTCATCCAAAAAATCTTTTAAATTCATCAAAGTGCAACTTTTACTTCACCCCCTTGAGTCCCATCAAACCATTTGAACATCAATTCATTTTCTTCTCTTTCTGACAGGTGCCAATCAAAGCACTTGATATTGGTCAAGGCATTCAGCTTATCACTGTCCGGATCGTAAAGGCAAATATCGAAATCAGGCAGATCCTTGGAGTCAGTTGTCCGCCATTTTTCCAACAGCACACCCTCTTCTATAAACTTCACTTTGCCTCCAAAAATATGGTCTTCCAAAACTGAAGGAACACCGTCTTTTCTTCTTAATTGGAAGCAAGCTGGTCCAAACATGATCTGTTTGTGGACTTTAGCCTCTATTAGGTTGTTGGTATTGGGAAGTATCTTCCAACTGCCGTCATAGACCTCTTCAGTCTCATTTGATTCAGGTCTTAACCTTGTAAGCAATTTGGATAATGCAGAAAAAACGTAGGTCACACCAACAAACAACAATCCAAAAGTAGCCAAAACCGGATAGGAAATAACGAATAAACCATTCCAGATATAGCGAAAAATATGATGAAAGATGATGGAAATTTTGTTCATAGAAAGGAAATACTGCCACAAAGGTACATGCTGAAAGTGGGATAAACAAAATCCCGTAATTCTCAGCCCACTAAAAAGCCTGACCCAAATACTTTCAGGTCAGGCTTTTAACTAAGTTCTCCTCAATTTCAATAAGATATTTCTACTGGAAAACGGGTATTAACTGCCCTCAATTGATCATAAGCTGCCTTTGAAAGTTTGATAACCAAACGGTTGTTGTCTCCCGTGTCAGGCAGTTTACCCACTACCCTTGCAAAGATAGTCTGGTCATTTTCTTCATTTCTTACCCTCATGATAGTGCCTACAGGAGCATCTCTATGCAATACAAGATACTTTTTGTGGTTTCCTGTACCTTCGATGACTTCTGCTAATCCATTCTGTTTCACGTTTTTGTATGCCGTACTTTCTTCTTCTTCCTCCTCCGTTTTAGTTACCAGCTGCCCTTCTTTTTTCTCATTGTTGACCACAATAGGGACTGAGGAAGGTACAACCGGTACACTTGAGGCTTCTGCAGGCTCTCTGCCCACTTTGAGTTTCTGACCTGTCGCCAGGTTATTAGAGGAAAGGGCATTCCAAGAGATCACGTCATCTATCCTTGCCTCGTATTTTTTAGCTATGGAAAACAAGGTTTCCCCTTGTTCCACGGTATGTGTGATCCAATCACCTGGAAGGGCTTTGGTTGTATTTGGAGAAGCCGTTGAAGATGCAGGAGTGGAAGGAGCTGCCGGAACTTCTTTCTTTACTTCCCCTTTTACGGTTTCTTTGGTTTTTTCTACTGCTGGTGGAGTTGTACTTGCTGTTTCTTTTGCGGGGCTGGTAACGGGAGGTGCTGAGCTCGGCGGGTTCGTGCCAGCGGCAGGCTGAGTCGCAGCAACTGGAGTTTCTACAGGTTTGGCCTCTGCCACTTTTTGATTTTTGATCACCAAAGCTTGACCAACACTTAGGTCATTGCCTTTGAGCTTATTCCATTCCATCACCTCACTCACAGAGGCATTATACCTTTTGGATATGGAAAAGAGGGTCTCTCCAGGAGACACTTTGTGCAATGTTGCCCCTTCTGGCAACGCTTCTTTGGCTACGTAAGGGACTTTGATCCTCTGACCCAGTTTCAAGCCTTCTTGTAGACTGGTATTATTCTGTAAAAGGTCGTTGACCGCAACTTCATATCTTCTTGACAAACCAAAAAGTGTCTCGCCTTGCGCGACTTCGTGGATTATAAAAGTTTTGTCACCGATCTTTTCGATACCTACTGAATCCATGGGGATAAGTTCCATGGCATTTACTTGGTAAAATGAAAGTACCGCAAAACTGAAAACCAATAATTTCTTCATAAACTTTAAATGGGTATTAATTATGCACAAATTTCAGATTAATTTTATCAATTGCAAGGAAATGAACAAGCATTGCAGGGATTGGTTCCTTTTATACCTGTCTAACGGTAGTTTCCAAAATTTGGATATCCACGATTATTAGTATATTTCAATTATCAAATAAAAATTCAATGAAGCAAGTTCTGATAACCCTGATTTTTTCCTGTTTTCTTCTTCCATTTTCACTTTTGGCCCAAGAGGCCGACAGCTTGGAAAGTGGTCCAAAAAAAGTCTATACTTTTAAAATTGATGATAACATAGATCCACGAATGAACAGAAAAGTCCGCTTGGCCTTGGAAGATGCCAAGGAAAAAAAGGCTGACTTGATCATCATCGAAATGGATACCTATGGAGGTGCAGTAAATGATGCCGACGACATCAGAACGATGATTTTGGAAGAAAAAAAACCGATTCATGTCTGGATAAACAAGGATGCGGCATCCGCAGGGGCATTGATTTCCATAGCATGTGACAGTATCTATATGGCACCTGGTGCCAGCATCGGTGCCGCTACAGTGGTGATGGGAGGCGGAGGAGATGCCGCTCCGGATAAGTACCAATCATATATGCGGTCTATGATGCGAAGTACGGCTGAAGCAAAAGGAAGAAACCCGAAAATTGCCGAAGCCATGGTGGATGAAAACCTTGAAGTAGAAGGAGTAAGTCCTAAAGGTACCGTAATCACATTTTCTGTTTCTGAAGCAATTGCCAACGGTTTTTCTGAGGGGCAAGCAAACACAATAGAAGAAGTGATCGAGAAGCAAGGGATAGAAGATTATGAATTGATCGCCTATAAAACTTCCAACGCCGAGAATATTATAGCCTTTTTCTTGAATCCTGCGGTCAGTGGTTTTCTGATTTTAATCATCTTCGCGGGTATCTATTTTGAAATACAGACACCTGGAGTTGGGTTTCCCTTAGCGGCATCTATAATAGCAATTGTCCTTTATTTTATCCCATATTACCTGATCGGATTGGCCCAAAATTGGGAAATCGCAGTCTTTATTGTTGGATGCATTTTGCTTCTCGTTGAAGTATTTGTGCTGCCAGGCTTTGGGGTTTTCGGTATATTAGGCATCATCGGAATCCTGACAGGACTCACCTTAGGGATGGTACCCAATGACGCCTTTGATTTTACTTTTGTGCCATCAGGCGACCTTTTCGCAGCCCTTTTGACTGTGATTTTGGCTGCAGTCACAGCCATAGGTTTGATCTTTTTCTTTGCGCCTAAAGTCAATCAATGGAGTGCCTTTAGCAGCGTTTCACTTGCCTCCACCCACAGGAGAGACGAAGGTTATACTTCCACTTCCTATGGAGATAATTTATTGGGAAAAGAGGGTATAGCCCATACACGGCTGATGCCAAGTGGAAAGATCGAAATTGAAGATGAGATTTATGACGCCTATTCCCGAGGAGAATTTATAGATAGAGGGGAAAAAATCAAGGTAATCAGTACGGAAGGTACTTCTCTGAAGGTAAAAAAGGGATGATTGTACTGTTTTACAACCTCCCCAGCACGAAATCCCTTCCGTTTTCAAAAAACAAGCGATCCGCAGCACGCTCAATACTCATCCCTTGAGGTAATTCCACTTTGTTTTCCTTTAATATCTTGGGGAAATCCTGGATGAATTTTCTTCTGAGAAGGTGTATTTCAGAAGCGTCTCTTGATGTCGAAATACTTTCTATCATTCCATCAAAATCAGATCCTATACAGAGTACTTGTCCAAGCATTTTCTCCACCCCATTTCTACTGTCCCATTGCCTTCCCAAGACCATACAGTGCAGGATATGAAAGGCGAAATGCAAAAAGTGCATTTCCCTGACATTGTTGACGTTTTTGTTGATGAGTTTGTCCAAGGCATCTGCATCCACACAATCTCTCCAAGCAAAGCCATATGGCCTACCACTGCGAAACCCCCTATCCTCAAATTCAGCAAGGGAGACGAACTCTGTATCAGTCACCCAGTTGATATCGGACCAGATGCCAGCCGAACCAGTCAGAACATTATTGGTCACGTGGCCTGTGCCTGTCTTATAGACTCCAGAATAACCTAAGACCCTCTGATCAAGGGAAATGCCCAAAAGTCCATTGGAGTCAAAAATCTCTTTTACATCTTCGTTAAACAAGTTGATGGTACTGGCATTGAAGCCTATCTGATCGTATACTTTACCTAGTTTGTATTTGATGGGTTTACCTAATCGGAGTCTTTGATGCTCTCCAATTTTTCGTGTTTCGAGGATATAATCCGTGAATTTTTCATCAGACTGGTCAAACCAAATCCCTGTCAAACCTCCATGGGAACAGACGATCGGTGAGTTAATCCCTTCTCTTCTACGGAACTCATAGAATTCTTTTCTTGCTACCACACTCATGTGCTTGGTGTCAGTGAGAATACCTCTTTTATCAAGAGCTTTGATGATTTTTTTACCCTCTGAAGTCAATCCATTACCCGTAGGGCGAAGTTCTACTTCCCTAAACCCACTTGCCCGCATTCCGTCCATAGCGTATGCCTGATTGCAAAAAACCTGATTGCTATTATCGATATGGGTGATATTAATGGAAATGATTTTGATTGGATATTCATCCAAAAGTTCATCTAAATTCTTGATGGTCTCATCTGCGTTATTTGCCAGTTCACCGTCTTTAAGATTCGAGGCCAGGCAGTGTAGTCCTTCTACAGTGAAAACCAAATTTAAAACGCCCTTCGCCTGTGGATCAAAGTCAGTTTTTTTATCCAAAAGTTTATAAGTCCTGCCTTTGGGGTCCTCTATTTCAAGGAGTTTGAGGTCATTTCTTACCACATTGATAGGATTTTCCTCCTTGATGAGTTCAACAAACCTTTTGAAGCTCAGTATCCTCCCAAACCCCGTATTTTGTTTGCTTTTAAGGAGGTTCATAAAAACTGTCTTTTGTTCTATGGCCTTCAGTAATCCTTTGTCGGGATAAAAAAGTGCGGCCATGATAATTTGGTAATTGTCATTGAGCAGCTGATCCGGTGAAGATTGGGACACAAAAGTCTTTTCAAACATTGCTTTTCCAAGGCATTTCTGAAGAAAACTTAGACCTTCTGAAATATCAGCGAAAGTAATGGTCTTCCAAGGATTGGTAGGTTCATCTTGCAGTGAAAACTGGCTCTTCATTGTGATGTGAAGGTGGGAATCAAAATACTTTTCCATAAGAATTCAAGTCTAAATCGGAACAATAAATTGGAAATCAAACACTTGGTGTTGTTAAATTTACCAAAAATAAAGCTGAATGATAAGACTGAGTGAATAAAAATTCAGTCTGAATGAGTATTCCTCAATTTGAAATGATAAGACTGGAATGTTTGGTAAAGCAAAAATATTTCCATAAAAAACAATCATTTCCTACATTCGTCGCATGAATTCAGGAGAGAGCATTTTTGAATCCTTAGGAGAAGAGAAAATCAAGGCCCTTGTCAGGGAGTTTTATATTCAGGTCAGGGATACGCCGGACTTAAGGAAACTGTATCCTGATGAAGATCTTACAGAAGCAGAAGAGAGGCTTTTTCTCTTTTTGATACATGTATTTGGAGGTCCACATACCTATTTGGAAAAAAGAGGTCACCCCATGCTGAGAAGGAGGCATTTCCAGTGGGCTATAGATGGCAATATGCGCAACCTTTGGCTTAACTGTATGTTTGCAGCCATGGACAAAGTTGAAATGGATACAAACATCAGGGAATCCATGATGTCTTATTTTATCAAAGTAGCCAACCATATGATCAATAAGGAATGATAGTTTTGCGAAGATTTTACACCATCTATGCAGGGCTGATGTTTTTGGTGACCTTCTTGATACTTTTTCCTGTATTCCTTATCTGTATATGGATACCAAATTGGGAAACTTATGGAAGAAAAGTAAATCAATTCTGGGCTAAAGCTTATTTCACTCTGATTTTTCTCCCAATCAAAATAGAAGGGAAAGAGCATATTCAAAAAGGGCAGTCTTATGTATTTGCAGCAAATCACTTTTCCTATTTGGACATTGCGATGAGTGGTTTTTTACCTGGAGACGTGGTGTATATAGGGAAAAGCTCCATTCGAAAAGTGCCTCTTTTTGGGTATTACTTCAGTAGGTTACATATCGCTGTGGACAGGTCCAGCCTCAAAAGCCGGGGCGAAGTATTGATAAGGGCAAAAAAACATATCAGTAAAGGATCCAGCATCGTGATTTATCCGGAAGGAGGAATCACCGCTGACAGCCCACCTTTCATGAGTAAGTTCAAGGACGGAGCATTCAATCTTGCCATAGACAAACAAATCCCACTGATTCCTGTCACCTTATCATATAATCATTTAATTTTACCGGACGACGGGAGGTTACTGTTAAATTTTAAAAGAGGCAAAATCGTGATCCATCCGCCGATACCCACAGAAGGGATGAATTCGAGGCAAGTTCCTGAGCTCAGGCAACAGTGTTTCGACATAATTCAAAAACAATTGTTAAAAGACAATTCACAAGCAATAAAAGCATAACAAAAGCGTAAGACAATATGAAATGCCCATGAGAACTCGTTCACACATTTTGTGATGATTATTTAAGGCATTCCATAGCCTGCCCCGACTAATCGGGGTGACCGCTAAAAAACAATTATTAACACATGAAAGTAGACTTAAATACTGTCAAGAAAATAGCTCACTTGGCTCGTTTGGAGTTTGATGAAGCTGGTGCAGAAAAAATCAAAAATGACATGACCCAGATTTTGGATTGGGTAGAGCAGCTCAATGAAGTGGATACCGAAGGAATTGAGCCTTTGACAACCATGTCATCTGAAGTCAATGTACTTAGGGAAGACGAAGAGGGAGAGCACCTTTCTCACGACAGAGCCCTATCCAATGCGCCACAAAAAGACTCCGATTACTTCAGGGTACCAAAAGTTCTTGAATAAAAATCACGAAAATAATCTTTCCATAAATGGATAAAATATTATTCAAAGGCCTCCCAATAGTTCTGTCAACTATCGGAGGCCTTTTCACCTTATTTGCCTTTTTCATCTGGAATAAAGGTATCATGCCGGTGGTACCCGGGATTTTTACTGAAGCGACAGAAGTACCGCTCGATTTGATTCAATTAGGCTATGAACTAATTCCTTTGGGGTTGGATAATTTTTTGATTTTCCAAAATTTCGAATCCTTTGCACCCTCAGCTTTCCCTATTGTGACACTGATATATGGTGTTGCGATGTGGGTATTGTTCAATTTGATTCTTGCAATAGTCTCTGATTTGAAAAAAATGTATTTCATTGGAGCGACCGCTCTTTTGATTTTTGTATGGACTTTCAGTGGCATCAATGGCCTGAATATCGGCGGGCTTTCAAGCAATTATGCATTGATCGGGCTGATCCTAGGAACAATTTTACCCGTAGTGTTCATCTCATTTTACGCTTCCCATTGGTCATGGCTTAGGCGTTTTGGACTGATTTTTCTCAGTGGTACCACCACCTTAACAATCCTGATTTCTATTTCAGATATCGAGCAGCCTGTTCTTTGGCTGAGTGAAAACGCCAGTATTCCTGCAGCCATCATAGCTGCAATCTTTTTACTGCACATAGGAAATGCCTTTATCGCAGGCACCACAGTTTTTTTGATCAAACTCAATAAAGGTACCTCCTTGAAAATCACCTGGCACATGCTGATTGTGTTTATCCTTTATTTTCTACTTGTACTGTTTACCCTTCTCGATATCATGGGAGAAGTCAACCTCCCCTTCCCTACCCTGCCTCCGATTCTACTGATGCTTGTATCAGGAATTTTGGGGTATTTTGTGCTAAAACTGAAACTATCACAAACAGACAACAGCTATGGAAATCCCGAATTGGCATTGAGTCTTTACCTGGTTTCCTTCGCTATCACTTTGTGGACTTGGGGCAAAGCAGGTTTTTCAGAAAATCAGGCGCTATATGAATTTTTCAACCATTTCTTCCTTTATGGGCAGGTAGCATTGACACTTTTGTTTTTTATCTATTTGATGTCCAATTTTTCTCAAGTGCTCAACTCTGGTACTGATGTAGAAAAAATACTCTTTAAGCCCCAGTTTTTCGCCTATTTCCATATGAAAATAGGCTCCATCATGGGTTTGGTGATTTTGGTGGTTTTTGCCGATGCCATTATTGCCATACAGCTTTCCTCTGCCAGTACCAATATCAATGCGGATTATTATTACCAAACGGGCAAACCCTTGGAAGCTGCCATCATGTATGAAAACAGCTGGGATCAATTTCGAAGAAATCAAAAAGCCAAGAATGCAGCTGCGCATTTAAGGTTTCAACTGGGAGAACCGGATCTGGCTTTAGAAAATCTCTATGAGGCATTTGACGCAATGCCCACAATTCCTAATACCATTCTTCTGAGTTCGAAGCTGCACCAAAGAGATAAAGTTTTTGAGGCTGTTTTCTACCTTGAAAAAGCACTCGAAGTATATGAAGACAATCCTATACTCAAAAATAACCTGGCGCTACTCTATTCTAAGCTAAACAGACCTGTAGATGCGATTTCTACCATGCAGTCCATCTCGGGCAAGCATCCTGTAGCAGAAGCAAACGCACTCGGACTTGAGGTCAAGCATGGACTATTCTACGAAGAAATCGAAGCAAGTTCCTCGGAAGATATTTACCGCCTCAATTACTTGGTTTACGCAAACAAAAGAGGGGATTTTGCTCCCTTTGACTTGAATGTGTCGGAGCTGCCTGACAATTTTCACCTGAAGACAGCCATTCTCAGAAACAAATGGAGCAATCAGGTAAAAAGCCCGATTGAAAAAGATCTTGCCTTGTTAGACACCTTGATAGCCACTCAGGAGATGAGTTTCGAGGAAAGGAATTTCAAAGAAACACGTTTGTTGAGGACTTTTCAGGAAGGTATGCTCAATGAAAGCCTGAAAAACCTAAATGGAATGGCCATGGCCTACCCAAACTCAGCAGGCTATTACCATTCCATGGCTGCGCAGATATTAGCTGGTCAATGGGACTTGGAGAAAGCTGCAATAGACATACTGGTAGCCGTAGAAAAAGGCTTTGAGAACCTTCAGCCGTATCACTTGGCGATTTTATATTATGGTGGAAAACCAATAGAAGCGGTAGGGTTTCAAAACAATTTCGAAATGTCTTTTCCGGATTGGATGAGGTGGGGAGAAGATGGCAAATTGGTCGAAAATGAACTTACTGCATTTTTTGAAATGGTCGGCAGGTTTCATGGAGCTTTACCATCAGATATTTTAGTGGATTTTGATCAAATACAAGACCCGAAACTCAAAGCTCAATATGCCAATGCCATCTTGAGCCATAAACTCCATTGGTTTGATAAAAATACATTTGAACAAATACTTCCTGCATTAGGTAGTGCTTTGGCCGGAATATTTGATACTGAAGACTTAAAAAGTTGGTATGACTTCATCCATCGTGATGGCAATATTTCTTCGAGAATAGCTGAAAATATCAAACCCGAGTCAGGACTCACAAGAAATGCTTATCTGGGCCCCTTGATTTGGAAAAAATATCAAGAGACAGAAGATGATATGTTGAAATATGAAATACTACAAGAAGCTATTCAGTTCAACAAAGACCCAAAAATCTGGATTCATTTTGTCAAACAGAGTAGAAAAATGGGCTTGGATAATTATGCAAGCAATGCCTTGCAGAATATGCAAGAATGGCTGAGTACCGACCAAATAGAAAAACTTCAGATGGAGAACTTATAAAACCTTCTGTCGTAAATAGTTCAAATCCTTTTATCTTTAGTTACTTTTACATTAACTTGTTTTAAAATATTGAATCATGAAATCGAGCCTGCCTGAAGCAGACAGGCATGACGAAAACGACACATAGTGGGATGCCATGCGAAGATTCCATAGCCTGCTAAAAAAACAACTATATACACATGAAAAAAATCATAGAAACCAAAGATATTCAAAAGACCTATGTGATGGGCAGTGAAGAAGTGCGAGCACTTAAATCTGTCTCCATTCAGATCAATAAAGGTGAGTATGTAGCCTTTATGGGGCCCTCCGGTTCAGGGAAATCAACTTTGATGAATATCATTGGATGTTTGGACACTCCCACTGCAGGCACCTATATATTGAACAACAAGGATGTCAGTGACATGACTGAGAATGAGCTTGCAGAAATCAGGAATAAAGAAATTGGATTTGTTTTCCAGACCTTTAATCTTCTACCAAGAGCAAGTTGTCTCGAAAATGTAGCCCTCCCGCTAATCTATGCTGGATTTGGCAAAAGCGAAAGAGAAGAAATGGCCTTTAAAACACTGGACAGTGTAGGTCTTGGAGATCGGGTTCACCACAAACCCAACGAATTGTCCGGTGGTCAGCGTCAGCGTGTGGCCATAGCCCGTGCTTTGGTGAATAACCCAAGTATTATCCTTGCTGATGAACCTACAGGTAACTTGGACACAAAGACTTCTTATGACATTATGGAGCTTTTCCATGAACTTCACCAAAAAGGAAACACCATCATCATGGTCACACATGAGGATGACATCGCTCATTATGCCCACAGAATAGTAAGGCTAAGAGATGGATTGGTAGAAACAGACACCATCAATCCAAGTCCTACGAGAGGAAAAGTGGCTGTCGTAACAGAATAGAGTCCGATTACAGTTTTTGCAAATAGATTGTTATTTTTGCGCCTGTATTACTTCTTATTTTCTTTCCCATCAGGAAAAAATCCATTATGAAAATTTATACAAAAACGGGCGATACCGGCAAAACCTCACTTTTGGGAGGTAAAAGAGTGTCTAAAGCTGACCTCAGGATAGATGCTTACGGCACTGTGGATGAGCTCAACAGCTTTATTGGCTTACTTCGCGATCAGGAGATCAACCAAAAGAGGGAAAGTCTCTTGAAAGAAGTTCAGGACAGACTTTTCACCATCGGAGCTACCTTAGCCACAGAACCTGGCAAGGAAAACGTGAAGCGTCCAGACCTTCATGAAGAGGATTTGGTATTGCTTGAAAAAGAAATCGATGAAATGGAATCGCAATTGCCACAACTCAAGCATTTCATTCTACCAGGAGGACATCCTGTAGTTTCATATTGCCATATCGCCAGGACTATCTGTAGAAGAACCGAACGCTGCGTCATTGATTTGATGGAAATAGAAGTAGTCGATGAAACCATTGTTAAATATTTGAACCGACTTTCAGACTATCTTTTTGTGTTGGGAAGATTAATTGCCCAAGAACTTGGAGTAGAGGAAGTCACTTGGAAGCCCAGAATTTAAACGCTTATGAAAACAACTTTGCAAATAGATATCAAGAAAACCGAGAAGTCTAGGCTACCTGAGACTGATTTTGACGATTTGGTTTTTGGTAAATCAATCAGTGACCACATGTTTGTCGCTGACTATGTTAATGGAGAATGGACTGATTTAAGGATTGAACCATACGCACCCTTGCACCTCAATCCAGCCAACGCCACCCTTCACTATGGGCAATCCATTTTTGAAGGTATGAAAGCATATAAAAATGTGGAAGGGGAAATCCTTTTGTTCAGACCCGATGCCAATCAAAAAAGGCTGAATGAATCTGCAGAAAGAATGTGTATTCCAGAGGTTCCTGAAGAAGTATTTATGGAAGGACTTTTCCAGTTACTTGACTTAGATAGGGATTGGGTACCAGCTAAAGCCGGAGCTTCACTTTATATCAGGCCATTTATTTTCGCCACAGATGACTACTTGGGCGTAAGGCCTTCAGAAAAGTATAAATTCATGATTTTCACTTGCCCTGTGGGCAATTACTACTCTAAGCCTGTAAGTGTCAAAGTAGAGACCAAATATACACGTGCGATAGAAGGTGGAACTGGCTTTGCAAAAGCGGCCGGCAATTATGCAGGCTCCCTATACCCTGCATTATTGGCACAAAAGCAAGGATTCGACCAGTTGCTCTGGACAGATGGCAAGAACCATCAGCACATAGAGGAAAGTGGCACCATGAACGTCATGTTTGTCATCAACAACACACTTATCACTGCTCCTGTGAATACAGGCACTATACTCAAGGGCATTACCAGAGATTCCGTCCTTACCTTGGCAAGAGAAAGCGGAATGAAAGTGGAGGAGCGATTTCTCAAGGTAGTTGAACTTGAAGATGCTTTGAAAGAAGGAAGACTTCAAGAAGCTTTCGGGACAGGCACCGCCGCTACTATAGCGCACATTGCCAAAATCAATGTCAACGGTAAAGATTATACCTTACCGGAAAAAACTGACAATGCATTTTCCAATCAGGTGTTGAGAAAGTTGGACGCCATCAAGTATGGACTTGAGGAAGACACGCACGAATGGATACAAAAAGTCTAATTGAATAAAAAACTTAAAATGTTTTAGGCCGTTCCTTTATGGACGGCCTTTTACGTTTGATTCGGTTGTGTACCCGTCTCCTCTAAATTTATGAAATCAGCATACCTTAGAATTTTCGTACTCCTTTGCTTTGTATTCCCTTTGAGCCAAATCCAATCACAAGTTTGGGCTCAGGAGGTTTCAGAAAAGTTCATTCTTTTAAAGCGGGGAGCTAAACAAAAAAACCAGATCAAGTACCGGGTGGGTGAGCTATTCGTATACAAAACCAAGGATTTTGATTTTTTCTTTGAAGATGTGATTGTTGACATTCAGAAAGACATCATTGTACTGAAAGAAAATATCCTGAAGCCAGAAGACATTCTGGCGGTAAATATCCTAACCAAAGATGAACGAAACGGGACCCTGAGAAACATCTCAAATCTAGGAATGGGTGGTGGTGTGGTCTTTTTGACCGGCTTTACGGTATCTAGTTTGATTCAGGAAGGAAACTTCAGCCAATTGCAAAGCTCTTGGCCTTTGCCAGCTGCCCTGTTTGGAGCAGGCTTGGCAATGTCCTTTGTCAGGTATAAGACATTTCGCCATAAAGGACGGAACAAAATCCAGTTGATTATTCTTTATGAGGAATGAAAAGAAATAGGTTAAGAGGATATTTTTAGCGAATTTTGCAAATCAAAAAAATAAACCAATTATGACATCAGACCAGTTGAAAGACTTGAAAGCCCGCGTTTCGGCTTTGAGGAGGTATCTTTGACTACGACAAGAAGAAAGCTGAAATAGAAGATTTAGAGGCTGTGTCAGCTCAGCCCGATTTTTGGAACGACCCGGAAGAAGCAGAAAAATCCATGAAGCAAATCCAGCTTAGAAAAGGCTGGACAAGTGGTTATGAAACCGTAGAAACACACATTCAGGATCTAGAGGTCTTGTATGATTTCTACAGTATGGATGAGGTTTCTGAGGAAGAAATCAAATCAGAATACAAAAAAACCTTAGAGGCAGTAGAAGAGCTTGAGCTCAAAAAAATGCTTGGCGGAGAAGAGGATCAACTCAATGCCTTGCTTGAAATCAATCCTGGAGCTGGCGGAACTGAAAGCAATGATTGGGCATCTATCTTGATGAGGATGTACATCATGTGGGGTGAAAAAAACGGATTCAAAGTGCGTGAGGTGGATTTGCAGGAAGGTGAAGTTGCCGGAATCAAATCTGTAACTCTGGAATTCGAAGGACCACTTGCTTATGGATTCTTGAAATCCGAAACAGGCGTACATCGTCTTGTAAGAATCTCTCCTTTTGACAGTAATGGCAGAAGGCATACTTCTTTTGCATCTGTCTATGCTTATCCAGTAGTAGATGATACTATAGAAATTGATATCAATCCATCAGATGTGGAACTGCATACTTCAAGATCAGGAGGCGCAGGAGGTCAAAATGTAAACAAGGTGGAAACCAAGGTACAGCTTACCCACAAACCTACCGGTATAGTAGTAGTCTGTCAAATCGAAAGGTCACAGCTTGCGAACAGAGAAAAGGCCATGCAGATGTTGAAGTCCAGGCTTTACCAAATGGAAATGGAGAAGAGAAATGCCGAAAGGGCAAAAATCGAATCCGGTAAAATGAGAATTGACTTCGGTTCACAGATCAGAAACTATGTACTTCATCCTTACAAATTGGTAAAAGATGCTAGAACTGGTCATGAAACTTCAGATGCGCAAAGTGTCTTGGATGGTGGATTGGATGAATTTATCAAGGCTTACCTTTTAGCCCAAAGCGAAGAAGAAGCAAACAAAGATTAAATTTTCATATTTCCAGGGCAAAAGCTCTGGAAATATTTTTTTTAGCTTTATTTATTTTCATGCCCTGATTACACCTTTGATGAAACTATTGCCTCCTTTTTTCAATTTGAATTTCTTTGTGCTCTGCCTGAGCTCCTTCTTGTTTTTTGCCAGCTTTAATATGATCATCCCCGAATTACCTGCATATCTAACCTCTTTGGGAGGGGAAGATTATAAGGGTTTGATCATTTCACTTTTTACATTGACCGCAGGTTTATCGAGGCCTTTTAGCGGAAAGCTAGCGGACAAGATTGGAAGAATCCCTGTCATGGTGGTAGGTGCAGCGATTTGTTTTTTGGTAAGCTTGATGTATCCAATCATAACTTCTGTCGCAGGATTTCTTTTTCTGAGATTCGTGCATGGGTTCTCCACAGGCTTTACTCCTACAGGGACATCCGCTTATGTGGCAGATATAGTTCCCTTCAACAGAAGGGGCGAAGCTATGGGTATTCAATCTCTTTTTGGATCCTTGGGAATGGCCGCAGGGCCTGCCTTAGGAGGGTATATCGCCAGTATTTGGGGAATACAGCCATTGTTCTATACCTCGGCTGGGTTTTCAATTCTCTCAATTTTGGTTATCATCAGGTTAAAAGAAACTGTCACCGATACAGAAAAGATGAGTATCCGTCTTTTTAAATTAAATCGTCACGAAATCATTGAAAAAAGAGTATTGGTTCCTTCATTGGTGTTGCTGTTGACCGTATTTTCATTTGGGACAGTACTTACCATCATCCCAGATTACTCCGAATACCTAGGTATCAAAAATAAAGGCCTCTTTTTCGCAGTATTTACCCTATCATCATTGGGGATCAGGATTATCGCAGGAAAAACTTCAGACAGGTATGGGCGAATTCCAGTCATGAAAGCTGCTACCTTATCCATGGCCATTGCCATGCTGATCATAGCATTTGCGCAGACCAAAGGCATGTTACTTTTTGGCGGGGTGATATTTGGTGCTTCTGTAGGTATGAATTCTCCTACCATCTCAGCCTGGACCATAGACCTATCATTGGACGCATTCAGAGGAAGGGCTTTGGCAACCATGTATATTGCTTTAGAGGCCGGGATTGGAATAGGCGCTTTGGTTTCTGGTTATGTTTTTGCAAACAAATCTGAAAACTTCCCTTTGGTATTCACTATTTCTGCGGTGACATCAATTTTAGCATTTTTGTACCTTTTCACACTTCCAAAGCAACAAAAATACTTGGTCCCAGCGGATAAAAATTAATAAGGAATACACTCCATGTTTCAAAAAATCTAAAAAATCCTTTTAAATTGCTTAAAAAGTAAGTTTGAAAAAGATTCTAATCCTTCTTGCATTTTTTTCTTTCTCTCATTTCGTCCAATGTCAAGAATTTGACACCCGGTTTGAAATAGAAGTGGATCGCTATGGTGAAAATTTTAGTCTACACTTAGTGAAATCACACATTGTAGGAATTAGAAGCGTTAGAAAAAAGACCCTGGGCAACAATAGAGACGCGGAGTATTTTGTGCTTAAAAATGACCTAAGCCCTGAGATCCAAAATACTTTCACACTTCCGGACAATCAGGACTTTCAATGGGTGGATGTATCAGGGGATAAGCTGGTTTTATTGACCCACTATCCACTAAAAGTCATACAATCAACCATCAACGAGCTTACTATAGTAACTATTGATGCGGCTTCGGGTCAACTGAGTATGGTTCCATTCATAAGTGCTGATCTTTCCGAGATTGAAGACTTTCATTCATTCGAAAACAGCAGTCTTATTCTTGGTCGAAATGCCGCAGGGCTCATGCTACAGACAGTAGACCATCTCAAACCAGAAATTCTCGATAGAAAAATTCTTTTCGACAACTCATATAAATTTTTATCAGTAAATAAATGGGCGGAAGACAAAAGCCTGACTGTTTTAGTGAGTAAAAAAGATTACTGGCAAAAGGATATTCTCCACATGCTTACAGTGTCGGAAAAGGGTGAAATAATAGAAAAGGGTAGCTATGATTTGCTACAAGACAAAAGAACCAATTTCAGGTATGCTTCAGTATTGGACTTCAAAGGCGAAAGATTTTACGCCGGGGTCTTTGGTCCACGCAACAATAACCACAGTTCTGGCTTGGTAAATGCCCTTTTCAATGAATTTGAAGAATTCACACTATGGCGGACCTATCTTAATGAATTACCGGGATTTTTTGAAGGAGAGAACAACCCAAGCCCTCTTAGCAGAAAGAAAAGAATGGATCGCCGGCTAAAAATCGGTCGGGTACCAGTACTGAATGAAACGCTACAACTGTGGGCTTTGCAACCGACGGTGAATGGTGTCTGGCAACATTACGAGCAATTTAGCGCTCAACTTAAAGAAGAGTCCGACTACCAACGCAAATTCATCAACAGTTTTACGCGGCAAAACAAGTATTTCCCCAGCAACCGATTCACGAGAGAACTTCCTCAAATACCCGGTGGGTATAAAGAGGGCACCAAGCCATTTAGACTAAGTAGTGAATACCTGTCATACGCAGCACACCTGATACATGTGGATGAAAGCCATCAGGTCACCAATCATTTCAGGATTCCCCTGAGCTCAGATATGCAGTTTTTACCGATTCCATCAGGATCATTTTTTCAAACAAACAATAAGGTGAAATACAGTTATTTTGATGGCCGAGATATACTAGCCTCGTCTTTTGAAGATGGAGTAAAGCTCTATTTGAATAAAGCTATCCCATTTTATCATGATCAAAAAAACATAGAACCCAGCAGTATTAAGCTGATCTTTGATCATGAAGGTTCTTTATTGGTATTTGGAAAAGGAAGGATCAATGATGTTGATGGAAATAGGAAAACAGCATTTTTTGTGGAACGATATAAATTGTAAGTTTTTTTTAAATTGACTATACCATTCCCTATTGGAATATTTACAATTCAATTGATGCTTTCAGTTTAAGAGATAAAATTTAACAGAATTTTTATTAAAGAAATTTCACCTTAATTTTTACTGAAAATCAGGGTTTTACTTTAAAATTTTTAAGATTAATTTTAAACACCTGATTATTCACCCACATGCTAAGCTTAAAGGAAAATACAGTAAAATCATATTTTTTGTTTGTATTGATAAGTATCATACTTCTCCTGTTAGGGCAATATCAAATCTTCTTGGTTTCCAAGCTATTCATACTACCCTCAATGATGGTTTTGATATTCAGGTATTACCAAAAATCAAGTCATAAACTTGTACCTATTCTTTTGGTATCCACATTCTTTTCTTTTTTAGGAGACGTCCTGATTGTGATACAAGACGAAGATTTCTTCAAAATGCTTAGTCTGAGTAGTTTCCTTGTGGCTCAGGCTGGGTATGCCTATATGTTTTACACTTCATTTCAATACAATAAAAAGCGTATTTCTATCCCTTTGGCAAAGAGATGGCCCGAGTTCCTCTCAGTTCTAGTTATTGGTTTTCTTATATTTTTGGTAGCGCCTGAAATGGAGGAGTTTTTCCTGTTAGGGGTTATTTATGGAATTATCGCATGCATAAGTATGGTTTTGGCGCTCGACAGGAGGTTTTATGTATCAAGGAAAAGTTACTATACTGTGTTTTGTGGACTTGTGCTTTTTTATATCAGCGATATCTTGGCTGGCTTGGATTTGGAGCTGACAAATACTTTAATCCATGTCCTCATCATACTGTCATTTGCATCAGGCCACTACTTAATTATCAGTGGTATTTCCCAACAAATTAAAGAGGATACAAAAAAAGAGGCATCCGATTTGGATGCCTTTATAAACTGATTTGATTATCCTCTATCGGATATCATTTTAACTGATATAATCCGTCTATACTTTTTAGTTTTTCAGATAAAATTGTTTACGAGGAATTGGCATTATTTCACTCTGTCTACCGTTGAAATAAATCACTTTTTCGCCATCATAGAAAGCTCCCTCTTCTAACATAATTCTAACATCTTTATTCCACTCCTGTACAAACACTACAGCGTTGAGTTCTATGGCATAGGCAGTATTTGGATACAATGGATAGTCTCCTGCACCTGGTGTATCGCCTTGGTTGTCCCACATTCCTATTGTAGGACCTGAAGCATGTCCATGAGTACCCAAAGGATGTGAATAAATACTACCATTGATCCCTTCACTTTCCATGATCCTTCTTGTTTCTCTAAGAATTTCATTTCCAGTGCGGCCTGTCTTAAATTGGGATGTAAGGATATCCTGAAGTCTATTCCCTACCTTAAAAGCATCTACAAGATATTTAGGAACCTCATTTTCTCCTGGTTTCAACACATAGGCCAGTTGTTGGGTATCTGTATTGAGGCGCAGGTATGTGATTCCGAAATCTATGTGTAACATATCTCCCGGCATGATCACTTGGCTATCGGCATTTACTGCAAAAGACCTCAAATGCTCTTTGGAGCTTGCATCAGGTCTTTGGATATCTACAGTTGGGTGAAACCAAGTATCCAATTTCAATTCCTTGATTCTTTCCCTGTACCACCACTGCACATCTTCTGTAGTAGTCACTCCAGGTGTGATTACGGCTTCAGAAAGTCCTTCCTGAATGATGCTGTTTGCCAAGGATTGGATATGACGGTAAGTTGCCATTTCGGATGGAGTTCTTGTCTCTAACCATCCAACCGCTAACTTTTCTGCAGAACTAACCCTGTCATGAAAACCATCTGGAAGGTATTTCATAAAAGAATTATATTCAGTAACATTTAGCCCATCAGCGTGTCCATAATTGTCTGAAATATTCAAACCTATTTTGGAAGGGTTTCGCTCTACAATTAGGTCAATCAAGGCCTTCCATTGGTCTGGCTGAGTTTCTGGTTCCCATGCTTTTTTAAATGCTTTTCCTACATCATATCGTGCCACTGCCAAGGTCTCTACTTCTGTAGAATTCGGAGCCTTGTACATCACTAACATTGTCCTTCTCCTGGCAGCGTGCCATGTACCTGGTAGAAATGTTCTGATGACGGGGTCTTCGTTATACTCTCTGGAGATTACCACCCACATGTCAATATCTGCCCTATCCATCAATTCCGGAAGAATATTTTCTATTCTTTCATTCAGCCACTGATCGACCACAGTAGCTTGTTGTCTCTGGGTCAAGACGTCATGCTTTTGCGCAAAAGCAAGTCCTGAAAGACAAATTAAACATAAAGTAAATAGCGTGATTTTTTTCATGTATAGTATAGTTTATGATTCGATGATGCATCTTTCATTTTCTAGGAGCCTTGACATTTCATCCTTATCCCAACTTTTTTTCATGGCTTCCATTTTTTCCTTATGGTCTTTTTTAAGCTTCTTTCTAAAAATCGCCTCCACAAACCTCCTGACATCTGTTTTACTTTCCAGAATCAGTTTGGGAACTTGAGTAGGTTTGTCATCGTCTCCCTTCGCCACCATCGTAAAATAGCAAGTATTCGTATGCTTGACAGTACCGGATTTGACATTTTCTGCTATCACCTTGATCCCGATTACCATTGAGCTATTCCCTACATAATTGACTGAACCTTTGAGTGAAACCAATTCACCAACGGCTACCGGCTGTAAAAAATCCACTGTATCCACCGACACGGTGACACAGTAAGCACCACTATGTTTACTCGCTGTAGCAAATGCCACTTTATCCATGAGAGACAATAATATTCCTCCATGAATTTTACCACCGAAATTGGCATATGATGGTATCATTAATTCTGTAATGGTAGTCTGTGAAAAACTTACCGGTTTTGCTTTGTCTTTTTCCATAAATTATTCGGAAAATAGGAAAGAATACCAGAATTAAAAAGTCAAGTTACAGGACGGAAGTTACTTTCTTGGACTTTCAGTAATTTGTTGCTTAGAGAATGAAATCTATATAGTAAAAGGATGCCTGTCACTGTAAGTCCCACCAAAAGCCCAATCCAAATGCCTACTTCTTCCATACCCATATAAAAGGCAAATACATATCCCAAAGGCAGGCCAATCACCCAATAGGCGATCAACGTAACTATTGTCGGTACTTTCACATCTGACATCCCCCGCAAAGCCCCTAATCCAACCACCTGAATGCCATCAGAGAGTTGGAACAAACCGGCGATGATAAGTAATGTAGCGCTCATTTTGATCACTTCTACATCATCTATGTACAAGGATGGGAGGAATTCTCTGAAAGCGATAAAAAATATTGCTGTAACACTCATAAACATGGTCACCATCGCAAATATTGTAAAACCTACCTCCCTCAAACTGATGATATCTTTTTTACCCAATTGATTTCCTACCCTGACCATAGCTGCCGCAGACAAGCCAGAAGCCATCATATAACTTACGGATGCCAGATTGATGGCTATCTGATGTGCAGCAAGCGCATTGACCCCTATCCAACCCATCATGATTGCAGCTGTGCTAAATGCTCCTACTTCAAAAATAAACTGAAAACCTGTAGGCACTCCAATCCTCAATAATTTTGAAAGCATTGGAAAACTTAAATTCTTAAATCCAAAATTGAGTTCAAATGGTTTGTATCGTTTGGATTTCCATACATAGTATGCAATGGCTATACCCATGAGTACCCTTGAGATTAAAGTGGCCCAGCCAGCGCCATTTAGTCCCATAGCAGGAAAACCTAAGTTACCGTATATCAAGACCCAGTTCAGAAAAACATTTAACCCATTGCATACCAAGGTGATGTACATGGCTTGTTTGGTTTGAGACAATCCTTCTGCAAACTGTTTGAATGTCTGAAAAAACATAAATGGCAACAGAGATAAGGTAATGATAGCCAAGTAGGGAATGGCCAATACCACTACTTCTTCAGGTTGATTCAGAAAATTGAGCATTGGTGAAAAAAGAACAATGATCAAAAAAAGCATCACCCCTGTAAGCAGGTTAATTACAAAGCCATGGTTGAAAATTCTAGAAATTCTTTTAGGCCTTCCATTTCCGTCTGCCATCGCCACCAATGGTGTAATGGCCATAGATACACCTATCCCAAACATCAGGACGACGAAGAAAATACTATTGGCCAAGGAGGCTGCAGCCAAAGGTTCGGCTCCAAGTCTTCCCACCATCATACTATCGGCAACACCCACCAATACCTGTCCTAGCTGACTCAACATGACTGGATAAGCCAAGTAAAAAGTTTTGGAAAAATTTTCTTTGAAATTGAGCATCATTTACCCTTTAATATGATACAGGCTGGAATACCTGTAAATAATTGAGCACAAATTTATACCGAATTCTGCATAAATAGGTACTCTTTAGTGATAGATACCGCGACAACTCTCCGCAGGCTGAACAGAGTGCCTAGGTATCAAAACAATAGGTAAAACATAATTGATTCATGTTTTGTCCAAAAATAGGTTATTCATTCTCTGTAGGTTTCCTACGCAAGCTATCAGAGATTTTTCAACCGTGCTACTTTCAATAGCCCCGCAATAGATATTGCATCAGTTATTTTTCCATCCATCACCTGTTGAATGGCCTCTTTCAAGGACAATTTCACCACCTGAAGGTCTTCCGTTTCTTCAAATTCAGTTTCCCCCATGGTCAGGTTCTCCGCCAAAAACACAAAACCTTCTTCATCAGTCACCGAATTGGACGTATGGATTCTCATGATGTTTGTCCATTTTCTTGCAGTAATACCGGTTTCTTCTTTTAGTTCTCTTTTTGCCGAATCCAAGATATCCTTTTCCAAAAGACCTCCACCCATTGGTATTTCCCAGGAGTACTCATTCAATGTGTAGCGAAACTGACCCACCAGCCATGTATTACCTTCCTCATCGACAGGGATTATTCCCAAAGCTTTGTTTTTGAAAGAGACTTTGCCGTAAATGCCATCTTTCCCAGAAGGAATCACTACTTGGTGTTCTTCCACTTTGATCCAGGGATTTTGATAAATTTCTTTAGTCGATTTGGTTTTCCAAGGGTTTTGCATATTCTTAGACATAAAAAAAGGGTGACTTATCAGCCACCCCAAGTATCGATTTTTTTTGCTTATGCTGGTATAGGAAGTACTTTACTGTCCTTAAAAGTAGAAAGAATTACCATAGACTGCATAGAGTCAACTTCTTTGATTTCTGAAACTTTTTCCAACATGAGTTTCTGATAGGCGGTAATATCTTTAGCGATGATTTTCAAAATAAAATCCCCAGTTCCTGTAATGTGGTGACATTCGATAACCTCAGGAATCTGATTGATTTCTCTCATAAAAGCGTCGATGTTTCCTTTGTTGTGTCCGATTAAGCTGACCAACACAAAAGTACTTACACCAAGGCCGATTCTCTCTGGATCAAGCTTTGCATGGTAGCTTTTAATAATTCCTGATTGCTCTAATTTCTTAACCCTTTCCAATGTAGGCGCTGGAGAAAGTCCAATATCTTTGGATAGCTGGGCGTTGGTGATTTTGGCGTTCGCTTGTAAGATTTCAAGAATCTTTCGGTCTATTTTATCGAATTTCACTCTTATGCTATTATCCATGATTATATTATTTACAAAATTTTATGTTGTGCAAAGTTAATATTTTTTAAAATTGTTTTAAAACAATTCTCAACAAAAAACGAGCGAGTTTTCGAAATATTGTTATTTGAATGCTTGATTTTTGTGCTAGTAACAGGGCAAAATTTCCAAGTATTGAGAAATTTTCAAATTATCTCCTGTGTTTATATGACCAAGTACGGAATATCTCCATTAAAGTTTATTCTTTTTGATGTATTCTCTGGCTTCCTTGTGAGCGGGGTGTTTTCTTTTGGCATATTTCTTCACTTGATTGAAATATGTCTTCGCCATTTTCTTGTCTTTGGCCTCATTTGCCATTTTCCCAAGCGCAATCAGCGAATACAAATAATAACCGCTTTCCTGACTTTCGGACTCTTCTCCATATGACAAGGTTTTTAAATAATACTTCTTGGCTTCGCCTTTATTATTGATCCTTTCATTAAATTGAGCTATGTAAAAAGCCGCATACCTTCCACTGTTGGATTCATACCCAGTCCAATTTTCATCTATCCTATTTAATATAACTTCTGATACTTCTTTGGCTTCCATCACCCTACCTACAGTATATAACTGTCTGGCATATGACCTGTGGAAGTAAGGGTTATTGGGGTATTTATTGTGAAGGTATTCAGTGATCGCTAGAGCTTTATATGGCTGCTTTTCTTCTGCTCCATACAACCTAAAGAGGAAGTATTGGGCCTCTACCCTGGCATAAAATGCATTCTGAGCAACATCCTCTAGCTGTTGAAGCCCAAGATTCTTATCTCCCTTCGGAAAAAGAGCTACTACAGGTTTCAACAAGGGGTAATTTTCAGGGATCCAAACTGAAAAATAGTTGAAAAGTGCATCACCTAAAAGTAGCTCCGGGTTCAACTCATCCTCTCCCCTACTCAAATTGAGGTATTTCAATGCGTTTTTCCCTGCAAAAGTGGCTTTGGTCCAACTCTTACGCTCACTCAGTAAGCGGCCCTGAAAACCATATGCTCCAGCTAAGAAGAATGCTGCTTCTTTGTTTTCAGGATCTTCATCAAGTATTTTCTTTGCCTTATCGATCACAATATCCATCTGATTCAAAAATCGGGTATCGTACCTTTTATTTTCAATGTCAGGGGCAATCTTCCACCAAGTACTCAGTCCATTCAGAAAATAAGGCAGCGGATGCTCCGGATATTGGTATTGCATGACCCTAAACCCACGTTCTGCATTCTCAAAGTCAAAGTTATAAAGCGAATTGACATTTTCGGTAATCCTAAACTGAAGCCCTTTATCCAACAAGAGATAAGGGGAGTTATCATTTACAAAATCATCTAAAGGTGGCTCTTGGGCTTCTGTAAGAAAGCTGGAACATACCAGGAATAAGACAATGAAGAATTGGGTTTTCAACATACATATTTCAATTTTGAGGCAAAACTATAGTCAATTCCAAACAATCATTTAGATTTGGTAATATTTATTTAGAATTATGCCAAAAACGCACAGCCCAATTTCTCAACGAATAGAATCATCTTTAGATTTCGATAAACGTGTGTTTTTTTTGATTTTGGTTATTTTATTTTTGACCATTAGAATCATTACAAACGATATTATCATAAAATCAATTCCAGGGTATGAAGAATTGGAAGCTGACGGGGCTTTTTCTTACATGCATATTTTCAATACACTCAATTACCTATGGACACCATTTTCGCTGTTGTGGAAGTTTACCCTCACAGCATTTGTGATATGGACGGGTGCCTTTGCCTTTGGACACAAAGTTTCTTTCAAGGCACTCTGGCAATTTGTGATGGTGGCTGAGTTGGTTTTTCTTTTTCCTGAAATAATCCGGATGCTTGTATTTATCAATCCGGCAGAAAGCACTTCTTATATCGAAATCAAAAACTACTACCCTTTATCTCTACTTCAACTATTTGATGCAAGTGAAATTTCGGCGAAATACCTTTACCCCCTTCAAGCTATAAATTTCTTTGAGTTACTCTATGTGGCAGTACTTGTATTGGGTTTTCACACTTTGAGTTATAGATCTATCAGGGAATCATCAATAGTAGTGGTGTGCAGCTACTTTTTATTGTTTTTACTTTGGTTGTTGTTTTATATTTTAGTTTATCGAGGATAAAGCAAAGTTCAAAAAAAAAGCCTCCCATTAAAAAGAGAGGCTTTTTACTTTTTACAATGACCTTCTTTGACTTCTGGTAGGTACACCGTAGTATTTAAAAGCAGCAGCAATTACACCCGATTGTGGTGCTACAGGCCATTCCTTCTGGTCAAATCCAGGTGAATTTTCCAGTTTTTCCTTGTCTACGTCCAAGGTGATGACTTCTTCACCCGAGCTTTGTGCCCTTACAAATGACAGTGCTTCCCATGGGACTGCAAAATATTTGCTTCCAAGGTTTAAGAATCCACTGTTCACCGAAAGTACAGCATAAGCCACTTCGCCTGTGTCAGTGTATAACATAACTTCTTTGATCTCCCCTACGTCTTCATCTCTAAGGTTTTTGACATTGGTACCAACCACTGATGAGGCTGATAATAAAATGGTTGCATCTGGATTTTCCATATCGTTGTTATTTTTTGGTTAAATTTTAGAATTCATTACTATTCAATTAAATCCAATCTTAATGCCACCGACCAACTTATAGAAAATAAGATCCTTAAATTTGTAAGCTTACGATTCAAAAAATTCACAAAAATCAACATAAATGAATCCTTTATTAGAAATATTTTCAAGCCCTTTTGATACCCCACCTTTTGACAAAATCAAGAACGAGCATTTCTTACCAGCTATCCAAGAATGCATCGATCTAGCGAGAAAGGATATTAATGAGATCAAAAAAGCAGCAATCCCAACCTTTGAAAACACCATCGTCGCATTGGATAACGCAGGCGAAAGATTAAACGTGGTAAGTTCTGTTTTCTTCAACCTCAACAGTGCCGAAACCAATGAAGAAATCCAAAAACTCGCTCAGGAAATCTCCCCACTTTTAACAGCTCATAGCAATGATGTTCTTTTGGACGAGCAACTTTTTTCCTTGATTGGGCAAGTATATGCACAAAGGGAAAACCTTGACTTGAATGCTGAACAAAAGACACTTTTAGATAAAACTTACAAGGCTTTTGTCAGAAATGGAGCCAACCTAAATGATGACCAAAAAACCAAACTAAGGGAAATAGACAGAAATCTGTCGAAACTGAGTTTGAAATTTGGAGAGAATGTCCTTGCTGAGACAAATAAATATGAATTGGTAATAGAGGATGAAGCCAAACTTGAAGGGCTACCGGACGCCATAAAAGAAGCTGCAGCACAGACAGCCGATGAAAAAGGCAAAAATGGAAAATGGGTTTTCACCCTCGCTTTCCCAAGCTATATCCCATTTATGACCTATGCCAAGGATAGAGAATTACGTAAAGAGCTTTTCATAGCCTACAACACGAAATCCTGCAAGGGCGATGAATTGGATAATAAAAACAACATCCATGAAATGCTGCGACTCAAAAATGAAAGGGCCAACCTTTTAGGTTATGATACCCATGCTGATTTTGTATTGGAAGAGCGCATGGCAAAAAGTTCTCAAAAGGTAATGGGCTTCTTAGAAGAATTACTGGACAAAGCAAAACCAAAGGCTATAGAAGATATCCAAGAACTGACAGCTTTTGCAAATGAATTGGACGGTTTGGAGAAGCTTGAAAGGTGGGATTTCGGCTATTATTCAGAAAAACTTAAGAAAAAGAAATTTGCCGTTGATGACGAGTTGTTACGCCCATACTTTCAACTGGAAAAAGTAATAGATGGGGTTTTTCAATCTGCCGAAAAGCTCTTTGGAATCAAATTCGTAGAAAACAAGCAAATACCAAAATACCATCCTGAGGTAATCACTTATGAAGTTTTGGATAGTTCTGACAAACATGTTGCGGTGTTCTATGCAGACTTTTTTCCTAGAGCTGGAAAAAGAAACGGCGCCTGGATGACAAGCTATCGGGGGCAAAAGATAAAAAACGGCATTGAAGTCAGGCCCCATGTCTCTATAGTCTGTAACTTCACCAAGCCTACAAAAACCAAACCTTCCCTCCTTACTTTCAACGAGGTAACTACACTTTTCCATGAATTTGGACATGCCCTACATGGGATGCTGGCCAAAGGCACTTATGAGTCATTGACAGGTACGAGCGTTTATTGGGATTTCGTAGAACTTCCGTCTCAGATTTTCGAAAATTGGTGCTATGAAAAGGAGTGTCTCGATTTGTTTGCGAAGCATTATGAAACAGGCGAAAAAATTCCAGAGGATTTGGTAATAAAACTTAAGAAAGCATCAAATTTCCAACAAGGATATCAAACAGTCCGTCAGATCAGTTTGGGTTTATTGGATATGGCTTTCCATGGAACAAACCCTGAAAAAATCAAAGATATTCCGGCTTTCGAAAATAAAATAATGGAAAGAACCAAGCTACTTCCTGATGTAGAAGGGACAATGATGAGTACATCCTTTTCACATATCTTCCAGGGTGGCTATGCTGCAGGATATTACAGCTATAAATGGGCAGAGGTTTTGGATGCAGATGCTTTTGAGTTGTTTTTGGAAAAAGGGGTTTTCGATACAGATACTGCCACTTCTTTCAAAGAGCATATACTTTCGGCAGGAGGCACAGAAGACCCTACCATACTGTACAAAAGATTCAGAGGGAGGGAACCTCAACCCGAAGCCTTGCTCAAAAGGGCAGGACTGATATAAATTCAAAAAAGCCTCTGATGAATTTCAGAGGCTTTTTTGAATTTAAACATAATGTTTTGACGCTAAATTGAGGGTTATGGTAACTTCTCTATTTGATGCGATTCTGTGATAAATATCAATTAAAGTCAAATAGTACCTAATTGATATTCAAAATGGGTCTTTAATTTAATGTTCTCAAGCAATAATGAAACACCTTATTATTTCACTTTATTCTGAGCTTTTCTGAAATCCAAAGGCGGTGCAATATCTCCTATCAAAGGCTCATAAACATAACCATCTAACCTCTCATCAAACTCTTTTTTAGCTTCTTTGATCAACAATGGATTGAGGATTAGGTCCTTTCCTGTAAGCGCCATTGTTTTGGCAGCTACCATCATCCCCTTGTATCCTATACTCATGCCGTCTGCTGCAGTAGCTTGCCAAGAATGTGCAGCTGTACCAGGTACCCATGTAGCGGTTCCTAAGCCAACAGTGGGCGTTACATAGCTGACATCACCCACGTCAGTAGAAGCTGGGAAATGCGTCAATTTATAAGGCTGAACCTCTTTTGCAACTGTAAGCGAGGGAACTTTTGACATGTTGAGCGTTTCCTGAATTTTCTTGGCAAACTCAATTTCTTCATCATCATACTCTACACCACCAACGGCAGAAAGGTTTTTGTGCATGGTCTTGGCGAGGGTTTCGTTGGGAAGGAGACCATAAATACCAGAAACCAATTCCACTTCTACAGCTGTGCCTGTTCCCATAGCGGCGCCTTCGGAAGCTTTGATTACCCTCTGCCAGATATCCTTCACTTCTTTGACATCAGGGTGCCTCACCATGTACTCTACTACAGCATAATCCGGCACTACATTGGCTGCCAAACCTCCATTGGTAATCACATAATGGATACGGCTTTCTTGATCCACATGCTCCCTCATCATATTGACCATCATGTTCATTGCCTCCACACCATCTAAGGCAGACCTTCCACGTTCTGGAGAGCCAGCGGCATGCGCTGATTGACCTCTGAATTTGAAATACCCTTGCATTACTGCAGTACAGGTAGATGCATTGGCGGCATTTCTATCAGATGGATGCCAGTTGATCACAGCATCTACACCTTCAAAGAGACCTTCTCTAACCATAAAGGCTTTTCCAGCTCCTCCTTCTTCGGCAGGAGTACCAAATATTTTGATTGTTGCCTTTATGTTGTTTTCATCAATCCATTCCTTCAATGCTGCACCTGAAGCGACCACAGCAGTTCCAAAAAGGTTATGACCACAACCATGACCATTCCCTCCTTCTACCAATTCCATCCTAAAAGGAACGGCATCCTGAGAAAGGCCAGGTAAAGCATCGTACTCTGCCAAAAATCCGATTACAGGACCTCCTCTATCGTAAGTAGCGACAAATGAAGTAGGCAAGCCAGCTACTCCGGTCTCCACCTCAAATCCAGCAGATTTCAATTCATCTATTAAAATTTGGGATGAGGTAAACTCCAAATAACCAAGTTCGGGATTCTCCCATATTTCACGTGCTATCTTGTTATACCTTTCGGTATTTGAATCCAATTGACGGACAATGAAGGACTCATGATTGGGTTCTTGCGCATAGCTTAGGAAGCACATTCCAAAAGCTAGGAAGAAAAGAAATGATTTTTTCATAAAGTGATTGGCGAATAGTTTGTATAAAATATGCTCCTAAAAATAAGCTTTGCTTATTTTAAATAAAAGTAGAATTATAATAACCATTGCCGATAAAAGAAAAAAGGATATGTTTTTACATATCCCTTTTTAAATCCTTAATCCATTTGAAAAGCATTAGCTGTTATTAACAACATGTGCACTCTCTTGGGATCCATGTCAGATCACAATGAGGAACCCAACAAGGATCAACCAAACCACTGACGATACTGCCAGTAAAAGCCGGAATTTTTTGTCCTCGTTCATAGCTGTTTTTTTGATGAATATACAAACTATTCTGTTTGAATTCAATTTATCCACTTAATATTTTGCTATTCGACAGCTTCCCAAAGAAGAATTTACTCAATCAACTCATGGTAATGTTTTTGATTCTTGGACATATTTATCGCAGTCCATTCAATCTTCTTGTTGACCGGGTATTTTCTAACCCCACAATTACTGATTTGACAATAATGGCAGCACTTTTCCGGGATACAAGGATCAGAGTGAACGAAGACTTCCATTACTCCAGGCCAGTTGTCTTCAAGCACGGATTCAAGTTTCTCCACTTCGTCGTGTGCTTCCTGCAAATTGAGGTAATAAGGTAAAGTAAGGTGAAGGTCAATATGCCTGTCTCCACCATACTGTTGGACACGCATATTGTGAATATCTATCCAATTGGCCCTTCTGTTTTCGTTGATCAATTGTACTGTAGAGGTTACAGCAACTGGATCTGCTTCATCCATCAAACCTGCCACAGACCTTCTAACCAATCCATATCCTGAAAAAATAATGTAGAACGAGAAGAAAATAGCGATAATAGAATCAAGGAATTCATAATCGGTCATATAAATCACTCCTACTCCCAAAACCAAAAGTAAGCTTGTCATGGTATCGGTGAGTAAATGCTTCCCACTTGCTTCTAAAGTCAAACTGTTAAGTTGCTTGCCTTTTTTCTGTAAAATCATTCCAAAAATACCATTCACAAGACCTGAAAAAGTAACCAAGAGTATTCCTTCGAAGAGATTTTCCAGGTCATTTGGAAAGAAGAAATTATAAATGGCCTGATAAATGATAAATAATCCAGCAAGGATGATTAATGTACCTTCCACACCTGCACTGAAAAACTCTATCTTTCCATGCCCGTATGGATGGTTATCATCTCTTGGCCTTGAACTGAGGTAAATGCTGAATGAAGCAAAAGCAGCAGCAACTACATTGACTATACTCTCTAAGGCATCTGTCAATATAGCCGTAGAATTGGTAATGTAATAAGAGTAAAATTTAACAACCAGTAATACTAAACTGATGATAAATGCAAGTCTAATCCAATGCGCTTTTTCCTTTTCCACAATTCTTCTTTAAGGTTCAAAAATAGAATTTATTTAATAGAAAGTTTTTTGAAAACAGATTATTTAAAATTCTATCCTATAACTTGAATGATCATAATTTAAATCAATTTTCTCATAATCGGCTAACTTTTAACGACATGGAACAGCAAGACATACGTTTACCCAAATATTTGAAAATCCTGGCAATACTCTTACTCATCATTGCTATAGTATTCATCATGATTATAGGTCGAAACCTGCTGATTCCATTATTGCTGGCAGGATACATCTCTGCCTTGTTGACTCCTATCAGTGATTGGTTGGAAAGTAAAAAGTTTCCCAGAACTTTAAGTTCCATTATTGCATTGCTGACCGGTCTAATAAGTATTCTAGGTATCTTGACTTTTATCGGCCTTCAGGTAGCAAGCTTTACAAGGGATTTAGACAATGTTGGAGACAAGCTCAATACATATTTGGAAGATATCGATGGCTATATTTCAGATAAATTCAGTATTGAAACCGGTCTAAAGAATGGAATAGACAATGAATCCATCATCGAATTATTGGAAACCAATTCAGGCAGTGTAGCTGATGTCATTTTTAGCACATTGGGTTCTTTGACCTCTTTTCTACTTTTAACCGTATTCATTTTCTTTTTCCTTTTGTTTAGGTCACACCTTACTCAATTTGTGGCCATGATTTTCCACAGACATGACCCCGAAAATGTCAAAGCTGAGATTCGTGAATTAAAAAAAGTGGTTCAAAAATATATTATAGGTGTATTTAAAGTAATGGCCATTTTAGCTGTGGTAAACACAGCCGTCTTATTTGGATTAGGTATCAAACATGCTGTGTTTTTCGGGGTTTTTGCCGGAATTTTAAATATTATCCCATTCCTTGGACCATTCTTAGGGGCTATTTTACCAACGATTTTTGCTTTTCTGACAAAAGACAGTCTTTGGTATCCCTTTGGAGTAGTTATTTCTTTCCAGATCATACAGATTATTGAAAGTAATTTTCTGACTCCGAAAATTGTCGGAAGTAACGTCAATCTAAATGCATTTATCACTTTCTTGGGATTGATGGTGGGTTCTGCCATATGGGGGATAGCTGGTATGATTGTCATAATTCCTACCTTAGCATTATTAAGAGAAATTTTCACTTTGGATGAATCAACAAAGGCCTTTGCGTTGTTGTTTGGAGAAGAAGAAAGAGACAAAGACAAAAAGAAAACATGAAGTCACCCATACTTTCAATAGTATTATTACTTATGAGCTTATTACTCCTTTCATCCTGCGATAATGATGGGGATAAAAAAGGAAGATTTCTACTTAAGGGAAATGAAAAACTGAAAGAAAATGACACCAAGTCCGCCTTAGAATTCTACACAGAAGCGCTCAAGATTGACCCTGATTACAAAGATGCCCGGTATAATCGTGGAATTGTATATCAGCGACTCTTTAGGTTGGATGATGCCATCAATGACTACACCCATATCATCAACAAATCTCCCAATGACAGCCTGACCTTGTTCCAAAGGGGCTTATCTTATCTGGATAATGGAGAATTTTATAAATCCTTAGGAGATGCAGAGAAACTAACTGAGGAATTTCCTCTCAATTGGCAAGGTCATTTCCTTCATGGACTTGTACTGGATCAGTTCAAAAATCATGATGAGGCATTATCAGCTTTTGAAAGGGGACTCGTACTTGAGCCTTCCAATCCAGATCTCCTGGTCAATAAAGCTACAATTTTGTTTTATGCTAAAATGTATGATGAGGCTACGGAGATTTTAGAAAAAGCTGAAACCTTGAACCCTTCAGAAGCAAACATTTTCAACTTGCGTTCCATGATAGCATTTGAAAAAGAAAACTATCAAGAAGCATTGGACTGGGTAGAAAAAGCCATCCAAATTAATCCAAGACAGGCCTATTATTACAATAACAGGGGTTTGTATAAGCTTTACAAAGAAAATCTGGATGAAGGATTAGAAGATATCAATTACAGCCTCAAACAAAATCCTAAAAACTTATTTGCACTTAGAAATAAGGGAATCTACTATGTAATGAAATCGGAAAGAGAACTTGCATTGCGCTACCTTAAAGAGGTTGCAGAAAAAGATCCTGAAATGGAATTGGTTGAAATTTACTTACAAAAAGCTCAAGCGCTCTGATTGACAATATTAAGAACCTCTTTGATCTTCTTCAACAGCTCAGCTGCATCTATAGGCTTGGCGACATATCCTGCAAAACCCGTTTGTTCGATTTTGTCCATTACCTCGACTTTGTCCGCAGCCGATAAAGCCAAAATTGGTACTGTTGAAAATTCCCTGATTTTCTCTGTAGCCTCAAATCCATTCATTACAGGCATTTGAATATCCATCAAAACACAGTTGAATTCCCCTTGCTCCATGGCTTCTACTGCCAGCTTTCCATTATTGACCCTTTCGTACTGGATTCCCCATTTTTTAATGATTTTACCCAGTACCAAAGCATTGACATCGTTGTCTTCTACCATCAAAAGCCGTACTTCAGAAAGTGCTGATGGACCTTTTTTTGTCGGTTTACCTTCACCCCAACCACCTTGGGAAGATTCAGGCACATTGAGTTCCCCATTTGAAGCGATAGATATTTCTGAGGAGGAAATATTATCTATTTCAGAATGCTGTACATATACTTTTTCAAAATCAATTTCAAAAAAGAAAGACGAACCTACATTTGGCTCAGAATGTAAATCAATCTTACTGTTCATTAAATCCAACAATTTCTTTGTAATGGAGAGTCCCAATCCGGTACCTCCATATTTTTTACTGAAGGAATGTTGGATTTGATCAAATTCGTTGAATATTCTGTCCTTATGTTCTTTTGCTATTCCAATTCCATTGTCACTCACTTCAAAATACACCCTTACCTTTGAATCAGTCTGTGACTTGAGTTCAATGATGACGTCTACGTTTCCGTTTTTGGTAAACTTCAAAGCATTTGAAATCAAGTTGTTCAAAACCTGCGCTATCCTTACTTTATCTCCTTTTACCTCCAAATCAAGATTATTCTTAAACTTTAACTGGAGCTGATTGCCGCTATCTTTAGCATGAAATTGAAGCCCTTCTATCACCCTTTTGACGACTGTCTCCAGGTTCATTGGGCTTTTTTCCAAAGTCAGCTTACCCGCTTCTATTTTTTGGAAATCCAACAAGTCATTGATCATCGTGATCAGATTTTCCACCGCAAAATTAATGGTATTAAAAGCTGACTTTTGAACTGGAGTATGTTCATCCTGTAACAAAGAGTATAAAGATCCCGAAATGGCATTCAAAGGAGTCCTTAATTCATGACTGATGATGGAAAGAAATTCAGACTTGACCTGACTTGCTTTCATAGCCTCTTCTCTAGCATCATGAAGCCTATCCTCAAACATTTTCTGGTCGGTGATATCAGTCAGGTATCCATACCATACGACATCTCCATTTTCAAGCAACTCGGGTTTAGCTGCACCTTGTACCCATTTAAAGTCAGAGGTACCAGGTTCTTGAATCCTGAATTTGCAAGTCCAAGGGCTCAATTTTCTGGCAGATGAAACAGTCGAAGTCAATACTTTGGCAATATCCTCTGGGTGCACTTTTGAAATGGCTTTTCCAACATCATTGAATTCAGCAAACTCTGTCTCACCCAGATCCAAAAGATTTTTGATCCCTGGGCTTAGGTAAGAAAATTTCATCTCTCCCTCTTTGTCCAACACAAATTGATAAAGTGCTCCTGGAATATGCTCTGTGAGATGGTGTAGGAAATCGCTAGGTCCTGCGGATGTCTTAACGGGAGCCTCTCTATCTGAAATATCTCTAAAAATGGAAACCACTAAAGTTCTTCCCTGAATCTGGATAAACTTCGCATTTACCTCTGACAACATTTCTTTCCCCGCAGAATTGATCACAGCACTTTGGTATACTTTGCTACCTGAGGAAGTCAACTGCTCTACATGGGAATCCCATATTTCTTTTTCAGCTAAAATCGGTTCAAAACCTGAAATTTTATCAGGGAAACCAATCTGATCATCTGGAGCAAACTTAGTTCTGGCAGCCTGATTGGAATAGATGATTTTCCCAGAAAGATCGGTGATGACCATCGGGTCAGGGCTTAAATAGAACAGCTCACGGTATACATCGAGCTGGTTATGTTCTTCGAATGTCGCAGTTATATCCTGTACAGTTCCAAAAACCCTTGTCTCCCTATTATTTTCTTGCTTGGTCTGCCCGATTAATTTGACCCATTTTGAGCGTGCACCCTCTACCGGTACCTCAAGAGTCAGCTCAATACCTTTTCCAGTGACCATCATTTCGGATAAGGAATCTTTCAAAAGCTGTCTGTCAGAATCTTGAAAAATTTGAATGGTTTCTTCTAAAGTCAAGACTCCTTCAGTCTTAACTTCCAAGAGTTGTTTCAATGAATCCGTTAAAGCAACAGTATTTGCCTGAGTCGAAATTTCAAAAAACCCTAAATTGGTAACCCCCTCGCACAAGGCGTAAAATTCGTTCAAATTTTCTTTTTCAAGGAGTTCAGTTTTAAGCGCTGTCACATCTCTGGCCATAGCATAGAACTTCCCAACTATAAAATGAACATGAAATTCAAACCATCTGTACTCTCCTCCTTTTGAAAGCAGCCTAGCCACAAACTGACTGTTTTTTCTCTCTTGCCGGATATCAAAAGTAAGTGCCCTCACATGTTCGATATCATCAGGATGAAAATAACTACAAAGTTCTATATTGACAATTTCCTCGGGAGAATAGCCCAGCATCGGTTTGATCGAATTACTGACCCATGTAAGATAAGTTTCCTGACCTATTCCAATCAGGTCTACTGTATTCCTAAAAAAGTATTGTGAGTCTTTTTTTGTAGGCAAGCCCTGCCCTCTCATTTCTTTACCCTTGTAAAACAAAAAGTAATTGGAAGCATTTTCCTGTGGAAGCTCAAGAAAAAAGGTGTATTCCACACCCATAAAATTAAGGATCATCTCCTCATTAAAAATGTAAGAATTGATATCCAAACCTAAACCAACCAAACTCTTTTCTTCTAAAAACTGTCCTATCAAACTTTCAAAAGCCTGATTGCTATAAAAAATATTGTAGGGATAAGTATCATCCGCCAAAAAAACCATCTCGCTGGATTCGTAGATGATTTTCTTAAAAGTACTGTTAATACCTCTCTCTTTCATAGAAGGCAGTTTATAGTTTTACAATTTAGAAAATTGAATAGGGTGATTCAAATACTGTTTCGTAAACATACAGTAAATTGTTTTTTATAACAAATTTTTTGCTTTTAAAATTAAATACTTGATTAAATCATCTCTAAATCCCGAACTCAACTTGAAACATTCCGGTCCAAGAATTACCTGTGTTTTCAAACTTTGCTAATCCTTCAAGCCATTTATAACCAAGGTTGGCCTGAATTTTTATCCTATGGCCATTCACATAATGGGTAAATCCCAACAAGGCTTCATCAACACGCTGCTGGAATTGGTTAATCTGAGCATTTGGTGTCACGTTTGCATAACGAACAGCAAGTTCATTTTTCCTGTCCAGCATTTTACTTATTTGAGTATTGAAACCCCAACCAACCAATACATACCTAATTTCACCCAGCTCATCTACAGTAATGGGATCATTTGAGGACCTATGCAGATACTCCCCCATCACTGCCCAACCCATATGTTTATAGATTCCGTCTACTATAAAGCTATTCATATTTCGGGCATCAAACAACTCCTGACCTAGTTGACCTCCTGTTCTTGTAGCTTTTTGATTTTCAGAAAGGGTAAGTCCTAAGGCCAGCTTTGGCTTAGGCTCGAATTCAAAATCACCTTCAGAATAATCCCCACTGTTTGAAAATCGCCCAAAAGGCAAATATTCGATTCTACCCGTGTAAGCAAGTCCGTCATTTATGGCAGATGCATTCCTTCCGTCCCCTGTTGATACCACCCCTTTTAATTGCAAAATAGATTGATTTTTGAATGGAATAGTTTTATAAAGAAAAAACCCAAAATCCCTGTCTAAAGTAAAAATAGCATTGGCAGTGGACCTGTCAGCAAACTGAAGATTACCGGAACTGATTACCCTCTGCCTATTTCCCGGCAGTTTGGATTGACCAAATCCAATATATAGATTTTCATTAATGAAATAGTACAAAATGGCATCTCTTATGGGCTGGGCGACCAGACTTGTTTCCAAATCTAAATCTGCTTTTGAAAATGCCAATTGAATGTAGTATTGAAACCTAGGGTTGCCCACAAATCCATCAAACCTTAACCTGAGCCTTCTCACTCTCATTTCATACTCACTTACTTCAAAAGCATCTCCTTCTAAGGTATTGAAGCCAGCCCTATTTTGCATCCTGAACCTTAGATTCATTAGAAAAAGAGAATCTTTAGAAAAGCTAATCCCCTCGCTTTCTCCCACATTCAATAATGCCCTTTCATCTGATTCTACTGTCTGACTATGAGTTGAAATGCTGAAAAAAAATGAAAAAGTTAAGCAAATACCAAAGCATAAGATTCGTAACTCGTAGTGATTCATATAGGTTTGCTAATTTAATTCTGAATGAATATGCCATAAAGTTAAACTTATTTCCAAAAAAAAAGCCAGGTGAAAAATTTCACCTGGCTTTAAATCTTATACTAGAAATAATTTAAATACCAGTTTTGATCAAATTCAATGCAGAACCTGCCTTGAACCATTCAATCTGACCAGCATTGTAAGTATGATTCACTTTGATTTCGTCTTTGCTGCCATCAGCATGATTCAATACAACGGTCAATGGCACACCTGGCTTGAAAGTAGTCAAACCTACGATGTCAATGTTATCATCCTCTTGTACCAGATCGTAATCTGAAGGATTGGCAAAAGTCAAAGCCAACATGCCTTGTTTTTTGAGGTTGGTTTCATGAATTCTAGCGAAAGACTTCACTAAAATCGCTCTTACTCCTAGGAACCTTGGCTCCATGGCTGCGTGCTCCCTAGAAGAACCTTCACCGTAGTTTTCATCACCTACGACTATTGAACCTACTCCGTGAAGCTTATATTGCCTTTGTACAGCAGGTACTTCAGCATATTCTCCAGTAAGTTGGTTCTTGACCTTGTTTGTCTCCTCATTGTAAGAGTTTACAGCGCCAATCAACATATTATTGGAGATATTGTCTAAGTGACCTCTGAACCTCAACCAAGGACCTGCCATAGAGATGTGATCAGTGGTACACTTCCCTTTAGCTTTGATCAACAGTTTCAATCCAGTCAAATCAGTACCTTCCCAAGGAGAGAATGGCTCTAGCAATTCAAGTCTTTCCGATTTTGGATCTACAATTACTTCAACTTGAGATCCATCTTCTGCTGGAGCTTGGTAACCTGCATCCTCTACAGCAAAACCTTTTGTAGGCATTTCCAATCCAGCTGGCTCGTCAAGTCTTACTTGCTGTCCATCTTCGTTGGTAAGCGTATCGGTCATCGGGTTGAAAGTCAAATCACCCGCAATAGCCATTGCAGTAACTACTTCAGGAGAAGCTACAAATGAGTGCGTATTTGGATTACCATCAGCCCTCTTTGCAAAGTTCCTGTTAAATGAAGTGATGATAGAGTTTTTTTCTTGTTTTTCTGCTCCATGTCTAGCCCACTGACCAATACATGGTCCACAAGCGTTAGCCAAGACTACGCCACCCATTTGGCCAAAAGTATCTAAAAAGCCGTCTCTATCGACAGTATATCTCACCAACTCAGAACCTGGTGTGATTGTATATTCTGATTTGGCTACAAGTTTTTTATCCACAGCTTGCTGTGCCAGAGATGCAGCTCTGGAAATATCTTCATAGGAAGAATTGGTACAAGAACCTATAAGTCCTACTTCCAATTTGGATGGCCAACCGTTTTCTTTCACAGCTGCTGCAAACTTGGAAAGAGGCCAAGCCAAATCAGGAGTGAAAGGACCATTGATATGTGGCTCAAGTTCAGAAAGATTGATTTCAATCACCTGATCAAAGTATTTTTCTGGCTCAGCATACACCTCAGCGTCTCCATTCAAGTGTGCTTTGATACCATTTGCCATATCAGCAATATCTCCTCTTTCTGTACCTCTTAGGTAAGCTTCAGATTTCTCATCGTAGCCAAAAATAGAAGTAGTTGCTCCAATTTCTGCACCCATGTTACAGATTGTTCCTTTCCCTGTAGCGGACAAGGAGTTGGCACCTTCTCCGAAATATTCTACTACTGCGCCTGTTCCACCTTTTACAGTAAGGATTCCAGCTACTTTAAGAATAACATCCTTGGCTGCAGTCCAACCTGATAGTTTACCAGTCAACTTCACACCGATCAACTTTGGAAACTTCAACTCCCAAGGCAAGCCTGCCATTACATCACAAGCATCAGCACCACCAACACCAATGGCAATCATGCCCAATCCACCTGCATTTGGCGTATGGGAATCTGTTCCTATCATCATTCCACCTGGGAAGGCGTAATTTTCAAGCACTACTTGGTGGATGATGCCTGCTCCAGGTTTCCAGAATCCGATGCCATATTTATTGGAAACAGAAGCTAGAAAATCGTAAACTTCTCTGTTTTTGTTTTTGGCTTTGCTCAAATCTTCGGTAGCTCCTACTTCAGCTTGGATCAAGTGATCACAGTGAACAGTGGAAGGAACAGCCACCTGACTTCTTCCGGCTTGCATAAATTGTAAAAGTGCCATTTGCGCAGTAGCATCCTGCATTGCTACTCTATCTGGCTTAAAGTCCACATAAGAAACGCCTCTATCGTAAGCCTGATTGGCTTCACCTTGAGCCAAATGCGCGTACAATATTTTTTCTGTCAATGTAAGTGGTCTTCCTACTGCTTTTCTGGCAGCCGCTATCCTCTCCGGATATTTAGCATAAACTGCCTTGATCATTTCTATATCAAATGCCATTGGGAATTGAATTTTATTAAATGTTGAAAAGAATTTCTAAATCGAACGCAAAGATAAAAATATAGGCCAAATTTGGAAGCGATACCCCTCACTGGCTTGGTATTTATATAGATTATAAAAAGGCCTAAGTGACCCCATACCATACAAATAAGCACAATACCACTAAAGCCACCAAAAAGAAAACTGAAGTGTATTTCAAAATCTCTTTGGCAGATAACCCTGTAATTGAAAGTAATGGTAAAGCCCAAAAAGGCTGCAACATGTTGCTCACTTGATCTCCATATGCAAAAACCAGAATCATTTTGGAGATATCTATCCCCATCTTACCAGCAGCTTCCATTATTACAGGACCTTGTATAGCCCACTGCCCTCCTCCTGATGGTACAAAGAAATTAATCAAAGCAGCGCTAAAAAAAGAAAGCAATGGAAAGGTGTCTGGACCTGATCGCATCACCATATCATCTGCAATCAAAACAAGTAGGCCGCTGTATTTCATGATTCCCAATATCCCCGCATAAAACGGGAATTGTATCAAAATATCGGTCGCGCCTCTTACAGCTTCACTAAGGTGGGCTACATAATTATTGAGACTACCGAAAGCCAGTAAGCCAAATCCCAAAAGGGCAAAGTTGACGAAATTTAAATCCAAGAAACCCCAACCACTGCTCCCGATTTTGAAAAAATCTACCAAGACCAGGACTAAAATCAAACCTCCTACAACAAGTCCCAATTTATCTTTATCCTTTGCCAACACTTTACTTACTTTTTTGCCTTTTACACTTTCATAACCGCTCTTGAAGGTGATTTTAGAAAGGAGAAAAAGTGCTATAATCAAAGAGGTCACAAGGCTAAGGTTTACCCAAATATTGAAACTTGAAAAAATCGTCTGATTTACTGTTACAATACCTATTGTATCAACTAAAAAATGGTTCTCTTCAGCCACTTTTAAAGTAGATGAACCTGAAAATCCCCCATGCCATACCAACATCCCCAAATACCCTGAAGCTGAGACTAGTGGATAATTGATCGCCAATCGATTCACCTCTGCCAATTCTCCTATCTTCCTCGCCAATATAGCACCAAATATCAACCCAAAACCCCAATTCAGGTAACCTCCGGCTATTGCTCCCATTCCCGTAAAAAGAACCGCCTGTGTATTGCTTGTAATTGTAGAAGCTATTTTATCCAAAAGTGAATTTACCGGTCCAGACATGGCAAGGGTGTGCCCCAAAACCAAGATCAAAATCATCTGCATGGTAAACTCCAAAAGTTCCCAAAAACCCATTTTCCAAAAGCTAAGAACTTCAAAAGAGTATCTTGCCAAATTGGAATCAGGAGGAAGCGTCAACGCCAATGCCAAAAGGTAGACAATTAAGCTTAGTAAAAGTGCAATCTGAAACGTTGAGGGAAATTTCAAATTTATTTTCATAGTAAAAACACTTAGAATTAATCAAGGTGATTTATCTTGTAAGCATAAACAAAAAATAATTAAAAATCTCTGTCTGTTGCAATAATCATTTGTGTCGGGCAGCACCCACATCTACTAATGGAATTTAATATTTTTTCTTTGGTCCTGCTGATTTCCGGCGCCACGGTAATTACTCTTTCCTTGGCTATTTTTGAAAGAATCAAAGACTACACAAGAGTTTTTGCCCTTATGATGATCGCCATGGCCATCTGGGCGATCGGTTACGGTTTCGAATTGGCCAGTGACACACTGGATATGATGTTGTTTTGGATCAAAATCGAGTATATCGGCATTTCATTTGCGCCAGGAATTTGGCTGTGGTTTTGTATCAATTATGCAGGACTAGAGAGGTGGACCAGTAGAAATCACTTTATTGGGATATTTGTTGTTCCGGTGATCACATACGGAATGGTGCTCACCAATAACTGGCATCTTTTTCATTATGCTGAGCTCAGTTTGGCAACGGAAGGTCCTTTCCCTTTACTGGCCATCATACCTGGACCTTGGTACTACATTCACATTCTGTTTTTCTACTTGTGCCTTCTTGCCGGCAATGTATTTCTATTTTTTAGGTTTAAAAATTCAGATTCATTGTACAGAAAACAGACTTATCTGCTTATTGCGGCAGGGGTCATTCCATGGACAGTCAATCTAGCTTATATGTTAGGTTATCGATTATTTGATCACATAGATTTCACACCATTTGCATTTCTGTTTGTATATATTATTGTCGCTATTGGGTTGTTAAGGTATAGGCTTTTCAATATTCGACCTATAGCCAGGGATAAAGTGATTCAGGTCATGGCGCAGGGAGTTTTGATCCTTGACAGTACAAATAGAATAATCGACTTAAACCCTAAAATGTACAGCATTCTAAACAACCCGGAAAAACCTATTGGTATGTACGTTCAGGAATATTTTCCCGATCAAATAGAATTTTTAAACCTGTTAGACTCAAAGACCAGTTCGAACACAAACATTGATCTAAGAAATGATGGTCAGCTATTGAGCTATTTTGTAGATACATCCTGCATTTTCAACCGGAAAAATGAATTTACAGGTTTGTTGGTCATATTTAATGATATTACGGAAAGCCGCAAAAAGGAAAAACAGCTTAATACTAATGCCGAAGAATTAAAACAAATGAATTCGCTGAAAGACAAGCTTTTCAGCATTATTTCCCATGACTTGAAGGGGCCTATATTCGGAATCCAGGAACTGCTCAAACTGACTGAGGAAGGCTCTGTCAGTAAAGACGAGTTTTTTGAAATAATACCTGATATATCGAAGAATATAAATTCCGTATCCACCCTGCTGGAAAATCTTCTAGCTTGGACCTCTTCGCAGTTGAGAGGTGAGTTTGTTGACCAAAAAGAATTTGACCTAGGACCATTACTTGATCACCATTTTTCCTTATTTCATAAAAAAGCAAAAGAAAAAAGAATCAACCTCAAGCTAGAAAAAGCAGGGAATCTTAAAGTATTTGCAGACAGAAACATGATAGATCTGGTAATTAGAAACTTATTAAGTAATGCGGTCAAATTCTCAGGCTTAGGAGATCAGATCCTCTTTTCAGCCTCTGAGGCACTCGATGATGTGCTGATAGAAATCATAGATACTGGAATGGGAATTTCAGAAAGTAACCTGCAAAAATTGAATTCCGGTGAATCGTTTACGACTTCCGGGAAAAATCAGGAAATGGGAACTGGTTTAGGCTTGATCCTGGTGAAGGAGTATGTTCAAAAAAATGGAGGTAATCTGATTATCAAAAGTGAATTGAACAAAGGAAGTCTTTTCAGTTTCCGTCTTCCCAAAAACACTTCCAATTCTGACTTATAAATCCTTCAGAAAAGAAATCGTGTCTATTCCATCGGAATAGTCAGACAAAGAAGGACACTGGGCCTGTCCGAAATCAAAGCTGCCAGGATACCAAGCCTTGTTACTGACAATACACTGGATTTTGGTGGACTTTTCCTTCATTTTCTTTTCTAGACTGTTTTGATCTGAATACACTTCAAAATATAAAACAGATATTGGTGATACCAATTCTTCGTTCTCTTTCAGGAGCAAAAATCCATTGTCTAGATGATCTTCGCCATTTACCAAATAAATTGATTTATTGTAATCGTAGTTATTTCTGTATTTGTGATGGTCTGCTAGAGAGTTAAATTCCTCAACAGCGTCTAACAGATCTTTTAGAATATCTCTGTTTGGAATATACACCTTAGATACATTTCTACAACCAAGACCAAAGTACTGGAAAATATCTTTCCCTAAGGATAGAAAATCTTCTGGTTTTTCTTCTCCATTCAGCACGGCTACCGATGTCCTGTTTTTTCTGATGATATGAGGATACTTCCCGAAATAATAATCAAAATACCTTGAAGAATTATCACTTCCCGTAGCAATGTAGGCATCTTTATTTTTCAGCATTTCTTCAAAAGTTACCAACTCTTCAAACTGCGGCTCAATTTCCATCAGGGTTGACACCAACCATTTTATGGATTCAGAATCAGAAGAACTGAGTTTTACCGCTGCCCTATGCCCAGTAATCAACACACAAAGTAAATCATGGAACCCTACGGCAGGAATGTTTCCTGCCAGCATCAAACCTATGGTTTTTGGTTCCATATCAGGATTGAGCTTGTATGGACTGATCCAATCCTCCAGGCTTTCCTTCTTCAAAAATAACTGTAAACCTGAAAAAGCTTCCTTCACATTTTCTTGTGTAAACCAGCTATTATTATTTTTGATTCTTCTTGAAAGCTCTTCAAACTCTTCTCCAGACAGAGTGGAAACCCTATCTCCAAGTTTTGCAAAAGCATTGATTCTTTCTTTTAAAAGCATATTTTGAAACATTGAGTTGCAAAGATATTGATTATAAAAGAAACCGTACTTTGCTAGAATCAATATAAATTAGTTAGCATGACAACTTTTTTTTTGCTTCATTGGTTATTTGATTATTAATTTTGCGCTGATATAAAAAAAGAATTTGATATGGCTATAATGATAACTGACGAATGTATCAATTGTGGTGCATGCGAACCTGAGTGTCCAAACACAGCAATCTACGAAGGTGGCATAGAATGGACTTGGGCTGGTGGCACCAATTTGAAAGAGGTAACTCTTGAAGATGGTACGGTGGTAGATGCTCATGAAAAGCAAGAACCTGTTTCAGATGAATTTTATTACATCGTGACTGATAAGTGTACAGAATGTACTGGCTTTCATGAAGAGCCTCAATGTGCTGCTGTTTGCCCAGTAGATTGCTGCGTAGATGATCCAGATCACCGAGAAAGTGAAGAATCGCTTCTTGCGAAGAAAATACATATGCATGGTGAATAAAAGGGGCTTAGCCTCTTTTATTTTTTTAAATAAACGGTGTAAACACCCCTGATTTTAAGCTGTTTATTCCACCTAATGCCTGTTTCATTTAAAAAAACTATAAAATACCTTGAATATATTTTGTGAATTGGTTTAACTTGGAGCTCAATTTATACCAAACACAAACAACAAAATTCTTTGGAAAGTGGAAGATAACAGAGGAAATGACAGAGAAGAGATCTTCTCTAAAAGGGTTAAAGCCGGTAAAAGGACTTATTTTTTTGATGTTAAATCAACCAGGTCAAATGATTACTATTTGACAATAACAGAAAGCAAAAGAAAGCTAAAAGATGATGGTTTTGTTTTCGAAAAACACAAAATTTTCCTTTACAAAGAAGATTTTGGTAAATTTCTAGAAGCCCTTCAAGACGCTGTGGATCATGTGAAAAACGACTTGATGTCAGACTTTGACTTTTCACAATTTGACAAAGAAGAATCAGAAACAGAATTTGACGATGAATTAAAGTGGGATTAATTCCTGTATTTGTTCATCTTTAGAGAAAGAATTTCAACATTGACAAATTCGTTTTGTCTTTGATCACTTAATGCATAAATTAGGTAGTGTTGAAATTCTTTCTCTTTTTGCTTGTATATGAAAAAACCCATTGTATATCTACTTGTCACCATCTTGCTGCTCTTTATAGTAGGCTGGTATTTTTCCAACATCACGCTATACTTCATATTTTCATTGGTAATAGCTGCCATCCTGAGGCCGCTTACCAATAAGATCAATGGTTTTCATGTTTTGGGTCAGAATGTCCCAAGGTGGATAGCAATTATCATCTCTTTCCTATTCATTGCACTTTTCATATTTTTTGTAGGTCTTCTATTTATTCCATTGATAAGTGCACAGGTCAAAAATATTGCCTCTTATGACATGGATTACATCTACGAACAAATACAAAATCCTGTTGGAAAAGTTGAGGATATATTGATTCGTTATGACATTGTCTCCAGCGAACCCGGTTTCTTGATCACTCAAGTAAGGGAGACACTGATATCAAGTTTTTCAGCTATCAATATTCAGGGTATACTAAACACGATAGTAAATACAACCAGCTCATTTTTCATTGCTGTGATGGCCCTCACTTTCATAACGTTTTTTTTGCTATTGGAAAATGGTCTTTTGAGGAGAAACATCATGAACCTTATACCTAATTCATATTTTGAGTTAGCTGTATCCACATTCAACAAAGTAGAGCGGTTGCTGTCAAATTACCTTGTGGGATTATTTATTCAGTTGATCTGCATATTTTCCATTGCAGCAATTGGATTGACTTTGGTGGGGATAGAATATGCTTTGACCATAGCCATGTTTGCGGCCGTCGCGAACTTGATACCTTATGCAGGGCCGATCTTAGGTGCCACTTTCGGGGTCATTGTAGGTCTTTCTACGGGCGATTATACTGGATCAAATGAAATAGTTTTCATGATCATCAGAATTTTGGCGGTTTTTTCTGTAGTCCAGGTTACTGACAATGTGATCTTACAACCCCTTATTTTTTCTAAATCTGTAAAAGCACATCCACTTGAAATATTTGTTGTTATCTTTGCCGGTGCAAAAATCGCCGGTATACTCGGGATGATTTTTGCAATTCCTGTTTATACGATTTTTAGAGTTTCATTTTTGGAATTCTTCAGAGGATATAAGGAATATAGAATATTCAAAGTTTAAAAAAACCATCTTCAATGGCATTACAATGTGGCATCGTTGGCTTACCCAACGTAGGAAAATCAACACTATTCAACGCACTTTCAAGTGCTAAAGCAGAAGCAGCAAATTTCCCTTTTTGTACAATAGAACCTAACGTAGGCGTAGTAACAGTACCTGACAGCCGACTCAAAACCCTAGAATCACTTGTAAAACCTCATAAGGTAATCCCTACCGTGATTGAATTTGTAGATATTGCAGGTCTGGTCAAAGGTGCAAGCAAAGGAGAAGGCCTGGGCAATAAATTCTTGGCCAACATCAGAGAGGTAGACGCTATCGTTCATGTTATAAGGTGTTTTCAAGATGACAACGTAGTCCACGTTGCGGGTGGTGTAGACCCTGTATTTGACAAAGAAGTCATAGATACTGAGTTACAGCTCAAGGACATTGAGTCGGTAGATAAAAAAATTGCCCGATTGGAAAAAATAGCAAAATCAGGTGATGCCAAAGCCCGAAAGGAGCTTGAAGTACTCATGAGGTTTAAAGAAGGACTTCAAGCTGGAAAAAATGCACGTGCCATAGAAGCTGAAAAGGAAGATCTGGAAGTACTGAGAGACTTACACCTTCTTACAATCAAACCAGTATTGTATGTAGCTAACGTTGATGAAGGCAGTATCTTAACGGGAAATGCATTTGTTGACAAACTCAAGGAGGATATCAAGGACGAGAATGCTGAAGTTATCATTCTGTGTGCTGCAATTGAATCACAGATTGCAGAATTTGATGATGCCGAGGAAAAAGAAATGTTCCTTTCTGAATACGGTTTGGATGAAAGTGGCATGAATAAACTTATTTCAGGAGCCTATAAATTACTTAACTTGATCACCTACTTCACAGCTGGAGTTCAGGAGGTTCGTGCCTGGACTATCAAGCGTGGGTGGAAGGCTCCACAAGCAGCTGGAGTAATTCATACGGATTTTGAAAGAGGTTTTATCAAAGCTGAAGTAATCAAATTACATGATTATGAAAATTTCAAAACAGAAGCAGCTTGCCGAGAAAATGGAAAAATTGCGATAGAAGGCAAAGAATACATCGTAAAAGATGGAGATATTATGCATTTTAGGTTCAATGTATAATAAATTGTGAAAAATATTTGTACTTTTGCTTGAAATCAGATATAAAGTAAATATATATGATTGAGTTAAATAATTGTTTTAAATTTTATTTTTAACACCGTGAGAGTAAGATTAATATTTTCCTTAAAAAACAAAGGTGCTTATTTACCTTTCCACCATCAGTACATCTTGGCGCAGTTCCTGAAGGGATTGATCGTGAAAGGTGGACGTGAAGAGTTTTTCAACTACAATTACTTCAACTTCTCTGGACTTAAAGGTCAGACCAAAGTAAGTAGAAGTGGATTGCATTACTATTCCAGTTTAGTCACATTAGTGCTTTCATCACCCAATGAAGATTTTATTGACTATTTATTGGAACAAGTATTTGCTACTCCAAAAATTGAGTTAGGAAACCTTATCATTTCTCCAGAGTACACAGAGCAGGAGTTTGAGCCAGAATTGGAAACATCCAACAAGTTTGTTTGTATTTCACCCCTTGTGCTGCTTACACCTTCTTTCAATGACGAGTCGGGAAAACGATTCATCAATCCGGACACAGACGAGTTTTCAGATTTGTTGTATGAATCTACTTTGACTAGAATGGAAAGATCCGGCTGGTACAATCAGGAGCAAATGGAGTCCTTCTACAAGTTTCAGGTGGTACCTGACATGAATTATGTAAATAAGCTCAGAGAACAGCAAAAGAAATTTGCAAGAATCTATTCTGTCTATGACATGGATGTGAAATATGAAGTAAGGGGCTATACGCTTCCCTTCACACTCTATGCAGCGCCGGAGGTACAGGATTTTGTTTTCAAATGTGGATTGGGAGCCTTTACGCACAAAGGTTTTGGTATGCTAGACCTTGCAAACCATGCTCCAAGCCAAAGAACAGAACCGTACAAATTCAAAAGAGAGGGTTTTATTCCTTACAAGTCCCAACAGGACAGGGAGAAAGTCAAACCTCAGGATTCGGACGATAGTCAAGAAGAAAACTAAAATAAAAGGCCGATCTGTTAGGATCGGCTTTTTTATTTTTTTTTTACAACCTGCGCTTATTTGGATTAAGGTTGAAATAACTAATCAGCTCATCATATCGCGAACCCATATCTCTGTAGTAGATAAAAACCTCATACTCGTTTTCGGTTTCAAAATGACTCCCTTCCAATGGACTCATTTCCCAACCTCCATCTGTTTTGTAGGCATACTGATAATCATACCATCCTTGTTTGAGTATCAAAGTGGTCTCATATTTATTAGTGCTGGGGTTTAGTTCCATTTTTGCATCTGGTGAAAAACCCCATGAAGTCAATGAACCAATTAGATACGGCTGTTCGGTAACACCCTCCGGATCCAGATAAAAAGTAGTTACAATATATTCACTTTCCCTTTCATGGTTTTGCCTTTCTAGATTCATGATTGCATACTGCCCATTCATATCCAGGTATTCTGAATACACGCCATCAGGTCTAGTCTTATCCAATCCGGCTTCTGCATATACTACATCTTCTTCCATCCTGACTGATTTCACATTCATACCTCTGGCTCTTACAAACCTCAAGTCAAGAAATCGAAATTCATTTCCTCCCTTGAATGTATTGCTACCATCAAAAAGGTTGTATTCGATGGTTTTGGTGTCTTCTCTCAACATAGTAGGGTTGCCCAGCACTTTTGCATTGTCCCACCTTTGGTTCTGCCTGATCATGACTTTTATGTTATTTCTTGGGTCAAAGAGCTCCCTGCCTTTATAATTGACAGTAACATTGATCTGCTGTACCCGTCGCCTGTCTTCAGATTGGCTCGGAGGCACGACCCTTGCAGCTAGGTTAATGGCTCTTTGGTATACCATGAATCTTTTGATCAAAATAGGTTGATTTTGATCTCTCCCCCTATAGACCATGACTACATAATTCCCGGTTTTAGTCACCGCAGGCAATACAAAATTGTAATGTATGTAGGGGATTCTCGTATCAATAGAGTATTCATAATCCAATACATTGAACTCATTATACTGATTGAGATATTCATTCTCCTTCAAATCTGAAGGAGTCCAATCAAAATTACAATGGATAATCTTGGCTGAATACATATCCGGATCATAGGCCAAATCATCAAAAGTCAGGTTGAAAGATACGCCACTATTGAGTTCAAGTACTGGAGAATTCATCTGAGCTGCGAAGTCACCGGAATTTGGAAACAGGCGCACTGACTGAATATTTTCTTCAAAAATCCTATCATAGTAAGCATCTTGTGCTTGGGCAATCTGACCAAATACAATAAACATCAAAAATACAAGTCGTCTCATCTTCATTTCTTTTTATGATATGGTTTCCTCCAAGGTGCTGATCTCTTCCACCAAACTCTCCCAAGATTGATTCAGTTTTAACAAATCAGCTTTTATAACTTGATACTTTTGGTTGATCTTTTCAAGTTTGTCCGCGTCAGAGTAAACGTCAGCATCTGACATTTCTTTTTCTAAAGTAGATTTTCTTTCTTCAAGTTTAAGAATACGATCTTCTACATCAGCAAGAAACTGGCCTTTTTTCTTCAGCTCCCTTTTTGCTTCATCTAACTCTGTATTTGTTCTTTTTTTCTTTTGCTCTTTTTTCTCCTTTTGAGTAAAGTTAGTTGGAGATTCCTCTTCCTTAATTTGGGATTTCCAATATATGTACTCATCGTAAGTGCCTAGGTATTCTTTAATCTGATGATTTTCCAGATACCAGATTTTATTTGCTACACCTTTTATAAAATGCCTGTCGTGGGAAACAGTAATAAACGTACCCTCATACTGCTCCATAGCTTGAATCAGAATATTCACAGACTGCATATCCAGGTGGTTGGTAGGCTCATCCAATAAGAGGAAGTTTGCTTCTGAGATAAGCGTTTTGGCAAGTGCTACCCTGGATTTCTCTCCTCCAGACAATACTTTGATCTTTTTGAACACATCCTCATTTGAAAATAAAAAGCAACCCAATACGCCCCTAAGCTCAGTCTCTGTCTTTCCGGAACCTGCCTGCACCATTTCCTGAAGGATCTCATTGTCCACATTCAAAGCTTCTAATTGGTGCTGTGCATAGAAGGATTTAATTACGTTGTGACCATGCGAAACCTTACCATCAATTTTTTCTCCTCCACCTATTATTCTGAGTAGGGTCGATTTACCTTTTCCATTGGCACCAATCAGGGCTATTTTATCCCCCCTTTCAATTCGTGCTGAGGTATTGGCGAGGATTTTAAGGTCTCCATATGATTTGGATACATGATCCAAGGTTACGACATCTCTGCCTGATTTTTGAGAAAACTTAAATTTGAAATTTACCGAAATATTATCATCCACTACTTCATTGACCCTATCAAGACGCTCAAGAGCCTTGACCCGGGACTGTACTTGGTTTGACTTGGTAGCTTTGGCCCGAAACCGTTCTATGAACTTTTCAGTCTGCTTGATCATTTGTTGTTGGTTCTCATAGGCATTTTGTTGAATTTCCATCCGTTCTTTTTTCTCTTCTTTATAAAAAGAATAATTCCCCGAATAGGTCGTCAATGTACCATGAGAGACTTCTACTGTGGTATCAATACAATTGTCCAAAAACTCCTGATCGTGGGAAACTACAACCACGGCTCCATCATAATTTTTAAGGTAATTCTCTACCCACTGAATAGAAGGCAAATCAAGGTGGTTGGTCGGTTCATCGAGCATGAGCAAGGATGGCTTTTCCAACAAAAGTTTGGCAAGCATCACCCTCATTCTCCATCCACCAGAGAAAGTCTTAAGTGGACGCATCAGGTCAGCGGTATTAAAGCCAATCCCTTCTAAAATTTCCTCAGCTTTTGCCTTGACGGTATATCCCTCATTGGCTTCAAACCTATCCTGAAGCTTGGCCAATTTATCTATGACAGCATCAGAATAGTCAGTTTCCATTTGCTTCAAAACCCTATCTATTTCCGCTTGCAATGCCAAGGTTTCTTTAAAGGCTTCTAAGGCAACTTCCAAAATTGGATCTTCGGACTGATAGGAAAGCATATCCTGATTCAAAAATCCAATCGTGCAATCTTTTGCTTTTTGTACTTCACCTGAAGTTGGCTGATAGTCTCCATTGATAATTTTCAACAAGGTGGACTTGCCGGTCCCGTTTAAACCTACCAGTCCTATTTTGTCTTTTGGTTTGATATGTAGGGAGGCATTTTCGTACAATGCTCTTCCCCCTATGAAGTAAGAGAGATTATTTATTGATAACATTCTGCAAAAATAAGTATTCTCCCATTTATAAAGGATTTATACAGGATTATTACTGAGAAAGTGTTTCTCTTTGAAAAATTGGGTATCTTGAAGTTATATGCATGGCTGCCGCTATTAAAATAAAACAGCAATAGAACCCACTCTGTCAGATATGAATACATTTTTGATGAAGTTGATACTGATTCAAAATTCAGTTTTGTAGCAAAATGGCATAAACCTACTTTCAAATAATCAAGCAATAAATAAAACAATGAAAATGAACAATACCGGGATTTTTAAAATTTTATTTTTCTTCGCTTTTACCCTGATATATATTTCATGTACAGGTCAAAGCAAAGATAATTTTATCCAATTGGAGACCATTAAACTTCCACCTGGCTTCCAAATTGAAGTTTGGGCAGAAGATGTTCCAGATGCACGTTCACTTGCCATGAGTGATGATGGCAATGTGGTCTTCGTAGGAAATAGACAGGGGAAAAATGTGTACGCCCTAAGAGACAGCAACGGTGACGGAAAGGCTGATCAAAAATACACCTTGGCCGAAGGACTTCGGATGCCAAATGGGGTAGCTTTTAAAGATGGTGACTTATATGTGGCTGAGGTAAGTCGGATACTCAAGTTCAAAGATATCGTCAACACTTTGGATAACCCTAAGTATGAAGTTGTTTTTGATAAGTATCCAGACAAAGCGCATCATGGCTGGAAATTTATTGCCTTTGGACCCGATGGTCACTTGTATGTACCTGTTGGAGCACCTTGCAACATTTGCGATCCAGATGAAGAGATTTTTGCTAGTATCACTAGGATAGATGTCAACTCAGGTAATATCAAGCCTGAAATCTTTGCTCATGGCATCAGAAATACTGTAGGATTTGCATGGCATCCTGATACTAAGGAGCTTTGGTTCACCAATAATGGGCGAGATATGATGGGTGATGACATACCGGATTGTGAACTCAATCATGCTCCTGAAAAGGGGATGCATTTTGGCTATCCATATTGGCATGCGGGTGATGTCAAGGATCCTGAGTTTGGAAACAAAGGAAAAGATAAATCTGCCTATACTGCACCGGCATTGAAGTTAGGGCCACATGTTGCTCCTCTAGGTATGAGGTTTTACACGGCAAACCAATTTCCATCCGAATACAAAAACAATATTTTCATCGCAAAGCATGGCTCTTGGAATAGGAGCAAAAAAATCGGGTACCAGTTGACCAATGTGGTCTTGGATGAAGGACAAAATGTAGTCAAAGAAGAGGTATTTGCAGAAGGCTGGCTTGACCATGACAGTCAAGATGTATGGGGAAGGCCTGTAGATGTCATGCAAATGCCAGACGGCAGCTTGATGGTCTCTGATGATATGGCCAATTGCATTTACAAAATCAGTTACAAGGGTTCTTAACTTTTGATGGAATCCCTCCTTTTTAAGGAGGGATTCCTCTAGCTAAAAGGAAACAAAATCATCCATTTTTACTTACAAAATTTATTTTTCGTATATGTCACAAAAACCTTACAGATACAGCCTATCTAATGGGATATTTTGGTTAGCCTTATTTTTCTTATTGAGCATCTTGCCAATTGCCATCGCTTACTCTGGAACTATACCTCCAAAAAGACTTTTTCTCGAAGAGCTTGGTGTGTCACTGGGATTCATTGGTTTGGCGTTATTTGGATTACAGTTTATATTTTCCGGACGAATCAAGCAAATAGTGCCTGTTTTTGGAACCGATAACGTAGTACAATTCCACAAAGAAATTGGCATTGTTGCTATTGTATTGACACTTTGCCACCCGATCATGCTTTTATGGTCAGACTGGGATTATGCTGCATTTTACGATCCCAGAGAAAATTTACCTAGAGCCTCGGCCTTGGTGTTTGCTACTTTTGGAATGCTTACTTTACTTTATACCAGCCTATGGCGGGTAAGTTCTGGGCTGAACTATGAATGGTGGCGCCTATTGCATGGCATTTTGGGTTTTGGCTTGGTATTCGTAGGAGTTGTCCACAGCATTCAAGTAGGCCATTACCTCAACAGTCCATTAAAGGTGGGTCTCTTGATTCTCTTCTTTTTACCAATGGTCTATTTTGTATTCCATACAAGGATAATAAGGCCTTGGATATCCAGAAAAAATCCATTTGTCATCAGAGAGGTAGTTCCTAAAAAAGATGATTGTTATACCTTAAAGCTTGAAAATAATGGCTCAAAGAAATTCAGCTTTGAACCTGGACAGTTTACGTGGATTACGATAGCCGACACTTCTTTTTCCATGCAACAACATCCTTTTTCCTTCTCCTCCAGTGCAGCATCTGGGCTTCTGGAAATCACTGCGAAAAGGCTCGGAGATTTTACCAAAACTTGGAAATACCTCAAACCGGGACAGACTGCATTCTTAGAAGGTCCTTTTGGCTCATTTACCCTGAAAGACAAGCCTTGCTTTATGGTTATGGGTGGCATTGGCGTCACTCCAGCAATTTCTATCTTAAAAACATTGTACGACAGAAAGGATGATAGAAAGTGCATCCTGATTTATGGAAATGAAAACTGGAAAAAGATTCCATTTAGAGATGAGCTAGCTACTTTGGAAAAGAAACTCAACCTTCAATTGATCCATGTATTAGAAGAACCAAATGAAGGATGGGAAGGTGAAAAAGGGCTGATTTCTGAAGAATTGATACGCAAATACCTTCCTGAAAATTGTAATGAATTTGACTATTATATATGCGGTCCAGCACCTATGATGGATGAAGCCGAATTGACCTTTAGGGACTCTGGTGTTGACTGGAAAAACATATACGCCGAAAGATTTGATTTTGTATAAATATGAAGAAACACACAAAAATCCTTTACCGAACCATAAAAAGAGTCGCTGACCTGATGGGTGTATTGCTGGTGATCACTGCCATATTATTTTCCATAAGAGGGTTTTAATAAAAAAACCTCCACAATGGGAGGTTTTCAAATCAGCTTTCAACATTTTCAGTTTTATGAGATTCCAACCACTCCGGTTTGGTCGTTTTCACATTTGCTTGAAGTTGATTCAATAGATTGTACAATCCAAAATAAGTCCTGTTGATATAAAGACCATGTCTGGAACCACGTGCCTGTCTTGATTTTTTGAACATCTTATCATTAGATATTCTGTCCCCAAGCTTAAAGATCTGTTCAAAGTAATCGTCATCTGCAAAATCAAAGGAATCTACATGAAACGGTTTCCCTAACAGAGATATCATTTCTTTAAACACACTTATAAAATAAACTTTCTCTACATCTGTATCCTTGTCACTGATAAACTCCAAGCTATAGAATATTTCATTCAACTCTTCCTCGTTGATCAAAAGATCTTTTTTGATCAGTGAGAAATAACCTTTATAGAAATCTTCCGGAATTACTTTCACACAGCCAAAGTCTATGATGCCCAGATTACCATCGCTTTGGATAATAAAATTACCTGGATGTGGATCTGCATGGACTTTCATCAGGTTGTGTACTTGATGATGGTAGAAATTCCACAGGGCTTGGCCTATTCTATCTTTATCTTCTTGACTCGGATTAGTGTCCAACCATTCTTTGATATGCTTGCCCTCAATCCAGTCCATAGTGATAATTCGCTGGGAGCTCATGTCTTCATAATAACCAGGAAAATTAAGATTTTCAATATGGCTGCAAGCTTCTGAAATCTCCCTAGAGCGAAGAACTTCAAGCTCGTAATCAGTTTCTTCCAGCAACTTATTCTCAACTTCTTCCATATAATGGTCAAGTTCCCTTTCGTTCATATTCAAGAGACGCAGGGCAAAAGGCCTTACCAATTTCAAATCAGAACTTACGGAATCCGCGACTCCCGGATATTGGATTTTAACCGCTAGTTTCTTTCCATCCTTTGTAGCTTGATGTACCTGACCAATAGAAGCTGCATTTACAGCTGATTTGGTGAAAGTATCGAACATCTGCTCAGGACTTTTACCAAAGTATTTTTGAAAGGTTTTCACTACCAAAGGATAAGACAATGGTGGTGCACTGTATTGCGCCATGGTAAACTTATCTTGGTATGCTCTGGGCAGAATATTTTTATCCATGGACATCATCTGAGCTACCTTCAGGGCAGAGCCTTTCAATTGACTGAGTGAGTTGTAAATATCCTCCGCGTTGTTATTATGCAACTCTTCCTTGGTCATAGAAGGGTTTACTACCTTTTTTGCATAGTGCTTTACATAGTTCCCTCCTACTTTGGCACCAGTACTGATAAATTTCGCAGCACGTTGCACCTTTGATGTTGGGATGCTGCTTTGCTCTTTCACTTTATTCTCCTTCACAATTCTTATTTGTTTTGGTATAAAAACTTCGCAAAATCTACGAAGGTATCTAATGCACTTTTACCCATCAGGTCAAAAGCAAGGTTTACTGATTTTTCAATAGCAGCATCTGTCTTTTCGAAAGCAGGTGAAGTATCCTTTAACCAGAATTGGAATACAAACCAAACCTGCAACCATAATGCTTCATCGTATCTATCAGAGATAATCGGTCTGTTGGCGATTTCCTCAGTTTCTTTACCCTCTAGAATAATCTCATTGGCAAAATCCTTAAATTTGTCTCGAAATGCCTTCACTTCTGTTGGCAGCATGCCTTTTAGCATTTGGGGGTTCTGATACAAGACAAGTACGTAAGACCTATTCTTCTTAAGTTCTTCTATCCAGGTGAATAGAAAACCCAGTAGCTTTTCCCTAGCACTGTACTCTCTGAAAACCTCTTGAGATTCAAGATTGCTTAGCGTGTCATCAAAAAGTTTAGTCCATACTGCTGATTTAATACTTTCGAAAGAAGTGAAATAGGAATAAAAATCCTCCTCTTTCATTTTCAGTTCCTTGGCAAACTTAAATACCGAAGCCGGTTCTTGGCCATGTTCCAAGATATATTCGACGTATCCAGTAATTATTTTAGTCCTATAATCTACTTTCGTAGTTTTATTTGGCTTTGCTTTTTCCATGTTGAATTTGTTTACTAGAGACATAACCTAGAAAAGGGATATGAAGTTTAGAAAACCTTAATAAATCAGTTTGGATTATTAAAAAATAGTTTAGTTATATAAATGAGATGTTAATAACATAGATGATATCATTCTATTTAGGACCGCTATCCCCTATTGTTGAAAGCATACATTTATTTGAAAATCCATAAATTCAAAGGTTTCATTATGCTAAAAATCACTACCAATGTTTTTAAGCAATCAATTCACAATCATTTTTTTTATAAAAAAAGCCTTCCAAAAATCAATTCAGAAGGCTTTTTGATCATTTTTTGATATCAATTGACTACTTTTTCCACCACCAAATTATGGTTGGTATAGATACAGACATCTGCAGCGATACCCAAACTTTCTCTTACCATTTCTTCCGCAGAAAGATTTGGTGCAAACTTCTTTAAGGCCCTTGCAGCTGATTGTGCATACATGCTTCCTGAACCAATGGTAGCAATTCCCAAATCCGGTTCAATCACATCACCTGTACCAGAGATGATTAAAATATCTTCTTTGTCTGCGACAATCATCATGGCTTCCAGCTTGCTTAACATCCTGTCTGTTCGCCATTCTTTAGCTAGTTCTACTGCAGCCCGTTTCATATTGTTTCCGTATGCCCCGAGTTTTTCTTCAAATTTTTCCAAAAGTGTGAAAGCATCAGCTGTTGATCCAGCAAAGCCAGTAACGATTTTACCGTTTTGTAGCTTTCTGATTTTATTGACTGAGCTTTTGGCAACAGTATTCCCTAAAGTAGCTTGACCATCCGCACCGATGACAACTTCATTGTTGTGCTTGATAGCAACTACGGTTGTTGATTTTAATTTTTCCATATTAATTTTTTGACTAAAGAAATGAAATAGTTGGATATATGCCCGTGACGGAATACAATAGAAATAAGTCTAAATATTATGGAGCCTTTGAGATTTAACTAAAAACCAATTATACTATTTCCTGAAATGTAATTCAACTTTACTTCACACGGTATATTTCAACCTTGTATCGTACAAGGCCTATTTCTACCATATTTCAATTTTATTTCCCGACGTATATTTCAACTATATATCACGAAGTAATTTTCTCCAATAACTGTACTAAAAGCAAAAAGTCCTGAAAATTCAGGACTTTTTGACAGATTATATTTTCTATTAGATCAAAATTCTCACAGGATCTTCCAAAAGGCCTTTAAGCGTCAGCAAGAAAGCTGATCCTACAGCACCATCCACTACCCTATGGTCACAAGAAAGCGTAACTTTCATCACGTTTCCTATTTGCATTTGACCATTCTTGACAATCACAGTCTCTTTGATACCTCCGACAGCAAGAATACAGGCATCAGGTGGATTGATAATGGCTGTAAACTCATCAATACCAAACATTCCTAGATTCGAAATAGTAAAAGTATTTCCTTCCCAATCTTTTGGTTGAAGCTCCTTGTTTTTGGCTTTACCACCTAAGGACTTGGCTTCATTGGAGATTTGAGAAAGCGACTTACTATCTGCAAACCTGATGACAGGTACAAGTAGACCTTCTTCCACAGCTACAGCCATTCCAATGTGGATGTGGTCATTGTATCTGATCTTATCTCCCAACCAAGCCGCATTCACCTTAGGATGCTGACGTAGTGCTGCAGCTGCAGCCTTGATCACCATGTCGTTGAATGATATCTTGACAGGTGCTACTTCATTCATGCTTTTTCTGGCTTCTATCGACTTATCCATGTTGATTTCCATGGTAAGGTAGAAATGCGGTGCCGTAAATTTGCTTTCAGCAAGTCTTTTTGCGATCACCTTACGCATTTGAGAAACCTTCTCTTCTTTGTATGACTCTTGACCTACTGCAGGAGCGGCACTTCCTTCAACACTTTGCGTAGCAGACTGTGCTGCCGCTGGTGTGAAGTTCTCTATATCTCTTTTGACAATTCTGCCATTTTCACCTGATCCTTTGACTAAAGAAATGTCAATCCCTTTATCAGATGCCATCTTTTTGGCTAAAGGAGAAGCCTTGAGACGAGCTCCATCTTCTGTAGTGGAAGAACTGAGACTTGGTTTTGTTTCTTCTTTTTTATCTTCTGCTTTCGGAGAATCAGCCTTTTCCGTTTTCTTTTCTTCTGTCTTATCCGCTTTAGACGATGGTTCGGAGGTTTCTGATTTTGATTTATGGGCTTTCAATAAAGTCTCATAATCAGCACCCTTTTCACCAATGATAGCGATGACACCATCTATATCTACAGAGTCACCAGCTTCCACACCGATGTACAATAAATTTCCGTCCTCGTATGATTCAAGCTCCATTGTCGCTTTGTCAGTTTCCACTTCTGCGATGATATCTCCTGATTTTACGTCATCACCTACTTTCTTCAACCAAGAAGCGATGGTACCTTCGGTCATGGTATCGCTCATCTTTGGCATTGTGATCACGGTGGCATTGATACCAGAAGTATCAATTTCCTCTTTAGAAGCTTCTTCTTTAACTTCTGATTTCTTTTCATCAGATGAGTCTGAAGTTTTTTCTGTTTTCTTCTCTTCCTTTTCAGAAGCATCGGAAGAACCAGAATCACCACTTTCCACATCTTTCAGTAAAGCTTCTATATCTTCACCTTCTTCCCCAATGATAGCAATGACTCCATTGACAGGCACAGCGTCTTTTTCTTGAACTCCTATATGCAGTAGGATTCCTTCCTCATAGGACTCAAGCTCCATAGTTGCCTTATCAGTCTCTACTTCCGCTAGTATGTCTCCAGGCTTTACAGAATCACCTACTTTTTTTAACCATGCTGCAATAACACCTTCTTCCATGGTGTCACTCATTTTGGGCATTCGTATTATCTCGGCCATATGATATTTGTATCCAATTCTTAAAATTAAGCAACCCAAAAATAGTTCTTAAAATGTCTACATTCAAATTTAATAGTAGTATTTTCAGGATTGAAAACACCAGCTTACCTCATTTTGATTTCAAATGCCGATTGTAAAAAAAACTGAATACGACCATCCGCGATGGCAATTCAATGGCCATCTTCAAACAATAATACCGAGTATTTTCAGAACATCCTTGCCCTTACCTTTTGAAAGAGAAAGAGTTAATACCCCTGATGGTGACTTCTTGGATTTGGATTGGTTAAAAAATGATGCTTCAAAACTGGTCATCATCAGTCATGGTTTGGAAGGCAATACCCGGAGACCGTACATGATTGGAATGGCAAGACATTTTTTTTTGAATGGCTTTGATGTATTGAGTTGGAACTACAGAGGATGCGGTGAGGAAATGAACCAAAAGCCAATATTTTACCACTCAGGCGCCACATATGACCTAGATACAGTGGTCACCCATGCAGAGCCAAAATACAAAGAAATCTACCTCATTGGCTTCAGTCTGGGAGGCAACCTGACCTTGAAATACCTTGGTGAACTAAGAAATCGGACGCCCAAAATAAAAAAAGGTATTGGCATAAGTGTGCCTTTGGATTTGGAATCCTCCTCCATCAAAATATCTACAGGGGAAAATATTATTTATGCGAAAAGATTCCTTCGTACGCTCAAACAAAAGGTGGTTCTTAAAGCACAAAAATTCCCGAATGACATTCCCCTAGGCATCTTGAGGAACATTAAAACGCTCAAAGATTTTGATGACCATTTCACAGGCCCCCTGCATGGTTTTGATGATGCGCATGACTATTATGAGAAAAATTCTTCTTTAAAGTTTCTTGACAAAATAGAGGTTCCTTCTCTCATTCTGAATGCGCAAAATGATCCTTTCCTGAGTGAAAAATGCTTCCCTGTATCACTGGGCAGAAAACTAGACCTGGTCTGGATGGAATTCCCGAGGACTGGAGGTCACGTTGGATTTAGCCCTAGGAAAAGAGAAGACATCTACTGGTCAGAAAAGCGGGCATTTGAATTTATCACAAGAGATCGTTAATTTTCAAAAAACCAATCAAACACATGTGCGGAAGATACTCTCTAAGCAAAAGTAAAATCGAACTCGAGGAAAGGTTTCAGGCAGAAATGCTGGGTAACTTTCAGCCTCGATATAATATTGCTCCAACCCAATTGGTGCCTGTAATCACCTCAGATAGTCCCAAAGGGTTCTCCTTTTTCTATTGGGGAATCACTCCTGATTTTGCCAAAAATAAACCTGTTTCACAAAAATTTATCAATGCAAAAGCTGAAACAATAGACCAAAAAGCATCTTTCAAGTCTTCTTTTAAGTCCAGGAGATGCTTGATACCTGCCGATGGCTTTTATGAATGGAAAAAAGTAGGTAAAAAGACGAAAATCCCTTATCGTTTTACTGTCGGAGAGGAAGAAACATTCGCTTTTGCAGGAATTTGGGAAGAGTACGAGAATGAATCAGGGAAAATCAAACATACTTTCCTTATTTTGACAACCGAACCCAATTCACTTGTGAGTGATATCCACGACAGAATGCCTGTAATCCTTGATAAGGAAAATGAGAAAAAATGGCTAGATAAATATGCATCAGAAAGCGATTTGCTAAATATGCTTAAAACATATCCTGTTGATTTGATGCATAGCTACACCGTGTCACAACAGGTTAATCAAATCAAAAATGACAACCCTACATTGATCAAAAAAACTTCCCCTATGGATCAATTCGGAAACTATACTTTATTTGGATAATGACGAAAATACACACTATAGACTTGCAATTTTTAAAAACCAATGAAGCAATTGCCAGCTTTTTGGTAGAAACTTCAGAGGGTCCGATTTTAATAGAGACAGGTCCTGCAAGTACAAGTGACCAACTTGAAAGTGGTATAAGAAAGCTTGGCTTTGCAATGACTGACATCAAACATGTGTTGCTTACCCATATTCATTTTGATCATGCAGGTGCGGCTTGGAAGTTCGCATCCTTGGGAGCAAAAATTTACGTCCACCCTGTTGGAGTTCCTCATTTAGAAAATCCTTCGAAACTATGGAATTCGGCAGCCCAGATCTATGGCGACCAAATGGAATACTTGTGGGGCAACATGGAATCAATCCCTCTCAATCAACTTGTCTCGGTAGCACATCAATCAGTACTGAAATTTGGAGATTTAGCTATCAAAGCCATACATACCCCTGGGCATGCCAGTCACCATATTGCATGGAAACTTGATGATTGTATTTTTACAGGAGATGTGGCAGGAGTCAAAATTGCCGATGGGCCTGCAGTCCCCCCTTGTCCTCCACCTGACATCAACTTGGATGACTGGAAGCGTTCAATCCAGCTGATCAAAGATGAAAATCCAGAACACCTATATTTGACACATTTCGGGAAAATTTCAAATGTAAAAGATCATTTGGATTATCTGGAGAAGATGCTAGACAGTTGGTCAAATTGGATCAAACCTCATTTCGAAAAAAATACTGACCAAAAGGAAGTGATCCCGATTTTTATGGAATTTACCCAACAACAATTAAGGGATGAAGGTTGTAATAAAGAGTTGATCCAAGTGTATGAGTACGCCAATCCCAGCTGGATGTCCGTGGCTGGACTATATAGATATTGGAAACTAAAAAGTCTGGGTAAAATATGAATTCCTTATTACAACTCACTGTTTTGCGAATACCCTCTTTAAATGGGATATTTGTAGTGTAACAATCATTTCAGTCTTTTGACCCAAATAACTTTGATATATGAATAGATCCAAAATAAAAGGAGTGGGACACTATGTCCCTGATCGTGTCATTACCAATGATTACCTTTCTTCCATCATGAATACCAACAATGATTGGATTGTTGAAAGAACAGGCATCCAAGAAAGAAGGTGGTTTACTCCTGGAAAGGACACCGTTACAAGCATGTCTGTAGAGGCGTCTAAAATGGCTATCGAACGGGCGGGTTTACAGACTTCTGATATTGATTTTATAGTTTTTGCTACCATCACTCCTGATTACTTTCTTCCAGGCAACGGGGTACTACTTCAAAGAGAACTGGGATTACAGGGTATTGGCGCATTGGATATTAGAAACGCATGCTCTGGATTCATTTATGCACTTTCGATAGCAGATCAATTTATCAAAACCGGCATGTACAAAAACATACTTGTGGTCGGGGCTGAAATACAATCCTCAGCTCTGGATAAAAGCGATGAAGGAAGGTCTAGCGCTGTAATTTTTGCAGATGGAGCAGGAGCAGCGGTTTTGAGTGTGAGTGATTCTGACAAGTCAGGGATACTCTCTACACACTTGCATGCAGATGGTGACCATGCAGAAGAACTATATTGTAGCGATCCGGGAAGCAGTAGAGAAGTCCGGATTTCCCCAGAAATGATCGATGCAGGTGACTTTTTTCTGAAAATGAATGGGAATGCAGTTTTCAAACATGCCGTAGTCCGTTTTTCTGAGGTGATTCAGGAAGCTTTAGATGCCAATGGAAAGGATAAATCAGACATTGATCTTCTTGTCCCTCATCAGGCTAACCTCCGGATAAGCAATTATATCCAACAAAAAATGGGTCTCCCTGATGAAAAGGTATTCAATAACATCATGCATTTGGGAAACACAACCGCCGGAACTATACCTATTGCTTTAAGTGAAGCTTGGGAGCAAGGCCGAATCAAAGAAGGTGATTTGTTGTGTCTGGCAGCTTTTGGCAGTGGGTTTACATGGGCCTCCGCTTTACTCAATTGGTAAATGAACAATGAAAAGAAGTTTGACCTTGCTTTTTGGGAAAGTTCTTATTCTTTTTTCAAAAAATACTACCAACAAAAAAATGAGGTCTTAAGGCTATTTGAAGAAGTATCGAATTCCTTTCCTGTAGAAAATCAAAAACAGTATTTCACTTTTACCAAAGGAAATAAAGTGAGTCAAGGCTATAATCTTGATGGGTTTCCCTACCAAGTTTTGGACCTTGTCCGAGATTTTGATAGTCAACAGGGTTTCAATGTCAGGATAATGAATTGGGTGGGCAAGGGTCTGTTTATATTTGTGTATGTTGGATGGGATTTGACTGAGTCTTTTTTGGAAAACCTTTCAGGTTCAAAAGACCTGCCAAATGCCTACTTGGGAATTCACCCCTTCAGGTACAGTGAGATCATCAGGGAATCTAAGGAAACTAAAAAAACAATAGATCAGTCAAACCAAGAAGATATATCAGTCTTTTGGGAATCAATTGATTTACAAGAAAGGTTCGATGAAAACCTAAATATATTGGTAGATAAGATAAATAGAGCCTTTGAATATACCCGTTAAGTTTTCATTTTTCCGACAAATTAACCTAATTTAGAACCGGCTTGCGAAGTTTTCGTAATCATAATCAAACAAAGAACATCCTTATATGAAATATATTTTTGGTATTCTGTCCTTTTGTTTCATTTGTTTAAATGCATGGGGACAGGGAAATTCCAATGTTGTGTCTATTTACAATGCAGATTCCACCTTAATGGGGACTGGAATAATGAATAACGGACTAATGGAAGGCCTATGGAAATTTGAAAACCCAAAAACAAACAGGCTCATTCAAACCATCACTTTTCGCTCCGGAAGTAGGGATGGCTTAGCAATAGTTTTTCATAGCAACGGTAACAGGCAACTAGAGGCTGAATACAGGGACAATAAGCTTAATGGTGTTTTTAGGGAGTACGACTCCACGGGAGCCATGAAATTGGATAGGGTATTTAAGGACAGTGTAGCTATAGGACCATACAAAGAATACTATGGAAGAGTCGGCCACCCCGATTTTTTTAACCCGAGACAAGTTAAAGTCGAAGGGCAGTATGCGGAAGGTAAAAAACAAGGTAGATGGGTCACTTATTACAATAATGGGGAGCCTGCTGTCATTCAGAATTTTGAAAAAGGAAATCAAGAAGGAACCTATCAGGAATTCTCTGTCGAAGGCGATCTGCTTGTCAGTGTCAACTACAAAAACAACAGACCTCATGGTCCTTTCGTGAGGTATTCATTCAACAAGATCGTAGAAGAAAGAGGAGAGTACAATGAAGGAAGGAGAGTTGGCAAATGGGAGTCCTTTTTCCCTGGAACGAAGGTGTTGGAATCAGAAAAAAATTATGACGAAAGAGGTAATAAAACAGGCGAGTGGAAATTTTTCTACGAAAACAGGCGAAGGGCAAGGATTGAAAGATATGAAAATGATATCCCTGTAGGGGTGTGGGAAGAATACTTCCCAAACAGAAACCTTTCCAAGAAAAAAACATATGAACTGGGTCTGCCGATTGGAGAATACGAGGAATTCCATCCTAATGGTAAGATCTCTGTTAAAGGCCAATATAAGAGTGGTGTAAAGGATGGATTGTGGCGGAATTATTTCCCAGAAGGTAACCTTTATTCGATTGGTGAATATAGGAATGACCTCAAAACCGGTCTTTGGAAATACTTCAATAAAATAGGTGTTCTGATTGCTGAGGGAGAATACAACCTTGGGTCGGAAAATGGTCAATGGATCTATTATTACGATGGAGGTCAATTGAAATCTGTTGGTAGTTATTTTCTCGGATTTGAGGATGGCGTTTGGGGGCTTTTTTATGACAACAAGCAATTGACCCAAGAAGAGATTTGGAGCAATGGGAGATTGATGAACATTACAGAATACAATACTTATGATGGTACTTCTACGCTGGATAAAGGGACCTTGCAAGATGGTAATGGCACAAGAATCACCTATTATACAGATGGAAAAAAAGAATCAGAGGGTACCTATGAGTCAGGAAAGCCAGAAGGGACATGGACTTATTTTCATGAAAATGGAAACAAAGCCTCTGAAGGAAAAATGGTAGAAGGGAAAAAAGAAGGCGCTTGGAGGTATTACAATCTTAATGGCAGATTAGAGCAAATTATCAACTTTAAAGATGATGAAATTGTAACCGAGGAAGATGAAATGCGAAATGAAATAAGGTTTAATACCTTTGATTAAATAAACCAAACAGGCCAATAGGAGTTATTAAATAAAAAGATATGTTTGGACTATTCAAAAAGAAGACAGAACTGGAAAAACTCCAGGAAAAATATAAGGAGCTGTTAGAGAAATCTCATAAAATTTCCCATAGTAACAGAACCGAAGCCGATAAATTAATGGCAGAGGCAGAGGAAGTAGCATTAAAAATAGATGCTCTGAAGAAAAAATAACATGTAGACCGGCACTTAGCCGGTCTTTTTTTGTAAAAATGGCATTTTTTTTGGGAACTTTTTTATAGAGAAATAAAGACACACAATACCCTAACAATCAGATGATATAAATCTTTTGACCTTAAAACAGGTTGCAATATAAAAATTTTGCTAAAACGGTTTTGCTAAATTTTTATTCTTTTTATTGAATTTTTATCAAAACTTAATTTCTTTTTTTAGCGTAAAAACAATCAAACACCAAAATCCTATTATCATGAAAACTACAATCCTATATCGAATAAGCATAGTGCTGATGCTAGGCATTGGTATTGCTCTGGTAAACAGGGCTCATGCATCCCCTCATAATGGAAGTGTTTCATTTCAAGTATTCTACAATGAGTTAGCGCCATTTGGAGATTGGGTAATGGATCCAAATCATGGATATGTTTGGGTACCTTACGTAGAAGCTAATTTTCAACCATATGTCACCAATGGTTACTGGACGATGACTAATTTCGGCAACACTTGGGTATCCAATTACAATTGGGGCTGGGCTCCATTTCATTATGGCAGGTGGTTTTGGAGTGACTTCTATGGTTGGGCATGGGTACCTGGATATGAGTGGGGACCCGCTTGGGTAAGCTGGAGAACTGGAGGCGGCTACTATGGGTGGGCTCCTTTAGGTCCAGGAATGCATGTAAATGTTGGAATTTATCTTCCTGCAAGACACTGGGTATTCCTTCCCCAAAGAAGATTCAGAGCCAGATACTTCCACAGGTATTTTATTCCAAGCTACAATGTGGTCAATGTGTATAACAATACCACAATCATCAACAATACATACGTTAACAACAACACAACTTATTACACTGGGCCTTCTAGAACAGAACTTCAGAGAGCCACTAGATCCAATGTTCCTGTGTATCAAGTTAACAACTCTGATAGACCTGGTAGAGCTAGTTTAAACAATAATTCACTTAATGTCTACAGGCCACAGATAGCGACATCGAGATCTGCAAACGAAGCTGCAAGGCCTCAAAGAGCGATAAGGGCTGAAGACTATAATAAGGCTGAAGCAAGAAGTAGAGCAAATAGTGCCGCTGTAAATAACAGAAATACCCAAGGTACAAGGAGTGCAGGTTCTACTACATTGGGAAACAGTGCGGCTACAAGATCTCAAAGTGCAAGACAAGCCCCAACAAGAACTGCTGAACCCAATGCAAGAACAGAGAATAGAAATGCAAACTTGGGTAATGCAAACAGTAGAAGCAATCAAACTATCAATGCTCCTGCTCAGAGAGGTAACGCGAGGGTACAGTCAGGCACAAACCAAAGGTCAAATTCGCCAGCCGTTAATTCAGGATCAAGCAGTAGGCAAAGCAGCCCTGCTGTGAGAAGCGGATCTTCAAATAGACAAAGTAGTCCCGCTGTGAGAAGCGGTTCTTCAAACAGACAAAGTAGTCCCGCTGTGAGAAGCGGCTCTTCAAACAGGCAAAGTAGTCCGGCTGTAAGAAGTGGATCTTCAAGCAGACAAAGTAGTCCGGCTGTGAGAAGTGGATCCTCAAACAGACAAAGTAGCCCTGCTGTGAGAAGTGGATCTTCAAATAGACAAAGTAGCCCTGCTGTAAGAAGTGGATCTTCAAGCAGGCAAAGTAGTCCCGCTGTGAGAAGCGGATCTTCAAGCAGGCAAAGTTCCTCTACAGTAAGATCAGCACCAAGTAGAAGCTCTTCTGGGGGAACTACTTCCAGATCATCTTCAAGCAGAGGTGGAAGAGGAGGTAATTAAACATCAAAGCTATCCCATGCTGGGATAGCTTTTTTAGGTTTCTTCTTCAATTTTTTCGCTATAATCTAAAAGTTCAATAAAATTAGAACATATATTTACCCTCATTAAGGATATATCACCTATTTTTTTACTAAAGCTTTTTTATTTATCTAAAAATTTTACTTATTTTATTTAAATTTTTATTTATGAATTTAATCAACCCAAAAAAATCAATAGAAAAGATCGGTGGTGTAGTCGAAATGAAAAGCTACATAAACAAGCTCAAGCTGATCAAAAACCTCTATACCAAAGGCAGTAACACCGCCGGAGAAATGTGCACTGAAGTAGGTATTAGCCTTCCTACAGTCAACTCGCTTCTCGGTGACCTAATGAACTCAGGAGAGATCATCAAACATGGCAGAGCTGAATCCCAAGGCGGAAGAAAACCTGATTTATATCGACTTGCCGAAGATGCCTTTTATATTATATCAATAGACATCAATAAATTCAGAACTCGAGTTTCTATTTATAATAGTCTCAACAAATCAGTTGCTGAACCTGAAATTCTTAAACTTCAACTGAACAACGAGAAAGAAACCTTTGATACCATTTGTGATTTTATACTTCAATACAAAGAAAAATCAGGTTTAGATGATCAAAAAATAATAGCAATAGGCATATCAATGCCTGGCTTGATCGATTCTGCAAATGGCATTAACCATACTTACCTCAAGTTTGGGAAAAAAAGTTTGGTAGAAAACTTCGAAACAAGACTCGGTCGGCAGGTCTTTTTGGAAAACGATGCCAGAGCGATGACTTTAGCTGAATTCAAATTTGGTCAGAATGAGGAATACAAAAATGTCTTGGGAATTTTTATCGGTTGGGGCATTGGTATTGGAATCATAATAGACGGCAAACTTTATCATGGAGCCTCCGGATTTGCAGGTGAATTTAGCCACTCCCCTATTTTTGAAAGCCATGACAATAATCTAATCAATAAAAACACAAGTCTGGAGACTGTAGCATCAGGAACCGCTATTGTAAAAATGGCAAAAGAAGCCATTCAATTGGATGAAGATTCAATTCTTGCAAGAATGGTAAAGGAAAGCAATAACGAAATCGAACCAGCACTTGTAGTAGAAGCTGCCTTGACTGGAGATCAAAGAGCTATAACAATTCTTTCTGAAGCTGGTCTTTTCTTAGGACGAGGCATTTCCATCCTTTTACAATTGCTGAATCCAGAACTGATAATCTTAGGAGGATCGGTTGCCGAGGCGAAATCATACCTTACTATACCCATACAACAGGCCTTAAATATCTATAGTATGCCAAAGACCAGAGAAAGCACTGAGTTAAAAACATATAAATTAGGCAAAGAAGTAGGGCTCTTGGGTGGGGTAGCGGTTGTAAATGAAAAAATATTTGAGGAAATTTTCCAAGCTTAAGATAATTTCCACGCTTCAAAATGAAAGAAATACAATATGAAATCTTTACAGATTTTCTTATTTATTCCGTTTTTATTCTTTGCTAACCTTCTTTCACCTAAGCAGGAATCAAATAATAAAACTCCGCTATTCGAGTCTATACCAGCGAGAAAATCAGGCATAAATTTCAATAACAAACTGACTGAGGATAAAAGCAATAACATTCTCACCTACGAGTATTTTTACAATGGTGGAGGAGTAGCCATTGGCGATTTTGATAATGACGGGTTGGAAGATATTTTTTTCACCGGCAATATGACTGACAACAAACTGTATCAGAATCTGGGGGATTTTAAATTCAAGGACATTACCAAAACCGCAGGAGTAGCTGGCAAAAAATCATGGACTACTGGTGTCAGTGTAGTAGATATCAATGGGGACGGGCTGTTGGATATTTATGTTTGCTATTCAGGAAATGGCAATCTAGACAGCAGAAGAAATGAGCTTTACATCAACCAAGGCGATCTGACTTTCGAAGAATCTGCCAGTGAGTATGGCCTAGATGACCCTTCAAACTCCACACAAGCGATATTCTTTGATTTTGACAATGATGGAGACCTTGATTTATTTCTTCTTAATCACCATATCGAAGTCATCAATGAAATTGAATTCGATGAAGCTAGGGGAAAAAGACATCCATTTGCCGGTGACAAGCTATTCAGAAATGACAATGGCAAATTCATTGATATCAGCCAGGAAGCCGGAATCAAAGGTTCTGCCCTAGGCTTTGGACTTGGGGTTGTAGCTTCGGATCTAAACGGTGACGGCTGGATTGATTTATATGTCTCCAATGACTATATCGAGCCCGATTACCTTTATATAAATAATGGAGATGGTACATTTACAGATCAGCTCAGCAATTATCTTCAACATATATCCCATTTCTCTATGGGCTTGGATATTGCAGATATCAATAATGATGGTCTTGTAGACATTTTTACTTTGGACATGCTTCCAGAAGACAATAAGAGACAGAAGCTGTTGTATGGTCCAGAAAACTATGAACAATACGCCCTGATGGTAAACAGAGGCTTTTACCATCAAAACATGCGCAATATGCTACACCTGAATCAAGGTAATGGCCTATTCAGCGAAATAGGTCAATTAGCTGGGATTTCAAATACAGATTGGTCTTGGTCAGCACTGTTTTTTGACGCAACAAATAGTGGATTCAAGGATTTGTTTGTCAGTAATGGTTACTACAGAGATTACACCAACAGGGATTTTTTAAAATATAAAGGAGATTATTACTTCAAATCCGCCGTGGCTGGAAATAAGGCAGATACCCTTGAGTTGGTCACTTCTATGAGTTCTACCCCACTCTCAAACTATTTTTTTGAAAATAAAGGAAACCTACGATTTGAAAATAAATCCAAAGAAAACGGTATAGGCCAACCTTCCTTTTCGAGTGGTGCAGTATATGTAGACTTAGACAATGACGGTCACTTGGATTTGGTCGTCAATAATATCAATCAGACGGCATCTATCTTTAAAAACACCGGCCAAAAAGAACGTCATTTCCTCAAAATACAACTAAAGGGTGAAAAAGGAAATACTTCTGGTTTTGGGAGTAAAGTGAAGGTTTATACTCAAGATGGAGTGTATCTTCAAGAACAAAGTCCTGTCAGGGGTTTTCAATCTTCTGTATCCTCCACATTGCATTTTGGCCTTGGAAATACTACCGTCATAGATTCTGTGGTGGTCATCTGGCCTGGAGGGAATTCCTCCATCGCAATACATCCTGAAATAGACAAACAAATCACCATAGATGCATCTGTCGCCAATAAAAACAATTATTCAATTGCTGAGACCAGTCGAGTTTTTACAGAGTCCGAAGCCAGACTGCCATTCATTCATGAAGAGTATGGATTTAATGATTTTAAAAGACAACCACTTCTCTTAGAAATGCCCACTTATTTGGGCCCCACGATGGCAGCTGGAGATATTACAGGTAATGGAAAAGAAGAGATTTTCGTTGGCGGCTCTAAGGGATACCCCGGGAAAATATACTACCAAGAAGGTGAGGATTGGAAACCCATGAAAAATTTCGATTCAGGTGATGAGTTTACAGATGCTTCAGCTCTATTTTTTGATGCCAATGGTGATGGATATTTAGACCTCTACCTTGCTAGCGGTGGCTATCACGACTATCTAAGCAAAGACGAATCCCTACAAGATAGACTCTATATCAATGATGGGGAAGGGAATTTACGACACAATATTGAAAAGCTGCCAAGATTAAGATCTAGTGCTTCTAAGGTTATCAGTGCTGATTTCAATGGCAATGGATATCCAGATTTATTCATTGCTGGAAGGATTGTCCCCGGTAAATATCCTGAATCTCCTCAAAGCTATCTTTTAATAAATGATGGGGAAGGGAATTTTACCGACCGTACAGAAGAATATCTTCCGGAAAATGGAAAAGTAGGGATGATCCGGGATGTGCTTAGTATAGACCTGAACCAAGACGGGTTCATGGATCTGATCCTTGTCGGAGAATTCACGCCCATCATATTTCTCGAAAATCAAAGTGGTAGAATGTTAGTTGACCAAAGTGACAAGTACTTACCAAATAACCCACAAGGATGGTGGACTAAGATAGAAGCTGGGGACTTCACAAACGATGGAAACATAGACTTTATAATTGGAAATTTTGGACTTAATTCACAGTTCCAGCCTTCTGACCAAGAACCTTTGACACTTTACTATGGTGATTTTGATGAGAATTCTTCAATAGATCCTATTCTTACTTACTATATTCAGGGAAAAGAGTATCCATTTCCAAGCAGGGATGAATTACTGGATCAAATGTATAGCATGAGGAGCAAATTCACTGATTATGAATCATATTCCATAGCCAGTATAGAAAAAGTACTTGGAAAAGATGTTGCTAAAAACGCCTCCAAATTACATGCAAATGAATTACGCTCTGTGATGCTTCAAAATCAAGGAGGAAAGTTTGAAGTTATACCCTTACCAATAGAAGCTCAATTTGCTCCTACGTATGCTATTCATGTGTTTGATTATGATGAAGATGGTAACTTGGATTTCCTTCTAGCTGGTAACCAATCACAAATCAGACTCCGGCTCGGGGTAATTGATGCTAGTTTTGGACAGCTCTTCAAAGGAAATGGAAAAGGACAATTTGAGTTTATTCCTCCATCAATTTCAGGATTAGATGTTAAAGGTGATGTAAAATCCATATTAAGTTTGCCTTCAGAACCAAAAAGATTATATTTTGGAATCAACAACCAAAGTGTAAAAGTCTTTGACTTTCAATAGAATTTATGTCAATTAATCTCCGCAATTTCTTATTTACATTACTACTTGCTTCCTTTTTCAGTAATGGAATACATGCTCAAAGTAATCCTGAAATTGATTTATATATAGACAATTTATTTAAAATCACAGAGGTAATGGTGACAGATGTGGCCTCACCTCCAGCTGCCGCAAGGTTTTATGCTTATCCTACCCTTGCTGCACACTTGACTTGGGAAATAATTGAAAACGGAAATCCGGATAACAGTCTCTTATCGGCCATCAACCAACATATTTCATTTGAAAAGTATGATACAAATGGCGTAAACCCTCACTTTGCATCTGTGTATGCGATGTTGGAGGTTGGGAAAAGATCTATGCCATCAGGTTACTTGCTGTCACAAGCTATCGATGACCTAGAAAAGGAGGCTAAAAAAAACAAATGGATTAAAAAAAAGCATCTTGAAAAGAGCAAATCATTTGCTCTTGACATTGCAGAAAAAGTTTTGGAATTGGCTAAAAATGACAACTACTCACAATTAAGCACACTCAATCGCTACAGCCCAAAAAAAGGAGAAGGGTATTGGTACCCAACACCTCCTGCCTACATGGCAGCAATTGAACCAGAATGGAGAACAATTAAAACATTTTTTCTATCAGATCTAAAACAATACAAACCTTCTCCCCCAGCCGAATTTTCACTCGATCCCAATAGTGCCTTTTATAAACAACTTAAGGAAGTATATGAGGTCACTTCTGAACTTGATGATACCCAAAAACTAATTGCTAATTTCTGGGATTGCAATCCTTTTATGGTACAGTACTCTGGGCATATGGCCATCGGTATCAAAAAGATTTCACCAGGTGGCCATTGGATGGGCATTACAGGAATTGCTGCTCAAAAAGCAGATTTGGATTGGTCTCAAAACCTTTATATCCATGCATTACTAGCTATGAGTCTCCACGATGCATTTGTAAGCTGTTGGGAAGAAAAATATGATTCTGACCGAATAAGACCAGAGTCAGCAATCACCAAATACCTAGATAACTCATGGAGACCTTTGCTTCAAACACCCCCATTCCCAGAATACACCAGCGGACATTCTGTCATTTCTACTACCAGTGCATTGATTCTGACAGCATATTTTGGGGACAATTTTGAATTTCTGGATACATCGGAAGTATACTTTGGTTTGCCCGAGCGCCATTTCAACTCATTTGATGAAGCAGCACGAGAAGCAGCTATTTCGAGACTTTATGGAGGAATTCACTTTAGAGATGCTATCGAAGAAGGGGTACACCAAGGAACAGCCATTGGCAATTCAATTCTAAAAGTGATTTCCATAAAATCTACACTCGCAGGTAATTAATCTAAAGTCAAAATATTCTTAGAACACAGACTTTATAAGTTGATTGTTTTCATCTTCTAGTGAAGCCAATACACCATAAAGTGCAGATTTTTCTCCCATTTTTGAAAATCCCACAGACTTTTCAAACCCTAATTTTTTTAGATTCAAATTGAGATTCTCTTCAAACAGGGTTTTTGCTTTTGTAACATTACCTCCTATGACTACATGGTCAAAGTTATATTTTTGATCATATTCAAAAATAAATTCGGCTAGGTTGGATGCATACTCTTGAAATGCTGATTTGATCATTTCTTTATCTTTCACATCAAGAAGTATTTCTTTGAGACCTTTGTATTTTTTTTTGAGGTTTTTTTCAGCCCAATCAACAAACCACACAGTACCTAGATAATCCTCAGCAATACCGTCCCTAAAAGGTTCCGTCCAAAGGGCTGCATCAGCAAAACTATTCCCGAATTTGAAGGACGAACCTAGCCCTGAACCAAGCGTCATGCCTAGTATATTTTCAAAACCAATTCCTTCACCGTAGTTGCTCTCACCCTTCAAAAAAGCTTCCGCGTCATTAACGAAATAAATACAGTCAGTCGAAATTTCAAGTCTTTCTGAAATTTCCTTTTTTAGATCTACTCCGTAAAGTGCCAAAAATTTACCTTGATCTTTGATCCAGAATATTCCTTTATCATAATCAAATGGTGCAGGCATGGCCAAACCCAGCATCACTTTACTTTTAGGCTCTACAAATTTCAACATAAGGCTGGCCCAAGCGTCTAAAATCTCTCCTTTGGAACCCTGAGAGTCTACACCCTCCCTCCCCATATTAATTAATGATATTTTATCATTTGAATTTTCAAACAGTGCGATAGAAATGTGCGATCCTCCAATATCCCCCGCCAAAATTTTATTATATGTCATTTTAAAATAATTAAAAGTTACTTTGGGTCATTAAAACCTAATAAACATACCTAGCTAACAAGTATGCTAAAAGGTTTTATCTAAAATTATAAAAAATAATTAATTTCTCATTTTACTAATTGAAAATTGTTCAACTAATTTAGTTTTCGGTAGACTCTCTTTTGTTAAGCTTGTTTGGAAGTACTAGCCTAACTGGTGAGTATCCAAGGTTTAACTCATCTAAATGAGACAACATGGTTTCCATTAATTTTTCAGATAATAATTCAAGCGGCTGTTCAATTGCAGTTATTTTTGGCTTATACAAATTGAAAAAATAATGGTCATCGAAGGAAACCACCTTGACATCATGAGGTATACTCCTTTGCAAAGTGTCTAGTGCTTGAAGGCCCTCAAAGGCCAAGTAGTTTGTTGCAAAAAACACCCCATCTATCTCTTTTTTAGATTTAAAAAAGTCCAATAACTCCTCGTAAGGACCTACTTCTGAAAGGTTATGGAATTTTAATCGAAACTCAAAAGCGTTCACATCACTTTCCTTAACAGCTTCTGTGAAGCCGCTAGATCTATCCATCATTTGAGTCTGATCAGACTCTACAGTAACAAATGCCAAATTCTTACAACCTTCTTCAATAAGGTGCTGGGTAGCTTCATAAGCACTTTCTTTGTTTTCTACAATTACATAACTGCAATTAACTTCAGGCAGCCACCTATCGAACAAAACTACAGGAAACTCCTCTTCAATCAAGTCATGTATGGACTCCTCAATATTTGGGGTTGGTGTGATGATGAAGCCATCTACATTCCGCCTCTTAAAAGTTGAAATCAATTCTTTGGCTTTTTCAAAGTTATTATCCGTACTACAATAGATTATTTTATATCCACTCTTATATGCTCTTTCTTCAATAAATCTGGCAATCGAAGCAAAAAACTGATTGGAGATATCCTCTGCCATAAAAACAATAATCTTGGATTTACCGAGCCTTAAACTTTGGGCAATGTGACTCGGCTTATAGCCAACTTCTTTGATATACTTCTTGACCTTTTGAGTTACCTCATCACTGATTCTTTGCTCTCTGGCCTTGCCATTAATGATAAAAGACACCGTAGTAATTGAAACACCTAAGGCTTTTGCAATATCCTTTATTGAAACTCTCTTTTTTGCCATAAAATAAAAACCCCATTCACTTAATAAAGCAATATGGGGTTTTAATAAATTAAAATCAAAAGAGAAAGGATTAAGGTTTATGCATATTTTGGTATATGGCATTGAGCAATGATTTGTCATCAGAATCCTCATTGTACTCCCAAAACATCGCGCCACCAAGATTATTCTGTAAAATAAAATCGACTTTTGCTGCTATTGATTCTGGGTCTTCATATGAGAGGAATATTTTCTGAGCTGAATTCCATAAAAATGGTGCTTTGGATTCATCATCCCAAAATCTTTGAAAACCAGCCTGTGATTCAAACGTTTGGATTTCTTTGAAAGGGAAAGTCCTGTTCCATTCCCCTACCTGATAGAGCCCATTATTTTCCGGATGTACATTTTTCCAACTTTTCCCATAAAATGCTATACCCAAAACCAGTTTCTCTATAGGTACTCCCGCTTCTACATGATCAAATACCGCTTGAGCTGCAGATCTACCGTTTTCTTTTGGATTAAAAAGGTTGCTATGATGTGCTGTCGTATCTGTACCTGGACCGACAAAATCGTAAGTCATTATATTTATAAAATCAAGATATTGCTGGGCACTTCTTAAATCATTGACATCAAGGTATGATTTAAATCCAGCGGAAGCGATTGTACTCAGGTAGTATTTGCCGCTTATATCTTCTAAACTATCCAGCGCTTCTCTTACGGACTGTAGCATAAAGACAAAATTCTCTCTATCTACTTCTCTGTAAACATTCCCATCACCCTGCATCCCCGGATATTCCCAATCGAAATCTAAACCATCTAAGTCATGGCGTATCAAATACTCTATCGCAGAATTGGTAAAAACCTGTCTGGACTCAGGAGACAAAACCGCATCAGAAAAACCCTTAGACCAAGTCCATCCTCCGATTGATATCAAAATCTTTAAGTTTGGATTTTTGATTTTTAAAGAGTGGAGTTTTTCAATATTCTCTTTGTCTTGATCAAACCTTCCTTCACCTTCTGTCACCAGACCATCTACTACGTTGGCAAAGGCATAATTGATATGAGTGAGCTTTTCTGCTTGAATCAAGGAAGTATCTACCCCTTTCCAACCAGCCACATACCCTATGATTTTTTTGTTAGAAAGACTTTTTTCCGCCTTTTCCGACGATTTATTGTTTGAATTTGAGCAGGAGCCAAAACTGATGCACAAAACTAAAATTATTGAAAGATTAAATGTCTTCATAGTGCTGGTTTAATAAAAAAAGGTGCCCTTGAGCACCTTTTTGATTAGTGTAAATTTTAAGATTAATTGCCTCCATCCCACCATACTCTGGTCATCAGAAAGTCACCACCTATTCTAGCTCTTGCTTGCTCATATTCTTGAGGGTTTGCTCCGATTTCAGCCTCCCAGTAGCGAAGTCTCCTTGGAATTTCATTGGCCTCAAATCTGTTTGGATCCTGAGTAGGTTCTAGAACAGGGTATCCTGTTCTTCTCCAATTAGACCAAGATTCAATATCATTCAACCAAGTAGCTGCCCAATACTCTTCGGCTATCAACCTTATTTTATCCTCAGTGGAAGCGGATGCAAAACCTCTTCCCTGTATATAAGCATCTACCTCTGCTCCTGTTCTTGCAAAAGAAGCATCAAAAGCAGTCCAATAATTAATGGCTCCTGATACACCATTTTCAAAGTGTACACTGGCATCTGAAGATATCCATCCTTTTACTGCCGCTTCAGCTTTCATTAATTCTGTCTCAGCATATGTAATTAGAAAATAAGGATCTTCCCAATCCATATATTTAAGGTTAAGCATAGAGAACATTCTGTTACCTACTTCATCAAAAAGAGGTATGTCTCCAGCTGGCAATACATTTTTGATTGTTGTTGAGTTGTAACCATTAGGCATTCCTCTTTGTGCTGCAGGATCGGTATTCCATGTACTTGGATCAGCATCAGGATCTCCAATACCTCCTGAAACAATCATCAGCCTAGGGTCATCATTTTCCTTCATCCAATCAACGAACGTTTTACTGACTTTGGCAAACCTTGAATACTTATATGTATTCCAATAACCATCATTCAAGCCATTTCTATTTACCCCGATTGGACCTGTATCAAATTTAATCATGGCATTGTCTGCATTGGATGCAAAAGCTCCACTCGTTGCTGCCTCAGTAAATACCTGCCTTGCCTTCTCTGGATCTACATTGCTCATTCGCATGGCGATTCTCAACAACAGCGAATTGGCGAACTTTTTCCACTGATCAATATTGCCGTTGTATATGTAATCCTGGTTTCCAAGACCTCTAGCCGAAGGACTAAAACGATCTCTGGCAGACTTTAATTCTTCTACCATATCATAGTAAATATCCCTCTGACTATCGTAGGCAGGAAACCAATTGTCTTCACTTTCTAAGCCTCTTCCTGCTTGAAAATATGGCACATCACCATAGAGGTCTGTCATTCTTTGAAGGTCAAAAACTCTTAGAATAGAAGCGGCGGCATGTACATTGGCTTCATTCGGATCATCCTGAGTTTCTGAAATAACATGAGCCAATAACCTGATCACACCAGTATAATGGGTCTCCATGTAGGCACCACTGTATTGGGCGTTATAGAAATACTTATCTCCGCTAAAAAAGGCGGCCAAGGATGACGTATGCTGAATTGCAGGTGCAGCATATAGCATATTAGCCCTGGTATTTTCATATTCTCCAGCTATCCTCAATGTAGCCAAGGAAAACAGATACTGCATATCCATTTCTGTAGCTGCGTTGGGATCAATGTTCAAGTCTAGCAAGGCATCTTCATCACATGAAGAAAATACCAACACAATCGCCAAGAACAGTCCTGTTATTTTATGTATAGCTTTCATTTTTTTCAAGTTTAATTTTTAAATAATCCAGCTTAGAAATTAAGATTAATATTGAATCCTAGATTCCTAGTCAAAGGCATAGCAAAGTATTCCAATCCTTGCGCATTCCCTGACACCGTATAACCTGACTCCGGGTGAATATTTGGTACATTAGACCAAAGTAGGGCAAGGTTTCTTCCTACCACTGAAATTGAAGCTGCCTCAAAAGGTGTTTTTGCCAGGATGCTATTTGGAAGTGAATATCCAAACGACAGCTCTCTCAATTGAATAAATGAAGCATCATATACCACGTTTTCGGTAACCATTGCGTACCTGGAGTAATAATTATTTACCCAATAATTATCAGGGTCTCCAGGAGTCGCTGGGATATTCCAAGTCCTTGCTTCACCATTTCGATCAACTCCGTTTATGGTCAAGCCATTTTCCCTTCCAGGCAAAGTTTCTTTGTGTAAACCATTGGCATAGGCGATAGCATTTGTTCCTGACATAATGCTCCCTCCATACCTCATATCAAACAATACCATTAATCTGAAGCCTTTGTAGGTAAAATTGTTAGACAGACCAGCGGATACAGGATGTCTACCTTCAGCTAAAGTCTCTAAACCGTCAGTCCAAACAGGGAGTCCATCATCATCGTAGACTTTTTGACCGTCTATGGTCAAGTGTCTAAAACCAGAAATCATACCTAACGGCTCACCAACAATATGTCTTATTCTTTCTCTCTGTCTTCTAGACTCATCTAAATTGATAAATTCAATTGGGTCACCTGCAGCATTGTTGCCAAGGCTAAGTACCATACTTTGGTTGTTGGCGTAGTTTAGTGAGAAATCCCAGCTGAAATCTCTAGTTTTCACAGGATTCACATTTAACAATAATTCAACCCCTCTATTTCTCAACTCACCAATATTGATAATGGTAGAACCAAATCCAGAAGTAGCTGAAATGCCTGTGGCCAAAATGTCATTTGTAGTATTACGATCGTAGTACGCTACATCCAAACCTACTTTATTGTTGAAGAATCTAAAGTCAAATCCTAATTCATATTCTGTAGACAAATAAGGCTGAAGCCCTAAGTTCGGAATAGAGCCATTGTTGATCTGTCCTAAGCTACCTCCAAGGTGGCCTGCACCAACCAAACCATAAGTCAAGTTAAGCGCATATGGATTCGGAGCACCTCCACCTGTTTGGCCCCATGAAGCTCTAAACTTGGTAAATGTGATGAAATTAGGCATTTCGACGATGTCACTCAAAACAAAGCTGGTACCGACTGAAGGGTAAAACAACTTGCTGTTATCCGGAGACAAGGTAGAAAACTGATCTTGCCTTGCTGTCATATTAATAAACAAGAAATTTTTATAACCGAAATTCGCAGAACCAAAGAAAGAATTGATTCCCCATTCTGAAAATCCATATCCTACTTGAGGTGCGGCAACATTTCTTACGCTATGGAAAAATGGTACTACAAGGTCATTACCACCTCCTGATAAAGATTCTGAAGTCCTTCTCATTCTATTCGCTCCCAACATAGCATCAATAGAGAAATCTCCTAGATCTTTCTGGGCTCCTATGAATAAATCCAAGTTATCTTCCCTTAGGGTTCGTTTGATAACGTTATAATCTCCTCTTGGCTTATAAGCTGTACCATAAGGCTCAGAAGTATCATCTGTTCTTGACTGGAAATCCGTACCTGCCCTACCCATGATATAAAGCCAATCAGTAATATCATAGCGAAGGGAGAATTTACCTAAAACCCTATCTGTAAGGTCTTGTCTGAAAAACTGATGTGCTGCCCAATAAGGGTTGGTCATAAATAGATTATCAGTATACCCTAATTCAAAAAGATCCTCTCTAGCACCAAGCTTGTCTCCAGGACCTCTCATTGCTGAGAATGGCAGATTACCAGGTCTTGTAATTACAGAGAAATTCGCATTACCTGGAGAATCAGATAATCTAGGCCTATTTGTTCCAAGCTGATTAGAGTACTGACCACTAAAGTCTAAAGTCAATCTTTCTCCAAGCTTACTGTTGATGTTGACATTAAGAACTTTTCTTTTGAAACCGGCATTCGGCATAATGTCTTCGTTAACAAGATCTGAATATGCAAATCTGTAAGTTGCATTTTCATTTCCTCCGCTAAGCGCAACGGAATTATTGACGGTAACTCCTGTTCTGTAAAAATCATTAAGACCTTCTCCAGTGTGCGCATATGGCCTGGAAGCACCATCAAACTGAATGGAATTGTTGCCAGTATATCTACCGCCCCAATGTCCAATTCCAATTTCTTTAGCCTCATTCGCGGTACTTGGAATGACACCATCGCGGCCTGGGCCATATTCTCTTTGGAAATCTGTCAAATCCCAAGCCCTATCAAAAGTCACATTGCTATTTAATGAAACCCCGATTCCTTTTCTAGCCTTACCGGACTTAGTTGTGATCAATACCACACCATTTGCTGCCCTTGCTCCATAAAGTGCAGCGGCTGCATTTCCTTTCAAAACTGAAATACTTTCGATATCATCAGGGTTGATAGAAGCAAGGCCATCCCCTGAATCATTACCACCCCACATACCTGCACTTCCAAGGTTGCCTGTTTCGATTGGCATACCATTTACTACATATAATGGCTGATCATTACCTGTCAGGGATGACCCTCCCCTGATCACTACTCTCGTTGATCCAGCCGCTCCTGATGATGGAGGAGAAACATTAACACCGGCTATTTTACCAGTCAAGGCATTACCCAGGTTGACAGCACGAGATTCTGTGAATTTATCTCCATCTACCTGAGTTACTGAAAAGCCTAATGCTTTTTTATCCTTTTCCATACCAAAGGAAGTAACCACCACTTCCGCCAGGTCTGACACATCATCCTGAAGGGTTACATCCAAGGTACTTCGGTTGCCAACTACAATCTCTTGCGTATCAAAACCTATAAATGAGAAAGACAATCTTGTATTCTCTCTCACAGTAATGGAATACCTACCGTCCATATCTGAGGTAGTACCGGTATTGGTTTGCTTATCCAGGATGTTGACCCCTGGAATAGGCTCTCCGTAGGGATCTAGGACCGTTCCGGAGAGAACGCGTGTCTGAGAATATACTTCTTGGTGTAAAGTAAGTCCCAAAAACATCACGAACATCATAAGTAAAACTTTGTTCATAAAATTTAATTTAGGGTTAACTTGATCTATTAATTATTGTGTGGTCTGAAATCCTTATTAAAATTCAAATTTATTGCCATTTACGTGTTAACGTAGTATTATATTTTATAAAAACATTCTATAAGAGAATTTTATTTTAAAAGAGAGAAAATTAAACGATATTTTGTATTAGTAAAAATATAAAAAATAATATTTGATAAAAACATATTGACTAAATTTTTTAATTAAGTATTGCATATAAAAAAATATATTTCAATTAGTAAAACGATTTAGTGAATAATTTTAGAGTGATTTAGAAGGTTTTAACTTTATTGAATTTTTATTAAAACCTAATCATATAAATTATTTTTTTATTAAAAGATTTAAAAGTAAATTATTTTATTCTTATTAGTCAGGTAACAAAAATGAATTTTATCAAAAAAAAGCCTGTGGCAAAAAATAACCACAGGCTTTAAATTTGAATTGTTTATTTGTCTATTTAATAAAAAGCATCTCTCTGTATTTCACAAGTGGCCAATACTCATCATCAACCAATAGTTCTAGCTTGTCCACTGCATACCTGATTTTATCAAAGTAAGCTTCTTTGACATTATCACAGTATCCTTTGGCTCTTTTGGCAATATCATCCTCCTTGTTGAGCTTTCTTCTGGTGTCAATCATGTCCATGACATTATGCTTCAAGGACTCAATATGCTTACTTACTTCTTTAATGGTATCGATAGCGGCGGTATTATCCAATCCTAGACCTTTCAATCCATTGGCATTTTCTATCAATTTATTCTGATATTGAATGGCTGTAGGAATTACATGGTTCAGTGCCAAATCACCCATTACCCTGGCTTCAATCTGAACTTTTTTCAAGTAGTTTTCTAGCATAATCTCATGTCTGGCATGGAGCTCAATGGCAGAAAGTACGTTGTGTTTTGAAAACAAATCAGCCGTTTTCTTGTCAAGATATGTATCCAAGGCATAAGGGGTACTCTTAAGATTAGAGAGTCCTCTTTTTTCAGCTTCAGCTGCCCACTCATCAGAATAACCATCACCTTCGAACCTGATCTTTTTGGAGTCCTTGATGTATTTTCTTAGAACGTTGACTACAGCGATTTTCTTCTCTTTACCAGCGCTTATTTCCTTCTCAACATCTTTAACCATAGTTCGAAGTACTTCTGCAACGATTACATTCAATACTGTCATCGGACCGGCTGAATTTGCACTAGAACCTACTGCTCTGAACTCAAACTTATTTCCTGTGAAAGCAAATGGTGATGTCCTGTTTCTGTCTGTATTGTCAAGGATGATCTCAGGTATTTTGGAAATACCCAACTTCATATACATGTTATCACCTTTTTCAATTTTGACATTACCGTTTTTCTCCAACTCATCCAAAACACCGGTCAAGGTAGAGCCCAAAAATACAGACATAATTGCTGGTGGAGCCTCATTGGCACCCAATCTAAAATCATTACTAGCTGAAGCAATCGATGATCTTAATAAATCTGCATAGTCATAAACCGCCTTCACGGTTGCCACAACAAATGTTAAGAATTGAAGGTTTTCCCTGGCAGAGTTACTTGGTTGAAACAAGTTGACTCCAGTATCGGTAATCAATGACCAGTTGTTATGCTTACCACTTCCATTTACACCTGCGAATGGCTTTTCGTGGAAAAGTACCTTTAGGCTGTGCTTTTCGGCAACCTTGTCCATCAAATCCATCAATAGCTGATTATGATCAACAGCTTTGTTGATTTCTTCGAACAATGGTGCTACCTCAAATTGACCTGGAGCTACTTCATTGTGTCTGGTTGAAACAGGAATACCCAATTTGAGTGCTTCAATTTCAAAATCCATCATAAAATCTTTAACTCTGGTTGGTATAGAACCAAAATAATGATCTTCCAACTGCTGCCCTCTGGCAGGATTATGCCCAAAAACTGTTCTGCCTGACATAACCAAATCAGGCCTTGTTGCAAAAAGAGCCTTGTCAATGACAAAATATTCCTGTTCTACTCCAAGTGAAGGTGTCACCTTTTTCACATTCCTGTCAAATAATTGACAAACTTCCACGGCTGCAGTATTGATTGCCTCCATGGATTTAAGCAAAGGTGTCTTATAATCCAACGCTTCGCCTGTATAAGCGACAAATATGGTAGGAACACACAATGTTTTGTCAAAAATGAAAATCGGGGAGGATGGGTCCCATGCAGTATATCCCCTAGCCTCAAAAGTAGATCTGATACCACCATTTGGGAAAGATGAAGCGTCCGGCTCTTGTTGCACTAGAGCTGAACCTTTAAATTTCTCAATCCCTGCATGTGCGTCAAAAAAAGAATCATGCTTTTCGGCAGTTGATCCTGTCAGCGGTTGAAACCAGTGCGTGTAATGTGTAACACCTTTGGAAAGTGCCCAGGTTTTCACAGCTGATGCAATTTCTTCAGCGGTAGAAGGATCTATCTTCCCTCCTCTTTCGGTCGCTTCAATTACTTTTTTAAAAACTGAAGGTGCCAGTGACTCCTTCATTTGCTTTACACCAAATACATTGCTTCCAAAGAAGTCTGAAATTTTACTTGATGGAGGAACAACATTCGTTTTCTGTCTCCCTTGCGCTATTAGAAGCGCGCTTTGTCTTAAAGTTGCCATTTTCTACAATAAGTGGTTTGTTTTTATGCTCACAAAAATATGAAATAATATCAAATTTAAAGATTAGGGGTGTTTTTTAATGCATTTTTCGATTTTTTTTACACTATTTTTAAAAAACAAGGGTGTTTTTTATTGAGGAAGGCTTTTAAAAGTACCAAAAGGACGCGAAAAATAGAAAATTGAAAACTTGACGATATTGATTACCTTTGGGGCTTGAATTAAAGGAGATTGAAGTGAAGAAAGTAGCATTTTATACGCTAGGGTGTAAGTTAAATTATTCTGAGACATCGACTATCAGCAGAATGTTTGAAGCGAAAGGTTATCAGAAAGTGGATTTTCAAGAATCCCCTGATATTTTTATAATCAACACTTGTTCGGTTACTGAAAATGCCGACAAGAAGTGTAAAAAGATCGTCAAAGAAGCGAAAAAGATATCTCCAAACTCTTATGTGACCATTATCGGTTGCTACGCACAGCTAAAGCCGAAGGAAATATCTGAAATAAAAGGTGTCGATGCTGTCCTTGGGGCGGCAGAAAAATTCCGCTTGATTGAATTATTGGATGGTTTTGCCAAAGAACAAGAGACTAAGGTACTTGCATCTGAAATACAGGAAGCAAACACATTCAACAATGCCTATTCAATCAACGACAGGACTAGAACTTTCCTAAAAGTCCAAGACGGCTGTAATTACGGGTGTGCGTTTTGTACGATACCGCTTGCAAGAGGAAAAAGCAGAAGTGACAGTATTTCGAATATTGTTTTGTCTGCCAAAGAAATCGCTGGCACAGATGTGAAAGAAGTTGTCCTGACTGGTGTCAATATTGGTGATTTTGGAATTCAAGAAGGTAAAAGGAAAGAAAAATTTGAAGATTTGGTCAGGGCTTTGGACGAAGTAGAAGGAATCGAGAGATTAAGGATTTCTTCAATTGAGCCTAACCTTTTGACAAATGAAATCATTGACTTTGTCTCACAATCAAAAAGGTTTGTACCGCACTTCCACATTCCTTTACAATCAGGAAGCAATACCATTTTGAGAAAAATGGGAAGAAGATACCTCAGAGAGCTTTATGAAGACCGAGTAGCCAAGATAAAGTCTCTTATGCCTCATTGTTGTATTGGGGTCGATGTAATCGTTGGATTCCCAGGTGAGACAGATGAATTGTTTTTAGAAACATATAACTTCCTCAATGAATTAGACATTTCCTACCTTCATGTATTTACATATTCTGAGAGGGCAAATACAAGAGCTGTTGAAATGGATGAGGTAGTCCCTTTGAAAAAGCGAAATGAGCGTTCAAAGATGCTAAGAATCCTTTCTGAGAAGAAAAGAAGGAAGTTTTACGATGAAAACTTAGGCAAAACTTTCACTGTCCTTTTTGAAGAGGACATCGAAGATGGAAAGATGCATGGTTTTACTGAAAACTACATTCGAGTAGCTGCCAAGTATGATCCCATTCTTATCAACGAACTTAAACCAGTCACGCTTAGCATGATAAATGAAAAGGGAAATGTCGAAGCTGTAGAACCTGAAATGATTTTCGAAAATCATTAAAATTTATCAATTCACCCCTTAAAATCGCCTTTTCAGATACAAAATGGAACAAATGATGCTCTAAGGAGTTATATAAGTATAACAAAAACCAAACAACCATGAGCAATTTCTTTAATCCAGAAGGAAGAATCAGTAGGAGAAAGTATCTGATTTTCTTCATCGTATTCTATTGGGTCAATTTATTATCTTTGACCAAAATGTATGAAGCATATGAAATAGGAGATGTTTTTTCTTTTGTGGCCTTCGGAATAGTCCTTATTACGACTATAATATTACTCTTGATCCAAGCCATAAAAAGACTCCATGACATAGGTTTAGATTGGAGATATGCCTTGTATTTATTGATTCCGCCACCGATCAACTTCATTGGATTTGTCTGGCTGGGTATCAAAGAAGGTCAAAAAGAAACCAATGAATATGGTAAAGAACCTTCCAAAACAGACGTTATTTAATATTCCCTTTTTTCAATTCATTAATTGCATGGTCAACCGCTCTTGCGGTTAGGGCCATGTAAGTTATTGAAGGATTTTGAGTTCCTGTCGAGGTCATAGCGGCTCCATCAGTGACAAAGACATTAGGGCAACTGTGAATTTGATTCCACCCATTGAGAATAGAGGTTTTGGGATCTTTTCCCATTCTAGCTCCCCCCATTTCGTGAATATCAAGCCCCGGTGCCTGCTTTGTATCCCATGATCTGATATTTTTACAATCCGCTTTTTCCAACATTTCCGATCCTTGCACCAAAAAATCAGCTAGTAATTTTTCGTCATTCTCAGTATAATCTACATTGATCTTTAAAAGAGGAATTCCCCATTTGTCTTGCTCTGAGCTATCAAGTGTGACTTCATTGGACTCAATAGGGATAGTTTCACCTTGCATCATCATAAAAACTGTCCAATCCCCTGGCAAAGAGTTCTTTTCCTTGAATTCTTCTCCAAAAGGCACATTCCCCTGAGATCCCCAACCTTGTCTGCCAGCTGTATAAAAAGACATATAACCTCTTAAAAAGTCAGTTTCTTGTTGGTGCACATTTCTAAAATTCGGTATCATAACCGCTGTAGGTCTTCTACCAAAATAATGTTTGTCTTTAAATCCTTCGTAGTTGGCAGCTATATTTCCTCTGTAATTATGAAATGCTATGTACTTGCCCAAAACGCCACTATCATTTCCAAGTCCCTCAGGAAATCTACTCGAGGTGGAGTTCATGAGAATCAAATTAGAATTAAGCGTTGAGGCATTTAAGAAAATTATTTTTGCAAAGTATTCCTTAGAGGTTCCATCCAAGGTGTCCACTATCCTTACTCCTGTAGCCTTCCCCTTTTGTTCATCGTAGATGATAGAATGAACCACCGCATTTGGTCTGATGGTAAGATTCCCCGTAGCTGCCGCTGCTGGTAGTGTGGAAGAGTTTGAACTGAAATATGCGCCAAATGGACAGCCTCTGTAGCATTGATTTCTTGCCATGCATTGCCCTCTTCCTTGACTTAAATGATGCTCCGAAGGTTGGGTCAAATGCGCGCACCTTCCAATCATCACATGCCGGTCAGTGTAATGGGCTTTGATCTTGTCTTTGACTTCTTTTTCAACACAATTCATTTCCCATGGTGGAAGAAACTCTCCATCAGGAAGCGTATCCACCCCATCTTTATTCCCACTTATACCCACAAATTTTTCTACATAACTGTACCATGGCGCTATATCCTTGTATCTTATGGGCCAATCCACAGCAAAGCCGTCCCTAGCTGGTCCTTCAAAATCGTATTTGCTCCATCGCTGCGTCTGTCTTGCCCAGATCAGTGACTTACCTCCTACTTGGTATCCCCTTACCCAATCGAATGGCTTTTCTTGCTTGTAGGGATGTTCTGAATCTTTAACAAAAAAATGCTCAGTATCTTCTTTGTATGCATAACAACGGTTCACCACTGGATTTTCCTCCTTGTCTTTGAGCACCATCGAATTCCGATGTGGCATTTCCCAAGGGTGTGATGTCATAGTAGGATAATCAATCAGGTGTTTGACATCCCTTCCTCTTTCCAGCACCAATGTTTTTAAACCCTTTTCACAAAGTTCTTTGGCAGCCCAACCACCACTGATTCCTGAACCGATGACTATCGCATCATAAGAATTACTTTCATTACTCATACCTTAACGACTCGATGGGGTCTAATTTACTGGCCTTGTAAGCCGGGAAATACCCTGAAGCTAATCCCACTACTACACATATAATAAATGCTACCAAAATCCAAAACCAAGGAATTAAAAAACCTCCTGGTCCAATGGTATTGGCTACAATATTACCAATTCCGATACCTAAAATAACTCCTAAAATCCCTCCTAAAATACATATCACAATGGCCTCTATCAAAAACTGCTGCCTGATTCGTAGAGGGGTGGCTCCAAGGGCTTTTCTAACCCCGATCTCTCTCGTCCTCTCTGTAACGGATACCATCATGATATTCATCAAGCCAATAGCCGCTCCAAGTAATGTTATAAAACCTATTCCAAAGCCTCCAATCCTTAGATAGCCGGCAACTTCTTCCAAACTTTCTCCCACCGACTGGCTTTTGGTAATTTCAAAGGAGTCTTCCTGCCCTATCCTATCTTGCCTAATTTTTCTCATAATCCCCGTGGCCTGCCCCATTTCGTAATCAAGCTGTAATGGATCAGTACCTTTGGCTGTAAGAGAATAACGGAAGGTTCCCCTTGTATCCAACCTGCTTGCATTTTCTACAGGAATAAAAATCGCCCTATCAGCACCCGGACCACCACCGACGGCACCTTGTTTTTCAAGAATACCAACAATAGTATACCTTCTTCCAAAAAAAGTAATGTAATCGTTGATCGGATTGTCATTTTTTTCAAACAATGTCTCTACAATATCCTGACCTATAACACATACATTATTGCCATACCTGATTTCTGTATTGCTAAAGTTTCTACCTGTTTCTACTTTGAGACCTTTTAAGTTTAAGTACTGCTCATCTCCTCCGGTGACCCGTACATTGGGATTCGTTTTCTTTGACCCTTTTTTCACTTCTACAGCTGAACTGACAGTAGTATAAACCGTAGATGGTCCAGTATTGCTGAATTCCCGCTGAAACTCAAGCATATCTTTATACTTAAGAGGCGGGAAATTTCTCTCAGCGACTCCATCTCTGACACCTCTTCCACCTGAAAAACCCCTTGACTTGACATCAAAATTACTCGCACCAAGGCCTGAAAAACTCTCTTCAATCTGAGCTTTGATCCCATCTATTGCAGTAAGCATTCCCACCAGGGAAGTGATGCCAATAGCAATGATTGTTCCCGTCAATATAGTTCTCAGCAGATTGACTTTTACTGATTTTAAAGATTCCCTTATATTTTCGGCCAAATTCATATTCTGTCCATATTAGTACAATTCACTGTGTTCATGAAGCATTTAAGCGTTAATATTAAAAAATTAGATTTGATTTTATTAAGCATTTGTAAATTTTAAGAAATTTTTATTTAAATAATTCCTAATGCTTCCTAATGCATCCTATCTCCTCTTATCTCAAGATTGCTGATGATACCTGCTTCATATTGCAGCCATTCTTTCCAACGTTCATTGATCTTTTCTTTTCCACCAATGGATCTGGCCAATTCAAGAAAATTGACATAGTGCCCAGCTTCTGAAATCATCAATTCGTAGTAAAACACCTTGAGCTCTTTGTCTTCTATATTTTGAGAAAGCAACTTAAACCTTTCACAGCTTCTGGCTTCTACCAAAGCGTTCATCATCAAATGCTCTGTTACTTGTTGAATCCTATCTCCACCTTTTTTGACAAAATCTTTCAATTTGATGACGTACTCATCTCTTCTGGGTTTACCAAGTTTGAAGCCTCTTTTGTTTAACTGCTCCAATACCCTTTCAAAGTGTCCCCATTCCTCTGCCACTACAGGTGTAAGTTCCGCTACAAGTTGTTCGAAATCATTAAACTGAACTATCATGGAAATACATGAGCTAGCTGCTTTTTGTTCACAGTATGCATGATCCACCAGAATATCCTCAATGTTCATTTCGGCAATATTCACCCACCGGGGATCAGTAGGAAGCTGCAAGTTGAGCATTTTTTGTCTAGTGCTTTCTGTCCAATTCATCATCAATCGAATAAAGGCCAACTTATCCCTATATCCAGTGCTCTTTTGAGACCTGTATAATATGGGGTTACAAAATACCCAGGCTCACTCAGTGTGTTGATATTGAGATGGTTGAACCTCAACAATATCCTGGTCCTGTTTATTCTTGCATTCAAAAAGAAATCTACCACTGGGTAGGCCAATACGAGGAAATCGTTCTGAAGGTGAAAATTTTGTAAGGCAGGATTGTAAGCATCGGCATAATAATCACTTCTGTAACGCCCCTCAAGTCCTATTTGAATGAATAGATTCTCATCGAACATAGGGCTATCAAAGAATATACGGCTATTAGCGAAGAACTCTGGTATTCTGAAATTATCCGATCCACCTCCCGAAAGCACGGTATAATAGATTTCAGACTCCCAGAAAAACTTTTCTCTGATATTAAAAGAATACTTTAACCCAGGAATCAACATAAATGCTTCACCACTTGCTTGGGCGGCCTGCTGATTTTCATCAAAAAACACATAGTTATTGACCCTATTGATGGTTAGACTTGGCCTGAAGCTCCAACTGTTGAAATCCGCCTTGATCACACCTTTAATTTGATCCAGACCTATGTTATCAAATCGATTTGACCAACGATGATGATTGCCTCTGTTCAGTTGTTGTATAGATGTAGGCTTATAAAGAGCTTTGGTATAAGACGCTTCAAGCCATGGAGATACGAATAAGCCATGTATTCTAAAGGCGCCCGGCAAGAGGTATTCACCTTCAGCTTCAAACTTCCATTGCGGATTTATTTCACCTCTGAGAGCTCCCCCTAGATAAAGTTCATCAAAACCATTGGGGTTTACCATAAAGGGACTATTCATGTTTCCTGTTCTATACCTGATGTAGGCATTGTAAAAAACTGGGCCTAAATCCCCTTTGAAACCAGCTTCATTTCTCCATTCAGCAAACCTGAAGTTATTGGCTGTACTATCAGTTGTATTGAACCTATCCGGATTGTATAAATTAAAAAAAGTAGAATCCGCCGTCCTAAGGTTACTGTTGAAATCCATTTGTTGGATTTTCCGATCAAAGACATGATAAACCTCCAAGCCTTTGTATACTTCATACTCGTGATAAAGGTGTACTTCCTGCCTCAAGTCAATTGCCCTTGAATTTCTAAGCCAAACCTTCGCATCTTCATAAGCAAAAAGAATTGAGGTTTCATCAATTTCAGGCGGTATAATCCCTCCTTGTTCCCTGACCTGATGCTTCATTCTAGAAAAATTCCCAAGCAAGAAATATTTTCCATTTTCTGATTTATAATTGGTATGGAGAGAATAGGAAGTTTGTTCGGTCAAATTATCATCCCTAGCACTAGGGTTTAAGGTTTTCCTGGCCCTAATGGTACTTAGATTGAAACCTACATTCCATCTGGAATTCACATTTCGCGCAAAAGCCAAATCGAGCATATTCCTATTTCCCCCACCCCAAAAAGCATTCATCTGGGTATAAGGAGACTTGGTATCATAATATTTCATGCTATCAGAGGAGTTATGATACAAATCATAAGCATGAAAACCTGAAGTCACTCCGATCATTTTTGGAGATTGGTAAAAAATAGGTTGAGCTGCACTTCCGATATTCCCTAAATCTTGGTATTTCCAACCCGACTTGGCCACAGGTTCATAATAATGGAAATTATTGAGCAGTGTATCTATTTCGTATTTGATATCTTTATTCTTCCTGATATCTTTTTCGAAAAAATACAAGGTGGTCTTTGGCCCAAAAACCATTTTAGTAGAGTCATCAATGAGTTTTTTCCTCTCTCCCGATTCTTCCTGCATCTGTTGTTCGGGATCTCGCTCTTGCCTAGGCTGCATACCCTGATTTTGTTGACCTGGAGGATTGGTAGTAGGGCTAATAGGGCGAATTTGAGCCTTCAACTCCCCACCAATCAGGTAAGTGATCATCAAAAGAAAAAAGGTTAATCTAAATCTCACAGATGGTAGGCTTTTTCGGCAATCATATTTGAAATCTGACCCAATAGATATTGTTCGTCCAACTTGGTCATGCTAATTTTAATAGGCAAGGCAAAAATCGGAATTTCTGCCAAATAATCACGAAAGCTAGTGTTTTTTAGTTTGACAGCATCTTTTTCGGTAGTAAGAAGCATACAGTCTTGCTGAGAACTAACCAATTCCACAAGGTGACGTATTTCTGCCAGCGTATATTCATGATGGTCTTTGAAGCTCAACTTTTCAATGACATGAACCCTCTTTTCACATTCTTCGACAAACAGACTGTCATTTGCAAGTCCAGATACCACTACTGCTTTTGGTTTCAATTTTCCTCCATTTCCCAAAACGGCAATAGGCTCGCCATATTGGATCTGAGAGAAAATAGTTTTCGCAGAAGTATAATTGCCTATATTTTCAATGTAATTCTCTTTGCTGGAATCTTTTATACCTACAGGACATTTGGACACCACAACGATATCAGCCCTTTTGGCCCCTGATCTCGATTCTCTCAGCCTACCAAGTGGCAATACAAAATCATTGAAAAATGGTTGCTGAAAAGTAGTAAGCATAATATTTAAATCAGCTTTCAAATACCTGTGTTGAAAAGCATCGTCCAACAAGATAAGATTGATTTCCGGATGTTTTTCTAAAATCTTTGGAATGGCTAAGACTCTTTTCTCTCCAACTGCAAATTTTGCAAACTGGCGAAATTTTGAAAACATCTGAAAAGGTTCATCTCCAACCTCCGATGGGCTTAGGTGCTCATTTATCATCAAAAAACCTTTTGTTTTCCTGCCATATCCTCTGCTCAAAATCGCGATTTTATGCTTTTTAGAAAGTGCTTCAATCAAAAACTCCACCATTGGGGTTTTTCCAGAACCACCTACATTAAGATTTCCTACCACTATACATGGTACATCAAAACCGGTGTGTTTTTTTAGGCCAATGTCAAACATATGATTGCGCAATTTTGTAACGCCATCATAACAAAAGCTTAACGGATAGAGCAAAGGGGCATACCATCGCATGGATAATTTTACTTAATTTGGGGCAAAGTAAAAGAAAAATTATGGTTTACACGATTCAGGATATTGTTTCTTACTTGGAAAAAATAGCTCCACCGAGTTACCAAGAATCTTACGACAATGCACAATTGATAACAGGAAACTCAAATGAAGAGGTAAAAGGGATATTATGTAGCCTTGATGCTACAGAGGCGGTTGTAGATGAAGCGATCAAGCTGGGTTGCAACCTGATCGTTGCACACCATCCGATTGTTTTTAAAGGGCTCAAGACTTTTACAGGTAAAAACTACGTCGAAAAAACCATAATCAAAGCCATCAAAAATGATGTGGCTATTTATGCCATCCATACTAATTTGGATCATGTAGCACATGGAGTCAATAAAAAAATATGCGATATCTTGGGTTTGACCAAAACTCGAATCCTAAAACCCAAAAGAGAAATATTATCCAAATTGGTCACTTTTGTGCCAATTGACTCCGCAAAGGAGGTCGCTCAGGCAATATTTGATGCAGGAGCTGGAGAAATAGGTGAATATAGTGGTTGCAGTTTTCAGAGCAAGGGGTACGGCACTTACACACCTTCTGAAAGTTCCAATCCACATAAAGGTCAAAAAGGCAAACCTCACGAAGAAGAGGAGGTTAAGATAGAAGTAATGGTACCCGCTTATTTGGAAAGAAAAGTGTTGAGTGCTCTCAAAAAAGCACATCCTTACGAGGAGGTGGCTTACTTCATCACAAAACTTGAAAATGAAAACCAGGAAGTCGGCGCCGGAATGATAGGAGCACTCGATTTTGAGATGGATGAAAAGGAGTTTTTGACCTACCTCAAGAAGCAAATGGACCTGAAAATAATCAAACATACCCATCTTCTAGGTAAACCTATCAAAAATGTAGCAGTATGTGGTGGTGCGGGTATTTTCCTCTTAAATGATGCCAAAAAATCAGGGGCGGACATTTTCATCACCTCAGATGTGAAATACCACGAATTCTTTGACGCTGAAAATCAACTGATTATTTGCGACATTGGACATTACGAAAGTGAAATTTACACAAAAGAACTGCTTGGGGATTTATTGTCACAAAATTTTAGTAATATTGCACTCTATTTGACAAATGTAGTTACGAATCCCATAACTTATATATAGTACATGGAAAGTACAGTTTCACAAAAGCTTGAAGCCTTATTAAACCTTCAAAAATTAGATTCCAGACTCGACGCGATTTTTAAAGTTAGAGGAGCCCTTCCAGAAGAGGTCCAAGACCTTGAAGATGAGATAGTAGGTTACGAGACAAGACTGGATAAGTTCAAAAATGATCTCAACAGCCTAGAAGATGATATAAAAACCTACAAGGAAAATATCAAAGAATCTGAAAAGCTGATCAAGAAATATCAAGAACAGCAGATGAATGTCAGAAACAACAGGGAGTATGACGCCATCACCAAAGAACTTGAACTTCAAGACCTTGAAATCCAAGTATCAAAAAAGAAAATCGGAGAAGCACAGTCAAGGATTGAAAGCAAAAATACCGATGTTGATGCTTTGAAGGAGATCTTAAGCGAAAGGCAAAAAGATCTAGACTCCAAAAAAGGTGAATTAGATACTATTGTTTCTGAAAGCGAAAACGATCAATCTAAATTAGAAGCAGACAGAGAAAAGGCTACTAAAAAAATCGAAGACAGGCTCTTGAAATCTTACAACAAGATTAGAGACAATGCCAAAAACGGTTTGGCTGTAGTAATGGTAAAAAGAGGAGCTTGTGGCGGTTGTTTCAACATTGTCCCTCCTCAGAGACAAGCAGACATTAGAGAAAAGAAAAAACTTATTGTCTGTGAACATTGTGGTAGGATTTTCGCCGGTGTAGAAGACGAGGTGGAAGAGGAACCAGTAAAAAAGAAAAGAAGCAGCAGATCTTAATCTCATTAATATAAATGTGAAAGCCCGGGAAAAACTTCCGGGCTTTTTTTTTGTAAAATAAAACTATAACTTTAGATTAACTCAAGTTTTTATGACTGCCCATGAAAAGAAAATTAGCGCTGGTTTTATTGATTTGCTTTGGTTTTTCCTGTTCGGATCCCGGCGAACCTATCATAGAAGAGGATCCTGAAGATTTTGAACTTTATGATTCTAATATTATTAACAGTAACGGTTTTATTCTTGGTATGGAAATCATCGATGAAAAGCTTTTTTTCCTCCACGTAAATACTCCAGGATATATCAATAAAGAGGGTATTATCAATTTCACATGTTGTTTGAGGAGTGGATTAAGCAATAGGTTCAGGCCTTCTTTTACTGAAGATTATATTATTCATCCTGTTGAAAATTTAAGTGGATTCTTTTTGTTTCCCAACTTTTTTGGGGATTTAAGAGGATTGAATTTTGCACAACATTTAGGCGAGGATGGAATAGGTGCAACGCTTGTTTTGGACACCCATAAAAATTTTTTTCATCCAGAAAGGAATTTTGATTTAAATGGAAATCACCTGATCCTCAATCTCGCCAAAGATGGAGTCAATCGAATCATCATACTGGAAATTGACTTTGGAAATGGATTCGGCAGCATAGGTGTAAATAAGATAGCAGAAATCAATCCATCCAATTTAGGTATGGACACTGATAGTAATGGTCAGGGATTGATTATCCAAAGTGTTAAAAAGCTGGAAGACCAATGGGTAGCCCACATCAAAAAAGCCGGCGATGACGAGGAATCAGGAGATTCTTTCCTAATCTACAAAGATGGCAGTGTCCAAAAACTCATAGGACCATCAACAGGCAGCCCTAATTTCAGGTTTTATGATTATGCAATGATCACTCCTTTGGAATTCCTGATTTCAGAATCTCCTATTGGCAGAATTTCCTATTCAAATTCAATTATCTCTGAAAGCAAAGAATACATCACTGAAGTTAACGGACCCTTAATAATCAGGTCTGATGGAAACAAAGGACTCATCTTCATACCTGGTACCAATATACTTTCTTCACTCGACAACTTCAGGGAAAACGGAGTGGCAAATCACCAATTGCAGGAACTGGATAGGACAGGACTCGAGAGTCCAAATATATACGATGTCCAGTTTTTCGGAAACAAAGCCTATGTTGCAACCAGGGATGGACTTTTTGTGAAAAGCCAAGAAAATTTCTGGGAAGAAGTGAGGCTCCCCTGATCAGGAACGCAATTGATTATCAATCACAAATTGGATCAATTCTTCTAAAGAAATTCCGGCTCTTTGGGACGCATCGGCTATATCTTCCCTACTCACCTGAGCAGCAAAACTTTTGTCTTTCAGTCTCTTCTTTACGCCCTTTATATCCATGCCTTCATAGGCTTGTGGGCGCATGAGGGAATAAGCATGAATCAGTCCTGACAATTCGTCGAAAGCATATAGCATTTTGTCCATTTCTGATTCAGGTTCTACTCCAAAATGGATTGGCCCATGACTGGCTATAGCTTTCATGATACGAGGATCCTGATTTCTGCTTTCCAACTCTTCAATGATTTTCTTACAATGCTCGTCCGGCCATTGATCCCAATCAGCATCATGAAGCAGACCGGCGATGTACCACATTTGCTGGGTACTTTTATCGTAGCCTTTAAACTCAGCATAAGACTTCATCAGATGGCCCACCTGCTTCATGTGAAAGACAAGTTTTTCATTTTTCACCCATTCTGACAAAAGTGAATTGGCCTCGCCAACATCCATTATGTTGCCTTGGTTTTTAGGATCTCCGAATTGATTTCTATTTAATTTTAAGGATGTCATGTTTTTTTGAACAATATTAAATGTATTTGAAATATTATTTTTTGCTTTTTCTATATATATTCGTAAGTATTCTTAATGATTTTAAGTGAAAAGATCTACCCTCAGCCACAATGATTTTCTGGATTTATTCAATAAATCGACAAGCATTTACTTAATCGTACTTGATGAAAATTTTAAAATCATTGAAGTGAATACCTACTTCAATGATCAACTTTCAGTTTTTGATAAATCTATAATCGATCGATCATTTTCGGAGATAATATACCCCCGAGATTTTTTAAATTATAAATTTTTAGTAGAAAAATCAGTTTCTGAAGGCAAATCGACCTTAAATATTGATTTGAGGATGCTTAATACTAATGGGGAAGATTTCACTTGGAGTAAATGGGAATTTCAAATAACCGCTCTACAAGGAAAAAGAAGACTTATTGGACATGGCCATTCGATTAAAATGAAACAGGATCATTACTTTGAAATCCCTGGTAACATGAATGAACTTCAAGTGAAAAATGAAGTGCTAGATGGACTATTCCAAGACCATCTATTAGGATTTTGGTTTTGGGATTTGGAGCATAAAAACAATCAATTAAGCGCTTCTCTGTATTCATTATTAGGATATGAGACTGATGATATTGAAACCAGGAAAAAACAATTGAAGTGGGAAAAGCATATTCATCTTCCTGACAAGGCTAAGGTTGAAAAACAACTCAAAGACCACTTTTTTGCAAAAGGAAAAATCCCTTTCCACTGTGAGTTCAGAATATTGAGTCTGAAAAATGAAATCAAGTATGTAGTCTGTTATGGAAAAGTGGTCAAATGGGCCGAAACAGGTTCCCCATGTGTGATGGTAGGGGGTCTTTTCGATATTTCAGAAAAGAAAAAATCAGAAGCTATAATTGAAAAACAAGATCAATTTCTCAGGGAACTCACCTTCAATCAATCTCATTTGATGCGGGCCAAGCTTGCAAATATTTTAGGGGTGCTTGAAGTAATGGATGGCAAGCGAGATTTTGAAGAAACTGCTGCTTTGATCGGCTTGATTAAGAATGAGGCAATCAAACTGGATCAAGTTCTCCAAAGCAGCATACATGCTTCAAGCGCCCTAAATTCTGATAATTTTTAATTTTGTGCTTTTAAATTGATCACAAAGCTTCTTTCTGCCCAACTGAATTTCAATTCTCCAGTCTGTGTGTCTTTGCTGATTACTTCAAACTTCAATTGTTCAACCTGATCGGCAGATGGAATATTTTCAACTTCAACTCTCAACACATCTTCTGTTTGGTCATAATCATCTGCCAAATGCTGCTCGTAATTTGAATTCAAGATGACTGTCCAACCATTTTCTTTTGGTATAGTAAACAAGGCATATTTCCCAGCTGGGACTGACTCTCCTTCAATGATCAAATCTTCATTAAAAGAAATACTTGTAGCTGAATGCGCTCCTGTCACCCATACTTCATCATAAGCCACCAAGCCTCCAAAAACCTGCCGTCCTCTTACACTCGGGGCAGAATAAACGACATGGACATGGTTGGAACCGATATTAGCCATGGCTGCGGTTCGGGGACTTTTTGAATTTGCAGCTTCAGATGTTGCTCCATGGTCATGATGGGCATGCCCGTTTGATTCCTCTACTTTGCCCTCTTCCTTATTTGAAGAACAAGAAAGGATAATCATTGAAGAAAGGATGATTAGATAATTTTTGGTTTTCATTTTTGTGATAATATTTTATACGATTATTCGAAATCATGCCACTAATCAATTAAACTAGGATTTATTGGCAAATGGATACTAATAGATATTGGATAATTATTGATATTGGTTCGAAATCATAGGTTAATTCTATTATTTAGATTCTACCGGTATGAAAGCGGATATAAGTATTAGGATATTGGAATTTCTTACCATATATCCCAATATCTATAAATATCAATAAGTATCATTTTTAATGCTGATGCCCAACCTGCACCTCAGGCTTATTGTCAGAAGAAGTCACTCTTTTCCCTGGCTGATATGTTTCCTTGACTTCACCACAGGTCAACATCATATCACCAAAGTATGGATTTCGGATTTCCTTTTCACTGCTTAACCAGTAAGCACCTTGGTCTTTAAAGGCCATGGGACAATACTGCCTGTAGATGGTATTTTCAACCACTCCAAAATACTCTACCGCTTCAATTAAATTGTCAGAAAGAGTTTCAAAATGCTTTCTTTGTTCCTCCACATCGGCTGTTTGGGCAATTTTGTCCAAACTACTTTGGATAGGCCTTAACAAATCCATCCAGATATCATGGGCTTTGCTATCTAGCAACTTCATGTCAACTTTTGATAAAGTTGACTTTGCAGGGGAAATGGTACTCTGAGTTGCTTTCGCATCGGTTTTTACCAAAGCATCCTTGATAGGCAAATAGCTTTCAACAAAGGCAGTCAATTGCTTCCTGAATGCTTCCGGTGTATCCAAGGTCTTCACTTCAGGTCGTGTCATCATGCTGTAATTTCCGCTCAATTGGGCTGCCGCATCAATGGCAAAAACTCCATTACTGACAATTTGCTCACCTTCCTCTACGCCAGACAAGACCAAGTAGTCATCTCCAACCCTAGCTCCGATTTCAATCTCCCGCATTTCAAATGCAGGTGCTTCTTTGTTTCCAACTTGTACATACACCACTGATCTAGGTCCTGTCCAAAGAATCGCTGTCTTGGGAATCATCAACCCAGACTGACCTGCCTGAGAAGTGGAAATGTTGGCTGATACAAACATCTCTGGCTTCAGTTCAAAGTTCCGATTAACCGCTTCTGCCCTGATTCCCACTGTTCGGGTATCTGGATTCAACACCGGATCGATGTAAGTAACTTTGGCTTTGAATTCCTTTCCTGGATAGGCCGACACCGAGAAACTCAAATCATCCCCTTTGCGGATCGCTCCCAAATCAGATTCATAAGCATCCAACATGACCCAAACATTACTCAAATCCACTATTTCAAAAAGGGCGGATCCCCTACTTACAAAATCACCCACTGCTATATTCCGTGCAGTAACTACACCTGCAACATCAGCAAAAATGTCAAACTGTGTTTGAACCTCTCCTGAACTTTCAATAGCTGCAATTTGCTCTTCAGAGATTTTCCACAACCTCAACTTCTCTTTGGTTGCTTGGTACAAAGCTGGTTGCCGATCCTTGATTTTTGCTGTTTCCAAAAGTTCTTTTTGTGCATTAACCAACTCAGGAGAATAGAGTGTCGCTAACTTCTGACCTCTCTGCACTTCTTGTCCGGTAAAATTGATATACAACTGATCCACTCGCCCAGCATAATTTGCGGTCAGGCTTTTTACTCGCTGTTCATTCGCTTGGATTTTACCTGTGAGGGTGAGTTTCCCTGAACCTGTTCCAGATTTTACCCTAGTGGTCTGCACATTGGAAAGCGCAACTGCCTCAGGGGTAATTTCCAATACAAAAGGACTGGATTCACCGCCTTTTTTATTGCTTACAGGTGTGAGCGCCATTCCACAAAGTGGACATTGGCCGGGTTCATTTTGCCGGATTTGCGGATGCATGGAGCAGGTGTATTCCACACCGTTTTCGTCAATATGGGTATGTTCGTGATCAGGATGTTCTTCCCCTCCCCCACGAATCAACCAACCCGCAACAGCGCCAAAGAATAGGCAGCTGAGGATGATGATTATAATATTCCTTTTATTTTTCATTGTATCTTATTCAAAATATTTGAAGTTCTTATTTTAAGGGTAGATATTGATGGATATTGGATATTTTTTGATATTGTGCTAGCATCTACCATTTTCATTTGAACTTATCCAAAACCAATATCTACCGATATCAAATAGTATCTTTAATATCAATATCATTTCAAATCCCTACCAACGTTTCAACCCTGGCAAACTGAATTTCCCTTTCAATTTTTGTATTCAGCAAATTCAACCGGAAGTCCAGGAGTTCACGTTGAATATTGAGTATTTCCTCAAAGGAACTTCCTTCGTTGGCATATGATGTGACTGATAATTCCATGGTCTGCTCGGTAAGTTCTATTTGCTCTTCCAAAAGAGTGACTTTCCTGGTTGCATCTTTGATGGAAACAAGGATGCTTTCAAACTCTGTTTCAAGAGTTCTTTGAAGGTCTTCTTTCTGCTTTTCGTTAGCTTCCCAATAGAGTTTGGATTCTGATTCCATGGCTTTGTATTTTTTGCGGTAAATCGGCAATGATACAGTAGCCATAGGCATCACCATATTGTTTCCCATGCCTGCGGGCATATAGTCCATGCCATTCATTCCACCGGGGACACCCATTTCAGGTCTAGGAGAAAAGACCATATAGTTCAAGCCCAACCCAAACATAGGTTTCCCCTCTAATTTGGCCATCTCACCTTGTTTTTGGTAAACCAAACCTTCTTTTTCCAGCATGAGCAACATAGGGTTGGTTTCTAAAATCTGCTCAAGCATGGTGATTTCCCAACCCATATCTTTTTGGGTAGAGATTTCCGAGTCAAATAGCACTGACTCGCTTTTGTCCCTTCCCAAAAGTTGATTGAAGCGAGCAAATAGTGGCCTTTTATCTATTTCAAACTGCTGTAAATCTGATTCCATCGCCTTGATTTGCACTTGCAGTCTCAATACATCTGTGAGTTTCCCTGAACCAGAACCCGCTCCCATACTGGACATGGCAGAACCTCCTGAGGAGGAAGCCCCCGAGGATGATGAAGAGCTACCTCCACCCATTCCCATGCCATCATCATTGCCCTGCTGACTTCCTTGGGAGGGTCTTCTGACCGCTGCTGAAACAGATGAAACTGCATCCGATGTATTTCCTCCTTGGTAACGTATGATCGCCAACTCCTCCAAGGACTTCAATATATCCAAATTGGATTCTGTAATTTCAATGCTATTCTGCAATTGCTGTAACTGGAAGTAAGTCTCCTTTACCTGGTACAGGAGCACATTTCGCTGCTGTCTAAACTCCTCGTATTTGGCTTCTGCCATCAAAGTCGCTTCATCCTTTTGTGTTTTCAGCATCCCAAACCATGGAAACATCTGCATCACCGAAGCCTCCGCCCGCTGATTCCCCATCAACAACTCCATTGGCCTTGTGAAGACTCCAATGTTTAATTGAGGGTTTTCAAGGGTGACTTGATTTGTTTTTTCCAAAGAAGCCTGATATCCTTTAAATGAAGCTTGGAGGGCAGGATTGTTCTCAGCAGCTTCTTCGAGATATTGATCTAGGGATTGGGAATACCCATTAACACTAACCATAAAAATCAGAATTAATAGATATTGGTAGATACTTGATATTGATAGATATTGTTTGGGAATACAAACCATTCTTCCACTATTAGCAATGGCCCTTTTATTCGTTATTTTTAAAAGAGTTTTCATTTCAATTCTTTTTTTGAATTGTAAATAGATTTAATGTAATTGTTCAGTTTAAGAGATAATGTGTCTGAAACTGATTTAACCTCCAAAAACTCCTCCTTTGTAATAATTTCTCTTTCCAGCATAAGACTTAACCAATGATTGATCGATTCAAACATTGAACCTCTACTATTGTATAAAAATCTAACCCTATCTAAATAGTGGTAGCGTCCATAAGACTCCGCAATATTTGCTCCTATAGAATCGGTAGACTCAATAAACTGATCGCCAATAATTTTTCGATTTTGCCAAGTCATTTTTGAATATATTACCCAAGCGAGCTTCGAAAGCTCTCTAGCCAATTTATAGACCTCTAGATCCTCTAATTTTATATAACCCTTTTTATCTTCCATAATATCAAATTTTTCTACCAAACAACTGATTACTAAACCAATATCAAGAAATATCTAACCCACCTCCCGAAGGGCAGGTATCTATTAATATCTTTTTAAGATCCTCAATCCCTTTCCCAAAACCAACCAAACGACTGATATCAAGACCAATATCTACCAATATCAAGTATCAACTAATATCAAAACCCTAATTTTTACCAACTTGATACTCCTTAAATTTCCCATAAAGCACCGGAACAATAAACAGTGAAATCAATGCCACGGTCATCCCCCCAAAAGCTGGAATAGCCATTGGGATCATGATGTCAGAACCTCTTCCTGAACTTGTGAGAACTGGCAATAGAGCCAATAAAGTAGTAGCTGAGGTCATCAGACAGGGCCTTACCCTTTTCAGACCAGCTTCCAAGACTGCTTTTCGGACTTCTTTTACATTTTCAGGTTTGATGCTTTCAAAACTTTGTTTCAAGTATGTCCCCATGACTACCCCATCATCTGTGGCAATACCAAAGAGGGCAATGAAACCTACCCAAACTGCCACAGAAAGGTTGAATGTCCGCATTTGAAAGAGTTCCCGCATGTTGGTTCCCATGAAACTGAAATCAAAGAACCAACCCTGACCATATAACCAAAGCATCAGAAAACCTCCCGAAAAGGCCATGGCTATGGCAGAGAAAATCATCAAGACCATGGCAGTAGACCTGAACTGCAAGTACAAGATCAAGAAGATCACTGCTAATGAAAGGGGAATGACAATGGCCAATCGTTTTTCAGCGCGGATTTGATTTTCATAGCTTCCAGAGAAGGTATAGGAGACTCCTGCCGGCACTTCCAATTCTCCAGAATTTATCTTCTGTATAATAAAATCCTTGGCATTATCCACTACGGTTCCTTCGGCAAAACCATCTCTTTTATCAAACAGGACATAGCCCACCAAGAAGGTATTTTCGCCTCGAATCATCATCGGACCTGGACGGTAGTTGATTTCTGCCAATTGACCCAAAGGAATCTGAGCACCTGTGGGTGTGCTGACCAAAATTCGTCTCAAAGCCTCAGGATCGTCCCTGTATTCCCTGGCATACCTGGCCCGGATAGCATATCGCTCCCTTCCTTCTACCGTGGTACTTAGCGTCATACCTCCAATAGCCACTTCTATAAATTCCTGCACATCGGCAATATTCAGCCCGTACCTGCCCAATTGGGTCCTATCCAGATCGATTTCCATATATGGCTTACCTAGTGATCGGTCAGCAAATACTGCCTCAGATTTGACTGAAGGTACTTCTTTGAGCAGTGATTCCAGTTTGAGACTGAAATTCTCAATTGTCTCCAAATCTGGCCCATAGACTTTCATACCCATAGGGGCACGCATACCTGTCTGCAACATCACCAATCGGGTTTCGATAGGCTGTAGCTTTGGCGCAGAAGTTACTCCAGGAAGGTTTGAAGTACGGATTTGTATTTCATCCCAGATATCATCTGGCGTTTGGATTTCATCCCTCCATTGACGGAAGTATTGTCCTCTTCTTTCATCGGAAACCAAGTATTTGGAAATATTTCGAGTTATTGCCCTTCTTTGGGCTTCTTCCATATAATTCTTGTCATCATCCCAAATGGCACCATCGCTACGATCATACCACCAGTATTTATCATTGACCAGTACCTGATAATTGCCGTCTCTATTGACCTTGAACCTGAGTTTGCGGGCATCATCATCTTGCAGGTACTCGGTTTTGTAATTGATGATGTTTTCGTACATGGACATAGGCGCCGGATCCAATGGGCTCTCTGCTCTTCCAGCTTTTCCAACCACCATTTCCACTTCAGGAATCGCCTGAACCAGCATATCCAGTTGCTTCACTATCTGCATATTGGCCTCCACACCTGAATGTGGCATAGAAGTCGGCATCAATAGAAAAGACCCCTCGTTCAATGCAGGCATAAACTCTTTGCCCATCCCCGGAAGTGCATGTGTAAGTCCAGACCAAACAGAAGTAGTCCGTATATTCCAGCCTACTTGGTCAAAACCCTTGGCGACAAAGCCAAAAATGCTATTGAACCCTAACCAGACATTTGCGGCAAAGAGAATGATCAATGCAGGAAGCAAAAGAAATACCCTCGCATGCTCCAGGCACCATTTCAACATGTGGGCATAGAAGCGGATAAATAAAGAGAAAAGTCCCAAAACCAAACCCAAGACTAAGGCAATGAAAAGAAAATTCACAAATACTGATTGCGTCAGTCCTAATGGCCTCCATTCAAAAGCCAGTAAAACGGAAACAGCCACGACAGCAATCAACATGGCTATCTGATTTTTATATTTCCCGTTTTGTGTCTGCTTTGGAAAGAAATGATGGATCAATTGATTGGCTGCAAAGGCCAACAAAACCCATCCTGCCCAAGGGAAATAGAACAACAAAATCAAGCCAGCAAAAGCCATCAAGAAATTGAGAATTGTCCTGTAATTCTTGGATTTCACCTTGGCTCCGAAAACCCAATGGGCAAAGGCTGGCATAAATACCAAAGTAAAAATCAAAGCCGCTATCAAAGCGAAAGTCTTGGTGTAAGCCAAAGGACCAAAAAGTTTGCCTTCTGCCGCTTGGAGCGTGAAGACAGGTAAGAAACTCACAATCGTAGTCATCACCGCAGTCAGGATTGCCGAACTCACTTCAGTAGTAGCTTCATATATTATCTGAAGTTTGGTTTTTTTATCCCCTGATTCTTCAAGATGGCGGAGAATATTTTCATTTAGAATAATCCCCAAATCCACCATTGTTCCAATGGCAATGGCAATCCCTGAAAGTGCCACAATATTGGCATCCACGCCCACATACTTCATCATGATAAAGCACATCAAAACAGCCAAAGGCAGAAGTGCAGAAATCAAGAGGGAAGCCCTGAGGTTATACACCATCACCATGATCACAATGATGGTAATCAGGATTTGAAGACTGATGGCTTCATTGAGGGTGCTCAAGGTTTCTTTTATCAGACCCGAACGATCATAAAAAGGCACTATGGTCACTTTAGAAACCGTACCATCTTCCAGTGTTTTGGTAGGAAGACCTGGAGAGATCTCTTCAATTTTGGCTTTGATGGCATCGATGACTTGTAAAGGATTATCTCCGTAACGGGCAACAACTACACCACCAACTGCTTCCGCACCTCCTTTGTCCAATATTGCTCTTTCGGCACGGCTTGCAGGCCCAATGTTGACTTTGGCGATATCTTTGATGCGCAAGGGAACGTTGTTGCTCACCTTTACTACAGCTTTCTCAATGTCTTCTAAGGATTTCACATAGCCCAGTCCACGGACGATAAACTCCACCTGATTGATTTCCATGGTATTGGCACCAATGTCCAGATTGGATTGCTTGATGGCGTTCATTACCTGCATCATGGAAACGTTGTGGGCTTTCATGGCCACAGGATCCAAATCCACTTGATACTCCTTGACATGTCCACCAATACTGGCTACTTCCGCTACGCCTTCTGTGCCTGCGAGACCATATCTCACATAATAATCCTGGATACTTCTGAGTTCGTGCAGGTCCCATCCACCTGCAGGATTACCCTTTTCATCTCTTCCTTCAAGTGTATAGAAATAGACTTGTCCTAATCCAGTAGCATCAGGACCAAGTTTGGGTTGTACTCCTTCAGGAAGCAATCCTGAAGGCAAAGAGTTGAGCTTTTCCAGGATTCTGGAGCGACTCCAGTAAAACTCAATTTCCTCGTCAAAAATGATATAGATCGAAGAAAAGCCAAACATAGAAGTGCTTCGGATGGATTTCACCCCAGGCATCCCAAGTAGAGAAGTAGTCAAAGGATAGGTAATCTGATCTTCGACATCCTGAGGAGAACGTCCCATCCAATCGGTAAAGACGATCTGCTGGTTTTCCCCGATATCCGGAATGGCATCTACTGGTACAGGGTCGTTGGGCAGGAAGCCAGTGTTCCAGTTGAATGGAGCAGTCACTATCCCCCATGCCACTACAAGGACGAGTAGTATGACTGTGACCAGTTTATTTTCGAGAAAGAATTTTATTGTTTTATTAAGCATAGTTTCTGAAACTAACTTTTTTCTAACCTGAAATACTTCATTCAAGTAGAAACAGATATTTATGGATACTAGATATTATTGGATATTACTGACTAGCAGCAAGCCTTAAACTAAAATTTGAAAGGAGATAAAGGGTTAGGAAATAGACCTGACAGGTTTTCAACCTTTAAATCCTTCAAAATCTACTTTTTATCAAGAAGAAAATTCTAATTCTCTTTGTGCCTTAGTGACTTTGTGGTAATTCAAACCACACTCATTAGAAAGAAAAAATCATATCAGGAATACCTGACAAAAAATATAAATCGGTGTATTTTGTAATGTTGGAGGTGAGGAATCAGCAAAAGTTGTCACCTCTTTATCATTGTTCCTTACTTTGAACAATTCCGTATTAAAGGCCAAATCTACATAATCAAAACCAAAAGGTTGAAAATTCAAAACTGTAGAGAGTTGCTGTTCAGTATTCGGAAGTTCCAAATTGGAAACATCATCACAGCAGCCTTGCATGGGAGTATTGGACTCACAGCAGGTTTTGTATTCAGCAAAAACATTGATCCTTTGGAAGTCATCTCCACAGAAATGCATGGAATAGCTCAGCCCTGCGTTAAAAAACACATAGAATACAAGGAGTGCTATTTTGATAAATGACTTCACGATTGGTAATTACGAAACAAATGTAAATAAGTTTACTGTATTAAATGTACAGAATTTTTGTGGGAGTTTATAAAATATACTGAAATCTTAAAAGCCAATGTCGGGCAGAACCGTCAGAAATGATAGTGGAATGAACCATATCTCCCGGAGTTTCTCAAAACTGCTGACTTGAACTTTATATTAAATATACCATTCCAACAGTCATTTTTAAAACTCATTTTTTTCAATCATAATGATAAAATTCCCTACTTCATCAATTAGTCCATAGTCATGTTTTGTTTTGCCATTGATAAATTCTGATTTATGGCCTAGAGCATGTAATCCATCAAAATAATTGATGAGTTTAAAATTAAAATCGATCAATATTTTGCCTTCTACATCAATGAGTCCATAGGACAAGCCCTTTTTAAAAACTCCCTTCCCAAAATTCATCAATTGTATCAAAGTAGGTGAGTAACCATCAGCATCCTTATCCAAAAAGCTTATATATCTACCAAAATTTGAGATTACACTTCCACTTTTATCGATAAGAATTAATTCACCGTTCCCATTATTGACAAGAGCATGATCTTTAAAAAATGAAGTTCCATCACTGAATTCAGGTTCTATAACTTTTTCCCCATCCATATTCACATACCCAAATTTCCAATTGCTAGATTGAACTTTAGATAGACCATCTTTAAAATCAGATGGTTTTTTAGAAAAAATAAAATCAATAATCATTTCTCCATTTTTATCGATTGCGCCCCAATTATCAAATTCATCCTGAACAATTGCTAACCCTTCACTAAAAGATGATGCATCCTTAAACTTAAAATCAACAACAAGCTCTTTGTCAGAATTTATAAATCCAAATTTTTTACTTAAGGGATTATAAATCTTGATCAAACCTTCTGAAGGTGCAAAAAATGAAGATGTAACAGAGAAAATATTTGACGAAATAAAAAATTTATTTAGGTCACTAAAATTTGAAGCACCTATTACACTGGTGTAATCTTGTTGGTCCATTCGCAAAACTTCTTCAAATTGATCATTAAAATAATGTATTGTAAGTTTTCTCGAACTATCCTCAGAAAACCCGACATCAGCTTTCATATTCCCATACAGTGGAATATGTAAAAGATGGTAATTTCAGGATTGATAGAAATACATCTTTGAAGTAGGTGGGAAAAATAAAACTACCGAGCAAATTCAGGGAGTCAAAAACAGCTTTATAGCTGCAGATGATATTGAATATGGCAATCCCAAAAAAATTCCACTTTGGTTATTTGATTTTATGTACTGAAGAAACCTCACTAATTGGTTTCTTCAGTACATAAATTTTTTACATCAATCGTTTTTGATCAATTCATAGGTGATTTCACCTGGCACTTTCCAATCCATGGTAATGGTATAATTCCCATCATCTGCAATAGGAATATCTGATCCGTCTGGATTCAGTACGCCATCCATTCCAGTATCTCCATAATTGAAAGCCCAATCTCCAGCTCTGAATTTGAAATTACCAGCTACCAAATCCAAGGTGATGGTCAATACATTTTCCACAGGATCAAATTCCATCGGTGTATCAGCATCCCATCCAAGAGGTGTCGCATCCCCAATAATCCCCCAAGGTCTTCTAGTACCAATTTCATAAGTCAGGTTGTTCAAATCTACTTTCAACCTAAATGTCCCGAAAGGTTCGGTCACGATCAAGTCGGGTCCGTTTCTTTCCAGGGTTCCGTTTTCACCGCCATAATTGACATCCCAGTTTGGCCCTTCATTCACTTTAAAGGCACCAGAACCTCCAAGGATATGGACATAACCCTCAAACACGTTGTCATTGTTAACTGAAAACAATACAGTGTTTTCATTTTCGGGAGCCCAGCCTTGATAGTCGCCCGGTACATACATTCTGGTAAATTCCAATGCCTCTGAAAAAGGTGTCACCGAAATGGTAGACACTTCAGAAAAGACTGGATCTACAGCATCACCAAGACTCGCTCTTACCCTGACATCCATTTGAATACCCTCTTCAGGCTCATAACCCCTCCCAATTAATCTTTGATTTAAACTTGCTTGGGTGATGGTAACATCAGAACCATTGGAATTCCCAACATCTAGTGGGTCCGCAAATGAAGTTCCTGCTTCTGCTAGTTGAACAGTATAATTCACTGCTGCAGAAAAACCAAAATTGGCTGGGTCAAAACTGAATACTAACTGTTCAGATGCAGTTTCGCTGTCCAAAACAATACTTTGTCCTGAAGCAGGACTAGTCAGCACAGGACTATCGGGATTATCCGACATCACCGTTCTTTCTTCTTCGGTACAGGCCCAACTCATTGACAGTCCTAATAACACGAGGTATAGTATTTTAATATTTTTCATGGATTTTTTATTTTAATTAATATCCAGGGTTTTGTTCTAAAGTTGGATTGGCGATCAAATCAGCCTGTGGCAAAGGATACAAGTTTCTGAACGCCGGCACTGAAGTACCTTCAAATGTTCCACCTTTCCATTGCCATATGTATTCTCCTCCTGTAAATCTTCCAAATCTGATCAAATCGATTCTCCTTGTAGCTTCCCACTTCATCTCTCTGCCCCGCTCATCTAGGATAAAATCCAACGTAAAATCAGCGGCAGAAATATTTCCTTCAGAATTTCCATAAGCCCTTTCTCTCAGCGCGTTGATATAAGAAATTGCTTCTGTCTCTGTGCCTCCAGATCCGCCTCTTAGCACTGCCTCAGCATACATCAAATACGCATCTGCCAATCTAAACAATGGAAAATCGACACTCACATGGTCACTCACTGGACCTCCCGGTCTGTCTCCAGTATCTTTTGTGATATTTCTAAATTTAAGCACACCATAACCATCCTGAAAATTACTGATGTTTTCTACATCAATCTGCTGTTCGTCTGTATGGAACCAGCCTCTTGCATCAGGTGAACCATTAGTATTGGGGTAAAGCCTTACCAATTCAGGTCTTGCTCTCATACCTTGCCATTGGCCCGGCACCCCAAAGCTGTAAAAGTTACGCATGGTTCCTCCGATAGCGGCATTCACCAAGAAGGTAGCACCTCCCCAAGACATCGTACTGACTTGATCAAAAGAAATGGGGAATATGATCTCATTGGATTGGTCGTTGTCTGCAAAAAACAAATGGTTGTAATCAGGCTCTAAAGAATATCCTGCATTGATTACTTCATTGACTTGGGTAATGACTTCAGTATACCTAGACTGCCCAGTATAAACTTCGGCATTCAGGTACATTTTCGCCAAAAGCATCCTAGCTGCTGCTTGATCTGCTCTTGCATACTCATTCTGACCGGCAGGCATAAGGTTAGGAATGATATCCAACAGTTCTGACTCTATGTAAGAGAACAAATCTTGTCTGTTGGTCTGCTCTGGGAAAAACGAGCCTACTACATCCTGTTCGGTAACAAATGGAACATTCCCATACAAGTCCAAAGCATGGTAATAACTCAAGGCCCTGAGGAACCTTGCTTCAAGCCGGTACATCCTTGCTGATTGTTGATCGGCTTCAGAAATACCTCTATCGTTCATATTGGCATCACTCAATTCTCTGATGAATTCATTTGCCAAAGTGATTTGATAAAAAATCCTGTAATACATGGCAGCTATAAAGCCATTGTCTGAAGAGAATGTCAAGGTATTCAAACTAGGCAAGCCTTCATCATTCCATGAAATGATGGCCTCATCTGTTGGTAACTCCTGCAATTTCCAATAAGCCCTTAGGTAAGTGGAAGCACCTTCATCCTGTCCACCAATATCGCCTCTGCCATCAGGTCCTGACTGACCACTTGTAGCAAGGCCAGCATACATTTTTGCAAGCACCTGTACATAATTATCGAAATCCTGATAAACCTGAACTGAGGTGAATTCCCCGAATGGCTCCAGATCAAGATCTGTACAACCTCCAATGGTAAACACAGTTACCATCATGATTGCTATTTTATTAATAAATCTACTTTTCATCTTTAATGTGTTTTTAACATGAATCAAATTCAAATATGATGTTTATCCATGCTGTGATTTAAAAGCCAAAGTTTACACCGAATGAGAAAATTCTTGGGAATGGATAGAAATTGTTATCTATCCCACCTGGAATTTCTGGATCAATACCAGAATAGCCTGTAATGACGAAGGCATTCTGGACCGTTGCGTTGACTTGTAAGCTAACTTTTGAAGCGAAAACATTTCCAAAGTTGTAACCCACATTGATATTTTCCATTCTCAGGAAAGAGGCATTTTCCAAGTAATGACTGGATCTTAGCCTATAGTTCTGAAAATTGGTATCCATCACATCCGAAGTCATGTTCAGCAAATAATCAGGCCACCTCAAGCTTTGATAAGCACCACTTGAAGACCTTACGTTATTGTATACTGTCTGTCCTATGTTTCCTCTCATCACAAATCCAAAGTCCCAGTTTCTGTACCTTACCTGTGAATTGAATCCAAAGAAATACCTTGGATCAGGAAATCCTTGTCTTACTAAATCCTGTTCGTTGACAATTCCATCTCCATTCTGATCTACGTAGACATTTTCCAGAGGAGCACCGTCAGATCCATACACCTGATCCCACACATAAAAGGAGTTTGGCTGAAAGCCTACAGTATTCACCTGAATGGTATTACCGGTTCCTCCACCGATTCCACCTACTAAAATACCTACGGCATCTTCTGCCACATTGCTCAGGCTAAGGATGTTTACCCTATTATAGGTGAAGTTCCCTCCGATGTCCCAGTTCAATTCGTTTGTTCGCACCACATTGTATGTCAATCCAGCCTCAAAGCCATAGCTTTCAATATTTCCAACATTGGTAAACAATTGATTGGTCAGGTTGGTCCCCGCAGGTACCGGAATTACTGCAAGAAGGTCATTGGTTCTTCTATAGTAATAATCCAAGCTACCATAAAATTTCCCATTGAAAAATTCATAATCCAAACCCGCATTGTATGTCACTGTTTCTTCCCATTTGATATTTCTATCATAACCTTCCGGTCTCAGGGTATTGAAGAAGTTGTTGCCGAACCTATATCTTGCAGCGTCATCACTGAAGGTATATCTTGGCAAGTAAGGGAAAAAGGAACCTATATCCTGCTGACCTGTCACGCCATATCCCAACCTCAATTTCAAGTCAGTGATAGCGTTGTTGTTGATAAGGAAATCTTCCTCACTGATTCTCCAAGCTGCTGCTACTGAAGGGAAAACACCCCATCTATTTTCCTGACTGAATCTGGAAGATCCGTCTGTTCTCAAAGTTGCTGTCAGCAAGTACCTGTCTTTTAGACTATAATTGGCTCTGCCGAAAAAAGAGATCAACCTGTATTGCGGCCTTGTTTCCACACCTGCAGGAGTAAGTACCGTTCCAGCCTCATTGAACCTTGGAAAAGAAGGATTCTCTATCATAAAGTCCTGCCATGAATAACCAGCTGTCACATCAAGCCTTCCGGCACTTCCCATTTCACGAATGTAGTTCAAATAGAAATCAGCCAAAAGGTTCCTTTTGTTTTGAGCATAGTTTAAAATAGAACCTCCTTCATTGACTCCTGCAGCAGAAGTAGATGGGATCATCACTGTCCCGTCACTTTCACTGACATCATAACCCAAATTCAGGTTGGCACGAAGACCTTCCAAAAAAGGGACTGCATAGTCCAATTGAAGGTTACCTATACTTCTTTTAACCTCACCCCTGTCATCTCTTTGTTCAAGCAAACCCACTGGGTTTCTCGGAGCCAAAGTTTGAGGAGACCCGTCTTCATTTAGCCATTCCCAGAATCCACCAAATCCTTCCGGATCATAAATAGGTTGGGTTGGGTCAAATGCTGCAGCTGCACCGATGGCACCTTGATCTGCAAATTGACTGACAGAATATGTCCCTCTGACATTGAAGTTGATTTTCAGCTGATCGTTAAATAAGCTGGGAGTTAAACTTAAAGCCGCAGTGGTCCTGTTTAGGTTATCTCTTTTGAGAACACCATTTTGCTCTAGGTTACCTACTGAAAGTCTGTATGGAATCCCGTTCATCGAACCACTTAGGCTGACATTGTTATCAATACTGATAGCATCCCTAAAAATTGCATCCTGCCAATTGGTACTGGCATCCCCAAGCAATGCACGCTGAGAAGGCGAAGCTTGTGCTCCCACTTGTTCTCTGTATTGGTCTGGGTTGAGTACATCTACATTATTAGCAATCTGTGATACCGAAACCAAGGAACTTACATTCAGACTCAGATCTTGTCCTTTTTTACCTTTTCTTGTTGTAATCAAAATCACACCATTGGAAGCCCTTGAACCATAAATCGCTGTTGCCGAAGCATCTTTAAGCACATCGAATGTTTCGATATCATTTGGGTTCAAAAAGCTAAGTGGATTGGAAGCTCCAGCTACTGAAGAATTGTCCAATGGCACTCCATCAATCACAATAAGGGGGTCATTATTGGCATTCAATGAAGAACCTCCCCTGATCCTGATTCTACCACCTGCCCCAGGAGCACCTGAGTTTGGTGTGATTTGGACACCTGCAATTTTACCTGTGATCAATTGTTCTGCATTGGTCACTTGCCCAACGTTGAAATCCTCTCTGCTCACAGAACCTACAGACCCTGTAATATCAGATTTTCGCTGTGTACCATAACCAATCACAACAATTTCATTGAGCTGTGCCGTCTCAGGATTTAACTGAACAGTAATGTCAGACTGATTTCCAACCCTGACTTCTTTTCTGCCATATCCAATAAAAGAAAAAACTAGTACATCCTCAGAAGAATTGACATTGATAGAGAAATTACCATCTATGTCAGAAATCACTCCGATATCTGTTCCTTTCACTGTTACATTTACGAAAGGCATTTCTTCTTCGGACTCACTGTCCAAAACCTTCCCGGTTACGGTCCTTTGCTGTGCGTGGGCCATTTGCCAACACATAAACATGGCCATATACACTGATAGTTTAATTAGCGTAAAACCTTTCCGCATATCATTTTTATTTAGGTTAATTGTTGATTTAATCTATTTGTTATCACTTTACTTTAATCAGAATTTTACCAACCTCTATGGTATAAGAATTTTCTGATTGCCTATTGTCTTCAGTTTGTTCCAAACTGATCTGTATTTTTTCTACATCTGACCAATTGATCTCTTTCGCTTTCTTCACATGATTCAGGTGCAATGGCATAAATCCAGGGAATGGTCTTGGTAATAACATAGCAGATTCCTGACTTAAATCTGAAAATGGAATCTGGTATTTCCCCAGCTTCTCATTGATCGAAACATGTGAAGTCCATGCCCTACCTTCTTTGTCTGTAATTCCAACTTTTAGCTTTTGGGCTTCCTTTCCCAACACCCTAGCCTCCACTTCAATCATAACAAAACACTCCGCATCTGTTAGACGATTGGCTAGTTTCTCCTTGATATCATACTGAAGTCCAATCAATTCATTATCAGAAGGGTTGATCACATTGAGCAATAAATGCAGCTTACCTGATTGATTTCCTGCAATCAATCCTGTACTAAAGCCCTTATCGTAATTGGGATAAATCTGAATATTCCGATCCTTAGATGGGTCAAAAACGATGATGTCGGAATTTTCACTTGCGACGAATGTTCTATAAGAATTGGGGTATTCTGAGTACCAGTCAAGACTTACTTGTGAAATATTTTCGGGAAATATGACTGTATCGTCATTTGAATCTACCTTGATCCAATAATCCAATATCCCTGGCCTGAGGTCCTCCTCCAAAATCTTCGCCTCATAAGTATATGTGGCTGTTTTGGTCATTTTGATGTTTTTGGAAGGGCCACTTAACCCGCGATAGCTAAGCATCACATCAGCTTGGCCTTCCACTATGACAGATGCAGTTACATGAAAATCATCGCTGGCAGAAACTTCATAAGGCGCTTGGTGGTAAACTTTAATATCGCCATTTTCTTTTTTTGGAGCTACAAACTCCCTGAGCCCAATATTTCCAATCTGTACATCTTTTTGATTGAAAAGCTCTTCCCCCTCTTTTGTGAGTAAATACGTTCCTGGATAGATCTCAAACCTTCCATTCTCCACCAAAGGTGCGAAATCATTTCCTGAATTGAGGGGAATTACATTGAAATTTATACCCAATTGACTCAGGTTAATCTCCATGTCATGCCTATACCATTGAAGCTCAGTAACTGACCGCTCCGGGGAAGTTTTGGCAAAAGGATCTCTGATTTGTATGGCATCGGGCAATACTTCAAGTCTCCATATTCCCTCTTCAACCTCATCTAAAAAATAAGCCCCATTGCCATTATATTGGACTAGAGGAGATGAACCCACGCCCGCAATGTGCTTCAGTTTGGCAGGTTCAAGGGCTGCTGTACTCGTATTATCTGTATGGTAAAATGCATCATTCGTATTCATTTCACTACTCCCTTTATCAAAACTCACCTCAAATGCTTCAAAGGAGTTATTTTCAGGGAAACTACCGTAGCTTTTTCCCAGAGGAAGTTGTGTGAATGCATTTGCCGCTATCAACATGCTGATGGCTTTTCGAGGCGTATACAAAAGATTCAAATAGTGGGTCTGATATTCTGTATTGGTATGTGCAATATGCAGAGGGTCATAAGCAAATTGTGTAGCCCACTGAAATCCCGCTTCCCTGAAACTCCTTGCCATGGCAGGATACATGTACGGTTCCATGATATCGGCTGCATCAAATTCATACACCATTTTTGGTTTACCGTTGAATTCGGGAATACTATCAAATGGGATACGGTACTCATTGACATGGGGTAGGAAATTTTCTTTAAGTGTCTTTCCGGACACCAGTCCTGAAGGATACCATTGAAAACTAAAACCATCTACGTTCGACTTAGCTACTGCATCTGCATAATAAGGACCCTGACTGATATTGTAGAAAATCGGTTTATCAAAACTTGTAGCCACAATCGCTCTGTGCAAACTATTGACATAAGCTGTCACTGCTGACTTTGGACCACTGTGATCTGGCTCGTTATTGATTTCTACTGCCACTACTCCTGGATCCTCCTGATAGGTCATACCAGTGTAGGGGTTTATATGTTCAAAAAATTGTGTGAGGTAATTTTCCTGGGCTAATATGGCAGCCTCATCAGTGGTAAGCCTTGCCCTGCCGTAATAATGAGAAAATCCAGGTGTATCTTCATTTGGTTCTGGATAACCATTTCCCCAAAAAGCAATCGGTGTGATGATGGTTTTGATGCCACGTCTATTCAGTTCACCAAGAAGGAAATCAAATAATCGAAGGTGTTCATTTTCTAACAAGTTCCCCTCAATATCTGATATTTCAGTATCCCAAACATGGACGCGAAAAGCCTGCATCCCCATTCTTGCCATGTGGTAGACATCATTTTGTATAGCTTCTTCCAGGTCTACTCCCAAGCGCTTGTGCGCCCTGTAAGCATAAGCGAATGGGGTAGAATAATTTACTCCGAAAAACGAAGCTTCTACCCCATCACTTTTCCAAGACAACAAACCCTTTTCATTGACTATCAAACGGTCGGAAGACCGATCACCTCCTTGCCCAAAGGACGAGAAAGGCAATGCTATTAAAATTATAAATACCAGTAAGATTTGTAAATTTTTAGACATCAATCCTTTTTGCTTTAAATATTTTCTCAATAATTCTCTTTCATGTAAGCTGCACCTTGATGAAGATCCCCTTCAAAGTCAAAGAAAGTACAATTTTCCCATGAGGAGCCTGTTCCCCACAGGTCTTTCATATCGGCACTAATCCATCCCGGTTCCCAATAAATCATACCCATTGCTCCTCCTGCGATCATCTCCTCACTCATATATTTCAGCAATTCGAATTGACCTTCTTTCGTAAATGGAAAGCCTTGAATCGGAGTCTGCCCACCAAAAAGATTCGTGTAACTGTCATTTCCCTCTGAAGTCCACGGATAGGCCGTTTCGAGCATAAGAATGTCCTTCGAAAATTTACTTTTGAAGGCTGCTACCTTATTTGAAAGCTGGGAAATGGACACCTCAGTGTGCCAAAGGGGGTAATAAGAAAATCCGATGATATCATAATCAAGGGGGCTACCACTTTGAAGATTTTCAAACCACCAATCCACATGCACAGGATCGGCAACGTGCAGGATGATTTTTATATGATTGCCCTTTGGTGAATCTTTTACCGCCTGAACAGCAGAAGCCATCACAGTTTTGAAGTTTGCCCAATTCCCTTCACAGACATTTAGCTTGGGGAAATTTTCCAATGCATTGGAATACATCATTCCGCAATTCGTTTCATTGCCTAGTTGAACATATTCGGGTGTGAGACCTTTTTCTTCGAGCTGTATGAGTGTGGCTAATGTATATTGGTAAACTGAGTCTTGAAGAACTTCCAAGCTTTGGATATGCTTCCAGGAATCCGGAACTTCCTGTCTTTCCGGATCCGCCCACATGTCCGAGAAATGGAAATTCAACAGGACCTGCATGCCTTGAGCTTTTGACCTTGAAATAGATTTTTCTACATCTTCGAGGTCATTATAAGTGGGGTGATTATTGCCTCCGTAAATTTCAGAAGTCCATTTCGGGTTATGCCATAGTCTAAACCTTGCGATGTCCGTTCCGATCTGAGAAAAAATCTCATATGGATCTCTTACCTGCCCCTCCATTTTGTATACTCCACCCCGATCCAAAATCTGGTTAAGGTAAGATAAATCAGCCCCAAAAATAAATTCAGTTTCACTCGGTTCACCTGTCCCCTGGTCAAGGGGAGGTTCTGTTTGTTCCACTCCACAGGAACACATAAGAGAGGAAAGAAATAGGAGTGTCAAAAATGCAGGTAAATTTCTGGACATCATTTGGTAATTTTGGGTTTGACTAATTGCAATAAATGCACTACATCAGCTTCTCAAAATTACGCTGAATACTAGCCCCAGACCGATTCAAATCATACAGATATAGACAATAATCAATCATAACCGCGTTCAAATCTTACATTTTAGGCCAAAAAGTGTATTATTAAACATATTCTTAAGAAACAAGAACCCTAAAGAATTTTCCTGCTCAAACAAAGAAATACCCAAATTGTCACTCCTGCGCCAATCCAAAATGCCACATAAATCTCACCTTCTTTATTTACTTTTAATTTTCATATCCATAGAAGCAGGATTTGGTCAACAACTCCCTTATTTCACCACATTGACTTCCCGTGATGGTTTGCCTTCCAATACCATCAGTGCCATTGCACAGGATAGCGAGGATTTTATCTGGGTAGGTACTGCAAATGGTGTGGCGAGATATGATGGCAATAGTTTTTTGATTTTTAGAAAGGAAGAATATCCCCTTTTGGCAGCCAATGAAATCAGCTCACTTTTGGCCGTAGGAGAAGAAATATGGGTAGGTACTTGGAAAGGGCTTTCGAGGATTAATTCCAAAACATTTGAAATTACCCCCGTGGAATTGGATCCCACCATTGCCATTCGAACCATGTATCTTGACCCCAAAGGAATTGTGTGGGTTGGTAGCACAAAAGGTTTGCTGAGATTTAATGGGGAAGAAATGGAGACTTTTGACGTGAAAAAAAACGGCTTGAGTCATAATATGGTCAGGTCTGTATTTATGGATCACGAAGATAACCTATGGGTGGGCACCTATGACAGGATCAATAAACTCCCTAGTGGAAAAGGCAAATTCACCTCTTACGAATTGAAAGGCAATTACAAGCCAAGTCTCAAAAACAATTTGATCATGGACATCAAGCCCGATCAGGTAGACCGTGACTATTTGTGGGTGGGAACAGAAACAGGCTTGGTGAGGATGCATATCCCTTCCGGTTCATACGAGACCTTCAACGAAGAAAATGCGGGTTTTAGCAATGAGGTGATCAAAAGTATTTACCTGACCCAGTCCGGCGACATCTACATGGGAACTGACTTTGGTGTCAATATTTTCAAACCTGAGGACGAGAGTGTAGAGAAATTGTTCCATCATCCGGAGTTACCCTACTCGATAGGAAGCAATGTAAGCATGCAGATTTTTGAGGATTCAGGTGGAGTTGTCTGGTTTGTCACCTCCAATGGTTTGAGCCTTTTTAATAAGTATGGGGGCTTTTATTCCTATCATGAAGTGAATCATATCCTCAATCAGCAAAAGATTGGGAGCCAGGTAAAATCTATTTTAATTTCCAAAAAGGGAGATATTTGGTTGGCTACCCTCAATGGTGTGATCAAAATCGATGCAGAGACAGGCAAACAGGAGGTGTTTGATATTCATGCAAGAGTTGGAAAGAATATACTTCTCAACAATGTGTATGCGCTTGAAGAAGATGAATTCGGAAGGATATGGATTGGTACAGCAGGCGGGATAAATGTATGGGATGAGCAAAATCAGAAAATGTACGCGATCAGCTCTGGAGAGCAAAATGGCTTGGAAAGCAATTATATAGCAAAGTTTATCAAGGCAAATGACGGAACATTTTGGGTGAGCGCTTGGGAAGGTGGGTTATATAAAGTAGGTGGAAATTTTAAGGAAATCAGCAGCTTGATTTTTGAAAAGGCAAGTGAGTATGGGACTGAAAAAACGGTAACGGGCGCAAATGCCGTTTGGGTCGTCAATTACGATGAATTGTTCAGAATAGACCTTCAAAGCCATAGGAATACCAGCGTAAATTCCTTCAACAAAGTATCTAACCGGAGAAGCTTGAATGCCCTCTATTTTTCCAAAAAAGGAAACTTATGGGCAGCTACTACCAATGGACTGATAGAATACCAACCACAAACAGATCAAGCTATTTTTCACCCATTGCATATTGGAAAAGATTTTGTCCTTTCGAGCATCACCGAAGACAGCAAAGGTCAGATCTGGGGAGCCACGTCAGGATTTATCATCAAGTTTCAACCATCTGACAATACCTTTGAAATTTTCCCATTGGACAAAGGCTTACCTATCAAAAGTTTTTTTGAGGCTTGCTGGGGAAAAGACAAAATGGGGAACCTCTATTTTGGTGGGGACAATGGATACATCAGCATTTCCCCAGATGCGCAACCCAACAACTTCAAGCCCCGACTTTTCTTCAGTAAAATCCGTATCAACAATACCCTGATTCAGCCTGGCAATAAATCAAATGATGACTTCGAACTTCCTAGTGACATTGCCTTTGTCAGCGACCTCAAACTACACTACTCCCAAAGATCAATAGCCATAGACTTCTCCTCCTTGCATTTTTGGCAGCCGGAAAAGAACATCTATGCCTATAAACTTGAGGGGCACGACAAAGATTGGTCTTATTCCTCAGGCTCAGGAAACACAGCCATCTATTCAAATCTATCACCTGGAAAATATACTTTAAGGTTGAAGGGGAGCAACAACTATGGGATATGGTCTGATGAAATAAAGACATTGGACTTTGAAATCTACCCCCCACTGTTTTTGAGTAATCTATTCATCTTCTTTTATTTTGTTCTAGCCTTAGGAGCCATCGTTTTTGCATTGCGGTTTTATTCAAGCAGAATCCACCTACGAAATGAAGTCAAATTAGCAAGAATGGAAAAAGCGCACAGTGAGGAAATAGCTGTCACAAAACAACAATTCTTTACCAATATTTCCCACGAACTCCGCACACCCATCAGTTTGATTTTACCCCCAATCCAACAGGCTTTGGATCGGGTAAGCATGGATGAGAAGACCAAGAGCTTGCTTCAATTGGCAGAAAAAAATTCCAACAGGCTATTACGTTTGGTCAATCAGATTTTGGATTTCAGAAAACTGGAGCAGGATAGTCTTGAGCTAAAAGTAACCAGTTTTGATTTGGTTGGCTTTTGTAAAGACTTATGTGAATTGTTCGTAGACAAAGCCTCAAGAAATGAAATCCAGTTTCGCTTTCATTCTGATTTGGAAACTTGCTACATCTGGGCTGACAGGGACAAACTGGAAACTGTTTTGTACAACCTACTATCCAATGCCTTTAAATTTACTTCAGAGTCCGGGACAGTTGAAATGCTATTGAAAACTCATCCGGCAGATGAGAAGTATATAAAAGGTGGCGTCGAAATTCAAATTCATGATACCGGAATAGGGATAGAATCAGATGAACAAGACAAGATATTTGACCGCTTTTATCAGACTGGAAAAGCAAAACAAATAGATACCGGCTCCGGGATTGGGTTATCGATGGTCAAAGAATATACCAAGCTTCACTACGGAGAGGTAAAAGTAGACAGTCAGGTCGGAGAAGGTGCATGTTTCACAGTCATTCTGCCCATGGGCAATATCCATTATCCATTCGAAGTAGAACAAAAGTCGAACGCCCTCAATCTTTTGGCGAGCAAACAAGAAGGCGGAAACAGTGCTGAGGAATACCAGTATGATTTGGATTCGGGCAAACCAATTGTATTGATTGTGGAAGATTATCCTGACATGGTGGACTACCTGAGCATCCACCTCAAAGAGGATTACCACTTGGTCATAGCACACAATGGACAGGAAGCATTGGAGAAAATCAAAAGCTTCCTTCCCGAAGTCATCATCAGCGATATCATGATGCCCGTAATGGATGGTCTGACACTTTGCAAGAAAATCAAGGAAAATCCCAAAACAAGCCACATTGGGATGATTTTACTGACTGCGAAAAGTCTTACTTCACAAAAAATAGAAGGAATAAAAACTGGGGCAGATGCCTATTTGACCAAACCATTTGACCTGGAACTTCTCAAAGCCAACATAGAGCAGTTGATAAAAAGAAAGGACGAACTTCACAACTATTTTAAATCAGAAATTATCACACAGCCTATTTTGGAAAGCCAGGGTGAAAGTGTGGACGACAAGTTTATCAAAAAAGTCATCAGTATCATTGAAGCCAATATTTCAAACCCGGATTTTACTGTAGAGCTGCTCAGTGATGAAATAGGAATGAGTACAGCCCATCTTTATAGAAAACTAAAATCACTCACCCATTTTTCAGCAAAAGAAATCATCCGGAAATACAGGCTGAAGAAAGCATCCATCCTTCTCAAAAACAAAGAAGGGAATATATCAGAAATCATGTATGAAGTTGGGTTTTCAAATCTCTCCTACTTTGCCAAATGCTTCCGAAAAGAATATGACATGTCACCGAGAGATTTCCAACAGTCAAATAGTACCTCCTCTCCATCAGACTTTAGAAATGAACTCTATTCTGGCAGGTAGCGAATGGGGATAATTATTCTTTTCTCACGAATTTTGAACTAGCTTTTCAATTACGGGCTGATTCTGAAAGCTTAGGAGATAATCATGCCCCCCTATGCTGAGGTCTCCAATGGACTGAATTTCTTGTCTTTTCAACCCTCACTACAAATCCTAATGCAAAATCCGGGGTAAATATTAGTTTCATCACAAAATAAGTAGCATTCGACACATTTTTTTGTAGCCAATCCTGAACTGACTTATTCTTGCTTTCAGATTGATTTGGGACTATGAAAAAACAAAAATATAAATATCTCCTATTGATTTTGCTTGCACTTTTGTACAATATTTTTCTTTGGACAGAAGCCATGCAAAAAAATCAATCCTCAACACTTCAGTTATCAACCAAGATCTCCGAAAATTCCTGAGCTACAAAAACAAAAAAATTATGAAAGATCAAGTTTTACCATTCAAGCAAATTGAATGGTGGGTAATTACCTTCCTTTTTGTCTGTATCATCATTTCCAACATCATTTCAGCCCCTAGTTTCAACTTAAGCAGTCAAGATGGAACCCTATACTTTGCCAAGATTTTTATCCCCTTGACTTTTATGGTAACATTTTACCTATTCCATGTCAGGGTTTTCCCGACCTATCAGCTTGACCAGAAAAAAGTAAAACTCGTAATATATTCCATTCTCCTCTTTCTGGGATCTTTCATTATCATTGGCGCTTTTTCTGTCTCAGCAAACTTTACTTCAGACTTTCTGATGCCATTTTATTTCAATACCCTGGCCATATATGCCGGCTACGGAGCAATCGTTTATATCCTCAATCAGATATTTTTAGTTCGGGAAGAAAAGGACTACAGGCTTTATAATTCACTGCGATTGTTATTGATATATATTTTTGTAGTCATCTTTTTATTGCAATTTCAAAACATAGCGGGAGAAGTTGTAGCATTTTTATTTGTAGTTATTGTACCATCCATCATTACTGTCATAGCCTATAATTTTTTCCTGATTTACAGCTACAGCAAAAGAGGAAGAAATTCTGAAGCAAGGGCATTTTATATCCTTTTGCAGGTTTTTATTGCGGGGATGTTTTTTGTGATTTCCATGGCCGAACGTACACCTCTTGCCTTATTGGTTGGCTTGATCGTAATATTGGCAGTCATGGTCCTTATCATCCCCATCTCCAATTTCCTGTTCCAAAAATATGACCACTATCTTGGTCAGCTCAATACCCTAGCGGTCAAGGTGGATCAAGGTTCGGCCAACTTGGCTTTTCTGAGATCACAGATCAACCCCCACTTTCTTTTCAATGCATTGAATACACTTTACGGAACATCCCTTCAGGAAGGTGCAGAACGTACCTCAGAAGGAATACAAAAACTGGGTGACATGATGCGCTTTATGTTACATGAAAATAACCAGGAAAGAATCCCAGTCAGCCGCGAAAAAGAATACCTGATCAACTATGTAGACCTACAAAATCTACGAATAAAGGATCAGGAGAATATAGAAATTGTATTTAACAAAAATGAAGACACCTGCAATGGTGAAATCTCTCCCATGCTCTTGATTCCTTTTGTAGAAAATGCATTCAAACATGGAATCAGTCTTCAAAAAAAGTCATGGGTAAAAATCAGCCTTCGCTGCCTTGAAGGATCTGTTCACCTTGATGTCAACAACAGCATTCACAGGGATAAAGAGGATGATCCAGAAAAAAAATCATCTGGGATAGGATTGGAAAATGTCAGGCAAAGACTGAAATTACTATATCCTGATAAGCATGAATTGATAATCCGAGAAAATGAAACTGAGTATTTTGTTCATTTAAGCATTAAATTGGGATAGTTGAAAAATGGTAGATATATGCTGTGCAAAAGATGATTGAAATATGTCTGCGGCGATATAATTTCCCACCATCAAACCAAAATTTAGGTATGGTACTTGAAAATTATTTCAACCTTATTTCTACTATATTTCTATTTTATTTCATTAATAACCTTGACATACAAAATAAATGTTATCAGCAATTGCCATAGACGACGAACCCATGGCTTTGGAAGTCATCAAGGCTCATGCTTCAAAAGTACCTTTCCTACAATTGACGGCTACATTTACAGATGCCATCAAGGCTTTGGAGTATCTAAAAGACCATCCTGCCAATTTGATATTCCTAGACATCAAAATGCCTGACATTTCAGGAATGGAGTTGGCTACTTTACTGCCGAAAGAAACAATGGTGATCTTCACTACAGCCTATTCAGAACACGCAGTTAAAAGTTTTGAATTGGACGCAATCGACTATTTGCTCAAACCATTTAATCTAAGCCGTTTTTTAAAAGCATGCCAGAAGGCTCAGGAATGGCATGAATTAAAGAAAAGCCCTAGTAGTGAATCCTCCTCAATTTTTATCAAAACAGGATTTGAACAGGTTAAAATAAACTTTGATGAGCTTCTTTATTGCGAAGCAAATGGCAATTATGTCAACTTCCACTTATCTGATAAAAAAATACTAAGCAGGATGACACTTTCCGAAACTGAAGAACTTCTTCCATCTTATTTTGTCAAGACGCATCGATCCTACATTGTCAACTCAAAGGAAATCCGGAAAATTGAAAAACATCAGGTATCTACCGGGGGAAAAATCGTACCTGTTAGTGGTGCTTTTCATAAGGAATTGGTAGAAAAGATGAAATAAATTTCATTTTTACACCAAATCTTAAGAGCCCTTACTCAGTGCTGAAAGTACTTTTTCCTTACTTTCTTATAATTACACTTGGTCAATCCTGAGCGGCTGGTAGGTACAAAAGCCAATTCTGAAATTGGCCAATATCTGGAATGTCCTCACATTATTTCAAAAAAAATGCCGGAAAAAATCCGGCATTTTATAAAAGGTTACGGTAAAGAAGGTGGAAGTCTGTTGGTAATTGAAACTTCATTTCCATTTACGGAAAGAACCAACCTAGGGGCAAGTGTGCCTCCAAAGTGTTTCTTATCCCATTCTTCTCCCAATTCGCCAAACTCACCGACTTCTAATCCAGGCTGTATATTGTAATAGTTGGTATTACTCAATACAGTGTTGTCCTGTAGTACGTGCCAAGAGAAGGTAGCATAAGGATCCTCTATTGGATTCCCTGCCACTAGTGCGCTTCCATTGAGCGGTTCGTATGGTCCGAGGAAATCATCACTGACGAATCCATACATTCCTTCAGGAGAGTTGACCCTATCCATTACTTCCGGAGAGAATTTTTCTATATGGGTAGAAAAATACAAGTAGTACTTATTGTCATGTTTGATAAAGTGTGGCCTTTCCAATTCTGAATTGATGTTTGTCACTACCAAAGGAGGCAGTAGTCTCCAGTTAGTCAAATCATTGTCTACGGCCTCAGCCAAACCAACGGCACCATTGTAGGTAGTGATATCACCAGCCTCTCTAGCAGTGAATGTCATATAGATTTTGTTGGTCTCCGGATCTCTGTAGATAAACGGATCCCTGAATGCAAATACAGTCCCTGTTTCATCAATGCCTGTGGCAGGTTGATAGATTTGACCATCAGCCTGCAGTAGAACTCTATGTTGACTAAAGTTCTCAAAGACTACACTGTCCGATTGACTGCCCACTTGGGCCGTTGCAAGGGCTATCCTTTGTTCAAAGGAAATATCACCTTCCTCACCAGGGACACCACTATTCAATCTGCCAGAATTCATATTTTCTCCTTTATCGCCCGTAGCTGTATAATAGAAATACACCAAGCCTTGATCATAATATGCTGCTCCAGCCCATTGACGTGAACCAATGATATCGTCTTCCGAAAATACCATACCCGCATCTTCCCAGTCGATACCATCCCTGGAAATGGCATATCGATGCCTTACAATATCGTGTCGTTTGCCAGACAGCACAGTGTCAGGAGCTGTTAAAACTATCATCACACGGTATCCATTGATCCTGGCAATCGAACCATCAAGGTTGAGGATTGGCCAGTAATCCCACTGATGGTAACCTGGCATCAGGTCGACACCTTCGTCAAAATCCACTCTAGGAATCGTATTTCCCGGATTCCTGGAAATCATCTTGACTTGTTCAGCAGTCCACTCTACAGTTTGTACCTCTGCCGGATCTGTTGTATCGTCAACAGTAGGCTTATCTTCTATATCACAGGAAGTGAGTAAGAAAAATCCTCCGGCTACTAAAAATGGGAGCCATACATTTCTTTTCATAATCATAAAATTTAAATTTATTAACAAAATATTATACACTATATCATACAGCTTACGACACTATAACTATTTCGTTTTTTGTTAAAAATTCAAAATTCAAGTATTCTACTGAAACAACTAACTCCTCTTGTGAAAAAAATCATGTTTACAGGCATATGAGAGGATTTATTAATAAAATAAAGTCCTGAAAACTGGCAAATCAGGGATTAACCACATCACATACATATATAACTATTTTAAGGAATTGTATATAAAAAAACGGTCTGATCTAAGAAAAAAAAAGGTAATAAGGTGAAAAAAAATTAGTGGGAAAAACAACCTTTTGCTACTAAAAAGGGTTGGCGTTTTAACTCTATAGCATTCAAGTCAAAAGACTCTCGGATACTTATGATTGGTTTGACGGGATATCAGCATCAACATACGGTTACACCGGATAGCCCAATTTTTAAATTAGTTATTCTTTATCAACACATCTGTAATTTTTTCCTTTATATTTTCTTGGTTAAGAACTTCCATGAACGGTTTGTTATAGAATTTTTCTATGCTGATTCTTCTATGATTCGCAAACTTAAGAAGTACTTCCAACTGCAGGCCGGTAGTCAAAGATTCTCCATCAACGCAAAGTTTGCGTACCAGTTGATAATACACTTCTGCTTTGTCAAATTCCTCTTTGGCCATGAAATAACTGCATAAGAGGGCATAAAATAGACCCACTTCAAACTCGCTAAGTCCGGCAAAACCGGCCCTAAAATCTTTCACATCCAAAGCATCTCCAACCAATGCTTCAACTTCCTCTATTTTCCCCAAATCAATGAGCTTAATTCCGGAAATAAATACTGAGGTAAAGTGATTGGGAAACCGATTTAATTGTTTTTGAATTGTCTGGTAAACCTTATCATCATTTTCAAGTTCAAGATATATATTAGAAAGCAGTTCATAAAATTGAGGAATCTCTTCATTTTTTTGAATTAATCCTTCAATTTTTACCGCAAGTTCTTTCAGGTCTTCTTCATTTGGATGTTCTTCATCCATTATCTCTTCAAATTCCAAAAGAACCGGAAAAAGAGTAGTTATCTCTTTTCTATCTACCTCTAAATCATCTAATTCCTTAAAATCAACCCCCTTATCGGCATCTATTCTTTTTTGCGCGAAGTCAGGAGCCAGCCATTGAGTTCCAAATGTCAATTCCTTTACCCGATCAGTAAGGGAGAGAATTAAATCCACTCCTTTATATGGATCAACCTGCTCATCATCATTCTCAGAATCATCTTCGTCCCCAGTCCAATCACCCGATCCAAAAGAAATATCGATCACTGGAATATCCTCTGTATCTTCCTCCAAAATATATTTTGTCCAGTTAAAATCTTTCTCAGTCTTATACCCCTGGTCCTGAGAAAATTCAAGTCCTCCATAAACGATATTGTGTGCCAGATTGTACTCAATTTCTATAAAATCATAAGGAGATTTTTCTTGGATATCTTCCAAAAATTCTTCAGATTCATTGAAACCCACAAAGGAATCTTTTAAGCCCTTCTCCCAGATGTCAATCAAAAAAGCTCCAAACGTGATATTTCCATTGACATGCTTTCTAACAACAATCACTTGGGCCATCCCATTTTCTTCCCATTCATCATTGACTAGACATTTGTAAATAGGTAAGCTTCGCCCTCTTTGTTTCAGGTAAGATTTAGGAGAAATTTTTGTTTGCTGTGGCTTCTTTTTTTTCTTAGACATCGGCATTAGTGTTTGACAAATCGGAGCTGTTTAATTTTTTTGAATATATCAAAAAACAAGTATGTCCGCAATCCTGTCAGGAAGCAGTATCAAAATTTTTTAACATCAATAGGCTCTTTGCTCTCAAAAGAAAAAAAGCTATGTATGGCTTGCCCAGTATTTCCAATCTGGTATGGCTTCCCACATTTTATTCTTTTCTACAATCAGGTTTTGGGCAAGGTCAAACAGGTGTGCCTCACTTTCGTAAAAATGCATCATATATCCAGCAGTATTTACAAAGCAGACCAAATCTCCAATTTGTGGAAGCTGATCAAGTGTTATCTTCCTTTTCAATAAAAACTCTTGCTCTAAACAATAAGCCCCCACAAAGTATACTTCGCAAGGCGACTCCTCTTCGGGTTTGAGAGGAAGAAAAATGGGGTCAAGAAGAAAATCTGCACTCGAACTGAACATCTGCGTACGATTCATCTCCAAGCCTACGAGTAGCCTTCCTTCAGAATCTCTTTTTCTAAAAGCCACCTGGGCTATCGTAATCCCGACCTGATCCAACATTGACCGTCCTGGCTCAATCCTCAACTCGATATCTCTTTCAGCCAAATGCGAGTACAATGGCACTCCATCCTTCTCTCCAATCAGAATTTTCTCAACAAATTTATCCTGATAGGTTTCGTTGAAATATGGATAGACTTTTGGTTCACCTATCAGCTTTCCTTCGACATTGATCATCCCCAACAAATCTTTATGAACGGTGATCTCTTCTTTACCGGGTTGGATGCTTTGCTTCAGTTCTTTGTGAAAAGCGTCCCATTCAGACGAATGACTTAAATAATTCATCAAAATGCCTCCACCCATGTCAATAAATGATGTCTTCAACCCAAACTGGGCAAGTCCATCGGCAACATCAAGGCTTTGAGACAAGCCATTGATCCTCTGTTCCATGCTGTATCCGTTCAAGTGAAAGTGCAATCCATGATAAATGAAACGCTTGTATCTACCGGACTCTGAGACATTTGTTGAGATAAAATCAACGATTTCATCTACATCAAAACCAAATCTGGAATATAATTTTTCCCCATCATGCCAAAAACCACTCAGTCTGAATCCAACCTGTAAAGTTTTATTTTCTCTTACAAGAATTTGATGCAATAGCTCGCATTCATCCCTATTATCCAAAATAACCGGGATTTGATGTGCAACGACATATTCAAGCAGTTCAGGCGTTTTCACTGCCGCTGTGACAGTGATTTTATCGGGATTTATTCCAGCAGCCACACAATCTTTGATTTCATTCAAACTCGCAGTATCCACTCCAAAACCAGCTTCTTTTGCTGCCAAAACAAAGCTTTTGCATTTATTGGCTTTCCTGGCAAAAAAGATGGTGTTTTTTATCCCATATTTCTCAAATATTTTGTCATATTTCAGGAAATTCTGTTTGTAAATACTCAGATTCAAGAGGTTAACTGGTGAGCTGTATTCTTTCATCCAGCCATTGATTACGTTTAGGTTAGCTGTTAGCTCCTTGATCCAAGAGTGGGTAATTGGTGTTAACTTTGGAATCTTTGATGTTGACATAGTTTTTTGAGATTTGGTTTGCCCAAGGTGAAAGGAAGTTATTGTTTGCCCTTGAGAGGCTTTCATTATCAAGGGTCCAGCCTTCTGTAGGAGTGCCGTAAAAGCAGATCTGTTTTTGTTTTTTCAACCTTCCTGATTGATCAATTTCCAGGCAACCGGTTTTGTATTTTTCATTTACAAAAAAGCTTGCTTTCATCTGCAATACAAGTTTTTTGATATATTCTGGCTGGGTAGCCAAACCCCCGGATTTTGGAATCCTGGCATCTATCAGTGTAACAGCTGATTTTGAAATAGAGGCCTGTTTATGGCTTAAAATTACGTCTGTAGACTGATTTTTGATCGATACTTTGGGTTTGTTTGCCAGATCGAACTGCAATAATCCCACTTCAGCAAGAGCCAATATCTTTTCCATATTTTCTTTTGGAGGCCCAAAAGAAACACGTTGAAACCTGCCGTAAAAGTGCTGATCAAAATACCGCTGGCTTTCCCCTGTGAGTTTACCAAAGGAATATACGGTGTTTAGAATGGGGTTTATTTTCCGCCACAAGGCTGACATTGCTATTTTTGATTGGTGCATTTCATTACAATTTTCCGGAAAAACGGTTTGTCGTAAATAGTTGACTACAGCATTGTGGAAATCGAGGGCTGGTAACTCAGGTGATAAAAATTCCTCCAAATCGAAAGGTTCAAAATCCGGGTATATTCCTGAAGCATACAGTTCCAGCTCTGGTAAAGTCTTTTCCGGTTGAATATTTTTGCTACACCTGAATCTCAAAAGATGTACTACATATTGGAATCGAAACTCTCTTTGAATAAATGGTAGTAAATGTAGTTTAAAATCCAGTTTGTCATGTTTGGAAAGTAGGTATTGAACCGTTTCCTCTGTGAAAAATCTCAAAGAAAAATCGGCACTATTGAAATCCTCTTTCCTCGCAATCATGGGTAGGCCCGTTCTGCAAAAAGGCAATATTTCACTCGGCTCTTTTCCTGAGGCCATATACCTGAGACTGCCATTTTCTCTTTTAAACACTCCCCCTTTCCCTTCTGTCAAGGCCAACACGGCATCTACAAAAGTTAAACCCATGCCTTTAATGGCCACAACTTTACCTTTCAAATCCTTCTTCTGAAGGTTCTCAGCTGGGTAAACAGTTTGATTAAGCGGAGAAACATCACTTATCTTTTTTACTGAATTTCTGGTATCATACTCTTTTCCAAACCGATAAGAGTGCCCAGTACAACACATCACTTCAGAAAAACCAAAGTGCATTCCACTTCCCGTATCGAGCATCAGGCTATCTGAAATCTCTGAAATAGACTTTACTTCATCTACGACCAGATGTAACCGGATATTTGGCGGAAGTGCATCTATGACTTTGCAGAGGCAGTATTGGAGGTACACGCCTGTAATGGCACGTGAACAGTAATCCTCAGCATCAACCTCCATTTCAGATTCATTTTTGAACCTTTCCAAAAACTCCCGAAGGTCTGGACGGTCAAAAACAAGCTGTTCGGGTTCATCGGTCCAAAAATCAACCTTTCCAAGGTTATAATTCATCAACAGGAAGTCAGGTTGCCGTGTTTGATAATTTGGTCCGGAACCAAAATCGGCGGATAAATTGAAACAAACGATATCCAGGAACTTCCCGGGGCAATGTGTATTCCATACACTCGCCAAACGCTCAATAGCATAGGATCCCTTTGGCCCTCCTCCGATAATGGCTACACGGAAATTGGATTCCGGCAAATAACTTTCACTGATATAACTGGCCAAAAGCCTTTGATTTTGACTGATGATATCAGTTAAACTGCTCGAGCTCCACACCTTCATTGACCTTATTGTTTATTGAATGAAAAATTTCTATTCCAAATGTTTCTTTGATCCATTCATCTGAATAGATTGTATCCAGATAGCGCTCTCCGCGATCACAAATGATGATCACTGCCTTTTCATCTGGATGTAAGTCAAGCGTATCCACGGCAGATACCAAGGCGCCCGTGGAGCCTCCTGCCAAGATAGCTTCATGTCTCAGCAGCATTTTACAACCCGCTATGCTATCATGTTCCTGTACCCAAATGGGTAATTCCAGTAGTTCTTCCCTAAGCAAGCTTGAGGTCTTTGAGGCACCGAAGCCTGGGATCACCCTTTTTTCGGGTTTTCCACCAAAAATCACACTACCGAAGGCATCGACTGGGACAATTTTCATTTGACGGCCAGTTTGTTCATTGTATTCCGCAAGCCCCATCAAAGTCCCACAGGTACTTGTCGCAGCCAATAAATAGTCCGGGTATTCTCCCAATTGATTGACGATTTCTTCTGCAGTCTGATGATGGGTGAGTGGGTTCAGCGTGTTATCATATTGTTGGGTCCAGAAGGCGTTGGGGTGCTCGGTTAAGATTTGCTGAACCCTCCCAATCCTGGTTTCAAGGTATGAACCAGAGGCATCTGCTTCCTCCACCATTTCGACGTCCGCACCATAAGCACTTAATAACTGCATGGTTTGGGAATTGATAAACGGATCTACAATCAGCTTGAGTTTGAGTCCATAATAAAGGCATATTTGGGCGAGACCTACACCCATATTTCCAGAGGTGCTCTCTACGACCAATGAGTTTGAGTTGATCAATCCTAGTTCTAAAGATTGCTCTATGATAAATTTTGCAGTTCTGTCTTTTATACTACCGGCTGGATTCATCATTTCAAGCTTTCCATATACTTGCTTCTCTGGAAAGAGTTTGGTCAAGCGGATCAGTCCTGTATTACCTATCAAAGAAGTCACACCATTAGTGACTTTGGGCTCTTTTGTAAGCCCTTCTATGATTTGATTTTTATTGGTTGAAATCATTAAGATTTTGTGTTAAGGAAGAAGTTCGAATACTTATTGAGTTAGGCGCCTACAATTTCACCTCCGTTGATGTGAAGCACTTGAGCGATCATATAGCTGCTGTCCAATGATCCCAAAAAGACATAAGCCGGACCAAATCCGAAGGTTGTCCTGCACGCTTCATAGGGGTATCTTGGTCAAAGTCTTGGATGTCATCAAAAGTAGCGACTATCAAAGGTGTCCATATTGGGCCTGGAGCTACTGCATTTACCCTAATTCCTTTCTCTGCCAAGTTCTTGGCTTTGTTCAGGGAATTCTTTTGGTTTAGTCATGAAATTTGTGGTTTAGTCGTGGTTATCTATTTCCAAAAACTGCGTTTGGATAAAAATTAAAACAAATACTACTCCACCAATCTATTTAAAGTCAGAAAATTGTGATTTATGTAAGTTTAAACATTAAAAATATAATCTTTTAAACTATGATATCTATTTTTTTGAACACAGCAAATATCAGCTTGACTGATCAAGTTGAGGAATTTGATTCCTGAATTGGGTTTTTTACTTTGCTACGAAGTCGCAATGACTCAAAGAAATATTAAAAAGATAAAAATAAGTGATCACTGAAGCCATGGGTCAACTTCAATACAATTGATCATTCTAAAATATAAATTCTGTCCCTGTATTTACTAATCTTGGATCCATTTAACAACACCTACCATACTGTCAGCAGTGCCATAATAAAGGTACCAGACCCCTTCAAAAAGAACCAGTCCCTCCAAAAATGTAGTTCCGTCCACGTATTGACCTGATTTTTCAAAGTCTTTTTCAGGCTTTATAAATGGCTGATCAGTTCTATCCAACAGCTTCCAAGGTTCTTTGGCATCAAAAAGCGCCTGTCCACCAGTGTACACCCTGTTTCCCAAGTCCTTCACTCCTATTTCATTCGAGTTTCCAGCGTTGTACATCACCACAATCCCTCTATCAGTCAATACTGGTGGAGGTCCGGCTTCTACAAGCCAGGAATCAAAATACCCAGGTCTTGGGCTTAAAACTGGTGCCAGGTTCCCTTCATGGTTTTCGATAGGCTCCCAATGTATCAGGTCTTCCGAACTCGCAAGCCAAATATGTGGCACACCATAATACATCCAATACTTGTCATTGATTTTGGCTGCGACTAACTTCCCACCTTTTACTTCCGTTACTATTGCTCCTGATTTGGTTTCGATGTTATGGTATTTGCCATCCTTCCAGGATTGGAAAACAGGCCCATGCTTCTCCCAGTTTCTCAAATCTGCCGATGTTGCGATGGCAAGGCGTGGGTATTCTCTGTTCCATTGGGTATAAGTCAACACATATTTACCATCTGCTGTTTCTACTATTCTCGGATCCTCGGTTCCTCCGGTCCATTCAAATTCTTTTTGATTGTCTTCTGCGGGGTAGAAAATAGGCTCAGTTTCTCTTTGATAGGATTTACCATCTTCAGAGGTAGCCAACCCCAATCGTGAGGTATGCCCTCCTATTTCATTTTCTCCTAACTTTTCTTCTGCCCTATACAACACATGGATTTTGCCATCTTTGAGGATCGCTGCGGGATTAAATGTTGCCATAGATTCCCAAAAAACATTGTTTCCAGTCATAGGGTCTTCAAAATCTGTATCTTCCCGAGGCTCAATAATTGGTTTTTGGTTGACTTCTCTTTCAAAGGGTCCTAGCATCCACGATTTATGCTGTGCATGGGCCGAATGGAGCGAAAGGCTGAAAAAGGCTAAGAAAAGGGCAATTTTTATATTTCGGATCATTTATAGTTCTGTTTTAGGATTTCTTCTATTTCTACAAATACCACTTTGCCGGCAGAGAACAAAAGGAACATATATATTTTTTCAAGATAGGCAATTCCTTGGCCCAGAATTGTGATATTTTATTCTTAATGCATTTGAGGGCTTTTAATTTCATTACTCCTGACAAATTACCGCATAATCATAAAACAATGGAATAATTTATATGATTATCCGCAATCATTCCACTAATCAATTAAACAAGGTTTTCTTGGCAAAGGGATACTAATAGATTTTGGATATTTATTCATATTGGTTCGAAATCACAGGTTAATTCTATTAATTAGATTCTACTGGTGTGAAAAACGAATATACATAGTGATTTAAAAGCTAAAATTTAACGTTAAAATTAAAATCCATATTATATAGTGTGTAAAACAAATTATATATTATAAAAATAAAATGAAACAGATTGAAAATTTTGAGATCAATTGCTTTTGGTGGATTAAATTTTTTTCGTCATCTTCATTTTTTTGCTTGAGCAATCATAAAGAAAATACGGAAAAAGCATCAACGAATAGCAATTAAGATTTTAAAAAAAATGAAAAAGTCAGATGGCTATGGTTTGATTGTCAATGTAAATGATAACATGCAGAAAACCACTTTTCAACAGAGGTTCTATGAATCCCAAATAAAACTCAAGGCTCACTTTGAAAGCACGAGTGATGGGAATATCTTGATTAGTCCCGATTTGAAAGTATTAAACTTCAACAAAGTAGCAAATGAAAATACCAAAGCACTTTTCGGTGAAGAATTAAGAGTTGGTTGTGATTTCGAACCCTATATTACTCCCGAAACCAAAGATGATTTCTTGATTGACTTTAAAAAGTCTCTAAATGGTGAAGTTATTTCCCGCGACATCAATCTATGTTTCAATCAAAGTAAAATCTGGTTTAAATGCTCTTACCACCCTGCCTATGATGAAAAAGGGGGAATTATCGGCATATCTTTCAATGCGACCAATATTGATGACAGAAAGAATGTAGAGAAAAGGCTCAAAGAGAATGAGGATTTTTTAGAGTCTGTCCTTCAGACGCAGAATGAAATGATCTGCCGGTTTTTACCTGACACTACACTTTCATTCTTAAACAACGCTTATTGCAAAGGTTTGGGCTACTCCAAGCAAGAGTTAATCGGCCGGAAATTTACTGAATTTATTCCTGAAGAGTTTATTGAGAATGTTTTGAAAGACCTCCGTAAACTTTCAAAAGATAATCCAACACAGACCAAGAGACACAAAACCATAAAAAATGATGGTTCTATTATCTGGCAAGAATGGACTGATACTGTGATCCTCAATCAAAGTGGCGAAGTCATAGAATTTCAATCTATAGGCAGAGATGTCACTGAGATTGTGGAAACTACAGAAAAGCTTCAGACAGTGAATCAGATTATTGAGCAATCCTTCAATGAAATCTTCACCTTCAACCCTGAGTCTCAACTTATCCTCCATGCCAATGATTGTGCCTTGAGCAAACTTGGGTATTCAAAAGATGATATTTTGAATTTGAAGTTCATTGACCTACTCAATGACTTTTCCAAATCAGAGTTTGAGAACATCTGTGCTTCCTTGCTTCAATCTCTAAGCCCAAAACACATTTTTGAAACAGAATTGGTAAAAAAGGATAATTCCACATATCCTGTAGAGATGCATTTGCAGAGAATCTATATTCATAACGTAGTCGTACTTTCAGCGATATGTTTGGACATCTCTGAAAAGAAAAAACATCAGAATTCAATCAAAAACCAAAATATTATCCTGAAGGATATCGCTTGGATGCAATCCCACCTCGTCCGTGCACCTTTGGCTAATATTTTAGGTTTGATACATTTGATGAAAGAAGAATTTGCAGATAATGATGACCTTGGCAAATATTTAGATTTGCTCAACAAGTCAAGCGAAGAGCTTGATAAAGTTATCAGAGATGTCGCCAAGAAAATAGATATCGTTGACAAGCTAGAGGAGAAGTAGCTTTTCTATTTAGCGAAACAATCTTGAAATTTATAAGCTGATTTAGAGCTTTTTCCCATAGAAAAGTGGTCAAAATCACAGGTTTTTTTGCGAGAGTCTAAACTATACTATTTCGGTAAAAAACTAAAAATCCACAGTCTCAAAACAAGTAAAAATACTGTTCTTTACGACTTTTGTTACTTTAGTTTACATTTTTAAATTTTAGGATATTTTTAGATATACATTAAAAATAAAAAAGCTATGTATATATTTTATTCGACATTAAAAAGTCATGAATTACCAAATTATGCAAGTATCCACAACATTGAAAAAAAACACCCGCAAACTATAATAAAACACAATTCTTCAGCCTTTGAAGAAAAATTATATCCTTACGAATTTGAAGATTTCGACAGCCAAGAAACAAAAAATGTGAATGTTTGGTTGAATCAAGTTTTATATGCAGGCTTATTCAAATTCAAATTTAGAAACACAAAATTCAAAGTAAACATAGGTCTCAATCTTAGAGAGTACTATAGGAACATCAACGATTACCTCTCTATCAGCAAACAAAAGAAATTGAATTACTTCATCAGAGGAAAAGAGTTATCCAAATTCTTACAGATTCAGGATTATTGTATTTACCCAAACATTTACGCTCAAGCCATTGCCTTCTCCAGAATCATCAATGAAAGTGAATTTATCCTGCTTAAATTTGGGAAAGATGACTTTGAGGGCATTTACTTCGACCCTACTTTAAATAAAGAAAAACAGCATTATACTCTTGGCCCTGGAGTAGGTGAATTTTTGACAGATTTTAATTTTGAAGGACCACAAAACGGAGGCAATCCTGCAGAAAATAAGCAGAGCAAGCAAATAGAGACCAAAATCAAATTTCAATCAAATCAATATATCAAAAATCAAATTTTAAGAAAAATAAACAAGTTGATCACTTTGAAACCTGACGCCTCGATAGTAGTAGTTCGTGACGCTGCCATTTCACCTTATGTTGGAGATATCTTAGCTTCCAAAATCAGGTCTGAAAAAGTAAAGTTTGTAATTAGTGAGGCCAATTCAATTGCAAGTGAAGGCCTTTACTTAATTGACGAGTTTGAGAGTTTGGACAGTTCCCATACCAAAGTAGGAGTAGCCATTTCTAAAGGAAAATCAATTTTCACCAGTAAATAAAAAATATAGTTATACCACTTACACTTCCTGATAGGATAAGCTAAATTCCTGATGTTTTATCAGTAAGATAAATCAATTAGTGAATTGGTAATTTCTATGGGCTAAAACCAAAAAGCCCATTAGGCTTTGTGGGAGCTATTTGCTTTTTCTGTTTGTTACAAATTAGGTGAAACACATTTTAAAACATCCCTAAAAATCATCCTTTCATATTTTAGTATCTATCCTTACCTCCTCAATTTTAGGTAATTACATTTCTTTACCCCTATTCTGGCTTTTATTTACCTTTTTTACTTTTGAGAGATTATTCCATCTAATTTGAAATAAAAAATTATGGATTCATCTAAACCTTCTCTGAAAAGTCACGAGCTGACAAATCATGTATCTATCCATAAAATCAATACAAAAGCACCTGAAGTTGATGACAAGAATGAATCCTTAACTTTTGAGGGAAACTTATATCGTTACAAAATTGGAGGTTCTGACTCTTCTAATACAAATGATTTAAATGCTTGGTTTACCTATGTTCTATACGCAGGCTTACTAAATTTCAAATTTAGGAAAACGAGATTCAAAGTAAATCTCGGTCTGAACTTGCGGGAATATTATCAAAATATCAACCATTACCTCTCCATCAAAAAACAAAAGAAACTGAGTTATATCAGTAGAGGTAAAGAGGTCTCAAAACTCTTACATATCCAAGATTTCTGTACTTATCCCAATATTTACGCCCAAGCTGTCGCTCTTTCAAAAACCATCAAAGAACCTGAGTTTATCTTACTGAAATTTGGAAAGGATGATTTTGAAGGTATCTACTTCGATCCAAGCTCGGAAAAAGAAAAACAATCCTATATACTTGGCCCGGGCCTGAGTGAGTTTTTTACTGATTTAGATTTTAATGGCCTAAAAAAGGGCCGCGATACGCAGAAGAATAAGCTCAACCAGAGTATTGATGCAAATTTAAAAATTCAAACCACACAATACCTTAAAAACCATATCGGCAAAAAGATCAATAAATTATTGATAATCAAACCTGAGGCTCTGATTGTAGTGATTCGTGAAAAGGGAATATCATCATACCTCGGAAACATGCTGGCTTCAAAAATCGAAACAGTACCTGTAGTTTTCGAAAAAAGGGAAGCCAATTCATTGGCAAGTGAAGGGCTATATTATCTTGATGACTTTGAAAGTTATGATAGCTATCATGTAAAAGTTGGCGTGGCCATCACTAACCAAAAAACGATTTTTACGAGTAAGTAAGCACTGCCTCATACTTCACAATTCTAGAGATACCATACTGAAAAAGGAGCCACTTTGGTATTTGGGTATAAGAAAATTCTGAAGTTTTAGGTTATTGTTAGACACTAACCAATGGAGTATAAAAACTATCGGTAAGAAGACCGCAAAGTCAATTGAGTTGAAAAGCATAAAAGCAGGCTATTCTCTAATGTTTATTATATGTGCTGACATTTCTTGATCATGACACACAATTATTTTAATTGGGAGATTTTAAAGTCTTTGAGACCGAATAAACTTGGGGTGGTACTGTCTTAAAACATCCTGTAATCTAGGAGTGCCCAATCTGAATTTTCTAGCCACGATATCAACATTATTATAACCATATTCCCACCTGAATTCTTCTGTAGACCTCAATTCAAAATTCCGGTTTCTAAGAATCTTACCGGGAAATAATGGAAAAGCAAACTGAAAACCGACATTCAAGCCATTTTCTGTCATCGCTCCATAGAGTCCGATATCGATATTGCCATACTGTTTGATAAGATCTCCTCTTAGCCCTTTATCGTTGAAAAGAAATTGGCCTGCAGTCAGTCCAAGAGAAATGGATGGCAGCCTAGGTAGCCGGTACTCGTAATTTAATAAAAAGGTAAACTCATCAAGCCTGTTCATATAAACGCCCGATTTGGGGAGAAAATAGAAACCTGTGAGCGAACTTTCTACACCAAGGCTCCAGTTTTTGTCCATAGGCATATAGCGGTATTGAAAATCCAGCCCATACCTATCGAAAAAGAACAAACCTCCTGTTATGGAATAGAAATGCCTGTTTTCAACAGCACGGAATAAATGTAAATGAGAAGGCGCCAACCTGATATTCTTTTCTTGGGCATCAAGGTTATTGGTGATTGGTAGGAGAACGCCGGTGTGCAAACTTACACCGGAGAAAAGATATATCCTGGTATCTAGAATAAGATTGGTTTTGTTTTGAAAGGGATCATCAAACTTCCCAAATCTTGCAGAAAAATCAGGACTGATCCTTACATGAAACCTGTACCCCTTATTGATTTCATTGTTCTCATTGAAAAACAAAGTATTCTCTTTGGATAAATCATGAAATCCAAAATCATTACCGGAAAATTTACCGATGGGCTGATTGTGATAAGCAGGGATAAAAAAAATGGCCTTCCCTCCTACATCCCCGATTATCTTATTGGCAAACACCATGCTTTGGTATGGATTTCGAAAAGTCCTATGTTCAAAATAAACCTCTAGGGTATCATTTGACTCATTCAACATGACATTTTCAAAACCATTCTCATAAAGACGCGCTCTAACTCCATGCTGAGCAGAGACCAATGAGCACAAATGAAGCAGCAACACAAATGAAAAGAAAAATTTATTTACCATATCTTCTCAGTTCTCTGCTCTCAAATTGTAAAGGAAAGGACAAATTAAAGGCGGCTCCCAAATTCTTAAAATCGTAGGCATTGACTTGAATTGAACCCACTTCTTTTAACTTCAGTAGCAAGCCTCCATGAATATCTTCACCATCGTATTCCACCATCAATCCTAACCAAGAAATTGGCTTCCAGGTCAAGGCAGTAAAAACACCATTGAGGTAACGGATATTGCGGGCCGATTTTGAATAAAATTTATAGCTTTGACCTGTTATGCCCAAAAATCTCCTGTTATTGGGATAACTATCCAGCACATAAGGTAATCCATATCCAAGTGTGTAATCAAAGGAACCTATTCCTGTATCAGTTATAGATTTTGATGCAACGATTACGTTATGGCCTAAATAGTCAGAAACAGAACCCGGAGGACTCAATATTAATACCAAGTCTGGCATTAATTTCTTTTCTTTAAATAAGCGCAACCTCAAATCAGCGTGTCTATCTCCAATTCCTATCCTATCTCGATCAGGTAGCTGAGTGATATTCAAGTTGACCTCTAGAAAATCCGTTAATCCCAGCCTAAGACCAAAAATAATCTCAGAATAATAATCTTTCATGAAGCGATTAATGGCGTGGGATTGTGGAATATAGGCTACACTAAAACCAAGTTGACGATCAGTTTGCCACTTAGCAGAAGGCGTCATGATATGCCCTGCTTTACCCAATACATTTACCTGAGCCTGACCGATAAAAGGAATAAACAAAAAACAAAAAAAAGCAAGCCATACTTTGAGTATGGACTTGCATTCAGGGGTGATTAAAAGCGCAATAGGAAATGGTGGTTTAATCTTTTGACTCGGTATCATCTGTAATTTTAGTCATTTTGAATAGACGATATCTCAATGAAACACCAAATTCAAGTCCTGACAGTTCTATATTTCTTGTCACAGAAGGCCCTCCAAAATCTGGAGTATACGATTTATTGTAAGACCCAGTGTTGTATCTACCTTCTAACCCCAAGCCAATATTATCTGTGAAATAATACTCCAGACCAAGTTTGACATTCATACCATAATTATTTCCAGTAAACTCCACTGGAGCGATATTTCCCTCTCCAGTCGTCACGTTTCTATCCGCTGTGTGCTGAAGGAAATATCTATTTACCCCCAGACCAGCAAAAGCACTCAATTTTTCATTTATAGAAATATTGTAGATCAAGCTAAGACTTGCAGGAATTATCCTTTGCTGAATGCTTTCTTCCACCACTAGGCCATTCGCAAAAGTAGAGCTGCCCGTGTAAGTATAAGACCAAACCCCTAACCTTCCTTCCAATGCCAATCCTTTATGGAGATTAACCTCTGCAAAAACAGCAGGCATAAGCGCAGCTGATGTAAAACCGCCTTGTTCTGAAGGAGCATTTATGAAGAAGAATCTTTCATCAACTTCTCCATAGGTTCTATTCCAATGCGATAGGGAAAACCCAAATTTCGAAACTTGCACTTGGGCAAATAATTCAGAGGAATACGAAGAAGAAAATATTAATAAGATGAGTATTTTAAATGATAGACTTTTCATATGATATATATTAATTCCCTGATCCTTGGTTATGACAATTGTTCAATGAGGTTTGTAAAACATTATCGAGATTTGACTTAGCTGTATTGAAACTATTATTGATATTTTGCAATGATTGCTGAAGCAATATGCCTGCTATAGCGACCTCGTTGTCTCTCAATCTCTCATGGTATTCAAGGTAAAAATCATAGTTAAGATCAATTATGTATTTGTAATAATAGCTATAGAGGAGTGTATAATATCTTAAATTATCCGCCAACTCAGGACTAAAAGTCTGAAGATTGTTTGCAGCATCTATGTTATTATTAATGTTTTCCCTCAAAGTAGTCAAGCTTGCTCTGTATTCATCTAATGCCGCCTGATCTCTACTTAACAGCCTTGCCTCAGCCTCAGCCACTCTTCTATTCAGATTTTGGTTTGCGGTTTCTATTCGTATTGCCCTTTGATTATTTAATTGTCCTAAGGCTTCATCATAAGCTTGATTTGCTGCAACAGCACATGAACCTACAAGTGTACTCACTCTAACAAATTCAAGATCCAGGTCGAAACCAAATTCATCTTCTCCTGTCAACCTTCCTGAAGGGTTGATAAGCAAATCAGGAAGCTGAGGCAAGATCAATGAAGGGAAAAGCGAACTTACCGGGCTTGATTCAGCTGCCAAAATAGCTATTTGGAGAATGCTGTTATTTAATTCAACACCTTCTCCTAATAATTGATCTACTGCAGTTGAATTTAGGTTTCTTGCCTCACCTGTCAATAGCTCTTCTGTTTCATCATCTAGATCTACAACAAAATCTGAAACATTGGCTAAGAATTCTTTAGCTGTTTCATCAATATCATCTTCCGAGGTAGCACTTGAAAGGTTCGGCAGAATCGGTTCAATCGCATTGGAATTAGTAACTTCTGAACGCTCAGGCTCTTGAATTACAGGCTCTTCCTCTTCCAAAGGAGGTAATTCAGCTATACTCTCAAAATCTTTGTTGATAAATTGATATGGTTGGATAAACTCAAGATCTTGACTACTACAAGCGAAAAATAGTAGTGGGACAAACATAAAAATTATGAAAGCCTCTATTGAAAACTGTTTAAAATTAGTAAACATAAACATTGAAATTTTAAAATGTTGTAAATCTTTCCACAATTAAAGGTTCGGATTTTCGAAACTATATAATAAAATGTGGTAGCCTTTTATTAAGTAAACAAAAGGTATATTACAGTAAACAAGGAGTTATTTATGCTCTGCATTTTGCTAGATGCAATTCATTGAAATGGCCGAAACTTCCTAAAAAAATGAGGTAAATACGCGGAAAAAACATCAATACAAAGAGTTGTATATATCTCACCTAAGTCTAAATCCCTAAGAGTTCTCAGGCACATGAATGGTAAAAAAATCAAATACTCGTCACGCTCATATTTTTTGAAAGAGGTAGGGAAACCAATATAAGGAAGGTTTTGTAAAGCTAAGGGAAACGTTCTTCTTTATGCTCTAAACTCTTTTTGAAAATCCTCTAATTTGTTTCTTGTATCTATCAGTTCCCTTTTCAATTGCCTTTCCTTATCAATCCAATGTTTTTTTGATTGCTCATACCGGCATTCAAGGTCTATACAAATGTCCTTTACATCAGAAAAACTTGAATTAATTTTGAAAATGTAAATTAGACCTCCAATGATCATGATCCCGAATAACACATTCAATGCCAATAGAAGTGGATCGTTATGAGCACGAGCGGTTTGAATGGGGAGTGAGTTGACTCTTTTTTCTTCAGACAACAATGCAGCTTGCATGGCAACAACATTGAAAAGGCTATCTTGCTTTTTGAGCAATAGAGACTTGTCAGTATTTAAGTAAGTCTTGAGGCTATCCCAATCTTTGACTGCTAATACAAAGTGGTTTGGACTATTGGCAGCGGCACCTAGACGGCTTTCAAACTCATCTAAAAACTGAGAACCTTGATAAGCAGCAAGGCTAAAGGGTAGTGTGAAAATTAGCATTAAAAATGTCAGTAGGCTAATTTTATGAGATTTCTCAATTTTCAACATGATATTACCTGATTATGAATAATTTATTTCTGGTACAGTCGTTTGACATATTTTTCTATTAAATAGAGCTTAATTGGTGGATTATTCTAAAAAAGGTAAACGATATGTTTATTGATGTAAATAAATAGACAAATTCTAGGAAACTAATGAATTGGGGAACAGACCTTGAACTTACCATTTACCTCATTATACTTTCGAAATTTTTCAATTAGATTTGCTTCAAAGCCTTGTTCATCTTTACAACATGTCTTTTTGACCATTCCTGAGGAGGTCTTGGTCAGCTGCACCAATTCTTCAATATTAGCTTTATGAACAAGTATACTCGGAGAAATCTCAAAAAATAAAAACTCTTTTAAGCCAAAATTGAAACTCATGGGATATGCGATTGAGTAAGAGTTTATAACCACAAATAAGTCTAAAATTAACATTCTTCGAACCGCTTTTAGATTATTGGTTTAAAACATATCCTACTATACAAAAATAAAAACTAACTCTTGTATCAATTGAAATAACGTTTAAACGATTTTTTCTTCAATCTAATTTTGACTCAGGGGAAACAAGGGCAAGTCTATAGACACCAATGTACCTTTGCCTTCCTCGGATTCGATGGTGATTTCTGCACCGATCAGGGTGACAAACTCCTTGACTATGCTAAGGCCTAGACCGGTACCTTTGATTCCTGTAGTATTTTTGCCTCTATAAAAAGAAGAAAATAAGCCTGATTTATCTGAATCTGGAATCCCAATTCCATAATCTTTGATCTCGATTTTAATCACATCGACGATTTTTTCTACTGAAATTTCAGGTTCCTGTCTTTCCTTCGAATACTTCAGGGAATTGGATATGATGTTTTGAAGCACGTGGTGTAGTAAGTTCAAATCTGACATCACAAACCTGGCTTCCGGATCAATAACCAATTTTGGTTTTCGAGAATCACCTTTTACATTGATAGTGTCGACCAATTCCCCAAAAAGCTCCCTCAGGTCAATGCGGTCAAAAGAGGTTTTGATTTTCCCTTGCATGGACTTTTCTAGCATCAGGATCCCATCCAAAGTTTTCTCTAACCTGTCTACTTGAGTAAGGATACTCGTAGTATGCTTGTTTAATACATCCACAATCAAATTTGGGCTTTTTGCCATTTTCATCTGAATCAACTCCACACTTGATGTGATGGTAGATAACGGAGTTCTGAATTCATGAGAGGCCATAGAAATAAACCTCGACTTAAGTTTATTCAACTCTTGCTCTTTTTTGAGATTCTCTTCAATGAGGTTGATGCCATTTTTGATATCAGTGATGTCCTGAACTGTACCAAACAACCTGATATCATCTACAGAATGAAACTCTACGCTACCAATAAATCTGATCCAAATATCATTGCCTTTGTAAGAAATCAAGCTTAATTCCAAATCGAAGGCCTTATTGCATTCAATCGCTTTTTCGAAGACTTCCATCAGTCGGTTTATGGGTTCTTCTGAAGGGAAGAAACTTGTCCATGTCAATTGCTGTAGCTCTTGTGTCGAAATTTGATCTATTTCAAGGATCTCTTGGACTTGTGATGATAAGGTCGGCAGTTCCTTGTTAAGAAAACTGGTATAACTCATTTCCCAAGTGCCGATTTTGGCAATCTCATTGCTTTTTTCCAAAATAACCTGGTAAAAATCATTCATGCGCTGAAGTTTGTTCAGCTCAGACCTATCCAAAATATAGAACACATAAAATGTCTTGCTATTGATCAATGTCCGCGAACAACTAACGCTGATTTCTTTGGCTTTGCCATCTTTTCTAATGATCCTAAATTCATTCAAGTATGACTTTTCAAGATCCGCAGGTCTGATATTACTGTCCTTAGAAACATATTCTCTAAAAAAATTCTTGCCAAGCACATTTGCTGAGGCCTCTCCAAAAAGTTCTTCTGAAAACTTGTTCCATCTGATAATGCCCCCTTCATCATCGATCAGGACAAGGGCTGTTCCAGCATTGTTATAAATGGACTTGATAGCATTGAGATTCTTTTTGTTTCTAAAAAACTGATAGACAATGATCACCAATAAAATGGCTAGTACAGCCGTAGTGATCACCAGTATTCTGATTTCTTGTAAATTGGCTTCTACAATCTTCTCATTGATTTCTTTGGTTTTGAGTGCTTCAGCATATTTTTTGTCAAGTTCTCTACTTCTAATCAAGTCAAGATAAATATTGGTTTTGTCTTCCGCAATCCTATTGTTTTTGCCTTTCAGGATTTCCACAAATTGTGAGGTATAGAACTGAAGCATTTCGGAGTTGTTTCTCTCTTGATAATAGGAAATGACTTCTTCGTAAACCTCATTGACAAAAAATGAAAAATTCAGGTTGGGAATCATTTTGAGAGCAGCCTCCAGATATTCCATCATACCTTGGGTATCATCTTCATTTTTGTGAATCAAAGCAAGATGATACAAGGCACTCATGGTCGCATATTTCTGGGCATCAGAGCCTAATTGATCCGATATCCCCAGGGATCTCATAAAATAGTCTTTTGCAGATTCAAAATTTTCAGATTTAAACTCTATTTCTCCAAGGTAACTCAGGCAAGAAGATGCCAATTGATAGTTTTCAAGTTCAAGACTAAATTCCAGTGCTTTTTGAAATTTAGAAATTGCATTTTCCTTTTCACTGAGCATAAAAAAAGCCAGGCCCAAGTTGTGTGAGGCTATGGATTTTCTTTCCATATCCTGGGTATTGTCAAAAAAATCATAGGCCATTTTATAATATCCAAAGGCAATTGAATCCTGACCAAGTCTATTGAAAGTATTTCCGAGCGATATATTACAATTAGCGATCCCTTCCTGATTGTCTAAAGTTTCAAAAATATCCAAAGCCTTTTTGATGTATTCGATAGACTCAGCAAAGGAATATTGGGCCGAATAAACAGCAGACATGTTCCTAAAAGCAAAAGCTTGACCTTCATCATAATTGTATGACAACGCAAGTTCTAAAGCTTCATTTGCATACTTCAAAGCTTTTATATTGTCCACAAAAGAATATCTTTTGCTGAGATCATTGAGACTGTCTATCATGATCAAAGTATGATCTTTTATGACAACATCTTGAGCACAAACCTCATTAAAACAAAGCAATACACTTAAAACAACAGCAGCTATCGATTTACCTATAATTAATTCTATATTTTCGCTTTTATATTTAATCATCATTGTATTTACTTATCCCGGTAGAAATCAAAAAAAAAATAATTCTGTAATTTATCATGACAATTTTAATTTGTTTGTTCTGGGGGTTTAATACGGCTCACTTCATTTTTATTAAATTACCTTTTATTTATTTATGTAAATAAAAAGTTTAATTAAGTAAAAATTATGCGCGTGTAGCTTTTATAAAAATTTTATAGAACTAAAATAATCATGAAAAAAAATCCAAAGAATTTACTGTTTTTATTCTATATAGCTTATACTTGGATCCCAAATGTAGCGTAAGATATGAACCCAAAAATTGTCTTAGTTGAAGACGAAGAGATTTTAAGAGAAAACCTAAAAGAAATTTTAGAAATCAATAATTTTGAAGTTTCTGACTTTTCGAATGGAAATCAGGTACTTGAATACTTAAAATCAAATAAAACATCATTAATCATTTCAGACTTGATGATGCCGGAAATGGATGGTCATAGGTTGCTTCAGCAAATCCGGTCTAATGAATGGACCAAGGATATCCCTTTTATACTCCTATCCGCCAAGATAGAGCAAGACGATAGGGATAAGAGTTTTGCTTTGGGTGCGGATCAATATTTAATCAAACCAATAAAAACCGTTGATCTGATTAAATCTATCAAATCGATTTTGAAAGATTAATTTTTGCTTTCTCTATGGGAGCCCACAAGCTCTCTTAACTCCTTATAAAATCCTCTTCTAATCGGAATTACATAGTCCTTTATTTGAATAACCTTTCCATTGAACAGCTCAATGGCATTTTTATTTACAAGGTAAGATTTGTGCACCCTGATAAAAACTGAAGGGTCGAGCCTTGCTTCAAAGTCTTTGAGGATATCCCTGATAATGAAAGCTTTCTTCACTGTAAAAATCCTTGTATACAAGCCATCAGCCTGTGCATAAAGAATTTCTGAAGTGGGAATTAAAGATATAAAGCCCTTATCTCTGATTTGAATGGTAGTTTCTTCCTTCTTCTTTTTAGCACCAGAGCTTAGCCTCTTTTTATAGTTAGATAATGAAAGAAGCAGCGTGGTTTTCAAACTTTCCCTTGAAAATGGTTTGAGTAAATGCCCATCAGGGGACACATCAATCACTCTTCTAATGACATCATTCTCTGAGTAAGCTGTAATGAATACAATAGGTACATCAATTTTCTTTTTAACTTCCCTTGCCAATGAAATCCCATCCATATCTCCTTTGATCATAATATCCAAGATCAAAAGGTCTACTTTATTCAGTCTCAAAAACTCTTGAGCCCCAATAGCATTGTCAAAAATTGCGGAAACATTAAATCCCAAGGAGGCCAACAACTCCCTTAGGTTCATTGCCAATTCACGGTCATCTTCTACCAACACTACGTTGTTCACTATCATAAATACATATTTATCTTGATCTGCCTTCGAATTAAAGGAATAAAAAGGTGAATCAAGAAATAAAGAAACATAGTGATAAATTAGGTAAATGAATAGGTGAGAGAAATCAGAAAAACAAAGGTTGAATTAGGTAATCGTTATTCTACTGAAAATATCAAAGTACATTATTTACAATAATCTGCAGAAATTATATAGGAAAATAAAAATGATTAAACTTGTATTTAGTTTTACACGGATTAAGAGGAAAAACACTCGTAAAAGATGAAGATATTGGTAGTGGATGATGATATGCTCATCCGAAAGGTTGTCGCTCAGTACTTTTCAAAAAGAGAGTTTTTGGTAATGACATCTGACAATGGTGAGGATGCACTAGAGTTATTCTACAATGCTGAAGAAAAATTTGATGCCATCATCACGGACATCATGATGCCGAAAATGAATGGAATTGAGTTCACCAAAAAAGTAAAAGCACTTAATACAAACATCCCGGTAATAGCAATGACTGCGGGAGATATAGAAAAAATCGCTGATCAAGCTTATTTATTTGAATCGATATTCAGCAAGCCTGTTGAATTAGCCAAACTTCTGGAGCTCGTCCTTCAAAAAATAGAGGAGGGAAGGAAAGGCAAAGGAAAGGATGAAGGATGAGGGAGGAAGGATGAAAAGGTTGGTGCTTTGTGTGGTGGTGGTGTTTTGATTTACGAATTACGACCTAGCCTTCCGGTAGGCAGGTTTACGAGGGGCAAATCGGAGCGATCGCTGATTGGATTAGGAATCGGAATTTGAAAAAATATCGAATTTCGAATGATGGATGATGAATGATGAAGGAAGGGAAAGGCAATAGAAAGGATGAAGGATGAGGGAGGAAGGATGAAAAGGTCTGTGGTCTGT
>NZ_PVTR01000004.1:298116-399647 GCF_003003005.1 Mongoliibacter ruber
GTGATTTTGGTTTTTGGCCGCAAAATGCTTGCTATTGAACAAAGCTTTTCGCCAAAAACAGGGATGAGGGAGGAAAAGGCAATGGAAAGGAGGAAGGATGAAGGATGAGGGATAAAAAAGTCGGTGGTTTGTGGAATGCTGGTGTTTTGATTCACGAATTACGATTTATGAGGGGCAAATCAGAGCGATCGCTGATTGGATTAGGAATCGGAATTTGAAATAATATCGAATTTCGAATGATGGATGAAGGGAAAGGATGAAGGATGAGGGAGGAAGGATGAAAAGGCCTGTGGTCTGTGGGGTGCTGGAATTTTGATTTACGAATTACGATTTACGATGGGCAAACCATAGAGATAGCTGATTGGATTAGGAATCGGAATTTGAAATAATATCGAATTTCGAATGATGGATGATGAATGATGAAGGAAGGGAAAGGCAATAGAAAGGATGAAGGAGGAAAGATGAAGGATGAAAAGGTTGGTGTCTGTAGAGTGCTGGAATTTTGATTTACGAAGGATGATGCATTTTTTTATCTGTATTGATCAGTGATATAATTGGTTGTTTTTGTGGTCTTTGTAGGAATATCCTAGACCCCAAAGGGGTCAAATTTAAATAGCCTCGGGTTTTAACCCGAGGATTATGGTTAACAATTGCTGCGTTATCCGAAGGTTGCACCTTCGGATTTATGATTTTTGAGCTTTTAGCTCAAAAGAGTATTAAAAGTCCATATCTGATCCCAGCATATTTTTAAGTATTTATTTTCCCGCAGATATCGCAGATGAACGCAGATAAACCTCTCTTTTGACTCACAACGCCGAAATCCCCTACACCTACAATCAATCCAACCTTTAAAACCAAAATTTTAGATCTTAGATTTCAGATTTTAGATTGGGGTTAATACTGAGTTGAAGGTTTGGTGTTCTGATCTCAGTTCGTCAGTTCATCAGTTCGTCATTTCATCAATCCCCTACACCTACAATCCCCCCAACCTTTTACACCAAAATTGTAGATCTTAGATTAGGATCAATCCTAAGTGGAAGGTTTGGTGTACTGATCTCAGTTCGTCAATTCGTCAGTTCATCTGTTCATCAGTTCGTCAGTTCGTCAATTCATCAATCCCCTACACCTACAATTTGCCCAACTTTTAACACCAAAATCTTAGATTTCAGATTTTAGATTTTAGATTGGGGTTAATACTGAGTGGAAGGTTTGCCCAACTTTTAACATTTTTAACATTTAACCTTTAACATAAAAATTGCAGATCTTAGATTGAGGTCAATACTGAGTTGAAGGTTTGGTGTTCTGATCTCAGTTCGTCAATTCCCCACTTCATCTGTTCATCAGTTCGTCAATTCATCAATCCCCTACACCCACAATCCCCCCAACCTTTAACACCAAAATTTTAGATCTTAGATTTCAGATTTTAGATTGGGGTTAATACTGAGTTGAAGGTTTGGTGTTCTGATCTCAGTTCGTCAATTCGTCAGTTCGTCAATTCCCCTCTTCATCAACTCCCCTCTTCATCAATTCCCCACTCCCCTCCTACTTCGCTAATGAAAAATCGATTTCTACAGCAAACCTTAGGTCATCAGTTATTCGGGCTGTTAGTTTTGAGTTGTTCTTTTCTGCATAGACCTTACACAGGTATAATCCAAGACCCAATCCTTGCTGTTCAAAATAACCCCTATCTATCTGTCCAAATGGTATTATTTCAAAATTCTGTCCTGACTTTACAAAGTTTTGGTAATTGGATACATGCAATACCCCTTTTTGTAAGGAAACGAAAACCGGTTCCTTTGAACAGAACTTGCTAGCATTTTCAAAAATCTCCTTTAAAATAAATTCGAAAATTTCCACGTCATATTGAATTTGAAAATCTTCGTCGACGACAAACTCATACTCTTTATCTAAAGTATAGAGCATACTTTCAATTTGCTTTTTGACAGAGGATACAGTGCTGCTCATAGGAGTATATGCCCCTAGTCCATTCAGCCTTGCCAGGTTTAGGAGACTTCCGTTTAATCTTTTGGAAGCGGTATGGGCTGCCTCAAGAAGCTCTTTCATCTGAGCCATATCAAAGTCTCCCATAGAGCTGGTCAAAAGCTCCAAAATTGACATTATGCCAAAAAGCGGCGTCCTCAACTCATGGTACTTTACATTTCTTTCTGCCTGAATTACCTCTTCGATTTTTTGCTGCACCCATGCTTCTCTGCCTTTCTTTTTGTTGATTGCCACATTGACCGCATTCACCAAGTCCTTGGCATGTACAGGCTTGGTCAAGTAATCTTCTGCTCCATGCTCCATTCCTTTTCTAAAATCATCCTTCTCCACTTTGGCTGACAAAAAAATAAATGGGAGATTCATTAGTCTATTATCATTCCTTACCCTTGTAAGCAATTCATAACCATCCATTTCCGGCATCATAATATCAGAAACAATAATGTCAAATCTATTTTCACATAAATGGTCCAGCGCAATTTTGCCATTGTCAGCTGTCATCACTTCAAAGTCATGGATTTCCAAAATATCCTTCATGTTTTGTTGGAGGTCTGTTTCATCCTCTACCAATAAAAGTTTAATCTTCATAGGGAAGTGTTATTATAAATTCTGTTCCTTGATTTTCTACGCTTTCAAAATAGATATGGCCGCCAAGTTTTTCGATAAACTCTTTAACAATATTCAGTCCAAGCCCTGTTCCTTTAATAGTATTGACATTTTTGGCCCGAAAAAAAGACCCAAAAATATATTTCTGGTCTTCCAATGGAATACCCAAACCATAATCCTTGACTATAATCTTAAACATATCTTCCATGTGTTCTAAAGTAATTTCCGGGCTGCTTTTTGCATCCTTTGAATACTTTAGAGCATTGTCTATCAAGTTATTTAAAACATGAGATAAAATCGATTGGTCAAGATTGATGATCTTATCATCTTTAGGTAAGTTCAAGTTGATTGCTTTTCTACTTTCAGGAAAATAATGGTCCACAATATTCCTTAAAAATTGATTGATAGAAACCTGTTCCTTGCTGATTGCAATTTTATCCTGGGCATTTTTCTCCAAAACAAGTAAATCCGCAATGATTCCCGTCAATCTCTGTATCTGATTATTGATCCTTCCAAGATGAGTGACTGTTTTATCTTTCAGTTTAGATTCTTCCAAATCAGTCAATAGAAATTCCAAGATTTCTGTACTGCTCATAATGGTAGCCAAAGGAGTTCTAAACTCATGAGAGGTCATAGAAATAAACCTTGATTTCAGTTGGTTTAATTCCTGTTCTCTAACCAATGATTCCTTCAGCTCTTCGAGTACCGCTTCTCTTTCTGTCACATCTCGGGAAGCTGCCATATAAGAATAAACTATACCTTTTTCATCTTTGAGCGGTGTGATCAGTGTCTCCAATGAAATAGGTTTTCCAGTAATCTTATGATAATGTGTCATTACAGTTGAAAAACTATTCAATTCATCCATCTCAGTATTTTCAACTCTGGAAACTCCAAATAATTCTGACGGGGTTTTGCCCAAACAATCTTCCGGAGTATAGCCCAGCACTTTATAGATAGAGGGAGAAACGTACTCGAATTTCAAATCTAAGTCATGCAAGGCTATCACATCACCTGTGTTTTCGGACAACAGCCTGTACATTTCATCTGATTGGAATCTCAGTCTTTCGGCTTCTTGCTTTTCCTTTTGAATTCTAATGGATTTGATAAGATTGGCATAACCAGATATCAAAGGCTGTAGAATTTCTACATCAGAAACTGTGTAATCAACGTCTTTATTTGCAAATCCCATCAGACCCAAAAACTCTTCGCCTTTGTAAACCGGCACCCCCATATACCTCTTGATCGGTGGATGACCCTTTGGAGTGCCTCCAGCACGGGGGTCTGATGCCACATCATTTGAAATCAACAACTCCCCTGAAGTTATAGATCTCCCAAAGAGTGTATTGAGATTCCGGAATTCTAAACCTGTTCTGAAATTATCCTGAAAAAACTTATCACTTTCTTTAGACCAGGCGATATTGGTGATTGAATGTGTTTTTAAAAAAGGAGTGTTATTTTCATCATATAAAATCTCTCCTATGAAGCCGAATTTACTTCCAGTGATTTCTAATATTTTTGATAAAAGCGTGTAAAGCGGTGTTTGAAAATCTTTGTCCAAGTGAAAACTCAACTGTGTATCATTAACAGCCTGTAATAAGTCATTCAGTTTCTGAAGTGACTCTTCACTACTTTTTAATTTGAGTTCTTTGTTTTTGAGCTCAGTGATATCAGTATACCTGCCATGTATCTTGACAATACTATCCTTCTCATCTTTTACTGCCCATGACTTATCCTGAATCCAAAGTACTTTTCCTTCTTCATTGACTATCCTATATATGGCATCAAAGACCCCAAATTGATAAAGTTTTTCTACTTCGTCTGCTACAAACTTTTTATCCTCTGGATGTATGATTTCATACCAATAATCCTCTACTTCCAGAAACTTCTTTTTTTCAATACCCAACACTTCCAAGTTGTCTGATACAAAAAGAACTTTCTTTAAATCACCGGTAAAAGTATACAAAGTATCCTTTACAGAATTGATAACCGCATTGGTTTGGGCTACGCTTTCTTCCAACTCAGCTTGAACTTTCTTTTCTACATTGATATCAATGATTGATCCTGTGACTGCAACAAAGTTGCCCGAAAAATTGAACTGTGGAGATGCTTGCACTTTTACCCACTTTGCCTTTCCATTATGAACCAAAAGTTCTGCTTCCAAGCTAATTTTTTTGATATCTTTTTTGTAGAGTTTGTCCAGAGAAGCACAAATTTCCTCTTGATATTTTTTCTTAAATGAGTCCTTAAATGAGGTTCCAAGAGTAGATTTGATAGGGAAATTGGTAATTCTTTGCCATTGTTGGTTTAAGAATGACCAATTACAATTTTGATCTAATTTGAAGATAACTTCATTGACATTATTGACCAGAAAGGAGTAACTTTCCTTTGCTCTTACCAATCTTTTTTTCTGCCTTTTTGCCAAAATGGTATAACCTAAGGTAGAGGCAAAAGCGTGTAAAGCAGCTACCTGTTCATCGGAATAGATTTCTTTGGAAGAGCAGTTGTCAAAGCCCATAAATCCCCAAAACTTACGGTCCACCATAATGGGAATAAACAAGAATGAAAGAATACCCTGTTCTGCCATTGTATCATAAAAATCTTTCCCATTTGATTCTTCATTAAGGACTTCATTAATGACCATATTCCTCCCCAGCTTTTCCGCTACTATCGGAAAAACAGACCATGGGACATCTTGCAGTTCTTCGAAATCAATCTGAGGTGTTACCCCTTCAGCTACCCATTCATATTTTTGAGACAGCCGTAATTCACCATCCTCTCCAAGGTGATTTTGAAAAATATAAGCCCTGTCCACCAAGGTCGCTTTTCCCAGTAATTCTAAAATCTCTGGAATCGCCTCCTTGATTTTATTATTACTTTGCAAGGCGTAATAGGCCTCACCAATAGCTTTTAAAATCTTTTCGCTATAACTAATCATAAGTAATGCAAAGTAATGTTTTAGAAGTTAGTGCTTTATACATTTTATTTACCTTTTTATGTTTTTCATTTCTTTTCATTGATTTTAAATCGTAATTAAGTGCAGATTTAAATGATTATGGAGAAGATACTTATTGTAGAAGACGAATTAGAACTAGCGCTCAACATAGAAGAAATTGTACAAAGCTTTGGTTATGAAGTAAGTGGCATTTATGCTGATGCCAAAAGTGTACTTTCTTATTTAGAATCATCGAAGGTTGATTTGATACTTATGGATATTCAGATTAGAGGTGATATAGATGGCATAGATTTATGTTATAAGGTTAAGGATTTGTACAATATCCCAATAGTTTTCTTGACGGCATACTCGGATCAACAATATTTAGAGAGAATTTCAAATGTCATGTATAATGGATATTTACTCAAACCTTTTAAAGTAGATGGTCTAAAATCAGCGATATATTTAGCACTTAATTCAAACAACTACCCAAAATTGACTCCTGATTATGACAAACTTAATCTTAAGATAAGAGACAAGGGGTATGTGGTACCAATACCAGTCAGTGAAATCCTATATCTAAAAGCAGATGGGCTGTACACTAAAGTCATAACCTTGGCAAAATCTTACGTCGTCAGAGACATTTTGAAAGATTTACAAGCCCAACTCCCACATCAAGTATTTGTTAGGCCTCACAAATCCTATTTGGTCAATGTCAATCATATTGCTTCTTACAACTCCAAAGAAATCAATATCAAAGATTCGGTTATACCAATCCGAAGAGGCTTTTTCAAAGAATTGGCTGAGATTAAGAAATGATACTCTAAGGAAAAGTGGCATGTTTAAGTTTTTTATTTTAAGTTAAGATGTTTTGAAAGAACTTTCTATTCATTTGATTTACTATTCATAACAATACTGAATAATTCTCTTGCGTATTTTTTTTCCAATAAGACATATTCACCAAATTTAGGTATGTAAATTCATACGGAATTTAAGTGGGTGTAAGACTCTTTCAGGTGATCATCTGGAAGAGTCTTATTTTTTTAGCCAGTTTCCTCTTAGTGATTTTCTATAAGGTAGATCTGATTTTTGTTGTCTCTTAAATCGATACAAGAGTAAGCCCAAGTCTCGCTTTTCAAAAATATAGGGCTGTCACAAATATGTCTCAATTAAACAAAAAACACATTCCTGTAAATAAAATGTATTGAAATGATTTTTTTTTATCCTTTTGTTTGAAAAAGTGCATGGCTAATCAAAACTCCAGAAAGAAATCATTGAGATTTTTTTCTGAATTGGTAAAACCTAGTTTTTTCCTAAGCCGGATTCTAGCCAACTCGATTGACCTAATACTTTTATAAGTTATCTGTGATATTTCTTTTGTAGTCAATTGGAGTTTTAGAAAAGCGCATAACCTCCTTTCATTTGGCGTCAAATTGGGATACTTATTTTTTAGCTTCTGAAAAAATCCCATGTGGGTATTTTCGAAAACATATTCAAATTCACCAAAAAGAAGCTGACTATCATCCTCTGTCATTTTTTCTAAGATCTTCCTAAGTGCTTCCGCGTTTGCACTATCATTATCTACTTTATCAGGATGTATTGTTTGAGATAATTGTTTAAAAATGTCGTCTTTTCGAAGATTATTCAAAGACATCAAAGTAGCTTCTTTTTGAGTATCCTCTATTTTCCTTTTCAAAAGTAGGTTTTCATCATTTGATTTTCCCACAATTTCTTCCATTTCATTTCTCTGTCTTTCCATATTTAAAAGCCTATCACGAATCCAATATGCTCTCATAAACAGGAATATTATTAAAGTCAGTGAACAGATGGCTAACCATAACAGATTTTTTTTATTCCCTTCATAAAGCTGTAAAAGCTGGGACTTTTCTTGTCTATAATCTGACATCAATTCTTCCACTAAGATCTTTTCAGCTGTTTTTTTTATTTTAAGGGAATCTTCATATGCATCACTCAATTGCAAATAGAGAAAAGCTGAATCACTTTCGCTCATTTTCCCATAAGCAAGTGATAAACCTTTTGATAAATGACGGAGGTGGGAATATCCTTTGACTTTTTTAGCTGTTGAAAATCCTCTTTGAAAAAATAAAACAGCATCAGCATAGCTTTCTAATTCCAAATATGTCTTGCCTATACTATGGTCCAACATGGCATGAAAAAGAGGGTTTGATGTAGCTGTGAGCTGCTCTTTAGCTAAGTTGTAGTATTCCATTGCTTCTTTGACCTTTCCTTCTTTAAAGTTGAGGTCACCCATATTATTCATTAATTGGATACGCACATTACTCAACACAGGATCATCTGAAAGCATGGCCAAGCCTAGTTCAAATTCTTTTCTGGCACTCTCCAGGTCGTTTGACCCCGAATAAATGAGACCCATATTATTTTGAAAAGTTAACCTGTCTATCAAACCGATAGCCTCCTCAGAATGAAAGTGTCGAATATAATATTCTCTGGACTTAAGCAAATGAGTCTTCGCTTGATCATAATCCTCCATGACAAGTCTTACTCCGCTCAATTGAAAGTATCCCTTACCCAAACTCTCAAAGTCTTCATTGAGCTCAGCTGACCTGATCAGGTTGATGTAACAATCAAGTGCTTTTTCATATAGTCCTAAAAAAAAGTACTGTTTACCCAAATTCAATTCCACATTGGAAATTAAATAAGGATTACCTGATTGATAAGCAAGAACTTTAGCCTCTAGAAGAAGTTCAATAGCTTTGTTATAATCGGAAGCAAGTTCACCTTTAGCTTTATCCAATAAATTGACAATTTTTACGCTGTCCATTTCCGGATTTACTTTAAAGAAAATAGGATTAGAATAGACTTTTGGAACAAAAAATATCCAACAAAGAACTATAAGTAAATTTGCTGAAAATAATGCAGGTCTATACATGATAATTATATTTAAAGTCCTTGTGAATTAAATTACATAAATTTCAATACAGGATTGCTATTTGTAATAGAATCCCATAAAAACGGCGCGAAATTAATGGAAAAAATAATATATCAGGACTTTCCACGAGATTAAATAAGTATTCAGACTTCCCCAGATCTAGATGACCTCGAGCAATTGCCTATCTCAATAGCAAGGAAAAAGTAAGGTAAAACGTGTGATTTTTTCTATAATTCCTGTTTGTAAAATGTGTATTCAGATAACAACCTTCTTTGGGAAGGAACTGATTTTTTCATTGTAGCTGTTCATCTTTCACTTTTTGTATTTCTTCTAACTTATCGTAAGCATCGATCAATTCCCTTTTGAGTTTTCGTTCTCTATCAATAAAGTATCTCCGAAATTCCTCATATCTTTCGACAAGATTCTGATGCTCTTCTTGCACATTGTTAAGTTTAATTTTCATAGTAATCATATTCCACAAGGCTACTATCATGAGAGCCGCAAGAATATAAAAAAGTATCCATGCATCTAAGCCCCCACTATTTTTTGGAAGAAAAGAAATATTTGAAGCGGATTCTAAGCGCTCAATTTGAACCAAATTGTCAGATTTTTGAATTTTCTCTTCAGCTATACTTTCATGGTTCAGAATCAGAAAAGTACTGTCATTCTCAGATTGGTTTTCGTCCAAGATTAAATCATCTGAACCAAAAATTGCAGGTTTAAGGCTCTCCCCCATTTCATGCGAATCTTGTTTGGACTGAAGAGATATGGATTCACTTGATATATAAGAGATCAAAATGAATATCACAAAAAATATGAACTTAGAAGGTTTTGAAATTTTCATCATGATATGTAATGTTTTCAGTTTCACAATAGTTACATTAAAATATCACATAGCCAGATTAATTCCATTGAAAAAACACGATAGGTAAACAATCAGCTTAATATTGTAAATTATTAAATGCTCGAATCTGTATTTCTGCCTTTTTTCATAAGTCTTACAAGTATCCCGCTTTCCGGACGACGTGGATAGGCATGCAGAAAATCTGATTGAATAAATGGTTAAGTTCTTCTTTAAGATATGAGAGCTGAGAGGCTTGGCACATGCTTGAAAAATGGAATTGATAGAAAAGAATCTCAAATTTGATTTGAGCAAGTATGATGAGTTAAGTCTATCAGAACAAATTAAAAACCCAGGAAACCCTGGTATCAAGAACAACTTTGAAACTTTTTCAAATGCATAACTTAAAGTAATTATATCCTAACAAAACACAGAACTTAAGGTTTGACTTCTTTTAATTTACAGTTTCTTGCAGAATTTGATTTTTACTCAACACAAACTTTTTCTAGGCATAGAAAATCACAATATTTAGTCATTAAATTCATACGGAGTTTATATGGGTGGATGACTCTTTCAAATTAAAATTGGAAAGGGTCATCTTTTTCAATACCTGTATTTATACAAATAAAATTCTGCTCGTAACTTCCTTATAAGATCATAATTCATAAAAAATTTAGCCCTAGTAATAATTCGTAAACGTCTCTTCAACAGAGATTATTAAAACTTAATGGTAGAGTGTTAATTAATCAAAAAAGGTAAACTCAATAGGGTTTACTTTTTTTTTAATGCTAGAAGTGTTTTACCAGTTGATTATTTCCATTTCAAAATTGACAGTTTCAATTCTGATTCAAAACCTTAAAAACACAAGCTGAAGTCAACGAAAAGACAAAAGAAACCAGGAGGCTACGGTTAATTTACTAAATTTTACATTCTCCCTAAATTTTACTGATTAACCTTTTTTTTACAGTGTTTTTTTTGAAAATTAACATTGTAAAAATTATACAAATCAGTTATTCTGTAAAATATTAATTCGATTAAATATTCAATATTAATATTTTATTACACGAAATTGATTTTAATAAAAATTTAATATTAAGCACAAATACAAAAAGCCCTAAACATAGTATGAAGTGAAAGTTAGCACAGTGTTGATTAATTGGATAACTAAAAAGGTAAACCCATTCGGGTTTACTTTTTTCATTTTAAACAATTTTTTGGTTGTCTTTTTGTCACGGATTTACTGGTTTATACTCTTAAAACTAAACACATCTATATAGTCCAATTGAAGCGCTAAAATGCATTGAATGACGAAAAAGTAATAGAGGAAATATACATTTGATACTCAGCAATTTGTATGGTTTATCATTTTGAAATTAAAAAACTCTTCTCAATCATTAAATCAGCTCACTAAAATCACTTAAACCCATCCACCTCCAAAAATTTCAACAGGCTCCGAATCCACCTCATCAGACTTGTTGGAAGCATATTCTTTGTTCAATTCACTTCCGGACATTATAGAATGCTTCTCGTTCATTGGGATATTTGAAATATCATAAGAATTACGTCTTGAGTTTCTGATTTCTTCAATATCGAGTGATGGAATGTTACGGTCAATTTGAATTTGACCTTGAATCCTCGCATTTTTATCAATAGAGATACTTTTTGTTGTCAAATCACCTGTCAATATTGCCTCTGAAGACAAGTTGATGCCTTCAGAGGCATAGATATCACCGTTGCAAGAACCAATAAGGTCTATCCATTTGGCATGAATAGGTCCAACGACTTCTGCTTTGGCAGCAATTACTACTTTTCCAGAACACAATACAGTCCCCTCCACCTTCCCTTCAATTCTAAGGTCTCCCTTTACCAAAACATCCCCGTTAAATACAAGACTTTTAGAAAAAATCGTTACTGAAATATCCTTTTTACTACCCATCAATTTATCTATGTTGTTTAAACTTCCACTTTAAAAGTGCAAATTACTGTTGTGGAGTTACCGATATCCAAGCCCATTGCTCTTCCTCTATCGCCTCCATTTGAAATCAAACTATTAAAACAATAACCTTTGGCTGCAAGGTGAGCTGCATCTTCAGGCACATTGACATCAAGAATATCTATGAATTCTTCTTGGAAACATTCAGATAGATCATTATAAAGGGCTCCACCTCCCGCCAAAAACATAGTATTAGACTTTTCGAAGTCATTATCATCAAAAGCCTTTCTTAAAGCAGGTGACACAACATCCTCATAATACTGCCTTAAAACTTTGCGCTTCAAATCCGATAGGTCAACTCTTTTTCTGTTCAGGAATATAAATGAATTTCTAAAAGCCGTATCTAGCTGATGCTCGTTTTTAAGATCTAAATAGTATGTCTTGGTGAGTTCGGCTTCCAGGAGTTTGACTGCATACCTTAGACCAAAAGTAGAAACAGAGGAGCGTTGCACCAACCCACCTTCTGTAGACAATATAGCCTCGAATGTTCCGTAGCCTAAACTGACCATAAAGAAATTTCCTTTAGCCACACCTTGTTTCCTTAGCGCTAAAGCACAACTTACAGCTTCAGGCATGATATAAGCTTTGTCAACCTCAGTGACGACCCTTTTTTTCCCACCATTGGAAAAAGTAGAAGTGTCGAATTCCAAAATATGTTCTCCAACAAGCATTTCTCTTGCCGGTTCTTTATACAGTTGATAAGTAGAGAATGGGAAACCTGTTGTCAAAGTTATTGGATTCCCTATTTTGTGAAAACCTAGAAGTAGTCCAGACTTCAAAAGTACCTTATAATCTAACTCATCCGGTGCACCGTTTATGTTTTTATGAGGAGACACCCCTTCAGAAAGGGCTAAATTCCCAACTATATAAGGTGTACCATTATTCATAATTTTCAAACCATTCACAAGGTCTTTTGATACAAACCTTAAATCGATATTATTACTTTCATAAACACTGGGTATTTGCTCTACCTCTAAAATATATTCTGTCATTATTGCAATTGGGTTTTAGGTTGAATAAGAAATTATATTTAGCTAATAAATAGAAAACCAAGGGTAATAGATCTTTCTATTTATGCAAAATTACAATTTGAGCCCGAACCTGAATATCATTACACTTTTCTGTAAATGAAAAGCACTCAAAACCCTTAAGATGTCATCTTTAATAAATTTTTAATCCAAAATACCTGCTCTGCAAGGAAGGTATCGCTCAATTTATATTGTTCAAAATTGGGCAAGAGATTGGAAAATAAAAGCATCTATTTCTGAACAAAACCAGATAAACACAGTTAACGAGAACTTCTTTTTTAAGCCGAACAGTCTCATTCAAATGATATAATTGTTTTTTAAGATTTTTTTCCAGTGCATGAAAAGAACTATATATAAAGTTCAAATAACTCCTAAAAACAGGGACGACATGCGCTTAATTAACAAATAACAACACATGAAACACTTCTTTGAGATTTACAAAAAAGAAAACATTAGATTCAAAAAATATTCAATCTGAGGAGATTTAAATTGATACAATTATCCTATTCGGTATTCATTAAATTATCTCAATCACCTTACAAATCCCCCAGATTAAATGTTTAAAGTCACCAGAAAACATCACTTTTTATAGTCAATTCATTAAAAATCGAGTCCAATGCGGATAAGATAATAGACTATAATTATGAAGTGAAAAGCCATAATATTATTAACTGAAAAAAATTCACCCACATGCATTTCTTCGATTCTCTACAGCTTATTGCTACAGGATATATCACAAAGAAAAAAGATCTTTATGGAAAAGATGTTCATTTCACTTTCCGAAGTAAATCAGATTATTTTGATCCTTTTAGACTTATTTTAGACCAGTACTTTAAGATTACCTTATATCCAAAAATATCTCATAATCAATTGAATGAGAATTTCACTCAATTAACTGAGGTTCACAAACAGGCTGAAGACAAAAAAGCTAAAGTGATCGTCAAAATCCCTTTAGATATGGGTCTACTTAAAATAAAACGTTTGGTAATCAAAGAACAAAAAAGGACTACTTCTCTATATATGGCTTTCCTAGAGGAAAAACTCTTATTTTCTTTACATAAGAAATATGATTATGGAAATGAACTCCAAGAGGTGTTAAATATTATTGATCCATTGAATACCAAAAGTAATTTGCTGAATAACCAACTTGAAAATAACAATTCATTTGTATTTGAAAACTCCAAAAATGAAATGTGTTTTATTGAGAAATTAGTCCATACACATGTTTTTTATGTATCAGACTCAACCAAGTTCGAAAAAGTGTGTGAAGAACTGAAGACATATCCAATACAAAGTATGTCAATCAAAGAGTAATATCTCGGCCTAAGTGCCTAATTAAAAATTCATTTTTTAACCTAATATCACTTTAAGTAAAATTTTAAATCCTCAAAAACCCAGAGACTTATTCGCTAAAAAAACTATCTATACTCTTTATTTACAATATGTTGCATATTGATTATTTTATTAGTTATCATATAGTAGAAGTATTACTTTTAATAGATATTAAATATCAAAGTAAGATTTCCGCTAATGTCAACTATTAAAAAATATATTAAACCTATTATTATCAATCCTGATTTCATCATAAGCATTCTATTGTTTCTGCCCTTGTTTTATTTTTTACAGAATCCAATATTGATTGGTTTGATTTATTTACTTACATGTGTGATTTTAGGCCCTTTGACTTTTTTCATCATTAATTCCATTGAAAACAAATTTGACACTTTAGACGAAAAAGGTCTTTCAAACCCAATTCTCGTATTGGGAGGAGGTCATACACCGGATTTAAATTTACCATCAAATCAACAATTGACTTCAGGGGCATTGGGCAGGGTAATGGAAGGCCTAAGGGTTTATCACATGTCAAATTCCAAATTATTCGTCCTGTCAGGATGTAGTGTAATGCCAGGCCATCCTACTCAGGCGGAGATTCAGGAAAATATGTTGCTTGGAATTGGAAGTATTCGTCCAAATTCAATTATCAGGCTGGATGATCCTACGACCACTGAAGAAGAAGCTAAAGCCTTTCAGGATATTTTTGGCGATATTTCACCTATTTTAGTGACTAAAGCGATACATATGCCAAGGGCAAACCTTACATTCAGAAACCTGGGAATAACACCAATTCCAGCACCTTGTAATTACATATTTAAAGAAAATCGGATAGCATGGAGTAAATGCTTTATCCCTGCTTTTAGCCACGCTCCATTCCTTGGAGAATTACTTAAAGAAGTGTTTGGTATATTTTATTTATCCTTAAGATCTAACCCTATACCGAAACAAGTTTTAAACAGAGTATAAGATCATGCTTGGTAAAGCTGCTTGAAAAATCCACATTCCTCCTACCCCACACTGAATATTTTTAACATTCAACTTCACTCCTTTGCACTTTTCTCTATCGTACCCTACTCCTGAATTCAAAAAACACATTGAAACGATTTAAAAGAGAACGTCACAACACCTCATTTACTTTCAATGACGAAAAACAGAATTACATTATTGATATTTTTTTTAATTGTCCGGAATAATAGAAATTAATAATGTAAACATAAGACCCCTTAAAAAGGGTAGTTTTTAAAGTGTAAATGGACACCATATTTCATAGGGAAGTGTAGAAAGCATGTTCATTAGGTCTTTTTTTCCTATCCTGTGATATCGAAATTCAATTCACTTGTATAGTTGATACTTCTAAAAATATCTTCTATCCCTTTTGCAACTGATAATATCTTTTTTTTGTGACCGATTAACTAAAAAATTATGATAATTCAAATTACCGCAGAAATCGCTGGACTTGGAATTATTGACAATAGTAACCACAATTCCATCACATCTTTTATGGGCTTTTTGGCTATGCTATGCTCCACGGCATTTTTCTTTTTTGAGAGGAATTCAGTACCACGAAAATGGAAGACCTCTCAATTGGTTTCTGTTTCGATTACAGGAGTATCTACTCTATATTTTTTCTTAGTATTGAATTTTAATATGACTACAGGAAACAGCCCTATAGCTCTGAAGTATGCCAACTGGATGTTTACAGTTTCTTTGATATGTGTGCAGTTTTACTTACTTACTAAGCCAAATGGCACAAAACCCACAACCTTGTTTAAAATGATTTTAGCTTCGATGATCATGCTGATGACCGGGTATATTGGCGAAACCATCGATATTGAAAACAATATTCAATGGGGAATCGCATCTTCTTTTGGCTACTTTTACATCATATTTGAAGTTTTTGCGGGTGATATTTACATGCATTCCAGAGATTCAAAAAGTCCTGAATTGTTAAGGGCTATGTTTTTTCTGAAAATTTTAATTACACTTGGTTGGTCAATTTACCCGATCGGATACATGATTCTTCCAGGGAATCTTTTGTCAACAGTTTTTGAAGTCAATCACATTTATTCATTCTACAACATCGCAGATTCTATAAATAAAATCGGCTTTGGTCTGGTGATCTATTCAATGGCTATAGCTGAGACAAAAAAATACAGCAAAGCCAAAGTACATGCTTAATTTTTCTGTGCTGGAACTTATAAAAAATCAGCCAATTTAGAAATTACTGATTTTTTCAATATTGGAATCTGCTCTGTTTTCACCTGTTTATCAATTCTCCTTCCAATTTTGCTTCAGGTAACTTTTCAAATCGTAATATTCATTATTTAAGCGAGAAATAAATTCATCAAGGGTATTGGTTTCGCCGTGCAATACCTTGATCAATTCATTCTTATCCTCTTGAGAGACGTCAGAAGTCTGAAGGATGTCAACTATTCCCAACATATTGGCAATGGGTTTTCTGATAACATGGGAAATATCAAACAGCATTTTCTCAAGAGTTTCAAGGTGCACCTTCTTTTGGGTAATTTCCTGAATCACACCAAACCATACGACTTCATTCTCTGATCTTTTTTCAGGATTTGCTATCATCCAATGCCATTTTGAAACATGTTCATCAAGCAAGACCTTGTATTCCGTTTCAATAGGTTTTAGTGATCGATAAGAATCCCTAAAAAGCTCTAAAACAGCTTCCTTATTTTCAATGTAATCGAGCAATAATGTTGGACTTTTTTTGAGCTTATCAGGAGATAAATCGGGGACAATCTTCTGGATCCCCTCACTCATAAAAATAAACTTCAACTCCCCTTGACTATTAAAGGACAATTTAAAAATAGCTCCCGGTGCAAGATCTGTCAATTTCTTGAGTCTATATGCATTATACTCAATCTCTTGATTTTTTTCAATCATCAATTTCCTGGTTTCCATATAATTCATAACCTTTTTGGAAATTAATTCAAGAGCCTCGTATTTTTTAGGGTCATACTCCCTTTTTTTGTAATCCACTACGCAAACAGTACCCAACACATTCCCCAAATCAGACACAAGTGGTGCGCTGGCATAAAACTTAATCCCTCCCTCACATGTAACTCTATCGCTATTTTTCACACGGAAATCTGTCTCAGGATTCTCAATCACCAAAATATCATTGGGCTTATTCAGTGTATGTTGACAAAATGTTTCCTCAATTTTATCTTCATCCGAATCAATCCCTATTTTGGCCTTAAACCATTGCCTTTTGTCGTCAATAAAGGATATAAGAGAAACCGGGGTGTCAAAAATGGCACTTGCTATTTTTGCCAAATCATCTAATTCGTCTTCAGGAGGTGTATCTAATATGTAATATGACTTTAAATCTTCGAGTCTATTCATAATCTCTTGCTTTGGAGTACTCTATAATATAGAAATAAAATGAAGGTATATCAACCAAAAACATTTCTTTAAGGGGAAGATTGGGGTAGTAAAAACCTAATAGTTCATGTATTTTTTATAGTTTTTCGGCAATCACTCCGATTAGTCGGAGCAAGCTCGATTTCATTGATCCACACGATATGGTATTTAATAGAATTTGGCTTAAGCCGATTGTTATATGAGAATTCTTTCAATTAAAGGATGAGATGATTTTCAATTTTACTGTTGTGCATATCCATTCTTCAATTCCTCCCTTGTTGACAAAGCTTTACTTACATTTGAAAAAAACCATTTCCGGGTTTGCAAAAACAGGTTTTTCTCTTTTTCCCCACTTACTTTGCGAAGCTTGTTCCATGTCCTTATCAACTGATGGAAACCCACGATCCAAGCCAGTACAAAGGGTTTTCTGATATCAAGCAACTGATGCACAGGAAAAGACCTCAATTTAATTGGTAAAAATTTAGCATTGTTACGTGGGTTACGGTCGTGGATCATTGCAGCAGTTACCTGTAATCCTATTTTGAAACCAAAATATTGGACTCTCGCTCCATAATTATTGTCCTCTCCATAATGGAAAAATATAGGGTGAAAAAAACCTACCTTTTTAATCGAATCTGAAGAAAGAAACCAGGCAGCAGCTCCTACAAACCTCACTTCAACAACATCATTGATATTTTCTTGCTTCAAGGTTTTTAGCAGCTTATTTGAATCAGGATTGTAATGCTTCTTGATTTGATTTTTAAATACCATATCCATGCCCTGACCTGAAGTATCTAGTTGTATGGGACTGATGATGCCATATTCCGGATTTTGCAGCGACGTGGCAAGTAATTTGGATATACAGTCTTGCCGCACATATGCATCTTGATTGAGGAGAAAAATATGGGAATAGCCAGCGGATAAAGCACGTTTAACACCTATGTTATTAGCACCCCCAAATCCTAAGTTCGATTCTAATTGAATCAATTCAACCTGCTGTAGGTAAGGTTTGATAATCTCAATGGTATCATCGGTGGACTTGTTGTCCACTAAAATAATGTCTGAACTTACAGAACTGTCGATCAAATGCTCCAAGCATTTTTTTATCCAGCGGGAACCATTATATGTGATTACAATCGTAACTATCCTATTCATTTCACTAGCGTCAATATTAAAAATTTCACTTGCTTTGCGCTGTCTCTTTTGCGTCAGATTTCTCCAATAAGCAGTGAGGTAACCCTTACAAAGGTCTATCTACATATTGGAAATAAAAACTTATTGCACGAAAATAAAAACCAGTGTCATGTACTAGAGGATATGCTTTCTATTACCTTAAAATATTTTTAATTCTCCCAATCAAAAGAAATTATGGTATGCTTATCTTTTCCAAAAGAAAAATCCAGACGAATCAAAGAATAATTTTTATTTGGAATCTTGAGCCCTACAATCCCTTCTGTTTGTTCAAAAGACTGTACAATATGAGTTTTTAACAGCAAATCAGCTTTCGATTCTACTTTTGGATTGAGTTGATCCGATGTTGGGGAATTTTCCTCCTGCTGATTTTCAAAAATCTTATCCAACTCTTCATCCACAAATTCAAAATTCGTGACAGGGTTGTTTGTTCTGTCATCAAAACTCCTTTTTCTTGTGTTGATTGAGGCTGTATTCAGTAGGGACATAGATATAGTCTTGGATGGATTGGGTAATTCACCTTCTTCCAATAAAACTTCATTATCAGGGATCAATAACTCCATATATTGCTTTTTGATTTGTTTGAAGTATTTTTTAGGTCGGACGACTTCTCCCTTTACCCATTCCAAATTTTTATCAACTATTGAAACTTCAATATTCTTTTCAGGATTAAAATCAATCTCTTCACTGAAATTGTTTCTTACAATTAGATATATCTCTAAATCCTTCTTTGAAATCGAATTAAAATACATCATGATTTCCGAATTTTCAGCTACAGAAGAATAAACTGTAGTGCTATCAATTATATACTTTTTTACCTGAGAAAATGAAGGATTTGCAATCAAAAAGAAAGAAATAAAGATAGTAGTAAATGCTTTCATAAAAATAAAGTTTGATTTCATTTAGATTTTTCTATACATAATTAAAAAAAATAGTTTGGGCTGCCTAATCCATTTTTAATTAGATAAACCACTTACACTAAAATGTTAATAATCAGTCTTGGTGAAAATTAATTAAGGCCAAAATGATTTTTTTTCAGCAAAAAGTTATGTCAGAATAGGTGATAAATACTGTTATGTGGGCATTTTGGCTTACACTTTTGACAAATCCGGAGAAGGTCAGGAAAAACAACTGAACGCCTACCATTTGAACCATACTGATTTGACTGTTTTTTTGATATCTCTTCTAGTAAGGAAGTCTGTAAATATAAATTTGAATAGACTGAGAAATTGCGGAAATTGAAGAGCCTATTATGATCATTCAACATGTTGGACCTAAGCCTAAATTTTGATTTTGGAAATGATGGATTAAGAGAAAAATCCCTTCAGGAGATTCCTCCTGAATTTGACTTTTCAATAAGTTCAGAGTTTACCCATAGTTCCTTAGCGACAACTAAGGCCTCTATCACCTTATCAGTACAGATCCAACAAACCAATTCCGAGGCCAGACCTGAGCAGTTTAAGTTTGCCGATGAAACCCACACACAGATTATTTATAGTATCTCTGGAGATACGGAACTAGGATTGATTAAAGGAGTCTTTGGTTTGAGATTTAATGCCAAGCATCAAATTATTTTGACAAGCCAACATCCAAAAAACACCTTGCTAAAGGATTGTGTACTAAAAGACCTATCTGCATTTCCAGTCTTGTATGATCGTCAGGATGTAGAAGGCCTACAAGAGGGGCAAGTCATCGGACTCAGTATAGACCGTGGAGCGGAGTTGGGTATGAATTTTTCCTGGTCCAATATCATTTCAAGATCAATTTCTGGCCTATCTGGTTTGGGATTGGATCCGAAAACCATATCCCTTGACATCAAACCCAGTCTTTTTGTTGACCTCAAATATAGCCTCGATGACTCCCTTATCTTAATTGCCAAAAAATCAGAAGGTGAACAGGTAGAATTTGCTGTTACCAAAGCCAATCAAAAACAAGCAAACGTCAATGCAGGAGTTAAAGTCAACTTAAAGCTATCGGAAAATGCAGTTCTTCAGAGACACCTGCATGATACAGGAGATCAGCTTATCGAAACTATACTCGGGACCAAGTTACAACACGTGGAAACATTGCTAAATGAAGCCAATCAGACAAAGGAAACCATAAAAAATCAGGCTTGGTACCCCCTACTCGGAAAACTTACCAAGAATCGCATTGACAATTTAGAAATTCCGGAAATCAGAAAAGAGTTGGACTCAGCCAAGTTAAATATCGTTGCCAAAATTCAAACTGCAATTGGTAAAAATACAGAAATGGCAATCCAATATGAATACAGGAAAACCAAGGCGCAAAATGAGGTGTTACATTTCGATTTGCCCTTAAATAAAATTCAACAATACCATTCATCATTGATAAATTTTAGGCTAAGTGATATTTTATTAGCCTTCAGAGAGGACAAACTTCCGCAAAGCTTATTTCACCAATATTTGAATCAAAAAACGCTTTCTGTAAAAAGGTCCATAGGCTTGGGATTGACACTTTTTGATAAAGTCCTCTTCACCGCATTGGGCAAAAAATCGAAACATAAATCCATCACAGAAAACCTATCAGGCCAACAATCAATCCACTATCAGGTAGGTTCCGGATATAGGGGTAAACTTGGTAATTGGTCTTCCGAGTGGTATTCGGAAATCACTCTTGATATGAATGGTTTTTCAAAAGTCCCTAGATTTCAAGAAGCTGACTTCAGTCAATACCTGAGTCTAAGTTCCGGCAACAACATCAATACAATGGAAGACCTAGAGGTTCTATTGGATACCGGAGTGATTTGGGGTGCTATCCTGCCCGATCAAAGAAATGAATTGGCAAGCTCACTATTTAAAGACCTTAAAGATAAAAACATAGAGGTCCAGGCTACTATCGCTATCCATGGTAAAGGTTATATATCTTTCTTGAACCAAATAACAAGCTTGGCAAGAATGAACACAGGGAGTCTTCAGACAGAATTGGGTAGATGCTTGGCTTTGGCTATTCTATATTTACCCCAATTTGAAGTAAGAAGAGATATAAAAAAAAGGGAGATGGCTTACAAAAGAGCTTTTTTTAATTTTCTCAAAACACCACGAATCAGCAAAAACCAGCTGACTAATATTGTAGCTGAAGATATTCTTAAAATAAACCCTACCAATATTGACTATCAAGCATTCTCAAGAATGGAAACAAAAGATTTACCCAGTTCTTTTTTACATATAATGTCAGACAATAAAAATATTGCTGAAAAATGGAATACTGTTGGTAGCCAATACAGCAATTTTTCAGGAGCAATTTCCTCAAACTCTCAAATCATTGATGTATTTGAAAAAATAGAAAATGACATCCGGCAAATCCCTTCTTCTACCTTACATTGCCGGGCACTAGGGGCACTGTTGAATAATTACGCCAAACGGAATGAGGTGATTGAAAACCATACCACCCGCACAATAGAGATATTTGTCGCAGGAGGAAATACCATTGTTCTGAGTCCTATTGGGGGTCTACATTGATAAAATTTCAAAACTGAGTTATAATTGAAAGAATTTACAAGGATAAGATTTGGCTTTCAGTGACATTCAGGCAAATATGAGCCAGATAAAAAGTAACAGCTATACCGGTACCGAGAACCAAACTCGATTTATTAAAAATCATGATCTCCGTCAACCTGTATTTCATTAAGATCAAGAAATTTTCCATTCATATAAACTCCTTTTCTAATCAATTCACCATTTTCAAAGTACTTCTCATTTAAGCCATCCAGTATGCCATTCTTGTAAGTGGAAACAGACTCCAAATTACCATTCTCATAGTAATCCTTCCTTAGCCCATGCCCCAGCCCATCAATTAAGATTCCTGTTGTTTTTAAGCCACCATTTTCGTAATAAACATTGAGAGTCCCATTTAATTTATCATTTTTATAAAATTCTGTCATCCTCAACTGACCACTCTGGTAATAAGACTCTGCAAGTCCCTCTCTTTTATGTTCTTTAAAATATTGCTTTGCAAATAAAATTCCATTGATGTGGAATTCTTCATATAAACCTTCAAGGTTTCCTAAAATCATTTGAGTTTTTATTTTCAAAATACCTGATTCATAATACATTTCAATTGGGCCATGATATTCACCATTTTGATAATTGCTTTTTTCTCCTAATTTCCCATTTTCATAATAGCCTTCGTAAGGACCATGTTTTTCCCCATTGCGATAATTAACTGATTCATTCAACTGTCCATTTTCATAATAGTATTCATACAAACCCTCCAAATAACCATTTTTGTAAGATCCCTTTTCCTTCAATTGTCCATTTTGATAGAATACTTCAAATCTTCCATCAGGGACCCCTGAGGTAAGGGATACTGCAATTACCCGATTTCCTGAATCATCACTTGATAAAGCCATTCCAGTGATTGCTTTCATATTGACCGAAATGGGGGTTTTATTTTCCTGAAATTCAGCAAATTTTTCAGATAAATCCACAACATATACCTCCTTTTGAGAACAACTCAAGAAGAAAAGAGGCAATAATAGAATTGAAAGGAATACCCTGAATTTCAAATACATAAATAGTTTATTCTATGATTGATAAAATCAACCTAAACATTCTCCAAAAGAAAAAAACCGCTAAAAAGTGACTGAGCATTATTCATGACACCACATCCAAACATTTCGAATTAGTTGAAGGCAACATTTTTATTTGACTTTTGATGTGTTAATATTTTGTCTTTTAAAGGCCACCTCGATTAGTCGGGGCAGGCTATGGAATCTCGCTATGATATTCATCCCACTGTGTGAGGTTTTCCTCATGCCTGTAACAGACAGTCCTGTCTGCTTCAAGCAGGCTCGATTTCTTAGCTATTAAATCAAGAAAAAAAAAGACACAAGGTCAAGGTAATAGACCCACATCTTGGTTTGAAGCAACTTTTTGTAAATGATTTGAAACAATCAACGCAGTTGCTAAAGTTGTGGCATACGAATAAATATTTTTTATAATTCTCAGCAGCTAAGAAGTACCCTATAAAAAACAGATGAAGAAAAGCCTTAGTCCTTTTTTCAGTTAAAATTTGATGTGATTACAATTGTTTTTCAGCGGCCACCTAGATTAGTCGGCGAATCCCAGCTTGTATGGTTTTCGTCATGCCAGTCTGAAGCAGACAGACATGCTCGATTTCATGGCTTAAATCAACTTTTCAAATGTCTGAAAATATTGAAAAGAATTAAAATTTGACAAACACAACATATTATTTACTATTTGTTACGAAAAATAAAATTATACAATCGATTATTTTTTTATGAGTCGAATTAGAAAAATATTAGACAAGTTAATAAAGATCATCAAAGCTGTTAAATGACATATTTGATCCAATTCAGATATGATTAATTCTTACTGGTTTGGAGTGAAAATTTCTCTTTTAAAAGGCTAAAAGTAAATCTCACATTCTTATTCAAATGGAGGCTATAAAATCAGATTGAACCTTATATAATTATATATATAGTTAATATTAATCAAACCCTTAACCCAAAATAATTGAATATGAAAACACTAATTGCCTCAGAATTGGTTGGTCTAGACTTAATTGTCAATAGTGATCCCGTTGCCATCACCTTCTTTATAGGTTATATGGCTATGTTTGCATCCGCTGTATTTTTCTTTTTTGAGAGAAGTTCAGTTGATGGAAAATGGAAAACTTCCTTATTGGTTTCTGGTCTTATTACAGGAATAGCAGCGGTACATTATTACTACATGCGGGATTTCTATATGATCACAGGAACCAGCCCAACAGCCTTCAGATACGTTGATTGGACACTGACAGTACCTTTGATGTGTGTGGAATTTTACTTGCTAACCAAGCCATTTGGCGCAAAAACCCCTACTCTATTCAAATTAATTCTAGCCTCATTGGTCATGTTGATCACGGGCTACATCGGTGAAACATCAGGAATCGACAATAATATTTTCTGGGGAGTCCTCTCTACTTTAGGATATCTTTATATCGTATATGAGGTTTTTGCAGGGGATGTGGCAAAGCTATCAAAAGCTTCCAAAAGTCCGGAATTGCTAAGAGCAATGTTTTTGTTAAAGATCTTCATTACGCTTGGTTGGGCGATTTATCCAATAGGGTACATGGTTCTTCCAGGAAACCTTCTTTCCTCAGTCTTCGATGTCAAAAGCATTGATTTATTCTACAACCTTGCAGATGCAGTAAACAAAATCGGCTTTGGTTTGGTGATTTATTCAGTGGCTGTGGCTGAGACCAAGAAAAACAGGAATGCCAATATTACCGCTTAATTTATCCTCTACAGTACACTTATAGGGCTACTTACAATCAATAAAGGCTACTCGAGAAATCAGGTAGCCTTTATTTTTTTACCCAATTTGGAAACTTATCGGAAGGAGGAAATTCAGCTCTTACTTTACCAATACTACAAACTTGTTCCATTACTCAGATCGAATCATCAACATGAAAAACCTATAATAACCAATCATATACGGTAGTGAATAGATCTCCCAAATATGCAGTGCTAAAATACTCCTACATGCTGTATTGAATCAGATTGAAAGTAATCATTCCTCATAATTTACTCTGTAAATCACATGATTTACCTTTTGAATTGAGCAATTAAAACAAATACTTAATTGTATGCCTTTCACAAAAAATGAATTGGATAAATACGAAGAGCTTTCTAAGTGATAAATAGTAAGAAAAACCGAAACTCATAAAGTGATTAATCAAGGCAGTAATTCTGTATTATTGGATAAATCCATCCCTGGGAGGAAGCGGCAGATTTTTGATCTGCTGAGCCTTTATCAATCTTCTCAGATTGTAGGTTTGATCGGGGAAAACGGTACTGGTAAGTCAACCTTAGTGCAGCATGGTTTGATTCCGGAATTACATCGGGGTTTTTTAGGAATTGGTGGAAAAAACTGGAAAATCTCAACTATTAGGCCTGGGATAAGGCCAATAGAAAATTTATCATCCGGGTTTTCTGGATTCATTGATGAAAATGGAAAAGAGAAATTAGAACAGGAATTTTCTTTGACCAAAGAAATCAAGTTACACCAAGACGGATTGTTACAGGCTTCAAAAAAGCATCTTTCAAAAGGAGATGGACTCAACTACCTCATGGTTATCGATAATTTTGAAGATTTGTTCCAGTTTAGAGAAAGCTATGAAGATGTAGACACCTGGGATCAAAATGTGAACCGGTTTATCCAAAACATAACCAAGTGTGTCTTTAACAGCAATGTTCCAATCTACTTCTTGTTGGTATTGAGGTCAGACTTTGTGACCAATATATTTGCATACAGGAACTTTCACGAACTCATTTCCAAGTCCCAATACAGCCTACCTCAATTTAGGAAAACAGAATTTCAGGAGGTGGTGCACTTCCTTTTGGAGCCACACAGCATTTACATGCTCCTTGATGCCATCGATCTACTCTATATCAAGCTAGGCAGAGATCTGAAGAATCTTCAGTTGTTGAGATTGTTTATAGAACATACGGCTGAACTTTGTATACAAAACAGCACGATATACGCAGACACCACGCTATTGCAGCAGGTAGATTTAAATCAACTCTACCAGGACAGTCTCGAGAAAATTTATGAAGACTGTTCTCCTGATGAGCAAAAGCTTGTAGAGCGAATTTTTAAACAGATTACCATCAACAAAGGAGGCAATAGTTATAGAAGACCTGTAAGAGTGGAAGAACTTCTGCTTGTTTTGGGGATTACCTTGGAAGAGCTGAGCCCCCTATTACAAAAGTTAAAAGAAGATCTGAGTTATGTATTAGAAATTATCCCCCCATATCAGGAACGCTTAGAAACAGTACAGAACCCAATTTTAACCAATGAAACTGTCATCAATATCAAGAATGAACTTTTTATTCCACATTGGCCAAGATTGATACATTGGATTGAGCAAGAAAAATCAGCTCAAGAAACCTACAAGAGACTGAGTGAGTCAGCCATAATGTTTGAAAAAGAATTGACAGGTTATCTAAGACCTCCAGATCTGGACCTGACCTTAAATTGGTATGAATCGCATCAACCAGATGAACACTGGGCCAACCAATTTGAGTACAATTTTCACAAAACAATAGCCTACCTGAAAGATGGAAAAGCCGCCTTTGATGAAGAGCTAAGGCTCAAGGAAGCTTTACAGAAGAAAAAAATCAAAAGGATAAGGAAAACCGGTATTTCAGTGGCGCTGATTTCATTATTGGTAAGTATAGTAATTGGTGTATTTGCTTTTGATGCCAAAAACCAAGAAAAACAAGCTCGAATTGCCCAAGAAAAAGCCGAAAGAGAAAAGAAAAGGGCAAGCTTGGAAAGAGAGAGAAGTGACCTACTTTACTTAGAAGCAGATAGGGCCATGAAAGAGTCAAAAACCAATGAACAATTGGCGTTGCAGGAAAAAGTAAGGGCAGATCAAGAATCCAAAAGAGCAAACGATTTAAGAGATGAAGCTGAGGAACAGCGCATGCAAATCCAAGAAGCATTTCATGCCCTTGACCGGAAAACCGACGAACTTGGTATGACTGTGAATGAGCTGCAAATTTCTGATTCATTAAAAAGTGTCGCCACTAAGGAAGCTGAGAGTGCAAGGGCTTACCAAGTAGCTGTCAATAAGATATTGACCCTAAGGAATAACCTCCAAAAAGAAGATTTATTGACTGAAAATGGATCAGAAATATTGAAGGGTTTATCTTCCATTTATAATGATTACGTCAAGGCAAGTATAGATTTTAAGGGGCTTGTTTTACCAAATGACGACCTATACCAAGTCCTCATGGAGACGAGGGGTCGTCTATTCAAATTGAAATCACATAATTTGGCATCCTATAACCTGGCTTCATTACCCAATGGTCTACGCAACCTAAAGCTTTCCCCAACCAACTATTTAGCCACGGGAGGGGATGATGGCATTTTGTTGTATTCTCTTCAACCTATGAAGTCACTCCCTGTAACTTTCAACAGCTTGAAGATAGAAGGAGATCGAATTCGAAGTCTCGAGTTTTTAAAGAATGCAGAGCTTATGGTAGGCACCGTGAAGGGAAAGTTATACCACTTTAATCTTGTATCGGAAAGATTGACAGAAATAAAGGCGACAGGACTGAATGACAGAATAATTGAAAAAATAATACACCATGATGGCAATCTTTTTCTGCTGCAAGGTGGACAAATACTTAAAATAAGATTAGATCAACCGACAAAAACTGAAGCAGTAACCAATCTTTCGGCAAGTAATATCTTCAAATTCAGAGGGGACAAATTGTTGGTTATATCCAATAAAAGCGAGGTAGTACTGATGGAACAAAAATCACTGCTATGGCAATCCATCAATTCAGATTTGGCCAACAAGCCTATCAGTACAGCGATAATATCCGAAGATCGGGTGTTTTTTGGGATGGATAATGGAGATGTGTATATCAATCAGTTGATTTCAATTGGGAATTTTTCCAGCCTAAAAACAGAAATGGTAATCCCCGCTCACCTTACCCGTATCACGGGACTTGCTTATAATAAGGATAGTCAAAAACTCTTTACAGCCAGTTTAGATCAAAAGGCTAACATTTTTGATTTGAATCTCAGAAAACTGGGGCCTGAATATATTATTAACCATGCACTTAGAATTGAAGGCTTTAATAAATGGATTTGGGACTTTGAATTATTCAATAAAAATCAAGATGAAAATATACTCACTATTGATGAGAATGGAGACTTGAAATTTTGGCAAACCAGTTCGGAAATGCTCTTCAAGGAAATTTTTGAAAATTCGGAAATACTCTACACAGAACTATCTGAGAGATAGCCCAATCATATCATGTATGCTCAAAAATATATCCAATCTTAATAGAACTAAATAATGGACCGAACAGACAGCCTGTTTGATAGGCTACATTCTGATTTTTCTTTACTCCTTGACTCAAGGCAGTATATCTTTCTGATAAGAACAGGAGATCATATTTTTGATGATTTTTTATTCAAGAAAATCAAATCAGATTTACTACACGGGAAAGATTCCCCGAATAGTCAGTCCATTGAATTAAAAAACGATGGTGAAAAAATCAAATGGGTAGAAATTATTCCAGGAGGAGAAGACTTTTTTGAAAATTTGAAAAATCTGGGAGAAAATCAAGAAAACTCCTCTGATGCCAAATTTATCTATGTTCTCCCCAGTTCACTCCTCAATACACTGGTAGACCAACACAAGGAGGCCGATATTTTACCACACTGCATTTTCCTATCAGACAAATTTCACACTTATCGGAGATTCATTTTAGAGCAAACTTTCCTTTTGAAGGAAATAAACAATGGAAAAGAGCAAGTGTCGTCGCTATTTGATGCACCCATCATAAGCAAAGAGTCAAGTATCAGTAAGATGTATTTTTTCTGCTGCAGCTATGGGAAGGAAAATACTTCGATAACCACCCCCCGACTGCAATCAGGTTTATCATCCTTTCATACCTTTTTGGATGAAAAAGGGAGTGATTTTATCAAAAAGTTCGATGGAACAATCAGCTTGGATGCTATAGAATCATTTTTCAGGTCATTTATTTACGTGAGAAAAGATTACTTTTTCCCATTGTCTTTGGAGCTTTCTGATATAATTTCATACACCAACCTACCCATCAATGAAGCAGAAATACTTTTAAGCACTGCTTCTGATGCCGAATTTCAGATTTTAACAAAAACAGAAACACGATACTCCATCAAAATTCCTGAATATTTAAAAGAGTGGAAGGATCTTGTAAGGTGGATTGAACATGAGAAAAGAGCTTACCAACAGTATCAGCGCCTAGAAACCCTGGCAAATGATTATTTTGGGAATTTAGGGACTTTGCTTAGCAAAGAGCAGATTGACCAAGCCCTAATTTGGGAACAAGAAGCTGCCGGCTTTTATGTGTGGGAGAAAAAATACAATCATAACAAAGCACTGACATCAAACTATATCCTATTATCACAAAACCACTTAGAAGAGCAGCTAAAAACCCAGCAAAAAAAACGGGCAAGGCTTTTGAAAAACTCAATAAGGGTAAGTATTGCAGTCAGTATTGCATTTTTACTGTCCTCATTTACCGCATTAATTGCATACCTCGAACGGAATTCTGCCATCAAACAGCAGGAATTGGCACTTTTAGCCAAAGAAGAAGCGGAAGAATCAAGATCAATAGCTGAAATCGAAAGGCTACAAGCCCTAGAAGCACAAAAAAATGAACGCTTGGCCTTAGGCAAGGCTGAAATAGAAAGACTCCTTGCTCTCGAGTCAAAGGCCCAGGCGGACATCCAAAGATCAAATGCCATTGTCGCATTGGATATGGCCAAAGTATCCGAAAAACAAGCTTCAATAGCTAGAGAGGTTGCCGAAAAGAATGAAGTTATAGCCAATGAGGCAACCCGAAATGCAGAAGTTAATTTTGAAAAAAGTGAAAAATTAAGAAACCAGCAGGAAGCCCGTGCTACTGCTTTGGAAGCTTTGGGTCACTTTGACAACAAAAATATAGCATTAGGCTTTTCCTTGGCCCAAGAGGCTTTTTACAAAAATTACAATAATGATGGCTTTCCCTTACAAGCGGAAATATTTAAAGCCTTACTCTATGGCAAAATTCTAGACAAAAGTGAAGAGTTAAATGTCCTCTTGGAATTCCCGGGAAAGCATGTATCCTTATCACCCTCTCAGGATGAAATCGCTGTATACACTATCAATGGCCGGATCAGTATTTTTGAGAAAAGTTCATCAGGTTTTTCTTTCAAACACCATATTCCTATTGACGGGTATGTCAAAACAATGGGGTATTTGGGGGATGAACGTCTCATCTATTTAACCCTAGAGGGGCAAATTTTTGAGACAAATCCCAAAAACCTAAAAACAAGCAGAATTTCGGGGACCACTTACTCCTCAATGCTTAGAATCTCAGGCGGAACAAATTTATGGCTCGCTACAAAAGCTCAAGGCGGTACTGATATTTTTAGTACAATTGATGAGGTATCCACTATTTTGGGGGAAACGAGCCAAAATCCCAATCAGGCCATCTTAGTAAACAACACACAATTCATCTGGGCGGCAGACAATAAATTATATCAGTCCCGAAGCCCACAGGAGAAGTGGGAGTATTTTTTTAGCGCCAATAGTCCAATAAAAAGTATGGCATGGTCCAAGACTCATGATTGCTTGGTGATTGGATTGGAAAATGGACAAATCCAAACCTTAAACCCATTCAACGTGGCAGCCAGGAATGAGGAATTCTCTATTCATGCTTCCAGAATCAGTCATCTGGAAATCATACCCTACGATTTTGGTACTGAGTTGATGATCAGCACAGGGTATGATGGCAGCATCAACCTTTTTATACTAGATCAAACCAAACCCATAGCAAGCAGCGTGTCTTCCAGAATCAGCCTTACAGCTCATAGAAGTTGGATCAGGGAGTTTATCATGGATAGGAAAAATAGTGTAGCCTATTCTATAGGTAATGACAGAATGCTAAAAATCTGGCCTTTAGCATTGGAAGAATTACTTCGATCCGATCAACAATAATCAAAATTGCTCTAAAATGAAGAAGATATTCATCATCATACCAATTATTTCCTGCCTTGGTTTAACAGTAGCGTTTGCGCAAAATCCAATTTGTGATAGCAATAATTTAGAACGGAGTAAAGACCGATACGAAATTGGAGATTTTGCTTCAGTGCGAAGAAATCTGGAAGTCTGCATCAAAACAAGGGGATTTGAAAACCTCGATGAATTAAACAAAGCCAGAGAACTCTTGGCGCTGACGGAGATAGCTGAAGACAGGTTAGAAGAAGCGCAATTGCTGATTGAAGACGTAGTAAAAAGTAACAATAAATTTGTATCCAGCTACAGAAACATTGTATTCAACCTAATTTTCGAACAAGCCAAACGGGATAATATCGGAGTAAGTGTTACATCTGTTTCCAAGAAAGCAGAAGACTTAAATAAAGCTCCCGCAACGGTCAAAACCATTACGAGAGAGGAAATCCTAGATAGGGGTTACTTAGATCTGGTTGAAATTTTGACCGACATGCCTGGTTTTGATATCAGTAAAATATTCGCTGTGACCTATGCCAATATATTCCAAATGGGTTTTAGGCAGGAAAACACAGAGCGTACTCTTTTCATGGTCGATGGTGTGGAAGAAAATGACCTTTGGCTTAACTGGGCATACATCTCAAGGCAATATCCCCTATCCAATATAAAGGCGGTGGAAATTCTATATGGACCATCGTCCACCATGTATGGCCCTAGGGCATTCGTGGGCGCAATCAATGTGATCACCCTGTCTCCAAAAGAACTTCCCAAAGAGAGTATGGAAAGCACAAAAAACCCTCAAAAAAACATCTATTTAAATGGGAATACCCAGGTAGGCAATTTAAATACACAATCAGCAGACCTTACTTTAGGAATCAGAGGAAAATCTACTGCTTTTCAGATGACAGGCAGGTATTATCGCTCAGATGAACACGATTTATCCAATACTGAATTTTATAATTACTCCCCACAGGACATAGATCATTTTACATATGGGCACATGAATTTACAAGGGAGTATAGGTCCATTTTCACTCAACCAATACATGGGGCAATTCAACTTACCCATGAATCATCCCTATTATAATGTAAATTCCAATTCGGCAGGCGACATTGAAAACATCACTTTGACTCCTGAAGGTGTAAGTAGGGCGAGAGAATTAGACAGATTGGCTTACACAGGCATGGCCAATGGGCATCCGGTAGGGTACTCGAATCATACCGAGGATTATTTTATCGGAGCAAAACTGACTGTAGAAAACTTCCTTTTTGGAATCAGACATTGGAAAAGAACTGAAGGCTTTAATTTTTACCAAGATATAGATGTGGCAGGCTCAAAAAACGGATCAGTTTGGTCTCCCGAAAACACCACCATCTATGCTCAGTATGACAAGGACATTACAGAGAGAATCACTATTTCCAACTTATCCAATTTTGCCCTTCATAGACTGGGAAGGGAATCGAATAGGGTCAACTTTATTTCCTTTGGAGACCCTGCCGCAAACTTACACTTAGCACATCTGCTCAATCCTGAGGCGCTGATTCCAAGTGTCAATAGCATGAAAATGAGCCAAAACCTATTTGGCACAGAGTCCTTGGACATGAACGAAAGTTCTTTGATGAGAAATGGATGGAGAAACAGGTACTATTTTTATGAAGCACAGCAGTTCAGAAACGAATTTCGCTTTTTCTATGAGAGTCCTAGATTGAAAATCTCCAATGGATTGGACTTTAGGAATACTTTAACTCAGGGAGACTATTTGATCTACATGGATTTTAATACCGACCATGAAAACCCAAAAAGTTATAAAAACAAGCAGTCTGAAGTTTCCCTTGCACGGGAAAAGGGTATTGTGCAGAATCAGTTGGAAGGTAGTAATATGTTTTCCATCATAGATATTGGCGTGTTCAATCAAGTAACTGTAACTTTAAACGAGAACTTTTTGATCAGTGGAGGAAACAGGATTGATTACAACCAAATCAGAAGGTCTGGAGGGTATGGCTTTGCTTTCAGTCCAAGATTATCCGCTATCTACAACTCCAAGTACACTACTCTCAAGTTGAACTACTCAAGAGGACTACAAAATGTATCCCAGTGGACAAAATTTTCCACGGGAGGTGGTAGAGTTCCAAACCCAACTTTAGAAACCGAAACTATCAATTTTGTGAATTTGGAATACTTGGGTAGGATAGGAAATGGCAACCTGGGCTGGGAATTGAATGGTTTTGCTTATCAAATTGACGATGCTGTAGCTTCAGGAAGGCTGGACGGTATCCAGAAAAATTACAATGCCGGGAAATACCGAAATTTAGGACTTATGTCGGGATTTAATTTTTCTTCCAACTCCAAAAACTGGAGGATATTTGTCAACCATACCTACAACAGACCCGAACAGATCAGTTCAACCCTTTTTGAATTAAATGAGCCATTGAGGTTGGGAGATATAGCCAGTCATCGAGTCAACTTTTCTGTGACGCGAAAAAACAAAATAGGACAATTGCATAACGTAATCAACCTGAGAGCCAATTATGTAAGTGAAAGACCCATAGGTGAAGGCACAACCCAAAGCGACAACATTGGAGTCAATGGAACAGGAGAGATTCCAGCCTATTTATTAGTAAACTCAAATATTGGATTTAAGGTGGAAAGCTTCCCCTATTTACGCATAGACTTGAGGATTGAGAACTTACTCAACAACAATATATTGGATCGCTTAAACCAAGAGTACTTTCATCCTGGTACAAGAGCAGCTAGAGGCCGGTTCAATATGCCAGGTGATACTCCTGGACGTAGATTCAATGACGACAACGTACCCTATGTTCCTCAGAGACCCAGATTTTTTATGGTACGATTGACCTATACCTTATAAATTCATCCCTCAATGAAGCCTAAAAACAATCTTGCGACATTGTGGTGGATGGTATTTTTATCCCTCGCATTAGGAGTCTTCATCTCCTATTTTTTTGTATTTGTAAACGCCCTGTTCATAAGTGAAATCGGTACTTCGCAATTGCCGCTGGCATACATTTTCTCAGGCCTGGGAGGTACTATCATTACCTGGCTTTTCAACTCATCCGAAAAAAAAATAGGCTTTGCCAAATCAGCCACTATTTTTTGTCTTTTTTTTGCGTTGGTCATGTTTGTCCTTTGGTATTTCTATGTCAACGGCATCGGTGTCTATTATTTGATTTTCTTTGCATATGCTTGGTTTTGGGTATCAATAAACTTTACATCGCTTGTATTTTGGAAGCTACCTAGTAATATCTTCGACTTAAGCGAAAACAAAAAATATAATGGTGTCATCAGTTCAGGGGAGGTTATTTCAGCCATTGTCGCTTATCTTTCTGTCCCTGCACTTTTAAGTTTGGAATCATTTTCAAGGGACAAATTATTACTGATTTCCTTCTTCGGGATTTTGAGCTTTTCCTTTATAAGTTTTATCCTAGGCAGTAAAATAAAACCCCAAGCCAAAAACAAACCCAATGAAAAGCAGATTTACAAGCGAGCTTCCCCCAGTGTAATTTATAAAGAGAAGTATTTTCAATTGATATTTTTGTCTGTCTTTTTAGGAGTAATTATACAGCTATTGATTGACTTCAGTCTGATGGAGGTGTCTGCCCATCAGATGTCAGATGCTGAAGAACTGGCGAAATTCTTTGCATTTCTATTTGGTGGCATGCGCTTGCTGGAATTGATCTTAAAATCCTTCCTTTCCAAATTTCTACTAAAAGAGTACGGTGTATTCATTAGTCTTTCCACCTTAATCTTTGCTTTGGCCTTTATCGTAGTGGTCGGTCTTTCTTCCTTATTTATCGGTTATACTGGCTTGATTTTAATAGTGGCAGCTTTGAGTAAACTTTTCGAACGTTCACTATACCGCTCTATTTATGCCCCCACTATCAATGTCCTGTATCAGGCATATCCTATTACCAAGCGTGCATTGACGCAAAATTATGCAGATGGCTTTGGTAAAACAGTGGGGCAACTTGTGGCAGCGGTTTTGATTTTCAGTATAGCTAAAATCAGTGGCTTCGAATCCAAGGTTTTCATGCTTTTGCTAAGCATTCTTTTGATTTTAGTGTTGTGGCAGATTGTTTCTAAGAAATTGATTTTCCATTACAAAATAGAATTATCCAATATCCTCCTTTCGCTTCAAGATTACCATGTCCCTGAAAAAAGAAAAGGCCTTGGGCCTTCGCAAGGGTCATCATCCAATGATAAAAGTGAAGAAAACCATGGAGATATATTGCTACAAAAACAAAAAATGAGTTTACCACAACTGCAGGTGGTCATCGAAGATCTACTAAAAATTGAGGACAGAATCAAAATTGCGAGTAGCAAAAAAGACTATGAATTAGTGGATACCAAAAAATCAGACATTGATACAAGGGCACTTTTGCAATCTCTCATAGAAACAGTGGAGCAATATCCCAAAAACGACCTTTTGAGACTCGATAGTGAGGTTCAAAGCATGGTGACCAATAAAGAAACAGGAAGTCCATTGCTCATTCTTATCTCTATTTTGATTCAAGTTCAATTGCTTAAAATCACACCAAACTTCAATTTTTTTAATTTTCACAAAAAACTGTTGGCTAAGGACTTCTTGTTAAGTGCTTTAATACAGAATATGGCATTGGAAAAGTATACAGAATTAAAAGAGCAAGATTACTTTTTCCTTTTGGAAGAAAGGGTAATGAAATATACCTACTTACAGGCTTGCATTGAAGACTTGTCAGGCAATTCCCCATTTCTTCAAAAACTCCTTATTTCAGAATCAAACACAACCAAAAACGATTTATTGATAGTACTTTCTTTCAGATATGATCAAAAAAGTCTGAACCGAATTGCCCGGCTACTCAGTCAGGAAGATAAATCTCAGAAGCTGATTGCACTGGAGCTTTTAGAGCTTCAACTCAAAGAACAAGAGAAAAAATGGGTACTCCCGATATTCCGAGATGAAAAACCAGAATATATTCTCAGAAAACTGGAATCTGAATTTCCTCAGGCTTTAATAGGGGCAGAAAAAAGACTTCTTTCTATATTGGCCAATAATGAAGTGGAAATCCCATCCATTATCAAAGGACAAGCCCTAATGGAACTGTTGAAAAAATACCCGACGAACAACTATGGTTCCTTTACTCATTCCTTTTTGACTAGCCCAAAGCTCTTTTTAAAAAAGGTCTCAGCATCTTTGAATGGGCATCAAAACAGTCTGCCTGACGCTGATAAGCATTTTTACCTGACATACCTTGGCATTGCCATGGATGACTTCTTGGAGGCTGATTCGGGTTCCGGCATCCATCACTTTTTTTGGGGATGTGATACTTCCGAAGCAAAAACCAACAAATCCTACATGCTCATCCACTCCCTCTATTCTGATTTGTACGGGAAAGTATTCCCACTGGAAAACGTCTAATACTCAGGGTGCGCCTTCATTTGATGTCAATGAAAATTTCTTGAATAAAAAGACCAGCAACAGCCTCAACACATACAAAAGTATCAGTGAGGAAAACCAGTAAACGATCGAAAGTTGGATTAAAAATATCTCTTCAATTTGGGAAATAGCCAAAGAACTCGATCTTAGGTCAGATAAGAACAGCACCAACATAACTATCCATACAGATAGGTAAGCAAAAAACACAAACAAGAGCACCTCTTTTGTTAATCTCTTCATACCTTTTTAAGGTTTGTTTATTTTGATAAATCCACCGAATTTTTGAAGAAAATAGCTACATAGAGCCCCCAAAATAAATATGATAACGAGTCTCCAATTGCCCCCTTCAAAAAGCCCATAATAGGAAAGAATGGGTATGAAGAGTACCATGCACACCGTCAAGAAAATAATCCTGTACAGCTGTTTGGCCAACAAAGTATCTCTGAATCTCCAATCTGAAAAAGCCATAGTCAGGGCAAAAAACAAGAAAATTGTCAAAACCGAAAAAGTCACAAAAAACAGGTAATTGTACTTTTGTAGGAATGCCGCAAGCTTCAATGGGTAGCCATCAATTTCTGCAATGGGATCCTTTATAAAAACCACATCACTTGTGAACTTTTCCTCCACCACGTTCCATATTTCATTCATTCCAAGATCATATCCCAGTGCCCACAGGCCTATCCCCTTAAAGTCTCTATATAATGCAAGATCCATTTTTTTTGAAAGTGTGAATGCATCATCATACCAGCATTCAATAGAGGTGTTATCCGCAAATTCCAAGAAGAAGTAATTGGTCATTGTTGTTTCATCAAGTGTGGGAATCATCACAAAACTGGTATCCTTGGATTGATAGATCCTGCTTACCTCTGATAAGGTGATTTTCTTCTCAAAATTCGTCTCGTAATATCCCTCATTGCTTTCCCATGTTCCCGACCACTGCAAACCAAATAAGGGTAAAGCCAAAATGGATTTTTTGGCGTTAAGCCCCTTTTCAAGGTACTGATTAATGGTTTTTTCCAAGCTGTATCCATTTGCAATATCTGTCCTCAATGGAGAAACAACAGGTGTAAGACCATCTATTTCATGGTAATCGATTCCTTTGACTACAAAAAGGTCAACAAATTCGTCGAGTTGCCGAAGGCTTGTTGAAAAATCACTTGGAACCGCAGGAACAGCCAGCGCAAGATTCATTTTCTTTGTAACAAACCTGAAATCCAGGTTATCTTTCATATATATGGCAAAATCCAAGAATTTTTGAGACTGGTCTTTTGTGATTTCGGAAAACTCAAGCTCTATGCCGTCCGCATCTCTTTCCTGCAAAAGCACTGTAACGGAGTCCAATAATACATTCCATAGTGATTCATTTTTCAAAAATTGTGATTGATTCTCTTCACCTTCAAGCGAAAGGTTTAACAATACTTTGGTATTGGTGTTTTTGGCAGAGTCCAGTAAATCAGTACTCCGCCATTGTGATATTTGCGTGGGGTTAAGGTAACTCCCGGATGCTGGGTCTATTTTGTACGTAAAAAATGAAATTGTTGAAATCAAGTTGAAATTGTAACTTTTCCAGACATCTCCCATCCAATAAGGGTACCAAACGTACAGCTCCTTATCTTCATTCAATTTCCGATTACTTACAGACCTCTTTTTATAAAGATCTTGAATTGAATCATATTCCAAGGCATTGAGATATCTATTGGTGGGAGCCCCATTGAGTGCATCATAGAGAAATGCATACTCGTTGATGAAATTCTTTTGACTCATGGGGGTCAATTGAGTAAGGGTAGTATCCATACCCTCTGAGGACTGCCCAATCCCTAAGGCAGTCACCAAACCTGAGGTACTTCTCTGTAAAAACCGCATCTCAGATGAAACCCTCCTAGAACTAGACTTCAATTGCGCATACTCTCTTTTGCATGCAATTAGGGGCGTAAGAATTAAAATAATCAGGTATATTGACTTTATTCTTCTTGTCATCATATTAGGTTAATTAATACATATTCTTCAGATTCCTCCACGACAACTTCTTCCACTACGATGAATTCTTTTACATGCAGCAAGACAATTTTGACCCCAAGACTTTGATTGTAAAGCATGGACCGATTGCTTGCTTTGAATTCGAGAAAATATGGAGTTCTAGCCTCTTGAAGCCGAAAAAACGAGTAGTTTTTTTTACTGTTAAGACCTATTGTCCTTGGACCTTCTTTTGTTAATCGGCTATTATGCCAGAAGTTCTGCGAGTAGGAATCAGAAAAAAACAAATCCAAATCTGAAAAATCAAATTCTTGCAGGTAGGTGAAAGACTGCTTTTTGAGCTCTTTGATGGCAAAATCTTCCAAAGGGTCTTCCCTGTAGGTCACCTGCCTATGAAAGGTTAGGTTTTCCTTTTCTTCTAAGGGATATAGGTAAAAAGCAAAGCCAAGAATTTTCTGCTCTTCATCAAATTCCAATAGTTTTTGAAACGTATTGCTTTCTTTTATATTTTTTCTGTGACTCAAAACCAACTCTTCATCGAGTACAGTCTTGAATAGTGTATCCTGAATGGTTCTGGCCTGTTCTTGACTAGATGTAATGGTCTTCTTTATTTGTTGAAATGATATCTTTTCTTTCGCACCAATTACATGAGCTTCTAAGTCCCCTTCCATCCGGAAAAAACCAAAGTTCCTGAGGATAACTTCGACTTTCCCGTCCTCAGAAGCCAAGAAGTCAAATGTAAAACCTTCCTTTTTATTCAAAGTGATGCTTTGCCTAATCCTGACTTCATTAAACAACACCTCAACCTGGGCACCTAAACCCTTTCCTTTGGTCAGCAAAAACTCCAAGAAAAAGTGATCTCCCTTTTTCAAATCAAAACTCAGGTTCTCTACTTTGTCTTTGGGAAGCACATCAATGCGCTTGGACATGCGTTGTTGACTTTCTGGCGCCGGGATGTTATACTCCAAAAAGTAATAAAGGAATTTTCTAGGAATGACTACTTGCTTATTTTGACTCAAAGATTCAAAAATACTGTCTTTAAAATGGTCTTGAAATTGTAGAAATTGGGCTAAAACCTTGGAATTCAGATCCAGTTGATCGGCGATAAAGTATGCGAAATCACTCTCATTATCAAACACTTTAACATCTGATTGTGATAGGTCGACATTTTCGGGAATTCGATTAGCTCCCTTGTCCTCCTGAGCCCAAAGGCAAAAAGAAAACAAACAAAAGCCTATAAGAAGCCAAAGTGATATTTGATGAGAAATTATCAATTATTTAAATGTTTGTTTAACTCTTGGCTAAGGTCCTTATATAATTCTTTCACCATTTTTTCTTTTTCAGAAGCGTGTTCCCTTTTAATGAGTTTTAGTTCCTGGGCCCTGTTGGCGTAACCATTCATTAATTCTTTTTCATTTTGGTACAGGTTTTTGATGTAGTCAAACCTGAAATTATTTTCATCAATAGCTAAAAGTTCATCATAGGGGCCTTTTGGAGTGAAGAGTTTTGTAAAAACAGGTGCAACTTCTACAAATAAAATTACAAGTGTTATTGCCCATGGAGCAAAGCTTTTCAAACTGTGCAAAGCCTGCAGTCGGGCAAGAAGACCAAAAGAAAAGTTGGCCCTTAAGATGTCCCTTTCTTCTTTGGCATCAAGAGTAACTGCTTCTTTTTCCAGTTCAAGATCCGCCAAAAAATCATAGATCATGCGCTCTTTCCCTTGATATTCAACTAAAAAATCTTCATATTTTTTTCTTTTCCTCTGACATTCCACACCACTCCCGAATTTTCCAGTACCGCAGGTTCCGTCACATTCACATTTATAGTCTTGGTAATATTGTTCCTTCAGGTCGAAATAGCCCCTCAATTCTTCCGAAAATTGCTTCTTGCCGCTGTCAATTATAGCAAGTTTGTCCAGGTGTTTTTTTTCACTGATCTCTAGGCGAAGCATCATTTGCTCTTGAAGACTTTGGTCGATTTCAGACTTGAAAATCTGTAATTCCAAGGGTTTTGAAATCACTATAGCTATAGCAATAGAAAGAAAAAGTCTCGGACTTACCTGGAGTAGTTCCTGCAGGAAATCACCCCGCTTCCTTAAAGTAGCGATTATAAACCTATCTAAATTAAATATGATCAAGCCCCAAAAAACGGACAAAAATAAAATAACAAAAATAGAGGTGAAGATCAGGCTAAAAGCAAAATAGGAAGAGATTACCGCCAAAAGAGCAGTAAACAAAACAGATGCTCCAATGCTGATGTGCTTTGTTTTCTCATACTCCGGGCACTTATCCAACACTTTTCTACTTACTCCCGAGCACAATAACAAGAAAGTCGAAATCCTCATGTTTTCTTTCACTTTTTAAATTTCAATCCCAGCTTATGAAGCCATGTTTTATTCAATTTTTCATGTGCTATACTCCGGTTTTTTATGCTACTAGCTTCTTTTTTTTCATCCAAACCAATTACTTGGTCTGATAGTATTTCATCATCTGAAATGGGTATTACCTCCATCCTTTTGTCAATCAATAAACTGTCTTGTTGAGCAGAGAATTGAAACACCTTGTGATGCATCAAAATGATATCTTGAAAGCCAATATTCTCCAATTGCCCCATACCCTCTTCCGACAACTTAAATTCGCCTTTGCAAACCCACTCTACCTTGATCAAATCTCCTTTATAGACAGCATACCTGTGATCATCTGGTTTTACCGGATCTATTTCGATAAATGTGTCAAGGTCTCTGTTGTAAACCAGAAGAGAAAGTCTCAAAATGTCTTCTTCTAAGTACTTAATAAAAATAGATAATGTCCTTTTATATTTTGCGTTTTTGCAACTAATTGTAAATAAGGTATCCTCTTCTATAGGTAATGAGATACTACCTTCGCTGTCAAGCACCATTGCCCCTGGATTTAAGACGACCAAATCTGCGTTTTCTATTTCCCAAGAAAGTTGAACAGGTTGATTTTTAGACACAAAATAATTGTCCGCCTTAAACTGAATTTTAATGTTTTGTGAAGAAGTCTTGACCTTCTGACTTATGCCCATCACTTTTTCAAACTCCTTGTGTTTTTGAAAAACCAAAGCCATGACGTCTTTCTCTATGCCATGAAGTTTATTACTGATCAGCACTTTATTGTCTAACAGCGCGAATAATTCCATATCCTCAATCATGAATCCCCCTTCCAAAAAACCTATACTGGCTCCAGATTGAACAAGCCTGTGCATTAAACTGCCCATTTCAAGAGGTTTGAACCCTTGAGGAATCACTACAATTATTTCAAAAAATTTACCCGCCATCTGTCCTTTCAACAATGCATTTCCCAATTCATAAAACAACGGGGCTTCGATAAGCAATTGTGCCTGATAATTAACCCTTTTCAAGTGATTTTTGATATCAACTTCTGTCAACTCTACTACATGAACGTAATCAAACATATACGCTATTTTACTGATTTACCTTCTTTGGACATTTCTCTCATCAATCCAGCTTCTATGTCAAAGGTTTCGATAATTTTCCTTTGGTGCCTACGGGCATTTAACCAAGCAAACTGAATGGCATTGTTTATTGAGGCTCCTGAAACTTCGAATCTTTCAGCTAGCTTTGGAATACTTAGATTTTCATCGATTTCGAATACTTTAAGTGAGTTCTCCCAAAGCTGCATCCGCTCTTGAAAACCCGGAACATTGAAGTATATAATTGATTGGAATCGTCGCACAAAAGCTCTATCGATGTTAGGTCTTAAGTTAGTTGCCAATATGACCAACCCATCATAGTCCTCTAATCTTTGAAGCAGGTAAGCAGTGCCTTGATTGGCATATTTGTCTTTTGAATCATTGACTTCGGTCCTTTTTGAGAATAGGGATTCGGCCTCGTCAAAAAACAACACCCAGTTTTTATATTCGGCGGTATCCAAAAGCCTTGCTAGGTTCTTTTCAGTTTCTCCAATATACTTGGACACTACTTGAGAAAGATCAACCCTATACACAAGCTGATTGCTCATTTTACCCAAAATAGCCGCCGAAAGTGACTTTCCAGTCCCAGGTGGACCATAGAAAAGTGCTCTATATCCTTTTTTGAAGTTTTTCCTTAGATTTTTGTTGTTATTGATTTCGGACCTATGTTCCATCCAGGCAAGGATATGGTAAAGCTCTTCCTTCAGTTGTTTGGTCAATACGAGGTCTTCAATTTCTAATTGCGTAGTAAGTTCCTTTGCTGGAAACCCCTCGGAAAACTTAGGTTTGATCTGTTCGCCAGATATAAGGTGATAAAAAAAGTCCTCATTCATCATCAGTCTACGGGACCAAAACGTATCATTGTCCTGGTTTCTTCTGAGAAAAAGAACCTGATCCTTAGCAAAAAAATGATCTTCTGACAAGATCATAAAAAGAGCTATACGCTTTGAGACATCTTGACCGTTTATGACAAAATTCAAGGTCTCTACAGTGGGATTGAAACCACCGCTTGACTTTGAATCAACACCTCCAAATTCTGAAAAAAACCTGCCTATTGATTTGTTTTGAATAAAAAAACAGTCAAAAATCTGCGGTTTCAGCAATGGAACCATACTCATCAGAAAGACAATTCTTTCATTAAGAGTCAAATTATTTCTTAGGATGTAGCGGGTATACGGGGATTTTTCATCTTCAATATCCGGAGCTGTGGGCAAGACTACTACCTGATTTAAATCTTTTTGAAAATAGTTTTTTATCCGTACGTTTATAAATGCACTCAACCAATCCAAGTCTCTGAGAATGGGTAAAAGAAAGGCGTTGTCCAAAGTCTTCAATACTTCCATATTACATTTAGTCTTGTTCTCATCCAACTGAGATTTATCATGGTGATGTTCCAAGGCAAAGTATCAAGCAAAACATCATATGCACGTTTTTCAATAATCAGTTCCCACCTGTTTTCCATTTGATAAAGCCGACCTTCCCTATTGACAAAAGTTTCTCTGAAAGTATCCGTCTTTGTTCCTCTCATTTTTTCCCAATTGTAAACTGTCCCTTGGATTAATTTTTCTATCAAAACTTCCTCCTCCTTATTCAATGTGATCCCAGGCGATACCTGAAAACCAGGGTCAGCCCCACATAACAGTTTGTTTAAAGTAAGGTCCCACTCTTCAAACGCTGTTTGACCGGTAGCGACGACCTGTAGGAGTTGAATCGCACGTTCTTGCATCTCCTTACCTTTGATCCCCTCCCTATCCAGCATCCCCAATGAAGAAAAAAACCTGCCTAAAAATGGCCAAAATAACACCAATCCTGCATTGGAAACAGTCACTCCCTCTCCATAATCCACTTCTTTTGTTTCCATTACTTCCCGGACGCTCTCCTCTTTGTTTTTCAAAATTTCACTTCTTAGAATAGTTTTGAGCTTATTATTGGTACGCTTCAATTGTCCTAAGAGGGGTGACAGTGTCTTTACTTTAAATACCTTTGCGATTTTCTCTGCATTTACAATTTCTAACCATTCGGAAAAGACAAGGTTGATGATTTCTATGGGTGAAAAAATATATAGACGTATCAAAGACCATTTGCCAGCCATCATGATGAGGCGGTCTTGTTTATGGCTTATTCCAAGATCACTGAAGAAGTCCAAACCAGAATTTTTCTTGAAGGTTGAATGCAGGCTATTTAGGTCTCGGAAAAGGTCTTTGTGCAATAATCCCAGAAACCAAGATTCATCAATATGTGCTAAAAGCTGATAGAGGTGATTTCTTTTCTTAGCGGACTTTAAGGCTGAAAAGACCAGAATTTTAAGTTTTTGTTTCTCTTGCCCTTTCAGTTTGATGATTTGAAGTGCAAAGGATTCATAGTCCCCAAAGTTTTCCGGAATGCTTCCAAATTCAAAAAAAATTGAAAGCCCATCAAGAACTTTAATTTCATTTTCATCAGTTTTTGCAATGGTGTTTTGACCTGTGACAAAAGCAGGAACTTTGAGGGGTAGTTCTTCATTGATCGCACTTCTTTTTTGGTAGGTCAAAGAAAATGTAGACCTGCCTATTGGGATTTCCAACAATAGCTTGAAAAAGGTTTCACCCCTTTTCTGAAGGGTACCTGAACCGTTATAAAAACTTTTGAAGTATAAACTCATAAAACCAGCCAAATCAGGATTACTGGCTTTTTCAAAGAAAATCCCAAGCCAATCATGTATAAATTCCCATCCTTTCAATTGCCTTAACAAAGAAGTCGAATCATTCAAAAAATCTTTCTTTAAAGTAGCCCGGGATTTGATTTTTGTCAGCTCAGTAAAAAACGAAGTAGCTATGTCATAATTGAAAAGCTTATGAAAAGGCATTTTTTGAATGAGATTTTTAAGAAATTCATTATGCTCTGCAGAAGCTAATGTCAATGTATTGGAATGCTTCACTTGCAAAGCAAGAAAGACATCAATCCAAGCTGCATCTGAGGATTGTAAATTCTGGTTTGGGTTGATTTTATAATATATTTTAGTCCATTTTACCAGATTTTGCCCTTGCATCCCCCCTACCACAGAGAAAGGAAGGCCTTTGAATAAAGAGGAAAACTGTTTGATGCGCACTAAAAAGGTCCTTAACCCACCTTTTTGAGCGGAAACTTTTTCAAAAAAGGAATAGAATAATACCCCCCTCATTTTCAATACATTGCGCTCCGATGAAAGCCTATTGATTAGGTAAATATGAATCAGACTTTGAAGGTATTTTTTGTCATTCCAGTGTAAAGAGAAGGCTGCCCACTCTTCTATGTATATCCGATGTTTTTCATTGAAAATCTTGCTATCCAAACCAAATGCTATCATTTGCAGGTAAGCTTTTACAGGATATTTGTTGGAAAAAACAAGTTGATAAATCCCTGTGTCCGGCAAATAACCGTCAAAATAAGTGTTTGCAGTCGATAAATTGGAATTGAAAACTGACTTCAGGTTTAATACTTGATCAAACTCTTTTAAAAATGCCAGTCGGTCACCCTGAGAGATTTCCAGTTTATCCATCAATGATTCCCATGGGGTATCATGAATGAGTTTTGCTTTTGAGATCAAGTTATCTTCTAGCAATAGCTTTAAAAAAGAAGCATAAATTTTTATGGGTGATTTTAGTATTTTGATATCTGCTCTAATTGCCAGATACCAAGACTTAAAAAAATAATGCAATTTTTTATTTTGCTTTAATTTAAATACATGCAGAATGAACCTCAGTTTTTTAAAACTGACAGAGGAAGCTAGCCCCTTCAATTTTGCATCTACCAATAATTGCAAATATTTCGTCTCAATGGTATCAAAAAAGATATTCAGCTGAATCTCATCGGATTTTTCGACCACTGATACAAAAACCCTCCAGTTATCTTTAATCAGTTCATTGATATATAGGTCTAAATCCAGGGTAGCATTATCATGAAAAATGTGTGCTTTAGGGAATTTTTGATACCAAATGATATTTTCAAATAGATCCCTGATCAATATTTCATTTGTACCATTTGATGCAATATTCTCTAAGTAATCCAAGATACCTGAAAAGTGCATTTTCTCCAATTCCCTTACAGCGATTGACTTCTTTTGCGCAGCTAAAGAAGATTTACGTTCCTGTAGACTCTTAAAATCCTTTAGTAGCTTGACGCTATGCAGGCCTTGGTTGATAGCCTCTTGTAGCACAAAAACCATCAAATCTTCTTTGGCAGGCCATCTTTGATTAAATGCCCTCAGCCATAAAATCCTCTCCACAAAGACAATCAGCTCTTTTTTACCTATTTTGAGCCATTTCTGCTCAGTAAGACCCGTACTGAGAGAGTCAATAAGTTCATACCAAGTCAATCCTGCATCTTTTGTGATGAAATCTAAGATTTCATACTTCAACCGATCCGGAGCATGTATCAATACAAACTCTTTGAATTCAAGATTAAATTGATTCGATTTCAAAAGTTTAAAAAAGTTGCTCTTGTATTTAGTGATCAAAGTTTTGAATAATATTTCCTCTTCATAGCGATGGTAATCCTTGAAAAAAGATTTGATATCATCCTTGCCTATGATATCAAACATGAGTTTAAATGCCCTTATTTTTATCAGATCTGCTCCAGCCAATTCCTTTTTACCGATGGAGATATCCACTTTATTGAGCAAAAGGTTAGGTTGGAAACCGGAATATTTTGAAGAAGAAATCCTTCTTAGCACCCGAAGACCTGATGAGGTAATGGCTGCCGAAGAAGACTGATTAGTAAAACCCTTTAGGTTGTTTAAGTCTTGAGTAAACTTTTCATTGTGATGGTTTTGTCGGATTGCTTCTTGCAGTATATGTAGCATCAAGTCTTCTTTGACCAAGGCTCCTCTTTCAAAGGCTCTCATCCACAAGTTCCATTCTATAAAAAGTATGAGCCTTTCATTACTAATCTTTAACCAATTGGTCTCAGCAAACTCTAACCTTAGGCCTTCCACGAGATCATTCCAAGACGGATAAGCATCTTGAATCACAAAATCCAAAATATCATCTTTAAGCCAAGATGGAGCTTGGATTAGGACAAAATTCCTGAAGACGACATTGAATTGATTGGATTTCAAAAGATTGAAAAAATCATCTTTATACCTCGTAATCAATGTCTTGAACAAGGCATCCTCCTCAAGGTACTTGTAATCATGAAAAATAAGGCTAATCTGCTCATATCCAATTATTTCGAAAAAATTCTTGTAATCAAGGTGCTTGGTCAAACTTTGCTCCTCAGTAGGCTTGCTGACAGGGAGTAAAACCTCAAAATTACCTGAAAGTCTATCCAAATAATCAGCATATCCAAAGGAAAACATCTTCTCAAGTTCCTTGGCTCCTATCGAAAGCCCAGGCTTTTTGGAAGATGCTGTTGAGTTCTTCAAGATTTTAAAATCATTGACTAGCTTGCTGTTGTGTAGGTTTTGACTTATTGCTTCATCCAAGACTGAAATTATCAGGTCATTGATGATTAGGATCTCCTTATCAAATACCTTAAGCCACAAAACCGCCTCAAATAAAGCAAGCTGCCTTATTTTGTTCAAATTAAGCCATTTGGTATCCTTAAAGACAGCACTCACATCAGCAATGAGATCAGACCATGACATACTGCTGCCTTGCATAATAAAGCTTAAGATTTCTCTCTTAAGCCAAACCGGAGAGTGTACAAGGACAAAATCTTTAAACTCTCTATTATATTGATTTAATTTTAGGAGATTGAAAAATTCATCACTGTATTTAGTAATCAAAGTTTTAAATAAAATATTATCCTCATAGTGCTGATAATCCTGGAAAAAAGACTCAATATTTTCCTTTCCGAGTATTTCAAAAAAATGATGTAAGGACTGTTGTTTTGAGAAATCAACCTGATAACGGGATTTTTCACTGTAACCATTTAATTTGCTCTTCCACTCAATAATAGATGCTTTAGAGAGCTTCACAGTTGGATTTTCATCCTTGACCTTTAAAATTGAAATGATAAGCTGATTTAGGTTTAAATTGTATTTGATACAAAATTCCTCCACTAGTTTTAATATTTCTTCGGTAGTGAAGGTAGCTCCATCCTTATATTTATCGTTGAGCCATGACATTACTTGATTTTGCCTGGGCTTTGATTTTTCTGCGAAACTGAAATAATTAAGGAGTAATTTTAGGACATAAGTCCTGTCGTTGAAATCAGAGTAAGTATCAACCTGAAAATCAGTCGTTTCAGCAGACTCTCTTTTATCAAAAACAAGCATATCCGATTTCCCAAAAGATAACTGCTTATCAGTTTCCCGCTTATTTTTTTTCTCTGAAAATTCCGAATGATAAATTTTCGCAAGGGTATTATGAAAATTAAATGCCCCCGAGCCCCTTGTAAATTTGGCAGAAGATTCAGCAACAAAAAAAAGCAAGTCCTGGTACCTGACTGCAAACTTCTTTGCAGTGGATTTGATCAGAAGTTTCAAGTAATTTTCGTCAGTAATCGAACTGAGGTTGTCAAGGAGGAAAAGTTCGAATGTAATTTCATTTATAGACTTACGGACCCGGACAAAAGTCTGATTAATCGGCTTATAGTCTTCCTGAACCTGCTGAAATACGCCAACCACCCAATCCAGCAATAATTTTTTTGATGGCGCCACTTTGGAAAAAAAATACTGAATAAGTTCGGGAGAAGTACTGTCCAAAAACCTGTCTTTGACGACTTGTATCTTACCTACAGCCAAAAGCAAATCGACAACATGATCTAAATAATTGTAAACCAAATATTTAAATAAATTACTGAAGTTTCGATAACTGTAAAAATGAGCTGATGAATTGGAAGGTATATAGCCATTAAGAAGATAAAATTTTAGCCAATCAATTAGTGTTTCCTCTTTGGTTTTTTTCCTATAAGATATTACACCATCTTCAACACCTTTTTGTAAGTTTGATTTTTCAGTCTTTTTTAAATTGAGCCCACCAATACCAAACCATTCCTCACTGAATATACCTTGACTTTGGTATCCCATAAAGCCTTGAAATAGGGCGGTATTTAAATCAAATGAGCTATGATTTCTTGAGGAATATATCAAATTGATCAACAATCTATTGAAAGCAAATGATATTCTTCTCTCATCCCAATGCTTGAATTTTGACTTAAATAAAAATCTCAGATTCAATATTTTTTCCTCTGATATTCCAGAGATCTTGGACTTATGTAATAAAAGACTGACCAAGAGTCTATCCGAGAAATTATGGATAATCCTATTGCGTAGGTTGGCCTTGTGGTAATTAGACAAGACCAGATTGAGTAACTGGTCTGGGTGTGTCTCAAATGCTAAAGTTGCATAATGATGAATATTAGGGACTCCATTGCCTAGCCACCATGGTTTTGTTCCAAAATGGACAAAAAACACTACGGTGTTCATGGCCATTGAATGATCGGAAAAAGTCACTTTGGATTTCCGAATCAGTACATCTTTGAGGTAAGCAGTGAAATGGCTGGTAAATTTGTCCGCAAGGTCTTCCTTTAAGCGATAAATATTTAACAAGCCTAAATCGAGCTCCATTTTTTCAATCACCAAAACCTCATTACCTATTTGCAATTCATTCAAGGCCTTTTCCATCATTGGTAATATCAGGTCTACAGCCTTAGTCACCTCATCGGATACCATATCATAATCAGACTCTTGGCTGATTTCCAATTGGAATTCCATTTTTTCTATCAGACTCTCCTCCATTGAATGATTGCCTAACTTGAGTGCTTAAAAACCATGAGCAAATAGGTGATTTGAAGAAATAGGAGAATGGTAATTTTCAGACCTTGCACTTTTTTCAATAAATGCTAAAGGGAGTATTGGGTACATACTCCCTTCTGTCAATAAGAGGATTAAGACTATTTGTGCATAAAATCGGTTTGAGATGGGCGTATTTTTCTCAATCCCTCTTTTGAAATCACATCTATACTACTAACCTTGATATGAATCAATCTTGAGTTAACCCAACTGATCTTTTACCATTCCTACCATATCAAAAGAAACTTTTAAGAAATAGAGGAATGATTTATTGGCTTGAAAATCTTCACAATCTCCCACGTAAGATGACTTAAAGACCAATTTATGGAATGAATTTTCTTCACTTATTTGAATATTTCCGAGGATAATATTTGTATTGAGTTTGTTGATGATGGTATAGAAATCCAAGCCGAGGTCTTTATAAAATTGGTTATCATGCCAATAAAGATTCATGATCACCATCTTATCATCTTCCATAGCAAAAATAATTACAAACTCTTCCTTCTTCCCTTCTATTATTTGAATGAAACTGAAAGCTTGGAAATCATTTTCCTTTACTTCCTTTATTTCTTGGGCATCCGTTTCACTTAGTATGATTTTAATAGTTGAATTTATATCAGTCATAGGATATTTAGTTATAATTCAAGGATTTTTGATCAACCGACTATGTTGATGAAATATTTAATTTGGGCTATACTTTAAAGCACTTAAATATGCAGGTCTCAAATCTGACGAATAATCGAAGAAATCTTGTCTCAAATAATTAATTCTAACGTATGAAATTGATACTCCATTGAGTACTTCTTAGATCATAATAGAATCTATTTCATTCTTGCTAATATTGTATTTATTTAAAATTTTCTCGACTTCTTTCTTAAGTTCTGCATTGGAATAGTACTTCCTACCCTCCAAGGCCATATTCAATGCTTTTTGAGTTTTTTCCCAAAAATAATCCGCATTTTCACCTTTAGAAAGGTCTTCTATTGGAATATCAGTAGGAAGTTCCCCATTGAATATTTCTTTAAGAATTTTATCTTTTTTCTCTTTGTGAAATATATTCTTTACTCTTCCAATTAAGGTTTTCTCTGTATTAGCTTTTTTCAATACTTGAGCTATAACATTTGAATGAATTTGAGCAATCTTATCCACATCATCTATAGAAATCTGAAATTTACTAGTCTCTTCTGAGGCAGACAGCGTTTGATTATATTCTATTATGCCATTATTAAGAGAATCCGTCAACCCGTTTTTCAGCGTATTCAATTTTGCTTTTAACTTGTTCTCACCTGATACAGATTGAATCTGACGATTTACTGTATCTATTTCGAGCTTGATTTTCAAGAGATCCCTTAATGAACCATCTTTAAGATTAAATTTCCCGGTTTCGGGATCGGCCACTTTATCTCTTAGACTTGACAAATCACCCATTTCATCCTCAGACATTGATTCCTTGGCGCCCGTAACCCTAAACAATGCCTGCCTTTCCTTTGATCCTTTGAATTCTCTCCAAAATTCCAGGCTAGACAAATAAACGTCTTTTACACTCCTTAAAGAACCGATTACAAGTCCAACTGGGGGTAAAGTTGTTACAGTCAATATCAATTCCGCAATACTTAAATAAAAATCTACTAAATCACTTAGCATACTATCCTCTACCCTTACTATGTACTTGTTAAGGACATCCTTATCATTTTGATCTAATTTTAAAATTTCATTGTATTCATTCAATTTATCAAACTTGCTTCCTTTTAATTCAATATTCATAGCAGATTTAAAAATAGAAATACCAGCACCTATTCCGGGTAAAAGCGAAGCTCCTCCAGCTGGTAAACTGCCTCCATATTTATGGATTTGGGTAAATACCACATGAGTGGTATCACCTGCTTCTGCAAAGAACTGTATGCCTGACTCCCAATCCTTCTTTTTCCATGCATCCCTTGCTTTGTCAAAAAAACCAATTACACTCTTTAGTTTATCGGTACTCCCTTGCACAATAGAATGCGCCAAAGTGCTACCTCCAATGATACCTTCATAGCCTTTGCTGACAGTTCCTCCTACACTTGCACTTTTCTCCAACGCTTCGGACATGCTCATAGCCTCGGGCGTGAATTTATCTCCGTTGTCAGGACTTTTTAGCTCTTGTTTTGCGTCCAATGGGTCAGTAGGGCCCTGAGTTTCTTCAGCGTCCTTATCAGCCACATTTACTTCGGAATCCAAAGAAGCATCAGCGCCCTTATCAGCCACATTCACGTCGGAATCCAAAGAAGCATCTTGTGGATTTGCCAAGTTGGAAAGCTGTTCTAAAGCTACAACTTCTGCTGACGCATCAGCTGCATCCTGGATTTCTCCCGATGGAATTGAAGTATTTCCATTTTGTTCAGCAACTAAGCTTTCTCTATTTATTAATTCAGGTTCCAAAAAAACATAATTATATGTAACACAGGGATAAGTGCAAATTGATTTTATGGTTGATGTAAAATCAATATCCTATTTAAGAAAAATTGATGGCTTGGATAAAAAAGACAATCACTAAAAAATGAATACGCATTCTTTTGTTAATCAAGTGATAAATTTGAGCAAACACATCTGTTTTTCATGTCAAATTGCAGCGTAATCCTGCTCAAGGTGTTTATTCCCTTTTTCCTATTATATCAATTTATAACAGCCATGGAAAGACAATGAACAGACCAATGAATCTTAAAGCTTCAGGTCAAAGTTCAATTGAGCCCCTATTTATCTTTCATAATTTCATTGGATTCTAAAATGTTGATGTCATCGGTTTGAGCCCCATCAGCAACTGAATAATCTGGAGAGATAAGGTATCTAATTTTTTCAGGTCAGGATTGCTGGAGTTTTTCAACTTCAACCATTGGTGATATACTTCTTCAAACCTGTAGAGATCCATTACATTTAAAAAATAGACATTGACATTCTGATGGGCGATAATATTTTCCGCAATGAGTTGTGTGATGAACTTTGAGAAATCAGCTTTTGAAAAGCGGCTTGGCCAGTCTGGAAAAATAAAGCTAATTGTATGAGAAAACTCAAAATCAGGTGGAAAACCATGACCCGCGCCGGCTACATGGTTCACTTCAAACACCGTATCCATGCTCACTTCTTTTTTCTCAATTTTCCGGAAAAATGCTATTGCATCGTCAATTGCTTTTTTAGCAATTTGTCGGGAATCAAACTGTGAAAAGATTCTTCCTATGCCTTCATTGTTGCTATTATACAAGATCACTGAAAAGGTGTTGTTTTCTTCGTCTTCAGTAATGGTATAATTATCAAGGTCCACTCCGTAGATTACAAGATCTTCTCCGAGAGACTTTTGTTCTTCTAAATCTCCCACATGAATACCCTCCAAGAAAACATCACCTTTGAGGTCAAAAAAAGAAAAAAGGTATGATACTGACGCCATCGGTCTTAGTAAGATATGCTCTATCATGTGAAAGCCTTCAGATTCATCATCTAAGCGGAGAAGCTTATCCAAGACTTTGGCTTTAGCTTGTATGCAATCTTCCCTGTTATCAGACTGAAACAACACAAAAGGAAACTCAGCTCTTTTTTGTTTCATAAAAAGATAATGGTTCATATTGTCCTGAGATACCCCATAGTAGATAACTTTTTCGTTTGACAATACTTCAAAAAGCTCTGGAAAAAAAGCCAAACCTTTGCCCATAAAGTGTGCTTTTCCATTTTTGTAAGCTTCTTTTGGTAATTTATACACCTGGATTTTGCCTTGTACCAATTCTATTTCTAAAAGCCCCCATTTTTTCTTTTGCTTTTTTTGCGTCGCAAGTCCAAGAGACTGCAAGAGAGGGGCTGAAATGTACCGACGTTTGATGTTTTTGATATTCAATGTAGCTGCAAGGCGTTTTTCTAAGCCTGATACATTATCTGATTCCCAAATAGACTTGGCATAGATATCAAAAGCTTTAGCCTTATCATGACCTAAGTCAACTATACCCTTTAACAGTTTGACCTTACTTTCGATAATACCGGAACTGATTTCCTCTATGGTTTTGAGATTGTTTCCGCTACTCAACTTTTTGAGACTAGATACATCAAGTCGTTCTCCAAATCTTGCCAGAAGCTGATCAAGAACCCTGTTTCTTCTATCGAAAAAATCATCATTTGACTGTGAGCATTGATCAAGAAACTCCTGAAATATGGGGTAATCCTTCAATAAATCTTTCAGCTTGGTAATTCCCTCAGGGATTTGATTAAAATATGTATGCTTAATATCACTTACTGAGAACAGGTGCCTTACATTGACTAATTGAGCGAGATAAGAAGCCATGAATTGCTCAAAGAAATACAGGTATGCCGAAACTTGCAGTGCAGAGGCCTGCTCCTTTTTGCTGGCGTTTTTAGAGACTCCGATTTTACCCACGCCAAAAAGATCAGGCATTTCATCATGTATCGGATAGTGCTGTTGAAGTTGGCTTTGGGAAAATCTACCTTGAGGTAATTTTTGGGTATAGGAAAGCTCATGATGGTAAAACTTATTCCTTGATAATAACTCGGTGGCAATAAGCTGTTTGGCTATAACGCCATCAACATCATAGGAAACACTATTTTTATAAACCTTTAAATTACTATCAAAGGCTTCGGTAATTTCATCTAGGTATTGAATTTTGGGGAACTCATCTTTTTTGAAATTCACAAAAGTATCAAAAACAGGAATACCATTTTTGAACAGGCTCAAGTTCTTGACTTCCTTTACCCCCTCTACGTCCAGAATTATTTCTTTTATTCTCGAAAGGTATATGGCTTCTACTTTAGGAGAAAGATCTTTTTCAAAAATATATCCAAACTTGGGAAGTGGGCCGTTAAAAACCGCCTCAGGAGGCATATCCATTTCTTTCCATAGCTTTATAGGATCGTGAAGCTCTACAAATGGATTGATATATTTGTCCAAGTTTGCATAGATTTTGGATATGACAAACTCAGCCAAAACATCCGCTTCTATATAAATGTCACCTGCAAGAGATATATTCACCTTTCTGAGGATATGGACTTTATCCAAATCGTGACCTATCATCCTATTGGCATGAAAAACCAAAGCGACTTCTTTTTTGAGAAAATTAAGTTCAATATCACTGAAATCCTCACCTGATTCTATAAAGATATCAAATAGACCTTGGACACCCAGCCTATTATCCAAAAGAGGAATCACCCAAGCGTTTGCAACATTCTTGACACGGTCAATGATTAGTTTTCTATGATCATTGATAGTAATTGGGCTTGTACTGAAAACAGTCTCAGGGCCAAAGAGCAAATTGTCATTGACCGGATCGGTATTTTCGTGGTCAAATAAAAATAAATCCTGAATGGGGAAGTTGGTCCTATACCCCAAATCGGTCAAGGCATAGCAAAAATATTCCAGGAAAGTAACCCCTGGGTCATGGTAATTATAATCGGTCCAAATTTTCCCAGAATACTTTTGGGCAAAGCAAAGTCCCTCTTCAAACAAGAGGTCATACCTTAAAATAGTATTTTCTGAAAGTTCACTAGAAATAAAATTAGCCACAAATTTTTTATTTAGTGTTTAAACAGGCATCAGATTACCAATAGAGAATACAATAGGATAAGGCTCACCAGTCTTAGGATCCAGTCCAAAATGGCGGGCTGTCTTGACTTGGAGAGAGTAATTATACATTTCTCCAACCCACTTGAATCTCAAGCGATTAAAAAAACTACCATAGTAAGCTGATGATTTTTTTATAGAACCTTTAGACATTCTACCTCCAAAAGTATTGAGTGCAATGACATGAGCCAATGCATAGCGTCCGCTACCTTTTTCGCCATCTACACGTACCATAAGCTCTAATGCGCAAGGTTCACTGAGTTCACCTATCACTACATGCCATTTGCCATCAGCGGGAACCTGACCTTTTTTGAAAGAACCTACCCTCCCTTTGGACGTAACTATGCCATCTATATCAAGTTTTGATTTTGGGTTTTCCACACCGATACCTACATTTCCTCCACTCTTCAAGACAATAGCTGGATCATTGTTAAGCTCCTGAAAAGTGAGGTTACTGGATTTGTCTTTTTCAAGGCTGATGCTCCACTCAGGATCTATCTGTTTGAAATCTTTATAAAAAGAAATCAGACGGTTAGAATTTCCGACAGACGTTATTCTAAAACCGTTTTTTCTATCTCTTGCGATTCCATCATCTACAATATTTACAGTAGAATCAATCAAATCAGAAAAGTGTTTCTCCGTAGGAGTGCTTCCCCTTTTAAAATAATTTATCAGCGATTGCCTGTTCAATAGTGCCATAATTATAAATCTATTGTGATATGAAAATCATCTTCATTTTCTTTTGCGATTTCCTCTGATTTTGTTTCAACTTTATATGTATCGACGTAATCTGAAGTGACTATCAAGTTTTCTCCCATGATAAAATCTCGAAGGTCAAATGGTTCCGAAGGTTTGTAATCCCCATCCTCTACGATTTCAATATTTTTCAATTGATATGGGACTAAAATTGACCATGGTTTCCCAATATTTACTTTATCCATGCCATCTTCCAGTTTATTTCCATCCAAAAAAACATATCCCATATCCTCTTTTTGATAAATATGGGCTATCGAAAATCCTGTAAAAAAATTGACATAAGGCCTACTGATTATCAAGTTCAAAATTTCTGATTTTTTGGTTTCCCTATTCAAAAATGCATCGGACAAATCCCCATAAAACCATGGGCAAATAGATGCTAACAATTCATCATACAACAACCTAAAGGTCATCCCGATATCATCTGTGTGAAATTTTATTTTGCCTTTGATCAAAAGGTATTCATACTGCGGATTGATTACTTTGAATGTCATGAATGGGTTAGCATACTTTTCTAAAAAATACTCCATCTCCTTAATCTGACCAGGATTCAGCCTCGGAAGGTAAAAATTCTCCTTGTTGGAAATCTCAGGAATACCCACAATAAAAATAGTACCCGGTTTTACATATTGCTCATTCCCAAAACTACCAAAGACCCTTACTAAACCTAACCAACTGAATTCATTCAAAAGAATTTTTTCAATGTCAAAACTGGTGACAGCCCTAAATTTGTGCTTTATACTCTCACTGACCCTCCTGAAAAAAGCCATTTGATTTTCAGGAGCCTTACCACCTCTTGAATCTATGGGTTGTATCAAATCCAATATGCCGGGAATATTATTTTCAAATGATTCCACACTGAATTTGGGCAAAACAGGTTCGTGAAGGGTATTATTTTCTAATAGTGCGGTTGCAGAAAAAGCGTTGAGGTGGATCCCGGAAATCATGCTTGCCAACTCTGCATTTTCCTTGGTCCTACAGCAGATCCAATAACAGGTTTTGGGCATGAGCAAATTATCTAGATTGATGTCTTTCGGTGACTTGAATGAAATAATCCCAGACCTAGTCAGCCCATATGTAGTGTCAAACAACAAATCATCCACTCTAAATGGCTTCCACTCATCTGTAGAAAGATAAAACCAATCAAGCTTGGGGATATCACCATGGTACCATTTTTCATTTTTACCTATATCAAATAAAATACTTAACTCTTGAGGAAATTGGCGCGCTTCAATTCCTAAAAACAAGGCTCCTTGAAGTTCAAAGAATGGCAGAAAGCCATTATCAAAGACCAAGTTTTCTTTAAAGAGGTATTTCTTTCCAAAAGGATGTACCTGTATAAAATTCTCTGATTTTTCTTTTTGATTGGCAAAAGACTTTGTGCCTAAAAAGTTTATCTTAGAAGAGGCCTTATAGTCAATAAAGATATCCTTGGCCATAGGAGAAAACGGTTCCTTGGGTACATCAAAAGAAAAACCAGAAGTGGGTTTTTCGATTTGTTGATTGGTAGACATGGTAACACTCTTATTATACACATCAGTGTACACATCAAAACCAAAACCAATGGAAGGGGAAACCAATTCTAATTTCAGAAAGCCGGTTTGGCCATCCAATGAAAGTTCAAAATCCTCTTCTATTCCCAGGTTATAATCAGGTTGGATTCTTAGTTGAGAAAGGTCTATATTATCAATGACTTGGAACCTATTTAGCCCGTCCTTCTCATAGCTAAATAAATTTGTAATGATAGCATTTTGATTTTGGGTGGGTATATATCGAAAATCGGAAAGTGCTTGAATTTGAAGCTTAAAACTATCGTTTTTTATACCAAAAGGATAGCCACTGAAATACGACTCCATATCTTCCCCTTCCGGCAATCCATGGAAGGTCCATCCAACCTTCAATTCATCCAGATCCTTAGAAAAAACCTCATCACTACCCACTAAAAGATAGCTGCCCACTTTAGGTGACGGGCCTAGTAAATCGAAAGGAATAGATTGATCCAATGGGCCATAACTACTGTGCAATGTAAGCTTCTTGAGTTGGCTCACTTCAACCTCTATATTGATCTGCTCAATTTCCAAAAATTGCAAAAAAGAATATGGATGAAAAACGCTTTTATTGTTTAACAGAACCTTCAGTGCCGGATGGAAAAGGTCGATTTTATCCTTGTGTAAATCTTCCTTATAACCATTGAATTCAGGCATGGCAGGCCCTAATTCAAAGCTAATTTTGAAACCATTTTCGTTCCATTCTTGAGGTGCAATCACCTCAAACTGCTCAATATTTTGCCATCCCTTGGTACTGGTATATTTTAGGTCCAAAGAGTCCGAAAAAATCTGGTAGAACACTTCTTCAGGAGTGGATTTATTGACCTTGGCTACTGATATAAGCATGGTCAAGAAATATTGAAAACTCTCGCCTAAAAAGGTGAAACTGATTAGAACTTTTCTTGAGCCACCTTTCAATTTGAGTGTGGGTGAAGAAATAATAAAACCTAGGTAAACATCATCCATGGTTCTGTTTTCGTCACTAAGAAATCTCTGTTCCTCACCTAAAGCTGTAAATACCGTCTTATCCAGATTCGGTTCTATGTACTTAGAGTAAATCCCATTTATCGTCTCAAATGTAGTCCCAGGATCTATGAGCTTGTTTCGCGACACAAAGAAGGTATAGATTCCAGCCAAATTCACATCAGACACTTTGACCTTCTCATTCACGGCATACTTAACATCTTGTCCATCAATGTTTTGCCCTGCCAAAATGACCGTATTCTTGGGTATTACAACCTCTTGGTAATCAGGATCCAAATTGACATAGCAAAGTATAGTATCAGGTTCTTGTGGTTTAAGGTTTTGGCCTAACACATCCTTATAATAAAAGTTGAGAAGTCTGACAGGGATTTCATTTAGTTCACCCTGAAGTTTTTGGAATAGATTAAAAAAAGCGAGTATAAGACCAATATGAGGTTCGTGATCTTCTTTGTTCTGAAGGTTGTCTCGAATCAGTTGGCCCGACCGATCAATAAGATTGATCAATGTTTTGAATACAGGTCTGTGGAGAAGGAGAAGTTGTTTGTACAAGTAGTCCGGATTCACCAAATCAGAGCCAAAAGCCAAACTGGAATACTTTTTAGGATCTAAATCTACATTCCACAATGAATGAAAATCATCGCTGGATAATCCAAAATCATATTTCTCTGTTGAATTAATCAACTCCTCATTGATGAACAACAATTGCCCATATACGTCCTTGCATCTGTATGTAATGGCCGCTACTAGTTCGAGTTCAAGAGGTGTACTTTGTCTTTGTTTGTTGAATTTTGAAGAAATAAGATACCATTCATCAATGGTCTTAAGCATTGTCTTGATTTGGGCGAACAATTGTGTGATCAATGATTTCTTTTCATCTTGGTTATCTGAATTTTCAAACTTCAAAAGGATTTTAGTTCTTTCCTGCTCTATAAATTTCAGGTCAAAGCTTCCTATTTCGGCGAGTAAGAACAATTCATCTGAGATAAAAAAGTCAAACCAATCTCCATTTGGATTTAGGTTTTCATCAATAAAATTCACCTTCTTCGAGATTCGATTGACGAACTTAAGAAAATCACTCAGCCTTCTTTCATCAGGTAAGAAATACCTTTCATCTAAAGGATTGAGTGAAGCCTTGTCCATTTTATGATCTATATGATGGTTTGTATTTTTCAATTTGATTAACCTGGTATATTAGTTCCTTCCAAAATATAAAAGGGGTATACTATATTATCCCTGATATTGGTAGATTGGATTTCGTATTCGACATTAAAGTGCACAATACCGTCGCGCAATTGACTACCATCAGCATCCACATTCAGTACTATGATTCGCGGCTCATATATTCTGATATCATTTTTCAAAAGCTCACAGAGGTAGTTTAAGTTAGCTATCCCTCCAAGATCAAAGACATGCTCCTGCATCACAGTTCCATAATCCAGACGCAGAATCCGCTCACCCCTATTGGTTTTCAGGTATATCTGTAGACTTTGTCTGATGTCTTCTTCATCACTAACCATATTGACTTTACCCAATAATTTATTGAAAGTGACGGGGTATGCCCACCCCCTACCTAGGAAGCTTTTTTCTTCTGCCATTTTATCCTATTTTGACCAGAGGAATCCCCTTGGATATTTTGCCTCCATGTGCCATCATGTCTTTTTCTCTTGCAGCAGGTTTTCCTCCAAATTTGACCTTTAAGGATCCTTTTTTGACTGTGTTGGGCATAGGGATGGGCACAGGTCCAGCCGGAGTAGGTATTCTATGCAGGCACAGTGTCATATCACCCTGAACACCCGCATTCATTTTCAATACTTTCACCTTGTTGCTACATGGAAAAAAAATAGGAATTTCCACATGTGTACCTGCCGCATCCGGCATGTCACATTTGTGCATTGATAATAAGCTTGCTACTGCATTTCCCATATTAAATTTAGTTTACATTGACCATTGAACCTTTGATATTGACTACACCGGAAGATTTAATATCTGCGCCGGCACTGCCACTTGCCTCAAATTTGGCTTTGGCTTTCAGTCCTACCTTTTTGCCTTCTATGCTGACGTCTCCTGTAGAGGAACTCATCACGACACCTTTAGTGCCTTTAAGCTCCAATTTACCAGTAGCAGTTAATAGGATGTCTTTTTTAGACTTTAGGCTCAGACTTTTGGCAGAAGTGACGATTTCATTCCCATTCTGGTCTTCTATTTTGACCCCCTTGTCTTTATCTGATATCAGAAGTGTATTCTTACCCGGCGTGGTCACTTTGAAGAATTTATCCTTATCGTTAAACTCTAGTCTAAGCCCCGATTTTGTAACAATACTCTTGGTGCTATTTTGTTTTTCTATGCTGTCTTTAGCTTTGTTGTTTTTACTATATAATGATCCCAAAACGATTGGAAACCTCGGGTCATCATTTAAAAATCCTACTATCACTTCCGCATTTACTTCAGGTATGAAAAAACTACCTGATTGGTTATTGGCATGAAAATGCGATAAAACTGCCCAGATTCCATTTCCGGAATTTTTAATAGAAGGAATCATAACCTGAATCCTACCCTTCTTATCTGGATCACCGTCGATTTTCTTTACTATACCTACATGCAATCCCGAAATCGGGGGTAATACATTAAGATCCAAAAAAGACTCTTTTTTGAACCAGTCATCATTGATCCCAAACTTGAGGGTAGTGATAAAATCACCATTTTCAACCTTATGCTCTACAGCAGTTACATATACAGAGCCATTAAATAATTTCCCGAAACCTTCCAGCTCAACAATGTCTCCAAGGTTTATATCCGCCACTCCTTTGAAACTGATGTCACCCTTGATCCTTTTCAACCTAGAAAATATTAATGCTGAATCAGCTAAAAATTTCAATTCTTTACTCTCTACAGGTACCATTGTAGGCCAATTGAATTTTTGCGGGGCAAAGACTTTACCCAGATTTTTCCCCACAATACTCCCAGGTTTGTCAAGTTGAGCAGGTTCTGCACTGTTTTGTTTAATACTTTTTTCATTAAAAATATCGTAGGCAGCAGACTCGATTTGTTGTAGCTGCTCACCGGCATCCAGATCCGCATGAAAGCTGTAAGCATCTTTTCCATAAATCAACTTAACCTTTGCAGAGCCTGATACCTTGGGTGTTTCGACCGTAATTTTATTGAAAGAATTGAGCACCAGCATACCATTCGCTTTGGCTCTATGGAGCAAAAATTCCCAATCGCTTACATGATGCCTAGAAATACTTTCATGCTGGAAACTCGTGTTTTGGATTTTTTTTGAAAGCCCCGCTCCAGCTATCAAGGTGCTCAAGATCTCGCTATCCTTTTTCTTTTCGTAGAGATCAGATTTTTTTTCAAGCTTCATTTTGAAAGCTTTGTCTGTCGCTTCTAACACTAACTTACTCCGGGAAGAATAATTGAGGTATCCCTCATCAATAGCCAAGCGATGTTTTTGAATAATGCCCGAAAAAACTTTGGTGTTTTTTTCGGCATACCCAATAGATATTTCTATCTCTTTTCCAGGCTCAAACTCCGGTGTTTCACTTTCCTTAAATAGACTTTCGTAGGAGTTTCCACCCAAAATAGCGACTGTAGCCTTAGCGATTTTATTGACTTCAGTGTTCACCCTGATTTTCATGACCACCAAATCTTTAGGCAGAGACTTTCCTCCTACTTTGATTTCAAAAGAGATTCCTAATTGCAATGAATCATTGGGTGATTTCACCATTGGTAATTATTTTTCTAAAGGGGGAAATTGAAGTGCGGAGCCAATTTTAAGCTTTCTAAATGAGGGGAGGTCGTTATATGATGCTATGGATATATAATATCTTGGGTCATCATAAAATGAATCACACATGGCGTTAAGATTATCTCCGTCTTTGATGGTGATGATTCTGGTGATATCAGGACTTTGAAATTCCCTGCTAATGACTTTTTCATCCACCTCCTCCTCCATGCTAAATTTCACTAAAGCTCTGACCGGATCACCACTGGTATTGAATAAAGTATATTTGATTGCAAGACTATCTACTACACCCACTAAGAGCAGCTTACCCCACTCTAGTTTGATAAAAGGAGGTCTATGTGAAGCCCTAGTAGGCTTGACCGTTACTTTTTTCAACAAATCAATGGATTCTTTGATAGATTTACCGGCTACCTTGGTACCAATCCCATCCGGAAAAACAGGTATGGCACCAGTATTGTCGATAATGAATTCAATACTTATTTTCTGTCTATTGTATAATTTGTTTTTATCATTTACGGGCATACCAGCAGCTGAGGTAGGTTCCTCATCTTCATCTGAAGAATTTTTTTTGATATCGAAAGTCAAATCAACTTCTTCAGGATTGAGCTGTAAAGAATATTCACCTCCGCTTAGAGGAGAAGCTGCAGAACCGTCTTTGAATCTTTCAAATGCCGTAAGTTTTAATATTGCTAAACTTTCTGCCATTAATAATCATTCATTCTCTTAATTCTATCCAAAACCTCACTGGTGCATTCATCAATTATGCTTTTCCGCTGCAGGTAACTTAATTTTAACCCACTTTGGTCAGGGGCTATAGTTTCCTGTTTTTTGTTTTCGGGCTGTGGTGTGTTGTCTCCACAAATAGCCTTGATGATCAGCTCTTTAATTTTAATTGCCACTTATTTATCATTTATTGAATTTCCATATAAGAAAAGACCAATTCCATTGACTCTATGGCTATTTTTGACTCCTTGGCATCAAAATCACCCATAGACCATTTTACTGGAAATGCATTATAAAACACCCAAGTCATCACGGGGCTCCCGGTGTTCCTATCGAGTAAAGAAATGGTTACTCCTTTGGGCGAAATTTTGGTAATATCATTATTGATAGTATTGAAACACCATTTAATGATATCCGAATTCATAGGAGCTAATGCTCTTTTGAGAGTAATGCGACTCCCTTTTGTACTTTTTGGTAAATGGAACACCAAATCACTGATTCCTCCACTACGCTTTTCTTCAACCTCTAACTCTGCAGAGATTCCTGATATTTCGCTGAAATAGGTATCTTCCAATTTGTTAAACTCAGAGGATACGATACGGACGGCAAAATTATATGAAACAGGTGGGTCAACTACAGTTATATTCATGGGTTTTGTCTGCAAGTGGTTTGAATAAATCAAAATGAGTTGTTACCCCCTTATTCTATATTGGAATAATTGGCAACAACTCATTGAATAATAAAGTATTAAGCCGCTTCGATTTTTAATCCCTCGTGAGCCAATACTATTGTTTCAATAGCCGCTTCACTACTCTGAGAGTTCATATCAGTCGGTGTAACTTGCTTAGGGAAAGCATTGGTCAAGGACCAAGTCATTTTTGGCTGTCCTTGCTCATCCAATAATCGGATTACTACAGTCAATCTTTCGTAAGTATTCAAGCTGATTTTAGAGATCCAATCGAAGAATTTAGAATCGTTTGTAAACACCCCTTTTTTCAATGTAATATCTCCGTATTTCATCAAACCGGGCATTTTGATGGTGGAATGTACAGGACTGTTTCCATGTCTATACTCTATGATATCTGTATCTATATCTAAGCCAGAAACCTCTTGAAAAGGTAAATCAGTCTGGTCACCTATATCAACAGAGAAATAAAACTTTGGTAATGGCCAAAACTGATCTTGTTCATTACCACTACCTGCGGTTGGTGCTGCCATAATTTAAAATTTTAAGTTTAAGTAATTAAGATTTTTGTTGTTGTTGTTCAAATGTGATTACTATAAATTCAGCCGGTCTTACGATAGCTACTCTTATAGTCATTTTCAATATCCCATCTAATATGTCATTTGGTGTCATGGTCGTACCGAGACCGATTTCCACTGAAAAAGCATCATCAGTACTCTGACCAGCTAGGATTCCGGATTGCCATTGGTTTGCCAAAAAGTTAGTCACTGTAGCCTTCAAGGTAGACCAGGTAGTCGCATTATTGGGGTCAAATACAAACCCTTCCGCGGCAGACTTGATGCTTTGTTCGATAAAAGTCATCGTCCTACGTACTGAGATATATCTCCAGTCCTGACTATTGCCATCAAGTGTTCTTGCACCCCATACCAATACACCTTTACCCTGGAAGGTTCTGATTGCATTTATGGCTTTACCATTTAGAGGTAAGTTCAATTCTTCTTGTGTATCTTTTGTGATTTGCACGCTTGGGGCAATCACAGATCCTAAAGATAAATTAGCAGGAGACTTTGCCACATTAATTGAACTGTCCACCATTGCGTAGACACCCGCCATACCAGAGCTAGGAGGTAATTGGTTTAGAAACTCTGCGATTTCTCCCAAAATCGAATTTAACTTCGGGCTTACCACTTTTAAAGTAGACTGTAGAGAGCTAATCTCTTCTGTGGTAGAAGCAGCTTCTATTTTAGCCAATTCTTCTTTGATTGCGTTTGCCCTTGCTTCGTTAATTCTTCCACTTTCTAAGTCATCATCGACATCTTTTGAAAGTATTGCTATTAAATCAGCACTGTTAGCAACATTGGTAAAGTTGATATCAGAAGCAGAAGTAATAGTAGTCTGTACAAAAGGATAATAAGCGGCACCCCACTGAAGGAAGTTTGCTCCTACACCTTCTCTAAACTGATTGATGATATCATTCTCATCGTAAGTCCTGTCTTTGAAGCCATCAAAAACATCAAGAATTGCAAACCTGTTTTTGGTTGCAAATCCACAATGGCTCAACATTGCTTGTTGCAATGAATAGCAATCATTTTTTGGTAAAAGAACAGCTTCCGGAATGACAAGGATTGTAGGTTCATTGTATTTTAACAATTGAGGTAAGCCAGCCCCTGAAGCATCATCATTGAAATCTTTGGCTTCTATACCAGCTGAATAGTCGCCTACAGACTGAATGTAGCAGTTACCACCACCGTTGGAATAGAAGAACTTAACAGCGGCGTGAAGTATGTATCGGCTGTTTGGCTCGACCTCCAGTTTGTACCCCGTGACACTTTTTTCGTCAGCGGAAATATTGAACTTCACCTTTGGAGCACCTCCAAAAAACTGTTCGAACTCAGCAAATGAAGAGATTCTGGTAGGTATATTTTTTAACGATTTGGTTCCCCTGGCAGCCTTTTGAGTGTAACCCAAAAATGCAGGAATCGCTGTGGCTACAGGAACTACCGAAGAGGCAAATGCACTTTTTTCTTCGATGTAAACTCCTGGGGTTGCTAATACAGTTGCCATAAATTTGATTTAAAGTTTGACATAGTTTTCTGATATAAATGAATTGGTATTTGAGTCTAATTTTAAACTTTGGGGGCTTGGGTTAGGCAAACTCTTTTTATAAAATCCAAATTGATCGCTTTTCTCCAATGTGATATAACCATCCCAAGAGTTCCTCATGGGTATTGAATTCTTAGAAGTAAATTTGTAAGCAGGAAAACCTAATTTTGCATCTATTCGCTCAGGCTGACCAAATAGGAGAAGCCCTTTAAAAACACCCTCACTTTCAATATTCAGGTTTGAAAATCGGTTTATTTTTTCTGTAGAGGCATAGCAGATATACACCAACTTGAATTCTCTTGACCTCAGATGCACTACTTTAGTCCTTGGTACAAAATCCGTTTCATTTTCTAATTGGAACGGCAAAATTGGTCTCTCTTTGGTATGCTCTATTCTTAAAACACCAGAGATTCCAGCCCTATCAAAACTCGGTTCAGTACTGGCTTTTTGTTGATTTAGAACAACTATATCACTGTCATCCTCTAAAAAATATTTTGCTTCCGGATCTTCACATAGATCCGTAAAAGTATGGAAATAGATGTTTGTGAATTTGAACTCAAAATCTAAATAAAAGGAGTCCTTAAAAATGGCATTACTATAGTCTCGAGATCCATCAGCAGCAATAGAAAAACCGCCTCTTGATGGTCTAAATATTAGGTGATAATTTTTAAGTAATGTATCAGTAGTGAAAGTAGGTCTTACCTCGATTTCATTGCATATGCCATTTTTATAATAATCATGCAAAAACACACAAGAAAAAATCTCGATGTACCTAGTAGTATGGCGATATGTACCTTGGAGCATCATTCTTTCTCTCCCTTTGAAAATGCTGCTCCTACTTGACCAAAGGCTTCTCTGGCTGTCGTATCAATAAAATCCTGGTTAATTTCTTTCCTTTTGGGTGACCTTTTTATAATAGAAGGAACATCCTCTCTAATCAGGTTATCAGTAAAGGTTAGCCTTTTGAGCTTAAATATGGCCGAAGGCATGTACTTGAGTCCCATCAGACCCCAGAGATTACTCAATTCTCGAAAATCTAGATTGACATATTCAAAACTCAGCTTTTCTACATTAGATGACAGTAAAGGCATGTTGGATCTGTCAAAAAAATGATTGCCTTGAAAAAACTCCAGAACCAAGGAAATATATCTTAGTGACTCTGAATAGTTGGGTTCAGGAAAATTAGCAACAATCATCAAATAGAGGTTGAAATGCATAGGTGGATTGGAACCAGAATTGTATGGATTGGCCCCGTTTTTTATCACACGCTCCTCTTCTATATGCTGCAAAAACACACAGACCTTGTTTTCAATTTCCATATTGAGACTGCCCTTGATATCCACTGGATTTGCCAATATCACCCTGTCTTCCTGAAGGTTTAATTCATTCAAAATAAATTCGTTGAGAGTGGCTACCACCGTAGATATTACTTGATGTATCATGGCCTTTTTGAATTAACCTTCAAGGATCTTAAAAATGAAAGAACCCATCTCGTAAAGTAAAAACCAAGTAATAGGGAAAGCACTCCCGCAATAACGTTGGGTAATATGAAAACTTCGCGAAATACAGTCAAATCCTCAACCAACCACACTAAATACAAATAAAGTGGGAGGCATATCACTGCTAAAACAGTATAGAGAAGTAGAAGAAGTATTTCTTGAAGAAATGAATTCATTAAAATTTTACCTGTAGAATTTCATAATTAGGCTTTCCACAACAATTGTTGTTTTTGCCTATTTTTTAGAAACTTATAGATTAAAATTTAGATCAACTAGAATTGGCTTCTTATTGTAAATTAACAGTATTGAAGGTCTTCAAAAAATCAAAATCGTGTTCCTGAAGGACAAATTATTGAGCAATGAGAGGTAAAAATTAAACTGTTAAAAAGTTTTGAACATAATAAACTATGCACATGTAGAATGAACTGAAGAGAATTTATTTATCCATTATTTTATCGATTCTAGTAGTTTCAGTTTCTAGGCTTCTTTTTGATAGAGCGTTGCATTCCTTTCTTTTAGTTCATCGACAAAGCTTAACATAGCTATCATAATTTTGGACTGGCTAGTTTTTTCTTAATCTTCATCATGATAACTGAAGGCGTGACCCTAGGTAAATTGGAGATAAACCAATTATTGAAACCAACAACCTTCTTTCCTTTACCGTAAAGCAACAATTTCACACCGGCCTCAGCTACATCTTTTGCTGGCATTGGCCTATTTGTGTTCATAGCGTTGGTTTTCCGCATTTCTTGGGTATGAAAGGGCGTTTCAACTGTTCCTGGACATAAGGTCGTAACAACAACTCCTGAATCCTCCAGTTCTGCTGCTATGGTTTCGGAGAATGCCAAAACAAAGGCCTTGGTTGCAGAATATACTGAGTAATAAGGAAAAGGAATGAAGGACAGCAACGAGGCTACGTTCATGATCCGACCGGATTTTTTATCAGCCATCTCTTGTGCAAAAAGCTTGGTGAGTATCATCAGACTGCTGATGTTCAGGTGAACCATATCCAATTCCTTCTCCAAGGAAGTTTGCAAAAAACTTCCGTAGTCCCCAAATCCTGCATTGTTGACCAAATGGCTTACCTGTAATTCATGGACTTTGATCACCTCATAAAATTCCTGGGTTGCTTGAACATCAGCTAGGTCAACCTGAAAATACTTGACTTCTATATTGTATTTACTCGATAATTCCATCTGCATCTTTTGCAGTATATGATTGCTTCTTGCCACTAGTATCAAATTGAATTTTTTAGCAGCCAACAGTTGAGCCATTTCATAGCCTATGCCAGAAGAAGCTCCAGTGATTAAGATGTATTTTTTCATTTTTTAAGGGTTAAAGTGTTTCGATTTTTGGTGGAATCAACTTGTACATCACGGGTGTCACAATCCTCGAAAGGATGGTGGAACTGATCAGACCACCGATTAGGACTATAGCCAATGGTGATATTTGTGGGTTAGGGTTTAGGGCGAGTGGCAAAAGTCCTCCTATGGCAGTCAAAGAAGTTAGTACCACAGGAAGGAACCGAAGTTCTCCTGCCTGCTCAATTGCAGTCTGTAATGCCACTCCTTCTTTGCGCAGTTGATTGGTAAAGTCAACCAACAGTATGGAATTTTTAACTTCTATCCCTGCCAATCCAATGAATCCTATAATGGCAATAAAAGACATTGGATTTCCGGTCAACCAGAGTAAACTCACGCCTCCAATGACACCTAGTGGAATTACCGAAAGCACAATCAAAAGACCTTTGAAGGTTTTAAATTGCAGGATCAATACTGCCACAAAAAGAAATACTGTAATTAAAATCACGGTGATAAAACCGCCTCCAAATGCATCATCTTCACTTTCTGCCTCACCAGACAATTTGTAAAAGTATCCCGATGGCATTTCCATAGCATCCAACTGAGGAACTACCTCTGCCAATACGTCATTGGCCAATATTCCTTTTTGGGTAGAGGAAGTTACTTTTACAAATCGGTTTTTGTTGAAGTGATTGATAGTAGTAGGAGAAGTTTCAAAGTCAATGCTAGCCAACTGCTTCAGCGGGATGGCTGTCCCCTGGGCATTGTTTACATACAAATTTTCCAATGCATCCAAAGCCCTGTATTTCCCCTTAGGTGAAGTGACTACAATATCAAAATCATCCCCAATTTCATTGGTATATGTGCCCATAGTGAGTCCTGCCACAGCTAATCGAACAGTCCTGTCAATATCTGCGGTAAATACACCCAGTGTTCTTGCTTTTTCTTTGTTGATGTTGATTTTTAAATCAGTTTTGAGTGTATTCAATTCATTGTTAATGTATAATGCCCCATCGCTGGCGGATAGAATCCTCTCCACCTCAAAAGACAACTTGCGCAGACTGTCGAGATTTTCTCCAAAAACCCGGATGGAAATCGGTGCTTCAATCGGTGGCCCCTGTTCAAAATCCTGAACTTCAATCTTGGCATAAGGAAAGGCAGCAAACTGGTTTCTAAGCTGATTGATCAATTTGTTTTTCAGTACTGGTTTGGCTTCAGGGTCCATTTGAATATAGATTTGGGCAAAATCAAACTTCTCTTCTTGCTGTGGTACATTGTAATAAATCTGAGGATTTCCTTTTCCTACATTGGTTGTGAAATACTTAATCAATTGATTTTGTTGCAAGCTATCTTCCACCATGCGCGTAATACGATTGCCTTCATGCAGACTGGTCTGCAAAGGCATTTTCACATTGATCAAAAAGATGGGCTTTTCAGAAGTTGGAAATAGTTTAAATCCGATGATAGGGAAAAGCACCATGGATCCTCCAAATAAAAGGAATGAAAAAGCCAGCGTTTTTGCAGGGTTCCTCAACGCCACTTTCATTACTTTTGCGTAGGTAGCTCCGATTACTTTTTTCAAGGCACGGAGGAAAATATTGCCTTCGGGATTTTCATGTTCCCTCAAAAACCTACTTGCAATAAATGGCACTATAGTGAGCGAAACCACCGTAGAAGCCAAGACACTGCAAATCACAGCAAGCGGCAACCCACGGACAAATTCACCCGGTCCACCGGGCAGAAAAACCAGAGGCAAAAAGGCAATAATCAAGGTTGCTGTGGTGGCTATTACCGGCAAAGTGATCTGCTTGGTGGCCTTTATCGCTGCCTCTTTTCTGGAAAAACCATCCCTCAGCCATCGCTCGATGTTTTCCACCACTACGATACTGTCATCTACAAGCAGGCCCAGAGACACAACCAGTCCAACAATACTCAGCTGATTCAAAGAAATATCAAAGGCATTCAAGCCTACTAGGCCCAAAGCAAGAGAAAGCGGAATGGCCAGCATCACAACCAAAGAAGCACGAATACCTAAGGGGGATAAGGTAAACAATACCAGCACAATAGCAATTAGGAAATCAAGTCCTAATCCGGATAATCGTCTGGAAACATTTTCGGCTTGGTCAAAATGCTTATAAAGCTTGATATTTTCGGGAAGACTGTTTTCAAATGCTGTGACAATAGGTTCATATTTTGCTTGTGTGCTGGCAATATTGCTCCCCACCTTTTGGGCGGCATTCACCAAAACAGCTCTTTTACCATTGAGACGGGTAATATGTTTCTCCTCTTCATACTTGAAATCAACCTCCGCTACTTCCTTCAACAGGATAATTTTGCCATTGGCATTGCTGATGACAGTGTTTTCAATTTCTTCAAGGCTTAAAAACTTGCCACTTGTCTTGACATTGAAGGTTTTGTTGCCTGCAGTGAGACTTCCTCCGGGAATATTGACAGCTTCACTTTGAATACTTCCCAAAACTACATTGAGCGGTATCTGAAAAGCAGCAATGCGTTCCAGTTTCAAATCAATCCGAACCTCTTCATCAGGAACCCCCGATATTTTCACTTTTTTCAAGTCCACTACTTTTTCCAACTGATCCTGAAGGTCCTCTGCCTGTTTCTTCAGTTGACGGTAAGAGGCATTTTCACTCACCAGGGCCACTTGTAGGATATTTACATCACTTGGATCCACTTTTCGGATTTCAATTGAGAAAATATCTTCCGGTAGCTCATTGCGCAATGAATTTATTTCCCGAACCACTTCCTGATACTTGTCATCTACATCTACTCCATACTTGAACTCCACCCGGATCACAGCCAATCCATCTTCTATGGCAGTCACGATTTTGTCAATGTTCTCTAGCTCGTAGATTTTGTTCTCGATAGGCTTCACCACCAGCTCCTCCATGTCCTGTGGGCTGGTTCCAGGATAAACCACCGCAATGGGATAAGTCGGAGGATTAATCTGCGGATCCTCTGCCCGGGGCATGGTCAGCAAGGTCACCAATCCAATGACTGCCACCATCACAAACATCACCAAGGTAAACTGGTAATTTTTTACTGAAAAATCTGTCAGGTTCATGGCTGTTTATTGATGAATTGGATAGTAGAAAATTCATTGAGAAAAGCGGAATTGCCCAAGATGATTTCGCTTACTCCATCAAGGCCTTCACTAATGCTGACTCCGGATTCGGAAAAGCTCCCAATAAGCACAGGCAGTTTTTTGACTTTGTTTTTACCATTGGGGACAAACACATAAGCCCGCTTCCCATCTGCTTCGATCAATGCTTCATAAGGAATCAATTTGGATTTTTGTTGCTGACCGGTTTGTATGATGGCTTTGCCAAACATCCCTATCGCGGCTGACTCGGTAAGGTCATCCAACTTGAGTTCCACTTCAAAGGAGCCTGTTCCCATATCTGCTGCTCCTGATTTGCGAAACACATGGGCTTCCCACCAGATCTCCGGAAATGCTTCCAGGATGACTTTGGCTTTGTTTCCAATGGCCACTTTTGCCCATTCTTTATCGGAAAGCCCGATTTTTAGTTCCCAACTTTTACTGCCATTCTCGCTGCTTGCCAAGACAGGAGTTCCTCCTGCTATCACCTCCCCTTCATTGGCCAGCTTGTTCACCACAAAGCCGGGCTTTTCAGCATATATAAATGCGTACTTTTTGTCAAATGCCACAGATGCAAGTTGTTGCTTCGCAAGCTCAAGTGCAGTCTGACTGTTTTGCAACTGTTCCAGCGTGGCGACGCTGTCTGCATAGAGATTTTCTACCCGGGAATAATCTCTTTGGGCTTTTGCAAGGCTCAATTCAGCTTGAGTATAGCCTGATTCTATTTCAGTGAGTTTGAGACTGGCTAGCAATTGACCTTGCTTAAAACTTTGGCCTTCATTGACATAAATGCGGTCGATGATTCCTCCTATTTTGAATGCCTGGCGCATTTCATTTTCTGTACTCAGCAAGCCACTGCCACTGATGGTATATTCCTGTTCCAACTCCAAAACTTTCAGAAGGCTAACAGCTATTTCATCACCAGAAGAGTCAAAACCTTTGTTTTCATTTTTTTTGTTGCAACCAGCCAAAGTCATCAGGCAGGCACATAGAATAATGGATAGGTTATTCTTCATTGTTAATTTGTGTTGAGGTTAAAAGAAGCATTGGCACGTTCGATTTCAGCGACTTTAATCAGGCACTCATATAGCGATATGTTCTCCTGTAACTGTGCTGAAATCCATTGATTTTGGTCGTCCAGAAGTTCAATGAAGAGGATTTGCGCAGCCTTGTAGCGCTTTGAGGCATCTTTGTATGCGCGTTCTGAACTCTCTGCCTGTTTAGCCGCTCCATTATACTTGCTGTAAGCAGCTTTAAAATTGTAAATACTTACCTTTTGCTGAAGCAGCAATTGCTCCGCGACGTTATCCCTTTGCGAATAAGTGATGGTCTGGTCCATTTTAGCCTGCTTTTTTCGGTATTTGTTCTGTCCTCCTGCGAAAATGTTCCATTGAATGGCCGCTCCGAAAAAATAATACTGGGTCTTATTGTTGTATTCCCAGTCAAAGCCTTGGGAACCCAAATCTATAAAAGCGCTTAACTGCGGTAAAAGATAAGACTTGGATAGTCCCAGTAGGTGTTCGTTGATCTGATTCGAAAGGTCCAGCTGATGCAATTCCTCCCTGTCTGAAGAATTTTCGGAATACTCAAAATTTTCTATAATAGGCTCCATTTCATCCACATAAATGCTTTCGTCCAACTTGCGGTTGAGTAAGAAATTGAAATATGATTGGGCACTGTAAGACTCCTGGATGGCAGCATCAATCTGAGTCTGAAATCGAATGACTTCATTTTCAGCCCTGATCAGTACTCCCCGGTTTACTTGGTTATTTTGAAATAGAGCAGCATTTATCCTCCTGTTTTCCTCAACAGATTGAAGTGCCGTTTCAAAAATCTTGATGGCTTCCAGAGATTTTAAATAATTGTAGTAAGCCGTCTTGATATCCTTTACCAATTCCCTTTGGTAAATAGCTCTTTCCAATTGTTGCATACTTACCATTTCAGACTTTATCCTTCGGTTATAAAAGAGCTCCGCTTTGAAAAGCGGCATAGAGGTCCTGACCCTGACATCATAGAAATTGTCGGGATTGAGAAGGATGCGCTGGTTTTCAATCATTGGGAAAATATTGCTTTCGGTAAGTTGATTGAGTGTGGAATAGACAGGATTGAGAATATCACCGGCCGGAAAGTCAACTGTTCGTCCTCCACCGGCAAGGAAATAATTCCCCTCCAAGCTAATTTTTGGAAGAAACAATCCATTTGCCTCTTTCAGAGCATAGATGCTCTTTTGCAGATTGAAATCCTGCTGTTTCAGCACTTCATTATTCTCAAGCCCAAGCCTGATATAGGCTTCCAAAGCTTGTTGACTTTGAACCGGAAAAGCCCAGAAAATCAAAAGGGTGCATAAGAATTTTTGCATAAATGAATATTGTTTTATTTATGAACATTGTTCATTAAATAGCCAAAAAATTTTATTTTTTACTGAACATCAACATCAGGTCTTCAAAAGCCTTATTCATCAATGGATCTGGTTCCTGTCCTGTAGCTGCTTTAACGCGATCCCTTATATATAAAGAGCACATACCGTGTACACTTCCCCAGATGGCAAAGGAAAGCGGTTCCAATTGATGACCATTGAAGTAACCTTGATCCATACATTCCTGGACGGTTTTTCTAAGCGCATCAAAAGTTGCATTTCCTTCCTTCCAATGATGTTCTTCATTTGCCTTGATAAAGTCCATTGGGGCTTTCATATTGAACATCAGATCATACATTTGGGTGTTTTCGAGGGCAAACTTCATATAAATTCGTCCAAGAGCCTTTAAGCGCTCCATAGGATCTGATACATGAAATAGTGCCCGAAATTCACCTCCCAGCTGGGCAAAACCTTGTTGATGGAGATCATGAAGGATTTCAGTTTTGTCTTTGTAATAGACATATACCGTCCCAACGCTATATTCTATTTCTTTGGCAATACTCCTTATTGTCGTCTCTTCTATTCCCTTCTCAGCAAAAAGCTTCTTGGCAGCACCCAATATCAGTGCTTTCAATTCTTCTTTTTCCTTAGCTTTTCTCTCAGCAGTTCCCATGATCTTATTTAATGAACAATACAAACATAATGAACAGTGTTCAAAAAATCAAACGGTATTTGATTTTTTTTAACTAACTAACTTATAAAATTCAGTAGTAATTATTGATAAATAATTCAAAAAACAAGTGCCACAAAAGCACTTTACAACCAAGTCTCCTTTAGTTTCTTTACTCATAAAACACAAGATTTTCCTCAGCCACTACCTGCCATCTTTTTTGCCTGTGTTTGTAAAACCTTTTGGCAAATGAGGTGATCATACCTGTCAATAGGCCACCATAAATCGTGATGGAGTCTTCATAATATATTTTTCCATCTCCTAGGTCTTTCATGATCACATTGTGATTCCAGACCTTGGCTCCCCTATCCCATTCTTTGCTAGCTATGGTATGGTTTTCATCATCGATTTTCTCAATATATAGATAGTGTGTTCCACCAAAAGGAATAAATCCAAATACCCTTATTCATTTTTATAAGTTAACTCCCTTTTAATTTCTCACCCCTTGAAGCAAGGACTGCAATTTGTTCAATTCTTGAGACTCTGGTTTTCTCCGTTTTGGCAAGTTTGATATACCTTAACACAAACCTTTTGCTGGAATCATTGATGGCGTAGAAAAATTCAGTGGCTCCTTCATATTTCTTCAATGCTTTTTGCAAGTCTTCGGGAACAACCAAATTGTCAACATCCTCCATAAAATCCCATAAGCCAGCCTGCTTAGAAAGCTCAATGGATCTAAAGCCTGCATCTTGCATTTTCCCTTCTTCAATCAATTTGGCTGCTCGGTCTTTGTAAGTCTTTGCCCAATGCTCCACTTTCCTAGGGGATATCAGCTGCATTGTTTTATTGTCATCCAATTTTCTCCTGATCCCGTCTATCCAACCAAAACATAACAACTCGTCAAGCACCTCAGAAGTGGAGAGGTATTTTTCCGGAACTGTTTTCTTAAAGGTGACTAGCCATACGCTTTCTTTTTGACCATGGTGCTGTTGCAGCCATGCTCTCAGTTCCTGACTGGAAGAGACTTGGACTTTATGGAAGTTTTCGGTTTGGATCATGAAAGCCTAACTACTGGAATTTTTATTTTGTTCATGGCATCACCTGAAGGTGTCCACCCGACATGTTTTTTTATTTTCCCATCATGTAGGTGAACTTTATCACTCTTTTGAAAGAGATTCCAATACGCAATTTCCCACTTCTAATTTAGCCAAACAGCTTTCTCCCTTTCCACAAATTATGGAAAATCGGCAGGCTTTCTGCCTATTAACTTTTCTGCCCAAAGGGAGGTGGGTAGAGGTTTTTGAAGTCGGGGCAAATAATGCAGCATGATCATGACTAGGATAAATGGAGTGGACAAACCTTCCTTTCTTTTTTGAATGAAAAAAGAAACCAAGTCGGGGGAAATAAAATCATATCAATTCGGTATAGGCTGCTTTAAAAAAGCTTTGTGAATCAGTCTTTGCAGTCCTTTACGGTCTATATCTCTACCAATAAAAACCATTATCAATTCCGGACTTTTCTCCCCTTCAGGTAAGGGATTGATTGTAAGTTTATTCCCTGTGGATTGTACCAAAACAGGATTTTCTTCTCCGGTTAACCTTACGAATCCTTTGATCCTATAAATTTGATGATAATGTAGAAAAATGGACATAGAGAGCGTGACATAAAGTTGGGTCCTATCAAATTCACCAGGAACTTCAATAGCTATACTTTTCATACGATGCCCATCCTCTATTAAAGGATATTCCCCAATTTGATCACTGATTTTTGAAGGTAGGTGTTTGTCTTCCAATAAGGAAGATTCAATTTCACCAAAAACCGTATTTGATAATTTAGCAAAAGGATTAATCCTTCCAATTTGTGAGGAAATATTAGAGATGTAGCTTTTCTGAACCAAATCACTCTTATTGATCAATATGATATCAGAAGAAATGATTTGCCTGTACATTTCTGGTACTTCTTTGACACGATCTTCAAAGTTTTCCGCATCGACCAAACATATTATTTGTTGAAGGTCAAAATACTTCATCACATCTTCTCTTTTAAATATAGATGCCAGTTGGCCTGCATCGGCTACCCCCGAGGCCTCAATAAATAAGTTGTTAGGCAAGTTTTTCGCTTGGATCATCTGTTCCAATACGGCAACCAATTCCCCATCCAGTGAACAGCATATACATCCATTGTTCAATTCAAAAAGTTCTTGATAGTTTTTAGTGACTAAATTCCCATCCACTGATACTTTTCCAAACTCATTCTCAATCACATAGTTTAACGCATCTTTTTTTAATTCCAACAGGTAATTTAGAAGCGTGGTTTTCCCAGCACCTAAAAATCCAGTAAGAATATAGGTAGTTATTCTTTTCTGCATCGTTTTTTTTAGCAATCTAGAAGATTTAAATACTATTTGCAACATTGTTGCATTAATATGTTCACCCTTCACTTTTGCCAATAAATCAAAATTAGTTTATGAAAAAGTGTTATTTGCTGACCTTAGCATTGTTGATGACGATTATTTGGAGATATCAAGAAAAAAAAGATCCTTTTGTAGAATTGCCTCTATTTGAATAAACGGAGAGGGAGTATATAGAATCAGTCATTTGGAGTCATTATTTGAATGTAAGGCTCATGAATCCAACATCAGGATTAAACACTTTAAAAACAGTGGCCGTAATGGATGCTCCACAAAATACTATCAAGTTTATGCGGATAGGGATTAGAGTAAAATAATTATCAGGAAGTGCTTAAAGTAAATAGTTTATAACGATGTCACTGACTTTTTTTTTAATAAAAAAAGAACTTATTTGAGTAGATAAACTAAAACAAGATGAAAAAACTCTATTTCTTAACAGCTATCTTATTCCTTTTTCTTTTCTCAGGAGTTATGGCCATGGACAATGACAAGCTTATCGGCACCTGGGAGGTAACTGTACAGGACACACCTCAGGGAACAGTGAATGTCCATCTGACGATTGAAAAAGAAGATGGGAAAATGAAAGCCAAATTCAAGCAAGTGGGATCCGACCAAGAAACCAGTACCACTGTAAGTGAACAGGATAATGGAATCACACTATATTTCTTTGCTGAGGGATATGACCTGTACATGACCGTAAAACCTGATGGGGATGATGCTGTCTCGGGTTATTTGGTTGATCAATTCCCTGTAATGGGAAAACGGATCAAGTAATTAATTTTATCAATTCTTGCAAATTTTGGTGATTTTGACACCAAAACGCAAAAGAGCCCGTATCTCATCGATACAGGCTTTTTTTGATAAAGTTTGTAAAAGTGAATTGAAAAGGGTTGGCGGCAACAGAGGTTACTCGGAAGTGATCTCACAGTAAGGAACTATCATTCAATTTCTTTTCTAAAGGTCTTTGTTATCCAGTTTGGCGCCAGTACAGAGTCTTCAAATAAAGAATAATATCCTGACATTTATTTATCAATAACATAGGTGCCAGAAAAAATATTTCGCTGATCATCTGATTCTTGATATTGATGTAGAATGGCTTGGGTTCGAGACAGATTGAAATATTTGACTTTTAGTTTATATTTCAAAAAGAGTTGAACTAAAAGTTAGGAGAGACTTTTTTCACAATCTGCTTTCAGTGGAATACTTAAAAGAAACTAATTGAAAATGAAATCAATCAAAAATGTAGGTAACCTGTTTATAAAAACATTTTTTGTAATATCCATACTCCTAAGTAGTCAGCTTTTTGCCCAAGTTGAACTAACCTCTGAAATGATGGAGGAATATGCCTTTCGTTTTACCATTGATAAAGAAAATAGTCTTAGTCAAAATGCTAAAGAAAAATGGATTTCTTATATAAGTGACAATCAATTTGTAGGTTTAGCAGAAATACATAAATCTGTTCAGAAAAGTGTATTTACTACAGCTATTTTGAGTGTGTTAAATGAAAAAGGCTTTAACAATTTTGCATTGGAAGTGGGGCCTAACTCAGCTAAAATCCTCAATGAATTTGCAAATTCCAGCAGTATTAAAAATGACATTAGGTCATTAAACAGGTACTATGGAAAAAGGAATAAACCCCCTATCATTTTTATCAACAAAAAATATGACGCTCTTTTTATACAAAAAGCATTCGATTTGGATTACAATATATGGGGGTTAGACCAAGAATTCGTTTATGCCCCTGAAATGCTTTTGGATAGGCTCTTAGCCCTTCAAACTAAACCGAATAGTCAACAAAAAGCTTGTTATGACGAAGCAAAAAAAATGATAAAGAAATATGGGTTTAGGAAAAAAGTTAACGGCGAGTTTTTAGCTTGTTGGTATCAATCCAACCAACTCATTAATGATTGTTTGGACGCTTTAGGAGGAATTCCTGAGACAGAAAAAATTGTCGCTGACCTTAGAGAAAGTTGGGATATCCATTGTAAGTCGGCAACAGGCGTGGGAAGTAATCAACAGAGAGCGAATTATATGAAACAGAATTTCGAATATTTCTACAACACCCAAGAAGAATCAAAGCCCAAAGTATTTTTTAAATTCGGAAGTGTACATTTAACAAGAGGAATATCTCCGTTTGGAGTTGACGATTTGGGTAAATTCCTTACAAAAAAAGCTGAGGATAATGGGACAGGTTTTCTATCTATTCGCCAAATGGTTGCTTATCGAAATGGGAAAAGTTTAATCGGGAAGTCGGGTTGGGAGTCTGTAGGGATGTTTTTACAACTTGGCAAAAAGGATGAGTGGACGGTTGTTGATTTAAGACCATTAAGAGAACAGCTTATCAAAAACTTAATAAAAACAAATGAACAATATACTTTTGAATTACTAAATTATGACTTGCTTTTATTGCCCCCAAATGACAGTTATGATAAGGTAAATTACTGAATACAAATCCTTCATAAACAGAAAACCAGCCACTAATAATTAGAAGGCCGTTAACTACAAATCCACGATGCGCCTCTCACACCACTGCACCTAATATTTATCGAGGATATAGGCATATGGGTCTTCCCAATTTTTAACGGGAGTTGTTCCCCAGATTTTAGGTTCCGATTTGAGGTAATCGGAAATCGAGCAAACAATTAAACTTACACCTAGGAAAAACTCATTATGCGAGATTCCATGTTGCCGTTAAAAAACAATTTAACATACATGATCAGAATCGGACTTTGGGCAACTGCCCATCCTCCTTTCCTACCTCCACTACAGTCTGGCTCCTTCGCTAAAAATTTCCATTGGGACATTTTCTTGAAGCTCGGCCCTTCCATGCATATCCATGATCTTGATCCACTCCCATTCTTATCACATTTTCACGTTTCCGCTCGGGCTTTTTCTCCCGAAAGTTTTCGGAACCAGATACAGTAGCGAAGTCAGTTTATTCACAATGAGTTTATTTTTTAAAGGTGTTCATGAATGCTGTGCATTTCTCAACCACTTATCGATTGATTTGTATCCATGCGACCAACTCCATCTTGTACGGCATGGATTTTCATTTAGGCCGGTATTCTTCCAAGTTTGAAGGTAAAAGTTGATACAGATCTTTTTGCTTATGGGACTGAGTTCTTTTGAACAAATCCTTGAGCCAATCGGACTCATTGAATATATTCTTTTTGCGACTTGCTAAAATGACTATGAATTTTTCAAAATCCAATCCTGCTTTGGCATTTACATCGATCAACCCAGTTTCCGGTTCTTCCTCAGAAGCCTTAAAATCTTCTTTGATTTTTTTAATGATGGGTTCAGGATTTTTGCCTTCATGATTGGCTGTATCACGAATAAGCCTTTCTTCTTTTGAAGAGAAATTTGCATCCTTCAATGCAGCAGCAATGGCATCTTCCATGCTTTTCTGATCCAGTGAAGGAGACCTCTCCTTTCCGAGCATCCAAACTCCTGAACCTACGGCTACAACTCCACAAATAATTAATGTTATTGCAAACATGCGTGACATATTTATTCGACTGATTTAAAAAATTCAAATTAAGGATATTTTCCAAGCCAATCTTTTCAATTGGAGCACCAAAAGAAGAATTTAAAAATGAAGAAGAAGGTACAGAAGCCTCCTTGAATGAAACTTCAATAGATTCACCCTGTTTCAATACTTCTTTAGGTAAAGATAGAAATCATTTCCAGTATGATTCGTAAAGGTCTCCTTGACGATATGTACAACTCTAATCAACCTATAAATTATTTCACCAACTCCTGACTACCATTCAATTCATAAGGCTGTATCAAAACCTCTACTGGCAATCTTAAGAGTTCATGAAGATTTCTGATCATATCAATGGTTAGAGCCCGTTTACGGTTGAGTACAAGACTAACCGTAGTCTTACTACCAATAGCAGGAATCAAGTCTTTATCTTTTAGCCCTTTCATTTCCATGGCTTCTTTGATAGCAGTGATAGGCTCAGGTAAAGCGATAGGATAGTGCTCTTTTTCATATTTATCTATAAGTGTGACCAATAGTTCTGCCTCCATTCCTTCAGGACTATCTGGATTGGCATTAAATATTGAAGAAAGTCTCTTTAAAGCTTTTTCGTATTCTTGGGTTGTGGTGATGGGTTTGTTCCAATGCATGAATGGAGGATTTTCAATACTTATTCAATACTCAATAAGTATTCATTATACTGATCTTCACTTTGAAAAGAAAACCAAAATTCAAAAGCAGGATCATCATTCAAACTGCAAAGGATAGCTATTTTCTTCCTGTCGAATCCATTGCTTATTTTCTTGCGGAGACAGGAGTCGTCAAAGCCATTGATATAGAAGGCAAAAGTCACCTTTTAGGCCTCACCACATTGAAAGACATTGCAACAGAGATCAATCCTGAGCTATTTTTTCGAATCAACCGAGCTGAGTTGGTTTCCAAGGCTGCTATCCTTCGCATGGAGCGCTATGGCAAAAACAGTCTGGCCATAAAGGTAAAAGGTTCAGACAAAAAACTGATCAGTAGTCAGGCAAATACAGCAGCTTTCAAAAATTGGGTGGAGAGCTAAGGTAAACAGAGTTTAGGAAAACGTCGGGCAATCTTTTTGATATTAGCCACTTCATTGGAAGGTTCACTTTCGGTCATTTTTTCTTGTTTACCTGACTGTTTATAGAGCCTTTTCTTCTATCGCTTCACAAACCTTATTCACCGTAGACCATTCGAGAAGAAAAGCAAGGAATGAGCAATCAGGAAAAATCCTGCTTAACATTTCATATTTTTAATTTCTAAATATCAATTATTAGCTACTTTGATAATTAATAAAAATGGAATCTAAGGTGATGAGGATTTAAAATTTTATTATCCTTGAATTCTTTAAGAAATCTATATATGAATAGGGAAGACAAATGCTTTTACTTTTGGCAAAAATGGTTGACTTATGCCAATGTACTGACCATAGGAATAGGGTTGTTGGTAGCTTTTGCAGGCAATTCCTGGGTCTTTGATTTACACAATAAATACACTATTGAAGTGTTTTTTGATGGGCAGACATTAAATCATGAGACAATGGCTCTGAAAAATTGGCTTTTTGGAATTATTGGAGGAACAATTGTAGGCTTTCATATCCTGATGGTGATGATTTCTGAAAATAGCTTCAAGAAAAAAGAGTTATGGGCTTATCAGGCCATGTGGTTGGCTCTTCTCTCCTGGTTTTTGATTGACAGCAGTATCTCCATGTACTACAAGGCTATTCACAATATCATCATCATCAATCTATTTGCCCTGATTTTGATTGGACTGCCTTTGGTAATGACAAGAAAGTATTTTTATTAAAATCTTAAAAAAACCTAAGTCTGTTATTTTCACACTTTGAAAAAATAAAAAAAGGCCTGCTTCCCAGCAGGCCTGAAATTTCACTCATTTTAATCGATAGAATCCAATTCCGTTGGCTGAACTTCTACCTCTGCTGAATCTACTTCTGCTGAAGTCTCTTCAGGTAAAGGAACCTGTTCAGTTTGCTCCGGTTCAACCAGAGTATCTTCTGCGGTTTTGTTTCCACATGATGCCAATACTGCCATTCCGGCAACCAGCATTAAGACAAGCATTTTTTTCATTTTCAATTGGTTTAATGTCCTTCCCGGACAAAAAATACACTTCAATATGTGTGCTAACTTTTTAAGGTTTAGCGTTTTAAGCCGAATATTTTTGAAATTATTTTTTCTATTTCCAAAAATCTCAACCCTGTCTTTTTTTCTTTTCAAAAAACCATTCCCAACACTGAAATACCTGGCCTGAATTGATAAGCTGCCAATTATGAACAACTTATTTTTGGGTAATCCTTGGGTTTAGTTCTACCTTTTTCCCCTGATTATTCCGAATTCTCATATTGACCAATTCCACACTCAAAGAGAAGAACACTGCGAAGTAAATGTATCCTTTCGGAACTTCAACATGCAATCCTTCCACCAAAAGCATAAAGCCGATCAGAATCAGAAAAGACAAAGCAAGTATTTGTAAAGTAGGATTTTGGTTGATGAATTTGCTGATTTTACCAGCAGAAACCATCATCACGATCATCGCCAGAACTACGGCTACAATCATGATCAAAACCTGGTCTACCAAACCAACCGCAGTCAGAATACTGTCAAATGAAAAGATGATGTCCAACAGGATGATTTGAAAAATCACCCTTGCCATACTTGAGGCAGAATTGGCTTTGATCTCTTCTGGTTTGCCCTCCATTTTGTGGTGAATTTCCAGCGTGGATTTGAACAGCAAAAACAATCCGCCAAAAGCCAAAATCAGATCCTTGCCACTTAATTCAAAGCCGATCACAGAAAGTAAAGGCTCATTGAGCCTGATGATATAGGAAATGCCCAATAAAAGCCCAATCCGAAACAGCATGGCAAAGCTTAGCCCCAAAACCCTGGCTTTACCTTGTTGGTGTTCCGGCAGTTTATTGGAAAGGATAGAGATAAAGATAATGTTGTCCACTCCTAGAACGATCTCCAGAAATGTAAGCGTGGCCAAAGCCACCCAGGTTTCAGTAAGCAGGAAAATTTCCATGACAATCTAAACTGTATTTTGTTACGGAGTTTTATAACAAGGGGATATCAACTATCCCCCTGTCAAATTATAGAACTGTATCCTTTTCGGTATTGGATTCCAAAAAATCCATTCGTGTGAACAGGATACAAAATTTAAGCTACTGCCAGCAAAGGGTTGGAGTTGCTCCCTCTACTTTTCTTTAAGACTGAATTGACTTGGTCTTGCCATTTTTTAGCCAAGACAGTCTCGCCCAAAAGATCAGAGTACTTCTCTCCATCATAAAACTCAAGTATATGCCTGACATTTCCTGAGGCATCTATGAGCTCCAAAGTCAGCTGGTCAATGACCTTTCGCTTTGATTCTTTCTCCCCAAGGATCCTGGATGATTCTCTGATTTTCGCATAGTTGATATCTTTCAGGTCAATGATATCATTGCTGAACTGCTCAGAACCCGTTGCGTAAACCAGTTTCATCTGTGAGGAGTCTATACCCATATAATAGAAGCCTCTCCAAAAATCAAAATCATTGATCCAAAGACTGTTTTCTTCAAGAAATTTATTCAGCGTTAAGGCTTTTCTAAGCCTCGTTTTTTTCACCCTCAAATATTGGATATAAAAGGGGGCAATAAATGCCAAAATTGCTGCAGCGGCAATCAGTATGGATGGAATATCTATTTCAAACATGATACTAGAAGTCATTGGACAGCCATAACTGGCTGTCAGGTTAGAATTTGGAAATTGAAAGGCAGTCAGAATACGTGTTTCTGACTTTAAAAATCACCCTCACAGAAAGAGGGATTCATATTCTACCAAAAATAATGACTTGGAAATTTGAGTTCCTTGATGCCAAAAGCCACAAAGACACGCGCGGTAATTTCTATCCGGCATTTGATAAATGATGCCAAGCAGTAAGCATGTGCAATATAAGTATCAAAGTAGGGGTTTTCACCTGAATACTCTTTCTGGGAAGGTGCTGATGTCAGGTCTGCACTGATAACTGCATTATCGACATCAAAATTTTCCCAAAAAGAAACAGCGGAAATGGTATTTTTACTTTCAGCACCTGAAAAATCTATTGGTTGGTGAATGATGGGAAAAATCAATGCAAGGACTATAAAATATAGCCCCATGGAAAACCCAAACAATTGTCTTAAAAGTAATGCCATTTTACGGTGAAGAACTCATTCTTATAATGACAAAACTAATACCAAGATTTATCAAAAATATAGTCCTTTGAAAATAAAGTTTCACCCTGTCCTAACTAAAATTAATTGATACTGGCGTTCATGCTTTATTATAGATTTAACAAATGAAAAACAGTAGAATATAAGTTATGTTTCCCTTTGAATTCTTAAGCTTTATAAGTGCTATTCCCTGTGACTTTGAAAGTATTTAACTTAGCCTAAAAATTCCCAAAAGACTAAATATTAAAACATTAGTGAAAGAGTTGAAAAAAAGGGTGTGAAAGTTTGTGTGAAGCTGTGGGTTTTACTTTTTGTGCATTTGTTCCTATCAGTGTATTTGGGTTTTCTATTGGAAAAAAAGGACAATGATAAACTCTAAGTGTCGGGCTTAGTTATTCTTCATTTGATGATTCACTTCAGATCCGACCACTGCTTTGAATGGGTGTTCTTGAGGCTAATACAATTCAAGCAACTTTCCCTCAATGACTGAAAAAGGGGTCTCCTCTGCTTTCTAGAAACGGACAGATATACAAGATATAATCTTCTACCACTTCTATCACCAGGAATCTATTGGGAAGATGAAACGATGGTAATTTTCTTCAATTTTTAGCCTCCTTCTGAGTTCAAGTGTAAATATTACCCTCGTTCAACTCTTTCAACATCTCATATTTTTATATCTAAAAGCATATAAAAATAATTATATGGCATAAATTATACTCTTTCACATATAATCGTATATATTTGTTCTAAATTATATCTAACTACATATAATGAAAAAACTTGCAGCCTTTGTAAAGGAACGAAGAAAGGAAACAGGAATGACCCAGGAGGAGTTTGCAGAACGTTCTGGAGTAGCCTTGACAGTGATCAGAAAGATAGAACAAGGAAAGACCAATCTCAACTTGGATAAGGTCAACCTGGTACTCAAGATGTTTGGTCACGAGCTGGCCCCGGTAAACAGTAAAACTTTGAACGATGAGACAAGCGGAGATTTACTATAAAGATATTCTGGCAGGAGTATGCTCCGGATTGCAGAGGAACTTAAATAAAAAAAGTCCAACACGTTGCGTTAAGCTTCAATTATGCAGAGGAGGAGAGAACGAAGCGTGAAAAAAAATGTCCAGTGGAAATTTTTAGCTGAAGACCAGCATACAGCGCCGCTCCCTGCAACTAGAAACGAAAATAGCCTAGCTTTCGCTAGGCTATTTAGTTGCAGAGGAGGAGGGATTCGAACCCCCGGTACCTTGCGGTACAACGGTTTTCAAGACCGCCGCATTCGACCACTCTGCCACTCCTCTAGGTCTACTTGTATTTAATTTGACTTCTTTTCATGACCACCGCCCCCGATAGATATTGGGAGACCACTTTGCCACTTCTTTATTATTTGCGTAAAACTCGTTCGCTTTACGGATTGCAAATGTAGTCTTTAACTTTGATTTTGCAAACCTACTTACCTCAAAAAATCTCCAGAATTCTTTAAATACTTGATTTCCTGAATTTTTAATTTCAAATCCTCACGAGCTCCGAAACTTTCTCGTACTCCACCTTGGACCAATTTATAGAGTTTTATCCACAACAAGCTCTCCAAAATCCTCAGCCTTGTTCAATAACAAAGATTGAATTTAGGATCGGGATAAAAATCTGCCTCACCTAAGCCGATTTCCAGGTACGGAACATCGCTAAATCCGTCTCCTTCTCTCCATATACTACCCGGTAAACTGGAAGCTGAAATGACAATGCCAGTATGCCAGCTGATACTGCTCACATAAATAACATGTTTGTCTTTGGTCACTTTCTGAGCATTTACAGGGACAGCAAAACCAAGAAAGAACATTGTCCAAAAATAGCATGCAAATTTTCCCATGGTAGTTTATCCTTACATAACACGGTTTTTGAGGTTCAATTCATGATTTATAATTCGCCTTACATCACCAAACCAAGATCAAAAAACAAAAAGCCTGTCAATGGGGTTTTCTGGGGCATTTGTCTATTTGTAGAATTTCAAGATTACACATTTTCTTCTAATATCCCCATAAAAACAAAACCTTCTCCTGTTTTTTACTTATATTATAGTACAACCAAACGATCATCGCCATGAAATCGAATAGTATGATAGCTTTCCTCCGCACAATGATTTCAATATGTGAGATTCCATCTGACCATAAAAAATCAATTAGAAACCAGGTGAAAACCCAAGTATTAACCTTGTGCTTTTCTGTGATTTTTGGCTTGCTTTCTGCCCAAACTGTCCAGACTTTTAATACCCAAAATGGTATCACTTCGATTTTCCCAAATCAAACCATCAAGAATGTAGCTCCTAACACGCAGAATGTCTATAGCCACAACAATTATGGTATTCAGGAAATATTCCCTTCTCAGGTTATCAAAACAAATCCACAGAATGGTGTCAAACAGGTGTTTAATACCAATAATGGCATACCTGAAATTACTCCTGCGCAAGTGATCAAACCAAATCACTATGGAGGATTTGACGTATTCGAAACATCAAATGGTATCCCTGATATCAGTCCGAGCAAAACCATTAAGTCCGATCCTTTTGGCACCTTAATGGTGCACCCCACCCAAAATGGTATTCAAAGCCTAGCCCCTTCTCAAGCTATTGTTCCGACCAGCAACGGCTTTGATATAGTGCAGTACAAAAGTGGTCTGCCGGAATTGTTCCCCAGTAAATCTATCAAAATAAAAGATTGAAGTTGAAAGGTGTAAACAACAAAACCCGTCTGCAGCGGAGGCTGAAACGGGTTTTTTCATTATGTAATCAGGGTGATTAAATACTACTTAAGAGAGGCCAATGCCTTTTTCTCTTCTGTCAGGGACTTGAAGTATAGGTAAATAAATCCCATTTGAGGAACTGCCAACAATAAAATTGCTGGAACCAATGCTTGGGAACCTAATCCCATTTCAATACCAAGCGCTTTGCTAATTGAGAAAATCGTAATGACCGCTACCAATGCAAACATGTTGGCAAAGATCAATTTTGTTGTGTTTTTCATAGTGGATTAAATTTTATTGGGTGATCGTCCGTAAAAGACATAGACTCAATCTTTTATTTCCAAGGGCTAAGATGATACAAAAAAATCAATAAAAAAATTATTTATTACTTGAAATCAACCTATAAGAACTGCTGAAAATGAGCGAGTTAAAAAAAATGCATTTTGAATTTTAAAAACTGTAAATGGTACTTCATTTCAAGCATTTTGATTTTTTAAACTATTTTCAGAAAAAAAATAAAACCTAACACATTGGTTTTCATCACTTTCTGCTTTACCTCCTTTTCAAGGACTTAAGGTAGAGCTCCTCCACTTTTTTTCTTGCCCAATCGGTCTTACGCAAAAACTTCAAACTAGAATTGATCGAAGGCTCATGGGTAAAGCAACGGATACTGATCCTTTCGCCAAGTTCTTCCCATCCATATTTGTTTACCAAATGCTCCAAAATATCAATCAGACGCACTCCATGTAGGGGATTGTTAGGCTGTTTTTCTTGATGATTTTCCATACTCAAAGCTAATCAATCCTTCGCATTCTCCCTTACAAATTCCACCAATAGGTGAATTTCAATGCCACTGAACGATCTTTGGCATAAAATGGGGCAGGCAGGTAATTGTCAGTCACTACCAGGAAGATATCTGAAGCGGGTGCAAATCGCCACTGCAAGCGGGCATTGAGATTGATATTCTCAATTTGTTCATTGTATTGCACAAAGGTGGTGATGAAAAACTTATTGGTCAAGGTCAAATCCATCCTAGGTCCCACCAACCAAAAAGAAGTCACTGACCAAGGTTCCGGCAAGTGAATCTCATTGTAGTTGGCGCTCATCGTAAGGCTGAAGTAAGGCTGAAACCTGTACCCCATCTCTCCGGCCACGTTGTACCTGTCACCGTCTGCAAAATAACCTCCCACCCTTCCTGATACTGCATAAGTGAATATACTCTGAGGTTTAGAGGTGAATTCTCCACCCAAGGAGTACCATTGATGATCCGTTCCCGCTTCTAATTGCTGTCCGGAAAAATTGGTAGGATCAAATGGTCTTTGTAATTGAATATAGTCATACGCTCCCCATACAAATAGATTACTCTGACTCCTAAAACGTACCCGGTAGACCATGAAAGACTCATTATCGGTGAGTTGCCAATTGGTATTGTAAAAAAGGTTGACATTCAATTCAGGCCCATGACTTAGAATATGTTTACTCTTTGGGAAAAAGAGGTAGCCAACACTAGGACTGGCTTTGTAAAATCCTGTTCGGGGCACAAACCCCACCTCTGCTGTGTAGTTCTCGGACACATATTCATGCCTCCAGTTCCAAGTCAGGTTTCCCGAAGCATATCGAAGGTTGGAAGCATAAGCAACACCTCGACCCTGAATGGGGCTAAAGGAATTCAATACAAATGCTTTTCCTGTCCAAAGGTTATTCGAAGAAGCATAATTAAACTCCAATCCTAAGTTCCGGTTGTATTCACTGAATCTCCTGTCCTCACCAAGACCGGGGTCAAATGCTGCTGATTGCCTGTTCACAATGATGGCTCCTATATTTGATCTGGAAAAAACCCTCCTTTGCAGTGAAATAACCGAATAATTCTGACCTCCAAGGTTATTTTCGGGCACTGCGGCAGTCTGCATACTCATCGCCCCTACCCTCCAGTCTTTATTGACCCTACCACTCAGCCTTGCCCCTCCAATGATCGGAGCATCCAAGCCTACCCTTCGGGAAAAGAATGGGCGGACTGTTTCATACCCGAAATTCCCGAAAATGTCACCGTTTTCGAGAAAGAATTGTCTTCTTTCAGGAAAGAACAATTCAAAGCGCTCCAAGTTGGTGACTTGTCTGTCTACTTCTACCTGAGAAAAATCGGGATTGACAGTCAAGTCCAGGTTTAGTGAAGAACTTAATCCGATTTTGGCATCCATTCCAAAGGAGTTTCTGTAATCAGCGGACTGACCTTCTTGGATATTCCTGTTCATTCCTCCTAAGGCATAAGGTATCACTGATACATTTGGACCAGGTGAAGGTGGTGGATTGTCCCATACCAAAACTCCTGTGTAGGCTAAAGAGGCCGATGGGAACTGACGAGGAACAGGAGCCCAACCTGATTTTTCGGTAGTTTTCAAATCCATCCGGCTAAAGTTGATACCCCACTCTGTGATGCCGTCTTTGTAGCGAATTGATTTAAAAGGAATGGCAGCCTCAAACACCCATTTATCATCGTAATTTTGGACTTTTGAAACCCACTTATTGTCCCAACTCAAGTCAATCTGCCCTCCATTAAACATGATACCATCCCACTGCGCACCTGCAGCATTGGCACCAAATGAGAACCCATTCAACTGATCATCGAAGGGATCTAAAAACAATAAGAAGTTGTCGTTTTTCCCGAAAGAAAAATCCCTGCGCAGCGACTCAACCATGTATGGTCCATCGACGGCATGGAAATTTTCAACCAGAAGATATAAATGTTTGTCATCGTAGGCCATTCTGACATCCGTGCGAACATTAGAATAGGATGTGTCCATGGGGATGATCATAAAAAAATCGGTGGCAATTTCAGCGTCTGCCCAAGTCTTTTCGTCAATTATGCCATCGATAATAACGGGATCTGAGATTTCTTTGATGTGTAACCTATAATCAGAATTGATCTTTCGCTGGGCACTTACTGAGGCAATAAAGGTGACGAGTGTAAAAACCAATAAAATGGCTTTTTTCATAATGGCTATGGTGGGTTTTAATTGAAATCAAAAGTATAAAGTATGTTTTTTACTTGATTGATTTTTTTGCAAAAGTCACCATGTTGGTAAGGATGGAAAATATAAGGGCTGAATCTTGTTTCTCCTTTTTGAATCAGACGCTCTTTTTCAGGTCGGATGGGAATACCTGATTAGTCCGTGTTTTAATGTTTTTTTTCACTGATTAGATTGGGAAAATGCGGTTGAAAATAAAAAAAGAATTATTCTCTTTAAAAATTGAATTTTTTGATTCGAAAACCTAAAAAAATACCCTCTACAGGGTATTTCAAGGTTTTTGGGCTTTGCTTATCTTTATTACATCTTATTCCATTTTTTAGTCACGGTTTTTTTAGAGGGAAGTGTTGCTAGCATCGCTTCCCTCTTTTTATGCCTTTAGACTTCTCTGGCAACAATCTCATTGATCGTTTTAGTAAAAACTGCCTAAGGTCGGCAGGTATCAGACAGACTCTAGTATGAATTAGTATTCAAATAAACTACTTAGCTTTCATTACAAAATTTCGGGTATCATTATGCAATTGTCAGCTTTATAAATCCCATCTAAAATGCCTGACGCGATAACTTTGCAAAGCAGTATCTCCTAACTTCCCACTCAATTGATAATTGGCTACTGCACCCACTCCTGCACCGATGATGGGGATCAATTGGGCCAACTTAGCCAAATCCATATAATCCCTGTATTCCAACTGAAAAGCCCGCCAATCAAAGTCCTCTACAGATTGGGGGATGTTTACAATTTCCTGATCCCAGTCTTCAATAATTTTTATGGTATCATTGCGGGATTCCTGACTGGAAAAAGCGAGTTTGAAAACATATAACATAAAGAGTCTTTCTCTGAAATTTTTAACATCTTTGCCATAAGCTGCAGATATCTCAAAGAGCATTTTCATCTTAATGGTCAAAAACGCAGGGAAATCTGCAATCCCCATTAAAATCCCTCCTGCCCCTGTAATAGCTCCTTCAGCGGAAGCTGTGTTTTTATAAAACTTGATGATTTTTCTGACTTTCAATTCCCTAGACTGCAGGGAAATGCCTTCCAGAGGTTTAGGAGTAATATATTTTGTTCCAAAAAGAACTCCCTTTATCATATTTTCAATAGCAAACGTGATGGCTTGATGTACCTTCTCCGGAATGATCTGATTTATGGTTTTTTGGGTACCCTTTGTAATTAGGTTGATTAAGGAAGGTCGTTGATGATTTTTTGCAAGCCATGCGGACATTTCTGTAAAGGCCAACTCCTCGTACATGTCATCCTTTAAATAAGTGTCGGTTTCCATTTTTATAAAATATAACAAATGGGTATACGCATTACAGGACGATTAGATATCAAAGCCCCTTCACTTTCGAGTTTAAGTTTTGAAGATAGCTTTCTCCCATATCTCTTACCACCAATACCCATCCATCCCAAAAATCAAGAAATCCATAATCAAAACAAAACCAGAAATTTTTGGATGGAGAATGGGGAAAATGATGGGTATGGTACTTAAAATTGAATCCAAGTTGGGACAGGCGCTCCTTAGGTACTTTTACTGTCTCTACTCCATCCTTCAAGACAAGCATCAAAATCTTCCTGTTTGACCTCAATATAAAATTGATTGTTTTGACTTGGTTACCATCTTCTTCCTTGTTCTGATTGTTATGACTGCTCCTGCAATTGTCATTACAAAATTTTTTGTCAGACCTTCCATGAATTACTGATCCACAATAAAGGCAATGTCTTCTTTGTACTTCCATAAAAGTAAAATCAAAAATTTGAAGAAAACCCTGATAATGAAAACTTAAGGTAAGATAACAAATTGTCAACTTAAGCGCAATACTCAATATGGAGAATTTTTTAAAGCCTATTAAAAAGTGAAATATCAATATAGATTAAATAAAAAAAGACCGGAAAAAAACCCGGCCTTTTTATTTATCAAGCGTTCTGATGCCTATTTTTTCAAGAAATCTCTAAGCACATAATGCAGGATACCTCCATTTTTGTAATATTCCACTTCAATAGCTGAATCAAGCCTGCATAGCACCTTAAACTCTAGGGTGGTACCATCTTCTCTGTCTGCCACGACGTGAAGTTGCTTCAATGGTGAAAGTCCATTTGAAATCCCAGTGATGGTAAATGCTTCTTTCCCGCTTAATCCAAGACTTTCAGCCGTTTCCCCCGCTTTATACTGTAAGGGCAAGACACCCATTCCCACTAGATTGCTCCTGTGAATCCTTTCATAACTCTCAGCGATCACCGCTTTGATTCCTAATAGATTAGTACCCTTGGCCGCCCAATCTCTTGAAGAGCCACTTCCATATTCTTTACCCGCCAATACCAACAAGGGTGTGCTTCCTTGTCTATATTTTTCGGAAGCTTCAAAGACGCTCATTTCTTCACCGCTAGGAATATGAACTGTATAACCTCCTTCTCTTTCTGCCAGTTGATTTTTGATCCTTACATTGGCAAAGGTACCTCTGACCATTACCTCATCATTTCCCCTTCTTGATCCATAAGAGTTGAAATCCTTCCGCTCCACTCCTCTTCCAACCAAATACTGACCTGCAGGACTGGATTCAGCAAATGATCCGGCCGGAGAAATATGATCTGTGGTGATAGAGTCACCTAACTTCAGGAGTACTCTGCCTGCATTGATATCCTTAGGTTCTGCTACTTCCTCAGAAATCCCCTCAAAGAAAGGTGCTTCTTTGATATAGGTACTTTCTGATGACCATTGATAAATCTTGTCTTTCGGAGCTTCCAGTTTCTTCCACATCTCGTTTCCTTCGAAAATCTCTCCATAACTGTTGGCATAATCTTTTGGAGTTAGCACCTGACTCATCACATCACTGATTTCATCATTTGAAGGCCAAATATCTTTCAGATAAACCGGTTCCAAATTAGGATCATGTCCGATTGGCTCGTTGAGCAAATCTATATCTACCCTCCCAGCCAATGCATATGCCACTACAAGCATTGGAGACATGAGGTAATTCATCTTTACTTGAGGATGAACCCGAGCTTCGAAGTTTCTATTTCCCGAAAGAACAGAACTTACCACCAGGTCATTGTCCTCTACAGCACTCGCTATATGTCTAGGAAGGGGGCCTGAGTTACCTATGCATGAGGTACAGCCATATCCTACAACATGAAAGCGTAATGCTTCAAGATCATCCAGAAGACCCGATTTCTCGAGATAGTCGGTTACCACTTTAGAGCCGGGAGCAAGGGATGTTTTTACCCATGGCTTGACATCCAAACCTCTCTGTCTTGCTTTTTTGGCCACCAAGCCCGCACCCAACATTACTGATGGATTGGAGGTATTGGTACAGGAAGTGATTGCAGCAATGACGATAGAACCATCATGAAGGGCAAACTTCTCATTGTGTAGCTTCACCACAACTGTTTTAAGACCATTTTTCACTTTTGTCTCATACTCAACTCCATCAGGGTTGCCACCCCTGTTTTCTCCAGGTTGGCTTCCTCCTTCTCCATGCCAACGACCTACATCTCTTTTGTCAATTGGAATATATTCTCTCCCATGTACTTTCTCTAACAATTCACCAAACTTGCTCTTAAATTCCTTAAGCAAAATCTTGTCTTGGGGTCTTTTAGGACCTGATACAGTTGGCTCTACACTGCTAAGGTCTAGCTCCAAAAGTGAACTGTATTTGATTTTGTCTTCATTTTCTCTCCAAAGGAGGTTTGACTGACAGTACCTTTTCACCAGATCAATCTGTTCTGCACTTCTGTTGGTTTTACCCATATAATCCAAAGTTCTGTCATCGATAGGAAAATAAGTAACCGTACAACCAAATTCAGGTGACATGTTAGAAATGGTAGCTCTATCCGGTACTGAAAGATTATCAAGACCTGAACCAAAAACCTCTACAAATTTACCGACGACACCATGTTTTCTCAACAGCTCCGTGATCGTCAACACCATATCAGTAGCAGTAATACCCAAGGAAAGTTTCCCTGTGAGTTTCAAGCCTACCACTTCAGGCATTATAAAATAAATTGGTTGACCCAAAATCGCAGCTTCAGCTTCAATCCCGCCGACTCCCCAAGCCACTACACCTATTCCATTTACCATGGGAGTATGTGAATCGGTACCTACCAAAGTGTCCGGAAAAACATTCCCATCTCGGGAAATTACTCCTTGAGCCAAATATTCTAAGTTTACCTGATGACAGATCCCCATCCCGGGAGGTACCACAGAAAAGTTATCAAATGCTTTCTGTGCCCATTTCAAAAACTGATAACGTTCGCCGTTTCTTTCGTATTCAACTTCTACATTTTTTTGAAAAGAATAATTGGTTCCAAAAAAGTCAACCTGAACTGAATGGTCAATAACTAAATCTACGGGAATCAAAGGGTTGATCTTATCTGGATTTTTGCCCTTTCTAACTGCCTCTGCCCTTAGCGATGCGATATCAACTACTGCAGGAACGCCTGTGAAATCCTGCATCAATACCCTAGCTGGTTTGAACGGAATATCTTTATCCGAAGGCTCAGGTGACCATGTAGCCAAGGTTTCTATATGTTCTTTGGTAATACCAAAATCGTCAAAATTCCTCAGGGCATTTTCCAGCAATATCCGAATTGAAAAAGGAAGGGATTCAATATCATAACCGGCATCCTGAAGAGCATTCAAACTCCAGTAGGTAAGTTTTCCGGCACTTGAATCTAATTGTTGTTTGGTGTCATGTGGATGAATTTTCATAAGAATTGGTTTTTATTAAAAAGATGATTTGTATTATTAACTGGAATTCCAGCAGATTAATTCTCAATTTACTTAAATTCTGCCCATTACGGTTTTGAAAAGCATTTTTTTTGAAATCAGGGAAACTCGAACTATGAAAACAGTACTTTTAATTTTAAGCGCAATTTTGATTTTGGCCACCTTTATCCCGGTCATCAAAAAAGATTATTGGACCTTCCGTGTGTTTGATTATCCAAGATTTCAAAAAATCACTCTTTCCCTTATGATTTTGATTCTGTGGTTGGTCTTTGGGGTTGAAAATAACCCACTTCATATCGCGGCCTTTAGTGGCTTGATTATAAGTGTACTTTTTCTTGCCTACCAAGTTTTTCCTTTCACTCCTTTTGCCAAGAAAATGATAAAAGACAGCACCGGGGATACTGGATATAACTTTTCTGTAATGGTCATCAATGTCTATCAAGAGAATCAGCAATATCAAAAAGTCATCGACTTACTTAAAAAGGAAAAACCGGATTTATTCCTTTTGGTAGAAACAGATCAGGAATGGGCAGATCAGATGACAGATTTCAAAAAGGGCTATCCCTTTTTTATCGAAATCCCAAAAGACAACACCTATGGCATGCTCTTTTATTCAAAAATAAAAATCTCTGAAGAGTATGTACGCTACTTGATCGAAGAGGATGTTCCTTCAATAGAAGTGACATTGGATGATCCTAAGCTAGGTGAGATGACGATATACGCCTTGCACCCAACACCACCTGTACCGAGCGAAAACACAAAGAGTACTGAAAGAGATGCAGAGATCCTAATGGTGGGTAAAAAAGTAAAGAAGTTGCATAAGCCTGTGCTTGTCCTTGGTGATTTGAATGATGTCGGTTGGTCTCATACTAGCGAATTATTCCTGAAGGTCAGTGGTATGCTTGACCCGCGAAGGGGAAGAGGTATGTTCAGCACCTTCCACGCAAAGTATTTCTTTATGCGCTGGCCATTGGATCATATTTTTGTGAGCAAACACTTCACATTGAAAAGCTTGAGATTACACCCTAACATCGGATCAGATCATTTCCCCATCAGCGGACATTTCACCCTCAATCCAGTCAATAAAAATGAAGGCTTGAAGGCTACGCTAAGTGATAAATTGGAAGCTAAGGAAAAGATCAAAAAAGCATAAACAAAAAAACCGGAATTAACCGGTTTTTTTGTTTATCGAATGTGATGCAAATCAATTGTCTTCATTGGCTCTTTCCATTCTTTTAAACCCTCTTCTGAAGGGCCAAGTGTACTCAAGTGCTTCCAAACCTTTGTTAAGATTCATTGCTGAGCTGTCCGCATAAATTAAGGTTTGCTTCAATCTATCTGCGAATTCCGGATCATTGAGCATCATGCCCAAAGTATTATCCTGTTCATTGAGTTTTTCGGTAACCTTGGACAGGTCACTTGTCATCTTATTGGCGTTCGTGGCTGTGGCCTGAAGTTCATTGACAGATTCTTGAAGGGTCTTGTAAAGTTCTTTGTCTTTAGCAAGGTCGTTGAATAGATTGCCTTCCTGATTCAGGTTTTGTGCAAACTTATTCATCTCAGCAATCATCTTGTTGCTATTGACAGAGGCTATTTCAAGATTCTTAAGCGTATTTTTGAAGTTTTCTCCCAAAAGGCTATCTGTCATTACTGTCCCGACTATACCCTGTCCTTCAGCTATTTTAGAAGTTAAAACTTTAAGGTTTTCAGTAATGGTGACAAGGTTAAGGTTGTTCTCCTGAAGTGTTTCCATCATCCTGTCAGTATCCAAAGGCATCTCGGCTTGTAACCTATCACCATTTTCAACAGATGGGGCTTGAGTGGTTCCGCCATAGATCACGATAATTTTGTTACCTATCAGACCATCGGAACCTATGGTAGCTTTAGAGTCTTTACGGATAAACTCCCTTACTTTTTCTTCTACATTCATGATGATTTCTACTTGAGAATCTCCATAAAAATTAACCCTTCTTACGGTACCGATTTTCACACCGGAGAACCACACATTGTTACCAACCTGCAATCCTGCCACGTCATCAAAGACAGCATTTAAAGATATACTTTTAACAAATTTTTTCTGTTGCCCGCCCATAGTCATAATTCCGGCAACCAAAATGGCTATTCCTATCAGTACGAATATGCCTACAATGACTGATTTTTTATTATCGTTTCTCATTACTTAATGAAGTTATAGTCGTAAAATGATTTCACTCTTTGGTCAATCGCATTGGTAAAAACCTCGTCAAACGGACCCACAGCTTTAAATTGCCCATCCAATAATACGGCCATTCTGTCCCCTGTAGTTTTTGCGCAGGTCAAATCGTGTGTAATAACAATAGATGAAGTGTTGAATTGCTCTTTGACCTGTACAATAAGGTTGTTGATCTCTACGCAAGTGATGGGATCAAGTCCGGCTGTAGGCTCATCGTACAACATGATTTCGGGATTCAAAATCAAGGTACGTGCCACACCGATTCTCTTTTTCTGACCACCAGACAATTCGGAAGGCATTTGATTGACCGACTGAGGTAATCCAACCGCATCTAACAACTCATCTACTTTTTTGTCAATTTCTTTCCTGGTAAGACCTTTTACATTTCGGGTCAAAGGAAACACAAGGTTTTCCTTGACTGTCATACTATCATATAAAGCTGAATGTTGGAATGAAAAACCAACTTTTAACCTGAGTTTATTCAATTCTTTCAGCGAAAGTCCTGCTGTATTTTTCCCTAGAATTTCGATAGTTCCCTCATCTTGCTGTAAAAGCCCCACCATTATCTTAATCAAGACAGACTTTCCACTTCCGGACTTTCCCAAGACCACAAGATTTTCACCTTTATACAAGTCCAGGTCCACACCCGTCAGTACATGATTCTCGTCGAAAGACTTTTTCAGGCCTCTCATTTTTACCACCAATTCTCTTTCTTCTTTAAGCATTTCGAATGGCGTTTACGATTTGAAGACCTAACAATTCCTCTATGAAGATTAAAAACATCGCCATTACAACAGATGCATTGGCAGCTTTTCCTACTCCCTCTGTTCCTTTAGATGAGTTATAGCCTTTATAGCAACCTACTATTCCGATCGTAAATCCAAAGACCAGTGACTTGATGATGGATGAAAACACATCTAAAAAGGATATGGCCTCAAATACCTGCACAAAGAATGTGGACAAGCTGACCAGTTCTTTTGAATTTACACTAAGAAAGGACCCTATCAAAGCCACAAAATCAGTATACATCACCAACACAGGTATCATCAAAGTGGTGGCTACCGTACGTGTGACGACCAAAAACTTGAATGGATTGATTGCCGAAACTTCCATTGCATCTATCTGCTCTGTCACCTTCATGGATGCTATTTCAGCACCTATTCCAGATCCAACCTTTCCCGCTGCAATCAATGCTGTCACCAATGGCCCCATTGCCCTAACAACCGCTATGGATATCAAGGCAGGAAGCCAACTTGTAGCACCAAATTCCGAGAGAGATGGTCTGGATTGGTTTGTAAATACTATCCCTACAATAAAACCTGTAAGAGATATTAATGGAAGTGACCTGTACCCTATTTCATAACATTGCCGCATGATTTCCCTGAACTCAAAAGGAGGTTTAAAAACCTCCTGAAAAAAACGTTTGACAAAGGTAAATGCACTGGCAAGACCTATGAAAAACCGGTCTATTTTTTTGCTGATTACAGGTTTGTTATCATTACTTGTTAAAGACATATAAAACTTTTCAAATACAATTAGTTTTCAATTTCTAGTATTTCCGCCATGATTTCATTTTTCAAAGGTTTGATCAGAAAACCTGAAACCATGTCATAATTCATACTTGTCTGAATATCCTCAGGATCCATCGAAGAGGTTAACATTTTTACCTCCATCTTTATTCCTTTGGCATTCATCAAATCCAAAAAATCCCAACCTCTCATCTCTGGCATATTTACATCCAATATCAGCATATCCGCTTGATTTGATTCCAACCATTCCAAAGCTTTATATGGATTTTCAAAAAAGAAAAGCTCCAACTCCGGCTTCAACCTCATCAGGTTTTTCTTGTTAATCATATGCTGTATGGTATCATCATCTACGAAAATAATTCTATTAATCATAAGCTAGTTGTTTGAACCAAATCGAATTTTAAAAACGAAAATTTACCAACATTAGATCATAAACATTCAAATTTCATGCAAGCTTGAATTTTTGATCTGATACAAATATAAAAACAATTGATAGGGACAGAGGATAAATCTTACTTGATTTCATTTTTTAGTCTTATCTAATTTATTTAGTCACCCCTATATAAGCCCCGACTAAAACATCTATATAAATCTTTAAATCAACTATTTAACAATAGTAAACTCAAATTAAATTAAGCATTTTATCGCTACCAATATTATACTTATTTAAGGAAAAAATTTGATAATTAAAAAGCAATTATCGCTTTAATTACCCATCAATAGCAATACGATGTCAATCAAATCGCGAAAAGATTTAGGCTTTTGGCATAGCCTATTGACCTCAATTTGGATCACAGATTCCACAATGGAATTATAAAAAAGTCCACACTAAAAGTAATTTTTACCATTTCTAATATTAAGGATTTAATTAGATTGCCACTTAATTCGAAGCATCAGAATATATGGAAGCAAACAAAAAAGCTTTAGACATTAGAAGAAGAATTTTACAAACTCTACTCTTCTTCAAGGACAGGTTTGACTTGCATGAAGGTAAAGAAGATGAACTTGAAACCATCGACTACATCAAAAAAAATGTCGAGTTCAAAGGTGCAAATCTTTGGATTTTGATCTTCGCAATTTTTGTAGCTTCGGTTGGTTTGAATGTGAATTCCACCGCTGTCATTATCGGCGCCATGTTGATTTCTCCACTCATGGGACCTATCATGGGGATAGGGTTAGCAGCAGGAATCAATGACTTTGAGCTGTTGCAAAAATCATTAAAAAACTTAGGTATCGCTGTTTTGATATCAATCTTGACTAGCACAATCTATTTCTCTTTTACTCCGCTCGATGATGCCCAATCCGAACTATTAGCCAGGACGGAACCTACCATTTGGGATGTCTTGATTGCATTGTTTGGAGGCCTTGCCGGAATAGTTGCTGGATCACGAAAAGAGAAAAGCAACGCAATTCCAGGTGTGGCTATTGCCACGGCTTTGATGCCTCCTTTATGTACTGCTGGCTATGGCTTGGCTACTGGAAATCTTTACTATTTCCTTGGTGCTTTTTATCTCTTTTTCATCAATTCAGTTTTCATCAGCCTTTCGACTTATATTATTGTAAGGTTTATGAAATTCCCCCAAAAGGAATTTATGGATCGTAAGCGGGAAAAAACAGTAAAAACCTACATCACCGTTTTCACAATTCTAACCATTGTTCCTAGTGTCTATCTTGCTTACAATATTGTAAAAAGGACCATCTGGGAAAAATCCGCAAACCAATTTATCACAACCGAACTAGAATTTCCGAATACTCAGGTCTTGTCCTCCAATTTGAATTATGATTCAGATTCTGCAGTCATTGATATCAGCTTGATTGGAGAAAGGGTATCCGATGCGGAAATAGGCATTTTACAGAGGAAATTAGAGGCTTTCAATTTACAAAAGACATATCTTAATATTAAACAAAGTGGTGACTCTGGAACAGACCTTAACATCCTCAGGTCTGATATCCTCAAGGACTTGTATGAAAGAAACGAACTTCAGATCCAGGATAAGGATAGGCGAATTGCTTTGCTTGAAAGAGAACTGGAAGAATATGGACAAAGCAACAAGCAAGTCATGGATATAGCAAAAGAGGCTAGGGTAAACCACACTAGCTTGGAAAATTTCTCTATGAATAGGGCTGTCATCGCTAATCTCACAGAAAATAGACAAGACACCATCCTGATGGCTTATGCAAAGTTTGGCCGGCTCCCAAACAGACAGGAACTGATTAAATTTGAAGAATGGCTAAAGCTAAGAACCAAATCTGACTCTCTTACTTTGATAGTGGATTAGACTGGGAGATGGCATCATATTCAAGGCTAAAGATAGGAATTCAAAAGCTTATTAAAGACCTTCTATTATACAGTTTAGTTTCCCTCAGTGTAAGCTTAAAATCTAATTTTTCCTATCAACAATATTGTCAGAAAACCTATAATCCTGTCAGAAGAACAGAGATTGGGAAAAACTCGGTTTTTAACAAGGGTGTCCTAGTACGATAATCAAGGATACAATTTTGACCAAGAGTATGGTGTCATTTTTATAAGGCAAAAAAATGGTATCATGTATCCCTAAAACATTCCAAACAAAAACTGCCGGGAGTTTTCACCCCCGGCAGTTTTACTTTCCATTATTGGTCAATCCGTCATTTCACTTTAATCCTGTTCCTTGACCACCTGGATCCAGCCTTTGAACTCATGTGTCCTGCCTGTCCTGTCCGTCCCTCTGAAAATATAGAAGTACGTACCCGCTACCTGACCAGGG
>NZ_PVTR01000005.1 GCF_003003005.1 Mongoliibacter ruber
ATGTGAAGACCGTTGAATATGTACTGGCTGAACTGGGGAAGCTGCTGGGACTGTATCTCACCAAAAAAACCGGCAAATAGAACCAGCAAAAATATTCTGTAAAATCTCTTCATAAAACACGCTTCTGTTGAACCTCTATTCCCTTCGAACCTGAATATTTTCTATTTAGGCAGAATGCAAAATTACAGCAATGAATAAGGCTCAGCGATTTCTCAGCTACGCATATCTACTCAACTAATCTTTACTTCGATAATTTTTTGAATAAAATGCACTTTCAAAAAAATAAAAGGAATAATTCTATGCTATGCAGCCACAGAATTCCGGTATTTCGCCGATAAGCAGAATAAAGGTAAGTATCCTACCGTTTTACATAAAATTCCTGCTTGTTGAAGTTCAATGCTCTTTTGACCCGGAATATGGTATCATTTTTACAAGGCAAAAAATGGCATTTAAAAGCTTTTGGGACTTCAGTATACTACTTATGATAGTCGTTGTTGGCCGCGAGAAAGTCTTACTGTCCTAGGTAGAAAATAAGATCCGGAAACCTTATGTCACAAAAAAGCCGCCGTATCAAATACAGCGGCTTTTAAATTGAATTTTAAAAATCTATTCTTTATTTGTTGCCTCCGGACTTCCCTTTACTTCCAGCCGAACTGGAAGATCCTTGTTCGGAACCGGCAATGGAAGACCTCATGTCAGTATCAGATTTGATATTTTCCATTCTATAGTAATCCATCACTCCAAGTTTCCCTGATCTGAAAGCCTCCGAAATCGCCTTTGGAACTTCAGCCTCCGCTTCAATTACTTTCGCACGCATTTCTACTGCCTTGGCTTTCATTTCCTGCTCTAAAGCAACAGCCATTGCTCTTCTTTCTTCAGCTTTAGCCTCCGCTACTTTGAGATCGGCAGAAGCTTGATCAATTTGCAGTTTTGCACCGATGTTGGTTCCTACATCAATATCTGCGATATCAATGGAAAGAATTTCAAAAGCTGTACCGGCATCCAATCCTCTTTCCAATACCAGTTTGGAAATTTTATCAGGATTTTCCAGTACACTTTTATGGTTTTGGGCCGAACCGATCGATGTGACTATACCTTCTCCTACCCTGGCCAAAATAGTATCTTCACCTGCACCACCTACCAATTGGGCAATGTTTGCCCTTACAGTAACCCTAGCTTTGGCAATCAACTGAATACCATCAGCTGCCACAGCTGCCACATTGGGTGTATTGATTACTTTTGGATTTACAGAAATTTGTACCGCTTCAAACACGTCTCTACCGGCAAGGTCAATCGCCGTCGCTTGCTTGAAAGTCAGCTTAATATTGGCCTTGTCCGCAGAAATCAATGCTCTTATAACATTGGGGACATTTCCACCCGCCAAGTAATGTGTTTCCAACTCATTTGTAGTGAGATCCAAACCAGCCTTAATGGATGTAATTAGCGAATTAACGATAATACTTGGTGGTACTTTTCTGATCCGCATACCGATAAGTTCACCTATTCCTACTTTAACATTGGAGAATATTGCAGTAATCCAGAGGTTAACCGGGACAAAATACAGAAAGATAAAAAGGAGAATCAGCCCGGCAAAAGCTGCAAATAAAATGAATGCCGAATTAGTCATTTCCATACACTAAGTTTTTACGATGATTTTATTGTCCTCCAATTTAGTAATAAATACTGTTGAACCTACCCGAATGAAGCCAATATCGGACTTTACTTCATAAATAATATCTCCAAACTCTGCCTTTCCGATTGGTTTGATGTCAGAAACAGCTTTTCCTTCCTGACCTTTTTCAAGCCCGATCAATCGGTCATCAAATGATCTTGAAGTGATTGCATCTTTCAAAGCAAATTTGGTCCAGACCCCTGACTTGAAACCATAGATGAGAAGGCCAAAATTAATTATCAATGTTGCAGCGAGAACAATCCACCCAGTTTCTGTCCCGTAAGAAAGAAACCCGTAATACACTCCGGCTGCTGAAAAAAGCAAGCCTAAAATACCAATCAATGTTGTTCCGGGAACAAAGATAATTTCGGTCATCAATAAAATGACTCCTACCAAAATCAAAGATGTTAATATAAATAAGGTCATTTTCTTTGTCTGAAGTTAAGATATTGTCAAATCTAAGAAAAAACAGTTAAAGAATATTGCATAAAAAAAACCTCCAGATTTGGAGGTTTTGATATTTAATAAGCCTTGGCAAATAAAACCCGCCCTTTGGAAGGTTTTCCCGAATAGATGCATTTGCCATCTTCCTCTTTTTGGTCAATAGGAATACATCGGATTGTGGCTTTTGTAAGTTCTTTAATTTTCTCTTCAGTTTCGCCTGTACCATCCCAATGGGCAGATAGGAATCCACCTTCTTTGTCAAGCATTTCTTGGAACTCTTCCCAAGTATTCACTTCTCTGGTCATTTCTTTCCTGAATGAAAGTGCCTTATTGTAAATGGTTTTTTGGATTTCATCAAGTTTAGAGGCAATATAGTCTTCAAGGACGATTGCAGATAGATCAACCGTTTCTTTGGTCAATGTGTCCCTTCTTGCCAATTCAATAGTATTGTTTTCTAAATCTCTAGGACCCATTGCGATCCTCAAAGGCACACCTTTAAGCTCATATTCAGCAAATTTCCATCCCGGCTTGTGCGTATCTCTGTTGTCAAAATGCACAGATATTCCTTTTGCTCTCAGCTTTGCCATAATTTCTTTGGCTTTAGCAGAAATTTTATCCAATTCTTCCTCACCCCTATATATAGGTACAATCACTACCTGATTAGGAGCCAATTTTGGAGGCAATACAAGACCATTATCATCTGAGTGTGCCATTATCAGAGCTCCCATCAATCTTGTACTCACACCCCATGATGTTCCCCAAACGTATTCTAGTCCACCTTCTTTGGTAGCAAACTTTACATCAAAGGCTTTGGCGAAATTTTGACCCAGGAAATGTGATGTACCGGCTTGCAAAGCTTTCCCATCCTGCATCAAGGCTTCTATACAAAAAGTGTCTTCCGCTCCTGCAAATCTTTCGTTTTCACTTTTGACACCCTTCACAACAGGAAGTGCCATGAAATCTTCAGCAAACTGCGCATAGACATTCATCATCTGTACAGCCTCATCCATGGCTTCATTTCTGGTAGCATGAGCTGTATGTCCTTCTTGCCACAAAAATTCAGTAGTCCTCAAAAACAACCTAGTTCTCATTTCCCATCTGACCACATTGGCCCATTGGTTGACCAACAATGGCAGGTCTCTATAAGACTGGATCCAGTTTTTGTAAGTACTCCATATAACTGTTTCAGAAGTAGGCCTGACAATCAGTTCTTCTTCCAATTTTGCATCAGGGTCTACAATAACTTCCTTTCCATCCTCAGAATTTTTCAACCGGTAATGTGTAACTACCGCACATTCTTTAGCAAAACCCTCTACATGACTGGCTTCCTTAGAAAGGTAAGATTTGGGAATAAATAATGGGAAATAGGCATTTTGATGACCCGTCTCTTTAAACATACGGTCAAGTTCAGCTTGCATTTTTTCCCAAATAGAATAACCGTAGGGCTTGATCACCATACAGCCTCTTACAGGCGAGTTCTCAGCTAAATCTGCTCGTTTAACTAATTCATTGTACCATAAAGAGTAGTCTTCACTTCTTTTTGGTAATCCTTTGCTCATAGTCTTTTTGTTGAATTCAAAAATCTAGTTATCTTCGCTCAATACTGCGGGAGGCAAATATAAAGTAAAATTTAATAACCCTCTCTTATATGGTTCGTATAAAGTAGTAGTTAGTAAAACCAAACAAAATGAAAAACCTCAATCACATCCTCGCACTTGGAACTGGAGCAATCCTCCTTCTGGCTTCCTGTAGCACTAGCTACAATGCCATGAGAGGTGGCGAAACAGATGATTTGTACTTCATGTCATCTGATGCCCAAATCGCTACTGAGTATGCCGTTTCAAACAACAATCCTCAAAACTTTCAATCTCTGAGTACAATTTCATCTGATGAATTTGATCAGGAAAACTTTTCTGCCAGAAATGTAAATCCTGAGTACTTGGCCAGATACCAGTCTACCACTTCTGACCAGGAAGAGGGAACCGTGTATTTTGATGAAAGTCAAGGAGAGCAGCAGGGAGATCCAAATATCAACGTATATAACAACTTTTATGGATCTGGTGCTGGTTTGCCAGGACAAGGTTTCAACCAAAACAGATTCAATCTTAACCTAGGCTTCGGCATGGGTATGGGAGGTTTCGGCTGGGGTGCTCCAATGATGGGCATGGGCTGGGGCAATCCTTGGATGATGGGCGGATTTTATGATCCGTTTTGGGATCCTTTCTGGGGTCCAGGAATGGGTTTCGGCATGAGACCTGGTTTTGGCATGATGAGACCTGGCTTCGGCTGGGGAATGGGTTGGAACTCTATGTGGGGCATGAACTCCATGTGGGGTATGAACATGGGCTTTGGCTGGGGCGGTGGCTTCGGTATGGGCTATCCAATGATGGGTGGCTGGGGCATGATGGGTCCAGGCATGGGCTGGGGTATGAGACCTCCTATCTTTGTCACTCCGGGTTATCCTGGAGAAGCTGGTCGCCAAATAGTAAGAGGTGCTAGACCAGGTAGAGGCGCTGGAACAGGTGTAGGAACAAGTGGATTGGCTTCTTCTAACTATCCTTCCACTACAAGAGCTGCAAGGAGAGATGCAGCGACATCATCATCAAGAAATACAGCTGGAAGATCAGGTTTAACTCCTTCGACCAGTAGAAATGCCAATAGAGACTTCGGTACTTCTCAGAATGAATATGTGAGGCAAAACAGCAGAATAGCCAATTCATCGGCTAGACCTGGTGTGAGAAACACTGGCTCAGCTGCGGCGACTAGACCAAGTTCAAGAACAGGAGTAACCAATTCCAGACCGGTCTATAACAACAATGCCAATAGACAAAATTCAAGAAGTGCTTATACAGCTCCTTCAAGGGCAAATACAAATAGAAGCAACATGGGAACCAGAAGTACCAACCCTTCTTACAACAGAGGTAATTCTGGTACATATAATAACAATAGAATGGCCCCATCTAGAAGCATGAGCCCATCAAGAAATCAGATGAGCTCACCAAGCAGAGGAAGCTCTCCAGCTATGAGAAGTGCACCAGCGGGCAGAAGCAGTGGTGGTGGATTTAGCAGCGGAGGCGGTAGCCGAGGTGGTGGCGGAGGCGGAATGAGCTCCGGAGGATCACGAGGAGGAAGGGGGAATTAATTCCCCCCTTTTTTTTACCTCATTATTTAAAACAAAGCAGGCATATTATTTGAGAAATATATACTCAGTCAACTATTCTGATTTTATATGATTTCAACCAAAAAGCTATTATTCGCGACATCCTTTTATTTACTTTCCATGGGAATGTCTATGGCTCAAAGTGGGTACTTTGAGGATGCACTGAGATTTAGCCAATTCTATTCAACAGGATCGGCAAGAATTACCGGACTTGGAGGCGCACAGATGTCACTGGGTGGAGACATTTCAAATATTCATACCAATCCGGCTGGACTTGGATTCTTTCGGAGGTCAGAGTTCAGTATCACACCATCTTTTGGTTCATGGGTAACCGAAACTAACTACCTAGGCCAGGTTCAGGAAAACAGAACAGGCAATCTTGCCCTTCCAAACCTAAGTTTGGTGATAAGCAATCCCAGAGGCCCTCTGGAAACAGGAGCTTTTAGAGGCGGGACATTTGGTATCAGCTTCAATAGAACCAATCATTTCAACACCAACTTTGGATATTTTTCTGACATTGAAGGTCAGACGAGTATTATTGATGCTTTTATTCAACAAGCCAACGGAATACCTGAATCTCAAATTGAAAACTTTGGACTCACTGGCTTGGCTTATAATACCTTCCTTATCAATCCAATATCTGAGGATGAGAATGGAAACCCTATAAATAACCCATCACAATATGACTCGTTCGTTCTTGGCTTCCCTTTTCAAGATGAATCTGTAGTTACTGAGGGTAGAAGTACACAAACTTCCCTCTCCTATGGAGCTAACTTTTACAACAAGCTTTTTGTAGGTGCTGGATTAGGTTTGACATCAATCAATTACACTTCCAGAAAATCTTATGGAGAAGAATTTTTCAACGAGCCTTTGATGGTGTCGAGTATTGAGGAATTCCTGAACATCAGTGGATTTGGGGCAAATGTCAATTTTGGTGTTATTTATAAACCTATAGATGTTGTAAACTTAGGTTTCAACTTCCAATCCCCAACTTGGTATAGATTCAATGAAGAATATGAGGCGTCTATGATCAATCAGTTTGACAACTTTTATTTCGAACCAGAAGATATAGTTCTTGGAAGAGAGGAATCCAGCACTCCGATTGTACTGGGGACATATAACCTGAATACACCGTTGCGTTTGTCTGGTGGAGCAACCTTCTTTATCGGGAAAAATGGTTTTATCACTGCAGACGTGGACTATTTGAATTATAGCCGTGCCAGGTTAAACTCTAGAGATTTTAATCCGAATGCCGATAATCAGGAAATCAGAAGGCTATATGGCCAAACTATCAATTACCGAATAGGAGGTGAATACAGAATTGACATGTTTAGACTGAGAGCTGGATATGGACTGTACGGCGATCCATTTAGAAGTAGCAATTTTAGAAGGAGTACGCAGCAATTTTCAGGAGGAATAGGTGTAAGATTTGAAAAGTTCTACATAGACATGGCGTTGATGTCTATGCGCTTTGACCAATTGTATAACCCTTATTCTGTTGTGGAAAATGGACAGGAGATAGGCCCAATCATTGAAATAAGGAACAACATTACCAATGGCATGTTGACGGTTGGTTTTAATTTCTAAAAAAAGACATCAATTCAGATATCAAAAGCTCAGTGGAAATATCATCTCCGCTGAGCTTTATTTTTGCTCTTCTATAAAAATATTCTCTTTGAGCATATAAATTTTTCAACTTTAAGATAATCTCTCCCCTATCCATACCAGCAAACATCGGACGCTTGCTGGCTTGGTCTTTTGCCAATCTTTTCAAGAGTTCTTCATGGGAAACTTCCAAGTACACAGAGACAGCTTGCTCATTGATCAATTCCATATTGTCATTGAAACAGGGAGTGCCTCCACCAGTGGAAAGAACAAAACCTTCTACTCCTGATATTACTTTTGTCAAATACAAAGTCTCCAATTCCCGAAATCTCCCCTCCCCTTCCACTTCAAAAATCTCCCGGATAGTTTTGCTTTCGCCCTTTTCAATAGCTTCATCCAAATCAATGAATGCAAAGTTCAATTGCATGGCCAAGGCTTTTCCAAATGTGGATTTCCCTGAACCGGGCATGCCGACCAAAACTATCTTCAAAGGAGTTCTCATTGCGCGTAGACATCGATCACTTCTCCCGAGTTGGGAGTATTCCTGACATGATACTTTCTCAATACTTTCCCTTCATCAAGCAACATCAGTCCCGGATTGGATCTCATGATGGTTTTGATGACTGTAGCATCAGCCTGATAGCCTGTCACATTCCAAGCTCTATCCTGAATCAAGGTATCGATCTCATTTTGCGAAGACGCAGCCACTACCAAAGGTGTGATTGGAGTACCTTCCAAGCCTCTCATGACTTCATCTAATTTTTCCAAATACGCTCTATTCATCTTGGAAATAGAGGTAATCAAAATTACTGCCTTCCTTCCTGTTAGGATCTCATCTGTATAATCACCGTCATCATTCCAGACTGCAAAATCAGAAATCTTCGGAAGCGCATCTTCATTGACCAGCTTCATTTCTTTAAACTCATAAGAATCATCTGAAGGATACTGATCAAAAATGAATTCTTCTCCATCTTTTTCCATCACATACTCATACTGCAAAGGCGCAGATGGCTGCATGGCTTCCGGGATATTCACACCTTCTTTATACGCCCTAAAATCAATGAATGGCAAATTTCTGATTGCAGTAATCGCTAAAGCTACAGAGAGCACCAAACTTACTCTCACCGTCCATTTGGCCCATGCAGGCCCGGAATTGGAGAGCGAATTTCTATAGAAAAATAAGACTCCAATCAATACCAACAAGATTATATCCTTGATAAAGGATTCCCAAGGTGTTAGCTTGATGGCATCTCCAAAGCAACCACAATCCGTGACTTTGTTGAAATAGGCTGAATAAAAGGTCAGGAAAGTAAAGAACAAAATCATAAGACCCAAAGCCCAAACCGTAAGCCTTAGCCTGACGCCCAGAATCAACATCACTCCCAATACTACCTCAGCTACTACCAGAAATACTGCCAAGGGAAGTGCTATATCTTTAAACAAGTAGAAGAAAGATGCGATATCATTGGAAAACACATCAAAATATTCCTCCAGTTTGATAGCCGTTCCAACAGGATCATTGACTTTAATCAGTCCTGAGAAAATAAATAAACCACCGACAAAAAGCCGAATAATAAATAGTAAGGTTTGTCTAAACATGGTATTCTAATTTGATTAAGCAGAAAACGGCATAATTGATCATATCCTGATAGTTGGCTTCAATGCCTTCCGAGACAAGCGTTTTACCTTGGTTGTCTTCGATTTGCTTGACCCTGTACAATTTCATTAAAACGATGTCAGTCATCGAGGCTACTCTCATATCTCTCCAAGCTTCTCCATAGTCGTGATTCTTGTTTTCAAGTAATCCCCTTGTTTCACCGACCCATTTGTCATACAATGGTTCGAGTTCATCATAAGTTAATTCCATGCGCGCATCATCCTTTAAGGAAATCTGAATCAGTGCAATGAGGCAATAATTGATAATGCCGACAAACTCATCTGCAATGGGGTCATTTACCTTTTGGTTTCCTTTTTCCTGAATGGAACGGATTCTTTGGGCCTTGATAAAAATCTGATCCGTAATGGATGGAATTCTAAGGATTCTCCAGGCTGTACCGTAATCAATTGTTTTCTTCTTAAAAAGTTCTTTACAAAGGTTGATAACTTGATTATATTCGCTTACCGTTTGCGTTTTCAAAGCTTGTTGATTTAATGTCTGATCTTTTCAATAATTCTTCGGATTTCGAAGATATAGTATTTCCCCCAAAAAAAACACTCACTTGCAGAGGAAAGCTTGTTTTATTGGATGTCCCCTTGATAATGGGAATTTTGAATGTTACTCCTGATTCCTTTTTTGATAAAAGCAGGATAAGCAAAAACAAAGAAGATTTGCTTGAAAGGTCTGAAAAGATGCTTCTGGAAGGAGCGGATATCTTGGATGTAGGAGGTTACAGTAGCAGACCAGGGGCTGATGAAGTCAGCGTTCAAGAGGAATTGGACAGGGTCATTCCCGCAATTGAAACGATAAGATCAAGTTTCCCTGACAGCTTAATTTCTATTGACACCTTCAGATCAGAGGTGGCTTCAAGAGCCATAAATTCCGGAGCAGATATAGTCAACGATATCTCTGCCGGTGAATTGGATCCGGAAATGATCCCAACTGTAGGCAAACTTTCCGTACCGTATATCGCCATGCATATGAAGGGAAACCCCCAGACTATGCAGCAACAAACGGGTTACGAAAATATTCTACTTGAAATGAGTATGTATTTTTCAGGAAAAATCAAAAAATGCTTGAAAGCTGGCATAAAAGATGTAATAATCGATCCAGGTTTCGGTTTTTCTAAAACTTTGGAACAAAACTATTGGATTCTCAAAAATTTATCTTATTTTAAGACAATTCAGGCACCAATTTTAGCCGGTATTTCTAGAAAGTCAATGATATATAAAAAATTGCAGCTGACGGCCGAAAATTCGCTAAACGGTACCACCGCCTTAAATATGTTTGCATTGACTCAAGGTGCAAACCTTCTTAGGGTTCATGACGTGAAAGAAGCTAAACAAACTGTAACACTATACAAACAACTCTACCCTTGAATCTACTTTTCAAAATAGGATTTTTAGACATTTCCATCGTGAATCTGATCGATATCACCTTGGTGAGTGTCCTTATTTACCAAGTATATAAGCTGCTCAGGGGAAGTGTTGCCATCAAGATCTTTTTAGGGTTTTTATCCATTTATTTGGTTTACCTGATGGTAAGTGCACTTCGAATGGAGCTGCTATCTATCATCTTGGGACAATTTATGGGGGTTGGTATTATTGCTGCTATCATAATCTTTGCTCCCGAAATCAGAAAATTCCTTTTAATCATTGGAAGATCTTCTTTTTTATCAAATGAAAACCTACTGCAAGAACTCCTCTTTTGGCGAAAAAGAGAAACTCAAGCTTTCAATATTAATCCAATTATCGAAGCCGCAAAGAGTCTTTCAGGTACAAATACAGGAGCTTTGATGGTCTTATCAAGTAATTCTGAACTGAAGTTTTATGCTGAAAGTGGTGATATTTTGGATGCCTTGGTATCCAAAAGGCTGTTGATTTCCATATTCAACAAATACAGTCCTTTGCATGATGGTGCCGTAATTATCCATAATGGAAAAGTGAAAGCCGCCCGCTGTATATTGCCAGTCACGGAAAGAGATGTACCAGCTCAATTTGGCTTAAGACACCGTGCAGCAATAGGCATGTCTGAAGCAACAGAAACACTTGTATTGATCATTTCGGAAGAAACAGGGCAAGTATCTCTGGCCAAAAATGGAAAAATCTTGCATAACCTATCTTTTCAGGAAGTCAGGGAGTTTATCAACGATTACTTAACAGGGGTCGATATCGATGACAAGTTTGAGCCAATATCAGCCTACGAGAGAAGGCAAATCAAGAAAAGGGCAAGTAGCGGCAGTGCTACAAATGTTTAAAAGCAAAAAGGTCTGAGAGGTATTGAAACCCATCAGACCTTTATTTTTTGCATAAATAACACAAATAACTCCAGTATACCAACAAATACCAACCCCCAATATCAATAGTATCAAGTATCGAAAGCTAAATAGACTAGCTTGATTTAATTTGTAGGAAAAAAGAGTACATGCTATGTTTTTTTGGTTTTTCTAAAGGATATTCAAGGATTGTTCCTTGATTTTTTCCAACTCATCCTTCATGGCCACTACATGTTGCTGCATATTTGCATCATTGGCTTTTGAACCGATTGTATTGATTTCTCTGCCTATTTCCTGAGAAATAAAACCCAGTTTTTTACCCTGAGCACTACCTTCTTCCAAATTCTTTTGGAAATAGTCCAAGTGTGTGCCTAGCCTTACAATCTCCTCAGTGATGTCAATCTTCTCAAAATAGTAAATCAACTCTTGTTCAAACCTGTTTTTATCAAACTCATTCTCCTCAACCCAATCTTTGAAATTATTACTGATTCTATCCCTGATTCGATTTTTACGGATTGGATCAAGCTGGATGATTTCTTCAAGTCCTGTTCTGATGACCCCTATGTTCTCTGTGAATTTCTTCATCAAAGTATTCCCTTCATCTTGCCTAAAGTCATTACAGTTTTCAAGTGCCTCTTCTATTACTTTTTTGATTAAATCCCAATTGCCAGTATCCGACTTTTTTTCCACCACATTGGAGACAACATTGGCTGATTGAAGGGCTATCTTAAACAAATCATTCACCTCAGTCCCCACTTTCAAGGCAAGGTTCTGGTACTTTAATATATAGGCTTCAAAGAGTTCTTCATTGATCTGTATGGGTAGATCATGTCCAGTCTTATCCAAAAACTCTACTGAGAGATTCACTTTACCTCTATCCAAAACCTTGGAAACAATATTCCTGATTTCTAGCTCTTTATCAGAAATCTGCCTTGGAGACCTTATAGTCAGGTCTAAAAATTTAGAATTAAGCGTCTTGACCTCCACACTTATCAGGAGGTCATCATTCTCATAGCTGGCAGACCCATAGCCTGTCATTGATTTAATCATGTCTTTCGAAAATAAATATTAGAAATTATAACCCAAGGTAACATAAAATCTTAAATCTTCTCTTGCATAATTCCTGACCGGTTGTGCCAAATCAAATTTGAAATAGTAATTGAGAAGTACTGTCCTTAGGCCTGCTCCATAACTCTGAAGCCAAGGGTTATTAAAATTATTGATCGTAATGGTAAAAGGTGAACCTGGAGTGGTGATAACTTCCGTATTTTGGTCATTCACCCTCTCCCAAGGTGCTGCATCATTCCATGCCGAACCTACATCATAAAAACCTACAAGTTGGAAATTTTTCACAAAATTGGATGTAATATTCCCTCTTGACAGGTACGAAAATAAAGGAATCCTCAACTCAGTGGTAAACGTCATCACATTTCTTCCCCTGATTTCATCAAAAGAATACCCTCTTAAGTCTACAAATTCTGCAAATAAAATATTTGAATTTTCTAAAGCATTAGGGTTCCTGACTGGAGAGTTCTCTGGTCTGTTGGAAGGCGGATTGTAGAACTGATTGAACAACCAATTATCCATACCCCCTACTAGATAATTTTGGGGATTATTCCCAAAGAATGAACCTACATAAAGTCTGGAAGCCAATATGATATTTTTATGTATTTTTTGATAATTCCTGACGTCTAAATATGCATTAGAAAAAGACCTTTCACCCCTGTTCAAACCCTGGAAATTAGCATAACCTACTTTGGCCTTGAAGCCTTCCTGCATGTACAATCCAAGCTGATCTGTTTTGTCAATCACAAATTCTGCCCGACCACCTGCGTATTGAACGTCCAACCTATTTTGCTCAGGAACCTGACCTCTCAAAACAGAATCCGGATTCAGGTTGAAGTATTGGCTTCTGGCTACAAATGGCGCTACTGTCACTCTAGAATGAACTGTCAAAGGATAAGAAAACCCAAGTTCGGTCTTATTCAACACATACCTCTGATTCAGGTCACCTTGGAATAGTTGAATGGCTCTCCTATCATACCTAAAACGTACATCAATACGCTGCTTACGGTACTCGTATTCAAAATAAATATCACTTCCTGACCTGAAATCCAAAGGGAACATTAGACCTCCTTGAAACACATGATTATCCAACAAATCCGTCATTTTCCCAGACAAACCCAATCCAAATCCTCTTAAAGGATCAACTACCCAGTCATTGCTCAAACTGGTAGTAATAAACTGAGGTGTCATCCTTCTAGGACCCGTCACTCTCTTTTGTGAGCTTTGTCTCCTAAAATTCTCAAGGAGATTACTTCTTGTGCCTAAGACGCCCTGGGATCGAGATGCTTGTTGCGGCTGTGCAACCAGTTGAGGGATAGTGTCAAAAACGTAATTATCTGTATCAATACCAGCTCTTCTTTCGAACCTCAATCTTTCTGTATTGATACTCCCGGTCAAACTTCTGGGCTGTGGTACTGTATCTTGCTCAAGAGGTTGGGTCTCAATGGGAACTTGTTGTGTAGGCGTAGGTTGCTGAGCCCTAGGTGTCGTTGGCGTAATTCCGATCATAAGGTCCTCCAAGCGAAGTGCTTGGGTAGTATCTCTGGCCAATTCTTGTGATTCTCCAGCCAATTCCTCAAGTTTTTCTTCCTGCTCTTCTAATTCTTTTTCCAATGCCGCTTCGTTGACTATCTCTTCAATCTCCTCCAGTTCTTCCTCAATTACAGTTTCTTCGACCTCTTCCTCAGACTGCTCTGTTTGTTGTCTCAATGGTCTTCTGCTTCTCAGTTGACCTATAGCTTCCTCTACGGTCTCCGTACTTTCTTCTTCTACAGGTTGTTCTGTCCTTCTTGTAGACATTCTTTCATTGAGTGTCCTGGCTTGTGTCAGCTGTACTCTAGGCGTACTTGGCGTAAATTGGTCTGCATTTGAATAAGCCTCTAAAATTAGTCGGCTTTGGTTTCCATCTCGGACAGAAAAGGCAACTCTATTTAAAGAAGAGATGTAATCAAAAGATTCTATACTTCTATTCCATGCTGAAACCTGACTTGCAATCCCGTTGGATATCGTCAATCGCATCAAGTTATTGATACCGCTTTGATCACTCAACATCAAAATATTGTTTGAGTTGAGCACCCTTGGTCTGAGATTCTTGGTGTTCAGGTTTGTCAGCTTGGTTGTATTCAAAGAGTCAAGAAGGTCTACTTTAAATAGATTAAAATATTCCGGTAATAATTTGACATCCGGCGCACGGGTAAGTAAAGAGTCTGGAATTTCGGTGAAATTGGAGGAATAAATAATAGTAGAATCATTCAAAAACACAGGATGCAGGTTATCAAAAACATCATTGGTCAATCTCCTACCCTGCCCTCTGGTGTTTAGGGTAAAAACATCAGTCTTTCCATTGGCAATGGCGGATAGCACCATATTTCTACCCGTACTATTGAAATCCAAACTTAAGATCTGTGTAATATTTCGTAAGAAAATCCTATCCTGAAAAGACCCGTCAATAGCTCGGACTCTTAAAGTGGTAGTTCCTCTCCTGTGAGTTGCCACCGCTAAGTTTAAGGTATCTCTCCATGCGATCACAGGAGAAAGGGTATTGACCGGTAAATCATTTGTCTTGGCACCTCCCGAAAACAGCGTCCTTTCTGTTCCTGATGACAATTGTCTCACTTGTATCTTATACCTGCCGCCATTATTGATCACATAAGCAAGATGCTTTCCATCAGGACTGAATTTGATATCATTTATAATTCCAAAATGCTTTGAATTGGTACTGGTGATTTCATTGGAAAAGTTTACTTCTTTGAATGTCGTAAAAACCGGCTCACTGGTGCTTTCATAGAATTGCCTCCATTGATCTGTAAAGCTTTTATAATTCAGGCCTATGGTGTTTGCTATACTATTTTCTTCATTTCTGTTGATCCTGCTCAGATTGAGGATACTCGAGACATACCTCCTGCCATATTTTTCTACTATGAAATTCCAGATCGACTGACCGAGGAGGCTCGCTTCCTTGTCCTTCAACCTGTGGATTTTTATATTTTTATTGTTTTTGAAATAATGTCTTGCAAAATCATCCATTTCCTTACTCCAACCATAAGCGAGGTATTTGGCGGCACCATCAAGATACCAATCAGGGAAACTGTTGATCAGATTGGACTGAAATGCATCCGCAATGGTAGATCCATACAACATCTCCTCTATGATAACTTTGGAAGTGGTGTAAATCAGATCCTGCTTGAATTGATCCCATGTACCAGGAAATGCTACTTCTCCCAAAAGCCGGCTAAAAAAAGTCTGCCCATCAATGGTGAATTCGTCTTTGTTCAGGTCAAGGTTACTTTGACGGATTTCTTCTTTGGAATTATAAATGAAAATTTTAGGCTTGGTATACGCCACATACCCAATCATTTGGGTAAGACGGTCAAACTCAGCCTCAAGGTAATCAATGGCCATTCTGGCATTGTTCATACCCCCATCATAGTAATACACTTCAAAATTATTCGAGGTGTAATTGTACCATTCTATATTTTTATGTTGTATACGGTTCTTTCCAAAACGTTCCCCATCAAATTGCGCAAAAGCCTGGCCTGAAGCCAGAATTAAAAAACCGATGATGAGGTGACTTAAAATCCTACTTTTCATTCTATGTATTCGCTTGGATTTAAATATACTTAAAAATACTATTTATGTTCATTTAACCCGATTAATGTTTACTTCTTTTTGTGGTTCATTCCCCTCTACCAACAATTCAATCATCATTTTACTAAAATATGGAGCCAATGAAACACCTTTAGCACCAAGTCCATTGAAAATGTAAACGTTTTCATGTTCAGGATGTTTTCCTAAAAATGGTCTTCTATCTTTGGTGGCCGGCCTTATTCCTGTCTTGTGCACAATTACTTCTGCCTCTTTTTCCTTGATTAGTTTTTCCAATTTTTCTAACAACTCATTTTTTGCTCGTTCTGTTGGACCTGTATCCAAATCATGCCATGAATAAGTAGACCCAACTCTTTTTAGACCATTTTCTAATGATATACGAAACACACCCCTATTTATGATAGTGTCAGGTGTGAATTCTTGTTGTAAATCCAGAATTTCCCCTTTTACCGGAGCAAAAGGCAGCTTTGCAAAAAACCTACTCTCTAAAGCCCCAAGTCCGTTACAATAAACAATCGCCTTGGCTTTAATATCCCCATAAGTCACCTGATCTTGGCTTAACTCCAGTCTTTCCTCTTCAAATCTCTCTTGTTTCAAACAACCTTTCGAAATCAAAAATGCGGAATACGCATCCAACAGTGCATTGATATCCAAGAATCCTGAGTTCTTGAGTAAAATCCCGCCAAAGGGATTCTGAACTTCTTCGAAAAGCGGTGTTGTTACTATTTTTTCAAAATATGCCTGCATACCTGGATCCCCGCTATGTCCCATCCACTCGTTTTGTTCTTCTATAGATAAGAATGGGCGATAAATACTTCTTTTATGAAGAAAATTTTCACCCAATAGCTCCTCCATCCTCTCATAAAAAAGCTCTATTTCAGGAAAAAGCTGGTCTGCCAACCAGGTTTTCACCATTTTTTTCCCAGTAACAGGATTGTACAAACCCGCTGCAATTCGGCTACTTTTATTTTCTTCAGGCAGATCGATGATGACAAAAGACTTATTGGCCTCCATCAATCGAAATGACAAGACAGTCCCTGCCAGCCCTTGTCCAATGAGTAAAAAATCTACTTCCATACCCAAAATTATATTCTTTCTTCGTTATTTTGAGCTAATCAACAAATTTCAGCATGCTTCAATTAAAGACTTTTACTTTCAACCCTTTCCAGGAAAACACCTATGTGCTTTATAATGACGCTAAAGAAGCGATTATTTTTGATCCTGGATGTTATGAATCAGATGAAAAAAATGAATTGACAAAGTTTATCGAAGACGAAAACCTTCACGTAGTCATGCTCATCAACACGCATTGTCATATTGACCATGTGCTTGGCAATGCTTTTGTCAAAAGAAAGTACAATGTTCCTTTCCTCATTCACAAAAATGAATTGCCTGTATTGAAATCTGTGATCACCTATGCTTCCAACTACGGTTTCCCCGCTTATGAAGAGGCAGAGGTCGACGAGTACCTGGATGAAAACAAAGACCTTTTGCTCGGTACAGAAGTGATCAAGATGCTTTTTGTTCCGGGACACGCCCCTGGTCACTTGGTTTTCTACCATGAAGATTCAAAAATCTGTATCGCCGGAGACACACTTTTCCAAGGCAGCATAGGCAGAACAGATCTTCCTGGAGGAGATCACCAGACATTACTGGATGCCATCAAAAAAGAAATGTTTGCTCTAGCAGATGACACCAAGGTATATCCGGGCCATGGCCCCATGACCACTATTGGTTATGAAAAAGAGCATAACCCTTTTGTAGGAAAAAGAGCAAGGTTTTGAGCATCAAAAAACACATTCCCAACGCCATCACATCACTCAACCTCTTGAGTGGTATGGTGGGTATTGTATTTGTTCTGCAGGGAAAAATAGAATGGGGTGCCTATTTTATTTTACTTGCCGCTTTGTTTGATTTTTTGGATGGATTTGTGGCAAGAATGCTGAAAGTGCATTCTGAAATCGGCAAGCAACTCGACTCACTCGCCGATTTGGTCACATTTGGGGTGCTGCCTTCATTCATTTTGTTCAAGATGGTAGACGAAAACCCGACATTTACATATTTGCCATATGTAACCTTGATTGTGGGGATTTTTTCGGCCTTGAGACTTGCCAAATTCAATATTGACACCAGGCAAACAGACAGGTTTATCGGTGTCCCTACCCCCGCCAATGCACTATTGATCAGCACACTCCCTTTTTTTATTGCAAAATTTTCGGGGTTGGGAGAATTAATTGCACAACCGGAAAGCCTTGTGATACTGAGTATCATCATGTCCCTTTTATTGGTAGCTGAAATACCTCTTATTGCCCTCAAATTCAAATCCTTTGGCATCAAGGAGAATATTTTTCGGTACCTGACTCTTTTGATTGGCATTGGTTGCATCATCAGCTTAGGGCTTGCAGGTATTCCGATTGTGATTATTTCTTATATTGTGCTGTCGGTCTTGGAGGGTTTGATTTCTAAAAATGCTTAATTACCATCCTCAATATTGGATATACTACCTTTCCCCTTTCTTGTTTTGCACATTGGCATTTCCCCTTGTTGCTCAACAAAGTCATTCCTTTTATAAATTTCCAATCACCCAAGAAGGTGTTTATCAACTTACCAAAGAGGACCTTTCCTCTATAGGTTTTGGTGATTTGGATGAAATATCCATCTATGGCCAACATGGAATGCTTCCTCAAAAATTAGATAGTGGCATTTTTTCCCTTCATGAAATCCCTATATACATGGAAGGTAATAGTGCATACTTTTATACCTCAGGACCACACATTACAGAATTTAATGAAGATACATTTGAGTATACCCACCACCATTACACGGACACCCTTTATTATTTGATTGGGCCGAAAAAAGAGGGCTTGCGTATCGTTGAAAGCCATACGCAAGAAGAAGGCAAGGTGAGTGTCTCCTTATTTAGGGTTTTTGTAAAAAAATGGGAAAGCAACAATGTCATCAATTCTGGTAGACAATGGTATTCTAACCCAATCAGTAATGGTGGAAAAATAGACATGCAAGTGGATATTCCTCCAGGTAATACTGGCAATGGCCAGTTCCTAGCCAAAGTAATGGCACAGTCACTTTCACCTTCTACCTTCAACTTTTCCACTTCTAATCAATCCTTGGGTACTGTCGACTTGAACTCCATTCCAAACAGCACTTATGGTATCAAAGGCAGGGAACAAGATTTTATTTCTTCAATAGCCAATCCTGGAGGCAGGGTGGACATCAGTGCTACATTCTCTTCCGGAGATGCCAATGGAGTGGGTTTTCTAGATTACAGCCTTTTGGCTATCCCATATCCAGCTTCAGCACTTCCTGATGGTATTTACATCAACACGCAAGAAAAGTCACTCTTCCAGGCAATCGCTGGAAAATCCAACTGGAAAATTGAAAAAAGCGGTGCTGCAGGGCTTATCTCCAATCAATCATACATCCAAAAAGGAGACAAAGTCATTGTTTTTGACAAATCCAGTGCGCCTAGAGCAGCAAACTTCCAAGCAGCAAATCTTAAAGCCAGAACTGAAACCAACAACAGTTCATTAATTATAATCACCGCTTCACAACTTCAAAATCAAGCAAACCGACTGGAGTCTCATAAACAGAATTCAGGAATAAGCACAAATGTATTTACCCCTGAGGAGATTTATGATGCATTTGGATATGGCAACAGGGATGTGACAGCGATCAGGGATTTTCTGGCCTACCATTTCCAAAAATCAGGAGGATTAAAAAATGTGCTTTTTCTGGGAAAAGGGACTTTTGACTACAAATCAAAATTGGGAGGCAGACCCAATCTCGTACCCACTTACACCAGTAGAAATAGCCTGAATCCCTTGACAACCTATAGTTCGGATGATTTTTTTGGTTTTTTAGAATTGGGAAAAGGCGCTTGGGAAGAGAATTCAGAAGGCGATGAGCTATTGGATATAGGTGTAGGAAGGATTCCTGCGATTACTACTTTGGAGGCACAGACAGCTGTAGACAAAATCATAGCCTACGAAACACCCGGCAATCATCCTGGGACTTGGAAAAGAAACCTTGCATTTTTCGCAGACGATGGTGACAATAATATTCATTTGAACGATTCAGAATCACATGCCGCTCATATTTCAAACAACTATCCTGAGTTTGAGATCCGAAAACTGTATCTAGACAGATACGAACAAGTAATTAGCGGGGGTATTCAGACATCACCCGAGGCAAGACAGGCTTTGAAAGAAAATCTTGAGGAAGGTTTGCTTATTCTGAACTATGTTGGCCATGGCAATGAAACTACTTTGACAGCAGAGCGGGTTTTTACAGTGAGTGACCTTGCTGATTTTCCTGACAATCCTTATCTCCCACTATTTGTCACCGCTACCTGTGAATTTGGCAGACAAGACAGTCCGTTTATCCGCTCAGGTGCCGAGGAATTGCTTTTTGCGCAGAGAAAAGGTGCTATAGGACTTCTGACCACAGGTAGACCTGTATTCAGTAGTGTCAATTTCAGGTTGAACAGGGCCTTCGTAGAGCAAGTATTTGTAAGGGAAAATGGCGAGATAAGGGATTTGGGGCGCATTTTTATGCATACTAAAAACAATAGTCTTAACGGTCCATTTAACCGGAATTTTTCACTGATTGGAGACCCATCACTTCGGTTGGCTGTGCCGGATTTAGAGACATCAATAGATAAGATTCACACCATCGAATCCAAAATAGATGTGGACACACTCCGCGCTCAAATGTCTGTACAGATCAAAGGGGAAATCAAAGACCCCATTTCGGGTTCGACTTTGAGTAGTATGAATGGAGAATTTGACATCAGTGTCTATGACAAGGCATTGACATTAAAGACCCTTGGTGATGAAAGCAGTCCAGTTGAATTCAAAGAACAAACAGCTTTGGTTTTTCAGGGAAAGGGAGAGGTGAAAAACGGCGAATTCCTATCGGAGATATTTATTCCAACACAGATAGATTACTCACTGGGCATGGGCACCATACGGATGTTTAGCACCTTACAGGATGGCAAAGAAGAAGCCATCGGAGCTTTAAATGTTCCAATCGGCGGCAGTTTGGACAGCCTTTCAACTGACACAGAGGGACCCAAAATAAAAATATTCTTCGGTGAAAATTTTAAAGAAAATCCCGGAATAATAGAGAGCAGTCAAATTCCTGTCAAATTCCGATTGTCTGACGAAAGCGGAATAAACATCTCTTCGGTAGGAATAGGTCAAGACATCACCTTGACAATAAATGATGAAAATACCACTTTTCTGAATCGAGATTACAAAGCATTAAATGGGAGTTTTAAGGAAGGAGAGATACTTACAGAATTAGAAAATTTGGTAGAAGGAGAAAATAAAATTTCCTTCAAGGTTTGGGATAATGTAGGAAACTCTTCTACATTGGAAACAATTCTTGAGGTTAGAGGTATTTCTACTGTTCAGATTCTGGAAAATGTAGCTTATCCCAACCCGGCCAATAGAAAGAGTTCATTTAGGGTTCGACATAACAGACCAGGAGAGAATCTACAACTTAGCTTAGAGGTTTATTCAGTATTAGGAAGTGAAATATATTCTATCCAAAAACGTTATGTGGAAGCTAGTCCCGTTTTGGATGATTTGGAGTGGATATTTTTCCATGACAAAATCAATTATCCCATAAAAGGAACTTATATTTACAGGTTATCACTTGATTCTGAAAAAGACGGAACTTCAGATCGAAAAAGCGGCAAAATAATTATTCAATGAAAATATCGACTTCAGCAGTCCTCACACCGGTTATTTTTTCTTGGATTTTCTTAATCTCCTTGAGTGCTGCGGCTCAAAATTCACCCATCATTTCAGGTCAGGATCCCGATAGAAGGGTCATCACGACTGCAGTTCCTTTCCTGAATTTTGCACCTGATAGCCGAAGCTCGGCCATGGGTGATGTAGGTGTGGCTACCAGCCCCGATGCATTTTCGGCACATTGGAATGCAGGCAAACTCTCCTTTATTGAAAACGATATGGGATTTTCTCTTTCCTATTCCCCTTGGTTGGGTAGACTTGTCAATGATATGTTTATCTCTTACCTGACAGGTTATAAGAAAATAGATGAGGTCTCCGCTTGGGGGTTTGATATCCGGTATTTCAACATGGGAGATATTGAATTAACAGACGGACTTGGCAATCCCTTAGGAGAATTTACGCCAAGAGATCTTGCTATAGGAGGAACATATTCGAGAAAACTTTCAGAAAACTTAGGTTTGGGTATCTCCGCGAGATTTATACACTCCAATCTTTCAGGCAATATTTCTTCGGCCGGAGGTGCTGAAAGCAGACCTGGAATAAGTGTTGGTACAGATGTCGGACTATATTATACCAAAGAGGTATTTCCAGGCAACAAAACCGGTACATTCTCTTGGGGTGCGACTATCTCCAACATTGGCCCCAAACTTACCTACAATAGCGCCGAGGATCTTGATTTTATCCCTACAAACTTAAGGATCGGTACTGCATATAAGGTTAATTTCAACGAATTCAATTCTATTACTTTTGCCTTTGACATTAATAAACTTATGGTTCCTACTCCTCCAATCTATAGGACAGAGAATGGCGTCATTGTAACAGATCCAAATGGAAATCCAATAATTGAGCCGCCGGGAAGAGACCCAAACAGGCCTTTGCTTTCAGGTATTTTCGGGTCATTTGTAGATGCTCCAGGTGGATTCAGAGAGGAAATGCAGGAATTGATGCTTTCTACTGGAGTTGAGTACAATTACAGCAATGTCTTCGCTTTGCGTTCAGGTTATTTCTATGAAAACCCAAACAAAGGTGGTAGAAGATACTTCACCATGGGGGTAGGATTCCTATACAAAGAAACTTTGGCCTTTGATTTCTCCTATTTGGTACCACAGACGCAAAACCACCCATTGGCTGAGACTTTGAGAATTTCACTTACTTACAATATCCCAACTAGATGATTTTAGACAGGACTGTCGCACCGGAATTTCAGATACCAGAACAGGTCAATTTCCCATCACCCATCAAAAAGACTCTTCAAAACGGAGTCTCTTTGTATTTTATGGCTACACCTGAAATAGGAGCGGTAAAATTAGAAATCAATGCCGATTCCAATAGGGTGACCGGAATAGTTGAAAAAAAACTGGTATCATATTTCACCCTCCATCTCCTCATGGAAGGCACTAAAAGTAAAAGCAGTGCTGACCTTGATACTTTCTTCGATACTTATGCGTCAGAAGTAGAGGTCATCAGTAATTTTGAGCACAATGGCCTAGGTTTGCTGACCACCAAAAAACATTTTAACACTGTCCTCCCTGTATTTAGGGAATTGATGACAGAAGCCATTTTCCCGGAAAAAGAGCTTGCCAAACGAAAATCACAAAAAGCCCTCAGCATTAGCATACAAAGGGAACAGAATGGCAACAGGGCAAGCCATCTTTTCAGACAGGAACTATTTGGAGAGGAGCACCCTTTTGGGCAGATTTCAGATGAACAAGATGTAGAAGCCATCAGCAGAGAAGATCTGGTCTCATTCTACAGCGAGAAGCTTTGGGTCAACCCTGAAGTGTTTCTTGCTGGCAACTTAAGTGAAGAAGAAGTAGAAAAAGTTTGCGAAATCTTAGGTGATCTTCCGACTATATCATTTGAAAGTAAAAATCCTGACTTTGTCAACCTGCCCAAACCAAGACTTGAAGAAAGAAAGGAAAGCGCATTACAGTCAAGTCTAAGAGTTGGCTGTCATTTGATCCCAAAAAACCATCCTGATTATTTTGGACTTTGGGTCTTCAATGTGTTTTTGGGAGGATACTTTGGAAGCAGACTGATCAAAAATATACGAGAAGACAAAGGCCATACCTATGGCATCTACAGTAGTATTGGGAGTTTGAAGAATGCAGATTACTGGGTAGTCATGGCTGATGTGATCAAAGAACACACCGAAACTGTCATCGACGAAATTTACCATGAAGTAAAAAGGTTACAAGAAGAACCTATTCCAATTGAGGAAATAGAAATTGTCAGGAATTACCTGATTGGAAACTTACTGTCAAATTTCAGCTCTTCATTTGATTTGATAAGTAGATTTAAGTCAATTCATCAGGCAGGTTTGGACTTTGGTTTTTACGAAAAGCAGCTCGAATACATCAAAACCTTCAAACCTGAAGATATTCAAGCCATTGGTAAAAAGTATTTATTGAAGGAAAATATGGTAGAAGTGATAGTAGGATAAAATTGTACTTGCTACCCCTTATTTATCAATCCTGAAATATCCCAACGGCCTTTTGTCCAGCCCTTATAAAATTTGAACAAGAGGCCTTTCCCCGCCAATTCACCCGATAGTTGTAGAAAACCTTCAGCCACTTCAAAATTGGCTGAAGCCAAGGCTTGCCTCCACTCATAGAATACACGGACAAGTAATGCTTCGTCCTCACTTTTTCTCCGATTCATTCTGGCAATTTTTTGACAAACCCTAAGCGTAGAAGGCAGCATCCTTGAAGTCTTCGCTTGATACTGTTCATTCGAAAATGAAGTCGGATGCTCATGTTTTTCCACCCCAATGTGATCAGAAAACACAATAGGAAATTCCCTCGCCATGCGGACAATAATATCAAAGTCCTCATATTCTAAGTTCTCATCATACTTACCCAAAAGCTGAAAACTTTGCGAACGCATCATCATGGTAGACGAGAGTATATGATGTGTGGCCACTACTTTTTCATAAATCCAGCCTTCATCCACCTTCACTTTCAATGTACCTTGAGCCGTCCTCGGGAAGAAATTACGCCTCCTTTTTTGGCTGATTATAATGGCGTCACTAAATGCTGCGGAAGCAAGTGGATTTTCCTCTAGCTTATCAACACTAAGCGCAATATGTTCGGGCAAAAGAATGTCATCTGTTGATAGATCTACAAAATACTTTCCACTGACCAAGTCAAAACCTTCATTGAAACTTTTACAATAGTTTATGGCTTGTTCTCTAAAAATCACCTTAATTGGAAATCTTCCCTGATTTTTTTCTTGCCATTCTTTCAACAATACCTGCGAATTGTCCATACTCCCGTTATCAATCAAAATGACTTCCAACTGATCATAGGTTTGCTTCAAGATTGATTCCAAAGAAGCTGGGATAAATACTTCATGGTTGAAAGAAGTACAAATTATAGAAACCAGGGGCTTTTCTTTCTTTTTCAAAGCATCAACCTCCAGACCATTTTATTATGCGAACAGTTAGCAAACTTTGACTTGAAAAACATCAAAGAGTGGTTGGGTTCACCTTCCACTTCTGAAGAACTCAAATCAAGAAATGAAGCTTTTTGTTCTACTGCCAATTTCAGTAAATGAACCATGATCAATTCCCCGACGATTTTAACCTTTGCCTTGGGGTCAATTGCAGATAGAAAGTAATACACACTATTGGATGTCAGCTTGACTGCCAAAGCATGTCCTACAGGCACAGCTTCCTGCATTACAGAAAGCACAAAATAACGCTCAGGATAAGTCGAAACCTGGGCTATAAGTTGGTTTTCATCAAATGAAACGCTATAACCTCTTGACTGATTCCAAGACTTGATTTGATTCAAAAAGTTAAAACTCTGGATATTTCCTACGCTTACTTTCAGGTTGTTGTCTTTGACTTTTTTACTGTATTTCGATAGCAAGGTTTTTAACTCAGTCTTTAACCTTTTTTTCCCTTCTAAAAATTGGTGATTAAAGATATGTATCAGTTCAAAACCTTGCTTTTGCAAAAAATACTCGACCCAATCCGAATGGCTCATGTAATTACAAGGAGCTTGGGTGATTTTTATTTCTTTGGCTCCTTTTTCTTTCAGAAAAAACACCCATGAATTTAAAAAAGATGCAAAAACTTCGGAATTGACATCGTCGTAAACCCAGAAGCCTCCAAAAGGAGCATTGGGAAGAGAAACCGCACTTCCATCAGGCAATAAAGCTACCTGTATTTCAAGTTTCAGCTGTCCTTTCTTTAGGATTTCGCATTGAAAATAGGTCGCTTCCGAAACAGATTTTATCCCTGACAAGAAATAATCTTTATCACCAACTTCCATTTCCCGAAAGGAGAAATCATAGCTGCTGTCAAATTGGGCTTCTGAATTCATGGAAAGTGGTTTTATCTCTAATATAATCTTCTTCTGAGTATTCCCTGTCAGCAAATACCATCAGAATGCAATTTTCACTGAATTTTATTTCCTGCCAATGCATACAGGGCACAATCAAACCTTGGCTTTCACGGTCTAATACAAATTCGGATTGCTTGCCTTCTACACTTTCAAGGGAAACTATAACTTTACCTTTCAGACATACTAAAACCTGATTTTCCTTTCTATGGGCATGCACCCCTCGAATACTGCCCTCTGGGACGTTGGAAATCCAAAAAAATCTTTTTGAATAAAATGACTTTAAATCATCATTTTCAAAAAAGGTGATATCCCCATTTTCACTGGACTTATGCACCAGATTTACCAGATGAGGTTGAGATGACAATTGATTCATATGGCTAATTTAAGTTATTGCCATAAAAGCGCAGCCTTCGCTTGGGTTTTTATTAATTTCGGGATTATAAAAATCAATTACAAGACCAAAAGCCACCTTGAAAGACACTTATCTAACGATAGCCACTATAGCAGAAGGATTTTACAAAGAGAAAGGCAGCAAGTTTTTAGCTTTTGCTTTTCCTGTCCAAAATGAAGACCAAGTCAAGGACTGCCTTGAAGAGCTCAGGAAAAAATACTACGATGCCCGGCATTATTGCTATGCTTATATGTTGGGAAGGGAAATGGATGTATTTCGAGCAAATGACGACGGAGAGCCTAACCATTCTGCCGGCGATCCTATATTGGGACAAATCAGGTCAGCGAACCTAACAGATATTCTTGTGGTAGTAGTCCGGTATTTTGGCGGTACCAAACTAGGTGTGGGTGGACTTGTTACTGCCTACAAAACTGCAGCTTCCGAAGCCCTTCAGAGTGCAGAAATACTCGAGAAAATTGTCACCAAGCAGGTTCATGTAGAATTTGAATATCCCGAAATGAATGAAATCATGCGGATCATCAAAGAACATGAATTGAACATTGCTCATCAGGAAATGGCTCTGAATTGCTCCATGAAGATTGAAGTCAGGGAGAATGATTTTGACTTAATCATGGAAAAACTTGAGTTATTGGCGGCGTTGGGTCAGGTCAAGCTTTTGGATTAAAGCCTATTTAGTGTGGAAATAGGCATTAAGCATATAATTTGGGATCAATATCAAATATCCCATTTCCCACTCTATTTTAGGCTCGTTGAAAGCTTTCAGATATTTTAAAGTACATGCTATTTGTTAAACAACTCATCCAGATACCCTTGGTATTGCAGCTTTTTGTAAATCTCCAAACAGACCCAAGCATCGGTAGCGGCATATAGCATTTGCTTATCGGTAAGCTCGGCAGCTTCCCAATTTGAAACCTGTTCTGACTTGGATATCCTGATATCCATTACCATAGCCGAAAGGTTCCGAACACCTACATTTAGGAAACCCACTTTTTTTAATTCTTCATTAAGGTCAAAAAAGCTTTCTGGCTTAAAGCCTACTGATATTTTCTTCAGCCCTCTCAGGTCATCCAATACCGCAGCACCAATTTTTACGATATTTGGATTTTCCAAAATGCGCTTGATACTGGCCGGTAGGCCTATTTGATGCAAGCGAAAAAGGTATGCCACCTCAGATGTTGACAACTGCAAAAGAGAAACTTGGTATTGTACACCTTTTCTAAAAGAAGGTCTGGTCTCTGTATCAAAACCGATAAGTGTGTGACTTGAGAGTTCATATGCAGCTTCCTGTATCTGATCTTCCGTTTCTACCAAAATAATCTCCCCCTCAAATTGCCCTAAAGGGAGTTCGTTTACTTCTTCTTTGGTGATTTTTTTTGGAATCATACAGCCAACTCTTTTTTAATTTCTTCCATTTCTTCCGGTGTGTAATAATTGATCCCCAACTTAAGGTATCCGAAAAGTATGGTCATAAAAGGGGAAATGATATTGAAAAAACAATAAGGCGCGTAAGTCAGCGTCGCCACACCTAATACAGATGCCTGAGTGGCACCACAAGTATTCCAAGGAATCAACACCGAAGTGACCGTAGCACTATCCTCCAATGTCCGGCTGAGGTTCTCCCCTTTAAGCCCTCTTTTTTTATAAATATCTGCGTACATCCTACCCGGAACCAAAATGGCTAAATACTGATCTGAAGTAGTCACATTGAAAAAAACACAAGTTGCGGCTGTAGAAGCAATAAGGGAACCTACCGAATGCACCCTTTCAATAATAGCTTCTGCCAATACCCTCAGCATACCGCTTTCTTCCATTATGCCTCCAAAGATCATCGCACAGACAATCAGCCAAATTGTATTCAGCATACCGGCCATCCCTCCTGTCACAAGTAGTTCGTTGACCACATCATTGGAAGTCGTGATGCTTATTTCTCCATATAAAGACATCATTACAGCCTTGTAGGACATATAAAGAAATGAGACACCCTCCTCATTGGCAATAGTCTGTATTACCCCTGGTTGAAAAATAATGGCAAAAAACCCTCCCAACAAAGCTCCAGCCAAAAGGGCTGGTACAGCTGGGACTTTTTTCACAATCATCACAATCACCAAAACAGGAACTATAAAAAGCCAACCATTGATATTGAATTGCTCCAAAATCACCGCTGAAATATCTTTCACCTGTTCTACTGAACCTTCTGCACCCGATGTAAATCCTATCACTCCAAAGATCACCAATGTGATCAGAATAGACGGTATCGTGGTCTTGGTCATGTGTCGGATATGGGTAAACAAGTCCGTACCCGCCATGGCAGGTGCAAGGTTTGTAGTATCAGACAATGGAGACATTTTATCTCCGAAATAAGCACCTGACAACACAGCTCCGGCAATCATTCCCTCTCCAAAACCCAAAGCTTTTCCTATTCCCAATAGCGCTACTCCGACGGTAGCCACAGTAGTCCAACTACTTCCCGTAGCAATCGACACAATAGCACTGACTATACAAGCAGCAATTAGGAAAATAGTGGGATTTAAAATTTGCAAACCATAATAAATCATGGCCGGAACAATACCGCTTAAAAGCCAAGTTCCTGCCAATGCTCCTATCAATAATAAAATCAGGATACTGGACATGGCCGAACTGATGCTGTGAACTATACCATCCTGCAGCTCTTCCCATTTGATCTTAAGGCGGAAGATGGCCACCAAACCTGCCACGCCTGAAGAAATCACCAAGACCAATTGGTTGGAACCTAGCAATCCGTCCGTACCAAAAATAAAGATATTGATGACCAAAAGGACTATTAAAAACAGGATCGGAAAAAGGGCTTCTAGTACTGTTGGTTCTTTACGACTTACTGCCATTTATCAGGATTGAAAATTTTGGAAAATTGAAATTAAGAAAATTTTATAAAATCATTGCTTTCGTAGAAGCTTTACGAGATCAGAAGCAGTCTGCCATCCAATGGCTACCCCCATCCCTCCGAGGCGTACTGCCATGCCAATATCTTGTGTAACACATTCTATTATTGGTTTTTTGTTAGGACCAAAGGACATAACACCCGACCATTCCTGATCAAAATCTATACTTTGTCCAGGCAAAATAATTTCTCGAGCCAATTCCTGCAAGTACTTTTTCAATTTGGGATTGATACCAGGTTCAAGTGTTTGCTCTGCTTCGATGTCCAAATTACGGCCACCACCAATGAGTAACCTATTTTCAATATTTCGGAAATACACATAACCTAAGTCATAATGAAAAGCTCCTTTCCACGGAATTGTTTTGGTGAGGGGCTTTGTCACCATCACCATGCCTCTGCCAGGTTGCATGTCCAAACCCCCAATTAACTGTGAGGCAAAGGCATTGGTGCATACCGCTATTTTTTCAGCTTCAAAGTCTATTAATGTATCATAAGATGCATGCTGTACAGTTACCGTTTTCTTGACCTGATCTATTTCTTTTACAGCAGCGCCTGTTAGAATTTTGATTTTAAATACCTGACAAGTCTCCCAAAGGGTGTTCAAAAATTTACCGGAATCCAATTCCCCTTCAAAGTTATTCCTGACAATGGCCTTGACTTCTGAGGAAAAACCAAAATCAACTGGCTTTTTTTCCAATTCAAAAACATCTTCTCCAAAAATTGGGCTCAGAATGGTATTGATGTAATCTAATTTCCCGAGGTATTTTTCTTCTTTGGAAGTAATCAACTCAAAACCACCATTTCCTTCATAACCCAATGCCTTATCTCCAAAAACCGTCCTAATCGCTCTCAAACCTTGGTATCTTTTTTCCACAAGACTTTTGACTTCTTGCACGGGAAGCACATTGAGGTCGTCAAGGATTTCGGTCAGGCTACCAAAACAGGCAAAGCCTGCATTTCGGGTACTCGCTCCACTGGGAAAAATCCCCCTTTCCAATACCAAAACAGAGGCATTAGGATTTTCATTTTTAAATTGAATGGCAGTGGATAAACCTACTATGCCCGCACCAATCACTACAAGGTCGTGATGAACAAAACTCCGTTTTTCCCAAAAACTTAACATTCTGATAGATTGTACAGTGATAATTCATGCCTATTTATTAAATTCAACCAGATAATCCTAGATAATTTCCCCAAATAGCCATGAGAAAGATCGATGAATTACTTTATGAATATGGTTTAAGCCATCAAAACGAAACCAATAAAACCATCCATTGGATTTGCGTTCCTGCCATTTTCTTCAGCATTGTAGGCCTCATTTTCAGTATCCCATCATCTTCTATAAGCAACCTAATGCCATTTTTGGGCAACTTTGCCAATTGGGCCACGCTGACACTGATAGTCGTTCTCTTTTACTATGTGTCGCTTTCTCCTCCTTTAGCTTTAGGAATGTTTTTCTTTTCGGCAATTTGCTTGGCTTTAGCCAATTTCATTTCTTTGATTTCTCCTTTTCCCTTATGGACTATCAGTATTTTCATTTTTGTGGTGGCCTGGGTCTTTCAATTTTACGGACATAAAATCGAAGGAAAAAAACCATCATTTCTTAAAGACTTACAGTTCTTGATGATTGGCCCCGCTTGGCTGATGCATTTTATTTACAAAAAACTCGGATTAGCCTACTGAAAAATTACATGCTTTGAGTCACCGCTTTATCCCCTCCGTTTGCTAGAATAAAATTCTTCATCATTTAAATATGCTTTGCTTTTGAAGAGCAAGACCTATTTTAATTTTTTTAATTGTATTTTTAAAACTCTTTCAAACTACTAAGATATTAGATTTTATATGCTTGATTTTATAATTGCTTCCATGGAAATTCCCATGCTTTCAGACATTGTACTGATTTTTGGTCTGGCCACATTGGTGATTTTGGTATTCATGAGGTTTAAAATCCCAACCATCATAGGTTTTCTTTTTACCGGTGCACTAGCGGGACCTTATGGCCTTCAGTTGGTCAATACCTCCACCACAGTAGAAGTACTTTCAGAAATAGGTGTGATCCTTTTACTGTTTGTGATAGGAATGGAATTTTCCTTGAAAAGTTTGATGGCCATCAAGAAGGCCGTGTTTATAGGAGGTTCATTGCAGGTTTTCTTTACTATCCTAGTCACCACGTTTATTTCCTATTTTCTAGGATTTGAATGGGAAGTAGCTGTATTTATTGGGTTTTTGTTTTCCCTTTCGAGTACAGCCATAGTGCTGAAATTATTGCAAGAAGCAGGGCAAGTCAATTCCATATCAGGCAGGACGACACTGGCAATTTTGATTTTCCAGGATATTGTGATTGTCCCTTTGATGCTCTTCACTCCAATGCTAGCGGGTGAATCGGACAATATTGCCTGGTCCTTATTTTTGATGGCCGCTAAAGGTACAGGAGTAGTTATTCTTACATTGGTATCTGCCAAATACCTTATTCCAAACATACTGTTCAGGATAGCCCGAACAAGAAATGAAGAACTCTTTTTACTCTCTATCATTGTTATCTGTTTTGCAGTAGCTTACTTGACTAATATTTTAGGACTTTCTTTGGGTCTTGGGGCTTTCTTGGCAGGTCTGATTATCTCAGAGTCAGATTATAGCCATCATGCAACGGGTAAAATCCTACCATTTAGAGAAGTGTTTCTTAGCTTTTTCTTTGTATCGGTAGGGATGCTCTTCGACATTACATTTTTGTTCAGTAATATCCTTGTGATTTTGGGGCTTACTCTTTTGACCTTTTTGGTGAAATTTGGGATTATCACCGCAGCAGTGAAAGCCATTGGGCAAAAAACCAAGGATGCATTTATTGTTGGTTTTTCAATTTTCCAAGTGGGTGAATTCTCTCTCTTACTGGCTAAGGAAGGTCTCAAGTATGAACTTTTGGACGCAGAAACTTATCAATATTTCCTTGCTATCTCGATACTCACAATGGCTACAACCCCTTTTGTCCTTAAAGCAAGAGAAAATCTAACGCGAAAACTATTGGTTGTCCCACTTCCGCAGAGATTGAAAAAAAGGCTGAATAAAAACAAGCAAACCGGACCAGATATAGAGTTTATAGAAAAAGAAATGAAAGACCACTTGGTCATAATTGGCTATGGTCTCAATGGACGTAACCTCTCCCGTGCGGCAAAATCAGCCAGCATTCCTTATTCAATAATAGAGATGAATGCGACTACTGTCAAAGAAGAGGGACTGAAAGGAGAACCGATTATGTTTGGTGATGCTGCCAACGAAGCGGTGTTGGAACACGTCAACATCAACAAGGCAAGAGTAGCGGTAATTGCTATATCAGATGCAGAGGCCACTAAGCGGATCATTACGGCAATTCGACATATCACTCAAAACCCATACATCATTGTGAGAACAAGGTACGTGAATGAGATGGAAGAGAACCATAAACTGGGGGCCAATGAGGTTGTTCCAGAGGAATTTGAAACTTCCATTGAGATTTTCAATAGAGTATTGACCAAATACCTAATTCCAAGACATGATATAGAAGAGTTTACTGAAGAAGTACGTTCTCACAATTATGAAATGTTCCGCTTAGGAAGCGAAAGCACCGCCAGCAAAGTCAAGTTTGACCTGCCAGCTATCAATTTTATAGGAGTAAAAGTAGAGAGGGATTTTGGTAGCTTTATCAATGTACCATTAAAAGATGCTGGAATACGGGAAAAGCTTGGTGTCAATGTAGTTGCAATAAAACGAGGCAATAAAACCATATCCGAAATCACCGGACAAGAAAAACTAAAACTTGGAGATGTAGTCTACGTGGTTGGGAAACCTGCAGCCTTGGAAAAATTTGAGGAGGAAGTTGAGATACATGATTGAGAAGCGAGTATGATATATGCAAGAAACAAGACAGGGTTGGGAGTAAATGGAGGGTTGGTCATTAAGAAACGAGAAGCGAGAGACGAGAGGGGTTGAGAGTGACCTTTGAGTTCCGATATCGGAATTAAAACCTCGGAAATCTAGCGTATGGCAATGTCAAATCAAGAGAATAGAGTCTAGATGCGAGATACGAGAAATTCGATTATAAACACCGGCCGGGACTTTTAACATTTTAATCTTTATCGAGTGTAGGGAAGGCTATTCCAAAAATTTATAATTCTTTAACCTGTTCAGCGACCTGCGGTTGTAGGGACTATTGATATTATCAATCACGGATTTCTTTTCTCTCGCCGTCAACCTCCAGTTGAGTGAAGCACGTAGTATCTCCTGTGCCTCTGGGTCAAACGCTCCCTCCTGATCGGCTAAACCTCTTTCTTTCAGATACTGCAAGGTGGAATACTCGAATTCTATCCTGTCTAATGTGAAGTTCACAGATTCTTTCATCCTTGTAAAGGAAATTTCATTATGGAGCGTTTGTACATTATCCCAATTGATATAGATGTTTTTCAGTGGCGTAAAAAGCTTCTGCATTATAGTCAATGGAGCTTTCTCTTCGATTTCGGCAAATTTTTCAGAATCTCTGATTGTTAGTAATAAGACTCCAGACGTGTTTTCATCAATCCAATCATGAAACACATGCATGAATTTCAAAGCATCTTGTATCCCAAAATTATCAGAAAGCCCGGAATCCATGACCTCCATCCTAGGCTTAGAAGGAAGCTGAATATTGGGAGTAATAAAGGGAAATGTGGCACCCATTCTAAGTGCAGAAATAAACCTCAAACCATCCGGGTCTTGGTCAGAGAAAAATCTCTGAAAATCTATTCCCTGGCTTTTTTCATCCCAGCCTTCGGTCCTACTAGGTGATATCCCCATATAAGATACCGGCATAGGAGAAATGTATAGTTTCCTACCGTCATTGGTGATCAATGGGGTAATGAGCAGCATAGGGATTAAAGATTCGCGCTCAGGTTCCAAGTATGCTGCCAAAGGTTTATCAAGTACCTGCTCTGTATTGAGATTCAACTGGGATTCAAATGAATAGCCCCTATCTTTCAAATACCTTCTGTCATTATAGGTAAAATATTGACTCCGAATCAGGAGATCATTGACAAGCAAAGTGAAAATGATTGGATTTAAATTGTCCGAAGAAATCTGATTCAGGTATTTTTCATCCTTAAAGTGCATACTTGGATCAGATTGGTTTTGCATATATAATTCTCTGAAAAAAGCAGCTCCTATAATCCCTCCGGAGGCTCCCGTGATCAATTGCGTATGTTTGGTAAGTTGGCCATTGCTGACAAACTCAGCTTCCTGAAGTACCTTAAGAGTCCACAAAGCAGCACGTTGTCCACCACCACTTGTGGTCACAAAAACCATTTTAGGTTTCTTATCATGTGGAAACTTGGATCTCCAGTTTTCAAGTATTTGCAGGGTATGATTTCGGTCTTCCTCTAGGTACTCTGCCTTGAGGCTTTCATTAATAGCTTCCACCTTATATGATGCGGGTTCTGCATTATAGTCCATGCCAAAAGCTGAATGAGGCCTGTTAAGAAAATTGGAATTAGAAAAAAAATTGAAAAGGACTATTGCTGCCAACACAGCGGGAGTAGCCCATTCCCTCAACCAAAAAGCCACTGCTCCTACAAGCATGGTCAATATCGATAGCAACAACATAAAACTAGCAGCGGCAGGTAACTGAAGGATCGGGATTTCCCTGAAAAACCCAAGTATAAATATCAAACTGATCAAGGCAGTCTGAATAATCACCATGTTGAGGTGGTTTTGGTCAAAAACACGCAACAACTGCCTCCCTTCAAAGGATGACAAATCACTTCTGACCATTCTAAAACGAAGTTTCCAATCAAGGTAATCAACCACCTTATTGCTACTCTTTTTGGACTCTCTAATACGCTTCAACATATTGGCCCTGGAGAGTTTTGTTTTTCTCAGCCTTTTCTCCACATTACCCGCAAACAGGATAAAAAAATCTTTGTTGGTGAACCTGAAATATAAAAAAAGCAAGAAGTAAGTCAGGGTAGTTCCGCCCGCAAAACCAAATAAAAAATGGGTTACTGTCCACTGTGATTCATGCTCATTGTCAAGTTGGAATTGGATAAAAGAATAAATGTAACAGATATAAAAGATCAGCGGTATCAAACCATTATTGATACAAAACTGGATAAAAGGTCGGGGCACAACCGCCAAAAACCGAAATTTAGCACCATCGAGTATATAAGTTGTCATATGAAATGCCATGGTGAAAATTGCCAATGCTATTCCAACTAAGAAAAAACTCTCCCAAGAAACCCGATTGAGGTATTCAGGATCTAAAAAAAGGTAAGGGATCCCAAGTACTGAACCGGATCTTTGGAAGATAATCAATGCCAAAAGCACCCAAAGAGCTACTAAAAGCAAGTTTTTTCTCAAGTGCAAAAAAAGCAACTGTACCGGAAAGCTGTAAATGATTTTGTCCCACATAGGCGAATTATTCATGGAAAAGATAAGGGAATTTTAAAAGAATTCTAAATGCTTAATTTTCATTGTGGCTTAATACGATATCCCTTACCTTCGCTACCTTAATTTGAAAAAAGAAAAGAATGAGAATCTGGTTTTTGTGTAAAGTAAAATACGCCAAAGAAAATGAGCAAGGACTGCTCAAAAATGTATCTGAACAATACCTGGTAGATGCGGTGTCATTTACGGAGGCAGAGGCGAGAATTTATGATATGTTGGGATCTACAATTAGGGGTGATTTCCAAGTCACCAACATCAGCAAAAGTAATTTTGTAGATGTGTTTCCTTATGATGATATAGATATCTGGCACAAATGTAAGATTACTTATGTGGTAGCTGATGCTGATAGTGGCAAAGAGAAAAAAGTCACACAATACATGTTGGTCACTGCCCATGATGTCAAAGAAGCGTATGACAGGATTCAAGAAAGTCTCAGCAATATGCTTGTCACCTTCAGGGTGCCTGATATTGTCGAAAGCCCAATTGTAGAAGTATTCCCTTACGAACATGATGATGAGGAACTCCTTCCTCCTCCCCCATCAAACCTCAAACCTCTCAGTGAAGTAAAAGCGGAACAGGAAAGAAGAGATGAGGCAAGAGCTGCCAATGAGTCCCTGAGAGAACAGCCTTCAGAGGAAGCAGAATTAATTGAATATGATCATGAAGATGACGATATGAATGAGAAGGAGCTTTAAGCTCCTTTTTGTTTTTCCAAACAATCTTGGGATTTCAAACCATGTGTTGCTTAAGCCGTTATAATTCTATAGTTTGCAGTTATGAAAACAGTATTGACTACTATAGTGCTTCTATTTTTTATTCAAACGGGCTTTGCAAAAGACCCGGGAGAAAAGTCTTTTTTGATACTTTTTGACAAATCCGAATTGAAGGAACTGAAAACAAGTACAGAGTATATAGAACTAAGTCTTATGGCTATTTTCAAAACAAAAGCCTACACCGGCAATTCTGACGCGGCTATTTTGGTAAAAGTTCCCTATGGAAATATTGACGAACGGCAGCTCGGAGATATGTTCGTCAGATTAAATAGGGATAGGATAGTATCTCTACAGGATGTGGCCTTTCAAATTATCGATCTGGATCAATCAAAAGCTGTATATGAAAGCCTGATTGCTTCCTATGAAGAAAAAAGCCAAAAAAATAAAAGCAAATCTAAACTAGGCAAAGCTATTTCTGTAAATTGAAATGCTCACCACAATTGTATTTTTCAAGCCTAAATGCACCAGATCCTTGTTGATGGAGTAAATACAGACCTAGATTTCTATGTCTGAACACATCCATAAACCTTAGATCATAGCCTAACAGAACACTCAATAATACCCGCATTGCCCTTCCATGCATGCAGATCAATATCAGTTCCTGAGGTTGAGATAAGATGTAATTTATCCCCCTACTCAGTCGCTTGGCTACAATAATTGGACTTTCTCCACCTGCAATAGCATGTTCAAGATCTCCTGAAGACCATCTTTCCAGCATTTCCAGGTAATACCGATTTTCATCCTGATTCATGGGCAGTCCTTCATATTTCCCCCAACTGATTTCATTCAAGTCCGGAACAGCTTCATGCGGAATGCCTTTTTCCAAAAACCCGTTTACGGACTGTTTAGTCCTTTGGAGTCCTGTGTAAAAGACTTTTTCAAAAGGAACCTCCTTGTAGGCTTCAAAAAAAGACTGCGCTTGGTCTAAGCCATTTTGATTCAATGGGGCATCAATTCCGCTACCTTGTACCACACCCTTAAGGTTGTAATCAGTCTGCCCATGTCTGATGAGGTAGATTTTTTTAGTTACCAACTTTACTTATTTTTGCTTTATACTTCAAAGAAAAAACTTTTATCCCGGAATCCATGATATTTCCTTCAAACCTTAGCCTAGATCTTTTGAATGACTGGGGTAAAAACACCATGACAGATTTTCTTGACATCAAGTTCACTGCCATTGGGGAAGACTATTTAGAAGCAAGTATGCCGGTTGACCATAGAACCAAACAACCCCTTGGACTGTTACATGGAGGAGCAAATGTAGTTCTTGCAGAGACTTTGGGAAGCGTGGCCGCTACATTGACAATCGACAAAGAAAAACAATACTGTGTTGGATTGGAAATCAACGCCAATCACCTTGCAGCCGTAAAAGAAGGGCGGGTGAAAGGTATCACCAAACCAATACACCTAGGTAAGAAGACCCAAGTCTGGGAAATCAAAATCTACACAGAAGAAGGAAAATTGAGTTGCATCAGCAGAATTACAATGGCAGTGATTGATCGCAAATGAAGATACAAACTTTAATTGAAGAAAAGGTTGACAACCTCGAGCATTATTTGGCGTGCCTGATTTCCCACAGCATGGAAAAGGGCTATCAAATAGCTGTTTGGAGAAAACCACATGCCTCTTTTTTAGAAGTTATGATTGACAAATCAGGACAAACGAAAAGAGTGGATATCCATGCTTTGGAGGAATTGCAAGCAGGTTTTATAGCCCATCCATTCGAGGATCAGGAAGATGAAAAAGGTTTTTATATCGAGGCAGATTCTTACTTGAAGATCGATATCAAAAAGCCACTCGATGAACAGGATGCGGCACTGGAAGTCCTGCCACAAATCATTCCCAGGGAAGATTGCAATACCCTTATCCGAAACTCATTTGTCCCCGAAAAGAAGTCCTCTCACATCAAGATTTCTGAGGAATGTACCAAAAATGAATTTCTTCATTTGGTAAATAAAGGCATTGAAGCCATTGCAACCGGAGCACTGAACAAAATAGTGCCGGCCAGGATCAAGAAAAAAAGCTTGTCGGATGATTTCGACCTGATTAGCGTTTTCAAGAGTCTTATCGATTCTTATCCCAATGCATTTGTCAACTTCTTCCATATCCCTCAGGTAGGATCCTGGATAGGTGCTTCTCCTGAGATTCTGATTCAAACTAAAGGAGAACAGTTCTACACCATGTCACTTGCCGGAACACAGAAGGCCCATGGAGAAAACCCTTTGAAGAATGCCGCATGGACGCAAAAGGAAATAGAAGAACAGGCTTTGGTAAGCAGGTACATTGTCGATTGCTTTAAGAAAATCAGACTGCGGGAATACGACGAACATGGGCCAAAAACTGTCTTGGCTGGAAACCTGTTACATCTGAGGTCAGATTTCAAAGTAAATATGAAAACTACCAATTTCCCACAGCTTGGATCGGTGATGTTAAGCCTTTTGCACCCCACTTCAGCGGTTTGTGGAATGCCAAGAAAAGAAGCTTTTGAATTTTTGAGGATAAATGAAAAATTTGACCGTTCGCTTTTTGCAGGATTTATCGGCCCTGTAAATGTGGAAGAAGTGACTGCCATTTATGTCAATCTCCGCACAGCAAGATTGATGGATGGACAGGCCATTTTATACGCAGGAGCAGGTGTCACGGAAGATTCCGATCCAGAAAAGGAATGGGAAGAAACCGAAATGAAATGTGAAATCATTGGAAAGCACCTAAATTAAAATTATGCTTTTACAACCTCTTGCAGACCTGGTTTCGATTTTTGCGAAAAAAGGCATCACAGATGTAATCCTTTCCCCAGGCTCTAGGTGCGCACCTATTTCATTGGCTTTTATACGACATCCTAAGGTTCATGCCAGAACCATTTCTGACGAAAGAGCTGCAGCTTTTATTGCTTTGGGAATTGCCCAACAACAAGAGCGTCCTGTGGTACTGGTTTGCACTTCAGGTTCTGCAGCTTACAATTATGCCCCAGCTGTAGCTGAAGCCTTTTTCCAACAAATCCCCTTAATCATCATCACTGCTGACCGCCCAGCTGAATGGATTGACCAATGGGATGGTCAGACAATACGGCAATCAAAAATTTACGGCAATCATGTCAAAGCCTCTTTTGATTTCCCAGACGATTTTAGTCATCAAGATAAAATTTGGCATAGCCATAGAATATCAAATGAAGCTGCATTTATAGCCAATCAGTTTCCTGAGGGTCCTGTACACATCAATGTCCCTTTGAGGGAGCCATTCTATCCTGAAGAAGGGGAAAAGTATGATTTTGACAAACCCATTAGGGAAATTGGTACCGTGGCTACTCATTTCACACTTCCAGATGAAACCAAAGAGAAGTTTAAAGTCAAGCTCAGCAATTACAAAAGAATTTTGATTGTCCCCGGTCAACAAAAACCGGATAAAGAACTTGCTCAAATACTCAACCGCTTGGCTGAAACCAAGCGGGCAGTCGTGGTTGCAGACACCATCTCCAACCTTCAATCTGAACATACCATCAATTTTCACGATCATTTTATATCTATCGCTGAGCTACAAAATGATTTACGTCCTGACTTGATCATCTCCTTTGGAAAATCGATCATATCCAAAGGCTTGAAACTGTTTTTGCGGAAATCCCAAGCCCAACACTGGCATATCCAACCTGGCGGCTATTTCCCAGACACCTATCAACTCTTAAATAAAGCCATTCACTGCCATCCAGTTAAATTCCTCGAATGCACTGAAAAGCATATTTCTTCCGAAAAGGCATTTGCAGAGGCCTGGTCAACAGCCAATACCAAAGTAAGTGCGCACCTTGGACCTCTAATTTCCAATACCGAATTTGGTGAATACAAATCTATAGCTACCTGCCTGCATTTGTTACCAACTGAAGCCAAACTTCACCTTGCCAATAGTATGGCTGTTCGCTATGTAAATTTCTTGGGAGAAAGGTCGCAGGAGATCATTTGCAACAGAGGAACAAGCGGAATTGATGGCAGCAACAGTACGGCAGTTGGATGTACATTCACTACCAAGGACCCGGTAGTACTCATCACAGGTGACCTGGCTTTCTTCTATGACAGAAATGCATTTTGGCACAATTACACCATGCCTAACCTCAGGATAATTTTGTTGAACAACCATGCGGGCGGTATTTTCAGATTGATAGATGGTCCAGCCAAACAACCTGAACTGGAGGAGTTTTTTGAAACCCATCAGCGACTCGATGCTTCCTTTTTGGCTAAGGAATTTGGTTTTGACTATTCACTTGCCACTGATGAAACAAGCCTGGAATCTGGGTTAAAAACCTTTTTCACGAAGTCAATTAAACCAAAAATCATCGAGATAAAATCTGAAAGCCCTAAAAATGCTGAGATTTTAAAAAGAATTAAAAATGACATCGCAGGTTTATTCTAAAAAATCCCGATGGAGTAAATCATCGGGATTTTAAATCAATTTAAGCAAATCTCATTTAATCAGCTTGAAACACCCTTACATAATCTACTACCATCCTTTGAGGAAATGAAGTAGAAGCATTGGGATATCCAGGCCAATTGCCTCCCACAGCTACGTTGAGTAAAAAGAAGAACGGTCTTCTAAACTCATCCAATCCCTGAGGTCTTATGTCAATTTCATGGTAAGGTACATTGTCCAATAACCAGATGATTTTTTCAGCATCCCAGATGATCGAAAAGACATAGAACTTGTCATTGAAGATGCCATCTGACAAGGTTTTACTACCTCCAAAATTGGCATAAGTACCATTATTGTCCCAATGGACCGTTCCATGAACAGTATCATCCCTTCCTGATTGACTTCCACCGATCAATTCCATAATATCGATCTCGCCGCATGCAGGCCAACTGACTTCTGTGATATTGTCACCCAACATCCAGATGGCAGGCCAAATCCCCTGCCCTTTGGGAAGCAAAGCCCTTACGTCTATTCTTCCATAGGTAAAAGACTGCATGTCTTGGGTCTTGATCCTGGAAGAGGTGTATTCTTTACCTCCTACCCTTTCCTCTTTGGCTTCAATGATCAGATAGCCATCAGTTACAGTAGTATTTTCCCTTCTGTAAAACTGAGATTCATTATTTCCCCATCCGCAAAGATTCGGGCAACCGTCTCCGAGTTCGTGGACCCAATCAGAGGAAAGTGAACTCCCTTCAAACTCATCTTGCCATACTAACCTGTAACCACTGTATTCCTCAGGACTCACATAGCCTTCATCTGGAATCAATCCTCCGGCGACAGTTTCGGCTATGGTTACATTGACTACCTCAGAAATAAAATCTTCCTCAGTTGTATGTGCCTGAACGGTAATTTGAAATTCACCAGACTCTCTATAAGTATAACTAGCCTGATTCCCAGCGACCCTTTGAGGCACCTCGCTCCCCACTCCAAAACCTACTTTAAAGAAATTGACATTGTCTGCTTGGAAAGTTACTGAAACCAAGCCGGATTCTGTTTGGTCAACCTCTACTGTAAGGTTTGAAGGCAACAACACTTTTTGGTCCACTTCTTCCTGACTGCAGGAATGGCTGAGCCATGCAGTCAGGAGAAATAGAGCTAGTATTTTAATCTTACCCATTACAATGATCATTTTTAGTCATTTGGCACCAAGACAAATGTCCACCAAACGCTACCACTATCAGTGATATCTAACACCAAAGTCAACTCTTGGGTTTCTTCATCATAAGCTGCAACTGTATAAGTTATAGAAGCATCAGCACTAGGAGGGCCTTCAGAATACTCTCCACCATTGAAGGCTTTGGCAAGTGCAATAAAGGCACCTGTACCAGTTACAGTGATTTTTGGACTTGAATCCGGTGTACCACTGGTAAATTCAAATGTATGAGTACCAGAAGCCCATGCTTCTCCAGGCGTTCCATCCAAATTAGACTCAGGCTGACAGCCTTCTTCGGCAACTCCCATATAGAATTCTGCAAAAACATCACCTTGAGCATCATACTCATAGACACCATCAGAATTGAAAATATACAAATCATTGAACAAACATGCCCTATCATCCGATATATCTACACCGTTAGGGAAAAACTCATCGCTTAAAGGTGCTGGTCCCACTCCGAATGCGCCAGCAGCCGGCTTCAGGGTCCACTGCTTGGAACCATCTCCTACAAGATCTTCAAAAGTAAAGTTAATATCTCCAATTTCTGGTTCTTCTGGCTCAGGAGCTTCCCCTTCCTGACCTTTAGGTACCAATCTGATGTACCAAGCAAGCTCTTCATTGGCTCCATCGACAAACCTCAAGAACATCTCATTTTCTTCCAGATTAACTATTTGATAGCTTCTCGTTCCTGCAAAATAGCCTAGAAAACCACCTTCAGATATGGTTAAAACCGGATACTCATCTTCTGCCTCTTGAAGGCTCCAAGTCAAATTATCTGGTGCCGTATAAGGTGCAGAAAGGTCACCTACTCCCGGATCAAATGCTTCAGGGAAATTTGAACCTTGTTCTACGTTTAAGTACACAAGACCATTGGTTTCCATTATGAATCTTGAGTTGTCCAATAAGAAAGTATACTCATCTGTGTACATGCCACTTCCTTCTTTTTCCAATGCTTTGGCAGCATACCATTGTGGAAAATCACCCTCTTGTGAAGGATTTGGGCCTACACCAAAGTGCCCATCTCTATTGGCATCAATTACCCATGTCTTCCCATTGGCCTGAGCCGCTCCTCCTGTCAAAAAGTTGAAAATCGGGCTATCAACCAGCGTAGGGTCGTCTTGTTCTATCACTACATCAGTGGAGAAGCTTGCACTCCCATTATTGTTAAAAATGGTTAGGGTCACAGTGTAGGTTCCTGCATTTGGATAAATACCCTGAGCTGTTTTTCCTTCCGCTGTAGAGCCATTACCCAAATCCCACTGCATCAGGAAAAACTCCTTGTCAGCTGTAAAATCAATAATATTGGCTGTTTGGCTACTTGGTGCAAAAGAAAATCTGGCATCCTCGGTAGTTGGTGGTGCGTCATCGAGATTTTCGTCATCGACACATGCCGCCAAGAATATGAATGGCAGCAGCATAAATAAGAGGTACTTTCTGTAATTTTTCATTTTGTTTTTGGTTTATTTAATATCCTGGGTTTTGATTCCAATTTCCTCCCGCAAGGTCTATCTCTACTTGCGGTATAGGGAAAAGCTCATGTTTTCCCTCCTGAAACCCTTGAATGGTTTCGGCAGCTTTACCAGTCCGGACTAGGTCAAAAAACCTATATCCTTCACCCGACAACTCTAGTCTTCTTTCTTTTAAAATATCATCAAGGAGTACTTGACCCGAACTGTTGATGGCATTCATTCCAGCACGTTCCCGCACCTTATTCAGCTCCGTTCTGGCTCTTCCATCATTGCCTGTTCTGGCAAAAGCCTCAGCTGCCATCAATAATACATCAGCATACCTGATTGCTCTGTAGTTTAATGGACTGGTAAGGTCATCGTCAGGAAGACCGCGCTCGTCCAATCTTTTGATATACTTGTTGTTGTAGTATCCAGTATGTCCTCCAGCCCCTTGGGCATAACTGATGGCGCTTGGGTTTGGCTGAGAAGCTATAAAAGCCTCTATGTCAAGTATGGTTGCGTCTCTTCTTATGTCTCCAGGACTAAAAGCATCATAAAGGTTTTGAGTGGGCAGATTATAGCTGTTTCCGTCACCATAAAGTGGCCCATTGTATTGCCTGATTCCATGAAAACCAACGGCAAGATTACCTTGAAGGCAAACAAAACATCCATAATCTCCGCCTTGCTGTCCAGAATATTGGATAGTAAAAACGTCCTCATTGACATTTTCATTGACCACATAAAAGAGTCTTGAAAAATCCTCAAACAAGCCATATCCTGCCTGATTATTAGAGATGAGGTCATCAAGTACGGAAGCAGCCTCGGTGAATTTGTTTTGATACAACAACACCTTTCCCAAAAGCGCCATAGAGGCTCCTTTGGTAATCCTTCCTACCTCAGGTTGAATCCAAGGCAAGACTTCTATAGCTACCGCCAAGTCCCGCTCGATTTGAGCATAGATATCTTCTTTGGGCGTTCTCTCAGACCTTGCGATTTCACTCAAAGAAATCCTCTGATCTACAATCAAAGGCATATCTCCAAAATAAGTCACCAGGGTAAAGTAATAGTATGCCCTCAAGAAATGGGCTTGCGCCAAAAGCTGTTCTTTACCTGAAAAATCCAGTTTATCCTGAAACTCAAATATGTAATTTACCCTTGCGATACCCGTATAGTTAAAACGCATCACGTCCCTTAATTCGGCATTGACACCACCATGTGCCATATTGTCTATTTCATGCAATCCTTGGGTATCTGTTACACTTTCCCCGCCCGCAATGGAATTATCTGAAGCTATCTCCCCAATAAAAATCTGCAAGTAAGCAGTCTGCATCAAGTCATATGCTCCTATGAGCGCCCTTTCGAAGTCCTCTTCTGTGTTGAAGAAGTTTTCAGCATCCTGGGTAAATTCAGGGTCTATATCCAACAGGCTATCACATGAAGTCATCAAGCCTGCGAAAATCAATAATGTTGATAGTATTTTTTTCATTTTCTTAGAATCTAAAATTGACACCGCCCATGATTGTTCTTGCCTGTGGGTAAACCCCATTATCAACTCCTGCAAAAAGTGGATTTGAAGCCCCTACATCAGGGTCAAAACCCATGTAATTGGTAAGTGTAACCAAGTTGTTGGCAGCGACATAGAACCTCATAGACTGGATTTTAAGCCTCTCGGTAAGTGTTCTTGGAAGTGTATATCCCAATTGTACATTTCTCAATCTGACAAATGAGCCATCTTCTACATAGAAATCAGAGAAAACTGTGTTTCGTGTCTGACCTGTGGTAAGTCTCGGTACGGTATTAGATGTTCCTGGGCCAGTCCATCTGTCAAGGTTGTAGGCAAGTTGATTTGCAAAGGGCTGCTGTCTTTCATAGTTCCTGATAATGTCCTGCCCAATAGCCGCATACACATTGGCAGAAATATCAAAGCCTCGAAAATCTGCACCAAGGTTTAGTCCCATAATAAAATCAGGTATCGGAGAACCCACAAAAGTCCTGTCATTGTCATTCCCAAAACTGATCACGCCATCTCCATTTTGGTCCACGTATCTCAAATCCCCCGGCCTTGCGCCTGACTGAGCAACTGGATTGGTAGAAACTTGCTCTTGCGTTTGGAATATCCCATCAGTCTGGTATCCTACAAAGTATCCTATAGGAAACCCTTTTTCGAATCTGGACACAATATTGCCCCCCACGCCAAAGCCTGCTCCGGGGATGAAGTCAAAGCCTTCCGGCACTTTGGTTACTTCATTTTTTATAAATGTGATGTTATAATCTACCCTAAAATTGACACCTCTTGGCCGCTGTGTGGCATAGCCAAGCTCCAATTCCAAACCTCTGTTTGTAACATTACCTGCATTGACTACCGGAGGTGCACCACCCGCTCCGTATGATCCCAAAAGTGCTGACACTTCAGGTTGGAACAATAAGTCTCTGGTGTCCTTGATAAAGTAATTGGCCGTGAAATCAATCATTTTGAAAAGTGTAAAATCCAGTCCAATATTGGTTTGGTAGGTCGTTTCCCACTTCAAGTCTGGGTTACTCGAAGTTCCTATGGCAGCACCATTGGTAATCAAGCCGTCAAATACATACCTCCCAAGACCATTGAGCAAACCTCTATACCTGAATAGTCCAATCTGATCGTTTCCGGAAATACCAAAGCTTGTTCTCAGTTTAAGGAAATCTATAAAATCAACATTGAAAAAGGATTCTTCTGAAATTAACCAGGCTCCTGAAACTGCAGGAAAATAGCCAATCCTGTTATTGGGGCCGAAGTTGGTAGATCCATCTCTTCTCATGACGGCCGAAAAAAGATATCTTCCTTGGTAATCATATTCACCTCTGATAAAGACCGAAGAGAGTCTTTGCCGTGCCTGAAAAGAACCAACGTTATTCAAAAAACCACCTGGAGCTTGATTGGCCGAAATATCGGCGAGTTCAAGATCATTGTTTGGGATATTAAAACCAATCCCATTCAGACCCAAGCTTCTATTGCCTAAATAAGACACCCCTACCATTCCTTTTACGCGATGATCTTCTTTGAAAACCCTGTTGTAGTTTAAAAATGCCTCGAAATTGTAATCCAAAAAGGTATTTCTAGACTCATTTACAGAGGCTCCTCTTTCAACATCAAGTTCACCGATGTTAATGATAACAGGGTCAAGACTTTCATTGCGGGCTGTATTGGCAAATTTCCCTGTCCCATACCAAACCAACGGATTGAAAGCCTTGGAATCTACAAGGGCAAAATTGTAACCTGCACGTCCAGTAAGAGAAAAATGAGGATTGATATCGTAAGTAATCTCTTCTTTCCCTACCAATTTGTTGACTAAAGTTTGGTTGTAGGTATTCTCTAACTGTGCTACAGGATTGATGATATCATTCACCCTGTCCAAGTAAGAAAACCTGTCACCTATCGTGATCGGCTCGGTTGGATAAGCATTTACAGCATTGAAGAGGACTGAACCTATCCCCCCTTGAGCTATCCCACTGCTTTGCTCATGGGTGTAAAGAAGTACATTTGTCAACCTTACTTTAGGCGCAAGTTCAGTGGTAAAGTTGATTCTGGCATTGTATCTCTCGAAACTCGCCTTTGGTCCACCCACTATACCTTCTTGTGCAAAGTAAGAGCCCCCGATAGAGTAGGAGGTTTTTTCAGACCCCCCTGTCATGGTAAGGTTGTATTCCTGAATGGGAGCTTCCTGAAAAACTGCATTTTGCCAATCTGTCCCTACTCCAAGATTTGGATTAGCAAAAGGAGCAGTCTGTCCCCCAGCTACAAAAGCTTCATTTTTTAAAAGGGCATATTGGCTGGCATTGAGAAGGTCCAGTTGCCTAGCAGTCTGCTGTACACCGTAATATGCGGATAGGTCGACATTTGCCTTACTGTTCAATTTTCCTTTCTTCGTTTCTATAAGGATTACGCCATTGGCTGCTCTTACCCCATATATTCCAGCAGTTCCGTCCTTAAGGACATTGACTGATTCGATATCATTGGGATTCAGAGCATTCAAGCCGGCTGCGTCATAAATCACCCCATCTACCAAAATAAGGGGATCATTGTCACCAAAAGTACCAATCCCCCTAATCCTGATATTTGAAGTTCCTCCCGGGGCACCACTGTTTGTTGTGATATTTACACCGGCAATCTTACCTTGAAGAGCCTGATCCACCCTCGGCATGTTCATTTTGGTAATGCTTTCCCCCTTTACTTGAGATACTGCACCGGTAAGCTCTTTCTTAGTAGCTGTCCCATAGCCCACCACTATTACCTCACCTAGAGAAGTCAATTCGGATTCGAGCCTGACTTCTATTGGCATACTTGAACTTACCTTGATGATCTTCGCTTGAAATCCCACGTATGTGAGGCGCAATTCATCGCCTTGGGATGCATTGATTTCAAAGGCTCCGTCCAAATCTGTGATGGTGCCGGTAGAAGTTCCTACTTTTAAAATGCTTACTCCAGGAATGGGTATTCCTTCTTCATCAAATACTTTTCCACTCACGGAACCTGTTTGGCTGAAGCCATGAGAACACCAAGCCAATGCAAGCAAAAAACTTAACACATGTTTCATTTATTTTGGATTTAATTGCTCGCACAATCTTGAAATATATTCAAGTCAATCAAAAAATCAGGATACATCAATACTACAACATCAACTCAAAATGAACTTCTCAAAAACTCATCAAAAGGAATAAAAATTGGCGTTTTAAGTATATTTAAGCGGATTTTAAATAAAACTCATGATCAGACACTTTTTCAAATTGACTACAACAAAAAATATTTAGTACCTTCAATTGCAAATTTGTAAATCCCAGATGAGAAATCTTATTGCTTGTTTTTTGACACTGTTGACCTTCGCCTCCTCCAAGGGACAAGAGGTAGAATTTGGCTTGCCATTCAGTAAGTATTATTCCAGCCAAGATTATAATGGGGGGATTCAGAATTATGGTTTTGCTCAGAATGAATCCGGACTGATCTATGTGGCCAACAATTTTGGAATGTTAGAATATGATGGTACAAAATGGAACAGGTATTCACTCCCAAACAGTACCAAGATCAGGGATATTGTCATTGATGAAGAAAACAGGATTTTTGCATCTGGCCAAGGAGAATTTGGTTTTTTTGCCCCTAACAGAAATGGCTATCTGACCTTCACCTCCCTTCTCGATAAACTCCCAGAAAACGAAAGAAACCTGGAGGAAGTCTGGAAAATCTTCCGCCTACACAATTCTATCATATTCTGCACATTCAACCGCTTATTTGTGTTTTCAAAAAACCTTGAACTAGAGTATGTCATCCAGAGCAACAGCTATTTTGAGGGCTTTTTTTCCTCCAACAATCAGATGATAGTTCAAGAAAAAGGATTGGGACTTAAAAAACTGCAGAATCAATCCCTTGAATTATTGGGGAATCCCAAAAGCTTTTCAAATAGCTACATCACTGGATTGGTGTCTACAGGGACAGAGGACAAATTGATTTTCACCCGAGATCAGGGGATATTCATACTCAAGGATGCAGAAGCTAAGGTATGGTCTCCAAAAGGCCTTCCCTCTATTAAAAATATCAGTCATGTATTGAGGCTAAAAGACGGAAAAATAGCCATAGGAACCCAAAACGATGGGGTCTATGTGATCAATGAAAATGGTCAGTTGTATTTCCACATGGACAAAAGCCGTGGTTTGCAAAATAATTCAGTACTCAGCCAATTTGAAGATATCAATGGTAACTTATGGATTGGGCATAACAATGGAGTCTCACTTTTAGAGTTGAGTCTTCCATTCAGGCAAGTGGATAGATTTTCCAACTTATCAGGTACTGGATATGATGCCAAAGTAAAAGACAACTTTGTGTATTTTGGGACTAATAATGGGGTATCGTATCAGCCCTTGGACAAAAGTCAAACGCCTAGCTTTATAGATGGCACTGATGGACAAGTATATCAAATCAACAGTATTCAAAACCACCTCCTTGTGGCACATAATGATGGGGCTTTTGAAATAGCAGGCAATAAATCGGTTCAGCTCACCGATTATCAAGGAGTTTGGAATTTTCAACCCCTCAAAAAATCCCCCAACCACATCATCAGCGGCACCTATACAGGGCTTATCCTATTTGAAATCAAAAATGGAAAAGTTGAATTTTTGAGGAAATTGGAGGGCTTCGATGAATCTTCACGTATCATCCAACAAGATGACGAGGGTCATATATGGATGACGCATGGCTACAAAGGCGTTTACAAGTTGAAGCTCTCAGATGATCTTACATCAGTATCTTCTACATTTTATGGGGTAGAGCAAGGATTGCCAACCAACCTTCTGATCAGTGTTTGGAATATCAATGACCGCTTATTGTTTACTACTGAGTATGGCATATATACTTATAATTCATCAAAGGACAGGTTTGAGCGGGATGAGTTTTTTAGACCTTATTTTGGTGATGAATTCTTAATTACCAGTCTTTTGGAAGACCCACTGGGCAATATTTTTTATATAGGAGAGCAAGAAGTTGGGGTTTTGGAAAAACAAATCAATGGAACCTATCTAAAAAACCATCAAATTTTCAATAAGGTCATCCCCTATTTGAATGATGACCTCCAGAATATTTCACTTATAAGAGGAAATGAAGCCCTATTTGCTGCAAATGATGGGTTTATTTGGTTTAAACTTGAAAGAAATATCCAATTATTTTCTTCGGCATTTCCTACACTTATCCGTTCGGTTTTCCAAACTGGGTCTTCAGATTCTCTGATTTTTACCAGAAACCATCTCCAAGTCTCCCACAGCCCCATCAAATTGCCCTATGAAAATGCAGACCTCAGGTTTGAAGTGACACACCCCACCCCCAACCAAGAGAGCGATGTCATGTTCCAGTTCTGGCTTCAAGGCTTTGAAGAGGGTTTTGGGGAATGGACTACCAAACGCGATAAGGCCTATACCAACCTCAGAGAAGGCAAATACACATTTCATGTGAAAAGCAGAGACCTGTTTGGGAATGAAGGAAAACAGGACAGCTTTGATTTTGAAGTCTTGCCTCCTTGGTACCGCTCTATTGCTGCCTATTTCATCTATTTTGTCCTGTCCGTAATCGCCCTATTTTACACCTATAAATCAGTGGAAAAACGGTATCAGAAAAAAACCAAAAGAATCACTGCCGAACAAAGGCGTAAACTGGAAGAAAAAGAATCTGACCTGCAGCAATCCCAAAAAGAAATCGAACGCCTTCAAACTGAAAAGCTAGAGTCCGAAATCAAGAGCAAAAACAAGGAGTTGGCCTCTGCTACCATGCATTTGATCAATAAAAACGGGTTTATCGACCATACCAAGACCCATTTGACTTCGATCATCAAAAAAAGCAAGAATCAGGAAGTAAAAAGTGAGCTTAACAAAGTAATTCAAAGCATTGAAAAAAACATAAAAGGAGACAAAGAGTGGGAGCAGTTCGAAATTCATTTTGACCAGGTTCACGGAGATTTCATGTCAAGATTCAAAAAAGCTTACCCTGACCTGAGTCCACAGGAAATCAAACTAAGTGCTTATCTGAGGATGAATCTTTCTTCGAAAGAAATCGCTTACCTGATGAATATCTCTACGAGGGGAATCGAAATAGCTCGCTACAGGTTGAGAAAAAAGATTCAATTGGAAAGGCAAGACAACCTTCAGGAATTTATTCTTAAATTCTAGAAGGTAATCACCTCTTTTAATTCAAAAGCCAAAAATAAGAAAACCTTTTCTGCCAGCTAAACTTAGTTGGAGAAAAGGTAAAATGGAAAAGGCAGATTAGTAACACTATTGAAAGGTCTGTTCTTGTTGCACAAATGTTAATTCACTTTTTTCAGTTACCTTTTTATATTCCTGATAAAGCAAGACAATCAAGGAGATTTCAAAAATTGTCAAGAATATAAGTCCGGGAATTGCGAAAATGACGGTCATGAAACTGATACCTGTGACCATACCCAAAGCGCCAACAATGATATAAGTGGGGCCTTTTTCCTTTGAAAGATGAAGAAAGCTTGTAGCAAACAAGACATACACGACACCTGAAATAAGTGATCTTAGCAAGAGGCTAGAGACGATGTCTATCCCCATCCAATAAGTCACTACATCTTCGATCACAAATACTACGGTCAGAATCATCAGGAAGATCGACATGACTTTCATTAGCAGGTTTGAAAAAGATTCTCCAAGTTTATAAAATCCCAATGAAAAAGCCACAAACAACACCGAAACTGATATTTTTAGGAAAGTGTACAAATATCCAAATCCAATCGGAAAGCCTTTCTTATCTATAAGAAGCTGCACATCTAAAAAAGATTCTACCATAGCTAGCGCTATATAAATAATGCCGGCGATAAAAGAAATCCTCAGCCAAGAATTAAGGTTACTTAGTTGGGATTCTTCTTCCTTCTCCATTTCAAGATTTTTTACTTCTTCTGGCTTGACTTCCAATACTTCCAAAATAGCCTTAACAGTAAAAGACCTTGGGGTCACTTCCCCAGCTTCAATCCTTTGAATAGTGCGCACATTAATATTGCAACGCTCCACCAATTCTTCTTGGGTCAATCCTTTGGCCTTTCTCCATTCCAGGATTTTCTGGCCTAATAGCGGTTGTTTCATGTTCATGAGATTTTGTTTGACCATGGCAAGTTGGATTGATTTTTACAAATATAGCCCGAAAAAAGGGAGGATTTCACCCGACATTTAGACGACATTTGGTTTAGAGGCGAGAAATTAGAGGCGAGAGGCTAGAACATAAACCATTGACAGATATGAGTATTGAGGTTTTCAAAACCTCAAAGTCTTTAAAGTAAAATTAAAAAAAGCAATCTGGTCTCCGAATCAATAAAACCCTGATTGCTCCTCAGTTAATATTGTACTCAAATATATTTTATCCATTGGAGGTTGGTAAGGATCATTCATTTTCAAACCTAGGGCATAAAGTGATTTGGATTTTTCCAAATGCTCAATATACTTTTCTTTTTGATCGAGTTTTTTAAATACCAGGGCCAAATAATACCTATTTTCTGCTATATCATTGAATGCTTGTTGCTTTTCAAAACACTCCTTGGCCATATGCAATTCGCCTTGTTCAGCATACATTATCCCAAGATGAATATAATCAAATATCCCCATCATGTAATCAGGTTCTCGGTGTCTTTTTAAGATGGTTTCAATTGCTTTAGACCTATCTCCAAGCGCTTTGTAACATAAGGCCAAAACAATATCCAAATGATATTGACCATTAGCTGTATATCCCATATCATTATTCATGACTTTTTTTAAGAGCAAACAATCCTCTAATGCTCCTTTATAATCTCTAAAAAACTGGAACCTACAACCTGCTCTGTAGCCAAGGTATGTAACTGTATCGTATTCTACAGCTTTGTCTATGAGCTTTTTCCAATTGATAAAATCTCCTGATTTAAGGTAAGAAACAGACTTTGCCCGATAAGGCAAAGCCCACGTAGGATCCATGTCCATCACTCTATCATACACCTCATGAAATTCTTTACTAAACTGATAGAATTCACTGGCCTTATTTGCCTCAAGGCAAGCTTGATACCTAACCATATTACCCTGCTCTTTGAACCATAGACAATTGTATTGTGCTTGGGCAACTTTACTGAAAAAAAACAATGATAAAATAAAAACAAGGCGTCTTAACTCCATGCTAAATTAATTTGGTGGCAACCGTGATTGGATTCTGATATTTATATAATATTTATGGAAGTATTTCCGCAATAGACCCATTTTCAATTTTGAAAATCAAATACTGATAGTAATCGAGACCCTTTTCCTCATCTTCATATCCTATCCATCCTTTTAGTTTTTTTGTCAATTCGAGGATTTGATTGGAAATTGATGTATCAAATGGCCTTTCATCGTAATTTTCATCAGATTCAATAATCCTAAATCTGCCTGTTTGCCAATGACAATTGACTATAAATCGAATCCTAATCCATCCAGATTCATCAATAGATATTGGCTGATAGTGTTCTTTAAAGTAATCGTAAATGGCAATCCTTCCACCTTCATATTTATCAGAATCTCCAAAATTGAAATATTGTAATACGGCATCCTCTTCTCCGCATAATTCAAACCCAACATCATCTAAATTTGAATCTGCTGGAATATCTCCTATCCATCTTAAATACTCATGTTGGGTATCCTTTTCGGTTTTACAAGAAAAAACAGCAAAAATGAGTGGCAAAAATTTGACAAAACGCATAAGTAACAATTTAACTAGAAACAAAGTAACTAAATTATAGCGATACTTTCAGGTTTAATTTCCTCGTTTCAACTTTCAGTGACCTACAACTGGAGTAACAAATGAAAGCAAATACAAGATGCATTTAAATGTATTTTTACTTGTACATAAACCAACAAAAACACACTTTAATTGTCCATAATTCACAATAATGTATAAATTAAATTTTCTTTAAATTCGATAATTTAAATTCTAAATATTTAATTTAAGTCGAAATAAATATTTTTACTACAGTAAATAATTAAAATTTTTATAAATATATTTTTTTTAAAAAAAGTATTATGTCTTATTTTTACAAGTATATAAAATTTTTAACTAATCCTTTTTAAGATGGGAAACTAGGAGGAGAGTGAAAGCAAAAGTTTGGTCTACAAACTACAGAACCCATGCAACAGTAGGTTTTCAAACGGAATCACAAGGAAGAACATCGCGCATTTAATGGAGATTTAAAACTGATGAGATTTCAATTTCTTTATGGCCTAGTGCTTTCTATCCGCTTCCTTACGCTTTAGAGGAATTAATAACAGTCAAATTTATATCCCCTTTAAAATAGACCCATGGTTTTATGTAAGTGGTAACAGATTGAAGTGCCCTACATCACACATTCAGCCTCAGGTATAGAATGGGAAAAAAGAAAGAAAAAAAATATGAAACTGACATTATTTCTTTTGACTTGTATGATTACAGTTTTGAATATGGATCGAATCCATGCTCAAAGTAATTTTTCTATCGGTATCGACGCAGGAGTAAGGATTGAAAAACCAAGCTTTAACGACCCAAAGGGCTATGTCATTCGAAACCTATTGCCAAACAACCCTTATGGAATCTCTGCTACCTATCAAGCCAACGAAAAATGGGGATTTGAATTGGGCTTGTATAGAATTGGCTTTTACAGGGATGCAAACGTTTATTACAACGAACCTGGATACCGACCAATTGTCAGACACGGGAGTTTTGGATCCCCATTTCTATCTACCCTTCAAATCCCAGCTAGAGTAATATATGGGACTGGCTTAGGATTTAGCAAGTTTAGCTTCAATGTATTTTCAGGCTTAAACCTCTATCATCAAGTTCACCCTTCTGATTTTTTTGGTGTCACTTCAGGTCCTGGCACACCTGTCTCACCTGATGGCGCACCGGAATTAAGGTTTGTATCAACAGGTCGTGTAATTGAAAGAACATCTGTAGGAATAGAGGCTGGATTGGAATTGAAATATCTACTTTCAAATTCCTTTTCTCTCGCATATAGGTTCTCTGGTATATTGGGCACAAGAGACAAAATCTTCAATGAGGGATCATATTACTTAGTAGAAAATCCCCAAGATGTCTACTCTTTTGATTATGTTCAAAATGGAACCGCTTTAGTTCATATACTATCGATCAGGTACAGAATACCCAAAAAGAGAGTACCTGAAGCTAATAGGTATTTTGATGGGTATTGATAATTTACCGATTGGTTCCATTCGCCGCGGCGAATGGAACACAAATATGTGAGTCTATAAACTAAAACATTCAAACCCTAAACAGAAAATCATACCCAATTACTCTTCTAATCTTTTAATCCAGAGTCCAGAGTTGAAGCTCATGTTTCTGAACAGCATGAATGATCACTGCATCTATCAAGCCAACCCCCTCATTGATCAAATTAAGGTCATTGGAAAGCATCCCTGCCTCAATAATCAGCAGTGGCTCATCGATCAATGGAACATTCGCCACGAAATCCATGATCATGTTAATTTCCTTTTTGCCTTTGCCCCCTGAATCAACTCTGCAAAAATCAGCTCTAAGCTCCAAACTCTACCGTTTTCCAAGATTTCTTGACAAATTGAAAAGTACTCTGAGTTCCCTCTCAAATATTCAATTCAGTTTGAGGTATCAAAAACAACTCCTTTCATTTTCAATTTATTTCACGAAGTATATTTCATTTCAACAACCCCAAAACCTTAGAAACCGCAGGATTCCTATTCCCCTTCTTCCATACCGCATAAAGCTCTGTCTTCTGTGGGATATTTTTCAGTTCGATAAATCTAACTTTAAGGTCATAACCCTGTTTTAGGGATGTTGGCACAATGGCGACTCCCAATCCAGCCTCCACCAATTTGAAAATGGTCAGGGCATGGACAGACTTATGGGTGATTTTAGGAGAGAATCCCTTATCCTCACAGATGGACATGATTTTGTCGTAGTAAATAGAAGAGTAATCATGGGAAAAGAGAACAAAGTTTTCTTTTTTCAATTGACCAACATTTTTAAAACCATGTTCAGCCAAATGGTGGTCCAATGGCAATACCACCGAAAAAGTATCCTGATGCAGCATTTTCATCTGAAGAACCTCAGGAACCCGTGCCAATCGCACAAAACCCAAATCCAATTTGTCCTTTTCCAGCATTTCTACCTGCAAAGTATTGCTGAGTTCTTCCATGGTAGTCTGGATACCCGGGAATTGTTGGGATATTTTCACCAGCAGTTCGGGCAGGACTGTATGGGCAGCAGAACCTAGGAAGCCTATCCTTAACTCTCCTATGTTGCCTATTGCAATCTCCTTGAGTTGGGATTTGGTAAGTTCGAGGTGATTGAAAATGTAGTCTACTTCAGATTTCAGGTAATGGCCTGCTGCAGTCAGCTCAACCCTTCTCTTGGTCCGTTCAAAAAGCTGTACCTCCAAAATTTCCTCCATTTGTTTGATCTGACGGCTGAGACCCGGTTGGGAGATAAACAAGCGCTCCGCTGCCCTGCCGAAATTCAGTTCTTCAGCTACGGCACGGAAGTATTCTAGGTGTCTTAATTCTATATTCAAGGATCAAAGGATTTAATGCCACAAAGGCACGAAGATTATTTGATTTTGCCACAAAGGCACTAAGGCGCAAAGATTTTTTGATTGCCACAAAGACACAAAGCTATTTTAAATAAGGGAGTTTGAAGCCTAGGTATAACTACTATTACATCTCTACACTTGTTCTTTGCATTTTCTGGATATACATTTTATGAATTTCCTTTTGTGCCTTTGCGTCTTTGTGGCTATACCCTTTTTGAATTTCCTTTGTGTCTTTGTGCCTTTGTGGCTATACTCTTTTTGAATTTCCTTTGTGCCTTTGGGCCTTTGTGGCTATACCCTTTTTGAATTTCCTTTGTGTCTTTGAGCCTTAGTGGCTATACCCTTTTTGAATTTCCTTTGTGTCTTTGTGCCTTTGTGGCTATACTCTTTTTGAATTTCCTTTGTGCCTTTGGGCCTTTGTGGCTATACCCTTTTTGAATTTCCTTTGTGTCTTTGCGTCTTTGTGGCTATACCCTTTTTGAATTTCCTTTGTGTCTTTGAGCCTTTGTGGCAATATTTTTAAGTCTTTAATTCAATTTCGGAATCGCCTAATACCATTCTTGATTAAAGGTACATTGAAGTTAATCAAATAGCCTAAACTCAAACCTGTCAGTTTTAAATGACTGATTATTTGCGCTTCCCAAACAGGGTTTACTTGTTCTACTGATTTGATCTCAATGATAACTTTATCTTCCACCAATAAATCTAATCTCAAGCCTTCATCAAAGCAAATCTCATCATATTGAATAGGAATTGTAACTTGCCTTTTCACATCCAAACCTGCTTTTCTAAGTTCATGTGCCAGACAAACTTCGTAGACCTTTTCCAAAAGCCCAGGCCCAATGCTCCTATGAATTTTGAAAGATGCATTCACAATTACTTTCCCAATTCCCTCTTCTTCAAAACTTAGATCATCATATTCCATCTTTTAAAAGTTTAGATTTAAAAGATAAAATATACATTGTCCCCTTAATAAACTCAAGTCAGCAGTTGAATTTAACCGTTTAATTTTTAATAACCCAGGGTTATTGATAAATGATAAAATTGGTATTTATAATTATGAATAGAACTGACTATTTTTGGAATGAATTGTAATGCCACTAAGACACGAAGGCGCAAAGAAAATGTTAAAACAAAATTGTTGCAATATTTCATTATTGAAAAAAATAAAGCAATAACTATTAATCTACTAAACACAGATGCCAATTCTAAAGAAAACTTAGTGCCTTTGTGGCTGTAAAAATTAAACTTAGTGCCTTTGCATCTCTGTGGCGAACCAAAAAAAATTTTCTTAGTGCCTTCGCGCCTTTGTGGCAAAAACAAAAATATGATGAAAACCTTCCAATACGGCCAACAACACCTTACCGCTTCCATTGCCCTTGGGATTGCTAGGGGTGAAAGAAAGGGCATTCTCACTCCTGAAACCAGGGAAAAAATACGGGCCAGCGCTGCAGCAGTCGAACAGATTGTGGCCAATGGCAAACCTGTTTATGGTATCAATACTGGCTTTGGTCCGCTTTGTACCACGATGATCTCGCCAGATCAAACCCGAAAGCTTCAGGAAAATATCCTCAAAAGCCATGCAGTCGGATTGGGAGAACCCATTCCTACAGAAATCGCAAAACTGATGTTGATTCTCAAGTTGCATGCATTGGCCAAGGGTTATTCGGGAATTCAGGAACAGACCTTGGATAGGATCGTGTGGCATATTGAGCATGATGTAATTCCGGTGGTACCCAAACAAGGTTCAGTAGGTGCCTCAGGTGATTTGGCCCCTCTCTCCCATTTATTTATACCATTGATCGGTTTAGGAAAAGTACAATATCAAGGTAAAACCCTTTCTACATCTGAAGTATTGCAGCAACATCAGTTGGAAGCTATTCACTTAGGTCCCAAAGAAGGATTGGCATTGATCAATGGAACTCAGTTTATGTCAGCATTCGGGGTTAAAGTCCTTGATAGGTTTTACAATATCCTCGCCCATGCCGATATCACCGGTGCCATGATGCTGGAAGGGCTTTTAGGTTCGATCAAGCCTTTTTCCGCCGAACTCCACCAACTGCGTCCTTATCCCGGCAACCAACATGTAGCCCAGACTATCCTTAACCTGCTCCACGAATCCGAAATAGTTCATTCCCACGCGACATGTGCAAGGGTTCAGGATCCATACTCTTTGCGCTGCATGCCACAGGTGCATGGAGCTTCCAGAAATGCCTGGCTACATCTGAAACAAACCTTGGAGATCGAGATCAATTCCGTCACCGACAACCCGGTCGTCTTTGACGAAAACCATACCATCAGCGGTGGGAATTTCCATGGGCAACCCATTGCCATGCCTTTGGATTATGCCTGTTTGGCCGCTTCTGAAATAGGGAATATCTCAGACCGAAGGATTTACCTTTCTTTGGAGGGGGATACTCCTGGAGTACCTAAGTTGCTGTTGAAAGAAACAGGCCTGAACTCAGGTTTTATGATTCCCCAATACACTACGGCAGCTTTGGCAAGTGAGAACAAAGGACTTTGCTTCCCTTCTTCCGCAGACAGCATCCCAACTTCTTTGGGACAGGAAGACCATGTGAGTATGGGAAGTATTGGAGCCAGAAAGGCCCTTCAGGTAATAGAAAATGTAGAAAAAATACTAGGTGTAGAACTCTTCTGTGCAGCACAGGCCGTCGACTTTCATGCCCCATTGAAGTCAGGCAAGATAATGACCGCGCTCTACGAACATGTGCGCACCAAAATCAAACATGTCACCGAAGATCAGATTATGTATGAAGATATGGAGACTGCTATTGAGATGATCCGAAGTGGGGAATTGCTTATCTTAGCTAAAGAAGTTGCTGAAAAAGAAGGATTGGAATTGGAGACGCAATGGTCGGGGGAGTTTGATAGGCTTTAGTTAGTCAAGATTTCAGAATTCAGTTCAAGCTTGTCTGCTCAGGCAGGTCTTCGGACTTGGGCTATCCAGTCTGAAGACTGGAATTAAATAGGTATATTCGCCGAGGTGAATTAAACCAATTCTAGGCTTCATTCTCCCTTCAACTTCAAAAAGATCAAAACAAGGCGATCATCCAAGAGTTCCTCATTTTGCTCATCCCAAAACTCTTTCAAATTACCATCAATAGTTTTTCCCGAATCCAAAGCTTTTTGCACACTGTTATAGAATTCATTGGAATTGATTTTCAACACCACAAAATCATCAATTGTCCATGCGATCGCTGAATTTAGTATCCAACCATCGAGGTCGTTCTCCATATCTTTTATTCTAAACTGCCTTTTGACGTGAAAGTTTTTGTCCAAAATAAACCAATGCGGATCCCCAAGCCCGTGAGAAACAGACAAAATATAATCTTTTTTCAATGGGCCAAAATACCCTAACATGGATACATATTTGTTTTGAACAAATGCTTCCCTATTGTTCCATTGATCCTTCAAAAAATTGATGTGTTCTTCCTTAGGGAAATTGAATTTTCCAAAATCAAAACTGACATATTTTTGACTAAAATCTTCCAAGTTAAAAAAAGCCACCTTGTAGGAATAGGGCGCTACAAACGAAACCAGATTTCTCGAAAAGTCTGGAACAAAACCATATTGATGACTTACTGGAGGTAGACCTTTATCGGTTCTCCCAATATCGAATGAAATCAATAGCTCTCCGTTCTTCAAAACATGGAAATCCGTGCCATGTTGACTATAGTCATCAAAATATGTCAGTTCATACCCCAACCAATAAAATTTATTAAAACCAAAATAAGTGTGATATTTTTCTTCTATCAATTGCCCTTTAAAGTCGAAAACCAAAGTCTTTTTCAAATAATCATCCTGAATGTAAATTTTATTCTCACTTACCGAAAACTCATCGATTTGAATAAACTCATTTGGACCTACCCCTGCCGATTTGAGGATAGTTCTTATTTTTCCTGAATTGTCGAAAACAAATAAATTGTTTAGCTCTTTGTCCTCGACAAATATGATGGAATCCTGAACCACAGTTTTGTAGGGTCGAACTAGGGGAAGAGTAATGTCTTCTTCTAGCAACAAATAATAAGCCTCAGAGAAAATCTCTGAGGCCTTGATTGGAGTACTTTTGCCAAAATCCAGATAAACTGAATCTAATCGGTTTTCTTTAGGCTCCGAAAAGCACCCGAAGAACACTGCCAAAAGACTAATCGCTGGTAAAAGACCTTTTTTCACTTTTTGTTAAAAATTGTAGTAAACAGATTAGCTCAGCATTTCTTCCCATGCCGAACATGGCACTTGGCCGCTCACGTTGCATTGTGCATCTACAGCAGGCCTACATTTCATTACTGTCACACCCTCAGGAGAGTTACAGGATTCATGCTTCTCGTAATATCCCGATGCAATGTTTTGTGCCTCTGAAAATCGACTTGTAAAAGAAATTGTTGCAACTAAGGCGAAACAAAGCAGGATTGATTTTTTCATAATTGAAAATGGTTTTAAATGTTAAAATTATCTAAAGACACTTGAAACTAAATAATTGATTCAAACTTACCAAATCCACTAATCATTGAAAAACAAAAACTTAAGATAAATTGTACTATTCTTATAGTCATTTTCAGAATAATATTTTGAATCTTTCGTTTACCCCCCCCCCCCCCCCTTTTAAAAAAATCATTAAAAAAATTTTCTAACTTTATTTAAAAAAAATTTTTTTTTTTTTTTTTTTTTTTTACTGGAGTACAATTTCAGCTTTCAGCATTAAATCGATTGATACTATTCCTCTTAGTTATCAATAAGTGATCGAATTGGTATTTACAATTATCAGTTCTAAAAGTTAACTTTGATAAAGTAATTGCAAATTCTTAGAAACTATAGGGTCTTAACCTTTGAGGTCTTTCCAGTATATTTATATGCATGGTAAGTTTTCCAGTTAATTAAGACCTTCGGGGTTTTTGGAAACCCCAAAGGTCAGGTGCCGCTAACCTTTGAGGTCTTTTTAAGACCTCGAAGGTTTCCCAAAGACAAAAGCTCAAATTTAAGTCTTTTAGGATTTAAATAATTTATAATCTAAACCTTAAAGACCTTCGGTACGCCACGGCTCACCCAAAGGTCAAAACAAAACTTTATGACAACCATAAAAGGAGCCTTGAATTACAAGTTCATCTCCTAAAAAATCATTACTGTTTTTCCTTAACAAATACCGTCTTAATTAATCTAAAATAGACAATTAAAGAATCACTCCTGATTTCATAGGTTAATTGTTCGGCTGCATTAATCGAAGGTACTTTTAAAATTAAATTTTTACCTTCAGTGGTAGTGTAAGTGAAAGATGGAATATCTGAAAACTTGAACTCATGACCACCTTTTCTGGCAAGATCCCTAAAAAACCTTGTATCATGGATATACCGACCATCTTCTGTATAGACTATTTTATAGTTTTTAGCTGAATTATCATGGTCCTTATTTAAAGAGCCATCTAAATTGAAAGTTTGCTTTTCTATCCAGGTTCCTACTAATCTTTCATCAATTTGTTCCTTACTTGAAGACGGCGTAACGCTAGCAGAGGATTTAATAAGAGGCGAAAAATTCACTTGATGTTTCTCCTTTTCTAATTCGAACTCCAAAGCAAGCATATCCCCTTTTCTTTTTGCAAAAACTTCGAGCTCATCCCCATCATTCATCGGGATTTCAAAAACCAATCCACCGGATTTTTCAGTGCCTACGCTGATTAATGAAGTGCTTTCCCCAGTATGTAAAGTCACCAAATAGTGTTTTTTATCTTTTTCTATCAAAATGATATCCTGATCTCCTACCAAACTCCCAAGGTAAGTTCCTTCCAGACTTTGGCCAGAGGAAGAAAAACCGATCATAAAGAAAATTATTAGTAGGTATTTCATGACATATATATCAAATGTTTAAATACAAAATACAGGATAGATTTGCCTACACCAACAACTCACCAAAAGGTGAAGCTAAAGCTTATTATTTCTTCCTGATCAAAACTTGCATTAACCCATTGTCTTGAAAAACAGTTAATGTGTCATTTTTCACCAAATACGCTGATTTTGATTCATGGCTCCGCCCTCCCGATCTCCCTTTAATGATTAAATATTTCTGATCGATAGTTTCCCAATATATAGTCGGTAATTCAGTAAATAATGGAGCCTTCACACCTTGTTCAATTAAATCATCTCTAAACTGCCTCATATCCATAATCACCCTGCCATCATCAGTGTAGATTTGAGAATAATTTTTCCCCCGATAGTCAACATCTTTATCTATTGAACCATCTTTATTAAATATTCCTACTTTAACCCAGTCTCCAATAAGATCCTCATCCAATTGATGTGAAGTTTTTTTTCCCAAATCCTTTTTATTAGAATCATTATTCACTATCTGAAGCAGAGAAAATTCTGAGCTGTATTTATGTTCTTCCAAAAAAAAAGTTACAATTATATTATTACTTTTCTTCTGCGCTTTTATTTCTAAATCTCCTCCTTCATTGAGAGGAAGATGAAAAACCAACTCTCCAGAAGAAATTTCTCCAAATGTGACAAAATTATTCTCGCTATTAATCAATTTTACAGTATACCCACTTTTTATTTTTTCAAGGATCATAGTGTCCTCTTTTGACAATAATTCACCTGAATATTGCCCTTCAAAAGATTGACCTAAGACTTGAAATACTATCAAAAATTGAAAGATAAAAAGAACATGATGTTTCATTTTACACAATTTAAAGATTCCCTGATTTTTTACTGATTAAAAAATCAGGGATCAAAACAACATAAATCCGAATAATAGTATCAATATACAAAGGAAAATAAAAACCATAATTGAGGATTTTATTTTTTTTCTTTTACAAAAACTTTCCTGATTTTTTCTTCTTCAACAATTAGAGAATCCCCCTGAATTTTATAAGTTGATTGAAAAGTTTGGTTAACTGATGGAATTTGTGTGATTAAAACACAATTATTATCTGTTGACCAAAAAAAAGTGGGTAAGTCCGAAAAATCAAACCTATGTCCATGCTTATTAGCCACATCTCTAAAAATTCTGGAATCCGGTATTATTCGCCCATCACTTGAATAGGTGATTTTATAGTTCTTTGTGGAATTATCCATCTCTTTGTCAATGGTTCCATCTAAGGAGAAAGCCTGTTTCTCTATCCAAGTTCCAATTAGTCTTTCATCTTTTTGATTCCCTAAAGATGATATAACCTTACTTCCATGAGATTTACTCACTGAATCAAAACTTAAGTTAAAACGCTCATTTTCTAATTCGAATTCCAAAAATAAAACATCACCTTCCTTTGTTGTAAAGACCTCCAGTTCATCACCATCTTGGAGAGGGACTGCAAAAGTTAGCCCATCTACTTTTTGCAAACCTAACATTAATAAAGAAGTGTTTTTTCCTGTCTGTAACGTTACTAAATAATTACCCTGATCTTTCTCAATCAGAATTAAATCCTGATCTCCTACCAAACTTCCAGAATAAACTCCTTCTAAATTTTGACTTAAAGAAGAAAAGCAAATGAAATTAAGAATTATAAAAATGTGTTTCATGGCTTTAATTAGGAATGTTCCGGTAATATTTCAACCGGAACATGTTCTATATATACAACTTATTAATTTCGCTAAATAAAGGCCTGATATTAAATTGTTCTTACCAGCATAAGATACCGATAAAGATGCATACAACATCATGTCCTCAATTGCGCACCCCCCCATAAAAAAGATCAATCTCAAAACCCACCCCAATTATCGGATAGCGTAAAATTCCAAATCAAAATATTCAGAAATCGGCATAAAATCTCGGTCCAGATGAAAAAGAGGAACCTTTCGAGAAATAGCATACCATGCAATCAAACAATCATAGCTTTTCCGAACGGTATATCCCTTGGTTCTTAAGACAGAATATACCTGCGCAGCACCTTCGGCAGCTTCAAATGGATCAGAATGGATCTGCTTCAATGCACTCAACTTGTCTTTCATTATTAAAAAATCATTAGGATACTTCAATCCCTGCAAAATTTCTTGGTAAATAGGTGGACAGATCAAAACTTGATCTTTATTCAACAATTCCTGCACGGTAGAAGTAAGTTTTCGGTCTTTTCCAGTAAAAAAAGCAATCCACACACTCGTATCTATCAGCACCTCAACCATTTCAATCAGTCCTCATGGCATCTAAATCTCCAGACCAATCAATCTTACCTGCCATTTCAGAAAGTTCTCGCAATTTAATTAATCTTAGAAACTCTTTCAGCGCCAAATCAACCGCCTCACGTTTTGTTTTAATATTCGTTTTTTCAAGAATTTCATCAATAAGTTTCTGGTCAATTTCAATATTTGTTCTCATAGCAATATCGTTTATACACAAAAATAAAAAATTCTATACACATAATCTTTTACATGCTATCACAGATTTTTAAATATTACTACAGGTTATCAATTATTGAATAAATTGGTATTTATAATTATCAGTTCTAAAAGTTAACTTTGATGAAGTAAACTTTTCCTAAATTTTAAACTTTGGAAAAGTTAAACTGAAAACAACAGGGATTTTGAATCCATTTATACTGTCCTCTGAATTGCAAATTCCTAGAAACTATAAGGTCTTAACCTTTGATACCGTACGTACGGTATCGAAGGTTATTCCAGAGTATTTAATTGCATAGTAAGTTTTCCACTTAATTAAGACCTTCGGGGTTTTTGGAAACCCCAAAGGTCAGGTGCAGCTAACCTTTGAGGTCTTTTTTGGACCTTGAAGGTTTTTCCAAAATTAAAAGCCCTGAAAAAATTATGAGTATCTTAATCTCTAATTTTCAAAGTTTCACCAACTAATTAACTTAAAAGTAAAGACCCTTGGGGTTTTTAAACCCCAAAGGTCTATCCTAGACACCATGCCAACCATAAAACACACCTTTATAGGCCCTATCCGCCAAGCCCTCACCTTGTCAAACCTCCCCCTCAAAGGAGCTTTGAAAGATGAGCAAATGGAAATAATTTCCGAAGCAGGTATCCTGATCAAAAACGACAAAATCCATCAAATTGGAAGCTATTGGGACATATTTCCAGAAGCACAGTCCATCGGCGCGGAAATCGTGACCTTAAAGGGTGACTTTGTCGCACTTCCCGGTTTGATTGACTGCCATACGCATATCTGTTTCGGAGGCAGCCGTGCCCAGGATTATGCCTTACGCAATGCAGGAAAAACCTACCTTGAAATCGCCAAATCCGGTGGTGGCATCTGGGACACAGTTACCAAAACCCGAAAAGCAAGTCTGGAAAAACTTGCCCAACTGACAGTTCAACGTGCCAATAGACACCTAAAGGATGGTATCACGACCATCGAGATCAAAAGTGGTTATGGATTATCCGTAGAAGAAGAACTCAAAATGCTCAGAGCAATCAAACTTGCTGATGAAAACACAACAGCCGATCTGACCCCAACTTGCTTGGCTGCCCATATTCCACCCAAGGATTTTGAGGGTACCCACCGAGATTACCTGAAAGCCATATCAGAGGAAGTATTCCCCATTCTTAAAGAAGAGGGTTTAGCCAATCGAATAGACGCTTTTATCGAGGAAACAGCATTTACATCCGAGGATATCCAATCTTATTTCCAAAAAGCAAAAGAAATGGGTTTTGACATTACTGTACATGCAGATCAATTCCGTACAGGGGGGTCCAGAGTAGCTATTGATTTTGGTGCTATTTCTGCAGATCATTTGGAAGCAAGTACAGGAAATGAAATTCAAATACTTGCCAACTCAAACACCATTGCTGTGGCATTACCCGGCGCATCCATGGGTTTGGGAGTAGCTTATACCCCGGCCCGAAAACTACTCGATGCTGGTGCTTCCCTCGCTATCGCCTCCGATTGGAATCCAGGCTCGGCCCCCATGGGTGATTTGCTTATGCAAGCTGCTGTTTTGGGAACTTACGAGAAACTCAGCAATGCAGAAGTCTTGGCTGGAATCACTTCCAGAGCTGCCGCAGCCCTTAACCTTACCGATCGAGGTCAACTCCACTCGGGCATGTTAGCCGATATCATCCTTTTCCCTACTAATGATTATCGGGAGATTACTTATCAGCAGGGGAGACTTAAACCTTTTAAGGTGTTTAAAAGAGGGGTGGAAATAAGGTAGAAATATGATTGAAATAAATGGAAATATGCTCTGCCACGGCAGACAGGTTTGCGAAATATATAGAAATATGTTGAAATAAAGTAGAAATCCGTCACGGCCAAGTTATGCATTCGGCGAAATATAGTGGAAATAGCTCTCCTTGTCACCTCGATCCCGACATCTGTTCGGGAGAGAGTTTTTAAACCCCCAAAAGGGAAAAAGATTTCTCTCTACGTTCGAAATGACAAGGTGAAGCCCTTTTCAATTTGAACCATGATCGATGGAGGAATCATATTTCAATTTATTTCGCGAAGCATATTTCAACCATATATCCCTTAAATTCCAAAAGCCCAATAAATAAAAAAATCATGACCTTCCAAGACCAAATCCTCCAAGGCATCCCCTCCCAACTCCCAGCCAAAAAGCCATACGATACCAAAGTTTCCCATGCCCCTAAGCGAAAAGACATTTTGAGTATGGAGGAGAAGAAACTAGCGGTGAGGAATGCGCTTCGTTATTTCCCGAAGGCTTGGCATGCGGAATTGGCAAAGGAATTTTATGAAGAATTGCAGGAATATGGGAGGATCTATATGTACCGGTTTATGCCGGAGTATGCAATGTACGCCAGGCCGATTTCTGAATACCCCGCCAAAAGCCAACAGGCAGCGGCCATCATGCTGATGATCCAAAACAACCTCGATCCAGCAGTGGCACAACATCCGCTGGAGCTGATTACTTATGGCGGAAACGGTGCCGTATTTCAAAACTGGGCGCAGTACCTGCTCACCATGCAGTACCTGGCCGAAATGACGGAGGAACAAACCCTACACATGTATTCCGGCCATCCCATGGGACTTTTCCCTTCTTCCAAAGAAGCCCCGAGGGTTGTGGTTACCAATGGAATGATGATCCCCAACTATTCAAAGCCTGATGATTGGGAGAAATACAATGCTCTTGGAGTGACACAATATGGGCAGATGACCGCAGGTTCCTATATGTATATTGGCCCGCAAGGGATTGTACATGGCACTACCATTACGGTGATGAATGCTTTTAGAAAAAAACTCGGTGCAGCTGTCAATCCAAAGGGCAAAGTATTCCTTACCGCAGGTTTGGGTGGCATGTCCGGTGCTCAACCGAAGGCAGGAAACATTGCAGGTTGTATCACCGTCTGTGCCGAGGTCAACCCAAAGGCAGCCCACAAAAGACATGAACAAGGTTGGGTAGATGAATTGATCGAAGATCTGGACAGATTAGTTGAGCGGGTGAGAAGCGCCCAAGAAAATCTGGAAGTGTTTTCCATTGCATATTTGGGCAACGTGGTGGATGTATGGGAGAAATTTGATGAAGAGGACATTATGATAGAACTCGGTTCCGATCAGACTTCTTTACACAACCCATGGGCAGGTGGATACTATCCTGTAGGTCTGCGTTTCGAAGAAGCCAATGACATGATGGCGAATGACCCTGAGGAATTCAAAACCAAGGTACAGGAATCTCTTCGCAGACATGCTAATGCTATCAATAAGCATGCAGCAAAAGGAACCTACTTTTTCGACTACGGCAATGCCTTCTTGCTGGAAGCTTCCCGAGCTGGAGCCGAAGTGATGGCGGAAAACGGGATTGATTTTAGATACCCTTCCTATGTGCAGGATATTTTGGGCCCCATGTGTTTTGATTATGGTTTTGGGCCGTTCAGGTGGGTTTGCACTTCGTGCAAGCGGGAAGACCTAGAGAAAACCGACCAGATTGCAGCAAAAGTCCTCAAAGAAATCATGTCCTCCTCCCCTACCGAAATCCAACAACAGATGCAGGATAACATCAAATGGATCGAAGAAGCAGGTAAAAATAAAATGGTGGTGGGTTCGCAAGCGAGAATCCTATACGCTGACGCAGAAGGCAGGATAAAAATCGCACAGGCCTTTAACAAAGCTGTAGAATCGGGTGAACTATCCGCTCCTGTGGTATTGGGTAGAGACCACCATGATGTAAGTGGCACTGATTCTCCTTACCGAGAAACCAGTAATATCTACGATGGAAGTCAATTTACAGCTGACATGGCCATTCACAATGTGATTGGCGACAGTTTCCGTGGAGCTACCTGGGTCTCCATCCACAACGGCGGCGGTGTAGGCTGGGGCGAAGTGATCAACGGAGGTTTCGGAATGCTACTCGATGGCACCGCAGAAGCTGACCGGAGGCTACAATCCATGCTTTTCTACGATGTCAACAATGGGATTTCAAGAAGGGCTTGGGCCAGAAATGATGAAGCTTTGTTTGCGGTTAAGAGAGAGATGGAAAGGACTCCAGGGTTGAAAGTGACGGTGGCGGAGATGGTGGATGAGGATTTGTTGGAATTTTTATAATTACCTATATTGTATAAAATAATTAAGTCATGTTGAATAAAGCGCAGGTAAGAACACAACTGGAAAAACTTCCTGAAGAGTTTACATTAGATGAACTGGTAGAACAATTAATCCTGATTCAAAGAATTGAAAAAGGTTTGGAAGATTCTAGAGAAGATAGGATTATTTCAGAGGAGGATCTCGACAAAGAAATAGAAAAATGGTTCACCTAAATTGGACCAATCAGTCAATGACTGATTTGAAAGAAATAGCAGATTATATCAGCAAAGACTCGATTAAATATGCTAAAATACTGGTCAAAGGATTAAAAAAACGAACAATCATTTTGAAAACCAATCCATTGTCTGGTCAAAAAATTGATTTTTTTAATGATGACACCATCAGGCAATTAACCGAAGGAAGTTACATTATCGTTTACAAAATAATCAATGATAAAAGAATTGATATTTTAACAGTTCATCATTCAGCAAGAGATTTAGGTAAAAGAAAACTTGATCCCTGATTAATTTGAACTTTTAAATTCTTTAAATTACTGAATTTAAAAGAAAATGAAAAAAACTGACAATTCTCCTACATCAACAGTACAACAGTAGTCAACACCATATTGACACCAAACCCTATCCACCATTTATTCATTACCCTTCTGTCTTTGATCTTGAAAGCCTGATCCTCATACCCTAATCTGTAGTTTTCTTCCTCCATCATTGCTTCGTCTGGATAATTGAGATTGTGTTCCTTAGGTGGTTCCTGTGAAATAAAAATCGCAGCCAAAAGTCCTGCTAAAGGCTGAATGGTTGAGCCCGCCAAAACTAGGTTTTCAGCTGTCCTATTGCCAGGATAAAAAGTGCTTGCGTCATTCCATCCATTTAAAAACATTTCGCTGGCCTCTACAGGGATCCTCTCTCCTTCTAAAAAGAAGATAGTTTCTTCATCTTGTTTAGAAATGCTGGAAATTTCGGTTAGCGGCTTCCTTAACTTGGGTCCTTTTTGGTTATTATCCATCCTATAAACTAGCTTTTCGGATTTAATTTTGTGTATATAAATGGTTAAAGTATCCCCTTCATTCGTTCGTGCAATATATTGAGCACTCAAGGGAAAAAGTTGAATACAGAGGTTTAAGAGAACCAAAAAAACGATTTTGTCGGTCATAGAGAATTTTTTAAACTTACTTCCAAATTTAATCACAAATTAATTTTAGTTGTTCATCAAAAGCATTAAAGCTTAGTTCACAATTTCATTCTCGACTTATCCTATTTGAATTTTAAAAATTGCGGATTGGGTGGATCTGATTTTAAAAATACAATCATCAATATAATTATAATCCTCATCATAATCCCCAAAACACTTCCTTCTGGACCTTGGTCACCTCCGTTGAAAAATATATCAGGAACAATCTGAAGCTGAAAGAGACCTACTTGTTCCATTCCAGAAACTGGAAATCCTAACACAGGCCCTTGGATAAAATTCCAGAAAAAATGGATGGCAATTGGTACAAAAACAGTCTGGAATTTCAAAAAAGCATACCCATACATGATCCCTCCAAGAAAGTAGCTGAGCACTTCTAAAAAATTTTCAGGAAAATGGGCCAAGGAGAATAGCAATGAAGTAAGCACTAAAGCAGTTACTTTTTTCTTGCTAAAATAGATTAAACTGGAAAAAATAAAAACCCTGAAAATAAGCTCCTCAAAAATTACTGCTGACAATTCAGATGGGACGGTTTTCAGCAAAGCATGGAGATTAAAAGCCTTTTTAATTGAAATCAGATTCCATTTGACATTAAACCAGGTCAATCCTGCAAAAAGAACAAAGATAAGTATCGGGAAAATAGCCATGATCTTTAGGTGATTATTGTCGATAAGCAAGCCAACAAAACCCCTTAGGTTTTCCCTATTGGTAACAAGTATCGCGACTCCATAGACACTTAAAGTCATGTAAAGAAAAATACTAAGGCCAAAAATCAATTCGATCATATTTCTTTAGGTCTTAAAATCTTAAAATAGCAACCACATAAATAGACCCTTAAAATACATAAAGACTAAAAACTCATATCCATCCATACCTTAAAAAATGGCGCCAAATTCCATAATGCATAAAGAAATATGGGCTCCAGAATCTCCTTCCTAAAATACAGATACAACAAAATTACCCCTAAAAGGACATGAGGATAAAAACTTTAAAAAAAATATTGCTTTTTCTCTCTAATCTTTACCTCAAAAACAGCGATTATTGTACCTATCAATACTTTTAAAAAAGATATAAAAAACCAAATGGCTCCCCATTTTATAATAATCATCAATAATTCTGATGTTTTAAAATTAGGCAGTAAGACCATAATTGATGGATTTAACTAAAATTCAGAACCTTAAGAAATCACAAAGATGCCCTAAATGAGTTATCATAATCATTTATTCCATTCTTACAATTTTTCTTTATTAAGAATCAAAACAAACTCCAACCTGTATTAAATCCTTTCACAAAATTATCCCAATATATTATAGAATAAATAGTTGCACACAATAAAAGTCCAACTAATAACAATGTTATCCAGAGTGATTTTTTCATATAAATTACAGCTTAAAAGGAGAGCTTTATGCGCTCCTTCCTTAAAAGATTTAAATCCATCCGTTCTTTTTTAACCTTTTATACCAGGCATAAACAAAAACACCTTCTAAAGCAACTTTTAAACCCGCCCCCACAATAACGCCATGAAGCTCTGCAAAATCTCCGTCTGCTCCTCAATTAATTGAAATTAAATCTGAACCAGTCAATTCTTTCATATTGCCTCCCATCCTTTTTTAATTCCTTCTATAAACCGATCTCTTTTATCATATAGATACACACAATAAGCAAATCCAGCCGTAATGGCTTCTTTTAGCCATCCCCCCTCAACTTCCTGCATCTCCTCAAAACTCAATTCTTTAAACTTTTCTATAATTTAAATAATTTTCATTTTTCTCCCAACCTTTACCAGGCACTGGGTTTTCCCAATCTCAGCTTGAAGGATTCTTAGCTAGCATAGGTCCAAAAAATATGAAAGTAAAAATGGCCTTAAGAATGCTGGAACCTGTTGCGTGCTCAAAATTGGAAAATTTTCCAAAACCAAAGAATATCCTCACAAGGCCTATATAAAAAACAGCAAATAAAACTTTATGAAGAAAAGCCTTAAAAAAAAAGACAGGGTCAAGTCATTTTCCTCTTCTTGAATTGTACCAATAAGCGCAAAAGATAACAGCTTTCGTTTTGTCAATTTAACATGAACAATCGACTTCCATCCATCCTTTTATAAAATCGTCAAGAAATTCATGGACAAAATAGCCTAAAACAACTAATGCAAATATCTTTATGCACCAACCTTTCCATGATTTTAAAAAATGAGAACCTTTGATTTGAGGTAGGTCATTGTTCTTTATCTCATTATTATTTGCCATTTTTATTTATTTTAATACAACTTTATAATTTTCTTTTTAAAACGCTATGTGTTTCACATTATGAATTCCAATTCATTCAGCCTCTTGATTTAATAGCTATCAACTGGGATACAGTCCCAAATTACCCTCGCTCCGTGCATAAAAACAGCACCGAACAAAAATTTTCAAATTTTATGGCTCATAAAAATAAATCGCTGTAATAATCAACACCGCATTGTAAACTGCATGAAAAATAACCGCCCATTTCATATCATGGATCAAACGGATATAGTTGTTATGGGCGACAGTTTCCGTGGAGCCACCTGGGTCTCCATCCACAACGGCGGCGGTGTAGGCTGGGGCGAAGTGATCAATGGTGGTTTCGGAATGCTCCTCGATGGCAGCGCAGAAGCTGACCGGAGGCTACAACCCATGCTTTTCTACGATGTCAATAATGGGATTTCAAGAAGGGCTTGGGCCAGAAATGATGAAGCTTTATTTGCCCTCAAAAGAGAAATGGAAAGGACTCCTGGGTTGAAAGTGACGGTGCCGGAGACGGTGGATGAGGATTTGTTGGAATTTCAAGATGAAATTTAAGCCCTGTTGGTCTAATCAGTTTAATACCAAGAAACAGAGGGACGAAGCTTCTCTGCTGTCCATTCCAAAAGGATGATCCATAAAAATCCCAATGAAAACCCTAAAATCTTAGTATAAATTGTTACTCCCTCAGCGTCAGCTGCTCCCAGAAAATTCAAGACGATCAAGAAGACCACAGGGAAGAGATAAGGTAAAAAAGACCATTTTTCGAAGAATTTATTAGGCTTGAAAACGTACAACAAACCATAAACCAAGGCAAACCTCAAAATCATATGCTCCTCTCCGACAATTTGCTCTAATTCAACATAAAAAATCAAGCCGGCTAATGAAACCAATACATGTAGGATAGCAATGACTCTTTTATTGGTAAAAAAGATGAGTGTTGCCTTGGATGGAAGAGTTAATTTATCATTCATCATTATTTCAATTTATCCATACTGGCATGATTGCGATTAATAATTTATACTGAAAAATAAACATTAACCAAAGAAATAAGAAAACCAACTCTTTTTTTCAAAAAGCTTGGTATTGGGCAACTAATAATGACCTTAATTTACCTTTGCTCCGTGGACAATGAAAAAGATTGAAGTGAAACGCTCACCCTTACAATAGGGGCTTGACAATATAAAATTTGCCAAATTAATTTGGAGAGGGATGAATCAGAATACAGAATGTATACAGATTATTTAATATCCTTCCCAAAAGGTACCTCTGGGGAAGGGAAGGACATTGCTTACCTAACAACCTTTAAAAGCCCAAAATTACTTGTAAAGTGTTGCCGTATCCAGATAACAATTTATCAGAATAATAGCCTAAATAAACAAAAACAAAAGCTAGGCTAATATATTTGGCTAATGATGTTTTATTTAATCCTTTCATTTAAAAATAGATTTAATTAATAAGTAAGTACTAGCAACCGGTGCTAAAACAATTAATGTTGTCAATGCCGAACCAGCACCGATTAAATAGGCCGCATCTCCAGGATCACCTCCTTTTAATTCTGTTACTTCCTCTGGTTTAAAAATACAAATTTTTTCATAACAAACATTTTTTAACTTGAAATTCTTATTTGAGTATTGCAGTCATTGTGTCAACATATCCTTTCCATACTTTATCTCTTTGATCAATAAGGTACAAGGTCAAGGGTACTAAAGGCCACGGAGAAAAACCACCAGTAATATCCTGATATTCTCCTTTGTTTAATTCCTTAAACTTTTCCATAATTTAAACAATTTTCATTTTCTCCCAACCTTTACCGGGCGTTGGGTTTTCCCAATCTCAGTCTGCCGGATTCTTAGCTAGCATGATTCCTGTCAACTGATCATGATTCTAAATTACCCTCGCTCCGTGCATAAAAACAGCACAGAAAAAATATTTTTAAATTTTTATGGTTCATAAAAATAGATGGCTGGAATAATCAATACCGCATTGTAAACCGCATGGAAAATAATCGCCCATTTCATGCCATGGTTCAAACGGATATAACTTAATACCAAACCTATGACAAACTGTGCAGCAACCAACAAAGGCACTACGTAAAAGTATTTTCCATAATCAAAATCAATGAAATTGCCCATATGGACCAAGGCAAACATAGCCGAAGAAAAATACACTACAAACTTAAGATTAGGGCTCTGTCCTTGATTGACTTTCACATAAAGGTAGATCAAATAAATCCAAAATATGGCCAATGGGTACCATATACTGTTAATCAACAAGAGCGACAAACCTAAACTCCAGAGGATAGAGGATTTTTTCAAATCCAAATGTAACCTGTACACAGGTTCTTCTAGAATTGGGGCAAAAATAATAACAAGCACCGCTACAAGCCATTTATTCTTTTCCAAAATCTCCAAGATTTTATGATCAAACTGATCCATACCTGCCCATTCTAAAATTAAAGCATAGGGTATCACCACTGCCAGCGTGATCAATAATAGGTAAAAGAAATCAATGGCCTTCAGATTGTTATATGATGTCGAACGGTAAGGTGCCTTCAAAAATGACATAAGTTTTTCCAATGTTTTCATACATTTAAAATTTAAGTATTAGTAAAATAGTTAAAATTCGATTAGAGAAAAATCACATTATCAGTTGTGACTTGAAAAATGCAAAATTGGAATAGCTGTAAAAAGCCTTGAGGGGGTAAGAGGAACCGAATTCCCTTCTAATTCCATTCGTAGCAATTTCCCCAAATCAAAAACAAATTCTTCCAATTGTGCCAATCTCTCTTCTAAACCTTGCTGCTCCAATTGGACAACCTCTGCCCTTACAATTGCCAAAATATCACCTTTTTTAACCTTTCTATTTTCAGTCATGTTCCAAGTTTCCAAACGCCCTCCTACCGAACTCATCAGGGAATTTCTCTGAAGAGCTGACTGAAAAGTACCTCTAGATTGAACTGCAACATCCACATAGATCAAGGGCAATGCTGACACTGCAAAAAGCATTACACCAATCAGGATGAGATAAATCATCCGAGACCTGACGGCAATGTGGGAATCATAAACTTCCACCGTTTCATTTATAACTGACGGTGGGAAAATCCTTTTTTCCATAAAAAATAATTTAGATTCATATAAAGCTTCACTCAATATAAATTTTAAAAATGTGGTATTTTAATTTGATGATGAAGTTAAACGTTTAATTAAACGGATATTTAACTAACCTTTCTTTTGGAAATCAAAGAAATTTTTAGAAGAGCAAATGGGATTTATTACCGGTATTCAGCCCTCAAATTCTTTTTATCCCAAACTGATTTCTCTAATTTTAAAAAATAAAACCCTCAACTCATGTCTATTCCCACTACTTACCCTAGATCATTTTCACATATCGGCATTACTGTTCCTGATATAGCCAAAGCTGTTAAATTTTACACAGAAGTGATGGGTTGGTATGTCATCATGGAACCTAGCAGGGTCAAGGAAGAAAATGAATCCGCTATAGGCCAAATGTGTATTGATGTTTTTGGTGAAGGTTGGGAGTATTTTGATATCGCACACCTTTCTACTTCTGACGGAATAGGAATTGAACTGTTTTCGTTCCCTACAATACCCACTCAAAAACCGGATTTTAACCCTTTTCAAACTGGTTTATTCCATTTTTGTGTGCAGGATCCTAATATAGAAGGCTTGGTAAAAAAGATTGTAGCCCATGGAGGTAAGCAAAGGATGCCCATCAGGGAATATTATCCAAGCGAAAAACCTTACCGCATGTGCTATGTAGAAGATCCTTTTGGGGTGGTTTTTGAAGTATACAGCCACAGTTATGAGCTTACTTATTCTTCAGGGGCCTACACTAAATAGCTTTCCTTTTACTTTTATTTTTTTGTACTCCAGGCTCAAATTGAAGAGATGGCTATTGTGGAATGAGCTTGATAAAAGTTGAAGAGCTATACTTGTCTTTCGCTAATAGTTTGGGTTCCTCTCATTGTTCGAATCTAGATTTGAGCATTATTTGCATTTTTTTAGAATTTGTACACGACATGAGTTTTTCAAGTACATTTTTTTATTAATTAAATGCTTTTTTTTTGTGAATTGATAATTATATTTAGTAGGCATTTGTAAATGAACCCATTTCGATAAATTCTAAAAAATATTACCGAAAATGGAACCTTCAAAAGGTAAGCACTAACTGGTATATTTTACTTTTTATTTTCACTTTATCAACCTTAATGTACAATTATGATGTATTTAACCAAATCTAAGTTTTCGCACTTCTTAGTGATCGTCTTGCTGTTGTTCTCTGCTTGTCAAGGTGAACTTGACGAAATAGCTACAATTGATGAAGCTATAATGGAAGAAGAGTCAAGTTTCAATGCGTTCAACTTTGAAGAACTTGCAGATGTTTCGGACTTCACTAACCTTAGAGAAGGAGATTTTACGGGTAGATTTTTGATCCTGAGCAAAGGTCAAAAATTACCTAACAATCTAGAAAGAAGTGTGCAAAATGCAGGTGGAGAAATTGTCAAAACTTTCCCTGAAATCGGTGTGGCTGTGGCAGTCGCAAGATCCGCTGATTTTCTTGCCAATTCAAAAAAAATCAATGGGATTGAATCAGTTACTCCAGATTTAATTTTACAGTTTACAAAAGAGCCTGTTTCTAGAGGAGAAATAGCTGAGCTTCCTTCTTCAAATGCAAGAAGAGGTAGCTAGAGTTCTTCTGGTGCTCCTTTCAATTATCAAGATGCCTTTTTTGATGGATTTCAGTGGGCTCCTAGTTCAATTGATGCGCCAGATGCTTGGGATGGCGGTTTTACCGGGAAAGGTGTAAGGGTAGCAGTTATTGACGGTGGCTTTCATTCCACTCATATAGACTTGGCTCCTAACCTTGATGTACAAAGCTCCATTTCAACAGTACCGGGTTTTAATTTTAACCAGGACGTGGGCACCTTTTGGCATGGCACCCATGTGGCAGGGATTGTAGCCGCAGCAGGAAATGGCATAGTAGGCATAGCTCCTGAAGCTACAATTATCGGTGTCAAATCTCTACACAATGGTACTGGCGCTTTTGAGTGGATACTGGAAGGAATATTGTATGCAGCTACCCCTCAATCACAGGGAGGTGCAGGAGCTCAAGTCATCAACATGAGTCTTGGCGCTACAATCAACTACAGAGACAATTGGCAAGACAAAGAATTCCGTGATGTATTCAGAGACTTGCAAAAAACCTATGACAGGGCAACCCGTTATGCTTATCAAAATGGGGTTACAGTAATTGCATCTGCTGGAAACGGTGGAAATAATTATGATGATACCAAAGAACTGTTCCAATTACCTGCTCAAAATCAACATGTTCTTTCTATAAGTTCAACCGGACCTACTGGCTGGTTATTAGGCAATACAAACTTCTCTCAACCTGCATATTACACCGATCATGGCAAATCCTTGGTGGATTTTGCAGCTCCTGGAGGGACTCTTGGTCTATTTGTAGTGGATGGTTTTGATGGTTTTTGCAACCTTAATGGAACATTTGTAAGTACCACTAACTTCTGCGAGGTTTTCGATATGGTATTCAGTACAGTAAGAGGAACCACAAACGGTAATTATAACTGGTCTCAAGGCACTTCTATGGCAGCTCCGGCAGCCGCAGGTGTGGCAGCCCTTATCATTCAGGCAAACAATGGCAAATTGGGTCCTGCTCAGGTTGCCGCCAGAATGAGACAATCTGCTTCAGACCTTGGAAAGCCTGGTCAGGATGAATTTTACGGACATGGTTTTGTCAATGCTGCTAAAGCAGTCGGCATCAATGACTAACACGAAAACCAGTTATTGACAACCAGAAGCTTTTTACAAATACAAAACTGATTGGTCAATTTTGAAAAGGCGGCCCCACAAAAAAGGCGGCCTTTTCTTTTTTTTCATTAAACAATAAAACATTTTTTTCAATCCACCAGGATTTCAAAGAAAGGATTGGGCTGAATTCCCTAAATTGATTAACCAACAGAACCAAACCCCCATCCCAAGACTTATGAGATCCCTTTATCTGTTTTTACTTTTCACATTTTCTGCCCCGTCCTGTCACCCTACAAATCAAATCGAAGGGGAGACAGAATTTATTAAGGGCGTATATGGCAATCCCGCTACTTTACTAAATGCTGGATATAGATTTGACTCCTTGGGAATGAATGCAGTTTTTGTGAGGAGCATTTCTTTGAATCAGGAGTTTTATACAACTGCCAAGGAACATGGCGTAAAAGTATTCGTGGAGTTTCCGACCTTAAATGGCAAGGAATACCTTCAGGAAAATTCCGAAGCTTGGCCAATAGATGAAAAAGGAGAACAGTCTCCTCCTGCGGATTGGTTTATCGGTATTTGCCCTACACATGAGGGATTCAAAGACTACAGAAAAGAGCAGCTATTGGATATTTTAGACAAATATGTGGTTGATGGAGTCTTTTTGGACTATGTCCATTGGCATGCCCAGTTCGAAACCACTGAACCTATCCTCCCAGAAACCTGCTTTTGCGATCGCTGTACAAAACAGTTTGGTAAAGAAATTCAACGAGAAATCCCGGGAGAAAGCATTCCCCAAAAAGCATCTTATATCCTTACTAACCATGACAAGGAATGGAGAAAATGGAGATCCGATATCTTGAATAGCTGGATAGAAGATATGGGCGCTATCCTTCAAGGAGCGCAACCTGAAGCTAAACTGGGTGTATTCTATTGTTCATGGTTTCCGGCTGATTATGATTCAGCTTTATATCGGAATCTTGGAATTGACCCTGTGGCCATAGCTGAAAGAGCAGATGTGCTTTCTCCCATGCTTTTCCATCATATGAAAGGGAGACCAACGGCTTGGGTGGGAGAATATACTGAATGGCTTGGAGAAGCTATTCAATCCGAAAAAACAGAGAATCCCATAATTTGGCCAATCGTACAGGCACATAACAATCCAGGAGTAGTAAGTCCAGAGGAATTTAGACAGGTGATGATAGAAGGTTCAAAAAAACCTTCTTCTGGAATTATGATGTTTTCAGACCAATCTTTGGTCAGTGAACCGGAGAAATTGAAGGTGATGCGCGAATTATATACAAAATAAAAAAAGAAAATAATTATGTATCGAGACAACCAGGTCTAAGACATCGTCTTCATTTATATAGAGAAAATGAATCAAATCATGAAATTCCTGACTTTTGCTTTTTTACTGTCATTTTTGTTTCCAGCAAAATTAATGTCTCAGGACAAATCAGGTGATTTTTACTTGGGCATCTCTACCACATTTCACACTGAAGAACGGTCAAGGACGATTTATGGTCCGGGTTGGGAAGAAAGACAGAGCATCAACCAATATTTTGGATATGGAATCAGGGCTGGTAAAAAAATCCTTAAAAGTTGGGAGGTTACATTAGGGTTGAACTATGTGACACGAGAATATAGGATGAGTGTTCCCTTTGACCATTGCTCTCTTCAACCCGGACAACCATGTGCCCATATATTGATGCATACAGACAGGTATGGGTACCGAAACATTGAAGGTCAGTTGGGAATTAATAAATATGTGTTGCAACGCAAAAAATGGGATCTCTTTTTAAGTGGTAGTGTGGTAACTGCATCAAGTCTTTCTTCCTATTACAGAAACCAATTTAATACATCTAAAAAGTTCGAAAATAGGTCTCAGAATAGATTCGGTACCTCATGGCTTGGAGGTATGGGTATTGGGTATAAACCAAATCCTGGAATAAAATTTACTCTGGAACCATTTGTAAGGATAGCTCACGAGCAAAGGATTGACCCGATTATCATTACAGGTCATGAAGAAGCACGATCTAGTTTTGATAATTATGGTGTGGTTTTTACTTTTTGGGTTGGGATTTAGGCAACAAAATTTTTGATGATTAATCTTCGAGGTCTAAAAAAGACCCCAAAAGTTATGGGTAGGCCTTTGGGGTTTTCAAAACCCCAAAGGCCTTAGATCAAAAGCCTAATTTTCTTGGACTTCCTTAACTCAATCTATTTGTCGCTTAAAAACCCTCGAGGTCCAAAAAAGTCCTCAAAGGTTATCAATGCCCCCAATCAAATTTATCCATATCTTCCAAACAGGCTTTCAACAAATTGATACTACCTGAAATATCCTCTTTGTGAGCCATTTCGATCACCTGATGCAAATGCCTGGTAGGAATGGAAATCGCTCCTGCTATCGCTCCCTGCTTGCCCATTCTCTGAACTCCTGCCGTATCTGTACCTCCGGCAGTCAGGATTTCCGGTTGCCATTTGATAGCATGCTTATTTGCTGTTTCTTTCATAAATGACACCATCCTGTAGTCACAGATAGTGGAAGCATCCATGATTTTGACGGCAGTTCCTTTCCCTAGTTCTGTAATTTTCTCATGCGCTTGGGCACCGGGCACATCAAAGGCAATAGTAGTATCCAATGCTATCCCAAAATCCGGATTGATGCCATGCGCAGCCACATTGGCACCTCTAATACCCACTTCTTCTTGCACAGTAAAAGTAGCATATACATCATAGGCAGGGTTCTCCAATTGTTTTAAGGTCTCTATCAATATATATACAGCCACTCGGTTATCAATTGACTTACAATTCACACAATCTCCCATTTCTATCAATTCTCTATCCCTAGTGATTGGATCTCCTATTGTAATGTATTTTTCGACATCCTCTTTCGACATTCCCATGTCAATAAAGTAATCTGTTGTTTTTGGAAGTTTATTCCTTTCCTCTTGCGACATCACATGGATAGGTTTACTTCCCATGACACCCACGAGGTCTTTTTTACCATGTACTAGTACTCTTTGTGCAGTCAATGTTTTCGGGTCAAATCCGCCCAAAGTATGAAAGCGAATAAATCCCTGATCGTCGATATGAGTGACCATAAAACCTATTTCATCCATGTGCGCAGCCACCATCACCCTTTTGTCATCAGGATTTTTCTTGGCTTTTTTTATGGCAATCACATTACCCATGTTATCGGTTTTCACCTCGTCTGCCAGTGGTGTCACCAATTCTAAAATCAAATCACGGACTCTTTTCTCATAACCTGGAGCTCCTGGAACTTCACAAATCTGCTTCAATAAAGCTACATCTACTTTCATCTAGTTCATGTTTTAAAAAAAGGCTTTGTCATACCGATTTGGATCCGACAAAGCCTTTTTAAGGGTTCTACAATATTTAATTTCAAATTTGTTTCTGACCTACAAGAATCAATAAGCCCTCACCACTTTTCCTTCCATGAAATTCACAAAGGCTCTGTTCACCACGCGCATACCACCGGAAGTAGGGAAATTACCTGTAAAATACCAGTCGCCCTGATGATCGGGGATACACCTGTGAAGGTTTTCTGCGGTTTGGTATATCACTTTCACTTCTGCCTCGATATGATCTGATGTGATGATTTCTGCAATTTTATCGGAAATCTCTTGATCTGTAAATGGCTCATAAAGCAATTTTACAAAATTCATTGAGGTATTTTGACTGCTCTGACATTTTTCCAACACCTCATCTAACAAGAAACCCATCTTTCTATCTTTGATCAACTCAAGGGTTGCCCTGAAGGCTATAAATTCCCTCATTTTAGACATATCTATTCCGTAACAATCAGGGAACCTTATCTGTGGTGCAGAGGAAACTATAATAATGCGCTTTGGATTCAACCTATCTAAAGTGGTCAAAATACTTTTTTCCAAGGTCGTACCTCTGACTATACTATCATCTATTACTACCAAAGTATCAATCCCTGACCTGACCACTTCATAAGTAGTATCATATACATTTGCCACCATGGCATCCCGATCAGAATCATTGGTGATAAAAGTCCGAAGCTTCACGTCTTTGGATACTAATTTTTCTACTCTAGGCCTGAAACTCAAAAGTTCTTCCAAGTCCTCTAAATGGGGCTTCCCTTCAAGCAAAACCTCCCTCCTTTTGGCACTGAGATAATCTTCCAAGCCTTCAATCATACCCAAAAATGCTGTTTCGGCGGTATTTGGAATGTAAGAAAATACGGTGTTTTTCAAGTCAAAATCAATTGCCTGCAACACTTGAGGAATCAGAGCCCTTCCCAAAGCTTTTCGCTCTCTGTAAATATCAGGATCAGTACCTCGGGAAAAATAAATACGCTCGAAACTACAGGATTTTTTCTCCCTTGCCGGCATGATTTCATGCTCTGAATAAGAGCCATCCTTATTGATCACCAAGGCATGACCTGGCTGTATTTCTTTGATTTCCTTATAATCTATATTGAAGGCTGACTTGATGGCTGGCTTTTCTGAAGCAACTACTACTATTTCATCATCACCGTAATAGTATGCAGGCCGGATTCCCGATGGGTCACGGACCACAAAGCTGGAACCGTTTCCGACCAAACCCGCCATGGCATAGCCCCCGTCAAAATCTCTGCAAGAACGTCTTAGTATCCTTGCTACATCTAATTCGTCTTCAATTAGGGCTGTGATTTGTTCGTTGGTGTATTCCTTTTTATACTTATCAAAAATCCTTTGATTCTCTTCATCCAAAAAGTGTCCGATTTTTTCCATGACAGTCACGGTATCGGTTTTTTCTTTAGGATGCTGGCCTAGCTCCACCAGTTTTCCAAAAAGCTCTTCAACATTGGTCATATTGAAGTTACCCGCCATGACTAAGTTTCTACTTCTCCAGTTATTTTGTTTTAAAAAAGGGTGACAGGTCTCGATACTGTTTTCTCCATGTGTCCCATATCTTAAATGTCCGAGCCAAACCTCGCCAGAAAAAGCTACATTTTCTTTCAGGTATGCTGCATCCGTGATGGCATTAGTGCCTCCATGTTTTTTTGCCTTTTTATATTTCTTATGGATTTTGTCAAATATAAAATTAACCGCCTGTGGTTCTATAGAACGATAGCGGCTGATATATCTGGTTCCGGGCTTGGTGTTGATTTTTATATTGGCTACTCCTGCCCCATCTTGTCCTCTGTTGATCTGCTTTTGCATCAGCACATACAGCTTGTTTGGAGCGTATAGGGGGGATCCGTATTTGTCGATGTAGTATTGAGGATCTTTTCGAAGCCTCAACAAGGCTATACCGCATTCATGTTTGATCTGCTCACTCATTTGGGTCTGGGCAATTTATGACGTAGCAAAGGTACTTTTAATTTCAGTGATTAGAAAAACCTTTTTGTAAATCGCATTACACCAAGTAGGAATAAATAGTTTCCTGACAGAAAAAACTTAAAGTTATTTAACACTTACTGCCTTGATATCAAGGAATGGGAGCCATTCTTCTGCATGCCTTTCTGCATAATCGGCAAGAAAAAATCCCAAAGTTGGTCTAAAAGGAGTAACTTTTAGCTTCATCCCCATTTGTTCGGGGCTTTTGTCACCCTTCAGGACATTACATCTGTGACATGCTGTGACTAGATTTGCCCAATTGGTTTTACCACCTTTTGATTTGGGAATTACATGGTCAATGGTCAGTTGTTTTTTGGATCCGCAGTATTGACATACATTGCCATCTCTTCTAAAAAGGTTTGCCCGATTAAGAAGTACTCCTTTGTAGGGAATATTTTTATACTCATTGAGCCTGATGACAGCTGGGTACTTGAATTCCTTAGTGACTGTTCTTACTACCAGAGACTCATAATGACTAAGACAACTTACCTTCTCCAAAAAAGCAAGAACGAGTGCTTTTTGTACAGTGACAACAGCAACCGGACTATGATCCAGATTTAACACCAAAACACGCTTTTCCATAGACCTCTAAGATAAAACTTTGAATGGAAAAACCTGTCGTTCAATGAGAATGTTTTAAAACTTCATTCTTGCCAATTCTCTTTTTGAATCTTTTTCTTTGATGCTTTGCCTCTTGTCATGGACTTTTTTACCCCTTGCCAAGGCAATTTCCAACTTAGCCAAACCTCTATCATTAACAAAAATCCTAACAGGAATTATGGACAAACCTTTTTCTTCAAATTTGCTTTCTAGTTTTTCAATTTCCTTTTGATGCAACAACAATTTCCTCTCTCTTACAGCCTCGTGATTGTAGCTTGAAGCCATTGAGTATGGCGCAATATGCATTTGCTTGATAAAAAGTTCTCCCTTTCTAAAAAAACAGTATGCCTCGGTAAGGGATACTTTCCCCTCACGAATGGATTTGATTTCCGTTCCTTTCAGTACAAGGCCTGCTTTATAAGTATCGATAAACTCAAACTCATAGCTGGCTTTTTTATTTCTGATATTAATAATCTTATCGAATTTTTTCTTCTTGTCAGACATATGTGGATTAGATTGTTAAATGTTAATTTGTTAAAAGTTGGGTTTTTCAATACTAAAAGGGTTTTTCTCGTATCTACGCCCGATGTTATCGGGGCTCGCTCGGATCTTGGAGACCACCATACACCTACGACTTACTCTTTTATCCTTCTTACCCCGAAATACTTCGGGGTAAGCTCCCTTTCATCGTCCTTGTTTCTATGTCACGCCCTAAAATACTTGTTACTTTTTAATTGTTTTTAATATCGTCCGTGCCGACGGCACTTTTAAAACTCACTTTTAACCCTTAATCCCGGCAATAAATTGCCGGGCTATTATATCTGTCATACCGATGGCATTTGGCCCTTGTTTCTTGTTTCTTGTTTCTTGTTTCTTGTCTCTTGTTTCTTGTCCCTTGTTTCTTGTCTCTGTTACGTCCTGATTTTTCTTGACACTTTTTTTGTTGTTTTTAATATCGTCCGTGCCGCCGGCACTTTTAAAACTCACTTTTAACCTTTAATCCCGGCAATAAATTGCCGGGCTATTATATCTGTCATGCCGATGGCGTTTGGCCCTCGCTTCTTGTTTCTTGTCTCTTGTTTCTTGTCTCTGTCACGTCCTGATTTTTCTTGACACTTTTTTTGTTGTTTTTAATATCGTCCGTGCCGCCGGCACTTTTAAAACTCACTTTTAACCTTTAATCCCGGCAATAAATTGCCGGGCTATTATATCTGTCATGCCGATGGCATTTGGCCCTCTCTTCTTTTTTCTTGTCCCTTGTTTCTTGTCTCTGTCACGTCCTGATTTTTCTTGACACTTTTTTTGTTGTTTTTAATATTGTCCGTACCATACCTACGGTAGGAAATCCTACGGTACTTTGAAAACACACACTTAATATTTAATCCCGGCAATAAATTGCCGGGCTATTATATCTATCATGCCGATGGCGTTTGGCCCTCGCTTCTTGTTTCTTGTTTCTTGTTTCTTGTTTCTTGTTTCTTGTCTCTGTCACGTCCTGATTTTTCTTGACACTTTTTTTGCAAATTATCCAAATTATTCAACCCTTTCAGGGTAGGCTTCTCTGATTTTATCTTTCATATCCCCGCGTTTCACACGGGGCTATTCAAGGTTCAACCCTTTCAGGGTTATTATTTTTTTCTTGTACTTGTTTCTAGTCTCTCACTTATTTGAATTGAATTGGCGTAATGAATAGAAAATAGCCTCGTAAATCGTCCTTCGTATTTCGTAAATCTGCAGCTTCTCGCATCTCGCTTCTACCCCGATAGCTATCGGGGCTCGCATCTCCTCATCCTTCATCCCTCATCCTTTCCCTATATTTTCATCCTCGCCTCAGGCACCACATCCATAGCACAAAACTCACCTTTGAGGTATTTGTAATGACCAACCATCGCTATCATGGCGGCATTATCTGTGCAATATTCAAACTTTGGGATATACACTGACCAACCGTGTTTTTTTGCCAAAAGTTGCAATTCAGCCCTCAGTCCCGAATTGGCAGAAACACCTCCGGCTATGGCAATATGGTTAATCTTGTGAGCGGCAGCAGCTTTCTTGAGCTTTTGCATCAACATTTTGATTAGGGTAAACTGTATTGATGCACATAGATCGGTCAAATTCTCCTCAATAAAATTCGGGTTACTTTTCAATTGATCCCTAAGGAAATATAAAACAGCGGTCTTGATGCCAGAAAACGAATAACTCAAGCCAGGCATATCTGACACCGGAAAAGGGAAAGCTTTTGGATTTCCTTCTTTTGCATACTTATCAATCAATGGCCCTCCAGGATATGGCAATCCCAGTAGTTTGGCTGTCTTATCGAAGGCTTCTCCTACCGCATCATCCATCGTTTCGCCTATCACTTCCATCACCAAATGGTCTTTGACCAAAACCAACTGCGTATGTCCTCCGCTGACTGTTAGGCAAATAAATGGGAACTTGGGTTTTGGATCCTCAATAAAATGAGCCAAAATATGCGCTTGCATGTGATTGACTTCAATGAGTGGAATACCCAAGGAATAGGCAAAAGATTTGGCAAAAGATACTCCTACCAAAAGTGCCCCCATCAATCCGGGACCTCTTGTAAAAGCCACAGCTGACAAATCATTTTTGGAAATACCAGAGCTTTCTATTGCCTCATGTATGACTGGAATAAGGTGTTGCTGATGTGCTCTAGAAGCCAACTCAGGAACTACCCCTCCATATTTTTCGTGTACTGATTGCGTGGCGATAATATTATTAAGTATTTTGCCATCAGAAATTACCGCTGCAGACGTTTCATCACATGATGATTCTATAGCTAGAATATTGATTTTCATTGCAGATTAATCCTTGGAAAAGAACCCGAAAGTTACGGAAAAAATACTGAAAGCCTTAAGGCTTATCTTCAGGCTAGTACTTTTCCTTGTTCTAGGGATTTTTTTTATAGCCGCACTTCTACAAATCCCCTACTTCCAGACAAAAGCCACAAAGGTTCTGACAGATCATATTAGTGAAAATACAGGTTTCAGGACAAGAATATCAGGCGTTAAAATTCGCTGGTGGGATGCCATTAGCTTAAATGATTTGGTCATTTATGACCAAAAAGACAGCTTAATGGTCGATCTTGAGGAAGTATATATTGATTTTTCCATCCGAGGTTTATTTGATAGGGAAAACCCATCCTTGGATCAAATCAAAATGGAAAAGGGAAATGTCAGGTTGATCTTCCATCAAGATGAAGAATACCTCAATATTTCCGAATTTTTCTCAAGGCTAAATGCACTGCTTCCGGGCACCAAAGATCCAGACAAACCTTCTGGCAGATTCGAAATCAATAATATCTATTTCAATGAAACCTCACTTGATATCCTCAACTATGGCGCGACCCCGGTTACGGAGGGCTTTGATTACAATAACCTAAGATTCCGTAAACTGATAGCTGATGCTGATGATTTTTATACTGACGGGCCGGTTTTAGGCATGAAAGTCAACTACCTCAGAGGTGAAGAAAGCACTTCTGGAATGGTCTTCCAACAGTTGAAAACAGATTTCACATATGCTCCTACTTATATGGAGTTTGACAACCTGTACCTTAGGTCAAATAGGACTGAATTTAAAGATTACCTTAAATTCAGTTATTCTTCCAGCAAGGCCCTTTCCAATTTCAATCAGGAGGTACAGATACTGGCTAGGCTCGATGAGGCCATCCTGGATATTGCCGACCTTAATTTTTTCACAGACCAATTACCGGAAATCGATGACCGTATCTCCTTAAGCGGAGAGATCCTAGGGACTGTGGATGAATTGATATCCGAACAACTATTAATAAGATTTGGACAGCGGAGTGCCTTATTTGGTAAATTCAAAATCAACGGACTCCCCGATATCAGCAATACTTTTTTCGAAATGTCCCTGATGAATTCTGTACTCAACAGCACAGACCTTGCTCCCTACATTTCCACTGAGGCACAAAGGGAAATCAATAAATTCAGAGACATCAGATTCGATACTGACTTTTCCGGATTCCTACACTTTTTTACTTTCAATGGAAGGTTCAGAACAGGTATCGGCAATATGACAGGCCGCTTGAGTTTTAAATCAGAAAATGACATCCCTACCTATACTGGAAGACTTGAATTGGAAAATCTGGACTTAGGTATACTGATGGAAGACCGGCAACAATTCCAGAAAGTATCTATGACGGGAAGGGTAAAAGGAACGGGACTTTCGGTTGAATCTGCAATTTTGGAATTGGATGCTGATGTCAGGAAAATCGGTGTCAAAGGTTATGATTATGCCAACATAAAGACTGATGCTACCTATGGCAGAGATTTGTTCAGGGGCAGCATAGTAATAGATGATCCCAACCTTAAAGGGGAGGCCAATGGCGTCCTTGATCTCAGAGACGGTAAAGATTCAATCAGGCTCAATATGGAGTTGGACACAGCATTCCTCAAAGAATTGAAATTTGTAGAAAATGACCTCTTCATCAGTGGCAAATTAGACATGGATACCAAAGGCATTACCTTAGATGACATAGAGGGTATTGCCAGATTCAGCGATATTTCTGTCAGCGTGGAAGGGCGCAACCTGAATGTTGACAATTTCTTTTTCCAATCTCTCTTTACGGACGAATCCAGAGTGATTTCGCTGAATTCAGATCTTTTGGTGGCAGGGATATCAGGAATATTTAAAATAGAGGAATTGATCACCGATGTCACCAACCTCAGTAAAGAGTACCTCGCTATTTTAACCAATTCCGAGAATCCTGTTGATGTCTCCCAAGTTGGGTTGCATGAACCTTACAACATTGACATCAATATGAACTTTATTGATATCAATCCCATCATCAATTTGATTGAACCAAAAGCATCAATTTCTAAAAACACCTTGATAGAAGGTGCTTTTTACCAAACCCCTGACAATACTATCCTTAATTTTTTCTCAAGTATCGACAGCATTTATTACAACGGTAATTTCCTGTTTGACACCAACTTAGATTTCAATACTTCCAAGTTATCCAGAAGCAATGATGTATTGGCTTCTTTCTATGTCTATTCAAAACAACAGGATTTAAAGTCAGGATTGATATTCAATAATTTGGAAATGGAAGCCATTTGGGATGTCAACAATATAGATTTCACATACAAGCAGGATCAACTGAGCACTGGAAGCTACCTGCGCATCCAAAATGAAATCGCCATATATCCAGATCATACCACGATCATTTTTGAGCCTTCAGAGCTTAAAATCATCGATAAAATATGGAACTTTGATCCTGAAAACAGAATATATATAGCCGACAATTCCTTTCTTTTTGACAACCTCAAACTTTACAATGAGAACCAATTTATTTCACTGAATGGCAATATTTCCAACAATCCCGAAGATGTCTTGGGACTTGAAATCAGTAATTTGAACCTGGATTTTTTCAACACACTATCAGTCAAGGAATTCGAAGGTATGGCCAATGGACAATTTGGATTGAGCAGCATCTTCGAAACTTTGGCAATCAATGGCCAATTGAATATAGATGATTTTTACATCAACAATTTTTTGATAGGAGACATAGAGGCCGGCACTTTCTTTTCCGAAGGTCTGATCAATATCGAACTCAACAACTATAGACAGGGCAAAAAAGTCATTTCTCTAGAGGGATCGCTGGGTGGTGAAGAACAAGACCTTGGGCTAAAGGCGAAACTACAACAAGCAAACATTTCAGTTTTAGAGCCATTTTTGGAAGATTATGTGACGCAAATGGGAGGGACTGTAACAGGTGACTTAGATATAGGAGGAAATTTAGCCTTTCCGGTAGTGACAGGTACAGGTCGGGTAGATGAAGGACGTCTATTGATCAATTACCTGAATACTCCTTACACCATTGATGGCAACTTGGTATTTGAGAATAACGAAATCAGTTTTAGAGAAATCACCCTTAAGGATGTCAATGGAAACCGCGCAAGAATGCGTGGCGGAATTTCACATGATTACTTCAGAGATTTTGTTTTGGATATTTCCTCCACCATGGAAAATTTCCAAGTCTTGAACACCACTATTCGGGACAATGACCTTTTTTATGGCACAGCCAATGTCTCCGGAAGCCTTAATATCTTGGGTGCTGCCAACAACTTGGATATCACAGCAAGAGCCACTTCACAGCCGAATACCAGAATTTTCATACCCTTCGGAACTTCCAATATTCAAGCCCAGGAAGATTTTATCAATATCATCAACATCAGAGACACTACACAAACAAAATCCTTTGAAGAGTCAGTAGAAAAACTTGCCATCAATAATGTACGCATGAACTTTATCCTAGACATCACACCTGATGCCTACACTGAAATTCAGATAGACCCAAGAACAGGTGAAAATATCCAAGGAAGAGGACGGGGAGTACTGACACTTAACATTGATACTCAGGGAAATTTTTCCATGCAGGGCAATTACGAAATCACTGAGGCCCGTTACAACTTCTCTCTTTATAATGTCATCAGAAGAGAGTTTGTGGTAGAACCTGGAGGTAGGATTTCATGGTTTGGAGACCCTTATGAAGGAGTGATGGACCTGAGGGCTTATTACCAGGAAAGTGTCTCTCTGCAAAATCTTCAAAACGTGCAAAACCAAGGCTTGGAAGATCCACAGATGCGCAGACGCTGGCCTCTAAGGGTGATCATGGACCTCAAGGGTAGTCTGCTTTCTCCAGACATAGCTTTTAACTTTGACTTTGCCGAATTTCCTTCTGAGGGAAATATTCAGACCTATATATCAGCTTTCCAAAACCGAATCGCAAATGATGAACAAGAGAAAAACAGGCAGGTTTTCTCTGTAATCATGATGCGCTCTCTTTCCCCAGAAGGACAATTTACCGGTGTGAGCAATATTGCCACCTCCAACTTAAGCCAGTTGCTTTCCTCCCAGTTAAACAGTTTTATTGCTCAGGTAGATCAAAACCTTGAAGTGGATATTGACTTGGCCAATCTAGACCAATCGGCGCTGGAAACCTTCCAACTTCGTGTTGCCTACACCTTTCTAGATGGTAGGCTGAGGGTGACCAGAGACGGGGGCTTTACAGATTTGCAGGGAAATGCTGACATCAACAGCATCGCGGGAGACTGGCAGGCTGAGTACCTACTCACAGAAGATGGGAGGTATAGAATGAGGATATACAACAGGAATAATTTCAACACTTTCACCTCCCTTTCACTGGCAAGAAATGTGGCCACCTATGGGGTATCTGTTTCCCAGAACCTTTCTTTCAATTCATTTACAGAGCTTTGGAATAAATTAAGGTCGGGAGAAAGGGAAAAACTCCGAATCAACGATACCGATGACTTTTTGAGATACGAGTTCGAAGAATCTGAAAATTGGAAACCCATTCCATTGAAAGATTTAGAGGAAAAAATAGAGCCGAAGTATTATGAGATTATTGAAAAACCAAAAACAATCCGAAAAGAGGATGAGGATTAAAACAATTTTGATTTTTAATTATTCTAAACTTACAAATACAATTACTATATGAAATAGAGCCTGTCTGTAAGAGACAGGCCTGCCTGAAGCAAACAAGCATAACGAAAACCACACCAAGTGGGATGTCCCCCATCGGGGCTATCGGGGTGACAAGTAAAAACAATTAAATACACATGAAAAAAGTAAGCATATTTTGGTTTAGAAGGGATTTACGATTGGAGGACAACACAGGACTTTACCATGCCTATGAACAAGAAAAAAATGTGTTGCCACTGTTTATTTTTGACAGGAATATCCTAGATGAATTGGAAGACAAGAAAGATGGGAGGGTGACCTTTATCCATAACCAGATAAAAAAAATATCGGAAGACCTGAAAAGCTTTGACAGCAGTCTTCTTGTCAAGTATGGAAAACCTCTGGAAATCTGGCAACAACTTCTTGAGGAGTACGAAGTAGAAAATGTGTACACCAACCGAGATTACGAACCCTATGCAAAAGAAAGGGATGAAGCTGTCAAAAAACTCCTGAAATCAAACGGGGTACAGTTTTTGGATTTCAAAGACCAAGTGGTTTTTGAAAAAGACGAAATTCAAAATGGTTCGGGGGGATTTTATAAAGTCTTTACTCCATATAGTAAAGTCTGGTTGGATAAATTCCAAAAATCAAAAATTGAATTACTGACACTTGATGGTCGCAAAAAGAATTTCCTAAAAACAGATCCATTTGACATTCCGCGTTTGGAAGATATGGGTTTTGAAAAATCAGATTTGGAGATACCTGCTTTGGAAATCGACAAACCTTTGATCAGAAATTATGACAAAACCCGCAATTTCCCTGCGCAAAATGGCACAAGCAGATTGGGGATACACCTAAGATTTGGTACTATCAGTGTAAGAAAACTGGCTTTAGAGGCGGTTGAATTAAACAAAACATACCTCAATGAACTGATTTGGAGAGAGTTCTATATGATGATTTTGTACCACAACACAGCCGTGGTAGACAAGGCATTCAAGTCTCAATATGACCAGATACCTTGGAGAAACAATGAAGAGGAATTTGAAAAGTGGTGTGAAGGAAAAACAGGCTACCCGATTGTAGATGCAGGTATGCGTGAGCTCAATCAAACAGGCTACATGCACAATAGGGTCAGGATGATCGTGGCAAGCTTCTTGACCAAACATCTTTTAATTGATTGGCGATGGGGAGAAGCGTACTTTGCGAAAAAATTACTTGACTTTGAGCTTTCTTCCAACAATGGTGGCTGGCAATGGGCCGCAGGCACAGGAACCGACGCTCAGCCATACTTCAGGGTTTTCAACCCTGAATCTCAGACAGAAAAGTTTGACAAAGACTTGAAATATATTAAAAAATGGGTTCCAGAATTCGGGACCGACAAATACCCTGATCCTATGGTAGACCACAAATCTGCAAGATTAAGGGCAATAGACACATATAAAACAGCATTGAATTGATGAATATAGGAGACAGAGTAAGGTTACTTCATGGAAATGAAGAAGGTGTGATCACCAAGATTTCTTCTGGTGGAAGGGTGGAAATTGAAATTGAAGATGGCTTCCGAATCCCTGCCATGAAAAATGAAGTAGTGCTTATTTCAAGTACAGAAAGGACCTATTTCAAGAATGAGCCAGAGGACAAATCCGTAGTCTCCGAAACTTTCAGCGCTAAGGCCAACAACCAAAGTCTAGAGGCCATATATTTGGTTTACATCCCCCTCAACGACAAAGACCACAGCGTCTATCTTTGTAATAATACGTCAAAAGACTTTGTTACAATAGCCTCTGAGCATTATGGCGCAAATTCCCAAACCCTCATTTCTGAAAAAATCGCAGCCAAGACAAGTAAAAAAATAACAGAGAAGTCGATCCAGAACTTTGAGGAATGGCCTCCCCTCTTGGTGCAGCTCTTTCCTGTCAATCCGAGGATAGAAAAAACAGAAGGAGCCTTTGAGCGCAAAGTAAAATTCAAAGCCAATACGTTTTTCAAAAGTAAGGGCAAGGCGCCCATTCTGGATAAAAATGGATACGTATTCCGCTTGACTGAAAACGCTAAAGAAATAGACATTCAGGAACTGAACAAAGAGTTGAACTCTATTGTAGAAAAAAAAGAACAGTCCTTCCCCAGACCTCCTAAAGAGATTGACCTTCATATCGAGAAACTGACCAAAAACCATGATTTGATGAGCAATTCGGAAATGATCAAGCTTCAGATGGAAGTGTTTGAGCGGAACCTCAACTATGCAATTGCTTCCGGAATGGATGAAATTTCCTTTATTCATGGTATTGGAAATGGCGTTCTCAAAAAAGAAATTCACAAGTATTTAAGCCAATTAGGAAATATTAAGTATTTTCAGGACACACAGAAGAGCCGCTTCGGCTACGGTGCTACCCTAGTAAGAATTTCTTAATCTATGCAAGGTAAAATTTCACCCGTTTTTGGGCTGTTTCAGCAACACTTTGAGGAAGCCAAATCTGCACATGCTTCCCTGAGCAAACAGTTTAGAGGTAAAAAAGCCATTGAACTGGAAAGCAGACTGATTTTCCTGGAAATTTACATTGACCTATTGTCACATATTCACTTTGACAAAGAAGGTTTGAAATTTGAGCTTTTTGCTCCATTCAAGAGCATCTTCAAGGGTCTTAAGAAAACCAAACACTTGAAGATGGTCATCAACCAGGTAGAAGCCATCAAACTCAATGACTCAATAGAATTCAAGAGCTATACTAAAACCTTGCTTTCAGAAAAAAACAAGCTATACGCTGAAGTATATGACCATGTGCTTGTGGCTCCTCTTTTTATTTGGGAAAACCTATACGAGTCAGCCCACAAATTAAGTAAAGGCCTTAAGCCACTGATGATCAACACTGCGACTACTCAGATCATCAATGAAGAGTTGGAATATTTCAACCTAGACCATAAAAGCCGATTAGACAGTAAAGCATTAAAAGATATTTATGAGGGTCTTCGTGTAATAATCGCTTTGGAAAATCTACGGATTGAATCAGGGTTCAATCCTATTTTTGTGGATGAGGTGCATGACAAGATGGGCCTGTTGCAAAAATCACTTTTAAAATGGTATGAAAACCAACTCTTTATTCAACACCTGACCGGATTTTTGTCAGACAAGCAAAACATCTCCAAAAAATACCTTGATCTATTAGCCAACCTTCAGGACAATAAAAGAAGCTTCAAGTCTTTGTTGGAAAAACAAATTCGGGAACTTTTTGAAAAAATACTGGACTGAACATTCTAGACCTTAACTCGTCGGTAACTTTTGAAGGAATACCAACTGACCAATCCATAACCAAAAGCCAGCATTAGATGGAATACAAGCATTTGATATGTACCTGATCGAATGGATAAAAACACGATCAAAGTAAATACAAAAGCAAGGGCAGCCTCAACATATGTGGTCAAAGGGATTTTAAACTGATTGTAAATGTTTTGAGTCCATTTGTCTTTTGAGTCAGAGAGGTTGTATTTAGGCGTTCTAATGAACGGTGATTTTTTGCCTGTAATGCCTTCCCATACTGCTTGGGTATTGTGGACAGCCAAGCCCATTGAGACCGACAAAAACAAGGGCAGTTCCCATATAAACCTCAAAACACCTTTCAATGAGAAATCCAGCAAACTGAGATTTGCAATAAAATACACAAGTGCTATGATCAGAAAACTCACCAAAAACCCACCTGCGTACTTAAAATAAGTCTCGGGAATCCAATCCATCTGAAAACCTAACCATATCGGAATACTACTTAGACTGACCAGCAAAACCGCAATAAAAATCACTGCATTGAGCAAATGTGCCGTGGCATGGATTTTAACTTTCATTGGAAATGGATTCAAGAGAACATTTTGAAGGTGTTTCATAGCGCACTCAGCCCCCCCTTTAGTCCAGCGAAATTGCTGAGACTTGATCGCTGACATTACAGGAGGCAGCTCTGCAGGCGAAACAATATCCGGTCTGTAGATAAATTTCCAACCTTTTTGTTGGGCCCGATAGCTCAGGTCTAAGTCTTCAGTCAAGGTATCGGCCTCCCAATTGCCCGCATCGAGGATACAGGATTTTCTCCATATTCCTCCTGTACCATTGAAATTGATAAATGCCTCTTGTTGATTTCTTCCAATCTGCTCTACCATAAAATGAGCATCCAAGGCAAAGGCCTGTAAGCGGGTAAGCATGGAATAGTTTTCATTCAGATGTGTCCAACGCGACTGTACCATCCCAACTTTTGGGTTTTCAAAATGTCCAACAGTCTGCAATATAAATTCAGGATCTGGTAAAAAATCCGCATCAAATACAGCTATAAATTCCCCAGTAGCCTCGTGTAAGCCTTCTTTTAGGGCGCCAGCCTTGAAACCTTTGCGATCTGTTCTATGCAAGTACTGAAAGTTCACCTCAGGATACCGCAACAATTCGCGCTGGATAATCCCCACGGTTTCATCTGTGCTGTCATCCAAAATCTGGATTTGAAGCTTCTCTTTTGGGTAATTAAACTTTGCACAGGCATCAATCAGCCTTTTTACAACATACTTTTCATTATAGACAGGCAACTGCACCGTAACCTTTGGAAGTTTGTCAAAGTCCAAAATTGGGTGTGTGCTCTTTTTTCTCCTAAATCTCAAAAAATGATACAGCAGATGGGCCTGGGCAAAACTATACAAGCTAACAAATAGCATGGCCAATAAGTACACGCCTATGAAAATATAAAGAATACTCATTAAGATTTTACAGTAATTGATTTGTTGCCGATGAGAATTGGGTTGGTATTGATTCTTCCTTCTTCATCTGCATTTTCTAATTTCAATACACCTCTCGGACATACGGCACTACAAACACCGCACCCTACACAGGAGGCTCGGACTATATTTTGACCACGTTGGGCATACCACCTGACATCGATACCCATTTCGCAGTAAGTAGAACAGTTGCCACAAGAGATGCACTGCCCTCCATTGGTGGTGATCCTAAACCTGGACTTGAACCGCTGTACTATCCCCAAATAAGCCGCTAATGGGCATCCGAACCGGCACCAAACCCTGTTACCCATAAAAGGGTAAAATCCTGTTCCAATCACTCCGGCGAAAGCAGAACCTATGGCAAAGCCATAAATACTGTGCAATTGGTCAGTTGCTTGCCCGAGGAGTTCGAATTGCATGAAATAATTGACGATGGTGACTGCAGTCATTACAACCGCAAAAACCAAAACCCCATGAACAAGGTATCTTTCTACCTTCCAAGCTTTCAAAGACTTATCAGACAATTGTCTGTATGGGTCACCCAGCGTTTCCGCCAAGCCGCCACAGCCACATACCCAAGAGCAATACCAGCGTTTTCCGTAGAAGTATGTGAAAATAGGAACGCCCAATACGATAAGAATAATTCCCCATACCAGCATAAACATCCCCAAAGCACCAGAAGAAATCATTCCTTCAAGCCGATAGTCAAAAAAGAATGAATAATCCAATGGCCAAATATTCTTGAAATCATGCCATGGCATATTGAGAAGCACCAAGATTTCAGGTATCAAAAAAGCAAAAGCCAATTGGAAAAACATAACTGAAGCCGTACGGATTGTTTGGTAGGCATTGCCTTTGTATTTGCGGAACATCCTAATCCCCATCACCAGAATGGCTAATGTGTAAATAAAACCATACAAAAACCATTGAGAAGCAGGATTCCCGGAAAGCAAAATGCTCAAAGGATCAACCATCAGCACCATATTGGTCAGGTATTCTGGAAACCAATACAATATGATGTAAAATGCAATCAACCATGTGCCTGTGATGATGCCTAGAAGTCCTCTGGATTTCATAGAGGAAAAATAAATCCCATCATTTTTGATCCCTTCTGTCTCTCCTCTATACAAAGGAAGTATGTAAAGTAATGCTCCAATCACACCTGCAAAAATGGAAATGCTAAGGAAGAAATAAGGATTTTCCTTCACCGCCCCATGGCTGGAAGCCTTAGTCAAGTCGAAGGCATAGTTATCCCAAATCACCCTATCCCACTCTTCATTGGCTTTTAGTTCATCGTTATATTCATTAAAATACTGATTGAAATCAGATACGAATGCAAAATTGCTTTCATATTCGACTCCGTACATAGGCTTCAGGACTCTTAACAATTGCTCCTGATGTTCTTGTTTTACTTTTTCTTGGACAATTTCCTGCTCAAGCTGATAGGTGCCTAGAAAAGGAATAAAGCTGAATATTCCCAAGCCAAGGATGAAAATGATTAATCCCAATATTTGTATTTTCTTCATGATCTTGATCCTATTAGTCTTTTAAGAAATGAAGGCTTAGAAACTACAATTTTCTGTCCTGTTTCGGCTTCGTATTTTTCCAGGACTTGATGATAATGCTTCTTAAAAAACTCAGCATTGAAATCAGCTTTGGGCAATTGTCTCAAGACTTCTTCAAGTTTCCAGCCTTCTTGTATAGCTAGATCAAAAAATTCATGTCTCAGTCTCCAGCCCAAGCTGTTTACCCCTACCAGTTTCCCTGAACTTTTATCATAAACAAGCCTAATACAGTTTTTCCCTGTTTGATGTTCCCAATAAAAAGAATCAAGTTCATCGATTGATTGGTTTGGAACTATGCCATAGGTTTGATACTCAATATCAAGAAATTTGGCGGAATTGAACCAGACCCCAGGTTGATAGGCTACTGGAGAAGAAACAAGGTTATTGGCCAAGGTCTCTCCATGCATTCGTCCGGTATACCAGACCTGCTCTATATTTTTTCGGTCTTTGGAGGGCGCTTGTTTAAACTCCGCACAATCACCTATTGCGTATACATCAGTTTGATTGGTTTGAAAATAATGATCGACCAATACTCCTCTGTTAATTTCCAGTCCTGAATCCCTTAGAAAGTTGACATTAGGACTTACTCCCACGGCCAGCCCTACAAATTGACAGTGAATCTTTTCTCCCTTGTTTGTGATGATTGAATTAACTGTCCCATTTTCATCTGCCAAAATTTCTTTGAGTTCAGTCTCCAATCTCAAATCTATATGGTGTTCCAAGATATGCTTTCCGATCAGTTTGGCTTCATCCTGCGGTAATACATTATCCCAGAAGTTCTTTTCCCGCACCAAAAAAGTTACTGGAATTTTCCTACTAACCAACATTTCAGCCATTTCAATCCCTATCAAACCTCCACCTACCACTACCGCATGATTGATATCTTGGGTATTTCGCTCCATTTCTTCCAAATCCTGTTTGGAATACAAGCCTTGAACTCCTTTGAAATCCTGTCCTGGCCAATCGTACTTATTTGGTTTGGACCCTGTGGCCAAGACCAATATATCATATTCAATTTTCTCACTCGAATCGTGAAGAATTTCTTTTTTTTGGAAGTTGATCAGTTCGACCCAAGCTTTCTTCAAGCTGATGTTGTTTTTTTCCCAAAACCAATCTTCATAAGGCTTGGTATGTTCGTACTTCATGTGCCCCATATAAATATACATGAGTGCCGTTCTGGAAAAGAAATATTTGGATTCACCCGAAATCACCAAGATTTCGGTTTTGCTGTCATTTTTTCTGATATTTCTAGCGCAGGTAATGCCGGCTATACCATTGCCAATAATGACTATTTTGCGGTTTTTATCATTCATTTAAAGACCAATCATATTTAAGGTTTGACACCTTGGCATTGGAACTGATTTTGACTTTGGAATATTTGTTAAGGTAATCAATTAATGTCCCTTTTTTAGTAAAATCACCTTTGAACCATGAAAAAATCTGGGAAACCTCAGCCTTATCTTTCGAGATTTTATTGTACTTGGTATTATTGATGAATTCTCGAGCGACCTTATCCAACTGACTATCAAGTTTTTCAGCCATAAAGGCCTCATTTAAGAGAGGCGGGCAGGATTTGGAAGCACAATTGACCGCAAAATGAATACGGGGCTCCTCAAATTCCTTACGGATTGTTTTGTGCTCTATATCATCAAGACTAACCTCTTCATTCCCGATTCGGATAAATTTCTTGGTCCATACTGTATGGACCATTGGAATATTCAGCGTGGGGTTTAGGTCTTTGATACTTTCTACAGGATAGTTGTCTGCGATAATTTTTATTGTAAAGGCATTGTAGGCATTGATCCAATAGGCCAATTGCTGGTCTTTGGTCCAAGTCTTTCTATCAGGCGCATTGTCACTCAAAAGTGTGAGGTATTTTTCAAATGTAGCCATATCATTGATAAAGCCCTTATAATTGACTTTGCCGTCTTTGGACACATGCTTTTTGAGGAGATTATCAAATATCTCATGGGATGGTGGATTGCTAATGCCCCCTTCTATTGGGGCAGCATTACATGAAATATTGATGAGTATGAAGAATATTGAAATGAAAAGCATTTTCATAAGAGTGTCATTTTTTGGTTTATGTATATCCGCTTTCATACCAGTAGAATCTAAATAATTGAATTAAACTGTGATTTCGAACCAATATCGATAAATATCCAATATCTATTAGTATCCCTTTGAGCAAAAACCCTCGTTTAATTGGTTAGTGGCATGATTGCGGATAATCACATTTTGGTTTTACTAACTTACGAGATAAAAACAAAAGTGGCTTTTATTCAGGACTAGGTATTATCACTGAATTGGCAAGCCAAAGCACTGGCTTCTATTATTTGTTCTGGAGATGTTTCTTACCAAATAGCCCAACCCTGGTTGAGGGCAAAACCTTTTATTTAATTGTACACCTTTTCCCCTTTATTGAGCCAGATTCCCCAGGACTTGCTATAGGCATGCACCTTCTGGGTTTCGCTTGTCTGATCAAAAACAGGGTACCCCTCATTGACCCAATGAAATATCCCTCCATAAAGGTTATACACCTTATCAAAACCGGCTTCTTGCAGCTTTTTCCCAATGTCCTGACTTCTCGCTCCAATAGAACAATAGACAACTACAGGTTGATCTTTGGGAAGATTTTTAACTGATTCAATAGAAAAAGAGTCATACCCTACCCAAATGGCATCTTGCAAATGTGAAACTTCAAACTCTTCTTTTTCTCTTGTGTCCAAAAAGACCGCTCTCTCCAAAGCACTCAAATCTTCAGGAGTTACCGTGGGAAAGTTTTTATCATAGACACCTTTCAAGAGTGTTTTATAAGCAAGGCTCTGTCCCCAAGTCATAGTAGTTACCGATAAGAGTAAAATCAGGGTGAATATCGTTTTCATAAACTCACAACAGCAATTGGAGTATATTGGTTGCGACAAAAAAAGGCAGTGCAATATGATACTGCACTGCCCTACGTTCTAATTTTCGAATATTAACCATAAAAGTCTGACAGTCTAGCCAAACCTTTTTTATCCAAAACTATAATCTTCTTTCCTTCAAATTCTATCAATTCATCCTTTTTGAATTCAGAAAGTAAGCGGATAACTGTTTCTGTTGCAGTCCCTACCAATCCTGCTATTTCTTCTCGGGTGAGTACAATATCAATTTTTTGGCCTTCCTGACCATCAATTCCATAATTTTCACAAAGTTTCAAAAGTGTGAAAGCCAATCTTTCTCTGATTGACTTTTGGGTTGCGTCAGTAAGCTTTTCTTCCATTATACCTAAATCATTGCAAATGGCTTTGGTAACTTTCCTCTGAAATGCATTATCGTCCGCCAATACTTTCAAAAATGACTCTTTGGGAACAAAGCAAATTTTAGCATCCTCTACTATCGTAGCCGATGAGGTGTAAGCTTCTTCTCCAAGCATAGCAGTATAGCCTAGAAAATCACCTTTTTTTGCCAAACGGATGATTTGCTCCTTTCCATTTGAAGCAGTTTTATAGACTTTAACCACTCCGTCATTGATGCAAAACACTCCTAAAGGTTTTGTCCCTTCATAGAAAAGGATTTGTCCTTTTTTATGACTGATAAAATTTTTATTGTCAGATATATGACAAAGATGCTGATCTGATACCCCTGCGAATAGTGAAAATTTTCGACTAAGGCAGAGTTCACAGGAAACACTTTTTGGCTGGATTTTCATTGGCTTTTGTACAGGGTTCTTACTTCTACTTATGGCTTAAATATACTCAAAAAGATGACAGATGTCACTTTTTTAACTGTCAAATTGAGGAATTTCTGCAATTTGTTTATATAATTTACCTTTTATGTCATATGACAAAAAAAGGTGTCGGATACCATTGCTAATACCCACGAATGGTGCAGAAATCGTCTGATTGTATACCGAGACTTGTTCTACAGTCTTTTGGGTGAGTTCAATTTCAGGTGCTTTGCATTCTATCAAAAGAAAGGGATTCCCTGACCTATTCAGGACCAAGATATCAGACCTTTTTTGGAGTTGATTGTACTTATGTCCCCTTTCAAGTGAAATAAGTGATTTTGGGTAATTGTAATATTCAATTAAAAAAGCGATCATATGCTGTCTCACCCATTCTTCCGGAGTCAAGATCAGATTCTTCTTTCTCAGTGAATCGAAAATGCTTAATTTACCATCGATTTCCTCTAACCTGAACTCAAATTCAGGGAAATTAAGTTCAATTTTCAGGAAATCGTACTTGTATTGTGACATAATGCAAATATCCGGTCTTTAGAGAACAATCACCTAATCTCTACTCAAAAATGAATAAAATATTACAATACATATCCATATTGTTTTCTATCGTTTGGTTGCAAAGTTGCGGTTTGGGGAAGGAACCCGTTGACCTCATTGTGCATAATGCTACCATTTATACCGTGGATGAAGGATTTTCCATAGCCCAAGCTTTTGCCGTAAAAGACAACCGGTATGTGGCTGTCGGAGGCAACAGCAGTATTCTTTCCAATTATGAAAGTGAAAATGTAATTGATATGGGAGGCAAGCCCATCTATCCTGGCTTTATTGATGCCCATGCACATTTTTACCGATATGGATTAGGCCTTCAGGTTGCCGACCTTTTGGGAGCTGAGTCTGAAGAAGAATTGGTAAAAAGGGTAAAGGACCATCATGACAGAAATCCTGAGGTAGCTTGGATCCTGGGAAAAGGCTGGGACCAAAACCTATGGGATGGGAAAGAATTTCCTACCAAGCACGCCCTTGATTCCTTATTCCCAGACACACCTGTGCTGTTGACGAGGATTGACGGACATGCAGCCTTGGTCAACCAAAAAGCGCTCACCCTTGGTGGTATTACCGCAAGGACGGAAATGGTAGGCGGAAAGGTAATTCTCGAGGATGGCAAACCTACAGGTGTACTGATAGACAATGCCATCAAACTCGTTTCGGCCAAAGTCCCTGATGCAAGCGAAGAAGAATCAAGAAATGCATTGCTAGGTGCTCAGGAAAATTGTTTTGCGGTAGGACTGACCACTGTGGTAGATGCTGGGCTGGAAATAGCAACAATCGACCTGATCAAGAAAATGCAGGAAGAAAACACTTTGAAAATGCGTATGTACGCAATGGTCAACCCTTCAGAGGCCAATCTGGCTCATTATTTTGAGAAAGGTCCATACCAAGACGATAAGCTTACTGTAAAAAGCTTTAAGATTTATGGAGATGGAGCTTTAGGATCAAGGGGTGCAGCACTTCTCAGGCCTTATCATGACCACAGCGACAATTATGGGTTTTTGCTAAAAAATCCAGAAGAATTCGATGAACTAGCCAAGCAAATGTATGAACACGGATTTCAAATGAACACCCACTGCATTGGAGACTCCGCAAACAGAACTTTGCTGGACATCTATGCCAAGTATCTCAAGGGTAAAAATGACTTAAGATGGAGGATCGAACATGCTCAGATTGTAAGCAAAGAAGACATGCCCAAATTCGCAAAATACAGCATCATACCTTCTGTACAACCTACCCACGCTACTTCTGATATGTACTGGGCAGAACAGCGTCTTGGACCATTCCGAATCAAAACCGCCTATGCTTACAAAGATCTTTTGGACCAAAACAATATGCTGGCCTTGGGCAGTGATTTCCCTGTAGAACACATCAATCCTTTGTATGGGTTTCATTCTGCAGTAGCCAGAAAGGACGCAGAAAACTGGCCTGAGGATGGATTCCAGTCAGAAAACCGGATCACTCGTGAACAAGCGCTCAAAGGAATGACCATTTGGGCCGCTTATGCTAATTTTGAGGAAGACCTCAAAGGAAGTATTGAACCTGGAAAACTTGCTGATTTTGTTGTATTGGAAAATGACATTATGATTGTAGACCGCAAAGACATAAGAGGGATTCAAGTCAAAAACACATATATCGGAGGCGAAAAGGTATTTTAAGTCAAATAAAAAATCAAAGGTTAAGCCTTTTCTTGTTTAATCTGTAATTGGTAAAAAGAGCGGTTTTGTATCTACCTGACAATGACATTTCATTAGAGTCTAAAAATTCAAATCAGAAATAAGCGTCATTTATCACTCAAACTTACTAAGCTTTAGGTGTTGAAAAAACCAGTTCAAGAAACCATTCTAATCGAAATCCAAATAAGGACCTATCCTGTCCACCCATTCCTGATTGAATATTTTGACTTTCAATAGATCCTCGGCGCTAGCATACCGGCCATGCTGTTGCCTGTAAGCCACTATCACCTTTGCTGCCCCGTAATTGATGTAAGGGTGTTTGGCGATTTCAGAAACATCAGCTTGATTTATTTGAAGCTTTCTGTACAGTCCTGGCTGAAAATCAAAATATTCAAAAATCCTTTCCAACACCTCCTCCTTCATACCAAACACATCAAGTAGTTGTTCTTTAGCCAGCAAACCTCCCATTCCATCTCTGAACTTCACTATCCTTCCAGCCATGGTCTGACCAATGCCAGGAACTATCTGCAGTACTATGGAATCTGCCTCAAAAAAATCAAGCTTATTCAAACTTGGAGCATCTCTTCGTTGATATGCAGGCAGCCTTTTGGTGGTATCTTGTGAATTTGCCGAATCAAAATCAGATAAATGTGGTTTATAAACTTGAAAGCCAGCTTGCACCATGCTATCAATCACCCGTTGATACTCCACATGATGTTGTAAATTTCTGTTATACAGGAATTTACTATAAATGTTTGGTATAAAATAGAGAAATAGAAACCCTGGAACCACCAATAAAAACCCACGGGATTCTCTTCTTGAAAATCCTAAATAGGTTCTGAGAAGAAAATAAATCTTGGACTTCATAAAAATTAGATTTGGTTAATAATCCAATCGACAAAATATCCTCGTAATTGAGTGTGATAATTTAGTAGGATTGGATTAAATATCCAAAGGTTGTGAGTTTGGAATACAATCAACATCAAAAAACATTCTGAGCTTATTTAGATAGATTTTAAATTAGGGTAGTATATCACGAAATTTTCTTTTGACGAGAAACTGGATTAAATTTGTATGCGAAAAGTATCAGAAATGCAGCACAACTTCAGAGCAATAAGCTTATCACACAAAAATGCACCCGTACAGATCCGTGAGGTAATTTCCTTAGATGAAGGTTCAATACATGCATTGCTGATAAAACTTAAAGATTTTTTCAGCCTGACAGATACTTTAATACTATCTACCTGTAACAGAACGGAAGTATATTACTCCCACGAATTAGACCTGAGTACCGAAATCATCAAATTGATTGGTTTGGAAAAAGGGATATCTAATGTGGTAGACTACCTTGAATACTTCAAAATCATCAATAACGATAGAGAATCTATTCAACATCTGTTTAAAGTCTCTATGGGATTGGAAGCTCAGGTGGTGGGAGATATGCAGATATCCAACCAAGTCAAAAGGGCTTATCAAATGTCCGCTGATTTAGACTTGGCCGGTCCATTCCTTCACAGGTTGATGCATACCGTTTTCTTCAGTAGCAAAAGAGTTGTTCAGGAAACAGCCTTTAGAGATGGCGCGGCATCCTTATCTTATGCAGCTGTAGAACTGATTGAAGAACTTACATCCAACACCTATCAACCAAGGATACTATTAATAGGTGTAGGTGAAATTGGTGAAGATGTGGCCAGAAATATGGTTCATATTCCGGATGCTAAAGTAATCATTACCAATCGGACTTTTGAAAAAGCGCAGGCACTGGCTGAAGAACTCGGTCATGAAGCCATGCCTTTCGAAAATTGCATGGAAGCAATGAATGATGCTGATGTGGTGGTTTCTTCCATTATGAAATCAGAACCATTTATCACCAAGACTTTGGTCAAATCCATGGAAATCCCAAGCTATAAGCTGTTTGTGGATTTGTCCGTACCAAGGAGCATAGAAACCACGATTGAGGATGTACCTGGCGTGATGCTGTACAATGTAGACAACATCAGAAGTAAAGCCACCGAAACTTTGGAAAGAAGGATGGCTGCAGTACCACAGGTAGAAAAAATCATTGAGGAAGCTATAGAAGAATTTTTTAATTGGAAAAAAGGTATGATGGTGTCCCCTACCATCAACAAACTCAAGAATGCACTTGAACAAATCAGGTTAGAAGAAATGGAAAGATTTCTCAAAAATGCTGATTCAGAGCAAGTGGCAGTTATTGACAGGATTACCAAAAGCATGATGCAAAAAATCCTTAAAGTACCTGTTGTGCAATTGAGGGCGGCATGCCTGAGAGATGATGCGGATCAAATGATCGACATTATTTCAGATTTGTTCGATTTGGAAAAGGTTAGTGAGAAAAAGGATTAAGAAATTCCACTTTCTACATTGAATTCCAGTACTATTCCCTTTTATTTACCTCTTCAAATACCTAAAGATGAGTTCAAAATTAATTTTGGGAGTACTTGCTACTGCTATTGCCTTTCAATTCAACCAATCTTCTGCCTATTCTCAGACCTATGAGGTCTATGATCAAAATCTAAACCTCAAATCCAGAGTGGAATATGACCATATCAGGATATTGGGTGAATCTGTCAGAATCAGCAATACCAACAATCAAATCAAATTACTGAGCAGGGAATATAAGCCATTTATCAACCTAAATGCTGAATCTATTCATGCCTATGACCAACCTTGGATCATTACTCAAGGTAAAAAAGGAAAGGGTGCTTTTCATGAATACGGTGAAGAAATATTGCCTGCAGAATACGATAACATCCAGACTTTTTTCACCAGACTTCTAGCCAACAAGGGAAAGCAGTATTGGCTTTATGATCACTCCACTCGAGAAATGAGTGCCATCGGGACTTTTGACGAAGCAATTCTCGCCATGAACGGTCAAGTGATTGCCAAAACAGCACAGGGGTACTTTCTTCCGCTTTCAGAAGATCCCGACCATTTGTATGATGAAGTAAAAGAAATCAACCAAAATTATCTGATTGCCAAAGAAGCCACTGGATATGGTTTGATCAATAGAGAAGGGAATTATGTATTGAGACCTGTTATTGATCACTTGGTTTACTTAGAGGATGATCATTTTTATGCCTATGATGGCAATCAATATATGTTGATAAAAGGGAGAGAAGGCAAAGCTGACATCAGTTACTCCTCTTATCACAAAATCACCAATGAAGATGGAGTGTTGCTCGAGTACATTCATGGCAAACTTCGTAGAGTGATGAAAAACGATGGGATACTTCTCGATCAAGTAGGGATGGAAAAAGTCCTATCGGTAGGGGAAAAACATTATAACGTATTTTTAAGGGACAATACCATTGGGCTTCTTGGACCAAAGGGCTGGGAAGTAAAACCAGTTGGAGGGGTTGAAAAAATCTTACCTGGACGTGAAGGCATGTATCCTGCCATGAAAGATGGCAAATTAGGTTATGTAGACGCATTGGGTAAATGGGCCATAGAACCAAAATTTGAGGATGCCCAAAAGTTCAATGAAGGCTTTGCTGCCGTAAAATCAGGCAATCAGTGGGGTTTTATCAACAGAAATGGAGAATGGATTGCAAGTCCGCAGTTTGACCAAGGAGGAGAATTCAAAAGAGGATTGGCCATGGTCAGGTTATCCGGCAAACAAAACTTAATTGACAGAAGTGGAAACCTATTATTGTCAGAAGGTTATCAAAGAATATCTCTTGGGGCAGACAACTATTTCATCACCGAAGAAGACAATGCATTTGGCCTGATAGCCCCAGATGGAAAAGAAATCGTAGCACCAAAATTCCAAGAACTCAGAAGAGAAGACCTGAATAAAATACTGGTAAGATTTGGAGATAAGTATGGGATTTTGGATGAAAACGGAGATTACTTGCTCCCTCTGTACTACAAGAGTATAGTTTTTGATTCCGGTGCAAATCAAATCTTGGCGGAAGACTTTTACCAATTCGAACCTGAAGCAATAGCTGACATCAAATCAGAATCCAACGGAAAGAAAAAACGGGGAAGTTGATTATTCTTACGCTGAACACATAATTCCAAACTCTATGAATCCAAAAGCTTACTTCATTTTGATGTTTACGTTATTGGTTTCATCAGGTCTTATGGCCCAGAAACAAGATTACGATGAATCCTTAGCAAATTCCCTAGGAGGAGATGAATTTGGTATGCGCACCTATGTAATGGCCATCTTACTCAGTGGAGACCGGGTGGCTGATTATAGTCAGGTAGAACGTCAAGAAATACAAAAAGGGCATATGGCCAACATAAGCCAATTGAGTGAAGAAGGCACCCTTATACTGGCAGGGCCATTTATAGCAGGAGACGAAAAAAGAGGGATTTTTATTTTTGCAGTGGATAGCTTGGAAGAAGCTGAGAAATTGACCCAGCGAGATCCCGCTGTGAAGGCAGGGGTGCTTAAGATGCAATTGATCCAATGGTATGGTTCAGCGGCCTTGATGCAGGTTCCCGAAATCCATCAGAAAATCCAAAAAATTGATTTTTAAGGTAAACTGACTCAATAACACTAAGACGGTCCAATGACCACAATTAAGGCTTCATTTTTCAGTTCTAAACCGCCCTTCGTTTGTACAAAAAGCTTGATTGAGAAGTCGATTTCTCAATCAAGCTTTTTTCACTTCATTGTAGCTATTACCTCCCACAAATATCTTTGTAGGGACAGTATTGACACTTTTCGACCACCTCAGTTTGGATAAAAGGAACAGTGGAATCAAACAATTCTGCCAACAAACCACTTAGCCCCACTTCAAAATCTTCTTGAACTTCAAGGTAATTTTCAAATTCAGCTTTGTCAAGCTTCAAAAATGGCGAAAAATTCTCTCCGAAAATTTCCTTGACATTGAATAGCCCTGGTTTTAGTGGTTTTACATTATTTGGGTTTTCATATTGGTATAAGTACGCGTAGAGCAATGTCTGCAACCCTGCCTTGTTCCTGCTTTTATCTTCTCTATCAAAGAGTGATGTGATACTGGTGATGCTTCTTTTGTCCTTTCCTGTCTTGTAATCCAGCAATCTCACGACACCGTTTTGCTCGTCCATTCTATCAATGAGGCCAAAAAGACCTATTTGGTGTAAGTCTCCATCTACAAGAACCGGAATAGTAGCGTGATGCTCTTTTTCCAATCCCAAAATACTGATATCTCCAGAAGCTGCGTCATATTGCACTATAGCTTCGATGTAATTGATAAAAATCTCCCTGACGATATGCATCTGACCTGTCAATTCAATTTTTTCATGCTTTTCCTTTCCATAAAAATCAAGGATTGCTTCATCTACCATCAGGGGAATCTGAGGCTTGATACGCTCCAGTTCATGCGGACTGATGCGTCTGAAAGTTTCCCCCTCAGGGACTTGGTATAGAAATTCAATGGCCTTATGGAGAATACTCCCAAAAACGCCGGCATCTATTTCAGAAGCCACTTCTTCTTTTTCTTTTAGACCTGCCACATACCTGAAATAAAACCGCAACGAACAGTCCAAATAGGAGTTGATGGCAGAGGCTGAAAGTTTCTTCCTGTGATCAATAGCTTGTCCATTTACCGAATACCCCCTGAGCACCTGCATTACAGCAGGTGACTTATCAATGACTATTTCCCTTCCCGGAGTCAAAGTAGCATCAAGCATCACAATGTTTGGTTTATCCAGCCCCAACTCTACCCTCATTTGTTGCAAAAACCTAGACATCTCCCCTGCTTTCCCTTGATTGGCCGCGGTACTGTAGATCAGGTGCACTTCTTCGGCTTTGTGTAGCAACCTATAGAAGGTGTAGGCATAGATGGCGTCATTCTGCTCTTGAACAGGAAGTCTAAAAGCCCTCCTCAGATTGAAAGGTATCATCGAATTGATGCCACCTCCTGGAGGAAAACTGCCTTCATTGACATCACAGATAATCACCCTCTTGAAATCAAGATTCCTCGACTCCAATACTCCCATCACCTGAAGCCCCTCCAGCGGTTCTCCTTCAAATGGCAACCTGACTTCTCTAAAAAGTTGCCTGAAGAGTTTGATGAAAAAATCAGTGTTCAGATCGGATATCCTATTGGAAGCAAAATTCTCTTTCATCCTGCTGAGCAGTTTGAATGCTTGAAAAAGATAGCTACTCTGAATCGGATCTTCTTTGAGCTGTTCGGCCAAAGCTTTCATCAGATCACCCAGGTAATCAAACAAGGTAGACGAGTCCGCCTTTCTGAAAATCAACCCAAAAATCTCCCCCCCACTTTGCAGGTCATTGGCAGGTATTTCCAAACTGTTTTTTTGGGCTATATCTTTTTTTAAGCTGGTTATAAATGCTTTATTTGCGTCAATCAAATATGGAAAAGAAAATAGATCCAAAACCTGTTTGTGATAAAAATGAACTACATTTTCCCTGATTTTGATATAGCGCTGTAGGTCCAAAACAGCATCCAAAAAAGCATATACTGGCGCATTGCGGATAGGATATCCCATGGTCACATTGAGTTTGGAAATACTCTCCGGCATGGCATAAAGAACAGGAAACAACAATTGTTCATCGGGTAAAATGACCACTGTCTCTTCCAACGCTTCTGTATCAGAAACCTTTTTTAAAATACTCCCCACCAAATTGGCTTGGTTGTTTTTGAGCGGGACTGCATAGGTCGAAATCACCTTTGATTTTTCAGCAATCCTCTCTGGAATTTCTTCTGGAAAAGTAGGGCCAAGAATCTTGTCTTTTTTGTAGTCCCTAAAAAACAATCCCGATTCCTGTCGGAGGTCATTGAGGTAATACCGGTCAATATCCCAGAAAACTTCTGCCCCGAATTCTTTGACAAAGTGTTTGACCAATAATTCCTCTGTGTAAGTAAATGCATTAAAGCCCACAAAAATGTGGTGTTTTTCAGGTTTCTTGACTTCATCAAGTTTGGATATGACTTTCCTATACACCTTCCCTGTGTATGCCATTCCAAGCACATCAAGCTGGGCATTAAATTTCTCATACAAATCACCTAGAATCTGCCAGAATCTCAGAAACTTCTCTTTTTCCTCAGCCTTCTGTGCCCTAAAGGATTTCCAAAACTGAGATATTAATTCTACCTGTTCCTTGCTCAGGTAACTCAAGTCAGCTTCAAAAGATTTGATTTCTGAAAGGTTCTGATAAAGCGTTTTGGCATCTGCCATAAACTGGTCCAAATCATTGAAATCCTTCAAGATCAACTCTCCCCAAAAATAGAAGCGATCAAAATCTTCTGGTTCGGGCTGAAGTTGCTTATAGATTTCATACAACTCAAAAACCAAACTGAGATCATCAGATGCACCTTGGCCAGCCAATCCTGAAAACAGCTGCTCAACCGTTTTCACTTCAGGCATCCAAATTGGTTCATCTATCAAGGTCCCCAAATGCCTCAAAAAAAACAATCCCGCCCTTCTATTAGGAAGAATCACCACTATTTCTTTCAGGTCTTTGCCCGAATGTAAAATTTGGGCTGCGGTATCTTTCAAAAAACTATCCATACACTTCTATGATTTCTGTGGGTTCCAAATAACAAATAAATCCTTTGACCTCTCTGCCTGTAATTCCTCTAATCAAAGCCATATACTCCCTGACCTGAATAAGGTGAGATTCTTTTTTCTCTCCAGTCTTAAAATCCAAGACAATGACCTCTTGCTCATTGAGTAAAATACGATCAGGTCTTCTCTGACCACCTCCGGGCAAAATAATCCCTTGCTCTGCAAAAGACTGATAAGCATCTGAATACCAAACCTGGAGTTTTGGGTGGGAAAACAAATCGGTCAACTGTTGCGCTACTTCAGCTCCAACTTCAGCGTCAAACCTACCTTCAAATTCATACTGTTTGAGCTTATTGACTGCATCCTCCAAGGTATTAGATTGCTCCAAAATCTCATGCACCAAGACACCTATCTTCCTTTGGGACCTATCCTGAAGGCCAGCCTGTCCAAAATCCCAGGCATACTCCTTGGTCTTCAACTTACTTTTCCAATCAGAGACAGCCCAGTTTAATTCATGCATTGGGGCTTTGGATCTCGATTCCCTCTGGACCACTGCAGGCCAGGCTCCATATTCAAATACTTTGCTCTCTTCATTCCATTCAGCACCTGAATCATAGAAGTCTCTCAATACCTCAGAAGAAAACAAATCATATAAAACACCCCCTGTAGAAGCTGTACTCACTATGGAATCTTTATTGACTTTATAGTCCGCATGGCCCCAAAACATCTCCTCTGCCCTGGTAAAAGCCACATAAAGCATATTGAGTGTGTCCAAATATGCCAACTTGACTTCTTGGGTATACAACTCGGAAAATGCCGTATTCAATAAATCTTTCTGATGGGTAATAGGCATAACAGCCTTCAATTGTTCCTCTTGCCATTCCGACCACAAAACCGGCGCTTTTTGACCTGTGGGCAGGATTGTCCAATTCAAAAATGGCATGATGACTACTTTAAACTGTAGCCCCTTAGACTTATGAATAGTCAAAATCCTCATGGCATCATGATCTTCAGGTATTTTTACTGTCTGTTTGTTTTTATTCAACTCCCACCAATCCAAAAAACCTGACAGGTCAGCCCTGTTCTTTTTGACAAAATCAAAAATAGACTCCTTAAAGCCAGAAATATAGGCCAAATCTGTACCCACATCTGTCAATTGCAGAAACTGAATCAAAGACTCGATCAATTCCAGCAAAGGTTGCTTCATCCATTCATCCAGTAAAGCTTCCAGTACCGTCTGCTTGGCTTGCAAATCCTTGGGCAAGCTATACAGGTCGAATAGTTCATGCGAGTATGGCAAACCCTGAAAAAGTGCATAATAATAGTAACAGGTCTTCAACGCTACTATATCTTCTCTATTGCGGAGGTATTTGAGGAGTGAAATCAGTGCCTTCACAGCCGCAGACTTTTCCAAAAACAAGGATTCCTCTGACAGCACATCATAGGCGTATCCATTATCAGGATGCTCTCTGGCATAGTCCATCATTGTATCGGCAATCAAGGCTCCTTCCTGATTTTTGCGTACCAAAAAAGCAATATCTTTTAAAGCATAGCCTTTGTTTTGAAGCTGTTCAACCAAACCCGGCAACTTATCCAAAACACCCTCCTCCTCGATTTCCTCCTCTACTTCTTCTCCGCTCCTTTTTGACTCCTTTTCTTCAAACTCCAGGTGGACAAATCCTTGAAACGGCAATAATCTTTTTTTCTCCGGTACCTTCTGCTGCACTTCATTAAAGGCGAAAGCAAGCAATTCTTCTGCATCAACAAGATGATCCTGAGCCATGACATCCTGCAAGAATCCCGGCAATCCTCTAAACAAGGTATTGTTGAAATCTATCACATTTGGCAGGCTCCTGTAGTTCACGTCAAGATTTTTGACAACTGTCATTTTGTCCCCGATCTGACCCTCTACCTCTTTCAGCAAAAGCTCCAGTTTGCCACCCCTCCATCGATAAATTGATTGTTTGACATCGCCTACCAATAAATTGGTGTTGCCGGAGGCAAGTGAATTGACCAAAAGTGGCTTAAAACTAGACCACTGAAAATCAGAAGTATCCTGAAACTCATCTATCAAAAAATGCTTGTACTGATTCCCTATTTTTTCATAGATAAAAGGAGCTTCATTGTCTTTGGTGATCTCTTTCAAAAAATCGTTGACGTCTGAGATGAGCAAGATGCCCTCTTCATCCTTCAAGTCTCTCAATTCCAAAATTAGGTTTCGGAAAACACCATAGACATTTAAGTTCCTCAGTAAAGTATCAAGGGTATTCCACCTGTTCCTTAAAATGATACTCTGATGGATCAATTCTCTCAGACCGGACTCCGCAGCTGAAATTATATCACTTTTTCGTTTTGAAGTTTTGGTATGCCAATCATCATTTCTGTCAATCTTGGGAAGTTGCTTTTCCGTGAAAAATGGAAAAGGATCATCAGCAAACCCTAACTTATCTAACCTAATTACAAAATTTGAATTCCCTCGTCCACCGGAAAAATCAGCCCAGTCTAAGCCAAACTGCATCCTGATATCATTGGCGGTTTTATTCATTTCCTTAGCTAATTGAACCAATTCTGACCTTTGCTGAAAAACATAAGCTTTCAGTCTTCTAATAAGATCATCCTGTTCAATGGTAGCCTGAAATATTTCCCGGTGGGCTTTGAATTTTTCCTGAAAAATCTCCCTGCCCAAACCTTTGATCCCGATGCGGATGTCCCAAGAACTTCCTTTTTGGATTTGTTCCTTGGCATAATCTACCAGCCAGTTCTTCAGGTTATCATCTTCAGACACTTTTTCCACAACCCTATCTACCAACCTATCTAAAACAGCATCCTGATCCAATTCAACGTCAAACTTGGCCTGCAGGTCCATTTCCCTTGCAAATGCACGGATAACTTTTTGGAAAAAAGAATCGATCGTGCTGACAGAAAAATCCCCATAGGAATGGAGTATGTCCAATAAGGTGTTATGGGCCTTTTCTTTCAATCCATCTTCATCAATGGCCAGGTGCTTCATCAGCTCCTTGTCAAGGAATTCATCCGGCCTGACCTCAACTGACAAACGCTCTAAAAATTCTAAAATCCGAGCCTTCATCTCTTGGGTGGCCTTATTGGTAAAGGTCACCGCCAAAATCTGTTTGAATGCTCCTGGATATTTTAAGGCTAATTTAAGATACTCCAAGGTAAGGGTGTAAGTCTTTCCCGAACCTGCTGAAGATTTGTAAATGATAAAAGGCTTGATGCTGTCCATAGGCAAAAGTGAATAAGAACAAATCAAAGACTTTTGCCCCTGAATAAAAAATCAATGACGCAAATTGTCAAAGTAAAATCCTCCTAAAATTCCCAACGTAAGGCAACACCTGTGGCATTGAATTGAACGTGCTCTAGAATTTTAGGAAGTTCTTGGGCATGTTGGTTGTGGATAAAAAATTTGATCAAGTCAAAACTCATCAAAAAAGCCCCTTGCAACATGATGGATTGACCGAATCCACGGAGCTCGGGATTATCCAGGCGTTGTCCCCTTTCATGGAGCCATAGGCCTCCTGCCACATAAGCAATGTCCAAACCTGCATTGAACAAGAGCACTTTCTCAATCTGCTGCTGAGCTTTTTGCGTTTCCCAAAAATCACTGCTTGGCTCTTCCTTGACAGCACTGTAATATCCCAGCCCGGCAATGATCAGGTTGACAGAATTCCAATACACATTCATTTGATGAAAAGCTTTGGTCTGTCCGCTTGTCCTCCCTGCCATGATGCCACCCCAAGCCATATTGCCTATTGCCCAGCCACCAAGGATTTTCATTCCTGATTTGTTGTAATCTATTCTTTCCTGATTGAACTGTTTAAAACCCTCACTTTCAAATTGGGCATAAGTATTTAAAGGGTTGAGCATTAAAAGCAGGGAAATGAGAAAAAGTATAGAAAAGGTATTTTTCATATCGATAAGTTTATCAAATCAACCTTGAAATAAGAAGGATTGTTGGGTGTTACTATTACAATTTATGTATATCCGCAACGACACCAGAGATAAATTGACAGTCACAAGAAGATTAATTTTGCCACTCACTTAATAGCGCAAGGGTTAGATCTTCGATTTACCCAGTCATTGTTAGGTCAGGAAAGCCCCAAAACCACTCAAGTCTACACCTATGTAACCACTAAGGGATTTGATCAGATTAAAAGCCCTTTGGATAATCTGGATATTTAAAAAATATCTTTAGTTTTATAGTAAATCTTTCCCCAATTATAGAAGAAAGCATACCCTTTAGGGGTTATTTCCTCAATGATAGAAGAAAGCGAAACGTTGCATGCAAGGCTAAAAGACCGAGTTACTCAGAAATAACCTGATTATAAAACTTGAAAAAACGAATAGAATATATTGGCTCATTGATTAAAGGTTGGAGCAAGAAAAAATTAGTTTTTGCCAACCCGCTTCTGCCCTTCGGGACAGTTTGGGAAGCCAACGCACATTGCACACATTTGCAAATCGCACAAGCCGACCCTCAAGCCAAAATTTGCAAAAGAGTGCAATTTTTACCAACGCTCAAAATGAAGATTATATGGGCTTAAATACTGCACACGAAGGATATGAATATCAAGATTTATTAACTGCCTACTTCATTCTAGGTTGGATTCTTGAAGATGAAGAAAGTACTTTCTATATTGATAAAAAAGAATTTGATTCAGATAGATTTGATGATTTAACAATTATAAACAATAAAGGATTATTTAAAAGACAGATAAAGTATAGTAGCTCAGAGAGTAATCATTCTTTTAAAAAAGAGGACTTATCAACAGATGGTTCATACAATTTAGCTATTGATGAATTATTTAATTCATGGAACAACCATCCTGATAAGAGTATCCTTGACATTAGGCTTTGTTTAGCATGGAATGAACCTAAAGATGAATTGTTAAATATTCTGGATATTCAGAATAAGCAAAAAACTTTCATAAACCACGATACTACTCTATACAGAGTAAACGTAGAAAAACTATGGCCAAAAAACAATAAGCCGATTGAAAAGTGGAGAAGATTTAGAACCAAATCTAATGGTATTCAGCGAGATGAATTCGTAAAGTTTTGTGAAGCCTTTACAATAGAAATAGATTTTCCTAAATTTAGTTTAAGTATTTATGAACCTGGTCAATTGGAAAAAATTATATTAGACCAAGTTGACCGCTTAGGTATTGGTATTTTCCCAAATAATAAAAAAAGCAAAGAGGAATTTATTCTTTCACTTTCTGCTCTTATTAGGAAATCTCGTAGCAAGGGACTTCCGATTACAACAAAAGAAATATTTAAGCAATTCGAAATTATTACTGATTTTGGTTCAATAGAGCAAAATTTCCCAATTGATGAACGTAAAAATATCCTAACAAAAGAGAATGTTACTTCAATCCTTAGGTTAGTTAATTCAGATAAAAGAATAATTTTAAAGGGAGAGCCAGGAAGTGGAAAGTCATGGTTTGTAAACAATTTAATAAGTGAATTAAATAGTAACAATATTAATACTGTAAAGCATTATTGCTATACAGACCTCCAAGATAAATTTCAAAAAGAACGAATAAAGACCGATGTCTTTTACGGAAATATAATCTCTGAAATCCTTAATCTCTATCCAGAATTAAAGGAGAAAAAACGGCACAGATATGCAAGTAGTTTATCTGAATTAAATATACTTATTGAAAATATAACTGAACCAACGGTTTTAATAATAGATGGACTAGACCATATTCAGAGAGTTTTTAATTACAGACCTTATAATGATTTAAGCATAAGTGAAATTGATATCATCAATGAGATTAATAAAATAAATATATCAGACAATTTATCAATTCTTGTAGCATCACAGCCTATAAAAGAATTGGGTGATATTCATAACTATACTCAGATATCAATACCTAATTGGGATATAGACGATGTAAAAGCTTTAATGTCCAAACTCCACCTTGATGATGAGGAATTTGACGATAAACATATATCAGAACTATTGCTAGAAAAAAGCTCTAGTAATCCCCTATACTTAACCTACTTAATTGAAGAAATTAAATGCTTACCTCAAATAAATGTAGATGTTTTTAATTCGCTTCCATATTATTCTTACAATCTAAAAGAATACTATAGTTATATATTGGCAAAACAAAACCTAAATAATGATGTCCCATTTGCTTTATCTGCGGTAAATTTTAGTCTTACGAAACAAGAGTTGAAGGAAATAACAGAATTAGGGGTATATGTAGATGAAACATTAGATTTATTAAAACCTGTTTTGAAACAAAACACATCTTCAAAAGGCTATATCATTTATCATGAGAGTTTTAGAAGATTTATATTAGAAGAATTAAAATCAAATGAAGTAGTAGAAAAAAGAATATTCCGCCCTGTAATAGATTGGTTTGATAGGTTGGATTTTTACTGTTATCCTAAAGCGTATCGGTATTATTTACAAGTGTTAACAGATGGAGGTTATTATGAAAAAGTGTTAGAATTTGTTTCAAAAGACTTCATTAAAAAATGTGTTTGCTCGGGGCATCCTTGGGATATAATTAAAAATAATTATTACTTCTTTTCAATAGCTTGTGTAGAGGCAAAAGATGTAGAAAAAGTAATAATCCTGAATGAAATAAATAAAACGCTAGCAGGTACAGAAGATTCATTTGAGGAAGCCTTTTTGTATTATATTGATGCATTTGGGTATAAAAATGGATATAAAGCAGTTTCAGAATATTTATTGTTTGAGAGTAAACCTACTTTAACAAAAAGACAAGGGTTGCAAGTTTGTTATTTAATTGACTCTAAAGGTGTTGTTGCTCCTTGGGAATACTATTCAGATTATTTTATATCTGGCAAGCCTATAAAATTAGACGATTTTAAATACTATTTAAGACTTCTCTTATATCAAAATAATTCAGAGAAATTAATTGATATAGCCAAAAAGATTAAAAAGAGAAAATTCACTGATTTTAAAGCTGTATTTATTAACGAGCTATCTTCTTTCAGACCTAAAACATTTGTTGATGAATTAATAAATAAACATGATATAATTAGAAAAGTATCTGCTATTGTTGGTAACAAAAAAAGAAAAAAAGAAAATCTTCAACTATTAGGAGAAGAAATTTTAAAGTTTGAAAGCATTTTCGATAATGAAGTTCCTAAAATAAAATTCTTCTTTAAGCAAATAGAAAGTCAAATTCATGATAGTGAGTCAATTGCAGTTGTGATTGATGTTTTTAAATCAAATAATTGGTTCTATAATTGGCTGATTTATTTCATAAAAATTAAACAATTCAGGGTTTCAAAAACAGCTGATTCATTGGAACTTAGAAGTGCTTTTGATTTTCTTGCATATAATGTAGAGCCTTTTCAAGGTAAACCTAGAACTTGTGATTTATATTCTTTGCATGATTTTATTTATGAATCACTAAATGAAGGATTATCTTTTATAAAAGAAAAAGAAGATTGGGTTTATATATTAAAGGTACTCGATAGAGTTAGTATTAAAACAACAACATATCTTCAAAACTCACCAGGAGGGCCAATTGCAACTAATAATTTCTTTAAACTCCTCGTTGATAATATAAATGTAAACAATTCCACTTCTGTTATTGAATTATTGGTTGGACAATATGAACGAAATAAAGATGGGCAATTTCACGCATTTCTTTCTGAATATTGCTTTCAACTAGTAAAAGCATACGCTTTTGTTAATGACTCAGAGAAAATCGACCTATACTTCAATCAAGGTGTTGAATATGTTCTAGGGTATACATGGCGTAGGGATTTAACTCTTGAAGATTTGACCGAAAGTATTGTTGGTTTAAGTACGATAAACAATTCTTTAGGGAATGAATATATTTTAAAGCTGAAAGAATTAGTTGATTCAGTGGTTCAGCATACCGATGGAAAAGATACAAAGCATTTTCCTGTAGAATGGTTTGAGAAATTTTATCAAATCAATCCTAAATATGCTTCTCTCTATTTACTTCATGAATTAGTAGGAACAAGATGTGATTGGCGGTTAGAATCTTCCTTGAAACATTTAATTACAAATCCAGATGTTCAGATTAATGATTTGACTAAATGCTTTTTAAATCAAACAATGCTAGTTGAATCAGATGATGTATTTCTGATGGATTCTATTAAATTGTTTGAGAAGTTAAAATTGCCAATAGCAAAAAATACTTTAGCAGCTTCAATTAATGCAAGGTTGTCAATAAAGCAGAACTCAGAACGTTCAAAGGATTTCCAAAATGAGATTAAAAAATACGCGAATGATTTAAAGCTGCCAAATTCTTTTGTTACTTCAAATACAATTGCTTCAAGTAGGAAATCTATAAGCATTGACCCAATTGTGAAAATTAAAAGAGAATGTGTTAATAGAAAAGAATTTTCTGACATGTCTCTTTCTGAACTTTCTATTTATTTAAATGATAATCCAATTCTTGAAAAAGAGGTTCAATCATTAATTTATGTGTTTGATAGTTATCAAGTTCTTACTCCAGAAAGTAAAGATTTAATTGAGCATCTTGTAAGGAAGAATGAAGACTATCATGACGAAAGAAAAATTAATATAACTCCAATTTTTGATTCTAATTCTGAACTATCTGTGTTTTTCTGGATAACACGGTTTGTTTATCAAAGAGATGGATGGTTTAAAAGTTTGTCAAATTTAGGTGCTTTCCAAACAGCATATAAACTTAACCCCAATAAAAGCATTGATTTTTTATTTGAGTTATTAGCTTCAAATTTAAATCTAGGCTATAAACGTGTTTTTTCCGCAAATTTATTTAATGCTCTTACAAGTGTTGGTTATAATACATCACTTCTTGAGAAATCTTGGCTCTCAATGTATGAAATAATTGAGTACAGATTGCCTTCAAGAGAAACATATGATTGGGATAAGGTCCTTACTAATGACTTAAATATGGATATTGATGAAATTCATATTTGTTTGCTGTTTTGTCGGTTTAAATCTTATACAGTTCAAAAGTACCATATTGTTTTATCAAGTATTTCGATTTTATTATTTGAAGATTCTCAAAAGTTGATAAAACCAATAAAATGGTTTCTTTTAAATCATGAATACTTTAAAAAATCTATAATTCTAGCTATACTGCAATTATTAGTTCTTTTTGAAGAGACAACTAAGGGATACCTTAAAAACTTTGAATCCGAATTAAAATCAATATATCCTACTTATTATTTTCTAATTGATAGTTTAATTTCAAATGTATTTCATTTTAAGACTAAGTCTGTAGTAAAAGCCAAAGATGATTTAATATACCCCATTTCTACTGATGAATGCAATTGGTTTGAAGGACTGAATAAGAGACATGATACTCTAAAAAGAGCTGGGATTGATACTGAAAATATTTTTGGAAAGTTTAAAGCCACTTTTCAACGGAAGTATAGTGAGTATTTAGAAATCTATGGCAATCGCATGAGCGAAAGAATGGTTAGTAATATATATTTCTCGGACTATTTACTCGAACTTTTTAATACTGAATGCTATGAAAAGCTTAATTCATATACCAATACACAAGATGTATTTGAAAGTTTAAAAATTGATATTAAGTCCATAATTGCTCAACAGCTTTCCATAGATATTAGACCTGATAGTTTAAAACGTGCGTCAAATTATGAGAAATATGCAGCATTCAATGAAGATATATATATTGATAAAAACGGATGGGTAAGAATTGCACACTTCGAACATGAATTGATTAAAAAGGAACATTATAAGCTAACCGATAGAAAGATTTTTGGAGGTGTAGTTTTTAATGAAGGAGAATCAATGGATTTCCCATATTCAGCATATAGATTAGAAATGGATTTATTGTGGAATGAAAACTATGTTGATTTTCCAACAGAGAAGACTCCAATATTTTCGTTTATTCAAAATCAATTTCAATTTGAGTATTTTAAGATTCTGTGGTTAAATCCATCAATTATGGAAGTTCTTGAACTTCGTTTAGGCGATTTTAGGGATGGCTTGATAGCTTACAATTCTAAAGATGAAGTAATTCTAAAATTAAAAACTTGGCAGACAGAATTTGTTGGCTCTATTGTAAATATTCAAGGAGAAATACCAAAACTTGATGGTTCTGAACTGGTAATGAGAGAAGATTACTTTAAAAAACTATGTGATATTTATAATGAAAAACCAAAATACTCTATATCAAGGACATTTTAAACATCCCACACAGCCAAGCACATTTGCAATTGCACAAGCCGACACGCATTCAAAAATTGCAAAAGAGCTTGTTTGTTTGCCATTGCTTTTTTGCCGACCCTAAAAACTAATTTTTTCGGGAACAGCAGTACTTCGATTGAGCGGATTGATGATTGTAAAGTACTGATAATTAGCTGATAATGATTAAAGCTCAGCATACAACACGGTATATAAAACATTTGGCGAATAGTGCTAATTTTAAGGCTGTTACATTTAATAAAAATTGTAGCGGTTTGACAGGTTTGCTCTACGAAATGCCAAACGTTTCATATACCAAACCGTTGGCCCCAAGCAAAAAAACGATAGTGCGGGTATTAACCTTCTTAATCTATGCAATAATTGCGGAGAAAGATTCTTTTGCGGAGAATAAGCAGTATATTTGTCGCACAAATTGCGGAGAATGAATATTTATATACACGAAAAAGAAAACTGGACTGACTTCACTTGGGACAATAAAAAAGTGATGATAAAACTTGGTGAAGTTAGAAATCTACAAGGAAGACTATTCGGTAAAATGGAATCGCTTGGTTTCGATTTACAAAATGAAGCGGTATTAAACACCCTTACTTTGGATGTTATTAAGTCTTCAGAAATTGAAGGTGAATTTTTAGATATTGAACAAGTGCGTTCTTCAATTGCACGTCGGTTGGGAATTGACATTGCAGGAGCAGTGGAGTCGGAACGTCGCATTGACGGGATAGTTGAAATGATGCTTGACGCTACTCAAAGATATGATGTGCCTTTGAGCAAAGACAGATTATTTGGTTGGCATGCAGCACTGTTCCCTTCAGGATGGAGCAATCTATATAAAATTACAGTTGCCGACTGGAGAAAAGATACGAGGGGTCCGATGCAAGTTGTGTCAGGTCCTATGGGAAAAGAAAAAAATCACTATCAAGCTCCAAGTTCAGACAGAATAGAACCAGAAATGAACAGATTCTTGGACTGGTTTGAAAACGAGCATGAAATAGATTTAGTTCTTAAGGCAGCTATTGCTCATTTGTGGTTCGTGACAATTCATCCATTCGACGACGGAAACGGAAGAATTACAAGAGCAATTACAGATATGACACTGGCACATTCTGACAAAAGTGTCAGGCGATTCTACAGTATGTCTGCACAAATTAGAGTTGAAAGGAAACAGTATTATGAAAAACTTGAAAAAACACAAAAAGGAAATTCAGACATTACAGAATGGATTTTATGGTTTTTGCAATGTTTAATAAATGCTATTGACTCCACCGAAGAAATTTTATCGAAAATACTTCACAAAGCAGAATTTTGGAAAAACCATTCTACCACGATTCTCAATGATAGACAGCTAAAAATAATAAATAGACTGCTTGATGGATTTGATGGGAAGTTGACGACATCGAAATGGGCGAAAATTAACAAGTGCTCACAGGATACTGCTCTTCGAGATATTCAAGATTTAATGAAGAAGGATATTTTACAAAAAGAAGCAAGCGGTGGAAGAAGCACAAATTACGAACTGAAAAATGCCAAGCAGTAACATTTTGAAAAACAGCTTAGGAAAAATAATATTCTTTATCGCACTCATGCCTGTATGCAAAAACATTCGTGGACAAGAGGTGAATGAAAATTATATGCTGTTTTCTCAATCAAATTATATTACATTGCCCAAACCGCCCCCCCTACTTCAACCTTTTTAAAAATAAATCCTGACCAAATTTTATTTTTCTAATGCATTTGCCTAAATTTGCGGTCTTGAATTAGAGGGAGGAATCATGAAATTCTTAAGAACGTATGATATCGACATCATCAAACTTAATGAAGGTAAGCATACTTTTGAGTTTAGTGTAGGTTATGAGTTCTTTAAATTCTACGATGCCACCGATTGGGTCAACGGAGCCAATCTCAAAGTAAGCGTGCATCTTCTAAAGACCGCATCACTTATGGAAGCTAATTTTGAAATCGTGGGTACTCTTGGATTGACATGTGACCGAAGCTTAGAAGACTTCGATTATGAGTTTGATCATAAGGAGTTTGTACTTTATAAGTATGGACCTATAGAACAAGAAATCAGCGAGGATGTATTGATGATCACAAGGGACACCCCAAGCATCAATGTCGCCCAACTGATATATGAATTTATACTTTTGGCTATCCCGGCCAAAAAAATTCATCCTGATTACCATGATGATGACGATGATGAATTTGATGAGAGCGAGGGAGAAGTAGTGTATGTGTCTGATGAAAGCAAGAGAGACATCGCCGACGAAGATCAAGCTCAAAATACAAAGCCTGTAGACCCGAGATGGGAAGTATTAAATAAATTAAAGAAAAAAGATTAATCTAAAATAGCATAGAGATGGCACATCCTAAACGCAAAATTTCGAAAACCAGAAGAGACAAAAGAAGAACTCACTATAAGTTGACAGCTCCTGGCTTGGCACAATGCCCAACTACCGGTGAATTCCACCTACCACATAGAGCATATTGGTTGGACGGTAAACTGTACTACAAAGGACAGGTTATCATGGAAAAAGAAGTTCTTGCTTAATTATTACACAAAAGGCCTTTTGATAAAATCCACCCTGATTTGTTTCAGGGTGGATTTTTTTGTTCATTAACCTCAGATTGCAGTTGATATACGCTTTATCAACCTGAGACAATCTGCCTTAAATACCAAAAAGCTTTGGTGAAAAAGGACATTTTAGATAATTTTGACGCCTTGGTTTGTCTGGAAATAAGCGTTTACATGACCGACCAACCTTAAAACACTAAATGCCAAACATTTAGACTTACACTTTCCGTTTGGCAACAAACCACTGATTAATGAAAAAAACAAGAGCAGTAATAACGGGTGTACATGGCTGGGTACCTGAGTATGTCTTGACCAACAGAGAACTGGAAACCATGGTCGATACCAATGACGAATGGATTACCACTAGGACAGGAATTAAAGAAAGAAGAATCCTAAAAGGAGAAAACCAAGGTACCTCCGTCATCGGAATCAACGCCGTCAAAGGATTACTGGAAAAAACGAATACCAAAGCCGAAGATATTGACTTGATCATCTGTGCGACTGTCACACCTGACATGCCATTTCCGGCTACGGCCAATATCATCGCGGATGGTGTAGGAGCCAAAAATAGTTTTAGTTTTGATATTTCAGCTGCCTGCTCTGGCTTTCTGTATGCCTTGACAATGGGCAGCCAATTCATAGAAACAGGAGCGCACAAAAAAGTAATCATAGTAGGAGCAGATAAAATGTCTTCTATCGTCGATTACACAGACAGGACTACCTGTATCATTTTTGGCGATGGAGGTGGTGCGGTCTTACTGGAGCCTACAGAGGAAGAAGTAGGAGTTATGGATTCTCTTCTTCACGCCGACGGTTCAGGTGCACCATTTTTGCATATGAAAGCCGGAGGTAGCCGTAAACCAGCGACTCCTGAGACAATTGCTGCCCGTGAGCACTATGCCTTTCAAGAAGGTTCTACTGTATTTAAGTTTGCAGTTACCAATATGGCAGAAGTCAGTGCACGAATAATGGAAAAGAATAACCTAAATTCGGATGAAATTGCCTGGTTGGTTCCTCATCAGGCTAACAAGCGAATTATTGATGCAACAGCCAACAGAATGGGAGTTGGGCCTGAGAGGGTAATGCTCAATATTGAAAAATACGGAAATACTACTGCAGGTACGCTTCCATTGTGCCTGTGGGATTACGAATCACAATTGAAAAAAGGAGACAATATCATTCTCGCTGCATTTGGTGGCGGATTTACTTGGGGTTCGATTTATCTCAAGTGGGGATATGACCCAAAATAAGCTTAATTTAAACAGATAAATATGGCAAGTACCGCAGATTTCAAAAATGGTTTATGTCTTGAGATGAACAATGACATATATACCATAGTAGAATTCCAGCATGTTAAGCCCGGCAAAGGGGCGGCTTTTGTAAGAACAAAGCTAAAAAGTCTGAATACTGGTAAAGTGTTGGACAGAACATTCACTGCAGGTGAGAAAGTCGTCACAGCGAGGGTGGAAAAAAGACCTCATCAATTTATTTATGCTGACGACATGGGTTACCATTTTATGGATTTGGATAACTTTGAACAGATACCAATTCAGGAAAAGCTTATAGAAAGAGCAAATCTCCTCAAAGAAGGTCAGACAGTAGACATCCTTGTACACGCTGAAACAGAGACACCTTTATCTGTGGAATTGCCTCCTTTTGTGGAACTTATGATTACCTACACTGAACCGGGAATCAAAGGGGACACTGCCACTAACGCAATGAAACCTGCTACTTTGGAGACTGGCGCAACTGTGATGGTGCCTCTTTTTGTTGAGCAGGACATCTTGATCAAGGTGGACACAAGAGACGGCTCTTACTCCGAAAGAGTAAAATAATTTTAATACCTGACGTGATTTGATTAAATTACATGGTATTCCTATTTCGAATCTAACCCAAACTTTAATCCCCCCAATGGGGTGATTTTTAACTCATTCAAAATTATGAAAGCAAAAGAAATACAGGATTTAATAGATTTTATTTCAAATTCCGGTTTAGCCGAAGTTAAAATCGAAACTGACGAGTTCAAACTTTCTATCAAAAAGCATTCTGAAGCACCTGCAAGGGTCGAGACTTCAGTAGCTCCGGCTCCGCAGGCCTCCACCCCATCTTCAAACCCAGCTCCAGCTGCACCGGCGGCCCCTGCAGAAGCAAAAGATGAAAGCTCTAAATATGTGGAAGTAAAGTCTCCAATGATCGGGACATTCTACAGGACCCCGAATCCAGACTCAGATGCTTTTGTAAATGTAGGCGACACGATAAGCAAAGGACAGACAGTTTGCATTATTGAAGCAATGAAGTTATTTAATGAGATCGAATCTGAAGTTTCAGGAAAGATCGTGAAGGTATTGGTTGAAAATTCCCAGCCGGTAGAATATGATCAACCACTATTCTTAGTAGATCCAGCAGGATAATTTTTGTTTCAACAAACCCAAATTACAGTGTTTAATAAAATATTAATTGCCAACCGTGGAGAAATTGCACTAAGAGTCATCAGGACCTGCAAAGAGATGGGTATCAAAACTGTGGCTGTTTACTCTACCGCTGACAAAGACAGTTTGCATGTGCGCTTTGCAGATGAAGCGGTATGTATCGGTGCACCTCCTAGCAAGGAATCCTACTTAAACATTCCCAGGATAATTGCTGCTGCAGAAATAACAAATGCTGACGCTATCCATCCTGGCTACGGTTTCCTTTCCGAAAATGCAGAATTTTCTAGAATCTGTGAAGAATATGGAATCAAATTCATAGGAGCGAGTCCTGACATGATCAATAGAATGGGAGATAAGGCTACGGCTAAGGCTACCATGAAAGAGGCCGGTGTCCCAACCATACCTGGATCTGAAGGATTGCTTGAATCAATAGAAGAAGGCATCAAAATAGCTACTGAAATGGGATATCCCGTAATCCTCAAAGCTACCGCAGGCGGTGGTGGCCGAGGAATGAGGATAGTACGTGAAGAAAGTGAATTCAAAAAAGCCTGGGATGATGCCCGTCAGGAATCGGGTGCAGCTTTTGGAAATGATGGCCTTTACCTTGAAAAATTTGTAGAGGAACCACGTCATATAGAAATTCAGATTGTAGGCGATAGCCGAGGCAAAGCATGTCATCTTTCAGAAAGAGACTGTTCTATTCAGAGAAGGCATCAAAAACTCGTAGAAGAAACTCCATCTCCTTTCATGACAGATGAATTAAGAGAGGCTATGGGAGCTGCAGCCATCAAAGGTGCTGAAGCTATAGGCTACGAAGGAGCCGGAACCATAGAGTTTTTGGTAGACAAACATAGGAATTTCTTCTTTATGGAAATGAATACCAGGATTCAGGTAGAACATCCCATTACTGAGGAAGTGACTGATTTTGATCTCATCAAAGAACAAATAAAAGTAGCAGCTGGTGAGCCTATTTCCGGGAAAAACTATTTCCCTAAGCTTTATGCTATGGAATGTAGGATCAATGCTGAAGATCCTGCCAATGGCTTCCGCCCAAGTCCAGGAAAAATACACAACCTGCATATGCCAGGTGGCCGTGGTGTAAGGGTAGACAGCCACGTCTACGCAGGATATGTTATCCCACCCAACTATGACTCAATGATTGCCAAACTTATCGTAAGTGGCCAATCCAGAGAAGAAGTGATCGTAAGAATGAAAAGGGCATTGGAGGAGTTTGTCATTGACGGTGTCAAAACTACCATTCCTTTCCACATAGCACTTTTGGAAGACCCAGAGTTCAAAGCTGGCAATTTCACTACCAAATTCTTGGAAACCTTCGATTTTTCGGTAATCAAAAAATAATATATCAGCAACACGCTTACAAAGCCGGCCAATTTGGTCGGCTTTCTTTTTTTCAATACTTTATTTGCCTCTTTTGATATTTATTTGGATGGTTTTGTCATCTCTACTTTTTTTCACGAAATTACTTTTGACAATAAGCCCCTTACCAGAATAATCGTGAAATCGCAAACTTTCCTATATGCTCCGTTTTTGTTTCTATTGCTATTTTCTTGTAATGAGAAAAAAAGCCAAAGCAATATACTTGACAGCAATGATCAGGTAAGCTATAATTTCCATATAAGACCTATTCTCTCTGATAAATGCTTTGCATGTCATGGCCCTGATGCCAATAAAAGAGAAGCTGGCCTCAGATTGGACATGGCAGAATCAGCCTACGCAGCATTGAGAGAAAACCCGGGCAGGCATGGCATTGTCCCCAATGATCCGGACGCCTCGGAGGTATATATAAGGCTGACCTCTGAAGATCCAGGTGAACAAATGCCCCCACCAGAGTCCAACCTTTCTCTCAGCAATGAAGAAATTGAAATTATCAGGAAATGGATCAGTCAAGGCGCCGAATATGAGCCCCATTGGGCTTTTGTAAAACCACAAAAACATCCTTTGCCAAAGGTCCAAAATCAAAGTTGGCCAATTAATGACATAGACTACTTTGTCCTCCAAAGAATGGAAGCTGAAGGTTTGGCTCCCAATCCAGAAGCAGACAAAAACACACTTATCAAAAGAATAAGTCTGGACCTCACGGGACTTCCTCCACAACCTGAGTGGATAGCCGCTTTCGAAAATGACCAATCTGAAGATGCTTACTTAAAAGCACTGGACAAACTATTTGCACAAGAAGCATTCGGGGAAAAATTAGGTGCTTTGTGGATGGACATTTCCAGGTATTCGGATTCTTATGGCTATCAAGACGACAATATACGGACACAATGGCCTTATAGGGATTGGGTTATTCATGCATTTAATACCAACCTTCCATATGATGAATTTATCACTTGGCAGCTTGCAGGGGACTTGTTACCCGCCAATAACAAAGAACATATTCTGGCTACTGCATTCAATAGGAACCATAAATACACCGAAGAAGGCGGGGTCATTGAAGAAGAGTACCGGGTGGAATATGTATTGGACAAAACCAACACTTTTAGCAAAGGGATCATAGGGATCACCATGGAATGTGCACAGTGTCATGACCACAAGTACGACCCTATTTCCCAAAAAGAATATTTCGAACTATTCGCCTTTTTCAACAACACACCCGAAAAAGGTTACGAGGGAGATGTAATGCAATCCAAACCGGCAAAAACACCTATCCTATGGATTGATAAAGAGGATACTTCGGAGCTTTTAAAATTTATCAATCAGCGGGATTCCAGCAGGCTTATGGTATCGGTAATGGAGGAACTTGACAGCTTAAGGCCGACATATATCTTGGATAGAGGGCTTTATGACGCTCCTACAAGTCAGGTTTTCCCATCAACCCCGATGTCCGTTTTGGAATTTGGTACAAACTATCCCAAAAACCGTCTAGGCCTTGCACAATGGACTGTTTCCAAAGAAAATCCGCTCACCGCACGGGTATTTGTCAACCTTATTTGGCAAGAAATCTTTGGTCAGGGAATAGTCAAGTCTACTGGAGACTTTGGCATGCAGGGCGATCTCCCTTCTCATCCTGAGCTCCTCGATTGGTTGGCCGTCGACTTTATGGGAAATGGCTGGGATATCAAGCGGCTGTTGAAACAGATTCTCAGTTCAGCCACCTACAAGCAATCTTCCTTTGTCGACCGTAAAGCGCTAGAAAAAGACCCTGAAAATATTTTCCTTTCCCGCTATCCAAGATTGAGATTGCCTGCTGAAAACGTAAGAGACCTTGTGCTCGCAAGTTCTGGCTTGCTTGTAACTGAAATAGGTGGGCCTAGTGTCAAGCCTTACCAACCAAAGGGACTATGGGAAGCTTCGACATCCGGTCGGGGTGAACTCAAAACTTATGTGCAGGATACCGGAGACAAGCTTTACCGTAGAGGCCTTTATACATTTATCAAGCTCACCTCTCCTCCTCCTATGCCCATTATTTTTGATGGTTCAAACAGAGATCAATGTGAAGTCAACAGGGGAAGGACAAATACACCCCTACAGGCATTGGTCATGCTCAATGACCCAATGGTGCTGGAAGCTGCAAGCAACCTGGCATTGACTATTTCAAAAAAACACGAAGACCCAAGTGAAGCGCTGAGGGAAGCATTTGTCAGGATCCTCAGTAGGAACCCAAAAAATGAAGAGCTTAAAGTATTGGAACACTATCTCAAAGAAGAGAAAGAGCGATTTACCAGCAATATGGATCAGGCTTACAGCCTTGTGCAGGTAGGCAATTATCCCCCCAAAAAAGAAGAAATCAATCCGGATGTGGCGGCAATGATGCAAGTCATCACCATGTTGTACAACCTAGAGGAAACAATAACAAAGATTTGAGATGGAAAAAGAGCAGCTGGAACATGGTTTGAACCACAACAGAAGGAAATTCTTAGGGAAACTCAGTCTCGGAATTGGTAGCCTTGCATTGGGTAGCTTGCTGATTCCTGACCTCTTCAACAGGAAAAGCGCAGAAGAAGAACTTTTTGATGCTCTCCCCCACTTTGCTCCTAAAGCTAAAAGAGTCATCTACTTGTTTCAAAATGGAGCACCTTCCCAATTGGAGTCTTTTGACTACAAGCCCTTGCTCAATAAGCAAATGGGGCAAGAGTTGCCTGAATCTATCCGGATGGGGCAAAGGCTGACAGGAATGACTTCCGGTCAGAGCTCTTTTCCATTGGTGGGCTCATATTTTGGCTTTCAGCAATACGGTGAAGCAAGGGCCTGGGTATCCGATTTGTTTCCCCATACTTCCAAAATTGTAGATGACATCTGCATTATCAAATCCATGCATACAGAAGCCATCAACCACGATCCGGCGCTTACATTTTTCCAAACAGGCGCCCAGGTAGGCAATCGCCCCAGCATGGGAGCATGGCTGAGTTATGGATTAGGCAGTGAAAATAGCAACCTCCCAGCTTTTTGTGTCTTGCTGAGCAGAGGCAAAGGAAATGGACAGGGTGTATATTCCAAACTCTGGACAAATGGCTTTTTGGATTCCATACATCAAGGCGTTCAATTCTCAGCAAGTGAAGACCCTGTGCTTTACCTTGGAGACCCTGTCGGGATGAGCAGAGCTGACAGGCGTAAAATGCTCGACAAGCTTGCCACCCTCAATCAAATGAGCTTTGAGTCTTATGGTGACCCCGAAATCCAGGCTAAAATACAGCAATATGAAATGGCCTTTCGCATGCAGACAGCTGTACCGGAAGTAACCGATATATCCAAAGAACCCGACAGTATCATCAAAATGTACGGCCCTGATTGCCTTGTACCGGGTACCTATGCCGCCAATTGCCTCTTAGCTAGAAAACTTTCTGAAAATGGAGTCCGTTTTGTCCAGCTTTATCATCAAGGATGGGACCAACATGACAACCTTCCTAGTGAGATGAAAGGACAAGCCAAAGACGTAGACCAAGCTTCTGCTGCTTTGATTCAAGACCTCAAACAAAGAGGCCTTTTAGATGAAACTTTGGTCGTATGGGGTGGTGAGTTTGGGAGGACAAATTACTGCCAAGGCAAAATCCAGGCTGACAATTACGGACGTGACCACCATCCACGTGCATTTTCAGTATGGATGGCTGGCGGCGGAGTCAAATCAGGAATGGTCTATGGCGAGACTGATGAATTTGGATACAATATCGTAGACAAACCCGTTCATGTCCATGATTTTCAAGCTACTATTCTACACCTTATGGGTATCAATCATGAAAAACTTACCTACAAGCACCTAGGTAGAAGATACCGTCTGACTGATGTAAGTGGGAAAATCGTTAAAGATATCTTGGTTTAATTTTCCTTTTGCTGTATGTCAATTCAAGCACGTTTTTTTTACGCATTGGAATACCTTCTGATCATCATGCACAGCATGGTAATTGTCTTAATTTTAGGACAAAATCGCTTGATTTTCCCGCCTATTTTGGAAATACTGGGGAGAATGCATCCGCTTTTGCTACACTTTCCAATAGTACTCTTGATACTCGCAGCCTTGATTCATTGGTTAGGGAAACACAAAATTGATCCGAATATCAGAGATCATTTTTTATTGACCTCAGTGCTACTGACTGGTTTGACAGTTATTGCAGGTTTCTTACTCAGCTCAGAATCGGGCTATAATTATGAAAACATAAAATGGCATCAATGGACAGCAGTTGCTTTATTCTGGTTATCCTCGGTTTGGTATTGGTTTTACCAGAAAAACAGCCTCATTGTACACAAACTCCTCCCTTTAGCAATATTGGCACTTGTCATCATCACCGGTCACCTGGGAGCGACAATCACACATGGCAAGGATTTTTTACTAGAACCTTTGACAAGTAAAAAATCAGAAGTAATCAGTATGGAAGATGCCCTGGCTTTTGACCATGTGATCAAACCCATATTAGAGCAAAAATGTATCAGTTGCCACAAAGCCTCCAAACAAAAAGGTGAGCTCAGACTCGATGAGGCCCAATACATATTGGCTGGAGGAAAAACGGGTTTAAGTATCTCAGCTGATCAGCCAGAAGAGAGTCTGCTCATCAAAAGAATCCATCTGCCATTGGATGATGAGGAACATATGCCTCCTAAAGAAAAGGCCCAATTGAATGAGGAGGAAATAGAATTGATTACGGCTTGGATTATGGAGTCCGCGCATTTTGATAAAAAAATCCTGGCATACGAACAAAGCAGTGTATTTGCCAATCTGGCAAAAACCAGGATCGAAAAAAACAGCTTCTTACAGTATGACTTCCCACCGGCGGCCGCCAAAACGATCCAAGAACTCAACACAGATTACAGATTGATAAGGTCGCTGACACCATCATCTCCGGCCCTTGAAGTTAGATTCTTTGGTAAAAATGAGTTTGACTCCAAAAAACTCGAGGAATTGGGTAAAATCCAAAAACAGATTGTATCGCTAAACCTCAGCAACATGAACCTTCAGGAAGGTGACCTCATTAGAATTTCTAAATTCGAAAATTTAGAATACCTCAATCTGAACTTCACAAATATTAATGGGGAAAACTTTGGAGAGTTGAAAGAATTGAAAAGTTTGAAGCAGATCGCGCTGAGCGGCAACCCGCTTTCAGAAGAGTCATTCAAAATGCTTTCTGATATTCCTATACTCCAAACAGTTTACTTGTGGAATACTGGTTTAAGCGATGAAATAATAAAAAAATTTCAGAATCAAAACCCAAACTTAAAACTGATTGTTGGTTTTCAGGATGACGGTGTGGCAATCACCCTGAATCAGCCTTTTATAGAATACGATAGCATTATTTTTAGAGATTCTCAACTGATCCGTCTCAAACACCCAATCGGCTCGACAAACATTTATTACACCTTAGATGGATCAGAGCCAGACAGCCTCAAGAGCTTGCTATACAAAGAGCCATTTACGCTTGAAAAAAGTAGTACTATCAAAGCAAAGGCATTTGCCAAAGGTTGGATAGGGAGTGCTAACAGTCAGGCGGTTCTATTTAAAGCAGGCAGGCAGCCAAATAAATTTAACCTGACCTATGAACCAAATGCAAAGTACAGTGGAAATGGAGCTGTCAGCTTATTTGATCTTATAAAAGGAGATGAAGACTTTGCCTCAGGCAAATGGCTGGGGTTCCAGGAAAATCCATTTGAGATCACCATGGAGTTTGAGAACCAAGACACACTTCAGGATATCTCCCTAAGCATCCTGTCAGATGAGGGATCACATATTTTTCTTCCTGCAAAAATTGAAGCATGGCAAAAAGCTCGAAACGGTAATTGGGTAAAGATCTATGAAGGAACACCTGAACAACCTCAGCAAAACATGGGGAAAAGGTATCACCTTGAAGAAATAAAGGTGAACCAGGAAATTCCCAGTGAAAACATTAAGATCAAACTAAGCCCCGTTGCTTCTTTACCTTCTTGGCACCCCTCAAGAGGAAGCAAAGGCTGGGTATTCGTGGATGAAATTTTAATCAACTGAAAATGAAAAAGGCCTATCAAAGATACCTGGAGCATCTCCAGGCTAAGCTGAACAAAGTATCTGAGCAATCGGAAAAAATAGAGCTTGCAGCCACTTGGATCAGCCAATGCATGATGGAGAATGGGTATATTTATACGAGTGGCACAGGTCATTCACATATGTTTGCAGAAGAGATTTTTTACAGGGCAGGTGGCTTTGCAAGAGTTGTCCCCATTTTTGATGATGCACTTATGCTGCACAAAGACGCTTCATTGAGTACTGAAATTGAAAGAAAGGAAGGCTATGCTGCCAAACTTTTTGAAAACTATCCGATCGGAAAAAACGATGTGTTTATCATTTCTTCCAACTCAGGGCGAAACACCGTGAGTATAGAAATGGCGATGATTGCAAAGCAAAAAGGCGCTAAAGTTATTGTCATCACAAACCTTAAACATACCAAGTCGGTGGATTCCAGGCATGTTTCGGGCAAAATGCTTTACGAGGTATCAGACCTCTTTTTTGATAATATTGGTGAAATCGGTGATGCAGCTACCTCAATAGAGGGGCTAGACTTCAGGGTCGGTGCTACATCTACGGTTATCGGGGTCAGTATACTTCAGGCTATCATGGTGCAGGCTACAGAAAATTTAGTCTCCAAAGGCTATTTACCGGAGATATTCAGCAGTTCCAATTCTGATGAGGGCGAAGAACACAATAATGCACTGATCAATAAATATAAGGGATATATCAAAGGGTTATAATCAATACCTGCCTCCACTGATTCCCCAGACAATCCCAACAGAAGCAAAATTGAAGAGCGCAAAATTATATACTTCTGAAACATCTGCCCCACCTTCGAGAATTCTATAACCTGCTTTGAGATCAAAATAGTTGGACAAAGGAACCCTAACACCTCCAAAAAAATCAAATGCTCTTCCAGGTCCACCTGCCAGACCATCCCCTTCTATCAAGGCTGTCAAAATACCTGCATCATAACTCACAAACAAATGGAGAAGTGGCACAAATCCGATATCATCTTTAAAATCAGTCTGTGTTTCATCTGACAACAATACTCTGGCATCACGGATTTTGGCAGTAAAACCAACTCCTAGAACCCATTTTTCATCCTGAATCAAATCCCTTCGATAAGTTAACCTGTAACTGTTGAATTTATAAAGACCTTCCAATGACCGACTACCGTCAAATAAGGTATTTTCAAGTTGAATTTCAAATCCAGGAATCCCAGTATAATTAGCCGTAAGGGGTGCATACAAGGCGAAAATGTGATTTTTCCCAAAAGAATATCCAGGTCTAATACGATTGGGAATCACCGGACCCTGAATATCAAAATCTCTATTGAAATCAAATGAGGTTCCGGTTTGATTGGGTATCCTTACCTGATTATATCCCGGAAAAATAAGCCCACTCTCAATATCCAAACTGATCTGTGAGTGGGCTTGATATACCAGTCCAAAAAAGATAAAAAACAAAAAGGTAAATTTACTATATGAATGACGCATATATGTAAAACAAATAAATTTTTAAATTGTTACAAAAAATCTATTTTTGACCAAAATTTAAATAGGCCTAAGTGAAATTTTATATTTTAACCTTTATATTTTCTATTTTCTTGATAAAGTCTTCTCAAGCACAAGAAATTCCTTCTGTAGAAAAATCAATTTGGCAAGTACAGAGTCTATTGGTCACCAAATATTTCAGCAATGAATCTAGACTAAAAAGAGATTTGGCTCTCCGATCTGAAATCGGCTTTAATTTTTCATATAGGGAAGGTTTTTCCGTCAATCAGCCCACTGTTGCCTGGTGGCCATTTTTAAGGCTAGAGCCCAGATTTTATTATAACCTCCAAAAGCGTGCGGCAAAAGGAAAAAAAACAGCTCAAAATTCCGGTAATTTCCTAGCACTTTCTACCAGCTACCAACCCGACTGGTTTGTGATTTCAAATGAATCCAACATGGGAGTAATTCCAACCCTGAGTCTGATTCCCACATGGGGTATCAGGAGAAGTCCAACCCAACATTTCAACTATGAGGCAGGTATTGGAGTTGGGTATGGTTATGAATACTACAAAGTTATACCTAGGACTGTGGCTATGGGTGAGGTATTTGTCAACTTACATTTGAGAATTGGTCTACAATTATGACCCATCCCATTTGTCACAAGTAGTCATTCCCCCTCCTTTTCCAGAGGGAGTAAACACCCTTAAACTAACCTTTCCATCTATGGGAACCGGAGCGGTATATTGAGGTGAATTGGGTGTCACCTCTGTCCCATCTCTGGTAAACCTGATGATCAAACCAGGGTGTTCTACATTTGCATGCATAAGGCCATCTTTCACAAAAGTCCCTGGCTTCGGCAATCTGGTATTGAATCCTCCAAAGATAAAATCCAGTCTAGGCAGTTCCCTTTGTCCTACCGCATTTGAGAATTTGTTCCAATCCTCTTCCCTAGCAAATCTTCTTTCATCATGATCGTCTATTCCTGCCCAATCAGGGTCTTGGGACCAAGCCCTTTCAGCCAGACCAAATATCTTAGGTAGCAGGTAATACTCCATCATATCCTGCCCTTTGACAGTCTCCGTCCACAATTGACCCGAAATCCCCTTGATGTTTTTCTTCCCCTCAGCTGTAAGTTTTTCTTTACTCTGCAGAAGCACATCAATATCCAAAGGTCGCCCATACATGTCCACATCGTTAGAAATAAAGTGATTCAATGGCACTGTTTGCCAAGCTGTTTTTAAATCAACATAGCCTGACCATTCATGCCCCGGTTCGTCGGGGTGAAGGTCATAGGCCAAATCAAAATAAAGGTTTGAAGAATTACAGACCACAACTTCATATCCCGCATTGGCAAGTTGATAAGCCATATCCTCCCCTCCCCATCCTGCGACTGCATTCCACGCATATACTCTGAAGTCAGCGTCTGCAAATTCAGGATTAGGCACAGATTTACTACTGCCATTCTCAGCGACTTCCATCTGACCTATCTCTTCCCAACCAGCAGTCTGAAGCCCTTTTTCCCCAAACATTCTATTGATCCTGGTATAAAAATAATTTCTAAGCTCCTCTACTGAACTCACTGAATCTGATTCCATGATGAACTTTTCGCAAACAGGAGAGGCAGTCCAAGCACCATGAGGCACTTCATCCCCACCGGTATGAAAAGTATGTAAAGGAACATTTGCCTCATTGTACATGCTGATGATTTCATCCAAAACCTTCTCATAAAAGCGGAATGCAGATTCTTGACAGATGCAAATGGTGTTTCCTCTGAAATTCTGTGCAGACAAGTATTCTGATTGGTCATCAAAATCTTCTAGGAGGAATTCTTTAGCTCCTTGTTCATCACCATTTTCCATTTTTTGGTGATACCGGTAGCGCATCGCAATAATCGCTGCACGGGAATGTGCAGGAACACCAATTTCAGGTATCACCTCTATATGCCTTTCCTTGGCATATCTGAGGATATCCTGAAAATCGGAAACAGTATAAAAACCTGTCCCTTGGGGTGAATCATCCTTATTAGGTCCAGATCCATAATAAGGCCATAAAAATTCTTTTTCTTCTTTGGAATGCCCTCTTTTACTTCCAATCTCAGTCAATTCAGGAAGTCCGGGAATTTCAATTCTCCAGCCCTCATCATTGGCCAGATTGAAATGAAATACATTCAATTTATAAAAAGACATCAAATCCAGTAGCTTAAGTACCGCTTCCTTGGATTGAAAATTTCTTGCTACATCCAAAAACAAGCCCCTATATCCAAACCTTGGTTCATCCTGTATGCTAACTTGAGGAACCTCAATGTCCGATACTTTATCCTCAAAAGCATAAATTGGCATCAGGGCCATCAAACTTTGCATGCCATAAAAAACGCCTTGATTTTGACTTGCTTTGAGGGTAATTACCTCACTCTCCACATCCAATTCATAGCCCTCAGTACCAAGATCTTTATCACTTTTTAATAGTAAAATAGATGCACCTTCTTTTCCTGAATCAGAAACACTTCCGCTATAAAGGGCCTCCAACCATTTTTTCAAGTGCTTGGCTTCATGCTCAAAACCCTCCTCGACAAAAAGCTTGATATTACTCCCACTATTCCAGTGTCCATCATTCAACACGTAAGTTTTCGGGGTAGGAATAATTGGACTGAAGTCTGTTTGCCGAAGTAATTTCAGATTTTTATTTCTCTCAAACAGAAAGTTGCCTGTAGGGATTGGAAGACCTAGGCCTTCTGTATCTCTTACCATGGTTGGTATTTTTATTCCTTTCACATCATAGCCAGTCAAAGGATTGCCTTCTTCTTTATCACCAAAAACAATATACAATGCCTCAGGAACGTGGGTATTTTTGGTGAGAAAATTATCAGAGCGGTATTCAATGGTGTAAGACTCACCTGATGCCAAAGAGGGGAAGCCTTCCTTGGGTGCAATACCAAAATAATCACCGGATAAATGACTGATGGATACTGCCCCTGAAATCACTTCCGGCGCAACCGACAGAAAAATCGTATTAAAAAATATTTCCCAATCAGGTTTCAAGTCTTGTTTACCATTATTGGTGATCTTAAATGAAGCTCTATGAAAAGCTTTCGGGTGTGGAGAGTTTTCAAGAATTTCCCATTCAATGTGAATATCCTCAGCTGATGGGTGGCCATTTCGAGTAGAACAAAAACTAAGAAGCAATGATACCGCTGTAAGGGTCAGGACAGAGTAAATAAGTTTTCTTATCATTCTTGAATATAACAAATAACCCTATGGAGAAAAAAAGCATAAAACATTTTAACTATGTTTTGACCAAACAACCAATAAAATACCCCTTTTATTAACATTTAAAGTGTTTTATTAACACAGAAATAGTAGTGACAGAATCATATTATTTTTAATATTTAGGTTAATTGATATTTAATTACTGATTAAAATAGTCGTATAATCATATTGTATAAATAGGAACCTACCAATTACACATTCAAACCAAAATTCAAATCAGTATTGGCCACTCTCTACAAATACAATTTTTAAATCCATACTTTCTTTATATTTTACACGAAGTTTGCGCTTATTGTAAAAATTATTACCCAACCAATCTAACCTATGGCAACCTTACAACCTTCGGGAGTTCTTTTACAAGAAAGATACCTTGCCTTGGATGTACTTAGAGGACTGACCATCGCCTTGATGATCGTCGTTAATACTCCTGGATCCTGGTCTCATATGTACGCCCCATTTATGCATGCCGCTTGGCACGGATTCACCATTACAGACCTTGTATTTCCTACTTTCCTTTTTGTGGTCGGAAACGCAATGAGCTTCAGTATGAAAAAACTAGAGCGGATGGATCAAGGCATGTTCTTGAAAAAAGTATTCAAAAGGACATTTTTAATTTTCTTAATCGGATGGGGGCTGAATGCTTTTCCATTTTTTGAACAAACAGAAAATGGTATTTCCATGATCAATTGGGGTGAAGTCAGGTTACTTGGTGTACTTCAGCGCATAGCCTTGTGCTATATGTTTGCCGCCTTGATTCTCTATTATCTGAGCAGACAGGGTGCTATCTTGGTCAGTATATTGATTTTAATTGCATACTGGCCAATCATGTATTTTTTCGGAGATCAGGGCGACCCTTATTCGCTCACCGGTAATGCTGCATTGAAATTAGACCTTTGGCTGATCGGACCTACAAACTTATATGGAGGGGAAGGAATCCCTTTTGACCCAGAAGGTCTTCTCAGCACTTTCCCAGCTGTGGTAAATGTGCTAGCAGGTTTTTTTGCAGGTAAGTTTATCCAGCAACTGGGCAATACTACAAAAACAGTCAAATTTCTTCTTGTGGCTGGTTTAATACTGATTGCTATCTGCTTGGCATGGGATACTTTCTTTCCCATGAACAAAAAATTATGGACCAGTCCTTATGTACTCATGACAGTCGGATTGGATTTAATACTGATCGGAGCTTTAATCATGATCATTGAAGTATGGCAACAAAGGAATTGGACATATCCTCTCCAAGTCTTTGGGAGAAACCCTCTTATTTTGTATGTACTTTCTGGTATTGTAATCAGCTTGATGTATATTTTCTCTGTAGGAGATCAAAGCTTCAAAAGTTTTATATATGCCAATGCGTTCACCAATTGGTTATCACCTAAAAATGCCTCGTTACTGTTTTCCATAGCTTACATGCTTTTGATCTGGCTGATAGGGTTGTGGATGGACAAGAAAAAAGTATACATTAAAGTATAGAAATTTTATGTTATTGAGTATAAAAAAAGTCCCCAAAAAACTGCATCTTCTTGGGGACTTTTTTCTATCCTTCTATTTCATTTACCAATTCTTCATACCAAGCTTCTCCATATCTTCTTACCAAAGCATCCTTTAGAAATTTGTAAACAGGAACTCCCAATTTACTTCCAAGACTACATGCTGGACTGCAAATATGCCAACGATCATAATTTAAGGCTTCAAACTGGTCGTATTTGGTAATCCGAATGGGGTACATATGACAGGAAATCGGCTTTTTAAAGGAGATTTTTCCATCAAGGTAAGCTTGTTCGATCCCACATTTCAAAATTCCCCTATTGTCATACAAGGCGTAAGCACACTCTCTATTTTCTCCAATGGTGGGAGTGCCCTTATCTCCGTCCTTGTCAATGACCCAAGTGCCCTCTCTTTCTATGACTTTCCTTCCTTCCTCAGTAATGTAATCCTTGACAATTGGGTAGATTTCCTCTATAATTTTGGTCTCCTCATCTTCTAAAGGCGCACCGGCATCTCCTTCGACACAACAAGCCCCTTTGCATTTTTCAAGATCGCAGACAAAAAACTGTTCCTTGATATCATCACTTAAAACCGCATTCCCGACTAAAATCATATTATCTGTATTATTAGATTGCAAAGGTAAGTTTATTCTTAAAGGCTAAAAACGATTCTTATGCTCATTTTCGCCGCACGTAAACATCTTTACTCAACTTTGCTATTACCTTCCCTTCCTTGTCTTTGATCTCACAAGGAAATGTGAAGACCTTTTTCCCTAATTCATCTACCTCCTCTTTGACAATTTTTATTTTCTCCTCAGGTATGGAGAACTCTGCATAGACAGTCCCCTTTCCTGGTCTTTGAAAATCTATACTGGCCGCTTTGTCCCATACTATATATTGCTCCCCTAAATTGATCAATAAAATAAACATAAAGAATGGATCACACATCGCATACAAAGACCCACCAAAAGCTGTACCTACAAGGTTTTTGTTATACCATGTCAATTTGAGTCTGACTTTGAAAAAAGTAAAATCATCATTGTAATCAATCACCTTGATCCCCGAGAAAAAATAAGGAGGGTAAATATTCATCAACTTGATCAGTCGCTTATACTTTTTGAATCTTTTGCTGTCCATTGTAGATTTTAATAAATGTATATCCGCTTTCATACCAGTGGAATCTATAAGCAAGAATTAACTTGTGATTTAGAACCAATATCTATAAATATCAGGTATCTATTAGTATCCGTTTGCCAAAAAACCATAGTTTAGTTGATTAGTGGCATGATTGCGGATAATCATATTTTAATATTTAGGAATCATACAAAAAGGATATGACCTCGTCATCGCATCATTCTGAGATTTTAAAATTTGTCATTTCCACAAAGAGAATGACAGTATGGTCCGCGTCATGCTGAACGGAGCCTACCCCATGTAGGCAGACTTGCGGAGTTGAAAGCCTGTCCCGCAGCATTGCGGGGGATCTCCTTCCCTTGAGAGTAGGAGATTCTTCTCCCGTATAGCTATCGGGATCAGAATGACGATCCCTACAAATCCGTCATTGGTAGCCAAATTAAAGATTATCTATAAAATCAAAATGAATATAAGCAAAAAAAGAACCGTTCCGATGACTCGGAACGGTTCAACCCAGCACTATGAAGAAAAGCTTATTAAAGCCTTCCAATACATAACATGGCCGGATAAGTAATGTTTATGAAAATAAATATTTTTTTTCTTAAAACCTGAATTCATATCCAGCTGTAATAAATCTTGGAATTCCTACCCTGATTCCCTGAGGTCTTCTGGTAGCGATATACCTTTCATTGGTAAGGTTTTTAATACTAAAATTAAACCTTGAATTCCACTTTTCTACGTCATAGCTAAAAACAGCATCAAACAAATTATAACCAGGTATCCAGCCTATTCTTCCATCTGCAGAAGCCTCAACTGTATTTAACTCATCGCCGAACTGATCACCTACAAAATTCCCCACTAACCTAAGCCCAAAGCCGGACTCAGTCCTCAATGTCAGGGCAGAGTTTACAAACCAATTGGGTGCATAAGGAGTCCTATTGCCATTGATGTTGGTACCATTGATGAATCTATCTTCAGAATACGTAGCCCTTAAGAAAGTAGCATTAATATCGTAAGTCAAGCTCACTCTTGTCATGCTCAATAAATTACTCAGGTCCATAACCACGGCGGTTTCTATACCTCTATTGAGTGTCGCTCCACCATTGACCAATCCAAAACCTAATCCACCTGCTGACTCTGAGACTGGGATTACCTGATTGCTAAAGTTCATCACAAAACCAGTAGCTTCTACAAACAACCACCTGGTAGGTTCTGTCCTGAATCCAAGTTCATAGTTCACGCTTTGTTCCGCTTCAAGATCCAAGGCATCGCCTAAAGAAGTGATGGCATCTTTTGTTCTTGGAGGAGCATAGCCTTTGTGCACACCTCCAAAGATATTGAATACATTCACAGGACGGTAGTTAAAGCCGACACCCGGAATGATCTCATTGATCACATTTGCTGCGACAAGTACGGTATCCCTTATCCCTATATTGGCGAAGTTTCTTCTTCTGATATCTCTTTCGTAATTAAAACTCTCAAACCTCACACCTGCATTGAAGTCAAACTTTGAAGTAATTCTCATCTTATTTTGCATGTAGGCAGCAATGGCATGACCGGTTCTTACCTCATCCTCTACGAGGTTACCGCTTTGTACTCCCGCTTTTGTTCCATTCACCCTTTGTTCATTCGCTCTTTCGTACAAAAACCTTGTACCCACAATCAGCTCATTTTCAGTATTAAAAAGCTTATGGTCAACTTCCAGCCTTGGTTCCACACCAGCTACTTCAAATTGTCTATTCCTGTTACCGGTACCATCTCTCATGAAAATGGCTCCTCCTGGCACTTCTCTGTCACCCCATACCACACCAGTCCAGTTTGAAGGCGGTGTATTGTCATTGTTGATAGAGAAATCCTGTCGATTCCAGTTTCTTGTAGTTCTATAGCCATAAGCTATTGTCCTTAACCTGACATTCTTATTGAACCTGTATTTATGACTGAAGCTTACAGAATACCTGCTTACATCCAATTGGTCATCAGGTGCAACCCTTGTAAAATCCTGTCCACCTTGGTCAAACATGACTTGATTAATCCCGACATAGGTGGAATTTGAAACCTCATTGTATATGCCTAATTTCATTCCCAACTCAGACTTTTCATTTACTTTGAAAAGGAACTTGGTGTTGAAATCTGTAATGTCAAATTCAGTTGGGCCTATGTTATTGGCAGTTTTTCTCAATAAATTGGCTTGAATTCCAGTGTTACCGAAAGTATTTCCATAATTGACTAATCCTGAGAAAAATCCACCCTGTCCACCTTGAACATATACAGAACCTTCTTCTTCCTGTGGTGGGTTGGCAGTGATATAGTTGATCACCCCGCCTATCGTCTGAGGACCAAAAAGTATCTGTCCAGAACCTTTGAGAATCTCTACTCCCGCCATTCTGTCCATTGCAGGTGTGTAGTACATTTCCGGTTCACCGTATGGTGCCAAAGCTACTGGCACACCATCCTCCATCACCAAAACACTCCTGCTTCTATCTGGGTCAAGCCCACGGATACCCACATTCACACGCATCCCAACACCTTCTTCATCCACTACGTGAACACCGGGAGACCTTCTTAGCACTTCATTTCCGCTTAATGGATTGACGGTTTTAATCTCTTTTTTATCAATAAAGGTAACTGAACCTGGAACTCTGCTGAAAACCCGATCTTTGTTTGCGATTACTTCTATTTGGGGCATTTCTACTCCAGTTTCTTCAAAAACAAGATTTACTTCACTCATTTTACCACCTATGATTGTGACATTTCTGGTGAAAGACTTGAAGCCAACTGCAGAAACCTTAAGCGTGTAATCACCGTCAGGCAAGTCATATATTTCAAACGAGCCATCAATATTGGTATAGGTGCCTTTCACAGTTCCTACCACCATAATATTCGCATATGGAATGGTCTCTCCTTCTATTGTGGAAACCTTTCCAGCTATGACCAAGGTATTATCACTTGATCTTGGGTCGAAATTTTCATTGGAAAACGCGGGTGACTGACTAGCGAATAAAAAGAGAATTGCGAAAATTCTCGATAAACCTTTGTATGACATCAATTAAGAGTACTATTTAGATTTGGTTTAAATTAACACTGCAAATGTATTTGTTATTTAAACTTAATCCAAATAAGGCTAAAAAGTTTCAATACTAAATTATTATAGAAATGTAGGTGCTATAGAAAAAAGCTATCAAAGCGACTTCAACTGCTCAATAAAATCCATCAAACTAAAAAATCATACGAGGATTGCTTGAATTTCCTTTAATTTGCAAGGTGCAAGCCGACCTGTCGTCGTTCCGCTCTGCGGGAGGGAGGAAAGTCCGGGCAACATAGAGCGCCATACTTCCTAACGGGAAGGGATCAGGCTGGCGACGGTCTGATTACAGATAGTGCCACAGAAAATATACCGCCTTGATCCCGATAGCTATTGGGATAGGGTAAGGGTGAAATGGTGGGGTAAGAGCCCACCGTCCTGGCAGTGATGTCAGGAGCAGGGTAAACCTTATGGGTTGAAAGACCAAATAGGTCCCGCACCGGATTCAATTCCGGAAAAGGCGGCTCGTCTTTCTGCGGGATGGGTAGGTCGATGGACCTTGGTTGCAAAGCCAAGGCTAGATAAATGACAGGTAAATCATTCATCAGGAATGAGGAACAGAACCCGGCTTATAGGCTTGCACCTATTTTAAACTAAAATCTGATATGTCTAAAATCCTAATCATCGATGACGAAAAAGTCATCAGAGCCACACTCAAAGAAATCTTAGAGTATGAAAATTATAAAATTTCTGAAGCACAGGATGGTGAAGAGGGTTTAAAAATGCTCCAAGAAGAGGAATTTGACTTGGTTCTCTGTGATATCAAAATGCCTAAAATGGATGGCTTGGAAGTATTGGAACAAGCCTCCCTATTGGACAAACAACCTCAGTTTATCATGATTTCGGCACATGGATCCATAGAAACGGCTGTGGAAGCTACCAAAAAGGGGGCATTTGACTTTGTACCTAAGCCACCGGACTTGAATAGGCTTTTGTTGACCGTCCGAAATGCACTTGACAAAAAGAACCTCGTCTCCGAAACTAAGGTATTAAAGAAAAAGCTTTCCAAAAAACTTGATATGGTAGGTGAATCTGCAGCCATACTTCAGGTCAAGGAAACCATTGAAAAAGTAGCTCCTACAGACGCAAGGGTATTGATCACAGGTCCCAATGGAACTGGAAAAGAACTGGTAGCTCACTGGCTACACAAGAAAAGTAACAGGTCCACTGAGCCATTTATAGCTGTCAATTGTGCCGCAATTCCTGCTGAACTTATCGAAAGTGAATTGTTTGGTCACGAAAAAGGGTCTTTCACCTCAGCTGTCAAGCAAAGGGTTGGGAAATTTGAACAAGCAAGCGGAGGAACCTTGTTTTTGGATGAAATTGGCGATATGAGTTTATCTGCCCAGTCCAAAGTACTGAGGGCTTTGCAAGAGCATAAAATCACAAGAGTAGGTGGAGACAAGGACATCAAAGTAGATGTACGTGTTCTTGCCGCTACAAATAAAGACCTTAAAAAAGAGATTGAGGAAGGCAATTTCAGGGAAGATCTATACCACAGGTTAAGTGTTATTCTTATTCAGGTACCAGCACTCAAGGATCGCAATGAAGATATTCCATTGTTGGTAGAAAAATTTCTTGATGATATCGCCAAAGAATATGGTACTGCACAAAAAGACATATCCTCAGAAGCCCTAAAAGAGCTTCAAAAGTTTCCTTGGACAGGTAATATCAGAGAGTTGAGAAATGTTGTGGAAAGACTTGTAATATTAGGTGAAAAAACCATCAGCTTGGATGATGTAAAAAAATATGCTGACTATTAATGGTCAGCATATTTATTATCCTTTAATTTCAGAGTTATCTATTGCCTTTGCATAGGCAGGACAAGGCTTGCTTGCTGCACAAGAACTAAGAGCCAAAACTCCCAAAGCCATTACTACTATCGCTATCTTTTTCATGCTATTTTTTTATAAACTTGATCAAATATGTTTAATTATAAAAGGAATACAAAATTAATTAACCATTAAATTACAGCCTCTTATCTCAGAATTATCCATTCTACCCAAGATTTCAAGGTTTCCGTTTTTATCAAATCTCCCCAAGTCTTGTGTCTCAATAAACGCACAACTGTGGAAGTTGGCAAGATCTATCACATTGATCCCCCCTTGTTTGCGGTTTGAATAAGTAAAAGGGTCATTCACATCCCTAAGCATAATATGCATGCTATTGGGAAGTGTATATTTTCCATCACCTTTTGAGTAGGCTTGAGACAACAATTCTGTCATTCCATATTCCGAATGAATTTCCTCTTTCCGAAAGTATTTTTTCAAAACCTGATGAACTTCCTCCCTTATCATTTCCTTTCTCCTACCCTTCATCCCTCCTGTCTCCATGACTATCAACTGAGGGGTTTTTGGAAATTCCAGACCACTTTCAGCCAGATCCAACAATGCAAAAGTAACGCCTAAAAGAAGTATTTTACCTGGTTTCTTCCCCAAGCTTATTATCGTATCCAACAATTCTTGTTGATTGTATAGATAAAAGCCAGAATAATCGGAACGGGATTGCTCTATAAAATATTGTGCCATACTTACCAAAGAGCTTCCTTTTCTTTCAAGATATGCAGGCAGTAAGGCTAGCACATGAAAATCTCTTATTGATCCATATTCTTTTTCAAATAGACGCAATGCATGCTCCAGGTAGAATTTCTCTGACCAGAAATAATGCCTGCTGGTAATCACACCTGTAGTTCCACTACTAGAATAAAAATCCTGAAACTCATGTTCACTGCCACAGATCACTTTATGGTCTTTGAAAAACCTTATTGGGAGAAAAGGAATCTGTTCCAAAGACTTCACATTTTTTGCTTCGATTTTTCTGGCATTTATATAAGACTTGTAGATATTATTGTGCTCTGCCTGGAACCGAAAGAGCTCCAAAGCCTTCATTTCAAAAATATTTTCATTAATGGCAGGTATATCCTGCTCAAAACTTTTGAAATACTTCGTCGTTTTATAATTTGTCATTGTAAAATTGATCAATTTTACGCCCAAGCCGAAAGGTTGTAAATTTATGCCAGCATGAGCAGTGTAAAAAATTATATCTATTTATTCTTTATTCTTTATATAGTGACCTCCTGTGTTTCCCCACCGGAAAATTTCCCATCTGTTCCTGAGATCACATTTGAAGATATGGCTTTTTCAAGTGCATCTGGTGCTGACTCTCTGATAGTCAGAATCGGGTTTCGAGATGCTGAAGGAGATTTGGGTCTCAACCCTACTGATATCGACCCTCCCTTTCAACCGGTTAATTTTAAAAGAACCAATTTAGGGGAATTGATTCGTTATTCCCAAAGGCCACCCACAGCACCAAGTTATAACCCGATAGACTGGGTCATCAACCCTATTGTTAATAATCAGACAGTAAGGGATACTGTTTGGGTGGAACAAAATGAAAACCACAATAATATTTTCATCAGATTTTTCATCAAAAGAAATGGGGATTTCACGGAATACCGCTGGCAGGATCCTCCATTCTTCACCACTTTTAATGGACGTTTCCCAAGAATCCTCAACAACAATCAAGGTCAACCAGTAGAAGGTAGTTTGCAATATGCCATGCTTTCTTTTGGTTGGGAGTCAATCTTCAGAAATGATACCATCCGTATAGATGTTCAGATTCAGGACAGAGCGCTCAACAGAAGCAACATCGTCTCCAGCCCTGAGGTCACCTTGAGTCAAATCAGAAGAACCCCAAGATAAAAAAGGCCCTGTATTTACAGGACCTTTTTTTATTTAAGAAATGAATATCGCTTTTTAAATTGCTGGGAACTTACTTGGATTGGCTTCATGCATGATCCCATATATTTTCTCTACCACATCCTCCACAGAAGGTTTGGAAAAATAATCACCATCAGATGAATAAGCAGGCCTGTGGGCTTTTGCTGCTAAAGTAGCTGGTTCTGCATCTAAGTGATAATAAGCTTTTTGCTCCTCAACAACTTGCTGCATCATATAAGCAGAAGCACCTCCTGGCACATCCTCGTCCGCAAACAATACCCTATTGGTTTTTTTGATAGATTCGACAATACTGTGGTCAACATCAAATGGCAATAAAGTCTGCACATCTATGATTTCAATATCAATATCCATTTGAGAAAGCTCATTTGCAGCTTCTTCAATTATCCTGCACATAGAACCATAAGTTACCACTGTGACATCCTTTCCTTTTCGAATGATTTCAGGCTTACCTAAGGCAACTTTATATTGACCTATATTAGAAGGCATTTTTTCTTTCAGCCTGTATCCATTCAGACATTCGATCACCAAAGCTGGTTCGTCTGATTGCATCAGAGTATTGTACATACCCGCAGCTTGTGTCATATTTCTTGGAACACACAAAAGCATCCCTCTCAATGAATGCAATAACATCCCAATCGGAGAACCTGCATGCCAAACTCCCTCTAGTCTGTGACCTCTTGTCCTTACAATCAACGGTGCTTTCTGACCTCCTTTGGTTCTGTAATGCAAACAAGCAAGGTCATCAGACAAGGTCATCAAAGCATAATGGATGTAATCCAAATACTGGATTTCGGCCATTGGGCGAAGTCCTCTCAGAGCCGCTCCAATCCCTTGACCAATGATAGTTACTTCACGGATACTGGTATCAGTGACCCTATGCTCACCATATTTGGCCTGCAATCCAGCAAAAGCCTGGTTGACATCACCGATTTTACCAACATCTTCTCCAAAAGCCAAAAATCTTGGATCAGTTTCTAGAAGATTGGTAAAACATGCCTGTAATACTTCTCTGCCATCTACAAGAGGTGCCTCCTCATCGTACTCAACTGCCACTGGTTCAACATTGGCACTACTGAATTCTGACTGAGAATACAAGTGACTGCTATACCTGTCCTCGTTGATTTCTTGTTGGATTTCATACCAAGACCTAAGATCAGCTTTTGCTTCCTCATTGTCCGCTCTCATAAGCCACAATGCCCTTCTTACCGAAGAAATAACATCCTTTCTTATGGGATTAAGCGTTTTGGAAAGCTCGTCTGCAATGTTACTGACAGCTTGCTTCTGTTGAGACTTTCCAGCGGCATTCTTTATTAGAGAGACTGCCTCCTTAAGCTCATTTTTAATTTCATTAGAAAAAGCCTGCCAAGCGGCATCTTTTTCTTTTTTGGTAAACGCTTTGGCTTCCTGATCAATTGCATCAAGCTCTTCTGCTGTCGCAATCTCATTTTCTATTAAATATTTCCTGAATTGGTCAAGGCAATCAAATTCCTTTTCCCATTCAAGTCTCTCTTTGCTTTTATATCTTTCGTGTGATCCTGAGGTAGAGTGCCCTTGAGGTTGGGTTACTTCTACTACATGTACCATTACAGGGACATGTTCTTCTCTGGCTATTCTAGCTGCATTTTCATAGGCCTTGTCCAAAGCCTCATAATCCCAACCTTTGACTACAAGGATCTCATAACCCTTTTCGTCATCATTTCTTTGTAGCCCTTTAAGGATTTCAGAAATACTGCCTTTTGTAGTGTGATATTCATTGGGTACAGATATTCCATATCCATCATCCCAAATAGAAATGACCATAGGAACCTGAAGTACACCGGCAGCATTTACTGCTTCAAAAAACATCCCCTCAGAAGTAGATGCATTTCCTATTGTCCCCCAAGCGACTTCATTACCATTGTTACTGAATTGAGTCAATGATTTAAGATTTTCATTTTCCCTGTACAGTTTGGATGCATACGCAAGACCAAGAAGCTTTGGCATTTGTCCTGCTGTTGGAGAAATATCAGCAGAAGAATTTTTCATTTCCGAAAGATTCTTCCAAGTACCGTCATCGTGTAGAGAACGCGTGGCAAAGTGACCATTCATCAATCTCCCTGCTGATGCTGGATCCGCCTCAACAGATGTATGTGCATATAATTGTGCAAAATATTCTCTTATGGAAAGCTGACCGATAGCAAACATGAATGTCTGATCTCTGTAATAGCCTGCACGGAAATCTCCATCCTTAAAATGCCTCGCCATTGCAATTTGAGCAAGTTCTTTACCATCTCCGAAAATCCCGAATTTGGCCTTGCCCATAAAAACTTCCTTCCGACCCATTAGAGAGGCATGCCTACTCTCTAACAATAACCGAAAGTCATTTAAAAATTGCTGTTTGTCCTGAGTTTTTTTCCTTTTATTCTTTGAGAATGTAGCCACTTTTGTCATTTTAATTAATCAATTAAGCTATTTTGGGTGTATGTCACTTGTAGTGCAAGTATTTCAAAAATAGAGAATTTTCACTTTCTAACAAATTCCAAAAGAGAATAATTTTTAATTTTTTCGATAAAAAATTTTGATTATGAAACATTAAATTAAAATATGCAAAATTTTATTTCACAAAATTGAATAAACCATAAATTATAAAAAGTAATCATGAGTATATACCATATAATTACTGTAAAATCCATAAAATTATGGATGTTCAAAATTTTCCATTTTTAAACAGCATTAATCAAAATTAAATTAAATATATACGTTTAATTCAGATGTATATTTTGATTTAGGTCATTTTTCGTATTCGAATCAAAATAATGAATAGATTTTGTATTGAATCTAAGTGTGCTTGTTATATTTGCGCAATCGATTTAAAAATCCAAATATTAGCATCATGATAATAGGTGTTCCGAAGGAAATTAAAAATAACGAAAACAGGGTAGCATTGACCCCTGCAGGTGCCACAGAACTTGTAAAGAGAGGCCATCAGGTATTTATTCAACACACTGCTGGTGAGGGAAGCGGGTTTACTGACGACGCATATACTGCGGCAGGTGCAGCCATTCTTCCTACCATAGAAGATGTCTACGCCATAGCTGAAATGATCATCAAAGTAAAGGAACCTATCGAACCTGAGTACAAGCTGATCAAAGAAGGACAGTTATTGTTCACCTATTTTCACTTTGCTTCTTACGAGCCTTTGACCAAAGCAATGGTTGAAAGCAAATCTGTTTGCTTGGCTTACGAAACAGTAGAAAAAGCGGATAGAAGCCTACCATTATTGGTACCTATGTCTGAAGTGGCCGGAAGAATGGCCGTTCAAAAAGGAGCTAATTATTTGGAAAAACCGTTGAAAGGACGAGGAATCCTTCTCGGGGGTGTACCGGGAGTATTACCTGCAAAAGTACTCATTCTTGGTGGTGGTATCGTAGGTACGCAAGCCGCTTGGATGGCTGCTGGCCTAGGTGCTGATGTAGTGATCATGGATGTTTCACTTCAACGAATGAGATATTTGGCTGATGTGATGCCTGCCAACGTTCGTACCATGATGTCCAACGAATATAATGTAAGGAATTTGATCAAGTCTGCAGATCTTATCATTGGAGCTGTTTTGATTCCAGGAGCAAAAGCTCCCCACTTGATCACGCGTGACATGTTGGCGGATATGAGACCGGGAGTTGTGTTGGTGGATGTTGCTGTTGATCAAGGCGGTTGTATCGAAACATGTAAGCCTACTACTCATGAAAACCCAACCTACATCATTGATGATGTGGTTCATTATTGCGTGGCCAATATGCCAGGTGCGGTTCCATATACCTCCACATTGGCTTTGACCAATGCTACCCTCCCATATGCGATCCAGATAGCGGAAAGAGGCTGGAAGAAAGCAGCACAGCTAAACCCTGAATTGGTACCTGGATTAAATATCATTCATGGTGATATCGTTTATAAGGCGGTAGCTGAAGCTTTTGATATGGATTATGTTCCTGTAGAAAAATATTTGGTTGACTAAGTGCAATTATCAATTATAAAAAAAGCCCCTGATCACTTCAGGGGCTTTTTTTATAATATGTAAAACCAGTCAGGCAAAGGGAATTTCACAACACACAATCAACTGAATTATAGCTTTTTCTCTATTACCTCAATACCTGCTTTTTTGATCAGCTCATTGTTGATGACAACGGAAGGGGCTGATTTACAGAAATCCATGCATTTGGTTTTCACAATCTTGAATTTGCCCTTGTGATCATCAGATTTGATCAAGTCCTTGACCTCGGCTTGCAGTTTCTTGCAGCCTGCTTTTTTGCAGTCAGATCCATTACAAATGAAAATAAATCTCCGGTAGGTCGCCATCAGCTTTCTATATTGGTTTATTGTTTTTCATTAAGGCTTGGCTATAACGATCGAAGCTAATCAGGGACATACACCATGTCGCTTTTTCTTTCCTCCCTCATCCTTCACCCTTTCTTAGATCTCTCCTACGTCGAGATGACAAGGTAAAGCTAGTGTTCAATATTGGTGCTGGAATTGTAAACTTCTCTTTGTCTCTTGGCATAAGGTTGGCGCATGTCTTTCATCCTTCATCCTTTCTTATATCTCTAGCTTCTCGACTCATTCAAAAACCTTCGAGGTTTTGATTCCGAGCTATCGGAACTCAAAGGCCACTCAACCCACTCTTGTTTCTTGTATCTCGTCTCTCCTTGTCTCGCTTCTCGTCTATCGCTTCTCTCCTACATATTCCTCCTATATTGCCCTCCTACTTCATAAAGCGCATTGGTAATCTGACCCAGCGAACAATATTTGGCGGCTTCCATCAGGGTGTCGAAGATGTTGCCATTTTGGATGGCTACTTCCTTTAACTCTTCAAGGTGCTTGATCGCCTCATCTTCATTTTTCTTTTTCAGGATATTAAGGGTCTGAATCTGTGCCTCTTTTTCTGCTTGTGTTGCTCTGATGACTTCACCCGGTATCACAGTCGGTGAACCCTCAGAAGAAAGGAAAGTATTTACCCCTATGATTGGATACTCTCCTGTGTGTTTTAAAGTTTCATAATGAAGGCTTTCTTCCTGAATTTTACCCCTTTGGTACATGGTCTCCATGGCACCGAGCACTCCTCCCCTTTCTGTAATCCTATCAAATTCCAAGTTCACTGCTTCCTCTACCAAGTCGGTCAATTCCTCAATGATAAATGAACCTTGCAACGGGTTTTCATTTTTGGCCAAGCCCAACTCTTTGTTGATGATCAACTGAATTGCCATTGCCCTACGAACAGAAGCCTCAGTAGGAGTAGTGATAGCCTCATCATAAGCATTGGTATGCAGAGAGTTACAGTTGTCATATATCGCGTAAAGTGCCTGCAAGGTAGTTCTGATATCGTTGAAATCAATCTCCTGCGCATGAAGCGACCTTCCAGATGTCTGTATGTGGTACTTCAACATTTGCGACCTTTCGTTAGCACCGTATTTCAATTTCATGGCTTTGGCCCATATCCTTCTTGCCACCCTGCCTATCACTGAATATTCCGGATCAATTCCATTGGAGAAAAAGAAGGATAAGTTCGGTGCAAACTTATTGATATCCATACCTCTGGACACGTAGTATTCCACATAGGTGAAACCATTGGAAAGTGTCAAAGCCAATTGGGTGATTGGGTTGGCACCTGCTTCTGCAATATGGTATCCTGAGATAGAGACAGAATAGAAATTCCTTACGCCATTATTGATGAAATACTGTTGCACATCACCCATCAATCTAAGTGAAAATTCTGTTGAGAAAATACAGGTATTCTGTGCTTGATCTTCTTTGAGAATGTCAGCCTGAACAGTACCTCGCACTTTAGTCAAGGTGTCCGCTTTTATTTTAGCATAGACTTCAGCATCCAGTACTTGATCTCCTGATACACCTAACAACATCAAACCCAAACCATCATTCCCTTCAGGAACGGCAGCATTATAGGTAGGAGTTTCGCTTCCTTTTTCCTTATAAATTTTCTCAATTTTCGATTTTACTTCTTCTTCTAAACCATTTTCCTTGATGTACAATTCGCACTGTTGGTCAATCGCTGCATTCATGAAGAATGCTGTCATTGTAGCTGCAGGACCATTGATAGTCATGGAAACAGAGGTCTTTGGATCAGCCAGATTGAAACCTGAATAGAGTTTTTTGGCATCATCCAAGCAACAGATATTCACGCCGGAATTACCGATTTTCCCATAAATATCCGGTCTGTAGTCAGGGTCTTCACCATACAAAGTCACTGAGTCAAAAGCCGTTGAAAGCCTCTTTGCAGGCATACCTTTAGACACATAGTGAAATCTTTTGTTGGTCCGCTCAGGCCCGCCTTCTCCGGCAAACATCCTTGTAGGGTCTTCCCCTTCTCTCTTGAATGGAAAAACGCCAGAGGTATAGGGGAATTCACCCGGTACATTTTCGGTCAAACCCCATTTCAATAAATCCCCCCAAGCTTCAAATCTCGGCAAGGAAACTTTTGGTATTTTTGATTGAGAAAGTGAAGTGGTGTATGTCTGCACTTTGATTTCTTTGTCCCTGACTTTAAAGACGTAGAAGTCATCTTTATACTTTTGGGCTTTTTCCGGCCATTCCTCCAGCCATTTTTTATTTTTAGGATCGAGTTCTAATTCCACCTCAGCATATACCTCTTGTAATTCCTTTGTCAGGCGGTCCTTATCAGCCACTTTGGTACTTTCTATAGCTTCGATAGACTTTTTGATGCTGTATAGCTTTTGGGCAACTTCCTTTTGATCCCCAACCCATTTGTCATAACTTCTATTATTCTCTGAAATTTCAGATAGGTACCTCGTCCTGGCTGGCGGGATGATGTATATTTTCTCGGACATTTCCTTGGTCACTTCAAAAGAAGACTGCAGGTCTGTCCCGGTTTTTTCTACTAATTTATGGATGATGGCCCTGTAAAGGTTATTCATCCCAGGGTCATTGAACTGAGAAGCGATAGTTCCGAAAACAGGAATGTCCTCATCTTTGATGTCCCACAGGTTGTGGTTACGCTTGTATTGCTTTTTGACATCACGAATGGCGTCTTGTGCGCCACGCTTGTCAAACTTATTGAGGGCAATGATGTCAGCAAAATCCAACATGTCGATTTTTTCCAACTGCGTGGCTGCCCCATATTCAGGCGTCATCACATACAAAGACATGTCAGAGTGCTCTATGATTTCGGTATCAGACTGGCCTATACCGGAAGTTTCAAGGATAATCAAATCAAAAGCAGCAGCCTTCATCACATCCACTGCATCCTGCACATATTTGGAAAGTGCCAAGTTGGATTGCCTTGTAGCCAAAGACCTCATGTATACCCGTGGATGATGGATGGCGTTCATTCTGATACGGTCTCCTAAAAGTGCTCCACCCGTTTTTCTCTTGGACGGATCCACAGAAATAATGGCAATGTCTTTATCTTCAAAATCCGTCAAAAACCTTCTGACCAACTCATCGACCAAGGATGATTTTCCCGCTCCACCTGTACCGGTGATACCCAAAACAGGAGTTTTATTGGCTGCGGACGCCTTTCTGATCGCTTCCAACAAGCCTTTACTTTGCTCGGGATAATTTTCAGCAGCGGACACTACTCTAGCGATGGTTTTTTTGTCCGACTTGTCCAACGCCACATCAGCTGTCACATTGTCTCCAACAGGGAAATCGGATTTTTGCACCAAATCATTGATCATTCCCTGCAAACCCATAGACCTGCCATCATCCGGAGCGTAAATCCTTGTAATGCCATAATCATGAAGTTCTTTGATTTCTTCAGGAAGGATGGTTCCTCCACCTCCTCCAAAAATCTTGATGTGCCCACAACCTTTTTCATGTAAAAGGTCATACATATATTTGAAAAATTCAACATGACCACCTTGGTAGGAAGTAATTGCTATTGCCTGTACATCTTCCTGAATGGCGCAATCTACGATCTCCTGCACGGAACGATTATGGCCTAAGTGAATCACCTCGCAGCCTGTAGCCTGAATGATCCTCCTCATTATATTGATCGCAGCATCATGGCCGTCAAAAAGTGAAGCGGCAGTAACTAACCTGATATGATTTTTGGGTTTATAACTTTCTTGTGTATTGGACATGAACGTATTTGGGTTTGTAATGGAATTCTTTAATTAAAGGCAAAATTGAAACAGATGTTTCAAATGTCATCTTGCTTTGATTGAATACTTTGCGAATATAGGAAAAAGCTAAAGTGTTCCCGAGACTTTTCAGTATTAATCGGAATAATATTTCGATTAAAATGATTTTTTATTGTATTTCAGAATATTATAGAATAGTTTGGTCAAAATAATAAAACTTCACACTATCAGATTGAAGTTTTCCAAATAATGTGGTTTTTTTTGAGTTAGGAAGGCTTAGAAAAAAAATTAAAGTCTTTTGATGTGGTAATACCGATCAATAATTCAACCCCTATCGGGGTTGCGCACACCAGTTATGACTTCATGTCAAACCACCGGATTGCATCCGGGGTAAATAACCTCTGGTATTTAATCCCTGCCTACCGGACAGGCAAGCCTTCGGGATTTTGAGTACCCAGTTTCAGATCTTTAAAATCAGTAATTCAGAAACATATCAGACAGACATGTCCCGATACAATTGACAACAATGTTTTCAGTAACTTTTAAAATCATCTTTTCTGAACTCCGTGAAGAAGGTAGGCTGAAAATCCTTACTCAATACCAACCCCGAAAGGAGTTAAAATCCGAAGGGTATTTACCCCGAGTGAAACTCGGAGGGCAAACACGATACTCATACTCCAAAAATATCTCAACGCCGATAGGTGTTGAATTAAGAACCAAACATACAAAAAACAATCCTCCACAATGACTTTCATCATACTTTTTAGAGGAAAAAAGCCCTTTCTTTGTCTAAATACAAGGATTTTCAACTAGATTTATTTGGAGCAAAATTCAACATCATTAATTGCCCATGAGAACAAGTTCACACATGATGTGATAATTATTCAGGGCATTTAGTATGACCATGAAAAACAAATTATAAACACATGAAATCGAGCCTGCCTGAAGCAGACAGGCATGAGGAAAACCTCACATAGTGGGATGATTATCATAGCGAGATTCCATGTGGCCTTTAAAAAACAAATTATAAACACATGAAACTTTCTCTTTACCTCGGCAGCTATAAAAATGTCAAAGTCTTTATCCATTGGACTTTCTCGCTCCTTTTGCTTTGGATTATCATTTCCAATTGGAGACAAGGGGTTCCTGGAGAAGATATTGTTTGGACCATTTTCTTCGTTTTATTGCTTTTTGGATGTGTCGTATTGCATGAATTCGGCCATGCCTTAGCCGCTCAACGCTATGGGATCCAAACCAAAGATATTATCCTCTACCCCATCGGTGGCGTAGCCAGACTGGAAAAAATACCAGAAGACCCCAAACAGGAACTTTGGGTAGCTATAGCTGGCCCATTGGTCAATGTATTTATTTTCATAGCGCTATCCGTAGTACTTACATTTACAGGTTTTAACCTGGAAAACCTGGAAGAATTAAAGATCAATCCCTCCACTATCTTGTTATACCTGGCGTCTGCCAACCTAATTCTTGCTGTTTTCAACCTCATCCCTGCATTCCCTATGGATGGTGGTAGGATTTTGAGGGCTTTCTTAGCCATCAGACTTCCAAGAGCAAAGGCCACCCAAATAGCAGGTGGTATCGGTCAGTTCTTAGCCATCTTCTTTATTTTCTTTGGGCTTTTCAACAATCCTATTTTGGTACTTATAGGGGTCTTTATTTTCTTAGGAGCTTCGGCCGAAGTGAGCCATACACGTCAGGAAAGTTTCCTCAAAGGCTACAAAGTGAAGGATGCCATCATGATGCGCTTCCCGATTTTGGCATTTGATGCACCGCTATCCAAGGCTGTAGAAAAATTACTCAATTCTCAGGCAACCCATTTTGTCATCGTCAATGATGACGTAGCAGTAGGTACGCTTAGCAGAAACCAAATCATTCAGGGACTCAAAGAGAGTAATGAGCAGCTGCCTGTAGAAAAGGTTGCCGATTTCTCTCCTTTGAAAATAGAAACTGAACAGGACTTGGATGAAGCCTGGAAAGTCATGATGACACAAAACAAAAAAGTGGCATTCGTTATCGAAAACGGTCATTTTCTGGGGATTCTGGACCAGGAAAACATTTCTGAGTTTGTAATGGTCAAGTCTGCGTTGAACAAGTAAAAATAGATTTTTATGCCTAAAATTGAAGTATTCAGTACCAAATGGTATCAGGAAGATACGGAGTCCGCATTAGCCATTTTGGGATCAGGCATCAATGGGTTAGGAGAAGAAGAAGCTTCGCAAAGACTTGAGAAATACGGTAAAAACAAACTACCTGACCGCACGGTCATCAGTCTTAGAAAAATCATTTGGAGTCAACTTTTCAACCCTTTAATCTTCATACTGATTGCAGCAGGCATCGCTTCAGTGCTAATCGGAGAAGCCAAGGATGCCATTTTCATCCTTTTGGTGATTTTGATCAATACGGCTATAGGAGCCTATCAAGAATATAATGCAGAGAAAAGCGCATCCAACTTGCAGAAGCTCCTTAAAATCAAGGCCAGAACCAAGAGAGAAGGAATTACCAAGGAAATCGATGCCGAAGAGTTGGTTCCTGGTGACATTGTCTTTTTAGAATCAGGAAATAAGGTACCTGCAGACCTGAGACTTTTAGAAACAGCCGGATCTGAATTAGATGAAAGCCTTTTAACAGGGGAATCTCAGTCAGTCAAAAAACATACAGATGCCATCCCTAAAGTAACAGAAGTACCGGACCGTAAAAATATGGCCTATGCTGGTGCGACAGTTATCTCTGGAAGGGCTACAGGACTAGTAGTGGCTACAGGACTGGAGACAGAGGTTGGGAAAATCGCCCTCAATGTCCAAGAAGGTGAATCGGCAAAGCCTCCCTTGATTCTCCGAATGGAAAAATTCACAAGAAACATTGCCAATATTGTCATAGTGCTCAGTGTGGTATTGGCCATTATGCTGCGTTTTCAAGGGATGGACTTTGGTTCGATTTTCTTTTTTGTGGTAGCCTTGGCGGTATCCGCTATACCTGAAGGTCTGCCTGTATCGCTTACTGTAGCCTTGGCAGTAGCCACACGCAGGATGGCCAAAAGAAATGTGATCGTTAGAAAGCTTACCTCTGTCGAGAGTTTGGGTAGTTGTACGGTGATTGCTAGTGATAAAACAGGTACCCTGACAGTGAATCAACAGACAGTAAAAAAAATACAGCTTTCAAATGGGCAAGCCTTTGATGTGACCGGTGAAGGTTATAATGGCGATGGAGAAATCCACTCAAATCCAGGAACTTCAATCCCGATAGGTTCCAATGACTCTGAAAACCTTGACAGAATCATCAGGGTATCTCACTTGGCCAATGAAGCTGTTTTGAAAAAATCAGAAAACACTTGGGACCACCATGGAGACGCAATGGATGTGGCCTTATTGGGAATGGGTTACAAGTTAAAAGGAGGTACGACAAGTTTGTTAGCGCCATTCAAGGTCCTTGATATGATTCCTTACGAATCAGAAAGGAAGTTCTCAGGAGCTTTTTATCAAACAGAGAAAAAAATATTCCTTGGTGTAAAAGGGGCGGTGGAAACGATTCTTGATTTTTGCCATTTATCGGACCAGGAAAAAGAGAAACTGACCTCTGAAGCCAATCAATTGGCACTTAACGGTTATAGGGTATTGGGTTTTGCTGAAGGGCAAGTGGATAGTTTTACCAAAAAAGAATACTACCCGGACAATGCCATCCAAAGCCTGGAATTTTTGGGTTTGATCTGTTTTATTGATCCTCTAAGGGGAGAGGCAAAAGATGCTGTGCAAAAATGCAAAGCTGCTGGAATAGAAGTTTTGATGATTACAGGAGATCACCCTGCCACTGCTTCAAACATTGCATTAGAATTGGGCTTGAAGGAGAAAACCAGAAAAGTAGTCACCGGAAAGATGCTAGCTGAAGTGGGTGATACAAAAAGTGATGCCTATGTTGATTTAGTATCATCTACAAGTGTTTTTGCCAGGGTATCTCCTACCCAAAAACTTGAAATTGTGGATGCCCTGATCAATAAAGGAGAATTTGTAGCGGTCACAGGTGACGGAGTCAATGACGCCCCGGCACTAAGAAGGGCCAACATCGGCGTGGCTATGGGTTCAGGTACAGATGTAGCCAAAGAAGTTGGGGCAATGATCGTGGTAGATGATAATTTCTCCTCTATTGTGGCAGGTGTGGAAGAAGGTCGCTTTGCTTATGACAACGTACGAAAAGTGATCTACCTATTGGTATCTACGGGAGCAGCAGAGGTGGTGATGTTTATTTTATCCATATTGGCTGGCTTACCCTTGCCACTTTTGGCTGTACAACTTTTGTGGCTCAACTTAGTGACCAATGGCATTCAGGACAAGGCTTTGGCATTTGAAAGTGGGGAAAAGGAAACCATGCAAAAAAGACCAAGAAAACCTTCAGAAGGTATCTTCAACCGCATCATGTCCGAACAACTGATCCTTTCTGGTCTGGTGATAGGTTTTATCGCCTTTGGATTCTGGCTATACCTACAAAATTATACTGACATTGAAGAAAATTCAGCAAGAAACATGGTTTTGCTCCTGATGGTATGCATGCAAAATATACATATTTTCAACTGTCGTTCTGAGTATAAATCAACGTTCAAAATCCCTATTTATAAAAATTACCTTTTGGTCTTGTTTGTTCTTGCTGCCCAAGGCATTCACATTCTTAGCATGCATATCCCATTTATGCAGGACATCTTACGCATTCAACCCATTTCCATTCAGGAATGGTTGTTGGTATTAGGTCTGGCTTTACCTGTTTTGTTGGTTATGGAGTTATTCAAATTGGTAAAAACCTCCAATAGAACATAGAATAGTTACAAGTTCCATATCAAAATATTTTTTTTCAAAAGCTAAATTTTTTAAGTTAGTTCTAAATTCAAGAAATGTGATAAAGTTAAGATTATCTAATATTTACCCTACAATTAACTTTAGTAATCTTTGTCTTACTCTTCTCAAACTTTTTCTTTTCCCTTTAGCAATTCAAGGTCAGGAATATCAAAATTATCTTGAAAAATTCGATACTGCTTTAGAACCATCAGGCTTTGAAATAACCTATTTGACACTTGATAGAAATATCCTTTTAGAAAAGGATGAAATAAGTTTTCATGCAGTAACTGTTGACAATAAATCGAAGCGGATAGTATCTCAGAGCATCAACCTGAATATTGAACTGTTAACTCTGGATGGAGAAATCGTCGATTCCGGAATTTTTCGTTTGGTAAATGGTATCGCTCATGGCACTTTCCCTATCTCATTGACACCGGGAAGATATATTCTGATGGCATATACCGAACAAACCCGGGATTTGCGGAAAGCATTTTTCAAAGGCCTTGCGGTAGTCGACGAATCTGGAAACCTAGAGCCAAGCAAGCCTGGTATAAGTCTACAAGTTTTCCCGGAAGGAGGCCAATTGGTCAATGACCTGAAGAACACACTTGTGATTGTGGCCAATGAAACAAATGGAAACAGCTTAGAAATCAGCGGGAGAATCACCGATGATAAAGGTATGGATGTTGGCTACTTCCGAACAGACACCTTTGGATTGGCAAAAATTCCTTTTGTGCCGAAAAAGGGAATATCCTATCAGTTGGTGCCTGAGTCAATCGAAACCAGCGCTATTCCACTTCCAAAACCTCAGGCTTTTGGGACAACTTTACATTTATTGAATCTATATAAAAGTGAAAAAGTGATTTTTGAAATAACCTCTACATCACTGACAGAAAACGACAGCCTTATTGTTTCGGTATTCAGTGAAAAGTCCCTAAAGGTTTTTGATACCCATCATTTCCCCGGAAATAAACTGACAGTTTCTATTCCATACGAACTTTTGGACCAAGGTATTCATCAACTTGAAGTAATAGATTTGAATCACAATTTGATCGCCAAGAGAAAATTTTACGTGAAACCCACATTAAAACCAATAGACCTAAAACTCACCTCAGACCAGGATTTTCTAGACCTTAAAATCAATGAAAAAGAGCCAAAAAGTAACATTCCCTATGGTGTGGTGAGTTTGACTGCTCAAGGTATCAGCAATACTAACCTCGGTTTAGAAAAGCACCTTTTTATCAGGTCAATATTAAATAAAGACATTACCATCCTTGACCAGTCTCCGAACCTTCATTCGGATGAAGAACTTGAATCCTTGGATAGGATCATGATTACACTTGACAGTACAATTTTGGATCACAATTACGCTGAATTTCAGCCAAAATCTATTCTAAAACCCGGTTTGAGCTACAGTATCAAATTTTCCGATCAAAAATCCGGTGATCCCATTGCCAACACTCCAATTTCTTACTACAGCAATGTTTTACCTTTTTATCTAGAGGATGGAGTTACTGACGAAAATGGAATAGTCCATCTACAGGGCTTAGACTTTTTTGACAGTGCTGATTTTATCTTTCAAAAATTGGAGAGAAAATACAAAGAATTTGAAATTGAGCTTATTTCAGAAAATCTGCAAAGAAGGAATGAAGTATTGCCAGAATGGATTTACTTCCCAGGTCAAAAAGAAAAAACTACCGAAATTTTAACTCAAGCAGTAAAATCTAATCTTGCCAAAAATCAAAATGTGGATTATGAACTGGAGGAATTCACCATTACGATCGACAAACAAGATTATGATGACAGGTATAAGATGCGCCGTATTTTCGGGAAAGGGAAAATCAAAATTGTTGACCCCAAACAAGAAAACCCCTCGCATCCCTTAATCCTGGTTCAGAATATGGGGGTAACGGTAATACCTAACGGTACAGGTGGATATAGGGCTTTGGTTGCCGGGAGGAGTCCCTCAATTTATTGGGATGGTGTCCGCCTTAATCCTGCAACCTTGATTGATAATTATACCTCGAAACAGGTGGAAGAAGTAGAGGTGCTTAGGGCTGGTGCCATTTTGTTTTACAGCAGGCCATTCTATGAACCTTTGGAAGAAGGTAAAAAGAAACTGACCTTGCATGGTTTTCAAAACAATCCAGACATTTCAGCTGCTGCCATGGGAGATTTCAATAAATTTTTTCCGGTCAGTCCGGAAGAAAAAAACACTGTGAGCTTTAACTTCCCTAAACCCAACAATGGTCAGCTTGAATACTCTGGTATTGACAGTGATGGAAATATTATTTTTTGGAAGTCCGAAATAGATTGATTGTTTTAAGGGAAAGCTAAGGATCACTTTAATAATTCACTTTAGGCATTTGTCCCTTTTCCATGTATTTTTAACTTTTCCTTTTAAATCAATACCCAAATGAAAAATCCGCTTTTATCTTTTATCCTCTTCTTGGCATTTGGCCTAATGGTCCAAGCCCAAACCATACAATCTCCCAATGGCAACCTTTCGCTGACTTTTGAAATCGTAGAAGGCAAAGCTATTTACAGCCTTGATTACAAAGATAAGGCTGTTATCAAACCCAGTAGCCTTGGATTTGAAATCAAAAATCAAGAGAAGCTCGATGGAGACTTTACCATTGTTGCCTCTGAACAAGACCAAAAAGATGAAACTTGGAGCACCGTATGGGGAGAAGAGACCGAAATCCGTAACCACTACAATGAACTCCTGGTCACCTTACAACAAAACTCCACCGAAAGACAATTGAAAGTAAGGTTCCGCCTTTTTGATGATGGTTTGGGTTTCAGGTATGAATTTCCTCTCCAAGAGAAAATGGCTCATTTTGTCATCAAAGAAGAGCTGACTCAATTTGCCATGGCTGGTGATCATACAGCTTTTTGGATACCGGGAGATTACGAAACCCAAGAATACGATTATACAGAATCCAAATTGTCAGAAATCAGGGGCTTAATGGAAAAAGCCATCACAGGTAACCTTTCACAAGAACCATTTTCTGTAACAGGGGTACAGACATCCCTGATGCTCAAAACTGATGATGGTTTGTACATCAATCTTCACGAGGCGGCCTTGATTGATTATGCGACCATGCACCTCAACCTTGATGATGAAAATTTCACCTTTCAATCCTGGCTCAATCCAGATGCTATTGGTGACAAAGGTTATTTGCAGGCACCTTCCACCTCGCCATGGAGGACTATCATTGTATCTGATGACGCTAGGGATATTTTGGCTTCAAGGATTACCTACAACCTCAACGAACCCTCTAAAATTGAAGATACTTCTTGGATCAAACCCATGAAATATATTGGTGTGTGGTGGGAAATGATCACTGGAAAAAGCTCTTGGGCTTATACAGATGAATTGCCTGCCGTTCAATTGGGCAAAACTGATTATAGCGAAGTCAAGCCCAACGGTATCCACGGTGCCAATACGGAAAATGTGAAGCGATACATTGATTTTGCTGCCGAACATGGATTTCGAGGAGTTTTGGTAGAAGGCTGGAATATAGGATGGGAAGACTGGTTTGGAAACTCCAAGGATTATGTATTTGATTTTGTCACCCCTTATCCGGATTTCGATCTAGAGGGAATCCGAGACTATGCCAAAAGCAAAGGTGTAGAAATGGTCATGCACCATGAGACTTCTTCCTCGGTAAGAAATTACGAAAGACACATGGACAAGGCCTATCAGTTTATGAAAGACCATGGTTACAATTCCGTCAAGTCGGGCTATGTAGGCGACATCCTTCCCCGGGGAGAAAACCACTACAGCCAATGGATAGTCAATCATTACCAATATGCTGTAGAAAAAGCAGCAGAGTATAAAATCATGGTCAATGCCCATGAGGCGGTCCGTCCAACAGGTGTCGCCCGAACTTGGCCAAACTTAATCGCCAATGAATCTGCCAGAGGTACAGAATTCCAAGCATTTGGAGGAAACAAACCCAATCATGTGACTGTGCTACCCTTCACCAGACTTATTGGAGGACCGATGGATTATACTCCGGGTGTTTTTGAAATGGACATCAGTAAAATCAATCCGGACAATAATTCATGGGTGAACAGCACCCTTACCAATCAACTCGCATTGTATGTCACCATGTACAGCCCGCTACAAATGGCTGCTGACCTACCTGAAAATTACGAGCGTTTTTTGGATGCATTCCAGTTTATCAAAGATGTGCCGGTAGATTGGGAAAAAAGTCTGTACCTAGAAGCCGAACCGGGATACTATTTAACGGTTGCTAGGAAAGAGAAAGGCAGTAATAACTGGTTTGTGGGAAGTGTCAACGGTGTCGCAGCAAGAACTTCAGAAATCAACTTTGACTTTCTTGACCCTGACAAAACCTATATCGCCACCATCTATGCAGATGGTAAGAATGCACATTACCGCAACAATCCTCAGGATTATACCATCCGAAAAGTACTGGTCAACCCCAAGTCCAAACTGAAACAAAACAAGGCCTCAGCGGGTGGCTATGCCATCAGTATCATGGAGGCAAGTAAAGAGGAAACAAAAGGAATAAAAAAGCTTTAAAATAGATGAAAACATCACTGACCTACATTTTCGCAATCCTATTTGGGTTATCATTTTCCTGTTCAGAAAAAATTACCGAACTGGAAACAACTCAATCAGAGTTCAATGAGCCCTTTCGCCCCCAATACCATTTCACTCCTCCCAGCAACTGGATGAATGACCCAAATGGTATGGTATACTGGGAAGGAGAATACCACCTTTTTTACCAATATCATCCTGACGGGAATACCTGGGGACCAATGCATTGGGGCCATGCCATTTCAGAAGACTTGGTCCATTGGGAGCACCAACCTATTGCCTTATTTCCAGACGAACATGGGACCATTTTCTCAGGTTCGGCAGTAGCGGATGTCGACAACACTTCTGGTTTGGGGACCACTGAAAATCCACCATTGGTAGCCATTTTCACCTACCATGATGCAGAAGGAGAAAAAGCTGGAAGGGACGATTTTCAGACTCAAGGAATAGCTTTCAGTACAGATAAAGGCAGGACTTGGTCCAAATACGAAGGCAATCCGGTTCTGGAAAGCCCTGGCATCAAAGATTTCAGAGACCCGAAAGTAGCTTGGATCGATGGTCAATGGATCATGTCCCTGGCTGTAAAGGACAGGATCAGCTTCTACTCTTCAGACAACCTGATTGACTGGAAACACGAAAGTGATTTCGCACCGGACTGGGCAGCTTATGGAGGTGTCTGGGAATGCCCTGACTTGTTTCCGCTTAAGACTCCAGAAGGCGAAGAAAAATGGATACTATTTGTAAGCATCAATCCGGGAGGACCGCAGGGCGGCTCGGCTACACAGTATTTTATCGGCGACTTTGATGGCAAAAACTTTACTACCGAAACCACCGAGGTCAAATGGCTGGATTGGGGTGCAGACAATTATGCCGGTGTTACCTGGTCAAATGTGCCAGAATCTGATGGAAGACGCTTGTTTATCGGTTGGATGAGTAATTGGCAATATGCCCAAGAGGTGCCTACAGAGGTTTGGCGTTCGGCCATGACAATTCCGAGAAGCTTAGATTTGTTCAGAGATGGAGAAGGTTATTCTGTGGCGTCCAAACCAGTCAAAGAACTTGGTAAACTCAGGTCAGAAACACAGAGCATTTCAGGTCAAGAAGCCTCTTTAAACCATGAATTGGTAGAATTGGAATTTGCTGTCACAGATGAGGATTTCAGGATTGAGTTTCAAAATGAGGAGAATGAAAGGCTGATTTTGGAGAAAACAGGTGAGTTCGTTGTATTGGACAGAGGTTTGTCAGGTATCACAAGTTTCAACGCTGATTTCACCAATACCCAGACTGCACCATTGGGAAACATTCAGGTGAAAAACCTGCGAGTATTCCTAGACAGGTCCTCTGTTGAGGTTTTTATCAATGACGGTGAATTGGCACTTACAGCTTTGATTTTCCCCAATAGTCCTTACAGCAAGATTCAAATGCAGGGTTTGGGAAGTGGAAAAGCGCATTACTTGAAGAGTATTTGGTAAATGAAGGGTAAATATTTCACGCAGCGGTCGCAGCGAACCCGCCGCAATCGCCGCGTGAACCAAATGCCAATAAACCTAAGTGAAAGCGGGACAAACCTTGTTTTAATTCTTTAAATCGTTCGTCACTACGTGACTTTGGACCTTTACTATTTCTTAAAGTCATTGGATTGAAATCCATGGTTATTATATCGACCGCTCCTATGGAGCTGGTTAGAAAATTCTGTTAAAGTGCAAATTTGCATTTAATCAGTAATACTGAAAAAATCATAAAAGTACTCCATAATCTTGACCAAATTCATTAAACTTGAATTTGGTCATTTTATTTCCAGTAAACATTCCCCAATTCTTCCCTAAGCACAATTTGAATTCAAACTCAATATCTATCTAATATCCAATATCAATGAATATCGACCACGTCTGTTTCAGGAGTTTTGAGATTGTTTACTAAATTTCAGGATTCTAATTATTCTTTCTTCCCCTACCTATGAACAAAAACTACGTTTTATTCCTCTCCATCACCGCCGCTTTGGGTGGTTTTCTATTTGGATTTGATACCGCTGTCATCTCTGGTGCGGAAAGAGATATCCAACAACTTTGGAATTTAAGTGATTGGACACATGGACTTGCAGTCGCCATGGCCTTATACGGTACCGTTATCGGGGCATTGTTTGGGGGAATCCCTGCCGATAAATTTGGCAGAAAAGCTTCCTTGGTTTGGATTGGCGTTTTCTACTTGGTATCCGCATTGGGTTCTGCCTTGGCCAATGACGTCAACACCTTTATGATTTTCAGGTTTATAGGAGGTCTTGGAGTAGGCGCTTCATCTGTTGTGGCCCCCATGTACATTTCCGAAATCGCTCCGGCCAAAAGAAGGGGACAGTTAGTCGCCCTTTACCAATTCAATATCGTCTTTGGTATTTTGGTTGCCTATTTTTCCAACTACCTGATCGGTACAGCCAACTTGGCAGAGGCATGGAGATGGATGTTGGGTGTAGAGGCGATCCCTGCCTTGATTTATAGTATTCTCATTATTAAAGTACCAAAGAGTCCACGCTGGCTGATTGCCAAACGACAGGATTATGAAGCTGCCAGAGAAATCCTCACCAAAACAGACCCGGAAGGGGTAGATGAAGCCATTGATCTCGCAATTGAAGAAAGCAAAGAGATCAAGGGCAATGTAGTCTGGACGGCCTTATTTCATCCGAGATTTAGAAAAGTCACCTTTTTCGCTTTTCTGATCGCCTTTTTCAACCAAATGTCGGGAATCAATGCCATCATCTATTTTGCGCCGAGGATATTCGAAGCAGCGGGTATCGCTACAGAAGACGCCTTGTTTTCTACCATAGGTATTGGCGTTATCAATATCGTTTTTACCATGTCCGGTTTATATTTGATAGACAAATTGGGCAGAAAGGTTTTGATGTATATCGGATCTATCGGCTATATCATTTCCCTTTCGCTGATGGCTTATAGCTATTTTGGCGGTGCAGTCAGCAATACACTGTTGCCATATTTTGTGTTTGTCTTTATTGCCTCGCATGCCATAGGCCAAGGCTCAGTCATTTGGGTGTTTATTTCAGAAATTTTCCCCAACGAACTTCGTGCTTTTGGTCAATCCTTGGGTTCTTTCACCCATTGGATATTCGCTGCCTTGATCGCCAATTTGTTTCCCTTCTTTGCCAACAGTTTTGGTGCAGGAAATATCTTCGCCTTCTTTGCGCTGATGATGGTTTTGCAATTGCTATGGGTAGCATTCAAGATGCCGGAAACCAAAGGAAAATCCTTGGAAGAAATTCAAAAAGAACTACAGAAAGAACATGTCTAAGAAAGTCGTATGTTTTGGAGAAATGCTCTGGGATTGTTTCCCAGACCATGAAATACCAGGAGGAGCACCTATGAATGTGGCCTTGCACCTTATGCAACTGGGTTTGGATGTCAACATGATTTCCCGATTGGGGAAGGATACATATGGAGATAAGTTATTGGACTTTGTAAAAGGATATGGGCTCAATACCAGTGAAATCCAATTGGATGAAACCCATCCTACCGGTACGGTGACTGTGGACAATAAAGATCCTGAAAATATCAAGTACACCATCAATTCCCCCGCGGCATGGGATTATGTGGCCTTGACGGATTCCAATTCTTTGACAGTCAATCAAGCGGATGCGTTTATTTTTGGGAGTTTGGGGGTACGGAATCAAGCGAGTTGGGACACCCTCTACCACCTGATCCATAGTCCTGTACTTAAGATCTTTGACATCAACTTAAGAGCCCCCTATTTTGATTTTGAGCAAATTGAGATCATCCTTGGCTATACCGATATCCTAAAAATCAACGAAGACGAATTGCTGCTTGTGGCGGATTATTTCCATATGGCTTTGCCAGAGGACCGCTCGGATATGATTATGATTGCCGAGGCGGTAAGCAGCTACCTCTCCTTGCATTTCCCCATTCAGATGGTCTGCGTCACTTTGGGAAGTAAGGGAGCCATGATTTATAAAAATGGCAAAATTTTCAAACATCCAGGCTACAAAGTACAGGTAGAGGACACTGTAGGAGCCGGAGATGCCTTTCTCAGCGGATTTGTCAAGTCATACTTGGATGGCAAAAACAACCAGGAAATCCTGGACTTTGCCTGTGCCCTTGGTGCTTTTGTAGCTACCAAAAAAGGAGGTACGCCAAAGTATGATGTGGAGGAGGTAGGAAAAGTAATGAAAGGCTTGGCTTAGGGAGAAAAAAAATATGTTGAATTTAAAGTTTGCTGAAATGCTGTTTAACTGATAAAACGGATTATTTTTATACATATCCAAAACTACATCTGTATTCAATGGCAATTTTACCGATTTCATCTATTCTATGAAATTGCATCTGCCACGGACAAGCTATTCTTAGAATGAGATCAAAGGTGTCGTGCACATCCATTTAACTTTTTAAAAAAAACTGTTCAATTGCCTAGAAATTATAGTCCCTAATTTTATCAATACATTGTTTACTGCTTGGTTTTTTGCAAAAAACCAAGCAGTATTTTCCACCGATCTCACTGATTATCAACTCATATTTTTGTTATTCAATGATTTATTTATTATATTTTTGAATTAATTAATTTAATGTTGATTCTAAAATACGTTAAATGTTATTCCGAGGCATACCAGTAGGTTTTATAGGATTATTAATATTAATAGTTGTATATAGTTGCACAAGTGAAGAAGCTATCTTAGCTCCTGAAGACCGTGGGGGCATAGTGGAGATTTTAGAGAGGGGAAGCCTAAACAAAGATGAAGTTGTATCTAGAATGAATGAACTGGATGGAAGCACACTTGCAAAATACGATGTTGACTTTTTCGCACTAACCTACAGAACTCAATATATGGGAAAACCAATCGATAGCAGAGGTTTGATCATTGTGCCTAAAGGAGTCGAAATTGCAAATCTATTAATGTATACACATGGTACCGAATTGCCTTCTGAAATTTTGGGAGCCAATGATATTTCTCCCTCCAATTATAAAGGAGAAATTGATAAAAACAGGGATGTAAGAAATATGGGTCTTGGATGGGCTTCTGCCGGTTTCGTGGTTTTTATGCCAGACTATATTGGTTATGGAATCACCATTGGGACCGATCACCCTTACATGTATATGGAAGAAATGTTTGTTTCCAATATGGACGGGCTGTTAGCTGCGAAAGAGTTTATTTTGAACAAAACAGATATGATTTACGACAATAGGCTCTTTCTTGCCGGCTGGTCTCAAGGCGGGGCAGCAAGTTTATCAACACATAGGTTTGTTCAAGAGCAATACCCTGCAGAGTTTAATGTTTTGGGAAGCTCTCATTTGGCGGGGCCCCATAATTTTGAACGATTTCATAATGACAAGATGGGCAGAGCTGGGGAGGAAGTTTTGATCATGCCCATTTTCTCTTGGGCTGTTTACTCTATCAATAAATTTTCGGAACTAAAACGGCCTACTGATCAACTTTACAATTACCCTGTATTTGATCAGATGTCCTCCATTCTCACTCCTTCTTCAGATCCTGCCCTGGTTTTTAAGTCACATTTTAGAACCAATGTCTTAAACGGAAATGATTCCGCTTACCAAACCGTTTTGAGGCGAAATTCCAATCATGAAGGCTGGAGACCTGTTGGCAAAGTAATTTTGCACCATGGAGATGATGATCAAATTGTTCCTTACTATAATTCCGAAGATGCTAGAAATGGTATCCTAGAGGCTGGTGGAGAAGTAGAATTTTATACTTATCCGGGTGGAGGACATACTTCAGAGTTAGGAAATTTCATCCTTAATACCACAAACGAATTCAACTTGCTAAAATAATTATTGCACAGTGCACACGGAACACAAAAACATGCTTTGATAGCTCCATTAAAGCATATTTAAGTTTCTTACAAAATCCATAGCAAGACATTCTCATAAAATATTAAAAACATGAAAAAACTTTTAATATTATCCTTTTTCGCCATAATACCAGCTCTTTCTATGGCACAGTACAACATGCGGCCAAGTGCATACTTTCAGGACATGCTCTTATACAACCCTGCATCTCTTCCTGAAATGGGAGATGATAGTCAAAGGCTTTTGCTTTATAGCCGGACTAAATTCATTCCTGAAAATGAAGGTATTTGGGAAAAAAGCCCAACATTTTATGCCGATTACCTCAGCATGAATGATACAAAGAACTCATACTTCACCATAGGGTATATGAACGACAAATACTCGTTTTTCAGCCGGAATTCTTTACATGGAGGATATGGGAGAATTATTAAGCTTGGGGAAAATAGCAACTTGACATTAGGTGGTAGATTTACCTTGCATTCGGATTTAATTAATTGGTCAAATTACCAATTACCAAATAATGAAACAGGACGTTCATTTCGACTTTCGCCTGACATTGATGTAGGAGCTCAATTTCAATTGAAGGCATTTAAACTTGGTGCATCCGTTAGGAATACAATTGGTATTTCCCAAGAAATAGATGAAGAAGGAATAATCACCACGCAGCGAGCTTTTGTGGTGAATACATCTTATGATTTTACAATCAATGAAAAGTTTGTGGTGGCTCCATATGTTCTACTGTATACTGAACTGAAGACAGAAATAGATGCTGGACTTTTTCTAAGTTTTGAAAGAAAAGTAAATTTCTCATACTTACTCAGGGTAAATGAATTGAGGAGTATTTTAACCTTGGAAGGAAGACTTTACCGTGGTTTATCAATTGGTGCAGCCTATGACCAATCTCCACTTCTTCCCAGCAACAACTTAGATATTTTCTTTAGATATTTTCTCTAATCAAAATTTCATAAGCAAATTAATATAAGCCCTTATAGCAAATGGAGCAGATAAAATAATAGACAGTTAAAAAGTAAGGAGAGCCACAAAATCTTTTTAGTTGACCACAAGGAACAGTTCACGATTATAAATTCAGGAAAAAATTTAGTATATTCTCTGTTTACCCTTCATCAATTTTCTCTAATTGATTTAAACTTATTAGGTCAAATGATGTTGGGTATCTGTTAAACCATAAAACGAGATACATAATGAAAACTTTAAAAATTTTATCCCTTGCCCTTGCATGTAGCGCAACATTGTTGGCCATGAGCTGCAATACCAAAACAACTGAAACAGAAACAGAAACTGAGGTATTGGACAAGGTAGTAGTAGAGGAAACTGCACCAACGGTTGTTGAAATCGCAGGAGGTTCCCCAGATCACACTACACTAGTAGCAGCTGTATCGGCAGCTGATCTTATTGAGACATTGAATGGAGACGGTCCATTCACTGTATTCGCGCCTACAAACGAAGCTTTTGCTGCCTTGCCAGAGGGTACTGTTGATAGTTTGTTAGAACCGGAAAACAAAGATCAATTGACTTCTGTACTGACCTACCATGTAGTGTCAGGGAATATAATGGCGGCTGATTTATCTGATGGTCAAGTAGTCACCACGCTTCAGGGTCAAGAACTTACTGTATCCATTAAGGATGGTAAAGTCTATATCAATGATGCTGTTGTGACAGGTGCTGATATTGAAGGAAGCAATGGTGTAGTACACATTATAGATGCTGTGTTGTTGCCAAAATAAGATTTCCCTTCTTTTTAAAATTCTTAAAAGCCTGCTCGAAAGCAGGCTTTTTTTATTGCATAGCAAAACTTCTACAAACCTAGAATCATATCCATAGTTTTTAAATAGCCTGACCATAAATTCTTAAAATACAATTTTTAAAAATAAAGAAATAAACACTTGAATAATTGAACTATATTCACCCTTCATGCCAAGTGAACCCCATTGCCTATAAAGACATAAGCACCTCCACCTAAGTGATTTGACAATGAAAAATAGTTGTTTTAAAGTAGCTTTTGCCCTAATGCTTGTGGCAATCATACCCATGCTACAGGGCTGTGATCCTAAACCGGAAATTGATGATGACGCTGTGACTCTCTCAGCTGCTGAAATGGAACTCTACACCCTCCTCATGAGCTACAGGGCTGAATTTGGCTTGAGTGACATTCCCTTATCATCGTCGTTAAGTCTCGTCGCTCAAATGCATGCTCATGATTTACATGAAAATAATCCCATGACCGACTCCTGCAATAGCCACAGTTGGTCGGAATTTGGGGACTGGACCCCCTGCTGCTATACCGCTGACCACGCCCAAGCTGCGTGCATGTGGAACAAACCAAGAGAACTCACCGATTATACTGGTAATGGCTTTGAAATCGCTTCTTACAGCACTGTAAATATCAATCCACCGGGCGCATTGAGTAGCTGGAAAAACAGCCCCGGTCATGATGCCGTGATCCGCAATGCTGGTCCGTGGTCCACTCAGTGGAAAGCTATAGGAATCGGCATAAAAGGCCGGTATGCGACAGTTTGGTTTGGCCGAGAGGAAGATCTGGCCGGACCTCCAAGGTAATTCATCTTTGAAAAGAAAAAAGCCTGTAATTCATAAAAGAATCACAGGCTTTTTATTTGAAATAAATCAGCTTACACGACTTTTTCTAAGGCTTTATGCCAATTGCCATACACCTCTTTATATGCTTCAATTTTAGAAGTTTCTGGCTCAAAGGAGGCAAGTTTTTCCAAACCTGAAAATGCTTCGTCGGCATTGGCATAGATACCGGCACCAATTCCTGCACCTCTCGCAGCTCCCTGCGCACCATCAGTATCATACAATTCCAAGACTATCTCATTCATATTGACAAATGCCTCTCTGAATAGTGGACTCAAAAACATATTGGCTTTTCCCGCCTTCACTGTGTTCAGGTTAAGCCCCATATCCTTCATGATGTCAAAACCATACTTCAAAGAAGACACTATCCCTTCCTGCACCGCGCGCAGTACGTGTCTACGGTCATGTTGCAACAAGTTCAGTCCCATCATATGCGCTCCCACAGCTTTGTTTTGCATGATACGCTCTACCCCATTTCCAAATGGAATAAAAGAAAGGCCTTCAGCTCCGATTTTGGTTTCTGCCGCCAAGTCATTCATCTGAGGATAAGAAACTGCCTCCCCTCCAAGCAATCTTTTTACCCAAGAATTCAATATTCCCGTACCATTGATGCACAGCAAAACCCCATAATGTGGATCATTTTGAGAATGATTGACATGGACAAAAGTGTTGACCCTCGATTGTGGATCGTATACTGGCTTGGTACTGACTCCATACACCGTTCCCGAAGTACCCGCAGTGGTTGCCAACTCACCTTCCTTCAAGACATTGAGGGAAAAAGCATTGTTGGGCTGATCTCCTGCCCTATATGTAATCGGAATACCCGCTTCAATCCCCAAAACCGAGGCCGCCTCTGGAGTAACTTTTCCTTGTTCAGAGAAAGAAGGTACCACATCAGCAATCAAGCCCTTATCAATACCATAATTTCCTAGGAGTTTTTCGGAGAGGCCATTCTCTTTGAAATCCCAAAAAATACCTTCTGAGAGTCCTGTTTCTGACGTCTTGATCTCACCACTCAGCTTCATGGCAACGTAATCACCAGGAAGCATGATTTTATGGATTTTGGCATATAGATCGGGTTCATTTTCCTTGACCCACTTCAATTTGGAAGCTGTAAAATTCCCCGGGGAGTTCAAGAGGTTTGGAAGACAATATTCTTCCCCCAATTCTTTGAAGGCCTTATTACCTATTCCCACAGCCCTACTATCGCACCAGATGATAGCAGGTCTGATGACTTCCTTATTTTTATCTACACAGACAAGGCCATGCATCTGATAGGAAATCCCTATCGCTTTAAGTTCTCCTTTTTTGACATCAGCACCTGCAACAATGGCTTTGGTGGTGTCTACAATATATTTCCACCACATATCAGGATCCTGTTCAGCCCAGTCCTTTTGTGGAGCATTGATTGGCATTTCTACTTTAGGGAGGCCTTCTGAGGCTACTACTTTCCCTGTATCTGCATCCAATAGGGTAGCTTTTACTGACGAACTACCAATGTCATATCCAATTAAGAGTCTTCTCATTTTACCAGAAAATTATATATAATGCAGACGTGATGCCTACAATCAAAAACGCACCGATTTTGAAAGCAGCGCTGGTTTTAAACAGCTCACTATTGATTTCGATGCTATTTGGATGGTCTTTTCCTTTTCCTTCATAAAGGCTGATCAGGATCATCAAGGCCGCAATAACCAAGAATACAATACCCATTCTGTCTAGGAAAGGCAATCCAGGCACCAACCATTTCAATACTACTGAAAGTGGAATACTGATCGCAGCACCCGTTAAGGCTGCATTGGAAGTGGTTTTTTTCCAGAACACACCAAAGAAGAAAATCGCAAAAACTCCCGGGCTAATGAAGCCTGTATATTCCTGAATAAACTGAAATGCCTGATCCAATTGTCCCAAAGCCGGGGCAACTATGGCTGCAATCACAAAAGCTACAACAGCGGTGATCCTGCCTACGGTTACTTGTTTGGTCTCAGAAGCATCTTGACCTATATATTTTTTGTAAATATCCATGGTAAAAATAGTCGAGGTACTGTTGGCCATTGACGCAAGTGAGGAAACAATGGCGGCTGTCAAGGCTGCAAAAGCCAAACCTTTGAGACCGACAGGCAGCAACTGAAGCAAGGTAGGATAAGCCCTATCTGATTTGATAATACCGGTAACAGGATCTTGCATAGACTGTATAAAACCTGTATCAATGCCATTTTTGACGATTACCAAGGCAGCAATTCCAGGAATCACCACGATCAATGGCATCAACAACTTCAGGAAACCTGCGAAAATCATCCCTTTCTGGGCTTCGTCCAAACTCTTGGCTGCCAATGCCCTTTGGGTAATGTATTGGTTAAATCCCCAGTAGCTAAGGTTGGTAATCCACATACCGCCTACCAGTACTGATATACCAGGAAGATCTTGATAGGCATCGTAAGTACCCCCTTTTCCATCAGGAATCATCATTTCTCCACGCTCCAATATCATGGAGAAGTGTCCGGGCACCTCTTGTCTCAACAATCCGAGACCTTCCCAGGCACTGCCCTCACCTACCATCTGTAGGGCAATATAGGTAGTTGCAAGACCACCCAAAACCAAGAAAAACACTTGTACTACATCCGTCCAGGCTACAGCCTTCAAGCCTCCATATATGGAATAAATCATTGCAAAAACCGCCAATCCAGCGATACCATACCCCAATGGGATATCCAATATGGTATTCAAACTCAAAGCTCCCAGATACAATACTGAGGTAAGGTTGACGAATACATAGAGCAATAGCCAGAAAATAGCCATGGTAGTTCTTACCCTGGCATCATACCTATCCAGAAGGAAACCGGGCATGGTGTATATCCCTTTTTTGATATAAACCGGCAAAAAGAAAATAGCCACAACCAATAAGGTAATCGCAGCCATCCATTCATAGGTAGAAATTGCCAGACCAAGTGCAAAACCTGATCCTGACATGCCGATAAATTGCTCGGCAGATATGTTTGATGCAATCAAACTGGCCCCAACGGCCCACCAAGGCAGGGCTTTTGATGCAAGAAAGTAATCCTGTGAATTTTTGACATGGCCTTTTTTTTCTCTGGAAACAAAAAGCCCCATGCCCACTATCAGGCAACAATACCCGATAAAAACAATGAGGTCTAAAGGTTCTAATAACATAGGTTTGGATTATTGTGTATGGTTTGAGATAGGAATGAATTTGGTTCGAAAGAATCTCTTTTCGAACAGAATTATTTTCAAATATAATGTTTTGGTAGAATTGACTAAGTTTTTTTACACATTAATACATAAGTGTGGAACCTAATACTTTCATTGAATCATAATGAAATGCAAAATGTCACAACTAGCTAAACAATTAATCTTGAATATGAAACCAGATTTATAATTCTAAAGTACCAAGAACTTTCCTGGAAAGGGGGACTTGATCAAAAAAATCAAAGAATAAATATGATAGTTTAGCACATCTATTTTATTTCATGAACTTTAGTCTTATTTTACAGTTATACTTAAAATTTAACCGATTTTTTTTAATTAAAAGCATTTGACTTACAATTTAGTGATGCGAGTAAAAAAATAACTCGGCGCATAAGCGCCATTAAATTCATAGCTATGTGACAAAAGGAACTTGTGGAAAAAAATAGCGATATAACAGAACAAAGCCTGAGAGAAAATTTCCTCAGAAGTATCGATCTCCTCAGTGAGAAGAAAGATAAAGATTTTACAGAAATATTAAATATTGCGGCTGCCCTTAGCCAATGCGGCACAGCTTATATTTCTGTCATTTGTGGGGAATCATCAGTCCTCAAAGCTTCCCTGGGTACAAAAATCCAAAAAATCCCAGTAGAACATTCAATTTGCACATTGGCTGTTCAGGCAAAAGAATTTTTCTATGAAGCTGAATCAATTCGGCAAAACAAAAAATTTTCAAAAAATGCCCTTTTACAGGAAAACCCATCTCTAAACTATTGCTGCTGTATCCCTATTCCAAGCAACAAAGGGATTAATCTCGGTGCCATATCGCTCCTTTTCAAAGAAAATCCCAAGTTCAATGACCAAACAAAAAATGCACTGATACTCCTTGCCCAACAACTTGGGAACACCCTGAATTTGAGGCATGATATTGTGAAAAAAAAGGCAAAAAATGCAATCCTCACATCTGGACTTAAATTCCGAAACTCCATTTTAACATCCATTCCGGATTTGATCTTTATCCAAGATAAAGAAGGTAATTATTTGGAAGTACTGGGAGGTAATGAAGATGATCTCATGTTAAATCCAAGTGAATTTCTAGGACGAAATATCATAGAAATTCAGAACGAAGCTCGAGTGATGTATTTTTTTGATGCTATTGAAAAGATTGCAAATGGCATTGAACCTCAGCCATTGCATTACACTTTAGAAACACAGAAAGGTCTTCAAGAATACGAGATCAGAATCTCCCTTTTCGGAAATGATAAGGTGATTTCTTTGGTTCGGAATATCACCCAAAAAGCTATAGCGGAAAGAGAACTGAGGAAAACCAGAGAACTATTGGAGATTTCATCAAGTCTTGCCCAAATCGGTGCTTGGGGATTTAATTTAATAGACAAAACGATAGAATGGTCAAAAACTACCAAAGCAATCCATGAATTAGAAGAGGATTTTACCCCGACCATAGAGGATGCATTTTCCTTGTATTTCACTAAAAATTCACAGGAGAAAATCAATGAATTGCTCCAATATGCCATTTCTTCGGGCAGACCTTTTGACGATGAATTTGAAATCAATACAGCAAAAGGTAATAAAAAATGGGTGCGGGTATTGGGGCAGGCAGAATATGAAAACAACACCTGCATGAGGATTTATGGGACTTTTCAGGATATTACAGAGAAAAAAGAAGCCCAATTATCCAAAGAGGCAAGTGATATGGAGTACAAAAAACTGTTTGATGTAATGGCTCAAGGCATAGTCTATCAAGCTAAGGAAGGACATATTATCAAAGCCAATAATGCTGCCTCAAAGATATTAGGACTGAGTATGGATGAAATTGTCGGGAGAACTTCCATGGACCCAAGGTGGAGAGCTATACTGGAAGATGGCAGCCCATTTCCGGGAGAGCTCCATCCAGCTATGGTTGCTCTTAAAACTGGAAAACCGGTCAAGAATCAAATTATGGGGGTTTTTCACCCCGGCAAAAACATACCTAAATGGATCATCATTGATTCAGAACCCGAATTTAGAAACAATGAAAAGAAGCCTTTCAGGGTGCTCAATTCTTTTACAGACATCACCGAACTCAAAAAGACAAGGCTTAAAATTGAAGAAAGTCAGGCCAATCTAAAAGCCATCATTGACAGTTCTAGCGAAGGTATATGGGCCGTAGACAAGAAACTTTCATTGAATTTCAGCAATAAAGTATCCAAAGAACAAATCAGAATGATGTATGGCTCAAAGCTAAACGACGGCAAAAACATCATTGACCTCCTTCCTGAAATACAGAAAGCAGTCTGGCAGAAAAGATACGATCAAGCTCTCCAAGGAAAAAGTATCAAATTCACAGAAATGTCTGCAGAAAAAAACTACAATTTTGACATCACCATGAACCCTATCAAGATGAGGGAAAAGGTCCTTGGAGTGGCTGTATTTGCCAATGATATGATGGAAATCAGGAAATACATCAACACAATAGAAGATCAAAACAAAGCCTTGAAAGAAATCGGCTTCATTCAGTCGCATATAGTGCGGGCTCCTGTCGCCAGAATCATGGGTTTGGTGATGCTCCTTGAGGAACCTGATTTTGATGAAATGAACACCTTGGATATCCTTCGTGAAATAGTCAATTCCTGTAAAGAGCTGGACCTTACGATCAGAGAAATCTCAGCCAAGACGTATAACTCATCGAGGAACATGGACATTTGATCAGGATTGATAAAAATCGACTGTGAGCATATGCTATTCCGCCAAAAAGCATTTAAGCTGATCTTTTGAAGAAAACTCAAATCAGTGTCAATCAGTATCAACTCCGTCACAAATCAAGGGTATGTTTTACCATAATTTTTGTATGCCATCGGAAATACAGAAAATCACGACACCTTACATCAATGTTGAGTAATTGATTAAAAAAAAGATTTTTTAGGCCCATCGGCTCGCGCATTCACCCAACCTTGAGTATATTCAGGGATGATTGCTACTAAAATTCCAAATGGGCCTATTCAGGAAAAATGGACCCAATATAAGGCTACCTCCAAACTGATCAATCCTGCTAACAGAAGAAAATATAAAGTCATAGTGGTAGGCACTGGTCTCGCTGGCTCCTCATGTGCGGCAAGTCTTTCTGAGCTGGGTTTTCAGGTAGATGTCTTCACCTTTCATGAGTCCCCTAGAAGGGCGCACAGCGTAGCTGCTCAAGGTGGAATCAATGCAGCCAAAGATTACAAAAATGATGGAGACAGCATTTGGAGAATGTTTTATGACACGGTCAAAGGCGGTGACTTCAGGTCAAGGGAAGCCAACGTATATCGAATGGCGGAGTGTTCGCTGGCCTTGATAGACCAAGCTGTAGCTCAGGGCGTACCATTTGCCAGAGAATACAGTGGCTACCTCAGCAATCGCTCATTTGGTGGTGTGCAGGTAAGCCGGACTTTTTATGCAAGGGGACAGACTGGTCAGCAATTATTGCAAGGAGCATATCAGGCATTGATAAGGCAATCTGCTGTTGGAAACGTTTCCCTCCACACCAGGTACGAAATGATGGATCTCGTGGTAGTGGAAAATAAAGCTAAAGGCATTGTAGCCCGTAACCTAGACACAGGCGAAATCAGTATTCAGGAAGCAGATGCTGTCGTTTTGGCGACAGGAGGATATGGCAAAATCTACTATTTATCCACCTTGGCCATGAACTGCAATGCTTCCGCAATCTGGAGAGCACACAAAAGAGGCGCACATTTCGCAGCACCCAGTTGGACACAATTCCATCCAACTTCTCTCCCTCAAATGGGCGACTATCAATCCAAACTCACGCTGATGTCAGAATCCCTCAGAAACGATGGCAGGATATGGGTACCCAAAAAAGAGCATGATCCGAGAGCTCCAAAAGATATCCCCGAAGAGGAAAGGGATTATTATTTGGAGAGGAAATATCCTTCGTATGGCAACTTAGCGCCAAGAGATATTTCCTCAAGAGCTGCCAAAGAACAAATCGATAGCAATCACGGTGTCGGACCGATGAAAAATGCCGTTTACCTGGACTTCAAAGATGCCATTGCCAGAGACGGAAAAGCCGCGATTGAAAAAAGATACGGCAACCTATTTGACATGTACAAAAAAATCACCGGCATGAATGCATATGAACAACCCATGCTGATTTCTCCAGCAGCTCACTTTTCCATGGGTGGGCTTTGGGTCGATTATGAGTTGATGAGCAATGTCCAAGGATTATTTGTGCTGGGAGAAGCCAATTTTGCAGACCATGGAGCCAATAGACTCGGAGCAAACTCACTACTTCAGGCTTGTGTAGACGGTTATTTTATTTCTACACATACCATTATGAACTATCTGGCAGGTGAAACTCCAAATGTGAAAATTGATCAAGCCATTGTCTCAAATCTGAAAAAGGAAACCGAAAACAGGCTTGCAAAATTACTGGCAATCAAAGGAAACAAAACCGCAGAAGAATTCCATAAGGAATTGGGTATCTTACTCTATACCAAATGTGGACTGATCCGTGAAAAACCAATCTTGCTAGAAGCCAAATCGCAGATTCTTGCTTTGCAAAAAAGTTTCTACAAAGACCTATTGGTACCGGAAGGACAGCAAATCAACTTTGAATTGGAAAAAGCCGCACGTGTAGAAGATTACCTGGAACTGGCACTCTTGATAGTGGAAGATGCCTTGCAGAGGGAAGAATCATGTGGTGCACATTTCAGAAAAGAGTATCAAACCACAGAAGGTGAAGCCAAAAGAAATGACGAAGAATATCAGTATGTATCCGTTTGGGAATCAATAGAAAAGAACGTGTTTAAGTTGCACAAAGAACAATTAGAGTTTGAATATATTAAAGTGAGTGAAAGGAGTTATAAATAATATGAAACTGACATTACAAGTTTGGAGACAGGCAAGTGCCAAAGCGAAGGGGGGATTTGAAAAGTATGCATTGGAAGGACTGGACGAAAACATGTCTGTTCCCGAAATGCTGGATTTTCTAAATGAAAAACTCATCAAAGAAGGTAAGGATCCTGTTGCTTTTGAGTCAGACTGCAGAGAGGGAATTTGTGGTCAGTGTGGCATTGCCATCAACGGTCATGTACAGAGCCCTGAAAAAAGAGCAACTACCTGCCAAACTCACCTAAGGAGTTTCCGTGATGGTGACGAGATTCACTTAGAACCCTTCAGGGCCGCAGCATTTCCTATCAAAAAAGACCTTTGCATAGACCGGACAGCATTGGACAGAATCATTTCCAAGGGTGGTTTTATTGGAGTAAATACAGGCCAAGCTCCGGAGGCCAATAGTATCCTTATAGGTCATGAAACTGCAGAAGCTGCATTTGATGCCGCCGCATGTATAGGCTGCGGTGCTTGTGTGGCTGTCTGCAAAAATGCCAGTGCTGCACTCTTTACCGGTGCAAAAATCAGCCATCTATCGATGTTGCCACAGGGGAAATTGGAAAGTAAAACAAGAGTTCAGCAAATGGTCGCCCAAATGGACGAAGAAGGTTTTGGCTCCTGCACATTTACAGGAGCCTGTGAGAAAGTATGTCCACAGGGGATTTCTGTAGCGCATATCGTGACTATGAATAGAGAATTCTGGAAAAGCTGAAAATTATTACCAATCCAATTCCTCCTCAGAAAGCTCATATTTAAGTGTTCTGCCTTTTTCTACTGCCGGCAATCCTTCTGTCATCCAAAGAGGGGCCGGAGCACCTTTCAGATAATAGTCAAAGAATTGGGAAAGCCTGATTGACAGGTCTTTTCTATTTTTCCTCAACCTGAGATTATGGTCCTCATCATTATATTGCAACAGCCAAGCTGGTTTGTTTAGCCTTTTCAAAGCCATAAACATCTCAATACCTTGATACCAAGGCACAGCTCCATCTGCATCATTGTGCATGATCAGAACGGGGGTTTCTACCCTGTCCATATAGAAAAGCGGTGAATTCTGTAGGTAATACATTGGTTTTTCCCACAGCGTGCCACCAATTCTAGACTGTGTCTGTTCGTATTGGAACATCCTGCTCATCCCGGTACCCCATCGGATCCCGCCATAGGCGGATGTCATATTAACCACAGGAGCACCAGCCCCAGCTGCCTTAAACATATTGGTACGGGTGATCAGGTGTGCGACTTGATATCCTCCCCAGCTTTGTCCTTGTATGGCCATATTTTTGGCATCCACATAGCCTCTACTAACTATATTCTGCACACCCGGAATAATGCAATTGAATGCACTTGGTCCCGGTAGACCCAGCTCATATTTGATATCCGGTACAAAAACCAAGTAGTCGTTGCTCACAAAAAACGGAATATTGATGATAGAAGCGCTAGGTACCGGCGCTCTATAACTATGCAGACCATCTGAATTTCGCTCATAAAAGTACGTCATCATCGGATATTTGCGTCGCTCATCGAAGTTTTCAGGCTTGAACAAAAGTCCCTGGAGAGGTGTACCATCATTGGCCATAAAACTTACTAATTCCACAGATCCCCATTTCACCTGCGATTGCTGTGGGTTGATTGAAGACACTCTTGAAAGTCCCTTCAGTGTGAGATCACTTACATAAATATCAGGATTATCCTTGTAGGTAGACCTTCTCAAAATGACATTATCTGAGTCTTTGGCTTTTGCAAAACCGAAGTACCTGTGATCGCTAAAGACAAGCTCATTTGGCTCTGAAGCTTGCTGATAATTCGCTGTAAAATAACCATCCCTTTTATCTAACTCATGGAAACCTGTCAAGAAAAAAGGTTTGCTTGGATCAATCGACTCTTCCTCAACATCCAACTTTTGCCTCCTGAAGACTATTTTCCTGTTTCTTCCCTCTCCGGCAGTAAGGTTAACCGGCGCTGCATTACCAGATGGGTCCACTTTCCACACATCATATTGATCGTATACCAAAAATGAGGCATCGCCCTTGAGCCATCCCGCTGAGCCATAGCTTGAAGGCATCGCCGGAGAATCATGCTGTTCATCGTAGAAATTGACCCCAATGCTTTTTGTCATATTAACAAAAGCCCTATTGGCCAAGTCAAAAGAAATCCAAGAACTGTCTTGATAAGAATACCAATACACAAATTTACCTTCCGGAGAAAGCAAAAGATTGCCGGACAAGTTTTCTTTCATCAGGTACCTATGTCCATTTTCAAGATTGACAATGTACACATCTTTGCCAACCTGAATATCCCAACTGTAATTCCTACGGTAAGGGCTATTGTCAACGCCAATACCTACCTTGAACTTTGCGTTTTTATCCACGCTAACATCAGGGATTTTCTCATCAGCCAATTGCAAAACTTTGCCATTTCTCAGGTCATAAACTGCCAAAAAAGATTTCTTTTCATCTCTGTTCCTATTCCTCAATTGCATTGGCTGAATATCAGCATCCTGCCATCCCCAAATATCCAACTTGACCCTATCCTCATCAAGAATTGTCGTATCCTCCTCATATTCAAAAAACTTATAATCAGGTGCTGTACCAAAAAACAACCTTTGTTCATCTTTGGAGAAAAATACCCTTCCATTTTTCGAAATCATACCTTCTAGACCCTCAGCATCCTTTTGAAGCACCTTTTGATTGGACTCCTTGCCAATATCATAAAGGTAGAGATCATAATAAGGTGTCTTGGATTTGAGTGAATCTTCGGTAGTCAGGTATGCCAAATACTTGTTGCTCGCCGAAAATGCCGGGGTCATATATTCCGTTTTTCTTACATCTATAATTTTCGAAATCCCGGTTTGCAGGTTCAATAAAAATAGTCCGGTATTTTTTAAAGTATCCTCTTCTGCTTTTATGTAGTAGAGGAAATCTCCATTTTCTGAGAAACCATAGTTAATCACCCTGTGAAATTCAAATTTCTTGTCCCCTCCAAAATTGCGGACAAGTAACTTAGTTCCCTCTGAGTTTCTTGGAGGCTCGATTTTTTCAGACCCTATTTGAGTAGAATCATTTTCATCTTTTATCTCAGGTTTTGACCTCTTTTCTTTTTCAAAATGTATGGCCAACCAATCTCCTTTTTTCTTTGGTTGTCCGTAAGACTTGATCCTTGCGAATTTTTCGACCTCAGCCTTATCCAAGTTAAAAATGAACAAGCTGTCCTTTGGCATATCATCAGACTTGGCTTTCGTTAACTTCAAGTACCTGACAGAATCTCGCTCAGGCACAATTTTACCAACTGCAAATTTACCATCATGGGAAAAAGCCCAATTCCCTCCACGCGGCACGATAATCTTGTTTTCGGGTTTTTTAGTCTCTGCGAGTTCTAATCTGCCATCCCCTTCCTGTGGATTCACTTCATAACCCAGCCATATACCGTTTTTGGCTATTTTTTCTGCACTGATAGACTCCCAACCGTCATAGTCTCCATGATTAAGAGACCGTTTTTCTTGAGCAAATGCTAGGGTGAGGGAGAAGAAAAGTAAAAATGTTAATAAATGCTTAATTTTTATCAAATTCATATTAGGACATTCTATTTTCGGAAAAATAAGAATTGTATTTCGTTGCCACAGCTAAAATTATTTTAGTGGGGAGTTTTTTGTTTCAAACAAAAAAATAAAAACCACAAAAGCAGTGAGGGTTACCCTTTTGCTTTTGTGGTTTAGTTATTAATTACCCAAAGTAATCTCTCTTTCTGCATAACCACCCCTGGTAGAAAGCAATTTGATTTTACCTTTTACAGGTTCATTGTGATTGACTTTGACTTTAAACACCGATTCTTTGCTTTCTCCTGCATCTGTATATCCGGCATAAATGGTCTTATCGTATAATTCCGGCCCGGTAATCTGAACTTTTGCATTTTCGAAGCCTTTCATCAGCTCTTTGTCAAATTCAAGCATCAAACGGTCTTCCTGAACGATTTTCACCCTTTTGGCCTGATCCAAAGCCACAGGAAGCTTACCTGAATTGCTCCATTTCACCTTGATTTCGTATTCGTCTCCTGACTTGCTTACCTGCACATCATTGATTTCTATCTGAGGAAGATCTTTTGCCATGGCAAGGTTAAAGAGCGATTGCTTTTTGATCCACCCTTCCAACTGCCAAGGAGGCCCGTTTTGCGCAAAGAACTTAGGATGAAACCCTCCAATCTCTACTTCTCCCAATTGTGGGTGGTCGAATTTTTCCCAAGGTTTGAATCCCCTAGACTCATTTTCTTCATCATCCCACATCAGTGCATCATAATCATCAAGAATTCCATCTCCATCATAATCTTTCATCGCTCCATTGTTCCAAAGCTCATCACCGTACCAAACAGCACCATAATAGAAATAGCCGAAATCAGGCCCATGTCCAAACAGCGGTGTAGGCTTCAGTGGATCTCCGGTCAGCCTGTTCACTTTCCAGCGTGTGGCATAAGTCTCATAAACATCGCCTGCCCAAGGGTAACCAGTAATAGTCATCCCCAAACTGTCATAGTATTCATATATTTCCCTGTCTTTTTCAAACATCGACTCTTCAGAAGATGAAGTAGAAGGTGGCCTCAAATGCATTGGCACTCTTGTATCCAATGAGTTTACCACAGAAATATTGGGATGTGAAAGAAGCCAAAGAACTGTAGACCTTGTCTCAATTTCACTCAGCGGGTATTCCCCGGCACCAAACTGAGTATAGCCTCTTCCAGTCATGTCTCCTCTCCTATCAGGTCTCCAGTTTTCAGGATAATTTCTATGCAAATCAAGTCCTCCAATTCCATCTTCATTGAATTTGCCATCTCCATCATTATCGATACCTTCTGAGTACATTAAGTACTCACCTTGGCCATCAAAAACCCTTTTCATCAACCTTCCACTTGGATCTCTTGGATCAAGGATGTAATTGGCCTCCTCTTTTTCCTCATCAGTAAGAGCTTTTTTACGCATCATATGGATGACACCATCACCATTGAGGTCTTCCTCTGGATCTTCGTCAAACAAGCCATCACCATCTACATCGTAAGGTCGCACAGTACTTCTATTTCTTTGTTCTGAAAACAAGTACATGTTAGATCCATCGGGGTTATTCTGAGGCCTTACATAAATGGTCTTGGTATCTATCAGTTTGGTGATTTCAGGATCTTTGCCATAATTCTCCAATAAGTGCTGGGTCAACCATAGGACAGCCTCACTTGCGGTGACTTCACCGCCATGTCTACCACCTTCAAAATATGCAGCAGGTTTATCTGTGTGCTTCCCTGTCTTTTTATTGGTAATGGTCATTTGTAGAATAGGCCTGCCTTCATAGGACTTATCGACTTCATACAATTCTGTGATTTCAGGATACTTTTCTGCCCATAACCTGTACCAATGGTACATGACATCTGGAGTATGGTAAATATCGAAAGTAAGTTTGTCCCCAGGCTTATACTCAACCTCAGGAAACTCATACTTTTTGAAGAATGACTGCCCATGTCTTTCACCGGACACGGTGTAAAATTTGGCCTTTTCATCCTGCTCGGGCCATTTTTTTTCGTGTAGGACTTTTTCCTGCGCCAGGGCCATTCCTGAACCAAGCAGAAACACTCCTAGCGAAGAGAGTATAATTTTGTTCATATTATTAAAGATTGGTTTGGAATAAAAGTAAAGGAGTTATTCCCTTCTTCCTAACCGCTCAAAAAAAATGTCACCTAGATTATGTCGAGGGTCTTACTAATCAATAGGAAGCTTGAAATGCACGCAATTTTCTCAGAATACAGTCTTCTCTATTAATCGAAAATATGATTATCCGCAACCATGCCTCTAATCAATTAAATGAGGCTTTTTTGGCAAAAGGATACTAATAGATATTGGATATTTTGATATTGGTTTTAAATCAGAGGTTAATTCAATTAATTAGATTCTACTGGTTTGAAAGCGGATATTCATATAAAATAAAAAAGTCTTGCCAAAAGCAAGACTCTTTTCAGAATATAAACCCAAATATAACTTTAGAGATTAAAAGTTTCTAGTTTAAACTACTTGATACTAAATATTTTACTCTGAATGCAATCAAATATATTTCAATATTACAACAAGTCAAAATATTATATAAGCGATCAAGTTAAGTCCCAAAATAAATAGATTCATGTGATATTTACAAATTGAAAAATATATTTTGGTATTTTTTAAGTATTTCATAATTTAACGCCAGTATTATTAACATAGATTCAAAACAACCCTTTGAAAATGGACAAAATTTTAGATATTGATAATGTAGACCTAAAGATCATTTCCTTATTAAATGATGATGCCAAGACACCTTACACAGAAATTGCAAAAAAAGTGTTCGTCTCTTCAGGTACAGTTCACGTTCGAATGAGGAAACTTGAAGACATGGGAATCGTGAAGAGTGCTACACTGAACATTGATTTTTCTAAGTTGGGATATGACATCTCGGCATTCTTGGGAATTTATCTTGAAAAAAGCTCTCTTTATGACAATGTAATTGAGAAGCTAAAGCAGATCACAGAAGTAATCAATGCTTATTACACCACAGGGAACTACAGTATTTTTGCCAAAATAATCTGTAAAGACACCAATCACCTAAGAACAGTATTGGATAATATCCAAAGGGTAGAAGGAATAGACAGGACTGAGACACTCATTGTTTTGGAAGAAAGTATCAACAGACCTATTCAGTTTTTTGACAAATAGTATGATTTAAATCATTTTCTGTTTTCAGGTAATTTTGTATAAAATACAATTTAGATTAAATCTAAATAAATAAATTTCCTGATTATTCTTTTAAAAAATATAACTATACCAATACGGGAAAATCTTTAAGATCTTCCCGTATTTTTTTTCATCATATTGTTTATCAATCACTTATTGATAAAATCAATAGGTATTTGGAATAATTTAGCATCACATCGAACAATTATTTTTTCCATTATGTTGTATCTTCGCATCACAAACTATAATTAGTCTAAATAACTCACCTCATGAGCAAAGACAATCAGATTTTAGAAGAATTTACATCAAAGGAGTACGAACACGGATGGTCAGTGAATTATGAAGCTGACGAAGCTCCTATTGGACTCAATGAAGATATTATAAGGTGGATTTCTGCCAAAAAGGAAGAGCCTCAATGGCTGCTGGATTGGAGATTGAAAGCTTTCAAGGCATGGCTTGACATGAAAGAGCCTGAATGGGCAAATGTCACTTATCCAAAAATTGATCTTCAAGCTTTGAGGTATTATTCCGCGCCAAAGCAGAGTAAAAAACCTAAAAACCTCGACGAGATAGATCCTGAGTTACTTCAGATTTACGAAAGATTGGGAATTTCTCTCAATGAACAGAAGAGGTTACAGGGGATTGCTGTAGATGCAGTCTTGGACTCAGTGTCTGTTGGGACTACTTTTAAAGAGACGCTATCCAAACTTGGAATAGTTTTCTGCTCCTTCAGTGAAGCGGTACAAGAACACCCTGAATTGATCAAAAAATATTTGGGATCAGTAGTACCAATGACTGACAACTACTATGCAGCCTTGAATTCAGCCGTTTTTTCGGATGGATCATTTTGCTACATTCCCTCAGGTGTAAGGTGCCCTATGGAGCTGTCTACATATTTTAGAATCAATGCAGCAAATACAGGTCAATTCGAAAGAACCCTGATAGTAGCTGAAGATGATTCCTATGTATCCTATCTTGAAGGCTGTACAGCACCTCAAAGAGACGAAAACCAACTTCATGCAGCTGTGGTAGAAATCTATGCCGCTAAAAATGCAGAAGTAAAATACTCCACCGTTCAAAACTGGTTCCCTGGTGACAAAAACGGTAAAGGTGGTATTTACAACTTTGTCACCAAAAGAGGTATATGTGCTGGTGACAACTCCAAGATTTCATGGACTCAAGTAGAAACCGGTTCGGCTGTTACTTGGAAATATCCTTCTTGTATATTGAAAGGAGACAATTCAGTAGGTGAATTTTATTCAGTTGCTGTAACCAATAATTACCAACAAGCTGATACTGGAACTAAAATGATCCACATCGGTAAAAACACCAAATCAAGGATTGTATCCAAAGGTATTTCAGCGGGTCATTCTCAAAATTCCTACAGAGGTCAGGTCCAAGTGATGAAAAGAGCTACCAACGCTCGGAATTTTTCGCAGTGTGACTCTTTATTAATGGGTAGTAAATGTGGTGCACATACTTTCCCATATATCGATATCCAAAACTCTTCGGCAATGGTAGAGCATGAGGCTACCACTTCCAAAATCGGAGAAGACCAACTCTTCTACTGTAACCAAAGAGGTATCAGTTCTGAGGATGCAGTCGCATTGATCGTCAACGGTTATGCCAAGGAGGTATTGAACCAACTACCAATGGAATTTGCTGTAGAGGCACAGAAACTACTGGCACTTACCCTTGAAGGCTCGGTTGGATAATTAAACATTCACAATAAGAATCAATAGAATTTACGATATGCTTACCATAAAAAATCTACACGCATCTATAGAAGGCACACCTATTTTGAAAGGAATCAATCTGGAAATAAAAGCCGGTGAGATACATGCCATCATGGGACCAAATGGCTCCGGAAAATCAACCTTGGCTTCCGTATTGGCAGGTAGGGAAGAGTATGAAGTCACTGAAGGTGAAGTAAATTTCAAAGGAAAAGACTTGCTTGACCTGGCTCCTGAAGACAGGGCAAGAGAAGGCGTCTTTTTGGCTTTTCAGTATCCTGTTGAAATCCCAGGTGTCAGCACCACTAATTTTCTTAGGACTGCTGTCAACCAAGTAAGAGAATACAGAGGCCAAGATCCTCTTGATGCCGTAAAATTTCTTTCTGTGATGAAAGAAAAAATGAAACTGGTAGAAATTGATCAAAAATTGTTGAGCAGATCTTTGAACGAAGGATTCTCAGGTGGAGAGAAGAAAAGAAACGAGATTTTCCAAATGGCGATGTTAGAGCCTACGCTTTCTATTTTGGATGAAACTGATTCAGGTCTGGATATTGATGCATTGAAAATCGTATCAAATGGAGTCAACAAACTCAAAACATCGGAAACTGCCACTATTGTAGTAACCCATTACCAAAGGTTGTTGGATTACATTGTGCCTGATTTTGTGCATGTATTGTACAACGGAAGGATTGTAAAATCAGGAACAAAGGATTTGGCATTGGAACTTGAAGAAAAAGGATACGACTGGATCAAAGAAGAAGCTGACGCAGCATCTGTTTAATTTCCATCCTCTTTTAATCAAACTCAAATTGTAATGGCAACAGCTATCATAACAGATATATTAGAAACACTTCTAAAATCTTCAAATACTACTTCTTTCCCCGCTATTCGCGAAAAAGCCAAAACATTGGCTTTGGAAAAAGGACTTCCCGAGATCAAAGAAGAAGAATATAAATTTACAGCTATTCAAAGGAAATTGGAAAAGTCAATTACTGACTTCTCTACTGCAAAAAATATATCCTTGACTACTGCTCATATTCAGGATGCCCTCCCAGAAGGCTATGAAGGTGATTTCTTAGTATTCAACAACGGAAGAGTAGATTTGGAACTATCCAAATTATCCAAACAGGGATACGAGGCTACACTTCTTTCATCCTCAGCATCAGACTTATTTGGCACAATTGCCAAAAATGAAAAGGATGTTTTCACCGCAATCAACACTTCTGGATTTGAAGATGGCATTCATATTCAAGTAAAGAAAAACCAGAAAGTAGAAAAGCCAATCCACCTTTTATTCTTCAATCAGACCAATGAGGGACAGGTAATACCTACTCGCGTTTTGATAGAAATAGAAGAAAATGCAGAAGCATCCTTCTTGGAAAACAGTATTTCCCTGGACGAAACTCCTTATTTCTTCAATCAAGTAGTAGAAGTGAAAGCAGCTCAAAATTCCAAATCGCATTATGCCAAGCTTCAGAATGAAAGCAGACAAGCGGTCTCTGTAAGCAATTTTGAAACGAATATTTACAGAGATGCGGTTTTTTCACATACTGTTATCTCTCTTAATGGAGACATGGTAAGAAATAACCTGAGCCTCAACTTGTTGGATTCAGGTGTAGAAGGCAACATGTACGGTCTGTACCTACTCAATGGAAAGACGCATGTGGACAACCATACCAACGTAGACCATACCAAGCCGAATTCCGATTCCAATGAGTTGTATAAAGGAATATTGGCAGACAGTTCTAGAGGCGTGTTCAATGGAAAAATCTTTGTAAGGCAGGATGCTCAAAAGACCAACGCTTTTCAACAGAACAATAACATCCTCCTCTCAGAAGATGCAACGATCAATACCAAACCACAATTGGAAATCTGGGCTGACGATGTGAAGTGTTCTCACGGATGCACTACAGGTCAGTTGGACGAAGAAGCCTTATTTTACCTCCAAGCAAGAGGCATAGCAAAAGACCAAGCAAAGGGATTATTATTATTTGCCTTTGCAGGAGAAATTTTGGAACATATTTCAGACGAGCCATTTAAAAATCACATCACCAACTTGGTGAAAGAACGTCTGGGAAGCAATATCTAATTATGCCAATCAATATCGAAGAAATCCGAAATCAATTCCCAGTCCTTCACCAAGAGGTGAATGGCAAACCATTGGTGTACTTCGACAATGCAGCCACTACCCAAAAGCCTAAACAGGTATTGGAGGCGCTGCAGCAATACTATGAAATGGATAACTCGAATATCCATAGAGGCGCGCACACGCTGGCTGACAGGGCAACGCGCTACTATGAAAACACGAGATCGGCTATTCAGAAATTCATAAATGCCAAAGAAGAGGAAGAAATCATCTTCACCAAGGGCACAACTGAAAGTATCAACTTGGTAGCATCTACTTTCGGAAGAAAGTTTATAGGTAAAGGTGATGAAATCATCATTTCTACCCTAGAACATCACTCCAACATAGTGCCGTGGCAGATGCTTTGTGAGGAAAAGGGTGCCATCCTGAAAATTATCCCTATCAATGATGCGGGAGAAATTGATTTGGAAGAGTTTGAAAAACTTCTTTCAGCAAAAACCAAATTGGTCAGCTTGGTGCATGTATCAAACGCTCTTGGCACCATCAATCCTGTCAAACGTGTAATTGAACTCGCCCATAAATTCGGGGCTAAAGTACTCTTAGACGGGGCACAATCTACCAACCATTTGGAAGTAGATGTACAGGAGTTAGACTGTGATTTCTTAGCCTTTTCAGCGCATAAACTATACGGTCCAACAGGACTAGGTATTTTGTACGGGAAAAGAGAGATTTTGGAAAGTATGCCTCCATATCAAGGGGGAGGAGAAATGATCAAAGAGGTGAGTTTTGAGAAAACAACCTATAATGAAATTCCCTTTAAATTTGAGGCAGGAACACCCAATATTGCTGATGTGATTGCTTTTTCCAAAGCAATCAAGTTCATTGACGACTTGGGTAAAAAAGAAATCAAAAAGCATGAGGATGATTTGTTGGAATATGCCAGCGATGCCTTAAAAGACATTAAAGGATTTATCCCAGTAGGCACCGCAAAAGAAAAAGTCAGCGTCATATCCTTCAATATTAATGGAATGCATCCATTTGATGTAGGGATGATGCTAGATGCCAATGGCATTGCTGTGCGGACAGGCCATCATTGTACGCAGCCCTTGATGAAGAGACTTGGTCTGGAGGGAACCGTCCGTGCTTCGTTTTCTGTTTATAATACCAAATCAGAAATAGATCAAATGGTGGCATCTATCGCCAGAATTGCAAAAATTAAAAATAAATGAGCAGTATCCAGGATGTACAAAAGGAAATAATCGAAGAGTTTGAGATTTTGGGAGACGATAAAGAGTCCACAATCTTTTACATCATGGAATTGGGAAATAACCTGCCTTCCTTTCCTGAAAAAGAAAGAGTAGATGTCAATATCATCAAAGGATGTCAATCAAAAGTGTGGTTGACTGCAAAAATGGAGGATGATAAAATTCATTTCTTGGCAGATTCCAATACAGATATTACCAAGGGGCTGATCAGTCTTTTGATCAGAGTGCTTTCAGAAAGAAGCCCTAAAGAAATAATTGACGCACAGCTTCAATTTATAGATAAAATAGGAATGGGCAATATCATTGGATCTCAGAGATCAAATGGTCTTGCTGCGATGATCAAACAAATGAAACTATACGCATTGGCTTATCAAGCCAAGCAAAACGCCTGATACCATGTCGGAAAACACTGAGCAATTAAAAGAAATCCCTCAACAGGAGTTGAAAGAAAAAGTAGTCAATGCCATAAAGCAAGTCTATGATCCAGAGATTCCGGTTGACGTATATGAACTTGGATTAATATATGAAATAAGCGTCTATCCAGTCAATAATGTTTTTATTCTGATGACACTTACTTCTCCTAATTGTCCATCAGCTGAATTCATACCTTCCGAGGTAAAAGACAAAATCCAGCAGATTCAAGGAATCAATCACGTGGAACTAGAACTCACCTTTGATCCACCATATTCTCAAGATATGATGTCAGAGGCCGCAAAATTAGAATTAGGTTTTCTTTAAAAATAAAATAAATCAAGACAGATATGTACCCAGAAGAATTGATAGCACCCATGCGTGCAGAATTGACGAATGCCGGTTTCCAGGAATTCAGAACATCTGAAGAAGTGGAGAATCATCTTAAGGACCACAAAGGAACTTCCTTGATAGTGATCAACTCAGTGTGTGGTTGTGCTGCAGGTGCAGCCAGGCCAGGAGTTAGGTATGCATTGGAAAAAAGTGATGCCAAACCAACAGTATTGGCGACAGTTTTTGCAGGTAATGACAAAGATGCTGTTGATACAGTAAGGAAACATCACCTGCCCTATCCTCCATCTTCACCAGCAATGGCGCTGTTCAAAGATGGGGAGTTAGTCCATTTTATAGAGAGACATCATATAGAAGGCAGAAATGCCCAAATGATCGGCGACCATTTAGTTGAGGTTTTCGATCACTTCTGTAAATAAAAAAAATGCCCTTCGGGGCTTTTTTATTGCTAAAAAAATATAGTAGCTTCGTAACATTAGTTCCGAATATTATTTTGATAATCTTTTTTTGTCATCATAAATAATTTGCAGTAATAAACTGCAAAAAGTGAAACGACTGATAGACAAGGACATTTGTTCTATTATCTTTACATATACACTTATACCGTTATTTAAGTTATTGAAATAATAAATGGTTTAAAAAACACCTGATTTTATTAACTTAAGCGCTTTGAATGGAGTTACTATTTTGAAACAATAAACTGAAAAATAAATAATATATACTTATGGCCGAAATAGCTAAGTTATCATACGGAGGAAAGGAATATGAACTTCCGATTGTTGAAGGTACTGAGAATGAAAAAGCAATTGACATTGGAAAACTGAGAGGACAATCAGGTCTGATCACGATTGATCCAGGCTTTAAAAACACAGGATCCACAACAAGCTCTATTACTTTTTTAGATGGAGAAACGGGAATTTTAAGATATCGAGGATACAGGATTGAAGATCTTGCAGAAAAGTCCACTTTCCTTGAAGTTGCTTTTTTATTGATCTATGGACATCTTCCTACACAGGCTGAATACCAGAAGTTCACAAGAGATATCACTACTCACACGTTGGTACATGAAGACATCAAGAAAATTCTTGACGGCTTCCCATCCAATTCGCACCCTATGGGCGTATTGTCATCTTTGATCTGCTCTCTTACTGCATTCTATCCTGAGTCACTTGATCCTACCCGCAACGAAGACGCGGTTAATTTGAGCATCATCAGGTTATTGGCAAAAATGCCAACATTTGCAGCCTGGGCATACAAAAATGAAGTAGGGCACCCCGTAAACTACCCTGACAATAGTTTAGACTATTGCTCAAACTTCTTAAAAATGATGTTTGCCCTACCAGCCGAAAGATATGACGCTGACCCAGTAGTGGCCAAGGCTTTGGATCAATTGCTGATTTTGCATGCTGATCATGAACAAAATTGCTCTACTTCTACAGTAAGGGTAGTAGGTTCTTCTCAAGCAAGTATCTATGCTTCCATCTCTGCTGGTATCAATGCCCTATGGGGACCACTTCATGGAGGTGCAAACCAAGCTGTGATTGAGATGCTAGAAGCTATAAAAGCCGATGGTGGTGATACTAAGAAATTCCTTAATAAAGCCAAAGACAAAGATGATCCTTTCAGATTGATGGGATTTGGACACAGGGTTTACAAAAACTTTGATCCAAGAGCTAAAATCATCAAAAAGGCAGCGGATGACGTATTGGCTAAATTAGGTGTAAATGACCCAGTATTGGAAATTGCCAAAGAATTGGAACATGCAGCCTTAAATGACCAATACTTCGTTGATAGAAAATTATATCCAAACGTAGATTTCTACTCAGGTATTATCTACAGAGCTTTAGGTATTCCAACTGATATGTTTACCGTTCTATTCGCAATGGGTAGACTTCCAGGTTGGATAGCACAGTGGAAAGAAATGAGAGAAAACGGAGAGCCAATCGGTAGACCTCGTCAGGTATATACTGGAGAGACCGAAAGAGACTACGTTTCTATGAATAAAAGAGGTTAATCCTCAATTATGCCACAAAACTACAAGCCTCTGAGAATCTCAGGGGCTTTTTTTGTGCTATCAATTTATTTTCCTCCACTCAAATAATCAGGAGTCCAATCCTGAAATTTTCGATCCACAAGTCATCCCATAAATATACTTTCTTTATATTTGGAAACTCAAAATTTAAAACGAGTTTACCTATGAAAGCAAATACCTTAGAAGAAGCTGTAGCCCTTACAAAAAAATTCACATCCAAGCCTAGCAATGATGAGCTATTGAAAATTTACAGCCACTACAAACAAGCGACTGTCGGCGACAACGAAGAAGAAAGACCTACTGGATTTGATTTCGTCGCTGCAGCCAAATACAATGCCTGGCTATCCTTAAAAGGAAAAACCAAAGAAGAAGCTGAATCTGAATACATTGATTTGGTAAATAAGCTTTCAGAAAAATACATCTGACAAAATAATTTTCTTTGTATCGGGTTATTTTCTACAAAATATTCTAAATACTTTGTGATTTATATTGGTATTCAAAATTATTTATCTTACTTTTGTACCCGAATTAATTAAGAACATTTTTCACACCGTGGGTTTCCTTACTGTCGCTTGAATTGGGATACTTCTAGGAAATCATGGTTTGAAGAAGTAAGGAAACATTTCATGGAAAAAGAATTAACATTCTCAGACCTTGGGATTTCAAGCGAAATCTTAAGGGCAGTGGAGGAAATGGGCTATACCCAACCTTCAACTATTCAATCACAATCTATTCCTTTTATGCTGGAAGGCAAGGATGTCATCGGACAGGCACAGACTGGAACCGGTAAGACAGCTGCCTTTGGTATTCCAATCATCGACAACGTAGACCCAGACATCAACAAGCCACAAGCCTTGATTCTTTGTCCTACTAGAGAATTGGCTGTACAGGTAGAAGGTGAAATTGTAAAATTGTCAAAATTTAAAAGAGGCATATCCTCCACTTGTATTTATGGTGGTGAAGCGATAGATCGTCAGATCAGAAGCTTGAAAAAAGGTGTGCAAATCGTAGTGGGAACTCCTGGAAGGATCATGGATCACATGGACAGGGGCACACTCAAATTGGACCTTGTTCGTATCATCGTATTAGATGAGGCAGACGAAATGCTTGACATGGGTTTCAGAGAGGATATTGAAAACATCCTTAGCGATTGTCCAGAAGAAAGACAAACTGTTTTCTTCTCAGCGACAATGCCAAAACCAATATTAGACCTGACCAAAAAATTCCAGGATAATCCTGAAATTGTAAGGGTACTAAGAAAAGAACTTACTGTCGAAAACATCACTCAGGAGTATTACGAAGTAAAACCTTCTTTGAAAATGGAATTGATGAGTAGGTTGATGAACATCAATCAATACACATTAAGCGTTGTTTTCTGTAATACCAAAAGGGTAACTGATGAGGTAACTGAAGAATTAGTAGCCAGAGGCATCAGTGCTGAGGCACTTCACGGTGACCTGTCACAAGCTCAGCGTACCAAAGTAATGAACAAGTTCCGTAAAGGACATGTATCTGTATTGGTAGCAACAGATGTTGCCGCTAGAGGTATTGATGTGGATAATGTAGAGGCAGTATTTAATTTTGACCTTCCATTAGACGAAGAAAATTACGTACATAGAATCGGAAGAACAGGTAGAGCTGGGAAATCAGGAACCGCTATCAACTTTATCACTGGCAGAAAAGATATGTTCAGGGTGAGAGATATAGAGAAGTTCATCAAAACCAGCATCAACAAAATGTCTCCTCCTTCAGTAGCTGATTTGATTGACCTCAAAAAGCAACAGTTGGTAAAAGACGTAAATAGATTCTTAAGCAAAGAAGAGGACAATAGTTTCTATGAAGAAACAATCGGTCAAATGCTTGCGGAAGGACTTACTATGGAACAAGTAGTACTGGGACTTACCAAAATGCAATTGGCAGATGCAGTTTCCGAAATGCAGGATCAAAACTTCGATCTAGATCTCAGCAGAGATAGAGACAGAGGTGGAAGAGAAAGAGATAGAGGCAGCCGTTTTGAAAGAGGCGGAAGAGACCGAGATAGAGGTGGCCGTTCTGAAAGAAGTGGTAGAGGTGAAAGAAGCGAGAGAGGTGAAAGAAGTAGTGATAGAGGAGAAAGAGGCGATAGAAAAAGATCCACTCGTGAAAAAGGAGTAAGAGAGCCTGGAATGGCTAGACTTTTTCTTAACCTTGGAAAAAAAGATAGAATTCGTCCTAACGATATCGTAGGTGCTATTGCCGGAGAAACTGGAGTACCTGGAAAAAACATCGGCGGAATCGACATTTTCGACAACTTCTCCTTCGTAGATGTTCCTCAAAAAGATGCAGATCACGTAATCAGCGTCATGAAGAACAATACAATCAAAGGAAAATCTGTCAATATGGAGATCTCCAAAGCCTAAAATTCATTAGATTATAAAGGTTAGTGGTTTTTGAAAAGCGTAGTCCCTCAGGGATTACGCTTTTTTTAGCTTCACCACCTTTCAAAAAACTGAGAGTCTTATGACTTAAATCATTTTTGTTAACTTTGATATGTGCTATTTTTAAGGAAACGAAAATACTATGCAGCTTTTCTTTCACCAAAACATACAAGATTCCACATTCCACTTGGATATGGAAGAATCTAAACATCTGATTAAGGTCTTACGAAAACAACAAGGAGACCGTGTAAATTTCACTGATGGCAAAGGCTGTCTTTTTGAATGTACTATCATTGACCCTAATCCAAGGAAGGCAAGCATTCAGATCGACCAGAGACTCTACACACCGGATGATGATTTCTATATCCACCTTGCCATCAGCCCGACCAAAAATTCTGAACGAATGGAGTGGATGGTGGAAAAACTTACAGAAATAGGAGTACATGAGATAACTTTTATGGAATCTGAATATTCTGAACGCAGCAAACTCAAGTTGGACAGGCTGGAGAAAAAGATCATTGCAGCATGTAAACAAAGTCTCAAAACTAGAGTTCCAAAATTGAACCCTGTCACTCCAATGGTGGATTTGGTTCAGGATAAGAAGTTTGACGATTACCAGCGTTTTATCGCTTATGTAGATAAAGAAAATGATCAACACCTCTTCGAGAAAATAGAAAAAGACAGGGCTTACCTGATTTTGATAGGCCCTGAAGGAGACTTTTCGCAGCAGGAGCTTCAATTGGCATTTGATCACCTATTCCACCCATGCTCACTTGGGAAAAGCAGACTACGATCCGAGACCGCAGGAGTGGCAGCTGTACACACTATTCAATTGGTTAATAACTTACAAAACTTATGAAAAAACTAGGAGTCATTCTTTTATCCTCAATTTTGATTTACTCATGTCAACCACAGGAAAACACAACAGCTGTAGGCCCAGAAGGTTGGCTGGAAGGCAACACTGAAGAAAAACTCGATGAAGTAGCCCATCAGTTGGGTGGATTCAGTAGGACTATGGTAGAAGTATCTTACAGGTACTCCGAATTGTACTGGGCTGGCATGGATGAAAACTGGGGATATGCTGACCATCAGGTAGAGCACATCATAGAAGCAATGGAAGATGGGCTAAAAAGAAGGCCCGTAAGAGCTGAATCTTCAAAAACTTTTATGGAAGAGACCCTGCCTATGATGGAAGAAATCATCAAAAAAGAAAATAAGGAAGAATTCATAAAGGGTTTTCAAATGTTTACTTCGGCTTGTAATGCTTGTCATGCAAAAGAAGGCGAGTCTTTCATTATGATTCAAACGCCAGAGAACCGAACTTCTCCAGTCAGATTCTGAAAAAAATAACTTTGAGTGCTTCATTTGGAAAAGTGAAGCATTTATTTTTATAGCTCATATTTTTGTAAAACAATTGAATCTCCCGGATGGAAAGTGAAGAAAAGACAGTAGTGGAAGAAGATAAATCAGAAAAAGAGTCAACAGACAATTTAAGCATCCTACTCACGACAGATGAGGACGATGACAGACCCGTATATTTAGCTGGAAATTTCAACGACTGGGTAACGCAGGACAGGCGGTTTCAACTGTTGAAAGAAGAAGAAGGGATCTACCGCTTTAGTTTCCCTAAAGATTTTGACTTCCCTGAACAATTGGTATACAAATTCACCAAAGGTGATTGGTCCGAAGTAGAAATAGACAGGTACGGAAACAAAACACTAAACAGGTTTTCTGATCTTAAATCAGGCATTCAGGAAGAGCATGTACCAAAGTGGAGAAAAAACTGGCTACCCTATAGACCCAGCCAATTGCCAAAAGTGCATCTGATTTCAGAAGAATTTGAAATCCCTCAACTGAACAAGACCCGAAAAATCTGGGCGCTTTTGCCACATGATTACGAAACCTCAGATGAGCAATACCCTGTTCTTTATCTTCAAGATGCCCAAAACCTCTTCAATGAAAATGCTCCCTATGGTAATTGGCAGATAGACAAAAAACTGGCTGTAATGTCAGACTACGGTATCGGGAAAATCATCATCATAGCCATTGAACACGGAGAAAAAGAAAGGGTCTTGGAGTATAACTTTGGAAAAACACTCTTGGGACAAGGTCAAGGCAAAAAGTATATCAGGTTTGTCACTGACACTTTGAAACCTTTTGTGGACAAAAATTTCCGAACCAAACCAGAGCGGGAATTTACCGGCATAGGTGGAAGCTCTATGGGAGGCCTGGTCAGTATTTTCTCAGGATTGATATACCCCGAGGTATATGGAAAATTGATGATCTTCTCCCCTTCCCTATGGGTGATTCCCAAAATAAAATTCTCCTTTTTGGATTTTTTCGAACCGATGGAAACCAAAATCTACCTCTACGCTGGGGGTGATGAAAGTGAAACCATGGTAAAACACACCAAGAAGTTTAAAAAAAGGCTCCTCAAAAGAGAGCGTATCAGAGAGAAAATGAAAGTAAAACTCAGTATCAATGAGGAAGGAAAACACAGCGAAACCTATTGGTCAGATGAATTTCCCAAAGCAATAGAATGGCTCTTTTTTTCAGACAAAGAGGGTGATATTTAACTCAATTTTTACCGATAAAACATAAAAAACAATGAAAGTCTTAGTCAATCCTACGAAAAAAAAACTAACCGGGTTGGTCATCATACCCTTTAAGGAAACTGATGATTCCATCAAACTGCCTGCAGAAGTAGAGGCCAGAGACATCTCAACGAAGGTTTTTTCAGGCAAAAAGGACAGTACATTTTTATTTGAATCAGCAGAAAAGAAAACTATCTTTCTTTTATTGGGATTGGGGAAAGACCCTGAATACAAAACGATCAAGACGGCTTTCAGGAGGATTACGGCCAAGCAGGAAAGCCTTATTGACTCCGAAGCCCATATTTTTTTCAATGAAGAAATGGACAGTGCCTTTGTAGAAGCCGCAGTTTCAGGTTTTGTCTTAGGCACATACCGGTTGGCTCATTTCAAAACAGATGATAAAAAGGACTTTTCTGACCTAAAACTTTACATACATAGCAAACTCAACCAAGTAAGCAAAGATGTTGAAAAGGCTCAAAAAATAGCTATCGCCCAGCTTGAAACATTCAAACTGGTCGATTTGCCTCCAAATACTGCCACTCCAGAATACTTGGCCGATTGGGCCAAAAACAGTGGTAAACAATATGGATTTTCGGTAAAAGTGCTAGACCGAAAAAAGGCTCAAAAAGAAAAATTAGAAGCTTTTTTAGCGGTAAGCCAAGGATCCATAAGAGAGCCACAGTTTATCATCATGACCTACAAGCCTAAAAAAGCCAACAAACATATTGGATTGGTGGGTAAAGGAGTGACCTTTGATACAGGTGGTCTCAACATCAAAACGCAGGGCATGGTACACATGAAATGTGATATGGGTGGTGCAGCGGCGGTCTTAGGAGCTATGCAGCTTATCGCAGACCTGAAGTTAGCTGTACAAGTCACAGCCATTGTGCCATGCGTAGAAAATGCTGTTGACAGCCATTCATTTCTCCCTTCAGATGTAATTGGAAGTTACAGTGGAAAGACCATAGAAATCATAGACACAGACGCAGAGGGCAGACTCATACTTGCAGATGGCCTGAGCTACTTGGTCAAAAATTTCAAACCAGATACCATCATTGACTTTGCGACTTTGACGGGAAGCACAGTTGGCACATTCGGGTATGAGTGCGCTGCTTTGTTTACCAATGACCAAGAACTCTCCAAAAATCTACAAAATGAAGGTCAAAAGATAGGAGAAAGAGTCTGGCAACTTCCCTTGTGGGAATGTTACAAATCCGAAATGGATAGCGAAATTGCTGACATCAAAAACTTCCATGGCAAACCTTTCGCAGGAGCAATTACTGCCGCTAAATTTTTGGAGTTTTTTACAGAGAAACATCCCTCATGGGCGCATGTAGATATTGCAGGGACTGCATTTGGTGATTCTGAATTTGCAAAAACCAAACATGGAACTGCTTTTGGTGTTCATTTATTGGTTAAATTACTGGAAAATCATTAAACCATGAATCATAAATCAAAAACCTTTTTATGCATTTCCAACTTTTTCAAAGGAGCCGCATTCCTGATTGCGCTCAAAAAAGCGGGGAATAAAGTTTTTTTAATCACTACTGAAAAACTCAAAGATAGTGCTTGGCCCCATGACCATATAGATGAGATATTTTATATGCCTGGTCAAGACTTGGACTGGGACCTGGAAAAGTTACTTTTCGGAGTTGCAGGTATCATGAAAGCCAATAAAATTGACGCCATCATCGCACTTGATGACTATGACGTCGAAAAAGCAACTTACCTCAGAGAGAACCTGCGCATACCAGGCATGGGTCAGACTACAGGTAGGTTTTTTCGGGACAAACTAGCCATGCGTATGCGTGCAAAATATGCAGGCGTGCTTGTGCCTGACTTTTCTGCCCTGTTCAACGATGAAGAAATCAATCATTTTGCCGATACCGTCCCCGCTCCTTGGGTACTCAAACCTAGGTCAGAAGCTTCTGCAAATGGCATCATAAAGGTGCATACCAAAGATGAACTTTGGCAAAATATCCACGAACTCGGTGATAACCGCGTCAGGTATTTGGTGGAAAAATTCGAACCCGGAGATGTGTATCATGCTGACAGTTTGAACATTGACGGAAAGCCGATAGCCTGTATCGTCTCTCAATACTTGGCTACCCCTATGGAAATATCGCTTGGGGGTGGAATATTTCGCAGTGCCAATATCACTTATGGTTCAGATGATGACAAAGCTATCAAAGAGGCCAACAAAGAGGTATTGAAAGCATTTGGAATGAAGAGCGGTGCAGCCCATACTGAATTTATAAAAGGAAAAAAAGACGGGAAAATATATTTTCTCGAAACCTCCTCTCGGGTAGGTGGAGCACACCTTGCAGAAATGGTAGAGGCAGCTTCCGGCATCAACATGTGGACAGAATGGGCCAATATTGAAGATGCAAAAGTAAAAGATATTAAATACAAACTCCCCAAAGTCCAAAAAGGCTATGCAGGCATCGTGCTTACCCTTTCTAAATACCAACATCCAGACCTCTCCTCATTCAATGACCCTGAAGTCTGTTTCAAAGTGCCACTCGATTACCATGCGGGATTGATTGTCAAATCCAAGAAGCACGAAAAAGTACGCGAGCTTTTGGACGATTATGCAGAAAGGTTGTCGAGTGGTTTTTCTACAAGTGCAGCCCAGGAAAAAATCAAAAAGTTTCATTAAAAAGAACCTCATTTAAAACTTAAACACTAGGTTTTGCAACAATAAGTGGTTTCAGTTTCGGTTAGTGGAGACACTAACCGAGGCTAAAAACCATTAATTCCTACGCATATCTACTCATATTCCAAATATTTTAACAAAAAATTGTCGGTGTTTTTTTGATTTTTTACTTTTCATAAGTGAGGAATAGTCCTCCGACTGATCTTTGTATTTTCCTTCTTTAAACTTTAGTATTTTACTATGAAAAATCTTTTTACCCCCCCACAAACTAATCTTTTGTTTTAACTCCTCTTTAACCTCACTCCTCTCTCTAGGTTTGGTTTTGATTCTGTTCATATCTTGCATTGAAGAACCCACGGAGAAGTTTGAAATCCCTCAGCAACACCCCAAATTAGCAATTGTCAAAGACTGGTTTGAAACCAACAAAGAACAATTAAGAATAGATGACTCAAGGGAGAATTTCAGCCTAGGGGGACAAGAGCTAATACTTCCATTTTTCGAAAAAGAACCCGATTGGGACAAATTCCATATATACGAATGGCCAGATGGGCGAATTGTCTATGAAATTAATTTGGCAAATAAAGAGATGGTTCTCTCTAGCGAATTCAAAGAAAACATGCCTCAAGCCAACCCTCAGGAAACAGTGATACAAAATATCATGTTTGTTGAAAACAGGGAAAACGGCAGGTATGACCCAGTTATCGCTAGATATTATCCAGCTGATGAGTATTCAATATCGGATTTTGACGACATATCCTATAACCAAATCGGAGCTGGATGGTCTGGAAAAGTAGATCTCTGGACATATGACGAAAGGTATTTCATCGGATTTGTAATAGAGGATGGTGTAATTGTAAGTACAGCGCACCCCCACTGGTATATGGATGACCAAAATGCAAGAAAACTACCGAATTCAGAGGAAATAACCCTTACCACTTGTGTTCTTAGACAAACAGTAATTGCAACCACTGTTTCCACTTCAACAGGAAGCACTACTACCTATCATGTAGAAAGCTCTATATGGTATTGCCCTTCTGGAGGCGGAGGAGATAGCATCGGCTCATCTTACACTGTGGGAGGTGGATCTACTTATGAATGGCCTTCAGAAAGCTGGAGCGGTGGTGGTGGCTCTGGCAGCTCTGGGACGGTAAGTGGGAGTACTTATACTCCGCCAGTTATTAGAATGCCATCGGTTTTAAATGCTTTAAATAATCCATGTGCCAGTCGATTGTTTATTCAATCCACAAAAAACAATAACTTTAATTTTACTGTCCCAGCGCAGATTGGAAATCTCAATCCTGCAATTATCAATTTGTTTCAACAAACTACCAAATATCCTTATTTGATCAAAAATGGGAGTGTTATGAATATAAATAGACAAATGATCAATGCGAGAACAACATTAAATAGTGGAATAATTACTGTAGAAATAAATGACAGTTATTTGAATCAAGCAACTGAATTATCCATAGTAAGAACAATAATCCATGAAAATGTTCATGCGTATTTATTACATCAATCAAAAACAAATGTCGAATTTGCAGTGGGGTTAAATAATTTTGCAAAACAAAATAATCTCAACAATTTACCAAATACACATCATGAACTAATGGGGCAATATGTTTTAGGAATGGCAATCTCTCTTTGGAATTGGGACAAAAATTTTGGAGAAACGAAAGGTGCGTTGGACTTTGAATATTATTATGCGATGGCTTTTGGTGGATTGCTAGATTATGATACGAAAAAACCTAATCAAGCATTCCAAACACTTGCAGGAACTAAAGTAGCTGATTATCTAAAGATAATTGAAAACGAATCAAGTGGAAACAGTAATGCAAAAGGCAAAAAATGTAACCAATAGTCTTATGAAAAAGCTTATATTTCTAATTATTCTTTTTCCATTAACAGCATTTATACAAGAAAAAGAACTACCCAAATTATCAGTTGAGCAATATGAAATCCTCAATAAGCTTTTCCCTAAAGAAGCTTCATTTACTCTTTTGAGATATACTAGCTTTCCTTTACATTTAGATTATTTTTTAACCAAAGAGCACTTTGAAATGGATGGAGGTTTTTGCAGACTAACTAATGATCCATTTGAAAAATCTGATCTTTGGGATCATTTAGATTCTGAAGACTTTGAATATATAAAGGATAATATTTCCTTGCTTGGAGAGGCTTATGAATTAGAACAGGGAAAACTAATCTATCCAAATGTTCAACTTGTGGACCTTTATTTAAATAATCATATTCATTTAATATCAGCCCCAATAATTAAAGGAAGGTTTTCCATTATTCATCATGTTCATTCTTTCATTGAAAAAATTATTTTTTTTGAAAAAGATGAAAATGGTGATTGGGATATATTATGTGAAGTATATATAAAATTGGATTTAGTGGATTTTGGACATTGATTCCTTCTATAATTTTAAACCTGTAGTAACTAAAGAACATTTGTTTGAATTAAACTAATCCTGGTCCATTTCGAGCTTTTGTACAATTGGTAACTGTCTAACTATTCAATTCATAATGAAAAGATTTGTTATAATTATATTGCTGTCTTTCTTTTCTATTCAGGTCGTTCTTTCCCAAGAATTATTTAATAAGGAGGTGGATTTTTCTAATTTATTAATGCCAAAATTCTTGGGGATTTTCAGTTCAATAACCCAAGAAAGAATAAAAGGGGAAAGAAATTATGAATGCTATTATTTGATTTTTCACATAGAAGATGGTAAAGTAGCTTCTGTTGAATTTTCAGATAACATACATCCAAGATACTTGGAAAGATATAATGAAAGCTATCTGGAAGATCTAAGAGAAAGAATTTCCAAAGAAGAAATCCGCTTTGAGAAGGATTGTAAAATCTATGTCCCCGTGCTTAAGGTCTGGAAGGAACCTACAGAACATACCAATAATATAGAGGAAGTAATTGAATGGCTTTTTCCTAAAGGCCAAACCTTTGATTGTTTGCATATAGTAAGACCTTTGGTCATTACTTACTGGAATGTCAGTTAAAAAAAAGGAATTAAGAATAAATGACTCCGGAATCAACTTCAGGACAGAAAGTCAGGAGCTGATTTTACCATTCTTTGAAAAAGAACCCGATTGGGACAAATTCCATATATACGAATGGCCAGATGGAAGAATTGTCTATGAAATTAATTTGGCAAATAAAGAGATGGTTCTCTCTAGCGAATTCAAAGAAAACATGCCTCAAGCCAACCCACAGGAAACAGTGATACAAAATATCATGTTTGTCGAAAACAGGGAAAACGGCAGGTATGATCCGGTGATTGCTCGGTATTATCCTGCGGATGAGTATTCCGTTTCAGGGTTTCATGAGATTTCATACAATAAGATCGGAGCAGGCTGGTCGGGAACAGTGGATATCTGGACTTATGATGAGCGTCACTTTATTGGCTTTAATATCAAAGACGGTCAAATGGTTTCTACTGTAAAATATGATACTGGCCCAGCTGAAGGGGCCAGAACAAGTCATGGCCAAAATTATTTGACAAATGATACAGTGGACTGCTTCAGGGTTCCCACCACCACTACTTATACATATACCACTACGGGTTATTATGAAACCACGGTAACTGCCACCCAGCATTATGCAACCATCTGCAGTACGGGAGGATCATCTGGATCTGAAGGAAATTCCTGGCCAACTTATGAGTATAACTCTGGTGGTGGAGGTGGAGGAGGTACTTCGGCACCTAATGAGCAGCCTTATACGCCGCCTGTAATTAAACTACCCTCTATTTTCAATGCTATTACGAATCCTTGTGCCAGTCGATTGTTTATTCAATCCACAAAAAACAATAACTTTAATTTTACTGTCCCAGCGCAGATTGGAAATCTCAATCCTGCAATTATCAGTTTGTTTCAACAAACTACTAAATACCCTTATTTGATCAAAAATGGAGATCTTTTAAATGCTTCAGATAAATACAATGTGATAATTACAAACTCAAACTTTAAAGAAAATGGCAGAACAAAACCAAGATCCTTCAATGAAACAACTGGGAAGTTTGACATCATGATTGAATTATCAAATGATTATTTAAGTAAAGCCACCCAGTTATCTATTGTAAGAACAATTATCCATGAAAGCATTCATGCCTATTTACTACATGAGCAATATACAAATCCGCATGGAGACCTTTATTCAGGAGTATCCAGATATATTTTTAAATCAGGAATTACTGATCCTAATAGACTTCATCATGAATTTATGCCACAATTTATTGATGCCATTGCCTATTCCCTTTGGTCTTGGGATATGGCTTATGGTTCCAAAGGACAAATACCACTATCTTATATGAAAGATTTAGCTTGGGGAGGTATGACTTCATACAAGGATAAAAATGGGGTTATTAAATATTATGATAGTTTTAAGGAAAGATTTCCGAATTCAAATGATAGGAACCGGATTGAAAGAAACATAAATAATGAAATCGATGGAAATTGGTCAGCAAAAGGTAAAAAATGCTCTTAGGAAAAAATTCAATATTTTCTGTCTTTTGATAAGCATCACGCTATTTGGAGGATGGCAGTCCAAATCAGACAGAAAACTTAATGATGAACAGTATAATGTACTGAATAGTCTCTTTAAGAGGGAAACAATTCTTTTTCAAAAAACTTCCACTAATAAAAGCTGGGGATATTACCATACTGAAGATTGGCTATTGGAGAAAATGGATTTATGTCTCTTGGAAAATGAAAATGATAGAAAAAAGATTGTAAAAGAACTCATGATTAGTAATTTTCAGTCAAATCTTAAATCCCACATTTCTAATCAAACAATTCCCTCACAAATAGAAGAATTAAAGTCGAAGAACAGTGGAATTAAACTCATAAAAAAAGATATTTCAGGGACCGTTCCCAGAGTTTCTGCACCATTTATTTTCGAAGACAAAGCTTTGGTTTATTTCGAGGATCCATTTGAAGAATCAATTTTCTATTTAAAAAAAGACCAATCTGGAAATTGGGAATGGATTTGTAAATTCACATTATTTATAATTTTTGAAGATTAAATTAGTAGTTCTTGTGTTAATCATGTAAATACCATGATGGGGAAAATTAATCTTTTTGAAAAATATGAAGCAACTAACAGAAACGCTAAAAGTAAACCGTGCTGATCATGAAAAATTTAATTTTAATAATCCTTTTTGGTTTTTTATCATTCAATGATGTATCAATTGGAGAAAGAAAGCCTTTATTAAAACTTTCAAATGACCAATACAAAATAGTAAATTCCCTCCTTGGGACTGATTCAACGGTTAGATTATCAATGCATACCAGCTTTCTCTATCATTGGGGAAATTATTTGAATACAGATTGGTTAAGCAAAGATCCAGGATTTTGTATCTCTCAAAAAAATGGTTTTGAAAAAAGAGAAATTTCAGATCATATTGACAACAGAACACTTTCTGCGATGAGGGAAAAAATTTCTAATATTTCCGGATCTTTTTTGCTTGAAAAAAATAAAATCCATTCCAAGGATGTGAAATTGGTAAAAGATTTTACATCTAATAATTTACTTTATTTATCTCCTCCTGTAATAGAAGGAAAGCACGCTGTAATATATTATAAGTTGCTATGGAATGAAAAAATCATCTTTTTTAAGCAAAATGTAAATGGGGACTGGAGTACATTCTGCGAATTTTACTTAGTTGAATCCACTCGGAATGATGGCATCTCCTAGATTGAATTGAGAAAGGGCAATAGTAATGCAAAAGGCAAGAAATGTAACTAAATTAAAAAAAATAATTTTAAGCATATCCATATTTTTTGTTCTTTCGATTTCGAATGGCCAAGACATTGACCAGTATCATAATATCCTTAATGAAATCTTTAAATCTGAAATAAAAGAAAAGAATAATTTATTGGACAAAGTTGATCTTTCTTCTGATTGGATAGATTACTTAGAAGATTCAGTATTTGTTAGTAAGACTCTCAGATATAGTTGTAATAAGGAAAGCGTTGGTGATCTGATCAAGCAGATAGATCTTATAAAAGCCAGAGAGACAATCGAAAATACGTCAGATTTTACTTGGCAAAAGCGGAAACTAAATTCAAGCTTCAAATTACAAAAAAAGGTTGCGCAGAGAGGCCTTACCTATCAATATAGTATTCCGATCAAGGAAAAAAAGATAGTTATTGTAAGAATTAAAAGTTTTGATTCTTACTATAATACCATTGGAGATTATATATACTTAATGAAAAAGGATCCTAATCAAGCTTGGGATATCGCTTGTATTCTTGTTATTCAAGAAATTTTTCCTGACTATAATTGAAAAAAATGGCTATGGCAGTACCGTTTAAAGTGAGATAACACTTTGAGTTTTGGAAAAAGTCAAAAGGAATGGAAAGCCTTCTACTAAAAATTGATCTCTATTTGCGAACTTAATTATAGAAAGATCCGGTTTTAAGGAAATTTCATACAATAAAATCGGAGCGGGATGGTCCGGAACTGTGGATATCTGGACTTATGATGAGCGTTATTTTGTGGGATTTATCATTGAGGACGGTCAGCTTACCGCCACCAAGCATCCCGAAGGTTATGACTTCAATCAGAATGCCAGAAAAATCGGCCTTAACGGGGAAAATCTCGACACTACCTGTAAGCATGTCGTATCCATCACCACGGTAGTAACCATAGTCTCTGCAGGAGGTAGTTCACATATTTCTTATGAAAATGAAACATCCGTTCATATGGTATGCAGCGAAGGTTCTCTTGGCAATAACCACGGATCGAATGGCAATACAGGCATCACCTATCCTTTTAATTCCGGTGATGACAGAGGTGGTGGAGGTACTTCGACACCTAATGGGCAGCCTTATACTCCGCCAAAGGTAAAAGCACCATTGATTTTGAAAAAAATGAAATGTTCTGATTTAAGTAATAATCACAATGAACCTTCAAATGACCAATGGTCATTCAGGAATTCTAATTATGGATTAACATATAATGAAATAATTTCGCAAAGGGAAAATAGAAGCTGGTCATTTATGAATTCTCAACAAGGAGGACCTAATATTAGGTATATATCTGACCCTCTTAACCCTAAAATTATCATAGATCTTAGGCATTTATTAATCGTTGGAAAATTAGGAAGAGCTGCGGGTGAAAGCATAGAGATAGTGCAATGGATTAAAAATGATCCATCAGGATATGATGATCAAGATTTTTATTCAAATGAACTTGGTTATTCTTTCTTTCAACATTATGGAGAAGCTATTAAATATAACCCTAATGCAATTGCAGATTATTTAATTTCATTTCTGAACAACCCTAAATTTAGAAACTCTGTATCATCACCAGAAAGATGTAAATAATGAAAAGAAGTTTAATATTTATATCGCTATGCATTCTCCTAAGCATTCTTGTCTTAGTTCCAAAAATTTATCGATCACAAAAAAATGTTAAGAATTCAAAAGAAATTAAATTGGGAATGGGAAAGGATGAAGTTTTAAAAATTATGGGGAAACCGGACAGTAAACGAATCTCATATTTTAATGAAATTGATTCCTTATATTTCTATCAACCTCCTTTTGGAGCTTCATCTGGAATTGAAATCATTTTTGGGAGTGATGAAAAGGTTCAAAAAATTTTGCTTTACGAATGAAATAAAACATAAATTAAATAGAAATTTGATAATTTAAATGCACCTGTATTTTTAATAATATAGATGGTTATTCATCAAGTGTTCCATGCTGAATTTTATAGAGATGTCAAAACAACCATGCCTTCCTCTGATGATGTATTATTCCGGGATACATTTGACCAATATATATATATATGGGAACAGCTGATCAGCACCATAACCTGATGGCAGACAGATATTTGGATGAAATGGCTGATATTCTTGCCGATATTCACAAGAAATTAGATTATGTGGCATTTGCCCAAGTCATGAAAGATGTTTACCCCAATGGGATCCCGAAAAGCTTTTATAAATCACTGGCTTGGGAGGGGTTAAAAGAGACCAGGGCTGACAGAGATACGGAAAAAATAACCGTTCAGCCTCCATTGAAATCTCCCTTAAAAAAAGTGAAAGAAGCTAAAGAGTTTGCAAGATATGGACTAAAAAAACTGTAACTAAAATGAAACTTAACTATTTTTTACTTGTAGTTTTCACCTTACTCATTCAATTTTCAGCTTATTCTATGAGTCTTTCGAAAAGTGTTAATGATACAATTGTAATTGTAGTAAATAGAAAGGCTTTAAACACTGAAATATCCTTTAGAGAAAGAACCTTCGGAGTAGAAAACGCTTTGCCAAAAACAGAGATGAGGGTTTATCGAGATAAATTCTCCAATCCAAATTATTATCTAGCATTAGTCCATACGCCATTTTACAACCATACCACACTATCTTTTTCTTTATTTGAACTGAATAAATATAAAGTGATTTGGGATAAGAACTTGAACTATCAAGATTGGGCTAATTTAAGTTCTGATGGTGATAAATATGTTTATTTGATGATTTTTTAAGATGAACTCACGCACAGAGACCTCTTTACTTTTAGGTTTCAGGTTAAAGCTTATCAGGTAGTAATTCATACTGGAGCGCAGGAATGAGAACGAAACTCCTCTGAAGCCGAAAAGGTGATTGATGCTAATTTGACAAACAGTATTTCAGGCGTAGCATTTTGGTGTGCCTATACTCTTTGGGCTGCGCACTCAATTCTCTCCGAGAAACCATCGACAGGACTAAAAACAATAAATAGCCTTATTCTATCTGTGAAAATCTGTGTCATCTATGGTAAACAAAAGCAGGGTTTTAGAGTGTTTGAAGCTATTTTCACCCTCGGTCTCGGTTTCGGCTAGTGGAGACACTAATCGAGGCAAGGTGTAAAGACTTATTCCATCTGCGAAAGTTCGTGTAATCTGCGGGAGAAAATTACTGAGTTCTGGAAGGTTTGAGGTTATTCTCGGTCTCGGTTTCGGTTAGTGGAGACACTAACCGAGGCTAAAAAGACTTATTCCATTTGCGAAAGTCCGCGTAATCTGCGAGAGATAATTACTGAGTTCTGGAAGGTTTGAAGTTATTCTCGATCTCGGTTTCGGTTAGTGAAGACACCAACCAAGGCAAGGTGTAAAGACTTATTCCATTTGCGAAAGTCCGCGTAATCTACGGGAGATAATTACTGAGTTCTGGAAGGTTTGAAGTTATTCTCGGCCTCGGTTTCGGTTAGTGGAGACACCAACCAAGGCAAGGTGTAAAGACTTATTCCATTTGCTAAAATCCGCGTAGTCTGCGGGAGATCATTACTGAGTTCTGGAAGGTTTGAAGTTATTCTCGGCCTCGGTTTCGGTTAGTGGAGACACCAACCGAGGCTAAAAAGACTTATTCCATCTGCGAAAGTCCGCGTAGTCTGCGGGAGATAATTACTGAGTTCTGGAAGGTTTAAAGTTATTCTCGGTCTCGGTTTCGGTTAGTGGAGACACCAACCAAGGCAAGGTGTAAAGACTTATTCCATTTGCGAAAGTCCGCGTAATCTGCGGGAGATAATTACTGAATTTTGGAAGGTTTGAGGTTATTCTCGGCCTCGGTTTCGGTTAGTGGAGACACTAACCGAGGCTAAAAAGACTTATTCCATCTGCGAAAGTCCGCGTAGTCTGCGGGAGATAATTACTGAGTTCTGGAAGGTTTAAAGTTATTCTCGGTCTCGGTTTCGGTTAGTGGAGACACCAACCGAGGCTAAAAAGACTTATCCCATCTGCGGAAATCTGCGTAGTCTGCGGGAGATAATTACTGAGTTCTGGAAGGTTTAAAGTTATTCTCGGCGCCGGTTTCGGTTAGTGGAGACATCAACTGAGGCTAAAAAGACTTATTCCATCTGCGAAAGTCCGCGTAATCTGCGGGAGATAATTACTGAATTTTGGAAGGTTTGAGGTTATTCTCGGTCTCGGTTTCGGTTAGTGGAGACACCAACCGAGGCAAATACCAACCTAGGCAAGCACTGACTGAAGCAGAAGGGGAAATCCTTCATTTTTTTCACATCAACCCTTGCCTTTCCATCGCAAAATAAATCAAACGCAACCCAAACAACACCAATAAAATGCCCACTACCCTATTCAGGAGCTTCATGAATCTGGGGGTAATAAACGAGCGCAACTGTTTGGCCACAAAAGCCTTTAACAAATCAATCGAAAATACCGTCACCAAAATACCTGCATAGTAAATTGTCACATCTACCTTATCAAAATGATCTTTGAGACTCACTAAACCTGCAATGGAAATCCAAAAAAGCAACACAAAAGGATTGACTCCATTGATGCCAAAGCCTTTGAAAAATCCCTTCGCCTTTCCTGTCTTGGGTAATGGCATACCACCAGAGTTAGGCCTTACATTGTTTTTTTTGACAAAAGAAGTTGCCCCAAAAGCCATTAGAATCAAACCTCCTGCATAGCCTAGCACAATTTCAAAATTGGGGTTTTGGGAAAAAATGCTCACTCCAAAATATGTGATCATTACATAAATCAAGTCACTGCACAGGATGCCGAGTGCAAGGATGACCGTATGCCTAAAACCATTTTCGATACTATTGGTGATCAAAGCAAAAAAGACCGGCCCAATCATCGCTGACAGCACCAGTCCCATTCCAATCCCCTCGAGAAGGGCCTCTATCATATTTCGATATTATTAGTCTTCAAATACTCTAACCACTGAGTCATTTTCTCTTTCTTCAGCACTCTGGGAAACTTATTCTGACCGCCTTCCTTTCCTTGCAGTCTCAACCATTCATAAAAGTGTTTGGCTGGCAAGACAGTACAATTTATCTCCTTCAAGGCATGTTGACGTTCTACAATATAGTCATCATTCAAGGTTTTGAGTTTTTCATCGATCTCTTTAATCAGCACCTCCTGATCTATCTCATCATCTGTCCCTACAAACCAATGATGCTTGAACAAGTTTCCATGTGGCAGGCCAATCACTGTAAACTCTTTGATGTTCAGGTTAAACTCCTCAGCAACGGATTCTATCGCCTTGTTCATATTGTCCATAGACAAATGTTCCCCACAGAGACTCAGGAAATGTTTAGTTCTGCCAGTGATGATGATTTCACTTTCTTCCAATGATACAAATCTTATGACATCTCCTATCAGGTATCTCCAAGCCCCCGAACAAGTACTTATCAGCAAGGCATAATCCGCATTCTCTTCAATTTCATCTATTTTTAAGGTCCTTGCTCCTTCTATCACTTCTCCATTTTCATCAAAATTATCATCGTTGAAGGGGATGAATTCATAGAAAATTCCATTATTGAGCACAAGGCGCATGCTCCTTCTGTCCGGAAGTGCCTGAAAGGCCAAAAAACCTTCGGAAGCAAGGTATGTCTCCATGTAGATCAATGGCTGGCTTAATAACTTTTCAAAACCCTTTTTGTAGGGTTCGAATGAAACTCCACCGTGAACAAATATTTTTAAATTCGGCCAAATATCGTGAATGGTTTTCAACTGATACCTTTCTATGATTTTTTCCAAAAGAATCTGCAACCATGCCGGAACCCCCACAATGATACCTATATCCCATTTTGGCGCCATTTCCACAATCTGATCTAGTTTTTCTCCCCAGTTTTTATTCCTTGAAATTTGTTTCCCTGGTTTGTAAAAACGCTGAAACCAAATAGGTAACCTTCCTGTGGTGATGCCACTGAGATCACCAGAGAAAAAAGTCCCATTAAAATCCAAATCAGTACTGCCCCCAAGCATTATTATACCTTTGGTAAACAATTCATCAGGCAAGTCATATTTGGACAAAGACAAAATCTGCCTCACACCTGTTTTTCTGATAGCCTTCACCATATCCGTTGAAATGGGTATATACTTGGAAGAAGCACCGGAAGTCCCTGAAGTAAGCGCAAAGTACCGGATAGCCCCTGGCCAAGTGATATTCTTTTCACCGTTTTTTAACCTGTACCACCATTCCTGATAGATTTTTTCATAATCATAAATAGGGACCATGCTGGAAAAAGCCCTGTAAAAATCCTTGTTAGCCTTTTTGAACTCCTTCAAAATCAATTTGAACTCAAATTTTTTCCCAAATGCCGTATTGGCAGATTTAATCATCAATTTTTTCAACTCCTGCTTCTGCAATTCTGCAGGTGAGCTGTATTCTTGCTCCAAAGACACCCTTAATCTGATGCCTTTTTTTAGCAATGTACCCAATATCGCCATATCTTTGCTTACTTTAGATGTACCTGTTACAGACCAAAATTAAAAGAATGAGTATTAAAGAAAACCTTCATAAGATAAAAAATACGTTCATCAATCCCAATTGCAAATTGATTGCTGTTTCCAAAACCCACCCTTCGGAATCAATTCAAGAAGCCTATGATCTCGGTGTGAGAGACTTTGGAGAAAATAAAGTTCAGGAATTAGTCGAAAAAGCTGAAAAACTACCCAAGGATATAAGGTGGCACATGATAGGTCACCTCCAAAGAAATAAGGTAAAGTACATGGCCGAGTTCATCTATCTCGTTCATGGAGTGGATTCACTTAAGTTATTAAAAGAAATAAACAAACAGGCCGCCAAAGTAAGCAGAACCATCAATTGTCTACTTCAGGTGCATATTGCTGAGGAGGAAAGTAAATTTGGATTTGATGAAAAAGAGTTGTTCGAACTATTGGAAGGTAAAACTATTCATGAACTTCAAAATGTCAAAGTAATCGGCTTGATGGGTATGGCCACTTTTACAGAAAATGAGGAACAGGTAGAAAAAGAATTTGAGGGCTTAAAAAACCTGAAAAACAAACTCCAGCAAATGGATCTCCCCGAAAACTTTGACCTTCAGGAGCTTTCCATGGGGATGACTGGAGATTACCTTCTGGCCCAAAAACAAGACAGTACAATGGTAAGAATCGGAACGGCTATCTTTGGGGAAAGAGATTATAATTAACATGAATAAAGCTAAATACATACAAATTGCCGCATTGTTTGGAGCCTTGGCCGTTGGAATTGGTGCCTTTGGAGCCCATGGATTAGAACCTATATTGGAAAGCAAGGGAACAAGTGACACATTCGAAACTGCTGTTAAGTATCACTTTTACCACACCTTGGCCCTTTTAGCCTGCGCATTTTTATTGGAACTCTATCCAAGCAATAAGAAACTGTCCGCTGCATTCTGGCTGTTTGCTATTGGAATAATTATTTTTTCCGGAACCTTATACACATTATCGCTTACAGGCGTTTCATGGCTGGGAGCGATTACCCCAATAGGCGGCGTAGCCTTTATCGCAGGATGGGTGATGATGATGATCTCCGCCAAACAGCCCAAAAAGTAAATTCATGATCAAAAAAATAAGTTTTGGTGTACTGATATTTTCAGTTTCACTTCTTGCTGCATCAGCACAAGAGATAGATGTCCGTGAACGGTATGAAGGTCTCAATGCATTGGTGGGACCAAACACCTTTTTTGACAATCACCTTACCGGATTTATACTCTATGAGTTGGATTCAGGATGGGTGCATTTCGAAAAAAACAGCCATATGAACTTCATCCCGGCTTCCACTACCAAACTGTTTACTTTTTATGCTTCTTTGATGGTTTTGAGGGATAGGACCAACACATTTAGATATGTAGAAAAAGGAGATGAAATTACAATCTGGGGCTCTGGAGATCCATCATGGAAGTACAATATACTTCCCCAACCGAAAATTGAAGATTTCCTTTCCAAGTACAAGAAAGTCAATTTTTCTTCTTCCAATTGGAAAGATGAAGCCTTCGGCTATGGCTGGCAATGGGATGACTATTACTATGCCTACTCTGCCGAACGCTCTCCTTTCCCCATGTATGGCAATATTGTCATGTTCAGAAATGTCAACCGCACTCCTCAAGCTACTATTCCAGCCTTTGCCAATAGTGTCAAAACTTTCGAAATAAACAGTCCAACAGTTCGGAGGGATTTCCATAGCAATACCTTTTACTACAACCCTAGGACTTACACCAATCCTGGCCCGATGTTACCTTTTGTGACCTCAGCAGAACTCACCGCACAGCTTCTTCGGGATGTGTTAAAAAAACCGGTCGAACTGGTCGACTTAGAACTTCCCTCAACAGCCAAAATCTTCAATGGAGGTGACATAAAGCCACTTTGGAAAGAAATGATGCAGGAAAGTGACAATTTCATTGCTGAACAAATACTCTTGATGGTCTCTGACCAATTATTTGGAGAATTGAATTCAGAAAGGGCAATTGATTATGTCAAAAAAACTTACCTTCGAGACCTTCCCGATGATCCGAAGTGGGTGGATGGTTCCGGTCTTTCAAGACACAATCTCGTCACTCCAAGGAGCATGATCACCTTAATGGAAAAAATCGACAAGGCAATGCCTCGCGATCAATTGTTGCAGCTTCTGCCTCAAGGTGGAATAAACGGCACTTTGAAAAACAACTATAAAGCACCAAGACCTTATATATTTGCCAAAACAGGCACCATAAGTAACAATCATGCCTTAGTTGGAATCATCAAGACAGATAGTGGAAGACACCATGCTTTTGCTTTTTTGAACAACAATTACCTCAACAAAGCATCTGAAATACGAAGAGAAATGGAAAAAGTATTGCTTTATATCAAAGCAAATTACTGATTTATGTGTCATCTGAAGAGAAACAAATTATGAAAGCTCCCAAGCTATTTGTGAATTATTGCGCTATTTTTGGATAAAGACGAAAAGTAACTATGAATAAAAGGACTTTTATAAAATCATTGGGATTGGGTATAGGAGCATTGCCTCTGACTTCATTTTTACCAGCTTTGCCAGTCAATGATAACCTTATACTTCCATTCCCAATCAACCCGGGTGATAAGGTAGGATTGGTAAGTCCATCAGCAGCCACTGGAGAGAGAATCGAATTTGAGTTTGCCAAAGAGGCCTTAGAAGCACTTGGGCTTGAAGTCGAACTCGGAGAAAACCTCAAAAAACGCAGAGGCCATCTTGCAGGCACAGATGAAGAAAGGGCTTCAGATCTCAATTATATGTTTGAAAACAAGCATATCAAAGCTATAATCTGTATCAGAGGAGGTTCAGGAGCTGCAAGAATTCTACCCTTAATCAATTATGAGATAATAAAAAAGAATCCCAAACCATTGTTGGGGTATTCTGATATCACCGCTCTGCACAACGCAATTCATGCAAAGACAGGTTTGATCACCTTTCACGGACCAAACGGCTCAGGAAGTTGGAACAGTTTCAACGTCAATCAATTCCAGCAGGTGTTTTTTAATCAAGGAATGGTGACTTTTGAAAATGAGCACGCCAAAGGAGACGAGTTAATCGTCAAACAAAACCGGATTCAAACGATTCGGCCAGGCTTAGCAAAAGGGAAAATATTAGGTGGAAACCTTACAGTACTTACTGCACTGTCGGGTACTCCTTACCTACCGGATTTCGCTGACAGCATTCTCTTTATTGAAGACATCAGCGAGGACCCTTATAAAATTGACCGTATGATGAGTACACTTCTACTGAATGGTACTTTATCCAAAATCAAAGGTTTTATATTCGGTCAATGCACCAATTGTACTCCAGGTGGTGGGTATGGCTCCTTGACACTTGATGACATACTGGACGACTACATTCTTCCTTTGAACATCCCCGCCTATAAAGGAGCCATGATTGGCCATGTGCCAAAACAATTTATCATACCTGTAGGAGCCGAGGTGGAAATGGATGCTGAGGCGGGAACCTTCAAAATGCTCCATGCTATCTTCCAAGCTTAATCGCGTAAAATGAAAAAAATCACCCTTCTTTCTCTTTTCTCATTCCTTTTATTTGTCGGTTGTATGTCACAAAAACCAACTCCAACTAAAAACAAAAAGACCTTAAATTACCTTGCTCTCGGTGACTCATATACCATCGGAGAAGGCGTGTCTGAAGATGAAAGATATCCAAATCAGCTGATTGATTTATTGAATACCCAAGGTTTGACGTTCGAAAAACCTCGCATAATCGCAGTCACAGGATGGACCACGGATGAATTGGCAAAAGGTATTGAGGAAGCTGAGATATCTAAAAACACTTATGATCTAGTCACACTTCTTGTTGGTGTGAATAATCAGTACAGAGGCAGAGATGTGGAGAATTACCGCACAGAGTTCCGTGCTCAATTGCATCAGGCTATAGGTTTTGCGAAAGGTGATCCAAATAAGGTTGTGGTGCTTTCCATACCTGATTGGGGAATAACGCCATTTGCTGAGGCAAGAAAAGTGGATCAGGAAAAAGTAAAGACAGAGATTGACAGATACAATCAGGCAAAAAAAGAAATCACATTAACTCTAGGGGCTCACTATATCGATATCACGGAAGATTACCGTGAAATTGGAGCCAGGCCGGAAATGGTAGTCGAGGACAAATTACACCCGAGTGGATTGGTGTATACAGACTGGGCCAAAAAAATCGAACAAGTGATTAAGTCAGAAATGAAATTCCACTAAATACACTTTTTAACCTTTAGCCGAAGGTCTATTCCGTAAGGAAAATAAAAAAGGGATAGTGTGCCATACACCATCCCTTTTTGGTTTTATTTTATCATCCCAATCACTTGCCTCTTGGCAATACATTTGAGATTAATGATACTTTCTCAATAGGTTCAGAGGCATTTGAATATATCCTCACCACTGAATTTTGTTTACCCATTTTCCCCGCAGAATTGAAGACTACTTTAAGTTCACCCGTAGCACCTGGAGCAACTGGTTCTTTTGGCCAAGCTGGTGCAGTACATCCACAGGAAACGGCAACATTGGAAATCACCAACGGAGTTTCACCTGAATTGGTAAAAACAAAAGTATGTTCTACTTTATCTCCCTGAGAGATGTCACCAAAGTCAATGGATTTTTCTTTGAAGTCAATAACAGCTCCCTTGTTGTCACTTTGCGCCTGAACTGCTATTACGGCAAAAGCAAACACTACTAACAAAAACAACTTTTTCATGGTCTTATTATTTATTTTAATTGGATTCTCTTTCTGAACTGTAAAGGTAAAACTTTGGATTAAAGTTCACCATAAATAATTCTTTCTTTGCGCGTGTCACCGCAGTGTATAGCCACCTGATGTACTCATGATTGACCTGCTCGTCAGTAAGGTACCCTTGATCTACGAATACAGCGTCCCATTGTCCACCTTGCGACTTATGGCAAGTAAGTGCATAAGCAAACTTAACCTGCAATGCGGAAAGATAAGGATCTTTTTTTATCAGTTCCATTCTTTCACTTTTATTAACAACATCCATATAGTCTTCTGACACCTGCCTATATAGCTCCCTATACTCTGTAACAGTGAGTGAGGGGTTAGGACTATATAAGGTATCCATGATCACCTTAGCCTCAAAATAAGGCTCATCAGGATAATCTATCAACCTCAATTCAAGTGTTGCAAATCTTAAGCCATACATTTCTTCAAAAGACCTGATTTTAGTAACCTCTGCAAAATCACCATTTGCAAGAAAATTCACCTTCTCTGACTCTGCCATATAGGTGTAGTTGTTTTTGACTATCATAAGCAAGTCTCCCGCACTGATTTCGTCATCATAAAAATGGATTGTCCTCCTGATGTATTGGTTATACTGTACCGCTGACTTATTTGACCTGGTAACTATGGCTGTGTTCTCAATCCCATATTTATCATAGGCATACCTCAACCCATCTTCCAACCTCTCCCCTGTCATTTTAAAGAAATCTTTGAAACCTTTTGTCTGAAAAAATATTACAGGATCCTTAGCAATCACTTGATCTCGCAAATAGGTAGCATTGTACAAAATCCCTGATTCTAATTGCTGACGCATCACTTCGGTTAATTCAATCATGGACACCTTAAGCCTGAAATGCCTGGTTAGGTAGTCCCTGTCAAGGCCAGGACTTAAGCTACTGCCCACAGGGGGAAGCTGTGCGGTATCACCCACAAGTATCAACCTATTGCTACTGATTTGAAACACATATTCAATCAAATCTCTGAGCAAACTCCTTCCACCCATTTGTTCGTCGGCCAGCATTGAAGCCTCATCCACAATAAATACTGTGTTTTGATAATAGTTTTTTACAACTTCAAAACCTGACCCCATGTCTCCAGTTTGGTCTTTTGGCTTATATATTATCTTATGAATAGTAAATGCAGCCTTGTTACTATAATTCCCCATCACCTTAGCCGCTCTCCCCGTCGGAGCAAGCAACATTGATTTTAGCTTTAATCTTGGCAATACCTTTACCAAAGCAGAAACCAAGGAAGTCTTACCAGTACCGGCATATCCTCTTAATATAAAGGTATCACCTGACGGATCGGTTTCAGGCAGAAACTTATCCATATGAACAAAAAAATCATTTTGACCCCTAGTCGGTTCAAACTGAAAATTTTTTCTTAATAAAATTGATGGCTTGATTGTGCCCTGATTATCTTTACCTGTCATGCAATGACGAAGCTAGCTTTTAATGACTACACTGGAAAAAGAATTGACCGATAAATTTGGCGGAAGACTCAGGACAAGGGTAAACGGAATTCTGATAGAGGAAAACGCAATCCTCATGATAAAACATAAAATGAGTCCGACCAGAGATTTCTGGAATGTCCCTGGAGGTGGAATGAAATATGGGAGTTCTGTAGAAGAAAATTTAAAACGAGAATTTAAAGAGGAAACAGGACTCGATATCCGCATATGTAAATTTGTTTGTGCCCACGAATATTTAGAAACACCTTTACACGCAATAGAATTGTTTTTCCTAGTAGAGCGAACGGGGGGGGCATTGCAGCTCGGTACAGATCCTGAACTTGACAAGGACAACCAATTGATCACAGAAATTAAATATCTTACAATCGAAAACCTTCATTTGATCCAAAAAGATGAAAAACATCCTATTTTTGACCGAATAAAATCATTGAATGATGTGCGAAAGTGGAATGGATATTTTAATTTTGAAAATAAATCCATAAAATAGCAACTTGATTAAAAACCATCAACCTTTATAAAAGATTAAATCATCTCAAAAATGACACTAAGCAAAATATTATCCGTAGTATTCCTTCTAGGCGCTCTTGGTTTGGGCTTCATGCTTTACAAAAGCGTGGACGATGTCATGCAAGAAGAAAAGAAAATTGCTGCCATCGAATCCAGAATTATTGAAAAACTTCAAATGTTGAGGGATGCTCAGGTAGCCTATAATGCAACCAATGGAGAATACGCTGACAATTGGAATGATCTTAAAAACTTCATTCAAGGTGGCGAAATTTGGCTTGTTCAACGTAAAGAAACGACCAAGCTTCTTGAATATGGCAAAGAAGAAACCACTGTTACATTTGACACCTTAGGTTCAGTTGGTGTAATGGATTCTCTTTTCAATGAAAGAAGACATCCTAACTTTAACCTTGAAAATCTTCATGTAATCCCAGGATCAGGTGGCACTGAGTTTGAATTTTTCACGGATAAAATTGAAAGAAGTGGTAGAGAAATCCCTGTATTTGAAATCAGAGATCCTGCACCTATCAATCCAAAAAGAAGAGAAAACAACAACGAAAAAGCCCTTAGAGTGGGATCAAGAACAGATTCTTCTACTTCAGGTAACTGGGAGTAATTTTGGCTAGCTCAGCAATCTATACTCAGGAAAAATTCTTATGCGATAAATTTGACATCAATTCGGTGTCAAGTTTATCGCTTTTCTTATATGATCATTATTCTTTTTTGACAGCAAAGGATCAAAACGGAAAAGTGCTGGCTGTAAACGTACAGACATTTTCTGATTTGGAAGAATTAACCGACCTGTTACAAAATGATGACCTTTACCAATTAGACCTGCCTACCAAGGTATTTGTGCATAATTCAACTTTCAGCTTGGTACCTGGAGCGCTGTTCAATACAGCCTTCCTGAATACCTACATAGCATTTGCTGGAGACAATACCAATGTATCTACATATGAATCCGCTCTCCAAAGTAATGCAATACACTTAGTCGGGGGGATTTCGACAGATTCTTATAACAAACTCGTACAAGGCAAGGGCTCAGTGCAGTTTTATCATGGAGCTGTTTCTTTCCTTTCTTACTGCCTCAATGAAAAGCCAAACTTACTCAACCAAGAAATCCTGATTTATTATTTTGACAGTCACTTTTACCTGGCTGCTTTTTCAAATCAGGAATTGATGGTCTTCAATAGGTTCGATGCGTTTGACAAAGAAGATATTTTGAAATATATCTTTGGTGTAATTCAACAGCTGAATTTCAACAGAAAACTCTGTAGAATCAATTTCTTTGGTGATGCTGAATCTATGGAAATCGACAAAGTCTGGGGAGAAAATTATTTCAAAAACTTTAAGATTTCGATTCCCCAATCCAATATCCATTACCATGAGGGTCCTGATAAAATTCTTCAAAGCCCTGCTTTTGAATCACGTTGGGAATTTATCTAAAATCATCCATGAAAAAAGTAGCCATTTTCCCTGGGTCATTCGATCCATTCACCAAAGGACATCACGATATCGTACTGAGAGGTCTCAATATCTTTGATGAACTGATTATTGGTATTGGTTATAATGTAGCCAAGAAAACCAGGTACTTTGAAATTGACGATATGGTTGAAAAAATAAAAACGCTATATCAACACGAACCTCGGGTTAAAGTTGTTGTGTACAATGAACTTACCTCTAATTTGGCAAAAAAACATAAGGCCAATTTTTTGATCAGAGGATTGAGAAATACGACTGATTTTGAATACGAAAATACCATCAGCCAAATGAACCGGAAGCTTAATCCAGAATTGGAAACAGTATTTTTGATAACCTCACCTCATTTTGCAGCTGTAAGCTCTACAGTGATCAGAGAAGTTCACAAATTTGGTGCTGATGTAAGCGATTACCTTCCTTATAAGGTATAGACCTTAGGCGCCATCCTGAGAAATCTCTTATACAAGTACCTCATAGAAGGGTAAGAGTTCACCAAAGCTGTTTTTGCTTCATGATGATTCAGCCACCTGAGGTCTTCAATTCCCTCTTCTTTTTGGGGACTCATTTCCGAATCATCTACATTTTCCATTACATACCAATACGTTTTCTTAAGGATACTTTTACGGTTATGAGTATAGGTATGCCAAGTCTTGCAGATTTCAGGACCTAATTTCACCTGAATATTGCACTCTTCTTCCACCTCACGCACTGCGCATTGAGAAGGTGTTTCCCCTTTGTCAAATTTACCCTTGGGCAGATCCCATTTTCCAAGACGGTGGATAAACAGAATATTTTTCCCTTTGGTAACCACACCACCCGCAGCCTTGATTACTGAAAAGCGACTTTTTATGAAATCCTTTACCCCGTTTTTATCTTCAGCGACAACAGTCACAGAATCTAGATCCTTGAGTTTCCGTGTCCTCAAAACATAAAGTAATTTGATAATCACGTCTTGAGATGGTTCTATAATCAACACATCATCATGAAAATCTGAGGTACCTGGCAATTCCACAGGGTGATCATAGATACATTCAAAAGTCTTTTCTTTTGAAAGTTGATCAGGAGTAAGAATATCCAATGGCTTATCGTTGATAAAAATCTTCATAGTGGGTATTTTTAAGGGCTGTGACCCTTTCTGTAAAAATCAAAATTGCATAAAATTTTCAGCCTGTACAACCGACACTTCTATTTTATCTTTTAATTTTGAGATATGGAAATATTCGACAAAAAGACTGCCGCTGAAGTTGCCTCTTTGCTACTGGAAGTGAAAGCTATTAGACTTCAACCTGAAAAACCTTTTACTTGGGCATCAGGATGGAAATCACCAATATATTGTGACAACAGGTTATCACTCTCTTTTCCAGAGGTGCGGACATTTATCAGAAAAAGTCTAGTGAAAGCCATTGAACAAAATTTCCCTCAAGCTGAATCGATAGCTGGGGTAGCTACCGCAGGAATACCTCAGGGGGCTTTGATTGCTGACCAAATGGAGCTTCCATTCTTGTACGTAAGGTCAAAACCTAAAGGTCATGGAATGGAAAATATGATTGAAGGAAAAATCACTCCAGGCCAAAAAGTAGTGGTTGTGGAGGATTTGGTTTCGACCGGAGGCAGCTCACTCAAAGCTGTAGAAGACCTGAAAGCTGCCGGATTTGAGGTATTGGGAATGGTGAGTATTTTCACTTACGGTTTTGATGTTGCCAAGAAAAATTTTGCAGAAGCAAATGTGAAACTGATTTGCTTGAGTGATTATTCTTCTATGTTACCTCAAGCCTTAGCAAATGATTATATAGATGACGAAACGCTAGCCTCTCTTGTTGGATGGAGAAAAGACCCAGCATCTTGGCAAGGTGTAAGGGTAGACTAAACCCAAATTAGAACCTATTTAAAAAAAATTAAAGCCCATGATTTTATAAAAAATCATGGGCTTTTCACCTTGTATAAAGAATCAGGATTACTATTCTTCGTAATGCTTCTCATAATATTTCTGGTAATTACCTGAGGTCACATTAGTCAACCAAGTTTCATTGGCAAGGTACCAATCAATCGTTTTTTCTATCCCTTCTTCAAATTGCAAGCTTGGCTCCCAGCCCAATTCTTTTTGGATTTTACCTGCATCAATAGCATACCTAAGGTCATGGCCAGCCCTGTCTTTGACAAAAGTGATGAGCTTTTCTGATGTACCGACTTCCCTATTCAATTTCTTGTCCATTATCTTGCAAAGCAAATAGACGATATCGATATTTTTCCATTCATTGAATCCTCCGATATTATAGGTTTCTCCATTTTTACCTGAATGAAACACCACATCAATAGCCCTTGCATGGTCTACTACATAGAGCCAATCTCTGATGTTTTCTCCTTTCCCATAAACAGGCAGAGGCTTGTTGTTTTTGATGTTATTGATACAAAGAGGGATCAATTTTTCAGGAAATTGATTGGGACCATAATTATTGCTACAATTGGAAATCACAGTTTTCAGCTTGTAGGTATTGTTATATGCCCTTACAAAATGATCTGAGGAAGCTTTAGACGCAGAATAAGGAGATTGTGGGTCATAAGGGGTAGTCTCCAAGAAGAAACCACCATCATCGAGTGAGCCATAAACTTCATCGGTGGATATATGATAAAAAAGATGATTGTCATACTCCTTCCAGTATGTCTTGGCTGCATTTAGGAGGTTAACTGTTCCTATGACATTTGTGCGGACAAAAGCCAAAGGGTCAGTAATGGATCTATCAACATGCGATTCTGCCGCCAAATGAATCACATCCGTTACCTGATGTGCCTCAAACACCCTTTTCAACCCGCTCTCATCCAAAATATCTACTTTTTCAAAAGCATAATTTGAAGCACCTTCAATTTCTTTCAGATTTTCCAGATTGCCTGCGTAGGTAAGTGAATCCAGGTTGATAATTTGGTATTCAGGGTATTTTTTCACAAAAAGTGCCACCACATGGCTACCTATAAATCCAGCTCCTCCTGTGATTAATATATTTTTTTTCATAAACTCAGATGGTTATTTGATATCCTTTAAAAATACGAAAGGTTTATTTTTTATAAAATGAATTGTACCATTCTACAAATTTTGCAACTCCCTCAGCTACTGGAGTATCCGGCTTATAACCCGTATCCCTGATCAGGTCACTGACATCAGCAAAAGTAGCTGGAACATCCCCTGGTTGTAGGGGTAACATGTCCTTTTTGGCTTCTTTACCCAAAGCCTTTTCCAAGGCACCAATATAATCCATTAGTTCTACCGGACTAGAATTCCCAATGTTGTATACCTTGTATGGTGCATATGAACTTCCCGGATCTGGATCATCTCCATTCCAGTCTGGATCCCCTGCAGGTATTTTGTCTGCCACCCTTTTTATACCCTCCACTATATCTCCTACATAAGTAAAATCACGCTTCATTTTGCCATGATTAAACACCTGAATGGATTCTCCTTTGGTAATGGCATCTATAAACAGAAACAAAGCCATATCTGGTCTTCCCCAAGGACCATATACTGTAAAAAACCTCAGCCCTGTAGTAGGTATGTTAAACAAGTGACTGTAGGTATGCGCCATCAACTCATTTGACTTCTTAGAGGCGGCATACAGACTCAATGGATGATCTACATTATCAGAAGTAGAAAAAGGCATTTGGGTATTGGCTCCATAAACTGAGCTTGAAGATGCATACACCAAATGTTTGACAGGAAAAGCCCTACAGGCCTCCAAAATATTTACAAAACCAGTGATATTGGTTTGGATATACGCCCCTGGATTAACTAATGAATATCTAACCCCAGCTTGGGCTGCAAGATTGACTACAATATCAAACTTTTCTTTTTCAAACAACGACATCAAAGCTTCCTTATCTGCCAAGTCCATTTTGACAAAGGAGTATTTCTCAAATTTGCTTGACCTCACAGATTCGTGGAGTCTGATTTCCTCTCTGGAAATCCCACTCTCCTTTAACCGAGCAAATTTCAGGTTCACATCGTAATAATCGTTGATGTTGTCAATTCCAATTACTGTATCACCTCTTTCTAAAAGTAAATTAGCAAGGTGGAAACCAATAAATCCGGCTGTGCCGGTAATCAAATATTTCATGTTATAGAAATTTCCCTACTTAACACACTAAAACAAATAAACGCAAGTATTTTCAATAATTAAGCTTAAAGGTTTTCATTTTTACTATTTACTTCCAATAGCCTTGAATAATTTTCCAATATCAAATGATGCATATTTTCTCTTCCAAACTTTTCTTTGACCTTATGGTACAAATTATCAGCGAGTTGCTGCATATAGTCCCTTTTGACAAAGGCAAACTCCAATGCGTCTTTTAATATTTCCACATTTTTGACTGGATAAACCAATCCTGTCTCTCTATTGGTAATCAGGTCTATATTACCGATAATATCAGAACAAATTACAGGAACTTGCATAGCTCCCGCCTCTAAAATCACATTAGGGAATCCTTCCCTATGAGAGGCATGAACCAATACATCTGCCAATGCAAAATAGTGCGCAACGTGATCTGTCCATTCCACTTGAACAATTCTAGGATGATCCTGAATTTTGCGAATGATATCATCTTTGATCGGATTGAGCTTTTGCTCAAATGAACCTAACAAAACAAGCTTCCCGTATTTTGAAACTTTGGATTTTAAGAATGCCTCCACAAGTTCTTCTACTCCTTTGTCACGAACTAATCGTCCTACCGCCAAAATTAAAAAATCATTTTCTGAAGGTGTAATTCTAATGGTAGCGGCTATCAGATGATTTTCAGCCAATGCATTCCTATTGAATCTCTCCAAATCAACCCCATTAGAAGAACCATTCCCTATAACTTTTACTTTGGAATCATCCAAAAGCCCTTCTTTTTGCATGAATTCCTTCAAGGAATAAGAGTTTGGCCAAACTTCATCAGCCCACCTGAAAGTAAGCTTTTCCATCGCGATCAAAAGCTTTTTCTTACCCTTGTCCGCTACCATATAAGGCATGCCTGCCACTGTATGTATTTTGATTTTTACCCCAGCCAATTTCGCTGCTATCATGGCCAGTAAACCAGCCTTGGGCGTATGCGAATGAACAATGTCAGGCTTTTCCTTTCTGAAAAGTAAAAACAAAAGCCAAAGACAGTAAAGATCATGAAATGGGGTTATTTTTCTAGTAAAAGGTATGACATGATGTGCACACCCTTCCCTCCGTGTTACTTCTCCAATCTCCCTCCCATCAGCGCTCACCATCAAGACTTCCCATCCAGCATCTTTCATGAATTTCATTTGTCCTGCCAATAAAAGTTTGAGGGAAAGAGGTACTGTAGTAATTCGAATTAATTTTGGCATTCAGCTTTTTATTTAAAAAGTCAAAGTTAACTTTTTATTACTTTTCAATCAGGTTAAATACAAAAAAATGACACACATTACCTTACAAATTAAAAACTAGCCCTTTTATACTTAAATTGAATTTTCGACAAAAAACTACCTAAACAAGGATTACTTTTTACCTTTAGGATTAAACAAAAATCTTCTATCGATAAATACCATGTTAAGGGATACAAAAATTGCCATTATAGGCTGCGGCAATCTCGGTGGCTCTATTCTAAATGGCTTACTTCAGTTGACCGAAATATCAGCTGACCATATTCATGTCACAAAAAGAAATCCAAAAAACTTGTTGCCATTTCAGGACAAAGGTGTGCGTGTACATTCTGACAATGTAATAGCCGCAACTGATGCTGATTTGATTATTTTAGGAGTCAAACCTTTCAATGTGACATCAATTCTGCAGGAGATCAAGCCTGTTTTAAATCCGCAAAAACAAATTATCGTTTCTCTCGCTACCGGGATTACATTGGAGGAAATGTATCAGGTAGTTGATCCTAATACGATTATTTTTAGGGCTATGCCCAATATTGCGGCAGATATCCAAGAATCTGTCACATGTGTATGCGGAAAGAATTTCAGACCCGAACAAGAAATTCTAATCAAAGAACTGTTTGACAGCATTGGCACAACGATTACCATTGATGAGAATCTAATGGAAGCTGCCACAGTGTTAGGCGCATGTGGGATTGCCTATGTACTCAGGTTTATGAGAGCCATGATTCAAGGAGGCATACAGATAGGCTTTGACGCTAAAACAGCAAGTCAAATTGTCAATCAAACTGTAAAAGGCGCTGCAGAGCTAATGATTCAAAAAAACATCCATCCTGAAGAGGCCATTGATAAAGTAACCACTCCTAAAGGCTGTACCATCGTAGGTCTTAACGAAATGGAGCATCAAGGCTTCTCCGCTGCAATGGTCAGAGGGGTGTTAGCTTCTTATCAGAAAATTGAAAAAACATAAAATCATAAAGGCCAGCCTCTAGTGGCTGGCCTTTAAAAATAATTTCCTTAAGGGAAAATTCCCAAGTCCATATAACTGATCGAGATTCTTTCCAAGGCAAGGATAAATCCTGCTGTTCTTAAACTTTGGATTCCTTTTTCCTTTCTTTTCTTATTCATGTCGTGATAAGCAGTGACCATGGTCTCTTCAAGCCCTGACAAAACCAGATCTCTTTCGGAAGCTCCTTTGATCAGACCATCTTTTTCATCATCAGTGAATCGCTCTCCAGTGGCATTTTCGATGGTTCCCAAAAGTTTTCTGTATTTTTCCATGTCATATCTTTTTTCAAGCTTTCCAAAAGAAACCCTTGACAAATTTTTGAGCCATTCGAAATAAGAAACTGTAACACCACCTGCATTCAAATACATGTCAGGAATGACCATCACGCCTTTTTCTAATAGAATTTTTTCAGCCTCATTGGTTACGGGACCATTTGCCGCTTCTCCTATGATCTTGGCCTGAACTTTATCAGCATTTACATTTGTGATTTGGTTTTCCAAAGCTGCAGGCACCAAGATATCACAAGGGTAGGTCAATAACTCTTTGCTGTTTTTAATGAATTCGCCTCTACTATAGCCTTTGAAACCCTTGTTTTCGATCTGAAAATTCTTGATCGCTTCTACATCTATTCCCGACTCATCCCAAATACCGCCATTCCATTCTGCGATACCTACAATCTTGGCTCCAGCCTCACTCAGATACTTGGCAGAATAGTAACCTACGTTACCAAGACCTTGAATGATGACTTTTTTACCCTTTAAACCTACAGTAAGGCCAAGAGACGCCATATCTTCTTCCACACTGACTGCCTCTCTTATTCCGTAAAAAACACCCTGTCCTGTGGCCTCAGCTCTCCCATCAATTCCATGTTGAGAAAGTGGCTTCCCAGTAACAGCTCCTTTGGCATTGATCAATTCTGGATTGAAAGCCTCAAAAGTATCCACAATCCAAGCCATCTCCCTTGCTCCTGTTCCATAATCCGGCGCAGGCACATCGATAGCTGGACCAATAAATTTCTTTTTAATAAGTTCAGCCGTATACCTTCTGGTGATTTTTTCCAGCTGTCTTTCATTGTACTTCAATGGATCTATACTCACACCTCCCTTTGCTCCACCAAATGGAACATTGACGAGGGCACATTTGTATGTCATCAAGGCAGCAAGACCTTTGACCTCTTCTTCATCCACATGGTCACTGTACCGAATACCACCTTTGACAGGTAGCTTATGGTGCGAATGCTGCACCCTGTAACCGGTCATGGTTTCATAAGTTCCATCCTCATTCCTGAGTGGAAAATTGAACTTATAAATACTGTTGCATTGCTTGATCTGATCGAGAAGTCCCGGATGCAAATCCATATGCTTAGCTGCGTCATCCACAAAGCCACAGACATCATTAAACAAACTATATTCTACTTTTTTACTCATAAAAATTATATTTTGGTGAATACCACAAGATACAAATCTTTCAAGGGAACTGCCTAATAAGGAGCTATGATATTGTTCAATACTCCTCAGATATCGTCTACAAAAGTCAAAAGCAAATAGCTTGGTCAGAATCATTCCTTCCTGACCATAACAATCCTTTATAAAGGAATCAAGCTGATACATTGATCATCCCTGCCAAATCCTCAAATCGTGCCTTTCGGGAATTTCAGGGCTAAAAAACTTTGAAACATCACCTGTAAAAGAAGTCTTTCCAATGAATTTTCGCAATCTATCAGGAGAATAAAGACACAAGTTCCATTGTCGTTCAATAAGGTCATAGGCTTTCCCATTTGAGATGAGATACAATCCGAGGAAGAAAGAGAATCGGTTTCCCAAGTATTACCTGTCACAACCGGGAAATAAAGTTCTGTAAGACCTAAATCCTGAATTTGTTTTCTGAACAAAAAATATAATAATGACACAGCAAACCTTAATCAAGTATGGTATCAATAAACCTACTTTACTCAATAAAAATAATTAAACCTTTGTCCAAAAAAGCTAAATAAGGCTACCCTTTTAAGCGGTAGCCTTTTTTTGTTTTGATAAAATATTTATTAGTTCAAGTCTGGTAAAATAACTCTGTCTATTATATGAATAACACCATTAGTTGCCTGGATATCAGTAGCAATAAAACCTACTTCTCTATTTTCTGTATCAATTAACTTTGGCCCACTTACATCAATAGTTAATTCATCTCCTGAAAACATAGTAATACTTGTATTGGCAAGATCACTGGAATAAACTCTTCCATCTGCAAAAACATGATAAGCTAAAACTTTTTGCAAACCTTCAACTCCGAGAAAATCTATCAATTCTTCCAGGTTATTAATTCCATCAAGTTCTTCTACTAAATCCATAAAAGCCTGATTCGTTGGTGCAAATACAGTAAGGTTTTCCGTTGTAGCCAGTAAATCTCCATATCCAGCTATAGTTACAGCTGTCACCAAAATGGAAAAATCATCCACACTATCAGCTATTTCCACAATATTCTGAGTAGGAGGAAGAAGCACTTCATCTATCCCATGTATGACTCCATTTCTTGCTCTTTTATCCACCAAAATAATATCGGCATCATTCACTTTCGCTCCTTCGGAAAGTCCAATTTCTACAGCTGCACCATTCAATGTAGGCACAAACCCCTCACTTAAATCTGTCGATAGCACCGTACCAGCCACCACATGGTAAAGCAGTATTTCACGCAAGCCCTCTTGTCTTCTTACATTACCGGGATTGAGTCCCAATGCAGCAAAGGCAGCATCCGTTGGAGCAAAAACAGTCAATTCATTTCTGGCAAATACCGAAGCAAGTCCGGTGCTACCTAGAGCAGCATTGAAGGTTGCAAAAGTTGGTTTTGGACCTCTCCTTTCAAATTCATTTAAACCATCTGCTTCAAGACCGTTTTCCATGGACTGCAGGGTGGTTGGAATATCAGACAATTGATTGTCCGGCGATTCATACGCTGGCTGGCTTTCTTCCATTGAGGAGCAGGCCAGAAAAAGCAAAGCAAAAAACGGCATTATAAGCCGATAACAACGGGTGTTGACTTTTTGTAACATGTTTTTTGAGTTTAGTTTGTAAATAATTGAATTAAGTAAAAATCAAACCCTTAATTCTAAAAAATGTTTGCCAGTACCTGAATATTAACTATTTAGCACTCTCCCATCCTCCATTTCTATAATTCTATCTGTACCGGCTGCAAATTCCGGGTCATGGGTTACAATCAACATAGTCTGATGAAATTCTTGGGCAAGCTCTTTAAAAATATTGAAAACAATATCAGAGTTTTTCTTGTCCAAATTCCCTGTTGGCTCATCTCCCATAATGATCAAAGGATCATTCATCAATGACCTGGCTATTGCCACCCGCTGCTTCTGACCACCTGAGAGTTGATTGGCTTTTTTCAATGCATGGTCCTGCATATCAAAAATCCGAAGTTTTTCCATGGCCACATGTTCCAGTTCTTCCTTGGATTTTTTTCCAAGTTTGAGCCCAGGGATCATTACGTTTTCCAACACCGAAAACTCATTGAGCAAATAGTGAAACTGGAAAACAAAGCCTATTTTTTCATTCCTGATTTCAGATAGCCGATTCGCCTTTTTACCTGAAACCTCCTCTTCATCGATCAACAAGCTCCCTTCGTAATCTGTGTCCATGGTAGACAAAATGTATAGTAAAGTAGACTTTCCACAGCCTGACTTACCCATGATAGACACGAATTCACCTCTAGTCACTTGAAAGGTAACATCCTTGAGTACCCTTGTTTTTTCAGGACTATAGAAGTATTTGTTGATTTTTTGAGCTTCAATTACAGGTTTCCCTCTCATCAGTTATGGATTATTTCCCTCTTATAATATCTACTGGGTCTATACTGCTGGCTTTTCTCGCAGGAAAATACCCCGCAAAATATGTGGTTACAAGGCTGAACACCCCTGCGATTATGTAATACTTAGGATTAAAATCAACGGGCAAGGTTTTGATAGTAGGCAATGCTTCTAACTCAAAGGGCACTTGTTCTATACCTAAGCCTGCCAAAAACCCAAAAAAGAGCCCTATTATGCCTCCAAAAAAACCAATGGCTAGTGCTATGGTAATAAAGATCATATTTACATCTCTTCCTGAAAACCCAATTGCTTTTAAAATGGCAATTGTATCCATTTTCTCATAGATCATCATATTCAGGATATTGTAAATCCCAAATCCAGACACGATAAGCAAAGTTATTCCAACAGCGTAGCTAATCATTGATCTGATGCCCGTGCCCGCTTCAAATTGGGCATTGACGGTCTGAATGTCATCTGCATCTATGCCAAATATCTCCTTATATTCCCGTGCCATTTCGGGGGCCAAATCAAAATCGTGCAACTTAACCTGTATATCAGTTACATAAGATGGTGTTTCGCTCAACATTTTCTGTACGGTGCCGATCGAAGCATAAGACTGCACATTATCCAGCTCACCCAATCCTGACTGGTAATATCCTACCACTTTCAACTGAATCCTATTGCCTTGTGCAGTAGTCACCTGAACCACATCTCCAATTTCAGCCAGCATCCTGTCCGCAGCTCCTTTGCCCAAAATAATCGAATTTGCGGTGTATTTTAAATCCAGGAAATCCCCCGCGATGACATAATCTTCAAAGGCAAATAACCTGCTCTCTTCCTCTACGTCAATCCCATTGATCACACCACTGACATCCAGCGCCCCAACATTAAAAAAAACCTGTGCTGCAATTTTTCGAGCCACACCTTTTACTCTTAAATCGTCTTTGAAAGTCCTGATGATGGCCTCATTGTTATAAATACTAGTCCTACTGGCTGCAGGTTTGATAGATCTGATGATATGATAATGATCAGAAAAAGCCTCACTCGCTTCTATAGGTTGTGAAGTGGATGCTTTGATTTCGTTGTAAAACCTAATATGTGGGGTACGGTTAAGGATCAACCCATCTAGAAGCTGGTTTAAGCCGTTCATAAAACTCAATAAGGTCACAAACATGGTGATACTGAAAACCACACCGACACCTGCAACAACCGTCTGTTTGAATCGTGCCAACATCAGCGCCCTAGCCATATTGAGAATGAGACTTGTTTTCATAGTTAGGGTTTGACTAGAGCTGTTTTCGGGTCTACTCCTTCAAGAATTTCAGCCTTTTGGAAATCTTTCATACCCAGCACTACCTCCACAGTGTCACCGGAAGAGGTAATCACAAATCGTTCATTCAAAATATAGGACCTGGGAATAAGCAAGGTGTTTTCCTTGGACTCAATAATTATGTTGGCTTCCAAAGAAAGGTTTGGGTAAAGAACAGAAGGACCTGAAACAAATACTCCTTCTACCAAAAAAGTCTTATTTCTCTCATCCATAATTGGGTTGATTTTAGACACTACCGCCTCAAATACCTCCCCTCTATAGCTATCCATGTTGACCAAGATTTTTTGCCCTCCTTTGATCTTGGCGATATCATATTCATCCACCAACATTTCGAGGGTGTATTCTTCACCACTTCCAATGATTGCCAAAGGTGTTTGGTTATTAACCATTTCGCCTTTTTCTTTAAGAAGAGAATACAATATACCTTTCACCTCACTTTTTAACACCAAATCACTTTCAAGGGCTTTACTGATCGAGAGGTTTTTTGCCGCACTTCTTTCATTAAAATCAATCTCTCTTTTGAGGTCTTCAAACTTCAAAAGAGCTGTCTCATAGGCTGTAAGCGAATTTTCGTAGGCCAACTGTCTTTGTTCCAGCTCTATGGACGAACCAATCCCTTGACTCCTCAAGCGCTCTTGTCTTGCCAAAAGCAAAGAATCATTTGTCAACTTATTTTTTGTGTAGGAAATATTCATTTCCAGGTCTTTGAGACGATTCTGATTGGCCTGTCTGTCTGCATATGTACGGTTGAGCTCAGCCAATTCTCTATTGACTCTAGTGGATTCATTGGCAATAACCAAAATGGGCGTACCCACTTCTACAGAGTCACCTTCCTCCAAAAAAACCTCTTGAACCGTACCTATAGCATTGAGATACGCTTGGTATTGATACCTCGCTCTTATTGAACCTGAGGCATACACTGACTCTGTGATATTTTCCCTGCTGGGATATATTTTTTCTTCCGATGAGGAACATGAAAAAATTTGTATGGAGGCCACGGTCAGCAAACATAATATCAATAGGCGCATAATGTTGGGCTTTATTGTCCCAATTTAATCCTAAAAAAATAAATTTGATCTTATCCAATAAAAAACTTTCCGCCACTTCCTCACACCATATTTTCATTCAAAATATTTTGGAAACAGCGTGACAGAGCTCCCACTCACCACAAAATCCAACTTTTAACTTTATGTCCCTATTTCTACTGAATCAAATCAACATGCTTCCAAAAACTAGGATAGGATTTGTTCACCACCTCCAAGTCATCAATTACGACACGGGTTTTTGTCATTAAAGGCATAAAAGCCATGGCCATCCTATGGTCGTCATACGTCTTGATATGGACATCAGCGGGCATGGTTACTGATGGAATCAGAGTAAATATTCCATTATCTTCTTCTACAAACTGTGCGTTAAACTTCGCTAACTCTTCCTGAAGTGCAAAAATCCTGTCTGTTTCCTTTATCCTTAAACTTTCCAATCCAGTGAAATCCATCTTTTGTCCTATGATGGCACAAGTAACTGCTACAGTCTGGGCAATGTCGGGGCAATGCGTAAAATCCCAATGATCCAAACCCTTTACCGCTTGCTTGGTCAGGTAAACACCTCCATCTTTAAACTCGCTTTTGACGCCTAAGTAATCCATGATATCCACAATCATTGCGTCTCCTTGAAGACTATCCGACTTCAAACCTTCTAAAAACAATTCTCCTTGGTCAGCACATGCCAGCAAGCTAAACCAGTAACTGGCTCCCGACCAATCACTTTCCACTGCAAAAGTGGTGGGCTGATAATCTTGCGGATCTACTTTGATCACATTACCTTCCCAAGTGTACTCAATTCCAAATGACCTCATCAATTGCAACGTCATTTCAATATAGGTTTTGGATCCCACTTTTCCTGTCAATTCCAATTCAATGCCCAAAGGCAAAACTGGAGCAATCATCAACAATGCTGAAATATATTGACTACTTACATCACCTCGGATGCTGATTTTATTGGCCAGCTGATTTTTCAATCCATGTATGGCCAAAGGGGGATAACCTTCAATATTCATATAATGAATCTCAGCTCCAAGCTCAATCAAAGCATCTACAAGAATCCCTATTGGCCTTTCGCACATCCTAGCAGTACCTGTCATAACCTTATTCTGATCTGTAACGGCTGCGTAAGCTGTCAAAAAACGCATCGTAGTCCCAGCATCCAGCACATCAAAAACAGGAGGATTTTCTTTCAACAAACGAATCATCGTCTGGGTATCCCTTGCTTCTGCAAGATTGGTGATCTGATTTTGGCCACTTGTAAGTGCATCAATGATCAAGGCCCTGTTGCTTTCGCTCTTAGAAGCAGGAAGTGGAATTTTGACTGGTGAAAAAGAGCTGATTTGTTGTAATGTAAGCGTTTTCAAGGGGGAGGTATTGAGGTTTAGATGGTTTTATAAAGCTGTATTGCTTGGGTAATTTCCTCTTTGTTGACAGGTATATTGAAATCACATTTTCCTATTTGATTGAGCAAAGAAAATTTCATTTCTACACCTTCATTCTTTTTATCATGAGCACACAAGCCCACAATCTCAGCAATATCTTCTTGAGGAAAGTCAAATTTCCCGTAAATAGAGATTACGATCTTTTGGATGGTTTGCAGCTCTGATGCAGAAAGCCCTGATTTTTGATGAGAAAGGAATGCTTCGCAAACCATCCCTATCGCAATGGCCTCTCCATGAAGAAGATGCTTTTCAGAGTCGAGGTAGAAAGATTCAAAAGCATGACCGATCGTATGACCAAAGTTGAGGATTTTTCTCAGGCCTGATTCCTTAGGGTCTTTTTCGACCACTTCTTTTTTGATTGATACAGACCTTTCGATAATGTCTCGCCAGTTTTGATTTTGCCATCCTTCAGTCTTAAGACAATTGAAATATCCTTCGCTCCTGATGAGGCCGTGCTTGATCACTTCTGCATATCCAGACCTGAGTTCTTGCTCTGGAAGTGTCTCAAGAAACTCGTCGGAAATAATGACGGCCTTTGGTTGGGTAAAGACACCTATATGGTTTTTGAAACCATTAAAATCAATCCCCAATTTACCGCCAACACTTGCGTCTACTTGCGACAGTAAGGTAGTAGGGACATTAATGAAATTGACTCCACGCTTGTAGGTGGCAGCACAAAAACCACCCATGTCACCCGTGACGCCTCCACCAAGATTGATAATAAGCGTTTTTCTATCAAAACCCTCATCGGTCATCCACTGCCAAATAGCACTGCAAGTATCAAGGTTCTTGTTTGCTTCTCCTGCCATAAAGCTGAAGTGCAAATGTGACTCAGGTAATCCGTCTTTGATTAAAGGGTAACAGAACTTTTCTGTATTGGTGTCTGTGATAACACCAAGCTTGGAAAAATTCAAAGTACTGATGTAGTTGCCCAAGTCCTGGGCTATTTTGTGGGTATAAATAATGGTTTCCAAAGCGATTGAATTTCTACCAAAAATAGGCAATTCTTAAAGGACCGAAGAGAAAAATTCCCCTTCGGTCCATATTAATCTATTTTTTTACAGGATCGGCTTCCCTTAGTTGTTTTTCCTGACGCTTCACAGATTCCTCGTGTATACAGTAAAGCAATTCTTTCATGAACTTTTCACTTAGGTTTTTATCCACACCTTTTTTGGTTCTTGACTCCATTACATATTTCCATCTATCAGACTGGAATACTGTCAAATGATGCTCTCTTTTGTAAGCCCCAATCTGATCGATCATTGAAAATCTCTCTTGAAGTATGTCCATCAATTGATCATCCAAATGATCAACTGCGTTTCTAAGGTCATTGAGCCTTTCACTTGGATTTTCAGAACCTATCGTATCTCTGAAGTCAATTTTTGCAAGAATTTCCTTGAGCTTGCCTGGAGTAACTTGTTGTTTGGCATCCGACCAGGCATTGTCTGGGTCATGGTGTGTTTCTATCATCAAACCATCCAAACCAAAGTTGATTGCGCGCTGAGCCGTTTCTAAAATCCCTTCCCTATTACCTACAATATGGCTTGGATCGTTGATTACTTCCATGCCTTTCCATTCTCTTTTGAGGTGAATAGGCATTGACCAGTTTGGTTTGTTTCTGAATCTTTTATCGTATGAGTCAGAGAATCCTCTATGGATTGCTGCAAGTTTGTTGATACCTACAGCCTGCAGTCTTTCCAGTGCTCCCAACCATAATTGTAAGTCTGGATTCATAGGGTTTTTTACCATTACGGGAATATCCACACCTTTCAAAGCTTCTGCGATTTCCTGTACCGCAAATGGATTTACGGTTGTTCTAGCACCGATCCATAGCACGTCTACTTTATGCTTAAGTGCCAATTCAACATGAGCGGTATTGCCCACTTCAGTGGTAATTGGAATATTGAGGTGATGCCTCACGATCTCCATCCACTTCAAGCCATCTTCTCCAATACCTTCAAAGCTTCCCGGTCTTGTCCTTGGTTTCCAGATTCCAGCCCTGAAAATATCAGGGATCATGTTTTCATTCTTCATCGCCAAACAGACAGCTTCGATCTGCTCTGGTGTTTCTGCACTGCAAGGCCCGGCAATAATTGTGTGACCTTTAAGGCCAAGGCCCCAATCTTTGGTTTGTAAGTGGTTTTCCATAATGGTATTAGGTTTAAAAGAAAAAAGCCCGACTCTTTCGAATCGGGCTCTCTCTTGATTTATGATGTTTTATTTTTTTACAAGACAATAGGCGGCTCCGATTCGATTTTTCATTCGAAAGTAAAAGTAAAAGAATGTAAAATATGCGAAGGCTGCGATTAACATGTCTCAAATGTAAAGGCACATTTTTTAAAAACAAATCAATTTTTAAACATTTTTTTAAATTTTATGCAAACAGCGTTCATTTTATTGCTGAATCAGGAAAATACCTCAAAAAAACAGCAGAAGGCAGAATAAAATTTGGGTTAAATTTTACTTTTCTTCCTCACTCATCTTCTGTTCCATAATCTCCTCTTGTTTTTTGATGGATTCGGTATGGATAAGTTGATAAAGTTCTTTTACAAATTCATGGTTTAACTGCAAAGCCTTACCCCATTCTGGTCTGGACTCAAATACTTTTTTCCAGCGCTCTATCTGAAAAATCGCCACATTATTCAGCTTTTTATATTCTCCGGCCTTTTCTACTAACCTGACCCTTCTACTTATTACTTCCAAAAGCTCCCTGTCTACTTGGTCAATCTGCTCCCTGATCTGATCAAGCTGTGATTGGAAAACGGGATTTTCTATGGCTACTTTTCTGATATGCAATCCCGCTATCATTTTGCCCAACACTTCGGGTGTAACCTGCTGGGCTGCATCGGACCATGCCTGATCTGGATTGACATGTGATTCAATGATTAATCCATCAAAATTTAAGTCCATGGCCATTTGAGCGACAGAATTGAGCAAGTCTCTTCTGCCGCAGATGTGGCTGGGGTCATTGAGTATCGGAAGATTTGGATACCGGGTTTTAAGCTCCAAAGGAATCTGCCAGGTAGGGCTATTTCTATACACTTGGTCATTGAAATTGGAAAAACCGCGGTGAATGGCCCCAAGCTTTTTGATACCTGCCTGATTTATTCTTTCCAATGCTCCTATCCAAAGCGCAAGGTCTGGGTTGACGGGATTTTTTACCAAAACAGGAATATCCACTCCCTTTAGACTATCGGCAATTTCCTGCACTGCAAAAGGATTTACTGATGTCCTTGCTCCTATCCAAAAAAGGTCAATGCCGAACTCAAATGCTTTTTCTACATGATAAGGGCTCGCTACCTCAATCGCAAATTTAACCTGATACTTTTCTTTTATCTCTTTTATCCAAGGCAAGGCTATATGACCTACACCTTCAAAGCTATTCGGCCTAGTCCTCGGTTTCCAAACCCCTCCCCTTATAACCTTGACTCCATTCGCCACCAAACCTCTTACTGTTTCATCCAACTGTTGCGGGGTCTCCACACTACAGGGCCCTGCTATTATCAATGGGGAGGAATTTCCAATCTCCCACCTATCCATGGCCGATAATTCAAAATTATTTACTGCTTCCATTAGTCATTTAACCCTTAAAAATACTATTAGTTTTGAATGTTAAGTTAAAACAATATATCATGGAAGCATTGCAAAATGCCAAATACCTACTTTTGAAATGAAATCTGACAAACTGAAAAAAGACGGTCTTGAAGTAGGGGAAAATTAAGCAAATATTTATGTCAACGGCCTGAAATAGCCAAACATAACTTATCCACATGGAGTTTTTTTGATATATTTGCAGCCTGAAATGACGCATTATGCCCGTAAAACCCAAAATTTCTTTCGAGAATCTAGAAGTAGCTTTTGCATCCAAGTCTGATGCTGATCTCAAAAAAATGTACCTCATTTTCGCTACAGTCAACAGCAACCTTGCTGTAAGTGTAGGGACAAAATTAGCCAATTGGTCTTTTGCCTTGGGTCTACCAATCAAAGGCCTTATGAAAATGACCATGTTTGGCCATTTTTGTGGCGGTGAGGACATAGAAGATTGTCAAAAGACTGTGGAGGAACTTGCCAACTATAATATCCATACGATCTTGGATTATTCTGTAGAGGGTAAAGGTAATGAAGAAAGTTATGAGGCGACCAAACACGAAATCCTCAAAACTATCGCAAGGTCAGCCGGTGATGACAGGATTCCTTTTGCAGTATTTAAGGTTACTGGACTTGGAGATTACAAGATCATGACCAAAATCCAGGCGGGAAAGCAGCTCAATGACAAGGAAAAAGCGAGCTTCGAAAAGTTAAAAGGAAGGGTTGATGAGTTGTGCAGGGCAGCTTTTGATGCCAATACTAAAATTCTTGCTGATGCCGAAGAGTCTTGGTTTCAGGATGTCATTGACGAAATGATCTATGAAGCGATGGAGAAATATAATAAAAACTCCTGCATCATATACAATACATATCAAATGTACAGGCATGACATGCTGGCCAGGTTAAAAAAGGCTCATAAGGAAGCTGAAAGCAAAGGCTATTGGTTGGGTGCTAAACTGGTAAGAGGTGCTTATATGGAGAAAGAAAGAGATAGGGCTGAAGAAAAAGGTTATAAAAGTCCGATCCAGCCAGATAAGGCTTCTTCTGACAGAGACTACAATGAAGCACTACAATTTTGCATGGACAATATTAAGACCCTCGGCTTGGTATCCGGTTCACACAACGAGAAGAGTAATGACTTCTTGGCAGAATTGATATCGGAGCATGGTATTGACCCCAAGGATGATCGTGTATATTTCGCACAGCTTTATGGAATGAGTGACAATATTTCATTCAACCTGGCAGATGCAGGGTACAATGTAGTCAAATATGTGCCTTATGGACCAGTCGAAAAAGTAATGCCATATCTCTCAAGAAGGGCTGAAGAAAACACTTCAGTAGCTGGCCAAAGTAGCCGGGAGTTTGATTTGGTGAAAAGAGAAATGGCCAGAAGAAAAAAAATCAAAGCTCAATAACCCAAAAACTATTGACTTAATGTGGCGGTGTAACCATCTCCATAATAAATTTTAATAAAAAGCAAAAAATGCAACTACTAAGCGAACAGGAGTTAGAGAGAAGAAAAGACAGAGAAGAGCTGATGAAATTGGGTATAAACCCCTATCCGGCAGAATCTTTTCCAATCAATGTCACTGCGGAAGATATTCATAAAAATTACGAAAACAGAAAAAACGACTACAAGAATATATCCATTGCCGGAAGGTTGATGAGTAGACGTATCATGGGTTCGGCCTCCTTTGCAGAAATCCAGGATTCTACTGGAAGGTTGCAGATTTATGTCCGAAGAGATGATATCTGTGAAGGTGAAGATAAAACACTCTATAATACAGTATTCAAGAAATTACTCGGCATAGGGGATTTTATCGGTATCAAAGGATATATATTCACCACTCAGACAGGTGAAATTTCATTGCATGTCACTGAATTGACAGTACTCTCTAAAGCAGTGAAACCACTTCCTGTTGTCAAAAGAGATGATGACGGCAATGTTTACGATGGGTTTACAGATCCAGAACTGAGGTACAGACAGCGTTATGTGGACCTCACCGTCAATCCTGAAGTCAAAAATGTGTTTATCACCAGGTCCAAAATCATCAGCAATATGCGCAGGTATTTTGACGACCACGGCTGGCTTGAAGTAGAAACTCCAATTCTCCAGCAAGTGCATGGAGGGGCAGCGGCACGTCCATTCCAGACACACCACAATACTTTGGACATGCCTCTATATTTGAGGATTGCCAATGAGCTTTACCTGAAAAGACTGATTGTAGGTGGATTTGACGGGGTTTACGAATTTGGTAAAATGTTCAGAAATGAAGGTATGGACCGTACCCATAATCCTGAGTTTACCTCAATGGAAATCTACGTAGCCTACAAGGATTATATCTGGATGATGGAAATGGTGGAGCAGCTTTTGGAAAAAGTCACAGCCTCTATCCACGGGAAGACCAAAGTAACAGTAGGCGATAAACAAATTGATTTTGCCGGTCCTTACCGAAGACTCAGCATGTATGACTCCATCCATGAATATGCAGGCATTGATGTCAGTGAAATGGATGAAGCTGGCTTGAGAAAAGTCTGTGCAGACATGGGTATTGATGTTGACGACAGCATGGGCAAAGGAAAGCTGATTGATGAGATTTTCGGTGAAAAAGTAGAAGCCAACCTCATTCAGCCGACCTACATCACTGACTATCCTATAGAAATGACTCCTCTGGCGAAAAAGCACAGAACTAAAAAAGGCTTGGTAGAGCGATTTGAGCTTTTTGTCAATGGAAAAGAGATAGCCAATGCCTATACCGAGCTTAATGATCCTATAGATCAAAGAGAGAGATTTGAAGAGCAACTGAAACTAGCTGCAAGAGGAGATGATGAGGCCATGGCCATGGATGATGATTTCTTGAGGGCTTTGGAATATGGCATGCCTCCCACCTCAGGTTTGGGGATAGGCATAGACAGGTTGACCATGCTATTGACCAACAACTTCACTATTCAGGAGGTCTTATTTTTCCCACAAATGAGACCGGAGAAAAAGGTGAAAATTGCCTCTGATGAAGATTTTATCAGCGAAGGAATTCCTGAAGGTCTTATCCCGGTCATCCGAGACTTGAATATCCATACCATCGAGCAATTGAAGGAAATGGAAGCAAATAAGCTTTTCAATGATGTCTGCGGAAAACGTAAAAAGCTAAAACTACAGGTTCCGAATCCTACAAAAGAAGAAGTGGAAAGCTGGTTGTCTTAAGGAGACAACATCAAAATAGTAAAGACCGGAATGTCGAATGGCATTCCGGTTTTTTTATATCCAATCCAAGCCCCTAATTACTCTTTTTATAAAAAATATATGATTACAATGTTATTTTTTAAACCATAAAATTAATACTTTACAGTATTCATAAATATTACGGTAAATTTTTAAACCATGAACCTGAGATTAAATTCTGAATTTGGCACACTGAAAGCTGTTTTAATGCATAGACCTGGAAAGGAAATAGACAGGCTTACGCCATACAATAAAGAGCTCCTTCTTTTTGAAGATGTCCCCTATTTAGAAGCTATGCAAAAAGAACATGATGTGTTTACCAATTTGATCAAAGAAACTACAGGGGCTACAGTTTACAGGTTGAATGAACTCTTGATCCAAACACTTACTGATCGGGATATTTTGGAAAAACTCATGTTTCAGGCATTGCAGCTCAACAACCTGACGCATTACAAAGATCAAATTCTTGACAGGCTATCCACTGCAGAATGTGCTATTGCCCTTACTGCTGGAATAAAAGTACATGAGTTGAAAAGAAAAATTCCAAACTTATCGACCAATGAGTTGATGGACTATGCCTTTATCATCCCACCAAGTCCAAATCTATATTTTCAAAGAGACCCCATGGCCATCACGCCTGGTGGGATAATTTTCTCGAGTATGAAAATGGAGGGTAGGCAAAGGGAAGCCAATATTCTGAAAGCCATTTTTGAAAACCACCCTGATTTTAAGAGTCAAGTCAATCAGTTGTTTCCTTTAAATGGTCAATCAACACCTCCTAATATTGAAGGTGGAGATATCATCATCCTATCAAAAAAAGCGGTGGCAATTGGGAATTCTGAGCGCACAGATGCAAAAGCCATTTATCAGGTGGCAAAAGCGCTATTGGCAGAAGGTACTGTAGAAAGGGTTTACGAGGTGCATCTCCCCGAAAGGAGAAACTATATGCACCTGGACACAGTTTTCACCATCCTTGACGAAAATCTGGTATTGACTTATCCAGATGCACTTAATTCAGTGCTGCAAACTTCTCTTTACACTTTAAAAGAAATACAGGAAGACAAAGTCCATATCAAAAGACAGGTTCTTCAAGAATCTCTGCTTACTGTGCTTGAGCGGGAAATTCCGCATTTGGAAATTTTACATACCGCCGACGGAAACCCTGATTATTCTATGCGCGAACAGTGGTTTGACGGGGCAAATGTATTTGCAATCGGTCCAAGAAGGGTAATCTCCTACAACCGAAACAAACACACCAACAATGCCTTAAGGAATATGGGCGTGGAAGTGTTGGAAATTCCTTCATCCGAATTATCTAGAGGCCTTGGCGGACCTAGGTGTATGACCATGCCTATCAGTAGGTCGAAGATTTAGGATTGTAGATTTTAGATTGTAGAATTTAGATTTCGCCGGATCTCTTGGATCTTGATTCTTTAAAATTCACGATTTACGAAGGACGAATTAGGAGGACCTAGCCATCACCTAAACCTCATTTCTGCCCTCTCTTGCATCTTTGTTCTTGTCTCTTTTCTATCTATCAAAGAACGACCTTCTTCTACTGACTTTAAGGTCCTGAAGGATTGAGGATTTCACCCTGATATCTACGTTGTAGGAAGTAAATCTCCCAAAAGGAATCCAGTTGACTCCCATCTGCCAACAGTGTAAATCCCTGTCTATACCGAGCATGGTTTGGGTAATTTGCGCAGTCATAAAATCATATCCCCCACTGAAATTGATTTTCCATTTTTCAGAAATACTTACATTCCCGTTGATGTTCAATGCTGAGGTGACGTTAACCTGACCATCTTGCCTTCTATTGTAAGCGATATTGTAACCAAAGCCAAGGTTCCATGGAATATCCCAGTCAATATACCTTGAAGGATCATTGACCACCCTATTGATCTCCTCTTCTACAAATTCGTTCATTTGTCCACCTTGCTGCAAGAAATCATTGGTCATATCCTCCCTCATTTCACCAGGTGATCTTTGACCGCTGGGATTGATGTTCCCATTGATATTCATCTGCGCAGATCTCAGGGTTCCCACACCCTGTCCAGCCTGCCAAGCAAACTGATTGATCCTCCTAGTGATTTCTTGACCTGTCTGAAGATTGTTAGTGGTGCGGGTTGCATAGGGATCCAAGTTACCCGAAAGGTTGACAGATAGTTTATTGTCAAAAAATGAAGTCCTGGTATTGAAGTTGATCGGCGATAGGTTAAAAGAATCCGCTGCGAAATTATAATTCGAAGAAATATTCAATGATTGAAGTAGTGGAATTTTTTTGGTTGTCGCTTCCTCATCGTCTGAATTGGTTTTCAGCTTCGCCTCCACCACATTCCGGATATTCATACTCAAAGAACGTTGTTCGCCGAGTGGTGCCCCCCCAAACAAAAACCCTTGGTGACGGGAAAACAACTGTGTTCTACCCTCTTCATCAACCTGAACTTGTTGATAAAATCCAAATTTTGGATCTGAGAAATCAGGTGTCAAATTGAAACCAAATGAAGGCTGCATGTGATGACGAATGGCTTCGATTTTTTTATTATTCTTAAAATTATAGAAGCCATAAACGTTGGTATTCAAAGCAAAGGAAGTGTTATAAAAACTTACCCTGTCAAAACCACTCTCCAAAATTCTATCTACCCTATTTTCTACAGGATTATAGAAGAAATTAATGCTCTCGGTGTACCACAGTTCTGTGTAGTTTACAGAAGCGGTACCTGTGAAATATTTGAAAAGAGTGAAGTTTGAAGTAATCGGAATCGTATTCCTTGCCCCATTGTCAGCGTCCCTTAATAATTGAGGCAAATTGGCAAATGTAAAGGCCAACACATCCTGCTCTGGAATATCCAAATTACCTTGAGATTGCTGTAATGCCTGGTTTGGTACTCCAAATGTTGGTGTGATCCTGTTGTTGATGGAATTCTGCAAGTTGAAATTCCAGGCAATATTTAATGTCTTCAAAGGCTCAAACCTAACATTCTGGAATGGGTTCTGTCGGTTCATGTTGATGGCCACATCAGGCAATATCAAATTCACTTCATCCGTCTGAATATTTTGCGAATGCCTCAAATTGGCAGACATACTGAAAGGAGTCCCTGCAAATGTTTTACTGAAAGAGACATTGGATGAAAATTCGGAGTTGACATTATTTGCAAAATTCCCTTGTTGAATTACTACATTGTTGTAATTGGTGGTACCTGCATTCACGGATGCTGAGAACCTCGATGTACCTCTGGTTTCTGGCGCATGGTTCCAATTGATCCAGATGGTATTATAATCCTGTGCTCTTTCAGGGAGTTCAGTTTCTGGACTTTGGAACCTTTGGTAGTCAAGGTTGAATGCTCCGCTGTACCGGTAGCGCTTCTTGTAAACCGTAGCCGCTTTGGCTCCATAACCTCCTTGTGTGTAGACATCGCCTGTGACACGGGTATGAATGTAATCGTTGAAGGCAAAGTAATAGCCAAAATTTCTAAGGAAAAAGCCCCTTACTTGTTCCTGTCCATAAGAAGGAAATACAATACCTGAGGCTTTTTCATCTGGAGTATCAGGAATGATCCCAAAAGGAAGTCCTGCCGGTGTGGGAATATTGTTGAAATACAGGTTGAAAGGCCCTGTCACTACTTTATTGCCTCTTATAGATTTGATTTTCGCAGCATTGATATGCCAATGTGGTTCGGCAAGGTTACAGGTAGTGTAGAAACCCTTGTCCATATAAATACTTCCATCCTGATCTTTTTTGATAGTTTGACCCCTCAGTAGACCATCTTGCTGTTCAGTAACCACATCTTTGATAATGGCTTTCTGGCTTTTGAAATTATACCGCATTTCTTTGCGGATTTCATAAGTTGTCTGCCCTTCTTTAAAAATGGGATTCCCCTGCACGTTACCGAGAGAATCGGTGATTCCCGAAGCAAATAGCTCACTTTTATCCCAATCGATGATGATCAGGTCTGCATCCAACCTGATATTTCCGTACTCAAACCAGGCATCATTGTACAGGTATACCTTATTTTGAGTGAAATCCGTTATGATACTATCTTCGGCGTAATAATTGATAGTGGTCTGAATATCTCCTTGTGGCTCGTCAGGATCCACAGCATCTGGATCAGGAATTGTGTCACTTAAGGACATATGAAGGGAGTCCAGCAAATTATCAATATCAGGAAACTGAAGCGCGTTGGGATTGAGTATAGAGTCTGGTGCGGAAACAGTCCTCTCAGGATCACGCTGCTGCGAAAATCCTGATTCGGGCAAAACCCAAAGAAGAATCATTCCGAGCAAATAAAACCAGTAATTCCGCACTAATTGATTCAAATTTAATTAAAAATGTATAAATTTTGCCCGAGCAAAGTTAATAGGATTCATTACGCATGAAACGATTCAAAGTGAAAAATATTCTGATTATACCATTTTTAACATTCTTCTTTCTACTTGGTGGATATTCATCAGCCGGCCCCAAAGAAATTCGCTCCGAAAGGGTGAAAAGGGTAGTTATTGACGCCGGTCATGGTGGCAAGGATCCCGGAGCAGTAGGTTCTTATTCCAAAGAAAAAGACATAGCCCTCATCGTAGCGCTGCAAGTGGGTAAATATGTGGAAGAATTACTGCCTGGTGTGGAGGTTATTTATACACGTAAAACCGATACTTTTTTGGAATTGAAGGAAAGATCCAACATCGCCAACAGAAACAAAGCTGATCTTTTTATTTCCATTCACTGCAACGCGGCAGGCAATAGGTCTGCCTATGGTACTGAAACTTTTGTCATGGGAACCAAAAACTTTGAAGCCAACTTTGACATTGTCAAGAGAGAAAATGCTGTAATCTTACTCGAAGACAATTATGAGGAAAACTATGAAGGCTTCGACCCCAGTTCACCAGAGTCTTACATGATGTTCAACCTGACCCAAAAGGCTTATTTGTCCAATAGCATTTCACTGGCTGCAAAGGTAGAAGATGATTTCAGGACACGGGTCAACAGACACAGCCGCGGCGTAAAGCAAGCACCTTTGTATGTGCTGTGGACCACCTACATGCCTTCTGTTTTGGTGGAATTAGGCTTTATTTCCAATGCCAACGAAGAGCGTTTTCTCAACAGTAAAGAAGGACAGACGTACTTGGCATCTGCTATCTACAGAGCCATCAAGGCTTACAAAGAGGAGATAGATGAAATGTAAATGAGATGCCTGCTTTTTAATTCAAATCGATACTAATTATTAAGATATGACTTCTTTTTAACTACTAAAGAATTTCTCACCTTAGAAGTGTTACATTCAGTCTACCTGCCAAACTTTATCCAGACTATAGATTTAAACCCTACTGAATAAAAATCGGAAACGAAGATTTAATGCATTTACCTCCCCCTACATTTGATACTTACTCCTAAAAGAGGTTATTTTAGCTTTTAGAATACTAAACCCAAAAGACTTTATGGATATTGAGTTCAACAAGAATGAAGACCAGAACAAACAATTACTTTTTCAATTAAAAAAAAGACTGGAAACCGTCAAACTTGGTGGTGGGAAAGCCAGAATAGAAAAAGAACACCAAAAAGGAAAACTCACCGCTAGGGAAAGAATAGATTACCTCATAGATAATGACTCTGAATTCCTGGAAGTAGGCGCACTGGCAGCAGATGGCATGTATGAAGAGGAAGGCGGATGTCCTTCTGCCGGAGTGATCACCGGTATGGGTTACGTTCACGGCAGGATGTGTATGATTGTGGCCAATGATGCCACGGTCAAGGCGGGCGCATGGTTTCCAATGACCGCAAAGAAAAATCTTAGGGCACAGGAAATTGCCATGGAAAACCATCTTCCTGTGATCTATCTGGTAGATAGTGCCGGTGTGTTTTTACCCAAACAAAATGAAATCTTCCCTGATAAGGAGCACTTTGGACGTCAATTCCGTAACAACGCCAAAATGTCTGCCATGGGTATTATCCAAGTGGCAGCCATTATGGGCAGCTGTGTTGCAGGAGGAGCTTACCTTCCCATCATGTCTGATGAGGCAATGATTGTTGACAAGACTGGTTCTATTTTTCTTGCAGGATCTTATTTGGTCAAAGCTGCAATAGGAGAAAGCGTGGACAATGAAACTTTGGGAGGAGCCACCACCCATTGCGAAATTTCAGGGGTAACCGATAACAAATACGATAACGACCAAGAATGTCTGGATGCCATCAGAAAAATCTTCGACAAAATAGGAGAAAGTGATAAAGCAGGCTTTGACCGCAAAGAGCCAAAGCTTCCAAAATTGAATATGGAGGACCTCTACGGCGTGTTTCCATACGACAGGGTAAAACCTTATGATATGGGAGAGGTCATCAAGCACCTGGTCGATGATTCTGATTTTGAGGAATACAAAAAAGACTATGGCAAAACCCTACTATGCGGGACTGCCAGAATCGATGGCTGGGCTGTGGGTATCGTCGCTAATCAGCGTAAAGTAGTCAAGAACAAAAAAGGTGAAATGCAGATGGGCGGCGTGATCTACTCGGATTCTGCAGACAAGGCTGCAAGATTTATCATGAACTGCAACCAGCGCAAAATCCCGTTGGTTTTTCTTCAAGATGTAAGTGGATTTATGGTGGGTTCTAAAGCAGAACATGGTGGCATCATCAAAGATGGTGCAAAAATGGTCAATACCATGGCCAATTCCGTGGTACCAAAGTTTACTATCGTCATGGGGAATTCTTACGGAGCGGGCAATTATGCCATGTGTGGCAAAGCCTACGATCCCAGATTGATATATTCTTGGCCTTCTGCGCAGATGGCTGTCATGAGTGGCGCCTCAGCGGCCAAGACCTTGCTTCAAATAAAAGTGGCATCGCTCAAAAAATCCGGAAAGGAAATCACACCTGAGGATGAAGCAAAGCTTCTCAAAGAAATTACTGACAAATACAATGAGGAATTGAGCCCTTATTATGCTGCTGCACGGCTATGGGTGGATGGGGTCATAGATCCATTGGAAACCCGTAAAGTGATCAGCATGGGGATAGAAGCTGCCAACCATGCTCCCATCACAGAACGATTCAATGTGGGTGTCATTCAAACCTAAAAAACAAAAAGGCTTTGCTGGTAGATCAACAAAGCCTTTTTTGTTTTAAAGCTAAATTAAATCAGCAAATTTTGAGGTTTTGAATAAGGGGATTTATCACTATCTTGATATTGACATGACAAAGGAAAAACTTACAGACAAAGAACTTCATGCCCTGGTATCACTCCTCGACGACACTGACCAAGAGGTGAAAAATCATGTATGGGAAAAACTTGCTTCTTTTGGTCATGAAGTGATACCTTTCTTAGAAAAAAAATGGGAAGAAAGTTTCAATCCTGAGATTCAAAAAGAAATCGAAGAGCTTGTGCATACCCTTCAATTTTCTCAGCTAAAAGAGAGACTTAAGGAATGGAAAAACAGTGAGGAACAAGACTTGTTGACCGGTTTATGGATATTGAATACTTATCAGTATCCTGATCTTGATTTTGAAAAGCTGAATGCAGATATGCATCAGATATACTTTGATGTCTGGACTGCTTTCAAAAATGACCTGATGCCATACGAACAAGTAAGGATCATCAATAGTGTACTGTTCAACCAGTTGAAGTTTTCGGCAAATACCAAAAATTTTCACTCTCCTGCCAATTCCATGCTCAGCAGTGTATTGGAAACAAAAAAAGGAAACCCCATTAGCCTTTGTGGTATTTATTTATTGGTAGGACAGAAGCTGGGACTTCCGATTTACGGAGTAAACCTTCCTAATCTTTTTGTTTTGACCTATAAAACAAAGGATGTTTCGTTTTACATCAATGCATTTAACAAAGGGCTTATTTTCAGCAAGCAGGACATCAACAATTACCTTGAACATTTAAAAATTGAATCCAGAGATGCATTTTTCCAACCTTGCTCTCACAAAGACATTGTCATTCGGTCAATGCGAAACCTGATTGTAGCTTTTGAAAAATTAGGAGAAGTAGAAAAGGTAAATGAAGTCAAAGAGCTTCTGGAGATCCTCGAAGGCGATTGAGCTAGTTATTTTTAGTCAACCTGATATTACAACCTACGGGTCTGCTTGAAGAAGGGCTTGGGTTCCGCCTGTTTTGAATGGCCTGTAATGCACTGTCCAAGTATTTGATATTGGCATTGGCTGCCACTTGAGGGTTGTTATCAATGGCACCTTTGTAGACTACAGAAAAACCAGTCTGACTTGGGGTAATGACAACCACCTCCGGTAATTTACTCGCCTGGAACAACCTTGCGACCACTTGTTGGGAATCATCTAAAATCGGGAAGATTATTCCACGGGATTTTGATCTTGCTATGTGGTCATCTTTAGACTCTCCTTCTTCCATATTAAAATGAGGATTGACCATGACAAAGGTATATCCTTGATCGGAATAGGTTTTGTGAAGATCCACAATTCTCTCTTCATAAAGTCTTGAAAAAGGACAGTTCAGGCTACTGAAAATAATGATCACAGCCTTTTGATTTGACTTTGAATTAAGCTCAAACTCCTTCCCTGTGATGATATCCTGAAGCTTGAAATTTTCGACTCTCTGGGCGAAAAGAGTGTGTGAAAAACCAACAAGAACAAAAATTGAGAAGAGCAATTTTTTCATATATCTGGTATTTTTTTAAGGTTAAATCAATATAGCAAAGAGTTTACCAAATCGTATAGGTCATTACTATATCCTTTTCCTTTTCTACTTTCACCGTATAGTGGTGATCTGAAAATTCAGTCCCATATATCCTCCCTTTGATCACCTTGTCATTGACGGAAAAAGGCTCAAGAATGATATTGTCCTTTAAACTCACCCCTCTTTTTCCCTGACATTTAAATATGGATTCCTTGGCAGACCAAGCGGTTGTGTGCAGTTCGGGATCATTGTCCAAAAAATCCATTTCAGAAACATCCAGAAATTTGGGACCTAAGCGAACTACCTTTTCCCTGATATAATCCAAGTCTATTCCTACCGCCATATCCTTATGAAAAATAGCTGCAGCTATCCCTCTAGTATGTGTCAAAGAAACGTGCCCATAACCGTCCATAGGATGAGATTTCCCGTTTTCATCCTTAAAAAACCCTGGGTAAGGCAATGAAATACAATCCAAAGCTTTTTTGATCGCCAACCTTGCACTAATCCATTCCACTCTCTTTTCAGGTCTGGAAATATTCGAAAAGGAAAGTTTTTCTCTGAAGCTCAAAAAATCAATGACAGATTCAGGAACCTCTTCAATAATATTTACAGCCAAGGCTGATAAAGGACTAATTTTTTCTATTTTTGTTTGCATAGGCCCTTTACGGGTTTGTTTGCTAATCCACGCAATATATGATAAAAATCCAAGTCAATAAACTTCACACTCTAACAGGTCACAATGATTGTATCTACGCATTAGTGGAAGGGCCGGATCCAAGGTTTTTTTACACAGCTTCTGGGGATGGCATGGTTGTAGAGTGGGATATGGATAATCCAAAAGACGGGAAGTTAATGGCCAAAGTCGCCCACTCTGTCTATGCACTTGAGGTCGACAAAGAGAGAAACCTACTTTTTATTGGTCACAATTTTGAAGGAATACATGTAATTGACCTTGAAAACAGTAAGGAATTATGGTCCATAAAAGTTACCGATCAGTCAATTTTTGATATCAAAGCAATAGGAAATGAACTGTATGTTGGTACCGGAGATGGCGTCATTATCATCATTGACATTGAAAACAAGACGATCAAAAAACATATCAAAATCGGTAAAAAGAGCGTAAGGGTACTGTCTATTGATCCAAGCAAAAGGCAGCTTGCCATTGGTCTCAGTGACAATTCCATCAAAATCTTTAATTTGAGTGATCACAGCCCTATACACAATCTGGAAGCGCACAATAATTCTGTCTTTGCCTTAGGTTACGCTCCTAATAAGCCTATCTTGGTAAGCGGTGGAAGAGATGCTTACCTCAATATTTGGGATTCGAATGCCTATTCCCTACAAGAATCTATCGTAGCACATATGTTTGCTATCAATTACCTCTCTTTCAGAGAAGATGGCAAGTACTTTGTTACTTGTAGTATGGACAAGTCCATCAAAGTTTGGGACAGCGAAACCTACAAACTTCTAAAGGTAATTGACAAATCCCGCTATGCCGGACACGGCACCTCCATCAACAAGGTGTTGTGGAGTAGCTACAACCATCAAATTGTCTCTGTCAGCGACGACAGAAAAATATCCATTTGGGAACTTCAACTATAAAAACCATGAGAATAACTCCTTCAGAAATACGTGATAAAGACTTCGAAAAAAACTTTAGAGGCTATGATAAAGATGAAGTTAATGATTTTTTGAAATTCATAAGTCTCGAATTTGAAGCCTTGACCAAGGAAAAAGAGGAATTGGCCAGAAGGTTAGAAACTTCCGAAAAAGAATCTAATAAATTAAGGCAGGTTGAAGAATCACTCTTCAGGACCTTGAAGACAGCGGAAGACACAGGTGCCGCGATGATTGAGGAAGCTTCAAAATCCTCCGAAGAAATCATGAATGAAGCCAATAAAAATGCGACTGCCATTGTGGAAGATGCAGAAAGGCAAGCACAAAGTATACTTTTAAGTGCTGAGCAAAAAAGCCAGCAAATAATGGAGGGTTTGAAGTCTGATGTCATCGGGCTGGTAGAAGATTATTCATCCCTTTTGGCCCAAAGAGATGTCGTTCTCAAAAATTTAAAAGCATTATCAGAAGACATCAACGACAATATTTCAGTATCTCTTGAGGCCTTCAAAAAAATCAATGTAGACGTCCATGCTCAAATGATTGAGAAGCTGAGCAAGTCCGATGCATTTTCAAAACCCAAAATTGCTGAAGTAGAGCAACATGAATCAAAGCCAGAAGCCAAGAAGCAAGAACAACCCGAAGACATTGAAGCAGAAAGGTCTCAACTAGAAGAAGAAAATAAAAAGTCTTCGGCTGTAAATGAGCAAGAAATTTCCGAGATCAAAGAGCCTGAAGCCAAGGAGGAGATCAAAGAAAGTGAACATGTCAATACTGAAAATCAGAAATCAGTAGAATGGAAAATTGAAAACCCTGAATCGGAACAAAAGAAAAAGGCAGAGGATAAAGGAGGTTCTTTCTTTGACCAATTTGACTGATGGGAAAAGTAGCGTTAGAAGGTATTGAGTTTCATGCGTACCACGGTGTATTCAAGGAAGAAACAAAATTAGGCAACCGATTTACGGTAGATATCCATGTGGATACCGATTTCAAAAAAGCAATGCTTGAAGACAGTCTCAAGAATACTGTTGATTATGGCAAACTTTATAATATCGCAAAATCCCACATGTTAGAACCAGTTAAACTTCTGGAGCATTTGGGACATTTGATGATTACTGATATTCTAAAAGTATACCCAGAATTGATATCAGTAAGTATCACGATCAAAAAACACAATCCTGCACTGGGAGGAGTAGTCAATTATTCGGTAGTAACAGTCAATTACCCAGAAGATTATGCATAAAGGATTTCTTATTACAATAGTTTTGCTTCTTGTATTTACCATAAGTCATGCACAAGTAAAAGCATTCAAAATTTTTGATAAAAACGGTGAAGAGGTGAGTTTTGAGCAACTTGCAGAAGAGTCTTCTCAGGCCGAAATAGTTTTTTTCGGTGAGTTGCACAACAACAGTATTGCGCATTGGCTACAGCTAAGACTGTTGAAAGGCTTACACCAAACCGAGCAGTCTATAATCTTGGCGGGAGAGTTTTTTGAGCGAGATGATCAATTGAATATAGATGAGTGGTTTTCCGGAAAAATCACGGATAAAAACTTTGAAGCTGAAGCCAAACTGTGGAATAATTACAGTACAGATTATAAGCCTTTGATGCTTTATGCCAAAAAAAATGACCTCCCATTTATAGCCAGCAATGTACCCCGTAAATACGCCTCTTTGGTCAGCCGAGAGGGTTTGAAAGCTTTGGATTCATTAAGTATCGAAGCAAAATCCAACTTCCCTCCTCTTCCGATTCATGTAGACAAAGAATTACCTGGATATGTGGGGATGAAGGAGATGATGCATGGCTCAAGTATGAATGTGGATTTCATGATAGAAGCACAGGCTTTGAAAGATGCAACGATGGCCTATTCACTTTTTGAGTATATTGGTGAAGGACACAACATCCTCCATATCAACGGTTCTTACCATTCCAACAATTACGAGGGAATTGTTTGGTATATCAAGCAAGCTTATCCAGATATTAATCTCCTTACTATCAATACAGTAGAATTGGAAGACGATCAAACCCTAGATGAAAAACAACTGAAATCAGCTGATTTTATAATTGTAGTTCCAGCTGATAGTCCAAAAAGTTACTGAGATGTATTCCCGAGCCGAAACAGCTAAAATCCGAAAAGATTTTTGGACAGCATTTGGACTCTATATGAAACCTATACCCAGTGCAGAAGGCTATAGAACCAACTGGCAAAACTACAAAACAGGGGTCAAGAATATATTTTTTCGAATGAAAGCAGAGCGTGGCTTTGCTTCCATTGGAATTGAATTGAACCATAAGGATGAAGAACTACAGGAGTTGGTATTTGGTCAGTTTGTGGAATTCAGGAAATTATTGGAAATAGAGCTTGAAGAATCCTGGGATTGGGAGCTGCACCAATTTGATGAATCAGGTGCCATTATTTCCAGAGTCCAAATTGTACTCCAGCCAGTAAATGTGATGGACAAAAATGACTGGCCTAAGATCATCAGTTTCCTTAAACCCAGAATTATCGCATTGGACGCTTTTTGGTCTAATATCAAACCTGCATTTGAGGATTTTTAAACTCAGTTGGTTCAAGACTTAGTCTTGGACCATAATCCACAGCCTCGTCTAGTTCAAGACTTAGTCCTGGACTCCAACCTTTGCAGTCTTCAGACTGCTATCTCAAAAAACGCATTAAATCTTACTAAAAAAAAGAAAACCTTTGGGGTTTTCAAAACCCCAAAGGTCAACTTCCTAAACCTTTGAGGTCTTTCTTTTGACCTCGATGGTTTTTCCTCCACCTTACACAATCACCTTAGTCGTTCCCCCACCTTTCAATGTAATCTCCACAGGCTTATTTTCCTTCCAGCTTCCTCCCGTAAAATCAGGCACATCAATGGAATTGGATCTATGGGCCACAGACCATTCGCTCAAAGGAGAAATCGCTGACCACAATGCTGCATCATACACATCCTGATCTAAAGGCAAGCCATTTCTCAGACAATCGATCAACCTCCAGTCCATCATAAAATCCATACCTCCATGTCCTCCAATCTGCTTGGCCAGTTCACCGACTTTTTTGACAATTTCCGGTGTGTACTTTTCCTCAATGACTTTGATTTCATCTTCCTTTAACCAACTGTGTTCCTTTGAAATTTTCTGAACCGGATATTTTTGTGCAAATGCCTTTGTACCACTGATGGCATGCAGCCTACTGTATGGTCTAGGCGAAGTCACATCATGCTGAATCATCATAGACCTGCCTTTTTTGGTCTTGACTATGGTAGTGTTCATATTGCCTCCAAACTGTTTCTCTGCAAATGACCCAAAGAAATTATCTTGTTCAGCCAACTCTCTTGCTTTGTCAGCCATATGAAAATCTGCACTGGAAAGGGAAGTCAGGTAATCCATTTGATCACCACGATTGATGTCCATGATTTGACATATTGGCCCCAAGCCATGTGTAGCATATAGATTTCCATCTCTGTAGTTCTCCTTCAACCTCCACATATCCTGATAGCCTCCATCGCCTTCTTTCATAAAATTCAACCAAAGCAGGTCGTGAATGTAAGCACCTTCTGTATGAATGATTTCTCCAAAAAAGCCATCCCTTGCCATGCTCAAAGTCATCAATTCAAAGAAGTCATAACAGCAGTTTTCCAGCATCATACAATGCTTTTTGGTTTTTTCCGACGTTTCTACCAATTGCCAGCATTCTTCCAATGTCTTGGCGGCCGGCACTTCTACTGCGGCATGTTTCCCGTTTTCCATAGCATATACTGCCATCGGAGTGTGCCAATCCCAAGGAGTCACAATATAAATCAGGTCTAGATCATTTCGATCTACAAGCTTTTTCCATGCATATACAGAACCAGAAAATCCTTCAGGATTATGTTTGGTACCTTTGAGCTTTTCCTGCATTTTGTCTACCCTTTCAGGAATCAAATCACAAAGGGCTTTGATCTCTACTCCTTCAATTTTACTCAAACGATCCACTGCTCCAGGCCCTCTTTGACCTAATCCTATCACACCCACCCTGACCGTTTCCAATTTAGGGGCAGCATAGCCGCTCATATTAAATATTTGTTGGTATTGCTTCTGGCTCCTTTGATACAAAAGTTCCTGAGATTCAGCCTTGGCAAATTGTGGAATGGCAGATCCTACCAATCCTAGGCCTGCCAATTTTATAAAGTCTCTTCTATTATTGCTCATAGAAATACATTTGGGGTTTACAATTGTGATTTCAATATAAGGCAAAATTCCATTCTCATTCCATTGCTATCAATTCAGGCTTATAAAAAGTCAAAAAATGATTAAAAATCGGAGTGAAAAATAAACTATTCATCCCGCTGATTTTATATAAGTAAAAAAACACCCTTACCTTTTAGGATCAGGGTGTCGAAAAAAATTTTTGTTGCTTAAAAAGTGATAGTAACCTCGTTGGAACATTTGTTTGTTCCAGAAAGACAGATTTTATAAGTCTTAGGTGGAAGATTTCGACCGCTAACTTCATACAACCAATTACCTCCATTATGAGAATCTCCTCCATATGAGGTGGCGATTTTTTGACCATTTTCATAAATATCCACTTCTCCAGAGGGATGCTTGGCTGGATTCCATTTTAAATAAACCTGGTAATTACTTCCTCTTAATTTTGTACTGCTTCCAATTAGGTCCAAGTAAAAATTCGCCCTTTCAGGATCAATATTTCCCGCTCCATTCACAGTCATGCCGCTAAACAACAAATGGTTATTTACGCTATTGGATAATTGGACAATGTTTTTTGTAGAAGTACTTCTTAGAAAATGATATACTTCATCTGGTGAAGCCAAAGGGTTGTTTTCCAAAAACTTGGCGGCAACACCCACAACAAGCCCGGAAGCAACAAAATTGGGGTTCATTGTAAAGCCATTCTCCCACTCTTCTTGATACCCATATGGTTCTCTCTGCCAAGATGTACTCGGGGCAAATAAATCTATACATTTCCCATAATTACTTTCCCTTTGTTTTCTATCCTCAAGATCTGCCATTCCTACAGTAAAAACGTAAGGTTTGTAGTTGTTACTCCATGTACAAGCATTTTCCATCCAGGCGCCTGAACTAGAAAACAATGAAAACCCTGCATGATATAGATTTTCAAGTGCCGAAAAATAGGCCTGATTTTCGATCGGTCCCACAAGATTAATCTGAACAATTCCAGGCCTTACTCCATTTGCAACAATCCAATCGTATGCTTCTATCAAAGAGGAAATATAAATTTCATTATCCAAATCAGTCTTTGAGTGGTAAGTCCTGACTCCAAATAAGTTAAGATCCTTTGCAGACCCAAATGTCCTCCCTCCTGCTACTAGCGCCATTGTGGTTGAAGTACTAATCCTATGATCCTCAATACCAATAGAATCAATGTTAAATACTCTATCTTCAAATTCTTCAGGGTAATCCTCCCAAATCAAACCTGGAGGAAAATAAGCATTTACCCCTTTTCCAGTAGCAGTAAAGATATAGGTTTCATTTAGCGGTAATTGTCTCTGATCTATCCTGTCCAGGTATTTAGGTGCTTCATTTTGAACTGTACCTCCTGTTCCTGGTTCCGGATCTTTAACTTCTGGTTCTTCATTCCCTCCTTCGTCCTCTTTTGGTTTGTCCTGGCCTGGAGGTGTCTTTCTTAAGTTGTATTCATTAGGTATAAAAACGTCCGGCTCTATCCTTCTCACTCTTGAGTCTCTTCTTAATACACTAAGTTCTTCAGATGTCAATTCCAATGTAAAGCCAGTAATAACATGCCCGTAAACAGCTTTCAATTTTTCTCTGGAAATGTTGTTTCTGCTCAACATCTCATGACCTAGGTTTCTCACACCTATTTGTACATCCTCATATCGATCGCTTCTCCGAAAGTTAGTGGCATTATCATGAAGGGTAACAATATACCTTCCCGGAACCACATTCGAGGATAAACTATTATAATCCACTTCCTCTCCTATTTGAGGACTATCTACATCGACTTCCTGGCATGAAAACACCATCAATAAAAGGGACATAGCCATAGGAAACCAATTCCCTTTATGATTTGATAATTTAAAAACTGACATAATTAAAGTGTTTAAGTTGAAAGTTACTTTTCTACAGATACTTAAAAAGCGATATTGTTACCCTTTTGAAAGCACTTTCATAAAAATAAATTAACGACTGAGCTTAAAAAATACTACCAAAGTACTATTTCCCGGTATTTCACTTCCTAAACAAACTCAAGCTAAAAAACTCCCTGCTATCCGTAAAATGCTTATCCCAAATGAATCCGGTTTGAGATCCTATTTTGTCTAACTCTTTCAAACTGTATTTCTGAGAAATTTCTGTATGGATGGTTTCGAATTTTTCAAATTCTATTTCTTGACCGCTGATATGTACGGTTTGCGCTTTTATACTCACCAAAAAACTCAACGCGGATCCTGTCAGAGGATTGTACACACCATAATGCTCAAAAGCAGAAAGATCGAAATCACCTGAAAGCTCCCTATTGATCCTTTCTAAAAGATTGAGATTGAACCTTTTGGTCACACCCTCCTTATCATTGTATGCTGCTCGGATGACATGTGGATTTTTTTTCAAGTCCACTCCCATCAGAAAGAAATCTCCTTCTTGCATCAGCCCATTGACAAACTGAATAAACTCGACAGCCTTTTCACCGGGAAAATTCCCTATGTTGCTCCCCATAAAAAGTATGAGCTTTGGCTTATTCCTCTCCTTGAGCAATTCTGAGGTTACCGAATAATCACCGGGAATTGGGTTGATCAGCAAATCAGGGATTTGGGCATGAACCAAATTCTGATTGACGTCCAATATCTCAGGAGAAATATCCATAGGGATATAGGTCAAGGACTTTCCTGTCTTAAATGCCTCTTTTAGAAAAATAACCGTCTTCGATCCATCTCCAGCGCCTAGTTCAACGATATCCAATTCATGAGCAGATATTTCTGACAAGATTGCCTTAGAGCTATTTTGCAGTATCTCCACTTCACATTCAGGAAGATAATACTCTTCTGCAGCCATGATTTCCTGAAATATTCTAGACCCTTTTTCATCGTAAAAATATTTAGAAGGCAACGTTTTTTGGTCTGATGTTAAGCCCTTGATAACATCCTTAAGAAATTGATTCATTTTTTACTTAGCTAGTCTTATTCCTGAAAAAAGCCACCTTGAGGAGGCATGAAAGAAGTTTCGGTATGTTTTGCGGCTATGCCCTTTTGGGCTGGCTACTGAAGCACCTCTGAGCACATTTTGGTTGCTCATAAATTTGCCATTGTATTCTCCCAGTGCACCGGGAGCTTTTTGAAACCCGGGATAGGGAAGGTAGGCACTGTAGGTCCACTCCCACAACTGCCCCCACTTGAATGTATCCGATGCTACTTCCCATTCAAACTCTGTGGGCAAGCGCATTCCTTTCCATTCTGCATAGGCATATGCCTCATAGAAACTCACATGCTGCACCGGCAATGACATATCTACTTTTTCAAACCCCTTGAGGCTATAATTGTACCACTCACCATTTTTCTCATACCAATACAAAGGTGCATTGAGCTGTTCCTTTTGCACAAAATCCCAACCTTCTGAGAGCCATAGGTTAAAATCAGTATATCCACCATCTTCCATAAATTCGAGGTATTCTCCGTTTGTGACGAGATTTTCTGAGATCTCAAAATCCTGAAGGTACACTTGATGCCTGTTGAGTTCATTGTCGTAACAAAAGCTTTTCCCATCTGCTCCAATTTCAAAAATACCTCCTTTGATGGATGAAAATCCAGTGGATTTCTCTTCCCTTACCAAAAACTCAGGCCCATAGACGGGGAAAGTCGGTTGGTTGCCCAAAATGTATTTGATATCATAGACCAACAATTCCTGATGCTGTTGCTCATGGTTGATCCCTATTTCCAAAACATCAAGTACCTCTTTAGAAAGCTCAGTCTCCAAAAATTCCAAGCACTTTTCTGTAACATATTCTCTGTAAGAAATCACATCCCTTACAGGAGGCCTACTCATCAATCCACGGTTTGGACGCAGCACCCTTTCTCCGGCATTGTTGTAATAGCTATTGAATAAAAAGGCGAAATCCTCATCATAGACTTGATAGTCTCTTGCGTGTGGTTGCAAAACAAATGCTTCAAAAAACCACGTGGTATGTCCCAAATGCCATTTGGGAGGAGAAACATCTATAATGGGCTGAGGCACGTAATCCTCTATCTCTAGTGGTGCACAGATCGCTTCTGATCGCTTTCGGGTCTGCTCAAATTTATCTTTTAGTAATGTGATTCTCTCCATTGGTAACATGATGTAAAAACAATAATCTAATAAAATATATTGCCATACCCAAAAACATAAGGCTAAAAGGAAAAGCAAAAACGATCAATAACTGAGATACTGACTCCAATAATGATTCCTTTCCTATGACAATTACAGCAATCGTAAAAAGGGCAATTAAAAGCCCCCAAATCCATCTAAACCTCCTTCGAGGTTCTGATTCTCCATTGTCACTAAACATGCTCAACACAAAAATCGCCGAATCCACAGAAGTAATCAAAAATGTAAACACCAAAAGCAGCGTCATAGTTTGGGTGACTATCGAAAATGGATATTGTTCCAAAAACATAAAAATCCCAGTGTAAATAGACTCAAAAGCATCTCCTTCAACCAGACCTTTTTCCAAAAGAAAAAAAGCATTCTGCCCGAAAGTGCTAAACCAAATAAATGTGCCAAATGCAGGAATGATCAATACTGCCAATGTAAATTCTCTTATACTTCTTCCTTTAGAAATTCTCGCAATAAATACTCCTGTAAAGGGAGCCCAAGCCAACCAAAACGCCCAATAGAAATAGGTCCAATCTTTTAGGAAATCATCTGAAACCTGATATTTCCCAAGATTGAGACTCATTGGAACAAACTCTAAAATATATGTTCCTAAAACATCAAAAAAACTGAATGGTATTCCATTTAGAACCCCAAAACATGCTACAACCAAAAGTAAAGCAGTCGCTACTCCAATATTGAAATTGGATAGGTTTCGAATTCCCCTTTTTAAACCAAACAAGGCTGAACCTGTCGCGGTGATTGAAATAACCACAACTACTATAATAACTTGAATAGGGATAAAATTGCTATTTGTCAAAAAGCCCAAGGCCTCAAGAAATTGTCTCCCTCCCAATCCTAATGCAGCTACCACTCCCAGGAGGGTACAGATTATCGTCAACACATTCATCAGAACCCCTAGAATGGATTTCTGAATGCCTTTGGGTAAGAGAGAGGCACTTGAGACCTTCTCTTTTTTTACGTAAATGACATAACCTATGACTAATCCAAAAAGTCCATAAAAAGCCCATGGGGTAAGCCCCCAGTGAAAAAAAGTGTACTCCAGTGCAAATCCAGCAGGGGAAAGTGTGGAAGTTCTAGGGGCATACTGAAAGAAATAAACAGGCTCCTGCACAGCCCTGAGCAACAAGCCAGCCCCCATCCCTGTACTATACAACATGGCAATCCAAGAAAACCAGCCATATTCCACTTCACCTTCACCAAGCTTTATTTTTCCCCATCTGGAAAATGCCAAAAACAAAAGCAAAACCACAGAGAACAGCCCTAAAATCAAGTAAAAATATCCAAATGTATTTAGCAATTGAAAAGTCCAATACCCCAATAAACTGTCAAATTTATCTGAAAACAAAAATGAAATGACCAAAAACAAAAGGCAAAAGCCCCCAACTATTGAGTTGGTGGCTTGTACCGAATTTTTTAGCGGTCTAAAAATCATGTCCTAAGGTAAGTCCTTTTTCGTTATGCTTAGTTTTCCACTTTCACACCTCTCCAAAAGGCTACACAGTCCTTGATTTCTTTAGCAGCAGGTTTGGGCTCAGGATAGAACCATGCTGCATCTTTATTCACTTCACCATCCACTTCCACATGATAATAAGAAGCCACACCTTTCCAAGGGCAGGTGGTATGGGTTTCTGAGGACTTGAAAAACTCCTTTTTGATAGTATCCGCAGGGAAGTAGTGATTTCCTTCGATTTGGATGGTTTTATCACTTTCAGCGATAATTTGATTGTTCCAGATTGCTTTCATTTTAATTATTTTTAAGATTAAAAGATTTTCTTTCCTCTCGCAGTTTGTTGCGTTTTCTGATTTTCGCCAATTTAAACAGTATGACATACAATATCAGACAGATCGGCGTGGCCACAATAAGCCAACCCAAGATTGCCAATAGCATCCTACCGGAAAAGAGTGATAGCATTTCCAGAATACCTTCTGAAAACGAAGCCTGCAATTGATCTATGTCCAATGGATAAGGATCAACGCCATAAATGGTCTCTCCTATGCGCAGAAACGGAATCATGCAAAGCAATTGCACAGGAGTAAGTAGGTAACTTACACTGATGGCCAAGGGAAGGTTTAACCTTAGCTGTAGCATCACAAAGGTCAAAAGCGCTGTAATGGTCCCCAGAATTGGAAAAACACTGATGTATATAGTCAAGGCCAGGCATAAAGCCAATTCTCTAGGTTTAAGCCCCTGTTTGAGAAAACGTTTGATGATTTTTCTGGGTTTCCTGAAATTCATGCTGTTTGTTTTACTTCTTAAAGAGAACCCCATAAAACAGAAAAATGATTCATATATCCTTTTTTATTCAACATTATTTTTGGTTTTCCTGAAATTATTATCAGTTGCTTTGAATTTATCTAACTTCGTATTCTCAATAGAGCCCAGTTACTTTTTTATAAAGTGAACTCAAATGATAGACACCATCCCTACAGATAAAAACAAACTGCTTGAAAGCTTAAAGAGCTGTTCCAATCCTTATATCCTGTTTCAGGTGAATAAAATCCTTCAGAGGGAGAAGCATTTGGAAGAGATGAATGCCATAGCAAAGGACTTCCCTATGTTTCTGGAAGATGATGTCCCCAGAGACATGAGCATCAATACCAAGGAACGAACTCCAGCTGATTCTATATTGGCCAAGTACGAAAATATAATGACGCCAATCATGTATGGCTTGGGACTATTTATGCTGGTGTTGGCAGCAGCCTTGATCAACCTTATGGCCAATGAAGGCGAAAATATCACTGTTGCAATATTTCAAAGTAAGGTTGCTGCCCTTTACCTCATACTGTGGATCATATTTTTGCTGGAATTTGTATTGATGCTAATTGTGAAAAAAAGAAGCAAAGTCAGTATCAGTAAAACGCTGCTATTGGGAAGGGCACAAGCTTTGCTTTTTCCTCCCGTAAGAATGGGGGCCAGAAATTTACTTGCGCCTGATCTGCAGTGGATCCCGTTTTTAGGATGGTCTTACAGAAATGAAGGGATGTTGAAATTCCTTAAAGAAAAATTCTCCATTCCTATGGTAGTGATCGCTCTTTTGATACTACCTGTTTTGATTATTGAATGGAAGTTTTATGAAGAGGTGGAAAATTACCTGCAAACCGATTTGTCCTTTGTGCTTGACCTGACTCAGGGCTTTATCTGGCTGGCATTTGCTTTTGAATTTATTCTGATGGTTTCGGTAAGCAGGGAAAAAATAGAGTACATTCAAAAAAACTGGATTGACCTTTTGATCATCTTATTGCCTTTTATCGCATTTGTACGGACGATGAGGATCATCAAAGTAGCGCGACTTTCTCAATTGGCAAGAGGTTACAAACTTCGTGGTTTGCTGATGAAAGCCAGACAAGGATTATTCTTTGCTGGGTTTTTCTACAGGATACTTACTTTAAAAAACTACCAAATGAAAACCCTCAAAAAGAAATTGGATAAGAACTTAAAAGAAAGGGAAGTCCTCGAAGAAGAATTGATACAGCTTTATCGGATTATCAATAAGAAGACCTTGGAATGATATTATTTAAACGTCACCTCTACATTCTCCAACTCAATCTCAGATAGCAACTCCAATTCACCCGCTACAAATAAAGACTCAAGATCCATCAATGAGGTCTCCTTCTCTTTTGGTTGGTAATTTTCATAATCTTGTAGTGTCAATCCTTCCAAAAGATGCCTTTTGGTTGCTTTTCTGAAGCGAACACCTCCACCATCGGTGTGATAAGAATACGCTAAATAATCTATCAGATTAGTTTCTTGATTGATCCAATACAAAAACTCATCATCAAAATCTTCACCTCCTCCATCTTCTTCAAAAGTGACTTTGACCAAGTGGTATTTTTGACCTTCAAGCTGTGTTTCTTCCAAAAGTGTTTTCTGAACAGCTGCATCGTTGAGACCATAGGGCAAAAACGCAAAATAAGCAACCGAATTGACAGAGTTGGAGTAGGCCCTGATCCATTTTTCCTCAAGTGATACAGGGTTCCCATCTATAGACCTCTCAAAACCCTCATTGATTAGAACATCTCTCACAAATCCAAGCGAGTCAGTGAATTCTCTTACATATTCAAATGCATCCGGCGATTTAAAAATCTTATAATGCTTGTCCCTGAAATCAAAACTGATCTTAGCTTTTTGAAATTGCTCGCCTCCATGGGCATCAATAGCCCTATTGATGATTTTCTGGGCTTCAGACTCAGTTTGACAAGCTGCCATGATAAGGAACAAGCCACAGATTAAAGAGGCAACAAGAATATTTTTAGAAATATAATTCATAAGTAGCGTAAAGGGATAACTTGAAAGTGTTGGCATTACTTGCTGATCTGAAAATCAGAATAATGGTATTTGGCTCTGAGGTAAAGGTGGTTTCCCAGACTATCTACCCTGTAACTTTCTCTCGTGGCAGGAAAAACCATTGCACTTCTTTGGTCCCAGCTCAAATTATAAACCAAGCTGAAATGATCTGAAGTTTTTGTCTTATATGCCACAATAAGGAAGGTCTCTAAGTCAAAGTAATACCACCAAATATCGGTTTTTGGATCATTCGGATCGCCATCAATTACTTGAATGGTCTCTACTTCTGAGCCATCGGGCAAAGTCTGTAATCCCTGATAGGTTACCAGTTTAGCTCCTGTCAAAAGATCAAAAGGCTTATTGATAACATAAAAAGCCGCATCAATTTCTTTCTTTTTGCTTTGAAGAAAGCCCTCATTCTTGATTTCATTCTCTCCCATATGATACTTGGTGTTGGCACCGTCAAAGTATATTCTATGTACCAACCCATCCTTTTCGTAAGAAATCTTCGCTTCAAAATAGGGTTTAAGCCTAAATGAAATCTGTTGTGTGGACTCGCTTTCTTCATCTCCATTTTCTAAAAAAAGGCTAGTTTGTTTTTGAAAAGAAAGCTCCTCAGCTGAGTCCCAGGTCTTTTGTCCTCCATGGGCCTCTATAGACTTTTGGATCAGCTCAACTGCCTTTTTATCCTCTTTGGAGCAGGAAAAAAGAAGTGCCAAAACACTTATGAAGAGGAAGTTAAGTTTACGCATTTGGTGAGACTGAAAAGGGTTTTAAGTTTTTGAAAGCCGAAATTATAACAAAAAACAGAATAAAATACTCAATCATAATCAAAACAAAATTCTCCTCCACTTCCACTCCGCTATAAGCACCATAGGACAAGAACACCAAACCCGTCCAGAATAGGAAAATTCTGTTTTGAATCAAAACACCAATACCGAAAGCAGGAATCAAGTACCATGGATGAACTACCGGCTGTAATAGAAGGTAAATCAGGTAAATCCAGACCGCTCCCTGCACCAACCGGGAAAAAGACTCCGTTTTCCAGAAATAGGAAAAAACCACAATGGACACCAAAGTCACCATACTCAATATTGGCCCTAAGTAGATGAGCGGATTATACCCTACCATGCCTGCCCAGATCTCCCTTATCACAAAATAAATGGAGGCATTGAACTCAAACTTACTCTGATAAAGACGGAAACTTTCTAAAAACCCCAGATAACCATTTCCGAAAAACAATGGCATCAAAAATATAGCAATCAGTATTGCTGAAACCAATAGAAACTTAACTACTTTATTTTCTGGCCATACTTTCAACCATAGAGGACCCAAAATCAAGGGTGTCAATTTAAGCCCCGAAGCCAAAGACCAACCCAAAGCAGATGGGTAAACCTTTTTTTTCTCCCAAAAATAAAACCCAAAAAGGAGTCCGGTAAGTACAAAACCTTCAAAATGTAGGTTGCCTGTCAGCTCCAAAATCACCAATGGGTTAAAGGCATAAAGCCAGAGTGGTTTTATAGGAAGATTCTTTAACTTGATAATCTTATATAATAATAAAAAATTGAGTGATTCTGAGAAAAGGATGGCAAGCCTCAACAACACAACATTCCAAATCAAGCGCTCTCCTACCAAAGCAGAAATCCAAAAAAACAATTGATGCAGGGGGGGATAGACCGAGTAATACTCCGGTGAATTCATTTGAGAAAGTAAATGGCCCCAGTACTCGTGCACTTGCTGCCCCTGAATTTTGTCCACCGCATCTACTGGCAGAAATGCATAAGGATTCAGGCCATTTGCAATCAACTGTCCATCAAAAATAAAGCGGTAAAAATCGTCAGAAAGAACAGGAACCGCTGGCAAAAGCAATAATCGCAACGCAATTGCCGCAATTAAACCTTCTTTTAGGCCAAATTTTATTTTTCCTTGGTAAATGCTGATATAGTAGAGCGCAAACAAAAAGATGTAAAGGCCCAACTGCCAAACAAAATCACTCCTTTCGAAGGTATAGTTCATCATAGCAAGCGCCATGAAAACAGGTATGAGCAATAGGACTTTTTTCACCTTGAATCAAAAAGCAGCATCAGTATTTCAAATTCAATTCCCTTCTCAGGAATTCATCCTCTACCTTATTCTTGGTCCAGTAATCTACTACTTTTAGGCCTTTGCGCGTAGCTTTGGTGACTTCTTGGGTACCGTCAGAGCGGGTATCTGTTTCTTCCCAACCCATAATTTGGTGTGGAAACTCATTTTCATAATCAATTTTCAAAACCCGGCTTCCCGTACTGTAGGTCACTTCCACCTGACTTCTATTTTCGCTTATGGACTGAACCCTTACAAAAGCTTCCTGACTTTCTAATGCCTTGTGGGTAAATCTCTGATAGAATAAGGAAGGCAACATCTGTACACTTCCCGTAGGCACCTGATTGGGATTGATACGGATCAGGTTCCAAATATCATCTTCAGCCAGACCGCTGACCGAAAAACTTTGATCTCCTTCTTTTTCAAAATAGCTGAATAGCTTGCCAGAATAGCTGTTTCCGCTTTTCAGATTCAGCTGTGAAAATGATTGGCCGCACCATTCTTGAACAGAAGAGGTGAACTTGACGCCATTAGATTGTTCTTTGGTGGGGGTAAAAGCAGAAAGCATCATGTGGTAGGGATAAATTCCTGTGACAAAATCTCTGGTCTGATTCATTTTGATGACCGAAAGTTTGTCTCTACCCGCTTCGTTGGGATTGTCAAGCTTGACCTGATTTTTTCTGGAAAAATCCTCTGTCACAAAAATCAATACTGCCTCACCCTCTCTTGCTTCCCCATATCTGTATTGTGTCAGCTCAAAACTACTGAGCTCCGCTTTGCCTTGAAACCAGTACTTTCCCCAGGCATCAAAATCTATATTCTCCCTTTGAGGCTGACTACAACTTGCAGCAATTGCCAGGACTAAAATTCCAAAAATTGTTTGTTTCAACATGTCTTTATGGTTAAGGTTGCAGTGCAACAGTCTTTCCTGTTTTAGAAGATTCTATCGCAGCATCAAGTATTTTTGCTACAATGACATTGTTCTCCAAAGTATATAACCCATATGGTGGCAAATTGATTCTGCCCTCGATTACATCTGAAAAATATTGAAATGGGTTAGCATAGGTCCCTGTCATTTCCTTGTCTACAAATTGGACTGTATCATCGGATTGATTTCCGTATCTAAAATCCAACCTTTCTTTTTCAGGAGCTTTAAGATAACCTTTTTCCATGTAAACATCCATGTCTTTTCTGTCGAAAGGCCAATTCCAAGAGGCTTGGATAATGGCTTGAGCGCCTGAATAGGTCAGAATGATCGTTGCTTCGTCCTCCACCTCGGTATAAATATCAGGTTTGTGTGTCTGGGTGACTGCGGTAACAGACTCAGGCATCTCTCCATCTGTCAATAGTGTCATAATATTGACACCATAGCAACCAAAATCTACCAATGCTCCTGCACCATTTTGCTCAGGATCTGTCAACCAGTCCAAAAACTCGTTTCCGACCCCAATTTCCTTGGGGCCTTTGTGCCCATGATGGAACACAGCTTTTCTAAGTTTTCCAAAATTATCCTCCTCTACTTTTGATTTGTGAATCAAGGCATCTGTACTTGGATACCAGGAAGTTTCGTAATTGACCAATAAATGGATGCTGTTATCTGCTGCTAATTTCTCCATTTCAGCAGCTTCTTTGGCACTAAAAGCCAGTGGTTTTTCCACCATGACATGAATTCCTCTAGGAGCAGCTTTTTTCACAATATCCAAGTGCTGTGACACAGGCCCAAAAGCGAGGACACCATCAGGTTGAACTTCATCAAGCATCTCTTCATAATCTTTATAAAATAGGCTTTCATCAAGATTATAGGACTTTATGAATTGTCGAACAACATCCTGATTTTCTTCATAGATCCCAGCCAATTCGAAGTTTCCCTGAAATGATTTTTGAAAAATCCAGTGGGAATGTCCGTGGGTAAGACCTGCCATCACAAACTTGGTTTGTGCAAAAAGGCTTATCTGTGATGCAAAAAGGAAAAAAGCAATGAGGCTTAGGGCTTTTTTGGTCATTTGTGTTGGGGTTGATTGTTGGTTCAAAAATACAGAACCCATCCTCATTCACACAAAAAGAGCCTCACTAATTACCAATATTTCCAAATGGTCCAAAGAATCTTGTACCCGGCACCAAAGACACCCTTTACCGTACCACTTACTTTGGACACTCCTATACGCTTGCGGTAATTGACTGGAATTTCGGTGGTCTTGTAATTATTTTTTGCAGCTTTGATCTGCATCTCAATGGTCCACCCATAATCCTCATCCACCATTTCCAAAGCGCTCAATTTATCCCATTTAATTGCTCTAAAGGGTCCCAAATCAGAATAGTCAGTCTTATAGATCCACCGCATCAAGCTTGTAGCCAACCAATTACCGAATACCTGAGGAATGGTCATTGAACCGGATTCTTTCTCCCCTTTGGCCCTGGAACCAATGACCATGTCTATTTGATTATTTTCGATTGGAGTGATCAAGTCAGTCAACTGTTCGGGATAGTCGCTGTAATCAGCGTCTAAAAACACAAGGATATCAGGAGGAATAGGCAATGAAGCAATAAATGCCATACCAGTCAAACAGGCTTTCCCATACCCTTTCTGGGGTTCATCAAGTACAATCGCACCGGCAGCTTTAGCTACTTTTACAGTGTCGTCATTGGAGTTGTTATTGACCACAATAATATTCCGTACAAAGTCAGGTATATCTTTGACAACCAGCCCCACGGAGTTCTCTTCGTTAAATGCAGGAATAAGCACATCTACAATAGGCCTATGCTGTATTCCAGCATCATTAGATTTCATCATGAAAATTATAGCTTACTTGATTTTGCTCAAAGCTGCAGCCAAATCTGATTTAAGATCTTCCACGTCCTCAATACCCACACTTAACCGGATCAAAGAATCGACCAAGCCTACTTTTTCCCTTTCTTCCTTTGGAATACTGGCATGTGTCATCGAAGCGGGATGACCACAGAGTGATTCTACCCCACCAAGTGACTCCGCAAGGGAGAAGTAATGAAGGTTTTCCAATACCTTGGTAGCATCTTCTATTTTGTTTCCTTTGATAGTAAAAGAAATCATGCCGCCGAAATCTCTCATTTGCTTTTTGGCAATGTCATGGTTGGGGTGGTCTTCAAAGCCAGGCCAAAAGACTTTATCCACTTTTTCCTGAGTTTTCAAAAATTCAGCGATTGCTTTACCGTTTTGGCAATGCCTCTCCATTCTGATGTGTAAAGTCTTGATACCTCTGAGTACCAGAAAACAGTCTTGTGGTCCTGGGGTGGCACCACAGGCATTTTGAATAAATGCCAGCTGACCGGCTAGTTGGTCATCATTCACCACAAGGGCACCCATCACCACGTCAGAATGTCCTCCAAGGTATTTGGTGACGGAGTGCATCACTAGGTCAGCACCCAAGTCAAGCGGATTTTGAAGAAAAGGAGTGGCAAAGGTATTGTCCACTCCAAAAAGGATTTTATGCTTTTTAGCCACTTTTCCAATTTCTTCTATATCAATGATGTTCATCATGGGATTGGTTGGAGTTTCCGCCCAAATCAACTTGGTCTTCTCATTGATATATTTTTCAATATTCTGAGGCTCTTCCATGGAGATGAAATGGAATTTGATGCCATATTTCTCAAAAACTTTGGTGAATATCCTGTAAGAACCTCCATAAATGTCATTGGTGCTGATCACTTCATCTCCTGGGTGGAGCAACTTGATGATGGCGTCTATTGCGCCAAGTCCGGAAGAAAAACAAAGCCCGTGCTTGCCATTTTCCAAAGCTGCCAAATTGTTTTGAAGTGCCGTTCTGGTGGGGTTATGTGTCCTGGAATACTCAAAGCCTTTGTGGTCTCCCGGGGATTTTTGCACATAGGTAGAAGTCTGAAAAATCGGCGTCATGATGGCGCCTGTGGATGGGTCAGGCTCTATACCTGCGTGGATTGCTTTTGTTCCGAATTTCATAAAATCTAATTCTAAAATTAAATGGGTTTCTTTAGTTTATTTTTTTCCTTTGTGAACGAGCAGACCAAAGATGACAAAAAAGGGAAGCATTTTCAAGGATTTCAGACAAGCAGCAAGGATTAATCCTTATGTGGCTTCTGCCATGCTTTGGGTGACTTTTATGCCTTCCATCGGAAGTCTTGTTTTGGTCCCATGGACAATTTCCCGCGCTGATTGGTTGATGCAATTAAACTTTCACAATCCTATAACCATTTCCGGAGCTCTTTTGGTTTCCATTCTTCTAATGGGTCTAGCACTTATGCCTACCACCATGCTCGCAGGCTTATCTGGTTTCTTCCTAGGCTGGACTGTTTTCCCTTGGTTGGTCTTGGGCTACACTTTGGCTACGGTCCTTGGATATGCTTGGGGCAAAAAGGTTGGTGGTGACAGTCTTCCGTTGATTTTGGCAAGGTATCCCAAGGCAGAAAACCTCATCAGAAAAAAACAAGGTCAACTTGGTGAGTTGATATTCTTTGTCAGAATTAGCCCTGTAATTCCTTTTGCTTTATCCAACTTATTATTCGCCCTGATGCGTTCTGGCTACTGGAAGCTGGTGGTTTTCGGTACATTGGGAATGCTGCCAAGGACTACTTTGGTGTTTGTGTCAGGTACTTTGGCTTCAAGCATTTACGGTGCTATACGTCAGGGTGAAGGTATTTCTAATTATGTTATTTTTATCTTTTTATTGCTTTTAAGCATTTGGGGGATTTGGAGATTTTTCACCAAGAAAAATTAAAATGATTTAATGCTGCAATGCCAATTATGGCTGTATGTTAAATTCAATGGTTGTTTGATAAAAGTATCAGCAAATATCTAATGGCAATTGATATCGTAGTAACAAATTGAGCAGGTCTTTATTTCAATTCTACTGATCCCACCAATACTTAAAGACTAATATTCATATTCATACAAGTCCATCATTTCTAATCTGCCATAAAAAGAAAAATTGCCCACGTGTTGAAATCCCAAACTGCTTAACAGTTTGTTTGAGCGTTGATTCGTCTTGGTCGTAATGGCACATACTTTTTCAAAACCCCATTTTTCTTTTCCAAAAGCCAAAAGGGCCTTTGAGGCTTCTTTTGCTAAACCCTTCCCTTCAAATCGCTCGAGCATTGCAAAACCTAAATCGGCCAAAGGCAACTCATCTCTTTTCAGGAAGCCTGCCAAGCCAACTTTTTCCTGGCTTGATTTTTCGACAACCAAAAACAGCCCATAGCCATTGGAAGAATAACTGGCCATAGGACCGTTCAAAATATAGTCAGCAGCTGTAGTTTCGTCTTTCACCCCCCTGTCCCCAATATATTCCAGCCATGTTTTTGAAGTCAGTAGTTCCAGAATAAACGGACTATCCTGCAAATTGAGCAGCCTGATGCTCAGCCTTTCTGTTTCTAACAAATTATCCATGATGCTACCTAAGCAAATACATTTTCCCGTACCCTTGTTTGAATGCCTTATCACCAGCTGTGGCTCTAGGCTCTACAAAGACACCGTTTTTACGTACTAATGTACGATAGATATAAACGCCATTGGCCAATTGATCTCCGAATTCGTCCCTACCATCCCATGCGTATTCTGAAATGTTATTTCCGATTCTTATTGGGCCCAATTCATCCTGAAGGATTTCACGGACCACGCGACCGGTCACTGTCATGATCTGTATTTTGATCTGATCGGGAATTTCCGATCCGGTCACCGTAAAGACAAACCTCACCGAACTGCTGAAGGGGTTGGGATAGGGATAAAAATTAGTGATCGTAGCTTCATTGATCACTTCAAAGTTGATCTCATAAGGCTTATCTACACCCAAATCCTCAGTCACTACTCGGAAAGTATACATGCCGTCTTCAAGTGGACCTGGCTTCAATTCTATTTTGAAGTCAGAATCTTCAGTGGCCTCAGTCCAATTCACCTTTTGACTACTGAAACTCACACGCTCAAACTGACAGCCTTCACATTGTTTTTTCAAGAATAAGTCGATGCCTATGGTGTCCTTCTTGAAAATCAGGGTTTGCTCATTTTTGAGTAAACTGTTGATCATCACAGAAGGAGATACGATATCGCCATCCATGATGTAAATCCCATCAAAGTTGACATCCAATATAGCTGTACTGTTGTCAGGAATCACAATAAAATACTGACCCAAATCTATCAGGTTATTCCTGAAAGTCTGCTCCATCTGAATTCTTGGATTGGCAAAGACTTCCACTTCTACGTTCCCACCTCTACCTATAGAGGTGAAATCTATCTGGAATTCATGACTTTCACCGGCAGGCAGGGCAGGTATTTTCTTGGAAAATGTCTCACTCCTTCGCTGGGTGGTATTGTTGAAAGACCATTCCACGGTAATGGAATCCAAGAAATCATATTTCGAGAGGTTTACAAACTCAAAATTCAGCACTGCATCCTCTCCTTCCTGAAGGGTGACTTTATCTTCTCTGTTTTTAAAAACCAGCACACCCTCTGGAACTCCGGTATAATTGACTTGCCACTTATCCAATTGAGAAGGCGCGGTGGATTCTTGGTCGTTCATTGCGTACCTGAGCCTGATATAAGGGTATGCATTTGGGTTTACCGTTTCCAAATTGAAATTTTGATCTCTGAGATTCGTAAACAGCACCTGCTCCTCTCCGTTTGGCCTTACCCCTATGATGTCAAAGGCTGCCAATTCTTCATTGAACCAATCCCTTTCATTTACTTTGTTGAAAAAGAGCTTCCACTCTGAAGCTGGTCCAATTCTAGGTGTTACGATACTTCCAGAAGTGAAATACCCTTCAAGGTCTGTTTCAAATTGCACAATTTGCTGATTGCTCTCCAGTTCCAAATCCTTTTGGGCCACTATCTCGATAGCTTCTCCTGGCCTCATCCCCTTCCTTCCGTAAAGAATATAAGGGTCACCAGACTTAAGATTACGAAGTAAAGCTTCATTCGCACCTACTTCTTTCATTTTTTCAAAGGCCAAATCAGGCCATTGCTCAAAAGTCACATTCCCAACAGAGAAAATAACAACATAATCACCATCCTTCAATCCATCTATATAATCGATCAAAATAGACTGCCCAGGCTGGGTTATCCAAGGATTTCTGATACTCTGAATCACTTGAGGCACTCTTCCACAACTCCTTCCATCCAAAATATCAAAACCAGGGACTGGTATGACTAGATAGGGGGTCAGAGATCGTTGTTCGAAAGCTACCAAACCCAAAGACCCATCAGGACAGAGTCGGCTGTTGACATTGTTGACATTGTCAATAATGTAAGGAACACCATCTAAGTAGAACTGTGTATTTCTGAATGTGAGACTATCTGTTTGGTTCCCAAAAGTAAAAACTTCAACATTTAGGTTCGTGTCCGGATATTTCCACACCCGCTGGGATTGATCGATTTCCAGGTTATTCAGAAGGTTGCTTTCCAATTGAGATAAGGTTCGCTGCGTCCAGCCCTCAGGTCCATCATTGATGTAACTGAAAGATGTCACCGTCCAATCATCAGATTCCCCTTCTCTTGGCTCTGAAAATCTTGACCTCCAGTAAAAGGTCACAGAATCTCTTGGGCTGGTATTTTGGAATAAATCAAGATTCCACCTGATCAGGTTAGAAGTAGTTATCCTGCTTTCTCTTCTGTTTGCAGAAGAGAAATTAGGGGAGGTATCCACTTGTAGAATTACATTTCTAGGCTCGACATTTTTTCCTGGTATTTGACCTAAAAGTTCCACTTCCCTGGTATTGACTATACCAAACTCGGCAGGAAGTATATGCATGGTGCCACTTAAAGGGACAAAAGTAGTAACCGTGACTGCATTGTTGGCAAAGGTCATCTCTGGAACTGACCTGTCGTGGTTGACTTCTATTGTGAATATATTTTCACCAAATGCAGCTATCCCAGTATTGGGGACAGAAAAAACCAATGTGTCCTTTCTGGAAATAGGTGCCAATGTTTTAATAGGGTATGTCACACTTGTACCATCTGGAAGCCTTCTGCCAACCCTCAGGCTAACTGAGTCCATGTCTACCCTACCCAGGTTTTTCACCACAAAGGACAATTTCAAAGAATCAGAAAGAGCGTTGAAAGTCTCTCCTTCAAAACCCTCTAAAGTCACATCAGAAGATTCAATGGAATAATCAGCTTTATCGGCAGGGAAAAGCCTTATTGCTGGATCACCCAGCATGATCAATTGTTCCGCATGCGCCCTATTGACAGCTGAAGTCCCAAAACGCTGGAAAAACAATTTTTCTGTTTCCTTGATCACTGTTCCCACTGGCTTGTAGATATTGGAAGAATCAGAAAAAGCTATGGTGTAAAATGACTCCGAATATCTCCTCAAATAGACATCAACTCCAATACTTGCATGGGCCATAAAATTGGTAGCTCCTTTAGACGGCGTCAATACCCAATCCTCTCCAAAGGTGTAGGCATTCCCAAAAGCATTCCCTGCGTCGCAACCATTGAGCAAAAGCATGGGGTACTTGCCTCTGTTGTTATACCCCATTGTAGGATCAGATGCAAACCCAATTTCAATATCAATTACAGAAGGAGCTCCATGGCCGAAGAAGGTAATCAGATTGGTGCCTCGATTTAAATCTTTTGAAATGTCAATTAATTCAATAGTGGAGTTGGATCTTTTTCTGTAGGTGGTGACATTACCACCCAAAAATGGCCCTTCAGCGATGGTCTTGAAGCCATTGAGAAAATTAAAATATCTCGTCAGTTCAAAAGCAGAAACTCCCCCACTGAGGTGAATGATTTCTTTCATCCAGTCTTCAGAAGTCCCTAAAGCATCTTTTTCTTTTACTTTTTCCAGGTAATTGGCAACGTCCTCAGGAACCCTCGCCGGAATCCGACCTGTGGGCACTGCTTGTACAAATGGATTCTCCGGATCTAAACCTATGGAGAAATTATTGTCTGCATATGGATATCCGGCAGGCGGCACCAGGTCTTGAAAATTGAAAATTGAAGGTCTTTGCCTATAGAAATAAGTGACGTTATTTTGCCTCGCAGTAGTAAACATCCCCATGGCACGACCTATGAGGAACATATATTCTGGTTTATGCCTAGGGTAATACTCCCTCAAAAATTCATAAACAGCCAAAGGAGTTTTTTCTCCAAAAGTGAATTGGTCATACAACTCATCCATATTGACCACCAAAGTATCATACCCTCCACCATCCGGGGAGGCACGGTGGGCGGCATAAGCCCTGACAGGATCTGCATAAGAGGAAGTTGGTCTCCTCAATGCCTTATGGGTAAGGATGATGTAGTCGGCTTTTCTGTTTAACAAATCCCTAAAATTCACCCTAGGCATGATATTGATTTCCCTTACCTCGAGCTGATTCTGCACCAATACCTTAGAAGATTGCCCTTGAATTCCAGCTGATAAACTGATTTGATTGCCAGTCTTACTTACAGGGATTCTTACTGGATTTAGGTGGTCAAGGATATCATAAGCCACGTAATTGGAAAGTGCATCTCCTATCCTAAAAACAGAATTTATGGGCTCAGGCACAATCACTTCAGAATCAAAGTCCCCATTTTGGACTTCCTTGGGGTATGTAATTCTGATATAAGCTACAGATACATTGTCCACATTACCACTTCCCAATGAAGTAATGCGCACACTTAGCGTTCCGTCTGGATTGAAATCAGAAGCATTTAGGCTTAAACTTTCATTTCTGACATTAAAGCCCTCGTATTCAATCCTTCCAATTTCTCTAACAGTTCCAATGGTTGGCCCTACGGATATAGCTGTCAAATGCTGGGTTTCTGAGCGCCCTGCCAAGCCTATCTCCAATGTGGCAGCTCCCGAACTTGCTATCCTTCCAAGTTCATTGAAAGTAAAATTGAAGGGTGTGTTTTTAGGGATAGGAGCACTCATCCAGCCTTGTCCTTCTTCAAACGCCGCCAATCTCACACCAGGATTATACGTCCGGCCCAAGTTATACTGATTGGCAAAAATCTCCATTTTACTGGTCTGATAAGTAACCAAATCAGGATTAGATGCAGTAGGATTTGGCCTGCTTGCCATCCTTTTCCCCGGAGTATTTCCTATTGTAAGAAAAAAGGCTGTAGAGTCATTGTGTTGGTTGTACATCACATTTCCCAAATGTGCAGGATTGGAAAAAAGATTTTTGTCCAATTCCCCATCATTTCTTTTCCCATAGAAATCTATGAAATCATTTGGATCAAAGCGTCCATTTTGTTCACCCTGCACGTAGATGGCAACCTCTTGCCCTCTATGATACAAGCTGATATTTCTAGGATCTATATTGCTTGGATTAATTCCAGAAGCGGATAAAGACGTAAAGGTAATTCTATGGATGCCATCTTCTGAAGTGGCAATTTTGTAATACGTCTGCCCATAGTTGATCCAGCTGGATTGGGCAAAGCCCACCGCCGAAAGCAACACACATAACGCTATAAAAACGAATAATTTACGCATCAATCATTCCAACCTTTATGCAATCTAAACCTATTGCCATGTTCTTTTAAGCTCACTTTTACACTGATTATATGAGAGTAGGGTGTTTGGGAGATTCCGCCAATATCAGTCAATGCATAGTCAATATAAAACTTTTCATTGAGAAATAACCCCAGTCCAAAGCTCGGTTTCCAGGAGGTATAAAAAGTCTCGTCAAAATCCTTTATCCTCTGCACATTGCTACCGCCAGCTCTCAAAAACACCATATTTCTGTAACTTGCCTCTACTCCTGCCCTAGGATCAAAACTTACCAGGTTGGTCCGCAAGACCGTATTTCTCATTCCATCAAAAGTAAAGTCAAGATCCAAAACCCCTTGGACTTTAAAATCATCATTGATTTCTACGTCTCTTGTAACACTGAAAATTGCCCTCGGCAAGGTTAGCTCCAAACTGTTGACTGGAATTTCATTATTGGTCTGAGAATAGATGTCCCTGACCATATCAGCATTATGAAACCACGCATTAAATGTAGAGGTAACATCACGAAGCATGACACCGAACCTCCACTTATCCATGAGGTAAATCCCCCCTAAATCCAACCCAAAACCCCATGCTTGAGCAAATTTGCCAACATTTCTATGTATGATCTTGGCATTTCCTCCTATTTTGAAGTTATCACTGACATCTCGGGCATAAGAAAGCAATAAGGCATAATCCGCAGCATTGAAAAACTGTATATTGTTGTAGTTTAAGGCTCCGTTGGCATCATACAAAAACCTGGTATCCGGTATGTCATCCACACCAAACCTTATCACTGAAATAGCTATCTGATTATCCGCATCTATCGCTGTGCTATACCCCATATAATCAAACTTGGCAATCCCTGCAAAGTATTCAGCATGCATCAAAGAGAACTCATGTTCATGCTTGATACCGATCAGCCCAGCAGGATTCCAATAAGCCGCTGTCACATCCCTTACTGAGGACACTTGTGCGCCACCCATCGCCAAAGCCCGCGCTCCTATCCCGATGTTCATGAACTCGTTGGAGTATTTGGGTGCAATCGACTGTGCACTTATCTCAGTACAGAATGCAAAAAGGAGAATACAAACGAAGGGTCGCAAAACACTCATGTTTTTTGTGGGAATTACCAGTGCAAAGTAAAAATAAATACTTTAGTAAAAAGGTAAATCTCAAAAAATCAAAAGCTTCCAAACCTTGCCGAAATGTACATTTCCGTACACTTTTCTGTCCAGTTAGCTGACATTCTCTTTTTCCAAAAGCAAAATCTGTAACTCACTCTTAGATTTTTCAACTTTGTCCAAAAAAATCCAAAACCGCTTTATTTTAAATTAAAAGAGGATTTTTTTACTCTCAATACAAAAAACAGTACCTTTTATAACCAAGTAGTAGGTATTCCCTAAAAGATCTTCTCTACTTTGGTACAATTTTTCTCTATTACTGGCACAAGAGGTAATTTATCACATGATAATCACCGCTCGCAAACCATAATATCTAGAAAGAAATGAATGCTTCAAACACCCAAATACAAATGAGAAAGGGAATTTTGGAATTCTGCATTCTCCACATCATTGCAAGAGGCGAAGTGTATGCCTCTGATATGTTGGAAGAATTGACTGGAGCCAAAATGATAGTTGTAGAAGGCACACTCTATCCACTTCTCCAAAGACTGAAAAAAGCTTCGCTGGTTACTTACAAATGGGTAGAATCCGAATCGGGCCCTCCAAGAAAATATTATTCCATCACAGCGGAAGGAACGGAGTTTTTGGAATCCCTCAACGACACTTGGTCTTCACTGGTAAGTTCCACCCAAATGATCACCTCAAAGCAATAATCCAATGAAAAAGACTATAAGCATCAACATCAGCGGAATCCTTTTTCACATCGAAGAGGATGGCTACGCTACCTTAAAAAAATACCTGGAAGCTATCAACAGGCATTTTTCCCATTACGAAGACAATCAGGAGATCATTTCTGATATAGAAAACCGTATTGCAGAAATTTTCTTAAGCAATCTGAAAAACAATAAGCAGGTCATTACAGCTGAGAACGTCAGTTCCCTGATTGAAAAAATGGGGACTATTGCTGATTTCAAAGCCATAGAAGAGGAAGAGTTTGTAAAAGAAGAGGAGAAAAAATCTTCGGAGGAAAACAATGACTTCTATAAATACATCACTCCTCCAGGGGAAAATCCAAAAGGTTATAAAAAACTTACCCGTCTTGAAAACCGGAAAATCCTTGGAGGTGTATGTGCCGGTATGGCAAACTATCTGGCCATCGATCCCTTATGGACCAGGCTCGTGGCCATTCTGCTTTTGTTTAGTGGTAGAATCAATTTTGGAAGACCAGGCTGGGATTTTATGCCATGGGATTTCAAATTCCACTTCTCCATGGGAGCATGGGCTTTGGTAGCTTATATTGTATTGTGGGTGATTTTACCTGTGTCTTATGAAGAACCAGAAGACAAACACATCAAAAAATTATATCGAAACCCAGATGACAGGACAATAGGTGGGGTTGCCAGTGGCTTAGCTGCCTATTTCAAAATAGAAGTCCTCTGGGTAAGGTTACTCTTTGTGGGTTTGATATTTGCCGGAGGATCAGGCTTTGTCATCTACCTTATCTTGTGGATCATTACTCCTCAAGCCAAGTCAATCACTGAGCGCATTCAGATGAAAGGCGGTGCCATTACTTTGGACAATATAGAAACAACTATCAAGGAAAATATGAACCCTTTGCCCCCAAAGGAAGAAAGCCAAGGAAGGAGAATTCTCTTGACACCATTTCGGGTTTTGGGTAAAATAATCGAAGGCATAGGTATGGCTTTAGGGCCTTTTGGGAAGTTTTTACTTTCCGTAGTGCGAGTGATATTTGGCTTGATCATATTCCTGATAGGAATGTCAATAACGATCACACCTTTGGTCTTATTGGGTGTTTATTTCGACCTACTGCCTTTTGCCGGCAATCAAATCGTATTGGATGATATTCCTGCCCAATGGATTACTGACATACTGCCGGTTTGGTTGGCAATATCCACAGGTTTTGCCATCATGATCCCTGGGATAGTAATATTGCTTCTTGGCATCAGCGTCATCATCAAGAAAAGCCTGATCGAAGGTAGATTTGGATTGATCGTATTGGGCATATGGCTATTGAGTATAGGTATAGCGGCGTTCCAGTTGCCAAGCACAATCTCACAGTTCAAGAATGAAGCTACTTTCACAATGGATAGTCCACTGGAACTGAGTGAGGGCACTTTGGTACTCAAGTCTGAAGGCTATACTTCTGACAGGGGCATCTTCGAAATGGTCAATCTGCAGCTCAACGGTACGGATGGAAATAAAGTAGTCTTGATTCAGGATTTCAAATCCAAGGGCAAAAGTTATGATGATGCAATCAACAATGCTAAGCAGATCACTTACAACTATTCAGTCTTGGACAGCATCCTGACATTAGACAGAGGCATCGATCTCAATAAGTTGGACAGATTTAGAGGCCAAAATCTCAAACTTACTTTGGAGATACCTTATGACAGGCCATTTATTATGGACAAGTCGATCCTGCCTATCATCCGCAATACCCTCTACAGAAACGGTTACAGGACCAGGGATGTCAACACCAAGAATCACTGGGTATTTAATGAGGATGGCTTATTCTGTCTGAATTGCACAGCAACAAAAGATCTTTCGAAAGCTGACAGCCTCTCCCTAAGTAAATTTGAATCTGAACATTTAATGGGCAGTCCGGTGGAAGAATAATTGCTTTACCCACAAAAAATTATTGGTATTAAGTATAAGAATTATTAACAAATCATCCGAACTATCGCTCAAAGTTTATCATAGATTTTTGGCGACAGTTCCTTTTTAATTGAAAATCAAAATAAGTCATTAGTTGATTTAAATGTTATTATTTTCCTATTACCTATTTCTAATAACTCATAAAAGTATTCTTGATTAGCGATATTTAGTACTACTGGTTGATCAGTTTGATCAATAATTTCCCCTTTATTATTAAATTTGAAAATTATGTTGCGTGGATTTTCATCACTATTCATTTTCAATACAAGTAGAAATTGATTTTTATATACTTTTAAATAATCAAAATAAGATGCATTCGGATCATTCATAGGAATATAGTTTTCATTAAGCAAAGATTCCTTTTCAGATAAGTTATTATTAGAATGAACTAAATCATAAACAAGATTCCATTTTTTTATCAATTTTTGATCCACAGTATAACAATACAAAATTTGGCTTTCCTGATTAAAAATGTAAATATTCTCGTCATGAGAACTTAATAGTACAGGTTTGTTAACATGCGTACTTATATGGAAGCTAGTCAATTCCATAATTTTTTTTGTTTCTAATTCCAAAAGATATATTACAATATTTTTTTTATCTCCAATTCTTTCTATCCAAGTAACCCCAATTTTTTTTTTATCCAAAGGGAATATTTCAGCTCCAGGCAATGAAAATGGTATTTTAAGAGGAATGCTTTCGGAGGTTTCCCCGTCTGTCCCCATGAATTTTAATATAGGACCCTGTGCTGAATTTAGATAAAAAATAAGTTTATTTCCAATCTGATTTATGCTTTGAAGGAAGCCACTATATTGAATTTCTTTTGCTGAGATTTTTTTTTGTTCAAACAATTGTCTTCTCCAAACTTCTTTTCCATTTAGAGTAAATTTAAAGACCTGACCAGAATTAGGAGTAACTAAATAAATAAAATCAACATCAACATAAAAATATGCTCTTTTTCTGGCAAACTTACCATACTCTTTTGTAATTAAACTATCCAGCAAGGTAATATCAATCGGCTTATTAAAATTAGCCGGACGCTGATTTTTTGATTGATTACAGCCGATAACCATTATAAGAACTAGAAGGCTAAGAATTGTGTATTTTATCATAAATTTATTTTAATTAAATAAATTTATGATAAAAGAATCGCATTCTCCCTCCTTCATTTGGTAAATTACAGGTGTATCATTAATAAGATTGAGATCTTTTGAAATTCCAACAATATCAAAATTCACTTTATTGAACAGACTATCCCCTAAGATAAGTTTAGCTTTCTTTTTGTTTCTAACCGATACTATAACAGAACCATCGTAATCCTTTAAAAACCAAGTGATGCGGCTTTTTAGTAATTCCGAGCAATTCGGGCAATTATCAAAGTCTACAAACATGTAAAAGCCACTTTTTTCAACATTTAAATTTTCTTCAATAACACCTAATCTCTTACATAAATCGAATTCGTTCTTTTCGGGTAATTTGCAACTTAAGGTGATAAGAAGTAAAAGAAATTTAATATCGATTTTCATGAAAAATTATATAAATCTAAAGAAATATTGTCATCGGAAAGATTTTGATAATCTATATTGGTTTTTGGAAAATATATGCCTTCTCTGCCTACAAAAAATAAAAACGGATTGTAGACCTTCCCTTCAAAAACTATTTCTTTAATAACACTAAAATCATCACCTAACATAATTATCGAAAAGTCATTTTTTTGAAAACTATTCATTTCAATTCTTTCTTTATCATCTGGCTTTCTTCCAATCAATGTGATTCTGTAATATACATTCCTAAATTTATCATAATAAACCCTTCCATAGTTTGTGTTTTTGATAAAGTAATCCATTTCAATTTGATATGAAGCGTTTGGAATAATAGGTTTGAATCCATTTGAAAATGAACTTTTTGCTAGGAATTTTTCTTTGAATTTGAATTCTGAATTATAAACAAAAATTGAATCTGAGGCTGGCCAAGAAAAAATCCAATTGCCTTCACTATCAGCTACCCTGTAATTTAAGGTGAGTAGAGTAGGAAAGGTAAGTCCAACCATTGAATAGGGATAACCTGTTTCGGCAAAACCATTTAGTTCACCTGTTTCTAAATTGTATTTGTATTGTGAAATAAAATTAGAAGGAAGTCCACTCGGTTTGATACCAGATTCAAATGTCCAATTGGTAACGAAAAAAGAGTTCTTGAAGAAATAAGTAGGGCTTGAAGGGTTAGATACATGGTTTATAATTTCAGGGGCTGACTTATTTATTCGGTTGGAAATCAATTCAAATTTTTTATTATTATAATTGAATGAAATAATTCGATCTAAATTGTATTGCTGAAGAAAGAATATAGAATCTAAATTATGAGCAACCATGGAATAGGCACGAAAATTTTTAATTTCAGATTGGTTTTTCAGAGAAAACCTATCAATTAACCCTCCAAGATCTAAATCGTATACGTCTAATGAATTATTTACTTTATTCAATACAAAAAACAATTCATCATTCTCATTTTCTCTAACTAATTCAAAATCAAACATCTCATAGGTTGAAACAGAATCCAATTTTACATTTACAGTTTTTATTAAATAGCTTTTTGCATTTTCAATCGGAAAATTGGTTTCAGGATTACTACAACCAAGAAGGAAAAAGAACCAAACTGACAATACTCGCACCACAATAAATTTCAAGATTGTTTTAATTTTTATAATTGTCTTCGAAGTCCAATGATTGGATTTCAGTTACTTCTTTGTTAGCATTAAAATTATAAAGGTGAGGAAGTTTATCATTTGTAGCTAAACTAATTATAAGTACAATTATCTTTCACAATCCTCACCTTGACAATTCAGTATATCACTTGGCCATTGCAAGTAGTAGGTGACCCAGCACATGCACCACTAGGAGTAGGTGATGAATTTACAACAAAGCCATCATCATCAATACAGATATATGCACCACTGACTGGATCATGACCACAAAATGATTCATTAGCAAAAACAGATACACTGAATGATGTAATCATTAGAGAAACAAGCATGAAAGAAAACTTTTTCTTAATCTAATACATTAAGGTTTAAAATTTTATTAGCCTCAATATTATTATTATTATTATTATTCAAACATTATCTTACATTTTTTATGTTTATAACCTATATCCTCAAAAGAGTTGCAAAGAAAAATATTCTAAAACCAGGAAAAAGAAAAATAATCATCTCAAAAATAAAATGCTTTCTATCAGCACATCTCATGGACAATCCGGATGAAAACTAAACCAACTACCTAAGAGCTCGGCCAGCCGGGCTTTTTTTTATTTTTTTTATCAGAACTGCTTAAAGCCTTTCATAATTTAAAGCTATTTTTAGGTCTAACCCAAAATTACTATGCAAGTAAAAATCAAATTTTTAGGAGGTGCCAAAACCGTGACCGGCTCCAGGTACCTCATTTATGCTGGATACTATAAAGTCCTGGTAGATTGCGGCCTTTTTCAAGGTTTAAAGGATTACAGGACAAGAAACTGGGAACCATTTCCCCTCAGCCCTTCTGAAATAGACGCTGTAGTGATTACTCATGCCCATATTGACCATTCCGGATATTTACCTAAACTAGTCAAGGAAGGGTTTAAGGGAAAAATATATTGCACAACACCAACTGCTGAATTGGTCAAAATTCTCTTGTTAGATTCCGGTAAACTACAGGAAGAAGAGGCACAGTACGCAGCCAAAAAAGGATATTCCAAGCATGAAAAACCGCTCCCCCTCTATACCAAAGAGGATGCTGAAAAAGTTTTCCCACTGTTATACAGTGTTGAATTCGAAGAAGAAATCATCCTGACAGACGCTGTGAAAATCTCCTTTTATAATGCCGGACATATCTTGGGTGCTGCCATAGTCAAAATGAAAATCAAAGGAGAGATTCAAGAGAAGAAAATCGTCTTCTCTGGAGATTTAGGCCGATACCATGACCCTATCCTCAATCCTCCAAAGAGATTACCATTTGCAGACATCTTGCTTTTGGAGTCTACTTACGGCAACAGAAAACAAACACATCATAAACCAGAAGAAGACCTTGCACGCGCAATCAGAGAAACCTACAGGAACGGAGGTGTGTCTGTCATCCCAGCTTTTGCGGTAGGCAGAACCCAGCTCATTTTATATTACCTGCACCTTTTGCAACAAAAAGGAAAAATTCCTGACATCCCCATTTATGTCGACAGTCCTATGGCCATCGATGTGACAAAGTTGTACAAAAGATTCAATCAGTACCATAAATTAGGACCGGCCTTTGAAGATGATGGCAGCAACCCTTTTTTGAATAAAAATCTCCATTACTATCAAAGTCAAGAGGCCTCAATCTCCCTAAATGCCATCCGTGGAGACGCCATCATTTTATCTGCAAGCGGTATGGCTACAGGGGGAAGGATTTTGCACCATCTTTACAACAGGCTGCCCAATGAACAAGACAGCTTTATCTTTGTCGGATATCAGGCAGAAGGAACAAGAGGAAGGAGGATCTTGGATGGAGAAAAAACGTCTCGCATGTATGGTATAGAAGTTCCCATTAAAGCCAAAACTTACTACATTGAAGGGCTTTCTGCACATGCAGATCAAGAAGAGCTTGTTGAGTGGGCAGAAGGCTTCGCTACAAAACCGAAAATGACTTTTTTGGTACATGGAGAAAAAGAAGCTTCAGAAGGATTGGCCAATAGGCTAAAGGATGAATTGGAATGGAATGCCATAGTCCCCGAATATTTGGAAAGCTTTGTGCTTTTTGACGGTCTTTAAAGCCATACACTTTTACCCTAAAAATCGTTAAAACATAGTTTTAACTGAAAATTTTCTTGCCTTAATTTAAAAAACTCCCTAAATCGGACTTAAATCCAAACTTAATGATTTTGAATAGAAATAAAATCCAAAAATTATCCAATACGGCAATAGCCGCAATTGTAATTACATCCTCAGCTTGGGTATCAGGTTGCGCATCCTTAAAACCCGGCAGCACTATGTTGGTAGCAAGCCCAGCTGTAGAATCAAGAACCAATCCCCTATCAGAAGAGGAAAGAAAGAACTGGCATCACCTTGATCTCCTTCGGGACACCGTACCGGGAATGAGCGTCGATCGGGCCTATACCGATATCATTAAAAAGAAAAAGGGCAAACCTGTCATTGTAGCGGTGATTGATTCTGGTATTGACCTCAACCACGAAGACTTGAATGATATCCTTTGGGTAAATTCAGGTGAAAGTGCCGGTACAGGTAATGATGATGACGGAAATGGCTTTGTGGATGATATCCATGGTTATAATTTTCTAGGTGAATCTTACAACGAACAATTAGAATTCACCAGAATTTTGAGGTTGGGGATTGGAGATGAGGACTATCAAGCTCAAGCAAAAGCCAAGTTAGATGAGAAAATGACTGAAGTAACGCAGACGATCTCTCAAATTCAACCCATGCTTTCCGCTCTTGAAGAAGCAGACATGGCTGTGCAAAAAGAACTGGGTAAAGAAGAGTATACCTTAGAGGACCTCAAGGGAATCGAAGCTTCAGGTCAACTTTCTATGCAGGTTGGCTTTTTGAGCCAAATGCTCAGCCGTGCTGATGACCTCAACGAGGTAAAAGAAAGCCTCTCTGGAGCCTATGACTACTATTCTGACCAGTTGAAATACAACCTTAATGTAGAATTTGATGGCCGTGATGTAGTAGGTGATGATCCTTATGATTATGATGATCAGGATTACGGAAATGGCAACCCAATACACAGAGTAACGGATGAAAGTCATGGTACACATGTGGCTGGGATCATTGCAGCAAATAGAAATAATGAATTGGGTATAAAAGGTGTAGCCCATAATGCACAGATCATGTCTGTAAGAGCAGTGCCTAACGGAGATGAATATGACAAAGACATCGCTTTGGCTATCAGATACGCTGTAGACAATGGAGCCAAGGTCATCAATGCAAGTTTTGGTAAATCCTTTTCTCCTAATGCGGATTGGGTGTATGACGCTTTGAAGTATGCTGCTGATAAAGATGTACTTTTCGTGCACGCGGCCGGCAATGATGCTTTAGATTTGGATAATCCGGAAAACACCAATTTCCCTAACGACCACAAGTATGATAATGGAAACGAATTCACCAACAATGTCATCACTGTAGGCGCGATCGGTTCACAATACGGAGCAAGGATGGTGGCACCATTCTCAAACTATGGGGCTAAAAATGTGGACGTTTTTGCACCTGGTGCGCAGATATATTCTACCATGCCAGAGGATGACTACACTTACCAGAGCGGCACTTCTATGGCTGCCCCTGCTGTTGCGGGACTAGCAGCTTTGATTCGTTCATATTACCCAAAATTGACAGCCGAACAAGTCAAAAAAATCATCATGGAATCAGGCATCAGCCCTGAAGTGAAAGTAGGCGTAGGTGGTGATCTGTCAGCTTTATACTCGCTCAACGAAATATCCAAATCAGGCAAAATAGCTAACGTATACAATGCCTTGGTACTGGCAAATCAGGTATCCAAAGGAAAAGTAAATCTTTGATCAATAAAGTTTTGAATAAATTTATAACCGGCCGATCTGCGGCCGGTTTTTTTTTGCCTTACGAATTCATAACTTTGATTCGCTTTAGGGGTGCCTGTTCGGGCTGAGATCATACCCTTTGAACCTGATACGGATCATACCGGCGAAGGAAAAAGTTCAGACAATACCAAAGGGTTATTGTGCTCCTAAAGTTTTTATCACCAAAATAAATATCAGATATGGAGTCAATAATCAGTGCATTCAAAAAAGTAAAAGATCAAACCCCTCTTGTACAAAGCATCACCAATTATGTGGTCATGAACAACACAGCCAACGCATTGTTGTCTTTGGGCGCATCCCCCATCATGGCGCATGCCCGGTCCGAAATGGAAGACATGGTCAGCATAGTCGGTGCCTTGGTCGTCAATATTGGCACGCTCGATGAGTATTGGGTGGAAAGTATGTTGACCGCCGCTAAAAAAGCGAAATCTCTTCAAAAGCCTTATGTATTGGATCCTGTAGGTGCAGGAGCAACCACTTATCGCAATCAGACATTGACACAGCTTATAAACTGCAAGCCTGACATCATAAGGGGGAATGCCTCCGAGATCATGTCATTGGCTAGTGTCAACATTCAAACAAAAGGCGTAGACAGTACCAATACTTCAGATGAAGCTTTGGATGCGGGAAAAAGACTTTCCAATGAAACAGGGGCAGTAGTGTGTATTTCAGGCGAAGTGGATTACGTAATTCTGGGAGAAAAAATCGGCAAAGTCAAAAACGGTAACCCATTGATGGCAAAAGTAACAGGAATGGGATGTACGGCATCAGCTATAGTTGGAGCGTTTGCAGCGGTAGAAAAAGATTATTTTACAGCGACATTGGCTGCAATGACAGTCATGGGCGTAGCGGGGGACATTGCCGCTGAAAAGGCAGAAGGCCCCGGAACTTTACAGTTACATTTCTATGACGCCCTTTATCAATTGACTCCAGAAAAATTAGAAGAAAAAGCAATCACTGAAATCCTTTAATGTATCCTGATTTTCCATATCGACTCTATTTGGTAACAGACCACGCACTTTGCATGGGAAGGGATTTCTTTTGGGTGGTTGAACAAAGCTTAAAAGGTGGAGTGGACATAGTTCAGCTGAGGGAAAAAAGTTTGGATGTAGAGTCATTTATCCAAAAAGCAGAAAAACTCAAAGTTCTTTGTGACAAATACCATGTACCATTGGTCATCAATGACTCCGTGGAGGTGGCAAAAGCTGTAGGTGCGGTCGCATTGCATGTGGGGCAAAGTGATCATTCCATTTCTGAGGCCCAAAAAATCGTGGGGGAGACTTATCCAATAGGATTGTCTTTAGATAAAAGTGAGGATTATGAAAGTCCTGAATCTTCAAAAGCCTGGTACTATGGTGTGAGCCCTATTTATGCTACCCCAACCAAAACAGACACCATTTACGAATGGGGACTAGAAGGACTGTCTTTGTTGAGAAAAAAGACAGAAAAAAAGCTCGTGGCAATAGGCAGCATTAAAACTTCCAATGCAGCTGAAATTATCAGCCATGGAGCAGATTGCTTGGCGGTGGTTTCCGGAATCTGTTCTGCTCCATCCCCAGCCCATGCAGCAGAAGATTTCAAAAAGGAAATAGAGAAAGGCTTAAAGCATAAACTATGGTAAAATCATACATTCCGGTACTCAGTATTGCCGGTTCAGACAGTAGTGGAGGAGCCGGCATTCAGGCTGATTTAAAAGCATTTTCTGCGCTAGGTTGCTACGGCATGACAGTCATCACGGCGACAACGGCCCAAAACACCAAAGGTGTAAGATCTGTGCATGCTATCCCTGTTCATCATATACGGGAGCAATTGGAAACTGTCCTAGAAGACATTGTTCCAAAAGCCATCAAAATCGGCATGGTAAATAGGCCTGAAGTAGCCAGAACAATCGCCGGAGTTTTAAAGAATCATCCTAAAATTCCCATCATATTTGACCCCGTGATGGTCGCTACCTCTGGAGATAGGTTGATTGAGTTTGACACCATACAGATCCTAAAAGAAACTCTATTCCCAATCTGTAGCCTGTTGACTCCCAATTTGGACGAGGCCACAATTTTATCAGGAATGGAAATCAATAATGAAGATTCTATGGAAAAAGCAGGTCTTCAAATAATAGAAATGGGTTGTCAGGCAGTACTGGTAAAAGGAGGTCACTTAAAAGCAAGTATTGTCAAGGACCTATTGGTACAAAAAGACCAGAAAACCATCTCTTTTGAAAGTGGATACATCAGCACCAAAAACCTACATGGTACAGGTTGCACGATGTCTTCTGCTATCGCTGCAGAAATGGCCAAAGGCCTGACATTAACCAAGGCGGTAGAAAACGCCAAATCCTATATCAGCGGGGCAATAGCTGCCGGAAAAGATATCAAAACCGGACTTGGAAATGGTCCGCTCAATCATTTTTACAACCCTCAAAAACAAATCACCCATGACGTGGACTGAAAGTACCTGGGAGCACATTACGCCTCTATATGATAAAATCATAGAGATGCCCTTCAACCAAGAGTTGATGAAAGGGACATTGCCTAAAGAGAAGTTTAAATTCTATATGGCTCAAGATGCCTATTACCTAGGGGAATTTGGAAAAGCGCTGAGCATGATATCCAGCAGGATGAGAAGCACGGAACATGTGTTGGCCTTTTCCCAATTTGCCAGTGGGGCCATCGTGGTAGAAAGGGCATTACATGAAGGATACTTTAAGACATTGGGTCTACCTGAAAATGTACAACCGAGTCCGAGTTGCCTGTTGTATACTAATTACCTTCTCAATCAAGCGGCCTATGGCAATATAGAAACAGCCGTTGCTGCGGTACTACCCTGTTTCTGGATCTATAAAAAAGTGGGAGATTTCATCTACAGTCAGCAGAAAAACATTCCCAACAATCCTTATAAAGACTGGATAGACACCTACTCAGGAGAAGAATTTGCCAAATCTGTGCAATTGGCCTTGGAGATCACAGATGAATTGGCAGAAAGTGCCAGCAGGTCAGCGCAGCAGGAAATGTTGACAGCTTTTGAGATGGCGAGTAAGCTGGAATGGATGTTTTGGGATTCGGCCTATCGCATGGAAAAGTGGGCGGTTTAAAATCTGAAATCTATATTCAAAATCTTAAATTCATTTCCCGTAACGACGCAAAGAGAAAAAGAAGTTGAAAAGCTTCATTGGCCATCATAGATGTATTATTGGCGTTTCTCCTTGAACTACGCCGATCTGAGTGTCCCCACTCACATCCCTCTATATCTAAATAGCGTACTCTTGACTCTGTTTCCTCTCAGATCTCTCTCCCGACAGTAGTACGGGATACCAATGACAGATTCATAGGGGTCGTCACCCTGAGTGCCCAACATTTTAAAAACTTTCAGAAATGGCAATGACAATTGGTTAGCCGTCATCCTGAAGGAGGTACGACTGAAGGATCTCCAGGCTTGAAAGGAAGAGATTCTTCACTACGTTCAGAATGACGCCGTGGTGATGTCATTCCCTTTCTGTAAATGCCAAATTTTAAAAACTATATATGACGTATTAAATATTTCTCGCAGTGCTCGCAGCGATTTCACAGCGGCCGCCGCGAGAAAACAATTATCATTTTCTTTCTGTAAATTCTAAATATTAAAAACTCGAGATGACAAGGTTAGGCCGTTTTTCATTTTGATCCTTGAATTACAGACTTTACATGTCAACCTTGTCTCGCTTCTCGTTTCTGTTAAAGGCTAAACCTTCGAGGTTTCAAACCCCGAACTATCGGGGCTCAAAGGTCACTCTCACCCTTTTCATCCTTCCTCCCTCATCCTTCATCCTTTCTTTCACATCTCACTTCTGTTTAAGGCTAAACCTTCATGTTTTCAAACCCCGACTATAGGGGCTCAAAGGTCACTCTCACCTTTTTCATCCTTCATCCCTCATCCTTCATCCTTTCTTTCACATCTCACTTCTGTTTAAGGCTAAACCTTCATGTTTTCAAACCCCGACTATAGGGGCTCAAAAGTCACTCTCACCCTTTTCATCCTTCCTCCCTCATCCTTCATCCTTTCTTTCTCTCTCGCTTCTGTCTCATTTCTGTCACGCTTCTAACCTCTTGTTTCTTGCTTCTTGTTTCTCGCTTCTCGCTTCTCGCATCTCGCCTCTACCTCAGCGCTTCCCACAATACCTCCACCGGATGCTTGGCTTTTTTACCTGTGCCATCGGCTATCTGATGGCGGCAGGAAGTACCCGGAGCAGCGATCAATGTATCTTCAGCTGCATCCCTCACAGCAGGAAACAACACCATTTCTCCGATCTGCATGCTGAGTGCATAATGCTCCTTTTCATAGCCAAATGAACCGGCCATACCACAACAGCCCGATGGAATGATTTCTACCGTATAGTTCACCGGAAGGCTTAACATTTTCTGTGTCCATGTAAGAGATGATAAAGCTTTTTGGTGGCAGTGGCCATGTAGTTTGATATTTTGAGCGTGATCTGTAAACTGATCGCTTGTAATATTGCCTGCAGCGATTTCCCTACCTATAAACTCATCAATCATCAGGGTATGGAACTTCAGTTTTTTGGCTGCTTCTACCCACTTGGGGCTTACCAACTTGGGATACTCATCCCTGAAACTCAATATTGCTGATGGCTCAATCCCAACCAATGGCGTATTCCCATCAATCAATTTATCAAATACCTCCACATTCGCATCTGCATGTTTTCTGGCTTTATCCAACAAGCCTTTTGAAAGTGCCGACCTGCCGCTTTCCTGGTGATCGACTACTATGATTTCATAGCCTAATTTTCTAAGTAATTTGATCGCAGTAATCCCAATCTCCGTATCATTGAAATTGGTAAACTCATCTACAAACAAATAAATAGTTTTGACAATCTTAGTCGGTACAGGAAGCTGGGAATAGTTTTTCTTATACCAGGTCCTGAGATTCACTTTTTGGATGGTAGGCAACTGCCGTTTGGGTGCTACTCCTAAGACAGATTTCATCAAGCCTCCGGTCAGGCCATTACTCAATGCAAAATTGCTTACTCCAGGTAAAATCCCTGCCAGTCCATTGAGGTCATTGATATAGGCAAAAGCTTTGGAACGCAGGGGAATACCATTTTTCTTTTGGTATTGGTAGAGAAACTCCGCTTTCATAGAAGCCATGTCCACATTGGAAGGACATTCGGCCGTACAGCCTTTACAGGAAAGGCAGAGGTCCAAGGCCTCTTTGATTTCAGGATGGTCAAAAGGGTTGGATTCTTTATCCAAAGTCAAAAATTCCCTCAGGGTATTGGCCCGGCCTCTGGTCGTGTCTTTTTCATTTCGGGTAGCCTGATAACTAGGGCACATGGTTCCACCCGAAGCTGGCAGTTTACGGCAATCGCCCGATCCATTGCATTTCTCAGCCATTCTCAAAAAACCTCCTACATGTCCAAAGTCCATCAAAGTTTCCTGCACAGGAGTCTTCATATCAGGCTCATATCGGAGAAAAGTATTCATAGGAGCCGTATCCACTATTTTCCCGGGATTAAAAATATTGTCAGGATCCCAGGTGTATTTGATCCTTCGGAAAAGTTGGTAATTCTCCTCTCCGACCATGATGGGAATAAAAGGAGCCCTCACCCTCCCATCTCCATGTTCACCCGAAAGTGAACCATTGTATTTTTTCACCAGTTTGGCCACATCCAAAGAAATCTGATAAAACTCCTCTTGGTCTTTCTTTTTCTTCAAGTCCAGTATAGGCCTCAAATGGATTTCACCCGCGCCGGCATGGGCATAGTGCACAGGTTCCTGTCCGTAAGCCTCCATCATTTTATCAAACTCCGCAATATAATCCGCCAAATCCTCAATGTCCACAGCTGTATCTTCTATACAGGCCACCGCCTTTCTATCACCTGGAATATTGGCGAGCAATCCCAAACCGGCTGACCTCAGGGCCCAAGCAGATTTGGTTTTGTCTGGCCCGATAACGGGATAAGCATATCCCAAACCTGCAGCTTCCAGGTCGGCAATCAGTTTTTCAGCTTTTGTTCTGGCCTCTTCCTCTGTTTTTCCGGTAAACTCCACCATCAACAAAGCCATAGGATCTCCTTCTACAAAATACCTGTTTTTCCCGTATTCAATGCTCTCTTTGGTACAATCAAGGATAATTTTATCCATCAACTCCACCGCTGTAGCTGGGTGTTTCATGGCCACCTGGGCAGCCAACATGCTTTGGTGAATGGATCCAAAATGAGCCGCAACTACCACCTCAACCGGGTCAGGCAATGGATCAAGGGAGATTTTTATTTCTGTGGTAAAAGCCAATGTACCTTCTGATCCGGAAAGCAGTTTGCAGAAATTAAATTGCTCTCCATCTTCTTTAAAAACATCTGTGTCCAGCAAAGCATCTACTGCATAGCCGGTATTTCTTCTATGGATACTTTTTTTGGGAAAGTTTTCTTCGATGTTTTTTTGGGCATTTGGGTCAGACAATTCCAATTTGAGTTGTCTGTACACCTCACCCTCAATACTATCCAACTGACATTTTTCCTCAAATTCTTTTTTAGTAATTGATTCAAAAACCGCTTCAGATCCATCAGAAAGTAATGTGTTTAACTTCATTACTTTATCCCTTGTGGTACCATAGACGATGGAAGTGGTTCCAGAGGAATTGTTGCCCACCATACCGCCTATCATGGCCCTATTGGCTGTAGAGGTGATAGGGCTAAAAAAAAGTCCATGCGGTTTCAGGTACCTATTCAGTTCATCTCGCACCACACCGGGCTGTACCCTTACCCATTTTTCTTCCTTATTGAATTCCAGGATTGAGGTAAAGTGTTTGGACACATCCACCACTATTCCATTGCCCACACACTGACCGGCCAAGGAAGTTCCGGCTGTACGGGGAATCAGGGAAGTTTTATTTGCCTTTGCAAAAAGAATCAATTGGCGGATATCATCCTCGTTTTTAGGGAAAGCCACAGCCAGGGGCATTTCTCTGTAAACAGAGGCATCCGTGGCGTAAAGTGTTTTGGTGAGGGAATCGAATTTCAGTTCTCCTGCCAATTTAGCTTGAAGTTCCTCCAAGGCAGGCAATAGGTTAGGTTTGGTCAAAGTCATGTTTCAAAAATAAGGAATAGAAGGATTCCTTTTAGGGATTGGGGAAAGAAAAAGGGTAAGTGTAAGTTTTTAAATATTTTTCCACGCGAAGACGCAAAGAGAAAAAGAGAATATTGAAATCATTATTGGCCGTGAAGACCATTTTCTTGAAATAATTATCTTTAACAATTGTTTTAAGGACTCAAAGATTTATGCCGGGGGCACAGCCTGGCGGTAAATCAATTTGGCCAAACTATTTAGACTGCAGATTAGTAAGTTTTAGATTGCTTTTAAATCTGAAAAATTAAATTTTACCGTCAAACCATCTGCGCACATCAGCGATATTTGCTGGATAAAAACCAATGAAATTTTGTTAAACGATTTGTTTTCCCTAAATTATAGCATGGTTGTAAGAAAAAAACATACCAAAATCCGAAAATCCGGCAATACTTCCATCCTAGACAGGGCAGGTAATATTCCGGAAAGGCAACTGCAGTACCACAACCTTCACCAAATCAGCGAACAAAGCTCAGAACTTTTTTTAGAAGATATGGAGCAGGAAGAAAACAGCTCCAATTCAAACCATTTGGTGTTAGCCTTCTTAGCTTTCTTAGTGTTTCTATCTATTTCCCTCTTTTTCCTTTAGTTTTTCTAATTTTCCTCTGATTGCTTTGCACATATTTGGAGCCTAGATTCAGTCTGCTTTATATTGCCTGAAAAATACAGCTATGTTCTTTTACCTCTCCCAGTTCCTGAGTTTTCTAGCAATGCCCCTTACCTTTATTATTGTCTTGTTTGCTGCAGGATTTATTTTGCATAAAAAAGTCTATGCCAAAAAATTAATCTTGACTGGATTTATTTTGCTTCTCTTTTTCAGCAATCCATTTATCTCAAACCTGTGCATGTTGGCTTGGGAACCAGATTTCAAAGCTTTTGATACCTTGCCTGATTATGAGGTAGGTATTGTCTTGACAGGAGTCACCAATTTGAGCAAAACAGCATACGACCGCACCTTTTTTGACAAAGGGGCAGACAGGGTCACCCATGCCATTCAATTGTACAAATTAGGGAAAATCAAAAAAATCCTCATCACTGGTGGACAAGGCCTGAATCCTGTCAACCCCAATACGGAAGCAGAATGGCTGCGGGATGTGATGCTATTGGCAGAAATACCCGAAGAGGATATTATGGTGGAGAACCAAGCCAAAAACACTTACCAAAATGCCGTTTTGGCCAAAGAAACACTCATAGAAAATGGATACCATACTAACCAGGAATTTCTGCTGATTACCTCTGCTTTTCACATGTACCGATCTAAAGGCTGCTTCGATAAGGTAGGTTTACAAACGGAATCCTTTCCTGTGGACTACTACGCACATGACATTAAATTCAACATACCTAGCCTTTTTTATCCTGATCCAAATAGCATTTCTACTTGGCATAGGCTGTTTAAGGAATGGATTGGAATTACGATGTATAAAGTCGCCGGTTATATTTAATTATCCACTTTAATCAACCTAAACTGAAGAACTTCCTCATCGACTTCTGGATTATTGGGATGATCCGTGCTGTACCAGAACCCTTTCTCGGTATCAAAAAGGTAATTGCCATTGGCCATGGATTCCGGTAAAACCAATTCTCCCAAATGATTGAAATCTTCGTCTAAGAAAACAAGGCCCCATGTTGACTGCAAAAATTGACCATCTGCATCCATACCGTCTTCTGGACTTTCGGCAAATTTTGCTTTCCTCACATAAACATTTTGTTTAGGAAAAAAACTGACTGACTCATACATATCGCTGAAACTGATGATACGCATCACTTCCATCATGTCCTCAAACATATCCACAGAGGATACCGGAGGATCATTTGGAAAAGTAGATATTCCAGCATAAAACTGTTCTACACTGCCATTTTTGTAAACATAAAGGTCACGGAAATTATGGTTGATCAATATCTCTCCATTTTTTCCGTAAGCAATAGAGGGGATAATCAATTTGTTGAGATTGTCTCCTAAAAACCCAAGATCAAAATCATTCAGGTCCTCATAAACTCCTTCTTCCAAATCATAAGCTACCAAATTCGGCATAGCAGCTATTTCCTCAGGACTCAACTCAGTCCATTTGAAAACCTGTGGCAAGGAAGGGTGGTAAATTTTCTTTCCTTCTTGAATGAAACTAAAAGTCATCGCTGAAACTCCCCTTTCAGAAAGTTCATCAGTATTGAGTTTGTAGCGGTTGATAACTTTTGCTTCAGGACTTACATGAAAAATCTCTTCCAGTTGAGATGCTATCCAGTAATCCCCTCGCTCATCCACCTGAATGTCTCCAATGCTACTACCAACTCCATCTGGCCCTTCTTTATCAAAAGTGGTCACAGATTGTAAATCAAAATTGGAAAGATCATAAACAGCAATGCTATTCATCGAGTAGTTGAAAAGGTAAATATTGTCATTGGCAGAGAAGAGTTTGTGTCCAAAATGCCCCCAACCGTCCGGGAGATCCAGCTGGATGGTTTCATCAGCAAGTTGAAAAGTCTTTGTGGGTGTTTCTTTTATACCCTTCTCTGAATTTGTACAGGAAAATATAAAGACCCCAACGCAAAGCAGGTAAAAACTTCTTTTGATCATCACAACAAGAATTAGTAGAAATCGCAAACTACTAATTCTTTAGATAAGAAAAAATTCATCAGATTCTTTTTCTGAACAATATGAAGAAGCTTTAGGAATATGAAATACCTAAAGCTTTTCCAATATATATGTGTACTCGATTAAGTGCCCGTAAGCAATTCTTGTTTTAATTTTATTCTAAATGTTCACTTTCAATTAATTTTTATTTATAAAGCTACTTTTTCCATGATGAAAAAGTAGCCAACCCCGATAGCGATCGGGGCTAGAATTTCGAATCCTATCAGCCCACATGGCCTTCGCTGGCCTGTCTGCCGTGATCATCCAGGCAGGCCCGGTCGAAATTCATCCTCCCCTGCTGTACCTAAAATAAAGGTTAGGATAAAGTGAAATGTTTTGGTTTTCTAAATCCTAAGTGCAAACATGCGGTAACATATATTTCAATAACTCTTAAGCATAAAACAGTTAGCAACTTTTTTACCAAGTCGTCTCTTTCAATTTTGGGAATGCCCTAATGATATCTGATAAACTGATCTGACCTACTAGGTTGCCATCTTTTAAAACCGGAAACCTACGGATTTTCAATTCCAGAAACTTCTGTGCTGCGTCAAAAAGTGACATTTCGGGAGATAGAGTCAATACATTTATTGTCATATGTTCCTCTACTTTCCCGGGAAAAGAAGGGGTGTTGGAATACTTTCCTTTGATGATTTCTTTGAGACAATCTACTTCTGAAATAATTCCCACCAAGTTCCCGTCATGATTGATCACTGGGGCACCTGATATCTTTCTTTTGGTCAACATTTCAAGCACATGATCAATAGAATCTTCGGGATAGAATGTGACTAGATTGGTACTCATGTGGTCTTTGACCATTATGGGAGCGGCAGTTTTTTTTCCTTCTACTACCCTGACGCCTTGAAAACTTTTTACCATGGTTATTTTGGATTATGTGAGCCTTATAAATTAAGACTTTATTCTCACTAATCAAAACCAAATACTTTATAAAAGTATTATTCAAGAATATTTATCGGTCAAAACAGTTATGTGCAATTCAAAAAAACTATTTAGTAGTGGTTTTCCAAAATCAAAAACGGAACCCAATCTCCAGGAGGAAAAGCACGCATACTGGCAAAATCAAAGCCTCCTAAAATCAAGTCTTTTTTTCCATTTCCTGTGATATCTCCCGTGTCCATAGTCATCAGTGACCATTCTCCAAGGGCCTGTTTTTTGGAAAGCGAAAAAGCCAATTCTCCATGATTCTCAAAAAATAAAAAGTTTGCCTTTTGACCTTCGTCTCTCTTAGGGAAATATGAAATCACAGCAATATCTTTATGACCATTACCCGTGAAATCTTCAACAATCAGAGCACTGGCACCATGAAAAGGTTGAAAATAACTTTCTGCAAAATTGTTTTTTCCATCATTGAGGAAAATCCGCAATCCATGGTAAGGCTTCAGTATGGGAGACAAGTCGGCATTATCTCCTGAGACAAGCACTATATCCTTATGTCCATCTCCATCAATATCCTCATACACGAAATCTGAACTTCCGAACAGAGGTGAAAACGACAACCATTCGTATTCTTTGAATTTTCCCTTGCCCTGATTGAGGTATACGTAAACCCCTTCCTTGGCTTGCGTCATCAATGCAATGACATCAGGCTTACCATCTCCATTGACATCTTCAATGATCGTTCTTCTCGCACCAGGCCTGTTGTTCAAATAGTTCATGGTATATCCATTGCCTGATTTTTCGTACCAGGTCAGTTTACCTACATGATGTCCAAAATGGCAAACGATCAATTCATTCTCTCCATTTCCAGTCAGATCTGCATAGGAAAAATGGACAGGACGGGTAAGGCTATCCAATAGCAGGTTGGCAGCATTTTCATCAAAACCCCTAAAAGATTCAAGCCTTCCAATAGATGTATTAGAAGGATCCATCACTCCCATTGTAAGCAAGTCAAAGCTATTTTCTCCCTGAAAAAGTATATCTGAAGCTGGACTTGTCACCTGAATTGAGTCAAGGATAAGGTTATTTTTCATATCAAATTTAAAAACTTGCCTGTACCGGTCTCCTACAAAAAGAACCTTACCTCTATCTTCCCATCTAACAAAAGTGCTCAAATTCGGTCTTTTTTTATTGGTACTAGGTTCCTTAAGTCGCCATGAACTGTTTTCCGGCAATAACCCAAAGTCAAGAGCATTCTCTGCCAATTTATCAGGAGCATTTTCGAGGTAATATGACTCCATCAATGCCCAATCTTCCCTGGAAATCAAAGGTTCTGCGGCATAAATACCAGCTGGTGCATCGATATCTTCACCTACTGCATGACCAAAATCCTCTTCTAAGATCAAACCCATTCTCCGTCTCATATCTGGCAATACAGAAGTTTGCCAAGTTAGCTTATCTAACAAATCAGGCTCCGGCTTTACATGACAAGCCCCACAATAAGCATCCGCAAGTGTTTTCCCTGTCAGTTCACCTTCTGTAAGAGACAATTCCTTTACCAAAGCCAAATCATCTTTTTCATTCGGTTTATTTGAATTACAAGAAATAAGAATGAGAACTATAAAAAAATACAAAGGACTGACTTTCATAGGTGATATTCTAAACTCTAAAGTATTTAACGCAATACCAAAAATGAGTATTTTAATATCAATTGAAAACAACTATTTCAATATTATTCAAGTTTTTTGACAACTCTTGCGGGATTCCCCATGGCTAAGACATTTGAAGGTATGTCCTTGGTGACAATGGAACCTGCAGCTATCGTGCTATTATCCCCAATTTTTACCCCAGGTAAGATAATCGAATTACCACCAATCCAACAATTGTCTCCTATTGTCACAGGAAGTGCTTTTGTGAGGTAAGGCGCTGTATCAGGTGAAGGACTCAAAATCCTTTCAGAAGCCAATAAAGGATGTGTCGCAGTGTAAATTTGGACGTTGGGTCCAATCAGGCCGTTCTTTCCAATTTTGATCAAATTACAATCCAACATCACCCCACCTGTGTTGATGAAGGTATTTTCTCCGATGAAAATATGCTTGCCATAATCGCAGTAAAAAGGTGCTTCTATCCACACTCCTTCCCCAACCGACCCGAGCAATTCTTTCAGGATTTCCATTTTACCCAAATCATCTCTGGAAGATAGATTCTGCCATTTTTGAATCAACTCTTTGGATTGATGGTACATTTCCAACAATTCAGTATCTCTGGAATTATAAAAATCTCCATTTAGAAGTTTTTCTCTTTCAGTCATCCTTACAACACCTTTAAAAATTCCTGCACTTGATACCTGTCAATTGTCAGCACATTATTGAAAGCTTCCTGATCCGTGGACAAACATACACTTGGGTGATTGTACCTGCTTTTAGACAAACGGAAAGTTTTACAACTTGCATGAACTTCCTTTAAATTGCCTAAGAGCTTCAATTCCAAGACATGATCAGGCCTGCTTCCACCTCCTGGCATAATGATAATCCTATTCCCAGCCCAAGTCATGAAATTTTTAATATTCTGCATTCCTAGCGTGACGGTATTTTCACCACCGGAAGTAAGGATTCGGGAAAAACCACAGTCAATGATACTTTCCAAGGCCAATCTCTTCTCTACTGTAATGTCAAAGGCTCTGTGAAAAGTACAGGGAAGTCCTTCAGCGGCATAAATAAGTTTTTGGCAGGCATCCTGATTCACTTGACCCACTTCATCCAATGCTCCAAAAACAAAACCATCGGCACCTAAATTTCTTAGGAATCTGATGTCATTTTCCATGACTTTCAATTCCTCTTTGCTATATATAAAATCTCCCCCCCTTGGTCTTATCATCACAAAAATCGGGATAGATAATTCTGACTTCAAAAAATCAAAAGTCCCTACACTAGGCGTAGTACCACCTTCACCAAAATCGGCGCAAAGTTCAAGTCTATTTACCCCATATTCAGCTGCTTTCAAGGCAGCTTCCAAGGTAAAAACAGGTGCTTCGAGTAAAATCCCCATTATTTAAACCAACTTTTAGAATCTACCAATGATTTGTCAGTTTGATGATGCTTGGCGAAATTAAAACCAGGATGTACGGCATAAGCACCATACTCACCATCTTTGTTGACTGCAAGAAATCCTGCTTGAATGTCTTTGATATCTTTACTGTTTTTAGCCACAAGTCTTTTGACTGCTTCCTCACATGCTTCTTGTGGTGTCCGTCCCTGACGCATCAATTCTACAATCAGGAAACTCCCGCATATCCTTATAATGGATTCACCTAGGCCGGTAGCGGTGGCAGCACCTACTTCATCATCCACATAAAGCCCTGCCCCAATGATGGGACTGTCTCCAACCCTACCATGCATTTTAAAGGCCAACCCAGAGGTGGTACAGGAACCCGCCATTTTCCCATCTGCCCCAATGCCGATCATGCCTATGGTATCGTGATTCTCTATATTGATGATGGGTTTGTATTTTGATTCAATTTTCCACTCTTGATACATCTCTTCAGCCCTGGGACTGAGCGTTTCTTCCTCCATAGGGAAACCCTGCGCTATGGCAAATTGTCTTGCTCCTTCACCAGCCAACATTACATGCGGCGTTTCGTCCATCACTTTTCTGGCCAATGAAATAGGGTGCCTTACTTGTCTTACAAAAGCGACTGTACCACAGGACCCGTCCCCTTTCATGATCGAAGCATCAAGCGTGGGAATACCTTCTCTATCCGGCAGCCCCTGAAGACCTACCGAAAGGTTATCCATGTCTAGCTCGGTAACCTTCACCCCCTCTTCCACAGCATCCACGATATTGTCAGACTGCATCAATACTTCCCAAGCGCGGTCATTGGCAGGCATACCGTGTTCCCAGGTAGATAAAATTAGAGGTTTCTGTTTTTCTGATAAAGACTTTTTGAAAAAAGAAGCCGATGCACTTGCTAAACCACTCGGTAAAATCAAAGAACTTCCGAGTAGGGATTTTTTCAGGAATGACCTTCTGTTTGACATGGGATTCGATATTTTTAAGATTAGATGATTCACAAACCAACGAGACAACAATATCTTAAAAATATCAAGGACTTCTTTAAACTTTTATAAAAAAATTAAAAAAGTATCCACCATTGGTAAAAGTCTATTGACATATATCGAAAAACAATCTTAACTTCAATAGTGATTTGACACGGAAAAAACGGGACACAAAACCTAGTAGCGTGAAAGAATTGAGTTCATTTCTTGATGAGCTGAAGATTTTTAGACCTAGCAAGTTCAATCTCGAAAAATTCCGATGAAATAGGATAAAACGTTAAAAATATAACCTTATGAGACCTTACATACTCTCTGAAAACAACTGGAAGAACCTGAAAGAAGATCGCTTTGAATTGGCAGTATTGCCTTGGGGAGCTACAGAAGCACATAATTACCATATGCCATATGGGACAGATATTTATGAAGCAGATGCTATAGCCGCTGAATCGGGAAGACTCGCATGGGAAAAAGGAGCAAAAGTAACTGTTCTGCCAACCATTCCCTTTGGTGTAAATACTGGACAACATGATATTTATCTTGACATCAACATGAATCCAAGTACACAAATGGCGATCATTCGCGATATACTGACTGTTCTAAACCGTCAAGGAATAAAGAAATTCCTGATTGTCAACAGTCATGGTGGCAATGATTTTAAAACCATGTTGCGAGAACTTGGACTTGAGTTCCCCGAAATGTTATTGATGACCTGCAATTGGTTTCAGTCATTGGATAGAAGTAAATATTTTGAGGAAGCGGGAGATCACGCCGATGAAATGGAAACGAGTTTGATCTTGCATTTACACCCTGAATTGGTTTCCCCTTTGGAAGAAGCGGGAGAAGGAAATGAAAAACAACCACGTATAGAGACCCTCAAAGAAAAGTGGGCCTGGGCAGAGAGAAGATGGTCTCAGGTAACCGAAGACACCGGTATTGGAAATCCCAAAAAGGCCAGCGCCGAAAAGGGCAAAAGGTATTTTGATGAAGTCTGCAAAAAAGTGGGTAAGTTGATGATTGAGATATGCGAGGCGGATATCGGGGATTTGTATAGGTAAGAATGGGTGAGACGTAGGTGGAGGGTTGTGTTCAAGATACGAGAAGCGAGATGCGAGAAAAGTGAACCTTAGGTGAAAGTTGGTTTTACAAGGTCATAGGTAGAGGGCAGACCCTGCAAAAACGCCAACTTAACTTTTAACATTTTTAACCTTTAACAATCTAAAGAAAGGATGAAAGGGCCATGGAGAGTCTTTTAGGCTCACATATCTTTGACGATGACCCAATGCCGTAGGATTTCCTGCCGTAGGCATGGCATAACCGAAATAACAGCCCGGTAATTTATTGCCGGGATTAAAGATTAGGTATGGGTCTTAAAGTGCCGTAGGCATGGACGATGTTTTTTTGGATGTGAGTGAAGACACTCACATCGGCGTCAGAGTCTCAAAAATTTTTGATTTAGGAAGTACGATTTACGAAGCTTAATTCAATTTTTGAGAATGAGTTCTTTGAATTGCCTCACCTTGTCATCTCGAGTTTTTAAAATTTGGCATTTACAGAAAGGAAATGACAATTGTTTTCTCGCGGCGGCCGCTGCGAAATCGCTGCGAGCGTTGCGTGAAATATTTAATAGTCATAGTCATAGGGAGTTTTTAAAATTAAGCATTTACAGAAAGAAAATGACAGTTGGTGTACGTCATCCTAAATGTTAAAATCTCAGCGTGACGGTCCCTACAAATATGTCATTGGTATCCCGTACTACTGTCGGGAGAGAGATCTGAAGTAAATACAAACCTGGGACACACTTAAAACCATGCTTCACTTCATCCCAATCTGTTCACCCGAAAGCGTCAAATCCTCTTGATTCCCTTTATAGTCAACACCTTTAATAGATTTCACATTTTCCCGGAGAAGAATGGCAGGCGAAGAATTACTCAAAAATCCAGACCGATTATACAATTCAATTTTTTGAGACTTCCCATTTTCCAACTCAAGTATCAAGGTGTGGAATTTTGCAGGAGCATTGTACATTTGGCCTGGCTTAGAACTTTTAGCTTGATGGATCAAAAGCTTTGACCTGTTTTGAGTAGACAGGTAATTCATTACACCATCTGCACCTATAACCATGGCCATGGACTTGGCATCTCCAGGCACTACAAACCCACTTTCAATAGCACGGACTGTTTCAAATTCTCCTTTGCCATTTCCCAACAAGACCAGTCCATTGAATGCATCATACCTCCCAGAAAAGACCTCATTCCCGTAATCATTGCCAATCAACAATACATCCAAATGGCCATCACCATTGATATCATCTACTGCTAATCCATTGACTGGTGCTGTCTGGGCAAGAAGTGGCAATTCATGTACTTTGAATTTACCGTTTCCTAAATTTTCGATAAAACTACTTCTGTCATAGTTACCTTCTAACTTGGTAACTCCCTCTAATTCCTGAGCGGTAAACAAAGTTTCTTCAGTAGTCCTGGCGTACTCCTTGTACCGGGTAAATTTTCTTCTAAAAAGGGTACTTTGCCCATACAAATCATCCCACGAATGTGTGGGAACAGAAATATAGTTACCTCCATTATCTTTGAAATAGGCAAAAATAACTGGGTCTATACTTTGATTACTGTCAAAGTCCTTGGCGTATACTTTTACAGGTCTCTCTTTGGTAGGGTGGTAATAATTATTAGCACCTAAGTTCCCCACTACATAATCCACCTTACCATTCCCATTGAAATCTCCTGAAGCAAGACTATTCCACCAACCAAGATATTCCTCAAGGCCGGTATTTCTCATTTTTTCAAACTTCCCTCCTGTATTTTGGAATATGGTAATCGGCATCAACTCACCCACTACCATTAAATCCAACACTCCATCGCCATCCACATCTGTCCACAATGCGTCAGTTACCATCCCTATATTTCTTAATCCTGGAGCTACTTCATCTGTCACATCCCTGAGTTGACCATTTTCATTTTTCAGAATAAATGACTTTTCGGGCATGGGATACTGACCTATTGGGCTACGTCCTCCGACAAACAAATCCATAAATCCATCTCCATCAAAATCTGCAGCCCGGATCACCGAGCCACTGGCCTCTACTTTTGCATTATTCTCGGTATCTGCCGCTGTGAAATTACCCTTGCCATCATTTATCCAAAGTCTATCAATATATTCTTCTGATCCAGGTCTGAATTCTGAACTACCGGAAACCATATAAAGGTCCAAATCTCCATCATTGTCCACATCAAAAAGTATCATTCCCATTTCTTCAAACCTCATATCTGATTCGTTGGTGAAAAGGGGGTTTTCCTCAAAGGTTCCATCTTCATTTTGCAGAAAGACCACAGGTGTTTTCCCAGCAGCACTGCCTACTATAAAGTCTTCTCTGCCATTCCTGTTGATATCCCCAACTACCAAACTGGGACCAAATTGAGTCAATTTGTGAGGTATGGTCCTTTGTATGTTATAATCAATTTTATCGTCCTCCTCATGGACATAATTTACCTGAAGGGTATTGGATTTTTCTACCAACAATGGATTTACATTCTTTGGAACAAAAGGAAAAGCAAGTGAAGCCAAATCGACTCTTTCTGCATCACTCTGTTGCACCATAACCACCTGATTGGATTGTAAATCTTTGATCTTTTGATAAGTCCCATCTTGCCAAAAAATCTCAAGCTGCAAAGGCTGTGTAATTTCACCCAGTCCAAAATGAACCACATCTTCCACAGCCGACATATAACCTCTTGAAATCTGTTGTTCATGATATAAGAATTCATCTTCTGAGGTCCTCACAACCACTTTTGCTCCAATTCCCATTGGATTTTCTTTCACCCCTTTCAATTTTACCCTAAGGTATTTATGGGTTGAGGATGTTGAATTAAGCGTATTTTCAAACACAAAAGCTGGATCATTGATGTTATTGACCACATAATCCAAATCCCCGTCTCCATCCAAATCTACAAAAACAGCCCCATTGGAAAATGAGGGAACATTCAATCCCCAATCATTTCCTACATCTTCGAAAGTCCAATCTCCCTTATTTCTGTAGGAATAATTTGGAATTTTGACAATTGGTATTGAGTCTAAAAGTTGTCTCGTACTAGCCACCCCACCTACATCCGCACGGTAATTGGCAAAATCTTTATCTGTAATGTCACGGGGAAATCCATTGGTGATCAACAGGTCTCTTTTACCGTCATTGTCCATATCTACAAAAAGCGGTGACCAAGACCAATCAGTTTGGTAAACACCTGCCATAAAACCAATTTCACTGAATGGGATTTCAGGACCATTGCCTACATGCAACATATTGCGCACATGTTGGTATTCATACCCCCACTGTTCATTGGAGATATAGGTTTGGTAGGGGTTTTTAGCAATGGTAGTCTTTTTGCGGTAATTATGTTCACCCAACATGTCCAGTGTTATGATGTCAGGATAACCATCGTTATTGTAATCGGCAATATCCGATCCCATGGAGAACATACTTTGATGTCGGATGTAAGATTTGGTTTGATTAGAAAAAGTGCCATCCTGATTGTTGATGTACAGAATATCGTTTGGTGTATAGTCATTGGAGATGTAGATATCAGGCCAACCGTCAAAATTGATATCCTGAACAGCAATGCCTAATCCAAAACCTTCAATGGTTATGCCAGCTTCAATGGTTACATCCGTAAAAGAGCCATCACCATTGTTTTTATAAAGTCTATCATTATTCACAGCAGATCCATCTGTAATTTTTTCTCTGTAATTGGAAGGGATGGCTTTATTCTGTTCATTATTCAGCACATACAAGTCTAGATGACCGTCATTGTTGTAGTCAAAAAAAGTAGCCATCATGCTATTGCCCACCTCAGCTATACCGTATTTCTCTGCTTGTTCTTCAAAATAAGGATTTCCATCTTCGTCTAGGCCCTGATTGACAAATAACATATTTGCACGTCGCTCAGCATCTGAGTACATGGCAGCACACACATAAATATCCATCAATCCATCCCCATTGATATCTACAACTGTCACTCCTGTACTCCATCGATCAGCAGCAGCAGTTCCTGATCCCGCTGTAATGTCTTCAAATTTTAAATCCCCTTTATTGATATACAGCTTATTGGCTACCTGATTTCCAGTAAAATACAAGTCCGGCAAGCCATCATTGTTGAAATCCGCTACAGCTACCCCTCCACCATTGAATATATATTCATCTGTAAGGATATTAAAAGTATCTGTTTCTACTATTTCATTGTTAAAAAGTATGCCTGTATCCTTTGGAGATTTAAGGATGAATAGAGTTTCAGGTGATTGATTGCAGGATTGTAAAAAGAGGAATAAACAGCATATGATCAGGACAATTCTCATAGGAACTTGAAGGCTTGTGATGGGTTGTAATTGAAATCAAATATTGGGATTTAATTACTAAAACCCGAAATATTTTTGGTGAAATTTCAAGCTAAAAGGTTTAAAAAAACAAAGGGATGGCTTGTGCCATCCCTTTGAATACATATTTATTAAGAATTATTTATTCTTAATAACCAGGGTTTTGTATCAATCTGTCAGCACCCATTAAGTCAATTTGAAACTGAGGAAGTGGCAACCACTCATCTCTTCCAGGAGTGAAGCTTGATCCTCCAAGGGCGGCTTGTAATATTGAACCGTCTAAAGCAAAGTAGAAATCCAATTCTTCTTTTGCTATACCCCATCTGATCAAATCATAGAATCTATGACCTTCCATTCCTAATTCCAATTTTCTTTCAAACCTAACAGCTGCTCTAGCAGTGTTGGCATCAGACCAAGCTGAATTATACAGACCAACATTGTAGTTGGCAGCCATCTCACCATTATCTCTTACAATTGGAGAGTTCATAGCTCTTTCTCTGACTCTATTTACCAATTCTCTAGCTCTTTCTAGGTTGCCCAACTCAACTTCAGCTTCTGCAGCCATCAATAATACGTCTGCAAATCTTATAATCATAAAGTTGATACCAGTATAGCCCGGAGTCCAAGAAGAGTTGTCTTGGAAAGAACCTTGCTCAGATCTTTCATACACATACTTCTTAGGAGAGAAAGGACCACCATTTGGCTGGTTACGGATCCAAGCTTCACCTGGATGATCTTGCCAATCCAAATAAGGAATACCTCTTCTGCCTACAGTGTGATCCAATCTTGGATCCAAAGGACCTGCATCAGGAGTAAATGGTTGCGCTGAACCAATACCCTGATCATTTGCTACTCTATTTGCTGGCTGATTGAATGAATTATCCAACAATGGCAAACCTTCAGAATTAGTCCTGAATGAATTCACAAATGTGAAAGATGGCTGGAAGAACCCACAGCAGTTACCAGGACCATTTGGACCGGTATTGTATGGGAAGTTCAAATCAAATTCAGGGTTGGCATTGTTAACAGAACCTGTACCAGCAGCAGCTTGATAGGCCCAGATAGACTCTTGGTGGTTGTCATTCACACCTCTGAACATGTCATCATAATATGGTACAAGTCCATAAGTCAAACCATTTGAAGTAACACCATTGGCAATGATATCGTCAAACAGTTGTTTGGCATCTGAGAACCTTTGCTGGAACATATAGACTTTCGCCAAATAAGATTTAGCTGCCCAAGAATTTACTCTACCAACTTGTGCTTGTGTAGCTGGTAAATTATCAACTGCAAACTGGAAATCAGCAATCACAAAAGGAAGTACGTCTTGATCATTGGTCAATTCATCAAATCCCTCACGGCCATAATCCATATCTTTATCCAAAATAGGGACTCTGTTGAAATTTCTCCAAAGAGAAAAGTAATAATGCCCTCTTAAGAACCTAGCTTGACCTTCAATATTAGCGGCCTGAGCATCAGTCACATCATCAGCCCTATTATCTAAAAGCCTCAGAGCACTGTTTACCCTAGCAATCCCTTCATATAGACCTTGCCAGTTGTTTTCAATCACATCAATGGTTGGATTAGCCTCAAACCTTTGAATTGGATTGATGGTGGCAAAATCACCTGGGTCAGTACCTTTATTGGCATCTCCCCCTCTAATACTTCCCCATACCCAGTTGGATGGAGATGACATTCTCTGGTCCCTACCATTTACTTGTGAATAGGCACCTATCAAAGCAGCATCAATTCCCGCAAGAGAAGTCAACTGAGCTTCAGAAAGCTGTCCTACCACAGGAACATCCAAGAAGTCTTCGCAGCTTGTACCTACCAGCATGATTCCCGCTGTTAAGGCTGCCGCAATTTGAAATTTAAATTTTTTCATAATATAATAAGTCTATGAATTTTTGCTGTTAACACTATGTATCACAGAATGTTTGGTTAGAAACTTAAATTTAAACCAATAGTATACTGCCTTGTTACAGGGTAGTTACCAACATCCACACCGAAGGCCAAATCTACATCGCCTCCAACCATTGGGTCAAGTCCATCATATCCTGTCAAAGTCCACAAGTTGTTGGCAGATCCAAAGACTCTAAGTCTTTCTATCTTCCATCTTTGCAACAAAGACTGTGGCATGGTATAACCCAGAGTCAAATTCTGTAATCTCAAATAAGAACCATCAACTACATAGTAGCTATTACCTACAGTTGAAGTACTTTCATTTGCTGTTCTTTCTACCTGAGGAATACTAGAAGTTGGGTTTTCTGGAGACCAAGCATCTAATAGTCTAGTAGAAATAGCAGCTCCTTCAAATGTTTGGTAGAAGTCAGTAAACCATCTCCACTGGGCCCATATTTTGTTACCATATGTTCCATAGAAGTATGCAGATAAATCAAAGTTTTTGTATCCTACAGTGAAGTTCATACCACCTGTAAAGGACGGTACCGGAGCACCCAAGAAAATCCTATCGTCTGGAGTGATTTCACCATCACCGTTTACATCACGGTACTTGAATCTCCCTGGAGCAGCACCTGGCTGAGAGGCATGACTAGCTACATCTTCATCAGATTGGAACAATCCATCTACTTGGTATCCAAAGAATGAAGACAATGGTTGTCCAACTGCATTTCTGATTGGCTGAATTCCTCTAAAGTTAGGGTTAGCATTTCCTGAGGTAATGAAATCAAGACCTGGGGCCAGAGAAACGATTTCGTTTTTCAAGAAACCACCATTTACTTGCAATTCATATGTCCAATCATTAGATAAGTTACCTCTGGTGGCAACCAAGATATCTAAACCACGGTTCATCATCTCACCGATGTTAACTGCAGGTGCAGCCGCTCTAAATCCTGATACGGAAGGGATTGGAACTTGGAACAACAAGTCCCTGGTGTCTTTTTGCCACAAATCAACAATTACATCCAATCTTCCACCGAAGGCTGATCCATCAAAACCAACGTTTTTGGTCACAGCAGTTTCCCAACGTGCATCAGGGTTACCGATTCTAGATCTGTAAAAACCTATCACAGCAGAAGAGTTTGTACCTGCAATATCATAAGAAGAAAGTCCTACGTTACCTGCAAATAGAGAGAATTGGTTGTTAGGATCTACGTTATTGGAGTTACCCATTTGTCCCCAACCACCACGGATTTTCAAATCATCCAACCAAGTCGCAGATGCCATAAAGCTTTCAGAAGAAAGTCTCCATGCAGCTGAGAATGCTGGGAAAGTACCATAACGGAAGTTAGGACCAAATCTGGATGAACCATCTCTTCTAACTACAGCAGAGAACAAGTATTTGTCATTCAAGGTATAGTTAACCCTTGAGAAATAAGACAAGAAATTCACACCTAATCCCTGACTTGAGTTTACGATTCTTGTAGGAACTGGTAGGTTAGAGATAGTAATGAAGTTAGGATCTCTTGAGAATGGATTTTGACCAACTGCGTTGATGTTTCTGAAAACACCTGTATTCAAAGCTTCCTGACCTACAATCACATCAAATGAATGCATTCCAATAGTCTTTCTCCACTGTGCAGTGTTGGTAAATGTCCAACTGAAAAAATAACCTGATCCTTCATTATATCCGAATGCAGAGTTATTTTCAGAGTTTTCGTATTGCAAACGGCTGAATCCTACGTTATAGAAATTGTTGTATTGACCACCAATTGATGTTCTGAAAGTCAAATTCTCAATTGGCTCAAACTCCATATATACGTTACCAAAAGCATTGGCATTGAAGTTTCTGTTATCCAAAAGACCTTCTCTGTTGGCTACTGGGTTTCTAGGATTGTTAAAACCTCTTGCTGCAGTACCTGCATAACCACCAAACTCATCTCTTACAGGGATAATAGATGGCATACGGAAAGCTTGAAGGATATCGTTTTCATCTCTCGCTACACCTTGACCACCTGCTCCACCTGTCTGTCCTAAGACTTGACGGTATGTAGCTTGGAAGTTTTGTCCTATTCGCACTTTACTTCCTAGGTCATGCTCAGAGTTAGCTCTAAGTGATATTCTTCTAAAGTCATTCCCTAATAGAATACCACCTTGGTCTTGAATACCCAAACCGAAGAAATAACGGCTGGTTTCAGTACCGCCAGAGAAACCCAAAGAATGTCTTTGGATAGGTGCTACTCTTGTGATAGCTCCATACCAATCAGTTCCTTCACCTGTTGCAGCTCTTACCAATTGATGGATTGAACCTGCTCCTGGATCAATATTATATAAGGCTCTTTGCTCTTCTATTTGAGCAGGTGACAATGGTCCTGGTACACCAGCTTGACCACCAACGTTAATATAGTATGGTAATACAGGCTGTTGGCCTCCTCCGAATTGCGGGTGAATACCAGCGAAATTTGGTTCTCTGCCATCTAACCTTGCTTGATTTCTTTCTGCCTGCCAAGTGATGTCAGCATATTGTTGAGGATTAGTCATGTCCAAGCCTACACCTGGGAATGTCCAACCTGTCATACCATTGTAATCGAAACGCATCTTTTGTGCTTTTCTAGATCCTCTTTTGGTGGTATAGATAATAACACCGTTTGCTGCCCTGGCACCATAAATAGAAGCCGCAGCAGCATCTTTCAATACTGTAGTAGATTCAATATCATCTGGGTTGATGAAGTCTGTATTTCCTACAGGTACACCATCCACAATGTAAAGAGGCTCATTACCACCAAAAGCACCAAAACCACGCACCCTGATTTGAGACTGGGTACCTGGTTGACCATTGGTTACTACCGTTACACCCGCAATCCTACCTTGTAGGGTTTGCTCGATGTTTCCAGTAGGTATAATGGTAAGGTCTTTAGGATTTACAGTTGAAATCGCACCAGTGGTTTCACGACGGCTATCAATAGTATAACCTGTGATGACCAATTCGGTCAATTGCCTTTCATCAGGATTCATTGTAAGGTCAATTACAGACCTATTTCCGACTACTTGCTCGACTGCTGTATAGCCAATAAAAGAGTATACCAACACACTTTGGTCGCTAGGTACATTGAGTGAATATTTTCCATCAATGTCAGTCGCGGTACCAGTGGTGGTTCCTTTGACTAAAACAGTTACTCCCGGGAGTCCGTCCCCGAACTCATCGAGGATCGTACCCGTTACTGTTCTTTGTGCCAGCGCTGTGGCGCTGGAAAGCACTAAGAGTAGTATGAATACACTTAAGCTTTTGTAAAGTTTTTCCATAAACATAGATTGATTGGGTAATAATTATTAATTGATAAGGTTTGAAAGCAATTAATTATTTTTTAATCATGCAAACGTTTGCAAGCAATTGCAAAATAATTGCAATAGTTTGCAAGGCTAGTATTAGCCTATTTCCTATTGCTTGATTAAACCACGATAACTTGAGCTATCTTTTCTACAATCCTGTATCCTTAAGATCAGGAGGTCGTTACATTGTACTGCTAAAACGATTTTGTTATTCTAAATAAAAAAAGGGGGTTATGTCATAGGCTTTGAGATTTGGGATTACTGTTAAAATAGGTTTTAAGGTTATTCTGTTGTACTCTTTTACTTCCTTAATATTTCGAAAATTTGGTGATGAATGAACATTTTTGTTGAATTTTCTACATATCAGGAACTAATTTAAGAGATAAATGAATAATTCAAAAATTTTTTCCAAAAATCAGATTTTAATTTTTTTTAACAATTGAACATTGGTTTTAATATCTCTTAACATTCTAGCTATTTAAAAAGTCTGACGAACCTTGGCTCAACCAAATAATCTTTAAAAATTACATCTTTCATCGCTCTTTCTTTCAAATACTCAGATCGTATTATGGCTTTTTCCAAATTTTCTATCAGTGCTGGCTGATCTCCACTTTTTGCTGCAACCAGTGCCAGACCATAAAATCCATACCCAAAATCTCTATTAACCTGAACAGATTCTTCAAATGCAATTAATGCTTGACGGTAATCTTCCGCTAAAAAATAAGCCAAGCCTTTATTAAAGAAATTCACTTCATTTTCAGGTGCCCTGTTGAACCTGATGGTAGCTAGTCTGTAATCTCCATTGATAATATCAAGTGCCCCTCTTATTCCTTCATTATACCTTAAAAAAGCATTGCTTTCATTTTTCTCTAAGCCTGAAGCCTCTGAAATAGCCAGGTATGCTTCAAAGTAATCTTCTCTCAACAAAAACGCCCGACCTACATTATGCATGGATATAGAATTAGCCTGCAGTCTGTTGGCTTCTCGAAACATTTTAATGGCTTGATTGATGAGGATATTTTTTTCTCTTTTGCCTAGCTCTCTCTGTGCTTGATTGAGGTAAACAACCCCTAGATTATTGAACGCCAATGCTGATGGATTAATCTCGGTGAGCTTTTGGTAAATCCTTTCTTTTTCTTCCAAGCGCTTCGCTTGCTGTCCTGCATATATCAGGTGCTCATTGCTAAAACCTTCAAGCCCTCTCCCATCTTGGAGCATTTTAAAGACAGAAGCTGCAATCTCAGGATCGGAGAACCTGGCATTTTGTAAGAAAACAGTCACTTTTGCCGAACGCAATCTTGGGTATAGTTCGGAAGAAACTTTTCTGTAAGTATCAAATTGGCGCATCTGAACGAGTTTTTCAGCAAAATCCCCATTTGATGTCAGCACATTGTAATAACTTTCTCTTTGATTTGTATTGATGCCTGTATATTCTCTTAGGAGTAATCTGAAATCAAACCAATCATTTGACCTGGAATCTGTTTCGATAGGTAGCTTGGAAAAGCCTTGTACATTTCTAATTCTTTCTTTTAAATTCTCGGCTCTATTGGCAGCCAAACCTGGATTGGTAAGTTCAGCATCTTCGGGAGAAGACAGCCCTGTGATTTTTATTTTTTCAATGACATACCCCTTCTCACCTCTAATTAAAAAATTGTATAAACCTGAAGGTATGGTTTTCCCAGGTGCTTGAGATGAAGCTAAAGGGAAACTTACCGTAAACTCCTTTTCCAACTTTGTGGAAAAACCTGAAAAATCCTTATCCATATATACACCTATATCCTGAATGGGCTCGTTGGGTGTGACCTGACCAAATCGGGTCAACAAGGGAGTAGTATCCAACCCTGAAGCAAGGGACTTCTCTTTTGGAGTCAGAACCTTGTCTTTGTAAAAAACCAAAGCTTTTAGTGATAGTTCTCCTTTTTCCATACCCTTTAAGTAAGGGAAAGTGATTTTTTGATCAAGCCTTACCGCTTGGGAAGTGTTGTCATAAACACCATCAAAAGCGGCATATTCACCAAGCCGAAGGGCTCCTTCGCCATATCTATATTCTGGGTAAAGGAAAATCTTCGTATGCTTATCCAATAAAGGAAGGGGCAATGCTCCAAAGATATCCACCCGCACAGAATCCCGATGCAAAGCCAGAATTTCGGGCTTTGCAGAAATCCCATCCAAGATCGATTCATATTTATTAATTTTGGGGCTGCATGCTACAGCAAAACTAAAAACTAATAAGAGCAGAAGTTTATACCTTTGATTTCTAAACATTTGAAGAGTAAACAATAATAATGTTGTTATTCGGAATATTTTGTTACATTTAAATCAGCCTAAACCAACAAATCATGAATAAGCTTAAATTGTTTTTCGAAGAAAGAGCTTTCGGCGTATGTTCGAAACTAGGAGAAAAATTTAATTTCCCAATAGATTCAATAAGGTTATTCTTCATCTACAGTTCATTTATCACAATGGGTTCACCGGTTATTTTATATGTGAGTATGGCTATGATGATGAAAGTTAGGAAATACCTTAGAAAGATGAACAATCCCGTATTATTTGATTAAATCTTCGAAAACTTTTTATTTCCAAGCAAATAATATTCCCAAAGTATTGACTTTATTTTTGAATTACTCACTTTTTGAGCTTGTGATGCAGGCTTTTGTGTTTTCCCCTTCTGTCCATGAAAATCAACATGCGCTTTGATTACACTTTTACTATCTCCATAAAGCCCACGGAATAAAAAAACTGAAGCTGCCAAAAGATCTAAAAATACCCGGCAAAAATAAATCCTATAAAAAACACTAAGTGTTAGATTTTTTTTGAGGGTGAATAAGCTGTTTCTGAAATTCAGATAGGTTTTGAAGGGATTGCTCCGAGATAAAGTCGCTCCGCCTACATGGAAAACTTTCACTTTATGCAGAAAATGCAGTTTATGGTTTTGGTTTCTCAACCTCCAGCACAAGTCTATTTCTTCCATATGGGCAAAAAACAGTGGGTCAAAGCCTCCAAGCTGATGGAAGAGATTCGCACGAATTGCCATACACGCGCCTGAAGTCCAATCAACAGCAACATCCTGATCGTATTGTCCTTCGTCTTTTTCCAAATATGAAAGCATTCTCCCCCTGCAATAAGGATAACCCAATGCATCCAAATATCCTCCCGCTGCTCCTGCATGATCAAAAACCTGCTTATTTGAAAAAGAAAGGATTTTAGGTTGGACAGCAGCCGAATTTGGATTTACATCCAACCATTGAATCAAATTCTGATCCCATAAAGGAGTAACCTCAACATCAGAATTTAACAAGACATAATATTGATATTGCCCTTGTAACTTTGCAAGTCCCCGATTGTAGCCATCAGCAAACCCATAATTCTCCGATAGCACATAATGCTTCAAATCAGGATAATGAGTCTTCAAAAACGGCAATGAACCATCAGTGCTTGCATTATCAATTACAATAACATCATAAATAGAATGATCAACCACAGATGGCAAAAACCTTTGAAGGTGACTTTTACCATTATAGTTGAGAATAACTATTGCTGCCTTTTGCATTAAAACATGTTTCCGAAGTCCATTCCGGGGATATTGGGCATCATACCGTCAGTAGCGGCTTTCATTTCTTCTTTGATTTTGATATCGATCTCATCCATAGCCTTATTTGTAGCAGCTACAATCAAGTCCGCCATCATATCTTTGTCCGCGGGGGTGACAAGGGAGTCATCCACTTGTATGGCTACCACCTTTCTACTGCCATTTACTATGACCTTCACCATACCTGCACCTGATTCTCCTTCGGCCTTGAGGTGAACTAATTTGGACTGGGCCTCTTTAATTTTTCCTTGGGCCTCTTTTACCTTATTCATGATGCTCATCATATCAAACATAGCTTTGCTTTTTTTATCCGAAACAAATATAGCTCTTTCCCACTAGTCCACTTCAATTTATCACGGATTGAAATATTGGATATTTACCGTTTATAGAAATTAAATTTCTTATATATATAATATATGAAAATTTAATAGATCTTTTGAAACCTAATTCATTCCAATTCGATTGAAATAAACGAGGAACCATACACCATGACTAAATAGAATATGAAAACTGTTGAAAAAATTGAAAAGGAAGAAATCATAAACTTGAAATTTTCCAGGAAGGAAGTTTTGCAGGAGGATGTAAAAAGAAAGCAGCGTAATTTCGAACTGATGCGTGCACAGGCACTTGGTAATTTATTGAAAAACAAGGTAAATATTACTTTCGAGACAGCTGATGAAAAAGTTTTTCAGGTAAGCACAACCGTATGGGCTGTCGGCTCAGATTATGTGTCCCTCAAAAAAAATCTTTTTATCCCTATCAATGCGATATTAGAAGTGGAATAAATTTGCCACGAAGGCATTAATACACAAGGCGCTGTTTTACTGTTCGAGATTTAAATCTCGAACAGTAATATCGAGGATTTATAATCCTCATTTTTTTTGCTTCGCCGTTATGAGTGTTTCCTTCATTGCATTTTTTAGCAGCATTTCAATGATAGTGGCATCTTGGATTTGGCCACAAACTCCCTCGGTTCTTCGTATCTTTGCGCCTTAGTGGCAATATCACTTCCCTAGAAAACCAAATTTACTTCAACAACTCAATAGCCGTTGCAATATCCATCATTTCCTGATTGCCAGTTTCGAGGTTTTTGAGCGCAACCTTACCTTCTTTGATTTCATTGTCACCCAACACAATCACAAAAGGAATTTGTTTTTTATCCGCATAAGTGAATTGTTTTTTGATCTTGGCTGATTCTGGATAAAGTTCGGAAGAAATTCCCGCAACACGTAATTTACCCAACAAACCTAAGCCATACTTAAACCCTTCTTCATCAAAATAAGTGATCAATACCTTAGTATTATCTGCCTGTTGGTTTGGAAAAAGGTTCAATTCTTCCATCACATCATATATCCTATCCACACCAAATGAAAAACCTACACCGGAAACACCCTCCAATCCAAATACGCCCGTCAGGTTATCATACCTGCCTCCACCACTCACAGATCCAATGGACACATTATTAACTTTTACCTCAAAAATCGCCCCTGTATAATAAGACAAGCCTCTTGCCAGGACTACATCAAAATCCACATGGCTTTCATTTTCACCATATTGTTTGAGCAAATCAAATACTTCTTCCAGTTCTTCAATCCCTGCCATTCCTACTTCAGAATCAACAAGGTATGATTTTAAGACCTCAAACTTGGATGAGTTACCTTCCGCCAATTCAATTACAGGTGAAAGTTTTTCAATGGCATCTTGCGAAAAGTTTCTTTGCTGCAGTTCTTCCTGCACTTTCGTCCAACCTATCTTATCCAATTTATCAATGGCTACACAAAGTTCTCCCTCTCTACCTGACTCACCAATTACTTCAGCGATTCCCGTCAGTATTTTTCTGTTGTTGATTTTGATACTATAATCTGAGATACCAAGGTGAGCAAATACACGCTTGATCATCAACAGGATCTCCAATTCACAGACCAGACTATCTGTACCCACCACATCGGCATCACATTGATAGAATTCCCTGTAGCGTCCCTTTTGAGGTCGGTCTGCACGCCAAACAGGTTGGATCTGAAAACGCTTAAATGGAAAGGTAATCTCATTTCTATTCATGACCACATACCTGGCAAAGGGGACAGTCAGATCATACCTTAACCCTTTTTCTGCCACTTTAGGCAGGATTTTGTTAGCACCTAGGCCCAGGTCTTCCTTTTCTACATTCTTCAAAAAATCCCCACTGTTTAATACTTTAAAAAGCAACTGATCGCCTTCATCCCCATATTTACCCGTCAGGGTGCTGAGGTTTTCCATGGTAGGCGTTTCTAGTTGCTGAAAGCCAAAAAGCTTGAAGGTTTCCTTAATAGTATCTAAAATAAAATTTCTTTTGGCCATTTGAACTGGCCCAAAATCTCTTGTTCCTTTTGGTAAGCTTGGTTTTTGAATGGGCATCTTTTTGTTTTATTTTGGACAAAGTTAAGTAAAATCAAATTTTTATTTTAATTTTGCACCTCATTTGGAACAACATAAACTGATAATACAATGGCTGTTACTACTTTAAAAAGAAAGCTAAGAAGAAAGAGACAAGCTCAAAATACAAGAGTTATCAAAATCAAACAATTGAGCGCCAAGCCGGTAATCAAAAATGTTGATATTGAAGAATTGAAAAAAAGCTTTGCCAAATAAGCAAAGTTCTCTTCCTAAGAAATAACGAGGCGGTCAGATTTGATCGCCTTTGTTGTTTTTAATTCAACACCTGTCAGAGTTGGGAGTTTTTGGGGTTCCGGCTTATTGTTTCCCTCCGAGTTTCACTCGGGGTAAATCCCCTTCGGACTTTAACCCCTTTCAGGGGTTGAGATTAAGTAAGTATTGCAGGTTGTTTTTCATTATTGGATCAAAAAATGGATTCAAATAAACCCTGAAAAATTGATATCTATTGAATTTTGATGTCTTTACCTTGTGTGTTTTTTCTTCTGATTTGACACTTCTGATGCTCAGTCGTTAAAATCCTGAAAGCCTGCCTGTCGGCTAGACAGGGATTGAATACCAACGATTTTTTACCCCGGATGCAATCCGGTGGCTTGGCTTGAAATCATAAATACTGCCCAAAACCCTGATAGGGGTTGAATTAAAGCAGAAACTTTGGATTAAAAGATACATAACCTCTATTTCAATCTCCCCCTTTTCCCAAGCTCAACTACTCGAAGACCTTGGATTTCCCCCTTTTCAATCTCAAACAACAACAAGGTTCTCATCACATGAAACCCATGCTGACCAATAGCTCCCGGATTCATATACAGGCAGTTTAACTCCCTGTCATATTCAACCTTGCAGATATGGGAATGTCCGCACACAAACAGTTGAGGTTTTTCCTTTTTCAATAAAGACTTGATTCCTTTTGCATATTTCGGAGGTTTACCACCAATATGTGTCATCAATACTTTCATGTCTTCCAAATCAAAAATCAATGTTTCAGGGAACCTGTCCTGTGCTGCCTGATCGTCAATATTTCCCGTTATGATCCTCAAAATCTTACCAGAAGGCAAAGCTTCAATGACGCCCAAATCACCAATGTCCCCCGCATGCCAAACCTCGTCTACAGCCTGAAGATGCTTCAAGACTATTTCATCTATATAGCTATGCGAATCTGAAATCAATCCTACTTTTACCATGGCACAAAAGTACACGAAATCAGACATGATCCCGAAATGCGAATCACATACTGAAATGCCACGGCAATAATTTTCCTATGCGGGATTCAATATGGTCATGAAAAAACTTTAATCTAAAATAAAGTAGTGCTGAAAAAATATTTACCCCTTGATTATAGAGATCTTATGATAAATAATTCGTGTATTATATGAACGGTCAGCTTGACTCAAATCAAATTTAGGATAGGAATTCAAGAAGCATCAAGTCGCTATCAAACTGACAATGGGCAGCATAGCTCACAGGAAGGAAGAACTTGGTTTTTCATAATAAAGTAAAAATCCTTAGAAAACATTACTTGGCAGGAAGTAAAATACGCTCCTGAATACCAAATCTTGTTTTGGATTTGAGGGATTAGTTCCTATTTTTACGAGCCAAAATATTGTTTATATAATGAGAGTTATCCAATTCAGAGAAGCTTTAAGAGAAGCCATGTCAGAAGAAATGAGACGCGACAAAAATGTGTTTCTCATGGGCGAAGAAGTGGCCGAATATAATGGTGCCTATAAGGTATCACAGGGAATGTTGGACGAGTTTGGACCAGACAGGGTGATAGACACACCAATCGCAGAACTAGGTTTTGCAGGTTTGGGTGTAGGTGCTGCCATGAATGGCCTAAGACCTATGATCGAATTCATGACATTCAACTTTTCCTTAGTTGCTATTGATCAGATCATCAACTCAGCTGCAAAAATGCTTGCCATGTCTGGCGGGGCCTACAATGTACCTATCGTATTCAGGGGCCCTACTGGTAATGCAGGTCAACTGGGTGCTACCCACTCTTCCAACTTTGAGAATTGGTTTGCCAATACTCCAGGCTTGAAGGTAGTAGTTCCATCTAATCCATATGATGCGAAAGGATTGCTGAAAGCATCTGTAAGAGATGATGACCCTGTCATTTTTATGGAATCTGAATTGATGTACTCTGATAAGGGTGAAGTCCCTGAAGGAGAATACCTACTTCCTATCGGTGTAGCTGACATCAAAAGAAAAGGGAAACATGTTACTATTGTTTCTTTTGGAAAAATGATGAAAGTAGCCTTGGAAGCAGCTGAAGAATTAGCAAAAGAAGGTGTAGAAGCAGAGGTTATCGACTTAAGAACGGTAAGACCAATTGATTACGCAACAGTAGTGGAGTCAGTCAAAAAGACAAACAGATGTGTTGTAGTGGAAGAAGCCAATCCGATTGCAGCGATCTCTTCTGAAATCACTTATCACCTTCAAAGAAATGCTTTTGATTACCTGGACGCTCCTGTGATTAGGGTTAATTCAATGGATATCCCTTTGAGTTATGCCCCTACTTACATAGATGCAACTATTCCAAATGTCAAAAGAACATTGGATGCTGTGAAGCAGGTGATGTATAAGAAGTAAAAAGACAAAAAAATATAGTATCAACAAGGCCTTTTGAAGCAATTCAGAAGGCCTTTTTTGTAACCACAAAATTGGCAGGGAAACGTAGAAAGGGATCATCAAATCTCCTGAACCAACCCTGATAAGGGTTGAATACCAGAGGTTAATTGCCCTGGGTGAAACCCAGAGGAAAAAGAAGAATTGTCCACTACCCCACAACCCCGACAGGGGTTGAATTCAAATAAGGTATTTGCCTCGAACCCAATCCGGTACTCTGGGATAAAATCAAAAAATCACCGCTATTTATACAAAAAAAAGGCCACCCTGCAGCGCTAGGTGGCCTTTCAATTTATCAACCAATCTACTAATTATTATTCATGATTGCTCCTGAACCACTGTCTCCACCACCTTCTTTGATATCATCATTGGTAACACCTCTTTTTCTTCTTCTTGGTCCATCCATGCTCAACTTACCGATTCTATAATTGAAGTTGATCTTGAAATTCATATTCCTCATGGCATTGCTGCCCTGTTGCATGATTGTAGGCGTGTTCAACTCATTTCTGATCACCATTTCCCTTGTCACAAAGTTTTCAGCACCAAAACCGATACTTCCTCTGTTTTCATTAAACTGCTTGTTCAGGTTTAAGCTATACATACCAAATCCACCGGCAAATCCTTGCAATTGAACTTGTCTACCTCTTGCGAATGCAAATGATTGGATCTGCCAGTTTTTAGGCAAAGAGTAGTTAGCGAAGATTCTACCACTGATCACGAAGCCTTGATTTGATGCAGCGAACATCGGGTCATCCAGCCCATTGGTCAGATCGGCATAGTATCCGTCAACACTACCATTCAATGAAAACTTACCTGAAACATTGATATTTGAGAATACAGAGAATCCATATGCTCTTTCAAAGCCAATGTTTTCATAGGTGGTATAAATGACATCATTGTCAGTCACTGTTCTTACAGGCTGGATAGAGCCTGTGGTATTCCTGAAATACGTGGTGAAATTCAAGCTTGAACCTTTGATATAAGTGCTGTATGACATTTCATAATTATCTGTCAATTCAGGATCCAGTAAAGGATTACCCTGGGTAATCTGCTGCGGATTGGCAGCATTGATGTTAGGATTCAGGAAGTTTAAGAAAGGCCTTTGAACCCTTCTGTTGTAGGCAGCCTTGATCATATTGCCTTTCTCAAGCTTTCTACTCAAGTTGACACTTGGAATCAATAGACCATAAGAAGGTATATCAGCATCTATCTCAGAGTTTCTGAAATCTGCATTGATCGTGGTATATTCATACCTTAAACCACCTTTAAAAGAGTAGTCTTTCAGAAAATTAGTCATGTAAGATGCGTAAGCTGCTGTTACATTCTGATCATAGCTAAACTCATTGGAAAGATTGATGTCATCTACTTTCTCAAATTCACCATCAGATCCTTCAGCTGTAAAATATGCGAAGTCACTTTCAGCTCTTCTTAGGATATTTTTAGCACCATATTCCAGTATTTGGTTTTTATTGTCTCCTATTGGGGTTACATAATCAAGCTGAATGGTAAACTCTTGGTTTCTTCCAAGGTTGTTGTTTTTTATTCTGCTTAAAATATCGTCAAAAGTGCCGTTATACAGACTGTTTACAAAGTCATTTGTCAGGTTGTTCTGAGAATAAAGGCCTGAAATACTAAATTCTTTCAAAGGCTTTTCATAAGTCCTGGTATAGTTGTAGTTGACATCTACATTGTTAGAAAAATTTCGGGTGTTGACATCTCTCAAAAGAGAATTGACTAATTCTTCTTCAATAAATGTCTCTGTCAATAATCCGTCCTGACGGTTTTGCATATTTCTCAAACCAAAGCTAACAGATGCTGTCATGAAATTGAATTTGTTGATTTCATAATCCCAACCAAAGTTATATCTACCAAACATCATGTTTGTTCTTGTATCTGCCGATTGAAAGATATTGGCCACAGTGCCATCAGCACCAGTCACCATTTGATTGTTTTCGAAAGAACCCAGGATATTGTATCCTGCTCTTCCAAAACCACCCAAAGTCCAACCCATTTTTCCTCTTTTCAAACTAGCATTCAATCCAAGGTTAGAACCTCTTAGACCTGCGCTGCTATTGATATTCAAGGTAGCACCTTGAAGGTTGTTTTTCTTGGTAACTATATTGATTACCCCACCTGTACCTTCCGCATCATATTTGGCTGATGGAGATGTAATTACTTCAATAGATTTGATTTCTTCGGCAGGTATCTGTTTCAATGCTTCAGAAACATTGGATGCCACAATGGCTGATTGTTTGCCATTGATTAAGACCAAAATATTAGAACTACCCCTCATAGACACATTCCCATCCAAATCTACAGAAAGCATTGGTACCCTTCTCATTACATCCGCTGCATCGCCACCCACGAGGGTTCTGTCATTTTCTGCATTATATATAGTCCGGTCAACCTTTTCTTCAATCAAGTCTCTTTGTCCCATGACAGTAACCTCTTGCAAAGCAACCGCATCTGTTGATAAAGAAAGGTTACCCAAATTGATATCGAAATTGGTATCTGTTACCGTTATAGTAGGTGAAGAAAAAGGCTCAAAACCCATAAAGGATACTTGCACTACATATTTCCCATTGGTGAAATTGGTAATGATAAACTCTCCGTCAAAGTCAGCAACGGCACCGGCAATAGTTTTGCCCGATTCCACATCAATTAAAGAAACGGCTGAATAAGCAACAGGCTCACCAGAGCCACTTTCCATTACCTTTCCGGAAATTTTATAAACTGGAGTTTCGACTTCAACTGTTTGTGCGAATAAATCAATATTGACAAACAAGATCAAAAAGGAGAGTGCAAATAATTTTTGGTAAAAGGTCTTCATGTTTTTGTATATGGTAGAATGTGTTGTATGTCAGTTAAGACAGTTTCCGGTAACAAAGGTTTCTAAATGGATAATCAAAAAAAAATCAAATAGACCATATGGCTTATTCAATCGATGAATAAGAGTAATACAAGGATGAATGGCATGAGGCATTTAAGAACCCAAATTTTATCTTAGAAATACGGTTATCCATCGTCCAAACCACCCTATTGGTAGATAAAAGTAGCCAAATCGCAAAATTTTATTTTAGTTTACTAAAAATTCACCTATTTTAATAAAATGCAGGAAGTGATCATCAAAAAGAATATTTCAATTATCACCCACATTTTGGGTTGGGCAATATTTGGGGCGGTGCTCTTTCTATTGACCCCGTTGACTACCAAACTTGAATTCCCAAATGAATTTTGGATGAAGCAGGCTTTGATGTTCCTTGCGCTTATTGCTACATTTTATTTCAATTATTTTTATCTGATCCCCAAAATTTTATTTAATAATCAAGCGGGCTTATTCGTTGGACTTAACCTGATAGGTGGGATTGCATACATAGGCTTAGTAATCCTATTTGATGAGCTGGTAAATATGCAACAATTGATGCACGAGGTCTTTAGGCCAGGTACCCCCCATGTCCCTAGGCCTAGAAACTATTCCTACGATTTTTACAATATCATGATCTTCTACATGGCAGTAGGAGTAAGTACAAGTGTGGCTGCAGTGAAAAAATGGCAAGCTGATGAGAAGCTGAGGTTTGAACTGGAAAAAGCAAAAACCAACTCTGAACTTTCATATCTGAAGGCTCAAATTAATCCGCATTTCTTTTTCAATACACTTAACAATATATATGCTTTGACCAATATTGATGTAGAGCAAGCTAAAACTGCGCTTCTGAAATTGAGTAGAATGATGCGCTATGTGCTTTATGAAACTGAAAAAAACCAAACCCTATTGAGCAAGGAACTGGATTTTATCAAAGACTTTATCGAACTGATGAAAATGAGGCTGTCAAGCAAGGTGAAATTGGAAATTGAGCTACCCGAACGGATTGAAGAAGCAAAAATAGCCCCAATGTTATTCTTACCTTTTATTGAGAATTGCTTCAAACATGGCGTGAGTTCCCAACACGAAAGTAAGATTTTTATCCGTTTGGCTAAAGTTGGTGACCAACTTCATTTTTACTCTAAAAATGATATCTTCAAAGCCAAAGACAATACTCCGGAAGGACAGTCCAGTGGAATAGGGCTAGCGAATACCAAAAGACGTCTTGAGTTGCTTTATCCAAATCAAAACCAATTGGAAATTAAGAATGACACTGCATCCAATACTTTTTCTGTAGACCTTAAAATAACCCTGACATGAAAATCAAATGCATAGCAGTGGATGACGAGCCATTGGCTTTGGACCTCATCAGCAAGTTTATTGAACAAACCTCTTTCTTGGAACTGGCAGAAAAATTCGACAATGCCATACAGGCCTTAGGGTATCTAAATTCAAATGAAGTTGACCTCATTTTCTTAGACATTCAGATGCCAGACCTCTCAGGGATGGAGTTGGCCAGAATTCTTGATGGAAAAAATCAAGTTCGAAAACCCAAAATAATTTTCACCACAGCATACAACCAATTCGCAATCGAAGGATATAAAGTCGATGCGTTGGATTATTTATTGAAGCCATATAGCTATGAGGAGTTCTTGAAAGCTGCCACCAAAGCATACCAATTTTATGAAAAACTAGAAACCTCCTCTGGTGAGAATAGAAGTCAGGACAAGTCTGCCGATTATATTTTTCTAAAAGTCGAATATCAACTTGTCAAAGTCATCCTCAAAGAAATCACTCACATAGAAGCCTATAAAGACTATGTAAAGGTTTATTTGAAAGACAAACCCAACCCATTGCTATCTTTGACCAGTATGAAAAATATGGAGGAACTTCTCCCCTCAGACACTTTCATGAGAATCCACAGGTCCTTTATCATCAACCTTGACCATATCGATTCTGTCACCAGGAATATTGTCAACATCGGAAAGACACAGATTTCTGTAAGTGACAACTATAAAGAAGAATTTTTGAAATTTATGGACAAGTGGATGAGATAAATTGAAGTTCAAATTATTTATAGAATTTTTATTACTATTTCTATACAAAAACAGCTGTTTTATACTGAAATAAAAACTTTTAAATTATAATTCAGTTAATTATTCCGAACAATATCCCGCAGAAGCCGTATTTTTGAGGATGGAAACGATGAGTTTTCGTTATATTATTTTATATTCGAGATGACTGAAAAACAAAGATCATTTATGAAAATGGCTATTGACCTATCAAGGTCAGGAATGGATCAAGGAAAAGGTGGTCCATTTGGCTGTGTGATTGTGAAAAACGATCAAGTGATCGGGATAGGTTCCAATTCTGTTTTGGCAACCAATGACCCCACAGCGCATGCAGAAGTAGTAGCCATTAGAGATGCATGTAAGAACCTTGACCATTTTCAGCTTGAAGGTTGTGAAGTTTACACTTCTTGCGAACCTTGTCCGATGTGTCTGGGTGCTATTTATTGGGCAAGACCCAGTAAGGTATTCTATGCTAATGATAAAAATGATGCCGCTGAGGCTGGTTTTGATGATCAGTTTATCTATGAAGAAATTGAAATGACGGATTCCGAAAGGAGAATTCCATTTCAACAAATGATGAAAGAGGAGGCCAAAACAGTTTTTGAAGAATGGATTACGAAGCAAAATAAAACTTTATATTAAAAACCAAACACCAACAATTATGAAAAAGATAAGTATGTTTTTGATAACTACCGGAATGGCATTTACAGTAGCTTGTTCGGGTGGTAAAACAGAAGAAGAAAGATATGTATACGAAGGTGATAAAATCGTAGACGAAGTTACAGGAGATGAATACATCATGGAAGAAGATGATGTGATCACAGTAATACATAAAGATGGATCCAAAGAAAAACTTGCTATAGACGAAACTCCATTCTATGAGTCTGCGCTCTCTGAGGAATATATCAATAGTCTTGAGTCCAGATATTTGGCAAGAAAAGAGTCGCTTTTGGCTGAGAAAAAAGACAAGTTAAAAGAAGCCAGAAAGTCAAGATATGCTGAATTTTCTGACGATGATTTGCTAGAAAGATTCAAACAAGCGCATAAGGACGGATTGGATATGACCCGCCAATTGGACATGATGGCAGAATTGGTGGACAGAGGTTTGGTGTCAGGCGATGAGGCTGCCGATCTGCTTGAAATTGACCCTAAAATGATGGATTTAGACATTGAGCTCGAAGAGCCAGTAGAAGAGGTTGAGAACTAACATCCTTCCTTTATAAGTTATAAAAGCTCCTTTTCTCCAGAGAAGGAGCTTTTTTTATGTGAGATTTATCACTGTTATAGTGCTCTGAAGGGTTTAGCTTTACTATCAAATCAAACCCCAATAGCCATGAGCCACTATAACGTAATAATAATCGGAGGAGGTACAGCAGGCATTACTGTCGCTGCTCAACTACGCAGAAAAGACAAGTCAATCAAAACAGCATTGATCGAACCTTCAGAAAAACACTACTACCAACCGGCTTGGACGCTGGTAGGTGCGGGTACTTTCGACTTTAAAAAAACAGAGAGAAAAGAAGCTGATTACATCCCAAAAGGGGTAGATTGGATCAAGGATTTCGCACAATCTTTTGACCCGAAAAACAACAAAGTAGTCACCAAAGACGGTTCGGAGTACACTTATGACTTCTTAGTAGTGGCTCCAGGTTTAGTTGTTGATTTCAGTTTGCTACCTGGATTGAAAGAGGCAATGCAAACTGATTCTGTTGGAAGTATTTATACTGATCCGGAGGGTTTTTGGAAAAAACTGCAAAATTTCAAAGGAGGAAATGCGGTCTTTACGCAAGCCAATACACCTATAAAATGTGGTGGAGCTCCTCAAAAAATCATGTATTTGTCGGAGCATTATTTTAGGAAAAAAGGGATTAGGGACAAAGTTAATGTGATTTTTGCAACCCCAGGGACTGTGATATTTGGGGTAAAGGAAATTGCAAAAACTTTAAGCAAAATCATAATTGATAGGGACATCAATCTAAAGACCTATTATGCTCCCGTCAAAATAGATGGAGAAAAAAAAGAAATTACGTATCGATTTATGAACAGCCATTTGCAAAACTGCGCAATGGTAGTGGACAATAATCTAGGAGAAGATATTGTGGGAGAATCCGAAATAAAGATGAAATATGACCTGCTACATCTTGCCCCACCCCAAAGGGCTCCTGATTTCATCATTGAATCCCCATTTTCATATCAAGAAGGCCCAAACAAAGGTTGGCTAGAAGTAGATCAATTCTCCTTACAGCATAAAAGGTTTGACAATGTCTTTGGGCTAGGTGATGTCGTTGCTTTGCCTACTGCAAAAACAGGCGCAGCTGTCAGAAAACAAGCACCTGTAGTGGTCGACAATATCATAAAGCTGATAAAAAGCAAGAAAATAGGAGAGCAAAAATACGAAGGTTACTCTTCTTGTCCTCTGGTAACGGGCTACGGAAAGATGGTCCTGGCAGAATTTAAATATAACAATGTAAGGGATAGCGACCCAATCATTTCCAAGTTTGTAAATACCAATAAGGAACAGTACTCCATGTGGCTACTCAAAAAGTACGGGCTTCCTTTCATGTATTGGAACCTGATGTTAAAGGGACGAGCTTGATCAAAAAAAGCTTGAAATGAAAAAAGACCTGCCTTTTCCAAAGCAGGTCTTTTCTGCTTAATAATTTTCACAAGTAGGACAACAGACAAATGGTACTTTTGTGAGCGGAGAAGTCCTCAAAATCCTAAATTGTCCTAGCCCTGATGAAAGAGGCAGTTGGTTTTCATGGGAATGATTCCCACCTTGGAAATCACCGGACCATTGGTTTGCCGCAAATCCCGCAAACCCTGTCATACCTCTTCTCATGTTTCTAATATGATCCGAAAAGTTGGTGATATTACCATACACTTCCACTACAATCACACTCAATGGACTATCCTCAGGTAGTCCCATATTCTTTAATAATTCCGCAATTTCCAAGCTGGAAAAAGCGACAGTTCCCATTGAATGTAGATTTTTGTGAAGGGAAAGAAAAGCGCCAATATCCACTATCTCAGGCTTGAATTCAAAACTAACTGGCTTGCTTGGGGTATTAGACGCTGCTGGTACAAAAGTAAAAGACTGAAGCTTTTTTTCAATTTCAGATGCCTTTTGCTCTTTCTCTTTTTCGAAATCATGTCTCATAATCTTTTCTGACAATAAGATATTTCTAAAATCCAGTCCGTCTGCCTGACTTACCTGGGTATAAAGCAAAGACCACAAACTTGTTCTCGGTGGTTTTGCAGTAACATTTTTCCCTTTTAAAACTGCCTTAGCAAAAGGTGCACTGACATATAGAAAATTTTCATCTCTGGTAACACTACAAAGCAAATTCGGAAATGGGTGCTGAAGTCCTGTCACTCTAATTGGTCTTCCATACCTCCCTTGGGCAGTAGACCACAAATTATCTTCCTGCTCCGCCCAATGGGTATGCCCAACCCTAAACTCGTAAGTAAAAAACCCAAACATTTCAGGACTTTCAGGATGAAGTCCCGGAGGAAGAGGCAAAATATAATGCCTATCACTGTCATTGGCTTTGATCATGGGCTGCATGGCGTCCAAGCCTGCCATATCATCGGATTGTCCAGGTACAACGACACGAGTAAACTCAGGGGCAATCGGTAAGTCAGATTCCTCCGGTGCCGCAAACTGATCCAAATTATTAGAACTCAGCAATTGATCTGGGGAATTAGCCAACACCCGACAGAAGTAAGTATCATCGGGACTCTGAATAGCCTCATCAAACTCCACCCAAAGGTATTTGCTGCGTGCTTCGGTGCTGCTGTAATCATCGGAACGGTGATAAGGAGAAAAGGCTAATCCTACAGATACAATTTTAGGAACCTGACTTGGTCGTAAAACAGTTGGCAATTTAAGGTCCTCAGCCAGCACTTGATCTATCGGGGCATGACCTTTTTTGACATGTGGTGTAATGGTATAATCTACCCATAACTCATCAGGAAATCTAGGGTTGCTATTGGACACCGACCTCCTAAATGGAGATTTGGGTTCAACAGCATCTATAAAAACTATCCGTGTGAACCCTCTTTCAACACGTCCAAACCTATTCTCCTGCAAGGATTCGAATGAAGCGGTCTCCAGAAATTCAATATCTCCTACATTGGATTCCTGAATGGGTGCAGGGCCATCTGATGGGTAATCGATACTTAAGCCAAGCACCTCTTTAAGCTTTCTTTGTAGGATTTGACGTGCCGTGTAATTACCTGAAGCGGCCTCTATCATATCCCTTCTGAAGACAGTTGTTTTGCCAATACTGAATGCTGTTGTTTCAAGGCTGTCCCAAGCCCAATCTCTATTGACTTGATAGCTGAGGCAACCTAACCAATGATCCTGAAGTTCAGACCTGCTGGCAAAAGTCACACTACTGCCATCGGGTGCAAGCGAATGTCTGATTCTACTGCTTACTCCAAACACTATCCTTTCACCTTTAGGAGCATACAGTGTCATGCCTTTGGCCCTCAATCCCAATGCCATCGCCAAGCGTTGAACGATATCAGGGATTTCCTGAGATTTATTTTTGAGCAAATGAAATTTAAGAATATCCTTTAGATTTCCTTTGGTCACGGGGACTTCATTTGCCCTTAAAAACAATGCCTGATGTGTCGGAATATTTTTATATGGTATCAAAAGACTTTCTTCAGAATCAGTTTCTTTATAAAACAAAAACTGCAATACTTTCCCATACCTGCTATCCAGTTCTGGATTTCCTTCATTGATCAATCCAAAATACGTCTGATCATCCACAGAGCCTCCATCTGCTACTGCCCTTAGGCTTAATCTTATATGCCTTCCTTTTGGAAGGATAATTCCTTCCATTTTATCCAAATCTTCTTTTTTGAGGTCGTCCCTTAAAAAAGGGTTGGTAGGTTCTCCAAGGTTCAAAACAGGCACATCAATGAAAGCAATAGGAACCTCTAATCCCTCAGTAAAGTCCTCCGAAAAATTTCTTTTGGTGGTGTACAAAGTGATATAATTTTCATTCCCTTCAAGACTGAGCTGATTGTCCATTTGTAATGTTTTCACTTCTATTTTGAACTCCACCATATTGGCATCGGGATCAGGAACTCCCAAGACCAACTGATCATCCGTATTGAAGTCAAGATTTTTCAGCATTTGAATAGGATCCTGTCCCCTTTGTTGGTATTTACCAGTCAATACCACTCCCGGATATTCCATAAGTGGCCTTTGGATCTTCAACAGCTGATTGTCTAAAAAGGTGGTTTCCTCCTTATCCTCAGCATTAAAGTATTTCCCCTCTAGCTTTGAGATATGATCCGGTTTTTCTATTCTTAAATTATCAGGTGCTAAATATCTTTTGAAAGAAACAGTGGTCTGAGGAGAAGGTCCTGCATGAAGCGGGTCATCCTCAAGGGATGGCCCTCCCCCACTAAGGTCGGCCATTCTTATTCTGAATTGATAAGTTTTCCCATACCTCAGCTCCGTTCTTATTTCCGGAGCTGTCAACACATCATTTTTTTCGGTTTGTTTTGGTTCTTCTTTTGGATTTTCTTTATCGTCAATAAAACCTTTATTTTTTTTATCGTTTTTATAAATCTCTATGGCATCCCTATCTTCGACAGCCATACTTTTCCCGATCCAGTTAGCAAAGTACATCGGCAACCAATAAGGGTTAGGCTGCAGGGTACGCTTCTTGGAGGGGTAAACCTGATGTGGCAGTTCAACAGTCCTATCTTCTAGGTTATCTGTAAGTGCAATAATACCCCTATTCAAAAAAGCCTTGTTGAGGTTTTCCCATTCTGCTCCTTCCTGCTGCTCCCTGACATCAATTTTGTAACCTGCCACTCCCAAAGGCGAGTCTACCCTTTTCCCATTTCCAGGTATTTCTGCTTCATTCTCAACCAGTTGCCTGATATACCAAATTAAGATCTGTTCATCATCCCAAGCCAACCTTATACCAGACTCATATTGGGGATGAATGCCGTCTGGAATTTCTTTAAGAATATCTGTGCTTACTGCCTGACCTGCATGGACAATCTTGGCAAACCCGTCATCATACACGATACTTTCTTTGAAAAGTGTGTCCCATGGGGCTGGAGGAACCACCTCAAATTCTGTCTGAGCACTTTTTCTATACAAAACTGGGAAAAGAATAGGGGCAAAAACCGGACGTGATTTCTCTTCTTCCAATTTGGGAATTCTAGCGGCGTATCTTTTGATAAGGGGACCATCATCATGCTCCAAAGTTTGATTCTGGATTTCAGCCCATGCCTGATTGCTTACATCTACATACAAATACCCGCCATCTGCGATTTCATCAGGACTCAAGTCGATTTTTGTTTTGTAGATCATTCCGCAAGCTTCAGCTAAAAGAGGTTGCTTGAATATGTAGGCAAATACTTTTCCCCAGCTCAACACCTTCTTGGGTTGATAGTCAATAATTTCATCAACCTCTTTTTTCAAGGCACATTCATAACTATCGTCCGTGACAGCATTGGGGTGGGCAGGTCGGGTAAAATTAAAACTTCGTCTGTAGGACTCCGGAAGGAATTTCTTCACACTCAGGTTTAAGTCCAGCACATCACCAAGTTTGTCTTGTGTATCACTGATATTGTCAATACCAAAAATATCTGCAACACCTTTAATGGTATCATACTTTTTTTCGCTGGGCTTGATGGCAGCAGTCACCAATCTTGGTTGCCTATTGGCTGCTGAAGCATTGCTTAGCGGAAAATCGTCCAAGCCTTTGACAAATGCCAGAGAAAACTCAGGTTGAAGTGTTACAAAAGGAGGCACTTGCTGAACTGGACTTAACCCTAGCTGAAATGGTTCAAATGGATTATGATTCCTTGGAACGATGACTATGTTAACATGAAGGCTTTTCCCATCAAATCTTTGAGGGAAAACCATCGTGGTGAAAGCTCTGAATTTTTCCATAATTAAGATTATTTAAAAATGATGGTTTGGATCAGGCGATTTGCCTTCTTTCTTGCCAAGTTTCTTCGAAACTAATATCTATGACAAAGCAGATGCTGATTTCCAGACCAAATGTCATGGAGGCAACACATTCTGTTCTATTACCTGACCTTGAAACACCTCCAGCTGCTTCTATATAAATGGTGACTGACACCAGTCCCATGGCTAGACTTATCCGGCCCTTGAACAGAATCACAGCGAGCAGTTGGAATTTATCCTTTGCTATAAAAAGATCCGCTCCTACCAAATAAGTCACACTCACATTCCCTATGACAGGTAGCCCAACAGTGATGTTTGCCCCAAAACCAAACTTCATACGTACATTGGGGCCATCTTTGGTATCGCAGGCAAGCTTCAAATCCACTTTTCCTACAGCATAAATGGTGGCTACACTAACTGTGGCACACATCACCTGTAAGCCTCCTTTAAACTGAAGAAAAGCCCCTGCTGTGGGAATCAATTGATTTGGCTGAGAAGTAACCTTTAATGCGGCATTGAAGAAAAATCCAAGCGCCATGGAAGCTTCAAGCCTCAGTGGTGTATTGGGGTCATTGTATAGTTCACCCGGAGGAAACTGAATGGTTGGGATTTCCTGTGAAGCCTCAAATTTATATTCCCAAATCTCACCTGCATTCCCCATGGCTATTTTTAAGCCTTTTTTCATAATATCGGCATAATCTCCATTGCCCAAAGAAGCGAGGATCTGCAAAATATTTACTACAGTTTCCAACTCTTTTGAAAGTTGTACCTCAGGAACAGAAATCCCATTGGATGAATTACCTCCTGAAGACAAGTCTCCTTCATATCCGGGCATTTTCCCTTTGTAGGCATCGAAATTTCCTTTGATGCTCATCAACCTTTTGAAACTGCCCAAGTCTACCACCATGGCCACATCTTTAACCCGGCTCTTCCATGTATCTGCTGCATTTTGAGCAAATGAGTTGATGTCAAAATCCAGCTTGGAATTTTGTTGGGATCCATTGTTGGGAGTGATTTTATAGTCCATATAAATCCTCAGGACATTAGGCATATTCACTATTTCCACCTCATTGGCTGTTGGCATTTCAAAGGATACTGCCTGACCTATTAATGGGTTTTTTGTTCCCGACAAAAGCTTAAATCCTTGAGCAACTACAGCTTCACCTGCCTTGACAGGATCTATTTCCAGCAATTCCATGACCTTGATATTGCCATCATGGTAATCAACCTCATTGAAAGCCTTAATAGCAATATTGGGATTATTTGCTGCAAAAACGTTGTATAAGGGTACAGCTGATCCAAAATCACTACTCGCATTTCCACTATTAGGGAAAATCGTATTATCCCGCATGAGCCTGTATGCATCAGCAAACAATGGTGGCGTTTTGCTCAATATTTTTTTGGAATTTCTTGCAAATGATGGTGTAAGAAACAGTGCTTTTTGAGTAGCTGTGGATTGTAAAAATCCAAAGTTCAGGGTATCAGGCTGAGGGTTCCTTACTATTTCACCTGGGTTGGCCAAGCGAATTAAGTTTTTTTGGACTACTTCAGGATTGACTACTTTTTCTTTGATCCACTCACCTGTTCTGATCACAGGAATAGCTTCATGAATAGGCAATGGAGTGACATCTCCTGTACCCCTTTCATGAGAAACCAAGGTCCAACTGCCATCTTTAGGAAGAAATACCGACCCTTTTGGAGCAATCACAAAAACAGGAGAACCTGAATTGTCCTTGGCGTGGGTAAAGTCTACCCTGCTTACTCTCATTTGCTGACCACTCTTATTGAGGTCAATAATACAATCTACATCAGCCCCTATGATGCCCCCTTGGAGGTCCAGTAAGGAAACAAATTGGTCCTCTGTCAACGGAATACCAGTTGGGGCCAATTGTACATAACCTAGGATTTTTTTGGCAGGCACTTTACCGTCATTATGCCCCTGTACTGTGTTTTCCAGCAGAATATCCGCATCAAACCATACCGGCACACACTTTATATCTTGCTTTCTAGCTGCACCAAGTTCAACCTCTTCACCAAAAATATTGATAAATGCTTCATTCTTGACATAATCCCTGGTATCACTAAACTCAGGCATTGTAGGGTCTTCCTTTATATTTTTGATATCAAAAAGCCCATAGACCAAGCCTGGATGCAGCTTATATGGACTTTTTTCCTTGTGTAGCTCCCCGTCCCTTTTGAACTGATAACTAAAATCAAAAAGTCCATCTGACTCAGCCTGCCAACCACTGTCAGTACGGAAGACAAAACCATTTGCTCCCCTAAAAATTGTGATCGTTCTGACTACCCGAATGCCCCAAGGATAAATCAAACTCTTCACTTGAATCACTTCATGAGCAGTACGCCCCAGCATCACTTCAAACTTGGCCTGGGAGGTCTGAGCTATTGCTGCTGAAGGACTGACCCAATCACTGAAAGTACTGGCTCCATAGCCTGTAAAGTCGATTCTTGAAAGCGGAACTCCCCTGCCTGTGACCTGACTAGGTTGTGCCTGATCTATAAAAAATTCTCCATTGAAAATGTAGGTGACGCTGTGTCCTAAAGTACTTGTACCTGTTGCGCTTCCATTATTATCCAGAATATTGGAAAGTTGGACGGTCATTCCGGCAAACATGGGTTTGTCATCTTTATCAGGGGATTCAACTTCCTTATCAGAAAATTTCTTTCCGTGATCTCCTGCTATTGTACTGATGTGCAGCCCACCTTTTACATTTTCAAAGAAGCTTGGCTGAACCATCTGTACTGAGGGTTTAGTCTTTTCCTTTTCATTTATATAAGTCAGGAATGAAACGGCCTTCAAGCCAAACGGAAGTGTAAAAAAGCATTGAAGTATGGAGTTCTGGTCATTTTTGTATCTCTGCGTAATAAAATGACTTAAAGGAAGGGGGGCAAGCTGAATGGGAATTGGGTAATTGTTGAAAATCCTAGTTGGTCCACCATCATTTGGATAATAATTAAAACCTCCTTTGGGATCACCTGGCATGGTAATTTCGTTACCATTGGTATCTTCCACTGCATCAGGAGGACTTAAGTTGTATACTGGTTCCCAAGCTACTTGAGGCAAAACAAATACCCTAGCCATAGTAGCAGGCAACTGAACTTGCATCCCATCAATGATCAACCCTGAATGGTTAACTGCCTCAATATCATAATTCCCTTGTTCAACTTCCTTAGCCACTCCTGTCCTTTCATCTCTGCGTCCTCTGCCAGGGCGATAGTTCCCAGGCCCAACGGCTACCCCCATTTGATTGGCATTGCTACTGACATCCAACAAGGTAAAATAGTCCAGCAGCTGTTGACCAAACAAGTCGCCAAATTGCTTTTCATAATCCGGTAATTCATTTACCAACCTAGAATCGTTTTTGCGGTTTTCAGGAACTATAGGTTTAAACTCCCTTATGGGTTTGTATACAGAGGCTTGTTGGGCAGTAGCGGTTGACACAGGAGCGTTTTGTGGGGCTGAAGGAAACCCCTGTAGCGCTTGCGCATGATGAAAACTAACTGTCAACTCATCCAAATCCTTCTCCAATGGCTTTTGTACAAGCTGACAGATCAACCAATTTTGAACCCCATCCAATCCTTTTTGGATATTCACTCGGGTATCTCTCCTCCATTTATAATTGACCAAATAAGGATCAGGCAAAGTAGGCATGTATCCAAATAGACCAAACTGTAAAAAAGTATGGCTTTCAGTTATTTTGTCCCAAGTTGAATTGATTACTCCGAAAATGATACAGGAATTCACAGGAGAAACTGAAAAAAGTCCGTTTTCCAGAGCTATGGCTCTTGTCTTAAAACCTGGCATCCTACGATCCGCTTTGCCCTCTTGGTTGTCCCAAATGATGTTACCATCATAAAAATAAACTGCATTTTTTTCGGCGGAAGCAAAGGTGACAAAGACTGAATTCTTAGTCTTTATTTCAAAAGCATGGCCATTTACTTGCACTGGTCTATCCAGTTGTACATCGGCATTTACTTCAGTCATCGTCAACTCAACACCTTCTGCAAGCACATTATAAACAAACGGACTTTCTTTTGAAAAAAAGAGATGTAAGGAAGTGCCGTGGGGATTTAGATTATCCTTGTAATGTTGAATATCCTGATAGACTCCCAACCAATTAGACTTGACATCGGTTATGCCTATCCTTCCAGGATCCAATAAAAACAAAGGTGAAATCAATCTCCCTTCATTACCATGCTGCCCAAGACAGGAAACCCTAAAACCCTCTTTGGTCAAAACAGCCAAGCCTCCTGCACCTGAAGCTTGAAGGGGAGCATTGATATCCAATAATGCTGCAGGGATAGCCCACCATGAAGCTTCCAGACCTGCTTTTCCATTTAACTTCACGTAAGGGCTTTTTTGGTCAAGGATTTCAAGTTCCTCTTTATCACATCGCATAGGTATCATCAACCTATTGGTCCTTTGATGAAAAAATGGAGTACCGGAAGTAAGATGGCTGAATCTCATCTCTTCCCCATAGAGCATGCAAGATGCTTCTGTAATATTGTTGATTTTGGCGATTCCTGGACTTGTAAACTCAAATTCAAATTTTTCCGGTTGGTCTAATTTCAATTCTCTTGCATCCTGACCTAAGCCTTCTTCACCCTGTGAAGTGAATTCTTGCGCTTTAAGCTCCAAAGCAACACTTACTTTGGACTGATTGGGAATTACCAGCCTGTTTCCAACAATAGATGGTTTGGTACTGAGCTTGACTGCACCGTTTTTTACTGCCAATCCAATGTACCTATCTGAAGGAAGGCCAACAGCAAAAAGATCAGCCCTTATCCAAACAGACCCTTCTACCAAACTATATTCATTTCTGGACGAATCAGTAAGTTTATCACTTTGCAATACCAATCTACCAGATGAACTCCACCGACCTGTAAAAAGCAGCGCAGGCTGGTTATTACCTGGCTGAAAGAGCGTTACCATCTTTTCTACACGATATACATCTACAAAAATCTCGCGCCCATCAATGTGTGGAAGAGGTCCATAAGTGACTTCGGGCCTAGAACCTGCAGCCCACTGCGGCACACTATTAGGTACCTGAGTACTACGTATTGGCACTTCTCTGAGAAATACTCGGGTATCTGAGGATCTCTCCTCCTGCCTTATGTCTTTCACTGCCTTCCTGACCGACGCCCTCTTTTGTTCGTCAATTTGATTTTTTTGAAACAAATCCATCCTGTCAAATACAAAGGATTGATTTCTAATCTGACTGACATCTTGCTTTGCCAAAGCCGAAATCGTTATAGGCAAAGCGGCCTCCCAGTCATCTCTTTGTTTTTTGGTAAATGTCTGAAATTGTCCAAAAACAGAGGACAGAAGCTCCTGAATGTTCTGCATTTCTTCCATTGCATAAAAGGTTAAGAGGTAAAAAACAGTTTGCAGCTTTTTAAATCCCACCAAAAAAATTATGCTTCCAACCTAAAAACTTTTCCAATCACCGCACAAGAACAAAATTCAAAAACAGCGTTAACTAAATGAAAGTTAGCGTATTAATTTTTTAATCGCAATGAAAAATGATTTTATTTATTAAAATAATACAATTAAAAACATAATCATAAAACTAAAATTTAGATAGAATTTTTAAACTTTTTATAAATCCCAAATGCCATTAAACAAAATATGCTTATATGATTATCCGCAATCAAGCCACTAATCAATTAAACGAGGTTTTTTTGGCAAAGGGATACCTGTCCTCTGAGAGACGAGTTGGATCCGTCTCTGCCAAGTTATTTATTGATCTGAATCAAACATTAAAACTAGAATTATAATCTACTGGCAAAGTGGTGAATAATCATACTATTTTAAATGAAAAGTCCCTTTATTATTAAAATTTGAAAAGTTCACACTTGATTTTATCCACTCCTAAGAAGAAAACAAAGGTAATCCTAAAGAGCCTTGAAAATAGATTAATTAGAAGTAATATTGAACAAATCCATTGACCCAAATGATGAATTTGAAAGTATCTATTTTCTTTTTAGTTTTTTTATCAACTATCGGACAAGTACATTGTCAGACATTAAAAATTCTGGATAAAGAAAGCAACTCACCCATTGAATTTGTAGCCGTTTCCCAATCCAAAAACAATATCATTGCATTTACAGATAAATCTGGCCAGGTTGATTTAAGCTCATTTTCCACATCTGATAAAGTCGAAATCAGGCTATATGGTTACAAACCTAAATTAAGGACTTTTGCCGAACTTCAGGCAAAAGAATTTATTGTCTATTTGGAATCTAGCACTATTGCATTGGAACAGGCCGTCGTATCAGCTACCAAATGGAGTCAATCCCGGCAGGAAATACCCGCAAGAATCACCTCTATCACCAAGGAAGAAAGAGAACTCCTAAACCCTCAGACAGCCGCTGATTTACTGGCCATTTCAGGTGAGGTTTTCATTCAAAAAAGCCAACAGGGTGGTGGAAGTCCCATGATCAGGGGGTTCTCGACAAATAGACTACTGTACACTGTGGATGGAGTCAGAATGAATACCGCTATTTTCAGAAGTGGGAATCTTCAAAATGTTATTTCACTGGATCCTTTTGCCACAGAAAGCACTGAAGTTTTTTTTGGACCGGGATCAATCATTTACGGAAGTGATGCCATCGGTGCAGTGATGAGTTTCCAAACCCTCCAACCGGAATTCTCAACTGAGGACAATCTCCTTATCAGCGGAAACACAAGCTTGAGAACCAGTACTGCCAATGGAGAGAAAACAGGTCATATTCATGTGAAATATGGTGGCAAAAAATGGGCAGGTGTGACCAGTTTCAGTAGACAAGAGTATGGAGACCTAAGGATGGGCAGCCGTGGTCCAGATGCCTTTTTGAGACCTTTTAATGTGATCAGAGAGAATGACCAAGATATTGTAGTTGACAATCCAGATCCCGAGGTACAAACACCAACAGCATACAATCAGATCAATATCTTGCAGAAACTCCGTTTTTCACCCAATGAAAAATGGGATTTTCAATATGGCTTTCATTACTCAGCTAGTTCAGAGTTTGACAGGTATGATAGACTTACTAGAATGCGCCCCAACGGCCTTCCTGCTTCGGGTGAATGGAAATATGGTCCTCAAACATGGATGATGAATCACCTGAAGGTTACGCACACAGCAAAAAAAGACATCCTCTATGACCAATTCTCTCTGAGCCTTGCCCTGCAACATTTTGGGGAAAGCAGGATTGACAGAAACTTCAATAACCCCAATCGAAGAACAAGAGAAGAAGAGGTGGATGCCTATTCAGCAAATCTGGATTTCATCAAGGAACTGCCCAATGATGCTAAGGTTTTTTATGGTTTGGAATACGTTTGGAACGATGTACGCTCAACGGGCAATTCAGTCAACATCCTGACGGGTCAGCGCAGTTCGACGGCAGCAAGATACCCTATGGCTAGTTGGAATTCCTATGCCGCATATGCTACTTATCAGAAAAAAATCAGTCCATCCTCACTCATTCAAGGTGGCCTAAGGTACAATAGGTTTGGACTTAGAGCTGATTTCAGTGCAAACAGTGAGTTTTACCCACTGCCGTTCACCGAGAGCAGAAATGAAGAAGGTGCTTTAACAGCAAGTACTGGCTGGGTCTACACTCCATTTGACACATGGACCTTTCATTTGAATGCCTCCACCGGTTTTAGGGCTCCCAACGTTGATGATATCGGTAAAATTTTTGACTCTGAACCGGGCACGGTGATGATTCCTAATCCAAATCTTAAAGCTGAATATGCATACAACCTGGAAGCTAACGCAGGAAAAGTCATCAATGAAAACATTATGATTGACCTCACCGCTTACTACACCAGATTGGAAAATGCACTTGTCAGGAGAGAAACAAGCTTAAATGGACAGGACAGCATCCTTTATGATGGCGAACTCAGCAGGGTACTGTCATTGCAAAATGCAGCTTTTGTAAGCATCTTAGGACTACAAGCCGCCCTGGAAGTCAAACTACCAAATTACCTTACATTTTCATCCAGAATCAATATACAAAGAGGTACTGAAGAAATGGATGATGGACAGCGAAGCCCTTCTAGACATGCTCCCCCGACTTTTGGAGTTACCCGATTGGAATACAGCAGAGAAAAGTTAAGAATGCAGCTCTATACCGAATACGCCAGTGGATTTTCCTTTGAGCAATTACCTCTGGAGGAAAGAGGAAAACCAGAATTGTATGCGGTAGATGAAAATGGGAACCCGTTCAGCCCTTCATGGGCTACAATTAGCTTTAAATCTTTCTACCAACTAATTGGAAACATTTCCATAAGTACCGGTGTGGAAAACATAACCAATGTCAGATATAGGACCTACGGTTCGGGAATAGCTGCTCCAGGCAGAAATTTCGTAGTAGCCCTTATGGCCAATTTCTAATCCAATGAAGAAGTTTGAAAAGGCTTTATTCAAGTGACTCAACTAAACAACTCAAACCTTTGTAAGTCCAGCTAAAAACAACCATATTTCACTTTGATTTGATCACTATGGTAGAAAAATTAGAGGCTTGGGCTTTGGCGATGGGACCGGTACGGTCCGCATTGCTGGCTACTGTATTCACTTGGTTGATGACAGCTTTGGGCGCATCGATAGTATTCTTTTTTAAAACCATCAAAAGATCTGTCTTTGACACCATGTTGGGGTTTACTGGTGGAGTAATGATTGCTGCAAGTTTCTGGTCACTGCTTACACCAAGCCTCAACTTCGCTGAAGAAATCTATCCAGGTTACCACTGGGCACCTGTTGCCGGAGGTTTTTTACTAGGAGGACTCTTCATATTTACGCTCGATAAGTTATTACCACATTTGCATATCAATTTCAGTAAAAGTGAAATTGAGGGTATTCCAACAAAATGGCACAAATCAACCCTTCTGGTCTTGGCGATCACATTGCACAATATCCCAGAGGGCTTGGCCATAGGCATGCTTTTTGGGTCTGCAGCGCTAGACTTAGATGCAACTACTTTGACTGCTGCAATTGCTTTGACCATTGGGATAGGGATTCAAAACTTACCTGAGGGTATGGCTGTCTCTATGCCGCTGAGGAGGCAAGGTTTGGGAAGGTTGAAAAGCTTCTGGTTTGGTCAGCTTTCAGCCATGGTAGAACCTGTGGCTGGTGTAATCGGGGCAATAGCCGTGATCTACATGAAAAACATCCTCCCATATGCACTTTCATTTGCTGCAGGTGCAATGATATATGTAGTGGTCGAAGAGGTAATTCCAGAAACCCAAAGAGATAAGTATACAGATTTGGCAGTTTTAGGCTTTATGGTAGGTTTTACCTTGATGATGATTTTGGATGTGGCACTTTAAAGCTTTTTATAATGGAAATGAAAGTAGTATTTGGCACATTGATTTTGGCAGTCATTCTATTTGCCTGGGGCAAAATAAGGTATGACCTGGTGTCAATCATCTGCTTGTTGATATTGGTTTTGTTTGGTATTGTACCGGCAGAAGAAGCATTTTTAGGCTTTGCCCATCCCGCTGTAATTACAGTTGGCATGGTACTCGTCGTCAGTCATGGACTTGCTAGATCAGGTTTGGTAGAGAGCATGGCAAAGATACTTATAGAAAAAGACCTCAGTTTTACAGTGCAGTTGGCTATTCTTTGCATTCTAGTGTGTTTCGCATCTGCATTTATGAATAATGTAGGAGCTTTGGCCATGACAATGCCACTAGCAGTTCTCATTGCCAATAAACATGGCCATTCAGCTTCTTCCTATTTAATGCCTATTGCCTTTGCATCTTTACTGGGAGGCATGACTACCTTGATAGGAACTCCTCCTAATATCATCATATCTACTTTTCGGGCAGAGCAATTTGGTCAACGGTTCAGGATGTTTGATTTCGCAGCGGTAGGGCTTGGAATAGCTGTTATTGGATTGGCTTTTATCATCTTTATAGGTTGGAGATTTGTACCCAAAAGAGCCCCCAAAGGTGATGATAAAAACAGGTTCAACATTGATGACTATATCACTGAGGTAGTAATTCCCGAAGATTCCAAACTCAAGGATCAGCCACATAGGGCAATCTATGAATTTACCAAAGGCAATATCCAAATCCTTAACATCATCCGAAACGATCAATTGACCTATGCTCCGGGCAGGAACTTTGTATTTAGGGAAAATGACATCATAAGCATTCAAGGAGATCCGGAAGATTTGAAGGATTTCATTAACGAATCAAAAACCAACCTAGCGGGTGAGGGTCAAGAGGAAAAGGAAAGTGCCAAAAACAACGAGGACATTATCATAGTGGAAGCTGTGGTAATGGAAAGCAGCCCCATCTTAGACAGGTCTGCCTCGGATATGCTCATGAGTTTTAGATACGGTGTCAACCTACTGGCGATTTCAAGACAAAATCAAAAGATCCGAAAACGCATAGATCACGTCAAATTCCAGGCTGGAGATGTAATTTTGGTACAAGGAGAAAGTGATAAAATCGATGAAACACTCAGCAGCATGGGCTGTCTTCCATTGGCTGATAGAGGCCTAAACCTTGGTGAACCAAAAAAAATCATCCTTGCCCTTGGGATCTTTTTATCTTCACTTGCCCTCATCATATCCGGTTTTTTGGAAGTCCAGGTAGGTTTTACATTAGGAGCATTGCTGATGGTATTGTTTCGGGTGATCCCCATCAGAGAATTGTACACCTCGGTAGATTGGCCGGTTATCATATTGCTTGGTGCTTTATTGCCTCTTGGCACAGCACTCGAAGACACGGGAGGTGCTAATCTAATCGCAGAGAAAATCCTACTTTTAAAAGACAGCCTCCCTCCTTGGGCTATTCTGACTATTGTCTTGGTGGTTACAATGTTTTTATCAGACATCATAAACAACGCGGCCACCGTCGTGTTGATGGCTCCCATAGCCCTTAATATTTCTATCGGAATGGGAGTTGCATCAGATCCTTTTTTGATGGCTGTAGCTATTGGAGGCAGCTGTGCATTTTTGACACCTATTGGACATCAAAGCAATGCCTTGGTAATGGGGCCGGGAGGATACAAATTTACCGATTACCTAAGGATGGGAGCACCTCTAGAACTCTTGATTGTAGCCATAGGAATACCTTTGATTCTCTTTTTCTGGCCCTTGTAAGAAAAAAAATTACTGTTTTTCTTCACCTAGGATCGGATTAGGAGTTAATTCCTCCGCCCTTTTTAGACCATAGCCTTCTACTGCATACTTTATAATATGGGCTTCCATTTCATCAATAGAGTCTGTCAAAAGAAAAAGTTTGAGGTCTTCCTTGTCAATTGTACCATAATCAGCCATATGCTGTATATACTGATAGATATGCTTGTGAAAATCACTGCACATCAATACAACAGGGAACCTTCTCATCACCTTGGTTTGGATAAGGGTCAATGCCTCAAAAAATTCATCAAGTGTTCCAAACCCTCCTGGCATCACAACAAAAGCATAGCTATACTTGGAAAGCAATACCTTACGGACAAAAAAGTACTTGAAATTCATCCATTTGTCCAGATAAGGGTTTGGATGTTGCTCAAACGGCAAAATGATATTACAACCCACAGATTTGCCACCTACATTTTTGGCACCTCTGTTGGCCGCTTCCATAATCCCCGGTCCTCCTCCTGTCATCACTGCAAATCCCATCTGACTCACACGCTCCCCTACCTCTACGGCTTTTTGATAATATTTATCTTTCTCTTCGAACCTTGCTGAGCCAAAAACTGTCACACATGGCCCGATAAAATGTAAAATTCTAAATCCACGGATAAACTCTATCGCCACTTTGGTGACAAACCTGAATTCCTTCCAGCGGGTTTGCGGACCAGCAAAAAATGCTTCTTCTTCAGGGTTGACCAAGGGGGCAAAGGACTTCGGTTTCTCTTTCAGCATAAGAATAATCAGTGTTGATGTTTCAATTTAACTAAAGTAAAACTATTTTGAAGACTATTAAAAATCACTTAGAAAAATTTTAGCCCAACATATTTCACCAATACCTCCAGCCATGAACAGACGCCATTTTACCAAAATCAGTACTGCTGCAATACTCGGTACCTCAACTATTCCTTTCAATGTTTTCGCTTCGAATGAAAACCCAACCCTCAAACTCGGTGGACCTTTATTTGAAAAATACAGCAGTCCAGAAGAATGGATAGCCATACTCAAAAAATTAAACTACAAGGCGGCATATTGCCCTGTTGACACAAATGCAGCTATCGAAACCATTAAGGCATATGAAGCAGCTGCCAGGTCAGCCGACATCATCATAGCTGAAGTAGGCGCATGGTCCAACCCCATAAGCCCAGATCAGTCAACAGCGAAAGCGGCTTTAGAGAAATGTGTGAATTCTCTTCAACTTGCAGAAGAAATAGGTGCGCAATGCTGTGTCAACATTGCTGGAAGTAACAACCGCGAAAATTGGGCTGGTCCACATCCAGATAATTTTTCAGACGAAACTTTTGAATTGATAGTGGAGACAACCCGGAAAATCATAGATGAGGTCAAACCCAAGAGGACCTTTTACACCTTGGAAGCGATGCCTTGGATTTTCCCAGAGGATCCAGATTCCTACCTCCGTTTGATCAAAGCAATAGACAGAAAAGCCTTTGGAGTACATCTTGACCCTGTCAATATGATGGTAAGCCCTGCTGTATTCTATAAAAATGCTGACCTTATCCGTGAATGTTTTTCCAAGTTAGGCACTCATATCAAAAGCTGTCATGCTAAAGATTTGGTACTAAAAGAAAGGACCTTTATGCCTCAATTTGATGAAGTTATTCCCGGTCGTGGGATGATAGATTACAGCGCATTTATGACTGAAATCAAAAAAATACCTCATGTACCAGTTATGATGGAACATTTGGACAATGCTGAAGAATACCTTGAGGGAGCTTCCTATATTAGAAAAGTAGCCAATTCAGTTGGCCTACAAAGCTGAGTCTTCTACATTCTTTCCCTTCAAAACCACCTCAGAATGCTATCCCACACTGAAAAAATGAGTCATGGTATGGTGACTGTACTACTTAAATTGTATGGTCTCCATACCTGAGGATGGGTGTCAGTAGAACAATATCCAACCATCTATTTCATGCCTGTTTTCAAAAGGCAATCCAGTCTCATCCAGCTTCTTCAATTTATTCCTTTTCACCATCAAGATTGAGCTGTTTGGCAATGAATCTCTTAGCCACTCAGGGTTTTCTTTCAAGTTTATCAAGTTGGATTTCCAACTTTCATCCTTCTCAAACTGCACTTCCCTATTGAGACTTTCATCCCCATCAAAAAGGGATATGATACTTTTATTGCTCAAAAAAGACATTGAAGGCATTCGCTTATCATAGATCAAGATGTTTTCAACATCAGCAAACTCCTGATCGATATAAGCCGCTATCCTCCTTTGATCATTCATTAAACCTGGATTACTAGTGAAAAAATAGGTAGATGCCACGGTGATTCCCATTACAAAAAGGTAGGATGTGAATACCATACGATCCACGATTTTCATCGCTATGACCCTAATTGAAATGAGTAGAGAGGCGGTGATAGTCAAAATAAAGAAAAACTTGTAGCTCAGCACAATTTTCGGATCGATCAAAGGACTGATTGCCAAACCCACTATAATAATCATCTGAAAAATGAATTGAATCAAATCCCACTTACGATGTTTCTTTTCACTTAACCCTAACCATAATTTTGCGGCAAGAAGCCCAATAGCAGGATAAATCGGCAAAATATAAAGGATCAATTTAGATTTACTCAGAGAGAAAAAAATCAAAGGAATAATTATCCATGCCAACAAAAACACCAATTGGGTATCTTTCTTCTTCCAATACCCTTTCATATTTGCAGCAATAATTAAGATCCAAGGAAAAGCTGTTCCAAGTAAAATTGCTGGATAAAACCAGACGGGCTGACTTCTACTGAAGGTATCTGTGGCAAATCGCTGAACTGTATGCTTGAATACAAAGTAATCCACAAACTGTCCATCTTCTAAAAAGAGCATGACAAACCAACTCAATCCAACTGTCAAAAAAATCAAAACACCTATCAAATGCCCCTTCCAAGATCCTAATTTGATTTTTTGATATAAGGCTTGAAAAACCATCAAAACTACAGGGACGATAATTACCACTGGGCCTTTTGTTAAGAATCCTAAACCCAACATGAGGTAAAAAAGCACTAAAAATTTTACTGTGTAATCTTTAAGGTATTTGAGCCAAAAATAGACCGCAGCCATGACAAATACCGCCAGATATGCATCAGTGGTCAATGCCCTGCCCGCTATGATAAAGGTCGGAAATGAAGCAAAAATCAATGTGCCATAAAAAGCTTTCTTGTCATCCTGAAAGAGCAATTTCCCTATTCTACTCACCAGAAGAAGCAGCATCAACAAAGCAACCTGCATAAACACCCTTGCTGACCAAGCAGAAACACCGAATATCTTATACGAAAAAGCGGTAATCCAATAAGTCATAGGAGGCTTATGGTAATGATAAATCCCCATCAATGTAGGATGCATGTAATCTCCAGAATCCAGCATTTCCTTGCCGATCTGCGCATACCTCGCTTCGCTACTTTCAGTTACCGACCAAGCACCTAGATTGAAAAAAAGCACAATGCCCGTAAAAACCAATAAGGCCTGAAATCTGTACGGCTTGAATTTCAAAAACAAAGACATGGGCTTCGGCGCCTTTGATTTGTGGTGAAGATACAGGTTGCGGAGGTATACGATGAGGCCAAAACCTTGCCCTATAAACAACACAGCATCGTTTCTCAAAATGGCATAACTGGCAATTAGCAGCGCCCCAACAGTGCTGATATACCAAAAAGAAACTGGAAACACAGATTCTTTTTGCTTTTCCGAATAAAGCCATTGCACTACAAACCTAGAAGTAAATATCAATTGCCCTAAAGTACCCCAAGTCAGCAATAGTCCTTCAATCTCCGGATTGTCAATCAATCCATTAAAATCATAGTCAAAACCAAAAATCAGAAAAACAACGAGCAATAAAGGAAGAAAAAATGCAGAATACCTTACTAAGGCAGGCAGCAAAGACCACTCCCCTTTCAGTTGCAAATTTCTAATGTAAATAAGATAGCCGACCACCTGTCCACCTACTATTACAATGTCATTTCTGAAAAACCCATAAATGATCAAAAGAAACGAAGCAATCAAACTCAATTGCCAAAACAAAGTAGGCGATACTACTTTGTTGGCTTTTTCGGATTTGAGAAGCTGTACCAAAAACCTGGATGCAAAAAGACCCTGGGCTATCAGTCCAAGGGCTAAAATCAGCTGGCTATTCATTCAATTGCGGAGAATCATGTAATTGGAATTCATCAACCCGATACCTGATGTATCGTTTTTTCAATCTGTGAACTAATAATGTATCCAAAAAGGGCTGTACCATTCTATTGAAGGCATTGAACTTAGACACGCCTTCTGTTCTGGGGAAATGTCTCACTGGTATCACTTTTACTTGACCTCCATAAATCTGTGTCAAAGCCGGAAAAAAACGGTGTACCCCGTTGAAAAAAGGAAGCTTATTGACAAAATTTCTCTCAAAAATCTTCAAAGGGCAACCCGTATCCTTCATTCCATCATGTAAAAAACTATTTCTAAACCAGTTTGCAAAGCTCGAAGAAAGCTTCTTTCCCAGTCCGTCTTTCCTGTCTTGTCTTTCTCCTGTCACCAACTGGTATTTCTCCACAAAAGGCTCAAACTTCAAAAAATCTTCAGGTGTAGTCTGCAGGTCTGCATCTATATACCCAACCCAATCTGAGGTAGCGTGATCAAAGCCAGCTTTTATGGCTGCACTCAGGCCAGCATTTTTGGCAAAAGAAACAAACTTAAATCTCGAATCCTCCGAACATACTTTTTTGATCAGTGACAAACTCTGATCTTTTGAACCGTCATTGACAAATAGACCAAATACCCGAAAGGCAGACTTATCCATGTAATCAGACAATGACGTCTGAATTTTGCGAATGTTGCCTTCTTCGTTGAAAACCGGAATGATAACGGTAATTGCTTTCATTGCTCCCTAGAATTGGGCAGCAAAGATACTTTTTTTTGATTTAATATTTAGTTTCGCTAAGATTTTTGAAAAAAAATGAAATTTCATTCTGTTAACCGCATTAAAAATGTCAAAATCCATCAATTATTAGCTTTCCAATAAAATATGGCTTAAAAGCAAAGCTATAAAAACTCAAAAATGTCATTTTTACAAAAACAGGTTAAAAATTTAACCTATTTTTCCATTTTTTATGTAAAAATATAAAAAGAAGGTTTAAAAATTAAGCATAAAAAAAGGAGTCTTTGTAAAAGACTCCAAATGTGGGTTTATTTGCAACTGACTACAGCCATATAAAAATTGGTAATTTGAATACTTTTATTGTTTTTTAACTACCAAATTTTTCTAAACTTAAAAAAAACAGGCGAAAACACCATAAAAACCATAAATTATTTTTTAACAATTTTATCACACTAAAATAATCTATGGTTAGTGGAATTGACTTTGATAAACTTTTGGGGTCATACCAAATTCATTTTTGAAAGCCCTGATAAAGTAGGTTGGATTATTGAACCCTGACATAAAACAAACCTCCTGAACCTGCTTGGTGCCTAACTTAAGGAAATTGCGGGCAAGATTGAGCCTTTCCTTAAGGATATACTCCATTGGACTTAGCCCTAGCTCTGTTTTGAAAGTTCGCGAGAAGTGCGCCTTGCTCATACATGCTTTTTCACTCAAGGTGTCCAAAGAAAAGTTTTCCCTTATATTTTTCTTAATAAAATCGACTACGTGGGCAATCCTATTTGAAGACGCCAAAGATTGGTAAGTCTGCTCAAGCATTTCCCTGGCCTGTGTCTGGGTAAGCCTGATCAATAATTCCTTGAGCGCAAATGAAGCAATGAGGTCTTTTTCCTTTGAGCGCTCTTTTACCCCGATTCTGATGAATCTATTGATGATCTCCGATAGGTCTTGGGTATTGATCAAGTGAAAATTGGATAAATCAAGTCCCCATTCTTTTGTGATTTCTTTGTCTGGAAGTCTTTCATTCAACAAATTAAATGTATTTGAAATCATCTCCTGAGAAATCGAAAGCGCAATGCACTGCGTGGGATTGTCAAATTTGGCTTCCGGAAAGTCAATCTTCATCACTTCATTTGGAGGCACAATAACCGACTCCCCAGGAAGATAATCAAATCCAGGTTTGTCAAATAGGTGCATTACTTTTTTACCCTTGAGCATGGTAGTCAATACCAAGTCACCGAAAACCAAATTGACATCTTTGGCTTCTTGATGGGTTTCAAAAATATTCAGCTCACAGTCGTGAAGTGTGTACGTAGTTCTATTCTCAACAAGGGTCTTCAGATCCCTTTCATTCCTCCACGGCACGCCTGCAATAAAATCGGGTTTTAACATTGGTATTTTGGGTTGTGGTTTAAATTTATCAAATAAGCGACATTAATCAAAACAGGTGGATAAGATGATTTTTTAGGTGGATTTTTTAAAAATTTAAGTTGGTAGATTTGACGAAATCCAAAATAAACTATTTAATATGACAACATTAACCTTATCAGAAGCGAAGCCTGTAGACAGGCCAAGCATCAAAGAAAAGTACGACCATTATATAGGAGGCAAATGGGTGGCTCCGTCTTCAGGAGAATATTTTGACAATATCTCACCAATAGATGGAAAAGCTTTTTCTAAAGCTGCCCGTGGCAATAAAGATGATATTGAGACAGCATTAGATGCTGCACATGAAGCCTTTAAGACTTGGTCCAAAACTTCAGCCGCTGAGCGTTCAAAATTATTGAATAAAATCGCAGATGTCATCGAAGAAAATCTGGAAATGCTCGCAAGAGTAGAAACTATAGACAACGGAAAAGCGCTTCGTGAGACCCGTGCAGCTGATCTTCCACTCGTAGTGGATCACTTCAGGTATTTTGCAGGTGTAATCAGGGCTGACGAAAGCACCATTTCAGAACATGACGAGCATACTGTAAGTATTGCATTGTCAGAACCTCTTGGTGTAGTAGGTCAGATCATCCCTTGGAACTTCCCACTGTTGATGGCTACATGGAAAATAGCCCCAGCCTTGGCAGCAGGATGTTGCACAGTAGTAAAACCCGCAGAGCAAACACCAACCAGCATCATGGTTTTGATGGAACTGATCGGCGATATTCTTCCTCCGGGTGTATTGAATGTGGTGACTGGTTTTGGCCCAGAAGCCGGTAAACCCTTAGCCACTTCAAAGAGAGTAGCGAAAGTAGCATTTACAGGTGAAACTACTACTGGCAGATTGATCATGCAGTATGCATCTGAAAACCTTATTCCAGTAACAATGGAGCTGGGTGGCAAATCTCCGAACATTTTCATGAAATCAGTAGCTGATGCTGATGATGAGTTTTTTGATAAAGCTGTAGAAGGTGCGGTGATGTTTGCGCTCAACCAAGGAGAAGTATGTACTTGTCCATCAAGAATACTTGTTCATGAAGATATTTATGACAAGTTTATGGAAAGAGTAATAGCAAGAACCAAAGCCATCAAAATGGGTCACCCTCTCGCTGAAGACACCATGATGGGTGCGCAGGCTTCCAATGATCAATACGAGAAAATCCTTTCCTATTTCGATATAGGCAAACAAGAAGGTGCGGAAATACTGTGTGGTGGTGGTAAGGCCAGTTTGAACTCAGGTTTGGAAACAGGCTATTATATCCAGCCTACCATCTTCAAAGGCCACAATAAAATGAGGGTTTTCCAAGAGGAAATTTTTGGTCCAGTAACTTCTGTCACGACCTTCAAAACAACAGAAGAAGCTATAGAAATCGCCAATGACACCATGTATGGTCTTGGTGCAGGTCTTTGGTCAAGAGATGCTCACGAACTGTATCAGATACCTAGAGCCATTCAAGCAGGACGTGTATGGGTGAATTGCTACCATGCCTATCCAGCTCACGCTCCTTTTGGAGGATACAAGAAATCTGGTTTTGGCAGGGAAAATCACCTCATGATGCTAAACCATTATCGTCAAACCAAAAACATGCTTATCTCTTACAGTAAGGATAAACTTGGTTTCTTTTAGAAAATAGAGGCGAGATACGAGATATTAGACTTAAGTAACAAGAGCCAAGATAAGGCTGATGGACCTTTGGGGTTTCCAAAACCTCGAAGGTCTTTGAATGAGGCGAGATACGAGAGTTTTAGAATCAAGAGCCAAGAAATAAAGGTTGTAAAACTTAACAACCTCCTTTCTTCGTCTTGATTCTTCAATTTTCGAGTAAAGCTTTATATCGTAACTCGCTTCTCTTTTTAAAACCTAAATGGTAGCTTTCAATATTCACCTAACCTATCTTGATTCTTATCTCTTGTTTCTGTTTTTTCAATCTAAAATCTAAAATCTTAAATCTAAATCTACTCCCAACTCTCATGTCCCAAAAAACCTACACAAATAGAGTATTGATCACTGAATCAGCCATGGATGTCATAGACACTTTGCGAAAACGCTTTGGAACTGAGTTGATGTTTCATCAAAGCGGAGGTTGCTGTGATGGATCTTCTCCAATGTGCTTCGAAAAGGGCGATTTCAAAGTCGGCGGCAGTGATGTTTGGATGGGAAAGATTTATGGATGTGACTTTTTTATGAATGAAGATCAGTTTGAGTATTGGAAACATACCCAGTTGACATTGGATGTTACAGAAGGACGAGGAAGTAGTTTTTCTCTTGAAATCCCTATGGGAGTCAGATTCATGATCCGGTCTAAGCTTTTTACCATGGAAGAATTAGAAAATTTAATCCCTACAAAAACAGGAGAAGAATACTTAGAAGAGAACAATTGAGCCCTGATTTCAGCCAAAATAAATTAACGATTTTTTAACTATATTGATAGCAAAACCACTTTGCTATGAAAAAAATCATTCCTTTTTTTATTCTACTGATTTCAATTTATTGGCTCGGCACTATGACCGTGCCTTCCATTTTAGAAAAAAGAAGTAATTCTGTAAAAGAAGCAGCTCCTTATAAGGTATCCGAGGATGCTCTAACACTTTACCAATCCCTTGACTTCGTCTCCGACTTGCATTGTGACGCCCTTTTGTGGGGCCGTGACCTTACCCAAAAATCAGATTTTGGACATGTTGATTTCCCACGAATGCAAGAAGCCAATGTGGCCCTACAAGTTTTTACCATTGTGTCAAAATCGCCACGGGGTCAAAACATGGACTTCAACAAAACTGATGCTCAGGACAATATCACACTTTTGAATATTGTACAAGGAAGGCCCATGTCCAATTGGTTTAGCCTGATCAACAGAACTATGTATCAGTCTGGCAAACTACAGCAATTTGCAGATGACTTTGAAGACAATTTTATTTTTGTCAAGTCAAAGGCAGATCTGGAAAACTTGATTGAATCCAGAAAAAACAACAAACAAATCATTGGAGGTTTATTGGGGATAGAAGGAGCACATGCTTTGGAAGGAAGCATGGAAAACCTAGAGAAAGTATATGAAGCTGGAGTCAGGTTGATAGGCCCATCTCATTTTTTTGACAATGAACTGGGAGGGTCGGCTCATGGTGAAAGTGGAGAAGGGCTAACCGAGTTTGGACGCCAGGTAATTCATAGGATGAATGAACTTAATATGATCATTGACCTTGCCCACGCTTCTCCACAGATGTTTGATGACATCTTAGAAGTCTCCACGAAGCCTGTTGTAGTTTCTCATACGGGTATTCGTGCTGTGCTTAATTCGCCAAGAAACTTAAGTGATGATCAAATCCGGAGAGTAGCTGAGAAGGGCGGGATTATTGGAATAGCTTTTTTTGATAAAGCTGTAGGAACAAATGAAATCAAGGGGATTGTGGCCAGTATGAAAAGGGTCAAGAACCTTGTGGGGATTGAACATGTAGCCTTAGGTTCTGATTACGACGGTAGTGTCGCTGTCCCGTTTGACATCACCGGACTGCCAATCATAGTAGAAGCACTCTTACAGGAGGGATTCACTGAAGATGAAATCAAAGCTATAATGGGCGAAAATGTAAAGCAATTTTTACTTCAAAACCTTTGATGTATGGAACAACACGAAGGTAAACTACATCAGCGGGTCAGCTTCTTGGGAGGCGCTCAAGATTACCTACGGGAATTTGTGTATGGAGGAATAGATGGAGCGATAACCACTTTTGCAGTCGTAGCAGGCGCTGTTGGTGCCAACCTGAGTGCAGAAATCATCATAATTTTGGGTTTTGCCAATTTATTGGCAGATGGATTTTCCATGTCAGTTGGCGCATATCTCTCATCAAAATCTGAAAAAGAAAATTACCAAAAGCATAAAAAAATAGAGTACTGGGAGATTGATAATATCCCGGATAAGGAAAAACAGGAAGTCCGGGAAATCTATCAAGAAAAAGGCTTTGAAGGAGAGCTATTAGAAAAAGTTGTTGCGGTGATTACATCTAACAGAGAAAGGTGGGTCGATGAAATGATGAAAAACGAACTGGAAATGATTCCTGAAGAAAAAAGTCCTTTCAAAATTGGACTGGCTACCCTGATTTCATTTATACTGATCGGCTTTATCCCATTGATGATTTATGTATATGACTTTTTTAACCACACAGAATTTGATGTCTTTTTGTGGACCAGTGTATTTACAGGTCTGGCATTTATGGTGATCGGATCGCTAAAAAGTATGGTAAACCAAACCAATATTTTTAAAAGTATCGGAGAAACCTTAGGTTTGGGAATCGTGGCAGCTTCCGTTGCTTACTTTGTAGGAGATTTTTTGGAATCACTAATCATGAATGCATAGATGAAAACCATAGATGATGTTATCATAGAATTGGACAGAGTGGTCCAGGAATGTTATGAAAGTAATAGCAGGCTGGGGTATTTTGGCATTTTGTACAGAAACGTAACCAAACGGGTAAAAGAAGGAATTCTCAATGGAGAGTTTGATGATAACCCCAGAATGGTCACGCTCGATATTATTTTTGCAAAAAGGTTTATTGATGCATATGAGGATTACAAAGCTGGAAAAGAAATTTCAACTTGTTGGAAAGTCTCTTTTGATACCGCTACATCTTCACGACACATTGTATTGCAGCACTTGCTTCTGGGCATAAATGCTCATATCAACTTAGACTTAGGGATTGCAGCGGCTGAGACTATGAAAGGAAAAGATCTTGAAGCCATCCGGAATGATTTTGACAAAATCAATGCTATCCTGTATGAATTAGTTGATGGGGTGAAAAACAACATTGGGAAAGTCTCTCCACTCTTCCGTATTTTGATTCGATTCGCTAAAGGCAGAGATGAAATCCTGGTCAATTTTAGTATCAGAACCGCTAGAGATGGGGCGTGGAAGTTTGCCCAAGAATACTTTTACAGCAAAGACCAGAAAAGCAGTACCCATGTTAGGGATCAGATTATAACAGGTCTAGCCGAAAGCCTCAGCCAGCCAGGCACAAGACTTTCCCGAATTATTAGTCTGATTAGTTTTGCTGAATGGAGATCTGTCAAACGCACCATGGACCAGTTGGATTCTATCGCAAAAGAACAACTTTGACCAATAAATATAGACTTCAGTCAAGGGCTTGCCTAAACTTGGAAAGGCGCCAAATTGATTTGCTATCCTGTTTAGTAGTTTCTTCCTTGGCATATACCACAACTTTATGTTCCGTCAAATCCAGTAATTCATCATATGATCCTCTTGGCGAAATGAGTTTGACAAAAATTGGAGCTGTCTCCACTGCCACAAAAAGTAGAACAATAAAAATACCAGCCATTTTTATGGCAGGAGAATCAGTGGTAAGGACAGAAAGGGCATCCAGTCTTGCTGCCAAACCATCATAAGCTTCAATATTTGGTTCAAGCTTTGTCAAGGCTTTACTTTTTTCCTGCTCAAGCATTCTGATTTCTTCATCCAACCTATCTATCCTTGATTGATGTCCTTCCCGTAACTTATCCAATGCAATCTGTGCAGCATCAAGTTGTTCTTCTTTTTTCCGAGCATTCATACCCAAGCCAATGATACCTGAAGTGCCATCGGTTCTGGTTCCGAAGCGCTCAAAATCATATTCCGATTGGAGTTTATCCCTAAAAATTACTGCATCTTGGATTTCTGACCTCAATAGATCTTTTTGATTTCCCAATGCGCTTACTTCCCCGAAAACTGCCTCCAGTGATTTCTTGCTCGTTTGCAACATGATGGTTCTTTCATCATCAAGCTTTCTGTTGATTTCTTTTTCAAAGATTCTAAGCTCTATAGGTTTTGATATTACCACGGCCAATATTCCGGCAAAAACCAATCTCGGAAAGGCCAATTTCCATTCTTTCCATGCTTGATTCTTTTTCCTCATACTTGATACTATAAACCTGTCCAAGTTAAAAATCATCAATCCCCAGAGCAATCCGAAAAAAACAGCTTGAAAATAATAATCAAAGACTGTATAAAGAGCATAACCTGAGGAAATAGCGGCCATTAATCCCGTAAAAAACACAGTACCTCCTATTCCAATGTATTTTTGAGATTCGCTAGGACAGCGTTTTAGCAAGGGAGCATATGCTCCTGAACAAAACCAAAAGAAATTCCTGAGTGATTGCATATGTATAGGATTAGGCTCTCAGAAACTTATCAAAAAACGGACTATCGTGCTTAAATTTTTTTTCAGACTTCATAAACTTGATAAAAATCCATCTACATGAGGTTTAACACCATAAAAAAGGTTGTTTTTTAAGTGCTAAAAAGATTTGAATCCAGTAGAAATCGGGTGTTCATAGCTGTACAAAACTTACTTTTGCTTAAATTCTGTTCATTTTTGGTCTTTACCGAGCTATCTTTAATATTTATCAATATGTATATCCGCTTTCATACCAGTAGAATCTAAATAATAGAATTAACCTCTGATTTTGAACCAATATCAATAAATATCCAATATCTATTAGTATCCGTTTGCCAATAAACCCTCGTTTAATTGATTAGTGGCATGATTGCGGATAATCATATTTATCAAAAAACATAACGAATGAAGAATACCCCAATGAAATTTCTTTTATATATATGTTGCTTCTCCATGTTGCACTTTGTGTCAATAGCTCAAGACAATTCAGCCTTTGAAAATGAAGTGGAACGGTTGGTTCAAAAATATAAGGAAGCAGGATGGGAAAAAGGTGGCATTGTACTCACGGGAAGCTCAAGCATCCGATTATGGAATAATTATAAAGAAGATTTCTCTCACCTTTCAATAGTTAACACCGGTTTTGGCGGATCTCAGATGAGTGATTTACTCAGGTATTTGGATCCCCTGGTTTTGGATTTTAGCCCATCAAAAATTTTTATTTACGAAGGTGACAATGATGTGAATTCCGGAAAAACAACCGAGGCCGTTCTTAACGAATTTAAAGAATTGATCAAGAAGGTAAAAAATGAAAACCCAAACATAGAGGTATATATCATCGGAGTCAAACCAAGCCCTTCCAGATGGGATCTCAAGGATGACTACCAAAGGCTAAATGACTCGCTCCAGGCATTGACCCAGAATGAAAAGAATACATATTTCATCAATATGTGGGAACCTATGCTGGACGGTCAAGGCAACCCAGATCCAAGCCTTTTCATGGGTGACATGCTTCATCTTAATGCTCAGGGATATTCCATTTGGACCGATCAAATCAAACTATTTTTGAAATAACTAAAAAGAGAAAAAATCATGAGTGAAAAAATTATCAATCTTGGTATCCAAATAATTCCAAAAAGTCAAACATTAGACGCATACGCTTTAGTAGATAAAGCCATATCGGTCATACAGCAATCAGGAGTGAAGTATGTGGTCACCCCATTTGAAACCGTTATGGAAGGAAAACAGGAACAATTGATGGCTGTGGCAATGAAAGCTCAGGATGCAGTATTAGAGGCAGGTGCTGATGAAGTTTTAGTTTATTATCGAATGCAGATCAGAAAAAATTCAGATGTGATAATTGAAGATAAAATCGGGAAATATGTAAAATAAGCGATTCAAATATTGTATAGATTTGATTATTCTAAAAAAAAATGAAGGTCACTTCTCCCAAACAGTCAGACACTTACCAAGCCCCTTAAAACCATTTCAAGTTTTAAGGGGTTCTTTTTTCGTATATTAAAGAAAAATGAAATATATAAACACGTTATGAAACATCTTTTAGTCAGCTTAATTTTGCTTTTTATTGTGACATTTCAGGTAGCTGCACAGATCAAATCTGTTGTATACAATGTGGTAAACAACGAGGTCAACAGCAATAATCCTTTACCATCTGAAGAACCATTTTTTATTAGAGGCTCCTTACCATCCGGAATTGACCTTGTCAAAGTTAAGGTAAACAGGTCTGGGAAAAATGAAAACCTAGCCGAAGAGTATACCTGGAAAAGAGCTTTTGATTTCGAAGTTTCCCAATATGAGTTATTTGTTTCGAGGGAACTGCGAAATAATGACAACTATGATTTAGACTTTTACTTTTATCGGAAAGCTGACGACATTGAAATGATCAGCGTGCGAGAGTCAATCTCGCGTAATTTGGAATCATATATCAGGGCCAACTTTGAAATAAGTTCTCGAGGAATCAGAACCAATAATTCTGACGCTGTCATGATGACCCAGATGAATAAAATTGTAGAAGATGCCCTTTTGGATTACCGACACTTTTTGGGGCGTGATTTCCCAGGTTTTAGTGAAATCGTACGCCAAAAACTTGATCAAAGAAGCCGCTTGAAATTAAGACAGGCCCGGTTCAATATTCTGGGAAGAAATAATGACGACAACGAAAGAGCTGTCTATGCAGGCGCATATATCAGTGAGCTCATCGATTTGGTTCAAGATGAAACGACACAATACCTTGAAAACAGCCTCATGGCTCTCGCTGACATCAGATCGATCAGCAATTATCCAACAGAAAAAAAGCCGAGCACATTACCCCTAAACTTTGGGTATGGCAGCATCGCCATCAAAAGAAGCCTTTCAAACACCGAATACCTTAACGGCCCATATGTGGGTGTTTCCCTTCCATTGGGAAACAAAACCTTTACGCGCTTTTTGGGCAATGCATCCATTTCTGCAGGAGTATTCCTGACAAACTTTGAGTCAAGGGATGGGCAAACCATTCGCGGAGAGCTGGCGGGATTGCCTATTTATGCAGGCTTGGGCTACAAGATGTTTAGGGTCATGCGCCTCAATATTGGTGCTGTTATGTTAAACATCGAAGAAGGAAACGGTAACTACAGCCAAAATTATATACAACCTTTTGCCGGGATAAGTCTCGAGTTTAATATGTGGTTGGGACTAGGAGACAGGAGGTAAGACATGCGCAAGATATTATTCTCAGTATGTTTGATCCTTTTTGCCACAGCCTCAGTTTTTGCACAGCAAAAGGACTTTGAATGGAGGCTTGGATTCAGCATGGGTTATTCCAATTACTATGGCGATTTGAGCCCTTACCAAGTCCGCGGATTAAGCAACATGGATGCAATACACCATTTGTTTTATTTTAACCCTACTTATGTAGAAAGACCATCATTTAAGGTTTCGTTAGAAAGGCAACTGAGCCCTACTATCGGGCTGATGTTTAGCTACGCTGAATATCATTTTGGAATGAGTGATAGGTATGTTCAAAGAGATGGCCGCTTGATGTTGGAGAATCCTAATTTTTTCAGAAGCCTGAATTTTCAAAACCATACCCGTGACATGGGACTCTCATTTGTTTTTAAAACTGACAATGACAAACTCTTATCTTCCAAATCATTGATCGCCCCTTATTTCACATTAGGTTTTGGCTTGATCAATTTTGAGGTCTACGGTGATTTGTTAGATGATGAGGGAATGAGATACGACTACACACTTCCTTTGCCTGTAAACAATGGAGTCTACGAAACTGATCTTCAACCACTGAGGACAGAACTGAAAGATGGCTATTCATTAGGGTCTTTGTATACAAATTTGGGATTGGGCTTTCGAATAAGATTAGGTAATAGAATGGAGCTGTTTGCACAGTCTGACTTTCTGTACACATTCACGGATTATCTGGATGACGTAAGCGGCGAATACAGAAAGTCCTATGACAACGATTTCCAGGCCTATGCAGCCAATCCTTCGGGAATGTTACTTGACCGAAACAACCCAAATAGAGGCAATCCAAACAGTCCTAGCGATTGGATAATTTTTCATAGCGTGGGATTAAAATTCAACTTTGGTGCAAGCAAGAAAACATTTTCAGCTCCGCGGCTAAGCAGTTTTAGTCCCAGTTATGCCAGCAGATCTGCCGCTCTTATTGACATTGAAAGTTCAGAAGAAGAAACAATAATTACTGAAGAAACTCAAGCTACAACCAACAACTATTATAATATTCAGATCATAGATGAAAAAAGGTTGGATAGCCTTGAATACAAGGCCCAGGTGTTAATTTGGGAGCAACAAATTCTCCAAAGAGAAAACATAATCCTCCAAGGACAAAGGTCCAGAAACGATCTGACCTTGTTAAGAAGACAATTTTCTGAACAAATTGAAAACCTTCAAGCTGATGAAAATCTAGAAATTGAAGAAAAAGAACAAATGCTCAGAGATAGCCGGGAAAGGATTGACAATCTTAGATACAGCATAGACAGCACCGGTAGAAGAGAAACAGAAATCAAAGCTGAAATAGACAGTCTAAGGAGCTTAATCCAAAGCAACAGAATTGGGAAAGTTTATCAAATCCCATCACAGGACAGCATTGATGTATTTGTGCAAGAAAGAATTCTCAATCAGGAAGCTCAAATTGATGACCAATTTATTGAAAAAGATAGCGGACAGACTGACACTAGAGATACAACACAAACAGCAGTCCAGCCTGCTACCATACAGGAAGTAGATAAAATGGTCGATGAAACATCTACCCTACAAGAAAGCAAGAGACAAGAGGAAGTTATACAAGAAGAACAAACGTCAAGATCTACATCCACAATAGGCTATGATGATGATCCCCAAATAAGAAGGTTACAAGAAGAAGTGGACTATCTAAGATACCAGCGTGACCAACTTATCCTCAATCAAAGAGCACAAGATGATGGTGATTCACAGAGCCAAGGTTCGCGTGATTCTCAAGAAAGGATCGTCACTGAAAGGGTAATTGAAAGGACTGAACAAGTACAAGAACCAGAAGAGGAATCCAGAAGGAAAAATAGATGGTGGTGGCCTTTCGGTGCAGGAGCAGCGGCAGGATCTATTGCCAGTTCACAAAGGCAGGAATCTACTCAAGAACAAATTCCGGAAGGAACCACTCAACTGCAAAACACTAGCAGCTCAACTGTCACTTTGAATCAGGCAGAAATTGATGGGCTTGGCCTGGCAATAAGCAGTGCCATTTTAGGAACTTCACTTAGAAGTAAGGAAAATACTCCAATGCTCCAAGAACTCGATGCAGCAGAAACAGTATCGACTCCTATTGAAAGTAAAAGGGAAGAAACAATTGCTGCAGGGTCTCCGGAAATTATTCGTGACACCATCTATGTAGAAAACGAACCAGTATCAAGGGTACTGAAATCTAAAGAAATCATCTATTTCCAAGTAAACCAACGGGAACCGGACGAAGAAGAGCTCAGGAAATTGGCAGATATGGCTGATTACGTAAAGGAGAATTCATCGGCCAAACTTGTTCTAACAGGATTTGCCGACAATACCGGTAACGTCAATTACAACCTTCGCTTGGCAGAGGATAGAACTAAAGCCGTGGCTGAAGCGCTAAATGAATCATTCGGCCTGAAAGCGAATCAAATCATCGTTGAATCAGGTGGACAAGTCGTGCGCGGGACGCAGCGAGCTGCCAACGAGAGAGACAGACGTGTGGAAGTAAAAATAGTGATGGAGGATTAAGGACAGATTAAAACAAGCTGAACTTCAATTTATCAGTAAGCAATTCCAAAGCCTTGATAGATTTGACTGAATTTCCTTTATCGTTTAATTCCGGACACCAAACAGCTACAGAAAACTTATGGGGCATCACGGCGGCGATTCCACCCCCTACTCCACTCTTGCCAGGCAAACCGACTCTAAATGCAAATTCGCCCGACTCATCATAAAAACCACATGTCAGCATCAAGGCATTTATTCTACGGGCATGACTTTCTGAGACTATTTCACGCTTGGCAAAAATACTGTAACCGTCATTTGCCAGGAATGAAAAAGATTTCGCAAGGTCTTCGCAAGACATTTCAATGGCGCACTGTGCGAAATACACATCTAAAACATCTTCAACCTTATTATCAAAGTTTTTATGTGCTTTCAGAAAATAGGCCAAAGCAGTATTTCTTTCCGCATGATTTTTTTCGGACTCTTTGACCTCTTGATTGATTCGTACACAGCTACGTCCAGAAAGTTCATTGATAAAATCGCTTATTTGGTCAGTTGGCCTTTCAAATTTACTATAAAGCGCATCTGTGATAACCAAAGCTCCAGCATTGATAAACGGGTTCCTAGGAATCCCTTTTTCAAACTCCAACTGGGCAATGGAGTTGAATGGATTGCCGCTGGGCTCTACATTCACCCTTGACCAAAGTTTACTTTTAAATACATGGAATACCATTGCTAGTGTATGCACCTTGGAAACACTTTGAATTGAAAAAGCCGTCTGGTAATCACCGACTCCGAACACATTCCCTTTCAGATCCACCAAAGCTATCCCGAATTGATCGGGGTCTACATTCGCCAACTCAGGAATATAGGTAGCCACTTTTCCCCTGGGATTTTCTTTTTGAATCTCGTCGTAAACTTCCTCTATTAATTTTTGATAATCCATTGCAGTAATTTGGGGAAATTTAGTGGGCTGTCCAAGTCAAAGACTAGGTGAATTAATTTTTCATGGCCTGCTTTTTTTGATTGTCAAGAATATTCAGTGGCAATTTCCAGCCAAAATCAAACCTGAAGCCATTTAAAGTGGCATCCTGTTCAAATTTTATATTGGTACCGTCAACCTGATAGTCTGCTTCGAACCTACTAATTACCGGAGAACCAAAATTCCTAAAGAGATTCAAACTCATGAAACTTGAGTTAAAAACCTGGAACTCCAAATGCATACCTGCATTAAAAAACATATGTTTTCGTACTTCAATGGGCAAGGTTGTGACTACCCCTGAAACATCAATCCTGCTACCATCTTCGAAAATCATAGCTCCATTTATATTCCGATAGATGAATTCGTTCTGGTTGGTATTGTTCTTCAGCAAAAAGTAAGAACTGAAACTCGGCCCAAATCTTACAGTTTTAAGATCTGAAATCGGAATATCATATTTGAAAGTCAAAGGCACAAAGGGTGTATTGATTCCGTAAACTACCCAATCTGTCCAAAAAGGATGATATGAGCCATAATCGAGTGATACATTGTTGCCAGCAGAAAATTGTCCATAACCTGTTTCAAAAGAATAATTTTTCCATTTATATCCTATAACTGTACTGAACTGACCACTGCTGTTAAAATAAATATCCTGCTTTGGTGTTATCGGTTCTTTAATCCTAAACCCTCCATAAGCCATCAGATAAAAACCATCCAAGTTGGCCAATTCATTTTTGATCCTCTTATTTTCATTGAAATAGCGCTTCGGAGTTTTTCGATTGTATTTATTCCAATTGGAAGTATTGATACCATACCCCACAAAAGCTGAAGCAAATGAACCATAGGAGCGAACCTGATGTACCGCAGGCCTGCCATCATTCCCAAAAATCGGAATATTAAGTTGCTCCATTTGGTAAAGCCCTTGCTGATACCTGAGGCCGATGATAAAGTAATTTTCTCTTAGATTAAAGAGCCTGTAGCCGAGCTCTCCATTCAATCCTAACCCAAGTCTGCTTTTAATAAGCCCCGTCTCCAAGCCGTCAACAGTTCCCTCCAAACTGACAGGATTATATGGTTCCGGAGGAAAAATCATACTAAGACCTGTCTGCCAATATAATCCTCTTTGGTTAGGATTGAGGTAAGTTTTCCGAACCATCAAACCCGTCTGAAAAACATTGTCTCCCAAAAAACTGAAAGCGCTTGATGTATTGGCTCCAAAAGTTCTCCAGTGGTTTCTTTTTACAAAATCCAATTGCACTCCTACTTCCAGATCATTTCCCAAGTCATAAAAGCCTTTTAAACCTCCGTTCCATGACAACTTGGTGTAGGATTGATGTGCCGGCTCCAAGGCTGAATTTCGATAATTTAAAAAGGAGTCGGACGCACCTCCTGAAATCTCTACAAAAAATTTACCCTGTGCTTTGGCCAAAGTCATCAAAACAACCAAAAACAATCCTGTAAATCCAATCCGCAAATACATAAACAGTCATTTAAAAATTAAAACATGCAGTAATAACTAAAATTTGGTCAGATTATTTTGCTGCCATAAAAATTTAAAAATTACACAAGGTGGAACATGATTCTTGTCTTACCTAAACTCTGGGTGGGATTGTATCAAATCCTAAATTTACTTGATGCTGAATTTGTAAGCTTTACCGTAATAACTCGCTAAAAAATTGACGCTAAACCTGTCTTGCTTCTTGTGTCTTATCTCTTGACTCTTTCTTGAGGCTTCCCTTTCACCTATTCTATCCTTTTCATTCTTCAGCCTTTCTTCATCCTTATTTACTAAAATCAAATCCAAAACCTATAAATGCTCCTGCATAGGTTCCATAAGACTCTATCCTGTAGTCTCTGGCATCAAGGAAATTTTCCTTATTCATATTCTCAAATCCCAATTGATACCTTAATCCCCAGAAAAAGTAATTTTTACTTTCATTGAAATAATTCTTCAATCCAGCTTCAGCCCTCAACACGGGACCTAGGGCCGTTTTTCCCAAATTAGTACTTCTTTCGTTGTAATTATTCACGGCAAAGCCAAACGAAGGCTGTAGGTAAAAGGCATACCCTTCTTTCTCTATATTGTACCGTAGTCCAAGGCTGTAGATTCCATACTCATCTCCTCTTACGATATTCTGACCAATATTACCAGACCATATTTCCCGCACTGCCACCCGATAAAACTCTCCCTGTAACGCTACTTGCCATTTGCTATGAAACCTTGTCAAAAATGTAGCACCTGCATGTAAATCAAAAGGTGACCTTAGTGTCAATACATTGACAAATGCAGGATTGGTATAATTGATATCTAAAAACGACTTCTGCAGTCCTCCATATGCTTCAACACCAAAGCCAATTTGGGCTTTTGCTTGGAATACTGTAATCAAAACTAAACTAATGGTGAGAATTGTAAATCTAAACTTCATGGATTGAGGTAATTTTGAAAGGCAAATTAAATGAAACTCTTTACAAATAACGATTATACTATACTTTTAATCTCATCCTTGTTTTACCTTATCAAGGTACTCAATGGCAACTTTAAGCCTACTTCAATATTAAGCCCATTTAGATTTCCCGATACCGTATAATCAACACGCTCTCCATTTACTATTTCCTGCACATCAACAACTCCGATTTCAGGACTGCCAAAATTTTGTGAAAAATTAAATGAAAGTAGACTGGAATTGAAAAAAGGTATATCAAAGAAAACACCAGCCTGATAGAAGAGCTTCCCGCCGGAGTTTTGATCCGTTGGAACGGACCTTAATGCAGGGACTCTTTCATCGTTCACCATTACGGCACCTCTTTGGGCTTCATCCAACCTTACGGTGTTTAATGTAACAAAAGTAGCAGCTGACACTCCCACCCTCAGTCGGTTGTTTTGGCCTACATCCAAATGGTATCGTGCCCTTAGTGGTATGGCCCTAGTCCTTGGGTCATTTAGGCTGACCCATCCAAAGTTTTGAGATTCCACCTTAGTCTGACTCATCCAACTGGAATAACCGGTCTCAAAACTCCATTGGCCTGAAGTGTAACCAAATAGAATTTGGGAAGCAGGTCTAAGCCTGGTCATGCCTGGAGCATTACTTTGCACAAAATCTGGCTGGAACCTCTGTAAGGTTGTGAACATTGCATAAGTGCCATCACCCCAGGCCGCCACGCGCTTCTCTGTTTTTCGCTCCATTTTGGTGACTCTCCAGTCCTCCCCCTTTCTTGTCCTAAAGTCTATGCCATAGCCCAAAACAAGGCCAGTATAGCTACCCCTGCGTTGAACTTGAGGCCAAGGTTCCTCTCCTCCAAACGTAAACCAAGATTGCATCATTCCAAAACCTTGATGATGTCTTAATCCAACTAAAAAATAATTATTATTTGGAGCATTGAACTTCATCCCTACTTCAACAGATGCCGCAGGAACGACATGGGTGGTCAAATTGACTCTGGGAAAACTTACTGAATTATCTTGATTTTCAAATCCAAAACTACGTGATCGATTTATTCCCAAAGAGGGCTGAACATAAAGAGTATGCTCACCCATTCCCCAGGTTCTTCTAAGACCCAAACTAAAATTACTGTAGGAAAAACGCGAATTTATTCGCTGTGGCTCCGATAAAGATGATGATACCGAATGATCAGGATGTTGTGTAAACCGAAAAGGTGAGGATACATGCCAGGATTGAAGCACCATTTGCCAGTCACTATTGATATTGTATGACAAGCCCAAGCCCAAATTCAGTCCTGTACGGGTAGCAAAATCAAAAGAAGGAGATGGGTCATTCAATAGGCTTTGATGGTGTCGCTGGGGAACAAAGTACATTTCAAGATTGAACCTGCTTTGGGCATAGGCCTCAAAAGAACATACCCAAATGAGCAAACTTAAAGAACACAGGAGTTTTTTCATCTTAGATGGGTCTTGTAAACGAATCTTTACATTAAAATTAAGACTTTTCAACTAATCATTGTAATAAAAAAGAAAAATCCACCCATTTTAGAAAGAAATCGCAGCTAATCAATTTCAATTTCCGCTATTTAAATACTAATCCAATCTAGGTAACCCTCCACGAATGAAGCTCCTACATGTACATCAAAAGGTAACATGAAAGACTTGACTGCCAGCATCTACCTGAATATTCGATTCAAAGGGAGTTTGTAACCGAATTCCCACATCCAACCATTGAGTGAGCCAGAGGCATCAAAATTGACAGGTTCACCATTGACCTCTCCAATAATATTCACTTTTCCTACTTCAGGACTGCCAAAATTCCGTGACAGGTTAAATGTCAACATGCTGGAATTGAAAACAGGGACTTCGGTAAAAACACCAGCATTAAAAAATACTTTACCCTTAGAATTTTGTTCCAGAGGTGAGCTGCTAAGGCTATATTGTAATGGCCCTATAGACTCCGTCACACCTCGATACCAAAGAGACCCATGTGTTGACAAAGTATAAAATGTAGCTCCCGATACCCCAACCCTCAGTCTGTTTTTATCACCGATATTCCTGTGATACCTAATCCTCAAAGGAATAACATTTACCGTGTAATCTGTGGGCGTATGGATGTTTAATGCTCCATCCCCAATGACTGCATTTGTATAGGCATTCAGTCTCCCATATCCGGACTCTACACTAAGAGCACCGAAGGTATAGCCCCCCAAAAACTCATTCCCTCCTGATATATGGGAGAATTCCAAATTTTGCTGTTTTTCGGTACTTGAGCGGAACCTAAGCAAGCCACTCACCATCACATAAGCACCATCACCCCAAGCAGCATCCCTTCTCTCTCTTTTTCTTTCTTCTCTTCCAAGCCTCCAAGACGCTATTTCATCAGCTGACCTGCCTTTAAAGTCAATTCCATAACCCAGAACCAATCCAGTATATGAGCCTCTTCTTTGCAACTCAGGAGTTGGAGTAAACTGCATCCATCTAAACTGATTGACACCCAATACTCCCAAGCCCTGCTGATGTCTGACACCGATGGAAAAGTAATTTTTGGTTTTGGTATAAAATTTCACCCCCGCTTCCAGTGATGCATTGGAAACTACCGCTGTTTTATAAGTAAAAAATTGAATTGAACTGATAGAATCCCTTTCATTGATTTCACTGTATCGCTGTAAGGTAAGTCCTATTGACGGCTGGACAAAAAAAGCATGATTGCCTTTTTCCCAGTTTTTCCTAAGCCCAAGCCTATGGTTCCATAGATTCCCTCCCCTTACATCAAAGTTTCTATAAACCCTTTCCTCGGGAAAATCAATAAATCCAGTGTAATTGAAGGCAATACCTGTCAACTCTGACTGCAAAGAAAGCTGCCAATCATTTCCTATCCCGTACAAAATACCTAAGCCAATATGGTTGGCAACCAGACCGTTGAAATCTAAACTAGGCTCCGGGTCATTGAGCAGTTTTTGATAACCATATTGAGGTCCGGTATACATTTCAAGCTTGATGCGACTCTGCCCATAAGTATCGAAAAAAAACAAACAAAACAGTAAAGCGAAATATAACGAGAGATTTTTCATAAGGTATTTAATCAAAAATTGTTGAATAAGTGATTCATTCTACAACAGTTTTCAAAATTCGGAGAAGAAAAACGACAACTCTTCAATTGAGAAACCTGTACCAGACTTAACATTAATATTTAAAGATAAAACTTAATCCATCTTATACCGAATTTTTAGTTTCATATTTTTCTCCTATTGCAATTTTTAACATTTCAGGTGAGAAAGCTTCAATCTCTACACTCATGGATCTAAAAATGCAATCTTCGGGTGACGCATCAACTCGACCTACAAATATCAAAACATGATTATTTAGAGTAAGCTGCGATGATAAAAAAAACATCGTCATCCGTAAGTAATAAATCAGGCTTCACCCTTCCACCAATCAAAACCTTCGAGCTCAAAAAAATACCTCAAAGGTTACACAGACCTGTCTAAAATCTAAAATAATACCCAATTTTCTTATGTATATAATTTTTTTATATATTTAGCCATCCAATGCAACAAATATCATGTCTAACAATAACCTAATCAAAGGAAGCCTGCAAACCATTATCCTCAAACTACTAGAGGAAAATGACAGGATGTATGGCTATGAGATCACCCAAAAGGTAAAAGAACTTACAGAAGGTGAGATCAAAATCACAGAAGGTGCCCTCTACCCTGCCCTCCACAAGCTCGAAGCAGAAGGAATGTTGACCACGGAAATCGAACAGGTGGACAATCGGGTAAGGAAATACTACAGCCTGACCAAAGATGGGCAAAAGGAAGTCAGCGCCAAGATGTCCGAGCTGCAAAGCTTTGTCGGTAACTTGCAGCGGATTTTGGATCCTGAGTGGAAACCGGGCTTGGCTTAAAGGGTTCACGCAGCGTTCGCAACGAATGACGCAACGAACGCAAAGAAATTATTATTGTACATTGATTTAAAAGTTAATTACAGATTTAAAAAGTACCCGTAGCGAACGTGGCGAAAACTTTGCGCCCGTTGCGAGAAACCAAAATTTTATGCGCCAACTAACCGACATAGAACTACAGGAAATCCGCAAAGCCATCATGCGGAAAGAGATCTCCTCAGCAGAAATCCTGATGGAGGTGTATGACCATTACATCAGTCACTTGCAGGAGTTTTCTGAAGAGGAATTCAATGAACAACTTTTTGAACTGGAACAGAAATTCACGTATGCTTATTGTCATGCCCTTCAGGCAAAATTTAACAAAGAAATCAGAAAAGAGCTCAGCAGCCTCCAATGGCAGGTTTTGAAAAAATATTTTTGCTTCTCCAAAATTCTATATGTAATAATCTTTTCTTTCCTCGCATTTCAAATGAGCCGTTTTGTCACTGATCAAAAAGAAATAGCGATACTGATGCTATCTCCTCTCTTGATTTTAGCAGGTGCTCATATTTTCTTTTTGATTAAATCCCATTTTAGGATCAAGGCCATAAAAAAGGACTTCAATACAGCAGGATCTCTTCAATCTTCACTATCATACCCTTTTTCTGAAAAACTTTACCTGCCAGGCATGATGGCCTATGGTATCATGTGGTCTGCTGAATGGATTTTTAATTCCAACCCAATCGCCAATTTGGCCCCGTCAATTGCTGTGATAATTTTCATCATCCTTTCAATATATGTGCTCACCCTACTTGAAGTATGGCAAATCAAATCTAAAACGGCATTGGTATGAGACTGAGCGAAAAGGATATAGAAAAGTTACATTATCACATTAATGCTAAACAGATCCCTTATATTGAGGTGAGGGATGAGGTATTGGATCATTATCAGACAGCTTTAGAGTTGGAGCAAAAACGATCTATGGAAGAAGTTTTGAATGAATTGGATCAGACTTTTTGCTGGTCCACCATTCGTCAAATGGAAAAGCAACAAGTAACACTAGCAACAAGAGATTTAGACAAGCTATTACTTACAAAAATATCATTACAGAATTTCAACAAATTAACAATAGGTATCCTTGCCTTGCTTTTGGCGTTGAATTACAGCCTGTATTGCTTCATGGGCTTTCATTCCTTTGCCAATCTCACACTACTGATGGTTTTTGCCCTACTTGCTTTTGCAGCCTATGCCTCACAAAACATTCCTTTTTTGTTGGCACAAAACAAAGCGAAAAAGGCAATCCATGAAGCAGCGTTCAAAAAGCATTTGTTCTATTTCAATGTAATGAACTTTGTTTTGCTAGTCCCCTCGTTTATGCTCCACCACCATGGCTATCAAGAACCTAGTCAAGTACTGATTATTGGTTATGCTTTTATTGTCCCATCTATAGCTCTATTAATTTACATCGCAATCAAGCAGCATTCCTTACCATTAACTCATTAACGATTGAAAGAACAAAGAATTCAAAAAAACTCTGCCAAAATCACTTAAAAAGGTATTCTGAAAATCCATGAGAACGCTTACTGAAACCGAAACCCAAACGATCAAAACTCGACTCGATCGTTGCTTGATCGCTTATCAAGAAATCTATGATGAGTTATTGGATCATTATATCTCGGCACTGGAAAAGGTTTCAGTAGAAGATTTTTTAAAAGTGAAAGAAGAAGTTAATGAAAAATTCAAATGTGGTAGCTTCCTGGAATTCTTCTTGGTTGGTTTTCTGCCTTATGTTACCTGCTACTAATTTTGATTTCCTGCTCAATCTAGGATTTGCCCCAAAAACGATTTTAGGAATCACCACTCTTTGCTTTTCCTTTTTATTTGTCAGCGGCTCTACCATGACTATCTATGAAATTCAAAAATTGAAGACTGTATGAAACTAAGTAAAGACCAAATCGAGCAACTCAAAATATTGATTTCGAAAAAAGGATATCCAGAGATTGATGTGCAATATGAAATCCTTGATCATGTGGCTTGCAAGGCTGAAGTGATGTTAGCTGAAAACCCAAATCTGAAAATTGAGGAGGCTTTTCAAAAAGTCCATGCTTCCTTCGGCATCTTTGGATTTGCGGAATTGGAGGAATCTTATAAGAAGTTGATTGAAAAAAGATTGCTAGGATATTTTTGGGGAGAATTAAAATCAAGTGTTTTTAGTCTAAACATACTACTCCCTATTCTTTTGACATTTTGTTATTTCCAAAGTGCTTATGTTTTGGAAAAAAACTTCAGTTTCGGAGAAGGCAGCGCTTTAATGATAGGTTTCTTATTCTTGGCTTTTGCGGCATTATGGTGGTATTATTCCTTTGGCAAAGGTTTCAAAAAGTACAAAAACTATGCATCTTGGAGAGGGAATCAAGGGATATTGATGTTTACATACATACCGCTCCAATTTATGATTCAGGGATACAAATACTTTGGGAATTTTAATTTACTAGAACCTTTTACATTAAGTTTTTGGCAGGTTTTTGCGGTTCTATTTGTATTCGTTGGCATGACGACACTTGCTGTACTTCCTACTGTTTTCAGAAAATCTTTGGAAGACACCAAAAAATTGGAGAAAATCTATAAAACAGCTTAGAAAATGAAACTGTCCGAAGATCTAAGCACTATGGTAAATGCACCTCTTTAAACATCCTGAATAAATCGTCCGTACCTACGGCACTTCCCAACCCCTTAAGTTATCCTGATCCACGGCTTGAAAGCCGTGGTTATTACATCGGCCGCTCCTATGGAGCTTTTCGTTTGGTTCTCATTGGTCCTTTCTAAAAAATCAATTTCCCCGATAACCAATCTGTCAAACCCAACATAATTTTCAAAAAGAAAAATCGGTCCACAAGTAACAGACAACATTTCTCAGAATAGTCCCAGAGGGACGAACTATATAATAACCGTGGGTTTCAACCCACGTACCCTGCAAACCAGATGACTCCAAAGTCCCATAGGGACGGACGGTATCCTACCCAAAAAAAACAGATCAAAGATCAGGGCTCTTGATGATAGAAAATCCACTTACTCATAAACTAAACATCAACTTCTAAAGCAGTCCCAGAGGGACGAACTATATAATAACCGTGGGTTTCAACCCACGTACCCTGCAAACCAGATGACGCCAAAGTCCCATAGGGACAGACGATATCCAACACAAAAAAAATAGATCAAAGATCAGGACTCTTGATGATAGAAAATCCACTTACTCATAAACTAAACATCAACTTTTAAAGCAGTCCCAGAGGGACGAACTACATAATAACCGTGGGTTTCAACCCACGGACCCTACAAACCAGATGACGCCAAAGTCCCATAGGGACGGACGATATCCAACACAAAAAAAACAGATCAAAGATCAGGGCTTTTGATAAAAGAAAATCTACTTACTCATAAACTAAACATCAACTTCTAAAGAAGTCCCAGAGGGACGAACTACATAATAACCGTGGGTTTCAACCCACGGACCTAGCACACAAAGGAGCCCTCTTTAGTCCCGGAGGGACGAACGATATCCAACACAAAAAAAACAGATCAAAGATCAGGGCTTTTGATAAAAGAAAATCTACTTACTCATAAACTAAACATCAACTTCTAAAGCAGTCCCAGAGGGACGAACTATATAATAACCGTGGGTTTCAACCCACGTACCCTGCAAACCAGATGACTCCAAAGTCCCATAGGGACGGACGGTATCCTACCCAAAAAAAACAGATCAAAGATCAGGGCTTTTGATAAAAGAAAATCTACTTACTCATAAACTAAACATCAACTTCTAAAGCAGTCCCAGAGGGACGAACTATATAATAACCGTGGGTTTCAACCCACGGACCCTGCAAACCAGATGACGCCAAAGTCCCATAGGGACGGACGATATCCAACACAAAAAAAACAGATCAAAGATCAGGGCTTTTGATAAAAGAAAATCCACTTACTCATAAACTAAACATCAACTTCTAAAGCAGTCCCAGAGGGACGAACGACTTAATAACCGTGGGTTTCAACCCACGTACCCTGCAAACCAGATGACTCCAAAGTCCCGGAGGGACGGACGGTATCCAACACAAAAAAAACAGATCAAAGATCAGGGCTTTTGATAAAAGAAAATCTACTTACTCATAAACTAAACATCAACTTCTAGAGAAGTCCCAGAGGGACGAACTACATAATAACCGTGGGTTTCAACCCACGGACCTAGCACACAAAGGAGCCCTCTTTAGTCCCGGAGGGACGAAC
>NZ_PVTR01000006.1:0-220703 GCF_003003005.1 Mongoliibacter ruber
TACTTTCATGGAAGAGTACCTAAAACTATTAGAAAAACATGAGGTAGAATTTGATCAACGTTATATTTTTAAGCCTATTGAGTAATATCCTGTACCTAAAGGTACAGCCCCCATTATTTTGACTCTTTTCTACTACCCATATTTTGTCCCTAAAGGGACTAAACGAACCTTGATACTGAAAATGGCCTTCAAAATTATACCAAGAGTCCATAATCGGAACTAACCTAAATATTGAAACTGGCCTTCAAAATAATTCATCGGGTCCCTTTAGGGACTTGAGGTGGGTAGAACCATTGAATTATGAAAAACCTCCGTGCCTTTAGGTACGGAATCCTCTAGCCTGGCTTTTTTTATATCCTGTACCTAAAGGTACAGTACCCCAATATTCAGATAATTTTCTACCCATATTTTGTCCCTAAAGGGACTGAACAAACCTCAATACTGAAACCTATCTTCAAAATAGCACCTCAAGTCCCTAAGGGAACTAACGAACCTTGATACTGAAAATGGCCTTCAAAATTATACCAAGAGTCCATAATCGGAACTAACCTAAATATTGAAAATGGCCTTGAAAATAATTCATCGGGTCCCTTTAGGGACTTTAGGTGGGTAGAATCCTTGAAATATGAAAAACCTCCGTGCCTTTAGGTACAGAATCCTCTAGACTGGCTTTTTTATATCCTGTACCTTAAGGTACAGTAACCCATTAATCTGATAATTTTCTACCCATATTTTGTCCCTAATGGGACTGAACAAGCCTTAATACTGAAACCGGTCTTCAAAACAACACATCAAGTCCCTAAGGGAACTAACAAACCTTAATACTGAAAATGGCCTTCATAATAATGCCAAGAGTCCCTTTAGGGACTTGAGGTGGGTAGAACCATTGAATTATGAAAAACCTCCGTGCCTTTAGGTACGGAATCCTCTATTCTGGTTTTGATTACAAAGGTTGCGTCAATATTGACAGAGCGGTTAAAATCCCCTCTTTATAATTGCCCAACCTGATATTTTCATTGGGACCATGTTGGTTGTTGTCGGAATTAACCGTCGTGACTGTAACTGCAGGAATATTGTCTAAGGCTTCCACAAATGGCGCAATAGGCAAGGAACCTCCGCTTATTCTTTTTCGGATCGGGTCTTCTCCAAATGCCCTTACATAGGCTTTATTTAACCAAATACCTGGCTCAGAATCAAAGGGAGTCCTGAAAGCTTGGTAGGAAATACTTCCCTCCCATTTGATTAATTTAGGGTACTTTACCCGCTCCTCATCTGTTGGTTCTGCGTCCAAAATGTGATACCCCTGATCTTCTATATGTTTTCTAATCAAGGCAAACAGACGTTCGGGGTCAGATTCAGGCACCAATCTTATATCAATCTCAGCAGTGGCATCCGCAGGAACTATTGTCCTTACTTCGTCTCCTACCCATCCCGAAGATAAACCTCTTATGTTTAGCGAAGGGTATTGCAAAGATTCTTGATAGGTATTCCCTACTTTATCAGTGGTTCCTATCCCTATCTTCCTTTTGATTTCATTTTCGTCATCGGGCACTTGAGCAAGGATATCCTTTTCTACTTGGGTAAGGTTGATGCCGTCATAATAACCAGGGATAGTCACCCTGCCCTCATCATCTTTCATGGAAGCCAGCAATTGTGACATTCTAAATGCTGGGTTGGGTGCATAATTCCCGTAGTGGCCGCTATGTTGGGCAGCTCTTGGACCGTAAGTAGTCAAGGTTATCTGTGAAATCCCCCTTGCACCAAAACTAATCGTAGGCATGTTACTCAAATGACGAGGTCCATCCATGATCAACATCATGTCGGCTTTCAAGTCTGCCTTATATTTGTTAACCGCTGCTCCTAGATTTGGTGATCCAATTTCTTCCTCAAAGTCCAAAATGACTTTAACATTGTAATTAGGCATCATTCCCTGTGCTACCATCGCATCCCAAGCAGTTAAAAACATAGCAAAGGGACCTTTATCATCGGAAGCAGATCTTGCAAAAATCCTCCAATCTGCATCATAGCTCTCATCTAATGAAGACATCGGTATCTGCTCCCATTTCCCTTGCGCGTTCATTTTTTTCAGGACTGGCTTGTATGGATCTTCCTGATCCCACTTTTTTCTATCTACAGGCTGCCCATCTATGTGAAAATAAAAAAGCACGGTCTTTTGTGCATTGGGAACATATTTTTGCCCCAAAAGCAATGGAGATGAAGACGTTTCCAATTGCTTTGTAGTCCATTCTCTATTTTCAAGATTTTCCTTACACCATGCCACATTTGCAACCAATTGCTCAGGTATATTAGAATCATTTGGCATGCTTAGGATTTCATTGAGAATGCTTACTCCGGCAGGAAAATGATCCTCAGTGACCCTCTTCAGGTCTATACTGTTTTGGGCAAAAAGCTGCACGTGTAAAAAAACAGCAGATAATAATAAAAGAAATGTCTTTTTCATTGGGATTAATATTAGGGTTAGATTAACCAAAGAAATTTAAAGCTTGTATGCTATATTAAAAAATGGATTTGATAAACGGTATGAGTGAAAAAGGAGAAACGGGCAGTTGAAAAAATAATCAATTAAATCCTGCCCAAGGTTTTTCTATTCTTTAGAAAAAATTGTCTGAAAAGTTGCTTAATCACCCGATGTAAAAATACTGCCCCTCATCATCAAAAAAAATACCCTGTACAGGGTATTTTTTCATTGAATTCGGGCTAAATTTTAATAGAAATTAAAGTATTTCAAGATGAATTGCACTCCTCAAAGGCATGAAAAAATTTCTTTCCTTGTTTTTCTTTGTACCCTTCGCTCCTTTATTGCTAATCTTTTTTATCTCAAAATCACAAAAAGAAGCTCATCAATGAGTTCAAAGTTTCACTGATTTTCAATTTTTCATTAAACAATAACGCCAGTTGATAAGCCTACTAGTTGCAGCATTAATTTTCGAAAGCAAAAGAAACAGTGATACTCTCATTGATTTTTCTTTCTTCAGGCCTGAAAATGGCTTCCGATCTATCTTCCGCCACATCCATTGCCATCATCATTTTGGACTCTCTGGCCATAGGGAAAAAGTCCTTCTGAGTATTGCCATAGCTGACCCGATGAACTTTGATGTCTGAAATCCCCAAGGCACTCGCTATGATTTGGGCTTTGGTTTTGGCATCGGCCACAGCCAATTCAATCAATTCCTTTTCGGAATTTTTGCGGAGTTGGTCAGAAACTGAAAATTGTATGTTAAAACCCATATTACCTGACTGATGGAGGGTTTCGGTTATTTTCACAAGATCATTCCCCAAATCTGAAACCTTTACCCTTACTGACTGAGAGGCAACATACCCACTGTCCTTGCTGGAATTACGGGCGTAAATCCTGTTGACTCCAACATGGTAGTTGTCCACATAGAATTCATAAGTTTTCAATCCTGTCTTTTTGAGGGCATCCTCTATAGATTTGGTTTTCTTGTTGAGAGCATTGGTAGCATCCGACACCTTCATTGATTTTTCGGATATAGAAAGTTGGATCAATGCTTCATCTGGAAGAATTCGGAGCTCACTTTTCCCTTCTACTTCAATCACTTGATTCTGAGCTATAAGCCCAAAGGCAAGCAACATCATTGGCAATAAGATCAAGATCTTTTTCATAACATCTAAATTTTAATTTTTAAACTAAAAGAACTATTCTTTCCCTAGACGCAACTTATTTCAAAAAGTCCTCCACTTTTAATTTGTTTGCAAAAATTAACTTAAACCCAAATTCTTATTTTCAAATCCAAGCGCTGCATAAACCGAGTAAACATCAACACCTATTGTCAACAAGTACCAAATATCAATTCCCTAGATCTTGTATTAATAGTCTGATTCATTAATACAAGATCTTGGTCAATTCATAGAATGAAATTCTCTATTTACCCAAATCAAGAATGTCTCCAATCTTGTTGATACCATTCATTTCTTCCAGCAACTCTGTTCCGTTTTCTTCTGAAATTTTATTTCGAAAGGATTGTAGATTTTGGATATAAGCATCTAATGATTCCAATATGTTTTCTTTATTGGTCACCATAATAGGTGCCCACATAGCTGGCGAACTTTTGGCGAGACGAACGGTAGAAGCAAAACCACTACCTGCCATGTCAAAGATATTTTTATCGTCTTGCATTTTGTCCAAAACTGTTTTACCAAGCATAAATGAGGAGATATGGGACAAATGAGAAACGAAAGCAAGCTGCTTGTCATGCTCTTCTGGATCCATAAAGCGCAATTTCATATTCAAAGCTTCAAAAATATCATAAGCCATACCTTTCAAGTGAACATCTGTTTTTTCCATTTCACAGATGATAAACACCTTTTTGTCCAGAAGATCTTCTTTGGCAGCCTTCGGGCCTGAGTATTCAGTTCCAGCAATAGGGTGACCGGCAAGAAATTGAGCTCTTTTGGGGTGATCAGCAACTGATTTACACAAGGATTCCTTGGTGGATCCAAAGTCGATCACCAAAGTTTGATCGCCGACTTTATCCATTGCTTTGAGGAGAAGACTGTCTAGTGTGTCTACAGGAGTAGCCAAAATAACTACATCAGTATCCTGTGGAATCTCTTCAGAAGATTGGTCAATCATCCCCAAAGTAAGGGCGTCTTCGAGGTTTTTTGTACTAGCATCAAAACCAGTAAATTTTAATTCGGGCTTTGCTTTCCTTAAAGCGAGTGCAAACGAACCTCCTAATAGGCCCAATCCAATGATGTGAATATTTTTCATTTTTAGTATGTAGGTTTGATTGATTTTATTCTATTGATGGCTTCCAGAATCTTTTCCTCCGGCAAGCATAAGGAAAATCGGACATATCCTTTGCCTTGTTCTCCAAAAATTTCTCCCGGGGCAATAAATAGATGCTTATTTTCAAGTAAATCATCTACAAATTCAAGGCTATTCGTTCCTTTAGGAAGCTTGGCCCAGACAAACATGCCTGCACTTTCTTTATCAAAATCCAAATTAAGCAAAGAAACCAGTTCCCAAACGAGCTGCCTTCTGTTGTTATATATTTGGTTGAGCGATTGGTACCAATCACTTCCTAGCTTCAAGGCTTCAATCGCTCCTTTTTGTAAACCAAGAAACATCCCTGAGTCCATGTTGCTTTTGACTTTGGTCACTTCTTGAATCCAGTCCTTCCTACCAAGCACCATCCCTATACGCCACCCAGCCATATTGGCTGATTTGCTCAGTGAATTGAGTTCCAGCGCCACCTCTTCGGCACCACTGACCTGAAAAATGCTCTTTGGCTCATTTTCAAGTACAAAACTGTAGGGATTATCATGGATCAATACGATTTGATGCCTTTTGGCAAAGCGAACCAAATTCTCAAAAACCCTTAAATCTGCCCTTGCCCCACTGGGCATATGAGGATAATTACACCACATAAGTTTGACTTTGGAGAGGTCAAGTTTTTCCAATTCATCAAAATCAGGATACCAATTGGTCGCTGCAGAAAGTGGGTAAGTAATAGCCTTGGCACCCAGCAGTTTGGTCACCGAACTGTATGTAGGGTAGCCTGGATCAGGAATCAATACTTCATCACCTTCCTCCAAAAAAGTCATGGAAATATGCATGATTCCTTCTTTTGACCCCATCAAGGGCAATATTTCTGACTGAGGATCCTTTTGAACACCGTAATGCATGCTGTAAAATGACCCCATAGCATGCCTAAGCTCTGGAATCCCCTGATATCCCTGATACCCATGGCTCCCACTTTGGCCAGTAGCTCCTTGAAGTTCTTTGATGACATCAGGATGAGGTGGAAGGTCTGGGCTGCCAATCCCCATATTGATAACAGGATTACCTGCTTCAATCAGTATCTTCACCTCTTTCAACTTCCTGGAAAAGTAGTATTCTGACACCTCAGCTGTCCTCTTTGCAAATCCTTTCATGTCGTCAATTTATTTTCCACTTTGGTATTCCCCAAAGACTTTTACTTCGCCCCCGCTTTTGATAATCGATTCAATAGCTTTTAGGTATTGTTCATAATTATCAAACTGGGTATCTATAAAAAATGAATAATTCCATGGATTTTCAATGACTGGGATAGACTGAATTTTGGAAAGATTAAGTTCCAAATCACTCATTTGAGCAAGTAATTTTGCCAGGCTACCCCTTTCATTGCTGATGGTTACCTTGATTGAGGCTTTGTTGGGAATTGAGGTAGGAACTGACTTGTCTTTTTGCAATAGGATGAATCTTGTAAAGTTATTTTGGACTGTCTGAATATCCCTTGCCAATATTTCTAGGCCATAAATTTCTGCCGCAATACTGCTTGCAATAGCACCTACACCAATTAATCTCTCTTCCTTGATTCTCTTCGCCACAGTAGCTGTATCCACATCGTCGATCAGGCTAATAGACGGGTAATCCTGGAAAAACTTTTTACACTGTAAAAGGGCCATTGGATGTGAGCGAACTACCTTCAGGTCTTCCACTTTTTGACCTGAGAGGCAGAGTAAGTTATGGGAAATTGGCAGATAGAACTCATCAAATATATGCAGGCTATAACGGTCAATTAGGTCATAATTAGGTAAAATTGCTCCAGCTATCGAGTTTTCAATTGCCATAACACCAAATTGTGTCCCTCCTGTCCGAACACTTTTGGCTACTTCCTCAAAAGTCTTAAAACTTTCCACCGAAGCATCTTCTCCAAAATATTGAATAGCTACTTGATGGTGAAAAGAACCCGGAATTCCCTGAATCGAAATTTTCATTTTTATTTAAGATAAAATAGATGGTTAGCTCCAAAAACCTAAACCTTTTCAGTATAGCTTTGGCGCTTTCATTTCTTGAAAAATAATTGTGTAAAAACCATAAACACTTTAATATGATTACCTATCGCTTTGCTTTTTGCTCCCCCTAAAGTAAAACATAATCGTGGCTCCACATATTTTTACAGCTTTATTTTGTGATACCCAAAATATCAAAAACAAATGCATATTCCCTTGCCACTTCTTTGAGTCTTTCGAACCTACCACTTGCTCCACCGTGTCCTGCATCCATATTTGTGTGTAGAAAAAGGTTGTTTCGATCCGTTTTAAGAGTTCTCAATTTGGCCACCCATTTTGCAGGTTCCCAATATTGGACCTGGGAATCATGTAAACCTGTTGTCGCCAAGATATGTGGATACTCTTTAGCTTCCACATTGTCATAAGGGGAATAGGAAAGCATATATTCGTATTGCTCCTGAATATTCGGATTGCCCCATTCGAGCCACTCGAAAGTCGTCAATGGGATAGATTCATCCATCATGGTAGTCACCACATCCACAAAAGCCACCGCAGCGATCACTCCTCTGTATATTTCAGGCGCCATATTGAGGATACCTCCCATCAGCAATCCACCGGCACTGCCCCCTGAGGCAAAGAGTTTGTCTTTGGCCACATAGCCATTTTCCTGGAGCCACTTAGAACAATCGATAAAGTCATAGAAAGAGTTCTTTTTATTCATCATCTTCCCATCTTCATACCAGTCTCCGCCCATTTCTTGGCCGCCTCTAATGTGCGCAATGGCATATACCATACCTCTATCTAGCAAACTCAGCTTCGAGGTACTGAATGTAGCATCCATAGAATAGCCGTAAGAACCATAAGCGTAAATCCAACCAGGCATGCTGCCATCTTTTTTGAATTTATCCTTTCTATAAACTATAGACATCGGTACACTTTTACCATCTCGGGCGGTAACCATGACCCGCTCAGTTTTGTAATTTTCTTTGTTGAAATCCCCCAAAACAGGCTGTTCTTTCATCAAGTCCTGCGTTCTGGTTTCCATATTGTAGTCATAGACAGAATTTGGAGTAGTCATTGAGGTATAAGAATACCTTACCACATCAGTTTCAAAAGCCGGATTATATCCCAATCCAGCAGAATAAGCAGGTTCTTCGAATGCAATCGAATGTTCTGAATTCCCTTCATACTTGATGATTCTGATTTTTGCCAATCCTTCTAATGTTTCCTGAACAGCCATATACCCCTTGAAATAATCTACATTTTCAAGAAACACATCAGCCCTATTGGGGATCACATCTTCCCAGTTAGAACTTTCGGTAAGAGTTATCGGTGTTTTTACCAGTCGGTAATTGACTGCATTTTTATTGGTATGAATAAAGAATTCATCTCCACCTGCATGGTCCACACTGTATTGCACATTGTCTTCAAGAGGTGCTATGAGTGTAGGTTTGCCCGGATTTTTAGCATCTATGTATAAGGCATAAGAAGCATCTGTCCTCCCTGAACCTATGATGATATATTCTTTGGATTTAGTCATACCGACCCCACAACTCAAGGTCTGATCTTTTTCTTCAAAAATCACTTCGTCTTGGGAAGCATCCTGTCCGAGGACATGTCTTTTGACTTGATAATTTCTCAGCGTGACTGGATCTGGAATAGAATAATAAAACGATTTATTGTCTTCTGCCCATACTGCACTGCTTCTGATGTTTTCGATTTTGTCTGGCAACATCTCTCCAGTACTGAGGTCTTTGATTGTTATAGTATAAAAATTTCGCCCTTGTGTATCTTTGATGATAGCTGCTAGCTTATGGTCATGACTCACTGATGTGAAAAAATTCAAAAACGACTCTCCCTTGGCCAATTCATTGCCGTCCATGATAATTTCTTCCTCAGCATCAAGAGAACCTTTTTTCCTGGCATAAATCGGATATTCTCCCCCTTCAACGTATCTGGAATAGTAGTAATAATCATCCAACTTGTACGGAACCGAAGCATCATCTTCCTTGATGCGGCTTCTGATTTCTTTGAAGAGTTGGTCCTGGAAACCTTTAGTATGTGCCAACATGGTATCCATATAAGCATTTTCTGCATTCAGGTAGTCAATGACTTCCTGATCTTCACGGTCATTAAGCCAATAGTAATTATCCACCCTGATGTGACCATGCTTGGCTGTGAGCTCAAAAGGCTTGACAGCGGCTACTGGAGCTTGAACATCTGGATATTGAAAATCTGATTCTTTTTGCGAACATGCTATACTCATTGTGAGACTTATAATTAGGAGGTTTTTGATTTTATTTTTCATAGACTGTCAACTCTTGCAAGTCAAATTTGGAACAAATGTAATGTATTAATCCTGCATGATGTCTAGAAATTCGTCTCTGCTCATTTTCTCTGATTTGACATTTTCATAAAATAAATTAATCTCTTCAGTTACAGCAGCCACGTAGGCCTCATTGATAATGGGGTGAATTGGATTCTTGATTAAAAACCCATGTTCAATTAATAAATTGAACAAAAAGAATGCTGCATTGACTTGTCGGGTTTTTGAGTAATAATAAATCCAAGGAGAATAAAAGGACTGCGATTCTGATTTATGGAATTTTTTTCTTTTGCTGTTTTTGATTTACTTTTTGCCATAAAATAGAAATAAGGATTACAAGTTAGAGCCAAAGTCAGACTTTTGAAACTAAAGTTCAAAATCAATAAAGTCTTTTATCCAGAAGTCAAAAGAAACAATTCCAATGATTCATTTCCTCACAAAAGGCTGAATCCTGCCATAAGTCAAACATCTCCATAACCACTCAAGAGGTCCAAACATGAAATACCTTAACCATATTGGGCTAACGACCAACTGGAAAATCCAAATTCCAACCACTAAATAGTAAAGCTGGTAATATTCCCATTCGGCATATTGATTTAGGCCATAACCGAAAAAAACCAAGGTGCAGATTACCGAATGCATAATGTAATTGGTGAAGGCTGTCTGACCGACTGCCCTTAAACCATTCATCAACTTGGTAAAATATCCTTTTTGGTACAAAACCATCACCAAAGCCACATGGGCCATCATGATCAATATCCTTTGAAAGTCATAAATCAGAGAAACCCAGTTGATGGAGTGGGTTTCAAAAAACGCCAAAGCAGTTTCTACATTGGGAAAATGAATCGTATTATAGATAAAGGAAAAAATCACCAATGGCAAACCAACACCATAGCCTATCCAAATCGTTTTGATATACTGAGCTTGTGTCCATTTTAAAGTCAGAAATCCCCATTTGTACAAAGCAATACCCAAAAGCATCAAGGCCAACATATCCCAGATTGAAAAAACCAAATACTTAAACTGCCCATCCCAAGCCTTGGGACGGATATGACTGGCCACATCAGCGTAACTTCCTTTCATCAAAGCTGTATTTTCTACTACTTCTTTTTTATTTGGTATCATCTCTTTGCGGATTTCTTCCCAAGCTCCCAACGCCGCCATTTCCTTTTCGCCCAATTCATTACCTGACTCCTGCAAAGCAATGGCTTCCTTGTAATCCAAATATTTCTCCCTGATATTTTGCATAAACAAAGTGTTGGCAATAAATCCTATGACTGCTACTATTGGAACACCTAAGGCCAGGTATTTTGGTTTCATTTTCCTAAACACAAAAGCCAACATCCCAATCAGGCCATAGAAATAAAGTATGTCTCCTATCCATAAAATCAAATGAGCATGGGCAAGACCAAACAAGGTCAGCCAAATCATCCTCTTGTAAAAAAGCCAGGTAGCCGATCTACCTGACTTTTCTTTATTGCTTGTAAAAAGGACAATTCCAGCACCAAAAACCATTGAGAATAGCGCTCTCATTTTTCCTTCAAACAAAATAACATTGATGGCGTGCACCCAAAAATTAGTACTTGAAGTATCTTGATTCCAAGACTCAGAAGAATACTCCTCCATGGAGAAATAAGGAATATTTAAAATAAGAATTCCCAATAGAGCAATTCCTCTGATGATATCAATGATATCTATTCTGTTCACAAGGGCAGAAGGCTTAGAAGCTGGATCGATTTGTTCGACTTCGGTAGTTGTAGGTAAGGACATAGGTTTGGATTTAGGAAAAAGTATCCATAAAAGTAACTATAAATCAGCGGGTTTACTATACCCTAATGATGTGACAACCTCATATGTCCCAGGGATACATTGCCTTTTACAGAGTAGGATTTAAAAGCCACACCAAACTATTCAATCTATCAATTTTTTGTGGAATTTTAAGTAAAGTTGTACCATTCCCTTCCTAATGATTAATTTGAAAGTCAATCAAAACCAACAGAAATGAAAAACTATACTTTCGCATTCATATTGATAATCAATTTCTGTTTTCAGGGATTCTCACAAACGATTGACAAGGAGACAGAAACCTTGGTGCGGGAACTTTCTACAAAAGAGATAAGCGCTATCTTAAACCATGACCATGAAGCCCTAAAGGATATCTGGGCCGAAGATTTTATGGTTAACAACCCTGCAAATATGGTCATCAATGGCAGGTCAATCGTGTTTGAAAGAATGAAAGAAGGCACTATCAATTACAGCGCGTTTGAAAGAGAAATTGAGGGTCTGATGCTTATGGAAAATTCGGTAGTCGAAATGGGGTTGGAAACGGTACACCCGAAAGAAGGGGCTCCTATGGCAGGCCAAAAAGTTCTGAGAAGATATACCAACTTTTGGATAAAGGAAGAAGGTCGATGGATAATAAAGGCCAGGCATGCCAATGTTATTTGCGGAAGCAATTAGTTGTTGGTTTTTAGCACCAACTCCCCAACTCTTCTTCCCAAACCTTCCGCTTTCTTCAGGAAAATATCCTGCACTTCTATTTCTGCAAAATCCCCTTCTCCAGTGATGGCTGAGGCTCCAAAAGCGGCCTCCAATTCATCTCCTCCTACAATAATCATCCCGTGGATCATCATGGCCCTGATCATACCGAACATCACCGCCTCTTCCCCGATAGAAAAACCTCCACCAGTGACGAAAACAGCACCCAGTTTATTTTTCAGGGGTCTTCCTTCGAAAGGCAAGGAGTTGATAAATTCTTGCATTTGTGCAGTCATATTGGCATTGTAAACCGGTGATCCAAGAATAATGGCTGATGCATTTAGCAATTCCTCTTCCAACACTTCAGCTATAGGTTTGAGGATATATTCAACTCCTTGGACTTCTTTTACTCCCTTAGCTACTGCTTCGGCCATGGCTAGGGTTTTACCGGATTCGGAGTGATAGGTGATGAGTATGGTGGAGGGAGATTGGGCGAACAAGTCTTGTGACAAGCCTAGTACAAGGTTCAAAAATAAATAAGTGAATAGTATTTTCATTTACAGCAGATTAAATAGGCACTAAAAACAATAAAAATACCCACTTTTTACGAATTAAAGAAACTCTCAAAAGGGCCTCGGCAAGTTGGACCAGTGGAGCGTTTTTAATTTAAGGAAGAGGGGGGAGGAAATGCGGTCACCAAGCTCGGTTAGTGAGCTTGCCGAACTATGCCGATGTGTATTGTTTTTTTTAATGTAAATAAATTTTTCAAATCATGAAAGCATACACGTACATCTTACTTTGTGGGAACAGTCAATATTATGTTGGCAGTACAAAAAACCTAGAAAAAAGACTTGATGAACATCAATTGGGTTTAGGTTAAAATTTCACAAAAAAGCATCTTCCAGTAAAGTTGATGTATTTTGAAGAATATGATGGTATTGCCCTTGCATTTATAAGAGAGAAACAAATCCAAAACTGGAGCCAAGCAAAAAAGGAAGCTTTGATAAAAGGTGACATTGCTATGTTAAAGAAATTATTCTCTGGTATTTCATTTACTTAAGAATTAAGTCTTTAAGCCTTTACCTCATTATTCTTCCAGAATTTACTTCTGAAAACGGAATACAAACCTCCAATTGTGCCGATGATACCTGTCACATAGGTAGTGGCTTGATCCAGAAAACTTTTATCAAAATAGCTGATCAAGGCTACTGAAATCAACACGAAACTAAACACTGCTATTTGAATGGAATCAGCATTCCCCGTCTTGAATTCAAGGTTTTTAAAGTCATTTTTTTCCTCTCTTGAAATATGCAGCAAAATAAAATACCGGAAAGTGTCACTGAACAAAGTGAACCTGTCTTTGCCGGATTCATAAACAATTACTCCTTTTTGAATGAGCTCTATAATGATAGGTGCTGCTGCATAATTGAGAAATTCATGGACAGCAAACTCATAGGTAACCTTTTTTTCCTCAGTGCTCAATTCAGCCCAAATATTGGTATAGTCCGCTTTAAAAAAACGTTGTCGCAAAAGCAGTTTGGTTTCTAAATCATTTTTGATGACTTCATTTTCATCAATGATTTGGCTGACACGGTCAAAATCCCCTTTAAAATCTCTACTCTTTATGGGAATGTAAGCAAAAACAAAAGAACTGAAAATCTCCGAATAATACAGTTTATCATTTTCATCAATAAGTTTGGAAAGTAAATGCTTCCAAGATACACCCGTGATTAACACTAAGGTTACTTGATTGTCCTGGCAGAACTTCATAAGAGAGGAAAGCCTTTCCAATAGTTTGCTGCCATCAGCTATACAATGCAAATTCTCAATCAGAATGATGTTTTTTGAAACAAGCTCTTCTTTAAGCTCCGCTGATCGGGAGGGCTCAAAATGGTCTAAAACACCAGAAATCTTGCCATCGTAACTGCGTATTTTATCTCTATCTACCCTTAGCAAATCAGCAACAAGTGCTTTATTCTGATCAGAAATAAGGCGGTGAAGAAAAATGAACTTGCACATGTCTTTTGCTTCTGTCCGCTCACCTTCAACCCCTCCAAGTAATCTGCCTTGGACTTCTGCTATGGTTTCTCCCAGTTTCGGGTTAATTCCACCTACAAAAAACATTTTTCGGGCAATGGTTTTGTTTAGCCAGTATATAAGCCAAATCAATAAAATGAGTAAGACAATGCTGACCACGATCAGTATGTTGGCTTCTTTAAAAATCCTATATCCATTTTTGGCAAAAGTTAAAAAATCCGGATTTCTATCCATTTTAGTAAGGATTACCTGCTCAACATGAGCTGTTGGGGGACTGATAAATTCAAGTAATTCTCCTTCTTCTCTAACAGGAATTGTGGAAAAGAGATTTCTCCTCCACTTACCATATTCGCTTGTCCAATTAGAGAAATCAGCAATAGATGTTTCAAAGGACTCTGATTTGTTTTGCCACAGTTCCTTTTCATGAAAAAATGTTTTTGAAAAAAGCATAAATCCCGGGAAGAATCCTATCAAGGTGATCCATACCACAAAAAACCAGGCATAGAGGTGATTGGTTTGTAACCATGGGATCTGTCGTTTGAGCCATGAAACACCTTCGTTGTTCTCAAATTTTGCAAAATACTTTTCAAATCGGATTTTTATTAAAAAACTGATTAAGCAGAATAAAATAAGCAAAATCACAATTAGGTATGCGGAAAATGGATTCCTCATGGCACCATTTAATATGATGGCCAACAAGCCCATAACCAATGAAGTAATACTTAAAAATTTGATAGCATAAAAACGGTTGTTTCTTTCTTCAGTATCTATTTTTTTGGCCTTTATATCCCATTTCATTTCCAAAAAAATAAAATTTAACTGGGTAGATAGAATCAAAAAACAAAGGGCGGAGAAATACAAAGTAAAAACGCTGACTAAAGGATTATGATACAGGCCTAGCATGATCAACATCTGAAGCAAGAACAATAAGATTAATATCAGATAATTTGATCTGTTTTGCTGAGATGGAACCAGATATTTATACTTGAAATCTTCCCATAATCCATAAGGTGACTTTGGTTTGATGGACCATCTTGCAAAATATAAAATGGTCAAAACAAAAAAGTATCCAGCCAAAAGAACTAAAAACTCCATCACGACCAACATAGAAAAAGAATGTTCCAAATGCTCATCTTGCAGATAAATTAACCATATGGATTTGTCGAAATTTTTGATGTCGGGTTTTTGAAGATTCAGTTTGTAAGAATAACCATCAACATATAGAGATAAACCCCAAAGGCCATTTGGAGATTCATTGCTGTTAGCTTGCATAATTCTTTTAAGCAAAAGCCATTTTTCGTTGGATAACAATTGAGACAAATTATCAAATGGTGCCTTTATGAGGTCACTTTTAAAAATGACATCCCCATTGTCCTTCACTAAGACAAATCGATGATTCTTAGATAATGGCCTTAACGTTTCCCAATCAAAAGTTACTGCCCGTACTTCTTCTTTCTCACTGTCAACTTTACTGAGGACAGTTTCAAGCTTTCCGTTGATTCGGGAATAGTGACTTCCAATAAAACCTTTATATTCAAAGCTCTCCCCTTCTGGATGACGTAATGATCCATTTTCCCAGAAATAATAAAAGTATTCTCGATTTGCCAAATTGATAAAAGAACCTTCACCAGGCAACTCCCTGTCTTCCAACGTCAGGTTTTTCATTCTTCCAAAACTGTCAATCGTAAGGTATTCCAGCAAACCTTCACAGCAGTGAGGATTGTCCAAAAGCCTTGTATTGAGATCAACTTGTGCTTTTATCGCATCACTTATTTGACGCTGATAAGCGTGATGTTGATCAGAGCTAAGAGGATGATGGTCTCGCAAAAATGCAAAGCCAAATCCTATGAGCAACATAAAGCCAAGAACAGAAAATCCCACACTGAAAACTTTAAACCTTGTCAACACGTCCCCTTGTCTAAACCCAAAAAATGAAATGACAGGCAGTGAAAAAATCATCAATGCCAATAAAAATAACAACAAAGCCAAGTACGTGAAGTCAACCCTCAGGCCCAATGATTCAAAGTGAGTTTTGCTGATCAGACCTGCAAGGATCAATTTTTCCCCTTCCACCAAAAAAGGGGTGGAATACAAAAGATAGGACTGGTCTTGATGAAGGATTTCCGATTTGTTTATCGCTAGTCCAAGACCTTCTTTTTCGGTCAAAAGGGAAAGTTTTTTACCTGTTTCAGTTGCAGGATAAAGAATCTCACCATCTTCATCAGCCAACAGGATTTTCTCAAAGAAATCATGTTGGGCTGATAAACTCAGTGCATTTTCCAACTGAATTTGTAATGCAATTTTCGGTTCAATTCTTTGTTCATCTTTGGTTTTATTCTGGGAGTTTTGGAAAAAATTCAAACTCACTGGATGTCCTTCTTTCTTAATCACGTACTGACCTTTGGAAAATATTATCTGAAGAGATGGTTGAATGCTGTCATTAAGTTGCCAAAGCTTAAAATCCTCGTATTGTTCTCCTGTAATTGTTTTGAGACTTTTTGCAAATTCCCACCAATCTTCCCTATTCCTGAGCGTTGTTTGATCCAAAACATTTTCCGTAATCAGGTATCGGATAAATTTATCTTCCTGCTCCGCCAAAAAAGTGTTGTAAAATGAAAAAAACTTGGATTTAACCATCTCTAGATTCCTAATGGCTTGATTATCCAATTGCACTTTATTGTTTTGGGATTGCTGGAAAAGCATAAAACCTACCAATACAATCGCCAACAAGAAAAATATCCATATTTTAAGTTTGCGTGCCCCCATGAAAATCAAGATCAAAAATCAATTTAAATATATGAAAAATACTGAAAATCAGAATGTTTACTATACCCTAATGATGTGATACCAGTCTTTCAATTGAAAACCCAATTCTATCAAAAGTTTTTTCAAGAATTAACCCTCCCTCTTCAAATCCCAAAAACCAACTTGTAAAACCCTTTAACCATATTTTCCCAAATCTACTGAACATCATTTTATATCTACAAGGATTCTATCAAACTACACCTTAGGAGATAGAATCATGAGGAGATATAAAATTTTGAATCAGGAAAACGGTTGATTATGACCGAACAAGTAAATGGAATTTGCAATAGAAATCAGGTGTCGAATTTAAGTACCATTTCTCCAACTCTATTTCCCAAACCTATGACCTTAGATTTTTCATTTACAGCAGATTAAATAGACACTAAAAACAATAAATTACCCACTTTTTACGAATTAAGAAAATTCTCAAAAGGGTCTCGGCAAGTTCGACCAGCGCAGCGTTTTTAACTTAAGGAAAAGGGGGAGGAAATGCTTAACTAAGTACTATGTTGCAGCTAACTAAAGTAGGAATTCGAATATTTATTTTTTTTTTTTTTTTGCTTATTACTGCGCTTCAAACTATAGGTTCGGTGGATGCCCTGACTTTTAATGCCTCCACTTTTCCATAAGTCAGCGTCCTCCAAAGCCACTCTAATGGACCAAACCTATACTTACTCAACCACCATTTGCTAAAGGATATTTGGAAACTAAAAATAGCTAAGACCAATAAGATCCCCTGCCACACTTCAAGTTCTCCAAATAACCCAAAAAAACCTGATCTAAAAAGCAACAAAGCGATCACTGAATGTGAAATATAATTGGTAAGTGCCATTCTCCCAACTGCTGAAAAGCCCGAAAACAGTCCTGCAAACTTCCCTCGATTATACAGCAAAATAAAGCCTGAAACATAGGTAAACATCATCACTATGCCACCTAGAATCCCCGTGGCCCTTCCTATAAATGCCCAAAAATCCAAAGAAGCCGGATTGGCATTGGAGAGAGCAAGTAATAGACCTAAGTTTAACAAAATTCCAAAAGGCAAGGATACCCAAAAGACTTTCTTGAGTTGTTGTTCATACTCATTGGTTCGGGCAAAAAAGCCACTTCTACCTATCAATAAACCCATCAAGAACATCACCATACAGGTGGGATAGAAAATAATAATCCCCGATAATAGGAAAAGCCATTGCTCGATGTTCATCCGAATAACTTCGCTGTAAGATCCGGAATTATATGCTTGATATGCTCTTTGGACTAAATCTTGAGTAGCTGCCAATTGCTCCATACTGCCTTTCTCCATTGCCTGCAATGCTTCGGGGTTGGAAGCTAAAATTTGGGGCATCATGCTAATTAAGCCGACAAAAACAATTGGGATCAATAAAAACACAAGCATCCAGATGATGATTTTCTTGGTAGAAGACTTTCTGAACAGGATCAATAAAAATCCAAAGAGTGCATAGTAAAATAGAATATCCCCTTCCCAAATCAATGCAATATGTAATATGGCTATGATCAAAAGCCAGAAAAGCCTCTTCCGAAACAAACTGATATTCTGTTTGCTTACCTCTTTGTCTTTATGTAAGAACACATAGAACCCAAAACCAAATAAGAGCGAAAACAAGACGAAGAATTTTCCAGTAAAAAAGAAGTAAATAAAACCATTGGAAAGTATCTCAACAGTGCTGTTTCCAAAAGAAGGCAACATGATGAATTCTACGCTTGGTTTGAAAAAGGCAGACATGTTGACCAAGAGAATACCAAAAATGGCAAATCCTCTCAAGGAATCTACCAAGTCGATTCTTCTGGATGGTGACAAAGGGGCAAGTGTTTCCATAGTGTATAGGTTTAGGGTTAAACTTTTCCAAAGTTCAAAACTTTGGAAAGTTGTTGAAGTTAAGGCTTCAATGCCTGCAATCGCTTCTCAATTACCTGATTACAGGGATAGATATCTAATGCTTTTTGGTAGTATTGGATAGCATTGGCGGTATCCCCTTGCATCAAAAAGCCTTCTGCATAGCTATCCCATACATTTTGGCTATATGGATGCATGCGCGTATTTAAAGCAAAAATTTCCATTGCTTGATCCAAATCATTTTCCCCTAAAAGATTATAGCTAGCGTAATTGATCAAAAATTCCAAACCAGACAAGTGATATTTTGTTGACATGCTATCCCATTTGTTTTCCAAAGCCAACAACGCTTGTGACATATCTTGAACGGTTTGAAACCAATCCATCAAAGATGGCAATGCTGCTTTATTTTTAGCCTCTTGAAGCATTTCATCCAATGCGTTGCGATCAAACACTTTTCCTCTAAGTACTACACTTTCAATTTCCCGAATAGCATTGATATCATCCAAAGGGTTACTGTTCAAAAGGACCAAACTTGCCGATTTTCCTTTTTCAATTATTCCAATTCGATCATTATTCATCACTTTGGCTGGATTGAGCGTGGCTGTTTGAAGAGCCTGTAATGGTGTCATGCCTGCCTGAACGTAGATTTCCAATTCATCATGCATGCTAAAACCCGGGAAGGCCCAAGGATTGGGATAATCTGTACCTGCTATGATTTGGGCTTTACTTTCAATTAGGATAGTTAAAATCTGAAAGTCATTTTGATACAATTGCTGCATTAACTCTAAGCTTGGCATCATTCGTTGGCTTCCCATGGTCCTTCTTGGTTTCCAGTCCTCAGTTATATAATTAGGCAAATACGAAATCCTAGGGTCTGATGTGAAAACACTATCCTGCATAGACCTAACCCCTCTGTTGGTAACCATGGTTGGAGAAAACCAATGTTTTGATAAGTCCAATTTTTGAAGCTTTTCTTTCATAGCAGAAGAATCAAAAAATTTCAACCCCTTCTGTAATGCCTCAATACGATTGCCAACCTCAAATAAATTATCTACTTCCTTCAATTCACGTAAAGAATAACCCAACTCCTGCAAGCCATACAGGTGTTCAGAGGTAAGCATTCCCGCCGCTAGGGCGTCAATAATAGAAACTGAATCAGGAACATGGCCTGAAAATGGAACGCCTAATTCTATGGCTGTTTTTCCAATTGTAAAAAAGCAAGCACTGTCCAGCCTAGAATAAACCTTGATAAAATCTGCTCCCTGAGCCACCTGACAGCGGACTAAAGCTTCCGCTTCTTCCAGAGTGGTTACCTCAGCAGAACTTGGCCAAATTTTAGGTGCTCCATCGGTCAATACTCCAGCAGAATAGATGTCGATAATAGGCTTACCAGAGGCTCGTTCTTCATCCATTTTCTTCCTGATTTCCATATCCCCCCACATTTCTCTTGCCCCTACTACACCATTGGCTACTAAGAGGTCATTGGTATCTTCATAGTTCCAGTTATTATGCACATGCATATCCCACAGCCCTGGGATCAGGTATTTCCCTGTTCCACCCACCACTTCAGTTCCTGCTTGGGGCTTGATGGTTTTGGTATAAATGGCTGTGATTTCATCACCGTCAATGGAGACTGTTCGGTTAGGAAGCACTTCGCCCGTGACTACGTCTATGACAGTGACATTGGTGATCAAAAGATCATGGGATGGACTGGAGCAAGCAAAAATGATCCATCCTAAGAGAGTGAAAAGTGAGAGTTTTTTCATGTGTTTTTGGTTTTGGGGTTCACGCGGCGAGCGCAAAGGGAAACGCAACGGACGCAACGATTTAATTATATCATTCAGGTGCACTCTCCCAATTTTGAGGACAAGATTCTCTTTTTTTCGTTGCGCTCTCCCGATGCTCGTGACAAGGTGTGCGTGAAACCATTTTCCTAAATTTCCCTGAAATTCATCACGCTCACAATACCCTAATCATGTGATAGCTAGTATTGAAAGCGAAATTTGTTCACCTCAAATGACTTCTAAAAAGCGCTGTCCAAAATTCAAAAGATGGCAACAGAAAGGTCAAGGTTATCATCATTAGTAGCGCCAACAGCCCCCATAAGGGATACTTGGGAAATTTCTTTTCTTTCACCCAATCGTGTATCACAACGGACAATGGAAATAAAACAAATACCAGCACCGTACCTTCCATAAAAAGTGCAGGAGCCATCCATTCAAACAATCTGCCTGTGGCAGGACCTGTAAAAGCCATGGAAGCAAAAAGCATCATGGTACGGTGTAAACTCTTGTTTTTCCGATTGAAAAATCCAATACCCACCATACCTGAGAAAGTAATCAAAGCCAATAAATCATTCGTCCACATGACATTCTGAAGCCATAGCCTTTCTGCATTATTGACATCCAAAAAACCCAAAGCATGCATCCTTGGCGCAAAGCCCATCATCACAGGAATTGCAAATATGACAGCAAGAATGGCAATCACGCCCAATACCCAGCCCAGCCTCATGTGTAGTTTGATGTTTTTGGTATTCACCAAGGCAGACTGTACCAGGAGCAAAATGTACCACAAAGTCATCAACATTCCATGAAGGATTAAATAGATAGGCAATTGCGCCATTTGCAAATGCCTTGGCTGATCAAAAAATGGGCGCAGATAAAACCTAGGACCAAAGCCTAACAACACCAATAGCAGAAGCAGGATGGTGATAATCAAGTAAAAGCGGGAGTTTAGGTGTTTCATTTAAACCTATTCTATTGATCATCAAAACTCTCCAAAAATGCATTTATACTCATATCCCTTCCCATAAAGTTTTTGAATAACTCCCCTGGATGAACAGTACCGCCTTTCGACAATATCTCCTTTTCAAGTCTTGCGGCAGTTGCAGGGTCAAAAATCCCGTTCTTTCTAAACTCATTGAAAATATCCCATGACATCATGTCTGACCAATCGTAGGTATAGAACCCTGATGCATATCCAGAAGAAAAAATTGAATTGAATGAAGGAATGTAACAAGTCCCCTCCACCCAAGGCAAAAAGGAATAATCCTGCATAAAAGAACTTTCCAAATCGCACAAATTTTCCTCAATGGGATTCTGAATACTATGCAGGGCTATATCAAGCACAGCATAGGGAATTATGAATTCCATCGCAGAAATTGCCCTGCCTTCCTTTTGGTTGCTAATGATTTTATCAATCAAATCCTGAGGAATGGGTTGCCCTGTTTGGTAGTGTTTGCCTACCCTAATTAAAAAGTCAGGCTCATAGGTCCATTTTTGTAACAACATAGAAGGCATTTCAACAAAATCAGAATACCTTAGGCTGACACCTGACAAACTTCTATAAGTTACATCAGACAATATCACATGCAATCCATGGCCAAGCTCGTGTAAAAAAGTTTCCAAATCATATAGCTTTAGCAAAGCCGCGGCATCACCGACGGGATTACTGAAGTTGCACAACAAATTCAGCACAGGTATTTCGTTTTCTCCATTTTCCTTGTGCTGCAAACGAATTGTACTCATTCGGGCACCCCCATCTTTGCCTTCTCTTTCGAAAAGGTCTAAATACATCACCGCTTTAATATTTCCCTTAGCATCGAAAATCTCATAAGAAGTTGCATCAGGGTGGAATTTGGGCAACCTATCATTTATCCTTAAATCCAGCCCCCACATATCTTTGACCATGGTAAAACTCTCTTTAACGACATGATCGACAGGTAAAAAAGGTTTTACTTCATCTGAATTGAACTCATATTTTCCGATTCTGTATTTCTTACTAAAATAACTATAATCCCATTCTTGAATGACATCATCAAAGCCCAATGAAGAAGCAAAAGTCCTTACACTTTCAATTTCCCTTTCAGCAATAGGTTTTACCTTGTCTGTATATTGATTGAGAAAATCTTCAACTTGTTTGGGAGTTTCCGCCATTGTTTCCTCAAGTTCATAATGTGAATAAGAATCGTAACCCAGCAATTGAGCCATTTCCAAACGAAGATTCAATATTTCTTTGGCGTTGTTGAGGTTATTAAATTCATTATCATTGTTGGCTATCTGCATCGATTCTCGAAACAGCTTTTCTCTAAGCCCCCTATTTTCTGAGTAGGTCATAAATTGTCCTGCCAGATTTCCATGATAGGAAAAAGCCCAGCCCTCCACTCCTTTTTTGCCCGCATATTCTGCTGCTGCCTCAATGGCCTCATCCGGCAGTCCTGTCAGGTCTTCCTCGTTTAGGAGGTGAAAAAAGGCGCGGTCCCTGTCCTGGGTTACATTTTGTCCAAAAATGACGCTTAACTCCGAAAGTCGGGTTCTAATTTCTTTAAGTCGTCCCTTTTGTGTATCAGGAAGGTCGTTACCACTACGTGCAAAAGAACTGTAGTTATTTTCCAACAGGGTCTTTTCTTCTTGAGATAAGTTTAAGTCATCTCTCTGCAAATACACAGCTTTCACCCGTTCAAAAAGTTTCGTATTCAAGAGTACTTCATTAAAATAGGCTGCATTAAGCTGATTTACCTCTGACACTATGGAGTTCAGTTCAGGATTACTGTAGGTATGTCCCATCAAACTGACATACCTCGCAATTAAAAATCTTTTTTGGCCTAATCTTTCAAATGCATGGATTGTATTTTCAAAAGTGGCAGGTTGTGGGTTGTCAATTAATTTTTGTATTTCTTCCCTTGCTTCTTCAAGGACAGCATTAAATGCAGGAAGAATATGCTCCAAATCTACCTCTTCAAAAGGGATGATGCCGTGGGGTGTTTCGTAGGGTTCCAACAGTGGATTTTGCCCGAATGATTGGCCTCCAACAAGAATAAACCATAATACCGAAAGTGTCACAATATTTTTCATATAAACTAATTTATTCATTGTCGAAACTCTCCAAAAATGCATTTATACTCATATCCCTACCCATAAAGTTTTTGAATAACTCCCCTGGATGAACAGTACCGCCTTTCGACAATATCTCCTTTTCCAGTCTTTTGGCTGTGGCTGGATCGAAAATGCCATTTTTTCTAAACTCATTGAAAATATCCCAAGACATCATGTCTGACCAAGTATAGGTGTAATAACCGGAAGCATACCCATTGGAAAATATGTGACGAAATGATGGAATATAGCATGCGTCTTCTACCGAAGGAAACAAGGAATAGTTTTGGGTAAAGTCCCTTTCCCAACCGCAAAGATCACCTTCAAAAGGCATACGCATATCGTGAAGGGCAATATCGAGGGCAGCATCAGCAATGGTTAACCGCATTTCTGAAAGTGCCCTGCCTTCCTTTTCATTGCGTATGATTTTATCAATCATTTCTTGTGGCAGCGCTTCACCTGTTTGGTAATGCCTGCCCACCCTGATAAGAAAATCCGGTTCATAAGCCCACTTTTCCAGCAACATGGATGGAACCTCTACAAAATCACTATACTTTAAGTTTGTACCAGATAGATTTCTATAGGTTACATCTGACAATATATAATGCAAGGCATGTCCCAATTCATGCAGAAAAGTACTGAGTTCGCTTAAACTTAAAAATGCCTCATTATCTATGGAAGGATTTCTGAAGTTACACACCAGGCCAATCAAAGGTATTTCATTATGCCCGCTTTCTTTATTCTGTGCCCGAATCGCGCCGGCAAATGCTCCACCTACTTTTCCTGCTCTCTCATAAAGGTCAAGATATAATACCGCTTTTACATCACCATTTGCGTCAAAAACCTCGTAAGGAAGCATTTGGGGGTGCATTTTTGGCAAGCTTTGGTTTTCCCTGAACTCGAGTCCCCACATTTCAGATACCATAGAAAAAGTTTCCTCGATGGCATGTCCAACAGGCAACCAAGGCTTAACCTCGTCGGTGTTAAATTCAAAAATCCCCTCCCTGTATTTCCTGTTGAAATAAGCAAAATCCCAATGTCGAATCACATCATTAAAGCCTTGAGAAATGGCAAATGCATGCAGATTTTCTATTTCCTTTTCTGCTATTGGTTTTACCTTGTCCTTGAATGTGTCAAGAAAAGTCATTACTTGCTCGGGTGTTTCTGCCATACTTTCTTCAAGCACATATTCGGCAAAAGAATTGTAACCTAGCAGTTGCGCCATTTCAAGACGAAGGTTCAATAGCTCTTTGGCAATTTCAAGATTATTGAATTCATTGGGATTATTTCCGATTTGCCACGATAACTTCAAAAGCTTTTCTCTTGATGCTCTATTATCTGCGTACCTCATGAAGTCTCCTGTTGAAGGGCCTGAAATTGGGAAAGCCCATCCATCTGTATTTTTACTCTTGGCATATTCTGCAGCTGAAGTGATTACCCTTTCGGGCAGTCCGGCCAGGTCTTCTTCCTGTGTAAGGTGGAAAAATGTACGGTCCCTATCCTGTATAGCATTCTGACCAAAAATGGTGCTCAGTTCAGTCAAACGACTTCTTATCTCTTTCAGACGCTCTTTTTCTTTTTCTGAAAGATCATTGCCATTTCGGGCAAACCAGCGGTAATAGTTCTCCAGCAGGGTCAGTTCCTCCGGAGTCAATGACAAGCTTTCCTTTTGTAGATAAACCTCCTTTACCCTCTCGAAAAGTTTTTCATTGAAAAGCAATTCATTAGAAAAGGCGCTGCTTAGGTGGCTGACCATGCCTACCGTCTGATATATTTCGGGATTGCCATTGACAGCAGCCATTGCATTTGCATAGCCTGATATCATGCCTGTATTTCTCCCAATCTTTGCATATGCGGCGATGGTATTGTTGAATGTGGCGGTCTCTGAGTTATCAATAATGGCCTGTACCTGCTTCCTGTCTTCTTCCAAGGCAACATTAAAGGCAGGTAAAATATGCTCAGTCTCAACCTTTTCCAAAGGAATGATCCCGTGAGGGGTGTTGAAGGTTTCAAGTAAGGGGTTTTGAGCGAGTGAAGGTTTTATGATTAGCAATAGCCCAAAAATAAGAAATGTAAATTTTGTGTTCATTTTATTAATATTTTATGGTTTTTATCAATTCATTAAAAACTTTGATTCTCAATTAGCTTTAGGTACCTGTTTGGTATAGCAATGTATTCCTCCACCTCCCCAGTTATAAACTGTAGCATCTATCCAGACCAATTGTTTATCAGGGTATAAACTTGAAAAAATCTCTTTGACGCGTCCTTCTTTTTCTGTAGAGCTACCAACTGCCAAATAAGTTGGCAAGAGCACCTTATCATTGGAAATCAAAAAATTGAGGTAAGAGGAAGCAGAAAGGTATTGCAGGGTATCTCCTAATGCCACCTTTTGGTGGGGGAGAAAATACTTGTTCCCAATAGTCGAATCACTTATTGCCCAGCCCTCTACAACAATATTAGGCCTGTACCGCAGATCCGGTAAAGGAACTTTGATGATCTTGAATGGTTTTCCATCCTGATCTTTTGCTTTGACCAAAATATCATACGTTTCCTGTAGCCTTCGGTAGTTTTCAGCATGAACAGGATGTACATCTTTTTCTTCTTCATCCACCCAAGCCAGCAAAATGGTATTCGCATTGGCAAATCGGATATATTCATCGGTATGACCGGCGGTACCAATGGCAACATATCCAGGAACAATGAATTCCGTTGGATCACTATCTTCGACCAAACCTTTTCCTACCCAAATAAAATGATGGACCCCTAAAGTACGCTTGAGTTCCTCTTCAATGCTGAGTTTGGACAATTCCGGATTAACCTTAAACATCCAATCCTCATTCAACAAAATACTTCCTTTCCCATTCACCTCTATTGCACCACCATCTAAATTCAAAGGAGAGACAAGCACCTCTAGTCCCTCTCTTGCAGCTATCAAACTGTCCGTTTTTTGATTTCTGTTGAAAAATGAAGCATCGGCCTTAGCTGTGTCCGGATCCACACCTTTCTCGATTAAAAACCGTTCGAAAAAATCCTGAAATGACCACCTATAGTCCACTGCTTTTGTGTCCCCCAGCCCATTGACCAGATACACCGGGCCAACGTCTCTTAGTGCCACAGCTTGCCATACGGGTAAAGATATAAAAGTATATGCTGCAGTATCTAAGCCATTTTCCAATAGGTATTCTTTGAAAACCACAGGATTTTCACTGGTATCTGATACAAAAATGACTGATGTAGAACCTTCAAGTGCGCGTGCTAGATCTACAGCCAATGGAAAAAACTCCGGTTGCCTTTCCGTCCAACCCATTAACATAGCCTCCTGCGGTTCCCATTCAGCAGGATAGTAAAAAATTGCAGGATCCCTTTGTTCTTGCTTGCAGGAGGCAATGATTACTATCAAAAAGACAAAGATTATTGAGTTTTTCATGGTTTGATGATTTTTGTTTCACACAGCGTGAGCAAAGAAAAGCGCAGAGAACGCGGCGATTATAAAACAATCCCGTTGCGCCCGTTGCGTTTTTATCTTTGCGTCCGTTGCGTGAAACCATACCCCTAAATTTCCCTCAATTTCAAGTTGCCTACAATACCCTAATGATGTGACTCGATTTTTAAAAATATACTAACATTAGCTCCTAATTAATAGAATCAACTATTATCACCACTCTTCCATCAAAACTTTGAAATAGGGATGAACTTCTGAGGTAAGTTTATTTTTCAGTTCATCTTCAAACAGTTTCTCTTGGTATTCCCCAAGAAAATCCCAAAGTTTCTTCATAACCTCTACCCCAGCTTCATCATATAGCTGACTAGCCGCCTGAATGAATCGGAATTGGTACCAACCGTAATTTTGGGGAGCTTCCATTACAATTTTCATTCTATTCTCTTCAAAAGTCTCCAAACTCCTATATTGATGGGGAGCTTTATCATTCGCAACCTGGTAATCGGCCAATACTTTTAACCCACTTACCCACTCGGGTCTTTCTGTTTGTGTATAGGCGAAAGCAGCCAGGTTACAAAATATTTCTTCCAGCCATATCCGCTGCGATTCTCTTTGACCATTAAAAAGCCATAGATGAAACAATTCATGGATAGTGCCCAGATCGAAAAAAAACCTGGCACTCATTCCTCCATTTTCCGTTCCATATGTTTCTTCAAATAACTCCTTGTCAGGAGATTGTAGCGTATTGGGATTTGGCAAATGGGCAGCCCAAAAAAAATTATCATCAGAAGACACGATGATAGCATTGTCTGTACGACGCCAATGGGGCATTCCATAAATCAACTGCTTACTGGTATATATCCCCCAATCGTCCTTGTTTAGGACAAGCAAATTTACTTTCAACTCCTTTTCTCCCAGAGTTTTAGAATAGAACCTATTTGCATCATTGGTCAATACACCTAAAAACAAAGGATTATCTTCTGTTTCATGCGAATAGAAGAGATTGATATTACCAGCTTCATAATATCTCAGGTCGGAAAAATCCTGAGAAAAACTTTGAAGGCTTATCAATACCAGAAAGGGGGGAAAAAGAAGCGTCTTCATGGATATAATTTGTTTTTTAGATTTATTTAAGAAATTAATTGATTTGTGACCATGATTTCCAAGTAGTTGGATTCACACAGCGAACACTATGAATTTAATAAAATCCCGTTACGTAATATCCTTCGTGATCGTCGCGTGAAATATCACCCATAAATTTCCCTGAAATTCCAATAGCTAACAATACCCCAATGATGTGATGTGTGAAGTTTTGAGAAGTAGAAAAATTAATCAAAAAGCAGCCCCTACACCAATTTCACCAAAGTAGCAGCAATCGCCTCAGCAAGCTTTGCATTCACCTTATACTTTCCGGCATACTCTATCCAATTGGAAACAATCTCCTGCACTCCTTGGATAATGCCTTGAGGGTTTCGGATGGAGTTTTGCTTGGCAATGGTCAAAAAATCATCCATCACAAAATCTTTCCTTTTGCCATTGATGCTCAAGCAATGCTGACTGACCCAAACACTATCTGGTCTATACGCATGGCAAATATCATAGGCAGGAGAAAGACTCCATTTTCCCTCCTGATCCATCAGAAAAGCAAAGTTCTTGGTATGGTCATCACAGTTGCGGGCCAATACATTAAATACCATCCTGCGGAACAGCTGCTCTGCTTCGGCGTACGTAAGTCTCAGTTGACGCATGGTCTGAAACAACTGCTCATAGCTGTAGCTACTCACATTATTGAAATCAAAATGCTGCAAAGCACAAAAAGTCTGCATATGAAGCTTATCCGTTCCATTCACTCTATCAAAGCGCTTGGTCATAAAATGCGCCCTGCCCTCTTCTTCAATCAGCCTACTTTGAGCCATTTCAATACCCGCATCTATCGCCATGGCATAGTAGGCCATCTCCACTCGTCCATAACCAAATGTCTCTCCAAACTGCGTGTCATTGACCCCGTCAAACTTGATCAACCAGTGTTCAAACCCAGCCTCCTGCAAAGTCTGTCCAGAGCGGATCATCCCTGTGGATTCATTGTACGCGATGATGGCTTTTGGTCTTGCCCCTCCTGCTGAAGTCCCCATCTTCAATACATTCAGCATGACATCTCGCATACCTTGGTCTGTGTGCATTTCAAATTGCTCCCTACTCTCCAACAACTTTTTGGTAGTTTCGATCAGACTCGATAGCTCCAATAATTGCCCTTGCTCTTGAGCCGGCAGCGTAGAAGGCTCAAACTCCAAAGCACCCAAGCCTCTATTTCCGATGAAACAAAGTAATTCTACAGGATTCAAGGAGTTTTCTGGCCTACCATTGCGGGCAAGCCAGCCATTAATCAATTCATTCCCATAGCGATCAGGTAAGGAATCCGCCAACAAGCCAGGAAGACCTTTGAATGTTGCATTTCTCCTCAATTCCGGGAAGCTGTAAATGCGAGTTCCCAGCGGCATCCGAACAGGGGAGATATCCAGTTTCCCTGAGGCAAACCTTCGGTCGTATTCGAAAAAAGCCAACTCCTGACTTTCATCCCATACCACCGCACCTATGCGCTGACCCCAGAGCTTGACAAATGCCGTCCTTACCATCCCAGATCATCTTTTGGTGAAGACTTTTTGCTTTTGGAAGCCCTTTTCCATTTCACTTCGTCTTCTTTGGCGAGCTGCATAGGACTTATAGGCTTAACCTCTTGAAAATGCTCCAACACATACAGTGCATCCAATACCCGCAAAACTTTCAATAGATTGGTCAGGGCAATATTCTCACCCCTTTCCAGTAAACTAAGCGTAGACCGACTGATCGCAGCCCGCTCTGCCACCTCGTCTTGCGTGAGGTTTTGCTCAATCCTGCGGGATTTGACAAAGCCCCCTATTTTTTTGAGAAGCGCTCCATCACTTATATATGATATGTATGAAAAGTCATTCATTATAATATTAATTTAGCTATTATGACTTATTTTTCATACAAATATATAAATTTTATTCAAATCAATAAAAACAATTTGAGTGATATATCATTCATTAATGTATTAAATTGGTTTTAATGAATGATTTTTCATTCATTAAAACCTTCTATTGAACGTCTGTTTAGAACTCACAATCAGTACAGCATTCCAAATAGCCATAAAGGGATTCTTTTGCCATTTCCACTTTCGATATCAAGGGCAAGGTAAGCGTTGGGGATCCCTTGGATCTGGTCGGTGGTTTTGCTGCCTCCCCCTACCTCAAATACATAAGCATCATCCACCATGAAGTCCCCATATTTTGGACTTGTCACTTTATGGACAGCACTCAGTTGGTTAATAAAAAAAGTTTCACGGACATTTCCCACATTAGCCATAGTTGGCGAAAAGAGATGAATAAAGTTGGGGTTTTGAAGGTATATTTTATCGGGCTTCTGAAGATAGCTGATTCCTTTTGTAGCAGACCTAAGCAGCTTAAGGATTTGGGCTTGATCCAAAATGTCCAACAATCTCAATATAGTATTTCGAGGAGTTTCTAATTTTTCTGCCAACTTGTTGATATTGGGTGTAAACGGAACACTTTCACTTAGGACAACTAGTAGCTTTTTTAAAGTCCGAACTGTACTGTGCTGCAATTCTTCAAAAGGAGCAATATCCGTATCAATCACCAGTTGGATTGTCTCCTGAAGTTTTTGTGAATACCCGATTTTGGATTCCAGAAAGAAAGGGAAATAACCAAATTTCAAATAATCCTGAAAATAGGACTGGACAGGTATATTATCCAACAGTTCAGGAGCCAGAGCATGGTGCTTGGTCAAAATATCATCCAAAGTAAAGCTTGAAAGATCTGTTCGGTACTGAAAATTCAGATACTCTCTAAAAGAAAGACCATGTAAATGATAAACAGATGCCCTTCTTGAAAGATCAGCATTACCTCTGGAAATATCAAGGATAGAGGATCCTGTCGCAATGACTTGAATATCATCATAATCATCGTATAGCTGTTTGAGATCTTTTGACCAAAATGCATACCTATGGACTTCATCCAAAAGAAATAGCCGATATCCTAATTCATAGAGTTCATTCACAAACGCTACCAATCTATGCGTTTCGAAATAAAAATCATCAAGGCTAAGGTAAATACCTTTCTTATCGGAAGTTGACAAATATTGCAGTAAAAGGGTGGTTTTCCCTGAACCTCGGTAACCCAAGATCAAAATCAAACTTTGGGTCCAATCAATTTGATGGTACAAATACCTCTTTTGCTTTTCCTTGACAGACTTTGCTTTCCTTTCAGACTTTTTGATCAGTACTTCCATAAAATAGTTTATACATAAAGCAAATTTACAAAATAGTTTTTACAAAAAGCATTTTTCAAAAATAGTTTTTCAAGAAAGCATGATGTAAGCCCTGCTTTACTTCAACCCTCTCCTTTTGGGTTCCTGTTGTGTACTGCAATGAATGCCTCCACCCTGCCAATTCAGCGGCATGGCATCAACGAACACAATTTCACGTCCGGGAAAAGCTTGTTTGAACAATGCTTCAACCTCTTTTTCCCGCTTGACAGAAGCTTCATCTCTGGCATAGGAAGATGTCGCCACTACGCCATTTGTGACCAAAAAATTCACTTGGCTACCAATACCCTAATGATGTGAGGTGAATTATTCCATCAGGTTAATTCTTAAAATTTTTCAGTTATTTATCGAAATATTTATTATTTTAATGTCGGAAAAATATAAGTATTGAAACCATCAATTCCAGAGCAGTACTTAATATCCCTAATGATTGATATAACTTAACCTTTTTTCCCATGAAAATCCACTTCCCAAACCACGTACTTATTTTATTTTCCCTCCTATTGATATTTGGCTATTGTACACCAAAAGGAGAAAATCATAATGATTTTGATGTTGTAATTTTAAATGGGAGAGTTATTGATCCGGAAACTGAGCTAGATGGAATAAGAAATATAGGAATCAAAAATGGGTCAATTAAAATCATTACAGAAAGCACAATAGAAGGATTAAAAACAATCGATGCGGAAGGGCTGGTGGTAGCACCCGGCTTTATTGATCTCCATGCTCATGGGCAAACTTTAACAGCTGATCGAATGCAGGCTTTTGATGGAGTAACTACTGCCCTTGAGTTAGAGTCCGGCATCTTGCCCGTGGATCCGTGGTACAAACAAATGGAAGAGCAAGGAAGAATACTAAACTATGGAACAGCAGCCGCATGGACTTTTGCAAGAATTGAAACTTTAGAAGATATACCTATGGAGCCAAATTTGAAATGGTTTCAGGAAGCATTTTCATTAAGAAGCTGGGTAAGAGATGCTGCAAGTCCATCCCAAATAGAAAATATTATCCGACTGATAGAAGAAGAAGGGATTAAACAAGGCTCAATTGGTATTGGAATCAATGCTGGTTATGCTCCAGGTGGTGGATTCAAGGAGCTTTTGGCCGTTCATCAATTGGCGTCTGATTATGGTGTCCCAACATTTACACATATCAGCGGAGATTTCCCTAATGATCCCAAATCTGCTGCGGAATATGTTGGGCAAATCATTGCATTTTCTGCTGCTACTGGTAGTCAGAGCCATATCTGCCATCTAAACAGTAGTAGTTTGAGAGATGTGAAAACGACAAAAAGCATGATCATAAGCGCCCAAAACTCAGGACTTCCTATTACCACTGAAAGTTATACATATGGAGCTTCGAGCACAACAATAGGTGCTGCTCTTTTCAACGAAGAGGCAAGAGAAAAAAAAGATATCAAGGCTGAGCAGATTGAATTAAATGGAAAGCCCTTAACTGAGGATGAATTTCAAAAAGTCAGAAATGAAAAACCTGGTTCTGTTGTGGTTTTCAGGTTTTTGTATATGCCGAGAGACGAGTCTATTTTGGATGAATCTGTTTTGTTTCCTGGAGGAGTAATTGCTTCGGATGCTATGCCTTGGGTAGATATTGAGACAGACGACTATTTTGATGATAACATATGGCCCTTAAATGAAAATGCCTTCGCACATCCGAGAAGTGCCGGCACTTACACCAGGTTGTTGAGTCACTATGTAAGAGAAAGAGGGGTCTTGAGTATGATGGAAGCAATTGCCAAATCCTCCTTGTATCCAGCAAAGATTTTAGAGCAATCTGTAGATCAGATGAAATACAAGGGACGAATCCAAACCGGAATGGATGCTGATATCATAATTTTCGATGAAAAAACTGTACAGGATAAGGCAACTTTCACAGAGCCTCAATTGCCTGCTGTTGGAATGAAATTCGTACTTGTGAATGGTGAATTGATCATTGAAAATGGGGATTTGGTGTTAGACGCGAGACCTGGAAAAGCCATAAGAAGAACTGTGAATGAATGATTAATTTAATCCGTAATTTAAGGTACCCTTTGCATTTTTTCAGATGTCACTTTAGCAATTCTAGGCCCTTCAATTTTCTGTAGTTCAGCGGACTTTTGTTCCACTGCTTCAAAGATCCTTAAAAAATTCTCTTGGGTTACCTTTTTCAGCTCCTTTTCTGTCCAACCTCTATTGGCCAACTCCAAAAGGATATTCGGAAATGTACTGGCATCCTCTATCCCCTCAATCAAATAACTCATGCCATCAAAATCACTTCCAATACCTATATGATCTACACCGATCATATTTTTCACATAATCAAAATGATCAACAAAATCCTTGACCGTTACTTTAGGATGTGGATTGGCTGCTTCCCAAGCATCCCATTCAGCATCAGCTAATTCAATCTCTTCGTCAGACATCTGGTCAGGATTAGAGTATTTTTCTTGAAAGGCCTTTCCAATGCTATCGAGCTTCACCAAAAAATAATCATGGGCTTCCTGGGTAGTAAAATAGTTGACCGGTGTCAACATAATCAATCCTCCGTTTTCCTTCAATTTCAAAAGTACCTGATCTGAGGCATTTCTTTCAGTATCGGTAAGGGCTCTTGCATTGGCATGGCTGAATATGACTGGAGCCCTCGTGATTTCCAGTACATCCAGCATTCCTTTTTCTGTAATATGGGAAAGGTCGATCATGATACCGAGGCGGTTCATTTCCAATACCAACTCTTTCCCATAATCGCTCAGACCATCATGAATGGGTTCATCGAAAGCCCCATCCGCAATGTTATTGTTGTTATAAGCCAAAATCACAGAGCGTAAACCCAATCGGTATAATATCCTCAATCTCCCCAGATCATCCACCAATTCATAGGTATGCTCCATGGATGGAATGATGGCAATCTTGCCACTTTTCATCACCTGCCTGACTTCAGAAGAAGTAACTGCTACTTTGAAATCAGCAGCATACTTCTTCTCTATTCTATAGATCAAATCCCAACCTTGCAGATATTCATTCATCTCTTTGCCTCTACCAAAAATATTGGTCAGCAGTGCCCCCACACCTCCTTTTCGAAGTCGGGGAATATCAATATGGCCATCCGAAATGGTATCTAATTTATAGTCATCCAACTCTCTCGGACATGCTTTACACCAGACATAATGGATCAATAAATCATTGTGTCCATCAATAAGCGGAGCTTCCCTCAGTACTTTGGCAACCAGATCTTCATGACTTAGCTCTACATGGCTAGTGCAGGAAATCAAAAGGATTAAAATCAACCAATAAGTTTTAACTTGCTCAAAATTCATAAAACCAATAGTTTTTATTAAGGCAATTGCAAATTTCCTAATTCATTGATAAAGTTTTCAAACTGAATCATTATCTCTAAAATTCGATTACCATTTCTTCAATAAGCTTTCAAAAAAAGGATGCACATCATCACGTAATCCGGACAACAATGCATCATCGTCCAAAGTCTCTTGGTTATTCAAAAGAAACAACCAAAGATTGATTAATACATCTGCCCCACCTTCATTATAAAGCTTCCTAGCAGCATCATGAAACCTGTACTGATACCATGCATAATTCCGAGGAGACTGCGTTCCTATTTCCCAATAATTATCTTGAAACTGTTCAAGGGATCTGAAGGTATAATTGGATTGGTCTTCTTTGGACCAATACATGGGTAAAAGTTCTAAAGCCCCAAGGAATTCTCCTTTTTCTTCCGCAATAAAAGTATGTAGCATCAGGTTACACAGTATCTCTGAAAGCCAGTTTCTTTGGGTATTAAGGCCTGCTTTTGAAGCCCATGCATGCCCGAGTTCGTGGACAGGCAATAAATCAAAAAAGTACCTGCTACTTACTTCATCATTTAGACTATAAGTCATTGGGAAAAGCTCCTTGTAAGGTGAGGATAATGAAGAAAAGTCAGGAAGCTGAATCCTCCAAAATGTATTATCCTCTGCAGCAACTACTAATCTTTTTTCGTTAGGAATAAAGTGAGGCATTCCATAAATCAAATTTGGGTCAGTGTAATGTGACCAATCCTCCTTAGAAAGCACATAGATCTTGAATTCAACTTCCAAGTCCTCTAAGGTTCTTTTGAAAAAACTGTTGGCTTCATAACAGATTTCACCTGAAAACTGGGCAGAAACTTCCTGATCCTGACTGTAAAAAACAGCCATTTCGCCAATACTCCATTCCAAGAGTAAAGGATTATCTTGGGCTTTGCTTAAGGAACAAAATCCCTGCAAAACCAGGTAGAGTATTAAAAACTTATTTTTCATCATCAAGTATTTAAAAGACCTCAAAATTAAAGGGTTAAAACAAGTTTAACCCCCTAAAACTAGTCAATTAAATAGCAATCAAAAATACCCCAATCATGTGATAAACCGAGTTTTATAAATTGAATATAATTGATGAATTTTGTTAGTAATAAAAAAATGAATAGGCTTAAAAACATGCATCAAGGAGAGATTTTAATAGAAGAGTTTCTAATTCCTCTAGAAATTTCTGCTTACAGATTGGCCAAAGAGACATTTATTCCTCAAACGATTAAGCAAGTTCTTCGGAACGAGCCCCAAGTTTAGGCTAAGGTTACAGAATGATTATGATCTTGAGGAAGAACAATACCAAAAAATAAATGAACTGGATAAAATCATTCCAATCGAGGATTCTACTGCTTGAGCTTTTTTGTTTCTCGCAACGGACGCAAAGATAAACGCAGAGGACGCAACGAGTCACATTTTCAACTTCGTTTCGCACTTTGCGTAATTCCATGATGATCGTTACGTGAACTCTTTTCCAGTTTCAAAAGAAATTAAAATGCAGGGTTTAGTTGAACCAATAAACTATAGGTTATTGGCTAACCTATGAATCCCATCTTTCAGGTATTTTACATTAAAATTTAACAGCAATCCCAGCTTCTTAGCTGAAAGTTTCAAATAGGTCAAAGTTTGAGCAAAGTGGACAGGGGCTAAGCCATCATTGGCTTTGACTTCTATGATGACTTTATTTTCTACCAGCAAATCTAAACGAAACCCTGCTTCAAACTTTATTTCTTTGTAAATTAATGGAACCGGCACTTGGGATACTACGAAAACACCAGCCTGAATCAATTCATACTCTAAAGCTTTTTCATAAACAGACTCTAGTAATCCTGGTCCCAAGTTTCTATGAATTTCAAAAGCCTTATCTAAAATTACCTTAGCGATTTCATTTTCTGACATAATTATGAGTGTTTGATATTCATTAAAAAAACAAATCATAAACCAATTAACCAATTTGGTGTAATAGTTTATCCGAATATTTAAACGATTAAATTTTTCTCGCAACGAACGCAAAGATAAACGCAACGGACGCAACGAGTCACATTTTCAACTTCGTTGCGCCCGTTGCGTAATTCCGTAGCGGTCGTTGCGTGAAACAAAAAACCTAAAATTCCACCACCACCCTCACTTCATCCGAAAGCACCAAACTCTTCTCCCCCAACCCATAATCCAAGCGATCAATTGTGAACTCACCTTTAAACATCTGCTGTTTTCCTGTTTGGGATAAAGTAAATGGGATTTCAATTTCTCTTTTCACACCCCTGATCTGCAACTCAAAAATCCCAATAAAAGCATTTTTCCCTTTAGACCGAAAAGACTTTGATTCCAAACTGATGAAAGAAAATTTTTCGATATGAAAATACTCTCGTCCATGTAGGTGCTTGTCCCTTAACTTGATTCCAGTTTGGATACTCTCTGGGTTTGCTTTTCCTCGAATACTCGATTGAGTCAACTTCTTTGGATCAAAATCAACCATTACTTCCCAGTCTGAGATCAATCCATCCACAGTAATCCCTGCGTTTTTGATTTTGAATTGGATGGGATTTTCTGGCTTGAAAGATTGTGCAGAAAGTAGAAACGGTACTATCAAAAAGAATATTAGCGTTAAAATTAACAAACGACTTCTAAAGTCAATTTTCCCACTTAAGTAATTAAAGTTCTCGCGACGAACGCAACATTTACGCAACGATCCCCACGGGGCTACAACAATATCTAAATATCCAATATCCATCAATATCAATGTTTAAAGCGTCAACAAATAAGCAATCAACGCCTTCTTGTCCATTTCATTCAACTCCATCCCAAATTCATGTCCCTTGACCGCCTTGGTCTTCACATCATGGGGCTTGAAGGCTGTAGGTACATAATCATCTTTCAATCTTGCCGAATCAAACAAGTCCTCCAAATTGGCTAAGGAAGCATCATGCAGGAATGGTCCTCTGTACCATAAACCCAATAAAGAAGGTACTTTGTAATAACCCGTCCCTCTTCTGGTCTTCATGGTGTATCCCGGATCTGTACCCACAGAAATACCGAAGATATCATACTTGTCATAATGTGCATCAGGCACCTCAAACCCATCCGTGGGAGTCAGTTTATTGTTGGTAAAAAGCGGTGGGGTGTGACAGGTTACACAACCTTGCTCGGCAAAAATGATTTTACCGCTTTCGCTCAATTCAGATGGTTTATTCGGGTTTTTAGGTGGACTGAGTGAATAAATATATTTGGCTAAAGCATATAGCTGGGCATCTGAGTGCCGGTCATAAGTACCTGGAAAAAAAATAGGTTCTCCGCTATTGAGCCTTTCTTTGGTCAAACCAATTGGATTGTAATCACCATAGAAATTCAGGAAATCCAAAGCCTGGTTCATGGAAATATACCGCATCATGTCCTCAATGTTCCGATGTTGTCCTAGGCCTCCGTGATCCAAGTACTTCCTGTCCTTGACCCCTATCAGGTTTGGCGCCTGGGGAGGAAAGAGGATACTGGTTCCTTGCCTACCAAATGCGCCTTCTGGGACAGCCCTATAAGCTTCCAGGATGGCTTCTTTTCCAGCGGCCAAGAGTTTGCCATGGGGGTCACCTTCGGCAAAAGGACTTGCAAACAAAAAACTGGTGATATTTTGTATAGCCCTTTCAGAAGCACCGTCAGTTTCCAAGGCAAAAGCAAAAGCCTTGTCACCAGGCCAGTTTCCCTGCGCACCTTTGAGTAGTGAACCATCATCCATCACGCGGGTATGGCACATGGCACAAGAGAGATTGCCAAGGTAAACCTTCCCCTTTCCAGCTACTACCCACTGGGCAAATGGCATGATACCCTCAGGAGTCAAGGGCATTTCTGTAGCAGTGTAAAAATCAATATTGCGGACATGCTTTGTACTGATCACTGCACCCAAAGTGTCAATTGGATAATCAAAAAGTAGTTCTCCTGCCTTGATATAATCCTCCTCTGTCAGCAATTTACTTTCATCCAATACAATCTCTGCCTCCTGTTCATGCAACCATTCCCAATACCCTTCCGGTTCATGGTCAGGATGGTAGACAGGATAAGTCTTGTAGATGACCCTTTCAGGGAGATTATAATAAAACTCCTCCGATACTGGCTGTGCTGAATATTCCGGATTTGAATTGGGCAGCTCCCAATCCTTCATGGCTTCATCCGTCCAGATGCGGGGGATATCTGAAAAAGAAAAATAGGAAGCATCTTGTTTGCTCAACCCAAAAGCTAGCAGAGGTAGCAGCATGCAGCCATACAGCCACAAGGGGAGTCTAGAAAGCCATTCTTTGATTTTCATCTTAACACTTTATTTTCAATCACTTACACAAGTTACAGCTTTCAAAAGTCCTTCACAATACCCTAATCAGGGGATTAGACCTGGCAGGTCTCAACCAATACCCTAATCCCGATACTCGGGACAAGTTATCTAATCGTATTTACTCATATCTTTTTTTAATCAATCTCAAACGCCTGCTACTCTTCAAACTTCGAGGTCACAAAAAGACTTCAAAGGTTTGCAGTACCCGACCTTTGGGGTTTCCAAAACCCCGAAGGTCTTATTTAATAAAAATCAACCTTTAGCATTTTGTGTTTCCCGATAAAAACCGTCGAGGTCAAAAAAGACCTCAAAAGTCTTTAAACCAACCCTTCATTAATCGCCTTAGAAACTGCCTCTGTTTGGCAATGTACCTGAAGCTTTTCGTAAATATGCTTGATGTGGGTACGGACGGTATCAATACTGATTTTGCAGTCGGCAGCGATCAGTTTGAAACTATTCCCTTTGCTCAGTGAAAGCAAGACATCCTTTTCTCTCTCTGTAAGCCCATAATTCACCACTTGAGAGGTCCTTTGCATAGATTGAATGACCAACTTGGCCACAGTTGGTGACATAGGTGCTCCACCTTCCAATAACTCCTCAACTGCGGAAAACAGGCGGGTAGAAATGAATTTTTTCAGTAAATACCCGGAAGCCCCAGCTTTGATAGCATTCAGGATATTTTCAGAATCATCAAAAACAGTAAGTATCAAAATCAAAGTCGATGGGTATAGTTGCTTGACAATCTTTGTCGCTTCAATACCTGATCTTCCCGGCATTTCAATATCCATCAAGATCAAATCAGGCATATGGGCCTTCACATCTTCCTCCACATCATTGGCGTGTCCAAATGCTCCCAACAATTCCATATCTTCATTCAGTTTCACCAAACTGACGATGCTTTCCTTTAATAGATCGTTATCTTCGTATAATAAAACCTTAGTAGACATGTTTTCTTTCCTTTAAATGGAAAAATACCTGTGATGAACTAAATGGAAATATGTTTCCCGATGTGAAATTAAATATGCTTTGCCACGTGAGGCAGGTTAGTGAAATGTAAAGAAAATAGGCCAAAGGCGCAGAGTTATTGGTATCTATGGAATGTGTGAAATTGTATTCTACACTTTAGTCACTTTGTTCCTACCCAATTAAAATTGGATTTGCACCCTATTCCCGTCATATTTCACACGGTATATTTCTATCTTTTCTCTACCACTGATCAGCATTATTTCAACTATATTTCTATACTATTTCTACCTTATTTCACGAAGTATATTTCGACCATAATTCCTCTTAATTACAATTTGATGGAACAACCACTAAATATCCTCATTTACATTTTAAAAATAAATCCCCCAATCATGTGATAGGTGCTCTAAGTTGAATTGATGTCCCAGAATTGGGTAAGCTATGAATGATCATGTTACCCCCCAACATTTCAGCTCTTTGGTGCATATTGAAGAGGCCGTTGCCTTTTTTGATTGTATTCATATCAAAGCCTTTTCCATCATCCTTGATGAACAAAACCAATTCTCCATTAACGACTTCGAGTCTAATCTGAAGATGCTTACTTTCAGCATATTTGGCGGCATTGTTTACTGCTTCTTTAAAAATCAGAAATATGCTTCTTCTCCTTTCAGGATCCAATTTCACTTCGGAGGCCCTTTCTGTGATATCAAAAGAATATGCGATTTCTTTGGGTTCTAGAATCTCACCTGCAAACTCCTGCATCTTGTTGAGCAGTTGATCTACATTGTCATTGTTGGGATGAATCGACCACACAATATCTCCCAATTTATCCATCATTGATGCTGTTTGGGTATTGATTTTGGTAAAGATTGTTTTGTTAGAAGCGTCTTCTTTCTGCAATGCCATCTGAGACAAAATCTGAATACTCGATAGGGTGCTTCCCAAATCATCATGCAAATCCCTTGCAATAGAGTTCCTGAGCTTTTCTACTTCCAAAAGTCTTTTGGTTCGCCCTATTACCCTGAATTTATTAACCAAAACTCCCGCAATCAAAATCAAAAAAACAAAAACCGCAATAATTAAATTTTGATTGGCTTTACGTTTTGCCAATTCAGCCTTATCCAATTCTTTTTCTGCCTTGAGTAAGCTGATTTCATTCTCTTTGATGTCCAAGGCAAATTTCGACTCCAACTCTTTGAGTTGAGTTTGCAATCCTCCTATGCCCAATGAGTCTCTGTGTGCAAATTCATTGGTTTGCGCTTCCAATGCTTCCTGAAATTTACCCTGGGCTTGGTAGTATTCTTTAAGATTTTTGTAAGCAGTGATGGCATTGCTATGGTTTTTTTGACCAGTGGCCACTGAAGTAGCAGCCAGAAGACTTTGGTAGGCTTCTTCTTGCTGATTAAGAATACTTTGTAATTTCCCCATATCAGCCAAAATCACAGCATCATGTTTATCTATTCCAGCTTCTTTTAATAAATCTTTAGCTTTTTGAAAACACTGTAATGAAAGGCTGTATTCTTTCAATTTTTCATAATTCTTACCCAGATTGATCAAGTTCAGCCCTATATTTTCTTTCAAACCGAGTTCTTCATTGATCACCATAGCCTCGGATAAATAGGTTATTGCATCTTCAAATGCTCCTTTATCAGTAAAAACAGTTCCTAAATTCCCGAAAATAACTGCCTCTCCTCTCCTATCACCTGAGAGTTTTCTATACTCCAGAGATTTCAAATAATTTTTTTCAGATTTCTCATAGTCTTTCAAGCTGTAAAACAGATTACCAAGACTGTTATAGACAAAAGCCAGCCCTACCTTATTCTTAGTCTTTTCAAAAATCTCCAAAGCTTTATAACTGGATTCCATTCTTGATTTCTGATCGTCCATGCCACTGTAGAGGTTGGCCATATTGAGATGCAGTCCAGCTACATTGTCCAAACCAATTATATCGGGATCAAGTGCTGCGGCTTTTTGGTAATTAATCAAGGCTTCTGCATGATTGCCAATTCTGTTATAGTGAATGCCCAGACCGTTGTGGTAATTGTAAGCAAACTTCTGATCATCAGGCCTAGCAGTCAAGTATGTCTCAGCCAATCCAAAATAATAACCAACACTATCCACATTACCCACTGCGGAGTAGTTACCACCCAGCCTGATTGCTGCCTGTCCTTTTACCCTATCAAAAGAAGGATCTTCTCTCATTCCCAAGAGATTTCGGTAGGTCTTGATGGACATTTTCAGGTCAGACCTTTCCAGGTTTACCCCCATGCTAAAAAGTGCATTCGCATGTGTAGTATCAAAATTATTTTGTGAAATTATCTGCTGCAGGCTATCTAATAGTGCGGTCTGGGCAGCCCCTCCACCGACAATAAAAATGAAACATGAAATCAGTACCCACTTTTTCATAAAGATTTATGGAATTTGATTAAAAATCAATGTTTTAATTTTCCAGGCTCCACTTTCATCTTTTCCCCAGTGAACCAATGTTCTTGCTCTATATTGCCAAGCTTCTCCTGTTTTTGGCAGCCAGTCCACTTCAAATTGTCCATACTCCACCATGAGCTCACCATGTTGTTCCACATAATGGCTTTTATGCCTGTATTTACTTTCTTGATTGCTTTCAAAAAGTTCCCTGTAAAAAATCTCTATTGCCTTTTTACCAATATTTTCAGGAAGCTCAGGGGGTACATTTAACCCATCTTCCAAATAAAAATCAGCGCAGGCTTCAGCATCCATGTTCTCCCAAGCATAGGTGAAATCTTCCCAAAGATCAGTTACAATTATCTCTTTTATTCGATCCTGAGCATGACTTGAATGTAGTATTACAAACAATCCTAAAAACAACATTGCTGAAAAAGAATCAAGAAATTTCATGGCATTGAAATTTTGAACCTATCGAATATAGCATAATTCACTGTGATATCATGTACTTGTATCAAAATAAAATTTCTTAAAAATAAGATATCCAGAAATTTATTTATACAATTAACTATATCAGCTTTCATCCCAGTAGAATAAACCATTGATTTCGAAACAACATCAATAAATAACTTGGATCTATTAGTCTCTGTTTAACCACTAACCCTTGTTCAATTGATTTGTGGCATTGTCACAGGTGGTCATATACTCTTTTATAAGGATTTATCATTAGTCAGATTCTCATCACAATGATTATCTAAGATAACTTTCATTCTATCATGAAAATATTGAATAAACTACCCTTTTGATAGGGAACTTAAAAATAAGATTTTAAAAAAATGGGGAAAAAACCTGTGTCAACCTCACCCCATACCGTTGACTTTTAATCAAAAAATTTGGTTGAAATCAAACAATGAAAACTCAAAATGTGCTTTAAAACAGTTTAAATATACTTTTATGATTTTAGGCACCATTGCTGGTTTATAGTGTTCAGATCAAACGGGGTGGTCGATTCTCCCTGTTCAAATTCAAATAAATACTATTAACTAAACCAATTACAATTATGAAAACCAAATTATTTCTTCCAGGAATTCTCGTTTTAGGTCTTGCAGCTGCCCCTATGGTAGCGATATCAAGCCCTGTTAATGCAACAGCTATCGAAACAAGTTTCGATCAGGAAAGACAAGAGAAACAAGACAAAGACAAAGTTAAAATTGAAAAAGACAAACTGCCTCAGCGGGTACAGGATGCTATCAAAAATGATAGACAGACCGGTGAAGCTACAATCAAGGAAGCTTGGCAAATGACGGGTGATGATGGTCAAGTATATTATGCCATCAAATTCGATCATAACGGCAACGAAATGTCCAAAAAATATGATGCTATGGGCAAAGAAAAGAAAGATAAAAAAGACGATTAATCTTATTTGAACCACTAACAACAAAGCACCGGCAAATTGCCGGTGCTTTTCTTTTTGCTAATTATTCAGATCAGTATTCTAAAAATTTTACTTGCTTGTGTCCTTTATAAAATCTGCAAGGTCCTTTTTGAATTTCACTAAAGAAGGCATGTGGGTGTAAAACATGTGGCCAGCTTCATAATATGTCATGATGATGTTGTCTCTGATTTCTGGTCTAAGGTTCATTTGGTCAACAGTGTGCTCAACACCATAAAACACAGTTGCCAAGTCATAATAACCATTCATCATCAACACCTTGAGATTTGGATCTTTATTCATTGCATCAGCCATATCTATTGCTGTATTGATGGAAATCTGAGTTCCCCATCCTTCATTTCCCCTATGTGACCAATCCCATTTAAACCCTGGAGAAGCATATGCAGAAGTTTTGTAAGTGAGGTCTTTACTTACTCCCAAGTCTCTGTGGAAATAATCAAGAAAACCGGCTGTATAAGCAGGTGAAATAGCATCACTTTGTGGATCTGTGATAGAGAACTGGTTCTGAGGCATGGGGTTGATCCCTTTAAATCTCGAGTCAAGTCTACCCACTGTCATACCTTCTTCTCGCAACAACTCATTGAAAAACTCATTCGCCCTCATTCTAAGGTTATTTCTCTTCCAAATGTCAGATGAAATCCCCGTGTATTTTTCCATCTTTGAAGCAATCGCACCCTTTTCTGAATCAGTCAGTCTACCACCTTTAAATAAGGCTGGCATATATTCTTCTTCGGTAAACTTCCTTACTTCATCTACAAATCCCTCTAGATCTTCACCCTTATTACTCAATTTATCATGATACCAAGCTGTGGCAGCATAAGAAGGGAAGTGGACTAAATAAGATGTGCTTTCCTGAACTGGGAATGCCAAAGACCTGATATCAAATACGGAAGAAACCATAACTACACCATTAAGTGCATATCCTTTGTCCAAAAGATACTTCATCACACCTGCATTCCTGAGTGTACCATAACTCTCCCCTAAAATATATTTAGGTGACTGTAAACGGTCATATTCTTTCAAAAACTGCATGATAAACAAGCTTGTTGACCTTATATCCTGATCCACACCCCAAAAATCTTTTCCTTCAGCATCCCCTACTTGCTTACTTAAGCCCGTACCTATAGGGTCCATCATCACCACATCGGCAATATCCAAAATAGAGTGTTCATTGTTTACCAATTCATAAGGAGCGGCAGGAGTATATCCAGGATCTTCAACTTTAATTCTTTTAGGCCCCATTACACCCATATGTAGCCAATAAGAGGAGGAGCCAGGCCCACCATTGTATGCAAAAATGATTGGCCTTTTGGAAGGTCCATCTTCTTTGAAATATGCAGTGAAGCCATGTAAGGCGATAGGTTTATTATTTTCATCTCTCAACAGCATGGTGCCAGCACGGGTCTTGAGACTATGTGTCGTTCCACCTACTGTGACAGATTGGGTAGAGGTAAAAACCTGTGCTTCAGGAATCTCCTTGGAAGAAGCCTTTTCCTGGGCATAGGAAATTGATATCCCCAGAAATAGCATTAGTACAAATAAGTTGAGTTTTCTCATATAGCGTTGATAAGTTTAATTTGAAATCTCAATCTACGTAATAATACACAAAAGGGGAACAAATGACTCTGCTTCTACAAAAGTGGCATTTTGGCCCATTTAGCTGGATTAATCGGATATAAACGGATATATCCGATTAAGCTTGGGACTTTTTTAAAAAGTCTTTGGAAATTTAAAACAAGCTTTAAAAGAAGCGAGGTTTTATTTTCAATTAACACTTAAAAAAATCATGAGCAGTATGAGAAATAGGGTACAGCTGATCGGGAGATTGGGTACCAAACCAGAGGTTAAGGAATTTGATGGTGGCAAAATCAAGGCTACTTTCAGGATGGCAACCAAGGATTTCTACAAAAATCAAAAAGGAGAAACTGTAGAAGAAACGACATGGCACAATGTGGTGGCATGGGATAAATCGGCAGAAACAATTCAGAAATATACCGACAAAGGTTCGGAGATAGCTGTGGATGGGAAAATTTCCAATCGGTCTTGGGAAGATAAGGATGGGAATAAGAAATACATGACCGAAATTGTTGCTGACTCTGTAATGCTTCTTGGCGAAAGAGTAGCCAAAATGGCTTGATAGTATCCAAGGCCGTCAGTATTTTTTAATAAACTGAAACCCTTGAAACCCTCAACTGACGGCCTTACCTTTTTAAATTAAAGAATATGATTATCTGCAATCATGCCACTAATCAATTAAACGAGGGTTTTTTGGCAAAGGGATACTAATAGACATTGGATATTTATCGATATTGGTTCGGAATCACAGGTTAATTCTATTATTTAGATTCTACTGGTATGAAAGCGGATATACATATTAAAGAAATATGAAAAACCTCTTACAAGCACTCCAAGCCACTATTTTTTTATACCTCCAAATTCTCCCTAAAGAAATTAGACTTTCTTGCCATTTGCTTCCAATAATGAGTATTTTTGGGGCTGAAAAAGCCTATTAACCATGAAAAAAATAGCTGTTTTAACTTCCGGCGGAGATGCTCCAGGAATGAACGCATGTATAAGGGCAGTGGTGAGAACTGCCATTTTTAAAGACATCGAAATCTACGGTATCAGCTACGGATACGAGGGTATGATGAAAGGTCAAATCAAAAGAATGCATTCCTACTCTGTGAGTAATATTATCCAGAGAGGTGGAACGATGTTGAAATCTGCAAGAAGTGATGAATTCAGGACCAAAGAAGGTAGAAAAAAAGCCTATGATCAATTGACTAACCTTGGTATTGAAGGTCTGATTGTAATTGGCGGAGATGGAACATTCACTGGTGCCAAAGTGTTTTTTGAAGAATTTGGTATACCTACAGTAGGTTGTCCAGGTACTATTGACAATGATATCTATGGCACTGATTACACTATTGGCTTTGACACTGCTGTAAATACTGCATTAGAAGCTATAGATAAAATCAGGGATACTGCAGCGGCACATGACAGGATATTTTTTGTGGAAGTGATGGGAAGGGATTCTGGATACATTGCCTTAGAATGCGGTATTGGAGGTGGAGCTGAGTTTGTGATGATTCCCGAGACGGCAACTGATCTCAAGCAAGTCACCAAATCGCTTAAGAACTTAAGGAAATCGAAGTCTTCTTCTATCATTGTAGTGGCAGAAGGAGATGAAGAAGGTGGGGCAGATGAAATCATGGAAAAAGTAAAAACCAAAATCAACGACCCCGAAAAAGAATTTAAAGTAACAACCTTGGGCCACATTCAAAGAGGTGGAAATCCTACTGCCAGAGATAGGGTATTGGCATCTAGATGTGGAATGGCAGCAGTGGAGGGTATTCTTTCTGGCGAAAAAAACTGCATGGCAGGCATCGTCAATGGAGAAGTCACCTACACTTCTTTCGAAGACTGTATCACCAAAACCAAGAATTTGAAGGATGATCACCTTAAGTTGATCGAAATACTAAGCATCTAATTTTATGGGCTTCATACCAATCATAGCAACACTAAGTGCTGCCATTATTCTCTTCTTTTTGACGGTAAATATCAGTCTTAACTCTAAAAAAGAGAAAATCATAAACCTCCAGAAGGAAATTCTGGAGGCTTTGAAAAAACTCGGTTTGTTGGAAAGCGAATTTGATGAGAATCAGATGAGTCAGCTCCTGCAACTTAGAACCATTTTCAACAATGCAAAAGTTAAATTAGAGAAAGAAAAGACTGATGAATTTGTCCATTCCGTGCAGAACCCATACCGTAGCCTTAAGCTCGTACTCTTGCAATACAACAATACTATCAGTAAGAAACCCTACAGCTTTGTGGCAAAACTGATGGGACATCAAGAAATCAAATTAAGATAATCCGTATCAAGCTATTGTCGTCAGCTCTTTGATATAACTTTCTATGTCATGAAGGTCGTCTGGATGGAACCACTTATATTCCTGATCCCTTCTGAACCATGTGAGCTGTCTCTTGGCATACCTTCTAGAATTCCTCTTGAGAAGTCGAACTGCTTCTTCTTTGTCATATTCACCTTCCAAAAACCCAAAAATCTCGCTATACCCTACAGTCTGCAGCGCGTTTAGGTGACGGAAAGGAAACAATGATTCAGCCTCCTCAAATAAGCCTTTGGCTATCATTTGATCCATTCTCAAGTCAATTCTTTCATATAGTTCTTCGCGATTTCTTTCAAGACCAATCTTAATGATCTGAAAGGGCCTACTGACTTTTTTCTTTTGTCTAAAGGCACTATAAGTTTGACCTGTTCCCCTGCACACTTCCAAGGCCCTCATCAGTCTTTGGGGATTTTTTTGATCAACTATTTCAAAATATTGTGGATCATGCAGTTTCACCTGATCTTGCAGGTACTTTAATCCATTCTTTTGATATTCCAAAATAATGGAAGCCCTTATATCTGGAGCAATATCAGGCATGTCATCCAATCCATTACAAACCACATCTACATACAAACCAGATCCTCCGGTTAAAATAACAGTATCATTAACATGGAAAATTTGATCCAATAGCCTCAAGACATCATTTTCGTATTCTTTTACGTCATATTGGTCTTGAATTGATTTGAAATCAACCAAGTGGTGAACTGCTCTTGACATTTCCTCCCGAGAAGGCTTTGCCGTACCTAATTCTGTTTCTTGATAAAACTGCCTACTGTCTGCTGAAATGATCTCTGTATTGAGGCGCTTCGCCAACTGTATACAAAGTTCCGTTTTACCTACTCCGGTCGGACCGGCTATTACGATTAAATATTTATTTCCCTTCTCCAAACCAATTTTTGCTTCGTACTTACTATACTTGTCAAAAGTATTACAAAACGCATGAAAAATAAAAAGGTATTGATTGTGGACGATAATGCACTCAATAGGCGAGTGTTTGAAAACATAATCGGTCAAATGTACCTCTACGAGTCCGCGGAAAATGGTCGAAGTGCTATAGAAAAGCTAAAGGAAAGCACCTTTGATTTGATTTTGATGGATATTCAGATGCCTTTGATCGATGGAATCAATACATTGAAAACCATAGTTTCAGATCAACTCTCCAATGCCCCAGTAGTGGCGGTATCAGCATTTGCCAGCAACACTGACAGAGACTACTTCCTTTCTACTGGTTTTGATGATTTCATTCCAAAGCCGGTAAAACCAAAAATACTGCTCGAAACCATTCATAGACTGGTTCATAAAAATGAACCTATTCAACAAGATGAACCATCTAATTGGGAAAATTTTGAAATTATCGACTTAAAAGTTATCAATCAGTTGATGAAATATAATAATGCTGAAAACATCAAACTTGTATATGAGGATTTTTTTGACGAGTCCGAAAGGCTGCTTTCTGATATAGAAAGACTAATAAGATCAGAAAATTTCTCAGAAATAGGTGGCAAACTCCATATATTAAAGGGTAATTCAGGTACCTTAGGAGCCTTGCAGATGTATAAATTCTCAGAGTCATTTGAAAAAAACATAAAAAAAAGCAATTTTGACACTACCTTTAAGGAGTATTTATATTTACGCAAGCTTTACACCTCCTTTAAGAATCATTTTCAATCAAATCAATTATTTTATCAATGACACAGTCAAAAAAAGTGCTTGTAGCAGAAGATAGTTCAGTAATAATCAATCTAACTAAAAATGTTTTGATGTTCGAGAAATACGAAATCAAAGCCGTGAAAAATGGCCTGCAAGTATTGGAGTCAATTGAAAAGGAACACTTTGACCTTATATTGATGGATATCAACATGCCGGTAATGGACGGAATTGAGTGTACCAAGGCAATCCGTCAGCTAGAAAACAAAGAAAAAGCTTCTATTCCTATCGTTGCCATCACTGGGAATTACAAAAATTATACTTTGGATGATTTCAAAAAAGCAGGCTTGAATGATTACGTTCAAAAACCACTTGACTATGACTTATTATTGGCGACAGTAAAGAAACATCTATCCTAGAATACAGTTTATATGGTGATTAAGTATTCCAAAAGTTTTCTCGATAAGCTCGAAAATATTTTCGCTGCCTCAGATTACATTTTGCGATACGAAAAAGGAAATTTCAAATCAGGTTACTGCGTTCTCAAGGATTCCAGAATAGTCATCATCAATAAGTACTATACCCTGGATGGAAAAATCAACACCCTAGTGGATATCATCAAAGAGATAGGGTTCAATCCCAAGGACTTTGAGGACAAAAAGATTCAAGACTTGATATCAGAATTACAGCAAACAGAACTAAAACTTTGAGAGTTACATTTTTAGGTACAGGCACTTCACAGGGAGTACCGGTAATCGGATGCGATTGTACGGTCTGTAGCTCGTTAGATTTCAGAGATAAAAGAACCCGCACTTCGATTTTTATAGAAACAGGAGATATAAATATTGCTGTTGATACTGGCCCCGATTTTAGGATTCAAATACTCAGAGAAAGAATAAAAAAACTTGATGCAATTCTGTACACCCACGAACACAAAGACCATACTGCGGGGATGGATGATATCAGACCATTTAATTTTTCTCAAAAAAAAGACATGCCAATTTATGGCACTAAAAAAGTATTGGCTCAGATTAAGAGAGAATTTGCTTATGTCTTTGAAGAAGTCAAATACCCTGGAGTCCCTTCTGTAATTCCGTTTGAAATAGAAAATAAGGCCTTCGAAGTGGAAGGAATTCACATAATGCCTATCAAGGTGATGCATTACAGGCTTCCTGTTTTTGGCTTTAGAATTGCTGATTTCACTTATATCACAGATGCAAAGACAATAGACCCTGAGGAATTAGATAAAATTAGAGGCAGTAAAGTCCTTGTGGTAAACGCCCTTCAAAAAACACATCATATTTCACATTTCACCTTGGATGAAGCCATTGAACTTGTTGAAGAAATTAAACCAGAAATGGCTTATTTCACCCATATCAGTCACAAACTAGGAACACAGCATGAGATTGAAAAACAACTACCAGCCAATATCCGACTTGCATATGATGGCCTGAAAATCGATATTATCTGATGCATTTAAACTACCATTTTTTAAAATTCTTATGTCCTGCCTTAAAGCAATCTCTTTTAGGCAAAAAAATCCATGAATGCTTTTCCCAGAACAAAGATGAACTGGTCATCGGATGCAGTGACAGTCAAAACCAAATATACATTAGAGCAAACCTTCTTCCGGTAATTTCAGCTTTATCATTTCCGGAAGATTTCAAAAGAAGTAAGCGCAACACCATCTCACTTTTTCCAAACATCATTGATCAGGAGATCACAGATGTGGAGGTTTTCAAAAATGAAAGGGCTTTTTCAGTCTCTCTACAAAATGGTATTCGACTGGTTTTCAAACTTCACGGCACGAGAAGCAACGTCTTGATATATGAAGAAGGAAAAAGTCTACCAATTCTACTGTTTAGAAATGAATTGAAAGATGATAAAAACATTCATTTTGAAGACCTGAATGTTGAGTTAGACTTAAGCCATGAAAAATTTGTTGAATTGGAGGGAAATGCTTCCAAATTCATCCCAACTTTGGGGAAGATCCCAAGAAATTGGCTCAAGTCTCAAGGATATATTGAGGCCGATTTGTCAAAAAAGTGGGGTTTACTGCAAGATCTTTTGGACTTAATGGATTCTCCTTTGTATAGCATCATCAAAGAGACTAATGAATACCATCTAAGCCTACTTCCAGAACAAGTAGCCATTTACCAATCAGCAGACCCAATAGCTGCCTGTAATGAGCTTTTTAGGTACAAGGTAATCATTCAATCATTCGAAAAAGAAAAAAAACAGTGGCAAAGGACTTTTGAAGACCAGAGAAAAAAAGCCCTGGCTTACATAAAAAAGACTGGTTCCAAACTTCATGAAATAGAACATGAGACTTCGCCTTCGCAAGTTGCTGACATAATCATGGCCAACCTCCACCAAATCACTCCTGGGACGGAGGAAATTAGCCTTTTCAACTTTTATGCAAACAAGGATGAAACTTTCAGATTGAAAAAAAACATCAGCCCTCAAAAATTCGCAGAAACTCTTTATAGAAAATCTAAAAACAGGAAAAAAGAGCTACAACACCTGCAAGAAAATCTTGAACTGAAGGAAAAGCAACTTGCTCAAACCGAAAAATGGTTGGCAGAAGTTGATTCATTTAGCCAGTTTAGAGAGCTGAAGCATTTTTTGAAAGAAAATCACCTGATCAAACAACAAAAAGACAAAGAGGAGCAAGTTCCTTTCAAACGTTTTGAAATTGATGGGTTTGAAATTTTGGTAGGAAAGTCAGCAAAAGCAAACGATGAGCTTTTGCGGTATTTTGCATGGAAAGATGACCTGTGGCTTCATGCCAAAGACGTATCAGGTTCCCATGTACTTATCAAGTATAGGTCAGGCATCAATTTTCCAAAAACTGTCATTGAGAGGGCCGCAGAATTTGCAGCATATTATTCCAAAAACAAAAATGAAACTTTGGCAGCGGTAATGTATACGCCATCAAAGTACGTACGGAAGGTAAAAGGAAGTGCTCCAGGTGCAGTAATGGTTGACAAAGAAAGTGTAATCATGGTACCTCCAAGAGGGCCTCAAGAAGAAGATTAAGGATTAATTTTGATAATTCTGTCTCCTCGGAGGGCCTAGGCTTATCTTGTTAAAACCTCTCACCAAGACAACTGTACCGGCAATCCCAATAGCTCCACCTGTGTAGAGCAAAGCTTCTCCAAGTTCAGGCCTAGTACCCAAAAGTTGACCTCCAATAATCGTTACCGTATAGCCCAATGTAGCTACAAGAATCCCACTTTTAAGCTGTCGCTGAGAATTGTAAAGGTTCAAGTTGATATCGTAAACTTCCTTTTCCAATAAAAGCACGGTCTTTTCAAGGCTATCAATTCGAGAAGGTTCTACTTGCTGTGCCCAAGAATAAATATGCCCTATTAGGATAAAAATGATAACTAAGTAATATTTTTTCATTCTAATTATTGATTGATCCAATTTTTAAACTCATTGACTCTTTCCCTTGCCACAACTATTTTAGTATCACTTACAGCTGTCATTGACAACAATAACCTCCCATTGATATAAGGCTTCATTTCAACAAGTCCATCCAAATGGATAATTGTAGACCTATTGATCCGGTGAAACTTCATAGGATCCAACATTCCCTCTTCCAATTCTTGAAGACTGTGGTCAATTAGGTACTTTTTTGATCCCTCTTTTTCTACCAAATAGGTAACTCCTCCTTCAGAGTAAAAGTAAGAAATCTCTTCGACAGGTATAAATTTAACTCGCTTCCCTATTTTACTCAAAAACCGTTTTTTATAAGGTTTCACTTGATAATTGTGTAGCATTTGCTCAAAAAACTCAGAGTTCATTTGAGGTTGTACTTGAGAACCATTAAGGCTTTCCAGCTTTTCAAAGGATTGAATCATTCTTTTTTCATCAATTGGCTTTAATATATAGTCTACACAATTGTGTTCAAAAGACCGAAGTGCATACTCATCATATGCTGTGATAAAAATAATGGGGAAACTAGGGTTGGTATCTTTGAAAGCTTTAAAACTTAAACCATCTGCAAGATGTATATCACAAAGCATCAGGTCGATTTTCTGTTCTTTTTTGAAAAATGTCTGGAGTTCTCTTACACTTTGTGCTCTAAAGGCAATCTCCCATGCAGGCCTATGCTGTTGTATGATTCTTTCAATTCTCTTGAGAGCTAATGGTTCGTCTTCTATTATTGCTGTCCTCATAAGTTTTGATTAGTGGCAATTCAACTTCAAAATAGTCTGCTTTTGCAGTAATATGAATACTACTTCCTAAAAACTTATATCTATCAGATATGTTTCGAAGCCCGATCCCTGTGGAGTCTTCCACAACTTCCTTTGCTTGGATTTTATTGGTAATCTTAATCTTGTTGCAGTCAGATTTTATCTCAACCTCCAAAGGTTCTGAAATTGTAAAATAATTGTGTTTAACGACGTTTTCGACCAATAATTGCAAAACGGCAGGTGGAAGAAAAGCACTTTTACAAGACTCATCCACATCCATTTTGAAGGTCAGAGAATCTTCAAATCTGATGATTAATAAATCTAAATAATTTTTTAAAAATTCCAGTTCTTCCTTCAAACTTACCAGTTCCTTGTCCTTATTGCTCAGGATATACCTATAAATCACAGAGAGCTTTTGTAGGTAAGCATCCGCCGCATTTACATCTTCGTGGATCAAGGCGGACAGTGCGCTCAAGTTATTGAAGAAAAAATGAGGGTTGATCTGAGAATTGAGGGATTCCAGTTTTGCTGCCATATTCAGGGTATGCAACTTTTCGGCTTCTACAGCTTTTTCCTTCAGTTTTCTACTGAAAAAGTAAATGGCATTGACACAGTTTAGGAAAAGATTAATCCTAAAAGCAAATCCTGTAGTGAGCAAAAGATTGGGCCAAGAGTAACTGAATGGTTCGCCGAATAAAAGTCCTGTTGAAAATACCGACAATAGGCTGATAGCACTGACAGCTATTAGACTGGAAAAAAATTGAACCAGTAAAGGGTGGTATTTGTCAAACCTGGAAGCCAGATATTTTTCAATGGCCCAATTGGCAAACCAAACTGCATAACATAAGATGAGAATGATATAAAATAACCTACTTGATTCAAGTTCCGCTTGGTATAACCTGTCTCCTTCAAGTATTTGGATATTCAAAAATGAATAAGTCGCAAGCAGGGCTGGGAATACAGATTTGAAGCGGTGGTTAAACATTTGAAAATGCTTTAAGGTAATTTTATAAACGTAGTAAAAATGTGAATCAGATTGAGTAGAAATTAAAAAAGTCCGGTAAATAAAAAGGTGAAGGAGTTACCTTCACCTTTTTATAATATTAAGATTAATCCAAATCTGGAAGTAAAACGCCATCAATGACATGTACTACTCCGTTTTCTACCACTACATCGGCAGCCACTACTGAGTAGGTGTTTCCTGCAGCGTCAGTCACCGTAACATCGGCACCGGATCTTGTAACTGTCAAGTTCTCGCCAGCCAATGTAGGTACTTCATTATCGCCTTCAGCTAGATCAAAGGAAAAAGCTACAGCTGGCACTACATGGAATTGTAATACTTTAGTCACAGCTTCAGCTCCTAGTTCTTCTATCAAAGCCTCAAGAGAGCTCAACTCTAAAGCTTCAAGTAAGTCTGCAAATGCATCGTTGGTTGGTGCAAATACTGTTACATCTTCAGCTGTCAACAATGCCTCGTCCAAATTAGCTGCTAATACCGCCTCTATTAAGATGGTCAAATCAGCTGCAATTGCCGCTTCAACAATATTAGGTATATCCAATTCCGGAAGAAGTACACCGTCAATCACATGTACAACACCATTTTCTATCGCTACGTCTGCGGCTATAACATTAACTGTATTTCCAGCTGCGTCCGTTACCGTTACACCGTCATTACCCGCATTTACTGTTAATTCTTGACCACTTAAGGTTGGGAATACGTTGGTTGCTTCTAAGTCAGATGAAAAAGCTACAGCAGGTACAACGTGGAATCCAAGAACTGTTTCTAAATTCTCAATCCCCCCAATTCTTGCGACCAATTGATTTAAATCTTCTGCGTTGAACGCTTCAAGTGCATCTGCAAAAGCATCATCACTAGGAGCAAAAACCGTGATGGCATCTGCACCAAGCAAAGCATCAGCCAACCCATCGACTGCCGTTACCGCTGCCAACAAAGTATTCAATCCGGCTTCCGTAGCAGCATCTACCAAATTTGGAGCTGGACCATCTTCCATTTCTAATTCAGGTAACAATACCCTATCAATCACATGAACTACGCCGTTGGCAATCTCTACATCGGCTGTTACTACATTGGCAGATGCACCAGTAGCATCTACTACTGTCACGTTACCGCCACTTACATTGACATCTATAGATTGTCCAGCTAGAGTGGTGAAGGTGTTAGATGCCGCAAGATCAGTAGAAAAAGCTACCGCTGGTACTACATGAAAGCCTAAAACAGTTTCAAGGTTTTCAGCACCGCCTAATCTGTCGACCAATTCATTTAAGTTACTTGCTTCAAAAGCTTCCAATGCATTTTCAAAAGCGCCATTGGTAGGAGCAAAAACTGTAATTGCTTCTGCATTCAACAAAGCAGGAGCCAAACCTGGAACAGCTTGAACCGCCGCAACCAAAGTAGTTAATCCAGCTTCGTTTGCCGCCTCTACTAAATTAGGTGCATCTGGTTCTTGCATTGGTGGTTGATCATCTTCATCATTACAGGCTACAATCGCAAAAAAGAATGCGCCTAAAAACAGAAATCGAAATAATTTTTCCATAGTTGATTATGTTTAGTTTAATGTATAAACATGTATTTCCTTAAAAGGATATCCATATTTTTTGAACTGTGGTTTCAAAAAGCTGAACTGTTGAATTGTAAGGTTGAATTGTCACCTTCAGAGTATCTTCCAAACCCAAACCATGCCAAAGTCCGCTTGATTTAGGAATACCTCCCTCATTTACAGGCCTATGTTTCGTTTCCGATTGACTCCAAATAAAAAAAGCTGCCCTTTGAAAAAAAAGACAGCTTTTATAAAATAAATACTTTGTGCTCAAAAACTAGGGATCATAAGAAATTGAGATTTCAAATTGAAATAACCTTAAAACCCCTTTCAGTTAGGGCCTTATTCTACTTCGTGGATTTTCAACATATTGGTTCTACCTTTTGCTTTCAATGGCATACTCGCTGTATTGATGATCATGTCACCTTTTTTGACATACCCATCTTTTTTCAATTGATCTTGGATATCCATAAAAGTCGCATCTGTAGAAACGTTGCTTTTATAATAATATGTCCTGACACCCCAAACAAGACTGAGTTGATTCATCAGCTTTTTGTTCCTTGTAAATACGATCAGATTTGCCAAAGGCCTAAAAGATGCCAATCTCAAAGCTGTCATTCCTGAACTGGTAATTCCAACCAAAGCTTTGGCCTTTACATTTCTTGACAATCTAGCTGCCATGAGGGTAAGGTTTTTGGAATAAAAGTTTTTATCGTCCTCAGGTATTTTGTATAGGTGATGAAATACATCCGAATTCGTCTCACAATAATTGATAATACTGCTCATTGCTTTGACAGAATTGACTGGGAATTGTCCAGAGGCAGTTTCAGCTGACAACATTACTGCATCAGCTCCATCTAATACAGCGGTTGCTACATCGTTGGTTTCAGCCCTTGTAGGTCTTGGGTGAGTGGTCATACTTTCCAGCATTTGGGTAGCAATGATTACCGGCTTGCATGCCAACTTACATTTCTGAACCATTTTCTTTTGCCAGAGCGGCACCGTTTCCATAGGAACTTCCACACCCAAGTCACCACGTGCTACCATAATAGCATCTGTAGCCTCAATGATTTCATCTATGTTTAGAAGTGCTTCCGGCTTTTCGATTTTGGCAACAATTTTACAGTCTTTGCCAGCTGCCTGAATTCTTTCCCTAAGGTCAATGATATCATCTGCAGTTCTTACAAATGAAAGAGCAATCCAGTCCACATCCTGCTCTAAACCAAAAGCTAAATCTTCAATGTCCTTTTCAGTAAGAGAAGGGGCTGATACTTTAGTGTTTGGAAGGTTGATACCTTTTCTTGATTTTAAGACTCCACCATGGATGACTACGCATCTTACATTCTTGCCGTCTGTATTGTTGACTGCAAGTTCGATGTTACCATCATCAATAAGGATTCTATCTCCCCCTTTTACATCATTGGGGAGATTTTGGTAAACTGTACTGACCAACTCAGCATTCCCGACCACAGGGTCATTTGTAATAGTGATCTTTTGGCCTGCTTTGATCAGGACACCTCCACCTTCCATTTCACCTACACGGATTTTTGGTCCTTGCAAATCCTGAAGAATTCCCAATTTTAGGTCTTTCTCTTCATTTAACTGTCTTATCATTTTGATCACCTCAGCATGGATACTGTGATCTCCATGCGAAAAATTAAGCCTAAATACATTTGCTCCTGCAGAAGCAAGACTTGCCAAAGTATCTGGGTTATTGGAAGCTGGGCCTATTGTTGCTAAAATTTTTGTTTTGTTGTAAAGTGCAATACTCATATTTAATTCGGAATTAATAGGTTAGTAGATTTTCTTTCGATTTAATTTTTGAAATGTCTAATTTGACTACATTTTGAATGAGTTTTATCTGACTTAGGCGCTCAATATACGCAATTATATCCAATTGGAATGTCTGATCCTGCAGTAGCAGGAAGTAGTCCATAATTTTAAGCTCGGGTACCAAATAGGCTCCATTCGAAAGAGGAGAGAGGGATTTATTTTTTAAAAGCTGCACAAATCCATGCTCCTTATCTTCCATATATCTGGAAATTTCCATTTTTGGACTACCTATAAAATCAAGGACAAAATCATCACTTTTGACCAACTTCATATCCATATACTTATTCAGCAACCAAGCCATTTTATAGTCCTTGTGAGGAGCCACAAGCCCCAAAAGTTCAAAATCATAATGGTGTTCGACTACAAGCTTAATTTTCTTCATTAAGGGAAGAATTTAGAAAAAACAAAGTTAGAAATATTCCCTCAACTTCCTTGATCAGATTGCACAAGTTGAATTTACTTCTCCCATTTTCTTGGCAATAAGGTTTTAAATATATTTCTTTGCGAAGTGTTTTAAATTAAACTGTTCAAAAAATGTCTGAAATAGCACAAAAAGTAAAAGCCATTATCGTTGATAAATTAGGCGTTGAAGAATCTGAGGTTACTCCAGAGGCAAGTTTCACCAACGATCTTGGTGCTGACTCTCTAGATACCGTAGAGCTCATCATGGAATTCGAAAAAGAATTCAACATTTCTATTCCGGATGATCAAGCAGAGCAAATTGGCACTGTAGGTCAAGCTATCAGTTATCTGGAAGCAAACGTTAAATAATAAATCACTTATAATTCATTTATGAATTTAAGAAGAGTTGTAGTAACAGGTTTAGGTGCCCTTACACCAATTGGTAATACCGTTGATGAGTTTTGGAACGGTCTATCAAATGGTGTGAGCGGTGCTGCGCCTATTACTAGATTCGATGCCTCCCTTTTCAAGACACAATTTGCCTGTGAGGTCAAGGGTCTGAATGTAGACCAGTTTATTGACAGAAAAGAGGCGAGAAAAATGGATCTTTTTACCCAAATGGGTTTGATTGCCGCTGATCAGGCAATTGTAGATGCAGGATTAGACTTAGAAAAAATCAATCTTCACAGAGCTGGTGTTATCATGGGTTCTGGAATAGGCGGTCTACGCTCCTTCCAGGATGAAGTTACGGATTTTGTCAAAGGTGATGGAACCCCAAGGTTCAATCCCTTCTTTATCCCAAAGATGATTGCAGATATCTGTGCAGGTTTTATTTCAATAAAATATGGCTTCAGAGGCCCCAATTTTGTAACTGTATCAGCTTGCGCTTCCGCTACTAATGCAATTATTGATGCTTTCAACTATATTAGGTTGGGTAAGGCTGATATTTTCGTAACAGGTGGAACAGAAGCAACTGTTACAGAAGCCGGAGTTGGTGGTTTTAATGCGCTTAAAGCATTATCCCAAAGAAACGATTCCCCTACTACGGCATCAAGACCGTTTGACAAAGACAGAGATGGCTTTGTTCTTGGTGAGGGAGCGGGTTGTCTTATCCTTGAGGATTACGATCATGCAAAAGCGCGGGGAGCCAAAATATACGCTGAAATAGTCGGTGGTGGAATGACAGCTGATGCTTATCATATCACAGCTCCGCATCCTGATGGTGAAGGCGCTACAAATGTAATGCTACTTGCATTGGAAGATGCGGGAATGAAGCCTGAAGATATTGACTATGTCAATGTCCATGGAACTTCCACTCCTCTCGGTGATGTCAGCGAAGTCAAAGCCATCCAAAAAGTATTTGGAGAACATGCTTATAATATCAATATAAGCAGTACGAAATCTATGACGGGTCACCTACTTGGCGCTGCGGGCGCTGTCGAAGCCATTGCTTCCATACTCGCCATTCAGCATAGCCTTGTCCCTCCTACCATCAATCACTTTACTGATGATGAAGGTTTTGATTCCAGATTGAATTTGACATTCAATAAAGCTCAAAAGAGAGATGTCGCGGCTGCGCTAAGTAATACATTTGGATTTGGTGGACACAATGCCTCCATCATTTTCAAAAAAATCAGTGAGTAAATTGAAACTTTCCAGATTACTCCGATTACAGGCTGTATTTTATAACAAAAAAGAAAAAAGGCTTGCTGCCTCCATAAAACATATGGTAGGGAGCAAGCCTTTCAATTTGAATTTATATAAACTTACTCTGAAACATGCGTCTATTTCGGAGGAAAGTATCAACGGCTTAAAAATCTCCAATGAAAGACTGGAATACCTTGGCGATGCAGTATTGGGGGCAGTTGTAGCTGAATTTCTCTTCATGAAATTCCCTTTTCGTGATGAGGGTTTCCTGACCGAAACCAGGTCTAGAATGGTCAATAGAGAAGCGCTCAACCAAATTGCCATCAAGATTGGTCTAGCCAAAATAATACAGAATGAGTATACAGGTAAAAATCTGAATGCCCATAAATCAATATTTGGTGATACTCTCGAGGCTCTTGTTGGTGCAGTATATTTGGATAGAGGCTATATTTTTTGTAAAAAATTCATTCTGAAGCGCATCATCATTCATTTTGATGTAGATGATATCATCAGTACCACCACCAATTTCAAGAGTAAAATTATAGAGTGGTCTCAAAAAGAGAACAAAGAAGTTGACTTCAAGATGATTTCTGTCAATGGAAACCAAAGATTCAAGGAGTTTTTGGTGGCATTGTATGTAGACGGCGAATCTTTGGCAGAAGGTAAAGGAGCCACCAAGAAGAAGGCAGAGCAAGAAGCCGCTAAAAATGCCTGTGAAAAACTTAATATCGCCATCTAGAACACTATCTTTGATTTTGGTGTTTTTTTGTTTTCTAAAGATTTTATGTCAAGTATAAAAATTGCCTGTGCCACCCTCAACCAAACCCCGTTGGATTGGAAGGGTAATCTCGAACACATCAAAACAGCTATCAAAGAAGCGCAACTAGAAAAAGCGGACTTGATTTGCTTCCCCGAATTAGCCATTACGGGGTATGGAAGTGAAGACCTCTTTTTGAGTTACTGGTTTCCCCAAAAAGCTGTAAAACAACTTCAAAAGCTCCTTCCCTTTTGCGGTGACATCACTGTTGCTGTAGGACTTCCCATTAGAATTCAAGAAAAGGTTTACAATTGCGTCGCTATCATCGAAAATCATGAATTGAAAGGCTTTGTTGCCAAACAGTTTATGGCTATTGATGGTGTGCATTATGAATTCAGGTGGTTTACCCCTTGGGAAGCCAACAAGACAACTTCATTTGATTTCTTTGGAAAAGACATACCGCTTGGTGATATCATTTTTGAGAAAAATGGATTCCGCTATGGGTTTGAGATTTGTGAAGATGCATGGCGTGGGGATGTTAGACCCGGATATAGACTGAAAGACCGGGGGGTCCACATGATTTTCAACCCTTCTGCAAGTCATTTTGCAATGGGCAAAACAAAACAGCGTGAAGAACTTGTCAGGAAAAGTTCCCAGCTTTTCAACGCCACATATTTCTATATCAATTTGCTTGGAAATGAAGCCGGGAGGATGATTTTTGATGGGGAGATAATGGTGGCAGACAAAGGCAAATTACTACTCAAAAATGAATTACTTTCGTTCAAGGACCATCAGGTTCAGTATTTTGAACTTGGCGATGCTGCAAAAGGACTCGCTGAAATCAAAAGTGAATCAAATAAAAACGAAGAGTTTGTACAAGCTGCTTCATTGGGTCTTTATGACTATTTAAGAAAAAGTAAAAGTAAAGGCTTTGTACTTTCTTTGAGTGGTGGGGCTGATTCCTCCACTGTAGCGATTTTGGTCGCCGAGATGGTAAGAAGAGGTATCGCCGAATTAGGTGTTTCTGTTTTTCTCAATAAATTAGGCTCTTCTTACATCCCTCAGTCGGAAAATTCAGAAAAAGAAATCGTCGGACAACTGTTGACTACTGCCTATCAAGCATCTGACAATTCCTCTTTCGCTACCTTTCAATCGGCAAAAAACCTGGCTGAGAGTATAGGGGCACAATTCAAGCACTGGGAAATCGGCGATGAAGTGAAAGGTTACACAGAAAAAATAGAAAAGGCAATCGGCCGCAGGTTGACTTGGAAAACTGATGATATTGCGCTTCAAAATATTCAGGCCAGGGCACGTTCTCCGATCATTTGGATGCTTGCCAATATCAATCAGGCCTTGTTGCTAAGCACTTCCAATAGAAGTGAGGGTGATGTAGGCTACACCACCATGGACGGAGATACCAGTGGCAGCATTTCACCAATTGCAGCAGTGGATAAATATTTCATCATAAAGTGGCTGAAATGGGCAGAAAAATCGCTGGGCTACCCAGGCCTAGAAAAAGTAAATGGCCTGCAACCAACAGCCGAATTACGTCCTTCTGACAATCAGCAAACTGATGAAAAGGACTTAATGCCATATGCTATAATCGTAGAAATTGAGAGACTGGCTATAAGAGACAGGCGTTCACCTTTGGATGTTTTCCTGATTCTCAATGAGGAATTGGAAATTGAAAGTGGTACGCTCAAGGATTACATTAAGAAATTCTTCCGGCTTTGGTCCAGAAATCAGTGGAAACGTGAGCGCTTGGCTCCTTCATTTCACCTCGATGAATTCAATGTGGACCCCAAGACATGGTATAGGTTCCCTATTCTTTCAGGAGGATACGAAGAAGAGTTAAAAGAATTGGATAATTATTAAAATAAGGTAATTTCACAACCTTGCATACAAAAATCAAATAGCATGTTGAGCATAGAAAGCGTCTTGAATTATATCGTCTGGAGTCCAAACCCTTCAGTTTTCTCAGGCTTTGAAAGATTGAGATGGTACAGTTTACTTTTTGCTTTGGGCTTTATCATTTCCCAGCAAATCATGATTTATATCTACAACAAAGAAGGTCATGATCCTAGGCTGGTAGACAAACTCACCATTTACATGGTACTTTCAACCATAATTGGTGCAAGGTTGGGACATGTTCTTTTCTATGAACCCGAAAAATACCTCAGCAATCCGATTGACATCCTAAAAGTATGGGAAGGTGGATTGGCCAGCCATGGTGCAGCTATTGCCATATTGATCGCCTTATATATGTATGCGAGAAAAGTCCCTGCTCAAAGTTACCTTTGGGTAGTAGATCGTATCGTAATCGTGGTGGCCATGACAGGTGCCTTGATTAGAATAGGTAATTTGATGAATTCTGAAATAGGAGGAAAACCTACTGATACGGACAGCGGATTTGTATTTGCACGTGATGCTGAGGAAATCCTGGAAACCTTAAGGATCCCGGTTTTAGAGGTCAACGCATACAAGCCCGACAACAGAGACAGCGAGTTGAAAGGAAGTGGTATAGTGCCCGTGAATTTTGACATTAAGGTAGAAAAAGGCGCTTACGAAGAGGCAGATCTCAAAAGAACACTGGAAACAGACGTGAAATACGTTTTGACAAGGTTTAGGAGTTCTCAAAAATACCTTGCAGAAAACCCTGACACTCCGCTCAATTACCAGTTTCAGGATAAGGGAGACCATTATTTGGTTACCGTTTTCACCTCGGGAATATCCAGACACCCTACTCAGATTTATGAAGCGATTTCTTATTTCATTATCTTTTTGATATTATATGGGATATGGCACCGTTATCAGTCAAGAATTCCAGACGGGCTTTTCTTGGGTCTATTCCTAATCAGTGTATTTGGTATGCGATTCGTTTGGGAATTTCTCAAAGAAAATCAGGTGGAATTTGAAGAAGGCTTACAACTGAATATGGGACAAACCCTTAGTATCCCATTGGTAATAGGAGGGATAATCCTTGTTGTTTTGGCAATGAAAAAAGGATTTAAGCCTGAAAGTACTCAAGGAACAGGATCGTGACCATGACCTCCCCAAGGGTGGCAACTTGAAATCCGCTTGATTCCCAACCAGCCACCTTTGATCACTCCATGTTTAAGAATGGCTTCCTTCGTATATTGACTACAGGTAGGCGAATACCTACATGCTGATGGAAACAAAGGAGAAATCAAGTATTGGTAAACCAATACCGGGAAAATGGCGATTTTTCTGATGATGACTTTCAATTTCAAATATTTAAAAATATAAAAGAATCAGCTCAATATAAGTTCCCTAAAAACTACATCCAATTGCTGTGATGAAATCTTTACCCATATTAATTGTCTTACTTCTGTTGTCTTTGATAACGGTGAGCAATGTATATGGGCAAGAAAATGAGACCGTAACTGATATTTTGTCCCAAAACCCAGATAGGGTTGTAATCAACAATATTTTTATCATTGGGAATAAAAAAACCAAGAAAAATATCATCCTGAGAGAAATTGACCTTCAGACGGGAATGTATTACGAATGGGAAGAATTGATTTCTTTGATCCAAGAGGATCAGAAAAAAGTATATAACCTCCAGCTTTTTAACAAAGTAGAAATCACCCCATTGATTACGGGTTCTGACCAAATAGAGCTATTAGTGTCCGTAACGGAAAGATGGTACATCATACCCAATGTAATCCTCAATCTGGCAGATAGAAACCTTGCCGAATGGTGGACCAACCAAAACAGATCTCTCTCCAGGGTCAATTATGGTGGTCGTCTAGTTCACAATAATGTTGGGGGTAGGAATGAAAAGCTCCGTATAGGTGGTCAAATGGGCTTCATCAGGACTTTTGAAGTTTTGTATAACAAACCATACATTGACAAAAAGCAAAAGCATGGTTTGGCCGTACAAGCCACCTATTTTACCCAAAGAAATCTTCAGGTGCGCTCCTCAGACAATCGGCAGGTCTTTTACAGCAGTGAAGACGAATCTGTCCTTAGAAGAAATCGATCAGCTTACTTGCGCTACACGTACCGCGGAAGTTTTTACAACTTTCACTATGTCACTGCTGGGTACAACAGTACTTGGATAGATGATGAAGTCTTTACCCAAAATCCTGATTTTTTCCTCCACGGTTCTAACTCCCTCCAGTATTTTGTGCTCGGATACAATTACAGACATGATAAACGGGACAATATCCTCTATGCCACCCAGGGTCAGGTCCTTAACTTGTCTTTGATGAGGTATGGGCTTTTTGGCGGTGATGATGTACAGGATTGGGAATTCACCATGAATGCCAACAAGTACACAAAAATCAATGAAAAGCTCCATGTAGTCAGTGGCCTTTCTTTCAATGCATTCCTTGGACAGCGGCAGCCATTCACTTTGGTAAGGGGGATTGGGTATAATCCCTATTTTATCAGAGGATATGAACTCAATGTGGTAGAAGGGCAACAAACCATAGTGCATAAAAATAGCTTGAGATTTAAAATCCTTGACTTAGGCTACAATATCGGTGATTATGTACCCCTAGAAGAATTCGCCTACTTCCCTATCAAACTATACCTCAGTGGGAACTTTGACCATGGCTATGTCACAGATAGAAACAATATTCCGGAAAACATGCGATTAACTAACCAATACCTATTCGGGTATGGACTTGGGCTGGATTTGGTAACATTATATGATATGGTATTTAGAATGGAATACTCCATCAATAGTCAAAATGATGGTGCTTTTTTCCTGAATATAAGGGCACCTTTTTAAGAATTTACGAAATGCGATTTACCCGAGGTCTAATAGGTTAACAAATCTATCCTGCCTTTATTGAAATCAAATGAAACTCCAAGTTTTCCTCAATACAAACTCAGAATCGTCTCACTATAAGATGCTGGTTGAAGGTTGATGATACCCTCAGGCTCTGACATCATTTCCTGATAACTCAATTTATCTACCCTCTCAAATAAATCCTCATCAACTTCAAACTTTCGAGAATCAGGCTCAGCTTTGAAACGGACATACCCCAGACCATAATCGGTATTGATAACCCCTACATCCAATAAGTCAGGGTATTTTTCCAAAAGGTATGCAATGGTCTTCCACACATCGCCACACCATTCCCCGGTCCATCCTTCTAACTCACCCTGTTGTTCTTCTGTGGGAAAAACATCTGCAAAGACAGAAGCCGCTTCATGGGGTGGATAGCAGTCGTGAAGGATAATGATGCCATCAATATTGAGGTAAACCAAGGTATTGAGCACATCATTTAAAGAAGCCCTGAAATTATGCAAGCCATCGACAAGGACCACATCCAGTTGATCTAAATTTTGTAAGTAGTCTTGTTGGGTCTCAAAAAATACATCGCTCTCAAGACGAAAATAATTAGCCTTGAAGTTGGCAGGCCATTTAAAGAGCCATTTTAACCTTCTTCCAATAGCAATTTTAAAAACCGGATCCACTGCAATCTTATTTTTTGCACGTATCGGCAAAAAAGATTTGCCTTTCTGGCAGCCAATTTCAAGGTAGTTTTCAAAATCTGTTTTGTGGAAAATATTTTGTATCAATTCAACTCTATCCATCCCTTGCTTATGTTTTAAAATCTTGAAGAATCTTTAAAATAGGCAAAAATGAAAGGAACATTAAATTTGAACGGACCTTTCTTGACTAAAAATTCTTATAGTCCAAACCAATCAACCATGGATCCAAACGCTGCAAGTTGACATGGTTTTTTAACGAATTCAAATGAATAAAGAGCTCATCGGATCTTGACACCGAAATTAAACGGATAATATCAGCCGTTCTCTTTTATCTGGAAATCAGCTTTTTTAAATTTAATCTATAGGCTTTTTGTTGAATCATTTTTTATATGAGATGGGAAGACTAATCCTAATATACCTTTTATGCGCAGCCTTGGTGAATGCGGAGGCTTCTGCTCAATCCGGTCTGGAAACACTACCAAAAGGTGCGCGAAGCATGGGGATGGCAAATGCACACGTGACCGTAGAAGATGCATGGAGTATTTTCAACAATATAGGTGCACTTACAGGAATCGAGCAATCTCAGGCTTTTTTTGCATATGACCACAGGGGCAATCTAAGTGAATTGACCACCTTGGCTGCAGGCGCTGTATTCAAGTCGGAGTTATTTTCATACGGACTTTCTGTATCAACTTACGGTGAGGAATTCTTTTCTCAAAGCCAAATCGGACTGGGAATAGCTCAGAAACTGGGAATTGCAAGTATAGGGGTAAAAGCCAACTACTTCCAGACCAGCATCGAAGGCTTTGGCACTGGAAGGTCTGCAGTTTTAGAATTTGGAGGATTGGCAGAATTGACGCCAGAGTTATTTTTCGGCGCTCACATATACAACCTCACAGGATCAAGGTTTGGCAAAAACTCCATTGATCAATTGCCAACTGTAATCAAGTCAGGAATCTCTTACCGACCGTCTGAAAATGTAATGGTCAACCTTGAGGCAGAAAAAGACATCTTGCTCCCCCCTACCCTGAAAGTCGGATTGGAGTATAGTCTACACCAAAAAGTATGGGCAAGGGCAGGCATCAACAATCAGCCCAACAGGCTTTGTTTTGGAATCGGTTTCCGCGCAAAATCCTTCCATCTCGATTTTGCAGTCAATCAAAACCTCTATTTGGGAAGCACCCAGCATTTTTCTTTCAACTACCTCTTTTCTCAAAAATGAAAAAATGCTGCAGCCTCATTTTCTTGTTCTTTTTATCTTCCAATGTATTGATCGGCCAAACCTATAGAAAAGGTGAAATCAATATTGAAATGCTGGTAGAAGACCTCTTTGGTATGCAACGGGATGACCAAGACTATGAAGACCTGTATGAAAACATTCTCCAACTATTTCTCAACCCTATCAATCTCAACCGGACCAGTCCTGAAGAACTTAAATCCATCTTTATCCTCAGTCCTTCCCAAATCAATAGTTTTTTTGAATATCAAAGTGATGTTGGAAAGTTGATATCCCTTTATGAATTACAGTCCATCCCTCATTTTGACTTAGAAACAATTTACAAAATACTTCCTTTTGTGGTCTTAGACGCTTCAGGAAAAAAGCAAGGACCATTACTGGATAGGATAGCGAATTCAAAAGATGCCTATTTTATCATGAGGCAAAACAGGATATGGGAAACCCGGCGAGGCTTTACCACTCCTGACACTTTAAACAATGGAAGGCTCACCAGCCGGTATATGGGTGATCCAAATAACCTGTATGCCAGATTTAGGATACAACACAGCAAAGATTTCAGTCTTGGTTTTACATTAGACAAGGATCCTGGGGAGCAGTTTATATGGGATCCAGAAACCAGAAGGTATGGTTTCAATTTTTTCTCGTATCACTTTACCTTGTACAATCAAGGAAAATGGAAAGCGATCACTATCGGAGATTATCAAATGCAAACAGGGCAAGGCTTGGTGTTTGGTGCTGGATTCGCAGTGGGGAAAGGAGGAGAAACAATCACCACAATTAGGCGAAGTACCGTTGGGATTAGACCTTATACCGCGGCATTGGAATTTGGTTTTTTCCGTGGTGCGGCAGCAAGTTATCAAGCCGGCCCCTTACAAATCACTTTAATGGCTTCCAATGCCCCGAGGGACGGGAACCTAAGCTTACGACTCGATACCCTAGAGAGAGAAGAAGCATTTATCAGTTCTTTGCAAAGCTCAGGATTACACAGAACCCCAACAGAAATCGGCTACAGGAGACAAGTAAAGGAGCAGAATGCAGGAGCAAACCTCCACTTCCAAAGCAGGAGTAAAAATCTACAAATCGGAAGCAACAGCCTCTTTACTCGGTTTAGTCAGCCATTTGAAAGAAGGCCGCAAGTCTATAATCAGTTCGAGTTTTCGGGTCAGGAAAACCACATCCATAGCCTGTATTTCGCCTATAATTTCCAGAATTATTTCTTTTTTGGTGAAAGTGCCATTTCAAAAAGTGGTGGCAAAGGAAACGTGTTTGGAATGATGAGCAGCTTACACCCTAAACTTTCTCTTTCCTTACTTTGGAGAAGCTTTGATCGTGATTTTCACAGCTTTTATGGCAATGCATTTTCAGAAGGCAGCAGGCCTATCAACGAAAGAGGAATATACCTTGGTCTCAATTTCAAACCCAACCGAAAATACAACTGGTCATTCTACTACGACCAATTCAGTTTCCCCTGGCTCAAATTCCGAACCTACGCCCCTTCTCAGGGGTATGAGTGGCTTAGCAGAATCACCTACAGTCCAAGCAGGAAAACGCTCCTTTTTGCACAAATCAGAGAAGAATTCAAAGCCAGAAATATAAGTGAATATCCAGTATTCCAATCTCCCTATCTCCTAGACCAAGGGAAAAAGTGGAATTATGTCTTCAACTTGGACTACGGCCTTAATCCCAATTGGAGTATCAAATCCAGGGTAATGGGTTCATCTTTTCATTTCAACAATAAGGTAACCCGAGGATTTGCGATTTCTCAAGACATCAACGCTGACTTCCAAAAATGGAGATTCAGCGGGAGACTAGCCCTTTTTGACACGGATGATTTTGACAACCGGCAATTTTTGTATGAAAGAAATGTGCTTTGGCTATTTTCTATCCCCGCACTTAACGGACAAGGCCTCAGATATTACCTCCTTAGCCAATACAGGGTAAATCCAAAGTTGAGTTTTTGGGCCAGATTTTCCAGAACACAATTTACAGACCGCGACATTATAGGTACAGGACTACAGCAAATACAAGGAAACCGCATCACGGAAACAGTTTTTCAGCTCCGATACCAATTCAACAGATAAAATTCTACTATCGGTAAACTTCTACTTAAATGTTTTTGATAAATTGGCAGTAAAACCACCTTAACATGAAAAAAACCTTTACGCTATTATTGACACTGATGATTTTGGTGTCTGTTCAACTTGCTGCCCAATCGGTAGACAGGTCAAAGCTCGATAAAAAAGAAGGATTTTTTACCTTCTACACAGATGAGGACAAGGGTAAAATTTACCTCGAAGTAGATAAACTAGATTATGAATTTCTATATGTCAATTCCCTTCCAGCTGGAGTAGGCTCCAACGATTTGGGTTTGGACAAAGGGCAGTTGGGGAGAACCCGTGTCGTAGAATTCAGAAAAGCCGGAAATAAAATATTTCTGGTGCACAAAAACTATGACTTCAGAGCCTCTTATACAGACAATCCTGATGAAGCCAAATCTGTGCAAGATGCCTTTGCAGAATCCGTCCTCTGGGGATTTGAAATCGCTGATGGAAAAGATGGGAATTACCTAGTAGATGCTACCGCTTTCTATCTTCAGGATGCGCACATGGTAGGGGAGAAATTAGGCAATGCCAAACAGGGCACTTACAAACCTGATGCGTCCAGAAGTGCTATTCACTATCCAATGACCAAGAATTTCCCTAAAAACTCAGAGGTTGAGGCTATTGTAACGGTAACAGGAACACCGAGTGGTTCCTATATTCGCTCCGTAACACCTTCCCCTGAAGCTGTATCAGTGAGGCAAAGACATTCGTTTATTGAGCTGCCCGATGATGGTTATCAGCCAAGAGAATTTGATCCAAGAGCTGGATATTTTCACATTTCATACATGGACTTCACCACGGCCATAGGTGAACCCATCGTCAAAAAATTCATCTCTAGACATAGATTGGAAAAGAAAGATCCTGATGCGGAAATTTCCGAACCAGTGAAACCCATTGTGTATTACCTGGATAGAGGAACACCAGAACCTGTTAGATCGGCCTTGCTAGAAGGCGGCAACTGGTGGGCAGATGCTTTTGAAGCCGCTGGTTTCAAAAATGCCTACCGTGTAGAATTGATGCCAGAGGGGGCAGACTTGATGGATGTAAGGTACAATGTCATCCAGTGGGTTCATCGTTCTACGAGGGGATGGTCTTATGGCTCATCTGTGAGAGACCCACGTACAGGCGAGATCATCAAAGGTCATGTTTCACTTGGTTCATTGAGAGTAAGACAGGATTACTTGATTGCTCAGGGACTTTTACAACCATTTGAAGATGGAAAACCAGCTGATCCCAAAATGCTGGAAATGGCTTTGGCCAGATTGAGACAGCTTTCAGCTCATGAAATTGGACATACCATAGGCTTGGCGCATGCTTATGCTTCTGCCCCTACCAATAGGGCTTCTGTCATGGATTACCCATACCCATTCATTACCATGGACGACTCAGGAAATCTGGATTTTTCCAACGCATATGATGACAAAATTGGCGAGTGGGATAAATGGGCTATCAAATATGGCTATGCTACTGTACCAGAAGGCAAGAATGAACAAGAATTCTTGAGTAAAATGCTCGAAGACACCTATGCTGCAGGCCATACCTTTATTTCAGATGTAGATGCTAGACATCCAAGTGGCAGTCACCCAAAAGCACATCTTTGGGCCAATGGAGACTCAGCACCGGAAGAGTTATTGAGAATGATGGAAATCAGAAAAAACCGATTGGAGACCTTTGGAAGAAATGTCATAGAAGATGGACAGCCCGAAGCTTTGATGGAGGAAGTATTGGCACCACTCTACCTCATGCACCGCTACCAAATAGAGGCTACTTCAAAACTAATCGGAGGACTTGATTACACTTATAAGGTAAAGGGAGACAACCAGAGAACACAGTCCAGGTTGGATGCAAAAACACAAAACGAAGCACTTGAAGCTTTGATGACGGCCATTTCTCCACAGCAACTTAGCTTGCCTACGAGTATCATTGACCTTATCCCTCCAAGACCTATGGGATATTCTAGAAACAGAGAAACTTTCCCTTCTAGAACAGGATTGAATTTCGATCCTTTAGCTCCTGCTGAAAATGTAGTAGATATGACTTTGGGATTTTTGTTGGAAGCAGGTCGCGCCAACAGGCTTGCACAACAAGCAGCATTTGACAGCAGCCTGCCTTCTTTCAACAGCTATCTCAACAAGCTTTCCAATAGTCTAATCATCAAAGACATCCCAAACACCTATGAGGGTCAAGTAATGCTGATGAGTGAAAACAAACTAGTAGACCACCTGATCAAGCTTGCAAAAGATCCTGGAGCAAATTCTATCGTAAAAGCTGATACAAGGGCGAAACTGGAAAGTATAAAAATCCTGAAATCCGAAAGTGCTAAAAACAAAAGTACCTCAGCTGCCAATCATGGCGTCTATTTGGCTTCAAAAATTGAAGCCTTCTTGAACCTTCCCGAGGAATTATCAACCCCTGCCCCTATCTCTGTGCCTGACGGTGCACCAATAGGCACGGATGACATGTCCTGTGATTTTGAGTTCGATTTTTGAAAAAATAAAAAAACATAAAGTATAAAAGCATGATCCGATCTCTCGACGTAAACCTTCGAGAGATCGGATTAAAAAAACTTGAAACCCCAACATTTTTGAATAGGCTTTAAATCCTTTCCATTTCCTAAAGGGAGATATTACAAATGAAAGTCAGCAGTTTATTTTTTCTCTTCAGACCTTGTATCTTAAAATAAATTAAAAGTTTTTTCATATTTTATTCAATTATTAATAATTGAAACCAATTAAACAATTAGAAGAGTCTGATACATTATTTAAGATGGGTTTTAAAAAACAATTTTTCATAATCGCAATTTTGCTTGTGATTGGGCGGAATGACTTATCTGCCCAAACGCTAAGGGCAACCTATGTTGGAATAGAATTGGGTTCAGCGCTCCAAATGGGAAATGTTGAGCGTACTGATTTACATGGTTTAAGGTTAAAAAACACCATTAATCCACAAATAAGAATTATAGCAAATTTTGAGCTAACCGAAAGTCTATATCTAAAGTCAGGTCTGGGACTGATGACTTATAGCACAAATATTTCCTTTGAATCCTATTCGGATCCGGTCTTAATAAGAGAAGTTCCAAACATATCGTTGGGCCTGGAAAAAGAAATCGTAAAATCCGGTAAATTCAAACCCTATTTGGGTTTTGATATTTTTATCAATTCAAGGCCAAAAATGAATAGCATCGAGATCAACTCCCCCGAAGGGGCCAAACTCATTCCTGCCAGTGAAACAGAAGATATTCTTGTACACCAGGCGTCAATTACTTCTTCATCATCTTCCTTTATCATTTATTTGATGCCTTCAATAGGGATAAACTATCAAATTAATAATAAAATCCTTGCTACTTTGTCCGGGTCTTATGGTTGGAATATTTCAGAACCCTTAATTGTTTTTGATTACAGCTCTTTGAGATTAAATGGTAATGCTCATAGTTTCCAGGGTTCTTATTCAGGAAACCTTTTTGCTCTTCAGGTAGGATTGAGGTACAGATTAAAATGATACAACAAAAAAGGGTCGGCAATTAAACCGACCCTTTGTTACTTTTCAATCCTGCACATTTCTTAGAGCAATATTTCACACTTTCCCAATTCTTTTCCCACTTTTTCCTCCAGGCAAATGGCCTGTTGCATACAGGGCATACCTTAGTGGGTAAATGTGCTTTTTTCATGTACTGATTGGTCCTCTCACAAATTGATAGTCAACAACCACATCTTTCCATTCGTTGTCACTAAAATCGTAGAGCGATTGATTCAGTGTCACTTCCAAGGTCAACTGATCAAGTAGTTTTATGGATACGATTTCACCAAACTCAACAACACTTGGAAGCTGTTCTATAATCTGGAATTGATCTGTTGCATCATCCAGCTCAACTTTAAGTACTACATTCTCAGCTGCAAACCTAACAATAGGCACTCCTCCCTGTTCGGTAAGTACTGTAGGAGAATAAAAAGCGAAAAACATCTGATCATCAATATCTTCCACAAAAGTCATCCTATTGTTTTGAGAGCTAATTAATCCTTCTAGCTGTACGAGAAAATCTTGTGAGGATTCTCCGCTATTAGTTAACGCTATCGGTTGATCCATGGCAATTGCCTGAAGGTTATAATTGCCATAAAAAAATCTGGCAGGTTCTTCCTGATCATCTTGACATGCGGTCATTGCAAGTAATAAAAAAGACATTAAACTAAATAAAAGATGTTTGTTCTTCATAGGTTCTATTTTTCAGTGTTGAGGTATAGCAATACATAAAAAAACGCCTACTTCAGTTTATTGTTTTGTTTGTGCCTGTCCTTATCCCTAATATTCTTTTTTTCGAAATTCTTTTTCAAGGCCTCGGTCAGGTCTACACCGGTCTGATTGGCAAGACAAATCAGCACCCATAACACATCCGCCATCTCATCTGCCATATCCTTACCTTCCTCGGACGCTTTGAACGATTGTTCACCATACTTTCTAGCCATAATTCGAGCCAATTCCCCTACTTCTTCCATCAGTATCGCTGTATTGGTAAGTTCATTGAAGTACCTGACACCAACCGTATTGATCCATTCATCTACCAGTTTTTGGGCTTGGCTAATAGTAATATCTTTGTCTTCAATCATACGTAATCTTCTCCTTTATTTTTAGCATCATTGACAAAAGTCCTAAATTTCTTTTCCGCATCAAGTTTGCAGATGAGTAGTACATTTTCGCTTTCATTGATAAGGTAATTATCCAAACCTTGAACAACCACCAGCTTTTTGGAATCTACTTTTATATAGCTGTTTTGGGTATCATACAAAATCGCATTGGCTTCTATGACATTATTTGATTGATCTTTTTTCCGATTTTCATGAAGGCTCATCCAAGAACCCAGGTCAGACCATCCAAAATCCCCCAAGACCATGAAAACCTTATCTGATTTTTCCATGATTCCATAATCAATGGAAATATTTTTGACTAGAGAATAAGCCTTTTTGATGTAGCTTTCTTCTTCCTCAGTCCCATAAAAAGCTAATCCATCTTCAAAAACTTCTGCTACTTCCGGCATATATGTTTCAAAGGCCGCAATTGCGCTTTGTGCTTTCCACACAAACATCCCTGAATTCCATACAAAGTCACCGCTCTCCAAGAAAGTTTTGGCTAGCTTAAGGTTCGGTTTTTCAGTGAAAGTTTTCACTTTTTTGACCTGATCACCAGGTTTGGAAATATACTGTATATAACCATATCCCGTTTCTGGCCTATTGGGTTTTATCCCTATTGTAATCAACTTGTTTCCTTCTTGACAAGCCACTAGTGCAATGTCAATTTTTTCCCGAAACTTATCTTCCTGTACGATCAAATGATCTGCAGGTGTGACAATTACTTTGGCCTCAGGATTGGATTTTGCGATCTTATACGTGGCATAGGCTACACATGTAGCTGTGTTTCTCCTCAAAGGTTCAGTTAAAATTTGATTTTCAGGTATTTCAGGTAATTGCTCTTTGACTAGTTCCAAATAGTGTTTGTTGGTCACCACATAAAACATCTCCGCTGGAGCTACCTTATTGAACCTATCGAAAGTCATCTGCAACAGTGAACGACCTGTACCGAGAATATCCAAAAATTGCTTGGGTCTATTATTTCTGCTGTAAGGCCAAAACCGGGAACCTATCCCCCCAGCCATGACCACTATATATGTATTGTCTTGCATCAATTTTGGGCTATATTGCTTTTTCTATTCGGTATGAATATGGATATAAGCTTTCAAATATTTTAATTTACATCCAACCAGTCATGTAAAACTTATAATTGGCATAAAGATCGAGATTCGTAAGGCATAAAAATACAAACTGCTATGGCAGATTAGCAGAATTCGAAATTACATGTTTGAAATTACGAGACATCGATGCTGTTCATTATCGAATTTAGCCAATAATCTCTCAAAATGCCTCACTTGAAAAGCTTTTTTATCTGCATTCTTAATATTTTTTCTTAACTTCAAAAATACCGTACTTAATCATTAAATTTGTCTATAAGGACATCAAAAACCTTTACCACTGTTTATTTTACAAGAAAGTGGGACATTAAAAGCTATTTTAAAGTGGAGCAATCAGTCAAAGAAAATCTTAAAAGAATATTTGGGTTCAGCCAATTTAGGGGCAACCAAGAAATGATTGTCGACAATGTACTCAGGGGGAACAATACTTTTGTCATTATGCCGACAGGTGCTGGAAAATCCCTTTGTTACCAATTACCCGCCGTTATTCAAGAAGGGACAGCTATAGTCATTTCGCCCTTGATCGCCTTAATGAAAAATCAAGTGGATCAGCTAAATGCATTTGGAATAAATGCTTATTTCCTGAATTCTACACTAAATAAATCCGAAACGACCAAGGTAAAAAAAGAGGTCCTTTCTGGAAAAACAAAGCTCCTTTATGTAGCACCTGAATCTTTGACAAAAGAAGAAAATGTACTCTTCCTCAAAGAAGCTAAATTGAGTTTTGTAGCCATAGATGAAGCGCATTGTATCTCAGAATGGGGACATGATTTTCGTCCGGAATACAGAAAAATCAAATCTATCATTGGTCAAATCGGCGAAAACCTACCTATTGTCGCATTGACTGCCACTGCCACTCCTAAAGTGCAGGTAGACATTCAGCGCAACCTACAGATGGAAGAAGCTGATATTTTCAAATCTTCCTTCAACAGAACCAATCTGTATTACGAAGTAAGGCCAAAGGTAAAAAATGAGACAAAAAAACAGATCATCAAGTACATAAAATCCCAAAAAGGCAAATCTGGAATTATTTATTGCCTTAGCAGGAAAAAAGTACAGGAAATTGCTGACTTACTCAAGGTCAACGGTATCAAGGCAGCACCATACCATGCTGGCTTAGATCAGAATGTTCGGGTAAAAAACCAGGATGATTTTCTAAATGAGGAAGTAGATGTCATTGTGGCCACCATCGCCTTTGGGATGGGCATAGATAAGCCGGATGTGCGCTATGTGATTCACTATGATGTACCCAAATCACTCGAAGGATATTACCAGGAAACTGGAAGAGCAGGCCGTGATGGACTTGAGGGTCATTGTCTGATGTTTTACAAGTATGACGACATCATCAAGTTAGAAAAATTCAATAAAGATAAGCCAGTTACCGAAAGGGAAAATGCCAAAATCCTCCTGCAGGAAATGGCAGCCTATGCAGAAAGCTCCATTTGTAGGAGAAAATTCTTATTGCATTATTTCGGAGAGATGCTCGAAGAGGATTGCGGGCATTGTGACAACTGCAAAAAGCCTAAAGAGAAATTTGATGGTATTTCCCACCTTGAGTCCGTGATCAGTGCTGTAAAAGAAACAAGCAACCGATTCAACATGGACCATATTGTCAATGTGGTGAGGGGGGAATCTAACGATTATATAAAAAGCTATAAGCATGACAAGCTAAAAGTTTTTGGAATAGGAAAAGAAGAGGACGAAAGGTCCTGGAAAACGGTAGTCAGGCAAGCCATGATTGCCGGATTTTTGGAGAAAGACATAGAAAACTATGGTGTCATTAAAATAGCCAAGAAAGGAGAAGAGTTTTTAAAGGCTCCTCATTCTTTCCCGATTTACAAGGACCATAATTTTGAGGAGATGATTCAGAATGAAACGCCTGATGACGTTCCAGGAGGAGGCGGCAAGGCTTACGACGAAAAATTATTTGAGCTTCTTAAAGCTGAGCGTAAAAAAGTTGCAAAGGCAAAAGGATTACCGCCTTATGTGATTTTTCAAGACCCCTCATTGGAGGAGATGGCCACAGTTTATCCAACAAGTAAAGATGAATTGGCCCAAATCAACGGAGTTGGTATGGGAAAAGTCGCTAAATTTGGAGCACCTTTTCTTAAACTTATTGAAAATTACGTAGAAGAAAATGAAATTATAACTGCCTCTGACGTAGTTGTCAAAACGGCAGGAAACAGATCAAAGGTTAAAATTTCTATTATTCAGCAAGTAGACAGAAAAGTCAATTTGGATGAAATTGCCGACAATTTGAATATTTCCATGACTGAATTGCTTCAGGAAATAGAACAGATCATCTATAGTGGCACCAAGTTGAATATTAATTATTACATTGAAAACATCATGGACGAGGAGAGAGAGGATACTCTCCAAGATTATTTCATGACAGCTGAATCAGACAACATACGAGTGGCCCTGAATGAACTGGAAGACGAAGATTTTGGCGAAGAAGAGATCCGCGTATACAGAATCAAATTCATTTCTGACCACGCCAATTAAACTGAAATTACTAGATGAACATATTATTGCTAGGCAGCGGAGGCAGAGAGCATGCTTTCGCTTGGAAAATTGTAGACAGCCCAAAATGCAACAAACTTTTTGTAGCTCCGGGAAATGCCGGGACTTCACAAATCGCTGAAAATGTTGATATTTCTCCAAATGACTTTGAAAAACTAAGTTCTTTTGTTTTAGAAAAAAACATTTCACTCGTAGTAGTAGGTCCAGAAGAACCCCTTGTCAAAGGAATAGTGGATTATTTTGAAGGCAATGAAAAAGTAAGTCACATCCCGGTAATTGGCCCTAGCCAAAAGGGAGCTCATTTGGAAGGTTCGAAGGATTTTTCCAAAAAATTCATGGAAAAACATGGTGTTCCCACCGCTGCATCCAAGACTTTCACGAAAGAAACCTTAAACGAAGGGCTGCAATACCTCAACACCCAATCATTGCCAATTGTACTCAAAGCTGATGGATTGGCGGCTGGAAAAGGTGTTTTGATCTGTCAGACTATAGAGGAAGCTCAAAAATCACTGAAGGAAATGCTTGTAGACAACAAGTTTGGAGAAGCGTCCAGCAAAGTTGTCATCGAACAATATCTCGACGGAATTGAACTTTCTGTTTTTGTGGCCACTGATGGATTAAGTTACAGGATCTTACCCGAAGCGAAAGACTACAAAAGAATTGGTGAAAATGACCAAGGTCTCAATACCGGTGGAATGGGAGCTGTCAGTCCTGTGCCTTTTGCTGACACTGAATTTCTATCTAAGGTTGAGGAAAGGGTAGTGAAACCAACCATCAACGGGTTGAATGCAGAAGGAATAAAATATACTGGATTTTTATTCATCGGTTTGATGAACATCCAAGGCGAGCCATTTGTCATTGAGTACAATGTCAGGATGGGAGACCCGGAAACTCAGGCTGTACTACCAAGGATTAAAAGCGATTTCTTGGATATGCTGGTTCACATGGGAGAAAAAACCTTAGGCAACTATACCTTAGATATCCATCCTTTTGCAGCGACTACTGTAGTATTGGTCGCCGGAGGATATCCTGAATCTTACAAAAAAGGTGATAGGATTGAAGGTTTGGAAATAGCAAATGCTGAGGAAAACAGCATTCTTTTTCACGCAGGTACTAAATTAGGCGAGGAAAATAGCGTACTTACAAACGGAGGCCGGGTAATGGCAGTGACGGGAACAGGTGAAGAAGTAGGGACAGCATTGGAAAATGCCTATAACACCGTTTCAAAAGTCTGCTGGAAAGATCTATACTTTAGAAAAGATATAGGTCAAGACATATTGAAATTATTAAAGTAATCCAAATCAAAGAGGAGTCTTACTCCCTTAATATATAAATATGGCAGGATGTAGTAGCTGCTCTACCACTTCAGGAAGTAGTGGGGGGTGCCAAAATAATGGTACTTGTGGTACGAGCGATTGTAATAAAATGAATTCATTTGATTGGTTGTCCCATATGGGTATACCAACTGTAGATAAGTTTGACGTTGTTGAGATCAAGTTCAAAGGTGGTCGGAAAGAATATTTCAGAAATGTAGATTTTCTACACCTGACGACTGGAGACCCTGTGGTAGTAGACGTACCAAACGGTCATCACATTGGATACGTGTCCCTTCAAGGAGAACTCGTCAGACTGCAAATGCAGAAGAGAAAAATCAAAAATGACGACGATATACTCAGGATATATAGAGTCGCTACCCAGAAGGATATAGAAAAATGGGAAGATTCCAAAAACAGGGAAATCCCCACTCTTTATAGAAGTAAGCAAATTATAGATGAATTGGGACTGAAGATGAAGCTCTCTGATGTAGAGTTCCAGGCTGATAGTTCAAAAGCTACCTTTTATTACTCAGCAGATGACCGGGTAGATTTCAGGGAATTGATCAAGCACCTTGCTTCTGAGTTTAAAATCAGGGTTGAAATGAGGCAAATCAGCCTCAGGCAGGAAGCCGGGAGGTTAGGTGGAATTGGAGTATGTGGCAGGGAATTGTGTTGTTCTACCTGGATCCATGATTTCAAAAGCGTATCCACTGCAGCAGCCAGGTACCAAAACTTATCCCTAAATCCAGGCAAACTCTCAGGTCAGTGCGGAAGACTCAAATGCTGTCTCAATTATGAACTGGACACCTATATGCAGGCACTAAAAGATGTGCCTACTATAGAAAAACCATTGCAGACCGAAACGGGACCAGCAAGACTTCAAAAGACAGATATTTTCAGGAAATTGATGTGGTTTAGCTACAACAATGATAACAACTGGCACACAATTACTTGTGAAAGGGCCAAAGAAATCCAAGAACTTAACGAGAAGGGAATCATTCCTTTTGATCTGTTAAACAATAAGGCCAAGGAGTTTGATGATGAAGCTATCAAATCCACCTTGGAACTTGAGCGATTGGATAAAAAATTCACGACTAAAAAGAAAAAGAAAAAACGTAAAAAGCCTAATCCAGGCGCTCCTGGGGAAAATCCAAATACCCGAAACGAAAACAGAGAGGCCTCTTCGCCAAGGAATACTGACAACCCTACTGCACCAAATAGAACACAAAGGGGAAACAGGAACAATAAACCTGGAACCAGAAATCCTAACGAAAGAAATAAAGGTGCAAACCGCCCTAAAGGCAATGCCGACAAACCTAACAACCCCGAGGGCAATAACGGTGATAATCAAGCAAAACCTAAAAACAGAGGCCGAAAAAGATTCCCGCCTAGAAACAAAGGTGATCAGAATAAAGACCAATAAAATGAAACTGAGACTTTTTTACTTTCTGACAGTCATGATACTATGGTCTTGTGACAGTGAAAGGGTATTTGAAAAATATCAGGGAATGGAAACGCAATACTGGCACATCAACGACACTGTCTCTTTCTATTTTGAAAGTCCATTGGAAGCAAGTGCCTCACTGATTGCAGTAAAATACAATCAGGATTACGAATTCAGGAATTTGTACCTGAGGTATTTTCTTATGGACTCTATGGGAAATGAGGTGGAATCGCAATTGGTCAATATCCCCCTTTTTGAAAGTACCAGTGGAAAACCACTTGGGGAAGGATTTGGAAGCACATTTACACGATTTGACACCTTACCCTTGGAACTGGGCGAAAATTACCACAGCATCCATTTTGTCCAGTATATGCGTGTGGATCAGCTCAAAGGAATTGAGGCAGTAGGCCTGAAACGTACCAAGTAATATCAACTAAAAAGAGGTTGGCCCATCCAATATTGCCTACTGAAAGCAAAGTGGTATGGCCAGCCTTTTTCCCGTAGTTGTAAAGGGTGATAGACAAAAGCCTCTTTGGCACTGACTGCACCATAAAGACGCTGATCATCTGTCAACATTGCGCTTTCAGATTTACCTTCTTTTTTACCTACCATATCCATCCATTGAGATGCGCTGTACTTTTCCAATTCAACATCTCCGTGTAGACCTTCAAGCCGGTTTTTCAGAAACCACGAATACTCGTACCCCTGAGCACCTTCTTCTGGGAATGTGGGTGTTTCTCCTGCTACGATCCCCTCTATAAAGGCAATATAATCTTTTAGCATAGCGATACCTTGATTCTTCAATTGCTGCTGACTAAAATCTCTGGAATGCAAACTGGTCACAAGATGTATCTTCTTTCTTGCACGGGTGATGGCAACGTTTAGCCTATTGATTCCGCCTTTTTTGGACAACATTCCAAAATTGGCAATCAGCCGACCTTTCTTATTTCTAGCATAGCCGACAGAAAAAACCACCTGATCAAATTCGTCTCCCTGCACATTTTCGATGTTTTTGACCTGAACATTTTGGAGTTTGATATACCTATTTGCTTCCAACTCTTCTTTGATCAGCTCCATTTGAAAAAAGTTAAAAGTGATGATACCAATTGTATCGTTTGGGTTCTCTTTTTGAAGGGTTTTGACGATGGAAATTACCTCAGAAACCTCCAAAGTATTCACTTGATTTTCCCAAAGCCCTTCTACCCTATGCAGACTAAAAGGAATATTTTTTTCATTGACCAATGTCCTTTGGGTCAGCATTTCAAGTTTTCCTTCATAAAATTCTTTATTGGAAAAATAGATAAGCTCTGACTGAAGACTACGGTAATGTCCTTGAAGCCAGAATTTCTGAAAGTAGTTGGAAGCCAAATCAAGTAAGGAATCTGTTTCAACCTCTACTCCTTCTTCTTCTGTCTCCAACCTAATCTGATATAGGTCAAATGGCTGAAGCTGTTGAGAATCTCCGGCGATCACAACCTGCTTTCCCCTTAGCATCGCTGGGAATCCTCGCTCTACATAGCATTGAGAAGATTCATCAAATATCACCAAATCAAATACCTGTTCCATGGGGAATAGCGCTGAAACCGTTTCTGGAGAGGCCAACCAACATGGCATAAGTTGAAAAATCTCTGTTTCACACTCCTGAATCAGTTTCTTTATGCTCCAAATCCGTTTTTTCTTACTCACTTGATGGCCAAGATTACGGTATGTAAGAAGATTTCCAAGCCTGTTAAACTCCAGCTTTTGAAAAGTCTTTTCCCTCAGTCTCAATTCAGCTATATGTTTGGAAATCTTCCACTTTTCCGATACAGCCGCTAAGAACTCCTCTTGGAGATTTAATGCCTTTGGTGTACTGATCTCGCGAAGCACTGGATACTTTTTTTCTATGTGATCTATCCATGCATGTTTCAATCCTGATAGAAAAAACCCTGAAATTTCAGTCACAGAATTTTCCGGAAAATGATCCAGCAATTTTTCTATCAGCTCTATTTCAAAGACATCAAGGTTCTGCCTCAGACCATCAAAAGCTACCAAGTCATCGAATGCCCTTGGAAGGCTTTTAATCAAAAAGTCAATTTCTTCTCCCAGACTTTGTACGAAAAGGTGCTGGATCTGAATTTTGGAAAAATACAACCGCCACCTTGAAAGGTTTGCCTCCAAAGCTAATACTTCCCCCATCAAACTATGAAGCCTTTTTTCACCACTATTGTTATCCTTTAGCATGGCAAAAATAAAGTCGCCCATCATGCCCCAATCATGAAGCTGAAGCCGCGCCTTGACCGCTTCAATATGAATTCGCCCAAAGTGATTGAATTCTGTAAAACTGAAAGGCCTCTCCGGAAGGTGCAGCCAATTTTTACCGGCCAGAAGGGTCAGTTGATGGTTGAGGTTCAACCTGTTTTCTAGTTTGGAGATCAAAGCATTGATGCCATCGTCATCCCTTTCGAGCTGATTGACTTGAAGCAATTCAAAAACTCTTTCAAACCTGTTTTTCCTCCATGGCCATTGAATATTTGTCAGCCACTTATTTTGGCTTCTGGCATACTGCATTGCCAAGGTCAGGCAATTTTCCACCTCATTATCTTTGCTATGCCACTCCACACCCTCTCCAGAGAGGAGCTTTTTTATGATATCTATTTTGTGCTCAAACCACAACAAATCAAATTCTTTGGGATCATGGTCTTGAATAGAAATTAAGAGCCTCATTATTTCAGGATCCTTAATTTCTCCAATCAAATAATTGAGGTTCTTCTTTTGCTCCAAAAGGGTGAAAAGGAACGAGGAATCGAAGCCTGTATGCCTTTGAAATGCACCCGAAATATCCGTTTTAAATTCCTTGATCTCCTCAAGTATTTCTACAAGTCTATTTTGAGAACTTGGGCCAAAACTGCTGAAATCTACCCTATGCAGCCAAAAAGAATCCGTTTGTTGGTACTTTCTATAGTATACCGTGTATTCATGTAGATTACGCAAAAAAGCGTCTACTTTATCAAAAGTCAACCTTTTGTAATGTTGGGTCATGTCAAAATGCGTATCCTCCAAAGATGAACTGAGGTACAACTCTTTGATGGGGACATCGCATTCCTCTGTGTTGAACAGCGCCTTTCTATATTCCTCAAAGTACTCCGAAGAGTTTTCGATTGTTCTCGACAACATTGAAAATTGTCTTTCAAGCTGAATGGCATCTATGGTCCTGTTGAGTTCCTGATAGCGGTCAATGGATTGAATCTGAGCTTCAAGTTTTTGATAAAGATTCTTTCTATCTGCCTTGAAATCATGTACCAATCCTAAAAACGAAGCAAAACCCTGACTGGAAAGTCTTTCAAATACTACATCCAGCGCAGCCCTTTTCTGTGAAACAATAAGTACCTTTTTCCCCCTACTGATATAATCCAAAGCCAGGTTACTGATCAATTGAGACTTGCCTGTACCTGGAGGCCCCTCCACCACGCAAGAATAACCCGACCGGACAGCCTTGAGTACTTTTTCCTGACTTGCATCCACTGGAAAAACTGTATAAAGCTGATCCTCTCTGCCGCTGCCTGGGTTATCTTCTTTGGCATAGGTATGCTCGAACAAATGCTCCAAATCCGGAAAATCTGCATGCTCAAGTAAGTACTCATAGTCCTCAATCAAAAAACTTGTCTTTTGAGAAAAATGACCTAATACAGCATAAGGCTTGAGTTCAAGTTTTCCCAAGGCCAACCTCTCTTCATCTAAAGCTTTATTTACATCGGGAAAACGAAGTAATTTGTCTTCGTAGAGTTCAGCTTTAAAGTTGACAGGAAGTTGACTTTTGGCAAATTCATAAAGTTGGTTCCGAAATTCAGTCGCATCCTTTGAAAATTCAGCAAGAGGATTTTCATCACCATTCAATTTTGGCTTTTCCTGTAAGGAATGTGCCAGAGCTAAAATGAAGGTCTTGTTAAACTCAGGTTCTTGTCCCGAAGTTTTTCGGAGTATCCAATTTTTCCCATCATTGACCAAACTGACCGGAAAAAAAATCAAAGGACAACGGATCATTTGCCCGTTCATTAACTTCCCTTCCACATAAGGCCAGGCCACAAACAGACTTTTTTCCCCTGTTTCAGATTCCGCTGTTTCAGCCAGATGCGCTAATCTTTTGAGTCTTAGTGAAGCCTTATTGCTACTTGCACTCCTGACATCAATGACTGGAGTCAAAGGGATACTTTTTTTTCTCCCAATCAAATCCCGAATAATTTCGAAATCAGCCTGCCCATTCAAAAAATCCACATCCTTTAGGTCAATCATCTGACTGACTGCCAACTTAGGCAGATACAGAGACCTGTTTCTACTAGAAAGGTCTACCAACCGGTGAAGATATGTCTGAAGGGTGTTTTTGAGCATAGGTTTATTTAAATGGGGAGTCCTTTTCCTTGGCCATGGTCTTATAAACCAAATTATCCATAGTCCCCGGTATCCACTTATTCAGAAATACTGCCAATTTTCCCTGATTGGTTAAAACCAAGTCTCTTTTTCTCTTAATTGTAGCTTTTACAATCTCGTCTGCCACTTCTTCTGCACTCATCATTTTATTCTCTTCTCTTGGTGATTCTCCCTGAATTTGCCCCTGGGCTGTCAAGGCATTGTTCCTGATATTGGAAGAAGTAAACCCGGGACTTGCGACCAATATGTGTACCCCTCTCTTCATTACTTCAGTACGCAAAGATTCAAAAAAACCATTCATGGCATACTTACTCGCTGTGTAAGCAGTACGGGCAGGCGTGCCTCGGTAGCCATTGATTGATGAGACAGCAACTATACTGCCTTGATTTTTAAGTATTTCAGGTAAACAATATTTGGTGGCATAGACTGCTCCATAAAAGTTGGTATCCATTACCTTTTTGAACACCTCCAAGTCCAAATCCTCAAAAAGTGCACGCATTGAAATCCCTGCGTTGTTGATCAAAATATCAATTCTCCCAAACCTTTTGACAGTTTCAAGCACCACTTCCTCATTGTCAGCTTCAATTGCAGCATCCGCCAAGATTCCCATGACTTCAATCCCTTCCTGCTGCAGTCTGTGCAGGGTATTGTCTATTTTGACCTGCTTCCTTCCAGTGATGACGACTTTAGCCCCTTCTTTGCCAAAAGCCATGGCACATGCCTCACCGATCCCTGAGGTTGCGCCTGTGACGATGACTACTTTTCCTTTCAATTTCATTTTTATGCCCATTTATGGGATAAAGATAAAAATATAGGCGGGAGGAGTGAAAGTAAAATGTCTTTTGGCCAAAATAATATTCCCAAAGCCTACAGATTTATCGACTTTCAGGAATCTTATTTGGAAAATCAAAAGGGCTAATGCTTTTTTCTTAATTTTGCGCCCATGTCAAGAAAGATGAAAAATAAAGTGGTCACTGACCTGAAGATAGAAAGAATTGCCACTGAAGGGAAATGTGTAGGCCATCATGATGGCAAAGTGGTTTTTGTAAAGGATGTGGCGCCTGGAGATGTGGTAGATGTCAGAATCACCAGGGGCAAAAGTTCCTTCATGGAGGGTGAACCAATCCATTTTCACGAATATTCAAAAGACAGAGTCGAGGCATTTTGCTCTCATTTTGGCACTTGTGGCGGCTGCAAATGGCAACACATCAATTATGACCTGCAAAAAAGTTACAAAAGACAACAAGTAGTCGATCAGTTTAGCCGAATCGGCAAGGTGGAAAACATGCCAGAGGTTTTGCCTATATTAGGTTCAGAAAACACCCGATACTATAGGAATAAGCTTGATTTCACCTTTTCCAACAACAGATGGTTGACTCGGGAGGAGATTGACTCGGGAGCAGAATTTGAAAGAAATGCCTTGGGATTCCATATCCCAAAGATGTTTGATAAAATCGTAGACATCGAGCACTGTTACTTGCAAGGAAATATCTCCAATGATGTCAGAAATGAACTTCGGGAATTTGCTTTGGACAATAACCTGTCTTTTTATGACATCAGAAATCAAGTCGGCTTGCTCCGTAACCTGATCATCAGAACGAGTAGTACTGGAGAAAGCATGATCATTGTGCAGTTTGGGGCGGATACTCAAGAAGAAATTGAAATGGTGATGGCATTTTTAAAAGACAGATTCCCTGAAATCACCGCTTTATTGTATATCGTCAACCTGAAGAAAAACGAAACATTCAATGACCTTGATGTAGTCACTTACGCAGGTAGAGCCTTTATTGAAGAAGAAATGGAAGGGCTGAAATTCAGAATTGGTCCTAAGTCATTTTACCAAACCAATTCAGAACAGGCATATGAATTGTATAAAGTAACCCGGGATTTTGCAGAACTTGAAGGAAATGAAGTTGTGTATGATTTGTACACCGGTACCGGAACCATAGCTAATTTTGTAGCCAAACAAGCAAAACAAGTCATCGGAATTGAATATGTGGAAGCTGCGATTGAGGATGCCAAACTCAATTCTAAAGTAAATGGCATAGACAACACACTCTTTTATGCTGGGGATATGAAAGACATGCTCAATAATGAATTTATCGCTAAGCATGCCAAACCCGATGTCATCATCACCGATCCGCCAAGGGCTGGAATGCACGAAGATGTGGTCAATATGCTACTCCAACTCGAAGCTCCTAAGATTGTGTATGTGAGTTGCAACCCCGCTACCCAAGCTAGAGATGTGGCATTATTGTCAGAAAAATACAGCCTTGACAAAATTCAGCCTGTGGATATGTTTCCACAGACCTATCATGTAGAAAATGTAGTACGTTTAACTTTGAAAAAATCATGATTTCAGACTTCAACGATCCAGAATTGAATGGAAAATACTTGGGTACCATCACTAAAGATTTTGTAAAAGTGGCTGAAGTACTCAAGGAAGCTTCTTATCAGGTACGCAGCAGGAAATTTTCCAAGTATCCGATTTTCCCCATTTCCAAGGAAGACCAACCCATCGGTCAGCTGTTTTTAGGTAAAGAAGAAAAGAAACTTGACTGGAATTACTATATCACTTATTTGGATGAGTTTCTTCAACGTAAGCTGATTTCTGAGGAATTGCTCGAAGATTTTGAGAAAGCCTACAAAGACCCTGATGAGTTTTGCTGCCTTTTTGTGGTAGATGGCAATTTCACCAGTTTTGTGTATGTGCCGTATCCTGAGGATTGAGGGGAAAAAATTACTTCATTCATTATTTTTGATTTACAAAATACGATTTACGAGGCCTTTCGAGAATCATAACTTCCTAATATTTTGAAGCCGATCTTGGTTTGCCTATACTCGGTACAGGCTTTGGTTCTCTTCATCCTTCATCCTTCCTCCTTTATCCTTTATCCTTTATCCTTTATTCTTTATCCCTCATCCACGGCCGGGTGCCCACTCGGACGGGCTTCATCCTTTCCCATTTCATCCCTGTTTTTGGCAAAAAGCTTAATTCACCATTGATCTTCTTTTGGCCAAAAAATAATATCGTCATTATCCTTAAATCCCTAGGTTGCACCTAGGGCTATTCAAAATTCGATCACTTCGTGATCCGGAAGATGCCTTCACCAATTTCAATCCTTCTTTCATTTTATTCATCCTTTCCTCCCCTCACCTCATATCCCAATCACTCAAACCCCAATTCTTCCGTATTTCCCATATTTAACCATCATTTCTATAATTTTTCATTAACTTAATTGCTAATTCCTATTGATAATAACCCATAAACCTATTAACTATGAAAAAATGCTTTTTGGCAATTTGCTGTATAATGGCAATGCCTGTTTTACTGCATGCCCAACAAATCTCCCCTACTCCCGATCAAATCAAAAAGATCACACCTGAATGGACAGGAGAACGATTCCCAGATGGAAGACCAAAAGTTCCCGATGCTTTATTAGAAAGGCTGGAAAAAATATCTGTAGAAGAAGCTTGGGGATACCTTAGAAATAAGGGGTACCACAACCAATTTGAAAATGATTGGATCACTATTCAAGATGACAGAGTAATGACCGGTAGGGCCCTCACAGCCCAATTCATGCCTTTGAGACCCGATGTAAACGATGTGGTCAAAGAAATTGGAAAGGAGGAAGACCGCGTACAATCAGGGGGAACCAATTCATGGCCAATCGATGAATTGCAAGAAAAAGACATTTATGTAGCAGACAGTTATGGTAAAATCGTAGATGGCACCCTGATCGGAGACAACCTTGGCAATGCTATTTATGCAAAATCCCAAAGAGGTGTAATTTTCTATGGTTCAGTCAGAGATATGGCTGGCTTAAGTGAAATCGACGGATTCAACGGCTGGATCAAAGGACATGACCCTTCTTACATCCAACAGATGATGCTCACCACAATCAATTATCCCATCCGAATTGGGAGGGCTTCTGTAGTGCCTGGAGACGCTGTTCTCGCCAATAAATACGGCGTTATTTTTATACCTTCTCACCTTTTGGCTGACTTGGTTATCAATTCAGAGTTTGTCATGCTCCGTGACAAATTCGGCATCCAAAGACTCAAAGAAGGCAAATACAGTCCAGGCGAAATTGACAGCCGCTGGTCAGAAACCATCGTTCAGGACTTTTTGCAGTGGATCAATACCCAGACTGACCTTCCGATGAGCCGTCAAGAATTGGATGAATTTCTCAAGGAAAGAAATTGGTAGCGCTTAAATATTACACTTAACATAAACCTAAAAACCTATGAAAACCATTTTGCAAGATGTCATTGAAAAACACAAGAAAGAAGAAGAAACAAAAGCCAGTCAAATCACCAAAAATACCGAAAAGGAAAACAGTCGTAGAGATTTTTTCAGAAAAGCAGCTCTAGGTGGTATTGGTTTGGGAGCTATGATGGGAGCTTCCATGGAAGATACATTGGCCCACACCACGTCAAAAGTGAATAGATTTTCCGCTCCATCTGATTTGAAAATCACAGATATGCGAGTAGCAGTGATCAAAAATGTAGGACGAACCCCAATCATCCGAATCGATACCAACCAGGGGATTTATGGTCTGGGGGATGTGCGTGATGGTGGCGATGAGCGTTATGCCTTGATGCTCAAAAGCCGCATATTGGGAGAAAACCCCTGCAACGTAGAAAAACTTTTCAAAATCATCCGTCAGTTTGGCCATCATGGTCGACAAGCAGGGGGAGTCTGTGCAGTAGAAATGGCGCTTTGGGACCTTTGCGGAAAAGCTTACGGAGTACCGGCATGGCAACTCTTGGGTGGAAGATACAGGGACACAGTCAGGTTATACGCCGATACTCCCGGATTTAATGACCCCAAAGAATTTGCTGCGGTAATGAAAGAGCGAACGGAAGTGCAAGGATTCACATGGTTAAAAATGGACCTGGGCATTCATTTGGTAGCAGACCAAAGAGATGCTTTGAACAACTCCAAATTCTGGAATGGCGCCAAAGGTCAGTACGACACCCGGGATTACATGAGTTATGGTAGCACCCTTCATCCTTTCACCCATGTCCAGATCAATGAAAAAGGTTTGGAAGGCTTGGCTGAATATGTCGAAAATGTTAGAAGTGCAGTTGGTTATGAAATTCCTCTTTCCGCTGATCATTTTGGACACTTCGATATCAACAATTCCATCAGGTTTGGGAAAGCCATGGACAAATACCGCCTCGCTTGGTTGGAAGACATGGTGCCATGGATGTACACTGATCAATGGAGAACCGTTTCTGATGCATTGGAGACACCTACGTGTACGGGAGAAGATATTTACATGCTCAATGGCTTCAAGCCCCTGATAGATGCACGTGCTGTAGATGTGGTTCACCCAGATCTCGGTACTTCAGGAGGGTTGTTGGAAACCAAAAAAATCGGGGATTATGCCGAAGAACAAGGGGTGGCCATGGCCATGCACATGGCAGGCTCGCCCATTTGTTTTATGGCCAATGTACATTGCGCTGCAGCAACCCAAAACTTCCTTTCTTTAGAACACCATTCTGTAGATACCCCTTGGTGGGAAAAACTGGTCACCATGACAGGCTCGCAGCCCATGATTACCAAGGGCTTTGCCAATGTTCCTTTAGATGCACCTGGACTTGGTGTGGATTTGAACGAAGAAGTTATCAGAGAACACCTTCATCCTGATGCTCCGGGATATTTTGAACCCACCCCTGAATGGGATCAAAAGCGATCTTGGGATAGACTTTGGAGTTGATCTAACGCCTAATCATGAAGCCTTTCTCTTAAGCAATTATTTCTTTGTGCCTTGGTGTCCGAGTGGCCTGATTCAAAATAGCCACAAAGACACTACGGCACAAAGAATTTCCCCGACCTCGTTTATCTTTTAAATGTATATCCGCTTTCATACCAGTAGAATCTAAATAATAGAATTAACCTGTGATTTCGAACCAATATCTATAAATATCCAATATCTATTAGTATCCGTTTGCCAATAAACCCTCGTTTAATTGACTAGTGGCATGATTGAGGATAATCATAATATCCAATATCTACAAGTATCGGAGTGTCAAATGACATCATTGTATTTAGTAGGTAGCAGAATAGCGAATACTCATATTCTTTATAAAAAACCCTAAATGCCTACCTCCATCTATAAATTTTGTTTTGTTGCAGCGGGGATCCTATTCCTTCTTGCAGCCATCAACCAATATTTTCTTTTCATACCCTACCCTGGTGTAATCTGGATCTTGTTTTGGGTACTATTAGGTATTGGAATACGTGGTCAGGAAGCCTTAAAAGGTTATACCTATACAGTAATGATTTTTGCAGCAGTGACTGCTGCGATGTTTTATCCAAACTGGTTTACTACTTGGGGAGGCTTTACCCTTAGTGGCTTGATAGTCCCGCTACTACAATTAATTATGTTTGGTATGGGAACCTCCATGAGCCTAAAGGATTTTCATGGAGTCATCAAAATGCCTCGAGGAGTTCTAGCAGGGGTTTTATGTCAATTCACCATCATGCCCTTTATCGGTTTTGCCTTGGCCAAAGGAAGTGGCCTACCTCCTGAGATTGCTGCAGGAATCATATTGGTAGGTTGTTCACCAAGTGGGATGGCCTCCAATGTGATGAGTTTTTTGGCCAAAGCCAATTTGGCGCTTTCCATTACCATTACTGCAGTAACTACCATGCTGGCACCCTTCGTCACGCCGGCTTTGATGGGTTGGCTGGCAGGGGAATTTGTAGAAGTGGACATCCTCAAGATGATGATGGACATTGTCAAAATCGTGATTATCCCTATTGGTGCAGGACTGCTTTTCAACAGGTTTTTCAGTGGCAAAGTCAAATGGCTGGATGATGCCATGCCGCTTTTGTCTATGATTGCCATAGGGGTCATCATTGTAATCATCACCGCTGCCGGGAGGGACTCATTATTATCTATTGGCCCAATATTGATTGGCTTGGTCGTCATCCATAACCTGAGTGGGTATACCCTTGGGTATTGGGCAGGTAAACTCTTCCGCATGGATGAAAGAGACTGCCGAACCATAGCCCTTGAAGTAGGCATGCAAAACGGAGGCCTTGCCTCAGGCATCGCCAAGGAAATGGGCAAAATCGCCACCGTAGGTTTGGCCCCTGCTGTCTTTGGACCATTTATGAACATTACGGGTTCAGTGCTGGCTTCGTATTGGCATAAGAAGGGGGTGAAGGGGGAGAAGTAATTTTAGGTATAAAATATTTGTAGATACCTCCCATTCGAGAGATAGGGTGGATATCAATCAAAAGTATTGGTCTTAATTAAAATTTCCTCAGAGAGGACAGAAAAAGTACAATAATCTAATAAAAATCCCAAACCTTTAATATTTACATCATTTTAGCTTTTTTAAGAATGGCATGAGCTTTCACCAACTCCTTACTAAAATCTACAGTAGAGCTTTTCGAAATAGATTTCTCAGCCATTTTAACAAATTTTTCAGCTTCCTTCTCTTTTTATACAGGGATACTTTTGATAGTCAATGCCATAATCATTAAAATTTACTACAAGATTCAATAACTGTTTTGAATAAAACAAATCATGTTTTAAGTAATGTCATTACAATGTAATCTTCAGGATAGTTATTTTTTTGGTTAACCAATTATGTTAAGCATAGCACTGAACACAATGTTAGTATCCACCACTACTTTCATAAGTCAAGTTGCTTTTTTGTTTTTTGCTACCTCCTTTTTTTGCCTCAGCGTCCAAGTCATCTGAGAATTTAAAAATTTTGGATTTACACAATTATAACTTGTAAAGAAATTCTTTAAACCCCTCAATCCGGAAACCTACTACCATCGATTCCTGGAATGATCTTAATGGCATTTTTGTAGTAGAGTTTCTTTAAGACTTCATCTGGCAAACCCAAACCGTACATGGCCCAAAAAGCATGGTATTTTTTGTAATAGGGAAAATATTCGTCCTCGGTTTCCAAGACCCTGAAGTAGGTATAAAACTCTTCTTTGTTGTATGAATCTTTCCCAAAAAGCACCCGATCTTGATATTTTTCAAAGAAGGCCCTTGCTCTTTTCGGTTGCCTCCCAAACTCCGCGATCACGGCTCCTATTCCAAAATACACATTGGAATATTTTTCCAAATGGGCTTCAGCAGCATCAAGGTTGTTGGCCATCCATCCCATGTGCGCATTGACAAAGGTTGTGTTGGGATGCTTTGCAAATACATGGTGCTGCTCGGCAATGATCTGCTCAAAAGGAGCTGGATTGGTATCACTTCGCTTTCTTCCAGGATTGAGTTTGAGTTCAAGCCAACGCTCATTATTGGCATCCATAGGTTCCCAAAAAGCCGCCGGATCGCCCGCATGTATCAATACCGGTATACCCAATTCACCTGCTTTTGCCCACACAGGATCAAGGTCAGGATGGTCTACAGGAACACGGTTTCCATTGATGTCATTGACCGACAAACCAAGGCTTTTGAAGATTTTCAAACCATTGGCTCCATTTTCAACATCTTTTTGCAAGTCAGCAACCGCTTTTGCAGACCAACCTGGAGTCCCAAAGTCATTGAAGGAAAGGTTGGTAAATACTATAAACCTACCCGGTGCGACACCATTCATCCTACGGATCATGGAATACATGTACTCCTGACGGTCAATATCATCTCCATTTCGCGCATAGCCTCTTCCGCTAAGGTTGACCATTACACCCATGTTCAATTCGTCCATTTCAGGAACAAGTTTATTGGTGATCAATTCCTGACTGACATTCCATTGGTGACTATGGATATCAATAAAAGGGAATTTGGCTCTTTGGACAGGATTCTCAGGCACTACCAAAGTAGAAGGAGGATTGTATTCCTCAAAACTCATCTCTTGGGCGAATAGGTTGCCAATGGCAAAGGTGAGTAAAAAAAGAATTGACAATAGTTTGAGTTTCATACGGGTAAAAGGTCTTGGTTCTAAGAAATGTTTTCTGTGTTCGAAAACTTCAAAAAATCCTGTACTTATCCGCGCCACTCGTCAAAAAAATACATGGCAGGTTTCCTAAACCTGCCATGTCTGACCTATCCCTTGTAAACACTTGGTTCATCCTCTTCTCTACCATCACTCACCTAAAACCATTCTCATTTGTCTGGCAATGGTCTTTCCTATTCCTTCCACTTTAACCAATTCCGATTCAGGGGAAATGAAAACATTTTGAAGACTTCCAAAATATTGGATCAAACGCTCTGCCCGATCGGCTCCAATTCCCGGAAACCCCTCTAGAACATGCACGTTCTGCTTAAAAAAAGATCAGTTTTTTTTGAATTTAGGTTTCAGCCTAGGAAAAAATCTAAAATCATTCAACTTATCCTTGGTAAGCTGTTTGTAGCTTTGAAGCATGATTGAAATGGTCTGCTTTTGAGATTTTGACCTTATAACAGGAATTTTAAAGACCAAAGAAATGGAGATAATGATCCCTTGGATGGCATTTTTCTTAAACCCCGTTTCTCTAAACTCTTTTTCTTTTCCTTCCAGAATCAAACAAGATTTAATGTTTGAATTGGCCTACTTAGCAATTTGTTTAAAAAGCCTACCATCCTTGACAGAAGCACAAAAATCTGCTATTGATTTTCTTTCAACCAACAAATCATTATCCAAAAGATAGTCTCCAACAAGCAAACGTTCTTTTCTGACAATTATATTTTTACAATCAAGGATTTGATCAACGATTGTTTGTGGCTCCCTATCATCTTTAACAATCTGTAAAGGATAGAATTTAGTGTCTTTTAAAAAAATTTTCCATATTGATACATGCTGCTATCAATTAAAAATACACAACAACAATTATTTTCAAAAAGGAGAGGGCTTTTTGCCCTTTCCTTTTTGAAAATATCTTAAAAATGCTTCCAGCCTTGTGCCTTCAAGGCAACAGCGGGTCCTGATTTGGTGACCAGGTTTTTGCCATCTTCTTCCTTGTTGACATAGCCGATAAAGTGTATGTCCGGATGCTTTTCCAGCTTTTTGAAATCTTCCTGTGTGATGGTAAAGAGCAATTCGTAATCTTCTCCTCCATTCAGTACGCAGGTCGTCGGATCCATATTCAGTTCTACAGCCGTATCATAAGTCTGTTTGTCTATTGGAAGTTTGTCTTCATAAATAGTGACTCCTACTTTGGAAGACTTACAGATATGAAAAAGCTCAGAAGCCAAACCATCCGACACATCGAGCATACTGGTCGGAACCACTCCCATTTCCCTCAACTCATGGATGATATCCATTCTGGCGTCAGGACGGAGTTGCCTTGCTGTTACAATTTGGTACTTATCTAACTCAGGCTGCATATTCGGATTGGCCAAAAACACCTGTTTTTCTCTTTCCAATACCTGCAAACCTATAAATGCGCCTCCCAAGTCACCTGTCACGCAGATGATGTCATTTTCCTTGGCACCAGAACGGTAACTCAATTGTTCCTTTTGGGCTTCACCAATGGCGGTAATGGAAATAACCAAACCAGACCTTGAAGAAGTGGTATCTCCTCCAATCAAGTCTACTCCAAAGTGTTCACAAGCTGCATTGATCCCAGAATACAAGGCCTCCACAGCTTCTACCGAAAACCTGTTGGTGATCGCAATACTTACTGTAATTTGTTTTGGAATGGCATTCATGGCAGCCACGTCAGATATATTGACAGCAACAGCCTTGAATCCCACATGCGGCAGAGGAGCATATGACAGGTCAAAATGTACCCCTTCTAAAAGCAAATCTGTGGTCACTACCTTTACATGGTCGCCAGCCGCTATTACTGCAGCATCGTCACCGATTCCTTTTAAAGTAGATTCTTGATTGATTTTAACCTTTTGATGGAGACGGTCTATCAGACCAAACTCTCCCAATTCACCTATTTCTGTTCTTTTTTCAGACATAATAAATTCTTTCATAATGGCAGAGATAAAAAATCCGCCTTTCGCTATTGCCTGCAAAATTAAGCTTTATAATTTAAACCTAGGTATTGGTTTTATGATGAATCGATGAATTGACTAACTGAGGGACTACCAATGACAGATTTGTAGGGTTCGTCACCCTGAGATTTTAACATTTAGGAAATGTACAGAAAAAAGAATGACATCTCTTGCTGCGTCATTCTGATCCCGATCTTTATCGGGATCAGAATCTCCTACCTTACAGCTTATGAGACTCTTCCTCCGTATAGCTATCGGGATCAGGGTGACGAGCCCTAGTTTATGTCATTGGTAGTGAAGCGAAAGCCTGCCCCGTCCCGTCCCGATAAATATGGGGATATCGGGATATCGGGATATCGGGACGGGACGGGGCATCATCCTTTGACAGTAGGAGATCCCTCGCAATACTGCGGGACAGGCTTTCACTACGTTCAGGATGACGTACACCAACTGTCATTTCCTTTCTGTAAATGCTAAATTTTAAATACTCAGAATGCCACTGGAGAATGTTATTCCTTTTTTCCAAAAAACGACGAAGTGGTAAACACTAACCTTAGTCCTATATGATAAACTCCGGAATTCTGATCTGAACTCAGCCCTCTCGCCTGAAACATGGGGTTGATCAAAATCTTGTTACTATCATTGATACTGACTTGATAACCAATCCCAAAACCATATCCAGTATCAAAGGTATTTTCTTCCATATTCCAGGAAATATTGGGGCCTCCATTGAAAAAAACACGAGGAGAAACATTCCATTTCAGGTAAAAAGGTGCTGTAATTAAATTTTCCCAGTCATTATACTCTACAATATCTGGAAAGTTGGGATTGCCCCCTGCCCGGATTAAAAACCTGGAACGTGAGTAAGTAAGCCCTGTTTCAACATCAAATTTTGGGGAAATCGTCCGGATATAAGTGACCCCAATCGCGAAATACTCCCTAGGATAAAAACCTGGCCCTCCTATATACTCCCTACCTTCAAGAGAAAAATATCCAAATTCAACATTTCCGCCCCAATGGTTTTTTTGGGCCTTCGTTTCAGTGACAAATAAAACCAGAAAGAAAATTCCCAAGATTAAGATAACTTTTAAATTGTCCATAGGCTTAGCTGTTTATTTGGTTGAGAGCATATTTTATTCATTAGACGACTCAAAAACAAATATCGTCCTGATTCCCAACTGCGTGTTTCCATCCCAATTAGTCGGGAAATATGGGTTCGCATTAAACGTCGGTCCAATCAATAAAGCATACTTTTCTCCCAAATTGAATTCTTTGCCTACAACCAAAGAAAACCCTAACCGAAAAAATCCAAAGGATTCATTGGAGGAATGTACCAAGTTGGGGCCAGCTTGAAAAAAGAACCTTTGGGGAAGCCATAGCCTCAAATTAGCAGGTATTATCCAATAATTCATGGCAGTATTGTAAGGCGGGGCTGGTGCTCCCTGTGGGAGTATTGGAACTACCCTGAATTGATTATTGGTATATATTATTCCTGTTTCGAATTCCCATTTTTCTGAAATGGGTTTCATATAAAGCAAACCAATATCAAAAAAATATCTCCCTTCAAATATTGGCGCAAAGTCTGCAAAACTCGGTATGTAACCAGGATTACCGTAAGACGCCTGAACACCAAACCTTGACTTTCCGGTACCTTGGGCAAAACCCGATCCAGCACAAATCATAAAAGCAGCAATGATAAAAATGGATTTTTTCATATATTATTTAGAATAAATATGTTGTGAGAATATCGTCAGGCTGACAAAAGTATCACTCTCACGCTACCCCAATATCACTTAATATCCAAATATCAACTAATATCATTTTAATCTATTTAGTACCTCAATAAATTCGAATAATCTATTTCTCTTGACACAATTCCACCAATACCCCATTCGTGGATTTTGGATGCAGAAAGACTACAAGTTTATTATCAGCGCCCTCTTTTGGCGTTTCATTCAATATTTCAAATCCGGCTTTCTTTAATCTCTCGACCTCTGCATAGATATCGGCCACGTCAAAGGCTATATGGTGAATTCCTTCAGATTTCTTGGTGATAAATTTGGCTATTGGACTGTCTTCTCTGGTGGCTTCCAAAAGCTCGATTTTGGTCTCACCTACCTGAAAAAACGATGTTTTCACCCCCTCTCCCTCAACCGATTCTTCTTTGTAAGATTCTTTTCCTAGCAACCTTTTAAAAAGTTCATTGGATTTTTTCAAATCAGCTACCGCAATTCCCAAGTGTTCTATTTTTCTCATAACAATATATTTCTACCCAGATCAATCAAATTTACACTAAAAAATTAAAAGTCAGATTAATCAATGGAGTTTTCAACACTCAGATTACAGCCATTAAACGTGAGTCTTTGAATCCATTTTACTCTGCATCAATCTGCAAAATCTGCGGGAGATTTTATATTCTCACCTTCAAAATTCCATTTTTCTACAAATGAATCTAAAGAAAAACTTAACTTCATCATCCTTACCAAATCTATTTTTAAAATGTCTAAGACCAAAGTAATTGTGATCGGTGGGGATGCCGCCGGAATGAGTGCAGCCTCCAAAATCAGAAGGTCTCATGAAGATTGGGAAATCGTGGTATATGAAAAAAGCCCCCACACTTCTTACTCTGCTTGTGGTATGCCTTATTATATAGCTGGAAAAGTTTCATCTGAGGAGGACTTGGTTGCTAGAAGTCCAGAGACTTTTAGGGACAAGTACAACATAAAGGCCCATACCTTTCACGAAGTCATTCAGGTAGACCCTCCTCAACAAAAAGTATTGGTCAAAAACCTTCAGACTGAAGAATCATTTTGGGACAGTTATGATAAACTCTTAATTGCCACAGGGGCTTCTCCAAAAAAACCTGCCCTACCAGCAGTGGATTCAGATGGTGTATTTTGCCTTTCTACCCTACAAAGCGGCATAAACACATTCGAATACATCAAAAAACATAAGCCTAAAAAAGCTGTGATCGTAGGTGGTGGCTATCTGGGAGTAGAGATGGCGGAAGCATTATTGGAAAAGGGGTTGAATGTCACCCTGATAGACCGTAACCACTATATCATGAAGACTTTGGACCAGGATATGTCGGAAGATATTTGTGGTCTTATGAAGAAAAAAGGCATTACCTTATTGCTAAGTGAGAATCTTACCGCTTTTGAGGCAAATGAAAGTGGAAAAGTAACTTGCATTCTTACAGATAAGAGAAAAATCGAAGCAGAATTGGTCATTCTGGGAATGGGGGTAACGCCAAATAGTGAATTGGCCAAACTTGCAGGGATCAAGCTTTGTGACACAGCAGCCATACAGGTCAATGACCGTATGGAAACGTCTGCCCCCAATGTCTGGGCTGCGGGAGACTGCGCTTCATCATACCATATACTCAAAAAAAAGCACCAATTTATTGCACTAGGCACCATCGCCAATAAACATGGGCTGATCGCAGGAAGCAATATGTCAGAAGAAACTTTATCATTCCCTGGAGTAATTGGTACAGCTATTACCAAATTTTTGGAATTGGAAATATCCAGAACCGGGCTTTCTGAAACGGAGGCAAAAGCTCTGGAAATTGACTATGAGACGGCTACTATCAAAAGTTCAAACTTTGCCGGTTATTATCCAGAAAGTGGGGAAATCAAAGTGAAGTTATTGGTTGAAAAAGGTAGTCGTAGAATCATCGGGGGACAAATAATAGGTCAGAAAGGCAGTGGAAAACGAATAGACTGTATAGCTGCCTGTATTATGGGAAAGCAAACTGCTTTTGACTTGGCCATGATGGATTTGGCTTATGTTCCACCGCTATCTACAGTGTGGGACCCCATACAAATTGCCGCAAGGAGGTTAATGTAGAAAGTTTTTTTTGGCTCAGATAAAAATTTACTGATCAAATTCATCCAATCTCATTGCATTTTGAGCAGCTATTTGTTACTTTATTGCAACAAATTTATCTTTGTGTTCGAATTATTTTCTGACACAGGGTGTTAAGAATCTGTTTGAAAGTTGAAAATTTATTAAATGATAAAAATATGATAGTCGTTTCAGAAAAGGCCAAAGAGAGAATTCTTGAGTTGAGGAGAGAAGAAGGCCGAAATGATAGTGAAAATATAAGGGTTTCGGTGAAAGGCGGAGGTTGTTCAGGCCTCATGTATGACCTTGGTTTTGACAATAGCACTGTTGAGACAGACCATGTCTTTGAAGACAAAGGCGTTAAAATCATTGTGGACAGAAAAAGTCTGTTGTACTTGGCGGGTACAACTTTAGAATTTTCTGACGGATTAAATGGCAAAGGCTTTCAATTTGTCAATCCAAATGCCTCAAGGACTTGTGGATGCGGTGAAAGTTTCTCGATTTAAAAATATTTAAATAATACAATTAAAACCGGATTTAAAAGTCCGGTTTTTTTTATGTCTTTTCATTTGACTTATTCCAAAATATTAATATCAATTCACCTTAATATAATATAAAATTTCTATTGCAAACGTGTTCGAAAGCTAAAACCTGTACAATTACATAGAGATTTATTGAAAATTTTTTAAGAAAAAATTAATGTATTTAAATAACATTCTTTATTTATAAAATTCAAATTAAAGCAATTTAACCAGTCCTTTATTTAAAAATAGTTTTGTTTTATTTCAAATTAACCCATACATCTAATTAATATTTTTTGTACTTTTCTAGACCAAAATATCCTTTTTTCTTAATCTTTTATTAAACAAAACCATTTCGTTTATGATTAAAACTTTACTAAGCGCTGTGATTTTAGTTCTCCTTTTGGGGAGCACCGGATATGCACAGACACAGACAGTAACAGGTACTGTGGTTTCCGCCGAAGATGATTTACCCCTTCCGGGTGTAAATGTCAGAATCAAAGGAACTACTACAGGAACTGTAACAGACCTTGATGGATTGTACTCCATTCAAGCAGAAGCTGATCAAACCCTCGTATTCTCTTATATAGGATTTGACACGCAAGAGGCGGCCATAGGCAATAGAAATGTAGTTGATGTGGTATTACAGTTGGATTCCAAGACACTTGGCGAGGTGGTTGTAGTCGGCTATGGTACACAATCCCGAAGAGATTTGACAGGATCTGTAGGCAGTGTAAAGGGCGACGATATCAATAGGATGCCAGTAGCTTCTTTGGATGGAGCTATGCAAGGACGGGCTGCCGGAGTATTCGTTCAATCTCCGTCCGGGACGCCGGGAGCTGGGATTTCCATGCAAATCAGAGGTAACACTTCCCTCTCAGCCAGTAGTCAGCCACTTTATGTAATTGATGGGATTCCGATTATTTCAGAAGACCTCTCAGGTTTGTTTTCTGGTGGACAAGCTACCAACTCACTTGCTGATATTAATCCAGCGGACATTGAATCCATAGAGATTTTGAAAGATGCGTCAGCAGCTGCTATTTATGGGTCAAGAGGTGCTAACGGAGTTGTCTTGATCACTACCAAAAGAGGTAAATCAGGTGATGCTAAAATCGATATTAACGGTTTTTATGGTTTCCAGAGGATCACCAATGAGATTGACATGCACAGTTCACAAGAATTCTTGAACCTGATGAACGATGCTGCAAGACAAGACAACAGGGCCTTAGGTACCAATTATCCCGAAAACTATGTGTCAGATTTGTGGGGTTTCGATCCAAATGATCAAGACCTTCAAAACACCCGATGGTTCCAGGAAATCTTTAGAGATGCACCTATCCAAAGCTATGATGTAGCAGTATCAGGTGGCACGGATAAAACACAATACTACACCAGTTTAGCCTACTTCAATCAAGAGGGCGTTCAGCTTGGAACAGGTTTCGAAAGAATTTCAGCAAGACTCAATGTAGACACACAAGCCAAAAAATGGCTGAAAGTAGGCACCAGCATGACCTTGAATAGAACTATTCAGGACAGAACTATCAATGACAACTCACTTTATGGTGTAGTAATCAACTCTTTAGCAGGCGATCCTTTGATGCCCGTAAGACAGGAAGATGGCTCATATTCAGATCCATTTGATTATTTCGGATGGTGGATGTTGGACAATCCGGTATTGATTGCTGAAAACTATTACAGATTTACCAGAACGGTTAGAGGTCTAGCCAATACATATGCAGAAGCCAAATTGGCAGAAGGACTTACTTTAAGATCATCTTTGGGTATTGATTACACATATTTGGAAGATGAAGCTTATACTCCAATCATTTCAAGAGAATCGGTAAATGGTAATTTTAATGGATTTGGGAATTACGGAAATACTCAAGATTTTACCTGGATTGCGGAAAACTACCTTTCTTACACCAAAACTATTGGTGGTGGACTGCACAATATCAACGCAGTTTTGGGTAATTCTTACCAAGCTTCCAGTAGATCTTTTTCTTCGATCTCAGCACAAGGATTCCCGAGTGATCAGTTCACCAAGCTAGCTGTAGCTGCGAGAGTCACTGCAGCCTCTACTTCTGGTACCAACTGGGGGATTTCATCTTACTTCTTTAGGGGTAATTATAATTATGCCGATAAATTGCTAGCTACATTCACCGTTAGGGCCGATGGTTCCTCAAGGTTTGGTGAAAATTTCCGATTCGGTATTTTCCCTTCCGGTTCAATTGCTTACAGACTTAGCGAAGAAGCGTTCATGAAGGACCAAACTGTTGTTTCTGACTTAAAAGTCAGGGCTTCTTACGGTGTAGTAGGTAATCAGGATGGCATTGGGAATTTTGCATCAAGAGGCTTGTTTGGTGTGGGTGCATATAGGCAAATACCTTCACTAGTCCCTACTTCACTGAGTAATTCTAACCTCACATGGGAGAGTACTACCCAAGCCAACATTGGTTTAGATTTCGGAGTTTTAAACGACAGGATCACCTTGACCGCTGATGCGTTTGTCAAAACTACCGACGACCTATTACTCAACAGGCTTGTACCCGGTATTTCAGGTTTCAAGTTTGTAACTGAAAATATTGGAAAAGTAGAAAACAGGGGCTTGGAGCTCGCTGTGAGAGGTGTTATTTTGACTGGTCCTGTTGAATGGAGTTCTTCATTCAATATTTCTTGGATCAGAAATAAGGTATTGGAACTTGAAGTGGATGAGCAGATCTTAAATGATTCACATATTTTGGCTATAGGCCATCCGATAGGCACATATTTCTTGATTGATCAAGAAGGTGTGGATCCTGAAACCGGCGACATGAGATGGGTTGACGTCAATGGAGATGGTCAGATCAACTCAGCTGATAGAAGAATCGTGGGAAATGCACAGCCAAAATACTTTGGTGGATGGGACAACAGTTTTAGGTACAAAGGATTTGACTTGAACGTGTTTTTCCAATTCACAGTAGGAAATCAAATCTTTAACCATTCAAGAGCCTCGTATGAAAACTTAGGCTGGAGTAGAATCGGAACAGGCTTTCCACTTCCTGATGGAAACAACCACCGATTGGCTGATGAAAGATGGATGGAGCCAGGAGATGTTACAGATATCCCTAGGGCTTCCTTGACAAATGTAAACTGGAGAGAATACTCTTCAAGATGGCTGGAAGATGGTTCATTCTTAAGGTTGAGAATGCTCACTTTAGGCTACAACTTCAATCCTGCCATTATGGATAGGATTGGCGTTAGAAGCTTAAGGGTATTTGCGCAAGCTCAAAACTTACTCACTTTCACCAGGTATACTGGATTTGATCCTGAGGTAAGCCAAAATGCCAGAGACCCAAGGGTAGCTGGTTCTGACTTCGGTACATTCCCGCAGACCAGAAGTATTTCACTTGGTTTTAATATTGGCCTATAATCAAAAGCAATCATGAAAAAGATATATATCATCATATTGGCTGTTTTCACTGTTGCATCTTGTGACATTTTAGAGCCAGAACCACTTACATCTTTGGATGCAAGTGCAGCATTAGTGGACGGCGCTTCCGCAAATGCCATCCTATTGGGAGCTTACTCCAGGATGCAGAACATCAATTATTACGGGTTGGAATATGTACTCAACAATGACCTCATTGCAGACAATGCCAGGTATCAGGGATTCTTCGATTCCCAACTGGAAATTGACCAACGTGCGGTGCCTTTCACCAATCTATGGGTAACTCAAGCCTGGCCAAATATCTACCGGGTGATCAACATAGCTAACCTCCTTATTGCAGAAGTACCGGAATTGGAAGATCCTGGATTCAGTAATAGAAACAGAGTATTAGGTGAAGCTTATGCTATCAGAGCTTTGGCCTACTTTGACCTACTGAGGGTTTATGGAGAGTTCTTTAACGAAGGTTCCAGCTTTGGTGTCCCTATTTTATTAGAGCCTATCGAAAACAATGATTTCAACCTAATTCCTGATTTAGGGAGAAATTCAGTAAGCGAAACTTATGCGCAAATTCTAAGTGATTTGGACAATGGAATCGAACGACTAGAAGGTTTTAGTGACCGTGGCAGGGTAAATTTATGGGCTGCACTTAGCCTAAGAGCAAGAATCAACCTCTACAGAGAAAATTATGCTGCAGCATATGAAGATGCCAATAGAGTAATCACAGAAGGTCCTTTCTCTTTGCTTCCAAATGTATCAGAAATCTATGAAGCAACTGAACCTACTTCTGAATCAATATTTGAAGTTGAGTACAATGATCAAGATCAAAGCAGTTTTAATACTTACATTATCAGAAGGGATGAATACAATGTTGACCCGAGCTTAAGAGAAGCTTTTGAAGATGGTGACGCAAGGGCTGAGTTGTTTACATTTAGTAGGAACTCATTCAGGTCAGCCAAATACCCTGATGCTACCAATTCAAATAATGCCAAAGTATTTAGATTGGCTGAAATTCATTTCATCAGGTCCGAAGCTGCGGTTTTTGCAAATAATGACCCTAATGCAGGAACAGATGACTTGAATATTGTCCGTGAAAGGGCAGGACTAGGTCCTTTGGGATCCATGGGAAGCATTTCAGAATATGTAGATGCACTTTTGCAGGAAAGAAGATCCGAACTCAATTATGAAGGTCATAGGTTCTTTGACTTAGTAAGGCATGATAGGATCGGAACAGTTTTAGGTATGCCTGATTTTAGAAAAGTCTGGCCTATCCCAAGAGATGAATTACAGGTTTCCGGTGGCACTTTAGTGCAAAACCCGGGATATGAAACACTGTAAGACTTATTAATATTCAAAAAACGGCTACCTTCTGAAGGTGGCCGTTTTTATTTCACCTTAGTATTAAAGCTTTTATTACCTTTGCTGCAATAGAAAAATAAACCCCAAACATGACAGAAATTATCAAGAAAATTCAGCTAAATGACCTTCACGAAGCACTTGGAGGCAAAATGGTGCCTTTTGCAGGATACAATATGCCTGTCAGGTACTCTTCCGATATCGAAGAACATAAGACTGTCAGAGAAGGCGTAGGCGTTTTTGATGTATCTCATATGGGTGAATTTTTGGTGAAAGGACCAAAGGCGCTGGAATTGATCCAAAAAGTCACTTCAAATGATGCCTCCAAACTTGTGAATGGACAAGCGCAGTATTCATGTTTCCCAAATGATAAAGGAGGTATTGTAGACGATCTGATTGTCTACAAATTTGAAGATGAAAAATACATGCTCGTAGTCAATGCTTCCAATATCGAAAAGGATTGGAACTGGATCAATCAGCACAATGACATCGGCGCTGAATTGGAGAACATTTCCGATAACTTGTCACTATTTGCTGTACAGGGGCCAAAAGCAATCGAAGCAGTTCAATCCATTACTCCTGTTGATCTTTCCTCTATTAAATTCTACCACTTCACTGTTGGCGAATTTGCGGGAGTTAAAGACGTGATTATTTCAGGAACCGGATACACAGGTGCAGGGGGTTTCGAGATTTATGTGAAAAACGAAGATGCCGAAAAAGTATGGCAGGCTATATTCGAGGCTGGGAAAGATTTTGGAATCAAACCAATCGGACTCGGAGCAAGAGATACATTAAGGTTAGAAATGGGATATTGCCTGTATGGAAATGACATTACGGATGAGACATCTCCACTAGAAGCAGGACTCGGATGGATCACCAAATTCTCGAAAGATTTCATCAACAGCGAAAACCTAAAGACACAAAAAGAAAAAGGTGTACAAAGAAAATTGGTTGGCTTTATACTTCAGGAAAAAGGGATTCCAAGAGCACATTACACCATCACGAATGCTCAGGGCGAAGAAATCGGTGAAGTTACTTCAGGCACAATGTCTCCTTCAATGGGAGTAGGTGTGGGGCTCGGATATGTTAAAACTGAATTGGCAAGCCCTGGGACAGAAATCTTCATTTCGGTAAGGAATAAAAGCATTCCTGCTAAAATCGAAAAATTACCTTTGTACAAAAAACCATAAATTGGAAAGTAAGATGCCCTGGGTGCAAATGCTACACTCAGGGTTTTTATTTGAAATAACTATGTCCCTCCAGAATTAAAGTTGATGCGCTTTCGTCACTAGTTTCTTTAGGAATAGCTAAAATGAGCACATTTTAGCAAAAATATAATGATCTATTTAATTGATCTTAATCGGCCAAAAAGCCAATCCCTCCCACCCCGAAATCCTTATCTTAAGGAAAATTAATAAAATCACCCCCAAAAATGAGAAAAGTTGAAGTTTGCTTAAGCCCCGAATTACTGCATCTCTATGATGTAGATGACAAAATTGTAGTTATTGTAGATATTTTTCGAGCCACCTCCACCATGATAGCCGCTTTGGCAAGTGGTGTAACAGGCATAGTCCCTGTGATGGATTTGGAAACTTGTAAAAGTTACAAGGAAAAAGGGTACATAATAGCCGGAGAGAGAGATGGGCAGAAAGCCCCTGGTTTTGAAATGGGAAACTCTCCAATAGCATACCTTGAAGGTGACTTCTTGGGTAAGAAAATAGCCATGACTACTACAAATGGTACAGTTGCCATTGAAAAAACAAAAAATGCAGCCCATTCTATTCTTATTGGAGCGTTTGTCAACATCTCAGCTACAACAAGATTCATTCAAAATCAAAAAAAGGATGTATTGATCTTATGCGCAGGTTGGAAAGGGAAGTTCAACCTTGAAGACTCCCTATATTCCGGAGCATTGGTGAGTAAGCTTCACCCTCACTTTCGTACAGACTGTGACAGTGCCATAGCCTTGAAAAGTTTGTTTGAGAGCAATTCACACCGACTTCAACTATTTATTGGACAAGCCTCTCATGCCAAGAGATTACAAAATCATGGTATAGAAAAGGATATTGACTTTTGTTTGGAAATGGACAAATATGATTTCACTGCCCTACTTCAAGGGAATGAAATTTCAATACACAAAGCATAAAGGTTGAAAAACAGAACAAAATTTCATAAACATCTTCTTCCAATTCAGAATGAGGGCAAATTTAATTACCTTTACAAGCATTCTGAAATCAATCATTTCACTGCAAAATCTACTCTACTATCATGACCGAGGTCAAATTATTTTCCGGTACAAACAGCAACGAATTAGCTGAAAAAATTTCCAAACATTACGGTAAAAGATTAGGAGACCTAACCATCTCCAAGTTTAGTGACGGTGAAATGTCGCCCAGCTTCAATGAATCTGTCAGAGGTTGTACTGTTTTCTTAATCCAATCAACCAATCCTTCTGCTGACAATCTATTAGAACTATGTTTGATGATAGATGCTGCCAAGAGAGCAAGTGCATACAAAGTCTGTACAGTAATCCCTTATTATGGATATGCAAGACAAGACAGAAAAGACAGACCTCGGGTATCTATCGCTGCCAAACTGATAGCCAACATGTTGACATCAGCAGGAGCAGACAGGATTATGACTTGTGACCTCCATGCTGGACAAATTCAGGGCTTTTTTGATATTCCTTTGGATCATTTGAATGGATCAGCTATCTTTGTGCCCTATTTGGAAGGGCTGAACCTGGACAACCTTATTTTCGCAGCCCCAGATGTGGGTGGTGTGGCAAGAGCGAGGTCTTATGCAAAGCATTTTGAAGTAGAAATGGTAGTCTGTGATAAGCACAGAAAAAGAGCCAATGAAGTGGCCTCCATGCAAGTAATAGGTGATGTTGAAGGAAAAGACGTTATCCTAATTGATGATTTGGTTGATACTGCAGGTACACTTTGTAAGGCAGCCCAGATTATCATGGATAAAGGTGCAAATTCCGTAAGGGCAATTGCTACACATGGTGTACTCTCCGGAAAAGCCTACGAAAACATTGAAAACTCAGTTTTGAAAGAATTGGTCATTACAGATACCATTCCATTGAAACAAAAGTCTTCAAAAATCAGAGTGCTATCAGTAGCTGATTTGTTTGCCAAAGCCATCCATGCGGTGACAGGAAACACATCTATAAGTGCACTCTTTATTTAAAAAGAAAAAATTTTATTCAATTATATACTTAAATCAAAACTTATGAAATCACTAGAGATTATAGGGTTTAAAAGAGCAAATCTCGACGGTGCAGACCTAAAGCAGATCCGTGAAGAAGGCAATGTTCCATGTGTAGTTTACGGACCTGCGATTAAAGAGCAGATTCATTTCTATACACCAGCCATTTTGTTTAAAGACTTGGTGTACACTCCTGATGTGCATATGGTAGACCTTAACGTAGAAGGCACCATCATGAAAGCAGTATTGAAAGATGCTCAGTTCCACCCGGTTTCTGAGGTTTTACTTCACGCTGATTTCTTGGCTTTCAGCGATGACAGAGCTATCAAATTTGAAATCCCTATATCCATTAAAGGTACATCACCTGGTATCATAAAAGGTGGTAAACTAGAGATCAAAACAAGAAAATTAGCTGTTAAAGGTTTGGCTTCAAACCTTCCAGACAAAATTGAAGTTGATATTTCTAATCTTGATCTTGGAAAATCATTCAAAGTTTCTGAATTGAAAGCAGAAGGTTTTGAGATTTTGACAAGCCCTAATGTTTCTATCGTTACTATCGGTATTCCTAGAGCACTTAGAGGTAAGAAAGCTGAATAAGCTGATTCAAACATGTATTATCCAAAATCCTGCTTATTACTTAAGCAGGATTTTTTATTTTTAACACCTGATTATTTATCATATGAAATATCTAATAGTCGGCTTAGGAAATATCGGGCCTGAATATGAATTAACCAGACACAATGTAGGTTTTTTGACCTTGGACAGGCTAGCTGACCAATTCGGAGCACAATGGAAAAGCGGTAGACTAGCATTTACTGCCGAATTCAAACATAAAGGAAGGTCTTTCTATTTGATCAAGCCCACCACCTATATGAACTTGAGTGGGAAAGCTGTCAATTATTGGATGAAAGAATTGAATATTGCCAAAGAAAATATTTTGGTTGTTGTCGATGATGTAGCACTGCCTTTTGGTAAGCTGAGGATGAGAGGAAAAGGCTCTTCAGCAGGCCACAACGGATTAAAGAACATTGAAGCTTTGACAGGTGGACAAGATTATCCAAGGCTGAAATTTGGCATTGGAGACGACTTCCCCAAAGGCAGACAGGTAGATTATGTATTGGGAAGGTGGTCCCAAAACGAAATCAATGAATTACCGATTTTTATGGATAAAGCTGTAGAAATGATCATTGCCTTTGGTACTATAGGCATCAATATGACTATGACTCAGTTTAATGAATGATAAAATGATATATACTTCGTGATATAAAATTGAAATACACTTCGTGAAATAAATTGATATATGCCCCTACCTGCGGCAGGCGGGTTCGGTGAAATAACCTCAACTTACAAACGCTTTTCATGGCTCCTAAACACGCCAAATGCAGAATATTATTTCTACCGTATTTCTATTTTATGTATACCCGCTTTCATACCAGTAGAATCTAAATAATAGAATTAACCTGTGATTTCGAACCAATATAGAATAAATATCCAGTCTCTATTAGTATCAGTTTGCCAAAAAACAATCGTTTAATTGATTAGTGGCATGATTACGGATAATCATATTTTATTTATACTATATTTCAATAGTATTTCAACCAAATTTCAATAGTATTTTTATCAATTGAGAAAGTATTAAGAGTAAATTTTTGATTTCAACTTTTTCAAAACTTACTTTGCAATCACTTCAGGAAAAGATTTATAAAGAAGAGGTAAGAGATCAGGCTCAGAGACCCTCTGGCAACCATCCGCTAGGAAAGGTGCCAAGACCTGCCCAAAAAGGGAACTATAAACCGGAAATTATGCGATTGATTCAGCTTTTCATCTTATTTAATAAATTCATTCTGATACACGGTTTTGGTATCAAATACGAAGTACGATGTATCAAGAATGGGAACATGGCTAATTCCAATATTGGTCATGCTATAAAACAGGCAAATACCACTTCTTTAACTCCCCTAGCACAAGATCAGAATTCCAGCTTATCTCAATCTCACTTTATTTATTTCAACCTTATCCCGGATCACTTCGCTCTCGGGACTTACGCTAAAGCTCCAGTTTCTACTCTATTTCTATAATAATTCTATCGTATCTGAATTATATTTCAACCATACTCAATTGTAATATTCCATGTCACATTTCGAAACCGACGCCATCCGCATTGCCGCTTCCAAATCAAACCAAAGAGAGCACTCTGCACCGCTATATCTTTCTTCCAGTTTTACATTTGATTCCGCTGAGGAAGCAAGAGCGATGTTCGCAGAAGAGATCGAAGGTAATATCTATTCACGTTATGCGAACCCAAACTCTACAGACCTGATCCAGAAAGTTTGTGCAGCAGAGGGCACAGAAGATGGTATTGCAACAGCTTCTGGCATGGCGGCTATGTTTGGCAGTATGGCAGCCCTGCTACAGCAAGGGGATCATATTTTGGCATCCAGGTCGTTATTTGGCTCTACCCACCAACTCTTAACCAGGGTATTTCCGAAATGGGGAATAAGTTCTACCTATGGCGATATTTCGGATATAAAAAACTGGGAAAAGCTCATTCAGCCCAATACCAAAATGTTGTTTATTGAAACACCTTCCAATCCAGGTTTGGAAATCATCGACTTGGAATGGGCAGGGAAATTTGCGGCCACACATAAACTGATTTTAGTTGTGGACAATTGTTTTGCAACCCCCTATTTACAACAACCAGCAAAATGGGGAGCGCATATTGTCACCCATTCTGCAACCAAATTTATCGACGGACAGGGTCGTGTCTTGGGTGGATTGATATTGGGCAATAAAGAATTGATCCAAGATGTTCAGTTTTTTGCTCGTCATACAGGCCCTTCCATATCACCTTTCAATGCATGGATTTTGGCAAAAAGTATGGAAACCTTAGCCGTCAGGATGGATAGACATTGTGAAAGTGCTCTGAGAATCGCTGAATATTTTGAAAGCAATTCCGAACTGGAAAATGTCAAGTACCCTTTTTTGAAAAGTCATCCTCAGTATGAATTGGCCAAAAAACAGATGAAACTCGGTGGTGGTATTATTACACTTTCACTAAAGGGCGGTATTTCCAGAGCCCAACGATTTATTGACCAATTGCAAATGATATCTGTGACCGCCAATCTCGGTGACAGCCGCAGCATCATCACGCATCCTGCCTCCACTACGCATAGCAAGTTGAGCGAAGAGGAAAGGGCCAAAGTAGGTATTTCAGATGGTCTTATTCGCTTGTCTGTAGGGCTTGAGCATCACGAAGATATAACCAAGGATATAGAAAGGGCTTTGGAAAAATCGAAGTAAGCCAATATAGGCACCATCAAGTGCTACATTTTGACATCAATGTGTAGCACTTCTGCCCCTTCTGGCGTCTTGTACATGTAACCAAGCTTTACACGCCATGAAAACGCCTGTCATCTTCGCGCTCTCCTTACTTTTCCTAAGCATTTCATGTATTGAAAATCAGGAACAAATTCCCAGAGAGGCCAATCTTCGAACGCTCTCTCAAGAAGAAATAGAATTGTCAGGTGCCTGTTCTTCATTTGCTATTGACTTGTTTCATCAGCTGAATGATGAAAATGAGCCTAACCAATTTTTCAGCCCATACAGTATCCATCAAGCATTGTCAATGACCATGAATGGCAATGCCAATCCTGTACTCCAGGAATATATCAAAACGCTTCGTTATGATAACCTCAGCGTAGAAGAAGCCAATAGAGGCTCCAGGGACTTAAGACAGTTTCTTACCCAAGTAGACCTGACGATTGCCAATGCCATCTGGTACAAGGAAGAATATCAAGTGAAAGCTCCGTTTGTAACTACTGCTAAAGACTATTATGACGCGGAAGTCGCTCCTCTTCAGATGATGGATCCCAATTCAGTTAAAATCATCAACAACTGGGTAGAACAAAAAACTAAGGGCATGATCAGGGATATTCTGGATATGATCCCTCCCAATGCAGTCATGTATTTGGTCAATGCCATCCACTTCAAGGCAGATTGGAAATATCAGTTTGACGCTAAAAAAACTAAAAAGGAAGCATTTTACCCAAGACCTTCCTCCTCCGTGCAGGTGGAAATGATGGATTCCAATGAACCTGCTACTTTCAAAACCTACTTGGGCAATGGTTACCGGTATCTAGAAATCCCATACAGCACGGGTCAATACAATATGGCTGTTCTGTTCAATGAATCAGGTGATTTGACGCAAGTAGCCTCTGCTTTGAATATGGAAAATTACAGCAAATGGATCAATGAAAGCCAGGAAGCAAATTTTATATTGAAAATGCCCAAATTCAAAATGGGCTATAAAATGGAAAATATGGCGAACGACTTAGCTGATATGGGATTGGTGACACCTTTTGGATTTCATGAGGACAACTTTACTGAATTGTTTGACAATCCTACTGACTTATTGAAAATATCCCGTGTAATTCATGATGCAATGATCGAGGTCGATGAAAAAGGAAGCGAAGCTGCGGCTGCCACTGTCGTCGAAGTCATCGAACGCTTTAGCGCCGGCCCTTCTGCACCTTCAGTCATTACCTTGGATAAACCCTTTATTTTTATGATCCAAGAAAAACACAGTGGTGCAATTTTATTCATGGGTAAACTTGGTGATCCCTCAAAACTATAATTCATGCGTAATTCAGTTCCACTTTTAGTGATTTTGGGGTTAATCACTTTATTGTCCTGCACTGATGAACCCGAGCTCTCCACAAGCACTTGTGGGGATGCTTTTGTATACAACAGTGGAACAGATAGTTTCACTTTGCGAGCAGTGCCTAGAAGTGTATGGATAGAATTGGAAGACCCTGAAAATCCAGAAGTTCAAATTGCGGCTTTGTTTGCTGAATATACTTTTTTGGATGACACCACATTTCCTCAGGGGAATTATTTGAACAGGTTTCCTGCACTTCTCAAAAGCACGAGTTGTGAAAGCCTATATGAAGCATTGGAAATCCTCAATCAAGATGAAAAGATTGCTGCAGCAACGCCAAGGCTGAAGCTGGAAGGACCGGGTATTTTTGACAATACGCCCTGGATACTGGTGAATACAGTTTCTATTCAACCTTTTGATGCCAGTGATGATGCTATGATAGTGGAATGGGCAGAAATTCAAGGCTTGGAATTAAAAAATGAATCATTTGGCACCTTGAGGTTTCGGGTAAAAGAAGTCAGAAGTGGCTTTGAACCCTTGGAAATCGCCATAAAAGCCCAAAACGAGCTCGATGTAAAATGGGCTTTGGCTGATTTCATAGTGCCTATATTTCGGGGTTCTCATGCAAAAAAAAAATTAACTATTTTGCAGGTCTAGAAATTCTCTATCATAATCTTTACTGTGATGTAAAACTCTAATAATATAAATACCTTTCGGACTGCAATAACCCAAATCTATAAATTCCAAATTCAAAAATTGAAACCAAATCTTTTTCAGCTTCATTTGAAAGTATAATTTTCACCATCAGAAGATATCTTACTTTTGACTTTTTCGATAATATCTTTAACTGAACTTTGACTTTCATCTGATTCGATCCCTTTTTGGATCGGATCTTTCAACTCCAAAAATTTATTAACCCGAACTTGATCTTGGCTGATCAAATGACGAATATATTCGGATTCATTTGTGAAATCACCATTCTCAATTTGGGATTTGATCCATTGATCCTGCTTCTTAGTAAAAGATAAGGTTTTTCTTACAATCATAATTTGCACCAATAGTATGAATATAGATGCAATATAATGAATATTTCACACGACCTTTTCCTTTAATTGATAACTAAAAACCAACATCACTACATTTAAGAAAAAACCATTTTTTACCTCCCTCCTTTTTCTTACTTTTTAGTCCAATCCAAAATACCTATGAAAGACCTATCCAAAATCCATCAACCCATTACAGAATTATTTCCTCAGCCAAAATCTTCAAGAGATTGGGAAAAATACAGGCTAAGTCAGGAGCAACTGGATTTTTTCCATGAAAATGGCTACCTCAGCGGAATCAAATTACTTGATGAGCATCAAATAGAGGTGTTGCGCTCGGAACTGGAAAAGTTACAAGACCCTGAACATCCCCTCAACCACCTTTTCCACGAATACCATAGCAATGAATCTGATGATCCAAACACCGTCCTTTTCCATTCTTTAGGGCATTGGAGGATTTCACCTGCCTTTCATGATGTCATTTGGAATCCTGCTTTTGTGATGGCCGCTTACCAATTGCTTGGAGAAAGAGGTTTGAGATTTTGGCATGACCAATTGTTTTGTAAACCTGCCAAACACGGTGGTGTGGTGGCTTGGCATCAAGACTATTCTTACTGGACCAGAACCATCAAAATGCAGCATTTGACTTGTTGGTGTGGACTCGATGATGCAGATGAAGAAAATGGCTGTTTACACTATATCCCAAAAAGCCATACATGGGGCCTATTGGAAAAACCTGCCTTGGCAGGAGATATGGATGGATTGAAAGCCTTTATGACCGAGGATCAATTGAAAAACTTTAAACCCATTGCCATTCCTTTGAAAGCTGGATATGCAACTTTTCACCACCCCTTGATGGTCCATGGCAGTTATGCCAACCGCTCCGAAAGAAGCCGTAGGGCATTTGTATTGAATGCTTTTGCAGACGGTACCATTTCCAATTCAGATGAAGAATTGCTCAAAGGAGTTCCTGTAATATCAAAAGGTGAAAAAATGGAAGGGCAATTTTTTCCCTTGCTATTTTCGGCTAATTTGGTGTAAAATTTCAGCACTATGACCAACCCAAATGTAGCCGAGAGCCCCATTTTGTTCAAAAAAGGAAGATTTAAAAAGGAAACTTTACTTAAGTTGTATGAATCCCTCTTGATGCCTCGAAGGATAGAGGAAAAAATGCTCATACTACTTCGTCAGGGTAAAATCTCAAAATGGTTTAGCGGTTGGGGACAGGAAGCTATATCCATTGGAGCCGTAGAAGCCTTGTCAAAAGATGAATTTATCCTGCCCATGCACCGAAACTTAGGGATTTTCACAGGCAGAGGCATCCCACTCGAAAGACTTTTCGCTCAGTTTCAGGGTAAAAAATCTGGATTTACCAAAGGCCGTGACAGGTCATTTCACTTTGGATCTACAGAACACCATATTGTGGGAATGATTTCGCATTTAGGTCCGCAAATGGCTATTGCTGATGGCATAGCGTTGGCACATAAACTTTCGAAGGAAAAGAAAGTATGCCTCGTGTTTACTGGTGACGGAGCAAGTTCGGAAGGAGATTTCCATGAAGGACTCAATGTAGCGGCAGTTTGGAAATTACCAGTGATTTTTGTGGTTGAGCATAATGGATACGGCTTGTCCACCCCAAGTGAGGAACAGTTTGCTTTCAAGCAATTTATAGACAAAGGCCCAGGATATGGCATGGAGTCTGTGAAAATTGACGGAAATAATATCCTTGAAGTTTATCAGACTATCCAAAATCTGGCCAGTGATATCAGAAAAAATCCAAGACCTGTCTTGGTAGAAGCAGTTACCTTTAGGATGCGGGGTCATGAAGAGGCCTCTGGAACCAAATATGTCCCAAAAGAACTCATGTCAACTTGGGCGATGAAAGATCCTGTTGAAAATTACGAGAGATTTTTAGAGGAAAATGGAATTCTAACTTTAGAAGAAAAAAGTCGCATAAATGACAAAATCAAAATAGCCATCAATGAAGGTCTTGAAAAAGCATTTGCTGAAGAAAACATAATCCCTAATTCAGAAGAAGAATTTAACGATTTATTTGCACCTTTTACGCAGAGAGTAATCCCAGCGGCTGAAAGTTTGAAATCAGAAAAACGTTTTGTAGATGCGATTTCGGATGCTTTGAAGCAATCCATGGAAAAATATCCAAACTTAGTCCTTATGGGGCAGGATATTGGAGACTATGGTGGTGTTTTCAAAATTACAGATGGATTTGTGGTGCAATTCGGGAGAGACAGGGTTAGAAATACACCTTTGTGTGAGAGCGCTATCATCGGCACTGCATTAGGACTTTCTATTCAAGGCTATAAAGCAATGGTGGAAATGCAATTTGCAGATTTTGTATCAGTAGGTTTCAATCAAATCGTCAATAATCTTGCAAAGATCCATTACCGTTGGGGCCAAAATGCAGATGTGGTAGTACGTATGCCGACAGGAGCCGGTGTGGCAGCGGGTCCTTTTCATTCCCAATCCAATGAGGCCTGGTTTTTCCATACTCCAGGATTAAAAATCGTCTATCCATCCAATCCTTACGATGCCAAAGGTTTGCTAAATGCTGCGTTGGAAGACCCTAACCCTTATTTGTACTTTGAGCATAAAGCTTTGTATCGATCTCTTTCCGAAACTATACCTGACGATTATTACACCATTGAAATAGGGAAAGCACAGCTTGTCAGAAACGGTAATACTGTCAGCATCATCACCTATGGTATGGGTGTGCATTGGGCCAACACTATAGTAGATGAAATGGAATGTGATGCAGACATTGTTGACCTGAGGACACTTTTACCTTGGGATAAAGAAGCTGTACAACAAAGTGTCAAAAAAACCGGCAAAGTCATTTTTCTACAAGAAGACTGTTTGACCGGTGGTATTGGCGCTGAAATATGCGCATGGATCTCAGAAAATTGTTTTGAATACCTGGATGCACCGGTAATGAGAGAAGGCAGCCTTGACACCCCAGTTCCATTTGCACCTTCCCTCGAAAAAAACTTCCTCCCTGTAGAAAGATTCAAGAAAAAGCTACAAGATCTAATTGTCTATTAAAAAAGAAACCCCTGAGAACCGATCTCAGGGGTTGTTTGCAAGCAAAGAGTGAAAGATTTTATTACGATACTCCAAAAGTAACCAAAGTCTAAGGATTATGAAAATCTTCCAATGGATTTATACAGTTTATGCCGCTGTATTATTTGTTGTTTTGATGTTGGCATTCAGTTTATTTATCATTTTGCCTTTGGTCATCAGTCCAAGGGGAGGCAAGGTATCTTTCGTGTTTATCCGCCTTTGGGCATCAACGTGGTCTTTTTTGGTGGGGATCAGGTATGAAGTGCATGGCAGGGAATTTATCAAGCCCCTTCAACCTTATATTTATATTTTCAATCACAGGTCATTCATAGATGCTCCTGTGATACCGATGGCCATCCGGCAAGAGGTCAGAGCAATTGGGAAAAAAGAGCTTTCCAAAGTCCCTGTTTTTGGTTTGATTGTATCCAGAGTAGCCGTTTGGGTTGACAGGAAAGATGCCTCATCAAGAAAAGCTTCTGTAGCTGTATTGTTGGGTATTTTGAAAAAAGGAATCTCAATAGTTGTCGCGCCGGAAGGTACAAGAAACAATACTTCCCAAGCTTTACTTCCTTTTCAGCGTGGAGCCTTTAGAATTGCTATAGAAACAGGAACACCTATCATGCCTATGGCAGTAATAGGAGCAGATAAAATAATGCCGCGGGGGTCACTACTCATGAGACCAGGTAAAGTAAAGGTTTACTTTTCAACTCCTATTGAACCCAAAAAATACCAAAATGAAGAAGGCTATATAGCCTTGGCCGATAAATGTTTCAATCGACTTGAAGCAATGATTTTGACACATGAATAAAAATACAACCTACTTTGTCTTTGGACAATTGCTCTAAAGATCATTCTTTTTCAAAGTCGCGTATTATTTTGACCATTAACCCATTATATTTTTAAATGATGGTAAAAATTCACTACATTTTTCATCAATTAAAACCCAAACACCCGAAATGATGAAAAGGAAACCACTCGTTTTAATATTGCTCATTACCTTGGTATTGAGTACCCCTGTTTTTTCCCAAAAAGACTATGTACCCTCACCGGAAAATCTCAAAAATAGGGAATGGTTTCAGGACAATAAATATGGACTCTTTGTACACTGGGGTGTTTATTCTGTGATGGCTGGAGGCGGCGATATGGGCATTGCCGAATGGATCATGAATCAAAAACAAATCCCAATCGTGGCCTATGAAAATCTCCCTGGCTTTTTTAATCCAATAGCATTCGATGCGGAAGAATGGGTAGCTACTGTCAAAAAAGCCGGGATGCGGTACATCACCATTACCTCAAAACACCATGACGGTTTTGCAATGTATGACTCAAAGGTCTCTGACTATAATATTGTCAACAGTACACCATTTAAAAGAGATGTTTTGAAGGAGTTGAAAGATGCCTGTGATAAAGAAGGCATCAAACTATTTTTCTACTACTCACAACTGGACTGGCACCATCCTGATTACTATCCTAGAGGCAACACCGGGAAGGGATATACAGGGCGTCCTGACTCTGGCGAATGGAGAAAATACATTGATTATATGAAGGATCAATTGACCGAGCTGTTGACCAATTACGGGGAAATTGGAGGGATCTGGTTTGATGGTCAATGGGATAAATATGAAGAAAACTGGTATTTGGATGAGATCTACAGCCATATTCACAGTATTCAGCCAGGAGCCCTTATTGGTTCCAACCACCATTTGGCTCCTTTTCCTGGAGAAGATTTCCAAATGTTTGAAAGAGATCTACCTGGTGAAAACACCATGGGATTCAATAAAGGCGCTGAAATTTCTCAAGATATCCCTTTAGAAATGTGCGAAACCATGAATGGAAGTTGGGGCTATAACATCAAAGATAGAAGGTTCAAAAGTTCCTCTCAATTGTTAGAGACCATGATCAGAGCCGCTGGTTATGGTGCCAACTTTTTACTCAATACCGGCCCACTTCCTGACGGAACGATTCAGTCAGAAAATGTAGACACGCTAATGGTAATGTCCAAATGGCTGGATAAATATGGAGAGACTATCTATGGGACCCGAAAAGGCCCTATTACACCTAGAGCTTGGGGAGTAAGCACGCAAAAAGACAATAAGGTTTTTATTCATTTGCTTGCTTGGAAAGATGAATCCATCCTAATCCCAACAATTGGAAACAAAGTGAAAACCGCGAAATTCTTTGCTGACAATAGTAACATAAAGTATTCTGAGAGCAAAGAAGGGATTTTACTGACAGTGCCATATGATAAAAGGAAGCCTTTGGAGACAATTGTGGTGCTGGAATATTGAAAAATGAGGTGGTTTTAACTTGAAGTAGTCTCCATTTGAGAAGATATGGATTGAAAAAAATTGAAACTCGAGAATATTGTGATCCTCTATTTGTATAAGTGATGACTAGATATCATATCAATTTTGATTACATTAGATTTCAATAGAGAATTATTCACGTACAAAAACCACCTTTATGAAATTTATGAAAAATTTAAAATCCTTGCTCCTTCTCGTATTTGCAATGGGATTTCTATTCGCAGTTGCTACTACCAGCTGTGGCCCCAAAAAAGCTGAATCTGACACAGAACAAGTAGAAGAACATCCTTCAGAGAGCGAAGAGCATCCATCAGAGGACGAACATCCATCGGGAGGTGACGAACACCCATCAGGAGGCGATGAACATCCGTCCAATTGATAAAAAAGTAATGGCAGCCAAAAGGCTGCCATTTTTTTTTATAATTGCTTCCTTACAAAGGAAAAGGTAGTTTTAGGAAAAAGCTCTCCACTTTCTGACTCCATTATTGGATAGGCTAAAAAATTAATAGGCCCTGACTTAGGTCCTGGTTCTACTACGAGATCTCTGCCCTGACTTAACTCAATCCTATTTGCAGGGTGTCTGCCAAAATAATATGTCGCCAAGGCGGTGTATTTGTTACCCTCAGAAATATCTACTGGCCACCACTTCCCTTCTGCATAGAATTCTGCCCAACAATGATACCCGTCAATCCCTCCATCATCCCTATCAGAAGGAATAGATGCTCCAATTGAAAAACGTGCAGGGATATCTATTGACCTTGCCAAAGAGATAAAAAGCGAATGAAATTCAGTACAGTTTCCTGTCTTTGAATCACAGGCGAGAACGGAGTTTCCAGTTCCGTATTCACCAAATTTCATATAACGCATATTGTCTATGATGTAATCGTACAATGCCCTTGCGTGTACCAATTTACCTTGACTTTCTTTTCCTTTGATAGCTTCCTCCGCTATTTCGCTAAACCTCCCTCCTATTGGCATCAATAAATTTGGTTGAAGGTATCTGGCATCGACTTCACCCTTTACTTCGTATGGATTCTTCTCTTTCCTTTTTACATCATAAATAAGTTCAATCCTCTTACCGGAATCTTCAGGTGATAATTCTAAGTAAACTACTTTGTTACCGAATTCTTTTTCATCCAGAATTTTATGCGTGACAGGAATGTCCATTGAAATAAGGTCAACCTGTTGAAAATTGTCTGTTTTAGCAAGTGGAATCCAAGCCTTTGCAGTTTGGGTTATTTGAGGAATCACAGCTTCATACTTGAATTCAAAATCATCTGTCCCCTCGACTACTCCCAGTAATTCTGTAGATGCTGCCTCCACAGGTACTCTTCTCCAAGTCTTATCTACTACTTGTTTCCATGTATAAAATGGCTTCCCATTCAATTTATGTAAAGAAGTCTCTGTCACAGTCATATTGCCAGGTTGTCCCTCAAGAAAAAAATCCACATCATACACATCCCCTTTTTCATCGGCAAGATCCACACAGGCAAAATGTTTTTGCGGACCGAGATTGGAAAGATATTCAGTATGCACCCTCACGAGTTTCAATCTTAACTCATGTTTTTCATCATTGATCAAAAAGAATCCATCATTGGATTTTGTCTCTTTTTCGATATAAGCTTTAATCCCTTCCTCTATTTCTTCAATTGAAACTTTCTCTGTGGTAGTCTCTGCACCAACATCAGTTTCTTTTTTTTGCTCACCTTTATTGCAAGATGAAAAAATCAGAAATATACAAAGCAGAGAAATATTCAGAATTTTAGTTGACTCCATGGGCAGTATCCAGTATTTGATTTATATAACAAGATTGAAAGAATCTGTACTTTTTCCAATTCAATTACAGATTTTGATTTATGTATATCCGCTTTCATAACAGTAGAATCTAAAAAATAGAATTAACCTGTGAATTCGAACCAATATAAATAAATATCCAACTCGCCTCCCAGAGCGCAGGTATCTATTAGTATCAGTTTGCCATAAAACAATCGTTTAATTTATTAGTGGCATGATTGCGGATAATCATATTTTGATTTTTATGAATATATGTTGTCAAAATCCAAATGCTTTATGTCTAGACTCCTTACCTATGTCCTTGAGTCCAATTCTCTCAATTTTTAAAAGAATTTATTTAAATTTGAAATTCAACCATCTATCATATGAAGAATAAGATAAACATTTTACTTGGTCTTGGCATTTTTCTTTTATCTCTTGGAGCATGCGAGGTCAAATCCCAAAAAGACCAATCATCAGAACAGGTTGCTGTTCAAAATGTAGATTCGGATACCTTCCTGAAGTTAATCTCAGAGGGGGATGGCATCCTGATAGATGTAAGGACTGAAGAGGAGATGTCAAATGGCGTCATCGGTGATCCTGTTAAAATCGATTTTTCCGATAAGGATTTTTACCAAGAACTAGATCAATTGCCTAAGGATACAGAAATCTACTTTTATTGCGCTGTTGGTGGCAGAAGCGGTAAGGCTGCCGAATACCTGATCAGCAAGGGATATCAAAATGTATACAACTTAAAAGGGGGCTACGACGAATGGGTAAAAAATGGTTATCCTAAAAATTAAAAAAGCCGGAATTTCATCCGGCTTAATTTTTTATAATTCTTTTACTCTGATATTTCTAAACCAGACTTCATCTCCATGGTCTTGAAGAGCAATTTTACCCTTACGGTATTTTGCAAAACCAGGCATGTCTTTGAATTTAGAACTTGCCACCATTTCTTCCCATTCAGGAGTCCATAGGCTGGTAGACACTACCATCACACCGTTCAAGTGCAATTCAAGTTCTCCGTTATTGACAATGATTTCAGCTAGATTCCATTCACCAATAGGTTTTACAGTCTCCTCACTTGACTCGATCAAGTCATAAAGGTCTCCTGCTCTGTGAGATACTATTTTGGCATCTGGGTGTCCATCATTATCAAGAATCTGCATTTCCAAGCCAGTCATCCATGGATAGGAATATTCTTCTGATTCATGTACCAGAAAAATGATCCCACTGTTGCCGTCTTTTGCAATCTTCCACTCTAATTGGAAGTGAAAATTTTCAAACTCATCTACAGTCACAATATCACCAGCATCTCCAGGCTCCCAGTTATCTTTATTGGCAGCGTCTAAGTATAAATTCCCGTTTTCAATTTTCCAGGCATTACCGACTTCTCCTCCACCATATTTTTTCCAACCTTCGAAGGTGTTTCCGTCAAATAGATTTCTCCATTCACTTTCTTCAACTTCAATCTCGGTAGATTCTGCTGTCTGTTCAGATGGTCCTCCACATGCGAATGTCAGCGCAGCACCTATCATCAGCAAGGATCCTAAGTTTTTCATGACTATTTCTTAAGAAGTAAAACGTATTTTACAACTGCTTCTACATCATCATTATCCAAGTGAGGATGAGCAGGCATAGGAACTTCACCCCATACGCCTACATTACCCTTAATAACTCTGGAAGTCAACAATTCAACATTTTCAGCTGTATTTTCATACTTTTCGGCTACATCAGCATAAGAAGGACCGACAATCTTTCTTTCGACCATATGGCATGCCGTACAGCCCGCCTCTTTGGCTTTGGCAGAACCTGCTACAAAAACAGGATCGTCTTTGTACTTATCTTCAAGACTTTGAGTGGCTGCTGGTGCTGGAGAAGAAGTTGTACTTGTAGTCTCTGAAGTAGAGGAACTTGAACCTCCACCACCGCATGCATAAGTAAATGAGGCAATCGCTATCATTCCGAATGCCAAAGATTTAATTGATTTCATATTTGATTAAATTGATTAGATACCTAAAATTTTCTTGTTAAACTCTTCATCAGCACCCCTACCTGCAAAGTCGTCAAATGCTTTTTCGGTTACTCTGATTAAGTGGTCAGAAATAAACTGTGCTCCTTCTATTGCTCCTTGTTCAGGATGCTTGATGGCACATTCCCATTCTAACACCGCCCAACCATCAAAGTCATACTGTGAAAGTTTGCTAAAGATACCACTAAAATCTACTTGTCCATCACCAAGAGAACGGAATCTTCCAGCCCTATCTACCCAGCCTTGGAACCCACCATATACTCCCTGCTTGCCTGTAGGGTTGAATTCCGCATCTTTTACGTGGAACATTTTGATTCTTTCATGATAAAAATCAATGAATTGAAGGTAGTCCAAGCACTGCAATACAAAATGACTTGGATCATATAAAATATTCGCTCTTTTGTGGTTGTCTACTTTTTCCAAAAACATCTCAAAAGTAATCCCATCATGCAAATCTTCTCCTGGATGAAGCTCATAACATACGTCTACACCGTGATTATCAAATTCATCTAGAATAGGCTTCCACCTCTTTGCGAGTTCGGTAAATCCTGTATCGACCAAGCCTGCTGGTCTTTGGGGCCAAGGATATACCGTATGCCACATCAATGCACCCGAGAAAGTCGCATGTGCAGTTAACCCTAAGTTTGCTGACGCCTTGGCTGCAAACTTTAGTTGTTGGCTTGCCCATTCAGCTTTGCCTTTAAGATTACCTGCAAGGTTTGAAGGAGCAAAACCGTCAAAAAGCTCATTATAAGCGGGGTGAACGGCCACCAACTGACCTTGTAGGTGAGTTGAAAGCTCAGTGATTTCCAAACCTGCATCATTGACTATTCCTTTTATTTCATCCGCATAGGTTTTACTTTCTGCTGCTTTTTGAAGGTCTATCATTCGGCTATCCCACGAAGGAATCTGTACGCCTTTATAGCCGACATTGGACATCCATTCGCAGATGGACTTAAGTGAATTAAACGGGGCCACATCATCAGCAAATTGTGCTAAAAATATCGCCGGTCCTTTTATGGTTTTCATAGGTCTATTGATTTTTGATATTTAAAGTTATTAGATTTTATCTCTTAAAAGAAAAAAAACTGGTATTCTGGCAGATCGCTCAATACAAAACACCAGGGAATTTCAATTTATTTTTCCACAATAAATGGCGTCCATTTCTGGTCTGAAGCCGAACTGGCAAGAACGAGTTCTATAAATGCCATTCCTCTGATCCCATCTTCCGCTCCAGGGAAATCCCGCCATTCAGCCTTAGGTTCTTCACCTTTTCTCAGTGCATAAATACAACGTGCAAAATTTCTATAAATGTTGGCAAAGGCCTCTATATAGCCTTCTGGGTGACCTGCTGGAGTTCTTGTATTTTCATTTGCCATAGAACCCAGATAACCTGTACCAGCCCTGTAGGTCTCTGCAGCTTTATTAGGCCATCTTACGACCAATGAATTATTGTCCTCTTGTTGCCATTCCAACCCTCCTTTATCTCCATAAACACGTATTTTGAGGTTATTTTCACAGCCAGTATCTACTTGAGATGCTGTCAGAATACCTGAAGCATTATTTTCAAATCTCATCAAAACCGCTCCATCATCGTCTATCGGCCTACCTTCCACCTTGATATCCAGGTCTGCACAGATTTTGGCTACCTGCATACCTGTGACATATTCAGCAAGATTAAACGCATGGGTTCCGATATCACCAAAGCAACCTGCTTTCCCATTTCTAGCAGGATCTGTACGCCACTCCGCTTGTTTGTTGTTCTCGTGTTCGAGCAATTTGTAAAGCCAGCCTTGTGGGTACTCTACATATACTTTCTTGACCGTTCCGATCTCACCATTGGCGATCATCTGCTTCATCTGCTTGATCATCGGGTACCCGGTGTAGGTATGGGTCAAGCAAAATAACTTATCACTCTTTTTAATAATCTTGTACAGTTCTTTTGCCTCATCATAAGTCAGTGTCATGGGCTTGTCCAATACCACATGGAAGCCATTTTCCAAGGCTTTTTTGGTGGGATCAAAGTGGACATTATTTGGTGTAACAATACTGATTATGTCTATCCTTTCACCCTCAGGAAGTAGAAGTTCCTTCTGAATCATCTCGTCATATGAGGAATAAACCCTAGAAGGATCGATCATAAGTTCTTCACCCGCTTGTTTAGATTTGTCCGGATTACTGCTGAAAGCACCTGCTGTGAGTTCGATCAAACCGTCCATCAGAGCTGCACTTCTATGAATTGCACCAATAAATGCACCCGGACCTCCTCCGACCATTCCCATTTTGAGTTTCTTTTGTATTGCCATTTCTATTTGGTTTAATGGTTTCAGTATAAATTTATTTTGGGATAATTTTCTGTAAGATAAATCATGTATTTGAATCGCTTAAATACCATTTTAAATAATTGATCAATAGCGGTAAGATGTTATGAATGGTAAAAGAATGAAACACCAATTTACTTACTTGAACTTATATTTTAAAATCCTTAAAAATAAAGTAAAAAACCTTAATTTTAGCAGGTAACACACATTATAACCTCCCTCAAGAAGGTATTTACTCCAAAAAACATTCCGAATGAACCTTGCAATCAGATCAAAACTTTCTTTTATGATGTTTCTTGAATTTTTTATTTGGGGCTCATGGTTTGTTACAATGGGGACATTTTTGGGAATGAACTTACAGGCTTCCGGAGCCCAAACCGGGGCTGCATTTTCCACTCAATCGTTTGGGGCAATCATCGCTCCTTTCGTAATTGGCTTGATTGCTGACCGGTACTTTAATGCCGAAAAGATATTGGGACTGCTTCATTTAGGGGGAGCTGCTCTTATGTTTATGATGTACCAGTCTGAAACCTTTTTGATCTTTTATCCAGCAGTATTCATATACATGATTTTGTATATGCCTACTTTGGCTTTGGTCAACTCAGTATCTTTCAGACAAATGCAAGATCCCGAAAGAGAATTTGCCTCCATAAGGGTGTGGGGCACTATCGGTTGGATCTCAGCAGGCTTGGTTATCAGTTATTTGTTTCACTGGGACTCTGTCGAAGGAATGTCCGAAGGACTTTTGCGCAATACATTTCTTATGGCCTCAATTGCATCAGTCGTGTTAGGTTTTTTTAGTTTTACTTTACCAAAAACGCCACCCCGAGCCGAAAGGGGAAAGCAGGTGTCGATCTCGGAAATAATGGGATTGGATGCCTTAAAGCTATTAAAAGACCGTAACTACTTGGTTTTCTTCATTTCTTCCATATTGATATGCATCCCACTGGCATTTTACTATCAAAATGCCAATCCTTTTCTGGCTGAGATAGGGGTGACAGATCCTACAGGGAAAATGACTATTGGTCAAGTCTCAGAAGCACTTTTCTTATTACTGCTCCCTGTATTTTTCAAAAGATTTGGCTTCAAAGCGACGCTATTGGTTGGGATGATGGCATGGGTAGTAAGGTATGCACTGTTTGCATTTGGTGATGCCGGATCTGGCCTTTGGATGTTGATCATTGGCATAGCCTTACATGGAATATGCTATGATTTCTTTTTTGTTTCAGGTCAAATCTACACGGATTCAAAGGCAGATGCCAAAATCCAATCTGCTGCTCAGGGAATGATCACCTTGGCCACCTATGGCATTGGTATGCTAATTGGATTTGCTATTGCCGGACAAGTCACTGATATATATTTACATGCAGATGGATCACATGATTGGAATTCTATATGGCTGATTCCCGCAGGGATTGCTATATTAGTGGTTCTATTTTTCTTGATCCTTTTCAAAAATGAAGTATTAAGTAAAAAAACAGATTCTCAACCTATTCACAAATGACCAAAATAACCAGAAGAAACAGCTTGAAAAAGATGGCCTTAGGCACCGTAGCCTTTGGAAGTCTTTCAGCTCTAGAAGCAAAAGGCACCTCAATTCCACCTCCTCTCAAGGGTAATGTCAACCATGCTGTCTGTCATTGGCCTTTCAATCCCATGAGTCTCGAAGACTTATGTGTTGCAGTCAAAGAAATTGGCTTTAATGCCATTGACCTGGTGGGACCAAACAACTGGCATATCCTCAAAAAACATGGAGTAGAATGCTCATTATGTAATGGTGCTGAGCTAGGCATAGACAAAGGATGGAATGATCCACAATACCATGAACAGCTAATTGCAAACTATACAGATGTAATTCCAAAAGTAGCTGAAGCTGGCTATAAAAACCTTATTTGTTTTAGTGGAAACAGAAGAGGTATGGACGATGAAACCGGGATGAAAAACTGCGCCGAGGGTTTGAAAAAAATCATAGGCATCGCTGAGGAGCATGGTGTTACTTTGATCATGGAGCTTCTCAACAGCCGGGTAGACCACCCTGACTATATGTGTGATAAAAGCGCGTGGGGAATAGAACTATGTAAAATGGTCGGGTCAGAAAACCTTAAACTTCTTTACGACATTTACCACATGCAAATTATGGAGGGTGACCTTATCAGGTCTATCAAAAATAATCATCAGTACTTTGGTCATTACCACACCGCTGGAAATCCCGGAAGAAATGAAATAAATGATTCGCAGGAAATCTATTACCCTGCAATTGTCAAGGCAGTATTGGATACCGGGTATGATGGCTATTTCTGCCAAGAATTCATTCCTACCCGTGAAGATAAAATCGCTTCTTTGAAAGAAGCCATTGAAATTTGTGACTTATAATAAACTCAATATTTAGATTAATTATGGCAGATAATTCGTATGACGCAATCGTTGTTGGATCCGGAATCAGTGGAGGATGGGCAGCGAAAGAATTGACTGAAAAAGGATTGAAGGTCCTTTTACTAGAAAGAGGACAGAATGTAGAGCACGTAAAAGATTACAAAAGTGCCACTCAGGCTCCTTGGGAAATACCACACAGGGGTAGAAGAACCGTCGAAATGACGGAAAATCACCCAAATCTCAGAAGAGACTATGTGTTAAATGAGCAAAATGTAGATTGGTGGGCTCATGAAGATGATTCTCCATACGTGGAAAAGAAGCCATTTACATGGTTCAGAGGGTACCAAGTCGGTGGGAGATCTCTCTTGTGGGGTAGACAAAGCTATAGACTTGGAGACATAGATTTTGAAGCTAACCTTAAAGAAGGAATAGCTGTCGACTGGCCTGTAAGGTACAAAGACCTTGCTCCATGGTATAGCTACGTCGAGAAATTTGCAGGTATCTCAGGTAATAAAGACGGACTTGCACAACTTCCAGACGGTGAATTTCAGCCTCCTATGCCACTTAACTGCGTGGAAAAGGATGTAGCTGAAAGGGTAAAGAAAGCTTTTGATGGAAAGCGTCTGGTAACCATCGGGAGAGTTGCCAACCTCACCCAGCCGCTTGAAGGCAGGGTACAATGCCAGTTTAGAAACAAGTGTTGGTTAGGCTGTCCATTTGGAGGGTATTTCAGTACACAATCTTCCACCCTACCGGCGGCCATGAAAACAGGCAACCTTACGCTTAGACCATGGTCAATTGTAACCAAACTCATTTATGATAAGGACACCAAAAAAGCCACAGGTGTAGAAGTGCTTGATGCTGAAACAAATGAGACTTATGAATTCAATTCTAAAATTGTATTCCTATGTGCTTCAGCATTCAACTCCACGGCTATCTTGATGCGAAGTGCCACAGATATATGGCCAGAAGGATTGGGCAGTAGTTCTGGAGAACTTGGTCACAATGTAATGGATCACCACTTCAGACTTGGCGCAAATGGAATTTTCGAAGGCTATGAAGACAAATACTATTTTGGAAGAAGACCAAACGGTGTTTATATCCCAAGATTTAGAAATGTCGATGGCGATAAAAGAGACTACCTAAGAGGTTTTGGATATCAAGGAGCTGCAAGTAGGTCAGGATGGAGCAGAAATGTTGCTGAAATCAACTTTGGAGCACCTTTGAAAGAAGCTTTGAGTGAGCCGGGACCTTGGAGTATGGGGATTACTGCATTTGGAGAAATTCTCCCTTATCATGAAAACACCATCAAGTTGAGTAAGGATGTCAAGGATAAGTGGGGTCTATCAGTCTTGGAAATGAATGCCGAGATTAAAGAAAACGAAAAGAAGATGAGGGTAGACATGATGAATGATGCGGCTGAAATGCTTGAGGCTGCAGGTTTGAAAAATGTCAACTCATTTGATGCAGGGTATACATTTGGTCAGGGGATTCATGAAATGGGTACCGCTAGGATGGGTAGAGATCCAAAAACCTCTGTACTAAATGGCAACAACCAAGTATGGGATGCCAAAAATGTATTTGTTACTGATGGAGCCTGTATGACTTCTGCAGCTGCACAGAACCCTTCCCTTACTTATATGGCCTTAACCGCAAGAGCTGCAGATTTTGCTGTAAGCGAATTGAAGAAAGGCAACCTATAACCTTTAAATGAAATTATATTATGGCAATGAATAGAAGAGATGCAATAAAGAGTTTCGCCTTGATGATGGGGGGAGCTATGGTAGGTGCCAATGCTATACTTACAGGTTGTGCACCGGAGGACCAAATAGTTGGACTGGAGTTCTCCGAAAAAGATATCGCTTTTTTGGATGAAATTGGGGAAGCAATTATCCCAACCACTGACACACCTGGTGCCAAAGCCACAGGTATCGGGGCATTCATGGTAATGATGGTCAAGGACACTTACAACAGTGAGCAACAACAGACATTTGTAGATGGTCTCAATTTCCTTAAAAAGGATTTCAAAGAAACCAAAGGAACTGATTTTATGGAGGCAAGTGTAGAAGAAAGAACAGCCTACCTCAATGAGCTCAAAGCAAAAGCCGGAGAGAGCGAAGACAAAAAAGCTACTGCCATCATTGGAATGGTGCAGGACTTAACTGTCCTCGGTTACTTTACATCTGAAATCGGTGCTACTCAACAATTGAGGTACTATGAAGCTCCTGGAAGGTATGAACCTTGTATAGATTACAAACCTGGTGACAGGGCATATGCTATTTAATTGACAAACTAAAAAAGAGACTGCGGAAACGCAGTCTTTTTGCATAAAACCAGACTATGAAAAACAGAAGAAAATTCATCCAATTAAGTGCGCTTTTCGGGGCAGGAGCAATGCTGCCATTACAGTTTTGCAGTTCTCCAAAAAGTGACTCCAAGGAGGCCACAGGAGCTATGATCGGCAGTGCTGAGGGAACATTAAAGGACTTTGGCTTACAACTATATTCTGTCAAAGAAAACATGGCAGAAGACGCAAGGGCCACAATATCCACGGTTGCAGGTTTTGGTTATACCCAGCTAGAGGGGTTTGATGGTGGCAAAGGTATATTTTGGGGAATGTCCAATAAAGAGTTTAAAAGCTTTGTAGATGATCTGGGAGTAGAATTCATCGCCTCCCATTGCAACACATTCGAAAATCTGGAAAGCTTAGCTGAAGAGGCTGGGGAAATTGGGATGAAATACTTGATCAACCCCTACATAGGTCCTCAAAAATCCATAGACGAATACAAACGAATGGCAGATGCCTTCAATAAGCAGGGTGAAATATGCAAGCAAAACGGGCTTAGGTTTGCTTATCACAACCATGGTTACACTTTCACAGAACTTGAAGGGCAAATCCCACAGGATGTATTAATAGAAAATACAGATGCAGACTTGGTAGACTTCGAAATGGACACCTACTGGGTGTACACAGCTGGGTATGATCCCGAGGAATACATTAAAAAATATCCGGGAAGATTTACCCTTGGACATGTGAAAGATAAATCAGGGGATCTCCCTTTTGAAGAAGCCAATGGGTCTACAATAATCGGGAGTGGTATTATGGATTTCAAGTCTATCCTTAGAACAGGAAAAGACCATGGAATGGATTACTTCATTGTGGAGCAAGAAAGATTTGAAGGTACCAATCCTATGGAAGCTGCCGAGAAAAATGCTACCTATATGAAAAGTTTTGTGTTCTAAAAATCAGTACACATTCTCAATGTTTGACAATCATGCCATGGATAAACCCTAGCAATTGTAAGCGTGAGAAACTTACTTTTATTCCAGGAAATATTCCAGAATTTCAACTTCAAATTGAGGCAACTGATTTTTCTATCCGACACCCCCATCCCAAAGAATGGGGGTGTTTGGTTTATTCTTCTTTGGTTTGGGACCTATTTGAATAAATCAAGAAATAAATAATCCCCAAGAGGATAATCAAGGCTGCCAATTCAAATTGCGACCATATTTTAGAACGGTTCACAACCCTATCAGAATTCATAGCTAATTTCTGACCTTCATCCATCTGAATTTGAGAAAGCTTTTCAAGGTCTTTTAAGGCACGTTCTATATACGCATTATATTCTCTCACCTTAACTTCATTTATCCCGTCAGCATCCGTGTAAATCATGTCATAATCGGCTATTCTTAGGTTATCCATGATGATCCGCTTGAAGTCAGTCAGAAAAACATCTTCTATTTCTGTCAACTTTGTCTTTTCAAACTCTCTCACCAATCTCAAAATCCTTAGTTCATAATCGGTAATTTCCTGTATAGTGTTGCTGTAGTCACTTTCAAACTCACAATGATTGATCAGTAACTTAATCCGGAACAATTTCTCCGAAATGGAAAATATATAACTTTCCACTACCAAGCGGTCTTCATAAAAAGAAATAAAACTATCACCCAATTCATTGAAATTTTTCCTTTCAAAAAGATTTTTACCAAATATCAATACAATTAAAAATGTAAGGACAATAGCAATTTTCACTTTACTACTTTGATATTTTTTCTTGCTCATATGAGTCACGAATTAATTTGGATGTATTGTTTTTCCTTCGAAAAACAGCTTTTGAGTAGGCTTACCTATTATGATACAATTAATATTTTTGGGATTAAATAACCTAAAAAAAGCAACATTATTAATACCTAATCTTTGTGGGGTATGCATAAGTATGTATTAATCTCAAAAAAATTGGATGAACCTCTGTGAGACTTGCCTCATTTCAAAAAGGAAATAATTTAAGCACACAGTTATTGTAATAAAATTCAATATGATTATCCGCAATCATGTCACTTATCAATTAAACGAGTTTTTTTTTGGCAAAGGGATACTAATAGATACCTGCCATCCGTGAGACGAGTTGGATCCGCCACGGCAAACAGGTTATTTATTGATATTGGTTCTATACCAAAAGTTAAATCTATTAAATAGATTCTTCTGATATGAAAGCGAATATACATGTTGGCAATAGATAAAAAACAAAAAACCTCCCTGTTAAGGAGGTTTTATACTAATTCCGCTGGGGCTTCCCGATATTGACTCGCTTCGCTTCGTCTTATCGGGATAAACTTCTCGCCCTTTGACGTGAAGCTTAACTTCTGTGATCCCGCTGGGGCTTCCCGATATTGACTCGCTTCGCTTTGTCTTATCGGGATAAACTTCTCGCCCTTTGACGTGAAGCTTAACTTCTGTGATCCCGCTGGGGCTCGAACCCAGGACCCTAACATTAAAAGTGTTATGCTCTACCATCCCGATAGCTATCGGGATACGGAATCATAATTGGTGTAATAAATAGAGCATCTCCTTTAGGGAGATGCTCTCAAGAGTGATCCTGTCAGGACTCGAACCTGAAACCTTCCCGATCAAAATCGGGATGCTCTATACAGTTGATATTAAACAAAAAAACCTCTTTACAAGAGGCTTTTTGGTGATCCCGCTGGGGCTTCCCGATATCGACTCGCTTCACTTCGTCTTATCGGGATAAACTTCTCGCCCTTTGACGTGAAGCTTAACTTCTGTGATCCCGCTGGGGCTCGAACCCAGGACCCTAACATTAAAAGTGTTATGCTCTACCAGCTGAGCTACGGAATCATAATTGGTGTAATAAATAGAGCATCTCCTTTGGGGAGATGCTCTCAAGAGTGATCCTGTCAGGACTCGAACCTGAAACCTACTGCTTAGAAGGCAGTTGCTCTATCCAGTTGAGCTACAGGACCTGGATAAATAAGTCGGGGTGGCAGGATTCGAACCTACGACCTCCTCGTCCCAAACGAGGCGCGATACCGGGCTACGCTACACCCCGAACTTTAATCAAACTCTTTTAAAAAGCACTTTTGCTTTTTCTTGGTAAACCCGCTGGGGCTCCCCGATATTGACTCGCTTCGCTTCGTCTTATCGGGATAAACTTATCGCCCTTTGACGTGAAGTTTAAACTTCTGTGATCCCGCTGGGGCTTCCCGATATTGACTCGCTTCGCTTCGTCTTATCAGATAAACTTCTCGCCCTTTGACGTGAAGTTTAAACTTCTGTGATCCCGCTGGGGCTTCCCGATATTGACTCGCTTCGCTTCGTCTTATCGGGATAAACTTCTCGCCCTTTGACGTGAAGTTTAAACTTCTGTGATCCCGCTGGGGCTCGAACCCAGGACCCTAACATTAAAAGTGTTATGCTCTACCAGCTGAGCTACGGAATCTATTACGTTTTGACTTGTTTTTTTTTAAATCATTGTCGTAATTGGACTGCAAATTTAAGCGACTGAATTGAAAATGCAAAGTATAACGAGAATCTTTCTGACAAAATTTATAATATTTTTTATCACCTTTTTACAAAGCTTTAATTGTCAGGCCGATATATTAAAGCTCAATAAAGCAGATTCTTTGTTTATTGAGCAAAACTACCAAGAAGCTTTTGTGATCTATGAAGATTTGCTTCAAAATGATGAAACTTACACTCCGGCAATGCTCCTAAAAATGGCATTTATTGCTGAAGGCATTGGTGATTATTCACAAGCCTCATTTTATTTGGCCAAATATTATGACGAAAATCCCAATCAAAGGGTAATCACCAAAATCAAAGCGTTGACCGAACAAAGTAGTCTTATGGGATATGAGCTTAGTGATAGAGATAGGTTTTTAAAGTTTATCACAGACCTTCAAACTGAGATCACAGCAACTCTTAGCGTCCTATTGATAATATCTCTTATCCTCTTACTTTTTTACAACAAGCAAGCGGTAAAGGCTAAATATTACTTGCCAACCATTTTCTTAATGACCTTGGTATTTGTTGCAAACAATTTTTTTGATGCTCAAAAAACAGGGATAATTACAGGAAGTCCTACATTGGTCATGGATAAGCCCACTGCAGGCGGCAAATTAATCAATGTAGTAGATCCTGGACATAGGGTTGTCATCAAATCTTCGAAGGATATCTGGTATGAGGTAAGGTGGGGCGAAAATAAAGCTTATGTCAAAAAAGAGAATATCACCCGATTGTAGTTAAAAATCAAGCGGATCCAAATTCTTAAAATGACCATTCATTTTAATCTTAGATTTTACCAATTCAAGTTCCCTCATGACAGGGATAATTCGTCTTAAGTGCCTGATTAAATATGATATTCTATCTGACTCTGCTTCCATTTGAATAAGTTCATACTCTTCTTCTATTTTCAGCCCTATTTTATGGGCTAAAGTAAATGAATTGACCAAACTGGATGTAAGGTCCACTTCATGTCCTATCAACCTGAAAAACTCTTTTAGAAAAAAAACGAACTCATCATAGAGGGCTTTATTTACTTTTAGAATATTAGACTTATACACGACCATCCCACCTGCATATAATTTTCCCTTCTTGGGATTGTCAAAGGTGGTGATCTCAAAAATCCTGGTTCCGATAGTCTTAATATCCATCCTTCCATCTTCGTAAACCTTTGTAATCTCCTGAAGCTTTACTTCAGTACCTAATGGCTTTAACTGGTCTAAAAACACAGCAATACCCATCAAGCCATCCCCTTCCTTGATATCCTGTATCAATTGCCTGTATCTGGGCTCAAAAATATGGAGATTCAGCTGCTCCCCTGGAAAGGGAACTAATTTGAGTGGAAATAGTGGTAAATAATCTGACATACCATATTCAACTACCTATTTCCTGATTAGTTTTGCCTCTCTACTTTATCGTCCAAAACTTTTTGTAAAGTGAGTATCTGATCAGGGGACATGTATAAATTTTTTATTTTGTCTTTATAGTCGTCCTCAAAGTTCTCGTTATTTAAGATATAATTTTTGTTGGCTAAGATATGATGTCCCATTCCACAGCCAATCGCATAGCCATCGGCAGTTAACTCTGCTTCAATCACTCTTTTGTTGGAAAGAAAGTACCTAGCTCCAAAATGCATCATATTGGCTGAAGACCTATTGAGATAATCCATCACATGCCCTAATTCATGCCCTATCCAGCCCACCAAAGCATCATAAGGAACTTGTTCTATAGGATAATAGCCCTCTGCAAACTCAAGCTGACGGGTTACTTTAATCTTATACCTTCTACTGTTCTTGCCATTGACAAATAGTGAAAAAAGATAGGGTTGAGCTTGCATAACTGCTCCTTTGATTTTTTCCCTGTACACAAAATCAATTGATACATCCTCCAATTCCGGAAAATAGGAAAGCGCTTCTATTGTAGCCTCAGCTATTTCAACAGGTATACTCTTATTTTGGTACTCAATAAATTCATCATCTACATTGGAATCATCTGTTTGAGAAAAGCTTGTAAGGGGTGATATAAACATGTAGAAGCTCCCAAATAGGAACAGCAAGGAAACGAGATACTTCATAGGTGTTTTTTTGGTACTTGAATGGAATAGTATATGAAAAAAACCATAATAATCCAAAAATCGTTCTGTTCAAAAAAAAAGGGAGGCTAACCTCCCTTTGTCTTTTCATTTTCTATTTCTCAACCTTTTGCTGCTATGTAAGTCAAAAGATCTACAACTTTATTGGAGTAACCCCACTCGTTGTCATACCAAGACACAACCTTTACGAATGTGTCACTCAATTGAATACCTGCATTTTTATCAAAAATGGAAGTTCTAGGATCGCCATTGAAGTCTGTAGAAACCACTGAGTCTTCAGTGTAGCCTAAAATTCCTTTAAGACTACCTTCTGAAGCCTCCTTCATTTTGGCACTGATTTCTTCGTAAGAAGCTGGATTTTTCAATCTTACTGTCAAGTCTACAACAGAAACGTTTGGAGTTGGCACTCTGAATGCCATGCCTGTTAACTTACCATTCAATTCAGGAATGACTTTCCCAACAGCTTTAGCTGCACCTGTCGACGATGGAATGATATTTTGAGCTGCACCTCTACCGCCTCTCCAGTCTTTCGCTGAAGGACTGTCTACAGTCTTTTGCGTAGCTGTGGTAGCATGAACTGTAGTCATCAACCCTTCTTCAATACCCCAATTGTCATTCAATACTTTGGCAATTGGTGCCAAGCAATTGGTAGTACAAGATGCATTGGATACAAAGTTCATATCAGAGGTATATTTCTCTTCATTTACTCCCATTACAAACATAGGCGTATCATCCTTGGAAGGAGCTGACATAATGACTTTTTTGGCTCCCGCATCTAAATGACCCTGTGCTGTTTCTTTGGTCAAGAAAATCCCAGTTGACTCAACTACAAAATCAGCACCTACTTCACCCCATTTTAGGTTCGCAGGACTCTTTTCAGAAGAAACTCTGATTTCTTTACCATTCACTATAAGTTTTCCATCGCTTACTTCAACAGTACCGTCAAAAACTCCGTGGGTGGAATCATACTTCAACATGTAAGCGATGTAATCTACATCAATAAGGTCATTGATAGCGACTACTTCTACATCACTTCTTGTCTGTGCTGCTCTAAAAACAAGTCTTCCGATTCTTCCGAATCCGTTGATTCCTACTTTAATTTTGCTCATAGTTATTTTATTTATTGTTGTATTGGTTATACTCTAAAAAGAAACTAGGATTGTGTCGAATCCATTTATACATGTAATTTAAGAGTTTATTACCCTAAAAATACCAAATAAATCCCGGCTACCAAAATATTTAAGCTATTGAGAATGAACCTTTTAAAATACAATCGATTGCGGATAATTTGATGAAAAATCAAAGGATTGATTATCAGCAATATAAAAAAAAGTGTTTTTTTGATTAATTGGTAAAAATTCCAATAACCTCATCGCCCTACACAGGATTTATAGCTTTGCACTTTTTGAAAATACCCAATAAGGAAACGTGAAATCAAAAAAAGCTGACCTTCCGATCAGCTTTTTTTATTAACCTGTTATTTTATCAAGTATCCTATTTAAAGTAGGACTAGGCCGCATTACTTTTTCAGTTTTATCCGCATCGGGCCTGAAATATCCGCCAATATCCACTTTAATGCCTTGGGCATCATTAAGCTCCTTAATAATGGTTTTTTCATTATCGATCAGTTCTATAGCAACAGGAGTGAAAATAGCTTTCAAATCTTCATCTTTATCCTGTGCAGCAAGAGCTTCTGCCCAATACATCGCCAAGTAGAAATGACTTCCTCTATTGTCCAGTTCCTTCACTTTTCTGGATGGCGATTTATTCTCCTGCAAGAATTTACCTGTTGCTTGGTCCAAAGTTTCACCGAGTACTTTGGCTCTATCATTATTAAATGTGACTGAGAGGTGCTCCAATGACACCGCAAGCGCTAGAAACTCACCCAGTGAATCCCATCTTAGGTGATTTTCCTCTACCAATTGCTCCACATGCTTAGGTGCAGAACCACCCGCTCCTGTTTCAAACAAACCTCCACCATTCATCAAAGGTACAACAGAGAGCATTTTTGCACTGGTTCCCAATTCCAAAATCGGGAATAGGTCAGTTAAATAATCTCTCAGTACATTACCCGTTACAGAAATGGTATCTTTCCCTTCTTTGATTCTTTCCAGAGAAAACCGGGTAGCCTCCACTGGGCTCATTGTATGTATTTCAAGACCTTCAGTATCGTGATGAGGAAGGTATTGGTTAACTTTCTCAATTAACTGAGCATCGTGAGCCCTGTTTTTATCCAACCAGAATACAGCAGGAACTCCAGTAGCTCTTGCCCTGTTTACCGCTAGTTTTACCCAATCCTGGATAGGAGCATCTTTGGTTTGACACATTCTCCAAATATCTCCAGCCTCTACTTCATGTGATATCAATATCTCACCTGAAGCAGAAACAACATTAACTGTACCTTTAAATGGAATTTCAAAGGTTTTGTCATGAGACCCATATTCTTCAGCTTTTTGAGCCATCAATCCAACATTGGGCACGGAACCCATTGTAGACGGGTCGAAAGCGCCGTTTTTCTTACAAAAATCAATAGTCTCTTGGTACACTCCAGCATAAGACCTGTCTGGAATGACAGCTTTGGTATCTTGAAGCTTTCCAGCTTTGTTCCACATTTGCCCTGATGTTCGGATCATGGCTGGCATAGATGCATCTATGATCACATCACTAGGGACATGTAAGTTGGTAATCCCCTTGTCTGAATTGACCATCGCCAATGCTGGACCTTCAGCAAGACAGGCTTCTATATCGGCTTCTATTGCAGCTTTTTGATCTGCCGGTAGGCTCTGTATTTTAGCCATCAGGTCTCCAAAACCATTTTTGACATCCACACCTAGTGATTTGAGCACCGCCTCATGTTTTTGGAAAACCGGGGCAAAGAAGACCTTCACAGCATGGCCAAAAATGATCGGGTCAGAAACCTTCATCATGGTTGCTTTCATGTGAAGAGAAAACAAAACACCGCTATTCTTGGCTTCTTCTTTCTGTTCCAATAAGAAGCTTTTAAGCGCTTCAACACTCAGAACAGATGCATCTATAACCTCTCCTTCCAAAAGAGAAAGGCCCTTTTTCAACATCTTTACAGAACCATCTGAGCCATGTAACTCAATAGAAACAGTGTCAGCCTTAGACAATGTCAGGGATTTTTCACTTCCATAAAAATCACCCTGGCTCATACTGACTACGTGAGATTTGGAGTCAGCACTCCAAGGCCCCATGCTGTGCGGGTTGTTTTTAGCATACTGCTTCACTGCTTGAGGCGCTCTTCTGTCCGAATTACCTTCTCTTAAAACAGGGTTTACAGCACTACCCTTTACCTTATCATATTTGGCCTTGATCTCATTTTCTTCTTCAGATTGCGGGTTATCTGGATAATCCGGCAAATTGTAGCCTTTGGCTTGAAGCTCCTTAATGGCAGCAATCAATTGTGGTATGGAAGCAGAAATATTAGGAAGCTTTACAATGTTGGCCTCTGGTGTTTTTGCAACCTCACCTAATTCACTCAAATAATCCTTGATACGCTGCTCTTCAGTCAATCGCTCAGGAAATTGAGCAATAATCCTTCCGGACAAAGAAATATCTCTGGTTTCGACTTCTACACCTGCAGACCCTGTAAAGGATTTGATGATGGGAAGTAAAGAATAAGTGGCCAAGGCAGGAGCCTCGTCGGTCAGCGTATAAAGAATTTTTGCTGTCTTAGTGGTCATTTTCTGTTAATTCAGATCAGTTGTACAATTTATTTATTTCGTCCTAACAAAAGTTCATGTTAGTAAATTTACAGTTAAGACAAATCTCGTTTCTAAAATTCGCGGGTCAAATTAATGAATTTATCCCAGTTTTTACGGTTCATTATATCAGTAGAATTTTTACTGTATTGAGTAGCATATTCATTGGAAAAGTGGTGATGCATCCGGGACAATCAGCTGACTTCAGTCCAATTTGAAGTTGTCACTATCCATCCATGCTGGGAATTTCTCCCTAAACTCTGTAAGTGATTCATAATCCAATTCAACTACAAGGATCTCTTCTTTTTCCTGAGAAAAACAAAGCGTTTCCCCTTTGAAATTATAAGCACCTGAGTGTCCGGAATAAGGGACCAAATTCCCATCCCTCCCGATTCTATTGACCCCTACAGCGTAGCTTAGATTTTCAATAGCCCTGGCTTGAAGCAAAACATCCCAGGCATTGATCCTAGGGGCAGGCCAGCTGGCTACATAAAAAACCAAATCATATGCTAGTTTATTATCCTCCAATACTCTATTTCTACTCCAAACCGGAAACCTTAGATCATAGCAGACCTGAGGCATAATTTTCCATCCTTTCCATTCAAAAATTATTTGTTCAGTACCCATGGCATAATGATCATCCTCATCTGCCATTCTAAACAAGTGCCTTTTGTCGTAAAAGCCAAGATCTCCATTGGGTTTGGCCCATACCAGCCTGTTATAAAAAAAACCTCCATCTTGAACCACAAAACTTCCCGTGACCAAAGCCTGAGACTTTCGCGCCATTTGCTTAAGCCATCTGGTGGTTTGAAGGTTCATTGCTTCGGCAACTTCTTCAGCCTCCATTGTAAAACCCGTGGTAAACATCTCAGGCAATACAATCATGTCTACAATCTCGTCCAAGCCCGAAATTTTTTCCTCTAGCATAGCCATATTGGCCACTTTATCTTTCCAGTAAAGATCAGTCTGTACCAATGCTACTTTGAGAAATTCTGAGATGTTGTTTTCCATTTTGGCTATTGGGTAAGGTTGTCAATCAGCTATCCATCCGGTTTTCGGGAAGGTCAGTATATAGGGATTTTACTTCAAAGGGTAAATCATCCTGTAATCAGTAGACACTTTGCCTTTACTGATTTCGATCAACTTACTTTTAACCATCCTTTTCTTAAGGCCTTTCAAATAATCTACAAAGAGAATGCCTTCGAGATGGTCATATTCATGCTGAATCACCCTTGCAGTCATCCCTGAAAACTCTTCTTCTTTGAGGTTCCAGTTTTCATCGAAATATTCGAGTGTCAATTTTTCAGGTCGAATAATTTCAGCCCTTACATCCGGTATGCTGAGGCAACCTTCTTCAAAACCATAATTGTCACCGTATTCATCTAGAATAATCGGGTTGATAAAAACTCTTCTGATACCTTTCTCTTCATCATCTTCATCCAGCATCAAAGTACTGTCTATGACAAATAGCCGTACACCCTTATTGATCTGTGGCGCAGCAAGCCCTACCCCACTTGCGTGGTCCATCGTGGCATACATGTCCTCGATGAGTTTTTGGATATCTTCCCCTTCATTAATTTCTTCAGCTTCTTTCTTTAATATAGGATTGCCGTAGGCTACTATAGGATAAATCATTGTTGTTCTAAATAAGATTGTAAGATAATGGCAGCACTGACTTTATCCAGATTGCCTGCTTTTTCCTTTCTGTCTTTCTTTTTGCTTCCCATTGCAATCATGCTTTGCATGGCCATCTTTGAAGTATACCGCTCATCCACAAAGACTATTTTTTTTTCAGGAAACAACTTACTCAAACGATCCTTGAGACTTATGACGCGTGGAGTCATTTCATTTGGATTGCCATCAAGATGAATTGGATAACCCAATACAATTGTTTCCACGTCCTCTTTATTGAAATAGTCCTGGAGAAAATCAGTAAGCTTAGAAGTCTCTACAGTTTGGAGTGGGTTTGCAAGAATTTTAAGAGTATCTGTAACTGCAATCCCCGTCCTTTTGGTTCCCAAATCAATGGCTAAAATTCTACCCATCAGTTCTCGGAAATTTTTTTGCGTACATTTCTCAAAACATCTTTCTCAAGCTCAATGGCTTTGGGGAAGAGTAGTCCGTCCTCGATCTGCGCGTGGATGATCAGTTCTTTTTCAAATACCTGAAGTTCATTATAAAGCACTTTCATGCTAACAGGAGCATTTTCAGGAAGAAAATAATTATTGGTCAATTTCCTGATTCCCTCCATTTCATCGTCGTGCACTTCATGAGCATCAGCCAATGAAGCTATTGGGCTTTGCTCTAAGATTTTCACTGAATCTTTTAATATAAATTCTCCTTCTTCAATGTTGTGCAAGAGTTCTATCCGATTGAAAACCCTACTTTCCTCTTCATGAATATGATGAATAAAATCATCAACAAATAAAGGAAACAGTATTCTGAGGTCAGCAAGAATTGAACTATACTCCTTTTCAGGCACCTGAATTCCAGCAATCATATTAGATAAAAACGGTAATTCTTGCCGCAAAAAGTAATAATGCTTTTTCTTAAGGTAAGCCACTAGAACTTCAATTGGTCTTAAAAACAGCTCTTCTTGACTAGGCTCCTTTCTTATCGCCCAAGATTCCAACTCATGAATAAGTTGCTTGGGTTTGATTCTGTGCTTTTCACAAACGTCTTGAAGTGAGCTCTGCTCGTACTGAAAAAAGCTAATCCCGAAGTAATGCAAAACTGCCGCAAATACATAATTACCTGAAACAAGTTCTTTGATGGGTCTTTTTTCAATATCTTTATGATTCAACATATTAACAAAATTAATTTATTTTGGCTAAAAAAGGTTAATCACCTCATCAAAATTGAATTTATAGCGTTTATAAAAACGAAATAGCCTCATATCCTGTTAGAATATATATTTGGCTACAGTCAACAGGAATAAGTTTATCAAATTAATCGGAGGATACAGTGAGCGAAATTAAAAACACCAAACAGCAAATTAGGCTACCATTGATATTAGCCCTTGCAATTTCAGCAGGCATTTGGATAGGAGCTACATTTGCAGAACCCAAATCAGACCGCAATGATCTTAAAGCAGCTTTATATAAGTTGCAGGAAATCATCACCTATATCAACAGAGATTATGTGGATTCTGTCAACACCAACGAATTGGTAGAACATGGCATTCAGAAAATGTTGGAAAAATTAGATCCACATTCTTCCTATATACCAGCCAAAGATGCTTCTCTGGCAAAATCTCAATTGGATGGAGAGTTTGATGGCATTGGCGTGGAATTCGGTATCATCCGAGACACAATTTATGTTGTTGCCCCTTTGACCGGCGGTCCTTCTGAAAAGTTAGGGATACAATCTGGAGATCAGATCATCAAAGTTGACGGCAAAAATGTAGCTGGTACAGGAATTACCAATAGAGATGTGTTTGACCTCTTAAGGGGTCCTAAAAACAGTAAGGTCAATATTGATATCAAAAGAAAAAATGAAAGGGACCTTCTTACTTATGAAGTCACCAGAGATAAAATACCTCAATATAGCATCAATGCATCCTACATGGCTACCAATGACATTGGATACATCAAAGTAACTAGATTTGCGGCTACCACCCATGAGGAATTCAAAAAAGCTCTTAGAGAGCTTAAGGATCAGGGTATGAAAAAACTCATCCTTGATTTACAGGGTAATCCGGGTGGATATATGGGTGCAGCCATCAATATGGCTGATGAAATATTGGACAACAATGCATTGATAGTATCCCAAGAAGGGAAAATGAGTAGGTATAACCAAAAAGCCTATGCTGTGAAACCGGGTACATTTGAGGACGGAACGATTATCGTATTGATCAATGAAGGCAGTGCATCCGCATCAGAGATTCTTGCAGGGGCAGTTCAGGACAATGACAGGGGCTTGATCGTAGGGAGACGCTCCTTCGGTAAAGGCTTGGTACAAATGCCAATCGACCTATCAGATGGTGCAGAATTGAGATTGACAATTGCCAGATACTATACCCCTTCCGGAAGATCCATCCAAAAACCATATGGAGATGATGAGGATTATAGCGCCGATTGGTCTTATCGTTTGGAGCATGGGGAATTTTTCTCCGCTGACAGCATCAAGTTCAATGATAGTCTTAAATATGAAACAATCAGTGGTAGGACTGTATACGGTGGGGGTGGAATCATGCCTGATTACTTTGTCCCGCTAGATACGACTATGGCAAGTGCTTATGTAAACAGACTTATGAACTCTGACGCATCTAGGGAATATATACTCGACTACCTTGACAACAATAAAAAGAAATTTGAAGGCATGTCTTTCGAAGAGTATTATAAAAACTTCCAGATCACTGAGAATATGTTGCAGGATTTAATTAAAGTAGGAGAAAAAAATAAAGTAAAATTCAACGAGAAGGATTTCAATAAGTCCAAAGAATACCTAAAAATCCTGATCAAGGCAAACATGGGCAGAAACATATATGATGATAATGCTTTTTATAAAATCATTAATGAAACTGTCAATGAATCCTTTATTCAAGCATTAAACTTATTTGACGAAGCCAAAGAAATAGCTTTGGCCGGCCGTAAAGAATAAAGAACTTCTAGCAGATAACAAGCAAAAAGGGATTGGTCATCTGACCAATCCCTTTTTTTATGCCTTTTATACCTAAGTATCTACGACAATCAAGAAACACGATGTCGGGAGATTTGGATTTCTTATATTAGCTATCTAGCAATAACCCTAAGACCTATGAAAAACACTATTTTCTTATTTGGCCTAATTTTGACATTTACCCTAATTAATTTCAACACCATGGCGCAAGCAAAAATCACCCACATAGCAGTCTATGTGGAAGACATCAAAAGAAGTTCAGATTTTTACTCAAAAGTTTTTGAATTCAAAGAATTGGATGAGCCCTTTAAAGATGGGGTCCATGTATGGTACGACATCGGCAACAACTTGTCTATGCATATCATTCAAGCACCTTGGGAACCTATCACCATCAATAAAAACAACCATATTTGCTTTAGCGTCCCGGATATGGAGGCCTTTATATCAAAGCTTAAAAAACTAGATGTAACATTTGGTGATTGGCCAGGAAATGAAGGGGAGATTAATATCAGACCTGATGGCATTCAACAAATATATATCCAAGACCCAGATGGCTACTGGATAGAGATAAATGATGAATATTAATAAAAAAGGGCGGCTGAAATTTCAACTGCCCTTTTTTATTCATCAATCTGCATAAATAGCAGAAGGCCATTTGTCATTTGCAGAATTGACATCCGCCATGACTTTATCCGGATCTATTTCTATTGAGGCTACCTTTTTATCCACCCTCAGGAGATGATTCCACTGATTGCCTTTAAACCATATTTCCACTGGAAGCATTCTACGCTCTTTTTCACCATCTTCATAAGTGATTTCCAACAAAACCGGCATAGGCATTTCGCCATGATTGGATAGTGAAACCACATAATTGGCACCGTATGGATATACGCCATCTATACCAATATCAATAGTCGCATTACTATAAAACCAACCTTTCCAATACCAATCGAGGTTTTCGCCAACTGCATTTTCAAAATGATTGAAAAAGTCATTAGGCTGTGGATGTTTATATGCCCAAGTATTGATATAAGACTTGAATGCTTTATCAAATCTCTCATGTCCTATCACATACTCCCTAAGCATGATCATCCCAAGTGCCGGCTTAAAGTAAGCTGACATCCCAAGGTTGTTGGATTGCGTCCTGTCTGGGTGGGTTGCAATCGGTTCTCGGTCTTTATTGGTCAGTTGGTTGATGTACCTTCTGGTTTGAATCAGGTTGTTGGTGTACTCACCCTCATTGAATGCCAGATAACTGTAATAATTGATAAAAGTATTGAATCCCTCATCCATCCATGCATGTCTTCTTTCATTGGTACCTACAATCATCGGGAACCAATTGTGCCCAAATTCATGGTCAGTTACACCCCACAAAGAAGCACCTTTGGACCTGAAGCTACAAAAATTCAACCCAGGATACTCCATGCCATTGATTTCCGCTGCCACATTTACAGCCACAGGATATGGGTATTCGTACCACATTTCCGAATAATGTTCTACTGAGGCTTTTCCATACTCCGTAGACCTGCCCCATGCTTCATCTCCATCACTTTCTTTTGGATAGACTGATTGTGCCATGGCTTTTTTTCCGCTTGGCAAGTTGATCCTCGCCGCATCCCAGATAAAAGCCTTAGAAGAAGCAAATGCCACATCCCGAGTATTGTTCATTTTAAAATGCCAAGTCTGCGTTCCTTCTTGCTTAGGTCTGTTGTTAGCATAATCGGTAATTTCATCAGGAGAAATGATGTAAACGCGTTCATCACTTTCTGATGCTTCTTTCATTCTTCTTTGTTGCTCTTTAGTCAATACTTGACCAGGATTCATCAATTCACCTGATGCGACTACAATATGATCAAATGGAACAGTGACCTTGTATTCAAAATCCCCATAGCCCAAATAAAACTCACCGGCCCCCAAGTATGGATCAGTATTCCATCCCGTCACATCATCAAAAACAGCCACTTTCGGATACCATTGTGCCATAGCATAAATGAATCCATCTTTGACTTTTACCCTTCCCATTCTATCCATGCCTTTTTCGGGAATTTTATATTCAAAATCCATAGAGACTGAGGCCTGCCCACCGTTGGCCGGAATTGGCTCGGCAAATGTCACTCTCATTCTGGTGTCACTGATCAAATAGTCATTGGAGACAGGTTTATTCCTACCGGAAACCTGCGCCTTGAGATTTTCAATGGTGAATCCACCATCAATGTCTCCATTGTACCTATTTCCTTGGACTGGAGTAGTAAGTGTACCTCTTGAATCAGGGGTAAACCTATTTTGCTCCAAGTAAAGCCAGACAAAATCTAAATTTTCAGGACTATTATTCTTATACGTGATCACGATATTCCCTTTTATCGTGTGGTTTTCCTCATCTAATGCCACGTCAATCATATAATCAGCCTGGTTTTGCCAATACGAAGGACCTGGCTTACCCGAAGCTGTTCTGTAGGCGGAACCCTGCCTGTAACCAAATTCAGTGAAAGCTTCATCTTTATTGTCAAAAACTTGCTGGCCGAATGCTCCCGTAGTAAATGTGATTAAAATCACTGCAGCAAAAATTCTTGCAAAACTAATTCTTCTCATAAATTTTAATTTTGTATCTGCGGGCTAAAATAAAGAATGGAAATTGAAAGAAAAATTCATTTTCAAAAGACCCTGATAACTATTTTCCAAATTTTTCTTAAAAAGCAGAGATTTGTGTTCAATAATGAATTGGTATTAACTTGCCATGCTATAAACCACAATAAATATGAAAATATTTTCTACTGCGATTCTATTTATCTCTTTCATTATTGGTGCAAAAGCACATCAAGATAATGACAGCACCTCTGTAGACTTGGGAGAAGTGATCATTATGGAAAACCGGATAGGGATTCCGTTTAACAAAATCTCCAGGAATATTTCGGTAATTTCAAGAAAAGAAATCGAAACAACACCTGCCAGAAGCATACAAGAAGTGCTTTCCTTCACTCCTGGGGTAGATGTAAGGCAGCGAGGTGTAAGTGGTGTGCAAGCCAATATCGGGATTAGAGGGGGAAGCTTTGAACAGACCTTGATGTTGCTGAACGGAATCAAACTTAGCGATCCTCAGACAGGACACCATATGATGAACATACCTGTTCCTTTGCAGTCCATCCAACGGATAGAAGTGTTGAAAGGCCCTGGGTCTCGAATATTTGGGCAAAATGCTTATGCAGGAGCCATCAACATCATCACTACCCTTCCTGAAACCAAAAGCTTACAGATCCAAGGATTTGGTGGTGATTTCGGTATGAGGGGTGGACACATCATTTCATCTCTTCCAATCGGAAACTACAGACAAACCCTATCTGTTTCGCATGATGCATCAGACGGACATCAGTACAACAGTGACTTCAAAGTGACCAATATATTTTATGAATCCGGTATTGAATTCAATGATAAGCACGAATTCAATACGATGATTGGATTCACAGATCGGGAGTTTGGGGCAAATGGCTTCTATACTGATGCATTTCCTGACCAATGGGAAAGTGTTCAGACACTATTGTCCTCCATTAGCCATACTTTCGATCACAACAATTTGTATATTCAAACCAGAGCGTATTGGAGAAGAAATATCGATGAATTCCGACTGAGGAGAAATGAACCAGAATTTTTTACAAATAACCATATTTCAGATGTAGTAGCACTGGAAATAAACAGTGCCTACACATCAGATTGGGGAACAACAGGCTTTGGAGTAGAAGGAAGACAAGAAAGTATAGACAGCAATAATCTTGGTCAAAGATCAAGAGATTTTTTAGGTGTTTTCGCAGAACATAGAATCGAACTGGGTGAAAAAACAGATATCAGGGCAGGTCTTTATTCAAATTACTATAGTGAATATGGATGGAGACATTTCCCTGGTGCCGAAATAGGATTCCAATTAAACAATAGCAACCGCCTTTATGGGAATTTTGGAATCAGTTATAGGATACCATCCTATACAGAACTTTACTATGAAGACGCTAGCAATACAAGTACTCCCAACTTATCACCAGAAGAGGCTACGAATTATGAATTTGGCTGGAAATTATCAAAATCACGACTGAAAGCTGAAGTAGTCTTTTTCCATAGATACACTCAAAATTTGATCGATTACACAAGACTCCCAAGCGATCAAAGTCCTAACCCAAACCGATGGACACCAGGGAATGTAAGTGAGGTGACATTCAATGGAATAGAAACAGCCATCAAATACGCAGTCAACATTGGCGGCACCAATGCAAAGCTACAAGAGGTTTCTTTGAGTTACAATTACATCAATGCTGGCTTGGTACAACAAGAAGGTGTGCAGTCTAGATTTGCGTTAAACTCTTTAAGAAATCAGTTTATAGCAGGTATACAGGCTGAGTTTCTTCAAAGAGCAGAATTCACCTTGAAAAGCCGCTATATAGAAAGGATAGCCCTAGACCCATATTTCTTACTGGATGCAAGGATTGATTACAACAGGCTTAAAACCTTCGGACTATTTGTGGAAGTGTCCAACATCACCAATACCGATTATATCGAAGCCGGATTTGTGCAGATGCCAGGGAGATGGGTAAAGGCAGGTTTTAGTTTAAATCTGTTTTAAGATTAGGCAAAAAAGAAAAATAATATCTGACTGTTTTTTTAAGTAAAATAAAAAATAGATCAGTATTCACTATAAAAGAAAATCAAATGGAGACTAACTCAAGTGTATAGAAAATGAAGAACCATATTTAAGACTTTTTGTTCCATCTTTTGAAAAGGTTCAATTTAAATCAAAAACAAATTCCCGGAAAGTTTCAATTTCCATTAATAAGGATATGCTGAAAAAGAGCTTCAACTTCTTTTTGGATGACCTTGGGATCTAAACTATTATTTTCCAAATGCTGGGAGGAAACCTCCAATTGAGCCAACAAAATCGCTCCATCAGTCTGATAAAGAGAATATCTTGTCAACAAATTATGTTCTGAACCTAAACCTAGTCCACCCATTGAATATGGATCTGTCAATTCCCTATATTGTAATTGAGTTACCAAGGGACTTATTTTAAAAGGTTTTCTATTAAGGATTTCCATATCCAAAAAATAACCAATTCCTAAATTATCATTCAAACGCTGGATATTTCGTTTTAGAGAAAAATCATTGACACCATTGGCTATGAGCTCCATCTCATTTTCATCAATATCCCAAATCTCATGAAACCCTCTTTGTTGAACCGCTATTCTCATAGATTCTAAAACAGAATTATAGTCTTTTTGACTCAACTCTCTTGAAGGGAAATTTATCAAAATAATTTCTGACAAAATTAAATCCACGAATGGCTCAACTTCAATTTTCTCGATGGCTTTGATGTGTCCTCTTGGACTGCAAGAGAAGAAAATAAAAAATAAACCCCAAAACAATAATTTCCTCATTTCAGAAATTTAAACTCTTTAAATCAATTACTTTGAAATTTGATTCACGAAAAGGAAAGAAAAAAGTTGGCCTACAAGATGCATAAAACGAAAAAAGCCTCGTCTGAGGCTTGGTGGGAGTTGAGCCCCGAAAGCTTTCGGGGGAACCCCCGACACCTCCCGCTGCAAAGCGCGGGATGCTCTGAACCATCTGAGCTATTAATGTTTCGATAATAAATTTTGAATTCTTTTTTTGCTTTTCCAGCCTTTAATCTGAATCTCCCTTTTGTAGGCTTGCGATTTATCTGTATACTTTTCCAGATACATTATTTTCCAATCCTTCGCCTTAGACGTAAAGCCAGAATGTGCAGTTAGATGCTTTCTTAATCTTTCTTCAATGGTTTCTGTGGTATGGCCTACATAATATTTATCAAGAAATTTGGAATACAGTATGTAAACAATTGCTTCCATAAAAAATAGATTGATCAAAAAAAGCCTCGTCTGAGGCTTGTATGTGGGAGTTGAGGGATTCGAACCCCCGACCCTCTGCTTGTAAGGCAGATGCTCTGAACCAACTGAGCTAAACTCCCATTATTTATTTGTTCTGAACTCGAACTCCCGACACCTTCCGACCGTAAGTCGGAATGCTCTGAACCAACTGAGCTAAACTCCCAAATTTTACTCGTACTGAATTTGAACCCACGGTCTTTCCGACCTTAAGTCGAAATAATTTGAACCAACTGAGCTAAACTTCAAATATCTTTCAAAAATTGATCCTAAAAACAGAATCTTCCGATTGTAGTCGGTATGTTTTGAAACATATCAAAGAATTCATCAAGTAACATTTTTGTGGGAGTTGAGGGATTCGAACCCCCGACCCTCTGCTTGTAAGGCAGATGCTCTGAACCAACTGAGCTAAACTCCCGCAATGATTTCATTTGCTTCTCAAATGGATTGCAAATGTAGAGGTTATTTTTTTTGATACAAATTTGAATCTCAAAAAATAACCTCTCTTAAATTCAACGCCCTGAAAATGAACCTTATATTTTTCTATATATCAAACTTGATTCCCTGAGCCAATGGCAATGTCGTACTATAATTGATGGTATTGGTCTGTCTACGCATATAGGCTTTCCACGCATCTGATCCGGACTCTCTACCTCCTCCAGTTTCTTTTTCTCCTCCAAATGCTCCTCCTATCTCCGCTCCTGATGTCCCAATATTGACATTGGCAATGCCGCAATCTGAACCTGCTGCTGACAAAAATGCTTCTGCTTCACGCATATTCAGCGTCATGATTGCTGAGGACAGCCCCTGGGGAACTGCATTTTGCATCTCAATAGCTTGATCTAGTGAATCATATCTCATAAGATAAAGTATTGGTGCAAAAGTCTCATGTTGTACCATTTCAAAGTGATTTTCAGCTTCGATGATACATGGCTTCACGTAACATCCAGACTCATAACCCTCTCCTTGTAATACTCCTCCAGCTACCAATTCCTTCCCTCCTTCTGCTTTTACTTTTTCTATTGAAGAAAGATACATTTGTACAGCATCCATATCGATCAATGGCCCCACGTGATTTTTTTCATCAAGTGGATTCCCAATGACCAATTTTCCATAAGCAGAAACCAACCTGTTTTTGACCTCATCATACACCGAGTCTTGGACTATCAATCTCCTTGTAGTTGTACAACGCTGCCCCGCTGTGCCAACTGCACCAAACAAAGCACCTCTTATGGCAATATCCATATCAGCATTTTCTGTAATGATAATGGCATTGTTCCCTCCAAGTTCAAGCAATGATCTCCCAAGCCTGCCTGCAACCTCTTGCGCGACGATTTTACCCATTCTGGTAGAACCTGTAGCTGAAACAAGCGGCACTCTGGCATCTTTGCTTAAAAACTCACCTACTTTATAATCTCCATTGATTAGAGAAGAAATCCCTTCAGGAAGATCGTTGTCTTTCAAAACCTTTGAAATAATATGCTGGCAGGCAATTGCAGAAATCGGTGCTTTCTCGGAAGGTTTCCACACGCATACATCCCCACATACCATGGCTATCATACTATTCCATGACCAAACTGCCACAGGAAAATTGAACGCAGAAATAATCCCGACTATTCCTATTGGATGCCATTGTTCATACATCCTATGTGAAGGCCTTTCGGAATGCATGGTAAGGCCATATAGCTGTCTGGACAATCCAACTGCAAAGTCACAGATATCTATCATTTCTTGTACTTCGCCCAAACCTTCTTGGTAAGACTTGCCCATTTCATACGAAACAAGCTTACCCAGGTCTTCTTTATGCTCTCTTAAAGCATTTCCGATTTGTCTTACTATCTCACCACGCTGGGGAGCTGGCATTTTCCGCCATACTTGATATGCATCCCCTGCTTTGGCTATCACTTCCTCATATTCATCTCTACCAGTTACTTGAACCTTACCAATCAATTTACCATCAGCAGGAGAAAATGAAGATATAAAAACTCCTCCACTATCGAGCCATTGGCCTCCAGTAGAAGTACCTAGGTTTTCAGGTTGAACATCAAGTCTCTTTAAGGCCTCTTGAATACCGAATTTATCAGACATAAATATTTGGGTTTTTGAATTATGAAAATGTAAATATGACTACCTATCTCAATACCAGTGTATTAAAAAAGGTATATTATAATAATTGTTTCTAGCACAACGTCCTATGTTATCCAGCACCTCAACGAGAAAAGGCATTCAATTTTGGACGAGATATCTGTATAGTCTTTATTACTTACTCGTAGAAATGCAGATATACTTAAACGTAAATCTAACAATATCTCTAAAAAGGAAGGTATGAAATCCAGACATAAAATGTGTCAAACTGACAAATTCTACATTCCTAGTATTGTCTTTGGGTTGGCAAAATCCAAATAAGGTTTGAGCTTTTTACCTGGCTGAAACCTATAAATAAAATTGATTCGATAATTACCAGTCATAATCCTGACACTTGCATCACCTATATCCACAAGCCCAATATTATTGTGCACATAGTTGGTATTGATTGACCATTTAGCAGAATTATAGCCAACAAAACCTCTTAAGAAATAATTATGGCTAAAGCCCCAATTAAATACCGGATCATTGTCATTTTCAAAAGAAGAGTATCCAAAATTATAATTGATGGAGGCTACCCCTGTAATGAAAAAATGCTTGAACAAAACTAGGGTGCCAGCATAACCGACATTTGGCCCAAGTTGAAAATAACTGATAAATGGCTGTCCTGTCAAAAAAGGGATATCATCAAATATCAAATTTTCCTCGCCTCTTTGCAGTACCCTACCCCCATACATCTCAAAACCTGCCATAAAACTTCCAGCTGACCTTTTCTGCCATGCACTTTGCTGAAAAGCAGCATTTAAAGACAGGTTTTCTCCATTCAATAGTCTTTGGACATTGGCTCCTATCTTCCTGAGCCTAAGATCAGGTGCCAAGAAGTTTTCATCCACATTAGGAGAGCTTAATGTACTGCCCTGAACCCTGTATCCGGTATAAAACTGTCCGAACAAATCAAAAATCCAATTCTTCGGATAGGCATGCGCTTGTAAATCTAAATAGGTGGTAGTCACATCTTGTCTTCCTGGATTCATAAACCCAAACCCTAAAGCAAGATTCAATGTAAAGTCATTATAAGTGGCGCCTACGCCAAGATTGAGGGTAGAATTAGGCTCAAAAACCCTTGTAACACCATCTTTCACCATCAAGGAGGTGTATTTTCTAGAAGTGTAAAGACGGGAACTCAAAAGCCCTGGGTACTCTTCAAAATATTCTGATTTCTCGGACTCATTTGCACGATCCTCTTCTTGGGCTATAAGATTAGATGTCGCCAAAACCAGAATCAAAAAAAAGATTAACCCTCTACCCATACTAAACAAATGATAATAATGAAAGATTGTTTAATCAATGTTAAGAAACAATTTGGATATAAAAACAAATGGAGGTTAGAAAAAATAACTTTCATAATAACCTCCATTCAAACTAATAAGAAAATGTGTAGCGGAAAAAGTTGCTTAATCACCCGTCACAAATATATGCAATAATTATTATTTAATGCAAGGAATACCACTTGGTATTTTTTGATTTTTTAATGAAAAATTTACATTGCTCGTTTTGAGGCTTTTGCAGTCTCTATAAATGCGCTCAAACGAAATTAAAAAAGACATCATAATTTTCAGCCCATAATTTCTTTTGAAAAACAGTGGATTTTAGCTTCAATAAAACATAAAGCATTATAAATTAATTATTTGCAAACTAAATACATTGACAATAATTGCCTCAGTATACAATATGAGTTTAATTTGTAAAAAATACACAAAGAACAATTAACTGATTTGCTGGCTAAACACCGCCATTAAGAATATAACTTAAATTAAATTTTTATTAGAATATTTATATTTTAAAAAAATGGAGATAAAAATTCTGCAATGATTTACTAAGTATTTTTTAACCTTGTTCTACAAGTTGCAAAGATCAAGCCGCACAGAAACAAAAAAAGGTGCGTTGCCGCACCTTTTTTAACTGAATCACATTTGTAAGTGATATTATTTTAAATTTGACAAGGCCTCTTTTATTCTTTTTAAAGCCTCGACCAATTCATCTTCTGATGCTGCATAAGATATTCTAACACAGTCAGGGGCTCCAAAAGCAGCTCCGGTCACCAATGATACATTCGCTTTTTCTAGGATATACAAACAAAGATCATCTGCATTTCCAATTTTATAATCACCTACTGAAGTACCAAAGAATGCTGAAACATCAGGGAAGAAGTAGAATGCACCTTCAGGCACGTGCGTTTTGATACCTGGAATATCTTTAAGAAGACCCAGTACCAATTCTCTTCTGTTAAAATATGCCTGCTCCATTTCTTTTGAAGCCGAATGATCACCATCGATTGCCGCTAATGCAGCTCTTTGAGCGATACCGGTACCTCCAGAGGTAAATTGACCCTGCATTTTCTCACATGCTTTGGCAATAAAAAGAGGTGCACAGATATAGCCTACTCTCCACCCTGTCATGGCATACCCTTTGGAAAATCCATTGACAGTTATGGTTCTTTCAAACATCCCTGGAAATGATGCTATGCTGGCATGCTTCCCTGTAAAGTTGATCAATTCATAAATCTCATCGGCTATTACAAAAAGATCTTTTTTCTTCTTCACCACATCAGCAATATCCTCCAACTCTTCTTTGCTAAATACTGAACCTGTAGGATTACAAGGTGAAGAGTATATAATTGCCTTGGTTTTATCAGTCAAGACTTCTTCAAGTTGCTTTGCAGTGGCTTTAAAGTTATTCTCAAGATTTCCCTCTATCAATACAGGTACACCCCCAGCCAATTTGATGATTTCAGCATAACTCACCCAATACGGAGAAAAGATCACGACTTCATCACCTTCATTGAGCATACACATAAAAACATTGGCGATAGAATGCTTTGCACCGGTAGAAACAACGATATTTTCAGCTTTAGCATCAGCTATTTGGTTGACATCTCTAAGTTTCTTGGCAATAGCTTCCCTCAAATCCTGATACCCGGCTACAGGCGGGTACGCAAAATACTTCCCTTCGTCGATTGCTGATTTGGCGGCTTCTTGTATGTGTTTGGGAGTTTTAAAGTCCGGTTCACCGAGGCTCAAACTAATAATATCAATACCTTGCCCTTTTAGTTCTCTGGCTTTTTTTGCCATTGCCAAGGTGGCTGATTCTTCCATCTGATTGATGCGATCTGATAATATGCTATTCATTTTATGGTTGATTTAATAGATTCGCCAAAATTAAGGATAACAATGATTAATTCTAAGAGTAAGCGGAATTTGATTCTTGATTTGTAACTTTGTAGCAAAATAATTGAACCCTAGTTGCGTTTGTGTAACATGAAGTATTTCACCCTTTTATTTCTTTCTATGCTCTTGTCTTTGTCAGCCTTTGCGCAAAAGGACAAGAAAAAGGAAAAGGAAGCCGATCCAGATTCTACTGGTGTGGTCTCAGATAGGCTTCAACCTACTTCTTTACCTCTTTTGCTCTTTGATGACAATGAGAAAAAGGAAAAAAAGAAGAAGCAAAAGAAGAAAAAGAGAAAAAATATTTTCTACGGTGTAAAAACCAAAAAAGGAAGAATGAAAAATACCTTGAGAAATCAAGTGACTTATGTCTTTTTCTTTTATACCACAGAAACGCAAAAAAACGACCCTTATATCAGAGATATTCATTGGTACGACACCAAGGACAAAATGATCAGATCAAAGGATTTTGACCCTGGAAGGGGATATTTGCTTCATGGGCCTTATGAGAAAGTGATTGATGAGAACCTGATCGAAGAGGGTCATTTTTATTTTGGAAAAAAACACGGTACATGGCTTTCATTTAACGACAAGCACGTTCTTCAAGACAAACTTCATTTTTCCGAAGGGTGGCCAAAAGATTCCAGGGTTACTTATTACAACCGTGCTGATAATAAAATAGAAAAACTCACTCCTATAGAGTATGAGTTGAAAGAAGGAAATTTTTTCCACTTTTATGAAGATGGTCAAGTCGCTGTGACAGGAGAATACCGCTACGGGGAAAAGGTCGGCTTGTGGACTGAGTATTGGGACTCTAAAACCAAAGTCATCAGAAAAAGGGAAATCCAATACCAAGAAATCCCATTTTCAAAGGACTTTAGGCCATATATTCGTGCAGAATGGGACAAAGATGGCAACCTTATTTACCGAAAAGACGGCTTAGGCTCCAATTAATCACTTCAATTTCCCTATAGATTTTATAGACTATTGTTTTCAAAGAAAAATAGTCCTTATATTTGTTGTACTAATTATATGTATGACACAGGAGCAATTCAGTAAATATTCATTTTTGTTGGACCGTACTGCCAGAAGGGTCAAACAATACGCGCAAAGAAAATTCAAACTGAGTGACTTTGACATTACTGTAGACCAATGGTTGGTAATGAAAAACCTCTCTGAAAATGAGCTTCTTAGCCAGTCTGAATTGGCAACCCTGGTATTCAAGGATCAACCTACACTTACGCGAATAGTTGATATCCTGACTAAAAAAAACTACGTCGAAAGACAACCTCACCCTCTGGATAGAAGAAGTTTTCAATTGATATTGACTCCTGCTGGAGAAGAAAAGGTGAAAGCACTTAAACCTAAGATTGCTTCAATAAGAGAGAAGGCTTGGGAGAACCTGAATGAGTCCGACTTTCAGGAATTCAAAAGGATCCTAAATACAATATATGCCAATCTAGAATAGTAATAATTGATAATGCTTTAAATTACTTGTCATACTAATTATATTTGCACGAACATTTCAAACCCTGAAAGGTTTCATCTTAAAAATATCTATATCATGATCACTACCGACATTTGTATCATAGGAGCTGGACCAGTAGGTCTGTTTTCAGTTTTTGAAGCGGGCCTTCTCAAGATGCGTTGTCATTTGATTGACTACCTTCCACAAGTTGGCGGGCAGCTGTCTGAGATATATCCGCAAAAGCCTATTTATGACATCCCTGGATATCCAGAAGTCAAAGCGCAGGAATTGGTGGATAATCTAATGGAACAGATCAAACCTTTCAAACCTACCTTCACCCTAGGTGAGAGAGTGGACCACCTAGCCAAGCAAAGTGATGGTTCATTTATAGTCACTACCAATGACAAAACCCAGGTACATGCCCAAGTCATCGTGATAGCGGGTGGTCTTGGAGTTTTTGAACCAAGAAAACCTGCATTGGAAAAATTGGATCATTTTGAAGGAAAAGGTGTCACCTACATGGTGAAAAATCCGGAAACTTTCAGAGATAAAAAAGTTGTCTTGGCTGGTGGTGGAGATTCTGCATTAGATTGGGCCATATATCTTTCAAAAGTAGCCCAAAGGGTGACATTGGTCCATAGAAATGAAACTTTCAGGGGAGCACCTGATTCTGCAGCCAAGGTATTTGACCTTGCCAATGAAGGGAAAATTGACCTAATCTTATCCGCTAACTTGAAAGAATTAGGTGGAAATGGTCACTTGAATACAGTGAAGCTGGAAAATAAGAGTAAAGAGGAAATTACAATTGATACTGATTATTTGATCCCTCTTTTTGGATTGAGTCCAAAATTAGGCCCAATTGCTGATTGGGGATTGAATATTGATAAAAATGCAATTGAAGTAGATACAAGAGACTACTCTACCGGAGTGGAAAGAATATATGCAATCGGAGATATCAACACATATCCCGGAAAACTAAAATTAATTCTCTGCGGGTTCCATGAAGCTGCCATTATGATGCATGCTGCATTCAAATATGTATACCCTGATCAAAAACTAAGTTTCAAATACACCACCGTCAACGGAGTCAACTCATTCTAATATTTTTGTAAAATGGTAAAATTCACAGTAGAAGACCATGACGGTAACCGTCAGGAAATCGAAGCTCCTGATGACATGGGGCTTAGCCTAATGGAAATTTTGAAGGCTTCAGAATATCCGGTTTTGGCAACATGCGGAGGAATGGCACTTTGTGCCACCTGCCACGTGGAAGTTTTAGAAGGGGAAGATGAATTAAGCGAAGCAACAGATACTGAGCTGGATCAATTGGAAACGCTACCTGAGTATTTCCCTACCAGTCGTTTGGCCTGTCAGGTTCGTATCAGTCCTCTCCTAGAAGGATCAGTAATCAAGCTCAGAGGAGAAGATAACTAAATATGTATATACGGAATGATGGTGGAAAAAAACACCTGATTTTTGATTCAAATTGATACTAGTGGTGTAAGATCCGCCACGGTGGACAAGTTGTTTGTAGATACCCGCCTACCACTAATACTAGAATTTGAGCATACAGCCAAAGCATCATATAACTAAAAAAGCTCTTTCAATAAATTGAAAGAGCTTTTTTATTGAATAGGGAAGGCAAATTCAATTCTTGTGCCTTTTTCAGTGTTTTGGATTTTTAGGTCTACGTTCAAATACACAGCAATCTTAAACATCAACTGCATCCCAAATCCAGATTTATCTTTTTCAGCATCTTTTAAGAAGACCAATCCTTCCTTTACTTGTTTCAAAATTTCATCTGGAATACCAAACCCTGTGTCACTTACCACTATGGTATACTTACCTTCCATTAATTCACCAAATACCCGGATACATCCTCCTCTGGGTGTATACTTAATGGCATTGCTGATGGCATTTCTTACCATCATCAGTAAAAGGGACTGATTTGTATTTTTTAATACATACGGAGGGTTTTGATCAAGCTTCAAATCAATGGACTTATCCTTGGCAATCCCCTCCCAGTCTTCGAAAAGCTCAGCCAAAAGCTCATTACATTTAACAGATTCAGTCTTTATAAATTGTGCATTATTCACTTTTGATATCAACAACAGCGCATTGACTGTCTTTTTCATGTGAGAAATCGTCCCCTGCATGTCCACAAGTTTCTCCATTTGGACGTGGTCAATTTCTTCACTTCCAAACATGGCTTCTACCTTTGATTGCAAGATGGAAATGGGAGTTTTAAGTTCATGAGAAGCATGCGAAATAAAGATCCTTTCCTGATTAAAGGCCTTCTGTATTCTCCTCATCATAGCAGAGATAGCCAAATCCAAAGTCTCAAATTCCTCTGTATTAGTCACAATCTTATCGTGTACAAATTGTTGGGGTTCCTTGATACTAGAAAGTTTTTTACCGACGATTAAATGAAATGGAGCCATAATCCTTTGGGAAAATCTATAATCCAACAAAAAAGAGAGGATCAGAAAAATAAGGATCACGCTTACAAATATCCGAAACACTATTTCCTTGAAGTCTTGAATAGTTTCTAGACTACGCCCTATTTCCATCAAATACACTTCATCTTCGGCCAGAAATGTGGAAGCCAAAACCCTGTATGATACAGAAGTCTCGTCGAGAATTCTTTGTTCTACAAAAATGGTGTCTGAAGCATAAAGGAAGTTTACTCTCTCTATAAGAATGTATTCTTCCTTAAGGAGGTTGTAACTGCCATATCCAATATCCCGATTTTCTTCCGAAATAAACCTTTCAATTCCATCTTGTTCAATGATGGCTATTACTTCTTCTTTTTTTTCTTGAAGAAGTCTATCCGTATTATTGACAGCCAAAAATTCAATTAAATACGGTCCAGAAATCAAAAACACCATCAATAATACTCCTTTGGATAAAAAATTATAAATCAGGAATTTAGCTGATAGCTTCATAGGGGTTTCAAATTTTCACCTTGTACCCAAGTCCTCTTACAGTCTCAAGCCAATCTGTAGAACCAAAAGCACCGAGTTTTTTACGGATATTCTTAATGTGCACATCAATATAGTTGGATTGGTAGTCATCATCCAAATGATCTCCCCAAAGATGTTCGGCTAACTGAAATCTGTTGAGGACTCTGTTTTTATTAATCACCAAAAATTGCAGAAGGGAGAACTCTTTGCCTGTCAACTTAATTTCATCAGCAAGGTAATGAACAGACTTGGCAGATAGGTCAATTGTAAAATCATTGATCGAAATCCGATCTTTTTTAAAACCACTCTTCCTTCTTAGAATTGCCTGCATTCTGGCTTTCAACTCCAAAAGAGAAAACGGTTTGGAAAGGTAATCATCAGCTCCCATTTGAAGGCCTTTGATTTTGTCGTCCACTTCTGATCTTGCTGTTAGGATAATTACAGAAGGCATGTCCTTGCATTTACCAATTTCTTCCAACAGATCCATCCCATCTCCATCAGGTAATCCAAGGTCTAAAAGGATAAAATCATATGGATTCACAGCTATGCTTTCGGAGGCCTCTTTGACTCGCGAAGCCACATCACAGATATAATTATCTGCATCTAGAAAATATTTTATCTCCTTCACCAATTGCGGTTCATCTTCTACCAATAATACTCTCATTTCTTTTTCTTGATATTTTTTTTGACAGGTATGGAGTACGAGGCTTGGGCAAGAAACATAAACCTTGGCTGTGAGGGATCAAACATCGGAACATTAAAAGGGCGAACATACCTAGACTGAAACTCCAATTCAAATAGGCCTTTTGTAAAGGTCAGCGGCAGTGAAAACTCAAAACTTTGAATACCAAACTTACCTAAATCATCCTGTTCTTCAGGAAGCACTTCGAAGTTACCCATTTGGTAAAAGTTATTTGTGCCAGCCATTAGTGATAGCTTAGGTTCAAAGGAAACTACTATAGCATTAAACAACCTCTGATCAATTTCGAAATAGCGGGAATGGTGACTGGTGAAAAAGTAGTCAATACCTTCATTGAACAAAATCTGCGTTTGAAAACTACTATACAAAGGACCCCATTCCCAACCGAAGCTTCCTTGCAAAAAGGCAAGGTTTTGAATCCCGGCAATAGCACTTTCTCCGGCAACCAAGAACTGCGAATAACTGATATTTATATCTGTTTTTTCACTCAAGTCAGTAGCATAGCCTAAGGAAAGTGCATATTGCCAGGGTAGGTTCTCTTCCATGAATTTCAAGGCGGAGAGGTTGACATAGACCCCACTTCGAAAATAGTACATCAGGTCAGTAGAAATTACCGGAATATCAAGACCGAAATCCCTTCCCATGAACGTGAATGCATTTTGGAACCTGGTATTGACTATGATAAAATCATAACCAATGCTTTCAATGGATGCTGTTTGGACAGAATCCTGATCCTGGGCAGCAAGCTGCCCCTTAAATGAGACTAAAAACAGTAATATAAAACCAAGCTTCTTTATCATCAGCTCTTAATAAGTAATTTAATCCAAGATATTTTAAAGATATTTCCCAGATAATCAACCACCGGGTTTCCCAGGAGGATTGTTTGGTCTGTTAGGTGGGGAATTAGGTCTGCCAGGGGGTGTATTAGGCCTCTTAGGAGCGGGTCTATTGGGTCTGACTACAGGTGCATTTGGTCGTGATTGGGGAACATTGACTGATGGCCTTGCTTGAGCAGGAAGCTCAGGTTTGCCGACCCCATCGGGTCTTCCGTTATTCCCTTTTCCGTTATTTCCATTGCTCCCTCTAGCCGCAGCCCTTTCTTTTCCTATCTCTGAATTACCTCGAGCCGGACTGGCATTTGCTCTTTCTCTCATCAAAGTACTCCTTCTTGCAGCACTTGAAACACTCAATCCTTTCTCTCTACCTGCTGTAGGGGATTCCTTTGCTTTCTCTTGAATTACATTAACCTTCTCAGGTTTTGTTACTGTTTCATTCTCATTGCCTTGACCTTGGGCTGATACAGCCCATAACATCAAAACCATGATCCTAAACAACTTCATAGGTTTCCTTTGTTTTGTTTTCAAAGAACGTGAATTCAGACTAAACTCCAAATCACTAAGCCTTTGAACAGGCTAATTTTATTGAAATTATATCTAAAACGCATGATTAAAACTTTCAATCAATATTCAAATGTATAGCGGGAAGATGAAGACTAAATGAAGAAATCATTTTTTGCCCTTGAGGATTACTTTTTGTTGAAAAGTCTAGAAACTGACTTCGTAAAACTATCAAGATGGTTTGTCCCAGAGATTATAGGATTTATCAAAAGTGTTCCCCCCAGTTTCTTCATCTCGTTTTCATCTACTGATACTTGCATGGGATACAAAAGGATGAAGTTAGAATTGAAGAAATACTTATTCAAGTATCTTGGAAGCTTCTCCATCGTTGGATCAAAGGAATTACCATCACCTCTACTCATGATCACTAGCAACGCGTCATCATCTTTCATATCTCGGGAAATAATCAAAAAATCTTCCCAATCTTCAAATTCGATGAAATCTGCTTCAATTGTGTATTTTTTCTGAACCTGTGAGATATACTTTATCGAATCTTTGGCAGCATAGAAAACAAGCCTCGCACCTGTATTCCTACCTATATTCCAAACCCTCAATAACCAAAAAACAAAGCCTACTTCCTTTTCTGCTTCAGGTGGTACCACTACAACATACCTACTAATGGTATTAAGAGGTTGAATACTTTTATAGATTAAAGTAGTAGTATTGACTTTGCTCAACAATCCTTCCGTAAGTTTTCCTAAAAATGAGCCAGATATTTCCTGATTGTTGTGCAATCCAAGAATTAAGTCAGTAGCCTTTATCTCCTTCGCCACATTGGAAATTGCCTGTACTACATTGGAGTCATACCTGATGACCTCTGTGAGGATATTATCAGTCGCTGCTGCACTTACACTTGCTTTTTCCAGAAGCTTTTTGGCATGTTTTTCTTTGGAAGGATCCACCGAATCTGAAGGCACAATGTTAAGAGCTGTCAATGCATTTTTGGCAGAATGGTTTTTGATAGTAACACCCAAATGGATCAATTCTTCAATATTTTCAGGGTAATTTATTGGGATGAGTATTTTTTCTTCATTTTCATCCTTCTCTTCTTCACTTTCACTTTCCTCTTCCAGCACTAATTGTGCAGCACCTTTCTGCGCCACTAAAGATGCTACCGTACAAGTGACCAAAATCATTAAAATAGTACCATTCAGTACACTTTCACTCAACAAACGGATAGGTTCACCATCCTCCGTTTCACCTAAAATCACCCTGTACCCAACCAAAACTGCCGCAAGTGTGGCCGCCGCTTGCGCATTGCTCAAACCAAAAATCACATCTCGCTGAGCTTTGCTGAAGCTGAAAGTCTTCTGCGTAAGCCATGCTGCCAAAAATTTTGAAGTCATGGCTATGACAGTCATCACAACCGCTACCAATATGGTCTCCAAATCGTTGAAAAACACCCTATAATCTATCAGCATCCCTACTCCTATCAAAAAGAAAGGAATAAATAAGGCATTCCCCACAAATTCAACCCTATTCATCAATGGAGAAGTATGAGGGATAAGTCTATTGAGGGCAAGACCCGCCAAAAATGCACCGATTATCGCTTCTATTCCCGCTGCCTCAGCAAGAAATGCAGCCATAAAAACCAATGCCAACACAAATATGTACTGTGAAATATTGTCATCATATTTCTTAAAAAACCATCTTCCTATCAATGGAAAAAGAAATATGACTATTGCAGCAAATATCACTATTGATATACTGAGCCTCCACCAAAAATCATTTCCCATTTCTCCGGAATGCATGCCTACAATAACTGCAAGCACTAATAATGCAAGTGTATCCGTAATCACTGTTCCACCTACGGTGATGTTTACTGCCTTATTTTTAACCACTCCCAATTTGCTGATAATGGGGTAGGCTATCAATGTATGTGAGGCAAACATCGAGGCCAGCAAGATGGCCGTTGGCAAAGCAAATCCAAGAATATAAATCCCTCCCAAGGTTCCTAATACCATTGGGATGATGAATGTGTAAAGTCCGAAAACAACACTTTTTCCACTGTTTTTCTTGAAATCTCCCATATCGATTTCAAGACCTGCCAAAAACATGATATACAAAAGCCCAACAGTGCCAAACAAGACCACACTACTATCCCGCTCAAGCAAGTTAAACCCATTTGGGCCTATCACCGCTCCTGCTATAATCAACCCGATCAATTGTGGAATTCGGATTCGGTTTAATAAAATAGGTGCAAACAAGATGATGAATAGGATACTTGCAAAAATCAAAACCGGATTGGTCCAAGGCAACGAAAAATTCAAATCAGACAATAAGAGCATAAATCAGAAGTTTCATAAATATACGTTTAGATTGGACTTTTGTGGCAGGGCAAAAAAAATCTATAGCTTAATGGCTACTGAAAGTTCTAACTCAATCTCTTCACCTAAAATCTCCTGAACCTCCTTTTTCACTTCCTCCAGCTCAAAAGTGTCCAATGGTGATTCAGATACTATGGTCATGGACAAACGCATGGGATTGACTTGAATCACCCTTACTTCCCTGAGTTTTCCCTGAGGAATCTCGGCTCCACTAAGCCTTTGGATCAGCTTGTTTTCCTTTACCATTTTAGAAAAACCAAAACCCAATGGCGCACTGATCAATACCACAAAAAACATAGAGATCATCAAGCCCTTTTTGGCAAGTCTAAATGGACTGAATCCCAAAAAAAGAAAAGTCAAGGCTCCAGCCAGAACCATTCCTGCAAGGTTGGTCCCGAGAAGCAGTAGTGCTCCAAAAAAAACAGACCAGTCTCCCCAGCCTAAGCCTATCCCAGACACTGCCAGTGGTGGCACCAAAGCCACTGCTATGGCCACCCCTGCCAAGGTTTTGGCAACTTCTTTTTTGGCATGTGCATAAGCACCAGCTACTCCAGAGGCAGCTGCAATTCCCAAATCAAGGAGATTGGGGCGGATCCTAGCGACAATTTCACTGTTTGCTGTATTCAAAGGGGTTATCCAAGTAATCAAAACTGCAAACAGATATCCAACTGCCAACCCATAGGTAATGGTAATCAGGCTGTTTTTGATGAGGTTGTTTTCCTGTCTCAATACACCCATGGAAAGGGAAATAATGGGCGACATCAAAGGCGCCAGGATCATAGCACCAATGATCACTGGAGAGGAATCCCCAAAAAGTCCAAAGGTGGCTATAATCGTCGAAAGCGCCATCAATACCATATAACTGGTGGACAATGTCGAATTTTCTCTAAGCGCAGAAAAAAGCCATTTGAACTCTTCCGTAGTAGCATGATTGCTAATGGGAAGAAACCTTTTGAGTAATTCTCTTTTCAACTCTCCGGTTGGTAGATTTTGGATTTTGAAAACCCTCTTCTTCTCAACCTCTTTATTGGTATCCAAAAGCTTACCTGGCACTATACCTAATGCTTTTGGTTTGACCTCAAGCTCTATTTCCTTAGAACTAGCGACCATACCATCTGCAGCAAAATCCAGTACAGAATTACTCGAAATCTTAACCCAGTCTGTTTTGATATGTGCCACATAATCCGGCATCGAGGTTTTGCTTTTTTTTCTGAAAATACTGGTAAAGCCAAACTTCACTATTTCCCAATAACTTTTTGGAGCCAAAATCAAGCAATGCATCAAACCGTCATTTGGATTCGAATCTTCAATGATTCTTCTTGATAGAATGGAGCTTTTTCCATGTTGAACCACCAATATCCCTAACCCGGCAGTGTCTATTTTTTTTAGGTCTTCCGAATCAGTTTTGCATTCAATAATGTAATCCTGTAATTTGACTTTTCTGAAAGATTTAAAAAAATTCTTGATCCGTCCGGTAAGTTTTGCAAAGGCTCCTTTTTCCACACCTGAACCATAAAGCAAGCTGAAAGTATTGCCAATAATCAGCTTATTCAGTACGGGTTCCCCATTTGCATAGAGTAAATCTACTTCAAGCAATTCATCAGTCTTAAGTATGTTTTCTACAGCTACTTCTAAATCTGATGAAATTCCAAATCCCTGCAAACCTTCTTTCATTTTTGGATGGGGAAGAAAACCTACTTTCCAGTGATTTTCTATGATGTCATCAATAAATTCTCTCAGCTGCTGATCGGAGAGATAGCATACTAAAAAATCATCATCTGTAAATGTAAAAGTCCTGTAATCCTTATATGCTACTTTGATTTTCAAGTTGTTTTCAAAAAGAGGGAGTACCTCTTTTTCGACCTCTTCCAAAATCGAATCATCATATATGAGTGTAATTGATTTCATGTTTCTATAATTCGTTTATCGGTGGCCTCACCCACAGATATCAGCAGGAAGTTGGAAACTTAAAAGAAGGAATCAACTCATGCGAATCTATTCCTTCTCAATCAGTTTTGTGTTTTCAATACGAAATAATTTTAACCGCTATCCTTCATAAGTTGTTCTAGAATCTCCGTGGCTGCTTTGGACAAAATTGTACCCGGCCCAAATACAGCCGCGACACCGGCTTTATAAAGAAACTCATAATCTTTAGGCGGAATTACTCCTCCTGCTATGACCATGATATCCTCTCTCCCAAGTTTTTTCAGTTCCTCAATCAAGGCAGGCACGAGCGTTTTGTGCCCGGCTGCGAGTGAGGAAGCCCCTACAATATGGACATCGTTTTCTACCGCCTGCATGGCCACCTCTTCAGGAGTCTGAAACAAAGGCCCTATATCCACGTCAAAACCTAAGTCGGCAAAACCGGTAGCAATCACTTTTGCCCCCCTATCATGCCCGTCTTGACCCATCTTCGCCACCATTATCCTTGGTCTTCTTCCTTCCAAAGCGGCAAACTTATCTGCAAGTGCCTTGGCTTCCATGAAGACTTGATCATCTTTTGCCTCTCCAGAATATACTCCGGAGATGGACTTCACGCTTGCTTTATGCCTGCCAAATTCTTCTTCCATAGCCATAGATATTTCACCTAAAGTAGCCCTTTTTCTTGCAGCGTTTACTGCCAAAGTCAACAAATTGCCATCTCCGGACTTTGCTGCTTTAGTGATGGCGCTCAAAGATTCTTGTACCTCTCCCTGATTTCGATCTGCTTTCAGTTTATTAAGGCCCTCAATCTGGGATCTTCTCACAGAATCATTGTCGACTTCCATTATTTCAAAGTCAGAGACTTCATCTGTTTGATACCTGTTGACTCCCACAATCACATCCTTGCCACTGTCAATTCTTGCCTGCTTTCTTGCAGCGGCTTCTTCGATCCTCATTTTAGGAATTCCAGCTTCTATGGCTTTGGCCATTCCTCCAAGGTTTTCAACCTCTTCAATCAGTTCCCAAGCCTTTTCTACAAGTTGGTCTGTCAGATACTCTACATAAGCTGACCCTCCCCAAGGATCCACCACCTTGGTGATCTTTGTTTCTTCCTGGAGATACAACTGGGTATTTCTAGCAATTCTTGCTGAAAAATCAGTTGGCAAAGCTATGGCTTCATCGAAGGAATTGGTATGCAAAGACTGGGTATGCCCCAAGACAGCCGCCATGGCTTCTACCGCAGTTCTTGTGACATTATTGAAAGCGTCTTGCTCAGTCAAAGACCAACCAGAGGTTTGACAGTGTGTTCTAAGCGCTAAGGATTTTGGGTTTTTGGGATTAAATTGATTTACAATCCTAGACCATAGCAATCGTCCTGCCCTCATTTTAGCAATCTCCATAAAATGATTCATTCCAATCGCCCAAAAGAAGGAAAGTCTAGGGGCAAACTCGTCTATATCCAAACCTGCAGCTACTCCTGTTCTGAGGTACTCAAGTCCATCTGCCAAAGTATAGGCCAGTTCAAGTTCAGCGGTAGCGCCTGCTTCCTGCATGTGGTAACCTGAAATGGAAATAGAATTAAATTTGGGCATATTCTGTGCAGTATATTCGAAAATATCCGCAATGATACGCATGGAAGGTTGAGGGGGATAGATATAGGTATTTCTTACCATGAACTCCTTTAGGATATCATTTTGAATTGTCCCAGTCAATTGTTCGGGTTTGACACCTTGCTCTTCGGCCGCCACAATAAAAAAAGCCAAAATGGGGATCACTGCTCCATTCATCGTCATAGAGACGGACATTTGATCCAATGGAATCCCGTCAAAAAGCATTTTCATATCCAACACAGAATCAATCGCTACTCCAGCCTTCCCTACATCACCCACCACCCGGCGGTGATCAGAATCGTAACCTCTATGTGTGGCTAAATCAAATGCAACCGAAAGCCCTTTCTGGCCTGCTGCAAGATTCCTACGGTAAAAGGCATTTGACTCCTCAGCTGTAGAAAATCCGGCATATTGCCTGATTGTCCATGGCCTCATCACGTACATGGTGCTATAAGGCCCTCTCAGGTAAGGAGGTATGCCGGCTGCAAAACCTAAGTGTTCTATATTTTTTAGCTGCTGCATTTCAAATACAGGAGGAACGATAATTTTTTCGGCTGTCTCCCAATTTCCATCTGAATTTAGAGGTGCATAGGAGTGTGTATTGTGTCCAAGTTTGGTTATGTCTGGTCTCATTGTTTGGCTAGATTAGGATATTCAATCAAAAAACTCTCTCTCAAGGGCAATAATTGCCAATTTTCTTCCTCCCACATTAAATTGTCGACTGGCAATTTTTCACTCATTTGGTATTTATTTACACCTACTTTGGTTTTACGGACCGTAGTCAAATCTTCCATCTTGGCATATCTGGCAGCTTTTACCAAATCCTGCAATTGATGAGATTCATAGGTACTCCACCACCCTTCCTTTGATTCAAGTATCTCAAGTTCAAACTTAACTTTTGCAATAACCTGAGCGGTAACACACTCAATAAAATAACTCCCTGCTACAGGATCCATAATTTTATCTAAGTAAGATTCTTCTTTGAGGATGCTGGAAATGTTTCTTGCCATTCTTTCCGAAAAAGTATTGATCTCACCTTTTACTTCATCATGTACCCTCACCCATAGCGCATCACAACTGCCCAGGACAGCAGACATTGCCTCAGTAGTGTTTCTCAACATATTGGTGTGCACATCACTCTTTGACTTTGTCCAGAAACTCGTACTGACAACAAGTTTGACATCTTCTGTTTTCACTTCAACTTGATACAAATCAGCCAATTGATGAAAAAGTATCTTAAAAGCCCGGAGTTTTGATATTTCAAGAAAATAATCAGACCCTGAGGCAGCGTGCAGTAATGTATTGGATAACATTTGCTCTGGTTCAATTCCCTTTTCTGTCAAGCCATCAATCAATTCTATATAACCACCAAGGGGTAAAAACAATTGCTGAACAAGACTTGCCCCAGAATTATGATAGTAAGCCGAATCAATACACAGCGTTTTAAAAAAAGGATAATCCTCACTTATGGAAAGTGCTTTTGAAACTGACTCGACTATTGAACCTAATGAATTTTTTTCAGCTAAGCAGGATGTGATTGGATCCCACAGCAAGCCCCCTCTTAGGGATTCATGACTTTTACCCAAAGTATGATACCAGTTCAAAAAACTACCTAAAACAGACACCTGTGCTTTTTCTATTTTTAGGTAAAGCTCAATGTATTCAAGATCTACATTTTCTAAAAGCACATCAAAATTTACCCCTTCCTTCACCGAAAGTAACAATGCATCCGCTCCTGTCATCAGCGCTTGCAAAATCCTCTTATTATCTGTTGCCTCCTGATTTATGTTTATAGCAAAAATATTCGACCAATACCTGGGGGACATTCCTGGAATATCGGATGGTTTATTGAGACGGTTGTGGTATTGTTGCAACCATTGAGTTTCTTTAAGATCTTCTTCGGTATAAAATGGAAACAAGTCTATGCCATCAAATCCATTGGTGACCAATGTTTTCTGAAAATCCTTGCCTTTGATGTCTTTAGTAGCCTGATTAATCCATTCTTCCTTGGTAACTTTCTGGAAGTCAGTAAAAAGATTTTGTTTCATATTTGGGTTTGGTTATGGCTTTTGCTAAAAGTTACTTTTTGAGACCTTCCCAAAAGGGAATTCATGTATCTTTAGCATCAAAAATAAGACTTACAAGTTTGAAAAACGACTATTTGATATCAATTCGAAAAATGGGGAAGCTTAAAAGTATTTATTCTTGGAGCATATATTTAGGTTTCTCGTTATTGATTGCCTGTGCGCCCCAACTTCAGAAAAGTGCGCAGGTCACTTTTCTCCCATTGGATTCAAATGTGGCTGTTCATCCCGAGATGGAAGATTTTGTCAGTCCCTACAGGGAAAACCTGGAGGCTGAAATGGGGAAGGTAATCGGTGAGACTACCTCTGAGATCAACAAGGCCGGCTCTGGTGAAACTGCTTTGGGAAACCTGATCACAGACTTGCAAAAAGAGCATGCTGAGCAAACATTCGGCTACTCAATTGATATTTCTGCCATGAACAATGGTGGTATAAGAAACATACTTCCAATGGGTGAAATTACACTTGGAAATATTTATGAACTTTCTCCATTTGACAATTACTTATACATCCTTGAGCTTGATTCTGAAAGGTTGAGAAAACTCGCTGAATACGCCGTAAGCAGAAAAAGCCTTGGCTTATCAGGCCTCTATGTTGAAAGCGAAGGAGGTAAATTGGTAAGGTATCTCGTGAATGGTAAGCAGGTAGAGGACGATAAAACCTACCTTTTGGCTGTCAATGACTACATGGCTTCAGGAGGAGACAACATGGATTTCTTGATAGATGCACCTAGAAAAGAACAGACTGATATCGTGCTGAGGGATTTATTGATCGAACGCATCAAAGCCCTCACTGAAAAAGGGGAGAAAATATCAGCAAGAATAGAAGGAAGACAAAAACTCGACTGAAATGAAAAGAAGAGATTTTATACTTAAATCATTGATTACAGGGCTAGGCCTAACATACTCCGGAAACTTAGCTTTGGCTGGAGCACTTCCGGGTGACAAAAGGTTAAGCATTCTACACACCAATGACATGCATTCGAGAATTGACCCTTTTCCGGATGATGGTGGCAGGAATGCCAATCAGGGAGGAATGACTAAATTGGCCAACCTGGTTTCCAGAATCCGAACAGAGGAAGACAGCCTTTTACTTTTGGATGCCGGAGATGTATTTCAAGGTACGCCCTATTTCAATTTCTACGGAGGTGAATTGGAGTTCAAATTGATGAGTAAAATGGGGTATGATGCTTCTACAATAGGGAATCATGAGTTTGATAATGGTCTTGAAGGTATTTTAGCACAATTACCAAATGCCCAATTTTCGCATATTTGTTCTAATTACGACTTTTCGAAAACAATCCTTCAGGACAAGATTCTACCCTATGAGATTTTTCGAAAAAACGGGATAAAAGTCGGTGTCTTCGGGTTGGGAATCGAGTTGGATGGTTTAGTGGGAAAGAAAAATTACGGGAACACATTATACCTAGACCCTGTATCGATTGCTGAGGAAATGGTTTCTGAATTAAAATCAAAAAAATGTGACCTGATCATCTGCCTTTCACACCTGGGCTATTCCTATAGAAGTGGGAAAATTGATGACCTTAAATTAGCCTCCGCTGTCAGTGGAATTGACCTAATTCTTGGTGGACATACCCATACCTTTCTCGACGAACCTACGAGGGTAGTAAACGCAGAAGGATTTGATACTATAGTACATCAAGTAGGAACTGGAGCCTTAAGACTTGGCAAGGTGGATTTTGTATTTTCCAAAGACAATAAAGTAAAATTAGCCTCGGTCAGGAGTTTACCTATTTATTAAAAAGTCAACTGGTTTTTGATTTTTTATTTAAATATATTTTCCCCAAATTTGATGCCCCCTTATTTGCGAGGAAAAGGGATTTTAATTCTTTTAAGCATAGTTACTTTAGTATATTAATGAGTTCAGAGGCTAACGCAGTTTGGAGTGAATGTTTACGTGTTATAGAACAACACGTGAATGATCAAAGCTATTCTACCTGGTTCAAGCCTATCAATCCTGTCAGACTGGAAGGTAGTAGCCTGACGATTCAGGTTCCAAGTCAATTTTTCTATGAATGGTTAGAGGATAATTATGTTCAAGTACTCAAACTTGCCATTAAAGCCACTTTAGGACCTAATGGAAGGTTAGAATATGCAGTAGTCGTGGATAAAGGGAATTCCCAAAACCAACCTTATGTTGTTTCTTACCCACAGGGCAATTCTTCATTTCCCAATAAAAAGGCACCTGAAGTAACTGATCACAAAAGTCCTTTTGAAATGCAATCACTCAACAGTGATATGCTTTTACAATCCAACCTCAACCCAAACTATACTTTCAACACTTATATTGAAGGAGATTGCAACAGGTTGGCTCGCTCTGCTGGATTCGCTGTGGCTACCAAGCCTGGAATCACTTCATTCAATCCACTGATGGTCTATGGTGGTGTAGGTTTGGGTAAAACACACTTGGTTCAAGCCATAGGGAATGAGATAAAAAATTGTCCCGAGGAGAAATTTGTACTCTACGTTTCATCAGAAAAATTTGTAAACCAATTTATGGATTCCATTAAAGATGGAAACGTGAAAAGCTTTACAAATTTCTATATGCAAGTAGATGTTCTGATTATTGACGATATACAGTTTCTTGCTGGAAAAGACAGAACTCAGGAAATGTTTTTCCACATCTTCAATCATTTGCATCAAAGCAAAAAACAGATTATCATGACTTCCGATCGTCCGCCAAAAGACCTCAAAGGTTTGGAGGAGCGTTTGTTGTCAAGATTTAAGTGGGGACTGACTGCAGATCTTCAAATGCCTGATTTTGAAACCAGGGTAGCTATCATCAAAAGGAAAATGCAATCTGAAGGCATTTACATCCCTGATGATGTCATAGAATACCTTGCCTATACTGTGGACACCAATGTCCGTGAACTTGAAGGTGTCATGATTTCGCTGATTGCCCATGCTTCATTAAACAGAGTAGAAATAGACCTTTCTTTGGCGAAAACGATTATGAAAAACATCGTCAAAGATATAGAAACTGAGGTAGGCATTGATTTTATCCAAAAAACAGTTTCCGATTATTTCGAGATCAAAATCGAAGATTTAAAAGCTAAAACAAGGAAAAAAGAAATTGTCACAGCCAGACAGGTTGCCATGTATTTTTCCAAAGAATTTACCAACCATTCACTCAAATCAATCGGTTATCACTTTGGCGGTAGAGACCACAGTACTGTGATACATGCCGTTCAGACAGTAAATGATATTATGGAAACGGATACTGCCTTCAGAAATTCTGTCAACGAACTGAAGAAGAAATTCAAAATGCGGTCTTACTGATCGTAAAGACTATCATTGAGTAAGTGCCCAACTTCTTCTATTGGAAACCTCAACATGGTAGGACCTTGGGCATATGATGCAATTTCATAGGGGTTGAAATATAAAACCAAGTCATCCTGCTCCAGACCTATTGCAACCGGAAGAAAAAAATCACTGTCGTTTTTGAGAAAAAACCTTCCATCCTCTTCTAAGCTAACACCTTCCTTGACTTCATGATACTCTCGAAAGGCATTTTCAGCTATTTGTAAAAGCCCCTCCTGGTCTTGGATCAATTCATTGTTTTTTATCAAGAAACCCTCTTCCTTATTGATGTTGACATATTGTCTAAAAGAATTGGGATGAGCACCTCCTGTATAGGAATAGGCATCGAAACTAATAGAAAGCAGCTTGTTGTTTTGGAAAGTGACAGCAGCAATGACTTCTATCTCCCAACTTTGGACAAATGAACCTTCTTGGGCATATTCTGAAAATGAATTCAAAAATTCTTGTACGGCGAATTGTAATGATTGGCTTGAATCTGAATCTGTATAGCTCAACATCATTACCAATTGTTGGTCGATATACTCATTGATAATAGATGCTGTCATGTTATCATTTGTGAAAAAGGGGTAATCCAGAATCACATTGGCACATTCATTTTCAATACAAACACTATCTTCAAAGCTCCTTTGATCATATATCATACTTTCTACATTCTCTTTTTCAGAGCATGCAGCAATAATCAAGATAATCATCACCAAAATTTTACTCATCTTACCTTTCTTTAATTTGTATAAAGTTATCTACCAATAACCTTCCGAAGGCAATGGCTGATGCATTCCCGTTACGGACATCCTCAAGGGAAGAGCTGATCAACTCTTTGATTTTAGGATTTTGATAAAACCTGCTTTCTAACAAATACCTGATATGCTCATGCATCCAATTCACCCTTTGTGAAGCACGATTACTTTCAAAGAAGCCATTTGACATCATTTTTTCTATGTATTCTTGGATCATTTGCCAAACTTCCTTCAGGCCATCTCCTGTTACTGCCGAACTGACTTTCACTTTAGGATACCATCCATTTTCCTTAGCCGGAAAAAGGTGAAGTGCATTTGCATACTCTCTTTGTGCTCTTTTTGCAGCTTCTACATTGTCTCCATCGGCTTTGTTGATGACTAGGGCATCACACATTTCAATGATCCCCTTTTTGATTCCCTGCAGTTCGTCTCCAGCACCTGCAAGCATCAAAAGCAAGAAAAAGTCAACCATTCCTCTTACGGCGATTTCTGATTGCCCCACGCCTACTGTCTCAATAAAAATCACTCCAAAACCCGCTGCTTCACACAATAACATTGCCTCTCTAGTCTTAGCACTCACCCCTCCAAGCGTACTCCCAGCCGGACTGGGACGGATATAAGCCCTTTTATCGGCAGAAAGCTTTTCCATTCTTGTTTTATCTCCAAGAATACTCCCTCCTGATCTTTGGCTACTGGGGTCTACAGCCAGTACAGCCAGCTTGTATCCTGCTTCCAGAAGTATATCTCCGAAACTTTCTATAAAGGTACTCTTACCCACTCCCGGTACGCCAGTGATTCCAATCCTTATTGACTTTCCTGAATGGGGAATAACTTGTTCCATGACCTTTTCAGCGAGCAACTGATCAGACTCCAAAGTGCTTTCTACTAAAGTAATTGCCCTACTCAGGACCATTCGGTCTCCTTTGAGTACTCCCGAAACATATTGATCTACTGAAAGTCTATTTCTTTTCAAATCCTCTATATTTTTTCAAATACTAAATATAACTAATTAACGGAAGGGATTCTTTGTAAACTTCACATCTCCCATTGCAGATTTTTCATATTTGGCAATACAATAATTTTGTAAAGCTTCATTGAAATATGGTTCATTACCTTTTAGGCTTTGAGGAACATTGGCTTTATCCCGAAAGAAAAAAACCTTGGTATTTCCATATTTGGTATGGGGCATATAATCTCCATACTGTCTCATTTCAGCCCAAAGACTATCTGAAGTATAAACGGCATAAACCCTAATGACAGGACCTGTATTGTTTTCATTTCTATAAAATGAAACCTCTTGAAAATCCCCTTTCAAATCCCCAACGCCGGGCTGCATCATCGTATCTGCCATAATCCATAGAACTATGACTACAACGATCCCTCCAATAAAATAAAACAGTTTCTTACCTTGCATATTCAGTCTCATTCAATTTAATGCTTTAATTTAGAGGAAAAAATCAACAATGGCCTTCGAATATATCAAAGCCCTACACATCATTTTTGTAATCACTTGGTTTGCAGGACTCTTCTATATAGTGAGATTATTTATCTACCAAACAGAAGCTTTGGAAAAACCCGAAGCTGAAAGAATAATCTTAGCACCTCAGCTCAACATCATGTCAAACCGGTTATGGATGATCATTACATGGCCATCGGCTATTCTCACGCTGATTTTTGGGTTTTGGGTTTTGTACTACCGCTGGGGTTACATGCAGTTGGGATTTATGCACGCCAAGTTAGGATTTGTCTTCATTCTCTACATTTATCACTTTATTTGCCACAAGATCTACAAAGATTTGCAAAATGGCATCACAAAATGGACCTCAACGCAGTTAAGAATATGGAACGAAGTTGCAACTATTTTACTGTTTGCAATTGTTTTCTTAATAGTGTTGAAAAGCCTCGTCAGCGTGGCATGGGGTATTGCCGGTTTGGTAGTCCTCAGTGTTGTAATGATGATTGGTATAAAATGGTATAAAAGAGTAAGGGAAAAGAGTTAAAAACATATGATTCATATCATGAAAAGAATACATCTAATTTCATTTGTCATAATTTCCATTTCGATCCTTGTAAGCAGTTGCGATTCAGGCAGCTCTGAAAGAGAAAGTGACCAGAACAAAGCGCTTCCAATACTTGGCAACTCACACGTCAATGAATTTGAAATGGAAGGTAAAATTGTCAAAGACACTGTCTATCATAAAATCGGTCAGTTTCAATTCACCAATCAAGAGGGTAAGGAAATCAGCAATTCATCGACAGATGGAAAAGTTTACGTTGCAGACTTTTTTTTCACAACCTGTCCGACCATCTGTCCTATCATGAAGACCCAAATGCTAAGGGTTTACGATAAATTTAAAGACCAGCCTGACTTTATGATTCTAAGTCATACTTTGGATCCAGAGCATGACACTGAAGAGCTGCTCAATGATTTTGCTGCCAAAATCGGTGTTGAAGATGACAATACTTGGCATTTTCTTACAGGTGATCAGGAAAAGATTTTTGAAATAGGCCAGACCAGCTATCTTACCACTGCCATGGCTGAGAAAGATGAACCAGGAGGAATTCTTCACTCTGGAGCCTTTGTATTGGTAGATCAAAAAGGCAGAATTCGCGGAGTTTATGACGGAACCAAAGAAGATCAAGTCAATAGATTGATGCGGGATATACCTAAATTATTACCAGCGAATGAGTAAAAGTATATTTTCTTATGCATTTCTTCTTTCCTTTTTTGGATTGATGGCTTGTCAATCAGGGTCTCAAAAAGACGAGGGGTCCCTTGCCTCGATCAGAGACAGCAAAGTACTTCAGTATGCAATTGAAGGAAAAGTCTTGTACGAAAACTATTGTGCTAACTGTCATCAAAAAGACGGAACAGGCTTAGGAAAATTAATTCCCCCTTTGAACCCCTCTGATTACATGAAAGAAGATGTGGGTAGGACTGCGCGAATCATCAAGCACGGACAAAAGGGAGAAATAATGGTTAACGGAGTAATCTACGATCAAGTAATGCCCTCTAATCCAAGACTTACAAATATGGAAATCGCTCAAATAATGACTTATATCTACAATATTTGGGGCAACAAAGAGGGTGTTATTGATGCAAATGCTGTTGGAAAGTATCTTGAATAAGAGAAATTAGTTTTTGGATTCCAAAACACTTCTCGCTTCGGCCATAGTAGAGCGGATGTCTTGATTTACTTTTTCTACCATCTCTTTTTGACCTATAAGGTACTCCCTGTAATCTTCATCAGAAACTTCTTCAGCGGCAGGTTTATACTGACGCATCCATACAAACATCCCGTCAAACGCTTGATCCATCCTTTCTGCGAGGGATTCCAGCTCCTGTATTTTTTCAGTATTGCCTAGAGAGTCTTCCTGTTGTAGGTTTTCTGAAATTTTCAGAATATCCTTTCTCATAGACTTAAGTTCCCCCATCTTGGGCATCACTTCATCGTGAATGGCTATGACTTCATCTCGAAGCTCCTCTGTACTATTGTCTGATTGACTACAGGAAAATGAAATTAACACTATACAAATAACACAGCTTACACTGTTAAAAATGTTTTTCATAATTAGGTGGTTTGACATATGCAAAGTAGTACTTATTTTATAAAAACAATAATTTATTTACAAATACAATATTTGGATAAATATAATCCATTTTTAAACTGTTATAGTTATTAATTAAAGACTTTTTTTCTAGCGGTAAAAAAATATTTCTTTCAAAAAAAATTATTCTTGTAATCTGATATGAATAGCAATCGATTCCTTATTTTTAAAAGAACAATCAAATCATAAATATGAAAGAGTTTTGCTTTGCCCAAGATCAAATTATCGCTTCAGTCAATGCTAGCATTCACCCGATGGATATCGGACTGATCAGAGGGTATGGGATTTTCGATTTTTTCAGGACTTCCAACTACAAGCCACTGTTTTTAAGTGATTATCTTGATAGATTCATCAGGTCAGCAGAAAAAACATACCTGCCTTTACAATATTCCAAGGCAGAATTAGAGAAAATAATCCTTGAGCTCATTGATAAAAATGACTTGGCAAACGGAGGAATCCGGATGGTTCTATCAGGTGGGGTATCTGAAAACCATTTTTCACCTACAGACGGAAGCTTGTTTATATTCAATGAGGATTTGGATTTTCCATCAAATGTGAAGTACGAAAATGGAATCAAACTCCTACCTATAGAACACGTCAGGTACATTGCTGATATCAAAACGACCAACTATGCCTTTCCTGTATGGCACAGCAAAATCTGGAAAAGTGAGGGTGCCGAAGATGTATTGTACCATTTGAATGGATATATTTCTGAAAGTTCCCGCTCTAATATTTTTGTGATTAAAGATGGGGAAATCGCTACTCCTGACAAAGACATCCTGCATGGCATTACCAGAAAGCGTGTATTGGAACTTGCTGGTAATGTAGCCATCAGGCCAATAGGTTATGATGAGTTACTCAATGCTGATGAAGCTTTCATCACCTCTACCACTAAGAAGATATTGCCCGTAAGTCAAATAGGCACCAAACAAATAGGAAGTGGGAAAGTGGGTGAAAAGACCTTGGAATTAATTAAAAAGTTTGCGGAAATGGAACAAAAAAGCTCTCAATAATGAGAGCTTTTTTATCAGTTTAGCAATTCTGCATTTTTCAATATATACATCAGCTTTTCAGGATCTGAATCGTTCAATGTGAGCGTTCCTCTTACTTTTACTCTTTTGGAGGTATACTTGATTGGATTTTTCATCAACACCTCCATTACTGTCTCAGGCCCACCTGATCCACAGAAAAAACACTCCGCCAGCGGTAAGGAGGATAAGATGATATGCTCAGGCTTAAACATACCCTCAAATGGAATGATGTAGCCATCTGCTTCTACGGTTTTACCTTCAAGATTTTTGATCTTATCTCCAAAAACAGGAATGTATAATTCTCCAAATTCATCTTGACCTATTTTATAGGTCACTTCAGAAAGGTCTCTCCAAACATTATTTGATGATTGGGCATAACTGATGCCTATGGCCAAAACAAATATAGTGGATAGGACAGTTCTCTTTAATAACATACTTTTATAATTAAGGGTGGTTGATCTCATTTTATGACTTTGTAAGCTGTTTGGCAATATCTGTTTGATATGCATTGTATGCCGGGATAAGCGAAGCCAAAATACCGACCACGATAGCATATCCCAATATGTATAATTCCTCTACAAGGAAAACCGAAGCACTTAGGCTACTGATGGCACCTTGTTCGTTTAGACTAACGATAATACTTAGGAAAAGGTGCCCCATTATCATTCCGACTAAGGCTCCCAAGAAAGTCAAAATCACTCCCTCCAAAATAATATGTAAGAATAATTGACCACTTGATGCTCCAAGAGCCCTCATGACTGCAAGATCGTATTTGCGCTCTTTAAGTGAATTGAACAACGCAATAAATATACTTAGGCCAGCAATAACAATAATCACGATAGCAAGCCCTTGAACCAACTTGATGCCTATACCCAAAAGTTCAAATAACCTTGATATCTCAAAAGAAGGGGATGCTGCTTGTAAGTTGGTCCTGCTATTGATCATCCGGGGAAGTTGTACAGCTGCCATTGGATTTCGGTATTGTACCAAAAGAGAGGTAAGCTCCCTATCCTCATCACCGGGATCTGGAAAACCTGAAATAGCGACTTCAGCTTCAAACTTTTCATGGTCATGTTCTTCGTCATGGGTATACCATACTGATTCAATGCTGGTCAATACCAATTTATCCAGTACGTTACCCATAGGATTAAGTATACCTGTCACTGTATAAGGATGTTCATCGTGTTCGTGACTGCTACTGCCTATACCATGTGACCCTATGAAATTGTCGCCAACTTTCAGTTCCAGCTTTTCGGCAACTTCATGGCCTAGGACAACGTCAAAAGGTTTTTTCCATCTCTCTCCTGCCTCAAGTCCTGCTTCATACAGGTCCAAGTAATCGTAATTGGTCCCTACAATCCTGTATCCTTGATAATTGTCGCCCAATCCAAGCGGGATTATATTTTTGATTAACCTGTTCCTTGTAAGTGCTGTGGCATCATCAAGATCGATATTTCCTGTGGGGAAATCAATATGATACACACTCGACAGAATCAATTGCAATGGGCTTCCTTTTGCACCGACTACCAAATCAATCCCTTGGGAATCTTTGGTCATTTTATTCTCAAACTGATCCTGTATCAGGATAAGAACAGTAATGATCGCCAATCCCAGGGCTAGTAATAAAATATTCAGGCCAGTATTCAGTGGCTTTGCTACCAAGTACTTCCAACTTAATTTCAACATGTTCATACCAGACCTCCCATTGTAATTTGGTTAGAAATATGATCTTTCACACGCTGATCATGCGTAACGATAACCAATGCAGCATTGAACTTCTCAGCCTGCTCTTTAAGCAACTTTACCACCGTAGCGGCATTGGCATCATCTAAGCTTGCAGTCGGTTCATCCGCAAGGATTACCTTTGGGCTGTTGGCAAGTGCCCTAGCGATGGATACCCGCTGAGCTTCCCCTTCAGAAAGGGTAGTTACTTTTGATTTTTTCTTATCGTAGATGCCTAATTCTTTAAGGATACCATCTATTTTTTCACTTGGTTTTCCAGAGAAAAAATTAGCCAACTTTAAATTTTCTTCCACCGTCAATGGAGACAAGATATGAGGCTTTTGGAAAATGATACCGATGTTTTTACCCCTAAACTTGTCGAGTTTGGCTCCCTTCAATGAATAGAGAGAAGTGCCATCTATATGGATTTCTCCATTTAAAGGTTTCAAAAGACCTCCAAGCATATTAAGAACAGTAGTTTTTCCACTGCCTGACTTCCCGATAATCAGCAATTGCTCCCCAGGAGCAAGATTGATGTCGGGTATATTGAATTTTTGTTTTTCTTGGTAATAAAATTCCAGATTTTTTGCTTCAAGCATATCTATTTGGTAATTGGTATGGAGACGTAGAAAGTAGTTCCTTTGCCAGGCTTGCTTTCAAAAGTGATCTCACCTTTTAATACGTCTATACATTTTTTTACTATTGACAATCCTAAACCTGAACCTTCGATTATCCCGACATTTTTGGCCCTGAAAAACCTATCGAATAACTGATCGTGCTCTTTTTCCGGTATGCCTATTCCATGATCCCGGATCAAACTTTTCAGTACTCCATTTTCTTCATACACTTCAAAATCGACTTCTTGACCATCTTTTGAATACTTGACTGCATTGGAAAGCAAATTTTCAAATATCTGATATAAGAGGTCAGTATCAGAAATGATCGTCTTTGGCAATTTACCTTGTTTGAAATTGATTTTCACATCATTTTCACTCCCGGCCTTTACCACATCCACAACCTCGGTAAACATGGCCATCAAAAACAATTTGTGAGGCTTGTAATCAATCTTATTGGCATCGGCTTTACCAAAAAACAAAACTGAGGTCAAAAGACTATTTAAACTTCGGACAGAATTTTCAATTTTATTGGCATGCTTTTCTATTTTGACTCTGAAAGGATGATCTTTTTCTGCATACTTCTGCAATAATTGGGCGGAACTTAAAATCGAAGTGAGTGGCGTTTTGAAGCCATGGGAAACGTTCAGTACAATTCTTGACTTTAATTCACCGATTTCTCTTTCCTTTTCCAACGCTCTTGTCAGTTCTTTGTTTGCTTCAGCCAAATCAGCTGTTCTTTGCTTGACTTTTTCCTCAAGCTCATTGTTCAGCTTTTGAAGTTCCTTTTCCTTTCTGTCTTTAAATATGGCCAATTCGATCACCATATTCAGTTCCCTAATATTAAAGGGCTTAATTACATAAGCTGAGGGATTAGTACCAACCACCTTTGACAAGGTCTCAGCATCAGAACTAGCACTTAGGTATACAACTGGGATGTCATATTTTTCATTGATGATTTCAGTGGTTCGAATGCCATCAAGTTCTCCGGCTAAATTGATATCCATCATCACTATATCTGCGGTACTTTCTTCCAGTATTTCAAGTGCTCTTTCACCTGAGTCCGAAATCCCTATAATTTGATGGTTGTTTTTTTCGAGAGCTTTTTTGAGCAAAAGCGCGGAGACGTGGTCATCTTCAGTGATCAATATCCTTAATGGAAACATATATTCAGTAAATATGAAGATGCAAATTACTAGATTAATCCAATTTCAAAAATCAATTTGAATAAAGCGGTAACAAAACTGTCACACAGGTACCCTCTCCCTTTTTACTTTCCACACTAATGTTTCCTTTGAGCAATGAAATCAGGTTCTTAGTGATAACCAAGCCCAATCCCGAACCTTCATATTCACGACCATAGCCTCCACTTTCTTGTTCAAAGGGTATAAATAGTTTTGTCAGGAAATCTTCACTGATTCCAACGCCCTCATCTTTCACCTGAAAGAACAAGTGCCTGTCATTTTCTTTGATAGTTACGGTAATCATACCTTTCTCAGAATATTTTATCGCATTTCCCACCAGGTTATTTACAATCATTTCCAAATACCTTTGGTCAATTGAGGTCTCAAAAGATGGCGTTTCATACCTGACCCTAAGCAGCAAACCTTTCTTGACAGCTAAGGATTTCAGCGGGACCAAAACCTTGCTTAAGAAGTCATTGATATTGGTTTCTTTGAAGACCAAATCCATTTTATTGGCCTCTATTTTTGATAAATCCAAGATACTGTTGATGGTCTCCAAAAGTCTTTCTCCTGATTCTCTGATGATCTCCAGTTGATTGATCAATTCTTCATCATCTTTTCTTTCGATAATGATGTTTTCGGCAGTTCCCATAATCCCGTTCAATGGAGTTCTGATCTCATGACTCATATTAGCCAAAAAGTTTGTTTTTAACCTACTGGATTCTTCTGCCTTTTCTTTTGCCTCTTTGAGACTTTCTTCATACTCCTTTTTTGTACTGATATCTCTAAAAACACTCAAAAATACCTTTTTCCCTTCTACGCTCGAGTCTAGGTAGGTAATGTAAAACTCAACATCTTTGAGACCTGACTTGAAAGGCATTTTCATATCAGTCTTGACTACATCACCTCCTGACTCCTTTAACATGTCTAGTAAAAGGACCCTTTGGTCGTAATAGTAATCAGGATCAGTGAAAAAATCAGTCACATTAGGTTCCGTCACCTCGCTGATATCCAATCCTGACAAAGTGGTCATGGCAGGATTCGCAAAAATAACCTTACCTCCCTCTACCGATATCACCAAACCATCTTGGGAGCTATTCCATACATTTTTGAACTGATCTTCATTTACTTTAGCTTCTGCGGTCTTTTCATCAATTTTTTTCTTCAATGCGCCCTGCTTTTTCACCTGACTAAGTAAAGTACTGAGTAAAAATCCAATGCCTAAGAATGTCAACAAAACCACAACCACAAACCAAGATTGAAGGTACATGGGTTTGCGTATAATGAATCTTTCCGAGCTTACTACTTCGGACATATCCAGACCCCGAAGTCCAGCTTTGAGGTGCAGCTGATACTCTCCCGGCGGAAGGTTATTGAAGTATAGTGTATTATCTATAGGGTTGATCAATTCGACCCAATCCTCATCATATCCCTCCAGCTTGTAGGAAACCACAAGGTCCGAAACCTGTAAGAAAGAAATGGCATCATAGTCTATACGTATCGAATTCTCTGAATAGGGAATATCATCGAGTTTAAATCTTTTGCCAGGAGAATTGATGAGGTTGATTCCACCCATGCTCACAAAAGGTTTGAAATCCCACCTCAGATCATCATCTGGCTGATAGATGGAAAGTCCTCTTTGAGTCCCAATGTAGATTTTCCCATCTGTACCCTCCTTGAATGCACCACGATTTATTTCAGTCCCTGAGAGCCCATTTCTTTCATCAAAATTCCGTAGGATTTCCCCATTGTACTTATATACCCCTCTATCGGTGCCTATCCAAATATTGCCTCGGGAATCTTTGAGTAATGCATAAACAGGTCGATTAATACGTAATCCGTTGATTTGAAAAAAGTCAAACTCCCCATTTTTCCATAATTTCAAACCCTCCTCAGTACCGAAAAGCACAGAATCCCCCAGGTCCAAAAAGTCGAAACCAACCACAGTCAGCATATCTTTATCCTCATAAAGGCCATCTTTGAGGACATTACTTCCACCTTGCATATAGACCATACGCCCGTCAGAGAGCTTGTTGACTTTTCTGAAAAACGCCTCTTGTTGATCCAATTTATCCAAAAACAACTGGGTGATATCATTGTCAAAATGACTGTCAGCCTGATTGTAAATGGATGAAAGGTAAACACGGTCCCTACTGACCACAAATAAGGAGTCCCCTATGGCTGACACCGCTGTTACAAATTTCTCAAAAGGACTTGGTGTAAAATTCAGGTCATTGGTCTTGGGGTTATACCTACCCAAACCCTCCAGATTGGATGAAAACCATATAATACCATTTTTATCTCTGGAAAAATTGGTGATTCTATTTCTTGGCTGTCCACGCAACTTTTGGTCTTCCACGACAGTACTTACATTTCCTTCTGAAAAAATCTGTAAGCCATTATTGAATCCAAGTAAAAAAACTCCCGGCTCTAATTCATTTATAGCTGTCACTTCATCATCTAGCAATGGGTTGAATTTAAAATTCTGAAACCTCAATGATTTGATATTCAACACACCCCTATGAGACCCCAACCAGAGAATATCTTGCCTATCGACATAGGCGTAATAGATATTATACGATTTCAATTCATCAAAAGCATCTATTTCTACAATACTCTCTTTGTCCAGATCGAGTTTATAAAGATGTGAATTATAGTGAAAAAACACGATACCTTCAACGACTTGCAAACCACTATAATCTATCAGACTATAAATATTCCTCACAAAGCCAGAATGATGGATTTTTTCGGGTTGATCGATCTCTTTACCTGAAGCGAGGTAATCTTTTCCCAAGAAAAAAAACAATTCCCTACTCGCATCATATTCGATATGGCTGACAGGAGCTGGTAAGTCTATCCCTTTGAAGTCGAAATCGGACAGGCCATTTTCATCAAGAACGACAGCCTTATTTCTAAAAAGCAATAAAAATGAATCCTCCTTTCTCAAAACTGACTGAAATGCACCTAACTCATTGTGGGGAAGACTGTAATAGGACCACTGCTTATTTTTAAAAACTGACAACGTCGTATCGGACTGTAAAAAAACACATAAATGGTTGCCCTCTCCCACTGTCAGCAATTTGTGTTGAATTTGAGAATTAGAGGCCAAGAGCTCTTCAGGAAACTCATATTCCCTCCACTCAAAGTAATCCCATAAAAAGGCTTTAATAGGCCCAAATTGATTATAAACCCATATTTTACCATCACCATCCTTAAGCAAACCTACTTTAAATGAAAGTTGGTTTGCAATAGTTTCAGGAAGTGTATGAGTAGAAAAACCATCTGAAAAAAACACCCCTTGAGCGGTATTAAACCACATTTTTCCTGTATCATCCTGTACAATTTCAAAAACATTATCCGTAGGAAGTTCAAGGCCTCTGATAAATCTATTGAACTGAAAGACCTGAGCAAAGGCAAGCTGAAAAATCAGGAAATTGAGAATAAGGAGTAATAAACTTTTTTTCATAAGTGCTTCAAATGCCGTCTAAAATAGAAAAAGATACGCACACTGTAAATTAATTAGATATTGTTTCGCTTTTCTTTTTGTCAACGGGCTTAATCTTTTATTTTTGTCCAAACTTAAAAAATCAAAACATGAGTGTTTTAGTAAATAAGGATTCAAAAGTAATTGTGCAGGGCTTTACAGGCTCTGAAGGTTCATTCCATGCACAGCAAATGATAGAATACGGTACCAATGTGGTAGGTGGTGTTACACCGGGAAAAGGTGGCAGTACCCATCTTGAAAAGCCGGTTTTCAATTCTGTGGAAGAAGCAGTGGAAAAAACAGGTGCCAACACATCAATTATTTTTGTTCCACCGGCATTTGCAGCCGACGCCATTATGGAAGCAGCTGATGCAGGCATAAAAGTGATTATCGCTATTACGGAAGGTATTCCGGTTGCCGACATGATGAAGGCAAAACCATATATCAAAGAAAGAGGTGCTACCCTTGTTGGTCCAAACTGTCCAGGTGTCATCACCCCAGGAGAGGCCAAAGTAGGTATCATGCCAGGATTTGTATTCAAGCCAGGTAGAGTGGGTATTGTGTCCAAATCAGGAACCTTGACCTATGAAGCAGCTGATCAAATTGCAAAGGCAGGCTTAGGTGTATCTACTGCTATCGGTATCGGCGGTGATCCAATCATCGGAAGCTCTACCAAAGACGCAGTAAAACTTTTGATGGAAGATCCAGAGACTGATGCAATTGTCATGATTGGTGAGATCGGTGGTAACTATGAGGCAGATGCTGCCAAGTGGATCAGAGAAAATGGCAACAAAAAGCCAGTTGTAGGCTTTATCGCTGGACAGACTGCACCTCCGGGACGTAGAATGGGTCATGCTGGTGCCATCATTGGCGGTGCTGATGATACTGCTGCAGCTAAGATGCGCATCATGGCCGAAAACGGTATTCACGTAGCTGAATCACCTGCAGAAATCGGAGCTGTAATGGCTAGGGTTCTGGGTGTAGATGCCTAAGAGAAAGAAAAATAGTTAATAGTTAATAGTTAATAGTTAATAGTTAATAGTTAATAGTTAATAGTTAATAGTTAATAGTTAATTAGTAAAAAAACCGTCAAGAATATGTTCTTGGCGGTTTTTTCATGTGATTATGTTAAATCCTTTGTCTGATTTGAATTACAAAGCTTATTACCAAATATATTTTTTTGCTATTTTTACATAAAAATGCCTGAAATAAGCAGATTCTATGGAATAATTATTTACATGTTTGCCAAAGACCATAATCCTCCTCATTTTCATGCAAAGTACTGAGAACATAAAGGTATTTTTAATATCAAAACAGGAGAACTGATGGAAGGCGAACTACCAAAGAAAGCTCTACGTTTAGTTGAAGACTGGATAGAATTAAACAGGCAAGAATTGATGGAAAACTGGAAAACTGGAAAACTGCCCAAACGGATTTTCCTGAGTTAAAAAAAATTAATCCTTTACAGTAAAAAAACTAACAATGCACGCCATAAAAGAAATAATACATATTGAGCCTTTCAAATTAACATTGAAATTTGAATCTGGGGAAATCAGAAAAGTTGATCTTCGAGACAAATTAATGGAGTGGGGAAAAAATCCCGACTCAAAATTTGCGGAACTAAAAGACCCTAACTGTTTCCTGAAAGTAAAACTTGACTTGGAATTTGAAACATTGGTTTGGGACAATGGTATAGATCTTTGCCCTGATGTCCTATATCACATAAGCGAAGAAAAGAAAGATAAAAGTGTCGCTTAGCATTAAACTTTTACAAAGTTCCACTAATTCTACATATGCAAGCAAAAGTGTAAAGAACAATAACCTGTCAGGTTTAAACTTTTTTAACTCACAACTCCTTCTTCAAAACCGTATTTTTCGGAAAAATTCATAACATGAAATGTTTTTCAATGCTTCTTTTCCTAGTGTTGTATTCATTTGTATCACTGGGGCAAAATAACATTATTATTGGCCAAGTAATAGATGCAGACTCTGGTGAACCACTGAGCTTTAGCAGTGTAGGTTGGGTCAATCAAAATAAAGGCACTGTATCCGATCAAGTTGGGAAATTTAGACTGGAAACGTTAACCGAGCATCAAGATCAAATATTAAGGATTTCTAAAATGGGGTATAAAACCTTAAACTTTTCGCTGGAAGAAATCCTGAAAAACTGCAGTTTAAGAGAATGCCCTATGGTGTTTGAGTTGTCTCAAACCGCCACAGAATTACCTGAATTCACTTTGGAAGCTGAGGGAGATTTTAAGAATGTAGTTTGGGGAAAGGCAAATAGAAAATCGATTTTTGGCCTGACTTATAACCCAAAAGATAGAAAACCCGAAGAAAATCTAGGTAGGGAAATCGGCCTTCAAATAGACACCAAAGGAAAAAAAATCAAACTAGAGCAGGTGAAAATTACTCTTTCATCATTACAGTTTGAAAAATCTACCTTTCGGGTAAATATTTATACCGAAACAGGCGAGAATGAATTCGTGGCTATGCCCCAGAATAGGGAAATTTTTTGGCAATTAGAAAGGAAAAATACTGGTGATTTCATGCTAGATCTAAGCGAATTCAACATATTATTGAAAGGAAAACACCTCATCGGTATCGAGTGGGTCAGGTATGAAAAAATGTATGGAAGCGGAATCATTTCTATGACTACAGGATATCCATTTGGAAAGTCGTTCTTAAAAAATTCAAGTCAAAATCAGTGGGAAATTATAAAAGGAGCGCCATCAATTGAAGTAGATGGCGCTGTAGTACAATTGGAATCCAATTGATATTTAAACTGATGGTTTTGACCTTTATCTGGCTTTTATTCTTCCTCTACTTTATCCAAACCATGTTTTTGCTCAAACTGGTTTCTTTTTATTTCAAACCTTTCAATTTCCGTATTGACAAGATCAAGAGATTCATTGTAGCGGGAAAACAAATCACCCATGTTTTTTTCCATTTCCGAAAAATTGAACGACATGGCATCCATCTGTAACTGAGAAGCTTTTTCTACCATCGCCACCTGACTGTTTTTCAAGTCTTCCAAAAGCCTAATGGCCCTATCCATTTTCTCTAATTTTGCTCTGTTATCCATTGTATATTCATTTGGTTAATCAAGCTAAATAGTGCAAAGACCGTTCCGAAGAGGCCTTAAAGTGTAAATAGGCAATTCGAGACATTCCCTGCCTTACTAATTTTCCAATCTTTTAATATTTGAATTTTCAATTACTTACCTTTGCCGCTTCAATTCCAATACTCATGATCTCAGTTGACAATATTACCGTCATACATGGCGGACACGCTTTATTCAGTGACATTTCTTTTTCCATTAATCCGACGGACAAAATCGCCCTTATGGGTAAAAATGGTGCGGGAAAATCTACCATGCTCAAAATCATTGCAGGTGCAACCAAGCCATCCAAAGGAGGCGTTTCAGCCCCAAAAGATGCAGTAATTGCCTACTTGCCCCAACACCTGTTGACCGCAGATGATTGTACCGTTTTTGATGAAACTGCCAAGGCATTTGCTTCTTACCTTGACTTGAAGACCGAAATCGATCAACTCAATGAGGAACTGACGGTAAGAACAGATTATGAATCTGAGGAATATTACAAAATCATAGAAAGGGTATCCGAACTCTCAGAAAAATTTTACTCTATAGAAGAAGTGAATTATGAGGAAGAGATAGAAAAAGTCTTATTGGGACTAGGTTTCGAGAGGGCAGATTTCCAAAGACCAAGTTCTGAGTTTTCAGGAGGTTGGCGGATGCGGATAGAACTGGCAAAAATTCTTTTGCAAAAGCCTGACCTGATTCTTTTGGATGAACCTACCAATCACCTTGATATAGAATCCATCCAATGGCTGGAAGAGTTTTTGACTGAAAAAGCCAAGGCAGTAGTAGTCATCTCCCACGACAGGGCTTTTGTGGACAATGTAACCAACAGAACCATAGAGGTGACAATGGGTAGGATTTATGACTATAAAGCCAAATATTCCCATTACCTGGAACTTAGAAAAGAAAGAAGAGAACAGCAACAAAAACAATTTGAAGAACAGCAGAGGTTTATTGCTGATACACAACAGTTTATTGACCGATTCAAAGGTACCTATTCCAAAACCCTACAGGTACAGTCAAGGGTGAAGATGTTGGAGAAACTGGATATCGTAGAAGTGGACGAAGTGGATTCTTCTGCTTTGAAATTGCGCTTCCCTCCTTCCCCAAGGTCTGGAAAATACCCAGTCATCGTAGAAGGTCTCACCAAAGCTTACGGTGACCATGTGGTCTTCAAAGATGCCAACATGACCATTGCACAGGGACAAAAAGTTTCCTTTGTGGGGAAAAACGGAGAAGGTAAATCCACCATGATCAAAGCCATCATGGGTGAGATTGACTTCGAAGGGAAGTGTGAATTGGGTCATAATGCATTAGTCGGCTATTTTGCACAAAACCAAGCTTCACTATTGGATGAAAGTCTGACCATTTTTGAAACCATCGATCAAATCGCTGTTGGGGAGATACGCGGAAAAATCAAAGACCTATTGGGTGCATTTATGTTCAAAGGGGATGACATCAACAAAAAGGTCAAAGTGCTTTCAGGAGGCGAAAAAACCAGATTGGCTATGATCAAGCTTTTGTTGGAACCCGTTAACCTTCTGATTCTCGATGAACCTACCAATCATTTGGATATGAAAACCAAGGACATCATCAAGGATGCGCTTAAGGCTTTTGATGGCACTTTGATTTTGGTTTCTCACGACAGGGATTTCTTAGATGGCTTGGCGACCAAAGTTTTCGAATTCGGCAACAAACGTGTCAAAGAACACTTTGAAGACATCAATGGATTTTTGAGAAATAAGAAATTGGAGAATTTGAGGGAGGTGGAAAGAAAATCTAAATGATATATGCTTCGTGATATCGAAGTGAAACGGAGATCCCGAAAGCGAAGCGATTCGGGATAAATGGATATATGCCTTCGGCGATATTAAAAAGATATTAGCCTGTGGCGATATTGGTGGATATGTGCTGCGCGATATTGAAGCGAAGCGGAAACCTCGAGAGGGAAGGGATTCAGGATAATGGATATATGCTTGCCCGATATAAAATAGAAATATGCCTGCGGCGATATAAGAATTGAGTTGCTGACCTTCTTTTAAATTTTAAGCGGGTCTTTTGAAAAATATTGAGGTTATTGGAGGAGGTCAGTCAAGGCCTAAAATAAATCTGGATTATTTTATCAAACATAAATCTTTATTTATCCAAAAATCACCTGTTTCCCAGGAGTAAAGTTCCATTGATTTAATCAATTCTTATTGACAAAAAAACCTAGCGCTAATCGCCGAATATTATCTCAACCTTATTTCAATCTATATCTACTTTATTTCAACCTTATTTCACGAAGTATATTTCTAATTAATTTCAATAGTAATTCAATCCCCCAAACTATTAACCATCTGCCTAAACTTCCAGTCCGTATCCTCATTGGGGGAATCTCGTGTTTGCTTCATCAAAATGCCAATAGTGTTGGTCTCAGGATCAGCAAAATACTGGGTATTGAAGTATCCTCCCCAGTCAAAAGTCCCCTGGCTTCCGATTCCTCCCTCAGAGACTCCTGTTTCGGTGACTACACCAAAAGCTAACCCATAATGCTTGGAACCTGACCAAAGATCCCCGATCTGATTGGCCATAATGGTTTTGATTGTTAATGGACTTAAAATTCGTTGTCCATTAAATACCCCTTCATTAAGGTACATCTGAAGAAAATGTGCATAATCCTGAGCAGTACTGGAAAGTCCTGCGCCCCCGGAAAAGAAGCGTTTTGCACCTTTCTTCGGGTAATCAACATCATAATACTTCCCTTCATACTTTACCCAATTCTTGTTTTCTTTTTTATGCACGGTGACCAATCGATTCGCTTTGGAATCAGGCAGGTAAAACCAAGTATCCTCCATTCCCAGTGGATCAAAAATCCTATCTTTCAAAAATTGGTCAAAGGGTTTGCCTGAAATGATTTCAACAAAATAACCCAAAACATCCAAGCCTTCTGAGTAAGTGAACTTTTCTCCGGGATGATGATGCAAAGGAAGGCTTGCCAGTTTCTTAACGCTTTGTTCAATACTTATATCAGACGTGGTATAAAGGTCAACGACTCCAGCTTTCTGGTATAGCATCTTCATACGCTCATCACCGTCAATGATCCCATATCCCAAACCAGATGTATGCGTCAGCAAGTGTCTGATGGTAATTTCTTTATTGGCTGCAAGGGCAGTAAAGGTGGTATCCTCGTACTTAAACTGTTGCAGGATTTTTGGATTCTTGAATTCCGGAATCCATTTGGATATAGGATCGTCTAATTTAAAATGCCCTTCCTCCCACAGCATCATCACAGCAGTTGATGTGATGGCTTTGGTCTGGGAAGCTATGCGAAAAATAGCATCCTTCTCCATACCTTTATTGCCTTGTACATCCGCTTTTCCCTTAGCTTCATAGTAGATAATTTTACCATTTTTGGAAATCAAAGCCACCAATCCCGGCACATCATTGTCCTGAATAGCCTTTTCCAACATGTCATCTATTCTCTGAACTCTTTGGTTTTGCTCTGTGGAAAGCGTTCCAAAAGGAACCTCAGACATACTGGACGCTTGTCCTGAGTGTACGATTTGTCCCTTTACTTGAATAGGAATGGCAATCAAAAGGAAAAGAAGTATGTGTGATAAGGTTTTCATCTTTTTTGGATTAGGTCACAACAATTTACTACCGCTTGTGAGATAAAAAAATTTAATCATATCGGAATTTCTTAGATTAATATGATGACTAGGACTTACCTATAACAGACTCAAGCCAATGATCGCTACTAAATTATTGTTTTTACTCCATCTGGTATTTGCTCCCTTGCAGGAAAAAGACCAAGAACTGTATATCCGAATCAATCAATTGGGCTATTTGCCAGAAGATACCAAGGTAGCTGTTCTTTTCAGTCACCAGGCAAAAGTTGAAACACTCTCTTTGGTAAATGCAGAATCTGAAAAAGAGATCATCAAAATCAAGCCTTCAAAGGTCAATAAAGACAATTGGGGTGGGTTTCATTACTGGGAGGCGGATTTTAGTAAGGTCAAATCTGAGGGGGATTTTTACTTGATCAGTAATAAAAGCAAACATAGATCTCCCGTATTCAGGATTGGGGAAAATACATATCAGAACCATCAGGAAACCCTGTTGGAGTTTATGCGCCAACAGCGCTGCGGCTACAATCCCACTTTGGACATGGTCTGTCACCAAAAGGACGGCAGGTCTTTTTTCGGACCTATGCCGGACAGTACTTTTGTGGATCTCAGTGGCGGTTGGCATGATGCAGGTGATCAGCTGAAATACCTGATTACTTCAAGCTATGCAACTGCGCATATATTGATGGCCTATGAGATGTATCCGGATAGATTTGAAGACAAGGTAAATGCCCTCGGCCAGCCCATTCCCAACGGCATTCCTGATATTCTGGATGAAGCCAAATGGGGCTTGGATTGGCTGCACAAAATGCACCCTGCACCCGATCAACTTTTTCATCAGGTGGCTGATGATAGAGACCATAGGGGTTTCAAGATTCCAAATCAAGATAATTCAGATTACGGGTGGGGCGAAAACTCCTATCGTGTAGGCTACTTTGCTACTGGTAAACCACAGGGTCTGATGAGCTATCAGAGCGAGGCAACAGGAGTAGCCAATCTTGCAGGAAGGAGTGCTGCGGCTATGGCATTGGCCGCCCGAATATGGGAGAAAGACTTAGATGACCCAATTTTCGCAGCCAAATGCAGAGAGGCCGCAAAATCCCTTTATGCCTTAGGTAGAGCAAAAGAAGGTTATCAGCAAGGAAATTCTTACGGTGCACCTTACAGGTATAATGAAGAAACTTGGGCTGATGATATGGAGTGGGCCGCGGCTGAACTTTTCAAGCTCACGGGACAAAACGATTACCTCGATCAAGCGAAGGAATATGCCTTAAAAAGCAATACAGAGGACAGTTGGACAGTCCGGGATTCAGCTGCCCACTACCAACTTTATCCATTTATCAACCTTGGGCATTACTCCTTACATAGCTTAGTAGACGAGGATTTTAAAAAAACCTTGGAAGGCTACTATCTGGACGGAATCAAATACACTTTGGCCAGAGCCGAGAGCAATCCTTTCCACATAGGTATTCCATTTATCTGGTGCAGCAATAACCTACTTACCTCTTTGGTCACACAGGTGATTTTATATGAAAAAATGAGTGGTGATAAAAGCTTTGAACCTTTTCTTACTTCTCAGAGGGATTGGTTGTTTGGAAAAAATCCTTGGGGTACTTCGATGTTCACGGGAATCCCTGATGGAGGTGAATATCCTGTCGAAGTGCATACAAGTCTATTTGTGTTGTTAGGCTTGGAAGTTCCCGGAGGCTTGGTAGATGGCCCGATTTCAAAACACATTTATGACAACCTCATTGGACTGACCCTCTTGAATCCTGATAAATTTGAGAAAGTACAAAATGAAAAAGTTGTCTATCACGATGATGTAGGCGATTATAGCACCAATGAACCCACCATGGACGGCACCGCCGGTGCCATTCTGATGATGACCCATTTTAGTGGGGAAAGGTAAATTGATTCAGCCTGGTCCAATGACTTAGTCTGGTTCAAGACTTAGTCTTGGACCCAAATCCTCCCATTCTTCTGAAAACCCAAAGCCTTAGCCCTATTTATAGGTTTTGTTTCTCGCGGCGAACACAACGATGACGCAGCGGACGCAGCAAGCATCTATTAAATCTCATATTATTGCTGGTTTAAGACCTTTATTGATTTTCTGTTCAATCGCCTAGAATCAGGTATTACCATTCTCTAAACCCTTTGCTTCTTAGCGTCTTAGCGTGAAATAATTTTTTCCCGATTTGGGACAAATTCCGCAATACTTGGCTTTCTTATTTCTATGCGAGACATACCCCCTCTGCGCTCCTTCGCACCTCTTAAGACTCTGCGTGAACCCTACCCAAGCCCTTTCAAAAAAATAAAAAAGGTCAGCCCAATGGACTAACCTTTCTTTCAAACACAAAACAACTTAACACTTTATCTAATCTATTTTAATTTCGAAGTAATATTCTTGACCATTAGGATACACACCCAATACAACAATTTCTTCTCCTTGATTGTTTTTCAAAATTTCCGAAAGATCTTCGGCTCCTGTAATTCTGTACCTGCCATCAGATCCTATCACCGAAGTAATGATAAACCCTACTTTGGCACCTGATTTTTTCCAAGTATCATTGTCTATCGTCACAATTGCAGCACCTCCCTGAATATTTAGTCTCGTTTTGGCATCTGCTTTCACATCTTCAAATGTCACACCGCTGAAAGTCGTTCTCCTTGGTGCTTCTTTTCTAATGATTTTGGTGTCTCCGGTAATGTTTTTCAAAGTGGCTTTGGTAGTCTGCTCTTGACCTTTTCTTAAGTATCTGACATCTACTTTGTCACCAGGTCTTTTTCTCGCTACCATTTCTTGTAGTTGGGCTACGTTATGAGTTTCAGAGCCATCTACACCAATAATGATATCGCCTTTTTTCAATCCGGCTTCTTCTCCACCTGAACCTTCATTTACCTCACTGATATATACTCCTCTGCTGACATCAAATTTTTCTCCAAGGTATTCCTCCAATTCTGGACTCACATCTCTGATCTGAACACCTAAAAGACCCCTTTGAACTGCACCAAACTCCAATAAATCATCCATTACTTTTTTCACAATAGATGTCGGAACAGCAAATGCATAGCCATTGAATGTGCCCGTACGGGAAGCAATAGCAGTATTGATACCTATCAACTCTCCCGCTAGGTTGACCAATGCACCACCTGAGTTACCTGGGTTGACTACTGCATCTGTCTGAAGGAAAGATTCTATCTGTAAGTTATTTTCCATGTCTCTCAGAATACCGATGTTTCTTGCTTTGGCACTGATAATCCCAGCAGTCACGGTAGAAGTAAGGTCAAATGGATTACCTACAGCCAATACCCACTCTCCTACATTCACTTGATCAGAATCACCAAACCTTACAAAAGGAAGACCTTTCGCTTCAATTTTGATCAAGGCCAAATCAGTAGTAGGATCTGTACCGATCACCCTTGCTGAGTACCTTGTATTGTCTTCTAATGAAATGTCAATTCGGCTGGCATTTTCTATTACGTGGTTGTTGGTTACAATATACCCATCCTCAGATATGATTACTCCAGAACCTGAACTTCGGCCTTCTCTGGGCGCACCTCCCCTGTCAGGAGACCTAAAGCCAAAGAATTCCTCAAAAGGATCGGCTCCTCTTTGTCTTTGAGATACTGTAACACTACTTCTGACGTGCACCACAGCAGGTGTCACCATCTGAGCAGATGCCACAAAATTGATCCCATCAGGTACCGTAAACTTGTCATTGGATAACCAATTGACCAAACTTGTATCTTGTTTGTCTGTAAAATTGTTAGCGGAATTTTGCTTCGAAAGGTAACTTGCACCTGCCAAGGCAACTACTCCTCCAATCAATGAAGCGAGAATGATTCCAAGGAAGAACTGCTTTTTATTCATTTTATGGGTTTTTAAGTTATGCTTGTTTGCACGTAATTTTTCTCTAAGAGATCGCAAATACCAGACATTTTATTTAAATGTATCTGGCTTTTAACAAGGATTAACGAGCCATTATTGAGCATTAGAGCCAAACTGATACAATCTAAACAAAAAAACAGGACGGGGGTTTCTCTAATTCCCTATTTTACTTCTATTGTAGCCTTATTTATTTTCTTTTCAGTCTTTGGAAGTGTGACTTTCAATAGGCCATCTTCGTATTTTGCCGAAATATTCTCTACCTGTACATCTTCTGGAAGGTAGAATGATCTGCTGAATGATCCAAAATGGGTCTCAATTGAATGAAAATTCTTCCCTTCTTTTTTCTCTTCCATTTTCCTTTCTCCAGAAATGGTAAGCCTTCCATCTACAATTTCCAAATGAAAATCTGACTTCTTCATTCCCGGAACAGAAACATGGACATCATACTTATCATTTTCTTCAGCAATATCCACAGCAGGGGTAAATTGTTTCACATTTTGGCCAATGCTGTCATTGAAGAATTTATCCAACATGCTTGAAAATGTAGTTGGATATTGGGTTTCGAGGTTGTTGTATCTTGCGAGTTTCATTTGATAGAATGTTTTGGTAAATAGATTGAAATTATCACAATAATTCTTTCATAAATTGTATACCAAAGAAGATTATATGTCAGTATGGCTTTAAAATAGGTAAAAACCTATGAAAACAAGCCAATATGGCATATAAAACATCACTCGCGCCTTACAGATATGACGTTTAGCCATTCAATTCAAATTTTGACTATCTTTAAAATAAAAACTATGCGGGCTTTTAATTTGACCGGGATTCTACTTGTATTGCTGTTGACGCTGATTTTTAGGCCAACAAATGCTCAAGAAGCACAAAGCGAAAGGTCGATTGATACCATTCTTGTAAACAATCCTTCAGTAGACACTGTGTATGCAAATAGCCGGCAGTCAATTCCTACTTTGGAAGCCAGTATACAAAAAACCCAGGAATACACTTTTAAAATTGGGAGAATCACAAGAATACTCAAAAAAGACTTCGACACTTTAAGTATAAACAATATCATTCCGCCTACAGAAAGGTTTATCAACACCGTTGAATCACGACTCTTGGACCCGGACTCAAGGATCAACCTGAGGTATATAAATGCGCTGATAAATTGGCATGACGGCACCGCTGACGGATTGGTCCAAGCCGAAAGAATTATAAATAACAGGATCCAAGAATTGGCCATTGTCAAACAGAAACTCGACTCAATAAGGCAAGATCCCATTTTTACCAGCAAGCTAAGAGATACCACACTACTTCCCGAGTACCAGCGAACCATCAACACACTTCGATCTAATTTCGAAAAATCTGATAGCAGTCTTAATGTACAAAGGCTCAAAGCCGCTACATATCAATCCAGGGTATCAAACTTCAGCATCCGCATAAACGAGATAGACGAGAGGCTACATGCCGAAAAGAGAAATCTTGAAAATGCCCTTTTCTCTAAAGAGACAAATTTCATCTGGGAACCTAAAGACCTTCCAAACACCGAAAGGCTTTCCCATGTGTTTAGAGATTCTCTCAGATTCAATATTATCATTTTACAGGGATACATTGCAAACCACCTCGGTATCAGCTTCTTTTTATTGGTTTTGGTGTTTTTGATCTATTATTGGCTCAGTACCAACCTGAAAAAAATTAGGAGTGAAAAGGAATTTGCAACCATTATCCTAAGCAGGGTGCGTTATGTAACTATATACCCAAGGCTGTCAAGTCTATTGCTAATCTTGGCGATAGCTCCGTTTTTCTATCCAAATCCTCCGATTTCATTTTTTGCCTTGATATTGATTATAATGGTTGGGATTTCAGGAATATTGTTGTCACGAAGAATCGGCAAAAGTGGAATGAAGGTATGGCTGATGATATTTGGGCTTTTCCTCATCAGCACGGCTAGCAACTTATACTGGGAGATTGCTTTTCAAGAAAGATGGCACCTTTTGTTTTTCAGCACTATCGGCATTCTACTGGGATTCAGGCTAATCAAGTTACAGAAACAGGATAGTGAATTAATCCCGAAATATGTCCATATCCTAGCCAAAATCTATATTGCTTTTTGTTCTGTGTCTATTTTTGCGAATGTTTTAGGCAGATTTAGCTTGGGTAAGATGATCGGAATCACAGCTACCATAAGCTTGATGCATGCCATCAGTTTGATCATTTTCATCATCATTATCAAAGAATTAATCTATCTTCAAATAGAAGTGAGCAGGAAAAATGAAAGTGAGTTGACATCGGTGATTGACTTTTATGATATCCAGAAAAGAATAAACAGCATGTTTTCCTACTTGGCCATCACCATTTGGGCATTCTACTTTTTTGCGAGCATGAATATATTGGAAACACTTCTGGAATGGTCAGGCAATTTCTTGTCCCAACCGCGAAGTATTCTGAATGCATCCTTTACCTTCGCTCAAATAGCTGTGTTTTTCTTGGTTGTATACATTGCTACTTTTTTGGCAAACACCGTTGCATACATTGCCAATATTAAAGACCAGCAAAATGAAAGTACAAGAAACAAAAAGCTTGGGTCTTCTATTCTCCTGATTCGTCTTGCAGTATTGACAATTGGTTTTTTGATTGCCATTGCAGCATCCGGAATTCCTGTAGATAAAATAGCCATTGTCCTTGGTGCGCTTTCCGTCGGTATAGGTTTTGGTTTACAGACAATAGTCAATAACCTGGTTTCTGGGGTTATTCTCGCATTTGAAAGACCTATTCAAATCGGAGATGTCATTCAAGTGGGGTCTATTGAGGGAATTGTTAGAGAAATCGGTATTCGCGCCAGTAAAATCAAAAACTGGGATGGTGCAGAAGTCATCATTCCAAACGGAGACCTTTTAGCCCAGCAACTGACCAACTGGACCTTATCCGATAAGCAAAGAAGAATAGAATTGATTATTGGTGTCAGTTACAATGCCGACATGGACAAAGTGACCGAGCTAATCCAGAAAGAATTGGACAGAGATGAAATCCTTAAAAAGCCGATAGCCAGAGTTTACATGCAGACCTTTGGAGACAATTCGGTAAACTTCAGGGTTCTATTTTGGGTCAATGATATTGACATTTGGGTAATTCTCCGAGATCAGGTAATGCGCGGGATTTGGAAGGCGTTCAAGGATCATGGTGTAGAAATCCCATTCCCTCAAAGGGATTTGCATGTCAAAAGTTTCCCTGGCTTGATCAAAGAAACAATCTCAAAGCCTTTCCCGAAAGATGAGCCCGATGAAGACAAAAAAACCTGATAGAGACATCTCTATCAGGTTTTCCTATACCTGTCTGATATATTAATATGCCAATAGCCTTATGTTTCTTATTAATTGATATCTAGTAGTATGAGAAATCGAATTAAGAAATCATTGCCTGTTTCAAAATTTTAAGCGGTTAACGTATTCCTACAAACACTCAGATTAGTCAGTTTCTCCTTTGCCTAATACCTTCATAAATTACTACTGCAGCGGAAACAGAAACATTCAAACTTTCAATATTTCCTGCCAGAGGTATTTTTACGAATTCATCTGATATGCCAATCAATTCTTGAGAGATCCCATCTTCTTCAGAACCCATGATCAAAGCAGTAGGTAAAGTATAATCGGCCTCATACATGAGTCTTTCGGTCTTTTCAGTGACACTCACGATATTCAACCCCATTTTTTTGAGGTCTTTTACTGTGTAATAAAGGTTTTTTGCCCTGCAAACCGGAAGATGGTTGAGTGCTCCTGCAGAAGTTTTTACTGCATCAGAATTGATCTGAGCACTGCCTTTTTCAGGTATCACAATGGCATGCACACCTGCGCAATCAGCTGTTCTAGCAATAGCACCAAAATTTCTCACATCCGTAATCCTGTCCAAGACCAAAATCATCGGAGCAATACCTTTAGAGAAGCATTCTTCGATCACATTGTCCAGAGATGCATATTGGATTGCAGACATGTGGGCTACTACACCTTGATGGTTTTTTCTTGTAATCCTGTTGAGTTTGCCATCCGGAACCCTCACGACCGGAATTCTTTCCTGCTTGGCCAATTTTAAAAGTTCTTTGACCAGTTCATTGTTGACTTCCTTGTCTACAAGAATCTTGTCAATATCCTTTTGTGCACTGATGGCCTCCATGACCGCCCTTGTTCCAAAAATAAAATCTTTTTCGTTTTCTCCTTTATTGATCAGAAATCCATCTGTCCGCTTCTCCATAATGTAATGCTTTTGAACCACTCCGGCTGTAGGCTTCTTGAGCGGTTAAGTATATAATAATTTGGGGTCAAAATATTTTTGACGCGTGCAAAGGTAAAAGTAATTTTCGAATTAGAGTTAGCAATGAGATAAGACCAGATTTCACCATTCATTTTAAAAGACACTTCATTAGGTGGCCCCATCACGGTGTAGACCATGCCTCGGTCTGTTTTCCAACCTTCTTTGAAATCTGTAAATAATATATTTGCAAACTCGATTTGCTTGAAGTACTCTCTGATCAACTTTTTAGCTTGGTCTTCATCTTTCGTCAATCCTATCCAGTATTGATCTAGCGCAATTTTTTTATCTTCAGCCTCATTGAGGGCTTCATGCTCTTTTCTCGTTGATATATAGGCCACCATTTCTACCATTTCATCATAGTCTTGTACTTTGGGGAAAGCATCATTTACTGTTCTAAGCATCATCCCTTTTGTGGAATTGGTGTCGGATTGAATGAAATAATAGCCATCATCTTCAAATTTTTTAGGGGTATTCAATAAGAAATCACCTTGATAATTGACAGTTACCTCTCGGGGAACTGCAGCTGGCCTGATTTCCATGGGAGGCAATGGCACATCAAAAGTAGCAGGGTAATGAAATTTATGTAAACTGACTGGTCCTGCACCTTTGAATTCGAGCGCATCATTTTTAACCATAAAATTTTGATCAAAAGGGATTTGATCACCATAGTAAGCCCAAAAATCAGGATAGCCAAAAACAAATGGGCTGATCAAATCTGCATGGTAATAATACTCATCACCTTGTCTTGTATCTGTTGCTCGCAGCAATGCGAAAGCCATTTCCTGATCTTCGGGTATGGTTACTGTCTTTTCAAAATAAAAATGAAAATTAGTCTCCCTGACTAGGTCCGCCTCAGTCAGATTGACCATGTTCTGTGCAGTAATAGGCTCTTGAAAGGATGAAAGAATACCATATGAGAAGTTATAGACTCCAAACTCAATGTTTTCTTCGATTTTTTCTACAGGCATCTGCAACACAAAAGACCTTTCACCTTCTTTGACGGGGATCACTTTTGGAGCAATTCTTGAATACCTTGAATACCTCAAAGACTGATTCAGCTGCTCGAGGGTCTGCTGGGCATTTGCAAGAAATGGAAAGGCAATAAGGATAAGAATTAGTCCTGAAATGGGGTTAAATTTTGAACTGATTTTTTGTCTGATCATCTGCTTTTAAAAATTAAGCTTATTTTTGCTCAAATTAATGAAATTTTAAATGGCTACCTATACAACGGAAATCACTTCTGATAAGTTGGTGAGTGATAATCCCATCCACCAAAGACTTTTAAAGGCATATATCGCTGCAAAACCGATGGTAAAAGGAGACTTATTGGAAGTCGGCTGCGGGGAAGGAAGGGGCGTAGAAGTGCTATTGAAGCATGTAGACTCCTACCTTGGATTGGACAAGATTCAGGAGGTAATCGAAAGTCTTTCCTCAAAATACCCAAAAGCACTGTTTCAGCAAGCTGTCATTCCACCTTTTAAAGATATCGAAGATAACAGTTTTGACACAGTGGTAAGCTTTCAGGTGATAGAGCATATCGAAAATGACAAACTTTTTTTACAGGAAATCTACCGTGTTCTACGACCAGGTGGAAAGGCTATCATTTCAACTCCAAATATCAGACATACGCTTTCGAGAAATCCATGGCACATCCGGGAGTACACCGCTCCACAATTGCAGCGCTTGTGCGAAGCTATTTTTGATGAGGTAGAAACAATGGGTATAGGAGGCAACTCCAAAGTTTGGAATTACCATGAAGCCAACAGGAAATCTGTCAATAAGATTATGCGCTTTGATATTTTAAATCTCCAATATAGACTTCCTGCAGCAGTCTTGAGATGGCCTTATGAAGTACTGAACAGAATTAATAGAAACAAACTTCACAAACAGCAAGGACAACAAGTCACGGATATTACTGAAAGGGATTATCAACTTGTAGCCCATCCTGATAAAGGTTTAGACCTTTTTTATGTATTGAAAAAGTCATAAAAAAATCCGAACCGATAGTATCAGTCCGGATTTTTGATTGCAAACCAAACAAATTATCTTCTATCGATCATGGAACCGCCTGAGGAAGGCCCCATGATTCTCTCTAAACCGTTTTTAAGCTGATTGGCCAATTCGTCATATCCTCTTTCGTTGAGAAGAGGTATGAAATATTTCAGCATCTCTATTGATATCATAGCTTCTCTGTCAAACTCTCTGTTTTCTCTGGTGTAAAACTCCAGCATTTGAATAGACTTATGGGAAATCTTTTCAATGATATCCAAAGCTAGATCGTCCTCTCCTACTTCAAATAATAAAGGCACCATCTGTCCACTAGCCAAATCATATGGTATGGCATCATGGGGCATTTTTTCAAGACTGAATTTCATGATTTCAGCGGCCCTGTCCATATCATCCTCGTCCAAGAGTGCTATCGCTATGGCATTGATGGCCGAGCGGTGATTGGAGGTAAATCTTCTGAATTCATCATCGAAATAGTTATCAGGATTATCCATTCCCCTGAAGGCAAATTCCTCCATGACGTTTTTAAATGCCAGATCCGTATTTACCAGTTCTGACCTCATATTTTGAGGTTTTCTCACAGGAAGCAACCTATAAGTCAAACCTTCCATCACCACATAATCTTCAATATCCAATCCAATGGTAGCCAAAGAAGTGTTGTTGAAATAGATCGGTCTTTCCCAATTATTGGTCGTAATCAAATCTACCAGCATCAAGTTGCCCCTTGTCATGTAGTTGCCCTTAACCCTGAGGTTAATCTGATCTGCCATCAGGCTTTCCATACCTTCTGGAATGAGGCCTTGACCATAAACTTTTTCTAAGTCGACATCCAAGATCAGGTTTTTGGAAGGCACCATATTGTATGTGCTTCTACCTCCACCGGATAGTTTGAGCAGATCACTGTTGTTTTTGAGAAGTCTTAAGTATTCCCTTGATGAAATAGCTTCTAGGTTTTCTCTTTCCATGACATAGAGGACATCATTGGTACCTTTTTTATAATTTTCATACTGAAGAGAAAAAGGCAATCCTTCTGATTCATATGCAGGCTTGGACAACTGATCCACGTACCAATCTGTATCAAAATAACTCAGAACCACTACCCTCACATCTGTCCTAAACCCTTCTACTTCCTGCACATACCAAAGTGGGAATGTATCATTGTCCCCTCCTGTAAACAGAATAGCGTTTGGTGCACAGGATGAAAGAAAGTTTCTGGCAGAATCTACCGAGAAATACCTTCCCTGACGGTTGTGATCATCCCAGTTTTGACTCGCCATCATGACAGGTATTGGGAAAGTTATTGCCGTAGCTATGACGCCAGCCACAGCTAGATTCTTATTCAATTTCCCTATCCAATGTGCCAAAGCCATTACACCGATACCGATCCAGATGGCAAAGGCATAAAAACTACCCACATAAATATAATCTCTTTCCCTAGGCTCTACAGGAGGTGAATTCAGGTACAGTACCAAAACAGCCCCCATCATCAGGAAAAGCATAGTGGTGACATAGAACGAGCGGGGATCATTTTTAGCCTGAAATATCAAGCCCAAGATTCCCAAAAGAAGCGGCAACATCAAATAATTGTTATGCGCTTTGTTCTCTTTGATATAGTCAGGGAATTTGTCCGAAAAGAAATCAGCAATCCCTAACCAAGGAGCATCTGAGAAATCACTCTCACGCCCTGAGAAATTCCACATAAAATACCTCCAATACATATGTCCCAACTGATGCGAAAACATAAAGTAGAGGTTATCTCCAAAAGTAGGTTTTTCACCTTCTCTCAAGCCAAGTTTTGACCTGTAAAGTTGCTTATGCCTTTCTTGAGTAGAGTAAATTCTTGGCAAAATCGTTGTTCTGGAAGGATCATAAATATTGACAGTAGAATAATCCACGATTTCATACTTATCTTTTCCTTTTAGGTAAATAGGAGCACCCTCTTCCTGATCAATCAATTCTGCATCAAAATATTGCCCATGCATCAATGGCCTGTAGCCGTATTGCTCTCTTTTAAGATAAGAAACGTAGCTGATGATATCTTTTGGGGCGTTTTGGTTGATAACTGTATCCTGATTGGCCCTCACCACTATCATGGCATAAGAACCATAGCCTATCATGATAAAAGTCAGGGAAACCAATATGGTATTCAAGACAACCTTGCCATTTTTGATAGAGTAAATGATTCCATAAATCAAAGACCCCACAAACAAGGTGATAAAAACAACTACTCCTGAACCAAATGGTAACCCAATGCTATTGACAAAGAAAATCTCCATTGCTCCTGCCATGCTTGGCAGCCCTGGGATGATGATGTTATTGATAATAATCAATGCCAAGCCGCCTAATGCCAAAGCTATAATTCCACCCTTAAGATTGGGGTTTCTGTATTTTTTGAAATAATAAATCAAAGCCAAAGCAGGCAATGTCACCAAGTTGAGCAAGTGAACACCTATGGATAGGCCGACCAAATAGGCGATGAAGATCATCCACCTGTTTTCATCCCTTGGATCTTCGATTACATCCCATTTCAAAAACGCCCAAATAACGATCGCTGTAAAAAAGGAAGACATGGCATATACCTCAGCCTCAACTGCTGAAAACCAGAAGCTGTCGGTAAAGGTGTAAACCAATGCGCCGACCATTCCAGCGCCCATCAGGGTGATAACTTCTCCTTTGCTTTCTTTTCCTTTTACTACACCAAATAGCTTTCTACCAAAGAGGGTGATGGACCAAAAGAGAAATAAAATCGTCAATCCTGAAAAAACAGCACTACCAATATTCATCCAGTAGGCCACCGACAAGCCATCTCCAAAAGCCAAAAACCCAAACATTCTGTATGTCAGGAGAAAGAAAGGGGCTCCTGGAGGGTGAGGCACCTGAAGCTTATAGGAAACCGCGATAAATTCACCCGGATCCCAAAAACTTGCTGTCTGTTCGACTGTAAGCGCATATACCAAAGTGGCTACGAGAAAAACCAGCCAACCCATCAGGTTATTGACCTTTTTGTAATCAAGCATTGTTTGTGAATAAAGTTGTGATCGGCGAAAATAAGCAATAATTAATAATTGAGGGGTATTTTAACAGCATTTAAGGGTTTGTGATAAAAATTACTGTAGACACTATTTCAATTAGGTACTTTTGTAGTATAATTTAACATTAAAGCCATGAACGAGAAAGCAAAAACATTCAGCGAATTGATAAGTGGAGACACTCCAGTCTTGGTGGACTTTTTCGCCACTTGGTGTGGTCCTTGTCAGATGATGCAGCCTATCTTGGAAGATACTTCCAAGCAGTTGGGAGATGCTGTCAAAATCATCAAAGTAGATGTGGACAAAAATCAGCTTGCGGCAAGTAAATTCCAAGTAAGAGGAGTACCAACCCTTATACTTTTTCATAAAGGTGAGGTTGTATGGAGAGAATCAGGAGTAGTGCCAGCACATCAGCTTACCAATATCATCAAACAAAAAATTACAGTAAACATATAATTTCGCTTAAGTGACAAAAGTCATTCAAGACAAACCCATAAGTAACTAACATTGTATCATCAATCAATAAAACAGAAATAAACTATGATCATCGAACAAATATACACAGGATGCTTAGCGCAAGGAGCTTATTACATTGAATCAGATGGAGAAGCTGCTATCATTGATCCATTAAGAGAAGTTCAGCCTTATATCGAAAAAGCTGAAAGAAGAAATGCGAAAATCAAATATGTTTTCGAAACGCATTTCCATGCTGATTTCGTTTCTGGCCACCAAGACCTTTCTTCTAAGACCGGTGCTCCAATTGTATTTGGACCTACAGGTATGAAAATGGGCTTTGACGCTATCATCGCTGAAGATGGACAGGAATTCCCTCTTGGGAAAGCCAAATTCAAAGTGATCCACACTCCTGGACATACTATGGAAAGTACTTGTTTCCTTTTGATAAATGAAGAAGGAAAAGAAGAAGCCCTATTTACTGGTGACACCTTATTTATAGGAGATGTAGGCCGTCCTGATTTGGCCCAAAAGGTAATCAAAGACCTTACTCAAGATAAATTGGCCGCTCACCTTTATGATTCTTTGAGAAACAAAATCATGCCTTTGGCGGATGACATCATTGTCTATCCAGCGCACGGAGCGGGAAGTGCTTGTGGTAAAAATATGAGTAAAGAGACCACAGATACCTTAGGCAACCAAAAGAAAACAAACTACGCCTTGCAGGAAATGACCAAAGAGGAATTTATCAAAGAAGTCACAACAGGCTTGACCCCTCCTCCTTCTTATTTCCCTCAGAATGTCATGATGAACATCCAAGGATACGATTCTATCGACGAGGTATTGACAAGAGGCATCAACCCACTAAGTCCAGCGGCCTTTGAAGCAGCTGCAAATGAGACCGGTGCTGTGATTTTGGACACAAGAGATGCGCAAGTATTTGCCAAAGGCTTTATTCCAAACTCTATAAATATTGGCATCGATGGAAGCTTTGCTGTATGGGTAGGTGCTTTGGTTCCAGATTTGAAACAAGAAATCCTAATCGTAGCAGAAGACGGTAGAGAAGAAGAAGTTGTCACCAGATTGGCAAGAGTGGGATATGACCACGCCATCGGATTCTTGAAAGGTGGATTTGATTCTTGGAAAAACGACAACAGAGAAGTGGACAATATCCACTCAATTTCCACAGCGGAGCTTGCTTCACTCATGGAAAAAGACGAAAATATCAACATTCTGGATGTGAGAAAAAACTCTGAATTCCTTAGTGAACATGTATTAGGAGCTGAAAATGCACCATTGGATTATATCAACGACAGCATGACCAAAGTCAATAAAGACAAAACTTACTACGTGCATTGCGCAGGCGGTTACAGGTCAATGATCTTTGCTTCAATCCTCAAAGCAAGAGGTTTCGATAACTTGATCGATATCAAAGGAGGCTTTGCAGCCATCAAAGACGCTGACGAAATCAAGGTAAGTGACTACGTTTGTCCTACTACCCTTTTGTAAAATAATTAAAACTCAGTAAATAAAGTGAAATGGCAAGATGTAAGGTCTTGCCATTTTTAGTTTGCTAAAAGATAAGGTGATAATTGTCACAGTTTTGGTAGTTAAAAATGAAGAATTTTGAAAATGTCTAAGATGCTGGGTTTTGTTCTTTTGTTGTCATGGTCTATGCCTCTGACAGCTCAGGAATTTTCAGATTCTAAGGACAGTACTGTGGTATCTTCTGGCAAGCTGGCAGATGAATTAAAAAAAGGAAAGGTGGACTTCCACCTGAAATCCTTCTTTATGGCCACCCAGAACCGAGGCGAGCTATTGAACTATTCAACCCTTGCCGCGGGTGCGGGAATAGGATACACAAGTCCGGAATGGAAAGGTTTTCAAGCCAGATTTAATGGCTTCTTCACCTTTCAGCTCTTTGAAAACAATATCAGAATAGCAGATCCTGCTACAGGTGCTGGAAACAGGTACGAAATCTTGTTGTATGACATGAATGATGTCCGCAACACCAACAAGCTAGACAGGTTAGAAGAATTATATATCTCATACAGGTATAAAAAACTAAGCCTGAAACTCGGCCGCCAACGTGTTCAGAGTCCGCTGCTAAACGAACAGGACAACAGAATGAGACCTAATGTATTTGGCGGATTGTCGGCCACATATGCTGCAAAAGATCTCAAAATCACAGGCATGTGGATAGAGTCTGTCACCATAAGGGGGACAGTAGATTGGTATCAGATCGAAGATTCTTATGGTGTTTATCCTTTTGGACGGAATCCTTTAGGACAGCCTTCTGGTTATAAGGGAAATATTCAATCAAAAGGTATAGCTATACTAGGTGCTCAGTATCATAAAAGTGGATTGACTGCACAAGTCTGGAACTACTATGCCGAAAACGTATTCAATATTAGTTTCGCCCAATTGGATTATCAGAAAAGTCTTGACAATGGGCTCAGGATACACATGGGAGCACAAGGCTTTCATCAGTTTGCAGTAAGAGATGGCGGCAATGAAGATGTACAAAAAGCTTATATCATGCCTGAGGAGAAAGTAAATGCCTTTGGTGGTAAGATGGGGGTTTTCTACAGAAAACATAATCTCTCTGTCAACTTTCTCAGCATTGGAGACGGAGGTAGATTTTTGTTTCCCCGAGAATGGGGAAGGGAAAATTTATTCGCCAGTCTAAATAGAGAACGCTACGAAGGAAGCGGAGATATGAGAGCGTATGTACTGAAATACGACATCGCAACACCAGTTGAGGGATTGTTCACACAATTTGGCGCAGGGCTTATCAACCATTCCGAAGTAGATAATTTCAGATCCAACAAGTACGGTATTCCTTCCTACTATCATTTCACAGGATTGGCTGAATACAAATTCAAAGATTACTTTGAAGGGTTAAACCTTCAATTGTTGGTAGTGAATAAAACAGCAAAAGACGGAGCTTCGATTCCAGATAACCTCAGGATCAATAGGGTTGACTTATGGAACTTCAATCTTATTATGGATTATAAATTTTAAAAAAAGAAAAACAAACAATAGAAAAATGGAACAATTTATAGAATGGATTACACAACCTTGGCCTTGGTGGGTCGCAGGTCCTTTAATAGGATTGACAGTACCGATTTTACTGATCATCGGAAACAAATCTTTTGGGATTTCCTCTTCGCTTAGACACGTATGCGCCATGTGTGCACCAGCCAATATCCCTTTTTTCACATACAATTGGAGAAAAGAAATGTGGAACATGATGTTTGTATTTGGGGTATTGATAGGTGGGTTCATAGCCGCTACATTTATTTCCAATCCAGAAACAATTGTGGTTGCTGAATCTACCCAAAGAGACCTTGCAGCTTTAGGAATCACTGATTATTCCAGATTGCTTCCTGTTGAGATCTTCAATTGGGACAACCTTTTCACCCTAAAAGGTTTGATTTTCTTCGTATTTGGTGGATTTATGGTCGGTTTTGGAACTAGATACGCTGGAGGATGTACCTCTGGACATGCCATCATGGGGATCTCCTCACTTCAATGGCCCTCTGTCGTAGCAACAATTTTCTTTATGCTAGGCGGCTTTATTACAACTCATTTCTTGTTAGGACCTTTAATGGCTTTAGCTGGATTCTAAAAACACACAAAATGAAAACAATAGAAAAAAATAAAATTGCTAAAGATGCTGTTTGTGACGCCCCAAACATGCAAGAAAGCGGTGAAAACTTATTGAAATACCTTATTGTGGGTGTTTTATTTGGGATCATATTTGTAAAGGCTGAGGTAGTTTCCTGGTTCAGAATTCAGGAAATGTTCAGGCTTCAATCCTTTCACATGTATGGAATAATCGGTTCGGCTATAGCAGTCGGTGCACTTTCCATTTTCTTGATCAAAAAATTTAACATCAAATCACTGAAAGGTGAAGTGATCAACATACCGAAAAAAGAATTCAGAAAAGGTCAGATCATTGGCGGGTTCATTTTCGGATTGGGTTGGGCAATCACAGGTGCATGTCCTGGACCACTCTATGCGCAAATAGGAACTGGCTTTACAGTTGTAGCTGTAACATTGCTCTCCGCTATTGCAGGAACATGGGTATACGGTAGATTTGCCGATAAGCTACCCAACTAATCCAATTGTTAAAAAACAAAGAGCTGCCTTGAATAAGGGCAGCTTTTTTTATTTAAAGCTCAATCAAATACTCTCTTGATAATAGCCCGTATCATAAGGATGGCCGCAGCAATCACCGAGCCTGCAATTACAAATTCCATAAAATGTGATTTTACCTAAGTAACCTTCAAGCAAAGGCATTGTTTAGGCAATAGTATTTTTTAATCATTGATTTTTATATTCATTTCACATGCTATCCACGATAAAACGTCAACTGGGAAAGCTTTACATAAAACCCAATTAATCTTTGGTTTTTTCGGCTTAGATTGCAGTCTCAAACCTAAGAAATTGCCACAAATGAATCAACTCTCAAAAAGAAGGATTGCCATAGGCAGCCTATTTTTTTTGGCTGGACTAAGCTTTGCTTCCTGGGCATCCCGAATACCGGATGTTCAGCTCAAATTTTCTTTTTCAGAAGCACAATTAGGCACACTACTTTTGGGGCTTCCTATCGGAGCAATGGTGGCTCTACCCTTGGCGGGATGGGCTGTGCATCGGTTTGGCAGCAAGATTGTCGTCATACTTTCCGCTGTTGGGTATTCGGTTTTTCTTCCATTGATAGGTTTCAGCGATAGTCTCCTCGTATTGATACCTGTGGTGGTAGTATTTGGAATGCTGGGAAACACCATGAATATATCCCTCAATACCCAAGCATTGGCCTTGGAGGATAATTATGGCAGGAGTATACTGGCTTCCTTGCATGGTTTATGGAGTTTAGCGGGATTTACTGGTGCAGGAATTGGCGCCATGATGATATATTTTGACCTACTGCCCAGATTCCACTTTCTGATTATCTCTTGCATCACACTGCTTATTATATTGTTGACACATTCATTTCTGGTCCAAGACAAAAGAAGTGGTGGCGGTTCGGGCATGGTTTTCAAAATGCCTGAAGGTCTTTTGTTACGAATTGGTGGAATTGCTTTTTTAGGTATGCTGAGCGAAGGTTGCATGTTTGATTGGAGTGGGGTTTATTTCAAAAAGGTGGTTGAAATCGAAGCCCGGTTTGTTGCACTTGGATACGTAGCCTTTATGGGAGCTATGGCCGGAGGAAGATTTGTAATTGACAAGCTGATCAACCGTTTTGGTAGGATTCTGATCATCAGATTGAGTGGCTTTTTTATCTTCAGTGGACTGATGATCTCGGTAATATTTCCATACCCACTGCCCGCTACTTTGGGGTTTTTGGTAGTAGGACTTGGCGTAGCTGCTATAGTCCCCACCTCATATAGCATAGCAGGTCGATCCAAGGATTACCCTCCGAGTGTAGCCTTGGCCATTATATCTACAATTTCCTTTTTTGGATTTCTTATCGGGCCACCAATGATTGGTTTTATTGCTGAATTGCTTTCCTTGAAAGTCTCCTTTGTATTAGTAGCTTTTGCAGGGTTGGGAATCACCCTTTTATCCAGTATCAAAATGGATGTTTTCGAAAGTCTGAAAAGAGTCACAAAAGATAGTGCTGTATAAAACCTGCATTAAAAAGAACTTGTTTAACAGTTTGGAAAATTATCCTTAAGTTTAAATAAGGTAAAAAATACTGCCAATGAATCCCAAAAAACCTTTTCAATTTGAAAAAACATTCGAAGTACTCTCCTTTCAGATAGACCCCTTAGGAAACCTGAGATGGGCTGCTTTGGGAGATCTACTGCAGGAGACTGCCTGGAAACATGCTGACAGTAGAGGCTTTGGTCAAAAACTTTTTGAAGCGAATCTGGTGTGGGTTTTGTCAAGACTGGAAATCAAAGTCCACCATATGCCCACTTGGGGAGAAGAAATAGTAGTAAAAACCGCAGGAAGGGGAATTCACAAGCTTTTTGCTTTGAGGGAATTCGAGGTGTGTAATTCCAAGGGTGAGGTTATAGCGGAAGCCAATTCTGCTTGGTTACTTCTCAACACACAAACTAAAAGGCCACAAAGACCCAATCAGGTATTGCCTTCGGAACTGTTTGATGAGGTAGAGGATACACATCACTTGCCTCTGAAAATCGACAAAACCGAAAATCTTGAAAAGCCAATTCCTATTGTAGTCCGTGCCTCAGATTTGGACATGAATAACCATGTCAACAATGTCAGTTATATTCGATGGGTGGAAGATTATGCCTATGAATTTGATTTGAGCTTCAATTATTTAGCAATTAATTACCTTTCAGAAGCAAAAATCGGTGAAACGGTTGATATAAAAGGCAATTTTAACCTTGAAAAAATCACATTACAAGGCGATAACCCAGTTAAACAAATTTTTATTGCAATAATCAGCTAATCCCGAGAATTTCACTTTAATTTGACTAAGTTGGGCAAGATTTCACAACACACCCACTTAATCACGTATTTGTAATCCATGGGATTTGATCTATTACTAATCATAATTCTATTGGCTTTAGGCACCGTAAACAGCCTTTTCTTAATTATAAAAAAAGATGAGGGATATCTCCCAAACACCATGTTTGGCTGGTCTTTATTGTTCTACAATATATTTATCCTGAGTTATTTTCTATGGTTTGAGGCTGGCTATGTCTTAGAAGTTCCTCATTTGCTTAGGTCAGTAAGTCCATTGATGTATTTGGGGGCTCCTTTCTTTTACTTTTTCATCAGAAATGTCTTATTTGATCTAAAAGGTTTTCAAAAATATGACTGGGTACATTTCCTTCCCGTAGTTTTTCATTTTTTGGAATTGATTCCATTTTACCTGGAATCCCAAGAAGTGAAATATGCCATAGCTGAAATAATCGTAGAATCACCCAATCAGCGTAATTATATTGGCCATGGGCTTATACCTGTCTCTTTTCACTACACGCTAAGGATAGTATTACAAACCGGTTACTTTTTTTATTGCATATACCTGATTTATAGGGTAAAACCCTCTTTTCTCACTAGGATAGATAGTGAAAAAATGAGAAACTGGTTATTTATTACTGTCTTTTTTATGGGCTGGGTTGTCATTTCCAACCTGATTTATGCCATTTTGGTCAACCTCAGCAATCTAACTGATGCCGATTTCAGCCTTCTTCTCACATACACGGTCAATATTTCTCTTTTAGGAATTTTGCTTTTAAACCTATACATAAATTTCAAACCAGAATTGGTTTATCGTTATGATCCGAGAGAAGACTTTGGAGAAATTGGAATATTGAACGAGGAGGAAACCTTATCAGAAGAATCAGTTAACAAAAGCTCAGCAGAGAATGAAGAGATCCTAAATGCTTTAGAAGACGATTCTCAAAATTCAAATAGGAATCAACTTCAACTGATTAGAACTGTTCTAGAAACAGATCAATTATTTTTGGAAAAGAATGTCAATATCAAAGTTCTGGCAGAAAAAATCAGCCTTCCCCTTAAAACCACTTCCCATTTATTTAAAACTGAATATGGTAAAGGTTTCAATGAAGTAGCCAATGAATACAGGATCTTGCAGGCAATTAAACAAATAGAAGAGGGATACCTTGACCAATATACTTTGGAGTCTTTGGGCAGTGAAGTAGGATTTAATTCTCGTACAACATTTTTTAACGCATTCAAAAAACACCAAAACTGTAGCCCTACGGAGTATTGGAAAAATTTTCAGAACATGGACTAAATACCTGAATTTGTTTCCTACTTCATGTTACTGGATTTCATTACCTGTCTGGTCATTTATTACGCAAAAAGTTCAAAAAAAGAACACAACTACATTTCACATCTATTATTTTACAATACACTCAATTTATTTTTAAATTTTTCAACCTAACGATTTTGCATTTCATTTTTATTTTTTAGCACTTCTCTGACTTAGCGTTTCAAAAACCGATTCTGAAACATACACTTTTTGAATAATGGGTGGGATATGGTGTCATTTACTTTATCAAGTACAACAAGATACTTTAAAAAATCACCCGAAATTAATTCTATCAATGAAAATTCTATCAATTAAAAAATTTGATTCTTTAGGTTTAAATTACCCATCCTACATACAGATGGCCTTATTTTTCAACAATAAATCCATCTTAAAAATGCTGGTTTATTTTTGGGCATTTTTGTTTTTCCAAAGTGGTGCTTTGGCTGTAAATAATGAAAACAGTATTGAGGAATCATACCCAACATCTAATAAGTCCACCATACTTATTAATGATAATTCCCAAAAAACAGTTTATGCCAACAGTATTTCCGGGAATGACTCTAACGACGGTTTGACACCAGAGTCTGCAAAGAAAACCTTTCATTCCGCATATTTAGCGGCTGAATCAAATGATACTATTGATCTCACGGGAACATTTACATGGACTGATGCCGGTGAATCAGGTGATGTGCAGTGGTTAGGCTATATGATAGAAAAAAGCCTAACCATAAGAGGTCAAAGTGCACAAAATACCATTGTACAAGCTCACGAAAGTCCGAATTCATCTGATAGGAGAGTTTTTGGGATTACTGCATTCGATGTTGTTTTTGAAAATCTCACTATAAGACATGGGACAGCGGCTGCATTTACATCTGGTGCTCAAAGAGATAGCCAAGGAGGGGCAATTGGATATCCAAGACTTAATTATTCTTCTACTGATTACAGTTTAACAGTAAGAAATTGTGTTTTAACAGCTAACAGAGCTAATCCAAATAGTTTTGGAACAAACCATGTAGTAATTTTCTCAACCGGGAATTTTTTAATGGAGAATTCTACGGTTCACAGTAATACATCAACAAAAACCGAAACATATTTCGTGTTTCTTAATGTACAAACTTCTCTATCTATATCAAGAATAATCAGGAATTCTACTTTTTCAAATAACACTACCTCAGATGCAAATAAAACGACTACTGCGGATGTGTTTTTGGATAGATCCAGACTTACCATTGAGCATTGTACTTTTTTTAATAGCAACAGTTCAATACGATCACATGTAGGAAATATTTCAATAGTTAATACCATTGCCTATGGGAATACTGACACAAAGGATTTATTTTTTCCATCTAATGGAACTACTATAAATATTAGAAATTCAATAGTTCAATCACTTGATGCAACCACTAATACCCCAACAATTATTAACAGTGAAATTGGTGATCAACCTAATTTAAATTTGAGCCCTACACTTCAACTTAATGAAAGCAAATTAGGTACACCAACTTTTGCTGTTTTAGAAAACAGTATTGCCATTGATGCTGCGGATTCTGATTTTTCCAATTCACCCAATGACACAGACCAAAGAGGATTATTGCCAAATGGAATTCGAGACATTGGAGCTTTTGAATTTGAGGGTTTAGTAACACCGCCCTATGCTGGTGGGTCGGGCACTGAGTTTGATCCTTATCAGATCAGTGATTGGACACATTTGCACAATATCAGAGAAGATTTGGAGGCTTATTTTATCCTGAACAATAATTTAGATGAGACCTCATCAGGCTACGAAACCTATGCTTCATCGACGGCTAATAATAATAAAGGTTGGTTACCTATTGGAGATAATCTAACTCGATTTTCAGGCAAATTTGACGGTAAAAATCATACTATAAAAGGACTTACTATAAATCGGGGTAGCACAGCTAATATTGGGCTCTTCAGTGTGGCAGAATTATATGCAGACTTTAAAAATGTTGGTTTAATCGATGTTTCCATAATTGGAGGATCAAATGTCGGAGGATTGATAGGTAGTATAGGTTCTAAGTTTTCTAAAATTTCTAACGTATTTGTTACGGGAAATGTCACAGGTGTGAGCGGAGTTGGAGGGCTTCTTGGACGAGGCTCAAGTCTAAACATTTCAAATTCCTACACTGATGTTGCTGTTGAAGCAACACATGCTAGTTTACCACGTGCAGGAGGTTTTATTGGATATACAAGCGCTAGAACTAATTTTAGTTATTGTTACTCTGTAGGATCAGTATCAAGCCTTACTACAGCAACAACTGGTGGATTTATAGGGTCCAATTCCAATTTCGATAATTCTAGCTTGGAAATATATTGGGACATTGAGACTTCCGGGCAAACAAGTAGCATTGATGGAATAGGAAAAACCACCGCTGAGATGAAGGCCTTGGCTACATTTACAGGATGGAACTTTACTCCTGATACTGGAATATGGAACATCAAGCAAGCTGATTCAGACGAAGGGTTTAGTTCCTACCCCTACTTGCAAGGCTTTTCTTACGATATACCTGAAGCTGAACCGGTGGTTAATCCGATACCTGGACTAGAGCTCCTACTATATGCCGGAGGATCCGGGACACCTGAAGATCCTTTCCAAATCAGCAATTGGAAACATTTGAATAATGTGAGAGAAAATCTTTCGGCACATTTCATCCTCAAAAATAACCTTGATGAAGCATCAACAGACTATGAGACTTATGCTTCTGCTACTGCTAATGACAATGCGGGATGGTTACCTATCGGAGGGTCAGTTAGATTTTCAGGCAATTTTGACGGCAAGAATTATACTATTAAAGGACTTACAGTCAATCGAAGTAGCACCGACGATATTGGACTATTCGGTATTATTACAGGGGCTTTGGGGTCTAATATAGTCTTGAAGAATGTAGGGTTAATTGATGTCTCGATAATTGGTAATCGAAGAGTTGGAGGATTGATCGGTCGTAGTATCTCGTATGTAGAAATTTCGGGAGTTTATGTTACGGGAACGGTCAAAGGAGTAAGCGAGATTGGAGGACTTATTGGACGAACTGAAATTATAAATATTTCAAACTCTTATACTGATGTGGCTGTTGAAGCTTCAAATACTACTACCCCGAATATTGGTGGTTTCGTTGGGTTTACAAGATCGAATAGTGTAATTAGTAATTCTTATTCTAAAGGATTTGTAAAAAGTACCACCACTAATACAACTGGCGGATTTACAGGGTCAGGAACTGCTACTGTGAGTGATTCTTATTGGGACACTGAGACTTCTGGGCAAACAAATAGCATTGATGGAATAGGAAAAACCTCCGCTGAGATGAAGACTCAGTCTACTTTTTCAAGTTGGGACTTCACTTCAGAAGGCTTTTGGAATATGCAACAGCCAGAAAATGGCTTTAAATCCTATCCTTACTTGCAGGGTTTTATCTACGATGAAATCGGGACAGATCCTGAGCTAAACCCGATTCCTGGATTGGAAGAAGTATTATATGCCGGTGGATCAGGTACATCTGAAGATCCTTACCAGATTGAAGACTGGGGACATCTACACAACATCAGAAAAGATTTAGGGGCATACTTTATTCTGAACAATAATATAGACGAGACTTCATCAGGCTACGAAACCTATGCTTCAGCCACAGCTAACGGCAATCAGGGTTGGCTTCCAATAGGTAGTGGTTCATCTCAATTTACAGGTTACCTTGATGGAAAAAATCACTTTGTTAAGGGATTAACAATCAATAGACCTGAAACAGATTATGTAGGACTATTTTCTGAAACAGAAGGAGGCCAGGTAAATAATTTAGGACTTATTGATGTCTCCATTGTTGGGAAAGATTTCGTAGGAGGTTTAATCGGTTCAAAAATAGCCGGAAATTTTTCCAAGTTATATGTGAAAGGGAGTGTTTCAGGAGTAAACCAAGTTGGGGGACTTGCCGGGCGACAGCATAGTGGAGGTTCTCTAAATAATTCCTACACAGACGTTGAAGTCTTCTCCTCCGGAATTCATCTTGGTGGGTTTGTTGGATTAAACAACGATGGAGGAACGATCAATACTAGCTACTCTGTAGGAAAAGTAACAGGTTCTGGTTCAGATATAGGGGGTTTTACAGGTTTTATGGATAATGGCGGACGTGCGCAAAATTGCTTCTGGGACACCGAAACCTCAGGTCTGTTATCCAGTGCTGGCGGAACTGGAAAGACTACAGCTGAAATGAAAATGCTGGAAACTTTCTCTGGATGGAATTTCTCTACTGAAAATGGAGCTTGGAGCATCAAAGAAACTGAAAATAATGAGGGGTATATTTCCTATCCTTACTTGCAAAGCTTTTCATACGATATACCTGAAACTGAACCGGAAATTAACCCAATTCCAGGATTGGAAGAAATAGTAATCGTAATCACTCCTTCAGGCAACAACATCCTTCATGTAAAAAAAGGTGGCGCTGGTACTTTCGAAGGTGACTCATGGGAGAATGCAATCCCCGAACTGGCTCATGCGCTGAATTGGGCAAGAGAAAACCGCGAAAATGATTTGTGGTCTTCTGCCGAACCCCTTCAGATATGGGTAGCCGGCGGAACTTACCTTCCACTTTACAATGCCGCAGATGGATTTTTTGATTCAGATGGAGATAGAGACAACTCCTTTGTGATGGTGAGGGATGTACAACTTTTCGGAGGTTTTGCTGGAACGGAAATCAGCCTGGAAGAACGAGATCTTGCTCTAAAGGCAAATACCAGTATTCTCAGTGGAGACTTATTGGGTAATGACGGAAAAGGCTTCTTAAACTTTTTAGACAATGCCCATCACGTCCTGATTTCGGCGGGCAATGTGGGTGTGGCCAGTTTAGATGGATTTACTGTAAGTGGCGGAAATTCGAATGGGTTAAACAATAAATTGGTTTTTGGAAGAAACATTGCAAGGGTACGTGGGGCCGGGATGATTATTGTTTTCTCGTCACCTGAAATACGAAATGTGATTTTTTCAGAAAATACAGCTTCCGTTGATGGTGGGGGGATTTATAATGCTAACTCACAGTCCAATTTCACCAATGTGCTTATTGCGAACAATAGGGCAAATGATGGTGCAGGAGTGTATAATAATTTCAGTTCTGGGACTTATACCAATGTTACCATTGCAAACAATCAAGCTGCTCAAGAAGGAGGAGGTATTAAAAATGTGTTTAGTTCAAATTCAACACTCCGCAATGTAGTAGTATTGGGAAATGAGGCAAATACAAGTCCCGGAATCTTTCTTCATTCAGGTCCTTTAGAGGATTCTCAAATTACTTCCTCATTTAGTTTGATACAGGGCTTTACTTCACAAAACGATGGCAACATCGATGCAACAAGTATTTCACCTGAGGCTATATTCGAAGATTTTGAAAATAGCGACTATAGCCTGAAAGCCGGTGCATTGCCAATCAATGCAGGCGATCCGGATACTGAGCTCGCTCTCTTCTTAGGCGGGCCTGATGTACCTGTAGATTTAAACGGGAATGCAAGGGTGATTGCAGGTGTAATTGACATGGGAGCCTATGAGCGCCAGCAATTGCCACAAACACTCACCATCAATACACCTCCCTCTTTGACTTATGGCGATAGCGATTTAACATTTGATGTCACTACCACTTCAGGTTTGCAAGTGACTTATTCTGTTGTTGAAAATGATTTCGTTTCTGTGAGTTCCGGTGGTTCTTCACTGAACGCAATCAAAGCTACCGAGAGCTTGGTTGAAATTATGGTTTCGGTAGCTGGAAATGATACTTATGACCCTGCCAGTACCACAGTTTCAATACCTGTAGGAAAACTTCAATTGGAAATCGGAGATCCAATACTTACTCCCAAGGAATTTGATGGGACAAACATAGCTTTCCTGGACTTGGGTCCTTTATTAAATTTGATTGATGGGGATGATATAGAGGTAAGCTTTACAGCAAACTATAATAACTCCGCTGTTGGAACAGGGAAAACAGTTACTGTTCAGTATGAAGTTTCAGGCAATGATGCAGAAAATTATATTTCTCTAAAGGAATTCATCAGCAATGATGGGGTCATAAACCTTGCAACAATCACCGGAATCGAGCTCAACAAGGAAAGCTTTGTCTTCGACGGTTCGGCTAAGTCTTTGGCGATTGAAGGAACACTTCCTGAAGGAACTTCAGTGGATTACAGCAACAACAGTAGAACAGATGTTGGAAACCAGACGGTAACGGCAACGATCAGCGGTTTAAATTACAGAGAACTAGAACTGACTGCAGACCTAACTATTACTCCGGCTACTTTAACAATTACTGCTTTGGCAGACCAAGGTAAAGTCTACGGTACCAACGATCCTGAATTGACCTTTAAGGCGACAGGTTTCGAAAGTGAAGATGATGAATCCATATTAACAGGAACTTTAGCAAGAGCAGCCGGAGAAGATGTTGGTGTTTATGCCATCAATCAGGGGACACTTTCAGCTAGTGACAACTACAGCATCGAATTCACAGGGGCTGATTTCAATATCACTACCAAAACTTTGACTGTGATGGCCAACCCAGAACAAAGCAAAGTCTACGGTGCCAACGATCCTGCATTGACTTTCAAGGCAACTGGTTTTGTAAACGAAGATGATGAATCTATCATTTCGGGAACCTTGACCAGGGCAGCCGGAGAAGATGTTGGTGTTTATGCCATCAATCAGGGAACACTTTCAGCTGGTGACAACTACAGCATCGAATTCACAGGGGCTGATTTCAATATCACTACCAAAACTCTGACTGTGATGGCCAACCCAGAACAAAGCAAAGTCTATGGTGCCAACGATCCTGCATTGACTTTCAAGGCAACTGGTTTTGTAAACGAAGATGATGAATCTATCATTTCGGGAACCTTGACCAGGGCAGCCGGAGAAGATGTTGGTGTTTATGCCATCAATCAGGGAACACTTTCAGCTGGTGACAACTACAGCATCGAATTCACAGGGGCTGATTTCAATATCACTACCAAAACTTTGACTGTGATGGCCAATCCAGATCAGAGCAAAGTCTATGGTGCCAACGATCCTGCATTGACTTTCAAGGCAACTGGTTTTGTAAACGAAGATGATGAATCTATCATTTCGGGAACCTTGACCAGAGCAGCCGGAGAAGATATTGGTGTTTACGCCATCAATCAGGGAACACTTTCAGCTGGCGACAACTACAGCATCGAATTCACAGGGGCTGATTTCAATATCACTACCAAAACTTTGACTGTGATGGCCAACCCAGAACAAAGCAAAGTCTATGGTGCCAACGATCCTGCATTGACTTTCAAGGCAACTGGTTTCGAAAGTGAGGATGATGAATCCATATTTACAGGAACTTTAGCAAGAGCAGCCGGAGAAGATGTTGGCGCTTATGCCATCAATCAGGGAACACTTTCAGCTGGTGACAACTACAGCATCGAATTCACAGGGGCTGATTTCAATATC
>NZ_PVTR01000006.1:220745-333862 GCF_003003005.1 Mongoliibacter ruber
AAAGTCTATGGTGCCAACGATCCTGCATTGACTTTCAAGGCAACTGGTTTTGTAAACGAAGATGATGAATCTATCATTTCGGGAACCTTGACCAGAGCAGCCGGAGAAGATGTTGGCGCTTATGCCATCAATCAGGGAACACTTTCAGCTGGTGACAACTACAGCATCGAATTCACAGGGGCTGATTTCAATATCACTACCAAAACTTTGACCGTGATGGCCAATCCAGATCAGAGCAAAGTCTACGGTGCCAACGATCCTGCATTGACTTTCAAGGCAACTGGTTTTGTAAACGAAGATGATGAATCTATCATTTCGGGAACCTTGACCAGGGCAGCCGGAGAAGATGTTGGTGTTTATGCCATCAATCAGGGAACACTTTCAGCTGGTGACAACTACAGCATCGAATTCACAGGTGATGATTTTGTCATCACCCAAAAGGAATTGGCTATAACAGCTGCGGACATTACGAAAACCTACGGTGAAACCATCAATTTCGTAGGAACCGAATTCACTGTTGAAGGGCTTGAGTTTAAAGATGAGGTAAGCAACCTCACCTTGAGTTCAGCAGGTGCGGTAGCCACCGCCCCAATTGGAACCTATCCAATTGTCGGCTCAAATGCCGAGGGTACCGGAATTTCCAATTATAACATCACCTATAAAGATGGACAACTGAATGTTGGCAAAAAGACGCTTGTCATCACTGCCAACAACGGTTCGAAAATTTACGGAGACAGTTATTCATTCAACGGAACTGAATTCACCGTAAGTGGTCTGGTCAATAAAGATGTTGTTACCTCAGCAAGCCTCACTTCAACAGGGGCAGCAGCAACAGCCGGAGCAGGTGTTTATGAAATAGAGTTATACGATGCAGAAGGCTCAGGACTTTATAATTATACTTTGGAATATATCAAAGGCAGTCTTGAAGTAAATCAGAAAGCCATTACAATTTCTGCAGACAACAAATCCAAAGTCTATGGAGAAGTAAATCCAACTTTGACCTTTACATATTCAGGGTTGGTAAACGGAGACAATTCGGTGAGCACCTCTCCTACCCTCACTACAGAAGCAGATTCAGGTTCTGATATAGGTACTTATGCAATTCAAATCTCGGGAGCAGCCGATAACAATTATGACATAGCTTTCGAGAATGGCACTTTGGAAATCACTCCTGCGGATCTGACCATCAAAGCCGACAACAAGCAAAAAGTGTATGGGGAAGAAAACCCTCCCCTCACATTCAGCTTTATCGGACTTGTGAACGGTGATACTGAAACAACTATCACTGCTTCTATCAGCACGGATGCCGCTGCAAACTCCGCAGTTGGGAACTATGACATAAATGTGTCAGGTGCTACGGATTCAAATTATACCATCAGCTTCGAAAACGGGAATCTGGAAATCATTCCGGCTCAATTGATTGTCAGGGCTGAAAACAAAGCCAAAGTCTACGGTGATCCGAATCCTGAATTGACATTTGTCTACACAGGCTTGGTAAATGGAGATCTAGTATCTTCCCAAGCACCTAACATCACGACAATTGCCTCTGAAGATTCCGCTGTAGGATCATATCCTATACTTGTCACAGGTGCTTCCGACACCAACTACGATATCTCTTTTGAGAACGGAATCATGGAGGTCAATCCTGCCACACTCACCATAGTTGCCAACTCAGACCAGTCCAAAATCTTTGGAACTGAAGACCCTACATTGGTATTCCAAGCAAGCGGATTTAAACTGAGTGATGGATTGGAATTGATTGCAGGAGCACTGGAAAGAGAAAAAGGAGAAGCTGTCGGAAAGTATGCCATCAACTCGGGAACGGTGAAGGCTAATGACAATTACATAGTCGAATTCCAGGGAAATGAATTTGAAATCATCCCTGCGAAGATTGAAGCTGTCATCAGTCCGGCTGATGTGGAGACTGCTTGGAACATTGATCCAGAATTGCCTAAAACAATCACTGTAATGACTGAAGACGGAAGGTTTCTGGAACTTGAAGTCATCTGGGATTTGACAAACCTGAATATCCTTGCCCGAGGCGAATATGAAATCAACGGGACAGTTGTCCTGCCTGACGGAATACTCAACGAAGAAAGCCACAAGGGTTCACTTATCGTCAAGGTAATGCCTAAGCCGGCACCTTCAGATGTCATACTCAGCAACAACACCTTCGAAGGTTCCGCAACAGAATTCTTCATCTATGTCGGCGGGATAAGCGTGGTCGATGCTTTCGATGATATCCATGAAATTTCTCTCAAAGGAGCTGAGGGTGACAATAAATACTTCGAAATCATAGACAGAATGCTCTTTTGGAGCAGTGCCGAACAAGTCGAAGGACGTGACATATTCCTTGTGACAGTATCTGTTGCTGATAGAGACGGCAACATCTCCGATAAAGTATTTGAAGTCAAAAGGCTAAGAAAGTCAATATCAGATATCGAAGTGTTTAACAGCTTTACACCAAACGGTGACGGAGTCAATGATGATTGGGGAATCCCGGACTTGAGGTTCTATCATGGTGTTACGATCAGGGTATTTGAAAGAAGCGGTTTCCAGGTCTTTGTCACAAATGATCCTGACCTAAGGTGGGATGGAACTTATAACGGCAAAGAGTTGCCTGTAGGCACATATTATTGGGTACTTGAAATCCAGGAAACAGGGGAAACAAGAAGAGGACTTCTGAACCTTCTAAGAAAATAGTAAGCCAATTACAGAGGGGGAGGAATCCACTCCCTCTTTTCATAAAATCCAACTTGAATTAAAATTTCAACATATACCAACATGGCAAATTTTACCAAAACAATCCTTTTTCTTGCTCTTTCAGTACTCCTCAATTTTGGGGTGACTGCCCAGACCAGAAAATATGTCAGCCAGTTCAGTCTTCTGCAAAACTACTACAACCCTGCCTTGACAGGATATGAAGGCTCCAGTTTCAGGGGTTTCGTCAGAGACCAATGGGCAGGTTTTGAGGGGGCTCCAAAAACCTACTTTGCCTCTGCCGAATTTGACCTGGCAGACTTCAACTCCGCACCTGACCCTATGTCAGCGGGAAAAAACGCAGTGGGTTTCAACCTGATGCATGACAGGTATGGGGCTTTTGTGGATACCGAACTGATGCTGAGCTATGCCTCCAGAATTCAGATTGGCGAAAAAACACATATCCGATTGGGAGCAGGTGTCAATTACAACACTGTCCGACTTGACGGCAGCAACATGACCACAGAGCAGTCAAATGACCCCACCATTTCACAGTATATCCATGGCTTTGCCAACATGCAGGTTCTTGATTTCAATATCGGCATGGCATTGACACACCCCAAGTACTATGTTTCTTATGCCATGCACAATGTCAACCAGGGAGCTCTCAATTCAGGAGATGTATTTATGGACAGAAAAGCTCCTGTATCAGTCGTGCAGGCCGGCTACAGAAGCATGGTGACGGATAATTTCGGAATTGCATCCAACTTTATGTTCCGCTCGCAAAGTGACTTGCCCGATAATATTGAATTCAACCTAAAGGCCATTTTGATGGACAAAATCTGGGTCGGAGCCGGACACAGGGTTGATTATGCCAACAACTTTCAATTTGGCCTGATTCTGCCGGCAGTCCGGATTGGATACGTGTACGAAATGCCAAGCGTCGGGGCCTATCTCCTTCCAAATACCACCCACGAATTCTTGGCCGTTTTCCCAATTTTCAGGAAAAATGTAAGGACATCAAAAGATGAGGTTTTGATCTGGTAATATGGAAATCCAAGTTTTAGATAAAATCTATAGAGCTATAGAAGAAGATAAAATTTATAAGCAGGTTGACCTTAACTTATATGAATTTGCCAAATATCTGCAATTGCCTCAAAGAAAAGTATCTAATCTGATCAATAGGCATTTCAGTACGGGGTTCCCTGCTTTGATTCAGAAACATAGGTTAAAAGAAGCTTTAAGGCGGATTTCGGAAAACCCAAAGGAACTGACCTTAGAAAAAATTGCCCGTGAGTCTGGTTTTTCATCTAGAATTACGTTCTTCAAAACATTCAAAAAAGAAATGGGAATATCGCCAAGTGAATATGTCCAAAAACAAAAAAATCTTACACAAGTCAAAAATAAAAACCCGTAGCTAATCGCCACGGGTTTTTTATGCATAAGTAAACCTTGTTTACTTGGACCTGTCGACTTTGACTTCATCCAATCCACGTTTTTTCAGCAAGGCATCAATTTTCGGTTCAGCACCTCGGAAGTTGACATACATCTTCATCGGATCGTCGGTCCCTCCTCTTTCCAGAATTTCTTTTCTGAATGCCTGTGCTTTGTCTTGATTAAACAACTCTGTTTCTTTGAAAGCTTGGAAAGCGTCTGTATCCAATACTCCTGACCAGATGTAACTGTAGTATCCTGCCGAATATCCACCCGCAAAAATATGCTGAAAATAAGGACTTCTATATCTTGGGATTATTTCATCAATCAAGCCAATCTTATCCATAGAAGCTTCTTCAAACTCATCCGCCCCCTTAGAAATAGCTTCTTTTTGAGTATGGTAATCCATATCCAATAGAGAAGCCGCCAAATATTCTGTTGTTCCGAAACCTTGCCCAAAAGTACCCGACTTTTGAAGTTTTTCGATCAATGCATCAGGGATCACTTCTCCTGTTTCATAATGGAAGGCATACTCTTTCAATACAGATGGCTCAGTAGCCCAGTTTTCCATGATCTGAGAAGGCAATTCCACAAAATCTCTAGGTACAGAAGTACCAGCTAGACTTCTGTACTGCACATTAGACATCAAACCGTGTAAAGCATGTCCAAACTCATGGAAAAAGGTAGTCACTTCGTCAAATGTCAACAAAGCAGGAGCATCTCCCGCTGGTCTTGAAAAATTACAAACAATGGAAATAACCGGTGCTTTTCTTTCTCCTCCTTCCATTTCCTGTCCTCTGTATGATGTCATCCAAGCACCTCCCCTTTTAGAAGCTCTTGGGTGAAAATCCATATACAAGACACCCAAGTGGGTACCATCAGCTTCTTTTACTTCATAGGCTTTGGCATCTGGGTGATAGACAGGGATATTTTCAATCGGCTGGAAAGTAAGTCCCCAAAGTTTGTTTACTACCATAAAGACACCTTCTTGCACTTTGCCAAGAGAAAAATAAGGTTTTACCTCCTGTTCATCCAATTCAAATTTCTGCATTTTCAGCTTTTCCTCATAGTATCTCCAATCCCATGGTTCCAAGTCAAAACTTTCGCCGGAAGCATTGATCATGGCTTGCATTTCAGCACCCTCAGCTTTGGCCTTAGCTAAAGCCGGTGCCCATAGTTGGTTGAGAAGGTTGTAGACATTTTCGGCATTTTTAGCCATTGTCTCTTCCAAGACATAATCAGCATGGGTATCAAAGCCTAACAAATTGGCCTTTTCTCTTCTGAGATTTGCGATATCAATCAGGATTTTTTTGTTGTCGTACTCATTTCCTTGGTCAGCCCTATTTTTATATGCTTCCCAAATTTTCTTTCTCAATTCCCTATTGTCTGCATATTGCAGAAAAGGCATTACGCTTGGATTCTGGAGTGTGAAAAGCCATTTCCCTTCCATATCGGCAGCTTTTGCATCTTCCGCAGCTGTTGATCTCAAAGAGGAAGGCAATCCAGACAAATCAGATTCGTTGTCAATTACCAGTTGGAAATTATTTGTTTCAGCCAATAAATTTTGACCAAACTGAAGTCCTAAAGTAGAAAGTTTACCATTGATTTCTCTTAGCTTTTCTTTATCAGTCTCACTCAAGTTTGCACCATTTCGGACAAAAGCCTTGTACCTTTTTTCCAATAGTTTGTGCTGCTCTTCATTGAGTCCAAGACCATCTTTTTGATCCCAAATTGCTTTTACTCGTTCGAAGAGTTTTTCATTTAAATTGATGTTATCACTGTGCTTTGAGAGTTCAGGCGCCATTTCTCTGGCTATAGCCTGTATTTCATCATTGGTATTTGCCGAATTGAGGTTGTAGAAAACGGTGCTGGTTCGTGCCAACAAGTCCCCAGACCTTTCCATTACTTCAATGGTGTTTTCAAAAGTCGGCTCATCGGAATTTTGGACGATGGCATCTATTTCAGCCTGTTGCTGCTTGATGCCCTCTCTTAAGGCTGGTGCAAAATGCTCGTTTTTGATTTTGTCAAAAGGAGGTACTTCAAATGGGGTGTTGTAAGGTTCGAAGAAAGGGTTCATAGAAGTGGATTCTTCATCTGATTGGCTGCATGAAAAGAGGATACTACCTGCTGCTGCCAAGGTTAAAATTGATTTTCGCATAGATTTAGAATATTTGGGTTTTAGCCCTCAAATATAATGATAATTCATTGTATCAAATAAAACGCCTGCGGAAGGGCTGAGATAACATAGACATCGATCCCAATTCTAAAATATTAAATCTAAAATCTAAAATTAAATTTCAACCATCAATCCAAAACCTCCACAATTACCCTTTGATACCTAGTAAGGACGGGGTAACCATTATCGGAAACCTGGAAAATCACGTGGATAGTTTCTCCCGGACTGGCTTCGTCAGGGACTACAAATGAGGCTTTGGATGTATTTTGGTCCTGAATCTGGATCACTCCATTCATACTTCCTGCCTCCAAATAATGCCACCATACATATTCCAATTCATCACCATCGGGATCTTTTGCTCCTCCTGACAGCTCAACTGTCTCGCCTACCTGGGCTTTGACATTATGGTCATGGTCCAACCATACTTCTGGGGCATGGTTTGCTTCATCATAACTCTTCACTGACCAAGCCGCTCTCGCTGCAAAGTCATGCTGAATTTCTTTGATCCATCGGGTTTGTGGATAGGTAGCATCTGATTCTTCTGAATAAGGGTTAAAATCCGTCACATGCTTGCCATCTTCCCAGCGATTGGGGTTCGACTTGGATTGGACAAACCTACCACCCCACCCTCCATAGGCTGGATTTTCATGACTGCGCAAGCCCACATCCAAGAGGTAGAAAAAAGCCGGGGAATCACCCTCAGAAATAAAATCATATTGCTTTCTGCCAAACTTTTCCATGACTTCAAGATCTCCATGATCATGTTCATCGTCATTCTCAATTTGACGTCCATCACCCCATGTATAATACGCTCCTGCCAAAGGTCCTCTGTCAAAAAGGATATGCTCTTTGAAAAAATCTCCCGAAAGATATTGTCTCAGTTCTTCAGGAACTCTTGTGACCCAAGGATAGGCAAAACACCAAAATTGGTCTGAATTGTAAATCACTTTTACCTCAGGCCAATTGGGTGCAATGTACTTTTCATAAGTGGCATCTTGATCCAAAACGGTATACAAAACGGCCTTGTTTGATACCTTTTGATACACTTCATCCCAATTTTCTTCACCCTTAAATTCCTCTTCTATGGATTTCAGCGCCCTAGCTGCGGTATTGGTTCCACCCCAAATTTGAATATACACTTGTCTGTCATCATCATCCAAAAGCACTTTTTTGATCCAATCAGACCCTTCTGTATCCTTGGCCATTTCTCCTTCAAAGTCTATATTTCCGACCTTTATCAAGTCCATAAGCGCAGTGGGTGAAGGGTATCCGTCAGCATGTTGTTTTAGATTTTCATATACTTCCCCATATTTTCCGATCAAATCCTGCATCCATGTTGTTCCCGGCCACCGCAACTCTGTTCTTTCTCCATACCGCTCAGCAGTAGATGACATCTCTGAGGTAAAGGTTGTGCCCTGACCATCGCCTTTATAATGCCACTGAGAGCTACTGTAGATAAGTCCTTCAACATCAAACTCATTGGTGTAAAACAAAAACCTGATAAAAGAATCAACATCATCTACTTCACCATCTGTAGTAACAATGGTTCTGGGTTTTTCTATTTGGCTTTTTGAAACTTCTTGTTCTTGATTTCCGCAGGCAAACAGTAAAATAGCGATGATCAAAAAACTGAATTGAATATTCTTCATGGCAAGGATTGGTTTAGGGTTGTGGATGAAATCAAATATTAGGATGATAAACAGACCCTCAATATAATACTTCTTCGTAAAATTGATCTTCTACAACAGCTTTTCGATTTTAGATACATACTCAAAATTATGCAGTTCATTATATTTTTATAACCAAAAATACTCTATTAACACTTCTATAAAATTTTTATTCTATCCGATATTTATCTATAAGTCAAAATAAAACAGAAATCTTTTACATTTTAAGCCAAACAAAGTTTCGTACAATGTGTTGATCATAAGTACCAACAAACTAAACCCATGGAAAATTTAGGAAATGCCACCTTTGAAAACTACATCGGTTTTCAAGATGGATTTAACGAAATGGCTTACCAAATGGTAGCTCACGTGTTGACGCTCGGATATGCAGTAATGCTTGCCGGGCTATTTTATTTTGTGTTGACCATCAAAACTGTAGCTCCCAAATACCGGACTTCATCAGTACTTTCAGTGGTGGTAATGGTCTCCGCATTTTTGCTTTTATATGTGCAAGCGAATAATTGGACGGATAGCTTTGTTTTTGATACCGAAAAAGGCAAATACTTCCTAGGTGAGGGGAATGATCTATTCAACAATGGATACAGATACCTCAACTGGTTGATTGATGTTCCAATGTTGCTATTCCAAATCTTATTTGTAGTCACTTTAACCAAATCCAATTTTGGAAGTATTAGAAATCAATTTTGGTTTTCTGGCACAGGAATGATTGTGACAGGTTACATCGGGCAATTTTACGAAGTTACTGATCTTACCATGTTTGCGGTGTGGGGTGCTATTTCTACTATATTCTTCTTTCACATCCTTTGGTTGATGAAAAAGGTGATAGACGAAGGAAAAGAAGGTATCCCATTGAAAGCCCAACAGACGCTACAGTCTATTTGGGTGTTGTTTTTGGTGAGTTGGATGCTTTATCCAGGTGCATATTTGATGCCTCACCTCGCTGGAATCGAAGGTTTATTCTTCAGTGAAATCGGTGTAGTGGCAAGGCAGATTACTTATACCATTGCAGATGTCAGTTCTAAAGTAATTTATGGTATTCTATTGACCAATGTTGCACAGATTATGAGTAAGGAAGAAGGATATATTGAGCATGCCGCTTAAAAGATTTCCCTTATTTTTTAGAATAAAACCACTTTCGAAAGAGAGTGGTTTTTTTTTATAAAAAGCACTCTGTTGATTAAAAATCCATGCTTTACCTAAAATTATATCAATTGAGCAATCCTTCTCACTTTTTCAAAAGCTTAAGTTCTTCTTCATTTTCAATAACAAGCTCATTGTACTGAAGCGTCCAACCAAGGGATTTGGTCAAAATGAAAATATTCGCAAGTTCTGCCATTAAGCGTTCTTGGCTATTTTCCATCATATTGGATTGATCAACTTTTTGACGGATACGCTGGTTTACCGTCGATTTGATTTTGTTATAATCAGCAGCACCAAACTGGTTGAAATATTCTTGAGTAACGTCATAATACTGAATATCAGGATAAATATTGACTACTGGTTCAGGGATTCGCTTTAGGATTACTGTTTTATTTTCTATGTCCAATTCAGTTTCCAACTGCCTGAGATCATATTCAACAGTGACTTTTGCATTGGCCACAACAAGCGCTTTTTTGTCAGACTTAAGGATATTGAGGAAAAGGTTTTGAGAGTTTTTAAAAGTAAAAACCTGTGAAAAATTTCCTTCCGTCACAATCAATTTCCCGACTTGCTCAATTTGCTGTTGGATCAAAGCTGAGCTTTCATCAAGCTCTTCTTTACTTTCTTTTTGACTGAAAAGTACCCAAACTCCAACCAAAACTAAAGCAGCAACTAAGAAGCCAGCAAGAAATCTACTCATAAATAAATGTTGTGATGAAATTTAATAATGTTGAAATGTATAATCCGACCTAAGTATCTGCCTCCAACTGTAGGCCACTTGTCTTTTAAACCGATTTAAAACAAAGTAGTTGGGTTATCCCGACTATTTCTGTAACCATTCGACAACTTTATCCATCCATTTGATTTCTGAAGCTGCATTGTGCAATCCAAAGCCATGTCCACCTGATTCGTAATAGAGTGTCTGAACGCTCACACTATGCTGATTCAAAGCTTTTTCAAAAACATAAGAATTTTGAATGCTTACGCCATCATCTTTAGCATGGATCAAATAAGTAGGTGGAGTATCGCTTGTTACCTGTTTTTCATTGGAGAATTTATCCAAAAGTTCGTTTGGCGGATTTTCTCCCAACAGGTTTTTAACCGAACCACTGTGTCCTACTTCCGGATCAAAACTGATCACAGGATAGACCAAGATCATAAAATCAGGCCTAAGACTAATCTTTTCGGGATTTGGAATAATTTCATCTCCATATCTGACACCAGCAGTAGAAGCCAAATGACCTCCTGCAGAGAAACCTAGAATACCTATCTGATCTGATTTTACATGCCATTCATTAGCATTTTCCCGAACCATTTGAATGGCTCTTTGGGCATCTTGAAGAGGACCTATGGTTTTGTCCTTCATAATTTCATCACTTGGCAAACGGTACTTGAGAACAAAAGCGGCTATCCCTTTTTCCACGAATGCTTCCGCTACATCTGTTCCCTCATGTCCTGCTGCCAAAATCCAATATCCTCCTCCGGGACAAATGATCACTGCTTGTCCTGTAGCTTTTTCCTTCGATGGCAGATATGCGGTCAGAGTAGGAGTGGAAACTTTGCTGATTCTTAAAACGCCGTCTTCACCTATTTCTGATTTTTCCTCATCTGTCCCATCTATAGAATTAGGAATGGACTGGGTTTCGTAAAGTAGATATGAGGTTTGACAAAAGGTGTTTAAAGAAAGTAAACAAAGCAGAACTAATAAAAGAGAATGATTCATCTTGGAATATAATTGAATATGATTGTCCGCAATCATGCCACTAATCAATTAAACGAGGATTTATTGGCAAACGGATACTAATAGATATTGGATATTTATAGATATTGGTTCGAAATCACAGGTTAATTCTATTATTTAGATTTTACTGGTATGAAAGCGGATATATATATAATTGAATTTTGAAAACATCAATATGAAACTATTTGGGAGAATAAAGATTGCAGACCTTCAAGGGCAGTATAGATTTGGAGCTTGACTTGGACCTATTAAGAGTAGAAAATAATGTCCGTGTTTAAAGTCTTGGTGGATAGTCCGGTTTGGATAGATTTTTTAAATATTAGTCTCAATTATTCCTCAACACTACTCTTCTATAACTTGTCAAACTTGGAACTCCATTGTCCTCCACTTCCAAAATGATATGCAACTCCTGACCGGAATTGAGTTGAGGCATCTCAAAAATCAACTCTTCTCCGTAAGGATTGTGAAAATCAAGTTGCCCTGAAAAACCACCCGCTTCACGATATACCCACCACTTATAGCGCAATTGGTCTCCATCAGGATCATGTGAACCTTTTGCAGATATACGAACTGTGTCCCCTGCCTCTGCGGCACCGGTGCCCAGAGCTTTTCCTTCATTTCCATTCAAAACAAGTACCGGATTGTGATTGGCTTCCCTGTAAGTATCCGTAATATTCCAGTCCATTCTAGCCGCAAAATCATGTTGAAAGGCTTTTCGCCATCTCCAAATCGTAGCTTGATTAGAGGTCTCCTTTTTCCCGTCAGGTAAGATGACTTCATCTTGGGTATCTATCGTGGATGTCCAGATTTCAGCTACTTCACCATAGGACTTCAATAGTGAATACCTTCCAGCCCAGCCACCCCATGCGGGGGTTTTGTACCAAGCCAAGCCATTTTGAATCAATCCTAGAAAAGAGGGAGTATCCCCTTCCATGATATATTCCACAGGGAGGTAATGCTCTCCCAAAGGCCCGTGATCATCCCTTATATTTTTCATCAGCCAAGGATTATCTACCAAATCATAATGCAGCATTGGCCCGTTTTTGTACCATTTATCGCCAGCTATCCCTGTCCAAGTAGCCTTGTAATACTCCTTCCAACTGTCTCCTGCACTGGCATCGACAATGTAGAATATTCCCGGGAAATTGTGACGGATCCATTGTCCTGAAAAATCCTGATCTGATATGGCATATACCCGCAACTTGTCTACAAATTTCTTCACCTCATCTTCTGAACGGGTATCTTGCACCTTCCATAGGGCTTGTGCCAGACAGTTGGCTCCTCCCCAGACAGATATCCAAAGAGGTCTCTCATCCGCTTTATCTACCGCCTTGATCAACATTTCTGAACCTGGAGAATCCTTACCTTCCCCTACTCCATCCATACTAAATAAAGGCAAATGCTCAGACACGACGTTCATCAGTTGTTCAACATCCGGATAGTCTTTTGCATGAAGATCAAGCTTGTGTTTGACTTGACCATAGCTGGCAACGAGGGCTTCTATTTTATCTTTTCGCGTCTTATTCCTTAAATGGGTGGAAGTCGTGGCCACGATCCCTTCAATATCATATTCATTGGCATACACCAAAAAACGGACAAGGGACTGTTGGTCATCTGGCTCATTGGTAATGTCAGTCAGGACAAAAACCCGCTGCTTGACAGGCTCTTCAAATTGCAAAGGTGTTTGCGCCAACAATCCTCCTGACAAAATCAAGAGGGTAAAAACTAACAGGGTCTTCATGTTCGTAGGTTATTTTGAGAACATTCAAGTTAATATGATTTTAGCCAAAAAGAAAAATAAGTCAACACCTTCAAAAAGCAAAAATTATTGATTTGTAATACTTTATGGAGAATTTATTAAAACCTATTCATAAAAATCAAGTTTTAAATTGAGTAATAACATAAAACTCCTTAGATTTCTCCGCTCAAAAAACACAAATATTGTTCTTTTGATGATTGACTGTTTAAAAAAATGCCCACAAGGGGCTCTTATCTCAATTTTACTTAAATGAAAAGAAAGTTAACATTTACATTATTTTGTCTGATGGTTTTCTTAGGAGTACATGCCCAAGAAATCACTCCAAATGACAGTACCATCTCCAGCAAAAAGGAGATGAAGGTTGGTATTCGCCTTTCACCATCTCTAAACTTTTTTGATTATGGGGACCTGTCCTTCGCTCAGGTAGCTTCTGACAATAAGGTAGGCTTTGGAGCAGGTGTTGTCTTTGATTGGAAAATATCCGAATACAACCGTGCAAGGCTTGAACCTTATTTTGAAATACAAAATGTGGTCAACGAATCCATAAATCCCAATATTGATGCAGTTACTTCTTTCAACAATTTAGTTTTTGGTTTGGACGTGATTCCATTGGTAATCACTTACGGCGGAAAAATCAAGCCTCAATTGTCATTTGGTGGTTTCGCGAAATACTACCTCACCACATCCCAGGAAACCACCTTCAACGGCAACACTGTCAGCAATTTTGAACCCAACACGAGTAGTCTCCAGTATGGATTCAATTACGGTATCGGTGCTTACATCGGTAAAAGATTAGTGGAATTCAGGTATTACCAATCCCTGAATGATTTTGTGGAAAGCTCCGCAGTACCCAATAGTATCAATCAAGTACAATTAATTCTGGTCTATTAATGAAACGTCTAAAAGCAATTTCCCCGATTATTGCCTTGTTCGTCAGCTTTTCCTGCATGACAGAGAGGGAAGAAGACAACTCTTTTTACTTGAATCAAATCTCAAGAATTCAGGTCAATACTGCCCAGCAGATTTTCTTTTCTGAAAACGTAGAAACGTCCTTGAACTTGGATGTACGTTATTTTGATGAAAGTAACAGGCCTTTATTTGCCAATCAGAACATACCTTATGAGCTGTTTTTGACAGATTCTCTGATTGACTCACCGACTTTGAATCTTTCCCGTCCAGGTAATTATACGCTGAAGGCTGCATTCCCGACCAGAGAGAGGACTTTCAGCAATGGCGTGGAAATCCAAGTCGTGGGTCCGGAGTATATTCAGGAAGTAAGACTGGACTATTCCAATGAAACCAGAAATAGCTTTGCAGTAGCAGAAAACAACACCCTGGATTTCACAGTGAAAGTCTTTGGTCCAGAGGGTGAAATCACCGGGTTGGAGGATCAGATATTTAGAAACCTGGAAATCCAATTGGGCAATCAGTCATTAAACAGATTGGACAATATCAGGATTAGAGAAACCGGATCCTTAGACGTGGTTGCGAAAATATTCGGTGTAGAAAGCAATACGCTAAAAATCGAGTCCAGAGAAGATATCGTTTACCCTATAAAGGAAATGCCTATCATTTTTCATGTATTCTCAAATGGCCCAAATATCAATGCAGCCCAGATGAATGCTGAAATCAATAAACTGAATGCAAATTTTTCTAATGCAACCAGAACAAGCTTCCGAAGCAATGTCAATGCAGTGAATGGTTATTTCAGGTTTAGACTTGCAGACAGAGATCCGGAAGGCAATACACTTTCAACGATAGGATATAATAGAATCGAGGTTTCGTCGGATTTTTCTGATGATAGCCCAGAGTACTTGCAGACAAAGTTTGACGAAATGTGGGACCCTAACCGCTACATCAATGTATTTATAGAAAACATTGGTTTTGCAGCTGGCTATGCCTACTTGCCTACTTTAAGTCAGCCAGCAGTCCCAGGCTTAGCAGTCAATTCAGATGCTGAACCTACTATCAACTACCCTTATTCCATTTCGTTGGATTACCGATTTGCCATAGAACAAAGTAATCCAAACCCGTATGTGCTTGGGCACGAAATGGGTCATTATCTTGGACTTTATCACACTTTTAACGACTGCAATTCCGGTGATTTTGTAGATGACACCAACCCTCACAGTTTGAGCGGTCTCAGCCCCGTTCAAGTTTTCAACAATAACAGAACAAGTTGTCTTGGGGAAAATTTCATTTCTACCAATTTCATGGATTATGTGATAGATGTGGATCATTTCACCTTTGACCAAAGGGAAAGAATGAATGCTGTATACGAGAATGGACTCTTCATCCCAAGGCAAGAAAACCAATCTGCCAGAATGTTACCGCTCCAAAAAGGGATATTGGACAGTAGCATCAAACCTATAATATGTGAATTCTAGGATTGAAGACACGCTTAAAAAGCCTTGCAAATATGAATTGCGAGGCTTTTTCTTATTTTAGGGGATCACTTGAGAAGGCAATGCAAAAATTTATCTTTCGTAGAAGCGGATTTTGGTTGGCTATTTTCTCAGCTTTCGCATTATTTGGATTTTGGCGTTCCTATTTTTCTGTATTGGAAAAAGGACATGACTTTTTTCAGCATTTTCATGGGATCAGCATGAGTATTTGGTGCTTGATGCTCGTGTCACAAGCCCTGCTGATTCGATACAAAAAAAACCAAATTCACCGATACATGGGAAGGGCTTCTTTTATAGTTTTCCCTATAATGATTCTTTCCACATTTCTGATTACTCACCATAGCCTATCCGATACGAATTCATCAGATATGCGCAGCCTATATCAATTGGCCTTGATGTTTAATGCCACTGTAGCGCTTATAGCCATTTATACTATGGGAATCTGGAATAGAAAAAGCCCCCAACTACATGGTAGGTATATGTTCTGCACCATTTTCCCCATGTTCACACCCATTACCGATCGGATTATTTTCAATTACTTAAAACCTTTGGTTCCTTACGCCCCTACCATAGATGGTGGTCCTGTTGTTCCTTTTTATGGTTTTCTACTCGCAGACCTATTGGTGATAGTCTTGGCGATTTGGGATTATAAAAAAACGGGTCGAAAAGATGCTTTTCTTATTGTACTCGGGATTTTAATGCTTTACCATATTTCAGTCTTTACCTTTTACAGGTTTTCCTTTTGGGAAGGTTTCAGTAAGTGGTTTTTGCAATTATAATATTTATCCCAGGTCAAGGTTAAACAAAAACGACAAACTTAATTTAGTTTAATTTTAAATTATTGTTTATCAGTATATTACTGTAACAATATCATCCTACACGGGTATAACTATAGGAAAACCAAAAGTAAACAACCATGAAACAAGTATGTTCGAATTGCAATTATTGGGAGCCTCAGGCGCCAATCGTTGCCAAAAAAGAAAATTACGGAGAGTGCAATAAATTGAGTCACGTCGAATCGAAAATGGACCCTGATTATATCATTCCGGTTTTGAATGATGGAAAACCCTTGGATCCTAACACCAAAAATATAGAATTTATCACTGGTGCTAATTTTGGTTGCAATCAGTTTGCAAGCGCTTAAAGTTTTAACACAACCTACACTCAAAAAAGCCCGGCAATCACCGGGATTTTCTTATTCTTCAAAGTTAAAATCAGTTCCTTTTTTCAGGGTCATGATAATTACGCCGTTTTTACCCTCTTCACCATATTCATCAACAGCAGTAGAACCTTTCAATACCTGCATGCTTTCTATGGAATTGGGGTCTATATCGCTGACGCTAAAAACCTTCTTCTTCTTCCCGTCTTGCTTGATGATATAAATTGGTTGCGCTACACCTGAAGTAGTCACAGATACAACCCCTTTTTTTCCGTCTCCAAAACTATAACCATTAAGTCCTTGGACGCCTGTGACACCTCTTAAGCGAGTCACTGAACCTTTCACCTGATTTAATTCTATTTGCTGACTTTCGGTAAGTTCATTTTTGATTGCCACCAAAGTAGTAAGCTGCTTTTTTTTCAGTTGGTTTTCCAAAGAAAGCACGAGATCCATTTGTTTTTGAACAGCTTCCTGTTCTATTTTTTTGGCTGACAGCATAGTTTTCAGTTTGGAATTGGCGTTTTCCAGATCCCATTTGAGTGTACTGAAATCTCCAGCATTTTGACTATGGATATTTTTAATTTTTTCAGCCTGTTGGTCTGTCAGAGAAATCTTATCTCTGTTTTTCATCACCAAATCCGCAGAGTAAAGGGATTCCTGAAACAAATCCTGGGCATTGCCTTGGGCAATGATCAGAAAGAGACAAATTGAGAGCAATTTTTTCATGGTATATAATAGTTGGTTTAAAATTCCGTCAATAATGAACTGCTGGGAGCTTCCCAAACATCCAAGCTGGATTTGGTTTCGATGACAAAACGCTGTTCCTGATTTTCATCTTCCACAAGGGTGATGATGACCATATCACTTTCAAGTGCATATTCAGTTTCATTGGAAGTCATCAGCCAAAACCCCATCAAGAATGCAGCGGCAATGCCCACAGGTAGCCATTTCCAAATGTTTGAATTGGTTTTCCTTTTATATTTAAACTCAGGGATTTCAAGCCTTTTGTCTTTTTCTTTCCATTCTGAAAAAAACAGCTCCAACTCCTTTTCTTCTATATTATCCCGCTTGTTCATGAGCTTTTTTATTTAGAATCAATGTTTTAAGGTTTTTCTTAGCCCTGTCGTAATGGGTCCTCACTGTACCGATGTGAATCCCCATTACTTCAGCAGATTTTTCCAATGTCAAGCCATGGTAAAACACCAATAGCATTACCTCTCTCTGTTTTTCAGGAAGCATTTGGATTAATTTTTCATGACTACCAACTGTTTCTTCCGGCTCCTCTTCAATTATCAAATCCATACTTTCTTCCAAAGGAAATAAGTGGTTTTCTTTTTTGAAGTTTTCGATTGCAGTATAGCGAATCACTGCAAACAACCATGTCTTGGTACTGGACTGTCCATTAAATCTGGCTTTACCTTCCAGAATCTTCAAGTAGACCTGTTGGAGAATATCCTCCGCCAGGCACGCATCAAAATTACAGCACTGTCTGGCCCAGATATAGGCTTCTGCATGCAGTTCTTTGATAACGTTTTCCAGTTGGTTTGGCTTCATATACACCCATTAGTGTCAAAATTCAGAGGATATATGACAAGAAAGCAAAATATTTTGTACAAAAATAAATAATGTGCTAATCCCAACCTCAGGTAGTATCCCAACTCCATAATTTTTGGGATTTTGTTCAGGTTTTGGTTCATGATTTCGGGATTCACTATACCAGCTAGTGACAATATACCCAAAGCCCCTAAAACCACTGGAGGGTCATAAAGGTAAATTTCATTTTCATGGGCTTCAGGTTGGATAGCAATTGGAAGATATATCCCGTCTTTGATTCTCTTTGGAAGAAAAGAAGATTTGAGACTTTTACTTGAATATGTATTAGTATTTCAAATTAGAGACGGAAACCCTATTAGGTAATTCGAATTCAATTTTTCTGAAATACTTTGCTGATCAATAAATATAAAACACCACAGGCAAGCCATGCCGGAAGGGTAAAAAAGGACAAAAACACCCCATAGTACCAAGCCAATCCAAAGAAGACTGCCATCGGAATCAACCAAGCCAACAATACGGCCCAATTGAATTGAACCTTAAATAAAGCTGCATAATTTTTTTTCAACCCAAATTTTTCTGCCAAATAGTGCTCAAAGAAAATCACTGCACCGACCGGTGCCAATATAAAACCATACACTGCTACAAAATCAAGTAATTTCATGGCAAAGGCGGGAAATAAGCCTGCTATGGTTGCAATCCCACCAGTAACCAAAGTTACCTTGACTGTTGAGCTTTTAGGAAAAATGGCCTGAAAAGCCAACCCAGCCCGGTAAATGGTTGGGTTGGCTGTAGTCCATCCTGCCACTAAAACACAGAGCAAACCTGCCACACCTACCACTTCATAAGCCAAGGGACCGGGGGCAACTGGAGGAACTCCTCCACTTGCAATAATGGCCGCAGCCTCTGGGCTCTTTAAGTAAAGTGCAAACATCAAACACGCCGAAATCCAAGCCATAAAATGACCTACATACATACCTGCTGCTGTCGTCCATCCTACTGAATTTTTATCTGCATAACGCAAAACGGAAAGGTCAGACATCCCCAAATGCATGGCAGCATTACAAAACCAGGCAAAAAAAAGGACATGCCAGAAAGTGAATTTGATCTGCCCTGGAAAAGGCTCTGAACCTTCCCCCCATACAGCCCAAAGACTACTCCAAGAATCTACTCCCAACCGACTGGCTGCTACAATTCCCGCTATGAGAAAAACCGCAATCATAAATGGAGCAGCCCAATTGGAAAATTTCGCCACCGTATCATACCCTCTGGCGGCGACTACCGAGATTACTGCACCTACTCCCAACACTACCAGGACCCAGGACATACTTGTTGGAATCGTATCGGTCAAAGCGGGCATGGGCATATCAAAGGGAATCCCCACCGCTGTGGCAGATACGGTAATCATGGCTCCAGCCAAAAAACAGAATAGCAGTCCATTGGCCAGGTTGTAACCTGTCACCAGTTTCTTACCTGCGATTTTTTCCAATTTATAATATAGCGTCAACCGCTCGGCTGTTGCAATAGGCGTGGTCACATACCTCCAAGTCAGTACAGCCAAAAAATTCCCCAAAAGCAATCCAACAATCAGGTCAAAAGCAGAAACTCCCGCTGTCAGAAACAAGGGGCCAATTACAAACTCTGTCCCCGCTGCATGCTCCCCCGCATACATGCCAAGAAATCTTTTCCAGCTTTTATGATGACTGGAAGGGACAGGTTGGCGTTCAAATTCACCGGAAGTATTTGATACCTCCTGCATAATGGCTTTTTCCATAGGTTGAATTGGGATTGAGTTGAAAAATACAAAAAATCCTTTTGGAAAGGTATCCTGTGTTATCCTGTAAACAGCAAATGAAACAATAGAGAAATCCCTGTTAAATCTGCAACACTCCGTAAAAACCAACACAGATTTATCTTCATTTACGAATAAACTGCTTTTCAATCGCTTCAAGCGTTTTACCTTTGGTTTCTGGCAAGACCATTTTCAAAACAACAAACCCAAGCAAGCAAATTAAACCATATAGCCAAAAATTATTGGCCCATCCCAAGCTTTCCTTGATGGTTGGAAAACTGAAGATCAAGGTGAAATTACCTACCCAATGTGCTAAAGCTGCAATAGACATTGCCGCTCCTCTCACTCTTGCCGGAAAAATTTCTGACAGCACCACCCAAAGCAAAGGAGCCAGGGTGAAAGAATAAAACATCACATTGGCCAATACTAAAAACACCACCACAAAACCCCCTATCTCATGATAAAAGGTCAGCCCAATCAATAGGTACAAAAAAGCCATGGAAGATGTCCCTATCAATAATAACTTCTTTCTTCCAAATTTATCAACGGTAAAAATGGTAATGAATACTGAGAGCACCATGACAGAACCTACGACCACAATATTTAACATCATTTGCTTAAGGCTATAACCCGCAGCCTGAAAAATATCAGCCGCATAGTAAATGACCACATTTACCCCGCTCCATTGTTGTAGAAAGGAAAGAAACACGCCAATACCGATGATTTTCAGGATGTTTTTATGGAACAAGTCCTTAAAATTTACCCGTGAAAGTTTTTCCTTTGAAAGGGTGGTATTTATTTCAGAAATTGATAATTCTGCATAAAACTCTCCACCTATCTTGGTCAATACTTTTTTGGCTTTTTGGACTTCTTTGTTCTTTACCAACCACCTGGCACTTTCAGGTACAAAAAACATCAGGACAAAAAAGAAGAAGGCTGGAATAAACTCTGCTGCAAACATCCACCTCCAAGCATAATTGCCAGCCCAACTTGACGCTATCTGATCAAATGTAGCACTATCCGGTAGCTCTTTATCAATCAAAGAAATCTGCCAGTTGATCACTTGGGCCAATAAAACCCCAATCATCACCAACAACTGGTTGAAAGTAACCAGCATGCCTCTCTTTTCCGGAGGGGCAATCTCAGCTATGTAAAGCGGGGAAAGGTTGAGTGCTATACCCATTGCCACACCTCCCATTATCCTATGAAAATTAAACCACCAAAAACTGTCTGACCATGCCGTGCCAAGCGCAGAGATAGAAAAAAGTAAACCGGAAAAAATCAAAAGTTTTTTCCTACCTAACTTGTCGCTAAGCCAAATGCATAATGTTGCACCTATCATGCAGCCAATTAAGGCAGAACTTGTTCCCCAACCCTGTTGGCTAGGAAGCGTGATGTTAAAATAGGGCTCATAGAAAGGCTTAGCACCTCCGATGACTACCCAATCATACCCGAATAGAAACCCACCCAGGGCAGCGGTCAAACTAATTAACCAAATGTATCTTTGATTGTACTTGATGTCGGTGCCCACAAATCAGAAGTCTAAGCTTAAATTACGTTTTGAGGAATTAATAATTTGGCAGTTTGAAATTAAAGTAATGGTTTTAGAAATTTTTAAGGAAATTATTGGTACAAAATATTTTTATTATCTAGCTTTTAAAAATAATTGGAAAAATATTATTTACAACAGCCTTTTTAAAATATGAAGGACATTCCCACCCATCAACCAAAATATTTACAGAAACTCATTTTTCTCCTGGTCAAACCCTTACTCAGTTTATCCCTTTTTGCTTTGATTGGGTTCAATTGCATTGCACAGGAAGGAGTGACGTGGTTACGATTTGTAGGCTTATCAGGTCCAGGAAAAGATAAACATATTGTCTTGATCAGCGGTGATGATGAATACCGTTCAGAGGAAGGCATGCCCATGCTTGCCAAACTACTTTCCCAACATTATGGATTTACCTGCACTGTCCTATTTCCTATAGATCCTGAAACAGGCCATATTATCCCCTCCTATCAGAATAACATTCCTGGTTTGGAAAATCTTGAAACTGCTGATTTAATGATTTTGCTTACCAGATTTAGAGAATTGCCAGATGAGCAAACCCGATTTTTCCACAATTACCTTATGGCAGGAAAGCCCATTATAGGTTTGCGAACTGCTACTCATGCCTTTCATTATGAAAAAAACAAAAACAGCCCTTACGCAAAATATCATTGGATGGGTAAAGAAGCAGGTTGGGAAGGTGGTTTCGGACAGAAAATTCTTGGAGAAACATGGGTCGCCCATCATGGTGACCATGGTACAGAAGGGGCCAGAGCGCTGATAGATGGACTTTCCCAACAAGAAAAGCATCCCATCCTGAGAGGAATTAAAGATATCTGGGTAGCCTCTGACGTTTATACGGTAAAGAATCTTCCTAAAGAAGCAGAGGTGTTGATTTATGGTGTACCTACTTCGGGAATGACACCAGAATCTCCTATTAACTGGGAGAAGTCTATCATGCCTATGGCCTGGACCAAAGATTACCAGATTGACGGCGGTAAAAAGGGAAGAGTTTTCACCACTACAATGGGAGCTTCGGTAGACCTGATCAATGCTGATTTGAGAAAACTTATCGTAAATGCTGTTTTCTGGGGACTGGATATGCCAGAGAAAATTACAGAGGATATGAATGTATCGATAGTAGGCAAATATGAACCGTCTATGTTCGGTTTCGGAACTTTCCGTGAAGGAATGAAAGTGGAAGATTTTAAGTGATTTAAAGGAGAACTGCGTCATGCTGATCCCGATTCGGGGAAAGCCAATAAATGATAGATTTTAACAGAAATAGAACCCCAAGAGATCCCTCTTGCCTCGGGATGGCAAGAACTCGAAATGAAGAATATACTCATCATGCTTCTCCCGATAGCCATTGGGAGAAGCATCTCTAAAGGTGCAGGAAATGATAGATCTATCCATAAATGGTTCCACTTGAAATCCTTCGTGTCTACCAATGACGGGTTTGTAGGGTAAGTCACACTGAGTGAAGCGAAGAGTCTCCGTCCTTTGACAGTAGGAGATCCTTCACTACGTTCAGGATGACGTTCACCAACTGTCATTCCCTTTCTGTAAATGGCTAATTTTAATTACTCCAGATGACAAAAACTAAGGGTATCGGAATATATAAAAAATTAACAAACCAAAAACAACAATGAACAAAATCGGATTCAATGTCTTGGCTTGGTCGGCAAGCATGTCAGAGGACCTCAAACCAATCTTGGACAGACTGAAAAAGATCGGCTATGATGGGGCTGAATTTTTTGTCGGCTCAGATGATGTAGCAGCTTATAAGCGCATCGGAAAGCATTGCGAAAATATCGGACTGGAAGTCACTACTGTATGCGTGCTTAGCCCTGAGGAAAACCTGGTCAGTCCCGAACTTGACATTCGCCAAAAAGGCCTAGAAAAAATCAAATGGATTATAGACCGTTCCCACGACCTTGGGTCGCAGGTTTTGTGTGGTCCTTTTCATTCGGCATTTGCCACTTTTTCAAAGGCTGCCCCACAGGATATTGAATATGCCCGAAGTGCAGAAATCCTCCACCAAGCAGGTGATTATGCTAAAGAGGCTGGTATCTTATTGACTCCAGAAGCCCTCAACCGGTTTGAATGCTACCTTTGCAATACCATGGAACAACTTTCCCATTTGTTGAAAAACACTAATCATCCCAATGTGAAGGCCATGTTTGATACCCACCATGCGAATATGGAGGAAAAGAAAATGGGAGATGCCATACGCAAGATAGCACCCTACCTTTCCCACTTTCATATCAGTGAAAATGATAGAGGGACACCCGGATCAGGGCATATTCCTTGGGACGAAACTTTTGCCGCTCTGGCTGCCATCAAGTACAAAGGCTGGTTGACCATTGAGGGTTTTACCCGTAACGATCCGGATTTCGCCAATTCTATAGGGGTCTGGAGACAGTTTTCAGAACCATGGGAGATGGCAGAAAATGGATATAAGTTTATAAAGGAAATGGGAGAAAAGCATGGGCTTTAAATTCAAAACATGATCAACCCTGACTTTCCAACCAATCCCTCACTCTCTCATTAAAATCCTCCAGGTTTTCCCAATGAAAAGCATGACCGCTTTCCGGGTAGATATGTAATTTGGAATTGGTGATGGCTGCGGCAACTTCCTTGGTCATCCACAGAGGTGTAAAGACATCTTCCTCTCCACCTAAAACAAAAGTCGGACAAGTAATTTCATTTAACTCCTCAAGCACAGAATGTCCCATACAAGCTTCTGCTTGAGCTTCCAGACCGATCAATGGCTGGGGATTGGGATCCAAGGCTGCATTTTTACGGTCTTCTAGCAGACCGGCATGAATATCCTTATTATCCCAAGAGCGTTTGGAAAAAATCAACAATTGAATGTAAAGGCTGAATTCCTCAGGTTTCAGCCTTGCATACTTTCATGTGTTGAAAAATAGCTTTAGCCGTATTGTCACATCGAGCCCAAGGACACATCAGCACCAACGCTTTAATCCTGCTTGAAAAATGAATTGCCAACTGTTGGGCGATGATACTACCCATTGAGACGCCCACCACCTTTACAACCCCCAAACCAAGGTGATCCAAAACCTCTATGCAATCCTGTGCCATCTGAAGAGAAGTATAGGGCCCAGCAGGTTTATCGGATTTCCCAACTCCCCTGTTGTCTACCAAAATACAGCGAAAGGATTTTGCCCAATGGTCTACATGCTTCTCCCAAACTGATCCCGGTGCAGTGATTCCCATAATCAAGAGCAAAGGTTCTCCTGAGCCTCTTTCTTCAAAGTAGATGTTGATTCCGTTGGTGTTTATTGTTGGCATGTTTTTGTATATTTTTATCTAATTCAAATAATGCGTCTGAGAACTAAAGACTTCGATATTCGAAATTCATCATTCCTTATTCGAAATTAAGAGATGAGTACTACTAATAACATTTAAATCTATAATAACTTTGCCTTGTCACTTCGATCCCGATGGGAGAGAGGTCTGTAGCCCACCTTCATGTCATTCCCCTTTTGTAAATGCCAATTTTCTCCACTTAGAATGACGGCAAACCAAGTTTTGTCCCTCAAAAACATCAATCATCTCACATTTCTCCATATAATATCTCTCCTATACTCTGGGCAGTCTTTGATTCTTGATTTTTACACCTAGTCAGATGTCTCCTGACGTCGACATGACAAGGAGAAGTCTCTTTCATTCTTTTAACTTTTCTGAATACAAACAGCTTTATAGGTGTTGGTTCTTTTTTCTTGGCTCTTGGTTCTTTTTTCTTGGCTCTTGGTTCTTGGTTCTTGGTTCTTGTCTCTCCCTTTTTGCCTCTTGTTTCTAGGTTCTTGGCTCTTGGCTCTCGCCTCTCGCTTCTAAACCAGCCCCGGCACCAAAACCTTATTCACCCACTTCCCATCATGTAGCGTAACAAAATCCGGGTCTTCAAGTGCTTCCTGACCTTCATCCTCGCAGATAATCCAGCCTCCAAACCCAATATCTTTGAGCCATTGGGTAATTCCGAGTAAATCCACTTTTCCATTTCCCATCAGCGTAAACTCAGGATTTCCGTCCCAGTCTTTGTAATGCACATGGTTGATAATAGACTGGTATTCCTTCATTTTGGCAAGAGGATCCATGCCTCCGTTGATGATATGACCCACATCAGGACACCAACCGGTAACGGAAAGATCTAAACTTTCCAGAATCACTTTATAATCTTCCTCTGTTCTGGTAATGGAGGTATGTGGGGAATTGGGATGGAAACTACTTTCGACTCCTTTTTCCTTTGCCCTGCGGGAAACAGTGTTCACTATATCCGTCAGGCTTTTTCTCCTTTGAACCAAGTCATGACGACCCGTTGGAATCTGAACAGTACACAGCACTGAACCCGGAAATCTCTTGAGCAAATCAATGGCATTGTCAGCTACTTTCCGCTCTTCTTCTGTCTCATCTTTCCCATTCCAGTCCAAAGCCAGTGCAACAGCAGCCAATTCAATCCCTTGTTCTTTAAGTTTTTCCTCCAACAAAACCGGATCAGAAAGTTTGCCCATCCATGAAAAAATAGGCTGAATTCCTGTAAAACCTGCTTTGGAAATGATCTCGATCATATGCCCCAATTGATCCTTATAGGTCTCTCCGTTGTTGTTCATATACCAAGTATAAACTTCAGCGCCGAATTTGAATGGAAGGTTTTTCATTTTATGTTTTAAGTTTTTTGCAATTATTTTTTTACCAAGGTTGGCAATAGTCTTTGCACACTTGGATTGATAGTCAAGACCCTTTTTAATGGTGGGAGAGTCGCCCATGTTCGTGTCTTCACGAACATGGATTTACAGTAAGAACAGGTTTTTCATTTCAACTCCTCATCCGGAACAGCCATGGTATGATTGGCCAAGAGCACATACTTCCCTTTCACTTTGGAATATGTTCGCATAAAATGATACGTCACCGGACTTGGTCCTCTGTCCACTACCGTAAATCCACTTACAACTCCTGTTTTTCCCAAAATCACTACAGTTTGGTCACGGGAAACTCTGCCCTTGGTATTATCAGTCTCTCCATCCTGAATCCGCTTTGCCCTGGCTATCACAGCCTCCTTTCCGTCAATCAGACTGGCATGGTTGTGAACCCATATAAAATCCTCAGCCAACAGATTCTCCAAAAACCCCATATTTGACTCCAAAAGTGCTTTTTCCCAGTCAAGATCCAATTCTAAAAGTTTCTGATGGTCAGGTGTCTGTGCTACAGATATGAATGTCAGTAAGCAAAGTATAAAAGAGGTTACGATTGATTTTTTCATGGTTTTTCCCTCATTTAATTATGTATATCCTTATATCGCCGAAGGCATATATCTATTTTATATCGCAAAGCATATATCATTATTATTTCTCCATAGGATGTTCCTTCAACAACTCAGCCGGTGAATAAAACCCCTTCCTATCAGCCACCTTAGCCCTTACTTCTTTTACTTTTTCAGGACTGATAGCAGAGGCCTGATTACCAAAGGAATTTCTCACATAAGTCAATACCGCGGCAATCTCATTATCATTAAGCATTCCCTCATAAGGTGTCATGGGTACTTGACCGGGATATTCCCTACCCAAGACTTCAATAGGCCCCATTAAACCTTTTAACACCAATTTGATAAGCCGTTCCTCACTTCCTAAAACCCATGAAGTACCAACTATTGGGGGGAATAATGATGCCGAAAGTCCCCTTCCATCAGGTTGATGACAGGTACCGCAAAATCCATCTCTATTGTATATTTCTTTGCCGATGTTAAACAACTCCAGGTCTCCACCTGCTAAATTGGATTTAATAGCTTCCTCTTTTTTCTCCCTGACAGTTAAGCCATTGATATGGGCAACCGCAGCCTCGTGGGCGTGAACCATCCAACCATCCAAAGGCATTTTTTCAGCCTCAGACAAAATAGGCAAAGCTTTCTCCCTCTGTAGCCAGGATGCCGCTACGATGGCTTCAAGTCTTACCCTACCGTGTTCGTCTTTAACAGCCTCCATTAATAATTGATCCTGATCTTTGACTTGATGGCCAGTATACCTCAATACCCTCACCGCAGCTGACCTAGCCCTGTAATCCTTGGCTTGAAGTAATTGTCGAAGCAAATCCTGATCGACTTTATTCAATCCCCAAGTCACCCACAATGCTTCTGTCAAATAGTGTTCATACTGGGTATCACTTTGATCCAGATTGGTAGTCCATTTTTTAATAGCTGATGTAACCTCATCAGCATTCCTTCCCCTCAATTCTCTTCTTGTTCTATACCGCGTTCTGAATTCCGGCAGCTTCAAATTACCCAATAGTTCCGGGATACTGGCCTTATCAATTTTGGCTGGAGTTACCAAAGGTCTAGAGGGATAGGTAATCCTGTAAACCCTGCCATGTACGTGGTCACGAAGTGGGTCTCTTGCATTGTGCTGCATGTGACCGATAAGGACATTGTGCCAGTCGATAAAATACAAAGACCCATCAGGAGCAAATTCCATATCCACTGGCCTGAAATTCCTATCTGTCCCTTTTACAATGTCATGTCTGAACTTGGTGGTGAAACCTGTTCCTTCATCTATCATTTGATGTTGTTTCATACCTAAAAATCCGATGGTATTGGCAATCAACATATCGCCTTGCACTTCATCTGGAAAATGCCTGCTGGACACAAATTCCAATCCTGAAGTTGGGCGCACCCTTTGGGATTCTTCTATCAGGTTCTCGGATTTATGAGTGGCTTCCCCATACCTTGGCAAAACAGAACCCGGCATCATCCACCTCACATCAGGACCAGAAGTTTCTGCATAGAAATTCTGACCCCAATCATCAAACGCTATACCCCATGGATTTGGAATTGCCAGTTGTGCGGTTCTTTCCAAATGACTTCTGATAGGATTAAATCTGTAAAAACCCCCGTTGGTTGCCCTTACAGGTCCATAAGAGGTTTCCACATTTGTATGCAAAAACACCCCCTCTCCCATATAAATGGCACCAGACGGATCTGCTGCAAAAGCCGAAATTACATGATGGGTATCATGGTCATCGAAACCGCTAAATATTATTTCAACCTTATCCGCTTTGTCATCACCATCAGAATCTATCAAAATTTTTAAATTTGTGCCTTGTGAAACATACACCCCTTCAGGGGCAATCTCAAAGCCCATAGGCAAATGAAGGCCTTCCGCAAAGATCGTTTGTTTGTCTGCTTTGCCGTCTCCATTTGTATCTTCCAGAATAATGATTTTATCATTTGGTTTACTGTCACCAGGCTTGTAATGCGGGTAACTTGGACAAGTGGCAACCCAAAGCCGTCCCTTATTGTCAAAACTCATCTGAACAGGATTTGCCATATCCGGAAATTCAACCTCAGAAGCAAAAAGCTCTATTTTATATCCTTCAGCAATAGTCAAGGTATTTAGGGCGTCTTCTCCATAAAGATATTCCAAACTCCCATTTTGTTGGGGGTTGAAATTGGTCTGAACGGGAGGTAGCTCTCTTGTATTTTTATCCGCAGCAAGCAAATCCATTTCCTCACCTTTGGCAGCCTTCCATATAGCCTCATCTCTAATTTCAGTCATCTGCCGAATTTTCTCCAATTCAGCAGGGTAGTTGTCAGGCCCAAAAGGCTTATAACGTCTTCCATACACATGGACACCATTTGGCGATTTGTAATCACTGTGCCACATCCAGTTTTTTTCATTGACCATTTTATGAATCAATTGCCGATGCTCCTCAGCATGTGTTTTTACTTTACCAAAAACTTCATCTGCCAATAAAACAGCCAGTTTTTTATATCCTTCCTCATTCATCTGTGAACCATCGATGGTCAAAGGTTCTTTAGATGATTCGTACCATTTTTTAGAAGGTTCAAAAGCATCTACGAAAAGAACTTCATTCTTTTCTGACACTTCTTTAATCGCTTTTGTGTAAAGTGCCAGATTTTCATTTTCCATTTTGCCATCTGGTAAATCCTTCAAAGCAGACAGATTTTCAAAAGCTACAGGTGAAATGATGGCTAGTTTAGGTGAATACTTCCCGTTATATTGTTGGTGAAGTGTGTGTTTGATAAATGCATCCAACTCAGCTTTGAAATTTTCCAGCCCGTCTTTTCCTTGGAAGGACTCATTGTATCCAAAAAATGCCAATATGATATCTGCCTTATGCCTGGTTAACCATTCATCCGGGGATTCAAAATGCCCTTGGCTGTCCGAAAAATTGGCCAGCTCAGTCTGAAACTCTTCAGCTCCTGGAAAAGCCCAAGGAGATTCTCTGCCAGAATGAGGACGGAAACCTGGGGTATTGCCTCCATCACACATGTTGCGGATATACAATAAACTATCCGGATATCTGACATGCAATTCCGTTTCAAAAAGTCCATAATTCATCATTCTTGATCCCAGATTATTCCCTACAAGCATGATGTGGTTCTCTTTACTAAAGTCGATTGTATCTCTTTGGCTGCACTGAAAGAAAATGATGGAAATAACAATGCTCACCAGAATGGTCAGTAATCTGTTTACAGAGTATCTGAAGGTATTCTTCATTATTTTGGGTTAGAAAGTAAGGCTTTGGTATAATTTCACTATTGACGACGCCATATTCATTAAATATTGCTCTTAATCTTCATATGACCCATCCTGTAGTATACTGCATGAGCTGCAATCAATTGGTTTTGGAATTTAAGTAGAAACCATTAAATCGAAAAGACATTGAGGGCTAAGGGTTAAAAAAAGAGCTGTAAGGACTCTTGATGCTATATAATGCTATAGCTTAAACACTATTTTATTTCAACCTTCAAATAAAGAATTTATAGATGAATAGAAACAGCACAGGTATGTACAGGATAGTTATTTACAGAAATCTTATGATTATTAAGTAATTAATCAATTATCTCCTCCCCCCTAAAATGGACTTAAATAACCGATAATGTTAGAAAATTTCTGGTTTTGGCAATTCCTCGGTAGACTTCATCCAATGGTGGTCCACTTTCCGATTGGACTATTGATTTTTGCTGCTTTGCTGGAGCTTTTTACTATTGGAAAATATGATTCCAAACTCAGGCCTGGAATCAACGCACTTATTCTTGGGGGTACCCTTTCAGCATTAATTGCAGCATTTTTTGGATGGCAACTTGCAACTAACGAGAATATTTCAGGAGAATTATTGGAAAAACACCAACTTTTTGGTTTTACCACTGTGGTAATTAGTTTGTTTTTACTTTGGATTTGGAGCCGAATAGAACTGAAAAACAAACAACAGAACATCAAATTCTATCGGATAATCCTTTTTGTCAGCACTTTGGGTATTGTGATCACCGGACACTTAGGGGCTTCCCTGACACATGGAGAAGATTTCCTAAGCAGTACCTTACCTTGGAATATGGATAATTCTCCCTACCAACCTGGAAATTTTGATTTGGCCCATTATGATTTGGAAGAAGGTTTACTTCGTCCAGATGCTGAATTGAAATTAATCGGCGAAGTAAGGACCATTTTTGCGCATAACTGTTACAAATGCCATAGTGGTGCTAAGACCGAAGGAGATTTAAGGTTAGATACCAAAGATCATGTATTTAAAGGAGGAGAATCAGGGGAGGTTATCCTTGTTGGGAGCCCTCAAGAAAGTGAGTTGATAAGAAGGATTACACTACCACAAAACCATAAAGATATAATGCCCGCCAAAGGCAGGCCCCTAAGTAATGAAGAAATTGCAATTCTCACTCTTTGGGTAGAAAAAGGAGCTCCCTGGCCGGAAAATGCAAGCATCCCAAGTATTTACAGGGTAGCTGAGCTAGCGCCTAGAAAACCCAAATTACCCAAAAACTCGATTGGACTGGAAAATCCAGTTGATTTATTTGTAGATGATTATTTTCAAAAAAAAGGTCTAGAATGGCCCCAAAGCATCGATGATAGAACATTTCTAAGAAGGGTATATTTTGACCTTGTTGGGTTAATACCTACCCAAGAAGACTCTGAAAAATTTTTAAAAGAACAAATACCGGAAAAACGATTGGCAGTCATCGAAGACCTTCTGCATAGAAATGATGATTATGCCATGCACTGGCTTACCTTTTGGAATGATATTTTAAGAAATGATTATACCGGAACAGGATACATTACAAACGGCAGGTATAATATCACAGATTGGCTCTACCAATCCCTTCATAAAAACAAACCTTATGATGTTTTTGTCAAAGAGCTGCTCAATCCTGATGAAAAGTCCAAAGGATTTATTGAAGGCATTCGCTGGCGTGGTACTGTCAATGCCAGTCAAAGAACAGAAATGCAGGCTGCACAAAATGTAGGTCAGGTAATATTGGGGCTTAACCTCAAATGTGCCTCCTGTCATGATAGTTTTATTTCAGATTGGAAACTGGATCAGGCCTATGCTTTCGCCAATATTTTTGCTGATACAACTTTGGAGGTGAGTCGGTGTGAACAGCCAACCGGGGAATTTGCTTCCACCAAAATTCTTTGGGAAGAGTTGGGAGAAATTGACAGTCTGGGTACCCGAGCGGAGAAACTCAGACAACTTTCTGAAAACCTTGTTCAGCCAGCCAATGGCAGAATGTACAGGACCATAGTCAACCGTATCTGGAAACAAATGATGGGAAGGGGAATCGTGGAACCTGTAGACGAGATGGACAATCTCCCTTGGAGTCAAGACTTATTGGACTGGTTGGCTTCTGAGTTTGTGGATAGTGGTTATGATGTCAAAGCATTGATTCACCAAATTGCCACTTCCAAAATATACCAGTCGGCTTCTTCAGGAATAAAAAGCCCTGATTTACTCCAATCTGAGGATTACGTATTTACAGGAATGACCAGAAGAAGGTTGACAGCAGAGCAGTTTTCAGATGCTGTTAGTCAGGTAATCCATCCTGTATTTGATAAGCAAGAACAAAAATACAACCCTTTTGAATTGGCTAAAATTGAGCAAGCCAAACCAGGATTTGTACGGGCTTCTTTGGTAGCCAACAATGGATTCCTTACCGCCCTTGGAAGACCCAATAGGGAAATTGTGGCTACAAGTAGAGATTCTCAGGCAAACTTACTCCAAGCCCTTGAATTGACCAACGGAGAAAAACTGTTCGAAGTACTTGAAAAAGGGGCCATTCTTTGGAAAGAAAAACATGTCCGAGGAGATATCATCTCAGAGGAATTTTACAAGGAAATACTCTTAAGAAAGCCTTCCCAGAAAGAATTGCAAATAGCCAAAGCAGCATTGGGTGAAACACCAACGACAGAACAAATTCAGGATTTTTTTTGGGCGGTATTATTACTTCCGGAATTTCAGATAATTTACTAAACGAAAAATCAACCATCTAAAGCCACATGATACATCAGTTGAAAAGGAGGGATTTTTTAAAGAAAACAAGTGCCGCTGCGATGGCAACCATGGCAATGGGAGCTCCTTTTTCAGGGCTGCTATCATCCTGTCAATCAAATCACAGCCTTCCTTCAACAGCAGACACTGTCATATTGCTTTTTATGGCAGGTGGAATGGCTCATACAGAAACCTTTGATCCAAAAAAACACACACCCTTCCGGAAAGGGATGAACTCGAGTGAAATACTCTCTACTTTCCCATCTGTGCCCACAATACTAGACGACATAAATTTCTCCCAAGGCTTGGAATCTATCGGCAAAATCATGGACCGAGGCACATTGATAAGGTCTTACATAGCAGCAGATTTGGGTCATATCCTACATACCAGACATCAATATCATTGGCATACCTGCTATGAACCACCCCAATCGGTAGTTGTCCCTCACATCGGGTCTTGGATAGCCAAAGAATTAGGCGCACTAAACCCTGTAATTCCTCCTTTTATCAATATAGGGCAAAGGTTTACTGTTGGAGAAGGAGAAGAACTTAAAGCTTTCCACAGTGCCGGTTTTCTAGGTTCTGAATTTGGTCCGTTTCTGATACCCGATCCCACATCAGGCCTGGAAAGTGTTCGTCCTCCTGTCGGCATGTCATTGGAGCGTTTTGAATCCAGAAACCAACTTTACCAAAATTTAATAGAGGGAAGTGCCATGGGAGAATATGGGAGCGATTACCAGAAAGAATCTCTCAAAAGATCTATGGAGCAAGCTTATATCCTTTTGAATTCTCCAGAAGCAAAAGCTTTTGACTTAAGCCAGGAACCCAAAGAAAGTTATGATATTTATAACACGGGAAAATTTGGATTAGGCTGCCTTTTAGCAAAAAGATTGACCGAACAGGGAGCTAGGTTTATCAGTGTCACCACCGAATACGAGCCATTTTTTGGCTGGGACACCCATGACAATGGCCATACGAGATTGAAAGACATGAAAAAATTAATAGATGCCCCTATTGCTCAATTGATCAAGGATTTGGATGAAAGTGGCAGACTGGAGAGGACGCTAGTGATTGTTGCCAGTGAATTCAGCAGGGATATGCTGACCGAAGGGAGACCTGATCTTAAAGTTCTGGATCAGGTAGATGTTCCGGAAATCGTAGAGGATATGAAAAACTATGGTATGCATAGGCATTTTACTGATGGTTGTTCTATCCTGATGTTTGGAGGAGGAATAAAAAGAGGACATGTATATGGTAAAACAGCTGACGAAAGACCTTGTAAAACAATAGAGAAACCAATCAAAATAGACAGTATTCATCAAACCATTTATCATGCTCTAGGAATTCCATCAGACACCCATTATATGATAGAAAAAAGGCCATTTTATACTACACCAGATGGAATTGGCAAGGTGGAACATGAACTATTGAAAACCTGAACAATCATCTAAATTCAACCTAACAATATCCAGACAACCTAAAAACGATGTTACCCAAAAACTTTAATTTAAAACCAATTATCCTCTTGCTGACTTTAAGCTTTCTTTTTTCATGTGAAAAAAAGCAAGCAGACAGCACTGCTATCAATCCAAAAATAGCAAAACTTAAACTACCGGCAGGCTTTGAAGCTGAGCACTTGTATAGTCCTGGAGAAAACGAACAGGGTTCCTGGGTGGGTGTAACTTTTGACGACAAAGGTCGGATGATCGCAACAGACCAATATGGAGCACTTTATAGACTTGAGATCCCCGAAATAGGTGCTGATGAAATCAAGCCAAAAGTAGAAAAACTCAAGGTAGGGACGGATGAATCAAAACTGGGAATGGGTTATGCTCAGGGTGTATTATTTGCGTTCAACAGTCTGTATGTAATGGTCAATCACAATGCTAATGAAGCTTTTGATAAAGGCACAGGGCTTTACCGTCTTCAGGATACCAATGGGGATGATCAATATGACAAAATCACCTTGATTAAATCTCTAAAAGGAGAACCAGGTGAGCACGGTCCTCACAGTATGGTGCTATCGCCTGACAAACAATCAATATACCTAGTGGCTGGAAATCATGTGGATGTACCTGAAATGGATGCCTATAGACTTCCCCGGGTATGGGAAGAAGACAACATTTTTCCCCTGATCAAGGATCCAAGAGGCCATGCTAACAACCGGATGGCACCTGGCGGCTGGATCGCCAAGATCGACCCCGAAGGAAAAGAATGGGAATTAATCAGTGCTGGTTTTAGAAATGCTTATGATATAGCGTTTAACGAGGCCGGTGATTTATTTACCTATGATTCAGACATGGAATGGGATTTTGGTATGCCTTGGTACAGACCTACACGGATTTGTCATGTCGTCAGTGGCAGTGAATTTGGATGGAGAACAGGAAATCAAAAGTGGTCTCCAGAATATCCTGACAATTTACCCGCAATATTGAATATTGGTCAGGGTTCGCCCACCAATGTAATGTTTGGGACAGGATCTGATTTCCCGGAAAAATACAGAAAAGCCCTTTTTGCTTTTGATTGGAGTTTTGGAATTATATACGCTGTTTTTCTGGAGCCTTCAGGAGCTACTTATTCAGCTACTGCAGAGGAATTTTTATCAGGTTCACCGCTCCCGCTTACCGACGGGGCTATTGGACCTGATGGAGCCATGTATTTTATGACTGGCGGAAGAAGATTGGAATCTGATGTATATAGGATTTATTACACTGGAAAAACAGATGATGATCAATCCATCGGCAATGCATCAGCTTTACCGGAAGCCCATCAGATAAGAAGAACACTGGAAACATACCACAGCGGTGGGCCAAGAGAAGGGGCTGTAGAAACAGCTTGGTCTTTTCTGAATCATGAAGATAGATTTATTCAATATGCTGCCAGAATCGCTTTAGAGCACCAACCTGTAAAAGAATGGCAAGAAAGGGCACTAAATGAAAAAGTGCCAAGTACACTGATACAATCTATGATTGCCCTTATCCGCCATGGAGAAAAAAATCTTCAACCCAGAATTTTGGAAGCACTCGTGTCCGTGGATTTTAAGCAACTTTCTTCTTCAGATCAATTGAATCTTGTAAGGGCCGTTGAACTGAGTCTATTCAGACAGGGTATGCCTTCCAATTCCATGAAGGATCAATTGGCAGGGCTTTTAAATCCCAGTTTTCCATCTGGAGATAACAATCTAGACAGGTCTTTGAGTAAGGTCCTAGTCCATATAGACGCTCCCGAAGCGGTTGAAAAGATCGTGGCTCAACTTAGGTCAGCCAAGGATGATTTGGAATACCAAAAGGCTTTTACTTCTTCCTCTGACCTGATCTTAAGAAATCCACAATATGGCCTTGACATTGCGGACATGTTGGCCAACGTGCCTCCTGCACAACAATCGTATTATGCCACTGTCTTAGGTGCTGCCAAAGTAGGTTGGACTCCGGAATTAAGAGAAGAGTATTTCACCTGGATTCATGATGCATTTCAATACAAAGGCGGAAGGAGTTATGTGGGATTCATCGACAGAGCAAGAAAAATGGCTTTGAATAAAGTCAGCTCTTCTGATTTTGATTTATATAATGAAATGTCAGGTGCCGGCTTGCTATCAGGCAGTGGAAATGAATTGGTAGTTTCAGATGTTCAGCCACAGGGACCGGGAAGGAATTGGAAAGTTGAGGAGGCTTTGTCTTTAATGGATGATCTCAAAGGCAGAGATCTTGTTCAAGGTAAAGCCATGTATGCTGCTACCTTATGTCAATCATGCCATACCATGAAAGGAGAAGGAGGTATAGTAGGCCCAGATTTGACACAATTGGGCACCCGCTTTTCTATAAAAGACATTTTGGAATCGGCCATCAACCCCAATGCTGTAATCAGCGACCAATATGCTGCTACCATATTTTACATATCTGATGGCAGTTCCATTTTGGGAAAACTGACCAGTGAAGACAAGGAAAAATACTACATCTCACAAAACCCTTTTGACCCCCAAACCATCCGGGAAATTCCCAAAAAAGAGGTGACTGGCAAAAAACTTTCAGATATTTCTGTTATGATGCCTGGATTAATCAACCGACTCAATGAAGAAGAATTGAAAGACCTGATGGCTTACCTGATCTCAGGAGGTAATCCTGGTCATGAGGTTTATCAGGATTAACGAAGATTGGAGAAAAAAGCAAATAATTGACTTTATGAAAAAGATCAAATCTTTTAAAACCATATCCATTGCTCTTCTCATCGGAATTGTTGGATGTGTGAAAAACCAAGATTCAGAAGAAACTTATTCCAAAGCTGAGCTTCCAGAGGACAATGGGTTTGTGTCCATTTTTGATGGTAAAACCCTTGACGGATGGGAAGGAGATGCAGACATTTGGAGGGTTGAGGATGGATTTCTTGTTGGCGAATTGACTCCTGAATCTAACTTAGAATCAAATACCTTTTTGATTTGGAAAGGCGGAGAACCTGAGAATTTTGAGCTGAAGACTGATTTCAAAATCACCATTGATGGGAACTCCGGAATCAACTATAGGAGTGATAGACTGGAAAACATTCCTTTTGCACTGAGAGGCTATCAAGCTGATATTGATGGCAAAAACACCTATACCGGACAGAATTATGAAGAAAGGAAAAGGACAACTCTTGCATACAGAGGTCAAGGGACGACCATTAACCCACAAGAACCTCCAGGAGAAATCAGGGATTTTGTCGAAAAAAATGCATGGCGTGGTCTTGAGCTGACGGAAGAGTTGGGTGATCGGGATTCTTTGAGGATGCTTATTCGCTCAGAGGACTGGAATCAAATGCACCTCGTCATAGAAGGAAATGTTCTCAAACACTATGTCAATGGGGTTTTGATGAGCGTAGTCACAGATAAAGATCAAATCAACAGAGAAACAAAAGGACTATTAGGACTACAGGTGCATGTTGGCCCACCAATGAAAGTGATGTTTAAAAATATTGAATTGAAAAGTCTTTAAAATCAATAAACAACAAACCATTAACCAAAATAACCAGCTACATGAGTGAGGCAAAAAAGGCATTAGAACAAGGAGAGGGAATACTAAGATTGGCCCCGGCATGGGTACCCAGGTCTTTTTGTGTCCCCGGCAGAAGAATAAAATTGCACCCAGATGATTATTATGTTTTGGGAGGTGAGAGAGGAGGCATTGACGAAAGATGGCTTTCCTCTACTACTCCGGCCCAAAATGGCCCCTTGACCGGAAAAAATGAAGGTTTAAGTCATATCGTGTTTCAAAATGGCTCAGAAGAAAAACTGTTTTTATTAAAAGATGCTATCGAAGAATTACAGGGCGAAATTATCGGCGAAAGGATTTGGAACACATACAAAAGCTGGCCCATGTATTCTAAATTTTTTGACAATATGGGTCCTCTCCCCCACCATATCCATCACAGTGATGAATATGCAGCAATGACCGGACAGAAAGGAAAACCTGAAGCTTATTATTTCCCTCCACAACTCAATAATCATGGAGGAGATTTTCCTTACACTTTTTTTGGTATCGCTCCAGGAACTACCAAAGAACAGATCAAAGAATGTCTCTTGAATTTCAATAAAGGAGATAACAAAATCACGAATTTTTCACAGGCCTTTAAATTGGAACCTGGAACGGGATGGGATGTGCCTCCTGGTATGCTCCATGCGCCGGGAAGTCTGTGCACTTACGAACCCCAAAAAGCATCTGACATTTTTGCCATGTACCAATCATTAGTGAATGAAGCCATTATACCGGAAGAATTATTATGGAATGGCACCCCCGAGGACCGCAAAGGTGATTTTGATTTGCTGGTGGAAGTGATCGATTGGGAACTTAACACCAACCCAAACATTCTCGAAACCAGGTTTATGGCGCCGAAACCAGTCACTGGAATAGAAAAGATGAAAGCTGAAGGATACCTTGAGAATTGGATTTGTTATCGGTCTGATGACTTCAGCGCCAAGGAACTGACCATCCTACCTGGTCAAACCGTCACCATCACAGACAATGCTGCCTACGGAATGATCATGATGCAGGGTCATGGCAAAATGGGGGTATGGGATGTAGAAACACCAGCATTGATCCGTTATGGACAACTCACCTATGATGAGTTCTTCGTTTCAGAAAAAGCAGCTAAAGCTGGAGTAACCATAAGCAATCATTCCAAAACAGACCCTATCGTCATGTTGAAGCACTTCGGACCAAATAATCCGGATTTGGAAGTAGAAAAATAGAAATGAGAAACGAGAAACGAGACGATAGATTCAAGAGACAAGAATCAAGAGGAGTTGAATAGGGTGAAAACAAGGTGTTTCTTGCGCAAAAATGCCGCAGGCATGACCGAAATAATAGCCCAGCAATTTATTGCCGGGGTTAAAGATCAAAAGTGAGTTTCTAAAGTGCCATCGGCACGGACGATATCAGACAATCAAAAAGTGTCAATAGTAGATTTTAGAATTGGGTCAAGGAGGAAGGGATATAGAAGGAAGGTTTTTGTATAAATTATGGTCAATTCCATGACCAATATCCCAGTATCTAAATATCCAAATATCACAATGAAGGCCTTTTACCAATTAACTAATAACTCAATAACCAAAAACAACCATGTCAACAAACAATTTTCCCAAAATTCATAATGCAACCTGGCCTGGAATTGTAGGCAAAGGTCCTGATTCTGAACCTGTCATTCCTTTCGATACTCTATTGGAAATGACCGCTGCGGCCGAAGTAAATGGCGTGAAATTCGACGGTGTAGATATTGGGTTGCTTGACCCGCATATCAACATTGACATGTCAGATGACGATATCAAAAAATTAGCCGATAAGGTCAGTAAATACAAGCTAAAAATAGGCTCTCTTGTAGCTCCCATTTGGGCAGGATCAGCTATGGGTAGTGCAGAACAAAGAAAGACTTTTGTAGATATGGTAAAGAAATCCTGCGCCATTGGTAAGCGGCTGAATGAACTAGGGGTCCGTGACTATGGAATCGTACGAATCGATTCAGCTTCCGGAGTTTCGGACTGGTCAAAAGATCCAGTAGGTAATAGCAAAATAATTGCCCAGACATTTCAGGAAGCATGCGATGTGGCAGCAGACTTCGGAGAAAGACTGGCTGCTGAAGGTGAAATTTGCTGGGGAGGCATGCATAGCTGGAAACATATGGTGCAACTCTTAGAAATGGTCGATAGAAAAAACATTGGTTTTCAAGCCGACATGTCACATACTTTCCTATACACTATGGGATATAATGCCCCTGAGCATAGGATACTTCCAGCGGATTTTGACCATAATGACAGAGAAGCCATCAAATCTGCCCTGAAGACCGTTACCGACGCACTTCGCCCATGGACCATTGATTTTCACGTTGCCCAAAATGATGGTTCTGTTTTTGGGTCCGGTTCCCATGACAAAACAGGACGTCATTGTCAAGCCTCTGACCCTAACGGACTACTAGATATATCCCATGACGCCGGTTATTGGCTGAGGGATGAAAAGGGCAACCTTACCAAAGCCATGAACCACATTTGCTGGGATGGCTGCATGTTTCCCAATGCTGTCATGGAAAAGCAAGAAACCTGGAATGAAATCCTTGCTGCTTTGATCAAGGTGCGTGATGCACATGGATGGGAAATTTAGTAGGAAGCCAGAAGTTGGAAGTATGAAGTTCTGAAGCCAAAGCTTGTCTCTATGAATATCGGGGAATTTAGCCCACCTAGGGTACCTGAGAATAGAGCCAAGAAAAATGGTAAAACTACTTATCTCGTCTCATATATCAAGTTTGCCTGCCAAAATGCAGGTCTGAAATCTTAAGTCTAAAATCTTAAATTTAAAATTTAACCATGAGCAATAAAAAACAAATACGAATCGGACTGATAGGTACTGGTCTGATGGGGAGAATCCATACCAATGCCTACAAAAGAATACCGGATTTTTTTCCTGAGTTTGAATACACCCCAGTCCTACAAGCTGTTTGCGCCCGGAGGGAAGACAAAGTCAAAGCTTTTAAAGACCAATGGGGTTATGCTTCCTTTGAGACAGATTGGAAAAAACTCATAGCAAGAGACGATATTGACGCTGTGGACATCTGCACGCCTAATGATACCCATGCTGAGATTGCTATTGCTGCTGCCGAATCTGGAAAAATGATTTTATGTGAGAAACCCCTTTCCAGAACATTAGAAGAAGGTGAGGCAATGCTCAAAGCTGTAGAAAAAGCAGGTGTGAAAAACACAGTCTGGTACAATTATAGGAGAATGCCAGCTGTCACCCTCGCCAAGCAACTCATAGATTCAGGAAAATTGGGAAAAATCTTCCATTACAGGGCCAATTTCCTTCAAGATTGGACCATCAATCCTGATCTTCCGCAAGGTGGCGACGCGCTTTGGAGATTAGACGTGGATGCGGCAGGATCCGGTGTCACAGGAGATTTACTTGCTCATTGCATTGATACCGCCATGTGGATTAATGGGGGCATCAGGGACGTTTCCGCCATGACAGAAACTTTTATCAAGGAAAGGGTCCATCAGGGAAGTGGAAAAGTGCAGAAAGTGGGTATTGATGACGCATGCCTTTTCCATTGCCATTTCGATAATGGTTCATTGGGCCTCTTTGAGGCTACCAGATATGCACGGGGACATAAAGCATTATATACCTTTGAAATCAATGGAGAACATGCCTCCATTCGATGGGACCTACACGACATGAATTGGCTGGAAATTTTTGAACACAAAGATGAATCACAGGTAAGAGGGTGGAGAAAAGTTCATATTACCGAAGGAGAACAACCTTATATGAACAGATGGTGGATACCGGGAACCTCCATTGGATATGAACATTCATTTATTCACCAGGCAGCTGATTTTTTCCTAAGTTTACAAACTGGAGCCCCTTGTGCACCTACCTTTCAGGATGCTTTCGAAACCCAAAAAGTATGTCAAGCAGTACTTGATTCAGCAGCATCAAGAAGCTGGAAAGATACAGGTGTAAATTGGGAAAAATAAAGTTGATTAATATTTAAAGCAACCTCCTGGCAGTAGGTTGCTTTAAATATTATAAATAACCGCTGCTTTGCCAGAAGGACCAATTCACAAATCAATTAACTGTTTGTGAACAATGCTTACAAGTAACTAAATGACAAGAAAAAGAAGATAATATGCTTAGTGATAAAAATGTATGATGTTTTTTATAAAGATTCCCTCACAATTACCTGAAATTCGTTTTTGATATTTCTCCCCTCTTTATTCAGGATCATCTTTGCACAGAGTTTCCCCATCGCACTAAAATCTGTACTCATTACTGTAATTCCCTTTTGCAGAACCTCCTTAAGCGGGGTTTCATTATAAGAAAGAATGCCTAAATTCTTTCCAATCTCAAGATTGGTAGCCTGTCTGGCTTTTTTGATCAAATTCACCAAATCACTTTCCTCAATAATCACATAGGCTTCCTCTTCTTTTAAATTGAGATCCGGACCAATTTCAGAGATGATTTGAAATTCAAAACCTTCCTCCACTGCAAATTTTTTAAAACCCAACAAAATATCTTCTGGATATGGATAATTTGCATGAAAAGGAAATACTAAAATCAGTTTTCGGTACTTTGATAATTTTGTTTTCAATTGGGTAAGTGCCTGATAAATATCCTGTTTGAAATCCTGATATACACTACCAAAATTCCTTTCAATTTCTTCCAATTGTTGATCCAGAAGAATAAGCTTTTCTTTGGGTAACTTTCTGATCAAATCCAATGCTTTTTCTTCAGAATCCTTTTTGAAATGAGGCATGATGATATAATAGTCAAAAATTTCCTTTTGCTGCTCAAGGATTTTTTTAAAAAGGGCATATTCGCAATGGTATACCTGAAAAACAATCTCCGCTCGGTCCTCCAATTGAGTCACTAGAGAATTGTAGATTTCCTTTTTATATGCGCTGAGTTTATTGAATAAAAGCAAGATTCTAAACTTGGAAAGGTCCGAATTGTGACTAATGTAATACCCTTTCCCCCTGACTGATTGAATTATCCCCTGTTTTTTGAGAATTGTATAGGCCTTTTCCACTGTATCTCTGGAAAGGTAGTATTCCGTACTTAAGCTGTTGATAGAAGGGATTTTATCTCCATACTGCAATATTTCCGCACTAATCAAAGACTTAATAGCTTTGACCACTTGGATATATTTGGGCACACTAGAGTTTTCGTCAATCGGTAAATCCAGGTTCATGGAATGGGATTTTTTGGGTTAGTAACGTTAGTATAATTCATTTTCAAAACCAAATAAATCCTTTCTAACACCATGCGGGACACAGTATACTACAGGACAGCATGAAGGTTTAATAAGGTTATATTTGGATACAAGAAAAGGCAGATGACCATCGAAAAACCAAGTATAAACACATGAAAGAAACAACTCAAACCTTCAACCACGTCTCCTACCTATGGGACGAAGAAAAAGCAAAATCCCTAGGAAATGACCAAGTCGAATTATTGATATACCGATCCAATATCCTTGGAGCAGATTTGAGAATCACCAACTATGGCGGAGGAAATACTTCTTGTAAAACGATGGAAAAAGATCCTTTGACTGGTAAAGAAGTAGAAGTAATGTGGGTCAAAGGTTCAGGTGGGGATATCGGCACCTTGACCAAATCTGGATTGGCTGGACTATATGTAGACAAACTACGTGCCCTGGAAGGCGTCTACAAAGGAATTGAGCAGGAAGATGAAATGGTAGGGCTTTTCAATCATTGTATCTATGATCTGGATTCAAAAGCTCCATCAATTGATACTCCTTTGCATGCTTATTTGCCTTTCAAGCATATTGACCATTTGCATCCAGATGCAGCGATAGCCATTGCAGCATCAAAGGATGGTGAAAAAATCACAAAAGATTTATTTGACGGGCAAATTGCTTGGGTTCCTTGGCAAAGACCTGGCTTTGATTTAGGCCTACAATTGAGGGATGCCTTGGAGGCCAATCCGGGAATCCGTGGCATTATGCTGGGCGGACACGGCCTTTTTACTTGGGGAGATACGGCTTACGAATGCTATATCAATAGCCTTGAAGTAATTGAAAAAGCATCCTCTTACCTGGAAGAAAACTATGGTAAGAAAAGACCAGTTTTTGGTGGTGATAAGATTCAATCGTTAGACCCAAACAAGAGACTTGAACAAGCTGCCAAAATAGCCCCATTGTTGAGAGGTTTGGCCTCAAGTTACAACCGCATGGTTGGAACTTTCAACGACTCCGACACCGTACTTCAGTTTATCAATTCCAATGATTTGGATAAATTGGCCCCTTTGGGTACTTCCTGTCCTGACCATTTTCTTAGGACAAAAATCGCTCCTCTGGTTTTGGACATCCCTGCAGACCAGGATTTGTCCAATCTGAATGCTTTGCAAAGTCATATTGAAAAGCTTTTTGCACAATACAGGGAAGGATATAAAGACTATTACGAAAAACATAAACGAAGCAACAGCCCGGCCATGCGGGATCCGAATCCGGTCATTATCCTTTGGCCTGGTGTGGGTATGTTTTCTTATGCCAAAGACAAACAGACCTCGCGGGTAGCTTCCGAATTCTACATCAATGCCATCAATGTAATGCGCGGCGCAGAAGCGGTTTCAGAATATGTCTCACTTCCTTTACAGGAAGCTTTTGATATTGAATATTGGTTGCTCGAAGAGGCCAAGCTCCAAAGGATGCCAAAGGAAAAATCACTTTCTAGAAAAGTCGCATTGATTACAGGAAGTGCCGGAGGGATTGGAAAAGCCATTGCTGATAAATTTGCCGCAGAGGGTGCTTGTGTTGTGCTGACTGATATAGATGAGGACAGGTTGAAAACAGCCCGAAAAGATTTTGGAAAAGACACCGCCATCGGTGTAAAACTCGATGTGCTGGATAATGACACTATTGCTCAAGCCTATGCAGCAGCCTGTTTGGCCTTCGGCGGGGTTGACATCATCGTCAACTGTGCCGGATTGGCCATCAGCAAAACCTTGACTGACACAACCGAGGCAGATTGGGACTTGCTCAATGATGTATTGGTCAAAGGCCAGTTCAAGGTCTCCCAAGCGGGGGTCGCTGTATTGAGAGCACAAGGACATGGGGGTGACATCATCAATATCGCTTCCAAAAACGCTTTGGTTTCCGGACCAAACAATGTGGCCTATGGAACTGCCAAAGCTGCTCAAGTTCACATGTCAAGATTATTGGCTGCAGAACTCGGACCGGACAAAATCCGCGTCAATGTGGTCAATCCCGATGCTGTGATCGAAGGATCCAAAATCTGGGAAGGCAAATGGGCTGAAGGAAGGGCCAAGGCTTATGGTATTTCGGTCGAAGAATTACCCGCACATTACGCAAAAAGAACATTGCTGAATGAAATCATCAGTACTGAAGATATTGCAAACGGGGTATTTGCTTTTGTGGGTGGGTTGCTAAAAAAGTCAACTGGAAACATACTGAATGTGGATGGAGGAGTTGCCGCTGCTTTTGTGAGGTAAGGCGCAGAGAATAATTGCCACAAAGACTCGAAGGCACAAAGGAATAGATTGTTTAAGAAAAAACATTCAATTTCATCAAAGACTTTACCTTGTCATCTCGAGTTTTTAAAATTTGGCATTTACAGAAAGGGAATGACAGTTGGTCCTCCGTCATTCTGATCCCTACAAACCTGTCCTTGTCACTTCGAGTGAAGCGAGAAGTTTAATTACCTTAGCAGAGGTGACAGATTTCTCCCTACGGTCGAAATGACAAGGAAAAGCCTTTATTAATATTATTCCTTAAATTCAATTCCAAACCAAATCTCACTTTGTGCCTTAGCGCCTTTGTGGCCCAATACCATGAAAATAACCACCGACCATATACAAATCTCCAACAAACCGTTGGAAGTAAGCCATGCCCGGGAGTTCAACTTCCTTGCTGAAAATCTGGAGAAAAAAGGATTGAATGTAGAAGCTTTAATCCAAAAATTACGAGACTTTCAGATTGCCATCCCCTCTTGGGCATTGGGAACTGGAGGCACTCGTTTTGGCAGATTTTCGGGCGGTGGTGAACCTTCCACCCTGATCCAAAAAATCCAGGATGTTGGGATTCTTCATGCCCTCAACCGGTCCAGTGATTCGATCTCGCTGCATATTCCATGGGATATTCCCCAAGATTATGAGGCTATCAGGCAAGCTGCAGCTGAGGTAGAAATTGGTTTTGATGCGGTCAACTCCAATACATTTCAGGATCAAACTGACCAATCACTTTCTTATAAATTTGGGTCTCTGGCCAACTCTGACAAAAGTATCAGAGAACTGGCTATAGCACACAATCAAGAGGTGATACAGATCGGAGAAAAACTGGGTTCCAAAGCCCTGACAGTTTGGTTGGCAGATGGAAGTTCTTTTCCTGGTCAGCACAGTTTTCGCAAAGCCCTGCAAAACACCCACGAATCCCTTCAAGAGATTTACCAATCGCTTCCAGGTGATTGGAATATGCTATTGGAGTACAAACCTTACGAGCCGTATTTTTACACTACTGTAATACCCGATTGGGGCACCTCATTTTTGTTGGCCAATAAACTGGGAGATAAGGCTTACACCTTAGTAGACTTGGGGCATCATCTACCCAACACCAATATCGAGCAGATTGTGGCTACCCTGATGACAGAAGGCAAACTGGGTGGCTTTCACTTCAATGACTCCAAATACGGAGATGATGACCTGACAGTAGGCAGTATCAAACCTTACCAACTTTTCCTGATTTTCAATGAACTGGTGATGGGTTTTGAAGAAACTTCAAATCCTTCCCCGGCCTGGATGATTGATGCCAGCCACAATTTAAAGGATCCGATGGAAGACCTTCTGCAGTCAGTTGAAGCCATCAAGCTGGCTTATGCCCAGGCTTTGATAGTGGATCGAAAAGCCCTGGAGGCAGTGCAGGATGAACAAGATTTAGGTCAGGGGCAGGAAATATTACAGGATGCTTTTCGCACTGACCTAAGGCCCTTGGTAAGGGAATCCATCCGCCAAAGCGGAGGAGCCATTTCCCCTATCCAAACCTACAAGGGTCTGAAAGTGAGAGAGTCCCAGATCAAAGAAAGAGGAAAAGACAGTAAAGCCAGCGGACTATAACATGGAGCCCATCAAGGTAACAGCCATATTCGACATCGGAAGGACCAACAAAAAATTCTTTTTGTTTGACCAAGACTTCAAGGAAGTTTATAAAGTCTACCATAGGCTTGATTTTATTGAAGATGAGGATGGAGAAGCATGTGAATCCATTGCAGCACTGACCAAATGGGTCAAACAAACACTCAAAGAGGCCCTGGCATTGCCAGGTTTTCTGATCACCAAACTCAATTTCACGACCTACGGTGCCTCTTTTGTACACATTGACCAAATGGGCAATCCTGTAGCACCTTTGTACAATTACCTGAAAGAATATCCCGAGGAAATATTGGGGCAGTTTTATGCCAAATATGGTCCTGAAGAAAAATTCAGCAGGGAAACCTCCTCCCCTGCTTTGGCCATGTTGAATTCAGGGCTACAACTTTACTGGCTGAAATATGCCAAACCCGAAACATTCAAGAAAATCCATCGGAGTTTACATCTGCCCCAATACCTGTCTTTTCTATTTACCGGAAAGGCAGTTTCCGAATATACGAGTATAGGTTGCCATACCGGACTTTGGGATTTTGGGAAAGGAACCTATCATGATTGGGTCAACAAAGAAGGGATCAACCAAATCCTTCCCGAGGTGGTGGATACCACTACCAGTTTCGCAAAGACCTTTGACAAACATAGTATGCGTGTTGGGGTTGGAGTGCATGACTCCTCTGCCGCTTTATTGTCCTACCTTCAAAGCAATGAGCAACCTTTTGCCCTGCTGTCCACAGGTACCTGGGCGATTAGCATCAACCCATTCAATTCTTCTGCCCTGACTACGGAGGAATTGAGACAGGATTGCCTGCATTTCCTTAATAAGGAAGGCAGACCGATTAAAATAAGTCGGTTGTTTATAGGTGAGGAACATAAAGTGCAGATTGAAAAACTCTATGCGTTCTTTGGCCTTGAAAAAGGATATTATAAGGCTTTAGCTTTTAAAAAGAACCGGTTCCAAAAAGCCAAATCAATCACCCAAAAAAGATTCAGGTTTGAATACCTGAAACCTGAGGTCTATGGTATTGCACAAGCCAATGAAACGGATTGGAAAGGTTTTACCGACTTTGAAGATGCCTACTACAGTTTTATCCATGAACTTACTGAACTGCAAGTGGCATCCCTAAACCTCGTCTTAAAGGATACCAATGTCCAGAAACTCTATATCGATGGCGGCTTCAATGCCAATCCGATTTTTGTGGAAATGTTAAGGAACAAGTTACACGGAATCAACATTGAAACTACGGACTTTGCGTTAGGGACGGCACTGGGGGCAGGGATGTTGGTGAATTAAACTTCTAAATATCATCTGCGGGAAAAAATAACTGCAGAATTCATATTAATTTTGCGATTTGAGCTTTTTAGCTTTCAATAAAAATACGGCCCCATCAAGCTGAAAATTTATCGCGTAAGGCTATTTCCCCCACAAATCAATGCCATGGAGAATTTTCAACTCAAGCCGGTTGGTCAAAAAACTCTGATATGCTGAAGGATCATCCAAATCCAGCTTGTTTCCATCGCAGTAATACTGGGATTGGTTGGTAGAACTCATCAATGAAGATTGAATTTCAATTACCTCTCTGGAATTGTATTGGTACAAAATGATTCCACTTAATGAATCAAATTTAATTTCCTCAAACTTTGCTTGTAACCAAGGTAAATCACTAATATGATCTATGCTTTCACATTCCAATAAAATGTCCCCATTCAAATCATCGTTGGTGCAAGAAATAAACCAGAGACAAGACCAAAGAACAATCATTACTTTCCATAAATTTGTTTTCATAATAATGGAATTTGATATTTAAGATCAACTACACTTCATTTAAAGAAAAATTGTAAAGCCAATCTTTAGACCCAGGGTATTTTGGGTATTCTTAAAATTGTCCTCCTGTTCTTTAAGATTGGTAGAATTATAACTCGCGACCAAGTCCACTGAACTCTTTTCTCCCAGCAGGATAGCGACTCCAAGCCCACCGCCAATACTGGAAACCGAATATCTGGTTTCAGAATCAGCACCAAAGACCTCTGCTTTCTGATTTCTTGTGCCAAATAAGGAACTGAGTTCTGCAAAAGGCAAAATCTTCCCTTTCGGAATATAGTACCGAACAAATGGCCCTGCCCCAAAGGAATTTATTTTAGAATCGATATTGAAGTCTGAAGTGGTAGTATTTGTCGAATTGGTGTGGGATATAGCAAAGTCAATCCCTGCAGCAAAATGGTCAAAGAAAAAATAACCTGCTTTGGGCGAAAAAATGAAACTGGTCTGCCTGTTGGTGATTGTGGTTCCATCTTCAAACTCAAATGTTGAAGAGGTGAATGCTGTACTCATCAGGTAACTTCCATCACTGATTCCCAAGGTAGTTCCTGCACCTACCAAAAACTTTCCCTTTTCTGTCTGAGCGGCTAAAGAAAAACCACACAAAAGACCTAAAATAACTAAAACTGCTTTTTTCATAATATTGAGATCATAGTTAAAACTAATATTAATTATTATGTATATCCGCTTTAATACCAGTAGAATCTAATTTATAGAATTAACCTCTGATTTCGAACCAATATCAATAAGTATCCAATATCTATTAGTATCACTTTACAAAAAAACTCTCGTTTAATTGATTAGTGGCATAATTTCGGATAATCATATTAATTATTACACTCATCTTCTAAACCATTGTCCGGCAACCACAAAAACCACCGCACCTATTAAAGTTACAAAAATACCCAAACTGTCATTTAAAGCTGGTTTGTCTAGCCAAATGGCTATGAAATACCCAGCTATGATGACTGCCCCCATGATAAAAAATCCAAACATCATAAAAGTAGGAAAGCCATTTTCCTTTACATTTTCTTTTTCTCTCTGGGACAGGGTACTATAACCTGCAATTAAATTCGGGAATAGTTTTACCAAAATACCGATCCCCATAAAAATTAAGGCAATATATATGTTCTTCATGATTGGTGTTTCTAGTTATGGAAGTTATAATTGAAAGATAGCAATTCAATGCATTAATAACAAGAGATTTAGTTTGATCAATAGAGCCTAACTTGCGGGCAAAGAGTATTATAAAATTAGGGTTGAGATCGAAGCTGTAGCGTAAATCCCGAGAGCAAGGCGATTCGGGATAAAGTAGATATATGAGGGGTAACTAAGAATATTTTTACTTTTTATACTTTTAGAAATGTTTAGGGAAAGATATATTTTGTTTCAAGCTTCTTTAAATTATTTTTTTTTGGCAAATTTTATGAAAATTATACCCTTGATAAATAGGACTAAAGCTTACTAAGGCAAATGATAGCAATCAGAAAAGCAGCACCCACAGAATACAACCAAATATGGGAAATCATCAGACAGGTAATCGATGGGGGTGACACTATTGCATTTAGTCCCGACAGTTCTAGGGAGAAGATGTTGGCATTTTGGTGTGGAGCGGACAAGCATACCTATGTTGCCTGTATAAATGGTGAAGTGGTCGGGACTTTATTTCTCAAAGACAATCAACCTGACTTGGGGTCCCACATCGCCAATGCCGGGTATCTGACCTTGCCATCTGCAAGGGGAAAAGGAGTAGGTATGGCAATGGGAGAATTCTCATTGGTAGAAGCCAGGCGGCTTGGCTATCAAGCCATGCAGTTTAACATTGTGGTGAAAAGTAATCAAGGAGCTGTAAGGTTGTGGGAGAAATTGGGATTTAAAATCATTGGGGAAATTCCGGAAGCCTTTAACCATTTGCAATTAGGAATGACGAATGCTTATATCATGTATCAGAAACTTTGATGGAAATCAATACTATTTTTCAAAAAATCAGATTTTTTATGGGATCTGTTTCGGGGGATAGAAGGATATTTTTTGGCGAGGTTAATTTTTCAGATTTATTGGTAGAAAATAAGAGTGAAATCCAAAAAATCAGGCGTATTATTTAGAACGTAATCTAAAATTTAGGCGTAATATTTAGATTATAATCGAAAATTTAGGCGTATTTTTTCGATTACGATTTAAAATTCAGTATCTTCAATCTTCAATTTCGCAACAATGATTACCAGAACTCTAGACGAAAAAATCATATCTTCCTGCTTCAAAGGTAAAACCATTTTACTGCTTGGACCAAGACAAGTAGGAAAAACAACACTTCTTAAAGAAATTGTAAAACAAATAAATGTTCCTTCTATCTGGTTCAATGCTGATGAAGCGGATATTTTGGAAGCCTTTACTTCAGCGATCACCAGTACCCAATTGATCCAGCTTATTGGGACCAACAACAAATTGGTCATCATAGATGAGGCGCAACAGATTCCCGAAATCGGCAAAAAACTTAAACTCATTTTTGACAATAGGCCTGACATACAGATCATCGCGACAGGATCTTCGGCCTTTGATCTTCAAAACCAAACTGCTGAACCATTAACGGGTAGGAAAAAAACCTTTCATCTTTACCCTATTAGCTTCAAAGAAACAGTAAACCATACCTCCCTGATTGAGGCCAAAAGACTGTTGGACTCAAGGTTGGTTTATGGATTTTATCCTGAGGTAGTAAACAATCCCGGGAATGAAAAGGAGATCTTGATAGAAATAGCCCAAAGTTATCTTTACAAAGACGTATTGCAAATAGACAACATCCGAAAACCAAGCCATATCGAAAAACTATTGAAGGCATTGGCTTTTCAGGTTGGAAGTGAAGTTAGTTACCATGAATTGGCCCAAATCGTAGGAAATATAGATACAACCACTGTAGAAAAATACCTTGACTTATTGGAAAAAGCCTTTGTCATTTTCAAGCTCCCCGCATTTAGTCGCAATCAAAGGAATGAAATCAAGAAGGGCAAGAAATACTACTTTTATGATAACGGGATACGCAATGTCCTCATCAGTAATTTTTCGCTTCCTGAAATTCGCCAGGACAAAGGGGCTATGTGGGAAAATTTCCTGATTTCTGAAAGATTAAAGCAAAATGCGTACAATCAAAAGTTTGTCAACTCCTACTTTTGGCGCACCCATGACAAAGCAGAAATTGACTACATCGAAGAGGCGGACGGTATCCTATATGCCTTTGAATTCAAATGGAAAGATCAGAAAGTAAGATTTCCGGCATCTTTTCTCCAATCCTATCCGGAACATCAGACGGCAGTGGTCAATAGAAAGAAATTTGAGGAATTTGTTGGGGTATAGAATTTTGTTGCATCCACTAAAAGAATTTAATTCTCAAATCCATTAGCTCACTTCAACCTTAAAATTCCAATCACCGGATTGGCTTCTTCTTTCCCATTTTCCATAAACTGTCCCGTTTTTACATAATAGAAAAGATCTCTTTCCGGAATCAAAGACCGTAACATAACAATCTCTCCTACTTCGTCTAAAAAGCCACCTTTCACATTGAGCGTTTTACCATCTGATTTGCGGTGCAGCATCATGTGGATTTCACTTTTTCCTTGGTAGTAATGCGAACTGATATAAGCGTTTGAATGCACCATATTGGCAATATAATATGCCTTGAAGCCCCGGTCATCTATATGAGGTTTTGGAAAATTCAACTTGGCAAATGGGGTCAACGATTTTCCCTCCAATAAGTAAAGGGTATCCCGCAAATAGGATTCATTGGTAGTGACTGGTGTATAGATAAAGACATCATTACCGATCTTACTGATATAATCACTATACCCAAGCCTGGAAGCCGTTAATTTCTCCATCACTACTTTTCTCATTGGCAACGTGTCCACAATCTCAAGCGATTCACTTAGCTTGTAAAGATAAGTCTCATTGGCAACCCCTGCTTCCACCACATTTCCATATTCCTGATTGACTGCGTAAAAATCATCCTCGATGACCTTTAAATACTCTATAAAAAGATTCAAATTTTTCTCCTCTAAAAACTCGAAATCCCGTGAAAAAACCAGGATTTTTCTCATGGAGATCACATAAATTTTTCCGGAATTCTGGTCCATACTTAATGTTGTCGCATATTTATATTCACCGGGACCATCTCCCTTTGTCCCGAGTGGCTGGACAAAGTTTCCCTCATGGTCAAAAATCAAAACCCGACTATCTATTGTCGACAAAATCAAATAATCATCAAGTAATAAGATATCCTTAATCGAAGTAATCAAAGCCTGTGGATGAGTTTCCAATGGAATCACGACAATTGAATCGGACAATTCAGAAAGAGAGATGTCCGTGCTGACATTTTTAGGGATTTCAATCGAAAGGATGCCATCATCATTTTGGGCTGTTGAACAGCCAAAAATCATGATGATGAAAACGATCCAAACTTTAAAAATGTGTTTATGCATATTTTTTAAATTGAAGAAAAGGTTCATAGTTATTTTAACAACCTCTTCAATACCAATATCTATAAATATCCAACCCGCCTCTCGGAGGGCAGGTTTCAATAAATATCTCAATAATCAGATTTCTAGGATCTTTTGTCTTCTGGCAGAAAATCATATAGTTCACTTTAACTGCACTACCCCAATCACCGGATTTGCTTCTTCAATGGTCGCATCTTGGTATTCTACACTTTTGACAAAATAAAAAATGTCATTGGCCAAGTCCAGCGGGTATAGTATTAAAGGTTCTCCATCCTCATCCAAAACGCCTCCATTGAGGTTATAGCCTTTGGAACTTCGTTTATCATACAAAAACATCATCTTTTCCCATTCAATGGTATACTCTGCGATCAAATAATTGGCAGAATACATGATATTATGCAAAAGCAATGTCTGATAACCCCTATCATTTATAGGGCTTTCCTTCATTGACTGCGGCCTTTCAAATTTCAGTCTTAGATAAGGGATAAACTTCTTATCTACAAAACGGTATAATGTGTCCCTGATCATATTTTCAGAAGTAAGCACTGATTTGTAAAGAAATACTCCTTCTCCATTATCTGAAAAATAGTGCCTGTATGGATAGCCACCTATTTCGACTTGATGTAACAAGACTGTTCGAAAAGGAAGGGTATCCAACACGTCCAAGTCTGAATTCAGTTCAATAAGATTGGTCTGATTGGCAAAACCATCATCTACAGGAATTCCAATTTCCTCAGTCATGATAAATGGTGTTTGCTTAATAAGCTCCACATAATTGACAAACATTCGGAATGACTTTTCCTCCAAAAATTCCCCTTCTTTGTTGTAAACCATTATTTTCTTTCCAGAAGCTATATAGACCAAACCTTTCTCGGAATCCAGAGTCATAGAAGTTATGATGCCATATTCTCCCGGACCACTACCTTGATTACCAAAACGACCAACAAACTTACCCTCCCTGTTAAATACTGAAATTTTGCTGTCACCAACGTAAAATTTATCATCAAGTAGCTTGACCTCTTTGATATAACCGAGCAAGGCACCCTCCACCGTTTCCAACTGAATTCTTTCTACCGACTTGGCAATGTCCTCAAGGTAAATTTCATCATCAAACTTCTCGGGAACAGGGATTTGAATCAGGTCGGATTTGGGTTCTTCTGAACAAGCGAAGTATCCAGATAGGAGGACTATCAAACAAAAAAACTTGGCACGTGCAAAAAATTGGTTGACCATATTTTAATTATTTGATTCTTTATAGCAGAAAATGAGTCATGATTTTCCCTTATTGACAATTTCTTAGTCAATTTACCAATTGTATAGTTTTAATTCAAGAAGTTTTGTCCACTTTTTAAATGAGATAGAATTGAGGGTTTTGTGTAGGCCTTTTATTTGAATTATGAATTCAAGCCTCATCCGATTCCTTCATAAAAATGAAGTTTACCACATTTATTCAAAGAAAAAAGTATGATTGAACACACTTTTTCCTTTGAAAAAGTATAAACCGGATTTGAAAAGAGTGAAAATTTCTTGATTTTTTTTTCAAAAAAATTTTTCAAGTAATTTTTGAAACTGATAGATTAGATGAAAAATGAAAAGACTTCTTTTTACAATTACTTTGTCTATTTTGGCATTTACAGTTAAGGGCCAAAGCATGTTTGGTTTACCAGCCATAGATGGCCCTTATATGGACAGGGGGTTTAATCTATTCTTGGTCTTGCCATCATTTATGACTTCCTCCCATAGTAATATCAACCGACTTTTGGTTGAAAACGGTTATCCTTACATCCCAAGAGGCAGCCTAAATTATGGATTGGGAATGAGCTATAGATGGAATAGGATTGAGCCTAGCTTTGATTTTGCGATTGGAAATCAACTGAGAAGCAATCCAGCTCTGGGTTCAGAATTACTCAGAAGGCCAATCAATTTCAACTTGAATCTGAATTACATATTGTTCAGATGGGATTATATGACAATTGGGCCATTTGTTGGACTTGGTTTGACAGAAACCAATTTAATTCTCTCCAAACCATCTACAGATAATGATTTCGGTTCTATACTGGCCAACCCAAGTACCACAGTGAACATCAATCATGTTTCAGACGGGTTATTGGCCGGTTTTTCGGTGGCTGTTCAAGGGCTCAAACAAGAAGCTACTGGCATATTCAGATTAAAATTTGCTTATAGGATACCTTTCAATGAAGGTTATACTTGGGAATCAAATTTCTCCAACTTTAGCAGAACTCCTTTGGACAATTTCCCTTACTTCTTTATCCAGTTTGAAATGGGAGTAGGTGGCAATTGGAAAAAGGGTGATCCATGGATGGATAGGTATTGAATGAATTCAACTAAGGGAAAGCACAGGTTAATTATAGCCTGCGCTTTCTTTTTTACAGATACCTTACACCACAGGATAATCAATCCCCGATATTTTTTGATATTCAAAATTCCAAAAATGCGGAATGAGTATTTTGGTATAGATAGAAAGATATTGATGGATACCAAAATGATATTGGTGGATATTAAAAAAGATATTGATAGATACTAAATGATACTAGTGGATACCTGGCCTCTGGGAGGCAGGTAAAATAACCCTAGAATCAATCATAACACCCAAGATCTAGAACCAACCTGCCAAAAGATGGCAGGCAGGTATCAATGAATATCTAATATTCACCAATATCAATACCAATAATATGTATCTTAGAGAATCATGAATTTCAATAAAAATATAGGATTATTCATCCCCTGCTACGTCGACCAATTCTACCCCAAGGTAGCCATTGCCACCATGGAACTTCTGGAAAAATTGGGTTGCAAAGTCACCTACCCCATGGCACAGACTTGCTGTGGGCAGCCCATGGCGAATGCAGGATACGAAAGGGGAACCGTCGGGACAACGAAACACTTTTTGGAAACCTTCCGCGATTTTGACTACGTCGTGGCACCATCGGGAAGTTGTGTACTGCACATCAAGGAACATGTCCCTGCCGTACCTGGAATGGAAAAGGAACAAAAGGCCATTCAGGATAAAACCTTTGAGTTGACGGAGTTTTTGACGGATGTGCTCAAAGTGGAAAACATCAAAGGTTCCTTCCCACATAAAGTTGGTTTCCACTCCTCCTGTCACGGCCACCGGGGGTTGCGCTTGGGGTCCTGTTCAGAACGTAACGAGCCATTTTTTAGCAAAGGCAAACAACTTTTGGAGCAGTTGGAGGGTTTGGAATGGGTGGAACTGACCCGGAAAGACGAATGCTGCGGATTTGGGGGGACTTTCGCAGTCACCGAAGAAGCACTTTCTGTACAGATGGGAAAAGACCGATTGGAAGACCATTTAGTCCATGGCGTAGAAGTTCTGACAGGCGGAGACATGTCATGCATCATGCACCTGGAAGGAATCGCTCGTAGAAACAAACATCCACTACAATTCAAACACATCGCAGAAATACTAAATGAAGCTATCTCATGAGCCACCCTGCCAAAGCATCGGAATTTTTGGAAGACAGTGCCAAATCCAAATGGCATGATGAGACGCTATGGTTTGTCCGGGACAAGCGTGACACCATCAGCAAGAGCATTCCCGAATGGGAGCAGTTGAGGGAGCTTGCTTCCCAAATCAAAGACAATGTGCTGTCCAATTTGGACAGTTACCTTGTTGAATTTGAAAAAAAGGCCAAAGCCAACAACATCCATATACATTGGGCCAAAGATGCGGAAGAACATAATCAAATTGTCCTAAGCATCCTGCAACAACACCGTTGCAAGGCCATCGTCAAAAGCAAATCCATCCTGACAGAAGAATGCCATCTCAATCCTTTTTTGGAAGAAAATGGCGTAGAGGTAGTGGACACAGACCTGGGTGAGCGCATTGTGCAATTCCTTAACCAACCACCTAGCCATATTGTCCTTCCAGCCATTCATCTGAAGAAAAGGGATATATCAGAGATTTTCCACGAAAAGCTACAAACCGAAAAAGGCAACGAAGACCCCACTTACCTCACCCATGCTGCAAGGGTTCATCTCAGGGAAAAATTCCTTGGAGCGAAAGTCGCCATTACAGGGGTCAATTTCGGTGTGGCAGAAACAGGAGAATTTGTGGTCTGCACCAATGAAGGCAATGCCGATATGGGTGTTCATTTGGCTGACGTTCATATTGCCTGCATGGGCATAGAAAAAATCATCCCCAGAAGAAAAGACCTTGGGGTTTTTCTTCGCCTATTGGCACGATCCGCCACAGGTCAACCCATTACCAATTACAATTCACATTTCCGCTCCCCAGCACAAGGCAAGCAAATCCATATTGTCTTGTTGGACAATGGTCGAACCACTCAATTGGGACGTGAAAAATTCAAAAACTCATTGAAATGCATACGTTGTGGAGCCTGCATGAATACCTGTCCTATATATCGTAGAAGCGGAGGCTACAGCTATGGTTCAGTGGTACCCGGCCCGATAGGCTCCATCCTATCTCCGGGATTAGATTTGAAAAAACACAGTTCGCTCCCATTTGCCTCCACCCTTTGCGGATCTTGTACTGATGTCTGTCCGGTCAAGATCAACATCCACGAGCAACTCTATGAATGGAGGCAGGAAATCACAAAGGACCAGGGTACCAATGCCAAAAGTATTTCCATGAAAATTGCCAATGGTATTTTTGCTGTTCCATTCGCTTACAAAGTTAGCGGTGCCATTATGCGGGGAGCCTTGAAAATCCTCCCTGACAGCATTACCTATTCGGGATTGAACACTTGGGGCAAGCAGCGTGATCTGCCCGAAACACCAAAAGAAACATTTAAAGAATGGTATAAAAAGAACAGGTCATGAGTAGTAGAGATAGTATTTTAGCAAAAATAAAAGCCATTCCAACTGAAAAAAAACCATTGCCTGAAATCCCTGATTTTGAATTGAATATCAATTTAAAAGAGGCCTTTATTCAATCCATAAAAGGAAATAAAGGAGAGGTGATCGATCAAGCTCAACTGAATGAGTTTCTGGAAATCAACCGATTTACCAAAATCATTGATCTTTCCAAATCCTTTCAGGACTTAGGCACATTGGATTTACCACAAGATGCCCATGATTTGGCAGACGTGGAAGTGGCCATTATCAAAGGACAATTTGGAGTAGCGGAGAACGGTGCGATTTGGCTGACCGATGAAAATATGGGGTTAAGGGCATTGCCATTTATCACAGAGCACTTGGTGATAGTCTTGGACGAAAAATCTCTCGTGGACAATATGCATGCCGCCTACTACAAAATCGGAAACCAACCATCCGGGTTTGGGCTGTTTCTTGCCGGCCCTTCCAAAACCGCAGATATCGAGCAATCCTTGGTGATTGGAGCGCATGGGGCGAAGAGTTTACAGGTAGTTTTGACCAACCTTTGAGGTCTTTTCAAACCTCGAAGATTCTGTTTTTTTCACGCAGCGAGCGCCAAGAGGTTCGCAACGATCACAACGAGGGATATACTTTAAATGCGGATTTATTTTTTTCGCTGCGAGCGCTGCGTTTATCGTTGCGTCCGTTGCGTGAAACCTTTACTTATTTCACTTTTAGGCCTTCGGGGTTCTGAACTCCAACTATCGGGGCTCAAAGGTCAGGTGGCTGCCAACCTTTGAGGTTTTTTTCAAACCTCGAAGTTTTTGATTTTAATTTGGCCGGAAAGATTGCTGGAGATATGCTCCGCGATATCGAAGTAAAACGGAGATCCCGAAAGCGAAGCGATTCGGGATAAATTGATATATGCTTTCGGCGATATAATATCCAGCATCATGGCAGGTTTCTCATAGGTTCAATTCAACCGATTCAAATTGATGGAGTTCCTGAACCTGTCCAGGTCCTGTGACCGCTTTTCCAAATTTTGGCAAGAAGCAAATTACAACTTCGTCTATTTAAACAAGATTGACAGGACTGAATGGGACAACCTATATAGAAAGCTCATCCTAGAAGTACAGGAAACTGAAAATGATTATGAATATTACCGTCTGCTTCAAAGATTCTGCTCATTTTTAAAAGATGGACACACCAATGTGTATTTTCCACGAAACATTTCCGAAAACATATCATCAACAGAATTTGGAGAGTTCAACATCCAACTTTCGAATATCGAAGGAAAAGCTATTGTAACGGGAGTCAATAAAGGAAAGAAAGAGGAGATACCCATTGGTTCTGAGATTGTCAAAGTGAATGGCCTAAAAACCAGAGTGTACTTAACAGAAAAAGTCATCCCCAATATTTCCTCATCTACTGAGCATATTTTGGAAGATTGGGGGACCCAATATCTTCTTGAAGGCTATATGGGTACTAGGTATGAGATAGAATTTTTACTTCTTGATCAAAAAGTCAAAAACGTGACATTAACCATAGAAAAATCTGAAGAAGAAATTTTCCCAACCAAATTCAGAAGAGATCCTTTTGAATTAAAGTGGATAGATAAGGATATTGCCTACATTGCTTTAAACACTTTTTCTACATGGGAAACATCCGGTGCTTTTTACGAAAACAGCACTGAGCTCCAAAAAGCAAAAAAACTGATAATTGATTTAAGAGAAAATGGAGGAGGCGACACACCTATCGGATTGGTGATTTTCCAATCTTTGACCAATGACACCTTGATGTACGGGTCCAAAAGTTTCAGTAGAAAACATATTCCGACATTCAAAGCCTGGGGCAGGTACTTAAATGAAAATGCAATTCAAGGGAGTCCGGATGCAAAGAAGAATTATTTTGCATTTAAAGACAAGTTATTTTATGAATTCCCTTACTATCCGGACACCGTAAGTAAGGAGGATCAAAATCTCCTTAAAAATCAAAGGATTGTAGTGCCTACAGTGATTTTGATTGGTCACAATATCGCATCGGCGGCAGAGGATTTCTTGATTTTTGCAGATAAACAGAGCCACATGACCAAAATTGGAGAACCAACTTTCGGCAGCACTGGACAACCCTATTCTTTTGAATTGCCCGGAGGCGGGTCCTGTAGAATATGTACCAAGGAGGATACCTATCCGGATGGAAGAGAGTTTGTTGGAATTGGGATCCAGCCTGATATATTGGTAAGTAAATCCTTAGAGGATTACCTGACTGATAAAGATCCTGTTATGGAAAAAGCAATAGAATTTTTAAAGTCTAAATGATCAACCCTTTTGAATGTAACTCTCAAGTGCTTTGACATAAGCTTCAAAAGCCTCAATCCCTTTTTTGGTGATTTTACAGGTAGTTAAAGGGTAATTATTTTTGAAACTTTTATTGACAATCAAATACCCCGCTTTTTTCAATTTTGTTACTTGAACGCTTAGATTGCCAGCTGTAGCATCGGTTTTCTCTTTGATGTAAGTGAATTCAGCCTCATTCCTATTCAATAGAATAGACATGACCGCCAAGCGCAGCTGATTGTGCAATAAGGGATCAAGGTCTTTAAATTCCATCTATTTTTTCTGCATCAAATGTGCTGGCAGTACAAAACTCATGAAAACAGCTGCCACAAGCAAAATCAATTGAAATTGGAAAACCAGAAAAAAAGCAACCCCTCCAATAACCAAACTTATGAATCCGCCAATAATTAGCCACTTATACTCCAAAGCTGTTCCTGTAGCAAATGCGGCTACTCCATACAAGATCATAAAAAATGGATAAACCGCATGCCAACCTATAGCAAAGCCTCCTGCTACCACACATAAAATCCCAAACAGCATACCTATCCAAATCCCTTTGAGAACCCTAGCTGCCCAACTCCGAGAAGAATTTCCGCTATGCTTTTGTCTCATGTAGCCGAAATTTACCAAGCCCAATACGGGCATCAAGAGCCATGAAACATATGGATGCTCAAATCCAACTATATACCCAAGCACATAATGTGATAATCCGGCAATGATCACTCCATAACCCCAAAGAAAATACAGAAACTTTTCTTCATAAACCTGGTACTTCGTTGCTTCGATCATAGACCGGATAAGCTGAATACTTTGGGATTCATTCCACTCTGATGACTGATTCATTATTTTTCAATTTTGGATAGTAACATTTCAAAACTTGGGTACCATACTTCCCCATTTGGAGAAAACTCTCCTGACTCGCTCCATCTACCTTTTTCATCAAGCTTTATAAAATAGCGGATTTTACCATTGGGTAATTCAAAACCCCACTCAAAAAACTTGTCGCCTTTTTCCTTAAAATAGGCTTTGGTTTTTTCGCCGGTAGCTAACCAACTCTGCATTTCATATTCTTGCTTTCCTTCATCAAATGTAACCAATCCCACCGCATTGAAAACCATTTCATTTTCCTGATACCCTTTCCCTTCCATAAAAAGCATCTTTTCTCCCATTCTCAATTCAACCGATTCAAATTGATGGAGTTCCTGAACCTGTCCAGGTCCTGTGACCGCTTTGGCTTGGCCTTCCCATTCACCCAAAAGAAAATCAAGCTTTTTAATAGCCTCCTGCGAGGAAACTTGCCCAATGACCAGTGAAGAGATCATCAGCATAATTGAAGTTAAAATTGTTGCTTTCATATCTATAAAGTAGTTTATTTTATAAACCAAATATAAATGAATTTGAGAATTAAAAAAATATTGCTGATTATTTTCCATGAGGTTAAGAACCGAAGTCACCTTTAAATTTGAATCTTAATTTTTATTTATGCCCGGTTTCATACCAGTAGAATCAATAAAACAGAATACCCTGTGATTTCGAAAAGACTTGAGGTCTTTTCGAAAATTAAATAAAGATATTTTTGTCCTTAATTATATAAAGGATATATTTGTCTTCTATTATAAAAACAGACATGTTCTCTAAAGCCTGCAAATATGCCATCAATGCGATGATCTATATCGCCTCCCTCCCAAAAGGAAATCAACGGGCGGGACTAAAGGACATTGCAACTGCCATCAACTCTCCTGAGGCCTTTACAGCAAAAATCCTTCAGTCATTGGTCAAGGATGATTTGCTCAATTCAGTAAAAGGGCCTCATGGTGGATTTGCCATCTGTGGTAATCCATCCGAGATCTACCTGGCCCAACTAGTCGAGAGCATTGATGGTAACATCTTATTAACAGGCTGCGCATTAGGCTTGAAAAAATGCTCCGAAGACCATCCATGTCCCGTTCATTATAAATTCAAGGCCATAAGGGAACATCTCGCAGGAATGCTACTTACTACAAGTCTTTCAGACGTTGCAGACAGGGTAAATACAGGGATAAGCTTTTTAAAGCACTAAAAAAAATTTGAATTAATAAAAGATAATTAAGTCTTAAATAAACAAATCATGGAAACCATAGCAAAGAGAAAAGTGGGCGGAATAGTGGCCGAAAACTTCAGAACCGCTAAAGTATTTACGGAGTACGGTATAGACTTCTGCTGCAAAGGCGGAATCAGCTTAGAAGCAGCTTGTGAAAAACACGGGGTCTCAATAGACAAGCTTATCAAGGACCTGAATGAAGTGGCAGTTCTGGCTGAGTCAGTCAAATACACAGACATGGGTATGAGTGAATTAATTGACCATATTGTAAATACACACCATGCTTTTGTAGAAAAAAGCATTCCAACACTTAAGTCCTATTTGCTAAAACTTGCTGAAGTTCATGGTGACCGCCACCCCGAACTGCTTAAAATAAGAGACCTTTTTTTGGAGGCATCAGATGGCCTGACCGCTCATATGAAAAAAGAAGAGCTTATTCTATTTCCTTTTATCAAGGCAATGCAGGCCGCAGATGATAATGGGTTCCCTCTCTCACAACCTCATTTTGGCCATATAGACAATCCTATCAGCATGATGGAACATGAGCATGATACTGAAGGAGAAAGATTCAGGCAGATGTCCGAATTGAGCAATGCCTACACTACTCCTACGGATGGCTGTCAGACATACCGAGTGGCATTTGCGATGCTTTCGGAATTTGAGGAAGATTTACACACACATATCCATTTGGAAAATAACATCCTCTTCCCGAAAGCTAAGGAATTGTACAACAGCATGAATAACCGTTAAATTGATGAAAACCGTCCTTTCTCCACATCCGGAAATAGACACTCCTGACTCAGTAGTGCATTTGGCCAAAACATGGATGAGTTGGGCGGTTTTCTTTTTCTTGATAGCCTCTCTTTTCGGGTTACTGTTGCGCTCATTTCAAATCGGACTTGTTCCTGATTTTTTTGATTTTATACATATCCTACACGCCCATTCACATATTGCACTACTAGGATGGGGGTATTTGTTGGTCAGCGGAATGATGGTTTTTCTCTATGTTAAGGATTCGAGGAGATTAAAGACTTATAGGATACTGTTAACTGTCACAGTAATCGCCAACCTTGGAATGATGCTAAGTTTCCCTTTTCAGGGTTACGGTCTTTACAGCATTATTTTTTCAACTTTACATCTTTTGATTTCATATGCCTTCGCTTATCATTTTCTAAGGGACTTGAAAAAAACCACCCAAAACACGGATACACGACTTCTTCGTTGGGCTGTGATTTGGATGGTTGTTTCATCTTTAGGCCTTTGGGCGATTGCACCGATTGGAGCCATCTTGGGCAAAACCCATCATTTGTATCATCTCAGTGTACAGTGGTTTCTCCATTTTCAATTAAACGGCTGGTTTGTTTATGGACTTTTGGGCATGATAATATTTTTCCTCAAAAAGAGTAAAATCGGCCTCCTCTTTTCTTCAACTAAACAAACCCTTCTTAATCTTTCCCTCCTGCTCACCTTTTCTTCTACCATATATTCCAGCATAGCTTGGGAAACTTTTTATTACCTCAATGTTTTGGGAGTGATCCTGCAGGGATTCGTTTATTATTGGCTACTATTTCCTGCCTTCAAACTTTTTTTAACCAAATTCAACTACACCAAAAATTGGACAGATTGGGTGATTTTTCTAGGGATAATCAGTTTGGGCATTAAGGCCTTGATCCAAATGCTTTTGATAATTCCGAATGTGTTAGAAGTGTCTCATCATATCCGAAGTTTCGTGGTAGGATTTATCCACCTTGTGTTGTTGGGTGCGATTACCTTTGGAATTGGAGGCCTAGCCGTTCAAAAAAAGCTTATGCCAGCAAACCCAACTTCCCAGCGGGGTTGGTGGATACTAGCTTTAGGTTTTACAAGTTCTGAGCTTATACTTTTTATACAGGGCACAATGATTTGGGGCCAATTCGGCAGTATTCCGTATTATTTCAGTTTGATATTTCTTTCTTCGACACTTTTCCCAATAGGCTTAGGCATGATTTTCGTTTCTTTTTGGTTAAAAAAGGGTTATCAAACCTTGGAAAATACCCCATTTCTAAAATAACCAAACTTCGGAATCATGAAAAACCAAATACATCGTCACCTCAAAATCCTATTTGCAGCTTTCACCTTATGGCTTCTCCCGGCGCTCTCAAATGCCCAAAAACAACCTGATATCCCCATGCCACGTGGACCTGTAGACCTATCAGAAACCAGTAACCTGATCATCTTTATCGTCATTCCTGCGATTATCATCATTGTATTTTTGATTTTTAGAAATAGGATCAAAAGAATCAGAGAGGAGAAAAAAGAGAGGATGAACAATGAGAAAAAGAATAAAGAGTCATAATTTTTGAAGTATTGTCAATCCAGACAAGCTTAATTACGTGTTATACAAATCTTTGAGCGTCTTTTAGGATTGAAATCTAAAGTAGTCTGTTTTTTATTTTAGCCAAAAAACACTTGTGTAGTATTCTAGCACTAGATTTGACTAGATCAACACATGCAAATACAAACACTGAAATTCTCGATTGCCTGGGTACTATGCCTGATGATAATATGGGGTTGCGCCAGAAATCCAGTCACAGGCAGAAGGCAGCTCGTATTCATGTCCACGGCTCAGGAAATTGCAATGGGAAAAGAATCAGATCCACAAATCATGGCATTTTTTGGCAAATACGAAGATGAACAGCTGCAACAGTTTATCACAGAAAAGGGACTTGAAATGGCCGCAATTTCTCATAGACCTAATCTGGAATATGAGTTCAAAATTGTAGACTCCCCGGTTATCAATGCCTTTGCTGTACCAGGCGGTTTTGTATATTTCACGCGTGGCATCATGGCCCATTTCAATAACGAAGCAGAGTTTGCAGGTGTATTGGGTCATGAAATCGGCCATATCACTGCCCGGCATTCAGTCATCAGGCAACGCAATCAGATGCTGGGTCAGATAGGTTTGATTGCAGGGGTGATTTTTGTCCCTGAAATATCACAATTCGTAGAACCGCTTTCACAGGGAATGCAATTGGCTTTACTGAGTTTTGGAAGAGACGACGAGCGGGAATCAGACAAACTTGGGGTAGAATATTCCTCAAAAATCGGCTATGATGCTGTAGAAATGGCTGGTTTTTTTAGAACCTTGGAAAAACAGCAAGCAAACTCAGGAGGTAATGACATCCCTGACTTCCTATCAACACACCCCTCCCCTTCCGAACGAAATGTCACTGTCGCAAGAATGGCAGGAGAATGGCAAGAAAAATTAAACCTCAATGACCCCACAATCAATCGCAATAGCTATCTGCAGCGCATTGACGGTTTGATAATTGGAGAAGACCCCAACCAAGGATTTATAGAAAGTGATGTATTTTACCACCCTGTTTTGAAATTTCAGTTTCCTATTCCCAAAGACTGGAGTATCCAAAACTCGCCTCAGCAAGTCCAAATGGCTCCAAAAAGTGGTGATGCCTTGTTGATGCTTACCTTGGCTCAGGGAAATTCACTAGACGAAGCCGGTAGAAGTCTGCTGGAACAGTACAAGCTTGAAGCAGTAGAGTCCAACAAAGTCACCCGTAATGACATGGAGACCTTGGTCATCTTAGCGGACCAAAAACAGGAACAGGGTACCGTAAGAGTCTTGATAACTTTGATCAATTTTGAAGGTAATATTTACAACCTTATGGGCATTGGTGAAATTTCCAAGTTCCCTACTTATAGAAGCCTGATGGAATCCACGATGAGAAATTTTGCGGAACTCAGGGACTCAGAGAAACTAAACCGTCAACCTGATGTCATCCGAATCAAAACAGTTCCTAGAATGATGGCTCTTGAGGAGGCGTTGAAAACTTTCTCAATGCCGGAGAACCGATTTGAAGAAATTGCCTTGCTAAATGGCATGTTATTAACAGACGAAATCCCACAGAACACATTGATCAAAGTAATTGAAAGAAAGTAAAATATCAGCGCCTCCTATTGACGATTTTCAGCTAAACCAATTAATATTATTAATTGTCCGCAATCATGTCACTAATCAGTTAAACTATGGTTTTTTGTCAAATGGATATTATTGGATACCGGCCCTCTGGAAGGCAGGCTGGATCCACAACGGCCAAGTTATTTATTGATATTGGTTCTAAATCACAAGTTAATTCTTGTTTATAGATTCTGCTGGCATGAAAGCGGATAATCATAAATTCTATTTTTCAATTCTCTTCTCCAGCTTTAATCTGCGGTATTTTGAGTTGACAGAAACAGAGACTAGCCCTATTACCAAACCTAGGTTAAGCACCTTTGATCTTTTTTTTCTCAATAGACTTAAAATGGCCCAAACTGGGCAATAAATGTTACTGTTTACTTAGATGGGAATTTAGATCCTTCCAAAAAACCCTCATAAACAGCAAGTAAGCTGTTAAAGCTTCCCCCTCAGTTAATGGCTTAGCTTTTGGATAATTATTATAAATAATTTTAAACTATAAATCATAAGGCTATGAATGAGCACAGAAAAGAAGGTCAAGTAACAAAAGAGATTGAAAAAAGAACCGCACAAATACCATCAGACATGTTTTTATGGTCTTCGGTTTCTGCAATGGGAGTATCACTAATTTTAAAAGTGATGGGTAAAAGCAAGATGTCCCTATTTGTAGGACAGTGGGCATCTCCTTTTTTGCTATTTGGAATTTACAACAAGATTGTAAAAACTGAAGGGTCAGATAAAAACAGTTAAATGACTAAATCATGTAAGGGGTAATGCGTTCGTTTCAAGAACCCTTTACATGATTTTAACTTTAATTCACTTTTTAATGCTATAGAGATTGAAATCCAATACTTTTTAAATTTTAATCCAGAACAGCTGTTTTTGCGAGAATTGCTAAGAATTCATTCCTATTGCTTTTTGCTTAAACCAAATTTTGGAAATCCCCCAAGCTTGCAGCACTACAAAGAACGCTTATTGACGCAATCACCCCAATGATTTACAATTATCTCATTTTTAAAGATAAAAAGTAACTATTCTTAGTTCAATCAGTTTTCTTTTTGAACCAAATATTATTATTTATCATGAAAATTATACTAAACCACTTATTCCGAGGTAAAATTAATTTTATTTTACTCGGATTATTGGCAGTTTCAGTAGCATGTAATGATGACGATGAACCAGATCCAATTACAACAGAGCCTGAAGGACAGACAATTGTTGACATTGCCTCAGCAAATGATGACTTTTCTACCTTGGTAAGCGCCGTCGTTGAGGCGAATCTTGCAGAAACCTTAACTAGTTCAGGACCATTTACCGTATTTGCTCCAAACAACGATGCATTCACTAGTTTTTTAGACGAAAATAACCTTACTGCAGAAGAACTTCTTAACAATGAAGGTTTGGCTGATATACTATCATATCATGTAGTAGCAGCTGAGGTACCTTCCAGTGATGTCCAAGCCGGACCAGTAAATACAGTGGCCGATAGGAACTTCTATGTAAGTGTAGCACCCGACAATTCTATTTGGATCAATGGGAATACCCAAATTATCCAAACAGATATCAATGCCTCAAATGGCGTGATACATGTATTGAACAATGTGATAGTAGCTCCTTCCAGCAATATTGCGGAAATCGCCATAGCTTCCACGGAAGCATCTGAGCCTCAGTTCACCCAGTTGGTAGCCGCTTTGGTAAGGGCCGAATTGGTAGAAGCTGTAAGTGGTGGAGTGGATGATAACCTTACGGTTTTTGCACCTACTGATGCTGCCTTTGAAAATCTATATGAAACGTTGGGTGTGAGCAACATAGATGAAATTCCGTTGGCAACCCTTCGTGATGTTTTATTATATCATGTTGTTCCATCTAGAGAGTTCTCACAGGATTTGAGGCAAGACGCAGCACTGCCAACGCTTCTTGATGGAGCATCATTGACAGTAGATTTGGCTAATTTACAAATCAATGACGCTGGATTGGTTGACACAGACTTGAATATCCATGCTACGAATGGCGTAATTCATGCCATAGACAGGGTATTGCTACCAGAAATGGAAGCCAGTGCTGAAGTATCAGCAACAATTACCCTGGATAATGTAGGTGCTTCATCATACGTCATCACCTCTATTGACGGTGAGGGCGCATCAGGTGAATTAGATACAGACAATACTTCAATCACTTTACAAAGTGGGTTGAGATATACATTTGTAAATGAAGGAGGGTCAAACCACCCCCTTGATTTCAGAGACAGTGATGGAAACATCCTGTTGGCACAGGGTGATCAAGAAGGGACTTTTGAAAATGACGCAAACGTAGCCTTTGAGGTGGACGGTGCAAATGTAACATTCACATTAACAGCTGACCTCGCAGAAGAACTGGCTGTTTATAGATGCACCGCCCATGCAGCCATGGAAGGTGAAATAGTTATTGTAGATTAGAAAGAGAGTTGATTGTGTTTAGTAGTGGGATTTGAATTTAACCATTCAAATCCCTCTTTTTTTGATTTAAAAACAAGGTTGAATCTCCTCCGGTTTTTTTGAAAGGACAATCTCATTTAGGATTATCCGCAATCATACCACTAACCTAATTTCATAAAATCAAACTTCATTTTTATACCAACTTAAGAAAGGGGGGGCTCAATAACTTGAGGATAACATATCAAGTACCTGTGAATATCTGAAAGCTAAAAAAATAAAATACTGATGATAAATTCTGCCATAAGGGAAATACAAAATTTCCTTTGATGTGTTTATCAAATCAGAGATTACAATTCCATATATAAATAACTGAAGTACAATTTTACTATTGAAATCTTTGGCTCTATACTAATCCAAAAACTCCTTCCCCTTCTCCCCATCTTTTGTTGCAAACAATATCGAGGATCCTGTACCCATCCCTATTACAGAGCGCATGGCTTTTTCTGGCTCTAAATCCAATAGCCTTAATTGAGAGATTGGGACGTGGTAAATATTGCCATTCATGGGATTAGGTGCTGTCGGTACAAAAACTGTGTATAAATCCTTTGTTACAATCTCAGTCACAAAACCTGTCATCAGTACACCTGTATTATAGGGGTCAACCAATACAACTTGGCTAAATGGCATTTTCTTAAGGCCCGTAAATTGGGCTATTGTTTCCTGCAAGGTAGAATACAAAGGAATATGCAGTAAATAATTATTCTCGAAACTTTTAAAGGACCTTTTGCCTCTGGCATTTCTCATGACCAAGCCAATAATAAATATTAATGCAACAAGTATCAATAAGGACAACAATTTGATAATTAAAGCATGTGATTCTGAATTTTGATCCAATAGGGCGCTTATTGGGGCTACTAAATTGAAGACAAATTTGAATATCAAGGAAAGTAAAAACAATATGATGATGGTTGGCAAAACTAAAAGTAATCCATTCATCAATGTTTTGATAAAGAATGACTGGGACCATAATTTATCAGTAGAGGTACCTTTCTCTTTCTGTAAAAACGTCGTATTTCTCATTTAATTTATTTCAGGTTTATAGCAAGGCTAACTAGACACATTGCCTTTCATATCCTGATAGCAAAATACATACCCACTTACACGGTTTAGCTGCAGAGAAAGATAATGGTCTCGTAAAGGCCATAGGCGGCATCAATTAATCGAATTTCAGCAAAAAAATTCTTCGTGATTTTTTGATGACTTTTGATTCTTATTCCATATTCAAAAAATCAGTTGCCCTCTATAAAAGGTCTTCGTAATTGAGGGAAACACTTCATTTTTAAGAAGAAATCCCATTTTCAGAAAATAATTTCAACCTGTGAATTAAATCTGTTCTGTTTTGGGCTTCAGTTTTTATAAAAATATTCTTAAGGTGCGTTTTTATGGTGTTTTCACTTACAAAAAGCTGATTAGCGATTTCTTGATTTGACAAACCCAATTCCAATTGCTCTATGACATCCATTTCTCTCTCTGTCAAAGGAGTAGGAAGTTTTATGTTGATTACATTAAAATCAATGAAATTTCTATTCCTGATTATAAAAAATGACAATCTTTTTGTTGGTAATGTGTTATTCATGACTCATTTGTTTTTGGTGGTTCAAAAATCATAACTGAATCTATATAAATAACACGGACAGCCCCTAGCCATTGGGAACAACCTGCATGTAATGTTGAAGAAGTGTAAAAAAATGTAAAGCTGGTAAAAAATGAAGCTGGCACGTAAATTTAATCCTCCAACTTTAGAAATCTTGCATATAAATTATTGGACGTTTCTCTGTAAACTAATTCTAAAATCAATTCATCTTTGGTTACTTTTATAAGCCTATATGCAGTGGAGCCAATTTTATCATAGTAATTGATAACTATTTTATCCCCCTCTAAATAAAATAAACCTTTCAGAATAATTATCTACACTCAGCAGGTACGGAAGCTGATTGTATTAACTTTTGTCCACCTACGACCATTTTTGTCCGCCGCAGTCCTAAAATTTACTTGGAAAAGCAATTTGAGGGTATGTATTTAAAGGTTTGAACTGGCATGAAAATAGAAATAATTAGTTCCAAATTAAATAGCCAACGCTTGTCATCAATTACCTAATCCAAACGTAGCTTGAAAAATTTTCTATAACTTTTCATACCATGTTCAAAAACTACATCAAAATTCTGTTTCGACAACTTTTTAAAAACAAAGCATATTCCATCATCAATATCGGAGGATTGGCCATTGGAATAACTGCGGTTTTGCTGATTTTGATTTATGTGAAATTTGAAAAAAGCTATGATGGTGATTTAACCCATTCAGAGCATCTCTATCGCGTCAATCTCACATCGCTTTCAGAAGGCAATTTGGTTGAAAATAGCAGTAGGACATCACCTGCAATGGGAAGTTTGTTCAAAGAAGAAATACCGGCTGTTTCAGAGTTTAGCAGGGTAGTGATTCTGGGTGAAGTTATCGCCGGTCATGAAGAAGAGTTTGTAAGAGAAGAGAATATCTTTTTGGCAGATGCTGCATATGTAGATTTTTTTGATTTGAAAGTTCTGAGTGGAGACCCTAACCTTATTCAGGAACCCTTGAAAGCCATGATTTCAGATGAGGTCTCTGGTAAAATTTTTGGGAAAACAGATCCGATTGGGAAAATGCTCGAAATCAACAGTACAAATTTCGACGGTACTGTAGAATTTGAAATTATTGGACTTTATGAATCCCCACAAGAAAACAGACACCTCAAACCCGAAATATTGATTTCCTACGCTTCTTTGTATCATTTTGTAGGAAAAGAAATAGATCAATCCTTTGATTGGTTGAATCTGTATACCTTTTTAAAATTGGAAAGTCACCAGGATATTTCTGAACTTGATGCCCAACTGAATGCATCTTTGTTAATACACCATGGTGAGAAATTAAAAAGTGCCCAAACCGAATGGCAGGTCAATCTTCAGCCAGTTACGGAAATCCATACCGGTACAACCACCATGGGAGAGTATGAAAAAGGCATTGACGGAAAAAAACTTCAGTATTTTATATGGATTGCTGCATTTGTATTGTTGATGGTATTCCTGAACAGTATCAATATTGCCAATGCAAAAGCAATGAATAGATCAAAGGAAATAGGCGTTCGAAAGGTTTCAGGAAGCAGCAAGAAACAGTTGTTTTTTCAGTTTATGATGGAATCTTTAGCCATTAATCTGATCGCAGTTATGCTTGCCACTTTGATTATAATCCTTATTGGAAATCAGCTGGTTTCACTTTTAAATTTAAACTTACCGGAGTCCACATTTTCCTTAGCGGCTAATTACCCCACCCTGTTATTTTTATGGATAATCGGGACACTCGTTTCAGGTATATATCCAGCTCTGGTACTCACCTCTTTTTCTCCGGCACAGGCCTTGAAAGGCACCCTGAAATTCAAATTGAAAACAGCATTTGCAAGGCCCTTGCTTATTTCCCAGTTAGTCTTTTGTCTGATAATCCTTTCAGGAATAATGACAGTCTATTTCCAATTGAACCATATGCGTCAGCAGGAATTGGGAATTGCTTTGGTAGATAAAATCGTGGTCCGTTCTCCTATGCTTTTTGTTGATGGCAGTGGGAATTACCAAGAGCAGATCCAACAGCATTTCGGACAGGTCCCAGGGGTTAAAAACGTGGCTGTGACCAATGAAATTCCAGGCAATGAAGTGTATTGGCGTTCCGATCAGTTTTATAAGGAAGGAGGATCCAAAAACGGAATCATGTACACCATGCTGAATGTAGGAGACAAATACTTTGATGTATTTGAAATTGGTCTAAAAGCAGGAAGGTATTTCAATACCGCTTTGGAAGACGGTTCTGAAGCCATTATCAATGAAAAGGCTCGGGAATCTCTAGGTTTCTTGACGAATAATGACGCCATTGGCTATAAATTGATGTATGGTGGATTTGGAGAACCTCAGGGAGTTGAAATCGTGGGAGTGGTTGACAATTATCGCCAACAGGGAGTCAATATAGCTGTAAACCCTATGGTCTTGAACTATTCATCAGGAGATCTCAACTATTATATTGTCGATGTAGAAAAAGGCTTGATGGCACAGACATTACCTAAGCTTGAAGCAAGTTTTCAAACAAATTTCCCAACTTCTCCTTTTGAGTATTATTTTTTGGACGAGCATTTTGACAAACAATATAAAAGTGAACAGCAGTTTGTCCAGTTATTCAGCTTAGCTGCATTGGTGGCTATTTTTATCGCAGTCATGGGTATCATAGGTGTGACTACGCAGCTGATTATACAGCGAAATAAAGAAGTCAGTATCCGTAAGATTCTCGGAGCCTCCTACAAAGAAGTATTCTACCTGATTTCAAAAGAATACCTGACTTGGTTGGGAGTTTGTTTTGTCGTGGGAATACCGCTCTCCTATTTACTGTTTTCAGGATGGCTGGACAATTTCCTTACGAGAATAACTTTGGAGTGGTGGTTTTATATCCTTCCCTCCTTAGCAGTAACAGTGATTTTCATCAGTGCCACATTATTTCAGACTATAAAAGTATCCTTGGTCAATCCCGCAGAAACCTTGAAAAGTGAGTAGGGAAACTTGTATCACTTGTAAAAGTACAAATAAAAATACTTGGGATGTGTCCACGTAAACCATAACTGCCGCACCCTAGTAAATACATCTCTTTTTCTTTTTAGCAATTAGCCAGGTTCTCAAAGATAAAATCTCCCTTATCTGAAAAGCTTATCGAATGTTAAAAAAATCGAATTACAAGTTCGTTGTGTTAAAAAGGCGTAATTTCAAATTACATGAAGTGCCTACTCCATTCCACACCCAACCGAGGAATTAAACCCTATAAAAAAACCTAACTCACATATTTTCGGTAAGTTAGGTTTTGATTTCGCAGAGAGGAAGGGAAATGAACCCTGCCTTTAACTAAATGACTTTCAGATTTTTACAAATAAAACAAAGCTAATACTCACCGAATGACTCACCAAATTTTTAATCAGTATACTTGTTCTAAATTTAGATAAATAAAGTCATAAATTAAAAAACTTTTATATTATTTTGTTTTAAATATTATGTATATCCGCAATGACACCAGTAGCCAGATTTAAGTTTAACAGCTTGTGACAATTGTTTTGTAGAAACTTTTCAATTAGCGTTATTGTATCCATTGATAAGGCTTAGGTTTTTCTACAATTCCTGCCCGTACAGGATTCTGATGAATTTAATTCATTCTACTCTAGATCATTTCCGGTCGATAAAGTTCAATGGCATGGTTTTCATGCGTCCAATACTGCATTTCCCCAGATTTTTAATTAAATTCGGATAGTAATTAAAAATCTTCTTCAACCATTCCTTTCTTCTTTCCTGTGGATTTTCCAGTATCATTTTGAGCAATTTCTTACTTGTGAACTTCTTAAAATTCCTTTCCCATTCTGACAATTTCCCATCCTTTACATACTCGGCAGCCTGCTACAAAATGAACCTTCTAAAAAAGATTTTCAAAGTTAACAGTATTGAATAGAGTAACATTAAATCTAGTTGATTATTCATTCCATAGAAAAATAAAGCCTATACAAAACCTCTCTTTAGTTATTACTGGGGTATTATGGATTATCATTCTACCATTATTATTCTTAAAAAATCCATCACTATCAAGAATAGCTGCTTATCTTATGCTATTCAGCATTATGCCTATTTCAATTTTCCTTATATTATCCATCCCTTTTCTATTCAAAAAAAAAGTTGGAAAAGCGTTACTTAAAAATGATAGGTTGATAATAAATGAAGATTCTTATAGTCTAGTTCGGGTTGAATTCAAGTTGAATATAAATCAGTCTGAGTGGGCCGATTCTACAAAAACCATAGATCAAAAGCTTAAATCCTTGCCTAAATGGGGTAACTACATCTACATTGATCCCAACAATGAATTCGAGTTTGAACCCCATCGAGATATTCACTATTTCATCAATTCTATTACTGTTAATGGATATGAAAAAAGGTCAGCACTTATGGTTAAAACTACTGACCTTTTTAAAAGTATTATGTCAATGCTCTGGGCGGCTTCTTAGATAGATGCAAAAATGTTAAAAATACAAACCACCGAAAAAATAATGGTTAAAACTCTTATTGCCTTTGAAGCTTTTTCTCCATTCTTCTCAACCCACCGAGAATATTGTTCTTGTTTCTCTTCTTTTACTTTGTATTTCCCTTTGCTATAGGAATAAAAAAACCACATCAAACCATCAAAAATCAGAGCTAATAAAATTTGAATCAATACCACCATTATTCCAAGCCTTTTTGTATTGCATCCTTATAGGGACGTATTATTTGCCAACCAGCATTGCCAATATCTTTCATCCTCATAAAAGTTTACAACCGGGACGAGTTGGGCAAAAAGGTGGGTACTTCAGGAGCGGTTATCGGTCGCTATGAGCGTGGTGAGATCACGCCTTCTGTGGAGATTGCTAAGAAAATGGCGGATGACTTAGAAGTGTCTTTGGATTTCTTGATTGGGGCTACTGATCTACAGCTCGATAAAAAAATGTTCTATCGCCTGGAACTCCTAGATAAAGTCAGTTCCGATGAAAAAAGCCGTATCCTTCATGTAATGGACTCATTGCTCCGGGATGCCCAGTCAATGGTCACACATAAAAAATTGGCGATATAAAAAAAGCCCTACATCTCTGCAAGGCTTTGTAGTTTTCCTGTGATTCCTAACTCTACAAGCTCATACTATCGTCTCTGTAAAAGACATATTTTTGCCCCTTATCCTGAAAATTCAATCCCAATGAGTCCTTTGTCACAAATTCGATTTTTACTGGATACGCCATTTCTTTATCGGGGCTATTGAATAAGAAGTAATTTAAACCTTCGCTAAGAGTGTAATCGCCACCTTCAATATCCAAACTTTCAACATCATAGTAAATCGTGTATAATCCACCCAAACCTGATTCAAATGTAAGGTCAATACCCTCAAGAGGAATTTCTTCATTCTTAGCACGATTTGACCATGATCCATTAGTCAATTCCAATACATCTGGTAAGCTAGATTCAACGTTTCGTCTAATCAGGTTATGCTCCAAGCCAAAGTCAGATCCCAAGAATAAACCACCAACATAATCACTCGTTTGATTGGTGATAAGAATGAAATTCTCATCAACTCCTTGCATCCTTAGGTAGTGAACATCTTTAACCTTAAAGTATTCCCAACCGAGAATCTGTGAGTTTAGCTCAAGATCATCCTTCCCATAAACCCATAATGCCGTTCCATCAATTAAGAAGTCCAAATAGGATTCTGAAAGTCCTTTAGAATAATTGATATATTCACTTTCCACATCCCAAACCCCTTCGATCAAACCTGCTTTATTCTTATCCAAAATCGACTCACTAATCAAGTCATTCAATGGAAGTAGTTTCAATCTACCTTCCTTCGAGTTTACTATTAGACTATCATCAAAAATTCTGAGATTATTAATCTGACTGTTAATCTTCTCCAAGGATAAAACATTGCCATTTCTTGTCCAAGAAAAGCTTTCAAACCGATTAGCATAGGAGATATTCAATACGTCCTCATCAAACTCAAACAAAAATGGTGAATCCATATTCTGGATTGAAACATTAATCCATCTGGTATTTACAATCTTCCTTTCTGTCGAGCTAGAGCTACCAATAAAAAAAACAACTAACACAATTAATCCGCACCTACTCATAATTACTTCCCTCTGTTTCTTAAATTTTCAAGATGAACCGCTTTTCTTGCATAATAGTAGTTATCTAAAAATGTATTCCTTGAGTCAATTGATCCGAAAAATATATGAGCTATCTCGGAAGATCCCCCTGTTAATGCAATTGCCGGCCCACTTGGGCCAGTACCATATGTATTCAGGTTGTTATAAAGTTTCATGCCATCAACTAAATGACCATTCTTTGTAGTATATAAATAATGAGCGATGACACCTTTCGCATTTAATTTACCACTAATCTTATCTGTACCGCTTGCTATATGTTGTCCTAAATCATAGGTAGACGGTACTCAATCTTTTCTTGGCAATCCTGTAGCTGGATCAATAAAATGCGGTTTATCTTCTTTAATCCATTGAACAAAAGCATCATACCTGGCTAGTGAACTCTAAGTCTTAGAAACACCAGTTGCAAACTCACTTACCCCCCGATTGCGCACCCATATCCCCAAAACCACCTGCACCAAACAAATATGGGCTTCCGAAATATTTTCTGTTCAGTACTGTGCCCGATTCAGCTACATAGGTCTCTGTATATCCTCCCAATACCTGCCTGCTTTCTCCTGAGCCTGTACTGAATTCGATATAACCTGTATTGATATGGAAATGAACTCATATTAATATTAAACTCGGATTGAAATAATTCAATAAATCTATCATTGTCTTCTGAAAGAGTTTTGAGATTATTTAATTCTGTATCGTAGCTAATATCCTTAACTCCAAAAACCTCATTTATCAATGATTTAAGCTTAATGAAATCTTTATTGCTATCCATAATTACTTATTCTGCAAGTGCTGAAACTGTCCAACTCCAATAACTCTTCCAGATGGAATAATAAAATTCCTATTGTAGAAGGTTGCCTTATCTAAAGTATCCCTTTGTCTTAAACATCAAATTCTTTTCAATCTATCCTTAACATCTGTCGGCAAATTGACTAAAAAGTCACTTTCCATACCTTTCAAAATCTCTCTAATATCTGACTCTGCTTTTAATACCGAATAATTTTTGTCGATTTCCTTAAAGCCATGCTTGATTGCATCGCAGTAAAAATCTAATAAATTATAGACTAAATTCAAATCCCCCTGTTTGAAATCTTTTTCATGTTTAATTGAAATATGATAGATTTCATCATCAACATCAAAGGAATAGTCTCGATTACCTTTCTGAAATTCTTCTGACCATGCCAATGTTTTTTCTAACAAAGACCTTAGTTCTGTAATGAATTGATCCATTATCGCCTTACTTAAAATCTTTTCCAAAAGTCCCCTTGATCTCCTGGTTTCACCTGCCAAGGTCTGTGCCTACCTATTCCTCCTGGTCCTCGTCTATGGTAATGTAAACCATTTCTTAAGTCCAAATCAATTCTAAAATTCTTGCCTGTCTTAAATAGTGTAGTACCTCGCATTGAAGAATTTGACAACATCCTTACGCTTCCAATCCCTACACCAGACCCCGTATAAACTCCCCTTGTAATAGCTATCTCTAAAGCTTTTTCAGTACCAAACCCAAGATCATATCCCATTTCATAAGCTGACATATTTGGGATATTTTGTATGTAGTTGATGGTTCCGTCAGCCATTTGAGCTCGCATCATCATACCCTGAGGGCAAGTTTGACAGCCCAACATTGCCATATCAAGCATTCCCTGCCCCAAATATTTCCAACCTTGTGTTGTGCCTAAACTGGCAAAGAAATCTACAGTACTTCCAATACCTGCTCCAAAGCCATCAACAAAACCACTTCCGAAATTTCCTGTGGAAGTGATATTCTTCGTGCTTCCATCTGAATATTCTACGTACCTGTGAATCCTACTTGTTCTTTCTCCCTTTTCATTTACACTGTAATTCATACCCAGCCAGACGGCATCCTTTCCTTCAGAATATGTCCCACTAAAACTGACTGAACCCGTAGAATTATCGGAATCATAAGTCCCATACCCATCACTCCACTCAAACATCCCGTCCGGATCGATAAACTTCACCGGATTGTTGAAGCCATACCTGTATGGTGTCCAACCGGGGGCAAGCTCTGCCAACGGATCCACAACCCCCCATCTACCAATCGTCGGATCGTACATCCTAGCCCCATAATCAAGGAGATTTACTCTGGTTTAATTGATTGGGCTCAGTTATAATTTTTATTCCCTTTTTCGCAAATACCTTTCGATAAAGTTTTCTTGAAAATTCTCAAAAGCAATGCTATCTATTCTTAAATCAAAATAACCTTCTGATAATATAATTTTATTTAGAATAAATTCCTCATGCTCAGATTTAAGAATTAGTGAAGAATCTGAAATTTGTACTATTTCCCAGTTTTTTGAACGTCCATTGCTATTGGTAAATATCTTTATGGAGTCATCATAAACTCTATATTTATACTCGATTGGTCCATACGCTTCGTGATTAAACACAAATTCTCGCTCGTTAATATATATTTCAAAATAAGTGGAATCTTCTTGAGTTGCCCACCAAGCTCCCAAAAGCAGATTTTCCGAAATTTTTGAAGAACACCCAAATAAAATCAGAATAAAGAATATCAAATACCTTAAATCAATCATAGGCCCATACCATTAAATAAAGTTTGAGAGAAGTTCTTAAATAAGCTCCAGTCGTTAAACCGTATGGTTCAAATATTGCTTCTTCTTTCATCAAAAAAACCTATTAACCTTATTTCGTGGGGATTGTTTTATAGAATAAATAATAATAATATTAATATTAAAAAGCCTATTAAAACAGGAGCAAATGCAATAAATCCATTATACACTTTCGGCTTTGACTTTTCTAAATAAGAAAACTTAGTTCTATTAGACTTAAAGTTTTCTATTTTATATTTTTTTTGAATAATAAAAATTGATAAAACATGCCCAATTATCAGAAATGAAGCCAAAGGAATATTTAAATTATTTCTAAAAATAAATATCAAAGGAACAAGAAAAAGCATGCTCGTCAAAGTCATATAAAGGATTGCCCATTCTAAGGGATCGTGCCTTTCTTCTTTTTTGAAAAAAGAATACGAGTTAAAGAGCAAATAATTATATATGTATTTCATAAAATTCCACATTGGATTTATTTTAACCAGTTATCTATATTGCCTGCAACATCAACTCCAGCCATTTCTAAACCAAATCTTGTAACTCCATAAGCTACTCCACAAACAGGGCAGAAAATCCCTACAACAGCCATTGTTGCATCTGCACCTGCCATTGACCATGCACCAGTAGTCCCTTTTTCGATAGCTTCATTTACAGATAATACAACACCTACTGTAGCAACAGCACCACCTAATCCTCTTATCATTTTTGAGGATTGCTTTAAAGCATGCCTACCTTTTTCGACTGGTGTATTTTTTAATTTTTTAGCGGTTTTTGCTTCTTGATTAAACAAATATCCTTCTGACGCTAGCAGCATACCTGTCCACGCATTTCTGGAAAGCTCTCTTCCTGACATGCCTGCACTAAGTGTTTCAGGACAATTGCAACCATCCCCCCCCATATCTCCAAACCCACCGGCACCAAACAAATATGGGCTCCCGAAATATTTCCTGTTCAGAACAGTGCCCGATTCAGCTACATAGGTCTCTGTATATCCTCCCAATACCTGCCTATTATCACCAGTGCCTGTACTGAATTCGATATAATCTGTGTTGATGGTTCTATCGATGTAGGAACCGCTGAAACTGATTGCGCCTGTTGAATTTTTCGAATCCTGTGTAGAATAACCGTCAGAATACTCAAACATCCCGTCCGGATCGATAAACTTCACCGGATTGTTGAAACCATACCTGTAAGGTGTCCAGCCAGGTGCAAGCTCAGCCATGGGATCTACAACACTCCATCGACTCCGATTGCGATCGGGACAGGGTTATAAGTCCTTGCCCCGTAATCGTAGATATTGATGTCATTGTCGGTAATATGCTCCTTAGCATTATAAAGATAACGGTTCTTTTTAATTCCTCCATACTGGTATCCCAAACCTTCCAATTCTACTCCCCAGGGGTCATAATGCGTTTCCTGCACTATTATCGGTCCTGTACTTTGTATACTGAACTGGTCAAACCAGACATCATCTGAAGTCTCCCCCGAAAGCTTTCGGGGAAGGTATGCCTTTATAATAGATGCAATCTCCACCTAGATCATTCGCCAAACTTCACCCAGAAGAGGTTAATCCCCAGTATAATAGTTTTTTATGCTTAATAATTTTTGAAGTTTACCAATCCTTTAATCGGATATCGCATCTGAGAAATATGATTTAATAAGGTGTTTATCTGTAAAAAATCAGTACGAATAATAATATTATTATTGCTAAAAGAGACATTCTAAACATCAATTTCCAACTAAATTTATTCCAAGGTATTAATGGCATAATAACATTTTTTTTAAAGTTGTAGATTATTTTGAGAGTTATTGCCGAATTCCCTATAAAATTCCTCAGGAATATATATAGGTATTAGTATTGGCCACCTAATTGCTTTTTCTAAGAAAAATGTTTCAAAAATACTTATGGCAGCAACTCCTATTTGCTTTCGTTTATTTTCATCTTTAAGTAATGGGAAACCTTCTTGTAAATCATGCCCCATATGTGTATCCCAAAAATTAAAAGATTTATTTTTTGAATTCCAATCCTTATCTACCCAGAAAGGCTTTCCTCTTTTATCTGACATTTGGTACCATGTGACGCTTCCTACATTTTTTGAAACCCCCATATAACCATACCCACCATTTTCTGACCTGGCTATTTCAGATGGGTGTTTGGAATCTCTCTTTTTTTTGTCATCCTGACAACACTCAGCTTTAATTTTAGCTCTTCTAGCACCTTCTTCCTTTAACTCATTATATATATTATTAGCCCTCTCTACCACTATTTTGGCATTGGATTTACCAGTACCTGAACTACCTTCTATATCAGATCGGTATCCCACATCTTCGGTATGACTCCAAACCTGACTCATCTCGATCTGTTCTCCGTACCCTCCTGTCACATACTCAAACATCCCATCAGGATCAATAAACTTCACCGGATTGTTGAAGCCATACCTGTATGGTGTCCAGCCAGGTGCAAGCTCAGCCATGGGATCTACAACATTCCATCGACTCCTGATAACTAGAGATGATAAGCTTCTCCCATAACTAAAAGTAATTCTTAAAAATTGGAATTGCAAAGTCATTGTGATAGTAAGGGGTAGTTACAAACTACGCCTAGCACCTATGCCATACTTCACCAAGAGGGGGAACAACAAGGCTTTGAACTCAAACCCATCAAAGGCAGCCACCACTATTATCAGCCCCCGGGTTCAGGAAAGATCACCGTGGTACCCCTGCACAAAAAAGACCTGCCCAAGGGCACTTTCTTCGCTATCTTCAAACAGGCTGGGATTGATAAAAATGAACTGTAAGTAAAAAGCCCCTGAGTGATCAGAGGCCTTCGTTAATTTTCTTTAATTACCATGGGTTTAAATGTTTTGAAAGGGTAATACCCGAAAAAATTAATAATCCAGTTGAACCAAGAAATAAAACAGCTGCTAACAATGAGTACTGCCATTTTCCTTTATTCCTGTTTCGCTGATTATAGGAGTTAATTATTTCTTTCATCCTGTCGGATTTCTTGAAATACCTATCAGTCATGTAACCATTAAATATTGCAAATGGTATTACTAATGCAATTATCCATTTATTCTGGGGAAATTTGAGATTAAATATCAAAAAAATGAAAAGTATCAAACTCATAAATGCAAAGAAAGTAACCATAGAAACAAGAAAACTCGCTCTTTCCATTACGTAAGAGTCCCTTTTAGATATCATACAATAGAAAGAATAGAATATTAAATCGTACATAATAAATTATTTCGGTCCGTTATTCACTGGTCTATAGCCCCAATTAGAATCAATCCAATCACTTCCTCCGGCTATTGACCAAATTCCATATCCAATAACACCAACTGCCACTACTGGTGAAGCAACAGTTCCAAACACAGCCACAGCACCTACCCCCAATACTGTAACCCCAACATCCACCCAAGTATAGGTATTATCATTCCCAGTCGCTAACTCATAGCCTGCTACAAATGCAGTCGTACCATAACCAGCACGGCCAATTACTTTTCCGTACTTAACCAAGCCAGTATATTTTGCTTTATCTGCTATCCTAACGGCGTTGCCTCCTTTTGTTAATTCCTGATAGGCTACAGCACCTCCAAACTCAAAGTTTCCCCGTACAATATTTGCTGCATTAAGACCTGTTACTATTCCTGCGTTATAATATTCACCCGAATCCCCCCCCCATTGATCACCCATATCTCCAAACCCACCGGCACCAAACAAATATGGGCTTCCGAAATATTTTCTGTTCAGTACAGTGCCCGATTCAGCTACATAGGTCTCTGTATATCCTCCCAATACCTGCCTATTATCACCTGTACCTGTACTGAATTCCATATAATCTGTATTGATGGTTCGTTCGATGTAGGAACCGCTGAAACTGATTGAGCCTGTTGAATTTTTCGAATCCTGTGTAGAATAACCGTCAGAATACTCAAACATCCCGTCCGGATCAATAAACTTCACCGGATTGTTGAAGCCATACCTGTAAGGTGTCCAGCCAGGTGCAAGCTCAGCCATTGGGTCAACAACACTCCATCGACTCCCGATAGCTACCGGGACAGGGTTAAAGTCCTGGCCCCGTAGTCATAGATATTGATGTCATTGTCGGTGATCTATCCAACCCTGCACGCTGGCTCCTCACTAAAACAGTCCACGGGACTGTTTCTTTACGTTCGGCCCTCATTATAAAGATAACGGTTCTTTTTAATTCCTCCATACTGGTATCCCAAACCTTCCAATTCAACTCCCCAGGGGTCATAATGCGTTTCCTGCACTATTATCGGTCCTGTACTTTGTATACTGAACTGGTCAAACCAGACATTATCTGAAGTCTCCCCCGAAAGCTTTCGGGGAAGGTATGCTTCTATATATCCGTCCTTGGGAATATCGATCTGTTTGATCAGTTCCTCGTGTCTGTTTCTTGCCTTTTTGCTGAGGACTCACCCCGCGACCTGGCCCCAAGCTAAAACAGTCCACCGGACTGTTTCTTAACGCTTGGTTCTCTTGTTCATATAGAACAGAATCCGAATCATACAGTGCATATGCCATGTAGGCTTCCGGCACGGGTTTCTGCTGAAGTTCTGCAATGACTAGGGCTACCACATTGGCTATGGCCAGTTCGTTGGTTCCAGCAGACCTCAGGTTCTGCCCGAATTCTGTCAGCTGCGGGATAAGTTTCCTGTCCATTCCTGTTCTGAAAAAACTGGCAGGTAAGAGCTTCAGCTTCTTTGGTTCCACATACTTCCCGAAGACAGATAGGTCAATATGGTCTCCCATCTGAACTTCCTGGATCCTTAGGGGGCCAAGGATCCTGTTCCGGTCGGCATTCAGCCAGGCTGTGGCATAGCCACCCGGGGTCTTGTTATGTTCCCCGGCTCCCTGACGTGTTTCCCTGATATTCTGAAAGTGTTTTTCTTCTTCCTCTGCATTCACCGGCTCCATAGTCGCAGTCATCACTGTGCTTATCGGAGCCCTGATTACCTGTCTTACACTTCCGAGGTGGTCTTTGACAAAGAACTCATAATGGAATTCATTTCCCTCTACCACGACCCTTCCCTCTTCATGCAGTATATGGTCCAACTCTCCGTTTTCAAACACAAACTCCCCTATATAATCACGGGTACGGTTCAAGGTGACGGACTGATAAAGCCTTTCGGTCAGTTTATTCCCAAGGGCATCATAGTCATTTTCAATACTCCCTATGGTGGTGGTGAATGTATACTTGGAAGGAAGGTTGAGATGGTTGTATTCTATGGAAGCCAACAGCCGGTCCATATCTGATGTCTGGTTCCCATTGGCATCATATGCATATTTCAAAGAACCATTTGGATGTGGCTTAAAATCCTTCGCCAGATGATTTTCATATGTTCAAAAAAAATAGCCAGTCACATAATTCTTTTAAAATCTTTTCCATCACATTCATTTGATTCTGGATCATATGAGGAAAAACCCAATGAAAGACAAGGGATGGAAGCCCAATCCGGGAAGGCTTCCCTTGGAAAACCCTGATTGGGCTTCCAGGCTTGCGCAGCCTTGGATTTCAGATGGTTTTTCCTAAAGTTTCAGAAATCAAATGAAGCTGGATTGATTCTAATATTACCGATTTGTATATTTCTGCAGAGCGATTTTTATCCATCTTAAGTCTGACCGGTTTTTTAAATCGAAATATCCGAGTCCCGAGGATATTGCTCCAAACTTTCAAAATGGAAAGCAGGGGATTGGCGTAGACAATCCTACATCTAGCTAACTGCAGCACAGCAGTTCCCAATTTCCCTGATCTTGATAATGACAGTTTATTGAAAAGACCGGATTTAAATCCATGTCATATTCATTTGCCTAACTTCTTCTTTAAAGCCAGCATATCCTCGCTGATCTTGACATCAAGTATCTTTGCATAGTGCTGGGTCTGCTTGAGGGATTTGTGTCCCAAAAGTTTGGAGACTGTTTCAATGGGTACTCCATTGCTCAAAGTGACTGTAGTAGCAAAGGTGTGACGGGCTGTATGGAAAGTCAGGTCTTTTTGGATGCCACAAAGATCAGCTATTTCTTTAAGGTAGGCGTTCATTTTCTGGTTGCTTGGCACAGGCAAAACAGAGTCATCATGATTACATTTTGGGTTTTCTTTATATTTTTCAATTATCCCTAAAGCAACGGGCAATATTGGAATCCTTACAGGTGAATCTGTCTTTTTTCTTTTGGTCTCTATCCACTTTTCATTGTCAACCCCTACTATGACCTGGCTTCTCTTAAGGTTTTTGACATCAATGTAAGCAAGACCAGTGTAGCAGCTGAAAAGAAATATATCCCGTACATGGTCCAATCTTTCAATGGTGAAGATTTTCTCAGAAATAGAACCCAGCTCATCTTTAGACAATACTTCCCTATTGACTTCTCTTTTCACCATCTTAAAATTCTGAAAGGGATCCCTAACAAGCCAGCCTTTCTTAACGCAGGAAAGAACTATCTTTTTAAAATTGGCCAGGTATTTAACCGTGGTGTTATGGGCACATCCTCTCACAGTTTTCAGCCAGAATGAATATTGGCTGATAAAATCATAATCAAGCTTTTTCAGCTCAATATCATCCATCTGATACTTCCACTTGATAAATGCTTTGGTATGGTCATAGGAAGTCCTGTAGCGCTCCATGGTTCCGGCTGCGAACTCTTTCCCCACCAAGGCTTCCATTTCTTCGTTATGCTTTTGGAAAATTTCAAGGATCAACTTCCGGTCTTCCGTGTTTCCATGCAATACGTTTTTTATACTTTTGGCAGTTATCTCCTTGTCGTTGTCCAAGAGATATTTTCTGGCCTGCAATACTTTCATCTGCATTGAATCCAGATAGGCATTGATCTGTTTGGCTTTTTCGGTCTTGCCCAAGACTCTTCCGGAGTCAGAATTCCATTTTTCAGCTTCTAGGGCAATTTTGGTTGATATTTCAGCCCGTTGCCCTTCGACAGTAATTCTGGCATAAATACAACTGTTCTTCCCCTTATTCTTTCGGGAAGATTTAAGATAATACAGGAAATTGAATGACTTTTCGATCATAATGACACACTTTAAAGGTTTAAGTTAAACTTTGGTGAGTCATTCGGCAAGATGTTCATCTCTGAAACATGTTGACAATCAATATTTTACAACGCATTCGGTGAGTCATTTTCTCAAACAAATATGACTCACCGAATTGGAGCAATTAATTTTGTCAATTCTTGCAATTTTTGGTGATTTTGACACCAAAACGCAAAAAAGCCTGTATCGATGAAATACAGGCTTTTAATGATGAAATTTGTAAAATTGAATTAAAAATCGTTGTTTTTAGCCTTTAAAGGCCTATTTTTTTAATTTTCCGAGCTGAATTTAAAACTTAAAATCGTTCATTATGATAGATTTTGAAAGCTTTGAAAACTAAACTTGCAGAGAGGAAGGGATTCGAACCCTCGATACCCTTGCGGGTATACACGCTTTCCAGGCGTGCTCCTTCAACCACTCGGACACCTCTCTGTGTCAAACGGAGTGCAAAGAAATAAATTAATTGATGCCCAAGCAAACTAATTCTGAAAAAATCATCCTATTGATATTCCTGTAAGTGACATCTCTCCGGCAAGTGGTTCTACAAGTTTCCTCCTGACCTCTGATTCCTTCTTTTCATTACCCAATAGAAACATCATCTTGGTCACTGCTGCTTCGGTGGTAATGTCTCCTCCACTCAATACACCTATTCTTAAAAGGTCTTTGCTGGTTTCATACCGACCTTGAATTACCCTGCCACCGTTGCATTGGGAGACATTGAGAATGATAATTCCTTTTTCAATAGCCCTTTCCAAACAAGATAAAAACCATTTTTCACTTGGACTGTTTCCAGATCCATAAGTTTCCAATACCACGCCCCTAAGCCCTTTTGTCGCAAAACAAGAATCCAGCACCCTAGATGTAATGCCAGGAAAAAGCTTGATGATCATCACATTATTGTCAAGCTGGGAAAAATACTCCAGTTTCTTCCCTTCTTCATATGGCCGAATCGCTGCATAATTGTAATCGATCACAATGCCTGATTCCGCTAAAGGCGGATAATTCTCTGATTCGAAAGCGTCAAAGTGCACACTCTGAACTTTCTTGGACCTGTTGCCTCTAAGCAGCATATGGTTGAAAAAAATACAGACCTCCGGTACTATTGGTTTGCCATTTGCCTTGGCAGTAGCAATTTCCAATGCTGTCATCAGGTTTTCCCTTGCGTCTGACCGCATAGCTGAAATCGGCAACTGGGCTCCTGTAAACACCACCGGCTTGCTCAAACCCTTCAGAATAAAACTCAACATTGATGCTGAATAAGCCATAGTATCTGTTCCATGCAAAATTACATAGCCGTCGTAGCTGTCATAGTTTTCATAGATGATGTAAGCCATATCCACCCAATGATGCAGATTTACATTTGAGGAGTCGATAGGTTCAGGAAATGAAATTACCGTGATGGCAACGTTCATATTGGTCAGGTTAGGGATTTTTTCTAAAATCTGCCCAAAATTAAAAGGAACCAAAGCACCTGTTCTGTCATTAGCCATCCCCAATGTACCCCCCGTATAGATGATTAATACTGAGGAAGTAATCTCACTTTTGGCTACAGTATTCAGTCTGACTATTTTGTAATTCATCTTTCGAAATGGTGAAAAATCCTCTGTGAATTGTTTTGTGTTACTTCTGATACGACCTCCAAGGGGACATCCGCCAACTCGGCTATGCGCTGTGCTATCAAGGGAATGTATTCTGGAGAATTTCTTTTGCCTCTGTGGGGAACAGGTGCAAGGTAAGGACCATCAGTTTCCAAAACCAAATGATCAAGACCAAGTTCAGGTATCACCTTATCCAATCCTCCATTTTTGAATGTTGCAACACCACCAATTCCTAACAAAAAGCCCAATTCAATGATTTGCTTGGCTTGTTCCAGGTTTCCTGAAAAACAATGAAAGATCCCTCTTAGATCCTCACTTTTCTCTTCCTGCATGATAGCAATGGTTTCATCCATGGATTCCCGGCAATGCAGGATTATAGGCCATCTCTTTTGCTTCGCCCATTGACTCTGTATTCTGAGTGCTTCTTTTTGTTGCTCAAAAAAGGTCTTGTCCCAATAAAGGTCTAGACCTGTCTCTCCAATGCCTGCAAACTCTCGCTTGTCTATCCAGTCCTCCATGACGTACAAGGCTTTTTCAAAGTCCTTCTTAACATCGCAGGGATGCAGACCCATCATGGGTATGCATACATCAGGGTATTTCAGTTCTGCTTCCAACATGGCATCTATGGACTCCAAGTCTATATTGGGCATATAAATCTTATCTACCCTCAACTCCTGAGCATGTCTGATGACATCGTCCCTATCGCTATCGTACTTGTTCGAATATATATGTGCGTGTGTATCTGTAAACTTCATCCGTATTTCCTTCCTTTCCAATCCGTTTTGGCAGGCCAAAAATAATAAACTATCGTGGACCAAGAGGTAATCATATAATATATTTCAAAAAGGAGTAAATGCCTGATTTTTAATTTTGAGCTTGTTTTCGAAGCAAAACCATAAACAAACAGCCCCTGAATTAGCACTTTAAGCAACCAAATCAGAATTGATTCAAAAGGATGTAAAAAAAGCAAAATCAACATCGCAGGAAAAAACATAACCTGAAAGCCTAAAAGCAATTTCCAAGACCATGGCAGGGCCATAGCACCTGCCATCCAGCGCTTTCTTTGGGACAATAAACCAGGGAAATTTTTTTGCCCTTGCGTGGAAATCAAGTTGCCCGATGTCACCTGATGAACATGCTCAAAACCCCGTTTATTGATCTGTCGGGCCATTTCAAAATCTTCTGTAAGGGAAAAAGGAATACCCTCAAATCCTCCTACTGCATCATAAGCTTCTTTTGTAATCAACATATTGTTGCCCATTGAGGTGAGGTTCAAACCTATATCCGACATGCTTTTGACCATTCCCAAAGTCAGCCACCAATCTATCTCTTGCATCTTTGCAAACCAATGCTTGCCTTCAACCCTGGTAATTCCTGTCACCAAAGCCGCGCCTGAGGTCATTTGTGCAGCCACCATAGACTTGATCCAATTTGTATGGGGCCTGCAATCTGCATCTGTAAACAGTAACACCTCTCCTCTTGCATACTTGGCCATTTGAGACAAGGCACTCGCTTTTCCATTGAGTCCAGAAATGGTTTTTTCTATGTTGAGGAATTTCACATCAAACCCCATTTTATCAATACAAGACTTTATAATGATTTCTGTTTGGTCTGTACTTCCATCATTACCCAAGATCAACTGAAGTTTATCCTGAGGATAATCAAGCTTTGAAATGGCTTCCAAACATGATTGAATATTTGACTCTTCATTTCTGCTAGGGATTAGAACACTTACCTTGGGCCAATGTTTCTGCTCAGGTTTGATGTATAACTTAAAATTGTACCTAATCAATAAAAAAAGAAGAACATCCTGCACCATTAAACCCAATACAAAAATCAAAGCGAGGATACTCATAACAATCCCGTTTGAAATCCTTGCGCCTGTATATGATCCAAGTAGGGAGGTAAAACTTCCCTGATGGTCTGGGCTGTTTTTTCCTGATCGTGAAAAAGTACAATAGAACCATTTCTGCTGTATTTTATTGTCTTATCCAGACATTTTTGAACAGGTTGACCAGGATCATAATCTCCAGAGAGCACGTCCCACATCACGATTTGATAGCGGTCTTGTAGTATTTTTTGTTGTTTTTTGGTGATTCGGCCGTAAGGTGGTCTGAATAGATTTGATTCAGCACCAAGCGTCTCTTTCAATATGGTATCGCAAGCACTGATACTTTCCAAATAGTCTGAAACCGAGCAGCGGAAACCGTTGAGGTGATGAAATGTATGGTTGCCTATTTGGTGACCAGCCTTAAAGACTTCTTTAGCAAGGCTTGGATTTTTTTTCACGTTGTCGCCTACCATAAAAAAAGTTGCTTTTTGACCTCTTTTCCCAAGTTCCTCTAGAACAAACTCTGTAACACCAAGCACAGGGCCATCATCAAAAGTGAGGTATATGCTTTTTTCTCCACGATCTTTATTCCAAAGCATACCAGGGTAAAGCATCGGGACAATGAAAGGCACATGGTGAAGCAAAACCATGTCTACTTGAATCTTAAGCTCAACAAAGTCACATCATCTCGCTGCTGACCACCAGCTGAGTAGTTTTTCAGTTCCTCAAAGAAACTCTCATGAAAATAATGAGGATCCACGCACAGGTTATTTTTCACAAACTGATTGAAGCGAAGGTCTCCATACTCTTCTTCCTCCAAGTTGAAACTCTCCGTCAAGCCGTCTGTGTACAAGTGAATAGTGAAGCCTTTCAGGTGCTGTCTTCTCCCCACCTCCATAAAAGGCAATTCTTCAAACGCCCCCAAAATAGTGGTACCTGCACCCAAGGATTCACTCCTTTTCTCCCCTTCCCAGCATAACACCGGTGGATTATGTCCAGCATTGATATAGATAAGTTCCCTTTTCTTATAATGGTAATGTCCCAAAAAGAAAGTGATAAACTTTTCACCTTTGGTATTGTCAAAAATCGTAAAATTCAATTGTTCGACAATCATCTTGAGGTCAGAGCTGCTTCTGAGCAATGTCCTCAGCGCTGCCTGAAAATTAGACATCAATAAAGCGGCGGGCATTCCTTTCCCTGAAACATCTGCAATACAGAAAAACACCTCATCGTCGGATTTTCTAATAAGGTCATAGTAATCTCCCCCCACCGTAGAATGAGGCACATAAGTCACTTTTGCCTTCAACTTATCCGTATTAGGCAGCTCAGAAGGGAAGAGCATACGCTGCACATTTGAAGCGATTTCCACCTCTTTTTTGAGTCTTTCCTGCTCCAACTGCCTTTTGGCAAACCTTTTGTTTTCCAAGGCTACAACCATGATATTGGTCAGTGCTTGGGTGAAATTCAGATCCAACTCTTCGGTTTCATCTTTCTTTTTAAGAAAAAGAATAGCCAACATTTTATCTTTGTGAAACACCGGGAGGTAATTTTCCAATTCCCCAAAAGAAAAGCCAGGGCCTACTTGAATATTCAACTTGCCTTCATCCTTGTCAAAACTTACATTTTGATCAGGAATAAACTCAGGTATCTGACTTTTGACACCATGGCTGATTTTCTTTTCATATTGGTCTTGATTGACCATATAGAGCAAAATCGACCGTATATTCAAATGCACCAGACAAGTGAACTTAAAAATATCCAAGAGCACTGAAGAAGGCTTGTTCTCATTGATAGCCTGGGTGATTTCCAGAAGCGCTTTGAGCTCCAGTTCTTTTTTCTGATATGCTACTGTAGTAGATGTCACATTAAATGGCGTTGTGTTCCATCAGGCCTTTTTTGGTGGCGAGATAATACAATTCTTTTCCTTTTTCCTGAAAATCAACCTGATCAAAAATCTCCGCATCGGGTGCTGTGAGGCATTTGATATAGGTTTTTTGGTGTAGAGAGCTCAATGTTTCCAAAAGCTTGGAATCCTCCCAAGCCAATGTCTCTTTCAAATAGCTGTAATGCTGAACAAAATAAAGCTCATCCAATAAATCAAACTCCTCTTCGGTCATTTTATTTCTTTTTCGATCCCTAAATTACGGCTTATCCAAAGAATTTCTTCCTTTCCAATCAAATTTTCCTAAAAGTGCTCCAAATACTACCCTCATCACATAGATAGGATGAAAAATGCTGGTCAAGTTAACCGACCACCTAGGTTGATTGATAGAGAATGAACCCAACACAAAGGATAAACTCCAATACTCTGATATCATTTTTGCGCCCCACAAAAAACAAAAAACTATGACCCCCTGTTTTCCTTGGCTAAGCAAAACAAAACTACTGAGAAAAATTAACTGAAACAGCACGGGCAATATAGAAGAGAAGGAATGAATAGCGCTTTGATGGAGCTTCCATTTAGATGCCCATCTTACTTTTTGGGAAAATAACCTTGACCAACTTGCCTGAGCTTTGGTAAGCACCAGGACCTCTTCTTCTTTGATATATCTGACTGATTCCACCCCGAAATGCCTTATGACTTTTTTCAATAGAAACTCATCATCTCCAGACATTATGTGCTCATTTCCAATATATCCATCTACTTCTAAGAAGGCAGATTTTCGGTAGGCAAGGTTAGCACCACTGCACATCAAAGGCTTGCGCAAAGCAAAGCCTGTATGTGTAGCCAACAAAACGCTAGCCCACTCTATCTGTTGGAATCTCCTTAAAAAATCCGTTCCACCCTCACTAATGACCGGCCCTGCCACAAGTTGTACTTCTTTTTCAATAAAAGATGAAACCATCAAATCCACCCAAAATACTGGGAGATCACAATCAGCATCAGTGGTAAGAATTATTTCACTACATGCATGTTGAATTCCTGTATGAAGTGCTGATTTTTTACCGATTCCCTGTGCATGCAGTATTTCAAATGACATGTCTACCTCATTTGTTTGAGCAAGCAGTTTTGAAAGGATAAAAACCGAATCGTCTTCTGAGCAATCATTGACAAAAAGCACCTGAAGGGGCCGGTAATTCAAAGCTCGAACTGAGCGGTAAATACTCGGTAAGTTTTCAGCTTCATTTCTAAACGGAATGATCACAGTAACCATTTCAGAAGGCCCTTTAAGTTGAATTGGTCTTTGACTTTTTTCCCAAATGGCCTTCATCCTGCCCAAAAGAACTGGATAAAGTATCGCCAGCAAAAAGTAAATTGTTAGCATGAATTGGTTTAACTTGCGTTGATGAGTAAAGTAGACAAAAAAGAAGCAAAGGAAAAAATAATTCTTGGAATAGACCCGGGCACCAACATCATGGGCTATGGTTTGATCCTTGTGGAAGGAAAGCAATACAAGCCACTACAGTATGGGGTCATTCACTTAAAAAAGTATACTACTCACGAACTCAAGCTCAAAAAGATTTTTGAAAGGATTACAGGACTTATTGATGAGTTCCACCCGGATGCAGTAGCATTGGAAGCCCCTTTCTATGGGCAAAATGTACAGTCCATGTTGAAACTTGGCCGTGCACAGGGCGTGGCTATGGCTGCTGCTCTTGCCCGGGAAATCGCAATTGTTGAGTACTCACCTAAAAAAGTAAAGCAGTCCGTCACCGGCAACGGAAATGCGTCTAAAGAACAAGTGGCTGCTATGCTGAAGACTTTGTTGAATATTGAAGAATTGCCAAAATTATTGGATGCTACTGATGCTTTGGCAGTAGCAGTCTGCCACCATTTTCACGATGGCAGACTTCAGGCTAGAGGCCGCACTGCCGGCTGGAAGTCATTCTTGGAAGAAAACCCCAACAGGATTAAGGGTTAGAAATTCCTATTTACTGAAAAATGGAATACCCTGCTTTTGACATTGGTATCAAAATAATTGAGGTCAATCAACCCAAAATCGTAACCCACTTGAATACCCACTCCATTGTATATTTCATAAGCAACTCCTAGCACAGCAGCCAAATCATATCCCCTGATAGTGCTTGTAGCCCTAGATACTCCATCAGGACCTTCAAATCTCCTTGCAGCCAATACTGAAGCCTGCGGACCAGCAAAGACATTCAACTTCTCCGTAACACCATATCTCACCACAACAGGCACATCGATATAACTCAACCTGTCATTGACAGCTTCTACATCAGATTTGATTCCCTTTTGGGAAAAATAAAGGCCCGGCTCAACTTTGATCTTGTCCATAAGTTCGAAACCGTAGTATGCTCCTGCACGAAATGCCACACGGGAGTCGAAACTGTATCCATTCAAATTGGCTACATTGATTCCAGTCCTTAATCCAACTTGTGCAAATAAGTTTTGCGTAGTCATTAAGCCGAAAATGACAAAAGAAAGCAATAATAGTTTTTTCATGTTCATTGAATAATTTTATTTAATTTGTTTCAGATAGTTTAGTATTCAGGGCAAACATGTTCTTCAACCCTTTCTTTAAAAAACATTGAGTAAATTAACAGAAACCCTTAATAACTTTTTGGATTTAGATGAAAAATCTTTGCAGGCTTTTTTAGAAAATGGTCATATCCTTAAAATATCAAAGTCTAAAAAACTTATAGAGGAAGGAGAGGTCAGTGAGTTTTTGTTTTTTATCCAAAAGGGCAGTGTCAGAAGTTACTACTTTAGGGATGACAAAGACATTACCATCAGCTTCAGTCTTGAGGGGGAATTCATCACCTCTATGTCCAGTTTTATTACACAAACTCCTTCTTATGAAAACATTGAAGCCATGGAGGATTGCGAAATGTGGTGTATCAGTCATAAGTCCTTGATGGACTTGTTTGAGGAGTATCATGATCTTGAAAGGGCTTATAGATTACTTTTGGAACAATATTACATCAGACTGGAGGAACACCTTATATTTTCAAAATTCAAAAATGCTCGGGAAAGGTACGAGGAGTTAATTCAATATAAACCGGAGATCATTCAAAAAGCAAGTGTGGGACAAATAGCTTCCTTTTTAGATATGAGTATAGAAACCCTAAGCAGAATTAGGGCAAGCCTTTGATTTTTTGATATTTATCAAATGACAATTACCTGTCAATTCGATAAATTTGACATATGCCATAAACCAAGCAACTATGAAAACTAAACCCTGCTACTCGTTTTTGTCAATTTTGCTCTTAATATCGGGCATTTTGGTTTCCTGTAATGACAGTAGTTCAGAAATGACCTATGACTCCAGTAAACTTACTCGTGCTAGTCAGGACGAGGTAGATCAGGTTGTAGAAGCCTTCGTCATGGCAAAAGACGGAGACATCATTGAAATCCCTGCAGGTTTTTACAATTTGAAGACGCAGTTGATTTTGGATAATAAAAACAACATCACCATCAAAGGTGCCGGAATGGCTGAAACGGTGCTTTCATTCAGGGAATTGAGGTCAGGTGGAGAAGGAGTAAAGCTTGTTGGTAACAATGTGAAAATCCAAGACCTGAGTATTGAGGATGCTCCCGGTGACGGCATCAAAAGCCAGCATAGCGATGGCATCACCTTTAGGCGAATCAATGTAACCTGGACCAATGGCGACAAGTCGAAAAACGGAACCTATGCCATTTATCCTGTCCAGTGCAAAAATGTCATGATTGATGAATGCATTGCTTCCCATTCCAAAGATGCAGGTATCTATGTGGGGCAATCTGAAAACATCATTGTCAAAAATTCACTGGCCTTTGGGAATGTAGCCGGAATTGAGATCGAAAATTCAGATAATGCTGAAGTATTTGGCAACGTTGCAAGAGACAACTCAGGTGGCATTCTGGTGTTTAACCTACCCGGACTTCCCAAAGCTGAGGGCCGTGGCACCAAAATCTATGACAACGACATCATTTCAAACAATCATGTCAACTTTGCTATGCCACTCAGTGAGGAACCAAATGGCAATACTGTGACCATGATTCCTCCCGGTTCTGGAATCATCCTCTTAGCCGCCAAAGATGTGGAAATCTACAATAACCGAATACACAAAAACAAAACAGTGGGTGTAGCGATATCCAACTACCACATTACAGGCTTCCCTTCCGAGGCGCCCAATTGGTCTCCATTTACGTCCAACATTTACGTCCACGGTAATGACTACCAAAGAACTATGAAAATACCGGATCTTTCTAAAGAGTTTGGTCAGCTGATCTCTGTATACAATGCACATGGCAAAGGCAAAACCCAGGATATTGTGTATGATGGCTTTTGGGACAAAAGCCTAAGCGCAGATATCAATACCAACCCGATGAAAATCTGTATTCAGGAAAATGGGATGGAAAAATTACACTTTACACTTTTTGACCTTTGGGAGGGTGAAGAGAATATCAAGGCATCAAAAGATTATGCGCCTTTTCAATGTAAAATCGAAATCAAGACAGACGTCAATCCTATAGCCAATTTATAAAAAATGAAAAAGTGTTTTAATTGGTATAGTATATTCTTGCTTTATGGTGTTTTTGCGGCTTGTTCTAGCGATCCCAAAAAAGAATCTCCAGGGGAAGCAGAAATAACCTACGAAAACTGGGAAGCTCCTGAAGTAGAACTTTCCACTTTGGACTTTGACCAAATGCCATTCAAAAATCTTTCTGATTACGGCTTTTTCAAGGGAAAAATAAGAGAGATGAAAGCAGCAGATGGTGTAATGATCTATGAACCCGCTTCATCTCTATTTACTGACTATGCCCACAAAAGCAGGTACATCTGGATGCCTGATGGACAGCATGCAGCAATCAATGATGATATGGAAGGAACTATGGCCTTTCCCGACCGGACGGTATTGATCAAAAATTTTTATTATCCGGCAGATTTCAATAAACCAGAAGAAAACATCAGGATGATAGAAACCAGGCTGATGATCAGAAGAAATGGTATTTGGGAAGCTTATCCCTATGTGTGGAACAATGAACAGACTGATGCCTCATACAAGGTAGTAGGAGCCGAAATCCCTGTAAAATGGAAGGACGAAAAAGGAGAATCACAAATCATCAATTATATTGTCCCCAACAAAAACCAATGTAAAAGTTGTCATAATGTCAATGAAGAAATGGCTCCGATTGGTGTAAAAGCCAAGCACCTCAATCATCCATTTGCATACAGTTCAGGAAATCAAAACCAATTGGTAAAATGGGAAGAGGTAGGATATCTTAAAGAAATGGGCAGTATCGAAAATCTCCCTTCGGTGGTCAATTACACTGACCAAAGTCAGGGTCTTAACCTTAGGGCGATGGCATATCTGGACATCAATTGTGCACATTGTCATAGGGCCGAGGGGCCTGCTAGTACATCAGGTCTGTTTCTCAATTATGAAGAAAGAGACCACATGAAATTGGGAGTTTTTAAAACACCAGTAGCCGCTGGTTTCGGTGCAGGTTCATTTAAGTTTGCTATTTATCCTGGAAAAGCAGATGAATCCATTTTGACTTTTAGAATGGGAACCAATCAAGTAGGAGCGGCAATGCCTGAGATTGGAAGGGTAAGTGTACATGAAGAAGGACTGCAATTGATCAAAGATTGGATCAATGAAATGGATGAAAAAACGTTGAAAAATCAAAAGGCCCAATTAAAATAACTGAGCCTTTTTAAATAAATATGATTAAGATTTTAGAAGGTCAAACCTACCGAAAGTTGAAATCCTCTGTTGTATGCATTTGAATTACTGTTTTTAAATACCGGAGCCATTCCATAATTGTATGAACCCTGCACATTCAATCCCTTGGGGAGATTATAACCCAGTCCAACAACTACACCATAATCCGTTTCTCTAACATTATCGGAATCAAAGCTTACAGTAGAACCAAATAAGTCGCCTTCAAAAGTAGATGAAGTCAGAAATGAGATCTGTGGCCCTGCAAAGATATTTAATCCTTCAGTCAGGTAAGCCCTAGCCAAAATCGGAACGTCTATGTAATTCAAATTCGCCCTGGAATTGAGAAAGTCATCATTTCTGGTTCCTTTCATGGAATAATACGCACCTGGTTCTATGGCAAAAGATTGTCCAAGAAAGATCGTGGAGTAAAGACCTAAATGAAATCCTGTTCTATTGGTGTAATTGTCTTCTGAGATATCTCCACCACCAAAGGTGAAAAAATTACCTCCTCCACGGACACCAAGACCACCTCTTCCCTCATTGCTGGATTGCGAATTAGCATTGACTGCAAACAGTGCCATTACAGCGAAAATCATTGTTAACTTTTTCATAATTTAATAGTTGGTTTGGCCTCAAAAAGGCCAATACTATGCCAAAAACCAACTTTATATACATCAGAAAAGCTAAACCCTTGTCGCTCAACAGCTATTCACTGACAACTTTATCCACATAACTGGAATTGAGAATACTTAGAGCACCCATGTATTTGAGGCCAAACTTCACCACATCCCCAACTTGATACTTTTTGGGATTTACTCCTAAATTAAGTATCAGCATATCTGAACTTGCGCCTAAAATCTCAAATTCACCATCTTCAGGAATTAAGTATTTGGGATCAACATCAAGCAATCCAATGTCTAGAATGGCTCTAAATGAAGACCTTCCATACAACTCCTCATCAATTTCTATCACCTCTCCTTGTGGATTGGCCGCTAGGGTACCACTGGGCAAAAGTGGCTTTTCCTGCATTTCGATAATTTCAGCAAATAGGGTAAAAACATCCCCATGCATCCCCTCAATAATTTTCTCTTCAAACAAATCAACTCCGAAAAACAAAGTCTCCCCTACCCTGAAGTGATTTACTCCTTTTGGCAATTGCTTGTGTAACATGAGTGGTATGGTCACAGAAGTACCTGCCGATACCCAGGGTATTTCTTTGTTAAATTTCAATTCAATGATTTGCTTGTAAAGCGACAATTGTATCAACTTATCAGAAGACGGCATGACACCATTCAGGCAGTTGAGGTTGGTGCCAAGACCGATTACATCGATATTTGGCAAATCAAAAATCTTTGCATAAAAATCAACCAAATGGTCTCCCATGACACCTTCTCTTAGGTCTCCTGTCTCCACCATAATGATGATTTTATGCGTCTTGCCTTGTTTTACCGCTTCATCAGAAATCCATTTGATGGTGGTCAATTCACTATTAAGACTTACATCTGTATACTTGACCATCTTGTCTATGTTTCTTTTAGAAACCGGCTTGATGTATACAGTTTGGATATCTGGGTTGATTTCTTTGACTTTCGCCAAGTTGCTGATCCTCGAGTCATGAATCTCATTCACCCCGAGGTCAATCAATTCTCCTATAAACTTCCTGTTTCCACATAAAATCTTAGAAACCACACCCCAGGATATTTCACTTTCATCAAACATCCCTTTGAGGTAATGGAAGTTTTCTCTGAGTTTGGTTCTATTTAGTGTAAAGTAAGCCATATTATTTTTTTAGTCTCATTTCTAGGTATTTGTTAGTAAAACCTAGTTTTTCATAAAGTATCTTAGCTGGGTTGTCAGGTTCTACATGTAGTGCTATATCTCCATTGGCCAGCTCAATGGCAGTTTGCATTATTTTTTTCCCTACACCTTTCCCTCTTTGTGATGCATTGACAGCAATGTACACTAAGATATTTTCCGGAATATAACCCGACATTCCTGTCTTGTTGATGACTACAGCACCTACGATACTATCATCTTCTCGTGCCAAAACCGCAAAACCACCCTTGTCCACTGCCTGATCTAAAGCATAATCGAGACATTTCATGATGTCCGCATGTGGATCTCCATATTGATCAAGGTGCTCAAAAAGAAAATCAGCGATCTCCTTTTTTTGCAAATAGGTAGCTTGATCTATTGCCGAAAGTGTTTCTATTTTAAGCATAAACTTTATTTTTATTTTGTTTTTTCTTATCAGATATATAATAAACAAGCAAATACATTGCTAAAGAAGTAAATAGTCCGAAAAAATTTGGATCAAGACCTAATGGCAGGTTCAACTCCATTGCACCCAAAGTAGCTGTGACAGTTCCGCCTGAAATCATGGCAGCTACCGCAGCCCAAGGGCTTCTCTTTTCTGTAAACAAGCCAAAGAGTATTGGAACCAATAATCCTGACACCATAAAAGCATAGCTGTAAAGCATCAATTCCAACACATTGGTCATTTGCATGCTTACTGCCAATGCTAAGATACCCAAAATCAGGGTGAAAAGCTGGCTAAATCGAATTTGATACTTTTCGGGTTTTGCATTCAGCCACTTTCCAAATATATCTGTCGACAAATTGCCCGAAGCTGCCATCAGGCACGAATCCGCTGTTGACAAGACCGCAGAAAAGTAAGCCGCCATCATCAGCCCCAAGATCCCCGGAGGTAAAATCGTCCTGAGCAAAATGGGTAGTCCCATTTCAGGGTCTAAGGTATCCAAGTCAATAATCAATAATCCCTGTTCAAAAGCTACTTTGGAAAGCAAACCTAAACCCACTCCCATAAAGGCCATAATAGGCCATTCAAATAGTCCTGCAATAAACCAAGCTTTCTTGGCCGACTTTTCATCTCTACTGGCAAAAATCCTTTGGTAAAGGGTCATGCCTATAAACCAAATAGGCAATATTGTAATCCCCCAATTGGCAAGGTCTTGCCACCTCAAATTAGTCAGGGAAAAATACTCATCTGGAAGCGTGGCTCTTATGCTTTCCCATCCACCAACATGATAATAGGCAACGGGAAGTCCAATAAAAATAAAACCCAACATGAGAATGATCCACTGCACCGTATCTGTATAAATAACCGCTTTCAGGCCACCCAACACTGTGTATACCACTGCTATCACCCCCATGATAACCAAAGCTTGGGTCAGACTGAGTTCAAGGAAAGTCCCTGAAGCCAGCTTTGCTCCAGCCAATAGCTGAGAAGAGGTAAAACCTAAATAACCTACCATGGAAATAATGGCAGCTACTATCCCTACTTTTTTGTCGAACAGGTGTTGAAAGATTTGAGGGAAGGTGTAGAAATTAGCAAAAGCCTTGTCTGACTTAACCCGTGGAATCAAAAAAACTGCTGCCAGCCAAGCCCCTAATAAACCTGTGAAAAGCATCCAACTACCTGATAGCCCCATCACAAATCCTAGACCACCTAAGCCAACAGAGAAGCCACCGCCCACATCTGTAGCCACGACTGAAAGGCCAATATGCCAGCTGCCTATACTTCTCCCACCGACATAATAGTCATCCTGGCTTTTGTTTTGGTTCATAAAATAATAACCAACGCCAAGCATGGCCACCATGTAGCCCACAAAAATCCCCAGATCAATAAGATGCATTCCTTAGTAAATATCTAATCAAATAAATTTTTTAAATTATAGTAATTTTTAAAGATACGAATATTTGATTTGGTCTAAAAACGAGAAACTATCTAATTTATCCGATATAAGAATATTGAAGAATTAAATACGAATAGGCACAAAAAAAGCCGGACTAGCCGGCTTTTAAAACTAAAACTTATTTAAATTATGCGTCTGTTTCTTTGTTTTTAAGTCACAAGTCTGTTTATCTTATTCCTTGTCTCAGAGCAATATCCATCAATAGACAATATCAACTACTATTAGATTGGTCAATTTGGTTTGTTGCCTACTGACAGAAACGCTGACATACAAATAGTGATTTTATACATTTTCAGAACTTACAGATGCAGCAAAGTACTCTCTGTTCATTCTTGCAATATTGCTCAGGCTGATTCCTTTAGGACATTCTGCAGAACAAGCTCCTGTATTGGTACAAGCGCCAAATCCTTCAGAATCCATTTGTGCAATCATCTTTTCAGCTCTTTCTTTCCTCTCTACCTGTCCTTGTGGGAGCATGGCAAGCTGAGAAATCTTAGCTGATGTAAAGAGCATTGCAGAGGCATTTTTACAAGCAGCCACACAGGCACCACAACCGATGCAGGTTGCTGCATCAAATGCTTCATCAGCAATTCTTTTAGGAATAGGGATTTCATTTGCATCAGGCACACCGCCGGTATTGACCGAAACGTAGCCCCCAGCTTGGATAATTCTATCGAAGGAGGATCTATCTACTACTAAATCTTTTACCACAGGAAATGCAGTTGCTCTCCAAGGTTCGATAGTAATGGTCTCCCCGTCATTGAAAGACCTCATGTGCAACTGACACGTAGTCGTTTGCAAAGGCCCGTGAGGTTTGCCATTGATATGCAATGAACACATACCACAGATACCTTCTCTACAATCATGGTCAAAATGAACTGGATCTTCTCCTTTATCGGACAATTGTTCATTAAGCACATCCAACATTTCCAAAAATGACATGTCTTTGGATATATCGGTTACTTTATAATCTTTAAATCCTCCTTTATCGGATATATTTTTCTGTCTCCAGATTTTCAAAGTTAAATTCATAGCTCTTACGAGTTTAAATGCTTTTGATTACTTATAACTTCTTTGGGTCAACTTCACATTTTCAAATACAAGAGGCTCTTTCACAAGCTCTTCTTCTTGCCCTTCACCCAAGTATTTCCATGCAGCGACATACGCGAAATTCTCATCATCTCGCAATGCCTCTCCTTCAGGAGTCTGATACTCTTCTCTAAAGTGACCGCCACATGATTCATTTCTATGCAAAGCATCATCTACCATCAACTCACCAAGTTCGATGAAGTCTGCAACCCTATGCGCTTTTTCGAGCGATTGATTGAGCTCTTCATTATCTCCTAGTACTCTGACATTAGACCAAAACTCTTTTTTCAATTCCTTGATCATACCTTTGGCTTTTGTCAAACCTTCGGCAGTTCTGGCCATTCCACAGTAATCCCACATGATTTTACCCAATCTCTTATGGAAGTGATCTACTGTTTTTTCTCCTTTTATATTCAGTAATTTCTGAATTCTATCTTTTACTTCTTTCTCTGCTTTTTGGAACTCAGGATGATCTGTCGACACTTTGTCATATCCAGCCTGAGCCAAGTAATCACCAACAGTGTAAGGCACTACAAAGTAACCATCAGCTAGACCTTGCATAAGCGCAGAAGCTCCAAGTCTATTGGCCCCATGATCAGAGAAATTTGCTTCTCCCAAAGCATAAAGCCCCGGAATATTCGTCATGAGGTTGTAATCTACCCAAAGACCACCCATTGTATAATGCACGGCAGGATAAATCATCATTGGTAACTTATAAGGATTGTCACCGGTGATTTGCTGATACATGTCGAAAAGGTTGCCATATTTGGCTCTAATCAAATCTTCACCGTCTCTTGCGATAGCATCTCTGAAATCCAAGAATACAGCTTCTCCTGTTTCATTCACGCCTCTACCTTCGTCACAAGCATACTTGGCATTTCTAGAGGCCACATCTCTAGGAACCAAATTACCAAAGGAAGGATATTTTCTTTCCAAGAAGTAATCCCTATCTTCTTCCTTAATTTCGTTGGCAGTAATCTGGCCTTTCCTAAGTTTTTCAGCCATTTCGACTGTTGCAGGTACCCATACTCTACCATCATTTCTAAGTGATTCAGACATCAAAGTCAATTTAGACTGATGATCCCCTGAAACAGGAATACAAGTTGGGTGAATCTGAGTATAGCACGGGTTTGCCATCAAAGCTCCTTTTTTGTGAGCCCTCCAAGCGGCAGTTACATTGGATCCCATGGCGTTGGTAGAAAGGTAAAATACGTTTCCATAACCCCCTGAACACAGTAATACGGCATGTGCAGAATGAGATTCAACAGCACCAGTGATGAGGTTACGTGTTATTATCCCACGGGCTTTTCCATCCACGGTCACCACATCCATCAGCTCAGTTCTCGGGTAGAGCTTCACTTTACCGTTGGCTACCTGTCTACTCAAGGCAGAATAAGCACCCAATAGAAGTTGCTGACCCGTCTGACCCCTGGCATAAAAAGTCCTGGACACTTGTGCTCCACCAAAAGAACGGTTGGCCAACAAACCTCCATATTCTCTAGCAAAAGGAACTCCTTGGGCCACACATTGATCAATTATATTTACGGATACTTCAGCAAGTCTGAAAACATTTGCTTCTCTTGCTCTGTAGTCACCACCTTTGATGGTATCGTAAAAAAGTCTGTACACAGAATCACCATCATTCTGGTAATTTTTTGCAGCATTGATTCCACCTTGTGCAGCAATACTATGCGCTCTTCTTGGGCTGTCTTGGAAACAAAATGCTTTCACATTATAGCCAAGCTCTGCCAAGGAAGCCGCAGCGGAAGCTCCGGCCAGGCCAGTTCCTACTACGATAACTTCATATTTCCTCTTGTTAGCCGGATTTACCAGCTTTACGTTAAATTTATGTTTGGTCCATTTTTCTGCCAATGGGCCATCAGGTATTTTAGAATCTAGTATCATCTAACTGAAATTTAAATTTCCACATTCATTAATTTATCCCTACAAAGTCTGAATGTACATGACAATCGGAATAAGGGCGAACAGTGCTGGAATGACAATCGAAAAGATGGATCCTACCTTTTTGATCAAAGGTGAATATTTCACGTGATTGAGACCAAGCGTCTGGAAGGCACTTGCAAAACCATGCGAAAGATGAAAACCTAAGAATCCCATAGCAACTACATATACGATTACATATAGTATGTTGGAATATGCCTCTGATATGATTGCAAATCCATTTTTATATGTGATACCGTCATAGACTATCGTTGGTATTTCCCCAAATTTAAATTCATACCAAAATCCTCTTAGATGTATAATTAAGAACAGTAATATTACCGTACCTAAAATACCCATGTTTCTGGATGCCCAAGTACTATTAGTAGAAGCATTACTAACAGCATAACTTACTGGCCTCGCTTTTTTATTAGTTTTGGTCAATAAGATAGCCCAAATAACGTGAATCAGGATAAATGCAAAATTCCCAATTGAAACAACCTTAATAAGCGGATTGTTTGCCATAGTCTCTGCATAAATATTAAATGATTCACCTTCATCCGGTAGTAGAAGCTGGAGGTTACCTGCTAAATGTACTACCAAAAATAATATTAGAAACAATCCGGTGAGGGCCATCAATAGTTTCTTGCCCAGGGTGCTATTCAAGGTTTTAGTTACCCAACTCATATACTTTATTTAAGTGTTCGTTGATTATAGGTTTATTAAACTTTGGGGCCAAATTTACATTTGGAAAGCTTAGTAAACAATCCGAACACAAACGATTGAACTTATTTTAAAACGTTCTAAATAGACTGTTTTCTATCGATTATTTCTTTAATTGAATTCACATCTTAACCAACTGTACAAATTTATTGTTTGCTTTAAAGAAAATAATTTCGACTTGAATTAGTTAAATTCGTATAACTTGTACAGCAAAGCCAAGAGTTCATGAAAATCAGATATTTACTTTTAATTTTCTTTTGCCTCTTCCTATCAGCGGTCCAACAATCTTACGCCACCCATATTCGCGCAGGTGAAATCATCGCAGAAAGAGTCAGCACAACAGCCCTCACCTATAAAATCACAGTCGTGGGCTACACCGATACGAGATCAACTGTGGTATTGGGACCCGGTGATATCAACTTTGGAGATGGAAGGGAAACAAGATTAAATACAGAATCAGAGTTTTCAACGGTTGAAAATCTGGGCAATCAAATTGAAAAAACAACTTTTGTAATTGAACACACTTATCAGGGCCCTGGACAGTATACAATTTGGTTTAGGGAATTTAACCGGAATGCCAATACGCTTAATATGGACAATTCGGTAGATACTCCATTTTATGTGGAAACCATGATTACCATTGATCCATTTATAGGCATTAATAATTCACCGGTTTTAACGATTCCACCAGTCGATAACGGCGGTGTAAACGTAAGGTATATCCATAACCCTGGTGCATATGATCCGGATGGAGACAGTTTGGCTTATTTTTTCGATGAAATCACCGTAAGACCAAAGCAAGGTTTTCAAAGATTTGTCAACAATTACAGAAGCCCTGGGTCCGGCGAGTTTTCTTTTAATAGAGAGGACGGTTCAGGTAATCCATTTATAGAAATCGATCCGATTACTGGTGATTTGATATGGGATGCTCCTGGCCTTGCAGGACAATACAACATTGCATTCCAGGTACAGGAATGGCGTAGAATCGGAGGAGAATACCGTCTTATTGGTTATGTGATCAGGGATATGCAGATCATTATTGAGAATACCAATAATCAAAGACCTGAGCTTATACTTCCTCCAGACCTCTGTGTAGTAGCTGGTACTAAAATAGAGGAAATTATTCAGGGTTCTGACCCGGATGGAGACCCTATACGGATAGAAATCTTTGGAGAACCAATGGAAATAAATACCTCACCTGCTTCCTACAACCCTATGGCGGTATTTCAATCTAGCCCTGGAATTGTTGACTTCGAGTGGCAAACAGTCTGTGGTCATGTAAGAGAAAGAGATTACGAAGTGAGAGTAAGAATCACCGATCAGCCTAGGTCAGGCCCTGCATTGGTAGATATCCGAACGTGGCGTATAAAGGTCGTTGGCCCCCCTCCTGTATTCAATGAAGTAGAGCAACAACAAGGTCGATCAGCAAGCCTTGAGTGGGATCCTTACACCTGTGCCACAAGTGCAGAAAGTATGCAAGTCTGGCGAAGGCTCAATTCCGATCCTTATGAACCTGATTCTTGCGAAACAGGTATAAGGGCTGGTTATGAGCTTGTAGGAACTACCGATATGGGTACCTTTAATTTTTTAGACGATAATAACGGAGAAGGACTTGCTCCGGGGAATACCTATTGCTATAGATTAGTGGCTGCATTCCCAGTTCCAAGATTGGGAGAAAGTATAGTTTCTGAGGAAATATGCATCACAGTAGATGTGGATGTCCCATTGATCACAAATGTAAGCGTAGAAGAAACCGATACAGAAACCGGTGAAATATTCATCCGCTGGACCCCACCTTATGACATTGACAGGGAACAATTCCCCGGACCTTTTACCTATGAACTACTGAGAAATACAGGCTTTACGGGCAATCAAAACAGGGTTTCAGTAATTTCAACCTCAGATACCTCATTTACAGACACAGGACTGAATACTGAAAACCTGGTCTATAATTACAAGGTGATTTTGAAGGAAAACAACACCACTATAGACAGTTCAAGTTCAGCCTCATCAGTGAGGTTATCCCCCACCATCATCAACGAAGCTATTGAGCTGAATTGGGAATTCAATGTACCTTGGAACAATACAATTCAGGAGTTTCGACATGAAGTCTACAGGAACCGAACCGATGCAGATGCATTGGATGAAGATACATTTGAGCTGATTGCTGAAGTTGATGTGACCACAGCTGGTTTCAATTACTTTGATGATGGCAGTCACAATGGAGTCACCCTAAAAAGAGATACCGAATATTGCTATTATGTCATTACCAAAGGTGCCTACAACATCGACCAATTAGAATATCCACTTGAAAACAAATCTCAGGTAGTCTGTGCAAGACCTGACGATGATAGCTTGCCCTGTCCTCCTGTATTGACCTTCGAGGGTCCTGATTGTGCAGAGTTTTTACAGGATAAAACCTGCAGCTTCAATTCATTTGAACACAACCTAAGCTGGGAGCCTGACTTCTCAGGGTCCTGTGATGATGAATTGAACAATTTCAGGTTGTATTTCACACCTGATGGAGAAGAAGGACAATTCAATCTTGTTGGCACTTATTCTCCTTTCGAATTACAGGCTACTATTACCAATCTTCCAAACTACAGAGGCTGCTATTACATTACCGCAGTCGATAGGTCAGGAAATGAAAGTGACCCTAGCAACATCGTCTGCGTGGACAACTGTCCATATTATGAACTCCCTAATGCCTTCACTCCAAATGGAGACGGTATCAATGAAACGTTCATGGCATTTGACAACCCATTTGCCCAATGTCCAAGATTTGTGACGGGGGTAGAGATTTTCATTGTAAACAGATGGGGAGTTGAAGTATTCCGATACAACAGCTTAAACTCCAGTGAAAATGACATTTTCATTAGATGGGATGGAAGGGATAAAAACGGTAATGACCTTCCTGCAGGCACTTATTTCTACAGCGGCACTGTTTTGTTTGATGTTTTGGATCCCTCGCTACAGCAGCAAAAATTAAAAGGAACTATTCAAGTCATCAGATGAGAGTACAAGACAAGTATGATATAGTGATGTTTGATGGGGTTTGTAATCTTTGTAATGATGCTGTAGACTTTATCATGCTTCGTGACAAAAATGACAAATTCAAATTTGGGGCTTTGCAAGAGGATACTTCAAAAGAAATTCTGAAGGAATACAAAGTAAAAGAAGGTTATTTGGATTCCATTATATTGATAAAAGGAGATAATATATTTTATAAGAGCCGGGCAGCTTTGGAAATTGCTAAAAACCTAAGTGGACTCTGGCCTATGACTTTTGCTTTTATCATCATTCCTTCATTTATCCGAGACCCTATTTACGACTGGATAGCTAGAAATAGGTACAAATGGTTTGGAAAAAGAGAGACGTGCAGGTTTCCCTCCGAAGAAGAAAGGGCGAAATTTCTTGAAGGCAGGTAAAAATTCATTAATTTGAATTTCATTTTGAAAAACCCAGGATATGGATATAGAAAAAGTTTTTGAAAACAATGAAACCTGGATAAGCCAAAGGCTCAAAAATAATCCTGATTATTTTAAGAATTTAGCTAAAGGTCAGAATCCAGATATTTTATACATCGGTTGTTCTGATTCTAGGGTTACTGCAGAAGATCTTATGGGAGTAAATCCAGGAGATGTTTTTGTGCATAGAAATATAGCAAACATGGTCATAAGTATCGACCTCAATGCCATGTCAGTACTAAACTATGCCGTCGACAACCTGGAAGTAGACCATGTAGTGGTTTGCGGACATTATTTTTGTGGAGGAGTCAAAGCGGCAATGCAGTCCGCTGACTTGGGAATCCTCAATCCTTGGCTAAGGAATATCAGAGATGTGTATCGTCTACATAAAGATGAGCTGAATAAAATCTCTGATGAGAATGAAAGGTACAACAGACTTGTTGAATTAAATGTGCAAGAGCAGTGCATCAATCTGCTAAAAACAGCAGTCGTACAGAAAGCTGTAAGGAAAAGAGGAATGAGAGTTCATGGATGGGTTTTTGATGTTTCTACAGGAAAACTAATCGATTTAAAAATCGATTTTAAATCAATTCTGAAAGAAATCACAGAGATTTATGACCTAGGTGTATGATGTGATAAGTATAACTTCAAAATTAGCGTCCTCCTAAGAGGCCGCTTTTTTTTTGATATATTTGCACAAAACTCAAATAATTAAAAAATGACAAAGGCATATATCTTCCCGGGACAGGGAGCCCAATTCTCCGGAATGGGAAAGGACCTATATGAAAGCAATGAAAATGCGAAGGTTTTATTTGAAAAAGCCAATGAAATTTTAGGCTTTAGGATTTCAGACATCATGTTTTCGGGTTCTGATGAAGAACTAAAACAAACAAAAGTTACCCAACCCGCTATTTTCCTACATTCGGTTATTTTAGCCAAAACCACGCCTAACTTCCAACCTGATATGGTAGCAGGACATTCACTAGGTGAATTTTCAGCATTGGTCGCAAACGGCACATTGGCTTTTGAAGATGGTTTGAAATTAGTCTATCAAAGAGCATTGGCCATGCAGGAAGCATGTGAAATCAATCCCTCTGGTATGGCTGCAATTTTAGGTCTTGAAGATCAAAAAGTGGAAGAAATCTGTAATTCAATTGACAGTCAAATAGTAGTAGCCGCAAATTACAACTGCCCTGGTCAATTGGTGATTTCAGGATCAAACGAAGGTATTACAATAGCATGCGAGAGAATGAAAGAAGCAGGTGCGAAAAGAGCATTACCCTTACCTGTAGGAGGTGCGTTTCATTCTCCATTGATGGAACCTGCAAGAGAAAAACTTGAAAAAGCAATTCAAGAAACCACTTTCAGTTCTCCTATTTGTCCTGTCTATCAAAACGTCAGCACAACAGCGGTAAGTGATGTGGAAGAAATCAAAAAGAACCTAATTGCACAATTAACAGCGCCAGTGAAATGGACCCAATCCGTACAAAATATGGTCAAGGATGGCGCTACCTTGTTCATAGAATGTGGTCCCGGAAAGGTACTTCAGGGATTGGTTAAAAAAATTCACAAAGAAGCTGAAGCTACAAGTATATAATTCCATCAAGCCCGGACATCATTCCGGGCTTTTTTGATATTTAATCACCTTGGAGTGGTCATCACAAGCCTCCAAAAGTTGTACTTGGTTTTTTCCCAAAATTGGATGAATGAAATCTGGAATAACCTCTACCAAGGGTTCCAATACAAATTTCCTTTTTGATATATGTGGGTGTGGAATTATCAAACCAGGTTCCTGAATAATATTTTCCCCAAAATAGAGAATATCAATATCCATAGTCCTATCTCCCCACTTCTCTAACCTTTCCCTTCCACAGCTTGATTCAATTTCCCAAATCGCATTTAGAATTTGTCGCGGTTTCTGATCTGTCTGAAACACTAAAACCTGATTGAGGTAATTTCCAGTTGACATTCCTCCCCATGCCTCAGTTTCGAAAATGGAGGAAGACGTTGTACTTATTCCAAATATTTTGTCCAGCTGCATCCTTGCATTTTGGATCAAAGCAAGCCTATCTCCCAAGTTACCCCCAACTATAAGTATTAGTTTTTCCATATCTCCTAAAACAATCGCTAAACTTAATTAAAAAAGCGGTATTTTTAAGGCAAATTTAAAATCACTAAATATGAGATTCTTAGGAAATGTACTAGCTGTGATAGTCGGCTTACTGATTTTTTCAGTTATGAGCTTTTTTATATTTGCAGGCTTAATCGCCATCATCTCTACCTCTGAAGATGATGTGACTGTCAAAAACAATACTGTCCTCGTAATGGACTTGGAAGGAAGGGTTTTAGTAGAGAGAACCAATGAGGATGACCCTTCTTTTTCTAGCTTAAGTCTTTTTGGTGGAGTACCAACAGTAGGACTATCCAATTTGAAAAGGGCTATAGAAACAGCCAAAGAAAATGATGATGTGAAAGGTATTTACCTAAAAGCAGGTACTTTTTCTGCTGGACAGGCCAATATGAAAGAGTTACGGGATGAACTTATTGCGTTTAAAAATGCCGGCAAATTCATATTGAGCTACGGTGAATATTATTCAGAAAACGGATACTACTTAAGTAGTGTCGCTGATGAGGTTTACCTCAACCCAGCAGGCCTGATGGAGTACAACGGATTCGCTTCTGAGATTATTTTCTTTTCAGGTCTATTCAAAAAACTGGAGATAAAACCAGAAGTATTTAGGGTTGGTGATTTCAAAAGTGCTGTTGAGCCTTTCCTTTTGGAGGAAATGAGTGAAGAAAACCGCTTACAAACAGAATCTTTTTTGAACGACCTCAACCAACTTGCAATAAATGAAGTAGCTATTAGCAGGGGCTTGGAACCGGAGCGGGTTATGGAAATCAATTCAAAAATGCTCATTAGAAGAGTTAATGATGCAGTAGAACTCAATATGATCGATGGTTTGTATTATGAGGATCAGGTATTGGATGTAATCAGGCAAAAACTTGAAATAGAGGAAGATGGAAAAATTCCTACTATCAATATCACCAAAATGAATAAAGCTGCAAAATCAAAAAACAGGACATCAAAAAATAGAATTGCTGTCATAGTAGCCGAAGGGGAAATTGTAAGTGGTGAAATGGAAGGAATGATTGGTTCAGAGGAATTTGCAAAAGAAATCAGTAAGGCAAGGAAGAACAAGGATATCAAGGCTATAGTATTGCGTATCAATTCTCCAGGAGGATCAGCTCTGGCTTCAGAGGTGATGTGGAGAGAAATTGATAAGGCCAGAAAAGAAAAACCAGTAATTGCCTCAATGGGTGATGTAGCTGCCTCAGGTGGCTATTACTTGGCCGCAGCGGCAGATACCATCGTGGCTCAACCCAATACCATTACCGGTTCTATTGGGATTTTTGCACTTTGGTTTAATGCAGAAGGGCTCTTGAAAAACAAGCTTGGCATCACGACTGATGTAGCAAAAACCGGAGAATTTTCTGATTTTTTAAGTCCTACAAGACAGCTTTCGGAGACAGAGCGAAGTATTTTCCAAGGATTTGTAGAAGATGGATATGACTTATTCCTAGATAGAGTGGCTACTGGTAGAGACCGTTCCAAAGAAGAAATCATGTCAGTGGCTTCAGGTAGGGTTTGGTCAGGAAATCAAGCCTTAGAAAATGGTCTGGTCGATGTTCTGGGGAATTTAGAAAATGCCATCGAGATAGCTGCAGAAAAAGCCGGTGTTTCCGATGATTACAGAACGGTTTACTATCCACAAACAAAGCCGTGGTTTGAGCGCTTTATGAGTCAATTTTCAAATGAAGTACAAGCGAGAATAGGACTTCAACAATACGGCCCCCTTTCCCCTTATGTCAATGAGCTGGAAAAACTTAAGAGAATGGAGGGTCTTATGCTGAGAATGCCATATGACATTAAAGTAAAGTAAGGGGATTTCCCTTACCTTACTTTTTTTGAAGGAGTATCTTCCAAGCTTCAGCTGCAAAACCTTCTTCAAGCTTTTCTTTTGCCAAGCTATGTAAATGAAAAATATAGCTTTCCTCGTCATTTTGAAAACGCAATTTGAACTCTTGAATAACAGGATGCTGAGCATACTCTTCCAATTCAGCAGCAGAAGGCAACTTTTCCACATTACCTAACCTTCCAAGGTTATTCCCCGTGAGCACCAAACTATTTCGTATTTCAGCAGGGATTTCATCTACCCCTACACCTTTGTTTCTAAGAGGTTTAGGGATTTCAAAAAGGGCATTCCCATTTGCCCTACAATACCAATCCCCACCCATTCTGGAAACAGCATCAAGTTTAAATGGATTGATTTTACCATTTTGATCCAGGATTTCTTCCTGTACATGGACCATTAAGACTTCACATATCACCAAATTGGCAGCTCCTCCCTCTTCTCCTATTGGCAATACCTGCAGTACTTTACATTCAAAAGCTGCAGGTGCTTCTTTGACTCTGGGAGGCTTGACCACTAAAGACTTTTCTTCGGTAAGACCTGCCTTCACAAACTCATTCACTCCTTTATCATATTCTGTACTTGCAAGTGACATCTGTTCCACCATTGGATAATTCACTATGTTAATAACCACCTCCGGCACCTCTAAAACATTATCAAGGCTATGCTTCGTAGTATTATCTCTTACCCTTCTTGATGGCGAGAATACCAAAACAGGTGGATTGGATCCGAAAACATTGAAAAAACTAAATGGACTCAAATTGACATTTCCTTCAGCATCAATGGTACTGGCAAAAGCTATTGGCCTTGGTGCAATGGATCCTAGCAAATAACCATGTAATTCAGCTGTACTTACTCCTTGTGGGTCTATTGATTTCATACTTGTTGGTTCTACATTAATTAAATGGCTTAGAAGCTGATTTATGTTTGTCTAAATTAAGGACTTCATTCAGATAAATCATTATAAAAAACAGCATTTCAAGAGTCTTGTTTAAAAGCTTTATTGGTCTGTATTGTTTACTTTATCTTCAATAAACCTCTATTAAGTCAAACTGCAAAGGTCGCTACTAATGATATACGCTGGGATAATCCGGATGATGAAGGAAGTCTTTGAGAAGGTCGAAAATCGTCATTCGTAAATCTTAATTCTGATTTCCCCCAAACGCAAAAAACCCTTTGGATCGCTCCAAAGGGTCTGTATAAATGAGGCGGCGACCTACTCTCCCGGGTGTAACCCCAGTACCATCGGCGCTGCAGGGCTTAACTTCTCTGTTCGGGATGGGAAGAGGTG
>NZ_PVTR01000007.1 GCF_003003005.1 Mongoliibacter ruber
TTCGGATTTATGATTCTTGAGCTTATAGCTCAAAAGGGTTATTAAAAGTCCATATACGACAGAAATACCATTGAACACAGTAGAATAAAATAAAATAAATTAAGAACCTATGTGTATTGAAGGTCCTAAAGGCTTAAATGGCCATGAGTGAGGACACTCACGGCGGCGAAGTTCGTCAATTCCCCAATTCGTCAGTTCCCAAATTCATCATTTCATCGATTATTATTGGTAAAGGTGATGCGTTATCCGAAGGCTGTGCCTTCGGATTTATGATTCTTGAGCTTATAGCTCAAAAGGGGTATTAAAAGTCCATATACGACAGAAATACCATTGAACACAGTAGAATAAAATAAAATAAATTAAGAACCTATGTGTATTGAAGGTCCTAAAGGCTTAAATGGCCATGAGTGAGGACACTCACGGCGGCGAAATTGTTTCTGCTTTTTCTGACAAAAAAACCTTCGAGGTCCAAAAAAGACCTCAAAGGTTAGCAGTCCCTGACCTTTGGGGTTTCCAAAACCCCGAAGGTCTGGATGGAGGAAAAGGGTATGAAGAATCATTTAAGATTTACCGAACAAAAAATGTGTGGCAAAATCCCCTACACCCACAATCCGCCCAACTTTTAACATTTTTAACTTTTAACAATTAACTCCCCAACATTCGCCGGGGCAAGTTTTAACAATTTACAACCAGTTCTTCAGTTCATCAATTCATCAGTTCCCCAGTTCATCAGTTCCCCAGTTCCCCAATTCGTCAGTTCCCAAATTCATCATTTCATCGATTATTATTGGTAAAGGTGCTGCGTTATCCGAAGGTTGTACCTTCGGATTTATGATTCTTGAGCTTATAGCTCAAAAGGGTTATTAAAAGTCCATATACGACAGAAATACCATTGAACACAGTAGAATAAAATAAAAAAAATTAAGAACCTATGCGTATTGAAGGTCCTAAACGTTTAAATGGCCATGAGTGAGGACACTCACGGCGGCAAAATTGTTTCTACTTTTTCTGACAAAAAAAACCTTCGAGGTCCAAAAAAGACCTCAAAGGTTAGCAGTCCCTGACCTTTGGGGTTTCCAAAACCCCGAAGGTCTGGATGGAGGAAAAGGGTATGAAGAATCATTTAAGATTTACCGAACATAAATGTGTGGCAAAATCCCCTACACCCACAATCCGCCCAACTTTTAACATTTTTAACTTTTAACAATTAACTCCCCAACATTCGCCGGGGCAAGTTTTAACAATTTACAACCAGTTCCCCAGTTCATCAATTCATCAGTTCATCAGTTCCCCAGTTCCCCAGTTCATCAATTCATCAGTTCGTCAATTCCCCAGTTCCCCAGTTCCCCAGTTCGTCGATTCATCAATCCACCAAACTGCACAAAGCGGATTACCCACACACTACCACAAACCCAACTTTTAACATTTTTAACTTTTAACAATTAACTCCCCAACATTCGCCGGGGCAAGTTTTAACAATTTACAACCAGTTCCCCAGTTCGTCAATTCACCAGTTCGTCAGTTCGTCAGTTCCCCAGTTCATCAGTTCGTCAATTCATCAATCCATCAAACTACACAAAGAGGATTACCCACACACTACCACAAACCCAACTTTTAACATTTAACTTTTAACTATTACCCCCGCTGCGCCGCTGTTAGTGTCCTCACTAACAGCCTAAAACCTGCAACCAAACCCCTATGAAAAAATCAAAATTAAGTCACAATGCAGCTTTAAACTAATTAACTCAGATCTTGGAGAAAATCTTGACCACTCTCAATACCCTCAGGCTTACCATTCACTGGCCAATAGAAAATCACTGATATGCATATGTTTTACCCCCTGAATGGTGTCTTTAAAGAATTCATCCATGGTTACCACATATTTGGGATAGTGGTCCTCTATTGGCAGTAATGCTGAGAATTCCCTATCAATAGTTCCCTGACTTTCTAATTTGTATGAAACTTGAATATATACCTTCTTGTCCTTTTTTTCGGCCACAAAATCTATTTCTCTTTGATCAAATTTGCCTACGAAAACCTTGAAACCTCTTCGTTTTAGTTCCAGAAAAACCAAGTTTTCCAATACTCCCGAAATCATCCTATCCCTGTAGCCCATGGTAGCATAAAGCAAGGAAATATCAGCCAAATAAAATTTTTCTTGGGTTTTTAGTATTTCCTTTCCTTTTAAATCATACCTGGAAACCCGGTATAAAATAAAAGCTCCTTCAAGTGCTGACAGGTAGTTGTATACTGTGTTGATATCAATCTTTCGCTGTTGACTCTTGAAATAATCAGCTACATTTTTACCTGAAAAAGTATTGCCCACATTGTCAAACACATATTGGATTACACGATTCAAAAGCTCAATGTCTCTGATTTTATGACGTTGAACTGTGTCTCTAAGGATAACAGAATCATAAATGTCACTGACTACTTTATCCGCTGTTTCCTGCTCATAGTCAGAGGTATGAATAACTGGGAACCCACCTTTTCTCAAATATTCACTGAATAAAGAAAACTGAGTCACTGTAATTTCTGAATATAATTTCTTGAAGGCCAAAAACTCCACAAAAGATAAAGTAAACATCGGGATTTCAACATATCGGCCTGCCAGGAAAGTCGCCAATTCTGAAGAAAGTAAATTTGAATTGGAACCTGTGATATAAATATCCACATCAAAGTCTACCATAAACGAATTGACAGCCTTTTCCCAGTTTTCTACTTCTTGGATTTCATCAAATAACAAATAGGTTTTAGCAGAAGAAACAATCAGAGTTTTAATTTCCTGATACAGGCTGGACGCAGTATTCAAATGTGAATTGGCAAAACTTTCAAAGTTTATAAAGATGATAGCTGAGTCTTCTACTCCTCTATGCTTTAACTCTTCTGTAAGCAGCTTTAAAACTGTAGATTTTCCAGAACGCCTAATTCCTGTAAGGATTTTTACTTGTGGTTTGCCTAGAAATTTTTTAAGCTGATCTATATATTGCTCTCTTCTAACCATAATTTTATTATAACCCTAAAAATAATTTATTTTTGACACTTTTTAGGGTTATAACCATAAAAAATTGACGTAAAATTTAATGAAAGATATAGTATCAAGAATTGTAGAAATATGATTGAAATCGAAGTGTAACGTAGATCCCGAGAACGAAGAGAATCGGGATAAAATTAAGAACCTATGCGTATTGAAGGTCCTAAAGGCTTAAATGGCCATGAGTGAGGACACTCACGGCGGCGAAGGAAATAAAGTAGATATATTGTGGAAATACAGTAGAAATACAATAGAAATAAGTCTAAGGACTAAAGCGAATTGATGCTCTTAATGCTTTTTTTTTATTTTAGGCCCTAAAAATTCCATTTGTTGGTAAAGGTGATGTGTTATCCGAAGGTTGTGCCTTCGGATTTATGATTCTTGAGCTTATAGCTCAAAAGGGTTATTAAAAGTCCAATTACGGCAGAAATACCATTGAACACAGTAGAATAAAATAAAAAAAATTAAGAACCTATGTGTATTGAAGGTCCTAAAGGCTTAAATGGCCATGAGTGAGGACACTCACGGCGGCGAAATTGTTTCTACTTTTTCTGACAAAAAAACCTTCGAGGTCCAAAAAAGACCTCAAAGGTTAGCAGTCCCTGACCTTTGGGGTTTCCAAAACCCCGAAGGTCTGGATGGAGGAAAAGGGTATGAAGAATCATTTAAGATTTACCGAACAAAAAATGTGTGGCGAAATCCCCTACACCCACAATCCGCCCAACTTTTAACATTTTTAACTTTTAACAATTAACTCCCCAACATTCGCCGGGGCAAGTTTTAACAATTTACAACCAGTTCTTCAGTTCTTCAGTTCATCAATTCATCAGTTCATCAATTCCCCAATTCTCCAGTTCCCCAGTTCATCAGTTCATCGATTCATCAATCCACCAAACTGCACAAAGAGGATTACCCGCACACTACAACAAACCCAACTTTTAACCTTTAACCTTTTACAGCCTACAACCAGTTCATCAATTCCCCAGTTCGTCAATTCATCAATTCCCCAGTTCATCAGTTCATCAGTTCATCGATTCATCAATTCGTCAGTTCCCCAGTAACCTATATCCCTAAAAAAGACCGCCTCTTTTAGAGAGACGGCTTTAAAATGAATACAAGTTTATAATTTACTTTTTGATCAGTCTGCCTTGAAGGAATTGGTGATTGACTTTTACCACCACATTGTAAAGTCCACTGCTCAGACCATCAAGCTGAATACTACGGGTAAAGCTTTGTTCTTCGAAGGACTCTTCGCTGAATACCAGCCTTCCTGCGGCATCAAAAATCCTGATTTCCACATTGGATTCACCTACAAGATTGACCAGTATATTGGTTTCGTGATTTGCAGGGTTGGGATAGATTTTGAAACCGTTTGAGATGATCTCTCTAAGAAGTTGATTCTCCAAATTAATTTCCGAATTAGCTGAAACCTGATCTTGATCTGACATGGTATCAAGATCAGAATGTTCGACATTTCCCTCTCCATTGGGTTCGTTATCATCGGCTAATCTATTATTGGTGTTTTTTCTTATGCTCAAGGTCACTGTTCTTTCCGCTACATTGCCACTTGTATCTGTCGCTTTCAAAAGAATTGAATATGTACCGGCTGTATCATATACTGTACCTGGTTCAGGTGATTGAATGACACTTTCTATGGAGCAATTGTCAGAAATATTAGCATCTTCTCCTAGGTCAGTAAGAATATAAGTTTCGTCAGCCCCTAGGTTGATATTGATTCTTGGAAAATTTCGAATAATTGGTGCTGTTTCATCCAATACAGTTACTTTAATTCTTGTTTCTCCTGTATTGCCATCACTATCAATTGCTTTAAAACTTACCGTTTGCTCTCCTAAGTCCGCACAGGTAAAGAGGGATTTTTCCAATTCTCTGCTGACAATTCTATTGGAGCAATTTGTAAAAGACCCATCATCCACTTGATTTACCTTTAGAGAAGCTGTTCCGTTTCTGTCCAGTACCAAGATCATATCTTTTGCTTTGGCTTCTACACATCCCTCTTCCCTATTTACAATAACTGTAACTGTAGCTTCAGCCGAATTTTCATTTCCAGAAAGATCTACCACAGTAAGGATAACCATATTCTCGCCTTCATCATCTTCGGTAAATAAGGTTTTATCTAAAGTTTTGGAGGCTATTCCACAATTATCAAATGATCCATCATCAATTTCTCCGGAACTTAAAGTGTAAGATCCTCCAGGCTGAAGTTCGATGATGGCATTTTTTGTAAATACCTCAGGTGCTTCATCATCGGTTACTGTAATGGTCTGGATGGCTGTTTCGGCTTCGTTTCCATTAATATCTGTCACGTTCCAGATTATCGTGGTAATACCAACTGGAAATGGAGCACCCAATATTTCTCCGTCGCTTCTAACTCCTATAGGGTCATCTACTCCACAATTATCAGAAGCTGAAGCATTCAGATTAATTAAGGCGGTGCATAAAGCTGCTTCTGCTGAAACCGTTTGATCTTCTGCTGTAATTACAGGTAGCTCGATATCATTTACCGTAACTGTTTGTATAACTTCTTCCGCCTCATTTCCATTGATATCGGTCACATTCCAGGTAATTGTGGTGACACCCACAGGATAGGGTGCATCTATAGGCTCACCGTCGGATCTGATTCCTATGGGTGCTCCTACTTCACAATTGTCCGAAGATGCAGCGAATATTTCAACGTTGGCCCAACATACCCCAAAGTCAGTATTTATCTCACTATCCCCGTTTGTTGTAATCACCGGGGCAATTTTATCAATAACGTTTACATTAGCAACACAAGTAGATTCGTTACCTTCTAAATCTATGACAGTCAAGGTTACTGGAACACCTGTATAGCTTAATATACATGGGGCAAAAGCTGTTGCGCTATTTCTTGGTAAAGGATCGGCAATATTAAAATCTTCAAAATTATTATCCGTGTCCTGACATCCGTTACTTTTCCTGATTGCAGCAGTTGTACTTGAAAGTGTGGAAGTCGGAGAGGTCTCAAAACAATTTGCCGTACCGTATCCAATCAAATCTATAATTTGTGAACCTGAAGGACAACTGCCGGATTGGACGGTTGTTGTATTAGAAAGAAGCACTTTACCATTAGAGGCAGCCATATTAATAGTACCAACGGCATCGGGTGAGGGTAAATTTACAAATCCACCACCACCAGCCGCTTGCTGAATCAAATAATAATGTCCGGATTGAATAGAGCCTGATAATTCAGTTACAACCCAAGAAGTACCCGTAGAGGAGGCATATTGCACAGACCATCCGGTTAAATCAACAGTGGTTGTACCACTGTTAAACAGTTCAATGAAATCATTTGTAAATATGGAACCACTAATTCCTCCCCCTCCATAAACCTGACTTATGACTACATGTGTGACTGGCTCTTTACCGTCAATTATATCTTCACAACCAAAACTACTTTTGTCAATGGCAATTGATGCAATTTCACAATTTTCTGTGGAACCATTGTAGATATCGGCGGCTGTAATGGTTGCAGTTCCATTTTGATCTAATTCTACGATAATGTCTTTACAAAAGGGTTCACAGGAATTATGACCAGGTTCGATTTGTTGGTCACCTTTAGAGGCTATTAAATCTGTTTTTATATTCTTTAATAATTCAGTCGATGATTTTTCTGCTCTTAGCCCAAATACCCAAATAGCCTGGGTAAGCATCATAAGTATTAGTAATATTCTTTTCATGGCTTTAAAAGTTTGTGTTGAAAAATTATATATAGTCACAAATCCAACTTGAGTTGAATTTGTGACCTAGGTGATTAAAGTTTATTTAAAAATTGCCACTGCTTCATTGGAACATTCAGTGGTGCCGGACTTGCAGACTTTGTAGGTCCTTGGAGGTAGGTTTCTTCCGGATACCTCCAAAGTGACCCAATCTCTATTCTGAACAGTCATGATCAAACTGCCATCCTCGTAAATGTCCATTTGGCTATCATTGACTATAAAAGGAGACCAATTCAAACTTACAAACCAGCGTTGGCCACTTCCTTTACCGACATTTATATTCAATTGGTATTGATCTGGATTCTCATAGTCGGCATTATCATTGGCTCCTTCCGAATTTAATAAGGAATAGATCAAGTTGTTGTTTGGGGATTCAGAAAAGCGGATGACGTTCTTGGTGGAGGTATTTCTTAAAAAGTCATAGACCTCATCCACACTTGCTGAAGGGTTTTGCTCCAAATATAAGGCTGCTACCCCAGCCACAATCGGGGCAGCAGCGCTGGTACCTCCAAAATATTCGAAATAACTGGAATTGCTCAAGGCAGAAGCTGTTTTCAGCATGTTTCCGGGAGCAAAAAGTTCAATACAAGACCCCCAATTGGAAAAGCCTGACATTGTATCATCTATATTACTAGCACCAACCGCAAATACGGAAGGTGCACCAGCTGGTGTATAATTACAGGCATTATCGCTTTGGTTTCCAGCTGAAGCAATTAAGACTATCCCTTGATTTTTTATATTTATTAAGAAGTCTTCCCAAATGTCTACAATATCTTGATTGCCAGGTCCTCCAAAAGACATGTTAACTACTGTTGGTCCTTCTGCATAAGATGCAATAGAATCGAGAATTTGATAAAACTCAATTCCAGTAGCTACAGCTTCGCATCCTTCCGTCCAAGAGGGGAAAATACGGCAGGATATCAGTTCAGCATCTTTAGCAACACCAAACCTATTCCCTCCAGCCAATCCGGCAACTGGCGTTCCATGATTCGAGCAATCTTCTAAAGCACTTTCATAAGATGTCCAACCAGCGGACACCCTGCCACCAAATTCTTCATGATCAGGATTGATACCCGAATCTATGATGAAAATTTTCACTCCTTTTCCTGTTGCAACCCGGTTAAATTCACCATCAAGCGGCAAAAGTCTTTGATCTATCCTGTCCTGACCCCAGTTGATTTGATTGGTTTCATTTTCATCTCCACTATCATCATCCTTTGGCTCGTCTTTTTTAGGAGGCCTATTGCGTTGAAATGAAGGGTAGAGGTATATATCATTGTGGATGCTTTTGATTGAAGGGTCAAGTTTCAATTTATTATATTCTTCTTCATTCAGGTGTACTCCAAAAATGGGTTTGACAGTTCCCATAGCCCTCAAGACTTTTTCTTCAGGGATATTGTATTTGGACAACAGTTGGTTGGCCTCTCTTCTCATATTTTCTTTATTGGCAAAAAAGTCTCTGCTCTTCCTGAAATTGATTTTGTCATCGTGCAGCATGACGATATACTGTCCAGGTACAAAATCTGGGAGTGAAAATTGGCTTTGCATATCCAAAGAAAAAACTTCTTGGATTTTTTCCTGCTCCACATCCTGACATGAAAATAAAATAATACTGAAAATAATGGGCAAGCACCAAAAGCTAATTGATAATCTGTTTTTAATGGGATTTGACATGATGGAGGTGTTTAAGTTTAAAATTGTTAAATAGTTATTCTTGTGTATAAAATTTTAAAAACCGTCTTATTTGAAAAATAAACTTATTAGATATGGGTTTTTCACACAATACTACCAAAGTACTATTTTTGACTTTTTTGGAATAAAAAATTGTACAATGCACCAAGTTTGATGTACAAAGTACCAGATGTGGTGTGCTAATATTTAGAAATAGGATAGGGGAAACCTAGTTTAATTAAAAATGAAAAATTAGAAATTTAAAATTGTGGAAATCTTAAATTTAGGGCATAGTATCACTTTTATTTCACCCATTTTCAATTACCTATTTGCCTGTTTTTCAATTCTTCAAGTAACTGGCAAGCCCTTCAGGCTTGAACCCCTCTCTTTAAACATCAAGCTACCTACAGGAAATCCCTTCCTACCGGACAGGAAGGCCTCCGAGATTTTTCATGATCCAATTGAAAGATTTTGTAATAGCAGTGGATTTATATGCCAGAGGATTTCCTATCGAAGGTATGGCACATTCTGTAGGTAGAAATAAGTGGTCAAGCTTTATTACCGTCCTGCCTTCCTGACGGAAGGAAGGTAGGGACGGCCTGTGAAAATTTCCATCGCATTTATGCGGTGGCCTTTGCAACACAAAAGGGAATAGGCTTTAGCCGAAATCATTTCCGACTAAAGTCAGTTTAACTTATCCATAAAACTTAACCACCGGCTAAAGCACGATGGAAATTGAAAAAAGCTTTAATTGTAATAATTCTCCTACTTGATACCGAAATCATCATTTAACCTTTAATTATAATGTATATACGGAATTATACCAGTAACTTAAGAAGAAAGTTCGCTTTGATTCATTTTGATATTAAATGATATTAGATATTGATAGATATTGATCTAAATCCAACATTAATACTAGAATTATATTCTACTGGCAAAGTAGCGTATAATCATATTAATTATTTAGGTTTCAACAAAAGGTTTACTTTGAAAATACAAATTAACCCTACCTAACTTTTAACTCCCCGACATTCGCCGGGGCAAGTTTTAACCTTCAACCTTTTACAACCAGCCCTCCATTTCATCAGTTCATCAGTTCATCAGTTCGTCAATTCATCAGTTCCCCAGTTCATCAATTCCCCAGTTCATCAATTCACCAATCAATCATGGGTCTTAGCTGAGTCAGCAATCAGATTATTGATCTCAGCCATCTCCTTCGAGCTGAGCTCACGCCATTTGCCAAGTGGAACATCTAGGTGGATATTCATGATGCGCACACGTTTGAGTTTGGTGACTTCATATCCCAGATAATCACACATACGACGGATTTGCCTGTTGAGGCCTTGGGTGAGGACGATATTAAATTTGAACCGGTCGATCTTCTTTACCTCACATTTTTTGGTGACAGTATCCAAGATCGGTACGCCATTTCCCATTTTTTGGATAAAGTCGGCTGTAATGGGTTTTTTTACAGTCACGATATACTCTTTCTCATGGTTGTTCCTCGCCCTAAGTATCTTGTTTACTATGTCTCCATCACTTGTCAAAAATATCAGTCCTTCACTGGGTTTATCCAGACGGCCAATAGGGAAGATACGCTTTGGGTGATTGATATAGTCAATGATATTGTCCTTTTCAGCCTTGATGTCAGTGGTACAAACAATACCAACAGGTTTGTTGAATGCAATATAAACATGGTCTTCCTTAGGTTCTGTGATCAATTTGCCGTTGACCCTGACTTCATCACCTTTTTGGATTTTGGTTCCCATCTCAGGTACTTTCCCATTGATGGTGACTTTTCCTTTTTCTATCAGTTTGTCCGCTTCCCTTCTCGAACAGAATCCCACTTCACTCAGAAATTTGTTGATTCGGGTACCATTGGCCTCATTCATATGCTGACTTTCAATTGAAGCTGCAAGGTAAATGCTTTTGGGAAGAAATTAAACCCTGAAGCTCTCGGAAGATTATACAAAAAGCAGTATTTTGAAGTGTTGAATGTGGAAGCAGTCAAAAATTAATTTAACAATAACCCCAAAAAAATGAGTGGAAACGGTTTTAAACAAATTGGCCTTTGGATAGACTTCAATAAGGCCCACATTATCGGATACCAAGATGGTAGTGTAGAAATTCTCGAAACGGTAGAATCTCCGGTAGAATCCCTTAGAAGACAAGATGGTGAAGGGAATGACAGCACAAAGTTTACCTCCAACAACAACCATACTTCCAATAATGAATACCGCAAAAACAATATCAGTCAAAATGAACTGAAGGAATACTTCAAAATACTTGAATCTAAACTTCAGCCATTTGACGATATCCTGATTTTTGGCCCAGGCACGGCTAGGGAGCAAATCAAAAACAGGCTGCGGGAAATCAAATCATTTGACAGCAAATGGATTTCTGTGCAGAAAAGCGATAAACTTACAGATAATCAGCTTCTGGCTTTTGTAAGGGATTTTTACAAAAACGAATCCCCCGCTGTCAGATAAGTTTACGGAATCCGGCTTTTATCCTGGATTTTGCATCAAAGGAGTCGTCAATGTTGAAGACTCCTTTTTGCATGTTATGCCAGTAACCATCTCCGCAATCAATGAATTCCCCGTTTTGATCAGGTTTACGCTCTTTCGCTTGGTCATAGTCATAGTCTGGCAGGAACACAAATCCCAAAAGTTCCTTGGCTTTTTCCCATTCCATTTCTTTGTCTTGGCCATTTACTACTACCTCTACTTTTCGGATTGCAAACTTAACCGTGATTTTGATATCCGCATTTTCATCTGGTTTTTGGATCAGGTAGCTGATGGTCAAGGGGGCTTCTTTTTTGTTCAATTCATAGATAGATTGGATATAATCTTGGGCAAAAAATTGCCAATCCTGCTGATTAAGAGGAACGGTTCTGCTGATTTTGCCATGAAGGTCTTTAGCCAAGACACTTATACCACCCTCTTCATCCAATTTATTGTTGGACCACTTGGATTTAGCATATAGCTCTTTCAATGGCTGCTCCCAGACTTTGGGCACCTCTCCCTGAAACTGATAATCATCATTTAGACTGAAACCCTCATTGAAAATATCCTCTTCACTCAGCTCTTCACGGTCGGTATAAAAGAGCTCAAGGTTGGTATCCAAAAAGTTTTTCCCAAAGCCAATCTTCAATTTGAAAACATGACTGTAGGGTGGGGGGATCACTCCTGAATCGTATTCAATCTCTATTCTGGAAATATCTTCTGTTTTCAAATGCATTTCAGTCTTGAATTTTAGTTTACCCTTTTGTTTCTGCAAAAATAGTTCTATTCCCAAGTTATTTGAGGACTATTTGTGGTATTTACTCCAAATTGACGTGAAGCGACCTCTCAGACCAAAGATTGTGGGATTAATTTCAGGTATTCCTTCAGATTGGAATGCAGGATAGCCTTCAGTTCTGCTTCGTTTCCCTTGCTGGTTTCAGTAAACAAGAACCCAAATACTCCGAATTTCTCCATATTCACCTTTCGGATATGAAGTGGATTTTCAAAGTCTGATGCAAGTTGTTCAAAATCAAAATAAGCAATCTGCTCAAAAGGAATTCCGGATTGATTGTCCAAGAGGATGAGGCTATATTTTTTGTTCTTCCGGGCTGAAAATACCTGATTCCAATCCGGTTTTTGAGAATTGAAGAAAGATAAATAGGAATTGATTCCGTAGGAAAACCAGGTCAAGTCTGCCGTGGTACACCAACCGCCGAATCGCATAGGATTTACCTCAATTGGGTAAAGTTTCCCATCTTCATTCATCCTGTACTCTATATGAAGTGGAAAGTTTTTTAGGTTAACCTTGGAGGCGATCAACTCCAAAAACTCCATTATGGGAGCCTCCATGGATTTGATAATTTCTTCTGAACTGCTGTAAAGCCGATCAGAAACATCCTCAGATGACTTGAAAACATGGTGAAGTACATTCAACAATACCGGTTTGCCATTTTCATCAAAATAGCAATCAAAAGCATACTCTTCACCGGTGATGTAAGCTTCTAAAATAAACTCAGTACTATCCACAACTTCTTTTGGGTACAGTTCCGTGGTGCGGCTGATTTCAGCTTTGATTTTGGATACCACCACAGGCCAATCATTTGGTTCATTGACGCTGTAAACGCCTATGCTGAAGAATCCCACGATAGGTTTGATGATAAAGGGAAACTGAAAGCCTTCAATGTCAAGACCGCTTAATTCCTCCAATTTTGCTTTGTGAAAGAAATAATCAGGATAGGCTTCCTGAATGAGTTGACGGAAGCGGTACTTATTTTTGAACAGCGCAATTTTTTCGGGCAAGCCTGTACCTTGGGTATGCTTTTCTATCCAAGCTATGGAGTTCTCTGAATTGGTGTAAATCTTTGTTTCAGGATTGTTTCTGAGAATATCGGCTGCATCCTTTTCAGAAAGCCAATTGGCGTTGACTTCTCCAAGGATTTCTTGTGCCTGAGGTGTAGCAATTACAGGGATTTGAAATTGCAAAATAGTTTCCTTCAGAAAGTCTGAAGTATATGGGTGATCCAGTAAAATCATAAGGGGTATTTTTTGACAAAATTAGCTTTACTTCAACTTGATCGATACTTCATTTTGATCAGCGGTAAGTTCAAAAGCGGCATTTTTGTAGGAAGGAGGCCCAAATGTGCCAGAGGCATTGTTGGAGAAACCATATCCATCTCTAGGGATTCCCAAGGCATTTGTTCGGAGTTTGCCCGTATTAAGGCTGTCATGAAACAAGGATATGGCATATGTCCCCTCGGGAATGTCTTTGAATACTATACTTGCTCTGTTTCCCTTGATGGATACCGATGCGTTTTTGAAAGCTTTATCTGTATTATCGGGAAAACCTTCTTCTCCTTTAAATAGTAAGGCCCTCAACACACCACTATCATTTTTAATATTGGTAATGGTGACTGTCAGGTCGGTTGACTTCTGTTTGTCCTTGCTTAAAAGGAATACGGCCACAAGAATGATAAAGAATTTCATATGATCATTTTTATAGTTTCCAGCCTATTGGTTTTTCCGGATGCGGTGTATTCAAATTTGGGTAGAAAAAAAACCTCCTTTGGTAAGTGAAACCTGTTGACATACTTTTGAAGAGATGTAAGAAACGTTTCTAGTTCAAAACCATCTTTTTGAACGCCTTCTATCACCAAAACCACCTTTTGCCCCAACCTTTCATCAGGTAATCCATAAATAAAATAGGATGTTGCTCCAAAATACTCAAAAACCATACCTTGAATTTTCTCCTCCATTGTTTCAGGATATACCTTAACACCTCCTGAATTGATTACAAAATCCGCTCTGCCCAGCCATTTGAATTGACTATCGTTCAATATCTCGACAATGTCATTGGTTTGTAACTTTTTCTGATCAGACATTGGACCTTGTACCCATAGTTTATCTTTGTCGTCCACTCCAATCACAACTCCAGGTAAAGTTTCGTAGATCAAGTCATTTTTAAGCAAGGAGGCCAAAGCGATATGGGAAACAGTCTCAGTCATCCCGAAGGTCTGATAGGCATTGATTTCAAGCTGCTTCAAAGATCCAATCAAATTTTGTCCAGAGGGAGCACCACCAATAATAAGGTTTTTGATTTGCTTTAGCTTTTGCAAACTGATAGGATTGTTGATAGAAGCCTGAACCTGTAATGGTACCATGGCTACAAAATCTAAAGGGAAGGTCAACCAATTTTCACTTAAAGGATCTGAATTTGCCTTTAACAAATATACATTGGCGTCCCATTCCATGCCCCTGACAAGCATCATTTTACCAGCAATCATCCATGTATTCAGGCAGCAAAGGATACTTGAATTTTGTTCAATTTTAAAATAAGCCCCTGTAGCAGATGCAGAAGCCTTCATCTGATTCCTTTTGACGAGAATGGTTTTTGGTTTACCTGTAGAGCCAGAGGTTGAGATTTCGAAGCCATCATGCCCTTTGAGCCACAATTGGCAGAAAGTAAGTGCCTGATGGTAGTAATGGTCAGTTTCCTCCCACTGACCATTTTTGATTTGATTGAAAGTATATGCTCTTTTTTCTAATATAAAATTACCCATCTCAGTATGACTATAGTATCCAAAATTCAACAAATTTAATGTAAGCCTGTTATCTTGCAGAAAAAAATAACATTACAAATCATGACAATAAACTGGAAAACTGCAAAGGAATATCAGGACATCACTTATCAAAAATGTGATGGAGTAGCCAGAATCGCTTTCAATAGACCCGAAGTGAGGAATGCCTTTCGACCTAAGACCACCAGCGAATTATATGATGCATTTTATGATGCCCAAGAAGACACCTCGATCGGAGTGATTTTGCTCTCCGCCGAAGGACCTTCTCCAAAGGATGGAGTATATTCATTCTGTTCGGGAGGGGATCAAAAGGCGAGAGGTCATCAGGGCTATGTAGGAGAAGATGGGATGCACCGGCTCAATATTTTAGAAGTGCAGCGACTGATCAGGTTTATGCCAAAAGTGGTCATAGCAGTAGTTCCCGGTTGGGCAGTAGGAGGTGGACACAGCCTACACGTAGTCTGTGACCTGACACTTGCCAGTAAAGAGCATGCCATTTTCAAACAGACTGATGCCGATGTTACCAGCTTTGATGGAGGGTATGGATCTGCTTACTTGGCAAAGATGGTAGGCCAAAAAAAGGCCAGGGAAATTTTCTTTTTGGGGAGGAATTATTCCGCTCAGGATGCCTACGAAATGGGAATGGTCAATGCCGTAATTCCGCATGCTGAATTAGAGGATACTGCTTACCAGTGGGCACAGGAAATTCTTGAGAAATCTCCAACTTCTATCAAAATGCTGAAGTTTGCCATGAACCTTACTGATGACGGAATGGTTGGACAACAAGTCTTTGCAGGAGAAGCTACAAGGCTAGCCTATATGACAGAAGAGGCCAAAGAAGGAAGGAATGCTTTCCTTGAGAAGAGAAAACCTAATTTCAAGGATATCAAGTGGATACCTTGATTATGATAAAGTGATAATAGAGGTGGAAATCTTATGGTTTTCACCTTTTTCCAACACAGAAACCACAGCATACCATGTCACATCTAGAAACTGAATATACCACTCATGATGGTATCAAATTATTTCTCCAAGCTTGGATGCCTGAAAAGGCTGTGGCTTCAATTTTGATCGTACATGGACTGGGAGAACATAGTAGTAGGTATGCCCATTTGGCTGATGCTTTGGTCAAAAAAAATGTAGCTGTTTTTACTTTCGATGGCAGGGGACATGGGAAATCTTCCCTACCAAAACCGACTGCATACTTTAGCGATTACAAAGACTACCTGCAAGATATTGATGCCTTGTTTGAGAAGGTGAAAAACTATTTTCCATCGGTGCCTGCATTTATCTTTGGTCATAGTATGGGAGGAGGGTTGGTGGCTTCTTATATGTTGGAGTATCAAAGTGAAGCTGCCGGTGTCATATTAAGTGCTCCGGCAATGAAACCGGATGATAAAGTTTCTCCAATTCTTCTGCGGCTTTCAGGATTGATTTCTGCTATTTTTCCCAAGTTGAAGGTATTGCAACTGGATTCCAGTAAAATTTCCAGGGATCCTTTGGAGGTAGACAAGTACAATAGGGATCCATTGGTATACACCCAATCGATTCCTTCCCGAACTGCATACCAATTGTTACGGATTATAAAGTATATTGAATCGAATTCAAATAAATTTCATTGGCCAGTTCTCATGCTGCATGGAACGGGAGATGAGCTGACCAACCCCAAAGGAACGGAACAGTTTTTCAGGACAGCCATATCAGAAGACAAGACCTTTCATCGCTATCCGGATTTGTATCATGAGTTGATCAACGAGCTTGAGAAAGAATCCATTATTTCAGATATTTTGGATTGGATTGAGGAAAGGGTCAATTTGTCGGTGAAAGGTTAAATAAGTTTTCTCCAAAATAGCAATATCTGAGAGTTGAGCCGATTAATTCCTTAAACTCCTTTTGAAGAAGCGTAATACTGATCCTGCTCTGGGTTTTGAATTCGATTCAAATAGATATGCAAAAGGTCAAAAACTTCTTGATTTGTTCAAGACTTTTTTGACCTTTTAAAACTTGTTTAAGGATTTTTTACCTCCTATTTCTTTTGAAGAAAGGTTTTTTCTTCCCTTTATCTTCACTTGCCATCTGCGGAACCGATGACATTGGATATGGATGATCATTCTCCACCGGTATTTTCAGACCAATCAGTTTTTCTATATCTCTATACTCTTTCTGAGTGTCTTGATCTACAAAAGATATCGCCACTCCTGAATTTCCAGCCCTTCCTGTACGACCTATTCTGTGTACATAAGTCTCCGGAATATTGGGCATATCATAGTTGAATACAGTAGCCAATTCATCAATATCTATACCTCTTGCTGCAATGTCTGTGGCTACCAAGATGCGGATTTTCCCGTTCTTGAAATCATTCAATGCATTCTGACGCGCATTTTGGCTTTTATTGCCATGAATGGCAGCCGCTTTGATACCTTCTTTCAATAAGAGCTTGACAACCTTATCAGAACCGTGTTTGGTCCTTCCAAAAACCAAAGCAGAACCGATATTTTCTTTTTCCAAAAGATGAACGAGCAATTTCGGCTTGTCATTTTTATTGGTTTTATATAGTTTTTGGGTAATCCTGTCTACTGTAGATGAAGGTGGCGTTACTTCCACATATTTGGGATTGCGTAGCAGTGTATCAGCCAATTTCTGTATTTCAGAAGGCATTGTTGCCGAGAAAAACAAGGTTTGTCTTTTGGTTGGGATGATGTTGATCAGTTTTTTGACATCATGGATAAAACCCATGTCCAACATTCTGTCAGCTTCATCCAAAACGAATATTTCTAAGTGTCTTAGGTCAATAAACTTTTGATTGATAAGGTCCAACAATCTTCCGGGAGTAGCGACCAAAATATCCACGCCTCTTTTGAGTGCATTGGTCTGATGGAGCTGTGAAACACCTCCAAAAATGACAGTATGCCTGATTTTGGTGAATTTACCATAAGAAGCCAAGCTTTCGTTGATTTGAATAGCCAATTCACGGGTAGGAGTCAAGATCAATGCCTTGATTCCAGGCCTGCTTTGCTTCTGTGTGCTGAGCAATTGAATGATGGGAATTGAAAAAGCGGCTGTCTTGCCGGTACCTGTTTGGGCACAACCCAAAAGGTCGTTTCCATCAAGTACGAGCGGGATGGCTTTTTGCTGAATGGGAGTGGGGGTAGTGTATCCTTCTGCGGCTACAGCCTTGAGGATAGGTTCTATTAACTTTAAATTATTGAATGCCATTTGGGCGGATTATGTCGGCTAAAAGTCGTTGTATGTACTTCTGAAGCCTTTTTATGATTATTCTAGGGCCTACAACCGGCCTGTGCATTATGCAAAAACTAATGTAAAGGTAATCTTTTTGAAGGGATTTGTGGCAATTAATAAAAAAGCATGTTTTATTTCTCCCAAATACCATGGGGTACAATCTCCAATACATGGCCAAATGGATCTTCAAAATAGCAGCTTTCTTGACCTTTGGACCATTCTTGTTCATGCGTGATGGTTATCCCTTTTTCAAGTAATTCTGATTTTGTCTTGAGGTAGTCTCTTTTACTTACTTCAAATGCAATATGTTGTTTGCCATGGGCAAAATGTGGAGGTAAGTTTTGTTCATTGGAAGTGACTTCAGGGAGAAAGCAAAGTAAAACGGAGCTGCCACACCTGAAAAATATATGTCTACCGTCAACCTTTGAAATAATGGGCATATGCAGGAGTTCATGATAAAAATTCTCTGCCAAGTCTAGGTCGTTAATATACAGACAGGTTTCTTTGATTTGGGTATATTTCATAGGTGAAATAATTTAATAAGAAGGGCTATTTTCAATAAATTGGAATAGCTATCATAAAAAATTTAACTATAAAAAGACTTATTTCCTAGGCCTTTATAAAATGAAAGACTTTTGATTTGATGACCGTTTGAATACTGTTATAAATGGTCTGGAGCGCACCTGCTGATCCCATTACAAAATAAACAAGCTGATTGTGCCAAAAATTACCCCTACTGATCCTCCAACAATAAGTTCAGCCATGCTATGTCTTCCGCTTACTTTCCTTGACCAAGAAATAGCAATAGCCAACAAAAACAAGATCAAACCCAGTATCACATGAATCTGGGTCAAAGACAAAGCAATATAAAAAGCAATTCCCGCATGAAGTGAGGCCTTGAGTGAAATATTGATACCAGCCATTAAAACCAGCATTAAAAGGAAATTCAATGTTTGATATGTAACTGATTCAGGTATGGGAAGGAAGTAAAAAAGGACAGACAAAAGCACAAACAGAGCTATTGCGAAAGGGTAAAAGCTTTTTCTTTGGTCATGGTCTGAAACATCAAAGTTGCTGTATTTCCCATTCTTCATTTTTCTGAGATTATGCCAAATGATTGGTACAGTTACTAGAATCAATGTCAGACCGCTGACCCAAATGGCAGGTGTTGTTTCCATTTTGTGAAAACTCATGCCTATCACATAGATATTACCCAAGATTAGAGGGTGCCCGACAGTTGACAAAGTTTTTGCAAATCGAATTTTTCTCTGCATCACTTATTTTTCTCCCTTTAAAGATTTTTTTTCCATCAGCTCAATCTGTTTTGACAACCTTCTTCGTAAATAAAATCAACCAACATAATTTAACTGCCACACATACATTGAGAATTAGTTTAGTTTGTGGTTCATTTTTTAGGCTATAGTGGCTCCAAAAGGAGCCACTTTCTTTTGAATTTAATTCAAATAAATAACTCGCTTATTTTCTTAGCCATATGATTGTAACCTATGTCTGATGGGTGAATTCCATCTTTTGCATAAAAGTCAGGTTCAAAGTCGTGTTTGAGTTCAAGGAGATTGATTTTGGTGTTTGATTTGGCGAGAAGTTTCAATTCAGCCGCTAGCAATTTTCTATGCCAGCCAAGAAAAAACTGTAGCAATCCAGGAATAGCGGGAAATTGATGTACAGGTGGAATTTCAGGCAGGATGATTTTTGTTGTGCCAATTTGTGTTTCCAGCATGTCTACAAATTCCTTGATAGCTTTTCTGAACTTATGCGGTGGAGTGAACTTGAAGCAATCATTTGCACCTATCAGAATGACAACAACGTCAAATACCTTTTTTTCTTTATCTAGACCATGCAACAAGAGTGACCTTAGACGGGAAGCCTTGAGTCCATTTTTACCCAAGTTTAAAAGTGCTGATTTTTCTCCTGTATGGTGATACAAATGAGCTCCAATTGATTGGGAAGCTTCACTTGCACCTACTCCCGCGACTGTAGATTCTCCGATTACCAGGATGGATTTTTCGTTAGTATCACCCGGAAGGGAGAGGTATTCTGAAACAGGAGACAAGCGAATGATTTTCTTCCTTAGTTTTTTACCCTCAAAATAAAGGAGTGGTAAGAATGGTAGGAGCAAACAGAGCTCGAGAAAATAGATTAGTTTGTTTCGTAGCATATATAGAAAAACACCAAGCTCTTAGACTTGGTGTATTTTGATTAACCTCCTGACTTTTTGGCTTTGTAACCTTGATCGAGTAATATTTCAAGAACCTTATCTCTATGATCTCCTTGAATCAGTATTTCACCATCCTTGGCAGAACCTCCTACACCACACTTGGTTTTGAGCATTTTTCCCAATTCTTTGAGGTCATCTTCGGTTCCTATAAATCCATCAATTAGGGTAACTTGTTTGCCCCCTCTGGATTTCTTGTCCAGCATGACCTTCAACTTTTGTTGTTGGGGAGGCAAGGTTTCAGCTTCATCATCACCTCCGGCATCAAATTCAAAATTATTGCTGGTTGAATAGACGACTCCATCTCTTTTTTTCCAATCGTTACTTTTATTTTTTCTCCCCATTCCTATTTGGCTTTCATTGTCCATACGGGTCTTTTGGCAGCATTGACCACATCTTCCGCTATACTTCCACTCAATAGGTGTAAAAAGCCTGTTCTGCCATGAGTAGCCATTGCGATCATATCTGCATCAATGTCATCTGCATAGTCAATAATTCCCTCTTCTTCACTGGAGCTATTGTACACTTCCATTGAACTCACATTCAATTTGTTGTTTGATGCAAAATCCTGAATTTTTTTCTTCGAAGTTCTGGTGTTTTCAAACATGCTTGGTGTGTTGATTTTTACCAAATGCAGCTCTGCATCTATTACAATTGATGCTGTTTTCAGTTTCTCCACCACTTGAGAAGGCACATTGTCAAAGTCACTGGCAAAAACCACTTTCTTGATTTCTGAAGGGTGAATGTCTCTTTTTACTGTGATGACAGGGCATGTTGCATTGCGTACCACTTTTTCAGTATTGCTGCCTATGAGGACTTCTTCAAGGCCGGTAGAACCCTTGCTTCCCATCACTACTAAATCTGCATTTACTTCGGTAATTTCTTTTGCAATACCTGCAAATGGATTCCCAAATACTATTTTGGTTTCGAAAGTGTAAGGCTCATCCTTATGTTCAGCTTCAAGGCTTGCCATTTGTTGCTTACGTTTTTCTACCAGCTCTACCATAAATATTTGCTGAGCATCGTTGCTGAATGCTCCAGCCTCGCCCATGCTACTGAAGCTTTGTGGACCTGGTAGTTCGATTACATGTAGAAGTTTGAGTTTCTTTTTAGTATTTTTTGCAAGTTCTTTAGCAAAATTGAAAGCATATACTGCCTCTTGGGAAAAGTCATAGGGTACTAGGATAGTCTTCATTTGTTCAGGTTTTAGTTAATGCTGGAAAATACAAAAAATCCGCCAATTAGGTGAATTCAGACATCATTTTATTCTATTTAAAAGGCAAAGATTAGGATTGCTTCTTAGGTATATGGTAAAGGTTTTCGCTGATTACGAGTAGGTTTTGGATTTTTATTGTAAGTGTTTTTGCATTGTCATAAAAAAACTGATATTCGTCAGCTATATAGTATACATATCATTGATTGCCCTCAAACCATATCAAAACCATCATTCAGTTTGTCCCCGATGTGGGGAAATTGACCTTTTATCCAAAGAATTTCATTTTTTGGGAATTCACGTTTTACATGATTTTACGTGTCCAGCTTGCAGTGTGTCATATTGGGAAACGATGCGTACTGGGCATACGATTGACCAAAGTGTTTGCTTGCAAAAGGAAACTTTGAAAGTACTTGGAAACCCTGCCAATATGGACTGGCTGATCCAACCTTTGCAAGCTTGTGTGCAATCAAAAAATGAAGGACAAGTAAGCTTGAACAGAGAGAAAAGGAAATCTTCAGATAAGGTCATTTTACTCAACTGTCTTGATGATTGTTTTGGACATGTATTTACCAAGCTTTGGAATGCATGTTTTATTCCCGAAGGCTATGATTTGATCGTGGTTATACCGCAGCAGTGTGCTTGGATGGTACCTCAAGAAGTGGCTGAAATATGGGCCGTACCTGTGACTGTTTCTCAAATCGGGAAAGGCTTGGGTAAGTTTGATGATCAAATCAAACGTGCTTTAGAGGACTTCAGTGAAGTGCTGTTACATCCAGGTTACGTTCATTTGGATCATTTGAAAGTTCCTTTGGAAAAAGTGTTGAAGCTGAAGAGATTCTCACTTCCTGATTTTTTGGTGAAAACTCCACGTATAGGGATTGTCTTGCGTGAAGATAGGTTTTGGCTCAACTCAAGGTTTCTTGAATTTTTGTTTTTGGTCTGCAAAAAAACTGGAACATTGGAAAAATATAAATTTATTTTTCTCAGAAGACAAAGGCGCTTGGTACTGCAATTAAACCAAGTACTGGAAAAACACTTTCCAGATTTAGAGTTTTATGTTTCAGGTTTGGGGACAAGTGGCGATTATCCGGCTTACATTCAAGACCTGAGGGTTGATGAAATTATTTCTGAAAATGAGCTGAGTAGAAATCAAATTTATGCTGAAACCCAATTGGTAATCGGTGTTCATGGCTCCCACTTGTTGGTGCCTACAGGTTTGGCTGCAGGCTACGTGAATATCAACCCTAGGTATAAGACAGCCCATTGGGTAGAAGACACGATTTTGCCATATACTGGAAGAATGCAGCATTTTTTAGGCAGGAAACTCGATCAATTTTCCAGTCCACAATTGGTAGCACACCATATAATCCGGATTTTCGATGACTTTGAATATGTTCAAAAAAGGCTGAATGAATAAATTCTTTAATCTTTTACCTCAAATACTTACCTTTGCTCCTTCTCAAAAAAGGCTTCAAAAAACAGCACATGATCCTCTTTTTCCAATCCCCAAGTGAACTTGTATATGCAGTTCAGTCAAATCACCCTTTAAATAACCAAGACATTGATAAACTTTCCTGGCTTTTTGGCGAGGCTAACTTGCTTGAAAGCAAGGAAGTAACCGGTGACTTTGCCGGTCCAAGGAAAGAAATGATCACTCCTTGGTCTACAAATGCAGTAGAAATCACCCTCAATATGGGTATTCAAGGAATCGTCCGAATAGAGGAATATTATCCGATTTCAGATAAAGATTCCTTAGATCCAATGTTACAAACAGCCTATGAGGGCTTAGATCAGGAAATCTATGACATACATCTTGAGCCGGAAGCCATTGTACCGGTCGAGGACATTATGGCCTACAGCCAAAAAGAAGGTTTGGCATTAAGCGATGAAGAAGTTTCTTATCTGGAAGGTGTGAGCAAGCAATTGGGCCGTCCTTTGACAGATTCTGAAGTTTTTGGGTTTAGCCAAGTAAATTCAGAACACTGTAGACATAAAATTTTCAACGGTTCTTTCGTGATAGATGGAGTAGAAAAGGAAAAGACTCTTTTTCAACTGATCAAAGAAACATCCAAGAAGCACCCAAATAGAATCATATCTGCCTACAAAGACAACGTTGCTTTCGTAGGGGGGCCTAAAGCCCAGCAGTTTGCACCTAAAACTCAGGACAAAGCTGATTTTTTTGAAACTGAGACAATTGATACAGTTCTGTCCCTAAAGGCCGAGACCCATAATTTTCCAACCACAGTAGAACCGTTCAATGGTGCTGCGACAGGCGCAGGGGGAGAGATCAGGGATAGATTGGCCGGTGGAACCGCCTCAATTCCTTTGGCGGGAACCGCAGTCTACATGACTTCTTACCCAAGGTCTGAAAAAGGCAGAAGCTGGGAGAAAAATCTGGAAGAAAGAAAATGGCTCTATCAAACGCCAATGGATATTTTGATCAAAGCTTCCAACGGAGCTTCTGATTTTGGGAATAAATTCGGTCAGCCTTTGATCTGTGGTTCTGTCCTTACTTTTGAACATGAGGAAAATGACAAGTCCCACGGATTTGACAAAGTGATCATGTTGGCGGGAGGAATCGGTTTCACCCGAAAAGAATATGCCATCAAAAATGAGCCTAGCAAAGGGGATAAAATCATCGTAATGGGTGGTGACAATTACCGGATAGGTATGGGTGGTAGTGCCGTGTCTTCTGTAAATACTGGAGAATTCAGCAATGCAATCGAGTTGAATGCTATTCAACGTTCAAATCCTGAAATGCAAAAGCGTGTCGCTAATGTGATTCGCGCCATGGCGGAAAGCAAAGAAAATCCTATTATTTCTATCCATGATCACGGAGCGGGAGGGCATTTGAATTGCCTTTCTGAACTGGTAGAAAGCACGGGTGGTACAATTCATATAGATAAATTGCCTGTTGGTGATCCGACACTTTCTGCTAAGGAAATCATAGGAAATGAGTCTCAAGAGCGAATGGGCTTGGTGGTGAATGAAAGAGATGTTGCAATGCTTCAGAAGATTTCTGAGAGAGAAAGGGCTCCTTTTTATGTAGTAGGGGAGACCACAGGAGACATGCATTTCAAGTTTGAGGATAGTAAAAAAGGGGAAAAACCAGTAGACTGGAATCTGGCATACATGTTTGGCAGCAGTCCCAAAACCATTTTGGAAGATAGCCCTTCGGCGGTTCAATTTTCTGAACCTGAGTATTCAGCTGATCAGATCAAATCATATATCGAAGAGGTGTTGCAGTTGGAAGCTGTGGCTTGTAAAGATTGGTTGACCAATAAGGTAGACCGTTCTGTGACAGGTAGAGTTGTGACCCAACAGACCACTGGTGAAATCCAGCTTCCGCTCAATAACGTAGCAGTAATGGCATTGGATTTTACAGGTGAAAAAGGAATCGCCACCTCTATAGGCCATGCTCCTGTGGCGGCATTGGCCAACCCGGAAGCTGGTTCAAGGTTAGCGATAGCCGAAGCGCTGACAAATTTGATCTGGGCACCTATTGCAGATGGCCTGAGTGGTGTGTCCTTGAGTGCCAACTGGATGTGGCCTGCCAAGAATGAGGGCGAAAATGATAGGCTTTACCGTGCGGTAGAGGCGGTTTCAGACTTTGCCATAGCTTTGGGTGTCAATATTCCAACAGGAAAAGACTCCCTTTCCATGACTCAAAAATACCCAGGTGGAAAAACTGTTTATTCCCCAGGGACAGTAATTATTTCTACGGTAGGAGAGTGTTCAGATCCGAAATCCACTGTTTCTCCTGATATCAAACCTATAGAAGGATCTAAGATTTATTATATAGATTTCTCAAAAGATACTCCAAAACTAGGGGGATCCAGTTTTGCGCAAGCCCATAACAAAATAGGGCAGGATGTACCCGACATTAAAGACAGCTACTATTTTTCGCAGGCATTTATGGTAGTGCAGAAACTTATAGAAAAGGGAGAAGTGCTTGCCGGTCACGATATTGCTTCCGGAGGACTTATTACCTCACTATTGGAAATGTGTTTCCCCTCTTCGAATGTTGGTTTGAAGATCAAATTAGACAGGTTTGAGGAAAGTGATTTTGTCAAGGCATTGTTTGCTGAGAATCCAGGAGTATTGATTCAGGTCAATAATCAAGAACGCGTGAGGTCAGTACTGGCCAATTATGGTATTTCATATATTTCCATTGCCGATGTCACTTTAGATGGAAAAGTCAATATGGATCAGGCTAATTTGGTATTGGATGTGGCCGAGATGAGGGATACTTGGTTCAAGTCATCTTACTTATTGGATAAAAAGCAAAGTGGTGAAAGCCTAGCCTTGGAGCGTTTTACTAACTACAAGAATCAGAAGCTACATTTTGCCTTTGGATCTGATTGGAAGGGGATGTATGATACATTTGGACTGAATCCATACAGGAAGGAGCCTTCTGGTAAAAAAGCAGCCATTATCAGGGAGAAAGGTGTCAATGGAGATAGAGAGATGGCCTATGCGCTTTGGTTGGCGGGATTTGATGTGAAGGACGTTCACATGACAGATTTGATCTCTGGACGGGAAAACCTAGAAGATGTTCAAATGATTGTATTTGTGGGCGGATTCTCAAATTCAGATGTTTTGGGTTCAGCCAAAGGTTGGGCAGGAGCATTTTTGTATAATGAGAAAGCCAAACAAGCCTTGGATAACTTCTATGTACGAAAAGATACATTGAGTTTGGGTGTCTGCAACGGCTGTCAGCTGATGGTAGAATTAGGTTTAGTCACTCCCGACCATGACAAAAAGCCTAAAATGTTGCATAATGCAAGCCATAAGTTTGAATCAGCTTTTGTGAATGTTGATATTCCTGAAAATAACACGGTGATGTTTGGAAGCTTGGCTGGTCAGAGGTTAGGCGTCTGGGTGGCACATGGCGAGGGTAAATTCAGTTTGCCTAAAGAAAAAAGTGACTACCACATTGGAATGACCTATTCGTATCAAGGCTACCCGGGTAACCCAAATGGCTCAGATCATGCAGTAGCTGGTATTGCTACAGCAGATGGCAGGCATTTGGCTATCATGCCACATATAGAAAGGTCCTTGAAGCCATGGAACTGGCCTTATTATCCTTCTGAATCTAAAAGTGAAGAGATTACGCCTTGGGTTGAGGCATTTGTCAATGCTTATAAGTGGATAGAAAAAAAGTAATTAAAACCAAAAAAGCCGCTCTAAAAAGCGGCTTTTTGATTTCTTGAAGTAGTATCAATTCCTAGTCCTAAATGACCAAGTGGGGCTATTTGCAACATTTCTGCCTTCAAATCTAGCTACAACATACCAGAAATATGTTGTATTGGACTTTAAGTTGGAAGCTGTTACTTCGCGATTTACTAAATTTTCACCCAGTACGGTTTGAGTTGTGGATCCTGATTCAAATATGAAAACGGTGTATTCCAATTGCTGCCCCCTGTTTTGTTGTTCTACACTCCACCTAAAGGTAACATTCAAAGGTTGATCTATAGCAGTGTTTCCTGGTACAGGATCAAAAATCAATACGTTACCCACATTTCTTTCATCTTTAAGCATAAAAAATGTAAGGTTTGTATTTTCACCTTCAAATACAGCGACAGAAACATTTCCATTCAAGAAATCCTTTTTTCTGGCACTTATACTTACATCTCCAGATTGTACCCGACTAAAGGAAAACTCTCCATTTTCATTTGTAAGCACAGTTGATGATGCAGGTGTTGTAGCCACCAAGACACCTTCGAGAGGTTCATATGTTTCACCATCTACAATCACTCCACTGATAGAACCAAAGCGGTCTATATCCAATTTAATATCTTCGCAACCTAAAAGTAGAAATGCCAAGAATACCAGATTTACTAAAAACGACTTCTTCATAGCCAACTTATTTTCCTATATAAAACTTTAAACCCAATCTTAAACCGTAAACATTGTCATTAAAACTTCCGGAATCTGCTCCATCAAATTCATCAGATAGAATTTGATTCAAAAACAATTTTCCTGTCAATGCAACATTACCTCCCATGAGGTATTCACCTGTCACGCCATAGGTGATATAAGGCAAAGCCTGTCTTCCCGATATGCCTACTTCCGATCCGAAATTATATAATGAGCCAATTCCAACATTAAATAATGGTGAGAACCTTCCGTATGGGTTGGCCAAATAAGCAAAACTTATGTCTCCAAAATAGTCGGTAGAATTCATCACCCTGTCAATAAAGATTTGTTGCATTCCAAAATTACTTTCAATAAAAAGAGAGGGTGAAATTCGGAAGCCTATTTGAGCGCCTGCACCAAACCTTGGGAATGAATTAGAATAGTCTCCGAGATAGTTTTGAAAACCTCCATTTGCTCCCAGATAAAAAGATGATCTATAATTGTGATCATAGACTCTACCCATATAATCAGTCTGGATATTCTCTTCTTTTTCACTTAGGTAACTGGTGATTGTTTCATGATTTTTTTGCTCTTCATCCTTTAGGTTCCATAGCTTATCTTGAATGCCTTCTATGATAAGACTTTGGACGGCCTTTTCTACAGCTTCATTGATAGCCATTTCCCTTGGTTCATTGTAAGTGTACCCGGTTTCTGCTTCCAACAGCCTCTTGAATTTGACAAATCGGAAAAATCCGGATGACACCTCCTGCGAAAGGATTGATTTTGTGGTGTATACGGTCTTAATGATTTTCCCATTGCTGGTAGAGATCGCCCGTAAATAAATAGTAATTCTATCTTCTCGGTACTGAGAGGAAATGTCTGTGCCAAAATACCTTAACCCAGCTCCTCCGGTGAAAACGTTGGTTTCATAGGAGATTACTCCTCCTTCCAATAGCACCCCGGCAAACAAAAGCGGTGGAAGCAATACATTGTTGTTGCCTTCATACTGCTCTCTGCTGGATCGGATAATTTTCCTTTCGTTGAGAAGATTACTGATGTTTTCACGCTCGATAGGAACAAACCAACCTGATTCTTCCAAAGCTCGGATAAGGATATTGGTGGCACCTTGTGTAATTGCAGTAGACCAAGAAGCGCCGACGTTAGACTCCTTATACTGACCTGTCTGATCTCTGAACTTATATACTGCCACTACAATCGGCTCTTCGGGTTCAGGGAAGTTCAACAGGTCTCTTTTCAATTGAGTCTCAGGGCCCAATTTGGCATCTCTATTTCCCAATGGCTGATAAAAGTAAGGTGAACAACCAGCCATAGTGATGATCAAAACCAATAATACAATTGATGATTGGCTACTTCGTAGTAAGTATTGCTTCATGGATTATATCTTATGCTAGGCTAAAAAAAAGGGACCTCGATAACAGTGGTGGCACCTGTACGGGTATCTCTGATGGTGATATTGACCCCGGCCCCTCCGTCTCCTATTTCTATCTGATAATCTCCTAAAAGGTAATTTCCCTGTTCAATTGTACCATCTCCAAACTGACTGCTTACCAATTCTCTTGCAAGCCTTGAGAGAATTTGACGGTTTAGACTTTCAGAAAATTCCTGTAAAGGATCTCTACCAAATCCAAGACTTCTATCGACTTGGTTAGGATCTCTATTGGTATCTTGGACTTGGGCAGAACTCAACATCCACTGATAGTTGAATGTGTTTCCACCGAAATTTGGATTTACCGGAGTGTAAACCAATTGCTGGGCAAAAGCATGATGCAACCCAGTAAAGAAGAAGGTGAGTGCAAGTATTGTAAAGAATTTTTTCATAATTATAATTTTTAAAATATTCCAGACCCTGACCTGTCATCTCCATCTAGCTGTCTGATAATCTCCTCATATCTGGCAAGGTACATTGCGGTGGTATTGATCGATTCTTCTGCCAGCATTTCGATGAATTCAGCTCTTGGTTGGAGGATACTTTGAAAAACCATTGTTTCGTTTATGGATATTTCAATTAAGGTGATATTTAGTCTGAATGGTTTTTCGACTATAAATATTGTGTAATTACTAGCTCCTTCCGGCGCTTCCCAATCGCGATAGAAGTAGTCAAAGAAGTCTTTACCTATTTTGGTTTTTGTATCTTCTACCAACAAGCCATCAATTTCAATTGCGGCATCTCTGGTTGTGGCTTTCTTGATTTCATCTGCCTTTATATCTTCAAACATTTTCACCAGGGACTCAGGTGCTTCCTGAAATACCTTTGAAGTGTCTATTTCCACTTTGCTGGTATCGGTTTGTGCTACTGTTCCGAAGCATGCTGCAAAGTATATCGATATAAAGAAAAACAATCTCATTTTGATAAATTATATATTTTTTCTGGTGTTTGAGATTCACTATTTTTCAAGCTTTTCGAAATCATTCTTAATGTATTTTTTATCGTGCCCCAACATGTCCGGAAAACGTATCGATATTCACTTGCATTCCTTCTCCTGAAAAACCACCAAATTGAGTAATACTTACTTGTGGACCTAAGGTATCCATTGCTCCTGTAAGAGAATGGTTGTTTCCTATTTGATTGGCATTCAGTAAAATGCCGGATTCCGGGATATATCCTAAGTTTGAAGAATAGAAGGAAACATCTATTAAATTCCCACTTCCAAATTGGGTGAAGTTTGTCAATGTTTGGTATTCAAAAGTAGAATTCAGGACAAAAAAGATACTGTTATTGTTGCCAATTTGTTGGCTTAGGGACTGGATATTGCTCCCTGAAATATTTTTAGCGTTGATATTGTTGTTTCCTAACTGAATAATATTTGCAGTATTGCTATCACCAATTTGATTCAAGGCAACATTATTACTGTTCCCAATTTGTTGTATGTTGGAAACATTATTACCTGTAAGATCCATTCTTTGATTGACAGTAGCATCATTGAAATCGCCGTTCTGATTGATTTGGGACATATTTGCCTGCTGAATATCGACTTCGATAATGTCTGCAAAAATCAATTCAAGCTGCTGTAGAAAAGATAAATTTTGACCGAAGCCAATAGTGCAGAAAGAGAAAGTAATGAGTGTTATAAAAAGCTTTTTCATTGTACAGTGGGTTTATTTAAAGGCTATGTAAAATAATAAAAAAACTTTAAAAAAAATAATAAAGGGGAGAGATATTCCATCCCCTTTATCAGTATTTTATCTTTGAGTAATGGTAGCCATATTGCCATTGCCATGTTGCGTGATGATACCGACGTTCATTTCGCCAGTCTGCTGGATCAAAGCATTGTTTGAGTCACCGAATTGAAAAATCTCAGCTGTATTGAAGCTGTCAAATTGCTCAATCGTTGCATTATTGAAATCACCTTCCTGGTAAGTAGCTGCTAACGTAGTTCTTCTTCCACCCCTTATGATTGAGCTATTATCGTTGCCGATCTGCTCTTGGATAAACAAACCTCCTAGACTTCCTGAAATATTGTTGATAGTAGCAAAGTTGTCATCACCTTCCTGGTATTGATTTACAGAACCACCATCTGCATAGTATTGTCCGCTTCCTGTTGGATTTAGGAGTGCCACATTACGGTCACCGATTTGTGTTTGGTCGATAACTGTAACGTCAAAACCTCTCAATCTTCTTGCAACGGCGGTATTGTTGTCACCTTCTTGGTATTGACTAACAATCAAATTGCTGGATTGCGTCCATCTGTCTGCACTGGCCGAATTTCCATCACCAATCTGGATTTGGTTGATGATAGAACCGTTTCCAAATCTTGCAGCGGTGGCTGTGTTGTTATCACCTTCTTGGTATTGAAAACCGAAAACACTACCTGCGCCATTGAAGCTGCTGAAGTTTTTGTTACCGATCTGATCCACGATGATTTCAGATCCATTACCGCCAGTGATATCCACAGTACTGGCATTTTCAAGTCCTGTTTGTTCTACCAAGGCTTCGTGGTTATTGCCTATTTGAGATATTGAAGCAAAGTTACTTTGCGCCATGGCGACTGTTCCGGCCAAAAGCATTGAAAACAAGAGTGTTGACTTTTTCATAAATGTAATTTTTTTACTTGGTTATTTTTATAAATTTTAAATACATTAAAATATTTTTTAAATACTTTAAATTGTATTACATCACAAACTTAAGGTGGTTTTTTAGTTTATAAAATGGGTAATATGCGTATTTATATGTTTTTGTTATGAGTAATAATACTCATTGAAAAATTTTCGAATAAAAATAAAAACGTTTCGAATACTTTAATATGTAAAACAAAAAAGCATTTTAAACTATAACCGGTGTAGGGATTACTTTAAAAATTTGGATTATACAATAAAAGCTACCTGATTTCTCAGGTAGCCTTTCAATTTTATAGAAAAGAGACATGTAGCAAAGTCTCTTTTTTATTATAATTTTTATTTTAAGATCATTATGGTCTTTGCATTACATTAGCAACATTACCATTTCCCATTTGGTTAATCGTAGCAGCATGTCCATCGCCTCTTTGAGATAAGTTAGCGATATTAAAGCTACCTTCTTGTAAGATCAAGCCCATGTTATCATTACCTCTAACGTCTATATCAACAGTATTTTCATCACCAGTCTGCCTTACGAAATGGTTGTTTTCATCTCCTCTTTGCATCATTTCAGCAAAATTATCATTTCCAACCTGATCTATACCATAGTTATCACCACTATTAGCCCAATAAGGAATGTCACCAATGTTGTTTCTATCACCTGTTTGGCTGATCATAACTGAGTTACCTTGACCTCCACCTTGTCTTGTTGTGGCAATATTATTATCACCGATTTGGCTAATTGTTACAAACTGGGAACCACTGCTTTGACCTGAGAAAGCATAGTTGTCATCTCCTCTTTGGCTATGTGAGGCAAAGTTTCCACTTTGAGCTTGGTTGATCAAAGACCAGTTTCTGTCTCCTCTTTGTAATTGGTCAGAACCGTTTCCACCATTAAAAACGTTTACTGTCGCGGTATTGTCGTCACCTCTTTGGAATTGAGTGCTAACATTTCCTGCATTTGCTGAACCCCAAGGATTTCTTTGGTCGATAGTTGCTATGTTGCCATCACCTATTTGAGTTTGACTTCCACTGTGGTTACCCTGTTCTTTTTGGATTATTGTAGCTGTATTTTCATCACCTGTTTGTGACTGAAATGCTGTGTTTTGTAAAGTTGTTGTTCCAGTGGTTCCCACACCTGTTTGCTGTACAGTGGCAAGATTTTCTTGTCCTGATTGAATTTGCTCGGAAATGTTTAAATCACCGTTTTGAAGTGCAGAAGCTGTATTTTTTCCAGCTTGTGAAACATCAGCCGTATTTGAAGCGCCAGTTTGGTCTACAGTAGCGGTGTTCTGTGCAAAAGCCATAGAGCCTGCAAGCAAGAATGAGAAAATTAATGTTACTTTTTTCATGATTTTTAAGTTTAAATTGAGTTGTCTTTCTAAAAATTAATTTTAGGTTAATGATTATTGATTTTTACTTTATTACCCTTACCCTTTTGGATAATGGTCACCGAATTGCTGCTTGTATCACTTTTTCCGGAAAATGATTCTAACTTAACCTGATTACCTTCGCCTTTTTGTACTATTTCTCCTTCGACTCCCAACTCTTTCTTTACAAGCGAATTGTCTTCAATGATTTCACCATTGATAATGACACGATTACCTTTACCCAGCATTTCTATTTTAATACTGTCGTTTTTAAAAGCTCCAGTTTTTTTCATTTGGGGTATGGAATCAGGGTTAATGATGTTATGATGGACATCAAAATGGATATTTCTTGAATTAGAGACGTTGCTTAAGCTGGGTATGCTTATAAATATTATGAGGTAATAAAAAGCTATAAGTCTCATACGTTATGTTTAAAATGTATTTTAAAATATATAAAATGTATTTCAAACAAATGTATGGTCTTGAAAAGGCTAAATCAATACGTATTTTCCGTAAATAACATATTAATTATGACGCTTTTTACCTATAAAAACGTTTTTTGTATAATAATAAAAGTACTTTATTAATTCAGTATGTATTTTTCCCTAAAATAGGCAATCGCTTCAATAATGTTTTTTGCGCCGGCCTTGTGCATTATGTTTGCCCTGTGCCTTTCAATGGTTCTATTGGATAGGCCTAATTTTTCAGCGATTATTTTAATCGGTAACCCTAAGGCTGATAGTTCAAAAATTTCTTTTTCTCTTTTTGTAAGGTTGATGATCTCTAATTTGGCGTATGAATTTAGCCTAGGTTCTATACCGTTTCCATCGCTACTGATTCTCTTTTTACTGGGGTAAACTTCCAATAAGTAATCCATAGAAAAATTTTGACTTGGGCGGAAAAAAAACAAATTAAACTGGTAGTCTTTTACCGATTTGATAGGGATTGATGGCAGATAACAGGAATTTGATAATCCGTTTTTGAATCTTTTATATTCAAGCAAGTTGGCTTTCGATATTTCAATATTAAAAATATCTTCTATCCGGTTACTTTCTTCAAAGGATGTTAAGGTAGGAAAAATATTTTTTAAGGCATTATTTAACTTAATCAATCCACCACCTTTTACTATAGCCATAGGTGTGTGGGTTAGTCTAAAAAAAGTTGAAAAGTCTCTTGTTTTAAAAATATTTACAGATTTTCTTTTCTTATGAGCATGTTCAATTTTTCTTACTAATGATTCTGTTTTGAGTGGCCAAAATATGACATTATCAATTCCAAGCTCCAAGGCTATTAGTAAGTCCTCTCTTTCGAACTCTTCAGCTAAAATAAAAAATGAAACTGATGCATTTATCAGGCTATTTTGATGCTTTTCATAGAATTGAAGACTTTCGTCAATGTTATCTGTTGAATTGAAAATAAATACATCTATGCTTTCACTTTCTATCAGCTTTAGTGATTCTTCAACATCATTTGTATAAAATGTTTTGACTTTTTCCTTGCGAAAAACCTCTTTTAATTCAGCTATCAACTCATCTCTAAAAATGAGAACTTTTATTAAATCCCCTTGCATAGTGTCTTAATTAAATAAGTAATATGATACAACTAAAATATTTTGTCATTTCAAATTTGCTTCTTATACAATAAAAAATGTAAAAGAAATTAAATATAAACCCTTGGAAAATTATAAAAAAAAATCAAAATCCAAAAACCATTGGTAAATTTTACCTAAACCAGTAAAGCAATACTTAATCCCATAATCCCGAAACCGGCTATTAATCCCCATTTGCTATGGGCTTGGTGGCCGGTTTTGTGCGCTTGCGGGAGTAATTCAAAAAATGCTACATAAATCATGATGCTGGCGACAAATACGTTGACTACATCAAAAATTTCAGGATCTGCATTTTCGAAAAACAGGAAGTAAGCAATCCCAGCTCCTATTGGTTCTGAAAGTCCTGCAGCTAAGGTGATTAACAGTGCTTTCTTTTTGCTTTTGGTCGCATAATAAATCGGCAATGCTACAGCAAGTCCTTCAGGGATGTTGTGGATGGCTATGGCAATGGCTATCCCTATACCTAGATTAATATCTTGGATGGTGGTCAGAAAAGTGACCAAACCCTCGGGAAGGTTGTGAACCGCCAGAGCGACTGCCGTCACTACACCAGTTTTGTACAAACTTTTGGCTTTTGCAGAATCCATTTTTTCTGCTCCGATTTCCACTAGGTTTTCTTTCGAAATATTAAATTTATCGGATACCCAAGAAACCAAAACACCCAAAAGCCCAATGGTTACCAAGCCGCCAATAAAGTAAAGTGTAGCCCTTAAGTAGGCCTCTGATTCGTCGTCGTATTTGTCTTTGAAGGTTTCTAAAGCTCCAAAAATCAGCTCCACGAAAGAGATGTATATCATGGCACCTGCAGCCAAACCCAATCCAAAAGCCAAGAACTTACTTTTGCGGGCATGTTTGCTAAAAGCTGCCAAACCACCGATACCTGTGGATAATCCTGCCAAGGTGGTCAAAAGAAAAGCGTAAAATATATTATCGTCCAATTCCATTTGGTTTAAAAATATAATTTCTGAAAATAGTACATTTTATCTGAAGGACATAAAATTATTTGTATTGGTAGGTGATTGTACACTACGTACCAATGACAGATTAGTATCGGGCGTCATTCTGATCCCGATAGCTATACGGGAGAAGAATCTCCTACTCTCAAGGGAAGGAGATCCCCCGCAATGCTGCGGGACAGGCTTTCACCTCCGCAAGCCTGCCTACAAGAGGTAGGCTCCGGTTCAGGATGATGTACACCAACTGTCATTCCCTTTCTGTAAATGCTAAATTTTAAAAACTCGGTATGACTCAGAATATAATTTTTTCGTTTTGGTTTACCTTTTTAGCATTCTGCTACTTATCTTTTGCTTCAAATGCTTAGTCTTATGAAAAAACAAAAGTTGAAGGTAGTGATATTGATTTTTGAGGATGTAGAGGTACTGGATTTTGCAGGACCTTTTGAAGTTTTCTCAGTAGCTGGGCAATTGTCTGATTACAAGTTATTGGACGTGAGCGTTGTGGGAAAAAGCTCCAAAACAATTACCGCGAAAAATGGGCTCAAGGTGGTACCTGATGCTGATATCACCCAGGCAATGGATTCCGATATTTTGGTGATTCCAGGAGGTGACGGAAGTAAGGCTGTAATTGAGGACTTGAGCCTTTTAAGTTTGGTGAAAAATGTGATAGACCGCTCGCAGATATGTATGTCTGTGTGCAGTGGTGCAAGGATTTTGGCCAAACTTGGATATTTAGATGGGAAAGAATTTGCAACACACCAATCTGTGTATGATGACGTAATGGATTTAGCGAAGAATGCCTTACCTCAAAAGTCAAGCAGGTTTGTGGACTTGGGACAAATCATGACAGCCGCAGGAGTAGCTGCCGGGATTGACTTGGCTTTGCATGTGGTTCAAAAAGTTTTTGGCAAAGAATTGATGCAAAAAACAGCTGATTACATGGAATACCCACTTAATGAAAAGCCGGCGTAGAACCGGCTCTTATGTCTTCAAATCCTTTTATCTTCAAATCAACTTCCTCAATCAAAAATCATTTCGGGGATTTCACCTTCTACTACAAGTCTTCCTTCAGTTTTGGATTTGATTTCTTCCACAGTGACTCCAGGGGCACGCTCCAGAAGTTTGAAGCCTCCTTCGGGCAGCACTTCCAAAACAGCCAGATCGGTCACTACTTTTTTGACGCATTTGATCCCTGTGATTGGCAATGAACACTTTTTAAGTAGTTTGGATTGTCCATCTCTGCTGCAGTGCTGCATGGCTACTATGATGTTTTCAGCTGATGCGACCAAGTCCATGGCTCCACCCATACCCTTTACCATTTTACCAGGGATTTTCCAGTTGGCAATATCACCACTTTCAGACACTTCCATTGCTCCCAAGATAGTTAGGTGTACATGACCTCCTCTTATCATGGCAAACGATTCTGCGGAGTTGAAAAGAGCAGATCCTTTTGTCATGGTTATGGTTTGTTTTCCGGCATTTATCAAATCCGGATCAATTTTATCTTCGGTAGGGAAGGGGCCTATTCCCAAAAGTCCATTTTCTGATTGCAGTACAACTTCCAAATCATCAGGAATGTAGTTGGCCACTAAGGTGGGAATACCTATCCCAAGGTTTATATATTGCCCGTTTTGAACCTCTTTGGCGATTCTTTGGGCTATTTGATCTTTGTTTAACATGTCTATAAGTTTTTTGGGTCACAAAAATTAGAAATACAATAGAAATAAGGTTGAAATCGAAGTATAACGTAGATTTCGAGAACGAAGAGAATCGGGATAAATTAGAAATAGTGTTTAAATTTTAAAGAAATACAATAGAAATATGGTAGAAATACAGTGAAGATATTTACACTGATTTAAGGTTTAGATACTCAATACTTAAACTTATTTCGCCAAAGGCATACCTGCCTGCAGCAGGCAGGTCTCTATTAATTTCACGAAGTATATTTCTATATATATCAATTTATATCATTTAATTCATTTCTTTGAAACAGTCCTTTGCTCAATCCTTTTTTCGTAATCTTTACCTTGGAAAATCCGCTGTACATAAATTCCTGGAGTATGGATAGCATTGGGATCCAACTCACCCGCTGGCACCAATTCTTCTACCTCAGCTATGGTGATTTTTCCAGCTGCGGCCATCATTGGATTAAAGTTTCTGGCAGTTCCTTTAAATATCAAATTGCCTGACGTATCTCCTTTCCATGCTTTTACGAATGCAAAATCAGCTTTAAGCCATCTTTCCAGTAGGTATAGTTTGCCGTCAAATTCTCTCAATTCTTTGCCATCAGCTACTTCTGTTCCCACACCTGCCGGAGTGAAAAATGCCGGTATTCCTGCGCCACCAGCCCTGACTCTTTCTGCTAAGGTGCCTTGTGGTATCAACTCTACCTCAAGTTCTCCGCTCAATAATTGTCTCTCAAACTCAGCATTTTCTCCTACATATGAGGAAATCATCTTTTTGACCATTTTCTTCTGTAGCATCAGGCCTATTCCAAAATCATCCACTCCTGCGTTGTTGGAAATACAGGTAAGTTCGTTGATGTCTTTTTCAAGAAGGGCCTTGATACTGTTTTCGGGGATTCCACTTAGGCCAAATCCTCCAAACATCAGGACGGAACCTGAGGAGACATCTTTTACAGCTTCTTTTGCATCGGCTATAGTCTTATTGATCATACAAAATAAATTTAAGTTATACTTGGGTCAGGATACGCTGTGCATCCTCTTTGTCTTTACTAAGTTGTTTCTTTAAGGCATCAAGACTGGAGAATTTTTCCTCTGGTCTGAGGTAGGCTTTGAAATGTACACAAACCCTTTTATCATAGAGGTCTCCCTCAAAATCAAACAGGTTTACTTCAATGCTCTGACTTATACCGTTGACTGTTGGTCTCATGCCAATATTCAACATGCCATTGTACCTAGTTCCTTCTACATACACTGTCACTGCATACGCTCCTCCTCCAGGAATCAACTTGTAATCATGAGGGACATGTATATTGGCAGTGGGAAATCCTATAGACCTGCCAAGTTGTTGCCCCTTTATGATAATTCCATTGATTTCGTAGTCTCTGCCAAGGTATTCATTGGCAATCGAAATATTGCCTTCTTCCAGCGCTTTACGTATTTTTGTACTTGATACGCCTACATGATCCACGTCTTCGCGAGAAATCTCCTCCAACTCAAAATTGAATTTATCTACATTTTCCTTCAGGTAATCGAAACCACCTTCACGGTTTTTCCCAAACCTATGGTCGTATCCTATTACTAATTTACGGGTTTGAATTTTATCTATAATGATTTTTTGGATAAACTCCTCCGAACTGAGGTTTGAAAACTCGGTGGTGAAGGGAATAGTCAGCAGGTGATCAATGCCAAAAGCTTTGAGCAACTTTGATTTTTCTTCAAAGGTAGAAAGGAGTTTTAAGTTGTGCTCATTGGGATATAGCACCATTCTTGGATGTGGCCAAAAAGTAATGAGGACTGTTTCCCCACCTATTTCTTCTGCAATGTTTCTTATTCTTTCAAGGATTTTTTGGTGGCCAAGGTGTACTCCATCAAAGGTTCCACTGGTCACGACAGGGTAGGTTACCGATTCAAAATGCTCGATTCCTTCATAAATTTTCATCCTTTCTTGCTTTGATTTTTTCGATAAGGTGGTCTAATTCATCTGCTTCTTCTAACGAATACTCGCCTATTCGGGTGCGGCACAAAGAAGACATATATGCTCCTACTTTCAAAATATCGCCCAAATCTCTGGCAATGCTCCTGATATAGGTTCCTTTAGAACATATAATCCTGAAATGCACTGTTGGGTTTTCAAATTTTGTGATTTCAAAAACAGAAACAGAAACCGGGCGGGCCTCCATTTTTACTTCAATGCCTTTTCGAGCGGATTCGTATACCCTTTTGCCGTCTACTTTGATGGCTGAATGCATTGGAGGCACTTGTAAAATGTCTCCTGTGAGTTGGGCAGCGGCTTCTTTTACCTGAAGGATACTGATATGCGAAGGGTCTCCAACATCTACTACCGGTTTTTCCAAATCAAAACTTTCAGTAGTCTTTCCGATCTCAAAAGTACCTGTGTACTCTTTTTCCTGCCCCATAAAACTCTCTATAGATTTGGTCTTTTTGCCAGCACAAACGATCAGCAATCCGGTAGCCAAAGGGTCTAGGGTCCCAGCATGACCAACCTTTTTGATTTTCAGGGCATTTCTCACCTTTCTGACCACATCAAATGAAGTCCATTCCAAAGGTTTGTTGATCAAAAATACTTCTCCGTAAGGTTCTTCCTGCATCTTATAAATATAATCCTGCGAAAATGGCTATCAAACCAACTATGGTACAATAGATGGCGAAATAGGTCAATTTACTTTTTCGTACCAAAGCAATCATCCAAGTACATGCGAAATACCCGGAAATAAATGCAGCTAAAAACCCAAAAGATAGGTATCCAAAACTTTCACTACTGTAAGTGAGGGCACCATCTAATATGTCTTTTGCGATTTTACCAAATATTAAAGGTACCACCATCAAAAAAGAGAATCTGGCAGCTTTGGTTTTGTCTATGCCTAATAGGACCGAAGCCGAAATGGTAGCTCCGGATCTTGAAATTCCCGGCAGCATGGCAACAGCCTGTGCGAGACCAACCAAAACAGCGTTTGGAAAGCTTACCGGTTTTTCGGTGTTTTTGGCCTTATCCGCCAAGAAAAGCAAAATTGCTGTCACGAGTAGCATGAATCCTACAAATACTATTTGCCCTCCAAAAAACTGCTCCAACTGCTTTTCAAAGAACAGTCCGACAATCACAGCGGGAATCATCGAGAGGATGATTTTGGCTACAAACTGGGTTTCTTCGTTCCATTTGAATTTGAAAACTCCTTCAAGCAGTTCGACTATATCTTTTCTGAATACTACCAAAGTAGCTAGGGCCGTAGCAAAATGAAGCACTACGGTAAACATCATGCTTTCTTCAGGGATTTTTTCATCTCCCAATAGGGCAGAGGCCAATTCCAAGTGTCCACTAGATGACACTGGTAAAAACTCGGTCAAGCCTTGGATGATTCCAAGGATGATCGCATCTATAATTTCCATGAATTACTTACTTTCTGTCTTGTGAAAAATAGCATAAAACTGAAATAGAAATCCAGCCAAGGTCACAATTGGACCCAATACTGTTCCTAAAAATCCAAATCCATGTTGTTCTTTATCCATTCCGATAATGGTAAAGCCAAGGATGATGACCCCCAAACCAATAAGCATGAGGATGTAATTTTTTTTGGTAAATGCAAAATGTGAATTAGCCATGTTTAGTATAATTCGTCCAATGACATGTTTAAGTATTTATTTACTGCCTGTAAGGTACTGAATACGGATAGCAGAGCTCCTATGATCACCAATGCTCCAAAAAGATAATACAACAAAGTATAGTCCTGTAGCATGGCAAAGCCATCAATATTAGCCTTGGTATATTCTATAATCCCGAAAAGCAAAGCAGAAGCAATCAGCCCGGCCAATATTCCGAACCACAGGGCGCGGCCTAAAAATGGTTTCCTGATAAAACCACGTGTAGCACCTACCAATTGCATGCTTCTGATAAGGAATCTTTGTGAGAAAAGGGCAAGTTTGATAGTGTTGTTGATCAACATGACCACAGTGAACACAAGAATAAGTATAAACCCTCCCATCACCAAGGCGACTTTGGTCAAATTTTGATTGATAGACTCTACCAAATCAGCCATATAGGTTACTTCAAACACGCCATCAATAAGCTGTATCTCTTCTACCAACTCTTCAATCTGTTCGGCTGTCTGGTATTCTTCTGATATGGCAATGGTATAGCTATCTCTGAGCGGGTTATCATCCAGGAATTTGGTAAAATCTTCTCCTGTATCTTCGAGAAAAGAAGCTGCGGCTTCATCTTGAGATATATAGCTCACAGCGGGACTATCATCTTTTTGAAAAACGTATGGTTTGGAGGAAAGTAAATTACCGATTTTGGTGATTTCCTGCTCGCTCAGGTTTTTGTTGAGAAAGACCTGCACCTCAATATTCTCCCGAATGATACTGGTCAAAGTTTTGGCTTGAATCACAATCACTCCAAAAAGTCCCACTATAAAAAGGGATAATGTTGTACTGAATAATACTGAAACAAATTTAAACCTTCCTAATCTGGTTTTCTTTCTTGGATTTATCCTCATATTCCTAATGAATTCTGCCAAAATTAAACAGCTTGGTATTGTAAACCAATCTTATTGCTTGAAATCAATGGCAATTACTTTTTTCTCAGCCACCATATAAGCTACATCTCCTGCTTGAACTTTCATTTTGGCAAGTCCTGTAAACCTACCAAATGCTGGCATGACCAATTGATTGCGACGAAGAAAAAAACAGGCTGCAGTCAAATTTTGCCTTCCTTTTCCTCTTAAATGCACTCCCGGATGGATGTGTCCACAGACATTCAATAGACCATCTGGGATCTGATCGAGTGGTTCATGGCTTAAATATAGCTCTCCTAGAATTAATGTCGATTCATGAACTTGCCATAATCCCGAACGGTAAATTGCAGCGGGTAGTATGTCATGATTGCCTTTGATGAGATGAAATATTGTTTCTGGGAAAAAATCCAGAAATGACTCTAAATCATCCCAAGAAGTATTCCAATCGCTATGAAATAAGTCACCCAAAAAATATACAGCCTTGGATGGAAATTCACCTAGTAGTCTCTGAATTTTAAGAAAATCATTGGTATGTACATTTTCAGGTACTGGGATTCCCGCTTTTCTGAAATGAGCGGCCTTCCCAAAATGGGGGTCCGCAATCAAAAGTGCCTGATGGCTTGGTAAATAAATGCATTTATCGGGTAGCAAATACATTTCTTCGCTTTCCCATTGAATCGAGATTCCTCCTATTGGCACCACCTGTACTAATTCCTGTTTACAATTAAAATTGTCTGTTTTCTTCCAAATCAATTGAATATTTCAAACCTTATTGGGCTTGTAAATGTATTATATATCATGAAAACCAACCCTGAATTTTAAGATTTAACTATGAAAAAGATTTTAATGAGTTTATGCTTTGGATTTTTTCTTATGCTTTCTTCGACTATTTCAGCTCAAGATGCAGATGCTATTTTGGGCGAATGGTATACTACAGAGAAGGATGCTAGAATCGAGATTTTTAAAGACCAAAACAAATACCATGGGAGGATAATCTGGATGGATGAACCTGAAATTGATGGTAAGCCAGTTCTCGACGAAAACAATGTAGACAAAAGTAAAAAGGGAAGGCCGATTATGGGTATGCGTCTATTGAATGACTTTAAATTCAATAATGGGAAGTGGGATGACGGAACTATTTATGATCCGCGGGATGGGAAAACTTATTCCTGTACACTTAAAAAGAAAAACGATAATACCCTTGAGGTAAGAGGTTATGTTGGTGTCTCACTGATCGGAAAAACGGTAGAGTGGACGAAGGTGAAGTAACAGAAACGAGAGCCGGGACGCAAGAATCAACCGGAAATATATAATTCAAATAAAGTAGGGGTTTATAGAAATACGATAGTAAAAAAGTGGAAATACGGTTGAAATCGAAGTGTAACGTAGATCCCGAGAACTAAGAGAATCAGTATACAATAGAAATAAGGCTAAGTTTTCAATCGAATTGATGGTTTTAAATCCCTACAAAAATAACCAGCCGGCTCATATAAAATTTTCCTCCTGACAGCTATACGGGATTCGGCAAGACAAGGAAAAGCCATTATGAAATTTTTAACCCTTTACTACCCACCAAACATCAAGTCAAATTTTGTCAATTCCCGATTGAATTGCCCGCTGATATTGGTGCGCATTAGATCAAGTTTTTTGGCCTTAACCTGCGCTTAAAAGGATTCAGATTTTGATTTTTTGTGATCAATATTTAAGAATCCTACCTTTTACTGATTTTGTTGAGAGCGATGGTTCTTTGCATTCTGGATTTAAAAGTATCCATTTCTACAGGTGCCTTAGCCGTATGTTTGGTTGGACGACCTTGAACTCTTTTTCGCCACATTTTAAAAGAACTTTCCTTCATTTCTCTTCTCATCAACTTGATCACTTCTTTCTCACTGATTCCAAATTGAGCTTCAATGGCGTCAAATGGCGTGCGATCTTCCCATGCCATTTCAATAATCCTGTCCACTTCTTCAGTACCTAATTTTTTTAAATTACTCATTTCCTACAAACTTTGAAGAGTTGCCTTTGTTTAGGATTTGATGCAAAAAGTAAATATCGTTTGGTTTAAAAGAGATTTAAGGCTTCAAGACCATGAACCACTGAAAAGAGGAATAGAGGCGGGTTTGCCTTTGTTACTTGTTTTTTGTTTTGAGCCATCTTTGGTGCAAGCTGCACAGAGTGATACGCGTCATTGGAGGTTCGTCTTGCAGAGTATTCAAGACTTAAATCATAAACTTGAGCATCAAGACACCAAAATCCACGTTTTTTATAAGGAAGTTGAGGAAGTTTTTGAACTCCTTTTAGAAAAGTATAGTGTAGAACAAGTTTTCTCCCATCAAGAAACCGGTATAAAGCTAACCTTTGACAGGGATATAAGGGTAAGGGAGTTTTTTCAAAAAAACAGTATAGGTTGGAAAGAGTATCAGCAACAAGGAGTGAGGAGAGGTAGGAGAAACAGGAAAAACTGGTCTCAGGATTGGTATGAGATGATGTCTGAACCCCTACAATCCCCTGACTTGTCAAGGGCACAGTTTTACACGCTTCCAAATGACTTGATGCAACATTCCGGTGCTTCTTTGATTCCAAAAGAATGGACGATTCCCAATCCCAAAATGCAGCAAGGTGGAGAGACCTTGGCTCATAAATACCTACAGTCGTTTTTAAAAGATAGGGTAAAAAACTATAACCGACATATCAGCAAACCGGAACTGAGTAGGAGAGGTTGTAGTCGTTTATCTCCCTATCTGGCTTGGGGGAATCTTTCTATAAGGCAGGTCTATCAGGCTGCGGAACAAAAGAAAAAAGAGAAGTTTCAGGTGAAGAATTTCACCAATTTTCAATCGAGACTTCGTTGGCATTGTCATTTTATTCAAAAGTTTGAAATGGAATGTGAAATGGAGTTTAAAAATGTCAATAGGGGCTTTGACTTGATGGAAAAGCCTCTGAATGAAAAGAAAGTTCAAGCTTGGAAGGAAGGAAAGACAGGAATTCCTTTAGTCGATGCCTGCATGCGTTGTTTGATAGAAACAGGCTATTTGAATTTCCGGATGCGGGCTATGTTGGTGTCTTTTCTCACCCATCACTTGTTCCAACATTGGAAAAGTGGTTCAAATCACCTGGGGAGACAATTTCTGGATTTTGAGCCAGGCATACACTACCCGCAGCTACAGATGCAGGCGGGTGTGACGGGAATCAATACAGTCCGTATTTACAATCCTGTCAAGCAATCTTATGAGCATGACCCGGAAGGAATTTTTATCCGCAAATGGGTTCCTGAACTTCAAGCCCTTCCTAATGTTTTGATTCATGAACCCTGGAAAATAACAGGAATTGAAGCCAGTTTGTACGGGATTGTTTTGGGGGAAGACTATCCTTTGCCAATTGTAGATCTAGAAAAGTCAGCCAAACATGCAAGAGATCAGATTTGGGGTGCACAAAAATTGCCGGAAGTAAAGGAGGATGCCAAACGGGTTCTAGGAAAACACACAGTACCAAACCGCTGGCCTTAAATGGTGAGGTATATTCATATTCCAGCAATAGGGAATTATATGAAGTGGACTTGGAAAGAAGTTTAAACTCATACCAATTCATTGCAAACAGTAATGGGATTTCCCTATGGAGCAAGGGGAAATATCTCAAGCAAATGTAAACAGGTGATTTTTTAAAGATGAGAAAAAATTAAATAAACAGATACCTGGACTAATTTCCCCATATTGGGGAATTTTAGGTTAAAAACTCGGCTCTAGGAGTATTCAAGGGCATAAACATTTATTTTTTGGTTGTCTTTTTCTTTTGGAATTTGAATTTATAAAAGGTTAAACTTTGGAATATGACCTTCTTATTGAAGGAGGTCTAGGCTGATTAATTTAAAAAAAGGTGCACGGGCAATACGCTCAAAACCAAAGCTGTTTCCATTTAGAAATCCTCAAAAGTTGAGCGAATAGCCTTTTGTGATGGAATAAGCCGTAAGAATACTGCAAAGAGGCTGAAATAATCTCCAATATGCGTGTTTTACAAGGCTATTTGGTTTGCTTTAGGTATATTTTTCACAAAAATCCTGGAAGGCTTTTAAAAAAGATATCCAAACAATCACTGTTTTTACCTGTTCAAATAAGTACCTAAAGTCTTTTAATGGCATAGTATATGCCTCATATTGATAGGATTTTAAGGCGCTTTTACTTCAAAATATTCTTCCAAATATGTTCGAACTTGAAAAAAATGAAATCAAATTTCTGTACAATGGCAATAATCAGAAGGACAAAGAGGCTTATGCTTACGTGTTAACGCTACATAAACATAAGATCAATGAACTGGATGTCTCCAAAAATGATTTGACGCCAACCCAGCTTGTGGAATTGGCAGCAAAAATGAAGATGAGAATTATAGACTTGTTTGATAAGAAATCTGATTATTTCAAGGAGAATATTGAAGGTAACGAGATCGAAGAAGAAGACCTTTTGGATATTTTGATAAAAGAAAAATCCGCCTTAAAAACGCCCATTATTATTTCTAAAGGCATAATCAAGATAATTGACTATCCTCGGGATACGATTAATTTGGATATGACTTTTAAATAATTAATTCAAAAATAAGTGTGAAACGTAAATAACAAAAATGATGAGTAAAACTGAAAAAAGAGCATTTAAAAAACTAGGATATAGAAAAGACGAGTCAGAAAAAATTGTTGAATCTTTGAATAAGCTTTTGGCTAACTATCATGTTCATTACCAAAAATTAAGGAACTTTCATTGGAATGTAACAGGAAGTGATTTTTTCGATCTTCATGAAAAATTTGAAGAGTTGTATAATGAGGCTAAAGTCAATATTGATTTGGTAGCTGAGAGGATCAGGGTCTTCGGAATGACCCCTTACAGTTTGATTACTGATTATTTGGAGCATTCAGATATCAAGGAAGTTGGCACTGATCTTTCTTCCAAAGCGATGGTGGATGAGGTCTTAAAAGATTTTGAAATCCTCAATGACAATATGGATGAATGCGCAACAAAAGTTGCGGATCTTGGCGATTCCGCTACTGAGGATATGCTCATCGCATTTATCAAAAGTATAGAATTGCATCACTGGATGTTGACTTCTTTCCAAAAATAAATTTAACTAAAAAAAGCTTCTGGAATTTTCAGAAGCTTTTTTTATTGACCTTGTTTAAAGAATGTCTTTAATCAGGTTCATGAATCAAATAACCTCAACATCAAAAGCACCATTGACAATTTTACCTTCAATTTTTACTTGTATCCAGAGCCTGTAATTGCCTTCCTCCGGAAAAGCATAAGGAAAACTTACCATAGTGTGCTCTTCATGTTCTTCATCTGACCATTCATAGTGCAGCATGTCACCCATCAACAAGGAATCTCGCTCAACTTCGGGAAGTTCATCCAAAAACGAAATTACATGATCTATACTGTCTTGAAAACTGTAAGACCCAGGCAGGTTTTGAAATCCTACAGCCCCACTTTGAAACCTGTCCAATAGCATTTTCTGTGACCCCATGGAATAGTTTCCTGTAGGGTGAAGGTGAATGTACACCAAACCGTCATGTTTGAGGACTACAGCATGTCCCATCATGCCTAAATAAGGTTCGAGTACAGCGGGTTCCCCATCTGCATCGAAGAGGGCAAAGTTTAGGTTGTAGAGCCTTCCTGCTTCAAACTTGTCATTTTCCGTTTCCCAAACAGCCGAATAACCATTGGGTAGTGGAGTTTTGATTCCAGGTTTGCCACATATCATGATATCACCATCTAAAGCACTTGATTTGCTGGAGATAGGATTTGAAAAAGTGTAGGTATCGTCTCTGCCAAGAATTACTTCTCGTTGGGAAGCCAAGTTGAAATTTGCTGATTGAGGAATGACTAAATCACTTACGATGGTTTCGGAAAATCCGGTAAATCTTGTAATGTCCGCAAACACATGGTATTCCCCGGAAGGCAAGGGAGGCAGTTTGACTTCATAATTAAGGCTATCCAATCTTTTTGGATGTAAATGAGCGAATACGTCCAAGTCTCCTTTTCTAATCAGAAACATGTGCATCAATTTGCCATGATCGGGCACGATATAGGAAATTTTCCTCGTAATTCTTCCTTGGGTTAATGAGGTAGAATCTATTGTCAAATGGAGATAATCCCCATCTTCTTTAATGTTTAGGTGTGAAACGGCTTCAATTGGCTTGAAAATTTGGCTTTGATAAGCCTCTGCTTCAGCCTCCCACCAACTTTTTCCTCCCCATAAAATTAATAATATGAAAACTGACCCTATGGCTGTGCCAATATATTTTCTTTTGGCCAATCTGCTGTCTCTAGGAACACCGGGCTCTCTCAAACTATCACCCATGGCTGAGGCGATGATGGTTACCATAAGGATCACCAAAAAAACACCCAAAATAGACAATGCAATTCCAAGTTCTTTGGGCATTTCATTTTGCGCAGTAGGCATGGCCATCACTGGAATGATAGCTTCAAAGGTTTCTTCTCCGCTTTTTAAAACTAATTGAACAGAAGAAGTCCCAGATTCCATAAACCACATTTCCCCTTCATATCTCCCCATCTCTCCTTCTACAGGCGCTAGAGGATCAGCTGTAGGGGTTCCTTTGATACCTGCTGACCAATATACAGGTCTTGCTTCGAGGTGTATCCCTTCAGGATCCTCTGGCAAAATCACCGTTACCAGTGCTGTTCCAGGGACCACAGCGGGTGGATTGATATTAGCCAAAACCCTATAAGGTCCCAATAATCCTTCGAAGATAACTCCAGGACTTCCTACATGTGAAGTTGCAATAAGCAATACAACGAGAAGGGTTGCTGATTGAAGGCTGGATTTGAATTTTTTTATGAAATGCATGACCTGAGGGTATTCGGAGTTTATCTCTTGATTCGCTTCATCCAATTACCCCAAGAAAGGGCAATCCTACTGGAAAACAGCCCTATAATTACAGCTATACCAGCTCCTTTGATAAGATCTATACCCGTGCTGATAAATCTGGGATGAAAGGTATACCTGTATGGAAAATCAGGGTCAGAAGCATATGTCCAGCTGAACCTTCCAAAAAACCAGCCTCTAGCTGCCTCTGTTGTCAAAAATTCAGCAAAGTACCATTGAACTGGAAGAAAGACCAATACAAAACCCAAACCCAATAAGGCTGCCAAAGCCCACTTGTTGATTTGGCCGAACTTCATGAGAAAGAAGTCTATAACCAATGCGGGAGCAATGAGCATCAATGGAAATTCATAAGGCTGCATGACGGTTACGAAATTCCTAATAGGGCTAAGTTTAGGTTCGGCAGGAAAAAGAGGTAAAATCCATACCATGGCAGCAAGTAATAAGGTGTAGGCCACAGCCATTTTGGTGGCAGCCCAATTGTAGGGAGCAGCGTAAGCCACGGCTACCATCAAAAGTGGAAATACTCCGGCAGCTATTTGATAGGCAAGGATGTCGTGTTGTCTCATCAAGAAAAAATATTCTGAGATAATCACAAATACCATTACCAATAGAAATCCAGCCGACATGGCATACATCCATTGTAGGTGGGAGGAAGTTTTTTCTGTTGCTTGACTACTCAGTCTGTTTTGCAAAGATGTGACGGAAACCAATGCGCCAAATTGTATCATCACCATTCCCATTGCCAATAGGGCATGAGGAGGAGAGAGGATTTTCACATCAAGTCCGTAAGTATTGTGCCACCAGTCATCAAAAGGTGCTGAAGTCAACATGGCGAATGCACCCCATATGCAAAACATGGCTCCAAATGACCCATAAAAAACCTTCCAGAAATGAATAGAGGAGGCTTTTTCTTCCGGACTCCCCCAAAAGCTGGTCTTTAGTACTTTGATTCCAGAAAAAACACCGGCAATGACAGCACCCAGATAAATGGCAATATGGGGAGGGGAGAACAAACCATCTCTACCTACAGTCATGTGCCAGGAAATATCCCAAATCAATCCTACTGCAATACATAATGAAGCAAAAACAGAAGCGTAAACATAAGTGGGGATTTGTCTCTCTTGTACTTTGACTTCTTCTCTGAAAGGAGCAGCGAGAATGGTCGAACTCAGAACAGTTTTCATGATCAAATATTTTGCATTGAATTTATGCAAAATCCATTAAATTTCGATTTTTAAAGCGATATTTATTTCTTTTTCAGGAGCTTATAAAAAAAAGAGACAGCCTTTCAGCTGCCTCTATAGAATCCAATAATTCATTTTCTGCCGGGCTTATATGTGGTTCTTGCATGCTTTTTAACATCTTCCCTGTAGAAATGTACATCCTTGAATTCACCTTTGCTGTAGATTTCCGCCTGATCGACAAAATGTGGTGAAAAGGGATTCCCGCTTTGTCCTCCTGCAAGAAGGCTTTTGGCTTTTACTTTATCCCCAAACTCCACTACAGCGACGAAACTGTTGCCAACGTTCCCATACCATTTTTTGGTGTTGGGATACGCACGGCTACCATATGCAGCTAGAGAACCCCAAAGTGAAGAGTTATATCCAATTGGCAAGCTTGGCAACTCGTCAAAGAATTGTCCTTGGATTTCATTGGTCACTCTTTGGAATCGGTTGATTTCGCCCCATGGCGTATTCCAAGTTCCAAAGTCTTCTTCCAACTTATTGATAGCCCTCTCAAATGCATTGACCATTTGGGTAGCTTCCATATTTTCGGCGATGAAATCAAATACATATGCATCCCAGGGCCTATCCATAGTTCTTAGCTCCGCCATGAGTTGGTTTCCCCAAAAAACTGCCAGAGAAGTGCCCACAGAAGAAATACCCGTTTTCATGTCCCAATTAGTTAAGACCTGAAAAGGTTCTTTTAATTTTTCTTTTTGGGAATTGCCCTCCTGAAGTTTTTCAAAAGACTTTTTTAAAGCAGGTATCAAAGGTGAAAAAGCCATCAAAGTTGGTTCGTACCCCACTTCTTTGGTCAAGGATTCCATGGTATACCCTTTTTTACCATCCATTATTCTGACCGCATTGATGCCTCTTGCATTCTCTTGGTCCCAAGCCATATAAGGCATGTAATTTTCTTTTTTTGGGCTGTAAGGACCAGCAGCTGTAAATGGCGTAGAGTTGCAGTTTTGTATCCATCCATTTTCTGGGTTTTCTATATAAATCAACTCATCCACTTCATGAAGGCCTTTCCAATCTGTATCGGGATTGCTACCATCTACCACATTTCTCCAGTCAAATTGTGGGTCACGGATAGGTACAAAGTTTCCATGGTAGTAGACAATATTGCCATCCTTATCCGCATATACAGTATTGTTGGAAGAGTTGGTCTTCAAGTCCATAGTGGATTTAAACTCTTGGTGGTTTTTGGTCTTGGTTCGCAAGTAGGATTGCCTCAATGCTTTTTCCCTCTCCACCATCAGGGAAATTGCTATCCATTTACCATCCTCTTCTTTGATAACAGGCCCATGATGGCTGTAGAAAGCTTTAAATTCCCGCTCCTTGATTTCATCTTCATCTTTATACTTCGTGAGGATGGTTTTTTCTTTCAATGGTCTCCACTCTTCCCCAAACTTATAATGGTATTGACCGTTCCTTTTTTCCACAGTCAAAGCAAAATGATCAATAGCATCTGCCTTGCTCGATGTATGCATCCACCCATTGTACTCATTGAATCCCTGATAGATGAAAAATTGGCCCCAAGTCACTGCTCCGTATGCATTCAACCCCTCCTCGGAGACCATATGCACTTCCGGTCTGAAATAAAAGGAGGTATGAGGATTGATAAAAAGAAGGGCATTGCCTGATTGGGAAAGTTGTGGGGCTATGGCAAAACCATTTGAACCTCTTGGTTCCTCATCCCAGTCTCTTTCTTGATAGGCAAGGTGGGCATAAAAGTCTTTGTCATAGAAAGCCTTTAAGTCATTGACTGAGATGGTTTCGATATCTCCACCGATACTGCCTTCAGAAAAAGTCAGAGCCATCCAAGGCTCGAATTTGTTGATCAGTTTGGGTTTTACTTCAGGATGACTGTGGAGGAAATAATTGATACCATCTGCCCATGCATCCATCAGGGCTTTGAGCCAATCAGGAGAATTTTGGTATTCTTCTTTTACTGTATTTTCATCGATGTAGAGTTTCATTCTCAGGTCAGCATGCAATTCTTTGACGCCGTCCACTTCAGCTCTCCTGCCTAAAGAAAAGATATAATTAGACTCGACTCGGTTGAAATCATCTTCACACTGGGCATAGATCATGGCAAATACCGCATCAGCATCTGTCTTGCCGTAGACATGCGGGACCCCATATTCATCTCTGATAATCTCAGTACGGTTGGCTCTTTCTTCCCAGCGTGTGAGGTCATTCTGAGCGATAGTTGGCAGGAGTACTGCGAAAAAAACCAGTCCTAGTAAAACTCTTTTAATCATATTTCGGGAGTATTTATTGATTTGCTAAAATAGGAATATAGACACACCAATCAATCATTTTTTCTGATAATGGGTGGCCTGTTTGGATAAAGAGTTTCAAAAGGTATGAAAATATCCAAACTGTCCTAAATCGCACACTTTCTGTTCGGATTTGTGATGCGGAGATCTGTAAAAGTCCTTTAAAAATGAACTCAGGTGGTATTCTTAAATTGGCAGTGGAATTGTCTCTTGCTACAAAAAAATGACTATGATAAGTTTTCTACTTTGGTTGATTCTGGCAGTCTTGTGTTGGCCTTTGGCTGTGATTGCGATTTTACTATACCCTTTGATTTGGCTTGTAATTTTGCCATTCAGACTTCTAGGCTTTGCTATTGATCTTTCTTTTTCATTTGTAAAAAACCTGTTTTTGTTGCCATTCACTTTGTTGGGAGTGAGAAGGTAGAATGGAGGTAACTTCAATATCCTAAGATGGAGGTTTCTTGCTATTCTAAAGGTTGAACTGAATATGGAAGGGTGAAAAAGATTTTCGCGAAAAACTAAAATGGCAAAGAATAACCTCCTATTTATGCTGTGAGCCGATGTAAAAAGAGACTTTGTGGTTATGAAAGCTCAGGCAATATAAGCTCATAGGGATACTCGACTTAGCTTTGAGTTTTTGAGAGATTTTGGAGGACAACTTTTTTCATTGAAGGATCAGTTCATCGGTTGATAAGCTCTTTAATTCTTGAATCATAACTCCAAAATCACAACGGTATATGTTTTGCAATCAATATCCGAGTTTAAAAATTTAACCCTTTCAACATTATGAAAACTGTAGGAATTATTTTAGCAATTATTGGTGGTTTAGGTTTGATTATCTTTGGGCTGCAGGCCATGGAAGATTCTGAAAGCTTTAGCCTTTTGGGTATGGATATCGCGGTCAGTACAGCCAATTGGACCCCTGTGATAGTAAGTGGAGTCGTACTGGTGATTGGTTTGGTGATGTCAGCACGAAAAAAATAAATTTTGCTTATATTGGCTTGAGTATCCTCCCACACTATCTTTAAAGACTCATGCAGCGTAGGTCATTTATCAAAAACATCTCCGTACTATCAGCAATCACTCCACTTATGCCATTTATGACATACGGGAAAATGCATTTTCCCGAAAATCCCAAGCTAAAGTTTATCATAGCCTCTGATGGACATTATGGTCAACCTGATACTGATTTTGAAGCCAGTCACAGGACATTAATTACGGCTATTAATCAGGAGGAAAATGTGGACTTTGTGGTATTTAATGGAGACCTGATCCACGATGATCCCAAATGGATGCCTGAAGTCAAAACTGTTTTTGACCAACTTGAGGTACCTTATTTCCCAGTTCGGGGAAATCATGACCGTGTCACAAAAAATGTGTGGGAGGATATTTGGGGCATTCCGACTGATTATGCTTTTTCACACAAAAACCAATTTGGATTTGTCCTTGCTGACAGCTCCAATCAAGCGGGTGATTACCTTTGCGTCAACCAACAGTTTCTGAAAAAGTCATTGGATGACTTTGCAGATTTTACACATGTTTTTATCTGTATCCATATTTCACAAAATGACTGGACGCGACATGGAGTAGCCTGTCAAGAACTGCTGGACCTTGTAGCGTCCTATCCCAATGTCAAGGCTGTCATACATGGCCATGACCATGATGTCAATGGTGTCATGCTTCACCAAAAGAAACCATATCTCTGGACAGGACACTTTGGAGGAAATTGGGGTTCACCTGTACCTGGATACCGTGTGGTAGAGGTGGGGGAAGATGGGAAAACCTCTACTTACTTGAAATCAATGCAGGATAACAAAATCCTGAGTGGGTACAACCTTTAGGCTTTTGGTTTCTGTTTAGTCTTTGCAATGACTTGACACCCTTTTTCAGTGCACCAATAAGCATTTTTAAATAAGTATACAGCAGTACCCGATCAAATTTATGATGATTGCATTAAGAGCTTTGATGAAATAATTAACATTTTTTTCATTTCTATGTTAGTTCTCTGTAAACTTAATCATTATGCCTTTTTATACTGTAATACTGAATGATAGCTCCAAGTCTGTAATATTAGCGGAAACACTAGAGGAGTTGGAAGTGGAGATGACGGAAAATTATTCTACTGAATTTAAAAATGAAGTCAAAGAAGTCCATTGGGTCGATAGAACCCTTCATTGCTCTATGGATTATAAAAGCAGAGAGATCACCCGCAATATTGCCACTGCTGATATCAATCCAAATGGCTACAGGAACTAATTGCTCATTTATTTGATGAAAAGCGTATTTTTTTACACCAATAGACTACTCTCTCAGTCGCAAATTGGATAAATTGGACGCTGTCTTAAACACAGTTTTCAATATGAATATAAATTTTACAAGAATACTCCTTTCACTGCTCGTTTTGTTGGCCTGTGCTTGTAGCAATGAGGAAAGGCTTTCAGAAGTAGAATTACCTAAGTTTTTTTCGGATCACATGGTATTACAAAGAGGAGAGCCTATCCGTGTTTGGGGTAAAGGTGAACCTGATAGGACTGTTTTAGTGAGTTTCAATACCATTGAAAAGCAAACCAAAGTAGATGAAAATGGACATTGGATCGTGGAATTTGATCCTATGCCTGCTTCAGGGCCATTTGAGCTGGAAGTCAATAACCTGATCATACGGGATGTGCAGGTAGGGGAGGTATGGTTGGCAGGTGGTCAGTCCAACATGGAATGGGTAATGAGTGCCGGAGTGGAGAAGTTGGAAGAAGAAATAGCGGATGCTGACTATCCACTGATCCGTTTTTTCAAAATCCCGCATGATTACGATGCTACGAAGAAATTTAATGTACGTGGAGGAGAATGGAGGCAGGCAAATGCGGATCACATACTCAATTTTTCAGCGATAGCATGGTTTTTTGCCAAAAGGAATCATTTGGAAAAAGGAGTACCGGTTGGGATTATAGAAAGCAATTGGGGAGGAACACCTGCTGAAGGGTGGACAGATGCGGAAGCCCTTCTTCAACTGGATTTTTACCAATCAAAAGCCGGAGATATCCTAAATAGAAATGACTATTGGACCCAAGAGGTTGTTGACAATAAGTTACGTGAGCTTGAAAGAAACGAATTGGCACCTGCAGCAAGAAATGGTGAAATTCAAGGAGTGGTCAACCTGAAATATGATGACAGCGAATGGCGAACCATCACGCTACCTGAAGCCAACCCTTTGGAAGATGTAGTTTGGTTGAGGAAAAAGGTAAATCTTACCGATACCCAAGGTGTGAGGATACATTTTGGTGATATTCAGCAAATGGCCCATATCTATGTCAATGGAGGGAGATTATATGTCAAAGACTACAGTGAAAGTGTCAGGGATTTTTCTATTCCACCCAGTATGCTCAATAAGGGTGAGAACCTCATAGCATTGCGTGTGATCAATACTTGGGACAATAAAGTGATTGTAGGTACAAAAGGGGATTTTTACCTCAATACAAGTTCAGGGAAAATCAGCCTTGAAGGTGACTGGAAATACAACAACAGGGTAGAGGATCCATTGCCCAACGTTGAAAAATACAATTGGCTTCCCGGAATGATGTACAATGCTATGATTCATCCGCTTATCAATTACCCCATCAAAGGTGTGATTTGGTATCAAGGGGAAAGCAATACACAAGACCATGAACAGTATGAAGCGTTGTTTTCTACGATGATTTCTGATTGGAGAAGTAAATGGGGGATCGGAGATTTTCCGTTTTTATATGTGCAGTTAGCCAATTTTATGGAGCAAAAAGAGGTGCAACCTGAATCCCATTGGGCTTATCTCAGAGAGGCTCAGAGCAATGTGAGGAAACTCCCAAATACAGGTATGGCCGTCACTATAGATATAGGAGAGGCAGGAGATATACACCCAAAAAATAAAAGAGATGTAGGCCACAGGCTCTACAAAGTAGCTCAAAAGGTAGCCTATAATGAGGAGACCACGGATAAAGGCCCCACTTTGTTAAGGGCAAGAGTAGCTAATGGAATGTTTGTGTTGACATTTGCTGATCTTGACGATGGTTTCACCATGACAGAGGGGACTGAGGTAAAAGGCTTTATCATTGCCGGCGAAGATGGTAAGTTTTATAAAGGAAATGCCATCCTCAGCGGAGCCAATGAAATACAGGTTTCCCATCCCCAAGTCAGTGATCCTGTAGAAGTGAGGTATGCTTGGGCAGACAATCCGGAAGTAAACCTATACAATTCTGCTGGTTTGCCAGCCGAGCCATTCAGGTACAAGGTTACGGACATAGATGATGTCCGGTAGGGAGTAGAGGGGGGTAGATTTAAGATTTAAGATTTTAGATCTTAGAATATGATTTCCGCAATCATGTTAGTAATCCATTAAACGAGGTTTTTTGGCAAAGGGATACTAATAGATACCTGCCCTCCTGAGACGGGTTGGATATTTGGTGATATTGGTGAGTTATCCGAAGGTTGCGCCTTCGGATAACGCCGCTGTTAGTATCCTCACTTACAGCCCAAAACCTGCAGTACTAGCGTAGTCGAAGGGAGGTCTTAAACAAAAAAAATTCACGCAAATCTTGTCCCGAGTATTGGAAGACGCAAAGGAGCAAAGAAAATTAGAGCTGCATCTTAGAGGAATTGATACAATGTTTTTGGCTCCCTTTTTACTTTTTGCCTTTAACAATTTACAACCAGTTCCCCAGTTCCCAGTTCATCGATTCATCGATTCATCAATCCACCAAACTGCACAAAGAGGATTACCCATACACTACCACAAACCCAACTTTTAACATTTAACTTTTAACAATCTACAATCAGTTCCCACATTCATCAATTCCCCAGTTTCCAGTTCCCAGTTCCCAGTTCATCAGTTCATCGATTCATCGATTCCCCAGTTCCCCAGTTCATCAATTCCCCAGTTCATCAGTTCATCAATTCATCAACATAACCTAACACCATCATCATAAAACGCAAGTACTTCTTTCAAACATTTGCTACTGAAAGCTTCTAACGCTTCGTTATTGGGATTGCTTTGGATAAGTTGTTTTTCCCCATTTAAAAACTCCTCTTGTATTTGCTGCAATGTGGGAAGTATTTTTTGCTTCCTCACCTTGTAATCTTCACAGACCCATTGATGCAGTTTTTCAGCTTTCCACCATAGTGACTCATTAGGGCTGCCTTCCGGTTTCCTCAATACTCGCATTGTATTCGTTCCCATAAAAAACGGGATGTAAATAGAAAGACAGGGCATGGAAGTCCCCGTCAGCCACACCGTACTCGGTGCCAGTTTTCTGATTTCTGCCACCATACTACCAGTGGTTTGACTAGGGTTGGTGAGTCCAGTAGCATGCATACAAAGGGATGCTGTATTGGCTTTTTTTGGGGAAAAATGAGGGTCAGGTAAGTTGTGGGTTTTCAGTATTGAAAATGTTTTTGCTATGTCTAGACTTCCTATAGAGGCTTCCATCAATGCCATGCTGCATGCTTTTCGGCTTTTTGCCCTACCTACTTTCGTGTAGAGAAAATCCGAAAAGTAAGCGCTGAAAGATAAAGGATTGGGCTTCTTTTTCAAGTTGAAAGGAAATGCTCTTTTTTCATCAAGTAAATGAATCTGATCAAAATCGGTTCCTATGCTGAGCCCATTGGATATACTTCCAAACTTGCTGATCGTTTTGACTGCCCAAGATTTTCCGGCTGTTTCGAGGATAAAGGCTTTCTTGGCATCTGCAACGATAAAACTGTTGTGGTAAAAAAAACTTTTATTCTTATATCCACCGCAAGCGTCTTGTCCGTAGGTAGCTAATAAGGTAGTAATTTGACTGATAGCTTCCACAGCTGATGTGGACCTTTCAAGTGCCAGCCTCAGTAGATCCATTCCTGTAAGACCGTCATTTTTCTGGTCGATTTTTACATTGGTGAAGACAGCTTCATTTCCAATGACTACACCAAATTCATTGACTCCCATCTCCGCTCCCCACATTTGGTATGGCTTGGAAAGTATCACCTCAAAGGTCTCTTTGACTTGTGGGATTTCAATGTATGTGCATTTAATGAATTTAGCTGTTTGAGCTGTTCTGGGAATGTGTTGGATTTCCTGGGCTTCATCAGGCTCTCTGTCTGAATTTTTGGCAAAAATCAGGTTGCCGTTTTTGGTAAAGGCTGGCAAACAAGCTAAGGTATCACACATAGTATTGCTGTTTTAAAATTGCATGCTCCAAATACCTCCTTGTTCGGCTGGATTGATATGTTGTAATGCTCCGCCTCTCAGGAAGAATGGTTGACCGTCAGTTCCCAGATCCCACAGCCTACCCCGAAGAAACACATTTGCGCCTACCTCGGCACCCGATTGAACCAGTCTGCCGGGAAGTGCATATTTCAACCAGGCTTCCTGTTCAGTCAATACGCCAATATCATTAAAATCCACGTCCGCTGGCGCCGGCCCACCATTGTACCCTCCCCAAGGTACATCCATCGCACCATCTATTGCGCAATAGGAATTGACCAAGACAATGTCTACGCCCTTTACTGCTTCATAACTTTCAGGGTACCAAGAGTCCGCACAGACCAGAACACCCACATTTCCAAAAGGAAGTTGGTATTGCGGAATGTCTTTTACATCAGCGGCAGTGACAAAGGGATGCTCAGAATCAATGGGGAAGGCCTTTCTTACCTCTCTCGGGTGAATATTTCCATCAGGGAGAAAAAGGAATGCGGTGTTGTAAAGGGGAGCTGTAGGATACACTTCAATTTTGGATCCGTTGATTTTAGGTTCGGGTAGGATGATACTGCCTGCCGCGATATGTACCTGATATTCCTTTGCCAATCGGGAAAAAGTGGAAGCATAAATTTCGGCCATTTTTTCAGATTTCATCCTAAACAAAGCCGCTGCGATTTTATCTGATTCTTTTGCGCTGTAGTTGAAATGTTGGAAAAAAGAAACTGGATTGCTAAATACCAATTTGGCCATCGCTGAAGTAAGCGAACTGCTTTCTGCCACAGATATCTTTTCATCCACAATGACCAGCCAAGTCCCCAAGTATTCGGGAAGCAGAACAATGCTGTTTTCGAGTATCAGACCTTGGCTAGAAGCCTCGGACAAGTAAGCATTCATTTTGGCATAAAACCTTTCAGCCTTTAGGTAATCTGTTTCAAGCATAAAAGGTTGAATTCCTATGATATTTCCCCTGATGCTGTCTGTTTCCAATGGGTTGACTTCCTGTACAAGGCTAATGTGACCTGATACTTCAGGCAAGTCTCTGTTATAACCTGTTTGGGTCCAAATGACCCAGACCATAATCAGGGCTGCAATGATGATTACGGCGTATTTCATATCAAAGTCTTTATTGCTTCATTTGCGGCTCTTTCTCCTGCTCTCACGGCCCCTTCAATATACCCAAACCATTCTGTCGAGGTTTCCGTGCCCGCCCAAATTATGGAGTTTTCTGACTCGGATAAAGTATTTTTGTATTCGATCCAGATGGCTTTGGGGTATAGTGCAGCATAACAGCCCTTACTCCAAGCTTCATCGGTCATGGTGAAGTCCTCATAAAAAACAGGATCTGCTGCCTGCTCTCCAAAGTAGGACACCAGTTTTTCCAACATAAGTGTTTCTCTTTTTTTCTTGTCATGCTGAAAGAATCCAACAGACCGGTCTGCAATCGTAAATCCAAGAATTACCCCATATTCCTCGTTTTTTGGGGAACTGTCGAAAATAGATTGAAAAGGTGAATTTTCATCTGCAAATGCCTGGCCGCTAAAGCCGCCTTTTCTCCAAAAGGGTTTATGGTAGACCATAAAGCATTTCCCCACTTTCCCCATTTCCAATTTTTGTAGCAAGCCCATTTTTGTTACTGAAAGCTTGGGCGCAAATTGTATTTCCCGAGTCAGTGGGGGTGGTATGGCGATGATTACTTTTTTACCCTGAATTTGAAAATCACCTCCTTTTACACAAAAGCCATCGACAGTCTTTTCTACCTCTTTTACGGCATGATTGAAAAAAATGTGATCTGTGAATTTTGCTGCTATTTTTTCAGCCAAAGTTTGCATACCACCCTCTATTCGGTGTTGCTGAGCGCCATCTTTGATATTGATCAGGGTATTGAGGTCTCGACCAGATTTGAAGTAAAATAGGGCATGGAGAAGTGAAATATCATGGGGCTTACTGGCAAAAACAGTTTCCAATGCTAGCGTGATGACTTTCATACAGGTTTTGCTGATGCAGTTTTTATAGAGAAAATCCTGCAATGTCATTTCATCCCATTTTGCAGCTTTTGGGTGAGTCCATGGCTTGGAACAGTCAATATTTTTGGCCATCCTTTCCAGTTTTCTCATTACCCAATCCAAGTTGACCAAAGAGATAATGTCCAATTTGGGAATCAAACCTTTGTACTTTTTGATTTTTCCATTAAGGTCCAGAATATGCTTGCCTTCGTTATAGGTGTCATAATACCCAACCCCATATTCACTGCACAATTCGTACATCCTATCTTGACCGGGACCAATCCATTGACCACCAAAGTCTAGGTATTTGCCATTTTCGAATCTTTTGGTGTACACCCTTCCGCCTATTCTATCCCTCGCCTCAAGGATTGAAAAGGAAACATTTTGTGCTTGTAAAATTCTGGCGGCAGCAAGACCCGAGAAGCCTGCTCCGATAATGATCACATCTTTCATTAAATATGGATAGGGGATATGAAGGCTATCTAAATTTATTCTATCGTTAATTTCAATTTTTTTCCAAGTCCAGCTTCCACTATTTTCCGAAATGTCGACAACTCAAGGTCAGTTTTATCATTTTCTATTCTTGAAATGTAAAATCTTGTTGTACCACTTTTCATGGCTAATTGCTCTTGCGTCAATCCTGCCTTCAATCGGGCACTTTTTATCAGTCTGCCGTATCTGTATTTTGAGGGTTCTTGAATATCTTCACTAAGTTCGAAAAGAACATCAGCCCCTATTTCGTAAGGCAGGGTTAAACTTTCCCCGTTTTCTCCTTTTACTTGAATCTCAATGTTCGGCCATGACAAGGTGTAGTTCCTGAGTTTTACTTTCTTAAATTCTTTTCCGTCAAGCAACGTATATTCAAAATCGTTTTTGGTTACATTCCATTGTTTGAAAATCTTTTCAAAGTCCAGAAGTCGATTCTCACCATTGTTAAACATGCATTGGATTTTGTGGCCTGTAATCTTTTCTATTTTAACTATTCTGGGAATTTTAATTTTCTGTCTCATAACCTTGGATTTAATTGGTTGAAAATATCCAAAAGGAATTGTCTGTTTTCTTTCGCCCAATCTTTCACTTTCTTTCTCTGTACTTTGGGTAAACTTCCGGCGTAGGTCTCCAATGTTTCTATTACAATCAATTCTTCAAATTCAGCAAATTTCGCATGAAAATGAGGCGGGGATGATCCCGAGAGTAAAATCAATTTTTATTTTGTCAATTGTTTTTATAGTTGGCATAAATTGTTACCTATTTAGATAACAAATTTCTTTTATTATTTCTTGATTTCCAAGGTGTTTAAGGGTTTTATGATTCGGGTGTCAGTTTAGTAGATTTATCAAAAACTAAACTCAAACCTCTCACCTTTATTTAAATCCACTTCCAGGCTATTTCCCTGATAAAATATCTTGGCTTTTCCGCCTATAGGAGTGCTGATGGAAGCATTTTTCAATTCACCATTTTGCCATTCTATATCTACTGTGAAATTTCCTCTGGCCTTCAAACCGGAAATTTTGCCATCGGGCCAAGCGGAAGGCAAAGCAGGCAAGAGATGAATAAATCCATCATGGCTTTGGAGCAGCATCTCTGCAATTCCCGCTGTGTATCCAAAGTTTCCATCGATCTGAAAAGGTGGATGTGCATCAAATAGGTTGGGATACATCGAAATTTCAATCAGTTTCTTCACATGCTCATATGCCATTTCCCCATCCATCAGTCGGGCTGAAAAATTGATAAGCCAAGCCCTGGACCAACCTGTACCGGCACCTCCGTATTCGAGACGGTAGTCTAGTGTCTTGCGAACAGCGTCAAAGAGTTCCGGTGTCCTTGTTTGGGTGATGGCATCTCCAGGGTGAAAAGCATAGAGATGAGACATGTGTCGATGCCCTTTTTCCGGCTCTTCGTATTCCTGGTCCCATTCCATCAACCGGCCATCGCGGCCTACCTGAAGTCCTGACCTCAATTTTGCGCGTTTTTCCTTTATTTCTGAAAGTAAATCTGTTTGTACACCAAGAATTTCTGTTGCTTTGATATAGTTGTCGAATACTTCGGCAATGATTTGTTGGTCCATGGCGGCCCCTAGAGTACTGGCTACTGCATCACCTTTGGCATTGATAAAACTGTTTTCCGGTGAAGTGGAAGGTGAGGAAACCAATTTTCCATCAGCAGGATGTGGAACCAGCCAGTCTGCATAAAACGCTGCCACCTCTTCCAAAGCTGGAAGCAAGCGTTCTTCCAGGAATTTCTTGTCTTGGGTAAACTGATACCTTTCCCAGTAATGCTGCATCATCCATCCTCCTGCGCCAATCCATGAACCCCAATAGGCTTGGGCAGCTTGGAGGAATGTCATTTTCCAGAGGTCAGTACCATGTGCAAAAGCGGCACCTCTCATGCCGTAGGTTTCACTTGCGGTTTTTTGCCCGCTCGGAATCAGGGCATCTGTAAAATCAAACAGCGGATCATGCAGCTCGCTGAGGTTGGTTATCTCAGCAGGCCAGTAGTTCATCTGTAAGTTGATATTCATATGGTAGTCAGCATTCCAAGGAGCTTCAATATGCCTGTTCCAGATCCCTTGCAGGTTGGCTGGAAGGGTGCCCGGCCTAGAACTGCCGATCAAGAGGTAGCGGCCATAGTCAAAAAGGAGTTTTTCTAAATGAAGGTCTGATTCTCCCGACTTTACCAATTCGATTCTTTGATCAGTTGGGATGGTGTCTGGAATATTCTCTCCCAATTGAAAATCCACCCGATTGAATAAGGCCTGATGATCATTTTGATGTCTTTCCTGTAATTCTGTAAAGCTTTTCCCCTTCAAACCCATCAAGTCTGACTGGTTTTTTCCCCGAAAATCATCGTGGTAATAGGAGGTGTTCGCTACCAGTTTGATGGTTAGACTATTTATATTTTCCACCCAAATGACATCTCCCTTTCCTTCCAATGTACCACCTTCATTTTCCAGCCAAGCCAAGGTCTGAAACCTCACTCCATGTAGAATTGGTGCAGGTTTGGAGTCAATCTGTCCCCTCCTTTGGGTGACCTCTCCGTCCATTTGGAGGATATTATTGGCAGGTGTAGTGGTTTTGACAGTGGGATGCCCAACATCTTCAGGACGGTCCAGTCGGATTTTGCCGTTAAGGCCCTTTGGATGGGTAGTGGTGATTTGGATGATGATCCCTTGGTCTGGAGCAGAAGCAATTACTTTTTGTTCAAAATCATATCCCTCGTATTGGTAGGTGACGGTAGCTGTCGCATTGTCGAGATCCAAACTTCTTTTATAATTGCTGATATTTTGGTGACCTAATTCCATCCAAAGGTCACCCATAGTTTGATGGGAGCGGGTTATTCCTTTTCTGGAAAACAAAGCCACCATGAGCGAATCGGCTTTTTTGTTTTCTCCTTGTACCAAAAGTTGCCTGATGTACTGTAAGTCCTCAGGTGTGCCGGCTGCCAAACCCCAGTCATCAGCACCGCCAGGCCAGAGTGAATCCTCGTTCAATTGTATCCTCTCCGCATCGGTTTTTCCGAAAACCATGGCGCCCAAACGGCCATTTCCCAAAGGCAAAGCTTCCTCCCACTTTTCAGCAGCTTGTTCATACCACAGGATGCTTTGGGCATATGTGGAATCGAATAAGAAGTAACTTGAAAGAAAAAGGAGGAATGAAAAAAGCGAAGACTTCATAGGATTGGGTTTAGGATATCAAAATCCTGAATAATTTCCGAATCCGCAAGAAGTCTGCTTCCATGGGCAAGGATAAGATGACTGTAGGTGAAAAATGGTGTCTTATTTAAAAATGAAAAGCAAATCTGATGGCTCTCAAAGGGATGAAAGAAAGTCCAATACTTTGGGTTTCGTTTTTTTCTTCTACAGAAATCCCCCTTTTTTCAGTGTAGATAGAATGATTGAACCTTGCAGAAACTCCCGTTTCGGCTGATACAGAAAAATGACGAGAAAAATGGTGCTTCATTCCCAAAAAACCTATACCAGAGTAATTGAAAGAATCATTTTTTTGAGTTGTGATAAAAGCGGGATCATCCGCATTTGGTTTGGAACTTGAACCTGAATAAGCAAAACCAAGATCAATACCATAGTACCCCATCATCCTTGTTGTTAAGTTTTTTTGCCATTCTTTCCCAATAGTAAATGCATAAAAATGATTCTGGAAATCTGTTGAATTAATTGGCGTAAAATCTGTTTCTACTGTTCTAAAATCACTTGAAAAATTAAGCCCAAATCTAAGAGCTACGTTTTTATCATTTTTAGTCTTGTAATGTCTTCTATAAAGTAAAGTACTTGGATAATTCCCATTGATGATCGGGTCAACATCAAGTGAAAGTTCATGTTTGGTTTCTTCGTAATCAAAAATAGGTTTTTCTTGGGCGAATGCCTGGGAAGAGATTGCTCCAAGGAAAAGGGCAATCAAGAGGAGGTCTTTCATAGTTTTAGGAATTTCGTGTAAAATTTAATTTTTCTACGAGATTCACACATAAGTAGTCAAAAAAAAACAGTTATATTCCTAATAACTTATTATTCAGCTCAATTAATTTTGACTGATCAGAAAATTCCTGAATTCTTCCGTGTCAAAATTACTCATGCCTTCCTGGTAAAATACAATTTCTCCATCAGGATTCACCACAAGAGTTGTGGGGATAGACTGACTTTGAAGAGAAGCGTTGAGGCCATAACTAGCATGTACCACAGGGAATGAAAAGTCTTTTTTGTCAATAAAATCTTTGCTTTTAGACATTTCCTTGTCCAATGCGATCATCAAAAACTCTAGGTTTTCCGTGTCCTTTACTTTTTTGTATAATTCCGAAATATGAGGCATCTCAGCTCTACACGGTGGACACCATGTAGCCCAAAGGTTGATAAATACCGTTTTTCCCCTATAATCATCCAAAGAGACCATATTGCCATCAAGGTCCTGAAATCTCCCTGTGTAATCAAAAGTTTTGTTGGTCTTATCCACCAAGGTAATTTTAGGCTTGATGATACCTGTGCTGAGTAGCAAAGATTGTAGACCACCCATGATCGGAGTGATCAGACCTGTAAAATATAAAAATGCGAAAACTGCCAGGATTATGCCCCAACTTTTAAATTCCTTTTTCCAATCCATAATTGTGATAAATGAAGCACAAAGATACCATAACCTTTGACTCGGATAAGTGATGAAGATTACATTGTGTCACTTCTTTCAGTTTATTTGATGTTGGTGTTTTTAATTTTACCATATGTTTATAAATTGTATGATGTTTAATTCTTAAAAAACCATATAAAACCACTTCAACCATGGAAAACACCAATACAAATGTCATGTCAGTAAAAGATTGGTTCATCACTGTTTTGATTGCAGCCATTCCAATCGTAGGATTTATTATGCTTTTTGTCTGGGGATTTGGAGGAGGAGTCAACCAAAACAAACAGAACTGGGCCAAAGGAACCTTGCTTTTGGTTGCTGTTGTGATTGGTTTGTACATTTTGGCTTTTATTATTTTTGGAGCCGCAATTTTATCCACCTTAGACATGGATAATGATTTTGATTTTTAGAAGAAAAAGAAGTATTTCATTAAAAATCCCAGGCATGATGTCTGGGATTTTTTTTGGTTTTAAGAGCTGGAAATTTAGGGTAGCAAATATTTATTTAGTGTTAATATCCTTTCACTAGTCAAATGAGAATGCCTTGACGAAGCTGATAAAGAGCTTTGAGATCCTTAAAGACTATTTTTTTTTCATTGAATTTTTACATCAATTTTTGACGAATAATTACATTATTTTCCGATATTTCATTTAACAAAACCTCTCAAAATGAAAAAGATATTTTTTATTCCATTTCTGATTTTGATATCCATCTTCGAAGTAAGTGCTCAAACCATCGAAATCTCTCCATTTACGGGTTATACTTTTGATCACGGATTCCCGATTCGTGGCGGAAGGGCAACCTTAGGAGGAGGGCAGACTGTTGGTGGCATGGTTAATTTTGCACTGAATGAATTTGCGGAGGTTGAAGTTTTGTACAGTTACCAAGGAGGTCTGGGTACCGCCAATTCCAGCCAACTGAGCGGGCCGGTCAGGGAACGTATTTCAGCACAGTATGTCATGCTGGGATACAATAGGTTATTTCCGCTTTCAAGTCAAATGGCACTTTTTAGCGGGTTAAAAGTAGGCACGGGGACTCTTGCTTCTCGGGACGATAATTTTGACAGCATTACACGCTTTACAGTCGGAGTTAATGGGGGGATGAAGTATTTCTTCACCGAAAATGTAGGCTTGAGGGTGCAGGCAAATTTGATGATGCCTATTTCAGATGTAGGTGCCAACCTGTGGTGGAGTCCGGGAAGTGGAACCCAAGTGGGAGTGGGCGGTTTTTCATCGATCATTCAATTTGGTTTTACAGGAGCTTTGGTGATCCGGATGAATCGCTGATTTTACCTGAGTAAAGAGTAGGGCAATTTTTTATGAAGAGTATCAGATTTTTAAGCGGCGAGCATTTAGATATATTGGCCAAAACTTGGGAAGGATTTTAAAACCTTGCTACTTTGTGCTCTACAATAAAGCGTCAAATGGATATCAATCATTTTGTAAAAATAGCCGAAGAACTCGGAGTCAAAGTCAAGCAGGTTACTGATACTGCAGAATTGCTCGATGGTGGAGCTACTGTTCCATTTATTTCTCGATACCGAAAAGAAGTTACAGGTAGTTTGGATGAGGTACAGGTTGCGTCAATCCGTGACAGGGTGCAGCAATTGCGGGATTTGGAGAAAAGGAGAGAGGCTATCCTCAAGTCTATTCAAGAGCAACAGAAACTTACCCCTGAATTGGAGAAGAAGATCAATGCTGCTGAAACCATGTCCATTTTGGAAGATCTTTACCTTCCTTACAAACCAAAAAGAAGGACTAAAGCCACTGTGGCCAGAGAAAAAGGCTTAGAACCATTGGCTGAGAAAATTTTCGCTCAAGAATCTTTTGACTTGGAAGCTGAGGCTGCTCAATATATCAGTGAAGAAAAAGAAGTGGCATCTTCTGAAGAAGCCCTTCAAGGTGCACGGGATATTATTGCAGAGTGGGTCAATGAAAATGTGGAGTTAAGGAAAAAGATGCGGAATCTTTTCATTGAAGAAGGTGAGTTTGTTTCCAAAGTAATTCCGGGAAAGGAAGAAGAAGCCATCAAATACAAAGACTACTTTGATTGGGCTGAGCCGATCAAAAGTGCTCCATCTCATAGGGTTTTGGCCATGAGAAGAGGCGAAAAGGAGTTGTTTTTGATGTTGGATTCATGTCCGGATGAAATTTCCGCTATTTCCATCATGGAAAAAACGATTCTTGAAAATGCTGCCAACTCATCAGTGGAACAGGTAAGGCTTGCGATTAAGGATTGCTACAAGCGATTATTAAAACCTTCGATGGAGACAGAAGTAAGGCTATTCACCAAGAAAAAAGCCGATGAAGAAGCGATCAAGGTGTTTGCTGAAAACCTAAGGCAGTTGCTTCTGGCAGCACCTTTGGGAGAAAAAGGAGTTATGGCCATCGATCCGGGTTTTAGAACAGGTTGCAAAACCGTATGCCTCGGACCTCAGGGACAATTGCTGAGTTTTGATGCCATCTATCCCAATGAACCACAGAAAAAGATACATGAAGCCGGTGCAACAGTAAGGCATTTGGTAGAAAAGCATAAAGTAGAGGCCATTGCCATTGGGAATGGAACAGCAAGTCGTGAAACAGAGGCTTTTGTTAAATCCTTGGGCTTACCCAAAAATGTCATTGTGACCATGGTCAATGAAAGTGGGGCATCCATTTATTCTGCATCGGATGTGGCAAGAGAAGAATTCCCAGACATGGATTTGACTGTAAGAGGTGCCGTGTCCATTGGACGTAGGTTGATGGATCCACTGGCCGAACTGGTTAAAATCGACGCCAAATCTATAGGGGTAGGGCAGTACCAACATGATGTAGATCAAAGTGCCCTCAAAAATTCTCTTGACGACACTGTAATGAGTTGTGTGAATGGTGTGGGAGTCGAAGTCAATACAGCTTCCAAACAATTACTGACCTATGTATCAGGACTAGGACCCGTTTTGGCACAAAATATTGTGAGCTACAGAAATGAAAATGGTCCATTCAAAAGCCGTGATGAAATCAAGAAAGTGCCTCGATTGGGTGATAAAGCCTTTGAACAAGCGGCTGGATTTCTTAGGGTCAGGAATGCTTCCAATCCTTTGGATGCTTCTGCAGTTCATCCGGAGCGTTATTCTTTGGTGGAGAAAATGGCAAAAGACCTCGGTGCAAGTGTTACTGACTTGATGACCTCGGAAGAGTTGAGAGCCAAAGTCGTGTTGAAAAATTATGTGTCTGAAACAGTAGGATTACCTACTTTGGAGGATATCATGGCAGAAATCTCTAAACCTGGAAGAGATCCCAGAGAGACTTTTGAGGTTTTTAACTTCCAAGAGGGTGTCAATGATGTCAAAGACTTAAAGGTTGGCATGAAGCTTCCTGGTATCATTACCAATATCACCAAATTTGGGGCATTTGTAGATGTGGGTGTCCATCAGGATGGTTTGGTGCACCTGAGTCAGCTGGCAGACAAATATGTAAGTGATCCGGCAGAGATAGTATCTGTCAACCAAAAAGTGGAGGTCACAGTCATGGAGGTAGACATAGCCCGCAAAAGAATAGGTTTGAGTATGAAGTCAGATCCGTTTGGGGCGAAACCAAAAGGCAAAAAGTCAGAAAAGACTACAGAAAATAGAGGTAAGACAAAAGAGCCTGAAGGAGATTTGGCAGCAAAGCTCGCCATGCTTCAGAATAAATTCAAGTAAAAATAAAGCGCCGTTGGAAATTCTCTTACGGCGCTTTTTGTTGCAGTTGGTTTAGGTAATGGCAGTTGTCTAATTAATCTTTTTTTGAATATATACACTTGACGTAAAAGCCTAAGGTTCTGTTTCACAAGTTTGGTTTAAATGCGAGTATCAATTGATTTTTTTTGCATCATTTATATTTTATCCAATATGTATATCCGCTTTCATACCAGTAGAATCTAAATAATAGAATTAACCTGAGGTTTTGAATTGAACCAATATCACCAAATATCCAACCAGCAACCCGGAGGGCAGGTATCCATTAGTATCCGTTTGCCAAAAAATCATCGTTCGTTTGATTAGTGGCATGATTGCGGAGAATCATATTATCCAATATTGGTTCAGCATACAGGCATGTAATTCATCGATTCTCCAACCACTCATTTAGCTTATTTTCAATGCCATTTCCAATATTTCTTTATATTTGAAATTCATTACGCTTAGCACCCAGGATTATGAACCGTTTTCTGACTATTATCTGCATTTTTCTATTTGCGTCATCCTGTATCAGCAATAAAAGAATTACTTATTTACAAAATCTTCCCGGAGATGAGCCTATTGGTTTAGATGAATTTATTCCTTTTGCTGAATATGAAAACAGGTACATTCTTCAGCCCTTTGATGTAGTAGATATTGACTTCGCTTCTGCTAATGAGGAGCTGACCAAAGCCTTTGAATTCCAAGGTTCGAGAATGATGCGAGGAGGAATGGGCGGTATGATGGGAGGTGACATGTTTTATTTTACAGGTTACACCATTGATGTGGAAGGTTTTGTGGAGTTACCGAGATTGGGTAAAGTAAAGATAGGAGGACTTACTGAAGATGAAGCCAGAGAAGTAGTACAAGTTAAAATCAGGGAGTTTTTCAAAGATGAGATTTACGTGAGACTGAGAATTGGGGGTATCAGGTTTACTGCTTTGGGTGAGTTTAGCAGTTCAGGTACCAAAGTGATTCTAAAAAACAGAGCTACTATATTTGATGCATTGGCTCTTTCAGGTGAGTCTAACATTCTTGCCAAAAAGAACCAACTCTTTTTGATCCGTCAATACGATGGAGGCTCCAAAATTCACCAAATCAATTTAAATGATAGGGCTTTGTTGGCTTCTCCTTTTTTCTTTATCAGAAATAATGATATCCTTTACCTAGAACCTATGAGCATCCGACAGTTTGGAAATGCTGAAAATCTCTCTTCTTCTCTGGGATTAATTATTGGTATAACAAGCTCTCTTTTGTTGATTTTTGCGATATTTAGGAATAATATATGATTGACGGGAATGTAGACATATCAAAATTCGAACAAGATGTCAAACCCATTGATATCAAGTATTACCTGATTAAATACTCCAGGTACTGGCCTCTGTATATTACCTGTATTTTTTTAGCACTGGTCATCGTGTTTCTTTTTCACAGGTATTCAGTAGAGGAGTATGAAGTACGAGGAAGCATTCTGATCAAACAAAAAAATACACCGGAGGTTAGGATTTTGGATAGGTCTAATATTTTTTCGGGAGCCAACAACCTCGAAAATGACATACTCCTTTTGACTTCCAAAAATCTCGCTCAGGAAGCTTTGAATAAACTTCATTTTGATGTCAGCTATTTTGCATCTACCAATATCAAAGAAATCGAGTTGTACGATAAGTCACCTATCAAGGTAGATGTTGATTGGAGTTTTCCGCAAGGGAGTTCTGGAGTAATTCACTTTACTGCTATTTCGGAAGAAGAATTTGTACTTACGAATGAGGAAAGAGGCTTTTTTGATTTTCTCTCCGCAAAAGCGTCTGGGCCATTTGATGACCAATTGCTGAATCAAACATATCGCTTCGGAGAGGAAATAGTCACTGAAAGGACTAAGTTCTCTGTGCATAAGCTGAAGTATATGAGACCGGGGGAGAAGCTGTTTTTTATTGTTCACCACCCCACAGATGTTTTGGAAACCTATCAAAGGTCCATCACTGTACGCCCTATCAATAGTTATGGTACTGTTTTGCAAGTATCAACAGTGTCTAGGGTTGTTGAAAAAGGCAGAGATTACGTTAATGCTTTGATGGACTCCTACCTCGATTATGACTTGACAGAAAAAAACAGGATTACAGAAAATACCCTCTCTTTTCTGGATCAACAGATGTCTGTTCTTGAAGACTCTTTAAGAAAAGTTGAAAACCGCATGCTCAACTTTAAGGTAGAGAACAAGCTTATGGACGTGAGTTCTGAATTTGGAGGAGTCTTGGGCAATATCCAAAGGTTAGATGATTTGGTTCAGGACATTGATTTTGAACTCAGTTATTACAAATCCCTGCAAACTTATCTGGTGGATAAGGGCGCGGATTATAGTGAGATTTTGGCTCCCTCTATCGTCGGATTGAGTGATGGATTCCTCAATGGGATGATAGCTGCCTTGGTAGAAGCTTCTCTGGAAAGGAGAAAAATACTGGCGATTGTCAATGAAAACCATCCTAATGTCAGGCAGCTCGATGAGCAAATCGAGAAAATGCGTGAAAATATCTTTGAGAATATTGACAACCTTGTAGCCAACACTGAAAAGAGGAAGGCTGAAGTAAACAAGAAACTGGCAGAGTTGGATGTTGAGTTTTCCAGACTTCCACAGACAGAGTCTTCTTATGCAAATATTTTCAGGCAGTATAGGTTGAGAGAAAATCTTTACAATTATCTTTTGGAAAAAAGAGCGGAGGCTGGAATTGCCAAAGCTTCCAATATTTCAGACAACTCAGTGTTGGATTATGCAAGAAGAGGAAGTTTGGTCTTTCCGCAAAAGCCTCAAAATTATGGAATGGCTGTTGGTCTTGGTTTTTTTATTCCATTAGGTTTTTTATTGTTGTTCCATTACCTCAACAATAAGATCATGGACCAAATCCAACTGAGAAATTCGCTTAGAATTCCGCTTTTGGGAACCATTGGATATAGTACAAAAGAAACAAACATGATCGTGGCCGAACATCCCAAGTCCATGGTGTCGGAATCATTCAGGTCATTGCGTTCAGGCTTGTTTTACATCGCCTCAGAAAAAAAATGCAAAAGGATCTTGGTTACATCTTCAGTTTCCGGTGAGGGCAAAACCTTTGTAAGTCTCAACCTTGCGGCGGCTATTGCGCTAAGTGGAAAGAAAACCTGTCTATTGGGTATGGACCTTAGAAAACCCAAAATCTCAGATTATGTTGGAATAGACAATAAAGTAGGATTATCAAGCTATTTGGTAGGGAAATCTGAAAAAGAAGACATCGTACTGCCCACCCAATATGAAAACTTGTACATAGTACCATCTGGCCCTATACCGCCTAATCCGGCTGAGTTACTCCTTAAAGATAAGATGCGAGAGTTTTTGGAATACCTGGAAGAGGATTTTGAGGTGGTATTGATGGATACACCTCCGATTGGTTTGGTGTCTGAGACTATGGACCTTTTGCGTTTTTCGGATGTCAACCTCTATATTGTTAGGCAGGATTATACACATAAAAAGTATTTGTTGATGGTCAATGACCTTTATGCCAATGATCAAATCAGGGATTTCTATGCAGTATTTAACGGCCTAAGGTCAGGTGGTGATATCTATGACTTTGGTGGTTACAATTATGGATATGGCTATAATTACTCTTATATGAGGAAAAATAAATATACTGGCAACTACTATGAAATTGATGACAAGAGTAAACCCTCTGCCTGGTTTGATGAAATTTTAAGAAAATTTAGAGCATAGAGGTTTGAAATGATCTAGGACAATTGCTTTTGAAAATATTTTTAGCAAATCACTTCTTTAATTTATTCATCATTTGAGCAAAGTAAAATGAACAATCCTACAGACGGATAAGGCTGTCTATAGGATTGTTTTATGTTATATCAAGTTTTACTGTGTATCCATTTTATCAAGAACAAACATCAATGGAAAGTCCTGAATCCAGGTTCATAAATGATCCGGACAAAAGAGCTGAGGCTTTCCCCTGGTTTGCGTAGTGGAATACCGGTAACAATACCCACCATGAGGTTTTCTGCAAGCCCCACACGCATTTGAGGACGCATGACGGCTTCAAGTTTGCCATTATGGATTTCCTTGTTGAATTCCACCCCGATAAAATTCCTTGTCCCCGTAATCATGTAATGAAAGTTGGAGTGGATTTCATAGGAAATTTCTCTTCTGATGTCAAAATCCTTTACAACCCTTGGTCCGGTATATACCAAGGTGTGGTAGTTTAGCCCCCATCTTTTTGCCGCTATAAAGAAGGGATTATAAATATTGCCTTTAAATAGTTCAGATTGTCCGAGGCGGTTGAGGTCCACAAATTCAAATTCATGGATGTAGCCCAAGGCCAAAGAGGTTTTGGCTTTTTCTGACACCAAGAAAGTCCATTGAGTGGCCAGTTTCAAAGATTCAATCCTATTTGAAGGTCTGGTTACATCTACGGGTGTACCTTCTCTTGTGGTGAAAATGGTTACAGGTACCTCGATTTCAAACCCTAGGCGGTCAATCGGTGCCCATTCATATTCCACCAATGCCTCATACTTGTTGAAGTCTCTTTTGTCAAACATTCCAAAACCCACGTTCCATTCTTTTTCTCCTTTTCGAGCTCCTAAGTCACGTATGAGATCAATGTAAAGAGGTTCGGCATGCAGGATTTTTGGTTTTAATTTCCCTCCTTCAGGTTCTTCAAATTCAGTGATGAAAAGGCTGTCCAAGGAAAGTCTTTCAAATCTGAGACTATCAGAATCTTGGGCCTTTGCGGCAATAATGACCAGTAAGGTGGTCAAGGTGATCAGTGCTTTTTTCATCTTTAGGTGTAAAAAGAATGCGCAAATTTGATTAATTTTTGATAATGTGAAACCCTGTCTTCCGTCAAATTTTGTTAATTCATCAGAATTATAATATTGAATTTTTATTTACAGTTTTAGAAAATTAAACCTAAACCAAGTTCCAATCTGTTCGCCTCTGGAATGATGCTTTCAGCAAGATTTTCTCTGAATTGATAATTGGCTTTGAAGACTAAATTCCTCCTTGGCCGTAGGTTGGCTCCTACACTTATTATTTCTAAGTTTTGCCTATCAAAGGCCCTGTTTTCGAAACTGCTGGCAACAGATGCATGTGTGTCAAGTCTTTCATAACGAAACCATATAGGCAATTTCCATTCCCTTTCACTATTGAAGACTGACCAAAGGTCCCACCTTAATTCTCCATAGTAACCCAAAGTTTCTTCACCGATCACTTGGTTGTCAAACTCGAAAATCCTATCTGTTTGGGTAGTACTTCCTTTCATAGCCAAACCAAACACAGAGAAGTTGCCCCATTCATATCCGGCAAAAGCTGAATAAAGAGACACTTGAGGAGAAAAATCTTGTCCGGAAGGGGTTTCCGCACCTCTGCCGGCATCTCCATAATAACCTGCGATTCCAAGTTTTATACTTTCTTTACCTACATACTCCAGCTTTCCATTACTGGCCCAGGCACGTGGCACTTCCAGTCCATGAAACCGTCCTCTTCTGATCCATGTACCTTCTACCATGTTGGAAGCATCCAGTCCTTTTGTAAGGCCCAAATTATATTCCAATTGATTGTTAAGGAAATTACCATAAAACATTACACCAGTTTCAAGCCATTGGGTAGGAAGGATAACCCTTTCGACCTCAGGTCTATTGACAGAGTAAAAGGCAATAGGCTCTTCATTGATATTGGTGTAACCCAAAGGGATGGGATAATTCCCCACCCTGACATTGAAGCTTGGGTGAAAGAGGTAATCAAACATCCACTCAAAATTGAACTCGGTTCCTACTTCATTGAAACCATCATGCAGGAGTTCTGCTTGAATTTCAGAATTGAATATCAACCTGTCGGTAATTTTGTAACCGAAGTAAAAACCAAAACGATAAAGATTGGTATAATACAATTCTATGTCATCACCTCTGTTTTTTTCTCCCATGTAGGAAACAGAATTGATTTCTGTAAATCCCGCTATTGAGTACCTCCTGTCAGCTGAATATATTTTTGATGCAGCATTGGCCAAACCAGGTTGCTTGATGTATTTTAACTCCTCTATAAGTTTTTTATTGGTGATCGAATCACTGAATTCATTTATTTCCTGAGTGATAGGGTCTTCTTGGGCTTCTACCAAATAGGGCGCCACAAGAAAAGCCAATCCCAGGAGGATTGTATTTTTCATTGCTCTGTTTCAAATTTTAAAATGATTATGTAATAGGACTAGTTTTAATCCCATTTTGCTATCTCAGTCAAAATATTTTGACGAGACATTTTTCAAAAAAAATCAGACCAACTGCGGTGGAGGGGAATCGTTTTCTTTGGTGATAGATTCAAAAATCTCCAAATAATAAGTGTTTAGGTTTCTTTCTGCATCTCCAAATTCTTGAGAAACTTTTATTCCCTGACTTTCAAGATGCAATTTGATGTCCGAAAATTTCTTTTTTTCGTGGGGCACTTCAGTGTCAGGAATAGTTTCATCATCCATTTCCAAAACATACTCCAATAGTAACTCAGCTAAAGAATCTATGGGGTCATGGTGTTCAAGTAGGGGAGAGTCAATTACTGAAGAATGATAAAAATTAGCAGACAGGTTGATGAAGTTTACCAATAATAGGTATACTAATCCTCTGCAAATGATATTTTTCTTCAACCTGATTAACACATCACAAACTTAACAAAAATGATGCTAAGCGCACAATCCAATACAGACCTTATGTTTTTATTATTGTACCAAAAGTCACGTAAAAAACCAGTTTTACTGCTAATTTTGCTTTATTAGAATTGATTATGAAAAATACGAGTTTGAGTGCAGCCATGTTACAGGCTAAGTGTCCAAGATGCAGGAAGGGAGATTTGTTTCCAACATCTGTGTTTAGTTATACCAAATTGTCAGAAATCAATGGGAAATGCCCCGAATGTGAAGCCACTATCACACCAGAGCCGGATTTCTTTTATGGAGCGATGTATATAAGTTATGCATTTTCTGTAGCATTGATGGTAAATGTTTCTATTCTAGTGACTTACTTTTTTGATAGACCGGATACAATGGTGTATGTATGGACCGTTTTGGCTGCCAATATTCTCTTGGTGCCATTGATGTTACGGTATTCAAAAGTCCTTTATCTCTACGGACTAGGAAAGTTAAGCTATGATCCAGATGCCTTGAAAAAATAGAGTTAAGGCTACAATTCAGTCAACTTAATTTTTTAAAAAAGGAGAAATGGAGTTGTATCTTAATTGCTCGCCATTCTTAAGGTAGACAATAAGAGCTGTTCTCATTCTATTTACCTGGCCTAAGGAACCATGAAAAGTCAAAGTAAAAAATTGACTCATCTGACTGTAATCACGAAACCTGCTCAATTGGGTTTGATCGGGTAATTGGAACAGGTATGAAATATCAGTTCCTGGAGCTAATTCAATGAATTCCTCCAAAAGCAGTATTTGAATATTGGATATGTTTTCGACTTCAAATCTTGGTTCACAATCCAAGGCAAAGCATTGACCTGGAAATCCATTGAAGGATGACTGCAACCTTTCGTAGTGCAATTCAAAATTATATCTGAAATCAGCCACTTGCACGGTATCATTTTCATCGGCAAAAGAACCGTTGGTAAATGGACTATAAAATACTTGTGAAATCTCTGTGATGTTTGCTCTTTGAATGCTTCCACACAAGTCATCTTCAAATTCAGGACTGGTGTAGCATGAAGGGAAAATCAAAAGCAACAACTGTAAGGATAAAATAACAGTTGTCAAATAAGTCGATCTTCGAGCAATTTTTGAATTGTACAAAGCCATTTTCAAAAGCTTTAAAAACCAAATCCATTCATAAATCTAGGATTTATGAATGGAAAATGCTTTGAATAAGACTTTTGTTTTTCAGATTCGCGGAAATTTTCTCCCACTGACGGCGTTGACTACCGGAGAACTACAAAGGAATGGGTACAGACCTTTTAGTTGGGGAGCGGCTGCGATGTCCCCAGAAATCGAATGTTTTAAAGAAGATGCTGTTTTTCTGAAGTTGTCTTCTCAATCTGCACAAAGCACATACATATCAAACTGATGCCGCAAATTTGCTTCTAGAAACGCCGGAAGCTTCTAACATGAAATTGTGTAATTCATAGTTTTTGACAAAGCCAGGTATGTTTTCACTTCCAGGCCCGTAAGTTGCCAGTTCTACATAATCACCTGAGTGATTTGTATGTGCCCAACTTACGGCATTGTGATTGGATAGAATACCGGCAAAATATGCAAAAGGAAGTTTGCCGGGGTTATATAAGCCATCTGCACCTATTTCAAAGCTTTTCAATAATTGCTCAGCTTCTTCCTGCTTAAGAGTTACATTTTGGTAATGGTTAACCATATCTATGGCCTGAGAAACAGAAGTATCAGGTTTGATTTGGTTCAGTATATATTGATTGGTGGCTTTGGCTTCAAATAGGCTCTCAAATTTCACGTTTTTTGGTCCAGGATTGAAAAGACCTGGATTGGAATTGCCATGGTCTGTTGTGATGACGACAAGTGTGTTTTTATCTTTCATGGCGAATTCCATCGCCACACCTACAGCCTCATCAAAATCCATCTGGTCATACAGTAATGCAGCTGCATCATTACCATGTGCTGCCCAGTCTACTTTTCCGCCTTCTACCTGCATGACAAAACCGTTTTGATTTTGACTGAGAATTTCAATGGTTTTCTTGGTCATTTCGGCGAGACTAGGCACTGTGCGCTTCAGGTTATCGTCATGCTCTCTATCTATGGCATAAGGCAGTCCATCCTCTGTGAAAACCCCCAATATCGGTTTTCCGGAATTGGCCTGATTCATTTCCTCTTTGTTATTGACTACTTGAAAACCTTTTTCTGAAAATTCAGAGAAAAGATTTTTCCCATCACTTCTCCTAGCAGGATCAAAGAACTCTCTTCCTCCTCCCATCATCACATCAAATTTGAGGTTAAGGTAATCCTCAGCTATCAGCGGCATTGCATTTCGGCTACTTTGATTGACACAAAAAGAAGCTGGTGTCGCATGTGTGATTTGCACAGAAGTGACACAACCTACAGCCTTGCCTTCACTTTTGAATTTCTGCAAGATTGGTTCATTTTCTTCCCCATTGGGCCCAATGTTTAGCGCACCATTGTTGACACGATGACCACCACCCCAAGCCGAACCAGCGGCAGCGGAGTCAGTAACAAAAGAGTTGGCTGATGCTGTATCCATGAGGGATCTTTTGACTGTATTGGATTCATAGAGAGAGATCCAGTTTGAAGGCTTACCCAACTTGTGCCTAATTAAAATATCAGCCATATTAAGGGTGCCAGAACTCATACCATCTGAAACAAGAAAAATAATGTTTTTGGCTTTTTCTCCTTTGTATAAAGAAGGCTTGGCAAGTACTGGCCTTGAACCCATTACACCAAGTCCTAGAGTAGTCAATAATCCGTTTTTGAAGAAATCCCGTCTTTTCATCATGGTTGTTTGCTTAATTTTCTTGATATTAAAAGAAGTCTAAATGTAATTCACATCTTTTTATGAAAGGTAAAATAAAAATTAGGTATGTGTTATCAAGCTGTTAAGTCAACCAAAGGTCAAATAAAAGGTTAAACTGTTATACTTATTTAAGATTGTCATTTTTGAACAAAGAATTGCTGACTCTCATGTGAAGGATAAAAAAAACAATAAAAATATGGCTTTAAATGTATTTGGAGAAAAATTGATTGAATGTAGCAGTGATCCACTGACGGGTTACTATAGAAATGGATGCTGTGAAACCGGGGAAGATGACAGCGGAACCCACACGGTATGTGCGGTTATGACAGATGAATTTTTGGCTTTTAGCAAAATGAGAGGCAATGATCTTATTACACCGAGGCCAGAGTGGTATTTTCCGGGCTTGAAAGCAGGGGATAGGTGGTGTCTTTGTGTCAGTAGGTGGCTGGAAGCTTATCATGCCGGTGTTGCCCCAAGAGTATATTTAGAAGCAACACATGAAAAGACGTTAGAGGCTGTTCCGATGGATAAATTGATAGCTTTTGCGGTGACAAATTAGGTGTCTTTTTCCCTATGGCCCAGTTTGTCAATTACCATTCATGGGTTAAAAATTCAAAACCCAACTATTCTGCTGTACTACCCTTTGTTAAAAAATATACTTACATCTATCCCATCTTTTAACTTTTTAAATTTGACTCATTCTCCCATAATTTTTAACTCATAACTATCCTGTCTCTATGATCTTGCTGCCTGCACTCCTTTCCCGTCTTCATAAGATTTTTGTATTCTGAACAAGACACGCTTTAAAGGAACTGCGTCTAGAAAAATAATTATCACTTATTTAAAAAATTCATATGGAATTAATTTTTCTAAAATTATAGTTGGGATCTTTAATAGTAAATAAATCTTGGCTATGAAAAAAACAGTTTTCCTCATTACTTCGCTTTTTCTTTTAGGAATCAGCACCGGTACCCAAGCGCAAGATGACTTCAAAAAAAATACAATATTTGGAGAATTAGCAGGTTCAGGAGGATTTTTTTCCCTGAATTATGACCGTAGGTTTGGAGATTCACCGACTGGTTTTGGAATGAGGACAGGGGTAGGCTATTTTCAATGGAGCAGTGATAGGTTTGTCACAATTCCAATTATTGCCAATTGGCTGATTGGTTCAAATGGGAAGTATTTGGAATTGGGAGCCGGAATGTCATTGGCTTATGCAGAGACTTTCAAACATAATCCAAATTTGGAAACAAGTATGGAAGATTTTCAGCCCAGTTCAAGATTTGGGCTTTGGCAAACGCCATTATTAAATATAGGATACAGAAGACAACCAATAGATGGAGGCTTTAATTTTAGGGCAGGTCTTGCACCTATTGCCAGTATAGGTGGTATATCTGGAATTCAAATCATACCATGGCCTTATTTGTCATTTGGCCTTACCTTTTAATTTCTTACCTGGCCATTTCCCTGAATTACCCACTTATAAGAACACAATTCAGCCAAAGCCATCGGCCCTCTGGCATGTAGTTTTTGAGTAGAAATACCGATTTCTGCTCCTAATCCGAATTGATTCCCGTCGGTGAAAGCTGTAGAAGCATTGGCATATACAGCCGCAGCATCTACTGTATTGAGGAATGTATCAATGGCCTCCTGATCTTCTGCTACGATAGCCTCACTGTGCTTGGAAGAGTAGGCAGCAATGTGCTGAAGGGCTTCTTCAAGGCTTGAAACAGTCTTCACAGACAATTTCAAGGAAAGAAATTCTGTCCCAAAATGTGCTTCAGTAGCTGGGGAGACTTGGGGATGATTTTTCAAGAAAGGGAATGATTGTTCATCAGCAAAGATTTCCACCCCTGCATCCAATAAACCATCAGCAATAGCATTCAAATCTGCCAAGCGGTCCTGATGAACAATCATGCAGTCTAATGAATTGCAGACACTTGGCCTTCTGGTTTTGGCATTGAGGACGATGTTTTTGGCTTTTTCAAGATCAGCAGATGCATCAACATAAGTATGCACGATCCCAGCTCCGGTTTCGATGACCGGTACTTTTGAGTTTTCCCTCACAAAGTTGATCAAACCCTGACTTCCCCGGGGAATGATAATATCCACCATGCCAACGGCCTCCAAAAGCGCTTTTGTTGCGGTTCTGTCGGCAGGGAGCAATTGGAATGCATCAATTGGCAGTCCATTTTTTTCTAAAGCTTGATGAAGAAGCCTGAGGATAGCTTGGTTGGAGGCGTGGGCATCAGAACCACCCTTAAGGATCAACCCATTCCCAGATTTGAGTGCCAGACAGAAAACGTCAAATGTGACATTCGGCCTTGCTTCATAAATGATTCCCAAAACACCTAGCGGCACGGTTTTTTTGGTCAATTCAAGTCCATTTTCCAATGTTCTGCTCTCCAAGATGTTCGAAAGGGGAGAAGGGAGGCTTTTAACTTGCCTGATTTCCTGGGTAATGCCAATAATTCTATCTTTATTTAAAAGAAGTCTGTCGTATTTGGGGTCGGCTTTATCCATTTTGGATAGGTCTTCTTTATTTGCATCCAAAATAGTGTCCACCTGATCAAGGGTGACCGTAATCAAATCATCTAAAATTTTGTTGATTTCAGACTCTGGAATCAGACCCAAAGCTCTGGAACTTTCTTTTACTCTCTGGAAAATAGATTGTAGATCACGCATGCTGAAAAAGGTATAAATAGTCGTAATGTATAAATGCTTTTTGGTTTTTTTGACCTATTTTCTCTTTGAGTTGAAGGTCATTGTACTCTGCTCTTCCAAGTCCTAACTTGCTGCCTGCCTCATCCCTAATACTGATGATGTCTCCTTTGGAAAAACTGCCAGAAGAATCAGTAATTCCGACAGGGAGAATAGAAATGATTTTTTCGGAAAATAGAGCTTCTTTTGCCCCTTCATTGATTGTAATTTCTCCTTTATAATATTCAGCACCGTGCGCCAACCATTTTTTGGTGCTTTGCTTTTTGGCCAATGCTTCAAAAACGGTATGAGGGGCTTTTTTTTCCAAAACATCAATCAGGATATTGTCTCTTTTTCCATTGGCAATCAATACTTCTATCCCCAGGTTGGCTGATTTTTTTGCCATATTGAGTTTGGTCAACATACCACCTCTTCCAAAAGCTGATTTTATTGGACTTACTTGGATCTCCTCAGAAAAACTATCTTTGGTAATTCGTGGAATCAACTTGGCCTCAGGAAGTGAGGGAGGACCGTCGTATACGCCATCTACATTGGTAAGGAGGATCAATTTATGTGCATTGACCATAGCTGCAGTCAGAGAAGCGAGTTCATCATTGTCCGTAAACATCAATTCAGTAATAGCTACAGTGTCATTTTCATTGATTATAGGAAGGATTCCTTGCCTTAACAAGCCTTGGATACAGTTTTTCATATTGAGAAAATGTTTCCGATCTCTAAAGTCCTCTTTTGTCACAAGGATTTGAGCAACAGGAATTCCTTCTTCGGCAAAAAAAGACTTGTATGTTTTTATAAGCTCTACTTGACCTGTAGATGCCCAAATCTGTTTTTTCAAAACTGGATCTAATTTTTCAGTCAAAGCAATCTCTCCTCTTCCAAAAGCAACAGCACCTGAGGAAATCAAAACAATATTGACACCCTCTCTTTTAAGATAAGCAAGCTGCCTACTAAGCTCCTGCATTCTTTTCAAATCCGGCTTGGCGTTGTCTTGAGTAAGGACATTTGAGCCAATTTTGATTACAAGATTTATTTCTGTCTTTGGTGACATATTTGGGTATTTATTGATAATTCAACACAATAATACCTCTTTCTTTAGTATTTGTCTAAAAAAACAGTGATATGTTGGCGTTTGTCTACAATTGATCAAAGTTTAAATATCAACAGGTTTTCGATTATCGGACTGCTATTCTGGGAAAAAAGTATTGATTAATAAAAGGAAGTAAATTTAAACCCTGGGGTTAATTCAGAACCACTTTTTTTTCTTGAAGTAATAGACCATCCCTCCTGTTGCAATTATAAAAATAGCCCATGTACTTAGGTAAGCGTATTTCCATTGCAATTCTGGCATATATTCAAAGTTCATTCCGTAGACCCCAGCTATAAATGTAAGGGGGATAAAAATGGTTGCAATGATTGTTAGGGTTTTCATGACCTCATTTTGCTTCAAGCTAATATTGGTCATGTAAATCTCCACAAGTGTGGTGATTGATTCCCTTTGCATTTCAAGGTTTTCAATTATTTCTACTGTATGCTCATAGATGTTATTGACATAGGGAAGGGTTTTCTTTTTTAGGAATATGCTTTCGGATTTTTTCCAAGCAGAAAGAATTTCCCGGGTAGGCCAGATCACTTTTTTGATTTCCTGCATTGATTTTCTATGCTTGTAGATAGTAGACAAAAGCGACTTGTGGTGATCTGCCATTATCAGGTCCTCTAGTTGTTCTGTCTTATCATAAAGCTTTTCCAGCAAAAGGAAATACTCGTCAATTATGGCATCCATCAAGGTATAAGCCAAATAGTCTGGTCCCATTTTTCGCATTTTTCCAGCAGGGTTTTCAAGTCTGGTTCTTACCCCATCAAAGAGGTCAAAATCTTCTTCCTGTATGGAGATAAGATAGTTTTTGCCAATGATAAAACTTACTTGTTCGGCTTGGATTCTGGAAATATCGCTTTTAGTGTAAAGCATTTTTGCAACTAGGAGAAGGGAGTTTTCAAACTCTTCCAGTTTAGGTCTTTGTTGACTGTTGACAATATCATCAATAGCTAGAGCATGGATTCCGAAAATATCTGCAATACCAGATAGCAACTCATTATCAAGACTGACTACATTTAACCAGAACTTTTTGGTAGCGGACAAATAAGGAGTAAGTTGGGATAAATCAGTAATGTGATGTTTTTCAAAAAAATTCTCTTCGTAGACATACAACTCTAGGCTTAATTTAGGGTTTATGTTGTCCGAACTTTTCATTATACAATATTTTTGATTTTTTCAGGAGTCAGCGGTTTTTCAACAAAACCTTTCACTACATGGTACTGCATGGCTTTTTGCCTGTCTTGTAGGTCAATTGAGCTGGACAGTACATAAATTTCATCTTTTCTTTCTGGAAACTCTTTTAGGTATACATTTAAAAAATCCCAGCCATTCATTACAGGCATATTGATATCCAACAGAATCAACGTCTGTTCATTTGAGTCGAGTGACCTTAGTCTTTGAAGAGCTTTTTCAGCTTCCAGAAACTCTTCTACCTTTTCAGATATCGATAATTTTGTGATCAATCTTTTATTGATAAGGTTATTGATAGGGTCATCATCGACCAAAATGATTGACTTATAAAGCTGCATGTAAGAGTAGATTGAACTAAGGCGGAATTTCAAAATGTATGGCTTCCAAAGATATATATCAATCTGGAAATATCCAGTATTTGATTCTATTTTAAAGTGTAAGTTACACTTATTTATGAAATGTTTAAATAAAAAAGGGGAGCCAGTTATGACTCCCCTTTTCTGATATTCTAATGGATATGAAATTACATCATTCCACCCATTCCACCACCGCCCATTGGAGGCATAGCTGGTGAATCTTCTTTAATGTCGGCTACCACACACTCGGTAGTCAGAAGAAGGGCTGCAATTGAAGCTGCATTTTCCAAAGCCAATCTGGTAACTTTAGTAGGGTCAATTACACCAACCTCAAATAGGTCTTCAAACTTATCAGTTCTGGCGTTGTAACCATAGTTTCCAGTGTTTTCTTTGATTTTATTGATGATCACAGAACCTTCTCCACCAGCATTTTCTACGATAGTTCTCAAAGGAGATTCAATCGCAATTCTGATGATGTTGATACCTGTATCCTGGTCTTCGTTTTCACCTTTCAATGAATCAAGAGCAGAGGCAGTTCTTACCAAAGCAACTCCACCACCTACTACTACACCTTCTTGTACAGCAGCTCTGGTAGCGTGCAATGCATCATCTACTCTGTCTTTTTTCTCTTTCATTTCCACTTCAGTCGCAGCACCGATGTATAGGATGGCAACGCCACCTGACAACTTGGCTAATCTTTCCTGAAGTTTTTCTTTGTCATAATCAGAAGTAGTCTTCTCGATTTGAGATTTGATCTCGTTGATTCTAGATTGGATGGCTGTTGATTCACCGGCACCATTGACTACAGTAGTATTGTCTTTGTCAATGTTTACCTTCTCAGCTGTACCTAGGTATTCAACTGTTGCGTTTTCAAGCTTGTATCCTCTTTCTTCAGAGATTACAGTACCACCAGTCAAGATAGCGATGTCTTCCAACATTGCTTTTCTTCTATCTCCAAAGCCTGGAGCTTTTACTGCAGCTACTTTCAGCGCACCTCTGATTTTGTTTACTACCAAGGTAGCCAATGCTTCACCATCCACATCTTCAGCGATGATCAACAATGGTCTTCCTGATTGAGCTACTGGCTCCAATACAGGAAGTAGTTCTTTCATGGAAGATATTTTCTTGTCATAGATCAAGATGTATGGATTTTCCAATTCAGCTTCCATTTTCTCAGTGTTGGTCACAAAGTATGGAGAAAGGTAACCTCTGTCGAATTGCATACCTTCAACTGTTCTTACTTCAGTTTCGGTTCCTTTTGCTTCTTCCACAGTGATTACACCGTCTTTACCAACTTTGTCCATGGCATCGGCAATCATTTTACCGATTTCATCATCATTGTTGGCAGATACTGTTGCCACTTGTTGGATTTCTTTAGAAGTAGAGATAGGCTTAGAGTTAGCTCTCAACTCAGCTACTACTGCAGCAACTGCCTTGTCGATTCCTCTCTTAAGATCCATTGGGTTGGCTCCGGCCGCTACGTTTTTGATACCCGCGTTGAATATAGCTTGGGTAAGTACAGTAGCTGTAGTAGTACCGTCACCCGCATTGTCAGCGGTTTTGGAAGCCACTTCTTTAACAAGCTGAGCGCCCATGTTTTCGATTGGTTCTTCCAATTCGATTTCTTTCGCTACAGATACACCATCTTTGGTGATCGTAGGAGCGCCGAATTTTTTGTCGATAATTACATTTCTCCCTTTAGGTCCCAGGGTTACTTTTACTGCGTCTGCAAGAGCATCTACACCTTTTTTCAGTCTGTCTCTCGCGTCGGTATCGAAAAATAATTGTTTAGCCATTTTTTTGTTGTTTTAGGTTTCTGATTGTTTGAAATAGATGCTTAGAGAATGGCAAAAATGTCCGCTTCTCTCATGATAAGGTAATCACTACCTTCCACGGATAGCTCAGTACCTGCGTACTTGCCATAAAGTACCGTGTCACCTACTTTTACAGTCAATGGTTCATCTTTTTTGCCATTTCCAACTGCTACTACTGTTCCTTTCTGTGGTTTTTCCTTGGCAGTATCTGGAATATAAAGGCCAGAGGCAGTTTTCTCTTCAGCTGCAGCAGGTTCTACCAGAACTCTGTCTGCAAGAGGTTGGATGTTTACTTTTGACATAATTATTAACTTTTAAAGGTTAGTTACAAAATCTTATAAAGCCCAATTATCATTTCTTATGCCAAAGGAGTTAATACCTTGCAAACTGACATAAAGGCGCAATTTTTTACATGTTATTGTCATATAGTTTTGCCTTTGGACATTTAGACTGTCAAAATTTCAAAGACTGTTTTTTCTTTTGTCAGTTTTTCGTAAATTTTTTAGCAAATTGATTACTATGAAAACACTAAATGATAACTGGATTACTGAGGGATGGATTGATTTTGAGTATAAAAAATACCTTCTCCTGGCTTATTTGCAGCATGTCAATAGCCAATTTCAAGAAGTCAAACTCTATCCACCACTTGCTGAATTGATAAGGCATTATACCAAGCTCAATAGCTTCGCTGAAAATAAGAATCAGCTTAAATCTGCTTTTCCCAAAATGCTAGAAGGGCCTGATTTGAAGCAAATGAAGTTTAAGTATAAGCCATTGGTGTTTGATGATGATTTGATGAAGCAGTTGGAGGAAATAGTGCAGTATTCTTTACCTCAATTCAAGAAAGCCATTGAAGATGGCAAAACAATCTATGATTTCCTGGAAAATGAAATGTCGATAGAGCCTGTTGGGCTTTCTCCTTTGTATCAAAAGGAAGGATATGCGCTACTTTCTTCTGAGAAATCAAATGAGATTTTTGTATACCGGTACAAGGTTAATTTGTTTCAAAATAGTGTGGATACTTTCAAAGGTATCATGATGCAACTGATACAAAAAGTGCGCAGGAGTATCAGCAATACATTCGAACAAATCAAGCTTGACTTGATCAAAAATTACAGGGAACTGCCCAATCCGGCAACATACCGTATCCATAGCATGCAGCAGATTCCTATTCAAGAAAGTTTTCTGCCCATCTCCAAAAGGTTATTGCTGAGGGCTGTTGATTGATTAAAAATGTATGTATCTGCTATTCTGACAATAGGCTGTAAATCGTTTTTACATATCCAGTTTTATGTTAATTGATATTGGATATAAATGGATACCTGATTACCGTCCGAGAGGTTGTTCATCCGATAATGTTGAAAATTGATTGGTATTTTCAAACCATGTAAAAACAAAAAAAGCCTGAACTAGTCAGGCTTTTATAAATATTGCTGGATTGAAATTAATCTTCTGAACCGTCTTCTTCTGGAGTTTCGATTGGAGTCTCTCCGTCTTGTCCTTCTATATTGGAAGGAAGTAAACCTTCACCTTCACCGAAAGAAGGAGATACTACTTGTTTTCTAGCATTCTCTACATTTGGAGAGCGAAAATCTGAACCGCTTTCTGTGCTATAAAATGCCGCTGAACTTAATGAAAGTACTAGGATGGCAATTGACAATACCCAAGTAGCTTTTTCAAGGATATTTCCTGTTTTTGTTACTCCCATAATTTGGGAAGCACTTCCGCCAAAAGCGGCACCCACGCCTCCTTTGGAATCCTGGGCTAGGATAACCAATACAAGAAGGACTGCAAGGATGATTATTACGCTGATAAGAATGGTAAACATATTATGATTGATTTTCTTCTATTTCTTTAATTAGGTCTGCAAAATAAGTGTTTTTATCTGGAAACTTCACCATCAATTTCTTATAAATTTCTTTGGCTTTTTGTTTTTTTCCTTGCTTAAGGAGCAAATTGGCGTAAGATTCTGTGATTAAAGCCGGATTAAGCTTAGTGCTTTTTTCGCTGAGGTCATCCTGTTTTTTTTGTGTTTCGATTTCCTTTAAGGTTGCGAGCTTGATCTCCCTCTTGCTAAACGCTTTGATTATATCTATTTGTTCTTTCTTTTTTTCGTCTTGGATTTCGACTTTATCCCTTCTTTTAATAGATTCTATCAACTCATCGCCCCTTGCTTTCTTTTTTCTTTTTGGAGCAGGGTCTTCGCTTTCTACAAGGTTGTCTGTTTGCTTTGTACTCTCAGCTTCTTTCGGTATTTCTTCTTTTTGTAGACTTGATTCTTGATTTCCCTCTTTTTTGGATTCCTGGCTGGTGTTTATATTTTTAGCCTGAATTAAATCCTCGCCCAACTTCTTAAGCAAAATATTCCTTTCAGCATGATTGGGTTTTTTACTTGGCTCAGGAACCAATTTGTCATCCAGGTCATCAATCAGGTTGTTTGGGTTTTGTGGTCCTTTTGCTTCTATTGCCTTTTGAAGTCTTGGATTGAATTGTACAATGATTTTGTCAATAACTTCTTTGTTTTCAACCAGTTGTTTTAACCAAGCCCTGTCAGGACTTGTTATCGCAGCATGGTGTAACATGTCATTCTTGTCATCACTAGGCTTTTCAAATTCATACTTGGCTAACAGAACTTTTGGGATCTGAAAATAAGGGAATGCCTTATGAAGTTTGACCAACCTGACCAACTCTTCCCTAGAAGGCTGATGAATTCTCTGAATTGATTCTAAAAGTTGCAGTGGATTCACTAGGTTTTATTTTTTTGAATTCCAATTTACTAAATTTTACCAGTTAGCCACTGTTGCCGTAAAGATATCCTGAATGATACTTTCAAATATCTCCTCGATAAGCTGTCCCTCTACCTGAAGTATGGAAGTGGTTCTTGGATCATAATCTTGAAAGAAAGAAAAAGTCCGCTTCAAGCTATACTCTTCTTCTACTGTATTGACATAATCTACTTCTACACCTATGGTTAGTCTCATTTGTCCTGCACGATCGGGTAGGTTGGGGTCCTGAGTAGAGACAGTGGCTTGAGGCGCAATGGTGTATCGGTTGATAGACCCTGAAAACTGCAGGTCACCATTGTTTCGAATCAATTCCAATTGCGTATTCCTCTGGTAGAAGTCTTTGAGAGATTCCGTAAAAAGTTGCTCCATGTTGGCGGGGCCACCTCCAGAATCATTAAAAAAGTTCTCAACTGAGAATGATTTAATGATATCATAATTGATATTGGTACCTGTAAAACTATAACTTACAGAACATGCATAAAGTATCAGTCCGGCCAATAGGCTAAAGGTGACTCTCAAAAACTGCTTAATCAATGTCATATTGTTTTATTTTTCTATATAACGTTCTTTCAGAGATTCCTAGGTCACCAGCAGCATATTTTCTTTTATTATTATGCTTTCTAAGTGCTTTTATGATCATTTCTTTTTCCTTCTTTTCCAAAGAAAGGGAATTGTCATCTTCTTCGTGTATGATATCCTCTATATTTTCATCATCATAATCGTCGGAAGATTCTTTGCTTTTGTTTTGGTCTAGCACCAAGGGCAAATTCGAAGAAGATGATTCTTGATGTGGTTTTTCATCAAAGGGCATACCACTATCCATATCCTCAAATAGTCCCTGATGATTGTTTATAATAGTAGAATTAAGTCCACCCGACTTATAAGATTCAAGGACCAGTTTTTTCAGTTCATTCATATCCTTTTTCATATCAAAAAGGACTTTATACAAGATTTCTCTTTCTGAGAAATCACTGTTATCTGCTGAGCTGCTGGAGCTTGCTGAAATTGCCGGAAGTCTTGTTTGGTCTGATGGCAGATACTTTGCCAAAGTTGCAGCATCAATTTCCTTTTCTTGTTCAAGTAAGGAAATTTGTTCGGCAATATTCTTCAGCTGTCGGATATTGCCAGGAAACGGGAACCTCATCAGTAGCTTTTTGGCATCCTCATCCAGGGAAATAGGTCTGACAGAGTACTTTTCAGAAAAGTCAGAAGTAAATTTTCTGAAAAGTAAAACCATGTCTTCACCTCTTTCCCGCAATGGTGGAACATAAATAGGAACGGTGTTTAACCTGTAATACAGGTCTTCTCTAAACTTCCCTTTCTCCACTGCTCTTATAAGATTTACATTGGTAGCAGCAATTACCCGTACATCGGTTTTTTGGACTTTGGAAGAACCTACTTTTATAAATTCACCATTTTCCAAAACCCTCAGCAGTCTAGCTTGCGTTCCCAATGGCATCTCACCGATTTCATCCAGGAATATAGAACCTCCATCAGTTACCTCAAAATACCCTTTTCTTGCCTCATGAGCGCCAGTAAATGAGCCCTTTTCGTGACCGAATAGCTCGGAGTCTATTGTTCCTTCAGGTATAGCTCCACAGTTGATGGCAATAAATTTCCCATGTTTACGGGGACTGACAGAGTGGATGATTTTGGAAAAAGACTCTTTTCCACTACCACTTTCACCGGTAATCAATACTGTCATTTCAGTAGGTGCGGCCTGCATGGCTACAGAAATCGCATGGTTCAACAGTGGACTGTTTCCGATGATTCCAAACCTTTGTTTGACACTTTGTATTTCGGCTGCAGAAAACATATTCATTGTTTGTGATTAAGATACTACCTCTCCAAAAAGTGTAGCTGAGGAGCAATCGGTGATTTTGACTGTTGCATAGTCTCCCGCTTTGAGACCATTGTTTGGGATAATGACCACTTTGTTGGCTGAATTTCTCCCTTTCAATTGTTCTTCAGAGCGCTTAGAAGTGCCTTCAATCAGGATTTCTTGGATTTTCCCTACGTCAAGCTTGTTCCTTTCCATGGAAAGGGAGGCCTGCTTCTCAATAATTTCTGCCAATCGTCTTTTTTTAACGTCAAGTGGAATGTCGTCTTCGAATTTCTTTGCAGCAAGGGTTCCTGGTCTTTCAGAGTAGAAAAACATGTAAGAAAAATCATATTTGACAATATCCATAATAGATAAGGTGTCTTGGTGTTCTTCTTCTGTTTCTGTACAGAATCCGGCGATCATATCAGAAGAGATTCCGCATTCTTCACCAAGGATTTCTCTGATGGCCTTGACCCTGTCCAAATACCAATCTCTGTCATAGGTACGGTTCATTAATTCCAAAACTCTGGAGTTTCCGCTCTGAACAGGTAGATGGATATATTTACAGATATTGTCATACTTTTTCATGGTGTAAAGCACTTCATCTGTAATATCCTTCGGGTGTGAGGTTGAAAATCTTACCCTAAGTTGAGGGGAGATTTTGGCCACCATTTCCAGTAAGTGTGCAAAGTTGACTACTTTTGATACTACTTCCTCTTTTTTGTTGAGGCGGGCTTTGTTATTTTCTTCCGGTGACCACTTGTAGGAGTCAACGTTTTGACCCAAAAGAGTCACTTCTTTGTATCCTTTTTCGAAAAGATCTTGAGCTTCTTTCACTATAGAATGAGGATCACGGCTTCTTTCTCTACCTCTTGTAAAAGGCACTACACAAAAAGAACACATGTTGTCACAACCTCTCATGATTGAGATGAAGGCACTGACTCCGTTGGAGTTTAATCTGACAGGAGAAATATCAGCATAGGTTTCTTCTCTGGAAAGGAAAGTATTGACCCCTTTGTTGCCATCTTCTGCAGAGGCTACCAAATTGGGAAGGTCTCTATAGGCATCAGGTCCAACTACAACATCTACGATCTTTTCTTCTTCCAGCAATTTGTCTTTCAACCTCTCAGCCATACAACCCAAAACCCCAATGGTCAATTCAGGCTTGTTTTTTTTGACAGTGTTGAATTGGGAAAGTCTTTTCCTTACTGTTTGCTCGGCTTTTTCTCTGATAGAACAGGTGTTGAGAAAAATGACGTCTGCCTGTTCAAAGTCAGAAGTAGTATCAAAACCATTTTCTTTCATGATAGACGCTACTATCTCTGAATCAGAGAAATTCATCTGGCAGCCGTAAGATTCTATATAAATTTTTTTGGACTTGCCGGTGTTCTCTTCCACTGTTGTCTTGAAATCACAAGCTTGCGCCTCATCCGGTGCAATAATATCGATGTCCTTAATTATGTTTTCCATGTGTAATCATATTCGAGATGCGAAATTAACAAAATACGGACAAAATGACAGGGATTTGTACTCAATTTAAGATTTTAGATTTAAGTTCGAGTGATGGGAAGAAAGGATGAGGGATGAGGGAGGAAATTGTAGATTTAAGATTTTAGAATTGGGTTCGAGTCTGTTCAAGGGCTTAGGAAAAGGTTGGTGGTCTGTGGGGCGTTGGTCTTTTGATTTACGAAGGACGATCTATCCCTCCGGTAGGCAAGTTTACGATGCATTTTCTTATCTGTGTTTATCAGTGATATCAGTGGTTAATTTTTTCACTTCGTTTAGTGGCTCCCTAACCGACCCCCGCATATTTTTAAGTATTTTTTTTCCCGCAGATTTCGCAGATGAACGCAGATAAGTCTCGCTTTTGACTCACAACGCCGAAATCCCCTAAACCCACAATCCGCCCAACCTTTAACATTTTTAACTTTTCACAGCCTTAAGAAGCCTAATTCAGTGATATCTGTGGTTATTTTTTTTGCAGTCTAAGTAGGAATATCTGAGACCCCAAAGGGGTCATATGTTTATAGCCTCGGGTTGAAACCCGAAGATTATAGTTGATAATTTGATTTTGGTTTTTGGCTGCTTAATGCTTGCTATTGAACAAAGCTTTTCGCCAAAAACAGGGCTATAAAAATAAATATCCCACTGATCTCGCGGATTTTCGCTGATGAGCTTCGCTTTTCACCATATCAAGTTGATCCAATGAAAAAAATTAATGAGAGCCGTTAGTGATGACACTAACAGCGGCGGAAAGAAATCGAAGTGTAACGTTGATCCCGAGAACGAAGAGAATCGGGATACAATAGAAATAAGACTAAGGACTAAAGCGAAGTGATGCTCTCAATGCTTTTTGTTTTTTTTTACGGCCAAAGAATCCATTTATTGGAAGAACTGGCGCGTTATCCGAAGGTTGCACCTTCGGATTTATGAGTCTTGAGCTTAAAGCTCAAAAGGGTATTAAAATTTCATATCCTTCAGTCCTCCCTGCAACTGCGTAATAAAGTAGAAATACGGTATACAATTAAGTAAAAACCCAGGAAGGTTGAAGAACTTAAACGCTTTAATGGCCGTGAATGAGGACACTCACGGCGGTGGAGTTGCTAATGACTACAAGTGAGGACACTCACGTGTAGCAGCTTCATTAAAGTCGAAGAGCGGTACCTTAGCGGACTATAATCCTTACTCATAACTCGTCTCTAGTTTCACAAAACTCATTCTCATTTTTGGGGAAACTCAAAATTCTCATAGATGATTTTCCCAGTAAAGGCTTTTTTCTCAAATGAATCACCTAAAGGAATCCTTTGTTCTTGACCTCTTCTGGCATTTACGGAGGATACTCCTGTGATATCCTGAAGTGCTAAACTCAACATGTATTCCCTTGTATCTCCAAGAGGAGCTAGAAACCTTTGGGTAAGCTCTATGGCCTCAATATCTGGCTCAAAACCTTCAATAAAATCAGATTCACCATTGCTGTTGAAAAGCATGGTAATGATGGGAAGCATGCCGTAATCGTTTTCTGAATTTTCTGTGTCCTGAAGCAGTGCAGAACCTACATTTTTGCCTTCGGTAGTAGTGCCTATAAGTTTGACATCCATATATGGTTTGAGGCCATTGATGATCATTTCACTGGCAGAAGCTGTGCGGCCACTTGTGAGTATGTATACCCTGTTTCCGTTCAATATTGGACCTAAATTCTGGCTTTTTGAAAGGAATTCGAGTTTATCGTCTTGAAATTCTTCAAATTGAGAAAGAAAGCTATTGTACTTCTGCTCAAGAAATACATCTTGAGTTGTGACATTTGGTGCAATCAAAGATGCTAAATTCAATGTACTGGCCAGCGATCCACCACCATTATACCTAAAGTCCAGGATTAGGCTATTGATTCCTTCTGACTTGAATTTTGCAAAAATTTCATCCATTTGGTTGTCATACCGGTCTTCTTGTCCAGGTATGCCTCTGGCAAAGAAGTGATAGACTACATATCCTATTTTTTGATTTTCTACTGTGTAAATTGTGTCAAGAAAATTCGGGTTTTCGGATAACTGGATAGTTTGAAGACTAACCTCAGGTTGCGGCTCGTATTGGTCCTCTTCTTCATTAAATCTTAGATAGCTTAAAGTATGACTATCTGAAATAGTCCTGAGCAAAGTTTGAAAATTTGACAGGTTAAGTGTAGATCCGTTGATTTGTGTGATAACGTCTCCTCTTCTGAGTCCGGCGTCTTTGGCAGGGCTTCCATTTTTGACATAAGAGATAAAGGCCAGAACATTTTCATTGTTTTGACTTTCTCTGGCCAAGAGAAACTCATAGCCCGCTTGTCTTCTGATCCCTTGTAAACTATTGGCAATCACATCGTAGTTAGGGAAAATTTCAGAATACCTATCTGTTGGCCTGAACAATAATGCCTCAAAATAATCTTCAGGATCCGAATTGATATCAATTGGATTTTTCATGTCTTCCAACCAATAATACCCTTGATCCATCAATCTTTGAATCCATTGATTTATTTCTCCGTTCTTGGAAACAACAATTTCGTCATCAACATCAACGGGATCTTCTTTTTCCTGACAGGCAAAAGCGATAAATGCTACTATGATAAAGTTGAGTATGAGTTTGATTGAATTTTTCATAATATAATCGAATGATATTTATGTAAACCTTAAATCTGGCAAACAGGTTTTATTTTCCTTTAATTCTACAAAAAACGAATAGCAAAATCAAAAAAAACACCTCTATTAAAAAGAGGTGTTGATGCTGATATCGGCAGTTTTGCTGTCCAATAATTTTCCTTTTTCACATTTGAGCACCCTATAAGGATATTTTCTCAAAAGATCATGGTTGTGTGTGGCCATCAAAATGGCAGTGCCTTCTTTATTGATTTCTTGAAAGAGTCTGAAAATCCCATCGGCTACATCCGGATCCAAATTTCCAGTAGGCTCATCTGCGAGTAGGATAGAGGGCTGATTGATCAATGCTCGGGCTATCACTACTCTCTGTTGTTCTCCTCCGGAGAGTTGGTGAGGCATTTTTGTGGAAGCATCAGCCAAACCTACTCTGAGTAAAACTTCAATCATTCGGTTATTCATCTTTGATTTATCTTTCCAGCCAGTAGCTTTCATGACAAAAAAGAGATTTTCAGCGACGGTTCTATCTGGAAACAATTGAAAGTCCTGAAAGACAATGCCTAGTTTTCTACGTAGAAAGGGGATTTCTTTAGTTTTGATTTTTTCTAAGTTAAAACCCACAATTTCTGCTTCTCCCATCTTAAGTGCGAGATCAGCATAAAGCGTCTTGAGTAATGAGCTTTTCCCACTTCCAGTGCGTCCGATGAGGAATACAAACTCATCTTGCTCTATAGTAAACTCCACATTTTGAAGCACAGCATCATTACCCTGAAATATATGGGCATTGGAGACTTTGATGATTGCCTGATTTCCTAAATCCATAATTAGAGTTCAAGTTTTTGGAGTTTTCCAAATGGCAGTTTGCTGATCAACTCCTCCAGCTCTTTTTCTTTTCCTTCCAAACCAAATTTCTCCACATTTTTCATAGGTCTGTCTGCTCTGAAATAGGCGACCAATACAAAGTTGAGATCCCTTATCTGAATATAATCTGGAATTTTAGCTTTACCTTTTACTTTTATAATATACATGGTAAAAAATCTTAACGTTGGTTGATTTGTGGTATTACCTAGATTTAGGCAAATTGTTTTAGCTGGAAGATAATAATCCAAAACCGAAGTACAATTACCACGGTTTTGGATTAGAATTTTTATTTGCCTGCAGCCTTGGCATGGTCTGCAAGAAACTGAGCCAAACCTGAGTCAGTCAGTGGATGCTTTAATAAGCCTGTAATTACTTTCAATGGACATGTAACTACATCTGCTCCAAGTTCAGCACACTTGATAAGGTGCATTGAGTGTCTCACAGAAGCTGCCAATACCTGAGTGGCGTATCCGTAGTTGTCGTATATGTGAACTATCTGCTCGATAAGCTCCAAGCCATCATAAGAGATGTCATCTAATCTTCCGATAAAAGGAGAAACAAATGTGGCACCCGCTTTTGCGGCAAGAATTGCCTGACCTGAGGAAAATACCAAAGTACAGTTAGTTCTTATGCCTTCGTTGTGAAAGTATTTGATAGCTTTTACGCCATCCTTGGTCATTGGGACCTTCACCACGATTTTGTTATCGATTTTGGCAAGTTCTTTCCCTTCTTTGATCATACCGTCAAAATCGGTGGCAATTACTTCAGCACTCACGTTGTCATCTACGATGTCGCAAATAGCCTTGTAATGAGCCCTTACTTTTTCGTCTCCGCTGATGCCTTCTTTAGCCATAAGGGAAGGGTTGGTTGTTACACCGTCTAGCACTCCCAGATCGTATGCTTCTTTGATTTCGTCTAGGTTGGCTGTGTCTATAAAGAATTTCATGCTTAAAAGGTTTTTTGATGTTAGAAACAAAGTTAAGCGAATATTGGGGAATTGGAAGGATGAAAAAACGAAAGGTAAAAAAAGAAGCGGCATCGCACCGCTACGACTGCTTACCCTTGCTTCCTTCCGGACCTGGGGGATTCAGCAGGAGCTGGTCGTGCCGCTAGTCCACAAAGGTAAAGCAAAATTGTTTTCTTCCAAATGAGCTGACTAATATTAAACAGGATAAAAGTCTAATTGCCTAAGCATCAACTAAAAATATTATGGCAAAGTTTTTGAAGCTTTTTGAATGGAATTAAAAATAAAATTATGAAAAGAGGAATTGTTTTTATCGCGACTTTATTAATGTTGGGTTCTTGTGGAATTTTTCTTCCACGTCCGGAATTTAAAAAGGGTATGACAGAAAATAGGTTTCTAAGGCAAAATAGAGATGCTGTGATCAATACCCTGGATAATGGGAAAACTGTCTACAGGGTAGATAGAGGAGAAAGGTTCTTTGTCCTGGCTACTTTTGAAGATGGTAAATTAGTGAAACTCGAGGAAAAAGAAGCTAGACCAGCTTGGATGCAGCCTCAGGAAGATCAGGAAAAAAGAAATAAATAACTTTTGACTAAGTGAAAGCCCATCAATTTTGATGGGCTTTTTTTATGACTTTTCGAATAGACCTAAAGTACCGCCAACCCAATCTTTGTCTTTATTGAACTTGACACCAATCATTTCTCCTCTGCTTAATCTCACTAGGTTGCCCATTAGGGTAGGGGATTCATCCTTTTCCGGCCACACCGCCAATATGCGTACTTCTACTTTCACTTTTCCGTCTTGAGCTTGCAATACAGGCGAATAATGAGCCTTTTTTTGTAAAATATATAAATCCTTTTCTTTTACGTTTTCCACATCTTCTCTCTTTACGTGAAAAATAACCCCACTTCCCGAAAAAGAAAAAAGTGGCTTCAGTACGTAATTTTCCAAATCTTCCGGAATCTCATCCAGCTCGCTTAGCAATTTGGATTCTATAAAATAGGGACCTTTCAAATATGGCAATATAAACTTGGAAATCCTGAAAAACCAGTTTGGGTGTCCAGCCCATTCCACATCTAATTTTTCCATAAAACTGAAGTTAAGATTAAGGTCTCCTCTTAACTCCAACTCATCAAAAATCACCCTATTGTAGATTCTTTTGATTTGTATTTCTTCACCGTCTTTGGACTTGTAAAACAATTGATCACCTTTTTTGATGATTTCTGTGACACAGCATATAGGGATATCAAGGTCTTTGTTACAATAGTAAAAATCAATCTTCGTATTCTGTTTTTCTGGTTCTATTTCGAGCAAAATAACCTCTTTAGGATCATAGCCATTGAGGATAGTTTCTCGGAGTTTAGATAAGTAGTCAGCCTCATCCATTCCATTGAAATATGGAGTCAGTTCGGAGAGGAAAGGATAGTGATTTTTGAATTTCTGAAAAAGGTTGTACTGAAAATTAAAGACTGAAGGAAAACCCTGAACTTCAATTAATTTTGGCATCAGTTCACCATTTTCTTCGCAAATACCGAAATCAATCGCCAAGAACTGTGTATGTGCATCCTGATTAGGGACGTTGGAATTTACCAAAAGTGATTTTTGGGTAATTTGGTTAAAGTCATCCTTTTTGATAAAGTCAATTACCTGTTGGCTTCCCTCAAGTAGTTTTTCTTTTAATTCTTTGGGTATAAAAAAAGGAGTTTCCGCTATTCGAAACGTAGGCAAATAATCGAAGTCTGAAGTAATATCAGCAAGGAAATCTGTATAAATTTCCTTGCTGTATAGCTCATTGAACCTTTTTCTAAATTCTGATATCATATCATTTAAGTAAGTAAAACCCCTTGTTCTTGCCTTATTTTTGCGATAGACTGTTGTAAAAAATTAGGAATAAGGGTTTCATTGGTTTTGTAAATTGTATTTTCATCTACCAATCTTTCCAACATAGTTCTATACTTGGCTTTGCCTTTGGACTCGACCAGTTTATCCCTAATTTCTTTTTTCTTCAAATGATTGAGGAAGCTTACAGGATCTGCTTCAGGATGGAATTGGGTTCCTACCATTTCCGGGGAGAATCTCACCGCCATAATAGCCCTTTCGTATTCCACATGGCTTCTGATTTTTTCCATTGCGATCATTTTGGCTCCCATAGTCCTGAATTTCTTTAGGTGTGGTTTTATTACCTGATAATCTCTGGAATCTACCGCCCAGAAAGGGTTTTCTAAACCTTCAAACAGGGGATCACCCATTCCTGCATCTGTCTTATGAATCGTCATGACACCAAAGGAGGTTGACTTTCTTTTGGTAATTTCTGCCAATCCAAAGTGCTTGACGGCCATTTGGTATGAGTGACAAATGAATAAGATGTATTTTTTTCTTTCGGAGGTGAGGTTCCATTCCCATAACTGATCAAGAAACTGGGAGAATTTCACTTCCCAATTACCATCTCCTTCCAAAGGATTGCCCGGCCCACCCGTAGCCACATAGAGGTTGTACTCCTGCATGTCGGGGAGATCTGCTTTTCCCCTCACATCGTAGACATTGAAAGTAAGGTCTTCTGAAAATCTATTGATGATATCATGAATGCACCTCATACCCTGATTGGGTTCTCCGTCATACATGTCCAAAATGGCCACTTTGATTTTTTCCTGCATGATATTTTTGAATAAGCGCGCAAGATAGTGGATATCAATAAATCTACCACTTTATATTCTGCACTGAATTCTATTTTGCCTTCTTCAAATTAATGAGTTACACTTTTTAAAACATCAAATACCTTTGGTAAACTCACCGGTAATAAAATCAACTACTTTCACCAAGTCATTGGTTTCTTCGAAGATTTTTTTCTGTTTGTCAGCTCCTGTTCCTTCTGCCAATATCTTGTGGATGAAATTGATTTCTCCGCGGCTCCCCAATTCATCTACTACATCATCGACAAAATCCAATAACTCCAACATGAGGTCTTTATATTCAACTTCTTTTTTCTGACCAAAGTCTATCATCATTCCCTCAGTACCGTATCGAGCAGCTCTGAATTTATTTTCCCTGATAAGAGCTATCCGGTAGACATTGAAACTCGTATTCATCATGTGCATTTTGTAGAGCTTGGCTACAACTGCCTGAATCAAGGCCACTATACACATGGTTTCATCTACTGTCAGACACATGTCACAGATCCTGAATTCGATAGTAGAGAAAAACGGGTGCATCCTTAAATCCCACCAGATTTTCTTTGGATTGTCTATGCAGTTGGTTTTGACTAGGGTCTCAAGGAAATTATCATAAGATTGTACAGAGTCGAAATACTCAGGTAGGCCTGTCCTGGGGAATTTGGCAAATATATGAGCTCTATATGCTTTAAATCCCGTGTCCCTACCTTCCCAAAAAGGTGAGTTTGTTGACAATGCATAAATATGAGGCAAGAAATAGCAGGCCTGATTCATGATGTGCAGCGCCACTTCCCGGTTTTCTATGCCGACATGCACATGAAGGCCAAAAATCAAATTTGATCGAGCCGTATCCTGAAGTTCCTTGATGATATTATCATACCGAGGATCGTCGGTGATTGGCTGCTCTTGCCATTTGGAAAAAGGATGGGTTCCCGCAGCTCCCACGATGAGGTTTTGATCTCCGGCAAGGTCCAAAATTTTTCTTCTTAGAAAAGAAACTTCTTTTCTGGCATCTTCTACATTTTGACAGATGTTGGTACCTACTTCTACTACAGATTGATGCATCTCAGCTTTTACCTGTTCCCTGAGAATGATTTTGGCTCCATCTACTATTTTGGACATGTGGGAGCGCAAGTCTCGGGTCTTAGGATCTATAATCTGGTACTCTTCTTCTACACCAAGGGTGAAAACAGGAAGTTTTTTCATACTAAAATCTTTTAGCCATACTTACAGCATCCTTCATAAATGTTCCCCAGCTCAAATTGATTTTACCGGGTTTTTGGGCTTTTGCGTAGGCAATTGCCATTTTTGCTGACTCTTCTACCACCCAATCAAAGTTGGCTTGGCCCACAGAATTGATGTCGGCATCTGGTGCAGGATTGCCAAAATCAATGGCATACGGAATGCCATCTTTCACTGCAAATTCTACAGTATTGAAGTCATACCCCAAACCCTGACAAAGCTTGATTGTGTAGTCCTTTACAGTCTTCAAGAGTTTTTTGGAAGCTGGAGGCCCATCTATTACATACCTGAGATGGTGCGGGTTCCTAGGTTCATACTGCATGATACGGACCGCTTTTCCACCAAGGCAATAGACCCTGAAATACTCCTCAAAGACTATTTCCTCTTGAAGCAACATGACCAATTGACCAGTTTCCCTATGTTTGCTGAAAAATTCCTCTTTGTTTTCAAGTCTGTAGACATTTTTCCAACCGCCACCTGCATAAGGCTTCATGTAAGCAGGGAAACCTACATATTCAAATATGGCTTCCCAGTCCAAAGGCATCTTTAAGTTTCTAAAAGACTTGGCTGTCGTGTCGGTTGGATGCTCAGCCGAAGGAAGGATTACAGTGTTTGGAAGTGGTACTCCGAGTTGGTCTGCAAGAGCATTATTAAAGAATTTGTCATCTGCAGACCACCAAAACGGGTTGTTGATAACAGCTGTGCCTGTCAAGGCGGCATTTTTCAGGTAAGCGCGGTAAAAAGGTACATCTTGGGAAATCCTGTCTATGATTACTGCGTAATCAGTAAGTTCATTTTGAACCACTTTATCAATCGTAACAGGCTCCGCAATGATGCCTTTTTCATTCATTTCGTTTACTCTTTCGACAAAAGCATGGGGGTATGTATCTTCCATGCCAAATAGGATTCCTATCTTTTTCATAAATGGTTGGTATTGGTTAATTGAATTTTATTCTTGATAAATAGTGTGGAAACATTTCTTTCCAGACGGGCCAGTCATGCTGACGGTCTTTCCTCACGTCCAGCCAATGCCTGAGGCCTTTTCCTTCGAGGGTATCAGAAAGCTTGATGTTGGCGTCAAAACAGATGTCCCAGTTGGAGGTCCCAAGGACAATATCCATTTTCCATAATTCCTGATCGTGAAGTCCAGGTAAGTATTCTAAAGGAGAATTGTAGAAAATATCATTGTGGTTGTAGCCATCCATGAAGTTTCTGATTTCGTAAGCTCCTGACATTGAAAACATATGGCTGACATATCCAGGGTGTCTGAATGCAAAATTAGCCGCGTGGTACCCACCAAAGCTACAACCTGCCATTGCTACCTTGCCCACATTGGTATTCAGTCTTATACGCTCTACCACTTCATGACAAATCATTTTGTCGTAAGCAACATGGTTCTGTATCCTTTGATGCGGGTGAATGTTTTTGTTATAAAAGCTATCCCTGTCATTACTTTCCGGACAGAATATTTGAATCAGACCTTGATCTAGGTACCATTTAGCTGACTCTATTAAACCCATATCTTTGTTTTCATGAAATGAACCCATAGAGGTTGGGAACAATACTACAGGATAACCTTTATGTCCAAAAACAAGTGTCTGTACATCTCTATTGAGGTAATGTGAATACCATTTGAAATATTCTTCCTTCATAAATATTAATTTGTTTAAAAATAAAATCTTTGGTGTACTAGTAGATGGTACTTACCAAAGAGCTATATTTTTTTGTGATATATCTGAAGCGTCTCCATTCGAAACGCCGTTTTAGAAAAACTGTTACTGGTCCAAATAAATGATTGATAACAGGTTAAGATGGGTTTGGTATAAAAATCACTTTTTACTTTCAGTTAAGTTAAAGAATAAGTTTATGGATTGCAAAAACCTTTTGCCCTTCGTCAAAAATAGTAGTAAGAAATTTTCTGATAATTGGATTTGACCGATTATTAAAAATATTTAAAGGTTATTCAAACCATTCTGAATATTTGGGATAGTTATCAGCAGTTCTCCTTATTACTTCCAACATTTCGGGTCCTGTATTTTTTATTTTTTTTGCTGGCATACCTGCATAAATGCTGTTGGCCTCTACTATGGTGCCTGCCAGTACAATTGCCCCAGCCGCTATCACTGCCCCAGAGTGTATGATGGCATTATCCATGATGATTGCACCCATGCCGACCAGTACATTGTCGTGAATGGTGCAACCGTGTACTACTGCATTGTGAGCAATCGAAACCCTATCTCCTATATATGTACCTGATTTTTGGTATGTGCCATGTATCACCGCACCATCTTGGATATTGGTTTCATTTCCAATCCTGATTTGGTGAACGTCTCCTCGGATGACAGCATTGAACCAAACAGTGCATTTATTGCCCATCACTACATCACCTACGATGGTTGCATTCTCAGCAAACCAACATTTTTCTCCAAATTTAGGATCGAATCCTCTCACGCTCTTTATCAATGCCATAGGTATGATTTTTTCAATTAAACTCGTCTATTTTTACTCAAAGATATTTTTTTTCTCCAAAGCATGAACTTTTTTCAAACTAAATGGTTTTCGTGTACATACATTTAATACCGAAACAAAACATTTTAAAATTATGAAATTATTGCAACAAACAGGTTTGTTCTTGGCATCAGCCTTAATGATTGTCGCTTGTGGACCAGGTGGAAATACAGTAGAAACTAGGGAAGCAGAAGAAGTTGGAGAAGCTTCAGGTATGACGCTTTCTGTAGATGCTTCTACCAGCAAAATCAACTGGAGAGGATATAAGCCTTCTGGTCAGCACTATGGTTACATCCCTATGAAAACAGGTGAAGTAATGGTAGAAGGTGAGTCTTTGACTGGAGCAAAGTTTGTATTTGACATTACTGCTCTTGAAATTGAAGATCTTGAAAAAGGGTCTGAAAATTATGGTAAGCTTAGCGGTCACTTGCAGTCTGATGATTTCTTTGATGCAGCAAACCATCCGGAAGCTACTTTTGAACTTACTAAAGTAGAACCTTTTTCAGCTGGTGAAATCGAAGACAACGATGAGTTTGAAACTGACAACACTCCGAAAAAAGATTCAGAACTTGCTCAAGGCAGCCCAACACATTGGATTTCTGGAAACCTAACAATGAGAGGTACAACCAAAAACATTAAGTTCCCTGCTGTAGTAGATGTGAGCAATGGTGGTGTAACTGCAAAAGCTGGTTTTAATATCGACAGAACTAACTGGGGATTGATGTATGGTGATGAAAGTTCTGCAACTGACAAAGCCAAAGATCAATTTATCTATAACACTGTAAGTGTTGAGTTTGATATCAAAGCAAACCAATAAGATAAATTACCAAATAATTGTAAAGAGGAAATCATTAGGTTTCCTCTTTTTTTATGCCTTTCCATTAATTTTGTTCCATGGCAAACAATACTGCAAGATGTATTACCAAACCCAAGGATTGGGAACCAAGATTGCTTGGCTGGCTGGATTTTACTTTTCCGCACTTTAGTTATCATACGGGCAATCACTTCAAATATCCCTACGGGACCTTTCCAAATACCGCTTTTGGAGCTTTTTCATCGCTCTCTATGGAAGAAGCAGCTTTACACTACAATACTTCTGACCTTGTGGCCTTGATAGGTTACGATTATAAAAACAACATCGAAAGGCTTTCAAGTCAAAATAAAGCTTTGATTGATTTGGAATCAGCTGTTTTTTTTAAACCTGAATTAAGTATTGAAGTAGGGGATCAACACCTCAATTTCAAAGGCGAAGCTTGTGAAGAATTTATCACTTCATTTCTGAATTTTGAATATAAGGAGGAACCCAATCCCGAGGTAAAAGTAAAAGGTCTTGATACAGCCGAGAGTTATCAGGATAATGTAAAGAAAATTCAAAATCATATCCGGGAAGGGGATATATATGAGTTAAATTATTGCATAAGTTTTTCGTTTGAAGAAACACAATGGAATCCTATCAATGGGTTTTTGGACCTGATGCAAAAATCTCCAATGCCTTTTTCCGGTATGTTTAAATCAGGAGGAAAATACCTGCTTTCGGCTTCACCGGAGCGTTTTATTAAGAAAATGGGTAAAAAATTAATAGCCCAACCGATAAAAGGTACAATAAAGAGAGGGGCAAGTCCCGAGGAAGATGAAAGCCTCAAAGAACAATTGCTAGGATCAGAGAAGGAGCGTGCAGAAAACCTGATGATAGTGGACTTGATGCGTAATGATATGTCAAAAATCTCAGAGACTGGTTCAGTTCAAGTAGAGGAATTGTTTGGGATTTACTCTTTTCCAAGAGTACATCAGATGATTTCGACAGTATCCTCTCAAATTCAGGATAACTTAGGGCTATTGGACCTTATCCATGCCACATTCCCAATGGGTAGCATGACCGGCGCTCCAAAAATCAAATGCATGGAGCTGATAGAATGTTATGAGAATTTCAAAAGAGGTTGGTTTTCAGGAAGTTTTGGTTTATTTGAATCAAATGGAGATTTTGACCTGAATGTAGTGATCAGAAGTATCTTATATGATAAAGAATCAGGTAAGGGTTATTTTGCAGTGGGTTCTGCCATTACTTACGATGCAGATCCCGCCTACGAGTATAAGGAATGCCTGTTAAAGGCCTCCGCCATTTTAGAAATTTTGGAAGGTAAATAAATGGACAAAATCAGGAAAATCATCCATGTGGATATGGACGCATTTTATGCTTCTGTGGAGCAGATGGATTATCCTGAACTAATTGGGAAACCTTTGGCTGTGGGAGGCAATAGAGAGAGGGGAGTAGTGGCAGCCGCTTCGTATGAAGCAAGGAAATATGGTGTGCGCTCTGCAATGTCTGGAAAAATGGCTGCTCTAAAGTGTCCGCACTTGGTATTTGTAAAGCCAAGGTTTGAGCGGTACAAAGAACTTTCTCAACAAATAAGGGCTATTTTCTTTGAATTTACCGACCTGGTAGAACCCTTGTCATTGGATGAGGCATTTTTAGATGTCACAGAAAACAAAGTCGGCAATCCATCTGCTACTTTGATAGCCAAAGAAATCAGAAAAAGGATAAAAGAAGAAGTAGGGTTAAATGCTTCTGCAGGTATTTCATACAATAAATTTTTGGCAAAAACTGCTTCTGATATCAACAAACCCAATGGTCAGGCAGTAATACTTCCAAAAGATGCAGAAGTGTTTTTGGAAAAACTCCCAATCGAAAGGTTTTTTGGAATAGGTAAGGTTACGGCCGAAAAAATGAAATCACTAGGCATACACAATGGGCATGATCTAAAACAGTTTTCCCTACAATTTCTCACGAAGCGATTTGGAAAATCAGGACTCCACTTTTACAATATTGTAAGAGGGATTCATTTATCTGAGGTACAACCCAACAGGATACGAAAGTCGCTGAGTGCAGAAAATACATTTTCGCAGGACTTAAAAAAGAAAGAAGAGTGGTTGCCTGCGCTTTTGGAAATTTTTGAAGAGTTGAAAAGAAGAGTAAAAAAATCAGGTATAAATGGAAGGACCGTTACCCTAAAGATTAAATACCATGATTTCACTATTCATACAAGGAGTAAGACCTTTGAACAGTATCCCAATGAAAGTAAAATATGGGACACTGTCATGGAATTGCTTGACCAAGAGGAGTTAAAAGCTCCTGTTAGACTCTTTGGTCTGGGGCTTTCTAACTTGAACGTTGAGGAGGAGCGATTGCATTTTGGGAAACAACTTTGGCTGGAATTTGAACCGGAATGACGCTAATCAGTTTTCAATGTAACATTGGTCACAAAATATATAATTAGGTCTGTTTACTTTTGAATTATTAAGGAAGACAAATTGTGATATCGGCCGTTAGAATTGATTAACAGCCATTATCAGTAATATACTTGATAGGTCTATCCTTTAGTAATATGTTGTAAATAATCCTTTTTAGGGAACTTGATAAAATGTTGCCTGGAGACAGGTGACGATTAGTTGTGGTTTATGGGAGTATTGAAATGGGGCAATTGTGTAATTGTCCCTTTTCTTTATAAAAATTTATTGTATGGATTTTGAAAAATATTTAAAAATCATCTCTGATTCGTACTACGGGTATTTTCATTACCTCGTAAACGAGATGTTCTACCCCTCTTGGCACAACTATTTTTGGTGGTTGCTGGGAATGTCTATTGCTGTATGGCTATTGGAGATCTTTGTACCTTGGAGGAAAGATCAGGCTATTTTCAGAAAAGACTTCTGGTTGGATGGATTCTATATGTTTTTCAACTATTTCTTATTTTCCCTGATTGCATACAATGCCATTTCTAATGTAGCTGTAGAAGTCTTTAATGATTTTCTGGGCTTGTTTGGTGTGGAAAATACAGTTGCCCTACACATTGACACTTGGCCTAGGTGGTCGCAGTTTTTATTGCTGTTTATTTTGGCGGATTTTATTCAATGGAATGTACATGTAATGCTGCATAGGGTTCCGGCTTTGTGGGAATTTCATAAAGTACATCATTCAGTAGAGCAAATGGGTTTCGCGGCTCACTTGAGGTTCCACTGGATGGAAACAATCATCTACAAAACAGTACAATATATTCCTTTGGCCATGATAGGTTTTGGTCTTGAGGATTTCTTTATCGTGCATATTTTCACCACTACGATAGGTCATTTGAACCATGCTAACCTGAGACTTACCTATGGTCCTTTGAAATATATTTTGAATAATCCCATCATGCACCTTTGGCACCATGTCAAGGCATTGCCAAAAGATAGGAAATATGGAGTAAATTACGGTATCACCTTGAGTATTTGGGATTACCTTTTTGGAACCAATTATATCCCAAATGAAGGAAGAGATGAACCTCTTGGTTTTGATGGTATGGAAGATTTCCCAAAGACTTTTTGGCAGCAGGTAAGCTATCCTTTTGTGAAAGTGAAAAATAGAGATGCCGGAAGTCAAAAAATTGAAAAATCTCCCGTTAACAATAAAGAATACAGTAATGAAAAAGAAAGCGCCTGATTGGAAATTTATACATTTCTTGTTTTTGTTGTTGGCCTTGGCCCCGTTTTATCCTGAGCCACATTTGGTAGGAAAAATCCGGTGGATTTTAGGTGGTGCGAATGGTATGGGGGCTTTGGATTGGTTTGACTTTTTGTATCATGGAATACCAGCTGTACTTTTTATTAGGATAGTGATATTAAAAGCCTTAGCTAAATATGCTGAGTATTCTGAAAATCAACAAGGTAAACTTAAGGTTTGAAAATTCATCTTACCTCCATCATTTCATAAGTGCTACTGAACAGACTTTCATTCTTTATCACCTCTTGAAGTGATTAGCTGAATTGAATTCAAAAAGCGTATAATTTCAATTTTATCCCGATTCTCTTCGTTCTCGGGATCTACGTTACACTTCGATTTCTATCGTATTTCTATTTCAACCCCTATGTGAGTTTGGTTACTTTCTTTGACTAAGCCACATACTACATTTGTATCAGACAAAACCAAAAACCATGTTTGATTTCTTTAGAACAAAACCAAAAAAATATACAGACCTCAAAGCTGAGGAATTTAAGACAGGAATGACTGCGAAGGATGCAGTAATCATTGATGTGAGAACAGCCGGTGAATTTCAATCTGAAAAAATAAAAGGCGCTAGAAACATTGACCTTATGGGAAAAGGTTTTCAAGCCCAACTGATGAACTTACCGAAAGAGAAGAAATACTACATCTATTGTAGAAGTGGCAACAGAAGTGGACAGGCTTGTGATGTAATGGCGGATATGGGTTTCGAACAAACCTTTAATTTGCAAGGTGGTGTTATGCGTTGGCCATTTGAGTTGGTATAACCTGATATCAAAAAAAACCAGCTTGGAACATTCCAAGCTGGTTTTTTTATTACTTAGGTTGAAGTTGGGTTTTCTCAAAAGCACTTTCGAGCACCTTTTCTTTTGAATACGGAACTGTGAAATATTCATCAGCAGCCCATTTTGAAAAAAGGTTGTTGTAAAAAGGACTTTCCGGATTGCCTGATTGTCCGGGAGTATTGATTCCCTTGGTTTTTTCCCAATCTCCAGTATCTACGATTATCCTGAATGAAGCGCCTGAGGTATTGTTGTTTCCATAAGCATTGGCAGCAGGAGTGAAGCTGTATCCTCCTCTTGGAACAGGTCCCATATCCAGTTTTTCTTGCCATTCCTTGGATAATGAAGCACTAAGCGGATGACGATGCCATGCATGCTTATAATTAGCTTGTCCATATTGCCATTTGCTTTGATCATCCCCGTGTTTTTTCCTTAGCTCGCTGATGGCTTCCCTGAAACTTTCTTTTAGAATTTCGTCTCTTTGTTTGTGCCCGTTGGATTCAAAAATCAATTCAGGGTCTTCTGTCCATTGGATTACCCGAGTCATTCTCAATGCCCCGAAGTCTTGATGGACTTCTTCCGGTACGATGGCATTTTTGAAATGCTCCCTGAGTTTTCTTTCCCACATGATATAAATACCTGCCGGAATACTATTAGGTTCAAGGCGAAAATCCCATCCCTTCAGCCTTTCCTGCGCTTGATTGAGTTCGGTTTCCTGAAAGCTCAAATCCAAGAGAAATGGGACCATTTCTCTTGCAGGAATAGCCAGGTAGTCATTTTGCAAATCCCCCATTTCTTCGAGAGTAAACTTTTTATCTTGGTGGAGGACCTCTCTTACGCGTATGCCTCTAAAAGCATCTGCCCACTCATATCCAATAGCATGTGGCAAAGGGTAATCAGTTGGAGTTACATTTTCATTGGCTGAAGCAAATACTCCAGTAGATGGATTGGTAAGATTTGGCCTGTCTTTAATAGGTAAATAACCCTCCCAATCCATGCTGCCATCGCCTAGCGAGGGTAGCAGGCCAGAGTGATTTTTTCTAAGGGGAGTGATACCCGTGGCTTGCCAACCGATGTTTCCGTCTTTGTCTGCCCAGATCATATTTTCCGCTGGAATATGGTTATAAGAGCATGCTTCTCTGAATTCCTCCCAACTTTGGCTTTGGTCCATTCTCAAGCTGGCTAAGTATGGCGCTCCTCCTGGTTCTAGCCACGCACATTCAACAGCAACAGCCTTTTTCAATTCTTCATCTATGAATGTGACTGGTCCATGAACAGTGTAGTAATGTGTGACAATTTCATCCTTTTTCCCTTTGACCTTTATGGTGTCTTGGATTTGAAGCATGTCTTTCCATTGGCCTTTATAAAAATACCTATGGGGATTTTCTGGATGGATATCATAAACCCGCATGTCTTCGTTGTCAGTTTCAAAGATTGTCAGTCCCCATGCCCCTTGGCCATTGTGGCCGATCGAAACCCCCGGAATAGTGGGTTCTCCTGCTCCAATCACATTCCATCCCGGCGCATGCAGGTGAACCCAATACCTCAACGAGGGAACTGCATGTAGGCGGTGCGGGTCATTGGCCATAACAGGAAAGCCGCTTGCCGTTTTCTTTCCTGAAAGAATCCAGTTATTGCTTCCAATGTCAAACTTCTCAAAGACTTGATGGCTTTCCGATTCAGATTGCTGAACAGCCAATTTTTTGGAGAAATCCTCATCTGTATTTCTGAATGCGGTAATGATATCCTCTGGATGGAATTCTAATCCTTTTCTAAAAGCATCATATGGGGATAAAAGATCCTTGAACAATAACTCTTGAGGGATCCCATCAGGTAAGGTAAGATCAGGTTCATTTGGATGGAAGTAATATAGTTTCTTGGCAAGTTTGGGACCCAAACTACTGACTACTCTGGCATATTTAAGTTCATCTTGGACATTTTCCAGAAGCCCTTGATGTCTTGAGATCACCACTTCCCAAGTCCAATATTCCGGCAATATATCCAATGCTTTGAATTCAAAAGGCAACAATTCAGGTTGCTCCCTTACTTCTTTTATGTGGGCATTGATTCCTTTTACAAAAGCATCCACGATCAGTTCTCCATTGGGATGATAGTGAGAAAGTTCGGTCTTTTTATCTCCACGAAACTTGAATAACCTCAGGCCTTTGTCTCTATCCACTTCTTTTGGACCTAAAATTTCTGCAGCAGTACCGGTAGCCCTTCTTCGCCAAACCTCAAACTGGAATAGGCGATCTTTTGCTGCCAAATATCCTTGGGAAAAAAAGAGGTCATGTTCATTTTGGGCATAAATATGGTTGATGCCGTTTTGATCTCTTATCACTTCAACTTCTTCTTGAAGTCCTTCAAGTTGTAGATTTTGTGAAAAAGCTGATACTGAGACAAAAACCGACAGCATGAGAAAAAATGAGGAAATATAGAATTCAATGGATTTATTAAAACAGGGCATGGTCATGGCTTTATAGTTTATTGATCTATCTATCCGCTAAAGCGAGTAAGGGATTTAATTTCGTGTTTTTTAGCACTCGCTTATCGAAAATTGTACAAGCGGTCAAATCCTCTTCTGATATTTTTGCAATTTGCTTCCCAAACCTATCAAAACATGAAATGAGGAAATTAGCGCTTTATGCAGGACTCGCTGTTTTAATGACTGCCTGCCAACCTTCTGAAATGAAGGAAGAAAAAATTATCGAAAAAGAAATAGTAAAAATGGACAATGCCCTTAGGCACGTAGTGCTTTTCAAGTTTAAGGATGAAACTTCAGAGGAAGACATCCAAACTGTAGTAGATGCTTTTTTGGAACTTCCGGACAAAATTGATGAAATCAAAGCAATAGAGTGGGGAACCAATAATAGTCCTGAAGGTCTTGATCAAGGATTTACCCATTGTTTTTTTCTGACTTTTGCTTCTGAAGAAGACAGAGACGCATACCTGCCTCATCCTGACCACAAGGCTTTTGGTGCAGTGCTTGGGCCTCATCTGGACAAAGTACTGGTAGTTGATTACTGGGCAAAGTGATCAAAAAAGGCAATCTGCAAGGATTGCCTTTTATTGTTTTAATTGGTTGTGGCTGGTATTTCATTATTTCTCTTCGGTGCGGCGTTGTCTATTTCGACCACTTCATAGACTACATATTTGCTGGCTCCTCTCCATGGAAGTTTACCCAAATATTCCTTATACCGTAGTTCTACAAATTTACCACTAGCCCTTTCCAATTGTTGGGCCACTTCATCTCCGATGGCACTGAACCGAAACTCGTTGCTCTGCAGGGCTCCTGCCTGAGGGCTCTGAAATCCATCCTGAACCAATCTGCCCTCATAAGTTTTGAATACGATCCCCTTTTTTTCGAAGTAATTCAAACTACCTCCCTTTATCCCTTCACTAAAGACGAAGAAATAGTTCCAGTAAATAAAACCTGCCAAGAATACTATAAGGACTGCAAGGCCTATTTTTACAAATTTTTTCATATGAATTAAGAATAAGGATGGTTAAAAATTGTCTTGGTTTTTATGCTCATTGAATTTGCTATTATACTGCGAATAAACCAAAGGTAATCTCAGATATTCCAAACTTAGTGCCTAATTTGTAGTTTTAGAGCTATGAATTTATTTCCGATCTCATTCCAGCAAAACCTTCTCCCTTATGATGGCGAACTCTATTACTATCCTGATTTTATTGGGGAGGATCAAGGGTTTACAATTTTTGAAAGACTGAAAGATGAGATCCAATGGAAGCAAGAACCGATTATGATCTTTGGAAAAAAAGTAATGCAACCCCGCTTAACGGCTCTATATGGAGATCCACAAATACCTTATGGTTATTCAGGAATTATGATGGAGCCCAACTCTTGGACGGATTTATTGCTAGAGATCAAATTGAAAATTGAAGAGGTTGCAAGAATTAAATTCACCCATGTTTTACTCAATTATTACCGCGATGGAGTCGATAGTATGGGATGGCATAGAGATAATGAAAAAGAGTTGGGTAAAAATCCAACCATAGGGTCTGTAAGCTTCGGTGCTGTGAGAGACTTTCAGTTTAGACATTATATCAGTAAATCAGACAAACTCAATATTCCATTGCAAAATGGGTCATTTCTGTTGATGTCAGGAAGTACCCAACACCACTGGGAGCATCAGTTGCCTAAGAGGAAAAAGATTAGCGGAGGCAGGATAAACCTGACCTTCCGCAAAATTATTGGTTGATATTTCGGTGAGTTCGTAATTGAACCAGTATGTAAGTAGTAAGATTAATATATTTAAATAGATATTAGTTGATATTAGATATTTATTGATATTGGTTCCGCAACAATTGTAAAACGTTTAGGTCATGTTTTTAGCAATGTAGCCGATATTCATAAAATTAATCTTCCAAAACCCAAAGCCAGTCGCCATACCCTTCAGCCTCCATATCCTTTTTGTTGATGAACTTCATGGCTGCAGAATTCATACAGTACCTGAGGTTGGTTGGATTTGGGCCATCATTAAAAACATGTCCGACATGTGATTCACCTAATTTACTTCTTACTTCTACTCTTGTCATTCCGTAAGCTGTATCTATTGGTTTCTCAAGAAGCCTTGCGTCAATGGGCTTGGTAAAACTTGGCCATCCTGAATATGATTCGTATTTGTCATGGGAGCTAAACAGTGGAGCTCCTGAAACAATGCACACATAGATTCCCTCTTCCTTATTGCCATTGTAAGCATTGTCAAATGCTCTTTCAGTTTCTTCATGCATGGTTACATTGTACTGTAAGGTCGTAAGGTTCTTTTTCAAATCAGCATCTGAGGGCTTTTGGTATTTTTCCTGGCTTTTGTCAGGCCAATGTTTGGCTATAAAAGCATCCCTTCCCGAACCTTTACGGTAAGCATAGTATTCAGAGGGATTCTTTTGGTAGTAATCCTGATGATATTCTTCTGCGGGATAAAAATTGCTGAATTTGAGCACAGGAGTAACAATTGGTTTTTCGAATATTCCCGCTTTGTCAAGTTTTTGGATTGAATTTTCAGCAACTTCTTTTTGTGTTTTGTCATGAAAAAAGACTGCTGAAGTATATTGAAATCCCCTGTCATAAAAAGAGCCCCCATCATCTGTAGGGTCAAACTGCTGCCAGAAAATGTCCAAGATTTCCGAATAACTGATCACGTCAGGATCAAAAGTGACCTGTACAGCTTCTCTATGGCTTGTTTTTCCTGAAGCCACATCTTCGTAGGTGGGATTTTTTTCTTTTCCACCCGAATATCCCGAAACTACAGCAAGTACGCCGTCTATTCCTTCAAATGGAGCTTCAATACACCAAAAGCAGCCACCTGCAAAAGTAGCCAATGCTTTTTTACCGGGATAATTTTCTAAGTCAACCGGTATTTTTTCCGTCTGATAATTTCCGTTTTCAGCTTTTGAACAGGAAATTATGCTCAAACATAAAACCTGAAGAATTGCCAATAAGAAGATTTTTTTAGCTGTTTTCATATAAGTATTACCAATTGAAGATTAATTTGTTTTTTGGGGCATGGTTTTAGATAATTGCATTCCTAGTTGGGAGAAGATTATTTGATTTATTTATGCCTATATAATTTCATCAAACGCTATCATCTTCCACCTACGATAGTTAACACCAAAATAGATGTTGCTGTTCTGCCAAGCAATGTTAGAAAAACTTAAATTAATAATATGAAGTATTTTTAACTCATCTAAAATGGGTTTGAGAGAACTCAGTTAAAGTTTTTACCAACAAAACCAACAAATTATGAAGACTACCCTTAAAGCAATTTTAATCGTTTTTGGCTTCTCGTGCATCTTCTTGGGATCTGCTGAGGCCCAAGTAGGTTCCGGGTTTGGAATCAAAGGAAGCTTGAATTACAACTCCAACGGAAGATACTTCAAAGATGCTCAAGCCATTTGGGGAAATCCTTGGGATAATCTTGGATATAACTTAGGAGTGTTTGGAAAACTTGACTTAGGACCTGTTTACCTTCGGCCAGAGCTGGGGTACACCAACATACAATCAGAAATAAACAATACAAAAGTCACCACCCAAAGGCTTGATGCTCCAGTGCTGGTAGGCTTAAATTTGTTAGGTTCAATGGTTTCAGTATTTGGAGGTCCGACTTTTCACTACTATATGCAGGACGGTTTGAGGGACTTTGATTACAATAAGTACAATGCCGGCTATCAATTTGGCGTGGGCTTGAATTTCGGAAGTCTTGGCTTAGACCTGAGGTATGAAAGAGTAATGGAAGGGCAGTCAGTTTTGATAGACGATGTATTTACAGGTAACGGTGATTTTGTATTTCAACAATTACTATTGGGATTGTCCTTGAAATTTTAAGGTAATAACTTTTCCGTTAATCAAATCCTCTGTCCAGCAGGGGATTTTTTTGTTTTAATGGCATTTAATTTTTTACCTTAAATGGGCCAAAAATAACCTATTGAAATATGCCATCTAAATCAACCATTATCCTTTGCTTTCTTTTACTGTTAATTTCTGTTTGGTCTTGCCGGGAACCTGAGAAATTTGTTGATGAAAAGCCTGATGAAACGAGATTCACCAAGATCACTTTGATTGAAAAACTCGATGAGCCTATGGAGATTGAAGTATTGTCTGATGGGAGGATTATTTTTATAGAAAGAAAGGGCAAAATCAAAATGTATGAGCCTGAGAAAGGCAGTGCAAAAGATATTGGTTTTATAGATGTTTTCTATGAAAGTGAGGACGGACTATTGGGACTTGCCAAAGATCCAGGATTTGAGACAAACCAATGGATATACCTTTATTATTCACCTGTTGGGGACAATCATATCAACCGCCTTTCGAGGTTTACGCTTCTCAATGACATGGTGGATATGGAATCAGAAATAATCATGCTGGAAATACCCCAGTTTCGCGGCTGTTGTCATAGCGGGGGCTCTATTGAATTTGACAGTAAAGGTAATCTGTTTCTGTCCTTGGGAGATGATACCACGCCATTTGAGTCTGACAATTACAATCCAATAGATGAAAGGGCAGGTAGACCTGGAAATGTAGACGCACAAAGAAGTTCAGCCAACACCAACGATCTGAGAGGGGCGATTTTGAGGATTACTCCACAGGCAGATGGTACTTACACCATCCCCGAAGGAAACCTTTTTCCGAAAGGAACTCCAAAAACAAAACCAGAAATTTATGTCATGGGCAATAGAAACCCTTTCCGTATTTCTGTTGATCAAATAAATGGTAACCTTTATTGGGGGGAAGTAGGACCTGATGCACATCAGGACAGTTTGAAAAGAGGACCTAGAGGCTATGATGAAGTCAATCAAGCAAAAGAAGCAGGGTTTTTTGGATGGCCGTATTTGATCGCAGATAATCAAGCCTATTGGCATTATGATTTTGAAAAACAGGAGAGCAATTTTGAATATGATCCTGCCAAACCAGTAAACAATTCTCCTAATAATACAGGATTGGTTGAGCTGCCAGCCGCTCAGCCTGCGTTTATATGGTATCCATATGCTACTTCCGAGGTGTTCCCTGAACTCAGAGAAGGTGGAAGAAATGCCATGGCAGGGCCTGTATACTATCCTGATTTATTTGAGCAATCAGATGTGAAATTTCCCCGGTATTATGAAGGGAAGCTTTTTATTTACGATTGGATGAGGAGTTGGATTTTCACGGTGACCATGGACGAAAATCATGATTTTGTCTCCATGGAGGAGTTTATGCCATCTACTGTTTTTGACAAGCCTATAGACATGCAATTTGGTCCTGACGGATCATTATATGTATTGGAATATGGGACTTATTGGAGTGCTCAAAATGATGATTCGGGAATATATAAAATAGAGTTCAGTGCAGGTAACAGAAAGCCGATTGCAAAAGCTAAAGCTGATAAAACCCAAGGAGCGGCACCAATGCAAGTGCAATTTTCAGGTAAAGAAAGTTTTGATTTCGATGAAAAAGATGTCTTGACCTATGAGTGGGATTTTTATGGTGATGGGTCAGCACTCAGTGAAAAAAAGGATCCTGTTTTTACCTATCCGGAACCCGGTAGATATAAGGCAATTTTGAAGGTGAAGGATAAAGAAGGACTTGAAGCTAGGTCAGAAATTGAAATTCAAGTGGGAAATGAGCCCCCAGTCATAGAGGTGGATTGGTCATACAACAGAAGTTTCTATAGGGGAAATCCCCAGGTAGCTTATGCCATAAATGTAAAAGATCAAGAGGACGGTGAATTGGGAGAAGGTATAGGTGAAAATGAGGTGCAAGTAAATTTCAACTATCTGGCGGAGGGATTTGACAGGGTAGAAGCCAGTATGGGGCATCAAGAAGAAAATCCACTTCAGGTAATTGGAATGAACCTGACGGTAAAAAGTGGTTGCAATGCTTGTCATGCCTTAAAAGATGCTTCAGTAGGCCCTAGCTATACTGATATTGCACTGGAATATGAAGGAAAGGATGATGCGGCTACTTATTTGCAGCAAAAAATTATCAACGGGGGTTCGGGGGTTTGGGGAGAAAGGCTGATGCCATCACATGCACATGTGGAGGAAAGTAGCATTGTGCAAATGGTTGATTACATCCTTTCCATGTCTCCCAATAAGCAAACTACAAGCAAGCAGTCTCTACCAACAAAAGGGGCAGTGAATTTTGAAAGCCATCAACAAAGTGATTTTCATGGTACCTATATCTTTACGGTAAGTTATAGAGATAAGGGAGCTAATAATATAGATCCGATTTTAAGACGTGAACAAATGATTTTAAGAAGTCCTTTGGTATTGGCAGCGGATGCAGATGAATTTGGTGGAACTGCCAAGGCAAACAATCAAGGCTCTAGGTTAGTGAAATTTACAGAAGAAAATTCCTATATCAAGTTTGAGGAAATAGACCTCAGAGATATTGGGAAACTTGTATTGTCCATAGACCCTAATAAAAGAATTGGATGGATAGAAGTCAGAACAGGAGGAGTTGATGGAGAATTAATTGGGAAAACTCCAATCCTAAGCAATGAACTCAGACCGAAAAATCATCAGGGGAAGTGGTTCGATGTAGAAGTTGAACTTCAGGGGTCTAAAGGTTATCATGATCTTTACCTGATATTCAAAACTGAAACGGGAGTGGATATTTGGAATTCCTTTTTGTTGAATACAGTGTATTTTGGCAGAAAATAACCAATCATCAAAGTCCTGTTCTAAAAAACCATTTCTACTCGTGAGGAATGGTTTTTTTGTATATTTTCGCGCTTCAATAAACAATAAATCTCCCCACCTATTAACCAGAATAGTAAATGAAGCTTACAATCAAATGTTTGGCTGCGGTATTTTTTTCTGTAAGCAGCTATTTAGTATCACAGGCACAGACACAAGAAAGGCAACTAGATGAAGTGATCGTGACTGCTCAAAAGCAGGAAGAAAACCAACAAGAAGTGCCGGTATCTATATCATCTCTTACCGATAAAGATATTAGGCAATTTAGGTTATGGAACAACAGAGACCTGAGCGGAGTATTCCCCAATTTTTACGCAGCCCATTCTGGAGATGGCAGGACGGTTAACAGTATCCGTGGGATTTCAACGACTTCTTACGATCCTGCAGTTGCCACTTATATAGATGGAGTGATCCAATTTGATTTGGATACCTACATCAACCCACTATTGGATGTGGAAAGGATTGAAGTTTTGAGGGGGCCACAGGGGACTTTGTATGGCCGAAATGCAATGGGTGGAGTAATCAATATCATCACCAAAAAGCCAAGTAATGAAACCAAAGGCTTTTTTGGGCTCGACTTCGGAAACTACAAACTTGGAAGGTATTCGATGGGAGTGCAGACTCCTTTGATTAAGGACAAACTGTTTTTAGGAGTATCGGGCTTGTACGAAACACATGGAGGTTTCTATACTAACGATTTTTTTGGAAACAACTTTGATAGAAGAAGTACTTTTCTTGGAAATTATAACTTAAGGTATTTGGCCAGCAATAAGTGGTCGATGACCTTAAATGTTAAAAATAATCATAATAGAAATGATGGGGCTTTTCCTTTGGCGGGTTCCATTTCTCAAGCTTTGGAAAACCCTTTTGTGCTGAATCAGAATAGCCCTGCAAGGATGAGGGATGATATTTTCAATGCTTCTTTGAACATTGAGTATACAGGTGAAAATATCAATTTCAGTTCGCAGACAGCTTATCAGGAAAACTACAGGATTTACGAAGGGGAATTGGATGGAGACTTTTCGCCACTTGATATTGTCAATATTTTCAATGACTATGGAAGAGACTGGAATAGGGTGAGCGTATGGACACAGGAAATGAAGATTTCTTCTGCTAGGGATTCAGAGTCAAAATTCTCTTGGTTGACGGGAGTTTTTGGTTTTATCCAAGATGAACCTGTCAAGCAGGCTACCAACTTTGGAGCTGATGGGCCTGTCTTTGGCGCACCTGCCAATGCCAGTTCAATATTGACCAATATTGGCAATAACAGAGGTTTTGCATGGTTTGGGAGTGCAACATACCAGTTGACAGACAAATTTGATGTCAACCTTGGAATGAGGTATGATATTGAAAGAAGAGAATTGAGGGGCTTTGGAGAATTTCAGGCACAGGGAATGCCAGCACCTATTGTTGTGCAGCCAGAAATCAGTGCCTCAGCCAATTTCAGTGCCTTTTCACCTAAAGCGGTGTTGTCCTATAAGCTCAATCAAGAGCAGCTGTTGTTTGCCTCATTTGCTAGGGGATTCCGAGCAGGAGGGTTGACACCAATAAGTTCAGATCCCTCAGAATCACCACTTCAGTCCTTTGATCCGGAGTTTAGCAACAACTTTGAGGTGGGGATGAAAAACGACTTCTTGAACAATACCTTAAGGTGGAATGTGAGTGCGTTTTTTACAACAGTAGACAATATTCAAGTGCCACAGTTGGTTTTCCCGGATGCGATTGTGATTACCAGAAATGAAGGCCAGTTGACAAGTAAGGGACTGGAGTCTGAATTGACAGCTCTGGTTGGCAATAACTTCACTTTCGGTTGGAATGCAGGCATTACAGATGCCAGGTTCACCACTTTGGATTTAGCCGCAGGAGAGGAGAATACGGATTATAGCGGAAATAGGCAGTTGTTTACACCAAACTTTACATCTTTGGCTTTGGCTCAATATCAGAAAGTGTTGAATTCAGAAAAAGAGATTTCCCTATTATTGAGGGCAGAATGGCAGTACATTGGAGAAACCTTCTTTGACCTTCCCAATACCCTCAGTCAGGACCCATACCAGCTGTTTAATGCCAGGGTAGGGCTTAATGTGAGGAATATTGAACTAGGCTTATGGATGAGGAATATCACCAATACCCGTTATGTAGCCTATGCTTACAACTTTGGTGCAGCACATTTGGGAGAACCAGCGACTTTCGGGTTTTCGGGAAGATTAAACTTCTAAAAATGGATTATAAAAATTAATAAAAAAGAGAAACTGACTTAGGTTGGTTTCTCTTTTTTATTTGGGCTTTTATGATTTAGCATGTCTTTTGGCTTCTTCTAAAATGTCGCTTATAGTGTTATTGGATAAACCACTTTTCTCGCCTTTTATTAACTCTTTCCTCAAACACTTTATTTCTCTTTCATACTTTTCTATAAGTGTGACCAAGAGCTCGGCTTCCATCCCTTCAGGACTATCTGGGGTAAAGTCAAAAATTACGGAAAGCCTATTCAATGCCTTTTCATATTCTTGTTCTGTGGAGATAATTTTATCCCATTTCATGTGTTTATAATTTGTTTTTTAATGGTCACCCCGATTAGTCGGGGCAGGCTATGGAATATCGCCTGTAGGATAAATTCTTTTGTGTGTCGCCTGACTTATGCTCGATTTCATATATACGATTGGATTTTACGGTTTCTATTTAGTACACTTATGACCAATTTTTTAACAGTATCCATTTCATCGGGCTTGCTTGATGCTATAAACAAGGTTAAGCTTGCCAATGCATCATTACTTATGATAGAGTTTTTCTCACTGTCGTAAAGAAGGCAGTTTACCTGTAAAAAGAGGAGAAAGCATGCTGCAGCAATTCTTTTGTTTCCATCTACAAAGGCATGGTTCTTCACAATCAGGTATAGAAGTGTAGCCGCCTTTTCCTCAAGGCTAGGGTAAAAGTCCTCATCATCAAATCCTTTACTGATCTGCGAAATAGCACTTTCAAAACTACCGTCTTTTTCTTTACCAAATACACCTGATTAAAAATCCGACTTCATAGCGAATATGACCTTCTTATAATCTTCAAGTTCTGGGAATTTTGCTCGAGTTTTGGTTAGTCCTTTTTTATCTAAATTTTCGTGATCATAATCATCTAATAACTCTAGGCCTTTTGCAAAGTGATGAAGCCAATCTAAATTTTGGTCGTCAGCTTTCTGATCAATGACCCTGCTCAGAATTCGAATTCCATCTTTTAAAGTTTCAACTTCATGCTGTTTTTGTTTCAGTCTTTTTTCATTGATGGCATAACCCTTCACTAAATACTCTTTAAGTTGCTGTGTTGCCCATTGACGAAACTGGGTACCTTGTTTTGAGTTAACCCGGTAATCTACAGATAAAATAAGATCTAGATTATAAAATTCAACTTCTCTCTCTACCCTTCTTTTACCTTCTGTTTGAACTGTTGCATTTTTTGCAACAGTTGACTTTTTATCTAATTCTCCTTCACGATAAATGTTTTTAATATGTCTAGAAATAACAGATTTGTCTCTCTGAAACAATTCCGAAATCTGTAATAAAGACAACCAAAAAGTTTCACCCTCAAATCTTACTTCTATCTGAGTCTGACCATCATTACCTTGATAAATTTCGATTTGGTTATTCATCTAGCTAATTCTCTAACAATAGATACATATTTGATTTCGTTATTTTCCATTGCGAAAACTAATTGAGTTTTATTGATTTTACTTCAATCTTAATACCTGCTCCTTAAAAACCCTCTCAAACTTGGGTAAATTCTCTATAAAGAATTGGTTCATTTGATTCTTTTAATCTATAAAGTTTAAAAACCAATTCATTGATTTGGTCAAATAGTCTGATTAATTTCCCTATCAAGACCTCAATTTGGGTTCTGACGAGTTTAACTCTTAAAAACACCTAATTTAAGACATGTAGAAGTTTAAAAATTTTGTGAATCAACATATCGGAAAATCAGGGTTTAAAACTTCCATCAAATTGGGCCTTTTAGTCTTAAAATCCAACATAACTTTAGCCATAGGAAAAAATTGTCTGACACCCTATGTCAAAAAAAATACCATGCCTATTGACAAGAGCATGGTATAATTGGAAGGGATAGCATCCTCAATTAAACTTATCCTGCAAATAGGACAATGCCATCAAATAAGCTTCCTTGGTGGCCTCTTCATCATGTCTGGGATTGGAAGGGTTTGCAAATCCATGAACAGCATCAAAGATTTTATATTCCAATTCTTTACCTGCTTGATCCATTGCGGACGCAAATTCTTCAATCACTTCTTTAGAAATGTTTTGTTCAGTAGCAAAAAGTCCCAATACATCGGAATTGAGGTTTCTCAATCTTTCTACTTCCCTGATAGGCATGCCGTAGTAGATGATAGAACCAATGTTCTGATCTCCCAATAAGAGGGCGGACTTCAGCGACCAGGCGCCACCGAAACACCAACCTACATTGGCGATTTTAGCAGCTGATCCGGCAAAGTTTTTACCTGCCATGACAATATTTTCCAGCCTGTCTTCACTGGTGGATCGCATAAAGTTACCAGCTTCCTGGGGATTGGAGGTGACATTTCCGTCATACATATCCAAGGCAAGCACATTGACTTTTCCTCCAAGATCATTGTAAAAACGGTCAGATTCTTCTTTGATATTATCATTCAACCCCCACCATTCCTGGTAGACAAATAGCCACTGATCTGATGCTTCTTTGGCCCGGATCAGGTAGCCGCTTGCCTCTTTGCCGTCAGAAGCTGGAAAGGTGACCATTTCACCTAGTCCTTCAAAATCAAAAGGAACCGGTGAAGGGTGAAACGCTACAAAAGCGGGGTCATCCAAAAATGCAATCATTTCTGAAGGGCCAGTATGGCAAATAGTGATTTGATCAGACTGGACCTGAGTTTCAGTGGTGCTTACCCACCAGCCAAAAAGACCAACGAGTAAAAAGCTGATGTAAATTAAAAGTTTATGCATAGGAGTGTTTGTTTTTTAAAGAGACAACTTAGGTGAATCCCTTCTGGTTTTAGATCTAATGAATTTAAGGCAATTATTCCATAAGTGGAAGTCCTTTTATATGGGCTATTATTTTCCACCAATCAAACTGTTTTCTTTCCGATTAAAAGGAGAATTTTGTTTGATAAGCATGCAAGGTGTATTTTAGACGGAAACTAAAACTATTCATCATGCGAAAACTTTACTTCATGTGGGCTTTGGCTTTCCTTATTTTTGCCGGAAATGCTGTAGCTCAGAATGTCCCTACACCAAAGGAACACTTTGGTTTTGAAATAGGGGATGATTATATGCTTGCTACGTATACGGCAACTGATGCCTATTTTAGAAAAGTAGCGGAATCATCCGACAGGGTCAAATTCGTGGAAGTCGGCCCCACAGCAGAGGGTCGACAGATGCCGATGCTGATCATTACTTCACCTGCAAATCATGCCAATCTCGATAAGTATAAGGAAATCTCCCAAAAAATGGGCAGGGCTGAAATTTCTGAAGATGAAGCTGAAGCGCTTGCCAAAGAAGGTAAGGCTGTAGTTTGGATTGATGGGGGTTTGCATTCAACCGAAACAGTAGGTTCCCACCAATTGATCCCAACTTTATATGAATTGGCTACCAGCAATGATGCTGAGATTTTGAGGTTTTTGGATGACTTGGTGATCTTAATGCTTCAAACCAATCCTGACGGACAGGAAATCGTGACTGATTGGTACATGAGCAGAGAAGATCAGACCAAAAGAGATATGAGGACGCCTTACATGTATCACAAGTATGTAGGGCATGACAATAACAGGGACTTTTTTATGAACAACATGGATGAGTCTACCAATATTTCTTTACAACAATATGTAGAGTGGTTGCCACAGATTATTTTCAACCATCACCAGACTTCTCCAGCAGGAACAATAGTAGCTGGACCTCCTTACAGAGATCCTTTCAACCATGTTTTTGATCCATTGATTATGACTAGTTTGGATGGTGTCGGTGCTGCAATGATCAATAGGTTAAACAAGGAGGGAAAACCAGGTTATACCCGCCTAGGAGGTTCTGTATTCTCTTCTTGGTGGAACGGTGGATTGAGAACGACTCCTTATTTTCACAATATGATTGGGATTTTGACGGAAATCACTGGAGGTCCTACTCCTTCAGAAATTCCATTGGTACCGGAAAGATTGATTCCTACACATGCTACTCCCTTCCCAGTTGAACCACAATCATGGAACTTTAAGAAATCTATAGATTATTCTGTATCAATGAATTTTGCTGTTTTGGATTTTGCCAGCCGAAATTCAGATGCCTTGTTGCTCAATATTTATCAAATGGGTAAAAACAGCATTGACCGTGGAAACATGGATCATTGGACCAAGTATCCAAAAAGATCTGCAGCAGTACAGCAAGCTTTTGAAGATGCTAAGGAAAAAAGAGCAGCTGATGATCCTGAAATGGCATATTATGGTATGAGAAGTGGTCTTCCGGTAGAGTATTTTGGAAAGGTCTTTGAAGATCCTGAGTTGAGAGATCCAAGAGGATTTATTGTTCCTTCAGACCAGGCTGATTTTCAGACTGCGATACGTTTTGCAAATGCCTTGATCAAGTCTGGTATCCAAGTCCACAAGGCTTCGGATGCATTCACCGTGAATGGCAAGCAATACCCAAAAGGTTCTCTGGTATTTAAATCAGCACAGGCTTTCAGACCTCATCTTTTGGACATGTTTGAGCCACAAGATCACCCTAATGATTTTGAATTCCCTGGAGGCCCTCCAAAAAGACCTTATGATGCAGCTGGCTGGACTTTGGCTTTCCAAATGGGTATAGAATTTGACCGTATATTGGATGAGTTTGATGGTCCTTTTGAAGCTTTGCCATTGGGCGAAGTATTGGGTTTTGCACCAGCTACCGTTCCTGGTGGTTCGGGAGTATTGATAGATGTAAGGGGTAATAATTCTTACATCGCAGTAAATGAGCTTTTAAAAGGTGGAGCGAATGTAGCCCGCACCACGGTTGAGGCGTCTGGTATGCCGGTAGGAAGCTTTTATGTTTCTGGAAGTAAATCCATTCTGGAAAAAGCAGCAAAGGAATATGGTGTCAAGATGGTATCGGCTTCAAAGCCTTCCAATACTGTCAGCATCAAGCCGGCAAGAGTGGCCCTTTTTGATCACTATGGAGGTTCAATGCCTTCTGGTTGGGTAAGGTGGATGTTGGAGCAATATCAATTCCCTTTCCAAGTAGTCTATCCTAAGGATATCGATGGGGGTAACCTCAATTCCAAATATGATGTGATTTTATTTATCGGACCTGGTGCACCGGGAACAGTCAGAAGTTGGGGAGGAATGCCAACCGAAGAAGATATACCTCAGGAATACCACAAATTGTTGGGCAGTCTTAGCAAAGACAAGTCTGTTCCTGAATTGAAAAAGTTTATGGAAGCTGGTGGAAAGGTGGTAGCTGTTGGAGCTAGTACTTCACTGGCATTTGACCTAGGACTTCCTGTAAGCAATGCCTTGGTAGAAAAACTGCCTAATGGCACCGAAAAACCACTGGGTGGAGATAAGTATTATATTCCTGGAAGTATTCTGAAAGCCAACGTAGACACCAACCATGCAGCCAACTGGGGTATGGGTGATTCGGCGAATATGGTGTTCAACAACTCTCCAGTATTTACTTTGGCTCCTGATGCAATGATGAATGGTGTCAAACCTCTTGCTTGGTTTGGTACTGAGTCTCCTTTGGTTTCCGGTTGGGCATGGGGTGAATCTTACCTGAAAAACGGTGTGGTTGCATTTGAAGCTCCTATTGGAAAAGGAAAGCTTTATGCTTTTGGACCTGAAATCACATTCAGGGCACAGGCACACAATACCTTCAAACTCCTTTTCAATCAATTATATAAATAATTTGATAGTACAATCAATATAAGAGCGACCATGAAAATGGTCGCTTTTTTTATGCATGTAATTTTCAAAAGGATTGATTAAATTAACAGCTTAACCCAAAAACCAATCATATGAAAAACAACATTCTTCGGTTGAATTTTTACAGCATATTGATCCTGTCCAGTATGATACTGTTCTGGAATTGTGCCCCTAAAGGAGATGTAGAGGTAGCCGAAACTACAGATGCTGCTGTCCATCCCTTATGGGATTATGTACATGCAGATGATCCTGATTTTAGTTATGAGATAGTCCACAATGAAGACATGGGAGATTACCACTACGCTGTGGTCAGGATGGTATCACAAAACTGGCTGACCGAAGAGGTGGTAGATAAGACAGAATGGTGGCATTGGATATCCATGGTGGTACCCAAAAACACTCCTCATTCCACGGGGATGATGTGGATAGGTGGGGGTAGCCAAAATACCAAGCTTCCTGAAAAACCAGACCAATTGATATTAGAAGCAGCTATCAAGACCAATTCTGTAGTGGCCACCATTCATAATGTGCCTTTTCAACCCTTGGTTTTTGCCAATGATACTTTTGGCGAGCGTTATGAGGATGCCATCATAGCCTATGGGTGGAGGAAGTTTATGGAGGGAGGAGCCAAAGATGAGGATGCTCATTGGCTGGCACGATTCCCAATGACTAAGGCAGTCAAATTGGCAATGGATGTGGTCACAGAGGTAGCATCCAATGAATATGAAAAAGAGGTGGCCAATTATATGGTAGCAGGTGCTTCCAAAAGAGGTTGGACTACTTGGACTATAGCTGCTGTGGATGATAGGGTAGTGGCTATGGCACCCGTGGTGATTGACCTGTTGAATGTGGAAGAATCATTCAAGCACCATTGGAAAAACTACGGTTACTGGGCACCCGCAGTGGGAGATTATGTAAGGGAAGAGGTTATGGAGTGGCAGGGAAGCAAGGAGTACAATAGGTTAAATGAATTGGTAGAACCGTATTCTTTCCTGGATGAATACAAGGATATTCCAAAACTACTTATCAACGCTGCCGGCGATGAATTTTTCCAGCCTGACAGCTGGAAATTTTACTGGGATGATCTAAAAGGGGAAAAACACGTGCAGTATGTCCCTAACTATGGCCACGACTTGACTGAGTCTGATGCTTTACCCAACTTGATTTCCTTTTATGCGTCAATCCTGAATGAAAACCCAAGACCAAAATATGATTGGAAAATTGAAGGGGACAGAATAATTGTAAGTACAGACCCCAATCAGAAACCCTCTTCCATCAAACTTTGGAAAGCCACCAATCCTGAGGAAAGGAATTTTATGATTGATCGGTTTGGACCTCATTGGACTTCCAGCGAGATCATTATTAATGAAAGCGGTAGGTATGAGGTCGAAATGGAAGCGCCTGAAAATGGGTTCACAGCTTATTTTGTAGAAATTACTTACCCAGGTCAGACACCAATCAAAGTTACCACTGGCATTGATATCCTACCAAGAGCTTACCCTTTTGAAGAATATGTATCAGAAAACCCTAAGGGAAGTAAATAAAAAAAATGCCTCTCCCGTGAGTCTGGAGAGGCATTGATGAAAAAATCAATCAGCAAAACAATAGTTTTTCTATTCAATCATTGCGAAGAATTTATCCAAATCAGGAATGATCACAATTCTGGTCCTTCTATTTTTGGCCATATTTTCTGCACTGTCATTGTCCACTAAAGGGATATAACTGGCTCTTCCTGCTGCAATCAGTTTCTCAGGAGATACGTTGTAATTGTTCTGTAACATCCTCACAATAGATGTGGCTCTTTTTACACTCAAGTCCCAATTGTCCTGCAATACACCTGTATTGATGCTTCTTGGGTCGGTGTGACCTTCTATCATCACTTCTACAGAAGGTTCAGAATTGATAAGCTCAGCCAGTCTTTCCAACAGATTTTCAGCATTTCTATGTACCCTGTAACTTCCTGTGTTGAAAAGTAACCTGTCAGACACAGTGATCATGACCACAGTTTTGTCAATGTCAATTTCAATGTCGTCATCTTGTTCCAAAGTACCATCAGAAATTGATTTTTTCAGATTGTAAGAGACAGCTAGGTTTACGCTATCTTCCATTGTCCTGGCATTGGCCAATTTGTCCGGGTCTACCTTGGCAAGGGTAGCCTTAAGTTTTTCTCTGGTGTTGTTCGACATTGGAGTTTTGCCTGAAAGGTCAAATTTGGTGTCGTTGTCGTCTTTCAGGGAATTGATACGGGCATTGTACTCCGCTACTCGAGCTTCTATTCTTCCAACTTTGTCTTCAAGGATTCTTTTTTCAGCTTCTACAGCTTCTTTTTCCATCCTTGTCTCGGCCAGGTTGGCTTCTGTTTTGAACAAATCATTTTGCAGCTCGGTGTATTTTTTCTTAGATACACAGGATGCAGTCAATGTAGCTGCCACGATAGATAATAAGATGATCTTTTTCATATAGTATAGTTGGTATTTTAGACTACTTAGCCAAAAATGAAGCCATCAGAAAAGCAAATGTATTTTTGCTCCTATAAATGGCCAGATTTTCAAGTATTTAGTCTTATTTTACCTAATAAACTCTTCAATTATGAAAAATCTGTTCACCTTATTGACGGTAATAGTGCTGGGAAACTTGATTTCTTGCCAATCACCTAAAGAAAATGCGACTATGGAAGTGATGTCATTTGATATACAAGTGAAAAATATCAAAATGGGAGAGCATGATGCTTTTGTCTACCATCTTAAAAATAGTAATGGTATGGAAGTCGAGCTTACCAACTACGGCGCAATACTTTCCAAGATCCTTGTCCCTGATCGTGAGGGGAATTCCCAAAACATAATGCTCACTTACGAAAAGGTGGAAGACTTTATCAATGATACTTACTTTTTTGGCGCTACGGCAGGACGCTATGCCAATAGGATTGCCAAAGGGAAATTTGAATTGGATGGTGAGGAATTTCAATTGGCAACCAATAATGGGGAGAACCACCTCCATGGTGGGCTTAAAGGTTTCAACAGGCAATTATGGGACGGCGAAGTGATAGACGGATTGGAAAATGAAATTGGCATCAGAATGCGTTATGTGAGTGAGGATGGTGAAGAAGGTTACCCTGGCACTTTGACCACTACTATTGAATTTATCTTGGGAAAAGACAACAGGCTAAAGATTAATATGGAAGCCGAAACAGATAAAGTCACTATTGTCAACCTGACCCATCATGGTTATTTCAACCTGAGTAATATGGAAGAGAATATCTTGAATCACGAAGTGCAGCTATTTGTAGCGTATTTTACCCCTGTAGATCAGGGCCTGATTCCGACGGGAGAGTTGAAGTCTGTTGAGGGTACTCCTTTTGACTTTAGAGAGCCAAGAAAAGTAGGTGAACGTATAGAGGATACCGGTGCGGGTTATGATCATAATTTTGTGGTATCCGAAGTGCATGATGGAGAGCTTCGCAAAATGGCTGAAGTTTACCATGAAGGGACAGGTAGATTGATGCGGGTTTTCTCAACCAAGCCAGGCGTGCAGTTTTATACGGGAAATTTCTTAGATGGCAAACAAACTACCCAAGGCGTGACTTATTCCAAAAACTATGGATTCTGTCTGGAACCTCAGTTTTTTCCAAATTCACCAAATGAACCTTCATTTCCTTCAGCAAGACTTGAACCCGGGGATACCTACAGGCATGAAATTGTGTATGAGTTTGATTTGAAATAGGATTTAGGTTTTTCATATTTTACAATTCTACCAGTAGGCAATCAGTGTCATATTTTATATCCATTCCGAATTGATTGATATTGGATATCGGTGGATATTTTCTGTAATGGCTCTATTATTTTAAATGTTGACCAAAAAATCTGGAATTATAAAAGACCTACCGATCAATCGGTAAGTCTTTTTTTTTGTGAGCTAATTTGGGAATTGCTTATTCTAATTTCAATCTGTCACGTCTTGAAATTGCTTGACACTTTTTTTATTGTTTTTAATATCGTTCGTACCATACCTACGGCAGGAAATCCTACGGTACTTTGAAAACACACACTTACTATTTAAACCCAGCAATAAATTACCGGGCTATTAAATCTGTCATGCCGATGGCATTTGGCTTCTCGCTTCTTCCGCCGCCGTGAGTGTCCGCACTCACTGCACCAAAATTCCTATTACCAATCTTCCATTATTACAGGACATGTCACCCCCCTCTTGGTTATTGTTTCTTGCCTCTTGCTTCTAATCTCTCGTCTCTCGCTTCTACCCCGATAGCGGGGCTCGCTTCTCTTCTCCACTAAACATCCTTTACTTCTGAAGCAAGCTTCTGCAATGAGTCTTTTGCGTCTCCAAACAGCATTCTGGTTTTTGGATAGAAAAACAATTCATTTTCAATTCCTGCATAGCCCGAACTCATTCCTCTTTTCATGATGATTACATTTTTGGCTTGATCTACTTCTAGGATAGGCATCCCATAAATAGGGGAGGCAGGGTCATTTTTGGCAGCAGGGTTGACAACATCATTGGCGCCTATAACTACAACGACATCAGTATTGGCCAGTTTTGGATTGATTTCCTCCATTTCCTGCATCCTTTCATAAGGGACATCAGCTTCAGCAAGTAAGACATTCATATGGCCAGGCATCCTTCCTGCCACAGGGTGGATGGCGTAATTGACTTCTACACCTTTTTCTTCCAGAAGTTTTTCTAATTCGTGACAGATATGCTGTGCTTGGGCTACAGCCAAGCCATACCCAGGTACGATCACTACAGATTGAGAGTAGGAAAGCAAAACAGCTGTATCGGAAATACTGATTTCCCTTACCGTTTGGTCTGAATCTCCAGATTTGCTACTAGTAGCAGTACTTCCTCCAAAGGCCCCTAAAAGCACATTGGTCAAAGACCTGTTCATGGCCTTACACATCAGAATAGTCAGGATGGTTCCGGCAGAACCGACCAATATACCTCCTGTGAGCATGGCTTTGTTGTCGTACAAAAAGCCACCAAATGCTGCAGCTATACCTGTGAAAGAATTCAACAGTGAAATAACTACAGGCATATCGGCTCCTCCAATTGGCATGACGAAGAGTATGCCGTATATCAATGCAACTCCAAGAAGAACATAGAATAATACTGGATCTGATCCAGCGAACATTTGATAAGCGATCAAACCTGTTACCGTTAGCAAAAGCAACATATTGACTGCCTGATTCATAGGAAGCACCTTATCTTTGATTTTACCCTCTAATTTGCCGTAGGCAATCATTGAACCAGAAAAGGAAACTGACCCGATCAACAAGCCAAGGAGCATGACCAACAATTCCCCATCAAATCCAGTAATTTCGGCATGTTGATGGTGTTGGAATTCAATGATGGCGATCAAGGCCGCACATGCGCCCCCCATACCATTGAAAAATGACACCATCTGTGGCATTGCTGTCATTTGTACCTTTTTGGCCATTATGGTCCCGATGATGGTACCTATTACCAGACCAAGAAATATCAATCCATAATTGAGTCCTTTACCGGCATCAAAGTCTTGGTACAAAACCAAGGTCGCCAATACGGCAATCCCCATTCCTGCAGCGGCAAGTAAATTTCCCTTCCTTGCGGAATCAGGATGACTGAGCATTTTGAGCCCGAGGATAAAGGTCAATGAAGCTATCAGGTAGCTTATTTCTAATATGTTCAGGCTGATCATGATTTTTTAGGTTTTTTCTTAAACATCTCCAACATCCTGTCAGTGACTACAAAACCGCCAATGACATTTAAAGTACCCACGATAACTGCCAAAAATCCCACCACCAAAGCAAGGTAGTTGTCAGGTGAAGCTTGAAGCATCACGATGATGGCACCGACCACCACTACTCCGTGAATGGCATTTGCTCCAGACATCAAGGGGGTATGGAGAATTGCAGGTACATTGGAAATTACTTCCACTCCCAAGAGAATGGCTAAAATCAGAAAATACACCATTTCCATATTGGTGCCTATGTAATTCAATATTGCTTCCATGGTTATGAGTTTTGCATTTGGACAATTCGAGGACTGACAGCTTGGCCATCATGACAGACACAGGTACCTGTGACTATATCATCTTCGAAATTAAGGTTGAGGTTCCCGTCTTTGATGATCAGTTTGAGGAAATTGAGGTAGTTTTTCCCATACATTTTACTGGCATCCTGAGGCATTTTAGCGGCAAGGTTTTCTATCCCCACTATGCGAACTCCATTGATGTTGACGGTTTGGTCAGGTTGTGAAAGTGCACAGTTGCCTCCGGAAGAAGCGGCAAGATCAATCACCACAGAACCGGGTTTCATTGCCCTTACAGTTCTTTCTTCTACCAATAGGGGTGCTTTTCTTCCAGGGATTTGTGCAGTAGTGATAATTACATCAGCTTTTAGGGCATGCTCATGAATCGTGTCTTTCTGTTTTTGGAGATACTCCGCTGACTGTTCAACAGCATATCCACCGGCTCCTTTGTCTTCTGTAGCACCTTCTACATCTACAAATTTGGCTCCTAATGATAATACTTCTTCTTTGGCAGCCTGCCTTACATCAAAGGCAAAAACAGAGGCTCCCAGCCTTCTGGCTGTAGCAATGGCCTGCAAGCCTGCAACCCCTGCACCCAATATCAAAACCCTAGATGGTGTAATGCTTCCAGCAGCTGTCATAAACATGGGGAAAAACCGTGGTAAGAGGTCTGCAGCCATCAAAACAGCTTTGTAACCAGTCACTGTGGCCATAGAAGACAGTACGTCCATGGACTGAGCCCTTGTAGTACGAGGGACAAGCTCCATGCTGAAAGCAGTCCTCTTTTGATCTATCAAGAGCTTGGTAAGGTCAGGGTTGTAGAGGGCGTTGAGTTGGCCCATAATTACAGCTGAGGGTTTGGTCAAGGCAATTTCTTCAGGGCTGAGGGGCTGTATACCTATCAGGACATCTGCTTGCCGGAGCAATTCGTCTCGGCTTTTGATACTTGCACCAACATCTTGGTAGGTGTTGTCTTCTGCGTAGGCAGTGGAACCGGCATCAGCTTCTATGCAAACTTCAGTGTTCCAAGACAGCAAAGTTTTGACAGCCTCGGGGAGCATGGATACCCTTGATTCTCCCTGTGGTTCTTTAAGAATTCCAATAATCATGATTTGGAGGTAGGTTGGGAAATTTTATTTCTGAAAATCGCTTGAAGTCCTAAACTATTAAAAACTTTTCAAAAAGAAAGGCATTTTTATAATGGAAGACGCATATCAGAGCAAATTTTTATAATTAAGCTAACTTTGTAACAAATGTTTAATGATTTCTATAAAAACCAAATTTTATCAAATTGAACTCCGAATTTTATTTCGTAAAAACAGGAATTGCAAACAGTATGAAAAGCGGGATTATCGTATTCTTTTTGATGTTCAATTTCACTATACTTTCTGCTCAAGTTCAAAGAGAGTATGGTGGGATTGTAAGGGGAGATGTTTCGGGAAAAAAACTCAGCCTTGTTTTTACAGGTCATGAATATGCTGAAGGAGCTGATTTTATTTTGGAGTCCTTAAAAAAGGGAAACATCAAAGCTTCATTTTTCCTGACCGGAGATTTTTTGCGCAATCCCGAATTTGAAATGTTGGTCATGCGTATGGTAGAGGACAGACACTACGTTGGTCCCCACAGTGATAAACATTTACTTTATGCTTCATGGGAGGATAGGGAAGAATTGCTGATTGATAAAAATACATTTCTAAAAGATTTGAAGCATAATATTGATGCCATTGAGCTTTTTGGCATTCCAAGGTCGGAGATCACTTTTTTTCTACCTCCTTATGAATGGTACAATGATTCGATCTCTAAATGGACAACCGAATCAGGCTTAGAATTAATAAATTTTAGCAGTGGAACCCGAAGCCATGCTGATTATACTGATCCTTCGATGCCCAATTACATCAGTTCCCGAGATATATTAAGGGGAATCATGGACTATGAAAAATCATCTTCCACAGGTATGAATGGTTTTATTTTACTGGTGCACCTTGGAGTTGGTGAAAAAAGAGAAGATAAGTTTTACTACTTCTTACCTGAGTTGATCCAATTTTTGCGAGATAAGGAATATACTATGGTAGATTTGGAAGAAATGCTCAAAGAATAACTATTTGTCTGACTTTGACAATTGAAGGTTAAATTCCAAGGGACTACAAGTTTTGAAACCATCGACTTCTAAATCGTCAAAAATCTCTTCATCAAATTCCATTTCGGTTTTTTCAACCCTGCCATCAGGATGAATGATCAACTCAGTTCCTGTCAGACCATCATGGTTGACCTTGACTAAAACCTGATAATCCTCGAATGTCTGTTTGAAGTATTTTGCAATGTTATTCATGTTGACTTTTTCCTCAAATTTATCATTAATAAATGATTAATTAAACCCTTAGCGGCTTTTGCTTCTTTGCAACTACAGCAATACACAGAAACAAACAATTATTTCATCACCAATTCAATTTGGAAAATAGTATCTATGAGTAGCTAAAATCAATGAATATCTGAATCTAAAGTATTTCGTGTCAAAATTTGACTGGCATCGCAAAGAAAGTAATCAGGCACATTAAATTGACCATTCAAATCATTACTGAATAATTTTTGAAAATTATGTTTTGTTAAATGGAATGCATTTTTAACTTTGTCGCATCGTAAAAAAAATGAAAACAATTCAAGCAAAATATTGGTGGTGGCATTCAACTTCTAAAACGGAAGAACCAATAGCTATTGCCTAATATTTGTTTAAAGACATATCCTAGAGGCTTGCTGGTTTTTCCGGCAAGCCTCTTTTCGTTTTAACCCAAAATCATGGAAAAATTTAAAATCGTTTCATCTCATAAAAAGCTTCTGGCAGACACCATCACCCCGGTGAGCATTTACCTGCAGGTAAGGGATAGATTTTCCAATCCTATTTTGCTTGAAAGTTCCGATTATCATGGACAGGAAAACAGCTTCTCTTATATCTGTTTCAACCCTTTAGCTTCTTTTAGTTTCAATTCAGGAAAGGTTCGTGAAGAATTGCCAGGTAACCAGAAATTGACTTATGATGTAGGTGAAAACAACAAGCTGATTGATGCTTTGAGAGCATTTTCAGGAAAGTTTCAAGAAGAGAAAAACCCTTTCAAATTCATCACAAATGGTCTTTTCGGATACATGCAGTATGATACTGTTGGTTTTTTTGAAGATATTGATCTGGAGCAGACCCAGACTGATTCCATTCCGATGTTGCAGTACGCTGTGTACCAAAATGTCATCGTTGTAGACCATTTCAAAAATGAGCTTTACCTATTTGAACATCAGGTTGAAGGGCATGAAAAAAGTTCTGAGTTGGCACAATTACAAATGCTACTCAACAACAAAAATATCCCAGCTTACAATTTCAAATTGGAAGGGGAGGAGTTTTCAAATTACAGTGACGAAGAGTTTTTGGATATTTTGAAAAAAGGCCAAGATCATTGTTTCAAGGGGGATGTTTTCCAGATTGTGATTTCTAGGAGATTCACCACTAAATTTAAAGGTGATGAATTCAATGTGTACCGTGCCCTGCGTTCAGTCAATCCTTCTCCCTATCTCTTCTATTTTGATTATGGATCCTACAAGGTTTTTGGTAGTTCACCAGAAGCTCAGATCGTTGTCAAAAACAACAAAGCCACCATTTATCCTATTGCAGGCACTTTCAAAAGAACCGGGAACGATCAAGCAGATGCCAATTTGGCCAGGAAGCTTTACGATGATCCAAAAGAAAACTCAGAACACGTCATGCTGGTAGATTTGGCTAGAAATGATTTGAGTCGTTCATCAGAAAAAGTAGAGGTGGAAGTCTTCAAAGAAATTCAATATTACTCCCATGTGATTCATCTGGTTTCAAAAGTGACTGGGATATTGCCAAAAGAGACCAATCCCTTGCAATTGGTTGCCGACACCTTTCCTGCCGGGACTTTATCAGGAGCACCAAAGTACAAAGCCATGCAATTGATAGATTCTTTGGAAAATACTTCCAGGAAATTCTATGGAGGAGCTATTGGTTATCTTGGTTTCAATGGCGACTTCAACCATGCCATATTGATCAGGTCATTTGTCTCCGAAAACAATGAATTGCGTTTTCAGGCAGGTGCTGGAGTGGTAGCCAAATCTTCTATTCAATCCGAACTGCAGGAAGTAGCCAACAAGCTTGAAGCCTTAAGAGTAGCATTAAAAACTGCGGAGAACATATAAATTGAAAGATTGAAATACCGCCAAGACTTTGAAAACAAGAAAAAATCAACTCCCCAAAAAACTTGAAATGGCAAAACAATTTTCCAATTTTCCAATTTTAAAATCTTCAAATCATTAAAATGCGCATTCTCGTCCTCGATAACTACGATTCATTTACCTACAACTTGGTGTATATCATCAGACAGTTGGGATATGGTGAGCAAATGGATATTTACAGAAATGATAAAATCAGCCTCGATGAGGTGTCCAAATACAATAAAATACTCCTTTCACCAGGGCCGGGTATTCCGGAAGAAGCAGGTATCATGCCCGAGCTACTTAAGAGGTATGCATCTGAAAAGGATATCTTGGGAATCTGCCTCGGGCATCAGGCCATTGGTGAGGCTTTTGGTGGATCTTTGACAAACCTCTCTGAAGTGGTGCATGGATTGGCTTCTGAAGTTTCGGTTGACAGTGACGTGCTTTTTGAAGGCCTGCCTGATTCATTCAAAATAGGAAGGTACCACTCTTGGGTGATCAATGAAAAGACCCTCAGTCCAGATCTTGAAGTAACTGCTCGGACGCCTGATGGTCAGATTATGGGTGTGAGACACAAAAAATACAAAGTTCGTGGGCTTCAGTTCCATCCTGAATCAGTCTTGACAGAGCATGGAGTGGATATGATGAGGAATTGGCTGGAGGGATGAGAGAAATAAGAAGCGAGATGCGAGAAGCGAGAAGCGAGAGGTAAGAAACAAGAGGGGTTTAGACTGACCTTTGAGTTCCGATAGCTATCGGAATTGTAACTTCGAAGGTCTGGAGTGAAGAGACAACAAGAAGAAAGAAACAAGGGACAAGAGGAGGGGAGTGTGACTTTAAGTGTGATAATGTCGCAGGCATGGCCGAAATAATAGCCCGGCAATTTATTGCCAGGATCCAAATTTAGATGTAGGTGTTAAAGTGCCAAAGGCACGGACGATATTAAAAACAATCAAAAGTGGTAATTAATTTTAGGACTACATTAACTGGCCTGAAATGCCAAGATATCACAACGACGGGTGCAGCCCGTCTATCAAGGAAAAAATAGTAAAATCATCTGACCACCCTGAAAGGCTAATATAAAAAGCCAAAGTGGTCGGAAATAATAACTAGAAATACATAGAAAAAAATTAAAATAATTAAGCAAATACGAATGTACTAATCTACATCTTCCAAACATACCAACTTCCAAACATCCATGAAAGACATACTCAACCACTTAATCGAGCACAAAAAGCTCAGTAAAGAACAGGCCAAGGAGGTCTTGAAAAATATTGCCACAGGAGCATACAATTCCAGTCAAATCGCCTCTTTTTTGACCGTTTATTTGATGAGAAGTATTACGGTAGAAGAGTTAGGTGGATTCAGAGAAGCCATGCTGGAACTCTGCGTTCCCGTGGATATTGCCGAATACGACGCCATGGACCTCTGTGGTACGGGTGGAGACGGAAAGGATACCTTCAATATATCCACACTTTCATCCTTTATCGTGGCAGGTGCAGGTCAGCATGTAGCCAAACACGGGAATACTGGGGTTTCTTCCATCTGTGGATCTTCCAATTTGTTGCAGAGCTTTGGTTATGAGTTTACCAATGACCTCGACAAAATTAAAAAATCCCTGGATGAAGCCGGTATCTGTTTCCTTCATGCTCCTTTGTTTCACCCTGCCATGAAAAATGTAGCACCGATAAGAAAGGAATTGGGGGTAAAAACATTCTTCAATATGTTGGGTCCAATGGTCAATCCAAGTTTTCCAAAAAAACAGTTGGTAGGTGTATTCAGTTTGGAGTTGGCAAGGTTATACGCATACCTGTACCAAGAGCATGATGGGCAGTTCAGCATCCTACATGCCTTGGATGGATATGATGAGATTTCACTTACGGGAGACTTCAAAATGATCTCAAATTCGGGAGAAAAATTATACAGCCCTGAACAGATTGGTTTGGAAAAGATTGATGCTATACAAATTAAAGGTGGTGATACTGTAGAAGAATCTGCATCAATATTTGAGTCCATTCTTAAAGGAAAAGGCTCCAAAGCCCAAAATAGCGTAGTTTTGGCAAATGCTGCAGCCGCTCTAATGACTGCGGACAACAACCTTTCTTTTGAAACAGCGCTTTCCAAAGCAGAAGAATCACTATTAGGAGGAAAGGCCTTAAAAGTTTTCAAGGCCTTGGTTTATCCAAAAAAAAGTATTTCAATAAGCAATTAAGACATGAATATTTTAGAAAAAATCATTGCCCATAAACACAAGGAAGTTGCAGAAAAAAGCAGCTTGGTTCCAGCAAAGTTGCTTGAAAAGAGTATTTATTTTGACTCAAAGACGGTGTCTATGAAAAAATATATTCAGCGTGAGGATAAAACCGGGATCATTGCTGAATTTAAAAAACAATCTCCTTCCAAAGGCAATATCAATATTTCCGCTTCCGTCGAAACGGTGAGTATAGGGTACATGCAGGCAGGTGCATCGGCTCTCTCCATTTTGACTGACAAGGACTTTTTTGGAGGGAAAAATGAAGACTTGACTGCTGCCAGAAAATACAACTTCTGTCCGATTTTGAGAAAGGATTTTATCATTGATGAGTACCAGATTATCGAAGCCAAATCCATAGGTGCGGACTGTATTTTGCTGATTGCCGCAGCTTTGGAACCTGGAAGATTGAAGGAGCTTGCAGCTTTTGCACATCAATTGGGCTTGGAAGTATTGTTGGAGGTCCATGATATCAATGAGCTGGAAACCAGTGTCAACGAACACTTAGATTTGGTAGGAGTAAACAATAGAAGCCTCAAAACATTCGATGTTTCTGTAGAGACTTCCTTTGATATGGTGGATAGGATTCCAAATGATTTTGTGAAGATTTCAGAGTCAGGACTTTCAAAACCTGAAACTCTGATAGAACTCAAAAAGGCGGGTTATGAAGGTTTTCTAATAGGTGAAAATTTCATGAAGTCAAGCAGACCACATCAGGCAGCCTTGAACTTTATGAATGCTTTTAGAAAAGAATTGTCAAAGCTTACTCCTTCTGTCTGATCATGAAGCTGAAAGTCTGCGGAATGCGTCAACCTGACAACTGTCAGGAGCTCCTACAAAAGGTGCAGCCTGATTGGATGGGGATTATAATGTACCCACCATCTCCAAGGTATGCCGGGGCAGCTGATGCCAGGCACCTCAGACTTTTGGATGCCAAAAAAGTTGGTGTTTTTGTGAATGAAGACATAGGGAAAATATCTCAAGCAGTTGAAGACTTTGGGCTTTCTACGATCCAACTCCACGGCAAAGAAACAGCCGAAGAGACCAAAAGAATCAAATCCGAAACAGGTTTGGAGGTTTTTAAGGTTTTTTCTGTTGCAGAGCATATAGACTGGTTACAAATGGAAGATTACCTGCCCTTTTCAGACTATTTTCTCTTTGACACATTTACCAAAGCGCATGGAGGTTCAGGTAAATCATTCAATTGGAAATTGCTTGAAGAATATCCATTTGACAAACCCTTTTTGTTGAGTGGTGGAATAGGACCTTTGCATGCTGCGAAAATCAAAGAATTGACTGCAAGCTTACCCCAAATGGCAGGAGTAGATATCAATTCAGGATTTGAGGTTTCTCCTGGGCTGAAGGATGTTTCGATGATAGGGGAGTTTAAAAATGAAATAGATACACAGTTGAAATCGAAGTGAAACGTAGATCCCGAGAACATAGTGATTCTGGATACAGTAGAAATGCGATAGAAATAAAGTGGAAATATGGTTGATATAAATTTGAATCGAAGTCAAAAGTATATCCCGAGAAAAAAGTGATTTTTGAAAAAATAGAACCAAGGATGAAATACAGTTGATATATGCCTTCGGCGATATATTGGGAGTAGATAAATAAAAGGTTTGGGTTGAATACGAATGAATTGAATATTAGAATTAAAGGGTAACTATATCCATTAAAAGTATAGCGATATGATCAGAGTAGATGAAAAAGGATTTTATGGGAAGTTTGGTGGGGCTTATATCCCGGAAATGTTGCACCCTAATATTGAGGAGTTGAGAGAGAATTATGAGCAGATCATTTCAACTGAGGAGTTTAAGACCGAGTTTCAATCTTTGCTGAAAGACTTTGTGGGTAGACCAACACCGCTTTATTTGGCGACAAGATTGTCAGAAAAGTATGGTGCAAAAATCTATCTAAAAAGAGAAGATCTTTGCCATACCGGAGCTCATAAGGTCAACAATACAGTTGGACAAATTATTCTTGCCAAGAAGTTGGGCAAGAAGAGAATCATAGCTGAAACAGGTGCCGGTCAACACGGTGTAGCCACTGCCACAGTTTGTGCTTTGATGGGCATGGAATGTACTGTTTACATGGGGGCACTGGACATCCAAAGGCAGAAACCAAATGTAGAACGGATGAAGATTCTGGGTGCCAAAGTAGTACCCGCAACCTCTGGAAGTCAAACCTTAAAGGATGCCACCAATGAAGCCATGCGTCAGTGGATCAACAACCCAGTGGATACACATTATATTATCGGATCAGTGGTAGGGCCTCACCCTTATCCAGAAATGGTGGCCAAGTTTCAATCTGTGATTTCTGAGGAAATCAAAACTCAATTGAAAGAAAAAGAAGGTAGGGAAAATCCGGATTTGGTCATTGCCTGTGTGGGTGGAGGCAGCAATGCAGCTGGTGCATTTTATCATTATTATAACGTGCCTGAAGTAAGGCTTATCGCAGCAGAGGCCGCAGGTCTGGGTATCAGTTCCGGTAAGTCCGCCGCTACTACTGCATTGGGTACAATGGGGATTTTGCATGGCAGCAAGACACTTTTGATGCAGACGGAAGATGGGCAAGTAGTAGAGCCTCATTCTATTTCCGCAGGATTGGATTATCCGGGAATTGGGCCAGTTCATGCGCATTTGTTTGATATTGGCAGAGGAGAATTTGTAGCTGTAGAAGACGAAGATGCCATGAAAGCAGGAATCGAATTGAGCAGGTTGGAAGGGATTATTCCAGCCATAGAAACCTCTCATGCGATTCATGCCTTGAATATGATTGAATACAAAAAAGACGATATCATTGTGATCAACCTCTCCGGAAGAGGAGACAAGGATTTGGATACATACATCAAGTGGGGAGGGTATTGAAAGAGAAGAAAGGATGAAGGATGAGGGAGGAAGAATGAAAAGGGAGAGGCGAGAGGCGAGAGATTAGAAACAAGAGACAAGAGCCAAGAATCAAGAAGAAGCGAGAGCCAATAACCTAGATGCGAGAGAGAAAAGATGTCAGAGTTTATTTTATTTAATCAATTAAACTTTACTCTGTTACACAATTCATCGAGATCCAAAAGACTGCGTTATCCGAAGGTTGCACCTTCGGATTATTGAGTAAAGTGCTTTAAACTCGTTTTGAGAAATTACAACAAACAAGAATTGACCCTGAAGGGGTCAAACGTATATTAGCCCCGGGTTGCTACCCGGGGTTTAAATGAAAGTAAATTATAAGGTTTTTGGCCGAATATTGGTCCATTGTGGAAAAAGCTTTCCGCCAAAAACATGCATGGGATACGATTTGCAACACTTGCTTGCAACAAAACCAAAAAGTAAGAGTAGATGAAACAGGCCTGAAGTACCAAAATTTTAATAAAGAATATTTAGCCCGTTTTTAATGAAATCTAAAATCTAAAATCACCACTCTAAAATTCTATGAACCGAATACATACATTATTTCAAAATAAACAAAAACAGGTATTGTCCATATACTTTACCGCGGGTTTTCCGGAATTGGAGGATACTGTCCCCATCATGGAGGCCATAGAAGCTGCAGGTGCTGATATCATCGAAATCGGGGTTCCTTATTCCGATCCTATTGCAGATGGTCCAACCATTCAAGACAGCAATATGATCGCCTTGGAAAATGGGATGAGCCTCAAAAAACTCTTTTCCCAATTGGAAGGGTTTAGAGAAAAAGTCAGCCTCCCTGTGGTGCTGATGGGATACCTCAATCCAATCATCCAATATGGAATGGAAGATTTCTGTGCCAAATGCCAGGAATTGGGTATTGATGGGCTGATCCTGCCTGACCTTCCTATGCACCAATATTTGGAGGAATTCAAGGAGCTTTTCGAGCAGTATGGCTTGAGTAATACCTTTTTGATTTCACCCCAAACCAGCGAAAAGAGGATTTCTGAAATCGATCAGCACAGTAATGGGTTTATCTATATGGTGTCCTCTCATAGCATCACTGGAGCAAAGGCAGGGATTTCAGACGAGCAAAAGGCCTATTTTAAAAGGGTTCAGGAAATGAAACTGAAAAACCCACGCCTGATAGGTTTTGGGATTTCAGATGCGGAGACGTTCCAAACAGCCTCCTCTTTCAGCCATGGAGCAATCATTGGCAGTGCTTTTATCAAAATCATCAAAGACAGTAAAGACTTAAAGGCTGATATCAATCAATACATACAGTCTGTAATCAAATAAAGATATGATCATCCAATTGAAAAAAGACATCAGTGACAAGCAAAAAGATGCACTGATAGCGGAAGTACAACAAACAGGTTACAAAATCACAGAAGTAAAAACCCAGTTGGGGGATTACCTGATCGGAATCGGCAAGAAGGATTTTGATATCCGGAAAATAGGCCAAAAGGAAGGGATCCAGGATATCCATATTGTATCGGATGAGTATAAGTTGGTTTCCAAAAAGTGGAAAGTAGCCCCAACTACCATCGATCTTGGTGATGGAATCTGCATTAAAGACGGGGATATGGCCATCATTGCCGGCCCTTGTTCCATTGAGTCAGAGGATCAAATCCGGAAAGTCATAGGACACCTCAAAGAAAACAACATCAAAATGATGAGGGGTGGCGTTTTTAAGCCACGATCAAGCCCTTATGCCTTTAGGGGTCTGGGTTTGGATGGTTTGAAATTGTGGTACGAACTGGCACAGGAAGCTGGCATCAAAATCGTTACCGAAGTCATGCAGGTTTCCCAGATTGAAGAGATGTATCCATACGTAGACATTTACCAAGTGGGAGCAAGAAATACCCAAAACTTCAATTTGCTTGATGAGTTAGGGAAAGTTGATAAAGCTGTGATGATCAAAAGAGGTATTTCAGGTACCATTGAGGAGCTCCTGCAATCAGCAGAATATGTCTTTTCCGGAGGAAATGAAAAACTCATCCTTTGTGAAAGGGGAATCAGGACTTACGAAAGAGCCAGTAGAAATACGCTTGACCTGAATGCTGTGCCTATTTTGAAAGCAAAATCCCATTTACCGGTCATTGTCGATCCTTCACATGGCATAGGATTACGGGAGTATGTCACACAAATGGCACTAGCCGGCGTCATGGCCGGAGCAGATGGCATCATCTATGAAACCCACGAAATTCCGGAGAAGGCCTATTCAGATGGCCAACAAACTTTGGATTTCGGGCAGAGTGGCCTTTTGTCAGATTGTATCCGTAAAACATTTGATATGAGAAAATCATTTGACCTTTTGTAATTCCGCTCAAATAAAAACATGGAATTTCACGTCCTCTTTTAGTAGATTTGATGAAAAGGTTAATATTCTACCGAGATAAGGTAACATAAGAGTAGAATTGAAGTAAATATAGTGTCGTCCTGCCCTTAAGAAAAGCGACCCTAAGAGTGAAAATTATATAACCCAAATATAAAATGATGAATAAACCCAAAGATTGGGTCTTTTCTGACCCAAGATTACAGGATTTACAACAAGACTACGATGCCTACACTGAGGAGGATTTCGAGGTTTGGAAAATCCTTTTTGAAAGACAGATTGTAAATCTTCCCAAAGCGGCCTCGCAGGCTTATTTGGATGGGATCAAAGAGATCGGATTCACCGCTGACAAAATCGCTGATTTTGAAGATGTGAACAAAAGATTGAAAGCCAGTACAGATTGGGCCATTCAGGTGGTGCCAGGTCTGATTGATGATGATCTTTTCTTCGGATTGATGAACAACAGGAGATTTTGTTCCTCTACCTGGTTGAGGAAAATGGAACAACTGGACTACTTGCAGGAGCCGGATATGTTTCATGATGCCTTTGCGCATATGCCTATGTTGACCAATCAGCCCTATGTTGATTTCTTGGAAAAATTGAGTGGTCTTGCCTTGAAGCATATTGATAACAAGTGGGCAATTGAATTGCTCTCAAGGATTTATTGGTTTACGATTGAATTTGGCTTGATCCGTGAAAATGGCGAGTTGAGGATATATGGAGCAGGAATATTGAGTTCAGCGGGAGAAACCAAATTTAGCCTTTCCGATGAACCCAAGCATTTTGAATACGATGTGAGGAAAATCCTGAACACCCCTTACTGGAAAGATAAGTTTCAGGACAAATACTTTATCATCGAAAGCTACGAACAACTTTTCGAATCCCTTCCGGAGATAGAGGAAGTGTTGGAGGAGATGGTGGCTGAGGAAGCGAAATGATGGAAAGGATGAAGGATGAGGGAGGAAGGATGAAAAAAAGAAGCGAGAGACGAGAAGCGAGAATCAAGAAGTGAGGGGAAGCGAGAGATTAGATTCGAGATTGAGCTAATAGAAATACAATAGAAATAGGCCACTGACTACCTGCAGGCAGGTATGGCGAAATATTTGAGTTGTATGTTGGTGGAATAAGCTATTACCCTGTCGTCTCGTAGTAGATATCTGAAAGAACCAAGAACCAAGAAACAAGATCAGTTACCTCAAATTTTTGGGGATGTGAGTGGGGACACTCACATCGGCGTAATCTTGCTTTCAGATTCTGAGTCAGCCCCGTAGGGGTGTCAGATATAATAGCCTCCGGTTTTAACCGGAGGAGAAAGTAAAGATTATTAGGTAATGTTTTTGGCCGAATTTGGGTTGAAAGTGAAGAAAGCCTTTCGCCAAAAACATAGATGGGAAAGAGAAGTGATATATTGGAGAAAGGATGATGGACTTGCTTCGAAGTATTTCGGGGAACGAATGCCATGATTTATTCCTAGCGTTTTTGTTTTTTATGGACCTAAGGATTTTAGAGGATTAGTTATATTTAGAAATGAAATAAATCAGCAACTGTTGGTTTCCGCAATCGTGTCAATAAATATGAAAAAAATCCTTCCGTTAATTTTTCTGATAATATCCGTTGATTCATTTTGTCAAGACCAATTGTCCGGAAAATTCTGCAATTCCTTTAATGACGGTTACAGCGTAGTATGTATTGAGTTCCTTGAAAACAACAGCTTTAAGTATGAATTAATAGGTTGTTTGGGAGTTGAGAATTTTGGCAAAGGAGAATATCAATTGACATCCAATCAGATAAAGCTGATCTTTGATGAAGATTCATCAAAGATCCAGAGTAGTATTAAAGTAGAAAATCTGAAGTTTAGAGATAGGAGAGACTCTATTGAGATAGTTTTTCATATTGTGGAAAAAGCAAATCAAAAAGAACCACTACCTGCTATGATTTTTCAAGAATCTGATTCATTTGAGTTTGAAAAAGTAAAACAAGCAAATAGCAATGGGAACCTTATTTTACTAAAGCCGAAAAATAGAGAAACTGAAAAATACAATGTATTATTTCTTGGCTATGAAAGATTTGAATTTACTCTGGAAAATCACCAATCGAAAAATGTAACAATCGAATTAGCTCCAGAGGCTCCGGAAATTATTTCAAATCGGGTTTTCACAATTGACTTAAGCAAAATAACGCCGGACTTATTAGTGACGATCGATGGAGTAGAGTATAAAAAGAACGTGGAACCATAACTATCACATTCAAAATTAAAGCTTTTGACTATTAAACTTTTCTTTCAGTTAATTAGAGTAATTCTCAAAACTTTCAATATCGGCGGACCAAAAGAACTGAATTGTTAACATCGGTTTTGCAAGATGGCTCCTGACGTACTTCTATGATAGATTTGTGTTAAATTCATTATTGGAATTTTAATGAGTTTTATTGCTGAAAATCCAGCACCTTCGTCAAGATAGAAACCAGTAGCACTGCAACTCAAATCATTTGTAAATACTACAAACTCATGAATATAAAATCATTCCTAGTATTCTTTTTAACCATTTCGTTCAGCCTTGTATTGGATGCACAGGTTACTCAAAATCAGACAATTGATAACTTTTTGGAAAAAGAATATGCTGGGAACAATCCAGGAGCAGTCATTTTGATAGCGCAAAACAATCAGATCATTTTCAAAAACGCCTATGGACTTTCAGATGTAAAAAAAAGGAAGACTATCAAAACCGACATGATCTTCCAAGTAGGTTCTATGACTAAGCAATTCACCTCAACTGCGGTGTTACAGTTAGTGGAACAAGGTAAAGTTTCACTTGATGATCCTATTCAAAAATATGTCAAGTACTTTCCGAATAAAGAATACCCTGTCACTATTCATCACCTTCTGTCCCAGACCTCAGGCATCCCTGAATTCTTTGACATTGATGAAGATGAAATGTATTTGCTTTCACAGGAACATACACCCGAACAACTTATTTCATATTTCAAGGATTTACCCTTAGCATTTGAGCCAGGGAGCGAATTTCAATATAGCAATTCCAATTATCCCCTTCTTGGAGTGGTCATTGAGGAAGTTTCAGGTATGTCACTCAAGGAGTACTTAAAGGTAAATCTATTTGAACCTTTAAAGATGCATTCCACAAGCCTGTGGTACGCTGACAAAACAAAAAAGAAGCGCATTGCAAACGGATACCGATCCTATCAAGGCGAGTTGATTTCTTCTCCGAAAATTGTAGGATCAGTGCCCTATGCAGCTGGAGCCATTGTGTCTACTGCTGAAGACTTACTCCTATGGAATAGGGAATTAAAGAACCGAACATTTCTGAGTGATTTTATTGTTGAAAGTTTGATCACTGAGAAGCAGACATACTCAGGAACTGGAACTGGGTATGGCTATGGATTTTTTATAAAAGAATTAGTAGGGTATAAGACCATTCAACACGGAGGAAACCTTTACGGATTTACCAGTTCAGGGCTTTACCTTCCCGATGAAGATTTGTTTGTCTGCATATTGTCAAACAAATCATTGGAAAGGACAGAAAAAGTTGCCAATTATCTGGCCAGCGAAGTGCTTGGAACTCCATTGGAAATTGAAGATAAAAGTCAATTGGTGTATGGCGAATTCGAAGAGTATTTTGGAACCTACCAACTCAAAGGAGATTCAAAGCTTATTGAAATCTTTATGCTCGATGATGTGCTATTGTTGGACTTTCCTGAGGCTAGAGGTACAGGAACAATACTGACAGTTATTGATAAGGATAAAATGGAATCAAAAGCTGTGAACGCCCTGATTCAATTCACCAGAGATAAAAAAGGCCAAATCATAGGTTTCACAGCCGATCAAAATGGCATAACTGAATGGGAAAAAATTAAATGATTTGGACAAAACACTTATTTATAATAAATGTTGCACTTTTTTTCATTTCATGGAAATATGTTTTCTACACATACGTATTGGGCCGATAGTGAAAATTTAACTGCTTGGATTACAACCTTTGGCACCATTTTTTAAGTTACCTTTTGGAATAAAACAAAAAAGACATGGAATTTTTTATAGGGATAATCATAGTAGGTTCCCTGATTGCAATCGTTTTTTTTCCTTTGGTATATTTCACAAGGAGAAGTTCAGATATCAGGTTGTTGGGAGATCAGATGGAATTTCATTTTCCCATGAAGAAAAAGGAAATCAACTTAAATCAAGACCTGAAGAGCTGGAACGTTCAAGAAGCCAATTTCCTTTGGATAGGCAAGGTTTTTTCTATTAATCTTGAGCTTGAAAGTGGTAAGTGGCACCACGTGAACACTCGGTACAACAAAGAGACTTTTGAGAAGATTTACACTTATCTGGATTCCACTTATCCTGAAAGAAGAAAAGAGAGCAAGACATAGACAGAAAAAGCGAGAGGCAAGAGGCAAAGGATGAAAATGAGAAGCGAGAAGCAAGAGGGATTTACCCCATACTTTTATGTATCTGAGTGGATACTCACAGTGGCGTAGAAAATTTGCATCTAATTTCCACCGCGCTTTAGCCGGTGGTGAAAGCTTAATCTGTGTGTAACCAGTCTTTAGTCGAAAATGATTTTGGCTGAAGCCTGGTAATGTGAGATTTATATTTCCAGCATCAAGATATACACCAACTTGACCTAGTTATCTCGAGTTTTTAAATTTAGCATCTCCAGAAAGGAAATGAGAATTGTTTCACGCGGCGACCGCTTCGAACTCGCTGCGAATGCTGCGTGAAATATTTAACACTTTAAAAACAATCAAAAAGTGTCAACTATTTTCAGGACGAGCCAGATTCAATTAATATTGCAGAGTATTGAAAAGTAAAAATTATGAATGAAACCAAAGTGCTGAAATATATTGAAGATGTGATCGCAAACATGCCTTCGGATTGGATAAAGCTGACTACACATAGACTGGATATTTATAACGAGAGTTTGGCTAAATCTCAATTCTTAGATGAGTTTGAGGCTTTGTTTGAAAACAATATTTCCGAAACATCAGCACTCCATGAATTACCGACTGCTTATGACTACATTCGATTGGGTCATCCCTTGTCTTCAGTTTTGGAATGGGCGGTTGCCAAATTAAATGGTCTTCAACCAGCATACGTGATCAGTTTTTCATCCACCACGATTCCTATACTGGCCATCTTAAGAAAGAACTTATTTGACCATAAAAACACCCTGATCACTTACTCAGGTAAATTGCCAGATGCTTTTGAGCCTGATGTAATCAAGTCTGTTTATGGTTACAATTTTGACTTAAAACATGTTGAAAGTTTAGCAGATATTCCGGAGTTTGAAGGCAGCACTGTTTTTGTTTCCCAAGACAGTGAAATGGGCAAAATTGATCTCGATAAGAGTCCAGCAGGCATTGACTTTTTTGTCAATATCCACGCTGAGCTTGGAAGTGTATTGGTCGTAAATGGTCAGTCCAATGAAAATTACATTTCTGAAATCCAGCATGTCCGAAGGAGAGAAACCATTGCAATGACTCCCGTCAATTGTTTTTCTGCCTTGAAAATGCTCACAGGAAAATCTACATCCAATTCTGATAAACCTGATGTGGATAAAAACAAAGCTCTTGTTTTAGACACGATAAGAAAGATTACCGGTGCAGACACAAAAGCGCTGCTTGCTTCAAGTGGCCTCTCTATGCAATATGCGATCATGATGGGACTCATTCATGATGCAGTAGAAAAACATGCCTTCATGCCTGGAAGAAGTCAGGGAAAGCCTATCAAAATAATCGTTCCTCCAAATTGTTATGGAGGCACCAACGATCAGGCAAGGCGGGTTGCTGCCTGCCTTGATAATGTAGAAATCCTGGATTTGCTGGTTGATAGAGACCATGACATGGTCCAAAGTATTGATAGCATCCTAAATACAGTAGCTGAACAAGATGCTGTTGCTTACATCATTGCGGAAATTCCAACAAATCCACGGGTGGAAGTTCCTGATCTCAACAAATTAAGAGAAGTGTTGAGTGCCAAACGTAAAACGGCGAGCGGTGAAATTGCCATAGATCCGGTTTTTATATTGGATCAGACATTTTGCCCCAACCTACAATTCTTGGGCGAAGCGGACATATTTTCAAGTATCCGTACCATCTCCTACGTAAGTGGTTCAAAATTTCCAAGTGGAGGAAAATGTACGGCAGGTTATTGTGTGGCAAATAAAGAGGCGGAACCTTTGCTCGAAAAAATTGAAAAGCACCTGATACTTTGCGATAACGAAGCTACAGCCCACCAAGTAGAAATACTGGCAGCACAACTCCCTTCCATGAATCAAAGGATTAAGGATGCCTATAAAAATACACGTGAGTTTGTGGAATTTGTAAAGGAGACCTTACCAGAGGCAAAAATCAACTTTGTTTCCGAGGAATTGGCCCAAAAAGGATTTACCCCTTCGGTGTTTTCATTGGATCTTCCCTCAATAGGGAACACAGATGAAGAAAGAGAAGCCTATAAGCGGGTATTGAATCTGAAATTGATCAATATGATGATCAATGAAATTCCCAATGAAGGGAAATATTGTGTGAGTTACGGGCAGTTAAAAGGTTCATATTGGACCATACCAGCTACCTCTACCCAGGGCACGACCAAAGAAGGCGACAAAGATTATATTGTACGTGCAGCCCTTTCTCCCAACATGGATCTTGAGCTGCACAAAAAGGTTTTTTCGGATTTTGTGAAGGAAAATTATTCTAAAATGGTTTTCCCGCAATGACGCAAAGAAATAAGAAGTTGATGGGATCGAAATGACAAAAGAAATCTCTTAACACTATCGATCTGAAAACTACAATTCAATCTGAAATAAACTTATCCTTGTCACCTCGACGGTAGGAGAGGTCTGTTTAGCCAAAAATGGTGACTCAGAGTGACGAATTTATCCTTTAAGGCATTGGTAAGGTGGAGAGACCTCTTTTACTTCGATTAACATCAAATTTTGACTACCTAGAAAAAGCGAAGCTTTTTATCTGTGGTTAAATTTTCTAACCACAGATGCCACAGATTTTCACAGATAATTTTTAAGTGTCGTCATTACCATTTACCTTAAGTCTTCAGGGTTATCACTTTTAAGCGAAAAAAAATGAAGAACAAAGAATTGCAGTCGAAACAAAATGGGACTAAGGCAGTATGGGCAGGTCAAAGTGAATTGTTTTTTCATGGGGCAACCCAAGTGCCCATCGTAAACAGTGTGACATTTGGTTATGAAAACGTGGATGACTGGTTTGATGTAGCAATAGGTAAAAAAGAAGGACATATCTACAGCAGAAATACCAATCCAACGGTTGCGGTTTTTGAGGAAAAGGTAAGGGCGCTGGAAAATGCCGAGGCAGCGACCAGTTTTTCTACTGGTATGGCAGGCATCAGCAATACTTTATACACGCTTTTAAATCAAGGGGATAGAGTAGTTTCCATTAAGGACACATATGGCGGTACCAGCATCATTTTTTTAGAGTTTATGCCCAAAAAAGGGATCGAAGTAAGCCTTTGTGAAACGACTGACCACGATGAAATAGAAGCTGAGGTCAGAAAAGGATGTACAGTACTTTATCTCGAAACACCCACAAATCCCACCTTGAAAGTTTTGGATCTGAAGCGTTTGATTCGAGTCGCCCATGAGGTAGGTGCCATAGTAGTGGTGGACAATACCTTTGCCACACCGATCAACCAGCAACCACTGGCATTGGGAGCAGATTTGGTGCTGCACAGTGCCACAAAATATCTGGGAGGACATTCCGATGCTATGGGTGGTGTGGTCTGTGGGCGTAAGGACCTGATTGACCAAATTTTTCATTACAGAGAAATAAATGGTGCCACGCTTCACGCCAACACGGCCTATATGCTGTTGAGGGGGATCAAAACTTTAGAATTAAGGGTCTTGCGCCAAAATGAAAATGCCATGAAATTGTCAGCATACCTTCAGGATCACCCAAAAGTGGATGCAGTTTTTTATCCAGGCCTGGAATCCCATCCAAGTCATGAAATTGCCAAAGGACAAATGACAGGCTTTGGGGGTGTACTTGCCTTTTCATTAAAAGGGGATTTCGAAAATGTAAAAATATTTTTGAACAACTTGGAATTGGCTCACTTGGCCGCAAGTTTAGGTTCGGTAGGGACCTTAATAGGACCTCCAAAGGTGACCAGTCACGTGGAGGCAACAGAAGAAGAGAGAAAACAATTGGGAATACCTGAAAGTCTGATCCGCTGCGCCGTAGGCATTGAAAACATTGTAGATATCATTGCTGATTTCGATCAGGCGCTTTCTAAGGTTTAAGATTTTAATTGTGATAGTAGTCATCGGTTTACTTTGGTAGCTGGTATTTTAGTAGGACTGAATAAGATTCGATTACCTGAAAGCCAAATTAAAGGAAGAAGGTAGTCAAGTGGTTAGTGTCACTACCCAGTTGATAATTCTTGCAGGATGATGCCCTAACCAACCAGATTGATAGTAGAAAAAAGTATTTGAAAGGAATTGGTTGTTCATACTATTATGAGGAAAACAACTTAATTAATATCGTAATATCCAGCGTATTTTGTTTTATCTGCCTAGGATTTTTAGAAGATTAGTTATCAAAACCCTCAATATTTCAGTTAGAAATAGATAGGTGAAAAACGTAAAAAAAATCATTTGGACAAGAAAGAATTCCTGAGGCAAATTCAAAGGCGAGTTGCACAAACAGCAGTTGGACCATCAGCAATTAGAAATCAAGGTGCAAGCGGGCTGGTAGAAATAAGCCGTACATATTTTGAAAAAACAATTGACTTGAAAGAGTTCAGAAATAAGCTGACATCAAGAAATTACATCCTCTTCCTGGACGACTTATCGAACGACCTTAAAAGTAAATTTCCTAAAGGCGGACAAAATTGGGGTGCAGCAAGGAAAGGACTGAACCTCTTCTTTAGAGATGTTGTGTACAATAAATATTTAGCTGACCATTTAGAAATACCGACTGACTTAAAAGATAACTTTGATACTATAAGACAACTGGAAGTTCCGCTAGACAGAGATGTTGCGACAAGTCTGACAAGAATTTATGACGACTTACCAAAATGGACTACAATAAAGGAATTGAATTCTAGACTTAGTAAAATTTACCAAGACAAGGCATTGTTGCATTCAGACAGAAAAGGAATAGCTAGAATTCACCTCGATTTAGTATTTTGGAGAAGTGGCAAGTAATCGTCCAGAAAACGAAAAATTTGCATTCCTAAATAAAAGATTTTTTAGGATTGAAAGAAAATTTTCTGGAATGCTTGTACTGACTTGCCTTATGTGAATTTGTAAATAAATACTAAGATGTATTTCCTGCGTTTTTTGTTTTTTTGGTATAGGATTTTTAGGAGATTAGTTATATGTTTAGTTGGAAATTTAAACAATACTGTTGATTTAAGCCTAAATTGAGTAGGTATGAACAGGTGTTGTTGACATTCATGTATTTACTTTAAGAAAAAGAAAATGAAAGTAATCAAAAAAGAATCTCCAATTTACAACAGAAGAATTATTCTTATCGATGACGAAACTAAGAACCCCAAAATAAATTGGAAGCAAATTGGCAATGACATGCTTTCTGGTGGAGACATAAAAGTTGCATACAAGTCCTTAAAATTTTCTGAAAATTATTTATTTGGCGCAACAGGCTTTGGGGAAATCGAATATTGTAACAATAATTTTAAATTTCCTCCGCAACATCCACAAAGAGGGACTGTTTATGCTTGTCCTGATTATGAGTCAGATTATTACCTCCCTATTTCAAGTTTTCATCAACATTTACTTCAATTGAAGGAATGTGCTTTTATAGAAATGTGCGCGCATTTAGGGGCTAAAGAAATCTTATTGATTGAAGAAATTGAAAATGATATAAAAATAAAAATTGATACAAAAGTGGAAAATATTCCTTCTCAATATGGAAGTATATCTCAAGATTTAAGCACAGCATATGAAAAAAACTTATCATTAAGTGGAGGGAAAAGCTTTTTTTTTCCAAAACCAATTAAACAAAATTCGACTCCATATAAAAGTAAATGGATTGAGACAGAACCTACTTGGAGAACTTTGCAGAAAGTTAGACTTGAAAATAAAGTTATTGAATACTCTGCTGATTTTAAATATACAGACGATATGGGAATTACCGGTGCTTTAGCAAGCAAGCTTAGCAAAATAGGATTTAATATTGGAGGAAGTTTTAAGAAGATTAAAAAAGTAGAACGAAAATACAAGGTTCTTTTTTGGGAGAGTTTAGAATAATATAAAATTGAAAAAAACTTTACGAAAAACAATTAAGCGATTTGCAAAAGCTGGGAGTTCGTGCTTCTATGACAGATAAGTTTTACATCCAAATTCTAAACGCATATTGAGGTTCAGTATTAAAATCTCCGCCTAAATAGATACGAAACTTTGATGTTCATTTAAAGAACTTTTAGCGGATGATACAGTGGAAAAAACTTCTGCGAGATTGGCAGAATTGCGAGAATAAGGTTATAGAGTGGTAGAAGACAAAAAATTGAATTAGCTCAAAAACTTAAGCTGCGAGAAACTTGAAGACAATGATATACGAAATTGATACAGAATTGGGATTTGGAAGATACAGAAAATTGACCATTCAAGAAGTATATCAAGGAACGTTACAGATCAATAAATACTTAATAAGAGATTATTTAAATCATATTTTAAACTCGAAAGATTTTATTGAATGGGGATTTTTTGAAAAAAGTGAATTTATCGAAGGTTTTGATTTTCGAGATGAAAAAATTCGGGTAATTGGAGAAATCTTAAATCATGATAAAGCCTTGGGCCCTCAAAACCAAGTTTTTATAGGTAACATAGAAAAGGAACTTCGTGGCTATATCAATCAGCATTTCCAAAAGAATTTTTTAGGAATTCTTACCGACATAAGTAGATTTAACGATATATTAAAATCACCGATTCCGATTGGTGGCGCTCCAGACTATCTAAAATGGTGTGAACAGAACGTGGATGACTTTAAATTATCAGTGAAATGCAAAAATAAATTATCTAAAATGAGCTATGCTAAATTAGTTGGAATGGATATAATGTACATTGGAAATGAGACATATGAATACATACCTAAATTTGAAGTGATACCGTATGACTGGAGCTAAAGACCCATCCAAAACCAAACGTCATGAAATTTTTCTTCCATAAAGACATTAAAGAAAAAACCTACCCTCTATAACTGAAAAGCCATTTTTTGGTATCTTACCGACGTACCTCCAATAATATGACTCAAAACAATAACCAAAACCCTGAACAAATAGCACGAGACCGCATCGATCAAAAGTTGCGTCTTGCTGGGTGGGTTATTCAGGATAAGTCTAAAATTGATTTTAGTGCTGCAACCGGAATTGCTGTAAAAGAATACCAAACCGAAGTTGGGCCTGCTGATTATGTGCTTTTCGTTGATAGAAAGCCAGTGGGAGTAATCGAAGCCAAAAAAGAGGAAGAAGGTCAAAACCTTTCTGTTGTAGAAGAACAGTCCGGAACTTATGCCGCCAGTAAGTTGAAGTATTTCAACAATGAACCTCTCCCGTTTATTTATGAATCTACTGGTGTGATCACACGATTCACCAATACACGCGACCCAAAACCTCGAGCGAAAAACCTCTTTTCATTTCATCGCCCGGAATCGATTAAGCAACAGCTAAAAGATGATAAAACACTAAGGGGAAGATTATTTAATTTTCCCGTATTGGACAAAGGGACACTGAGAGATTGTCAATTCTCAGCCATTAAAAATCTGGAGGTTTCTTTTGAGGAAAACAGACCAAGAGCCTTGATTCAGATGGCAACCGGAGCAGGCAAAACTTTTACGGCCATTTCATCTATTTACCGCTTGCTGGAGTATGGAAATGCTCAACGCATTTTATTCTTGGTTGATACCAAAAACCTGGGCGAACAAGCAGAGCAGGAATTTATGGCTTTTATTCCACCTGGAGAGAACAGAACATTTACAGAGTTATACACGGTACAGCGTTTGACTTCCTCTTTCGTGAATCCTGACGCCCATGTGTGTATCAGTACAATCCAGCGCTTGTACTCAATTTTGAAGGGTGAAGAATTAGATGAAAAAGCGGAAGAGGAAAACCCGAATGAAAAAGGTTGGGTTCCTAAAGAACCGCTTCCTGTAGTGTACAATGAGAAAATTCCCGTGGAGTTCTTTGACTTCATCATCATTGATGAGTGTCACCGCTCTATTTACAATTTGTGGCGTCAGGTTTTGGAATACTTTGATTCCTTCTTGATTGGCCTTACGGCTACACCTGACAAACGCACCTTTGGTTTCTTTAATGAAAATGTGGTGAGCGAATACACCCACGAAGATGCTGTGGCGGATGGTGTAAACGTGACCTATGACACGTATTTGATTGAAACCAAAATCACCAAAGAAGGGGCAAAAATTGAAGCCAAAGAATTTGTTGATAAACGGGAAAAACTGAGCAGACGCAAACGATGGGAACAGTTGGATGAAGAAGTGGCCTACACTTCCAATCAATTGGACAAAGACATTGTCAACCTAAGTCAAATCAGAAATGTCATCAAGGCATTTAAAAATAAACTTCCTGAAATATTTCCTGGAAGAAAGGAAGTACCGAAAACACTGATTTTTGCCAAGACTGATAGCCATGCGGATGATATCATCAATATCGTAAGGGAAGAATTTGGCGAAGGCAACAGCTTTTGTAAGAAAATCACCTATCAGACGGATGACAACCCCAAGACGGTTTTGTCTTCCTTTAGAAATGACTACTATCCCCGCATAGCGGTTACGGTGGATATGATTGCTACTGGTACAGATGTAAAGCCTTTGGAATGCCTGATTTTTATGCGGAATGTAAAATCCAAAGGCTACTTTGAGCAGATGAAAGGGCGTGGTACCCGCACCATCAAACTGGAAGACTTGAAGAAAGTAACACCTTCTGCCATTGCCACCAAAGACCATTTTGTAATTGTAGATGCGGTTGGGGTCATGCAAACCACCAAAACCGACAGCCGTCCGCTGGAGCGCAAACGAGGGGTGGCACTTAAAGACCTGATGTATCATGCCATGATGGGCAATGTGGATGAGGATTTGTTTACTTCCCTTGCCGGAAGGTTGGGGCGAATTGAAAAGCAAATTACCCCTGACGAAAAAGCCAAGTTTCAGGAATTGGCCAAAGGCAAGTCCATCCATCAAATGACCAAAGATTTGCTTGGGGTATTTGACCCTGACAAGGTACAGGATTTCGCCATTGCCAAATTTGGACATCCAACCCCTGCTCAAGTAGATGAAGCTCAGGAGGAACTGGCCAAACAAGCTACTTTGCCGATTACGGGCGAGTTGATTGACTATGTGGACAATGTGCGCAAGTCGCTGGAACAGATTATTGATGTAGTGAATATTGATGAACTGGAGTTTGCAGGCTGGGATACGCAGGCACAAGAAAAAGCCGCTGAACTGGTAACAGATTTCAAAACCTACATTGAAACCCACAAAGACGAAATTTTGGCGTTAAGTTGGTTTTATTCTCAACCCTATCAGCGAAAAGAACTTACCTATAAAATGGTGAAGGAGTTGCTGGAAAAACTCAAAGCCGACAAACCCACATTAGCACCCCTGCGCATTTGGCAAGCTTATGAGCATATGGATGGTTTAGAAAGAAGCCAACCGCTCAATGAAATGATTGCCCTGGTGAGTTTGATCCGAAGGGTGATGGGTCTGGACGAGCAATTAACCCCCTACAACAAAGTGGTGGACAAGCGCTTTCAGGATTGGGTATTCCGCAAGCAGGCCGGTATGTTAAAATACACCGAAGAACAAATGAACTGGCTCCGCATGATGAAAGAGCATATTGCCACTTCCTTCCACATAGAAAAAGACGATTTGGACTACAGCCCTTTTGATACGAAAGGCGGCATGATGAAAATGTGGAATCTTTTTGGAGACGGCATGGAAGAAATTATTGATGAACTGAATAAAGAATTGGTAGCGTAGATGAGCAGAGATTATAATATACCCGATAGCTGGATTAAGACTTCAATTGAAGATGTTATTCTCTATCAAAAGGGAAAAAAGCCTAAAAAACTTGAACCAATTGAGTTTGAAAATTCAGTTCCATATTTAGATATCAAAGCTTTTGAGAAAAAAGAAATACGGCAATATGCAGACACGGAATCATCTCAAATCATTGACGAACAAGATGTTGTAATGGTTTGGGATGGTGCTAGAAGCGGTTGGGTGTCAAAAGGAGTGAATGGAGCTTTAGGTTCTACTATAGCTCGTTTTCGTCCTTTCGTATTCTCGCAGAAGTATCTTTATTATTTTCTAGATTCGCAATTTTCATATGTTAATTCGAATACAAAGGGAACTGGCATTCCACATGTTGATCCTCAAATTCTCTGGGGAATTGAGATGCCCCTTCCTCCCTTCAACGAACAACACCGTATCGTTTCCAAAATCGAAGAACTCTTCAGCGAGCTGGACAATGGGGTGTCCAATCTCAAATTGTCACAAAACCAATTGAAGGTCTATCGGCAGGCTTTGTTAAAACATGCCTTTGAAGGCAAACTCACCGAGCAATGGCGTAAAGAAAACAATCCCGAACCCGCAGAAAAACTGCTGGAACGCATCAAAGAAGAACGCCAAAAACTCCAAGAACAAGAAATCAAAGAATGGAAAGCGGCAGTAAAAGCTTGGGAGAAAGATGGGAAGATTGGGAGAAAGCCGGGGAAGCCGAAAGCATCTAGAGTTATATCACAGATTCCAAACGAAAAGAAAGCTTTGCTCTCAGAACTCCCTGAAGGATGGAAATGGTCACAAAGTGGCAATTTGTTCTTATACGTAACAAGTGGCTCAAGGGGCTGGGCTGACTTCTATTCCGAATCTGGTTCTATCTTTATTAGGATTACTAATTTAAATTTTGACACCCTAGACTTAGACTTGAGGCCGGAAAAAATCCAATTCGTGATTCCTCCAGATAATTCAGAAGGTGTCAGAACAAAAGTAAATGAGGGTGACTTTCTTTTTTCTATCACCGGGTATTTAGGGATGTTCGCTATTGCACCTAAATTAGATGATGCGTATGTAAATCAGCATGTAGCCTTAGTTAGACCTTCCAAATTAAATAACTTAAAATACTTGGGTTACTGGATAATCGCTAAAAATGGCGGGTTTTACTTCTTAAATGAAAAGAATAAAGGAGCTGTAAAAGCAGGTTTGAATCTCAATGACATACTTGAATTTCCAATTCCAATATGCTCGTTTGAAGAACAAAACATAATCTCCAATAGATTAGATTTTCAATTCTCTATCATTGACAATCTTGAAAAAACAATCGAATCAGGCCTGCAAAAATCTGAAGCCCTTCGCCAATCCATTTTAAAGAAAGCCTTTGAAGGGAAATTGGTGCCCCAAGACCCGAATGACGAACCTGCTTCTGAACTACTTGAACGCATACAAGCAGAAAAGAAAAAGTACCTGGAAGAGCAGAAACAACAGAAGAAAAGAAAACCTAAAAATACAAAGAAGATGAGTAAAGAACTGAGCATTGAAGAAGTACTCAAAACTTCAGACAAACCTATGCTTGCCAAAGATGTATGGCAAAAAAGCAAGCACAAGGAGAATATCGAGGACTTTTACAAGGAGCTCAAAGACATTCAGTCAAAAATAAAGGAAGTAAAAAAAGGTACCGAATCATTTTTAAGCTTGGCTAAATGAGAATAGATAAGGTACATATCAAAACACGCTTCAAGAACCTGGAGGATTTTCAGATTGATATTGATGCTGGAGAAAGGGAAACTGTATTGTTAGGTTTAAATGCCACGGGGAAATCAAATTTCTTGGAAGCCTTGGTTCTTATTTTTAGAGATTTAGATTTTGAAAACCCACCAAAATTCGATTACTACTTAAAATATGAATGCAAAGGACATCAAATTGAAATTGATGCTGTTAAAGGCTTATATAATTTCAAAATAGATGATTCTCCTTTAAAATCTAGGATATTATTTTTCAAGAACAAAGACCAATATCTCCCTAAACATATATTCGTCTATTATTCAGGAATCAATAATAGAATGAAAGAACTTTTTAATCCCCATTTGAAAAGGTATTATGATGCCATAACAAAGGAAAAGGCAACATATTCGAAGTTCAAAGAAATACCAAGATTGTTCTTGGTTGATAATATTCACGGAAGTATGGCTTTAATTGCTTTTTATCTTTTTAAACATAAAGAAGAGGACACCCTCACTTTCCTTAAAGAAGAATTGGGTATAAAAGACCTTGGATCTGCTTTGTTTGTTTTAAAGAAACCAAGATGGGCATCTGAAAGTCTAAAAACTGATATGTTTTGGGGTGCAAAAGGATTAGTAAGAAGGTTTCTGGAAGATCTATTTATATTTTCACTTGCTCCAATCCATCATGAAGAAACAGTTTATATGGATTACAAGCGAAATGAAAAGCAAGAAAGGTGGTATTTATATATCAAGGATAAAAAAACGTTTAATGATTTAAAGTCTTTTAAATATGACGATAAGATTGACTTTTTTAATGCCATAAATAGCTTGGAAATATCTGATTTAGTTCACGAGCTTCGTGTAAATGTGGTCAAGGAAGAAGATAATATTGAAATACCAAATCGGGAATTAAGTGAAGGAGAAAAACAACTGTTAACAGTTTTGGGTATGCTTCGATTTACCCGAGATGATGATGCTCTAATTTTATTAGATGAGCCGGACACCCATTTGAATCCAATATGGAAATGGAAATATTTGGAATATATTGACAGAGTTGTAGAAAAGCCCAAGTCAACTCAAATTCTCTTTTGTTCACATGACCCACTGGTTATTGGAGCCATGGAAAAGAGTCAAGTTCAGATTTTTAAAAGAGATAATCTAAAAGGAAAGACTTATATCACAAAGCCACAAAGAGATCCAAAAGGTTTGGGTGTTAGTGGTATTCTAACTAGTGACCTTTTTGGCTTGCCATCTGTTTTGGATATACCTACTCAAGAAAAACTGAACAAAAAAAGATTCTTGCAGGGCAAGATAATGAGAGATGAATATTCAGAATCTGAAAAGGAAGAATATCTCAAATTAAAAAAGGAATTGGATAATCTTGGGTTCTACGAAGAGTCTGAAGACTTCTGGTTTAAGCAATATATCAAGGATATGACCGAGATTGAGTTCTTTCAAAAAGTTGAATACTCTTCGGAAGAGTTAGAAGTTCTTAAACAACGCAGCAAAAAGGTGGCAGAAAAAATTGCTGAGGCGAAAAAGAAAGGCAAATGAGATTTATAGATACAACACAGCTTAAAGAGACATTCGATAGGATAAAGGGTACAGGCGCTTTTTCTAGATGGGAAGATAAAGCAAAGGATCATCTGGATGCAATAAAGCCACTTGACAAGAAAGAAAGGAGTAAATACTGGTCAAAGAACAATATTTGGACTGAATTGTACTCAGCACTTTCAGAGTTGTCAGGAGATAAATGTTGGTACACTGAATCAAAAGAAAATTCAAGTGAATGGCAGATTGATCATTTTCGCCCAAAAGCAAAATCTATTGATGAAAATGGTGATGAGATTATGGATTGTGGTTATTGGTGGTTATCCTATGATTGGAAGAACTTCAGACTTTCTGGAACACTAACAAATCTTCTTAGAAAGGGTCGATTTGAAGAAGGTGAGGATGTGTTCGGTAAAGGCAATTATTTTCCCCTTTGTTATAAAACACAAGTTTCTAAAGAAGGGGATCTGTTTTGCAGAGGCGAAAGGCCATTACTTCTCGACCCCACTAATGCAAGAGATGTAAGTTTGCTTGGATTTGATAGAGATGGTTTGCCATACGAAGTTTATAATCAAGATGATGATCCAAACAAATATTTGAGAGCATCGGTCACTATAAAATGCTATGGTCTTAATCATAAATCATTAGTTCGTGGAAGAGCAAGTGTTTGGACAAAATGCTCAATGATTGTTGATGAAGCTCAAAATGACTTGATGTTAAACAAAGGTGACAATGCTAAAATTGATGAAATCATGGAGGTTTGCTTTAACAAATTAGCTGTTCATGCACGTAGAACAAAGCCACATTCAATTGTTGTTTTTAACTACATAAAAGCACAATCAAAAGTAAAGGAATATGAATGGCTTGAGGATGCCTTAATTGCAATTGCTTAATTATGAAACTCGAAACATTAAATAGCACCCACATTGAGCAAGCTGCGACCATCATAGATGAGCAAGGTATTCCAAAAAACTATGTTTGGAGCCAATACTACGTGGTCGTTAATGGCAAGGAGTATCCGTTTAAACATCTGGTAAGAACAGCCTATGAACTAGCCACCCAAGAGCAATTACAGTTTCAATCTAATGAGTCGTACCGTGGATATGTCGAAAATGAATTGGGTTTTGAATTTCGGTATTATGAAAATGGATATAACTTCTTTACAAAAGAAGAATTGGAATTTTACAGCTCTATTGTCAATACTGATTATAGAACATCAAATCCAGCCCATCAATATTACGGGCAAAAACTCTATCCCATTATCGCAAAAGCTAAATATTGGGCAGAGCAAATTTTGTTAGATGATTTTAAGTTAAAGCAAGATGGTAATTGGCTCAATGGTCATATAGCCCGAATAAAACCATATTTTTGGCCTAGAATATATAGTGGAGAAGATAAGGATGTGTTTTTTAATGTGGAGATAAATGGCTCAAATCGGTTTATTGGATATAAGCTAGATGGTTATTTCGAGACCACAAAAGCACTTCCCGATTATAAAATCAAATTGCTTGAAGAATATAAAACGCTAATCAAATGGGAATGGCCTCAAATTTCATTTGACCAAGTGGATGAATATAATTGGGATAGACTGATCTCTGAAACCAGAGAGTATATTCAAAAATACTTACCGCATCATAATCATTTGAAAGAATTACTTTCTAAAGAATCAAAAATTGCACGAATCGCATGGAATACAAATGGATGGGTAAAACCATCTGGTTTAACAGGCAAATCAACCAATGCAAGCTTTGAGAATGAGCATGGGTTTGGCCATGAAGAATGGTTGTTCGATGGTGATAAAGTGATTGACGGATATAAGTATGGTTTTTTAGAACCCATCCATAAATATCGCTCAAAGTATGAAGGGAAATATTTTGATCTCGCACTATATACACGAGATTCGGAATCGAATAAGAGTTTTTGGGTTGCTAATTTAAAAGATGTAAAGGTCCTTACTACAGAAGAATCAGAGAAGGTATTGGCATATTACAAGCAAGAGGGCTGGTACGATGAAATGAAAAGTGATCTCTACAATCTCAATTTAGATCAGGACCAACTGGACTTATGGGTGGAGGATGGTGCACACGAATTGTTAAATATAAAATTCAAAGCTACCCAAATTAATGATATTCCAGAGGAGTTAATCCCAGTTTTGGATGATAGAGAAATTAAATCAAATAGATATACATTAATGGATGTCTCTCCTTCAATAATGGAATTGATTGAAGAGGGTAGTAAATCAGGTTTTTCATTTGAGGACTCAGGCAGTGAAGAGGCAGATCTTGCTTCAAAAAGTATTAGGACTGGGAAAAAGAAAGAGATTGAACTAAAATTAAAACACAATATTCTGCAAGCCAAATTCCTAAAATATCTTCAAAATAAATATGGTAAAGCCTTAGTCAAGCGAGAATGCACCTCATACGGAGCTTTAAGAATTGATTTAACCAGAAAGACAAATACGGGTTTTGTGTTTTATGAAATCAAAACCTATAACAGTTTAAGAACTTCTATTAGAGAAGGTATTGGTCAGTTATTAGAATATAGTCTTTACCCTAATGTAAATGAAGCAGAAGGGATTGTATTGGTTTCCCATGTGTCACCATCAGAGGAAGTTAAAAACTATCTCAACCACATTAAGAACTTTATAAATATTCCCTTCTCATATATCCATTTTGATATTGAGCAAGAGGAAATAATCACAGAAATTTAAATTTAATTTTCATTTATTGAATGAGTTCCAAAATCTTGAAATTATAGTTTTTATAATCTAACCCAATGAAAAAAGACTACAGTATTTTTCTTGGCGAAATCAAATCGCATATCCTGCAAAGCCGGTACAAGGCTGCGGCTGCGGTCAATCGCGAACTGATACTGCTGTATTTCCAAATAGGAACCCAACCTTCTCAAAAAATTAAACAAGCCAAATGGGGGAGTAGAGTCATTCAACAACTGGCCGAAGACCTGCAAAAGGAGATTAATGGACTTCACGGGTTTTTTTATACCAACCTCAAAAATATGCGGCAATTTGCTGATGAGTATTCCAATTTACGGTATTCAATTGAGAATTTGAACCAAAATCTAATTGGCCAGTTAGCAACTGGCCAATTACCAGCTCAAAGCACGGATGAATTTCTGCAGTTGGCAACTGCACAATTTGAAAACACTGAATATTTTCTTTCAAGAATCTTTTTCAATATTAGCTTTACCCAACAGTAATGAACTTAAAAAAATATTAGACAATGACAAGCAATAACTTAATAGCAAAAATCTGGTCTTTTTGCGATACCCTGAGGGATGATGGCGTAAGTTACTCAGATTACTTGGAGCAGCTTACCTTTTTACTCTTCCTGAAAATGGCAGATGAATACGAAAAGGGGCCACAAAAAAGGAAATCAGGCATACCTGAACAGTATAATTGGGAAAGCATTGCTTCTAAAAGCGGTGGAAAGCTGGAAGCCCATTATGTGGAATTACTCCGAGAATTGGGTAAACAGCCGGGAATGTTGGGACAGATTTTTACCAAAGCCCAGAATAAAATTCAGGATCCTGCCAAACTGGATCGCTTGGTAAAAATGATATCCAAAGAATCTTGGGTAGGCATGGATGCCGATATCAAGGGCGATATGTATGAAGGGCTTTTGGAAAAGAATGCTCAGGACACCAAAAGTGGTGCAGGTCAGTATTTTACACCAAGAGACTTAATTAAAGCCATCGTAGAATGTGTACGCCCGGAACCGAAGAAAACAATTGCTGATCCGGCTTGTGGTACAGGCGGCTTCTTTTTATCGGCTTATGATTTCTTGACCACTGAATTTGATTTAGACAAAGAGGAAAAGAAGTTTTTGAAAGAAGAGACCTTTCTTGGTTGGGAGATTGTAGCTTCAACGGCCAGGATGGCCTTGATGAACCTGTTCCTCCACAATATTGGCGATATCAATGCGAAACCTCCCATAAGACGGGAAGATGCATTATTACAAAAGCCGAGTGAACTGTTTGATTATGTTTTGGCCAACCCACCTTTTGGGAAGAAAAGCAGTATCACCATTACCAATGCAGAAGGCAAAGAAGAAAAGGAAGATTTGCTGATCAATCGCAATGACTTCTGGGTTACGACCACCAACAAGCAGTTAAATTTCTTGCAGCACATTGTTTCCATGTTGAAAACATCAGGTAAAGCTGCGGTTGTTTTGCCAGACAATGTACTATTTGAAGGAGGTGTCGGAGAAACCGTTCGTAAGAAGTTGATGGAAAAAGCAGACTTGCACACCATACTTCGCTTGCCAACAGGGATTTTTTATGCACATGGCGTGAAAGCCAATGTACTTTTCTTTGATGCAAAACCAGCTTCAAAAGATGTGATGACCAAAGAAGTTTGGTTTTACGATTACCGAACAAACATCAGCCATACTTTAAAGAAAAACCCACTCAAGCTAGATCATCTAAGGGACTTTGTTGCGTGCTACAATCCAAAAAACAGAAATGAACGCAAAGAAACATGGTCCGAGCAAAATCCGGAAGGAAGATGGCGTAAATACTCTTATGAGGAAATTTTAGCGCGAGATAAAACAAGCTTGGACATTTTCTGGCTCAGAGATGAAAATATGCTCGATCTAGAGAATTTGCCAGAACCTGATATTTTGGCTCAAGAGATCATAGAAAATATTGAAGCTGCATTGGATAGCTTTAGAGAGGTAGCTTTAAAAATTGAGGACTAATACCAGCCCAAAAGCCATAGACATAACCTATCCTGCCTAATGACCATGACCCCCAAACAACAAGAACGCATCAAGAACAAAATCAAGAAAATAAAAGCAGCTTTGGCGGCTGACAAGAAACGCTGGGGGGGTTATCATCACGATGGGCAGGGGCTTAGGTATGCTCCTCCGCAGTTTTATATTCAAATTGAGGACTATACAGGTGGACTTCGCTACTTCAATTGGTTCAATAAAAACTTCCCGGGTGATGGTTGCTATCCGGATTTTCTATTTGAGTGGACTCTGATCTTATTCAAGACCGGCAGACTGAAAGAAGCGGAGAAAAAAGCCTTTGAAACATTTACTGAAGATACCAAGGTGTTTGATGAGTTTTTTGAAAGACCAATGATCCCTGTTGGGAAGTCGGAAGACTCTGACGCAGAGGGAGCAGCATCTTTAACAGGCAAATTCCCATATTCTTACAAACAAGATTTTTTGACCGACTTTTCCGATTGGCTGTACAAGGTAATCCAATCGGAAAACTTTATGGCTCAAATGATTAAATTCCAGGAAATAGAAAAATTGTTGGAAGAAGAAGATGACAGCGAGACAAGAGGGCATTTATATGATCAGGCAAGGCAATTGGTAAATAAAATTTAAACCTCAAGCGTGCTTGTTCGATCGGCTCAGAGCTAATCAAAAGTTTTGGAGCTTGACACAAAAGCGCTTCGAAATCGGCAAAATCCATATCGCCAACCTTTTTGAAAAATTGGAGGATTTAGACCTTATACCAATTTCAAATGAAAACTACGTGGAAATCACAAGAACTTTATAAGAGAGAGTGAATTTGAAGAAAAGAACTATCGAATAGAAAAACAATTCGGTATATTGGAACTTGCCCTTATAAACTTGGCATTAAAAACAGCCAATTTTGAAGTTTATAATGTGCCATTTTTAGATTCAATTAAAGGAGGGAAGCAATGGAGGATTTTTGGTTTGACAGTTGGGAAAGCATGCTTAGGGTTATTTTCATCACACCGTTAGCGTATACAGCCATGGTGCTCTTGTTGAGAATATCGGGCAAAAGAACCCTATCCAAAATGAACAGCTTCGATTTTATCGTCACCATAGCTTTGGGATCTACACTCGCCGCGGTAGCCCTCAATAAAAACATTCCGCTGGCAGATGGGATAATGGCAATTTTTTTATTTATCGCATTTCAATTCATCCTGACATGGCTTTCCGTTCGGATAAAAGCCGTCAAAACCCTAATTACCAGCCGTCCTTCCTTGATTTTCTACAAAGGTGAATTTCAATATGAGGCCATGAAAAAAGAAAGAATAACTGTGGAGGAAATCTATTGTGCCGCCCGACAAAAAGGTCTTGCTACCTTGGATCAGGTGGGGATGATAATCTTGGAAACAACAGGGGATATCACCATCATAGAAAGTATTACCAATCACAACAACACTACTTTTGAGGATGTTAAATTGATACCCAAAAAAGGTGCTGGCTACAATCCTACAAGCGGAAGTGAATTGTAATCCCTCAAAGACTCGACGACATAAAGTTTTTATAAAGTCCCTATTGCTTTCTTAGTGCTTTTGAGTCTTGGTGGCTATATTTTTTGATGCCGCGAAGACACGAAGGGTTCTCAAATTCCTTCGAGAATAACTTTCAACCCAAATTCACTGGGAATTTAAAGAAAAAACAAGATGTAAAATGGGCGATACCCTTTGAACTATAACTAAGCTATATTTTCAACTTAAAATTCCATAATCAACGTGTTTGATAATAATGTCACGAAGTCACAAATACACAAAGGGCTCACACAATAATGTAGCGCTAAAAGCCCTCGCTAACTATTCAGCGGTCAACCCAATTTAAACTTGTAAAAATCAGCTGGAATTATGTAACACATTATTGGAGAAAAAATTACCTCTTGCATGAATGAATGTAAAACCCATTATCAACGCGGCACTTACAGGAACTTCTGCCATGACACTTTTCAGTTACCTGATATCGGAAAAGCAAGAAGAAAATTTTAAAGAACCATTTGTACTGGCAGATTTGATTTCAAGAATAAGGCCTTCTAAACTTAAATCAGATGCCGCTGTGGAAGGTTGGGGGTTACATTTTCTTGTCGGCTTTATGTTTGCAAGTGGCTACCACAAATTATGGAACAGTGGTAAGGTCAAACCTGGATTAATTTCAGGAAGCTTGCTGGGTGCAGCCAGTGGTCTAGTAGGTATCATGGTTTGGAAGGCTGTCTTTAAGTTTCATCCCAATCCACCAACAAAGAGTTTGAAAAAGTATTTTGGGCATTTATTATTGTCCCATGTGGTGTTTGGTGCTTTTGCAGGTTTGGGTTACAAGCCTAAAGCAGAAGTGATACAGCCTGATATTTATTAAATATTTTTAAATAGTACTGCATGAACAAATTTGGTTGGCCTAAGCTGCTGATTCAATTTGGGTTTTGACCTATCTGGAACTGAATTTTACCAATTCGTTACACCTAAAAAAGTTGAAAACCGGTTTTCCCTTGTTTCTGCATCAATAAAGATATGATTTGGGATTTTAACAGAATTTTCAATTTGATCTTTTATCTAAGCAAAGTATGAAAATTGTATTTATAGGAACATATCCTCCCCGCGAATGTGGCATCGGTGTCTTCACCAATGACCTTTTTAAGTCTATGGTTGGTCAAACGGCTCCTTCAGAAGGGAGTCTTTCTTCAGAAGCGGAAGATCCTGTAGAAGGGTTTGTAGTAGCTATGAGTGACCATGACCTGAGCTATCATTATCCGGAGGAAGTGAAGTTTACCATAAGGCAAGAGCACCAACTCGACTATTTGAAGGCGGTGAAGTTCATCAACTTGAGTGGGGCAGACATCTGCGTCCTTCAGCATGAGTTTGGCATTTTTGGCGGTCAAAGTGGCATGTACATTCTCCCCTTGCTCCATAGGCTACAAATTCCGCTGATCGTAACCCTTCACACGGTATTGAAAAATCCTTCATACAATGAAAAAGCAGTGATGAAACAGATCTGCAAAATGGCCTACAAAATTGTAGTCATGAGCAATAAGGCCATTGATTTTCTAATAGAAGTCTATGATATAGAACACAGCAAAATTGTCCTCATTGAACACGGAGTTCCCGAAATTGTATATAACCAGGAACAATGTAAGAAATTTTTCAAACTCCAAAACAAAAAGTTTTTGCTCACATTCGGTATTATAAGCAGGAACAAAGGGATCGAAACAGTAATAAAGGCATTACCCAAAGTAATTGAAAAACATCCGGATGTGGTCTACATGATTTTGGGAAAAACCCATCCCAATGTCCTCCACAACTCGGGCGAAGAATACCGTAATTTCCTTCAACTTTTGGTCAAAACACTCAAACTTGAGGAACATGTTATTTTTCTCAATGAATTTATAGACCAAAAAGAACTGTTCAAATACTTGTCAGCATCTGATATCTACATTACACCATATCACAATGAAGCACAGATTACGAGCGGCACGCTTTCGTATGCAGTAGGAGTAGGGTCAGCCGTACTGTCTACCCCATATTGGCATGCCACAGAACTCTTGGCTGAAGGTAGAGGGAGATTGTTTGATTTTAATGATTCAGAAGGTTTGTCACGCATCTTGATGGAGTTGTTGGACGATCCGGAAGCCCTCAAAAGCCTCAGAAAAAAAGCCTGCGACTATGGTAAAACCATCACTTGGAGCAAATCGGGAGAGAAATACCTGTCTCTAGCAAGTGCAACCCTTTCTGCAAATCCAGAAGTAAATTCCAGACTCGAAACCTTGATTGATCCCCTTTTGCTACCGGCTTTTTCATTGGATCATATCATACGACTCACAGATGATACAGGGATAATCCAACATGCAAAATATGGTATTCCCAATTTGAAAGAAGGATATTGTCTCGATGACAATGCCAGGGCATTGCTTATGGTATTGATGGCATACCGGGAATCAAAAGATAAATCTGCACTCAATTTGGCCCCGATATACCTGAGTTATATCCATTATATGCAGAATGAAGATGGAACATTCAGAAATTTTCTGAGTTTCAGCCGACAGTTTCTCGATGAGGTTGGGTCTGAGGATTCCTTTGGAAGGGCAATATGGGCCCTTGGCTACTTGTTGGGCAACCCACCCAATGATGCGTATTTTCAGACTGGCAAACTTGTGTTTTTCAACGCTGTACCCAATTTCGAGAAATTACAGTCCATTCGGGCCATTGCCAATACCATCCTAGGCATCAGTTACTATTTAAAAGCCAACCCCAATGATGATGCTATGATCGAAAAGCTTAAAATGCTTTCAGAGAAGTTAGTTGCGCATTTTGAGAGAAATAGTACCAAAGACTGGAAATGGTTCGAAACAAAAATGACCTACGATAATGGAATTTTGCCTTTGTCGCTCTTACATGCTGCTGAGATCCTAAACAATGAAGAAGTCACCAAGGTGGCCATGGAAAGCATGGATTTCCTGACTGGTATTACCCTCAAAGAGGGCTACTTGTCGGTAATTGGAAATGAAAGTTGGTATAAGAAGGGAGAAAAACCCTCCATGTATGCACAGCAACCCGTGGATGCAATGGCTATGATTTTGATGTTTCAACAAGCTTTTCAGCTTACCAAAGACCAGACATATCTCACCAAACTTTTTACATGTTTTATGTGGTTTTTGGGTGAAAATGACCTCAGAATGAGCTTGTTTGATTTTGACACAAAGGGTTGTTGTGATGGTTTTGATAGCTATGGCATCAACCGTAATCAAGGAGCTGAAAGCTCTTTGGCTTATTTGATTTCATATTTAATCGTGCTGCAGGCTTTTGAAACGTATGAAGAGAAAGATTTGAAGTTATAAAAATTTGATCCTGACGGAATGGTGTTAGATTGCAGCTGAATGACCTTCGGGAAATAATAGGATTTATAATTAACATTTTAATTACAACCTATGAAAGTAGCCATGCTAGCACCCATTGCCTGGAGAACCCCACCTGAAAAATACGGACCTTGGGAACAGGTTGCCTCAAACCTTACAGAAGGCTTGGTGGAGAAGGGAATTGATGTCACTTTATTTGCCACAGGAAATTCTATTACCAAGGGAAAGCTTGAAAGTGTCACCCAAACAGGCTACGCAGAAGACCCTAATACTGACCCAAAAGTATGGGAATGCCTTCATATCAGTCATTTGATGGAGCAATCACAACAATTTGACTTGATCCACAACCATTTTGACTTTCTTCCACTTACTTATTCCGGATTGATCAAGACACCTATGGTGACGACCATTCATGGGTTTTCTTCGAGCAAAATTCTACCGGTTTATAAAAAATACAACAAAAACGGGTTCTATGTCTCCATAAGTGAGTCAGACCGTCATCCTTCATTGGATTATAGCGCTACTGTATACAATGGTTTGAATTCAAATGAATTTACATTTCAAAAAGTACCTAAAGAATACCTCCTGTATTTCGGTAGGATTCATCCCGAAAAGGGTGCTCATGAATCCATTATGATAGCCAAGAAATCAGGAAGGAAATTGATTATTTCAGGTTTGATACAAGATCAGGAATACTTTGATAGTAAGGTCAAACCATTTATCAACAATGATGATATTGTTTTTGTCGGGAATTCGGGGCCTGAGCAAAGAGACAGATTGATGGGGGAGGCCTTTGCCCTTTTGCATCCAATTAGTTTTGAAGAACCCTTTGGATTGAGTGTGGCAGAGGCAATGATGTGTGGAACTCCTGTAATCGCCTTCAACCTGGGCTCTATGCCGGAATTGATCAAGCATGGGAAAACAGGCTTCTTGGTCAATACTATCGAAGAAGCGGTGATGGCTGTGGACAGTCTCAACACCATTGATCGGGAGGCGTGCCGGGATTGGGCACTGTCAGCATTCAGCATGGAGAAAATGACATCTGCCTACCTGAGTTTGTATGAAGACATTTTGAAAGAGTGATGGTCAAAGGCAAAGGCCTTTTTGCAAATAGTATAGGGACGATTAGATATAAAAATTAGATGGGAAAAAGTACAGTGAAAAGGCTATTGGTAAAAAGGAACAGGACAAAAATCGTAAGGAACTCTTCGAGGGTGATCACGCGTCCCCATGTCACTTCCATAGGAAGGATTCGCAGAATAATCGATAGAGTAATCAATCTTAGTGAACAAAAAGCGGAAGATTTACTCTATCATGTCGACCATAACTTTATAGAACGGCACAAAAATATAGAAAGGATTTTCCTGGAAAACTACAGGAAAGTCGCTCTCTACATTCCTGGTGATAAAACCATCAGCAACACCCAGAAATTGTTGATAGGGGCATTTTTCACCATGGAATATTCCATTGAGTCTGCAGCGCTCTTCAATCCATCAATCGTCCCCCATCCCAACCAAGATGGCCTGCCTGAGGGCTGTCTCCGATTTGTAATGAGCCTTAGGGCTACTGGAGAAGGACATATTTCATCTATAGTTTTTCGTAGTGGGGTGATAAGGGAAGATCGGACTATATTGATAAACCCTGTGAGTGAGTTTGTGGATACCCCCATCATCCGACATGACCAATCGTATGACAATCATTTGTTTCAGCTCAAACTCAAAAGCATGAATGCATGGAGTGAAACATGTAAAACTATTTTTCAAAAATTACCTGAATCTTTTACAATTGAGGAGTTGAGAAACTGTATTGTCACCCTCCAAATGATAGATGAAAATTCAATAGATAGCGAAACCATAAAAAATATTTATTGGCTTGTAGATTCTAATTACTTTATAAAGTTCGAGCCCAACCATGATATTTCAGAACATGTGATTTTCCCCATATCAGAAAACGAAAGTGGGGGAATTGAAGACGCAAGGTTTGTCAAATTTCTTGATGATAATGGAGAAATGACCTACTATGCTACGTATACCGCATACAATGGGGTATGTATACTTCCACAACTTTTATCGACCAAAGATTTTGTCAGTTTTGATATCATCACCCTCAATGGTGTGGCTGCTCAAAACAAGGGAATGGCTCTTTTTCCACGAAAAATCAAAGGCAATTATGTCATGCTGTCCAGAATCGATGGAGAAAACAACTACATCATGTTTTCAGATCACCTGCATTTTTGGGATGAAGCAATTTTGATCCAAGAACCCGCGATGCCTTGGGAATTTTTCCAGATAGGGAATTGCGGTTCACCAATTGAGCTCAAAGAAGGATGGCTCGTGCTTACACATGGTGTGGGTGCGATGCGGCAGTATTTTATAGGCGCAATTTTATTGGATTTAGAAGATCCCACCAAAATCATTGCCCGCTTAGAAGATCCTCTTTTGACGCCAAATGAAGAAGAACGGGAAGGATACGTGCCCAATGTGGTGTATTCTTGCGGCTCATTGGTACATAATGGTTTGCTGATAATTCCCTATGCCATGTCTGATGTGTCATCCAGCATTGCAACTGTCAAAGTAAAAGATTTAATTGACAGTATGAAGTTTTACAGGTAAACTTTACCAGAAAGGTTTTTAGAAATATTTTATGGTTTTTTCTTAAATTAGAGCGATTTGAGAGGCTGCCACCTGAGAATAAAGTGCTGTATTGGTAAAACATTTCTCTTGGTCAAAAGATCAAAATCTTTAGAATTAGTAAATGTCATTAAAAGAAAGTAAGTATCAATTGAATCAGGTTTTAAGCAAGTATAATTTTTTGAACTTGACAGCTAAACAAGCTGACTTGATCTCTACGTTTGAAGAAGAAAAGGATGTTTTTTCAAGGAAACATTTTTTTTCTGTATGGGAATTATGGGATTACGAGTTGACTGTATTTCAAGACATACTGCATCCTGAACAGTTGCAACTGTATGAAGTTTTCATTCAGGATACCAAAAAAACATACGAAAAAACCCTAATTGAAGAAGACAAAGAAATAGCATACGGAATAGTCCAATGCGAAGAGTTGATTGGCTTTTGTGAATCAGAGTTTTTGCCAGGCCTTTTCAAAGATCCTTTTCTGGCATATACATGGGTTTCTGCAGAATTTTCAAAAATTGACTATTTGAAAAAAGAATACCAGAAATTTCTCAATGATTCAAAAAAGGCACTTTTGATCAATCATTTTCGCCACAACCGTATTTTCAAACCCAACCTGTTAAAAAGTGCTCTTCTTAAGCACAAGTTATCTTGTATCTTAGCTGATTATGATTCTTTCAAACAACAAATGGATAAGCCAACCTTGGCAATAGCAGCGTTTTTGGAAGAAAAATCATGCTATATGCCCGATGACCTTCAGGCCTTATTAGCCTCGAAATTCGAAGAACTTAAAAATTATATAGCGCATGAAACAGAAATTCAGGGTTGGAATTCTTCTGTTAAGGGCATTTCAAAAGTAAACAGAGCGATGACATTATTGCTCATGGACAATAATAAACTATAAAAAAATGAGAATATTCTTTACAGGAGGATCAGGTAAAGCAGGGAAACATGCGATTGCTTACCTCCTTGACCAAGGACATCGGGTGATGAATGTAGACTTGAAGCCATTGGATCATCCAGGAGTGGATAACCTTATTGCTGACATTACCGATTCTGGCCAAATGTTCAATGCCATGAGTTCTTATGCCGGTCTGGATGAACTGGAAGGTGGGAAGGGCATCCCCAAATTTGATGCAGTCGTTCATTTTGCCGCAGTGCCCCGGATCTTGATCAATCCTGACAATGAAACTTTCAGGGTGAATACTGTCGGTACCTATAATGTCATAGAGGCGGCAGTGAAACTTGGTATAAAAAAGATCATCATTGCTTCTTCTGAGACAACCTATGGTGTTTGCTTTTCTGACGGGCAAACTGATCCCAAATCCCTTCCTTTGGAAGAAGATTATGATGTGGACCCGATGGACAGTTATGGCTTATCTAAAGTGGTAAACGAACAGACAGCGCGCAGTTTTCAACGTCGCTCTGGTTTTGATATTTATGCCCTCCGGATCGGTAATGTGATTGAGCCTCATGAATACGAAGAACTTTTTCCGCACTATTTCAAACATCCGGAAGTGCGACGTAGAAATGCCTTTTGTTATATCGATGCCCGTGATCTGGGTCAGATTGTAGACTTATGTTTGAAAAATGACGGACTTGGTTATCAGGTTTTCAATGCAGGAAATGATCATAATGGTGCGGTTATTCCCAGCAAAGAGTTGGCAGAAAGATTTTTTCCAGGCGTTCCTATTACCAGAGAACTGGAAGAACATGAAGCTTTATTTTCAAACCGTAAAATCCGTGAAGTCTTGGGATTCAAAGAAGAGCATAACTGGAGGAAATACGTGAAGGGTGATAAAACCTAATTAGCTTGATTATTCGATGCTTATTGTCAGCATCGTGGCCAAACTAAATTTAAAGAGTTAGCCAAACTCCAGCATCTTAATTATGTTGGAGTCTACTCTTTGTTTACTACTACTTTGCTAAAAACTGATTTTGTTTTAATGATAACGCTTATTTAACTAAATGCTATAAATTCAAATCATGATAGATTTTATTGGAGATATACATGGACACGCTGACGAACTGGAGGCCTTATTAAAAAAGCTGGGCTACGAAAAGAGAAATGGGACTTATGCTCATCCAGAAAGAAAAGTCCTGTTCGTGGGGGATTATATAGACAGGGGGCAACAAATCAGGGAAACCTTACAAATCGTGAGATCGATGGTTGAAAGTGAAAATGCCATTGCATTGATGGGGAATCATGAATACAATGCTTTGTGTTTTCACTTTCAGGAAAAAGAGGGAGGTCACCTTAGAAAACATGATATCAAAAACATTATTCAACATTATGAGACCCTGAAAAATTTTCAAAATAAGCAAAAGGAATACGAATCTTATCTAGAATGGTTTAAAACCCTACCCTTGTATTTCGAAACAGATAACTTTAGAGCGGTTCATGCCTGTTGGGAAGATAGACATATCCAGAATTTGAAATCAAAATTGGACAATGGCAGGCTCACAGATGCATTGATTTACGAATCTGCCAATAAGGAAAGCGAATTACATAATGCGATTGAAATTACTTTAAAGGGTAAAGAGTTGGAATTGCCAGAAGGGGAAACATTTGAGGATAAAGACGGTGCAATAAGAACACATATAAGAATCAAATGGTGGGAAGACCCAAGCAAAATGACATATAAGTCAATCAGTATAGAAAAACATCCAAGCTTGCCAGAATACCCCATTGAAGCAAGAGAAAAAACAGCTTCTGATTTTTATCAAAAAGGAGATAAAAAAGTGTTTTTTGGGCACTATTGGCTAAAGGGAAATCCTTTTTTATACCAAGAGAATATTTGTTGCTTGGATTACAGTGTTGCTGATGGAGGGAAATTAGTTGCTTACAGGCTAAATGATGAAGATGCTCTTGATCCAAAAAAATTAGTTTATGTATGATTTATAAAGATGATAGCCGAGAAAGAAAGACTGGATAAATATTTGGGCTGCCTATTGGGAGGTGCCATTGGGGATGCCTTGGGAGCACCGATTGAGTTTTTAAGCTACGAATCTATTCTTGCCAGGTACGGAGCAAATGGAGTACAATCGTATGTGGAGTATACCGATGGAAAGGGAGAGTTTACTGATGATACTCAGATGTTGCTCTTTACAGCTGAGGGTGCACTTAGGGCTTATCATAGGGGAGTATTGAATGGTATTGGTGGTGCTCTTACTCAGATTACTTACCATTCTTATCTCAGATGGCTCAAAACACAGAGTTTTCCATTACCAAAGTCAATGTACACCTTTGGTTTTGAAGAAGGATGGTTGATCAAAAGGAAGGAGCTTTTCAAAAGAAGATATCCAGGAAACACCTGCTTGAATGCACTTCAGTCTGGAGAAATGGGGTCAGTTGAAAAGCCAATCAATGATAGCAAAGGTTGTGGTACAGTGATGAGAATTGCCCCAATAGGTCTGATATTTTATGACAAACGAGAGTATGCATTTAATGAAGCGTTAAAAGTTTCTGCAATTACGCATGGTCATCCATCAGGATATCTTAGTGGAGGGTTATTGGCATCAATCATTGCGGATTTATCAAATGGTATCAGACTTGAACTTGCAATTCAAAACGGTCTGGAAATCTTGGAAAAATTGAAGGGTCATGAAGAAATGTTCAACATCACTTCTAGAGTGTTAGAAATTCACAGACAATTTGAAGGCCGAGATATCTCAGAAAGGGAAATCAAATCACTTGGAGAAGGATGGGTAGCGGAAGAAGCTTTGGCAATTTCATTGCTTTGCGCACTGCATTACCCTAATGATTTCAAAAAAGCTGTATTGACCTCAATCAACCACAGTGGAGATTCTGATAGTACAGGAGCAATTACAGGTAATCTTGTAGGGTTGATAGTTGGTAAAAATCAAATCCCTCAAGAATGGATTGATAACTTAATGTGCCGAGAAATAGTTGAGGAAGTCGCCCATGACTTGTTTATCAAATGTCCAAGTCTGACAGTTGAAGTGGATAAAGCTTGGCATGACAAATACCCAGGATATTGATCTTCAGTTTAAAATTGATACTATTAATTCAAAATTTGAAAATATGAGTAAAGTAGAATTGATTGATTTTTTGGTAGATCAATATGGAAATCAAATTGGTGAAAAGCAGCATTTGAAAAATACTGATTATGGAATTATTAAAACCCAGTTAGATTTGGTTGATAAAGATATTGGGAATTCAAATTTAGGGGGTATTTTATGGCCGATCCTTGGGATGATATGGTTGATTCTTGGCTATATCTCATTCTATAATGGTGAATTTGATATGTTTAAGTTTGGGTATATAATTTTTGGTTTTCTCAAAATTATGATGGGTTTCTTTTATCTCTACAGAAGTTCGGAACTTAAAAAGAAAAAGGTCATCCTAGAGACGATTTTATTTTTAAATTTGCAAGCCTAGAATTTAGGATTTTTGATTATAGATTTGATTTTCAACCCTATCTGTAAAACCAATCTAAAAACTGAATTCTCCAATCTAAAATTCATAAATGCAAGTAGCAGTAATCAAATACAATGCAGGCAATGTGCAGTCTGTTCTTTATGCTTTAGAACGCTTGGGAGCTGATGCTTTACTTACAGATGACCTGGAGACGATATCCAAAGCAGACAAAGTCATCTTTCCAGGGCAGGGTGAAGCAAGTACCGCAATGAAATACCTTAAAGAAAAGAAATTGGACCAATTGATTCCTGAACTCAAACAGGATTTTTTTGGTGTTTGTCTTGGCCAACAATTGCTTTGTGATCATTCTGAGGAAGGGAACACATCTTGTTTGGGCGTTTTTCCTGTGAAGGTCAAAAAATTTCAACCTGAAAATCCATTCGACTTCAAGGTGCCACATATTGGTTGGAATAACCTGCAGGAAGTGAAATCTCCATTACTTAAAGGCTTGGATGATTCTTCCTTTGTGTATTATGTCCACAGTTTTTATTGTGAATTGAGTGAGCACACCATAGCCAAGACGGACTATATTCTGCCTTTCTCTGCGCTGATGCATAAAGATAATTTCTATGCCATGCAGGCCCATCCAGAAAAAAGCGGATTGGTAGGAGAGAGGATATTGAGAAACTTCCTAAGCCTGTAGGGTGTACGATGAACAAAGAAGCAAGAAACAAGAAACAAGAGGGGTTGGGAGTGACCTTTGAGGTTTTCAAAACCTCGAAGGTCTTTGCTTAGAACAAAGAATCACGAGAAAATAAACGAGGAGCGAGAGACAAGAAGCGAGAAGTGAGAGCCGAGAAACGAGAGAGAAGAAACGAGGAAAATCGATTTGAAGCTTTCAGACATCCATACTTCCTAACCTCCAACTTCCAATCATCCATATTTCCCAAAATCTAAAATCAATCCCATGTACATCATACCAGCAATTGACATGATAGGAGGCAAATGTGTCCGACTTACCCAAGGAGACTACGCCCAGAAAAAAGAGTACCATGACAGCCCTTTTGAAATGGCGAAGAGATTCGAAGACGCAGGAATCAAACGCCTTCATTTGGTAGATTTGGATGGTGCAAAAGCCAAAATGCCTGTCAATGGGGAAGCATTGAAGGCAATTACTACGCACACCTCATTGAAAGTTGATTTTGGAGGTGGGGTACAAAGTGATGAGGCTATAGAGCAGGTTTTTGAATGGGGAGCCAGTCAGGTTACCGGAGGAAGTGTTGCCGTGAAGAAACCTGAATTGTTTGATACCTGGATTCAGCAATATGGAGGTGAGAAAATCATACTCGGAGCGGATGCCAAAGATAGGAAAATAGCCATTTCTGGTTGGCAGGAAACTACAAGTGTAGACCTGATTGATTTTATCAAATCCTACATTGAAAAGGGTTTAAGCTATGTCATCTGTACCGATGTGGCAAAAGACGGCCTTCTTCAAGGGCCTTCAGTAGACCTGTACAAAGAAATACTTCAGGAGATTCCAGGCATCAAACTTATAGCAAGTGGTGGTGTCTCCAATGTCAAAGATCTCGAGGATTTACAAAAAATCGGGGTTTACGGAACCATTGTGGGAAAAGCTTACTATGAAGGTAGGATTTCTCTTGAGGAGTTGGCAGCGTTTTGAGAAGTGAGAGAGGCCAAGTGCGAGAGGCAAGAGACAAGAAACGCTTGTTGTTGTGTTGGTTCAAGTCTACAGACTTGGACCATATGTTACTTCCAACTATCCAAATCTAAAACCTGCCTACCGGCAGCCAAGTCTAAAATCTTAAATCTAAAATCTAAAATCTTAAACTATCCCCCTTCCCCCTCAATGCTGACAAAGAGAATTATCCCCTGCCTAGATATCAAAGATGGCCGAACTGTAAAAGGTGTCAACTTTGTGCAATTACGTGATGCCGGTGATCCTGTGGAGTTGGCCAAAATCTATTCAGACGAAGGAGCGGATGAGTTGGTGTTTTTGGATATTACCGCTACGGTGGACAAAAGAAAAACACTCGCTGAATTGGTGACCAAAGTTGCCAAAGCTATCAATATTCCTTTCACAGTAGGTGGAGGGATTTCCACCGTTGAGGATGTGAAGGTATTGCTCAATGCAGGTGCAGATAAGATTTCAATCAATTCAGCGGCTGTCAAAAATCCAAAAATCATTGATGAGATGGCAGCTGAATTCGGCAGTCAATGCATCGTGGTGGCTATAGACACAAGAAATGTAGATGGGCTGGATTTCGTCCATACACATGGAGGAAGAAAACCTACCTTGCTCAAGACACAAGCTTGGGCAAAAGAGATAAATGAACGTGGAGCAGGGGAGATTCTGTTGACCTCAATGGATCACGATGGTACCAAAGCTGGCTTTGCCAATGAAATCACTGCGGAATTAGCATCAATATTGAGTATTCCGGTGATTGCTTCCGGTGGAGCGGGAACCATGCCCCATTTCAAAGATGTTTTCACTTTTGGGAAAGCAGACGCAGCTTTGGCAGCATCTATTTTTCATTTCAAGGAGATTCCTGTACCTGAATTGAAAAAGTACCTCCATGAAGAGGGGATTCCTACCAGACTTTAATTTTATTTGTAGATCAATAAAGAGATTATGGATTCATTAAAAATAGATTTCCAAAAAGTTAGCGGCCTTGTTCCTGCTATCATCCAAGATGAGAAAAGTAACAAGGTCTTGATGCTTGGTTACATGAATCAGGAGGCTATAGACCAAACTATGGCTACCAAAAAGGTCACTTTTTTCAGTAGAACAAAAAACAGACTGTGGACTAAAGGTGAAACATCGGGTAATTTCTTGGAGTTGAAGTCCATAACCGTGGATTGCGATAATGATACTTTATTGATCAAGGCTTTGGCTTCTGGTCCTGTTTGTCATACAGGAGAAGATACTTGTTTTGCGGAAAAAAACAGGAGCTACACATTTTTTATTGATGAGTTGAGGGCAATTATCAAGGATAGGAAAAACAATCCTAACGATAAGTCCTATACAGCCTCCTTGTTTGCCAAGGGAATCAATAAAGTAGCCCAAAAAGTAGGTGAAGAAGCGGTGGAAATTGTGATTGAGTCCAAAGATGACAACAAAGAACTGTTTTTGGGAGAGGCAGCTGACTTACTTTTTCACTATTTGGTTTTACTTGAAGCCAAGGGGTATGAGTTGGATGAGGTGATGAATGTACTAATCGAAAGACATCAAAATAAATCATAAGATGAGCAAAAGAAATGTGACTGTCCGAATGAAAGCGGACTACGAATACGAAGCCAGTAATCTTCAGGGGAATGTTGTGCAGATGGACATGTACGATGCTCCTGAAAAAAAGGCACAATCTCCCATGGACCTATTGCTTTCAGCTTTGGGAGGTTGCTCAGCAGTAGATGCAGTTTCAATGATGAAAAAAAAGAGAAAAACAGTCGAAGACTTTTTTATAGAAGTAGAGGGAGATCGTAATGATGGTATTCCTGCATTTTACAAATCAATACACCTGCATTTCGTTTTGGTATCTCCAGATGCAAAAGAAGAGGAATTCGCAAAAGTGGTAGCGCTGTCAGTAGAAAAATACTGTTCTGTTGCATCATCGTTGAATTCAAAAGTCACACACAGTTCTGAGGTTAGAAAAATAGCATGAGAGTAGTCAGGGAATTTACCAAAGAGGCAATCCGTGTTTCTATTTTTTCTTGGAACAACAAGTACCTTATCAAATATGAGTTGGGTCCGATGGAACAGACTTTCAAAGTTTCGGAAATGGATATTTTGGAAGAATCAGACCTTGACGGGTTTAGCGAGGGTGAATTTTTTGAGGAAATTAAATTGAGGTTCAAAGAAATGGGAGAAAGCTTACGAAAACAGATGGAAAATATTTAGCTTTAGGAAAACCCATACTGATTAAATGGACTGGAAAAGACTCATTTACGCATTTTTTTTCCTGGCCTTATTGGCCTGTTCTCAACCAAAAACAGAGAAATTTCAGGTCATTTCTTTGGAACTCAATTCTTTTGTAAAGCTTTTGGAGTATGACCTTGCCAACCTTGAAAAGGAAATTGTAGCCTTAGGGGATACCATAGAATACTTATTTCAACACCAAGATAGTATATTGGCTTTGGCTGACAATACCCTCTATAGGTTTGAAAATGGCATTGCCAACTCAATGCCTGCGGCTGATCCGAATCTTAGCACACTCTACATATCTACCTTGGCTCCAAGCATGGAAGAGGCGATGAAACTGATCTATTTGACCAATCCTACCGATCAGATATTCAAATCTATTTTTGAAAAATACGACGTTATTTCTCAGGTGTACATGAACAGCAATAGGCAGTTTAATAGACTTTATCCTCCTTTTGAGGCTATAGATGCGCTTGAGCCTGATTTGGATATCCCATCATTTAACTTTTACTACGAAGCAGATGAAGTGCACAATCCTGAAAGGTCGTCCACATGGGTCAAAGAAATCTATATTGATCCGGCAGGTAGGGGCTGGGTAGCCTCTTTGCTTCATCCGGTATATGTAGAGGACGACTTGATGATGGTTTTGGGATTTGACATTACCGTCAATGACCTGATAGAGATCTATCTAAATAATTCTACCCGGAATCTGGTCATCATAGACCCTGCAGGCACAGTAGTGGCAGGTAAATCGAAAGCAATTGAGGCATTATCGCTTCCTCCCCTAAAAAATCATACCTATAACCAAACTATCACTTCCAATAGTTATAGGCCTGAAGATTTTAACCTTTTCAGAAGCAAAAGTAAGACAGTAAGGAAAATTGCTTCAAGTATTATTCTTTCAAAAGAAAAAAACCTTGAATTGAAAGATGGTGATGAATCTTTCAAAATAATTGTAAACAAAGTAGAAAACCTTGATTGGTTTGTTCTGGACTTGATTTTCGAATGAGGATGCAAAATAAAATATTGCCTAAACCAAAAACTCGAACGTCTAGATGGATGGTTACATTTGCCATTTCACTGGTGCTGTTGATCCTTGTTTTAGGCTTTAGTTTTTTTACGGCATTGAGAGAAAGCCAGATCAATTCCCGGCAATTGGCCCTTAATAAGCAAGTAGAAATTGCTGGCAAAGACCTTCAAAAACACTTTGAAGCCATGTATGAGGATATGGTCTTCTTTGTGAATAATTTGGAGCCTTGGACCTATGAGAGAACAGGAAATGAGCAACTGGCTTTTGAAAAAAGAGCAAGACGCATTTTCAACAATCACAGAGAGCTCTTGGATACTGTTGTGGTCACTTTCCCTAATGATTATGTGTCATTCCACTTTGATAGGCAGAACAATTTCATCAAAACTGTATATGAGAAAAATGAGGATATCCCTATTCCTACGGGGAAAATCATTGACCTTCATAATGCTACCAAAGGTGTAGGGATACAAGTGAGGTTAAACCTTGCCCGGTATTTTAGAGAGGAACTTAGCAATTATTATCTTGGTTCTTTGGGCCAAAAACTCATTTGGCAGGATGAGGTCTTTAGTGTTTTTTCAGATGAAAATGAATTTGATATCGTCAAGCTTGATGATAAAACAGCAAACACAATAAATAGAGAGATCAAGGATGGATTGAAAGGATATGCCAAAGGAAATGTCTTTGCCTTAGGCATGGGTTCAGAAAGTTACCGTGCTACTATTCATTATTACCCCATTAGTTTGGTTCCATTGACAGGAACTTTTGCTGTAGTTTTTACACAGGATATCAGCAATATCGGTTTTGATGTTTACAATACGTATTTCTATTTATTGTTAGGACTCACTATTCTGTTGGCCGCAGTTATTATAGTACTTTACCAGTTTATCAATAGAATACAGGTAGCAAACAGTAGACTGGAACAGTACTCAGAAGAAATTCAGGAATTGTTCCGCAGGCAGTCTTTGCTTCTGCAAGAGTCTAAAGGTTTTATTTACTTTCAGGATGAAACAGGGAAAATGACTTCAGTAGGGGATGAAGTCATATCTGTGTTGGGTTATGATAAAAAGGAATTTTTATCGGGATTCAAAGAATTTGTTAGCCGTGAGGATAAGGAAAGGATAGATGGATTAATACGACAAGCCAAGCTTACCAAAGAAGATGTGCTTGAGACAGAATTTTCATTTCTCAAAAAGTCTGGTGATTGGATTCGGGTGAAAATATTTGAAAAGTTCATCTATGATGATCTAGGCCATTTTCAGGGGAATGTTGGTATATGCACCGATATTCAGAAGAAGTATGAAGCCGAACAGGAATTGATCAAAAGTGAAAATAGACTTCGGGCAGTTTTGGATAGTCTTCCGGATCTCATTTTTACATATAATTATGAGGGAGTTTTTTTAGACTATTATGTTCAAGATAGGAGTTTGTTGATTTTTCCACCTGAATATTCCCAAGGGAAAAATTTCCGTGAGGTTATTCCTGAACCGATGAAGTCTCAATTGGTTGATATTTTTGATAAAATCATCAATACAGGCAGGAGTCAGACTTTAGAGTTTGAAGTCAATCTGCCCATTGGAAGGAGAATTTTTGAAGCCCGTTTATTTAAATTGGATGACGACCGCATTATATCACTGGCACGTGATGTTACTGCCCAAAAACTATGGGAAAAAGGGCTGAGAGAAGCAAAAGAGGCTGCAGAACAAGCCAACAGGGCCAAGTCTGAATTCTTAGCAAATATGAGTCATGAGATCAGAACTCCTATGAACGGTTTGTTGGGGATTATTGGGCTTCTGGAAAATACGCCACTTGATGGCAAACAGAAGGAGTACATCAAGGTAATCAGGGATTCAGGAAAATCCCTCAACTCGATCATCAATGATATCTTGGACTATTCTAAAATAGAATCAGGAATGATGGAGCTTAATCCATCTGTGTTTCATTTGAAAGAAGAACTTGAAAGTACATTCAAACTCTTTAGAGGATCGATAGGTGAAAAGCAGCTGGATTTTTCTTATCAATTTGCAAAAGATATTCCCGAGTATGTTTTCTTGGACAAGGAGAAACTCACACAGGTTATTTACAACATCGTAGGAAATGCTATCAAGTTTACACCCATAGATGGGACTATCAAGATTGATATAGGGGTGGAAGAACTGATGAATGATAACATCATGCTTGAATTTTCGGTGTTTGATTCAGGACTTGGGATTCCCAAAGATAAAATCGATTTATTGACCCAACCTTTTGTTCAGGTAGATGGCAGCAATACCCGAGAGTACCCTGGCACTGGACTTGGATTAGCCATTTCAAAAAAGTTGATCGAATTGATGGGAGGAGAGCTTGAAATAGAAAGTGAAATAGGCAAAGGATCTAAATTCTCATTCAGTGTCTTTGGAAGCTCAAAGAACAGGGTAGAATTGAAGGAGTCCAATGAGTTGCAACTAAGCAAAAGCCTTGGCTTTTCCTATTTGAATATGGCGGATAGTATTCCTCTCAAGATTCTTTTGGTAGAAGACAATGAAATCAATATAACTTTTATGCTGATGACTATGGAGCAGTTGGGTTATACTATTCAGGTAGCAAAGAATGGGCTTGAAGGGGTAGAAAAAGCTAAGAAAGATTCATTTGACCTGATTTTGATGGATATTCAGATGCCGAAGATGAATGGGCTGGAAGCCACAAAGGAAATTAAAAAAATGGGCCATTTGTATGGAGCCAAGATAATTGGGCTATCGGCCAATGCATTCAAAGAGGATATCAACGCTGCACTTGACGCAGGGATGGATGGTTATCTTACCAAGCCTATCAGTGTGGAGGATATTGCAAAAGTGATCAAAGATACTTTTGATAAAAATAAAAAGGAGGCCTAAACCTCCTTTTTTGATTTTATATGTCTGAATTTAGATCGAATGCTTCTAGGTAATCGGCTACCCTTTTGACAAACATCCCTCCAAGTGACCCATCTACGACCCTATGGTCATAGGAATGTGAAAGGAACATTTTGTGTCGGATGGCAATTACATCTCCTGTAGGTGTTTCTACGACTGCAGGCTTTTTCTGTATAGCGCCTACTGCCAAAATAGCCACTTGAGGTTGCATGATAATCGGTGTACCCATCACATTTCCAAAAGAACCCACGTTGGACACAGTATAAGTACCTCCGCTCAATTCATCCGGGCTCAACTTATTGATCCTCGCTCTAGAGGCCAAATCATTGATTTTCTTGGATAGGCCGGAAAGATTCAGTTGGTCAGCATTTCTAATGACAGGAACTATGAGATTCCCTGAAGGCAAAGCAACAGCCATTCCTACATTGATTTCTTTTCTCTTGATGATTTTATCGCCATCTACAGAAATATTGATCATTGGAAAATCCTTTATGGCTCTTGCCACAGCCTGAATAAAGAAAGGTGTAAAAGTAAGGGGTTCTCCCTCTTGTTTTTTATAGGCATCTTTCACTTTGTTTCTCCAAAGTACAATGTTGGTCACATCAGCTTCTACAAAAGAAGTGACGTGAGCCGATATCCTTCTGGAGTCCACCATCCTTTGTGAGATCATCTTTCTCATCCTATCCATTTCGATGATTTCGTCTTGTCCGGAAATGGATATTTCCACTTTAGGACTTGGGGTAGGAGCAGAAGCTTTTGATGGGCTTGAAGCTTGAGGTGCTTGATTTCTTGTCTTTAGGTAGGTAAACATGTCATTTTTAGTGACACGACCATCTTTCCCTGTCCCTGGGATAGTAGACAATTCACTTTTACTGATATTCTCTTCTTTGGCTATGCTCATGACCAACGGAGAGTAAAACCTTTCATCTCCTTCAGCTTCGGTGGCATTGGCATTATCAGAAAGTAACGTTGAAGTCTGTGCGGGTGCTGCAGCTATTAACGCCTCTTTTTCTTCCTCTTTGTTTCCTTTGGATTCATCTGCAGAAGATTCATTTGCATCTTCACCTTCTATTTCAATGATTGCAATAGGAGCGCCTACGGCAACAACTTCGCCCTCTTTGGCCAAAATTTTCTTCAATACTCCTCCATGGGTAGCAGGAACCTCTGTGTCTACTTTATCTGTAGCTACTTCTAATACAGACTCATCTTGTTCGATGGTATCACCTTCATTTTTGAGCCATGTAAGGACAGTTCCTTCTATGATACTTTCACCCATTTTGGGCATCAGCATTTCTACGGTCGCCATAATATTTATTTTTAATTGGGTTTATTTCTGAATTTTAAAATTAAATTTTATTTCTGCCAATCCAAAATGGATTTGGAACATTTTTATTCTGTTTTTCCTGAAATGACTAATCTCAACATGTTGAGTACTGCTACAGCGGTCAACTGAATATTGAGCATTCGGTCTTGTGTAAGTTGAAGTCTTTTGGTGATAGTCCCCCTCTCTGATGCACAGGCTATCCAAACTGTCCCTACAGGTTTCTCAGCCCATCCACCTCCAGGGCCTGCTATTCCTGAACTTGCCAAGCCAAAATCAGACTCAAACATTCCCTTAACATTTTCAGCCATTTGAATAACTGTTTCCTCACTTACAGCTCCTTTTTCTGCCAAAGTAGCTTCATCTACTCCCAACAACTTATTTTTAAAATGATTGTGGTAAGGAATCAAGCCTCCTTGAAAATACTCGGAGCTTCCGGGTATAGTTGTAATCAGATGTGAAATATAACCACCAGAGCAGCTTTCTGCAAATGCTACATTTTTTCCCGCCTGTTTGAGCATTCTCCCAATCGCTTCCTCAAGAGTTTCTTTGTTGTAACCAAAAACATACTTGCCAATAATGGGCATAACCAGTTCTATTTGGTTTTCGACATCATTTTGTAAACTCTCCAGTTCATCTCCAAAAGCAGTCAAGCGTAATTTTACCTGTCCAAGGGAAGGAAGGTATGCAAGTTTGACGTGTTCGGGAAGGTTTTTTTCCCAGTCTTTCAACAAGTCTGCCAGCCAACTTTCCCCGATTCCTACAGTTTTGATGACTTTATGATAGATGATGGGTAGGGGGAAAATTTCTTTTACTTTAGGAAGGACAAAATCTTCCATCAATTTTTTCATCTCATGGGGTACACCAGGCATGGACATCCATACGGAACCATTTTCTTCAAACCACATTCCGGGAGCTGTACCTACCTCATTTGGTACATAGGTACATTTGGTAGGAAGATGTGCTTGAAATTTGTTGAGATCAGTTAGTTCTCTGCCTCTTTTTTCAAAGAAAGTCCTTACAGCTTCTAGCGCCTCAGGGACTAGCTTAATCTCGCAATCAAAGTACTCCGCCAGTAATGGTTTGGTCAGGTCATCATTGGTAGGTCCCAATCCTCCCGTCATCAAGATGATATCAGCACGCTGTTCGGCTGCTTTAAAAGCGGCCAAGATAGCCTCCCTATTATCTCCAACGGTTGTTCGCTGAACCACTTTAACTCCAATTTTATCTAATTCTTGGCTAATCCAATGGCTATTGGTATCGATTATCTGCCCATAAAGCAATTCATCTCCAATCGCCAATATTTCTGCTTTTACAGTTTTTATGTTTCCCATTAAGTATTCAAAAGTTTTGCAGGCCTTAAATTAAGGGGAATTATTCAGATCAAAGTTTCTTTTGAGAAATAGATTTTACAATTGAGACAGTAAATGAACAAATTGGAAAATAGGATTTATTGAAATAAAATTTTTGTTTCCAGATATATGGACATCGGGCCTGATTAGTAAAACAGTCAACTTTAAACTGACTTTTATACCAGGGATCGCAGGGGAAGATGAATTTTGACCTGGCCTGCCTAGATGATCACGACATACAGGCCAGCGGTGTCTCGGTGGACTGATATGCCTACCCCGTAGAATTACGAGGGGTTCGAAATTCCAGTTCCGATCGATATTCGCTACTTTTTCATCATAGCCTGCCCCATCCCGATAAGAATATCTGGATTCGGGGGGAAGTAGCTTTATAAAAAAATCAAGAAAGATTAGACTTTAAGAACAATTCATGATAGTAATTACTTACATACATCTCTAGGGTAAGAGATTAAACTTTCTAAAGATTGAAATGTATCTCATAAAAGAAAAAAAGCTCCGATCTGATATCGGAGCTTAGTGCTTTACTTTTCACTTACCCTTTTGACATTGTCATTCGGCATACGGTCTACCAAATAATTGTAAGGGTCAATTCCTGCCTGATGGGGGACTTCTTTGACCCGATAAGTAAAGGTATTTTCGGCCTGGGTGATTTTCACCCTTTCATATATCAAGGGCTTTCCAAACACCTTCTTATTATCTGTGGGAGCAAAAACCCCAATGTCTATAAAATCTACAAGAGGGATATCAGTCTGCTTGCCCATTGAATCTGCCCTGAATTTCTGAGATTCTGTGGTCAGGGTTACCAAATAATCATCACCTTCTTTGGTATAAGAAGCTTCTATTATCCTATTGGAGAATAAGGTGATATTCTCAAAAAGATCTTCTATGAGGTATTGAAGTGAGTCCGGTGTCACCTCCTTAAATGCCCTGACAGCTGACAAGGAAGTGGGGTACAGTGGCTCCTCATAAGCATAGTAATCAAGTAGTTTTTGTAAAGCCAGGTTAACATTTTCTTCCCCAATCATCTCTTTGAGGTAGTACATCACTACAGATCCTTTGCGGTAATGGATATAGCCTTGATTTTCGGTTTCTATCAAAGGTCTTTCTGCCTCATATTCATTACTTCTTCCTGCTAGGTATGAATTCATTTCATACTTCAGAAATTTGACCATTTTATCTCTGCCGTACTCTTCTTCCATGACCATCAAGGCAGCATACTGTGCAAAACTTTCACTCAGCATTTCACTTCCGCGCATCCGTGCGCCGATCAGTTGATGCGCCCAATATTGATGTGCCATTTCATGTGCCACTACATAATATACAAGGTCAATATCGTCCTCAGTCACTTCTCTTAAATCAAGAATGAAACCCAAACCCTCGCTGTATGGCATCGTCCCGGGAAAAGCCTGTGCGAAGGAGGAGTATCTTGGGAACTCGATTATCCTACATTGTTGATGGTAATAAGGACCAAAATTCTCAGTGAAATATTCAAGTGATTTTTCCATGCTTCTCAGCATATTGGGTACGTTGTATTCATGGCCCGGGATATAATACACTTCCAGATCAATTCCGTTCCACTTTTGTCGTGCGACCTCATACTTTGCAGAAATAAAAGAGTAGAAATTGATGGACTGATGATCCATTTGGTATTCAAAATACCGGCGGTCATCCTCCTCCCATTCTCTTATTAATGATCCCGGAGCTACTGCTATTTGATCAGGGGCAGTACTGATAATTGTTTTCATTTCAACCCAATCTGAGTCTTGAGTGATATAGGTATTGCTACGATTGATTTCATCACTTTCGTCCAAAGAAGCCAGTCTTTGTTTTTTAGGCAAATCCAATTTTGTCCTCTTGTTTTTATCACTGAGCTCATTTCTACTGTCATAACCAATAATGGGAACTACATCATAATTGTTGAAAAAAGTGCCATTTTGAGTCAAAGAAGTGAAAGAAACCTGGTTTTCAAATCCCTTGCTTATAGTAGACATTTCCATTTTCACTGGCAAAGTGTCACCTGGCATCATAGGTTTGTCCAATGTATATATACGGTACCTCAATCTTTTGTCATCAGTTTTCAATTGCATTCCCGGAACTTCAATGGAAAAGGTGTCAGGTAATGTTGGCATTACAAAATGAATTTCTGAAATAGACTCTGTTGATTTGTTGACGATCAAAGCATCCACTGAGATAAAAAGATCTCTTTCATAAGGAAAGATGTCTATTTCATAATTAAGGCTAACCCATCTTGGCTGGGCCATATCCTGATATTGCTTATAGGTAAGCTCGTATTCCTTACGTCTGTTTTCCAGTTCTTTAGGACTGAAGTAAGTATTGATTACCTTGGTGTTGTAATATACAAAAGCCGCACAGCCTAAAAAGAGGAAGGTAAACACCAATAATACTCCACTTTTGCTTTTCAGGCGTTGTAGAGCAAACTTACTTCGGGTCCGAAAGTCTGTCTCTTTGCCTCGCACATAAAAGGCGTATATGACAATAGCTAAAATCAAGCAGAACAGTGTCCAGTACATATTAAACCAAACTAATCCCGGAATAAAAGGGCCATATCCATTCATATCTGAGTAGATTGCGCTTGGAATGCCACCAAATTCCAACATGTTGGAGCTGATTTCCAGGACTGACCATAGAAACTCATTCACTATGATGAAGGCCACAAAGGCAAAGTATGCGATATACCTGTTGTTGATCAGGTAATGAAAGAGCAAGGCAATGATCACCAGATAACCAAACTGAAACATATCCAAAACCAATAAACTTTGTGCATATACACCCAGCTCAAACTTGGTATAACCATAGAATAGCTGTGTGATTACACCTATCAGTATTGTACAGCACAATACAGCAAAAATACTGGTAAGCATGGCGATGAGCTTGGAAGAGAACAGCATCCCTGTCCTTGCCGGAGTAGCATCCTGAATCTCTGAAATCTTGGCATCTCTTTCTTTCCATACCAGAACTCCTGAATAAAAAGTGATAATACCGATCAAAAAGAGGTAAAATGAACCCCTGATATAATCCACCACATCATAGGTGACAGGATAGGTGGATGTGCCATAGCTGCTGGTAAAACTTGTCAGACTGGCAATCAAATTGATCATGCCAATAATCACTATAATGATAAAAGTCTGGTTTCGGATAATAGCTTTGGTTTCAAATTTGATCATATGCCAAAAAGCAGACCAACTGAATCCTTTATTTTCAGGTAGTTCAAAACTCTGTACCTCTGTAAGTGAATAATGTTCTATTTTTTCATTCTGTGCTTTTTTCCCTTTTTTGACTTTTTCCTTTTTAGTATTGAAAGAAAACTTGGAAAACATAAATAATAGCAGGACCAAACTCAATCCCACCCATATCATTCTATTGATCAAAAACTGTCCTGCCAATGGAGTAGCACTCAAGTATTTTTCTTCAATCGTAGCATACTTGGAAAGGGTGCTTAATGGTTGAAAACCGAATGGATCAAGGATATTGGCCAGCCATTCTTTTTCCAAGTCTGCGGTAAATCCTTGTCCGACCACGTAAAATACCAAAATCAACATGGCTCCTACAAAGGATACGATATTACTCCTGAATACCACTGCCAAACTATACAATATTGACCCTGCTATAATGGTATTGGGAATGGCAAATCCCAAGATGCCATAGAGATGACCATTCCAGATTACAGGGCCATAGCGCTCTGGCTGCACCCAGGGCATCAAAGGGCCAATCAATGATCCTATGGAAACTCCAAGTAGTGGTATCATAGAGATCAGTAAGGCTCCCAAAAACTTCCCGAAGAAATAGTCACTTTTCTTGATAGGAGAGGAAAAAACAAACTGATGCATGCCTGTACTGAAGTCTCTGTTAGCAGAGGCATTCATAAAAGCTGTTGTCATCAACAAGCAGAGCAATGACATTACACCATAATAGGATTGGATGACAGAGGGAGCATTTTTATAAACTGAGCCTACACCACCACCTATAGAAACTTGATCAGATGAAACTGCTCCAAAAACCAACAAACTTACAATGATCAGGAATATCCAAAGCATTGGTGCTCCCAACCAGTATTTCAATTCATGTCTTATAAACTTCCACATAGTCTCTGGCTTTAGATCAATTGGTTGAGTTTGGCGAAAAATACATCTTCCAGTGTTTCTTCTGCTTTCGCAAAACCAGAATTGAGTGGACTTTCAGAAAAGACATGAATCTGTGGTTTGCCACCTACGAGCTTATTACTGATAACCCTATAGTCCTGTTGGTATTGCGTAAGTTCTTCTTTATTTACTTTTTTTGCAAAAACCTTATCCCTGATCAAAGCTAAGGCATCATCTGTAGTGCCAGAGTACAGGACTTCGCCCTCATCCATAATGGCCATATCATTGCACAGCTCCCTGACATCCTGTACAATATGGGTAGAAAGGATGACGATTGTCTGCTCCCCGATTTCACTGAGTATGTTGTAGAACCTGTTTCGCTCTCCGGGATCAAGCCCAGCAGTAGGTTCATCTACTATAACGAGTTTAGGATTGCCAATCAGGCATTGAGCTATACCGAAACGCTGTCTCATGCCTCCTGAGTAGGAGCTGACGGCCTTTTTACGATGTTCAAATAGGTTGACCTTTTGTAAAAGGTAGTCCACCATTTCAGCTCTTTTCTTTTTCTCGTCAAAGCCTTTAAGAATGGCCAAATGGTGAAGTAATTCTACAGCTGAAGTGCGCGGGTAAACCCCGAATTCCTGTGGTAGGTATCCTAAAACACGGCGGACTTTATCCTTATCTTTGAGGACATCTATATCTCCAAGTATAGCCTCACCGCTGTCGGCTTCCTGAAGCGTGGCCAAAGTTCTCATCAAGGAGGACTTTCCTGCGCCATTTGGTCCGAGTAGGCCAAACATTCCTGTTTTGATTTCCAGACTTACATTTTTAAGCGCATGAACGCCATTACCATATTGCTTTTTCAGGTTTTGAATACTTAAAATCATATGCTTTGATTTTTTTGGTGGTGTAAAAATGAAACCGATAATGATGCCAAGTCGAAAAAGGCGCACCGACATCGATTTACAATTGTTTTGGGAAAAAAAGTGTCCGAATTCATCAATGATTCGGACACTATATTGTTCAATACAAAACAGGTTCTACCTGATAGCCTTGCTTTTTGAGTAAGTGTATGACTCCTTTTTCTGAGCCAAGATGTCCAGAACCAACCGCCACGAAGATCGGATTTTCTGCCATTGCTTCTTCTATTAGAGGAATCCAAGTTTTGTTCCTGTCATACACAAGCGCGTCACCGTGGTTGGCAAACATTTCGGAATCGAGGATATGGTCATGTATGTTTTCAATATCTTCGGTCAGGTAAACCGCTACCAGTTCATCAAAATCTCTTCCTCCTTTGTCAAGGTCTTTGATCATATCAATCAAATCACTCACTTGATCCTCTAAGGGGATTTGATCAAATAGTCCAGCCTGAAACTCTATGGTTTCCAGACCAGCGATTTCCAGTCCTGAGTTTTGGGCCTTCTCTATGAAAAACTGTTCATAGCTGCTTTTTTGGTCGCAAAGTATCACTTGAGTCAGTACTAAGGAGCTCAGCATAAAGGGTTTCATTGCACCTAATTGGTTAAGGCCAGCACCGAATTTCTCCTTAAAAAAAGCATCTATCAATTCTTTATTTTCTTCTTCTATAAATTCTCCAATATTTTGCATTCCTTCATTGAAAGTGACCTGAGACATTTTTGTCATTAGATCGGGATCAGCCATATCTATTTCCAAAAAGAGTTTATCGCTACTTTCAAGCGCTGAGAGAATTTGCTCATTCATCATAAATTGCTCTTCGCAAATAATATGAATGGTTCCGAAGACATAGGAATCATGTTTTAGGCCATTTCCTGAAACTTTCCAAAGAAGAGAGGACTCTTGGGCAAATAGGTAAGGGGCGGAAAAGAATAAAAAGACTAGTAGAAAAGCCGCTTTCAATCTAATTCTTTCAATCATATTTTTTAAAGTTTAGGTTACTGAAATAATATTCAATTAAGTTAAATTTTTCTTGAAATATGAAAGAAAATATTTTTTTAAAGCAGGCTTTCCTGATAGAATATTGGTTTGGGTGAATTTTAAATTATTTGATCACCAATAAAGGTACATGAGTGTGGTATGCCATTTCCACGCTCGTGCTTTTATTAAACAAGTACTCATAGAAAGTCTTGTTTTTAGAGAATGTAACCAAAATGGAATTTGGATTTTTCTCTAAATGGAGTCTCATTCCTTCTTCTGGGTTATCAGCATTGCTAATGACGAAACTTGCCTGAATGTGAGGATAGGTTTCTTTTAAGTAAGACTCCAATCCTTTCAGTTCTATTGATTTGTCAAAAGAGAGTTCTTTGCATATATGAAAAAATTCATAGGGTAGCCCCAGTTTAGAAGTCAATGTAAACAGGTTTTTAAACTGTTTTTCTGTTTCATTTAGGAGTTCGAGGCCCACACAGATTTTGTTTTTGGAGGGGAGGTCTGCATCATTTGGGACAGCCAGGACTGTCGTCATGGCGTCCTTGATCACATGGCTGGTATTTGATCCGATTAGTGCCTTTTTGATCCCACTTGCGCCTTGAGTTCCCATTACAATCAGGTCATATTCCTCTCTGTAGGCAAATGATGTCACAGCCGTGGCAACACTTCCCTGAAGGATCTTGTAGTCAATGGTCAATCCTTGTTTTTTTAGACGGTCGGAGATTTCCTGCATTTGATTTTTAGCATCACGTTCGATATTGCTGATGATTTCTGTGGCTTGTGCAGCAAAATCATATACTGCGAAAAAAGCATAGAGTATAGTGATTTCAGCTTTTTCTACTTTGGCAATTTCGGTTGCAAAATCAAGAGCATTATTGGCATTTTCACTGAAATCTGTTGGAACTAGAATTTTCATATGGTTTGGGTTTTGAGAAAATTAAATTTAACAATTTATTGCACTAAAATTATATAAGGAGCAGAGGACTTTTTTCTAAGCTACATATTCTCAAATGAATAGTCTCTCTCAACTATGCAGATTCTGGTTTTGTATTGACTATACCATTTTTCTTTCCCTAGTTTCTGAGCAACCTGATGCTTAAGGTTGGCTTTCCAGTTTTTGATAGATTCCAAATTTTCCCAATAACTGACTGTAATGCCGATTTCTTCACGAGCCGATTCATGGCCCAAATAGCCAGGAGATTGGCTTGCAAGCTTTTCCATTTGTAAAGCTGTTTCCAAATAATCTTCATCGTCATTATTGCGTATACTGGTAAAAATTACCGCAAAGTATGGGGGAGCTGGGGTTTTGGCTATCATTTTAGTTTTAAATAGGATTTAAAGTTAGCATTGCTTAAACTGAATGAAAATTATGAAAAACCTTTTACTTTTTATTGCAGCAGCATTTATTCAGCACCTTCTGATTGCACAGACTACTCACAAGGTAGGTGTGGAAGGAAGCTATGGTTTTATCATAGCACACACTCAAAGTGTCAAACCCATCTCTCAGACGTTCCCTTACGGATTTTCCCTCAACTACCAATACATGAATAGCAGTCAGAAAAAATGGGAAAATTGTAATTGTTTCTATTATACAGGGCTGCAGTTGAGTCATCATGATTTTGCAAACAGGGAAGTGTTGGGAAGTGCCACCAGTCTTTCGGCTACTTTTGAGCCTATACTCTGGCAAAATAGAAGCTGGAGTTTTAACCTGATGTCTGGAATTGGCTTGAGTTATCTCAGTAACGTCTATAACCCTACTTTCAATCCCGAAAATACATTCTTTAGTGCTCCTGTAAGTTTTTTGATTTTTGTCAGCCCAAAAATTGAGTATCATGTCTCTGAAAAATGGAGTGCCCAAATGACCTTTCATTATAACCATATTTCTAATGGAGGACAGAGCAAACCAAATAAAGGAATGAATTATCCTATGCTGGGTTTAGGAGTTAACTATTACTTGCAAAGGGCAAGCCTTCCTGACTATCCCAAACGTGACATTACCTCACCTTGGTCTTGGTTGTTGGAAACTGGAATTACCCATAGGCAAGCGCAGTGGAGATCTGGAAGACTACCTACTATTTCTTTGCTTTTTGATAGAATCAAACCTGTTTCCAGAATCAATGCATTGGGCTTTGGTTTAGAAATGACTAAGGATTTTTCACTTGAGGTAGACCAAAGTAGGTGGGAGGCATTGATGCCTTCACCATTCGTATCTCATCATTTCATCTTTGGTCGTCTGGATTTTAGTCAAAGGTTTGCCGTGTATACTCAGAAGCCAGCTGGCTACATAGACCAATTGTTTTATCAAAGGTATACCCTTCATTATAGACTTTTCTCCAACTTTTCTATAGGAGGGTCCATGAAAGTCCATGGGCATGTGGCCGAAAATATTGATTTTAGGTTAGGCTGGAGGTTTTGATTTTCTCAATAAATAATCTGAGGATTCAATATTCTTATTTGTACGCTCAATTTTATGTTTCATTGATTGTTTAGGTAAAACCGACTTGATGGCAGATTGGTATCAATCAGCACTTAGCTTCAATTAGTATCCAGGTAGACTATAGAGTTTAGATTACTTAATGGATTCATTCCGTACATGTATAGTCATTTTGATCACCTTCAACAAAAAAACAGAAGGCTTTACAATGGTTTTACCTATTTTTAGGCCTAAACCTACATGATTATTTTATGCAGAGATTAAAGTTATGGATGACCACTGTGATGGTCTTTATGATCTTGTCCGCTTATGGACAAGAAAACCCCAAATGGCTTCGCTACCCAGCCATATCACCCGACGGTAGCAATATCGCTTTTACCTACAAAGGAAATTTATTTACCATACCAAGTGATGGAGGGGTGGCTACTCAACTGACCTATCATGATGCCCACGATTTTATGCCGGTGTGGAGCAAAGATGGCAGTAAACTGGCTTTTGCTTCTGATAGGTATGGGAATTTTGATGTTTTTGTCATGGATGCACAAGGTGGAATGGCTACACGTCTGACCTTCCATTCCAATGATGAAATGCCATATTCATTTTCCTCAGATGACCAATCAGTCATATTTGGAGGGGTAAGGCAAGACTTGGCTGAGCACAGACAATATCCTACAGGTTCTCAACCTGAACTATACAAAGTGCCTGCTAAGGGCGGAAGGGTAGACCAAATTTGGACGATTCCGGCAGAAGCTGTTCAGGTCAACTCAGATGGTACCAAATTCATTTATCACGACAAAAAAGGAGGAGAAAATCCTTGGAGAAAAAAACATACCTCAGCCATTACAAGGGATGTGTGGGTGTATGATGTTGCCAGCGATAGCCATCAGATGTTGACTGATTTCGAAGGGGAAGACAGAAATCCTGTATTTGCTCCTGATGACAAGACAGTGTTTTACCTTTCTGAGGCCAATGGGAGTTACAATGTCTTCAAAATGTCTTTAGACAATCCACAGCAAAAATCAGCTGTGACTTCACTGGAAAACTTTCCGGTAAGGTTTCTCAGTATAGCTGACAATGGCCTGATGAGTTTTTCCTATGATGGAGAATTGTACACCCTTCGAGATGGACAAACTCCTCAGAAATTAGAGGTCACTGTCAGGACACAAGCTGGATCAAATCTTGATAGCTACATCAGTATCAATGGAGGTGTGAGAGAAATGTCCATATCTCCTGATGGAAAAGAAATTGCTTTTATAGCCCGAGGAGAGGTGTTTGTAACCTCTGTGGATGGTTCTATGACCAAAAGAATCACAAAAACAGCACATCAGGAAAGCTTTGTCGAATTTGCTCCTGACGGCAAATCTTTGATTTATGCCTCAGAGCGTGATGGAAGGTGGCAGATTTTCAAAACCACCAAAGTAAGAGACAAGGAAGAACCTTTCTTTTTCGCCAGCACTCTGTTAAAAGAAGAGCCTTTGGTGAGCAAGGACATAGATTGCTACTTGCCTAAGTTATCTCCTGACGGGAAAAAACTTGCCTTTATTGAAGGAAGAAGGACTTTAAAGGTAATGGACCTTGCATCCAAGTCTGAAGTGACTTTGATGACACCTGAGCATCTTTTTCACATGAGAGATGGAGATCAGTTTTTTGAATGGAGTCCTGATAGCAAATGGCTATTAGCCGCCTACAGACCTACCATGGCTAATGGTGAAGTGGTGCTATTGGATGCTGAAGGAAAAAGAGAAATGCTCAACTTGACCCAAAGTGGCTATGGTGATAGCCGTCCAAAATGGGTAAATGACGGAAAGCAGATGATCTGGTTTTCGAATAGAGATGGGTTGAAAAGTTTTGCCACAAGTGGCGGCTCACAAAATGATGTGTTCACCTTGTTTTTTTCCAAAGAAACTTATGACAAGTTCAAGTTGAGTAAGGAAGACTTTGACTTACTCAAGGAGGTCGAAAAAGCCGGGAAAAAAGACGAAGAAAATAAGGATGATAAAAAAGAAGACAGCAAAAAAGTAGAACCAATCAAGATTGACTGGGAAGACCTGAGAGAAAGGAAAGCCAAATTGACAATTCATTCTGCCGAGATGGGAGATGCTGTCTTGGACAAAGAGGGCGAAAAGCTGCTTTACTTGGCCAGGTTTGAAAAAGGAATGAACCTCTGGAGTACCAACCTGAGGACAAAGGAAACCAAAATGGAACTCAAGCTTGACGCAAGCTATGGTAGCCTCTCCTGGGATAAGGATATGAAAAACCTCTATTTGCTTTCAGGTGGCAATATTTCCAAAATCACAGACAATGGCAGCAAAAGAGAGCAGCTGAAGATTGCAGGGGAAATGAGTTTGGACAAAGAGTCTGAATTTGAGCAAATGTTTGAACATATTAAAATACGAACCAAAGGTGCTTTTTATACCTCAGACATGCACGGAGTAGACTGGGATTCTTTGACAGCTGATTACAAAAAATACCTTCCATACATCGGTAATGGGTATGAGTTTGCCGAAATGGCATCTGAGATGATAGGGGAGCTGAATGTTTCTCACGCAGGTGCTGCATACAACCGCTCCATACCAGAGGCTGATGCCACAGCTTCCTTGGGGATTTTTATGGATTATGGTCACACTGGAAATGGGATCAAAATCAAGGAAATCATCAAAGATGGACCCTTGGATAAAGCCGGTTTGGATATCAGTAAGGGAATGGTGATTGAAAGCATCGATGGTGAATTCATCACTGAAGAATTTGACATAGCAAGATTCTTAAATAGAAAAGCGGATAAGTTTACCTTATTGGAATTGACAGATCCTGCCAATAATAACAAAAAGCAGGTTACAGTAAAGCCGATTACCTTGGCAGAAGAAAATAGGTTGCTTTACAAAAGGTGGGTCAAAAAGAACCAAGCTGAAGTAGATAGCCTTAGTGAAGGCAAATTGGGATATGTCCATATTCCAGGCATGTCTGACGGTCCATATAGAACTACCTATGAAGAGATGATGGGTAAATATCATGATCGAGAAGGTGTGATTGTGGATACTAGATTTAATGGAGGTGGAGATTTAGTAGCTGATTTGGCTATGTTCTTTACAGGAGAGAAATTCATTACTTACGCTACTGAAGACAGGGATGTAGGTTATGAACCAACATTTAGATGGACCAAGCCAACCTTGGCTATGTTCAATGAGGGCAATTACTCAGATGGGCATTGTTTTGCATGTGGCTACACCGACCTGAAAATCGGAAAGACGGTAGGAATGCCAACTCCCGGAACTTGTTCATTCGCAGGATGGGAAATGTTGCCAAATGGTGGCAGATGGGGAATAGTGCCTATTTCTGCAAAAGACAAATCAGGTAATTGGATGGAAAACAATGAGACCAAACCACAGTTTCAAGTGAAAAATATGCCAGGTAAGATTGACAAAGGCGTAGATCAGCAATTGGAAAAAGCGGTAGAAGAACTATTGAAAGAGGTTCAGTAAAAATAGAGGCATAGCAATAAAAGACCCGGCAAATCAATTGAATTGTCGGGTCTTTTTTATTTTCTTTTGTCATATGGATTTGATTCATCAGGCTTTCCAAAGAAAGGCTTTACTTGTCAAGCACAAAAAATGCGCTTTCAATCCAATCAATCGTTTACCCAGCCATTTAGCTTTTCTTTGATTTGATGGCATTGCGTGTCCATCAAAGGCTTTTCCAAAAAATCATAAACCATTTTATAAGCTTTTGCTTTTTCCCGATCTGAAATAGACAGCGAAGAGGTGACCATGATGACCTTTATCTGATCTGTATTTGCTTGAGGACTAAGCTTTTTCAAAAAATCCCAACCGTTCATATAGGGCATATTAATATCCAGAAAAATCAAAATCTTGTTTTCCTGATTCTTCTGTAAGTCTAAGACGTGAGTCAAGGCTATTTTTGCTTCATCGAAACTTTCCGGTGTCTTGCAAAGACCAGATTCCCGAATAATAATTTTATGTAAAAAAATCACTCCGGGATCATCGTCGACAACTATTACTTTTATCCCTTTTTTCATTTATCCTTCACGAATTTTTCCGATTTGCTATGCGTATTCCTCACAATTCCATCCAACTCTTCAAGCGCTTTTAGAATTTCCCTTTCAAGTTCTTCCTTGCTCTTTCCCACTTCTTTGTACTTAGGGTAATTGATCAAAAGATGGATTAGACCCAATGCCTTGGTGAGTGGTGCCCTTACCAAGTGTGATTGTTGCCAAGTAATATCCTTTAAAGTAACATTTTGTGATTCAATTTCTTCCAATGCTTCCTTCAGACGGTGATTGGTAGTACTCAATTCTAATGTTCGTTGATTGACCAATTGTTCTAAAGAGCTTGCTATTTTGACCTTGGCAGTGTATCGGATTACAAAATATACAAGTACAATAAACAAAGATATCACCAATATTTTGAACCATAGTGTTTCGAAAAAGAAAGATTTTATGCTGATATCTAGCCTGTGAATCCCATCCATTTTCCCGTTTCTCAAAACCCTAACCAGTAAAGTATGATTTCCTGGTTTTAACCCATTAAAACTAAGTGTTCTCTGGTCTTTGATAGGGATCCATTCTTGGTTGAGTTGTTCAATTTTGTAAGAAAGAGCAAATTCCGCAGGGTTATAAAAATCGATATTGGCAAATGAAAGTTGAAAATTACTGTTCCCGGCCGGAATGATTATTTCGGTTTCTTTTAATGCCATTTTTTTGTCGGCAAAAAGTATTTCATCCCATTGGAAATTTGCAGAATTTTCTTTCCAATCCACATTCAATGGATCAATAATCCCAACTCCTTCTACTGTGGGGATCCATATTTTGCCTTCATCATCTTTAAATGCGGATGGAAAAATCAATCCATTTGTCTCTGAATTGGGCATTCCGTGGCTTTTATTGTACGTGACAGTGGTTGCTTGAAAATTATCTTTTCCAGTTGTTTTGAAGCGTTCTAACTCTGAATCAGGGATGTATTGAACACCAAAATTGTTACTGATCCAAATTCCTGATTTCCCGTCATGCGTAATGCTGAACACTGAAGTGGAATTGAGTCCATGTTCTTTTGTGATCCTATTGAATTTACCTTGGCTATATAAGACTATTCCTCCATGAGTACCAAACCACAAGTCCCCACCTAGGTCTTCATGTATCGAATAGATTACATTTTCTCCTGGTTTCAGCGGCAGCACTATATTCTCTTGAAAGACTCCATCAACTATCCTAAATGCTCCGTAATTCATCGAACCCACCAAAATATCTCCATTAGACAGTTCTTTGATGGTATTGAAATTAGTATTTCTAAATTGATCAGGTAGTTGAATTAACTTCAATTTTCCATTTTTGGGTCTATAATGTAAGCCTCCATAACGGGTTAAGATCCAAAGTCTTTCCTTTGAATCTTCATAGACAGCATAGACATAATTACTTTTTAAGCCTTCTTCTTCCGTTATTCTACCGATGACCTTGGATGTATTTTTGGAAATAACAGAAACTCCCGCTGTTGTACCGGTGTAGATATTTTCGGCATCTTCACCTATAGTGTTGATCCAATTCAGCAATAATCCATCAGAAGTATTGATATTGGAAATTTCTCCATCCTTTATTCTGAATATACCATTTGACTTGGTTCCAACCCATTTATTTGAGTTGGCATCCTGGAAGACCGCTTTTACATTTGTCTCCAGAATTTCAGGATGGTTGGCTTGCCTCACCCTAGCGGGTTTTACAATTACCAAACCCCTGCCATGGGTTCCCAAGTATAGGTTTTCGCCATCATAGATGATTTTTCTTACAGTGTAATTTTTGATTTCGTCAAAATAATAGCGCTCAGTACCCACAGCATTTATTTTGATGATGCCATTTTCTGTTGAACCTGCCCATACATTGTTATTTGCGTCTTTTGTAAGGCTATTAAAATTGATGTCTTTGACTTTTTCAAAGGAGATCAGTTCAATCAGTTTTTTATCTTCTTCGAGCCTGAATAAGCCCTTGTCTGGAATGGCTATATAAATTCGCCCTGACTCTACCAATACCTTACTGGCATTTACATTTCTCTCAGTAAGAAGGCTGTAAGTGTTGTTTTGATAGTTATAGGCAAACAAACCTCGATTGGTGCCAATCAACATGACTCCATTTCCCATATGGAAAAGGCTTTGGGTTTCTGTTCCTACTTCCATTTTCCAGTTTGGAAGCTGATTAAATTGATCATTTTTCCAAAGGTGTACTTTTCCATCTTGGGTACCTATCCAAAGGTATCCATTGGCATCTTCAGAAATGGCTTTTATCCAGGAGTCTTCAACAATATGCTCACAATCGATGACTTTGAGTATGGTTTTTTCAAGGAGAGCGATGCTTCTATCAGAAGAAGCCCAAATACCGCTTTTACCATGAAAAAAAGTATAATAAGTCTGGTCCAGCATGATAGGATAGGAGCCCTTATCGAATACTTTGATGGTGGTCCCGTCTAATCTTGCCAAGCCTTCCTCGGTAGCAATCCAAAAAAAGCCAGTCTTATCTTTACCCATTGCATAAACTGCATTTTGAGGGAGGCCATTGGTATTGTCCCAAAATTGAAGTACATAATCACCCGTGGCCTTGAATTTTTGAAGTGGGACTTCTTCTTCAGCAAAGATTTTGGCAAAGACCTCCAAAGTCATGCTTATACAGACTAAAAGAAGAATAGAATAGCGTAAAGTTCTGAGGATTAAGTTCAAGGCAGTATTCTGTCTAGTCGATTTAGTGAAAACTTTAAATCAGGCTAATTTAAAGTCTTAATTGCTGAAAAGGCAGCTTTGTATTGACTCGTCAATATAGTCCTAAATACAATATTTATGATGTTTGAAGCAAGAAATGTAACACCTTTTAAACAGCATTTCCAAAAATTATCCACTCTAAATTTATACACCTTTTTTATGGACCTAACAGGTGAATAAGTGTAGATGAAATTATGTTTTCTAAATAGATGATTGATTGCTGGGGTTTAATTTTTACTGCAATAATTCTCGATTGAGTTTAGCATTTTTATTGTAATTAATTAGCTAAGAAATAGCGCTTTTGGTATAGGGGTTTCAAGTGAATTTGATTCTAATCATGCTTATTTTTGTTCGGTTGTGACAATCCGTCGGAAGGCAAAGATTGCTACTACCAAGAAGCAGAATAACGGAAGCACAAAAGAAAAATTGACTTCCGGGACGCCTAAGATTCTGATATCATCATAGTTAGGTCCTCCAATATCAAGAATAACTCCCTGAAGTGTCGGCATAAATGCGCCACCTACGATTGCCATCACCAGAAATGCCGCGCCATATTTGGCATCTTCCCCAAGCCCTTCCAAAGAAATGCCATATATAGTTGGAAACATGAGAGACATAGCAAATGAAATTCCCACCAAACAATACAAGCCTATAATGCCAAATATAAAAATAGCACCCAGCGTCAAAATACCGGCGAGGATGGAAAAACCAAATAGTAACTTAGAGGTGTTGAGAAAGCGCATGAGATAGGTACAAATCCACCTACCCACCAAAAATAGACCTAAAGCTGTATAGGCATAATTGACAGCTGATGCATTGTCTATTCCCAGCACTTCTGCATATTGATAAATATATGTCCAGACCATTATCTGTGCGCCGACATAAAACATCTGCGCGATGACACCTTCCCGAAATCTTGCATTAAAAGCAAGTCTTTTCATTGATGGAAGAAAATCCAGTGTTGCATCCTTGGATTTGGTTTCAGGCATCTTCACTAGAGCTATGACAACAGCCAAACCGATGACGACTAAGCCCAACATCACGTAGGGATCTCGTATGACCATCAGGTCATTGGTTCTGATGATGGCTTTGCTGCTCTCATCTAATCCTGAAAAAACCAAGTTCCCTTCTGCATCTGTATTGTTGGATTGTAAAGTGTTCAGGATAAATTCTTTTGCAACAAATAAACCAGCCAATGCACCCATGGGATTGAATGCTTGAGCGAAATTTAATCTCTGGGTGGCTGTTTCTTCTGGTCCCATTGATAGCACATAAGGGTTGGCTGTTGTTTCTAAAAATGCCAAGCCGAAAGTGAGTATGTACAGGGCGGTAAGGAAAAAACCATAACTTTCCCATGCAGCAGCTGGATAAAAGAGTAGGGCACCTACTGCATAGAGCGAAAGTCCGATTAATACGCCTGTTTTGTATGAGTATTTTTTGATGAAAAGTGCTGCAGGTATGGCCATGGTAAAATAGCCCCCATAAAATGCCATCTGAACCCAAGAGGCTTGAACATTATTCAATTCCAGTACACGCTTGAAGGCCGCCACCATAGGATTGGTAATATCATTGGCAAATCCCCAAAGTGCAAATAGGGACGTGATCAGGATGAATGGCAGTAAAAGATGCTTGGGAACAAGAGGGTTTGATTTCATATAGAAACGCTTTATGGGAATAATCTTTAAGTACCTATTGCCCGGTCAAGGTGGGTATATCCTCCATCTACAAATATCAACTGCCCTGTAGTATGGGAAGATCTAGGGGAAAGTAAAAACACCACCGTATCTGCAATCTCCCTTGCAGTAGTCATCCTTTTTTCCAGAGGAATTCTTTGTTGAATCTCGCTCAATTTTTGCTCGGGGTTGTCAAATGTATCTATCCAATTTCTGTACAAAGGTGTCATAACCTCAGCTGGAATTACTGCGTTGACCCTGATCCCAAATGGGAGTAACTCCACAGCCCATTCTCGGGTAAGAGATAACTGCGCCCCTTTGGCAGCTGTGTATGCGCTTGTATTTCCTTGTCCTGTAAGTGCCGTTTTGCTGCTGATATTGATGATGGCACCTTTATTTACTTTGAGTTGAGGCAGTGCAAAATGCACCAAGTCATAATAGTGGGCAAGATTTTTTTCTACAGAGGCCCTGAATTTTTCTGGAGTACCATTTTCTAATCCTATGCCATCATTGGCACCCGCATTATTCACTACTCCATCTATTCTGCCAAACTCATTTAATGCAAATGCTACAGCCTCCTTGGCATCTTGAACCTGGGTCAGTCTTCTTGGAAACTGGGCAGCCTTTCCTTCATTTCCATACACTATGTTGAGAAGTTTTTTTCCTTCTTCTACAGAGGGATCAATAATGACGGGAATAGCTCCTTCTTCTGAAAGTATTGTGCTGATAGCTGCACCGATACCCTTTGCTCCACCTGAAATAAGGTATACTTTGTTCTTGATTTTTAAATCCATATCAGTGTTTATTTGAGTCCATAAAACTGAGAAGCATTGCCTCCGAAAATTTTAGCTTGTTCATTTTCTGAAAAAGAGCTAAAAAATATGGCGGCGATGTCGTACACTTCTGCATATTCAGCCGCCACCAAACATACTGGCCAATCTGATCCATACATCATTCGATCGATTCCAAATGTCTCTGTGATTTTTTCCAGATATGGATGGAAATCGGAAGGCTTCCACCTCGACCAATTTGCTTCTGTGACCATTCCGGAAACTTTACAGGATACATTATCCAATTCCGAGAAATCAGAGATATTCCTAGCCCAAGGACCATAGTCTGCAGATTTGATATCAGGCTTTGCCAAATGATCGATAACAAACTTTTGATTTGGGAATTTTTTGGTCAATTCAAGCGCTTTTTCCAAGTGATGGGGAAATATCAAAATGTCGTAGGTGTAATTGAATTTTCCTAAAGCAGAAATCCCATTTACAAATTCAGGTTTTTCAATGGCTTCTGGAGGAAGATTTTGCAACACTTTTCTAAACCCTACAAGATTTGATTGTTCCTGAAACACTTCCAATTCAGCTTCCAATGATTTTGACTCTAAGTCAATCCAGCCCACTACTGCTTTGATCCAAGGATGGATATGCGAAAGTTCAAGCAAGAATTCAGTCTCTGCCATTGATTCATCTGCCTGTACGGCTATGCATCCGCTTATTTCTCTTTTTTTTAATTCAGGCAAAAGATCATCAGGCATAAAATCCCTTCTGATTTTGGACATCTTCTCATCAATCCATGAGTGATTGATTGGGTCATACTTCCAGAAATGTTGGTGGGAGTCAATTTTCATAGGTTTATAATTGTCTTTGAGCGACCATATGGAATTTTCGTATAGTTTACCAGATAGTACGTGCTATCTCACTGCGTGTCGCTCTCGTCATGCCTGCCTGCTATAGGCAGGCCTATCTATTATAGGCAGGCCTATCTATAATAGGCAGGCCTATCTATAATAGGCAGGCTCAATTTTATGAGATTTTTCTTAGGTGAAATTTGGCTATTGTGCATTTTGCGCTACTTGTTTGGCTGTTCCCAGTCCATCAATTCCAAGTTCAACGACATCACCTGACTTCAAGTACCGAGGTGGTTTTAGACCAAGCCCCACACCCGAAGGCGTACCGGTGGAAATGATATCTCCAGGGAGTAAGCTCATGTACTGACTGATGTAAGAGACCAAGGTAGGAATGTCAAAAACCAAATCAGAAGTAACACTATCTTGAAGCATTTCCCCATTTACACTCAACCAAAGTCGCAGATTGTGTGGATCTTTGATTTCGTCTTTGGTGACTAGGTAAGGACCTAGAGGGGCGAAGTTGTCAGCACTTTTTCCTTTGACCCATTGCCCGCCTTGATGCAGTTGAAAATCCCTTTCGCTGACATCATTGTGAAGACAATAGCCCGCAACATAGTCCATGGCTTCTTCTTTGGAGACGTAGGTGGCTTTTTTACCGATAATGACGGCCAACTCTACTTCCCAGTCTGTTTTTTCAGATTTCCTCGGAATGATGATGGGGTCATTTGGGCCACAAAGGGATGAAGTAGCTTTCATAAAAAGTATGGGTACTTCCGGAACAGACATGCCACTTTCTTTGGCATGCAATGTATAGTTGAGACCTACACAGATTATTTTGGAAGGCCTTTTGATTGGTGTGGCAAGCCTGATTGATTTATCTACTTCAGGGAGTATGTCTATGTTTTTTTTCAACCAAGATTCCAGTCTTTCCAGACCTTCATTTTCAAGGAATTCTTCAGACCAGTCCTCTCCGAAAGTAGAGCAGTCTAGCCATTTGTCTTGATGAACAATTCCTGGTTTTTCGGATCCGATTTCTCCAAATCGTATTAATTTCATAAGGTTTTAGGTTTTAGATTGGAAAGTATGTTTGATTTGATGATTGCTTAAATTGAACTGTGATTCTATTTCTATCATATTTCAATCGTATTTCTATTTAAATCTATTGATACATTTTTTCGTATTGGTGCCTCAGATTTCCCAACTTCATATCTTATTTGAGCTTTTAAGCTCTGGAGGCTGTGTTTTTTTATATTCAGGTCGGGCTTCGAGAGTCACTAAAATATTTTGTTTCAGTGCTTGCTTGTCATGTCACGTCCTGATTTTTCTTGACACTTTTTTTTGTTGTTTTTAATTTCCTTCGTACCATACCTACGGTAGGAAATCCTACGGTACTTTGAAAACACACACTTAATATTTAAACCCGGCAATAAATTGCCGGGCTATTATATCTGTCATGCCGATGGCATTTCATCATCTTTCTCCTTCCCTCATCCTTCATCCTTTCTTAACCTTCATCCATTCTTCCCCTTCCTGCCTTTCTCCTCAAACTTTCAATCCAAGAAATCCTCCATCTATCGGAAAGTTGCTTCCTGTGATAAAACTTGCTTCCTCAGAAGCGAGGTAGTAAACCATTGCTGCTATTTCTTCCGGTTTGCCCATCCTGCCAATTGGTTGGGTGGCTGCGAGTTTTTCAAACATTTCTTTTTCTTGTCCAGGGTAATTTTTAGCAAGGAAACCATCCACAAATGGTGTGTGTACCCTCCCTGGAGAAATACAATTACAGCGAATGTTATCTTCCACAAAGTCTCTGGCAATGGATAAAGTCATGGACAGAACCGCCCCCTTTGTCATGGAATATGCAAAACGGTCGGGTAGTCCCATAGTGGCTGCCACTGAACACATGTTGATAATGCTACCACCACCATTGGCTTTCAGTTTGGGCAGGGCCGCTTTGGCACAGGAAAATACACCTTTGATATTGACATTGTATAAGGCATCAAAGTCTGATTCTTGGGTATTCTCAAGATTTCCTATATGAGAAATCCCTGCATTATTTACCAGCACATCTATTTCTTGAGGAATACTGTCAAAAACTGTTTGGACTTGCTTGAAGTCTGATATATCTACATGGTGAAATTTTACTTTAAAATTTTCTGACTGAAGTTCAGCTTCTGTTTTAAGACCATTTTCTTGGTTGTAATCCAAGAAAAAAACTTCATAACCTTCTTTCGCAAAATGTTGTGTAATGGCCAAGCCGATTCCGCTGGCTCCTCCTGTAATGACTATTTTTTTCATAATTGCCTATTGCTTGCTTCAATATAAAATGAAATGATAAGTTTATCAATTGACTTTTACGCTAGAGGGAAAATGAGAGGATGCAAGATGACTAATATAGAAAGCAGACACTACCCATGAATTTCACATTTTACATATTATTTTCACTTAATAATTCATTCTTAAAAATATTTGGGTAAAATTTAAGGCATGAAGGCTAAGTTACTCGAAAGAAGAAATCCATTTGATAAGTCATTTAATTCTGCGATACATTCCTACCCGCATTTTTTGAATATTTGGCATTATCACTCTGAACTGGAATTGGTATATATCCTGTCATCTACAGGTACCAGGTTTATAGGAGACAGCATCAAACCTTTTGAATCTGGGGAACTTGTACTGATAGGGGAGGGGCTACCGCATATGTGGCAGAATGATCCTGTGTATTTCGAAAAAGACTCAAAATTGAAAGCTGAGGCTATTACCTTGCATTTCAGAAAGGATTTTGGCGGTAAGGAGTTTTTGGAAATGACCGAGATGCATCAAATCCAACAATTGATAGAAATGGCAGCCCAGGGTATAGTCTTTAATAAAGAAACAGCTGAGGAGGCAAAGGAAGCCATGCTGTCTATTCATCAAAGCGATGGATTCGAACGGATGATTGCGCTATTGCAATTGCTACATAAGCTTGCCACACAGGGAGAATTTCAATTGTTAAGTACCAAAGGTTTTTCTAATCCGGCAGAAAAGACCGGAGATCTTAGAATTGATAAAGTATATGCCTATACTTTCAATAACTTCAGGAAAAACATTACACTTGAGGAAGTGGCTGACGTTGCCAACCTCAATCCAACGGCATTCTGTAGGTTTTTCAAGAAGCATACAAAAAAGAATTATTCTAAATTTCTGAATGAAATCAGGATTGGCTATGCCTGTAAATTACTATTGGAAGAAAGGCTAAATATCTCCGAAGTAGGCTATGAATCAGGATTTAATAATCTTTCCAACTTCAATAGGCAATTCAAAAATATGATGTCCTTATCACCTAGTCAGTTTCTCCTCAGACATCAGGTTAAAAAATAAGCACTCCATTTTACGTTTTTGGCATATTAATTGAAAAGGGACAACTCCCTGTTTTTCAAGTAATAGTGTATAGCCATGAAAAGTAATAGATTAAGTGCTTATATCCTTTTGATTTTTACCGTTTTAGGTAGCTGTATGTCAGAGCTCAATGAGGACGAGTTTGCGAATGGCAGCGAAAACGAATTGGTGGTTTTGCTTATTGATGAAGACGGTATTGATAATGGAGATGGATTGAACAACTTTTCTGAAATTGATGTCAATGATGATAAAGCTCGAGTTGGCCTGAGAGAGCAACTTTCTTTTTTTAAAAACAACGCAGGAAAAACTATTGAATTGAATAGTGGGCAGATGGGTGATGAAGCTTGGTTTGCCTTGACTTCAATTCCGAATACTTGGATCAATGCGGGCCCAACAGACAATGGAACTGAGAATTTTCTAGCACCGGGTCCAGGCCTTGGTTCACCTAATATTGATGATGATCGGGAAGTTCTTTTAGATGATATCAGTGGGGTGACACCACTAAGGGCTACAGGTCTCAAAATGCTTGAGGGGAAGAAAGTGCTAGCTGTAGTATATGACAGTGATATCAATATAAATTATTCTCCCATGAGAGGGAACCTGAAAGGGGAAAATCTTGGCTTAGTAGCATTTGAAGTGATCAGCATCAGAAAAAATGAAGAAGGAAGTTCGTCTTCACTACCAATAGTCAAAATTCAAATCCTGGATGTAGATTTGGTAATGAATTGGAAAAAGGTATTGTTCAGCAATCCACCTGTTGCACAGTCTTCATCAGAACCATTCGATATAATTCCTCCTGCCAGTGCAATAGGGCCATCGTTTGTAAATGCCAATTGATTCGCGGAGGTAGATGTCTTAATAGAAAGCATCAATGTGGGGACACATTCAAAATATTTCGGTTCCTACTCTTACTGAAAATATTCCGCTACTTTGTTAATTCTAGTCACACTTTGCATCATTTCTTCCGTGACTGGCTTTTCTATATAGCCAATTACTTGAGAATAACTTTTAGCCTTGATTTTATCCGATTGATTTACTGAGGATGTGATGATCACTACACTGACTTGATTTCGAATATCAGATATTGCTAGCGAATCCAAAAATTCCCAACCATCAAATCCTGGCATATTGATGTCCAAGAATACCAAAAATACCTGGTCATTTTTGTTTTGATCATGGAGAAAAGCAATAGCATCCATTCCGTTGGAAAAAAGATGAGGTGCATTGTGCAGTCCAGCCCTGACCACCAGTCTTTTAATCAGCATCAATACAATTTCCTCGTCGTCTACTATTATAATTTCGGGTTTCATTCTATTTCTTTGATATTGATTTGTTCGGTTTTTTCAGTGATGTCTCTGACTATAGTATCCAATTCATTTGCGGAATCAATGATCAGTTTGGTATAGGATTGTTTTTCCTCATCCGTAGTTTCATCCTCAGCAAGTAAGTTGACCAAGCCCATAAGTCTGGCTAAGGGTGCTCTTACCACATGAGATTGTATCCATGCGATTTCTTTTAGTTTTGTGTTCTGATGCTCTATAGCATCTATATATTTTTTCTTAAAAGTGACATCATTGGCCAGCATCATTCTGGCGGGTTTGCCATCGAATGTAAGGTAGTTTGAACTTGTTTCTACAAAAATAATGTCTCCATTTTTTTTGATATGATTGTATTCTCCAGAAAACTTAGGTAGATCTTCCCCTTTATTTTGTATTGTCTCCATGGTTTCTTGGAGCTTGGAATATTCCTCTTTCGGAATGATATCATGAACACTCATGGTCATAAATTCATCATATTCATATCCATAGTTGGTCACTGCTGCCTGATTGACATCGAGAAACTTCCAAGTATTGAGGTCGTATACCCAATTTGGGATAGGGCTCAATTGAAACAGTTCTTTGTATCGTTTTCTAGATTCTTCAAGTTCATTGATAACTTTTCTTCGCTCGATACTGTAAATAATACTTTTGTATAAAATACTTGAAGTAAGGTCATCTTTGAGAAGGTAGTCCGCAATCCCTAGCTTTACCGATTTCCGGCTAAATTCAACATCAGAATAGCCGGTAAGCACGATTACAGGAATGTTTGCTGCGAGGCTCATCACTGCTTTGATCAGGTCCTCTCCTCCCATATCAGGAAGAGAAAGGTCTAGAAGAATGATATCAAACTTTGAATTGTCAACCAATAATTTTGACGCTTCTCTAAAACTCTCCACTCCGGTGATTCGGGGTACTAGAACAGATTCCTCCAAGTAAGTCTCTACAAGAAGCTTATCTCCCGGATTGTCTTCGATAATCAGGATGGTATAAGTTTGATTGTCTTTTATCATATCACAAATTTATTTCTGGGCAATTCTACTACGTTGCTCCAAAAATTCTCAATTTCTACAATGACCTTGAGGAAAGCGTCTACTTCTACTGGCTTGATGATATAGCAACTCGCATGGTTTTCATAGGCGGTGTTGATATCTTTTTCTGAGGAAGAGGTTGTCAACATGATCACAGGAACATGCTTCAAGGTCTCACTATGTTTGATAAACTTTAATACCTCATGACCGTTTTTGCGGGGAATATTGATATCCAACAGTACTAAGTCTGGATCGGGTGACCCTTCGTGTTCATCAAGCTTTGTCAAATACTTAATGGCCTGCTCTCCGTCACGCACTACAGCTATATCACTTTGAATATTGGCCATATCAAACGCTTCCTGCGTCAGGACTATATCACCCTCATTGTCTTCGACGAGAAGAATTTTAATTTTTTCTTTTTTCATAATAGTGTCGATTAAAAGTCAAAAACAACGGGGTGATTCGCAATGATAAATCAAAATATACATAAATAAAATCGAAATTTTAAATAAAACAGGTCACCTTACTTCTACGTTTGAGTGGTTGGTGTTTCCACGAATTCAAATTTTTTCAAAGTAAAGAAAATACTTGTACCCAAATCAGGTAAGGATTCTACCCATATTTTTCCGCCATGCGTTTCTATGATTTTTTTGCAGATGGCAAGTCCCACCCCTGTTCCTTGAAATACTTCTTTGGTATGCAATCTTTGAAAGATATTGAAGACCTGATGATGGTATTGTGGTTCTATTCCTATTCCATTATCAGAGATTTGAAAGTGCCAGTATTCAGGACTTTCTTTTACTTCAATCTTGATTTCAGGTTTTTCATTTGGCTTACTGTACTTGAGGGCATTGTCTATGATGTTTAAGAACAGCTGCCTCATAGGTGCTTTTGAAGCAACGATTAAGGGGAGTTTCTCATAAGTTAATGTTGCATTCTTATCTTGAATGACATTTCTATGGAGTAGCTTTACATCATCCAAAACCTCATGAATGCATACTTTCTCTCGGCTTCCTACATTTCCAGCCATGCTGTATTCCAAAAGATCCAGAATGATCTGTCTCATTCTGATTGCACCTTCACTTGCAAATTGAATGTATTGTTTGCCCTTATCATCCAAGTTTTCACCGTATTTTTTCTCAAGTAGCTTGAGGAAACTGCTGATCATTCGAAGTGGTTCCTGCAAGTCATGAGAGACGGTATAAGCAAATTTTTCCAGCTCCTCATTTGATAGTTCCAGTTCCCTAGCCCTATTTTTCAATTGCTCACTAAGGGAAAGCATTTCAGATTCTGAAGCTTTGATTTTAGAAATATCCTGAGTGGCTCCGATGACCCTTACTGGTTGGTCTTCTTTGTCCCGAATGATGATTCCTTTGTCCACTACATGGGCATAGGTGCCATCTCGCTTGAGAAACCTAAACTCCTGCTCCCAATATTCTGACTTTGATTCAAAAGCATTTTTAAGATTTTTGTTTACTTGAACCAAATCATCGGGATGTATATGTTTATCCCAAAAATCATTGTTGTTATTCATCTCTGACCTCTTGTATCCAAAGAGATTTTCGAAGTTTTTGGAGCGGTATACCTTATCTTCTTTGATATCCCAATCCCAAATGGCATCAGAAGTAGCCATGGTGGCATATTTAAACCGCTCATTACTTATGGATAACCTTCTGGATTGGCTATTTACTTTCTTTTCCAACATAGCTGGAATTGTCGCCAGATACCAAGCTGTCAAGCCAAGTATCACCGAGAGTAGAAACCTTAATGCTAAGGCCAAATACACATTTTCCCAGGCTTCTGATTTTTTAAGCTGAACTGTCAATGTCCAGTTTCCCCAGTCAATGAATTCAGATTCTATATGACCTGTATAGGTAGCATCATCATTTACAGGTAGAAAATACTCTTCCTCCCCAGATTCAGGGTTATTTTTGACAAGTTGAATGTAAAATTGATCATTTGCCTCTTCATCAATTCCAATAATATCCTGAAAAGTCTCCAAATAAATAATGACTGCAGAAAAACCCCAGAATTCATCATTTTTGAATATAGGAAGCCTGCCAATAATTCCCATTCCTCCTTGTTTGAGTTCAAAAGGCCCTGCAAAGAAAACCTCTCTATTGTCTCTAGCCCTGATAGCCTCAGCGCTTCTAGAGGGGTCTTCAAGAATGTCATATCCTATGGCCAAACGATTGCCTTCCAATGGATACACTTCAATGATTTCTCCCCCTTTCAGTAATTCGATGACGTCAATATTTGGATTGTTCTGGATAATATCTCTACCTATCTCTTCAAAGTTGTCAATTGGCCCATACCTTCTTTCGATAAACTCTAATGTGTGAGCTGCCGATATCGCTGAACTCAAGCCGTTTGCAATTCTTTTTTCTATTAGATTGGCCTGTTCTTTGGTGAGTTGCTCTTCATCAGAAAGATAGAGAGCCACTTCTTTATAGGTTAAAAACTGCGTAAGAAACAGCGCAAGTAAAAATGCAACTATCCCTGTTAAAATGGGGCTCTGATAAAAAATTTTAAATATTGATTTTTTCATATAGGAGCTTTAATATTACTTAGGCAAGGTGAAGTGGAAGGTGCTGCCTATGTCTATTACTGAATCTACCCAGATTTTACCTCCGATATTTTCGATTATTTTTTTACAAATGGCAAGTCCGATACCTGTACCTGAATATTTCTCCTTGCCATGTAGACGTTGAAAGATAACGAATATTTTCTTATGATACTCTTCTGGTATCCCCAATCCATTGTCGCTGATTTCAAAATGCCAATGGTTTCCTTCATCATAAGCTTTGATAGCGATCACAGGGTCTGTATCTTCTTTTCTATACTTTAGTGCATTAGAAATAATATTTTGAAATACCTGTCTGATATAACCTTTTTGAGCTCTGATGGTTGGCAAACTTACCCATTTTATTTCAGCATTGTTTTCTTCGATATTGGCTTGGAGAAGAGAGTTTATTTCTTCCAAAAGAAGGTTTATGTCCACTTGTTCGGAGGGAATATGGATCCTCCCCACCCTGGAATACTCCAAAAGATCCAATATGATATTTTTCATCCTTAAGGAACCATCCACTGCAAAGTGAATATATTGCCTGCCCTTATCGCCGAGTTCGGGACCATATTTTTTATCTATCAATGTCAAAAAACTTGTAATCATCCGAAGGGGTTCCTGAAGGTCATGGGAAGCCACATAAGCAAACTGTTCCAGCTCTTTATTGGACATGCCAAGCTCCTGATTGCTTTTCTGAAGTTCTATGTTCAGTGATTTTAAGGAGTCAAGGTTTTCTTTCCTTTCTATAGCCACTTCTAGATTAGAGATAAGTGTTTTCAAAAATGAGATCTCTTCATCTGTCCAAAAGCGTTCTTGTTTACATTCATCAAATCCAATATACCCGTAAAATTCATTGTTGTAATAAATGGGAAGCTGAATGATTGATTTGATTTGTTGTTCTTCTAATATTTGAAACAAGTTTCCTTCTGATTCTTTTGTATGCGCGATAAATGGTTCTTTTTCATGCATTTTTGCCAAAAAACTCGGGAAATTATCCAAAGCTATCCTTTGATAATTAGGATTTTCAAGCTCTGAACTTACATTTGGATCATTCCACTCCAGGATTTGCTTTGTGTACAACTTCCCTGTTTCCTTTTCAGTGAAATTTTTAAAAAAATAAACCCTATCAGCATTTACGGCTTTTCCGACCAGTTCCAAACATTCCTTTAATACTTTTTCCCAGTCTTGATTAAAAAGCAAGAGGTTGACTACCGTGGCGATTGTTTCCAATAGCCTGGTCTTATAGATTAATGAACTTTCAAATTTTTTGTTTTCAGTAATGTCTCTGGAAATCCCCACCAAACCAAGCACCTTTCCTTCATAATCCAAAAGTGGGAGCTTGGATGTACTTAATATCTTTTTTTGACCTAGGTAGTCAATAATGGGTTCTTCTTTATTGATGACAGGTATCAAATCTTTCATCACCGTCTCATCATCTTTATGAAAACCCTCAGCCAATTCATTTGGGTAAAGCTCATGTGTTGTTTTTCCGAGAGTTTCGGCTTCTGTCTCTCTGCCCATAAGCCTGACGTTGGCTTTGTTGTTGATGATATGGCGGAAGGAGGGATCTTTTACATAGATGTAATCAGGGATGTTGTCTATGAGCGTTCTGAGAAGATTCCTTTCCTGAGCGATTCTTTCTTCAGATTTTTTCTGCTCTGAAATATCCTGAAGTGCCCCTACCATTCTGGTAGGTTTACCATTTGGATCTCTCAGGATGATTGTTTTCTCTTTGACATGAGCGTACTGACCACAATACTTTCTAAATCTATATTCCGCTTCCCACTTGTCTTCATTTAAGTTATCTTTAGCGCTTTGTAGACTTTTTATGATTTCTTCCCTGTCTTCTGGATGTATGGCATGTTCCCATGTATCTTGCGTGACATAGTTGGTTTCTAATGGATAGCCAAATAGTGTCTTGTATCCATCACCCCAAAAGATGGTTTCTGATTCCATATCCCAATCCCAAATGGCATCTGAGACAGCTTTGGTGGCATACAGGAATCTTTCATTGCTTTTTTCCAGATCTTTTTTAGCCCGGAACCTTTCCGTTTCATCTATTACCGTGGAAATCATGAGACCCTGTTCAAACAAGGGGATATTTTTGGCCGAAATGATTTTTGTTTTACCTTCCTTCGTGAATACATTGATGCCATTCCAGTTCATCCTGTCCGGATTTTTGCTTGAAATGTCAGCTTCTATCATTTCCCGTATTTCTTGCCTGTATGTTGGATTTGGATAGACTTTTTCAAAAAAGGATGGGATATCCAACAGTTCCTCTCTAGGCCAACCATAGATCTCTGCAAATTTCCTGTTCATCAGCGTGACCTTTCCGGTGTTGATGTCATTGACCGCAATACCGATTGGAAGATTCTCTACAGTAGTCTGTATAAAATTATTTCTTGAACGCAGCTTTTCATTGGCTACTTTTAAATCTGTTATGTTTTGTAAAGAGCCTACCATCCGCACTATTTCGCCTTCTTCGTTTCTGATACCAAAGCCCTTATCTGTAACATTTGCGTATGTACCATCAGCTTTCAAAAACCTGTATTCATCCTCCCAGTACTCATCTTTACTGTTGAAGTATGCTATTAGGCTTTTTTCAACTCTTGCCATATCATCAGGGTGTAAAAAACCACCAAAGTCACCCATTCCGGCATTACTGCTCGAAAAACTATATCCAAACTGAGATCGCATTCCATCACCCCAAAAAATAGAATTTTTGCTTACATCCCAATCATATATAATTTCTGAGGTTGCCTTGCTGACCAAATGGTATCTTTTCAGCAATTCTTTCATTCCTTGCTTTAAGATTTCTTCTTCCGTGATATCTTGGATAGTGCCTGTATACTTGTCTTTTTTTGAAATGGGGTCAAATTGTAAAGAGGCCCTTTCATGTACCCACTTGGTGTTGTCATCACCGGTTATGATTCTGTATTTGAAATCAGCTTGTATTTTGCCTATGATGGCTTTGGAAAAAATTTTATCAAAATAGGCCTTGTCATCTAGGTGTATGGTCTTTTGCAAACTGACAGGGTCCAGGACAAAAGACTCCTGATCCACTTCCCATATTCGATACACTTCTTTGGACCAGAACAACTCACTGGTCTCTGGTATGAACTCAAAATAGCCCACTTTAGCGATTTTTTGGGCTTCAGTTAGTTTATTCTCTATTTCTATCTGTTTTTGAAAATTTCGCTTAGATGCAGTAATATCTTCGGTGGTGACCAATACTTCCTCGAAGCTGTCCTCATACCCTGGTACAACTTTCCAGCGGAGAAAGATGTGCTTTTCTGTACCATCAAGACTTTTCATTTTTGATTCTATCTCCAAGCTACTTCTGCCTTGTGTCACACAAAGTATTTCCTGCACCAAGGCTTCGTTGGTTTCCGGTAAAAAGAGTTTGTGGAAGTTGGCAAGAAGTTCTTCTTTGTCAGATGCTGCATGAAGTTTGAGGCAAGCTTCATTAAAATCTACGATTTTGATCCTTTTACTGCATTCATCAATAATTTCAGGATTTTCTTTGAGGCGGTTCAAAACAGTAATTTCAGGTTTCCCTAAAAGTTTGATTTCCTCGAGGTAAGTTTTCACATCAGAAAAGTCTTCCTCCCAAATAGGTATCGGCGTTACCTCAAAAATGGCTCTGTATTTAGAATCCTCAGAAAGCATGTAATAAAGTGGGCTTGATAATCAGGCTATGGCTTACAATAAATAGTAAACACTTTCAAAATAGGTATTATGTACTAACATTGCCAATATAAAGTATAAAATAAGTTACTAAGTGTAATTCTTGATGTTTTTCCAATTATGAAATTAGATTTGGACAATTTATAATTTAACCAAATCACCTGTTTTCACAGATTCATCACATGCGAAAGCAATCCTGAGACTATTGACCGCATCATCTAAATGATCCGTAAGGTCCAAATCATCCTGTATGGTTTGCAAAAAGTACTTTTGCTCTCTGTTGCAAAGCTCTTGGTGATCAGGCTCATCAGTCAGGTCTATCCATTGGTCCTTTTTGACAAACATATTTTCAGCGTCTATATCTGCGAAGTGGATCTTGATGCTCTCCGTTTTGGTATGGGAGTCCACATCATCTGATTTACCGGATTCACTAGCATTTTTGGCGACAATGGAAACTGCCCCTTTTGGCCCAAAAACATCCTTGATAAAAAACGCATTGTCACTGATCATGGGACCCCAACCTGCCTCATACCATCCCACAGAACCATCTTCAAACCTGATTTGAAGCTGTCCATAGTTGTAATTGTCTGTGCCAATATCATCGGTGAGACGAGCACCTATGGCAGAGACGGAGAGTGGCTTAGACCGGGTCATCTGACACATCACATCTATGTAATGCACGCCACAATCCACTATTGGGCTAAGGCTTTTCATCAGGTTTCTGTGAACATCCCACATATAGCCCTTGCTTTGTTGATTGAGATTCATCCGCATGACCAAAGGTTTGCCGAGCTTTTGCGCCTCTTCGATGAATCTGATCCAAGATGGATGGTGTCTCAAAATATAACCCACCACTACTTTTTTGCTTGCCGCCTGTGCTGCATTTACTATTTTTTCAGAACCGGCAATGGTGTCTGCCAATGGCTTTTCTATGAAAACATGGCAACCTGCATTCAGGGCCATAAGGGCGAAAGTTTCGTGGGTGTCAGGGTAGGTTGAGATACAGACAGCGTCAGGGTTGGTTTTGTTTAAAGCTTCACCATAATCATTGAATAGGGGATAGTTGGCATTCAATTTCTTATTGAGCTTTTCCTTGCTTTCTCCTCTTGCCACAAGCCCACAGATTTCAAACTCGTTCATTTGATGATAGGCCGTAGCATGGGAGGCTCCCATATTTCCGCATCCTACTACTAGTATTCTTATCGTCTTGTTAGCTTTTTTCATGAGTTTATAATTGTTTTTCAGCGGGTACCCCGATTAGTCCGGGCAGGCTATGGAATCCCTGCCTTCCAGAGGCAGGTCACAATGATAACAATCCCACCGTGACACGAACAGGCCATGCAGGCTCTAGTTCATGTTTATTCATCGGCTATGTTGGTAATCTCTTCCAGGATGATTTTGTCTAGACGGGACCACTCTGATTCCAATTTACCAAATATTTCCACAAGTGTTTCTTCTTTGGCCTTCAAAGCTGACATCTCCATGGCTTCTGATAATTCGGCAAGCACATCAAAGGCCATGGATTGTGAAGCACCTCTGATGTAGTGAGCGTTAGCTTTTACACCTTCTCTGTCTAGATTGGTGAGCATAGATTTTATGGCTTCAATTTTTTTGATGAGATCTCTGGAGGTAATCAACAGTTCCTTAAGCAAAGGCTGATAATTATCAATAAGCTGCATCAATTTGACTTTGTTGAAACTCAGTTTGCGCTCTGAGTTGCTTTCTTGGTCAATCGCATGATCTCCCGAATCCTTTAACTCTAGGTGTTTTTCCAATACAGATTTTAGAGATGCCGGGTGAATTGGTTTTGTCAGAAAATCATCCATACCTGCCTCAAAGCACTTCTGCTGATCTTCCTTTAAGGCACCTGCCGTCAGGGCTACTATAGGAACATGCTTTCCTGTTTTTGCTTCTATTTTCCGGATGTTTTGAGTAGCGTTTAATCCATCCATTTCTGGCATATGTACATCCATGAAAATCAGATCCACATCATGCGCAAGATATTTTTCCACTGCTATTTGACCGTTACCACATTCGATTACTCTGACCTTATGCAAGATGTTTCCAAGTAATGTTTTGAGCAATAGCATGTTCATGCTAATGTCCTCTGCTACCAAAACGGTGAACTCACCACTTAACTTTTGTTCCTGTAGTGGCTGAGGCTGTTGGTTTTGAGCTACATCTTGGTTTAGGTTTTCTATTTCATCAAAAAGATCAGCATAATTCAGTGGTTTGCTGATGTTTTGGTTGATTTTGAGTTTAATCATTGGAGTTTTAAGCTTCTCTCCATCAGAATAATAGCTCATGATAAATATAGGAAGCATTGAGGCATCTAACTTCAATTCCTTTCTAATCTGACTGATCACCTGAATTCCATCCACATACGGCATGTGGTAGTCTATAAGTGCCAAATCAAAATCCAGGTTCCCAGTCAAATGCTTGAAAGCTTCAAATCCATTGCCTGCAGTGTAACACTCCAAACCCCAAGATTCCAAATGCTTTTTGGTAATGGATCGTACCTCAGCATTATCGTCAACGAATAGGACTCTTTTTACAGCTTTATTTGCAAGCTCATTTCTGCTTTGTGTCACAATGACTTCAGTATTTACTGTAAAATAAAAGGTGGAACCTTTTCCTTCTTCACTTTTCACGTTGATATGGCTACCCATTTTCTCTGCAAGCAGGTTGGATATGGTCAATCCCAGGCCTGTTCCTCCAAATTTTCTTGTTGTAGAGTTGTCAGCTTGGGAAAAGGCTTTGAAAAGTTTCTTTTGTTGCTCCTCGGATATTCCTATCCCGGTATCTATTACCGAGAAATGCAGTTTACAATTATTTTCAACCGTAAACTCAGGGACTACCTGTAAGGTAACATTGCCCTTTTCAGTAAACTTGATGGCATTGTTGAGTAAGTTGATCAGGATTTGTTTCAACCTCAATGGGTCAATCAGGAATTGGTTTGGCAGAGTAGGAGGTATATCCAGAATGATCTCCAGATTTTTTTGACCCGCGGGATATTTGATGATGTCCAAGGTTTCATATAAAATCTCATGTAGATCTGATTCCACCATTTCCAAATCCAGTTTACCGGCCTCTATTTTGGAAAAATCTAGGATATCATTGATCAGGTTGAGTAGAGATTTACCTGCGGTATTGGCATTGTCAGCATATTGTTGCTGCAGGTGTGAAAGGTCCGACTTCAAGAGTAAATCTGTGAAACCAATCACTCCATTGAGCGGGGTTCTGATTTCATGGCTCATATTGGCCAGAAAATCAGATTTGGACTTGCTAGCGGCATTGGCCCGGTTGGTTTCTGCAATCAATTGTTTTTCAAACTCCTTGTCCTTGGTAACATCTGACATTTTGATATCGAGACGTATTGGGGTATCATTAGAATCAAAAATTACTTTACCGATATGACACACCCACCTGATGCTTCCATCTTTAGTGACTATGCGGTGTTCTTTTTCGTATCCGTTATTTTCCTCAAGTTCAAGTCCTATTTCTTCAATGATGTAGCGGTCTTCTTCATAAATAAATTGCGTCCAAAATTCTGGATCTTGCATGCATTCATTAGAATTGACTCCAAAAAATCTCTCAACTGAAGGAGTCACGAAAAGCATTTTATAAGTAGGCAGCTTGAATGCCCATACCACATCCTCCAATTCTGACAGGATACTCTCCAGTTGTTGCTTGGTTTTGATCAGTTCGGAAGTCTTTTTTCTGATATCATTGACATCCTGCACGGTACCATAAAGCCTTATGCAGCTTCCCATTTTGTATTCAGCCTTACCGATTAGCCTTATCCATTTTTCCTTTCCATTGGCATCGACTATGAGCAGTTCCTGATCGGTCTGTTTTTGTTTTTTGATCAATAGGTCAAGTGCTTCGGAAGCTTTATTCCTGTTAAATCCTTTTTTGAAAAAACTCAGGCTATTGTCAAATTCAAGCTGAAAATCCTCAGGGACAGCATGAATTTCTTTCATCATATCGGACCAGTGGATTTTTTTCTCAATCAAATCGACTTCCCAAGCACCTACACGCGCGGTCTTACTGGCTTGTTCCAGAATCTCCTTGGTGTTTTCAAGTTCAAATTGTATATTTTTTCTTTGAGTTACATCCGTTACCCTACCTGCATATCTTGTTTCTTTGGAGTTTTGTGAAACAACAGGGAAGGCTTTTTCATTGAGCCACCGTACCTGACCATCCAAGACTATCCTGTACTCAATATTGAAAGCGGTGCCATTAAGAAGGTTCTTGGCAGCTTCTTTACATTTTAATTTGTCTTCTTCGTGTACAAATGTATCGTTGAAGTTTTTGCCTCCGGAGAAAAAATCCAAGTTTACGCCTATTACTTTTTCAGAGTTTGGACTGAAATACTCGTACTTACCTTGATTGACATTGTATACATAATAAGCATCATCTATTGTTTGTGCGATCAGGTGCAACCTTTCCTCAGTTGCTTTTAGGGTTTTTTCCATACGCACCTTATCTGTAATGTCTACAGAGTTGGTCACTATCATGTCTTTTATTCCCCCAAATTCTGCTACAGAATTGTCATAAGCCCAATATTTATTGGTACCACTCTTGGACTTGAGCCTGAGTATGCCTTTATGCCTGCCTGCATTTTTGATTTCACTCATATAGCGCTCAATCATTGGGTAATCGTACTCGTTGAGAAATTCCCTGAGGTTTTTCCCGATCACCTGATCAAGCTCGTATCCCAAAGATTCGGCAGCGGCTACATTGATCTTGATGATTTTGCCTTCGAAATCATGAATACAGATAAGTCCCTGACTGTTGTCAAAGATGTTTTTAAAAAGGGCTTCCTCATTTTTGCGGAAACTGATGTCCAAAATAATTCCATCTATATAGATCTTGTTAGTCAATTCATCATAGAAGGTTTTTCCCCTTTCATCGATCCATTTGAGAAAGCCAGAACTATGATTGATCCTATATTGCAATTCCCATGTTTTATTTTCCCTTATAGCTTCGGCTTTTACAGCCATTACTCTTTTTAGGTCTTCATGGTGGATGATGTCCTTGAAGGATTTTTGGGGATTGTTTAGAAAATCAGCAACAGGATGACCTGTAATGATTTCAAAACCTTTGGTGAGAAATACAAAAGTTTGGTTTTCATCATCGAGAGACCTATATGGAGATCCATGGGTATTCTCAATCAAGGTATGGTAGTAGGTCTGATTTTGTTTGAGTTCGAAATTTCTCTTCCTCAATTCAAGCAATCTCATCGCCTGAGCACTTAAAGACTTTAGTCCTTTTCTTTGTTCTTGTGTCAGGGATTTTTCTTTGTCATCGGCTACGCAAAGCGCTCCCAAAGCATAGCCATCCTCTGTAATCAATGGATAGGAAGCATAAAATACAATATCAGGATCTCCTAACACAGGAGGGATATCCCGAAACCTGGGGTCAATTTTTATATTTGGAACTTCAAAAAAATCATGGCTGGTTTTGATGGCTGTGGCACAGATCGACAAACTCACAGGGGTTTCAGTCGCTTCTATTCCATGTCTGGATTTGAACCACTGTCGTTCCCTATCTACCAAAGTGACAGTGGCATATTTGGTATCACAGATTTTGGCCGCCATATCTGTGATAAAGTCAAATTCTTCCTCCTCCTCCGTATCCAAAATATGATAGGAGTAAAGTTGAGAAATCCTTAAATCCTCATGTTGTGGTTGTACGGGTTTATTCATCTTCTAGGGCAGAGCTTTTAATATAGCCAAATCTAACCAAACTGTCAGGACTTATTGTTTGATATTAATCCATCAAAGCGTTGATTTCACTTTTTGAAAGGTGGATTATACTCATTTTTAATGTTATAGGTCTTTCTGGCTTATTATTATTGTCCCTTGGGACGGCTACTATTTTATTTACAATTTCCATGCCCTTGATGACCTGACCAAAGACTGTGTAGTCTCCGTCAAGTCTGTGCAAACCATCTTTATTTTGGACAATGTAATACTGACATCTTGCAGAAAGTTTGCCTGGATTATCATCTCTTCCTGCTCCTACAGCACCATATATATGTGTCAACTGTGGGTCAAATTCAGGTTCGAGCAAGTACTCGGGATCGCTAAAACCTTCTGGAGTATCAGGACAGCCTCCTTGAGCGACAAAATCTGGTATGACCCGATTGAATGTCAAAGAGTCCCAATAGCCATCTTGAGCCAACTGTATAAAACTTGCTTTGTGACGAGGCGTCTCATCGTGTAGTTTGATAAAAATTTCACCCAAAGGTGTTTCAATCAATCCAACTGGGATTTTTTCTTGGGCGAAGTTTTGGTGGCAAACCACTGATAATAAAGTGAATACAAATACTATCTTTTTCATAGTCTAGGTTTAGACGGGAAGATATAAAAAAACCAGACAGCCTGCGTCAAAATGTAAAAATACCTTGTAGAGGGTATTTTATAGTAGTAAAGAATAGCCTATAATGTAAGTTCAAAAAGTGAAGTAAAATAGGGTCAAAAAAAGACGACCCCGACAGATAAATCCATCGGGGCCCTCTTAGATGTTTTGACGTAGATTATTAATTTTTCAATGGATTTCATGAATCTCCCTTCGGTCGACTTGCGAAGCAATACCCCATGTACTTGTAGAGAGGTTGTAAATATGTACACCTTACTGACTGCTTCCCAATGATTTTTACATTAAAGTAGGAGTATTCATAACAGACCTGCCAGGTTTTTAAAACCTGGCAGGTCTAATCAAGCATGCAACCCAAAATCTAATACATTAAGCTTTTACTAATATTCATATCCTATTCAAAAATCCTTAATAAAAAATCAAATACAATCTTTCTGACAAACTACCTTTTACCTCGCCACAGCTATTTTCACATTTGTCTTTTTTAGTTTTTCATTTCTTACATTTTGGAGAACGGTATCGACAAGGTCTTTGCGGATGGCGACATAGGAACTTTTGTCTTGTATATGAATCTGACCTATTGCATCTCCTTTGATATCTCCTTTTTTGGTCAGATAGCCCACTATATCCCCTTTGCTGATTTTATCTCCTTTTCCAGCACTTATATATAAGCACACATACTCTGGAATTACTGGCAGAAAGGCATTGGCTTCGGGTGTGATTTCCTCCGGTTTTTCTTCTATGTACCTTGGCAGGTATTCTTCTTGGGTCAAGATCAGATAACTCACTCCCGAAGCATTCATCCGGGCAGTTCTACCATTTCGGTGGATGTAGGCATCCTCTTGTTTGGGGAGTTGGTAATGTACTACATGTTTGATCTCTGGGATATCCAATCCACGGGAAGCAAGGTCTGTGGCAATCAATATATTGGAAGCGCCCATTCTGAATTTGATCAGGTTGATTTCCCTTTCAGCTTGGTCCATTCCACCATGGAGTGTGCTTGGTACGAATTCGTAATCTTTGAAGAAAAAGCTAAGCCTGTCTACAGATTCCCGATGATTGCAAAAAATAATGCAGGGATCACCTTTGAATCCTGAAACCAAACTCAAGATGGTATCTGATTTTTCTTTTACTGTTGTATAGACTACTTTTTGCTTCAACAGGTTCTTTTCTGTTTCTCCTATGAAATTCAATTCCTCGATTTTTTCTTGTGGAACAAATTCAGGAAGCCTATCCATAGGAGTGGCAGATGTAAGGATATGCCTTTGTGATTTGGGTAAAAACCTGAAAATATCCCTTATCTGATCTTCAAAACCCAATTCCAAGGACTTGTCAAATTCATCCAATACTACAAGCTTGGCATGCGAGAGGTCTATGTTCCCTTTTGAAAGGTGGTCAATAAGCCTGCCTGGAGTGCCTATCACAAGTGAGGGGGTGGATAGAAGGGAGTTACGTTCTACCCGCATTTCATGTCCACCATAGCAACAGGTGACTTTATGCTGGCTTTTGAGCGACTTGAAAACCTTCTCAATCTGAAGTGCCAGTTCTCTGGTAGGGGCTATTATCAAAGCTTGGACTTCATTTAAATTGGAATCCAAAAGTTGAAGTAGGGGAATTAAAAACGCCAAAGTCTTTCCTGATCCTGTTGGGGCCAAGAGAAGGAGGTCTTTCTTTTTTGAAAAAACGGAGATGGTCTTTTGTTGAATGTCATTAAGGGATTCGAAACCCAATTGGTCTAAAACTGCCTGTTCGATTTTTTTGCTATCGGTCATTTTGTAAAGGTAAAACAATCTTGCAGCATTAGTTTCAGTCTTGGAAGAGTTTTCGGCTTTTTTCCAAGACCTTAAACTGTATCTTGAATAAGGTTTCTAACCTTGTCTCCCAAATGCTTAAAATATTGATGATTAATTAGTTCCCTGCCTCATCTAAAGGTACCTTTAATACGTATGTTGCTTAACATACTACAAGAATCCATAAACTATGAATATACCCATCCCCTCGAATGAATTCGAAAGAATCATCCGATTAAGTGAATATGATTTTGATTACCCCGAATTAGAAGAACAGTTTAAAGACCTTACAAAATTGGCAGCCAAAGTAGCAGGGGCTGAGATTTCTTTGATCAACCTTATCGACAGTTTTACTCAGTGGTCAGTAGCTACCCATGGCATGGATCCCATCCAGACACCAAGAGAGGATTCAATATGTACTTATACTATTATGGGTGACGAGGTTTTAGAAGTGAATGATCTTAGGGCTGATGACAGGTTTAAGGACAAAGCTTATGTGAAAGGTGAACCTAGGTTCAATTATTATTTTGGAATACCCCTCAAGGATGATGAAGGCTTCAATCTTGGAGCGCTTTGTGTCATAGATAAAAAAGAAAGAGAGCTTTCTGCTGAAAAGGTCGAGTTGCTAAAGATCATAGCTGATGAAATTGTGAATAGGTTTAAGATCATCTTGACTATCCAACAATTGAAGTCAAGCATGAAAGATATGGGTCAAAACAACAAAAAAATAGCACATGATATCCGTGGCCCGTTAGGCGGAATTATTGGATTGGCGCAGGTCATTAAGGATCAGGGTGATGACAATAACCTCGAAGAGGTCTTGGAATTTATTCAATTGATTCAAAAAAGCGGAGTGTCTCTTTTAGAACTGGCAGATGAAATTCTGACCGATAAATCCCAGCAGGCTCAAAAGCCTTCAATAAATAGTCATTCTGAGTTTAACCTTGCCCTTTTGCAGAAGAAAATTACAGATATGTATGATGTTCAAGCAAAGCAAAAGGAGCTTGTACTCGATGTAAATATTGATGGGGATAATAAAGAAGTCCCTTTCAATAAGAATAAGCTGATACAGATTTTTGGAAATCTGATTTCCAATGCGATCAAATTTACTCCCTCGCAAGGGAAGGTGAAAGTTACTTTAGCCTTGATGGAAAAAGAGGATCTTAAAGAGCTTCAGGTAAGTGTGAGTGATACAGGAAGAGGTCTCAGCGAATTGCAGATTTCAGAGATTCTGGAAGGGAAAGCAAAATCCAAAAATGGAACAGAAGGGGAGACTGGCTATGGTTTTGGCCTTCCACTTGTCAAACATTTGGTAGACAGCATGAAAGGAGAGCTTCAGATAGAATCTCAACCAGGTGTCTACAGTTCCTTCACGGTACATTTACCTGTCTAGGATAAAGTCACACTTCTTCCAACAGCCGTTTTTGATTGCTGACTGGATTGGCGTACATGGCCAGAAAACTCTTGACAGCCAAAGGGTTTTTTTGGTCAACGCCCTTTTTGAAACGAGCTTCAAATAGACTTTTTTCTTCAGGACTATACTCAGACTTATACTGTTCAGTACCGGTCAACATATCATGTGCTATGTATTTGGTAGGCCATAGTTTGTAGCCCAAGATGATCTGATCGTCAATCAGGTCAGTAAATGCCTGAAATTGTTTTACTACTCCTGCAGTGTTTTCTTTGATCAGGTCAATTTTGTCATTGAGTGGTTCTCCTACATGGATATGAATACGCCTTTTTTGACCGATTATTCCGCTCAACAAAGTGCTGAAATCTTCATTTTCACCTTTTACATATACCTCTTGATTGGCTTTTGCCAGAAGTTCGGGCATTTTCAACATATCTGTGGGATCGTACTCGTAGGACATACTTACTGGTACGACATTGAGTCTTTTGAAATAATCCAAAAAGTGCTCCCCATTATCAGAAGCCATGCTGATCATCTTGAGTACCCCTTTGTGGGTCATGTCATTACCGTCCTTGGTTCGCCCTTCTCTTTGGGCTATCCATACAGACCTGTTTTCTCTCAACAGAGAATGCCTGATAAATTGAGAAATCAACCTTGAACTTTCCAATAGTTCTCTGGCCGGTAGGCCTCTCTTGATGATAAAGTTGCGTGTCAGCCTGGAAAGGGTTTTCAGAAAAGGTTTTTTGACCAAGTTGTCTCCAATAGCTGATGTGGTCATAAAAAGTCCATGCTCATATAGGCAAGCATTGAGCAAAGAAGTATCGAGGATAATGTCCCGATGGTTGGATATGAAAAGGTAGGAAGTTCCTTTGTCTAGTTTCTCAAAGCCCGAGGTAGTCAAACCAGCAGAACTTTTTTCCAATACTTTATTGACCCCAGGGTAAATAAAATTGATCTGAAAGTCTCTTATGGAATGACAGTGAAGCATCAGGTCTTTCCAATACTTATCTTCGTGATCCGGAAAAGTAAAGTTCATCATAGCCTTGAGCATAGGGTGATCTATAATTTCCCTGATAGCCTGATTGACTTCTGTATCGTAATAAGGTCTGATTTCTTCGAAAGGAGACATTCGTTTCATATTGTTGGACTACAAAGAAAGCAATTTTTAAGTAAAGGTTCTGTCTGTTTACTGCAATAATGTACATCCAAGGCATTGTGTAAAACAAATGAAGCTGCCCCAAATGGAGCAGCTTCAATAATGATTTGAGTATCAGGTTACTTGATCACTAGTCTTTCGATCTGTCTTTGACCACTCTGATCAGTGATGACAATCAGGTACATTCCTTTGGATAAGTTGGTGACGTCAAACTGTACGAAACCATCTGCCGACAATTCTGAAGCAATCAATGCTCCAAATGCCGACCTAAGCTCTACATTATGTAAACCTTCAGCACTTCTCAGACTAATATTGACCAGTCTGTTTGCCGGGTTAGGAAATATCCTCACATTTACTCTTGTAGGTCTGATCGGGAATTTTATGGTGTCGGAAGATCTTAGACAACCTAACTCATCCTGGATTTCCACCCTGTAGTCGCCCGCTCCGGCTATCCTCACGGTGTTATCTGAACCGGATTGAATCACCTGTTCGTTTTTATACCAAGTGAAGGTGTATGGCCCTTCAATGGTAGCCAATTTTCCTCGCTCAAATAATATAAATGGCTCAGGCAATTCTCTTACCACTACCTCAAAGCTTTCTGTGGTGCTGATGCAAAGATTGGTTTCCACCACAGCTCTGAATTGTCTGTTTGAGGAAAGTTCATTTATTTCAAGTGAATTAAGCCCCTCACTTCCTTCTACCAAGTCCCAAGCTTGACCATCAGTGGAAGTTTCCCAGAATAGGACCCCGGTGAAATTACCACCTAGCAATTGTAACTCCGTGCTTCCAGATTCAAAACAAAGCTCGTTTTCTCCGATAATCAAAGGAAGATCAATGTCACAACTGACCGTAAACCTTGTCTTGACAGCAAGGTGGTCGGATGTTGTGTTCAAGTAATTTGGTATCAAGTCGAAGGGTACCACCAACCGCTCTGAATTCACCAACCAATTGTCGTTGAGTTCATTAGAGATGATGACATGGTCAATCACGTTTTCAAAGGATGGGAATGACCTTAGGCCTGCATTGCTCAAACTAATAGTGACCGGTGTATAATTTTCCGGATCGTTGATATAGTTGATAAATGATGTCTCTGATGTATTGACAGTTGGCGCAGTCTGATCTGCTACTGTTTCATCCAAGTCATCATTATAATCACCCAAAATGATCAGCGGCACATCAGGATAATACGCGTCAAGTGAATCTTTCAAAACATTGACGTCATATCTTCTCATGGCATATCTTGGGTTGCCCGCACTTTCTCCGCCACCATTTGACCTTGCATGGATATTGACAAGGTTAAATTTCTGTTGCACCCCATCTATATTGGTTTTTACTTCCAGTAAGAAAGGAAGTCTTCCGCTTGCCCAGAATCTGTCTGGTGGGGATGGATAGTCAAGCAAATCTGATGCTTGAACTCCTTCTAGTAATACCCTCGTTTTGATTGGTTCTACTGTAGATTTCTTGTAGAGAAAAACGAGTTTTTGTGCCGTTTCGAAATTGTCAGGACCCAAAGATACTGCAGGAGAAACGATGCCTTCGTAATCTTCCAAAGCTTCAATCAACTCATCCAATTTTTGAGAACCTGTGATTTCTTGGAAAGCATACACATCAGCATCCAAGTCTTCTATTAAGGTTTTGACATTTTGAAGTTGAAGGTCAAGGTTGCTTGGACCGTTTCCTGCGGATCCAAACCATTCTATATTCCAGTTTACTACATCAAAAGTTTTTTCCTTAGCCAATGTTGCACCGCTAAGGTAGCCTCTTTTGACGTTGATGTCTCCAGACTCAAATGTGATAGGCCCGCTGAATGCTCCTTCAGAGGACGGAGCAAATCTTACCGTCACTGTCTTGGTTCCTGCCAATTCCTCAATAGAGTAGGAGAGGTTAGGACTGAATGTCACACCATCTTTAGAAAATTCAAAGCCACCTACAGCACCATTGTCTATTGTAAGAGGAGCTACTGGATTACTTAAGGTGAAACTGAAAGTCCTTGTTTCTGTGGAGACAGTTCCTGCCGGTACAATCCCGAAGTGGAAGTAGTCTATATTTCCGATGCTATTGGAGAAGAAAGGAGCTGCCGGTTGATCTGAGCTTCTCAATTCGAAGTCATCCAGTGTCCATCTTGCGGCACCTTCTTCAGTAGAAGAGCTGTATACAAACGCCAACCTGATGCTTTGATCGAGGTAAGCGGATAAGTCCAGTTCTCCTGAGAAAGACCATTGGTCACCATTGGCAAATCTGTCCTCCAGTTCTGTCCAGTTTCCTGAGTCAGGATCTCCTTCGACATAATCTGTTGAAATCAATAATTTCAACCTAGGCCCATTGAATGCCACACGGCTGTAGAATGAAAGCAGAGGGATGTTGAAGCCCGTAAGGTCATAAGCCGGTGTAATCAACCAATCCTCATTGAGTCTTGCGCTACCTGCTGCAAAACCATTGATCTGTAGACCAAAAGGTGCCGAGGCGGTAGGAGTGGTTCCAGCTCTACCGAAAGTAGTACATGCCCATTCCTGATCTCCCAATACACTGATTGCTGACCATCCTGTTGGAAGTCCTTGCGAACACGCTTCGTTGAAGTTTTCACTGATGTTGAATGGATCAAAAGCTGTGGCACTGACATTCAACTGAACCGGTTGACGGCCTTCAGTAGTGTGGCTGATGACAGTCTGGAATACTCCGGCATCGTCTGAAGCAAACTGAACGAAGATGCTTACAGCTGCTTCTAATTGACTTGGAGTAAGTACTAGACTCTCCACAAAGTTTTCACCATCTAATGACAAACCAAAAGGAGCCGTGGTAGACACAACTACATCACCTACAAGTTTGGCAGCATTCAATTGGTACTGTAGAATGCTTGGAATTTCATCTATCCTGAATAGTCCAAAGTCTAGAGTGGTCGGTTCAATAGTCACAGTAGGAATCAAGACTCCTTCAGCATCTTTCACTACGCCAAAGAAATTGACAGGAGAATTGCCTGGGAAGAAATTTGTGATTCTAAAAGTACCGGCTGCACCTAGGGTATTGCCATTGACAGCTGTATTGGAAGTAGATACAATTCTGAATTCTACTTCACCGGAAAGGTTTGAAAGCTGGCTTAGGTCAATTTCCTGATTTAAGAAAGTTGTGGTATTATCCCAAGTGGCAAGATCCGAACCAAAGTCATCCCCGCTATACCTCAAAGCCATAGCAGAAGGTCCACCATTGGAAGCACTTGAACCGATTTGAAGTTTGCTCAAATCCACCAATTTGTCCGGAGAAATATCAAATCCAAAGCTTAAGTAGGCGCCTTCAGCAGCATTCCAAGCCCTTGTGTTGATGGAATTGGCACCAGCATTGGCAATCAAACCGGGACCTCTTTCAAAATTTTTGGCAAGAACACCATCGCTTAGCGATAGGCCTTCAGTAGCCTCTTGGTTTCCAGGCTCTCCAGCAAAGTTCCACTCAATGAATTTCTCTGGTTCTGCTGGAGGAATGACCTCAGACTCTGCTAGGGATCCTGTAAACTGTACAGGAATCGAAACGCCTTCTTCAAAAAGGTTCGCTACCCGCAATGTCCCGCCTGAAGCGAGCGTTCCGCCATTTGCCGATATATTGCTGATGACTAAGATTCTGAATCTCACAGAACCTGTCAAAGCGGGCAATTCTGAAAGGTCTAGTCTCAAGTTGCTGAAGGTTATACCTGAATTTGACCAAGTGATCAAATCAGATTCAAAGTTGTCAAGACTATACCTCAGTGCCAAATCACCTGGTCCTGTATTGGAAGACCTTGTGGCAATTAGTAATTCCGCCATTTTGGCCTCAAATCCTTCATCTACCGTCAATCCAAACTCGAAATACGCGTTTTCACCAATACTCCAATTGCTTCCACTTATGGAATTTAAGGCGTTCGTTGGGTTGATATCACTTCCTCTGATGAAATCCAATGCAGTGATATTGATGCTTCCCTCGCCCTCAGTAGAGGCTTGATCTCCCGGTTCACCACTGAAGTCCCAAAGTCCTAAAGTGGTTGGTTCAGGCTCAGGAACTACCTCTCCAATCGGAGTACCTTCGATCAGTATGTCGTCTATTCTGTTGGTTCCACCGAAGGCAATGATGCCACCATTGACACTTACATTAGAAGTGGCTATCCATCTGATGAAAAGTTCAGCTTGATTGGAAGCAGCAGCTGGAATCGCCAAAGAGGCTACGGTGCCTGTAACAAAATTGTTAGCAACATCAAAGCTGCTTTCAGGTATAGTGGTCCAATTTGTACCATCCAAACTATAATCAATCCTGAATTCTTTGGGTCCAGTATTCGAGCTTTGTTGTTTACTCGATACACTGAGGTTTTCGAAGTCAAGTGTATTGACTTTTACTTGCCAATATTTTTCAGTTGTCGCAGCGTCCTGCCAGCCATTAGAGTTTTTGGCAAAAGTACCCGAACCGCCTGTTCCTTGCACATATGTTGTGAAGTTGATGTTTACAGGGTTGATGATTTGGGCATTTTCACCCGTGTTGTTTGCGTTGCCGAGATCGGCAAATTCTCGTTCTGAGACTTCAATAGCATCAAAAGTCCAACCTGCAATGACCTCTGTTTGTGCATTGACCTGCACAAAGAGTAACATTAACAGCTGGAACAAGAGCACCATTTTAGGTAGAGTTTGTTTCATACTTTTTAATTTGTGATGGAATGAATTGCAGTTTTACATATATAAAATGCCACTAAATCTACGTTATTGCTTTCAAAAAATTCAGAATTTTATTGTTATTGAATTGTTAAAAATTAGTGTGTTTAAAACTTTATATTGATTTTGGTTAAAAAGTTAAACAATTATTATCAAATCAATCATTTAAAACAATTAAAAACCAATACATTACCAATCGTTTAAAAATGTAAATATAAAGTATTGTAAGAGGTGAAAAGTAAGGTTTTGAATGTCAATACAGCTTTTGTGTAAATAAATGGATATTTAAGCCTAAAATTAATTTTACTGCTTGTTTATGTTGTTAAAAAATTTGATTTTTTCATTCAGTTTTTTGAAATCCAATTGACCTTTTACTTCTTTTAGATGTGAAAGAATTGCAAGTGCTTTGTTGATTCTAGAATCTAAGTTTTTCACTTTACCGACAAGGTAAATAAGACTTCTCTGCTTTCCTTTGGTCAACTGATGGAAATACTGAGCCCCTTCTTCATCTTGGTTCAACATGATATTTAGTTCTTCAGGCATGAAATATCCATATTCAGACCTATCTTTTTCCAAGGTTACACGTATTTTGTCATTTTCACTGATATTGAACTTTACGCATTGGTTTTTATTCAATAAAAAAAACCAATAATCTTTAGTCTTCATCAAGGCAGCATGACTTGGTTCATTTTCATTGATCTGGAAAATGATCCTTCTATTATCAGCTTCGATCAGTTCCATTGCAGTAGCATCAGGGACTGGCACATGAAAGTGCCATAGAGCTGAATTGAAATTTTCCAATGTAGATTCAAATATGTATTTCATTCCGGTAAAGTAGGAATAGATGTTAGACAGTAAAAAAAAACCACTGCATTATCAATTGCAGTGGTAAATTTCTTTTCTAGAGTGTAAAGAATTGTTATTTTTTTGAGTTTTTGATTTCAGTAACTTCATTTCTGATGTCCTGAGCCATTTTTTTAAGGTTGTTCATTCCGTTTCTTACCCTTGTGCCGGCTGCTTTGTTACCTTGCTCATAAAATTTTTTGAAATCAGCTTCCAATTCGGAAACCTGTGCAACTACTTCTTCAAATCTGCTCATAAATAATAAGTTTTGGGTTGAAATTAAAATTAAGAATTCAAGATATACAGAATTGCCAATTACACGAACTTGAAAAGGTTTATTTTTTCAAAAAATTGGACTTTTCCTTAAAATTAACCTATAAATAGCTATTTGCGACATTTAGAGCGATAAATAGCCTATTTAAAAGCTTAATACAAGGTTAATTTTTAGGTAATCGATATGCATCGCTTTTGCACTATTTTTAAAATAAAAACCAATCAATTATGAAAAAAATCTTACTTGGTATTTATGTATTTTTCCTTGCCAATGCCCTACAGGCTCAATTTGTCACAGGAATTGTATATGAAGACGGCAACCAAAACGGCAAAAAAGAAAGAAGGGAAAAAGGAATAGCAGGTGTTGCTGTTTCCAATGGTCAAGAAGTGGTCTTGACGGATGATTCTGGTAAATATGAGCTTCCTATATCTGATGATCAGGTGATTTTTGTAATCAAACCATCCGCTTACAATCTGCCAGTTGACGAAAATAACCTTCCCCAGTTTTTTTATATCCACAAGCCGTCAGGTTCTCCGGCAACTTATCAGTTTCCAGGTGTAGCACCTACCGGAGATCTTCCAAAATCGGTGGACTTTGGTTTGTTACCTGGTGATGAAAAAAATAAGTTTACTGCATTGATATTTGGAGATCCCCAGCCATATTCAGAAGAACAATTGGGCTTTTTTGATAGGGGAGTAGTGTCTGAGGTAGTAGGAATTGAAGGGGTGGATTTTGGGATTTCTTTAGGAGATATAGTAGGAGATGACCCTGATCTTTTTCAGCCCTATGCAAAAGTTATCAGTAAAGTTGGAGTTCCTTGGTATTCTGTCATGGGCAATCATGACATGAACTTTGATGCAAAAAGTGATGAACTTTCCGATGAAAGCTTTACCGCAAATTTTGGCCCTGCTACATATGCCTTCAACCATGGGGAGGTACATTTTATCGTATTGGAGAACATTCTTTATCCAGATCCCAGAGATGGATTAGGATATTGGGGCGGCTTTAGACCTGATCAAATGGCATTTATTGAAAATAACTTGAAAACAGTTCCTAAGGACAAGCTCATTGTGCTGTTTATGCATATACCGCTTTTTGAAGAGGGTGATAGTTTCAGAGATGCTGATAGGGAAAAACTTTTCGAATTGCTTTCTGATTTTCCCTATACAGTTTCGCTATCCGCCCACACGCATTACATGAAGCAGACATTTTTTGGAAAAGAAGATGGGTATCAACAAGCAAAACCTCATCACCATTTCAATATTGGTACTCCATCTGGAGATTGGTATTCCGGAGAGATGGTTGAAATGGGCGTTCCTGCTTCTACGATGAGAGATGGCTCACCCAATGGCTATGTGTTTATGGATTTTGACGGCACAGATTACATAGCAAGATATAAGCCAGCCAAAAGAGCTTCCGATTATCAGATTGAGATCTTTGCGCCCAAAGTATTGAAAAAAGGAGTAAGGACTTCGGCAGCTTTCTTTGCCAATTTCTTTACGGGTACCAAAGATGATGTGGTCAAATTAAGAATCAACAAGGGCGAGTGGAAGGAGATGTACAATATTGAAGATTACGATCCTTCCTATTTGGTCAATATGTTCAGGTGGGATACTTCAGATAAGCCTGTGGAAGGCAGACGTCCATCTTCCCCGGTAAGAACTGACCATTTGTGGCGCATTGGAATTCCTTCGGACTTGCCAACAGGCGAGCATTCAATTGAAGTAATGGCGGAAGATATGTATGGCAATACCCATAAGGCTGAAAAAAAGTTCAGGGTTGTCGAGTAATCGATCGGAACAGAACAGTAATTAACCAAAAAAACCACTCGAGTGAGTGGTTTTTTATGTTGACCGACTAGGGCTCGAACCTAGACTCTTCTGGACCAAAACCAGACGTGTTGCCAGTTACACCATCGGTCAATTTTTATTTTAAATTCCCTTCGTTTTCTTAAGGTGTCACAAATGTAGGTGGACTTTCTTTTTTATGCAAATTTGCCTCAAAAGAATTTGCCCTAATCCAGCTAAAGTTCTAAATCTCAATCTGAAAAATTTAAATTGACTGAAGAATTAAGAGAATTGCGATAAAATGAAAGACAGTTCCAGTCAAAACGAACAAGTGCCAAATGGTATGTGCAAATCGCATTGCGGGCCTTGTGTAGAATATTGTGCCCAGGGTATAGCTAATTCCACCTGCTGCTATTAGACCGAGAATGGAGGGGTCTAGATTAGAGTATAGCGGTTTAACAAGAAAGATAGCCATCCAACCCATACCCAAATACAGGATAAGGGAAGCTTTTTTGAATCTATGGGTAAAGAAGATTTTAAATATTAAACCAAAGAGTGCTAAGCCCCATACGATACCGAAGAAAATCCAACCTAATGTGCCCCCAATAGTCAATAATAGAAAAGGAGTGTATGTACCAGCTATCAACAGGTAAATGCCGATATGGTCAAAAGTACGCAGCCACGATTTGATCTTTTCTTCTTGTATGGCATGATACAATGTAGAGAAGGTATAAAGGAACAATATAGAGGCTCCAAAAACACTCGAACTGACGATTTCAATGGTACTCCCATTGAGAATAGAGAATGTTACCAAAAGAGAAATGGCTACTATACTGAATAATATTCCAAATCCATGAGTAATGCTGTTGGCAAATTCTTCTTTAAGGCTTTGTTTTCTTTCCATCTTTGAAGTTATGATTCAAAATTAAACCTATATATCAACTTTTAGCACTTACTGTTTGTGATTTTTTTGGTTCCTGTTCATAGCTGTGAAGAGTTTAGATTATTTTGTTTGACAATGTCCAACGAAATCGATTGTTTGTTAAATATATGTCACTAATCATCTGATTATATTGTAATTATGAAAAAAAATGCATTGTTTTGTTCAGATTTTGAAAAATAGACATTTAATTTCAAACCAAACTTATAATATCATGTCAGTGAAAATTTCAGAAAAAACGATTGTTTCTACTCTTGAAAAACTAGAAAAACTAAAGTTAGACGAAAAACTTCATTCAGAATTGTCTTGGTGCTGGAACAGCTACCTTTCCGACAACAATCCTGTAGGAGTAATTGCCAAGAGTAAACTAGCTCTTGAACTTTTTAAAGCTAAAAGAGAAGAAAACAGCAGAGCGGTTGCCAAGAAATTGGTAGATGATCTTGAAAAAATTGCTTTGAACTAATTAAACAAAAAAGGCTTTCGATTTCGAAAGCCTTTTTTGTTATGATGTTATTATAAGCCTACTCAGCTACAACAACAAATTTCACTTTGCTGGTCACTTCTCTGTGAAGATCAATTTCAGCTTCGAATTCACCTTCGCCACCTACTGGCATGTTGATAGCGATTTTCTTTCTATCGATTTCGATTCCTTTTTCAGAAAGTGCATCAGAAATCTGAAGCGTAGTCACTTTACCGAATATTTTTCCGGAGTCACCGATTTTAGCTTTAATCTCTAGCGTAGTTTGTTCAAGCTTAGCTGCCAATTCCTCAGCTGCTGTTTTGATTTTTTCAGCTTTGTGAGCTGCCTGCTTGATGTTTTCTGCTAAGATCCTTTTGTTAGAAGGAGTTGCCAACATGGCAAAACCCTGAGGAATTAGGTAATTTCTTCCATAACCTGGCTTTACTTCCACCATGTCATTTTTATACCCAAGACCTTTTATGTCTGTTTTAAGAATAATTTCCATTGTTGTTCAATTTAAAATTTGAATGATTCGAAGGTTGATGGCCTATTTCAAACCGTCAGTTACGAAAGGTAAAAGTGCCAAGTGTCTTGCTTTTTTAACGGCGTTAGCCACTTTTCTCTGGAATTTGGCAGAGTTTCCTGTCAGTCTTCTTGGAAGAATTTTTCCTTGCTCATTGACAAACTTCAAAAGGAAGTTAGGATCTTTGTAATCAATATACTTGATACCGTGCTTTTTGAATCTACAGTATTTCTTTCTGTTTTCGACTCTATTGATGGGTTCGTTTCTTAGTGTCATTTGGCTTGCTCCTCCTTAACTTCAGCTTTTTTGTTAAATTCACCTTTTCTTCTTCTTTCAGCATATACTATTGCATGCTTGTCAAGAACAGTAGTCAAGAAACGCATGATTTTCTCGTCTCTTCTTAGTTCTACCTCTAATTTCTTGATCATTGATGGCTCAGCTTTGAACTCAAGCAATACGTAGAAACCGGTGCTTTTTTTCTGAATTGGATAGGCCATTTTCTTAAGACCCCAATTTTCAACATTAATGACTTCTGCCCCCTCTTTTTTCAACAAGTCTACAAACTTGTCTACGGTATCCTTCATCTGAACATCAGACAAAACGGGAGTTAGTATGAATACCGTTTCATAATTCTTCTGGAACATAATTTAATTGTTTATCTGTACTTGAATTAAACAGACCGCAAAAGTAGAAGATTATTCGGTTTATTACAAGTTGAGTTTGAAAAATATGGTGGCAATTGTATTGCTTCCATAAAGATTTTGCATATGAAGGCAATTAAAAAAAGACCCGAAGGCCTTTTTTATTTTACTTCAAATGTTTTATTTCCAATTTTATAACCGTCTGCATATATCCTGACTTCGTAAATTCCAGAGGCATATTTGCTCCCTTTTTCATAATAATAGGTCAGTTGTTGCTTGGAATTGTTGAACAGTAAGTCCTGATGTGCTGTGTAAAATTCTTCTCTTCCATCAAGCGTGAAAGTACCCGAACCCTTAGCGACATCGAAGATTGGTTGGTTGTTTGGTGCGATTACCTGAACATAAATATCTCTATGTCCATCAGGAGCGACCTTATTGTCAGCTATGTTAAAAGATACCTTAAGTTTTTCGATTTGTCTGTTCCTAAAACCATCCTCCCTTTCTCGCCCCCTGGAGTTTACAGCCGCTACTACGATATTTTCAGCCTTGAGTAAGGCGGCTATATCTACTTTTTCCTGAAGTTCTTGTTGCTTTAAATTGAGTTTGACGACTTCTTCCTCTATGGTGGCTTGAGAAGTTTTCAAGTCTTGGTTTTCTGCAAAAAGCTGTTGATTGACTTCTCTAAGCCTTATGATTTCATCGTCCTTTTCCCTAAGTGTAGCTGAAAATCCGTTGATTCGCCTATTCAATGCTGCAATTTCTTCGGATGATCTTTTTCTGTCTGAATTTCTTTCAGCTATTAATTGAGATCTTATTTCTTCTAAAGACTCTATATCACCACCGAGTTTTTCAATTTCCTGAATCCTCAAATCAAGTTGATAGGTCATTGAGTCCAACCTTTTGTTAAGGTCATTATTTTCTTCAGAAAGGATAAGGATCTCTTCGGATTTGCGAGTCCTGTCCAGGTAATCAGTGTAGAGTTTGATGCCACTGATAATCACCAAAATGATTAAAACAATAATGAGGATATTTTTTCCATTATCGCTTTTTTTGGTTTGCGGATTGTAATTGTATTCCATAAGTTTAACAGCTAATAATTTCTAATGTCACAATATGAATACACGTTTAGATGCTCAGTATTGGACTGACCGCTACAAGCAAAACCAAACTGGTTGGGATGTTGGTTCAATAACGACCCCAATTAAGCAATATTTAGACCAATTTAACCAAAAAGAAGTAAAGATTCTTATTCCTGGTGCAGGCAATGCTTATGAAGCAAAGTATGCGTTTGAAAATGGTTTTCAAAATGTTTATGTCTTGGATTTGTCTTCATACCCTTTGGGAAAATTCAAAAAAAGCTGTCCCTCATTTCCTGATTCCCAATTGTTGCAGGAAGATTTTTTTGACCATGAAGGTGAATATGATTTAATTATTGAACAGACGTTTTTTTGTGCCTTGGATCCTGAGCTCAGAAAAGCTTATGTAAGTAAAATGCATAGCCTTCTCAAACCTGCCGGTAGGTTAGTCGGTGTGCTTTTCGGGATTGAATTTTCGCATGATGGGCCGCCTTTTGGAGGTGTCAAAGAAGAGTACCTGCCTTTATTCAGGGAGAAATTTAGCAATGTTACAATAGAACCTTGTATAAATTCTATCATTCCCCGAAAAGGGTCTGAGCTATTTTTGAAAGCGGTCAAGTAAAAACAATACACTTATATTGCCAGTATGTAGTGTGACTTGGTTAAACCTTTACGAAAAAAGAGTACACCACACTCGTAAAAGTCAAGGCTTAAAGTTATTGTTTGGTTTTGAATAATTTCTTCCCATGCTTTTTCCATTCCTTTGGACCAATGTATATCAGCTACTACAATAATGCTTGAATCATTTATAAATGGAAGCATTGAATTGAAGTAAGAAAGGGTTGCTTCATAAGTGTGAGTAGCATCTATGAGTGCAAAGTCAATAGTTTGGTCTTGGTTGAGGTGTTTGGGAAGGGTTTCTGCGATATTTCCTCCTATGTATGATGTCTGAGAAAAGGGGTTGATGGCCTTTGCTTTTTCCAGTAGAGTAGGGGAGCCTTCAAATGTATACAGATTACCTTTTGTGGCGGAAGCCAGGTAAAGACTGTTTATGCCAACACATGTACCAAGTTCAATCACATGAATGGCGGGTGTTTGAGTACAAAAATAACGGTATAAAGTAGAGAATTTCCGCCCGCTAGTGCTGTATTTATATATTTCAGAGGTTTTTCGGAAGTTGGAACTCAACTTTTTGGAGCCTGCTCCAAAATCAAGAATCTGTATTTTTTCATGATCTTCGGCCAGTTGTTTTCTTTGACTTGAGAAAGGATCTTCAGTAGATAAATTGGTTTTAAGATAGGTGATTAATCCGGTATATAGATCGGCCAAGAATGGGCTTTGAAGGGAGAATCTATCTTCCTGCTTCAACCAATACCTTATGTATGCAATAAATGGATATATGTCCAAATCAATTATCAAAAATATCAGCAATCAACTGAAATTCAGGAATCTGTACCTCCAGAATTTTCCCATCAAAAAGCTTTTCCATTTTGTAATTGCCTTTCATTTTCCCAAGTCCTGATTTCAGATTGCATCCAGAGACATATTCATGAATACCTCCTGGTTCTAAGATTGGCTGTTGGCCGACGACTCCATCTCCTTCTATGATCTTGGTGGCATCACCTGCATCATGGATTTCCCACTTTCTTCTCAACAATTGTATGGTGTGGGCACTGTTGTTTTCTATCTTTACCTTGTAGGTAAAAACATAATGATGTTGGTGCGGGCTAGAAAATTCGGCTTGGTAGGTCGTTTCAACTGTAACCTTGACTCCTTCAGTAATGGATGTGACCATAAATTGTAGTGGATTTAACCTTTCTAAACTTTAAAAATAAAACTTAAATCATTAATAACAACCGAATTGTATCAAAATGAATGTTAAAATAGATGAAAGCTGGAAAAAGAGGCTTCAGAAGGAGTTTTTAAAACCATATTTTCTTGAATTGGCTGGCTTTATACGTGATGAGTACCAGAATCAGGTCATATATCCCAAGGGCTCTGAGATTTTCAATGCTTTTTCGTATTGTCCATTTGACCAAGTAAAAGTAGTGATCTTGGGTCAAGATCCATATCATGGACCAGGTCAAGCGCATGGCCTTTCATTTTCAGTTAGAGAGGGAGTACCTTTTCCTCCAAGTCTCTTAAATATTTTCAAAGAACTCAATAAAGATCTTGATCTTTCCATTCCATCAAATGGAAATCTTGAGAGGTGGGCCAAACAAGGAGTATTGATGTTGAATGCTACTTTGACTGTCAGAGCGCAGCAAGCTGGATCACACCAGAAAAAGGGTTGGGAAAATTTTACAGATGCAGTGATCAAGTGTATAGCTGAAGAAAAGAAGCATGTTGTGTTTATGCTTTGGGGTGCCTATGCACAGAAGAAAGCATCCTTTATTTCTGAAACAGAACATTTGAAATTGCACGCCCCTCATCCGAGTCCTCTTTCTGCACACCGGGGATTTTTAGGCTGTGGTCATTTCTCAAAAGCAAATGCATACCTAAAGGAAAAAGGGCTGGAACCTATAAAGTGGTAAGGGATGAAAGGATGAAGGATGAAAGGGTTTGTGACTATAGATTTAAGATTTAAGATTTTAGAATTAGGGTCGAGTCTGTTCGAGGGTGTAGGTAAAGGTTGGTGATCTGTGGGGTGTTGGTCTGTTAATTTACGAATTACGACCTAGCCTTCCGGTAGGCAGGTTTACGAATTACGAGGGGCAAATCGGAGCGATGGCTGATTGGATTAGGAATTGGAATTTGAAATAATATCGAATGATGGATGATGAAGGAGTGGCGAGTTTAGAGGCAAGTGAAACAAATTTTAAAATGGGTTGAGGTTGACCTTTGGGGTTTCCAAAACTCGGAAGGTCTGGATGGAGGAAAAGGGTTGATGAAGAATCATTTACGATTATCATTTAACCACCTGGAAGCTGGGAAATAAAAAAAGGCCAACTTTCGCTGGCCTTTTAAATTTAATGGATACCGTTGAGGAATCGGCTCCAACGTATTTTGTTAAACATGGATTTGTGTTTGTCGAGGGATAACCACAAGAACCATGCTTTGCCTACAATATGATCTTCAGGCACGAAACCCCAGTACCTTGAATCGAGAGAATCATGGCGATTGTCACCCATCATAAAGTAATAATTTTGCTTGAAGGTGTAGCTTTCTACTTTTTGCCCGTCAATATATAGTTCATTGTCACGTACCTCTACATCATCATGGCCTTCGTATTTTTCTATGGTAAAGGCATACTTTGCGATATTGTCTTTGTCCATAGTTATAGACCAATTTTTACCAGGGATTTCGAGTGGACCCATATAGTCTTTGTTCCAGCCGAAATATGCTCCATCAGGGAAGACTCTAGGATCACCAAGATCAGCTCTGTCGGTCCTTAAGTTGACACTACCCACTGCTGGGGATTTTTTGAGTCGTTCTATTGTCTCTTTCGTAGCCATAACCAAGTATCCAGCACCATTTGAAAATGGCATATAACTTTCAGGATTGATTCCATAGTCATCAAAGAAGTCCGAACTCAAATTCCTATTGGTCATCACATCATATGAAAACTGCATTTCTTCTGGGTTTTCACCCATTTCTCCATTAATGAAAACCTGTGTGCCTTGGATTTCAATCACATCACCTGGAACAGCAATGGCTCTTTTGATATAGTTGGTTTTTAGATCAACTGGATATTCAAATTCAGCAGGGTAGTTAAAAACTACTACATCGTTTCTTTTCACTGACGAAAATCCTGGTAACCTCATGTAAGGAAGTTGTATCCAATCCAAGTAAGAGTTGGCGTCAGTCCCCCAGATTTTTTGGTGAGTCAAAGGAATTTGAAGAGGGGTTTTGGGGACCCGGGTTCCATAGTGCATTTTACTCACAAACAGAAAATCACCTACTAGTAGGGATTTTTCCATAGATGCTGTAGGAATGGTAAAAGGTTCTAGTAAAAGCCACCTTATCAAGGAAGCTGCAATAACTGCAAATATGAGTGCATCTGCCCACTCTCGGGTAGCTGACTTTTTCTTTTTTTCTCCTGTCATTGTAGTTGAATATTTTAGAAAGATAGGAAATCATCCATTGTTAAAATACCTTTTTTATTTTTTATCCATTCGGATACCAAAACTGCACCAAGTGCAAAGCCTTTCCGACTATGCGCTGTGTGGGAAATTTCAATATCGTCTATTTCAGATTGATAGCGGATAATATGAGTGCCTGGAGCAGGATCTATCCTTTTTGAAGTGATGGGTACAGACTGTTCGGTAATGTCGCTATCATCGGACATTTTCCAGTTTTGTACTCTAGGAATACCATCAATAATCCCTTCTGCCAAGGTGATTGCTGTGCCACTTGGTGCATCCTTTTTTTCAGTATGATGTATTTCTTCTAGTGATACGCTGTAATCCTTTTGGTCTTGCATTAGACCTGCGAGGAACTTATTCACTTTGAAGAAAATATTTACCCCCACACTGAAGTTGGAAGCATAAAAGAAGGCCGTGTCATTGTCTTGGGTAAGTTTTTCCACTTCTGGTATTCTATCCAGCCAACCGGTAGTACCGGAGACTACAGGAATCCCTTTTTTTATAGCCCAGCTAATATTTTCGAAAGCTGCATCAGGCTGGCTAAACTCTATGGCCACATCAATGCTATCTTTATCCAGATTTTCTAGCTCTTGCCTATTGTCAATGTTGATTTTTGCTGCGATATGATGGCCTCTGCTTTCGGCTAATTCACCGATTATTTTACCCATTTTACCATATCCTAGTAGTAGTATATTCATTCTAGAAGTTAATTTTCAATGATAGTCCAATCATATTATTTCCCGCCCAAAGATTCTCATATACGGGTTCTAACCTAAAAGTAAGGTCTTCGCTTACATCAAAAGAGGACAGATGTGCATCTACATGAGCGTCTATTATATTTAGGGCATAAATACCAATAAAGAGAAAGTAATTCAAATCTCTATTTCTCCTCCAAAAATTCACTTGTCTGACAAGTCCAACTCTGTTGAGATTGGGGAAGTTATTAGTTTCTCCCCTGTCTAATTGAAACAATCCCTCTCTCAATGCAAGATACCTACGATTGTTGAAGTCAATAAAGAAGATGTTGGTAGCAAATCCTCCGTAAATTAGGGGCACTTTCCAAGCCATACCATTATAGACTTGTCCGGCACCAGGGATCAATGCTGAAAGTATGGTTGCCTTTTTCGGATCTTTGACATCTTTTCTTCTGAGGTCAATCTCTGGAATGTCTCTGAAATCCATAGCAAGACTATCCTGTCGCTGGGCTTTTGCCGAATTAACGGAAATTACCAAAACGAAAACAGCAATGATCGCTTTTGGAATCATTGCCAGTAATCTGTGATAGAGAGTGGTTTTTGGAATTGCCGGTTTCAAGGCTCAAATGATCTCCAATATTTCTAAGATTCTGTTTAAATCATCTGTAGACCTAAAAGGTATTTTAATTTCACCCTTGTCTTTACCATCAGATTTCAACTGTACTTTGCTGCCAAAATGAGATGCCAGTCTTTGCTGGATCTTACCCATTTCATATTTCTTAACAGGATCTAACCCCTGCTGCTTGTCAGTGACTTTTTCTTCAGGACCATCGTTTAGCGCTTTGACCAAAGCCTCCACCTTTCTTACGCTAAGTTCCTCGGCTATAGTTTTGTTGTAAATGGCCAATTGACGATCTACATCTTCCACATTAATAATAGCCCTTGCATGACCCATTGATATTTTATTATCTCTCAAACCTGCCTGAATATCAGGTGGCAATTTCAACAACCTAAGGTAATTGTTAACTGTGGTCCTGTTTTTACCTACTCTTTCACCAAGTTGCTCTTGTTTGAGGTCGCACTCAGCCAATAGTCGTTGATAAGAATTGGCAATTTCCAGTGCATTCAGGTTTTCCCTTTGAATATTCTCAATCAACGCCATTTCCAACATCTGTTGGTCATTGGCAGTCCTTACGTAAGCTGGTATTTTTTCAAGCCCCGCAATTTTGGAAGCTTGAAACCTTCTTTCACCTGAGATCAGCTGAAATTCATGATCAGCAAGTTTTCTTACTGTGATGGGTTGAATGATGCCTTGTACTGTGATTGAGTCGGCAAGCTCCTGAAGGGCTTCTTTATCAAAATGGGTTCTTGGCTGAAAAGGGTTGACCTGAACTTCTTCAAGTGCAATTTCATATATGCCCGCAGAAGGGTGGGAGGGAATGAGGTCTTGCTTTTTCTCTTTTTGTGGAGAGTCTTCCAGCAATGCCCCTAGGCCTCTGCCCAATGCGGATTTTTTTGGTGTGGGTTTTTTATCAGCCATAAAGTTTATGCGTCAGTTGGTTTCTTCATCCCATTTTTGATGGCAATTTCATGCGCAAGGTTAAGGTAAGCTACTGCCCCTTTTCCATCTGCATCGAAAGCTATCACCGGTAGGCCAAAACTTGGAGATTCACTTAGCCTGACGTTTCTAGGAATGATGGTTTCAAAAACCAGATTTTTAAAATGCATTCTTACTTCTTCTACCACTTGGTTACTTAATCGCAAGCGAATATCATACATCGTAAGTAGGATGCCTTCTATTTCCAAATCCGGATTTAACCTTGTTTGAATAATTTTAATGGTATTGAGCAATTTGCCCAAACCTTCTAATGCGAAATATTCGCATTGAACAGGAACAATGATAGAATTCGCTGCAGTGAGTGCATTGATAGTGATTAGACCTAAAGATGGAGAACAGTCTATTATGACAAAATCATAAAGGTCCCTTACTTTAGAAATCACATTCTTCATTTTTTCTTCCCTATTGTCTAAATTGATCATCTCTACTTCTGCCCCCACCAAATCAATATGAGAAGGGACAAGTTCAAGATTTTCAATTTCTGTTTTGAGGATAATGCTGTTTATATCATTACCATCCACCATACATTCATAGATGCTGGTGTCTATACCTTTTGGGTCATGACCAAGTCCGGAAGTGGTGTTGGCCTGTGGATCGGCGTCTATTACAAGGGTTTTAAATTCCAGTACAGCTAAGCTGGCTGCCAAATTCATAGCCGTAGTAGTCTTTCCGACGCCTCCTTTTTGATTTGCGATTGCAATAACTTTTCCCATTAGGTTCTTTAGATCTTTATAGATTCTCCAATATTAAGTAAAATCAATTCTTTTCCTGCTTTTGAAGCTGCTTTTTTTGCTTCTTCAAAGTTGATTTCTATGTACGGAAAGGTATCATAGTGCATACCTATGATTTTCTTGGTGCCTACAAAATCTGCAGCTTTGATCGCATCTTCTATGCCCATGGTGAAATTGTCACCTATCGGCATAAAAGCGAAGTCAACTTTAAACTCCTCAGCGATTAATTTCATATCATAGGTCAATGCTGTATCTCCCGCATAATAAAAACATCCTTCTTCATGTTGTATAACAAATCCTCCAGGATTGCCTCCCGGAGTACCATCCGGCAAAGTGCTGCTATGAATAGCATTTACGTACTTTACTTTTCCGAAATCAAATTTTTTGCTTCCCCCATGGTTCATTGGATGATACTTTTCAACTCCTTTTTCGGCAAACCATACAGCGACTTCATAATTGGATACCAACATGGCATCAGAGGCCTTGGTAATGGCTTCCGCATCGGCTACATGATCTTCATGACCATGGCTGATCAACACGTAGTCAGCTTTAATGGATGATACATCTATTTGGGAAGCTTTTTCATTTGGGCTGATAAAGGGATCAAAAATTATTGATTTATCCCCTACTTTCACCAAAAAGGCAGAGTGCCCATAGTAGGTAATTTCAATCATGGTGTGTCAGTTTATTGGTTTATAAGCCCTACAAAGATATAATTTATATTCAACCTGTAAACGATTTGTTTTCCACATAGGTATGTGGATACTTGTAAGACTTTGAAAATGAGGATGCCAATAAAAAAGAGACCCTTTCAGGTCTCTCTAATTACTTTTTCTTGTTGGCTTCAGCCGCTCTCATTGCATCTTCCAGTTTTTGCTGGAATTTGGATTTTTTCTTGTTGGCATTTTTCAATTTGCTTTCTTCTACTTTCTGTCTGATTTTGGAATCATCTACAAAAAGTTTGATTAAAGCTTGTTGACCAAATGTCACCATGTTTGAAACGAAATAATAGAAGCTCAATGCAGCTGGGAATGAGTTAAGTACAAACATGAATATGACCGGCATGATGTATCCGATATTTTTCATTGGACCTGTCTGTGCCGTAAGCTGATTGTTGAAGTGTGTATATGCAATCTGTGAGACTGTCATCAACAATGTAAATAAACTCACATGGGAGCCATAAAACGGTATATTGAATGGTAAATAGAATATGGCATCATAGGTGGATAGATCATGCGCCCAAAGGAATGACTCCTGCCTCAACTCTATGGAGTTGGGGAAAAAGAAGAACATTGCAAATAAGAAAGGCATTTGGAAAACCATTGGCAGACAGCCTGAAATCGGACTTACACCAAGTTTACCGAAAAGCTTCATCTGCTCCTGCTGCATTTTGGTAGGATCATCCGGATACTTAGCTTTCAACTCATCTATCTCTGGTTTGATCACCCGCATCTTGGCCATTCCTACATAAGATTTGTATGTAAGAGGGAACAAGAACAATTTAATTATCACCACAATCAATATGATGATCACACCATAATTTGTAAAGTATCTTTCTAAGAATTGAAAGAGGTTAACAATAATATATTTGTTGACCCAGCTTACAAAAACGTAACCCATGTAGACGTTTTCTTCAAAACCTGGGGTTACTTTTTTAAGGACATTGTAATTGTTTGGTCCGAAGTAATAATTCAGGCCAACCCTACCATTTTCCAAGGGTAGCTGAAGTTCAGCCCTCATGTTTTTTACGGTCAAGGTATCTTTTGGCGTTACCTGCTCAAAATTGCCTGAATTAAACTGGCTCTCAGCGATGATACCTGCTGTGAAAAATCTTTGGCTAAAACTCATCCACTTGAGTGGTTCCCCGATTTGATCATCATCTGAATCAGAAGTCAAACTCAGGTCATTGTGTTTGCCGGAGAGCTTATACCAATTGATGTTGGTTTTTCTCCTGGACTCTTCCAAATCTTGCTCCTGTCTCAACAGCCTGTCTTCCCAAACTATCTGAACGTTTGAGTTGCTCAAATTTCCATTCAATCCAGCAAACTCAAGTGATTTACCTAGAATATAACCTCCTTCGGGCAATGTGTAGGTCCTTACTATCTGACCATTGCCACTCTGAGCAATAAAAGTAATGACTTGGGCATTGACTCCTTCCATGTCAATTGTGGACGCTGTAGGATTGAAGTAAAATTGGTTGAGGCTTAATTCACCTTTATCAGTCTGGATAATGAAATCCAAATCTGAACTGCTTTCATCCAAAAGCAAAAGTGGTCTTTGATCCCAGGTTTTAAATTCCTTTAACTCTACTTGTTTGATCTCAGCTCCTTTGGTAGAAAAAGTGACAATCATCTTATCATTTTCTATGATCACATCCTCTTCCTGACCTTTGGTCATGGCTGCAAATACGCCGAATTTTCTTTGCGCCGCAATGTCTTGAAGGCTGTCAGGTTCATCAAACTCTACAATAACATCTTCCTGGGCTTGATCATCCTGCCCTTCTTTGGCAATAGCTGTCTGTGCAGCTTCTGTACTTTCTTCAGGGAGAGGCTCTGGCACACTCGCAAAGAAAAGCGAATAAATCAGCAATACTGCGGCGAATAGGATCAGTCCTGTCGCTTGGTTTCTATCCATAAAACTAACTTTATACTCTTTGTTTGAAATGCAAAAGTAACCCAAAATCGGTAGCTTTTATGAATCAGCTCCATTTTGGGTTACTTGATCAATCAAATTGAGTTTTTTATAACTACTTATTTTTTTTGTTATCAATTGTTGCAGAAATGAACTTCACAAACAAAGGGTGTGGGTTCAATACTGTACTCTTATACTCAGGGTGGAATTGAGTACCTATGAACCATGGATGGTTTTTGATCTCGATAATTTCCACCAATTTGCTATCAGGATTGATTCCTGAAGCGATCATTCCAGCGCTTTCCATCTCCTCCAAATACTTATTGTTGAATTCGTATCTGTGGCGATGTCTTTCCTGAACCTTCGGCTTCCCATATGCCTGAGCAGCTTTACTTCCTTTTTTCAGATCGCAAGAATACGAACCTAATCTCATGGTTCCACCCATTTGCTCAAGATTTTTCTGTTCTTCCATCAACGCGATGAATGGGGAAGGTGTTTCTGCATCCATTTCAGTACTGTTTGCTTTTACATGTCCAAGGACGTTTCGAGCAAACTCAATCACTGCGACCTGCATACCCAAACAAATCCCAAAAAATGGTATATTGTTTTCTCTGGCAAATTTAACAGTTTCTATTTTCCCTTCAAGGCCTCTCTCTCCGAAGCCTGGCGCTACCAAGATGCCATCCAGTTCTTCAAGTTTCTTTTCTACAGTCTCAGGATGTAATTCTTCAGAAGAGATGAGCTTGAGGTGAACCTTACACTCACATGCAGCGCCTGCGTGTACGAAGGCTTCGATGATGGATTTGTAAGAGTCCGGAAGTGAGACATATTTCCCGATTAGCCCAATGGTTACCTCTTGAGTTGGATTTTTGAACCTTCCAAGAAAATCTTTCCACTGTTCAAGATCTGTATTGCTTTTAGAAGTAAGTTTGAGCTTACTCATCACCCTCTCATCCAGTTTTTCTTTCTTCATCAAAAGTGGCACGTCATAGATAGTTTCAGCATCCATGGCTTCGATGACACAGTTTAGCTGGACGTTGCAGAATAGGGCTAACTTCTTTTTGACTTCCTGTGGCAAATGATATTCAGTCCTACATACTAAGATATCAGGTTGAATACCGGCTTCCAGTAATTGCTTAACAGAATGTTGGGTCGGTTTTGTTTTCAATTCTTTGGCTGCAGCCAAATAAGGTATTAAAGTCAAGTGGATTACCAGAGAGTTATTGGCTCCAATATCCCATTTGGCCTGTCTTACAGCTTCTATAAATGGAAGTGATTCGATATCACCGACACAGCCACCGATTTCGGTAATGACTACATCGTATTTTCCATCTTCACCCAACTTGAAAAAGTTTCTTTTGATTTCGTCAGTAATATGAGGGATTACCTGAACCGTTTTGCCAAGGTATTCGCCTTTTCTTTCTTTGGTAATGACATTGTTGTAGATTCTTCCTGTCGTTACGTTATTGTCCTGAGAAGTGGGTGTATTCAGAAATCTCTCATAGTGACCTAAGTCCAAGTCGGTTTCTGCACCATCTTCGGTGACATAGCATTCGCCGTGTTCGTAGGGATTGAGGGTACCCGGATCTATGTTGAGATAAGGGTCAAATTTTTGGATAGTAACGCTAAACCCTCTGGATTGAAGCAATTTGGCCAGTGAGGCTGCAATGATTCCTTTTCCTAAAGAGGAGGTTACGCCTCCGGTGATAAAGATGTATTTTGTGGATGAGGCCATAAGAATGGTGCGGACTTTGTTTGTTTTGTTTGAATTCTTATGGGATCCAAAGGTAGGGGAAATATTTGATTCGAGGGTGGTATAGTGATAGTAAATTTTACCTGTGTACTTCTTGAATGTCTCTAAGTGGTTCAGTGTAATAATCTTTATTCCCTAAAAAAAGAAAATAGAATATTTAAAAAAAATCAAAGCCTTGATGCTTTTTAGATTAATAAAGGAAATCAAATTCCCTTTATTTCTTGTCCTAAACCTCTTTTTGCTTTGATTTAAGTTTGTTTTGCGATGAATAGCATCCTAAATCACAAAGGTATATAAATGAAGTCTTTTATCTTTTTCCCTAAAAAATTACCCTCCTCTCGATTATCCGCAGTATTTTTGGTGAAAAAATAACGCGTGGAAATCAAAGATATCATCAGCATCATCAAAGAAAAAGGTAGGGTCAAGGTAAAAGAAGGCCATGGAAATATATTGGAATTCATTGCTTTAGAAAAATGGGATCAGGTTTCAGATAGTCAGGAAGGATTATTTCTGATATTTGATGTATTCCAATTGAGAAGTATTTCCGAGCAGTTTTCAGATGTATCGCTTGATATCATTGAATTTGCAACAAAACCGACCATCTACCATACCATCAAAGGGCGTTTTCTTAGAAATGGACCCGTGCAACAGGATCAGATCAAATTTTCATTGATTAAAAAAGATTACTGGAACAAATTGCTGTTTACCTATGGACAGGTATTGATCTTCAACAAGTCAGATGGAGAAGATTTTGATTTCGAAACCAATGATTTTTTTCCGCTCTTGAGCGCTGGAACTAAAGAAATGTTTTTGAGCCCTGAGGGGGATATCAAAATTTTGAAAGGATGAATTTTAAGAACGAACTTGACAAGCTTGAAATTTTCGAAAGGGTAGGGAGGGTCGCTGATGAATTGGGGCTTGAAACCTATGTGGTAGGAGGTTACGTCAGGGATTTGATTTTGAAAAGGCCGTCCAAAGATATCGACTTTGTATGCGTCGGTAGCGGAATTGCCCTGGCCCAGAAAGTTGCAGAAAGTTTTGATCATCATGTTCCGTTGAATGTTTTTAAAAATTTTGGAACAGCTAATATCAGACTTGAGGATTGGGATATAGAATTTGTCGGAGCACGAAAAGAGTCCTACAGGCATGACTCCCGAAAGCCGATTGTAGAAGATGGTACTTTGCAAGAAGATCAGGAAAGGAGAGATTTTACCATCAATGCAATGGCTATTTCTGTCAATTCCAAAAATTATGGAGAGTTGATCGATCCATTTGATGGCGTCAAAGATATCAAGAGAAAGCTTATCAAAACGCCAACTGATCCAATCTTAACTTTTTCAGATGATCCTTTGAGAATGATGCGTGCGGTCAGGTTTGCCAGTCAGCTTAATTTCGACATACATCCGGACACTTTCGATGCAATTATTCATGATGCCCATCGCTTACAGATCGTATCGGCAGAGCGGATAATTGACGAATTGAATAAGATCATTCTGGTTGAAAAGCCATCATATGGTTTCAAACTTCTTTTTGTAAGTAACCTGCTCCACCAGTTTTTCCCGGAAATGGTTGAACTTCAAGGTGTCGATTCTGTAGGTGATAAGTCGCATAAAGACAATTTCTACCATACCCTTCAGGTTCTTGACAATATATGTCTGAATACCGAGGATCTTTGGTTGAGATGGGCTGCAATCATGCATGATATTGGTAAACCTCCGACCAAACGCTTTAATAACAAAGTTGGATGGACGTTCCACGGACATGAAGATAAAGGTGCCAGAATGGTTCCAGCTTTGTTTAGGAGGTTGAAGCTACCGATGGATGAGCGAATGAAGTATGTTCAAAAATTGGTTCGCCTTCACCTAAGACCTATTGCATTGGTTTCAGATAAGGTTACTGACTCAGCCATTAGGCGTTTACTGTTTGATGCAGGAGATGATGTGGATGATTTGATGACATTGTGTCGTGCTGATATTACTTCCAAAAACAACAATAAAGTACAGCGTTTTCTGGCCAATTTTGATAAAGTGGAACAGAAAATCATAGAGGTCGAGGAGAAAGATCATGTAAGAAATTTTCAACCTCCGGTATCTGGTGAAGAAATCATGGCTAAGTTTGACCTTCAGCCCTCAAAAATTGTCGGTGAACTTAAAGAAGAAATAAAAGAAGCGATATTGGAAGGACAAATTCAGAACAATAAAGATGAAGCTTTGGACTTATTGTATAAATTAGCCGCCCGAAAAGGAATACTAAAGAAATAACATTACCTATGAAGAATAAGATTACTTTGATGATTGGCCTGTTTATGATGATGGGCATCACCGTAATGGCACAGGAAGCTACTACCCCAGCTTCGACACAGGAATCGGAAACGGTACGCAGTAGAAATGAAATAGATCAAAGAGTTTACCAGGCAGCAATGCGTTATAATGATTTTGCTGTAGCTAGGATGAAACTGTTTGAATTGATGGAAAGAAACCCAACCAATACCCGTTATCCAGAGCTTTTGGCAACGTTGTACTTTGATGCAGGTCAGTTTACATCGGCTGCAGTTTCTGCAATAGACCTGTTAGAGCAGAATGATAAAAGTGTCACGGGTCTAGAAATTGCCGCCTATTCACTTGAGCAATTAGGTGCAATGGACAGGGCTCTTCCTAATTTTGAAAGACATTATTTGCTGACTGGAAATTTATTCAGTCTTTATAAGACTGCTTACATGCAATATTCTCTTGACAAACCTGAAGAAGCATTGAATTCGGTAAATATGTTGATCAAGAACAACAAAGCATCCACTGAAAAAGTAGGTTTCCCTACCGCTGATAATGATACCCAAGAGGTAGCTCTAAAAGCTGCTGGCCTCAACCTTAAGGCCATGGTTTACCTTGCTTTGCAAAATAAGGAAGAAGCACTGGAAGCTATTAATCAGGCTTTGGAAGTTCAGCCTGATTTTGAATTGGCATTGGAAACTAAAGCTGAAATCAGCAATATGTAATTGCAGAAATTTAGCTTACAATACCAAAAAAGCCCAAGGGATTCGTTTCTCTTGGGCTTTTTTTTATGAAATTAATGTGAGTCAAACTTTAATAAAGAAATTAGATTAATGAGTTGTTTTTTTATCCTATCAAAAGTTTTTAAAGATCAGGGATTTAGGAAAAACCTCATTTTTTGTTTTCCCGTGCTTCCCAACCCTACATAGAATTTGATAGCCAAAGCATTGAACTCAGGAGTTTGCCATTGTATATTTTTGCAATTGTTTTTCAAGGCTTCTTCCCTGATTTTATTCATAATCTCAGTTCCCACACCTTTTCCACGACAAGACTCATTCAAGTACAGGCAATCCATGTAAAGGAAAGGTGCTGCGTCCCAAGTTGAAAAATCAAATGTAAACGTGGTGAAACCCTCTGCTTTACCGTTAACTTCAACAATCCAGCAATTCAGTTTTTTAGTTTCTCCAAAAATTGCAGCTCTTAATCCTTCCAATTTTCCTTCAGGGCTGTATTCTCCCTTTTCGTATTCTGCATGGGCTGCACAAAGTTCTACAAGTTCTGGTAAGTCTTTTTCTTCACAAGGTCTGATAATGTAATTCATGTTGATTGGTGTTGGGTTTTTATAGTGATGTGTACACATCATAAATTTTTCAATACCCTAAAATAAAGCTTTAATATTTTAAGCAAATGAATAATTGGGGAAAATAAAAAAATAAACCATTACACTGGTGACAAATAGCGCAAGCACAAAACTTATAAATATAACTCTTTTGGCACTGATGACTTCCTTTTCTTGCCCCAAGGCATTCGTGATTTCTTTGGAAGCCCCTGGAATAAAACCTTGAATCAAGCCTAAAACTGCAAGGAAGTATGTTGTTAACAAAATCAAAAGGCTGGTCAAAATCTCCATCAAATAAGTATTTATTAGCAAAAGTAGGTGTAGACGTGAATTTTAAAAACCAAACAGAGAATTTAACTACTTGATAACATTGGTTTTACATTGACTTAACATCGTATATTTTTTAGTTTAAAAATTCACTTTAAGTTAAAATGTGCAGATGCTCTTCCGCTGGGGAAAAGAATTCCTCACTGATGTAAAGGACTTTTCCCAAATTGTAGAATTTCGAGATAGACTACTATGAGACTTAATCACAGTTTGATGCATAATTCTGATTTTTAATCCTTTCAAATATGGCAGAAAAACGCTCATCGTTTTTTTTCATCTATAGAATTACCCAAAACATCTTGTTGAATAGCTGATATTTGGTTTTTTAGAAAAAGTGGTTTTTAATTCAACTAAAAGGAGGCTTTTTAGGTTGTAATAGATGTAAATGAATTGCTTTAAGTAATCATAGCCCAGTTTTTGATGATATATGCGTTAATATCAATAGGAGCTTCAAGTATTTTAATTCTAAATTAACTCAGGAATTAAAAGGCTTATATTTGAATTGATTATGGGTTTAAAATTTATTTCTTATCAAAAAATACATCATTAAATTTTTCAAAATTATAGGTATCATCCTGACGGTTTTATTTGTCTTGATGATTGCCTTTATTTTATTTATCAGAAGTCCTTGGGGCCAGGACATTATCGTTCAAAAGGCTACAAAATATGTAAGTGAGAAGACCACGACAAAGGTGGCGATTGACAGGCTTTTTATTACTTTTTCGGGGAATTTATATCTTGAGGGACTTTTTCTCGAAGATTTACAAGGCGATACTCTCATTTATTCCAAAAATATAGAGACAGGGGTAGCGCTCAGACCTCTAATCAGTAGTGGCGATATCAAAATATCCACGCTGCAATGGGAAGGTCTAAGGGCTAATGTAAATAGAGACTCCATCGAAAATTCTTTCAACTTTGAATTTTTGATCAATGCTTTTGTGGAAGAAGGGGAGGCCGATGAAGAAATTCAAGGTTCTCAGATAGAAGGAGAAAGCTCGGAATTCCCAAAACTCTCTATTGGGCCTATCGATTTAAAGGATTTTAGAATCAAATATTATGATGAGGAACTAGGAATCGACCTTCATGCGTCTTGGGATGAAATCCGTGTCAGGCTAGATGAAATAGACTTAAACAAAATGAATTTTGGCATAGATGAGTTCGCCATTATTGGATCCGAAATTGAATACAATCAATTTAAGCCATTTCCAGAAGCTGAAGAAAGTCCTGAATCAGATATGCCTCCTCCATTGTTGGTACTGGAAGAATTTAAAATCAAGAATTCTAAATGGAGCTATCATTCTTTACCGGATGGATTGGAAGCTGATCTTGAGATAGGAGATTTTTGGTTAGAACTTCCTGAGGCAGACCTAGAGAGTCAGAAAATATTGCTGAAATCAATAGGCCTTCACGATTCAAACATAGCACTTAAGATACAACCAAGTGATGTAACAGCTTCAAATTTAGGTCAAGAATCAACTCAAGCTTTTGAATGGCCTGATTGGGTGGTAGAACTGGGTGATTTGGATTTTTTGAACAACAATATTGCTTATCAATCAGCTGATCCCAAAGTGAAAGTTGGAGAATTTAATCCTGATTTCGTCCAAATCAGTGACTTGACATTGTTGGCGCATGGCGTTTTCTTGAAAGATAAAAAGGCCGGCCTTCAACTCGATAAATTTTCATTTTCAGATCATAGTGGGTTTGAGCTGAGAACATTTGAGTTTGGCTTTAAAGTTTCTGATGAAAAGACAAGTATTGACAAACTCATTATTGAGACAAATGCCTCTAGCTTGAGGGCTGATCTTAGCATTGATTATCCCTCAATGGCAGCATTGATCGATAATCCAGATCAAAGTACTTTTCAACTCGATTTGCAATCTTTCAATACTGATCTCTCGGACGCATTATTTTTTGTACCCGAATTGAAAGATGAACCCTATTTTCAAGAAATCAAACAAAATGGCATAGCGGCGAATGGTAGCCTCCAGGGAAATTTGCAGACTTTGGATATTCCAATTTTTAACTTTGAATACGGGGCGCATACTAATCTTGAGTTGAGGGAATTGAATCTCGTAAACTACACAGAACCAGAAAAACTTAATTTTGGCTTGAGCAGCCTTGTTTTTGAATCTAATGAACATGGGCTTTCACCTCTTTTAAAAGAATTTGATTTGGACTATGATATTCCTGAAAATATCAAACTTGAAGCCAAGGCTAATGGCAGTTTGAATGAACTTTTTGCTGATTTAGCCTTGCGAACAAGTGATGGAAATGTTCTCCTACAGGCTGATTTTATAGATAAAGCGCAATTTCACCTGAAATCTACTTTGGAATTACAAGAATTGGATCTGGGGAAAATTTTAAGTATCCCAGAATTGAAGCCGATTAGCCTGGTAACATCAGCTGAAGGTGAGGGGACTGATCTCTACGACTTACAAGGCTCAATTGAAACTGAAATAAGTGACCTTCAATTTGCCGACTATGATCTTTCATCGTTGGTGTTTCAAGTTGAAGCCAAAGACACGGTAGCAAATCTTATTTTGGCACTGGATAAGGAAATACTTGACGTTAAGTTAGAGGCAATTGCAAAGCTTGACACTTTAAATCCAAAGTTGAATTTCACTTTGGATTTGAAAGATTTTCAAACTCAAGCCATGAGACTTACGGCTCAGGATATCAATGTCAGGATGAAGTTGGAAGGAGAGATCGAAGGTCCCTTTGATGAATTAAAAGCCAAGCTTAAACTTCAAGATGCATTTATGTATTATGATAGCAGGACATATCCTATCGGTGAAATGGACCTGGAGGCATTGCTTTCTGACTCACTGACGACACTGAATCTTCGATCTGACTTTTTGAAAGGACAAGCTGAAATCAATGGTTCTGTAGATGCCTTGAGTGCTGCCATGCAAAATTATCTCTCTGAACTGGTTACCGGTGAGGCTGATACAGTTTTGGAAAGGTCAATAAAAGCAAAGGCAGATTTTCAATTCAAACCCACTCCTTTCATTGATCAATTGCTTGTTGCCGGGATAGAAGAGTTGGACACTATCAGCATTAATTTTGATTTTGATGCGGAGCTTGCAGTTTTAAACGCTGAAGTTTACCTCCCATTGCTCAAATATACAGATGCTAATATCAAGTCATTTGAGCTTGATTTAGATGGTGATGCAAATAGCCTTAGTTTATCTGCAGGTTTTAGTGAATTGCTATTTGGCCCCGTGGAGATGGGCAAAACCAGTCTTACAGGTACATTTCAAGAAAATGATGTCAAGTTGGATTTTTTGTCCCTGTTCAATGAAGAGCCTATCATTGATTTGAAATCTGTCTTGAGGCTAAGTGGTGACACTCTTATTTATCATATTAACCCAGAAGGCTTGATTATCAATTCAAGGTCATGGCAGATGCCAGCAAATAATGCTGTGTATTACGCTGAAAACTACCTGAGTTTCGAAGACTTTAGCTTCACCCGAAACAACCAAGAGTTGAGGTTGACCAATGATGTTTCAGGTGTAGAAGAAGAGCATTTTGGTGTGTTGCTGAATGAATTTAACCTCAGTACATTGACGAGCTTTCTTAATCCCGATGAGCCCATTGTAAAAGGGACTGCAAATGGTGAGTTTGTAGCCTTAAACCCTTGGGGCGCTATTGGTATCATGGGAGACTTGCAGGTCAATAACCTTGAGTTACTGGAAATCCCCCTAGGTACATTAAGGATTGATGCAGTGGCCAGAACCCTTCAGGAATATGATTTCGAAATGAGCCTGAAAGATGGAATGGTAGACATGGATTTGGTAGGGGTAATTGAAGCAAGTGAAGAAAGTTCACGCTTAGACTTGGATTTGGATCTCAATCAGTTTCAAATTGCCATGATTGAAAGGTTTTCAGGTGATGAATTGAGAAATGCGGAAGGATATATAAGCGGTAAAGTAAGTGTAAATGGAAGCTTCCAGGACCCCCAGTACGAAGGAGTTTTGGAATTTAATGATGTTTCATTGCTTGTTAGTCAGCTGAATAACAAGTTTTCTGTAAATGATGACCGATTAAAAGTAGATAATAAGGGACTTTACTTTGAAGATTTTGATATTCGGGATGAATCTGATCAAAAGTTCAGTATTGATGGAAAAATAGATACAGAAGATTTTTCTCAGATAGGATTGGATCTCAAAATAAGATCTGATGAATTTCAGGTATTGAATTCTACCCGTGAAGATAATGACCTGTTTTTTGGGAGAGCCAATATCAGCTTGGATATGGATGTAAAAGGCACTACTGATTTGCCTGAAATTGACTTAAGGTTAAGAATAAATAGTGCGACGAATTTCACATTTATTGTTCCTGAGAGTCAGTTAGATTTAGTGGAAAGGACTGGGGTGGTAGTTTTTGTCAATCATGCTGATCCATACGATTTAATGAATCAGAGAGAATTGGAGATCAGCACGCAAGGAGTGCAAGGATATGACCTCAAAGCTAACCTTCAGATTGATCCTGATGCGGTTTTTAATGTCATTGTGGATGAAAGAACAGGGGACAACCTTCGCCTGCAGGGAGAGGCTGATCTCAATATGTTGATGAATCCGAATGGTGACATTTCACTTTCTGGCAGGTATGAAGTAGCAAGCGGACATTATGAACTCAACCTTTATAACCTTGTCAATCGTCGGTTTGAATTGGCTTCAGGCAGTTCTATCGTATGGAATGGAGATCCTTTGGATGCTAATCTGAATCTTAGGGCAATTTATAATGTCAGGACTTCGGCTTCAGAGTTGATGCAAGCACAGGTTGCGGGTGCGTCAAATGAAAATCAAGGCCAATTTAGGCAAGTGCTTCGTTTTCAGGTCTTTTTGAATATAGGGGGGGAGATTGTACAGCCTGAAATAAGTTTTGATTTGGATATGCAAGAACAGGACAGGGGAGCCGCGGGTGGTGCAGTCTATAGTATGATTCAGCAAATGAATGAAAATGAAGATGAAGTCACCAAACAAGTATTTGCACTTTTGGTCTTAAATCAATTTTTTCCAACAATGGGCAATGATGGTTCAGCGGGTGGATCCGTGAGTTTGGCTAGGTCCAGTGTTTCTCAGGTGTTATCTTCTCAGCTCAACGCTTTATCTGACCGTCTTTTTGGTGAATCTGGATTTAGTTTGGATATGGATTTAGACTCTTACACTGACTATCAGAATGGGGGACCTGAAGATAGGACACAATTGAATGTGGCAGCAAGGCAGCGCTTGATGGATGACAGGTTGATAATTTCTGTAGGTGGACAAGTAGATGTAGAAGGTGGAGGACGTGAAAGGGTCGAACAAAGTGATGCCCTATTTGGTGATGTCAGCATCGAGTATATGCTGGATGAAAAAGGTCAATGGCGGGCAAAAGCCTACCGTAGAAATCAATTTGAATCCGTGATTGATGGTCAACTAATAGTGACAGGGATTTCCTTTATTTTCAATAAAGAATTCAATGCCTTCAAAGAATTATGGAAAAGACGTGAAACTGATGAAGCAGCTAAAGAAGAAGAAATGTTGCTAGAGGATGATTTTGAAGAGATAGAAAATTGATGAGTAATAGAATTTGTATAGCGCTTTTTTTGATTTTTCTCCTTGGGTCCTGTGGAGTGAAGAAATTTATTCCCGAGGATAGAAAACTGTATACAGGTGCAGAAATGGAGCTTAACGCTGAGCTCCCCAAAAGAGAAGTCGGTCAGCTTCAAGATGAGTTGGAAGGGTTGCTACGGCCACAACCCAATAGCAAAGTCTTAGGGGTAAGATTCGGCTTGTGGGCACATTATAAGGGTAGTAAAGAAAATCCGGGTTTTATCAATAGGTTTCTTAAAAACAGGTTTGGAGAAAGTCCTGTTTATTTGAGCGACGTGCAGCCCGATCGGACTTTGGATATCTTGGGAAATAGGATGGAAAACAAGGGCTATTTCTTTTACGAGATGGATTATGAAGTAAAGGAAAAAGACAAATTTGCCTCTATAAAGTATGGAGTTGAGTTCACTGAAGCTTACAAACTTGAAAAATACAATGTGCTTGGGGATTCTCTTGACATTATCCAAGAGATCATAAAGGATCTTGATGAGACCGAATTGAAGGAAGGAACCCGTTTCGACTTGGAAAAGTTAAAATCAGAAAGGGAAAGAATAGACAAAGCGCTTAAAGCAAAAGGATATTATAACTTTAATTCTGATTTGTTGATTTTTGAATCTGACACCAATCAGTACGATTCTAGAAAGTATGACCTTTATTTGAGATTGAAAAATGAGGTGCCTGAAAAATCTCTTCACCCATACAGTATCCAACAGATCCGGGTGTATCCCAATTATTCCGTCACAGCTGACAGGGATAATCAAGATACTGTTAGGGTAGGAGGGATCAAGGTTATTCAGGAGGAGATTATCTTCAGGCCGGATTTACTCGAAAATTATATTTTGTTTGAGCCAAACCAAAAGTTCAATCCTCAGACTTCTCGTTTGACTTCCAATAGGCTTTCAAGCATTGGTAACTTTAGGTATGTCAATATATCTTATGAAGAAGGTGAAGAAAGGATCGCAGACGGCACCTATCCACTTGATGCCAGGATCTTATTATCTCCTTTGGATAAAAGAGGGTTGAGGGCCGAAATCCAGGGAGTTACCAAATCGAATAGTTTTGTTGGCCCAGCTTTGATTCTTAATTATCAAAACAGGAATCTATTTCTAGGGGGAGAGACTTTCAACCTTACAGGGAAAATAGGTTATGAACAACAAATAGCCTCGGGTAGCAGGGAAGCCTTAAGGTCGATTGAGTTAGGTTTGACAGGTTCCTTGATTTTTCCAAGGGTACTGTTCCCTGTACCTATCATGAACAGGTTCAATTTTTCAATTCCCAAAACAAAAATCTCTCTTGGCTATGAATACCAAAACAGGACAGATCTTTATCAATTGAATTCTTACAAAGCGACTTTTGGATATCTTTGGAATGTCAATCGATACCAGTATCACGAATTTAATCCAATCAGCCTCAGTATAGTAGACTTGGCCAATACCACTCCGGCTTTTGAAGAGATTTTGAATTCCAATCCCTTCTTGAGGAGGAGTTTTGAACAGCAGTTTATTTCTGGAATGAACTACACATGGAACTACAACCAGCTTGTGGATGTAGAAAGGAAAAATGCCATCGTAGTCACTTCTACTATCGACTTGGCTGGAAACCTTTTCAAAGGTTTGAATAGGATGGTAGGTTCCGAAAACCCTGATTTTATCTTTGGTTTGGATTATGCACAGTTTATAAAAGGGGAGGTTGATCTGGTGTTTTACCATAAGTTTACCAAGGAGCATCAGTTGGTAAGCAGGATATTTGGAGGGATGGGGGTTCCTTTGGGTAATTCTTCCTCCTTACCATTTGTGAAGCAATTTTTTGCAGGAGGTCCAAGAAGTGTAAGAGCATTTAGGATTAGGGCATTGGGTCCCGGTACTTTTGTGCCCCAAAGTATAGGAGCAGGAGGATTTTTCGATCAAGCTGGTGATATCAGGCTGGAAGGTAATTTAGAATACAGGTTTCCATTCAATCGCTACCTAAAGGGAGCATTTTTCGTGGATGCAGGAAATGTTTGGCTTTACAATGAAAATGAGGCCCTTCCTGGAGGTAGGTTCACAAGTCAATGGATGGAAGAGTTGGCAGTTGGTGCTGGATTTGGATTAAGGATCGATATACAGCTGTTTGTGCTAAGATTTGATTTGGCCGTGCCAGTCCGGAAACCTTGGCTTGAACCGGAAAACAGATGGCAGGATAGGTTAGAGTTTGGCAGTGGAGATTGGAGGAGAGAAAATATGGTGCTGAATTTTGCCATAGGATATCCATTCTAGATTAATCAAAAAGGCAAAAAAAAACCCGACAGTTTTGCCGGGTTTAATTCTAAAAAAATCGGTTTATATACTATCTATAAATCCTTTGATTTCTTCTTTTGACTTTCCTGTTTTCTTTTGAATCTTACCAAGAAGTTCATCTTCTTGACCTTCAGCATATGTCAATTCATCGTCAGATAATTCACCATATTGTTGCTTCAATTTACCTTTTATTTGGTTCCAGTTTCCTTTCATTTTGTCTTCAAAAGCGCTCATGATTATAAAGTTTAGGTTAAAATTTAATTACGTTAAACATTATCCATAAACTGTGCCCTAAGCAAGGACTTAGTTGAAAAATGCCAATACAGCTTTAAATGATAGGGTTTTGGATATTTTATACGATGTGTTATTGAATTTGATTTTAGTAATCTGTGGAATTATGTCCATACTTTGGGGAATTAAAATTTTTAAAAGAGTAAAGAAATAAATTAATCAATTAGAATAAAATCCTTATAGTAAAGGGGAAATCTAGTTATCTGATTGTTTACTCTTTGATTAATTAAAATTAGGCAATCATCAATTTTTAGATTGTTACTTGGCTTAATTCCTGCATCTTTTCTATTCCAGTCTATTAAGAAAAATTTTAACCTGTTCCAAAGCGGTCAGCTCAAAATAAAGATTTTGATCTTTTTAGAGCCATCGATAGTCTGTGAAACATGAAAATATGGAAAACCATCCGAAACGGAGAATTTGGCCAAAACTGGCCGACCTTCCCAAACTACTTCTAGAAGCTTTTAAGATTTGGAATGCCAATAACCCCTGGAGGCTCGGGGCAGTAGTAGCTTACTATGCAGTTTTGTCCTTGCCAGGATTGTTGATTGTCGTTATCAATACTGTGGGAGCAATTTGGGGCAATGAATTGGTAGAAGGAGAAATAAGTGAACAGATTGAAATGGCCCTGGGTGCTAGTGCAGCACAGGGAATTGCAGCAATAGTAGAAAACTCTCAGGAAGATAAGAGGACTGTTTTTGCCAGCATCATAGGTGTTGGTGTTTTGATTTTTGGGGCTACAGGCGTCTTTTATCAATTGCAAATCAGCATTAATGAGATTTGGAATGCCAAGATTGACCCCAATGCCGGATATTGGAAAATCATAAAGGACAGAGCAATCAGCCTTGCTTTTGTGATGGTTATAGTGTTTTTATTGATGATAAGTTTTGTTGCTTCTACGGCCATTTCCATGATGAGTGGCTATTTGTCCAATATATGGGATCATGGCTTGGTGGTGTTTGCTCAAGCAATGGAGTTTTTATTCAGTACCGCTATTTTAGGATGCTTGTTTGTATTGATATTCAAATATATGCCAGATGTAAGGCTTCCCTTCGGAACAGTTTGGTTGGGGGGCATCATTACAGGGCTTTTGTTCAATATAGGTAAATTTTTGCTCAGCATATATTTCAGTGTTTCAGATCCGGGATCCACTTATGGAGCAGCAGGATCAGTGGTTTTGGTGCTGTTATGGGTATCATACTCATGCCTTATTTTATTTTATGGAACAGCATTTACCAGGGTTTTTGCTGAAAAATATGGATACGAGGTTATTCCTTCTCGACATGCCCTTATAGTCGAAGAAAAGGAGCGAGTTGTAAAGAAAGGAATTGATTATAAAGAAGAATAATACTATTGATATGAAATTTAAAAGAACATATATCATCATTGGTTCAGTCCTGCTTTTTTTGGTAGTTGTAAGAATGAGTTTGCCATTTATTGCCAAGCATTACATCAACAAGCAACTCGATGAAATTGAGGGTTACCATGCTTCAATTGATGGGGTTTCCATGTTATTGATTGCTGGTTCTTTTGGAATCAATGGTCTTACAATTTATGAGGAAATGTCAGAGGAGCCTGAAGTACCGATGATACATCTTCCCCAGATGGATTTTTCAATAGATTGGAAAGCTTTGTTTAAAGGGCATATCGTTTCTGAAATTCACCTTGACTCTCCAGAGATCAATTTCACTGTGTTGAAGGATGATACGGACGAAGAATCTAGGGTCAAATTTGCTGAAGCACTTCAAGAAATGAGTCCAATTGATATAAATCATCTGACAATTCACAAGGCAACTATAGCCTATAGAGACCCAACAGTTGAACCAGCTGTAGAAGTGTTTTTAGATGATTTCAATCTCGAGGCTACCAACTTAAGTAATGTTGAAAATGAAGAAGAAGCTCTGCCAGGCTATGTAGAGATCAATTCAAAAGCGATGGGTGACGGACAACTGAATTTCAATATGAAAGTCAATATTTTAAAAGAATACCCTGATTTTGATATGAATCTAGAGATTGAAAACTTTGATTTAGTTCGTTTCAATGATTTTTTTGAAGCTTACGCCAGCCTTGAATTAAAGGATGGACGTCTAAATATGTATTCGGAAATGGCTGCTGAAAATGGAGAAATTGCTGGCTACGTAAAACCAATCATTGAAGACTTTGAGGTTGAAAAGAATGCCGAGGATCAAAATTTACCCGAAAAAATATATTCAGCATTGGCAGATTTGGTAGGTGGCATACTGGAAAATCCCAAAAAAGAAAAAATTGCTTCGAGGGTAGAAGTAAGTGGTCACATGGAGGACATGGAGACAGATACTTGGCAGGCTGTTTTCAACCTTTTACGAAATGCTTTTATCGAGGCCTATGAAAAGGAATTAGAAAATGCCATCAATTTTCAATCAGTTGGTGGCAGCGAATAAATGTTAAATTTAAACAATAACGATAATGAGTACTGGAGAATTATTGAATGCATTGATAGATAAGCTTGAGGAATGGGCCGTAGCAATGGTCCGACTACTGCCTAACCTAGCTTTGGCAGTTTTGGTGATATTTCTTGGACTATTGGCCGCTAAAGTGGTCAAGAATTTTTCTAAAAAACAACTCACTAAATTCCATGTGGATAAGACGATTACAGGGTTTCTAAGTAGGATACTTTACATTGCAGTGTTTGTGGTTGCCTTGGTGGTATCATTGTCTATATTGAACCTGTCAGGAACTGTAGCCTCCATTCTAGCAGGTTTTGGTATTTTGGGTCTGGCACTTGGTTTTGCATTCCAGGATACCGCGGCCAATTTTATGTCAGGTATTTACATCACTTTCAATCAGCCTTTTGCTATTGGAGATGTGATTGAAGCCAAAAATGGGACCATGGGAAATGTGGTGGACATCAATCTTCGGATTACCAAAATAAAAACCTTTGATGGACCAATCGTCTATGTTCCCAATCGGTTTTTGTTTGAGGACGACTTTACCAACTTTACAGAATCCGGTCAAAGAAGGCTCAGAGTAGCATGTGGAGTGAGTTATGGTGACGATTTGGACAAAGTAGAAAAAATCGTGATGCAGGCTCTGCAAGACACTCCCGGTAGAATTCAAAACGAGGATATTACCTTGCATTGGGTAGAGTTTGGTGATAGTTCTATTGATTTTACAGCTAATATTTGGTTGGATTATACTCGGGAAAACAAAGCATTTGTGGGGGCAAAAAACTATGCTATTAAGGCGCTTAAAAAGGCCTTTGATGAAAATGATATCATGATTCCGTTCCCAATTCGTACCCTGGACTTTGGTATCAAAGGGGGAGTCACCTTCAAAGAGGAAATAAAAGAATCAGGCGCTTGGAGTAGTAATGGTTCGGAAAGAAGTAATTGATAAGGAATCATGCCTGTCAATTTTTGGAAAGCACCCAAAGACTAAATGTCTTTTGCATTAAAAGAGAGAGTTCCAATCCCAGGAGCTCTCTCTTTTTTCATGGATGTGAAATGTAATTGATACCGATTTGCGTTAAATTCATTTCAGATTTTGCTCATTTCATTTTTTAACTTGCTTTAATTTGGGGTACATTTTCCAATGTTTGTGGAATAGTCTCTCAATAAAAGAATAAGGATTATTTATATTGTAATATCTATTATTTTTTAAAACACTGAAAAACAGGTGTTTGAGGTGTATTGATTTTGATTAGTGATTGTTTTTTACTTGTGGAACCTCCTTTGCAAAAGTTTAATTAAATAAACTTTTGTTCAATCAAATAATATTTATCATGCAACGAACTAACGCTATTTTACTTGGATTGGGAGTAGGCTTGTTTATGGTTGTTTCTTGCGACCAAAGTGGCAATACGGAACAACAAGAACAAAGAGTAGATGAATTGGAGAATTTTGTTGACAGTGTAGAAACTGCCGTCAATAGAGAAGCGAATCATAACTGGACTGTATTGGATAGGAGGTATAACCAATTGGTGGCCAATGTGGAATCCTCCTATCAAAATGCCAGTCAAGACGCCAGAGAAGAGTGGAATGACCTAGAGGAAAGATATGAAGAGGCCAAAGTTGAAGCCAGGACCAAGACTGCAAAAATGGAAGAAGACGCCGAGAGGCATATGTCCAATGTAGAAGCTTGGTGGGAAAGTACCACAGCCAATACCCAAAGAAGTGGACAAAGAACTCTAGATGATATAGAAGAAGGTGCTAAAGACAGCTGGGAATGGTTGGAAAAGAATACCGAAAAACTCGGTGATAATGTGAGAAGTAGGTATGAAAAGATTAAAGCTGACCTTGAAGGATAAGGTTTTTAAAGATAGGATTGGGTGATTTTTTTAAGAGTGATTTATATTTTTACTAATAAAAAAGAAAGGTTATTCATGCGTGGATAACCTTCTTTTTTTTTGATATATGTATTCCGTTTTTTCAAAACCGTAGAATCTAAACAATAAAACTAACCTTTGATTTCGAACCATTAAACTAAACATCTATAAGTATCCGTTAGCCAAAAAACCATCGTTTATTTGATTGGTGGCATAATTACGGATAATTAAATCCATGTTTAAAAATCTTTGTTACACACAATCCAATGCTATAAAAAATGTGGTCCCCATTCCTTCCTTACTTTGGACCCGGATAGTACCACCATGACTGTAAATGATATTCTGAGTATTGGTAAGCCCGAGTCCCGAACCTGTTGATTTGCTGGTGTAAAAAGGTTCGAAAAGTCTGTCAAGCTTATCTTGAGGAATTCCTACACCATTATCTGAAATTTCCACCTGGCATTTATTGTTCTTAACAGCAGACTTGACCCTCAACATGCCATAATCATGGTCCAGGGCCTCAATTGCATTGACCAATATATTGACAAAAGCTATCTTGACTTTTTCAACATCAACGTTTACGTCTCCAATTTCCGAAGAAAGTTGCTTTACAAGCTTGATATTTTTCAATTGAATTCTTTCTTCGACCTCTTCAATGGCTTCTTCCAATAGTTGGTTAAGGGGGTATTTTTTAGCCTCTAATTCTGTAAATCGGGTCGATTCCAACAATTCGGTAATGAGATGGTTGATTCGGGTGCAATTTTTTTTAATAGTGTCAATCAAATCTCCACTTTCTACCCTTATGTTTTCAGGTAATTCATAACCTAGCTGTTCAGCGGAAAGGAGTATGGTGGTCAATGGGTTTTTTACCTCATGTGCCAAGAGTCTGGCGATCCTTCCGGTAGATGAAAATCTCCTAAGGTTATACAGTTCCTCTTCTTTGATTTTCAACTCTGTCAGGTCTTTGATCATGATCTGATACAGTTCCTTATTGGTTTCGTGTATTACCACAGAAATCAAAGCAATAATACTTTGCTCAGGGCTAACTTTTATGTTGGCCTCAAAATCCAAGACATCTGTATTGCTATGAAGGATATTTCTTAGGAAAACTTTATCCTCTTTTTCAACCAAAATATCAATGAAATATAAAGCGTGAAAATCATTTTCTACAGGATTGTAGCTGAATTTTTGAAGAAAAGAAGGATTGAAGTCGATCACAAGTGAATCCTGATTGACGAGAACAATTGGATCTGCTGCTCTTTCAAAAATGTTTTTGAACTTACGTCCGGCAAGATCCAAGCTTTCATGCAGTTCAGCATCTCTTATGGCATACCTAATGGTTCTACCGAGCATTTGAGCATCAAAGCCACCCTTTACCAAGTAATCAGATGCGCCAGACTCCATAGCCTGATTGTCTATCTGACCATTTTGAAGACCTGTAAGAATGATGACAGGAGCATGCTTTTTCTGCTTTTTTATCAAACTCAAAACCTCTAAACCAGATTCAGAACCCAATCTGTAATCTACCAGATAAGCGTCAAAGCAGTCTTTGAGGTATTCTTTTGCTTGGCTAAAGCTCCTTGCATGGGTCAACTCAAAATCCATGTGCTTATAACTTTTAAGCATCTTGTCGACCAATAAAAAATCGTCAGCGTCATCATCTACATACAAGACTGTTTTTTTACTTACCTCCATAGAAATCAATATATGGTGCGCCTTTTAATCCGGCAACACTACAGTTCTACCCCAATAAGTCTCAAGTTCCTTGCCTACGGATAGTAATCCGTCAAAAGTTCCTGGTTTGGTGATATAACTATTGCTTCCACTAGTATAGGTGATTTTTATATCATCTTCAAGTTGGGAAGTAGTAAAAATGATAACAGGGATTTTTTTCAAGTCCAAATCTGACTTGATTTCCACCAAAGCCTCTCTGCCATCTTTTTTTGGCATGTTTAGGTCCAGGAGAATGAGGTTTGGAAAGGGATATTTCGCCTCATCTTTATATTTACCTTCTCTTTTTAAGTATTGAAGCAAGATTTCTCCATTCTCTACACATATAAGATTGGCTTTATCGAATGATTTTTTGAAAGCCTTTGTGATAAGAAGTCTATCATCGATATCGTCCTCAGCTACTAAAATATTGATTACTTTTTCAGTTTTCATGTTGTGGTGCGGGTTATAGAAAATGGCAGATACTTACAAAGTTAAGAAAAATATTTTTGGTATAAGTATATTTGTAATTTTAATTTTAGAGAGTAATTTATGATTGTTTGTATTTTTAAGATAAAAATTTATCTTTTGAAATGTGTTTGAGTGTAAATGAAACTAATTGAATTACCAGTACAATTCTGACAATAAATCAGAGTTTTGATATGATTCTATTTGGTATTCATGTATTCTTTTAAGATTATCCTTGGTAATCAGGGAAGATCATATGGAAGGTGGTTCCTTTACCTTCTTCTGATTCTGCATAGATTACACCTTCCATTTTTTCAAAGATCTTTTTGCAAATAGCCAATCCAATACCAGTTCCTTCAAAGATATCTTTGCCATATAGTCTCTGGAAAATAACAAAAATTTTGTCAGCATATTCCTGATTAAATCCAATTCCATTATCACTTACCGTAATGTGATAATATTGTATTTTTTGGTCAGGTTCTTCAATATGTTTTTTGACCAAATCATAAGGAGCGGTTTCTGCATATATTTGAATAGTAGGAGGGGTTTCTGGTTTTGAAAATTTGATAGCATTGCTGATTAGGTTTTGGAAAACAGCTCTCCAGTCCATGTATGAACCCCATACTCTTGGGAGTTGCCCCATCTTTATTTGGGCATTCTTTTCTTTTACCAAGATGTAAAGGTCATCCAGTACTTCCTCAACCACTTCAGACAGTTGGAGATGACCTTCCTCCTCTTTATGTCTACCTGCCCGACTGTATTCCAAAAGGTCTGTGATCAACTTTCTCATCCTGTTTGCAGCGTATGCGATGCGCTCTAAATATAGTTTTCCCTCACCTTCCAAAGTGTCTTTGTATTGTTCCTGCAACAGGTCGTTAAATGAGGTGATTTTCCTTAAAGGTTCTTGAAGATCATGAGAGGCTACATAAGCAAATTGCTCTAATTCTTTGTTGGAAATGTTTAATTGATTGACCTGTTCTTCTAACAGTTCTTTGTATTCGGCCAATTGTTTGGTACTTTCTTCCTGTTTGTTTTTATACCTTGAAAATGCGTTGAAACTTAGAATCACCGCCATAATCGCGATGGCTACTACTGCAAAAATAATTATTGAAAGTACGTTGAGGTTATTGATCAATCCTTGCTCTTTTTCTTGAATAGAACGTTGGTGTTTTTCAAGTATCAAATTGTTCTGGATTTTTATCCTTTGACTAAACTTCAGGAAATTCTCTTTTCGGTTTTCCCTTACATAGCTTAGGTACCCTTCATAGTCAGGATGTGAGTTCAATGAGTTTTGGAATGTTTGCCTTCGACCTTCAATCAAAACTCTTATAGAATCAATCCCCTCCATTCCTTGGTCGATTTCAAGAGACAGTTCTTTGAGGCTATCAATTTTTTTGTAAATGTAAGATTCAATTTCCTGCATGCTGTCAAGAAAAGTGGAATCAAAAGTGGTGGCAAAGCTTAGAATTGCAATTTCATTCTCAAGTACTCTATTATGTATGTCGTTTGTGTGGGCAACCATCTCATCTGTTATTCTACTTACATGTTGAATATGATTGATACGGTGTAAAGTGTAAATAGAAATCAGTCCGGTAAGGATGATCAACACCAAAGTGAGGATGGTAAATGACTTAATTTTGTCCATAATTACTAATCAAATAAAATAATAGTACGCAATGTGGGGCTTCTATTCCCCGAAAATCTTGAACCTGACGGAGGTATATTTTAGAAGAGGTGCCTGAGAGCCCTAAATTGACTTTTAGCTCAATAGGCATAAAGTTTGAAATTTTTCTGGAAAATATTATTTAAACTTTAAATATTTAAAACATGGGAAATTTATTGTATTTAATTGCTTTGATTTTGGTTATCGGATGGATTTTCGGTGCTTTTGTTTACAGTGTAGGTGGATTGATACACATTTTGCTAGTACTAGCAATCATAGCAATCCTATTCAGAGTAATTTCCGGCAGAAGGGTATAGCTGGGCATCTGAATCAAGTAGCATTATTTGCTTTGACAAAAACTAAACCAAGAGGCAGAGATTACTTCTGTCTTTTGGTTATGTTTAAAATTATAAATTATTTGTTTTTGGTAATAATTAATCTTTGATTGTTGAAAAATAACTAATAGGGAGAAAAACAAGTTGTGATAGCCAGATGGGAAAAGGGGTAATTTTGATTATTGATGATGAGATAGGCATATTAAATTTGTTATCAAGATTTCTTAAAAGAAGGGGTTTTGAGGTTCATACGGCCATAAACCTTTCTGAAGGAAAGAATCAATTGGAAAAAATTGATCCTGATTTTTTATTTTTAGATGTCAATCTACCAGACGGCAACGGTCTGGAAAGCCTTCCACATTTAAAAGACACTTATCCAAGTTTAACTGTAATTATGATGAGTGCTTTTGATCATGGGAAAATGAGAAGCATAGCAAAATCCCAAGGTGCCTTGGCGTTTCTCAGTAAACCCTTTTCTCTGGCTGAAATCGACCAAATTATTGTTTGATTTAATTCTGTATTTATGGCTAAAATATTAGTAATAGACGATAACCTCGATATCTGTAATTTGCTTAAGCGGTTTCTTTCCAAAAAAGGTCATGAGGTGGAGACTACAATGAGCGGTTCAAATGGGATAGAATTGGTTAAAAAAAATAAATTTGACCTCATTCTTTGTGATTTTAAACTAAGGGATATTGAAGGCCCTGAAATACTCCAAGAAGTCAAAAAAATTTCTCCCCAAACAAAACTGGCTATCATCACAGGATACTCGGATGTGAGGATAGCAGTAGAGGTTATGAAAAAAGGCGCATTTGACTATGTAGTCAAACCACTCATTCCGGATGAAATTCTGAGTTTGATCGATAGGGCTATGAAGGCTCCTTCACCCACTCAAAATGTAGAAGAAAAAGCACCTATAAAAAAAGACAAACAACCCGAAAGTCCTTATCAGGATGAGGAAGAATATATTTGGGGAAAAGGACCTGCTTCCAAAAATCTCCTCAAGGAGGTGACTTTGGTTGCACCAACCAATTTCTCTGTGATTATTTATGGAGAGAGTGGTGCTGGGAAGGAAAATATTGCAAGGACAATACATAATTTAAGTCAAAGAAAAGACAAACCATTTATTGCCATTGACTGTGGCGCTTTGACAAGAGATCTTGCAGGCAGTGAGCTTTGGGGACACGAGAAGGGAGCATTTACAGGAGCTATGGCTGCCAAAGAAGGTCAGTTTGAATTGGCCGATGGCGGTACTATTTTTTTGGATGAGATAGGTAACCTTTCCTATGATATCCAAGTAGGTTTGCTCAGGCTGGTGCAGGAAAAAAAATTGAGGAGGATAGGGGGCGTAAAAGACAAAAGTATTGATGTAAGAATATTGGTTGCCTCCAATGAAAACCTTAAGGATGCTGTGAGTAAAGGCAAATTCAGAGAAGATCTTTTTTACAGGTTTAATGAATTTATAATTAGCGTCCCACCTCTTAGAAAAAGGGGAAAGGATATTTTGCTCTTTGCTGAACATTTTTTAAAGTCAGCCAATAAGGAATTGAACAAAAGCGTTGAAAGGTTTTCTGATGAAGTTGCAGAACTGTTTACACAATATGAATGGCCAGGTAACTTGAGGGAAATGAGAAACATTATCAGAAGATCGCTACTTCTTTCTGATGGTGATGAAGTCAATATTTCAGCTATTCCCCACGAAATAGTGCATGCACATAAGTTTTCTTTCAAAGAAGATGCAGAATCACATTCAGGAGTAGCATTCAAGTCCACTAAAACCAAAGATAATGAGGAGCCTGTGGACTTAAAGCTTATAGCTGCTCAAGCTGAAGCCGAAGCCATCAAAAAAGCACTGTTGGAAAATCAATACAATAAAACAAAAGCTGCCAAGCAATTGGGCATAGATAGAAAGACACTTTTCAATAAAATCAAACTTCACAATATAGTTTGATGAAATGATTCAAAAACAAAAAGTCCGTGACAGCGATCTGCCACGGACTTTTTTTATAAAAGAACAACCATCTTTAAGAAAGTGATTGGTTTTCCTTTGATGCCAATTCAAGGATTTTATCAAATTCCTCCGGCGTCAGGTCTTGGAAGAAATATTGAACAGGATTGACAAACTTGTTGTCTTTGATTACTTCATAATGTACGTGTGGGGCAGTAGAAGAACCTGTGTTTCCTACAGTTCCGATTTGATCTCCTCTTTTTACTTTCTGTCCCTTTCTCACCATGAAATCATTCATGTGCGCGTAACGAGTCACAAATCCAAAACCATGATCGATTTCAATATGCTTTCCATATCCTCCAAAAACTGTGGTAACACTTTTTACAATGCCATCTCCTGTGGCATAGATAGGAGTTCCTTTTGGAGCTGCAAAATCTACTCCGCTATGCATTTTTCTTACCTTAAGGATAGGATGTAATCTCATTCCATAACCCGAAGCGAGAAGGTTTAAGTTTTCATTCAATACAGGCTGTATAGCTGGTATAGAAGACCAATACTCTTCTTTTCTCAATGCAAGTTCTGTTACTTCATCGTAGCTAACAGACTGTACATACATCTGTCTTTTTAGTGCATCTATTTTAGAATTCAGCGAAATGATCAGTTTTTCCTGATTCAGTCCCTTCTCCCGGATCTCTTTGTATTTGTCGGTCCCGCCTACACCAGCCATTCTGATTTCAGGCGCAATGGGTTCTGATTCAAATATTATCCTATAAAGGTTATCATCTCGAGACTGTAAATCAGCCAACATTTCATTCATTTTCCCGACCTCTTCTTCCATGAGGCTGTAGTACAACTTCAACTCTTTATTCTCCCTTTTGAGCATAAGCTCCTTAGGGCTATCAAAATAAAGGTTGAAAACGATGATAAACACAATGGCCAATACAGATGCCAAAGACAAAAAGCCCAGACTGTTGAGAAGTGTGTCCCACTTGCTTCTCTGGTATCTTTCGTATTTACAGGTTTTAGGGTCGTAGTAATATTTTATTCTACTCATTACAATTTGCAGGCTAATTCTTATAATTTTGTAGCCCTTAAGGGCTTGGGGGGTTAAGCTTCGAAGTCCGCAAAGATAATTAATAATCAATAGAATCCGAACATACTCAAAAGCTTACATGGAAGCCAAACAAATCAGAAGTACTTTTATTGAGTTTTTCAAATCCAAGCAACATCAATTCGTCCCTTCTTCCCCAATTGTTGTCAAAAACGATCCCACGCTGATGTTTACCAATGCAGGTATGAATCAGTTTAAGGATTTCTTTTTAGGCAACGAGCAGGCAAAGGCTTCACGAGTGGCCAACAGTCAGAAGTGCTTAAGAGTTTCAGGTAAACACAATGATTTAGAGGAAGTTGGTGTTGATACCTACCATCACACCATGTTTGAAATGCTTGGAAATTGGTCCTTTGGTGACTATTTCAAAAAGGAAGCTATAGAATGGGCATGGGAACTTTTGACTGAAGTATATGACCTGCCTAAGCAAAGACTATACGTTTCAGTTTTTGGTGGGGATGATGGAGATGGCCTAGGTAAGGACATTGAAGCTTTTGACATTTGGAAAAATATTGTGCCTGAAGACAGGATACTTTTTGGAAATAAAAAAGATAATTTTTGGGAAATGGGAGATACAGGCCCTTGTGGTCCTTGTTCTGAAATCCACATTGACCTCAGGCCGGATGAGGAAAGAAAAATGCTTGATGGCTATGGGCTAGTCAATAATGACCATCCTCAGGTTATAGAAATATGGAACCTTGTATTTATGCAGTTCAACAGACTTTCTGACGGATCATTGAAGGATTTGCCAGCCAAACATGTGGATACTGGGATGGGTTTTGAAAGGCTAGTAAGGGCTATTCAAAATAAGTCATCCAATTATGATACAGATATTTTTATGCCTTTCATCAATGTACTTGAAGAGAAATCGGGTATTTCTTATGGCAAAGATGAAAAAATAGATATTGCCATGAGGGTAGTGGTAGATCACATCAGGGCGATTGCGTTTACAATTGCTGATGGGCAGCTTCCGTCTAATAATAAGGCAGGTTATGTAATTCGAAGAATTCTGAGAAGGGCTGTGAGGTATGGATATACTTTCTTAGGGTTTCAAAAACCATTTCTTTTTGAATTGATGCCCTTATTAGCGGATAATTTTGGAGGAATATTTCCTGAATTGTCAGCACAGCAAGATTTTATTGCCAAAGTAATCATGGAAGAGGAAGCTTCTTTTCTAAGGACTTTGGATAATGGGCTCAAAAAACTTGAACAAATCAAAGAGGAATTAGCAAACGCAAATTCTTCTGTCATTCCAGGTAAAACGGCTTTCGAGTTGTATGATACCTATGGTTTTCCCCTGGACCTTACTTCTTTGATCGCAAGAGAAAATGGACTTTCAGTAGACGAAAAAGGTTTTGTAACTGAAATGGAAATCCAAAAAAACAGGTCTCGAGCTGCAGCTGAACAAGAAACAGGTGATTGGGTCTTGGTAAAGAGTGATGAGGCTGTTGAGTTTGTTGGTTATGATCATTTATCGGCTTCAAGTTCTATTATAAAATACAGGTCTATAAAAGATAAAAAGGGTGACCGTTTCCAAGTTGTTTTAGACAAGACACCGTTTTATGCAGAAAGTGGCGGACAGGTAGGAGATCAAGGTTCTTTGAAATCTGATAGTGAAACCATTAAAGTCTTGGATACCAAAAAAGAAAATGACCTTATTGTCCATTTCGTAGACAGGATTCCTTCTGATCCAAGTGAAGTATTTCTTGCAGAAGTGAATGTTTTCAAAAGAAAGGCGTCCATGAATAACCATTCCGCCACGCATTTATTACATGCGGCTCTAAAAAAGGTTCTTGGGGAGCATGTTCAACAAAAAGGCTCTTTGGTCAATGAAAACTTGTTGAGGTTTGATTTTTCGCATTTTGCGAAAATGACTGAGGATGAAATTGCACAGGTAGAACTGATAGTGAATGCCAAGATCAGAGAAAACATTCATTTAAATGAACAGCGAAATGTTCCGATCGAAGATGCCAAAGCACAAGGAGCTACAGCGTTGTTTGGTGAAAAATATGGTGATTTTGTACGCGTGATTACTTTTGATAAAGATTTTTCAGTGGAATTGTGTGGGGGGACTCATGTAAAAGCCACGGGGGAAATAGGTCTTTTGAAAATCGTTTCTGAAGGTTCGATTTCTGCAGGTGTGAGAAGAATTGAGGCGATAACAGCAAGTTCAGCTGAACAATATGTCAATGATCAAATTAAGCTCATCTCAGAAATTCAGGAGTTGTTGAAAAGTCCCAAAGACCTCAAAAAGTCAGTTGAATCTTTGTTGGTAGAGAGAAATGAACTCAAGAAAGAAATCGAAAATCTCCATGCAAGGCAAGCTGTAGCCATTAAGCAAGAATTAATCAAAGTAGTGAAAGAAGTGAATGGCTATAATTTTATAGCGGCAGAAGTAGCATTACCAAATGCAGATGCTTTGAAAAAACTGGCTTTCGAATTGAAAAATGAAGTGGCAAACGTAGTGGTAGTTTTGGCAGCAGATATAGTGGGCAAGCCCCAAATCGCAGTAATCATAGAAGAATCGCTTGTGAAAGAAAAGGGATTCAATGCCGGAAATGCTGTAAGGGAATTGGCCAAACAAATTCAAGGTGGGGGAGGTGGTCAACCTTTCTTCGCAACGGCAGGGGGAAAAAACCTATCAGGCTTAGCAAATGTTATCACAAAGGCGGAGGAATTGTTTGGGTCTTAAAGCCTTTTAAGTAAATCAATTTGGTTTTAGTGGATTTTGCATCCATTTTTGACTTATGTTTTCAACTATTTTAGAATACAAATATGCTTTCAGCAGAAATTAAAGATAAATACGAATTAGTAGTAGGGCTTGAAGTCCACGCTCAATTGATCACAAAAAGCAAAATGTATGCGACCGATTCTACGGAATATGGAAGCTTACCGAATACCCAGGTGTCGGTATTGACGCTAGGCCATCCAGGTACTTTGCCTAAAGTCAACAGAAAGGCTGTGGAATTTGCCATTAAAATGGGTTTAGCTTGCAATTCAGAAATTACGAGAAAAAACATTTTTGCAAGAAAAAATTACTTTTACCCTGATCTGCCCAAAGGGTATCAGATCACGCAGGACAAAGGGCCTATCTGTGTAGGTGGTGAAGTGCCAGTCACACTTGCTGATGGTGTCAAAAAATCAATAGCCCTCACAAGAATACATATGGAAGAGGATGCAGGAAAATCCATGCACCTTGCCGGAGAGGTAGATACCTTGGTGGATTTTAATAGAGCCGGAGTTCCTCTAATTGAAATTGTTTCTGAACCAGACATGAGGTCTTCCGAAGAAGCTTACGCCTTTCTGGTAGAGGTGAAAAAACTCGTCAGATACCTCGATATCTGTGATGGTAATATGGAAGAAGGCTCACTGAGATGTGATGCTAATATTTCAATAAGGCTGAAAGGAGCTGAAGAACTTGGCAAAAAAGTTGAGGTCAAAAACATGAACTCTTTTAGAAACGTATCTAGAGCCATCGAACATGAGTTTGAAAGACAGATAGATTTGATGGAAAAAGGAGTGGAGATCATATCTGAAACCAGAACCTTTGATGCAACTACGGGCACTACAGCAAGTATGCGTACCAAAGAAGATTTGAATGATTACAGGTATTTTCCTGAGCCTGACCTTAGCCCTGTGGTAGTCTCAGAGGAATGGTTGGAAAGTATCAAAATAGCCATGCCTTCATTGCCAAGGGAGTTGCACCACAAGTTTGTCCATGAATTTGGATTACCAGAGTACGATGCAGGTGTCTTGACGGATAGTAAGGAAATTGCTTTGTTTTTTGAAACATTGTGTACCCATACCAACAACTATAAAGCAGCTTCCAACTTGATGATGGGGCCTGTGAAATCGTATTTAAATGAATTGACGCTGCATATTGAGGATTTTCCAATAAGTCCTGAAAAGCTAGCCTCCTTGATAGCCTTGATAGATGATGGTAAAGTGAGTTTCTCGGTAGCCTCTCAAAAAGTGTATCCGGAGATGCTTCAAAACAAGGATAAAACTCCTTTAGAAATCGCCCAACAGCTCAACTTGATCCAAGAAAGTGACGAGGGAAGTTTGAAACCTATTGTTGATAGCGTTTTGGCCGAAAATGAAGCCAAAGTCGCTGAATATAAATCAGGGAAAAAAGGTCTTATGGGAATGTTTATGGGACAAGTAATGAAAAAGTCCCAAGGAAAGGCAGATCCTAAAGTAGCTACTAAATTATTGTCGGAAATATTAGATAATTGATTTTTATGAAGAAGATTAAAAATTTTATGATGCTTTTGCTTGGCATATCATTTCTCTTGGCTTGTGGGGAAAGTGATACAAGAGAGTTTGATGGAACTGTTAAAATATCAGGTAAGCTCGAAAATGTACCTCAAGGCCAATTAGTGTTATCATACATCAATGAAGATACACCAGAACAAGTAGCAGAAATACCTGTCAACAACACAGGAAAATTTGAATATGAGCTCAAATTAGAGGGACCAGGTTTTTATTTGCTCAACCTTATGGGCAGTAAAGAGGTGAAATTGGCACTTTATGATCAAGATGCCCAGATTACCTACAATTTTGCAGATGATACAAGTCTTGAGATAAGTGGTTCAGAAGATTCCCAGTATGTACAGCAAATCAATGATTTGATGGCAGAATATCAAGGTACTATCAATTACCTTAATGGTGTGTACATGGAAGCGATGAAAGCCAGAGATCAGGAAAAAGTTAAGCAGATTCAGCAAGATGCCATGGAATTGGAGCAAAATCATGCAGAGAAGGTAAAAGAACTTGTAAGAGGAATGAATGGTAGTTTTGCAGCTTTACAGTCATTTGCTATGATCAACCCAAAATCAGATTTTGAGTTTCTTGATGAGACGGTTTCAAAAATGGCCGAAAAATATCCGAATTTCCAACAAGTTCAAACACTTTCAAATCAATTGGAAGAGATGAGAGTCTTAGCAGTCGGGCAGCCGGCTCCTGAAATTTCACTGCCCAACCCTGATGGAGATGTGGTCAACTTGTCTGATTTAAAAGGAAAGTATGTTTTGATTGACTTCTGGGCTGCTTGGTGTAGACCATGTAGAGAAGAAAATCCAAATGTTGTAAGGCTTTACAACGAATACAAAGATCAAGGCTTTGAAGTTTTTGGAGTTTCCTTGGATAGAACTAAAGAAGCATGGGTAAAAGCTATAGCAGATGACAACCTTACTTGGACTCACGTGTCCGATCTTCAATATTTCAATTCAGAGGCAGCTTCGATCTATCAAATTAATGCAATACCAGCAACGTATATGCTTGATCCTGAAGGTAAAATTATAGCAAAGGACCTTAGAGGACAGTCTTTGGAAAATAAATTAAAAGAGATATTTAATTAATAAAATGCTGCTCAAAAAGCAGTATTGACCCGAATTTCATCAAGACTTTCTCAAATGAAAAAATAAATTTAATTTCCTTGAATTTCCATTGTGAAAATAACAGGAATTTTCATTTACATTTGCGCCGTTGGTCGAGGAAAAAAAACGAAATAGCTTATTGTAAGTTAAAGAAATTAAAAATCCTTAATTGATCCAGTAAAACAGATTCTATGGAATGCTTTTTGCTTTTTGTGGAATCGATCAGCAAAAACAATAAAACAACAAGATCAAAAAATGAAAAAAAGAACAATCAAATCACCCCTGAGCAAGTTGTTGACATTAGCCTTGTTCTGCATGTTAGCAATGGGAGCTTGTAAAAGCAAAAAGAAAGTTGTAGCCGCGCCAGAACCTGCACCGGTTGAAGAGCCAGCTCCAGCGCCTGCACCGGAACAGCCACAACCTTCTGCGGAAGAGGTAGCTGTTGGTAAATTGGAAAACTATTTTAACAGCGTTTCTAATTCATCTAACGTAGATGCGGCAAACAGAACAATTTCAGAAGCAATGGGAATGTTTTCGAACCAAGAAACTCCGGTTTTGATTGTCATTCATGAAGAGAATGGAATTAAGGATTATGATGAACCAACAACCATCGCCAAATACCTTAATTATTTGAAAGACACTAAGAAAAATTTAAATTTCATCTCTGACATCAGACTTGACAACAACGGTAGGGTCTCTGAGCTTGAACTTCGTAGAAAAAAATAATTCTGAAATAAAAATCACCATGAAAAAATATATCCAGTTATTCCTGTTGTTGTTTTTTGCAACTACAGTTGTATCCGTAGCCCAGTCAGACAACATCAGTCCAGCAAGAAAGCAAGCGATTGATTCTTTAGCTTTGGAAAAAGTAAAAGATTTGTCAAAATACATTTCTATCATTGGAAGTAAAGAAACTCAGTTTTCTGAAGCAAACAGAGTAATGGACAGAGCTGAAGAGCTTTTTGCTCCTGATGCTGAAATGGGTGTTTCTTCGTTGAGCAGAAGAGAAATCGCTTACTACAAAGTAAGAAGATACTTCGAAAGATTGATGGCGCTTAACTATGATAGAGTAAACATTACTTGGTATGATATCCACTACATTTCAGATCTTGAAAGACAGCCTGATGGAAAATATGTAGGTGTTGTTACTGTGTATCAAAGATTTGAAGGTACTTCTTTAGAAAGTGGCTTGAACTACAGAGATACCACCAAAAAAGATATCACCATTTATGTAGAGAAAAAACAAACTCAGATCGCAGGTAGAACTATTGAGTTCTGGGATGTGATGCTTGGTGATATTAGAGTGACCGAAACCTCAGCATGAGAAAATTAATCCTACTAGTTTTAGTAACAATATTATCCTTAGAGTTGGCACCGGGGCAAGGCTTATACAGCCCCGGCCAACCAAAGGATGACGGAAGGTTTGCAGCTTCCACCAAACAAGTAAATCAATTTTTTAGGCGTTTTAACGCTGAAGAATCTGTCGAAGGGGATAAGCGCTATTACGAAGGTGACCCATTATACAGAGACCGAGAACTGAGAGGGAAATTCATTAGCATTCTGTTTGATAATGAGACATCTTCGGTAGACTCTGAGACCAAAAAACAGTTTCTAAATGAAATCCTCTCTGAAAATTATCCTCAGTATATACATTTCCATAGGGAAGACTGGTTTGCAGAAGTAAGTGCTATTTTCACCTACAAGGGTAAGAGAGAAGACGTAACTTTATTTTTGAAAATACAACCTGAAGGTTTAGGCTATGAATGGGTAATTGACAAAGTGGTATTTGAGCCATTTAAAGATATTTTCAAAAAGCCTGAAGGTGATTCCAAGGGGTTTTTACATCCATTAAGCCACGAACTAGGTTTTATGAACCTTAGGAAGGCTTTTCAAGACTCTGATACCCCTGAAGCTTATACTCCAAAAGAATACTCTCCTGACTATTTAACGCTTTTTTTATACGAAATGAAAAAAGGTAGCATCAAATTTGAAACAATCAATGATGTGAAGTTTCATTTCTTCCAGATTAATAACTGGTATTTTGAATTGAATCAATTCAACAGACCAGGGTTCAATACAGGTTGGCTAATCGGTAATTTGGTTAGATTGAAACCTGGCGACAAAGAATCTATACTCAGATACATCTATGACCAGAAATAGTCCTCTGTTCCTGTTTTTAATAATTTTTCTTGGCAGTTCTACCTTTGCACTGAGCCAAGATATTGCCGGCTACAACAAATCGGAGATCAAAGATCTTGGCCAGAAAGTTGAAGATCAGGTTAAATTCTTAGAATATTTTCTAAATACTGTTGGTAGTAAAGATACACCTGCGCGAGATAAAGATGTAGTCATTAGAGAAAGCTACATGAAAATTTTTCGTGACAGTAAAGTACAGGTAGAGGACGACTTATTGTTGGATAGAAAAGTTATTACCAATAAAGACATCACTGCTTATCTTAAGGATATTGAGTTTTTTTTCAAGGATGCAAGTTTCAAATTTAAAATTAGAGAGGTAAAGCCATTCGAAAGAGATAATGGTGAGCTGTCATTTTTAGTTTCAATGGACAGAACCATTGATGCGATAGGACTCAACAAAGAAAAAATATCGAATACAAAGCAAAGGTTTATTGAAGTAAATGTTGACCAAAAAACCAATGAACTCAAAATAGCGAGCATGTATACCACCAAGCTTAGCCGTGATGAGGAACTGGAAGAATGGTGGGGAACACTATCATTTACTTGGGAGTATTATTTCAGATCTAAAATCGGTTTGAGTGAAGAGGACTCGATTACATTGGATCACTTGTACAAAATCAGCTCGATTGACAGCATCAATATGTCAGGAAACCAATATGTGATTGATTTAGAACCTATTCATGCATTAAGGGACCTCAAATACATAGATATTAGCAATACTAGAATTACAGAGCTTAATCCAATCAGTAATGTTACATTTTTATCTTACCTAAATATAGCCAATACAGCTACGGAAGATATTCAGTTTATCAAATATTCAGATAAGCTAACTGTATTGGATATCTCAGGTACGCAGATTCAAGATCTTAGTGAACTAGGGAACCTTAAGCAGCTTCACACACTTAGGGCAGTCAAAACTCCAATTATGAGTTTTGGTGTTTTAAATTCCTTTGAAGCATTGAGGTATTTGGATTTAAGTGAAAGTGGATTCAATAACGTTGAAAATATCAATGAATTGATAGACCTGAAATACTTGGATATCAGCGGTAACTACCTGATTAATTTTGAAATGTTAAGTCAATTGGAGAACCTTGAGGAATTGAACCTTAAAGAAACCAACATAGCTGACCTTAGCCCGCTGACTAATTTGAAGAAATTGAAAGTCATCAATATCAACCAAACTGAAGTGTCTGATATCACACCTTTAAATGATAATCCTGCTCTTCAAAGGGTTTATGCAGATAGGACTAGAATATCTGAAAACAGTGCTGATATTTTCTCAAGAAGAAACAGAAGGGTACTTCTGATGCATCATGTCGAAAACCTTCAAATCTGGTGGGAATCCTTATCGGAGGCATGGAAGGCTGTTCTTCGTGAAATCAATCCTGAATTACATAGTGAAACGCCAACTGTGGAGAATTTGACCTTCACTGTGGGAATGGACTCCTTAGATCTTTCAGGTTCTGATATTAAAACTCTAGGTCCTGTATTGAAATTCAGGAAGATCAACCATCTCAACTTTGACAATACAGGCGTTCAAGATTTGACACCTTTGGCTGATATCAAAACACTCAACAGTATTTCAGGGAAAAACACACAAATAAAGACACTTGAACCTCTTTCTAATTTAAGTGATTTACAATACCTGAACTTCGAAAATACAGATGTAAATTCTCTTGTTGCTATTCACAGTTTGGATAAACTTGAATATTTGAATCTAGACGGAACAGCTATAGAAGAACAAGAAATTCCAGATGTTCTTGAAAAGAAACCTGATTTACATTTAATCTACAGGACTTCCATTTTAACTGATTGGTGGGGAAATTTGGAAGATCGTTGGAAGTCAGTACTTCAGTCTTACTTTAAGGCTTCTGAGGAGCCTGATACTGAGACTTTGCATGTTTGGACCTCTAGTCCTACCTTTTCGATAGAACGTGAGTCAATATCAACCCTTAGGCCAATTTTGATATTTATCAATTTGCGAGAGCTCAATATCTTCAATGTACCATTGACTGATTTCTCGCCTTTATCCGAATTGCCTCTTTTGACAAACCTATCAGTTACACAATCTCCGCTTACGGACCTATCGGTTTTGAGACCTCTTGAAAAATTGAAAGTACTTGACCTCAGCAGCACAGGTGTTGATGACTTGAGACCAATATCAAATTTACAAGGAATAGAAGAATTGATCCTTTCCGGCACCAATATCAAAGTGCTTAGAGGACTCGAAAGCTTTGAGAATTTACGGGTTTTGGATATTGGAAATACCAATGTGCGTTCACTGAAGCAGGTACAAAACTTGGGAAGTCTTGAGAAATTAACTTGTTTCAACACAAGAATTAATAGAAGAACCGTTGATAATTTTAGGAGACAAAATCCTGATTGTGATGTGCTCTATTATTAGAAGCTAGAGATTTGAAGTTAGAAACGGGAGAAGCCAAAGATTTTGTTTTTTTGGAACCTCGAAGTCACCAAGAAAAAGCAATAAGTATTTTTGTTTAAAAATTCCCTAGATATATAGGAATGAATAAAAATATTGATTCTTCGATAAATTAAGTTTTCGGACTTCTGTTGGTATGAAAGAAAGCTTTGAGATAGGAGCAACTTTAAAATATAGAAGCTAATCTAGGTGTCTCAGTATCAAAGCAAGGAGTGGAACTGATTCCTTTGTAATCTGCATTCTTCTATTTTTTGAATACCTGTTCAAGACTCATTCTTAGTATTTCTCCCATATTATTGCATTTCAGGAATTGTTCGTTGCTATAATGTTTGGCAAGATCTTTTTTAAGGCTATCTATGTTTTCAGGAACAGAAATGATATCCCTCTCCATACTTTCCAGTATATCTTCGATTTCGGTAGGGGAACTTTTTAATCTATTGGCAATCAGAGCCCGTTCCTCTCTTTGGTATTGCAACATAGATTCTGGAGTAATATGTGTTATTCCCAGTTGAATAAGCGCATTATTTTGTTTGAAATACTGAGGTAGGTAAATAGACTTTTTACCTTCATATGACTGTTGGTCAAAATCTATAGCACGGATCCGGTAATGCGTTTCCTCAAAATCAGGTGTCACATCAATGACAAAATTAGATGAATGCATGTCACCTAAAAGCCTCACAAAACACCTTTCGTTGAATTTCACAAATTCCTTTGCCAATCGAATAGGATTTAGTAGAGGGTCATTGATTTGATTCCGCATAAACTGTTCCCCTGGTATTCCGGCAATATGTTCTTCTATCAAGGTATTTTCATGTACCAGGTAGCTGATCCTATTGGGAGACAACAAATGCTCCAACTCTAAGCCATAAACGCGGGAGGCATCAGCATTTTTAACATAGAAATAATCAAAGTTATCATTGATTCTATTGACTATCCTGACCCTGAAGGGTTGGGTATTTCCATACGTACAAATATCTATTCTGTCGATATAAAGGTGCTTCATGACCGACATATCACCTTCAGCCTTCAATAAGGCATAGATATTTTTTACGTTATAGTGTATTTCCTCTCTGTCTGATTCCGAAAAGAAAACCGACTCCCAAAGGGTGTCATTTCCTTTGAAATCATACAACGGAATAGAGCTGCTATACCGGACCAAGTCACTGTAGTGGATTGGAAAACCGACTTCACGGCTATATTTACGCAGAAACTTTCTCAGTTCTGTGCTGATAGGATAAATTATCTTTTTCTTGCTTATCAGTGCCATCTTAAAAAAATTATGATGCTGCCAAATTCTTTTCTTTTTTGGTTAGATAACGGTCAAAAATAAATGGACCAAAAGGTAAAACAGAAGCGATCAATGCAAATAACGTTTTTGTGAAGTCCCAACCTACTTTTCTAGCCGTTGGGAAAACCATATAGATGTAAATGACAAATAAGACCCCGTGGGCCCAGCCTACATAAGTTACAGCTAATGGCATATCCAACATATATTTTAAGGGCATTGCGATAAACAACAACAATAAAAAAGAGATACCCTCAATGATACTTATAACCTTAAATCTTTTTAGCCATTTGGCCTTTTCCGCTTCTTTACTCATGTTATTTGGATGTAATGTTGAATAAGACCTGTAGTTCTGCCCATAAGGCCTTTTTTAGGGAGACTTCCTGTGCAATCAGCTTGAGATCATCTGCAAACAAATACTCAGTATCCTCCTCATGTTGGATCTTATAATTTTTCTTTTTTAACCCCATAAGATCATGATGAATATTCCCGAAAACAATGATCTTATTGGGATTCATTTCTTGAAGGTAGTCATGGTTGACCAGGTTGAGACTCATATCACTGCAAAGGGCAATATCTTTGAGAGAACAATTTACGGCATTTAGGATCTTTAAAAGTAAATCCTGAAACTCTTTTTCAAGTTCTTTTCCTTCAAAAATCACTAAAATTCCTTTCTCAAATCCACCCTCATACTCAAGTACCGGAGCCTCTTCTTCGTCGAGGGCTAGAGATTCGGTTTCTAATTCAACTTCATTTTGAGGTGATTTGCTAAGAATCTGTGATTTTTCTTCAGGCAACAAGTAAATATCCTGGTCCAAAAACATGCCCAAATGGTATAAACTCTGATTTTCCATGCGACTAAATTCAATAAAAATTAATGGCTTTCCAAGAGCATTTGGGCCTTTCAAAAATTAAAATATATGTATATCCGCTTTCATACCAGTAGAATCTAAATAATTGAATTAACCTGTGGTTTCGAACCAATATCGATAAATATCCAATATCTATTAGTATCCCTTTGCTCAAAAACCCTCGTTTAATTGATTAGTGTTAGGATTGCGGATAATCATATTAAAATATCAGGCAATCACTACTTGTAATAATTGCCCGATATATTTTATTTCTTTTTTTCAGGCTTCTCGTCCAAATTAAATATGGATTTCAATTCTACCGCATCTTTAGGATCCATTCTCTTGGCAAGTACAAGTCTCAATTGTCTTCTTCTCAAGGCTCCCTCAAACAATTCCACTTCCTCAGGGGTGTTTGGTACTACCTCAGGTACTTCTATTGGTCTCCCATTTTGATCTACAGCTACAAATGTAAAAAATGCTCTGTGTGTTTGTATTTTTTTATTAGCAGGGATGTCTTCCGCCCAAACTTCAATAAAAACCTCCATGGAGGAGTTGAATGCCCGTGTAACCTGAGCTTGAAGAGTAACAACATTGCCAAGGGCAATTGGATGTTTGAAGGATATGCTGTCAGCTGCAGCTGTGACTACGATCCTGTTGGAGTGTTTTTGCGCAGCAATAGCTGCTACAATATCCATCCAATGCATCAGTTTACCCCCCATTAAGTTGTGAAGCGTATTGGTGTCGTTAGGTAAAACCATTTCGGTCATTACTACCTGAGATTGGCTGGCTGATTTTTTCTTAGTCATGAAAATTATATTTTCTGTAAAATTACAAAATAAATTCCTCTTATGTCAATTAAATAATGACTGTTTCAGTATAAAATTCTGTTATCTCCATCCCTCTGCACCCAGCAAAGGGACAAATGCAAAATTGTCATACTCTTCTTTGATAATCTTAGTTGCTGTTTTTTTGGTCAACCGTAACATTTTCTGGGTATTTCTGTCTCCTACAGGAATGACCAAAATTCCTCCAACTTTCAGCTGTTTCAAAAGTGAATTGGGTACTATAGGAGCTCCAGCCGTGACAAGAATTTTATCAAATGGTGCTTGTGTTGGTAAGCCTTGAGAACCATCTCCAAAATAAAAATGAAGATCTATTCCCAGTTTGGAAAGGAATTTTTTTGTGCGGTCAAAAAGTTTCTTTTGGTATTCGATGGTGTGAACTTCTGCCCCTAACAAGTGTAAAATTGATCCCTGATATCCTGATCCGGTTCCTATTTCCAATACCTTATCACCTGGTTTTATATTCAATAATTCTGTTTGGAAAGCAACCGTGTAAGGTTGAGAGATAGTTTGTCCCTCACCGATAGGAAATGCCTTATCTTCATAAGCATGGGAATCCAAGGCGGTATCAAAAAAGAAATGCCTGGGTAGGGTATTGATGGCATGCAATACAGTTTCATCTTTGATTCCTTTCTTTTTGATTATTTTGACTAATTCTTTTCGCTGACCTTTGTGTCGGTAGCTATCTTCTAATTTCAACATGTTGGGTTGGGAGCTTTAGAAACTTTCTATACAAATGCTAAGTTAAGGGATAAATTGGCTTATTTTGAGTCATAATCTAAAGAGAAATCTTTCGCATTGAATTATTGGAAATTAGAAATGGAAATATGTTTACAGGGATAATAGAGACTTTAGGTACTGTTGAAAGTATTGAAAAAGATGGTACAAACGTGCATTTTGATATCAGTTCTTCATTGACAAATGATTTGAAAATCGATCAATCGGTGGCGCATAATGGTGTATGCCTTACAGTAGTTGCTGTTGATGATGATGTCTACAGGGTTACGGCAATTGATGAGACCCTTCAAAAGACAAATCTTAAAAATTGGGATGTGGGAAAGAAAATAAATATTGAAAGGTGCATGCCAGCAAGTGGAAGATTTGATGGCCATATTGTTCAAGGTCATGTAGATCAGACGGGTAGGGTAGAGAGTATCAGCAATCAAGATGGATCTTGGCTTTTTGATTTTTCCTTTGACCCGTCCAAGGGGAATGTGACTGTGGAGAAAGGCTCAATTACTATCAATGGAACCAGTCTGACTTGTTTCAACTCAAAAAACGGAAAGTTCACTGTCGCCATTATTCCCTATACTTATGAAAATACTAATTTTCATGAATTACAGGTTGGAGATGAAGTCAATCTGGAATTTGATATCGTAGGGAAATATATTCAAAGGATCATCCGAGGCTACGAGAATTAAGCCATTCTATAAATTTCCGCTTTTTTGGAAGAGCATGACATAATCAAGTTTTAACGATTGTTTTAGGACCAGGATCTATCAATATCGAATGTCAATTGATATCGGATTAAAGATATATTTGGTACTATTTGGACTTTGGTGGAATCTAGGATACATGTCATGTTTTTTTATTTTTTGCTTTTGGCTTTCATTATTTTGTTTCAAATTTGTGTCATTATGAAGGCATAATCTTTTTTTCTGTCAATTTATCCCGAAGACTTCGGTGTATAGGTACAATTTTCTTGTTCCCTTAATCCTTCATTTATGACAATCCAATCATTTTTCTTTCATTTCAAAAAGGCTGTAAAAGGATTTGATATCGATTTTACCAAAATCAGCATCAAAAAGGCCATATTTTACCTATCCATTCCTATGATCTTGGAAATGGTCATGGAATCCTTATTCGCCGTAGTTGATATATTCTTTGTAGGCAAACTTGGGGTCTATGCAGTGGCCACAGTGGGACTGACTGAGTCTGTTTTGACTATAATTTATTCGATAGCCATTGGTCTGAGTATGGCAGCAACAGCCATAGTTGCCAGAAGGATAGGAGAGAAGAAACCTAAGGAAGCCTCCAAAGCTGCATTTCAAGCAATAATGGTATGTTCTTTATTTGCCGTGGCGGTAGCTGTTATTGGGGTATTGCAGGCAAAAAATCTACTCGCTCTTATGGGGGGTGAGGAAGAGGTGATTGAATCCGGGTACCGATACACGCAGGTGATTTTTGGAGGTAATGTATGTGTGATGTTATTGTTTTTGATCAATGGGATTTTTAGAGGGGCTGGTAATGCAGCCATTGCAATGAAAGCCCTTTGGATAGCTAACGGCTTTAATATTGTGCTTGATCCTTTGCTGATATTTGGCTTGGGGCCCATTCCAGCTATGGGTTTGGAGGGGGCCGCATGGGCTACTACTACAGGGAGAGGAATAGGAGTGCTATTTCAATTGTATGTCCTGTTCAAAGGTACATCGCTGATTAAATTTTATTGGGAAAGCCTTAAAATGAACTGGAAAACCATATGGACTATCCTGAAAGTTGCCTCAGGTGGTATGGGACAGTTCCTGATTGAATCAGCATCATGGATTTTTTTGATGAGGATTATTTCTGAATCAGGTTCAGCGGCTTTGGCTGGCTATACAATTGCAATCAGACTTATAATTTTTGCTCTCTTGCCTGCTTTTGGTTTGGCAAATGCCTCTGCTACTTTGGTAGGTCAAAACCTTGGAGCTTTGCAGCCTGGTAGGGCAGAAAAATCGGCTTGGTTCAGTGCCCACTTGACAGCAATTTTTCTTGGATTATGTGCTATCGTTTTCATTGGTGGAGCAGGTTTTTTTATTCAGATTTTCAACCAAGAACAGTCTGTGATCGAAGTGGGCAGAAATGGCTTAGTCATCATTTGTCTAGGCTATGTCTTTTTTGGATATGGAATGGTCATGAGCCAATCACTTAATGGGGCAGGCGATACCCGTACGCCTACAATTATAAACTTGGCCGTTCTCTGGGGATTTCAGATCCCATTTGCCTACTTCCTGGCAAAAGTTCTACTGATGGGAGCCACTGGAGTTTTCGTGGCAATAGCGGTCAGTCATTCCCTACATGCTGTGGTCAGCACCCTTGTTTTTAACAGAGGTAGGTGGAAGCTGGTGCAGGTTTAAATATTAATGAGACTTTCTAAAAAAATAGTTTTTACCAAATTCTTGACGCCACAAAGGCTCAAAGACACCTAAATTCACAAAATTCTTAGCGTCTTTGAGCCTTTTATGACCAATCAAAATTAAGGCTGAGCCTATGATTAAGAATTCCAATCCGCCCACCCACCGGAATAGTTGAGGATATTGTCAAATCCATTAGCAGTCAAAACAGAATAAGCGATAGCCGCACGAGCTCCACTTTGGCAATGGATAATTACTTCCTTTTGCTTGGAAATTTTATCTAAGTTTTCTTTAATCTTGCCTACAAATATATTGTCAGCACCCTCTATATGGCCTTTTTTGAATTCCGATTTGCCTCTGACGTCGACAATTTGAACCTCGGAATTTTCCATTTTATTTTTGACAGTTTTTTTGTCAATTACTTCGTAGCTACTGAGTTCATTTTTTTCAAATTGTATCAATTGAGCTGGAGTGATATAACCTTTTATGTTATCCAGACCAATCCTCATCAGTTTTCGAGTCAATTCTTCTGTTTCTGATGCATCAGCGATCAGCACGAATGATTCTTCATAATTGAGATACCAACCCATCCATGTTGAAAAAGAGTTGTTGTTGGATATGTTTAAAGATCCTTTTAGGAAACCATCTGAATACTGTTTCCAAGGTCTAGTGTCAATTATTTTCAAACCTTCATTTTTGACATCTATAAAATCAGCTTCTGAAAGGTTTTTTAAGGTTGGAACTTCAGTCAATAAAGGGCGGTCAACCTTGTTTAACTTCTTCATCATTGCAAAATAACGAGGAGGTTCGGGTTGATCTGCCAGCAATTCGTTTGTAAATGCTGTCCGATCATGAAGTAGCTGTAATGCCCAATTTCTGATTTTTTCATACCCAATAGTAGACATCGGAACAGCACCTAAGGATTTGCCACAAGCGGATCCAGCACCATGACCAGGCCAAATTTGGATGTATTCGGACATTTTATTGAAATCTTGCAATGAGTCAAAAAGCTGATGGGCACCTTTTTCCTGAGTACCTTTCATACCAGCCGCTTGTTCTAGTAAGTCAGGTCGTCCCACATCTCCGACAAAAACAAAATCTCCTGTAAATAACATAACCGGTTCATCAGTAGCAGGCTTATCTGTTAAGAGAAAACTCAAATGCTCTGGCGTGTGGCCGGGCGTATGAAGTGCCTCAAATGTGACATTGCCCAATTTGATGATATCACCATGCTTGACTTTGGTATGGTCAAATTCATATTTCCAGTCTTTATCTCCTTCATCGGATAGATATAGCTCAGCACCTGTCAATGCAGCAAGCTCTCTTGATCCAGAAAGAAAGTCCGCATGAATGTGAGTTTCTAACACATGGGTGATTTTCATGTTGTTTTCCTCGGCAATTTTGAGATAAGTGTCAACATCTCTTTTGGGATCAATCACGGCTGCAATTCCACCCGCCTGACATCCTATTACATAGCTCGCCTGAGCCAAACTTTTATCATATACTAATTCAAAAAACATAGTTTTTGGTTTTAATTTCAATCGATTCTTTCGAATTCAAAGGTAGATGATTAGTATAAGAGATTAAGTGATATTTATTACCTTAGCTATGGTCATCCATTAATGAGTAGTGTAAGAAAATGAATTTTCAATCTGTAGAACTTCCACTTAATTGAGTTTGTGATGTTTGTCTTATTTTTTACAAAACCCAAGTAAAAAGGAAATTAAAATTTCAGACTCAAGCCCACTATAGGTTGACTTGGTGTGAGGTTGAATCCCATCGCACTAGGGCCTACTGGCATGCGCTGGTTGATGAAGTAATTTTCAGGATTGATATTAACAGAAAAATCCAATCCACTTTTTTCGTTTATTCTCTCTCCGAGCGTCTTGCTCATATTTTCATTCTTGAACTTTTGGAAGAGGATCTGTTGGGTAATCAAGGCCAAAGCCGACGGTACACCAATGATGGCTGTAGCTGATTCGGATTCAGCTATTGCCATAATTCCCAATCCTAACAATGCTGCCCCAGCCGTGGAATAGCCAATAGTACTTCCTTGTTTTTTGGTCAAATATACACCTCTGGCTGATCTATGACCCACAATCGTCCCTAATACTGAACCTGCTGCTGGAATCAAAATTACAGCTGATGAATTTCCATCAGAAAGTGCCTCAGATGCTATTGCAAATCCTAATCCCGTTCCAATTAAACTTAAAATTGTTGTGTTTTCGGCATCCCCAAGCGTATAGGGGTACTTCAATGATTGTTGATTCCCGACGACCAATCCTAAAATTCCTCCACCAAGAATTCCGGCTCCATAGGCATTGGTGTTTTCCACTCGTAAGGCTCCCAAAGTAGATGCTCCAAGCCAAGAACCAAGTAATCCATAATGCCTCAGTGTTTCAACATGACCTTCTGAATAATTCTCTCTTTTTTGTTTCTGAAATGCCCATTCCCCTAATGCAATACTACTCAAGGCACCGAGACCTGCGGCAGCCCTTCCACTAGACTCTGATTCTCCGGCAATCAAAATACCCAATGAACCTCCATACACCCATCCTAACAGTCTGCCGGTATTTCCTGCTCTTACGACTGATCTGGTGATGTCATCAAATTTTTTGGGATTAATTACAGGGCCTAAGGCCCACAGACCACCCATGACAAGAGGTATACCTATGGCTCCAACATTGTCAACCTCAAAAACAGCTACTGTAGCTAGACCATAACTGAAACCATATGCAATACTCACAAATCTATCTCTACCTCTCCACTCAAATTCTGAAGCCTCAGAGGCAGGCGCTTTGATATTACTAAGTTCCCTGTCCCATTGCTCCCGCATTTGGTAATACTTGTTTTTTTCCTCTTCGGATAAGCGATCAAAATACCTATTGAGGTAAACCTCATAGTCATTCATGTATTCCAACTCTTCAGCTGTTAATTCCTCGCCATAGGATTCTTTGGTTTTGATTTCCTTATAAGTGAGCTTATTGCTCTCCTCCCAATATCCCCTTGCAGAATATAGGCTTTGGGCCATGGACGTTTGAAAAATAAAGAAAGCTCCGATGAGTAGGATTGAGATTCTGAAGAAAGTTTTCATAGTGTGGTCAATAGCGGCATTGATTATTGATTTAATTCTGAAACGAACAGTATAATTAAATGTTCAGTCCATACCCAAATGTAGCCAAATGGTGCCAATTAAAACCGTTACACATATGACACAGCAGAAAATTATTTTAAGGATCAATCACAAACTCAAACAGCCAATTTATCATTGTCATTTTCATCCAATTCTTTGTACTTCCAGATAGCCAAAACTGAAATCACCAATAAAATCAATACCATCCAATATACCCAAACTGGAACGGGTACAGGATCTCCTTTTGCGTAAGAATGCAAGCCTGATAAATAATAATTTACCCCGAATGAGGTCATGATGATAGCACCAAATGCCCATAAACTAGCAAGATTGTATATCAAACCGTTTTTGAAAGCTGGGATCAATCTGAGGTGTAGCACAAAGGCATACACAATGACAGAAATCAAAGCCCAGGTCTCCTTAGGATCCCATGCCCAATACCTTCCCCAACTTTCATTGGCCCATACGCCTCCAAGAAATGTACCGATAGCGAGTAAAAATAAACCTATTGTAATGGACATTTCATTGACCATCTGCAGTTCTCTGAGGCTATTCCACCAAGATTTTTTAGGATGGGATGGTTTAAATATCACCAAGAGTAAACTTAGCAATGCAATGATAGCCGCTAGGGCAAGTGGAGCATAACCGCTGACGATGACAGCAACATGTATCTTGAGCCAGTAAGAATGCAGCACAGGCATCAAATTGGTGATTTCTGGATTGAGCCAGTCGAGAAAACTCACAAATAGGAGCGTGCCTGAAAATAAAAGCCCTAGAGGCACAGTAAATTTAGACTTATTACCAAAGATCAAACCCATCAACAATACGCCCCAGGCAACGAATACCAACATTTCAAAGCCATCACTCCAAGGTGGGTGCTTGGCAATGAACCACCTTAATGCTAAATGAAAAGTGAAGGCCAGCATGCCAATCCATGCCAAAATCAACCCAGCCTTCCAACTATGAAAGATTATGGTTTTGTTTTTAAAGAGCATGGTTATGGCGAGCGCCAACATCAAAGTTCCCAGAAGCCAAAATGGTCCAAATAGCTTTGTGCCCAAGTTGAGACGGTTATAAAGAATCTCAGCCTGTATATCAGTTTGGCTTGGGTAAACTTCTTCGCCCGCTTTTTCCTGATAAAGCGAAATGTAGGATAAGGTCTCTTCTGCCTCTGCCCAGTCTCCAGTATCCATACCTTTTTGAATAGCCTGAAAATACATGGGAGTGATGTTTTTGACAAATATCCCATCTTCTTCTTCAAAACCCTGCATAAACTGTTGACCGGTGTACCAAGTATTGTTAGGGTCAAGTCGGTTTGGGAATAGTCGAAGAAAGTCGCCAGTCAACAGACCATAAAAAATATTGAATCTTTCGTCAGTTTTCAGGAGTTCTTTGTGTCCTTCGTTCCTTTCAGAAGGTTTAAGTTTGTTGGCCTCCTCTACCATATCTTGAATCAGGTAGTTTCCTTCCGCATCCAAAAAGTCATTGAATGCAATCCTGTCATTGGATTGTATGCCTAAGGTTTGAAATACCTCAAATGACTTTTCTTTGTCAACCTTGATTAAAGGAAGTTCACTGTAAGCCCTCGGATCCATTTGTACTTCCAAAAGAAACTGCTCAGGAGTTAACCTTATGTCTTCTTTTTCCCCGGGTATACTGATATAGCTTTTACCTGTCAGTTTTCTGGCAATTTCATTGGCCAAGGTATTCAAGGGCTTCATCCTGCCGTCCAAATCCTGAACAATCAATTTTCCATAAGATTCGGCGTGATGGGTGGGCACTATTTTCGGATAGCCTTCTTCTGATGGGTTTTGAGGCTTGACCATTCCCCAGCTGGCCATGACCAATAAGAATCCAGCCAACAGGTAGCTGACCTTACCAAATCCCACAGGAGTTTCCTGATCCCTTTTTTTGCCTTGCTGGATTTTGGAAAGTTTGAAATTAAGGATCCTAAACCTACTTCCTTTTGCAAATAAGGTCAGCAGCATGCCTAATGTCAAAAGGGTGTAACCCAAGTAAGTGATGTATGTACCAGGTCTGTCTTGATTGACTGAAAGGACAGTACCTCTTTCATCCGTATCATATGAAGACTGGTAAAATCTGAACCCTCGGTAATCAAGGACATTGTTCATGAAAATCCGGAAAGGAAACTCATCTCCCTTATCCATCACCATGACTTCACTGGCATAGCTGGACGGGCTTTGGCTTCCTGGATAGCGCTCCAGTTCAAATGCATTCAGGTAAAGAGAAAAAGGCAATGAAATAGGTTTGGGGCCAAATGTCATCGCATATTGTTGACCGGCATGTGCAAAAGAAGTCCAAGTGGGTTTGAAACTCACCATTTTGACATAGGCAGAAGAAACATCATTTCCATCTTCATCTTGGATTTTGTAGTGGATTACATCCAAAAGGTTTTTGGCGATTGCTTCATCTTCCTCAGCAACATAAGTCAAAGACACACTTTCATGGATATCTCTTACCAAAAATGCACCCTCATCCCACTGGTAGAGGGTCATAAGCTTGAAAACTTGTGTTTCTCCAGCGTGTAAGTTGCTCATTTGTTGTGTGTTCATATCCATTATCTGAAGATGAACATCTGAGCTTATTTTCCAGATTCCGGATTCTTTAAAAAGTCTGACAGGGTGTTCAGTATCATTTTGGGTGCTAAGCGTCAATCCTCCAAGCCTGATGTATTTTCCCTGATCAACCAAAAAATCCTCTCTGCCGCCTTCCATGGCCACGGCAATTTGAAAGAAGGTTTCATTTCCGGGTATAAAGTCTTCTGTGGCCCCTTGGATGTATTCTTCGAAAACCACATTGAATTTTTTGTCCCCGATTGTGGCAGAGATTTTTTTGCTCTTGAAACCTTTTGGTAAAAACTGTAAAGGTTTTTCAAAGCTCTGTGGGGATTCGTTTCCGGATTCTCTTAATTGGAAATAATGGGCTGTTGTGTGAAAAGTATCTACTTCCTGACCTTGCCGGATATGCATGATTCCCTCTTCACTCAGGTATCTTGTGACACCTGCACCAAAGATGATGATCACAAAAGCAATATGGAATAGACCTACGGGCCACCTGTTTTTATGGAAAAGTTTGTATTGCTTGATATGTGCTATGAAATTGACAGCCATCCAAACCATAATCACTTCAAACCACCAAGCATCGTAGACCAAACCTCTTGCTACAGCAGTGCCGTGGTCATTTTCGATAAAGGTTGCCACGCCCATCGCACCGGCAAAGGCAATAAGAAGTACTAAGGTGACTTTGGTAGAGAATATGGCTTTTAAATATTTCATAATTAGAGAAGTATACCGATAAATCTATTTTTCATGGTAGGCCTAAATATCAACATCAGGTAGGCCCAGTTTTGAGTACTTTTTGGATTGCCCACTCCCTGAATTTTGCGGGTAAATACTTCCGTTGCAAAAAACTGACTGTATCCCCCTTGGATAGAAAAGGCCTCATTGACAATCCATCCCATGGTCAAATCCAACTCTGAACCGAAATACCTTCCCTCAGGAGGTGTTGGTGAAAAGTCATTGATGATTCTAAATATTTCAGTGTTGGAATAAAACAAATGGTAGTCAGCTTGAAAGAACAAGTTTTTGCTGAAAGCATACCTGGACTTGATAAAATAATCTTCCAAACCTTCCATGTTTTCATGTGCGCCACCTACATAAAACAAGTCCATATAGCCATTGAATAAGTGGTTCGTACCATACAATGGGTTATATGCATTATTATCCAAGGTTCTGGCATTGTCCCCACTGATATGTTCTAATCCTGCTGATAGGGTCCAGATTTTGCCTTCCTCACGGTTGACAGGAATGGTGTGGTTATAAGCTATGCTAAAGTTGTAGGCGTTGATATTTCTAAAACCACTCATATCCTCCCCGAATTGATGGTAGTAAAAAGCGGAAACCTGGGAATTGCCAGAATTGTACTTCAGGGTAGGTATACCGATAGTTGACCTATACCTTACACCTCTATCCCTTATCTCTCCGGTAGCAGCATCAATATCCTGCCACTCCCTGCCATCATTCCAGAAAAGAGCTGAAAAAGAGACTTTTCCCCATTTGTTTTCATAGCGGGCCATTTGAGCGACCTTGTATTGATTGGGTGTAAAAAAAGGCTGGTCAGTCAATGCCAAGCTTGTCTGGTTATAGCCGCCTCCAAAATGGAATTTCATATCTTCTTTCTCATGTTGAAAAAGGAGGAAATCATGTGCTCGTGCTTGCAAAGCCCAATCTAGGTTTCCCAGAAATCGGAAATTATCATAGTTGAGTTCTTGCCTACCGATTTTGATTTTCCAATTCTCTTTGATTTTGGCAGTGGCCCAAGCTTCATGTACAGATAGGAAATTGTCAGAGGCTTTGACCTGAGGCGTACTTCCAAAAATCCTAATATCCTGTACAGACATAAAAAAGCTGAAGTTTTCCATTTCATACTTGGCTTGAAGCCTTGCACGGTGTCCCATAAAAGCAAAAGGATCTGCAGAATCTTCTATTAATCTGCCAAAACCATTTCTGAATTCAGAGCGCTGAATGTATTGACCATCCACACTGAATTGGGCGTGTAGGTGAAAACAGGGCAAACTTATCAAAAGCAGCCCTAAGAATAATTTGGAGGTTTTCATGGTAATAGAAGTTTACCTGCTACTTACTGTTTTCACTTCTTTTTGAGCTTCACGGGCTTTACCTGCTTTTAGCCATTGAGGGATTACCTGTTCAAGGAATTTTTCTTTTTCAGCTTTTTCTTTTTCTATATCTAGACCGATATAGGTTTGAAGTGTGGCTTTGTTGTTGAAATCAGGCATTTCTACAGGGTGGTTGTGACCCAAATCCGCCAAAACTCTTGTCAATTTGATACGGGTTTCCTGAATGATTCCTGTAGCAGAAGTAATGATCCTACTGGATTCAAGTGGTGCGTGGAAAGCACCTCCGTGTGAGGCAACGACAAAATCCCATCTCCACTGCGCATGCCTGATACCCTGCTGGATTTCCTTCATTTGGGAATCGCTGGCACCAAGTTCCCAAGCTTTACCAGCTTCAATATGTGCCATGGCAATAAGTTTCTGGAGTTTGGATGAGCCTTCTTTGACCTTGCGCTGTCTGTCATAGACATCGGTCATCAAATCTTCTTGTTTTTCCCTGTGGCAGACGAAACACGAGTTTTCTACATTCTGAAGAGGTGAACCAATATGGTGATCAGTGAATTTTTGTCCCCCTTCATTTTTGTACGGCATATGACAATCTGCACAGGAAACCCCTCTTTTTGCATGAACACTCATTTCGTACAGCTCATAGTCAGGGTGTTGCGCTTTGATCATTCTGGTTTTACTTATTGGGTGTGTCCAATCAGCAAAATCTATATTATCAAAATAGGATTCCATTGATTCTACATTCAAGCCATCTTTCCAAGGGAATACGAGGTAGTTTGCACCTTCTTTGCCAGGTTTATCTTTGTCAAAATAATATTCTACATGGCACTGCGCACAAACCAAAGAGCGCATTTCCTGATGTGATGCTTGGTTGATATCTTTTCCCATGGATTCGAAAGCCTCTATCAAAGCGGGTCTCGTGATGGTCAAATTCATAGTTTCAGGATTATGGCAATCAGCACAACCAATGGGATTGATTACTTCTGATCCAAAATCTGAAAGTTTTTTGCTGTAATACTCAGTCACACCCAACTCGCTCATCAATCTGGGTACATCGGGGCTTTTACAAGTCCAACAAGTGGAAGGCATTACACCGTCTCCTGGCTCCATAGGAGATCCAATTCGAAGAGTGTTTTGGACATCAGTGACTGCCCATGCATGCCCTCGTGGGTGATTGTAATCTTTACTGAAAGCATATCCAGCCCAAAGGATCACCAATTCCGGTTGATCGTCCAATACATCCTTGAAGCCAGATGTATTGTACATACTTTGGAAAGTAGTGTCTTTTGTTTTCATGTAGGACTGGTACTGTCTTGGGTAGTTGAGACCCCATACAGAATCTCTGGGTTCAATACCTTCAAGCTTCACCTTGGGCTGATAGGCAAAGCGTGCTTCAGTTTTCCTATCCATTATAGTATAGGCCAACATGGCCAAGAGGAAAACGATGACGGCTGTTAATCCAAAAAGAATCCAATTTTTCATATTGCTGTGGTTTATTTTCTGTTATTTATTTGACTTCATAGATTCCTTGAGCCATTTAGGGATGATTTCGAGATCCGGTGGAGCATGTGCACGAATGGGTTCTATCTGGTGACCTACTGAGGCCAAGGATCTGATTTTTCCGTGGGGCACTTCTCTGTGGCATTCCCAACAAAGGCGGTCTGTTCTATGAGGGTGGTGATTTTCTACTGCATCCATCAGCTTGGCATCTGTCACTTGATTTTCATGACATCTGATGCAATTGTTTTGGATTACTTTAATGGATGGTTCTAGGGCCCTTATGACTTGGGGTTCTGCCCTTAAAGTGAAAATAGTCGAGTGATACAAACCGTCTTTTGCCTTGAAAAAGTACTTACTGGCAATATTATCATGTGGGACATGGCAGTCATTGCAATGAGCAACTTCCCTATGTGAACTCCTGGTCCAGGTAATATACTGAGGTGTCATCAGGTGACAGTTGACACAAGCTTGAGGATCATCAGAGAGGTATGAAGCGGCATTGCTAAGCCTGATCATATAGATTCCTAGTCCAAAGATGGCAGCTACCAAAACTGTTGCAGCAGGGCGCCATTTTCTTGGAGGAATAAGGCTGAATTTAAAAAGGCTTTTTTTAAATCTGTGGTAGTGGCTCATGGGTGTTTATTCCTTTGAAGAAACAATACTATAGGTTAAAAATAAGACAAACTATGACCAATGTCATGTGTTTGCCTTTTTTTTAAATATGTAGGTGAATGCAATTTTCATAAGAAAGACCCTATTTCATGCTGTAAAATGATTTAAACAGGGATATTTTATTTTGAAAAAAATATTAAATAATAGCTTTTGTTTCTTTTCAAATTCAGGATTTTATGCTGTTAGGCCTAAAAGGCAACGAAAAACAAACAGGGTTGCGACACTTAGCACCTCAAATTGCCGATCATACAATTTGCAATCGGATTTTCAGCGAAATATTTTTTAGATTTTAACATGGATAGAAGAACTGCCCTTAAATCATTGGCCATCACAGTGTGGGGAATGATGGTGCTGCCGGGATGTAATCCGGATGAGATTCAGGAAACTGAACTGCTTTATAAAAGCTTGCCCCTAGATGAGACCCAAAGAAATAACCTGAGATTAATGGTTGACACATTTTTACCAGAGACAGACAGTAAAGGTGGTGTTGAATTAAGTGTACATGAATTTGTCAATAAGCTACTCGCCAATTGTTACGAAGAGGAAATTCAAAAATCATTTCTGGATGGTCTGAATATTTTGGAAAACAAGTCTCAGGAATTGGCACAGGTTTCTTTTGACAAAAACAGTAGCAGTCAAAGAGAAGCGATTTTGATGCAGATGGATGATGAAGAAAAAATTGAGGAAAAGGCATTTTTCGATTTATCAAAAGAGCTTGTCATATTAGGCTATACCAGTTCTGAATATTTCCTGACCAATTTCACCAATTATGAAATGATCCCCGGTGGCTATGACGGCTGCGTTCCGGTACCTAACCAACCTTATAAAATCTGATCCATGCCAAACCTAAACCTAAGTGCAAAAAATGAAATGACCTATGATGCAATTGTCATTGGGTCGGGTATCAGTGGGGGATGGGCAGCCAAGGAATTGTCCGAAAAAGGACTTAAGACCTTGGTCTTGGAGAGAGGCCGTGATGTCAAGCATATAAAGGATTACCCTACAGCTACGAAAAACCCATGGGATTTTGAATTTGGGGGCAAGCTTCCTCTTGAACAGCAAAAAGAATTTGGCAGGAGAGGAGCGAGAATTCATGAGTCCACTGCACACTTTTGGATGAAAGAAGGAGAACAGGAAACCGTTCAGGAAAAACCTTTTCAATGGACCAGGGGGTACCAAGTAGGGGGGAAATCCTTGCTTTGGGCCAGGCAAACGCAAAGGTGGTCGGACTATGATTTTGAAGGTCCCGCTAGGGACGGTTACGCGGTGGATTGGCCAATAAGATATCAGGATCTTGCACCTTGGTACAGCCATGTAGAGAAATTTTCTGGAATTTCAGGAAACAAGGATGGTTTGCCACAATTACCTGATGGTGAATTTCTGAAGCCATTTGACCTAAGCTGTGTGGAAAGACATTTTCAGAAGGTGATTAAAGAGAATTACAACGATAGACATTTGATACATGGAAGGTGTGCACATGTAACAGACCCTCAGCCAATACACCAAGAACAAGGCAGGGCCAAATGTCAGCACCGAAACCTTTGTAACAGGGGTTGTCCCTTTGGAGGTTATTTTTCCTCCAATGCCTCTACCTTACCATGGGCCGAGCGTACTGGTAATATGACCTTGAGACCTCATTCCGTGGTGCATTCCATTATATATGATGAGCAAAAAGGAAAGGCTTCAGGAGTAAGGGTTATAGATTCCAATGACATGAAGGTGTATGAGTATTTTGCCGATGTTATTTTCGTCAATGCTTCTGCACTGAACAGTAATCTTATCTTGCTCAATTCGATTTCTGATCGCTTTCCAAATGGACTTGGTAATGACAATGGGCTCTTAGGGAAGTACATTTCTTGGCATAATTACCGAGGACAGATTTCAGGGAGAAGCGAGGATTTTCAGGATACCATGAGCACCGGCAAAAATCCCTCTCATTCTTACATTCCTAGGTTTAGGAATGTTTTCAAACAGGAAACTGACTTTCTAAGGGGTTATGCTGTAGGCTTTGGGTCTTCATCCAGAGCTGTACAGTTTTCCAGAAGTGGAATTGGGGAAGAGCTTAAAAAGAATTTGATGGATAGAAAACTCGGGCCTTGGTGGGTATCGGGTTGGATGCAAGGTGAAGTGATTCCTATTGAAAGCAATCATGTCAGGTTACATGATAACCTTGCAGACAAATACGGCATTCCGCAACTGGTGCTTTCGTGTGATTGGACTGAAAATGATGATAAAATGGTCAAAGATTATATGGACCAAATGTCAGAGATGTTTGCCCTTGCTGGTTTTACAGATATCAATGCCAGAGATTCCGGATCTCCCCCAGGTTCTGATATCCACGAAATGGGTGGCGTCAGAATGGGACACGATCCAAAGACATCCCTACTCAATCGGTGGAATCAATTGCACCATTGCAAAAATGTCTTTGTGACAGATGGTGCATGTATGACCTCTACAGCAACGCAAAATCCTTCTCTTACATACATGGCTATCACTGCCCGTGCAGCAAATTATGCTGTAGAAGAGTTGAAGAAGGGAAATCTGTAGTTAGGTTTGAAGAGATTGCCCCTTAGACAGTTGTGACAAGGCATCTTTTTGCCTATCTTTTTATTTCTAAAATAAGAATTATGAAAAAAGCTTTTCTGCTATTTGCAAGCCTTTGGTTTGGTCTTGATGTAGCAATTGCCCAATCCTTTTCTATAGAAGAGGTTTCTTTATATTCCTTTCCTTCAGAAATGGTGTCCTCAAAAACGGATAACAAGATTGCTTGGGCAATGAATGAGCAAGGCAAAAGAAATATTTATGTATCACAAGGTCCTGACTTTTCGCACCAAAAGATCACTGAATTCAATTCAGATGATGGTCAGGAAGTCACCTCACTTCAATTTACCCCTGATGGAGGGCAGTTGGTTTTTGTGAGAGGTGGTGAGCATGGAAGCAATTGGCAGCGTAACCAAGGGATGAATCCAGCGCATGGAGCATTAATCCCGAAAGTGGAAATATGGAAAGTGAGTTTTAGTGGAGGAGATGCTAAAATGTTGGCAGAAGGGGATGATCCTTTAGTTTCTCCAAATGGTGAAAAAATCGCCTTTTTGAAAAACGGACAAGTATGGTCAGTGTCAATGGAAGGAGGAGCTGCTTCACAGCTGTTTGAAATCAAGGGAAATGTCGGAGAAATTCACTGGTCGCCTGAAGGCAACACTTTACTGTTTACCGTAAACAGAAGCACCCATTCGTTAGTAGGGGTTTTTGATCTGGAGGCACAAAAGGTCCAATATATATCACCATCTTTTCATAGAGATGGGATGGTGAGATGGTCGCCAAATGGAGAAAAAATTGCTTTTATCAGGAGGCAAGGTGGCAAAGGTGAACCAATGCCTATTTTGGAACAAAGGCATTCTCCTTGGGAAATATGGATAGCTGATGCAAATACAGGAGAGGGAAAAAGAATTTGGAAAGCTCCTGAGACGCTCAGAGGATCTCTTTCTTCTACACACGGTGGTGCCAATCTAAATTGGGCTGATGATAATACCCTTGTCTACTTATCTTACGAAGACGGTTGGCCACATATGTATGCTTTAAATATCAGTGAAGGCTCTACCCGACAATTGACCAAGGGGGAATACATGGTAGAGCATATCAGTTTGAGTCATGATGGTGAGTTCTTGGTTTTTTCAGCCAATACAGGAAAACAGGAGGAAGACATTGACAGGAGGCATATTGGTATGGTCAAAGTGCACGGTGGAGAAATGCAACTTGTAACTGAAGGTGAAGGCATAGAAGCTATTCCTGTGGTATTGTCTGATAATAAACACCTGGCTTATGTTTCTTCAACTTACGCAAGACCATTGTTGCCTACGGTTACCAACAAAGAAACGGGCGACACAAAGCTGTTGGCTGAAGATTTGATTCCATCCGAATTTCCCATTGACCAAATGATTCAACCCAAGCAAGTGACTTTTATGTCACCGGACGGAGTGAAAGTTCATGCGCAATTGTTTGAAAAAGAAGATGGGAAAGATAAAAAACCCGCAGTATTATTTGTCCATGGCGGGCCTCAGAGACAGATGCTTCTTGGGTGGCATTATGGTGATTATTATTCCAATACCTATGCTGTCAACCAAAAACTTGCGGAAATGGGCTTTGTGGTTTTATCGGTCAATTTCAGACTGGGCATAGGTTACGGGTATGAATTTCACAAACCGGCCAGAACTTATTGGCAGGGTGCAGAAGAATATATAGATGTGAAAAAGGCTGGAGAATACTTGGCAGCTTTACCGCAAGTAGATGCTGAAAGGGTTGGTATTTACGGAGGGTCTTATGGGGGGTATTTGACAGCTTTGGCCTTAGGCAAGGATTCTGATCTTTTTGCAGTAGGTGTAGACATACATGGGGTTCATGAATTATCAAGTCGATTGGAAATGCCAGATGGTTTTGAAAAAGCTCCTGATTTCGAAAAAGCACAAAGAACAGCGTGGTATTCTTCTCCTTTGGCCTATTTAGATACCTGGGAATCCCCAGTATTGTTTATTCACGGAGATGATGACAGGAATGTACAGGTTTCCCATACAGTTGATCTGATCAGGAGGTTTGAAGAAAAAGGGAAGCCTTATGAGTCTTTGATTATCCCTGATGATTCTCACCACTGGATGAAGTATGAGAACCTTGTAAAAGTGAATAGGGCAACTGTTGAATTTCTTAAAAAGCATCTTAATCCCTAATGAAGTATAGCCACATCCTTTTGGTATTTTGTTTTTTATGGAGCGGAACTGACGCTTTTTCTCAAAAATTAACTGAGAAAAGAGTGAAAAAACTGTTTGAAGAATCTGCTGTCATGCAGGAGCATTTCGTGGGATTTATATTGCAGGATGAATCGGGTAAAGTTGTATATAGCCAAAATCCTGATATTCATTTTGTACCCGCTTCCAACACTAAACTTCTCACACTTTATGCCGCAATACATATATTGACCGATTCTATTCCTGCAATTGAATATGAGATTTCAGGCGATTCTTTGATAGTTTGGGGGACGGGAGACCCTTCTTTTCTCAATCCCAAACTTGACAATGGTAAAGTGTTTGATTTTTTGAAGCAGTCAGCCCAAGAAATTTACTTGGCAAATCAACCTAACCTGGAATATGAACCGAGTTTTTGGAGATCCGATCCCAGCCATTTTCCGATTTATGCCAATACCATGCTAGTCAAAGCTGATGGAAGTGGGTTTTTAAGTATTTCACCTCGCGCAATGGCGGGATTTTTAAGGCCTGATAGTAGTTACAGCAGCAAGAAATTTGACATTGTCAGGTCTAAAAAGGAAAGCGTTTTATTGTACCCTCTATTGCCAATACCCTCCGATTTTGATGATAAAGTCCCATTTCCAATGAGTATGGAAATGTCAAGGTTTCTTTTGGAAGATACGCTGAAGCGACAAGTGAAAATTGTTGAGAGAAAAAAGACAAAATCACTTGAAACGCTCTATTCGGTACCTTCAGATAGCCTATATAAACATATGATGTTGCCTTCTGATAATTTTATTGCCGAACAGTTGTTGATTCTGTGTTCCTCGGTTCTTGGAGATACATTAGACCCGAAAATTACTATTCGATATGCCAAAGAAAACCTGTTCGAAGGAATAAATCACCCACCTATTTGGGAAGATGGCTCAGGCTTGTCAAGGTATAATTTGTTTACACCAAGAACTATCTTGGAAATTTTAAATAGGGTTGAAACTTTGGTGGGAAGTAAGCAAAGGCTCAGAAATCTTTTGCCAGCTGGAGGCCTATCAGGAACTTTGAAAAATGCCTATGAACTAGATAATGGGGAAGCTTTTGTTTGGGCTAAAACAGGTACACTGAAAAATATGCATTTACAAAGTGGCTGGATTGATACCAGAAAGGGGCAAACATACCGGTTTGTATTTATGAATAATAACTTTGTAAAGCCTACCGAGGAGGTGAGGAAAGAGATGGTTCGGATCATGACCCATATTCATGAGAAGTATTAGCTAGGAATATGTCTCTGTCATTAGAGCAAACCATCTCCAAATCCCCAACTGAAGCCGAGGTGTAAATCTGCTTGCTTGGTATCAAAGGTAAGGCTGGTCAAAGCAGAATAACTACCGATAAAAAATCCTCCGTATCTTAATCCAAACCCACCTGTCAAGCCTGCAAAATCAAAGACTGTCCAAGGTGAATAGACTTCAAAATTCCCTAAAATTAACCTAGGGGTCAGCGAATAAAATTCCTGAATAGGCACCTGGGCATTATTTTGTGTATCACCCAAAGCTTTTTGTCCATACAATGAAATTTGAAATTTTTTAATTAAAGTAAAATCAGAATTTAAAGCAATCACAGTGGGCATGCTTAAAGTATTGATTGTTTTTTCAGATGTATTGGTAAACAAAGCACTTTGTAAGAAAAGGGACTCTACCTCCTGAAGATTGGATGAAAGATCCCTAAGGTCAAAACTAGTACCCTCTGGAATATTCATTCCATAAGTTCTCGTGATTTGACCGTTTCCATAATTGATGTTACCAAGATTTCTGACTGTGATACCTGAATTTAACAGTGATCGGTGATTCTTGTTTTTTAACTGATAACTCAAACCCAAATCAAATCCTAAACTTGAAGGATTGCCAAATAAATCAGTATTTAGTTTAAAATTAAAAATTTCAGTTCCGATGATGTTTTCATTGTAGGATAGTTCAATATCCGATCTTGCACCCGTTAAAATCACTTCAGATCCCTCCTGTATCACACTTCCCACAAATTGATCGACAGAGATGTTGGTATAACTTCCAGGTCGTAAAAGCTTTAAATTTCCACCAATTGAAAGTTTTTGCCTATTGCTTTCCAACAAAGTATATGCACCCATAAATCCAATTTCCATCCAATTGGCTTGATTGGCTCTTTGATTACTGGTAGTATTAAGACTTGTAGAAGAAAAGGTTGATTCAAAACTGTTGTCTATAAGGTATTTTCCTAAACTAGGGTCTACATTGATAAAATGAGCAGAAGCCTTAAATTCCGTGGAAAGGCCAAAAGCAAATTTACCCAAATTGATACCAACTGATGGCCCAAGGATGGAAGTTACTGTTCTGCCGTTAAATGGTTGATTGCTGTTTCTGAAAGCCTCAAGAAAGTAGGCATCTTCAGCATTAATAAAATCACCAAAACTCAATGTGTTGTTGCTTAGGGAAATTTGGCTTGAAAAAAAATGAATTTCTACAGTATGAGACAAATTGTTCAAGTCAGCGGGATTCATCACTGCCGAAAGCATTCCTTTTCTCGGACTGCCTTGAATGCCAAAATAATTTTGTTGGGCATTGGCATATTGTGAAATCACAAGAAAGAAAAAGCACAAAAATTTTCTCATTTTCTCAATTTTCAGTGAAACTGTAAAACTAAGAAAAATTAAAGGCTTTTAAATTCTAATTATACTAAGCTAATGTATGAAGTGCTTTTTCAAGTTTCAATTTGACTTCTTTGGCAATGGGTTCAATTGATTTACTGCCCAAAGCAGCTATTGCAGCAACCGGATCCATTGCAGATACTTCGAGTTTGCCATTTTCCAATTGCCTTAAAGTAACATTACAAGGCAACATGGCACTCATATTTGGATCAATCCCAAGCAATTGATCTGCAAAATGAGGATTGCACGCACCAAGTATAAGGAAGGGTTTGTAATCCTTGTCCAACTTTTTTTTCATGGTAGCTTGAATATCTATTTCAGTCAATATTCCGAATCCTTCATTTTTAAGTGCTTCGGTCACTAGCTCTTTTGCTTTCTCAAAATCGTTGGTTTCTATAGTTTTAGTGATGTGGTAGGTCATTTTGTTTTTTATTTAAGTTTTTCAAGTACTATCCTAAAGGTAGATAATCTAAATTCGAATTGCAGTGATTAATGTTACTTAATACATAGAACTTATTGGGAAAATATAATTTGAACTTAGAATCATATATTTAATTTTTATAAATGTCTTTTTCTAATGATAATCCAAAAGGATGTTTTACATCTTAGCTTTTTGTAAATGATTAATTCTGTATTAAATATTCCCATGAAACTTTTATTTCATGCAGGAAAAAATTATTTTGGTATGCCATGCCACACCCGGATCAAAAATACATCGAAGCTTTAATCAAGAATGATAAGGTTTTACTAGATGAGCTGTATAAAAAATATTTTAGTAAAATCAAATGGATGGTTTTGAAAAACAATGGTTCAGAAGAAGATGCAGCTGATCTTTTTCAGGAATCATTGATGGGTATTTACCATAAAGCAAAACTCAGTGATTTTGAACTCACTTGTCCACTCGATGCATTCTTATATATGATTTGCAAAAAGAAGTGGCTCAATGTATTGGCAAAAAGAAAGAATCATGGGGTAACAAATCTAGAAGATCAAGAATATAACCTTGGAGAGGATAGTTTTAGGTTAGCGGACGAATGTCAATTACACGATGAACGGCTTTCATTGCTAAAGTCTAAGCTGACCGAACTTGGGGAGTCCTGTCAGGAACTTTTAAAACTAAGTTGGGAAGGTAACTCTATGGAAGAAGTTGCCAAAATGATGGATTTTACGTATGGTTATGCACGTAAGAAAAAGTCAGAATGCATGGCAAAGCTCACCAAATTGATACAAACTTCTCCTATTTTTAAAACTTTAAAATGGTAATAAGATGGATCAAAATATAATTGATAGGATTGATGCTTACCTTAATGATGAAATGTCTGAGGGTGAGAGAGCTATTTTTGAGGCAGATTTGGAGAATAATCCAGAGCTTAAAAAACAGTATGACCTTTATCGTGAGGTTGATAACTCGATGAGTCACTTATTTTCTAATGATACTAAGGCATTGGAAGAGACTTTAACCAATTTAAGTGAAAAGTATAGTAAAGAAACTCCCCTCAATTCTGATTTTCAAACGAATGATCCGAAGATAAAGCAAATTGATAAACCAAACTACTTCAGATTGATTTCTGCATTGGCAGCCATGTTTATAATGATTTTGGCTGCTTACTTTTTGTTTTTCAGCACAGCTGACTCACAAGATTTGGCACAAAATTATTTTGCTGAAAATCTAACAGAATTGAGCCAAACCATGGGCAATTCGGAAGAATTGATCCAGCAAGGAATTGCCGCTTATAACCTCAAAGATTATAATAGCGCCAGAGAATATTTTGAAGAAGTCTGGAAACAAGATCCGGAAAATAGCGAGGCCTTAAAATATTTGGGTTTGACTTATTTGGCGCAAAAGGACTTTGAAAATGCCTTTTCTTTTTTCGAGCAGTTAACCGCTCTGCCTGATTTGTATAGTAATCCAGGGCTTTTTTACCAAGCAATTACCCTTATGATGAGAAATGAAGGGGCAGATGTCATTAATGCAAAAGAATTACTAAAAGAAGTAGTCCGCCAAAATGCAGAAGGTAGCAAACAAGCTAAAGAGTGGCTGGATCAGATTTGAGTTTATTATAATTTTTATTGATTGCCTAAAACTTTTTATAGGAAGATTTACACCTTCAACAGACCTAGGGCATAAATTTTTACTCCAAGTTGATTTTTTTTTCTGATTAATGGGTAACACCGATATCGATACATGGATATGTGTTTGTAGAACTTGAAAACCACCAAGTATCTATATGAAAAATAACCCTTTAACAAATAAACTTTTAGAATTATGAAAAATCTAGCAATGAAAATGGGTAGACTCATCTTAGTAATGATCATGATGGTAGTCTTAAATGCCGCTTGTAGTGGACCAGAAGAAGATTTTGAACCAATACAGCAGGAGCCACCTCAGGAAGAAACACAGACGGTGGATGAGGCAGATGTGGAAGAAGAAGAGGAAGAAGAAGTTGAGATTCCAGTAAGGTTAGCCATTGAATTGGATGGTCATGATTTTTCTGAAGAGAGCAAAAAAGGCTTTATTCTTGAAAATTATACCAAGCAAGAAGGGGATGTTATTGAAATTAATCTTGTAAGAATTGTTTCAGGAGAGGAAGAAATGTACAAAATACCAGGCTTCGGATATAACGGTGAATCGGGTTATGGCGTCTTATTCTCCTCACCTGATGAAGAAAACGAACACTATGGATTTGAAATCATTTTAAGAAGTGGAAAAGGAGAAAGCTATGATGGTGTAGTTGCTATTATCAGAAATAAATCCTGATGTTATTTTGTTTCTTTTACCAATTTGAGAGCTGCCTAGTATGGGCAGCTCTTTATTTTTTATGACGTTTTTATTATATCAAAATACCTTTGATTTAAATCTTGTAGTTATTGATGATTTTTCTGTATCAGTGATATAATGGGGTACAAAAGATTGTTTAAAAAGCTTCATGCATAGTAAAAAATGTGCTTAGATTTTCTACCTGAACTGGAATCAAAAATATGGAAAACTCAAAAAGGATTTTTTTCATTGATTACACACTAAGCTTTTTTCACTTCATAATGTTATTTTAGTTTTTCATTTAATTTCACCATGAAATAGGCTTTTTTCAGCTTAATTATTTGTCATTTTCTATTATTCATTTTTTTAAATACTCAAAAAGGCTATTCTTTACTTAATTTATGCATTGTATTATTTTGGTTTAAAATATTATATTAGTAAGATTATTTTTTGAATTATTCTCTTTTTATTTGTACGAATGTGGTGTTGATAAAGTATAATGAATTATCCCCCAATTAGCCCTAGAATTATAATGCTTACGAAAAATCTTTTATATCAAATTTGCAGCGAGCTCACAGGAGTATCGGTATTGTTTAAAGTCAAACAAAATGGTTTTAAGGTTTTGTTTGCTTCCAAGCAATTTCTGGAATGGGGTGAAAAAAACTTTGGAATTCGTGAAGATGAAATTTTAGGTTTATCCCTTAATCAAATCATCAAGCTTAAAAAACTTACTTATTTCAAAGGGAACGATTTGAAATCTGATTTAACACATGTGGTCAAATCAGAAGAAACTTCAATATTTAATTCAGAATATACTGATGAAAGTGACAACTACCTTACTATTTCTAATATCCCATTGTTAGACGCAGACGGTTCGGTTGGCCATATTTTACATCAAATTAACTTTGTTGACTCCTTAGAAAGCAGTTCCGGTACTCAAAGTGGTATTTTGATTAATGGAAGTAAAAATGTAGGTCACCTTTTTGAAAACAATCCTCATCCAATGATTATACTGGATGTTGATGGAATGATGAAATCGGTCAACAATACTTTTTTGGAGGAAGTTTTCCCACTCTACAAGTCGAACAAACTTCTCAATGAGGTTTTTGATGTTTTCTCAGAATTGAATATTTCGGACCTGCTTGAACAGACTTTAAATGGCTCTAAAAGTAGGATTGACCTAAAGCTTAGCAAAGGTGATGATAATAGTTATTTTTCAGCAGACTTGATTTCTATGAATGATGACTTGCACATCGTTGCTATATTACATAATGTAACCGAAATCAAGAAAATCAGGAAAGACCTTGTCAAAAAATCAATGCTGATGGAAGATTGTCTCAAATTCCAAAAGCTTGACTTTGAAAAAATGGATGTCAACGAAGTTTTAAAATCAAGCTTATCTTTTATACTAAGTCATTCCGATGCGCATAGAGGGTTGATTTGGGTCAAGGATTTGTCCATAGACGACAAACTTGGCCATCAAAATGAGTTTCTTTTTGACCAATCTTGGCAATCCCATAAACTAAACCCGCTGTTTTTATTTGATGAAAATCAAATGCCCACGAGGAACGAGCCATTTACATTAAGATCCAATGCTTTAGCCAATATTGGTTTATTGGAGAGCTCCGTTTCTGGTTTTGGTAAAAGTATCATTGGAATAACAAGTAGAAAATCAGATCATTTGCTTTTTGTAATATTGCTCCAAATGGATGCCACCAAAGTATTTGATCTTGAGGATAAATACATCATGAATATTGTGTCCTCATGTATATTTTCAGAATTGGCAGGTGTGTTCTCAGGAAGAATGATTTCTGGAGAAGATAGATTTTAGGTATAGTTTAATCAGTAAGATACTTGGATATTTAATTCTCAGGCTAATTTTTTGGTTGCCCGTCGAGTGGTTTCGACGGGCTATTCTTTAGTCTTTGACCTTATTGATTGCGAGCAATTTTAGCATCCATTTAGGAAGGGTTTTTTCTGGATTCCTTTTCTTTAAGTTTAGGTAAAGCCCCAATTTTTCTATGATTGGAACTTTGTGGGTCTCTACAAATTCAATCAAAGTGCCATCTGGATCTTCGCAATATGCAAAGTGACCCGCTGCCTTTCCCATATCAAAACTGTTTGCACTATTGACAGTAAAAGAAAATCCTAAAGTACTGGCCTTCTTTTCCAGATCGACCATGCCAACAATGTCAAAACATATATGGATAAAACCCAAATCACCCCAAAATCTATCCTGATATATTTTATTGACTTTTCTCTGAGTCGATTGGATGAGTTCGATTTCGGTATTACACAGCAACTCACTAAAAGCTCCGCACCTTTGTGACGAAGATTGAAGTTTGACACGATGCAATGGTTCTTCTTGACCTAGAATGCCATTCAAGTCACTTTGAATTCCGGATTCTTGATAGGTTAAATCGGGGTAATCAAGTAGACTCTTGTAAAATGGCATTGATAAATTGATATCACTTACTCCAATGATCACCCCGGCAACTCCTCCTGTAAGGCTTTTATTCTTTCCAAACCAAGAGTCGCTTTCTACTATTTGAAATAAATTATGATAAGGATCTTTTACAAAGAAATGACTTTTTCCATCTGGTGATTTTTCTATTTCGCTTAAAACATTTAGCCCTTCTGCTTTATAGAAATGGTATGTTTTTTTGATATCTCTGGTTTTGATTTTTACTGCATTGATCCCCAAGTCACCAAGAAGTATTTCGTTTTTTGGAAAAAGCGGTGTCTTACTTGTGTATTGCCATATTTCAAAACCGCCTCCTCCTTGCATATTCATTGCCAAGATTGCATATCGCTCTTCAGCAATTCCATCTGTATACCTAGTCATCAACCTCGCAGTAGAGGCATCTTCAAAAACAGGAACATCCATTCCAAAATACCTTCTATACCATTTCCATGCTTCTTTGGCATCGCATACCCCGATTCCTATTTGTTGGATACCGCTGATGATAGGTAAGTCTTTTTTGGAATTTGATTGATACCCCATAATTACTATCTGTAGTTTAATAGCTTACTGTATATGTTTTTGAGTTTAAGTGGATGAATTTTGAGAAAGAACAGCCCAAATACTAGCAAATTTACCAGTTGAACTCTCAACCATGAATTTGTTTCGTACTTCCTAGCCGAAACCAAAATTTGTTTTGGAATCACTTTGAACCTATACTTTTTCCTTATTCTCCTCACTATATCAAAATCCTCCATGATGCAGTAGTACTCATTGAATCCGCCTAATTGTTCAAATACAGCTTTCTTTATGAAGAGGGTCTGGTCTCCACCTCCTGAAAGCACACCATCAAATTTCGTGAACCAAGAATTGATTTTTAATAGTCTTGAAGGAGAATCAAATGCATAAGCATAACAGCCTGCATCATAATTGTCCTCCAAAGCATCAAAGATGTCTTCATGAAAAAATGTAGGAATACGGGTGTCAGCATGAACAAAGTATAAGATCTCACCCTTTGCTGCGGCCGCACCATGATTCATTTGAAAGGCTCTGCCACATCGTGGAGAATGTAAAAATCGAAATCCATTTGAGGATACCAAGTGTTGGCTATTGTCTTTACTTCCTCCATCAACTATTATCAGTTCAAACTCAAAAGCCTCACCAATCTTTTGAAAGAAGGGTAGGAGCTCCTCCAAGTTGTCAGCCTCATTTAGTACCGGTATGATGATGCTGATTTTGTTATTTAGATCTTCTGCTGACGACATAATTCTTGATGGGACTCTGCATCACAGCTTTTATAAACTGGCCATTTTGATAATAAAATCTGTTCTTATTTCCATTTACTAATATTTCATAATAGTCTTTTTTCTCAGCAATAACTGATAATAGACCGAAGGTTTCAGCCATAAAAACTTGATTGTTCTTAGGTTCTTCGAAATAGAGTTTTGAAGTACTATAAGCAATTAAATCTGGCAAGCTTTCTTGATTCTCAAATTTGTAACTGGTGACATTTACATGGTAGTATTCACCGTTCCATCCAACATTGCTGGAAAAATCGCCTTTGTTTGAAGTCGTATTGGATATAGTATTAAGCAAAAACCCATCTTGGTAGATAGCCTCCGAGTCAAACATCACCTCGACCCATGTAAAGAACCAAAATTTCACCTGACTATTTATTTCCAGGATTTCTTTATCTTCAATTTTATGCTTTGTAGCTTTCATTTCTCCGATTTTAATACCAGCCACAGAAATATCCAGGTCAATGACTTCCTGGCCTTGCCCGTAGTGAACCAAACAAAGCCAGAAAAACATTGCTAGGAGGATTAGCTTAACCCTCATGCCTCAATTTGTCAGCAACAGCCACCACCGTCATAGAAATAGGTTGAATCTGATATATAAATATCTTTTCTTTTAAGAGTAGTCAATGCCTTAGCCGTTTTGTCACAGATAGATAAAGGCTGATTGGGCATTAAAACATGTCCTTTATGGTCATCGAAATATTCCTCATCCCCATAGTAAATTGCCGTTTTACCTGTGAAAATGCAGGGCCCATCGCTTGGCATTGGGTCTTTGATAGCACAGACTTCAACACTATCCAAAATAATCAATTCTTCGGTATCGTACTGACCAGGTGCTAAGATGCGGTAAGGTCTTTTTGCACGAACTTCTACAGTGCCAAATCCAGCTTCAGTAATCATATCCAAGTATTCCTGCAATGGGAGGGAACCACTTAGGCATAGTGCACGCAACCTCTCATCATTCTTCAGTGATTCAGGCATATGGTTTTCTGTCACAGGGTCACTCAGGACCAAGCGACCATGGGGCTTGAGAACTCTGTACATTTCCGCCAAGGCCAATTTCAAATCCTCTTTTGTGAAGATGTTGAAAAGGCAGTTTTGAGCAGCTACATCGATAGATGAATCTTCTACAGGCAGATTTAGAGCAGTACCTTTTCTAAGAGATACAAAATTGCTGTCAAACCAAGGGTTTTGGTTTTCAGCTTCCACCATGTTCTTGTTGCAGGCTTCAAGCATCTCGTCTACAATGTCTATCCCAATTACACCCTCTTGTTGTCGAGAGAAGTAGGCAAATTGCAAGACTTCCATCCCGCCTCCAACACCCACGTAGAGGATTTTAGGATTATTGATTAAGTCTCTTGGGTGTACAGTACTGCCACACCCATAATTCATCTCCTGCATGATTTTGGGAATAGACAAGCCCGGTAGTTGCCAGATTGGCGTGGTGGTGCAACAAAGCCCTACATCAGGCTTAAGGGCAGCTTCTTTGTAAACGTTAGCTGTGGTATCAAGGTAATTGCTCATTTGCTTTGCGTAATTTGTAATTTTTCCAATCTTTTTCTGTGTCAATATCTCCTAACTTCTCAAGTAGTTTATATGACAGTTTTTCATTTTTTAACCTCTCAATGCTTGTTGCTAAGACTTCACTGGTAGACCAATTGATATTTTGCATTAAAAAGGGGAGTATCTCTTTTTTGCCTAGCAGGTAATATCCTCCGTCTTCTGCGGGTCCAAAAACCACATCATGCGTAGCCAAATGATCTATTGCCTGTTGGATTTCCTTCATAGATAGGTCAGGGCAGTCCGTTCCGATGATCACACACTTTTGATAACCATTAGCCAATGTTTCCTCAAAAGCATTCTTCATTCTATCCCCTAAATCTGATCCCTTCTGAGCAAAAATCTTATAATTTTTACCTTTGATATCAAAAGGGAGTTCTTCCACATAGTCAGAAAGATAGACTAAAATGTCTACATCTTTTAATTGACTGAGCTCACTATAGGTAATGTTAATAAGGGACCTGTAAATATCAAGAGCTGCTTCATTTCCTATTGTTTTGGCAAGCCTGGTCTTGACTTTACCTAAAATGAGATTTTTCTGGAATACTATTACAGCATTGTTGGAATTTCTATCCATATTAGGCTGTAGCCCCTCCGCAGCTGGATCCTGCCCCTGCAGTGCATCCAAAACAATGTTGATTGACGATTATATTCCTTTCCTTCAAAGCAGCAGTGTCCCAATCCTTGATATGTTGGGTTTTAGGGGTATCGACTTTCAATTCTAACATCTGATTGAAATCACAGTCATAGAGGTAGCCATCCCAACCTACCGAAATTGTAGTCCTGCACATCACATTCGCAGCAGCAGCGATGTTATATGAATTGATCAGTTTTTCCATGTAGTTTTCATAATTGCCACTTCGAAGCAAATACTCCAAAAACCTGCTTATGGGAATGTTGGTGATGGTGAAAAGAGAGTTGAACTGAACTTCATACTGAGCACTCAGTTTCCTTTTGAACTGTAGCTCCAAATCAGCCTGTGAAGCTGGGAGAAATGCACCGGAAGGATTAAAGACCAGATTAAGTTTAAGGGGTGAACCTTCTACGCCATAACCCACTTCATTGAGCATTTTGAGCGCTTTGATGGATTTGCCAAAAACCCCATCACCTCTCTGTGCATCTGTTTTTGCCGCATTGAAATAGGGTAGAGACGAAACCACTTCTATGTTATTTGATTTGAAAAAATCAGGAAGGTCATGGTATTTTGGGTTTGCCAAAATAATGGTAAGGTTACACCTTACTATGATGTTAATGTCTTCGTTGATTTTGCGTATCTCAGTGACAAACCACCTGAAATGAGGGTTCATCTCGGGAGCTCCACCTGTCAGGTCAATTGCTTTAATGTCATTTTTCTTTATCACATCTAGGCAATGCTGCATTACCTCCCTTTCCATGATTTCTTTCCGGTCCGGGCCTGCATCCACATGACAGTGCTGACAGACTTGATTGCACATTTTGCCCATGTTGATCTGTAAAATCTCAATTTGAGTGGGCTTAAGGGGAAAGAGGCCTGATTCCTTAAGTTTACTTTCGAAAGTGTCAGTAAAATCAAGAGATTCTAAAAGTTCAATTTCTTTTTCGGTATTGGCTAAAGGATGATTCTGTGCTTTAAGTGATTTCATTACATTGATATTTCTTTGGCTTTATTCATCATTTGGGTACTATGTACAAGAGAGGCGCCGCCTCTGATGGCTGCAGCTACGTGTACAGCTTCCATCATTTGCTCTTCATCACATCCTTTTTCCATAGTATCTACTGTATATGCATCAATGCAATATGGACATTGAACAGCATGGGCTACAGCAAGGGCAATCAATGACTTTTCTCTTGCTGTCAAAGCCCCCTCTTTGAATACTTCTCCGTAATAGTCAAAAAATTTATCGGCCATTGTTTTTTGAAATTCACCGATCTTGCCAAATTTTTTTAAATCTTCTGGATTGTAGTAAGTTTTCATAGTTTGTCGATTTTGGTTTTTAATTACGAGAAAGTCGTAAGAATTGGATTTATGAAATTTATAACTCTTAGGCAATTGACAATATATTGATCTTTGGTAAGAGAAACTTATAATATGACTTGAAGTTTAGTAAAAGTTTCCTGAGAAGGATTTTTAAAAGAAAAAATGATCGCTTGAGAAGTATTAGATTTCGTTGATACGACCAAGAAAGAATAATTTGAAAGTTCTCTATGTTCAGGGACTGGTTTGAACGCGAAAGCCTACTGGTTTTCCTTAATTTGGGGACTTAGTTTTTTGAATATAAACAAGGCTATATAATAAGCTAAAAAAGCACTTATTATGCCTACAAGTGCGCCTACCACTACATCTCCGGTAAAATGAACACCTAGGTAAATCCTTGTATAAGAAAATAAGACTGCCCAAGGAAATAACCATTTAATCTGAGGGTATTTTACCTCCAAAACCAAATACATCAAAGTAGCGATGGCAAAACTATTGGCTGCATGCGAGGAAGCAAAGCCATATCTGCTGCTACAATTCCCATAATGGTGAATGATATCAATAAAATCAGGGTCATAGCAAGGCCTCAGTCTTGCAAAGAATGGCTTCATGAATGTAGAGGTAAATTGGTCTGCAAAGAGGATAGTCAATCCTATTGCAACAAACACCCACCATGAAGATTTTCCATAGGCCTTCCATATCAGGTATGTCAAAAATAAATATAAAGGAATCCAGGGCTTTGTCTGCGTCAAGAAATACATGATAGGATCCAAAAACTCTGAATGGAAACTATTAAGAAACAGAAAGGCAGCATGATCCCATTCTATGAGTGTTTCAAGCATGATTTAACGATTGATCCAGTCTATTTCTTTTTTAAGTAAACTTAGGGTTTGCGCTTCGGAAGATCCAGCTTCCGGTTCATGCATATATTCCCAATTGGCCGACGGAGGCATACTCATCAAAATACTTTCTGTCCGTCCATTGGTATCCAAACCGAACTTTGTTCCCGCGTCCCATACAAGATTAAATTCCACATACCTTCCCCTTCTTAGTGCTTGCCAGTCCTTTTCCTTTTGTCCGAATGGAAGGGGATGGTTTTGCTCCATAAAATGCCTGTAAATTTTTGGGAAAAGGTACCCAACTGACTTTGCAAACTCAAAAATCTGCTGCATTTCATTACTATCCTTACCGCTTAACCTGTCAAAGAAAATCCCACCAATACCTCTTGTTTCATTGCGGTGTTTGATATAAAAATAATCATCAGCCCATTTTTTAAACTTTGGATAATACTCAGGGTTGAACTGATCGCAGGTGGCTTTTACTTGTTGATGAAAATAAGCAGCATCCTTATTGTTGACATAGTGTGGAGTAAGGTCAATGCCACCACCAAACCAATTGATTCCATTGCTCATCTCAAAATATCGTATATTCATATGGATGATTGGAACCATCGGGTTGTGAGGATGGAGAACAATTGAGACACCTGTGGCATAAAAATCAGCTTTTTCCAATCCTAATTTTTTGAGGATTTTTTCAGGTGTGGGACCTTCTACTGCAGAAAAAGCAACTCCACCTTTTTCGATGATGTTGCCATTTTCGAAGATTCTAGTCCTTCCCCCGCCGCCTTCAGGCCTTTTCCAAAGGTCTTCTTTGAATTTTCCCTGTCCATCTTCAGTCTCCAACTCGCGGCAAATATGATCTTGAATAGTCTTAAAATCTTCTGTTATGCTTGCTTTATTCATGCAGGATTGATTGGTGTTAATGATTTAATTTATGATGTAGTGATCAGTCTTCAATTTCCAGTGATTCAAGGATATCTGCCAATTCATCGAAATCTTTCAAACCTGGTTTTATCTCATCGCCTCCCTCCATGGCTATGCCTTTGACTTTGGTTTTTTCTACTATTTCTTCTACAGAGTCGGACTTCAAGCCAAATCCTAACAATACCTGGCATCCTTCAGCCAATGTTTTTATTTTTTCCATAGCCGTATCATCCAGAGGAAGTTCCTCAGATACCAATAATAGTGTGACCTGATATTGCTGGTATGATGCTGTCTTTTTGATTAAATCCTCTAAGTCTGAGATTGTATTCACCGTCTGTTTTAAGATGATACCATATTCGGTATTCACGAGCATTTTGAGGTGAATTTCTTCTTCAATCTGAATATATTGAAAGCCATCATATTCTTGAATATGAGTGAGGATTCTTTCAGGATGGGTATGTTCAAATTCAGCTATATATTCCAAGCCAGATAGCCAGTCTGTGATTTCCTTGAATTTTTCAGGTGAAATATAGTTTTTGTTATTTTCTTCAAGGTTGAAACCCATTAAGTTAACTTGCATTCCAGCGCAATAGCGCGCATCAGAAAGGTTGTTTACAGCTGAAATTTTTACAAAAGTCTTTAAAGCCATTTTATAGATTATCTTGTTTTTGTGGTGCTAAGGTAAAAGTTTTCGATCGAAAAATGTATTTTTAGACCTTCCTTCGGTTAGTATATGTATAAAAGGATTTTGATATTGTGTGTGTTGGCCTTGATGGCATGCGAAGAGACGGAGAATCCCCGTACAGATTTTGGGCAAGATTACCAGCCACTAAGGGTTGGGCTTTTTTGGATTTACCAAGTGAGTGAAACAGTAGTTTTTGGAGAAGGGGATGTTGAGGAAAATGAGTATTTCTTACGGGATGTGATTGAATACAGCTACCTCAATGCCGAAGATGAGGAAGTTTTCGTACTTAAAAGAGAGCGGTCTGACGATCAGGATTTTTGGTTAGGAGAAGGAAACTATTCTTTATTGGTGCGTAGAAATGCCTTAGTCAGGCAATTTGAAAACCAAAAGACTATCCCTTTGGTTTTTCCTGTGGAATTAGGGAAATCTTGGGATGCCATGGCATATAATTCATCCAATCCTGATGAATACCAAGTAGATTTCATGGGGAATGTTTCTGCGGGAGATCAGACATTTCAGCGTTCTGCGAGAATTCTTCAGGAACAAGATGATGACCAAATCACGTTTAGGAACAATAGGTATGAAGTTTATACCCGTGGCATAGGAATGGTAGAGCAATACTATGAGGTGTTTACATATTGCTCCAGAAATGATTGCCTAGGTGAAATGATCCTCAATTCCGGAAGAAAGACCCATTTAAAAATACTGGTGTATGGTGGTTAAGAATTATGTTTTGATTTTATTAATCGGATTGCTTGCAATGGGTTCTGCTGTAGGGCAAAATCGCTACGCCATACATTATAAGTTCAAACCTCAGACAACTTATTCGCTGGATAATCCATCAGAATTTCTCAGCCCAATGGCAGTCGAAAGGAAATCCAGGTTTGGAGTGACATTGGATAGCTTAGACTTACCAGTTTCTACCAAAAACATAGAAAAAATCAATCCTTTGATTATAGATATTTTATACCATTCTAATTGGTTGAACGCTTCTATTGTCATTGCAAACCCTGAAGCCATAGAACAGATCTTAGATTTAGATATAATTGAGGATGTAGTGTTGGCAGCTCCTGGTTTTGTGGAAAATGGCCGTATTTCAACCAAAACCGGTGAAAAGGGCTTTTCTTTTAACCTTAAAAGTAAAAAGAACAAATCCGAAGGAGCACCTTTCGAGTTTCAAAACCAACTTTTGGGTATTCCCGAAATGCATGAGGAGGGATATAGGGGGAAAGGAGTAACTGTGGCGGTTTTTGATGCAGGCTTTCCTGGTGTAAATACTATACCCGCCTTGTCTCATATTATTGAAGAAGGAAGATTGCTTGGCGGCAAAAACTTCGTACACCCTTGGGATGAAGATATTTTTAAATACAATCAGCATGGTTCAAACGTTTTGTCTCTGATCGCTTCAAATGATCCGGAATCTCTATTGGCCGGAGCGCCTGAATCGAATTATATCCTTTGCATTACAGAGGAAGTTCCGACTGAATTTCGAATAGAAGAATACAATTGGGTCAAAGCCGCTGAATACTCAGACAGTCTTGGTGTTGACATCATCAATAGCTCCCTCGGTTATTGGGATTTTGACGACCCAGAGATGGACTACAGTTTTGAGGATATGGATGGCGAAACAGCATTGATCACAAAAGGTGCAAACATTGCTTCTGATAAAGGTATTCTAGTAGTAACCTCGGTAGGCAATTATGGGAGTAGGGGCGCTTCTTCGTTGACAGCCCCTGCTGATGCAAAAGGTATAATAGCTGTAGGTTCTGTCAATGGGGATCTTGAAAGGTCAGCTTTCAGTTCTCAGGGACCAACAGCCGATGGTAGAGTCAAGCCGGAATTAACCACGAATGGCAATCAAGTCTGGCTCATAAGGTCGAATGGTAATCTGGGAAGAGCAACAGGAACTTCATTTTCTGCTCCTCAGATTGCAGCCCTGGCAGCTGGGCTTTGGCAGGCCAAACCTGATTGGAATAAAGAAAAAATGCTGAATGCACTCCTAGAAAGTGCTGATAATTTTGAATCCCCCGATAATGATTTTGGCTATGGCATTCCCAATTTCACAAAAGCATACTTGGGTGAGATTTTAAATATTCCTCTTGAAGAAAAGGAAGAAGACTGGAAAGTTTTTCCAAATCCGATTTCAGGAAATTCATTGTTTATATATTTTGGAAATAACCAACAGGGAGAATTTTCACTTTTTGACATGCAAGGAAAAGTTTTGAGCCAATTGAAAGTAAAAAGAAATTCCCCTAAAGAACCATTTCTTATTGATTTGCCAGTGTTAAGTAATGGGATGTACATTGTAGAGATGCAGGCAGGAAATCAGGTCAGAAGGACAAAGTTGCTAAAAAATTAGTGGCTAAAGGCAAATTTTTATTTGCTTTGTATCTTCAAAAAAACCAACTCAAAATATGTCTATTCAAATAGCACCTTCTGTATTGGCCTCTGACTTCGCCAATATTCAAAAGGAAGTTGAAATGCTAAATGCCTCGGAGGCGGATTTTATTCATGTCGATATCATGGATGGTGTCTTTGTTCCCAATATTTCTTTTGGTATTCCTGTGACAGCTGCCATTAATAAGCATGCAAAAAAGCCCCTGGACGTACACCTTATGATAGTCAACCCAGATAACTACCTTGAAGCATTCAGAAATGCCGGTGCAGAAATTATTTCTGTACATTATGAAGCATGTAATCATCTTCATAGAACCCTTCAAGCGATTAAACAACTGGGAGCAAAAGCGGGTGTCGCAATTAATCCACATACCAGCGTAGATCTTCTCGAAGATGTAATACAAGACATAGACCTCGTGTGTATCATGTCTGTCAACCCAGGCTTTGGTGGGCAAAAATTTATTGAAAATACCTACGATAAAGTGAAAAAGCTAAAATCATTGATCAATAGAAAAGGCGCGAACACCCTGATAGAAATAGATGGGGGAGTGAACCAGCAGAATGCTCCCAAATTAATGGAGTCAGGAGCAGATATATTAGTTGCTGGAAGCTTCGTATTCAGTGCTAAAGATCCGATAAAGACGATAAAAGAACTTAAAAGTATCTAATATTCAGGTAGATAGGGGTATTTCCTTTGAAGCTTGATATTTACCATTTAACAAAAATTAAAGGCTATAAATTGGCTGATTTCTTGTTCAAATGCCCTTTTAATGCGTAATTGTAAAGTAATCAAGATTTACATTATCAATTAAAACCAATTATTACAATGAAAAAGATATTCCTTTTAGCGCTTCTGATGTTCGGAGTTTTCAGTGTGCAGACCTTTGCTCAAGAAGAGGGTGAAGACGAAGTTACTGAAGAAGAAATGATGAAGTATGCATCTATGGAAGTTAAAGTTCAATCTTATATTCAAGAGAAACAAAGCACCATGGAAACAATGATTAAGGAAAATGAAACCTTAGGAGGTGGCGCGAGATACAACGAACTGAAAGGTGCTTGGGGCGACGAAGAGAAGCTTGCTGAAATTGAAGCAACAGAAGAAGAAAAAGAAGCCTTTGCTGAAATTCAAGCATATATTGACTCAATTGGAGATGAGGTAAAAGAATACATGACAGGTCTTATCATGGACGCAGAAGTACTTGGTGCAGCTACTTATAATAAAGTTAGAAGAGCAATGAGTGCTGATCCATCAGTAAAAGAGCAAATTGATAATTTAATCTCTGAACTTAAAGAAAAAGAAGGTGAAGATGATGGTGACGTAACTGACTGATCATTTACCGATGCTAAATATTAAATGGCTGTCATTTTTGGCAGCCATTTTGTTTTTGTGCATGTATTGTTTTAACATTAGCAAGCGTTAGAAAATCTGTATGAAAAAGTTCACCCTTGTATTAAGCCTTTTTTTGTCAAGTTTTATTGTGGCCTTTGCCCAAGATGATATTTTTGGACTTGACACAAAAGCGAGACCCAGTAGGAAATCAAGCAACGAATTAGGAAATATTGCAAGGAATTTTGTAAGCCTTTTTAGTGTGGAGCTGTCGGGCGGAGGAGCCTATTACAAACATCTGATGAATTTTAATTCTGAATCCCCTTCCCAATATCCCATAGGTCAGTATCAAAATCTACAGGTACCAAGAGAACTATCAATAGAAGATACAATCAGACTTAGTTCTGGAAATTATGCCTTCCCCGTTAATATTGGGGTTAGGGTAAATCTTTTTAATACCCTTACAATAGGTGGAGGATATGGTAGGGAATTTGGCCGAGTCAATTTTCCAGTAGGCGATAACTACCGTCTCTTATACGAACAAGAATCATATGTTTTTGATAAGTTTTATGGAACTGTGGGGCTTGTGTTGTATGATGCAAGAAAAAGAGTGAAGTTTTTGAATTGGAGGTATAGAAAATATGCTTCCCAGAACATTTACATGCAGGGTGAAAAAAACCAAAGGATCAGGCAGAATTATCCATGGAGATTTATCGCAGAAGGGGAGTTTGGTAACTTGATACTCAGACAAAACCTGGATTCTAGGCTTGCACAAGGCGACCAACCTTTTTATGGAATAGCCTTAAGGATAGAGAGAGAGTTTTCTGAATACACCAGGTTATTTGTCAAAGCAGGCGCAGAGTTTAGAAATTTTGCTTTTCAAGCCGAAAGTTTGAACGAGTTTCAAAATCTTCAACAGACCCTTTATGTTGCCCAAGTTGGCTTTTCTATTAGTCTTCCGGGGACAAAACGCTGCAAAGTACCGGGTTGTGGTGTGGTAATGAGGCACTTGCATGAGGGGGTAGAATACAGAGGTAGCTCGATATTCAGGTTTCAAAATAGGAAGGTGGGTCAATGGTACGGCAATTGATTTTTTCGGTACATTCATTGACCAAATAATCTATTTCAAAACCGTATTCTTTTTATTAACTTGCCAGCTTATTGAGCACTTATAAAAATATGGCGCAAGGAGAAAACGAGAACATAATACCTATTAATATTGAGGATGAAATGCGTGGTGCTTACATCGATTATTCGATGTCGGTAATTGTTTCCAGAGCACTTCCAGATGTGAGAGACGGTCTTAAGCCTGTTCACAGAAGAATTCTTTTTGGAATGCAGGAGTTAGGTGTACTGCACAATAAATCCTATAAAAAATCAGCTAGAATTGTTGGTGAAGTACTAGGTAAATATCACCCACATGGTGACTCTGCCGTGTATGAAACCATGGTTCGTATGGCACAACCATGGTCATTGAGATATCCTCTTGTGGATGGTCAGGGTAATTTTGGGTCTGTGGATGGTGATAATCCAGCTGCGATGCGTTACACTGAAGCAAGGCTAAAGAGAATAGCAGAAGAATTGCTAATTGATATCAATAAAGAAACGGTTGATTTTCAGCTCAATTTTGATGACTCCTTAAAGGAACCTGTAGTCTTACCGGCAAAAATCCCGGCCCTATTGTTAAATGGAGCTTCAGGTATTGCAGTAGGTATGGCCACCAATATGGCACCGCACAACCTTGGTGAAGTCGTTGATGGCATCATTGCCTTTATTGACAACAGAGATATTACCATTGCTGAACTAATGGAGTTTATTGTAGCTCCAGATTTCCCTACAGGAGGAATAATCTATGGCTATAATGGTGTGAAAGCCGCTTTTGAAACAGGAAGAGGAAGGGTTGTCGTCCGTGGAAGGGCTGAAGTAGAAACCAAAGCCAGCGGAAAAGAAGCCATTATCATTACTGAGATCCCATATTTGGTCAATAAATCGAGTATGGTTGAAAAAACGGCCCAGTTGATCAATGAAAAGAAAATTGATGGCATATCTGCGATAAGAGATGAGTCTGATAGGCAAGGTATGCGGGTGGTATACGAATTGAAAAGAGATGCTATCCCAAATGTTATATTAAACAACCTTTACAAACAGACACAGCTTCAGACTTCTTTCTCTGTCAACAATGTGGCATTGGTCAAAGGCCGTCCACAAACGTTGAATCTTAAAGATATGATCTTCCACTATGTCAATCACAGACATGAAGTAGTGGTAAGACGTACTGAATATGAATTACGAGAAGCAGAGAAAAGAGCCCATATCCTTGAAGGCTATTTGATTGCCCTCGACAATCTGGATGAAGTCATTTCCTTGATCAGGAGCTCTAGAGATCCCGAAACTGCAAGAAATGGCTTGATTGAAAAATTCAGTCTCAGTGAAATTCAAGCAAGGGCTATTCTCGATATGAGACTTCAGCGCCTTACCGGAATGGAAAGGGACAAAATTCAAGAAGAATACAAGGAGATCATGGCTCTGATTGAAGACCTTAAAGATATTTTGGGTAGTGAGGAAAGAAGGATGCAAATCATCAAAGATGAGCTTGCTGAAATAAAAGAGCGTTACGCTGATCCAAGAAGAACCGTTATCGAGCATAATGCTGAAGACTTCAGCTATGAGGATATGATTCCGAATGAAGAAGTGATCATTACCGTATCACATCAGGGTTATGTGAAAAGAACACTCCTTAACGAATACAGGACTCAAGGCAGGGGAGGAGTAGGCTCTAAAGGAGTTTCTACAAAAGAAGACGATTGGACAGATTATCTATTTACCGCATCCACGCATAATTATTTGCTGATTTTCACAGACCATGGTAAACTTTTTTGGTTAAAAACCTATGCCATTCCTGAAGGATCCAAAACTTCTAAAGGAAGACCAATTCAAAACCTCATCAATATTGAGGCTGAAGATAAAATCAGGTCTATTATCCAAGTGTCGGATCTTAATAATGAGGATTATATCAACAACCACTTCCTCGTCATGGTTACCAAACAGGGTATCATCAAGAAAACCACTCTTGAGCAGTATTCCAGACCGAGGTCTAATGGAATCATTGCACTTAATATCCGTGAAGACGATCAATTGTTGAGGGTCGAAATGACCAATGGTGATTCTCATATCATAATAGCTGCAAAATCAGGTAGGGCAATACATTTCCATGAGTCAACAGTTAGACCAATGGGAAGGACGGCTACCGGTGTTAAAGCAATTAAGTTAAGTGATGTTAAAGACGAGGTCGTTGGCATGGTATGTGCTGCCAGAGAGGATGCAAACCTGCTTGTAGTGTCAGAAAAAGGCTATGGAAAGCGATCACCTCTTGACGAATATAGAATCACCAACAGAGGCGGCAAAGGAGTAAAAGCGATGAATGTTACCGAAAAAACCGGTAATTTAGTAGCCATAAAAGAAGTAGTTGATACCGATGATTTGATGATCATCAATAAGTCAGGAATTACGATCAGGACTCCTGTCGCCAACTTGAGAGTTATGGGTAGAGCAACCCAAGGTGTCAGATTGATCAAGCTCAGCGAAAACGATGAAATTTCTTCCGTAGAAAAAATCGAAAGAGATGAGAGTGAAATAGAAGACTTAGAAAACAATGCAGAATCACCAAATTTAGAATCACCAGAAACTCCCGATGAAAAGGGCGACGAATAATCAAAAATCTATTTAAAACCATTCAATTAGCAAAATAATCAAATGAAAAAGTTAATCTTATCATTGGCATTAGCGGTTTTTACCACGATGGCTTTTGCCCAAAAGAAAGTAGCGAAATCAGCAGATAGGAATTTCAAAAGAGGCAATCTTGAAGAAGCAATGTCTGATGTAGAAGAAGCGCTCCAACATCCGGATACTAAGGATGATCCGTCAGTTTTATTGACAAAAGCAAAAACTCAAACGAAGATGTTTGAAATGGAAGAAGATTTAACAGCTTCTACTGTTTCTCTTGGACGTGATGCTTTTGAAAATTTCCAGAAAGTAATGGAAATGGAAGGTGGAGATAAATCAGGAAAAGTTGGTAAGGAAGTATATAAAGATGATGCTCCTGAACTACCTGAAAACTTAAGACCTTGGAACATCAACACCCTTAAATTTGCGGCCTTCAACAAAGCCATCATGGCCTATGAAGAGGATGATTTTGAGATGTCTTACGAAATGTTCTCTTTGGTATCTGACATTGATCCAACAGATACAACATCCAACTTCAATGCAGGTTACTTAGCAAATGATCTTGGTAAGACTGAAGAAGCTAAAATGCACTTCAACAGGTTACTTGAAATTGAGGATTATGATAAGTTAAATACTTATTATTTCTTAGTTCAAATCGCAAGTGGTGAAGATCAAGATCCAGAGGCAGCTTACGAATATGTTACAAGAGCTCGTAAGGATTATCCTGAAGACAAGACTTTAGCTGAATTCGAAATCCAATTGCTTCTACAAATGGAGAAAATGGACGAAGCTTTGGCTTCGGTACAGGAAGCTTTGAAAGCTGATCCGGAAAATCCAGGCTTGCTTTTGAGATATGGTTATTTACTTGAGCAGTCAGGAGACCTAGATGGAGCTTTTGCACAATATGAAAAATCTGTAGCAGCTGATGAAGAGTTTTTTGAAGGTAACTTTTATGCAGGAGCAATCTTGCTTGAAAGAGCTAGAAAAATCATAGCTGAAATCAACAACTTAACTGATGATGAGTGGGAAGAAAAAGCTCCAGAAATGGGTGAAGAAGCAGATTCTTTATATGCCAGAGCTGTACCATTCTTTACTAGAGCTACCGAAATCAGAGAAGGAGAAGCATCTGCAGAGGCACTTGAACTATTATTCCAAATTCACTCTAGGTTGAAAAATACTGAAGAAGCAGAGAAATACAATCAAAAATTGACTGCACTTTACGGTCCTGATTGGATGGAAAGATAATTCTATTTTTGATTTCAATAAAAAAGCTATCCGAAATATTTGGATAGCTTTTTTTATGTTTATACGTTACCAAACCCTTTGGTAAAATTTTAGTTTTTTTTGTCCCTATCATCTTTTACATTTTGCACAAATTGTTAAGTTATGAAAAACCCAAAATTCTTGCTGTTAGGTATATTTTCAGTTTTTATTACACAAGTTTTTGCTCAACATTTACCATCCTCAGCCTTGTATCATGAGTTGTTGCGTTTTGAAGAGACCAAAAGAGTTCTTTATATCGCTGCTCATCCGGATGATGAAAATACCCGCTTAATAGCATACTTGGCAAATGCAGAAAATGCTCAAGTAGCCTACCTTTCATTGACAAGAGGCGATGGTGGACAAAACCTCATCGGAAAAGAGTTGGGTATTGAATTAGGAATGATCAGGACCAATGAGCTCTTGAAAGCTAGGGAAACAGATGGAGGAAGACAGCTTTTCTCCAGAGCACTGGATTTTGGATTCAGTAAAAACCCGGATGAAACGTTTAACAACTGGGATAGGGAGAAACTCTTGTCAGATGTCATCTGGATTATCAGAAATTACCAACCTGACATTATCATCAATAGATTTAACACCATCCCCGGGACTACTCACGGTCACCATACATCTTCAGCTATTTTATCGGTAGAGGCATTTACAAAAGCTGCTGATGCCAGTGTTTTTTCAGAACAGCTCAATTATACTAAGCCATGGCAAGCGAAGCGGATTTTTTGGAATGCCTATCAGTGGGGAGGACAATATGAGCCAGAAGAAGGAAAGGTTTATCATGAGTTTGAAGTGGGTGAAATCAATCCTTTTCTAGGAGATACTTATTCTCAGATTGCTGCCAATAGCCGAACTATGCACAAGTCACAGGGCTTCGGCTCAACTGCACAAGTAGGAAAGGCCAGTGATTTTATTGAAATGATCGATGGAGAGTCTTTTGAGCTACATCCTTTTGAAGGAATAGAAAACCGATGGATGCACCTTAGGCAAGGAACAGCGATTGCAGAGGCTATTCAAAAAGCTGTCAAAGAATTTGATTTTTTGAAACCGGAATCCAACTTAGAAAATCTACTGGGAATCAAATTGCTCTTGCAGTCTGAGAATAGTCAAGAAACCTGGTTTCAGGAAAAGAAGGAGCATTTAGACCAACTTATCTTAGATATACTTGGGGTGAAGGCTGAGTTTATAATAAAAAAAGAAATCGGTTATCCAGGAGAGAAAATTAACGTTGAATTTGTTTTCAATAATCCATCCGCTAGCCCAATTCAGCTGAAAAATTTCGGGAGTGAGGTGTTTTCAGAAAACCTTAATGTCGAAGCAAAAAACAACGAACCTGTTAGGAAATCCATGGATATTTTTATCCCAAAGGATTATCCTGTTTCACAGCCCTTTTGGCTTGAAAACCCATTGGACAATAGCTTATTTGGAATAACTGAGCAAAAGAAGATAGGTCCGCCGGTCAATGGTCCCAATGTATATGGCATGTTGGATATGAGTGTGTCTGGCTATCCTATAAGTGTTCAGGTTCCTTTGGAATTTAAGTATAATGATCAGGTTGACGGAGAAGTCAAGCAACCTTTTACCTTAGTGCCTGAAGTCAATGTAAGTTTGGATAAAAACAACGTCTTTTTAATTCCAGGGGCAGATGATAAGCTCGAAGTGGAGGTTTCATTTAGAGATAGGATTCTTCAAGGAAAATTAGAGGTCATTGGCTTAGAACAAAATCAATTTGAGATTTTTGATCCTGAAATAGATGAGCGAAGAAAGAGATTGATTTACACAATACAATTCAAAGATTCAGATGCTGAAAAAAAATCTTTGCAGATCAGGTATTTGGCTGAGGATGGCAGGTCATTCAACCAAGACACGAAGAGGATAATTTATAAGCATATTCCAAATCTTACTTATTTTACCCATACTGATCTTAACTTGGTCAAAATGGACTTGAAGATTTCCGGACAAAAGATTGGTTATATCCCCGGTGCCGGCGATGATCTTCCTGATTTTCTTAGGAGCCTTGGTTATGAAGTGAGTATATTGGAAGAATCAGATCTTTCTGTCTTGAGCAGACTGAAAGATTTTAAGACTGTAATAGTCGGGATTCGAGCCTTCAATGTCAATCAAGGTTTAGCTAGCAATATGGATAAATTGATGGAGTATGTAAATGGGGGAGGCAATATGATCGTTCAATACAATACTGCGTCACCTTTATTGACAAGAGAATTAGGACCTTTTCCTTTCAATATTTCCAGAGATAGGGTTACTGTAGAGGGGTCCCCTGTAAAAGCTGATTTTAAACATGCCCTTATGAGTTCTCCAAATCAAGTACAGGAAAAAGATTTTGATGGCTGGGTACAAGAAAGAGGACTTTATTTTGTGTCTGACTGGGATGAACAATATGATGCACCGCTGATCATGCAGGATCCTGGTGAAAATGCCTCAAAAGGTTCGTTGATTCATGCCAAATATGGAAAAGGAACATATACCTATTCTGGGATTTCTTGGTTTAGACAATTGCCTGCAGGAGTTCCGGGAGCTGTGAAAATATTTGTTAACCTTATCGAGCAAGCCAGTGAAAACTAATATCAACTGGAGAAACTGGTATTTGGCATTGATGATCACCCTAGGTGTTTTGGTGATTTTGTTTTATTGGCTCCAAAATTCCTTCTCATGAGTTCATTAGACTGGGTAGTTCTTTTTGGGACTTTGACAGCCATAGTAGGATATGGTGTGTACAAAACCTATGGTGCCATGGATATGGACAGCTATATCCGTGGCAAAGGCAATATGAATTGGTGGACAATTGGTTTGTCCATTATGGCGACCCAAGCGTCTGCTATTACTTTTTTGAGTACACCTGGACAAGCTTACGAAGATGGTATGCGCTTTATCCAGTTTTATTTTGGCCTTCCATTGGCCATGATCATCCTATCAGTTACTTTTTTACCAATCTATTATAAGTTGAAAGTCTACACAGCTTATGAGTTTTTGGAAAATAGATTTGACCTTAAAACACGGACGCTGGCAGCACTGCTGTTTTTGACTCAAAGGGGATTGGCAGCTGGGATTACCATTTATGCTCCTGCCATCATTTTATCTACGTTGTTGGGTTGGAACTTGACCTTCACAAATATATTTATCGGCGTTTTGGTAATTATTTACACCGTTTCTGGAGGAACCAAAGCCGTATCCATTACTCAGAAGCAGCAAATGGCCGTAATGATGGGAGGGATGGTTCTTGCTGGAATATTGGTCATTCAGATGTTGCCGGTGAAATTCTCTGAGGCTTTGCACGTGGCAGGGAAAATGGACAAACTCAATATTGTCAATTTTGAGTTGAACTTATCTGATCGGTATAATTTCTGGTCAGGAATGACAGCAGCACTTTTTCTTTTCCTATCCTATTTTGGAACTGACCAATCTCAGGTGCAGCGGTATTTGACAGGAAGCTCACTGACCCAAAGCCGCATGGGTCTGATGATGAATGGGCTTTTGAAAGTACCTATGCAATTTGTAATACTCTTTATTGGGGTGATGGTATTTGTGTTCTATCAATTCTTTCAACCTCCAGTAGTTTTTAACAAGGTACAAGTCGAGGCGCTCGAAAACAGTGCCTACAGAGAGGATTTTATGTTGTTACAAGAAGAATTCAGTACTTCTTTTAAGGAAAAAAACCAAGAAATTATGGGCTTGCTACAGGCTGTAGAAGCCAA
>NZ_PVTR01000008.1 GCF_003003005.1 Mongoliibacter ruber
CGCTACAATACCTTTAAAACTAACAGAAGAACAGCAAGAACTTACCTCAGCTATCATGAAGTTTTAGCTTGGGTGTCCCATCGCACAAAACAGGAAATAGAAGAATTTGATATGGCTTGGTTCCCTTTTGATCATGAGAAAGGTGGCGCGAGTGGCTCTTTGGTGAAAAGCAATGAGCTTTACAAGCCAAGCGATAAAGGTGTAGTGGTGTATTTCTCTTCAGAGGATGTCAACATTGAAATTTCCAGAGTAAAAGCAGCAGGTGGTCAAATGCTTCAAGAGAAAACCTTGATTACGGAAGATATTGGTTATATGGCTTTATTTTTAGACACAGAAGGAAATAGGATCGCCTTGCACTCGCAAAAGTAAGTTTAAGATACAAGTGAGACGTGGCAGGTTTTGAAAACCTGCCACGTCTTTAATTATCAACCTCGAATTGATATCTCCCAGAACCTAATTGGATTTGCACCAATCCGTCTTTGTAATTCAAGGAAATTATTTCTGAATCCTCTTTAATCGGCTTTCCTTTATAACTTATGTGGGATATTCCTTCAGCCTCAAGGAAAAGTTTCGCTTCAGTATTCGCAGGAATATTGACTTCGTACAAAATGCTATCACCATCAATCTTCCAAGTACTTTCAATCCTTCCATACATGGAATCATAGTGCCCCTTGGCCCAAGTCATTACCCCATCCGGATCAGGCTTAGGTTGCAGGATAAATTTTTTAAACCCTGGAGACTCTGTATCCCTTTGGATTCCCAAAGAATAATTCATCATCCATGCACCTATCGCTCCGAAAGAATAATGGTTGAAGGAATTCATGCTGTTATTTCCTCCAAAACCATTTTCTACTGTATAGGAATTCAATCTTTCCCAGATCGTAGTCGCTCCGTTGATAACAGAGTATAGCCAAGAAGGATAAGTAGTTTGCTGAAGTAATCTGTAAACTATCTCATGTTGTCCTGCTGCAGATAAAGCTGAACCAATAGACGCAGTGCCGATAAATCCTGTCATCAAAGAGTATTCTGGCCTGCTTATTCCAAGATCATCTACATTTTTTCTTTTTATAGAAGCAAGAAAATTATTCAGCACTTTTTCCTTAGAAGCATCTGATACAGCCCCCATATCAAGGGCTATGGCGTAAGAACCCTGAGTGTCTACCAATTGACTTTTTTCTGCATTATCTATTGGTGCAGTTTCCCCTGGAGGAAGCATCATCCCTGTACGAACCCCCGACTTTACTGTCTTCCCATTTTCATCCAGATAGGTCTTATTGAAAAAGTCAATACGATCTAATCTTTTTGTATTGTACTGCTGGGATTTGGCACTAAAACCAAGAAGCTGCGAGGTTTTTGCCATAATTTCCAAACAATAAATCTGATAGGCATTCCAAAGTAATGTATTGTCATTTTTATTGTTTTCAGGGCTAAGCCAATCACCAAGAGGTCCTTCCTCAAGAATTCCTTCTTCAGAAGTCTTTGAATCCAAAAAGGACATGTACTTTTCCATAGCTTCATAATGTTCTGATAGCATAGTAAGATCACCGTATTGCTGGAAAGTTTCCCACGGCACTATGATCCCAGCCGAGCCCCAAAGAGTTCCTCCAAATCCGCCTCCCACAGGAGCCACATCCGGGAATCTGCCGTCAGGTCTTTGTATGTCTCGCATCCCCATCAAATGACGCTTTAAGAAAAGCTGTGTATCCGCCATATAAGTCGCCGTTCTGGCAAATACGTTGATATCTCCTGACCAACCCATTCTTTCATTGCGCGCAGGGGTATCAGTAGGAATGGAAAGAAAATTACCCCTCATTGACCAGGTAATATTTTCCCAAAGTTTATTCACCAAAGAATTTGATGTTTCATAATGCGCAGTCAACTCATCTATGGAACTGATAACCAATCCAAAAACATTATCAACAGGAATTGCAGTCTCGATTCCAGTAATTTCCAAAAACCTGTACCCATGAAAGGTGAAACTTGGTTGAATGGTCTCATCTCCACCTTTGGCTATGTAAATATCCTGAGCCAGTGCTGCCCTGATGTTTTCCAGCATGATCATACCTTGTTGTCCATCATGCTCAGGTAAATCCGGGTATCGGACTTCTGCAAAACGCATCGTGATCTTTTGACCCTTTTGCGCATTTTTCAACACGATTTCCGGAAAGCCAACCATGTTTTGTCCCATGTCATAAACAAAGACCCCTGGCCTGACTTCCTCAACACTTTGTGCCTGAAGCTTTTTTACAATTTGTGGGTTTTGCCCTTGATGGTAAATCAGTTTTAATCGGTCATAGTTTCTGATGATTTCTCCGCTTTCAGGATTCCCTTCCTGATCCATAAATGCTGTTCCTTCCAAAGGCACTTCTTGGGCATTTATCCAATCACTATCATCAAAGTTTGTCTTGGTCCATCCCAGGACTTCCTTATTGGCATCGTATACTTCCCCCTGAAAAAAACTTCCATACCTAACAGGTCCTTCATGGTAGATTTGCCATGTATCAGGGTCTGTCACCACCACTTGTTCAGTCCCATCCTCATAACTGACTACCAACTTCGCCAAAAGCGATTGCCTGTCACCGAAGTAGTTCCAGTTTTCACCACTGTAAGTGATATTACCAGACCACCAGCCCTCACTCAGCCATGTCCCTAATACATTTTCCTGACCGGGTTCCAAATCCAGTGAATACGCCTGGTAAGGATGGTGTTTGTTATACTGTGTCAATCCTGGATTAAAATAATCGTTACCTATCCTCTTTCCATTGGCAAATACCTCATATATACCTCGGGCTGTAATATAAAGCCGGGCTTTTTGAATGCTCTTGTTTTCTGTTTTAAACACTGTCCTTAACATGGGAGCAGCTTTTTTACTCGGGTCAGCCAATACCAAAGTACCTGACCCACCACCTTGAACTTGATATGAACCTGAATCGATGGTGACCCCACCATGTGAAAAAATACTTTTCCCTAAAGAAAGCTCTTCTTCAAATAAAACATGGGATGGTTTTCTGAGGTTTTTGATTTGTAGATTTGAAAAATTGGCTGATTGTCCTTGTTTTAACCAGAACCCAATGTCGGCAAGCATAGGAAAACTGATGAAGTTATTCCCAGCACCTATTGGGTTGAGGTTGAGACCTTGCTGCTGAAACCTAGGAGCCTGGGAATCAAAGGGAGAAATACGGTTTTCTGGTCTTTTCTCTCCTACATACAATGTAAAAATCCCAAAATTACATTCCGCATGGATCTTATGAGAAGCGTGGTGATTACCTGAATGGATGATTGATTTGGGAATTTCAAGGCTGGCAAAAGGCTTCTCTTTACTGTCAACATGATCATAACCCACCCTGTAAATGTTCAATAAAGCATTCCCCCCTTCCTCCTGAAGCCCTTCGATATCCAATTCAAAGGCGATAAAACTCTCATTTTCTGCATTTTCAATCTCTTGGATATTGAGATTTTTGTTCATCAGCCTAGCATCATTGCCTCCGAAAAGAAACGCGGCCCTATTTGAACCTTCTTCTATTTGAACATCATATTGAAATTGAAACACTGAGAAATAATGGGAGTGAAAAACCAAATCTTCATCTCCTCCACCTATCCATTTTGCACCTGACCATGCTTTTGGAGAATCGTCAAGAAGAGCGGTAAAAAACGACCCTTCAAACTCAGCGTTTCTGCCATGGTTGTCCCAAACAGTTATTTGGTACCGGTACTTTTCATTGGGTTGAAGAGGTGAATTGGCCTGATAAATGACCCCAAGAGAATTGGAATCATTTATTTTACCTGAATCCCAAACCAGTTTACCATTAGAAGATTTTACCTGTATGGAGTATGCAGTTTGAAGTACTCCCTTTTCGTCATTGGAAATAATTTGCCAGGAAAACCTTGGTTGGGAAGTATTGATGGTAACTTCTTTATGGGATTTTTCATATTCAACCCTTGCGTTTTGAATCTCCAATTGTGCAAAAGCATTTAAATGATGGAAAAACAAAGCAAATAGAATAAGGGTGTAGTGTTTCATGTGTTTATATTTATTTTCAGTGGTAATCCCGATTAGTCGGACAGGCTATGGAATGCCTTGAATAATCATCGCGCAATGTGTGAACTATTTCTTGTAGGTATTTCATGAGTTGAAAATTACTCCCTTGTGGTTACCAGCATTATCTCACAAAATGGTATTGACCGGAACCTATTTCTATTTGTACATATCCATTTTCTTCTGAAATGACCTTGATATCTTTGTTGGCATCCAAACTCTTATTGCGCCGTAAGCATATTGGTATAGGTGATAACTTACGGGTCAAGCTCCGACAATATAATCATTCACTTTTCAAAAATCTATCCTGATGCATCCTGCTAGTTGACTTGGATTAATTTAATATTCCTTTAAAAACTGTTTTGCGAAAATGCCTACATTTATCATAAAATTTCCCCTCCTGATGCATAAACATATCCTATTTTACCTGATAGTTTTTTTTATTTCCACTCAAAGCCTTAAAGCCCAGGAAAAAGACCAATATGTCATTCTTATATCACTTGATGGTTACAGATGGGATTATACAGAGAAATTCAGACCTGAAAATATTTCAAAATTTGTAGCAGAAGGCAGTTCCGCTCAGTCTATGAAACCGTCATTTCCAAGTAAAACCTTCCCAAACCACTACACCATTGCTACGGGAATGAAACCTGAAAACCACGGATTGGTCAATAACTCCTTCTATGAACCAGAAAAAGACCAGACTTATGTGATCAACGACAGAAGCCTAGTGGAGGATGGCTATTGGTATGGGGGGACGCCGCTGTGGGTTTTGGCAGAACAAAATGGCCTGATAGCTGCAAGTTATTTTTTCGTGGGTACAGAAGCGCCAGTTCAAGGCATTCATCCTAGTTATTACTACAATTACGATGGTGGCGTTTCCAACCTTACTCGAATTTCCAAGGTATTTGAATGGCTGGAACTTCCGGAGGATGAAAGGCCCCGCTTGATTACTTTATACTTCTCAGACATGGATGATGTCGGGCACGGCTTTGGCCCTAATAATGAAACAGAACTCAAAAAGAAAATCACCAAACTGGATAGAGAACTGGGAGCATTGTTTGAGGGCATCAAAAGTTTTGAAATAGACATCAATATATTTATCGTATCTGACCACGGTATGACCGATGTCCCAAAAGAAAATCTTTTAAATCTTGATCAAATCACAGAAAACATCAATGCGAGGGTAGTCAGCAACGGGGCACAAGCCCACCTTTATCTCGACAATCCGCTTGAATTGGAAGAAATCTATCTCCACCTCAACACCATAGATGGCCCTTTTAAAGTGAGTAAAATACAAGACAAAGAATATTATAAAAATATAGACCGGCACCGCAATAGATTGGGTGATATTCTCATACTGCCTGATCTTGGTTTTTATCTGGCTGATGCCCAAGGTATGGTCAAGTACCAAAACCGGTCTGCATTGTTCAAGACCAATGTATTTGGAGAGCATGGATTCAGTCCTGAGTATAAAGATATGCATGGGATTTTTTATGCCAATGGACCAAGAATCAAAAAAAATGAACTTATCCCTACCTTTCAGAACTTTCATGTGTATCCTTTGATTTGTAATATACTAGGACTCCCTATCCCTGATGATATAGATGGAGATATCAATGTCCTGGAAAAAATACTTAAAAATGAGCAACCTTAAGAAAGATATAGAGAACAGGGCTGATGTAAGTCATCTTGTCAGAAGTTTTTACAGCAAAGTTCGAAAGCATGAGACCCTTGGGCCGATTTTCAATCAAATCATAGATGATTGGGATACTCATTTAGAAAGGTTGACAGACTTTTGGGAAATGGTAATTCTAAATACAGGACCTGGAGCGGGTAAATTCAACCCCGTACCAGTGCATAAAGAAGTTGATAATTTTACTGGCAATCGTATACAACAAGCTCATTTTGGAAACTGGTTGGAGTTGTGGTTCAACACACTTGAAACTTCCTTTGAAGGAAAAAATACAGATTTCGCAAAAGAACATGCACGCAGAATGGCGCATATTTTATTCTTCAGGATTATGGAGAGGAGAACTTCTAAAGTTTGAATTTTAAAAAAGACACAAGATCAAACACCTATCAATTTAAAATGATAATCCAAATTTTCATTTTTTTGCTGACTAATCTCTTTTCTTAAATGAAAGACGGCCTCCAATAGCTTGGCGTTACTCAAAACACCTGCGTCGACTCCTTTGAAACCTATAGTGGATATCAGGCGTCCTACGGTTTTTTTGGCAGGAATGTCAGGGCCGCAAAAATAAGTTTCTTTTACCAAACCCATCGGATCTGAATGTGGGTAGTCTAAGCCAAGATTATTGAACGCTTTGAAAACATGAGCATTCCCAACGGCTTCATTCAACATATCTGTATTGCAAGTCATACTATCGGAATAAGCCGCGTTGGTGCAATCGATTACTATTTTACCACTAAGGTCAATAGCTGACAACTCTTTCGTCACCTCTTCTAAGTATTCATTTTCACAACAAATCAACAGAAGTTCAGAAGTTTCAATAACAGACTTATACGTGTTGACCCTGCCTGGAGACATTTTCAAAATTCGCCATTCAATTCCTTTTGGTTCAAAGTCTTTCCTAACTCCAAAGTGCACATCATTAGCCCTTGAGGCCAAAGTATCACCAAGGTAAAGGGCTAATCTTGTGCCACCAATGATTCCAATTTCCATAAATTTCAATTTTAATCGGGGAGGGAAATTGCTATGTATAATGTGGTTAAGCTTGGGGTGCTAAGCAAATTTCCCGAAATTATTCATGGAATTTAAGTCAATAAATCCAGCAATGCAAAATTTTGTTTTCCGTTTTACAACAAACTAATCTATTTTAAAATAAAAAGCAGAAAATAGGTTATAACCAACAGCTATTTCTAAGTATTTAATCATTTCTGGGAATACTCATCAATTCTTTATTTTGAAAGTCAAGGCTAACCAAACAAAATATACGCAGCTGTAATTCTGCTATCGGTCAAATTAACTTCTTTGGAAAATTTTAGTAATTGGGTTAGTGGATCTATTTACAAAAGCATGATAGGAAACAGCTATGGTCAAGAGCCCTACCAACAAAAGCGCTGTGTAAGCTACCTCTTGATTTACATCCCATTGTTTGACACTAATGGCTACAAAAGCCCAAACACCTACAACAGCAGCCTCTCTCATATTTCGTTTGAAAGTCAAAAACAAATAAATTCCTGTAGCCACCATTAGGACAATTATTGTCCAAAGAGGTTCATTTTGAAATATATTAAGCGTATAAAACCAAACAGAAAGATTGACCACTGATGCCACCACTATCCAACCAGTATAAATACAAATAGGCCACCAAACGAATGCAATAATACTTAAAGGAGCATCCCAAATTTCAAGTTTCAACCTAAAAACAAGAACTAACAAACTGGCCAATAATCCAAAAATCACTAAGGAAGACAAGCCTATCAATTCTGAAGTCCATACCACAATCCAAAGGGCATTTAGCAAATTAGACAGTCCAAACCAAAAAGAGGATGGAGCTAAAGACTTATGAGAGTTATTTCTGAAATAAGTAATCCATTGGTACACTAAAAATCCAAAAAGCATTAAGTAAATCAGTCCCCAAATAGAAAAAGCATAACCAGCAGGAGTAATCAAGGTGTCAAATTGGCTGCTAATTTCACCCACTGATTTTCTATCTCCAACTCCAGCGCCGAAAAGATAATTGAGGTAAAGAGTCAACACAAAAGTAAGAGAATTGAAAATCAAGAGTATAATATTTTTCATAAACATAGAATTGTTAGGCAAAAGTAGAATTCCAAAGACTTTTCTTTAATTTACATTTTAAAATCAGATTTTATGTAAAAGCCTGAAAGGAAAATAGGTTTTTCATAAAAGCTCTGGAAAAACTCAGATTTTTCACTAGATTCTTGAAAATTTTTGACACTATGAAATCATTAATTACTGCATTATTCTTATTCTTTCTTATAAATGAAACGGCTTTTGCCCAGTCAGATGAGCGGATTATCTTTCAAAATGTGCGGATTTTCGACTCTAAATCGGGTAAGTTAACGGCGCCACAATCGGTCATAATAGAAGGTGAAAAAATCAAATCCATATCCATATCAACAGCGGATACAGATGGCGCTAAACTTATAGACGGAACTGGAAAAACACTTATTCCTGGCTTGATCGATGTACATGTGCATATGACCTTTGGGGCCCTTACAATGAAAGAAATGATGTCTCCAATGATGTCTGAAGGAGTGATATTAGACAAAATAGGTGGTAATGCAGAACGGATGCTTATGCGGGGTTTTACTTCAGTACGAGATGCCGGGGGCCCAATTTTCCCATTAAAAACAGGGATAGACAATGGTAAACTCTCCGGTCCTAGGATATGGCCATCCGGAGCAACCATTTCTCAAACCGCAGGACATGGTGACTTTAGAACTCCTGATGAAAAATCCAGAAGATTTTTTGGAGAGCCATCACGTGCTGAAAGATTCAATGCTACTTTTATTGCAGATGGCCGAGCTGAAGTACTGACAGCTGTAAGGGAAAACCTGAGATTTGGAGCCAGTCAAATCAAGTTGATGGCAGGTGGTGGAACTTCTTCAGCATATGACCCGGTGGACGTCACACAATATACTTTTGATGAAATGAGGGCAGCTGTAGAAGCGGCCGAAGATTGGGGCACTTATGTGATGGTCCACGCTTACACTCCTAGAGCCATTAGAAGGGCTATCGATGCAGGTGTCAAATGTATTGAACATGGGCAGCTCCTTGATGAAAAGACTTTGCGCTATGCCGCCAAGAAAAAAGTCTGGCTAAGTACGCAAATGCTCGTTGAAAACACACCCAATATGGATGCTCAGAGAATCGAGAAAAGAAAACCAGTATTAGAAGGCCAGTCTAAAGTGTGGCCGATGGCAAAAAAACTAAAACTCAAGCTTGCTTGGGGAACTGACTTCCTTTTTGAGCCAGAGCTTAATGACAGACAAAATGAGTTTATTTTGAAATTGCAACCTTGGTTTTCCAATGCCGAAATATTGAAAATGGTTACACATGATAACGCTGAGTTACTCCAACTCTCAGGCCTGAGGAGTCCCTACCAAGGTAAGTTGGGGGTGGTCGAAGAAGGTGCTTTTGCAGACTTGATTTTGGTTGACGGAGATCCGTTAACTGATTTATCGTTGATTGGAAACCCCACTGAAAAGTTTTTAGTAATCATAAAAGATGGAAAGATTTATAAAAATATGCTGGATTAATAAAACACATTATGCATATCTGTAATTATGCCACTAATCAATTAAACGAGGGTTTTTTGGCAAAGTGATACTAATAGATCTTGGATATTTATCGATATTGGTTCGGAATCACAGGTTAATTCTATTATTTAGATACTACTGGTATTAAAGCGGATATACATAAGTAGTAAATTCAATTTACATCATTCCATCAAAAACTTCCTCAAGGTCCAACACAAAACCCGCAACAGCCTGAGATGCCACCTTATCTCCATGCGTGAAGATTTTGGAAGCGCTGTATTTACCATCTATCAAGGTGTAGATTATCAGAGTACATTCATTGGGATGGACAACCCAATATTCTTTGACGCCTGATTCTTCGTAAACCTCATATTTGTTTTGCAGTTCCTTTTTGTTGTTGCCGGGAGAAAGGATTTCTACGACTAAATCAGGTGCACCAACACAACCTAATTCGTCCAGTTTGTCATAGTCACATATCACACAAATATCAGGTTGCACTACTGTATCGATGTCTTCGTTTTGTTTTGACTTGACTGGTAAACGAACATCAAATGGTGCCGCATATACTTTACATGGCTTCTTTTCCAGATAGTTGTAAAGATTATTGAAAATTTTACCAGAGATTTCCTGATGAATTCTTCTCGGTGCCGCGGCTTGTTTGAAAATCTTGCCTTTGATCAGCTCGACCATCTCATCCATCTGCCAGGTCAGGTAATCGGCATAAGTATAGAGGTCATGTGCCTTTTCACTAGAAAGGTAATCGGCTGTTGGCTCTTCGACTTTATTTTTTAACTCTTCCTTTTCCATAATCAATTAAATCATATCATCAAAAACTTCTACTAAATCAAGTACAAAACCTTCAACTGCTTGGGATGCTACTTTATCTCCATGTGTAAATATTCTTGATGCTTGGTATTTCCCATTGATTAAAGTGTTAATGATCAAGGTACATTCATTCGGGTGGATGACCCAATATTCTTTGATGCCTGATTCTTCGTAAACCTCATATTTGTTTTGCAGTTCTTTTTTGTTGTTGCCGGGAGAAAGGATTTCTATTACTAAATCAGGTGCACCAACACAACCTAATTCGTCAATCTTTTCAGGATCACATACCACACAAATATCCGGTTGTACCACGGTATCAATGTCTTCATTTTTTTTAGATTTGATTGGTAGCCGAACATCAAAAGGAGAAGTAAAAACTTCACAATTCTTACCATCCAAAAAGACAAAGAGATCACTGGATATTTTAATTGAAATCCTTTGATGATTTACTCTTGGTGCTGCAGCTTGTTTGAAGATTTTGCCTTTGATCAGCTCGACCATCTCATCCATCTGCCAGGTCAGGTAATCGGCATAAGTATAGAGGTCATCTGCCTTTTCACTAGAAAGGTAATCGGCTGTTGGCTCTTCGACTTTATTTTTTAACTCTTCCTTTTCCATAATCAATTAAATCATATCATCAAAAACTTCTACTAAATCAAGTACAAAACCTTCAACTGCTTGGGATGCTACTTTATCTCCATGTGTAAATATTCTTGATGCTTGGTATTTCCCATTGATTAAAGTGTTAATGATCAAGGTACATTCATTCGGGTGGATGACCCAATATTCTTTGATGCCTGATTCTTCGTAAACCTCATATTTGTTTTGCAGTTCCTTTTTGTTGTTGCCGGGAGAAAGGATTTCTATTACTAAATCAGGTGCACCAACGCAACCTAATTCGTCAATCTTTTCAGGGTCACATACCACGCATATATCAGGTTGAACTACGGTGTCGATATCCTCATTTTTTTTGGAATTGAGAGGCAATCTCACATCAAAAGGGGCTGCAAAAACTTCACACTTTCTTCCTTTTAAAAAATTAAAAAGCGAATTAAAAACTATACCAGATACTCTTTGATGTATTGATCTTGGTGCAGCCGTTTGCTTGAAAATTTTACCTTTAATCAGTTCTACCATTTCATCCATCTGCCAGGTCAGGTAGTCAGCATAGGTATGACGATCGTAGTCTGCTAATGGCTCTTCAACTTTGTTTGTCAATTCTTCCTTTTCCATAAAGTAAAAATACTGATTATAAGGGAGAAAGGAAATATGGAATTTAAGGTGGATTAGAATATGGTCATTAGCGTCGATTTATTTCTTCCAGTCGTATTACTGGAATAGATTTCAGAAATACAGGGACATCATTTGGAGCAGGAGTGAAGATATCAGCTTCTTCGTCTGTTAGCTTGAACTTGATAAAAACAGGTATAGGGTCTTGGCTGACAAATTTATACTCTTCAGGTAGATTTTCCGGATAGTAAACCTCATCCTTGTAGCGAATTAAAAACTGATATGAACCTCGTGTAGCTACTTTTATTACCACTTCACCATTTCCTTCTATGAAAGGACCATCATCCGAAATGCAGGAGTTAAATAAAAGAAGGAATATGCCGATTAATAAACTTAAATGAGACTTCATATTATAAAAACGATGATTTTGATAAAAATGTGACAGATGATCTTTTTCTAAAATAAAATACCTGGGACCTAACTTTTTGTTCTATACGATGCTTGGAAAAAGGATATTGAAGGTAGAATTGATAATTTCAAACACTACAATGCTACGTATGTTATCAAAGTTGAAACGTTCTTTAATTAAATCTATGAAGTTTTATACCAGTTACCTTGCTTGTACCATTCTTTTCTTAGGATCTTTATCCTGTTCTTTCAAAGGGGTTCAGCGGAGTAAAGAAATCACCTATATGGAAAAAGGGCTTTTAGAAAATCTTCCAGAAAAACAATTAAATGTATTTTCACCAAATAAGGCTAATGGTAAGAATCCGGTTATGCTTTTCATACACGGTGGCAGTTGGAATTCAGGGAATAAAGAAATATACAATTTTCTTGGATCAAGATTGGCAAGGAAGGGAATCGTAGCAGTCATCATTGATTATCCGCTTAGCCCAGACTTCCAGGTTCATGACATGGCAAAAGCATCTGCGCAAGCTGTGAAATGGACAGAAGAAAATATCAATACTTATGGAGGTAATCCTGAAAGGATATTCGTATCAGGTCATTCTGCAGGTGGGCATCTTGCGAGTCTGATTTCTGTGCGGGATGAATACTTTGACACCTTGGGTGCAGAGAATCCCATCAAAGGGACAATCCTGATAGATGCGGCAGGTCTGGATATGTATTGGTTTTTGAAAGAAATGAATTATGAACCAGGGACTAAATATCTGCGGGCATTCACAGATGACCCACAAGTATGGAAAGATACCTCACCGATTTACTTTTTGGATGAAAAAGACCCGCCGATGCTGATCATGATGGGAGGTAGGACGCTTCCGGGAATAGAAAAGACTACGGAAAGGTTTTTGGAAGAATATAAAAAAATAAAACCTGAGCCCAATTTCCACCTTCAAAAAAAGAAAAAACACATCCCTATGATCGCACAGTTTATCTACACGCCCAATAAGGTATATAAATGGATTGAGGAGTTTATGTGGGATAAGTAAGGGATTGAAGTTGAAGGTACGATTACAATTTTTTGAAATCTTTGTATAAGTTGTAAGTATGATTGCAATATTTCAGGTTCAACTGTTTCAAGTCTTCAGACCTAGACCAAAAGTATCACAGTCTTCAGACTGTAGTAAATTCAGGTGAAAAGTCATGTAAACTCAATTGGAAAAATGAGACTTAACTTATTTTTAATCTTGCTATTTATATCAATTTTAGGCTGCTCAAAAAATAGGGGAAATCAAATCATCATTGATAGGGATTTCGAAAACCTATCGATTATTGACAAATGGGTTGAGGGTAAAGAAATTGTATTTCTAGGAGAACCTACCCATGGAGATGGAAGCATTTTTACTGCAAGAATAAAAATAATCGTATGGCTGGCAAGTGCACATGCTCTTGAAAACCCATATTCTATCGTAGATCCGGAAGACCTAAAAGAAATTGGCCAAACATATGCTGATATGGTTACTTTAGGGAAATTTGCAAAATCCCACTTTGGAGACAAAATGCTGAATCTGGCATTTTCGGCATATCAAGGCAGTTTTTATGACTTTGTAGATAAGAAGGAAATTGATTTTCGTTTAGACTCTATACCCAATCTCGAAAGGAATACCATAGAAAAAAACATGGCCATAACCTTAGTGGACTTGAGGAAAATAGATTCTGTTTATTACAGTGGAATATTGGGATTTGAGTTCATTCAAGCAAATTGGGGGAAAAATTTCGATGGAGTATTTATTTTTCCTGAAGTAAAGGCAAGCAGAAGAATAGAATAAGATCATTTGGTCCAAGTCTGAAGACTTGAACCAACCACCTACCCCAACACCTCAATCCGCAGCATTCCAATACGCCATTCTTTCGCAGCTTTCTACTTCTATACTGTAAAAGTCGAATTCTTGGGTCACTTTGCCTTTGATCAGGTAGATGCCTCGGCCTTTAAAAGGGTATTTTTTGACCACAGGAGGGAAGTGAACCGTATCAATCCAATCTCCCTCACGATCTACAAAAGTCCCAAAGTTCATCACATCGCCCTTTACAGTTCTGGTGTATTTGATCGTGACGAGATAGCCGATGATCTGTACAGATTTACCCAAATACTGTTTCATATCTCGAGCCTTGATGCTGGAGACGGTCTGATCTTTGACAAGATGGAACGGGGAGTCCAGAGGAAATTCCAAGATTTCTATCTGATCTACGATTTCTTGCCTTACATCAGCTTCTTCCAATTCAGGCACTTCCAATTCCCGTAAGCCTGCTTGCTTAAAGAGTTCATTAGCTGTGTTTACCGTTTTACGCTTGTTGAGAATAAAATGAGCCTCCCAGAGCAAAGCCTGCTTGCTTTTACCCGTAAACCGAAAGCATCCTATCCGAATCAGGATCAACACCTGCTCCAAGCTGATATTGACCCGAGCTACAAAATCTGCCAAGCCCAAAAAGAACCCATTTTCACCCCTTTCGGTAAGTACTTTCTCTATGCTGATTTTCTCGAAAAATTTGAGGTGAACAAAACCTAGATAAACAGTCTTACCCTTGATCCTGGTCAGGTAATTACTTTCATTGATGTCCGGAGCTTGGATATCTGCCCCGTTCATACGGAGTTCGTGGATATAGAATTCGGTATGATAGAAGCCTCCGAAATTATTGATCACCCCAACCATAAACTCTAATGGGAAGTACGCTTTCAAATACAAACTCTGATAACTCTCCACTGCAAAGGAGGCTGAGTGCCCTTTGGCAAATGAATATCCCGCAAAACTCTCGATCTGATGCCAGACTTCCTTGGTGATCTTTGGGTCTCTACCTAACCTTTGACAATTGGCAAAAAACTGATCTTTCACTCTTTCAAATTCATCTTTCGAGCGTGATTTCCCACTCATGCCTCGACGCAACACATCTGCCTCGGACAGACTGAGCTCCGCAAAATAGTGGGCTACCTTGATCACATCCTCCTGATAGACCATGATGCCATAGGTTTCAGGCATAATATCTTTCATCACTGGATGAGCCATTTCTCTTCGCTCTGGATCAACATGTCTGAGGATATACTCCCGCATCATACCCGATCGCGCTACACCAGGACGTATGATGGAGCTTGCGGCGACAAGTTCCAGGTATTCGTCAGCTTTCATTTTAGCCAATAGCATCCGCATAGCGGGAGATTCTACATAAAATGCACCAATGGTATGTGCTGTCCTAAGTAGGTGTTTGATTTTTGGGTCTTTTTTGAATTGTTCTACTTGTCGGATATCCACTTCTACACCTTGATTTTGATGAATGATTTCCATCGCACTTTTGATATGTCCTAATCCTCGCTGTGAGAGAATGTCAAATTTATGCAAGCCAATATCCTCTGCAATATGCATATCGATGTGCGCAAGCGGAAATCCCTTGGGGGGCATCTCCGTTGCAGTGTAATAATGAATAGGTTTATGGGAAATCAATATACCACAAGCGTGGATAGTCAAGTGTGAAGGCATCCCATGGAGAACCTGACTGTATTTGATGATCAGCTTTCCGTACTGATCTGGAATATAATCGGACTTGGCGGCATGGTAGATCAGGGATTCTATCTCGGTTTTTGGAAGCCCAAAGACCTTCCCAAGTTCACGAAGCATGGAATTGGATTGAAAAGTACTGTAGGAGCCCAAGAGAGCGACATGTTCTTGTCCTCCTTTATTGTATTTGTCAAAAATATACTTTGTCACCTCATCCCTATCTGTCCAGCTGAAGTCCAAATCAAAGTCTGGTGGATTTTCTCTGTAAAGATTGATAAATCGCTCAAAATACAGATCCAATTCAATGGGATCCACATCAGTGATATAGAGGCAATAAGCCACGATGCTATTGGCTCCGCTGCCTCTGCCGACATGGTAGAAGTTTTTGCTGTAGGCGAATTTGATAATATCGTAATTGATTAGGAAATAAGAGACAAAGCCTTTCTGTTGAATCAACTGAAGCTCTTTTTCTATTCTCGTGCTGATTTCCGCGCTGAGATCTTTATACCTGTTCAATGCACCTTTGAAAGTTTCCTGTCGGAGATAATCGTAATCTTCCCAGTCGGAACCCAGGATGTCTCTTTTGTTTTTGACTGCTTGGAAATAAAAGGAAAACTGACATTGTTCCAGAAGTTTTTGGGCATTGTAAAGGAGGTAGCTGTGACCTTCGCAGCGCCCGACCATATCGGCATAGCTGTAAAACATATCACATATGTTTCCTTGTTCTTCGGCTTCTAACTTACTCAATAGCGTATTGCCATCGATCGCCCGCAGGAGACGGTGGGCATTGAACTCTATCTTGGAACTAAAAGTAACAGGCTGAAGCAAGACCAACTTCTCTTTCTGACGAAACCACCCTGACTTGGCTATTTTATTGAGCTGGTAAGGATGAACCCCGATGAACTCATTTTCCCGCAGGGTAAAAACCTTCTCAGAAAAAGGGTAAACGATAAAGCTATTTTGAAAAGAGGGGGCTTTTTCTCTAAAAGGAATCCCTTTGGTCCGGTGTTGGGAAAGGTGGAGGTTGAGTTCGTAAAAACCCTCTTGATTTTTGGCCAAACCGACGTATTGCTGCTTCACTCCATTTCGGAAATCTATGCCAATGACGGGGTGGATGCCGTTTTTCTGGGCTTCGCGAATAAAAGGAAACACTCCTGCTACCGAGTTGATATCTGTTAGGGCTAGGGAATCAAGTTTTTTACCCTTCGCTTCAGCAATCAGTGCCTCCACAGACATAGTACCGTATTTGAAGCTGTAAAACGAATGGCTGTTGATATACATTGATATAAATGAAAATATAGTTGAACTACGCCTTTGGAGATATATACTTTTTGACGTGTGCTTCTATGGCGGCGAAATTCAGATACAATTTCCCTTAAGTAGGCACGTAGATGATGCATCTTGCATCTCCTATATCATTCGATACCAAGGGGTAAATCTCCATACACATCCATGAATGTTAATTATATTAACATTCATGTGTTTATAATTTAAACAATAAAATGATTTCTGATCAAGCTCTTGAAGGAAATTGTCAGGGAAAGTTTGTGATTAGTAAATGAGAGTGCAGTAATGCAGGTTTGAAAGCATTCGACATAAAAAAAATATAAAACCTCTCTTTTCTTGAAATATACTATTTCATCTGCTTTTTTCTTCGGGTTACCACATAGCCTGTCCCGAGCCCCTCTGCCTCAAGCAAGCCTGGTTCGGAGAATATTCAGATACCCCAATAGCGATCAGGGCATTTCCCTGCGCGGACTTCTTTTTCTCTTGGCATTTCTTCATGCAGAACCCACAGATGGAAGAATAGAAGGAACGGTTATCTAAGGAATACTTTTCTGATTCCGATAAATACCAATAAAAGAATACTATAAGCAATAAAAAAAGGAATAATAAAATCTATCCATCCCAAGGCGAGCATAGCAGAAATGATCAACAATTGAAAACCCAATCCATAGACAGAAACGATTGACATAAACCAATTGGGAAAAGGTGCGATCTTGACTGCATTCTTATCCAACACGAAAATTGCTTTGTCAAAAGCTCCATAGAGGAGATTATATGTCCCAAATAACCAATTTACAGTTCTTTGACTTTCGCCAGGCAATGCTCTGGGGCTTTGGTCTTCAATAATTTTACTCGTACGCTCACCTCCAGCCGTATTGTGCCTCAAGACTACATAATAATAATTATACAAGGTACCCTGAAGTTGTATGCATATAAATGCAGCAAACATCGCCATCAAAGATGCCGAGGAGACCGCCCAAATTGTAATTAGTATCAGGAAGTTGAGGATAATATCAAAAATAGAATCTAAGTACCGTCCTGTATATGAGGGTGTATTTTTTACTCTGGCAAGCTCCCCATCTGCGGCATCCAATATAGACTTCAAAATCAAAAAGATTCCAGCTGCAAAATAGTAGCCATTCAAAATAGAATAAATAGCGAGTATCCCACTTACCCCAAAAAGGTATGTGACCTGTACAGGGGTGATCTTGGTGTGTTCGATTTTACTTACAAACAGCTTAGCGAAGGGTCTCCCATAATCGGAGACATCAACAAACTTCTTATCAGAAGGTAATTTAGACATTGATATAAAATAACACACTCAAAAGCCTTGCAAGATTTGAGCGATATGGTGGGGGTGGAAAATTTTAACAAAAATAGAACATGCGCTTTATGATTTTTGTTTTTTTATGGATGATATTTACCGTCATTCGGTCATTTTAAAAAATCAAACCCCTCAAACAGGCCTTCATCAGGTGATATTAGACTATCATTTGAACAAAATTTATTCAGAAAAATCAGTTTGGAGTACAAAAAGAGGTCTTAACCTCTCGAAGGGTAGAACAAGTATGTGTAAATAACGATTTGATCAGAAAGATCTCCGAAAACTATTTAAAGATATTGCCCAATACCTCGCATTGATTTTTTGTTAAAAAGAAATCTTCCTTAGCTTTACTTTTGACCTATGGAAATCTATATCGAATACCTTAATAGCATTGTCGAATATGAAATCAGGTGGAATATTTTCAAAACCATCCTGATCATACTCGTATTATGGCTTATCAAAAAAGGAGCTTATCACCTGATTGGCATCGGTAAAGACGAAGATCTAAAAAGAATATACCACTGGAGAAAAACAGTCCAATATAGCTTGGTTTTTATTGGACTACTATTAATCGGAAATATTTGGATCAGTAATTTCCAATCGATTACGACATTTTTAGGCTTATTGTCTGCCGGTATTGCCATTGCCTTGAAGGATATTTTTGTAAACATCGCAGGTTGGCTTTTTATTTATTGGAGAAAGCCCTTTGACGTCGGGGACAGGATTCAAATCGGAGAACACAAAGGTGACGTAGTAGATTTGAGGCTGTTTCAGTTTTCATTATTGGAAGTAGGCAATTGGGTGGATGCTGATCAAAGTACCGGAAGGATTGTTCATGTACCCAATGGGAAGGTTTTTTCTGATGCTCAAGCAAATTACAGCCAAGGCTTCGACTACATTTGGAACGAACAAAATCTCTATGTAAGTCTTGACTCCAATCACAAAAAGGCCCAAAAAATCCTCAAAGAAATCATGAATGAATTGATGCAGGATGGGTTTAAAAGTATAGAACGGGCAATGATGAAAGCGCATAAAGAGCACTTTATCCACTTCGGCCAATTCACCCCTACGGTCTATAGCAAAATACATGAAAGGGGTATACAGCTTTCTTTGAGGTACTTATGCCATCCTCGAAAGAGACGGGTATTGGAGCATCAGATTACAGAGGCTGTTTTGGAGAAATTCCGAGTCGAAAGCGATATCAGAATTGTCTACCCAATCACTTCTGTCTACTTAGACAAAGGACTCCAGTCATAAAAAAGCCCCCAAAACAGAGTTTGAAGGCTTTAAAGTTGAGTATGCTTTCATGAAGATCATTTCTCCACTCAAGATCCAGTGTGTTGACAGCTGACGTTGGGGTTGAAAGGAGTGTACATTCCGGAAGGGTTGGCTTTCCAAATCCATGCGTGAAGTTGGTAATGAGGTATAGGAGGACCTCCTTTAACATTGACCGGATCACCGTTTTCATCCACTGTCATTGCCCTATGATCATCAAATTGCACATCACCAAGCATTGGTGGTCCATCGTTTTCCGGATTACTGTCCCAAGGGCCTGCCGGCACTATGTATTCTACCCCTACTAGCTTCATTTTTCCATTTTTCATCGGTTCATATAAAAGCACTCCAGGTTCTGTTGCATTTACAAAAGGCCCGATTTTCCCCATATGTACCACATGGTGTCCCATCCCTCCCAAAGTAGGGTGCTGTACACAATGCTCAAGCATGTAACCATCATCAATTGCCGCATAAAAATCATGGTATTTGACCGTGGCTTGTCTGATTTGAGCGATCAGTTTATTTTGATTAGATGGGTTCTTTCTTAAAAACTCAGCCACTTCATCATTTTCCAAAAGGAAAATACCGTCAGTATCTAACTCTGAATCTTCATTTTGCATAGGTAAAGGGTCATCCAAATTCTCAGTCGTACAAGCTGACCAAATCAAGAAGATGCCTATAAGTGCGATGTAATTTTTCCATTCATTTTTCATATTTCTCAAGACTATGGTGATTGATATAGATTTTGTTTTTCAAAAATTAACTCTCCTAAAAACGCCTCTTAGCATAGCAAAGACGTACCGATTCCAAAAACCCATTTTCTCTCAATGGGAACAGTTCATTGCATGAGGCCTACATGAATACCGAAAGTCAGTGCTTAGTGCCAACTTATGGTGAAATAAAATTGTAAAATCATCAGAAAAATTGCTTCACCCAATCGGGTGATATTGTAATACAAAGATAAAAATCAATCAATTTTGATCATTGTAAGAATAGGATCCAACGACATGCCACCTGGATTAAGTCCTAATTCTCCTTCAGGCACATCAATGCCGAGATCCAAAAAATAACTCTCCCAAATGGAAAAAAGGTCTCCTGTATCCGGATCTTTGTAAGTCATTGGCGCAGGTTGAAACAGATTTGCACCATGATTTGCCTTTTTGAAAGCAACATGAATCAACTCTGAACAGTAGTACGCATCATTTTCAAATGAAAAAGCATAATCATACGGTTTACCGAGTTTGGTCTTAGCTTCTTGAATGGCAGCCGGAATCAAGCTTTGATAAGGATCATCAAGTCTTCCAACCATTACTTTGGGGCTTCCATTTTCATCCAAATGTCTATCCAAAAAGTCTTCGAGTGGCGTCTGGCTAACGCCTTTGCCAATGGCTTCAATTACAAACCATTCGCCACTTTCCTTGATCAATAAACCATTGTGAGAAAAATCCCTGCCTTCAAAACCATCCGTGACTTTTCTTATTGCGTCACAGAAATCCCCACAGTCCCCATCCTGAAAAAGAATATCTCCTTCCTGCCACACAAAATCTGGCTCAGAACAAGAAATACAGAGCAGAAAGGAAAGAAAAGAAATTAGGCGAAGCATGAGTTTAGAATTTAGATAACCATAAAAAAGAAAACCAAAGCAACTCCCAAAATCAAAACCATCTTTTTAGCTTTTTCTTTGGTCTTGTCTGTAATTTTTCTTTTTCTCAATACCAATACTGCTATACTTAACCCAAAAAACTGCAATGCTATACCTACCCCATTCAAGGGGCCCATAGGAGCTTCCAATAGGTTCATGTTTTTATTGATCAAGGCCAATAGGCACAAGGTAATCCCCACTATTCCAAAAATAAAAGAGCGCTGCAGAAGTAGCCCCTCATCCTTTTCCATCCAATTCATGCTTATTTGATTTTGCTTTTTCTTTCTTCTAAATAATTCTCTATACTTTTCAAATCCATGGCATTGAATGTCATATCCTTGGTCAATCCTCCTTTTCTACCAACAATCACTCCATAGCGCATGTCTGCGTAGCCTTCCATCTCGTGTGCATCGGGATTAATGGACAATTTCACTCCCTTTTCCAGTGCATATTGAATCCACCTCCAGTCCAAATCCAGCCGCCAAGGGTTAGCATTGATTTCAATCACAACATCATACTTGGCACATGCATCGATGATCGCTTTATGGTCAACTGGGTAACCTTCTCTTCTAAGCAACAACCTTCCCGTAGGATGGCCAAGGATAGTAGTGTATGGGTTTTCTATCGCTTTGAGAAGTCTTGCCGTAGCTTTTTTACGATCCATGCTTAACCCAGAATGGATAGAAGCCACAATAAAATCAAAACTTGCCAGTACATCATTGGGGTAATCCAAACTGCCATCAGTCAAAATATCACTTTCAATTCCTTTAAATATCTTGAATGGCGCTAATTCTTTATTCAACTCTTCAATCTCATGTTGCTGCCTGGTCACTTTATCTATATCCAAACCACCTGCATACGAGGCTGTTCGGCTATGGTCCGAAATCCCCAAATATTCATATCCCTCATCCCTACAGAATTCAGCCATTTGACGAAGGCTGTGTTTCCCATCACTATAAGTGGAGTGGTTGTGGAGGATTCCCTTAAGATCACCTTCCTGGATCAAGTTGCCAAATCCTCCATTTCTGGCCATATCAAACTCAATAAAGCCTTCTCTCAACTCCTCTGGAATAAAAGGCAGTTCAGCTTTCTGATAAATTTCCTCTTCTGAATTCACCTTTCCCTCTTCTTTTATGATTTGGGCAAGTGTTTTATTTTCATTGACAGGATAAAGAAGGTGACCCTTGCTCCCAGTTCTTAACAACTTTTCAGACCAAAACTTATCTTTTTGAGTAAAATGAATCAAAAGCTGAACTTCAGGATTGAGCGTTTTGCCTCTCCATTTGTATGGGCTAGAAGTCTTTAAGTCTTGCTCTAAATTTTCCATAGCAGAAATTTGACTGAGCACAATTCCGTGATCTGTCCCGCTGACAAGCCACTCTACAGTCTGGATGATTTCCATTTTCCTTGCAAAATCTCCAACGGAAGTCACCTCATTGACACCTTCCAAAGCTTCGAGCTTTTGACCAAAATCCTGCATGAGATCTTCAATATCTGCAAACAGCCATTTGCCCATATTAGCAGCTTTAAACTCCAAAGCTTGAATGATACTTTCTTGGGTTTTTTCACCAAAGCCCTTGATTTTAGCTACTTGACCAGCTTGGCAAGCTTCTAATAGTTCATGGGTTGAAGTGATACCCATCTCCTCCCAAAGCACCTTTACTTTTTTTGGCCCCAAGCCCTTGACCTCCAAAATCTCCAGGATTCCTGTTGGAGTTTTAGCCAATAACTCATCGAGGTATTGACTTTCTCCTGATGCATTAAAAGCGTAAATCACCTCAGCTATACTTTTACCAATCCCATTGATTTTCTGAAGTTCATCAATGCTTTTGCCCACTATCGAAATATCTTCTCCACGATCAATGACATTGACTGCAGTTTGATAGCTTCTTATTTTGAAAGTATTCTCATCATGCAGCTCCATGAGCTTGATAATGAGTTTGAGTTGACGAATAATGCTTTTTTGATCCAAAATTTTGTTGAATTTGATTACTGATAAGGACAAATGTCATCAATAATTGTTTCAAATTAAAATCATAAAAACTAACTTATGCCTGAAGAAAAATCTGTCTTTGACCAAAAAATTAAATCAACTTCATGAGATCATACTTATTCGTCCTGACTTTTCTCTTTATCCAAACGTCACTACATGCGCAGGTGATATTTGTGGAGAGATTTGAATTCGAATCGAAGTATCAGGAAAAAGATTTCATGGTCATGAACAGACCAGGAGGTTTGATCGCGTTTAGAAACCAAGCCGAAAAAGGATTCAACCTTCGTTCTAAACTCCAACTGATTTTGACCGATTTCCAATTGCAGACCGAAAGGTTTTCTGAAATACCGGTCAAAGACAACTATGATTTAGTGGGATATGATCTGGAAGGAGATTTTTTTTATGCCCTCTTCCAAAAAGGAACTACAGCTACATCAGACAGGTATGTCATTGAAGTAAACCTCAAAAATGATGAGGCCATTGAAATTTCCATGGAATTTGTTCACGCCATGGAATTGCAGGAGTTTTTTGTTTTAAACCGAAAAGCAGTCTTTTTAGGCATTTCAGAAATGCGGCCCCTTGTACAAATTCTGAATATCGAAAGCAGTGATTTGATTACAGTACAAGGTGTATATTCTAAAGATACAAATGTCATTCAGATCAGAAAAGATTCTGAGTTGGGCCTGATAGACATCCTCGTAAGCATGAGGGACAGGCTAAAAGTGAAGCAACTAAAGGTGTTCAGTTTTGATGATGAAGGAAATAAAATCCGTGAAATCAATATTGAAAACCCAAATCCGAGAGAAAACGAATTCACAGAAGGTATCATCACCCCGTATTTTGAATACCAGCAGAGCATTGTCGGGTCATATGGGAGAAAAAGAAGAGATGCTTATCTGGGTTTGTATATTGCCGATATCAACGAATTTGGAGAGTCTGATATCAAATTCTATACGATGGAAGATTTTCCTAATTTTTACAATTACCTGACAGACAAACATCGGGAAAGAAAACTTAGGTCATTAGAAAAAACAATAAGGAGAGGGAAAACACCCATCATAAATGATGTGTTTTCTACAAGGGAAGTAATCCCAATGGAAGACGGTTTTTTGATTCATAGTGACCATTTCAATGCTACCAATCCCCGGTATATGCCAAGAGATAGGATGTATGCCAATGATGCTTACAGGCTATTCCCCAACAGGACACTTTTTCATGGACCTGTAAGCGGCTATCATTATAACCCCATGTTTTATTCGCCACGTCACACTTATTCATCAAATTGGCAACAAAACGGATCTTACAAGTTTCTGTCTTCCTACTTTATTTTGATTGGTCGGGAAGGGCAGGTAATTTGGGATAATGCGTTTAACCTAGACAATAAAACCGTAGACTATCCCGGTAAATTTGGAGAAATCGCCTTTGATGGTCAAAAACTTCATTACCTCTATCTGGATTGGGGAAAAATCAACATGAGTTACATGAAAAATGCAGAGGTGATTTTCGAAAATGTCCCATTTGGTATAGAATTGATCAATGAAAAAGAAAGAATTAGGGACACCCGAGACCAAAGCTTGAGCCTAAGTTGGTGGTATGACAACTATTTCCTACTCTCCGGCAAACAGCGGATTCGGTACTTAAACGAACAGGGAAGAGAAGAAACTAGAGAGGTGTTTTTCATGACTAAAATAAAGGTCAATGGAGACCTCTATGAACCCGAGGAAGAGGATAGATAAGGAAAGAATTTTGTAAAAACCATAAAGGGATTTTTCAGCTTGCTTCCTACTTCTTCAATTATGTTTATATTTGCATCCAAAGCTAAGCCATGCAAAAACGACTTGTGCTGGATCAACAGCAAATTGCCATCATCCTCAAGCGCTTCTGTCATCAGTTGATCGAAAATCACGATGATTTCGAAAATACTGTTTTTTTAGGCCTTCAGCCTAGAGGCCCTATCGTACTGGACAAAATCGTGTCAACAATTCAAGAAATATCAGGACAAAAAGTGCCTTACGGTTATCTGGATGCGACTTTTCATAGAGACGACTTCAGAAGAAGAGACCTCCCGCTTAAGGCAAATGAAACAAAAGTTAACTTCCTTATCGAGGGGAAAAAAGTCATTCTTATAGATGATGTACTCTACAAAGGCCGCTCAGTAAGAGCCGCTCTTGATGCCATGATCGCTTTTGGAAGACCACAAAAAGTAGAGCTCATGGTTTTGATTGACAGAAAATATACCAGAGACTACCCTATCATGCCGGACTATCACGGATTGAAAGTCAACACCCTTGAGAGCCAATACGTGTCCGTAGAATGGGCAGAAAACGGATTTGAAAAGGACGCCATTTGGATCACTGAAAAAGCATAAAGCCAAAATGTCACAACTCAGCAGCAGACACCTCTTAGGAATCAAAGACATCACAGCAGAAGACATTCAGCTTATCTTTGAGACAGCAGATAATTTTAAAGAGGTACTCAACAGACCAATCAAAAAAGTCCCCTCATTAAGAGATATCACCATTGCCAATATATTTTTTGAAAACTCTACTCGTACCAAGCTTTCCTTCGAGCTTGCTGAGAAAAGACTTTCAGCTGATGTAGTCAATTTTTCTTCCAGCAATAGCTCTGTAAAAAAAGGAGAAACCCTCATTGACACTGTCAACAACATCCTTTCCATGAAAGTGGATATGGTGGTCATGCGCCACAGCAGCCCGGGAGCTCCTCATTTTCTCTCAAGAAATATCAAAGCCAATATCGTCAATGCTGGCGACGGTACGCATGAGCACCCTACTCAAGCATTACTCGATGCTTTTTCTATCAGGGAAAAATTGGGTGATGTAGCTGGTAAAAAGGTGGCTATCATCGGTGACATATTACACTCCAGGGTGGCCTTGTCCAATATCTTCTGCCTTCAAAAGTTAGGTGCCGAAGTGATGGTATGTGGACCGATCACTTTACTTCCAAAACATATCACTTCATTAGGGGTCAAGGTAGAGTATGACATACAAAAAGCACTTGAATGGTGTGATGTAGCCAATATCCTGAGGATTCAACTGGAGCGACAACAAATCAAATATTTCCCTTCCTTACGTGAGTATTCTTTATTCTATGGGGTAAACAAAAAGATGCTAGACCGACTTGATAAGGAAATTGTCATCATGCATCCGGGCCCAATCAATAGAGGAGTGGAATTAAATTCAGATGTAGCCGATTCGGAGCATTCGATTATTTTAAACCAAGTAGAAAATGGAGTAGCCATTCGCATGGCTGTACTTTACCTTCTTGCTGGAGTAAGATGATATTATTAAACATAAAAAAAGAGGGCTACCGAATCGATAGCCCTCTTTTTTTTACAATATGTATTGAGAAAGATCTCTGTTTTTGACTAGAGAATTTAGCCTTTCTTCCACCATTTCTTTGGTAATCATGATTTTGGAGTTGGCTTCAATAGTATCCGGCACATCAAAGAGGAAATCATTGAGCAAGTGACTCATTACAGTATGCAGTCTTCGTGCTCCTATATTCTCCACTTCTTCGTTGATTTTAAACGCCAACTTGGCGATTTCCTTGATCGATTCGTCATTGAATTCCAAGTAAACCTGCTCTGCCTCAAACAAAGCTTGATATTGCTTTGTCAAAGCATTTTTTGGTTCCTTCAAAATCCTATAAAAATCGTCTTCTGTCAAACTACTAAGCTCAACCCTAATTGGGAATCTACCCTGAAGCTCTGGTATCAAATCTGATGGCTTGCTCACGTGAAACGCACCCGCTGCAATAAACAGTACATGATCTGTATTGATGATACCGTATTTGGTATTGACAGCACTTCCTTCTACAATTGGAAGTAAGTCACGTTGCACACCCTCTCGGCTGACATCAGGCCCGCCACCACCTTTTCCACCTTTGGAGGCAATTTTATCTACCTCATCGATGAAAATAATCCCATTGTTTTCAGCAAGTTTGATCGCTTCCTCTTTGACTTCATCAAAGTCAATAAGCTTCGATGCTTCCTCCTCCATCATTACTTTTCTGGCTTCGGCAATGGTCAATTTTCTCTTTTTGGTCTTCTTGGGCATCATACCTGATATCATGTCCTGAATACCAGCCATAGCAGCATCATCCATCATGCCGTTTCCTATCATTCCTACGCCGACAGGAGAACTTTGCTTGACATTGATCTCAATCTTACGGTCTTCCAATTCGCCATTTTTGAGCTTTTCACGAAACCTATCTCTGGTTTTCTCATTCAACTCATCCTCAGAGGCACTATCGGGATTGAATTCTGAATTTGATTGGCCCGGAGAAGTTCTTAAAAAACCGGGTGATTTGACAGGTGGAATCAAAATATCTAAAATAGCTTCCTCCACCGCTTCTGCAGCTTTTTCCTTTACCTGTTCATTTTTGTTTTCCTTGACCAAGTGGACTGCCTGCTCTACCAAGTCTCTTACCATACTCTCTACGTCTCTTCCTACATAACCTACTTCAGTAAATTTGGAAGCCTCCACTTTTGTAAAAGGCGCATTGGCGATTTTAGCAAGCCTTCTGGCGATTTCTGTTTTACCTACCCCTGTAGACCCTATCATCAGTATATTGTTGGGGACGATATCTTTCTGGATGTCAGTTTTCACATTCAACCTTCTGATTCTGTTCCTCAGGGCTATGGCAACATTCCTTTTTGCATCATGCTGCCCGATTATATATTTGTCAAGTTCGCCTACAATTTGTCTCGGCGTCAAATGATTGATGTCGTTTCTCATAATTTATTTTAACGATTAAAACGTTCTCCACTCGTTGATTGCGGTAGATACTCCAAATACATTGGAGCCTCCCGGTATATTGTAAAACATCCTTGCGTAGGATAGTTCGAATTTCTTTACCTTAAATGCGAATCCTCCAGAAAAACCTCCCGCTCCAGCACCCGCTGCAGTTTCAAACTCCTTTCTGATAAGATGGTTGTAGCCCAACCTCAAGCTTAAGTGCTCACTTGGCAATATTTCCACTCCAAAAACTGCCCTTCTGAATAGTTTGTCAGCCACACCAATATCCATTCTGTTCCTCGAAGGATTTGTCATGTAGAAATCAACTTCTCTTCCCTGAAGGTTGCGTAGGCTCAGATGGAACCTGAAAGGCGCATGCTCAGGCTTAAAGCTACCTCCTAGCCTCAGGTCAGACGGCATTTGTAGACTTTGGTTGTTTAAATATGTACTAAGCCCAAAACCAATATTTCTTGCATTGATACCCAGTACAAGGTCTAGATCAGGATGATAGTAATTTACCCCAAAATCAAAAACCAATGCATAGGCTTGATAGCTTTCAAGTACAGAGCCCAATAACTTCAAATTTGCGCCATAGCGGAACACTTCCGTCCCTTCACTATATCCCAACACCAATGCAAATTCACTGGCTCCAAATTCACCAATCGGCATTCCTATTGGGTCAAACCCTTCAAATCTACCGTAATCCATGTATTGGAGCCCTACACCCCATACACCTCTAAACAGGCCTTCAAATGTATACCCGACTGTTGCTGCCTGAACACCTCCAGGGAAATTCAGGTAGTGGAAAGCCGGCGTGTGAAGCACCGTACTATCCAAAAGTGCAGGATTGGAAAGAAACATCAAGGGGTCTTTTCCCGCTGTAATATTCACCCCGCCCAAAGCTGCCAATTTGGCTTGGGCTGGATTATCTATAAAGTTAAATGCTGAAATACTAGTCTGCCCTAGAATAGGTTGAGTGCAAAATGCCATGCATCCGAAACAAAGCGCTAAGGAAAAACAGAAATTATGGACTCCTTTTCTGACAAACTGCTCCAATTTGGAATATATTAATCCACTAGTTTCCCTGAATTGCTTTCTTTAGGAAAAGAAAAAACCATAGGATTTTCAACTTTGGTTTTAAGCAAAGCTATGTCAAGCACCTCTTCCACTTTATCTACAAAATGAAAATTGATCCCTTTTAAGTATTCCTCATCTATTTCCTCTATATCTCTCTTATTCCTTTCACAAAGGATGATTTCTTTTAATCCCGATCGCTTGGCCGCAAGGATTTTCTCCTTGATTCCACCCACAGGCATTACTTTTCCTCTCAATGTAATTTCGCCAGTCATTGCCAGCTTTGACTTCACTTTTCTTTGAGAGAAAAGAGAGGCCATCGCTGTAAGCATCGTAATACCAGCAGAAGGTCCATCTTTGGGAACTGCACCAGCCGGTACGTGTACATGCAAATCATAATGATCAAATATCCTGTAATCGATGTCCAAAGTGTCGGCTTTTGATTTGAGGTAAGACAAAGCTGTCACCGCAGATTCTTTCATCACTTCACCAAGCTGACCTGACAATGTCAGTTTACCTTTTCCTCTACTCAATGAAGTCTCTATAAATAAGATCTCACCGCCTACCGAAGTCCAAGCCAAACCTGTAACCACACCGGCAACACTGTTGTCTTGATAAATCTCCTTGTCAAAGATTTCGCTACCCAATATTTTTCTGACTGCCTGCGTAGTGATTTTTTTATTGTATTCCTCCTCCATCGCAATGGATTTGGCGATATTCCTGATTACTTTACCAATCACTCTTTCCAGACTCCTTACACCTGATTCACGGGTATAGTGCTCGATGATTTTGACTAAAGCTGCCTTGTCAAAAACAACGTCTCTAGCCTTCAGACCATGTTCTTTTTTCTGCTTGGGCACCAAATGTTTTTTAGCTATTTCAAGCTTTTCTTCCATCGTGTAGCCAGTCACTTCTATGATCTCCATCCTGTCTCTCAAGGCTGGCTGAATTGTATCTAGTGAATTGGCCGTCGCTATAAAGAGAACTTTAGAAAGGTCATATTCCACTTCCAGATAATTATCCACGAAAGTGCTGTTTTGTTCAGGATCTAAGACCTCCAAAAAAGCTGAAGATGGATCTCCTCTGAAATCTGAACTCAGTTTGTCAATCTCATCCAACACATAGACAGGGTTAGAGGTTTTGATCTTCTTCATATTTTGAATGATCTTGCCTGGCATTGCCCCTACATATGTTTTTCTATGTCCACGGATTTCTGCTTCATCATGCACACCACCAAGTGACATGCGCACATATTTTCTTCCAAGTGCTTTCGCTATGGATTTTCCTAATGAAGTTTTTCCGACACCTGGAGGGCCATATAAACAAAGAATCGGTCCTTTCAAGTCATTTTTCAGCTTCAAGACCGCTAAATATTCAATGATGCGTTCTTTGACTTTTTCCAAACCATGGTGATCCTTATCCAATATTGTTTTGGCTCGTTTGAGATCAAAATTATCTTTGGTAAGCTCATTCCAAGGAAGCTCGACCATAGTTTCCGCATAGTTGAGAGCTATTGGATACTCAGCTGCCGATGGATTGATTCTCAGTATTTTGTCAAGCTCTTTGTTGAAATGTCTGGCTACTTCAGTAGGCCATTTTTTCTTCATCCCCTTGACACGAAGCTCTTCGACTTCCTTTTCGGGCCCTTCTTCACCAAGCTCTGTTTGAAGCACTTTCATCTGCTGCCTAAGAAAATAGTCCCTTTGCTGCTGATCGATATCAGTATGTACTTTTTTCTGGATTTCGGACTTCAGCTCAAGCATCTGAATATCCTTCATCATAAATTCAAGCAACAATGTCGCACGCTCAACTCCATCATTTATTTCAAGCAGTTTTTGCTTGGCTTCTACCGGCGCATTGATATTGGAAGAAAGGAAGTGCGTCAAAAATGGCGTGCTGTCAATGTTATCCAAAGCAACCTGTGCTTCTCTTGGTATTTCTGGGTTTAGGTGCAAAATCTTGGCTGCAGCGTCTTTTAATGACTCTTCAAGGGCCTTAATCTTTCTGTTGTTTTTGGGGAAAGTTTCCTCGAGGTAATCAACCTTGGCTACAAAATAGGGATCCTCACTAATTTGCTCAGTGATCTGAAACCTCTTTTTCCCCTGTATGATAATAGTTGTATTGCCATCAGGGAGCACAATCATCTTGATGATTTTGGCCACTGTACCCACATGATAAATATCATCCCAGGAGGGATCGTCGTTTTGAGGATTAATCTGTGCACAGACACCGATCATTTTATCACCTTTTTGGGCTTTCTTGACCAGTCTGATAGACCGTTGCCTGCCTACTGTAATAGGGATTACTACCCCTGGGAATAATACAGTATTTCTAACGGAAAGGATTGATATTTCATCTGCATAAGATTCTTTTTGGTTGAGCGATTCCTCTTCGTCATCAGTAATTAACTGAATGAGGTCTCCCTCTCCTGCAAATTCTCCTACCATAAGTGATTGATATAAATGATTTTCAAAGTTGTTCATAAAGGACAATATGACAGTCAAACTGTCACAATTTATTTAAAATAAAGAAGAACCTTCAAAGTACGAAGGTTCTCCCAATAAATTCAATGTATATGCCAATGTTTGTTTAGGTACAAATTGGCAGGTGCAAGACTTTACCAAGTCTAGTTCTTCTGAAAGCATATTGACGCTTATATGATTTTTTATTTCGTACTTCCTTTCCATACATCAAAATCAAAAAACTCAGGGTCAAACTCAGAAATGAAATAAAACCCATTAAGGCGCTAGAAGCCCAATTTGATTTGCCAGGTTTAAAATATTTGTTGACTCCAGATACTTTCGAAAAATGACAGGGAGTGGGAAGTTTGAGAGCCTTTCAATTCCTTCATTACTAAGGAAGCAGGAAATTAAAATAAAAAAATATGGGTGAAACGTACCAGTCTCACCCATAGTTTAAGTATTTGATCTTCTGTAATTAAATTTTTGATCAGCCAGTGAAAATCTTCAAAATATCATTGCCTATTGCAAAAACCATCAGTGCTAACAGCAAGACCATTCCTACTTTTTGGGCATTTTCCAAGAAACGGTCTGAAGGAGCCTGTCCTGAGATCATTTCATACAAAAGGAACATGACATGACCTCCATCCAAAGCTGGAATTGGAAGCAGGTTCATAAAAGCCAAAATCATAGAGATCAATCCTGTAATACTCCAAAATTTCACCCAATCCCAACGGCTTCCATAGATTTTAGCCATCCCGATGGGTCCGCTCACGTTTTTGGCTGACACTTCACCTGTAAACATTTTGCCCAATGCCCTTGCGTTGATAATGACAACACCAAAGGCCCTCTCTGTTCCTTTTACTACAGATTCACCTACGGAATAGCGTTGGGTAACCAGTTCCAAATTCTGATTGAGAAAACCAATTGTCCCATCTTCCGAAACTGCTATGGTCTTTTCTATTTCTTGATTATCTCTGCTAACCAAAAAAGTGGCTTCTTGACCTTTCATATCAGCCAATTTCTTTTGCAACTCATCAATATAAGTCACCTTTTGATCATTGACAGCAATAATTCTATCTCCAGATTCCAATCCTGCAGTTTCTGCGGAACTTTGCGGTGCTACCTCATACACTTTGACAGGATGTCTGATGTCTATAAACTGAGACATGCTCTCTTCATCTGAGAAGGAATTGATAAATCCTCGAGGAATTTCTAATTGCAAGGTCTCATCCCCACGCTGTACCGTATAATATCCACCACTGCTTAACAAAGCTGTTCCACCTGACAACTCACCCAAGGTTTTGTAAGGTTCTCCATTGATGTCGAGAATTCTATCCCCGTCCTGGAAACCTATCATTTTCCCTATATCATAAGCCACGATACCGTGTTCAACCACTTGGTCCCTTGAATAGTAAGTTTCACCCTTTTGGTACACCAATACCACAAAGATGATAATACCTGTGATGACATTGACGATTACCCCTCCAAGCATTACAATCAAACGTTGCCAAGCTGGTTTTGCTCTAAATTCCCAAGGCTGGGGTTCGGAAGAAAGTTGCTCCGTGTCCATGGATTCATCCACCATACCGGAGATTTTGACAAAGCCTCCAAGTGGGATTGCGCCAATGGAGTACTCTGTTTCACCCCATTTAAATCCTGCAATTTTTGGCGGAAAGCCTATAGAAAATTTCTCTACTCTCATGCCAAACATCTTAGCAGTGAGTAAGTGGCCTAGCTCGTGCAAGCCGACCAAGATTGATAATCCCAGCAAAAGCTGGCCCACCATAATAAGTGTATCCATTATACTTTACTCTTGATTAATTCTTGTGTAATAATTCTGGACTGTTTGTCAGTCTCTTTGTAATCTTCCAGAGAAGGCTTCGCAACAAAGGTAGCCTTTTCTAAGGTCTCTCCTATCAAATCCGACATCTCTAAGAAGCCTACTTCGTCTTTCAAAAATGCTGCCACTGCAATTTCATTTGCAGCATTCAATATACATGGAGCATTTCCGCCTTTTTCCAAGGCAAGATAAGCTAACTTTAGATTTCTGAATGTATCCACATCTGGTTGTTCGAATGTCAGATTGGGGTATTTGGCAAAATCAAATCTAGGGAAATCGGATTTAAATCTGTCTGGATAACTTAACGCAAACTGAATAGGGATACGCATATCAGGCAAACCAAGTTGTGCTTTGATAGACCCGTCTTCAAATTGCACCAATGAATGTATAATAGACTGCGGATGCACCACCACTTCTATCTGATCCTTTTCTACTGCAAAAAGCCACTTGGCTTCAATCACTTCTAGCCCCTTATTCATCAAAGAAGCCGAATCTATAGTGATTTTAGCTCCCATGTCCCAATTAGGATGCTTAAGCGCTTGTTCTTTGGTTACTTTCTCCAAGAATGTAATATCTTTCCCTCTAAATGGACCACCAGAGGCGGTGAGAATAAGTTTTTCTATCGGATTGTGAAATTCCCCCACCAAACACTGAAAAATTGCTGAATGCTCCGAATCAACGGGATAGATATTCACGCCTTTTTGCCTTGCTAATTGCGTGATCAGCTCTCCCGCGACTACCAAAGTCTCCTTATTGGCTAAAGCAATTTGCTTTCCTGCTTCTATCGCACTGATCGTAGGCAATAATCCTGAATACCCCACCAAAGCGGTAAGCACCACATCGATGGTTTCCATTTCTACTACCTGAGCAAGGGCTTTTTCTCCGGCATAGACTTTTATATCTGCGGGAGAAAGGGCGTCCTTTACTTTTTCATAGTGCAGTTCATTGGCAATCACCACGCAATTTGGCTTGAATTCCAAAGCCTGCTGAATCAATAAATCTGCGTTATTTTGGGCAGTTAGCACCTCCACCTCAAAATTATCCTTGTGTGACCTTATCACTTCCAAGGTCTGTGTTCCGATGCTTCCTGTAGAGCCTAGGATGGCTACGTGTTTTTTTTCTGACATGAAATCAATTTTGAACCAAGAACCAAATGGCTCTATTTTTTCAATCTGACAAAATTACAAGGTTCAGGGAGTTTTCCTGCTTATTTTTCCGTCTTTTTGAAAAGGGGTAGATTTGGTATATTAATAGTTGTTAAATTATGATCTTGGAAACTCAGAGTAAATAACCCTAAAAGAACGTGAATCGTTATGAACGACATGATGAAAAATTTAAAATTTATCTTTTTGGCATTTTGTGGTGGTCTGATGGGGGCTTGGACCTTTCAACAGTTTCAGTCAGTTGAAGAAAACCTACAAATCACAGATAGTTACTACAACGAAAAACCATCTATGAATGTCAGTTATGACAACCATAAAGAAGGGGTTACCAATTCTCCTGTATCGTTTGTGGAAGCTTCCGAAATAAGTACACCTTCCGTAGTTTTTATCAAAAATTTCTCAGGATCTGACCAAAGGAGGTATAGTATTTTTGATTATTTTTTTGGAACAGGACCTACCCAGAGGGTAAGTACCGGTTCGGGCGTAATCATCAGCAATGATGGCTATATCATTACCAACAACCACGTCATAGACAGGGCTGAAACTATCGAAGTGGTTCATCAAAGAAGAACCTATTCGGCCAAACTTATAGGGACGGATAAAAACACCGATATAGCGGTCTTGAAAATTGAGGCCAACAACCTCCCTGCGATCAAACAAGGAAGTAGTAGGGAACTGCGTATTGGAGAATGGGTGATAGCGGTAGGTAATCCATTTAACCTTACCTCGACCGTCACCGCAGGAATCGTTTCTGCCAAAGAAAGACAAATCAATATATTGGGAGGTGAATTTCCCTTGGAGTCATTTATTCAGACAGACGCACCAATCAACCCTGGAAATTCTGGAGGAGCATTGGTCAATATCAAAGGTGAATTGGTAGGAATCAATACTGCCATTTTATCTCGTACAGGTTCTTACACAGGGTATGGTTTTGCAGTACCCGTAGATATTGCAGTCAAAATCTCAAATGACCTGATCGAGTATGGAGAAGTTCAGAAAGCAATACCGGGACTAGATGTGGTGGAGATCACACCCGAACTGGCTGAGGAGATGCGTTTAGAGGACTTGGATGGTGTGATCGTCACGCATGTCATCCGTAATGGGGGCGCAGACAAAGCCGGTTTACAGCGCAATGATGTCATCACTCGAATTGAAGGCACCAACATCATTGGGAAAGGAAGTTTCGAAGAAGCGCTTTCTTACCACTATCCGAGCGAAAGAATCCAGGTAGAGTATATCCGCAAAAACGAGAGAAAAACGGCCAGCTTGACACTCCAAAATTTAGAAGGAGGAACTGGTATCCTCAAAAGGGAGTTTTTCTCGTCCAATATCCTTGGAGCAAGACTCGAAGCTGTCAACGCCATAGAACGAGATAGATTGGGAATAGATTTTGGGATCAAAATTACTGGTTTGACAAGAGGGTATCTTAGAGATTTGGGCCTAAATAATGGTTTTGTCTTGACTAAAATCAATGATGAACCAGCCAAAAATCCTGAACGAGTAGGAAGATTCTTAGAGGATTTCAGTGGTCGATTAAGAATCGAAGGTGTCACACCAAGCGGTCAGACATTTATGCAGTCTTACAGTATCCGCTAAAGGAAGAATCCTACGTAGATTTGAATTTGCAGATTAAATTTTGGTAACTTATAGAAAAATAGAAAACATGAAAACGCCAGAACTTACCTGTGAAAAATGCTTTGAAGACTTTCAAGAATCTTTGGAAGAATTAAGTACCCTGGTAAAAGACAGTGATAAACATGAACTTAACGCTGCACACCAGAAAAGACTTATCCGTTCTTTCGAGGTTACACATGAATTGGCAATTCAAACCATCAGCGAGTTTTTTAGAAAAAATCGTAAAACTGTCTTCAGTGGATCAAGAGATGCTACTATAGAGGCCTTTAATGAGGACTTGATTGATGATGGCAAAGCATGGCTGGATATGATTATTGATAGGATCAAGTACAATCCACTTTACCCAGAGGACTTTGATCATGAATTATTGTACAACATCCGTAAAAAATATTACAGGTTACTATTGAACTTCGAAAGAATAATGAAAGATAAGCTGGACTGAAAGTCCAGCTTTTTTATTAGAAATTGATCATTTTTCGCTGTGCGGGTGTATTGTTATTATATGGAAATATGATTATCCGCAATCATGCCACTAATCAATTAAACGAGGGTTTATTGGCAAACGGATACTAATAGATATTGGATATTTATATTGGTTCGAAATCACAGGTTAATTCTATTATTTAGATTCTACTGGTATGAAAGCGGATATACATAATATGGAAATATAATTGCTCATCGATGTTACCCACAAAAGTTTAAAACGAAAAAAAAATCAAATTATTTTTTCGTGACATTGTCACATTTTAGAATCTCTTTTCGTCTTTGGGATATGCAATAAAATTTATTGCCTTCACCGACTAAACTGCGTGGAACATGAAAAAGCCTATCTTCCCTCAATTGAAATGGTCTATTTTTTATTCATTTGTAGCCATTCTATTCTTGACACTACCCTCCTGCCATGACGAGGTCAAGAGCAATTATACTTTTCGGGCAATGATTCCGGTATTTTTGGATATGAATACGGTTCGGGAAGCGGATATTCTCATAGAACCTGCCAAACCACTCGATAGTCCAGGTAAAATCTATATCTATGGAGATTATCTGTTCATCAACGAACCCCAAAAAGGCATCCACATTTTAGACAACAGCAATCCTTCATCTCCTCAGACACTCAACTTCATCAATATCCCGGGAAATGTAGACCTGGCCATCAATAGCAATTTTTTGTATGCAGATAGCTATGTAGATCTTCTTGTTTTTGACATCAGCAATGTCAGGAAAATCAACCTTGAAGAAAGGGTGGAAGATGTATTTGAGCATATGTATTCAGATATGAGCAGGTCAACCATCCTAACGTATAAAGACACCATTCTTACATCTGATTCAGAAATGATGTGGGGTTGGCAAGGAAGGCCCGGCAGGTGGATGACTATGGAGATGGCTGCATCATCTGACCTGTCCGGAGCATCGCAAAGCTATGGTCAGGGAGGTTCAATGGCAAGGTTTACTTTACAAAGCGGGCACCTATATGCTGTAGATGATTACAGTTTAAGGGTGTTTGATGTGCTCCAAGCAAACAAACCAAAACACCTGAAAAATATTGATTTGGGCTGGGGAATTGAAACCATTTTTCCTTTTCAGGAAAAACTGTTTATAGGTTCTACTACCGGCATGTTTATCTATGATGCCAGTGATCCTTCTGATCCACAAAAAATGTCCATGTACGAACACATCACTGCCTGTGACCCCGTAGTGGTCAATGAGCGATATGCCTTTGTGACTTTAAGGTCAGGTCCCATGTGCAGATTCGGTGTTGACGAACTTCATGTGCTGGACATCCAAAATCTTTATGCTCCAAAGCTGGTCAAAGCCTATCCTATGCTCAACCCACATGGCCTTTCGCTTTTTGAAAATTACCTGTACCTGGCTGAAGGAAAACACGGGCTAAAAAGTTTTAACGTTTCAGATGTCAACACCATTGACACCAATCAACTGGAATTCCTAAAAAGCATGAAATCTGTAGACATCATTGCCGGACCAAAATCCCTGATCGTGATAGGGGCTGATGGAGTTTGCCAGTTTGATTACAGCAACCCAGCCCAACTGCAGAAACTCAGCTGTGTTCAGGTCAGGAATCCCGTAATCGTGTAGAACATGAAAATCACATTTCTATTATCCATATTGTTTTGTCTGATTACTGAAAGCCTTATGGCTCAACAGTCCATTTTTTTTCACCAAATCGAAATGGGACCATCCTTTGGGCAGGTAAAAACCTGGAATGATGAGCTCGAAACAAGGGTCAATTTTTCATTCCAAACCCTGAATGGAGTACACATCAATTCCAAACATGCGCTGGGCATTTTACTTGGAGTGGACAGCTACCCAGGTTTTGTATTGGCACCGATAGCCTTTGGCTGGAGAGGAACATGGGATATAAAAGGCAGGAATAAATTCCTCTATGGGATGGATTTGGGTTATGCTTCTGCCTTTTTGGAAAAAAGGGTTCTAGATAATTTTACAGAAAGATGGTTTGAGGGAGGTTTGCTGGTCAGTCCAAACATCGGATGGAGATGGAAATCCAAAAAAGAAAAATTTGATTACTCTTTTTCTTTAGCCTTCAGAAGACAGCACGCCTACTTTTTTGAAGGAAGCAGAGGAGAAGGGCCAAATCTACCTGGACTTCCCCCTGGTTTTAGTGCGATTCGGGAAGAATCCTATATCTTCAATAGTCTGATAAGCAGATTTGGAATATTTTTTTGAGAAAATAACAAGAATTTTTCTCCTAAAGCTTAGTTTAGCTTTTAGTCAAACTCTTTTGTTTAGTTCGAATTTCCTATTCATCCCTATATTTTTTGCTTGCAGCAATCCTTTTTCGCAATTTCCTGGAGTTGGTTGACACCCGATACTTTTGTCGGGAGAATGATGAATGACAGTCATGCTTTTTCAATATATGATACCGCCAATATGCTGCAAAGAAAACTAGGTCCTTGGTCGGAAGAGAAAGAGGTGGATGAATACCAAGGGTATATTTTAGGAAGTATTCACCAAGGACAGACAGCATACAACAGGGACAAAAATCTCTTGATACATGCGCAGATCAACAGTGATATTGTGGAAATTATCCCAGTAGACTCCCCATCAGAAAAAATCACCGTAAGTGGTCCGATTCCCGAAGCCCTGAAATACGAAATAAGAGGATCAGGTCGAAATATAGGTGCGGAAATTTCTATGGAAAACACCATTGCATACAACAACTTCTATCTAGGCAGTAACTCTATATTTTTAGTCTATTTAGGCTTTAGCAGAAACACCCCTCTTCTGTTCCCTTTTGTAACTGTTATGGTTTATTAAAAAAAGTTTTTAGAAAGTTGGGCTAGGGATTTACGAAACCCGTCCGACTGGATGTCATCCGAGCGGGTAAGATTTAAGATTTGCACCGGGCAGGGATGGCTGTAGGAGCCGTATTGGGATGGCTGCTTTGTCAGGGATGAAACGCCTTTTGATTTTCACCATCATTTCCCTTTATTTTTCATGATAAATTTTCTTTTATCAAGAAAAAATATTTTTCTCTGACTTGTGAACTATATTTACTGATTCGAAAAAACCAGATTATTTATTGGAAATATGCTTGAGGTAAATGGACTGATCAAAAAGTACGGAAAACAAAATGCGGTGAATGACATCAGCTTCCGGCTTGAAGGTGGTGAAGTGGTAGGGCTTCTTGGGCCAAACGGTGCCGGTAAAAGTACCACCATGAAGTGCATTGTTGGTTTGTTGAGAAAAACATCGGGGGAAATATTGATCGGCGATCATGACCACCTATCTGTATCTGCTAAGAAATTGTTTTCCTATATTCCGGAAACTCCCCATATCTATGATCTCTTGACGGTAAAAGAGCACATGCAATTTATTGCTCAAGCCTATAGAGTGGACAATTGGAAAGAAAAAGCGGATCAATGGATGGAGCTGTATGACTTGACCGACAAACAGGACAAACTGGGTCGTGACCTTTCGAAAGGAATGCGGCAAAAAGTCTCCATTTGCTGTGCTTTGCTTCCCGATCCTCAATTGCTGTTTTTTGACGAACCCATGATCGGACTTGATCCCAAAGCCATCAAAAACACCAAGAAAATCTTCAAAGAGCTGAAAGAAAACGGTAAAACCATATTGGTCAGTACCCACCTCATTGACAGCGTAGAAACCATAGCCGACCGCATCATGATCATGAAAGATGGCAATATCATTGGCAATGATACCCTGTCTAACCTCAAAACTCAATTCAGTGCTACAGATGATTCAAGTTTAGAAGATTTATTTTTAGAACTCACCAAAGATGAATGAATTCAGACTTTTGTTCAGGAAAGATATTTTCGTCCTGATCAACAATATCAAACTCATCCTTAAAAACCCACTGAGGCTTCTCCCCTACGTATTTGTTTTGGGTTACTTCAGTTTTTTTTATTTCAGAAGGAGCAATAAAAAGGCGGAAATCAATACAGATCAGCTCGAAGAATTACAGGGAGTGGCTGAAGAGCTCGCAACGCCCAACTTTGCTGCATTGAATATCACCGGAGGTCTGACCTTGATTGCATTGGTATTTCTGATGTTCCAGCTTTATAAGGCCACCAAAAAAAACATCAGCTTTTTCAGTATGGCAGATGTCAACCTGCTATTTACAGGGCCTGTAGCACCACATAAGATCCTTATTTACTATATGATAAGGTCTATCTTTCCAGCCTTGGGTGGATCTCTCCTTTTTATAATATACAGTACGGCTCAGCTCAATGATGTCTTTGATCTCAATACAGGAAATGTCCTGATCATGGCCATTGGCCTGACACTGTTCTTTTTTATCCTGTCCCCAATTAGATTCCTGGTCTATACCCTAAACACCAAGTATGATATCTTGGAATATGTAAAAGGCGGTGTATTTGGTTTGGGAATAGTATTGGCTGGTATGATCATCATACCTGGACTGATGGCAGAGCAATTTTGGCAGGGAATGTTTGCCTGGATTGGAGCACCTTGGTTTGATTTCTTTCCACTGGTAGGCTGGAGTAGAGCGATACTTACCTATCTGGGGCATGAAAACCTCTGGATTGTAGCGGGGTTTGTGACTGTTTACCTATTGACTTTTGTACTGATAGTCCAGCAAGTCATAGCTCATGCCGGTCACTATTACGAAGATGTATTGGAATCCACCCAATCCAAAGAAGAAGTCAAAGAAAAAGCCAGAAAGTCCCAAGCTTCTGAGTCCGCAGGAAGCCTCAATACAAAGAAAAAACTGGACTTGCCGAATTTCGGAGTTGGCGCCACTGCATTGTACTGGAGAAACTATGTGCATAGCAGCCGTCAGGATTTTCATCCATTATTTGGATTGTATGGCCTACTGCTTAGTGCGCTGGCCATTGTTTTTGCAGTATTGTCCCATTTTGATTGGTTTTCCCACCAAGTGATTTATGGCTACATGGGTCTGTTGATATTCATTTATTTCTTTGCAGGAATGGGCCGTACCAATATTGGAGACATGAAAAAGCCATTTTTCATATTGATTCCGGATTCATGGAGCAAAAAATTCTGGAACATGATCAAGCTTGACGTTTACCAGACCTTGATATTTTCTATGATCTTGATTGTCCCTACCGTGTTGATTGCCAAACTGAGTTGGGGGTTGATAATACTTTTCCCATTGGTCATGCAGTTTTTCTATTTGACAGGATTTGGGATAACATTGGTGACGCATGTAGGATTTGAAGAAGGTTGGGACAGGAAGTTGATACGTCCACTGATCATTGGTGGAGTTGCTTTTTTTGGGATATTACCTTCTTTGGCAGCAGGCTTGTTTACTTTCATCATTTCCCAAAAAGTAGTCTATGCCTTCTTGGGATTAAGTCTTGGAATGTCTATCGTGACTGCCGTCATGCTACACCTGACGATGGATATCATCAGCAAAGTGGAATTTAAAGAAGCTTAATCAAAGGGCCTTTTCCATGAGTATCCTGTGTTCCTGGACTTGATCTTTTTTGATCAGGTCCACGATCATAAATCCCCGATTCAACCCGAAGTGAATCATCTTGGTAAGGCGGTTTCTTGTTTTGAACTGCACCTTTTGGTAGCCGTGATTTTTGGCCCATTCCTCTTGGGTATTTGCCAGCTTTGTGGCTATACCCATCCTTCTGAAGGAAGCCAGCACCCCTCCCATCCAAGAATAGAATACACCTGGAGTAGCAGATTGGTAGCCTACCTTGAAACCAGCAAGCTCACCATCTACTTCTGCTATTAATATTAGGTGTGGACGATCTGACAACCTTTCATGATAAGTCTTCTCAGAGTACGGTTGAAAAAACTCTGGTACCCTTTGGCTCAACATTACTACTTCTGCAATGCTGCCATTTCTGATTTTGATTTCCCTGTTTTTCATATCGAAATCTCCATTTTGATATCACATCGTTCATACTTACCACACTCTTTTGCAGCTTCCCGAAAGCCAAGTTTACGATACAGTGACAAGGCCGGAGCAAGCTTGGTGTTGGAATATAAAACTACCTTGTGGCCACCCATAGATTTGGCTTTAATCAGGATGTGCTGACCTAAAAGTAAGCCCAGTTTTTTACCTCTTGCTTCGGGCATGACACCCATTTTGATCATCTCATAGACCCCATCTTCTACTTTAGAAAGGGCCACCGTACCCAAGACCTGATCATTTTCTTGAGCAAAAATGATAGCACCTCCTTTGGAAATGATGTTTTCATCAGGATTTTCGAGTTGCAACCTATCAAATTCTTCCAGTGCAAAAAGCTCTGCTATCCATTGCTTGTTGATATTTTCAAAATAGGGCTGAAGGTCTGGCTTGTAATCGATGATCTGGATATGATTCATGTGGATAGTATTTACCTTCCACAAATTACCTGAAAAAGACTGATTGTAATAATCTAAAAGTATAAAAAAAGCGGCCTTTTGGCCGCTATAATTAATTCTCAAATTCCATTGTCACTTGTCTACCGACTTTTTCCTTTTGTTCCATCTCGAGCAATTTGGATTTTCTCCATATCCCGCCTGAATACCCTGTTAGTTGACCATCTTTGGCCACTATTCTATGGCAAGGCATCATGATAAGAATTGGATTGGCACCTACGGCCGTTCCTACTGCCCTTACAGCACTGGGATTACCAAGGTTTCTGGCAATCTGTTCATAAGTACTCGTTGTACCAAAAGGTATCTTATTGACTTCCATCCAGACTTTGTGTTGGAAATCAGTCCCACCTAGTGCAACAGGAACGTCAAACGTCTGTTGTTTTCCTTGGAAATACAGCCCAAGCTGTATCCTGACATCCATTAGAACGTCATCTAGAAAATCATCTGTAGCTACCTCATCGGTAAATTTCATCTTTACCACGTAGCCATCCCAAGCCTCGACCTTAATATTGCCAAGTGGGGTTTCCATCACCGCAAATTCTTTCTTCATATTTACTGACATTTAAGGTTAATACTCCAATATTTCAATAAACAATCCCACGTATTATCATTACAACGGTCTCAAAAGCCTTTTGTCTTGAAAAATACCGTTTATTTTATAAATCTTTAAAAATCCCCCTGAAAGCTCAGGTCAATACATCACCAAATTAGCATTAATATTTTTGCCTCTAGTGAATTTGTGAAAAAAATTATGGATAGATAGAATGATATCACTAAAGTACCCTGACCTGCTATACGGATCCCAAATGATACACGATCTCTGGGAGGCGGGTTAAATATCCAAAACAATCGTTGATACTAAATTTTTGATATTACTGGCAAATCAGCGTACAATCATGAAACAACTACTTGAAAACAAATGCCAATCAAACCATCATGAGTCTATACCTCCACACTTCTCTAATATCTAATATATTCACGTAAAAAGGCTTATAGACAGGGTTGCTAGAGCAAAGCAATAGTCTTTCTTTGTCTTTGATCTGATTGTAGGCTATTTTGAAAGTTACTCCGTCTTGTTCGGTAACCACCACGTACTTTTCTCCATCTTTGATGACTGTCCAGTCATCTACATATTCACATACAATCCAAGCACCATCGGGAATCGGCAACATGGAATCACCATCTACCTGAAATACCCTGTGTTTTTTGTCTGTAGGCAAAAAAGGAAGAGAAAACCTTGGGAGTTCTTCTATGTAATCAGGATCTGAAAACCCAGCAAGGTAGGACGCTTTGGCCTTTTGAGACACTACTTCAATCAGCTCTCTTCCCTCGGCATCCACTGTAGTGGTGAGGATTCGGAGATTTCTCCCATGTAAAAACTGATCAGCTTCCAGCATCTGCCTGAGTTTATATTCAGACATAGTCCCCAGATTCTTTCTCAAAAGCACATCAATTGACACCCCGAAATAATCTGATATTGAAAGCACTGTTTCCAGAGGAGGATTGATATTGAGCTCATAGCCAGCAAGCTTAGACCTACTAATCCCCAGTGCATGGGCTAGTGTTTCCTGGGTGAGGGATTTCTTTTTACGTAGAAATTTAAGGTTAGAATGTAAATGCATATTCTTGGTGTTTTAGTCATCTCATAAAGTATAGCTACAGCTATAATGCGTTTACCATCATCTATCATCACTTAGATTACAATCCGACAGCTATCGTCACAATACTTTGATCAGCCATGTTCAAATATAAAAAATATGTTTAAATTATAAACAGTTTAATGTTAAATAAATCAACAAATGGACAGAAATATTGTGCACATGGATTTAGATTCGTTTTTTGTATCAGTGGAGCGACTCTATGACAGCCGACTCAACGGAAAGCCTATACTCATAGGCGGATCCAGTGACAGAGGAGTAGTGGCTTCATGCAGCTATGAAGCGCGCAGGTTTGGCGTGCACTCGGCCATGCCTATGCGAACTGCCAGACAGTTGTGTCCTGAAGCGACGATTGTCAGGGGGGATTTTGAAAAATACAGTAAAAAATCACATGAAGTCACTGACATTATCCGTGAAGATGTTCCTTTGTTTGAGAAATCTTCAATAGATGAATTTTACATAGACTATACAGGTATGGATCGTTTTTTTGGCTGTTTCAAAATGGCAAAGGAACTACGGGAAAGGGTACTCAAAGAAACAGGTTTACCCATTTCCCTTGGACTTTCAGAAAACAAAACAGTATCCAAAGTAGCTACCGGAGAGGCCAAACCCAACAATGCGAAAGAAATCCCTCGTGGAAGTGAGAAGCCTTTTTTGGCTCCTCTTCCTATCAGAAAGATTCCTATGATAGGTGAAAAAACTTCCCACACTTTGTACAATATGGGAGTAAAAACTGTAAAAACACTACAAGTAATGCCCTCCGAACTCTTGGAGGCAACTTTCGGTAAAAATGGCCGGGTAATCTGGGAAAAAGCCAACGGCATAGACAAGTCTTTGGTCACTCCATATTCAGAAGCAAAGTCCATTTCCTCCGAAAACACTTTCGAAGAAGATACCATAGACATCAAAAAATTGGAATCCCACCTGATTGCCATGACAGAGCAGCTCGGCACCAAACTTAGACAAAAACAACAACTCACATCATGCATCAGTGTCAAAATACGGTATTCGGACTTTGAAACCCATAGCGTGCAAAAAAGAATCCCCTATACCTCTGCAGACCATACTCTAATTTCTTTGGTCAAAGAACTGTTTACAAAACTCTACAGCCGAAGACTACTGATCCGGTTGATCGGTGTACGCTTCAGTGGTCTGGTGTACGGCAATTACCAGATCAATTTATTTGAAGATACACAGGAACAGATCAGCTTGTACCAAGCTCTTGACAGACTGAATACCAAATTTGGAGACAAAACAGTCTGCCGTGCCGTAGGCATGCAGGTAGGCAGAAGAAGGTTCAACCCATTCAATGGCGCGACGATATAGAACAGGCTGTTGCTATGAAGCTTACATAAAGCCCTTGAAAAAAATATCGAACAATATACTTTTATCAATTGTTAAATTGTGTCTGATTTACATATTCAAATAAAATCAACTTGGATTCGGAACTTATTACCCCTCAATTCCACTTTAGTAGTATATTTGAAAATTAAGAAACATCAAAAAAATAACATACAATGGGAAAAGCAATAGAGATTACTGACGCAAATTTTGAAGAAATCATGAAGTCAGAACAACCGATTTTGGTTGATTTTTGGGCAGAATGGTGTGGACCATGTAAAATGATCGGTCCTATCGTGGAAGAACTGGCGGGCGATTACGATGGTAAAGCAGTCATTGGCAAGGTAGACGTAGACTCTAACCCAGCGGTAGCTTCTCAATTTGGCATCAGAAGCATTCCTACCCTTTTATTCTTCAAAGGCGGACAAATTGTAGACAAGCAAGTAGGAGCTGTTCCAAAAGCCGTTTTAGCACAAAAACTGGACGCTCAACTTTAATTAATATAGAATTCATAAAAAAGGCCGTGAAACTTGATTTCACGGCCTTTTTTATTGAAAATACTCTCTCAAAATCACGGACAACTCCCATTTAAGGAAGCACTTTTACCATGATATTTTTATAATAAATCACACTCTCAGGATCATGCGCTTGAAGCGCAAATGTACCTCTATCTATTTTCTTTTGGCCTGCATTTTCCGGGCGGTCTTTATCTTCTGATTCTACATATTCCATGACCGTCACTCCGTTAATTTTAACAGTCACATGATCCCCCTTGACAATGATGTGTTGGGTATACCATTCTTTATCCTCCACGTAAAGGTCCTTCACATCATTAAAAGAGTACAAGCTTCCCGTTTTTCTCCAATCACTATGGGTCTGGTTGACCTGCACTTCATAACCTTTTTCAGGCCAGCCATTCTCTTGGTATTCTGTATGGAAAAATATCCCTGAATTGGCTTTGGGCATGGTCATGACATCTGCCTTAAATTCAAAATTTTTAAAGTCAGCATCATTGACTTCACCTACGTAGAAAGCATGCGCCCTAGGCCCATCTATCTGAATAATCCCATCCACCACTTCAAAGGAGCCTGGGTTTTCAGCAACCTTCCATCCATCAAGGTTAGTACCATTAAACAACGATATCCATTCATCCTGCTGCGCCATAGCAAGCGATGAAAACATGCATACTATCATTAAAATCCATAGTTTTTTCATAATACTCTCGGGTTAATATTGTTTTGAAATTAATTGTTACTATCCATTTTACATTGAATTCAATCGACACCTTTTCGCTCCACTATAAATAACGACAGGTTCATTTGCTATTCTGGCTCTATAATATCTCCATTATCTCCGAATTTGGAAACCCCTCCCGAAACAATGAATTTCATCACGTCCGAGCTTTTTACATTTTCAAGAACCCTCACATTTTCTCTGGGCACTAAATACAGGTTTCCCGAAAAATTATAACTGTGAGGGAAGTAGATAGCTACCAAACTCTCTTCCTGCAAAACAATCAGATTGTCCTGTGTAATAAAGCCAAGTCGATACATATTATTTGAAAGCTTTACGATTACGGGAATATTAAATTTTTTCTTATCACCTACGAAGGCAGACATCAAATCCTTGATACTTGTATAAAGAATATTGACTAAAGGAACCTTAAACATCCATTTTTCAAAAATATCGAATAGGGGTCTAGTGATGAAGATACTTGCTAGAAATCCCATAAAAGTAATAAAACTAAGCATGATCAAGATCCCCAAGCCAGGTATAGGGATAGGAATGATTCCATCTAAAAATTTTAAAACCAAAACGATCACGTAAATAGTCAATGCAACCGGCACGACAAAGAGTAAACCTCTAAAAAAATACGATATGAACCTCTTAGTTGTGAAAGACATTATTTTTCTGTTTATTTTATATAAATGTTATTCTAAATATAAGAACAAGTAATGTTTAAACCTTCAAGAACTTCTTTGATATTATTTTTGGGAATAGTATTACTCTTCTCCTGCAAAACTATCAGGACTGTAGAATCACCCATAAACGACCTAAGCACATCATGCTACAAGCATATTCTGGATTATAAACCGGAATCAAAGCCAGAAAGCCTAGAGCTTGATTCGTTCTCTGAAACTTCCAGAGCTGAATTTTCAGAAAATTCTTTATTCTTTATCCAGATATTGGGAATAAGTGCTGAAATCGAATATATCTTAAATAAAGATTTCGATGATGAACTTCACCAATTTAAAAACCTTCAAAAGGCTATCAACCAAATCACACTTTCTGAGTTAGAAGTTAAGGCTTTTTCATCAGCACTAAGATGTGAAGAAGATAAATTTGAACAGTTAGCATGGCATATAGAGACTCTTGGTAGCAATACAAGAAGCCAAAAAACAGTCACAGGTATTATAATTGACGCTTCAGCAAACCTAGCAGGAGCAGCAATAATATTGTTTTTAGCTGGCGGCAACACTACTCGACAACTCATAGGTGTTGGTGCATCTCTTACCCAGATATACCTCAATGTATGGGGTAAGTCCATTACCTATAATGTGGAAATTAACCATGAAGTCAATGTTTTGGAAGAATTTTCAAAAGATCAGGAATGGTGCAAATCCATTCCTGATAATATCTGGGCTTATGTCAATTATATCGATAGGGAAAGAAATGGTAGTACCATCAGGGAGGAGTTAATGGATACCTGGGCTGAAACAGAAATAGAAAAAGATAAGTCCTTATACTTTTCTTCCGGGGGTACTTATACCTCAGAGCAATTACGTAATAGAGCGTCTATGCTTGAACAGCTGGCATCACTTACTGAAGGCATGCTTCAAGATCTTTTGATACTCCGAAAAGAATTACAAGCATTGGATATTCATTAAAAAAGCCTCAGAATTACTCCCGAGGCTTTTTAATATAACCATTGTGCTTTTTTTAAAGATCTATACCCATAAAGGACATGAAAGCAATTCCCATCAATCCTGTGATCAACATGGTAATGCCAAGACCTTTCAATCCATTTGGTACATTTGAGTACTTCAACTTTTCACGTATCGCAGCTAAAGCTACGATTGCTAAAAAGAAACCTACTCCAGAACCAAAACCATAAACAGCAGCTTCAGCTAATGTATAATCTCTAGTTGCCATGAAAAGAGATCCTCCAAGAATCGCACAGTTTACCGCAATCAAAGGGAGGAAAATCCCCAAAGCACCATAAAGCGCTGGAGCAAATTTTTCGACAACCATCTCTACCAACTGCACCATAGCAGCGATAATAGCGATAAACATAATAAACCTTAGGAAGGAAAGATCAATTGTAGCAAATGACTCACCCAACCAAGTTAAAGCTCCCTCTTTCAATACAAACTCATTCAAAAGCCAGTTGGTAGGCGCAGTTACTGTCAATACGAAAATAACAGCGGCACCTAGACCTAAAGCAGTACTTACCTTTTTGGATACGGCTAGAAATGAACACATTCCCAAGAAGTATGCAAAAACCATGTTATCAATGAAAATTGATTTTATTGCAAGACTAAATAATTCCATAGTTCAATTATTATTAATGTTCAACATAACCGGTTTTGGTACGCTGTACCCAAATGATAAGACCCAAGATAATGAATGCACCAACAGGTGACACCATCAATCCGTTAGTTGCCAAGCTGAACTCTTCTCCGAATAATCCAGAAATGGTTTCATAGACTGGTACTCCAAAAACGGAACCTGATCCTAACAATTCTCTAAAGAAAGCTACTGCCAAGATAATCCAAGAATACCCTAACGCAGATCCAAAGCCATCCAAGATTGAGTCATAAGGCTTATTGCCTAAAGCAAATGCCTCAAGCCTACCCATTACGATACAGTTGGTAATAATCAATCCAATAAATACAGAAAGCTCTTTGTACATATCAAAAGCAAATGCTTTCAATATTTCATTTACCAAAGTCACCAATGTAGCAACAACGGCAAGCTGCACAATAATCCTAACCCTTGAAGGAATTGTATTTCTAAGTAACGAAATAGTTAAATTGGCCATTACCATTACGAAGATTACAGAAATAGCCATTACCAAGGTAGGCTGCATCTGAGTCGTAACTGCCAAGGCTGAACAAATCCCAAGTACCTGAATGGTAATTGGATTGTTGTCTACCAGAGGATCTGTTATAAAGTTCTTTCTTCTTTTCGACAAGAGCGCCTCAGCGGGCTGTTTCACTTCTGTCGTTTGTGTTGTTTCAGTGCTCATTATATCATGTTTTACGAAACGTTCAAAATCAATTTACTGAAGCAACCCCAGAGTTACTAGGTGACTTCTTGGTTTTAAGGTATTCTTTATAGTGGCTCAGGTAATTTTTCAGCATGTCGTTTACGCCATTGGCTGTAATAGTAGCACCTGACAAACCATCCACTTTATGCGGATCGCCAGAATAATCTTTACCTTCTCCTTTTTGCATTGATACTGAAACCAATTCTCCTGAATCATCGAAGATTTGTTTTCCTTCATACCTTGCTTGAACATTATTGGCTGTAATTCTGGCTCCAAGGCCAGGAGTTTCACCCGCATGTCCAAATGTAACACCTTCTATGGTAGTCACATCAGTTTGAAGGGCAACATATCCCCAAATATTATCCCAAAGACCAGATCCATATACAGGAAGAATGATTGATTCTACCTGGTCTTCATCACCTTCAGCGTGGAATATAAAAACCGGGTATTGTCTATTTTCTGGAGATCTTTTGAAGTTCTTTCCAATGTCAACATTTTCAGCTTCCAGTGGATTTCCATCGCTATCCTTTTCAATTTCTTCACCATTGATATCTACCACTTTAGAAGAAATTCTTTTTCCATAGTATTCTAAAACTTCTTCTGGAGACATTTTAGAAATAGTTTCTGCATCTATTACAGCTCCAAGGATCTGCTTTTTGGTATCCAATTCAACAGCTTTTTTCTGAATCGGCGCCAATACTTGAGAAGTTCCTGACAAAAGCAATCCCAACACTACTGTGAGGATTACTGAGAATGTGATAATGTAAGCGTTAGACTGTTGCACGTTGTAACCTCCTTTTCTTGTTTGCTTTTACTACATAATGATCGATCAATGGAGCAAAGACGTTCATAAATAAAACGGCAAGCATGATACCTTCTGGATATGCAGGGTTTGTCACACGAATGATCACGGTCAACACACCAATCAGAAGTCCATAAATCCATTTTCCTGTCTCAGTCTGAGCTGCAGACACCGGATCTGTTGCCATAAATACAACTCCAAATGCCAATCCTCCTACTACCCAGTGGTACTCTGGAGCCATTGACATATATTCATTTACTGCCAATAAATTCATAACCAAACCCATCAAGAAAGCACCTGCAAAACCACTTACGATGATTTTCCAACTCGCAACTCCGGTCCCGATTAAGATCGCTGCACCAACCAATGCCATCAATGTAGATGTTTCACCAATTGAACCTGGTATCCATCCTACAAATAAATTCCAGAAACTAAAGAGTCCCTGCTGAACCTCACTGTTATGACTTGACAGTGCAGCCGTGACTGTTTCACCTTCAACACCTGCATTATATGCAACAGCAAGAGCTGTAGCTCCTGAGAAACCATCTACCGGAGCTTTATCTCCAAGATATGTCCAAACTTGATCACCTGAAATCTGAGCAGGATAGGCAAAGTACAAAAATGCCCTTGCTGTCATTGCCACATTCAGAATATTCATTCCTGTACCTCCGAATACCTCTTTTGCAATAATTACTGCAAATATTGTAGCCAATGCCACTTGCCATAAAGGCAAGGTAGCGGGAACAACTAATGGTATAAGCATTCCAGTCACCAAGAAGCCTTCGTTAATTGGGTGTTTTCTAATCACTGCAAATGCAGCTTCTACCAAACCACCTGCAGCGTAAGCTACTATTACGATCGGCAATACCAATTCAAGACCCAATAACAATTTTGGTCCAAAATCTTCCCACAATCCTGCAGTCTGACCAGTTGCCAAAAAATGCTGATGTCCAGTATTATAAATACCGAAAAGCAAACATGGGATCATGGCTATCACGACTGTGATCATCATCCTTTTCAGGTCAATCGCATCTTTTACTTGAGCTCCTTTTATACCATTAGTATGCTTAGGAGAGAACAAGAATGTCTCTCCAGCTTCAAATGCGTAATAAAAGTACTCTAACTTTCCACCTTTTTGAAAAAGCGGTTTCTGTTTGTCCAACAGATCTCTTAGAAACTTCATATTAATTAACTGTATTGAATTAAATCTATACCTTTTCTAACTATTTCCTGAACAGGGTGTTTGGAAACATCCACAAATTCGCAAAGTGCCAAATCCTCTTCGATCACCTCATATATGCCAAGCTCTTCCATTTCATCAAAATCTTCGGCCATTATAGCCTTCAAAAGATATACAGGAAGAATATCCATTGGCGTTACACTTTCAAAAACACCTGTCTGTACAAAAGCCCTTTCTTCTCCTCTAACATTTGTATCCAAAACGTATTCTTTATTTGGATTGAGGAAAGAAAGCAGACCCAGCGCTCTGTGGTAACTCAGTTTCTTAGTTGTTGGCTTCATCCAACCTAAGAATTCATAATAATCGCCTTCAGGAAGAATGGTGATTTGGCTGGCGTAATAACCAAGATAGCCATCTCTGTTGATTTTCTCTCCTGTAAGGACATTACCTGAAACAACCCTAATATGGTCTTGCTTTAGATTACCTTGTACCAGAGTATCTACGCAAGCGCCCACAAAAGTTTTGGTATAAACCGCTTTTTTGGCTTCAGAACCTGTGATGGCAATTACTTTAGCGGCATCATATTTACCTTCAAGGAATAATTTACCGATCTGCACAACACCAAATGGGCTAATAGTCCAAGCGATTTCACCTTTATTGATAGGGTCAAGATGATGAATCTGTACACCTACGTTTCCTGCAGGATGCGGTCCTGAGAATTTGTTGGTTTCCACTCCCTGAATACTAGAGAATACTGCAGGAATTCCTGAATCTGCATTAAGATTCAAATGGATTTTCCCTGTTGTCAATTTGCTCAGCACATTGACTCCGGCTTGGAAATACTTCTCTTCACCCTGAAGCGCAAACCCTGCATCGGCTGCAAGAGGATGCGTGTCAAAGCCAGAAATAAATATAGCCTTTGGGCTATCTTCTGGATTCGCTACAATACCGTATGGTCTTTGAACGATTTGAGGCCACACACCTCCTTGGGTCATCTGCTTGATCGCATCCTCTTTAGAGAGTGACTGCAAGGAAGATTCTGTGTATTTTTGAAACTCCTCGTAGCTTATGTCCTTGTCAGCAAGGATTTTAATTTCCAAAAGCTTTCTTCTTTCTCCTCTTTTTATTTCTACAACTTCACCTGATACAGGTGCTACATAGAGCACTTGATCCATGGCCTTGTCGAATAAAAGCGGAGTGCCAGCTTTTACGGTATCACCTTCATTCACAGTTACTTTTGGTCTCTGCATACCAATAAAATCGGTAGGCTTGAGGGCAAAAGTTTTGGCAGGACTGAAGGCTTCAAGCTGCAATTCAGCTTTTCCTACGAGCTTAATATCGAATCCTTTCTTAAGCTTTACAGTTTTTGACATATGATTTTTGAAATATATGGTCTTTTGAAAAACGCCTCAAATCTAATAAAATAGATCAGTTATTAGAAGATAATTTTGGTAATATTTACGAGTGGGGCAGCCTTAATTGAGGAGGCAGGCACTGTTCGTATTTCAATTATTGGTCAATAGCATGCCTTCTTCCAGAGAATGAATGTGTTGCATCACGCGCTCCATCAACCACATAGGCGTCGAAGTTGCCCCGCAGATCCCGACTTTTTCAGCATTTACAAACCAGCTCGGATCCAATTCCGTTTCGTTCTCTACGAAATAACTTTTATCGTTGACCCCTTTGCACACTTGGTATAATGCCTTCCCGTTTGAACTTTTTTTCCCTGAAACAAAAATGACTACATCATTTTCAGTTGAAAATTTAGCCAGTTGAGGCTCTCTATTGGAAACCTGACGACAAATTGAGTCATTGGCATTGAAATCGACTTCATTAAGTTCACCTTTAGCCTCCTTAATTCGGTCTTCAATTTTCGATTTTAATTCGTAAAAGCCCTTGGTACTTTTGGTTGTTTGACTGAATAGTGTCACGGGACGAGAAAAATCAATTTTGTTCAAATCTTTGTCTTCCATGACTACTATGGCTTTTTCCAAAGTCTGACCTGTAAGCCCGATTACTTCTGCATGGCCTTTTTTTCCATAAATGACAATCTGTCCGTTGTTTCTTTCCATTTTATCAAAAGCTGTCTTTACCCTATGCTGTAATTTCAGCACTACAGGACAGGAAGCATCGATAAGTTCTATATTATTTTCTATGGCTGTTTTATATGTCTCAGGTGGTTCACCATGCGCACGGATTAAGACCTTACAATCACTTAGATTTTGCAATTTCTCTCTGTCAATCACGACTAATCCTTTGTCGCTAAGCCTTCTTACTTCCATATCGTTATGGACAATATCGCCTAAACAATACAGTTGATCAGATGACTCCATTTCGTCCTCTGCCATTTTGATGGCAAATTCAACCCCAAAACAATAACCTGAATTTTTATCAATAGTAACTTCCATATCAATCTTGTTTTTCGGTAATTTTCTTTTTGGCCAATTCCACAATAAGATTTACCTGTTCATCAAATTTCAGATGACTTGTATCTACTTCTACAGCATCATTTGCTTTGATCAATGGGCTCTCTTTTCGTCCCGAATCTATTTTATCCCTTTCGGCAAGGTTTTGTACAATTTTCTCCAAAGGCACATCCGTCCCTTTTTCTTGAAGCTCCTTTTGTCTTCGTGCAGCTCGGATATTCAAGTCTGCTGTCATAAATACTTTGAATTCAGCATCTGGAAACACGACCGTGCCGATATCCCTTCCATCCATCACTACTCCTTTTTCTACCCCCATCCTCTGCTGCTGGGAAACTAGTTCTTTCCTGACAATTTTTAGTTTACTCACCTCACTAACGTAATCTGAGACCCTCATGGTTCGGATTTCTTGCTCAACATTCTCACCATTCAGGTAAGTTTCCTGTTCGTGGGTCACAGGGTTAGTTTGAAAAGTAATATGAAGACTTTTCAGATACTTTTCTACTTCTTCGGTATGAGTAATGTTTACATTTTTATTTAAAAAATGAAGTGTGGCAGCCCTATACATGGCTCCAGAGTCTATGTAGGTATAGCCCAGTTGTTTGGCTACTGATTTGGCTGTAGAGCTTTTGCCACAACCTGAATACCCATCTATCGCAATCACAATTTTTTGCATCTAATAAAAGTAACCCTTGCTTTAAATTCAGGCGCAAATATAGTAGTTTTAAATCTAAATCCTTTCTGAATTACATCTATTGCAGGACATTGTAAAGATAATTTAGATTATTGTTGAGATTTGAAAACCAAGCTTTTAAAACATTTATCAATGAAATCATTTCGCATATCCGGACAGTTCGTAGACATTGACAATAGGGAGATCAGCCCCGTTGAGATTGAGGTAGTTGATAAGACTATTGCCTCGATACGAAAATTACAAAAACCCGCTGACCTCCCATTTTTATTGCCTGGCTTTATCGATGCGCATGTCCATGTGGAGTCCTCGATGCTGGTCCCATCTGAATTCGCAAGATTGGCTGTTTGTCATGGCACTGTAGCAACCATCTCTGACCCACACGAAATCGCCAATGTTTGTGGTATGGAAGGGATTAACTATATGATTGACAATGGTAATAAGGTTCCTTTCAAATTTTATTTTGGCGCCCCTTCTTGTGTCCCTGCCACACCTTTTGAAACTGCCGGCGCAGAAATAACAGCCTCTGACATCAATCAGCTGCTGGAAAGAAGTGAGATTGTCTATTTGGCTGAAATGATGAACTGGCCCGGTGCAGTCAACAGAGACCCTTTGGTGATGGAGAAAATTGCTTTGGCCCAGAAATATGGTAAACCAGTAGATGGTCATGCTCCTGGCTTGAAAGGGGATTTGGCCAAAAAATACGCTTCCGCAGGAATAAGCACTGATCACGAATGTTTCACTTATGAAGAAGGTTTGGACAAAGCTAAGCTAGGGATGAAAATCGCTATCAGAGAGGGCAGTGCCGCGAAAAATTTTGAAGCTTTAATCGATCTCATTGATGTATTCCCTGAATTGATCATGTTTTGCTCAGATGATAAACACCCAGACAACCTGGTGGAAAGTCATATCAATGAATTGGTGGCTAGGGCTGTAGCCAAAGGTAAAAATCTCTTTGATGTCCTAAGAGCAGCCTGTCTTACACCAATACAACATTACAACCTGAAAGTAGGCAAATTGAGAGTAGGTGACCCAGCTGATTTTATTTTGGTCGAGGATTTAAGGGAATTCAAAGTCAAGGCTACCTACATCGATGGGCAAAAGGTGGCCGAAAATGGCAAAAGTTTGATTGGAGGAATCAAAAATACTCTCATCAATAATTTTAATTGCTTACCCAAAAAGCCAGAAGACTTCCATCTTCCAGTAAAAAACAATAAAGTCAGGGTAATCGAAGCCCTAGATGGACAATTGATCACGCCAACAGCTTCAGGAAATATCATCAGCAAGGATGATTTGGCCTGCGCAAACGTTGATGAGGACATTTTGAAAATTACGGTAGTCAATCGGTATGAAGATACTACGCCATCTGTGGCTTTTATCAAAAACTTTGGGCTGAAAAAAGGTGCCATTGCCTCATCTGTCGGGCATGATTCTCACAATATAATTGCAGTTGGAGTGGATGATGAATCTATTTGCAGGGCTGTAAACCTATTGATCAGAGAAAAAGGAGGAGTATCTGCCGTCGAGGGAGATAGGGATATGATATTGCCCCTTCCTGTAGGAGGTATAATGTCTCCTGAGGATGGGTATAAAGTAGCTGAAGCTTATACTGCGATAGACAAAATGTCTAAAGACCTTGGTTCAGAGCTCAAATCACCATTTATGACACTGAGTTTTATGGCTTTACTTGTCATTCCTGAACTCAAATTGAGCGATAAAGGACTTTTTGACGGCAATAAATTCGAATTTGTGGATGTTTTTCATACCTAATATTATTTGGATAAATTAATTTCAATTTTTCCAAACAGAATTTTATCAAATTAATCATAAAAAATTCTTTTACTTTATTTCAAGAACCTTAGAGGTGATCAGTGTTTTCTATTTCCAAAAGATCAAATCACTGAATTCAAGGAATTTATCCTGAATTTAGCAAACCCTAGCCTTCCACAGGAAGTTTGTATATTTATAAAAGTATAAACCCAAATTAACTTAAATACAACTAATATGATGAATTTTGAGCTCAATGAAAATCAGCAGATGATCGCTAAGATGATCCAAGATTTTGGAGCGAAAGAGATCACACCTTTTAGAAAAGAGTGGGATGATAACCAACATTTTCCATTGGATCTTTTTAAAAAACTAGGAGAATTGGGACTGATGGGGGTATTGGTGCCTGCCTCATACGGAGGCTCCGGATTCGGCTACTTTGAATATGTGACAGCTATTGCCGAATTAACCAAATTAGACCCTTCAGTAGGTCTTTCAATGGCAGCTCACAACTCTCTTTGCACAGGTCATATCATGATGTTTGGCAATGAAGAGCAAAAACAAAAATACCTTCCTAAATTGGCTACTTGTGAATTTTTGGGAGCTTGGGGCTTAACTGAGCCAAACACCGGTTCAGATGCTGGCAACATGCGAACGGTTGCGATAGAAGACGGTGACCACTACGTACTTAACGGTGCCAAAAATTTTATTACCCATGGAGTTTCAGGAGATGTAGCCGTTGTGATCGCAAGAACGGGTAAAGTTGGCGATTCCCATGGCATGACTGCATTTGTGGTAGAAAGAGGAACGCCAGGATTCAAAGGAGGTAGAAAAGAAGACAAGCTTGGTATGCGTGCTTCTGAAACTGCAGAGATGATATTTGAAGATTGCAGGATTCATAAAAGCCAGATCTTGGGTGAAGTGGGAGACGGTTTTATACAGTCCATGAAAATCCTTGATGGTGGAAGAATTTCAATTGCAGCTTTGTCTTTGGGAATTGCCGAAGGTGCACTTGAAGAATCAATCAAGTATGCCAAAGAAAGAGAGCAATTTAACCAACCGATCAGTAAATTTCAGGCAATTTCTTTCAAACTGGCTGATATGGCCACACAAGTAGAAGCTGCACGCTTACTGACTTTCAAGGCTGCTGATTTGAAAAACAGAGGAGAGAAAGTAACATTGGCCAGTGCTAAGGCTAAATATTATGCCTCGGAAGTATCTGTAAGTGTTGCTAATGAAGCGGTACAGATTTTTGGTGGCTATGGCTTTACCAAAGACTATCCGGTAGAAAAATACTACAGAGATGCAAAGCTTTGTACCATTGGTGAAGGAACATCTGAGATTCAGAAGCTGGTGATTTCAAGAGAGATTTTGAAGTAATTAATTCCCACACTCCCAAAGTTCAGAACTTTGGGAGATTTTTTTCTTATAAGATGAACTACTGAAAATCAAATCAGTTTTTTTCAGTCAAAAAAGAATTCTAGTAATATGCATATTTAGAGATAATAATCTCCAAAATTACATTTTTTCCATCAGCATGCCTTTGTATATTGTGAAGGACTCATCTTCTTTATCCTTGTTGAGAGGCTTCATCCATCAGATTTCATCATCGATCACGCGGTAACTATCGTAATGCATTGGCGGTAAGACAACATCATATTTTTCTCCGTTTTTGAAAAAGACTGTTTTTACCTTAAAGTAGTGCATTTTAAAGATATTTTTTGTCATTTTTCACTAATAAACTAACTTGTAATTATTACCGCTCAATGAACTTGAATTGATTTTATTCATGCTAAAAAGCATTTCGAAAAACATCCTGTTGTTAATACTGATTTTTGCATTTTCCTGCAAAGATCAAATTGAAGAATTAGAGCCCTTAGATGAACTCATTGAAGTGGTGATACTAAGCACCAATGACGAACACGCAAAAATAGAACCCTTCTCAAGGCTCCAAAAATTAGTTGAAAGAGAAAGAAAACTGAACAAAAATCTGGTTTTGGTTTCTGCTGGTGATTTTTTTTCAGGCAATCCTTTTGTGGATTATGCTGATGAACCCGGTGCCCCAATGATAGCCCTGATGAATCTGGCAGGATATGATTTAGCTGTTTTGGGTAATCATGATTTCGATTATGGATTGGATATTTTACGGTTGAGAATGTCGGAAGCAAATTTCCCCATGATTCTGGCCAATGTAAAGCAAAATGATTTATTACCAGGGTTAGAACCATATAAAGAATTCCATTTTGAAGATATTGACATATCCTTAGCATTTGTAGGCTTGGTCCAAACAAACATCAATGGGATACCTTCTACCAGACCCGACAATGTCAATGGGCTCGAATTTAAGGAGCCCGAAAAAGCACCTATTGATTATTCCGAATTAAAAAATCGAAATAGTGCTATTATAGGCCTTACCCATTTAGGGATTGAAAGAGACCTGTTATTTGCAAGGCAAAATGAAAATATTGACATAATAATAGGAGGGCATTCTCATACCCAAATCTCGAACGGCAGGTATGAAAATGGCATTCTCATTACCCAAGCAGGAACAGATTTGAAGTTTGTAGGCAAGACTGTTTTAGGGTTTCGTAATGGCAATTTGGTTCATGAAAGAAATCAATTGATTCCCCTTGAGGATTTCCCTGAGTCAGATCCTGAAATTGAAGAACTGATAAATGGATATTTGTCCAATCCTATTTTGGAAACTGTGATTGTTGAACTTGAAAAACCGATTTCAGGAATTTCTCAATTGAGCTGTCTGATGACAGATGCTTTGAGGTTTGGCCTTGAGGTAGATATTGCCTTTCAAAATGTAGGCGGAATTCGACTTGGAGAACTAAAGGCAGGTCCTGTCAAAATTAGCGATGTTCTTACTCTTGACCCATTTAGAAACAATGTTGTGCTTATGGAACTGAATGAAGATGAAATCAAAAATCTCATTGCGACCAGAACAGCTAATACAGGATTGATTGATTTGTTGCCTTCCGGAATTAATTACACTGTTTTTCGGGATAGTCAAGGAAATTTCCAAAGATTTGAAATCAAATTAGAAAACGGAGATAAATTAGATCCAAACAAAAAGTATAAGGTTGCGATGAATAGCTTTATCGGAACCACATATAATTTTCAAAGACAAGATCCAGGGGAATTGTTGTTTTATCAGACTACTGACCTCTTGATTCAATTTCTTCAGGAAAGCAAAAACCTTGACTACACAGGGTGGTTGAGATTCTCATTGGAATAGAACGTTTTTTTAACACTTTCTTTACCTTAATGTCTTGCTTCTTAATCACTTTTTGACTTTTCTTGACAGTTTTTGATTGCTCTTAGTATCCTCTTTGCCCTACCTACAGTAGGAAGTCCTACGGCATTGGTACATCGTTATTTAGATGGAATCTTTAAGGTTTTTTCCCTTCATCCTTACTTCCCTACGCATGGGATTATTTCTACAATATTTCTATCTATATCAACTGTATTTCTACTCTTTATTCTCTAGACCTTTGAGGCAGGATACTTCTATCTAATCTCTCGCTTCTTCCATCAAACCACCCCTCCAACACCTAAAAGCATATAAATTCCTGCGGCTATAGCAGCACCCAAAACAGGCCCAACTATTGGCACCCAACTGTAAGCCCAGTCACTTCCACCTTTTCCTTTGATGGGTAAAATCTGATGCATAATTCTCGGCCCTAGATCTCTGGCAGGATTGATGGCATATCCTGTGGTACCTCCCAAGGCCAAACCAATCACCCAAACCAAAAATGCTACAGGAAGTGCACCAAGTGACCCAAGCCCGATCGGTGTTCCGCTTCCATCTTCAATTACTGGTTCAGTCGAATAGAGGATTACAATGATCAAAACTGAAGTTCCTACGATTTCAGAAACAAGATTGGAAGGAAGGTTTCGTATTGCTGGTACTGTCCCAAAAGGAGCAAACTTTAAACCTTGATCATCGGTGGCGTCAAAATGATCTTTGTACACCAACCAAGCTATCCCAGAGCCAAACATCGCACCCAGCACTTGAGCAAAAACGTATTTTGGCACCAAGGCCCAAGCAAAATCACCTGCAATTGCCAACCCAATGCTGACAGCGGGGTTCAAATGGGCTCCGCTGTATGGCCCAGCTACCACTACACCTATGAACACACCCAGTGCCCAAGCTGTGGTGATGACCATCCATCCACTATTTTGTCCCTTGGTTTTGTCTAGTACTACGTTGGCAACTACTCCGGACCCCATTGCCAAGAGCAAGGATGTTCCTACAAATTCAGCAACAAATGCATCCATTATTCAACCCAGTTTTTAGAACGTTCAACAGCCTTATGCCAAAAATGAAGATTGGTTTTTACCTTTTCTTTCCCCATTTCAGGTTTAAATTTTTTATCTGACTCCCACAGTTTTTGGAGCTCAACTTCATCCTTCCAGAAGCCTACAGCCAAACCAGCTAAGAATGCGGCTCCTAAAGCTGTGGTTTCGATAATTTTTGGTCTGGAAATGACACAATCTAAAATATCCGATTGAAACTGCATCAAAAAATCATTTGCTGTTGCACCACCGTCTACACGCATTTCTTTGGTCGGTTCTTCACTGTCTTTCTCCATGGCCTTGAGCACATCATGAACCTGGTAAGCAATAGCCTCTAGTGCTGCCCTTGTCATATGGGCAATGGTAGTTCCTCGCGTAATTCCAAAAAAGGCTCCTCTTGCATTTTGATCCCAATGTGGTGCACCCAAGCCTGAAAGAGCAGGAACGAAATAAACACCATCATTATCTTCAAGACTTTCGGCAAGGGATTCACTTTCTTTTGCATCTTTAAAAAACTCTGTCCCATCTCTCAACCACTGGATGGCAGCTCCTCCAATAAAAACAGATCCTTCCAATGCATAATTGACTTTACCGTTGACCTCCCATGCAATGGTAGTCAAAAGGCGATTTCCTGAAGACACGGGCTTCTCACCTGTATTCATCACCAAAAAGCATCCTGTCCCATAGGTCGTTTTAGCCATTCCTGCTTCAGTACATTGCTGTCCATAAAGTGCTGCCTGCTGATCACCTGCGATTCCGGAGATAGGAATCTGATGAGAAAGAATATCTCCTGATGTTTTACCATACACTTCCGATGAAGACTTGACTTCCGGTAAAATTGTCTCTGGAATATCAAAAAGTGCTAACAATTCCTTATCCCACTGACGCTCATGAATATTGAAAATCATAGTACGGCTGGCATTGGACACGTCCGTTACATGACATTTCCCACTTGTCAACTTCCAAACGAGCCAAGTATCTACTGTTCCAAATGCAAGTTCACCATTTTCTGCCTTCTCCCTTGCCCCTGATACATTGTCTAATATCCATTTGATTTTAGTAGCGGAAAAATAGGCATCCAGAATCAATCCTGTTTTCCTGGCAATCATATCTGCCTTTCCTTTTTCCTTCAATTCATCACAGTAAGACGCAGTTCTTCTGTCTTGCCACACGATGGCGTTGTAAATGGCTTTCCCTGTATTTCTATCCCAAACAATTGTCGTTTCTCTCTGGTTGGTAATGCCAATTCCAGCTATTTCAGAAGCTTTGATCCCCTCATTGGCTAAAGCTTCAATCATGACTGCTGACTGACTTGACCATATTTCCTGAGGATCGTGTTCTACCCATCCTGATTTAGGAAAATGCTGTTTAAAATCTTTCTGTTCCGAAGAAACAATTTGGCCTTTTTTGTCAAATACTATCGCTCTTGAACTAGTCGTCCCTTGGTCTAGGGATAAAATATATTTAGACATCAAATTTGGGGTTTATGGTTAAATCTATTCAAAAGAAATACAGTAGATATAAGGTTGAAATATAGTCGAAATACAATTGAAATATTACCTAAAACACCCTGTTGACCTGGTAGTAATATTTCTACCATATTTCGCAAAGCATATCTCTATCTTACTTTTATGTTCGAGCAGCTAGGCCAAACATATTTCTATTTTATTTCACATCAGGTATATCTCATTTCAATATATATTTATTTGCTGTTTTTTCGAAATCTTTTATCTCTGCCTTCACCCAATCTTGATCAAATCCATTTGCTTCTGCCATAATTTCCGCAACTTTTGGAGCCATCTCAATTGCTACTTTCGCATCAAGAAACAAAACTCTTAATCTTCTAGCCAAGACATCTTCCACTTTGGCTGGCATTTCTTGACCTACTATCCATTTCACTTCTGCAAGGGTAAATGGATATTTTGGATGCAACCTTACAGCGATATCTTTGTCCTTTTCCATCATCTGCTCAATCAAAACAGCATCTGCGCCAAAACCGGACAAATGTCCTTCAGGCACTTTCTCAGTATAACCATGAAGTTTTAGAGTAGCAGAACTGCTTTCTTTTATGGCTTCTCCTGTCACTTCTGTGAATCTTTCAACTGTATCCTCTCCCATTTTCCTGAAAGTTGTCCATTTCCCTCCCGTGATGGATACCAGTCCACTTTCTGAAACGATAACTTTATGGCTCCTGGAAATTTCTTTTGTTTTGGCACCTCCCTCCTTGGGTGCTGCTAGCGGCCTCAATCCGGCAAATACTGACAGCACATCTTCTCTTTGTGGTTTCTTAGCGAGATATGCCTGGGCAGTTTCAAGTACAAAATCAATTTCTTTTTGTAAAGCTTCCGGCTCAAGCTTTACCTTATCTCTCAATGTGTCTGTAGTCCCGACTACCAGTTTACCCAACCAAGGCACAGCAAAAAGTACTCTGCCATCTGAAGTTTTTGGAATCATCAATGCATCCTTTCCACCAAGAAAACTCTGGTCAAATACTAAATGTATGCCTTGACTTGGCCTGATGCTTTTGGGTGCTCCAGGTTTATCCATCTGAAGAATTTTGTCTGCAAAAACACCTGTTGCATTCACCACCATTTTTGCTTTGATGGTATATTTCTTATCTGAGACCTCATCCTTGAATTTCAAGCCGTCAATTTTACCCGACTCGCTTTTTGTCAATGAAGTCACTTTGGCATAATTGAGTACACAAGCTCCTTGTTCATCGCAAGTTTGAGCCAGAGAAACTATCATCCTGGCATCGTCAAATTGACCATCATGATATACAACACCCCCCTTTAAGCCTTCTTGTTTGATCTGAGGCAGCCTTTTGATAGTTTCTGATTTGGAAATAAAACGTGATTTTCCCAATCTCAACTTCCCTGCCATCCAATCGTATATTTTCAGACCTGCACTGTATTGTACGCGGTCAAACCAGGTGTAAATAGGAATGATAAAAGGCTGATTGAAAGTCAAGTGCGGAGCATTAGAAATCAGGCGTCCTCTTTCCTTCAAGGCTTCAAAAACCAAGGCTACATCACCTTGAGCCAAATACCGCACTCCACCGTGTAGTAATTTGGTACTTCTACTAGAGGTTCCTTTCGCAAAATCTGATTTCTCAAGAAGTAAAACAGACAAACCTCTTGAAAGTGCGTCAATAGCCACCCCAAAACCTGAAGCACCTCCACCGATCACCGCTACATCCCAAACTTTATCTTTGCCATTCTTTAATTTTTCAACACTGACTGAACGCTTCATACAATTTATTTTATATCCCAAATATATACAAAAAGAAACAAAAGAAAACAAAACGAAACACATTTTTATCATTCGAAAAAAAATAGATATCTTTATAAGATAAACGAAACAATACGAAACTCCACAACAGCATGACTATAGCGGAAAGGCATAAGTACATTTTGGACAAACTTGAAGCTCAGGGATTTGTAAATGTAGCTGACTTGAGTAAGGAATTGGATGTGACTCAGGTCACTATCAGAAAAGACCTCAAAATCCTGGAGGACAAAGGACTTCTATATCGCTCTCATGGATCTGCCACTCCCAAATCCCCTTATGTCAATGATAAGCCTGTACAAGAAAAGAAACTTGTCAAGATTGAAGAAAAGTATAGAATTGCCCAAGAAGCAATCCGGTATATCAATGAAGATGACGCAATAATCATAGGCTCTGGAACAACAGTTGTGTCCTTTGCACAAGCCATCCCCAACCAACAAAAACTAACTGTATTGACAGCCGCCATGAATGTGACCTTGTCACTGCTGGACGCTCCTCATATTGAAATCGTTCAGCTTGGAGGGGTAGTCCGGAAAAGCAGTAGCTCTGTGGTTGGCCACTATGCGGAGGAAATGCTCAAACAGTTTGCCTGCTCAAAATTATTCTTAAGCGCTGACGGAATCAGTCTTGACCACGGATTGACCACGTCCCATATGATGGAAGCTCATCTAAATGCCCATATGATAAAAGGGGTACAAAAAACAATTGTATTGGCTGACTCAAGCAAGTTTGGCAAAAAAGGATTTGGGAAAATCTGTAACCTTGAAGACATCGATATCATCATCACAGACCAAGGTATTCCAGAACTTTACAGAGAAAAAATGGAGGGAATGGGAATTGAGGTAAGGATAGTTTAACTGACTTTTTATTGAACATCCATCAACATGAAAAAGAGCGCCAATTATGGCGCTCTTTTCAATTAAAATCTCTGTAAATTTTCCGTTCTACCATGGAATTGCCTCTTTCATCCAAAGTGACTTTGAATATGAAGTCATATTCAACATCCTTTAACTCTTCGTATTCCACATCATCATTTATGAAATAATTGACCAAATGATGGATCGTATTGCTGTGGCCGACTACTAGAATATTCCCTTTTCTTTGTTTAAGTTCTTTTACCAAATCATCATGTCTTCCAGTATCGTACGCTTCTATCTGGGCTCCAGAATGATTTGACACATGTCTCACTGTAGCTACTGTCCTTATAGTATTGGTACTGAAAATATGCGCAATCTCTTCTCCTTCAAGAATCTGCCCAAGTTTCACCGCCCTTGCAGCACCTGCTACGCTCAATTCTGGATCATCCCCCGTCAACAGTTTTTCTGCATGGCGTACAATGTAAATTGTTTTGGGTTCTTGTTTCTGTGAACAGGCCTCCATTATAGCCATCAGAACAATCACTAATATAATTTTGGTGAAATTTCGCATAGTAGTAGGTATCACTTGAGGTGAAACTGTAATTTACTTGGTGAAAATAAAATAAATGTATTGGTCAAAATTAACCACTGTAAGAATTATCAACATGTTGATCTTTTGCCCTTACAGGCTCAAATTCGAGGTATTGTTCCCAAAACGGCTCTTCGGGCAAGGCTGCACGTAAATACACTTTTTCTTTTTTGATGGGGTGAACAAACACCAAGTGAAATGCATGCAAGTTGATACTGGCATCTGCATTTGCCTTATGAAAGCCGTACTTCAGATCCCCTCTTATAGGGCAGCCCATAGAGGCTAGTTGAACCCTGATTTGATGAGGCCTTCCGGAAATAGGTCTTACCTCCAAAAGCCAATGATCATTCATTTTTCCTAAAGTTTTATAATTTAACTCGGCTTTTTGTGATCCCGGCACCTCTTTTTCATGAGCGGTGACTACATTTTTCTTCTCATCCTTGACAAGGTAATGAGTCAACTTACCGGTTTCTTCTTTAGGTCTTCTTTTTACCATTGCCCAATATACTTTGTGTATATCCCGCTTACGGAAAAGCTCCATCATCCTCTCCAAGCCTTTGGAAGTGCGTGCAAAAACCACAAGTCCACTGACAGGCCTATCCAACCTATGAACAGGATGCAAAAACACAGCTCCCGGTTTATCGTATTTATTGGCTATATAGTCTTTACAATAATCCGTAAGGGTTTTGTCTCCTGTTCTATCTCCTTGAACAAGGATTCCGGCAGCTTTATTCACTACCAAAAGATGGTTGTCTTCAAAGACAACCGAAAAAGGTTTATTTCTCATTTTAATTTTCCGGATTTTGACACAAAGATATTTTATTAATTACAGACCTCAGGGTCTTATTTGATTTTTATATTAAATTAAAGCCAATGTGTAACCTTCAATTTACTAATAACCTTACATTTAGAAACAGTACCTAGAAACCTGATTTGATGAATTTAAAAAAAACATATCGTGATACCATCGGAATTCTCAAAAACACAGTAAGCTATATTGGCCAAGACCAACCCATCGTTTACAGTGCCGCTATTGCCTTTTTCACACTTTTTTCACTTCCAGCCATTTTGGTCGTGATCGTCACCATTGGAACTGTTTTTTTTGAAAGGACTGAAATCAAAGATGAAATTGTAAGTCAAATTGAGCGAAACGTGGATTCTGAAGCTGCTGAACAAGTAAGTGAGGTGTTGAACAACGTGATGAATCTGCCAGACTCTACTCTTTACATCATAATTGCCATTTTGGTGATTTTCAAAAGTGCCACGATGATTTTCGGCATTCTTCAAAAAGCCTTAAATTCTATCTGGAAAGTAAAACTCAAAAAAGGTGTCAGTTTTTGGAAGATTGCCAAATACCGTACTATTCCATTGCTATTTGTAATTGGATTAGGCTTTTTGATGGTATTGACCCTTTTTATTGATCTGTTGCTATCATACATTTCAAATGTTGGCTCCGGAATTTTGCCGGAGACAGTAGAGTCTATCCTATTCGGCCTGACAAAAATGGCGGTCAATTTCTCCGTGGTGATTCTATTTTTCACCATAGTTCACAAAACCCTTCCTGACGCAATCGTCCAATGGAAAGACGCCATTGCCGGTGGAATCATTACTACCGTTCTCTTTTTAATCGGGACCAGAATTATTAATCTCATCATCTCCAATCTTGACCTCAATGATTACTATTCAGCGGCTGGCTCTTTGGTTATCCTCCTACTCTGGATATTTTATAGTTCAGTGATTCTATTTCTTTGCGGAGAGATCACCAAAGCATATGCTGTACAGCGTGGTCATAAAATTAAGGCCAAGCCCATTGCAGAGCTGTACTCGTATACGACAGATGAAGAAAAGGTTGCCGATTGAAATCTAAAACTCTGAAGTAAAATGGAAATCAATCTCAGGGTAATTGTCCTGTACCATCTGCAACCAAGACTTAGACTCCGCCATAAAGACAAGTTTTCCATCTTTATCTTGGGCAATATGCCTACTCTTACTTCTTACAAACTCATCTAATTTTTTCTTATCAGTGCTACTGATCCAGCAGGCTTTGTACAGATTCATAGGAGCGAATTCTACAGAAGCATTGTATTCATTTTTCAACCTGAACTGAATCACCTCAAATTGTAGCTGACCTACCGTGCCCACTACTTTTCTGGCGCCCATTTCATAGGTGAAATACTGGGCTACCCCTTCTTCCATCAGTTGCTTCAGCCCCTTTTCCAATTGCTTGGTCTTCATAGCGTCTTTGTTGATGACTTCTTTGAAGATTTCCGGAGAAAAAGAAGGAATACCCTTAAATGTCATGTCCTCCCCTTCCGTCAGGGTATCCCCAATCTTGAGGTTCCCTGTGTCAAAAAGCCCCACAATATCTCCTGGAAAAGCTTCATCCACCATTTCCCTATCTTGAGCCATAAACTGTGTGACGTTCGAGAAACGAAGTGGCTTGGGTCCTCTCACATGATTATAGGGTTTATTTCTTTGAAAAGTACCACTACAAATTCTTAAGAATGCAATCCTATTCCTATGGTTTGGATCCATATTGGCATGAATCTTAAAAACAAAACCTGAAAACTTAGACTCTTCTGGTTTCACTTCTCTGTCCTCAGTCTGACGGCTTTTCGGTGTCGGTGCTATTCTAATAAAAGTATCCAGCATCTCATTGACTCCGAAATTATTAACTGCCGAACCAAAAAATACAGGAGCTACTTTGCCTTCTAGGTACTCTTTTGTATCAAAATCAGTGTAAACACCTTCAATCAATTCAACATCCTCACGCAATTGATCTGCATAACTTTTGCCAATGATACCATCTAGTTTTTGGTCATCCAAATTCTCAAATTCCTCACGGGCATCACTTAGCTTTCTCTGACTGGGAGAAAAGAGGTTCAGTTTTTTATCGTAAAGATTATATACTCCTTTGAAGCTTTTCCCCATTCCTATTGGCCAAGAAAGTGGCCTTACTTGAATGTTGAGTTTTTCTTCGACTTCGTCCAAAAGTTCATATGGGTCTCTGCCTTCCCTGTCCAATTTGTTGATGAAACATATTACGGGAGTATTGCGCATACGGCAAACTTCCATCAACTTTTCAGTTTGAATCTCCACACCCTTGACACAATCAATCACCATGATAACTGAATCGACGGCTGTAAGGGTTCTGTATGTATCTTCTGCAAAATCCTGGTGACCGGGAGTATCCAATAAGTTGATTTTGATTCCTTGGTATTCAAACCCCATGACCGAAGTAGCTACAGAGATACCTCTTTGCTTTTCAATTTCCATCCAGTCAGATTTAGTCGCTGTATCAATTTTATTTGATTTCACAGCACCTGCCGTTTGTATGGCTCCACCAAAAAGTAAAAGTTTTTCTGTCAATGTAGTTTTTCCGGCATCCGGGTGGGCGATGATGGCGAAGGTTCTTCTTTTTTGTATTTCTTTGGTCAAACTCATGTCTTTCCCTTATCAAGTCGATTTTAAGTCTGCAAAGGTAAACCTTTAATTCAAAGGTTGGAAGGAGAGTGAACTTAAATTATACAGCGCTATACAAGCCGATTAAAAAGTAATTATTGTATCAAAAAATCCTCACGCTTGAAGCCAGAAACTCCTTCTTTGCTTCCGTGGAGCACAATCCTAAAAGTAGTACCGATTCCAGGCTCTGAAGTTTTGACATAGATTTTCCCACGATGATAGCCTTCTATTATTCTTTTAGCCAAAGTAAGTCCTAACCCCCAACCTCTCTGACGGGTGGTAAAGCCAGGATTAAACACCCTTTTGTACATGCTTTTCTCCATTCCTTTACCGGTATCTGTGATGTCCACAAATACAAATTTTTCGCTCTCTTTGATTATGTCGATTGATATGACACCCTGCCCTTTCATGGCATCTACAGCATTTTTACATATATTCTCCACTACCCATTCAAACAGCGGCTTGTTGATCATCGCTTCTATCTCATTGGAATAACCGTTGACTTTCATCTCTACTTTTGATGAAATACGTGGTCTCAAATAATTTATAGCTTCATCTACTACTGAAAAAACGTTTTCTGATTGGATGACTGGTTTACTCCCTATGGAGCTAAAGCGCTCAGTGACCATCCTCAACTTCACGATGTCTTTATCCATTTCCTGTATCACCTCCTTGTTTTCTTCCCATACAGGTGAATTACGAAGGTAATCTATCCAAGCCATTAACGAAGCTATTGGGGTTCCCAACTGATGGGCAGTCTCTTTGGTAAGGCCTGCCCAGACCCGGTTTTGTTCAGCCACCTTGGATTGATTGAAAACAGCATAAGCCAAAACCCCAAAAACAAGAATGACTGAAAGTTGTATATAAGGGTAATATTTGAGCGAGGTCAAAAGCTCTGAATTGCGGTAATAGACCAAAGCATCTTCGGTCACAATAGGCTCATACTCCGCCTTCATTGTTTCTACCTCTTTGCGCAATGTTTTCTGTCTGTCCTCTTCTGTACTTCTTTTCTTGAACTTGATGTTTCTATAATCGACAACATTCTCATCTGAATCTACGACAATCACAGGAATCGAAGTATTCTGCTGAATGATTTCTTGATTGATAAAGGTGAGGTTATCTGTATTCAAGGAAGCATACTCCAATGCCCTCGCCAAGAGTTCGATTTGCCTTTTCTCACGGTCCTTCAACTCTTCCACCAAAAGATTAGTATAATAAATAGAACCAAAACTTATGATTATAGAACAAATGAAAATGAGCCACTTGATTTTGTTCTTGTTGGTATATAAATCTAAAGTTGCGATATCCTGAAGTCTGTTCTTCATCAAAGGGGTGTTGGGGATTTTCTATTATAGACAACTCATTTTATCGATAGATATTATCAATCTGACAATATTACCTTTTCAACTCATGCGGTCTTATATTTGTACAGGGTGAGTTATAAATCAAAAATATAAATATTATGAGCACAAACGACATAGGTTTAAAAATAAAAGACAGTAAATTATTGGTGGAAAAACTGAATAGCCTTTTGGCTAACTATGAAGTTTATTACCAAAACCTGCGAAACTTCCACTGGAATATTACGGGTCCAAACTTCTTTGAACTTCATGCTAAATTTGAAGAGCTATACAACGAAGCCAATTTAGGTATTGATGAAACAGCCGAAAGGATCCTGACATTAGGAGCAAGACCTTTTTCCTCTTTTGAGGAATACATCAATAATGCGGAGATCAAAGAAGCTAAGCAGGTAGAAGATGGTAAGAAAATGGTGGAAATTATCAGAGATAACCTGAATACTTTATTGCGACTAGAAAGATCCGCTCTGGAAATAGCTGCCGAGCACGGAGATGAAGGAACAGTTTCTTTAATGAGCGAATACATCACAGCAAAAGAAAAAACTGTTTGGATGCTATCCGCATACCTGAAATAAAAATGACTCTTAAAAAAAAGGCTGGAATTGCTCCCAGCCTTTTTTCATATTAAACATTCACGTGTCTTTCGGCATGATAAGAAGACCTTACTAGTGGTCCTGATTCCACATATTTCAAACCTCTTCTCAATCCTTCTTCTCTGTAAAGATCAAACATGTCGGGATGAATGAATTCAGCTACTTCTATATGCATTTTAGTCGGCTGAAGATACTGGCCTAATGTGAGTATATCACAACCATGAGCTACCAAATCATCCATAGCTTTATATACTTCATCTTGCTTTTCACCTAAGCCCAGCATAATTCCAGTCTTGGTTCTCTTCCCAAATTCTTTGGTCAGTTTAATCTGCTCCAATGATCTATTATATTTGGCTTGAGGCCTCACCCTTCTATAAAGAGATTCAACTGTTTCCATATTATGAGAAACAACTTCCTGGCCACCGCTGATCATTCTATACAGTGCATCCCAATTTGACTTCACATCCGGGATCAAAGTTTCTATTGTAGTTTCTGGAGAAAGTTTTTTGGTTTCTACTACTGTTTGATACCATATCTCTGCGCCTTTATCTTTGAGTTCATCCCTATTGACTGAAGTCAGTACAGCATGCTTGACTCCCATCAACTTAATGGCCTCAGCCACTCTTCTGGGCTCATCTGTATCATATTCAGGTGGGCGTCCTGTTGCAACAGCACAAAAAGAGCAAGAGCGTGTACAAACATTTCCCAAAATCATAAAAGTTGCAGTTCCAGCTCCCCAACATTCGCCCATATTGGGACAATTGCCACTCTCACAGATGGTATGGAGCTTATGTTCATCTACAAGCTTCCTGACTTTAGCATATTCTTTACCTACAGGCAATTTTACCCTCAACCAATTAGGTTTTTTCTTTTTAGTTGCCTCTTCGGATATTACTGGTAGTTCGATCATTATATTTCTGATTTTACTTTGGCGAAATTACTCCCAAAGATTCATTTTACCCAATCGCTGGCCTATTTCCTGAAACCATAGAAGAAAGTAAAATAAACCGACTGAAAAACCTGCCTGTTTTCAACAGTTGGCATCAGCGGGATTTCTCTTGTAAAACCTTCCAATTGATAACCAAGTTCCAAACCTGTGACATTTGATTTAAATACACCAAATTCGAAGTTTACTGCAGCTTTGGCATTCGCCCCAAACGCAATGTCAGAGCCTCCAATACCTTCAAAAATTCTACCTGGCCCAAGAATATTGAACCTACTCTGATGAACTGCAGGATCAAATTGTTCTCTCACTGTCTCAACACGATTGACAGTATACTCTATAAAATATGGAGCAATAACACCAATTGAAGGACCCACTGCGCCTAACACTGACACCTGTACTCCTTGTTGGGGTGCTTTTTTGAACAATATCCTTTCCCTTCCGTAATATGGCCGGATTGAGTATAGATAATTCGATTTTCCGAAAATAAAAGAATTGCCCAATACTGTGGTGTTCCTTACTTCTTTAGGGTTTTTGACATTTGCCAAGTCCAAACCAAAAAACTGGAAGTTGGTATCATCTATTCTCATTCCATATTTAAATGAAAAACCTCCCACCAGTCCTCCATTGGTATTTTTATTGATCCCAATTAAAATCTCAGTATCATATTCATAATCTCCGGCATCTAACCGCTGTCCTAGCACGATGCCTGAAAACAGGAAAAAAAACAGGGCTACTGTATATTTAATACCTTTCATAATGTGTCGCTTGGGAAATTAACGCTAATTTCGTTTGTAAGTTATAGAACCAAAAATAAAAATAAGAGTTTATGGCTACTATCAAAAGTTCCTATTCCGGAAATCTTAGGACAGAAATGATCCATATTCAATCCGGTAGCAAAGTAATCACTGATGCACCATTGGACAACAATGGAAAAGGGGAAGCATTTTCTCCAACAGACCTTATTGCAGCTGCCTTGGGAAGCTGTATGGTGACCATTATGGGTATTGTTGCTGATAGAGATGGCGAAAAGCTTGAAGGACTGAGCTGGGAAATCACCAAAGTCATGCAATCAAATCCAAGAAAAATAAGTGAGATAGCTATTCATTTTATCTGGGAAAAACCTTCAGAAGACAAAAACATGCGTCAAAAGCTAAAAAACGCGGCTTTAACTTGCCCTGTAGCCCTTAGCCTAGATCCCTCTATCAATCAGACCATAACTTTCAACTTTTAGTCTTAAATAAATTACCTGAGTTTGTAGCGTTATCTTTACCCCCTGCGTCTAGTATTTAACATCTAACAATAAGTAAGTCCTCATCATTGGAACAACACCTGATTAAGGAAGCAAGGAAAGGAGATCAAAAATCTCTTGAAATGCTCTATAAGCATTTCTATGGCTATGCTATGAGCATTGCCTTACGTTATTCCAATGGTAGGGATGAAGCCTGCGAAATTGTCAATGACAGTTTCATGAAAGTATTTGATAAACTCCCTCAATATAGTGAAGCCAATTCATTTAAAGGATGGTTTAGAAGAATACTCGTCAATACCTCCATAGACTATTACAGAAAAAATGTCAAACACTTTTCCGCAATGGATATTGAAAAGGTAGACACAGAAAGCTATGAGCCTGAAATCATCAGCCAATTATCAAAGGAAGACATATTAAACATCCTAAGATCTCTGCCCGAAATGCTCAGGATAGTTTTCAACATGTATGAAATCGAAGGGTATTCACACAATGAAATTGCTGAACAGTGTGGCATCCCTGCCAGTACATCCAGAACTTACCTAGCTAGGGCTAAACAAAAATTAAGAGACAAGATAACAGAGTTAAATCAAATCAGAAATGAAGGAGCAGTTCGATAAAAAACTTGCGGATAAAATCAAAGCCTCCTTTGAAAATCACGAAGAGGCTTACGATCCCAAAGAATGGGATAAGCTTGCGTCTGCATATTTCGCAAAGCCAAAAGGTACTGCATTTCCTTCTTGGATTTATTGGGCTGCATCTTTCGCAGCGATTGCTTTGGTAGCAACTTTCCTACTTTTTAACCAAGGAGAAGAACCCATTGAAAGCCTTAGTGATATCAAAACGGAAACATTCGAAGAAGAAACACCAAATGCTGAAGAAAAAGAAGAAGAAAAAGATATTTTGAATATTTCACCTTCAGCCCCTATCGAAAGGAATAAAAATCTGGCCAAATCAGAATTACCAAACCAAAGGCCAAATCAATCCCCGCCAAAAAAACCTATGCCTAGCCAAACTTTAGCAGAGGCATCTTCCGAAGTCAAATTGACTGACGAAAAAGTAACTCAAATAGAAGAAAAACTTATCGCCAGTACCAGCAAAGAAGAAGAAATCATAAAAGAAGTCATCAAGGAAACTGAAAAAGCTACACCTATTTCAGAAAAAACTTTGGCCAACGCACTGAAAGAGGAGGATGAAAGTAAAGCCCTTGCTACAATAAATGAGTGGCTATCTGATGGGAATGAAAAAGATGTAAGAGAAGAAAAAGAAGATGAGGCTTTTGAACCCTTAAAACTTGGTGTATATCTTATGCCTCAAACAACCACTTCTTCGACCCAAGCCTTGAATTTAGGAGCTGGAGTGATTACAGAACTATCAGTATCAAAGAGGTTCAAGATTGATATTGGCTTGGCCTATGCCCAACAAAACCTAGTCCCTGGCACAAACAACAATTCTAATGTAATGGTGGCAGAATCTCTATCTTATTCCGATAGGTCAGCCATGATGTCTAGTAACTTTATTACTACGACCAATGAGTTGAGTTTTGGTCAACTTGAAGTACCCTTCAATCTCAAATACAAAATCTTTGAGAACCAAAAATCGGACATCTATGTCATCTCAGGGGTATCCAATATGTTCTACCTCAACCAAAGAAATACTGTAACTTACAATACTGTCAATTTGGCCAGCTCTGGGTTTGCAGGCTCACAAGCTGCAATAACAACCGTCTCTGAGACTTTCACCCCTGACTCACAGAACAACACGAACAGCAACACTGGCATTGGCCAATTGCTTAATTTAAGCATGGGATTTGAACAAAACCTTAGTAATGGCACGTTCATTTCCATAGAACCCTTTTACAAATTATCATTGGGCAATCAAACATTCATCAACCAACAGTTTTCAATTGGCGGACTCAACTTAAGGATGAACTTCCAACTAAAGGATAAAAAATAATGCTATGAAAAAATATTATTTGTTTCTGTTCTTGGCCTTTACAATGGGTTGTACGCAGGATGCGGATGAAGGAGTCAATGAAGATATTGAAAGAGATGAAAGAAAACTTTTAGAATTCTTTGCTCAAAATAACATCAATCCTAATGAAACCTCTCTAGGTATTTTCTTCGAAAAAATAGAGACCAATGACCTGGGAAATCAAATCACAAGTGGAGACATAGTAGGCATATATTATGAAATACGCACGATAGATGGCAGATTGATTGATAGCTACACGGATGAAAGCAGACCCCCTCGTTTGTATATTCATGAAGATGGCGGTACTATTCCTAGAGCGATAAATTTTGTTTCTAGTTTTGCAAAAGAAGGAGAAACTGTCTTACTCTATGCCCCCGCTTATTTGGGGTATAATGATTATTATTTTGGACAGCTTATTCAGCCTGAAGAAAATTTGAAGATCCGTATCAAGTTCAAAAAAATATATAGTGAGCAGGAAATACAAGAACTTGAAGACCAAGAAATCACAGAACACATAGCATTTAACAATCTTGTTGGTTTCGAAGAATCTGAGTCCGGTTTATTCCTATTGGAAATTGCGGAAGGAGATACTGAAAGTCCAAAAGCTGAAAATGGTAAAATCATCCGTATCACTTATAGCATATCACATCTAAATGAAGTACAGCCTGTTGCACAAGTCAGCTCCCAATCCAACCCATTCCAAGTGACTATTGGGGATGCGCAAAACGTTCCTTTTATTGAAGAATTGCTGAAAGGACTCTCTAAGGATGCAGAAATCCGAGCAATAGTACCTTCGCATCTTGCATTTGGCGCCACCACTCAGGTATTCCCTTTTGAAATACGAAGTGACTTGGTCCAAAAAGGCAGGCTCAATCAAACCGTGAGGCCATTTGAACCCATAATCTTTCAGGCTAAAGTTGTGGATGTAAGGTAAGAGGCTATTCAATTTTCACGCTAGCTTACTCATCTTTTGGTTTATCATCTACTTTTAGCCAATTTTGGAAAGATATAACCCAAATTGATATGAGTTACCTTTTTGAAAGTTTTGCAGGTTGGCAGTCCTATTGTCAGGAAAAAGATCTGAATCTATATGAATCTGTCATTGAGTATGAAGTTACCCAAAGGGGTAAGACGGAGGAAAGCATCTGGAATAATCTGGATAAAGCCTATACAGTGATGAAAGAGGCTGTAGAAACCGGCTTAAAAGAAGAGATGACCTCTAGGAGTGGGATGATCAACAATGGAGCTAAGAAGGTATACAATCACCCAGTATCTGTACTTTCTCCAGAATTCCAAAGACTGATTTCAAGAGCCTTGGCGGCAAAAGAGGTTAATTCTTGCATGGGAAGGGTTGTGGCTGCACCGACTGCAGGTGCTTCAGGAATTCTTCCAGGTACACTTTACACACTTCAAGAAATACATAATCTTTCCGATAAAAAAATATTGGAAGGCTTGTTGGTAGGTGCAGGTATAGCCTTGATTATCGAACAAAAAGCAAGTCTTGCTGGTGCTGTAGGAGGTTGTCAGGCAGAAACTGGCTCAGCTGCGGCAATGGCAGCTGGAGCAATGGTCTATTGCTTAGGTGGTACAGTAAGCCAGATTTTCAATGCGGTCGCCATTACAATTCAATGTATGCTTGGGTTGATATGTGACCCTGTAGCTGGATTAGTTGAAATCCCCTGTGTAGTGAGGAATGCCAGTGCCGCTGCCATCGCCAATAGCTCAGCTCAAATCGCCTTGGCTGATGTAAGTGCTGTCATTCCTGTGGATGAATGCATCGACGCAATGGGAGAGATCGGAGCAAATATGGAGACAAAATACAAAGAAACTGCACTCGGTGGTTTAGCTGCTACGATCACAGGTCAGGAAATTTCAAAAAGAGTACTGATTCAGGACATTGAGATCTTACCCGACGAAGACTTACCCGAATAACTTTTGAAAAAGGGGTATTGTCAAAATCCAATTTATCGAAGTTCCCATAATTATCACCCAAGCAAGACCACTGAAGAACATATAAGACAGTATCTTATTTCTTTTCACATTAAATGCCACCATGATGATGGTGCCACCGATTGGCGTCAAAAATATTGGAGTAGCAATGGCAATTCCTATTACTCCAAATTTTTGCCAAACTTGGACAATTCTCCTTTTTCTCTTGGTAAACCTCTTTTTATTCACATTTAATGTCCAATGTGATTTAAACCAATTCCCCAAATAGGTAACAAAAAGAACTGATGTCATCATTCCGCCAAGCGTTACAATAATAATCTCAATGAGTCCATAACCTGCTGCTGCACCAAGCAAGGGACCCGCTACAAATTTGAAAAGGCAGGTGAAATAAATAGCTAGAAATTTCAAAAAGTACTCCATTAGATTAGTGTATAAATATATAGTAAGTAAATGACCAAAAGAACCAACCCTTCAAGCCTGCTGATCTTTCTTTTGGTTCTAAGTATGGGGAATAGAAGAAGTGTAAACCCAAGCATCCAAATAAAGTCAACATTGATAAACTCTTGACTTACGGCAATTGGATTAATAACGGATGTAATTCCTATTATTGCAAGTACATTCATGATGTTACTCCCTAGAATATTACCTATTGCGATATCGGTTTTTTTATTCCATGCAGCTATCAGGGAAGTAACTAATTCTGGCAGACTAGTACCAATTGCGATAACGGTGACCCCTATTACTCTTTGACTAATACCGAAACTTTCAGATATTTCAACCGCACTATCCACAAAAAGATCCGAACCAAAATAAAGCCCAACAATCCCAACAATCAATAAGATTAGAGGTTTAAAGATATTTGATTGCTCAGTGGAAGAATTTTCTAAACTAACAGGGTCCACTCTTGCTATTTTTTTGAAAAAATAAATATTAAGCGATACGAGAAGAACAATGAAAATAAGGCCTTCAAACCTTGAGAGTATTCCATTGTATGCAAAAACAAAAAATAGTATTGATGACAATAAAGTAAACAGGTAATCAAGCTTCAATATAGACTTATGAATCGCAATAGGATAAACCATCGCACTTATTCCAAGGACTAAGGAAATATTTGAAATATTTGACCCTATCACATTCCCCAGAGCAATGTCACTATTTCCTTTGAGGGCTGCATTGACACTGACCAATAGTTCCGGAGCTGAAGTACCAAAAGCCACAATTGTCAAACCAATCAATCCTTCACTTAGGCCAAAGAAGGATGCTATTTTTGACGCCCCATCTACAAGGTATTTTCCGCCTGCGAGAAGTATGACCAAGCCCAAAAACAAGAAAAAGTACACCATGGTATTTACAGCTTAGGACCAAAAGCCAAATCACCTGCATCGCCCAAGCCTGGAACTATATATGATTTTTCATTCAAGGCTTTATCTATAGTTCCAACCCAAATTTTATGCGGTATCTCAATTTGGCTGGAAATATGCTCAATTCCTTCCGGAGCCGCTATCACACCAACTATATGTAGTGATTTTGGAGCCCCTATTTTTAGCAAATTTGAAACGGTACTCACTATTGACTTACCCGTCGCTAACATCGGGTCAATCAATATTACTTCTCTATCCGAAATATCAGGGGTTGCTTGATAAAGAAACTCTATATCAATTCTATTTTCTTTTTCTTGCCTGTATGCTCCTACAAAACCACAATCAGCCTTGTCAAAAACATCCAAAAATCCCTGAAAAAAAGGCATAGCGGCACGCAAGACACATATTAGCAAAGGCTGTTCATCCAGCACTTTCCCTTTTGTTACCTCGATGGGTGTTTGTATGGATTTTGAAATAAAATGTAGATCCTTTGAAAGCTCATATGCCAAGATTCCGCCAATCCTTTCAAGATTTTTTCTAAATCTTGTCCTATCCTTTTGAATCTCGACATCTCTCAATTCACTTAGGTATTGATGGACTATATTGTCACAATCACTTAATACAAACATTTTTGACATTTACTGAAGGTTTATTTTTATGATCAAATATAAGATGAGAAAAAAATATTAAGATTAAAATTGCACAAAAAAAGCCTAACCGAAATGGTTAGGCTTTATATTTATTGACGTATTGTCTATTACTTAACTTCGAAGCTTGTTCTTCTAGCAAGTTGTCTAGCATCAGCTGACCTCTTATCTACACTAGTATCTTCACCGTATCCTTTGTAAGAAATTCTACCACCTTCAATACCTGATGCAATTAGCAAGTCATAAACTGCTTTAGCTCTTCTTTCAGATAATTTCATGTTGTAATCCTCAGGTCCGATTTCGTCAGCATAACCTTTGATTTCAAGGTTAACACCTGGATTTCTCTTAAGGAAGTTAGAAACATAATTTACAGATGAAGCAGAATAACCTAGTGGTTTAGAGCTGTCAAATGCAAAATACACATTCACATAACCTTCATTGATTGCTTTCATGAAGAAATCTACTTCTTCAACTTCTTCAATAGGACATCCATCGTTAGATGCAGGACCTGGAGCAAATGGACACTTATCCAAGTGATCAGGGATACCATCACCATCAGAATCCAAAGTTCTACCAAAAGAATCTACTCTTGCACCAGCTGGAGTATTAGGCTCTTTGTCAAGATAATCAGGGATACCATCACCATCAGAATCTTTCAACATGTCCTTGATTTCACCAACTTGCTGAGCAAGTTCTTCCTTGGTAGCATATTTATCAGCAGCAATGTACCAATCAGCATGCTGATTTTTACTTCCTAGATAAATATTCAAACCGATAGTACCAGTCCACCAAGTCGCGCCAGTTCCAAAGAAACCGTTGTTAGTCGCTGCTGGGACGTTAGGATTAGCCACACTTGGAGGCATTGTGCTTGGAAGGATTGCAGAAGCTCCATCAAATGTAACAGTCTGACGACCATTCATGATGTGGCTAATATCACCTACCAAAGCTACTCTTTCAGATAGTTTAACTTGTCCAGTCAAACCGGCGATAATATTGTATACATTATCATTGAAATCATTGAATGCATTTTCTTGTGGTCTTACCTGGCCAATACCGGCACCGAAATGACCTAATAAACTTACATTTCTAGAGAAAGTCTCCCAATTCATGATTCTACCTAAGTTAGCAACACCTTGAAGGTTTACTCTATGGTAGTTAGTAGAAAAGGAAGGGCTATTCCCACTTGATTCGTTGAATGTTCCGAAACCGAAATCCAGCTTCGCACCAAATTTTTCATTGAACATATATCTCACCCCAAGGTCAGCATGTCCAATGTTCAAGGTTGGAGACAAAAAACCTGGAGTTAACGGAGCCATTGGTTTATTGAATCCACCACCAAATTCGACAGACCATCTGTTGAAGTCGTCGTCCTGAGCATTGACTCCGAAAGCCAAAGCACCAGCCATGATTGTTGATAGTAGTAATTTTTTCATAATAAAAAATTCTTTCAAATTTTGAGTGTTTAATTGATTTTACTGCAAATTTATAAACTTTTAACTTATCACAAATGTATATTAATATTTTAAAACTTTAAACTTTCTGAAAAATCTTTTCAAATTTCCAGCTGCAATACTATAGATTTAATACCACACAAATTATGCCATTAATGGATATTTTAACGGACATTTTAAAAATTCAAAGCACCTCAGGGGACGAATCCGCTATCAAGGATTTCCTATTGAATCAAATCAGAATACGTCAAACTTCATGGAAGGTTCAGCCTGAAATCTACCATGGCCCACAAGTACATGACTGTCTGTTACTTAAATTTGGAAAACCTCGTGGAGCTGTCTTTGCACACATTGACACAATAGGCTTTATGACAAGGTACCAAAACCAAATTGTCCCTATCGGAGGACCAGATGTAGAGGATAGTGTGTCAGTAGTTGGTCAAGACAGACTTGGCCCTATCAAATGCAATATAACTGAAAATGAGGGTCAGCTTACCCACGATTTTCCAAGACAGATCGCTCCTGGGACTAGACTTTCATTTGAACAGGACATTCAAATCTCTGAAAAGTTTATTCAAGCTGCATACCTAGACAATAGACTTGGTGTATATAATGCTTTAAAATTGTGTGAAACGTTAGAAAATGGATGGGTGGTTTTTTCCACTTATGAAGAGCACGGTGGAGGAAGTGTCCCTGCTTTGCTGAATTTTATCCAAAAAGAATCGCCGATTTCATTTGGGTTGATTTCAGACATTACATGGGTTACTGACGGCGTACAACATCACGATGGTGTGGTTATTTCTATTCGGGACAAACATATACCACGTAAAATTTTTCTGGATAAAATTCTGGAATTGGCTTCAGACAGTAAAATACCTTTTCAACTTGAAATTGAAGATGCCGGAAGCAGCGATGGAAGAGAGGTTCAGTTCTCTCCATACTTTATTGATTGGTGTTTCATCGGTGCCCCAGAAGACAATGTCCACAGCCCCAAAGAAAAAGTTTCCTTGTTTGACCTAAACGCTATGATCGAAATGTACCGATATTTAATGGCCCATCTATAAGTATTAGCAGAAATAAGGAGGTGACAGTTATGATTTTTTATATATTTGTAAATGCTCCTTAGAGGAGCTTTTTTATTTGCTGATGATAGAGATTAAAGATAAAAAGTTTATTCCATTCATTGATTCCGATCAGTTGGACGAGAGGGTCAAGGAATTGGGAAGTGAAATTTCACGGGATTTTAAAGGTACACAACCTGTGATTATCGGAGTTTTGAACGGTGCGTTTATGTTTCTTTCAGACCTTTCAAAGTCTATTTCTATCCCAGTTGAGATATCTTTTGTCAAAATATCATCATATGAAGGTGAAAATTCGACAGGAAGTGTTAAACAGCTTTTCGGATTGGAAGCTGACATTGAAAATAGAGAAGTAATTATTGTAGAGGATATAGTGGATACCGGTCTGAGCATGTCGCATTTAATGGGCATGATCAGAGATAAAAAGCCCAAAAACATACACATCGTAACCTTACTCCACAAGCCTGAAGCCTTGCAAAAGGAAATTACATTGGATTACATCGGGTTTAACATCCCGAATAAATTTGTCGTAGGATATGGTTTAGACTATGATGGATTTGGGAGGAACCTCGCTCAAATTTACCAACTTAAAACAGATTAAAACCAAACACCTGTAAAATGCTGAACATCGTTTTATTTGGCCCTCCGGGAGCCGGAAAGGGAACTCAAAGTGAAAAAATAATCACGAAATACAACCTCACTCATCTTTCTACCGGCGACCTTTTTAGGAAGCACCTTGGAGAAGGAACAGAACTTGGAATACTTGCCAGAAAGTATATGGATGAAGGCAGGCTTGTCCCAGATGAAGTAGTGATAGGAATGGTAGGTGATAAAATCAAAAGCACTCCAGACACCAACGGATTCATTTTCGATGGCTTTCCACGCACTGTCGCACAAGCTCAGGCGCTGGATCACCTAATGGAGGAACATAAAATGAGCATTTCAGGGATGATTGCCCTAGAAGTAGAAGAAAAAGTGCTCAAGGAAAGAATCAGGGAAAGGGGAAAAACCTCTGGAAGGACTGATGACCAAGATGAGAACAAAATACAAACAAGGATAAATGTGTATTTAGAGGAAACCTTACCGGTAGCTGAATACTATAAAGCGCAGGGAAAACTCACAAAAGTAAATGGAGTTGGAACTATCGATGGAATCTTTGCAGATATCTCAAATGTGATGGACGAGTACTAATACTCAAAATATCATTACCTTTGTAAAAATTATAGTTGGCTAAGCTTCAGAGCTTAGCCATTTTTATTAGATAAAACTCAAACAGTGGCGGATTCCAACTTTATAGATTATGTAAAATTCTGTTCTAGATCTGGAGCCGGTGGTTCTGGTTCGGTCCATTTCAGAAGAGAAAAACATGTGCCCAAGGGTGGCCCAGATGGAGGTGATGGAGGCAGAGGTGGCCATATCATCCTTCGAGGTAATTCACAACATTGGACCTTACTTCATCTTAAATACAAAAAGCATGTCATTGCTGATGATGGAAAAGGTGGTGAAGGAGGTAGACGAAAAGGTAAAGACGGCCCCGATGTGATATTAGAAGTACCCCTAGGAACTGTAGCCAAAGATGCAGAAACGATGCAGACACGTTTTGAAATCACTGAAGAAGGGCAAGAAGTAATACTAACTCAAGGAGGTAGAGGTGGCTTAGGTAATGACCATTTTAAAACTTCAACAAACCAAGCTCCGCATTATGCCCAGCCTGGGGAGTCCGGCATTGAGGAATGGATCGTATTAGAATTGAAATTGCTGGCAGATGTTGGACTGGTCGGTTTTCCGAACGCTGGAAAATCAACTTTGCTTTCCAGTATTTCCGCAGCCAAGCCAGAAATAGGCGATTATCCTTTTACGACATTAGTACCAAACCTCGGTGTAATTCCCTATAGAAACGACAGGTCCTTTGTAATGGCTGACATTCCTGGAATCATTGAAGGTGCTTCAGAAGGCCGAGGTTTAGGACTTCGCTTTTTGAGACATATCGAAAGAAACTCCATACTTCTCTTCATGATTCCGGCTGATGCTGAAAGTATCACCGAACAATATCAGATTCTCTTAGGAGAACTGAAGAAATATAACCCAGAGCTTCTTGACAAAAAAAGGTTACTCGCAATAACAAAAGCGGATATGCTCGATCAAGAACTCATGGATCAAATGGAACCTGATATTCCTACCGAATTGCCATCACTTTTCATCTCTTCAGTCACCCAGTATAACTTGGAAAAATTAAAAGACATGCTATGGCAGGCAATTACACTCGAATAAGTGTCAGTTTGTCAGTTTGCTTGGTATGGCAAATAAATTGTTAAGTAAGGTTAGAGTATAAAATTGAAGAAAATGCAGGAAAAAGAAACCATCAAAGAGGAGCAGTCTCATTCAAATGAAAATGAGTTAAAAGAAGGTAAGGAAGCAGTTCTTGACCAGTCTTCCGAAAACACAGAAGAACAAACATCCTCAGAGACCTCTGAAATATCCCCTGAAAAAAAACTACAACAAGAAGTAGAGGAATTGAAAGATAAATACTTGAGGCTATATTCTGAGTTTGACAATTACAGGAGAAGAACTGCAAAAGAAAAGTTAGATTTAATCAAAACAGCTTCAGAAGACCTTATAAGAGAAATCTTGCCAGTGATAGATGACTTTGAAAGAGCTTTCAAAGCAAGTGAAAATTTGACTGAAATAGAAAAAGTAAGGGAAGGCAACCAATTGGTTTTTCAAAAATTACTTAAAGTATTAGAAGCAAAAGGAGTAAAGGTCATGGACGATTTGGTAGGAAAAGCGTTCGATCCGGAAACTCAAGAAGCTATCACCCAGATCCCTGCGCCTAATGAGGAGTTGAAAGGCAAGATAATCGATGTTGTAGAAAATGGATATACGCTAGGTGATAAGGTAGTGCGTTACGCCAAGGTAGTCACAGGAGCATAAAAAGAAATCATGGCAAAAAGAGATTTTTACGAAATATTGGGAGTATCGAAAAGTGCAAGTCCTGAGGAAATTAAAAAAGCCTACAGGAAACTTGCTATTAAATACCATCCCGATAAGAACCCAGACAATCCTGAAGCTGAAGATAAATTTAAAGAAGCAGCTGAAGCATATGAAGTTCTAAGTAATCCAGAAAAGAAGCAACGCTATGACCAATATGGACACCAAGGACTTGGTGGAAATGGCGGCTATGGTGGTGGCGGTATGAACATGGATGACATCTTCTCTCAATTTGGAGATATCTTCGGTGGTGGAGGAGGTGGCTTTGAATCTTTCTTTGGAGGAAGAGGTGGAAGAAGAACCAAAAAAGGCACTAACCTTAGGGTAAAACTTAAGCTGAATCTAAAAGAAATCGCCAATGGGGTTGAGAAAAAAATCAAAGTCAAAAGACAGGTTTTAGCTGATGGTGTCACTTTCAAGACCTGTGGTACCTGCCAAGGTTCCGGACAGATCAAGAAGGTAGTGAATACAATGCTCGGTCAGATGGTATCAGCAAGCACATGTCCTGCATGTGGAGGCAATGGTCAAATCGTTGATAAAAAACCAGCAGAAGCAGATCCAAGAGGTCTCATTCTTAAGGAAGAAGTCATTTCTATCAACATCCCTGGAGGAGTAGCCGATGGAATGCAACTGAGCATGTCAGGAAAAGGAAACGAGACTGCAGGAGGCATCCCCGGAGACCTATTGATAGTAATAGAAGAAATAGAAGACAACACGCTACAGAGAGATGGTAACAATGTAGTTTTTGACCTATATGTAAGCTTCATCGACGCTGCATTAGGTGCTTCCATTGAAGTTCCTACCATCGATGGTAAAGTCAAAATCAAACTGGAACCAGGTACTCAAAGTGGTAAAATCCTGCGGCTGAAAGGAAAAGGCATCAAAGATATCAATGGATATGTCAAAGGTGATCAATTGATCCATGTCAATGTATGGACGCCTAAGCAGCTTAGCAAGGAAGAAAGAACAGCATTGGAAGGACTAAAGGATTCAGAAAACTTCAAACCTGACCCAGGAAATTCAGAAAAAAGTTTCTTCGATAAGATGAAGGAATTTTTCTAAAAGTATACAGCCGGACAAAAATCCGGCTTTTTTTTTACCTTTAGGAACCTTTTAGAATCACCGCCGTAATTTATGCGTATGTTGAATAAATTATGCTTAATAATTTGCCTGGTATTTGGAGCAAGGCTTGAAAGCAGCTCTCAGATTATTAAGGAGTTTAAAGTTGAAGAAAAACACGGATTTAATTTGATCCAACTTGACTTCAATGTCTATAAGGGAATTTCTAATATTGAAAGAAAGCAAAGTGAGAACCCTGTATTTATACACTGTGACCTTGCCAAGGTAAATATTCTCCCCACTTTTCATCACGAAACGATCAATGGTGTACTCAATACCTATCTGACACACCGAAATGTAGAATCCGAAAATCTCGGAAAAAGTCTCTCCTATAAACTATTTTCAAATTCCAATGATGACTTTGACCACAAATGGAAAGTAGGACTTAACTCCAACTACCTCTATGACCTCAATTTCAATTTTGGAATCGGAAAGGCGAATTTCGACTTATCCCACCTGCCCATTTCCAATTGCAAGGTAAATTCTACGAGTGCGGACATTAATCTACATTACAGTAAAAAAATGGCAAACTCAGTAAAAATGGATACCCTGTTGGTAAAAATCAATATGGGCAACCTTGAAGCTTCAAACCTCAATTTTACAAATGCTAAAAAAATGATTTTTGAAGCCAACTATGGAACCATGAATTTGTCATTTTCGGACAAAATGCCTGAGTCTTGTGATATTACAGCTATCGTAGGTGCGGGGAAAGTAGACCTCATCCTTCCAGATGAATCACAACCATTTATCTTAAAAGTAAAATCTACTGCCATGTGCAGGACTACCATACCAAAAAGCTTGAAAGATATTGGTAACAAAACTTATGTAAGCAAGTCTTATAAAGAAGATGCGGAAAACTTGATGTCCTTTATCATTGATGTCTCTGTCGGATCTGTAAATATTAGATAAATACCCCACGATTTTTTTATTACTTTTAGTGTAAAATCAATCCCTTGGAAATTCTAAGTATTCAAAATCTAAATAAATCCTACGGTCCAAGCAAGGCCCTTACAGATATTGATCTCTCTATTCCGGAGGGAGTGATTTACGGATTACTTGGACCTAATGGTGCAGGAAAAACTACTTTGATCAGGATAATCAACCAAATCATTGATGCAGATTCCGGTAGTATTTTCTTTAAAGGCGAACAGCTAAACCCTAAACATATCGCACAGATAGGATACCTCCCTGAAGAGAGGGGCCTATACAAGAAAATGAAAGTTTGGGATCAGTTAATCTACTTTGCACGCCTAAAAGGCCTAAGTGCTAGCGAGGCCAAAGAAAAGGTTCATTTTTGGTTGGATAAGTTGGATATCAAAAACTGGAAAGACAAACGGATAGATGATCTTTCGAAGGGCATGGCTCAGAAGGTCCAGTTTATTTCAACCATTATCCATGAACCGAGACTTTTGATTTTGGATGAACCGTTTTCGGGTTTTGATCCGGTCAATGCAGACCTGATCAAAAATGAAATCCTTGAACTAAAACAAAAGGGGATAACCTTGATCCTGTCCACACACCGGATGGAGTCAGTAGAACTACTCTGCGACTATGTAGCCATGATCAATCAATCAAAGAAGATATTAGACGGAAAACTTACAGCCATAAAACAGCAATTTCGTCCAAATGAGTATGAGGTACAATTGAGGTGCGAAGATAATAGGCTACCTGAGCAATGGCAAGCAACTTGGGATAATCAAATTGCAACATTTACTATCAAACTCAATGGAGGAACTGCGAATGAAAGTTTGGCACATCTCATGCAATTTGGTGAAGTTATCGGCTTTTCTGAAAGGATGCCGAGCATGGAGGAATTATTTATCCAACAAGTAAACGCTAGTTCCAATGGATAAAATCTGGCTTGTCATCAAAAGGGAATACCTTTCCCGGGTACAAAAGAAATCTTTCTTATTGGCTACATTGCTCACACCTCTGATTTTCCCAATCATCATGGGCGCTTTTCTGTGGATTGCAATGGATGAGGCAGATAGTGCTGCCCTGAGGATTATTGAGGTAATAGATGAAAACAATATGTTTTTTATCGAAAGCTCTGAACAATATGCATTTTCCTATTCCAACGGTGATTCGGAAGAAGGCAAAGATCTTGTGAAATCAGGTGAAAGATTCGGGTTTCTATACATTCCAAAGATTGACTTGAGCAATCCCTCTGGTATAGTTTTTTATGGAGACAGCAATCCTAGTATGAATTTCATCAATTACCTGGAATCCAGCCTGAAGAGGAGAATTGAAGAACAGAGACTTTTTGAATCAGGAATTGATCCTGAAGTTTTGTCCGCTTACCGCACCAAAGTAAATATTCGTGCTATAACCTTAGACAACAGTGGTACAGAGACATTTTCAGACGCAACGGTCAATTATGTTATTGGATTCTTTACAGGCATCCTAATCTATATATTCATATTTGTCTATGGCAATCAGATCATGCATGGCGTAATTGAAGAAAAATCGAGCAGGATTGTGGAGATACTGGTTTCCTCACTCAAGCCATTTCAGTTGATGATGGGGAAAATCATCGGCATCGGTGCTGTTGGTCTGACGCAGTTCCTTATTTGGATGATTTTAATATCTTCCATTTCATTTGTGGTGATGGGCTATTTTGGTATGCAGATGCCACAACAGCAAGCGATGGAAATGGCCAATTCTCAAATGGGGTCCTCAATCAGTACTGAAACCCCGGAAATTGCGGGGATACTTCAGGTAATTCAAGAGATTAATTTTATCAAATTGGCTCTGACCTTTATTTTTTACTTTCTTGGTGGATACCTTTTGTATGGTGCGTTTTTCGCAGCTATAGGAGCGGCAGTTGATGCTCCTTCAGAGGCTCAGCAATTTATGCTGCCCATTACCATCCCACTCCTTATAGCCTATATGGGACTGTTTGTTTTTGTCTTAAATGACCCCAACAGCAATGTTTCATTTTGGCTTTCGATAGTACCTCTCACCTCCCCTATAGCAATGATGGGGAGAGCTAGTTATGGCATTCCTTTTTGGGATCTAGCATTGTCAATGTCCTTGTTGATTGTCGGCTTTCTTTTCAGTACCTGGGTAGCGGGAAAAATCTACCGAATTGGAATCTTGGTACATGGTACAAAAGTCAATTACAAAACACTTTGGAAATGGATCAAGAGTGAATAAAAAAAACCACATAGCGTGGTTTTTTTCTTACTCATTAATCTTCTGCATAATTGAAACTATCAATCTGCTCTTTTACCCAGTCCTTGTATTTACTAAGCCTGTATTCTTTCCATTTTTCATTGTACTTTCCAGAACTATCTATCAAAAATTTGAATCCTGTAGCAGCTTTAGGCTTACTTAAGGCATTAAACAGTTCATCCTGAAATCCTCTTTCTTTCACTTGTCTATCTGTGAAAATCTCCATGATCTGATGCTCTTGGTGAGGCTCCATCTTGGTAAACTCGGCAAAATTATCCGGGTTGTCATCTATTTCGTCCAATACATCTTCTTCATCTGATGTAAGGTCATAATTGAAATAGTCTTCATCATCAGGCATATGATGAATCTTTTTAGTGTCAATTTGATAAAAACAAATCATCCCCTTTAGCAATAGTGCTGCTATTTTCTCTACTTCTTTTTCAGATAGGGTTAGCATTTTATAAAAGCTATAGTTTTAAGAAATATAATTAACTGTGTATAAATATCAAACATTTTTTATTGTGATAATACCTTTTGCACTTATGCGTCCAAAAGTTCTTTCAACAATGGCAAATTTAAGTCATGTCCACCATCATAAAAGCGCTTTTCAACATTTAATTTCAAATCTGCTATAATTTCTTCCTGTTTTTGAATTGTTTCTGGTGTGATAAAATCATCATTTGTTCCAAGAACAACATATGTCTTAGTCTGGTCTAGCGAAGATTTTGTTTTTTCCAAAACCAAATCATGGGCAAAACCTCCACCCCAAAGAATTAGAGTATCCACTTTTTCTTCAAGCTGACTCACCCAACGGGTAGCTGTGGCTGCCCCTTGACTGAAACCTAACACTTTTATTTTGGGCGGTGTTTGATATTTTATCAAAAAAGCACGCAACAATTCATTAAGATACATATGATTATTAGCGATAGCTGTTTCCCTTTCATGACGTGTCATCCAATTGGCACCTACCCTACCTGAAAAACCTTCTAAATATGAATAATTAGTGGCTTCGGGAACCACGAAAACCCTTTCTTCCATAAACAAAGGGGTAAGCTTCCGGAGAAAAAATTCTGCTAACTGACCATACCCGTGTAAAGCTATAATGATTTCATTTTCTTCACGGTTGACTACATGTGAAATCCTGTAGTGAGCATTGTAAGTAAATTTTATTGATCCTTTCATTATCCATTCAAATCATTGAACCTAAATGGCAATAATTGATCTATGCCACTGGCTTTTAACAATTCTCCTTGAGGGTTAAGCATTAATATTTCAATCGCATGCCCAAATTTAATCTCGTACTCATTGATTGTTTGGCGACATAATCCACATGGAGTCACTGTCGCCCACACCTTGTCTTCCCTTCTTTTGGCTATAATTACGAGTTTTACTGGTCTTGAATCAGGGTAGTTTGCCATCGCATAACTGAGCACAGCACGTTCTGCGCAGATCCCCACGGGAAATGAGACATTCTCTTGGTTGTTTGCAGAAAAAACCTTGCCATTTTCAAGCAACAAAGCTGCCCCGACCATAAAATTTGAATATGGGGCATGGGCATTTTCGACCGCTATTTTTGCTTGCTCGACAAGCTCTATTTCATCTGTAGCCCATTCCTCCCGCTGAAAAACTTCCAGCGATACAGTAAGGTTTATTTTTTTTCTCATGTTCAAAAACTAAAAAGGATCTCAATTAACAAAATTAAATTGGCAATTGTTCTTTTGGGGCAATCTAAGGTTTGTATTTTTACTTTTATCTATCAGATATGATACGAAATATAAACCCAAAATACAGATGAAGAAAATATTGATCTTGGGAGCTGGTAAGTCTTCCATATTTTTAATTGAATATTTAGCAAATACCGCTCAGTCTAAAAACAGGGAAATAATAGTAGCCGATTTATCGAAGGAAGAAGCGTTAAAAAGAATAAAGGGCTTACCTCAAACGAGGGCTGTCGCTTTTAATTCCGACGATCAGGAAAATCGAGAAAAACTTATTCAAACAGCTGATGTAGTCATCTCAATGCTTCCAGCATTTTTACACCCCCTCATTGCAAAAGACTGTTTACAGTACGGCAAACATTTTTTTTCCGCTTCCTATGAATCTGCCGAAATAAGGAAAATGAAAACTGAAATCGAGCAAAAAGAGCTTTTGTTCCTCAATGAATGTGGGCTAGATCCTGGCATTGACCACATGTCTGCCATGCAAATCATAGATAGAGAAAAGAAACTTGGAAACGAAATATTTTCCTTTAAGTCTTTTACTGGAGGACTTCTTGCTCCTGAATCAGAAGATAATCCTTGGAATTACAAGTTTACCTGGAATCCAAGAAATGTAGTCATTGCAGGACAGGGAGTATCAAGGTTTATCAGAAATGGTAAATACAAATACATCCCTTACCACATGCTATTTCGAAGACTTGAAAAGATCAGTTTTGACGGAATTGGAGAGTTTGAAGGATACCCCAACAGAGACTCGCTAAGCTACCGTAAAGTGTATGGCCTAGACAATATACCTACGATCCTGAGAGGTACACTCAGAAGGTCTGGATTCTGCCAAAGTTGGGATGTTTTTGTTCAACTTGGCCTTACAGATGATTCATTTGAAATGGATCTTCCAAGCGATTTCACCCAGAGAATGTTTATCAATTCATTTTTACCATACCACCCGGAAAAAACTGTAGAAACAAAAATAAAAGAACTGCTTCCTTGGGTTGATGAAAACATACTGAAAAAAATAGCCTGGCTTGGATTGTTGGAAAACAAACCTCTTCCAAAATTCAAAGGAAGCCCTGCTTCAATTTTGCAGATGATTTTGGAAAATAAATGGGAATTGAACCCCGATGATAAGGACATGATTGTGATGCAGCATCAGTTTGAGATTAAGTCGGCTGGTAAAAAGAAAAGACTTACCTCAAGTATGGTCAGCATTGGAGAAAACCAAAACCAAACAGCCATGGCAAAAACCGTTGGTCTGCCATTGGCAATAGCTGTCGATTTATTTTTGGAAGGCACGATCAAAACCAAGGGACTGATGTTGCCGATTCATCCTGAAATATATAATCCCCTGCTTTCCGAACTTGAAAAACAAGGGATTAAATTCACTGAGAAGGAAGAGTTGATTGACTAATTTCTCAACCAGTTTGATGGAGGGCTCAATGTAGCGCCAGGAACAGTTCGGCAATCATCTGGAATTATTCTTGGTGTTGCTTTTATATCCAGATCATCACTTTCTATATAAAGCTCTGATGTCGCTACATCAGCGGCAATGAAATAGCCTAAAACCGTCTCATCTGGATTGTCTAAGCTGATAATATTGCCCCTGATATTTGCAGGTGGCTGGTCAAAGACACTGCCTGTTATGCTCAATTGTTGCTCTATCAATCTTAAAAATCTAAAGGCTTCTTGACTAATCCCCATCTGCTGTATCTCGGCCCTATAAGTATCTTTAAACCTTAATCCATTATCTTCTATAAATGCAACAGGGAGCCTGGTTTCTAGCCCGTTAAAACTTTCATCTGATGCAATTGTAAAATTCTGAGAGCGACTAGACTCAACCAGGTAACAAATAGCACAGCAATCTTTTGGAGCTGGCCCCCGTGGATCACTAGGGTGCGTGGGAGGATTGGTATACAATTCAGGATTGGCCACCAAAACGAATGACCCCGGAGCTGTCCTCCAATAGTAATTATTAGCTTGATCTCCAGGATCTTTGAAATGCGCTATCAATTGCACACCTACTCTTTGCTCAAGTCTATCGTCAGTAGCTATCTCTACAGTTCTGATAGAAACCTGATCTATGGGAGCCACCTGATTTACTTTTTCCGGAAATGATGTGTATTCTCTCCCTTCTATAAGCCTCAATTGTAAAGTATACGACAATCCTACTTTTGCTTTAAATCCAGCTGGTGTTTCGTAAACCCCTGCTTCCACTTCTGTGAGAAAGGTCACCATACCCTCACTGTCTCTCACATTTACTGTAGCCAATCTAACAGGCCTGATCAAGCCTTCAAAGACAGAACCATAGGTATCTGTTCTTGTCAATCTGATACGATGTGGCCCAGGCTCCGTAGTTATAAATCCGTCCACAGTAAGAAGTTGCTCTCCTCTTTCTAGTTCCAGCGTATAAGGATCTACACAGGAAAGCGGAATTATTAATAGTATATATAGTAATCTTTTAAGCATTTCCATTAAAATTTAAGCGAGTAACTCAAGGTTGGCAAGGGAACCCCTAGAATAGCTAATCTAAAGGCCTGAGGTGGCGATCCAGGTTGATCCGCAAAGAATATTGAGAATGGGTTCTTTCTACCATAGGCATTCATGACAGCAAATGTCCAATCACCATCATAGAACTTACCATCTCCTTGGAATTTGAAATTCAATGACAAGTCCAACCTGTGGAAATCAGGTATTCTCTGCAGGTTACGGTTTCTGAAGAAAGCAAGTGAATTGCCGGCAAAGTCAAATTTGGCTTCGGGGAAGGTGACCGGCCTGCCAGTGCTGTAAGAGAATGTGGCTGAAAGGGAAGTAAAAGAGCTGATCTTATAATTACCAATCAATGTAAGGTCATGTGGTTTATCAAAGTTCGCAGGAAACCAGTTACCATCATTGATGATTTCCTCTTCAAAAGGTGTGATCACTCTTCTCAAGGCTCTGGAGTAGGTATATGAAGCCCAACCGGTAGCTCTGCCTAGATTTTTCTTTACATATACTTCTACACCATAGGCCTGCCCTTCACCGGGAATAATTTCAGTTTCAAGGTGATTCTGAAGTAACAATCTTGCGCCATCTTTATACTCTACTACATTTTGAATATCCTTGTAATAAACCTCTACAGAGCTTTCAAAAATATTCCCTTTGAAGTTTTTGTATATACCTAAAGAGTATTGATCTACAATTTGTGGTCTCAAAAACTGGTCACTTAACTTCCAGACATCCGTCGGGGCTATGGTGGCTGTATTTGAAATAAGGTGGATGAATTGGTACATTTTATTATAACCTGCCTTGATGGACGTATTCTTGTCTATTGAATACCTTATAGAAGCCCTCGGGCCCCATCCATCATATGTCTGTATTGCCTCTCCATCTGAATAAGTACGTTCTCCTATGACATTAGAGGCATTGAGGGGTAAGTTTTCCGCATATTGCCTCACCGTCCTTGGTCCATAGTAAGTATAGGTATCATACCTCACCCCATAGGAAAATCCCAGTTTTTCTCCTAATTCAAATTCATGCTGGAAGAAAAATCCGGATTCCATAGCATATTCATTCTGTACTTTTTGCGGCAGCACTCCTGACTCACCATTTTCGGATGGAATAAGTTCTCCGGGCTGAATCGTTAATCTCTTTGTATCACCACCAAAGTTTATCCTGTTGTTTTCTCCTAACTGATAAGTCAAGCTTAACCTCCCTCCAGTATCGATTATTCCTGAGTTGAGGTCGAAATTATTGATCCCTGATTGATTAAAAATAGAAAAATCATATAGTGTATGAAAACCAATAAGATCAACGCTGAGTTTTTCTCCAAACTGCCCCAAATACCTTAAGGACTGACTTTGATTTGTCCATGAAATTGTGGTGTCAGAAGCCAATGCAAAATCATCATAACTTCTATAAAAGCTATACGTGAGGTTGTGGTTTTCATTGATCTCTCCGTATAAGATGCCATTTATATCATTGAAATTAGCCTGACTTGTTCTGAGTTCGGGATTGTTTAGCGAATTCAATAACCAATTGATATATGAACCCCTAAAACTCAATTGGGCAGATACAACATCTTTCACAATAGGCCCATTGATTGAAGCTTTTCCTGATACAGTACCTACCATCATGTCCCCTCCCCATTTGGTTAGACTTCCGGATTTGGGAGTGATATCTAGAATTGAGGAGCCTCTTCCTCCAAATTTCGTTGGTATTTGGGCTTTGTATAAGGTAAAGTCGTTGACCACATCAGGATTGAATGCTGTGAATAAACCAAACAAATGGGACGGATTATAGACAGGCGCACCTGCAAAGGTGATCAGGTTTTGATCAGCACCCCCACCTCTCACATTCAAGCCTGAAGATGCCTCCCCTACTTGACTAACACCCGGTAAGGTTGCTACTGATCGAATGATATCCACTTCACCCAAAAACGGAGGGAGTTCTTTAAGGGTATTCATACTGATACTGATGGCACCCATCTCTGTACTTCTGATGTTTTTTTCAGGGTCTCTTCCAAAAATCACAACATCGTCTAAGGTAAAGTCCTCCTGTATCATGGTAAGGTTGATCCTGCCATCACCTACCGCTACTATGGGATATGTTACTGTTTCATACCCAATATACCTAAATTCCAAAATGTATTCTGCCCTGTCCAAAACAAAAGAAAATGTACCATTGGTGCTGGTCACTTCCGTCTTATTTAATTCCCTTACAGTCACAGTAGCACCTACCAGTGCATCTCCTGTAATCTCATCAATAATCCTCCCTGATATATTCAGGTTTTTCATTGACCCTATATCCCTACCTACTACTACTCGCTTTTCCTGCGCTTGTAGATGGGTAGTCAAAAGGAGTTGAAATAATATAAATATTGGTAAAAGTTTTTTCATACATCATGATTTTTTAAAATGCATTTGGCTCAATTTTCCAGAATTCAATAGAACCACCTACTTGGGTTTCGGGGCTTCTTAAAATAAAAATTTCATCATCAATCTGATACGTCCCGATTACTCTAGCCAGGCTAGAACCAGTGAAATCATTTTTACGATCCCACTCCAAGGTTTGCATATTCAATTCCCACATTTGATTGGACCTATTGCCTACTCCTACGAATACTTTATCTCCGATCACTGCAGCAAAGCCTCCGCCGTTGTTACCAAGTTCCCCGGGGTAACTTCCTACAATTTCCCAATTGTTGAAATTCGGATCATAATAATATAAGTTTCTAGTTTCTGGATCTATGAAGTACTGTTTTGATTGGTAGGTAAATGAAAAATCTGTACTCAAAATCTTAAATGGCGAATGACTTACAAACTCCCAATCTCCTGTGTTTGTATCAACTAGAAACGTTGCTGTTCCTTCTCCTGTATCACCTCCAGCTAAATAGAGCTTTTCATCAATTTCAAAACCAACCCCATTTATGAAGAGCAGGTCCAAGTCAGGCAGTTGGATAAACTCACCATTTTCTAACTTATAAAAGCGTTCATTATTCGGAATGGCTGCCGGCACATCTGAACCACCACCAAAAAAAGTTTTGGTAGAAAATGCTCTCCTCAATGGTGGAGAGGGTGAATCTACCTGAGTCCATTCCGTTTCTCCATAAGTCCACTTCCAAAAGGTTGAGTTCAATGTTCCAGGCTGCACAATACCCAAACCTGCATAAAAGGTTGTTGATTCTTGTAAACTTACCCCTTCTGTAAATCGGATATTGCCAGGGAACTGGGAAATTTTCGTGTAAACACCAGTTCTATATACAAAAGGCTCCTGAAAAACTATTTCTTTTGATTGAATGACAACCCTCACAGGAACTGTACTTTCATCCCCTATCGCAGGCACGCGGACTCTTAAAATCGTCTCAAAATCAACACTTACCACCTCAGCTTCAACATTTCCAAAAAAGACCTTTACATCTTCCGTTATGTTTACCCCATTGATTGTCACTACCATTCCAGGCTGACCTCTATTTGGTGAGTATTCACTTACATTAGGACTAAGCGTCTGAAGTTCAACAACATTCCCAAAAATCGTTTCACTTGGAAGGTCCACAAATGACTTGACGAAATAATTCTTCTCAATTGTCAATCCGGAAGTTTCACCTATAAACCTGCCAGGCGTCTCTCTTTCTCCAAGGGAAATAATAATCGGCTGTGAAAACCCTTCATTGTCGGAGATATAAAAACCGTGATTAGTTGCTGATATATTTTGAGTAGTTATGATTCTACCTGAAAGCCTCATCCTTTCACCACTCACCAATAATGCTTCTTCTGTGATAATTGAGGGGGCAATTTCACCTTGTTCTTCACAAGCGAAAAAAGAAAAGGCAAAAACCAAAATAACCAAAGCACTTGAAACTCTGCGGATCATTAAATTTGTGTTTTTAAAGAAGATGCTAAAAATACGGTAATATTCAATTTTAAAAAATTATTCTTCTAATGCCTCAAATCTTTTATACAAAAGCTTAGAATATGATAAGAAAATCTTTTAAAAGATTCTTGTAGTCATTTGAATATTCGCCGTTTAATTCTTTTATAGATAGACTTTTATTCAAAATTTCATTTCTATTTTTTGTAAAGGAAGAAATCTTTCTTAATATGGTTTTTTCCATACTATCTTTTATTTCAATTGATATCCGAAGAAAAAACCCCATATCAACCGCCATGTCAGTCACTATGTTGGTCTCATATTCGGGCAAGATGACCCAAAACTCTCCTTTTTCGCTCAGCAGCTGGTTTACGCCTTTTAATAAAGCCTCAAATGACAAACTATCTGTATGCAGTGCCAGATTTCTTTTCGCATTAGGAGACTTTAGGTGAGAAGCAAAATATGGCGGATTACTTACTATCAGATCGAAGCGCTCTTCATAGTTTTGAAAAAACTCATTAAAATCCTCATGCTCAAAACTCAACCTATCAAACCAAGGTGAGCTTCTCGCATTTTGATTTGCTTGTTCGAATGCATCAAAATCAATCTCTACCCCTTGAATGTATGCCTTTTCAAATCTTTGGGCCAACATTAGTGAAACCAATCCGGTACCTAACCCTATTTCAAGGATCTTAGAATAGTGCGGCTTCTCCCCAGAAAGAGCTCCTAATAAAACGCCATCAGTCCCGACCTTCATGGCACACTTGTCATGATGTACATCGAATTTTTTGAAGCGAAAAGGACGGTTAGACATTTAGACCTTAAAATAAATCAAGAAATAGAGCTTTCATAACCTAAATCCGGAGGTAAATTTCCCGATTCCGCGGCTTCCACTGCCAACTGGTCGCAGCGTTCGTTTTCAGGATTACCTGCATGACCTTTAACCCAAATCAACTTAGGCTTGTATTTGACATGAAGCGGAATATATTTTCTCCATAAATCCGGGTTTTTTTTATCCTTAAACCCTTTTTTCTGCCAACCCCACAGCCAACCTTTCTCTATAGAATCTACTACGTATTTACTATCTGAATAAATCGAAACCGGAATTCCGCTGACTTTTATTTCTTCCAATGCCTTGATGACGGCTAAGAGCTCCATACGATTATTCGTCGTAAGCCTAAAACCCTCTGAGAGCTCTTTTCTGTGTTGCCTAAATTTCATCACCACACCATATCCTCCAGGTCCTGGATTTCCTTTGGCAGCTCCATCGGTGTAAATTGTAATCATGGTGGGTTTATTTTTTTAATTTAAAGTATAGAGTCACCTGTGTTCAGGGCTGTTTTGAAAATTTTAATAGCTATTGACAAAAGGATGATTCCGAAAATCCTTCTCAAGACATCTAGGCCTGTTTTCCCTAGCTTCCTTTCAAGCCAATTGGTGCTTTTGAGAACCAGATATACTATACCGAGATTGATAATTATTCCTACTCCAATATTCAACTGGGTGTATTCGGATTTTAACGTCAGTATGGTAGTCAATGTCCCCGCTCCGGCTATCAAAGGAAACGCTATTGGCACTATTGAGGCACTGGTAGTTGATGCCTCTGGATCTGGCTTGAAAAGCTCAATTCCTAAAATCATTTCTGCACCCAATGCAAAAATAATCAAGGCTCCCGCAATCGCGAAATCCTCCACTCCTATCCCAAATAATCCCAGAATAGATTTACCTACAATCAAAAATAAAATCATCAGCACTCCCGCCGCAAGTGTTGCTTTGCTGGACTGGATATGCCCTACTTTTTTTCTAAGGTTGATTATAATAGGAATGGAACCCAAAATGTCAATCACTGAAAATAAAATCAATGTGACAGAGAAAATTTCCTTGAGATCAAACATGTCAATACTGTTTCAAGAATTGAATCAATTTATCCAATTCTGCCTCTGTGATGGCAGGGAAATTAGCAACCCTGAAACTTGTAGGTTTCAATGCTCCATAGCCTCCACCCAGTTGCATACCTTCTTTTTCTGCCGCTTTTTTGATTTGGGAGATAAACTCTTCCTTTCCTTCAACAGCCAAAACAGTAGTACTGCGGGCCTCAGCATTTTGGATCAACATTCTGAATTTTGAGGTATTGGCGATAGTATCTTCAAGCTTTCTCATTCTGGCGACCAACTTGTTTTCTACGTGCTGAATCTCCTCCAAGTCCTGCAAAACTCTTTTCAATAGGTAAATACCAAAAACATTGGGGGTGTAGTGAGTCTGATATTGGGTAGCGTTTTCCAACATAAAGTTGAGGCTATTGTACCGCCCTTTTTCCCCTTTTTTCTCTGCTTTAGATATCGCTCTTGGTGAGACCAACAGTATACCCAATCCAGCTGGAAGTCCAAAACACTTCTGTACAGATGCATACCATATATCCGCCAAAGCGAAATTCATCTCAATCCCTCCCATGGAAGATGTCGTGTCTACAGCAATGATTTTTTCCGGATACTTATTGGCTATAGCGGAAATAGATTCCATCCTTACCTGAGTTGCATTGGAAGTCTCATTTTGTGTAATGGCAATCAGGTCGTAATCTGCCCCGATTTCCAGGTTGGAAACATCGATGGTTTCATCTGGATTTATTTTATGGGCATAGGTTTTGGGTTCGATATGCTTGGCATAATCGTACCATTTTTTACCAAAAGATCCAGAAAAAAGATGGTAACCTGCTGACTCAACCACTGACTGAGTGATGATTTCCCAGTTTTCTGTAGCGGATGAAGTGAACAACAGTTTATAATCATCAGGCAAATGAAGCTTTTCCCTGAAAAGGGTCTCTGTCTCCTGATAAAGATTCATAAAGACTGCTGAACGATGGTTGGCACTTAGAATGCCTTTTTCATATGCATCCTGCATATATTCCGGCAGTTTATCGTAAACCTTAGAAGGTCCTGCTGCAAAAGTCAACATCATATTTTTGGATTAAGAAAATAAGAAATAGCCAATTCATAACCTTTCAAGCCCAAGCCAGAAATCATCCCTATACACTCTTTGCTGATGATGCTTTTGTGTCTGAATTCCTCTCGCTTGTAGATATTGGAAATATGTACTTCCATCACTGGTGACTTTACTCCTGCAATAGCATCAGAAATAGCCACGGAGGTATGCGTATAGCCTCCTGCGTTGAGGATGATTCCATCGTATTCGAATCCGATCTCGTGTATCTTATCAATTAAGTCTCCTTCCACATTGGATTGGAAATACTCTAACTCCAAAGAGGAATACTTGGCTTGAAGTGTGCTGAAGTACTCCTCAAAAGAAGTGCTGCCATAAATCTCAGGCTCTCTCTTTCCAAGGAGGTTAAGGTTTGGCCCATTGATGATGATTATTTTCAAAGCTTGATTGTTTACTGGTTTGAGGTTTCAAAAGTATCAGTTATTTGCCACATTGCCCAAAAACATTGCCTCTAGCAATTTTTTATTTTTGATGAATTTTGTTCAATATTGATGTGAATTCTTTTTCTAGTCAGTTTGAAATGAAAAAACCAAAACAAGTAACCTTCACAACACTTTTGATCCAAACAGCAATTTCTGGATTGATCATTTCCTTGATTCATTATTTCTGGCTACAAAGCGAGCCAAGTTTCGGTAATACAGGGATTTCCTTTTTGGTTTTTTGCGCCGTCAACCTGACTATCATGAGCTTGATGTATAAAATCAACCCATTTAAGCGAAGATTTCAAAGTCCATATAAAGACTAAACTGTTGTGGCAAAATCTTGGGACCAACTGATCCGTCAATTCCAACACTATCTCAAAATCGAAAGGTCTTTGAGTGAAAATTCCATTATTGCCTACCTGCAGGATATGGATAAATTCAGTGGATACATGGAGAAAAACCACCCCGACACAGGTCCGCTGGAAGTTCGGCTCGAACATCTCCGGTATTTTGTAAATGGCTTGGCCCAACTGGAAATTTCAGCATACACACAATCACGAATAATTTCAGGGATAAAAGCCTTTTTCAGGTTCATGATGTACGAAGATCTGATCAGTGAGGACCCTTCTCAGCTTTTAGAATCTCCCAAGCTAGGCAGAAAACTACCTGACACCTTAAGTTTCCAGGAAATCACCTCCATTTTAGAAAGTATTCCTCTTGGGGAAAAAGAAGGCCACCGAAACAGGGCCATGCTTGAAATCCTATACTCTTCTGGACTTAGAGTGACAGAGTTGATTGAGTTGAAAATATCCAATGTGTATGCAGATGTGGGTTTTTTGAGGGTAATAGGAAAGGGAAATAAAGAAAGACTTGTCCCTGTTGGCAGGGATGCTTTGAAATACCTCAAATACTACACAGAAGAAATCAGGCCTCATGTAAAACCGGTCAAAGGACATGAGGAATTTGTTTTTCTAAACCGCCGAGGCAAAAAACTGAGCCGTGTGATGATTTTTTTGATCATCAAAAAACAGGTTGAAGCCATTGGGTTGAAAAAAAATGTAAGCCCCCATACTTTCAGGCATAGCTTTGCTACGCACATGATAGAAGGAGGCGCAGACTTGAGGGCCGTCCAGGAAATGCTAGGCCATGAAAGTATTACTACCACCGAAATTTACACTCACCTTGACCGGGACTATCTGAGGCAGGTATTAAATGAATTTCATCCAAGAAAGTAAGGTTTGTCTATTTTATTGTAAAAAAGATTAGTTTTACACACACCCCTAACAGCTTTATAATGAAACAGTTGTTCTTGATCTTTTTGGTTTTCTGTTGTTTCACTTCTCATTCAGGATTCAGTCAGGAAGAGACCCGTTCGGGCTTGATGATGTTTCATGTATCTAATGGCAATATCCGCTTTATTCCAGCATTAAGAAGAGTTACTGTCGTGGATAAAAATGGAGTGAGGGCAAAGGGTGAATTAAGGGTCTTCTCTAAGGAGGAAGTCTATGTAAACGGAAAGACATTCAAAATTGGAGATATAGCAAAAATCAAGAGAACCCAATGGGTACCAAAATCGCAGGTGCCGGTTTGATTGGCCTAGGATTGACGGTCATCCAACTAGAGCTGATTTTTGGTGCAGCTGTCGCATCTATCCCCATCCCACCTGCTGATGAACCAAAAACAGTAAGCATCTCTCCTACTGGTTTTGTTTTAATTGGTAGTTCGCTACCTTTTTTTCTTTATCCCCCTACTTACAGAAAGGAAAAATGGATTTTTGAAGCGCTAATACCAAGATCTCCTACATAAAACGCTAAATCGATAGTTAAAACTTGATTAATAAATTGTTTTAACTTAAGAAATAATTTATTTTTAGGTAACTAACTGGCTTCTACTATGAAAACTTTAGCTTTTTTTTTGACAGGTTTCTTATTATTAGTTGTTTTTCAAACAGCAATTGCACAAGAGGCTGCATCCTCAGGATTAAGGATGATTCACCAACAAACTGGTAAAACCAAATTCATCCCGGAAAATAAAAGAGTTACATTAACTCATTACAGAGGCTTTAAATCAAGCGGGAAACTAGAGGTAGTTTCAAAAGAGGAAGTAATTGTTCATGGCAGAAGGTTTAAAGTAGATGAGTTGTCGAAAGTGCGTAGGAATTTTATCGGAGCAAAAATAGTCGGAGCGATATTATTTGTAGGAGGACAGACTGTCATTCAGGTAGAAAAATCAGTTTCGTCCGGTATGTTTGATAGGGATATTGAGGAATTACAGGAACCGCAGATTTCTGCTGCTGGCTTTATTATCATGGGTGCCTCACTTCCTTTCCTGCTTTATGCCCCAAATTACAAGCAGGATAAGTGGGTTTATGAAGCCATTCCAAGTCAGTCTGGTATTTAATTCTATTTTTAGACAGAATAAATAATTCAAGTAAAAATCATTTTAATTTAATCTATTCCGAGGCAAACTCTATTTTTGCACTGACCAAAAACTTGTCTTGTGTACAAATCTATCCTCAAACCTCTCTTATTTAAGCAAAACCCTGAAGATGCACATCATTTCACCTTCAGTTGGATCAAGCGGACATTTAACCTTCCCTTGATAAAAAATATTATTAAAGGATTTTTTGATTATGACCATCCCTCTTTGGAAAGGGAGGTTTTTGGTTTGAAATTCAAAAACCCTGTAGGCTTAGCTGCAGGATTTGATAAAGATGCCAAGTTGATTGATGAAATGTCTTTGTTAGGATTTGGTTTTATAGAAATCGGCACCCTGACACCCAAGCCTCAGGATGGAAATCCAAAGCCTAGGCTTTTCAGGTTACCAGAAGATCAGGCCTTGATCAATAGAATGGGATTCAACAATGGTGGCGTAGAAGCAGCAGTGATGAGGCTTAAATCAAGAAAATCTAAGGTTTTGATCGGAGGAAATATCGGTAAAAACAAAGTCACACCAAATGAAAACGCGGTGGATGATTATATCAATTGCTTAGATGCCCTACATCCCTATGTAGATTATTTTGTAGTTAACGTCAGTTCTCCAAATACGCCAAATCTTAGAGAGCTTCAAGAAAAAGAACCATTGAAAAACTTGCTTGCAGCCGTCAAAAAAGCGAACGAAGAGCACAAAGATCCCAAACCTATTCTTTTAAAAATCGCACCTGACCTCACTGTAGGGCAATTGGATGACATTGTTGAAATCATAATAGAGACAAAAATTGACGGGGTAATAGCGACCAACACCACCATTGACAGGAGTGTGCTCAAAACTGCCGTCGAGAAAGTTACAGCGATTGGAGCGGGAGGTGTGAGCGGTAAAGTATTGTCCAAAAAAAGTACAGAGGTCATCAAATATCTTCACCGGCAATCTAAGGGGGCTTTCCCAATAATTGGAGTAGGTGGCATTTATTCTGCCAAGGATGCCATAGAAAAACTGGAAGCAGGTGCTTCCTTGGTACAGGTGTACTCGGGCATGATTTATGAAGGACCAAGCTTGGTAAAAGAAATCAAAAAGGGATTGGCAGAGTATTATCAACTTCAAAAAAGATAATTTCTGTATATTTCACTTATTCTTGCATTCAACAGAGAGATAATAATCAACAATGGCTTCAGAGAAACCAAGAGAAAATACTTTTCGAAGGAAAAACAGTCCAAAGTCCACTACAAAAGAAAGGGTTAAAAGAAACTTTTCTATGGGCTTTCTTAAAGACAAAAGAATCCCCCTGACTTTTGGGATTATTCTTCTTTCCCTATCACTTTTTTTATTCTTTGCATTCATCAGCTACCTTTTTGAAGGGAATGCTGATCAAAGTTTAGTGGCCTCGGAATTAGAAGAGGATATAAGGAGCACAGCTTCAGAAGCAAGGAATTGGTTGGGGCTTTTTGGTGCTCAGATTTCATATGTGATTATTCATAAATGGTTTGGGATTGCAGCTTTTCTGCTGCCTCCTTTTATATTCCTTTTAGGCTTCAATATGGCCTTCAAAAAGTCACTTTATTCCATCCCTAGATATTTGGTTTTTGCATTGTTTTTCACCTTTTGGCTTTGTTTGGTAACTGGATATTTAGGCAAGATTTCTACTGGCTACAATTCCTATGCGGATTGGAGTGGCGGATTTGGATATGAGCTAGGCAAATTAGCAGAAGAGTTTTTGGGCTGGGGCACCTTTATTCTTATTGGGGGATCACTTCTGATTTTTAGTGTGTTCTTTTTTAACATTCAACAATTGAATCTTTTTGGCAGTGCCAGAAGAGAAGATGAAGAAGACTTTGAACTGGAGAAGAAACCTTCAAAAGCCAAATCTCCATTTGATCAGGTAGAAGAGGAACCTGTACTGAATGAATTTGAAGAGGAGTCGCTGTTGGTGGAAGAAGATGATGGACTGGAAGATGATGGGAGTTCTTGGACCATCAAGTCAGACAAGGCCACTGATAAAGCAAAGTCTGGCTCCCAAGAGTTGGCCTTGAATATTGAGAGTACAGTACCCGAAAAAACCATCGAAGAACCTCCTGTTGAAGAAAAGAAGTTTTCGGTAACCAAAGCTGATGGTGAAGAAAAAACAGCTGTCGAGGTCCAAAATCTAGACCCTTATGACCCAACTTTAGACTTACCGCATTACAAGTATCCAACTCTTGAATTGCTCAATTCTTACGATCTGCAAAAGGTAACGGTGACTCGTCAAGAACTGGAAGATAATAAGAACAAGATTGTAGAAACCCTGGTCAATTTTAAGATTGGGATTCAGGAAATCAAGGCTACCATTGGACCTACAGTAACATTGTATGAAATTGTCCCCGATCCAGGAGTTAAGATTTCCAAAATCAAGAACCTCGAGGATGATATTGCACTAAGCTTGGCTGCCTTGGGCATTAGAATCATCGCTCCTATCCCCGGAAAAGGCACTATAGGCATTGAAGTACCCAATAAAAACAGGGAACTCGTGCCAGCTAGAGCTGTAATTGGGACAGAGAAGTTCATGAAAAGTGACAAGGATTTGCCTATAGCCCTGGGAAAAACCATCTCAAACGAAGTATTCGTAGTGGATTTGGCCAAAATGCCTCACTTACTTATGGCTGGAGCAACTGGACAAGGTAAGTCAGTAGGATTAAACATGATTTTGGCTTCCTTGGTATACAAGAAACACCCTTCCCAATTAAAATTTGTATTGGTCGATCCTAAAAAGGTGGAATTGACCCTTTTCAATAAAATAGAAAGGCACTTTCTAGCCAAACTTCCGGGCTCAGAAGAGGCAATCATAACCGATACCAAAAAGGTAATATATACCCTCAACTCCCTATGTATAGAGATGGACAACAGGTATGACATGTTGAAAGATGCCGGTTGCAGAAACCTCAAAGAGTACAACGCTAAATTTATTGCCCGTAAACTCAATCCTGACAAAGGGCATAGGTTTATGCCATATATCGTCTTGGTAATTGATGAATTGGCAGATTTGATGATGACCGCCGGCAAGGAAATAGAAGCTCCGATAGCCCGTCTAGCCCAGTTGGCAAGAGCGATAGGCATACACTTGGTTGTAGCTACGCAGCGTCCTTCGGTCAATGTCATCACAGGTATCATCAAGGCCAATTTCCCTGCAAGGTTATCATTCCGTGTAACTTCCAAAATTGACAGTAGAACAATCTTGGATTCAGGAGGTGCGGATCAGTTGATCGGTCAGGGGGATATGCTACTGTCTTCAGGTTCAGAAGTTACCAGGTTGCAATGTGCCTTCTTGGACACACCGGAAGTAGATGCGATCTGTGATTGGATCGGTGAACAAAAAGGATATTCTGACGCTTATTTGCTGCCGGAATTTGAAGGAGAAGACAGTGACAGTGGGCTGGCAGATATCGACTTGGCGGATAGAGATCCACTTTTTGATGATGCAGCAAGACTTATTGTAATGCATCAACAAGGCAGTACATCTTTGATTCAGCGTAAATTAAAACTCGGGTACAACCGTGCGGGAAGGATTGTAGATCAATTGGAGGCTGCAGGAATTGTAGGCTCATTTGAAGGCAGCAAGGCCCGAGAAGTCTTGGTACAGGATGAAGCAAGTTTGGAACGGTTATTGAACAATTTGTAACACCTTGTGCTTTTACCCATCAGGGTTTAATTAAATATTATAATGACCAGAAAAATTACGCTAATCGCATTATTCTTATCTTTTTTTTCAACAGTTGCTTTTTCACAAAAAGACGCTGAAGCAAAAAAAATACTGGATGATGTAAGCACAAAATACAAATCACTCAAGGGCCTTCAAGCCAGTTTTGAATTCACCTATGCCGATGTGTCTGACGGAAGGAGCCAGTCCCAATCAGGCGAAATATCCATCAAAGGGGACAAATACCATCTTAAACTTCCTGAGCAGGAAATTTTCAACAATGGAAAAACAGTATGGACTTATATTGAGTCCAGCGGTTACAAAGAAGTCACCATCAACAATGCCTCTGAAATGGAAGATGAATTGACGCCTTCCTCTGTCTATACCATCTACCAAAAAGGATACAATTACAGGCTGTTGGGTGAAAGGAAAGAAAATGGTTCGACCATACAAGAAATAGAACTTACGGCAGAGAAGTCAAATGCTCCATTCCAAAGAGTCAAACTTTTTGCAGATAAGGAGAAAAAAGATTTGGTAGGTTGGGAAATTTATGATGACCAAGGAGGTGTATTCAAATATCGGTTTAAGTCAGTCAATACCAATGTGGATCTTGCAGACAGCTATTTTACTTTCAATCCACAGAAATACGGTAAAGTTGAAATTATAGACCTGCGCTGATTTTAATTGATAAATCAGCGCAGATATTTTTTTATCCTTATTTTTGGGAAAAACACCCAAAATGAACAGAAAAGAACTTTTCAAGCACATCCAGAATAAGAAATCATTTTTATGCGTGGGCCTCGACACAGATTTGAGCAAGATCCCCGTCCACCTTCTCAAAGAAAAAGACCCTGTTTTTGAATTCAACAAACAGATAATAGATCATACTATAGATTACGCCGTGGCTTACAAGCCAAATATCGCCTTCTATGAAGCCTTGGGTCCAAAAGGCTGGGAAAGCCTTCAAAAAACATTAGAATATATCCCTAAAGACATTTTCACTATCTCAGACGCTAAGCGTGGTGATATAGGAAATACTTCAAAATTATATGCAAAGGCATTTTTTGAAGCTATGAATTTTGACTCCATTACTGTGGCTCCGTATATGGGGAGGGATAGTGTTTTGCCGTTTTTAGATTTTGAAAATAAGTGGGTGATATTGCTGGCCTTAACCTCAAACGAGGGAAGCGAAGATTTTCAACTGATCCAATCTAATAAAGGAGAATTTTTATTTGAATCAGTCTTGAGAAAAAGTGCTGAATGGGGAAATCCGGACAACCTAATGTATGTAGTAGGTGCTACACGCGGAGAAAATATCGCCAAAGTCAGAGCTCTGGTTCCTGACAATTTCTTTTTGGTACCCGGTGTGGGTGCACAAGGCGGAAGTTTGGAAGAAGTGGCCAAGTATGGCATGAATGATCATTGCGGCTTACTGGTCAATTCCTCCCGAGGGATTATCTATGCGGGAAAAGATCTGGATTTTGGCAAACAAGCTGAAAGAGAATCGAGAATTTTACGAGATGAAATGGAAAAACTATTAGAAAAATATCTCTGATTTTTAGAATCTCTTGGCGCTGATATTGGCCTGAAGCTCGATTTTAAGGTCTAAAAGAGAAACATCGTTTCTTTTGATTTCTATGGGATTTTCAAAAATCCTTAATCTTATGTCCTCCGGTTTTTCTTCTTGGTAATACTCCATCAAAGCCAACACTGTATCTTGATCGGGAACTTCCATTTTGACTTTCACAATTCCATCCTGAATCATATCGAGTTTTTTGGCAGCCCCTCTGGAAAGATCTATGCTCCTTTTAGAAGATTGAGGCAAGCGGTCGTTGATACGAACCCATACTTCTTTGCCATTTTTGAGGTTAGTCACTTTAAGTAAAGTCCCAAACGGAAGGTTTTTGTGTGCAGCTGTCAATTCTTCCATGTTGAAAATCTCACCATTGGCAGTTTTTTTATTATGGAATCTTTTCCCATAAAAACTGGCCACACCTTCTTGGATGACCAATTCTTCATTACCGTTTTCGGTGCCATTACCGGAAAAGCCAAGAAGAGGCAGACACAAAAGAAATATAAAAAGGCTGTATTTTTTCATATGCGGCAATTAAGCAATTTACAGACCAATTTTTTTAAAATGAAAAAAATCACCTTTTTTTAAAGGACATAACAGAAGAAAAAAAGTTTACGTATATTTCATAATAACTTACGTATATGGCTAAAAAACTCACCCTCAATGTTGACGAACATGTAATTGAACAGGCTAAGATATACGCCCATAAAACAGGCAGAAGTCTTTCGGCTCTGGTAGAAACATATTTGAAAAATCTGGTGAATCACCAGCAACCTGATACATCCATGGAGGAGAAGATCAAAAGGCTTTCTGGAAAAATCCAGCTACCTGCTGATTTTGACGAAAAAAAAATACTTTCAGATTATTTAACCCTTAAACATCTGAAATGAAAGTTTTCCTAGATACTAATATCCTTATAGATTTTTTATCTGACAGGGGGGCATTCACAAAATATGCGACCGAGATCTTTCTATTCAGTGCACCAAAAAAAGTTTGGCTTCACAGCTCTACTCATACTATCGCCACCACATATTATATTCTCAAAAAATTTACAGACGAAAAATCTCTCCGATTAAAATTACTCGATTTAATACAAATGATTGAGGTGCTTGATGTGACTAGAGCCCAACTCAAAAAGGCTCTAATTTCAGATTTTAGTGATTTCGAAGACGCTCTCCAAATTTTTAATGCTGATTCTATTTCTGGGGTAGATTATATCGTCACACGCAACCTTAAAGATTTCAAAGACTCTCCAATTCCTGCTATCGCTCCTGATGAGTTTATGGAATTGATTCAAAGGTTAAAACCTTAAAACATTATTAAAAGCATCCTATTTTTAAACCATGAAAATTCTACACACTGCCGATTGGCACCTAGGCAAAAAATTACAGGAATATTCCCGATTGGAAGAACAGAAAGAGGTCTTGGATGAAATCATTCAAATTGCTGAGGCAGAAAAGGTAGATCTCATCTTACTGGCAGGTGATATTTTTGACAGCTTCAATCCCAGCCATGACGCCATTGACTTACTTTATAAAAAACTCAAGAAGCTATCCAATGACGGCAAAAGGCCAATTATTGCCATTTCCGGTAATCATGACAGCACCCAATTCATCGAGGCCCCGGATCCTTTGGCAAGAGAGCTGGGGATTTTCTTTTACAGTAAGTATGATAGCAAAATTGCCATTGGACAGTTAGATAATGGCTTGGAAGTAATCAACTCCGAACCAGGCTATATGGAATTGAAGTTACCAAATTTTGACTTTCCTATCAGAATCATTCTGGCACCTTATGCCAATGAAACCTTACTAAAAACCTATCTGGGCGAAAACGACAGAGAGCAGAAGTTCAGGGAATTACTGGCTGACAAGTGGCGAACGTTGGCTGACAAATACTGTGATCCATCTGGCGTCAATCTTTTTGTAGGACATTTCTTTTTCACCAAAGAAGGAGAACCCTTGCTGGAAGAACCTGAAAGTGAAAGACCTATTCTTCATGTTGGAGGGACTCAAGCCCTTCTCACCCATAATATTCCACCCCAAATCCAATATGCAGCCCTAGGACACCTCCACCGATACCACGCGGTCAGCAAAACGCCATTCCCTGCAGTATATTCCTCTTCACCCCTAGCCTATTCTTTTAGCGAAGCCGATCAGCAAAAGCAAGTCGTGGTCGTCGAACTCAATCCGGGACTACCTGCAGCTTACAAACCAATAGGACTTACCAAAGGCAGGCCTTTGTTTAGGAAAACCTTCAGCGAATTAACCACTTGTCTGGAGTGGTTGGAAACCAATCCATATTGCTTTGTGGAGCTCACCTATGAAACAGAAAACTCCATAGACGCCGATACCCGGAAGGCCATCATGAAAGCCCATGATGGAATCGTGAGCTTGATTCCAAAAATCAAAAATCCACAGAGCCAAGAAAGTCTCAGCTTAAAAGCTGAAGACCTTGAAAAAGATATGGTCAGTCTTTTCAAAATGTATTTTAAAAGCGAACGCGGGCAGGAACCCAATGACGAGTTACTCGGTATATTTAAAGAAGTGATAAGTGAAGAATGAATAATCGGATGAAATCAAAAGAAATTGATATTTATTGATATTTGATATTTATAGATATTGGAAGAACTCCATGCATCGCTTAACTCATTGTTCAATTATAACGGTCCATATGGATTCTAATATCTCAATATCCAAGTATCAATTAATACCAGTTAAAGCAAAGGCCTTAAAATCATCACATTAATTTTTAAATAGTAGAATAATGATTCCAATCAGATTAGAAATTGAAGGATTATACTCATACAAGGAAAAGCAGGTTATAGAATTTGATAAGTTGACCGGCGCTGGTCTATTTGGAATATTTGGGGCAGTGGGCAGTGGAAAATCATCTATTCTGGAAGCCATTCTTTTGGCACTTTACTCAAGTACCGAAAGGCTCTCTGACCGCGGAGAAAAAAACAGCATGGTGAACCTTCAAAGTGAAGCACTCTTGATCACATTTGAATTCCGTGCCGGGAAAAACAATGCCAATACCTATGTCGCAAGATATTCAGCAAAAAGGAATTCCAAGAACTTTGAGGATGTCAAACCGGCCGAACATACTTTTTACCTGAAGACAGGGGATCACCTCGAGCCTTTGACGCAAAAGGCGGAAGATATAGTAGGCATGAAAAAAGAACATTTCAAGCAAACTGTCATCATTCCACAGGGTAAATTTCGGGAATTTATAGACCTAACTCCCGGACCAAGGGCGGAGATGATGAAGGAATTGTTCGGTTTGGAGCGATTTGATTTGGCTGCCAAGACAGGAACTTTGCTCAGAAACCTCAAGGATGAAAAGATCAGGATGGAAACACAATTGGGTGTTCTCAAAGAGATAAGCCCTGAATTATTGGAGGAGAAAACAGGCTTGATTCAAGAAATTGCAAAGCAAGCTGAAGAGGGTGAGAAAATTTTTAAGCAAACTGAGCTGACTTTTAAAAATCAGGAGGAAGTAAGAGCCAAGCATATACAATTACAGGATTTTTTGAAAGAATGGGAGATTTTGAATAACAAAAGGCCTGAAATAGAAAACAAGAAAGCCATTTGGAAAGACTTCCTAAAAGCAAAAACCTATCTCAAACCAGTATGGGAACAGGTTAATGAGAAAAATACTGAACTGGAAAAATACCGTATCAGCGTAACTGACTGCAAAAGGTTCAAGGACAATTTTTTGATAGAAATTGAACATCTAGAAAAAGAAGAGCTTGAACTCAAAGAAAAAGCAGACAAGAAATCTGAGAGAGAAAGTAAGATCCGAGACCTGGAAAAGGTAATTGAAATCAAAAATCTTAATAAGGAACTTGAGGAAGCAAAAAAAATAACAGTAACCTTAAAACCTGATTTGGAATCAAAAAAGGAAACATTGTCAGAGATTAAAGAGCAGATAAAACAGCTAGAAGAAGAATCTGAAAGCATAAAAACTCCTGACAGCAATACACTATCCGAACTGAAAGGACTGGCTAAAGATTGGGGAAACTGGGAAAGCCAAATCAAAGAAAGACAAAAAGAAGCGAATGAAATCTCAGCATCGACGGAAAATTTAAAGGCACAAATAGATACCCTAAGAGAAAAATTACCTGAATCAAATCATTCATTTGAAGAATGGATCAGTACCCAAAAACTGACCATCAATAAGCTCGAATCTGATAAAGAAAGGTTGATCCAACAATCCGGATTGTTCGCACATGCCCATCTCCTGATTGCCGGAGAAGCGTGTCCACTTTGCGGCTCAACAGATCACCCTCAGCCATTAGGAGAACCCGACAACAATACCCTTGATTTGAAAAACAAGGAAATTGAATCAGCAAAAGACTTATTGGAACAGATTACAACTTGGAAACAAACCCTTTCTGAGCAACAGATCAGGCTGGACAACCATCTCACCAATAAGACCAAAACAGAAACCGAGATTAATACCCTTTTCGAACAGATTAAAAAACTAAAGCAGGATCTGCAATCCCATCAAGTAGATACCAGTGAGGCTTTAAGTACACTGATCCAAAATTCTGATCAAGCAATCTCAAGAAGAGAGAAAATGCAATTGCAGATCAGGAGACTCAGAAAAACCTTGGAAGAGAATCAAATTAAATATGAAAAAGAGGAAGAACTAATCAGAGAAGCCGAACAAACTTTATTGGGATTGAGCAGTAAAATTTCAGCCAAAAAAGATGAGATCAAAGACATTTTATTCTGTAAAGCCTTCTTTGAAAAGGACAAAACTGCTATAGTACAAACCATCCAAAAAGTCCAACTGGACATAGAAGAAACTGCTTTCAAACTATCCGGAAAACAAAAAGTACTTTTGGAAAAGAGAAACAAACAGGCCACTAACTTGGCCAACCTCAAAAACTTTGAAAACCTCACTGAAATTACCAGCAAGAAATTAGATGAATTACAAAAGGAATTCGAATCACTCAAAATCACGCATGGATTTGAAGATGAAAAAAAATTGATTGCTCTTTTCCACCATTCATTGGATGCAGACAAAGTAGATGCAGAAATCAGACGTTTTGAAGACCGAAGCCTTTTGGTCAAAAACAAAGTAGATGAACTCCAAAATCAACCTGGGGTAAGCAGTTTTGATCAGGAAGCATTCATCCAATTTCAAAATAAGCTTCAGGAAGAAAAATCCGCTTTGGAAGCTATTAAAAAATCCTTCACACTGCTCGATCAGGAGCTCATTTCTATCAAAGCAAAGTTGGAAGAAAAACAAAAACTCCAAGCTACTTTTGAACAGCTTGAGAAGCGGGAAATCAACCTAAAGGAACTGGACCGACTGTTCAAAGGCAGCGGATTTGTGAAATATGTCAGTTCCATCTACCTCAAAGAACTTTGTGCCACTGCCAATCTCCGCTTTTCGAAATTGACCAAAAACAGCCTTAGCTTGGAGATTGATGACAGCAATACCTTTTGGGTGGTGGATTACCTGAACGGCGGCAAAAAACGCCTTCTCAAAACCCTATCTGGAGGACAGACTTTTCAGGCTTCTCTTTGTTTGGCCTTAGCATTGGCAGAAAAAGTAAAGGCACTCAACCAAGCCGATCAATCTTTCTTCTTTTTGGACGAAGGATTTGGAGCCTTGGACAAAAATTCTTTGAGGGTTGTTTTTGAAACCCTAAAATTACTCCGACATGAAAACAGAATTGTTGGCATTATCTCCCATGTGGAAGATCTCCAGCAGGAAATCGGTGTCTATGCCAAAATAGAGCTGGATCCTGAAAAGGGAAGTCAGGTGGGGTATTCATTTTGAGACTTGAGATGGCTTAGTTTTATAGGTAGGAAGGTTGGATCTTTTAAGTGAGGTTAGTGGGTTCGGAAATAATGTAGGCGGTATGAGTTAGAAATGGTTCAAGTCTTCAGACTTGGGCCATCAAATTGCAGTCTTCAGACTTCCCAGTGTACACATCAATAATACCGAAAGTACAGCATGACTAAATAATTGACAGAAATATAATTCTAGGTCAATGGCATGATAGGGGTTGTCTTTTTGTCTGTTAGGGTCAGCGTAAATCCTTAATTTAGATGATCTTGACGCAATTTTTTATTATATTAAATCATGAAACTATCGAACTCATTCTTTTTCACTGTTTTTTCAATTTTCACTTTGATTTTACTTATCGTATGCTGTAAAGAAGAAATCGAAATGGAAGAAGTAGAAGGAAAAGCCAGCTACTATGCACGCAGGTTCGATGGCAAAAAAACAGCAAGTGGAGAGGTATTCGAAAACCAAGAGCTTACAGCAGCCCACCGTTCCTTACCATTTGACACAGAGGTAGAAGTTGTCAATCCAGAAAACGGGAAATCTGTTACGGTACGCATTAATGACAGAGGCCCTTTCCGTCGAGGTAGAATCATTGATTTATCCAGGGCTGCGGCACGCGAACTAGGCATGTTGGACTCTGGTATTATTGATGTGATTATCCGCTATCCCAAAGTGGTAGAAGTAGATGAGGGCAATTGATCTTCAATAGAATTCAGTCAGTATGTACTTTCCATTTTTACCAGGTGATTACTGAATAAGTCTTGAACTTCCAAAACACTCCCCCATGTCCCTTACGACAGCAGAACTTTAGTCAAAGCAATGACATTAAAAAGCCTTAATTATGCCCGCTTAACTTTTTCAAAAGCTTTTTCAGATTCAAAAAAAAATTTAATTTCTGCAAAAGTGAACCAGACTTAAGTTTTTCTTTATTTTCGCAGATTATTTATATCACTATTCAAATGAAAAACATAGCTTTGTCCTTGGCATTCTTTTTAATCTATTCATTTTCTTTGGCTCAAAAGGTAAGTATCAGCGGTACGGTGAAAGATGCTAACAATGGTGAAACTCTGATTGGGGTGAATGTTTTTGACAAACAAAACCAAAAAGGCGCCATCACCAACAATTACGGGTTTTTCAGTTATACACCTCAGGACAAAAATATCGACCTCGTTTTTAGCTATGTGGGCTATGAACCTTTTAGTCTTTCATTGAACTTGGAAAAGGATACCCTAATTTCTGTAGAACTCAATCAGTCTGGCCTTTTAAAAGAAGTAGTAATTGAGGGAGAACGCACAGATCCTATCCAAGAGAGTACTTCTATGGGAATGATCAATGTTCCTCTCAGAGAAATCAAGAATATCCCTGCGCTGATGGGCGAGGTGGACATATTCAAAGTCATTCAGTTGCTTCCCGGTGTACAATCGGGTGCGGAAGGTGCATCTGGATTGTACGTCAGGGGTGGAAGTCCTGATCAAAACCTTATCTTATTGGATGGAGTCCCGGTATACAATGCAAGTCATTTATTTGGTTTTTTCTCTGTTTTCAATGACGGAGCCATCAACAATGTTGAACTCATAAAAGGTGGTTTTCCTGCCAGATATGGAGGTCGACTCTCCTCTGTGGTCGACATCACGATGAAAGAAGGGAACATGAAAGAATTTAAGGGTGAAGGCAGCATAGGGTTGATCGCTTCCAAACTCACTATTGAAGGGCCCATAGCTAAAGACAAGACTTCTTTTCTCCTTTCTGGTAGAAGGACATATCTGGACTTGATCGCAAGGCCTTTGATTCGAAATCAAACAGACGGCCAGGAAGATGTGGGATATTTCTTCTACGATGTCAATGCCAAAGTCAACCATATTTTCAATAAAAAGAACAGGTTATACCTCAGCTATTATGGTGGGAGTGACGTGGCATACACCTCATACAAAGGAGACTGGGAATCAAATGTTGGGAAAACAGAGTCTCAAGAAGAAGCTGGACTAGGTTGGGGTAATAATATTGCAGCCGTTAGGTGGAATCATATTTTCAACGAAAGACTATTTGCCAACTTCACCGGTACTTTTACAAAATATCATTTCAGTCTCTTTTCAGAATACGAAGATATTTTTACTTCTAACCAAAGTAATGTACCTGTAAGGGATTTTTATACTGCACGTTATACTTCAGGAATCAGAGATTTGGCGATCAAGGCAGATTTCGATTTTATACCAAATCCCGAAAATTATATAAGATGGGGTGCCATGCTGATAGACCACAGGTTCACTCCAGGAATATTTGTATCAAAAGAAAATCAAAGACCTGAAATCAGAGAAGGCGCACAACCTGCTGATAGTAAAGAAGTCTCAGCATATATTGAGGATGATTTCAGCCTAGGAGATCGTTGGAAATTCAATTTAGGGATGCATTTTTCTGCATTTTTGGCCGGAAATGAAACTTATACCTCCTTTCAGCCAAGAGCGGCGATGAGGTATCTTATCGATCCCAGCTCATCCATCAAACTCTCCTATGTACAAATGGCTCAGTTTGTCCACCTATTAACCAATGCGGGTTTGGGACTTCCTACTGACCTTTGGGTCCCTTCTACAGACAGAATCGGCCCACAAGAAAGTTGGCAGGTAGCAGCTGGTTATTTTAAAAAAATCGGGTATGGTCTGGAGTTCAGCGCCGAGGCCTACTACAAAAACATGAATGGAGTCATCGAGTATCAAGATGGCGCATCTTTTCTAAACACTACCGAAGACTGGCAAAACCAGGTCACATCCGGAGAAGGACGGAGTTACGGAATGGAGCTGTTTTTACAAAAGAAAACAGGGAAAACTACGGGATGGATAGGTTACACACTTTCCAAAACAGAGAGGCGATTTGATGAGATCAATTTTGGGGAATGGTTTCCATTCAGATATGACAGGAGACATGACATCAGCGTCACAGCTGTACATCAGTTGAGCGAGAAAATAGATATCTCAGGGACATGGGTTTTTGGCAGTGGCAATTTCATAACAGTTCCGAACCAGAGGTATCAGCACTCCACCTCAGTAATCAATGAGACCAATACTACTTTTGGGGGCTTGTATATCGACCATTTTGATTCAAGAAATAATTTCCAGATGAGAAATTACCATAGAATGGATGTTGGAATTAATTTTCACAAAGATAAAAGGTGGGGAAAAAGGACTTGGAATATATCAATCTATAACGTCTATAGCCGATTGAATCCGTTTTTTATGGATATTTCCTATAATTATGAAACACAAAGCAATCAATTTAGGCAGTTCAGTCTCTTCCCAATTGTCCCTTCCTTTTCTTACAGATTTACATTTTAACCATGAGAGTTTCCCTAAATATCATAAGCATAATTGGCATTGTATTGCTATGCTCTTGTGAGCGTTTTATAGAGGTAGAAATCCCCAATCAAGAGCCTAGGCTAGTGCTAAACGCCTTATTGGAGCAAAATGACACGCTTAAGGTATATTTAACCAAGAGTCGAAGTGTCTTGGAGGGCAGGGAATATGATGGATTTGAGTCAGTTAGAAATGCCATCGTAAGCTTAAGAGATGAGTCTGGGCAGGTTTTCACTTTTGATCCGGTAGACCGGAGCTTACCTTGGATGGATAATTATGTCTACGAACTACCAAACCCTGGACTACTTGAAGGGAAATCTTATGAAATCATTGCCGAAGCTTCTGGATTCAATACAGTAAATAGCTTTCAAACCCTTCCTGAATCTGTAAAAATCAAAGAGGTCAATTTTACTGACTTAGGTGAGGATCCAAATTTCACATCGCAAAATATATATGAGGTTTCCGTTAAATTTGATGATTTGCCAGGCTCAAATTATTATGAAATATCTGGGAATATGTTGGGGAAAAGCTTCTATGTGAATGAAGGTGATACGATGTTCTATTTCTACTCCTCTGAACTTTATCCTAACCCTGTAAATCAAGCATTAAAAAAGGATCACATGATGAGGCAGGTACTTTTGTTTCAAGATGTTTATCTTAATGGAGAAGATTCTGAAGTTACCTTCAGGACAAGGTTCCCCAGGGATGTTGACATTGAAATTACCATAAACTTATCTCATGTAAGTGAAGCGTATTATCGTTATTATGATACCGCAGACTTACAGCGATATAATCAGGGTGACATATTATCTCAACCGGTCCTAGTATATAATAACATCAGACAAGGTATAGGTATTTTCAAATCGAGAAACACTAATCAAAAAACATTTAACCTTAGGGTAGAAGAGAATTAATTATCAAAATTCACCCTATAAGTAAATCCAAATAAAATTCCCTTCATCATCGTTAACAGGCCCCTATTTCAGGATATGCTCATTTACCCAGTCAACTTCTTCTTGTCTGATGGTATGTTCAAAATCCTCAAAAATAAAAGTCTTGACAGTCGCTCCCATTCTACTTAACAATTCTTGAGACTGCTTAATTCTTGATAAAGGAACATGCGGATCTTTGAACCCTGAACCGATAAAAACAGGAGTTCCTCCAAAATCTCCTTTGTATTTTTCTTCTTTTACATGCTCTCCTATTAATCCTCCCGTAAAGGCTACCACTCCGCCATATTTTGCAGCATTCTGCGCCGCATACTCCAAGGACAAACAAGCACCTTGAGAGAATCCCAGGATAAATATTTGTTCTGTGGAAAATCCCTTGGCTTTCAGGTCCTGAATTACTCCATCAATTGCTTCAATTGAGTTAGAAAAAGATGGTTCATTGTTTTTGTCAGGTGCCATAAAGCTATAGGGATACCAGGTATTCCCAGGTGCTTGAGGTGCTATCAAGGCAAAATCTTCAAGGTTCAGGCTTTGCTCTAGGCTCAAAATGCTTTTTGCAGTACCTCCCCTACCATGGATCATGATGGCTACTTTTTTGGCCTCATTCAGTGCTAACCCTGCATTGATAATATTAGACATAATCTTGAGTTTTTAAAGTTACTTTAGCCAATTTGGATTCGATAGCTTGGCGTTGCGTTTCCGCCCATTCAGGTAATTTTAATGCTTCTCCAAGAAGTGCTTCATCTTCGTCAATAGCGAATCCAGGATCATCTGTAGCTATCTCAAACAATACCCCTCCAGGCTCTCTGAAATAGATAGATTTGAAATAGTTTCTATCCTTCACCTCAGTGACGTGATACCCATTGTTAATCAGGATTTTTTGAATCTCCAATTGAGAAGATTCATTTTCAGTTCTAAATGCAATGTGGTGCACAGTTCCAGCACTTTGGATACCTTGCCTTCCATTTTTATCTACAACAATATCTACAATATCACCTGGCTCCCCCTTTGTACCATACCTGAACCGACCGTCTTCTTCAGCGATGAATTTGTAATCCATAAACTGCGTCAAAAGCTTTTCTGTAAGCTCTTTGGCTTTAAGATTTAGTGTTGCTCCATAAAAACCTCTAATAACATGATTTTCAGGGATTGTTCCTGTGGTCCAGCCTTTACGAGAATCTTTATTGTTGGCAATTAACTCAATACCCATACCATCATGGTCTTCAAAACGAATGAGTTTTTGATCAAACCTATTTAGAATTGAAGAAACCGTAACATTATATTTCTTCAATCTTTCAACCCAATAATCGAGAGAGTTTTCTGCTATTGAAAAAGCTGTATATGTCAATTCGCCAGTTCCTTTGGTCCCTTTCCTTGCACCTTCAAAAGGGAAAGTAGTAAAGACGGTTCCTGGTGTACCTAACTCATCACCAAAATAAAAATGATACACATCCGGCGCATCAAAGTTGATGGTTTTCTTGACCATTCTAAGACCTAAGATCCCTGTATAAAAATCAATATTTTTTTGAGGATTACCCGCTATTGCTGTAATGTGATGAATACCTGTGATAAGAGCTGACATAAGATTATAATTATTGTTGGAAAATAAAGCTGGCAGTTATACACCGCCAGCAATATTATTTATTGTTTTACAAGTTGAACACTAAGGATCAATTTTACCTGATCGCTCACTACTACGCTACCTGCTTCAGTGACAGCATCCCACTTTAATCCAAATTCTTTTCTGCTGATTTTACCTTCGATTTCAAAACCAGCTTTGGTATTACCATAAGGATCACCCGCTACACCACCAAAGTCTACATCCAACTCTAAAGTTTTTGTGAAATCTCTAATAGTCAAGTCACCTTTCAATTTATCTCCGCTGATGGTACCTTCAAACTTCAGATGTGGATACTTTTCTGCATTGAAAAAATCATCCGATTTCAAATGCCCATCTCTATCCTTTTGATTGGTATCAATACTATCGATTTTAGCAGCAAATGCTACTTTAGCGCCTTGAAAATCATCAGAAGTAGACTCTGCAGAACCTTCAAACTCTCTGAAATAACCTGTTACTGTAGAAATTACCAAGTGTTTTACTTTGAAAGAAACTTCTGAATGCGTTGGGTCGATTGCCCATTTAGTTAATGTGCTCATTGTATTTGAATTTTAAATTTGAAATTATATTAAGATGATAGTTATATACATTAATTGTATATACATTTATTTGTTTAAATTTTTTTATTCTCTCAATCTGTCAAGGAGATTATTTAATTGACCAATCTCTTCCTCATTCAATTGAATTAATTCTCTATTTAGACTGTGTATTTTTTCTTCAAGTTGCTTAAGTACTTCCATTCCCTGATCAGTAATAACAACGTCCACTTGTCTCCTATCTCTTGGACACTCTTCTCTATTGATAAAGCCCTTTTGCTTGAGTTTTTCGACAAGTCTAGATGCATTTGACATTTTATTCAGCATCCTATCTTGAATCGACGAAACAGTGATTGGGTTGCCGTTTTGGCCTTTGAGAATTCTCAAAACATTGTACTGCTCAGGTGAAAGTCCGAAGGGCTTGAATAAACTACTTTGCTTGCTGACAATATAACTTTGGGTATAAAGTAAATTTACAACCGCCTTGTTATATATATCTTTAAAAGCTTTTTGCTGGATTGCCTCTTCGATCTTCATATGTATAATTTGTGTATGTATTAAATGTATATACACATAAAGGGGTGTAATAGTTTCACTTTTTTAAAAAAAGATTCAAAAATGTTGAAAAACATGGATAGGGTGGACAAATATTTTGCATCAAAAATGCTTCATCCAATCAGAAAGTAGCCTGTTAACCTCATCAGGTTTTTCTATGCTACTGCTATGCCCAGCACCTGGAAGTATATGCAGCACAGCGTTTGGAATGGACATTTGTATAAATTTTGCCTTTTCTGGTTTGGTTGCCACATCTTCATCTCCCACCACAATCATGGTCGGGCATTTGATATGTCTAATCTCTTCCTCTACACCTTTTCGATAGATAACTGCTTCTACTGATTTTGTAATCGACTTTTTATTGGATTGAAGTTCTTTAGACCATTTTTTATAATCTGATTTATTTTGTGGATTTGTCAGCCAGCTTTCTGCAAACATGATCTTCATCACAGAACTGGCTACAGTTGGGATTACACCAAACCATTTGACTACACCATTCAAGAATTTATACTTGGGGAGATTTTCGACAGGTTCGGGATTGGCTGAGGTTTCTAACAAGGTCAAACTTTTGATTTTATCAGGATATCTTGCCGCAAGACGCATACCTACAAATCCACCCATTGACAGGCCTACAAAGTGGACTGACTGACCGACTGCCTTTTCTATCAACTCCAGAGCATCGAGAGCCAACATATCCATATCATAAGTCCCTGGACTAACCTCACTCTGCCCCTGCCCCCTATGATCGTAGGCTATGACTGTATAATCCTTACTTAAATGATGGATTTGGGCTTCAAACATTTTATGGCTCCACAAAAGACCATGTGAAAATAGAATTACTTCTTTTCCTTCACCTTCTTTAATATAGAAAAGGTTAGTATTTTTTAGTTGTATGTGCGGCATGGCTATAACTTTAGAGTTCTAGGAAAAGTATCTAAGAACAAGACCAAACTTTAATTACCAATCTAATCCCGGTTGTTTATTTTTTCTTGATTCTTCTCTTGCTTTATGTTGGTTCACTATAGAACGTACATCTTCTAGCATCTGTTTGGCATCATAGACTATTCCGTCTTTTACAGTGTATTTTACTCCACCCGCACGATATGGTTCATTGTCTTCTCCTATCCTGATCGCACCGGTTCCATAAAGGACTTTGAAATTCTGTAAGGGGTTCTCATCCAATATCACGAAATCTGCCAATTTACCGACTTCTACACTTCCCAATTCTTTATCCACACCTAATGCTTCAGCACCATGTAAAGTTGAAGACCTGAAAACTTCCAATGGATGAAAGCCAGCTTCCCTAAGCAATTCCATTTCGCGGATATAAGCAAATCCATAAAGCTGATAAATAAAACCAGAATCAGAACCTGTAGTCACCCTCCCACCACGGTTTTTATATTCATTGATAAAAGTCATCCAAAGCCTGTAATTTTCTTTCCATTGGATTTCATCATCTGTAGTCCAGTCAAACCAGTATGAGCCATGGGATTCTCTGCTTGGCTTGTAAAACCTCCAAAGTGAAGGTAAGGTATATTCTTCATGCCATTCAGCTCTTCTTGCCCTCATCAAATCTCTATTTGCCTCATATATATTAAAAGTGGGATCAAGGGTAAAATCCAAGTCTAACAATTCCTGCATTACTTTGTTCCAGTGCTCGGAATATGGAGCCGCAGCTTGCTTCCACAACTTTCCAGCCTCAGAAAACCTGTGCTGTTCGTTCTGGTAATTATAATCCAATCTATAGTCCTGTATAGTCCGATTCTCAAACAATGCCTCAGGCAATCCATACCAATGCTCCATACTAGTCAATCCTGCCCGTGCAGAGTGAAGTACATTCCACCTCGCTACATCCATTTGAGCATGATGCATAGCAGACCTAAGGCCCAATCTTTTGTTTTCCTCTAAGGCAGCTTGCATCACTTCAGGTTTTGCTCCAAAAAACTTGATACCATCTGCCCCTTTATCTTTGTTCTGGTTCACCCAAGCCTTAGCTTCTTCGGCATTGGTGATTGTCTTGCCTGCATTTTGGCCAAAAACTGTATAAGCAAATATTCTAGGTGCTGTAATGGTATTATCAAGAGCCTTTTTCTTATGCTCTAATACCCAGTCTAATCCATTGCCAGCTGAAGGCTCTCTTATAGAGGTGATGCCATGAGCCATCCATAATTTAAATACATATTCCGCTGGAGTACCTTGTCCAGCTCCACCGATATGCCCGTGCATATCTATAAAGCCAGGTAATAAATAATGCCCCTCTAAGTCCATTACTTTATCATCAGGTCCTGCTACAGGCCTTCTTTCATCCTTGATAGCGAGACCTGGATATCCCACAACTTTGATTTCCTTGATGATATTCTTTTCAACAACAATATCAACTGGACCGATTGGTGGCGCACCTGTACCATCTACCAAAGTCACACCTCTTATAATTAATTTATCGTAAGGGCCTTCTCCTTCAGCTCTTTCCGGTGATGGCATCACTTGAGCAAAGGTCAAAAACGGCATGAGAATTAAAACTAGTAAGATGATGATTTGGCGGTTTTTCATAGTCTAATATTTATTGAAAAGTTTAAAATAGCCGAATTATGTACAATAAAAAAACCGCTTGTACTTTTTACATACAAGCGGTTAAAATGCTATAATTTTCTTCTTTTAATTCCCAAATGAATACCTAATTCCAAGAACGCCCCGTAAACCTACATTTCCAAATGATGATACAATCGGAGTTGTTTCAAGTAGAATCCCCAAGTTCCGATGCGCCTCAATGGGTTTTATAGTAAGGCCTAAAGGCAAGCCTGCACTTAGATCACCAAATTCCCATACCCTGAGCATAAGACCCAAATGAAAATTATACCAATCCGTCCTTTTCAAATTTCTATTAAAATACCCTTCTACACTAAAAGGAAAATCTAATAAATCAGTTGCATTCAACCTCAATTCACCATAATACTTCTTTTCAAAATCTGTACCTATTGATACCTGAGTGATTAGCCCTCCTTGATAAACACCCACATGCAAAGGCTTTATTTTACTTTGTGAAAAAGCCTCAGCGCAAAACAACAAACAAAAACAGGAAACAAGCAACAAATATTTTTTCTTCATAAAACTATTCAATAATCTATATAAATAATGAAAGTCAAATATGGAGAAAATAACATGAATTCAAAACTATTCTCTTAATATTTCCATTGGAGGCCTCTTTATAATTTTGCTTCCATTGAGCCATCCTAAGAATACGGTAAGTATAGTAATTGCCAAATAAACAACAATTGCTTCCTTCAGTACAGGCCTAAATGGTAATTGAAACACAAATTGACTTAAAAGAAATGCCGCCAAATAGGAAAGCAGAATTCCACTCAATGACGCCAAAGAACCCAAAAAGAAATATTCTAAAGTATTGATCGTAGTTACTTTTTTTGAACTTGCCCCCAAGGTCCTTAGTAGAATGCTTTCCCTCATCCGCTGATATTTACTTATAATCAGCGAACTTATCAATACAACAATTCCTGTAGCAATACTAAAGAAAGCCATAAACTGAATCACAAAGCCAATTTTTGATAGAATCTCTTCCAAAGTTTCAACTATGGCTCCAAGGTTTACTACTGAAATATTGGGGTATTCCCTCACTATCTCTGCCTGTACATCTGCAGCCTGCCGATCGTTTTTAGTCTTGGTAATCACCACATGAAATTTAGGTGCATTATCCAATACTTTTTCAGGAAAAAGAACAAGGAAATTGGTGGAAACCTGATTGAATTTGACATCTCTAAAGCTACCTACATAGGTCTTGATAGGCCTTCCTTGTACATTGAAAATAATCTCGTCTCCTAATTTTATACCTGTTCGCGATGCATATCCCTCATCAAATGATACAAATATGGAATCTCCCGCATTTTCTACTCTTCTGAGCTCTCCTTTTACAAGTCTTTCTGAACTGATCAATGTATCCCTGTAAGTCACCCTAAACTCCCTGTTGTACAATCCTCTTGACCTTCTTTCTTCATCAGGAAGGGTGTCATTGACTTTTTTACTTAATCCATTGATCGATTCCAGCGCCATGGTAACAATGGGTACCTGTTGCAGAATGGGCAAATCCCTTTTCTGTAAAGAAGCCACTACTGATTCTACCTGGCGTGTCTGAATATCGAAAAGTAACATGTTGGGTTGATCTTCCTTGTCAGCAAACTTCACTTCGTCTAACAACTGTCCTTGAACAAAGAACAGTGTACTGATCATAGCAGTGCCTAAACCTATGGTTGCGATCAAAGAAACTGTCTGATTATTTGGCCTGTATAGGTTGGATAAAGATTGTCTCAGGGTGTACCTTAAGGATATTGGCAAAAACCTTCTTATTGACCACATGATAAACAAGGCTACGGACCATAATACTGCAAACGCAAAAATTATAAACCCTGTAAAACCTGCAGCAATTTTCCACCCATCAAGAAGAAAATAACTAAAGCCAAAAATGAACAATAAGATACTCAAAATGACTAACCACCTCCATTTGTCTGCTCTTAGACTTATCTCATTGCCGCCAGGTCTCAAGGTTGCCATGGGAGACACTTTCCTGATTTTCAAAAGAGGCAATAAACCAAAAAGGATGGATACAAAGAGACCTGTAATCAACCCAAACGCAACACTTGTCCATGCAATACTTATACTTACCTCCACTGGAAGAAAATCAGCAAAAACAGAAGGTAATGCAAATTGCAATAAAGTGCCAAGAAAGGCGCCAAGGATGGATCCAAAAAGCCCCATGATCAAAATTTGCAAAAGATATATTTTCATGGCTACCCAAGAAGAAACACCAAGACATCTCAGAACGGCGACTGAGGCAAGTTTTTCTTTTACAAAGACATTAACTGCCGAGGCAACCCCCACACAGCCTAAAAGGAGAGCAATAAATGCCACCAAACTTAAGAAGTTTGCAAGATTCTCAAATGATCTTCCCGTTTGATTCCTCCTGCTCTCTACTGTGGTACTGCTTATTTTCTCCTCTTCCCATTTTTCCTCATATATTTTGATCACTGCTTCAGCGGACAATTCATCCGACAACTGATAATATTTCTGATAATTGAGCCGACTTCCATATTGAATCAGACCAGTAGCTTCTGCATATTCCATTGGAATATATACAGCTGGCGCTACTGTGGCAGTGATTCCCGTCTGACCTGGCACTTTTTGCAACTCTCCTTCGATCACAAAAGTCAATTCACCGACCTTAATGCTATCACCAACGACTGCATTGAATTGAGCCATTAGAATTTTTTCTACCAAGGCCTTCCTTCCTCCTTGTCTGAAGGTGCTTTCTGCTTGCGAGGGGACCGTTTCCAATTCACCATAGAAAGGGAAACCACCATCGAGTGCTCTTACTTGGGTAAGCCTACTTTCTCCTGTAGCAGGGAAAGCTACCATACTGGCAAAATTGACTTCTTCAGAAATTGCTATTGCCAAGCTGTCGGCTTCCTGTTTGCCAATGGGTTGATTGTTTCCCAAAACCAGGTCGGCACCCAACAATTCTTTCGCCTGACTGTCGATGTCTTTACTAAGGTTGTCTCCAAAGGAACTGATTGCAACCAAGGCAGCAATCCCCACCACCATTGCAGAAACAAAAAGCATAAGCTTGGAGAAATTTTTCCTAAAATCTCTCATTGCCATTTTGAATACCCAGGCATTCTTACCCATTGTGAGCCTCCTGTACTTTACCGCCCTTGATATTGATAATTCTGTTTGTTCTTTTGGCCAAATCAAGGTCATGAGTAACCAGCACTAATGTGGTTCCTTGATCCTGATTCAACTGAAAGATCAAATCCTCAATCATTTCTCCGGTCTCCGTATCAAGATTACCGGTAGGTTCATCCGCAAAAAGAATCTTAGGTTCATTGGCAAAAGCTCTAGCAATAGAAACACGTTGTTGTTCACCGCCGGAAAGCTGTGTAGGGTAATGGGTCATTCGATCTTCAAGCCCTACTTTTTTGAGTAATTCAGTAGCTTTTTCTCTTGCGTCTTTCCTTTTTTTGAGTTCCAGCGGAACCATTACATTTTCAAGAGCAGTGAGTGTGGGCAAGAGTTGAAAATTTTGAAATATAAAGCCTATATTTTGGCTTCTGACTTCAGCCCTTTCATCCTCATTCAAATCTTCCAATGCCCGATCTACAAGCATCACAGAACCCTGACTCGCAGCATCCAGTCCAGCGCAAAGACCCAACAGCGTGGTTTTCCCACTTCCGGATGGCCCTACTATAGCGATGCTTTGTCCTGGTTCCACTGAAAAATTAACATTATCCAAAACGGTCAGTGATCTATTTCCGCTTTTGTATGTTTTTGAAACATTTTTGACTGCAAGTATTGCCATAAATAGTAATTAGATAAATCGATGATTGCCCTTAACCTTAATACTGTTAAATTGTTGAATCAATATAAAGGTTCCTTATATAGCCAACTATTATATTTAAGAAAAACATCATCTCAAGAAATATTTTAACTTAAATTTTGAACAACAGTATGGATTTAATGAAATTAAGATACCCTAAACAAGGTATTTCAATTATAGTGATAGTTTCCACTTTTTTATTTTATTCTTGCGGACAGGGAAAAATCGATGAACAATCAAATGAAGAAACCGAAGAACTGGTACAAGAATCCAAACCTACTATTCTGTTTTTCGGCAACAGTCTAACCGCCGGTTATGGTATCGAAGAAGATGAAGCTTTTCCTGCATTATTAGGCGAAAGATTAGATAGCCTTGGATACAACTACCGTGTCATCAATGGAGGACTTAGTGGAGAAACCACCGCAGGAGGTTTGAGCAGATTAGACTGGTTTTTGGAAGAAGAACCTGAAATTTTTATTCTGGAATTGGGCGGTAATGATGGCCTCAGAGGAATTGCATTGGATGAAACCAAAAAAAACCTAAAGGCTATAATAAATACAGTCAAAAATAAATTTCCAAGTACCAAGATTCTTTTAGCAGGCATGCAGATTCCGCCAAATATGGGTCAGGAATATACTGAGCAGTTTAGAGAAATCTATCCACAAGTGGCTGAAGAGGAAAGTGTTCAGTTGATCCCATTTATGCTAGAGGGGGTGGCGGGAGATCCGGAATTAAACTTAAGAGATGGAATTCACCCCACAGAAGAAGGTCATAAAATTGTAGTGGAAAATGTCTGGCCCTACTTAAAAGAGTTGGTCAAAAGGTAGGTTGTATTTAGTTCATGAGGAGGTGTATTTTTTTGTAAGCCAATTTGATTTAAGAAAATTTTTACAGAACTTTCCAAAACATAATAAAAAAATTAGAAAACATGAGCTTTGAAATCAAGTCTTCGAGTGAAACTTATGATGTAATTATTGTAGGCTCAGGTGCTGGAGGAGGTATGGCCTCAAAGATACTTTCTGAAGCAGGTCTTTCTGTAGCCGTATTAGAAGCTGGGAAAGACTTCGATCCAGCTAAAGATGAAGACAGAACGCAACTACGCCCATCTTGGGAATCCCCTAGACGGGGAGCAGGAACTAGAATTCGTCCTTTTGGAGATTTTGATCAAGCCATTGGTGGCTGGGATATTGAAGGGGAGCCCTATACTAGGGCGCAAGGCACATCCTTCGATTGGTTTAGATCAAGAATGGTAGGTGGCCGAACCAATCACTGGGGTAGAATTTCCCTGAGATTTGGGCCAAATGATTTCAAAAGAAAAAGTATAGATGGCTTAGGTGACAACTGGCCTATTGGCTATGATGACCTAAAGCCATATTATGACCGGGTTGATAAACTCATAGGTGTATTTGGGTCAAAGGAAGGGATATACAATGAACCCGATGGCTTTTTCTTACCCCCTCCTAAACCAAGACTTCATGAATTATATATCATGAAAGGAGCGAAAAAATCCAATATGCCTGTAATTCCAGGAAGGCTTTCTATGCTTACCCGACCTATTAACAACGAGCGGGGAGTTTGTTTTTTTTGCAATCAATGTAATAGGGCGTGTCAAGCTTATGCTGATTTTTCATCAGGCACATGTCTGGTAAAGCCCGCTATGCAAAAAGGAAACGTAGAATTGTATACCCAAGCAATGGTAAGGTCTGTAACTACTGATGAAAAAGGAAATGCCACTGGTGTGTCCTTCATTAGCAAGGTAGATATGAAAGAATACAAACTACGCTCAAGGGTGGTAGTACTGGGTGCATCTGCTTGTGAATCCGCACGTATCATGCTCAACTCAAAGTCAAAAACTCATCCAAACGGTGTGGGGAACACCAGTGGAATGGTAGGTAGGTATCTGCATGATTCTACTGGTGCTGACAGGATGGGTATCATGCCTGACTTGATTGACAGAGAGAGGTATAATGAAGATGGTGTCGGAGGGATGCATGTATACACTCCATGGTGGCTTGAAAATAAGAAGCTTGACTTTGCTAGAGGATACCATATTGAATATTGGGGTGGAATGACCATGCCATCCTATGGCATTGGCTTTTCCATGGATACCATGAGAAAATATTTGAAGGATGAATTTGGCAACCCAAGTCCAAACGGAGGGTATGGTGAAGGACTCAAAAAAGACATTCGAAGGATCTATGGTTCAACTCTTGGAATGTCAGGAAGAGGTGAAAGCATACCACAATACTCCAACTACTGTGAAATTGATAACAATGTAGTTGATAAGTATGGTATCCCTGTATTGAAATTCCATTACCAATGGACTGATCAAGAAATCAAACAGGCGAAACATATGCAAGATACTTTTGAGGAGATCCTGACAGAGTCTGGTGCCACCTTACTAGGCAAAAAACCTGGACCTGAAACTATGTATGGCCTTGCAACACCCGGTAGGATCATTCACGAAGTAGGCACAACAAGAATGGGTGATAATCCTGACACATCAGTATTGAATAGTAATTGCCAAGCACATGATTGTAAAAACCTCTTTGTAGTTGACGCAGGTCCTTTTGTATCACAGGCTGACAAAAATCCCACTTGGACCATCTTGGCTCTGGCATGGAGAACATCTGATTACATCGTCAGTGAATTGAAAAAGAAAAACATTTAAATCCTTGAACAATGAATAGAAGAGAAAACCTAAAGCTCCTTTTTACCGGATCATTGGCTTCTGGATTATTGTTGACCAATTGTACCCCAGAAGACAAACAAGCTGATCTTTCTCCCAAAATTGCCGGAGGAACGCCAGGAGGCCGAATTGAAGCGGAGATAGAAAGAGACCAACAACTCCTTTCGGAAACATTTTTCACACAGGAAGAAAGAAAAAAACTGGATATACTGGTAGACATAATAATGCCCGCTGACGATGAATCAGGAAGCGCAACGGAGGCTGGAGTTCCCGATTTTATTGAATTTATGATGAAAGATTCTCCTTCCTATCAAACTCCCATGAGGGGAGGTATGATGTGGCTGGACAGTTACGGTAATGATCATTATGGGAAAACCTTCCTTGAGCTTTCTGAAAATGAAAGGATGGAAATAATTGACTTGATCGCATGGCCTGATAAAGCCTCTCCGGAAATAAAAGGCGCTGTTAACTTCTTCAATATCCTTAGAAATCTTACCGCTACGGGGTTTTTCACTACCGAAATGGGATTCAATTACCTGGGCTACAAAGGCAATGTTGCCAATGCTTGGGATGGCGTCCCAAAAGATGTCATGCAAAAACATGGTGTAGAATTACCTGAAAAATACTTGCCCTACTACCTCAAACCAGAGGAAAGGGGCACCGTGGCTGTCTGGGATGATGAAGGCAACCTCATTGGCTAAATAGAAACTTACCAGACCCTATCTCTATCGATAGGGTCTCTTTTTTAATTTTTTTCAACTTATTATGAGCCGGTTACCTCTTTGTTTTTAAACTTTCAGTCAATCCTACCTACTTTTTTAATCCAAATACGTCTAAAACAAAAACAATTAATCAACAAATGAACAACTACAAAAAAACCATCCCCTTAGCATTGATCTTTACATTTTTTTCTTTCTTAAACAGCTCAGAAGCCCAACTGATAAATAAATTTGAAAATCTTCAAGGTTTTACCAAGACAGATGACATTACCATTTTGGATGATTTCAGTGAGGTCAGTGGTTTAGTGAAGATAGGTGAAGCATACTCTAAAGCCAGAGGAGTAACCCTGTTTTCAGCCATGAACAATTTAAACTCCCGAGCAAAAAGAAAACTTTTAGAAGAGGCAACTGTAAGAGGGGCTTCTCATGTCTTGATAACCAAAAGACTCCCTGATGATGGAATAGGTTTGACTTCACTTTTCCTAGGTCGTCTCTTTAGCTACCAGGCAATATTTTATAAAGAAGACAGTAATATAATCAGTGAAAACCAGGTACGTTCAGTTATCCAAAACAACAGATTCACTGCAACACAAACAATGACTACAAATAGAAATACTTTTGGCGCAAAGCATGCTAATTTTGGCTCTGGAAGCATATTGAGAGTAGATTCAAATACAGAGCTGACTTCTAAAAACGGAAAAGTCTTCATCATTGCTAAAACCCCCAAACCGACAGGTATAATCATATCGGACACCTATGAAGTCATTGGATTCAACAGTGACTATATATTGTTGACAAAGGAAATCAAAGACGAAAAAATGTTCAGAGCTTATCTTTTGAAAAAGAATTGATTTCAGATATTTTTTCCAGAATTAAAGCTGTCAAAAACCATATATAAGAAAAAAGGGGTGCCGGTCGGCACCCCTTTTGGTTATTTCACCTGTTTCAAAAGTTCTTCAACAGCCGCCTCAATCTGAGCGTCTTTTCCGAACAGCACTTCTTCAAATGGTGTTGCTACCTTAATATCCGGCTCCAATTGCAGGTTTTCCAAAGGTCTATCCTCTTCAATACCATAGAATGCAATCATTGGAATCCCAAAAACAATAGTAGGATCAATTTGTGTTTCCCACCAAACAGCAGTACTTGTCCCTGGGACAGGCATACCGATCAGTTTACCGATACCTTTGGCCCTATACGCATATGGAAATGCGTGTGCATCAGAGTAATTGCTCTCACTCATCACTACCACACTTGGCCTAGACCATTTATCTCTTGGCTCACCACCTCTCGCAACGAAGCCATAAGGTCTAAAAGTAGCGTAGGGTTTACCATCTAAGAAAGTGGAAAGATCCTCATGTAACCAGCCACCTCCGTTGAATCGTGTATCTACTATCAAAGCCTCTTTGTCAGCATTTTTACCTAGGACTTCGTCATATACGGTTCTGAAACTATTGTCATTCATCCCTTGAACATGGACATATCCAATGCGTCCATTGCTCAAGCTATCCACCATAGTACGCATGGTCTCTACCCATCTTTTGTAAAGAAGTTGATTTTCCGCTCCCATTGCGATGGGCTTCACGATCTCTTCCCACCTGGTGTTTTCCTTCGGGTCATAAAGGGATAGCAACACATTCTTATCAGCTTTTCTATTTAGGGTTTTATTCCAATCCAAGTTGACGTCTAACTCGATACCGTCGATTTTCTCTATCACATTGCCTGCCTTGACTTTGCTTCCTGCCTTATCCAATGGTCCTCCAGTGATCACTTCTGTGATTTTCAAACCAGAGCTTTGCAAGCTTTCGTCATAGAACAATCCCAAAGAAGCTGTTTGATCTCCATTTTCAGCCCTGTGAGAATACCTGCCCCCGGTATGCGAGCCATTAAGCTCTCCTAAAACTTCACTGAGCAATTCCTGGAAATCGTAATTATTGTTTATGTGCGGCAAAAATCTAGCATAAGATTCTCTATACATTTCCCAATCAACTCCATGCAGTTCTGTATCATAAAATTTCTTTTTTACCTGTCTCCAAGCATGGTGAAATATATACTCTCTTTCGGCAGTAGCATCCAATACCATCTCTTCATTGACACCAATGTTAGAAACTTTTCCGCTTCCGGTTTCAATTTTTGACAGTCGCCCATTTGCCAATACGAAGAGATTTTTACCCTCTTTATCAAGCTCAATACTGCCTGGACCCGAATTTGTTTTTGCCAAGGATTTCAATTCTTTGGTCCTGGTATCAAGAACCCAAACATCATATTTATCCTCAAATCTTGCCATAAAATAAAGCTTATCTCCATCCGGAGACATGTCAAAAGAAGTCAAGTTCAAGGAGCCTGTGGTCAACCTCAACTTACGGTTTTCCAATCCCTCTAAATTCAATTCAAGTGGTTCAACCTTGTTTTTTTCATCAGACTTTTTATCAGCATCTTTTTTGTCATCTTTATCTTTTTTCTCCTGATCCTTCAATAGATCATATTCTGCTTTTCCCAGTTTGAATTTATCAAATGCGGGTTGATCAAAGAAAATAGCGTAAATATCGAGTTCTCTTGCCCCTTGTAATGCTAGAGGTTTTTTACCATCCTTGTCATTGGTCCAGACCAATGCTTTCCCATTCATGGCAAATCTGCCTCGACCATCTGAAAACCCACTGTTTGTCAAGTTGACTCCTTCTTTTTGGCCTTGTGCATCATAAAGCACCATATGGCTTGCACCATAAAGACCCATTGCATTTTTGGCAACAATCCACTTACTGTCAGGACTCCAAGTAAAATCTTGATCCCCATCTGCATACGAGAAATTCTCTCCAGCTGGAATAATTGTTCTGGAAGTCTTTTTTTCTAAGTTGTATACTTTAAGGATATTTCTTTCTTCCAAATAGGCTATCTCTTTTCCATCAGGTGACACCAAAGGCTGAAACTCATCCTTTTCCGAAGCAATGACAGGTTCCTCATTGATCAGTGTTGCTGCAAAAAAATATGGCTCCTCACTCCTTGAGATAGACGCTTTGTAAATGTCCCAGCTTTCGCCTCTCTCTGTAGAATAGAAAAGCGTCCTACCATCTTCCCCCCAGCTGAGCATTCTCTCCTGAGCTGGAGAATTGGTAATCCTCTTGGTTTGGTTATTATCCACTGATGTGACAAAAACCTCACCCCTAAAAACAAAAGCCACCTCTTTACCATTGGGAGACAAGGCCATTTCTGTAGCACCGCTATTCACAGATACTATCTTTTCCTCTCTACCCCTGAAGTCACCAAATATTTGGATATTGACTTTTTGAGGTGATTCACCTTCTTTCAAAGTATATATTTCTCCATTCCAAGAAAAAGTAAGGATGTCATTATTTGACCTGCTAAGATGCCTTACCGGATGATTTTCAAATTCTGTCAGTTGAGTTTCGTTTCCCGAGGCCAAATTTTTCTTAAAAATGTTTTGTGCCCCGTTTTTTTCACTCAGGTAAAAAACAGACTGGCCATCATTGGAGAATACTGGTTCTCTATCTTCCCCGTCAAAATCACTCAATTGGGTGTACGAATCATCTTTTGTATTAAAAACCCACACGTCGCGGGTGACAGAGGAGGTATGCCGCTTTCTCCATTCATCTTCATAACCCTTTCTGTCTTGAAAGACTATCCTTTCTCCGGCCCCATCAAATGAAGCATTTTGCATTCCAGCTGTAGAAAGCAGTATACTTCTACCTCCTTCTATCGGAACTGAATAGAGCTTACCAAAAAGACCTTTATTGGGAAACCTTACAGAGGTATTTAGATCGTTTCTGGGTGAACTGAAAATAACCTGCTTTCCGTCAGGTGTGAAGTCCCAAGGAATATCATTCCCCGAATGATAAGTCAAGCGCTTTGCTTCTCCTCCTGATGAAGGAATGATATACACGTCAAAATTCCCATACCTATCGCTAGCAAAGGCAATTTGCCTGCCATCAGGACTCCATACAGGCATCGCATTATGCGCATCATGTAAAGTGAGAGGAGCTGCAACACCGCCATCGGTACCTACTTTGAACAAGTCTCCTTTATATCCAAAAACTATCTCTTTCCCATCAGGTGAAATAGCTGGATACCTCAGCCATAAAGGCTCAGTCTGGGCCATAGCCCCAACTTGATAACCAAGTAAAATGATTAGTAAACTTAAAATTCTCATAAATTATAATTTGGATTATCTTGAAATATAATAAAGTCACGCTACAAGTACCACTCATACCTTATAAGTGGGACAAAAAAAAGGCAACCTGATGAGGCTGCCTTTCATTTTTTACATTCAACTTGGATATCAAGCCTTTTTTTGCGGGAAATAAGCACTTTCGCCCAATTGTTCTTCAATTCTTAGCAATTGATTATACTTGGCCATCCTGTCTGAACGGGAAGCTGAACCTGTTTTAATCTGACCACAGTTTACAGCTACTGCCAAATCTGCAATAGTAGAATCTTCTGTCTCTCCAGACCTATGAGACATAACAGCTGTAAATCCAGCTTTATGCGCCATAGAAATAGCATTCAAAGTTTCAGTCAAAGTTCCGATTTGATTTACCTTGATCAGGATAGAATTAGCAGATCTTTCTTTAATGCCTCTTTCAAGGAATTTCACGTTGGTAACAAATAGATCATCACCCACAAGTTGAACTTTATCTCCAATTTTGGCAGTCAACATTGCCCAACCTTGCCAATCTTCTTCAGCGAAGCCATCTTCAATTGAGTCTATTGGATATTTCTCAGTCAATTCAGCCAAATAAGCTACTTGCTCTTCTCTACTTCTAATTTGTCCAGAATCCCCTTCGAATTTCTTGTAGTCATACATTCCATCCACAAAAAATTCGGACGCTGCACAATCAAGTGCAATCGTGATTTCTTCACCAGCTTTATAACCTGCTTTTTCGATAGCCTCTAAGACACTCCCCAGAGCTTCTTCAGTACCACCGGAAAAGTTTGGTGCAAATCCACCTTCATCACCTACAGCTGTAACCAAACCCTTGTCATGAAGAATTTTTTTCAAATGATGAAACACTTCTGTACCCATTCTGATTGCCTCAGAGAAGCTGGAAGCGCCTACAGGGCGGATCATAAACTCTTGAAATGCAATAGGTGCATCGGAGTGAGAACCTCCATTGATGATATTCATCATTGGAACAGGAAGAGTATTGGCATTGACACCACCTACATATCTGAAAAGTGGCTGACCTGCTTCCATCGCAGCGGCTTTTGCTACAGCTAGAGAAACACCCAGAATGGCATTTGCTCCAAGCTTGCTTTTGTTTGGCGTACCATCAAGGTTGATCATGATTTGATCTATGGTGTTTTGCTCAAACACATCCATACCCAAAAGTTCTGGAGCAATAACATCATTGACATTAGAAACTGCTTTCAAGACTCCTTTTCCAAGATACTTACTTTTATCACCATCACGCAATTCCACAGCCTCATTTACACCTGTAGAGGCTCCACTAGGAACTGCAGCTCTTCCAAAAGCACCTGTTTCTGTAAATACATCTACTTCTATAGTCGGATTTCCACGAGAATCCAATATTTGTCTAGCGTGGATGGATTGAATCACTGTCATAATTTAAAAGGTTTAAGAGTTTTAATTATTTATTCATTAAGGATATAAAATCATCAAATAAGTACCGCGAATCATGTGGTCCAGGCGATGACTCCGGATGATATTGAACTGAAAAAGCAGGCTTATTTTTTAGTTTAATTCCTGCGACGGTATTATCATTTAAGTGGTAATGTGTCATTTCCACAACTTCACTATTTTCCACATCTTCTCTTTTTACCACGAAACCATGATTTTGAGAAGTGATTTCACTTTTACCAGTGAGAATATTCTTGATTGGATGATTGAGACCTCTATGACCGTGATGCATCTTGTAAGTAGAAATACCACAAGCTTCAGCTAGAATCTGATGGCCAAGACAAATACCAAAAACAGGCTTCCCAGTTTCTAATATTTCTTTAGTAGTGTTTACTGCATATCCCATTACTGCTGGATCGCCAGGGCCATTTGAAAGGAAATAACCATCTGGATTCCAATCCTGCAATTCCTTAAGGGTAGATTTAGCAGGGAACACTTTACAATAAACACCTCTATCAGCCAAATTTCTGAGAATATTTAATTTTATACCGAAATCAAGGCAGGCAACCTTAAGAGGAGACGCTTCATCACCAAAAAAGAAAGGCTCCTTCGTGCATACCTGAGAGCTAAGCTCTAAGCCATTCATATCTGGTACAAGATTTAGCTGAGCTTTCAAACCAGCCAAATCCTCTTCATATTCGGAACTTATGATTGCATTCATGGCACCCTTAGAGCGAATATGCCTTACAAGCTTACGGGTATCAATATCTGCAATGCCAGTAATATTATATTTTTCTAAATAATTTTGTAAGGAGCCGCTAGCGTCTAGCCTTGAATAAATTTCAGAAAAACTATTCACGACTATCCCTGCAATAGTGGGATAATGAGACTCTACCTCTGTGTCTATGACACCATAGTTTCCGATATGTGAAGTAGTCGAGACTATTATTTGACCCGTATAAGAGGGATCTGTGTAAATCTCCTGATAACCAGTCATTCCGGTGTTGAAACAAATTTCACCGCCGTTGGTCCCGGGGCTTCCGATGAGTGTACCTTTAAACATGGTACCATCTGCAAGAAGTAAGGTTGCTTTTTGTTTATTCATTTTGTTTTATTGGACTCACCAAAGTTAATTATTTTATAATAAGAGGCCTAAAGTAAATGGCTTGGATATAAAAAAAGGGATTGAACCAAAGTCCAATCCCTTTTATATGTTAAAGAAAATATCATGAATTAATCTTCAGATTTATCTTCTTTTTGCTCGTCAGCACCTTTATTATCAGCATCTGAAGTATCAGCTTTTGCATCTGCAACCTGCTCGTTGGCATCAGTTGATTTTCCAGTGCTTCTTCTGCTTCTTCTGGTTGTCTTCTTCGCTGGTTTTGCGTCTTTCAACATCAACTCATTAAAGTCGACCAATTCAATGATACACATTTCTGCATTATCACCTAAACGGAAGCCAGTTTTAATAATTCTGGTGTAACCACCATTTCTAGCGGCAACTTTCTCAGCAACTTCACCGAAAAGTGCTTTGATACCTTCTTTACTTTGAAGGTAAGAAAAAGCCACTCTTCTATTGTGAGTTGTATCTTCTTTTGCCCTTGTGATCAAAGGCTCTACATATTTTCTTAGCTCTTTAGCCTTGGCAAGCGTAGTAGAAATACGCCTGTGAAGAATCAAGGATGTAGCCATATTAGAAAGCATTGCTTTCCTGTGACTGGCTGTCCTTCCAAGGTGGTTAAATTTCTTGCCGTGTCTCATTTTATTTATTCTTCATCAAGTTTATACTTAGACAAGTCCATTCCGAAGGTCAAGCCTTTTTCTTGGATCAACTGCTCAAGCTCAGCCAAGGATTTTTTACCAAAATTTCTAAACTTCATCATATCAGAAATTTCAAGTCTGGCAAGATCCCCAAGGGATTTAACATCAGCAGCTTTTAGACAATTGAATGCGCGAACGGAAAGATCCAGATCACCTAGAGGTGTCTTAAGAAGCTTTCTCATATGAAGAAATTCTTCATCTATTGGCTCTGGTTCAGAAATTCCAGTTGAATCCAAAACCATAGTCTGGTCAGAGAATAACATGAAATGCTGAATCAAAATCTTCGCAGACTCTTGTAACGCTTTTTCTGGGTGGATTGATCCGTCAGTAGAAACTTCAAGAATCAATTTTTCAAAATCGGTTTTTTGTTCAACCCTTGTATTTTCAACACTATATTTCACATTTTTTATAGGAGTGAAAATAGCATCAATCGGGATAACACCAAAAACCTGCTCTTTAGGTTTTGATTCTTCAGCTGGAAGATATCCTCTTCCTTTTTCCACTGTCAATTCAATTTCAAAACTTTTACTGTCGTCCAAGTGACATATTACTAAGTCTGGATTTAAAACTTCAAATGAAGTGGTAAACTTAGCAATATCTCCTGCAGTGAAAACAGACTGATTAGAAACCTCAACAGTAATTTTTCCATCAATAGAGTCGTGGACTTTTTTGAATCTTACTTGCTTCAGGTTTAGAATGATATCAGTCACATCTTCTACAACACCCTCGATAGTGGAAAATTCGTGCACTACACCTGGTAGTTTCACTGAAGTAATGGCATAGCCTTCTAGAGAAGATAAAAGAATTCTTCTCAAGGCATTGCCTATGGTGACCCCATAGCCCTTCTCTAGTGGCTTGAAGGTGAATAAGCCGTGGAAGTCATCGGCCTTTTCCATCACCACTTTCTCGGGCATTTGAAATGCTAGTATGGACATATCAATAGTTCTATTTAAGTCTGAAAGTTAATTATTTAGAGTAAAGTTCGACGATCAACTGTTCCTTGATATTCTCTGGAATATCATCTCTAGTAGGAACAGAGACAAACTTACCTGCTAAAGAGGAGTTATCCCACTCTAACCAAGTGTAACGGTTAGTTTTTCCAGCTAAGCTTGTGGTGATAGCTTCCAGAGACTTAGAACGTTCTCTTACGGAAATAACATCACCTGGCTTCAAGGAATATGAAGGGATATTTACCACTTCACCATTCACAAGAATGTGCTTATGAGAAACCAACTGTCTAGCACCTCTTCTTGTAGGAGCAATGCCTAGTCTGAATACAGTGTTGTCTAATCTTGACTCAAGCAATTGAAGTAAGTTTTCGCCAGTTATACCTTGCTTTCTTGAAGCAATGTCAAACATTTTGGCAAATTGTCTTTCAAGTACTCCATAGATGTACTTGGCTTTTTGCTTTTCTGCAAGCTGAATAGCATATTCAGATTGCTTTTTTCTTCTGCCCCTACCATGTTGTCCTGGAGGGTAATTTTTCTTTTGGAGAGCTTTGCTATATCCTTCGATAGGCTCACCGAATCTTCTGGCGATTTTTGCCTTTGGACCTGTATATCTTGCCATTCTATATCTTCTTTAAGAAATTATACTCTTCTACGTTTTGGAGGACGACATCCGTTGTGAGGAAGTGGCGTCACATCAACAATAGTAGTTACATCTAGACCTACATTTTGTAAAGTTCGGATTGCAGATTCTCTACCTGCACCTGGACCTTTTACAAAAACCTCAATTTTTCTCAAACCCAAATCATATGCAACTTGACCACAATTTTGAGCAGCCATTTGTGCAGCATAAGGAGTATTCTTTTTGGAACCTCTGAAACCCATTTTACCGGCAGAAGCCCAAGAAATAACCTGACCTGAATTATTGGTAATAGAGATGATAATATTGTTAAAAGAAGCTTTGATATGCACTTGGCCTACCGCTTCAACTTTAACAACTCTTTTTTTACCTTTAGCTTTATCGTTTCTTTTCTGAGCCATAATCTAATTCAAGATTTATTTAGTTGCCTTCTTCTTGTTAGCAACAGTTTTTCTCTTACCTTTTCTAGTTCTTGCATTGTTTTTGGTTTTTTGACCTCGAACGGGAAGACCCTTTCTATGTCTCAAACCTCTATAACAACCAATATCCATCAATCTTTTGATGTTCAACTGAATCTCAGATTTCAAAGCTCCCTCTGTTCTGAATTCATCAGCGATGATATTTCTAATAGCAGTCGACTCTTCGTCGTCCCACTCCCCGGCTTTCTTGTCTAAAGAAATTCCTGCTTTGTTTAGGATCGCTTTGGCTGAATTCCTACCTATACCGAATATGTAGGTCAAGCCAATCTCACCACGTTTGTTGTCTGGTATGTCAACACCTGCAATTCTTGCCATAATGATTAACCTTGTCTTTGTTTAAACTTAGGATTCTTTTTGTTGATCACGTAAAGTTTACCTTTTCTTCTGATCACTTTACAGTCAACACTTCTCTTCTTAACTGATGCCTTAACTTTCATGTGTCTTTAATTTAATTTTGACCGCCACATGGAATTTATCTCGATTTGATAGGATTTAATTATCTCACCTTGACAAACTTCATGACATTTTACTTATATCTGTAAACTATTCTCCCTTTTGATAAATCATATGGAGATAGCTCTAGCTTCACTTTATCGCCCGGAAGAATTTTTATATAATTCATCCTCATTTTCCCTGAAATATGGGCAATCAATTGATGTCCATTCTCAAGTTCCACTTTAAACATAGCATTGGACAAGGCCTCTACTATTGTTCCATCTTGCTCTATAGATGTCTGCTTAGCCATATTTAGAATTTAAAATTTTCTTCTATGTATTTATGAGTAGTTAGGATTTCAGTCCTATCTTCAAAGATTGCTACTGTATGTTCGTAATGTGCTGAAGGTTTTCTATCAGCAGTTCTAATCGTCCAACCATCTCTTTCTTGAACAATGTTTCTTGTCCCTAGATTAACCATTGGTTCAATTGCTATTACCAAACCATCTTTTAAAATGGGACCACTACCTTTTTTACCGTAATTGGGGACTTCAGGAGATTCATGTAGGTTTTTACCTAAACCATGACCAACTAACTCCCTCACTACAGTGTATCCCTTAGCTTCAACAAACTTTTGGATAGCATTACCAATATCACCTACCCTATTTCCTGCTAGAGCTTTTTCAATACCCAGATAAAGAGATTCTTTAGTTGCTTTAAGCAATGACAAAACATTTGGGGAGACTTCACCGACAGGGTAAGTATAAGCACAATCGCTATGAAAACCTTGGTGAAAGACTCCACAATCTATTGAGATTATATCGCCATCTTTCAAAACATAATCACTTGGAAAACCATGCACTACAACCTCATTAACTGAAATACATAGTGAGGATGGAAAACCATTGTAACCTTTAAAAGAAGGTACACCATCGTTATCTCTGATGTACTCCTCTGCAATTTTATCTAGAAAAGAAGTCTTTACTCCTTCTTTAACATACTTCGCTACTTCGCCGTGGGCCTTACCTAATATCTGAGCACTTTCTTTTATTAGTTCAACTTCTTCCGAAGATTTATAATGAATCATATTGCGGCTGCAAAATTAGAAGGATTGTTTTTCATGTTTCCACTTTTCATCATTCCTTCATAATGTCTCATTAGCAAATAACTCTCAATCTGTCTTAATGTATCCATGATAACACCTACCATAATCAGTAAAGATGTACCACCGTAGAACTGTGCGAAAGATCCACCAACACCGGCTATTATCGCAAATGCTGGAAGTATTGCAACAACAGATAGAAGTATAGAACCTGGAAGCGTGATTTTAGAAATGATACCATCAATAAAATCTGCCGTAGGAGCACCCGGTTTAATACCCGGCACAAATCCTCCATTTCTTTTTAAATCTTCTGCAATTTGCTCTGGATTAACAGTAATGGCAGTGTAGAAGAAAGTAAATAATATAATCATTACAGCAAACACAAGGTTGTACTGCCATGAAGTGAAGTCACTAAACGTACTTCCGATATAATTGGCAATATCATTGTCAGCTGACCAAATCTGCGCAATAAGTGCAGGAAGGAACATCAATGACTGCGCAAATATAATCGGCATTACACCTGATGCATTTACTTTTATCGGAATATATTGTCTTTGACCTCCATAGACTTTACCACCCACTACTTGCTTGGCATATTGAACTGGAACCCTCCTGGTAGCTTCTGTAAGAGCAACTACTCCCACCACTACAAAGAAAAGCACTGCAGCCTCTATTATAAGCAATAACATTCCTGAAGTTCCTTTTGATAATGCTTCCGCTATAATTGCGCCTGGCAAAGCAGAAATAATACCAATCATGATCAACATTGAAATACCGTTCCCAATACCTTTTTCAGTGATTTTTTCTCCTAACCACATGCAGAACATTGTTCCAGCAGATAAAAGTACCAAAGAACTAAACATAAAGAGAGAAGTACTAACCATCACAGCACCAGTAGGAAGAATGGTTGCAGTAATGTAACCTATACCCTGAGCTACAGTAATAGCAATGGTAAGTACCCTGGTGATCTGATTGATTCTTTTTCTACCGGATTCACCCTCTTTCTGTAATTTCTGAAAATAAGGAACCCCAACAGTTAACAGCTGCAAAACGATTGATGCAGAGATGTAGGGCATAATACCTAATCCAAAGATTGAAGCATTACTAAATGCACCACCAAGGAAAGTATCTATCAAACCGAAGATACCCTCAGGAGCATCTCCAAGCTTTGAAGGATCCACACCTGGAAGTACGATAAAAGAACCTAATCTAAAGACAACCAGAAAACCGATCGTGTTGATTATTCTGATTCTTAAATCTTCAATAGAAAAGATATTCTTAACTGTTGAGATAAACTTTTTCATTTATTTAAAGCTTGTTTACTGTTCCGCCTACTTTTTCAATTGCTTCTATAGCGGAAGCAGAGAAAGAATGAGCACTTACATTTAATTTGGCTGTAAGTTCGCCTCTACCTAACACTTTTACAACATCTTTTCTAGAAACTAATCCATGATTGATTAAAGTTTCCAAAGTAATGCTTTCTAAGTTCTCAGCTTTAGCTAGCTCTTCTAGTGCGTTTAGATTGATTGGCTTGTATTCAATCCTGTTCAAGTTCTTAAACCCGAACTTAGGAATTCTTCTTTGAAGAGGCATTTGACCACCTTCAAATCCAAGCTTGGTTTTATAACCTGATCTAGACTTGGCGCCTTTGTGACCTCTTGTAGAAGTACCACCTCTACCAGAACCCTGACCACGTCCGATTCTTTTTCTTGATTTGATGGAACCTTCAGCAGGTTTCAATGTATGTAATTTCATGATTAAGCTTCCTCCACTTTTAAAAGGTGACTTACTTTCCTTATCATTCCAGCCATCTGAGGAGTATTTTCAACTTCCACAGTTCTGTTAATCTTACCAAGACCGATTGCTATAATAGTAGCTTTTTGATCTTTTGGTCTCTTGATTATACTCTTTATCTGAGTTACTTTAACTTTTGCCATTTTCTTAACCGTTAAAAACTTTTGACATTTTAACTCCTCTTTGTTGAGAAACAGCAATAGCATCTCTTAGCTGTACAAGCGCATCGATTGTAGCCTTCACAACATTATGAGGGTTGGAAGAACCTTTGGACTTGGCTAATACATCTGTAACACCAGCACTTTCAAGCACAGCACGCATTGCACCACCAGCAATAACACCAGTACCTGGTGAAGCTGGTTTAATCAATACAAAACCACCGCCAAATTTTCCTAACTGTTCATGAGGAATAGTACCTTTCAATACCGGAACCCTCACAAGATTTTTCTTTGCATCTTCGATACCTTTAGTGATAGCATCTGTAACTTCGTTGGCTTTACCAAGTCCGTAACCTACTACACCATTGCCATCTCCAACTACTACTATCGCAGAAAAAGAGAATCTTCTACCACCTTTCACCACTTTGGCTACTCTGTTGATAGCTACTACTTTTTCTTTAAGTTCAGTATCTGTTGCCCTTATGGGTTTTCTTTTAACTTGAGACATAATATCTGATTAAAATTTAAGGCCTCCTTCTCTTGCACCTTCCGCAAGAGCTTTCACATTACCATGATATAAGTATCCACTTCTGTCAAAAACAACGTCAGTGATACCATTAGAAACAGCTCTTTCAGCTAGTTTTTTACCAACTTCTTTAGAGACTGCAACTTGAATATTCTTTGCATTTCCAAGTTCTTTGGAAGAGGCCTGTGCTAAAGTATGACCCTTAAGGTCATCTACCAATTGTGCGTAAATCCCAGTATTGCTTTTAAATACTGATAAACGAGGTCTTGAATCAGTACCAGAGATCTTTCTCCTAATACCTTTCTTGATTCTAAGTCTTCTTAAGTTCTTATTAAAAGCCATCTTAATTATTTTTTACCGGCAGTTTTACCAGCCTTACGTCTAATTTGTTCACCTACGAAACGTACACCTTTACCTTTGTAAGGCTCAACTTTACGTAACGATTTGATTTTTGCAGCAACTTGGCCTACCAATTCCTTATCGATTCCTTCAAGAGTAACCAAAGGGTTTTTACCTTTAGGAGTCTCTGTTTTCAAAGAAATAGTATCTGGTAAAGCAAAGAAAATGTTATGTGAATAACCTAAAGCAAGTTCTAAAACTTGACCTTGGTTAGACGCCTTATAACCTACACCCACTAATTCCAGCTCTTTTTTGTATCCTTCTGATACACCAATAACCATGTTATTGATCAAAGATCTGTAAAGACCGTGTAAAGATTTATGTCTTTTTGATTCTGTCGGTCTGTCAACAACCACCTGATTGCCTTCGACTTTAACAGTAATGTCAGGATTCACATCCCTACTTAATGAACCCTTGGGACCTTTAACAGTCACTTCATTATGAGAAGTGACGTCTACAGTAACACCCGCCGGTATATCTATTGGTTTTTTACCTATTCTTGACATGACGTTCTATTAATATACGTAGCAAAGTACTTCTCCACCAACGCCCTCAGTTCTGGCTTCTTTATCGGTCATTATACCTTTAGAAGTTGAAATGATAGCAATACCAAGACCATTGATGACTCTTGGCAATTCTTCATGTTTTACATATTTTCTCAAACCTGGCTTGCTAATTCTGCTAAGGCTTACGATGGCGTTTTGCTTAGAAGAAGGATTGTATTTCAAAGCTATTTTGATGACACCCTGTGGGCCATTTTCATCAAATTTATAGTTTTGAATGTATCCTTTATCATGAAGCACCTTCGTGATCTCCTTCTTGACATTAGAAGCAGGTATCTCAACGATTCTATGAGACGCCTTTATGGCGTTTCTTAATCTTGTTAGATAATCAGCTATTGGATCAGTCATAATTATATAAGTCTAACTACACGCCCCTTTAATGGGCGTGCAAAGTTACACAATGATTTTTAGAATAAAAACTCTTGTTTATTTTTTACCAGCTAGACTTTGTGACTCCAGGGATTTTACCAGCAGAGGCCATTTCTCTAAATGTAACCCTGTTGATTCCGAATTTCCTCATGTATCCTTTAGGACGACCAGTCAATTTACATCTATTGTGTAATCTAACCGCCGAGGAATTTCTTGGTAACTTATCCAAAGCCTCATAGTCTCCTGCAGCTTTAAGTTCAGCTCTCTTTTTAGCATATTTAGCTACCAAGCGCTCTCTTTTTCTTTCGCGTGCTTTAAGTGACTCTCTTGCCATAATTAATCTTGGTTATTTTTGTTAACGAAAGGCATTCCAAAAGCTTTCAAAAGAGCATAGCTTTCTTCGTCGGTATTTGCAGTCGTCACAAATGTGATGTCCATACCAGAAATTCTATTTACTTTATCAATGCTTATCTCAGGAAAAATGATTTGTTCGGTCACACCTAAAGTGTAGTTACCTCTTCCATCAAAACCCTTATCGCTGATACCTTTGAAATCTCTCACCCTAGGTAAAGCTACAGTCATCAACCTGTCCAAGAATTCATACATTCTGTCTCCTCTTAAGGTAACTTTTGCTCCGATAGGCATTCCTTCTCTCAACTTAAAGTTTGAAACAGAAGTTTTTGCTATTGTAGCTACTGCTCTTTGACCTGCGATGATTGAAAGCTCTTCAACACCTTGATCTACCAATTTCTTATCAGCTACTGCAGCACCAATACCTTTGTTAATCACGATCTTGGTCAACTTAGGAACTTGCATTACAGAACTGTACTGAAACTTTTCCTTCAATGCAGCTACTATCTCTGCATTATATCTTTCTTTAACTCTAGGATTAGCCATTGATCACCTCCCCAGTTTTCTTAGAATACCTAACTAATTTTCCGTTCTCTCCTGCTTTTCTACCAGTTCTAGTAGCTTCACCTGTTTTTGGATCTACCAACATAAGGTTACTTACATGAATAGAAGCTTCTCTTTTTTCAATTCCTCCTTGAGGATTGTTAGCTGTAGGTTTCACGTGCTTGGTCACCATATTGATACCTTCCACGAAAGCTCTTCTTTTTTGAAGATTTACAGAGAGTACATTACCAGTTTTACCTTTGTCATCACCTGATAATACTTTAACAGTATCACCGGTTCTGATATGCAATTTTGGTTGTTTATTAAATTTCCTTTCCATGATTACAATACTTCAGGTGCCAAAGATACAATTTTCATAAATTGCTTTTCTCTTAACTCTCTCGCTACTGGGCCGAATATACGCGTACCTCTTGGCTCGTCATTGTTATTTAAAAGAACAGCAGCATTATCTTCAAATCTGATATATGAGCCGTCTTTTCTTCTGATTTCTTTCTTCGTTCTCACGATAACCGCTTTTGAAACGGTACCTTTTTTCATGCTGGAGGAAGATAGAGCTGACTTAACAGTAACTACAACCTTATCGCCTATGGAAGCATACCTTTTACCAGTACCTCCCAACACGCGGATCACAAGTACTTCTTTAGCACCTGAATTATCCGCTACGCCTAGTCTAGATTCTTGTTGTATCATAATTACTTAGCTCTTTCAATTATTTCAACTAATCTCCAACGCTTGTTCTTACTCAGCGGACGAGTTTCACTAATTTTGACGACATCGCCTTGCTTAGCATCATTTTTCTCATCATGAACCATAAATTTTGTAGTCTTAGCAACGAATTTACCGTAGATAGCGTGTTTCACTCTTCTCTCTACGGCAACAGTAATGGACTTATCCATTTTGTTGCTGACTACCTTTCCTATTCTTTCTTTTCGAAGATTTCTCTCAGTAGTAGCCATTTGTGTATTATTTAGCTATTTTTTTTTCAGTCAAAGCCGTTTGTAGTCTAGCTACATTACGCTTCGCCTCCTTTATTTTATTCGGATTCTCAATTGGAGAGATAGCATGAGCAAACCTCAATTTGGTAAGATTCTCCTTCTCAGAGGCTAACCTCTCAACGATTTCACTTTCGGAAAGTGATCTGATTTCTGAATTTTTCATAATTCTTATTATCCAACGTAATCTCTACGTACTACGAATTTTGTACTTACTGGTAGTTTCTGCTGTGCAAGTCTCAAAGCTTCTTGCGCAACTTCCACACTGACACCTGTAGCTTCGAATAGGATTGTTCCTGGCTTGATAACCGCTACCCAATACTCAGGAGCACCTTTACCTTTACCCATACGAACCTCTGCAGGTTTTTTGGTAATAGGCTTATCCGGGAAAATTCTGATCCAAACCTGACCTTCTCTTTTCATAGCTCTCGTCATCGCAATACGAGCTGCCTCGATCTGACGTGACGTTATCCAACCTGCTTCAAGGGATTTGATACCAAAGTTGCCAAAAGAAAGCGTGTGCCCTCTTTGAGCAAGTCCTTTGACTCTACCCTTGTGCATTTTTCTATATTTAGTTCTTTTTGGCTGTAACATGATTTCTCACTTATAAGGTGAAATTAGTTATTTCTCTTTCTTCTCTTTGGACCACCTTCTCTTCTCTTTCCTCTAGCATTACCACCGCCCTTAGGCTCATTGGCAGCACCAACATTTGGAGAAAGGTCTCTTTTACCGTATACTTCGCCTTTAAAGATCCATACTTTGATCCCTATAATTCCGTAAACAGTATTGGCTTCGGAAATAGCATAATCTATGTCAGCTCTTAGTGTATGCAAAGGAATTCTTCCTTCTTTGTACATTTCAGATCTTGCCATTTCAGCACCTCCAAGTCTTCCTGAAAGTTTGATTTTGATACCTTCCGCTCCTACTCTCATAGATGCAGCGATAGATTGCTTCATAGCTCTTCTAAAAGAGATACGGGCTTGCAATTGCTGTGCAATTGACTCACCTACCAATTTGGCATCAAGTTCTGGTCTTTTGATTTCAAAAATATTGATCTGAACATCTTTGTTAGTCAATTTTTTGAGTTCCTCTTTAAGTTTATCAACTTCGGCACCACCTTTACCAATTACAACTCCCGGACGAGCGGTATGAATTGTAAGGGTGATTCTCTTCAAGGTTCTTTCAATGATCACCTTGGAGATGCCTCCTTTTGGAATTCTGGCAAGTACATACTTCCTGATTTGTTGATCTTCATACAACTTTTCAGCGAAGTCTTTACCTCCATACCAATTGGAGTCCCAACCTTTGATAACACCAAGCCTAAAACCAATAGGGTTAACTTTTTGTCCCATAGTCTGATTTTAATTAGATTTTTCAGTTGTTTCTACTTCATCAGCGGTAACTTCTGTACTGTTGAAAGAATCAACAATAAGGGTTACATGATTTGATCTTTTACGAATTCTATGTGCCCTACCTTGCGGAGCTGGTCTTAGTCTTTTCAACATGCGTCCACCATCTACAAAAATGGTTTTTACATAAAGGTCAGCCTCTTCCAATTTTTCATCTGGATTTTTAGCCTGCCAGTTGGCAACTGCAGAAAGTAGAAGCTTCTCCAACCTGATTGCACCATGATTGGGGGTGAACTTCAATATGCTTAATGCATGTCCTACTCTTTTACCTCTCACGAGGTCAGCTACCAATCGCATTTTGCGAGTAGAAGTAGGAACGTTATTTAATCTTGCTACTGCTTCCATGATTATCTCTTTCCTTTATCTTTTTTGGCGATATGACCTCTGAAATTTCTAGTAGGTGCAAATTCTCCCAATTTGTGACCGACCATGTTGTCAGTTACAAAAACAGGTATGAATTTATTACCATTATGCACAGCAAAGGTATGACCTACGAAATCCGGGGAAATCATAGATCTCCTTGACCAAGTCTTGATCACAGACTTTTTCCCAGATTCGTTCATTACATCTACTTTTTTCGCCAAGTGATGCTCTATATAAGGGCCTTTTTTTAATGAACGTGCCATAATTACTTGGTTCTTTTACTGATGATGAATTTGTTAGAATACTTTTTACGAGATCTTGTTTTCTTACCTTTAGAAAGTAAGCCTGTTCTAGATCTCGGATGACCACCTGAAGAGCGACCTTCACCACCACCCATTGGGTGATCTACTGGGTTCATGGCTACACCTCTTGTCCTTGGTCTTCTTCCTAACCAACGTTTTCTACCAGCTTTACCTAAGACAACGTTCATATGGTCTCCATTAGAAACAATTCCAACAGTTGCCATACAAGTTCCGAGAACAAGTCTCATTTCACCTGAAGGCAATTTGATTGTAACATATTTCCCATCTCTCGCTACTACTTGAGCATAACCTCCAGCACTTCTTGCTAGGGCACCACCTTTACCAGGCTTCAGCTCAATGTTGTGAACGATAGTACCCAACGGAATATTGATTATTCTCATTGCGTTACCTACTTCAGGAGCTACAGAATCACCTGCTACGATTTCTTGATCAACGACCAATCCTTGTGGAGCGATGATGTAAGCTTTTGCTCCATCTTTGTAATATAAAAGAGCGATTCTTGCGGTTCTGTTTGGATCGTACTCTATAGCTTTCACTACAGCTGGTACATCAAATTTATCCCTTTTGAAATCGATGATTCTATATCTCTGCTTATGACCACCACCGATATACCTGGTAGTCATTTTTCCTGAACTATTTCTACCGCCTGACTTAGACCTAGGAGCCAATAAAGTTTTCTCTGGCGTTGACTTTGTAATTTCGTCAAACGCTGGAGCAACTCTAAATCTGGTTCCTGGGGTTACAGGCTTTAATTTTTTAACTGCCATGATTATGATTCAATTAAATTTCTCCGTAAAAATCAATAATATCACCCTCAGCCACCTGTACGATAGCCTTCTTGAAGGCATTGCTGAATCCGGATACAATTTTAGTCTTTGTATATCTTGTCTTTGGCTTACCTGCATACCTCATGGTACGTATTTCAACCACTTTGACATCATACATTTTCTCAACGGCCTTTTTGATTTCTGGCTTTGAAGCTTTTTTCTCAACAATGAATCCATAGATTCCTTGTTCGTTCATAGCAGAAATCTTTTCCGTAATCAAAGGTTTTTTTAGTATATCCATTTTCTTACTGCAATAAAAGGGTTTCCAACTTACTTACTGAACCTTCACACAACACCAAATTATCTGCATTAAGCAATTCATAGGTATTGATACTTTCAACGGTGATTACTTTTGCTTTTGGTAAATTCCTGCTAGATAAATACACGTGTGTATTGTTTTCAGGAAGCACCAACAGCGTCTTTTTATCAGCTAGGGCTAATCCGTTCAAAAAGGCTACATAGTTCTTAGTCTTGGTAGTATCAAAGGATACATTTTCCAATACTGTCAAACCATTTTCCTTGGCCTTGTAAGATAAAGCTGACTTTCTTGCCAATTGCTTTAACTTTTTATTGAGTTTGAAAGAGTAGTTCCTTGGTCTTGGACCAAACACTCTACCACCACCTTTGAACAAAGGCGATTTAATAGAACCTGCTCTAGCACCGCCAGTACCTTTTTGCTTTTTGATCTTTTTAGTAGATCCAGCAATTTCATTTCTTTCTTTGGCTTTATGAGTACCTTGTCTCTGGTTGGCCAAATATTGTTTCACATCCAGATAGATCGCATGATCATTAGGCTCAATGGCGAAAATGTCATCAGAAAGAGTGATCTTTCTACCTGTGTCTTCTCCGTTTTGTTTTAATACTGCTAATTCCATATGCTTACTTCTCTAGAATAACGAAAGAATTTTTTGGACCAGGAACAGAGCCACTCACTAATAGCAAGTTTTTATCTGGATAGATTTTCAAGACTCTAAGGTTAATTACTTTAACCCTGTCACCACCTGTTCTACCAGCCATTCTCATACCTTTGAATACTCTTGAAGGCCATGAACAAGCACCAATAGATCCTGGGTGTCTTGCTCTGTTGTGCTGACCGTGAGTTTGACCACCGACACCAGCAAAACCATGCCTTTTAACTACACCTTGGAAACCTTTACCTTTTGAAGTTCCGATTGCATCGACGAAGTCACCTTCTACGAATACTTGACCAGCTTCAACAGTTTTTCCAAGATCAACCTGACCTTCGAATTCGACCCTAAAGTCCCTGAATTCAACAACTTTCTGTTTTGGCGTAGTACCGGCCTTTTTGAAGTGCCCGATAAGTGGCTTAGGAGTGTTCTTCTCCTTACGCTCACCATACGCCAATTGAACAGCTTTGTACCCGTCTGTTTCAACATTTTTTACTTGCGTCACTACGCAAGGACCAGCTTCTATTAGCGTGCATGCGACATTACGTCCATCGGCACTGAAAATACTAGTCATTCCTACTTTTTTACCTATTATTCCAGACATCTTCTGTTATATAATAATCTTGAAACCCAAGTGCTTAAGCAGATGGGTGCTTTTTAAGGACTGCAAAGTTAGAAATTATAATTCGCCTAGCAAACCCCAACTATAATATTTTCAAATATTTACGAAAATAAATTTGGAATTTGAAAGGAGAACAATATCTCAATGCAGTTCTCAATCTTTTTTTTATTCAAATACAAAAGAAAAACCTATCCATTAATGCGGACAGGTTTTCGTTTAATAATGTTCTAAAGCTATGTCAGACTTTGATTTCAACATCTACCCCACTTGGAAGTTCGATTTTCATCAAAGCATCAACAGTTTTTGAACTATTGCTATAGATATCTACCAATCTTTTGTATGTACAAAGTTGATATTGATCTCTTGCTTTTTTGTTAACGTGTGGTGATTTCAACACGGTGAATTTTTCCTTTTTAGTTGGCAAAGGAATTGGCCCTACCACAATAGCACCGGTAGATTTAACCGCCTTTACGATCTTTTCTGATGACTTATCCACCAATGTGTGATCGTATGATTTTAGTTTTATTCTGATTTTTTGATTCATTTTCTTCTAAGATTTAGGCTTTCTCACCTTTAACTTTTGCAATAACAGTTTCAGCAATGTTATTTGGCACAGGCTCATAGTGAGAGAATGTAAGTGATGCGGTTGCTCTTCCAGATGTGATGGTTCTCAAATCCGTAACGTAACCGAATAACTCTGAAAGAGGAACACTAGCTTTAACTACGGTAGAAGTACCTTTAGTATCCATACCTTTCATCAAACCTCTTCTTCTATTCAAATCACCAGTAATAGGACCTGTATATTCATCCGGAGTAACCACGTCTACTGCCATGATAGGCTCAAGTAATTGTGGTTTCGCTTTTTTAGCTGCTTCTTTGAATCCAATTCTTGCTGCCAATTCAAAAGAAAGTGCATCAGAATCGACATCATGGAAGGATCCGTGAAATAATCGTACTCGCATAGCTTCTACTGGATAGCCAGCAAGAGGTCCATTTTTCATAGCCTCATTGAAACCTTTCTGAATTGCAGGAATAAATTCCTTAGGAATCACACCACCAACAATTCCGTTTACAAAGTCAAGTCCTGGTTTGATTTCACCACTTTCTGCATCAGCTTCTTTTGGTCCAAGTTCAAACACGATATCGGCAAATTTACCTTTACCACCTGATTGTTTTTTGTAAACTTCTTTGTGTTCAACGTTTGCAAACAAAGCTTCTTTATAAGCAACCTGAGGAGCACCTTGGTTGATTTCAACTTTGAATTCTCTTTTCAAACGATCAATGATGATATCCAAGTGAAGCTCACCCATACCTCTCAAGATAGTCTGACCAGTTTCGTGGTCTGTATTTACTACAAGAGTTGGATCTTCTTCAACAAGTTTTGCGATGGCCATACCTAGTTTGTCAACATCAGCTTGAGTTTTAGGCTCAATTGCGTATCCGATAACCGGCTCTGGGAAAATCATTGATTCCAATACTACTTTGCGGCTTTCGTCACAAAGCGTATCACCTGTTTTGATATCTTTAAAACCAACTACTGCACCAATATCACCAGCTTGTAATCTAGGGATCTGATTCTGCTTGTTGGCATGCATTTGGAACACTCTAGAAATACGCTCTTTATTACCTGAACGGCTATTATATACATAAGAACCTGACTCAAGAACACCAGAATACGCTCTAACGAAACAAAGGCGGCCTACAAAAGGATCTGTAGCAATTTTGAATGCTAATCCGGTAAAAGGCTCACTCTCATTTGGAGTTATTCTAACGTTTCTTTCTTCGCTATCTAATTCATGAGCAAAAATATCATCCTTATCCAATGGAGAAGGCAATAATTCCATCACGAGATCAAGCATAGTCTGCACACCTTTATTTTTAAAAGATGAACCACAGACCATCGGGACTACTTTCATTTGAATAGTAGCCTCTCTAAGTGCTGCAAGAATTTCAGCTTCAGTAATTGATTCTGAATCTTCGAAAAATTTCTCCATCAAAGATTCGTCAAATTCAGCTACTGACTCTAGAAGATATTCTCTATACTGAGCAACTTCTTCCTTCATATCTTCTGGAATTGGAACCTCTTCGAAAGTCATTCCGAAATCATCCTCATTCCAAACGATAGCTCTGTTGTTGATCAAATCAACTACACCTCTGAATTTATCTTCGGCGCCTATAGGAAGCTGCAAAGGAACTGCATGACTTCCCAACATTTCTTTCACTTGTTTACAAACTTCAAGGAAGTTAGCTCCTGCACGGTCCATTTTGTTAACGAAACCAATACGAGCAACTTTATAATTATCTGCAAGTCTCCAGTTAGTCTCTGATTGTGGCTCAACACCATCAACAGCACTAAATAAAAATACAAGACCATCCAATACCCTTAATGACCTGTTAACTTCTACAGTGAAGTCAACGTGACCTGGGGTATCAATGATGTTGATTTGATACTTCTGTTCTCTGTAATTCCAGAAAACTGTAGTAGCGGCAGAAGTAATGGTAATACCTCTCTCCTGCTCCTGAGCCATCCAGTCCATAGTAGCAGCTCCATCATGAACTTCACCTATTTTGTGACTGACACCTGAATAAAAAAGAATCCTTTCTGTAGTAGTTGTTTTTCCAGCATCAATGTGTGCTGCAATTCCAATGTTCCTAGTGTATCTTAAATCTCTAGCCATTATCAATTAAAATCTAAAGTGTGAGAATGCTTTATTCGCTTCTGCCATTCTATGGGTATCGTCTTTTTTCTTCACAGCTGCACCTTCTCCTTTAGCACCGGAAATGATTTCACCTGCAAGTCTATCCATCATGGTCTTCTCACCTCTTTTTCTGGCATAAGTGATCATCCACTTGATACCTAGAGACACTTTTCTTTCAGGTCTAACTTCCATTGGAACCTGGAATGTAGCACCACCAACCCTACGACTCTTCACCTCTACAGCTGGAGTAATATTGTTAAGCGCTTTTTTCCAAACCTCAAGACCGTTCTCACCTACTTTTTCTTCAACCTTCTCGATTGCATCGTAGAAGATTTTGTAAGCAATACTCTTCTTACCATCCACCATCAGGCAGTTAACGAACTTCGTTACCAAAGTATCGTTGAACTTTGGATCAGGAAGAATATATCTCTTCTTTGGTTTCGCTTTTCTCATTTTCTTGTAATGTTTTTAATCAATTATTTTTTTGCTGCGCCGGCCTTTGGACGCTTAGCACCGTACTTAGAACGACCTTGCTTACGGTCTTTTACTCCTGCAGTATCCAGTGCACCTCTGATAATGTGGTAACGCACACCCGGAAGATCCTTCACACGACCACCTCTGATCAAGACGATCGAGTGCTCCTGTAGATTGTGACCTTCACCTGGAATGTAGGCATTGACCTCTTTACCATTTGTCAACCTTACCCTAGCTACTTTTCTCATAGCGGAGTTAGGCTTCTTTGGAGTGGTAGTGTACACCCTTGTACATACACCTCTTCTTTGAGGACATGCATCCAAAGCTCTAGACTTGGATTTGGTCTCAAGAGTGGTTCTACCTTTTCTTACTAACTGTTGTATAGTAGGCATTTAATAGATAAAATTAATTTAACTTCCTTAAACTTGTGAATTTTGGACTGCAAAGGTAGCCAAATAGGTAAAACAAACAAAATTAAGCTGTTATATTTTATTAGGCTTCACCGAAAGTCCCCCCAAAATTCATTGGGAAACTTGGTCCTTCTGAACCACTTTCGATTTTCCCAAAAGCGGCTTCATATTTACTGATATTATCCTTCAATGCTGCTAGTAACCTTTTGGCATGATCGGGAGTCATTATTATCCTAGATTTGACTTTAGCCTTAGGTACTCCTGGCATAAGTCTGATGAAATCAACCACGAATTCAGAATTACTGTGTGCTATCATCGCAAGGTTTGAATAGATACCTTCAGCTATTTCTTCTGGCAATTCCACGTTGATCTGCTGATCCGGAGAATTGTTTGGTATTTTATCGTCTTCCATATCTCGATACATTTGATTAAAAAAGGCCTGTAGTCTACAGGCCTTTTAATTATTATTACAAATCTCTATTTACTTAACTGACTCTTTGGACTTTTTCATAGATCTTTCTTTTTCTCCTGAAAGTCTATCATAATCATCCTGAGAACCGACAATGATGTTTTGAATACGTCTTTGACCTGTTCCTGCAGGGATGAGGTGACCAACGATCACATTCTCTTTCAATCCCAACAATTCGTCACGCTTACCTCTAATGGCAGCTTCACTCAACACCTTAGTAGTCTCTTGGAAAGAAGCCGCTGATATAAAGCTTTCGGTACCTAAGGAAGCTGCAGTAATACCTTGAAGTGTAGGTTTCGATACAGCTGTTTCAGCATCTCTTACCTGTACAAGCTTCATATCCTTACGCTTCAGACTAGAGTTTTCGTCCCTAAGTCTTCGGGCTGTCACAATCATTCCCGGTTTAAGTGTAGAAGAATCACCTGCATCCATGACAACTTTTTTATCCAAAATGTTATCATTCTCTTCTCTAAACGCCCATTTGTCTACGATTTGGTTTTGAAGGAAATTGGTATCTCCAGCATCCAAAATTTCGACTTTCTGCATCATTTGGCTTACTATTACCTCAATGTGTTTATCGTTGATTTTCACACCTTGAAGTCTGTAAACTTCCTGAATTTCATTGACAAGATATTCCTGAACAGCAGTAGGACCTTTGATAGAAAGGATATCGTTTGGAGTGATTGCTCCATCGGATAGTGGTTCACCAGCTCTGATAAAGTCATTTTCCTGAACCAAGATATGCTTGGAAAGGGATACCATGTATCTCTTCTTAACCCCATCTTTAGATTCGATGAAAATTTCTCTATTTCCACGCTTGATACCTCCATAAGTAACCACACCGTCAATCTCAGAAACAACCGCCGGGTTGGAAGGGTTTCTTGCCTCAAACAATTCAGTTACTCTTGGAAGACCTCCAGTAATATCTCGTGTTTTACCTACTGATCTCGGAATTTTCACCAAGATTTGTCCTGCTCGAACTTTTTCACCTTCTTCTACAGAAAGGTGAGCTCCAACAGGAATATTGTATGACTTAGATTCCTCTCCACCATAGTTTACAACTACAGCTGGATTCTTCGTTTTATCTTTGGTATCAATAATTACTTTTTCTCTGTATCCAGTCTGATCATCTACTACCTCCTTGAAGGTAATACCTTGGAGTATCGAATCAAACTCCACACTACCGTCAAATTCTGACAGAATAACGGCATTGTATGGATCCCAAGTACAAAGTGATTCTCCTTTACCAATTTTTTGACCGTCTTTTACATTCAAAGTAGCTCCATATGGTACGTGGTTAGAAACCAGAACTTTACCAGATTTCACATCATTGATTTTTATTTCACCAGACCTACCCATGACGATTGAAACTGGCTCTCCATCTTTGTTGGTAGTTTCTATCCATCTCAATTCTTCTTCAAACTCAACAATACCTTCAAATTTGGCAATGATGTTTGATTCAGCAGAAATGTTAGAAGCTGTACCACCCACGTGGAATGTTCTTAGCGTCAACTGTGTACCAGGTTCACCGATTGATTGAGCAGCAATAACTCCAACAGATTCACCATTTTGAACCATGCCGCCAGTGGCTAGGTTACGGCCATAACACTTACCGCAAACACCTCTTCTGGTCTCACAAGTCAAAACTGATCTGATTTCGACTTCTTCTATAGCTGATTCATCAACTATTTTAGCTATTTCCTCTGTGATCTCAACACCTGCAGAAACAATAAGTTCTTCAGAAATTGGATCGTATACGTCATGTACAGACACCCTACCCAAAATTCTTTCAGATAGAGGTTCTACGATTTCATCATTATCTTTTAATGCAGAAACAACAAGACCTCTCAATGTACCACAATCTTCTTCAGACACGATCATATCCTGCGCTACATCAACAAGACGTCTTGTCAAGTAACCAGCATCCGCTGTCTTCAATGCAGTATCTGCAAGACCTTTACGGGCACCGTGGGTTGAAATAAAGTATTCCAATACATCAAGACCTTCTTTAAAATTGGATAGAATTGGGTTTTCAATGATTTCACCAACAGAACCTTGAAGGTTTTTCTGCGGCTTGGCCATTAGTCCCCTCATCCCCCCGAGCTGACGGATTTGTTCTCTTGAACCCCTAGCTCCAGAGTGCATCATCATGTAGATTGCATTGAAACCTTGCTTATCCTCTTCCATTTGACGCATCAAAATATTGGTCAAATTGGAGTTGGTTCTGGTCCAGATGTCAATTACCTGATTGTATCTCTCATTGTCAGTAATCAAACCAAACTGGTAGTTATTTACCACTTGTTCAACTTCTTCTTTTGCTTTAGCAATCAAAGGATCTTTCTCTTCTGGAATAATAACGTCGTTCAATCCCATTGAAAGTCCACCTGTGTAAGCCATTTGGAATCCAAGATGTTTGATATCATCAAGGAACTGAGCAGTTCTTGCTACACCACAGATTTTGACTACCTCAGAAATAATTTGCTGGAGTTTTTTCTTGGTCAAGAGCTCATTAACAAAACCTACTTGTTCAGGAACAAACTGATTGAAGATCAATCTACCCGCAACTGTATCTATAATTTTATTGGAAAGTTCACCATTTTCATCCCTCACACTTACTTTACACTTGATGTTTGCGTGTTGGGAAATCCTGCCCTCATTCAAGGCTATGATAACTTCTTCTACACCAAAGAATGTCATTCCTTCTCCAAGAACAATTTCTTCAGGAGTAGATTTTTTCCCTTTTGTTACATAATAAAGACCCAAAACCATATCCTGAGACGGAACAGTAATAGGAGCCCCATTTGCAGGGTTGAGGATATTATGAGAAGAAAGCATTAATGTAGATGCTTCCAAAATGGCTTCGTGTCCAAGTGGAACGTGAACTGCCATTTGATCACCATCAAAATCGGCGTTGAATGCAGTACAAACCAATGGGTGCAATTGTATCGCTTTTCCTTCGATCAATTTTGGCTGAAATGCTTGAATACCCAATCTGTGTAGGGTTGGGGCACGGTTTAAAAGAACCGGATGTCCTTTAAGTACATTTTCCAAAATATCCCAAACAACTGGATCTTTACGATCTACAATTTTCTTGGCTGACTTTACTGTCTTTACAATACCTCTTTCGATCAGTTTTCTGATAATAAAAGGTTTGAATAGTTCGGCCGCCATATTTTTAGGCAAACCACATTCATGAAGTTTCAACTCAGGTCCAACTACAATTACAGAACGGCCAGAGTAATCAACCCTTTTACCCAAAAGATTTTGACGGAAACGACCTTGTTTCCCTTTCAACATATCAGAAAGTGATTTCAAAGCTCTGTTACCATCGGATCTTACAGCATTGACTTTTCTTGAGTTATCAAATAAAGAATCCACAGCTTCCTGCAACATTCTCTTTTCGTTTCTCAAGATCACCTCAGGAGCCTTGATATCTATCAATCTTTTCAAACGGTTATTACGGATAATAACCCTTCTATAAAGATCATTCAAATCAGATGTAGCGAATCTACCACCATCCAAAGGCACCAATGGTCTCAATTCCGGTGGAATAACCGGAACCATTCTTACGACCATCCACTCTGGACGATTTTCAATCCTTGTTCTTGCGTCTCTGAATGCCTCTACCACTTTCAACCTTTTCAAGGCCTCAGCTTTTCTTTGTTGAGAAGTATCTGTAGCTGCTTGGTGTCTTAGGCTGTAAGAGAGGTCATCAAGATCCAATCTTGCCAACAACATCTCAATTGCTTCAGCACCCATTTTAGCGATGAACTTATTAGGATCATCATCATCAAGCATTTGGTTTTCTTTTGGAAGCTTGTCCATGATATCCAAATACTCGTCCTCAGTCAAAAAGTCTAAGTACTGAATTCCATCCTCAGCTTTGATTCCTGGGTGGATTACAGCATATCTTTCATAGTATACAATCTGATCAAGTTTTTTGGTAGGAAGACCTAGCAAATAACCTATTTTGTTAGGAAGAGACTTAAAATACCAGATATGAGCAACAGGAACCACCAATTCGATGTGCCCCATACGCTCTCTTCTTACTTTCTTTTCAGTCACTTCAACACCACATCTGTCACAGATGATACCTTTATATCTTATGCGCTTATATTTACCACAATGACATTCCCAATCTTTAACAGGACCGAAAATTCTTTCGCAGAACAAACCGCCCATTTCTGGTTTGTAAGTTCTGTAGTTGATTGTTTCGGGCTGCGTCACTTCACCATGTGAACTATCCAGAATAGATTCTGGAGAGGCCAAACTAATAGTGACTCTTGAGAAGTCGTTGTTTAGTTTTTTGTTTTTTCTGAACGCCATAATTGTCGAAGAGTATGTGAAGGGCCTTTCGGCCCATTTAATTTAAATTAATCAAGGGTAATTTCAAGTGCCAAGCCTCTCAGCTCGTGAACGAGTACGTTGAAAGATTCCGGAATATTTGGTTTCGGAAGGTTCTCTCCTTTCACAATAGCTTCGTACGCTTTAGCTCTACCCACCACGTCATCAGATTTTACAGTAAGTATTTCCTGAAGAACATGAGACGCACCGAATGCTTCCAATGCCCATACCTCCATCTCACCAAATCTCTGTCCACCAAATTGTGCTTTACCACCCAATGGCTGCTGAGTAATCAATGAATATGGACCAATAGACCTTGCGTGCATCTTATCATCTACCAAGTGACCTAGCTTCAACATATAGGTAATACCTACTGTTACCGGCTGATCAAACTTCTTACCTGTGAGTCCATCATAAAGATAGGTCCTGCCATATGCCGGCAAACCAGCTTTATCAAGCTCTGCAGAAACCTCTTCCATAGTAGCCCCATCAAAGATTGGTGTAGCATACTTTTTATCAAGCTTCAACCCAGCCCAAGCCAAAACAGTCTCATAGATCTGGCCAATGTTCATCCTAGAAGGTACACCTAGAGGGTTCAACACGATATCCATTGGTGTTCCATCTTCCAAGAATGGCATATCCTCATCTCTTACGATACGAGCTACAATACCTTTGTTTCCGTGACGGCCCGCCATTTTATCACCTACTTTAAGCTTTCTCTTCTTGGCTATGTAAACTTTTGCCAATTGAACAATTCCAGCTGGAAGTTCATCTCCTACTTCTAAGGTGAACTTCTCTCTCTTGAACTTACCTGAAATTTCATTTCTGGAATTCACGTAATTCTTAACAAGCTTTTGAATCAACTCATTGGTGTAAGCGTCTTCACTCCAATCATCCAAAATGATATCTGAAATCAGGTTTGCCTCTTCAGGGACATTGTAATTTGACTCGTCTCTATATGGATTCTTAGCAGGGAATAAATTTTGCTCAATGTTCTTCGCATTAAACTTCATCCCTTTACTTATGATTTCATCGCCAAATTTATGTTTGACACCTTGTGATGTTTTACCATCCAATAATGAAATCAACTTGTTGATCATTTTAGCTCTTATACCCAAAAGATCTTTCGCGTACTGACCTTTAAGCTTTTCAACTTCAGCTTTTGATTTAGCTCTTAAATCTTTGTCCTTTTTAGGCCTAGAGAACAGTTTGGTTTCGATCACAACACCATTTAAAGATGGAGAAGCTTTCAAAGAAGCATCTTTTACATCTCCTGCCTTATCTCCAAAAATCGCTCTTAAAAGCTTCTCTTCAGGAGTAGGATCTGTTTCACCTTTCGGAGTGATCTTACCAATGATAATATCACCTTCTTTTACTTCAGCACCAATTCTTATGATACCATTTTCATCAAGGTTTTTAACTGCTTCTTCCGAAACGTTAGGAATTTCAGATGTAAGCTCTTCTTCACCTCTTTTGGTGTCTCTCACTTCTAACTGAAATTCTTCTATGTGTATAGAAGTAAATACATCTTCTCGTACTACCCTCTCAGAAATTACAATTGCATCCTCAAAGTTATATCCCTGCCAAGGCATATAGGCAACCTTAAGGTTTTTCCCAAGTGCCAATTCACCTCTATTGGTTGAATATCCTTCTACTAGAACCTGACCTTTTGTTACTTTCTCACCTTTCAACACCAAAGGGGTAAGGTTGATAGTAGTATCTTGGTTGGTCCTTCTAAATTTAATTAGGTCATATGTTTTATATTGATCACTGAAGTTAACCAATAATTCATCGTCAGATAAATCGTATTTAACGGTGATTTTGGTTGCATCCACATAGTCAATTACACCATCAGCCTCAGCTAAAACGAGTGACCTACTGTCCCTGGCAGCTTTCCCTTCAAGTCCAGTACCTACTATTGGAGATTCTGCTTTCAACAACGGAACAGCTTGACGCTGCATGTTTGATCCCATCAAAGCCCTGTTAGCATCATCATGTTCCAAGAATGGAATCAAAGATGCAGCAACAGAAACAATTTGGTTTGGTGCAATATCCATATAGCTAATTTCATTAGGCTCCAACACGGGGAAGTCACCTTCAAATCTAGCTTTAACCTTTTCATTTATGAAGTTACCTTTGCTATCCAAAGGTGCATTTGCCTGTGCAATGTAATTGTCGTCTTCTTCCTCAGCAGTCAAGAATACAATATCCTCTTCACTCATACTTACCTTCCCATCCTTTACTTTTCTGTAAGGAGTCTCAAGGAAGCCCATGGAGTTTACTTTTGAGTGTACACAAAGAGAGGAAATCAATCCAATGTTTGGTCCCTCAGGTGTTTCAATAGTACACAACCTACCATAGTGAGTATAGTGAACATCACGAACCTCAAAACCAGCTCTTTCTCTAGAAAGACCACCTGGACCTAAAGCAGACAACCTTCTTTTGTGCGTCAATTCCGCAAGAGGGTTGGTTTGATCCATAAATTGAGAAAGTTGATTCGTTCCAAAGAATGAATTGATGACGGAAGACAAAGTCCTTGCATTGATCAAATCAACAGGCTTGAAATCTTCGTTATCTCTTACATTCATTCTTTCTCTGATGGTTCTTGCCATTCTCGCAAGACCTACACCGAACTGACTGTAAAGTTGCTCACCTACTGTTCTAACTCTTCTGTTGCTCAAGTGATCAATATCATCGACTACAGCTTTGGAGTTGATAAGTCCTATCAGATACTTTACGATATTGATAATATCTTCAGTAGTTAATACAATCTTATCAGAATCAATATCAAGACCTAATTTTTTATTAATTCTATATCTACCTACTTCCCCTAAATCATATCTTTTGTCAGAGAAAAACAATCCATGGATTACTTCCCTTGCAGTTGATTCATCTGGAGCTTCAGTATTTCTTAACTGTCTATAAATAACTTCAACAGCTTCTTTTTCAGAGTTAGAATTATCTTTTTGAAGCGTATTGTAGATAATTGAAAAATCTGCCACGTTCACATCTTCCCTATGAAGAATAATAGATTTTGAACCTGAATCCAAGATCATTTCCATATCCTCTTCGGTAAGAATAGAATCTCTTTCCAGAAGCACTTCATTTCTATCGATGGAAACAACCTCACCAGTATCCTCATCCACAAAGTCTTCTACCCAAGTTTTCAAAACACGGGCTGCCAATTTTCTTCCGATGACCTTTTTAAGGTTGCTTTTAGTAGCATCAATTTCTTCAGAAAGACCAAATAAATCCAATATCTGCTTATCCGAACCATAACCAATAGCCCTCAATAAGGTTGTTACCGGGAATTTTTTCTTTCTGTCAATGTATGCATACATGACATTATTAATATCGGTAGCAAATTCTATCCAGCTTCCTTTGAAAGGAATAATTCTAGCAGAATAAAGCTTGGTACCATTGGTATGCTTACTTTGCGCAAAAAATACACCCGGAGACCTATGCAGTTGAGACACGATGACACGTTCAGCACCATTTATTACAAATGATCCTTTTTCAGTCATATAAGGTAGATTTCCTAAGAAAACTTCCTGTTCAATAGTTTCAAAATCCTCATTATCTTCATCGTGACAAAGCAAACGAAGTTTAGCTTTAAGAGGGACAGAATAAGTAAGACCTCTGTCGATGGATTCTCCAACGCTATATTTAGGCGGATCTACAGTGTAGTCAATAAACTCAAGGGTGAAATTTTCCCTAGAATCTGAGATTGGGAAATTTTCAGAGAACACCTTGAAAAGACCATCTTGTCTTCTTCTTTCAGCAGGAGTATCAAGTTGAAAAAAGTCTTTGAAAGATTGAAGTTGGATATCTAAGAAATCCGGATAGTCTTTGACTACCTTAATAGATGAGAAACTTTTCCTTACGGTTTGATTCTGGATAGCCAAGGCAGTATATGTTTTTAGTGAAAATTAATAATAGAAAGCGACAAGTTTCGCTTAGAATAGTGCAATTTTAATTCTGTGCACAAACAGGAAAAGACCTGACTTATTATAGTCAGGTCTAAGCTCATAACCTTATCCTAAAAGGAAAGGTTATTCAAATTACTTGATCTCTACTTCAGCACCAGCTTCTTCCAGAGACTTTTTCAAGCCTTCAGCTTCGTCTTTTGCGATACCTTCTTTCACTGCCTTTGGAGCACTGTCAACCAATTCTTTAGCTTCTTTCAAGCCAAGACCTGTTAATTCTTTAACAAGCTTAACTACAGCCAATTTCTGACCACCAGCTGCTTTCAAGACAACGTCGAATGAAGTTTTTTCTTCAACTTCGGCAGCACCAGCACCGCCAGCACCTGGACCAGCAACAGCTACTGCAGCAGCAGCTGGCTCGATTCCGTAGTTATCCTTCAATATATCAGCCAATTCTTTTACTTCTTTTACAGTCAAGTTTACTAACTGCTCAGCAAGTTGATTAAGATCTGCCATTTTATTAATATTTAAATTGTTGATTTTTACTTAATGATTTGATTATGATTATTCTTTTTCAGAAAGAGTCTGAACAAGTCCAGCAATAGTATTCTGTCCACTCTGAAGTGCAGAAATAAGATTTTTCGCTGGAGATTGAAGAAGCATGATTACGTCTCCTACAAGTTCTTGCTTAGATTTCAAGTTAGAGAGCATCTCTAATTGATTTTCACCCACGAACACATCAGCGTCAATGGAAGCACCCTTGAAGACAGGTCTTGTTTCTTTTTTTCCTATTTTCTTTCTGAAGTCCAAAAGAACTTTAGCAGGTAGATTACCTACTTCTTTTGAAAATATAATTCCAGAAAATCCTTTTAGGGCGTTTGAAGAAAGCTCTTCAAAATCACCATCTAAGTTCTCTAGAGCTTTTTTAATAAGCGTGTTCTTGTACACTTTGTACTCAACACCTCTATCAAAGCAAGTTCTTCTGAAGGCATTTACCTGCGCTACATTGAAACCCGATGCATCTGTTATATAGAAATAAGGGTTCTCTTTGAATTTCTCGGTAAGACCTTCGATTATTTCTAATTTTTCTTCTCTAGTCATGATTAAATTCCTTGAATACTTCCTTTATCTATTTTGATGCCAGGAGACATAGTACTTGACAAGTGTATGCTCTTGAAATAAGTTCCTTTAGAAGAGACTGGCTTCAGCTTGTAAATTGTATTGATAAGTTCTTTTGCATTTTCCTGAATTTTATCAGGACCAAAAGACACTCTACCTATACTAGCGTGTACGATACCGAACTTATCTACTTTAAAGTCGATTTTACCAGCTTTTACTTCTTTAACAGCCTTACCTACTTCTAAGGTAACCGTTCCGGATTTTGGATTTGGCATAAGACCTCTTGGTCCTAATACCCTACCTAATCTACCTACTTTCGCCATAACGTTAGGCATTGTGATGATGACATCAATGTCAGTCCATCCACCTTCTATTTTGGCTATGTAGTCATCCAGACCTACATAATCTGCACCAGCTTCTCTAGCTTCCTCTTCCTTGTCAGGAGTACAAAGTACAAGTACTTTGACATCTCTACCAGTTCCGTGTGGTAATGCAACCACACCTCTTACCATTTGATCAGCTTTTCTAGGATCTACACCCAAACGGATATCTAGATCTACAGAAGCATCAAATTTGGCATTGGTAATATCCTTTACGATGGAAGAAGCGTCCTCTAGGGAGTACTGCTGGCTTGGGTCGTACTTAGAAAGAGCTTCTTTTTGCTTTTTTGTTAACTTAGCCATAGTTTTTTTAAATTAATCCTCCCAGGGGGCTTTACCAGAAACAGTGATACCCATACTTCTAGCAGTACCTGCAATCATTTTCATGGCAGATTCTACTTTGAAAGCGTTTAAGTCAGGCATTTTCACCTCAGCAATTTCTTTTACTTGATCCCAAGTAACTGATCCTACTTTTTTCCTGTTTGGTTCTGCCGATCCTCCTTTGATTTTCGCAGCCTCGATCAGCATATTTGCAGCTGGAGGAGTTTTTACTACGAATTCAAAAGATTTGTCAGAGAAAACAGTAATCAAAACAGGCAATACCTGACCCATTTTATCTTGGGTACGGGCATTAAACTGCTTACAGAACTCCATGATGTTCAAACCCTTGGAACCAAGGGCCGGACCTACTGGAGGTGATGGATTTGCCTGGCCACCTTTCACCTGTAATTTCACATAACCAGTGATTTCCTTAGCCATTTCCTAGTCTTGTTTTTCTACTTGTATAAAGTTTAATTCGACAGGTGTATTTCGACCGAAGATCTTGACCATAACATTCAATTTCTTCTTGTCTTCAAACACCTCTTCTATTGTTCCCGAGAATCCACTGAAAGGACCGTCCATTACTTTTACGGTCTCTCCAACTATAAATGGTGTATCCAGTTTCTCTGCAAACTCATCAATCTCTTCAACACGACCTAAGATCCTGTTGACTTCTGATTGACGTAATGGCTCAGGGGTTTTGGAAGCCCCCCCTTGGTTTGACCCTAAGAAACCTATTACTCCCGGAATACTTGTAATTACGTGATTTGCTTCACCATATGATAAGTCGGCATTGATCAAAACGTAACCAGGGAAGAAATTCCTCTCCCGTACACGCTTTTTACCATTACGCATTTCGTAAACTTTCTCGGAAGGTATCAAAACATCAGGAATATAATCCTCAAGTTTTTGTCGGAGAATTTCATTGTCCAAGTAAGTCTTGGCTTTCTTCTCCTGACCTGCTACCACCCTAAGTACATACCACTTATGTTCAGCCATCAGTAATTTCTATTCAGATTAGAATAAATCGTAGAACCACTTCATTAAATTTTCGAATCCTAAGTCAATAACACCTATAACGAGTGCAAAAATAATAGAAGCTACTATTACCAATACTGCACTGTTTTGTAAAAACGAATATGAAGGCCAAGTCACCTTATTCTTCATTTCGTCTATGGACTCTACAACAAAATTTTTAATATTCATGGTCTACTATCATTTTGCACGGGCAGAGAGATTCGAACTCCCATCAACGGTTTTGGAGACCGCTATTCTACCATTGAACTATGCCCGTAGAATATTTGGTTCCCCAAAAGGGAACGCAAAAGTAGTTACAATTGGAACAAGAAACAAATGCGATCCCGAAAAATAATTCAAGATCGCATTTGGAATTTATAATTAATTTGAATTCTTAGTCTAGAATTTCAGTTACCTGACCAGCACCTACTGTTCTACCACCTTCTCTGATAGCGAAACGTAGACCCTTTTCCAAAGCAACTGCATTCAACAAGTTCACTTCAATAGTTACGTTATCACCTGGCATTACCATTTCAACATTTTCAGGAAGTTTGATCTCGCCTGTTACGTCAGTGGTTCTAAGGTAGAACTGTGGACGGTATTTGTTGAAGAATGGAGTATGACGTCCACCTTCTTCTTTAGAAAGAACGTAAACTTCAGCCTTAAAGTGAGCGTGTGGCTTCACAGAACCTGGCTTACAGATAATCATACCTCTCTTGATTTGAGATTTCTCAATACCTCTAAGCAATAGACCTACGTTATCACCTGCTTCACCTCTGTCAAGGATCTTACGGAACATTTCAACACCAGTCACAGTAGACTTAAGGCCTTGAGCTCCCATACCAATGATATCAACAGGATCACCTGAGTTGATTACACCTCTTTCAATTCTACCAGTAGCAACAGTACCACGTCCAGTAATGGAGAATACGTCTTCTACAGGCATCAAGAAGTCTTTGTCAACAAGACGCTCTGGAATTGGAATGTGATCATCAACAGCACCCATCAATTCCATTACAGTATCAACCCACTTCTCTTCACCGTTCAATGCACCAAGTGCAGAACCTGAAATAACTGGAATATTGTCACCGTCGAATTCATAGAAAGAAAGCAATTCTCTTACTTCCATCTCTACCAACTCAAGAAGCTCAGGGTCATCGACCATGTCAACTTTATTCAAAAATACTACAAGTGCAGGTACACCTACCTGACGTGCAAGAAGGATGTGCTCTCTAGTTTGAGGCATCGGTCCATCAGTTGCAGCTACTACAAGGATAGCGCCATCCATTTGGGCAGCACCAGTTACCATGTTCTTCACGTAATCCGCGTGACCTGGACAATCTACGTGAGCGTAGTGTCTCTTTTCAGTTTGGTATTCTACGTGAGAAGTGTTAATGGTAATCCCTCTTTCTTTTTCTTCAGGAGCGTTGTCAATTGAAGAAAAATCTCTTAATTCAGAAAGACCTTTTTTCGCCAAAACTGTGGTAATGGCAGCAGTCAAAGTTGTCTTTCCATGGTCTACGTGACCAATCGTACCGATATTAACGTGCGGTTTGGAACGGTCAAAGGTTGCTTTTGCCATGCGTGAAAATCCTCTGTTTTAGTTAAAGATATAAATTTGTTTATTTTTCAATGTTTCTGAGCCAACGACGGGATTTGAACCCGTGACCTCTTCCTTACCAAGGAAGCACTCTACCCCTGAGCTACGTCGGCTGTTAACACCATATGCTTATAAAAGCATAGAGCGGGAGACGAGGCTCGAACCCGCGACCTGCAGCTTGGAAGGCTGCCGCTCTACCAACTGAGCTACTCCCGCTTATAAAACTGAACACAAAAGTAATGAAAATTTTTGCATTTCAATTTTGTGGGGGAAACAGGATTCGAACCTGTGAAGACATAAGTCAACGGATTTACAGTCCGTCCCAGTTGGCCGCTTTGGTATTCCCCCAACTGATATATCGCTAATAATCTGGCTTTGTAAAACTTTTAGATGTCTTAACGGATGGCAAAATTATACCCTTTTCGTAAACATTCAAAATATTGGTAATTTTTTTACTGGTAATTTTGTGACAAGTTGTTTAACACTAACAAAATCAACAGCTTAATTTTATTCCAAGTACGGAGATAAGAAAAATTCCATATACTCCTTCACCATTTCATCTTCCTCTCCTTCATAGATAGTTTTGACCCGTTCTACTACTCCAATATCATCAATAAAGCCAAATAAGCCCATAAATGCAGCAATTCTAACGTAGGAAGCTCTATGTTTTGAAGCTAAGCCTTCCAAATTGTCTATGGCAATGCCCTTATCCCCATCTCCTAACTTTGTGAAATAATCTCCATAGTATCCTATGAAATAATATAGGGATTGACCTGTAAGCATTTTGAGCTTTTCATGAAACCAGTCAGCTTTTTCATTTTTCTCTTCGCTGATGAAGTAATCTGCCAATGCAACAAGTACACGGATATTTTCTGTAGACTCAAATCTCACTGCTATTTCTTCTCTATTGGAATTGTTTTCATTTTCCAGATACCCCTGCAAAGCTGTACCAGCTACGTAATACGAAGGGTCATTCATCCACCTCAAAAATGCCGGAGAGTATTTCTCACCGTCGAGTTGCCCCAAAAGTTCAATAGCACCAAGTCTTACCGTGTTTTTCGGGTCATTTTCGGCAATCCGAAACAGTTTTTCTTCCACATCGGGAATATTCTCAAGCCATTGTGGATTTTGAGCAATGTTCATCAATGCCATTTCCCTAATTGCCCAAAAAGAATCTTTTAAGGCCAAATCAACCACTTCTACTACTTCAGGCATATCAGAATAAGCCGTACTCAGACTATCTAATGCCTCATACCTGGCCACGCCTAATGCTGAATTCTTAAATAGTCTTAGAAAGTGCTCGTATCCACGGTAAGATCTTTTTTCAGCCAACAGGACTTTCGCTTCATCAAAATAAAGGTCTGTCACCGGCGATTCATTTCCTATGGCAAATTGTTGCCATTCCTTTTCAAGGATAAATTCTCTCTCTTCTCTTTTTCCATCTGAATACCAACTTACTTTAAAGGGCAACTTATACAATGGTGTAGTTTCGAAATCCTGCCTTTGCGCAACCGTGAGCAGTAAACTTTCAGGCTGTGAATAATCAACTTCATAATCCAACACTGGGTGCCCCGAATCCAAAAACCATTGATTGAAAAACCAATTAAGGTCCATCCCTGTAACTTCCTCAAAAGCTAACCTTAGATCGTGCACTTCAACACTCTGAAAAGCATGCTTGGTCAAATAATATTTGAGGGACTGAAAAAAAGCTTCATCTCCTAAGTAATTCCTAAGCATATGTAGAATTCTTCCACCTTTGGCATAAGAATGGCTATCAAACATGTCCTCCGGATCTTCATAATAGAATCTGATCAAATCAACTTGCTTTTTTGCCGATTCGGCCAAATATTGCTCCATTTCCGACACATGATGTAAGTCCGCCTCATCCCTTCCTTCTTTATAATCATACCACAGGTATTCAGAATAATTGGCAAAAGCTTCATTGAGTGTCAAGTTAGACCAGGACTCGTTGGTTACATAATTGCCAAACCATTGATGGAATAGCTCATGAGCAATAATCCCATCCCACTCTGAATCTATAGCAGCCCTTTCATCAAGGTTGAGTTCCTCCATAAATACAGAAATAGTGGTATTCTCCATCGCTCCGGAAACAAAATCCCTGACAACTACCTGATCATATTTTTGCCATGGGTACCTTACCCCCAACAAATCGGAAAAAAATCCGATCATCTCAGGTGTATTTTTAAATACTGTCTTTGCACCTTCCGCGTATTTCTCCTCTACATAATAATTAACTTGTATATCTTCCCAGGAATCTTCTATTTCCACGAATTCCCCAACCACTACAGCCGCTAAATATGGTGCGTGCGGCAAATCCATTTCCCAATGATCTGTTCTAGTACCGTCGCTGTTTTTTGAAGAGGCTATCATCCGCCCATTACTAATGGTTCGGAAATTATCCTTTATCGTCAATTTAATGTCTTGTGTAGCCCTTTCATTGGGCGTATCAAAGGTGGGGAACCATTTTGAATTGTGCTCCGTCTCTCCCTGAGTCCAAATTTGTATAGGCTTATCTTCTTGTCCGTCAGCATTTATAAAATATAACCCTTTGCGGTCGGTAATGGCCGCACTGCCAGTTCCTGAATTTTCATTCGGCATGGCGGTATACTTAATTTTAACTTGAATAGTATCTATGGAAGTGACTTCCTCAGGAAGGTATACAGTCACTTGTTTGGTATCATACCTAAAATTAAGCTCCCTTTGTTCATTTTTTTCAATTAAAGAAATATTGTGAATTTCAAAATCTTTGGCGTCAAGTGTTAAGGTCTTCTGAGGAAAAAAGTAAGGCTTAAGTGTAAGTATAGCTTCTCCTAATACCCATTCATTTTCATAATCAAAATTGAGGTCTAAAGAAGTGTGTAAAAGGTCAAAAACCCGTTGGTTAGCAGCTCTATATTGAGAAATTTCAGTTTCAAGTCTCCTTACAGTTTGTTTATTTTCCAATTCCTCAGAAGTGGAAGCGTCGCCTGTTTGAGTTGATGTGGTATCACTATTTTCAATCGCTACCCTATTGGACTGACAAGACCAAACAAGTAAGAATATGAAGACCAATATGGGTTTGTATTTATCAAATCTCATAAAATGGTTTTAAGATTAATCGTATATTACGCGCAAAATAAACGAAATGTATTCAGTAAGCATCAATAATTCAGTTTTTGAGGTCGAAAAGTCAAAAGATTCGATCAAAATCGGTGACACTATTCTTAATTGGGACATTTCCCAGATCAGAGAAAACCATTACAATGTCATTTATCAGAAAAACTCCTTCAACCTTGAATTGGTAAGTGTGGATGAAGCTTCTAAAACAGTGGTTTTAAAGCTAAACAACAAACCTTGCGAAGTTAAACTCAAGGATAAGTTTGACATTTTGCTGGAAAAGCTCGGCATGAACATGGCGACCTCAAGTGCAGCAAAAGATATCAAAGCGCCAATGCCGGGATTGATTTTTGATATCAAAGTAAATGTAGGAGATGAAGTAAAAAAAGGAGATCCCGTGCTCATATTAGAAGCTATGAAAATGGAGAATATTTTAAAATCTCCAGGTGATGGAACTGTTCAATCGATAAAAATCAAAAAGGGACAGAGCGTAGAGAAAAATCAAGTATTGATCCAATTTTAAACCCTACCTTATTTAGTTTTCTACCATAAGGCTTTATATTTGTCAGATTTAAAATATTTTAATTAAAAATATTCCCTTCCTTAATACCAAAGAATTACAATGAAATACAATAGGATCTTACTGAAGCTGAGTGGAGAAGCCCTTATGGGAGAAAAAAATTACGGGATTGATAGCAATAGGCTGGAGCAATATGCCAACGAAATCAAAAAAGTAAAAGACCTCGGCGTTGAAGTCGCTATAGTAATCGGAGGTGGAAATATTTTCAGAGGTGTTCAGGCTGAAAAAACCGGCATAGACAGGGTGCAAGGTGACTATATGGGCATGCTTGCAACATTGATCAATGCTATGGCGCTGCAGAGCGCTCTTGAACAAGGGGGAATGTACACCAGACTGATGTCAGGAATAAAAGTAGAAAGCGTATGTGAGCCCTTTATCCGAAGAAGAGCCATAAGGCACCTTGAAAAAGGAAGAATCGTGATTTTTGGTGCTGGCATTGGAAACCCTTATTTTACAACAGATTCTACTGCAAGCTTAAGGGCTATTGAAATTGAAGCTGATGTGGTTTTGAAGGGAACAAGAGTAGACGGTGTATACACCGCAGACCCCGAAAAAGATAAGTCGGCAACCAAATACAGTACACTTTCTTTTCAGGAAGCTTACCAAAAAAACCTCAACATAATGGACATGACGGCGTTTACCCTTTGTCAGGAAAACAGCCTTCCAATTGTGGTTTTCGACATGAACAAACCCGGTAACCTAGAGAGAATTATTGCCGGTGAAGATATTGGAACATTAATTACTACAAACTAATCCAGAATTAAAAAGACATGGAAGAGATTCAACTTTACCTGGAAGAAGCAAAAACACTCATGCAAAAGGCGGTGGACCACACTGCAGCAGAATTAGTCAAAATCAGGGCTGGAAAAGCTATGCCTAACCTTTTGGATGGCATCATGGTCTCATATTATGGTGCTCCGACTCCTTTGCAACAGGTAGCTTCAGTTACTACTCCAGACGCAAGGACTTTAACAGTCAAACCTTGGGAGAAAAACCTTATCAGTGAAATAGAAAAAGCTATCATCAATTCTGATCTCGGATTAGCCCCTCAAAACAATGGTGAAATCATCATTTTGACCATCCCACCATTGACAGAGGAAAGGAGAAAGAATTTGGTAAAACAAGCCAAACAAGAATGTGAAGGTGGGAAAATTTCTATAAGAACTATCAGAAAAGACACTAATGAATCACTCAGAAAGCTGTTGAAAGATGGCGCATCTGAAGATGAAGTAAAAAGAGCAGAAGACACGGTTCAAAAACTTACGGACCAATATTCCGTCAAAACTGATGAACTTTTAGTGAAGAAAGAAGCTGAAATCATGACAGTTTGATGAAAAAAAATATTGAATACTATAATTTAAAAACCGGCTTTTAAACCGGTTTTTTTTATTCAAAAGAGTCATAATTGAGTTTTTTGGCGTTATAATTCTCATGACATCATATGCTATTTTTGGATGAGAGAATAAAGTGTGAACTTGAAGTCTTGAGTACTATTGCCATATTACCCCCTTCAACAAACTGACCAACTTTTCACCGGCTAAATTAGCCACTTTTACTACTTCATTATGGGTGAACTCTTTGGCTACTTCTGGAATGCTTTCGTTGGTAATAACCGAGATAGCCAAAATACTCATACTCATATGATGTGCAGCGATGATTTCTGGCACTGTACTCATTCCTACCGCATCAGCTCCAAGGATTCTCAGGTATTTAACCTCAGCTTTTGATTCCAACTTTGGACCAGGCACACCGGCATATACACCTTCTCTCAGTTCAATTTTCAGCCTTAGCGCATGTTGTTTCGCCTTTTTACTCCATTCAAGATCCAAAGGCTCTGACATATCCGGAAATCTCGGACCGAGTTCATCATGATTTTGACCTCTTAGTGGATTGCCCGGGAATAGATTGATAATATCTTGAATCAACATCAAATCTCCTGCATTAAAGTCAGGATTGAGTCCTCCAGCAGCATTGGTTACAACTAGGTTTTTTACACCTAATCCATTCAATACTCTTAAAGGAAAAACCACTTCATCCATATCGTAGCCCTCATAGAAATGAAAGCGGCCATTCATAAACCAAACAAGTCTTTCCTCAAACCTCCCCAAAACCAATTCACCAGAATGGCCTTCTACTGTGGAGATTGGGAAAAATGGGATGTCAGCGTATGGGAAGCTTTTGATCACCTCTACTTCATCCAGCAGTCTACCCAAACCCGACCCGAGTATTATAACCAAATCCGCTCTTTCTTCTGTGCGCTGAAAAAGAAAGTCTCTGGCAGCCTTAAACCTCTTGGTATAGGAAATATTTGTTTGTTGCATTTCGCTTTAAAGTGTTTTAATCAACTCTTTAATAATGATCCCCATTCCAGGTTCAGCCTTTGCAGCAGCGGCAAGTACTTCTTCTATTTTTACCTTCTTGATGTTCCCTGGAGAACAAAGATCAGTGATCGCCGAAATAGCGAATACAGGCAAATCCATATGTCTTGCCACTATGACTTCTGGAATGGTGCTCATACCTATAGCGTCTGCGCCTATCGTTCTCAGGTATTTATACTCAGCTTTGGTTTCAAGATTGGGGCCTTGTACTGCTGCATATACCCCTTGATGTATTTCTAAAGAGTTATTTTTAGCTATCTGCATAGCCTTTTCTACTAACCCAAGCGCATATGGCTCAGACATATCAGGGAATCTTACTCCAAAATCATCCAAATTCGAGCCTCTCAATGGGTTTTCCGGAAACAAATCAATGTGGTCATTGATGACCATCAAACCGCCGATTTGATAATCAGGGTTGAGACCACCTGCAGCATTTGATACAAAAAGGTGTTGAATGCCAAGTTTATACATTACCCTGACTGGAAAAGTTACTTCTTTCATAGAATAGCCCTCATAATAATGGAACCTTCCCTGCATGGCAACAACTGATTTCCCTTCAAGTTTTCCAAAAATCAGCTTTCCCTTGTGGCTTTCAACAGTGGAAACAGGGAAGTAGGGTATTTCCTCATAAGGAATTTCTTTTTCTATTGTGATATGCTGTATCAATTGTCCCAAACCAGTTCCAAGGATTATCCCAACATCTACACGCTTTGGAAACTTTTCTACTATATCATTGACGGCATGTGATATTTGTTCTGAATAACATATTGTAGGTTCTTGTCTCATAAAATTTGATTTTTCTCCAAGGGTTTATAAAGTCTGCTAAATATTTTTTTTACTTACGAAACTAAAAGGCTTACCTGATTGTAGTGTAGCTGCAATAAACAAGAATTTCATTTCGATGATAAAGATAATAGTAGGCACCAACCGTAAAAACTCACTTTCCCACAAATTGGCATTAATCTATCAGATTAACCTCAAAAAGCTGAATATTGATGCTGAAATATTGAATTTACAGGATTTACCTGATGATTTTGTATTTTCTGCTTTGTATGAAAACAATGGAAAAAACGATCTGTTCAACGGCTTTCACCAAAAGGTAAAAGAAGGAAGCAAATTTGTGTTCATTGTTCCCGAATACAATGGTTCATTTCCGGGAATCTTAAAATCTTTTATTGATGGTATGACCTATCCCAATGCCTTTAGGAATAAAAAATGTGCATTGGTAGGACTTTCATCAGGAATAGGCGGGGGTGGCATCGCATTGAGCCACCTCACCGACATCTTCCATTACCTGGGAATGCATGTACTTGCCCTCAAGCCAAAATTGGCTAAAATAGAGGACAACATGTCAGATAACCTGCTCACCAACAGGCTGTACATGGAATTGCTTCAATCCCAGGCTGAAATGTTGATTGACTTTTAAAAGTCAATCAACATTATCATGTAGAAACTTATTATTCTTCAAGAATTCATTTTCGTCAGTCAGATTAAATCTAGAAAGGCTTCTTTCAGAACTGTGCTGGACATCTGAAAGTTTTACTTGCTTTCTTACAAAAGCCGGCGTCTCCAATTTCTCTTTGAAATCCTCAGGATTCTGACTGTGATTTGTCCTCATGTTTTTCAACTTTTCGAATCTTTCATAGGCCTTCTGAATTGCTTTTTGCCTGATTTGTTCATAGTAGTCATTACCATAAACAGGCTTTGCTTCTGAATTTGAGTCTGCTTTAGGCAATTCAGGCGCTTTTTCCTCTTCCTCTTCCAAAGTGTAGACAACCTTTTTATCCGCTTTTGAATCATCGGCAGATACTATTTCGAAATCATGTTCCTCATCTACCTCTTCGACTTCCACTGGCTTAACTTCCGGCTTTTGCTCTTTTTCGACAGCTTTCACTGGTTCGGATTTTTGTGAAGAGTCATTTGCAGCTGGAATTGGTCTCTGGAAAGTAAAGGTGTATGACTGGCCTGAAGTAACTACTTCATCCACTTTAGATGTCTTACCTGACTCAAGGTCTATTACTTTTATAGCTTTTTCCTCATCTTCCGTTTCTTCCACAACCTCTACTTTGGCTGTTTCTTTTTTCGACTTAGATGAAGCTGTCAGTTTATCCATTTCAAAGCCAGTAGCAATGACTGTCACCCTGATCCCCTTGTTAAGATCCTGATCAATACCCTGACCAAAGATCACTTCTGCATCTTCACCTGCTCTTTCTTGGATATATTCAGTGATTTCGCTCAACTCGTCCATAGAAAGCTCGTCGTCTTCTCCTGACATGATGGACAAAAGAATCTTTTGAGCACCCTTGATATCAACATTGTTAAGTAATGGAGAAGCAATCGCTTTTTCAGCGGCTCTAATGGCACGACCTTCGCCTTCTTCAGTTGCAGAGCCCATTACTGCAGCACCTGCATCCTTCATTACAGTTTTGACATCTTCAAAATCCACATTGACATCTTGATGTACAGTGATGATTTCTGCTATAGATTTGGCAGCAGTGCTCAATACATTATCTGCTTTTGCAAAGGCAGAACGTATCGCAAGGTTACCATATATTTCTCTGAGCTTGTCATTGAGGATCACCAAGACTGTATCACAGTTTTCTCTAAGTGATTCAATTCCTGATTGAGCGGATTGCATTTTTTTCCTACCCTCAAACACGAATGGGGCGGTTACAATACCTACTGTAAGGATGTCCATATCCTTGGCAATCTTAGCAATTACGGGAGCGGCTCCTGTTCCTGTGCCTCCACCCATACCAGCCGTGATAAACACCATTTTGGTATTATCTGACAGCAACTCTCTAATATCTTCCTTGCTTTCCAAAGCGGCGTTTTTTCCTTTTTCAGGATTTGCACCGGCTCCAAGCCCCTCTGTAAGATTAGCACCCAATTGTAGCCTTAATGGCACAGGACTGCTTTTCAAAGCTTGGGCATCCGTATTGACTACTACGAACTCCACATCCTTTATTCCTTGGTTGTACATATGGTTCACGGCATTAGAACCGCCACCTCCTACTCCAATCACCTTTATGATGGATTTTTGGTTTTTTGGAAGATCAAACTTGTAATCTTTCATGTTATCTGACATTTATTTTATTTGTTGGTGAATAATGATTTTTCGAGTTTTAAATTTTTAGGGAAATGAAAAGCAGCACTTTTCATCTCCCCCAATATGATAAGCCCTAGTAATTATTATCTTCATGAATATCATCTGAGATGATATCTTTTAGTCTGTTTTTGATGTTTGAGAAAATTCTGGTACTGAAATCACCTCTTTGGACCTTGACCTGAGGTTTAGCGCCTTCCCTTTCATATCGCTGTTTGTAAGTGTCCTCTCTTTCGTCCAAAGATTTGAACCCTGCCAATACCAATCCTACTGATGTGGCAAACATGGGGCTTTTGATTTCATCCACTTTACACTTGCCAAGATGTTCATTTGGATAGCCAATTCTGGTATCAAGTCCAGTCATGTATTCGAAAAGCTGGGCTACACCTGAGAGCAATGCCCCTCCTCCTGTCAACACTATCCCGCCTGCAAGTTTTTTGTAATGTCCGCTTGCTACCAGTTCATTTTGAACATGCTCAATAATTTCTTCCATTCTAGCTTGAATGATAGAAGCCAGATTTTTAATAGAAATTTCCTTAGGTGGTCTATTTCTTAAGCCGGGAATTGATACGATTTCGTTTGGATTGGCTTCTTCAGAAATAGCCCTCCCAAATTTGGTTTTTAGAAGTTCTGCCTGATGGTATAATACCATACAACCTTCCTTGATATCAGTAGTAATGATATTGCCCCCAAGCGGGATCACTGCAGTATGCCTGATGATGTTGTCATGGAAAATAGCTATGTCAGTAGTACCTCCACCGATATCTACCAAGCAAACTCCCGCCTCTTTGTCTTCCTCACTAAGTACAGAAAGGGAGCTTGCCAAAGGTTCAAGAATAAGGTCTTTGGAAATAAGGTCACCGCGTTTGATACAGCGGTTGATGTTGCTAATGGCTGTGGATTGTGCTGTGATGATGTGAAAATCAGCCTCCAATTTACAACCGGACATTCCGACAGGATCTTTGATTCCGTCTTCATAATCCACAGTATAATCTTGTGGCATGACATGAATTATTGTATTTCCTGGAGGGACGACAATGTTTTCCATGTCATTGGAAAGCCTTCTGACGTCTTCAATGGTAATCTCTCCTTGCTGAGGATTACACATAATACCGCCATGATGAACTGAACTTCTGATATGTTGACCAGCAATCCCCACTATCACGTTGGCAATGTCGACTTCTGCCATATCCGAAGCATCACCCACTGCCTTTTGAATAGCATTGACGGTCTTGTCAATATTGGTCACTATCCCGCGAATGACTCCATCCGAAACAGCTTTACCTACGCCTAAAACCTCGAGCTTGTTAAACTCATTTTTGCGTCCAACAATCGCACAGATTTTGGTAGTTCCTATATCCAGTCCTACAATAAATTTATCGTTTTCCATAGCATCATCAATTATTCACAAACAATCTGACCTTTATATTTTACATTCACCCTGCTGTATGCATTCCACCCTTTAGAAGGGAGGATTTCTTCATAGAACAAGTTGATTTTACTAAATTTCTCTTCTATTTCCGTTGCATCCCCAAACTCAAAAACCTGTTTTCCAACCTGCTGATGCATTTTTATATCCGATTCTTTTTCTATTTCCAATTCTGTCAACTGAGCATTCCAGAATTCATCCTCATGGATAAATTTGAGAAGCTCCAACAACTCTTCATGAGACTCAGTCAACTCTTTTTCCTCAAGTAAAGACTCAGCATAAGCCCCATGAAGCACCAATACACGTGTAGTATACCTCGGAGAGGTAGGCAAGATCAAACCTTCTGTAGAGATATATCCATCAGCAGCCCTTGGTCTTACTATCCTCGCCATTGGAATGTGCTGCTCTATTTCAATTCTGATATTTCCTTTCTGATCTGAGAAAACCTCAGCATTCTTCACAAATGGATGTGCTTCCACTTTTCTCTCCAGCTGATTGAGATTGATCTCTGAAAAAGAAACTCCCGATTTCAGCAAAGGAAATTCAGCTTCTAAGTTTTCAACAATCTCTTTTTCTTCTACGAAATACACATCCGCTACGCTTTTGATGCTTATCTCTAACTCAGCAAACTTACGCTCTGCGTGTTTTTTCTCCACAAAACCGATAAATACCGCCAGTACCAGTAGTAGGAAACTTACACCTAAGATTTTTTTCAGTCTAGTTTTCATAGCTTCTCATCCAGTTTGCAATAGGTTCTACCAATCTGTCTATATCGCCCGCTCCAATCGTGACCAAAACTTCCGGTTGGTTTGAGTTCAAATATTCAAGCAATCCTTCTTTTGTCTGTAGACTTTTCTTATCAATGGCAATATCTTCCAGCAACATACCCGCAGTCACTCCTTCTATAGGCAGCTCTCTTGCAGGATAGATATCCAATAAGATCACTTCATCCGCCAGAGAAAGACTTTCAGAAAATCCCTTTGCAAAATCTCGTGTCCTGGTGAAGAGGTGGGGTTGAAAGATTGCTGTCACCCTACTTTGAGGATACATTGCCCGTACTGAACTTAAGAAAGCCCTGATTTCCTCCGGATGATGTGCATAATCATCTATATAAACTCTGCCCTCTTCCTGAATCCATATTTCAAATCTTCTTTTTACTCCTTTGTAGCTTTCTACAGCTTCTTTGATTGCTTTGGGTGTAATTCCCATATCAAGTGCAATGGAAATGGCGGGCAGAATATTTTCAACATTGTGGAAGCCAGGCACCATTAACTGTAAATCTTTGATTACTTGCTTTTCATCTTCGTAATCAAAAAAGAATGAGGCAGCTCTTGGCCTTACATTGGCAGCTTTGACTTTCCCTCCATTTACCCCATAAGGAATGACTTTAAGAGATTTTTTTGTTTCTCCTATTTTATGAAGAGCGTTGGCTTGTATGTAAAGCTTTCCCTTGTCGGATGTCAGGTTGACAAATTCTCTGAAGCCTTCTACCATGTGCACATCATCACCATATATATCCAAATGGTCAGGATCTACACTCGTGACTACCGCTACATTTGGGAATAATTGCAGGAAAGACCTGTCAAATTCGTCAGCTTCTACCACAACCGTAGCTACATCTTTTGCTTCATCATGAAGAATGAGGTTACTCTGATAGTTTTGGGTAACCCCACCAAGAAATGCAGCCACATTTTTTCCAGAATGCTTTAAAAGATGAGCAATCATACTTGAGGCTGTAGTTTTTCCGTGAGTACCCGCCACAGCTATTGTAGGCATCTCTTTAGTAATCATACCAAGGACTGCAGCCCGTTTTTGCAGGGTATAGCCATTCTGTTGAAAAAACCTCAACTGAACGGCATCTTTTGGAACAGCAGGAGTCCATACTATTAGTGTGTTACTTGTAAAATCTTTTACCCTGTCCGGAATACTCTCTTCAGAATCTTCAAAGGATATCTCCATTCCTTCAGCTTCCAACAATGCTGTCAGCGCAGAATGTGTGCGATCATAGCCAGACACTGGTACTCCGACATGGTTAAACCACCTTGCCAGAGCACTCATGCCAATTCCTCCTATACCAATGAAGTGGACGCTATGTAGTTCCTTCAAATTCATGCTATAATTTCTTCCAATGCCTGTACTATTTCCTTAGCCGCGTTGGCCTTGGACAGTTTTTTTATATTTCTACCTAAATCTTCTGCCTTTCCTTCTTCTTCAAAAAGTAAATCCAAGGTTTCCTTTACTTTTCCTACAGCTTCACTGTCTTTGAGAAGAATGGCTGCATTTTCACTTACAAATGCCATGGCATTTTTAGTCTGATGATCTTCTGCCACATTTGGCGAAGGGATAAATACCACCGGCTTAGCTACAAGACTCAATTCAGATACCGAAAGTGCTCCAGAACGTGACACAACCACATCAGCTACGGCATAGGCTAAATCCATCTCTTTGATAAATTCTCTTACATGTATATGCTTCAGGTTGGATTGATTGACGGTTTCCATCATTTCTTGGAAATAAAATTTCCCACATTGCCAAAGCACCTGATAACCCGACTTTTCCAAAGCCTCCATATCTGCCAATATTGCCTGATTGATGGTCCGGGCACCTAAACTTCCTCCCAGCACCAATAATACTTTCCTGTCTTTGTCTAATCCAAAATGGTTTAGCGCCAATTCCTTCTTACCCGTAAGGTCTAGGATGTCCTTCCTGACAGGATTGCCCGTATGTCGAATTTTGTTTTTGGGAAAAAACTTTTCCATTCCCGGGTAGGCAACACAAATTGCATTGGCTTTTTTAGCCAAAAGCTTATTGGTCAATCCGGCATACGAATTTTGTTCTTGCAATAATGTAGGAATACCCTGTCCTTGCGCCACGTATAAAAGTGGCCCGCTGGCATAGCCTCCAACACCTACTACTGCCTCTGGCTGAAATTCCTTAATAAGCCTCCTTGATTTAGAAATACTTTTCAGGAGTTTGAAGGGGAAACTAAGGTTAGAAAGACTCAAACTTCTCTGCAATCCAGCAACTGTAAGCCCCTCAATTTTATATCCAGCTTCAGGTACTTTTTGCATTTCCATTTTTCCTTCCGCACCTACAAATAGAATCTCCGCTCCAGGGTGCTTTTCTTTCCATGCATTTGCTATAGCAATTGCAGGATAGATATGCCCTCCTGTACCTCCTCCGCTGATCATGATTCTATATGTTCTGTTTCCGTTTTTCACTTCTTATGCTGTCTGAAATACTTTTCTTGGTCTATTCCCTTCACTATTTGCTTCAATTGAATCTACATGGTCACCCCTGCTGACACTAAGTATGATACCGAGAGAAAATCCTGTGAAAACCAGGGATGTCCCCCCCATACTCAAAAGAGGTAAGGGCAAACCTGTCACAGGCCCAATACCTACCGCTACTCCCATATTGACCATTGCCTGAAGCACCAGTGCAAAGCTCAATCCTGCAGAAAGCAATCCTCCAAAAGGCTTGGTCGATGAGGCTACTATTCTCATTCCCCTGTAAAGCAATGCCAAATAAAGAAATAGCACTGTGCCTCCTCCGATCAGCCCATATTCTTCAATAATAATGGCGAAAATGAAATCTGAATATGGGTGTGGCAATGAGTTTCTTTGTTCTGAATTGCCTGGACCTTTGCCTGTAATCCCACCGGTAGAAATCGCGATATAGGATTGCTCTACCTGATATTGGGTCGAATCTTTATCAAAAAAGCTCTCAATCCTCGAAAAGAAGGTATTTCCACGCTGACCAACCATTGCTGAAGCAGAAATAAAGAGAGCCCCAAATAGTGCACACATAACCAAATATTTAGCCGGTACCCTACCGATAAACATCAGGATGAAACAGGTCACTAAAAGCAATAAAGCTGTGGACATATTCGCCAATCCTATCAACATACATATAAACCCAATGACCAGAATAATTGGAAGGAAGGACTTTTTAAGCTCTTCTATATTTTTCTGCCGCTTGGACAACAAACTCGCCAATGTGGCTATCAATGCCAGTTTTGCAATGTCTGAAGGTTGAATAGCCTTATTGATAATTGGTATAGTAATCCACCTATTGGCCTCATTGATATTTGTACCAAAGAAATAGGTGAAAATCAATAATGGTATTGAAAGCAGAAGCAATAACCTTCCAATCAAGCCATACCACTTGTAAGGCACCTTGTGAGCAGCCCACATGACAAACAAACCGGCAAAAACCATCATAGAGTGGTCCAATAGGTACTTCTCTGTATTGCCTCCTTTAAACTTATATGCAAGAGAGCCTGTGGCAGAATACACCACCAGTATGCTGATGATAGACAGCAATATCACGATACCCCATATAATAGGGTCTCCCTTAAGGTTTCTATCGATCCATGATTTCAGTGCTGTAATCATTCCGCTACCGTTTTAAGTTCTTCTACAGCTTTTACAAACTGCCTGCCTCTATCTTCATAGTTTTGAAACAAATCAAAACTCGCACAAGCTGGAGATAACAATACCACATCTCCAGTCTTACCCAATTTCAATCCCCAATTCACTGCCTCTACAATGGATTGGGTTTCTCTGATTTCCTCGATTTTCCCTTCAAAAGCTTTTTTCAACTTTTCATTGTCCTTGCCTAAGCATATAAGCGCTTTAATCTTACCCTTAATCATTGGCTCTATTTGAGCGTAATCATTTCCTTTGTCAACCCCTCCTGCTATCCATATCAGTGGTTGGACAAAACTGTCAAGTGCAAATTTGCTGGCATCCACATTGGTCCCTTTGCTGTCATTGATAAATTTTATCCCTGATATCTCTGCAACTTCTTCCATCCTATGAGCAGCGTTTTTAAAATCAGCCAAACCTTGGAGAATCTGAAGATCAGGGACCCCTACAAGCATTGCAGCCAAAGAGGCCATCATTGCATTCAACGCATTGTGCTTACCTTTCAGAACAATATCCTCAATATCAATATCCAGCTTTCTACCAGGGGATCTCAAATCCATGCTGTTACCATCATAATATCCTCCTCTCCTTTGAGAAGATTCCATTGACACTGGATATGGTGTCGCTTCAAGACATACACTTTCAAAACCTTGATTGGTCAGCTTATCATCTTGATAAAATATTGCCGCATCTTCACTTGTCATCCTTTTAAAAAGAGAAAGCTTAGAAGCGATATAATTTTCAATTTTATACTCATACCTGTCTAAATGGTCAGGTGTAATATTTGTCAATATTCCTATATGAGGTTTAATTGTCTTGAATCCATCGATCTGAAAACTACTCATTTCGATCACCCACCAATCTTTGTCTCCATCGACCAACTGAGCGGCCCAACTTTGTCCAACATTTCCAGCAAGTCCCACATTAATCCCTCCTTTCAGAAGCAAATGGTATGTCAAAAGTGTGGTAGTAGTCTTGCCGTTGGTACCGGTAATACCGATGACTTGACCCTTCGAATACCTTCCTGCAAACTCCAACTCATCTATTACCTGAATTCCTTTTTCCAATGCCTTCTGCACAATGGGAGCAGTTAATGGAATCCCGGGACTTTTGACAATCTCCAAAGTATTCAAAACCTCATCCTCAGTATGCCTTCCTTCTTCAAATCCAATCCCCTTTTCTAGGAAGAGCTTTTTTCTTTCAATACTGATTTGCCCCTTGTCGGATACCCAGACCGCATAGCCCTTCTGATGTGCGAGCAATGCTGCCCCCACTCCACTTTCGCCTGCGCCCAATATGACTATCCTATTTTTCATCTATCTCAATTTCAAAGTTGCCAAGGTGATGATTGCCAGTAGTATCCCTACAATCCAAAACCTCACGACGATCTTGGATTCATGAATATTCTTTTTCTGATAATGATGATGCAATGGAGACATCAGAAAGATCCTCCTGCCTTCACCGTATTTTCTTTTGGTATACTTGAAGTACCCTACCTGCATGATGACCGACACGTTTTCGATTAAGAATACACCGCATAAAACAGGTATCAACAATTCCTTTCTCAAAGTCAAAGAGAGCACTGCTATCACTCCGCCCAACATCAAACTCCCGGTATCACCCATAAAAACTTGTGCTGGATATGCATTATACCAAAGAAAACCTACACAAGCCCCGACGAAAGCGGCACAGAAAATCACCAATTCTCCTGAGTTAGGTATGAAAAAGACGTTCAGGTATTGGGAGAAAATAGCGTTTCCTGATATGTAGGCAAAAATGGCAATAGTGAGTCCTATTATCGCTGATGTTCCTGCTGCCAAGCCATCTATACCATCAGTAATGTTTGCCCCATTTGAAACAGCTGTGATGATAAAGGTCACCAGAAGAATGTACAACACAGGTGTGGCACTTTCCCCTAAAAAACCAAGGAATGTCTCGTAATTCAATTCATTGTTTTTCATGAAAGGAATGGTAGTTTTGGCTACTTTAACATCCCTGAACGCGGGGGTTTCCACAACCCCTTCTTCTATGGAAACAGGGTTGGTAAACTCCCGCACCACTACTCCTTCATGAAAGTATAAGGTAGCCCCTACAATTATTCCAATTGTAATTTGACCGACGATTTTAAACCTACCGGCAAGACCCTCTTTATTTTTTCTGAATACTTTGATATAATCATCCACAAATCCTATAGTACCCAACCACACAGTAGTGATCAGCAAAAGGATGATGTAAATATTGTTGACATTGGCAAAAAGCAAAGTAGGTATAATGATACCAGCCATGAGCATCAGTCCCCCCATTGTAGGTGTACCCTTTTTCTCTTGCTGACCGGCCAAACCCAAATCCCGAACTGTTTCCCCAATCTGCATAGAACGGATCCAGTCGATGATGTTTTTTCCAAAAGTAACCGTGATGATCAAGGACAATAGCGCCGCCATACCTGCCCTAAAGGAGATAAAGCGAAATACACCTGTTCCAGGTATATCCATTACGCTGTCCAAATAATCAAAAATCGGATATAACATATTATTCTTTATTCAAAAGATTAAGCAATTCTCTTACAATTTCTCTATCATCAAATGGGTACTTGACCCCTTTGATTTCTTGATAAGTTTCATGACCTTTTCCCGCCACCAAAATAATGTCACCTTTTTTGGCCATAATACCGGCTGTCTTGATGGCCTCTCTTCTGTCTTCTATGATCATTGTTTTTTTGAAATCCACAGGATTTACCCCTGCTTCCATTTCTCTTAATATGGCCATTGGTTCTTCATCCCTTGGATTGTCAGAAGTCAAGATTACCTTGTCACTGAATTGGGTTGCGATCTTTGCCATGATAGGCCTTTTGGTCTTGTCTCTATTCCCTCCACAGCCAATCAAAGTGATGACTTGTTCTCCACCTGTCCTCACGCCATCTATGGTTTTCAGGACATTTTCTAGGGCATCAGGTGTATGGGCATAGTCTACAATAGCCGTCACACCCGCTATGGAAATCTTGTCAAAACGACCTTGCGCCCCCTTAACTTTGGAAAGCTGCATCAACACTTCCTCCTCCTCTTCTCCCAGCAAGACCGCTGTTCCAAAAACTGCCATCAGGTTGTAGGCATTGAATTCACCTATCATCCTGAACCAGATTTGTCGGTTGTTAACATCCAACTCTAATCCTTCTATGGTATTGGAAAGTACCTTGGCCTTGAAATCTGCTGGATATCTTAAGCCAAACGTCTGATGAGCAGCCTTACAATTCTGTAGCATGACCATTCCTCTTTTGTCATCTGCATTGACTAAGGCAAATGCAGATTTTGGCAAAATGTCAAATAGCCTTTTCTTGGCTTTGATGTATTCATCAAAGCTGCCGTGATAATCAAGGTGATCATGCGAAATATTGGTAAAGACTGCGCCTGTGATTGTAAGACCAATCGTCCTACCTTGGACAATGGCATGTGAAGACGCTTCCATAAAGCAATGGGTACAGCCCTTTTCCACCATTTTCCTCAAAAGAGATTGAATGGAAATAGCGTCGGGAGTAGTATGCGTGGATGGAATAACCTCTTCATTGATCTTGTTTTCTACAGTAGAAAGCAAGCCAACCTGATACCCCATTTCCACAAACAACTGAAACAGAAGCGTGACGGTACTTGTCTTACCATTGGTACCAGTTACCGCCACTAGCTTCAGCCTTTCAGATGGATTTTCGAAATAATTGGCAGCCATAATCCCCAAAGCCACTGAGGAATCAAGAACCTGCACATAGGTAATATGCTCTAGAATGTTATCGGGGAGCTGTTCACAGACAATCGTAGTAGCTCCTTTTTCTATAGCTGTTTGAATAAATTGATGTCCATCTACCTGAGTACCTTTTACAGCTACAAAGGCAGTGTGAAGTGTAACCTTCCGGCTATCAAAGACAAGTTCACTAACTTCCCTTTCCATGTCACCTACAGTGGAAACCAGCGATACTTTATACAATATGTCTTTTAACACTTTCATTTATCCTAAAATCAAATTGATGACATGATTTTGTTGCACAGGGGATCCAGGAGAAATTGACTGGTTTTTGACCCTTCCTTTTCCTTGATAGATCACCCTCAACCCTTTGTTCTCCAATACATATAGTGCATCCCTCAAAGGAAGCCCACTTACATCAGGCACCACGGGAGATTCGACCTGATTGGCCTGCCATTGAATGGATTTATCCATAACCTTAGATTTTACATAACCGTCATTGACCCCATTCCCATGATTTGAAATCCCGAACCTATTGCAGATCAACTGCAACTCATCAAATTTTCCAGCCTGAATCAATGGAAATTCAAATCCTTTTTGAGCCAAATAATTATCAGCTGTAAAGGTCTTGTTGATATGTAAATCCTGGGCATGTATTTTATCTGCGATTTCTTTAAAAACCGGCGCAGAGATATCCCCGCCAAAGGCGTTGAATCCTTTTGGACTATCTATTACCACAATGGCAGAGTATTTTGGATTATCCGCAGGAAAGTATCCAACAAAAGATGTGTAGTACTTTTTGGTGTACCTGCCATCTTCAAGCTTTTGAGCTGTTCCGGTTTTTCCCGCTATTCTATACTGCTCGTTATACACATTCTTGGCCGTTCCATTTTTCACTACGCCCTCCAAGAGATCCTGCAATTGCTTGATGGTCTTTTCTGAAGCAATACTTTTTCGCAACACTTCAGTCTGGAATTGCTTGTCTACCTGATTGCCTCTCGCTATGGCTTGTACAATCATCGGCTTCACCATTTTCCCATTATTGGCTACTGCGTTATAGAGCATCAGCGTGTGCAAAGGAGTGAGTTTTGTTTCATACCCAATGGACATCCAAGGCAAAGTCGTACCGTACCAGTATTTGTCACCCGGCTTCTTGAAGTAAGGAGCTCCTTCACCTTTCAATTGGAAATCAATTGGTTTATCAATACCCGCTTTTTCAATATAACCGACAAATTTGCTCGGATTGTGCCCAAAATGCTGATCCACCAATTTAGAAATACCGATGTTAGATGATTTTTCAAAAACTTCCCTTACGCTAATCCTGCCATATCCACCTGTCTTGGCATCCGTCATTTTCCGGTCATAAATCTGGAACACACCATTCCCAGTTTCCACCATGTCATTGAGACTTACTTTACCTTCTTCCAAAAGGGCAAGCATAGACATCAATTTAAAGGTAGATCCCGGTTCAGTCAGTCCCTGATCACCAATAGCATAATTATAGCTTTCGCTATAGCCTCTCCCATTTTTATTTTTCTGCAGGTTACCCAATGCTTTGATATGACCTGTGGCAACTTCCATCACAATGACAGTTCCAAACTGAGCGTCTTTTTCTACCAATTGCTTTAGCAAGGCTGATTCCGCTACGTCTTGAATATTGATATCCAAAGTGGTCAATACATCAAAACCATCCTCAGGTTTGACGTCTTCAGCATCAAAAACAGGCTTCCAGTATCCACCTGCAATTCTCTGAAACATAGCCTGACCACTTTTACCCTCTAGGTATTCATTGTAGCTATACTCTATCCCTGCTCCATAATTATCATCATTGAGAAAGCCAACAGTTCTACTAGCAAGACTATTGAATGGCCTATAGCGCTTTTCAACCTTTTCAAAAATTACTCCTCCGCCCATTCTACCTTTCCTGAAAATAGGCCAAGTGCTCATTGTCTGCATATCTTGATAACCAATCTGACGTCTGTTGAGAATTAGGTAGCGCTTACCATTCACCTTGGCATCAGAAATCATCTTTTTGTATGAAGCTGCAGATCGGTCTTTATAGAAGGAAGAAAGCAATCGGCTTAAAGAATCAATGCCTGCATTGAAAACCGGATCCTTGGCTACAGATGGATCCAACACAACCCTATAAAATGGCAATGAAGTAGCGAGTAAACTTCCATCGGCAGCGTAAATATTTCCTCGGGTAGCATTTACTTGTCTATAACTGAAATTAGTTGATTCCGCTTTGGCTGCCCATTTTTCACCCTCCACAAACTGCAAACGGACAATCCTAAACAGGATTGTCCCAGCAACTAAGGCTACTATCAAAAAAGCAACCCTAACTCTTAGCACTATGGAACGTTTGATATTCACTTCTTCTGTCTGACTTTTACTGGGGGTTCATTTATTTCTACTATTCCAAATGGTGCAATCTTCTTGGCTACTTCAGATTGCTTACTGCTGAGCATATACTCAGCCTCCAGTGTAGTAACATCTGCCCTGATATCTTCTACTTCTCTTTGCAGTACTTCTATCTTTCTGACCATGTTTTCTGCACTGTGATTACTCCATATATATATAAGCGCAAGCATTGCAACATATAAAAATGGAGGTACAAACTGTACAGGAACTCCTTCGCCAAATAGACCCGTCATATTGAGTTTTTCTTCAATGAGGGTAAAGAGGTTTTTGCCTCCCCTTTTAGGGGAATTTCCTTTCTTGATTTTTTTCTTGAAAGTATTTTGGCGCATCCTTACAGTTTTTTAGCTATTCTAAGTTTGGCACTACGTGCTCTATTATTTACTTCAATCTCTTCCTTATCAGCTATGACCGCTTTTCTGGTCACAGGCTCAAGTGGTCTTTGAAGATTTCCGTAGAAGTCTTTTTCAACCTCACCATGAAACTTCCCTTTGTTGATAAAATTTTTGACCAGCCTATCTTCCAAAGAATGGTAGCTCATGACTACAAGTCTTCCCCCTGGCTTTAGTACCTCTACAGTCTGAAGAAGCATCTCTTCCAGTGCTTTCATCTCATCGTTGACCTCAATTCTCAAAGCCTGAAACACTTGCGCATAGTATTTGAAATCCTTTCCTCTCGGCGCAAATTTTTTCAGAAAGTCCTTGAAATCTCCCGTGGTAGAGAAAGGCTTTGAAGCTCTTTCTGAGACAATTGCCTGAGCCAAAGTTTTCGCATTTTTGACTTCGCCATAGATTCCAAAAATCTTGTGAAGCTGAGCTTCATCGTAATTATTGAGTAGATCTTTGGCAGTCATATCCATCCCACTACTCATACGCATGTCCAAGTCACCGTCAAACCTCGTAGAAAAACCCCTTGTGGGCTCATCTATCTGATGTGAGGAAATTCCAAGATCTGCAAGAATTCCATCTACCTGCTTCACACCGTATAGTTTAAGGTATTTTTTAAAATCCCTAAAATTGGCCTGGACGAAAGTAAACCTCTCGTCATTTGGCACATTGGCTTCGGCGTCGACATCCTGGTCAAATCCATATAGATGTCCATTCTTTAAGTATTTCAATATTTCCCCGGAATGTCCACCTCCACCAAACGTAAGGTCAACATAAGTGCCGTTTGGGTCAATAGCCAAGCCTTCAATGCAAGGTCCTAGCATTACGGGGATATGATAATTAGAAGCTGTCATGGCCTAAGAAAGATATTGATCCAATAATTTTGATAATTCTGCCTGATCAGCTACAATATTCTCTTTGTATTTTTCAGGACTCCATATTTCAACAAAACCTCCCACCCCAATCAATATGGCATCCTTATCAATTCCAGCCCAACTGCTAAAAGTCTTTGGTATCAGTAGTCTCCCCGCGCTGTCAAGCTCCACTTCGGTCATACTTTCAAAAAAACTTCTCTTGATAAGTCTTTGTACTGGATCTCTATCTGAGAGGGAGGAAATCTTATGCAAAAGTTTTTTAAACTCAATCTGGGTATATAGCGCAAGACAGCCATCGTCCCCTTGACGTAGAATGAGTTCTACACCATTGGATTCTGGAATTGCCGCCTTGATCTTGGCAGGCAAAGCCAGACGACCTTTGGCGTCGACCTTACATTCATACCGGCTGTTGAACATTCCCATGGGCTTATCTTGAGTTTGCTATAAATACAAAAGTAAGAAAAGCATCTACACATCCCACCACTTTCTCCCACTTTTCTCCACTTTTTTATAAATCTATCCAAAACTTTCAATTAATACAATGTTTGATGAAAAAATTCACATTTATTTCGCTTGAAGATCAGGTAGTTGAAAATTATTTGTTTTGATAAAAAATCACTTATTACAGGCTCAAAAAAGCCAAATTAAAGACAACATTCCTAAACTATATTTGTGTTTTCACCTAAAATCTGCTTCAATGGTAAAAAGTGGGAGAAATTCCCAAGATGATCAAAACATCGACCATTGAAATGAGTTTTTTTGTCAATTCTATTAAAAATGAAAACCTAAAAGCACCATTCATGGAACTTTAATTAGGAATAAATAATTAACCCTACCATAATTGTAGACTAAAAATTTACAAGAAGAAATACCCCCCTATCCTTCCTTATTCTATGAAAAATAGCTTATTGATATTATTGACAATTGTACTATTTGGGTGTCAAAACAATCCTTCTGAACAATTAAATTTTCCGGAGAAGTACCTTGTCAAGCTAGATATAAGTCCAGACAATATACCGTTTGAACTTGCTCTCAAGAAGAGTGGGGAAAAGTGGTATGCCGAGGTATATAATGCGGAAGAGATTTTGAGTTTCGATGAAGTGCTTGTTAAAAACGATTCCCTTTTCATCTCCATGGGTGTATTTGATGCCGATCTAAAAGCTAAAATCCAGTCCACCGGGGAATTGACTGGGATATTTGTCAAGAATTACCTAAATGATTACGAGGTTGCATTTACTGCTCAGGTCTCTCAGGGGCAAAGGTTTCCTGTCAACAAAACACCAGAAGTTGATTTTACAGGCCGCTGGAAAGCAACCTTCGAGAAGGATGATGATAATTACGATGCAATAGGAATTTTTGAACAAAAGGGTGACCGGATAACAGGCACTTTCATGACAAAACTAGGAGATTATCGCTATTTAGAAGGCAATGTAAGTGGCAAAGAATTCTTCATGAGTACTTTTGATGGAAGTCATGCTTACCTTTTTAAGGGGGAAATGGGAGAAGATGGCACAATGAGTGGAGAATTTAGAAGTGGCCCCAATTATAAAGAAACATTTTCGGCATCAAAAAATAGCACATTTGAACTTCCAGATGCCTACTCGCTAAATTACCTCACTGAAGGATATGACAAACTGGAATTTACTTTCCCTGATGTAGATGGTAATGAGGTCTCGCTTTCAGATGAGCAATTTCAGGAAAAAGTGGTTTTGGTCCAGTTGTTTGGAACCTGGTGCCCAAACTGTATGGATGAAACCAGATTTCTTGGATCTTGGTATGACAAGAACAAAGATTCAGGAGTTGAGATAATAGGTTTGGCCTTTGAAAGCAAAGCTGACTTCGACTATGCAAGCAACAGGGTCAAAAAAACAAAACAAAAGCTTGAAGCTAACTATACTTTCCTACTTGCAGGAGAGAGCAGCAAAGAAAAAGCTTCCCTAGCCTTGCCTGCATTAAATCAGGTTATTGCATTCCCTACATTAATATATATCGACAAAAAAGGCAAAGTGCGACACATTCACACAGGATTCAATGGACCTGGCACTGGGGTTTATTTCGAAAACTGGGTAGAAGAGCACAATAATCTCATAAAAGAATTGCTTTCAGAAATATAAAAAGGGTCCAAATGGACCTTTTACTTTTTCCTCTCAATAGTATATCTGACCAAACCTTCCAACGAATCCCTGTATTCAGACTCAGGAAACTCATTTAAAATCAGCAATGCTTCATCAAAATACTGATTCATAACTTTAGTCGCATATTGCAATCCCCCTGACCCTTTCACGAAGTCTATAACTTCATTAACGGATTTTTTGTCTTCGTTTTTGTTTCGGATCAGATAAATAATACGTCTTTTATCCATCCAAGAAGAATTGTTCAATGCGTAAATCAGCGGTAAGGTCATCTTTTTTTCTTTGATGTCTATCCCCACAGGTTTTCCAATTTCGTCCTCTCCATAGTCAAAAAGGTCATCTTTGATCTGGAAGGCCATGCCTACTTTTTCACCAAAATCCCTCATTTTTTCTATCAGGGCATCATCAGCACCTGAGGTAGCCGCACCTACGGCACAGCAAGAGGCAATCAAACTGGCAGTTTTTTGCCGTATGATTTTGTAATATACTTCTTCAGTGATATCGAGCTTCCTGGCTTTGGCAATTTGGAGAAGTTCTCCTTCTGACATTTCCCTTACAGCCTGAGAAACTATTCTCAACAGCTCAAAATCACCATTATCCACGCTTAACAAGAGCCCCCTTGAAAGTAGGTAATCCCCTACTAATACAGCAATCTTGTTTTTCCATAATGCATTGACTGAGAAAAAACCTCTGCGGTAATTCGCGTCGTCCACTACGTCATCATGTACCAAAGTGGCGGTATGAAGTAATTCTATCAATGCTGCACCTCTGTAGGAGGATTCAGTGATAGTACCACTGACTCCCGCTGTCAAAAAGACAAACATAGGCCGCATCTGCTTTCCCTTTCTTCTTACAATATAATTGGTGATATGGTCAAGCAACTTGACTTTACTCTTCATGAAATCACGGAATTTCTTTTCAAATTCCGCCATTTCAGTGGCTATCGGTGCTTGTATCTTTTTGAGGTCAGGTTTCATAAAACAATTCGGACACAATAATACGATGGATTCATCCTAGGACAAAACCCATTTTCAATTATTACATAAAGAAACAAGTCCTACACCAAAACGTTTGGTAATTTCTACTTATCTTTTTAGATACATGATTAAATACTTGAGAGGCAGCTAAAAACCAATTCGGTGATCTCTACGGAACGTTTCCACTCACCTTTTTTATTATATTTGTCTTTTATGCTAAAAACTAAGAACCTTGGGCGAAACATACATCAAACACAAATATGACCCTATTCTCCCTCAAAAGGACGAATGGCCTGTGGTTAAGCTCAGTAAGAGCAGGAAGGAATTTATCAGGACTGTGGCAGAGGCCAGCAAGCAATCTGTGCTTCAAATCACCAATAACAATATAGACTTACTCAAAGAGGAACTCGAAACTACACTCTACAGAGAAAAGCTCCGTATCAAACAGAACCCTTGGGCTGTAGATCCCGACGACGAACAGGATTTTTGGAGAAAAGTCAAATCCAACTTGGTCCAACTTAGTCAAGATGGCAGTTTGAACAAAACACAAAAAAAGAAGAAATACATAGAGATTCTGGACGAAATCACAACCAGATACGCTGAGGAGATCGCCAGTAACTTTATCCATTCCCACTACAAGCTGACCAGAAGGATGGTCACATATGGGTTTTCCCGATTGCTTAATGCAGCAAGAGTTAAGGGCATTAAATCTATCTTCAGCAACCAATACACCTTACAGGACAAAATCCAGATAGTAGGTGAAACCGATCAGATACGTGAATTGGCTTCCAAAGGAACCATTGTGATGGTACCTACTCACTTTTCCAATTTAGACAGCATTTTGATAGGATGGATTATATCTGTACTGGGATTACCTCCTTTTATATATGGTGCAGGTCTCAACCTTTTCAACATCGGTATTTTTGCTTATTTCATGAATGCCCTTGGCGCCTACAAGGTTGACAGAAGAAAAAAGAACTTGCCCTATTTAGAAACACTTAAAACTTATTCATCTGAAGCAATTCAGTTTGGAGTCCACAGTCTTTTCTTTCCAGGTGGAACACGAAGCAGATCGGGAATGATTGAGAAAAAACTCAAGCTTGGCCTTTTGAGCACAGCTGTGGAAGCTCAAAGAGCCAATTTCCAAAAAGGTGTGGATGATGTCGCAGGGAAAATTTTCATCGTGCCTGTCACCATCAATTATCATTTTGTCCTGGAGGCTCCAAGTTTGATCAGAGAACACTTATCCATCACAGGACAAGAAAGGTACTACAAAGAGTCAGATGAATTTTCCACATCATATAAGATTTCCAAGTTTTTGGTTAAGTTCTTTACAAAAGGATCAGATATTTCAGTATCTATAGGCAAAGCCATGGATGTGCTCGGCAACTACGTAGATACAGATGGGCATAGCATTGACAAGCATGGAAGAAAGATCAATACAAGTGATTACTTCAAGGCCAATGGAAAAGTAAGTGTAGATGTACAACGCGAAGAAGAGTACACCCACCATTTGGGAAAAAGAATTGTAGAAGAATTTCATAAAATCAACAGAATCTTCAGTTCTCACTTGTTGGCTTTTGCCGCTTTTCAAATCATCAAAAAAGAGAATAAAAAAATGGATCTCTACAGCCTTCTCAGGCTGCCCGAAGAGGACATTGAGATCTCATATGACTCATTCAAAGCTACATGCGAAAAACTTCTCGAAGAAATCACCGAGCTGGAAGCTGAAGGAAAAGTTCAAATCGCTCCACATATGAAAGAAGGGATTGATAAAATAATTGATCATGGATTGGCAAATGTGGGTATGTATCACGCTAAGAGACCTTTAGTGAAAAATCAGGATGGCAATATTGTCACCCAAGATTTGTCATTACTCTATTTTTATCACAACAGACTGGTAGGCTATGAGCTCGAAAAGCATTTCAAATAAAAAATCGATTGGAGTAGTGGGGATGGGCAGCTTTGGCACAGCTGTAGCAAACATCCTTGCAGCCAAAAATAAAGTAATTGCCTATGCCAGGCGGGCAGAAGTGGTGGAAGAAATCAACACCATGCACACTGTAGATGGCAGCAAGATACATGAAGACATCCTTGGAACCCAAGACCCTGAATACCTTTGTAAATCCTGCGATACGATTTTTTTCATGGTTCCTTCTGCAGCATTTCAAGAAGTGATTCGCGCTTTTTCTCCATTCCTCTATCCATATCACATGGTCATACATGGCACAAAGGGGCTTTGTCTTAATCTGCCTGAAGGAAAATCTCTAGAAGAAGTGGCCAAAATCAGTCGTAAAAACATCCTCACCATGAGTGAGGTCATACTCAAAGAAACTGTTGTAATCAGAGTAGGATGTCTTGCGGGCCCGAACTTGGCAAAAGAACTTTCTGCAGGACAGCCCGCTGCCACTGTAGTGGCAAGTCGCTTCAATGAGGTGATTCTGGAAGGACAGCGCTTACTCAGAAATGACAAATTTCAAGTGTACGGCAACTCAGATATCGTAGGCGTTGAATTGAGTGGTGTGTTGAAAAACATCATCGCCATTGCTTCAGGAGCATTGGCAGGATTAGGCTTAGGTGAAAATGCCAAAGGTTTACTAATCTCAAGAGGAATGGTCGAGCTGGTTTACCTTGGAAATGCCTTAGGGGGCAGTCTCAAATCTTTTATTGGATTGGCAGGGATTGGCGACTTAGTCACCACATGTAACTCTACCCTATCTCGCAACTACACAGTCGGTTTCAGACTTGCAAAAGGTGAAAAACTTCCCGACATCTTAAATACTATGGAAGAAGTCGCAGAAGGAATCAATACTGTTCGTCTGATGAAGGCTTTTGTGGAAGGCACTGGTATGAGAGCACCAATTACTGAGAATTTATACAAAGTTTTATTCGAGGACTTAAAAATAGAAGAAGCACTTCAATACCTTATGAAATACCCATTCAGTGTTGATGTGGATTTTATTTGACTCTAAAGACTGAATGGAAGACAAAGGACTAAAAAGAGGCATTCAACGCTGGGATTTGGTATTCCTAATCATCAATTCCGTAATTGGAGCTGGTATCTTTGCACTACCTGCAAAAGTGTTTGCCCTTTCTGGCGTGTACTCCATTCTTGCCTTCTTAGCTTGCACTTTGGTCATGATGGTGCTGATTTTGGTATTTGCAGAAGTCAGTTCCAGGTTTGAAAAAACCGGTGGCCCTTACCTATATGTGCTGGAAGCCTTTGGCCCAATCCCTGCATTTGTCATTGGATGGCTCCTTATGCTGACAAGGTTGTTCAGCTATGCCACACTGATCAACCTATTGGTGTTGTATCTTTCATTCTTTTCAGATGTTTTTAACCAGACAGAAGTAAGGGTTATCATAATCATATTGATCACAGGACTGATTACTTATGTCAATTGGATAGGGGTGAAAAACACCGCTAAAATCAGTAACATACTCACTGTCGCCAAACTTTTCCCCTTGGCAATATTTATCATAGTCGGTTTATTTTATATTGATTTTGACCTTGTACAGGCCGGTCCATTGCCGAGTTGGGAAGATTTTTCCGCCTCCACCCTTCTTTTGATTTTCGCTTTTGGGGGATTTGAGGCTGGGTTGGTCAACAGTGGTGAAATCGTAAACCCCAAGAAAAACCTTCCATTTGGATTGATCACCGCAGCGGCAATTATCGCTGGATTTTACATCATGATTCAAGTAGTCTCTATAGGTACATTACCTGATTTGGCCACTTCTGACAAACCACTTGCAGATGCTGCCACAGGATTTATGGGTTGGTGGGGCGGCATGTTCATCACCCTGGGAGCCGTAGTTTCCATCATGGGTACTCTGAATGTTCAGATTCTAAGTGGTTCAAGGTTACCTTTTGCGTTAAGCCTGGAAGACCAATTGCCTCAGTTTTTTGCTAAAATCCACCCTAGGTTTGCCACACCATTTGTTTCCATTGCATTTTTTGCAGCATTGGTAGCCTTTGTGGCCATTGTATGGGGCTTTATGAGCTCACTGGCTGTATCGGTGATTTCCAGACTTATACTGTATGGAATGGTGGCCGCTTCATTGATGAAGCTCAGGAAAAAAGAAATCAAGCGGGATTATTTCAGAATTCCTTACGGCAATCAATTTGCAGTTGTAGGAATATTGGCTACCCTGTGGTTACTTTCCGGGAGTCAAGCGGAGGAGATTTGGGACACTTTGATTTGGACCGGATTGGGACTAGCTCTTTTCGCATTACACAAAATAATTGCACTTACTATCAAAAAAAGGACTTAGACTTCCTTTTATTTTTCTAGATTAGGTTTCATACAAACCCAGCCCAATGAAAACCTACTTATGTTTTTTTCTCCTGTTTGGCATTAGCCTTATCAGTACATTGTCCGAAGCTCAAATTATTGATATTTCTTTTTCTGAAAACTTCAATAGCACAGCCGAGCAATATCAGGTTCATGACATTACCTTTAGAGGGAATTCAAAAAATGAACAAAACCCTTTTGAGGTCATTTTTGGAGCTGTCTACACGGGACCTCAGGGACAAAGAATGAATATCCCTGGTTTTTTCAATGGAAATGGAGAGTGGATATCCCGCTTCTCTGCTTCTGAAAAAGGCACCTGGAGCTTTGAAACATATGGGTCAATGTCAGAACTCAGTGGCCATACAGGGCAAATTGAAATCAAAGAAAATACCAGATCAAATCAAAAAGGCGCAGTCATCATAGACCCTCAAAATCCTCAGGCATTTGTGTACGAAGATGGATCTTCCCATTTTCTTTTAGCTTATGAACTCGACTGGCTGTATGCTTTGGATTATGAAAGTAAAGAGGGGCTTCCACGTACAAATCGAATTTTGGATGATGTGGCTGCCAATGGCTTCAACCATGTCGTGATGAATCTGTATGCCTATGATGTAGGATGGGGAATTGCCAAAGATGTGCCGGAAGAATATTTCTTTGGGAAACCTGATTACGGAATCTTTGAAGGAGGAAATGAAAACCCTGACTTCAGCAGGCTAAACCTGAAACTTTTCCAGCATCTGGATCGGGTTTTTTCCGCCATGCAGGAAAAGGGACTTGATGCCCATCTGATGATTTATGTCTGGAACAAAATGGTCAACTGGCCTGAAATGTACAGTAAAGCTGACAACATGTATTTTGATTATTTGATAGACCGTTATCAAGCCTTTAGCAATGTCATCTGGGACATTTCCAAAGAAGCCTTGGACTATGGAAGATGTGACATTCCATACCTCCACGAGCGCATCAGCAGGGTGAGGGCAAGAGATGCTTTCAAAAGACTGCTCACTGTCCATGATTATGAATACAACTCCAGGCATGAAGACAAAGTGGATTTTGTCTCCATTCAGAGCTGGAGACCCAACCTCTATTCTTTGATGCTTCAGGGAAGGCAGCTTCACAGTAAACCAGTTGTCAATATCGAACACGGTGGATATGAGGAAGGTCCTTTTATCTCTTTCCTAGGCAACTATACCAATGCTGAGACCTGCTTGGAAAGAACTTACGAATGTGTATTTGCCGGTGTTTATGGCTCATATTATTGGCAGGATGCGGCTTGGAATATTGTGGTTTGGGATGCTTTGGATGATAAACATGATTTTGACAAACCCCGCTATGACTACTACAAACATATGTCTGGACTGTTTGGGAAATTGGACTTCAATGATTTTAAACCTTCAGTCCCCAAACTGACAACAAACGACAAAGGAGGAAATGACAATCTTGCAACCAACGGTTATGGCATGTATGATGGCAAAGGCAAATACCTGATGCTCATCCCAAAGGAAACCGAAAGAACCAATGTAATTATAACTAAGCCAGAGAGTGGAAAAGTGAAAATCACTTGGATGAACCCGTTTACTGGTGAATATCAAGACAATGGAGAAATGGACTGGTCAGGATGGATGGAAGTAATCAGCCCTTGGCAATATGCAATGAGCGTGTTGATTATTGAAAGTATTTGAGGGATATATAGTAGAAATAAAGTTGAAATACGGTAGAAATACAGTTGAGATAGCTGGATATAGTATTGAAAAATGGTAGATGTAGATTTAAGGAAATTTCATAGTAAAATGAATAGTCGGACAATGGAAACAGATAGAATTATGAAAAAAAAGAAGGGTGTAATTGGTAGTTTGATTTTGGCAATGCTGCTTCTCTCCGTTTTGCCAAGCTTTGCCCAAAAACAAAAAGTATGGCTGGATTCGGATACCGGAAATGAAATGGATGATTTGTATGCCATCGTCAGGCTACTCAAAGACCCTTCTGTGGATGTAGTGGGGCTTAGTTCTGCGCACTTTAATAATCCGGATCTACTCGTCTTTGAAAAGTGGAATGCCTATGACACCAAAGACCTGAATACCCTGGAAGACTCTCAAAGACTGAATGAATTGATCTTAGAGACCATGAATCTTTCCAAAATTCCACATCCCAAAGGTGGAGACCGTCAAATTGGAAGGGCTTGGGGAGGAACAGAACCTAGAGATTCCCCAGCTGCCAGACAAATTATCGAGATCGCAAAATCACTCCCTGACGGCGAAAAATTAGATATTCTCACCCTTGGTGCCTTGACCAATATTGCTTCTGCAATCATAATTGACCCTGAAATTTTGCTTAAAATCCGGGTCTTTTCCCTTGGGGCAAAATATAATCAGCAAAGTAGGGCTTGGAGCAAAAACGAGTTCAACATCCGAAATGACCTCAATGCGTTTGATTACATGTTGGACTTACAAGACTTGGATTTTACAGTTATGCCACTTGAGACGGCACTACCACTCAAATTTGACAGAGAAGAGACTTACGAAAAAACAGATGATTCCATTCCTATCGAAAAAATCCTGGCAGACAGGTGGAGAGAACAAAATCCCCAAGACAAGACAAGGGTGATGTGGGACTTGGCCTTGGTGCAAGCCTACCTTTTGCCACAACATTCAAAGATGATGCGTGTCAACAGTCCTCCTGAAAACAAATCGTTTACTGTGAATATTTTCTCCGAAATTGACAAAGATGCATTGATGGAGGACTTCTGGACATACCTTAGAAAATAACCGTAATTCAAAGGTTACCTGACTTAACATCATAAAGCTTTTCTAAACTATCCCTAGCGGTTCAAGTCAGTTGAATTCAAACTGGCTTGAACTGTTGTTCCCCTCAAGCTGACTAACATGTTCATTTATTTTTAATTGCCTTTTACATGGACAATGTTTTAGTAATTTCACATTATTGACAATATTTTGATACAGATCAGATAATATCTCTTTAGGTTTTTTGTTTATTTGTCAATGATTTACAAAAATCCTGTCGCATGAGAAACATCCTATTAAGACCTGGAGCGGAAGAATTGAATTACGAAATCAGGGGTATCGTCAAAAAAGCCCGAGAAGTAGAAGCATTGGGCTATCCTATCACTTGGGAAAATATCGGTGACCCTATTCAAAAGCACAATACTATACCATCTTGGATGAAAGCGATTGTTTCAGAACTGGTTCAGGATGATAAAACCTACGGTTATGCAGACTCTAAAGGCGTCTTAGAAACCAGACAATTCCTTGCCCAGCTCAATAATGATAAAGGCGGCGCACAAATAGGAGCAGAAGATATATTATTTTTCAATGGTCTTGGGGATGCGATAGCCAAATTGTACCAATTTCTTATACCTACGGCTAGAATAATAGGCCCTTCCCCAGCGTACAGTACTCATAGCTCAGCAGAAGCTGCACATGCTAATGCTGGACCAATTACCTATAAGCTAGATCCAGACAATCAGTGGTTACCGGACATGAATGACCTTTACAATAAGGTCAAATATAACCCTTCGGTGGTTGGGATTTTGATTATCAATCCGGACAATCCTACAGGGATGGTATATCCCAAGGAAGTACTGGAAGATTTTGTTGAGATCGCAAAAGAATTTAATCTTCTGTTGATAGCTGATGAAATTTATCAAAACATCACCTACAATGGCATAGAGGCTACCGCTCTCTCAGAAGTCATAGGCGAGCTTCCTGCAATTTCGCTTAAAGGCATTTCAAAAGAATTCCCATGGCCGGGATCGAGATGCGGCTGGATGGAATTTTACAACAGAGATGCTTCCAAAGAATTTTCCAAACTCTGCCAGACGCTTGAAAATGCGAAAATGATTGAGGTGTGCGCAACCATTCTACCCCAGTTATCCATTCCACTCATCATGAGGCATCCTAAATACAAAGCTTACAGGCAGGAACAAAATGAGCGTATTGGACAAAGAAGTCAGATCATGGCCGACATTTTGGGAGATATCCCCGGCATCAAGTTCAATCCTACCCAAGGTGCTTTTTACAACACTATCGTCTTTGATGAAATCCTTTTGAAACCTGATCAATTTCTGGAAATTGAAGACCCGAAAGTCAAAGCGCTTTTAGAAAAATGGCTTCAGGAAAAAGACATGCCCATGGACAAGCGCTTTGTCTATTACTTATTGGCTGCACATCAGATTTGCGTTGTTCCTATCAGTTCTTTTTGTTCAGACTTAAGAGGGTTTAGGGTGACATTATTGGAAGAAAATGAAGAAGTCTTCAGAGAAACTTTTGAAAAACTCGGTGGCGCTATCCGTCAGTACCTGAATTCTTCGAAAAAAGAAACGGTTGCTTCCTGAGGTAAACCAGCTGCTTGCGTTTTAGGATTCTTCCAATTGAGGAATAAACCATTCCCTCATGTTCTCGGACTTTGAGATCCTTGTCAGGACTAAGATCCTCCTTTGGCAGATTTTCAACACCAATTATCAAATCTGACAAATCAGGTTGACCGGCATCAATCCATGCCGTATACCAAAAATCAGCTGCCATCTTGATAGATCGCTTCATCTGCCTTTCTACCTGACCAGCCAACATGCTATTATATGCCACAGTAAACTCCCTTGAATATACCTGAGTATTGATACCTCCTCTTTCCTCAAAGCTATATTTCTTATCTTGTGCAAATCTCTCCGTCAGGATTTTCTCGAATCGCAATACCGAATCCAAAGCTAAATGTGAACCAGTCACAGCTTCCCAAACCGATAGTTGAGGCTGTTCGTGGTAAACCGCTTTCCCCACAAAGAAATCAAAATCATCTGATAAAAGCTCAGGAATTCTACTTTCCCAAAACGCATGTATACCATATTGACCTGTCAGTTGGCCATTGTAATTTTTGGTGGTGTGCAAAGGCACGTGCATGTCTCCTATATAATGCCCTAAATCGGCAGACAATCTCAGAATGGCTTTGGTATCCCTTCTTTTCATCGCCTCAGTCAACTGGATTTTGACATGGTAAACGTTCCAAGGCCCTATTCCCATCTCTCTCAAAGAAGTCTCTTCATAAATTCCCAAAGCCTGATTCCAATATCTTGGAAGCGTATAGACAGCACTATCCCCATAACTGTCAACATCAATAAAATGCTTTTCTGCTTCTCCCTTTACAGCATACCGGCGTCGGTCTGGATTGACTGCATTTTCAGATATATAGTCAATGTACCGCTTATAGAACACAATCATTTCTGGAGGAAGAGAAAAAACAGCTTGCCTATTGATCTTCCTATGGGCATAAAAACCCCAAGCTTGCAGCTGTCCTGTAGTTAAAATAAGCAGAGAAAGGAGTACGTAAAAAACTTTCATCTTTAAAAATAACCAATCAAAAACTTTAAATAAAACAAAATATATTACCTTTGACGACTTAGAGCGAAATTTCAAACGAATCACTCAAAACAGCTCCATTTTTGTTTATGTTTTGATTTTCTTTTGTGTTTCTAAAATTATCAGTTAACTTTGCACTCCGTTTAGGTAAAGGGTATAAACAAAGAAATTAAGTTAATAAAAGGATATGGCAAATCACAAATCGGCACTTAAAAGAATCCGTGCAAACGAAGCCAAGCGTTTGAGAAACAGATATCAGCACAAAACTACTAGAACCTTCATCAAAAGGTTAAAGACTACGACTGATAAAACTGAAGCGCAAGAGTTGTTGAAGACAGTTACCTCTATGATTGATAAACTTGCCAAAAAGAATATCATTCACAGGAACAACGCATCCAACAAGAAATCTAAATTGACTAGATTAGTCAATTCAATGGCATAAGAAATTTATCCGTTTAAAAAGCCTTGGAATTACTTCCAAGGCTTTTTTTGTTTTTAAGCTCTTACTATTTTTACTCACACCCCTCTTTTTGAGTCAACGGGGCCGTACCAGTTTTTTTTACTTTTAACTCCAAAGCAAATGGACAGCTATACATCAATCAAAATCTCTCTGCTTTCAGAAGAAGATCGACCAAGAGAAAAACTCCTGCTCAAAGGTAAATCCTCACTTTCAGATGCAGAACTCATTGCAATTCTTATTGGCTCGGGAACAAAACAACTTAGCGCCGTAGACCTCGCAAAGCATATCCTGAGCAAGGTCAATTACAACCTCGCTGAATTGGCCCGGATGAGTATTGCAGACTTACAGAAATTCAAGGGTATTGGTGAAGCAAAAGCAATCTCCATTGTCGCTGCAATGGAATTGGGCAGAAGGAGAAAACTCATTACAGAACAACCAAAGAAAGTCAAAATCAACTCATCAGCAGATGTATGGCATTTTATGAAGCCTGATTTATTGGATGAATCTGTGGAGCATTTCTATATTTTGCTGCTCAATCGTAATAATCAGGTCATCAAAAAACAACTCATAAGTTCCGGGGGAACGAGTGGAACGGTTGCCGACCCCAAAATCATTTTCAAACATGCTTTAGATAATCTGGCATGCTCTATTGTATTGGTACACAACCACCCATCGGGAAACCTAAAACCTTCAGAGCAAGACCGTCGTCTGACCAACAGACTGAAGGAAGCTGGCAAAAACCTTGAAGTCCCTGTCATAGATCATGTGATATTCACAGATCTTGCCTATTTTAGCTTCGCAGATGAAGGTTTGATCTAAATTATTATGAAATCCAACCTGCTTAGAGCAGATACCGTAGCTCAAATTCGAGATGATACATGCCTGACAGGTAAGAAGGTGCGAGCATAATAAAATCATTTAATAACACATGAAAACAAACACCATTCTTATTATCGGAGTGCTGACAGTAATAGCTCTAGCTATAGCATACACCCTTACTGGAACAGACAACCCTGAAACTTATATCGAAAATGTAGAAAAGGAGCGGGATAGGCAGTATAAGTTTATCCGCTTCAATGTAGAATCCCCACTGACAGAAGAACAAAAACGCAGTTTTGGTGAACTTGAGTATTTCCCTATTGATCCAGAATACAAAGTAAGGGCGAGAATGGTACCACTAGAAAACAAAAAAATGGTAGAACTCCCCATGACGGATGGCACTCTGGAAAAATACCTGCAACACAGTTATGCTGAGTTTGAATTGAAAGGCCAAAGCATCAAGCTATTGTTACTGCAATCTCAAAAAGACCCCGACAGGCGTAATTTTTTTCTGGCTTTTGCCGACGCCACAAGTGGGGAGGAAACCTATGGTGGAGGAAGGTATATCAACCTACGCCAGGACGGAAAAAGCAGCATCACCATAGATTTTAATCTGGCCTACAACCCCTACTGCGCCTATAATCCCGATTTTGCTTGCCCCTTGCCGCCAAAAGAGAACATAATGGATATGCCGATATTGGCGGGAGAGAAGGATTATGAGAAAGACAGATGAAATGTAGATTTTAAAATTTAGAATTAGGATCTGACATATCAGTAAATTGAGGGCTTGTTTCGTTGCAGAGGTTAGTGGGTGGTGTTCATGAAAACAGGAAGCTAACCAATTTACTGAACAAGCCATGAACTTATTTCTCCCTAAAAAAGGGGTGTTACCCAAAGGTTGTATTTCCGGACCCTTAAGATTGGAGCTTTTAGCTCGATCTCAAGAATTGTAAGGTGTATTTCATTTTTCACCATTAGGTGGCACATTTTTCATACATCCACTACTTACCTAAGTCAATTCTCTTAAATTTGTACCTTATTCTGAACTGAAGTTTATTCATGAAAATATCAATCAATAGATTAAAGGATTTTATTCAATTAGAACATAGCCCTGAGGAGATAGCCGACCTGCTGACAGGTAGTGGATTGGAAGTCGAGGGAATTGAACTTTTTGAATCCATCAAAGGTGGATTAGAAGGGGTGGTTATCGGAGAAGTGCTGACCTGCGAAAAGCATCCCAATGCCGACAAACTGAGCATAACCACCGTGGATACAGGAGAAGCTGTGGTACCAATAGTATGTGGAGCCCCGAATGTCTCCAAAGGTCAAAAAGTAGTGGTTGCCAAAGAGGGATGCATGCTTTACCCTGTTACCGGAGAACCCTTCGAAATAAAAAAAGCCAAAATTCGCGGCGAAGTATCCCAAGGAATGATTTGTGCTGAAGATGAAATCGGCATTGGTGAAAGCCATGCAGGCATCATGGTGTTGGACACAGATTTGCCAAACGGAACTCCTGCAGCTGAGTATTTCAAGGTGATTAGAGACCATGTGTTGGAAATCGGTCTTACACCCAACAGGGCTGATGCCGCTTCTCACCTAGGCGTAGCCAGGGATTTGAAAGCATTGCTCAAAAGAGAAACATGCCTGCCCTCAGTAGAGGAATTCAAGGTAGACAATACCTCCAGGAATATACCTGTGAAGATCGAGAGTGCGGAAGATTGTCCCAGATATGCTGGTTTGACGATTTCCAATATCAAAGTAGGGCCTTCACCCGAGTGGCTCCAAAACTACCTGAGAGCCCTTGACCTTGAACCCATCAATAATATAGTAGATATCACGAATTTCATTCTGCATGACTTGGGTCAGCCACTTCATGCCTTTGATGCAGATAAAATTTCCGGAGGAAAAATCATTGTCAAAAAACTTCCGAAAGGGTATCCTTTTGTCACCTTAGATGATAAAGAAAGAAAACTTTCCGGAGAAGAGTTGATGATCTGTGATGAAAAAGGAGGACTTTGCATCGCTGGGATTTTTGGCGGAAAAGGTTCAGGTGTATCAGATGAGACTACCTCTGTTTTCTTGGAATCCGCTTATTTCTCGCCGGATGTGATACGGAAAGGTGCGCAACACCACGGATTAAAAACGGATGCTTCATTTAGGTTTGAAAGAGGTACAGATCCAAATATGCCTGTATATGCCTTGAAGCGTGCTGCCATCTTGATCAAGGAGATTGCCGGAGGTGAAATAACTTCTGAAATCTCTGATTTCTATCCTAATCCGGTAGCTGACTTCGAAATCAAGGTCAGTTATGCAAATATTCATAGGTTGATCGGTAAAGAAATTTCCAGAGAAGAAATCAAAACCACTTTGGAAAACCTTGACATCCGCTATATCGGTGAAACCGAAAAAAACATCACTGTCGCTGTCAAGCCTTATCGGGTGGACGTTACCCGTGAGGCCGATGTAATTGAAGAAGTACTGCGGATACATGGTTTTGACAATGTACCTTTGTCCGAAAACCTAAATTCGGATTATCTTGCTGAGCATCCATCCAAGGACCTCAACAAACTCCAATACAAATTGAGTGAGGTACTTTCAGGTCTTGGGTATTTTGAAATCATCACCAATTCGCTCACAAAACCTATTTATGTAGAGAAATCCGGTTTTCTGAATCCTGAAAACAATGTGGAAATTCTTAACAAGTTGAGTGAAGACCTCGGTGTGATGCGGCAGACTTTGCTTTTTTCAGGATTGGAAGTATTGGCGCATAACATCAACAGGAGACAAAAAGACCTGAAATTATTTGAATTTGGCACGACCTACCAAAAAGCATCGGAAGGATACAACGAAGAGAAAAAATTAGCAATTTTCCTAACTGGAGACAAAGCCGCTGAAAGTTGGCTTGAGCCATCTAAGCAGGTTGCCTTCCCCGACCTTTACGCAGTCATTGATTTGCTATGTGACAAATTGGGTATAGAAAACACAGATGTAGAAATCATCCATAATGCACCTTTTGATTATGGGTTGAAATTAAAATTGGGAACAAAAGACCTAGGATATATCGGTGTGGTAAATGAAAAACTCTGTAAACTAGCTGAGGTAAAACAAGAAGTCCTTTATGCAGAACTGAGTTGGGACTTGTTGAGCAAAAAATCGAAAGGATTGAAAAAATATGCCGATATTTCAAAATTCCCCGAGGTAAGGAGAGATCTTTCACTTGTTATTGATAAGGAGGTTACTTTTGATCAAATCAAAAAAATAGCGTTGAAATCGGGAGGCAAGCTACTGCAGCGCATTGGGGTATTCGATGTGTATCAGGGAGAAAAAATCGAATCTGGAAAGAAAGCATATGCATTAAGTTTTTATCTTCAGGACAAAGAACAGACATTGACCGATAAAATCATCGACAAGACGATGGGACGTTTGATCTCAACATTTGAAAATGAAGTAGGCGCATTAATTAGAAAATAGCACATGATTCACGAAGAACTTCAGCGAATGGAGAAGCTAGCCGCTCAGGTAGGCAAGAAACTCCGACACTTGGAAGAGGAAAATATGAACCTTTCCAAAGACCTTAATACCTTGCGTCAGAAGTTGGCAGATAAGGAGCAAGCGCTGGAGGATTTTAAAAATCAAATTAAAATAGCTAAACTTGTAAATAGCATACCGGTAGAAGATATGGAATCTGCCGAATTGAGAGAAAAAATCAATAATTACATAAAAGAGATCGACAATATAATTGCCTATCTGTCTGAATAATATGGAAACACTTTCTATCAGGTTGAAAATCGGAGATCGGGAATACCCCATGAAAGTGAAAGCTGAAGATGAAGCTAAAATCAGACATGCCGGCAAGTTGATCAACGATAAAATAAAGAGATATAGGGAAGAATTTGGTTTAGACGACAGGCAAGACTTACTGGCAATGGTGGCGTTTGACTCTATGGTGGAGTCCATGGAGCAAGACATGATCAACACCGAAGACAGTGAGTTGATCCGCTCAAGCGTAAAAAGAATCAATGACGAACTGGACACTCTATTGTAAATATTCCACTCTCATTTCAGGGTTTTTAAACTTCCCCGGTAGGTAAACATATATATATAAACCTATGGGAGAGTCATTATACATCATAATCGCAGGCGTAATAGGCCTGGGTTTGGGCGCAGTCATTTCTGGGCTATTTTTGAAAAACAACAGTAAAAAAATCGAGGAAGAGGCAAGGGAGAAAGCCAAAAGCATTATCAGAGAAGCTGAAATCACAGCTGAAGCCACCAAAAAAGACAAAATCCTCGAAGCCAAGGAAAAGTATTTGAGGCTCAAATCGGAGTTTGAAGAAGAGGCAAATAAAAAAAAGAACCTCATCATTACCAATGAAAACAAACTGAAGCAAAGAGAGCAAAGTCTATCCAAAGAACTGGAGCAAATCAAGAGGAAAGAAGCAGAGCTAGACAGCAAAAAAGAAAATCTTAGCGCACAACTTCATGCAGTTCAAATAAAAAAAGACGAACTGGACAGGGTTACCAATCAGCGAATTTCGGACTTGGAAAAAATTGCAGCGCTGACAAGAGAGGAAGCACGAGATCAATTGGTAGAAATGCTCAAAGATGAAGCTACTACCAAAGCTTCATCACAAATCAAGGACATTCTAGATAATGCCAAGCTCACAGCGACCAAGCAGGCCAAGAAGATAGTTTTGGACACCATCCAAAGAACCGCTACAGAACATGCCATAGAAAACTGTGTCTCTGTATTCAACATTGAGTCCGACGATGTCAAAGGGAAAATTATCGGCAGAGAAGGGCGTAACATCCGAGCCTTGGAAGCTGCCACAGGAGTAGAAATCATCGTTGATGATACTCCGGAGGCAATCATCATTTCAGGCTTTGATCCGGTAAGGAGAGAAGTTGCCAAACTTTCCCTTCACAGACTGGTACAGGATGGAAGAATCCACCCAGCAAGAATTGAAGAAGTCGTAGCCAAAACTGAAAAGAACATAGAGGACGAAATCATAGAAATCGGTGAGAGGACATGTATAGACCTTGGGATTCACGGTCTGCACCCAGAACTGATCAGGATGGTAGGTAGAATGAGATTTAGGTCGTCTTATGGCCAAAACCTCCTTCAGCACTCAAGAGAAGTGGCTAAGCTTTGTGCTACAATGGCAGCAGAAATGGGCTTGAACGCCAAGCTGGCCAAAAGAGCAGGACTGCTTCATGATATTGGAAAAGTATGGCCAGAAGAAGCCGAATTACCTCACGCGGTGTTGGGAATGGAACTGGCAAAAAAATACAAGGAGCATCCTGAAGTTTGCAATGCCATAGGTGCCCACCATGACGAGATCGAAATGACCTCCATGATATCACCGATTGTGCAGGCATCTGATGCCATCTCCGGTTCAAGACCAGGAGCACGTAGAGAAATCATGGACAGCTATATCAAGCGTCTGAAAGAACTGGAAGAGTTGGCACTTGCCTTTGATGGAGTCAACAAATGCTTTGCCATGCAGGCAGGACGTGAATTGAGAGTCTTGGTTGATGCTGAAAATGTAGATGATGCAACTGCAAGCAAGCTATCTTTTGACATCTCACAGAAGATCGAAAAAGAAATGCAGTATCCAGGACAAATCAAGATCACTGTAATCAGAGAAATGAGGGCAGTGAATTATGCTAAATAAATAATAAAATAATTAGCTATTTCACAAGTATGCACTGGAAAGGTGGTTTTCCACTAATTAGATATTCATGGATATTTTCTCTCTACCAAATGTTAATTCTCGAAATTTAAAGTAGTACTATGGTTGAGGATAATCATCAATAAATAAAATTGACTTTAAAAAAGGTGCAGGAAGAACTCTGCACCTTTTTTGTTTAAAAGTTATTCTTAAACTGTTAAAACTTTTCCAAAGTTTTATAGCTTTTCATCCTAACAAAACAACAAATTTGCATGTAAGCAATGGTCCCTATAATGCTTAAATCTCAATTCAAACAGTAAGTCTGAACCCAATTTCAATCAATATCGAATCCCAAAACTTCGGGATCGGGTAACTTAAAAAAGTAACAAAACTAAGATTGGAGCAAAATAAGGTCATAACATCATATCTCTTGAAAACTCTCTAAAATGCTTTTTTTACACAACCTTTTTTTCTCTCTCGGAGAACTGATTTACTCCAGTTTTTTAACCCTGAAAGTCCGCTCAAAAATTCAAAAACTCAGTAAAGGAGACACCAACATTCTGGAAAACCTTTTCCCTTATTACAAAAACCTGAATCAGGAACACCGCAAAGACTTTGTCTCAAGACTAGAATGGTTTATTGCCGAAAAGGAATTTGTGCCACGCGGAGATCTGAAAACAGTAACTCCGGAAATGAAACTCCTCATAAGTGCTACTGCCATTATGGTTACTTTTGGTTTCAAAGGAGTATTTCTTCGTCATTTCAGAAAAATCCTCATTTATCCCAACTCATACTATTCCTCCATCAACCAGCAATACCATTACGGAGAAGTTAATCCCAAACTGGGCATGATTGTGCTTTCATGGGAAAAGTTTGTGGAAGGATTTATGCATTCCCAAAGCGGTGTCAACCTAGGCATTCATGAGATGGCCCATGCCATGAAACTGGAAAACCAAATCCATTACAACCGGGAAAGTAATTTTTTCAACCCACATCGATGGGAAGTGTATGCCAAAGAAGCAAAGCAAGAACAAAATAAAATTCTCAAAGGAGAGTCCGATATTTTCAGAGCATCTGCGGGAAAGAACATGCATGAGTTTTTCGCGGTAGCCTTGGAAGTGTTTTTCGAAAAACCGCTTGAGTTTTCAACCTATAATCCAAAGCTTTATAAAAGCTTGGTTTACCTTTTGAAACAGGATCCTTTGGCTTTGAGTGGAAATGGGAGTAGTGCCGTTTAATCTATTTTAAATCGTACTTAAAATCACTTTATGTACACCACATCGGTAAAAAAAAATGAACTACCGTACACCTTTGTGCCTTTAGGCCTGCCTGTTCGGTAAGCTGGTACAAAATACATCTCGTACCTAAAGGCACGAAAACCGCCTAACAAACATCAATTCCTACCCACATTTTGTCCCTAAAGGGACTAAAAATCATCATTGTTTTTGCCTTGATTAGTAAATTTTCTTTTCTAAAAATTGAAATGATATTGACCAACGGTATTGCTAACCCGTTTATTTTTTGCCTATTTCGCTTCAACAGAATTCTTAACTTATGAACGTCAAAACCTTCTTTACCCTATTGGCACTTTTGCTTTGCAATCATCTTGTTTCTGCTCAGACCATACAGCCCCAATACCAAAAGCAAGTTTCTGCATTAGTCGAAAAACCGGAAATCAAAAAAGCATTTGACTATATCCGTGAAATCGATGAGCAGACGATCGCCGATATGATCACCTTGACTGAAATACCTGCCCCTTCTTATCATGAGGAGGAAAAAGGAAAAGCTTTAGCCGAAATGCTCAAAGCAGCAGGGGCAGATTCTGTATGGACAGATGAAGTCGGTAATGTCATTGGATTGAGAAAGGGAACAAAAAGGGAGAAAACCATATTGGTGGAAGGTCATTTGGATACTGTATTTCCTTTTGAAACTGATGTGACAGTCAAGCAAAGAGGTGACACGCTGTTTGCACCGGGGATCGGTGATGCCAGCAGATCGGTGGCGATGATTGTGGCTTTGTTGAAAACCATGCAAGCCAATAATATCCAAGCAGAACAGGACATCTGGTTTACCGGAACCGTTGGAGAGGAAGGCTTAGGGGATCTGTATGGCGTCAAACACCTCTTTAGAGATGGTGCACATCCTTTGGCTGCTCATATTGCCATAGATGGAGGAGGGTTGGAAGATATCGTCAATGGCGGCATTGGTTCATTGCGCTACAAAGTCACCTTCAAAGGCAGTGGAGGACATTCTTACGGCGCATTTGGCATTGGCAACCCGCACAACGCTCTATCTCAGGCTGTGGTGGCATTTGTACCCAAGGCTGATGCGTTTACCAAAGAAGGCCCTAAAACCACTTACAGCATTTCTGTACTAGGCGGAGGCACCTCTGTAAACTCCATCCCTTATGAATCATGGATGTTAGTGGATATGCGATCTGAAAGCCAGGAAAACCTGAAGGGAATCAATACGCTATTTTTAGAGTCCATGGAAGAGGGTTTGGAAAAGGAAAACCAAATCATCCGAAGGGGAAAACCACTGACAGTGGATATAGAAAAAGTCGGAGACAGACCCAGTGGTCTAGCCAGTCCTGAGACCCCATTGATCCAACAAACCATGGCCATTGCCAATTTCTTGACCGGAAAAGAACCCAGGTTAAGTTCAAGCTCTACCAATTCCAATATCGCTTTTTCCAAGGGTATACCAGCTGTGACCATCGGCAGAGGTGGAGAAGGTGGAAGCGTGCATTCTCTTGACGAATGGTGGATGAATAAAGACGGGTATTTGGGAATTCAGCAAGCCTTACTCTTGACGCTTATGCAGGCAGGGTATATGTAGTATATCATACCCCATTCGTTTAAACACTAGGATTAGCTTAGAAAAGTTCTCTTCTGATGTATCTATCCAAAAATCTACGTCGGCAGAATGGCGCTGATATCCATGAAAATTTACCGCTCCACCACCTACCAAAAGCATCCTTACACCTTCTCGGGATGCCTCTTTTAAAAATTCATCTATGTTTTGTTTCCAGATTTTTCCCATGTGTACTAGGCTCAATGACGAAATTTTCTTGTGAAGTTTTAACGGTTGTCTTGGAAGGAAACTTCAACACATTTTCGCAAAGATCCAGAAAGCTATTAAAACGTTCAATTGGTTCAAGTTTTAGAAAGGCTTCCTGTTGTTCCTGCTTACTTTCTTTTTTGGTTTGAAACTTAATTTCCATATCAGATGGATTTAGGTTTTTAAATATAACAAACTGATTTGAGATTTCTGAAAAAATTCCAACCCACACCTTTATCGCAGCTAACAAGATTTTAATAAATATGAAAATCCAAATAATTTAATATGTGTAACCGCTTTCATACCAGAAGAATCTAATTAATAGAATTAACCTCTGTTTTCGAACCAATATCTATTAATATCACTTTGCCAAATAAGCCTCTTTTAATTGATTGGTGGCATGATTGCGGATAATCATAAAAACTTTAAAATGCTTTAAAGATCAAGGACAATCAAGAGGTTTTCATTTACTTTTTTTACTTCACTAGCAGGTATAATGCCTATTTTTTTAATTAACCTTTTATTGTCAATTGCCCGCAATTGATCAATCATAATATCACATGATTTATCGACATTAGCGATACCTTTCTGAAGATGAACGCGTAGTATTTTACTGCTCGGCTGTACATTAGAAGTGATCGGGCAGACCAAAGTGGAGGGATGTACTTTATTGAGAAGGTCTGTTTGGACCACCAAAACAGGCCTGGTTTTACCCGCTTCTGTCCCGAATCTTGGATCAAGATTTGCCAACCAAACCTCGAACCTTTTAACCTTCCCCATCTTCAATTTGCTCAAATTCAGATAAAACCTGCATGGATTCCATACCTACAAGCTTAGATTCAGCAGCTAGGACCTTTTCTAAAAACTTCCGCTTTTGGATTTTATTATAATAAGCCAATGCCTCATTGACATAACGGTTCCTTGACTTTTCTAATTTGAATATAAGTTCCTCGGTTTCTTGGAATATATCATCATCCAATTTGAGTGATAGGTTTTTCATATTGTTTAGTAGTAAATACTAAAAGTATATACTTTTTTTCTTTTTGTATAGTTTTGGATTGAATAAATTTATTCTGCTTTAAAATTATCCAGACCATATTGCTCCTGATTTCTGATATCCAAATCTTCCAAAGAAATTTAAGGTTTGTTAGGGAATAAGAATTTCAACAAAATTACCTCACCCCATTCTTCCTCCACAAAAATACCGGCAAAGCCAAAAATACCCCCACCACACTGAAAACAAGCCCTCCAATGGTTCCGATGGCCAGGGAAAACCAGAAAATTTCGTTTTGGCCTTCCATGATAAAAGGAATCAAACCAAAACAGGTAGACAAAATCGTCAATAAAATAGGCACGGCTTTGCCTCCTACAGCTTTCACCACCCTGCGGTTGTATACCCCGATTTTTCTGTTGTTCAGGTCATTGACGATAAAGATGGCTGCATTGACCGCCACACCTCCCAAAATCATCTTTACACCTTCCCGTAATACTTCTTTTAAGATTTTTTTTGAAACTATAAAAAAAGTTTAAAATTATGCAGATTCCAAAATTACTTATCATTTAGTTTGAATTTAGGAGGGTAACCTGAATTGACAAAATAATATTTTGAATTATAGTATTTAAATAAGATAATATAGTAAGAAATTAAACTAAAAAGTTTATTTATTTTTTTGGAATTAAGACTTTTAATTTTAGGTTTCAGAAATAAATAAGCTCATTGAAAGATTATTTATGATTAAAATGTGTTTGTTAAACCATGTTTATCAATGGATATGGATCACCAATAGCTTAAACAATAGAAGATCTATATTTTATTCTGGAGTAATAAGTCAAGCTTGTACTATTTCTAATAAAATATCCAATCGCGATGAATGGTCAGAGTCTTCAGCTGACCTTAATGTCCGAGGAGTCTAATATTCAAAAAAATCCAAAGAAAATGAAAAAGTTCAACTTAGAAATGTTAAGACTTACTTCAGATAAGGTATTGGGAAGAAGTCAGATGAAGAAGATTACGGGGGGGTATAGTACAACCTTAAGATGTTCTGATTGGTCAAGAACAATGCAAGTGCACAGGTGCAATCAAAGCACCATTAACTTTTATTGTCGTGAAGGTGGCTCTTGTACCTGAAAGTTTTGAAGGATTGAATCTTTTTTTGGCAGCCCATTTAAGGGGCTGCCTCAATAAATACTTCATAATTATGGTTACTCTAAACAGGCTTCAAATGAGAAAAATCCTTAGGTTAATTGCATCGATTTCATTTTTACAGCTTATGACTTCTCCTTTCATACAAGCGCAAGTTAAGCTGGAAAAAGTCAATGAGTTCCGCATTGCCTCTTTTGAAACATTTGATATTGTAGACTATGATCCAGAAAAGAAGAACTATTTGGCATATGCACCAAGAGTTTCCGGGTTTGAGGTTGTTGTTATTGATGAAAAAGGGAGAGTTTTAAGTAAAAAAAACCTTCAAGGGCAAGGTCCGGAGCAATTCAATTCTGCTTTGAATTTTCTGGGCTTTTCTGGTTCTGAAAACATTTTGGTCATTACCCCAAACGAACTCATTACTTACGATAATCAGCTTAATTATAAAGGAAGAAAAAAACTTTTAGTAGAAGACATATTTGTCACTTCAAGACTGACTAGTGCTCCAATTTTTTACTACCCAGAAGATAAACAGGGAAAACAGGTGTACGCTGTTGCCCCTTCTCTAACGTCAGTTTTTATGACAGTAAGTAGTCTTGAAAACCAGTTTCTTGTTAAATTCTTTGATCCTGACTCAAATAAGCAAATTAGTTTCTTGCCTCTAAAGGATAGAAGTATTTATGGCAAGTTGGATAAAAGTGTTTTTCCTATGTATGCCCCAATAGTTACAATCGATAGAAACAAGAAAACTTTATATGCGACAGCCACATTGGACGGGGAAATTTCTGTCATGGATATCCCGTCAGGTAAGGTGATTTCCACGGTTAAAATCAACCATGGGAAATTCGGTAGTTTTAATAAGTTTCCAGTTAGTGACAGATCATTGTCGAGTTATTCCCAATATACACTTGCCTCAATGAACCAAAAATTGGTCAGCATTGAAGACGGGGTATTTGTTTTGGATTATGTCAGGGAAATCGAAAAGGAAGTTTTTGAAAGGAATTATCAGGAGGATCCCAAATACCATCACTTTCAGGATCCCAAATACCACCGCATGATCTTCTTTGATGAGAAAATACAACTTTCAAATGATATTCCAATGCCCAAAAATGGTAAATTGATGATTAGCCTTCCAGGCAATAGGCTACTCTTCAAGATTGTTGACCCGGAGGTAGAATTGGATTTTATTAGATATGAAGTTTATAAAGTTGTTCTAAATAAATGAGATGAAAATAGGACTTATAAAAATATTCAATCGCGATGAATGGTCACAGGCTTCGGGTGACTTTAATGTCCGATGAAAGTAATATTTAATAAAATCTAAAAATCATGAGAAAGTTAAATTTAGAAATGCTCAGACTTACTTCAGATGAGGTATTGGGAAGAAGTCAAATGAAAAAGATTACGGGGGGGGTAACACTTATTCATGTAGATGCTATGGAAGTGTAGGCCAATGGACGGGGAATTATTCAAGTGATCTAGATGCAGCAAGAGCAATAGGGACTTGGTGTGCAAGTGGAAATGGTTCTTGTTCAATGATTTAAATTTTTTCAATTATAAAAAAGTACTTAATGCGTTGGTTCCTTCGCATTATGAAGGGACTAACGCATTAATTTATTTTACTAAACATGAAAAAACTGATATTTATTTTAGTCTTTCTAAGTTTTTCTTGCTCAAAAAAAACTGACACAAACAAATTGGGCTATTTCACAGGTACCCATATTTCTATAGACACCTTAGTTATTTATTCAAATAATGAAATTATCTATACTACCAAAAAAATTACTGGATCCGACATCAGTTTAGACAGGAATTACTTATTCAATTTTAACGCCTTTGACCATACGCTTGAACAAATCAACTTGGATAAGCTTAAGCTCGAGAAAAAACTTCCATTTGAAAAAGAAGGCCCCAATGGTACAGGTTATTTTGTCGATTATATAAATATTACAGAAGATAATTATGTTTTGGTAAAAGGAATCAATAAAACCGAACTCTTTAATCTAAATGGGGAGAAATTAAGAACAATAGAATATGAAAACTATTCTTTAGGTTGGGATAAAGGTGGAGAAGTACATATTCCAAGTCCTTTGCTTGACACCTATTTTGATAGATTGTTTGTGCTTATTAACAAGGAACTGGAAAAAAGCTATGCTCTGGGGATCCTTGATACCGAATCAAATGAAATTAACTCAATATCATTAAATTCATACCAGGGCTTTGAGTATTACACCTTTAGCATAACCGTATCTAAAGCTACCATCAATACTCCTCAAAAAATTTATTTAAGCTTATTTGATAGGAAGTTGATGTTGTCAAATCAAGTAGATAATGGGATTTTATTATATGATATTGAAGATAATAGAATTTATACCAAGTTTAATCATAGTCAACTGCATAATGATAAAAAGGAGAAAGATTATCAATTTGAACATGAATCATTTGAAAGTAAAGATGCTGAATACAGTAAGTTTCTTCAAGAGATCAATTTCTTGCACCCTTTTTGGGATGAAATAAACCAGATTTTTTTCCGATTCTCCTATGAGGAATTGGAATCTGGTAATAAGGATGATGATCATGTAAAAATAAAAACATACTTGACTGCTTTGGACAAAGATTTTAATCTGTTGGGCGAAATGTACCTACCCGAATTAAATAAATTACCTTTAGAAGGTACTTACACCCAATTTCCAAAACATTTTGCCAAAGATGGAAATATCTGGATATATGAAAATATTAATGATGAGATGGGTTTTGTGGTTTTGACTATATCTAAATAAAATGCTAGAGTACTTATTTACCAAGTAACCTTTTACTCTTTAAAATTTCCTCTTGAAAACCACCTTCCCCTTCTAAAAACAACCCGACTTTAAAGACTGGGGGCCCACCTGTCTAAGAATAGTCGCTAAGCACTTTGGCATGCTGATCTCCTTAAAGGAAATACGTGAAATATCAGAAACGACAAGGGAAGATAGCAGCTTGCTAAAACTAAGTAATGCCGCAGAGGCTATGGGATTTAAAACTATTGGGACCAAGATGGATTTATTTAAACTTTATATGGCTCCTTTACCACGTATTCCGGGTCATTCGGAGCCTGTGTCTTCGGATCGTTGGTATTTAAGCCATTGGCTTGATTGTTAATGAAGTAAAATACTCCTTTACCATGAGTTCGAAGGCACAGCCTTCGGACAACTGAGGAAAGATACGGTCCATATTTCTAATCCAGCCTATGGTCTGATTCAATATACCAAGGAAGAATTCATTTCACGATGGATCGGCAACAATGCCAATGAGCAGACCAAAGTGGAGGGATGTACTTTATTGAGAAGGTCTGTTTGAACCACCAAAACAGGCCTGGTTTTCCCCGTTTCTGTTCCGAATCTTGGATCAAGATTTGCCAACCAAACCTCGAACCTTTTAACCTTCCCCATCTTCAATTTGCTCAAATTCAGATAAAACCTGCATAGACTCCATGCTTACGAGCTTAGATTCAGCAGCCAGAGCCTTTTCTAAAAATTTCCGCTTTGGATTGGATAAATTTGTTCTGCTTTAAAATTATCCAGACCATATTGCTCCTGATTTCTGATATCCAAATCTTCCAAAGAAACATAAGGCTTATCAGGAAATAAGGATTTCAATAAAATTATTCAACCCCATTCTTCCTCCACAAAAATACCGGCAAAGCCAAAAATACCCCCACCACGCTGAATATCAATCCGCCAATGGTCCCTATGGCCAGTGAAAACCAAAAGATCTCATTTTGGCCTTCCATGATAAAAGGAATCAAACCAAAACAGGTAGACAAGATTGTCAGCAAAATAGGCACAGCCTTGCCTCCGACAGCTTTCACCACCCTGCGGTTGTACACCCCGATTTTTCTGTTGTTCAAATCATTGACAATAAAGATGGCAGCATTGACCGCCAAGCCTCCCAACATCACAAATGCCGCATATCCTCCCTGGTCAAAGTAAAAATCAAAAAGAGAAAAAATCAGGAACAGGCCGATAAAGGAAATTGGAATAATGACGATAATGTAAAATGGCTGTTTGAGGTTTTCGAAGAGTATGGAAGTAATGAAAAATATCCCCACCACCAAAACCAATATCAAGCTATACTGCCTTTTGGCCTTGTCAAAATTCCAGGACCAGGTATTTTTCTCAGCAGTGTATCCAATCGGCATCAGGGTTTTCATTTCTTTCAATACCTCATCGAGGTATTCATTCCCAAACTTGGCAGAGCCCATATATTCAAAAGCCACCAAGCGGATATATTGCCTGTCCTCCTTGTGCAAGGCAGTGGTAGTGGTTTCCTTTTGGAGGCTGCCGAAACTACTGACTTTGAACACCCGGTCTTCACCGGCAATCATACTTTGCTCCTCCAAGTCATAGCGGGAAAAGCCTGCTGAAGTTTTTTCTCTGACCACCACGCCATAATTTTGATCATCCAAGGTCAGGTAAGCAGTTGGGTTCTGAGGTTTGGAAATATCACCCAAAGCGGATACCAGTTCATATTGATTCGTGCCTTGGAGTGCCATGGCAGCCTGGTCCAACCTGAGCACAAATTCTTCAGATTTCAGTTCATTCCAGCCCAAACGCTCGTTGGTATTGACTTCTTGGATACGTTTATGTTGCAAAAGTTTCTCTGCCAAAACCTCTGCCTGTCTCTCCAATTCATCAAAATTATAACCTTTCATAGATACCCTAAAAGAAGGGATTCCTTCTCCTCCTGCACCAGTGTAAAAGCCCTGCCCTACTCCATAAATAGTCCACCTTGCCCCGGACCAATCGGTGGACTTTACTGAAAGCCTTCCCTTCAGTTGGTAGGGCAAAGCACTTTTCTCATATTCCTCTTTGAAGGTGATCACAATCTGCCCAAACTGTCCCGATGGCACATAGGTCACAAACTGATCTATACCCTCAACTCCTTTCAGGTACTTTTCAAATTCCTTAATCAAGAAATCCATTTGGTCCAAAGTATTGCCAAATGGCAAGCGGGCATTGACATATAGCCTCGTTTTCTCTGCCTCTCTGTAACTTGATTTTTCAAAAACTCCCCGCACAAACATCCTCAATGAACCTCCCAATGCTTTGTCCACATAAGGTCTCATCTCTTCCTGATAAAAAGTGCTTCCAACGGATTTGTTGTACCACTCCTGCCCCTCCCACTTTGCCGGAAGGTAGAATATAGGAATGCCAAAGAGCAAAATCAGGGCAGTCACAAATGCTTTTCTATACCTGGCAAAAAAGTCAATTCCTCCTGAATAAAACTGAAAGGCTTTTGCCCGTTTTCTCAACTGCTTAAAAGTAAGCTGTCTTCCTTTTTTGGCTTTGTCCCCAAAAAGCAAAGCATACATGGCAGGTGTGAAAAACAAGGCTACCAATAGCGAGACACCCAACATCACCGAAACTACAATCGAAAACTCAGAGAGATTTTTCCTGTCTTCCTCTGGTAGGAAAAACACAATCATCAATGCTGCAATCGTGGTCAGGGATGCTGCTAACAAGGCCACAAACACATTTCTGTTTTTATGCTTGTGCAAATGGTCAATCATGATGATGGCATTGTCCACGATCAAGCCAAATGAAATAGTCAAACCCGCTAAAGAGTATAAGTGGATATCAACCTTGAGTAGGTATAGAATAATGGCGGTAATGCTAAGGTTGACGACGATACCCAAAAACAGCGTCGAAAGGTATCGTAGATTCCTATTGATCAGAAAAATAAAAACCACAAGGATCAGGATAGAAAGGCCCGATCGCTTGTAGATCTTGTTCATTTCCTTTTCCAAAAACTCCGTGTCGTCATTCTCCAACCTTACCTCCACGCCTGCAGGAAGCTGTTTCTGAGCCTCTTGGACTGCCGCTTTGATGTTTTTGGCCAACAAAATCTTATTCACCCCATCCCTGTTGATAATGGACAAAGTCACAGAATTGTTGCCATTGATGCGGTAATAGGATTGGGCTTCGGCTTCTTCAAGGGTGATCTGAGCCAAATCCCTTAGCATGACTTCTTTTCCCGATTGGGTGGTGATGATCAGGTTTTCGAGTTGGGAAATATCTTGTAATGACCTGTCAACTTGGATAAAAAGGGTTTCCTCTCTGTTGTTGACCACAGCACCGGGGTATGACCTGCCAAAAGCATTTCGGATGACCGATTCTACCGCCCCTTTACTTAAACCCAGGCTTTGCAGTCTTTGGATGTCGTAAGTGATATATAGCTGCAGGTTGTTTGCACCACGGACGGCAATCTCTTCTATTTCTTCAAAGCGGTTGAGAGAAGATTTGAGTACATCTTCGGTGATTTTTTTAATTTCAAAAGTGGCAAAAGGCCCATTGACAGAATAGGTCAAAATCGGGGTTTTCATTTCCGATCTCCTTTCTTCCGATTGGGTAACCAAGGGATAACTTACCTTTTGGTCCAGGGAAGGATATACTTGCCTGACAATAGACGACACCTCGAATTTTTTGAATTCCATGTCGGTGTTTTTGTCAAATCGAAGCGTGATATTTCCTCTGTCGTAATTGGATACAGAATAGATCCTTTTCAATTCAGCCAATTGAGAAAGCGCTCCTTCCAATGGAGATGTGGCCAGTTTTTCTACCAGTTCAGGAGAGGACTGCGGCACGCTGTAACTGACAGTCAATACAGGTTCCCGTTCTCTGGGATTCAGGTCCACAGATAGCTTGGGCACCAAGGCAAAGCCAATGATACTCAACACTACAAACGCTATGATTACCCTAAATGGAGTCATGGGGAAAATGTAGATTTTTGATTTAAGATTTTTGATTGACGAGGCTCAATCTCTATTGAACTTTGTTTTAAGATTTCTCACTTGCTTTTTATTATTTTTTATTCTTTGTAAATCATTTTACTTTTCGTCTCTCGCTTTTTAAGTAATCTGCTGAACTGAACTTAAATAAGTCTCATAATCCGTAAACCTGCCTAACGGATAGGCAGGTCGTCATTTGTAAATTGGCTTACTACTTTTGTCTGTTATTTAATATCGTCCGTGCCTACGGCACTATATCACTCCTCCATTAATTTCTGATCCCGGCAATAAATTACCGGGCTATTATTTCGGTCATGCCTATGGCATTGATTCATCGTCATTAAGATGGGATCGTTCAAGAATTCTTCCTTTCACCCAACATCCCCGAAATACTCCAGGGCAGGCTTTCAACATTTCAATTCCTAATTCCTCGTTTGCAAGTCCATTCAACCATCCTACCAAAAAAGGCTTCTTAATTCGTAAATCTGCCTAACGGACAGGCAGGTCTTCATTCGTAAATATTCTGTCATTCTTCATCCTGTCCTCAACTCTTAACCTACAGATTTCTTAAATCTAAAATCTAAACTTCCGCCTTTCCCCTCGCCAAAACCCAATACGCCAATGGCACAAAGTACATCGCCGTAAAGGTGCCGATGGTCAATCCTCCAATCACGGAAAACACCAATGGACGCTGAAGGTCAGCTCCCAAACCTGAACTGAAAACCACTGGCAACAAAGCCAGAATAGTTGTAACTGAGGTCATCAGTATCGGTTTGAGTCGGATTTCTCCTGCTTCATACATGGCTTGTTCCAAGGCTTTTGCCGGAGAAAGTGTATCCACATATTTAACCCTAAGTCGGTTGATGGTATCAATTTTTAGAATGGCATCATTGACCATAATCCCCAACATCACGACCAAACCTATAGCTGACATGACATTCAGCGAGGTCCCGGTCAAGAGCAAGACAGTAAATGCACCTGCAATTCCCAGAGGCAAAGTGAATATCACCACCAAAGGCTGCACAAAGCTCTCAAACTGTGCCGCCAAAATAAAGTAGAGCAGCAGCACCGCCACCATCAATATCCCCAACAACTCACTGATGGTCTCTCTGTCTTTAAAATATTGTCCAACAAATGAAACCCCAAGGTTTCTCTGGTTACCCCAATTCAGGATTTCCTGATTGTACTGGGCAGGCTCATTTTCTTCCAAATACAAGGATTGGAAAACCCCTCCTTTGTCCGCTGTAACAAATTTGTAATGGTTTTCATATTCAAAACGGATAAAATTAGCCAAAGCATATTCCTGCCCGTCCTTGCCTTGGATATAGGAATTGCGCAACAAATCTTCGAAATCTCTTTTATCCGCTTTTAACTTAATCGGGGTGATTTCACCAAACCTTTTGATGTCTGTAATGCCATACACGCCGAAAAGTCGTTTTACCTTTTCCTGAAGGTCATTGGGGTTGACACCATAAGTGGCCATTTCAGTTGACTTCAGCCTGAATACTACCGAGGCTTCTTTTTGCAATCCAGGTCCTCTAGAAAAGTCCTCTACTGGAAACTCTCCCAACCATGTATCCATTTCAGCCTCTCCAACAGGTTTTTTGGTGGTCAGGTCTTTCCACCTGACTTCGTAATACGGCAAGTTGGAAGCGAAAAGTTGGTCAAAAGCATTCGGAGCATCTTCTGTTTGCACCACTGCATTGGAAAAATTTTCCTGAATCAATTGTTCCATACGAAGCATTTGATCCTCCTTTTGTTCTTGATTTTCAAAAAGGAAATAAAGGGTTGATTCCTGCAAAGAACTTTCACCATCAAACAATAAAAACTGTCTCACGCCAACATCACTTTCAGCCTTGAGGTATTTTCCGCTCATTGCTTCCAACAGAGAAAGTACACGGTCTCGGTTTTGGATAACACCAATCGGTTCATTCCAGTTGACGGTCAAAATTGCATCTGTTTTCTCTATCGGAGGAAGGCCTCTGGTTTCCAACAGCAAGGCCAAAGCCAATCCAGCCGGAATCAACACCACAAAAAGGACAAAACTGAGTTTTCTATTACTGAAGATCTTTTTGTATAACTTTTTATACCCTCCCAAAATCTTGATAAATAACCTAGAGTCTTCTTGTATGGGTTTGTCTTTTGGATGATTTCGGAAGAAGAATCTATAGAGCATGGGCAAAAAGATAAATGCCACCAATAGAGACACGCCCAAGATAGCCGCTACAGCCACCGCCTGATCAAAGAACAGGGCTCCGGAAATTCCTGAAAGAAAAACCAACGGAACAAATACCGCCAAAGTCGTCAGCACGGAGCTGATCAAGGCAGACATGACTTCGTTGACTCCTTCCACACAGGCTTCAAAAAGCGGTAAACCTTCTTTTCTCTTTCTGGTGATATTATCCAATACGATGATGGAATTGTCAATCAGCATCCCCAAACCCAAAGCAAGGCCTGAAAGGGAAATCACATTGATGGAGATATCGAAGAAATAGAATACCAGAAAGCTGATGATCAGAGAAGAGGGCAGTGATAGTCCAATGATGATGGGGGTTCGGTAATTCCCCATAAAAACAAACAAAACCCCAAAGGCGAAAAGACCTCCAAAAAGCAAACTGGTTTGTAGATTGCTGATCCCTGCATTGAGCAAAACCGACTGGTCTTGGGTCATCTCAAATGCCACCTGCGGATAATCAGTTTTGAAGATTTCCACCGCCTCATAGATTTTAGGCAGCAATTCATTCATTTTGGCAGCAGCTTGTTTGTGTACCGTGATGACCAAGCCTTCTTCTTGCCCAAAAAGGTGGTAACCCAAAGGTTCACTCGTCTCATATTGTACAGTGGCTACCGTACTTAAATCCACCGTGACACCTTCGGAAGAAGTCACTGGAAGTTTCATGATATCTTCAGGACTATCCACCCTTGTGGCCAACCTCAAATAATACCGAAACTGCCCATCTTCTACCGAAATTCCCGGAAGTTCCTCATTGCCATATTTGACGGCATTGATGACGTTTTCTTCAGTCATTCCAAGCCCGCGGAGGATTTCAATCTTTGGGCTGACAGTAATCATCCGTTCTTTTTTCCCATTGATATCTACCAAAGAAACTCCCTCCAACTGCTCCAGTCTTTTCTTGAGGACATTTTCTGTAAGCAAACTGACTTCTGTAAAATCAAATCCTTCCTTGGGCACTACCTGCACCCTTACGACAGGAATATCATTGGTATTGATTCGGATGACTTGTGGGCGGCTGAGGTCAGATGGCAAGGTATTGGTCAAGCGGTCAATTTTTTCATTGACTTCTATATAGGCCAGTTCCATTCTGGTACCATAATCAAACGTCAGCCTGATAGTCCCCACTTCCGAACCCGCCTTGCTGTCCATATCTTCCAAGCCACCTAGCGTCATTAGACCTTCACGGATAGGAGAAAGCACATTTTGCTCGATGGCCTCAGGGGAAGCATTGGGGTAATTGACTTTGACCAGAATCTGAGGAACGTCAATGGGAGGCAGCAACGAAATCGGAAGTGTACGGAAAACGATGACTGAAAAAACCATCAAGGCCAAAAATGTCATCAGCACTGCAATAGGTCTTGCCAATAAAAACCTTACCATAAGCCTATTCCTTTACCACCTGTACAGGCGCCTGATGTGCCAATTGAAGATTATTGCTGATAATCACGGTTTCCCCTGCTTCAATCCCACTCAATACCTCTACTTCACGGCCATTGTCTTTTCCAGCCTCCACATAATTCCACTTGGATTCATTGCCATTGACCACAGTGAAGACCACAGGCCTGCCTGACCTGGATACTACTGCTTGCTTGGGCACTACTATGCTGTTGTTTTGCGGTGCTTTGATAATGGCCCTGGCATTCATTCCCGGCAAAAGTCCTTTGCCATCCGTCACTTGTATGCCTACCTGAACCAATCCGTTTTCATCCACCTTGGGATTGATGCTGCGTACTTTTCCTGTATATACTCCTCCACCAGAACCTACAGGGGTAATTTCAGCTACCTGACCCATTCCGATCATATGAATATCAGATTCCAATACTTTGACCTTGAGTTCCAGCTGAGAAGGGTTAATGATTTCCAATAATTCATCGCCTGCACTGACCAATGAACCTGTTTTGGATTGAAGATCAGCAACCCTTCCGGAAGTAGGGGCCTTGATGATGCTTTTTTCAAGTTCGAGTTCGGCTTCTTTCAGTTCCAATTGTGCGGTAAACAATCCACTTTTGGCCATCAACTGATCCCTAACTGGGATTATCCTTACAGAATCACCTGATGTGAAAATTCCATCAAAACTAAGAATCTCTGACTGGTAGGTGGCTTCAGCATTTTTAAGGTTGATTTTGGCTTTTTCGAGTTTGAAAAGGCTTTCTGTCTGATCCAACTTGGCCAGCACTTTTCCTTTTTCCACATAATCGCCTTCTTTCACGGCCAACTCAGTCAGATAGCCTGACCTTTCAAAAATCACCTTGAGTTGATCCAGTGCTTCGATTTTCCCCGAGGCATTGATGAGGTAGTCAAAAGTTCGTTTTTCGGAGACAGCAACCCTCACCGGAGTAGGTTCCACTTCACTTCGAAAGCTATCCATAGGCTGTTCCTGCGAAGTAGTCTTTTCCTCAGAACAGGAAGAAGCCAATCCAGTCAAAAGAACCAAAACAACAATTAATCTCAAATTCATACAAGTTTCTTGAAAACAATACTTAAATAAACTAAGAAATTAAATAAATCAAAAAGAATTGGAAAAAAGATGTTGGTTGAGGATCAATTAAGTTCAGAAAACCCACAAACATCCTTTGTGTTACAGAGGCTCATTTTTGACAATACAAAAAAGTTTATTCTGGTTTTTTAGTCAATTGAAACGGATAAGTAAAAACCTCAAAGACAAAAAAGTCATCCGTGACAACGGCATCAAGGACAGCATCAACATCGCTGATCTCAAACAGAAAATTGAGAAGGTGGATGAATTCAGGTTCCTTTAGAAATTAAGATGTAGTATTCCGCTTGAATTAACTCGCCTCTAAAAAAGGGGATCAATGGATATTGATGGATACTAAATAGATATTAGGATATTTCAAGAGGCTTTTCGGGATTCAAGGGTTGAATTAGTGAAAAACCTGCCAGGTTTTTAAGCTTTATCAGCTTTAAATTAAATCATATCAGTAAGAAAGCTGGCAGGTTTAATGAATCCAGTTTGATAACTGACGTCAATTTTAGTAAATTCAACTATGGAAAAAGAGGCGTCTAAATCATTGGTAAAAGAGCCCGATTTGAGTTACGGGAAATATTCCTACGCCGACTACCTGACCTGGGAGATGGAGGAAATGGTCGAGCTGATCAAGGGCAAGATTTTCAAAAAAACCGCTGCTGCTCCACGAAGAATTCATCAATGGCTGACAGGAAACCTTTACACTGAAATGAATCTTTTTTTGAAAGGAAAAAAGTGCCAGGCCTATATTGCACCATTCGATGTGAGACTTCCGGTCAAGTCCAAAAAAGACGAACATATCCATACTGTGGTGCAACCGGATATCTGCGTGGTTTGTGACTTGGAAAAATTGGATGACAAAGGCTGTGTGGGTGCCCCTGATCTCGTGGTGGAAGTACTTTCTCCAGGCAATAAGCAGATGGAACTTCAGCGAAAATATGAAGTATATGAGGAATCAGGTGTAAAAGAATATTGGATCGTGGATCCGGAAGGGAAAACTGTTTTGATCTACACCTTGACCCAAGGAAAATATTCTGCCTCGCGCTGGATGACCGAAGGTGATGTAGCGAGGTCTTCCGTGATTCCCGGTTTTGAACTGGATTTGGACGAATTTTTTAAAGACGCTTAAACAAACCTATTACCCTACTCAGCTTTGACTTTAGCACATTTTTTTTAATTAAGGATTGCTTCGAGTCAATATCTATTAATATCAAATATCAATGAATAACTTGTCCGCCGTGGTGGATCGAAATTAACCTATAACAGGTCTCATTTCAATAGTGGGAGAGTTTCCTATATATATAAATCCTAATACCCATACTTCCCTTTCCATCTGGAATTCAAATACTTTCTGAGTTCATTTTCACGGGCATTATTGCCTGGGTCATAGAGTTTGGAGTTCTTGATTTCATCAGGCAAAAATTCCTGAGCTACAAAATTCCCTTCATAGTCATGTGAATACTTATACTCCTTGCCATAGTTGAGATCTTTCATCAACTTGGTTGGAGCATTGCGCAAGTGCAGTGGAACAGAAAGGTCGCCTTTTTCTCTAACCAAGGCCTGCGCTTTATTGATCGCCATATAAGAGGCATTGCTTTTAGGGCTGCTTGCCAAATACGTGACGCACTGAGAAAGAATTATTCTTGCCTCTGGATAACCTATGATTTTCACTGCTTCAAAACAATTGGTTGCCAATAACAAAGCATTTGGATTGGCATTGCCAACATCTTCAGAGGCCAGAATGACTAAGCGGCGTGCGATAAACTTCACATCTTCTCCCCCCTCTATCATTCTCGCCAACCAATACACCGCTGCATTGGGATCAGACCCCCGGATGGATTTGATAAAAGCAGAAATGATGTCATAATGTTGTTCGCCTGACTTGTCATACAAAGCTACTTTTTGCTGCGCGATGGTGGTCACGATTTCATTTGTAATCACACAGGGCTCTTCATTGATTCCTTCGATGACAATTTCAAACAGGTTCAATAATTTCCGGCCATCTCCTCCAGACAGCCTCAACAAAGCTTCAGTTTCTTTTAACTCAACAGTTTTCTTTTTTAGCAGAATATCCTTTTCCAAAGCCTGAACCAGCATACCTTCCAATTCAGATTTGCCCAGTGGATTTAAAGTGAAAACCTGACACCTTGAAAGCAAGGCAGCATTGACTTCAAAAGATGGGTTTTCAGTTGTTGCTCCTATCAAGCGGATCACACCTTTCTCTACCGCTCCCAATAAGGCATCTTGTTGAGATTTGTTGAAGCGGTGGATTTCATCAATAAAAAGTACCACGCCCATTTGAAACCTAGCTTTCTCGATTACTTCACGGATATCCTTCACTCCAGAGCTGATCGCACTCAAAGTATAAAAAGGAGCTTTTATTTCATTGGCTATGATATTGGCAATGGTGGTCTTGCCCACTCCCGGAGGTCCCCAAAGGATCAGCGAGGGCACATTACCGGATTTTATGGCTTTATGCAAAAAAGAAGTTGGCGCCGAAAGGTGTTCCTGTCCAATAAGTTCTTCCAAACTTGTCGGACGCATTCTTTCTGCCAGTGGGGTATTGCTCATTTTTCATTTGGATTTATAAAAATGCAAATTAACAATATGCTTTGGCTTTGCGGGATAATTGCACGAATAAAGGTGTGCAAAGAAAACTTAATCACTAAGAAAGAGTACAACAAATTGTACAATAAAAATACTGTTTTTATCTTGTGAAAAAATTAAAACTATGGAAATCACTAGCTATTCCAATTTCAGGCAAAACCTAAAATCATTTTTAGATAAAGTTTTTATAGACAAAGAACCCTTATTCGTAACAAGGTCAAATGGTGAGGATGTTGTAGTACTTTCAAAATCAGATTACGAAAGCATGCAAGAGACTTTTTATCTGCTTAAAAGCCCAAAAAATGCGGAAAGATTGATGAAAGGGCTTAAAGAATATGAAAATATGAAAGGACAGGAAAGGTCACTAATTGAATAACTCTTATGAAAATTATTTTTTTAGATTCTGCCTGGGAAGATTACTTATTTTGGCAGCAACAGGATAAAAAAACTTTGAAAAAAATTAATTTGTTAATCAAGGATGCCCAAAGATCACCCTTTGAAGGTTTGGGTAAACCTGAGCCTTTGAAACATCATCTTTCAGGCTGGTGGTCGAGAAGGATTGACCTTGAACATAGGTTGATCTATAAGCTAGAAGATGACTCGCTCATCATAATGCAGTGCAGATACCATTATTGACTTATAGTTCAGAACCTTTAACCGCTTTCTCCAATTCCTCCTGAAACAGATCAAAATCTATTGTAAAAGCTCAAAAAATGCCCTTACATCTTGAATTATGATTGACTTTTCATTTACAATCAACTGGTCATTTTGTGTCAAAGTGATAATAAAGCCCTTATCCATTTCAAAAAAATTCATTGCCTCAACCAAACCAGCCACTTCCCTATCCCTATTATCGGGATGTAGATTTTCCGTAACCTGTATCAGCCATTTACAAACAGAGCCCTCAAAAACCACAAAATCACACTCCTGCCTATCTTTGAAGTAATACAGCTTTTTGTTTTTTTTCCTGAAATTCAAATAAACAAGATTCTCCAAAAGCCTACCCTTATCCTTTGTAAAACTCAATGAATTGGATTTGGCAAATCCGTTATCAATGCAATAAACTTTCTTGGGATTTTTCGATATACTTTTAGAGGACCAACTGAAACGTGGTAGGAAAAACAGCAAATAGGAATCTTCCATCCAAGACAGGTAATCTGATACAGTGGTAGGAGAACCGACATTGAACGTATTACGGATACCGTTGAAACTTACCTCTTTCCCAATATTGGATATTAGAAAAAGAGCGATATCCATCAGGACATGGGTATTTTTTATCCCATACCTGATAGCTATATCCCTATACAAGATGTCTTTCAGTAACATCTGAAGTATTTCAGGATTTTGATCTCTTAGGAATTCGGGAAAGCCACCTTTGACCACATAGTCATTGAAATTTTCCTGACTATCATCTAGGCCTAAAAATGTGAGGTATTCTTTATATGAAAAGGGGAATACTTCATGACTGAGATATCTACCGGTCAATCTTGTACCCATTTCTCTGCTCAAAAGTGAAGCATTCGAACCTGTGACAAATACTTTCTCCACTCTTTCATGTAGCTGTCTCACAAAAATCTCCCAACCCTCCACGTTCTGGATTTCATCAAAAAAGTAAGCTTCTACATCCTCTCCCATGATTTCATCTAACTTTGAGAAGTCCCCTACTTCAAAACCAAATACTCTTGAATCTTCAAAATTAAAATAGGCGACTTTTTCAAAATATTTTTTGACTATCTGTCGCATCAGGGTACTCTTTCCAGATCTTCTTATACCTGAAATCACCTCGACATGAGTAGAGGATGGTTTGAATATCTCTAACGTGTCACGTTTGATGAAACCAAAATCTTTGGCTAAAACACGTTTTTGACCATCGTATGCGGCTTCTATATCTTCCTTAAAAACCATGGATATAAGTAATTTACATCACAAAGATAAAGTTTATTTTGTAAAAGTAAATTATCTTACATTATAAACGTATAAAGGTTTACGTTTACAACGTAAGGTTATAAATAGTGCTTCCTTGTGTCTCTAAAGGTTAGTCACTGCCAGATTTTTTATTCAAGCTTTGAATATCATCAAATTCCAATCTGAAATTATTGATAGTATTTCGCGGAAATTGATATATGGCTGAGCTATTTCTACTTTATTTCACGAAGTATATTTAGCGAAGCATATATCCATCAATATCCACCTAATATCACGAAGTGAATATCTATTCAATATCTTTCAATCTTTCCCCAAATCTCTCCAACATCTCATCATCAAAATCCAAATGCGTCACAAACCTGATTTGATCCTTGCCGAATTTGACAGCCTTGATGTCTTGGGCATTTAACTTTTCCAGCATTTCGGCAGGGGTAATTCCAGACAATTTTGCAATTACAATATTGGTCATGACAGGGAATACTTCAGCAACCAAGGAGTGTTGGTCCAACATTCCCCCCAATTTTCTCGCCCTTGCATGGTCCTCCTTCAATCGCTCAATATGATGATCCAAGGCATAGATTGCCGCTGCCGCCAAGAAACCTCCCTGACGCATACCGCCACCAAAAGCTTTTCTAACTTTTCTGGCTCTCTTAATATCAGCTTTAGTTCCCAATAACACTGAACCCACAGGACAACCCAAACCTTTACTCAAACAAATGGAAATCGTATCAAACATCGCTCCCCAATCTTTAGGACTTTCACCCGATTCTACCAAAGCATTGAAAATGCGAGCACCATCCAAATGCAATTTCAAACCGTGTTGCTCACAGATGGCTTTGATAGGCCTGATTTCTTCCAAAGTATAAATGCTTCCTCCGCCTTTGTTCATCGTGTTCTCCAAAGAAACCAATGTCGTCTCAGGTGCATGTACGTCATCTGGATTGATGGAATCTAGGATATCCTGAGGACTGATTTTACCATAAGCACCATCCAGCAACTTCACAGAAGCATGGGAATTGGACATGATACCGCCACCTTCGTAGAGGTAGATATGTGAATATTTATGGCAAATCACCTCTGTCTGCAAACCCGTATGCAAGCGAATGGCGATCTGATTGGTCATGGTGCCTGATGGGCAAAACAAACCCGCTTCCATGCCAAACATTTCCGCCAACTTTTGCTCCAATGCATTCACCGTAGGGTCTTCCCCAAAGACATCATCCCCGATTTCCGCAGCCCACATGGCTTTCAGCATTCCTTGAGTCGGTTTAGTTAGGGTATCACTTCTTAGATCTATTATCATATGCTCTATTTAAAGGATGTGCAGTAGAAATATACTGCGTGAAATAAATTGAAATATACTTTCAGTGATATAATATCAAGCATCATACGTTTTTATAAGTACCTCATTACGCTTAAAACTAAATGTTATTTCTACTATATTTCTATAAATTATTTCAATGATATTTCAAATATTTCATTTTCGAACTTTTATCTGGTATTAAGCCCCTAATCGCCTCAGCAGCCTCTATCGGCCTATCTGTTGCAAGGATGTCGGCTCCGTTGTTGATGAGTTCAGTATAAACCTGATCTCCTCGAGCGATGGCACTCCGGTCAAGGTTACCCATGGTGCCCAGAATGGTAAAGACTCCTTTTTCATGCAACATCTGGTTGAATTCGGCTGGTCTTTCAGAAAGACCGGTAAAAGCTATCCACCTGTCAACAGGAATACCGGAATTTTCAAACCTTTCGAGTTCTTCCTCATTCCTGATTGTAACTGAAAGCATCAGTTCGGGATGCAAACGGTGCACTTTTATGGCCGCTCCCACACTGTAGGTAATCACAGCTGCATAGGGTTCGGCATTATATTTTTTGATGGCTTCCACGACAAGTTCAAAGGGTACCTCACGTTTGACATCCACAGTAAAAACTGTTTTTCCTTTTCCCCACTCCAACACTTCTTCTAAAGTTGGAATAAGGAAATCGGTCAAGTTCCCATCATTATCCTTCAATCTCAGTGCTCTGATTTCTTCAAAGGTGTGATCAATGACCTTACCCGTACCATTAGATGTTCTATCCAGTGTATTGTCATGCATGAGTACCATCACAGAGTCTTTGGTCAGTGCGACATCAAATTCGAGGATAGAAGGCGTATGAAGAAGTGTGTTTTCAAAAGTCTCAATGCAGTTTTCCGGGAACCTAGGATATGGTCCCCCTCTATGTGCAGAGACCATAGGAATTCGATCAGGTGTCCAAATGTAAAAATCTTCCATTTCTGAAAGGCTTTCAACTTGAATTATATGAATCTGATCCTGATTTTGTTTTTTACAGGAAACAAAGGCAAGTCCAGCCAATACAGCTGTAATGAGAAAAGCTCTATTTTTCATCAACATTTTTATCTTTTTTAAACCAAAAATCAAGGCTGGCAGATCTTGATCGGAATAAGTCTTCCATATCCTGAATCTCCAGATTAAGTGCTTTATTGGAGACCATAATTTCCACAAAAGAAATGGCCAATGAAACCAAAAGTGCGAACATACTCCCAATAAATACATAATTGGCAGCTTGCTGTGCTTCGATAAAAATCAGATACATACAGATCACACAAAGCAAAAAGCTTAGGACCCCACAAAGCTGCATGTATTTGATCATACTGAGTCGGCTTTTGAGATTTTGGATCTGCCCGATAATGATCTTTTCATCTGGATTTTCCAAATATTTTTTGTGCAGTCCCCTGATCAGGTTAGCAGTAGCCAAAAATCTATTGGTAAATGCCAGCATCATGAGTGTGATGGCGGAAAATAACAAAGCTGGTGTGGAGAGTTGGAGTTCCATTCATTCTTTACTTTAATGAAAGGCTAAATTAATCAATCCTATTTTAAACATACTCAATATATTTTGGACCTATTATTTAATTCGAAAAAGAAAACCCCAAACCAAGCTATAGCTCAGTTTGGGGTTTTATATGATTTGGTTAAGGTCTTTAATTTTTATCACCCAACATTACCGATCACTACCAAATTCTCTAAGGTAGGACTATCGGAACCACCTTTCGGCTCTATAGTGACCGCGAAAGTACCTGCTGCAGCCACAGCTTCCATTTGCTGAAGGCTATATTTCTGGCCTGGATTGATCAATCCTATACCTACCGGGCCATCGTCTCCGATTGCCCAAAGCTGATAGTCTCTACCTTCATCCAAATCAGCCAATGTATTCACTGAAATAAACACAGATTGTTTTCCTTGGTCCCACCAAACATCAATGGCAGCATCTTTTTGGATTTCAAAAGGATCTCCACTCATTGGGATTCTCTCGAAGTTACCTGCAAGGAGCGTTTCAAGCTGGGTATCTACTTGCTCATAGTTAACTTTATATTGATCCAATTCCTCTGCAAGTACTGATTGCTCTTGTAACAATGCGGTAAACCTATTGTCCAGGTTTTGGTATTGAAGGGCAAAGAAAACCGCTGCTATCGTAGCAATCACAGCTGTCACACATGCGGCAACAAAATATGATTTCCAAGGGGTAAGAACCACCTCTTTGGAGGCTGGTTTGGGTGCTACAGAAGATTTTTCTGCAGCAACAAAATCATCCTCAAGGGAATCAAAGATTTTGGCTTTCACTTTGGCTGAAGGAGCTTTCCCTGTTTTGTTATCAAACTCAAAGAAGGCTGCTTCTACCTGATCCAGTTCGGCCTGGATTTCAGGATATTTTTTGGCCATGCGAATGACTTCCTCTCTCTCCCTCTCACTCAATTCTCCTAAAACAAAGAGTTCGAGCTTTCCTGTCGATATGTAATTTTGAATATCCACTAGATTTTTTCTAAATTCTTTTTCAATAAATTAATAGCTGCACGGATTCTCGATTTGACTGTCCCTAAGGGGATGTCGAATTCTTCTGCTATCTCGGAGTGGGTGTATCCCTTGAAGTAGATGCATTCGACTACAAACCGCTGTTCCGCATTCAAGTCGAGGAGGAGTTCTTTGACGCCTATTCCATCTACCAGTTCGGATGTACCTGATTCGCTTTCCAATCCATATACGTAGTCATCTATCGTATTGGTCTTACTGCCTTGTGAAAACTCCTTTGATCTGGTTTTATCAATAGCTGCATTTCGGCAAATATTGGCCATCCAAGTGTACAAGCGACCTTTTGACTCGTCATAACTGTCTATTTTTCTGGTAATCTTGATGAAGGAGTCATGAAAGACTTCTTCTACAATATCCGGATCGGTGATAATCCTGCCAATGACCGTAAATAGTGCCCTGGAATATTTTTCGTAGAGATATTCTACGGTCTTTCTATCCCGTGCCCTAAGTCCGGCTATAAGTTCTTTCTCTTCCAATTTTTATTACTTTATGGAACCATTATTCCTTTTAAAAAGAAAAACACAAGACCAAATATTTGATCTTGTGTTTCCAATATAGCGATATTTTTAAAATTATAAATGTATCACCTCATCATATGCAGCTGCGGCTGCTTCCATTATCGCTTCGGACATGGTTGGGTGAGGATGAACAGTCTTCACCAATTCCATTCCTGTAGTCTCAAGCTTACGGATAGCCACAATCTCAGCGATCATTTCTGTTACATTGGCACCTATCATGTGTGCGCCAAGCAATTCACCATACTTTGCATCAAAGATCAATTTAACAAAACCATCTTTGGCTCCGGCAGCTGAAGCCTTACCAGAAGCTGAAAAAGGAAATTTACCCACTTTGATATCATATCCTGCTTCTTTGGCTTTGGCTTCTGTGTAACCTACAGAAGAGATCTCCGGACTGCAATAAGTACAACCTGGGATATTATTGTAATCTAAGGCATCAGGATGGTGCCCTGCTATTTTTTCTACGCAAATAATTCCTTCAGCTGAAGCCACGTGCGCCAATGCCGGACCAGGAGTCACGTCACCGATAGCGTAGTATCCCGGCATATTGGTCTTGTAGTACTCATCTACTTGGATTTTACCTTTGTCCACCAAAATACCCACATCTTCCAATCCAATATTTTCCACATTGGAAACTACACCTACCGCAGAAAGTACGATATCACACTCTATCGTAGATTCATTTCCTTTTTTATCTTTTACGCTGACTTTACATCCTTTTCCTTTGGTATCTACCGCAGTTACTTCGGTGCTGGTCATGATCTTCATACCTGCCTTTTTGTAGATTTTTTCCAAAGCTTTGGATACTTCTTCGTCCTCATTTGGCACGATCCTATCCATGAATTCAACAATGGTTACTTCTACACCAATAGCACCGTATACATAGGCAAATTCGACCCCAATGGCACCTGAACCCACTACGACCATTTTCTCTGGCTTTTTATCCAATGTCATGGCTTTGCGGTAGCCTACTATCTTTTTGTCGTCAATCTTCAATGAAGGTAATTCTCTCGCTCTACCACCTGTCGCAATAATGATGTTGTCTGCAGAATAGGTAGTCTTCTTACCATCTTTATCTTCAACTTCTACTTTCTTGCCCGGCTTTACTTTACCCCAACCTAGGATTTGATCAATTTTATTCTTTTTCATCAAAAATTGAACTCCCTTAGACATGCCACCTGCTACGTCACGGCTTCTTTTGATCATGCTGGTAAAATCCACTTCCGCATCTTTTACCTTGATGCCGTAATCTTCCGAATGGTTGATATATTCGAAAACCTGTGCACTTTTGATCAAAGCCTTGGTAGGAATACAACCCCAGTTGAGGCAGATACCCCCCAACTCAGCGGCTTCCACAATAGCAGTTTTGAGCCCCAATTGTGAAGCGCGGATTGCCGCCACATAACCTCCGGGACCAGAACCTAAAACAATCAAATCATATTTTGTCGAAGACATATTCTTTTTGTTTAATTTTCAAATAAGCTATGCAAAAATAGGGCTTTTGGGGAGAGAAAAAAATTTGGATAGGAAGGTTTGGGTTCACGCAAAGACGCCACGATGCAAAGAAAAAAATTTTAAATTAAATTAGCTTGATTCTAAAATTTATCCCCATTCCAATAAAGAGCTGAAATCAATGACTGAAAATGATATAGCCAGAGAAATTTTTGATTCTGCATACCACATCCATTACACGCTCGGTCCAGGTCTGTATGAAATTGTTTATGAAAATATCTTAGCTCATGAACTTACAAAAAAAGGATTGCATGTAGTACGTCAAAAGGAAATTAAAGTAAGTTGGGATGGCCTTATCTTTGAGCAGGGTTTTAAAGCTGATTTAATTGTAGAAAGAAAAGTTTTAATCGAAATTAAGGCAGTAGAAGCCCTTCATCCCAACCATTTTAAGCAGGTAAACACCTATCTAAAACTTACGGATATCAAATTGGGGCTGTTGATAAACTTCAATGAAAAGCTCATAAAATATGGATTTAAAAGGATTGTAAACGGTTTAGAAGATTAAAAAAATGAACACCTAAATTCCAAGCCCAATTTTTATTAATCTTTGCTTCTTCGCGTCTTTGCGTGAAATTTTTTATTTTTGACGTTTACGTCACTAATCTAAAAATACAAAACATGGGATTATTAACCGGAAAAACAGCTCTTATCACAGGAGCTTCAAAAGGAATAGGAAGAGCCATTGCCATTCGTTATGCACAGGAAGGCGCAAACGTGGCTTTTACATATTTGTCAAGTGTAGAAAAAGGACAGGCTCTGGAAAATGAATTGGCTGCTTTTGGCATTCAAGCAAAGGGTTATCGCTCGGATGCTTCTGACTTCAAAGCCGCTGAGGAATTGGTAAATACAGTAGTGGCTGACTTCGGATCTCTTGATGTCCTTATCAACAATGCCGGAATCACCCGTGATAATCTTTTGATGAGGATGACCGAAGAGGCCTGGGATGATGTCATCGGAGTCAACTTAAAATCCTGTTTCAATACTGTCAAAGCCGCTACCCGTACCATGATGAAGGCCAAAAGTGGCTCCATCATTAATATTACTTCTGTTGTGGGTATCAAGGGCAATGCAGGTCAAGCCAATTATGCTGCTTCCAAATCGGGTATCATCGGCTTTACCAAATCTGTTGCGCTGGAATTGGGTTCAAGAAATATCCGATGCAATGCGGTAGCTCCTGGATTTATCGAAACTGAGATGACTGGGGTATTGGATGAAAAAACCGTGCAGGGCTGGAGAGATGCCATACCTATGAAGCGTGGTGGTCAACCAGAAGAAGTAGCCAATACCTGTGTATTCTTAGGATCTGACATGAGTTCTTATATTTCGGGTCAGGTAATACAAGTGGATGGAGCAATGCTGACTTGATTTTAGATTGTAGATTTACGGTACTTCATTATTCGAAATTGGGTGCTCTTTATTCGAAATTAAGAATGTTAAATAATGAATGTCGAAATAGACAAGAAGTTGACCCTGCAGGAAAAAGAATTTCTTTCTTGCAGGGTCATTTTTTTACCACATACACATAGGTCGACACAGAATTTCAATAGACTATAAAATTGAAAATGACTCAAAACTACGTGCTCTATGATTCTATGGGGTAAATCAAAAAAAAGATTTTTAGGATTGTTCAGGTGCAAATTGATATAGAAAGACCTTCGGGGTTTTGAAAACCCCAAAGGTCTATCCAAATCGCACGGTATTTGCATTTTATTAATGTATGAATACCAAGTCATTAACATTAATTTTCATTTTCGCAATTTTATTAATGGGTTGCCAAGGCACCAATATCCGGAAAATATTAGGTCCAAGTAATCCCTATGAACAGTACAGAGACTTTCTCCAATCCTCGGAGTTTGAAAACACAGCAATGGTCAGGGATTGGGTTCAGGCTGGAGAAAAGGCGATTTCTTCGCCGATTGTGGTCAATCTTCCTTATCAGGAAATCACCCATTTTGAGAAAAACGAGCCACAGGCAGTCTATCTGGAGTTTGAAGCAAGAGAAGGGCAATTGATTTCATGCGAGGTAGCACTTATTTCCAGTCCTGATGCCAGGTTTTTTATTGACCTTTTTGAAATCACAAACCAGGGTCGAAAGAACCTACAATTTGCCAAAGACACCAATAGGCTTGAACATCAGGTCAGAAATGCGGGCAGGTTGGGGCTAAGAATTCAACCTGAATTGTTCAGAGGTGGCCTAGTAGAAATCACCGCACAGCAAAATCCTTCCTTAGCATTTCCCATCCCAGATAAAAACCACCGCTCCATCGCCTCATTTTTTGGAGATCAAAGGGATGGAGGAAGAAGAAGGCATGAGGGAGTGGATGTGTTTGCACCCAAAGGTACACCTGTCCTTGCTGTGAGTTCAGGAAGGGTCACTCGTGTAGGGCTAAATAATTTAGGGGGAAAGACTGTAAGCGTGAGTAATGATGGTTACTCTTTTTATTATGCCCATTTGGATAGTCAGATGGTCAGATCCGGTCAGGGCGTCCGTGTCGGTGATACTTTAGGTACTGTTGGAAATACAGGCAATGCCATCACCACACCGCCGCATTTGCATTTTGGGATTTACAGAAGAGGAGCTGTGGATCCTTTTCCGTTTTTTGAAGAAGTGGGTTTGCAAACTACCCATACGGCAGCAGATTCTGCAAATTTAGGTCAGTTGGCACGTGTGAAGGTGAGCACTGCAAACTTGAGAAACCAACCCAGCACCAATGCTACAATCACACAAAAGCTTTCCCAAAATGAGATCATCCAACTTCAGGCAAAAGTCAATGACTGGTACAGGGTCAAATTACCTGATGGAACAAGTGGATATATTTTTGAAAACTTGCTTACCTATGAATTGTCTGCATTTGAATCCTTGGAAGAAAATGAGGGCTTGATGATCAGGGAGAACTTTGATGACAAGCATACCTTTGAAGCTTCCAAACTTGGTAAAAATTTAGAGTTGATCGGGGAGTTCCAGGAATCGAGATTACTCAGAACTGAATCGGGAAGGTATTATTGGGCCTATTAACCTTTGAGGTCTTTTTTTGACCTCGAAGGTTTTAATTTCAAAGGAGGCTTTCGAAATTAGAAGCATATGAGTCTATTTTTTCACCTTCGACAAATCAATCCTGTAAAACTCATATTCGTCTTCATTTGGTTGTTCAGGCTTTTTGATAAAAAGACCTTTCAATGTCAGAAACCAGTTTTCTACGTCCAATTCCTCCTTTATTCCTTGATGTGCAGGAAATTGCGACTCCTTGTATTAGAATCAAAATAAAAACTTGAAGACTGATTTTTTTCACCCAACTAACTTAGTAAAAGTTTTTGAAATGGTAAGGCTAGAAAAAAAATACATCAGTAAACGTAACAATTATTTCTAAAACAATGTATATTGAATTGATATCATTTTAATATCATAACAATATGGAAAAAATAACAAAACCCTTTTCAGGCTATTTAATGGTTTTGGTGGCGATAGCCCTGATTCCGGCCACTATTTTCTCATTTGCCAGTGGCACCACTTGGCTAGGAATACTATTTACCGTATTCTTTATATTGGTGCTGCCAGGTTTTTTTACCCTTCAACCCAATAAGGCAATGGTCCTGATCCTTTTCGGTGCTTACAAGGGCACGGTCAAAGCCAATGGTTTCTTTTGGGTAAACCCCTTTATGACCAAAAACAAAATTTCACTCAGGGTAAGAAATTTTGAAAACAAACCACTCAAAGTCAATGACAAAATCGGTAATCCGGTCATGGTAGGAACCATTGTTGTTTGGCAGGTAGAAGACACTTTCAAGGCTACTTTTGAGGTAGAAGATTATGAAAACTTCATTCACTTACAGTCGGATGCTGCGGTGAGAAAAATGGCGGGGAAATACCCTTATGATGATTTTGAGGCTGAAGATGCTGAAATCACCTTACGTTCCGGTGTGGAAGATGTCAATCATTCACTGGAAGCTGAGATTTCTGAACGCTTGCATCATGCCGGCATCAAAGTCATCGAAGCAAGGATTTCCCACTTGGCCTATTCGCAGGAAATCGCTTCTGCCATGCTACAAAGACAACAAGCCACAGCTATCGTAGCGGCAAGAAGGAAAATTGTGGATGGTGCAGTTGGAATGGTGGAAATGGCTTTGGAAGACTTGAAGATAAAAGGTATCATAGATTTCGAAGACGAGAGAAAAGCGGCCATGGTCAGTAACTTGATGGTAGTGCTTTGCTCAGATCGATCTGCAAGTCCAGTCTTGAATGTGGGAACACTCAATCAATAATCCTGTATGGTAGTCAATGAGGTACATACTTTCAGAGGCACTTGGCTAATGTATGCCATCCTAATGCTGGAAATGCCAACCCTGATCATGATGGTGATCCTTTGGCAAACCGGTCATCTAGGGGATGAGGGGCCGATTGCAGTTGCTGTGGTTGGTTCTATAATGGTCTTGGTCTTTTTATTGATCATGAACATCAAACTGCAAGTGAGGTTGGACAGGTATGGATTGGCATTTCGAAATCCGCCTTTCATCAATGGCTGGAAAAAATTCAGCGTTGAAGAAATCCTTGAAGCAAAGGTCAAAAAAACCGATGGTATGTTTGAATATGGTGGAATAGGCCTGCGCATGGGGAGAAAGTTCCGGGCATATATTTTCATAGCCGACTACCTCCTAGAAATCAAAACTCACAAAAGAAAATATGCCTTTAGCCTCAAAGATCCAGTGCTTGCAGAAGAACTGCTTGCAGAATGGAAAGAGCAAACCTCAATTGACAGCTAGTTATGAGCAACTACGTATTCAAAGAAACACAGAAATTTAACCAACCCTGGATTTGGGGAATTGTACTGGTAGCCTCTGGTATCATATTTTATGGATTGTTTAACCAACCGGTGAAAGACTGGGAAATGGCCATTCCCATCATAATACTTGCCTTAGTCATTTTACTTTTGGCCAAAATGCAGCTTAAAACACGTATAGACAATTCCACCCTTTCTTTCAGTTTCTTCCCTTTAATCGGAAAAAGGACTTATAAAATTACTGAAATAGAAAAACTTGAACTCATTGCGTACAACTCTATATTCAAATTTGGAGGTTGGGGAATCCGATACAACTTTGCTATGTGGGGATATAATGTCAGTGGCAATCAGGGTTTGATAGTTACCTTGAAGGATAAAAAATTTCTAATCGGAACCCAAAAACCGGAAGAAATGCAAAAAGCCATCAAACAGTTTGAAGAATTTAAATCAGTATACAATGCCCGCTAAAAAACCATTTGCCCTTCGTCTTGACGAAAAAATGATGAAAGCCGTAGAAAAATGGGCTGCTGATGAATTCCGCAGTACCAATGGGCAGATCGAATGGATTGTCTATGAAGCTTTGAGGAAATCCGGGAGATTAAAAGAAAAAGAATAAAGTTTCCTGCCTTTTAGGCTCTCGCTTTTCCAAAAATTACGATAGATAAATTACGAAGCTTTGTGATTATCAGACATCTACTAAATTTTTCCTGATTTTTACTTTATTGACTGAGGCCTTCGGGGTTTTGAAAACCCCAGAGGTCAACATCAACCCATCTTTGCTTCTTGACTCTTATCTCTCGCATCTCTATTCTCTCTATTCTACATCCGGAGAATATAAGAGTTGACTACTCTGAAAGTCATACAAAGTCAACTGCCTCAATTCATAATAGGCTGTCCAATAATCTCTTAACGACTGTATATAAGCCCTTCTATTCTGATCTTTTTCCTGTTGGGCAATATTCAGGTCAGTAATCGTCACATTGCCATTTTGATATCTTCTGAGTGAAATATCATAGCGTTTATCGGCCACTTCATCCGATAACTGCGTAATCTCTAACCTTTCCCTCAACATGCTGAAGTTTTTGACTTTGGTAAAAATCTCCTGTTCAAAATTGATGATATCTTGTTCAACGGTATATTCTACCAGTTTTTTATTTGCTTCTGCCTGACCCATTCGGGCTTTATTTCGACCCCAGTCCAAGATTGGTACTAGAAAAGAGAGGTTTACCAAAGTCTGTCTATTCGGATCAAAATAAATGTCCTGCCAATTCAAGGCTGCGTTGTTCAGACCATAACTGGCGTTTAAAAACATATTGAAACGTTGTCCTCTTGCCTGCGCCACCCCTGATTCAGCTTGTAAAATCCTTCTATCAAAACCCAGGGCCTCTGCCCTATTTTGAAACGCTAAATCTATTGCTTGTTCAACATTAACAACAAAGTCAGGGACCTCTTGAGGAGGAATTAGATTGATTTCTGCGGCTTCATTCAGACCTACATATGATTTCAACCTTAACGAATTTGCTTCAAGATCCAATCGAGCCTGGGCCAAATCCTGCCTTGCCTGTAGCACCTGCAACTCAACCTGCAATAGTTTGTCCTCATAGGTAGTCCCGATATTGTACCTGCCCTGTTCAATCTTGAGTATTTCTTGTGTATTGTTGAGGTTTTTACTCGCTATTTCAAAATTGACTTGGGATATCAAAAAATCGAAGAAAAGCTGGGTTACCGTCTGGCTAATTTGCTCCATTTCTTCTATAAACTCACGCTTACTCTCCTCATAGACCAGGGGTTCTATTTTTTTATCCCATTTCAGGGGATTGAAAGCAAATATCGGTTGGCTTAACCTAACATTTACCGGCACACCAGACCACTGGGTTTGTGGTACGCCAGCTGGGGTCAAGAAATTATCAAATCGGTTGGTAGAAGAGTTGATAGAAATATTACCACCTGTAGCGGCAATGGTCTGCTCCATACCAAGTTCCAGGTCCATGAAGTTTTGCCTCACCTCCCTGAATCCTATACTTCCATCAGGTTGCACAACACTATTCACAGATTGGGAAAACCCCGGCACAGTTCCACCCAACCTCAACTGGGGATTGTAGTTGGATCGGAAAAACCGGTAATTCCAATACCTATTTTCCCTTCTAGTTTCTGCTCTTAGAGCTGCGGGGGAGCGACCTTTTGCACGAGTCACTATTTCATCCAGGGAAAATGAAAGTCTTTCCTGAGAAAATGAAGAATGGGGTAAAATCAAGGCTAGCATCAACACTGAGCCAGCAAGGAAGCTTTTATTCATACCTTAAAGAAGTTATAGGATCTTGACTTGCAGCTTTTCTGGCAGGAGCTATTCCGAAGATCAAGCCAACAGTAGCTGCCACTCCAAATGATAACATAATAGAAGGAATCGTGACGACAGTAGGGAAATCACCGAACTCGGCAACCAAAAATGCCAGAACTACGCCCAGTATCACACCAATCAAACCACCGGAAACACTAATCATAATTGCTTCAAATAGAAATTGATTGACAATATCGGATTTTTTCGCACCTAACGAAAGTCTTAGGCCTATTTCTTTTATCCTTTCCAATACTGAAGCAAGCATGATATTCATGATCCCTATACCACCAACCAAAAGTGATATTCCTGCAATCGCCCCTAGTACAATATTGAATATGTTTTGAGTACGCTGCTGCTGTTTGAGAAGTAGTTCAGGAATGGTGATTTCGAAATCAACTACATTGAAATGTCTCCTTTCCAAAAGTTTGGAAACCACCTCAGCCGTAGGTGTTAGGGCCTCACTATTTCCTACCTGAATGGTCAATTTATCAATTTGATGGTAATTAGAGGAGGCTTTTTCTTCACTTCTCAAATTGGAAGGCACCAATAAGTCTCTGTTCTTGAAGCGTACCAACATGGTCTGAATAGGCACATAGACATCCATGTTGAAATCTCTGATGCCCAACTTGGAAATACTCTGCTCCGAGACATACCGCTCTTCCATTACACCAATGATTTCGAGCCACTGATTTCCACTTTTAATTCGTTTGCCTATTGGATTTTCCTTCGGAAAAAACTTACTGACAACTGAACGTCCAATAATGCAGACAGGCTCTCCATCCCTTTGGTGTTTTTCAGTAAACATCATACCATCGGCCAGTTGAAAATCCAACACATCGAAATAAGCGGGAGTGACACCCACAAGTTTGGCCGATCTCCTTATTCCCGCATTGACCAAAAAAGTTTCAATCTCTATTTCCGGACTGATATTCACCACTCCGGGAACAGTTTCAATTATAGCCTCAACATCTAATAATTTCAATCCTGGGGAAAATTTACCTCTTTCATCTTCTACATCAGCATCTTCATCCAAGGATTCCTCTCTTTGTTCAGATACAGGTTCGATCACTATATTATTCACACCGACTAACCTGATCTGTTCCAAAATTTCCTGTTGGGCACCATTTCCAATGGCCAACATGGCAATCACTGCTGCTACACCGAATATTATCCCTAGAGCGGTCAGTAATGACCTCAACTTATTGGCAATAACAGCTTCCAAGGCAATATGAAAATTTGCCAGTAACCTGGTCTTATCATCCACTGTCATACTCAGTCTTCTATTTGTAGCTCAGTAAGATTTTCCGGACTTGCAGATATTTCATCAAAATCAGGATTTCTTTTTCCGTTCAACTCTTCTAAAAGATTAACCGCTACATTTTCTGACCAAGTGGGTGTAGATAAATATACTACATCTCCAGCACTTACACCTGATTCTACAATTACATGATTTGAGTTTGACAAACCCAATTTGACCTCTTGTTTCTTCCCATTCCTGAGATGTACGTAATTGATGCTATCATTTTCGGTATACAAAGCTTCTAAAGGAACAAAAGTTGCCTCCTCGATTTCCTCCGCTACAATAGTATTACTAGTGGTCATGGCTGGCCTTAATAATTCGTCCGTTTCATTGACTACTATAGTCACCTCAAAAACTTTAGCATCTGAATTTGGTCTTTGCTGACCGACATTCGCAACTTTGCTTACCTTACCAGTCAGTTTCTTTTCAGGAAAGGCATCCAGCCCAAGGTCGACTCGCTGCCCTACTTTCACCTTTCTGATATCTACTTCATTGACGTAAGTAATACTTTGCATAGTAGTCAAGTCTGGAAGTGTAGCCACTACGGGATTCCAAGAGGACACCTGTGAACCTTCTTTTACCTTCCCTCCTCTACCCCATACGTAGATAACCATTCCATTTTGGGGAGCTGTGACGGTGAACTTCTCCAATACCGCCTCCATTTGATTCACATCGGATTGCACATCTCTGAGTTTGGCGGAAACTTCCACCATTCTCGCTTTTTCTTGTAACAGCTTGATCCTATACCTATCTTTTGCCTGTTGCAAATCCCTCTCAGCTCGTGCAACATTGTTTTCGTTTTGCTTGATTATCGCAGGAGGTTCAAACTGAGACTGCTCTAAGATCAACTCCCTCTCTTCTACCTCGTATTCGAGATTGAGGATATTATCCCGTTCTTGTCTCAACACAAGCGCCGTGTCCAACTGTGTCTGCTCGTGCAATGCTTGGGCCTGTTCTAAGTCCAGCCTTTTATCCTCAAACCGACCAAAAAGTTCTGTTCTGTCAAGCGCCGCAATAAATTCACCTTTTTTGACCACGGTGCCTTCATCTACCATTTCTTCAATGGTGAAGTTTCCAATTCTAAATCTACGTGCGTCTGTAGGCCCCATTACTTGCACAGAATTTAGTGCTTGCAATTCTCCAGAGGTGCTGATTTCCACTTTAAATTTTCCGCTTTTAACCTCCGCCAAAATGTCATTACCATCTTTATTGGACTTAGGTCTAAAAATAAAAAAAGCCAGAATAATTAAAAAAATTACTGATATCGCTATATAAATCTTTCTTTTCTGCATATGCTATCTTAGGCTAAATAGGTTTCTATCAAAATTACTAACTATAGAATTGCTTCTCTGTCCAATAGGCATTTTATAAAACCATTAACATAATTATCAGGCGATTGAACTTGAATTTGGGTTTAAGAGAATAAATAACAAGTTCTTTTAAGCAAAAAATAAGGATTTAGTACCTTTGAGGCAAATCTCAATGCATGAAATCGAGCCTGCCTGAAGCAGACAGGCATGACGAAAATGACACAAAGTGGGATTCCATGCGAAGATTTCAACGCATGCCCCGACTAATCGGGATAACTGCTAAAAAACAATTATAAACACATGAAAACTATTATCAGTTTCGTTATCCGATATATCCCAAGAAAATACCTTCAGCTGGTATCTCATTTTTTCTTGAAAGTTCTATCCATTTTTTATTTTGGCAAAAAAGTCCAGTGTAACGTCTGTGACAAATCCTTCCGGAAGTTTTTACCTTATGGAAGGAAAGCAAGAGAAAATGCACTCTGTCCAAACTGTCTAGCTTTGGAAAGACATCGTTTGATGTGGCTTTTCTTACAAAATGAAACCCCCTTTTTTACGGCAAAACTTAAGGTATTACATGTTGCTCCTGAACTTTGTTTCATTAAAAGAATGGAAGCTTTACCCAACTTGCAATACATTACAGGTGACATAGAATCTCCATTGGCAAATGTAATTATGGATATTCACCAAATTCCTTTTGAAAATAATAGTTTTGACGTTGTTTTTTGCAATCACGTGATGGAACATGTAGATGACGATATTTTAGCTTGTAAAGAAATCAATAGGGTATTGAAACCAGGTGGATGGGGTATTATACAATCGCCTGTATACGACTTGGAAAAGACCTTAGAAGACAGCTCGATCACCGATCCTGTTGAACGAGAACAGATGTTTGGACAAAGAGATCATGTGAGAAAATATGGGAAAGATTATGCAAAAAGGCTGAGTTCTTCTGGTCTCCATGTATCTGAGAACCATTTTGTAAAAAACTTGGATAGGTCGGTAATCGATAAACATGCACTCCCTGAAAATGAAGTCATTTTTTATTGCACTAAGGGTGATTAGCCTTTGAGCCACTTGATAGACAATTCGTAGGCTAGACCAAGACCGTATGCTGTCAATTGGAAAATCGAAAAAACCAAAGCCAATGACCCAATAGAAACCTGGCCATATTGAATACTGGCCATTGCGAAAATAGAAAGACTCCAAATTGCCAAAATCAAGGCCTGAAAGCCGAATAACTCGGGAATCAACCAAAAGGTGAACAACATGGAAAATAAAAAAAGCAAAAACAGAAATGGCATAAAATGAACAAGTTTTATAGCGTCACTGTGGAAGCGGGAAACATTGACTCGGTTTCTACCAAATGAAAAACCCTGTTTGATGAAACTCTTAAAGTCGTTTTTCCTCTTATGATATACAAAAGCATCAGATACCAATTCTAGTTTGAACCCCGCCTTTTTGATTCTGATACTGATTTCAATATCTTCTGCTTTATTGGGATCGGCAAACCCACCAACCTTTTCAAAAACTTTTCTGGAAAAACCCATATTGAACCCACGGGCTTGATACTTTGACGGGTCTTTCATTTTGCCTCTAATCCCACCGGTCGTCAACCAAGATGTCATAGCGAAATCCATGGCTTTTTGAGCTGAAGAAAAATCATCAGAGGCGGCATCTGGACCTCCATGAGCATCAAGTTTTCTTTCAGATATAGATTTTTTTAAGGTCCTTAGGTAATTTTCGGGAATGATACAGTCCGAATCAAAAAAGATAAAATAGCTGCCTTTTGCCTTTTCTATTCCATAATTCCTCGCAAAACCTTGCCCCACATTTTGTATAAAAAAGTACTTAATGTTCAGAACTTCTTTGAAGGCGTCCACTTCTTTACGGCAGTTAAGCACTGAACCATCCTCAATTATCAAAACTTCAAAATCATTGAAACTTTGATGACTCAGACTTTGCAGCAAGTCTAAGATTTCTTTGGGCCTATTGTAAACCGGTATGATAACAGAGAAAAACATCAACCCTCAAAGTTGAATTCCTCATCAATGTTGTAATCTGCTTTTCTGCTGGTATTTGATGTCATCATTTCAGCCAAAAACCCAGTCAAAAATAGCTGGACACCAACTATCAATGCCACCAGCGCCAAAAAGAACAATGGCTGGTCAGTAATATCTCTTACCCTCAAACCTCGGTATACACCATAGACCTTTTCAAAGATGAGCCAAGAGGTAATGATAAAGCCTGTCAGAAAAGAAACTGTGCCCAAAAACCCAAAAAAGTGCATGGGCTTTTTCTTGTAACGATTGACGAACGATACAGAAATCAAATCCAAAAAGCCATTCACAAACCTTTCTATTCCGAATTTGGTCTCTCCATACTTCCTTGGACGGTGCTCTACTACCTTTTCTCCTATTTTAGAAAACCCATTCCATTTCGCTATCAAAGGAATATACCTATGCATTTCTCCATAGATATGGATGTTTTTCACGACCTTATTCTTGTAGGCTTTCAATCCACAGTTAAAATCGTGCAGTTTGATTCCTGAAATTACACGCGTCACCCAATTGAAAAATTTTGAGGGGACTGTTTTAGTGAAAGGATCGTGCCTTTTCTTTTTCCATCCGGATACAATTTCAAAACCCTGATCTATAACCATTTCATACAGTTCAGGAATTTCGTCAGGACTATCCTGCATGTCTGCATCCATGGTGATGACCACTTCTCCCTGAGCTTTACCAAATCCAATATCCAAGGCGGCAGATTTCCCGTAGTTCCTGACAAAATTGATTCCCTTGACGTGAGGATTAATTTGCCCGAGTCTTACGATTTCAGACCAAGATTGATCTGTACTTCCATCATTGACAAAAATTATTTCATAGGAAAAAGCGTTGCCATCCATTACCCGCTGAATCCAATTATGGAGTTCTGGCAATGATTCTTCTTCATTAAAAACAGGTATAACAACAGAGATTTGTAGCATATTAACTTAAAAGTCCAGAGACTTATCTCTTTTCTTTATAATTGCGCCAAGTATCAAGGAAATAAAAGCATAGATAAATAAGGAAATACCAAATGTCTTAGATTGTCCCAATATGGTGAAATTGGAGGAAGCATTATCTCTCATTTCGTCTATTTGGTCAGAAGAAAGCGAATCGGCAGCTCCAAATCTTTCCATCATAGCAATAGCATTGTCAATAGACTCCTCTACTAGAATGCCCGGAAGAGCTGGATCAATAACATTATACAACAATGCCGACCCTAGCTGAGAAATCAGACCTGCTACCAGTAGTGCAATAAAGGAAAAACTGAAGGCAGGTCCAAAATCCATATATCCACCTCTCGATTTCCTGTACTGTATCCCAAAATAAATCAAGGCTCCAAAAAATACTATTAACATAACAAATCCATACCACCCCGAAACTAAGGTTGCCGGATTTATGAAATAAACAATAAATGTAATGACAACAGACAAAATACCTAAAATAAGACCGGAATTTAATCCAGCTTTAAATGGTGTTTCATGATTTTCCATAGTACGTTAAGTTTTAGTTTTTCTTAAAATTATAGAAATAATTATTGTAAAAAATAGGCCGAAGACAATTTTCCAAATAAAATCATTAATTGCAATTTGAAACACATTTAAATCCATTATGCTTTCATAAGTCCTTTGGAAAGTCTCTTCTCCATATTGCCCTATGGTAAAGTCTTTTTTCTCTAAAGTAATATTCACTTTATTTTCTCGAATCCTTTCAAATAAGGCCGGCCAAGAAAACAGTCCGATCAGTATCCCTATAAATGAAACCAGGGCATTCAAAATATAAACTACAAATCCCAAGGTCATTCCCTCTGCAAAACTGAGGTGATTTTCATTTACTTTAAACCTTATGAAATACAATGCCGCTCCAATGAAAAAAGGAGTGATCGCAAAACTAAAAACAATACTTTTTAAAGTAGGATCCTCCCCTAAAAGACCTAGAATAAAGAATGCCAATAATGAAAGTACTGCTGCCAAAACGCCAATTTTAGCAGCATAGCTGAAATATTTTTTCATTTAAAATTTGGCTAGTTTCCCCTTGTTATAAACGAATTTAACTTTCCCTTTAAGAGTATCTCCCATCCAAGGATGATTGGCTGAAAGCGATATGTTTGTTTTTTTATCATAGACCCATTCCTCATCTGGAGAAAACACTGTCAAAGACTCCATCCCTTCACTATCAATACCCAAAACATGTTTTGCTCCTTTGGTGATTTTGGAAATCAATAAAGACCACCCTATCTCTTCACTCAATTTTACCATCGCGGGAAGAAAAGTTTGCAAGCCTATCATCCCAAAATGGGCAAGGTCAAACTCCATATGTTTAGCATCAAAATCCTCCGGTTGATGGTTAGACACTATAGCGTCTATAGTACCATCCTTGAGGCCTTCTATAAGGGCCTTTCTATCCTCTTCTGAGCGAAATGGGGGTAATACTTTAAAATTAGGATCAAAAGTTATAAGATCTTCATCAGTGAAAATCAGTTGGTATAAAGAAACATCAGCTGTCACATGTAAACCTTCTTCTTTAGCAAGTCTTACTTTATGGATAGCGTCTTTAGAACTCAATGTTTGAAAATGAAGCCTTCCGCCTGTATATTTTAGAATTTCAAGATTTTTTTGAACTGCTACATCTTCAGCCAAATTAGGAATCCCTTTCATACCTATCCTTGTTGAAATATTGCCTTCATGCATCTGCCCGAATAGCGCAAGCAAAGGCTCGTAAGGATGGTCAAACAATACTCCATCAAACTTTTGAAGATACTGAAGTGATTTCATCAATCTATCCGGGTTGGAAAGTGGATTGATTCCATCACCAAAGACAAACACCCCTTGAGCATTTAAGTCCAAGATATCGGTGAAATCTTCCCCTAAAGCATCTTTAGTCACCGCAGTTTGAATAATCGGATCAGTCAACCATTGTGCTGTTTTAGCTTTGAAAAATTGAATATCATTCTTGTTTTGGAATACCGGTTTTGTATTTGGCATTATCACAGCCTTGGTAAAACCACTGAATGCCAAAAGTTCACCCAAGCTTTCCAAAGTTTCTTTATACTCATCACCAGGTTCTCCAGAGCTACACCTTAAATCAACCCAACCTTCAGAAGCTAAGAAATCGGAACAATCAATAATTTCTTCAAAATCTAATTTGAGACTTTCGTCAGCTGGTAGTACTTTATTATCATAAAGAATGAAATCTTTGGGTGAATGGATTTTTTCAGAATCAATGATTCTCAAAGATTGGAGTAAAACGGGCATGTGTTTTTTTGTTTGTGCAAAACTGCAACTTAATTCAATAAAATGGAAATAAAACTGCTTAGTTTAAGAGTTGGGGCCCTATGAAGTTGCTGTAGTGTGAAAAATGTTTAAATCTGGATTGATTTCAGGCAGTTAAAAGTTAATCATTAAAAAAGTTAAAGGTTCAGAGTGTTTTCATACAGAGGCTTTCCTCTCTTAAGAATCTCTAGAAAATAGCTGACAGTTTTTGGACTGACTTTAATATCTCCTGTACCATACCTTCGGTAGGAAATCCTACGGCATTTTGAGACTTATTTTCAATGTTTAATCCCCGCAATGGTTTCCTCATGAATCATTCTACAGAATAGCTATGTCACCATTCCTGTATTTCTTGCCCCTCTCCTCTTCATAAAGAATTGCTGAGTTGAATTCAAGAAAGGCCTCGTAAACCTGCCTGACGGACAGGCCATAGCCGTCAGTTTAAGAACGTAAAATAAACGTGCCCAGTCAGAATGCTAAAAAAACGTAGATCCCCCTTGGGATCTTTCTTCCTTTTGTTCATATTTGTGACTGTTTTGTTAGTTTAAAAAGGCGGCTTAACATGCCCGTTTTCCGCCTTTTTTCTTTACTAAATATAATAATATTTATCTAAACAAAGGAATAAAAGACCAAGAGATTTACGGAAAAAAGAAAGTATTTTATCGGAAAAAATCAAATGTTTCTTCGATTATGACAACATTGATTCTCTTGCTGTCGATAGCGGATTTACTGTCAGGAAATCAAAGCTCAAGGGTTACCAATTTCTTTTCAGTCTGATGTTTGCCTACCACAGGGGAAAACATTTCAGTCTTCTGGACATGGCTTCCAATCTATTTAATTGTTTCAGGGTTAAGATCACCAAACAGTCACTGCATGACAGATTTTCGGGGAAGGCCGTAACGTTTCTCAAAAGATGTCTTGATCACATTGTGGCCCGGAAAATCCGATACCGGGGAGATACCGTGTTACTGGAAGGATTTTTTAACAGGATAAGAATCAAGGATTCTACCAAGTTTGCCCTTCCCGCGGCTTTTGCCTGTGTATACAAAGGGTATGGTGGCGCCTGCCATAATTCCTCCTCTATGATCAGTATCCAGTACGAATACGATTTTCTGAGTGGACAGAGCCTTGACCTCAGGCTTACCAACGGGGTGAAGAACGACCAGTCCGACTCGGCCGATTTCACCCATGATATCCAGGAAAACGACCTTTTTTTACGAGACCTCGGCTATTGCACAATAAAATTTCTGAACATGGTCAATTCAGGCAATGCTTTTTTTGTCTCTAGGCTATCACCCCAATCCAATATCTATCCCGATCAGCAATCCAATGATTCCCTGGATGCTAGAAACTGCCTGAATAAACTAAAAAAGCACAATTTGGAGTTTATGGAGGTTCAAGCTTATATAGGCAAAAAAGAGAGGATACCGGTTCGTGTGGTCATCTCTTTAGCCGATGCTGAAACTTATAAAAAAAGGCTGCGCAAAACTTCAAAACAGGCAAAATCGGCAGGAAACAATGTTTCAGACCACTCCTGTTTTGTGCGATGGGACACCCAAGCTAAAACTTCATGATAGCTGAGGTAAGTTCTTGCTGTTCTTCTGTTAGTTTTAAAGGTATTGTAGCG
>NZ_PVTR01000009.1:0-47530 GCF_003003005.1 Mongoliibacter ruber
TGTTACAGCCTTTCAATGAACTTACTCCCGATCATAGATCAATACCTTCAATCTACATCAGAACTTGACCAACGCTTTCCGTTAGTTTCTTACTTCTTTACCCTCTCTTTCGAAACAGGTCTGCAAAGGTAAAACAAAATTTTATTTTATCAATAATTAAAAGTTAAAATTTTAATCTTTTTTTTATCGATTACCCTTCGCTTATTTCAATTTTTCCTGCTGATTTTCGCAGCGTTCCCATCGTTTTGGGTTTGCAAAGGTAAACACATTATCTCAGTTAGCAAGAGGTAACGCAACTGTTTTAACCATTTAATGCAAGGTTTCTTTCAACTGACTGATTTTGAGATTGAAAATATTAAAACATTTTTATAGGTTTCTGAAATTAGGTATTCAAGATATTTGAGGACAATCTACCTCTTAATAAAAAGGATAAGCACATAAGTCAGGATTCAAATATTATAAATCGGTATTGACTCTCAAGCTACCCTTGGTTGCGTCGATTTATTGGAATTCTTAAGAGCACTCAAAAACGATAGTAGCCTTTTTGACCTGAGGATTTAAAGTAGCAAAACACTTATAGTATATATAGTGTATTGCAAAAACTGAAAGAGCAATTTTTGACGAAGCATTTTATGCGCCATGCTCCACTTGCCCTTAGGACTTTTCATTTCATAAAAAATGCTCACAAGTGAAAACTTATTATTTCAGAAAATCCGCAAAACCGCCCCGATAAAAATCTATTATTTCAGAAAAAGGGTTTATCATTATCACATAAGCATATCGGCATATTATATGTGACGAAAAAGCCATCAACAAGTGAATGCTGCACATTGGATCAGATGAATGAAACAGCATAAATAAAAAAAGCGCCTTAAAAAAGCGCTTTTAGTGACCTCGTCAGGATTCAAACCTGAAACCTCCTGAGCCGTAATCAGGTGCTCTATTCAGTTGAGCTACGAAGCCATTTGGGATTGCAAAAGTAGGGAGGTTTTCTGAAATTGCAAAAGACAAATTCAAATCATTTTCAAAAGCTTTTCTCAATTCAATTTTCTAATTAAGAATAATTAAGAGGAAAAGAACTGCAAATCAAGCATGATTTTATAATTTAGCCGAAATTTTAAAGTCAATAAACTCTTTCATGAAAAGATTATCATTAATTCTACTATTAAATTTTGTCTCTCTGACATTATTATTCGCACAAGAGGAGAAAAGAGAAAGAACCCCAATTGGAGGAAGACCTGATATAAAAGGTGACTTATTCATAGATTTCGGTTTCAACAGACTCAACAACATACCTGATGAACTTGGAACAAACTTTTTCGGCTCAAGAACATTTAATGCTTATTTTCATTATCCGGTGAATATCGGTAATCAAACGGGATTCACCTTCAATCCCGGGATAGGCATTGGAACAGATAAAATGGCCTTCCGAGACAATAGAAATCTATTTAACAATCCTGCTATAGGACCCGAATCTAGCCAAATGCTAGAATTGGAAGAGGTATATGGCGAAGACATATCAGTAAACAGGAACAACGCCTCTGCCAATTATATTGATTTACCTCTTGAAGTTAGGTATCATTTCAACAAAAGAAACTACAGTAAGAGTTTTAGAATAGCTCTTGGAGGAAAGGTAGGTTACCTTCTAAACGCCCAAACAAAAGTGCAATATACCGATGATCAGGATTTGACGAGGAAAATAAAGGACAGACAATCTTTTGGCTTTAGCCCGCTTAGGTATGGGGTTTATACCAGAATAGGATTTCCAGGATTTAATATATGGGGTTATTATGGACTCAATCAGGTTTTTGAAGGAGAAAATGGACCTTTCAGAACACAGGCAAATCAGATTAACTTTGGTATCTCAGCTACATTGTTTTAAAAAAGAAAAGGTTTCTATGGATTGAAGCCGATAATAAAAAAATACTAATCTTTGATTCAATTTGATACTATTGGGTATTAGAAATTTGTGACTATTGAACTAAAGTTACCACCAATACTAGAATTTACGGTTGCCGACAAAGAAGCCGATTATGGTAATAACATCTTTTCATTTAAACAAATAAAAAAGGGGCTCGATTGGCCCCTTTTTTATTTTCCATTTTATGATATCCGCTTTCATAACAATAGAATCTATATAATAGAATTAATCTGTGAGTTCGAACTAATATCAGAAAATATCCATTAGTATCGGTTTGCCCAAAATCCATCCTTTAATTGATTAGTGGCATAATTGCGGATAATCATATAATATTTACTTTCTCTTCAATTCAGTCTTCAACTCTTCTATATTTAAGATGTTGGAAATTTGAGATTGTTCAATTTCTCTAAATTTAGTCAACTGAACATCTATCTGTCTGGTGATTTCCTGTCTTACTTCCTCAGCTCCATCTGTAGGCCTGTAAGCACCTGTTCCGGCAATGACATTCAAATGAGCGAGTTTGTTGTTGAGTCTGATAGGATAATTCAAAGGGTCTTGACCACTTCTGTTTTGGGTCTGATACAATTCCTTTTCAATATCTGATATTGCATTTACGATACCATCTATCCTTCTTTTCTGCCTTGGGTTTTCCTTCGCAATCTCATTTAACTCATCTCTGTATTTTCTAATGACAATGATTGCCTCATGCGTTTCTGTCAACTTGTCTCGGACATCAATAAGAAAGTCGTATTGGGCCTGCAAGTCTTGCTGAGAAGATGGATACCTTAAATCAGGCAACACTTTGAATGATTCCTCCTGCGATTGTCCATCAACAGTCAACCTGACATGGTAATCGCCAGGAACCACCTTTGGTCCTCTCAAAGGACCTGACCACATGATCATTCCCTCAAATCCAATTGCATCAGGCACTCTCAAGTTCCAGTTGAATTCATTTGAACCTGATTTATACTTCAACGTATCTCCCTCTACACCCTTCGAAGAAAATTCTCTTATCAGGTTTTTATCTTTATCAAAAAACTCAATTTTAAGTTCTTCTTTGGGGTCGTTTTTCAAATGGTAATATACCAAAACACCACCAGGTCTATTTGTACCAGCAGTAGCTGACTCTCTTCTCACACCATCCAACAAGTACGAATCCTGAGGTTTAAATAAATGGAAAGGCTTGTTTTTCACATCATCGGAAAGCTGGTGTAAAACAGTCAAGTCATCGATGATCCAAAAACTTCTTCCTTGAGTGGCTGCAATCAGATTGTTATCTTTGATTGTCAAATCTGTAATAGGAACAATCGGCAAATTAAGCTGCATTGACTGCCAGCTAGCTCCATCATCAAAAGACATATAGATGCCTGTTTCAGTGCCGGCATACAATATTCCTCTTCTTGCTGGATCAGCTCTTACTACCCTGGTAAAATGTTGCGGGTCAATCCCATCAACGATTTTGGTCCACGTAACTCCATAGTCAGTAGTTTTATATAGATATGGAGCGAAATCGCCATTTTTGTATGAAGTAGCAGCTACATAGAGGCCTCCTTCTTCAAATGGATGCCCTTCTACACTGTTTACCTGAGTCCATTCCGGAAAATTTGCCGGGGTTACATTTTCCCAAGTCTCACCATTATCCTTTGAGACATGGATCAAACCATCATCAGAACCTGTCCAAAGTACCCCCTTCTTAAGTGGAGATTCGGTCGCAGCAAAAATAGTACTATAGTATTCCACAGAAGTATTATCCTTGGTGATAGGTCCTCCAGATGGGCCTAGCTTTTCTTTGGCATTTCTAGTAAGGTCCGGAGAGAAAGTTTCCCAAGTCTGCCCCTTATTCGTAGACCTGTGAAATTGGTTAGAGGCTGTATACAAAACTTCTGGATCATGTGGTGAAAAGAAAATCGGGAAATTCCACTGGAACCTATATTTCATTCCTTCTGCACCATGGCCCATTGGGTTGTCAGGGTAAACATTCACATTTCTTCTTGCGCCTGAAGAGTGATTAAGCAATTGAAGCAAACCTCCATAATTACCACCAAAAACCACATCATTGTCAGTCGGGTCAACAGCCAGCCATCCACTTTCACTTCCTGCGCTTACTTCCCAATCATCTTCAGTAATTCCATAACCATCATTTCTGTGGTTAATTCTCATAGTAGAATTATCCTGCTGAGCACCATAGATTCTGTAAGGGAAATGGTTGTCCGTTGTCACCCGGTAAAATTGGGCTGTCGGTTGGTTCATATAAGTAGACCAGGATTCTCCACCATCAAGGGACACTTGCGCACCACCATCATCGGCAATCACCATTCTTGTATTGTCATTAGGGTCAATCCAAAGGTCATGGTGATCTCCATGAGGGGCTCTTGACCCCTTGAAAGTCTCTCCTCCATCAGTTGATTTATGATAATCTACATTGACTACATAGACAGTATTTTCATCCTGAGTATCTGCATAAATCCTAGTATAATACCAAGCCCTTTGTCTCAGGTTTCTATCTTCATTTGTTTTGGTCCAAGTGGCACCTGCATCATCGGATCTAAAAACACCACCATTCAGGTTTTCTACTATTGCCCAAAGTCTATTTGAATTTAAAGGAGATACAGTAATACCCATGATGCCCAGTAAGCCATCCGGTAAACCTGGATTTCTTGAGATTTCTGTCCAGTTTTCTCCACCATCAGTACTTTTGAACATTTTTGAATTTGGCCCACCACTCTCCAAACTGTACGGTGTCCTTTTCACATCCCATGTCGAAGCGTACATAGTTTCCGGATCGTTAGGATCAAGAATCAAATCTACCGCACCAGCTACCGGTCCTGCAAACAATTTTCTTTCCCAGGATTTCCCTCCGTCTGTAGACTTGTAAACCCCTCTCATTTCTGTAGGTTTAAAAATATCACCTAAAACAGCTGCATACACAACATCAGGATTCTCTGGATGTACTCTTATTCTGGAAATAAACCTCGTTTCCTCCATTCCCAAATGCTCCCAAGTCTTGCCAGCATCGGTACTCTTCCAAAAACCATAACCATAGGAAACATTGCCTCTTACAGTTTTTTCTCCACCTCCTACATAAATAATATTAGGGTCAGATTCAGCTACAGTAACAGCTCCAATGGAACCCCCAAAGAAGCCATCTGAGATATTGTCCCATGTTCTACCGGCATTCTCGGTTTTCCAAACACCACCACCCGTAGCTCCAAAATAATATGTATTTCTATCTGAAGTGACTCCGGCTACTGCAGCCGACCTACCACCTCTATGTGGGCCAACTAATCTCCATTGGACTGCATCATAAAGTGATTCGTCATAAGTTTGAGCCTGTATCTCTTGGCTTGGCAAAACCAAAAACCATAGAAATAAGCAGACTATTGGGATAAATATTCTTTTCATAGTGTAATAATTTGATTGAATAAATCGGTGTACTATAATTATAAAGTAGTGTCTTATTACTTCACGACTAAATTGCCACGAAGTAAAAAGACACTACAAAGGCAATACTAATTACCATAGTTCGGATTTTGAACCATATTTGGATTAGAGAGCAATTCATCTCTAGGAATGGGCAAAATTTGCTTCCAAGGCTGATCTAAGCTCACAGGTGCAGAGGAATTTTTTCTTTCCACACTTCCCAAAACAATAAGTGCACGCTCAGTTCTTACAAGATCAAAGAAACTGTGTCCTTCAAAAGCCAATTCAAATTTCCTTTCTTTTTCAATCTCCAATAAAACCGCTTCTTGTGTCATAGGTCCTGAATAAGGGGCCACACCTGCTCTTTCTTTAATGGCATTGAGGTCATTTACCGCAAGCGCTAATGAACCGGAAGATTGAGCATAAGCTTCTGCCCTATTGAGGTACATTTCTGCTATCCTAATGACATGAAAATTATCAATGTTGCCAGGTTTTTGATATTTCGTCGGAAAATAGACTCCTTGGATAGGATCAAAACCAAACATGGCACCTCTCACGTCATTTTCATCAGACTGAATATCGGTAATAAAGCTTTCGTGAACAGCAAGTTCGCCTCTTCCACCTTGAGCGCCTGGGAAATACCAGAACCTCATTCCACTCTGATCAGCTGCAATAAACTCCAATTCAAAAATTGATTCGGTAGTAAATTCCCCTGCATAAATACCGAGGTAGTCTTCCAATAAACTATACTTACCATCCTCTATTACTTCAGTAGCCAACCTTATGACTTCATTATAATTTCTAGTATAGAGGTAAAACCTAGACAGCAATGCTCTTGCGGTACTTTTTACGGCCTTTGCTCTTGTAGCAGTATTATTGGCACCAGCCTCAGGGAGTAAGTTCAAGGCATTTAATAGATCTGCCTCGACCTGATTGTACCCATCAATCAGAGAAGGCCTGCTTGGGAACAAATCATCATTGACTGCTCTAGACGGCGTCAAAGGTAGGACCACACTTTGATCACCGATTACTCCAGGAACTCCACCAAATACCCTATTAAGATCGAATACCGCAAGGGCTCTGACAAAATAAGCCTGTCCGATAATACCATCTTTTTTGGTTTGATTCATTTCTATCCCAGGAACTTCAGCAATAATATTATTTGCTTGATTAATTGCTCTATAAGCAGCAGTGTAAAAATTGGTAACTTCCAAATTGGAGGCATCCAACTGATAAGTATCCAACTCTCTATAAAAGTCCCAAGTACCTACACTTTGGGAAATATCACTGGAAACCTCACAAATATTCTGGAAATTCCTACCATAATAAGCCCCTGCCTGTAACTGGTGATAGAGTCCTGCCAATGCAGCATCGGCACTCTTTTCGTTAGCAAAAGCTACTTCATCTGATATCTGTATTTCAGGCTCTTGGTCCAACACATTACAGGCATTTATAAAGCAAATCCCCAGTACTGCGATTCCGGTATATATATAATTGATTTTCATGATTTTCTGAATTTAGAATGTGATATTAAACCCTCCCATAAATACTCTTGGCTGAGGCATGGCGTAAAAATCCACACCTTGCGTAGTAGAAGTAGAAGCAGTAGAATTGACTTCCGGATCGAGACCACTGTAATTGGTAAAGGTCAGTAGGTTCTGTCCACTGAAATAAATTCTGGCAGATGTCATTCCCAATTTTGAAGCAAATGATGGAGGAAGGGTATATCCTATACTCAAGTTTTTAAGTCTTACATAAGATCCATCTTCCACAAACCTTGATGGCCTCAGGTTAGCGGCATAGTTAGCATTGGTCATCCTAGGCACCATCGTGACATCACCCGGTTGTTGCCATCTGTCGAGTTGACTTCCCAAAAAGTTGGTGTTTCGAGTACCCCCATGTTCCTGAAAGAATCTATTCCAGAATAACTGATCATTTCCATATGAGTATTGGAAAAATATCATGGCATCGAAGTTTTTATACCTAAATGTATTGGTCAATCCACCAAAGAAATCAGGCCATGCATTCCCTACGATAAACCTGTCAATATTAGGGTCAAATGGTCTGTTTGGATCACTGGTTTCCCAAATTGGGTCACCTGTTTCAGTATCTACACCCAATTGATTATGCATCCAGAATGAATACATTGGAATTCCTTCCTCCATTCTGATGATATCCCTATTGTATACAGGTATTGATTGCGCCAGTCTTTTGATGTTATTTCTATTTTGAGCAATATTAAAATTGATATCCCAGGTAAAATCTTGCTTCAAGATAGGGGTTCCCGTAATAGACAATTCAAAACCTTTGTTTTCCATTTCTCCAAAATTTTGGAAGATACTGGTAAAACCGCTAGATCTTGGAATTGGTACAGCCAACAATAAATCAGTTGTCTGCTTATCATAGTAGTCAAAAGTCATGTTAAGCCTTTCGTTGAAGAAAGCTACATCTACACCTATATTAAATTGGGCAGTACGTTCCCATCTCAGGTCAGGATTTGCAAGTTGAGAGGGCTCTGTACCAGGAGTAATTGCATAATTGGCTCCACCAGCCCAAAGTCCTCTTGATTGGAAATCATTGATTCCATTCTGATTACCTGTCACCCCGTAACTTGATCGGACTTTTAGATCAGAAACAAACTTTCCTTTATTGAAAAAGTCTTCTTCAGAAATTCTCCATCCCACTGCAGCTGATGGGAATGTTCCCCAACGGTTTGCTGCACCAAATCGTGAACTTCCATCTCTTCTTAAGTTAAGTGTCAGCAAATATTTGTTGTTAAGAGAATAATTCACCCTACTGAAAACAGAAGCAATACCCCATACAGATCCATCAGACGAAGAGGTCTGAACAGCGGCAGAGGCAATCCTTTTAAAATCATTGGATGGGAATTGCTGTCCTGTGGCAGTAGTTCTCTCAAAAGTCGACTGCTGTAGTGAAGTTCCAAGCAACACACTGAGGCTATGCCCACTTCCAAAGCTCGTTTGGTAATTAAGCACATTCTCCTGAATCCAGTTATCATTGACTGAAACTATAGAAGAGGCCTGACCGTTGACTGCTGCTCCGGCATTAAGGAATGTATTGATATAGGTATCCTCTTTGACATTGTTATAGTCCACACTGAAATTACTTCTAAGAGTCAACCCAGGGAAAAACTCATATTCTCCATACACAGTAGCCAAAACCCTATTGGTCACCATTGTGATATCGTTTTCATTGATTACTGCAAGAGGATTTTCAAAAATGGAAAACTTGGTATAACTACCATCTTGCTGGAATGGGGGCAAATTTGACGGGAAAAAGTGCGTACCACCAAGTGCTCCGGCAATATTATCATCATTGTTGACCCTGTTCCTGATATTTCGTGAGTAAAGGATACTCGTCCCGATTTTCAATTTATCGGAAACAAACGCATCCAGGTTTAACCTACCTGTTCTTCGGGCAAAAGAGGTAGGAGCTACGATTCCATCCTGGTTGAAATCAGATGCAGATGCCAAGTACCTGATTTGGTCATTGCCTCCGGTAACAGATACATCAAAATTTGTGATTGGTGCATCTCTGAAAATCAGATCAGAATAATTAGTACTGATTGCCTGAGATGGATTGGCATAAATAGGCTCACCGCCATTATTGACAGCCGCCTCGTTTCTGAGCATTTCAAATGTAGAACCATCAACCAAATCAGGTTTTCTCCAAGCACTTTGAACGCCATGATATGCTCCAATGCTTACTTTTGCTTTTTGGCTTTTGCCTCTTTTGGTGGTAATCAAAACTACCCCATTAGCAGCTCTTGCTCCATAAATAGCTGTTGCAGAAGCATCTTTGAGAATTTCCATAGACTCGATGTCTGCAGGATTGATGTCAGCCATTGCATTTGCTGTACCACCACCTAGGCCTACAGCGGATAGGTTTCCTGATACGATGGGTATCCCATCGACTACATATAAAGGATCGTTATCTGCATTGATTGAAGTAGAACCCCTAACCCGCACAAACATACCACCTCCAGGAGTTCCCGAATTGGCTGATACCAGGACACCAGCTGCCCGGCCTTGCATCATTTGATCCGGACTTGGCATAGGTAGGTTTTCAATATCCTTTGAACTTACGGAGGATATGGATGAAGTAAGTGTTTTTCTATCCTGCTCTCCATAGCCTACAATAATGACTTCACCCAGTTGCTTTAAATCTTCATTTAAGGTCATATCTATGACATCTCTATTACCGACTAAAGACTCTTGAGTGACGTACCCAATGTAAGTAAAGATCAGAACAGCACTGCCATCCTGCACCTGTATGGAATACTGTCCGTCAATATCTGTGACAGTTCCAATATTCGTCCCTTTGATCTGAATGTTAGCCCCCGGGATGGGCTGGTTGTCAGCGCTGGAAATCACCGTCCCAGACACCGTTCGTTGTTGGGCAAATACATGCCCGGCTGCAACAACCAAATATAATATGGCTGCAAGTAAAATTTTCTTCATAGTTGTTAAGGTTTTATATTCATTACTAAAATTTAATTGAAATTAAATCCAAGAACCAATGTGAACTATGATGAATGGTCAAATAAGAGTATTGAAAGAACTTAAAGCACAGGTAAATTCCGCAAAATTTATTTGTGAAAAAACTGAAATTTTAATATTTTATTCATGTTAATTCTAATATTAAAACCTTATACAAATTTATATTCTGAACAGTATCGTATTGATAGAATTTACTGAATTAAATACCTATAACAGGCTTTCTTTCTACTAAAAAGTAATTAATGAAATAAGGAAATTGCCTACTAGTACTCTTGAACAGTAAAAAATTCGACTTTTTGAGAGATTTATGAGATATTAAATTGCTGTATATGTATATACGGAATGATGCCGGAAAAAATAAACGCCTGATTCTGGATTCAATTAGATATAAGATCTGCCACGGTGGACAAGATGTTTGTGGATACCTGCCTGCCCAGGCAGTTTGAACCAAAGCTATCACAAATACTAAAATCTGAGCTTACTGGCAAAGAACAGGATAATCATAATTCAGAAAAAAAACGAATGCCAGCTGTGTCTTTAACAAAATGGCATACTGCAAAAATTTAACATAAAAAAAGGTCACCTATAAATAGGCAACCTTTAATATTCAGATAGAATCTTTGTGAACTTATGCTTCAGCAGAAACAACGTTTACATAAGATTTTCCGTCAAATTTTTTCCTGAATTGAACCTTACCATCTGTCAGAGCGAATAAAGTGTGATCTTTGCCTACACCTACATTCAAGCCTGGATGATGCTTGGTACCTCTTTGTCTTACGATGATGTTACCGGCAATAACTGCCTCACCACCAAATTTCTTAACCCCTAGTCTCTTGCTATGGGATTCTCTACCGTTTCTGGAACTACCGACACCTTTCTTGTGAGCCATAATTATATTAGTTTATGATTTCAACAGAAATCTTACAATGTGATATTTTCAATCAATACTTTGGTATAATTCTGTCTGTGACCGTTTTTCTTCTTATAGCCTTTTCTTCTTTTCTTCTTGAAGACTATAACTTTGTCACCTTTTACGTGATCAAGGATTTTCCCTGATACCTTAGCACCTTCTAGGATTGGTGCTCCTATTGACACAGTACCGTTATCATCAGCTAACAATACTTGGTCAAATTCCACGGAAGCGCCAGCCTCGCCTTGCATTAATGGTGCATAGACAGACTGATCTTTTGTTACTTTGAACTGCTTTCCTGCGATGTTGACTATTGCGTACATATTATATTATAAATATTACTTTAGGAAATTGAGGTGCAAATATAGGAAGCCTCTACAGAATAAAAAAACAAATGTAGAAAATAACAAAGAATTGCAAGGTGAAAACCATTCCAAAAGCTACTCAAAACAATAGATGCACAGCCTTTTAATTGTCACTTAAAAAGATAACTTTTCTACTCAAATTCATTTACTAAAATGGGGAAAAAAATTTCAGATGTTTGGATAAAAGCCAAACAATCATCCAACAACATATTGATTTACAATTATTTAATCTAACCATATTAGGAGAATTATAACCGCTCAATAACTTGAACCAAATTCAAATTTTACTTCAAATTTCTCCTGAAAAATCTTTTTCAATTTATTTAAAAAAACTTTTATGGCCAGATAATGGCGTAAATGATTAAATCTTTGCTTTAATTTATATAGTATAAAATATTGTATATTAGTTTTTTATATGTATTTTGAACTATATTCAAAAAACTATTGAATTCGTAGGTTTTCGGGTTTTATTTTTGAAAATAGTTAATCATATTTGTTGAAAGGCTGTTTCCAAAAGACGGCCTTTTCTGTCCAGTTCATGTAAGGAAAGCGATCAGGCTTTAAACTGAGAATATTCTGAAACAAAAATCAACACCAATGCAACAAATAGAACCTATACTCCAAGAAAACAGCGGTAGATTCGTATTATTCCCCATCCAGCATGACGACATCTGGCAGTATTATAAGCAGGCAGAAGCAAGCTTTTGGACGGCAGAAGAAATCGATCTTAGTCAGGACTTGAAAGACTGGAAAAACTTAAATGACGGAGAAAGGCATTTTATATCACATGTATTGGCATTTTTTGCCGCTAGTGATGGTATAGTGAATGAAAATCTAGCCGAACATTTTGTTTCTGAAGTACAGTACACAGAAGCTAAATTTTTCTACGGCTTTCAGATCGCAATGGAAAACATCCATTCTGAAACGTACAGCCTTTTGATAGATACTTATATAAAGGACAGTGTAGAAAGAGATAAACTTTTGAATGCGATAGAGCATATTGATTGTGTCAAGAAAAAAGCTGATTGGGCATTGAGGTGGATCGATAATGGATCATTCCAAGAGAGACTCGTTGCCTTTGCTGCAGTAGAAGGGATATTCTTTTCGGGCTCATTTTGTTCTATTTTCTGGTTGAAAAAAAGAGGGCTTATGCCAGGACTAACCTTCTCCAACGAACTTATTTCGAGAGATGAAGGATTGCACTGCGATTTTGCTTGTCATTTATATACCAAGCATGTGATCAATTCATTACCTAAAGAAACGGTGACAGACATTATCAAAAATGCAGTGGAAATTGAGAAAGAATTCGTTACTGACGCGCTTCCGGTAAAATTGATCGGAATGAATTCAGACTTAATGTGCCAATATATTGAATTTGTGGCAGACAGACTTTTGGCCGAATTAGGATGTGCCAAAGTTTGGAACAGTACTAATCCTTTTGATTTCATGGACATGATTTCGCTTCAAGGAAAAACAAACTTCTTTGAAAAAAGAGTTGGTGACTACCAAAAAGCGGGTGTGATGAAATCCAAAGATGCCGTAGACTCACCTAAATTCTCTATGGGAGAAGAATTCTAGAAACCAAAGTAACCCATCCACCCACCTAAATTTCATAAGCATGTTAGTAATAAAAAGAGACGGACGAAGAGAATCTGTCAGGTTTGATAAGATAACCACTAGGATAGAAAATCTTTGCTACAACCTAGATGGCCGCTATATACAGCCAATAGAAGTGGCTAAAAAGGTAATTGATGGTCTTTATGACGGTGTCACCACCACAGAACTTGACAATCTTGCAGCCGAAGTATGTGCTTCATTGACAGTGAAGCATCCTGATTATGCTGTATTGGCGGCACGGATTGCTATATCTAACCTCCACAAAACTACCAGTCAATCCTTTTCCAATACTATGAAAAGGCTTTACACCTACATCAATCCAAAAACCGGGGAAAATGCAGCCCTGATTGCTCCTGATGTATACGGTGTGGTCAAAAAGCATGCTGCCAAATTTGATGAGGCGATAGATTACAAAAGAGATTTTGATTACGATTACTTCGGATTCAAGACCTTAGAAAAAAGCTACCTTATCAAGCTCGACAATAAAGTAGTAGAAAGGCCTCAACACATGTTGATGAGAGTAGCTGTAGGTATACATAAAGAGGATATCGAAGCTGCTATTGAGACTTATAATCTTTTGTCAGAAAAATGGTTTACCCATGCTACCCCTACGCTGTTCAATGCGGGTACTCCAAAACCACAATTGTCTTCATGCTTTTTGCTGACCATGAAAGATGACAGTATAGATGGTATCTATGATACCTTGAAACAAACTGCCAAAATCTCTCAATCAGCCGGTGGGATTGGTCTTTCTATTCACAATGTAAGAGCAAAAGGAAGTTATATCAGAGGAACAAATGGAGTATCAAATGGAATAGTCCCCATGTTGAGAAACTTTGACATGACCGCTAGATATGTAGATCAAGGTGGTGGAAAAAGGAAAGGTAGTTTTGCCATCTATTTGGAGCCATGGCATGCTGATGTGAAAGATTTTCTTGAATTGAAGAGAAACCACGGAAAGGAAGAGATGCGGGCAAGAGATCTTTTCTATGCGATGTGGATTCCGGATTTATTCATGAAAAGGGTTGAGCAAAATGACGAGTGGTCATTATTCTGTCCAAATGAAGCTCCAGGATTAGGTGATTGCCATGGTGAGGAGTTTGAAAAACTATACGAAAAATACGAAAGAGAAGGAAGAGCACGTGAAACCATAAAGGCTCAGGAGCTATGGTTCGAAATCCTCGAATCTCAAATAGAAACGGGGACTCCTTATATGCTTTACAAGGATTCCGCAAATAAAAAATCAAATCAGCAAAACCTAGGGACTATCAAGTCCTCAAACTTATGTACTGAAATCATAGAATATACAGCCCCTGATGAAGTTGCTGTATGTAATCTGGCTTCGCTGGCACTACCTAAGTTTGTGGCGACAGGCACTGATGGCAAAAAGTACTTTGATCATAAAAAACTATATGAGATCACCAAAGTAGCGACCAAGAACCTAAACAAAGTCATTGATGTAAACTATTACCCTGTAGAGGAAGCCAAGAGATCTAACTTCAGACACAGACCAATTGGTCTAGGTGTACAGGGATTAGCAGATACCTTTATCGCCTTGAGAATGCCATTTGAATCTCAGGAAGCCAAAGGTCTCAATGAGGATATTTTCGAAACGATATACTTTGCTGCCATGGAAACATCTATGGAGCTAGCCAAAACCCAAGGCACTTACGAGACTTATGAAGGGTCTCCTGTTTCTAAAGGAAAATTCCAGTTTGACCTTTGGGGTGTGACCCCAAAATCAGGAAGATGGGCATGGGATGATCTCAAAGAAAAAGTCAAAAAGTATGGCGTTAGAAACTCACTTTTGGTAGCACCAATGCCAACAGCTTCAACTTCTCAGATTCTGGGGAACAATGAGTGTTTTGAACCATATACCTCTAATATTTACACCAGAAGAACACTATCAGGCGAATTTATTGTGGTCAACAAACACTTGATGAAAGACCTCATTAGGTTAGGATTGTGGAATGACAATATGAAAAACAGGCTTATTGGAGCAAACGGATCAGTTCAGGCAATACCTAACATTCCTCAGAACATCAAAGATATTTACAAAACAGTTTGGGAAATTTCCCAAAGAGTGATTATCGATATGTCCGCAGACAGAGGAGCATATATTTGTCAATCACAGAGTATGAATGTTTTCATGCAAGATCCTAACTTTGGTAAATTGACTTCCATGCATTTCTATGCATGGAAAAAGGGCCTCAAAACCGGTATGTATTACCTGAGATCACAGGCAGCTGCAAGCGCCATTCAGTTTACTGTTGACAAAGCTGCATTAGCCGCTGATAAAGTCAATGATGCTGCACTGGCAAATGCTGCAAAATCACAAAACCAAGACGCCATTGCATGCTCACTGGATGATCCGGAAGGATGTGATATGTGTGGCAGTTGATAAAATTAATTTTAGAGTTCGTTTGTTGGCAAAAAGCGTCTGAGTTTTCAGGCGCTTTTTCTATTATCAACTACTCATAAAAAAAGCGGTCTAGGTTTTTAAACCTAGACCGCTTTAATTTTTGACCTATAATTGATTTGATTATTTCCTCATCCCTCCTCAGCGACAGACAAGATTTTTTCCCAAACTCTAAAAAAGTTATCACTACAAATTTTCTCAATCTCCTCTTTTGAGTAACCTAATTTGAGTAATTCAGCAATCAAATTAGGGTACATGGAAGCGTCTTTTAGTCCTTCAGGCAAAGTATCACCAACACCATCAAAATCAGACCCTAAGCCAACATGGTCAATTCCTACTAGTTTGATAACGTGATCAATGTGTTCAGCCACTTTTGAGACATGAACTGATGGTTTTTTGTCAGCCGAATATTGCCTTATATATTCCTGAGCCTCTGCATCTCGGTAGGTAAGATTATTTTCCTCTAACCATCTCACTATATGGGCTCTAATTTCAGCATTGGCATCAGCATAAGCCTGATCTAAGAAACTTCCACCAAAGGTAATCATGACTAAACCATCCTTTTCAGCTATTTTCTTGATGATTTCATCAGATACATTCCTTTCAAAACCAGGGGTGAAATTCCTCACCGAACTATGGGTAGCCACAATAGGCGCCTTACTGACTTCCGCTACGTCAAAGAAAGTCTTGTCCGTAATATGAGAAACATCAATGATCATCCCCAATCGGTTCATTTCTTTTACCACTTCTTTCCCAAAATCACTCAGCCCACCATGAGTTTCGGAATCGTCATAAGATGAATCTCCCACCAGATTATCCTTACCGTGAGTCAATGTCATGTATCTGATTCCTTTTTCAAAAAAATATTCCAAGTTGGAAAGATCATCTTCTATGGCCGCAGCATTTTCTATTCCCATTGGAAGTGAGAGCAAACCCTTTTCAAAATTGTCCTTGATATCCTGTGGAGAATATGCCATGGCAATCTTATCAGGCCAAGAACTGGCGAGTTTTTCTACCATCATGATCAGGGTATCTGCAAGACCTATGGCTCCACCAGTCTCCTGGTATGAGGCCGGAATATAAATCGCCATGAAAGGAGCATCTACGCCACCCTCTCTAGCCCTCACGTAATCAATATTGCCTTCCGCTTGACGGTTAATAAAATCATAAGTCAATTCAGGATTACCATCAGTTTGGCTGTAAATCCTCAATGGCAAATCCATATGACCATCCACTATAATGGTGCTATTTGCTATTTCATGAGCGATTTCTAACCTTTCCTCATCAGACAATTGAGTATAATCGGTTTCATTTTGTTCAGTGCTTTGACCACAGGCCCACATACACAGGGCTGCTAAAGCCAAAATCATATTCTTTTTCATAATGACTGTTTTGGTACAAGTCATAATTTAAGGTATTCATGCTATAAGCATGGTTTAAGATTTATAAACGGTTAATTCTAAATTTCAAAGCATGAAAATTCCGCTTGTAAAATAAATTCTCTGCCATATTCAACCATTAAGATTTTTAGGTAAATTGATTAGAAACCAACCTCTGCGAAATGAACAGATTATCTCTATTTATTCTTTTACTATTCCTGTATTCTTGTCAGGAAGACAAATCCCCAAAAATATCCATCTCTCTCTCCGAGGAATTGGCCTCAGAAGTCAGCGATGGACGGCTCTTGCTTTTGTTCCATGGTTCGGATAATACTGAGCCACGTTTTGCAGTCAGTGATGATGTAAACTCCGCCCAGGTAATTGGTATGGATTTTGAAAATTATCAAAAAGGAAATTCTTTTGAATTTGACATTTCCAGTTTTGGATACCCCATTGAAAACTTTAAAGACATTCCGAGTGGAGAATATTGGGTACAGGCCTATATAGTCAAATATGAGACCTTCAACAGGGCTGATGGACACACTATCAAAATGCCAATGGACCAATGGGAAGGCCGACAATGGAACCGTACACCTGGAAACGTATTCAGCAAACCCAAAAAAGTGAATTGGGATGGGAAATCGGATTTCTCAATCGAAATAGATCAAATCAATCCCCCGGTTGAAGAACCTGAAGACACTGAATACATCAAGCATATCAAATTTCGATCAGACTTACTTTCTGAATTTTGGGGTCGTGACATCTACCTTGGTGCCCATATTTTAATCCCCAGAGAATTTGAAGAGAATACGAATGAATACTATCCTTTGATGATTTTTCATGGGCACTTTACACCTAATTTTGGAGGATTTAGAACTACACCTCCAGATGAGGATATGGAAGAAGAATACAGTCCTAGATTTGGGATTTATGGATACAATAAAATTCAGCAAGAAGAAGCATATAATTTTTACCAAAAATGGATTTCTCCTGATTTTCCAAAATTTATTGCGATAGAAATCCAGCATGCAAATCCATTCTATGATGACAGTTATGCCGTCAATTCGGAAAATATCGGCCCTTATGGAGATGCAATCACCTATGAATTGATCCCTCATATCGAAAAAGAATTCAGAGGAATTGGAGAAGGTTGGGCAAGATTCACCTATGGAGGTTCTACGGGAGGCTGGGAAGCCTTGGCAGTGCAGGTTAAGTATCCTGATGAATACAATGGTTGTTTTGCAGCTTGTCCAGACCCAATAGATTTTAGGGCTTACACCACAGTCAATATATATGAGGATGATAATGCTTACTTTATCAATGGGCCTTTTAGAACTACTGAACGTGTCGGAAGGAGGAATTATCTTGGGCATGTATCTGCCATGCTAAAAGACATGAACTACAAGGAACTGGCATTGGGTGGAGAAAAAAGCAGGTCTGGAGATCAATGGGATATTTGGCAAGCTGTATTTTCACCTGTAGGCACAGATGGCTACCCAAAACCTATTTGGAATAAATACAGTGGAGAGATTGACAAAGAAGTTGCTGATCATTGGAAAGAAAATTTTGACTTACGCTATATTATGGAGAGAGATTGGGATACTTTAGGCGAAAAACTGGAAGGCAAAATACACATTTACTGTGGTGATATGGACAATTACTACCTCAACAATGCTGTTTATCTCACAGAGGATTTTTTGGAAAAAACAGAAAACCCCTACTACGACGGTGAGGTGCTTTACGGAGATCGGGCAGAACATTGCTGGAATGGAGATCCTGATCAGCCCAATTACATAACACGTCTACGATACCACACCATGTACCTAGACAGAATTGCCAATCGATTAAAAAAGACCGCGCCATCTGATTTTAATCAAAGAACTTGGGTGCTAAATAGGTGAAGTTAATACGGAAACCGATTGCATAAATCAAGTTTCCCTGAACTATATACAACAATTTGTCCTTACCTTTACGGGAGAACACACTGTACTTGAGCCATAATAATCACAAAGCTAATTGCAGAAAAATCTAAATATCATGAGTAAATCAAATAATATAAACTACGAATTGGAAAAAAACATGGAAGTCATTAGCCAGTTAGATGGCTTTGTGACCCATGCGGTTGAAAATATTTTGGTAGATCCAGATGATTGTTGGCAGCCAACAGACTTCTTGCCAGATATGTCAAAAATGGATGCTTTCGATGAAATTAAAAAGCTTCAGGAAAGAGCATCAGGAATTCCCGATACAGTAATTACTTCCTTGGTAGGTAATATGATAACTGAAGAGGCCCTACCAAGTTACCAGACTTATTTTAATTTACTTGAAGGTATAAATGTCGAAGGTAACCTACTGAGTAACTCAGGCTGGGTAAAATGGTCCAAAGCTTGGACTGCAGAAGAAAACAGACATGGTGATCTATTGAACAAGTACCTTTACTTATCAGGCAGATGCGACATGAAAAAAGTAGAGCAAACCATTCATCGATTGATATACAACGGTTTTGATCCGAGGTCTGAAAAAGATCCATATCAAGCCCTCATATACACTTCATTCCAAGAAAGAGCTACCAAAATTTCCCATGTAAATACGGGTAAATTAGCTGACAAAGCAGGAGATGATGTACTTTCAAGAATATGTAAGACCATAGCCGGTGATGAGGCTAGACATGAAAAAGCTTACAAAAGCTTTATGAGCCAAGTTTTCGAAATTGATCCTAATGGTGCCATACTAGCATTTGAAAAGATGATGAGAAAACAGATTGTTATGCCTGCGGTATTGATGGGCAAAGGAGGCAGCAACCCAACATTATTTGATCAATTTTCTGCGATTACACAGAAAATCGGAGTTTACACAGGTTGGGATTACGCACGAATCATCGATCACTTAGTGAAACTTTGGGATATTGAATCCCTAAGCGGATTGGATGGCTTGGCTTCCAAAGCACAAGACTACCTAGCCAACTTGTCTGACAGATACATGAGGCTTGCTGACCGAATGAAAGCTCCTGATGAGGTTGCTCTCGCATGGTTGAAATAATCAAAATAGGCTTGATATTACATCAGGCCTTTTTTTATCGTGATTTACATAAAATCAACAAAGAATGTTCTCGGTCGGGAACATTCTTTGTTTAAATTCGATTACATGTATATACATTTAATATTATGAAGACAATAAAAGAAATACATAAAGCGAGTTACCATCCCATCGCAGATTTGATCACCTACAATCCGCTGCCCTCACCAAAACTTAGGCAGATAGACCCCTTTATTTTCCTCAATCATCACGGTCACCAAACCTATCCCAAAAACAACAATGGATTGCCTTTTGGGCCACATCCGCATAGAGGTATGGAAACAGTGACGTTTATTTTAGAAGGCGACATCATGCATAAAGACAGCGGTGGCCACGAATCCGTCATCAACGCGGGAGGAATTCAATGGATGACAGCAGGAAGTGGACTTATCCATGCCGAGGTCTCATCTGACAAATTCAAGAAAGAAGGTGGTGATTTAGAAATTCTTCAACTTTGGCTGAATTTACCCGCCAAGTTAAAAATGACTAAGCCAAGATACATAGGACTTCAAAAAGAAGAGATAAATCATTTTGAGCTAGAAGAAGGCAAAGTGTATGTACAGATGATTGCGGGGGATTGGGAAAATAATCAAGGTTCATTTGATACACTATGGCCAATTTCCCTTAGTACTGTTCATTTGAAAAAAGGTGGTAAAATCCAAAAGGATATACCACAGGAAGAAAATGTGTTTTTCTACATTGTGAGAGGAGAGGTGAAAATACAGGGCGAGAAAGTACCCTTTAGAAACTTGATAGAGTTCAATAATGACGGCAAGTCAGTTGCCTTTGAAGCTTCAGAAGATGCAGTAGTTATTTTGGGTCATGCCAAGCCTTTTAATGAGTCAATGGTCGCACAAGGTCCATTTGTCATGAATACCAATCAGGAGATCATGCAGGCTTACCAAGACTATCAGGAGGGTAAGTTTGGAACTTGGGAATAGAAATTGAAATTCCTCTTTTCACAATAGAAACCATTCTTAGAGGATATTTTAATCTTAGTACTCCTGGTATAAACTGATATTCGACCTGCATCATCGATTGATAAAAAAATTCATTCAATTGTAATCCCTTTATCAAAAACCTCGACAAATCGATTTTCAAATAAAAAGGCTCTCTAATAGGGAGCCTTTTTTAGATCGAGTCTATAATATCCTGTGAAATCAGCCGGTAAATTTCAGCAATCTGTTCGTTATAGTTTAAGAATTGGTGGTGAGCCTCTAAGGTATTCAGATCTTCTCTTTTTGCTGGTCCCGTTTGGGCCTTTTTTGCACCTAATTCCAAACTTTTACTTAGTGTTTCAATGATCAGTGGTTTCAGCATTTCAAAATCTAAACCCTGACGCGCCATAATTTCTTCAGATAGCCTGATCATATGGTTGGAGAAATTGCTCGCAAAAACAGCTGCTACATGCAAAGCCTTTCTATCTTTGCTTTTGACTACATACTGAAGATGAGACAACGATTTGGCTAACTTTTTAAGTTTCTGTAAAGTGGTCTGATCTTCACTTTCTAGCAGAAAAGGAACTTCTCCAAAAGAAATTTCCCGATCCTTAGAAAAAGATTGTAGCGGATAAAAAATCCCTGTGTAAGTCGCTGAACTATATCCAAGTGCTTCTATGGAAACTGATCCAGAAGTATGCAGCAAAATACTATCCTCAGGGAGGATAATTTCATCGGAAATTTCGCTGATAGCATCATCACTAACTGCAATGATGAAAATTTCGGCTATAGACTCTGTAAAATCAAGGTCAGTTTTTGATTCAGCAGTATAAAGCTTCTGTGTGATGCCCTTAATGTTTTTTTCACTCCGTCCATAGACTTCTGTGATAGTATGCCCTGCCTCTTCCAACGCGGGTGCCAAGTGCCAAGCAACATTTCCCGTTCCCAGTATGGCTATTTTAAATTTCATGGTTGAAATATAATAATATGTGGAATTCAGTCAGAGTGAACCAACCAGAATCTTAAATAGATTTAGGTGCAACCTGAAAAGGTACTCCAGTATCCTTTAATTCCTAACCCACTTCTCTGAGGACAGCTATCATTCAATATCCAGATATGGTGTGAACGGGCTCATCAAAAAGACAATGCTAACCCTTATTCCAACCCTTTATCACGCATTTTGCTAAACTCATCGTATCTTCTATAAATAGCTACACAAAAACCAATCAACATGATGATAGTCCCTATCCACAGCACATTGATTTGGGGTTTCATTATAGCCTTAAGTACGACGTAGTCTTTTTGATACCTGTTTACTTTAAAAGAGAATGTATTTGATTCAGGAGTTATATTTTCAACCTCCACTTTAACACCAAGTTCACTATCTACAGCAGGAATTTTTCCCAGCTGATTGTCTCTGATGATAAATACGGGTGAAAGCTTTTTTTCAACACCAAAATCCTGGATCACCAAGTGTGCCTTCACAGCAACATCACCTTCTTTGAGATTCACGCCAGGAAGATCAGTGACGACTTCTCCACCTTCAAACGTAGTGACAAAATCAGCTATATAGAATGTTTCTCCCGGTGAGACTTCGTAGAATTCATCCTCTCTCCACTCAGGATCATCAAAGTCGTTGAGGGCTGAAACGAAGGTATACAAATCTCTATTTAGGAATCTTCTTGAATCCGGAGAAGATATCAAGCCCATATTTTCATTGAATTGTGACATGGGGTGCAGCGTGAACTGAAATTCTTCATCCTTGAAATAATCGATTCTAAAGTAATCATTCTCTTCCAAGACTATAGATACGACATCGCCCTTACTATGGTATGTCCTACCTCTGACCACTATATCATCCAATGCAATTGCTTCGTTGACATTGCCAGTAGCTTCCAATAAGTTGACACTTACGTGACCTGGCACTCCCACAAGTTTTTTATGCCTTCCTTTATAGACAGCAGTATATTCTTTGATTTGGGTCGGTTTATTGATCCAAAGCAAAACATGCTCTTTGTTAAGTTCATCTTCCCAGCTATTAGAATACGTCAATCCTGACATATTATAGGATATGATTTCAGAATATCCGGATGAAAACATTACCCCTATCAAAATCAACCCCAAACCTATGTGAGCCAAAGAACCACCCGTTAATTTGAAAGTAGATTTTCTCACTAATTGGAATAGTATAGTGGAATTGGCTACAATGGTAAAGGTGGCTGCCAGTACCAGAATCATATAACTCAGGTCAAATACTTTCCCCCAAACAATGATAACAGCTGAGAGCAACACAGAAATGATATACGGTGTCACCAATGTCTCTCTTAGCTTTTTAGAATCCATTTTATTCCACCAGAAAAACTGACCTACAGCAGTAAGCAAAGCCAAAACAACCGCAAACCAAAGTTGGAATTTTGTGTAAAACCCAACTTGATCAGCAGGTGGAGCCATATTTGAAATCCCACCAAACATTTCTACAATTGCATTCCAAACAGGAATAGAGGTAGGAAGAATTACCTGAAAAGCCATCAAACCTAAAGTAGTGGCTCCGATAAAAATCCAGAATTCTCTTGAATAAACAGATGCTTCCTTTTCTGAGGTGGGTATATGCTTCCAGTTTTTGGCAGCTAAAAATACTGCTACAAACAAGAAGAATAACATGTATATCAACAATTGTCCAGAAAGACCCAAATCGGTAAAAGAATGAACTGAAGAGTCCCCCAACACGCCACTTCTTACAAGGAAGGTAGCATACAATACCAAAATAAAGGAGGCTATCACCAGTACAATTGAAGTTTTCAAAGCTGTACTACTTTTCTTAAAAGTAATCATGGTGTGTATTGCAGCAACCATGATAAGCCAAGGTACATACACGGCATTTTCTACAGGATCCCAATTCCAGTATCCTCCGAAATTAAGTGTTACGTAAGCCCAATAAGCACCCATGATAATCCCCATTCCTAAAATCATGGCAGAAAACTGCGCCCATGGAAGTGCCGGTCTTACCCATTCTGAATACTTTTTGGTCCACAAACCTCCCATTAAAAAGGCAAATGGAACCAAAGTAGAAGCGTAACCTAGGAATAGAGTTGGAGGATGAATAACCATCCAAATATTCTGAAGCAATGGATTCAAACCTGTTCCATCTTCTGGGACAAAATCAGGGTTGATCGAAAATATTGGTGCAGAGACAGCATCCCTTAGCAACATAAATGGAGAACTTCCGATTTTTAAGTCTCCAATAACCACTCCTAGAATCATGGAAACCAAAAATGCCTGTACCAATGCGAAAACGAGCATCACTGGGCCTTCCCAGAATTTATTAGTGTGAATCAAAACCAATCCCAAGACCACATTCCAAACTATCCATAAAATGAATGCGCCCTCTTGACCTTCCCAGAAGCTAGACACCATGTAGTGTACCGGCAAAGCCATGCTGGAATGGGAGTATGCATAAAAGTACTCGAACCTGTGGTTATAAATAATCTCAAAAAGCGTAATGGCAATGGCGATACTTGCTGCAGCATGAACATAAAAGGCTATCCTACTGAATTTTCTCCAGTTGGGCTTCTCAAGCTCAGAAACAACAGTATACTGGTAATATGCATATGCGGCTACGAGTGCACTTACAAAAGCTAGGATTGCAGAAAAGTGCCCTAAATTACCGATAAAGGTATTGATCATGGATTCTTAAATCAGGTGGGTAAATTAAATGCCAGCATTGCTGACTTCAGTTTCTTGGTATTTGGACGGACACTTCATGAGGATTTTATCAGCTACGAATAAGTCCTCTGTTTTGTAGGATCCTATAACCACTACTTGTTCTGCTCGTGCAAAATCAGCCGGTACAGGTTCATTATAAAAAACTCTTTGGGCAGTTCCATCTGCATCTACCATCATAAAATAAAAAGAAGTTTTATCATCATTGACTTCAATCCCTTCCACTATACCCGATACACTTTTCTTCAACTCTCCTACCACGTGAATCGGCTTTTCTTCGCCTTTCATTTTCATTGCTTTGGCTGTTTGAAAGCTCTCATATGTACTCGCATCACCTATTGAGGTGATGATGATGACGATTGCCACTGCAATGATGCCCAGTCCTATTAGATGCCCTTTTTTCATGATATTTTGTTTTAATACCCTTTTACGGGAAAATATGAATATCGTTAAATGACTTTTGTCATGAATCTTCTTTTATCAACTTTTCAAGCTTTGATACTTTGCGGTCAGTGTTGATCACATAAACTGTAATTCCTGCAAAGATCAATACAATCACACCTACCAAGACGTATATTTTCCCTTCGGAACGCATTACATCTGCCATCTCAACCCTGGAATTACTGTAATCGTCTTCTGTGATTGCAATCTTTTCTTGTGCTACGGCCTGAAAGCTAAATGCCATCAGGAATATGATTATCCATTTTTTCATCAATTCTCTCTAAATGCTATGAAACCTGATTGATCAATTTATCTTCTACTTTCCTTTCTATTCTCCTCAACCTAACACGGACATTTGCCATCCAAGCGCCTAATAATGTCCAACCAATAATGGCTGGATAAAAAACTAGTCTCAATTTACTGTCAAGGTCATAGGCATTAAAACCTGGATTACCTCCATTGCCAGGATGAAGGCTATCTGTCAATCTTGGCAAGACAAATATCAAGGGAATAAATGCAGCAAAAGCAAATATGTTGTAGACTGCTCCTATTCTTGCTCGCTGATGCACATCTGTGAGGGAATTTCTCAAAATGAGATAGGCAAAATACATCAGCAAACCTATAGCAGAGCCATTTTGCTTTGGATCTCCACTCCAATAATCACCCCATGTGAATTTTGCCCAGAGCATACCAGTTACAATTCCCAACACACCAAATAAGATGGCAGCATTGGTAAACTCGATAGCCATGTCGTCGTGCTTGATGTCACTTGTGCGTAAATACTTCACACTGTATACTACAGCTACGACCAACATAATGATCATACCAAACCACATAGTTACATGAAAATGTAAGGCCCGGATAGTTTCATTGAGAATGGGTAATCTCGGTACGTCTAAGAGGAGTCCGGCAATGAGTGTGTACAGTAACAGCCCTATTGTCAGAATTTTCCACCAGCTTGCTCTCATCTTTGTGGTTTTGCTAATTTAAGCGCAAAAATAAGGCATAAGTTCCTGATTCCTGTGCTTTTTGTAACATAAGTTGACCAACACTACTAGAGTAGATGGAAACTATATCAAAAGCGAAATCAATTGGGCAGCTTGATTTTGACTTACTCTTTTAATGGAACAGACTTTCCTATTTCAAACAGGCCTTTTATAAAAATTTCATTTTGATAACAGTACAAGTACCAAAGTCTTAAGTTAATCCGCTGTCAATCATAAATATTTGTAAGTGACGCTGTTTTCCAGCACAAAAATGACAAGACCCAAATCTCTTGATCTTAAAAAATATTCAATGCCACATTATTTTTTTCAAAACTCAGTCCTGATCCTCAAATATTCACACTAATCTCTTAAATTTCTCAACTCACTCCTTTTCTAAAATATGTTTTACGATATGTTCAGCGTGCACTATAGAGTTTTCAATGAAAAATTCCCTTGTATTTAATCCTCCACACACCACCCCCGCAAGATAAACTCCTGAAATGTTGGATTCCTGATTGGTTTGGTCGTAACAAGGTTGCCGCTTTTCATCAAGACTTAACTCTACTCCCAACTGTTTCAATAGTGCAAAATTGGGAACATACCCAGTCATGGCCAGCACAAAATCATTGTCAACCGTCACTTCTCCATCCGGCGTACTGATGACAACTTCTTTCTCTCTGATTTCTTTTACAAGCGAATTGTTGAATGCCTTGATCGATCCTTCTTTGATTCGATTCTCTATATCTGGCTTGACCCAATACTTTACATTTGGATCTACACCGTTTTCCTTGAGCACCATGGTAACATTAGCTCCCTTCCTCCATGTCTCCAAGGCTACATCTACAGCTGAATTCCCGCCTCCTACAACGAGCACTTTTTGCCCTATGTAAGGCCAAGGTTCTTTGTAGTAATGAGTCACCTTTGGAAGGTCTTCACCCGGCACTTTCATCAAGTTGGGTAAGTCATAGAAACCTGTGGACATGATGACGTTTTTTGTCTTGTATTTATCTTTGGAAGTTTGGATTTCAAAAAAATCTTCTCCTTTGTCAAGGGTTTTCACTTCCTCATAAAGGTTTACCTTAAGTTTCCATGTATTTGCAACTCTTCGATAATATTCCAGGGCCTCTGTTCGGGTTGGTTTGTGGGAAATGGACATAAATGGAATTCCTCCCATTTCGAGTTTTTCAGAAGTAGAGAAAAAAGTCATATTTAGAGGGTAATTGTAAAGAGAATTTGTCAAAACACCTTTCTCGACAATTACATACTTCAAACCTACTTTTTCACATTCAATACCGCAAGCAAGACCTATTGGTCCTCCGCCCACTATAAAAACGTCTAAAACCTCTTGTTTTTCCATGTTTAGCTAACAGGACTATCCTGCATTCTGTTCCACCTTACCCTGTATTTTAAAATTGACTTGGCTGTCCGAATGTGTCCCATTGACCTGATCAAAAACACGCTCCATCATTTCAACTTCACCATTTTCTTTCCAGAGTAGAGCCGTACTGTTTACCGTTCCGTAGTAATTTCCCACATTGATAAATTGGGCAGATAGTAAAATTTCCTGTTCTGGTGTAGCTCCTGTATCAGGAAGTCGATCAGGTGATTCTGTTTCTTTGGAATGCTGCCCCTTCATCAGTGATTCAAGCTGGAAATCTCCCGCTTCAATATGTTCTTTCAAACTTTCTCTTGCCTTTACAAGCTTACGCCAAGGTGTTTCCAAGAGCGCATTGCTCAAGCCGTAAGTTCCAGGTTCAAGCTTCCGAATTCCTTCTGCGGATTTGTTGGAAAGGTAAAACAGGTTTTCATGATCGCCGACCAATAGGTTGAAACCATCATATTGGTGCATTTCTGCCTCTAATTTTTTCAGATAATCATGAGGACTGATAGCTCCTTCAAGAAAATTCTTCACCAAATCACCTCTTGATTTTTCGTACTTCTTCAGGTTTTTCAGGTCTCTGTAATTGGTCAGAGCGGCAAATCGTCCCTTAGGATTCATTCCTAACCAAGTCCCACCTGCCCGTAAGTCTTTTCCTGCATAGATGCCTGAATCCCACTGATGAAGCTGTTGGGAAGGTCTTTCGAAAAATTCATCCCTATTGGCTACTAAGATTAATTTGTAGCGCGGGTGGTTATTCCAATTAAAAGCTAGTAAACACATAGGCGCAAAATAATAAAAAGGCCGAAATGTTTCGGCCTTAATTTTTACTTTCAAACTTTTTCTTCTTGTAAGCTGGGGTAGTCAGTAAAACCCTTTTCTCCCGGTGTATAAAATGTATCCGTATCCCAAGAGGAAAGCTTTGCATGTTGCGCAAACCTTTCTACCAAGTCGGGATTTGAAATATATGGCTTGCCATAAGCAACTGCATCTGCCAAACCCTCCAAGATATATTTGTTGCCTTTTTCTTGATCAAAATCTGCGTTGATGATCAAGACATCCTTATACATGGGTCTGTATCTCTTGGCGATTTGAGTTTCAGCATAGGGGATTCCAGAAACATCGTTAAAAGGCTCTGAAAGATGCAGGTACGCCAAGTTGTATACATTCAATTTTTCTACGATGTAGTCAAATGTTGGAATAGTCTCTTCATCCATAGTCATCCCAAAAATTCCGTGAAGTGAAGGATTGAGCCTCAAACCAATTCTATTTTCGGGAATTTCCTGCTTGATTGCATCTATGATTTCAAATAAAATCTTGGCTCTGTTTTCTATAGAACCTCCGTAACCATCGGTTCTTGAATTAGACGTTCTACTGAAAAACTGGTGAAGAAGGTAACCATTGGAAGAATGGATTTCAACTCCATCAAAACCAGCCGCCCAAGCATTTTTGGCGGCATTTCTAAAATCCAAAACAGTTTGCTGGATCTCCTCTAAGGTCATTTCTTTTGGAGTGACAGTCTCTTTGAAGCCCTTGGGAGTAAAAGATTTTGACATAGGATTGATAGCTGAAGGTGCATGAGGCAATTCCCCATTATGGAAATCAGGGTGTGATATCCGTCCCACATGCCACAGTTGAATAAAAATCTTTCCACCTGCATCATGTACTGCCTTGGTAACATTTTTCCATCCTTCTACCTGTGCTTGAGAATAAATGCCAGGGGTATTGATATATCCAACAGCTTTCTTTGATACTTGAGAACCTTCTGTGATAATCAATCCAGCAGATGCTCTCTGTCTATAATACTCAGCATGTATGGCAGTAGGTGCATTTTCAGGATTGTCTGCCCGGCTTCGTGTCATCGGAGCCATAATGACGCGATTTTGTAATTCCAAATCACCTAAAGTCAATTTTTGCAATAACGGTTGTTTACTCATAATAATAGTTGGTTGTTAAAATTCATGTATATACAACTATTGAGAAAAGGGGATAGTTCAACTGATGGGAATTAAGTCAGCATTCCATTGAATTCTCTTTAAAATGCCTCCGGATCAAATTCCCAAAACTCAGTTCTTGGGTTGATCGCAAATGACCTTAAAAAATAAATCAAACCATCCTTGGCATAAGCGCCTGCAACTACTCCACGGACATCGCCTGCGAAGTTTTGTTTTCTCCCCCAGTCCAGTGTTTCCAAATCTAACTCCCACATTTCTCTGGCATTATTGTATAAACCAATAAATACCTTATGCCCCATGACCAACGCAAAACCGCCAGAGTCTGAAACAGCCTCAACCATGGGAGATGGGTATATGGAAATAGCAGAAGACTGGGCAGTGAAAGGATTATACTGAAAAAGATTCTTGTCACGGTCTATCCAATAGAGATCATCGTTGTATACAAAGTGGACCATCCCCTTGTCAACATTCGATGGTAAATTGGGTCTGATTTCCCATGAATCGGTTGCCGGATCAAACCTGTATACCTGTGAACCAACTCCCAAAGTTCCTCCTGCAATGTAAAATTGACCTTGAATCTCAAAACCGAATCCATCAGCCATATTGATGGGAGGGGAAGGTATTTCCTGAAAATCGTCACCATCGAAATACCAGTAATTGTCATTGGGTATTTGTGGGCCAGAAACAGTATTTTGATAAATACCTCCTCCAACAAAGCCAGTATGCGAATCTGAGGCTCTCCTTTGCATTCTTGCTTCAAACCCTGTTTCCAGCCACTTCCCTTTTCCAAAATCATATTCCCACACAAGATTTTCATATCCCAATATTCCGTTAGTAGTACGGTTACTTCTATCTCTGCCCATTCCCACAAAAAACCTGTCTTCACGCTGGAAATAGATATTTTCTATAATTGAAAACCCTTCCAAAGCATCCTCCTCCAAAAGGGTGTATTTCCCTACAGCATACCTGAATGGTGTCTCTACTAAAAGCTCTACCCCACTTGTCACCACCCTAATCTGCTCCGAAATACTTGTAGCAATAGGTGGAACAGTTACCCTTACCTGAAAACCAAAAATCACCTCCCTAACTACCGCTTCCCGGTCTCCAAAAAACACCCTGGTATCATCAGCCAAGTTGACTCCTGTAATGGTGATCTCTCCTCCTCCAAATTGGACCAAAGGCTCAAACCTGAGAATAGACGGATTGAGTGTTTCAAAGCTCAAAACATTGCCAAAAATCAATTCTCCATTTCTGACTACAAACGCTTTTACAAAGTAGTTTCTCCCCAATTGTAGACCACTTACTTCCCCTACAAATCTCCCTGGTCTTTCCGTGGCTCCAAGTGAAACCACCATTGGTTCCAAAAAACTCTCTTCTTCAGCGAAATAGAACCCATGATCCTCCACAGGAATATTTTCGAAAGCAACGATTCTACCCATTACTATTGCGCGCTCCCCACTGACATTGACAATTTCTTCTGTCAAAAGATTGAGTGTCCCCACTTCTTCGATTTCACAGGAAATAGATAGGAGTGAACTTAAAACCAACATCAAGTAAGCTATCTTTTTCATTTTTTTCAATTCAATTTGGCTTCCAGTCCGCTGGGATTGCGGTTGGATCATTTGGTTTGGTGATACCGATCCCGACGACATAAGACCTGCAGTCTGTCGGGAAGAGCGTTTGGGGCCTAAACAAAAATTCAAGTCTGTCAGGATGAATATAGGTTTCCAGTTCAATCTCATCAGAAGCAAAAAAGAATCCCAACGGCTGATCATCAGGTTCATCTAAGCTAATCAAATTTCCCCTGATATTGGCTGGAGGAGGATCAAACACAGTCCCCGTAAGACTGAGCTGCTGGCCTACCAATTTCAAATGGCGGTAAGCTTCCTGCGAAACGGAAAGATGCTGGATTTTAGCTTTGTAAATCCCTTTAAAGCGCAATCCATTGTCTTTGATATAGGCAATAGGCATATTTTGGTAAACTCCGTTGAAATCAGAATCTTCAGCAGTATTCACATTTGGAGGACTTGGCCTTTCGCTGTAATAGCAAACTCTGCAACAATCCAATGGGTTAGGGCATCTCGGGCATGTAGGGTGAAAAGGGCTATTCAAGTTCAGTTCGGGTTCAGCTATCATTTGAAAGTCTGATACCTGCATGTTCCAGAAGTAAAAGTTTCTTTCATCTGGAGGATCTTGAAAATGAGCAAAAATCCTGACTCCTACCTCATCGATCATGGCATTGGAGGTAGCTGTTTTTACTGACCTATATGACAGTGAGTCCACAATTGGTGCGGCCACAACAATTTCAGGCCTCGAAATAAACCTTTTGCCATTATTCAGCAATATTTCCAAATTATAGGACCTGCCTATTTTCGCAGCAAAATCCTCGTGGGTAAGGTATACACCAGCTGTAGTTTCCGTAAGTACTTCCACGTTTCCCAAGTCATCTTTGATCAACACTTTCGCCAAAGTTTCAGGACGGTTGAGTCCATTAAAATCCGGAGAGAAACGATCTACCCTAGACAACCTTATTCTGTGTGCTTTTGGTAAGGTGGTGATAAATCCCTCCATGCCCAATGACCATTCCGGTCTTTCACTTTCAAAATGATAAGGATCAATACAGGTACTGAAAAGTAACCCAACCAAAAAGGTCAATATAAAGGCTGAATAATTTTTCATCAGTTTCTTGGTGGATTCCAGTCAGCAGGTGGTGTGGTGGGTAACAGTGGCGCGATATACTGGGTTCTAGGGTCTTGATATAAATAATGTATACAACAGCTCAAAATAAGAGATTGAGGTGTTTTATAAAATTCCAACTTATCCCTTTGGATATAAAGCTGGACAGCCTCTACATCTGCCGCAAAAAACTGGCCCAATACCAATTCATCAGGATCATCCAAACAGATCATATTGCCTCGAATATTGGCTGGAGGCGGGTCAAATACAGAACCTGTCAGTCTCAATTGTTGATCTACTAATTGAAGGTAAAGCTGGGTTTCCTGCGATACAGACATGTGCTGTAATTCCAATCGATATGTATCCTTAAATCTCGTCCCATTATCAAACACATATGCAATCACCCTGCTTTGAAATAAACCATCGAAATCAGTGTCGGCAATTGTAAAGATATTCCCGGGTTTTGGAAGATCGGTATGGTAGCAGATTCTTTCACAGCAAGGTGGACAAGTAGGCATACCAGGAGGACCTGAATGTCCTAAATCAGGCTCAGATACAAGTACAAAGTTTGATTCCAAGGTTCTCCAAAAATAAAAATTTTCCTCTCCTTCAGGATCTTGAAAATGTCCCAATACTTCTACACCATACTCATCATTGAGTCGGTCGGTTCCAGGTGTCCTGACAGCTCTGTAAGTCACCGAGTCAAGTTTCGGAACCTCTTTCACCAATTCAGGTCTAGAAATATAGCGTTTCTTATCCTGAGTGATAATTTCTAAATTATAACTCCTTCCAAGCTCCGCAGCAAATATTTCTTCAGTCAAATACTGCCCTCTTTCCTCCTGTTCCACCAATCTGAAAACCCTACCCAAATCATCTTTGATCAACACCTTGGCCAAACCCTCTGGTTTATTGACACCTACATAATCTGGCCCGAAAACCTCGGCCCTGCGCAAACGGATTTCTTGATGTCCAGGAATGGTAGTGATATAGCCTTCTACGACTAGTGCCCGTTCTTCTAATTCGGCATTGAAACCATAGGGATCAATGCAGGAAAATGCTGAAAATATAAGGAGCCAAAAGAATTTTTTCATCAGGACTAGAGGATTGTTCACTGAGCAATATAATAATTCTTTCAAAAACTATTTTTTTTTCTAATGAGCTCTTCCTCAATAAATAAAAGTAATATAAAATCAATGTTTGATTAAAATAGGTCCAGCTAAACCCGTTAATTATCAGCAAGATTTTGCTAATTTTTACAAATACTACGAAAATAATCGTACAAACTATTGCATTGAATTTCAGAATATATAACTTTGTACGAAATGAATCGTATTAACCTCTATGAATAATAAACCTACTGAATCTGAACTGGAAATTTTGTCCCTACTTTGGCAACTTAAAAAAGCCACTGTCAGGGAAATCCATGAAAGACTCTCCGAAAACAAAGACACCGGTTATACCACCACCCTGAAGCTGATGCAAATTATGCACGCCAAGGGTTTGGTCTCAAGGGACGAAGCAAGCAGGACGCATATTTACTATCCCTCTGTAGATGAAAAAGCCACTCAGAAAGGGCTGGTCAACAACTTTATGAATGCAGCATTCGGCGGCTCTGCCAAAAACCTGGTCATGCAGGCTTTGGGTCAGGGCAACCCCTCAAAGGAAGAAATAGATGAAATCCGCGCTTTTCTCGACCAACTTGAAAATGAAAAATAATGGAATGGTTAAACCAACTCTTCGCTGAGAATTACCTTTATGCTTTAGGCTGGATGTTGATTCATGCGCTTTGGCAAATTGCCGGAATAGGCCTCCTCCTTTGGTTGATGCTGAAAATATTCTCATCAAAAAGTCCCGGCTTCAAGTATAGACTTTCCTTTGCAGCCCTACTCCTGATTCCTTTGCTTGGTTCCGGCACATTTTTCTTTCACCTCGAAACCACAACACAGGCTGACACAGACATTTCAGTAACTGTGGTGTCAGAGGCAATGCTCGGACAACAAACTCAGGAGTTTGGATCGCTGCAGACACCTATCCTATCTTGGAGAAATGAAATAGAAAAACATATCCCTTCTTTGGTAAATATTTGGTCTATCGGTGTCATTTTGTTTATGATAAGACTGGCAAGCAGCCTAGCTGATATCCGTCAACTCCATCAAAAAAAGCATTTTCCATTGGAAGAAGGGATAAAGCAGTTTGGATTAGAAAAGTGTCGCCAATTGGGAATCCGTCATGCAGTGCAAATACTACAAAGCACATCCTTAGACATGCCCATAACTTATGGGATTTTGAAACCAGTGGTACTGGTTCCAACTAGCCTACTATTGCACATCAGCCCAGCACAATTGGAGGCTATAATCGCACATGAATTGGCACATATCAAAAGATATGATTACGCCTTCAACCTGATACAGCGCATAACTGAAGTGGTTTACTTTTTTCACCCTGCGTTTTGGTGGATCAATTCCGAAATCCGAAAATACCGTGAAATGGCCTGTGATGAAATTGCCGTCTCCTCCGGAATTGCACCCACAGACTTGGCGTATGGCTTGGCCACTGTATTGAACCACGCCCAAAAGCAAATACCTGAAATGGCCATGGCTGCAAGCAAAAAGTCAACACCAACCCTGGATAGGATTAAAAGGATTATGGGCATTAAAACAGATACAACTCAACCAACTACATTAACCAGCATCACTATGATACTTACACTACTGATCGGTGCCACCTTAATGGTCAGCGCTGAAAGAGAGCCCCAATCCATGGAGTTCGACCAGGAAAAAGCGGGAATTGCAAGCCAAGATCTAGATCTGATTCCTTCGGACACTACCAAAAATGAGAAAAATATCATCACCGAAGAGGGAGTCATCATAAGAATAGATGACAATGGAAATCTCGCCATTATAGATACCACAAAAAACAAACGTAGCGAAAAGCTTCATTTAGATTCTTTGTTTGCTGAAAAGCACCAACTGTCGCCCGAAGAATGGGAAAGAATCCAAAAAAGCTTCAAAAAACAAGAAGACTGGCATATCGCATTCAAAGATCTTGATTTTGAATTCAAGGCCTTCAGCAATATGCCAATGTTGAAGTTGGATGAAATGCCACGAATTGATTTTGGCACACCTCCACATATAGAAATAGATCCTGAAGTATGGGAAAAGATAGTTCCTGGACCTGAGTTTTTCGAAAATCTACCCAAATTTGATTGGCATTCAGACTCCACTCAAAGTAGGTACAGAATGCCTGTATTCCCTTTCAGCATGGATTCAACCAAGATGGACAGGGAGCAACTCGAAATCTTCAAAAGAGAATTGAAAGAATCTACAGCGGCAATTAGGCAAGAAATCCAAGCCCAACAAATGCAACGAAAAGCAGAGCAAGCTGAAAGGATTTTTGAAATGAAAGAAAAACAAAAAGAATGGAGCGAAGCTTACAAGTCTCAAATGCAGGAATGGACTGAACAAAATCAGCCAAGAATAGAGGAATTTAAACTCAAAATGCAAGAGTGGAAAGAAGCTAACGAACCACAGTTGGAGGCCTTCAAAAAAGAAATGGAAGCTTGGCAAATGGAACATCAAGAGGAATTACAAGTCCTGAAGGAGCAATTGAAAGAGATGCAGCTTCAATTAAAAGAGAATCTGAACAAGATGAAAGAAATTGAAGACTAACCCGTTTTTTTAGACCTGCCACGTTTTGAATACCTGGCAGGTCTTTCTTATTCAATTCAAGAAGCGCTATCCAGAAGATATTGCCTAAACTGACTATAATCATTGGCTAAAGATTCAGCCTTTTTCTCTCCTTTCATAAAAGCCTTTAACCTTTCTGGCAATTCCAATTCCAGACCCAAAACCCTATCTACCACTGATTTGAATTTTCCTGGATGGGCTGTTTCTAAAAATATTCCTATGAACTCATTGGGATGTATTTTGAGGAAATTTCTCAGCCCAAGATATCCCACTGCTCCATGCGGATCCATGGTGTAGCCACTGGCATTCTTTACATCTTGCATGGCACGAGCTGTATCCTCATCATCAAAATAAAACCCTTTTACTTTGTCTCTAAGCTCATTTTCATCATTGCCATAAAGTGCAAGAAGCCTGAAGAAATTACTTGGATTACCTACGTCCATGGAGTTACTGATAGTAGGCATAGAGGATTTAGCTTGAAACACACTGCCTAAAAGAAAGTCAGGCACCACCTTATTGACATTTGTGGCTGCAATAAACACATCTATAGGCAAGCCCATTTGTTGTGCCAAAATCCCTGCCCCCAAATTCCCGAAATTCCCACTTGGAACAGAGACAGCCAATTTTTTACCTAATTGAGGCAATTTGGCAAAAGCATAAAAGTAGTATAAGCATTGCGGAATCCACCTGGCCACATTGATACTATTGGCAGAAGTCAATAGCATTTTTTCGTTGAGTTCGGGATCCAAAAAGGCTTCTTTGACCATTTTCTGGCAATCATCAAAAACGCCATCAACCTCCAAGCAAGAGATATTTTCTCCCAGAGTGGTAAATTGCATTTCCTGTAAGGAAGATACTTTGCCTTTTGGATATAAAATATGTACCTCCACTCCCGGCACCTTGTAGAACCCATTTGCCACTGCACTACCTGTGTCACCTGATGTAGCTACCAATACCCGAACTTTTCTTTTCTCCCCTTCCATCAACATGGACATCAGCTTGGAGCAAAACCTGGCTCCAAAATCCTTGAATGCCAATGTAGGTCCATGAAACAATTCAAGGCTGTAAATCCCCTCCTCCACTTTGACCAAAGGCGCATCAAATGCCAAGGTATGATCTACCAATTCCTTGATTTGGTCTTTCTCCAAATCTTCTCCAAACAACTCCCCAATGACTTCATAGCCAATTTCCTGAAAAGTAAGATTCGGAAGTCTCTTGAAAAATGAATCTGAAAGTACAGGAATACTTTCAGGCATATAAAGACCTTGATCTGGAGCTAGCCCCTTAATTACCGCTTCTTTTAAAGAAACCCTATGTTCAGGATTATTGGTGCTGTAAAAATCCATACTGTTTTTTTATAATCTGTTATTTAAATCTCTTTCAATTTCACTCAAGAACATAAGCTCCTTTATCATTGACTTCTGAAATGTAAACATCAACATCAAGTCCCATTTTTTCGAAAATCTGTTCAGATACCTTCCCCGCCATGATGGCTATTTCTTTGTCAGGGGACAGCACAAAAATAGTGGGGCCAGAACCTGAAATCCCGGAACCCAGCGCTCCGATGGATTGGATACTTTCCCGCAATTCGTAAAAGCCGGGAATCAACAATGCCCTGGAAGGCTCCGCAATCACATCTTTCAATGATCGGCTGATTAATTGGAAATCCTGCAAAAACAACCCTGCTATCAATCCGGCAATATTCCCTGATTGAACGGTAGAATCTTTGAGCGAAATTTGCTTTTTCAGAACTGATCGGGAATCTGCTGTATTCAGTTCCAAATGCGGATGGAGCAAAGTACAATGCAAACCCAAAGGAACAGGAAGTTTGATCAAGTCTAATGGATTATAATCCCTTATCAATACAAATCCGCCCATCAATGAAGGAGCTACATTATCAGCATGCCCAGCGCCGCAAGCTATTTTTTCCGCTTCCATGGCAAACGGCACCAATTCCTCTTTGGAAAATGGCGTACCCAAAAGGGTGTTTGCCGCAACCAGAGCAGCGGCGGCACTAGCGGCAGAGGACCCCATGCCAGAACCCAATGGCAACCCCTTTTCCAAGTAAATATCCATCCCTTGATCCGAGCCTAAATGATCCAACATGGCCCTTATCGCCACGGAACAAGTGTTTTTTTTGGCTTCAAATGGCAACTTCCCTCCGTCTCCCTGAATATCCGCCAACTTCAACTCTTGCGTGTCATTCAATGCTACTGTGACTCTGTCACCTAGTTGATCGATCGCAAAACCTAAAATATCAAAGCCGCAAGAGACATTGGCGACTGTAGCTGGAGCAAAAGCGGTTATTTTTTTCATCTTACCTGGAGTAATTACCTAACCTGATTACATCTGCAAAAACACCAGCAGCTGTCACGTCTGCACCTGCACCTGGTCCTCTGATGATCATTGGAAAATCATGATACCTTTCGGTGGTAAACAAGATCATATTGTCACTCCCCTTCAAAGAATAGAAAGGATGAGAAGCATCTAGAGAATTTAATCCAACTTTCGCTTTTCCATTTTCCAATGTGGCCATAAAGCGTAGTTTTTCTCCTTTGGCCTTGGCTTCTTCCAAAAGCTTTTCGAATGAATCATCATGGGTTTTTAGCTGTTCAAAAAAAGCTTCCACCTCCTCTAAATCCACACAGTCTTCTGGAACCATACTTTGGATGCTGATGTCATCAAAGTGCAAATCCTGCTCTGCCTCACGCCCTAGAATCAATATTTTCCTTCCAACATCCATACCACTTAAGTCATCTCTCGGGTCAGGTTCGGTATATCCTTTTTCCTTAGCCTGACGAACAACCTCGCTAAATGAAAGACCGTTTTCAAATTCTGAAAAAATATAATTCATAGAACCACTCAATACAGCCTCAATCCTTATGACCTTATCTCCACTCAACATCAAATCCTGCAAAGTACTGATAACTGGTAAGCCTGCTGCCACGTTGGTTTCATATAAAAACTTAACTCCACGCTTATAAGCCAGTTTTTTCAATTCCTTATATTTCTCAAGTGAGCTGGAGTTGGCTTTTTTATTTGGGGTGACTATGGCTATTTTGGCTTCCAAAATCCTGTCATACACATCTGCCACAGTTTGACTTGCCGTACAGTCCACAAAAACGGTATTGGAGAAATTCATTTCCTCCATTTGTTGTAGAAATTTATCGATATCCATTTTCTGGGCACCTTCGGCATCCTCTGGAGCAGGACAATTTTTCAAATCAAACCCGTCCTCATGAAAAGCCATAAACCTACTATTGGCTATACCATGAATCTGAATATCCAAATCATTTTCTCTCTGAAGCTTTTCCCTTTGGTTGGAAATCATTTTGGTAAGTGCTTTGCCTATTAGCCCCACACCTACTAAGAACAGGTGGAGGACTTTATTATCTGAAAGGAAAAATGCCTCATGTAAGGCGTTGAGTGCCTTTTGAAGATCAGCTTGAGAAACCACCGCAGAAATATTCAATTCGGAACTTCCTTGTGCGATGGCATATACATTGACATTGTTTTGTCCCAGAGACTGAAACATCCTTCCGCTTGCCCCGGGGTTGTGTTTCATGTTTTCTCCAACTGCAGCTACAACGGCCATTTCCGAAACCACAATCACCGGATCCATTTCTCCATTTCGAATTTCGTAAATAAACTCCCCTTCAATGGCTTCTTTGGCTCTTGCTACTTCAAAAGTTTTGATGGCTACACAGATACTATGCTCAGATGAGGCCTGAGAGATCAAAATGACATTGACTCCTGCATCCCCCAAGGCTCCAAAAACCCGTCTGCTCACCCCTACTACCTCTATTAGACCGGCACCTTGAATATTAAGTAATGAAATGCCAGACATAGAAGATATGCCTTTAATGATCTTTCCATTGGGAGCATCATTATTGATGAGTGTGCCTGCATTATCCGGAGCAAAGGTGTTTTTGATAAAAACAGGAATTCCTTTTTTCATTGCCGGCTGCATGGTCGCAGGGAATATGACTTTGGCGCCAAAATGGGAAAGCTCCATTGCCTCAGCATAACTCAATTGAGGAATGGTAAAAGCGGTGTACACCAGTCTTGGATCAGAGGTCATTACCCCAGAAACGTCAGTCCAAATCTCCAATGCATCGGCATTAAGTGCAGATGCAAAAATAGCGGCTGTATAATCTGACCCACTCCTTCCAAGTGTGGTAGTTTCTCCTTTTTCAGTAGAAGCAATAAAACCAGTGATAACTTTTATGCCTTGATTCTGATGGAAGAAATCCTGAATCAAGTCATTGGTAACACTAAAATCGACTTTGGCATTCCCAAAGCGATCGTTGGTCCGAATGACACTTCTTGCATCCAAATACACCGCAGGAAATCCCTCCAGCTTGAGTAGCTCGACTAAAATGTAAGCTGACAAACGTTCCCCAAAACTCCCAACATAATCCAGCGTCCTTGGAGAACATTCTTTAATTAGAAAAATACCATGATAAAGGTCTTCCAGCTCATTGAATCTCAATTTGATATAAGTCAAAACAGGAGACTGAAGTTTAATAGGGATCATTTCCTTTACTACTTCAAAATGCCTTTCTTCCAATAGTTTGACATCATCAATGTAGGATTTATCTCCAAGTTTTGCCTTTTCCGCTGATTGAAGTAGTATTTCCGTGACTCCTCCAAAAGCTGAAAAAACAACTGCAATTTCCCCTTCTTGATTCTTTTGCTGAAGAATACTAAAGGCCTTTTTTATGTTTTTGGGATTGGCTACGGAAGAACCTCCGAATTTGATTACTTTCATGATTATGGCTTGGTGTATGATCAAATGATTAAAGAAACGCTAACCCATAGAAATGGGCCATCGTAATTGGGCTATATGAGTGGTAAAACGGGATTACCCCGTAATGGTAGTGTTTGCAAAAAAGAAGGTACCTGTCATGGACAAAGCAGAACATGACAACATTTGCATGTGGTTCATGGTGGTAAAAAAACTAACTGCCGCTAAAGAATTCATTGTTTTGTTTTTGACTTGACAATCTTACTCACAAAAAAGCGTAATCCAAAAAGGATTTATTGTTTTTTTAATTTTTAGATAGACTTATTGAGAATACATCAATAAAAATAAAGGTAATTTAGGTAGAAAATAAAAGAAAGATCCATATTTTATTTGGGAACCACTTTGATAAATTGAGATATCACACAACTAAACACAGTAACACCAAAAAAATCAAATTTTATTATTTAATTGTCAATTTTTAGTAACTTAATACGTATTAAATGTTTTAAAATAACCCTACCAATTAATTTTAACCTTATTGAACATTATGAAAAAGTTTTTCTCAATCTTAAGTTTAGTGGCAGTGCTATCGTTTGCTTCCTGCAGTTCTGTAGGCAATTTGAATCCAATGAGCTTGCTGACCGGTAACAACTGGGTACTCTCTTCCTTATTAGGAAATACATTGGATGGCTCTTTATTCTCAGGCGGCTTGCCATTTTTGAATTTCATGGACGAAGGCAGGTTGACGGGATTTACAGGATGTAACAATTTGTCGGGAAGCTTCAATATTGAAGCCGATGGTATAAATCTCGACCCTGGTGCCATGACCAAGAAAGCATGTGAAGGTGATGGTGAAAATCAGTTTCTTTCTGCCTTATCAAAAGCCAATAACTTCAAGGTGGGCAAAAACAAGCTCACCTTATTGGATGGGGCAACCGAACTTTTAGGCTTTGTCCCTCAACGGTAAGCTTTTATCAAAAACAAAAAAGCCCCTTGGACATCAAATGGACTCCAATGGGCTTTTTTTATAAATATTCTTCAAACGATTAATTGGACCTACAACCTATTTTTCTCCTGGTATCGATTACATAAGTAATTTTCCAGCCTTCACTGGTCTTGATCAACTGGAATGAATTGACACCACAATGACTAAACCCTTCATTGACATAAAATTCATAAGGAGTCCATGCAGATGCCATATCTCCATCAATTTTGATTTGATACTCCAAGATCCTCTCATCTAATATAGTATTGGCCGGTGTAGTTGCTATCCTATTGATAAAATCTCTGACGCTATTGCTACCCAATGAAGAAGCATCCTCTCCACTCTGTACCGTGTGCATCAAGGCATCTTTGTGAAATGCATTTTCTACAAGGCTTGCATCTTTACTTTTCATTCCTTCAAACAATGAGGCAATGACAGCTTCCACATTTTTTTCTTCTTGAGCAATTGCCTGAAGAGACATAAAGCCAAATAAAAGGAGTGTAAAAATTATAGATTTTCTCATTTTTTCTGAATGCTTCCTCCTGTACTTGTTTTCACTTCCATACTTTTGGGATTTCCTCCATAATAGATCTTTCCTGCAGTGGCTGCAGAACCTACAATGGAACCCGTGCTATTGAAATATACAGATGCGGCAGTATTTGCCAAAACATCTACATCAGATGCATCAAAATTTTTCCCATCCACCTCAGCATTTGTGTAAGCCTTTATCCTCAATTCATCAGCTTCGCCATTGACCACAATTCTCGCATTGGTTGCCGCTTCAATTCGTAAAACTTCAGAAGTGACATCAGCTTCTATGTATCCGCTAGTAGCAGCAAAGAGGTATGCCTCCGCAGCTTCGATAGCATCTTTGGCTACTACACTGGCGCTGGTCGTAGCTTCTATACCTTGAATATCCCTGTAAGTAATGACAACATTGACCGAATGATTTCTAAAATTACCCCTTCCCAATTTGACTTCAAGTGTCTTGTCTGAGATACTGGATTCAATCTTGTCCAAGTCAATCCCTGTTGCCTTGATTTCAATTTTATTTTCATTCCCTTGGACGAGTTCCGCCTTGATAGAGGTACTCACCTTGACCGCATTGAAATTGTCGAGTCTCCTGGTTTCGGTACTGGTCTGCGCATAAGTCAGTCCCAAGCTCAGTAAAAAGATAAAGAATGTCAATTGTGTAAATCGTTTCATATTGTATGGTAATTGGTTTAAACTCCACCGTAAAGCTTAAATGTCATATTCCTCAAAGCAGGATTATTGACAGCATAATGCATGGCTTCAGCGATTTCTGCCGGCGATACCCATTGAGGAAAATCCGCATCGGGCATAGACGCTCTGTTTTCAGGAGTATCTATCACACTAGGCACAAATACATGTGATCTTACATTGGTATCCTTAGCTTCTTCAGCCACGTAATCTGCCAGCTCTATTACCATTCTTTTACTCAAAGCATATGCCACAACACCTTTGCCATCTGAAGGCTGAAGTGCCGGACGGGCCCCTACAAACAGAAAACATCCAGAATCTGCCTTTTTGAGCAAAGGAAGAAAGCTTTTTACCATATTATAGGTAGAATAAAAATTTAGTGTAACCATTTTATGGATCTGATCAAGGCCGGTTTCCTCAATTGTACCCATGGCAAAACCGCCCACTAATAGTCCGATAGCGTCCACTTCTCCGTATTGTAACTGGTATTCCTTGGCGAATTCGACAACTGATTTTTCATCGGTCACATCTACTTCGTAGACATCATCAGCCTCTTCCACTTCCTCACCCGAATCCGGTAAAACCGTGGCTATCACCCTATACCCTTCACGTTTAAATTTTTCAACTACAGCTTGCCCTAAATTTCCAGCTGCACCTGTTATAATTATATTTCTTTCCATATTTACATTTGTTTAGTTTTAAGTGCTTTTATAATGTTTTTAATCATCCATGTCACACACAAAATCTGTATTCAGGATCTCAGAAAATCGCAAATTGCGAATATTTGTCCTTAAGTTATTCTTATATATCGTCTTATTTTTTTTGAGTAAAACTTCAATCCCATTCAACCAATGGGCATCAGGGATATCAGGACTGCAAAGTATAATCGGAGCTCTGCTCTTTTTATTGGGTGGAAACATCCTAATTTCCCTCGCCCGAATGCTTACCGCAAGGTTCTATCTTCGAAAACAATCTGACGAAAACCTTCATGGCAACTTTCTTCTTGGTATTACATGGATTTCCAATATACTAAATTCAATTGTATTCATCTCAGCACTCATCATGGCCTTTGGTTTCCGACCTTTTGAGTTTTTGACCAGTTTGACCATAGTAGCTGCAGCTATTGCAATCATTTCCAAAGAATATATCACAAATACCGTCAATGGACTAATAATCATGTTTACCGATCAATTTTCTTTGGGAGATATGATTAAAATCAATGAGCAAAAAGGAATCATCAAAGATATCACTCTCCTCAACACTGTGCTCAAAAGAGATGATGGACTTACCATGATGATCCCAAACAACCTGATGCTCAGCACTCATGTGATCAACTACCGGTTTACTGATAGAAAGGATGTAGAATTTATTTTTGAAATACCTGTAGAAACTCAAATGAGTCTTAAAGAAATAAGAGACAAAATCGAGCCTAAACTTTCGAACCGGTTACAGTCGAAAGAAATATCAAAGTTTATCGTAGGTTTGAGCGGTATCTACAAAGAGAAAATCGCTTTTAAAATAATTATTGGGATAGACCCGGAAAAAGAGCCGGAAATCAGAGAAGAGTTTGACGAAATTCTATTGGAAATATTATATGAAAAAAAGTAAGGAGAATCATTTTGACCTGATCTACCAAGTGGTCCAACTCATTCCAAAAGGAAAAGTAACATCCTATGGGGCAATAGCAAATTACCTCGGGCTCAAAAGTGGTGCTCGAATGGTAGGGTATGCCATGAATGCTTCACATACCCAACCTGATATACCCGCCCATAGAGTAGTCAATAGGAATGGGGTTTTGACTGGCAAGCATCATTTTAGCAACCCAGGGGAAATGCAGGAAAAGCTAGAAGCAGAAGGTCTCATTATTGAACAGGATCAAATAAAGAACTTCCCCAATTTTTTCTGGGATCCAAATGACCTAAAATTAGATCAATAACCACCTTTTATTGGTATTTTTTTGCCAAAATCAATCTTTTTTAACTTTTTATTAGCGTAATGGGTCAAATGTGTATGCTTTTTGCAAAGTATTTTTTAAACAGTAACAGATATGGAAACAGCCCTAAAAAGTCACATCGCAGAAAACCTTAGAAAACACAGAGTACTACGAGGTTATACTCAGGAATATATAGCCGAATATTTGGGAAAGAAGGACTACACTGCCTATTCCCGATATGAGCAGGGTCGATCAAATTTAAAAATGGAAGATGCCATCAAGCTGGCTGAACTTTATGAAGTGGACGTTCAGGAATTGATTTCCATAGCTCCTTCTGTCAACCATTCTTATGATTTTTCTAAAAAGACCAACGGACACAGCCCCCAAAATGGACAGATATCTGTATTGGTAGACCTTGATGGATCATCTAGTAATCTGGAAAGCAACATCCTAAGGCTAAAAAAAATCAATGAGCTCATTGCAAGGCAAGAGCTCTAATTATTTTTTACCCTAAGTAAATAAAGACCGGTAAACATCAGTAGGCCGTTAAGTATCAGCACTTCGAAGCCGAACTTATATCCCCATAAGAGTTTTTCTGAGTTTTGGCTAATAATAAATGCCAAGGTGGGAGCGGCTATTGCGACATAAGGCACCAACTTGTCTTTTACTTTCCAGTTGGTAAATAAGCCGAAGGAGTACAAGCCTAGCAATGGCCCATAGGTATAACCTGCAATAATGAATACTGCATTGATGACAGATTGATCATTGATCCAACGAAAAGCAAGTATCACAAAAAACATCAAGGCCGTGAAAGCCAAGTGAACGCGTTTTCTGACTTTGACTTGGTTCTGTTTTTCGTATTTTTTCTCAATTTCTAAGAAATCATAGCAAAACGAAGTAGTCAAGGCAGTTAAGGTTGAATCCGCACTTGAATAGGCGGCTGCCGTAATACCAAGGACAAAGACTATCCCTGCAAATGCCGTAAACTCTTGAGTGGCAAGCATAGGATATAAATCATCCGTTCTTAGTGGGATCTGAATGCCTTTTGCTTCAGAATAAAGATAAAGAAGAACGCCTAGGCATAAGAATAGAAGGTTGACGAAAACCAAAATTATGGTGAACCAAAACATATTCTTCTGAGCATCACCAATATTTCTGCAGGTAAGGTTTTTCTGCATCATGTCCTGATCTAGGCCTGTCATGACTATGGTAATAAATGCACCAGAAGCGAATTGCTTGAAGAAATTGGTTCCTGATTGCCAATCCCAATTAAATATTTCGGACCTGGAGTCTGCTGATATTGTTCCTACAAAGTCAGAAATCCCCAAAATACCCAAGTCCTTGGCAACCAAATATATACTAACCCCTACAGCAAGCAACATAAAAAATGTCTGAAGAGTGTCTGTCCACACCACCGTCTTGATTCCACCACGGTGAGTGTATATCCATATCAAGGAAACTGTAATCAGAACAGATACCCAAAAAGGAATTCCCCATTGGTCAAAAAGTATCAATTGAAGCACTCCAGCCACCAAAAAAACCCTGATGGAAGAACCCAAAGTTCTTGAAAGAATAAAGAAAAAAGCACCGGTTTTATATGACCAAAAGCCAAACCTGTCTTCCAGGTAAGCGTAAATAGACACAAGGTTGAGTCGGTAATATAGCGGAAGTAACACCTTGGCTATAACCAGGTAACCCACTGAATACCCCAACACCACTTGGAAATAATGGAAACTTGTATTGCCCACTTCGCCAGGTACAGAGATAAAGGTTACTCCTGACAAGGAGGCGCCAATCATCCCGAACGCTACCAAAAACCACGGCGATTGTCTATCCCCCGTGAAAAACGTGTCTTTTGAAACATTTCTTGAAGTAAACCAAGAAATCAAAAACAGGAGGACAAAATATGATGTTATTACGATTAAAACTAAATTTGAATTCATAAGGGATTAGGAGACAATTGCGCTAAATTGTTTATAATAATTAAATTTGCAAAATGAATTACCATACACAAGCTTATCCACAGTTGGAAGAAGTAGAAGTTTTACTAGAGGAAGAGATAGACACAGACGAGTGTGAACTAGTCGTCTTCAATGATGATGTAAATACTTTTGAGCACGTAACTAAAATCCTTATCAAGGTCTGCCAACACTCTGTAGAACAGGCAGAACAGTGCACGCTTATCGTCCATTATAAGGGCAAATGCACAGTAAAAAAAGGAAGCAGAAATAAGCTCAAACCAATGTGCGAGGCTATTCTTGATGCAGGAATACAAGCCGCAATCGTCTAAAAAGTTTCTCTGTGAACTTCCCTTCAAAATTAATCGAAGATGCTGTCAATGAAATGAGTCGTCTTCCCGGAATCGGGAAAAAGACAGCTTTGAGACTGGTATTGCACCTACTCAAGCAAAAAGAATCGGTGACAGAAGAATTGAGCCATGCCCTATTGGCTTTGAGAAAAGAAATCAAGTATTGCCAAAAATGCCACAACATTTCAGACACTGATGTATGTAGCATATGCAGGGGAGTGAGAAGAGACCGCTCGATCATTTGCGTGGTGGAAGATATTCCAGACGTTCTGGCCATTGAAAACACCTCTCAATATCAGGGACTTTATCATGTATTAGGGGGTGTGATTTCCCCAATTCAGGGAATAGGTCCTGATGAACTGAAAATTGAGTCTTTGATGGAAAGGATAAGACTTGCAGAAACCGAAGATAAAGTCGAGGAAGTGATTTTAGCATTACCAGCGACAATGGAAGGAGACACTACATCATTTTATATTACCAGAAAACTCAAAGCGCTGAATATCAAGGTAAGTACAATAGCAAGAGGTATACCCATAGGTGGCGAACTTGAATATACCGACGAAGTTACACTAGGAAGGAGTATCCTGACAAGGGTAAATTATTCCGCAGATTAATAAAAAAGGTTTGTGCAAATAGAATCCCTTTCTATATTTGCAAACCCTAAGGGAGACTATTCCGATATTCATCGTAATGGCTAAAGCGTCCCGACGAAGGTCGGGAAGGTCATCGGTTCGAATCTCTTCAGAGGATAGATTATTTTGGAGGTTCGCTCCAATCGACTTATAAATATTGGGGGATTAGCTCAGCTGGCTAGAGCGCTACACTGGCAGTGTAGAGGTCATCGGTTCGACTCCGTTATCCTCCACAATAAATCAAGACTTGCAGAAATGCAGGTCTTTTCTTTTATCGGCTGGATAAAGCGTCCCGACG
>NZ_PVTR01000009.1:48427-235029 GCF_003003005.1 Mongoliibacter ruber
GCTGGATAAAGCGTCCCGACGCAGGTCGGGAAGGTCATCGGTTCGACTCCGTTATCCTCCACAATAAATCAAGACTTGCAGAAATGCAGGTCTTTTTCTTTTATCAGCTGGCGAGAGCGCGTATCGGTTCGACTCCCGCCCTTTGCTGGCAGAAAAGCATTATCCTCCATCATGTTTTGCAAAACATTAAAACTTTTTTTATCAAAAAGCACAAAGTGACAAAAGAAAACCTCCCTTTTATAACATGACTTTTATCAGTTTTTTAGCCCTTCTCCGTCATGTTTTTTGCGTAGCCTTTTTGGGAACTTTGAAGTTAAATTGAAAGCCATGAATAATACCACAGCTTCCCTTATAGAGAAATACAATATTCCTGCACCTAGATACACTTCATACCCGACAGTTCCGCTTTGGTCCAACGACTTAAATGAAACATCCTGGATGAGACTTGTCAAAAGGGCATTTGATGATTTTGGGGAGGAAGAGGGTGTTACATTATATATTCATCTTCCGTATTGTGAAAGTCTCTGTACTTACTGTGGCTGCAACAAAAGAATTACAAAAAATCATCAGGTAGAAACTCCTTTTATCGAAACAATAATACAGGAATGGAGAAAGTATCTGGCACTTTTTGAAAGCCTTCCCAAATTGGCTGGCATTCATCTTGGCGGGGGAACACCCACTTTTTTCTCAGCAGAATCTCTTCAGGAAATGCTGGGGTTTATCCTCAGACACGCAAGAGTGATGGATAATGCTGAATTTAGTTTTGAAGGACATCCCAATAATACCACAAGAGCGCATTTACAGACCCTATATGATCTAGGGTTCAGGAGGGTATCATATGGAATTCAGGATTTTGACCTTGAGGTCCAAAAGTCGATTCATAGAATTCAACCTTTTGAAAAAGTAAAAGAAGCCACTGAAGTGGCTAGAGAAATAGGGTATACCTCTGTCAATTTTGACCTCATCTATGGTCTTCCTCACCAAAACCTAGAAACTATCAAGGACACTTTCTCTAAAGTTGCCCTATTGCGGCCTGATAGAATTGCTTACTACAGCTATGCCCATTTGCCAAGTGTATTCAAATCGCAGAAAAGTTTTGAGCAATTTTTACCTAATGAGCAGGAAAAAAGAAGTCTTTATGAGAAAGGTAAAGAGATACTTTCGGACATGGGATATTATGAAATTGGTATGGATCACTTTTCACTTCCGGAAGACCCGCTCTATCAAGCTAAGGTCAACAAAAAACTTCATAGAAATTTCATGGGCTATACTACTTCCCCTTCCAAGATTTTGATCGGATTGGGAAACAGCTCAATTTCTGATGTCTATTATGCCTATGGTCAGAATGAAAAAACCATTGAGCCTTATAAGCAATTCATCGGTAGTGGGGCATATGCCATTCAAAAAGGCCATATAATGAGTGAAGAGGATTTGGATACCAGAAAGCTGATATTAGAATTGATCTGCAACCAACAGACGCAATGGGCTCATGAGTTTTTTGCCGGACTGAGTTACGAACAACTTGAGAAGCTCAATCAATATCAAGGTGAAGGACTTTTAAATTATGATCAAAAAGGAATCCAAATTCTGAAGGAAGGCATTCCTTTTATACGTATTGTATGCATGACTTTTGATAGAAGAATGCAGGATAAACAAGAAAAACAATACGGTTTCAGTAAGGCAATTTAAGTAAGGATAGAGATTTATTTGCCACAAAGGCTCAAAGACACTGGGAAAAACCTACAGAATTTTTTTTTTGTACTTCCTGTGTGGATTCCGTGAGGATCAAAATCAGCAGGAAAGTTAAAGCCTCATCAATCCAGCTGCGAAACGCTGCACTTCCAACGGGACAAAAAAGAAATTTATCGACAAATGGTCATTTCAATTTGCTCACTGCCGTAGTCAAAAACCTGTAACTTGGGGCTCACATAATGAATCCCCAAGCCTAATCCTCTTACGATAAACAGTACCCCTATAAACATAGCGAAATACGGTAAAGCTTTGGTAAACCTATTCCTCCATTGAATTGAAATAAGTTTGCCCGAAAGCATCACTACCAACAGCATCGGAATAGTACCTAATCCAAAGAAAAGCATGTACAATGCCCCACTTAAAGGACTCTGTAATGCCAAAGATGCAATGAGGGCAAGGTATACCATCCCGCAGGGAAGGAGTCCGTTTAGTAAGCCCGAAAAAAAGAATGCAGAGGTTCCACCCCTTTTCAGGTACTTCCCAAGGTTAGATTTCAACCTATGAACTGATCCAAAAAATCCGGATTGGGTAATGATTCGTTCAGACTTTTTATAGAAAAATGCCATCAGCAAAATCACTGCCCCCATCAAAATGGATATCCACTGTTGCACTCCGGCCAAAGCCAGAGAAAATCCCAACATTCCAATAAGCGCTCCAAGGGTGGAATAAGTAATGGTTCTACCAAAGTTATAGACCAACTTGTTTTTGAGAAAGACAGAATTATCCTTTGCTGCTACAGCCAAGGCAATAGGTCCACACATTCCAAGACAATGGAATGACCCCAAAAATCCAAGTAAGAACGCGGTCCACAGCATGATCAGATATTGATTTTCTTTTCCAGATAAAATTCTTTTTCGTCCTCAATCCACGTAAGTTTGACGCGCCAATAGCCTTCTTTAAGGCTTTTTAGATCTACAGTGTTTGTGTTTGAATTGAGAATATCAATATTTATTTTTTGATCAAGTCTAGCATCCGATGGTCTAAACAAGTGTAAAGTTCCTTTAGATCCTTCTGGCAGATGGAGTAAAATAGATTTCAATTGGCTATCATATTCCATAGCCTCAATATCAAGAGCATTGGCATTGATCATTCGGTCAATTTGTTCTTGATATTTAATTTCTTGTTCATAATAATCTTGTGTGACAAGATGGATATCATCTTGCTTGACACAAATAACAACCATAGATATCATGATGGTCGCAAAAGCTACCAATGTGAGTACAATTCCACTTCCCCAGTTCATATTCTTTTTATTTAAGAGTTCTTTATTGAATTATTGGGCTACAGGGCCCATAAAACTCGTTTTGATCTTTTCTATCACCTTCCCATTTTGAGTCAACAGAAGCGTGACTTTCTCCTGTGTCGTGGAAATATCCCCTGCATCTTTTACAAGGAAAAATCGACCTTCAAATTTAGCTTGTTCCTCAAGTAGCCAATTTTGGTCTCCTACGACTTCTACCCTATAGGCCGGGTTTTCCGTTTCAAGTTTTACTTCTTGTTTATCAAAAGTCTTGTTGATAAAGGTCACTTCATAAAGGTTGCTGATCTCACCCGTATCTCTAGCCTGATATGTCATACCTCTAAACCTGGTGACAGTAGCTGCCAAATCATCTCTAGTAGCTATCAAAGCCACAAAAGCTCCAACAAGCACCAAAAGTAAAAAGCTATAGAGTTTCACCCTTGGCGTAAGTAGTTTTTGAGTGCCCTGAAGAACACTGTTGTCTGAGGCATACCTGATCAATCCTGTTGGCCGATCGACTTTTAACATCACTTCATCACATGCATCTATACAAGCGGTACAGTTGACACATTCCATCTGAACACCATTCCTGATATCAATGCCTGTGGGACATACCTGAACACATAAAGAACAGTCTACACAATCGCCTTTCGGCTCTTCTTCTATTTTGTTTTTCCGAATCATTCCTCTCGGTTCTCCTCTGACATGGTCATAAGTGACATTAATGGAGTTGGCATCAAGCAAAACTCCTTGGAGCCTACCATAGGGACAAACTACAATACAAGCCTGTTCTCTAAACCAAGAAAACACAAAGAGAAAGATTCCAGTAAAGGCCATCAACCCAATAAACCCTGATAGATTCTCACCAGGAGGTTTGCTGACAATCTCTACTACTTGATCTATTCCGATCAAATAGGCCATTACGGTATGTGAAATCAGCAAGGAGATCAAAACAAATATGCTCATTTTAAAACCCTTTTTCCTCATTTTCTCAGAGTTCCAAGGCATGGCATTGAGTTTTCTTTGTTGATTGGCATCACCTTCGATCCAATACTCAATTTTGCGAAAAACCATTTCCATAAAGAGCGTTTGGGGACAAGCCCAACCGCAAAACACCCTTCCAAACACGGCAGTAAAAAGGATGATAAATACAAAGAAGATCAAAAGTAAAAAAATCAGTAAATGTGTGTCTTGAGGCCAAAATGCCGCACCGAAAATAATAAACTTCCTTTCGAAAATATTGAACAGTAAATACGGTCTTCCACCAACCTGGATGAAAGGACCAGCAAACAATATGGCCAATAAAACCCATGATAGGTAAGTCCTCCATTTGTAAAATTTTCCGTCGACCTTTTTAGGGTACATCCAGTTTCTCTTACCATCTTCTTGGACCGTGCCTATAGAATCCCTAAATCTATCGGGATTTTGATTTGGATTATTAATGGCCATAATTAGTGTGTTTTAGTATTTAAAGGGAGATGAATCATCTCCCTTTATTATTATTGTGCCTCTTCCACTCCCAATTCTTCCTCAGTCAAGGTGTCGATTGGTTGTTCGATGGTCGGTTCGTATTTGTCCCCTTGAGGCTCTTTTGGATTGGCAGGTGTGGTATTTGTCAAAGTCATGATATAACTAGACACTTGCTGCATCTCTTCTGGACTGAGTTGATCCTGCCAAGGAATCATTCCTTTTTCCACAACACCGTATTTCACTACCGAGAAAATATCCTCAATACTGCCTCCGTGTATCCAATACTCATCGGTAAGGTTAGGTCCAACACCTCCACCACCATCCGAAGCATGGCAGGCGGCACAGTTGGAATCATAGATTTTTTTCCCAACAGTAAGGGATTCCCTAGTCGCGTCAAACACAACCGTATTTTCGTCAATGGAACTTACTGCTAAAGCCTTATAGGCTTCTATTTGAATAGAAGCTACACGAAGCTCTTCTTGATATTCTTCTATCTGAGACTTACCAAGTCCCAGTACGCTATAGTAAGTAAAATACACAACAGCAAAGGCAATTGTAAGGAAGAATACATTGGCCAACCAAGGCGGCATGTGGTTATCCAGTTCTACAATACCATCGTAACTGTGATCGAGTTGAAGATCTTGTTCCTCTTTACTTCCTACAGGCTTAAGTTTACCTGTAATGTGTTTCAATTTGAACTCATCCCACCAACTTGGCTGATCTGCCAATTCAGGATTTTGCTTTTTGAACACTGCAGACATAAACGTCATCAGATAAACCATCAGCACAAGTAAAATCAAAATCACTCCTAAGATAATTCCTACAATCACCAACAAAGTCAGCTGACTGCTATCCATCTGCTTAAGATCTTCTACCCATTGTATTTCGCTACTTTGGGCAAAGCTTGGGATGCACATCAACATCCCAAGCATGGTTAAGATTAAGGTTTTAAACTTTTTCATAGCTGCTGTTTTTTTGTGATTCCTCGTCGAAAGGCAAGTCTTTCATACGATTGATGTAATTTTTATCTGCCTTGATCACCCAAATAAACATCCCCACAAAGAAGACCACAAAGATCAGCAAGGATATGATGGGATAGATTTCTATGTTCTCAATGGAACTCAATAAGTCCTTTTTCATAAGTTTGAGGGTTAAGGGTTAGTAGCAGTTGTTTTTTTGATATCTGTACCCAACCTCTGCAGGTAAGCAATAAGTGCTACTATCTCAGATTCAGGCACCACTTCCACGCCAGACGTCTTGAGGTTAGCCACAATTTGATTGGCCTGTACTAACAAGTCTGCATTGGCTTGCTCATCATACCCTTCTGGATAAGGTACACCGAGCTTTTGAAGGGTTCGGATTTTTGCAGGTAGGTCTTCATGGTCCATGGTATTGGTTGCCATCCAAGGATATGGAGGCATCAATGATCCTGGAGACATGCTCCTAGGATCTACCATATGGTGGTAGTGCCAGCTATCCGGGTATTTACCTCCTACCCTATGCAAATCTGGACCGGTACGCTTAGAGCCCCATAAGAACGGTCTGTCATAGACAAATTCACCCGCCTTGGAATACTCACCATACCGCTCCGTTTCTGATCTAAATGGTCGTATCATTTGAGAGTGACAACCGACACATCCATGAGAGATATAAAGATCTCTTCCTTGTAACTCTAGCGGTGAATATGGAGTCACACTGCTAATCGTAGTTACATTTGATTTCACCAAAATTGTTGGGATAATTTCCACAGCACCACCTATCGCAATGGCTATGGTAGCTAGAATAGTAAAGAAAACTGGTTTTCTTTCCCATGCTCTGTGCCAAAATTCTCCTTTTTCGGAAACGTGTGCTTTCAATGCAGGTGCTTCATCAGCTTCTTCTTCCATGAACTTACCTTGCTTAGCAGTCTTGATCATGTTGTAAACCATCAAGAACGCTCCAGACAAGTACAACAATCCACCGAATGCCCTAAGCATGTACATCGGTACAATCTGAATTACAGTCTCAAGGAAGTTTGGATAGGCTAATCTTCCAGCTTCGGTAAACTCTTTCCACATCAAAGATTGAGTAAGAGCAGCGACATACATTGGAAGCGCATAGAATAAGATACCTATTGTACCCAACCAGAAGTGCGTATTGGCAAGCTTAGTAGAATAAAGGTTGGTTTTCCACATTTTTGGCCATAACCAATACAGCATAGCGAAGGTAAAGAAACCGTTCCAACCCAAACCACCAATGTGTACGTGAGCTACGATCCAGTCAGTATAGTGAGCTATAGCGTTTACATTTTTCAATGAAAGCAGTGGCCCTTCAAATGTCGCCATACCGTAGGCAGTTACTGCCACTACCATGAATTTCAATACAGGGTCAACCCTTACTTTGTCCCATGCACCTCTCAATGTCAACAAGCCATTGACCATACCACCCCAAGATGGTGCTATCAACATGACAGAAAATACAACACCTAGTATTTGTGCCCACTCAGGTAGAGCAGTGTACAAAAGGTGGTGGGGTCCTGCCCAGATATAAAGGAAGATCAAAGACCAGAAGTGAATGATTGAGAGTTTGTAGGAATAAACAGGTCTATTCGCAGCTTTTGGCAAGTAATAATACATCAAGCCAAGGAAAGGTGTAGTCAGGAAAAATGCCACAGCATTGTGTCCATACCACCACTGTACAAGAGCATCTTGAACACCTGCATAAGCTGAGTAACTCTTGAAGAATGATACTGGCAAAGCCAAAGAATTGAAAATGTGCAATACTGCAACTGTCACAAAAGAAGCTAGGTAGAACCAAATGGCCACATACATGTGCTTCTCTCTTCTTTTGATCAATGTACCGATCATATTTGCACCAAAAGCAACCCAAACCAAAGCGATTAGGATATCGATCGGCCATTCTAATTCAGCATATTCTTTGGAAGATGTCAACCCCAAAGGTAGGGTGATGACTGCCAATAGAATGATAAGCTGCCAACCCCAGAAATTAATCCAGCTGAGAGCTTTGCTCCACATAGGGGCTTTCAGTAGCCTTGGCATTGAGTAATAAATTCCCGCAAAAATCGCATTACCTACAAAGGCGAAGATCACCGCATTGGTATGCAGCGGTCTGATTCTACCAAATGTAGTGTAAGGATTTCCCATGTTGGCTTCGGGGAGAAAGAGCTGAGTCGCTGCTATTAGCCCGACCAACATTCCGACGAGGCCCCAAGCTATGGTGGCGACCCCGAAGTACTTTACGATCTTATTGTCGTAAGCGAACTTTTCCAGAGTTGTTCCTGACATATTTACTTTGATTTAGGAGTTGGTATTTTTTTGCTTGTGTTTGATTGTTTGTTTTCGAATAATATCCTGATGGCAGGAGTGTGACTGTCTTCAAACTGCCCTCCTTTCATTGCCCTGAAAAACAGGAAAAGAAAGGATCCGGCTAGGATCAGACTAATGGCTATGAGAATAAATATTACTTCCATGTTTAAAATATTTGGTCTTTAAGTCCCCGCTTATATGCAAGGTAATTGGTCGTCAGTGTAGTAAATACAACTACTGATATACTACTGATAGGCATCAGAATCGCGCAGAAAACCGGACTTACCAGTCCCTGCACAGCAAAAAACACCCCTACTGTATTGTATGTAAAACTCAGCCCGAAGCTGGCTTTGATTATTTTTCGACTTGTCTTTGCAAATTGAAGGAATGCGGGCAGTTTGTCCAAAACAGAGGCATCCATAATAGCGTCGGAGGCTGGAGAAAAATTGCTCACTTTATCCGTAATCGCAATTCCTATATGGCTTTCTTGCAATGCTCCTGCATCATTGAGTCCATCTCCTACCATCAAGGTGCTTGCGCCATGATCATTCAGGGATTTGATGTATTGCAGCTTATCTTTTGGACTTTGGTTGAAGCTCATTTTCACTTTCTCACCGAATATCCTTTGCAAGTTGTTTCTCTCATGATCCTGATCTCCTGAGAGAAGGTGTACTGACCTAGTAGCGCCGACTTCCTCTACCACAGCCTGTACATTGTTTCTTAGTCCACTTTGGATGAAAAAGTATCCCAAAACCTGACCTTCAATAGCAAAAAAGACCAAGTTCCCTCCTTGTGGAAGATTTTCTAATTTTGCTCCTACAAAAGCCGCTGAACCCAATTTTACTTTTTGCAACTTATATTCTGATCTCAAACCTTTGCCCGAAATCTCTTCAACCTCATCCAATTGGACCGCTTTCACATCTCCAAGCCAAGTATTGATTCTATTACTCAATGCATGGGTAGACTGGCTCACCAAGGCTTTGATAAGCTCTTTGGATTCATAAGAAAGGTTTTCTCCGACGTATTCAACCTTGGCCTGAGAAGGTGAGGTAAGGGTTCCTGTTTTGTCAAATACGACTGTGTCTGTCTTCGCCAGTTTTTCTATTGCGTGTGCATTTTTGAGATAAAACTTACCCTGGCCCAGTACCCTAAGCGTGTTTCCCAAAGTAAATGGTGTAGACATTGCCAAAGCACAAGGACAGGTAATTATCAATACTGAAGTAAATGACAATACACCCAGAGCAATCTGCCCTTGATACGCCCAAAATACCAAGGCTCCCAGTGCGATGAAAAGTACAGTAAAAGTGAATTTCCCTGATATGCTGTTTGCCAGGGATTCTAGACCTTTGGTTTTTTCTTTTTCGAATGCCTCACTGTTCCATAGGTCAGTCAAGTATCCTTGAGAAGGCGATTTTTGAACTGCCAACGTGATGGCCTTTCCTTTTTGCCTGCCACCTGCATAGATCAATTCACCCTTCTTTTTGACAACAGGCACTTCTTCTCCGGTCACAAAACTGTAATCTATATGCGCATCACCCTCCAAAAGAATACTATCAGAGGGGATCAACTCTTCGTTTCTCACCTTGATCAAGTCACCCACATGCAACTTTACCAATGGAATTACCTCTTCCCTGTCAGCAATCATTTTAGTGACAGCTATCGGGAAATAAGATTTGTAATCTCGGTCAAAAGAGAGGGTGTCATAAGTTTTTTGTTGGTAATATTTCCCGATCAAAAGGAAGAACAGCAAGCCACCTAGGGTATCCATATATCCCTCATTTCCTAAAAGGAAAATATCATACAAGCTGTAAGAAAAAAGGGTGACAATACCGATAGCAATTGGCACGTCCATATTTACAGCCTTGTTGCGAATGGAAATCCATGCAGAACGGTAATAGTCTGTGGCAGCATAGAAAAATACCGGCAAGGCCAAAAGCACATTCAGGTAATTAAATGTCTTTTTGAATCCATTGCCCAGAAGTTCAGCTTCAGAAAAATATTCCGGTAAGCTAAACAACATCATGTTGCCAAAACAAAACCCAGCTACTGCAAGCTTATAAATAAGTTTTTTGTCTGTTACCTGAACGGTCTTTTTATCTGCATCAGCGAGATTGATGCTTGGTTCATACCCAATCTTGCTAAGCAACCTCACTAGCTCTTTTAAGCTAACTTGTTGTTGCTTGAATTTGACTTGTACCTTTTTCTTAATGAAATCAACCCTCCCTGAGACTACTCCTTCATTTAGTTTGTGCAAATTCTCAAGTAACCAAATACAAGAAGCACAATGGATCAAAGGAATATTAAAAGTGATATGGGTTTCTTCATCATTCTGAAAGTCCACTAATCTTCTGATGATATCTGCATCATCCAAGTAATCAAATCTATTATCTCTTTTGGAAGTTTCTTTTTGAGTGGTGCCAGGTTTGTCGGCTATGTCATAGTAATTGCAAAGGTCATTCTCACTGAGCACCTCATACACCAATTTGCAACCTGCGCAACAAAACGACTTCTCATCAAAGTGAAGTGTTTCATCCTTGCAAGATTCTCCGCAGTGATAGCAAGTTTGCGTACTTGTGGAGGGCTGTATATGGGGTGTGTTACTCATTTATAATCAATCAAGAATCATAGTTTGTTTTCAATCAGGGCCTCATTAAAAAGAGAGATAAAATGAAAGTTTATTGTACCACATACCTCCTTTGTAGAAATGGAAAAGCACCTTAGCCAAATCAGATTGATAGTTTTTGGTGGTCACCAATAATGTACATTTGTGCTTGACGGCATAAGACCAAAAGTCACCAATCCTGTTGAAGTTAAATTTGATAAAAGAAGTCTCAGCCGTCTTGGATGCCAAAAGCTGAACAATCTCCTGTTCTTCTCTTTGTTTGGATTTTGGAATAAAGGCCGGGGAGATGATAGTTGCTTTACTTTCACCTATATTCTCTTCAAACAGGTCTACAAAGTTTTTAATCAGCTTGGCAGAAGCAGGAGTACCATCATAATGAAACAAGAGTCTATCAAAACTCAACATATCATCAAAAAGAAGTACTGGAATAGTACATGGCTCTTTTTCCAAAGGAAGGGGCCTTTCCAACTGATGTAGCCAATCAAGCACCTCAGGCAGGTGGGCTGTATATAAAGAAGGCCCAAGTTCCGGGCTGCAATTGACAGTTCCTTCCTTGTTGAGATGTAAAGAAAAACCGCTGGGTAAACGGCCACAGTAGTGTGTTGACACTATTTCATCTGGAAATGTAAAGCCCGACTTGTTTTTGATCTCCCCCTGCATGATTTTAATATTTGTTGATACAAATCTAGAAGGGAGTGATTTAGAAAATGGTGACATATAGTAGGTTGAAATATGATAAAAGTCATGTTTTAGAATCAAGTACAAAAAATGTGATCCATTAATAGCAAAATTGAATATCTTGAATCATGCACAAACTATTTTCATTCCTCGCCTTCTATTTATTTACGAGTACACTGCTTTGCGGGCAATCTCTTTTCAATGGTCTCAATCTTGATGGCTGGTATATGGATGTACCGGACCTGGAAAAGGATAGCAGCCAACGGGAACCGTTTATCGTCAGAGAGGGAATGCTGGTCAGTCTTGGAACTCCAATGGGCCACCTGATCACACTATCTGAATTTGAGAATTACATACTTGAAGTGGAGTATAGATTTCCCGGTGAACCGGGAAATTGCGGAGTATTGGTCCACGCTTCTACCCCTAGAGTGCTTTACAATATGTTTCCCAAATCAATTGAAATTCAGATGATGCATGAGAATGCTGGGGATTTTTGGTGCATTGGTGAAAATATCGAAGTCCCTGAAATGGAGAAAAGGAGAGGTCCAAAAGAAGATTGGGGGGTGATAGAAGGCAAAGAAAGACGGATAAGAAACCTAACTGTTGATTCTGAAAAACCATTGGGAGAATGGAATACCATGAAAATCGAGTGCCATCAAGATGAAATCACAGTATGGATAAATGGAGACCTGGTCAATAAGGGATACAATGCCACTGCAAGAAAAGGCAAAATTGCTATTCAGGCTGAAGGTGCTGAAGTAGAATTCAGGAAAATCATTCTTCGGCAAAACAACTAAAAAAGTGCAGTCACCTGCATCCTGCCTATATGTACTAACCTACCCAAACCTTCAGAATTTCTTCCTTCATAAACCATATTCATCTGAAGACCCTCTCCGATTTTTTGAAGCCAGTTCAATGTCCAAGTCACATTACCTCCTACAGTAAGTGCCTGCAACATTTCGTAACCAGCGGGTGAGTTGGCAACTCCATTGTAGCCAATATGGATATACTTGAAATTGGCGTTGATCGTGGTCTTAATCGCCTTGGCATATCTAAAATCCAATCCTGTCTGATGTAAAATGGCTCTTTCCTCAATTTCAGTGTTTGCGACATTGAACTTGTCGGTATAATTATAGGTAAAAGTAGTCCTGAAAATACTACTTGGCTGCCATGCCAACTCTGGTCCCAAGCCAGTTTGCTCAATGTTGTAATTCCTATTATCCAAAAAATCAGAATTGGCAATCCGCCTGCCCCTTTGACCTATCAGGCGTAAGTTGAGGTTTGGGTTAAAATTGTATCTTGTATTCAGCCTTAGGTCCTTTTGAATCAAATCATCAAAGCCTCCGGCAAGGAGCTGTTTGTTTTGGCTATCAAAAATAGAAAAGTCAAACCCGTATTTGGCAGATGCCCGATTGAAGAAAAAAGATGAACGGATTACTTGTCTTACTGAAATCAAATCCTCATCTGCAAATCCACCCACAAATGGGTTGATCCTATCCCAAAATTCATTAGAAGTGATTTTTTTTTCAATACTCACACTACTTGTATTAGAAAACCGCTGAATAAATTGCCTAAATCCACCCTCTTTACGCCAAGCATCCGGAAATTTGGCATTGAGACGGTAGTTGAATATGGTGGTAAATGCCTGTACAAAATCCGTCGTGGGCACGAAAACCTTAATGAAGTTTTTCTCTTCTGGATTTATTGCTATATAAAATTCATTCAGCTGCTGGATCCCATCGTTGTTATCATCTCTCCAAGCATGCGTTCCTTCCCCTGTTGGCACTGGAAGGAATACAAACTCCCTTCTAAATTCACGACCATTTCCTAAAGCATAGCTCAACTCATTTCTCACATTGCCCTTACCCAAAGTACCTAGATAATCTATTTTGCTCAAGACTGTTGTTTCTTTTTCTTGGGTTACTCTTACAAATTCCAACTCCCTGTAAGTAAAGGTTGCACTCAGATCATGACCTTTAAACCTCCTTTTCAGACCAAACATAGTCTGAAATGCCTTGGTATCTGTAGTCAAGATACCCGCTACAGGGAATTTATCCTCACGAACAGAAGCGTTGGCAAAAAAGGAGTAAGGAAGCGTATCGTTACTATTGAGGTAAACCATATGCTCCAAAAAATTCATGGCTGTACTTACCACAGAATCCCTTTCTATATCGCTTACCGCATTTCTATCCAGCATTAACCGGTAGCCTGGCACAAGTACTTTGGACTTGTATTGCACATCGCCGGTGTACCTTACCCATGAGGAGTTGAGGTCGCGTACATCCGAGTCCAAAAGGAAAAAATCATTCTTTACAAAAAAGCGCTTCCCCAGTTGCTGATTCCATTTGGCCATGTGCTGAGTTCCTGACAGGATATTTCCTCGATTCCTCATATTAAACCGGTAACTGGCAAGGTTATTTAAGTCCTTTTGAAATTCAAATTGTGCATTAAAGATGCGTTCATGACCAGCTATTTGAGCATCTTCAGGATTTAAACTCCAGTCCCTGTCAAATTCAATATATCTCAAACGGTCAATGAAACTGAAATTTGTCGAATTGTATTCATATTCAGTCATGGCACTGAGCGTATATCCCTTGAATTTTTCAAACTGCCTATTTTGAGAAAGTACTCCCGACTTGATGCCAAACCCTTGATTTGTTTCATTGTCTATTTCTGAAAAAAGGTTGTCATCCCTGTGTGAAAACGCAAATTCAGTGTAGGCTTCCTCATGACTGCTCAGCTTGACCCTGGCACCTGTGGTAAACATCTGCCTTTTATTTGGTGCTGGAAGCGGGGAAAGAATAGAGTAATTCCCTTGTTGGACCCCATTGACCCTAGGTCTAAAAACAAAGACAGGTCCATTGGCAATCTGACGGTCACGTACATAATCCCCATTGCCTTGCCCAACCTCACTAAAGGATACAGCAAAATGAGCTTGATCAGGGTCTGTCGAATATTCAAAAAATGAGACTGGCAAACCCCTGTCGTCTACGTCCAAGACCCTTCGGTAGAGCACTCTGTTTTGGTCAAAGGCAACACTATCTACCCTTGGCACCGCAGCGGACTCCACATCATCCCCTACAGACGCCAACAGTCTTTTGTCTGCCTCTGAAAATTCAAAAAACAATGGCCGGTTTCTGTTGTCCTGCTCTCTATAAAAATTCATATACAAAGAAACTTTATCTGTCTCCTGAATATGGTTGGCTGTGATAATGGAGCGGGTAAAATTCCTCTCCGCATATTCAAAATCAATCCTTACACGCGAATACTGAGTAATCAAGACATTTGGAGTAAAAGTGATTTCCCCCTGATTGTAATCGATGACATAATCATAATTGAACCCCCTTTGCAATTGCTTACCATCGAGAAATACCTTCTCGGAATTAGCCATAATTATGACAAAACGTTCATTTTGAGGTCCAGGAATTCTATATGGGCCTAAAGTTCCTTCACTGATTTCCAATATTATTGAAGCAAATTTTCCTTTTGCAACAGAAGCTGAGCCCTGGGAAGAAGCCCGCCATTTTTCTCCAATGTTGTAATTGGTGGTTACCTGTGCTCCCTGTACGTTTTTGTAATATCTCAGAAACTCTGATTTTCTTTGTTGCAATACAACGTCTCCAGCTGCTAGGTTAAATTTGTCATTGTACAATTCAACCAGGACATTGTCAAAATCTTGTAGCTGTTGGGTATTTCCTTCTGGCTGAAAAGGCACATTCTGGTCTGTGATGCTTGCCCTGATATTGAGATTGTCCGAAAGCTGGCCATTCATCTGGAGGTTGAGAGATGAATTGACAAAAAGATTTTGGGTATTGCCAAAGGAAACTCCACGGGTAAGGTTCCCTGATTTGTTGAGATTGGTAGTCGGGAATAGTTCTTCTCTAAAATCAAAAGCCGGTGCCGCTTGAACACGGTTATCTTTAAACATTGCCATAGAGTCATAATCCACCATCAATGTCCTCTTGGCAGCGGCACTGTGAAAAGCATAGGGAAAGGTCTGGTAACAAATCAACAAAGAATCCGGCAGCACTTGCTCATCTTTTATACGCAACTTCCCCGTACTCAGTGAATATTCGAAAGCAAAAATTAGCCCTTCAGCATCTGTCACATTGATAGACTCCTTTTTGACACTTAGTGAATCAAGGAGAAACTCCTCTCTGATTTCTGATAGGGGCAGCCACTTACAGGACTCAGACTGGGCCAAGACCACAGAATAACTCCCTATCAAAAGCAGCAATGGAATTACAAATAAGCTCCCTAACCTGATCATAATCACACTCGAAGACCCCGCTAAGGTAATATTTTAACCTAAACTATTTCAAACCCTTAATTTTTAAAGGATTATTTGTGAGGTACCAAATCAAAACTTAGGAAAAAACTAGTACCCAAACCCACGCTGGTTTCAAACCAGATATCTCCCCCAGCTGTCTCAACTCCCCTTTTCGCTATGGCAAGTCCCAATCCGGACCCTTCTGATTTGGTACTGAAATTAGGAATAAAAATCTTATCTCTTAAATCATCGGGGATTCCCTTACCGTTGTCTTTTATCTCAACGATTACCTTGCCGTTCAATTCCCTCATGTACACATTTACAACCGGCTTCTTCCTCCCTTCTACAGCTTGGATGCCATTGATGATAAGATTGGAAATAACCCTACCAAAAAGCTGATCATCACCTACTACCTGCAGGGGCATATTTTCAGTGTAGTCTTCAAAAGTCACCGTTCCCCGCTCTCTGTTTTTGAAGAGTTCTAATGTACTTTTCACAACACTCCTGAAATCCATCAGGTCATTCTTAGGTAGAGGCATTTTGGCAAAAGTGGAAAAAGAAGTTGCAATATCGCTGAGGGTGTCTACCTGAGTGATGAGGGTTTCTACTGGCTTCTTTAGTTTTTGAGGATCATCCAACTTCCCTGCAGCCTGAAGACGAAGAAGATGCTGCAAAGTCAGCTTCATCGGAGTAAGAGGATTTTTTATTTCATGGGCTACCTGCTTCGCCATTTCTCTCCAGGCACTTTCTTTTTCAGTATTGGCCAATACATTTTTACTTGCTTCTAATTTGAAAAGCATGTTGTTGTATTCATTGACCAGCATACCAATTTCATCTTTGGAAGGCCAATACATTGGTTCATTATTCTCCAAATCCGTGGCCTTTAGTTTTTGTGTCAACAGCTTGAAAGGGAATGTCAGGTTCTTTGAAACAAAATAAGACACAAACAAAAATATTATAAATACCAAGACAAAAATATTCAGGATGTTGCTCAAAACGTCTGCTATCAAAATATCCAGTTCGTTTTCGGATTCAAAAAAAGGAATTGCAATAATCGCTTGGACATTTTGGCCATCTGAGCTACGAATAGCTGAATAAACAGCTTTGTAATTCAATTTTCCAATATTTTCCTCTAATAAGACCAAGTTATTTTGTCGTTCTATAAGCTCAGCCATGGCCAAAGGGTTCACATACCTTGTTACCACCCTTTTGTCGAAAATGTTAGGCTGTGAACTAGTCATCAAATACCCTGTTTTATCAAAAACATTAATTTCGATATTTGCCGTACCCGCCAAGTTGTTGACCTCTTCGAAAAAATCCTCACGTTCTGCCACACCCGCACTTTGTTTTTCCATAATTGCTGAAAGGTTATCCTTGACCAATGTTGCTCTTTGAAAATACTGCCTGTGTAATTCATCCTGATAAGAACTTGCCAATAGCCCTAATATAATCGCTGAAATAATCAGGATTGGGAAGAAAAAAGCAAAATTGAGATACATCTGCAATTTAGTAGCATAATTGAAATTGAAATTGTTCAACCCCTTCAGTAGAGCGTAAATTCCAACACTCAACAAGGTCAAGAGAATATAAAACAAAAAGAACAACGAAATATCCGCTAAGATATAATATATGGAATAAGTCGGTGAGGAGACAATCACTACTTTCTCATCACTTTTCACGCCCAGGTGATGGTGTTGTTTTTTATAAATACCAGAACTATAAAGGGAACTGTTATCCAAGCTGGTATGCAGGTCAGATGCCCTATAATTGAAGACTCCAACACCATATTGAAGCACTCCATCCTGATATACTGCAAAATCATAATACCTGTCATTAAAAGAAGCCTGGTAATTTTGATCCATCAAAAGCTTGGGGAAAACTGAACCTGGGAGGACTCTTATTTGACTCAGTTCGAGATAAACTGTTCCTGAAAAAACATCATCCTTATATAAAGGAATAAATGCAAAATATTGATTACTGCCTATCTCCTCGGTTCCTTTTATAAAATACAAATCTCGGACAGAAGTGACATAATCACTTTTCACATAATTGACCCTAAGGTCCTGCAAGCTTTCTTCATCGGTTCTTTGTAGCACATTGTCGCCGGAAGCATTGAACACTTTTACACGCAGGGCATATTGATCGAAGTAATTGGTCATATGGATCCTTCTAATCTTTCTCTCAATGGGTTCTTTTGATTGGAGGGGATCGGTCAAAGCATTTTTAATGAAAATATCCTCTGAAATCCTCTTCATGATATCCGACAGGAAGAATTCAGCCATTACATCATTTTCTATAAGCTGCTGGTTGCCAAAGCGGATTTTGGATTGTTGCTGTCTTTCCAAAAGCACCTCATGAGCTGCTATTCCCGTGACAATCGCTGAGATGAGGCAGCCAAAGAAAAAGGTCAAGAAGGTGTTTAAGCCTAATCTGAAAATGTTCTTATGCAATTCGAAGCTGATGATAGAAATCAAAAACAGCAAATGTGTCAGGTAGACCAGGAGATAAATCCAATTAAAAATGGAAAGACCGATCACTATAGGTGTGGAAAAAACCAGCAAGATTTTCAATGCATATACCTTACTCAAAGGCCGATTTTCCAAAACTAGGCTCAAAGCAATGATTGTAAACAACAAATAGCCCGCACTGCCAAAAAATATGAGGAGTAAACTTATTCCTTTAAAATAATCAAAGGAGGGAATACTCAATATATTCAAATCCCATTGGGCATTGCTGAGAATATTTATATACAAGGAATAAAACCCTATAAGTAAAACGGTGGAGGTAAAATATGCAAGAACAAAAAAGTACCACCGCTTATATTTACTTGTGATCTCGTAGAATTTTTCTGTAAAAGAAGGCCCCAACAAAATTGCCAGTACCATGGCAAAAGGTATAATCAGGCAAATCACATTGAGCAGGAGATCCCCAAGACTTGGGTTGAAAAGCGAAGAAGCAAACTTGCTCGAGTCAAATAAGCTGAAAACAAAATAATCCTGTGGAAAACCGAAAAACAACATGAAGCCTCTGATGGAAAAAAGAATAATAGAGGCATAGAAGACAGCAATAATTTTCTTTCCTTTTTGCCAAATCGTCTTGACAAAATCGTAACCCGAAATAAGGATGAGAAAGAGTAACGAAAAGAAAAAAACCATCAAAGGAATATTGTTGGTCTGTCCTATTGCTTGATATCCCTGTTCAAAATTAATGGAAAACAAATATTCATTCTTAGATCCCTTGACATCTACAAAATCATTCCGCTGTTCGGCACTGATCACAAGTCTGTCATTCCCAAAAACAGATTTATTAAAACCCGAAGGCAGGTATTCATTTTGTATCTCACGGTTATTAAACAATGGGTAGGTTTGAAAGAGAATGTAACCTTTTTCATTTCGATTGAACCGTCTCATTTTAGAGAAATAGATTCCTTCCCTATCCTGCAGAATCCTGAAGTTCTCTTGTGCCTTTATATTTTCAAAATCAGGTATGTGAGAAAAATCTGACCAAAAAATCAATTTCCCGCTCTCGTCAAACAAATAGTATTTGTGATAGGAATCAATACTGAGATTTGAAAAAGTGAGCGGCTCATCAGGCCTGTTTTGCATAAGAATTTCAATGAAATCCAAATCAAACTCAGCCTCTACTTGATTGATTATTTTTGAAACTGGTTTCAAAAATTTTTCATCACCCTCTCTATTGCTGAGAATAAAATTCATCGCAAGTAATAGCCCTATACCTAGGACCGCCATTAGTAGGATAAAGCGCTTTTTCTTCAACATAGATGGAATAAAAGTAAAAAAGCAAAGTCTATATTCAAACTTTGCTTTTTATATCAGAACTTCTCTCCTTGGAAGACAAACTTTGATTTTCGCTTTTTCGCGTTTTTGTACCACATGTAACCTATTACCATTGCAATCAGGTAAGGCATAATAAACAGGTACAGAATCCCAGTATTCAGACCAGCACCTACCGATGTTTCTCCTGTATGAACATTATTTTCAACACTAGCCCGGCACATAGCACATTGTGCCAAAGATTGAATTTGGGATATTAATGTAAATAGAATTGTGAGTAAAAAGCCTTTGATTACTTTCATATTAAAACAACGTCTTCTTTCAGAAATTAGTTTAGAAGTTGTAATAAGGACTTATCATAAGGTAAACCAACACTCCTGTGATGGTTACATATAACCAAATAGGATAAGCATATTTAACAACTTTTTTATGTTTTTGTCTTTGATCTGTATATCCGTAATAGTATGCTAACAGGATTGGAAACAAGGCAACTGCAGCCAGAATAATATGAGTTATCAGAATAAAGTAGTATACAGATTTGATAAAGCCTTCTCCACCAAATGAAGTGCTTTCGGCAGCAGCATGATAAATCACATAAGCGACCAAGAAAATAGCACCAAGACCAAACGCAGCTGTCATAGATGCTCTATGTAAAGCAATATTTTTTTGTTTGATAAAATATAACCCCATGATCAAAGCTATGGTAGCTGCAGAATTGATAACAGCATTCAGATGAGGTAGAAAATATACCCATTCTGAAGCCAAATCAAGCTTGGAAGGCATGAAAAGCAAAACAGCTACAACTACAGGAACAGCAATCGCAATTACAGTAATCCACTTGATGATCCCCTTATCTCCAGAGGATCCTATCACTTCATTTCTTTCCATGTAATAATATTTTTGTTTCTAAAATCAATCTGTCAACTTCGTCTCTATTGGTACCACTGTAATATCCACGAATTCTTCCTTCATCATCTACAAGTACGAATTTGTCACTATGAATAAACTCTTCAGGATCTCCCATTCCATCTAAAGTGGGTAAGATGAAACCACATCTCGCTAAATCATAAATGCTTGATTTATCCCCAGTAAGAAAGTGCCACTTTTCCGGGTTTGCATTATGTCTTTCTGCGTATTCAGCTAAAACCTCCGGGGTATCGTATTCAGGGTCAATAGAAATAGAATAAATTTGAACATTTTCTTCATTTCTAAAAGCATCATCTACCCTTTCCATTTCTGTAGACATCACAGGACAGATACTAGGGCAAGATGTGAAAAAGAAATCCACAATTGTGATTTTTCCAGTCATTTCTTCTCTGCCTCTAGCTTCTTCAAGTTGAGTAGTCAGATTGAAGTCAGGTATATAATGTTGACCGCTTTCCACCACATCGCATTCCTGAAACGGATTTTCAACTCCGTCTTCGTACAATATTGGTATATCATAATGGTTAGTACCAAATGATTTCAAAAAAACGATGATCAATACAGGTACCATCAGCACACATACCAACACTAGACCTTGTAATATTCTAACTCCTCTCATAATATTTTAAGAGTAAACAAAAAAGTAGGTTGAAGTGTCACACCCCAACCTACTTTTTTTTATAAATTAATTTAATTCTTTACCACCTGATCATAAAGATATCACTTCCTTCTCTCATCAACGCAATCACCAACCATACAAGGAAGATAAGAGGAACAATGATTGAATAGAACAAAGGTTTTGCCTCTTCTCCAAGGTGCATAAACTCCATCATGATATATTTTGCTTTCCAAATTGTCAATCCGATAAAGATCGCATAAAGCAATAGACCTCTAGGAAGGGTAAAAGCGAATACAAACTCTACTGCTGTTAGCAATAAAAGGATGAGAGCTGTTTTCCAGATCTTTTTGATTTTCTCTTCATCTCTAGGAATTACATTCAAGGATGATTTATTTTCATTAGTTGCCATAATGCTATGTTTTAATAATTTAGATCAAATAGAAGAAGGTAAATACAAATACCCAAACAAGGTCTACAAAGTGCCAGTAAAGACCAATTTTCTCTACCATTTCATAGTGACCTCTTCTTTCATAAACTCCTACCGCTGATTGATAAAAAGCAAGGAATAAGAGGAATACACCTATTGTAACGTGGAAACCATGAAAACCTGTAATGAAAAAGAACAGTTGTGCAAATGCAGCTGGACCGTATTCATTCACGGCTAAGTTGGCACCATATATAGTTTCAGATACTACTCTGCCGAGGTTGTTCACATATGTAATCATTGATCCACTGTCAGTACCGTGGATAAAGTGAGACCATTCCCAAGCTTGGCAGCTAAGGAAGGTAATACCACCCAATAAAGTCCACAATAACCATTTAGTCACATCGGCTCTGTCATTCCTATGACCGGCTTCAACAGCCAATACCATGGTGACAGAACTCATGATCAATATAAATGTCATCAAACCTACGAAGGCCAATGGAATATGAAACCCATGTAAAAAAGGAAGCGCATCAAATACCAATTCAGGAACTGGCCAATATTCATTTGAACCTACAAAAACATCTTCAGGCCCAGCATATGTGGGATAAGACACCCTGATTGCAGCATAAGCTGTCAAAAAGGCGGCAAATGTAAAGATATCTGAAAGAAGGAAAAACCACATCATTAGTTTTCCATAGCTGGCTTTGAGTGGCTCGTTACCACCTCCCCAGATTCCTCTTTTGGAGCTCACTCCAACAGCAGTCGCAGTCGTTGACATATGAATTAAAATTTACTTTATTTTTAATGATTCAATAACAAGAACATAAATAGATAAATCCAAAGACCACCTAAGAAGTGCCAATAGGTGACACACATTTCCATTGTATCTAGATTCTTGGAGTGGACTTTATATCTAAAGGACGAAATTAACACAATAATTAGAAAAATCACACCGCTTACCAAGTGTAATGCATGAAGTCCAGTGAAAACATATAAAAATGATCCAGCTGGATTCCCAACAAAAAACACATCTCTATCTATTAAAGCTATCCAACTGTACCATTGACCAATCAGGAACGCAAAACCTAAAACTGAGGTTAAAATCATACCTAACCTGACTTTGGAAAGTTCATCTTTAGTAGCTGAGTAGTAGGCATAATGCAATGTAATACTGCTTAATACAATGATCCCTGTGGTATAATAGAAGATATCAGGCAATTCAAATTCGAGCCAATTTCCTTCAGCCTGACGTACAATGTACGCACTGGTCAAAGAAGCAAATATCATCACAACAGTCACAATGAAAAGCCAAAGGGCAAACTTCTTTGGATGCATGGAAATGGGCTGTTCAGCACCTTCTATGTAAGCATATTTTTCTTCCATGATCTATATTTTATCCAATAAGTAAGCTATTTGCACGATCGGCAAATACAAGAATGAGCCAAACATGATTTTCAATGCTGATTTTCTAGAACAATCTCTCATCAGTGAGAAAGTTTGAGCTAAGAACAAAACGCCGCAAATCGTAACCACAACAGCTGAATTGATGCCAGTCAGGCCGAAGTACATTGGCAACAAACCCAAGGGTATCAAAAACAGGGTATAAATCATTATTTGAATAGCAGTATTCAGATCTTTTTTCCCACCACTAGGCAATAACTTAAATCCCGCTCTTTTATAATCTTCATCACTCACCCAAGCAATGGCCCAGAAATGTGGGAATTGCCAGATAAATTGAATCCCGAATATAATAATAGCTTCTACACTAATGGCTCCTGTAGCAGCTGTCCAACCCAACAATGGAGGCATTGCACCCGGAATCGCTCCTACAAAGACAGCGATTGGTCCAACACGCTTCAAAGGTGTATATACAAATATATACAGCACCATACTTAACACTCCAAGTAAAGTAGTAAGTGGATTGGTAAAAAACCAAAGTATCGAAATTCCTAAGAAGCCAGTGATGAAAGTAAACAAATACGCTTCTTGAAGAGATATTTGCTTCATTGGTAAAGGACGCTTTTCTGTCCTTTTCATCAACTTATCATATTCCTTTTCAAGAATTTCGTTTGCCGCACCGGAAGCTCCAGTGATCAAAAACCCTCCTATCATAAGTGCAAAAAACGCAACCCATGAAAATATAGCTCCCGTATCTCCTAGAATAAAACCAAATACAGCTGAGAAAGTAACCAAGGCTGACAACCTAAGTTTAATCAACTCTAAGTAAGCTTTTACCCTAAAAACTAGAGCATCAATTAATGACTGTTCTGATATATTAATAGTTCTCATGAACTGAAGTATCTAATTGTAATTTTTTCTGGTCACTCAGCTGTAACAACAATATAAACTGAATGCCAATAATCAATGAACCAAATAACAAATGAATTGGCTGAAGAAAAGCGGGAACAGCAAAATAAGCCATTCCAACACCTGTAGCTATTTCAATTGCAATAATTCCTACTAGAATCAAAGACCAATTATAGAGTAATGTCTTTCTTAACGAGTACTTATAAACCTTATAAATAAATAGAAGATGTATACCCAATAATACAAGTGAATAAGACCTATGTATAAGGAAAGGTAAACCTAATCTATCCACCCATTCAGATCTCAGCAAATAACCAAGCTCAAAGGCAACTTTATCTATCTCTTCCCTTACTTGAGTACCAAGTACAATTTGTACAAGCATCAAAACAAAGCCTACTAAGAGAATATAGTAAAGCCTTTTTGGTTTTTCCGTTGCATAATTAGTCTTGAAAGCCAATCTATATGACCTGTAATAAGTATATAGAAGTAAACAAACTATGACAAGAGCCAAAACCATGTGCAAAGTTATCATCCAAGGAAGAAGGTTGGTAGACACAACAATCGACCCTATCCATGCCTGGAATAGAACAAGGAACAGATTGAAAACTGAAATGATGGTAATAGTCTTATCTGTTTTCCATAAAGACAATGACCTATAGACTGTCAATAAGACAAGTATACCAATAACAGCACCAACAAGTCTATTCAAGTATTCAATCCACGTTTTCACGGGATTAAACTCTTCTTCAATTAGAATCGACTTATCATTCCTGATTTCGTCAGCCTTCTTTTGAAAACCTAAACTTTCCAACTGAGCAACAAACTTGTTATTTTTCTCAACCCTTTTGGCTAAGTATATGTCCTGATAATCGTTTGGGAGCTGATTCACGCTGGTAGGCGGAACCAAACTCCCAAAACATTTTGGCCAGTCGGGACATCCCATTCCAGAACCTGTGCTCCGGACTATCCCTCCAACTAATATCAGAAAATAAACAGCTATCACAGTAATCAAACTGATACTGCGAAAGCTGTTAATTGATTTAAGAATTTGTAGATTCATTAGCGACTAAAACGGCCTCCTCATCAGCGATAATCTCCTTCTCTAATTTTACCAATTCTTGCTCATGCGGCAAGTTAGATTCAGGAGTAGCGGACAACGGAACTGTTTGTGGAATATAATCCTCAGCAGCTCCAGGCTTGGAATAATCATATGGCCATCTGTAAACAGATGGAATCTCTCCAGGCCAGTTACCATGCTGTGGATGCAAAGGAGTTGTCCATTCCAATGTGTTTGATCTCCATGGATTAAGTGTCGCAACTCTTCCTTTATACATTGAATAGAAGAAGTTGAATAAGAAGATCAATTGAGCAGCAAATGTTAAAATCGCAGCGACTGAAACAAACAAATTCAGATCAGTATACATGTTGGTAAATTCAAAGCCAGTCCAAGAATAGTATCTTCTTGGGAAGCCGGCAATACCAATATAGTGCATAGGGAAGAATACTAAGTATACCCCGATAAACGTAGCCCAGAAATGGATATATCCAAGACGAGCATCCATCATCCTACCAAACATTTTAGGGAACCAATGATATACACCTGCCATCAATCCAAAGAAAGAGGCTGAACCCATTACAAGGTGGAAGTGAGCTACTACAAAGTATGTATCATGTAGCTGAATATCAATTGCCGAGTTTCCAAGGAAAATACCGGTCAAACCACCGGATATAAAGAAGGAAACCAATCCAATTGAAAACAACATACCAGGAGTAAAGATCAAATTACCTCTCCACAATGTTGTCAGATAATTGAACACTTTTACAGCAGATGGGATAGCAATAATTAATGTCAAGAACATAAAGATGGAACCCAAGAAAGGATTCATCCCTGAAACAAACATGTGGTGAGCCCATACTACAAACGATAGAATGGTAATACCAAGCATGGAAATAATCATGGCTTTGTAACCAAATATCGGTTTCCTTGCATTGGTAGCTATAACCTCTGAAGTAATACCTAATGCAGGCAACAATACAATGTAAACTTCAGGGTGACCAAGGAACCAGAATAAATGCTGATACAAAACAGGGCTACCACCAGTATTTGGCAAAGCTTCGCCTCCAATATAAATATCAGATAGGTAGAAACTAGTGCCGAAACTTCTATCAAATACCAACAATAAAGCGGCAGAGAACAAAACAGGGAAGGACAATAGACCAATAACAGCCGTTAAGAAGAAAGCCCAGATTGTCAAAGGCAATCTAGAGAAAGACATACCTTTTGTCCTCAAGTTAATAACCGTTGTTATATAATTGATACCTCCAAGTAGAGACGAAGCAATAAAGAAGGTCATCGCTATTAACCACAATGTCATACCCAAACCAGAACCTGGAATTGCTTGCTCTAGTGCAGAAAGAGGAGGATAAACAACCCAACCACCTCCAGCAGGACCTGTCTCGATAAATAGAGAGATGAACATAATCACTCCGGATACAAAGAAGAACCAGTAAGACAACATGTTCATAAAGCCAGATGCCATATCCCTTGCCCCAATTTGCAATGGGATAAGGAAATTTGAGAATGTTCCTGACAGACCTGCTGTAAGAACAAAGAATACCATTATAGTGCCGTGCATCGTCACCAATGCAAGATAAAATTCTGGATCAAGTGCACCGTCCGGAGTAATCCATCCACCTAGAATAGGCCGCAACCATTCTAGACTCATATCTGGAAAACCCAATTGAAGTCTAAATATCAATGATAAAAGACCTCCAATTATTGCCCAAAAAATACCAGTAACCAGAAATTGCTTACCGATCATTTTATGGTCAGTACTGAAAATGTACTTGGTGATAAAATTGTCGTGATGCTCGTGATCATGATGATCGTGAGCTGCATCACTATGAGAAGCTACACTAGCTGTTGCCATAATTATTTAATTTAATTACTTATGTTCGCTGATGGTAATTTCAGCTAATTCTTTCAAATCTGCAGGAAGGCCTTCAACCAATGATGGGTTGTTGACAATATATGGTTTCTGCTCAGACATCCATTTTCTGAATTCATCAGGCTCAACTACACGAATTTCTTTTCTCATCGCGTTATGACCACGGCCACAAATCTCTGTACAAGCGATTTCGTACACAAACTCATCATTACCTGTCTCTCTGCGCATTTCTTCAGTAGTCTTGGTAGGTGTAAACCAAAATCTAGTCGGCATACCAGGCACTGCGTCCATTTTAAGTCTCATGTGTGGCGCAAATACTGAATGCAAAACATCACGAGCTCTGATTTTGAACAATACTGGCTCTCCTTTTGGAATTACTACCACTGGTGACATAAAATCATCTAGAGAATTTTTGTCAGTGAAGTCAACACCAGATACATTAGTCGCAGATGTTAATCTGTAATCATGCTCACCTAATGTATTATCCATGCCAGGGTATCTAACCTCCCAAGCAAACTGATAACCCAAGATTTCAACAACATGTGAATTTTCGGGAGCTGGAGCAGTTATGTCTGACCAAGCTCTCCAACCACCGATAACCAAAAAGGTCAAAACAATCGCAGGAACAATGGTCCACAAAACCTCTAGTTTATTGTTATCTGGATAGAAAGTAGCAACTCTATCTTCTTTCCATTGGTACTTGTATGGAAACCAGAAAAGAAGAATGTGTGTAATGATAAACACAACTCCTGTAACAGCCATAGTTACCCAAAACAATTGATCGGTAATTACACCATGTTCTGAGGCAATAGGAAGCTGATAGTTATCAAATTCCTTAATGGAATACCAAAACATTAGGATGGTAGCTCCAATCAAGAAGAAGACGAACATCAAAGCATTAATTTTGTTGCTACCGGAAGCAATTTTTTTATCACTCCCTTTTACAACTGAAACGAGTGTCTGGATCCTGTATACCATCCAAATAATGGACAGTAATAAAAGGGTACCTACAGCAATAAGAAATCCGTACATAATTTTAAACTTTTCGGATAATTAAATATGATGATGATAACTTTCCTCCAACATCGGATGGTTTTTAGCAATCAGAGGTTTTTTAGCTAATCCACCGAGCACCACTAAGGCAACTGCAGAACCATAAACCAAAAACATTCCCAATTCCATTAAACCAAATCCGCCGTTTTGTCCAAGTGTACCTGGTTGTACCATTAAGAAGAAATCAAACCAGTGACCAAGGATAATTAGAGAACAAACCACCTTTAAGAAGATTGCGTGTCTTTTTGCATCTCTTGTCATAAGAACAAGGAAGGGTAGAAAGAAGTTTAGAACTAGATTTACAAAAATGAACGGGCTATACACGTCACTTTCCAACCTTTCAACAAAGTATACAGACTCCTCAGGAATATTGGCATAATAGATCAATAAAAACTGAGAAAACCAGATGTATGTCCAGAATATAGAGAAAGCAAAAACAAACTTACCAAGATCGTGAATATGGTTTTCATTCACCATTTCCAAATAGCCTCTTTCTCTAAGAAATACCACTACTAGGGTGATGGCAGAAAGGCCAGCTACAAACCAAGATGCAAATACATACCATCCGAACATAGTAGAAAACCAGTGTGTATCGATCGACATTACCCAATCCCATGCAGAAATGGAAGAAGACACTGCGAAAAATATCAAGAAAATAGCAGACCATTTTCTAATTTGACCCCAATAGCTAGTACCACCGTGAATATCTTCTTCAAAAGAAAGGTTTTTCAATTTATTAAAGAAAAACACCCAGAATCCAAAGAATACTACAAGCCTGATAACAAAGAATAAAGGAAACGTTCCTTTTTCCATTGGCCAGTAGAAATAACTTCCTTTTCCATCAATAATTTTATCATAATGAGAATCATTAGGATCAAAGAGGTCACTATGAGTCCAGTGAAATAAATCATGGTTCACAATGAAAAAACTTACGATCATCAATCCAGCTGCGAAAGGCAACCAATATCCGAAAGAAAGCATAACTCTTAATATTCCGGCTGACCAGCCAGCTTGAGCTGCATATTGGATGGCAAAGAAAAAGACACCAATGACGGCTATTCCTGTAAAGTAAACATTGTTAATCCAGAGATTGGCGAACAAACGCTGGTACCAGTGATAGGCATGATCTCCACCTTCCGCATGGTCATGACCTCCACCAAACATGGCCATCACGATACCAATTGCAAGTATAACGGCACCTATTACCAATACCGTCATGATTGACTTCTTCAGCGCTGCTGTGAACTCAAATTTTTGATCCAAATTGTAGTTTGTAGTGCTATGAGCCATGATTATTGTTTCTGAATTTCTTGTTTAACATAGTGAACAATTTTCCAAATCCTCTCTTGAGGGATTTGAGAACCGTGCGCTCCCATACGTCCTTTACCTTTCATGATCACATGAAAAATATGACCTTCAGGAAGATCAATGTATGCACCACCTTTAAGGTTGGCAACACCACCGACTACTTCGCCGGCCTTTCCATCACCTTCACCGCCCGGTCCATGGCAAGTAGCGCAATACTGGGTATATAGCACTCTACCTTCCGCGATAACTTCATCTGTAGCTTCAATCGGACTCTGCATTTCTGCAGCTTTTTCCAACTCAAAAGTCTTAAGTCTATAAGGAAGATAACCATCTCTGTTTCTAGGGACAGTATTCGCTACAGGCTCTCTCATGTTCATTCCATGAGGGTTGTTGGTGTTACTGTTGAAAAACTCACCTTTACCGTCTTCACGGCTTGACAACCAACTTCCCTCTTCCTCATTTTGAATTTGAGAAAGGGGCTCATAGGCAACAGAGTTGTACATCTGAGGTGCATACTCATAACCAGGATGATCACCTGAAGCACCACAAGATGCTACACCAAAGGCAAAACCTGCTAGAGCGATTGTATATAGATATTGTTTGATTTTCATAACTTCCATTTACCTATTCAAAACTTTTTTTATTGACCTCGGTGGCACCGGTAAGCTTAAGCACATCAGCTAATTTCTCTTCTCCAATACTAGCATTATTAGCCAAGTCTATCGCCATGACATGCTTGTCATCTGTAATACGGAGATCAAATATTCTAGCTTGTCCCCAAGGTTTCAAATTACTTGCAACCATAAAGACACCTACCATACCGAATGCTGCCAAAAGAACTGTAAGTTCAAATGTAACGGGGATAAATGCCGGTAAAGAAGCATGGTCTTTACCACCAATAATCATTGGCCAATCAAATTTCATCATATAGAACTGCATCGTCAAAGCCAATGTAGTACCAATAAGTCCGAAAATAAATGCGGCAATTGGGAGTCTACTTCTTCTATATCCCAAAACTTCATCTAAACCGTGAACAGGAAAAGGAGAATAAACTTCGTGAATTTTCACACCTGTTTTTCTAATCTGCGTCACAGCGTCCATTAATACATCCTCATCGTCATACACCCCGAGGATAAAATTTTTATCTCTTTCCATGCTTATTTAGATTGTTTAGTGGATGAAGATTTAATGATTGATTTAATTTCGAACATATTGATTACTGGGAAGAACTTCGCGAAAAGGAAGAAAAGAGTGAAGAACAATCCGAAAGTAAATAGATAAACACCAACATCAGCCCATGTAGGGTAGAACATTGCCCAAGAAGATGGCAAGAAATCTCTATGAAGAGATGTTACGATAATTACAAATCGTTCAAACCACATTCCTATGTTTACTACAAGAGACAAGATAAATGTAAGTACGATAGATGTTCTGATTTTCTTAAACCAAAATAATTGAGGCGATATCACATTACATGTCATCATAGACCAATATGCCCACCAATATGGACCAAAAGCCCTATTGACGAATGCATACTGCTCAGCTGCAACACCGGAATACCAAGCAATAAAGAACTCAGTAATGTATGCAATACCTACTATAGAACCTGTAATGATGATAACGATGTTCATCAATTCAATATGGCCAATAGTGATGTAATCTTCTAGTTTAAATACTTTTCTAGTGACAATCATCAACGTAAGTACCATGGCAAAACCAGAGAAAATCGCACCAGCAACGAAGTATGGAGGGAAAATTGTGGTATGCCATCCTGGGATTACCGAAGTAGCAAAGTCAAATGATACAATTGTGTGTACAGAAAGTACAAGAGGTGTTGCGAGACCTGCAAGAATCAAAGACACAGTTTCAAATCTGCTCCATGTTTTTGCAGCACCATCCCAACCAAAAGCCAAGGCACTATAGATAACTTTTCTTAATCCAGTTGCTCTATCTCTAATAGTAGCAAAATCAGGTATCAAAGCAATGTACCAAAACACCAACGATACAGAGAAGTATGTTGAAATAGCGAATACATCCCAAAGAAGTGGTGAGTTGAAGTTTACCCAAAGAGATCCAAATGTATTCGGTAATGGAAGTGCCCAATAAGCACCTAACCATGGCCTACCCATGTGAATAATTGGGAACATTGCAGCACAGATTACGGCAAAAATTGTCATCGCTTCTGCAGCTCTGTTAATTGCCATTCTCCATTTCTGTCTGAACAACAATAAAACTGCGGAAATCAATGTACCAGCGTGACCAATACCAACCCACCATACGAAGTTGGTAATATCCCAAGCCCAACCAATGGTCTTGTTAAGGCCCCACATTCCGATACCTTCCCAAAGGGTCGCGGCTAAGGCAATAAATCCAAGAGCCAATGCACCTACAGATACCAAAAGCGCCAATAGCCAAAGCATACTTGGTTTGCCTTCGACCTGCCTAGAGATATCATGTGTGACGTCTTTCAGGGTTTTTCCGCCGGTAATCAGCGGCTCACGTACGGATGAAGTAACTTGCATATCTTATAAAATTATTATTACGCTTCTGATTTTTCCTTATTTCTGATTTTGGTAAAATACCATACGTTTGGACTGACGTTGATCTCTTCCAATACGTGATAAGCCCTATCTTCATTTACCTCTTTCAATGCAGAAATGGTATTTTCTTCGATTTTGAGCATCTCCGTAATCTTACTGTTTGGATCATTCATGTCACCGAACACAATGGCATCAGTAGGACATGCAGAGGCACAAGCAGTATTGATTTCTCCGTCTTGTACTTTTCTAGCTTCCTTCTTGGCAGTTAATTTACCAAGCTGAATTCTCTGTACGCACATAGAGCATTTTTCAATTACACCTCTAGCCCTAACAGTAACATCCGGATTCAATACCATCTTACCAAGATCATCATTCTGAGCCACATTCACAGCCGAGAAATCTTTGTTATCATGGTATTTGAACCAGTTAAACCTTCTTACTTTATAAGGACAGTTATTGGCACAATATCTAGTACCAATACATCTGTTATAAGTCATTTGGTTGAGACCTTCAGAAGAGTGCGTTGTTGCAGCGACTGGACAAACTGTCTCACATGGAGCATTATTACAATGCTGACACATCATTGGCTGAAACGTAACCTCAGGATTGTCTGCAGCTCTCTCCAATTCACTATTTGAGCTAGAGCCTTCTGGAGAACTGTAATACCTGTCTATTCTAATCCAGGCCATTTCTCTTCTGTTCAGTACTTCCTGCTTTCCTACTACTGCCACGTTGTTTTCAACTTGACAAGCAACAGTACATGCTCCACAACCAATACAAGAGTTCATATCGATAGCTAAGCCCCAATGGTGCTGACTATATTTATGCCCTTCCCAAAGAGATACTTTAGATGGCTTTACGAATTCGCCTTCTTTGTAAACTTTTGGCTTATATCTTCCTGCAGATGTATCTTCTTTATAATCAGCTAAAGTAGCTTCTTGGATCACAAACTCTCTTCCCATGTAGGTCTGATGAGTTTGCGTCTGTGCTATTTTGTATGAATCACCTGTAATTTCAACACTGACACCTTCAGTGACATCATAATTTGTAAAGCCTTTTGATGAATCTAACAACGCATAAGCATTGACACCAACACCATCAGCAACTCTACCGGCTTTAGTTCTTCCATATCCTAGTGCAAGACCAAAAGTACCATCAGCTTGACCTGGCTGTACCAATACCGGTACAATCAAGGTTTTATCACCGACAGTGATTTTTGCTTTCTTAGTAGCACCTTCGACCATTTTGACGCCGTTATCTTTGGCCCACTTTTGAGATACTGTCAAATAGTTATCCCAAGTAGCTTTTGAAATTGGGTCGGACATTTCTTGTAACCAAGGGTTATTCGCAAACGAACCATTACCAATTCCTATTTTTGTGTAAATGGCTAATTCAGCACCCGCATTATCCGCTTTATAAGTCCTTCCTAGAGCTGAAGCAGCTGCAGAAACGTCTCCGCTACCAGTGACTTCTACGCTTTCAGATTCGACAGAATAGACACCATTATAAAGTGATCTATCCCAAAACTCTTGACTATCTGTGATTTCAGACTGAATTCCCATAAGAGAAGTAGTCCAGTTTTCTTGTAAGAAATCAAAATAGTTTGTGTCTTCTCCAGACCAAATCAGGAATGATTCCTGGGCTTGTCTAGTATCAAACAATGGTGAAATGGTTGGCTGAGACAAACTGTACTCACCGCTTCTAGGATTGAAATCATTCCAAGATTCCAAATAGTGATGGTCTGGAGCGATATATTGAACCAATGATGAGGTTTCATCCATGGTACCATTTGTCGCTACAGAAACTTTTGCTTTTGAAATACCTTCTTCAATTTCAGCACCTTTTGCAAAGTCATATACAGGATTACAGTTATAGAAAATAACTCCTCCAACTCTACCTGCATTTAGGTCTGAAACAAACTTATTCATTTTGTCATCATCCCCTTTTCTGAAATAAGATGGCTTTGAAAAATCAACTGATTTGCCATTGTTGCCCAAAAGGTCATTGATTGCATTGATTACAATCTGAACGTTTGGATCATTGGACCCAGAAACAACAATCGAATTTCCTCTGTTTGCCCATAGCTCATTGGCAGCCTGATCAAGATGTGCAATTTCTACAGCTCCACCAGAAACTGTTGCTGCACCAGCTTTTCTCGCTAAGGCGTTATAAAGCGCCAAAACTGCAAGACCAGATTGAGAAGGTTTGATTGGCGTTCTGTAATCAGCATTTGCACCTGTCAAAGACAAGTTGGTCTCAAACTGAAAGTGTCTGGACATTGTCCTGTTTTCGCTTGAGATTTTTCTTCCTTTTACATATTGCTTTGCAAATTCAATAGGAGAAATCCAGGTACCTAAAAAGTCAGCACCAAAACTCACAATGACTTTTGCATTGTCAAATTTATAAGTAGGCAAGCCAGCGACACCATAAGTTGTCTCTGCGGCCTTGAGTATTCCATAATTAGAAATCGGATCATAGGTAATCACTTCAGCACCCATTGCTTCTGCAAAAGTATCCAAAGCTTTCTGAGTAGATGGGGAAAGAACTGTGTTGGTCACAATCTTAACAGCACCTGCTGAAGCCAAGCTTGACTTCAATTGGCTATCAAGCGTTGACCAATCTGATTTCTCACCATTTATGTAAGGTCCAGCAAGTCTTTGTTTATCATATAGAGACAAAACAGAGGCTTCCACGATAGAATTTACTCCCTTTCCGTTAATAGGAGAAAGTTCGTTACCATCAATTTTGATAGGCCTTCCTTCTCTGGTTTTAACTACAATGGAGGCATAATCTCCACCTGAAGCAAACGTAGAAGCATAATAATTTGGAATGGATGGATTGATATCAACAGGCTTGTTGACATAAGGAATGGCTTTTCTTACCGGCGCTTCGCAAGCGGCAAGAGAAGCAGCTGCAAGGCTAAATCCCATTAATTTAAGGAAATCTCTCCTGGAAGATCCTTCTTCACCACCCAATGAGGATGGCCCTTCAGGAAATTCTCTATCTGCATTTTTTACAAACTCCGGATCGTTTGTGAGTTCCTCTAGCCCTTTCCAATAGGTCTTTTTATTTTCCTTCATTGTATATTCAAGAAAAGTAAGTTCTGAATTTATTTATATTAATAATGGCACTTTGCACATTCCAATCCACCGATATCTTTTACTTTCAGTGGGTCTTTAGAATCGCTATGTAATTGCACCAATTTATCGTAGTATTCATTTTTCTCAAAACGGATATTTGTCTGTCTGTGACAATCAATACACCATCCCATAGTCAAAGAACTATGCTGATATACTACTTCCATTTCCTCTATAGGACCGTGACAAGTTTGACACTCCACTCCGCCCACAGCCACGTGCTGTGCGTGGTTGAAATATGACAAATCTGGAAGGTTATGAACCCTCACCCATTCAATAGGCTGATCATTGTCTACAGCATTATATATTTTTTGGATTTCAGGAGAGATACCATCTTTACCTCCAACATTCTGAATGTGCATATGACAGTTCATACATATATTAGCAGATGGGATATTCGCTGATTTTCCAAGTTCTACACCTGTATGGCAATACTGACACTGCATCTCATATTGTCCAGCATGAAGTTCATGAGAGAAAGCGATTGGTTGCTTTGGTGCATAACCTTGTTGAACACCTACTGTGTAAAGTTCATCAATTGCCGTTTTGGCCACTAAAGCAATTACTATAGTCGTGACAATAATGATCATTGCATCAGACTTGAAAACTTTAGCGAAATCATACTTTTGATTTACAAAAGCCTGATCATCTTCTTCAAGGTTTTGGGTATTAAGATACTTGGTAAGGATTGAAATAATCAAACCAAGTACTACTAGGATAAGTACAAGGACTAAAACCAATACCCCAAGAATGATTGTCAAGTATTCGCTTGGAACACCAGAACCTCCGGCAACACCGCCTTCAGCACCTTCACCACCGGCAGCTGCGGCTGCAGGATCGGCTTTGTCGCCATATTCCACATAGGCAAGCAGGTTCAATAGATCATCATCAGACAAGAATTCATGAGCTGGCATGGCCAACTGATTGTATTCATTGTAGATGGCCACAGCCTCAGCATCTCCAGAAGCAATCAAAGCTTGAGAGTTTCTGATAAAGCTTTTAGTCCAATCTATGGAATGTCTGTCAGTAACCCCTCTTAATGCCGGTCCGACATTCTTTTGGTCCAACCTATGACAAGTCCTACAATTGGCATTGAAAATCGACTTCCCTGCTGCGATAGCTTCTTCAGCATCAGAAACATCAGGGTGAGCCGCAAAGACTTGTGTTCCTAAACTCAGGAATAAAAGCATCACTAGGGTGCTTATTTTCATCGGAACACGTGATAACGAGCGATTGATCGACATATTTATACTTAATTAAACAGTTTAATGCACGGTTTTGAATAAACATTGCAAATGTACTACCCCAATTCTTATTTTCAAACTCGTATGCAATACAAGTCAGCAATCTGTAAACAGCTGTAATTGAATAGTAAGTCATTGTATTACAATATATTACAAATTTAATTTTTCCTTCAAAATCAATTTAGAATCATTATAAATAAATCATATTACACAACCTTTTATACTGACGGAAGCATTCTGAACATGGCACATGAATCAGGATATTTTTATCCAGTATAAACTTTAGAGAAATATACTTGAATTTAAAAATGAACTTGTTTTTGCAAAAAAGGCGAATATCCATACATTTGCATTCCGATTCAAAAAGGTCGAGTGGCCGAGTGGCTAGGCAGAGGTCTGCAAAACCTTGTACAGCGGTTCGAATCCGCTCTCGACCTCCAATTCATAAAAGCATCTCTAAAAAGGGGATGCTTTTTTTATTGGCAAATATTTTCACCTTGGATATTTTTTTAAATAATTGGTGAAGCCTAGATAATCATTCACCTTATACTCTCGCTCATTTGCTCAAGGATTTTTTACTAAGAAAAGGTAACTTTTAACCTTAACTTATGATATAAGCACATGAAAAATAAACACTTACCAATCATACTGATTTTTCTTTTTTCTTCCTGCGATCTTGTAGGCGATCTTCTCAATACCTCTTATTCTACAACATTCAAGGAATCCTTTGACATCATTATACCGGAAGGAGAATATACTGAACCATCACCTTTCTTGATCAATCGACAAGAAGACATCGACCTTACTGATGATAGCTTCCCTAGTGAAATTAGGGCTGGGGTATCTGAACTTTTGGATATACAATTCAAAGAAGTACTACTGACTTTTAGTGGTGAACTTGTCACTGATGGAGCAAGAATCTCTCAAGATGCAGGAATTATAAGCGGTAAAATACTCTTCGCCAATCCAGACAAACCTTCGCAAACAATCGAGATAATCGTACCACCCGTTTCTTCAGCAGAAGAAAATGCCGTAAGCTTGCCGCTACCGGATAACGTCGCCAATAGCATCACACAATTATTTTTGGAAAATCCCAGAGTTACTTTTTCAATGGACTTTAAATATGTAGGACCAGCCCCATTTGAAGGTAAAGTAGATATGGAAATCCCCATGGAAGTATCTATAGGAGTCATATAAATACAAATAAGATACCTAATCTCATCAATGGATTGCTCCTTCTACAAAGAAGGTATTGGAATATGGGCTGATAATAGCTAATTTATTCCAATTCAAGCAATTCAATCCTTATGGCCCTTATTTTAAAAATAAACGGTGTTGAGAAAGTGTTAGACATCAACCCGCAAGAACCCTTACTATATGTCTTGAGAGAGGAGTTTGGATTAAATGGCTCCAAATTCGGTTGTGGACTTCAGCAATGTGGTACCTGTTTTGTTTTGGCTGACGGAGAAGCTATGCCTACATGCCTTCAGCCTTGCCAAAATTTTCAGGAAATGGATATTATTACCATTGAAGGACTTGCAGACGGGGATAAACTTCACCCTTTACAAGAATCTTTTTTTAATGAACAGGCAGCCCAATGTGGCTACTGTCTAAACGGCATGTTGATAGCTGGACTCGCTTTGCTGAAGAAAAACGCCAAACCAAATGAAGATGAAATCAGAATAGCATTGGATAAAGTTATCTGCCGCTGTGGCACCCATAGCAGATTTATAAGGGCTGTGAAAAAAGCATCTGAAACGCATTCAAAATTTTAAGGCATGGATATCTTTAAAACCAACAGGCGTGATTTTCTGAAAAATACAGGGCACCTTATAATTGGCTTCAATTTATTTCCTTTCTCATCCTGCAGCACCACAGAAAATGAAGTCTCATACAATACTTATGATGGAATTCCTGAAAGGGCACATATCAACCGTGACTTGATTGATTCTTGGATAAGGCTGGATGCAGAGGGACATTTGACGGTTTTGACAGGTAAACAAGAACTAGGGCAGGGAATCAGAACAACCTTGATGCAGATTGCTGCCGAAGAGTTGGATATTGAAATGGAAAAGTGCCACATCATAAATGGGGATACTGGCCAGACCGCCAATGAAGGATATACAGCAGGCAGTAACTCAGTGGAAGGGAGTGGCAAAGCTATTAGAGAGGCAGCCGCTGAAGCCCGAGATTTTCTGCTAAATATCATAGCATCCAACTGGAACACAGAAAAATCTCATCTGACAGTAAAAAATGGTGTGATAACAGGTCCAAATGGACAAGAAAGCAGTTACTGGGAGTTGTTAGATGGAACCTATTATGAAGCGAAAATAAGTGGGAATGCCCCAATCAAGTCTCCAAAAGACCACAGTTTAATCGGCCAGGCAATACCAAGAGAAGACATCAAAAAGCTTGTCAAGGGCGAAGCGCATTTTGTCCATGACCTCAGACTTCCAGGTATGGTACACGCAAGGGTAATCCATCCACCTGCTTATGGAGCAAAGCTAAAGAATGTTGATTTGCAAACAGTCCACGAAATGCCAGGAGTCCTTAAAACAATTAGGGACGGATCTTTTTTAGCAGTCATTGCTACCAGAGAATTCCAAGCCATAAATGCTTGGCAACAGCTCAAGGAATCAGCTGAATGGGAATTAACCGAAATAAAAGTCCTACCTAAAAATCTTTTTGAGGACCTCAAGCAAAATGCTCAAGCAGCTCAGGTAATTGAAGATAGTCCAGGTATTATTCAAAAGATCAACCAATCTTCAAAAAAGCACAAAGCAACTTATTTAAGACCTTATCACATGCACGGCTCCACTGGCCCTTCCTGTGCTGTGGCGCAATGGGAGTCAGGGCAGCTGACGGTATGGTCACCAACTCAAGGCGTCTATCCACTTCAGGCTACTTTATCTGACCTTTTTGACATAGAAAAAGAAAATATCAGGTGCATAGGAATGCCAGGATCGGGATGTTATGGGCACAATGGTGCAGATGATGTATCGGCAGAGGCTGCACTGATTGCCAAGCATTACCCTGACGCTCCAGTCCGGTTACAGTGGATGCGGGAGGATGAACACATGTGGGAACCTTATGGGTCTGCCATGAGGATTGAGTTACAGGCAGGAATAGACAGTCAAGGACTCATCACCACTTGGGATACGCATATCTGGTCCGACACCCATAGCACAAGACCGAATGGAAATGCCGGCCATTATATATCTGCCAGACATTTAGAAAACTCATTTGAGTTCAAAAAAGGAGGGTTTTCTGGAGGATCCTACCGGAATGCCACACCTCTATACAACATATCCTCTAAAAGATTGCAATTATACAATTATGACGGGCCTCTCCGGACTTCAGCCCTGAGAGGTTTGGGTGCTTATGGAAATATATTTGCTTTGGAATCTTTTATGGATGAATTGGCAAATCTGGCAGATGAAGACCCAATTGAATTCAGAAAAAACAACCTGGATGACCCAAGGGCAATAGCGGTATTGGACAAACTGGCTAAGGAAACCGATTATCATAACCGAATCCAACAAAGCAATACGGGTTACGGAATAGCCTTTGCCAAGTACAAAAACTCAGCAGCTTACTTTGCCGTGCTGGCAGAGGTAGAAGTCCATCATGAGAAAAAGGAATTCCACTTAAGAAGACTCACAGGAGTCATTGATGCCGGGCAATGTATCAACCCTGATGGACTTATCAATCAAACCGAAGGAGGTATGATCCAGTCTGCCAGTTGGACGCTTTTGGAAGAAGTAAGATATGATGAAAGGGGGATTTTGAGTAAAGACTGGAACTCCTATCCGATCCTGCGCACCAAACAAACCCCTGAAGTAAAAGTCCATGTCATCAACCGACCGGAAGAAAAACCTCTTGGCGCCGGAGAAGCAGCGCAAGGGCCAGTCGCAGCAGCCATCATTAATGCCTTGTCTTCACTATTGGGTAAAAGGGTATATAAATTACCTTTAAGGGAGTATTTCGAAGTGTGAATAATAAGGGAAAATCAAGTACTCACTCCATTATTCTTAAATTATATTCTATACTTCCTACATTTTTGGTGCGCCAAATTTTCAATTGTTGGCCATTATATTCATAATGATGTTCCCCACTCAAAACATAAGAAGGACCAAATAAGGCGGGCACGGGAAAAAACAAAGTATCAATAAAGTTAATTGAATTTCCAGAAACCTCTAGCTTGCCGGCTCCATACCCAAAGGGTAAACTTGTGGTAGTTTTATAAAAGCCATTTGATATTTTCAAGGCTACCTCTTCAAAAAGATCCTCATCAGAGCCACTAGTTTGAAAAGTGCCCTCAAAGGCTAATTCCTGGTTCACATCCAAATCTACCTTTAATTCATCGTCAACACAGCCAAAGACAAAAACTGCGATTATAAGAATTGCTAACGATTTTTTCATGTTTTAGATTTTATTTCCCATATCAGTTGTAAAAGACTTACCCCTACCCAATTATTCAATTTGGAATTTTTATTTTAATTAGTTTTCGCTCACCTGTTGGATTGGAAACAGGAAAGGCAAGACTTTGTCCCTGATCTACCCAACTAATTATATTTCCATATGAAGTAATGAGAAAATCCTCCTTTAGAAATGAAACCTGCTTAAGTTTTCCACTTAACATATTCAATACCCAGACCTGACCTCTTCCGGATCTATCAGATACAAATGCAAGCAAATTCTCCTGAAAAAGTGAAAATGAAGAAGAAGTATCATTCCAAGGAGAAACCACTAGGTCTGACATTTGAGGACCATTGTTAAGATCAATGCGGAAAATATTGAATATTTGTCTGTTATCAACTTCTTGTCGAATATCCACCGAGACCAAATCAGAAAATGAGGAAACATCCATACTTGTATGATATCGCAAACTTAAAAATTGAGATGATTGTCTGATTTCCGGCAAAAGCACTTCCGAATCAGCGTCATTGTTTAGTCTCCACAATCCAAACACTTTTCTTTCCAAAGAATCCGACATAAATAACAGCGATTGGTCGTCCTTAGCAAAAGTTGGGAAATAATGGTGATGAGAACCGTCTTTCAACAGACTGATTTCCTTAGTCCCTAAATCATAGATTTCCAAGTGAATTGGAGTATATCCTTCAGCAACTTGGTTTAGCCCGTCTGAGGTACCATATACCAGCCGACTTCCATCTCTTGACCACTGAGGATGATAACATTGCTCTCTAATCATCTCAGTGTGGCCCGTTGTCAGGTCTTTTAGAAAAAGACTTGAAATACCATATTCTGGGCCTGATTCGATCAATCGATAGTTTGAAATATATGCTACCTTATCACCTTGGATATTTACCTTTGGATAATTTATCGCATTCCAATTCTCCATTTCTATGATAGCTTCATATTCAGGAAAAGAATTGGGAACAGTCATCACTGTATTTGAAGTCGTTTCTTGGCCAGCACGATGTGAGGTGATATAAAATTCATATGGCTTTCCAAATTCAGCATTCGGAACCATATATTCATTTTCATTTCTACCTATCCGCGCCAAACTTACAAAATCATTTTCCCCTGGATACTTAACAAAAACCTCATAACGACTTCCTTCTATAACACGATCACAGGTCCATTTCTCACATATTCTGTGGAAGTCCCATTCAAGTAATATCTTCCCTTCTTCATTCAGATTGGCAATCAGCCGTGGTATGCTAAGAGTTGCACCCTCGGGAATGGGATCATCCCATTGCTTTTCGCAGCTTAATAAAAGGACTGTTAGAAGAAGAAATGTGAGGCCATTTTTCATAATCAAAACTTGTATCCCATTCCAAATTGTAACCCAAATTCATTCAGGTTGTAGTTTGTGGATTCAAAGGGAATTGTTGCATGTCTTTTGAAATGGGGATGGACAAAGAAACCTACTTTGTTGAAATAATGTTCGGCAGCGATTCCCACAAGGTAACCCAATCCAGATTGGGTATAGGTAGAATTCCCTGACCGCTGAATATCCAACATAGGACCCGCATTCACATACAAAAATGGAAAAATGGAATAACGCATTAAAACTGGTATACTAGTCATTTGAAATCTTTCGAATGGAGTAAGCACGGTCAACTCCTGGACAGAATGCATTTTGTTACTGTGACCAAGTCTATATTTCATATCTGCTGCAGCAAAACCTAATCCAGCCTCAATTGCCCATTTCTTACCCAATTCTTTTCCTACCAAAAAACCGTACTCCCTAAACCCCTCTGGATCATACCCTATTATTCCTCCTCCAATCATCTCTTCCTTTGCTAGCATTGCAGCATCGGAAATACCGTAATATATTTTCCCGTAGAAAGAATTTTGGGCTTGTGAGGTGTGAACCACAAAAAAGACCAGTAACACCAAAATAGAAACGCCCAGCTTGTTCATGATAGTTTTACCAATTGTGTGGAAATAGGATTGATGAATAACAAGAATTTTTTCACATATAAGCATATACTATACAAGACGTAAGAATCAATCTAAACGCAACAAGAAATTTTTCTAGGTTTTTTTTTAATGCATCAATCCTGCTAAAATAAAGTTAACCGAGTCATTTATGGGATCCCTATAAAAATCTGGCTTCGATCATATTTGACTGCCAGAATATAGGATTTTATGGCTTGTCCAAGAAATGCGATTTGGCTTTGAATCAAAAATTTTCCAACCCGCCCTTACTTAAACAGAAAAATATATTTACTTTTTCGGATGAAAATTTAAACTTTGGCTTTTCTAAAAATTTCACTCAAACACACTATATGAAAAAACTTTTTCTTTTTCTTTTTATCCCGCTCATTTTTGGTGCATGTACGGATATGGAAGAGCCAAATCGTGTATTGGAAACAGAATTACTTGTGCTAAAAGTGTCCTCAAATACTTTAGTGGGCACAGAGACTGGCATTGTTATGACCCATACCGAAGATGGCATTCCTATATCTTTTTCCAGTTTTCGTAACGGTTCCACCCTTAGTCTTGAGGTGGAAAAAAACCGAAAATACCACTTGACTGTACTTAAAAGTAAATTCGTTGGAGGAAGAAAAATCATCGGCCTGGAGACATATAGTAATGTAAACGATAGACAAATAGAAGTGGGAAATACCAAAAGGGAGGATCACCTGCTTGGTGATGGCTCATTCGTTATGTATGTAAGCCATCATTTAACATTGAGTTCTTGCATGGTATCTACAGACCATGGCATTGTATCCCGCAATGGGACTGCAAACTCAAACTCAATATATACCCAGGCAGCTTACTTTGCTTCCTCTGTGGAACACCTGCTCACTGCAAAAACAATGAGCGGAGAAATTGGCTATACGTTTTTCAATAGACCAGAAAAATTCAGTGTTTCTACGTATGAATTTTCTAAATTAAACCGTTTTGATAAAGAAGTATCTATACCCTCTAAAAACTATCAACGGTTCAATTATAAAATCGTCAATCTGAAAAAGGATGCGGGAGACTGGCAGAATCAATTCGTACTCAACTTTGATCAAATCGGAAACAATCCCTACCCCATGCCTGAGTATATCAAATTAGGCTATCTTAATCAGTTTGAAGTATACGAAACCAGCGTTTGGGCAGAGAAAAATGCTTTGGAAAGTATAGGGTTTCACAAAATAGGAGAGTCCCCCCAGTCTATTCAGATGCCAGAAGGATACAATATTGGGATTGAATCCAACCCTATTACTGCATTTCGTTTTTCTACTAATTTCTCCCACAACCGTTGGCGTGCTTCCTATTCTCAATTTTTCAATTATGGGATTGAAATAAAATGGGAAGTAAACGGTGAAGGAAACGAGTTAAGCATCAAATCTTTCCATGATGACTTAATTAACGAATTGCCCGAATTCAAAAACCTTTCTGATTTTATCTTAATGGACATTACTGCAATCAAAGGAGACAACAGTTACGGTGATGTTTTAAAGGAAAAATTTCAACACTCAGACCCATTTAAAAAATTTGAATATACCTGGATTAAAAAAGTGGCAACAAATTAAAAGTAATTTGATCAAATCCTCCGCTTCCAGGAATTCCCTTCTAAATTTGGATGAATAGTACAATTGTTACCTGCTTACCTTCCAACTTGTCTTTTTCAAGGCCCAAGACCTATACAGGTAACAAAACACCCTTCCATCCAGCCAGAACTATATTTGCAATCTATAAAACCGGGCCAATCCAGCAGAAATCCTTGTGCATCAGGAGTACCTCGATTCTTGGAGAATTTATTTAAAATCACTCCTGAGGCACTTGTAGTACTAAAATCTTTGCATGGATAATCGTCAAAAACGAATCGATCAGACATGGAACTTACATTGGCCAACATTTGCCCCTCCAATAACCTTCACGCTCAATGAAGGCCTAATTTCAAAAGAGAAAGCACTTACACTTACGTGTTTCTTCTCTCTAGGGCTCAGTAAACTGTAAAACAAAGCATATACTAAAAAGTACAGGCAAAGCAATTTCATTGTCCAATTTAACTAACTCATAGCGCTAAATAATGCGTTTTATCTAGTCGTTTTACCCATTTATCCAACTAAATACGTTTAGATCAACCAGGAAAAATCAAACCCTCCGAAGTTACAGAAACCTCAAAGGACACATCCAAAGACATAAAAAAAGTGGCTGCCTTCCGACAGCCACTCTATATTCATTAAGAAATCTAAAACTATCCACTAGATTCTAGACACCCTAGCATCTCGCTTCTAGCTTCTAGCTTCTTATTTCTTTCCACCTTCCATTTTCTCCTTCAACTCCGCTAAAGCGTCCAAGTCACCAAGTGTAGATTTCTCTTCCGGTGCACTATCTGCTTTCTTCTTAGGAGCTGCTGCTTTCTTAGGAGCTGGAGCTGCTTTTGCTTCTTCTTTGAACATTGCAGTGTGAGAAAGAACGATTCTCTTGTCATCCTTAGAGAATTCAGTCACCCTAAATTCCAATGAATCACCTACTTCAATGAACGATCCGTCTTCTTTCTCAAGATTCTTGTTCGTAGCAAATCCTTCCAATCCATATGGAAGTTCAAGTACCGCTCCTTTGTCATTTTTAGACACTACAGTACACTTGTGAACAGAACCTACAGGGAACACAGATTCGAAAGTATCCCAAGGATTTTCTTCCAATTGCTTATGTCCTAGAGCAAGTCTTCTGTTGTCTACGTCAAGTTCCAAAACTGCAACATCCAATTCATCACCTACTTTAACAAACTCAGATGGATGCTTGATTTTCTTGGTCCAAGAAAGATCAGAAACGTGTACCAAACCGTCGATACCTTCTTCCAATTCAAGGAACAAGCCGAAGTTAGTCAAGTTTCTTACCACACCTTTGTGCTTGGTACCTACAGCATATTTGGTAGACATGTCACCTTTAGTCCAAGGATCTTCTGTCAATTGCTTGATACCCAAAGACATTTTTCTTTCGTCCTTGTCCAAGGTCAATACTACAGCTTCGATTTCGTCACCTACCTGAACAAAGTCAGCTGGGTTTCTCAAGTGCTGTGACCAGCTCATTTCAGATACGTGGATCAATCCTTCAACACCTGGAGCCAATTCCAAGAATGCACCGTAATCAGCTACATTTACAATCTTGCCTTTAACTTTAGAACCAACTTCCAAATCAGCAGAAAGTGCATCCCATGGATGAGCAGTCAATTGCTTCATACCCAAAGAAATTCTCTTCTTGTCATCATCAAAATCAAGTACCACAATCTGAACTTTGTCATCAAGGTTAAGTACTTCTTCCGGATGGTTGATTCTGCCCCAAGAAATATCAGTGATGTGCAATAGACCATCTACACCACCCAAATCGATGAATACACCGAAGTTGGTCATGTTTTTGATCACGCCTTCTAGAACCTGACCTTTTTCAAGGTTGTTAAGTATTTCAGCTTTTTGCTTCTCAAGATCTTTTTCAATCAAGACTTTATGAGAAACTACTACGTTATCGTTAGAGTGGTTGATTTTCACCACTTTTACTTCCATTTTCTTACCTACATAGATATCAAAATCTCTGATAGGCTTCACATCGATCTGAGAACCTGGCAAGAAAGCCTCCACTCCGTAGATATCTACGATAAGACCACCTTTAGTTCTTCTTTTTACAAGACCTTCTATGATGTTGTCATGCTCAAGCGCATCTTCGATGTCTTGCCATGCACGTACCATTCTGGCTTTCTTTCTGGAAAGTACCAACTGACCCAAGGAGTTTTCTTGCTCTTCAATGAAAAGCTCAACCTCATCACCGATCTTAAGATCAGGAAGGTCACGGAATTCGGATACAGGAACCAATCCATCAGATTTGAAGCCAATGTTGATGATCACGTCTTTGTCATTGATACCAACTACAGTACCTTTGATGACTTCTTTTTCGGTGATTTCATTTAGCGTACCTTCGTACATGGCCGCCATTTCAGCTTTTTTCTCTTTGGAATAGCCTTCACCAAAACCTTTGGTGCCGAAATCGTCCCAGTTAAAATCTTTTTGATTTGACATAATGTTTATTGACTCTTATTGCCATCAATCCTAGAGTCATCGGATTGCGGTTTTTGGTTTATGATAAAGTCCCTGAAAATCAAGCACAGAGACCCCGTTCACCCGAACGGATTGCAAAGGTAGAAATATTTATTAAAAACAGCATTCTGAGGCCCAAAAATCCCAGACCTAATGGGCTATATTTGACAAATTGTATATCATTTGCGTATACAAAGTATCTTTAAAACAAAACAACTACAGATATGAGCCTTAAAAAAGCCATTTCCCTATTTTTCACATTTATCATTTCCTATTCCTTATCCGCCCAAAACTGGGGGTTGGGATTCCAATCCAATCTTGGAATACCGGTAGCTGGGCTACAAGAATCATCAGCTGGAACCTTGTTTCCTGAACTTAATACTGTGATTTATTATGAATTCTGGAACCTGCCCATCGATATTGGTTTGAGTGTTGGTTATGGGATATATGGGACTAAGTTGGAAAAAAGGACAGACCTATATAGTGGCTTTTCGGATGAATTGAGACTTAGAAGAAACAACAACCTCCTGACCTTGATGGCTGTGTTTAGGTATCTACCCGAGGTAGAATGGAAAGCAAAACCTTTTATAGAAGTACAGGGAGGTACCAATTACCTCTACACCAGATATAAAATCCGGGAAAGCAGATTTGAAGACCCAATTGAGGAAGAAAGGGACTTCTCAAATTGGATAGGGGCTATCCGTGTTGGTGGTGGCTTCAAAATCCCCTTCAAAGATCCTGAGGGTGGATTTTTCGAAGTAAAGCTGGTTTACCAAGAATCCCGAAGGGTTGAATTTTTACTCAAAGACAGCACCACTTTTGAACCAGAACCTCAAGGTGGGGGGAATTTTTCCTACGAACCAACCCGATCTATGCTCACTTGGATACAGCCTGGAATCGGGGTAGTGCTGTATATGGATTAATTTTCAGAAATAAAGGTGGTAATGGCACAGTACTTGTTTTGATAGAAACTTATAGTACTAAACCAACTATTAATTCCACTTAAGAGGTCAGCATTACTGTTGACCTTTTTCTTTGGAAAAAAGTAAAAAGCCTGACCGAAGTTTGACTTCAATCAGGCTTTTTTTATGAATCTCCTGTCATCTAATTTCGAAATGACAATTTTGTAGGGATCGTCACCCTGATCCAGATAGCTATACGGGAGAAGAGTCTCACAGTCAAAAGTGAAAGCCTGTTCCGCAATACTGCGGGACAGGCTTTCACTACATTCAGAACAACTGCTTATTTACCTTGCGAAAAGTCCCAAAATCAAATACGTTGTTAGATCTGTTGTGCTCAAATCCTGAGTTGGGTCATGTACCACAAAGAAGCCTTCATAATTTCTGGTCAACTCATTGAAAGAAATTTCCAAGTCATTGCTTGCAGAAACACTTCCTCCATTTCCAGAAATCATACCTGCAAAGATGTCCCCATTTGGAGTTTCATTGTAAGGTGTTCCGTTTGGAGTAGTGGCAGGATCAGCTGCGTCATGTGAATGAACCGCATACATTTCCCCATCCAAAGTATTGTCCAAAGTGACTGTAACTCTTGCTGTACCATCAATCATTTCTTCAACAGTGATTTTGGCCATCAAATCCCTTGGGTGCTCACCTTGATACGCAATATCAGGATTGTCAAGCACCTGTCCTTCATTGAAAGCATAATCAAATTCAGCTGTCCTTAATGTAGGAGTTCCTTCTGACAAGTCTTGGGCAAATACACCCAAAATCAAATACGTGGTCAAGTCAGTCGTACTGATCGCTTGAGTTGGATCATGTACTACCAAAAAGCCTTCATATTCATTGATTAGAAAATCATAAGCAACATTTGACTCTACTGTTCTACTTCCTGTGCTACCAGATACCGTAATACCTCCAGCGAAGACGTCTCCGTTAGGCGTTTCATTATAAGGTGTTCCATTAGGAGTGGTAGATGGGTCTGCGGCATCATGTGCATGTACAGGATACTCCTGTCCGTCAATACCATTTTCAAGGGTAATTGTTACTCTTGCCATTCCATTTTCCATTTCTTCAATGTCAAGTTGGGCAGACAAATTTCTTGGATGGTCGCCTTCTCCATCACCATCATAAGCTGTAGCGGCACTTCCTAATAATTGTCCTTCATTGAAAGCATAGGTGAAAGACTCCATCCCAGGCATACTCGGCATGGGTTCCATTTCATCATCGTTACAGGATGAAAAAACAAAGGCTGCAAAAGCCATCATTACTAAAGTTGCGATACTGTTTAATTTTGTAAATCGTTTCATTATTTAAAATAGTTGGTTCTTATATGGGCTTAGTTACGAGCTCTGAAACATTTTTGGATTGGAGGAATTGAGATTTACTTTAAAAAAAATGAGAGATGGCATTCTAAAAAAGCTGCTCAAAACACCAAAGCTCTGGCTCAAAGCCTCTTAGAAACATCAAGCACTTTATTTTTTGCAAAAAAATTTATTGAAATCAGGGCAATGCTTTTTCGAAAATCAAGGGATTTGATAAATTGAAAGATTATATACCAAATTGGACGAAAAACACGCATGGTTTGATTTTGGAACATTACATTTCCTGATAAACAAGAAGCAGCAAGTCTCAGGCATGGATTTCAATGTGCCCAATGATGATGTCTTCTTTGAAGAGTTGAGACCTAAAAAAGCCAGACCCTAATTGCCATATTTATCCCATTGAAGTATATGTTGGAGTTATATTTTATATTTAGATTGCTGTGTTGGACTTAACAAGAAATTATGCCAATAGACCGAAGAAATTTTCTCAAACTCACCACAATGACAGGAATAGCCATGACCATCAAGCCCACTTCCCCCTTTTTAAATGAAAATGACACCGTTTTGGGACATGGTGATTTCAAATACAAAGTTGATACCTCATGGGGAAACTTGGATTCAAGCAAAACTCCTGTTGTCAACTGTCATGAAATGGTCATGGATCAAAAAGGAAGGTTGCTTATGGTGACAGATGAACCCAAAAACAACATCATCATCTACGACCAATCGGGTAAATTACTGGATTCATGGACATTGAATTTACCTGCAGCCCATGGATTGAGTTTGGTGAATGAAGGAGGTGAAGAATTCCTGTGGATCGTGGACAATGGAGGCAGGGTAATCAAAACTGATTTAAAAGGTAAAATCATCACCGAAATTCCTTCACCTATTGAAAAAGGAATTTATTCGGAAAAAATGCCATGGGTGCCAACCGAAACTTGTGTGGCTCCAAATGGAGACCTTTACATTACTGATGGCTATGGGTCTCAATTTGTACTGCAACATGATGCTAAAGGTAACTTTATCCGAAAATTTGGCGGAGATGGACATGCTGATGATCAATTCAAAACGGTGCATGGCATTGCTGTAGATCAGCGAAAGGAAGGAACTCCTACCCTATTGTGTACTTCACGTGGACACAATTCCTTCAAGAGATTTACCATGGAAGGAGCATATTTAGAGACACTCTTTTTACCAGGCGCATTTGTGTGCAGACCTGTTATCCACGGCAAAAATCTTTATGCTGGAGTTTGCTGGTCCCGATCCAAATACCTCGAGCAAATGGACAATTCCGGATTCGTCACCATTCTTGATGAAAACAATAGAGTAGTATCCAACCCGGGAGGCACTGCGCCAAAATACATTGACGGCGAGCTACAATTGATGATCCAAAAAGAACCTGTTTTCAAACATTGTCATGATGTCTGTATAGATCAAGATGAAAACATCTATGTCTGCCAGTGGAATGCTTCCCAAACTTACCCAATCAAACTGACAAGGGTGTAGTGCAACTTAAATTGGTTTTAAAAACATCCCCAACCAATGACAGGTGTTTTGAGATAGGATGGGAATAAATTCCAATTCTAACCCAATTCCACTGTTTATACATTTGACCTTATCAATTCCTTATTAATTTTTTAACTTAGAATTCTTTGAATCAATAAGATCAAAATGAATTCTAATAGGCTTGTTATTTTTGGGGGGTTAATTCTTCTATTTTCAGTGTGTAATATAGGGGGAATTTCTGCGCAGGATACAGAGGTGGAAATGGAGGATATACTTGAAAAAAATGAAATAGAAGGAATTTCCAGACTATTTCTGATACACAGCCCTCTTGGCCTTCCTGAAATGCAGTCCTACAAAAGCCTCAATTTTTCCACTGAAATTAAAATAGTTGAAGAGTACAGAGCAGAAATTGTCAATACCTTGGCGGACAAAATGCCATCTCCCCAGGACCCCTTCCCTTTAGAAGAAATTCCGGGCACTTTGGATCAGAGATATCTCAATCCTTCCCCAAAAATAGAAAGTGAAAACCCCAGAATCAGCGCACTTGCCCAGGAAATTCTTTCCAAACTAGATCAACCAAATGCAAAAGAGGTAGTCTTTGAGGTACTGAGATGGAACCGTAGCCATTTGATATGGGGAAATCCAAACGATGTCCCTTCAGCCATAGAATCTCTTGACACCCGCACGGTCAACTGCATAGGCTTTACACACCTGCCAGCCGCAATTTTACGGCAATTGGGGATTCCTGCCAGAACCGTACGGACCTTTATCGCAAGGCCAGACCAAAACAGGTTGATCCCACATTATTTGCTGGAAGTATACTATCCGTCTTTAGATGGCTGGATTACTTATGAACCCCAAGGCCCTGGAATGCCATTTATTGAAAATATTGTACTTTATACACACTATGATTGGGATATTGAGGGTCAAAGGAACTTCCGTTGGTTGGCTCGCGACCTGAACAAAACAGTACTTGGAGGAATAGACCCGAGTATTGAAAATCCGGATCTTTCTCCGCCTGAACTTTTGGATATCGCTTTTGATCCACCCCACTTTGATCCAAAAGAAGGACATAAAAATGTACAGGTGACAATCATAGCAAAGGATGAAAATACCGGAATAGAAGAAATCAGGATGGACATGCAGTCTCCAAACTATGCAGGCCCTGGAAAAACACTGCTTTTTTCCTTGGATAAAGGAAATGCCAAAGAGGGTGTTTTTAAGGCTCCTCTGGGTTGGAATCTTCAAACAGAAAATATCGCAAATGAATACAGGGTGACTAGACTCAGAATGACCGACAGCTTAGGAAATATCCGTGAGTATCAGTTGAGAAATCTTGAGGACATGGATCTCGCCACAGGAGTTACTTTAGCTAGGTGGCCGGCAGTGGACAAATTTATGCCCGAACCGGTTTACATTTCCCCTTTCTTTCCCGAAAGAGTACCGGCAGCTCCCGATGGCCTGCATTACACCTTTTTTTATGCAGTAAGTAAAACACAAAGTGAAGCTTCCGGAGGCATCAGTACCATCATGGATTTTGTGCATCAGGATGGTGTACAGGTCCGGGCCAATGGATTGGGCAACTTTCGGGTAGGTGACTACTACTTCGCTTTCAATACCCTTCAATACGTTCCTCCACATCATCCTTATGGGAGGTATCAAATGAATTCCTTGTATTTGAGAGGTCCAAATAACCTGTCGTACAATATACTCCCAAGGAATTTCAACCAAGAAATAATGGACTATGGCTTTGAATTGGTCAAAGATGTACCGCTTTATTCAGGACCTGTACAGATAGAGTCAATCCTGATGATCACCGACGAAGAAGATTATTTCACAAGCAACCGAGGTGTTATTTTGATTGAAGCATCAGGGGGGATCAAACCACTGAATGACAAACCTCGGGACACAGAACCTGCTTTCAGGGTATTTTTTGAAACCCTTGATGGGGAAAAATTAGGAACTAGAAGGTCAATCTGCAACAGGAGGTTTGGCTCACACCACCTTCTTTTTCGGCCAAATGGTCCTCGGGATACTCCCGTCAGGGTCGAAAGAATAGAATTGGATGACAAGGAAGGAAACACAAAAGTGTTTTATAGAAAAGACTTCCAAGACAAAATCCTCAAAACCATACCGGAGTACATAACTCTAGACTGATAAGCCTATTCTTCTACCAATGCAATTGTTTTTTTCATTGCCTGAATGTTAAGATCTAGCGCTTTCGAATCTTCCATTTGATTCAATTCCTGATTAAAGGGCTCCGTCCGCACAGTTCCATCATACGCAATATCCTTTAGTCCCTGCATAAAATCCTTCATAGGGATAACACCTGTAGCTAAGGGTAATTCCCTTTTCCCATCTACCTGTGTCTCTCGTGTAAGGCCTGATCTGGCATCGTTGATATCTACTACCACAATTTCCTCTTTCTTCAGAGATCGAATATCCTCAATAGTCTCACCCGCACAATACCAGTGAAAAGAATCCAAGACAAAGCCGACATTCCCCTGACCAGTCGCCGCTATCAGGTCTCTGCACTCTTCCATACTGGAAATAAAGGGGTAGCGGTTTTGGTTGAGCATTGTTCTCATCCCTAGGTATTCCAGGCCAAATTTAATCCCATGGTCCTCCATTACTTTCGCACATTCACCCAACCTCTTACCATGCTGTTTCATGTTTTGGGTATAAGTCAAATCACTATGTGAAGAAATGATCCAGGTATTCATTCTGGTAGCACCCTGTTTTTCCATGGCCTTGCAAAATTTCTTGAGTCCCTGAAAACCTTCTTTGAAAGTATCATTGTCTTTTCTAAACTCCACCGGAATATTGTTGGAGCAATAACTAATGCCATGAGCTTTCATTTTGGCCTTATGTTCCTCAAGTTGGCTGTCACTGTAATCTGCCATTACCTCTTGGGTAGATGGGCTGATAGCTTCAAAACCATATTTAATCGCATAATCCAATGTCTGCGCTAGATTTGCCTTGACGCCGATCATTCCTGGGTTAAGTGAGATCTTAAACTCTCTTGCTTTGAAAGTTGAGAATGCACTTGCCCATATAGGAGTTACCAAGGCTGTGGACAGTATAGAGGCTGATTTGATAAAATTTCTTCTTTCCATGGCTGTTTACGTGAGTTTGTCAATTGTAGCTATTTCGATATCTTTTCTAGATACTTGCTTCAAAGGGACGATTTCAGCTTCAGGATACTGGAAGCCTTCCTCGGTCAAAGGATACAACAAAGGTGCGAGATTTTGAACGGCAGCTTTACAGCCTTGCATGATGGCTGCCAATTTTCCCGTTTGTTTGGAAAGCTTGGCTTCGTTTTCGATTTCAAAAGGCCCTACAAAACCTTTTTTTCTTAAAGTATCGACAAAAGCCCTCCAATCCATGCTATCTCCCAATCCAAATCCCGGTAAGGTCGCCTCGTAATGGTGCCTATCCCATTCATTGGTGCTGTGGGGGATACCGGCTTTTTCTGCCCATTCTGGTTTTACCTTTTGCATGGGGTACATATTCCCCCAGAATGGATCGGGAATATTTCTTGTCGACTTGACATGAATACGCTTAAGTCTTGACATATCTGTATTTTCGATCACGGACACAGGGTCTGTATTCTGCCAAATGTCATGCGAAGGATCATATATTTCCCCGTGGTTGGGGCTGGGAATCAGTTCATACATGATTTTACGGGCAGCAAGTACCCCGGGCAGATTATTGAATGTGGTGGTGTAGCCTGAGGAACGCCACCCTTCCATAGGGCAGTTTTCATACAATATGGTCACGCCAAGGTCTTCTGCATATTTGATGATAGGCCTGAAGATTTTTTGATATTCCTCAAGGTTTTTTTCAAAACCATTTTCCTGAATTCCCAACTCATGGTTATATCCTACAAAAGTCCCTACTTTGACATCATTTTCATCTCCCCCCATCAGGTAAGCCATTCGGATCAATTTTAAAAGATGGTTCTGGTTTTTGACTTTGGCATCTTCGTCTCCTCCGATCAAGTTATCAAAGGCTCCTATGGACAACCTGAGCTTAGCTGAATTAAATTTATCAATGATTTTTGTGGCTTCATCCAGTCCAAAATTATCATAGTCTATATGAGTAGCTACAAAATCATCCCTTGTACCATCTTTTCTAAAGACACACACATCCAAGCCTTGAACCCCCGCTTCTTTAGCTTTATCGATTGTCTGATCGAGATCGAGTTGATCAAAAGCAGAGGTCATGATCCAAATCTGGTTATTCATAGGTTTTAATATATTTTCGGTTCAACAATTTCAGTAAATGCAATTTAAAGGCTTTATCCCTGAATAGGATGCCGCTCGTAAAATGGCAAAAACATTTCCACGATAATTTGATTAAATTTGGGAATCAACGAAAATAAACTTTATGAAAAACTTAAGGAATTTATCTTTTATTCTGACTGCAGCATTAATGACAGGTTTGTCTGCTTGTGAGGAAAATGGCAATTCTTCTGCAAATACAAACCCTGAACCGGATCCTTTTGCAATTTCAACTGAAAAAATGAAAATCAAAGTGGATACACTTTATACAGGTTTTGACAACCCTTGGGGTATGACTTGGCTTCCTGATGGCAGGATGCTTGTCACTGAAAGAAAAGGGGAAATTTTGATTTTTGAGGATGATAAGTTTACCGGTGAAAAGGTAAGCAATATGCCTGCAATTAAGGAAGTCAATCAAGCGGGACTTCTTGATATCACCCTTCACCCAGATTATGACAACAATGGCTGGCTTTACATGTCATATGCCAGAGAAGAAGGTGAAGGTGAAGTTTTGGTCATTTCCAGAGCAAAACTCAATGGAAATGCACTTACTGACCTGGAAGAGATTTTTGTTTGTGGACCTGAGTGGAAAGGTGGACGTCACTTTGGCAATAGGATTGTTTTTGACAACGATGGATACTTGTATTTCTCTAATGGTGATAAAGGAAGTAGACCTCAAAATGCACAAGAATTGGACAATGATCATGGCAAAATCCATAGAATAAATGATGACGGAAGTATACCGTCTGACAATCCCTTCGTGGACAAAGAAGGTGCAAATGCCTCAATCTGGACATATGGGAACAGAAACCCACAAGGTATGATCTATGATGCAGAAAACGATAGAATCTGGTCGGTAGAGCATGGTCCTAAAGGTGGAGATGAGCTCAACTTGATCAAAAAAGGAAAAAATTACGGTTGGCCGGAAGTCACTTACGGCATTGACTATGATGGATCCATCATTTCTGAGGAAACACAAAAAGAAGGAATTGAAGATCCTGTCACATATTGGGTGCCTTCCATCGCCACTTGTGGCATGACAATGGTGACTTCGGATAAGTATCCAGCTTGGAAAGGAAATATCCTAGTGGCTGCACTTGCCGGACAACACATTGCGAGAGTAGAAATGGATGGAACCAATTATGTCACGGAAGAAAAATTGTTGGAAGACATTGGTAGAGTAAGACAAGTTTCCCAAAGTCCTGATGGCTATATATATGCCGTAACAGAGGCTACAGGTTTGATGATTAAATTGATTCCTCAGGAATAACTTCAGTGATGCTATAAAATATAAAAGGAGTGCTTCAATTTGAGGCACTCCTTTTTTGTTTACTCCGAATTGAAATAAGATAAGCTCGAAAAAATAAGACCTGGCAGGTTTTTAAAACCTGCCAGGTCTGTTTTATTTAATTCACAGTCGTTTTTAAATCCTATTGAAAGTGTAAATACAGGGTAATGGTCTTTCTTCTAAGTTCTGATATTACATCTCTAAAGGCGGGGTCTGTTTCTTCAGGTCTGTACAAATTGACTAGCCCATGAGAGAACCTGATTTCCGGTGAAAATTTAAAATACTTGAAGTATAAGTCAAATCCCATACCGATATCCAAAGTAAAATCCCTACCTGTGGTAACCAATGGCTCTAAATCTGCCTCCTCCTGATCTTTGGTTCTCCACATTACACTACCTCCGCCGGTGAAAAACATCCTATTGTTATTGAACCTCTGCGCTTTGTATTTAAAGATTAAGGGCAACTCAATCATTGTTGTTTCTGTCACTACGCTTCGTGTCCCAGACTCAAAAGATGTATTTATAGGAGTGTCCGGTGGAGTGTTAATCAAACCTGGCTCAGGACTCTGAAAGTCATCAAAATAGTTAATATCAGTACGGAATTCATAGAATCCGATTTTGGGAGTCAGCAAAATATTAAACTGATCATGTATCCTGAAAACCGCCAGAAATCCCAATGAGAACCCTGGGGAATAAATAGGAACGACACTTCTGACGCGAGAAGTTTGCACGTTATTCGGATCCATAAAGGCCTCAGAGTATTTTATCTGATAGTAATTGGTATGCCCGGCAAGGAAGAAGCCATATGACAAAAACCTGTCATCCTGCCCCGCCTTGCTAATGGTATTGAATCTTGCTTGCGCAAAACTTTCTTGGTTTAAAAAAATAAATCCTAAAGCAATCAGGATTACTTTTCCCCAATATAAATGGAGCTTATACCGAATGTTAATAGTTTGCATTTTGTGTTTTTAAAGCCAACTTTCTTCAAAATTGCCAGGAAATTATCTCCATCAGGGAACGCTTGCACGGACTCCGGAAGGTAAGTATAAGCTGAATTGTCCTTTGATACAAGTTTTCCGATTTGAGGCAAAATATATTTGAAATAAAAATTATATCCTTGCTTCATTGGGAATTTCTTTGGTTTGGAAAATTCCACTATGACAGTTTTACCACCTGGTCGTAGCACCCTATACATATCTGCCAGTCCTTTTTCGAGATTTTCGAAGTTTCTAACTCCAAAAGAAACGATGACAGCATCAAACTTATTATCTTCAAACAATAACTTCTCTGAATCTCCAAGCTGTAAATCAATGATATGATCAAGTTTACGCTTTTTCATTTTCTTACGGCCTTCATTGAGCATTCCTTCAGAAATATCAACACCGATTATTTTATCAGGATTGAGAGCCAATGCCTCTATGGCGAAGTCTCCTGTTCCTGTGGCTATATCCAGAATCAATTTAGGTTGATCTTTCTTTAGTTGTTTGATGGCTATTTTCCTCCAGATAATATCTATCCCTAGGCTGAGCAAATGATTCAAAAAATCATACTTCTTGCTGATGTTATTGAACATTTCAGCAACCTGCTCTTTTTTCCCTTCTTGCTTGTCTTTATACGGTACTACTGACATCGATCTTCATTAAGTTGTGCAATATTACTAAGTAAACCCGAGCATATGAAAAATGTTGACAAGTAAAGGGCTAATTCTGTATTTCCTCTTTCAATAACGGTAATTCAATAGAAGGGGGAATTGAAACAAAAAACTTACCTTTGCAAAAAATAACAGGTCATGATCAAGCAAGCAAAATTTGTCATTAGTAATACAGACTACAGAAAATGTCCCGCTCCTACCAAGCCAGAATTCGCTTTTATAGGTAGATCCAATGTCGGGAAAAGCTCCTTGATCAATATGCTGACCAATCACAAAAACTTGGCTAAAATATCAGGCAAACCCGGTAAAACACAGTTGATCAATCATTTTGAAATAAATGACAACTGGTTTATGGTAGATTTACCTGGTTATGGTTTTGCCAAAGTCAGCAAAAGCATCAAGAATACCTGGGAAAAAATGATCAGTGATTACCTGACAAACAGAGACAACCTTGTCGCTTTATTTGTATTGGTGGACAGTAGACTTGACCCTCAACCAATAGATCTTGAATTTATTACTTGGTGTGGACAACATGGTATTCCATTCGTCATCATCTTTACTAAGTCCGATAAACAAGGAAAATCGAAGACAAATCAAAACGTAAGCAAATTCTTGGATGAATGTGTGAAAATATTTGGTGAAGCTCCTCAATATTTTATTACCTCCGCCCAAAACGCTGAAGGTAAGGAAGATGTAATTGCATTTATTGACAACGAAGTCATTGAATATTACGATAGCCTAAAGTAAGCCTTGGGCATTAAGAGGTATGTTCTATATTTGTAGCCTCAAAACAGCATAGTTTATGAATTTTAATGAAATAGCAACTGTATCCGGCAAGCCCGGATTGTACAAAATATTGAAACCTACCAAAGGTGGGGTCATTTTGGAGAGTTTAGACGAAAAGAAGTCCAAGCTTGTAGTAGGTGCCAGCCATAGGGTGAGTATTCTTGCCGAAATCTCTATTTACACCATGAATGAAGAAGGTGCTACTGCCCTAAAAGATGTCATGGCCACTATAGAAAAAGAATTTGAAGGTGATCTTGGACTCGAGAGCGGAGCTGATGCAGACGAGCTTAGGGCTTTTCTTAAACATGTTCTTCCCGAGTATGACGAAGCCAAAGTGTATGCTTCAGACATCAAGAAATTGGTGGCATGGTATAAAATCATCAGGACGTATGCTCCAGAAGCCTTGCAGGAAACTGAAGACTCAGCAGAAAATCAGACAGAAAGTGACTCTGCGGAATAATGCCGTCTAATCTATTAGCTTAGAAGCTGTCGGGATATCCCGACAGCTTTTTTGATTTTGTGGTTTTGATTATTCTTTTTAGATAGGAAAAAAAATCCGGAGACCCGAATAAAGACTTTTGAAAGTGAAGTATTAAAAATAAATGGAAGTAGCAGAAGAAGTATTCAGTATTTTGAAAAAGGACTTTGAATTTCCTTCCGAGATAGAAGTGAAGGATCAAGGTTACTTGCTTCAGCTATTAGTCCCATTGGTCTCTAGAATGCTAGACCGTGATTTTGAGAGGCTTCTTCAAATATGCTACCGCATAGACCTTGGAGAGAACAAATTGAAAAAAATACTCCACGAATCCTCACCTGAAGAAATGGCCAAAGACCTTTCAATAGCAATTATAGAAAGACAAATCCTAAAAATCGAAATTCGCAGGAAGTACAGTGACTTTATGTAAAAAAGGCTGTCAAATGTCATCAGACAGCCCTTTTTGATCTATTGAGAAACTATTGCAATGTTGTTTTTTTGATATTGAGCTACCTCATCCACCATCTTGACTGATCCTATATACAAGGGCGTTCTCTGATGTAAAGAGGAAGGCATTATTTCCAAAATCCTTTGCTTACCGTCAGTTGCTTTGGCTCCTGCTTGCTCCGCTATAAATGCAAGTGCATTAGCCTCATAGAGTAGCCTAAGCTTTCCATTTGGTGCCTTTGCTGTAGCAGGATAGATGTAGATTCCACCTTTGAGGAGGTTTCGGTGAAAGTCAGCCACCAAGCTACCGATATACCTTGCACTGTACTCTCTTTTTTTACATTCCTGAATATATGATTTCAGACCATCATCAAAATGATTGTAAGTACCTTCATTGACACTGTAAATCTTCCCATTCTGCGGTGCTCTCATGTTTGGATGAGACAGAAAAAACTCCCCTAGGGAGGGTTCATACGTAAAACCATTAACACCATGTCCTGTGGTGTATACGAGCATCGTAGATGAACCATACAAGACGTAGCCGGACGCGACCTGATTGGCTCCAGGCTGCATAACATCTTCAATTTGGATAGGACTTCCGACAGGTGTTATCCTCCTGTATATTGAAAAAATAGTGCCAATGGAAATATTTACATCAATATTAGAAGACCCGTCCAAAGGATCAATAGCCACTACATACTTACCCGATTTGTTTTGCAGATCAATCACTTCATCATCTTCTTCAGAGACAATGGCACATACTTCACCACCTTTGGATAATGCTCGCATAAAACGGATATTGGCAATGACATCCAGCTTCTGCTGCTCTTCTCCTTGTACATTGGTCTGTCCAAAAGCTCCTCCAATATTGGCAAGGCCTGCTCGGTTGGTTTCACGATTTACTATCTTTGAAGCAAGTGCAATATCCCTTAGCAATTGAGACAGCTCTCCCGAAGCAAAAGTAAAGTCTTCTTGCTTGATCTTGATAAATCTGTCTAAAGTGACACCTACTGAATAGGCTAGACCAGACTTATCTGGAGTGTATTTTTTAATTTTCATAAATATTAGAAAAATTATATATAAGATTTATACCTTTCGAAAATTACAAATTAATTTTAATGGCAAAAACTTTTGTTTTCAAATTTGGAGGAGCATCTATCAAAGATGCAGATTCTATCAGAAACTTATCTAAAATTTTGCACAATCGATTGCGAAATCATACTGTAATTGTGGTTTCGGCTATGGGAAAAACTACTAATGCTTTAGAACTTATCTTAAGTAAAAAACTTAATAACGAGGAATATTCTTCAAATATTACAATTTTAAAAGACCATCATCTTCAAATTTGTTCTGATTTATTTGAACCCAAGCACGCCATTTTTCCAGCAATTGAAAATATGTTTTTAAAACTATCCCGTACATTGGACGGAGCATTACACAAGGACAATTATGATGAAGTCTACGACAGCGTTATAAGCTTTGGGGAAATTATTGCTTCCCGTATAGTGCAGGAGTTTTTGTGTGAACAAGGGCAATACTGCCTTTGGGAAGATGCAAGGGAATTGATTATTACCAATGATGATTTCCGGTTTGCATTAGTAGATTGGGAAAAATCAAAAGCGAATATCAAGAAGTATTTATTGCCAAAGCTATTGCAGTTTCCTGTTCTTACCCAGGGTTTCATTGCCCGAAGCATTACCGGAAAAACTACCACACTAGGTAGGGAAGGTTCTGACTATTCAGCTGCAATCTTAGCCACAGCTTTGAAGTCAAGCTCTGTGACAATCTGGAAGGATGTACCCGGAGTGCTCAATGCTGATCCAAAGCGGTTTGAAAACACCGTCAAGTTTGAAGAGCTGGATTACAAAGAAGCAGCTGAACTCACTTACTACGGAGCTTCTGTCATTCACCCTAAGACCATCAAGCCCCTTGCAAATCACTCAATACCTCTCTTTGTCAAATCCTTCTTGGACCCTGCGCAAAGTGGCACAAAAATCCACCATGTAAAAGAGGTGAACAAAACACCCTGCTTGGTGGTGAAAGATGAACAAGTATTGGTGAGTTTTAAAGTGACTGATTTTACTTTTATCAATGAATCACACATTCATGAGGTATATGCAGAGCTGGAAAAATTAAAACTCAGGGTCAACCTGCTTCAAACCTCCGCCATAAGTATTTCCATTGTCATAGACAAGCAGCTTTTCAAACTGGAAAAACTGGTTGGGAAGCTTGATTCAAAATATGAAATCAAATACAATGAAGGTTTGCAGCTCCTCACTATCAAAAACCCATCCCAGAAACTAATTGAAGATTGCATCAATGGACAGAATGTACTTTTGGAACAAATTACCAGGGTTACCTTTCAAGCAGTTTTAACCCCATTATCCTAAAAGTCTTTGCACAGTCTTTTGAATACCGGGCAAGTAGCTTTTTCCAAATAAAAGTAAATGAACCAAAAGCGGGTAAAGATTATAGACTGACTCTCTTTCTTCAAAACCAGGCTCGAGAGGGAAAAGGGTATTATATGCTTCGTAAAACTCGCCATCAAAACCTCCAAACAACCTGGAAAAAGCCAAGTCCATTTCTCTATGCCCATAGTATACAGCGGGGTCAATCAATGCGGGATTTCCGTCTTTTCCCTTTATAATATTTCCTGACCACAGGTCTCCATGCAATAGAGCTGGTTTTTCATTTGGAAAAATCGATTCCAAAAGAGGATATATTAGCTGGAATTTCTTGTAAAAACCCAGAGGAATCAAGCCTTCATAGTATGCTTTGCCCATCATGGGCTCAAGCCTGTTTTCTACAAAAAAATCCGCCCATGAAGTTTGGGGATTGTTTGATTGTGTCAATGAGGCAATGTAATTGTCTTCATGAAAGCCAAAAGCAGGCTGCGTTACCATATGTAGTTGTGCCAGACCAAGACCAAGCTCTTTCCAATAGGAAACATTTGGCTTGCCAGATTGAATCCAATCCATCAAAAGAAAACTCTGCTCCCCAATCCTTCCGGATCCATGCACCAAAGGAACTTCCAGAGGTGTATTTTCTCGCAAAACCTTTAGCCCCATGGCTTCTTTATCAAAAATATCTTTTTCGGTTTCAAAATTTGTTTTCAAAAAAAATCGTCCTTCTGATGTCTCCAACAAAACACCTTGATTGATATTGCCGGCAGCTATCAGTGTGGCTTGTTGAATAGGTATATTTTTACCCAAACTTAAAAAAATCGCTTTTTCAAAAAATTCAGAATTATCAAACATAAACCTGATGCTCCAATTTAAGGTGCTCAAGAAAATGGTTTAGAGAATCATCCAAAATATTGTAAACATTTTCAAAGCCATCCTGTCCTCCATAATAAGGATCCGGTACATCCAAATTGGTTGTGTTTGGTTGAAACTCCCGAATCAGATAAACATTTTGATGCTTTAGTGAATTCTTAAGAATCAGTTGTTCGATATTGTCCATATTAGACTGATCCATGGCAATTATATAATCAAACTCTCTCAAATCAACCCTATTCAACTGCCTCGCTCGATGGCTTATTGGAATCTTGTGTTTTTGAGCACAGGTTATGGTTCTTTCATCTGGCAGCTCCCCGATGTGGTAATCAGAAGTTCCACAACTGTCACATTTTATTTTATAATCTAATGCTACACTCTTGAGCTTGTGATTGAATATGGCCTCAGCAAGTGGGGACCTACAAATATTTCCAAGGCATACGAATAACACTTTAATCATGAGGATATTAATGGTTGTGGGTGATCGTCATCAATGCTACAATTTAAATAAAATTTATCCAGAATACTTTCTTGAAAGAAAAACTTATACTCGATTTTTGAAAAAATTACACACATAACACATTGATAATTAGATTTTTGAAAAATTTATTAAACATTAAAACTATTTATTCAAAATTTTAAACTGTTTCAATTCCTTTTCGCAATCGATTTCGAAATAATATTCTAAATTTTGTTTGCTAAGACAAAAGTCAAGAGTTACCTTTGTGCAACAATTATCAAATAAGAATTATTCTTATTTAACAATATATGACAACCGAATTCATCAAAAATAAGATTACCGACAGTGGATTAAAGTTTACCCATCAAAGATGGGTGATCTATGACGCACTGCATCAGGCAGACAGTCATCCGACTGCTGATCAGGTTTTTGAGGATATAAAATCGGCCAATCCCAGTATCTCTCTAGGAACAGTCTACAAGACCTTGGACAGTTTTGTGCAAACCGGACTGATCCAAAAATTCATGGATCAAAACGGGGTTATGCGCTTTGATGCGATTATCGATGCCCATAGTCATTTGTATTGCAAAGAAACTCACGAAATCAAGGATTTCAGAAATGAAGAATTGGAAAAAATAATCCACAATTTCATTTCAGGTCACAAACTTAAAGACTTTGAAGTAGAAGAAGTTTCTATTGTATTTAAAGGAAGAAAAAAGTAACAATATTATAAAACTAATAAACAAAATAAATTATGTCACTAGTAGGTAAAAAAGCACCTTTATTTTCAGTTCCGGCTGTTATCAATGGCGAAGAGATCGTAGAAGGTTTCTCTTTAGAGCAATATATCGGCAACAAAGAAGTAGTATTCTTCTTTTATCCAAAAGATTTCACTTTTGTATGTCCAACTGAAATTCTTGCATTCCAAGAAAAACTAGCTGAATTCGAAAAAAGAGGAGTCGCTGTAGTTGGCGCTTCTACGGATACAGAAGAAACTCACTTGGCGTGGTTGATGACTCCAAAAGCAAACGGTGGTATCGAAGGAGTTACCTATCCTCTTGTAGCTGATTCTTCAAAGACTGTTGCACACAATTTCGGTGTATTGGCAGGTGAGTGGAACTACGATGAAGAAGGTAATTTAACTTTCGAAGGAGCACCAGTTGCATACAGAGGAACTTTCCTTATTGATAAAGCAGGTGTGGTAAGACAAGAAACTATCAATGATCTTCCATTAGGCAGAAACATTGACGAAATGATCAGATTGGTAGATGCTTTGCACCACGTTGAAAAATACGGTGAAGTATGTCCTGCTAACTGGGAAGAAGGTAAAGAAGCTATGTCAGCAACCAGAGAAGGTGTAGCTGAATACTTGAGCAAAAACTAATACTTCTTATAAAGAGTGTTAAAGTCCTGGAACTAAGTTTCAGGACTTTTTTTGTTTCCGATAAAGTTAAATAAGCCTAACTTTGCCTCAAAATACAGCTTAGAAATGACAGGTAGTATCAAAATTTCCTCCAAGAAAAAAATCGCTGTAATTACTATGGCAAGGAATGACGATTTTTTCCTCACAAAGTGGATTGAATATTACGGCAGAGAACTGGATGAAGAAAACCTGTACATCTATTTGGATGGCGAAGACCAGCCTGTGCCTAAAAATGCAGGAAAATCGAATATTATTCATGTAGAAAGAGTTGCCGAACACGTTGTGAAAGCTGAAAAAAGGAGACTTAACTTTTTGTCTGACAGAGCAAAAGAGCTACTAAATAAATATGACATCATCATTGGCGTGGATGCAGATGAATTTTTACTAGTAGATCCAAAATGCAATAAATCATTAGCACAGTATTTAAGCGAAGTCTCCATATCGCCTTCCATTTCGGGACTGGGAATGGATGTAGGACAAGATATGGAACTGGAGAAAACTTTGGATAAATCCGGATCATTTTTGGAACAAAGATCTTATGCCCTATTATCTTCTCGATACACCAAACCATCTGTGATTTCAAAACCTGTAAATTGGGGATCTGGTTTTCATAGGGTCAAAGGACACAACTTTAAAATAGATCCAAACTTATACCTTTTCCATTTTGGATCCGTAGATTACAAAATGATTCAAGATCGATTTCTTGATAAGGATCGCATGTCAACAGGAAGGGAAGGCCATATCAAAAAAAGAGCTAAAACGATAGATATAATAACGAAGGCAAATCCCAAAACCAACGAAAACTGGCTTCGCATAGCTAGAAAAATTCAAAGTTATGCAAGGCCCATTTGGGCATGGAACAAACCAACGATGCTTAAATTAAAACTTGTAGTAGAAATACCTGACAGGTTTAAAGGAATTGTCTAACAAAATGGGGATAACAAATACTAATATACCAATCGATGCCGTAATCACTTGGGTGAATGGTGAAGACCCAGCACATCAAAAAAAAATAGAAAAAGCTCTAGGAGGTACATCTAGAAAACATGTCCCCGGTGCAGAAAAAACAAGATTTGGAAATGCCAATGAACTTCTATATTGTGTATTATCAATTTTGAAGTTTGCTCCATTTATCCGTAAGATTTACATTGTTACAGACAATCAAAACCCAAATATTGATTCTTACATAAAGGAGTATTTCCCACAGAAACTCCCTGATTTAAGGATCGTTGATCATAAGGAGATTTTTAGAGATCATCTCGAGTTTCTTCCAACATTCAATAGCCGCGCTATTGAAGCATTGCTATGGAAAATTGAAGGCATTTCAGATAATTTTATTTTCCTTAGCGATGATATGTTTATTGTAAAGCCTTTAGTACCTGAAAATCTTTTTATCAAGGGAAAACCGGTAATTCGAGGAAAATGGCTGTTGAGACCCGTTTTAAGAAACTTATGGAATGGACTTAGGCAATTTTATCATCATGACATAATCAAAAACAAAACATTTCAACCTAAGCCATCTTTCCATGTTGGCCAATGGAATGCTGCAAAAGTAACGGGATTCAAATGGAAATATTTTTTTTCAAGTCATACTCCACATACCGTAAACGGTCAAAATGCGTCCTCCTTTTTTCAAAAAAAACCCGGAATTCTAATTGATCAGATCAAATACAAATTCAGGCATAATTCACAATTCAATTGCGCTGCTTTATATTATCATTTGGAAATAAACGAGGGGAATAAAAACTTTTCCGAACCTTCCTTTATATACCTTCACCCTTATGGCAGGAATAAAAATTACATAGATAAAAAATTAAAAAGCTGTGAAAAGAACCCTTCAATACTTTTTATGAATGTTCAGAGTCTGGAACTATGTAGTATTGAACAACAAAAGAAAATCACTGGTTGGTTAGAAAAAACCCTAGAGCTATAAAGCAACCCACTATGAAAGGAAGAGTAATCAAATCCACAGGAAGCTGGTATGTGGTCCAGACAGAAGATGGCATCAAAAATGCCCGGTTGAGGGGGAAGTTTAAGCAAGAAGATCTCAAGCTGACCAATCCTATTGCTGTAGGTGACCAAGTGCTTTTGGAAAACGAAGGTGACCATGAGTCCACTGTGATAGCTGACATCCTCCCCCGAGAAAATTACATCATCAGAAAGTCAACAAGAAAAGCCCACCATTCCCATATCATTGCTTCTAATATTGATCAGGCATTTTTGATTGTTACACTTCGAAGCCCTAGGACTTCTCTTGGGTTTATAGACAGATTTTTGGTAAGTACTGAAAGCTTTAGGATCCCCGCTTCAATCATCGTCAACAAAATGGACTTGGAATACAAAGAGAAAGACCTCGATTTCCTTCAAGATATCCATGATATTTATGAAACTTTGGGTTACCCTGTTTTTGAGATTTCCGCTTTGGAGGACAACAGTTTTGAATACGAACTTTCTGATCTACTACAAGGCAAAACAACCCTTCTCTCTGGTCATTCCGGGGTAGGCAAATCTACCCTTCTCAACAAATTAATCCCTTCAGCTAGGCAAACCACCAAAGAGATTTCAAAATTCAGTTCAAAAGGGGTACATACCACCACTTTTGCGGAAATGTTTGAACTGGAGAATGGTGGCTACTTGATTGATACTCCGGGAATCAAGGAATTTGGTATTTTGGATATAGATGATTACGAGCTTTCCCATTACTTTGTGGAAATGAGGAAATACCTTGGTCAATGTAAGTACAACAACTGCAAGCATCTCAACGAGCCTGGCTGCGTCATTTTGGACAAACTCGAAGAAGGATATATCCATCCCTACCGATACGAAAGCTATGTCAATATCCTTCATGAGGAAGACGATCACAGATAGATCAGGAACTTTGCAGACACTTGTTTTGAATCCAAGCCCAATTAACTTAATTTTCAGACACTAAAACCAGAATTATCATATCCAGATGAGCAGCCTAAAAACCTTGGTCCTAGATCAAAAAAAAATCAAGCAGAAAATCACCCGAATGGCATTCGAAATCTATGAAAGAAATGCTTCTGAAGACAATATAGTCTTCGCAGGTATTACTGGAATGGGCCATTTACTTGCTGGTTTTTTGGCCGAATCACTGGAAAACATCTCTGATATTCAAACCACAGTGCTTGAGATCAACTTAGACAAAAAGGATGTTTTCAGAGGAGAAGTTCAGCTCTCCGAAAAAACAGACCTTACTGACAGATGTGTCATCATCGTGGATGATGTACTCAATACCGGCAAGACTTTGGTATATGCCCTTAAGCCCTTTTTAGATATCCCGATCAAAAAAATGGAAGTGGCAGTCTTGGTCAACAGAAGTCATAAATTATTTCCGGTCACCCCTGATTACACTGGCCTTGAATTGGCTACCACTCTCAATGAGCACATTACCGTAGATTTATCTCCGGAAACCCAAACCGTCCACCTTCACTGATACAAAATGTCTGTACACCAATCATCCAATATCAAAAGAATCACCACCCACATTCTTCAGGAAATGAAAAATCGCGGGGAAAAAATCTCCATGCTTACTGCCTATGATTTTTCCATGGCAGGAATTGTGGACTCCGCGGGTATTGATATCATCTTGGTTGGAGATTCTGCATCCAATGTAATGGCTGGGCACGAAACCACCCTTCCTATCACCTTGGATCAGATGATATACCATGCTACTTCGGTAGTCAGGGCAGTGAAGCGAGCATTTGTAGTGGTCGATATTCCATTTGGTTCTTACCAAGGCAATTCGTCAGAGGCTTTACGTTCGGCTATCCGCATCATGAAAGAATCAGGTGCTCATGCTGTCAAAGTAGAAGGTGGTTCAGAAATCAAAGAATCAGTAGCAAGAATCCTAAGTGCAGGCGTTCCGGTAATGGGCCACTTGGGACTTACCCCACAATCCATCTACAAATTCGGAACCTATACCGTAAGGGCAAAAGAGGAAGAAGAAGCAAATAAACTGGTAGAAGACGCAAAGCTTTTGGAAGAGTGTGGCTGCTTTGCCATTATTCTGGAAAAAATCCCTGCATCCTTGGCCAAGAAAGTAGCTGAGACAGTAACGATCCCTGTTATTGGAATTGGTGCAGGAGGTCAAGTAGATGGGCAAGTTCTTGTAGTCCACGACATGTTGGGTATCAATCAGGAGTTCAAACCTAGATTTTTGAGACAATATGCCAACCTTCAGGAAGTCATGACCGGGGCAGTTCAGAATTATATTGCTGATGTCAAAAACAAGTCATTCCCGAATGAAAATGAGAGCTATTGATTAGCTCCATTTTGGGTCGTCAGTTTTAAAGCATTAATTATTGGGATTGAGGTGTTTATTTTTATATGCAATTGTTTATTTTTAGACAACAAACCCCGATAAATGAGGAAATTACTGTTTTCACACTTTCTTTTCTTATTTGTTTTATCCATTAGCTCTGGTCAGGATTTGGCCACAGTTCTTGATAGCGCCATAAACAGCAAATCAGATTATGAGGCTTATTTTTCCAAAGCCAAAAGCCTGATCAAATCAGAGGATGACAAGATTCAATACCTAAATGCTAAGCATAGCTTTTTTAGCCGTCTGCATGACAGGGATTCCATGATGGCCTTGGAAAGGGAACTGATTCCATTGCTTGAGTCCGGCAACGATAAACAAGGATTAATCAAAGTCTACAAGCGAATAGGCTACTATTATGAAGTAGCAGGGCTATATGATCAAGGTATAAAACACTATCTCGATGCACTTGATTTTGCAGAAAAAATTGGAAATCCTGAAATTTTGAGTGAGATCAATAAGTCTCTATCTCAAATTCACAGGCTATTTCATGACTATGAAAAAGCAGTAGAATTTGGAAAAAAGGCCTACCAAGTAGCCCAAAGTAAGGACAATCAATACTTGATTTCCCAAACAAATGCTTTGAATATCATTGGAGCTGCATACAGTGAAATGAACCTCCCTGATAGCGCAATCTTCTATTACGAAAAAATACTGGAACTCACCCCTTTTCTGGACTCAATGACCATAGGGCCTACTATTGTAAATACCGGATATGCTTATTTGCTGAAAGGAGATATTGAGCAATCTAGATTATATAACAACTTGGGCCTTGATTTTTACAAGAAAACAAATAATGATTATGCCAAAAGTGTGGTGTATATCAACGCAGGCATGACTGAAAACTCAGCTCAAAATTATAAAGAGGCATTGGCACTGCTGGATTCCGGACTCTACTATTCGCAAAAGTCCAAATATGCCGAAATGTATAAATGGATTTATGACGAACAATTCAAAATCTACAATGCTATTGGAAATTACCCGGAAGCCATCAATAGTTTGGTAAAACTGATTGACATCAAAGATTCCTTGTTTGAAGCAGACCGGGTCAAGGTAGCCAAAGACTTGGAAACCAAATACCGCACTGCCCTCAAGGATAGAGAAATCATTGAAAAAGAAACGGAATTGAAGGCAAACCAAGCCCGTTTCAATTGGATCATATTTTTTGTTTTGCTTCTCGTGGTGATCATTGGACTCTTGATAGTTATCCATTTTTTGAATCAGAACAGATTCCAAAAGAAACAGGAATTGCTGGAAAAGGAAAAGGAAATCCAAATACGTGAAGCGGCCATCCGTGCTGCACTTTCTTCCCAAGAGGAAGAGAAAAAACGATTTGCCAAAGACCTCCATGATGGCTTCGGACAATTGATCACTGCATTGAGATTGAATATTTCAGGATTAAATGATGATAAGAATCTTGAAGAGAAAATGGCGCTATTTGAGCATTCGGAAAATATCCTCGGAGAAATGCACAAAGAAATAAGGCAGATCGCTTTTGATATGATGCCCGAAACTTTGGTGCAGCATGGACTCATGCCTGCACTCAGGGAATTTGCCCAACGGTTGAACTCCAGTAAAAAAGTCATGGTGGGTGTTCAGTCCTTTGATTTCGACGGAAGGCTTATTGAAATTCAGGAAATCTCTCTTTACCGGATCATTCAGGAATGGTGTAACAATATCCTCAAATATAGTGGTGCTGACCGAATCGATATCCAATTGGTCAATGATGAAGATGAACTCAGGTTGACCATAGAAGACAATGGTAAAGGGTTTGATGCAGTCCTTTTGGAAGAAAGCAAAGGGCATGGTTGGAAAAATATCAATTCAAGAGTGAAATTAATCAAAGGAGCTTTGGAAGTAGATTCCAATCCTTCGGCTAAGGGGACTACTTTGATACTTGCATTCAAGCCTCAAATAAAAATACTGGAACCTAAAGTATTGGAAAAATGAAAGTATTGTTGGTGGATGATCATGCTATTCTTTTGGATGGGATAAAAAGCTTGTTGTCTCAGGAAGCATCGATAGATGTCATAGGAGAAGCCAATTCAGCAGAACAAGCCCTAGAGTTATTAAAAACCAAGGCTGTGGATCTACTCATTACGGATTTTAACCTTCCCGGAATGGATGGCCTTAGCTTGGTCAGGTTGGTAAAAAAAATAAGCCCAAACATCAAGATCATAGTGCTGAGTATGCATGATGAAACCCATTTGGTGAAAGAAATTTTAAGAGAGGGGGTAGAAGGGTACGTACTGAAAAATGACTCTCACATCGAGTTAAAACTGGCCATTGAATATGTGAGGGAAGGTAAAATCTACCTCAGCAATAATATAAACAGAATCATCATCAACAGTCTGAATTTCCCGGATGAAGACAGGCTTTTGACAGATAGAGAAAGAGAAATCCTCAAGTTAATCGCAAAAGAATATTCCAACAAAGATATCGCAGAGCAATTGTTTATTTCCGAGAGAACAGTGGAAACCCACCGGAAAAATATATTCCGAAAGACTAAAACTGGAACTTTGGTAGGTTTGATCAAATTTGCCTATGCAAACAACCTGATATAAAAAATTGCCGGGAAGAATCTCCCCGGCCTAAAAAATGATCGGATTATTTACCCCCCTTGGCTCCGATTGCCAGTGTTTTTGCAAATTCCTGGCTGTACTTTCTAAACAAATGCCTGCTCGCATCCATGTACGCTTCTTTACTCATTTCCACGATGATAGGATCAAAATCAACATCCACTTTTCTTTTTAATGAAAAAAGTTGAGTGAATAAGGATTCACTTTTTTTCTTGTCCGTGTACAAATTGGCTTCATAAGGAATGTCAGAAACAAAATCCTCTTTTAAGGATACAGGTGCCGCTGGCATAGAACCGGATTTATCCACAATGCCCATATTGTTGTTTTTGATCTTCATTACAGGATAAACATTGTAACTGGCATCAGTGGAAGTGCTATTGTCAGAAGAGGTTACTTTGTAATAACCCACATTTGAAGTGGATACCCGCATTCTGCTTTTAAAATCCACATCCAACTCAACATTCGAAAAGTCAATGTCAAGATTTTGCATCAATATCACAGAATTGGATTCTTGCATGAGATTCTTGAGGTTTTTAATCAGGCCAATACCCATTGAAACTGACCTCAAATCTCCATTGTACATCATGATACCACCTTCAGGCAAAAACATCACCTTCCCATCCCCAACTTCTACTTCGGCTGTTTTGCCTTTAGTTTTTTCGGTTTTATTGCCAAACCTTTCTTTGATAGGAGCATAGGAATTGAATTTAACAAGCTCACCTAATGGCGTCACTTTGAATCCTGCATTCTCAATTTCTTCCTCTAGTATTTTTTGAAAATCGTTGGTTAGGCTCTGAAAATCTTCAGGACCCATATCCACACTAAGTATAGTCGTCACTTTTGCAGCACCGGATTTTCGTACATAATTTTTATTGGTACCGACTGTGGCCAAGTTGTTTCTGACATTACTCAACTTGCTTTCTTGCTGGATTTTGACTGTTTCAATAAAGGTCTCAAAGCCAACACTCAATTGAGGGACAATAAAACCTTCAGCTCCCTTAATGTTTCTATTTTGGGAACCTTTAGTCCCTATGCCTTCAAATAAGTCTTGAGCAGAAACATTTAGGCTGACCATTATGCCGACTAGGCAAACTATTACTGTTTTCTTCATGATTGAGAATTTTGGGGGTTAAAAAGACATGAATAAATTCACATAGTAAAAGTCCCCAAATCAACCTTTTCAAAAAATACCCTTCTAATTGTATTTCCGTATACCCACCAGTACGGATAACCCTTAAAAAATCAAGGCCTGACAATCAGTTTTCTGGTGATTTTTCTCCCTGTATCCGTTGTGAAATCCAAGATATACACCCCAGGATTCAGCAGTGGAAATTGAAAAGTATTACTTCTATTGGCAGGTATTTCCAGACCTTCGGCAATGACCTGCCCTAAGGTATTGACCACACGAAGATCTAACCGCTGTGTGCTGAGCACTGAAAAAGTGCCGGATGAAGGATTTGGGAAAACTTTGAGCAAGAGCTCTTCTCCTGGTATTTGTGGTGTGAGTTCATTTTTAAGAAACTCCAATCCTCCTCCAGATGAGCCTAACAGCAAATCCCGTGAATTGTCAAATGGTCTTGGGATACTGCTGATGGAAGTAATCCGCCCTAACCTGCTCGGCAAAAAGTCTAGTGACGCTGACCCTCTGAGTTGCACAGTTTCCCTTTGATTTTGGTTCATAAAGTCATTGATATAGGTCAGCACTCCCCTTTGATCGACTGCATACAAAGAAGTTGTACCTTCTTGAACGATATGGATATTCAGGTTTCTATTGGCCGGATTATCAGAAAAACCCAAAAACTGCCGCTCCACCAATTCGAGCGAATTGAAATTATCCCTTGACTTATACAACACCAACTCACCTGTTTGTCTGGCCAACAATAGGTGATCTGTACCTTCGTAATTAAAAAGAGCTATTTGATCCAAAGGCGATGACTGAAGATTCGGGATTACTACCTCTCTTTTCTCAACAAAGTCAGCGCTTGAGCTTATATATATTTTTCTGGTCAAGGCAAAGTTGACAGTGTCAGTACCCACCAACCAATAATAGCGATTGCCCGCTGCATTTTGGTATTCGAAATACTGCAAGTCGAGCAAATCAAAGGATGATAGTCCTAAGTAATCTTCGTCCAGCAGGGTCCATACATCTTCCGTGACACTAAACCTGACCGCTTTGCCCACTACTTTTCCATTGAAAAATGAGTTGGCGGTCATGATCAATTCTCCATCACTGGCAAATCCTTTGAAGAATGGACGGGAATTCTCCCCTAAATCAAGTAGCTGATCTTGCAGAAAAGAACTAAATCCATTTCCTTCTCCTTTGAAAATATTGTTGCCATAATCAGCTTGAAATGTTGCTGCTGTGCCCGAAGCCAATGAACTCACCAGCAGGTTATTTTTCCACAAATACGCTGCATGGAAAATCGGGAATTCCGGGAGCCTTCCAAAACCAGGGAGCTCCAATAGAAATTCATCAAAAACAGGATTTGAGTTGGCGCCTTTATTGGGCAAAAAGTATAAAGTATTGCATTCGTCTTGCCCCATCAGTAAATCCTTCACACCATCTCCATCAAAGTCTGCATAAAGTAGAGAATGCCCCCCTGCATGTTCAATTCTCCCTTGAGGCAATTCTTCCTCCACCATTCCAATGGGCATTCCAGAACAGGTTATCCCAAAACTGAAAATCCCACAATCGCAGAATTCAAAACCTCCCCACCTTGCTTCCGGAAAGGCAAAACCATCGATATCAGGCATACCCTTCCGCTCCATACTGGTGTTTCGAAAAAACTCAACATAGTCACCTGAAGCAAAATTGAAGGTCAAAATATCCAAATCACCATCTCCATCAATATCAATAAATAGCGGTGTATCCAAATTATTGGCTGTAACATTACTACCGTTGTCCAAGCGTAGGAAATTCTGGGCAACCTCCCATTGAGGAATAGCTGAACCGGCAGGGGTTATATTTTTGTAGGCCTTTATTCCAAATGGACTGGAGGTGAAAAGGTCTTTTCGGCCATCTCCATCAAAATCCGCCAATACCAAAAAGCCATTGACATCGGAGGGGAAATAAAGTCCCATTCCAGGCAGAAAGTTAAATTGCTCCCCGTCAAAAGCAAAAACCAGAATCCTGCGGGAATTGATATCCCAGACCACCAACTCATCCTTCCCATCTCCATTGGTATCCATTTCCTGAAATTGGGCCGCATTGATGCCAGGGGTAAAGGGCATAGATACTTGCCCCTCTGAGGTAGATACAGGTATAGACTGATCAAAAGTGAAATTTTGCTGCCCAAATGACAAAAGACTAAAAAACAAAAATGAAACTGAAACTAAATACCTCATCAATGCGCTTTCCTGTATGAACCTAAAATTAAACGTTTCTAAATGATATAGGATATAAGTAATCCGCTAATTTTAGAGAATTAATTGAGACCATGGAAATAGAGAAATTATACAAGCTTTATCAAAGCTCCACCGGAGTAAGTACTGATACCAGAAATATCAAAGAAGGCAATATATTTTTTGCGCTTAAAGGTCCTAACTTCAATGCCAATGCATTTGCAACAAAGGCTTTGGAAACAGGCGCCATGCTTGCCGTTGTGGACGAAGAGGAACACGCCATCACTGGAGATGACCGGTATTTTTTGGTAGAAGATGTGCTGTCTACTCTGCAAAAATTAGCCAATTACAGAAGAAAGCAGCTTTCTATCCCTATAATTGGCCTGACTGGCAGCAATGGAAAAACTACATCCAAAGAATTGCTGCACGCCATTTTGAAACAAAAATATAAGACCTCCGCCACAGTGGGTAATCTCAACAACCACATCGGAGTTCCTTTGACACTGCTGGCTATTCCTGATGATACCGACATGGCCATTATCGAAATGGGAGCCAACAAGCAAGGTGACATCAAAGAACTCTGTGACATTGCTGAGCCTACCCATGGTTTTATCACCAATATCGGGAAGGCACACCTGGAAGGAATGGGAGGTCCTGAAGGTGTATTGAAGACCAAGACAGAACTTTTCCAGCATCTCAGGGAAAACAAAGGAACTGTATTCATCAATTCCCAAGACCCCATACTTTCCAATATGGCCAAGCGTTTTGAAAATCCTGTCCTTTATCCTGCCAAAGGCGACTTCTGTGAGGTGATTTTTAAGGGGGCTAACCCCTTTGTAGAATTTAAAGTGGAAGGAGCTGAAGAAGTACACAGATCACAACTAATAGGAGCTTATAATTTTGGAAACATTGCCAATGCCCTCTGCATAGGCAAATATTTTGATGTGGCTATGGACAAAGCAGTAAGTGCAGTAAAGTCCTACAATCCTTCCAATATGCGCTCTCAATTGGTAGAAAAACGCAGTAACCTGATCATTTTGGATGCTTACAATGCCAACCCATCCAGTATGGAAGTAGCCATTGATACTTTTGGAAAAATGACAGGCAAAAAACACAAAATGGTTATTTTGGGAGACATGTATGAATTGGGAGAGAGCACCGTCGAGGAACATAAAAAGCTTGGTGAAATAGTATCTCAATACAACTTTGATAAGATATGCTTTACCGGAAAATATGTGCAGGCCGCTTTGGAATCGGCTCCCATGAGAGCATTGTATTTTCCTGATCCATTTTCCTTCCGCAATTGGCTTCAGGACTCTCGATTTGAGGACCACCTGATCCTGATCAAAGGAAGTAGAGGAATGAAGTTGGAGGGTTTGGTGGATTTTATTTAAGGATAATATTCAAATAAAAACCTGACAAGGTCGCTTTATAATTAAAATAAAGCGATTCTAGTCAGGTTTTTTAATCTGGGGTTTTACCCAATTTATTATAAAGTTCCCCTGTTTTTCTTTTTCAAAAGCCAACCAAGTCTAAACTCAAATTCTATGGGCCAAATAGCTGAATTCCCAATATCATCAAAAATATAGGCAGGACCGATATTGAAGTAATATTGAATTACCCCCTCATTTCTTTGCAGGCCCCAATGGGGACCGATTTTAAAAGTATGAGGTGAATACCTTACAAAACTGGCAGTGATTTCAGGCCCTACATATTGGGCTCTCAGGGTCAGGTAATTTCCATTGTTGTTTTCAATAGATTTCCCCTTTGCCTTCCTTTTTTCAAAATTATAATACCTCCTGGCCTGTATATCATAAAAAGGCGCTAATTGAAGGAGCAATCCTGTGGAAATAGAAGGTTCTGTCAATGGTGGATGGCTCCCGGAATAAGTAATGCCTGCCTTTTGGGCTAGAGTAATCTTAGGACTTAGGCTTTTTTCAAATTCTAGACTTGGAGTAATGAGGTTAAGCTTCCATAAATCAACTGTTTGTGCCTCAGATTCAAAAGTTATAGCGGAAAGCACTATAAATAAAATTATGATGGCGGTATATTTCATTTTGTTGTTTTATAATAAAAATTTCAGCAAAAATATGAGATTAGTTTATAATATATCATTAATCGAAAAATAAATTAGTTCAAAGTTGATGATATGGATCTATAAAAAGAAATGACAAGTATATTCAAGTTTGTAATTATTTTGCTCCAAAATGAACAAATAAGATACAAGTTCAATTATTAGAGGTATGAGCAAAAATTACCTTTCATTTTTATCCCACCTGGCAGAAAACAACCACAAAGACTGGATGGATGCCAACAGAGACTGGTACCAGGAAGTTAGGGCTGAGTTTATTGATGATGTAGCTGAGCTTTTGGCAGGTATCAGCACTTGGGAACCAGCACTCAGCGCCTTCAAGCCCAAGGATTGTGTGTTTCGCCAAAACAGGGATGTCCGATTTTCGGCTAATAAAGATCCCTACAAGACTAATTTGGCAGCTTATTTTTCAGTTGGGGGTAAAAAATCAAACGGCCCTGGGTATTACCTGCATATTCAGCCCGGAGGGAGTTTTATCGCTGGAGGTATCTGGATGCCACCCGCTGATGTCCTGAAAAATATCCGTCAGGAAATCGATTATTCGGGTGAGGAATTATTGAATATCCTGAATGAAAAAACTTTTAAGCAACACTTTTCAAGTCTAGAAGGTGAACAACTCAAAACGAGTCCCAGAGATTATGATTCCGCACATCCATATATCGATTTGCTGAGATATAAGAGTTTTATCGTCTCTACTCCGTTGGAAGACAAAGACATTTCTTCAGGTAACTTTAAGACCAAAACTATTGACGCCTTTAGGGTGATGAAACCTTTCCACGACTTCCTTCACAAAGCCTCTGATGAAGCTGAAAGTGGAGAAGGATTGTTGTAATATCTCTATTAAAGCAAAACCTCTTCAATTATCACCGCAACACCATCTTCTTTATTGCTCAAGGTGAGACGGTCTGCAATAGCTTTGACTTCTTCTCTGGCATTACCTACAGCTACACCCATGCCCACGGCTTCAAGCATTTCTATGTCATTATAATTATCTCCAAAAGCCATCACCGATTCCATTCCAAAGCCATACTTTTTTTCTAACAAAAGAGCTAATGCCGAAGCTTTGGAAATAGATTTAGGTGCAATTTCAATGTAGGTATCCTTTGACCTGTAGAGATGCAAGTCCGTCCCCATTTGTTGCTCAGCATTACGAAAGAAAAATTCAATTTCCTCGGGAGGACCCATACACATGACTTTGTGCGCTCCTTTTTCCCCAGATTTCCACATAGAAAGGACTAGATCTGAAGGCTGAATTGTAGGCTTTACTCTGGTGTTTTTTGCCTCACGCTCTGCCCAAGAATCATACAAGGGTTCAAACCAGTCTTCTCCTTGATATAAGCTCACATGAACTTGAGTCCCTTTTGCTATTTTCACCAAGGCCTCACAATAGTCCAAGGGAATAGAAACATCATCAAGGATTTGCTTTTGCTCATCGTGAATAACGAAACCGCCATTGTAGCAAATCAAAGGTTCCCCTATACGCCCCATATCATGTTGCAGATGTCTCATGGCATCTGGCATCCTGGAAGAGGCAAGAATGATTGGGAAATCCTTTGGTAATTTGGCAATTGCTTGAAGTAATCTTTGAGACAATACCCTGTCCCCATTGAGTAATGTACCGTCTATATCAGTACAAATGGCTTTAATCTGCATTAACTTTTCTAAATTTTAAAGAGTAAAATTTTCAAAAACACCGGTAATTGCTCCAAAACCTACCATCATCAAAACTAGAATTACTAAGCCAAAACCAATCAAATACCATATCAATTTTGCTTTTGCCCAGTTGGCCTTACTCGGGTTACCTTCCTTGTCAAAAGCCCATACAATCAACATGATGAATCCCACAACAGGTATATTGGTAATCAAAATGGTGATTAACCAGTCTCCTGTATTCACTGGTGGATGCTTGAAACTTTGGTCAAAATTCATAGCGTTGGGTTTTTAGTGTTTAACAAATCTTGAACATTAAAACTGTATTCATTCATGGCAAAGTTGTCCGGGTTGATAGGATCTGACTGAATGAATACGATCTGGATTTCTTTATATTTTTTTATTTTGCTGTATTCTTGAGCATACAGTTCGGCACAGCGAAGCGCTATATTTTCCTGATTGTATTGTAAGGCAGGGTTTTTTCCATTGTAAAATCGTAGTTGCACAAAACTATGGTTCTCTCCATCCACATTACTCCTGTTCATATTGACCTCAACCCGTTCAAATTCCCCAAATTCAAGGATTTCTTCAGAGGGAAAATACCCTTCACCTACCATTTTACTAAATCCCCACATAGCTCCTTTGATAAGATTCTCCGGTTCACAGGAACATGAACTGATCACAAACAAGATTACCAGTAAGGGTAGGGAATTTTTCATTATTTGGCGGCTACAGCTTCAACTTCTATGAGCAATTCAGGATTTGCCAAGGCATAAACGGCAATAGTTGACCTTGCTACTTTGTTTGGGTTTTCATCATTGTTGAAATACTCACCATAAGCTTTGAACCAAGCATCCCAGTCTATTTTACCATCCTTGTCTGGGGCTAGATAAACCCTCAGAAAAAAAACATCTTCAATAGCAAATCCTCCCTCATCCAAAGTTTCCTTGATTCTCTCCAAAATACCAATACTTTGTTCGTAAGTATCGCCAAATCTACCGTAGGTGCCAACTTCAGCATCAGGATCTTTAACAGGTGCCACCAATCCTGATGTATAAAAAATCTCTTTCCCTTTAGGGATATACACACCTTTCAAAATACTAGCATCTGCTCTGTCATACCTTAGGATTTCTTTTTCTTCCTCTTCAATTGACGCATCGTTGTTTTGCGCGCAGGAAGTGATTAAGGAGAAAATTAAAAGGAAGCTTATTGGTAAATATTTCATAAGTATTGGTTTTTGGATTTGAAAAGGGCTTGCAAATACTTACAAGCCCCTCTTTCTATTTCAATCTAATGTCATTATTAATTGTGCACGATTAAGTAGCCTGCATTTCTTTCACTTTACTTTCCACCCTGAGAATGAAATCACTTAAGACGTTCATATAATTGATAAACGCATCGTAAGGTGTATCATAATGGCTAAAGTATGAATGGACGGCACCATCTGAGAAGAATTTGGTACACATATAATAGAAATGATCGGAAGTTTGCAGGTAGGACCAGTCTCTTTGGATTTCAGGATCATCTATTTTTTTAACCTTGTCCTCCAACTCATATAGTTTGGCAAATGCTTCATTCTGCAGGTCATTCCCCAGCCAAGCCGTCAAATCTCTTTCTTCGTCTGCCCATGAAATCGGCACAGGGACGTTTATTTTGGCTATTGGTTTACCACCTTTCACCACTTCATAAGGCGTACTGAATGTAAAATCAGTTTGCGAAAAGACCATATTTGGCAAAGCTTTCATAAATTCAAATATGCCGGTCTCTACCCACTGATGCTCACCAAAAGTTTCATAATCCATAAACAGGTTTACAGTCTCCTGTTCTTTAGGTACGGCATTCAGCCATTTACCAAACTTCTCAGTAGTCAGTGGATAATCTGACCAAGATTTGTTGCTAAATCTAAAGGCTATGTCATCACTCAACTGAAAATTTTTCAAAAGAATTTTCAAGTTCGGGTTGATGTTGTTTTCGTATACGAAATTAGGGCTTTTCCAACCTAGGATATGTTTGGCCCCTTCAGTAAGCATGCCTTCAAAGCCCATATCAGCGACCATTTCACCGATTTTGTCTGAATAGATCAGTTCTGTATTTCGAAAAACCTTCGGTTCATAGCCATTGAAAAGCCTTTTGATTTTTTCTTTGTGGGCATTGACCATCCTATTGAACTCAGTTTTGCTTGCCAGTGCACTGAGAGAGTGAGCATCAGTTTCGTTCAATAATTCCACATGACCCGTGGCAACAAGCTTTTGAAAACTTTCCAAGACGTCAGGCGCATAGGATTCAAACTGATCCAAACATACTCCCGAAATGGAAAAGCTCACCTTAAACTTGCCATTGTAATGGTTAATCATATCCAAGAGCAATGCATTCATTGGCAGGTAGCATTTTTGTGCCACCTTTCTGATGATACTCTTATTGCTATAATCATCCCAATAATAATGATCATCCCCAATATCAAAAAAACGATAAGGTTTGATTCTTAGTGGCTGATGTACCTGAAAATAAAAACAAATGGTTCTCATGGCTTTTGATTATGTAGTTTTTCGTATACGGTTACTAGTTTGGCAGCTACATGCTCCCATTTCAAATTTTTCAATTCCTCACTTCCCAACTCTTTAAACATCTTAGCAATACTAGGATAATGAAGCAATCCAAAAATAGCGTCTGCCATGGCGTCGACATCCCAAAAATCTATCTTAATGGCATTTCTCAAGACCTCTGCTACACCAGATTGCTTTGAAATGATTACCGGAGTGTTGTGTCTTACTGCTTCGAGTGGTGCGATACCAAATGGTTCGGATACGGAAGGCATGACGTACACATCCGAGATGGCATACATATCATCCACATCTTTCCCCTTGAGGAATCCAGTGAAGTGAAACTTGGTCCCCATCCCCAATTCTGCGACACGTTCTACCATTTTGTTCAACAGGTCTCCATTTCCTGCCATCACGAACCTTACATTCGGGTCTCTTTGGATAACTTTTTTGGCAGCTTCAACGAAATATTCCGGACCTTTCTGATAAGTGATTCTACCTAAAAAAGTGACAATTTTTTCTGGAACATGCTTTTGGATCTCTGATTTGATAATACTTGCATCCAAGACTGCATTGTGGAGTACACTAACTTTATCAGGATTGACACCATACTTTTCTACCACCACTTTTTTGGTCAAATGGCTTACTGCAAGAATATGATCTGCAGCTCTCAAACCTGCTTTTTCAATTTCATATACAGGTCCAGAAGCACCGCCCTGTCCTGCCCTGTCAAACTGGGTAGCATGGATATGTGCAATAAAAGGCTTACCGCTTATTTCTTTGGCAGCTATAGCGGCAGGATATGCCAGCCAATCATGTGCATGAATCAGGTCATGGTCTTTGACTTTTGCTATCTGTGTGGCCACCAAGGCATAGCGGGCAACCTCTTCCATGAGGTTTTTGCCATACTTTCCTGAAAATTCAAATTTATTGGAAAAAACGGTCTCTTCTATGTCTGACCTATGATGTAGGGTATAATCTGTATATTTTTCAAATTCTTCCTGGCCCAAGTAAGGAACCAAGTAGCTATTGATTTCAAGGTATGTAAGGTTAGCCCATGTGTCTTGGAATTTCTTTTCCCTGTAATCAACCTCCACATCACTGGCATTGACAAAATCAGCCAAAGGCTCTTCATCACCGTAAAGTTTCGGCACTACAAAAATCACTTCCTGATTGTGCACGTTAAGTCCTTTGATCAGTCCATAACAGGCTGTACCCAAACCTCCAGAAATATGTGGGGGAAATTCCCAGCCAAACATTAAAACCTTCATAAAAATTAATTTAAACTTTATTAATTAAATGCATCATTCTTAGCAATTCACCGATGCTCCATGCTTGAGATATCGCTCCTTTAGGACGATGAGGAGCATCTCCATCATAGATTTCGGCCACGGTACCTACACCGTATTGTGTCATTACTCCATCAAATTCCTTAATGATTTTGTTGACAAAATGCTTCCCTGACTTGCCATGCAGCTTAAGATACCCCTCCACAAAATGTCCTAAAAGCCATACCCACACAGTGCCATTATGGTAAGCGATGTCCCTGAAGTATTGATTTCCTTGATAGTAACCCTTGTATCCAGGGTCATCTGGGGCAAGGGACCTTAGACCTCTACTTGTCAATAATTTGGATTTGACCTTTTCTAATATAGATTCCATTTGGTATTCTTCCAAAGGTGAATAAGGCAATGAGGTCGCAAAAATCATATTTGGTCGAATAGCCCAGTCCTTGTAGAATCCATCCACATAATCTGCCAAATACCCTTTTTCTTCATCCCAGAAAAATTCTACAAAGGAGGTTTTGACTTTTTGAGTAAGGGCTTTTATTTCTTCATCGTCTGTCAATTCTGCATAAAAACAGAGCGCATTGTACCATAAGGCATTAATTTCAACAGGGCAGCCTATTCTTGGTGTGACTGGACCATCGGAATTCACTGCATCCATCCAAGTCAAAGCTATACCTTCTTCACCACCGTAGAGCAAACCACTATCTAACATATGGATGTTATAATCGGTACCTTTCATATAGCCCTCGATGATACCTTTCATTTTGCCGAGGTATTTTTTCTTAATGGTATTGGTATCCGAGGTAAAGGCAATGTATTGCTGAAGGGACCAAAAAAACCAAAGTGGCGCGTCCATAGATGCCAAGTTTCTCATTACACCACTTCCTACATTTGGAAAAAGTGGGCCATGTAAATCGGCGACCATAGTGTCCATGATCTCCAAAAAGGTCTCTTTATTGCCTTGAGGTAATGTCAATCCTGGTGTTGCCACAAAAGTATCTCTTCCCCACCACCCAAACCACGGGTAGCCTGCAATCACATGGGTCTTCCCATCTCTCTTTTGGATAAACTGACCCGCCGAATTTTTTAAGCAATTCTCAAAATTATTCCTTGGGATTCTTCTGGCTATTTCTTTTTCAAATGCCTTTTGCCTGGTACTAGGATCGGCCTCTACTAAACCTGCAGAGAATATGACGGATTCACCTTTTTCTATATCAAATTCGAAAAATCCAGGAACAAAAAGGTCTTCTTGATATTCATAACCTCTCTCACGCTCCATGATATATTCAATATTGTGATACCAATCAGGCGTGGCGGTAAACTTATTTTTCTTAGAAAGCTGCAAATAGAGTGGGTTATATTCTTGGTAAAGCTGAAACTTCCCCCCATTTGGAATTTTTTCAAATTCTCTGTTCACCCTGTCATTGGCTTTGGACAAGTTATGATACCCCCGAAAAGCCAAAAAGGGACTTATGCGTATTTTTGTTGGTGAATGGGCTTCCAAAAGGGTGTATCTTATCATCAAACGATCCCTGTTGGTGTCCAATATCAACTCTTTTTGTAGCAATACACCTCCTACTCTGTAAGTCAGTTTGGGTATAGGCTCGGAGTCAAAATCTTCCAAGTATTTATGCCCTCGTGGTGAGTAGTTGCCTGGATATTTGGTAATCCCAAGATTAAAACTCGCCCCCCTCTGAATCACTGTTTCGTGAACAGTGCTGAGCATGACATGCAACTGCTCATCAATCTGTGGCTGAGGCGCTACCAAAAGCCCATGGTACTTCCTGGTATTACAACCAATAATAGTAGTACTGGTATAACAGCCGCCACGGTTGGTACGAATAATTTCTCTATCCAAAGAGTAATTGAGATTGATTAATTGGGTTTTGTCAAAATGGATATAACTCATAGAGGTTAAAAGTTATTTAGATTTGCATAAAAATACCCTTTTGAGCCCGAAAGAAAAATATTAGTAGATAAAAATAAAGGTTATATTTCTATAACCTTTGGTTTTTTCACTTAATGAGAAGTGATTCTCTCTTTTTGAATTTCCTCGAAGTTCTTGATAGACTCTTCGAACTTGCTCAAATATAAATGAACCGATTTTAAATCTATTCTTTTGATTTGAGGAAACCTCGGCGAAGGTTTAAATAATGTAAACATACCTCTTAGTTTTTATTTGAATTAGACAAAATTTATGCCATTTGGGTTCATCAAAAACAATATAAAATAAGAAACCCCTCTTTTGGGAGGGGTTTTGGGTGAAAGACCGGGTTCGAACCGGCGACCTCTGGATCCACAAACCAGCGCTCTAACCAGCTGAGCTACAATCACCATTTTAAATTCCCACTCACATCGTTATCTGAATGGAGTGCAAATGTAATATTACGCTTTTTACTTCGCAACATTATCTACTGTATTTTTCTAGAAAATTTTAATCGTGCTCCTTTTTTCTCCTCATTGAATGTACCATTTTCATAAGCTAAATGTCCAGAAACGATCGTGTGCGTTACTTTTGACTTAAATTCATGCCCTTCAAAAGGAGACCATGCACATTTAGCCAAAATATTATCTTTATCTACTGTCCATGGATCATTCAGGTCCACTATGGCCAAGTCTGCATGATAGCCTGGTCTGATATAGCCTCTTTTCTCTATTTCAAACAAAATAGAAGGATTATGGCACATTTTCTCAGCAATCTGATCTAACCTGATCTTACCTTGATGGTAGAGGTCCAACATCGCTACCAGACTGTGCTGAATCAGTGGACCGCCCGAAGGTGCTGAAGTGTAAGGATTATTTTTTTCTCCCAGTGTATGGGGGGCATGGTCGGTGGCTATCACATCTATGTTTCCATTGAGGACTCCTTCCAAAATCTCATCTCTATCCTGAGCTGTCTTGACAGCAGGATTCCATTTGATCAATGTGCCCTTTTCTTCATAATCTTCCTCCGAAAACCAAAGGTGATGTATGCAGGCCTCTGCTGTTATCCTTTTTTCCTCCAAAGGAAGCCTATCATCAAACAACTTGACCTCTTTTCCTGTGCTGATATGGAGAACATGAAGCTTGGTACCATATTTTCTCGCCATATCCACTACTTTTTTGGAAGCGTCGTAACAGGCCTCCTCAGATCTAATGAGTGGGTGGTATTTCATCGGAATATCATCACCATACTTTTCCTTGTATTTGGCAAGATTCTCTTTGATGATATTATCATTTTCGCTGTGTGTAGCTATCAAAAGCTTACATTCACGGAATATTCTCTCCAGACTCTCTTGATTGTCAACCAACATATTGCCAGTCGAAGAACCTTGAAACACCTTTATCCCGCAGACATTCTCTGGATCAACTTTTAGAATTTCTTCCAGGTTGTCATTGGTAGCCCCAAAAAAGAAGGAATAGTTGGCCAGTGATTTTTCAGAAGCTATTTTATATTTCTCTTCCAATAGCTCTATGGTAACAGACTGCGGATCCGTATTTGGCATTTCCATATATGAGGTGACACCTCCAGCAACCGCTGCCTTACTTTCTGTATAAATGTCGGCCTTGTGCGTGAGACCTGGCTCACGAAAATGCACCTGATCATCGATGACACCAGGAAAAATATGCTTTCCACTCGCATCGATGGTCATATCAGCTTCAAATTCGCTGAGGTCTTTGCCCACATTGAAGATGATTCCCTCTTTGATCAAAATATCAGAACGGGTTATCTTACCTTCATTTACTATATTTGCACCTGTAATTAATATACTCTTCATAAAATTGTTTTTTTGAACGGTCTAAGTAATTCAAAATAGTCTGCAAATCAGGCTGTTCTATACAAACAATCCTTTTGCACCCATCTAGGTTTCATTGATTTCCTTTTTTGGGTTTCTCAAAAATAACAAAACATGTCCGAAGCTATCCAAACTTTCGAGAATTTTAAATTGAACAAACAACTTTTGGAAGCTGTGGCTGATGCCGGGTATACAAAACCAACGCCTATTCAGGAGAAAGCCATCCCATTGGCATTGGCAGGGCATGATCTTTTGGGGATAGCGCAAACAGGTACAGGAAAAACAGCTGCGTATGTATTGCCGATCTTGATGAAAATAAAGTACGCTCAAGGGATGCATCCTCGGGCGCTGATCATGGCTCCGACAAGGGAATTGGTCATGCAGATTGAAGAGGCTGTGATTTCCTTTGGAAAGTTTACTGACTTGAGATTCGTGAGTTTGTACGGTGGTCTTGGGCCTAAGACGCAAATCGAAAAAATCCAGCAAGGTGTAGATATCATTATTTCTACCCCAGGTCGCTTTTTAGACCTATACAAAAAAGGCGAAGTCTTCACCAAAGAAATCAAAACGATGGTATTAGATGAGGCAGATAAAATGCTGGACATGGGCTTCATGCCACAGATAAGGTCGATTTTAGAAGTAATCCCCACCAAAAGACAGAACCTCCTTTTTTCGGCAACCTTTGGTGCCAAAGTGGATAAGTTCTCTCAGGAGTTTTTGGAATTTCCAGAACGGATAGAAATCGATCCACAGGCAACTACAGCTGAGACCATTCATCAAATCAAGTATTCTGTCCCAAATATCAAGACCAAAATCAATCTCCTGGAACACCTTCTTGAAGAGGAAACCCTAAATAGGATCATTGTTTTCACCAAGTCAAGGAAAAATGCCGAATCCGTATACAGCTATCTCGAAAGGAAAAAGCTGGGCGAGATACGAGTCATACATGCCAACAAAGGCCAAAATACCCGGATCAATTCCATGGAAGATTTTAAGTCAGGTGAGGTTAGGATTCTAGTCGCTACAGATGTGGCGGCAAGAGGATTGGACATCAGTATGGTCAGCCATGTGATCAATTTCGACGTTCCGCTTATATATGAAGATTATGTTCACAGAATTGGAAGGACAGGAAGGGCCGAAAAAGATGGCATTGCCATTTCTTTCATCAACCCAGCTGAAATCTACCACTTTGACAGAATAGAAGAAATCATCAGAATGCAGGTTCCTGAGGTTCAGATACCCGCAGAAGTTATCATTGCAAAAACTCCCTTCGAAGAAAGTCAAGCCTATGCCAGGGAGATAGATAATCAAAAACGCAAAGAGAATCCGGATTTCAAAGGTGGATTTCATGAAAAGAAGGCAAGGCCAAAGCCAAACCCGCTTGTCAAAGAGAAAAAAAGAGGGAATAAAAACTCCAAGGCCAAAAGGAATAGGAACCAAATGAAAACTCAGGGCAAGTGGAAGAAAAAGGGGGATTGATTTGGGGATGAATGAAACTGAGAAACAAAGAATATTACGAAGAATTCGCCATAGACATACTCCAGATTTCTAAAATTCAAGTGGAAAAGTGGCGATCCATGTGGTATTTTAAAAGAATATGATGTCTTGAAATAAATCGGTGCCGTAAATTGAAATGCTTATCAAGCAGATACTTTTTAGGTGCAAAAAAAATGATCGGTATTCTAAAAAAAGTCCTACAAAACGATTTGCAGGACTTTTTTATTTTTCCAAGTATTAGCACTTCTTATATTGTCAATCTCTTGGAGGATTGATCATGATATGCGCCCTATGCGTGCCAGGATCCATTATCCATGGCATTGCTGGTCCAGAAGGACGGAGTGGAAGCCCTGTACTTTCAGCGGTAGCCCAAGGTAAATAGACAACATACCTCAAATAGGAATTGTTGACCTCTCCTTTTTCTCTATCATAATCTTCATCATCAGCGGTCAACACAAATAGTGTGGCTCCATCTTTAATCTTGAGTTTACCGGACTTTACTTCCTCTTCTCTGATATCAAAAATTTCCTTGGCATTTTTTCCTTCTTTTCGTAACTGTCGCCCTCTTTCCATAAATTCATCCAAACCCTTGTAATAACAAGAAGCATTAAAACCTGGACTATTTGGATCATCCGCCAGACAAATAAGGTCATTGCTGCCTTTTCTCAAAACCAGAAATTCTCCTTTGTCATCGTATCCGTAAACCATAGCGCCATCTTTTAATTCATCAGGTGCGGCCAAAAGAGCGGTTTTGATTTGGATTTCTTTGGATGGGATTTGTTGCGCTGCTGTTGAATACGCAACACAAAAAAGACAGATTAAGATAAAATAATTTTTCATAGCTCTTATAGTTTTGGGTTGTGATGAAGTTAACATTTTTATCCCAAATCAAAAAAAGACCTGTCAGGCAAATTTCCCAACAGGTCTTTTTCTTTAATCTCGTCTCTCGGCTCTATTATCTCTTTCTTACTACCTCATTTATCTTTTTCTAGACCTTTGAGGTTTTGAAAACCATAAAGGTCACACTCTCTTGTATCTTATATCTAATCTCTCGCTTCTCCCCTCGATCCCTGAGCGAAGTCAAAGGGCATCCTTCCTCCCTCATCCTTCATCCTTTCTCTACCTCTCCCCTCTCGTATTTGAACCATCTACAGGAGTCCTTTCTTCTCTATTGGCCAAGTCCCAAGCAGTATGGAAAATAAGCTTGGTTCTTTTGGTCATCAAAGGAAACTCGATTTTCTCAACAGTATCTGTATGCTGATGGTAATCATCATGTACGCCATTGAAGAAGAAAATTACAGGGATATTGTGTTTCGCGAAATTATAATGATCTGACCTGTAGTAAAATCTATTTGGATCATCTTCGGCGTCATACCTATAGTCCAAAATCAAATTGGTATAGGTGATGTTGTTATACTCATTAATAATTTTGAGATGAGAAGAAAGCATTTCAGAACCGATTACATAAATATAATCTTGATCTTCTGCATCCTGATACTCATAATCAATCCTTCCCACCATGTCAATATTCAGGTTATTCACCGTGTTCTCTAATGGGAAAATAGGATGGTCAGAATAATACTCAGAACCTAGCAATCCTTTTTCCTCACCGGTAACGTTCAAGAAAAGAATACTTCTTCGGGGCTGATGTCCTTCCTCTGCAGCTTTGGCAAAAGCTTGGGCGATTTCCATCACTGCCACTGTACCCGAACCATCGTCATCTGCACCATTGTTGACACGTCCTTGACTGTCTATACCTGTATGGTCATAATGAGAAGAAATAACCAAAACCTCTTCTTTTTTATCGGTTCCTTCCAAGAAGGCCATTACATTTTCGGTTGGGACTACCTTGGTGTTTTTCTTCACTTGATAGTTCACTTTTTGAGACTTGATAGATTCCGGATTGTTTTTCGCAGCTTCTTTCAAAATCTCAACAGGCGTATCAAATAACTTGGACATCATGTCAGAGCTTACCAAGAAAATAGGTTCTTGCTTTGTTTCCTGCTCAAAACCCAGTCTTCCCCTTCCACTCAATGATTTGTACCAATTGGCCATCCTGTCAAAGTTAGCTTGACCTTCCATAGTCACAATGACTATTCCGGCAGCACCAGCTTCCATCACTTCAGGCACAACCGTCTGAGCTCTCGCTCCGATAGCCCAAAGGCCTACTAGCTTCCCTTTCACATCCACTTTGGCAAGATTTTCTTCATTGGCCAATCCCAAAAAGACCAAGTCGGTTTTTGCCGACCTTGACATATCTGCGTCTCCAATGAAAATGAAATCTTCATTATTGGCCAACTTTTGTTTTCCTACATTCAAACTTACCTGAGGGTAAGAAACAGAGGAAAGGTTGAATTTTTGAAAATAGCTTCCATCAACAGGACCTGTCAGTCCGAGTCCCTCGTAGAAATTAGCCAAGTACTCGGCTGCCATCTTCTGGCCTTTTTCACCTGTATCTCTCCCCTCCATTTCATCAGAGGCCAAAAAAGTCAGGTATTCTTCCAAATCTTCAGCCGTAATGGTTGAAGCATATTTGACAGCGGCAGCATCCTGCGCATTGACTTGCCATGCAAATGCCAAGACCATTAATCCCGCTATCCAAGATCTCTTTCTCATAAATTATATTTTTGGTTTTATTAACAGAATTCAAACTTAAAAAATTATTCCAAATCAATTTGAACCGTTTATAAATTTGAATGTTACAGTGGTATATTTCTACAGGTTATAAAATTATTATCATTCAATAATTTATACATTTGCACATCCAAAAATCAATGAGGATATAACCCAAATAAATCCCCATAGCAATTTCAATCATGAAGATTAATCTTTCCCCTACTACAAAATTTGAAAACAGGCATAACGGACCTTCTGAAGAAGAAATCAGCCTGATGTTGGACAAAATTGGAGCTGAATCTCTTGAAGTTCTGATTGACCAGACCATCCCAAAGTCTATTCAATTGGAAAAAAATCTGGACCTCCCAGAAGCGAAAAGTGAAGCTGTCTTTTTGAAAGACTTTAAGAAATTAGCCTCAAAAAATAAAATTTTCAAATCCTTTATCGGACTGGGGTATTATGACACCATAGTACCTGGAGTAATTTTGAGAAATATTCTTGAAAATCCGGGATGGTACACTGCTTACACTCCTTACCAAGCCGAAATCGCCCAAGGCAGATTGGAAGCTTTGATCAATTTCCAGACAACTGTGATGGAATTGACTGGGATGGAAATGGCTAATGCCTCATTGCTGGATGAAGCTACAGCTGCAGCGGAAGCCATGACAATGCTTCATGCATCCAAGCCTAGGGATAAAAAAAATGCAAACACTTACTTTGTTGACGAAAAAGTATTCCCTCAAACAATCGATTTATTGAAAACCCGGTCTATTCCGGTGGGGATTGATTTGGTAATTGGACCTTTATCTGATTTGGATTTGACCAATCAGGATATATTTGGCGTCATGCTACAATACCCAAACCTAGACGGTGAGGTGATAGACCACTCACAGTTGGTAGCTACAGCCAAAGACAATAATGTTTTGACATGCTTTGCTTCTGATTTATTGGCATTGACATTATTGACTTCGCCAGGAGAAATGGGAGCGGATGTTGTAGTAGGAACTTCCCAAAGATTTGGCGTTCCTATGGGTTATGGTGGTCCTCATGCTGCATTTTTCGCCACTAGAGAATCCTTCAAAAGACAAGTTCCAGGTAGGATCATAGGCGTCTCTGTTGACAGGGAAGGCAATAAAGCCTACAGAATGGCTCTTCAGACCAGGGAACAACATATTAAAAGAGAAAAAGCAACTTCCAATATCTGTACTGCACAAGTATTGCTTTCCGTAATGGCAGGCATGTACGCAGTATATCACGGACCAAAGGGTTTGAAGGAAATCGCTGCAAGAACCCACGGACTTGCACAGCTGACAGCGAAAGCGCTTGCTGCGTTAGGCTTCCAACAGGAAAACGAGGTTTATTTTGACACCATCAAAATCAAAGCCGATGATGTACAGCAGTCCAAAATCAATGCTTTTGCACTGTCAGCAGAAATGAACTTCAGATTTGAAGGTAAATATATATACCTTTCATTTGATGAGGTGAAGACACTCGAAGATGTGAAAGCGGTAGTAGAGGTATTTGAAAAATCTACCAACAAAAAAGCCCAAGTAGATTGGAATGCTTTGGTAGAAAGCCTGGAGGTGAACCTACCCGAAGGTCTTGACAGGACATCAGATTACCTTACGCATCCTGTCTTCAACCAATTCCACTCTGAGCATGAAATGCTTCGCTACATCAAAAGATTGGAAAATAAAGACCTTTCTTTGGTACACTCGATGATTTCGTTGGGATCATGTACAATGAAGCTCAATGCGACTACTGAAATGATACCTGTGACATGGCCTGAATTCGGTCAGTTACACCCATACGCTCCTCAAGATCAGGCAGCGGGATATTATGAAATGTTCCAAGACTTAAGAAATTGGCTAACAGAAATCACTGGTTTTGCAGACACCTCCTTGCAACCAAACTCCGGGGCTCAGGGCGAATACGCTGGGTTGATGGTCATCAGGGCTTATCACTTGAGCAGAGGAGATGCGCATAGAAATATTGCATTGATCCCTACATCTGCACACGGCACCAATCCTGCTTCTGCGGTGATGGCCGGTATGAAGGTGGTATTGGTGAAATGTGACGAAAGAGGCAATATCGATGTAGAAGACCTTCGAACAAAAGCCGAGCAACACAAGGAAGACCTTGCTTCATTGATGGTAACGTATCCATCTACTCATGGTGTATTTGAGGAAGCTATCCAGGAAATCTGTCAAATTATCCATGACAATGGAGGCCAAGTCTATATGGATGGCGCCAATATGAATGCTCAGGTTGGATTAACCAGCCCGGGAAGAATCGGAGCCGATGTTTGTCACCTGAACCTGCACAAAACTTTCTGTATCCCTCACGGTGGAGGAGGTCCTGGCATGGGTCCAATATGCGTTGCTAGCCATTTGGCACCTTTCTTACCTGGTAATCCTTTGGTAAAAACAGGCGGAACCGAAGCTATTTCTGCTATTTCTGCCGCACCATTTGGCAGTGCAAGTATCCTTCCGATTTCTTATGCATACATTGCAATGATGGGCGGAGATGGACTTACCAATGCTACCAAAATCGCCATTCTTAATGCCAACTATATTAAATCAAGATTGGAAGAGCACTATCCTATTCTGTATACAGGTTCGAACGGAAGGGCTGCACATGAAATGATTTTGGATTGCAGGGCATTTAAAGAAGTGGGAATTGAAGTGGAAGACATAGCCAAAAGATTGATGGATTATGGATTCCATGCACCTACGGTTTCTTTCCCTGTGGCTGGCACGCTGATGATAGAGCCAACTGAATCGGAAACAGTAGCTGAACTTGACAGATTCTGTGAAGCTATGATTGCCATCAGAAGCGAAATTCAGGAAATCCAGGATGGAAATGCAAATCAAGATAATAACGTGCTCAAAAATGCACCGCATACAGCGGCTTTGGCACTTGCTGACAATTGGGATTTACCTTATAGCAGAGAGAAGGCAGTCTATCCATTGTCATTTGTGAAAACCAATAAATTCTGGCCAACTGTACGCAGAATCGATTCCGCTTTTGGCGATAGAAACTTGATGTGCAGCTGTATCCCTGTCGAGGAATTTGCAGAGGTAGAAGAATAAGTAGAAAAAAGCGAGTGATTTACCTTTGGGGTTTTTATGATCCCGAAGGTTTCTCGAATTCTAAGAAAAAATCGCAAGAAAGCCTTCTGGGTATCCAGAGGGCTTTTTTAATGTTTCATTCCACAAAGGGATATTTGAGAAATCAATTCCGCTACTTTTGATATCCAATAAATCACTTCCTTTTATTGTAAAAAGCAATTCATAATTGGATTTTACAACTCCTTATTTACCCCTACAAGTAATTTGAGGATTGTTATCGGAGGATTTTTCAGTTGGTTTTTTTATGTATCCATTTAAAAATTATATGATTATGCGCTTTCATACCAGTAGAATCTAAATAATAGAATTTACCTGTGATTTCGAACCAATATCAATAATATCCAATATTTATTAGTATCCGTTTGCCAATAAACCCTCGCTTAATTGATTATTGGCATGATTGCGGATAATCATAAAAATTATTTTTTTTAATTAAAACTCATCCTTTCTTCTCTCTTTTTCCATTCAGGTAATTCTCAATCGATTTTTTGGAGGTGTACCATACACGACCCTCTTTGTAGGCTTCTATTTTTCCTTGGCGTGCCAACAAACTAATGTATTCCTGCCCAAAAGGCACTTCAGGTTCCTTGACAATATTGGAAATGGCATCAAAATCCCCTGTGGTATCTTCCAGACTGTTTAAATAAATGGTAAGCGATCTATCAACAGCTTGCGTAATAAGAAACAGCAACTTATCCAAATTGCCTTTATTGGCTAGATTCAACGCTTGATAATAGCGTTTTCTGTCCACACCTAATATCACCGCAGGAGGAAACCCTTCTTTCATCAAAAGTAAATTCATTAGCAACCGAACCGTGCGGCCATTGCCATCAAAAAAAGGATGAACCCAAACAAACCGATGATGAAACAAGGTAACTTTTTTGAGAATATCCATAGGACAAGTATTCTCCCAGGCTATCAGCTCGGCAATCAAATCGGGGACTTTTATGGCATTGGGCGGTATGAAATTAGCGCCTCCAATTCGCGCACCTGAGGTACGGAATCTGCCCGCAAAATCCTTTTGAATTTTATTCAAAACCAATTCGTGAATGCCCAAAACATCTCTTTCGGTGAGTTTATAATCTGAAGCAACTAAAGAATCAACATAGTTAATGGCCTCTTGGTGGTTTACGATTTCTAAGTGCTCGTTCAAAGATTTCCCACCCACGGTAATACCATCTTCAAGGACCATTCGGGTTTCTTGCAGTGTGAGTGTATTTCCTTCAATATGATTGGAATTGTATGTCCATTCTACATTCAAATTTTCTCTAATATTGGTTAAAACCGCATAGGGAATTGGACGGAACACGTCCAACCGTTTCTTTTTCTTATGCACAGACTGCACCAGCTGCAAGCTATTCTCGCTCAATTGCCCTATGTTAAATTCATTTCTCACAACAAGAAGTTACAATTTTTCAATTAAATATCGGGTAGCTCAATTATCCGATATTTTTTGCTGTAATAAATTATAAAAAGATAACGAGAGTTCTTTCTTATTTTCTCCACCCGGCATCATTAGTTACAAAAGGTTTTAAATTTTATTATTCTTCTTCAATGGTAATAAGCTCTGTGCTTGCTACCACAATAAAAGACCCTCCAGTTTCTGTAAGTTTTCTGGGACAAAATTCCTGTAGGTCTGAAAGTGTTTGGTTAAAGAAGTAGGAATACCCATCCAAAAGGATAAAAAAAGCAAATAGTCCTGAATGGAATTCCAACTCATGGTAGCCGGCCGATGTTGTAATTATACTTGCTTTTTTTCAACGATACCGCCATAGTCATCACTATAATACAGATCGCCACTTTCTAATTTTTTTAGGTATTGGTTAAACAAATCTTCGGTTGAAAAAGCAACAACCACTCGCTCTGCATTGCCGTGTTCCATCTGAATGATTTGCCCATATATCCCTCCATCGGCATGGTCTAAATCCAAGCATAAATGGTTGCCATTGCCATCGCTAGTTAGAGGTATCCATTTGGGGTTCCACCAATTGTTTTTTATGTGTGGATGTGGCTCGCTGATGTAGGGCGTGCCATCGGGATGTTGGAAGTGCTTGTTGTCCAAAAGTTGCTTCCATACCGACCATTCTTGAATAATACGTTCAATGCTCAAAAGTTCTTCTGTGTAATAGAAAGTCCGATTGTAACTCTTTTGTCCGTTGTGCAAGGCATAAAGGCGTTTGAAGTCATCGGGTAATCTAGCTCCAATAAGGTCTTCAAGTTTTTGAAAATCTTCGGGACTTGCTCCTTCATTAAGCTCAATTGTAAATTCAGGGGCAAGGGTTTTGATTTTTTGGGCTAATGCATCCCAAAGTTCTTGGTTTGATAGCATAGGCATAATTTGGTTCCCATTTTCAAAATCTTCTTGTTCTTGTTTGATTAACTTTTTAATTTGTTTGGCATAAAAAATAAAACCTACTAAAGCTATCAATGTAATTATTAGTATAAAGGTATTCATAGTTTTAGAGTCCTAGTATTTTTTGGCGAGTAAATAAGGCTTCTCCAATCCATCGTTGAAGGCGTACAGTTCATCAGCTTCACTGATAAATTCTTTTCCAATAAGGGAGAGTTTTAAATAAGGCTTACCAAAGAACTTCCAGACTTCAAAGCTCAAAAACAATAAGAGTAAGATAGATACAAAAATGATTAGGGTCTTTACCGTCATGATGAATTAGGGTTGATTGTTATAAAAGTTTGATTTGATCCTTATTCCACAAAGCACGCTGAATATCAGCTATCCAGCTATTTTTCTCTAATCATATATAGGCCATAATCCATATTGGTAAAGGACCTATCTTGATATATCAAAACCACTTCCTTGCCATTGGTAAACTCCTTTGGAATGTTATAATAGTCAATCAACACCATATAATCTGGTGCTTTAGAATCAACCCCTACCATTTGTCCATCTGTTTTGAATACAAATATGCCTTTGTCTAGTTGAACTTTCATAAAAGGATTGCCGAACCACCACCAATAGCTCCCATGGCCGGCTGTCGGACTGCCAATATTCGCAAGGGGGTTATGCCTTGACCAATTGTAGCGCTCTTTGGCAAAATAAGCCACGTAGATAGCTGCTTCTTGGTCATCAAAGCGGTAATACTTTTGTGAATTATCGACCATTATCCACGATTCATGGTTGCCGTGGGGCATATCTTCTTCAGTTAGATCTTCTATGAGTTCTCCGTTGGCATCAAAAAAAATCCATTCGCTTGCATATTGTAAACCCACTCCAAAAAGGGCTTTTTCTTTATTGTAAAATACCCTTGATTGTTGTGTCCAAAAATGTGGGTCACCACTTAATTTTTCAGAGTGCCAATCTTCCTCTGGATATAATAATATTCTACTACGCATTCCCAAATCTTGATTGGATAGTTTGATAAATTCATATCCTGAAACCTCAAAAGTGCGTGTATGATTGATTTCATCTAGATAAGGAAAATTCCATTTTTCCCACATCGAATTTTGAATTTTGTGTTTGATCATTTGGTAAAAAAATACTCCTCCTCCTACCAAAAATAAAACGAATAATGCTAACCACATTTTTTTCATTGTTTAGGGGTTAAGTGATTCTAAATTATCGTTGTAAAAAAATAAGCTACCAGGCAACCAAAACCTGGCTTCTAAACTGTTTAACAAAAAACCAGAGGACACTCTTTCAAAATTGATTTCATTGTTTTGCTCTTGCACTCTTCCAAAGTTTAGAAAAACTTCAGCCAAGTACAAAAGCCCTTCAGTGCTCGCATTAATTACAACATAATCAGGAAGTGTGTTTTGTTTGTAGCGTTCTTGGTCGTTTTGCCAAGCATAATTAAAACTAGGAATATAAAGCTCTTCTACTTCATTAAAGGGATAGCGAACTACATTTCTGGAATAATAATTAAACGACTTCATTGTTAGTGTATGGCTGTATTTCAAGCCAAAATAATCTATGGGTTTTCTTTGATCTCTGTAAACATATAGTTTTTTTATCCCCGATTTGGAGTGAGACAATTGAATTTCCAAAACATCAGTTTGGGTGAGCACCATTGCTACTAAATCTACGCCCCACTGAATATAGCTGTCTTTATAACCACAAAATTCAACGTTTTTTTGATGATCTACTACCTCAACAGGATACTCAGCATTATAAAAATAGCCAGAAAAACGACCATTCCCTTCAAGAACGACTAGCTCTGGATAGCTTAATTGAGAATTCCAGTTTTCAAAATCTTCTTTCTTGAAAAGAAATCGTTCGTCTAGACCTAAATTTTTGAGTCTATCAATTAAATTTTCATTCATTATATCTTACTTGAATTATAGTTAATGAAAAAAGCAAGTCCTAAACTTCCAAAAACATAGAAATACCACTTGCTTAAAACAAGGTCGTTCAGTATTTCTTTATAAGCCCAAGTGGTGCCGAGCAATTGCTTGGATTCATCAGCGATAAAGAAACACATCCCCAAATAAAATATCGAATAAGCAATTAAAGCGATGAAATGAAATGCTGTTTCCCCTGAAATTTGAGTGGATAGCCAGTTCACTAAATAGGCAAGAAATAGTGAAAGAGGCAGATAAAAAATAGGTGCATCACGATAAATGCCACCTGAATTAAGTTCAAGCTCAGTAAACTGACTTCTATATGTAATTTCAAAAAGGTACACGGGAAGTGCAAATGCAAGAAAATAGATTAGTATGAAGAGTATCATTTTCATATTCTAACTTGAATTAGGATTACGGGACATTCAAATAAATGCTCCATGACGTTGATAAACGCTGGTTTCGCATCCCAATGTGCGTTCCATAATGTGATGCCTATATTGCTAAATCCCCATTCGGGTTCTATGGTGTAGCGTACTAAATGTGCTTTATTTTGGCAATGCGTACATTGAAAGGTGTTTTGCCCTTTTGCCCAATTTCCAACCCAAGAAAAAGCCGTTTCTTCGTCTATTTCGTTTTTACAATGTGGGCAATGAATTTCAAGATACATCCCCTCCATCGGATGAAAAACCTTTCGGGTTGTGCCGGATGTTATTTCTAAGCCATGGGTTTTTAGGCTTTTGCTATACGCCCAAATTTCACCATCCTTAAACAAATCGGCAATAGCGGGTTTAAATCGATAGCCTTGTTGAGAGCTCAAAGTACAGTCAGACAACTCGTTTTCAACTATATCTTTTTCTATAAACCACTGTAAAATTTCTTCGGCTTTTTGCGAAGCGTTGGGATAGTCTCCCTCGTGAATGGGGACGATATGTAGGCAGTTGTCACTCATTTTTTATACTTTTTTTTACCACATAGTCAAACAGCGACACATAGTTTTTTCTATAAATGCGACAGCAATTCGCTTTTCTTCTGGTTATACTCCTTTTCACTAATAAGCTCATCTTCAAAGAGTTCTTTTAGATCTTTAAGCTTGGCTCTGATTTCTTCTTTGGATAAGCTTTCGGTTTTAGTTTCAGTTACAATTTGAGCTGGTTTTTGACTTATCGAATCAGACTTTGGCAAGCTATCTGAACTGTGGCTTTCACCCAAAAGCAAAGCTGCTATTTCGTTATACCCCTTGATATTCGCGTAATCCAAAGGTTTTTGTTCCCTTGCATTGCTAAGGCTTACATTCGCCCCATTTTCAATCAACAATGAAACAATATCCTTTTTACCGCAAGAAGCTGCGTAATGCAGGGCTGTGTTTTCAGATTCATCCTGAATGTTGACATTGGCTCCATTTTTCAACAACAGCTCCACCATATACAGGTGGCCATTTTTAGTAGCTATGTGCAATAGACTTTCTCCTCCAGAAGTGTAACTACTACTAAGGTTAAACAGCCTGTCTGTAGAGATATCCTGAGCTGCTTCCACAAAATCCAAATAACTTCCAACCGTCACTGCACCTTGTGATGGGGTTTGAAAATTGACATCCAATCCATTTTCTAGGAATAGCTGTACCAATTGTTTTTGGTTATGCGCACAGACATAATATATTGGTGATAGTCCACTCGGGGTATTGAGGAATATATTGGCACCTTTCTCCAAAAATAGGCGAACCAGCATTACATTGTTATTGTAGCAAGCATATTGCAATGGCGTCACTGATTTGCTATCTGGTTCATCGACTGGAATCCCATTTTCCAAAAGGGTTTTGATAATGGGTAAATTCCCGCTGCCCAGGGCTAAGTGAAGAAGGTTGTTGCCGGCTTTGGATTTCACAAAGACATTAGCTCCTTTTTCTATAAAGAAGTCCACTAACATTTTTTTCAGTGATAGTATAGCCAACATCAAAGGTGTATCTCCTTGATTGTTTTGGCTCTCCAAGTCTAAGCCACTTTCGAGAAAAAGTTCACAAAGTGGTTTTTGCCCATTTCTCGTAGCTAAATGAAGGAGATTGTTACCTACTTTGTCGGTAATGCTTGTTTTTGCCCCTTTTTGTAAAAGATATTTAATTACAGGGGTTTGATTCTGCAAAGTAGCAAAATACAGAGGAGTTTCTCCTTGATGGTCTTCATAATCAAGGTTTGCGCCTCGATCAACAAGGTTTTGACAGATTTCAAGATACCCTTTATGTGCTGCATAATGCAAAGCCGTTCGACCTTTTTCATTTGTATAATTGACATCCTTTACTTCTTGTTGCAGTAATAATTCAGCTATTTTCCGATTGCCATTTTCGCAAGCGATTAAAAAAGATTTTGACATAAAACGGGTTGTTTTAAAGATTAAGGTTTAGTTATTTTTTAAAAGCAATGCTACTATTTTGTCTTTAAGGTTATCATTGATTGCCAAATCCATAGGGGTTTTATCTTGTGTATTCCTGATGGAAGGATTTGCACCTTTATTTAAAAGTAACTTTGTGATTTTATAGAGGTCTTTAGCTTTATTTTGATCATAATTAAGCTCTTCCGCACATACTTTATGAAGTATGGTATTGCCTTCATTATCCGTATGATTGATATCTCTTGTGTTGTGTTTCAAAAGTCTTTCAAACACCTCAACCCCCTTTTTACATGCCAGCTCAAAAGGTGTTTTTTCATGACCGTACATGGTTTTATTTACATGATGGATATCTCCTCCCATTTCTAGAAGTTTGTCTAGATACTCCAACTCTTTAGGCCCTGAAGAATATAAACGATCCACATAATTGAATAGCAAAGAGCTGCCAGTACTATTCATTGCTGTCATATCAGGTTGGTCATACTCACAGAGCAGCTCAAACATTTCATATGAAACCTTATCCACAAGGGCTATATGAAATATAGAATTCCCTTCTTTGTCTTTCACGTTCATGTCAGCTCCATTGTCCAGCAAAATTTTTGTGACTTCCAATTGGTTGAAATCAATTGCTTTTAACAAGGGGGTTTCCATTCCTTTGTTTTGGTGATTGACATCTAAACCTAATCCAATAAGCCATCCCACTAATGGTGCTTGCAGTTTTCTAAATAACAGAGTATTCTCAGAGGCATCCATATAGTTGACAGGACAACCTTTATCTACAATCACCTGAAGTGCTGGAATGGGAATATTCTTACTGATAGCATACTCCAGCATGGTTTTACCCTCTAGCGTTTCATCAATATTTTCGATTTTTGAAAAGACTGTTTCAAAAAATCTAAAAGACTCCTTGTCAACTTGCTGAATATCCTCAACTACAGGCCTATTTGGACCAAAACCACCTGGATTAATCACCAAAGGCAGATTCACGAAGACTGCATCGATGAAACTACCATACCACTTATCCAATTCATATAAATCAAGGGTAAAGGCATCATTTTCCAATAGAATTTCTAAAACTTCAAAGTTTTTAGTCCTGAGACTTTGCTGGACAATTCCATTCTTTTCAAAGGGCTTGAGGGCTTCAAAAACGCTAAAGTCCTTTTCCAAAATAGCTTTTGCCTCATCAAATTTTCCACTCGATATCAAAGAATATAAACTCATAAAAAAAGGTTAGTTAAAAATCCCATAACATGTCTATGTTTTGCATTTAAACCAAAACAAAAACCAATCGATCCCGAGCAAATTATTAAAAAAAACAATATTTGTTCCTACGCAAATATTATTTTCATTCAAATTTTGAATTTCAACCAAATCAATCAGCAGAAATATCTGATTTCATTTTTTTTAAAATTCAGCAAAATAGAAACCTAATAAGGTGATGAAATGTCTGGCTAAATTGTCCAGAATAGAGAAAAGTCAAAAGTATAAGACAAAAAATGTATACTTGAAATCTCACAGCACATTAAGCACAATACCCTCAAAGGCAAAGTATACTCTTGATATAAAAACATTATATATGCGGTGCAAAAAGCTTGAAGAGAAAGAGTCCTAAATCATACCTTTTCTAACTAGATTTTAAATTTTTAGACTGTCTTCCCTTTATCCACCAAGAGTCCAGTAATCTCATTCATCGCCTTTACCTTATATTCAAAATCTCCTTTTAGAGTATCTCGGTAAGCATTGAGATTGTCCAACATTTCGTCGATTTCCTCTGGTAAAACTTCTTCCAACATCTGCCGAAGGCGCTTGGCTGTAGTTGGAGATTTGCCGTTGGTACTGATGGCGATTTTGAGATTACCTTTGGTGACAATTCCTCCTAAATAAAAATCACAGAGTGCTGGCGTATCAGCTACATTTACCAAAATGTACCTTTCCTTTGCCTCATCGTGAATTTGCTTATTAATCTCTGGAAAGTTGGTAGCTGCAATAACCATATGCTTGCCTCCAAGATACTTTTCATGGTAGGCATCATGAATTAATGTGACATTAGGAGCTTTTCCCGCTTCTTCCAAAAACTCATCATTAAATGCTTTAGATACTGCAGTGACCTGCGCATTAGGACTGCTTTTGAGCAAGAAACTGAGCTTCTCAGTCCCCACAAATCCACCTCCAACCAAGAGGATGTTGAGTTGATGGACTTTGAGGAAGATGGGATATAGTGGGTTTTTAGACATGAACTTTAAACATTAGTTAATCCATTTGTAATTAAATATATATTATCAATTTGATATTGATTGATACTAGATAGTAATTGATATTGGTTCAAAAACATACTGTTTTAGCAAACAAAACCCTCTTTTAATGTAGAATTGACGCCATTATTTGAGCGAGAACCATAAAGAATGGTATATACATTCAAGTTGGAAATAATATCCATCAGTATCCAATATCCATAAATATCCATTCTTATTAAACGGATACCTTTACAACTTCAGCATAAACCTCCTTCAACCTATAACTCTCCCTAACCACTTCCCCGATGACAATAATGGCCGGAGCAGCAATACCAGCACTTTCTGCTTTGGGGAGAATATCTTCGATAGTTCCTGCTACCAGTTTTTCCTCACTGGTCGTACCACTTTGGATGATTGCGATAGGAAGTTCTGATTTACCTGCTTTATGGTAGGCCGCTGTGATTTCCGGTAGTTTTCTTGTCCCCATCAAGACCACTATAGTGGCCGTGGACTGGGCTGCAAGGGTGATATCATGAGACATTTTGCCACTCGAAGTGGTGCCTGTTATCACCCAAAAACTTTCTGACACACCTCTTTTGGTAACCGGTATTCCTACCGCTGCAGGTACAGCCATTGACGAACTGATTCCTGGCACCACTTCAGTCGGTATACCAAACGCTTCTATATAGTCGATTTCTTCCGCTCCTCTTCCGAACACAAAGGGATCTCCACCTTTGAGCCTGACAACATGACCAAATTTCAATGCATGCTCTACACATAATCTGTTGGTTTCGTCCTGCGGGCAACTGTGTTTCCCAACCCTTTTCCCCACAAATACCTTCACCGCATTATCAGGCGCATGCTTGAGCAATGACTTGTCTATCAATGCATCATATAAGACAACATCAGCTTTGTTCAATGCCAAGACTGCTTTCAATGTAATCAATTCGGGATCACCTGGACCGGCACCAACCAATGTGACTTTGGGTTTGATTTTATTGATCATGCTGTAACCTCCCTTTCTCTATATTGACTGATCGCTTCAAAAACAGCCGCTGCCTCAGCATAATATGCTTGTGCAAATGCCTGACTCGGTTCTGTGGTTTTAATTTGGAAAACTATGTCCTCCAAGTTATTTCCTAACTCAATTTTACCGGTTTCAGTGAAAGTCTCGTCAAACAATTTGACAATATTGGCGTAGGAATTGGTGCTTTTTCCTTCGCTGAGCAAGATGGCTTTGGCAGCATTGACCAATCCTGCATAGGTATGGTAAATACTGTCTGGCCACCTTTGTTCTTTGTAAGCTTCCTCAGACAATTCGAGCTTTTCTCTCGCTTCCAGAAGCAAGGTAGCCACCAAATCAATTACCACTCCGGCGCATTCACCTACCCCAACGGCTACTTTATAAGCGTCCTCATTTCCCCAGTCAACCTGATCCTCTTCAGTCAGGGTGCTGGTATCCGTGAGTACTTTTAAAATGTCATAGAAATAAATCTGACCTTTCCTGTCGTAATAGTCCAAGAAACTTTCAGCATCTTCACCAAAACTCTCAAAGTCATGGATCAATATCCTTAGGGCCTCCGGTCCTCTTTTACTTGGGATTTTGATCACTTTGTCCGCAAACCTACCATTGCCATTGCCCAAGGTGCCTCCACCAAGCAATACCTGAAGCGCGGGAAAAACTGTTTTCCCGACTTTCATGGACATACCTTGGAAACCTATATGAGCCATATTATGCTGACCGCAGGCATTCATACAACCTGAGATCTTGATTGTCAAATCTTTGTTTTTGAGGTACTGCGGGTATTCATTGAAAATCACTTTTTCCAATTCCTTGGCAATACCAGTGCTGCTGGCAATCCCCAGGTTACAGGTATCTGTTCCAGGGCAAGCGGTGATGTCTCCAAAACTATCATATCCTGCATCAGACAAACCTATTTTTTGAAGTTCCTGGAAAAAGAAAGGGACAGCCTCCTTTTGAACATCTCTGATGAGAATATTTTGCCTTAAGGTAAAACGGATTTCGTCGTTTCCATAGCGCTGAACCAAGGCAGCTAATTGCCTTGCCTGCTTGGTACTGAAATCACCCAAATGAACCTTTACACCGATACTGACAAACCCATCCTGTTTTTGGGGCAATACATTGGTCAATTTCCAATGTTCATAGCTAAGAGATAGAGGCTCCGTCAACAATGGAACTTCCGGCTTGGAAAGAACTCTGGAAGCTTCATAGCTAGCAAAATCAATCGGGTATTTCCCATAGGGCAAGGCTTTTTGTTCTTCTTTTACCAGTTGCAGAAAAGATTCCACACCCATTTCATTAATCAAGAATTTCATCCTTGCTTTCATTCTTCTCGCCCGCTCTCCATGTCTATCAAAAATCCTCAAAACCCCTTCAATAAATGGAATCAACTCATCTTGAGGCAGAAATTCGGTGATCAAGTCAGCATGTCTAGGCTGCGAACCTAGTCCTCCACCCAGAAGAACCTTAAATCCACGGGAGGACTTTCCTTCCTCAATTTTTACCTGAGGAATAAAACCAAGGTCATGAAGATAGCTCAATGCCGTATCCTCTTCTGAAGCTGAAAAAGCCATCTTGAACTTTCTACCCATCTCTTGACAGATTGGATTTCTTAGAAAATATTGAAAAACAGCATCTGCATATGGCGTGACATCAAAAGGTTCTTTTGGATCTACTCCGGCAGTTTCTGAAGCAGTGACATTACGTACAGTATTACCACAAGCTTCACGGATGGTTACGTCGCTTTTTTCGAGGTCAGCCCATAGTTGTGGTGTTTCGTCCAAACTCACATAGTGGATTTGAATATCCTGTCTTGTGGTGATATGCAGCTTTCCAGTGGAATATTTCTCCGAAACTTCACATATTCTCACTAACTGATCACCAGTAGCTTTTCCATAAGGAAGTTTGATCCTGATCATCTGAACGCCAGGCTGTCTCTGTCCATATACTCCTCTTGCAAGACGAAGACTTCTGAATTTTTCCTCATCGATTTTCCCATCTCTGAAGAGCTTAATTTTCTTTTCGAGCTCTATGATGTCTTTTTGGACTATGGGATTTTCTATTTCTGTTCTGAAGCTTTCCATTTTTTATTTATTCTCTATAGGTTTAGTAGGTTTATTAAGCCTGAATTGCTATTTTTTTGTTTAAAGAAGCGAGATACGAGAGCCGAGAAGTTAGAATCAAGATCTAGTTTCTTGATTCTAAAATCTTAAATCTTAAATCTAAGATTCTATGAACCCAACACTCAGGGTATCAAAACTTCCTTCATCAATCAGTATAAAACTGCCATTGGATTTATTGCTTGAGTACTTGTCGAAATGAATAGGCTTGCTAAGTCTGAAACTTACCTTCCCAATGTCATTGAGGCCAAGTTGATCCGTGGACTCTTCTCCCGAAAAGTCTGTATGTACCTTGGATGAAATGGCCTCCACCTTCGCAAGAACACGGTTAACACCATGTTGCAGGGTATATTTCTGACCAATCTTCAGCGGCTTGTTGTTTACTTGACAGACGGTTGCAGAAATGGATTTTTCAGAATACGGGAGTTCATTGGACTTTACCAACATGTCACCACGACTGATATTGACTTCATCTTCCAAAGTAATGGTCACAGAGGAGCCGGGGGTGGCTTCTTGATATTCTTGATCAAAGAATTGGATGGTTTTGATTTTGGAGGTGGTAAAGGAAGGAAGGACAGTCACTTCATCTCCGACCTTGAGATTTCCACCATAAAGCTTTCCACCAAATCCCCTAAAATCGTGAAATGCTTCTGTTTTGGGTCTTACAACATACTGTACCGGAAATCTCGCCAATGCACTTTCCTGCAAATCTTCAGGCTCCAACACCTCCAAATGATCTAAGAGGGTATTGCCGAGATACCAAGGCATCAACTTTGATTTGCTGGCTATATTTTCACCTTTAAGAGCCGAAATAGGAATAAAGGTTATCTGTTCAGATTTGAAATTGCTTTTCTCCACGAGTGCTTCAAAATCATCTTTGATTTGAAGGTATACATCCTCGTCATAATTGACCAAATCCATTTTGTTGATGGCTACTACAACATGGCTGATACGAAGCAGATTGCTGATGAAAAAGTGCCTGTAAGTCTGCTCAATCACACCTTTTCTGGCATCAATAAGGATAATGGCTACTTGGGAAGTGGATGCACCAGTCACCATATTTCTGGTATACTCTACATGTCCTGGTGTGTCTGCAACGATGAAATTTGTTTTTTCGGTATTGAAATAGATATGGGCCACGTCGATGGTAATACCCTGTTCTCTTTCTGCTACCAAACCATCTGTAGCCAAGGAAAAGTCAAGGTAGTCGAAGCCCCTTTGCTTGCTGGTTTTCTCAATCGCCTCCAACTTATCAGTTGTCAGTGATTTGGTATCATATAGCAAGCGACCGATCAAGGTGCTTTTGCCATCGTCCACCGAACCTGCCGTTGCTATTTTGATGAGTTTTCTGTTTTCCATGTCAAATTCTATTTTCTCGCAAAGACGCTAAGGCGCCAAGAAATATTTTTAATTCGAAAATTGTGAGAGATGAGCTTTATGAGTCTGTCCCTTAATTCTATGTAGCTTGAAGACTGCAAGTTTGTGGTCCAAGACTTCAGTCTTGAACCATTTGGGAATGCAGTTTTTATGGTTTAGACCTTCGAGGTTTTAAAAACCTCAAAGGTCACACCTGTCTTGAATCTTGATTCTTGTCTCTTGTATCTCGCATCTCGCTTCTACCCCGATAGTTATCGGGGCTCGCTTCTTAATAATCCCCTTCCATCTACTCTAATCTTTTCATCCTTCATCCTACCTCCCTCATCCTTTCTAGAAATACCCTACCTTCTTCCTTTTCTCCATAGCTGCTTCCGACCGTTTGTCGTCGATTCTTGCCCCCCTTTCAGAAATGGTGGAAGCCCTGATTTCATCCACTACTGCGTCCAAACTTGTGGCTTCGGACAATACGGCTGCTGTACAGGTCATATCACCAACGGTACGGAAACGCACCATTTTTTCTTCGACTTGTTCATGTTCTTCTCTGAAAACGTGCTCATTAGCTGTCCAGATCATCCCATCTCTGAAGAAGACTTCCCGCTTGTGTGCAAAGTAAATGGAAGGTATTTCGATATTTTCAGTTTTGATATATTCCCAAACATCCAGTTCTGTCCAGTTGGAAATAGGAAATACACGGACATTTTGCCCCTGTTCTATCTTCCCATTGAGCATGTCAAAAAGCTCTGGTCTTTGGTTTTTTTCATCCCATTGGCCAAAATCATCTCTTACCGAAAATACCCTTTCCTTGGCCCTGGCTTTTTCCTCATCTCTCCTTGCTCCGCCTATACAGGCATCGAACTTGAATTCTTCGATTGCATCCAAAAGCGTGGTGGTCTGTAAGGTGTTTCGGCTTGCATATCTACCTCGCTCCTCGGTTACTTTGCCTTCATCTATAGAATCCTGCACATTGCGGACGATCAGTTCAAGACCAAGCTCGGCCACCAATTTGTCCCTAAAAGCTATTGTTTCGGGAAAATTGTGTCCCGTATCGATATGCAATAATGGAAACGGAATCCTTGCAGGATAAAAAGCTTTCTGAGCCAACCTGACCAAGGTAATGGAATCCTTCCCTCCCGAAAAAAGCAGCACCGGTTTCTCAAACTGAGCCGCTACTTCCCGCAGGATATGGATGGATTCCGCTTCCTTGGGATTTGGTACTAATAGGTTTGACATAATTATTTTTGATTTACGATTTTTGATTTTTGTCGAAAATTGCGACAGCCATCATTTTCATGTTTTATCTCATTGCCCATTTCTTTTATACTGATTAAGGCATCAGTTCAACCCCTTCAGGGTTGTTATTATTCGATTAAACCTGATTCCCCGGGTTGCAACCCGGGGCTAATCAAGGTTTAACCCCTTCGGGGTTGGGGCCTTGATCTGGATACTGAGTCTCTTGCAGCATATTATTAGAGCATTTCAGAGCAGTCAGAAGACTGCGAGCTTATGGTCCAAGACTGAAGTCTTGAACCAGTGTCACTTTTTTTCTCGCTTCTGGCTATTTGAGGATCACCCTTCACCCATTCTCACCTTTTCATCCTTCTTCCCTCATCCTTCATCCTTTCTCACTCATCTCGCATGCAACCCACACTCCTTTTTCGACTCTTCCCACCACCATCTGCCGGCTCGTGGATCCTCACCGGGTTCAATGGCTCTGGTACAGGGCGCACAGCCTATGCTGATAAAGCCTTTGTCATGAAGGGGATTATATGGGATTTTATTTTGGTTGATATAGTCAAGCATCTGATCGTAAGTCCAATCCAAGAGGGGATTGAATTTGATAATCTGATTGCCTTCATCCCATTCAATTCTTTTCATGGACGACCTATTTGGACTTTGTTCTGCCCGCAGACCAGTTACCCAAATGCTGTTACCTGCAAGTGCACGCTGCAGTGGCTCCACTTTTCTGACAAAGCAACAGGCTTTTCTATTTTCTACAGATTCATAGAATCCATTGATTCCATTCTTAGTGACTAGGGGCTCTACCGATCTTCTCTCAGGATATAACACTTCAATGCGTGTGCGGTATTTCTGCTCAGTCCTGGCGATCAGATCCAAGGTCTCCGGGAACAGTCTTCCTGTATCCAAGGAGAAAATATGGATATTGAGCTTATTGTCTGCAATCATCTGCGTGATGACCTGGTCTTCCTGACCTAGAGAAGTGGAAAATACCACTTTGCTAGGAAAAAGGTCAGACAGCATCGCAAGCCCTTCTACAGGATTGAGTGCATCGAGTTTTTCACCAAGGCTACGCAAATTCGTTTTCAGGCTCATCTTTTTTGACTTTAGTGGCCCCTTCCCATGCCCTTTCGTGCAGGTAATACAAGGCTATTTTCGTTACTACTTCTATGGAGCCAATGGATAGCGCCATGACCAATTGTCCTGTGACAAAAAAGGAAATCACCATGGTGTCGAGTGTCCCGACTATTCTCCAGGAAATGGATTTCAAAAAGCTCTTGACATTACTGTCTTGCCCTTTGCTGTTTACAAACCATTTTTTGATAGGTTGATCTAGAATCATATACTTTTCCAATGTCAGAATAACAAAAGTATATAAAACCTATAAAAAAGATAGGGTAATTAGGGAAAAAATTTTATTCTTTGTCCAAAATATCTGCTAAGGTTTTGTTTTCCAGCACATTGAGCATCTCATCCCTGACTTGGATCATGACCTTATTTAGTCCACATTTGACCTCATCTTTGCATTCTACGCAAGGTTCGTAGTAGTTGAGACTGACACAAGGAAGCAAAGCAATAGGGCCATCAAGTAGTCTGATGACTTTGGAAAGGGGGACGTCTTTGGGATCTTTGATCAGGTAATAGCCTCCACCTTTTCCTTTTTTGCTGCCCAGGATACCGGCTTTTTTGAGTTCTAAGAGTATGTTTTCCAAAAACTTATGTGAAATGCCATATTCTTCGGAAATATCCTGAATCAATACAGTCTTCTGATCACGGTGTTTGCCCAAATAAGTCAGGGCATGAAAAGCATACTTGGTTTTTTTGGATAGCATGGTTACAAAAATAGGGGAAAAAAGTAGCCTTGCAAGTAAGCGGCTGAAAGTCGAAAAAGAAGCATTTCGGTATTGCCTAAAGTGTTTTTAATGATACTATAGCATGATATCGGGCTGGCAGATATTCCCTGCCATACATTTTAAAAGACAAAGGGTTTAGTTTTGGATTTTCGATTAAGGCTTCCTGAATATCGAGACTGTGTTTTTCAACTCCAATTGCTGTAGGAAAAACCTTAAACAAGACCAGTTTCTCCTCATTTTCAATCCACCCTAATTCCAATTCTTCACAAAAGGCCATCACCTCCACCAAAGGCAATTCTTGTTTCTTTTCCAGGTCTATCACCAAATAAACCTCGGGGTAAAGTAAAGTTGATAAACTTCCATGATCTTGCTGGGCCGCTGCACGGATAGTAAAAAAGAGGAAGAATACAGTACAGAATAATTTCATGGTTATCCGTTTTTTGACAAGACGGGATTTTGGTTGAATTTGTCTTGCTTAAACTGAGATTTCTCTAATTTTAGAATTTTTTTTGAGCATAAAAAAATCCTTGAATTCATGAAGAACTCAAGGGCTTGTTGCATATAAATGCAAAAAATTAGAATCCTTTTTTTGATTACTTCACAGTCAATCCAATCAATACCAAATTCTCATCATCAAAATACTCCATGTTTTCATCGTAGAATTTATGAATGTTTTGATTTGAATTTAAACCTTCTTCAAATTGAATTTTATACTCATTTAAAAATTGCCTTGAATGCATCGTAAAATAGATTTTACCCTCAGAAAATGTCCAAGGCATGTTTTTAATTACAAAACCATCCAAATCATTGTCAAACTGAGAAAATTGCTTTTCTACACCAAACTCACTGTTTAAAAATATGAAATGGCTTTTTCCGGATTCTTGTCGGAGAAATACTAAATAACCAGAACCTATAGGAAGAAAATTGCTTAGGTCATATACTGCCGAATTTTCAACTGCATAGTCCAATTCACCTTTTATTTCACCAAACTCTTCCCTTATCCTTTTTGGAATATTAAATTCCTTAAAATCAAATCTGTAAAGATTTCTTAGAACACCACTTGACCTATTGAATTCTGCAATTTCGTAGGTGAAAGGCAGCATAAAGTAAATTGAATTTGAACCCTTAGGGTTTATGAATCCATTGATATGAGAAACCATTCTTTTTTGCAGCCATTGATCCATATCAACAAATTCTTCAATTTCCTTGTCCTTGACTTTTAAAATTCTTCCATTATAATCCGGATCATTGTTAAGGTAATAAAGGATGAACTCATCGCACTTAAAGAAATTTCCTCTTAGGAATTCGTTCTTTTGGGTCTCAATTAAATTCCCTTCCAAGCTGAATTTTAGCATTTTTTGGGCAAGACCATCCTTTATCCATAAATTTCCATTGCTCAATTGAAAATCGTCAATACTTCTGTATTCATTTGGACCATCCCCCACATTTTTAATAGTAGATATATTTTCACCCTTTGAGTTAAAAATTAAAATATGATTCTGAACCATGTCCTGCACAAAAATCAAAGAATCTGAAAATCTAATTGAATAGGGGCGAACCAAAGGATTTATTTCATTGGTCTTTAGTATTTTATAATCAATTGACTCAAAGAAATCAGAATATTTTCCTGTTCTACTTTCATTTAAATCCACCTCAATTAACCCGTACTCATTTGATGAATCAGTGGAACACGAATTGAAAATAAAAATTACAAGCAAAGTCAATAAAATGTATGAAATTCTCATATTTATTTTTAATTAATGAAAAAACATCTGACTATCAAAAGCCTGAATTAAAATATTTACCGGTAAAAACTAATTCTTCTATAATTAAAAAAAATGACTTAGTTGTCAAGTTTTAAACTAAAAAACGTTTCATTACAATTGTTAAACCATTGATTTACAGGAAGAAAAATTCTAATTTGAATGGAATTTGTCTTGCGGTAAGCATTTGATTGTTAGCTAAATGAATCAAAAAGGATTGGTATTAAAAATTTGTCTATGAACGTTTAAATATTGATAAAGAAAGGGGTGTTTTTGTATGTTTTGATTTTAACTTGAGTTTAAAGATAAAAAAATCCTCGAAAGTTTTTCTTGAATTGAAACTACAACCAATGCAAAATCTTACTCCACCTGATATAGCTGCCTTTTGGACAGCGACAATCAGCAAGTAGGTATTTGCTTCCTCTTCGCGTGCCTGTTTTCATAGAACCCCATACTGTACCTGAATCGAAATAAAAAGCGGAACCGTCCTGAGTGTCCTTACTATATTCGATAGTCTGGGTAAGCAAGTCCAAAGTAAATACTCCCCTACCTGTTTCAGTGTTTATAAGTTTCATTTCGATGGTTGAATTGGAAGTTACAGGGACTCTTGGCGTGGGATATAGTCCTTGATTTTCATCTGGAGTCAACCAATCAGAACCTTCTGAATTTTTATAGCCTTTTAATCCAACCTGCAGTATATAGTCTATACCCAGAATCTCTTTTAATTTAGCTGTTTCTCCAGGGTTTATTTGATTGGCGATGATTTCATAGTCCCAGTCTTCCAAAAGCCCGAATTTGATATCCTTTCTTTTGGCAAATTGTTTTTCAATAATTTGATAAAGGCGTTGTTCTTCTCTGTAAGATAATTCTGGAATGTTAAAGTCCAGTAAGACCAAATCAGCATTTTGAAGACAAACACTACAATACTGCCTCGGAAAAAACTTGGTGTTTTTGCAGGAAATCAGAAAAGGAATAAAAAGAAGGAAGACATATTTTTTCATCATAAAAGGGCGGAAATTCCACCTGGCTATATATTTCTAATTTGATAAAGTAGGGTTAAATGCTTTCCCAAAAAGGAAAATTTATGCCGAAAATGGAAGGAAAAGGAAGGCAAATGTAAAGGGGATTTTTAAAACATTACGAATATCTCTTTTAAATAAAAAAAATGGCAATGAAGTTATTCAAAGCTTTGGTCAAAGGCAGGATTTTAAATGTTAGTTAGCGGGATGCTTTTAGGTAATAAAAATTCCCTTGAATCTGCCGTGGCTGACTCAAAGGAATATGATTTGACCTTTAGGTTCTAAAACCTATCGGAACCAAAATGCAGAAGATCTTGATCTAATATTGTGTCTGCTTTTAATAATTTGGCAGACAGCTGAAATCACAAAACCCTCGAGGTCTTGAAGACCTCAAGGGTTTAGGGGGATTAAATCAACTCCACACTTCTTTTGACAAATTCCGTCAGGTCTTTGCCTTTCAGCAATCCCTGAGAAAGCAATGCCAAATCAAAAGCTTGTTTGGCCAATTTGGTCTGATCTTCTTCTGATTCAGCTTTCAGGACTTTATCGATCACTGGGTGATTGCCATTGATCGCTACCTTGTAGTTGTCCGGCATGGCACCGTAGAAACTCATGCCTCCACCCATCTGGGCCATGTCCTTCATCCTGCGCATAAATTCATCCATGGTCACTGTCACCGGAAGCTCTTCCGGGCTAAGCCCTTCTACTGCTACTGAATACGTCTGACTGTTGATGGCCTTTTCAAAGATCTCTTTTACTTTAGTAGACTGCTCCTCAGTCAATAGATTTTCATAACTGTCTTCTTTTTGGATCAACTTGTCCACCACATCGGCATCTACCCTTTTAAGCTGTGTTTTCTCTTCTTTTGTTTCCACATGCTGGATAAAATGGCTATCAATTGGAGAATCCATCAACAACACATCGTAGTCCTTTTTATTGGCAGACTGGATAAATGAATCCTGCTTATCCGCATCAGTAGCGTAAAGGTAAATGGTATTGCCTTCCTTGTCTGTCTGTATGGCACTGACCTTCTCCTTGTATTCAGGGAAAGTGAATAGCTCCCCTTTGGTGTTTTTCAACAAAGTGAAGTCTTTGCCTTTTTCGGCAAACTTGTCTTCGCTGATCATACCATACTTGACAAAAAGACCGATGTCATTCCATTTCTCTTCATAGACTTTTCTGTCTTTCTTGAAGAGTTCACCCAATTTATCGGCTACTTTTTTGGTGATGTAATTGTTGATTTTCTTCACATTGCCATCAGCCTGCAAGAAACTTCTGGATACGTTCAGCGGAATATCTGGAGAATCGATCACACCGTGGAGCAACATCAGGAATTCGGGCACAATATCTTTTACCTCATCGGTAATGAATACCTGACGGCTGAAAAGTTTGATCTTGTTTTTCTGGAACTCAAAATCGTTTTTCACCTTCGGGAAATAAAGTACTCCTGTTAGGTTGAAAGGATAATCTACATTCAGGTGAATCCAAAACAATGGATCCTCACTCATTGGATACAGCTCTTTATAGAAAGCGAGGTAGTCTTCATCTTTCAAATCACTTGGAGATTTGGTCCAAATAGGAGCTGTGGTATTGATAAAGTTGTCAACCTCTACAGATTTCCACTTTTTCTCACCTTTGTCATCTACGCCGTCTTCTACACTTTCTGTCTTTGTTCCAAATTTGATTGGAACAGGAAGGAATTTGCAGTATTTGTCAAGAATTCCCTGAAGCTTCCACTTGTCCAAAAATTCCTCAGAATCATCATTGATATGAAGAATGATTTCAGTTCCACGTTCTTTTCTGTCGCCTTCGCTGATTTCAAATTCTGTACTTCCGTCACAGGTCCATCTTGCCGGCTGAGCACCTTCCTGGTAAGAAAGGGTATTGATTTCTACTGTTTTAGCCACCATAAAGGCTGAATAGAAACCTAAACCGAACTTACCGATGATTTCATTCGCATCTTTGGCGTCTTTGAATTTCTCTACAAATTCTGTAGCACCGGAGAAAGCAATCTGATTGATGTATTTTTTGATTTCCTCGGCAGTCATACCCAAACCTCTGTCGGAAATGGTAAGGGTCTTTTTGTCCTTGTCAAAGGCTACCTCGATGGTAGTGTCTCCAAGCTCACCGGTGTACTGACCTAATGTAGCCAGCCTTTTGATTTTTTGTGTGGCATCCACGGCATTGGAAACCAATTCGCGGAGAAAAATCTCATGATCTGAATACAAAAACTTCTTGATGATCGGGAAAATATTCTCGGTATGTATCGAGATGGTACCTTTTTCCTGCATAGCTATATAGAATTTTAATTATTGATAAACATTTTGACAATACAGCCTTATCAATGCCTGTTCCAAAGGGTAAAAAATGTCAATTTGGCAGTTTTTATAATATCTGTCTTACCGAAGAAAGATAGTCTTAACCGCACATACTTTGGAAGCTATTATTTGATCATAACGATACATTATTAAATCCAACAAAAATGGAAAATGAGAGAGTAAAATAAGTCAAACAAACGTGAGAAAAATTGACTGCGAAAAAAGGATAATTGAAATGATATTCCACAATAAAATTGGTCAATTTCTCTTGATTCTGTTCTTCGGCGATAAGCTCGCCTATTTTTTATCATCGTTTTTCAAATTTTAAATTGAATAAAATCATCAGAATCGACCCCAAACCAAAATAGATGTAACAACCATATGAAATTCAATAACATACTTGATTTTCAATACACTAAACTTATCGAAATATTACATTTTGGGCATGTTATAACTACTGATAGCCAATCGATTTTTATTGATTGACCATTCCAAAAAATAGCTGCATCAAAGAAGAATTTTTATTCGAGTGCCAACAAGTTAAAACCTTTGCCGCCCCATTATAAAACGCTAAAAAATGCTTACTGATACCGACAACCTTCAACATGATTTATTCATAATAGCTATAGGGGCCTCAGCTGGAGGCATGGAAGCTATCCACTTGCTATTCGACCACACTCCAGAAGATGGCGTTGCCTATGTGATTATACAGCACCTTTCCCCTGACCATAAGAGCTTTATGGCAGAATTACTTGCCAGCCACAGTAAAATGAAAATTTCAATTGCAGAAAATCAAATGTTGGTCAAACCAAATTGCGTCTACCTAATGCCCAGGGGAAAAAACATGACAATCAAAAACAGAAGATTGTTGCTCACAGACAGCAGGGCACTACAGGCAAATACTGCAATAGATATTTTCTTTGATTCATTGGCAAATGACTTAGGTGAGAAAAGTATAGCCATAATTCTATCCGGCACAGGTACCGATGGGACAAAAGGAATTGCTTCAATCAAAAGCAACAATGGTTATGTAATTGTACAGGATCCTGAAAGTGCGAAATTTAACGGAATGCCTATCAGTGCGATAGAATCAGGAAATGTAGATACTATCCGACCTCCGGAATTGATCCCTGAGGAAATAATTACTTACCTCCGGCAAAAATCTTTGGAAATCAATTTCAACAACCAAATCACAGAAGTTGATGAAGATGAGTTGGTCAACATCCATAACTTGATTCAGGAACATACCCAATTTGATTTTTCCGACTACAAGCGTCCTACCATTATCCGAAAGATAGTAAAAAGGATGAGTAAGAACAACATTACATTGCTTAAAGACTACACGGAATTTCTGAAGGCAAACCCTAGTGAAACAAACAATCTCGCAAATGATTTCCTGATCAGTGTCACCCGCTTTTTCAGAGATAAGGAAGCGTTTGAAGTAATCAAAGACACCGTTTTAAAAGATATCATTGATTCAAAGTTGCAGGTAGATACTTTAAAAATATGGGTGGTAGGATGTGCTACCGGGGAAGAGGCATATTCGATTGCCATCCTGATTTTGGAAGTACTTACCGAACTTAAAAAAAACCTAGAAGTCAAAATTTTCGCAAGTGATATTGACAAATCAGCCATACTACATGCTTCTAAAGGGGTCTATTCCAATAAAATAACAAATGACATTTCACAAGAAAGGCTTGATAACTTTTTTATAAGGCAAGGCAATAAATATAGGGTGCGTGACAACGTTCGCAAAATGATCATTTTTGCACAACACGACATCATCAAACAGCCCCCATACGGAAAAATTGACATGATTAGTTGCAGGAATCTCTTGATCTACCTCAACCCTATTTTGCAACGGAAAATCATGGCTTCTTTACACTTTTGCCTGAATTTAGGCGGCTATTTATTTTTAGGGCCAAGTGAGAGTTTGGGTGAGTTAAAAAAATCTTTTGAGGAAAGAGACAAAAAATGGAAGGTCTACAAGAGTAGCGAAGTAGCCCATAACTTAAGAAACACCACCTATAGCACTCCGGGACTGGGAAAACAAATGGTAAATCCTAAGGGGAATGCTGCCACACAAAAAAGTAAGGCTAATAACAACTTGTCAGAATTCACCAATCAAACGCTTCTGGAAGAATCTGGATATGAGGCTGGAATTTGGGTAGATGCAAATTTTGAGATCATCCAAACTTCAGGGAATTATGAAAAATTCCTGCTTCCAAAAATTTTTAATTTCAATCTCCTTGAAATGTTGCAGGAAGAAGTTGCCATGGCCACCTCCACAACACTAAAAAAAGCAGTGAGTAACAAAAGAAAAGCCACGATCAATGAGGTGAAATTCAAAAAAAATGAAGCAATACATTCTATAAACCTGCTTGTAAGACCCTTTTTATCAGAGGATCATACATCTCAAAATATATTTTTGGTCTTATTTAGCGAGAAAAAGATCAAAAACATAAACTCCAATGATACTGAGATCTTTGAAATTGATGAACATTCCGCACGCTATTTAGAGAATTTGAGGCTTGAATTGGCAGAAACCAAAGACAAACTAAGAGATGCTTTTGAGGCGCTGGAAATCTCCAAAGAAAATATCTCTTCCTACAATGAAGAACTGATTTCAGGTAATGAGGAACTACAAAGTACAAACGAAGAATTGCAATCTGTGAATGAAGAATTGCAGACTGTGAACAACGAGCATCAATTAAAAATCAGGGAACTGGCGGAATTGAATGATGACCTGAACAACTATTTCAAGTCGACAATAAATGCCCAGCTATACGTGGACAGAAACCTAATCCTTAGGAAATACACCCCTTCAGCCATTTTACAAATCAACTTGAAAGAAAGTGATTTGGGGAGACCTATAAGTGATATTTCTACCAACATCAGGTTTTCAACCCTTATGAATGATATAGGCAGTGTGATTTCAAACGCGGAAACCATAAAAAAAGAGGTGCAGACTCAGGATGGGAAATGGTATCAAATGATGTGTGTCCCCTATATCAAACAACGTGGCAATGAAAATGCAGGTGCCATCATTACATTCAATGATATCACGGAATTGAAAAAAGTACAAAACAAACTTTCCAGGATAAATGAGGACCACAATACCTTTATTTACTCTGTGTCCCACGATTTAAAATCTCCTCTCAACAACCTACAATCTTTAATTTCAATATTAAAAAATTCATTACGGAACAGTTCTGAAGAAGAACACGAGATTATGGACATGGCCATACTCTCCACTGCCAATCTTGGGCATATCATCAATGAACTTTCCGATATCGTCAAGATTGAGAGTGAAATTGAAGAAGTGGAAAAAATCAATTTTGAGAATATGTTGAATGAAATCAGGTTCAGTATGAAGGATAAACTTGAAGCATCGGGGACCAAGATCAATCTGGATATCGAAGTACCGGAAATACCCTTCTCGCGAAAAAACATGAGGAGTATCATTTCAAATATTTTGAGCAATGCAGTTAAATATTGCTCTCCTGACCGTGCTCCTCAAATAAAGATCAGTACCGTCTTATCGGACGATTGTATAATCCTTTCGGTTCAGGATAATGGCTTGGGCATTCCTGAAAACAAAAAACAAGAGATCTTTGCCAAATTCAAACGAGCACATGACCATGTAGAAGGTAGCGGAGTTGGCTTGTACCTTGTAAAAAAGATTATAACGCTCGCCGGAGGTAGCATTGAGGTTGAAAGTGAACTCGGAAAAGGTTCAACTTTCAAAGTTTACTTTAACTGTACTGATGGGCTTTAGGTTAGTTGACTTTTAAAAATTGTTGTGTATTTCATCTGTCAGTTCTTAAAATTTTAACCATACTTTTACCTTTAGCCAGTTCATCGACAAGTTTGTCAAGATACCTTACTTGCTTGGTCAATGGATTTTCAAGCTCTTCTATCCTGTATCCGCATATTACCCCTTTTATCAAGGATGCATTAGGGTTTAGGTTAGCTTGCTCAAAAAAAAATTCAAAGGTTGATTTTTCATCAATTAGTTCCCCGATCTTTTTATCATCAAAACCTGTCAACCATTCAATAACCTGATGCAATTCTTCTTTTGTTCTGCCTTTCTTTTCCACTTTGGTCAGGTAATGTGGGTAGACAGAAGCAAAAGTCATTTTAGCCATCCTTTCGTTGTGCTCGGCGCTTGCTTTCATAAAATTTGTCTTTTTTGGTTTGCAAAACTTAAATTTCCTCTTGATAAAATATGGCAGAAATATAGCTACGGTGAGACATGGCTGCACTGAAATACTTCTACCTTATTTCCATCGTGTTTCCACAATATTTCCTCTTTATCCTGAATTACTTCCGCTTAGAAAGCTTCCCTAAAGCTCCAATTTCTATCTTATTTCTACAATATTTCTACCGTATTTCTATCATATTTCCATTTTATTTCTGTTGTATTCCAACCATATTTCTATCATATATCAATTCCTCATAACTTTGAACTTCAATTCAAAAAGATGCTCCAACAAATACAAACCCTAATCCGCAAAGAACTTACCCTTGAATGGAGGCAAAAATACGCCCTCAATGGGATATTGCTCTACGTGGTATCTGCAGTATTTATCACCTATCTTAGTGTGGGAGCCAAGCAGGGAAATATTGCCGTTACTACCTGGAATGCCCTCTATTGGATTATCATCCTTTTTTCGGCAGTCAATGCAGTGGCTAAAAGTTTTGTACAGGAGCATCAGGGAAGACAGCTTTACTATTATATGATCGCTTCCCCTGAAGCCATTATTATATCCAAAATCCTATATAATTCGCTATTGACGCTTGTATTGGCACTCCTAGGATACTTGGTATTCAGCGTCATTTTGGGAAACCCAGTCCAAAATCAGGGAATATTTGTGCTGAACTTGGTTTTGGGTTCCTTAGGCTTCTCAGCCTGTCTGACTATGGTCAGTGGTATTGCTTCCAAGGCAAGCAACAATGCCACATTGATGGCTATTTTGAGTTTTCCTATCATTATCCCCATACTACTGATGGCCATTCGGGTTTCCAAAAATGCCATAGACGGACTTGACTGGTCAGTAAGTGTGGATAAAGTTCTAACGCTTCTTGCGATTAATGTCATCGTAGCTGTGACTGCCTATATATTGTTTCCTTACTTGTGGAGGAGCTGATTGGTAGAAGGGAATGGATGTTAGGATATTGGTGAATATACGATTTACGATTTACGAGGCTATTTTCTGTTTATCACATCAAATCAATCCAAAGAAGCGAGAAACAAGAAAAAAATTAATAACCCTGAAAGGGTTGAACCTTGAATAGCCCCGTGTGAAACGCGGGGTAAAGAAGATTAAATCAGATATGCCAACCCTGAAAGGGTTGAATTTTAGGACATGACAGAAATCTAAGAGTCATCACATTTCATTGACGATGACGTAATGCCATAGAATTCCAGCCCCAGGTCTGTCACGGACGATAAAGGAAGAGTTTAAAACCCCAAAAAATATTAAATTGAAACTCATAAGAAATATTTAAATTCGTCTCAATATTTCTTCAAAATGAAAAATCAATGGATCGTATGTTTAAGCTTATTTTTTCTAATCCATTTCAGCTTGGTTTCCCATCTTATTGCATTTCAAAAAGAACCCTTGTTCGAAGATCAAACTCCATTAGAAATGGAAATTGTCACCAACCTGAAAGCTTTGCGCCAAACAAAGTCGGACACAGTCTTTTTTTCAACTTTTCTGAAATTCTCAATGGAAAATGGCACTATCGATTCCTTACCTGTAGAGCTGAGGGCAAGAGCAAATACTCAACAAATGTGAGAAATATACCCTAGTAAGTAATTAGGGAAAGAAAAACTAACCCTTACCTGACATTTACCAGCCTGTTTTCCAAAGACCCATCACACATCAATAGAATACCATCTTTTGTCAAAATCACCATCTACAAAACTTTAACTTATCTCTATATTCGCCTCAAAAACAAGTAATAGTCAAATTTGCTTATATTTCTCGTATCATAAATACACACCCAAATCTAAGAGTGTTCACATACATTGTACTTAATACTTGGTAGCTCGTACTTTCATCAACATGAAACCAACCATCATCATAGGAGGAGGCATTATTGGCCTTTTTACAGCATATTACTTGTCAGAAAAAGGCGTTGAGGTCATTGTAATAGACAAAAGCGATATGCAGGTGACTACCTCTACGGGAAATGCAGGCATGATTGTTCCCAGTCACATCATTCCTTTGGCAGCTCCAGGCATGATTGCAAAGGGAATTTCCTGGATGTTTTCTTCCAAGAGTCCTTTTTACATTCACCCCAAGCTTGACAGAAAGCTCCTGGAATGGTCTTGGTTATTTTATCGAGCGGCCAATGCAACTCATGTCGAAAAAAGCATCCCATACCTGAAAAACATCAGCCTGCTTAGCAAAGCCCTCTATCAGGAGTTTCATCAAACCCACAGGGATACGGTGGATTTGGAGATGGCCGAAAAAGGCTTGATGATGCTTTATCAGACTTCAGAAGTGGAAAAAGAGGAAGTGGAATTTGCCCACTTGGCCAGAAAACATGGACTTGATGCAGAAATTCTTTCTCCTGCCGATATTGCCAAAGTGGAACCCAATTTACAAGTAAAGGCCCGTGGGGCGGTACTCTTCCCCGGCGATGCACATCTCTCTCCATCCAATCTTTTCAACTTTTTGAAAACATATTTGAAAAATAAGGGAGTACAATTTTTACCAAATCAGGAAGTATTAGGTTTTGAAAAATTAAATGGAAAAGTAAATAATGTCCTGACAAGTGACGGAAGCATCCCCGCTGAAAAAGTCATTCTTTGTGGTGGCGCATGGTCAGCCTCATTGGCAAAACATCTAGACTTCAAGCTCCCCATGATGGGAGGCAAAGGTTACAGTTTTATGCAGGAAAATAACCCAGAAATCAAACAGGCAGCTATCCTGACTGAAATGAAAGTTGCTGTCAGTCCCTTTGGTCAAAAAGTGCGATTTGGGGGCACTATGGAAATCGCAGGAACTGATGAAACAATCAACATCAACCGAGTCAAAGGGATTTTTGAATCCATCAACCGTTTTTATCCTGATTTTGAGTCTCAATTCCCAAAAGAAGATAAAATTTGGAAAGGACTCAGGCCCTGTTCACCGGACGGTCTCCCATACATTGGTGCCGCACCTGGATATGAGAATGTGTGGTTTGGTACCGGTCATGGCATGATGGGTGTCAGTATGGCTCCTGGCACAGGAAAAATCCTCGCAGACCTTCATGAAGGGCATGCAAGTCAGATGGATATCAAGGCATTTGCTGTAGGAAGGTATTGAGTTTCATTTATCTTGAATTTCTTGACAATTTTTTATCGTAATGATCATTACAGTAATGGATATTGCGATATATTTTATCCTGATCAAAAAATCATATAAGATAACCCTACCAAATGAGCCTCTCTAAACTCACCTGAAAAAGGTCTATAAAAAAGAGAGTGGCTGATTTTTAGTCTTGGGATTATTTCAAAATCCACCTTAAACATGACTGGTAATTCGTCAAGAATTCCATTTCTCCCAAAAGTCCTAAAGCCCAATGTGGCAGTCAATTCATTCCCCAATTGGTCTGTTTCATAGCCTAAACCTAAAAAATAATCTTGGGCCACTTCAAATGAGGCTTCTCTTTGTGGCAGGTGGGACAGATAACCGCTAAATGCAAAGAATAAAGTATTACTACGGGTATTGGTTTTTTTGGTCCTCAGTTTAATATTATATCTGGGCTGAAAGAACAAACTTAAACCATTCCCAAAGAGATATCCCGCACCGAGGTCTAGGTTTGTCTTGGGATAGTAAGGATTTTCTCTAGAATAATAAGTGTCAAGGCTAAGCTCTCCTGCTTCATCAATGAGTAACACTTTATTCAGGTTCCTTTTCTTATACTGATCATACCAGTTATTTTCTAAAGCAGCAGTTTTGACCATATCATTGATCCCCGCATTTTTTAACACTTCCAGCTCATCAATTTCTCCCAAAAAGAAGTCTACTTCCATCAGATAAGAATAGTAGGTAAGGGTAATATGATGTCTTAAAGTTGGTAAAAAATCATCTCCAATTTTGGCGAATTTTGCACCCTGATTCGGCAAAATCCTTATTTCATCAGATTCTGGACTGAATATGATATGGTAGTTTTGATTGTCAAAGTCCAAGCCCATAGCCTCAAGCTTCTCTGAAAGAATCTGGATGTCTTTGTCAAAACCAAACCAACCGTTGAACTCCTTTTGCCTGTTGACATCATGCCATCTGTATGACACTTTTTTATGCCCAAGAATAATGATATCCAAGGTATCATGAGCGGTATTCAGTTTGATGTCAGGTTGATCATAAAAATACTCCAATGGTTTTTGGGGATGTTCCCAACTTTTTGGATGAAGTTGTAGCAGGTCATATAATCCTTGTCCATAAACGGTGCTAATCAATGGAAATAGCACCAAAAACATCAATATCGTCGTCCTAGATTTAGTCATCTTTCCTTTTGTTTTTTGTTGGATTTCCTTTCTCTTGCATGTATTGCTTTCGGGCTTGAATCATTTGTTCAAAAGTCAATTTCTCCACAATCATCCTTTCCTCGACCTTTTGTTCAACTTTTGTCTTTTCTAAAGCATTCTGAATCGCTAGAGCAGATGGGCTTAGTTTTTTTTCTTCGGGTTCAGTGATAATGTCTTCAAAAACGATGGTTTTCCGCAAAATTTTTGATGGCTCGTCATTGTATATCGATTCTAAGCTGTCTGGCGAAATTGTCTCTAAAACTTCATTTTCGTCAAAAGGCACAGGTTGATCTGGAATTGAAACAATTGCCTTCTTCGGTTTCTGATCAATAGTTGAAGTCTGGAGCTCCACTATCATTTCAAATGACCCTGAGCTAATAGTGGTAGTCAAGTAGTTGGGTTCAGTCGCCACTGTAGGTTTAAAAAACCAAAAAGAGAGCAAGATTAAAGGAATCAGAGCCGCCGCTGACCAATACCAGAATCGTCTAGAATCCTTTTTAGGTCTTTTTGATACCTTTTCCCAAATCCGTTCCTTTTTAAATTCGAAACCTGTAGGAACCTTGGCTCTTTGGTCTATATTTTCAAATGATTTTCGAAGCATTGTTCCAGCCGTTTGCAGTTACTAATTTCTTGAGGTAATTTCTAGCCTTGCTCAGTTGAGACTTGGATGTCCCTAGGCTAATTCCAAGATTTTTTGAAATCTCAGCATGTGTGTATCCCTCTATTTCATACAGGTTGAATACGGTCCTATACCCTTCCGGTAGCTGAAGAATCAATTCGAATAGCTCATCCGCTGATAATTTATCCAAGATCCCTTCATCAACAATTGATATGTTTTCATCAGGCTCTACCATCATGGGACTTCTTTTTTGTTTGCGAAGACACATCAGACATTCGTTGACCGTGATTTTTCGACTCCATGCTTCCAATGAACCATCACCTTCGTATTCAAACTTGTGCAGTGAACCAAACACCTTGATCAAAGCACTTGAAAGGACATCTTCTGCATCTTCCTGATGTTTCAAATACCGCAAGCACAACATAAACAAGGGTTTACAAAGAGCGTCATAGAGTAGCCTTTCAGCTTTCTGATTGCCATTGACTGCTTTCTCTATGGTTCTTTTTTCTACCAAATCAGATTCCCCTTTTATTTTAAAAATGCAACCTTACTGGAAAGGGTTGCCTGAGCATCTTTATTAATCAAAATTAATGTCTTGAACATCAATTATTCTTCTTATAAATATTATCACCTTATCTACCTCTTCCCAAGAAAATCCCAATCGCAGCTGAGAATGGGCCAGGGCATCTCGCAATCTGCCGATTCCATTCATCATGTTTACCCAGTCATCACGACTGAAGTCCGGTTCAAAATTTCTGAACCTCTGCTTTTTCGAAAAGACAGAACCCAAATCTCCAAACTGTAAGCATTGGACCAAGTCTATCTCCTCCCCTCTTTCCTTTTTCCATTCGTAAAGTTTGGTGGCTTGTTGAAGCCTATTTTCCGACAAACTTTCTTCCCAATCTGGGATAAACCTTCTCATAATTTCCTTGAGGTGAGTTTCTAGAAGACTTATCAAACCAAAAACCCCGATCCTTAAGGGAATTTTATCCAAGTCTGTCCTAGTTACTACATACTGAAGATCCCCCTTTTCATCAGGAATAAAAAACCTACGTTTTTCCAATAACATCCTGAAAGCCATCAATAAGGGCTTACTTTCAGGCATCAACTCATCTTCACTTACAGGACTAGGTTCATCATCTCCTACATCAAATTTCATCCATTCCCCTTCATGAAGGATAACTGCCGTATTAAAATTTTCCGCTTCCATTTCTTCTCTGAAAGAATTCAAATCAAAGACCTTTAGATTTTCTGCAATTGTCATTACGGTGATTTGCTCCTCAAAAAGCAATCTTAGGCGGTCCATAGCGTTTTTGGCAGACTTCATTATTATCAGTTGAGTTTAAAGATATCGTCAAAATTAAAAACCAATATAAGCCATGCAACCGAAACTTATACGATAGCGCACCTAATCTCAGTTTTGAATTTCATGTTGCTGTGGAATGCCTTGAAATGAAATTGACTTATTTGCCCACAAATCATTTTTTGTTTCCTAGAATTCAAAAAACTAAAATACACATCCCAATCGGGTGATGGAAACTAAAAAACCGAGTCATTCTCTTAAATGGGTATAAAAGCACAGTATCACTAATACAAATGTGCTGATTAGGTATATATTTTCTCCCGGAAAATCATGTAAACCAGCATAATTCACCGAAAACAGTAATGGAAATCAGGAGATCAAGAAATAAAATTTGCAACAAGACCTAAATGGAGCGTTCAGACAAAATTTTATTACAGCACCAAGGAGTATTACTACTGATTATCAATTATATTTGTATATCCGCATATTCAATTTTTAAAGAAAATTAATTGGGTTTACCTTTGTAAGGTTAGCAAAAACTCAATTATGGATAAATATTCCTATATCGCCAATGCACATGTAGCCTACATCGATGAGCTATATGCAGATTACAAAAATAATCCTGATTCCATAGATCCAAGCTGGAAAACCTTTTTTGATGGTTTTGAATTTGCCATTACCCAGTACGGAGAAGATGAAAATGGTGGAGCTCTGGTAGCGCCAAAGTCAACTTCCTCATCCGCTCCAAATGGATCCCTTGCCACAAAGGGCACTATCATGGACATGGAGGAATTGCCTAAAGAAATTAAAGTCAGGGCCTTGATCCATGCTTATCGATCTCGGGCACACTTGAGGTCCAAGACCAACCCGGTAAGAGAAAGAAGGGATAGAAAAGCCTTGATTGACTTGGATGATTTTGGTTTGGACCAAAACGACCTCAACACTGAATATCAGGCAGGAAATGAAATTGGTATCGGAAAAGCCAAATTGTCCAAAATCGTAGAATCACTCAAAAAGATCTATGAAGGATCGGTTGGTTTTGAATACCTATATATAAGAGACCCAGAAATACTAGACTGGTTCAAAACCAAAGTAGAAAAAGAAGCTTTGGCATTCAATCCTTCCGTAGAAGAAAAGAAAAGGATACTTTACAAACTCAACCAAGCGGTTGTTTTTGAAAATTTCCTACATACCAAATACCTAGGTCAAAAGAGATTCTCTCTAGAAGGCGGTGAAAGTACTATTCCTTTTTTAGATGCAGTCATCAACACCTCAGCAGACCATGGAGTAGAAGAAGTCATGATAGGTATGGCCCACAGGGGCAGACTGAACGTTTTGGCCAACATCATGGGCAAGACTTATGAGCAGATTTTCTCTGAGTTTGAAGGAACAGCCAAGCCTGACCTTACCATGGGAGACGGTGATGTGAAATACCACATGGGTTACTCTTCTGATATTGTGACTACGGGCAATAAGAAAGTTAATTTAAAACTTGCTCCAAACCCATCGCATCTGGAAGCAGTCAACCCGGTAGTGGAAGGATTTATCCGCGCAAAAATAGATTCTCAGCACAAAGGAGACAGCAAAAAAGCACTCCCTATTCTGATTCATGGTGATGCTGCCATTGCCGGTCAAGGCATTGTGTATGAAGTTACGCAGATGGCAGGACTGAAAGGATACAATTCTGGAGGTACTGTTCACTTTGTGATCAACAATCAGGTAGGATTTACCACTGATTTTGATGATGCAAGAACTTCAATCTATTGTACGGATGTAGCTAAAATTATTGACGCCCCTGTCATCCACGTCAATGGAGACAATGCAGAGTCAGTTGTCTTTGCCGCCAAACTTGCTGCAGAGTTCCGTCAAAAATTTGACAAAGATATTTTTGTGGATATGGTCTGCTACAGAAGACATGGTCACAATGAATCTGATGAACCAAAATTCACGCAACCAGAACTATATAACATCATCTCCAAACATCCAAACCCAAGGGAGATCTACATCAAGAGATTGACTGAAAGAGATGAAATGGAGGCTAAAATTGCCAAGCAGATGGATAAAGAATTCCGTCAGCTTTTGCAAGACAGGTTGAACATGGTAAAGGAAAAACCACTTCCGTACCAGCAGACCAAGTTTGAACAAGAATGGGGCAGCCTAAGAAGGTCTACTCCTGAAGATTTTGACAAATCTCCAGATACGGGCATTTCCCAAGAAACAGTTGAAGCTGTTGCCAATGCCCTCACTTCTGTACCTAAAGGTTTTAAGCCTATCAAGCAGATTGAGGTTCAACTCAAGCAGCGAAAAGACATGTACTTCAATTCCAAGTCTCTTAACTGGGCAGCTGCAGAACTTTTGGCATATGGCTCATTATTGATTGATGGCAAGACCGTCAGGATCACAGGTCAAGATTGCCAGAGAGGTACGTTTTCACACAGACATGCTGTGGTACATGATGCCACGACCAACAAGCCTTATAATTTCTTGAAGGAATTAAAAGAAAGTAAAGGCCTGTTTAGTATTTATAACTCTTTGCTTTCTGAATATGCCGTGCTAGGATTCGAATATGGCTATGGAATGGCAAATCCAAATGCATTGACAGTATGGGAAGCACAGTTTGGAGATTTTGCAAACGGTGCCCAAACCATGATTGATCAATTTATATCATCTGGTGAGTCCAAATGGCAAAAAATGAATGGATTGGTCATGTTACTTCCTCATGGATATGAGGGGCAAGGTCCAGAACACTCGAATGCAAGGCCTGAAAGGTTCTTACAGCTTTCCGCAGAATACAATATGGTCGTAGCCAACATTACAGAACCTTCAAATTTCTTCCACTTGTTGAGAAGACAATTGACTTGGGAATTTAGAAAACCATGTGTGGTGATGTCACCAAAATCCCTATTAAGACATCCAAAGGTGGTTTCTCCTTTAGAAGAATTTACCCAAGGAAGGTTTAGGGAAATCATACTTGACAATACCGTAAAGGCCAAAGATGTCAAGAGAGTTCTCCTTTGCTCTGGCAAGATCTTTTACGATCTTGACGAAGCTCGAGAAAAAGAAAAAGTCAAAGATGTAGCCATTATCAGAGTAGAACAAATACATCCTTTGCCGATCAAGCAGATCATGGAAGCTTTGAAGCAATACAAAGATGCAGAAGTAGTATGGGTACAGGAAGAACCTGAAAACATGGGTTACTGGAATTTCATTTTAAGGATGATGTACAGAGAACTCCCAATGGAGGTCATCGCAAGAAAAATGTCTGCTTCTCCAGCTACAGGTTACAACAAAGTTCACGTAGAGGAACAGTCTACTATTGTTAAAAAAGCCTTAAAACTTATATTATAACCCCTAATCCCGGAATATCCGGGGCTTAGGTTTAATTTAATAAACTAAATTTAAATTAACCTTAAATTCGCTTTAGTGGATTTGGGGGTAAACTAAAAAACAATGAGCCTAGAAATGAAAGTCCCTGCAGTAGGGGAATCTATCTCAGAAGTCACCATTGGTCAATGGTTCAAGAAAGACGGCGACCAAGTAGAAATGGATGAAGTAATCTGTGAGTTAGAATCGGATAAAGCAACTTTTGAACTCACAGCCGAAGCTGCCGGAGTGCTCAAAATCCAAGCGCAAGAGGGTGACACATTAGAAATCGGAGATACTATCTGTAGCATAGATACAGATGCCGCAGCTGGAGACAGCAAGCCCAAAGAGGATGCCGGTGCTGACAAAAAAGCTGAATCTTCTGCCTCAGGAAAAACTGGTGAAATCAAAGAAATGATTGTGCCTACAGTAGGTGAATCCATTACTGAAGTAACTTTGGCCAATTGGCTAAAAGCTGACGGTGACTATGTGGAATTGGATGAAATCATCGCTGAGGTGGATTCTGATAAAGCTACTTTCGAACTGCCTGCAGAAGCAAATGGAATTCTAAGACATGTAGCACAAGAAGGAGACACACTTGAAATAGGTGGCTTGATATGTAAAATCGAAGTGACCGAAGGTGGAGCACCATCTTCTGAAGACAGTTCTTCCACATCAGAGTCATCATCTGCAAGTGCAGCTTCTACATCAAGTAAAGACACTTACGCCACCGGACACGCATCACCCGCCGCCGCCAAAATATTGGCAGAGAAAGGCATCAATGCAAATGACATCAAAGGAACTGGCAAAGACGGGAGAATTACCAAGGAAGATGCCGAAAAAGCTGAGAGAAAAGCACCTGAAGCTCCAAAATCAGAGTCCAAACCTGCTGCAGCAAAAGCAAGTGAAAAAGTAGCTGATGCGCCTAAAGTTGCCGGCTCTAGAGATAGCAGAAGAGAAAAAATGACTTCTCTCAGAAAAACTGTTTCAAGAAGATTGGTTTCTGTGAAAAACGAAACAGCCATGTTGACCACCTTCAATGAAGTGAATATGGGTCCAATCATGGAAATGAGAAAGAAATTCAAAGATCAATTCAAGGAAAAACACGGTGTAAACCTAGGCTTCATGTCTTTCTTTACCAAAGCAGTCTGTGTAGCCCTTCAGGAATGGCCTGCCGTAAATGCTCAGATTGATGGCAATGAAATTGTGTACAATGATTTCTGTGATATTTCGATTGCAGTATCAGCACCAAAAGGCTTGGTGGTACCAGTGATCAGAAATGCAGAGGCAATGAGCTTCGAAGAAATTGAAAAAGAGGTTGTAAGATTGGCCACAAAAGCTAGAGACAATAAATTATCGATTGAAGAGATGACTGGCGGAACATTTACATTGACCAACGGAGGTATCTTCGGTTCAATGATGTCTACTCCAATCATCAATGCGCCACAGTCAGCAATCCTTGGTATGCACAACATAGTAGAGAGACCAATGGCAGTAAATGGTGAGGTAAAAATCCTTCCAATGATGTATTTGGCCCTTTCCTATGACCACAGAATCATCGATGGAAGAGAATCTGTAAGCTTCTTGGTAAGGGTAAAACAGCTTCTTGAAGATCCAACGAGGTTATTGTTTGGAGTCTAAAAAGAGAAGCAAGAGACGAGAATCCAGAAACAAGAAAGGTCCTTCGTGAATATCACGGTATATCCAAAGGTTTCATAAAATCGAGTCCCCTATATAAGATTCAACAGAATCAATTAATACAGTCCTTCTTTTAAAAAGAGGGATATGTTTAAATAAATCATTTGCAAGTCTAATTTCTTGCATCTAAAATCTAATGTCTATAACATGTACGACTTAATCGTAATCGGCTCCGGTCCAGGAGGATATGTAGCGGCAATCAGAGCTGCACAATTGGGAATGAAAACGGCTATCGTAGAAAAATATTCTACACTAGGAGGCACCTGTCTCAATGTAGGCTGTATTCCTTCCAAAGCATTATTGGACTCATCAGAACATTATCACAATGCAGCCCATACTTTTAAAACTCATGGAATTAACCTCAGTAGTCTTAAAGTTGACCTGAAGCAGATGATTTCCAGAAAAGATGATGTGGTGAAGCAAAACGTGGATGGCATCCAATACCTGATGAAAAAAAATAAAATCGAAGTGCATCATGGTTTAGGTTCTTTTGTAGACAAAAACACCGTGAAAGTCACCAAAGAGGACGGTTCATCAGAAAATATCGAAGGTAAAAACATCATCATTGCGACAGGTTCTAAGCCATCTTCTCTTCCTTTTATAAAACTGGATAAGAAAAGGGTCATCACTTCTACAGAAGCTTTGAACTTAAAAGAAATCCCAAAACATATGATTGTCATTGGCGGTGGTGTGATAGGGATGGAATTGGGTTCTGTATACGGCAGAATGGGTGCAAAAGTATCTGTGGTCGAATACATGGATTCTTTGATCCCATCCATGGACAAAACAATGGGCAAGGAACTTCAGAAGTCATTGAAAAAACTTGGATTTGAATTCTTCTTGAAGCACAAAGTAGTAGCGGTAGAAAATAAAGGAAAAGAAGTAGTCGTGAAGGCAGAAAATTCCAAAGGTGAAACTGTAGAGCTAAAAGGAGATTACGTCTTGGTTTCTATCGGAAGAAGGCCTTACACTGATGGCTTGAATGCAGAAGCCGCAGGTGTGAAAATCACCGAAAGAGGTCAGGTGGAAGTGGACGAACATCTAAGAACCAATGTACCAAATATCTATGCCATTGGCGATGTAGTCAAAGGTGCAATGTTGGCACACAAAGCAGAAGAAGAAGGTGCTTTCGTAGCTGAAGTCATCGCTGGTCAAAAACCACACATCAACTATCTTTTGATACCTGGCGTGGTCTACACGTGGCCGGAAGTGGCATCTGTGGGATACACCGAAGAGCAATTAAAAGAAAAAGGTGTGAAATATAAAACCGGGAAATTTCCATTTATGGCATCGGGAAGAGCTAGAGCTTCCATGGATACTGATGGCTTGGTGAAGGTAATGGCAGATGCAGAAACAGACGAAATCCTAGGTGTACACATGATTGGCCCGAGAACGGCGGATATGATTGCTGAAGCTGTAGTAGCGATGGAATTCCGAGCTTCCGCAGAAGATATTTCCAGAATGTCACATGCACATCCCACCTATACAGAGGCGTTTAAAGAAGCATGTTTGGCCGCTACCGACAATAGGGCATTGCATATTTAATCCTTATAAATTCAAACTTTTAATCAAAACCTGCCTTTCAACGAGGCAGGTTTTTTTATTTTCTGTATAGATCATATCCGATAAGGTACTGAAATTCTGAAATTTAAAAACTATAAGGTACTCATAATAAACTATTATTTATTTTTACGGGATATTTTATCATTTCGTAATAATTTTTATCCTAATATTGCTAAAAAAAAGTGCCGAAGACTTAAAAAGCTTTGAGGTTCAATTCAACCGGGATGATGTACTACTTTCAATTCTTTAATGTATGAGAATCACTTTTTCTACAGTAATTCTATTTTTATTTTTCTTTAGCCCACAATTCACCTTTGCCCAGGAAGAAAGTGTGGGTAACATATACAATTTTTATCAAAAGTACATCAGTGACATAAGACCTACCAAATGCCCTATGTACCCAAGTTGCTCCAACTATGCAATGTCTGCCTTTAAGAATTACAACGTCTTCAAAGCCGCTGTTTTGACCACCGACAGATTGATGAGATGTGGACATGAACATGATTCTTACGATGCTTTGATGATGGCAGGTGAATACAAATTACTGGATCCAGCTATTCATTCGGAAGAAACCAAGAGTTTAATGCTGAAACCAGAAAGACTGTTTTCAATGAGTGACACTATCCCGTCACCTGATTTACAGGTATTCAAGACTTTGATTGATGAAGGACATTTTCAGGAAGCATTGTATGAGTACCATAGGTTGAAAGCCGCTGGTGAGGTATCGAGCAAAAAAGATTTAGAGCACAATTATTACAGAGCACTTTTTGGACTGGGAGAATATGAAAAAATCATATTTCATCAAAAGTATGGATTGGATCAAAGTTTGAAAAATGACGAAGATATAAACCTAAAAGTATCTGAGGCATGGTTCAAACTTCAGGAATACACCGAATCTATAAGCTTTATTGAAGGGGCATTTGAAAGAAAAACTGACAAAATTTTTGAATTGGAGGGATTGGTATATGCCTTTTCAGATGAATATGTCCAAGCTATGAACTCTTACAATAAGGTAGGCGCTTCTCACCCATATCACGATTACGTGCAGGGGAATATTCAGACTGTCAAAAAGCTATCTGAAATCAAAACCTTAAACCCTACCATTGCTGGATTAATGGGCATTTTTCCGGGAGGAGGATATTTATATTCAGGCCATACCACTACAGGCATTTCTGCTTTTGTCCTGACAGGACTTTTGGGTTATGCCACATACACAAGCTTTCAAAGTGACAACACAGGAGTGGGAATACTTTCAGGAATTTTCACTGCGGCATTTTATACTGGATCTATCAGTGGAGGAGTCAAAGCTTCAAAAAGAAGAAACACAAGTCGAAAAAACGCTTTAAAAAACAAACTTAAATACTCTTTCAATTAACAATTCAAATTTTAAACACATGCTACAACTAATTCAAAAATCAAGATTCTCAAAATTTACATGTCTCTTCCTAGCTATTGCTTTTTTGAACATGTCATTTGTAAGTAAAAATTATGAAGGCGTTAAAATCCCATCAGGAACCATTGTATCTGTAGAGAATTCATCACCAATCAGTTCTCAAAACTTAATCGTTGGTCAAAATATAGACTTCTTTGTCGTCGACGATGTCAAAATCGATGGAAAGACTGTAATCCGAAGAGGTGCTCCAGCAAGAGCTCAAGTAATAAGGGTACAAAAAGCCAAAGGATTAGGAAAAGAAGGTTCTGTAGAAGTTGAGGTACGTTCTGTACAAGCCGTAGATGGTTCTGAAGTAAGGTTGACGAGTGCCCGAATTTTTGAAGAAGGAGAGGACAGACAAACTGCTGCCATACTTCTAGGTGTGTTGGTTTGCCTATTATTTCTAACCAAAAAGGGGAAAGATGCGGTGATAGCACCAGGTTCAATCATTGATGGAAGGGTTGCTCAAGAGGTCACTGTAGAAGTGTAACTGTTTAAAACCTTTTCGTATTATAAAAGTTGGCGGGGAAACCTGACCAACTTTTTTTATTTTTAGGCCATTCATCAGTAAAAGCCATCACCAATTCCAAATATGAAAACCGTAGAAGACATACTCAAACTTGGCGATCCTAGACTATATCAAGTCTGCGAACCTGTCCAGAAAGAAGAATTAGGCCTTGTCCAAGATTGGGTTAAAGACATGCATGAAGCCATGGAGGATATCCGTAACCGATACGGTTTTGGCAGAGGAATAGCTGCACCTCAATTGGGAATCATGAAGAGGATGTTTTATCTTAACCTTGACCGACCATATATCATCATCAACCCTGAAATCAAAGGTCCAAGTGATCAAATGTTCGAACTGTGGGATGATTGTATGAGCTTTCCAAATTTGTTGGTAAAAGTCAAGAGACATCAATCCTTGACTTTGGAGTATTTGGATGAAAATTGGGAAAAGCAAACTTGGACGGTGGAAGGTGCCATTTCCGAGTTGGTCCAACATGAGAACGATCATTTGGATGGTGTCCTATGTACGATGCGGGCAATTGATGATAAAAGTTTCAAATGGAAAGGTTAATCGGAAGTTAGATCATAATTTTCTTAAAAAAACATGAAATTTTCAAAAGAATTCAAGGAAGCTCTCTGCAATCTCCCTGAAAATGAAAAAGATAAGCTCTTGCTTCGCTTACTCAAAAAAAATATAAAACTGACTAATCGGCTCCATTTTGAACTGGTAAGTGATAATTCAGTTGACGAGGAAAGACAAGCCGTTCGAAATGAACTGGAAAAACAAATTCAAACCTTAGCAAATTATTCATTCTCTATTGGTTCTCTATTTATGGACGTTCGTTACCTAAGCGGAATGATCAATGAGCATGTCAGCAGGACCAATGACAAAATAGGTGAAGTCGATTTGAATATATTTTTACTCTGCCGTATCCTGGAAGAATTTAATAGTGAAATCTTAAATGTGACATACGCCAAGGCAAGAAAGTTCTGTACTTCTGTAATTGCCAGAGCCTTTAAAATTCTTCTTCTTATCAACAAATTACACCCTGACTATAGAATTGAATTTCAGGAAGGACTTCATAAAATGGGAAAACAAATAGGTGCAAATCCATACCTTATGGAAACTGCAATTTTCAATGGATTTGATGTCAATTGGCCATTAAAAGGCGAAATCCCTGAAGACATAGAGAAGTTTCATAAAGAACTGCGGAGCAAAGGTTATTTACGGTAATGAGACGTTGATCCTGTTGTCAATATTTAACCGTCTATGGCTTTTTTCAAATTCAATCGGGCTCCTTTAATTTATTTCCCTAAATTTGCACCAATTTAGCCGTCAGTAATTAACTCTCTTTTAAAACCTCATTAAGAATGCCTAAGGACTCCAGCATTAAACACGTTCTACTTATCGGTTCAGGACCCATTGTCATCGGACAAGCTTGCGAATTTGATTACTCAGGAACTCAAGCCTCCAGATCACTAAGGGAAGAAGGAATCAAAGTCACTTTGATCAACTCCAACCCAGCCACAATCATGACCGACCCGGTGACAGCAGACAACGTGTATTTGTTGCCGCTAGAAAAGAAATCTATCATCAAAATCCTTCAGGAGCATCCAGACATTGATTGTGTCCTCCCGACAGTAGGTGGTCAAACTGCCCTAAATCTTGCCATAGATTGTGATAAAGCAGGGATATGGAAAAAATTTGGTGTTCGTATGATTGGTGTTGACATTGACGCCATTGATACTGCCGAAAACAGGGAAAAGTTCAAAGCACTCTTGGAAAAAATCGGAGTAGGTGTCTGTTTGGGATCGACTGCCACCTCTTTCCTTCAAGGGAAAGAAATCGCCCAGGAAATCGGATTTCCACTGATCATCAGGGCATCCTATACTCTTGGTGGTGCTGGTGGTGCTTTTGTAGAAAAAGCCGAAGATTTCGAAAAAGCGCTTTCAGCAGGTTTGCAGGCATCTCCGGTACATGAGGTGCTGATAGAACAGTCCATTTTAGGCTGGAAAGAATACGAATTGGAGGTAATGAGGGACAACATCGGCAACATGATTGTCATTTGTTCTATCGAGAATTTTGATCCTATGGGTGTACATACTGGGGACTCTATCACAGTAGCACCAGCCTTAACCCTTCCTGACACTGTTTATCAACGCATGAGGAATTATGCCATCACCATGATGAACAGCATAGGGAATTTTGCAGGAGGATGTAACGTACAGTTTGCAGTAAGTCCAGACAATTCCCAAATTATAGGCATAGAAATCAACCCAAGGGTATCAAGGTCTTCAGCCTTGGCTTCCAAAGCTACCGGATATCCAATCGCAAAAGTCGCTGCAAAGCTGGCCATCGGATATAACCTTGATGAACTGACCAATTCTATCACGGGTACCACATCGGCATTTTTTGAACCTTCGATCGACTATGTAATTGTAAAAATACCACGTTGGAATTTTGACAAGTTCAAGGGTTCTGACAGAAGACTTGGCCTATCCATGAAGGCAGTAGGCGAGGTAATGGGGATTGGAAGGAATTTCCAGGAAGCCATCCAAAAGGCATGTCAATCTCTGGAAATCAAAAGAAATGGACTTGGTGCCGACGGAAAGGAATTGAGAGATCAGGACCAGATTCTTTACAGTCTTGCCAATCCAAGCTGGAACAGGTTGTTTCACGTGTACGATGCCTTTAAATTAGGAATATCATTCAGGACTATTCAAGATTTGACAAAAATCGACAAATGGTTCCTAAAACAGATTGAAGAGCTTGTACATGTTGAAGCAGAAATAGAGAAATATGAACTAGATACCATTCCACAGGAATTGATGGAGATGGCAAAAAGAAAAGGTTATGCAGACCGTCAAATTGCCCATCTGCTAGGGTGCCTGGAATCTGAAGTATTTACAAAAAGATACGATGAGATGGGCATCAAGCGAGTATATAAACTTGTAGACACTTGTTCTGCTGAATTTGAGGCAAAGACACCTTATTATTATTCCACATTTGGAGAAGAAAATGAAGCTATTCCTTCTGATAATAAGAAAGTAGTGGTATTAGGTTCAGGTCCCAACAGGGTAGGTCAGGGAATTGAATTTGACTATTCCTGTGTACATGGTGTGCTGGCAGCCAAAGAATGTGGCTATGAGACCATCATGATCAACTGTAATCCTGAAACGGTCTCAACAGATCCTGATATTTCAGACAGACTTTATTTTGAACCCGTATTCTGGGAACATATTTATGAAATTATCCTTGCAGAAAAACCTGTAGGCGTAATTGTTCAATTAGGCGGTCAGACAGCACTCAAGCTTGCCGAAAAACTGGATAAATACGGCATCCCAATTATAGGAACAAGCTACGAAGCATTGGATTTGGCAGAGGATAGGGGTAGATTCTCCACCCTGCTCAAAGAAAATGACGTTCCTTATCCAGAGTTCGGAACAATCCACAATACAGATGAGGCTCTAGAATTGTGCAAAACAATAGGATTCCCTCTACTTGTAAGACCATCTTATGTGTTAGGTGGACAAGGGATGAAAATCGTTATCAATGAAAAAGAGCTTGAAGAACACGTAGTCAACGTGCTTCGAGACATTCCTAACAATGAAATCCTACTTGATCATTTCTTGGAAGGAGCCATTGAAGCGGAGGCTGACGCTATCTGTGACGGAGAAAATGTCCACATCATAGGCATCATGCAACATATAGAACCTGCCGGAATTCACTCAGGTGATTCTTATGCTGTGTTGCCTCCATACAATTTGGGGGATTATGTCATGAGACAGATCGAAACATATACCAAAAAAATTGCCCTAGCACTGAGAACGGTTGGTTTGATCAACATGCAGTTTGCCATCAAAAATGATAAGGTTTATGTGATTGAAGCCAATCCAAGAGCTTCAAGGACTGTTCCTTTTATATGCAAAGCATACAGAGAACCGTATGTCAATTATGCAACCAAGGTAATGTTGGGTGAGAAAAAGGTTACCGACTTTGATTTCAAACCTTACAAACAAGGATATGCCATAAAAGAACCGGTGTTCTCCTTCCACAAATTCCCTAATGTAAATAAGGAATTAGGACCGGAAATGAAATCTACAGGAGAGGCCATTTATTTTATTGATGACTTGATGGACGATTACTTCTTGAAAATTTATTCTGAACGAAATCTATATCTAAGCCGTTAATTTCTAAAATAAGGACCTAGCCTTGCCTCATTTGGAGAGGCAAGGCCTATCTTATTTCTTGATTCTAGCATCTTACATCTATTGAAAATGGGTTTTATACTTAAATTTATATTTATCGCTGTTGCATTATCTTGGATATTCTCAAGCTTACTTAAGTTTTTTTTGAGGAGCAAGTTGAAGCAATTCGCCAATCATGCCAATGACCTTAAGAGGGAAGAAGAAAGAAGAAGAAAGCCGAAAGATGGTAATGTAAGTGTAGACCATATTCCGAAAGACTATCAGGAAAAAAGGACAAAGGAAATTAGAGGTGGTGATTACATCGACTACGAAGAAGTGAAGGACTAAAATCCTTCACTTTTTTTATTGAGTTCCAAAAAGTGAGTGGTATCGCCGAAGTGAGTATGTCTGCCGAAGTGAGTGTCTTCACTCGCTTCCCCTTTCCTCCTACCAGCTTACCCAATACCCGTTAATGAAGACACTAACGGGGGCAAAAAAATTAGATTTAGCGCCCAAATGAGTGTGTAGATCCTAAACGAGTACCTTTACCACCGCCGAAGTGAGTGTCTTCACTCAATTCTCTTTCCTCCGACGTAGTTATCCTTTACCCGTTAGTAGGGACACTAAGGGGGGGGGTGCGTTCTCTTTTGCTGATGTAAAAGGCTCAGCCGAAGTGAGTGGTATCGCCGAAGTGAGTGTCTTCACTCAATTCTCTTCCCTCCGACGTGGTTATCCTTTACCCGTTAGTGGGGACACTAACGGGGGCGTTCTCTTTTGCTGATGTAAAAGGCTCAGCCGAAGTGAGTGGTATCGCCGAAGTGAGTGTCTTCACTCAATCCCCAACCCTCCGACGTGGTTATCCTTTACCCGTTAGTGGGGACACTAACGGGGGCGTTCTCTTTTGCTGATGTAAAAGGCACAGCCGAAGTGAGTGGTATCGCCGAAGTGAGTGTCTTCACTCAATCCCCTCCCCTCCGACGTAGTTATCCATTACCCGTTAGTGGAGACACTAACGGGGGCGTTCTCTTTTGCTGATGTAAAAGGCACAGGGGAAGTGAGTGGTATCGCCGAAGTGAGTGTCTTCACTCAATCCCCTCCCCTCCGTCGTGGTTATCCATTACCCGTTAGTGGGGACACTAACGGGGGCGTTCTCTTTTGTTGATGTAAAAGGCACAGCCGAAGTGAGTGGTAACGCCGAAGTGAGAGTCAAATACCTCAACCCATAAAACAAAAGGCGCTAGAACATACACTTTTCTTAACGCTGAGATTGAATTAGATTTTTGTAGACAAACAGAAAGTTTATATATTCCAAAAAAAATTAAGCAATTTTATGAAAACCTTTGTTTTAAGTTTGTCCATTATTTTGGTTGCATTTGGAATAAATGCACAATCAATGAGTGTATCAGCCAGTGCTTCTTCCATAGAAGCAGAGGGTTGTTATGGGGAATACTTCCAGATTTTTTCTGAAAGAGGGGCTAAAGCAATCCCTGACGGAAATCATGATGTAGTCATCAGCATCATTTACAATGGTGAAAGTCAATGCTATTTTGGAAAAGCCAAGATCGAAAATGGAAAATTAGTACCGCCAGTTCAGATTCAAAAAGAAGATTTGAGTTATGCACCCGTATCTTCCCTTTATAGAAATCTTGATCAAGAGTGGTTGGATAAACAAAATACTGAAACATTATATGATGTTGTAGATGGAATGAGTAAAACCTTTTATTCAGAAGATCAACAAGCAGGAAGGGTATTTTTCTACACCTTTATCAATGACAAACCGAAGTCAAACAGGAAAGCACCTTCAGCTTCAGCCTTGATCAAAAACTGATTTTAAAGGTTTGAATTAAGGTGCAAATCTTAAGGTGGTTTGTTGCACAACTCCCGAAACTAACATGAATTCAATAATCTAAAAATCTCCCCAAAAAAGGGAGATTTTTTAGACTCCCAACGCTTAAAAAATTAGATTTAGCGCCCAAATGAGTGTGTAGATCCTAAACGAGTACCTTTACCACCGCCGAAGTGAGTGTCTTCACTCAATTCTCTTTCCTCCGACGTAGTTATCCATTACCCGTTAGTGGAGACACTAACGGGGGCGTTCTCTTTTGCTGATGTAAATGGCACAGCCGAAGTGAGTGGTATCACCGAAGTGAGAGTCTTCACTCACTTACCAACCTGCAATGCCACAGCTGAAAGCCTTTCGAAGTCTTGGATCCTATCAAAAAATCTTCCCCACCATCCTTTAACCTGAATTTCTTTTTCAATGCCTCCGCAGGCATACTGTAATTCCTCGTAATTACATTTACTAAACCATTGGGAAAAAGCTTTTTGATCTCTTTTTTGGGTTGGTTTATTTCAGCGATTACTGCAAAAACCCTTCCCGGATATTCCTCCACCAATTCTTTAGAGGTATAAAAATGTGAATTTGGATGGATTTTTTCCAAACCAAAACGAACGCCAAAAGTCTGGTATGCACCCGCTTTTAATATAACCGCATTGGGTTCTATAAGGTATTTTTCTGTAGTGTCAGAGATTTTACTAGTGGCATTCTCCTCCTCAATATAGGTAAAAGAAAATGTGGATTTACTTTCCCTATTGATATCAACAGTTTCAATTAAAGCTTCATCCTCTTTACCTTCTCCTGACCAAAACAACAAAATTTCTTTGACTTCATTTTTGACGGAAAGCACTATTACTTTGGACAGTCCAGGAAGAAAAGATAAGGCTGATTTTATATCCAACATAGGCGAGACTTTGACCATAATGGATTTTGCTCTGGACTTGAACATTTCCCAATATTGTACCACATTTGGTTCACAATCTTCAAGCTTAAACAACTTTTGGTTTCCTTCTCCCCTTCTAGCCGGATCCACAAATATCAGATCAACCTTTTCTACCACTTTGCCAAGGAAGTCAATACTATTGCCATTATAAAACCGGAATTTAGAAGGAGATAGCTGTTCAAGGTTATATTTTGATATTTCAAAAAGCTCAGGATTTTGCTCACAGTACATTACTATGTCAAAGTTTTGACCTACAAAAAAACTGTCTACACCCAAACCACCGGTAAGGTCTATCATTTTTCTTCCAGAAACCAGATCAGCCTTAAACAATGCTGTTTCCTCTGATGAAGCTTGTTCCATAGATAGACTGACTGGGAAAATCAGCTTTTCATTCCCATACCAGCTTGGTATTTTTGATTTGGCTTTTTGGCGGGCTTTGATTTGCTGCACAGCAAACTTCAGGTCGAATTCCACTTTCCCCATATAGGTCAAAAGCAATTGTGCAGGATCCTCCGTTAGGTGGTCCTGCACAAATTGTTTTATTTTATCGCTATATACTTCCGCTCCAGTCAAACTACACCATGCTATGTTCTACAAGATAGCTTGCAATCTGAACGGCATTGGTCGCAGCGCCTTTTCTAAGATTATCTGCCACTATCCACATGTTCAATGTGTTTGCCTGAGATTCATCCCTTCTTAGACGGCCTACAAAGACCTCGTCTTTTTTGTGCGCAGTCAATGGCATAGGATAAATATTATTGGCAGGATCATCCTGTATGGCCACTCCTGGCGTTTTAGCCAAAACCTCTATGACTTCATTCAAATCGAAATCCCGATGGAATTCTACATTGACAGCTTCAGAATGTCCTCCCATAGTAGGTATGCGGACAGTGGTAGCTGTCACTTGAATGCTATCATCACCAAAAATCTTCTTGGTTTCATTGATCATCTTCATTTCCTCCTTGGTATAACCATTTGGCTGGAACACATCAATATGAGGCAGCACATTCATATCAATTTTATGCGGATAAACCATTTCTGCAGCCTCTCCAGCTCTCTCAGCCATCATTTGATCTACAGCCGCCTTACCAGTTCCGGTCACAGACTGATAAGTAGAAACTACAATTCTTTTGATCTTGTACTTTTCATGCAGCAGGTTGAGAGCCACTACCATTTGAATCGTGGAGCAATTTGGGTTCGCAATGATCCTATCGTCAATTCTTATGTCCTTGGCATTGATCTCAGGAACTACTAATTTTTTAGAAGGGTCCATTCTCCAAGCCGAGGAATTATCAATTACAATTGTACCCACAGCTGCAAATTGTGGCGCCCATTCTAATGAAGTGCTTCCACCAGCAGAGAAGATTGCAATATCAGGCTTCTCAGAAACGGCCTGTTTCAATCCCTTAATGGTGTATTCCTTACCTTTGAAAGACATCTTCTTTCCTGCTGACCTTTCACTGGCCACGAGTAATAATTCATCAAATGGGAAATTGTGCTCTTCCAGCACTTCGAGGATTTCTGAGCCTACCAATCCGGTAGCTCCTACTACTGCTAGTTTCATTTTTGTTTAGATTAATTTTTTAAGGAACCGCAAAGGTAAAAGAAGAATTCCCAAAAAAAGATACATCAGGGCAGTATAATTGATTAGTTTCCAAAAATCTAGGCTGTTTTTTAAAAAAACATCAAAGAAATCTGCTTAATCGGATAATCTTATATAAAAATCAACCTCTTTTTTAATTTTATGTATCATGAAGAGGAGGTTTTTAAAGGGATTTCAAAAAATACTTTTGACCCTAATGTACACTTTTTACTCGTTTGCAGGCTTTGCTCAAATTCAAGATTTTGAGAAGGACTTTACTATTTTAAACCATCCTAAGGAATTCTTACCAAATTGGTCTGCGAATGAGGTGAGAGGTACTTCGTCAAGAGTTTTTCAAGCCAAGGGAGAAGGCAGATTTGGAAGCCAGGCCTTGGGGGTTCAAGCGATCAGCTCATTCAATGGAGTAATTTACCATAAAACCTCCACCAAGACCTTCACAAACCCCAAACTGGCCTTTTTTGCCAAGTCAAAATCTAATGGAACTGGAGACCGGCCTGTTTTGCCCTATATTTCATTTTCTTCAGATGGCGAAAATTATGAAAACCCCATTCAAGTAGGTGATGAAAAAACTTTCGCTAACCGCAACAATGACTACACACTTTTTGAAATACCAATACCTCTCATTTTTCAAAATCAAGATCTTATATGGATCAAATATGAGATCAGATTTGGCCCGGGAACTGGATCGGCTGCCAGATTTTTTATGGACGATGTGGGTCTTTTTGAGTCGGAAGAAGAGGTTGATCCTCTGAAAATCAAAAGAACAAAGACATTAAGTCCCTACTCTTTTTCTATGGACTTCAACAGAAAGATATTTCCTCCTGAGAGTCCTCAAATAAGTATAAGTGGAAACAAGATTGATTACTTACTTTTCCCTACGGATACCACTTTAATAATATTTACAGAACAACCGATTCCAGCCTTTTCAACTGTTGACATTTCAAACCTCAAGGACGGCACAGGTAAAGTGACTGCAAAAGTGTCTGAAATAGTCATAAATGAGATGATTACAATTGGTGAAGCTGAAATTCTTTCTCCCGATTTACTGAAATTACATTTTACCCAATTCTACTCGCCAAGCAGCGTAAGTCAGACAGCCAATTTTACAGTAAATGGAAAATCACCCATCAGCATTACACTCTCAGATGATCAATTCAGTATTCTTCTTGACTTAAATACGCCGCTAGTTTTAGACCAAACTGTCAATATTGTGGCTGAAAATATTGCCAATAATTCGGCTGAAACTAATCCTGACAAAAGCAGCCTTGAATTTTTATACAAAGATTATGTAGAAGATGTTTTTGCCCTTGACCCAAATACTATCTATGTACAGAGTAGTATTCCCCAAAATCCTGATGATATTGATGAACTCCATTTCAAAATAGAAGAATTTCCTGAGTTTGAATTCAAGGTCAGTTTGCCTGACAGCCTAATGCTCAAACTATATACAGATGCTCCACTTGATGAAGGCATTAATTATACACTGAACATACCTCATAGAAAAAGTGGTCGGGGACTTTTCCTTCCTGGTTCATCTCAGGCTTTTGTTTATGACATCACTCCCCCAGACTTGATCGAGGTGATCCTTCTGAATGAATCCACTTTATTGCTGATTTTCTCTGAAAAGATAGACCCTATATTCGCATCTATTCTTAATAACTATGCAATTGAAGGAACAAACCCCAGTCAGGTGGTCATTAGAGGCCATCAAATTATTCTTTCGTGGAACAGTAACTTTCAAACAGAACTGAATTATGTGCTGGAAATCAATAAAATCTCTGATCTCAATGGAAATTTCTCGGAAAATCTCATAAAGACTTTCAATGCAACACAATTCCCGGCTATTTCCTATAAAGACATTGTCATCAATGAAATAATGCCTGCCCCAAGATCAGGAAATATGCTCCCAAATGTTGAGTATGTCGAAGTATTTAACACAACGGAGCATCCGGTATACCTTGGAGGCATGCAACTGGCGAATTCACGGAGAGCGAGTATACTACCAAGCGCTGTGATTGGCCCCAAAAACTACCTCATACTCTCACCCAGAAACCAAAGCACCCAATTCGAAAAATATGGTGAGGTTTTGGGATTGACCAATTGGCCAACTTTACTCAACACGGCAGACCAGGTTAACCTCTTGTCTGCTACTGAAGAGGTATTGGACAGTTTAAATTATAATTCAAGCTCTTTTGGATCCTCCTCCTTTGCTAGTGGCGGCTATAGTCTTGAGCTTGCAAACCCATTCCTCAAATGCTATCTACCAAGCAACTTGAAGGTTTCTCAAGACCCTGCCCGCGGTACACCAGGGAAAGTGAATTCCGTTTTTGAAGAAACGCCTGACCTCTCTTCCCCAAAATTTCTCAGCTTCCAAATATTGGAAGCCAACATTGTCAGCTTGAATTTTGACAAAGTTCTCAATCAAGACCTGCGAAATGTAAACTTGGAAATCAGTCCAAACCTCAGCATTGCAAAAATCGAAATAGGGATTACTCCAAACTCGCTAATCCTTCATTTCGAAGAGAAAATAAAAGCAAATACAAAATACAATATCCGCATCAACAGCCTCAGAGATTGTAGTGGTAATTTATTTGAAGAAAAAGAAACCGTGTATTTCATCCTTCCTGACTTCGCATCAAAAGGAGATATTGTCATCAATGAGGTACTTTTCAATCCCAGAACAGGAGCACCAAAATTCGTTGAAATTTATAATTCTTCTTCAAAATTCCTCAACATGAAAGACTGGAAACTAGCCAATCTAAATACTTCTGATGAGGTTGCAAATAGACGAATCCTATTTTCGGAGGACATGATTTTAGAACCATTTTCATTTTTGGTATTTACAACTGATAGAGCAAAACTCAAACAAGAATATCCAAAGGGTAAGGAAGACAGGTTTGTGGAATACAGCTCCCTTCCAAGTTTCCCAATATCAGCAGGAAATGTTGTGCTGCTCAATCCTGAAGAAGAGTTGATCGAGATTTTCAGCTATTCAGAAAGAATGCATCATCCATTGATTAAGGAAAAACGGGGGATTTCCCTTGAAAGGCTTTCTCCATTTGCACCAGTCAATGACCCAAACAATTGGCAATCTGCTTCGTCATCAGAAGGATATGCAAGCCCTGGATACAAAAACTCCCAAAACTTTGAAGGAAATGAGGATTTCGGCATCGAAATCAGTCCGAGAGTCTTCGTTCCAGAAGCCGCGGGTGAACAACCATTTACTACTATCAGCTATTATATGTCCCAATCAGGAAAGATCGCCACAATGCGCATTTATCATCCTGGAGGCATTTTAATAAAAGAATTATGTCAAAACGCTGTCTGGGGAGAGAAAGGGTTTTACCTATGGGATGGTACAGACATGAATAATAGAAAAGTTAGGCCAGGACACTATATTATTTGGATAGAGATCTTTGACCTGCAGGGAAAAGTAACTCAAATCAGAAAAACTGTAGTTGTAGGTACCAAATTTTAAAATTATCTAGTTTAAAACTTCCAATTTCAGTATCTTAGAAGCATCCACTTAAAATTCTGAAAGCAATGAAACCCGATCTGATCACTCAAACATTAAAAACCTATTTCGTAGAAAAAGGCAAGACAATCAAGGTTATACAAAGATACCTTCGGGTTCATTACCGCCTGATCATGGATGAAAAAGTCTTGATGAAAAGAGTCCAAAACCTCTAAGATTTTAAAAACCGTCCAACGACGGTTTTTTTATTTTTGATTTTCAAATGCTAAGCGTATTTTAGGGGACTTTTCAATCACTCCAGGTAGATTGGATTACTCACCATTAAAACATTATTACTATGAGCCAAGAAGAAAAAACAGCATATTCTCCAGAGGAGCTAAAAGAGTTTGAAGAAATCATCATGAAAAAATTGACTGTGGCTAAGGAGGAATTGAGCTCACTTAAGCAGTCATTAAGTAAAAAGAACGATTCAGGAACTGATTTTACAGCTTCTACATCCAAACTTTTGGAAGATGGTGCAGACACTTTGGAGAGAGAAAGCTTGAGTCAACTGGCTGGAAGGCAACAAAAATTCATCATTAACCTGGAAAATGCTCTTGTAAGAATCAAAAACGGTACCTATGGAGTATGTGTGGATACCGGCAAATTGATTTCCAAAGATAGGCTCAGGGCTGTTCCTCACACCATGCACTCAATAGAGGCTAAACTTGCCAAGAAGTAATTGGAATTTCTGCATAAACATATTGAAGCCCTTATTTTCTGTGCCACATCTCCGCTAGCTATTGAAGAGATTCAAAAATGCCTATCGGAGATGTTTGAATCAGATGTACCAAAAGAGCATATCTTAGAAGCGATCACCATGCTTCAGGAAAAGTACAGCAGCGATGAATTTTCTTTTGCACTTGAACATTTAGGAGGTGGTTACCAGTTTTTAACAAAACCAGCCTACCAGGTAAGTATTTCCATTCTCCTCAAACAACAATCTCAGAAGAGGCTTTCCACTGCACAACTCGAAACATTGTCCATCATTGCTTACAAGCAACCTGTGACCAAAACTGAAGTTGAACATATTCGTGGGGTTAGTTGTGATTATTCTATTCAAAAACTTTTAGAAAAAGAATTGGTCTCCATAAAAGGTAAAGCGGACTCGGTCGGCAAACCAATACTCTATGGTACCAGCGAAAAATTCATGGAGTATTTTGGAATAAATAAAATATCAGATCTGCCGCAGCCAAAAGATTTCAGTCAGGAAGAAAATCAGATTGGAGAAGAAAAAGAGTAGGTTGTATCAGACCTTAAGCACTTCTGCGTGGGCTGAAATCAAGTACTTTCTCCCTGTACTCACCTCCTCACATAAAACTCTGGTCCTTCTAAGATGTTCTTTCGTAAATTTTCTCCCTTTGATCTCAAATTGATCTCCAGCCTGTAGATCTGCCAAGAGCAAAACTCCGTCATGTTTTTGCTTGTCATATGCTTTGATGACCTTGCTGAGAAAAAGATCTGCTCCTGTACTTGCTTTTGGATTTGACATGTGCTTGGTCAAAGCCAAGTGAATGTCTTGTGGAAAGACTCGATTTTCTAGCATGGGTATCATTAAGCCTTGGAATGTCATTTTCCATTCTATCCCGTGTGGTGCTATTTGGAGCCCATACTTTTTGAATGCCCTGTAATGTGCCAGTTCATGTAAATAGGTAATCAAAAACTGAAAAGAATTCAAATTATAATTGATAGAAATGGTCTGAAGTTTCCTGTCTCTCCTATACCTAAAATCCCCAAGTTTACTCTGCCTTTCTTTTGTAATCAAAAAATTAAATGGATCTTCCTTCCATAATCCAAAACAATAATCCACCGCAGCTTCGGGAATATGTTTTTGGAAAGCCTCTAAAAAACTTGAATCTTTACTCATGCCCGAATATAAAAAAAGTCCCACATTTCTGCGGGACTTTTTAATGGAATGAGAAGAAAATTAAGCTTCGATTTCTTCTTCAACTACTTCAACTGAATCTTCGATAGCACCTTCAACTTCTTCAGTAGACTCTTCAAGAGTTTCTTCTGTTTCTTCGATGATTACTTCGATTTCAGTTTCTTCGTTTGATTCTTTGTTTCCACAAGCAGCGGTAAATAACATACCAGCTACAGCGAACATTGCAAATACCTTTTTCATGATGTTTGGTTTGATTCTTAAAATTAAGCTCGCAAAAGTAATTCTTTACTACGGATATTCAAGCTTTTAAAAGAATATTTTTTATTTCTTTTTATAAGTAATTTTTATCGGAACGCCCTCAAAATCAAAGTTTTCACGAAGCCTGTTCTCCAAGAACCTGGTATAAGGTGTTTTGATATACTGTGGAAGATTGCAAAAGAATGCAAAAACAGGGTTTTTTGTAGGAAGTTGAGTGATATATTTAATCTTGATGTACTTCCCTTTATTTGCCGGTGGCGGATAATTCTCAATTTCAGGGAGCATCTTGTCATTAAGTTTTGAAGTAGCTACTTTCCTGGTTTTGTTATCATAAACTTTTACCGCCAGCTCAATTGCCTGGAAAATTCTTTGCTTGGTTTCTACAGAAGTGGAAATAATCGGAATCCATTTATTCTCACCCAACCTTTCCACCATATCCTTTTTAAGCGTGTCCAAGGTCTTGTGATCCTTTTCAACCAAATCCCACTTATTGATCATGATCATGATCCCTTTGTTGTTTTTGATACCCAAAGAGATAAGGTTCATATCTTGCGCTTCCAATCCTCGGGTAGCATCTACCATGATGATAAGCACATCAGATTCTTCCAATGTTCTCAGAGAACGCATCACTGAATAGAACTCAATGTCTTCTTTGACTTTGGCTTTCTTTCTGATTCCAGCAGTATCGGTAATGATAAAGTCTTTGCCATACAATTTATATCTGGTATGGATGGCATCTCGGGTGGTGCCCGCTTCATCTGTTACGATTGACCTTTCTTTTCCAAGAAGTGCATTTAGAAAAGATGACTTCCCTACATTAGGCCTTCCCAGAATGGCAATACGTGGAATTCCATCTTCTGGATCTTCCTCACCATCTTCAGGGAAGTGCTTGATCACCTCATCAAGTAAGTCACCTGTACCGCTGCCACTTGTAGCTGCAATGGTAAAAACATCATTTTCACCCAATCCCATAGCGTAGAATTCAGCTGACATCATTGCCTTTTCAGGAGTATCCGCTTTATTTGCCACTATAAAAACAGGCTTTTTTGTTGCTCTCAGCTCTTTGGCAAACTCCTTATCCAAATCTGTGAGACCGTCATGACAATCCACAACAAATAAAATGACATTGGCTTCTTCCAATGCAAGCTTTACTTGTTTGCGGATTTCTGCTTCATACATATCATCAGATCCGGTCACATAACCACCCGTATCGATGACTGAAAAAAACTTTCCACCCCAAGTGGCATGGCCATAATGCCTATCTCGAGTAACTCCCGACACATTATCCTCTATCGCTTTACGCTCTTCAATCAATCTATTAAAAAAGGTAGATTTGCCCACATTGGGTCTACCTACAATTGCTACTATATTTGCCATAATCCTATTACTTATTGGTCGTAACCAAATTTTCTCAACTTATTTTTATTTTTTCTCCAATCATCTTCTACTTTGACGAAAGTTTCGAGAAATATTTTCTTCCCAAAGAACTTTTCCATTTCCTCCCTTGCCTGAATCCCCACTCTTTTGAGTGCCTTTCCTTTATCTCCTATGATAATGCCTTTTTGGCTATTTCTTTCCACATAGATGACCGCTCGGATACGAATGATATTTTTCTCTTCATAGAAATCCTCTATTGCCACTTCGGTACTGTACGGGATTTCTTTTTTATAATTCAGAAAGATTTTTTCCCGGACAATTTCAGATGCAAAGAATCTCTCCGGCTTATCGGTAAGTTCTTCTTTATCGTAATAAGGTGGATGAATAGGTATCCTATCAAGGATTTCAACCAGAATGCGTTCGGTATTGAAACTTTCGGAGGCAGAGATCGGAATGACTGTTTCTGCCTTGATTCTTTGGGTCCAATAAGCCGTGACTTCTTCCAATTGATTTTCCTTAGAAAGGTCAATTTTGTTGATGACAAGTAGCACAGGAACACCTGAATTATTGATCTTTTCAATTACGTCTTCTATTTCTTCATCAGTTTCAAATAGATCGGTTACGAAAAGTATCACATCTGCATCCTCCAAAGATATATTAACAAAACCCATCATGCTTTTATGCAGCTCGTATTTGGGTTTGAGCATACCGGGAGTATCCGAAAATATCACCTGATATTGCTCATCATTGATAATGCCCATAATCCTATGACGGGTGGTCTGGGCTTTGGAGGAGATGATCGAAAGTCTCTCACCGATCAACACATTCATAAGTGTGGATTTGCCAACATTGGGTTTACCAACTATGTTAACAAAGCCTGCTTTGTGTGTATTTTCGGTCATGACTACAATTTTTTACACAAAGGTACTCTAATTTTTTGAGTATCTGATAGTTTAAGCTTCAATAACCAAATAAACTTCCGATCATGGATATAAAAACACTTATTTGTAAAATATTTCAGCGAAAAACGCCTCTCCATCAAGACTTTATTCCAAAATAATTATTTTAAAACTCATGCTACAACAAAAAAAGCCTGATGATATTTGCATTTTAAGAAACGGTCATATACTTTTGTGTCATCATTAAGGAGGAAGTCCTTAAAAAAACTGAAATAAAAAGCTCGAAAGCTTTAAAAATATATCGCGGGATGGAGCAGTTGGTAGCTCGTTGGGCTCATAACCCAAAGGTCACAGGTTCGAGTCCTGTTCCCGCTACTAAACAATCAGTTGGTCGTTTTACGACCAACTTTTTGTGTTTTATAGCCTCTCATTTGTGGTGTATCAATGTATTTAGATCCTATTTAATTCAAATTATCTCCAAGCATGCCCCCTTTTTTCAGGTTTTTGAGAATTATGAAAGCAAAAAATAAGTAGGTTGCAATGAGAGTTTAAATAGTAGCGTTTCCGAATTGATTGAATTTTTCTAGAAATCCCATTTCTTTTTCCATGCAGAAAATTCGGAAGGTTTGATACGATAACGTACAAAATTACCTTCATGAAGCTCGAGGAGTTCGGTTTCAACTACTTCAGAGAACCTAGATCGATCAATTTCAGGTAATTTTTTGGCTTCAGATTCAACTATTTCTGATGCATTTTCCTTTTCCGTTGCATTGCAAACAATTTGATTGACAATCGCACGTATTTCTTCCCGGTATTTCATACGAAATGGATCTGGTTCACCCAAAGACTGACGGATTGCAGCATAACGCATAGCGGATCGCTCATATGCCCATAGAAAAACATCCTTGAATAATTCGATTCGGTTTAATTCATAAATGCCAAGCATTCCTTTGATATAGGTTTGTTCTGGCACATCTACAAACGAAAGAGGTGCAAGATTGTGTCGATTCAACGAAATATTGGCTGCTAATCTAGATACTCGCTTATTGACATCATCAAAAGGCTGCAGGTAGGGAAGCTGAACCAATAGAAAAAAAGCCTGCTCAAATGGATTTTCTATTTGTCTTACTTTTGCCAGAATTAGGTCAAAAGATTCTTCGATGAGTTGCGGAATTCCTAACGGGGTAAACACGGAATTTGCAATTCCGACACCAAATGTCCTAAGCCTACCTGATGCTGCGGGATTGGGTAACAGGTTGTTTGAAAGAAGCGCATGTAGATTGAGAAAAGTATAGCGATTGAAGCCCACCTCATCAGAAGATTCTACCAAAAACTCAATAGCTTCTTTGTGGTTAAGAATCATCTGCGTTTCCATTGGAGATTTATTGGAGGGGGCTTTTCCATTATGTATAAGCAACTCCGTATCCAACAGGGAATAGGTGTTGCCTTCCAGTCTACTTGAATTCCAGGAAAGATCGATTAATAAACGGTTCAATATTTCTCTGGCATAGGTTCCGGCCGGCTGTTCATTATCCTTTGTTTTCCCCCATTCAGCTAGTTTTTGTTTTTCTTCTTTGCTGAGAAAACTGTCACTATTCGGGCGATAGTTTTCTAAAAAGGATCGAACATATCCGGCTGGTGTTTTTTGGATTTCAGGGTGGGAAACTAAGGCTAAAATAGCCTTTCCTTCTTCTGAAAGTGGAATGGTTGATTGTGGCTCCTCTGTTGATTTAATGCTTTTGGAATCCTGTGTTTGTTCAGGGATATTTGCATAATAACGTGTGGACCGAGCCTCTCCTTTCATTAGGATCAAGTTCTTTTCTCTAAGGCTTTTTAGTCTTCTTTGTAGCGCTCTCTTCTCAATTTGAAATGGGAGCAACCTAAGAAGTTGTTCTATTCCTAAACCATCAGAAGATGACGCAATCGTTTCTTCAATTAGTTGTAGCTCATCTCGATTTACCATCTTCAATCCAATGTTTATCGTGACAATAATAGCTCAAAAATGACGCAATAAAAATAATTGCGTCACTCTAATTGTCACGATACTGAAAATTCTAAAAACCAGTGTTTTTATAGAATCCTGTTCCCGCTACTCAGAACCCCTTATACAGTCTGTATTTAGGTTTATTATTTTTTTGGGTGGGGGTATTGGTGGCCACTAATCTTCTAGCATTAGGATTATGAATTTCATTTTTCTGTTTAACCACTTTTAATCCACCCTTTTTATGGACCGTTTTGAAAATAGACTTAGAAGAATATCGTCTGGACAAAACGAAATGACCTTGGATAATTGCCGACAAAGAAACCATTGAGCAAAAGTCTGACGCCAATTTAATGAGTTAAAAAAAGCTCATCATTCAATTAAAGTGGAATATTTGGTTATTGGCGGATATGCCATTGCATTTCATGATAAACCGCGCTTTACAGGTCACGGTTAAACAGAAATTACCTCCCCGCTGTCATCGCCTCCGGAACTATACTTGCAGATTTTTGTGGCGCTTCTTTTTGGATAAATCTAAAGGTCATAAACAAGGAAATGGTTAAAAATCCCAATACAATCATATCAGCTCCAGGAATGATTTCCTGTAGACCAAACCAGCCTCCGTTCCAAACATAAAGCGCAATTCCCATTGCAAACCTGACGATCTCAGCAGGAATAGCTACCCTTGCCTTATCCATAAGGCTGGTGTAAGCAAAAATAAATACCATCATAAAAACCGCATAGAGCATGACTTCCAAATACTGGAATTGTACAAAGGCCACCAAGACATGAAACACCATTCCAAATGCTATGATCATCTGTACCCAAGACCATACTTGAAGGGACTTAGATGGCTGGCTGTCATACTTCACCTGATCAAAGGCATTTTTCCAATAAGACCAAGGATACTTTTCAGCAACATCTGCCGGTCTCCAACCTGTAGGCATAAACCAAATCCTTAACTTATCCCACCAGTTTTTAGTCCTCCAAGCGTCCTGTATCAATGCCCAAAAATGCACATAATTAATGATCAATGGATTCCAGGTATTTACAGGTTTCTTGACACCATATACAGGCGGTTCTTCTTCCAGTTCTTCCTGAAAGGTCCCAAATAATTTGTCCCAGAAAATGAAAATCTGAGAAAGGTTTTTGTCCAAATAAACATCATTGATGGCATGATGCACTCGATGATGGGAAGGCGTAACGAGAATATGCTCCAGAATACCCATTTTTCCTATCAATCGGGTATGGTACCAGAACTGGGCGAACAGATGAATAGGTGCAATGATTGCCACCACTTCTGCAGGAATCCCTAAAAACGCCATTGGAATATATAAGAAGAAATATATTCCAATAATTGCAGAAATGGACTGTCTCAAAGCACAACTCAGATTGAATTCTTCAGAACTGTGGTGAACGATATGCCTATTCCAAAAGGCGTTTATTTTATGATCAAACCTATGACTCCAGTAACCCACAAAATCAATCCCTATAAAAGCCAATACATAAACCAACCAAGTACTTTTGATATCAAAAATTGCTACTTTATCCACCAACCAAGCATAGGAAATGATAGCAATGGACAATCCCATAAGGTTTTTGAGCGTATTTGTCATTCCGGAACTCAAGCTGGAAATGGTATCCATGCCTCTATTGACCTGTTTTTTCATTTTACGAGCAGCTATCTCCTCGATAATGATCAGGATAAGAAAAAAAGGAATGGCAATCGAAAGGGCTTTGGCGTAAAGTTCCATGGGTTTATATACTTGTCAATCAGGTAACAAATTAATGCAGATAGGCGTCAAATTCAAATTTTTCGGAAAATGAAATATAATTTGGTCGTATACAAACAAGTCTGTCACGAGAAAACCCTACCATGTGTCAGAAAGCATGATAGAAGGCCTGTAAGCAGGAATAAAAGACAGGTATGTCTTCTGATATCACTTTTAAAGGAACATGATCTACTTTGTTACATGATCCACTTCGTAAATGAGGACATTATTTACATTTTTTTACAATATTCTGATTTTGCGTAGTTATAATGTTTTTTCATCTTGTTTTTAACTTTTTTTAACAAGATAATTGCCGCAAATAATTTTTGATAAAATCAACAACTATCCTATGAAAAAAATTTTACTAAGCTTTGCCTTAGCATTCATGACAGTGTTAACTGTAGCTGCGCAAAGCCGAACGGTAACTGGAAAAGTAACTTCTGTTGAAGAACCAGATGGTATCCCCGGTGTCAACGTTCGAGTCAAAGGTACAACCTTAGGCACTATTACAGACCTAGATGGCTCATATTCGATAAGCGTTCCGGAAGGTTCTAGCGTACTAACATTTAGCTTTGTAGGCTTCATGACTAAGGAAATGGCTATTGGAAACAGCTCTCAAATCAATGTTTTATTAGAAGCCGATTTAAAAACTCTAAGTGAAGTTGTAGTAGTTGGTTATGGCACTCAAGAAAGAAGAGATGTAACGGGTTCTGTTACCTCGATCAACAATGAAGCCATTGAGAACCTGGTTGCCCCTTCTTTTGATACACAACTGGCGGGTAGAGCTCCAGGTGTTCAAGTTACTGTACCTTCTGGTATTATCGGTGCTAGACCTATCATCAGAATTAGAGGTGTCAACTCCCTTTCAGGTGGAGCCGATCCATTGATCGTAATTGATGGAGTACCGGTCGTAGACTCAGATCGTTCTAACTCTGTATCAGCGAATCCACTTTCTAATATCAACCCTGCAGACATTGAGTCTTATGAAGTATTGAAAGATGGATCAGCTTCTGCTATATATGGTTCTAGAGCTGCCAATGGTGTGATATTGATCACTACTAAAAGAGGTCAATCTGGAAAGGCTCAAGTAAACTACAGCATGAGTACTGGTTTCAATGAAGATGTGAATAGATTTGATCTGTTGACTGGAGACCAATTTGTGGAAATTGCAAACGAAAAGAGATCAAACCTTAACCAATCTCTTTTAGCAAATCCAGGAGTAAATACAGATTGGCAAGATGCTGTCCTTAGAAGAGGTACAACCCAGCAACATAACCTTTCAATCAGCGGTGGATCAGAGAACACTAAATATTTTTTCTCAGCGGGATTCACAGATCAAGAATCAGCTATTAGAAGTAATGATTTAAAAAGATATGCTTTCAGGTCAAATATTGATCATGCTATTTCTAAGAGACTGCGCATAGGAAAGAGTTTGTCCTACACTTATACTGAAATTGTTGGCTTAAACAACGGTGCAAATTCACTTTCAGGCGCTATCTATAATGCTACAAGAGCGTTGCCAAACGTGCCGATTTATGATCCTGAAAACACTGCCTTTGGTGGATTCAATATCACACCAAACGGAGCAACAACTGGTTTTGGCGCTAACTTGGCCGGTCCTGACAACAATATCCCTAACATCGTATATGTTTTAGAAAACAACATTTATCGAAACAGAGCTCACAGGGTATTGGGAAATGCCTACGCTGAAGTTGACATCATAGATGGATTGACAGCTAGATCACAAATAGGTATCGATTTGACAATGTCGGATGACTTTACCTCCTTAGATGCAAGACATGGCGATGGAAGAAGTTCAAATGGTTCCGTTACACAGAGATACAACCCTGTTTTCAGATGGAACTGGCAAAACACCTTGAACTATCAGACTGTAATCGGTGAAGATCATAATATTAATTTGACTGCAGGTGTAGAATACCAGTATACAAATTTTTACAATTTCACTGCACAAGGAACTGACTTCTCAGATGAGTTTTTCAGATATAGAAACTTGATTTCAGGTTCTTACAACAATCAGTTTTCTGGTGGTGGTTTCCAAGAGCAAGGATTTGATTCATATTTTGGTAGGCTAAACTATAGTTTTAAAGGAAAATACCTGTTGTCATTGACTGTAAGAAATGATGGCATTTCTCAATTGGCTACAGAAAACAGAAGAGGTACATTCCCAGGTGGATCTATTGGATGGAGAGTATCAGACGAAGGCTTTTTCAATAGTGACTTGATATCCGACTTTAAAGTAAGAGCATCTTATGCAGAAGTAGGTAACGTATCCTTACCTGGTGGTTCTTTCCCTTATGCCGGTGGTTTCGGTCCTGTATTGGCTGCAGCGGGTGCCGGTATTGGTTACTCTAACGTAGCAAACGTTGCACTTCAGTGGGAAACTTCTAAGAAGTTTAACGTCGGTATGGATATGACTGTAGGAAATGTAACTATTGCTGCAGACTACTTTTATAACAATGTGGATGGTTTAGTGCTAAATGCTCCAACAGCTCCATCTTTGGGCGTACCAGGTAATACCATTAGTCAAAACGTTGGGGCTTTATTCAATCAAGGTCTTGAATTAAGATTGATGACCAAGGTATTGCAAAGAGGTGATTTTGTCTGGAATACTGATTTCAACTTCACATGGTTGAATAACGAAGTGACTACATTGGTACAACCTCTAACAGGTACATATAACAGAACCGTTGAAGGAGGTCCTATAGCGCAGCTATATGGTTTCAAATGGGCTGGAGTAAACCCAGCCAATGGAAATGCAATGTATTACAGCGAGGACAATATCGTGCAGTTGCAAGGTGCTAGTTCATGGAGAGCATTTGATCCAAATGATCCAGGCAATGTAGATGTTGCAGGAACACCTCCTACCCAGTTTTTCTTAGGAAATACCCTGCCGAAATACCAAGGTGGATGGTCTAACAACTTCTCATATAAAAATTGGGATGCGGAAATCTTCATAAGATATTCAGGTGGCAACTACATCATGAATGAGTCTAAAAGAGGATTGCTAGGACTTGGATTCTCAAACAACCTTTCAGAAATCCAAAACAGATGGACAGAAAGCGGTCAAGTGACTGATATCCCAAGATTGTATGCAGGTAGAGATTCAAATACTTGGCAAACTTCTGCAGCTAACTCAAGATTTATCGAAAGAGGTGATTTCGTAAGAGTTCAGAATATTGTAGTAGGTTATAGGGTTCCTAGAACATTTATAGAAAATACTTTCAATGGCAACATTAGAAGTGCAAGATTTTTTGCTCAAGTGCAAAACCCTTTGATTTTTACCAAATATTCAGGTTTAGATCCTGAGTCCAATGCATTTGGAGGTCAATTGAATTTTGGTGTGGACTGGAACGTTGCCCCTATCATCAGGACATGGTCTATGGGTCTTAACGTTGGATTTTAATTAAAATACTCTAAAATTTAAGAAAATGAAAAAGTTAATTTCAATAAATATTAAACTTGTTCTGTTTGCGCTTGTAATGTTAGGAGTAACATCATGCGACGTGACGGATTTACAGCCTGCAAACATTATACCTGATAATGAGGCGTTTGCTGATGCAAGTAGAATCAATGCAGCTGTTTTGGGTATTTATGAAGCTGCGCAAAGAGGCTTTTACCTAGGTTCTGTCCAAAGAGGTTATCCATTTGGCGCTGCATCAACCCAACAAGGGGACATGAGAGGTGAGGACATGTATAATGACCAGTTATTCTATGAAGTCACTTATACACATCAGTACAATCCAAACACAGCAAATAATAATGGCCAGTGGATATCCCTTTATAGAATGATCAACAGAGCCAATATCGTACTTGAAAACCTTGACCCTGCTTTAGACAATGGTGTTTTGACTCCCGCCTTAAGAGACAGATATAGAGGTGAAGCATTGTTTTTAAGGGCTTTGGCTCATCATGAATTGGTTGTCTATTTCTCGAGACCTTATGCTGATGATCCATCTACACTAGGAATTCCATATAGAACATTTGCGATCAACGATGTGGCGAAAGTGGAACCAGGAGAACAAGTAGGTAGAGGAACTGTACAGTCTGTTTATCAACAATTGCTTGCTGATTTGAACGAGTCGGAAGATTTACTTCCTGAAGCTGGAAATGCATTTAGAGCTAGAAAAGCGGCTGCAATTGCCTTGAAAGCTAGAGTTAAACTTCACATGGAAGATTTTGATGGTGTTTTGGCGGAATACAACAAACTAGCTGGTAGCTTTGAAGTAACAGCAAACCCATTAACTCCATTTAGAGGTGGCACAAGCTCTGACAATATCTTCTCTTTTGAAAATACCCAAGCATCCAATGCAGGTGTAAACGGAGCTCTTCCTAACATGTATGGAAACCCTGAAAATGGTGCAAGAGGTTTGGTTAAAATTAGCCCTTTGATTTGGAGATCTGATTTTTGGCATCCAGAAGACACCAGGAGATCAATAGCCGGTGAGGCTGATGGAATGGTGAGTCAAGGTCCATTGGGTATGTTTACTTACAAGTATACTGATAATGTAACTTTCTCTGATCCTACTGTAATCATACGATTCTCTGAAGTAGTCTTGGCAGCTGCCGAGGCTAACGCCAGAAAATCTTCTCCGGACTTAGCAGCAGGATTGACTTTATTGAATTCAGTGAGAGACAGGGCTTTACCGGAAACTGTTCCTTCTTATTCTTTAGCGGACTTTGCTTCACCTAGTGAATTGCTAACTGCAATTTTGAATGAAACCAGAATCGAATTCCTTGCAGAAGGAAGAAGATTCCCTAATATCCACAGACTGGCAGGAGCTGGAATCATGCCGGGGGTGCCATTAAAAGCAACATCTAGGTCTATTAACAACATTGACTTTTATACAACTGATCGAGAAATCCCTACGGATTATGAGATGCCTTATTCAAGTCATTTGTTTATTTGGCCAATTCCTTTGGTGGAAATCTTAACAAATAATAGCTCTCCACTTCCGCAGAATCCTGGATATTGATAATTATTCCAGAATAAACTAATAAGCCTGTTAAGATCATTTGATTTTAGCAGGCTTTTTTTTACCTATCGGATCCAAAAAACATGGCCTAATCAGTCATCCCAATCTATCCTAATACCTTCCTTGAAACTTCTACACTAACTAAACCTTTTGATAATTAATTAGTAAAGTAAATTATGATAAAAAAATTCTTTTCATTCATCTTAGTATTAAGCATAGCCACATCCTGTGCATCGGTCAGAGTAACAGAAAATCGTGTTGTTGAAGAGCCAAGATTCTACACATCTTTGTTGGTGGTCACTTCAAGTGGAGAAATTGATTATACAGCCATGACCGAAGATTTCTTTAATGAATCTATAAAACCAAACTTCAATAAACTTGCCTCAACTCAATTTCGAGAACAGTTTCAAAGAAGTATGAAAAGAAACTTCAAACCAACACCCATGAATTTCATGGAAGATTTTTTTGAAGTACAGTCAGATGTAAGTTTCGAAGAGTATATGGAAAAATTACATAATGACAACTCGCGAGGCATTCTTGTAGTAGATCAAAGGGCTTTTTGGCAGAACGTCCGCTTAGTCAATGGAAATATGCAAGTATCTGAAAATGCCAGTTACAATTGCTTCTTGCTAGACAAAGACACCTTACAAATTGTCTGGATGGGGAATTTCAAAGTTAATGGTACGGTACTTAGTGGGTATGATGTAATTCATAATCACTTGACGAGAAAACTAGTCAAAAGACTTGAAAAACAAAGGTTGGTAGCTAAACTGGCTAGACCTTGAAAAACAAAATATATACAGGGAATAAATCCCGAAACAAAATTACCGGAATAGCTAACAAAAAAGATAGCCAACAATACTAATTGAACCAGAACAAAATGGGCCGATTTATTGTAAATCAGCCCATTTTTGAGTTAATAAATGCCCTAAGTTTTAATACTTACTTTTAAAACAGCTTCTGATTTTTGTACTATGATTAATTGTTTTGAGTGAAAGTAACTTGATAGCATCTGACTTATTTACAGACTCAATCAAACAGGATTAGAAACCCAGAAGTCAAAGGGAAAGAAACCCTCTTTTTCCACTAAAAATCCCCAATCAATCCTCCTTCCCTGCACCCTTAAAATGATCTGCTTTGTCAACAAAAAGCACATTGAAAGTAGTCAAAGAACCGTAAATCCTTGTAATATACTGCTGCAGATGAATTCGGTCTTCATCATCTAGCTTAGCGTGATTATTGATGTTCTGTTCCAAAACCCGCAACCTTTCTCTAAGCATGACAATTTTATGGAAAAATGTCTTGATCGGTATTTCCTTATTACTCAAGTCAGGGTTGAAGGGATTGAATGTCAAGGTGCCATTTATCCATTTTTGCGCCATACTGATTTTGGTGATCTCCTCTTTTGGCTGGGTTTTACGTACAACATTCTCGACAGCCTTCTCTATATCAGAAAGCGTGATTGGCATATATTCTGCCTCTTTTTTCTCGATCAATTCAAAATTAGGGAAATCCCTTGCTATGGTTTTTACCTCAGCTGTGAAGTTGAAGTAAATTTTGTAGTAAGAAGCATCTGCTTCGACCACTACCCCTTTTCCAAATTTAGGATGCCGTATTTGGCTTCCGATTCCAAGCTCCATTGATGTCATGTTGTGCTCATTTTGAATAAAACTTATTTATCAAGATCAATCCAAAAAACTGTGTCATATTTCATTGGTCAATATGACTGCCAAATTAACAATCTATCTCTCTTGATTTAAATTTTTATGGATATTCTTATACTAGATTAGACCATTTAAAGGAATTACACACTTGCAGTAAATTAACAACTTTATTTGCCCGCCATGGAATGGTATTTGATAAGATTATAAGAAATATTATAAATTTAAATTTTTCGAAATTAAATTCTGAAAAACAGAAAGTAAATTTCAATAAAAAACAAAAAAACAATCGCGTATGAAACCCTCAAAGCTTCTCATCAAATATGGTGGGAATGCAATGATCAACGCTTCTCTTCAAAATCAAATCGCAGAAGTAATCTTCCAACTTGTACAGCAAGGACACCAAGTGTGTGTGGTACATGGAGGAGGACCGTTTATCAATCAGGCTTTATCTGAAGCAGGCATTTCTTCTGAATTTATTCAAGGCCAGAGAAAAACAAGTCCTGAAGCCATGGTTGAAATCCAAAAAACACTGATTGGAGAAGTTAATGCCAATCTGACAAGGGCGTTTTCTCATGCCGGCACTCAAACAGTAGGAATCTCTGGACTTGATGCTAAAATGGTAAGGGTAAAGCAAAAATTACTTCATTTAGGCATTTTGGAAGATGGTCAAAATGAAACTGCAGATTTAGGAAGAGTAGGTGAAATAGAAACTATTCAGCCCAATTTGGTGGAACACTTAATCTCCGCAGGGTTTGTACCAATTATCGCTTGCGTGGCAGCGGACAAGAATGGAAATAGTATGAATGTCAATGCAGACGATTTTGCCGGCGCTATGGCAGCAGCTATCCAAGCTGATTACTACATTTCTCTTACAGACGTGGACGGACTTTATAGTAATTTTCCTGACCCTGAATCCATCATCAAAAGCATTAAACTAACAGATCTGACCGAAATGTATGGGAAAACGATACAAGGAGGTATGATCCCCAAAATCCAATCCTGCGAAAAAGCACTTAGATCAGGAGTAAAAAATGTACTTATCCTAAACGGCACCAAACCATCGCAATTGCAAGATTATTTCAAAAATGGCAGCATTGCCGGGACAACCTTAACACATTGAATCATGCAGAACATAGATTTACATATCAAAGACCAACAATTTTACCTTCCTACATTCAAGCGAATCCCGATAACCTTTATCAAAGGATTGGGTTCTAGGCTTTGGGATATTGAAAACAAGGAATATGTAGACCTTTTAGCAGGCATTGCAGTCAACAACGTCGGGCATTGTCATCCAAAGGTGGTCAAGGCCATACAAGAACAAGCTAAAGACCTGATCCACATTTCAAATTTTTTCGTCAGTCCACCACAAGTGGCATTATCAGAATTGCTGGTAAACATCTCCGGCTTAGATAGGGTGTTTTTCACAAACAGCGGTGCCGAATCAGTGGAAGGAGCAATCAAAATCGCCCGTCGCTACTCACATAGTAAAGACAGAGGCGGTAAAATTATTTCCATGCACAATTCTTTTCATGGAAGAACCCTTGCTACCATAGCTACCGGACAACCCAAATACCAAGAAGGCTTCGGCCCCATCCCACATGGGTTTGTACAAGTCCCTTTAAATGACATCGAAGCACTAAAAAGTGAGCTTTCCGAAGATATTGCTGCGATTATTTTGGAACCTATCCAAGGAGAAGGAGGTATTCGACCGGCTGATCAATCTTACCTCCAAGAGGTTAAAGACCTTTGTGAGAAACATGATATCGTTTTGATTTTCGACGAAATCCAATCCGGAATCGCACGGACGGGAAAATGGTTCGCCAAAGATATCTATGGAATCCAACCAGATATTATGACTTTGGCCAAAGGGCTAGGCGGAGGCATGCCTATAGGCGCTTTTTTATGTAATGAAAAAATCGCTTCTGCCATACAATTTGGAGATCACGGGACAACATTCGGGGGAAATCCTCTAGCAACTGCAGCTTCACTGGCCACATTACAAGTGATCGTGGAAGAAGGCTTGCTTTCTGCCGCCAAAACAAAAGGAAATTGGCTCAAAGACCAATTGAATGCAATGATGCTAGAAAGTAGCCTTATCAAAGAGGTAAGAGGAGAAGGTTTGATGCTAGGTGTAGAACTGCATATTCCCGCAGCCGATCTGGTACAACGCCTCTTAAAAGCTGGTTTTATCGCAAATGCAACCGCAATAAATGTATTGAGGTTGGTTCCCCCCTTAAATATTCCGATGGAAGATCTGGAAAAGTTTATCGAGGTACTGAAAGAAGAAATCAAAAAAATTGAAATCGAACAGAAATGAAAGGATCAAAATATAAAGTAGCTATTGTCGGCGCATCTGGATTTACGGGATCTGAATTAACCCGTCTCCTTGCGGGGCATCCCCATGTGGAGATCATGCATATTACTTCCGAGAGCCATACAGGTAAACCCTTTTCAACTTTACATCCACAGTTTTTGAAAATTGTAGATAAAGAGCTGGAAAGTGCCTCTGTGATAGATAATGCTGATTTGGATGTGATTTTTCTAGCGCTTCCTCATGGCGTATCCATGGAGTTTGTGAAAAGGTGGAAGGACAAAAAAACAAAAATAATAGATCTATCCGGTGACTTCAGGTTAAGTACTCCTGAAGTGTACAAAAGCTGGTATAACATGGACCATAGTTATACCGATGGTTTTGAAAAGGCCATCTATGGACTTCCAGAACTTATGGGAGAAAAAGTTAAGAACAGCTCATTGATAGCCAATCCCGGCTGCTACCCTACAGCGTCTATCCTTTCTGTAGCTCCACTATTTGCAGCAAATCTGGTTGATCCTGATTCTTTGATTATCGACGCAAAATCAGGATTGACAGGCGCTGGAATCAAAGCAAGTGCTACTACGCATTTTTCCAATGTCAACGACAACTTCAAGGCTTATGGAATCGGCATACACAGACATACAGTCGAGATTGAAGAACAGCTGTCGGCATTGTCCGGCACCACTGCCACGGTTCAGTTTACTCCCCATTTGATCCCAGCAGATAGGGGAATTTTGGTAACTTCTTATAGTAAACCAAAAGTAGCTATGGATTCAGCTAAACTCAAGAGCATCTATGAAGAATTCTACAAAGACAAACACTTTATAAGAATAAGGGAAACGGCACCTTCTATCAAGGATGTCAGAGGCAGTCATTACTGCGATATTTTCCCATTTTGGGATTCAAGGACAAAGCGTATCATCAGCATAGCAGCGATAGATAACCTTCTCAAGGGTGCTGCCTCCGAAGCAGTTCACAATATGAATCTGATGCTAGGATTAGATGAGCAATCAGGATTAAATCAAATACCATTAAGACCTTAAAATCATGAGTATGATTAAGAATATATCCAGTGTAAAAGGAATAAAATGTTGGGGTGCCCATACAGGAGTGAAGTCAATGAGACGTGATTTGGCTATCATATATTCTGAAGTTCCAGCAGCAGCAGCAGCAGTTTTTACCCAAAATAAAGTTCGTGCTGAACCGGTAGAGATCAGTGAAAGGAATATCAAAATCAACAACAGGGCCCAGGTGATCGTCTGTAATGCAGGCAACGCAAATGCCTGTACAGGAGAACAGGGCAGACTTGGAGCTGAAGCAATGGTCAAAACTACCGCGAGGCTACTTAACATTCCTGAAGAAGACGTCATCGTAGCCTCTACAGGTTTGATAGGGGAGCCATTCCCTACCGAAGATGTAATAAGGGGTATTGAGGAAAACATCCCAAAATTATCCGATAACACAAAAGCAGGCTCTTTTGTAGCCAATGCCATCCTCACCACTGATACTTTTGCCAAAGAAGGCTTTGTAGAATTCGAACATGAAGGAGCTACCATTCACATGGGTGGGGTTGCAAAAGGTTCCGGTATGATTCACCCAAACATGGCTACCATGTTAAGTTTTATTGTCACCGACATTTCCATTGATGAAAAGCTATTGGATAAGGCATTAAGACATTGCGTAGACAGGACTTTCAATTTGATTACCGTGGATGGAGATACATCCACCAATGATATGGTAGCGATAATGGCCAATGGCCTGGCAGAAAACAAAAAAATCACAAAAGAAACTGAGCCCGGATATATCCTGTTCAGGGAAAAACTTCAAGAAATCCTTACTCATTTGGCCAAGTTAATCGTCTCTGACGGTGAAGGTGCTTCCAAATTTATAGAATATAAGGTTTCGAAAGCCCGTTCAGAAGAAGTTGCCAGAAAACTTGTGAGAGCCATCTCTGATTCTACTTTGGTGAAAACTGCCATGTTTGGAAGAGATCCCAATTGGGGAAGAATAATTGCGGCATGTGGAAACGCAGGCGTAAATTTCAATTATAGCAAAGTCAACTTGTTCGTTGGTGACAAGGACAAATTGGTACCAGTTTTAGAAAAAGGGCAGCCTGTGGATTTTGACAAAAACTTTGTTAAAAAGTTATTGCGTGACTCTCAAATAAGGGTTCATCTTGAATTGAATACCGGACACGAAACAGGCATAGGATGGGGCACGGACCTGACCACCGATTATGTGATGTTCAATTCGGTATATACTACTTAATGGACAAGTCCAGCAGGATGGTTTAATCCAACATAGAAATCTACAGCAAGTATATAACCTTTGGGGTCTTGAAGACCCCAAAGGTTTTTTTGTTAAACACCGCATAAATGCGATGGAAATAGGAGGTGACCCTGAATGGTAAAGACAATCTAGATTTAAGGTTTGACCCAAAATTTCCACTAGCTTCAGATAGTGGCCATAGCTGCAAACAAAGAACTCCCCGACTTTAGTCGAATTAGCATTTCGGCTGAAGCCTATTCATTGTAGGGTCATCCCTTAACCACCGCATAAATGAGATGGAAATTGGGAGCTTAGCGGATCGTGGACTAATATAGGATAGATTGAAGGAGCTATTTTTAGCCATTCGTGAAGTCACGAACGGAGGCATCTCCCAAATGGAAGTACCAAACTCAAACCCAAAACCACCTCCAGAATTTCCAAATCTTCAGATAGTGGTCAAAGCCATAAACCGAAGATATTGTGACTTTAGTCGAAATAGCATTTCGGCTGAAGCCTATTCATTGTCGGGTCATCCCTTATCCACCGCATAAATGCGATGGAAATTGAAATCACCCTTAATCGTGGACCAAAACCCAAAACCACAATCCACCTCCACAGAATTTCCACTACTTTTAAGTAGTGGTTTCATCTTAAACCTAGACCCTCCCCCCCGACTTTAGTCGAAAAATCCTTTCGGCTAAAGCCTGGTCATTGTCGGGTCATTCCTTAACCACCGCATAAATGCGATGGAAATTGGAGGTAGCCCTGAATGGTAAAGACAATCTAGATTTAAGGTTTGACCCAAAATTTCCACTATCTTCAGATAGTGGCCATAGCTGCAAACCAAGGACTCATCGACTTTAGTCGAAATAGCATTTCGGCTGAAGCCTGGTCATTGTCGGGTCATCTCTTATCCACCGCATAAATGCGATGGAAATTGGGAGCTTAGCGGATCGTGGATTAATATAGGGTAGATTGAAGGAGCTATTTTTAGCCATTCGTGAAGACACGAACGGCGGCATCTCCCAAATGGAAGTACCAAACTCAAACCCAAAACCACCTCCAGAATTTCCAAATCTTCAGATAGTGGTCAAAGCCATAAACCGAAGACATAGTGACTTTAGTCGAAATAGCATTTCGGCTGAAGCCTAGGTTTTGTAGGGTCATCCCTTATCCACCGCATAAATGCGATGGAAACTGTTGCTTGATGAAAAAAATCCTGCTAAACAAAAAAAGCCAGTCTATTGCTAGACTGGCTTTTTAAATTATACAATAAAATCAATTTTTACCTTAAAGTATCTGGCCATGGCCTTCCTTCGTTAGCGAACAAAGTAACAGTACCTGTTTCATTAGAGTTATTAACCCAGATAAAACGTAGCTCAGAACCAGTGTTGCTAAGTACTTCAATGGTATAACCATCTCCATATTTATCAGCTCCTGAGAAGCTAAGGATTCCACAAGAATCATTCAGCCTGACATTACCACTTCCCCAGGTGTCACCATAGCAACCCCAGAAACCGAAAGTGGCATCAGAAACTACATAGATTTGAGGATTGTTGCTGTCTGCCACAGTTAAAGAAACTTCACCTGTGATAGTACCTGCACATGATCCGAAAGCTGACTGCATTTCTGTAGATTCATAACGGTAAGTTCCAGCCAAGTCACTTGGACAAACTATAGCCACGTTATACAAGAATGGAGAATCGTAGAAGAATCCACCCGCCACATCGGAAGATCTATTGTCAGGACCAAAAACCCTACCTTGATCATCTGTTGCATAAAGGCGAACCTCAAATACATCACCACCTTCAATCTGATCTGCGGTTAAGCCCACAGCTTGAATCATCGCAGCTGCAGAGACATCTATCACAGTTCTTTTGAATCTGTTATCAGGACTTTGAGTGAACTCAGAACCAGAAATGGTTGCAACAGTTACTTCTTGTCTTTGACCTCCTGATTGTGCTGGAGTATACTCTAAACCTACCCCAGGAATCAACCTTCTATGTCTGATTCTAACTTCTACAGATGAAACACTTGTACCTTCTTTTTCATCAACAGCCTCAACAGTTACATTAAACCTTGAATTCTGAAGATCAAAGAAATTTAAAGACAAACTGTTTGTAGATGCTGCCCTTATAGTACGTAAGTACAGACCGGTATCAAATTCTGAGTAAGGAATATTGGGGTCTACAAAATCCCTACAGGAGGAAACAAATGCCAAGAGCACCACAAATAAACCAAGACTTATTTTTCTTATTTTCATTATTTCTGTCATTTAGAGATTAATATACCCAACCGTTACCTTCAGGATTGGTATCCCAGAATACGCGCTCTCTTCTAGCTTCATCTCTTTGCCTAGCATTGTTGTTAGTCACAACATGATTTTGAGGATAGAACATGGTTCTAGGGAAATCACCGAAGTTTTCCAACAATCCAGGCTGCATGTTATCAGGCTTACCTGTTCTTCTGTAAAGGTTGTATGCCTCATTTCCGTTACCATACAAAGCCAACCAGTATTCTCTACCGATGATATCTAGTCTGTTGTCAGCATTTGCTGAGTCCCAATCTCTACCTACTACTGAAATATAAGCCGTAACTTGCTCATTGAAAGCAGCTTGATTTTGGAAAGTGTTCACAGCACCTGCTTGGCTCGTACTTACAGCAAAAGCCCTAACATAGTTCATTGACTTCAAGATACCAGACTCTACAAATGCCTTTGCATCACCTGACACACCATCCATGGTGTGAATAGCTTCAGCTATCATGAAATCAACATAAGAAGGCAACATGATTGGGTGAATTCCTTGTCCACCTGCACCAGCAGTCGGACTAACAGGAGCACCTGCATTGTCATCAAATCTTCCACCTGCTGGATATACACCCCAAGCAGTTCTACCCAAACCATCCGGCGGAATACCTTCAGCATTCAAGTGATCTCTACCCCAATATCCTCTTGTTCCTGGAAGACAGAAAGGCCATCCTCCAGCCAAGTAATGTCCTGGTGCAATTTCACCTAAACATCTCAATTGATCTGGATCAGTTGGATTAGTAGTTCTTTGTCTGTAGAAATAGAATCTAGCTCTTGGATCAGTAACTGATTTTTCTTCAGTCATTCTCCACATAAACCAAGTAGATTGGTAATCACCGCCTCCACCTGGAGTGTACTGACCAGCAAATCTTGGGTGACGAGCATCTGGATCAGTTAAGTTTGTACCAAATCTGAATACAAATTCTTGTCCTGGCTCTATAAAGTTATTTGCTGCAACTAAAGCATTGATAGCAGATGCAGAGCCTGAAGGATCAACCAACTTTCTGTTCAAATGGTATTTCAATTCCAATGCATTGATCAACTTTACCCAGTTGGCCCAAGTACCATTGTAATAAAGATCCTGTGGCGCACCTATAGTAGTAGCTGCAAAATCTTCTCTAGCTTGTTGCAATGTAGCCAGAGCTACTGCATAAACCTCTGCACCATCTGTATAGTTAGGATTTAGTGTTTCAAGAGGTTTTAATGCTTCGTTCCAAGGCACATCACCGAAATAATCCACCAAAGTCATCAAAGTGTAGGCTTTGATAACTCTAGCCATACCCAAGTGTCTTCTGAAATTCGCTTCTTGCGCCAAAGGCTCTAGAAACTGCACATTGTTCAAGATGTTTGCATAAGCATTGGTCCATCTTGCATCCATTGCCACAGGTAAGTGTGTTTGCTGATAAATGTTAGAACCTTGATTCAACATTCTGCTCAAACGCATACCAGTGTCTCCAGTCTGATTGAAGAAAGTAGCAAAATCAATCTGAATCCTGTTCAACACCAAGTTTAAACTGGCAGTGTCAGGAGATACGTTGTTTGGATCTTGCTGTAAATCCAAGTCGCATGAACTTACCAACACCATACTGAGTGCGATAAGTAAGCTATATATTTTTTTCATAATCTTCATTTTTGGGGATTAGAAAGTAAGGGTTACTGTACCACCAAATCTTCTAGAGCTAGGTCCTGTTACGAAATCAAAGCCTAATCCATTACCTACACCAAGACCCAATACATCTGGATCAAAGTTCATGTTAGGAGGGAAGTTAAGCGCCAAGAACCAAAGGTTTGTTCCACTCAATGCTACAGAAGCTCTTTTGAAAGGAGTTCTAGCCAAAATTGAAGTAGGCAAATCATAACCGAAAGAAAGTTCTCTCAACCTAATTGCAGATCCATCAAATACGTTTGATTCGTCAGCACCTGTGTGGTATTGGTTGAAGAAATAGTTAGAAGCCGTTACTTGAATATCATTAGGCGTTCCATCTTGCTTAACACCTGGAAGGATAAAAGTGTACTCTCTGTCTACTACAGGATCTTTTGTTACACCTCTTGCAAGAGTTGCAGTCACTGTGTTTGAGAAGATAGCACCTTTATGTCTGTACTCCATCATCACATTGGCAAAGAAGCCTTTGTAACGGAAAGTGTTGATCCATGATCCAGTCCAAGCTGGGTTAGGATCACCTAATTCTACCAATTCACCTGCAGTTTGGTAATCACCATTTGGCAATACAATTGGCTGACCTGTCTGCTCATCTCTTGCAAAACCAGAACCTTTGATGATGTTGAATGGTCTTCCAGGTATAGCGAAGTTACCCAAGTTGGTAAAACCAGCTACTACAATCTCATCAAGACCTTCACCCAATTCCATGGTTACAGTTCTGTAAAGTGTAAAGTTTACAATAGACTCCCAGTTGAAACCAGAAGCAGTAGTTACAGGATTAGCTGTTGCTTGTAATTCAATACCTCTGTTTCTGATCCTACCGATGTTGATCGCAGAACGCGTAAAACCTGTAGCTGGATCAATCGGAGCAAATGTGATCAAGTCTCTGGTGTTTTTCTGATACAAGGAAAGGTCGAATCTTAACTTGTTATTGAACATTCCAGCTTCGATACCGAATTCAATTTCCTCATGCAACTCAGGCTTCAAATTGGCATTACCAAGTTCGTTACTAAGTGTTTGCGTTTGGAAAAGTGACCCAGCTGGGCTTTGGAATGCTCTTGCATTTTGTTGCAAAACGTTTCTTGTAGAATATGGGCTTGGGAAACCGGCAGAAGTACCGTAACCCAATCTCAATTTCAAGTCATTTAGCGTAGAAGAATTCCAGTTGAATGCATCAGTAGGAAGGAAAGAAACTGAAGCTCCTGGATATAGGATTCTTCTATTTTCCGGCTCTACTGTTGAAGTCCAGTCATTTCTTGCAGACAAGTTTAAGAAAAGATAGTCATCATAATCAAAAGTGATGTTGGCATAAACCCCCATTCTTCTTTCTTCTTGTGTGAAGTTCAAAGGTGAGTTAGACAACGGATCTCTTGCTGATGCCTGAAGGAAGTTAGAATGTCTGAATAGATCAAAGGCCAATTGACCAGTTGAAGCTATACCATCCTGCTCGTAATTGTCATATCTTGAGTTACCACCGATCAAAGCAGACATAGAGATTTTTTCAGAAAGATCTTTTCTCCAGTTGATGATCAAATCTTGGTTCCAAATTGTATTGTTTACATCTATAGACCTGAAATAACCTGTGTTGATCAAGGTGCTTACACCTCCACCACCACCACGGTTGTATCTAGATTGTCTGTTTTCAGAATAAGTATCCAAACCAAATCTGTAAGTAACAGAGAAGTTATCATTGATGTCATAATTCAATGAGGTAGAGTTGAAGAACCTGTTTACTGTTGAAGCATCTACGAAATTCTGTGCCAACCAGTAAGGGTTCACTTGGTCATTATTACCTCTGAAATACACATTAGACCTATCTACTGGGTTTTCAAATGGAAGATTTCTCAAATCGACAGAACGTGGTGTATATAAGGTGTTCGCAAACACAGAAGGAATACCACCACTAGGTCCAGAACCAAAAGCTGCGTTAACTGGAGGAGAAACCAAGTCAGTGATAGCGAAAGTGAATGATGAATTCACTGTCAATTTATCAGTTACTGAAGACTTGATACCCAATCCGAAGTTGTACTTGTTCAAGTTGTTACCTGGAGTAAAACCTTCGTCATCTGTATAACCGAAAGAAGCTGAATAAGAAGTTCTTTCAGAAGATCCGGCGATTTGGATTGAAGTGTTGGAAACAATACCTGTTCTGAAGAAAGCAGAAGCTACATCTTCATAAGCACGGTAATCATATCTGATCGGAGTAGTTCCATCAGCTTCAAAGAATTCAGGGAATGCATTTCTGATTGAAGCAACGCCTGAGGAAGAAATAGGATGTCCAATTTGCAGACCTTGATCCATTCTTGGACCGAAGTTAGAGAAGAAGAAACCTGGCTGCTGCTGGAAACCATTACCATAAATCTGTCCAAAAGTAGGAAGAGAAGCAGCTTGGTTACCAAATACTGATTGGTTAACAGTTACTTCAGCTTGTCTTCTTTTGCTTGCACCAGATTTGGTTGTGATCAAAACCACACCGTTTCTACCTTGGTCACCATATAATACAGTAGCAGAAAGACCTTTCAACACAGAGACATTTTCAATGTTGTTAGGATCTATATCCAAGAAACGAGATGAAGTGGCTGCAGCACCTTGGGAAAATCCAGAAGAACCATCTGATCTACCTGTATTGGTTCCAGAACTAAAAGGAACACCATCTACTACGAATAGAGGCTGGTTAGAACCAGTAGCAGAGGAGTAACCCCTGATAATGATGTTGGTACCAGAACCAGATAGACCGTTCGTAGCGGTAATGTTTACACCGGCTACTTTGCCTTGTAATACCCTTGAAACGTCAGCTTCCGGTCTGTTTTGGATGAGTTCATCACCCACAGTAGATACTGCATAGCCTAGGGCTTTTTTGTCTTTCTCAATACCGATCGCAGTTACAACAACTTCTGAAAGTTGTGAAGCGTCCATAGTGAGGGTTACATTGATTACGGATCTGTTGCCGATTGCCTCTTCTTGGGATTTTAATCCCACAAAAGAGTAAATCAGAACGTTGGATCCGTCAGGTACATTAATAGAGTAATTACCATCCAAATCGGTGGTAGTACCTACGGTTGTACCCTTAACGAGAACGGATGCGCCTGGCAAGCCCAGTCCGTCTTCATCGGAAATTACCGTTCCGGTAATTACCCGTTGTTGCGCCGACACCTCTAGCGTGAGTGCCATGGTGAAAAGCGCAATAACAAAGAGTAAAGCTTTTCTCATAAGGTATTTAGTTTAGTTGATGCGTAAAGAAAAATTATTTATTGCACTTTTCAAAATAGGCGCAAGATTCTTCGACTACTCTATATTTTCATGAAATATTAAACTTTTAACCAATTTTAACAGGCTATTCATATATATTTTTTAATTCCATCTTACCATTGTTATATTTTCAGGGGATTCCTCATTCAAATGGCATAAAAACCATCTAAGCGGTGCTTAAAAGTGATTATTTGGCAATACGTCATAAGCTACTTCAAATATTTAGGAAATAGCAGCTTATGTAGATGTATACAAAATTTTATTTGGTAACAAAAAGAGCGTGTAATTTTTTATTTTTAATACATTTTGTATTTCTTTCAATACAAGAAAATTTTAAACGTATTTTATTACATATTTTATAATAAATACGCATGTATTTTGAATTTTATATATATTTTGATCAAACAGATGAAAAGGTGGGAGAATTTGTTCCAAATGAGTTCGAAAAAAAATTAAAAGATTTGAAAATTGGTTTCAATTCCATTAAGAGGGGAAGCAAAATTGACTTCTATCTTAAAAATAGGGTGGGTTTTGGCAATTCAGAGTGCGAAAAAGTTAATTATTTGAAAGGCAAGGGTATTCAATGCAACATCATATAGCCTTAGAATAATATTTGGCACTCCCCACAAATCCGAATAATATTTTGTTTTTGAAAATTATGAGTTTTTTATAGTGTACTTTTTACAAAAAGAAAAGGTCATGTTTCTGAAAACATGACCTTGCACACTTTATTGTTCTGTTTCTTAGAAAGCGTATCGGATAGAAAGGGCTACTTCATCACCCCAAAAACCCGATCCTCCAAAGTTGATAACAGGCTTCCAGTCTAAAGAGAGGTTAATTGGAGCATTGTCAAAGACATAATCCAAACCAATTATCCCGTCTAACCCGACAACAGTAGTCGCTACACGGTTATCTCCCCAGGGCCTATTGCTTCTTCTCGCGTTCCAAGTACCTACGTGGGCTCCTCCACCAAAAAACCACATCAAACCCTTCACATCTGAAATGTCTTTGTGTACCTCATAAAGTCCAGTGATAACAAAGCCTCCCCACCTTGTATGAAGAATTCCCTCAAGTGCTGCGTCTTGCGAAATAAAGTGCTTTACTGTAAGTCCATTGGATACACCAGCCCTTAGACCTACGCCTGTGGTATATTGGGCGTATGATTCATTGCCCAAAGCCAAGCAAAAGATAATGGAGAATAAAAAGAGTAGTTTTTTCATAGTTTAGTTTATTTATAAGAATCAGGGTTTCATCTTTCAAAATCATGCCAAAATACAGGAATTAGATGGATTTTCAATGATGAAAAATATGTGAGTGCGTATGGGTGTAATTGTGTAAGTGCTTAATTGATTAAAGAACTCAGGGCTTTGTTACAATCTGCAATATGATGAGCGATCAATCCCAGAGGGACTACCTTGGTAGCCACGACAGACCCTGAATTTAGAGTTATCAATCCCAGCGGGATTACCAATCGGTAGTAACAGACCGTACAATGATGGATTTTCAATCCCAGAGGGATTGCCTGTCGGTTGCAACAAACCGTATATGAAGGGTCATCAAGCCTGTAGGGCTTGCCTGTTTGTAAAGTCTAAATCAACAGGCCGTCCCTACTTGCCTGCGGCAGGCAGGCAGGACGGAATTGGATCTCATACGTCTTTTATGCTACCGACAGGATGTGCCTATGGCACATGAAGCGTATAATTTAACCCGTTCCAAAAAACCCAACCACCAATCCCAGATGGATTTCCTATAGACAGCTAAAACCCTTAAATAGAAGGCTACCAATCCCAGAGGGATTACCTTGGTAGCCACGACAAACCCTGAATTGAGAGTTATCAATCCCAGCGGGATTGCCTAATGGTAGACACAAACCTTAAATTGATAGGTTATCAATCCTGTAAGGATTGCCTGTCGGTAGGACCTGCCTCCCAATGGGGATCACAAGCCAGTTGGGCTTACCCGTTTCCTCATTCTAAAGACCTAAAAAGATATTTTTCTTCAAATGGAATTTCAAAGTCTAACAAAATATTTCTATACTCTTCCAAGAAATTTTCCTTTTTATGATGTTGTTTTTGATTCTGAATGTAACGAATAACGCTTTCGACATGAGATTTGCTATATGAAAAGGCACTATACCCATTTTGCCAATAAAATTTTGATCTACAAAACCCTGATTTGTTTATCCAGTTCATTGATCCAATTTTCACTTCCTGAACAAGATTGGAAATAGATTGGTCCATTCGTAACCCAAAAAAAATATGTATATGATCTGGCATTCCATTTATCGCAAGCATTTTGTGTCCTCTATTCTGAATGATCCCTGTTATGTATTTATAAAGCTCTTCCTCCCATTCACTACTTATCACTGCATATCTATACTTTACTGCAAAAATTGATTGAACATGTACTTGTGTAAATGAATTTGCCATGACACAGAATTTTCTATTAAATTATACAACTGGATTGATATTACTATCCTTATTCAACCAACTTAATCGGATAATTTAGGCCGTCCCTACTTGCCTGCGGCAGGCAGGACGCAACTAGACCTCCTACGTCTTCTTTGCTACCAATAGGATGTGCCCATGGCACATACCCACACATTAGAAGCATGGATCCAAAATTAAAACTTCAATACCCCTTCAGGAAAAACGCATGCATCCAATGCCACATCATGCAACTCCTCACCAATCCTGTCTACAGGTGCAAAAAAACTCAATCCTAATTTAAAAACAGGCTGTGAAAGACTTTCAAAAAACTTATCATAATGACCTTTGCCATATCCAAGTCTATGTCCATACTTATCTACGACTAATAGAGGTACCAGAACAAGCTGAATGGCATCTGAAGAAACTCCTTTTTGTATGCTAGCCTCAGGGATACCCCAAGCATTTTCCACAAACTCTTTTTCTTCCGAAATATCAACAGTGACCATCTCACCACTAACCGCATCGATGGAAGAGGTGTACACCCGGTATTGATTGGTCTGCAAAAAATCCAGCACCGGAAAAGTATCTACTTCCCTGTTTTTTTTGATAGGCAAAAAAAGATGAACATGCTTCCATTCTGCGTGGCTTTTCAAAAAATCCATAACATGACCGGCAATCAATTGAGACATCCTACCAGATTCCTCAATTGAAAGCTGTTTTCTTTTTTCTTTATACTCCTTTCTCAACTGACCTTTGTCCATTTCACTTTCTAATTAACATAAAATCAAAATCCAATGGGTCGAATAGTTGAAACAATTCCTCCACAAATTCTCCATCCTCAAGATAGAATTTCATGAAGTTCTCTACCCTTTCCTGTGGCGAACCTCCGGGATACATATAAGCTTGTAGTTCCTCTCTCTGACGGATCGAATCAGACAGCTTTTTTTCCTCTGCCTTTCTCACTTTAGTAGCCATTTGATCAAGGATTTTTTGCGCTCTCACTTCTGCCGCTTCAAAAGCATCACTAAGGCTCTTTTCGAGATGTCTCACTTTTTTGGCAGAATTTGCAAAAATCTTTGATAACGATTCCTTTTCCTCACTCAGGCTGATGTCAGTTTGAGCATTGTCTTTTACAAACCTTTTCTTCCATGAGAGTACATCTTCAAAAAGCTCCTTTTCCGAAAGTTCAAGCTTTGCTATTTTTCGCTGTGCATATACATTCAGCACCAAGGCAAAATTTCTTGGCATGATGGCAGGTAAAGGGACCTGATAATGATCAAAAACTGTTTTCAATTGGAGCCAATAGGCCACTTCCGCAGGTCCACCCAAATACGCAATGTTAGGCAAAATCATTTCTTGATATAGCGGCCTCAACACTACATTTGGGCTGAAGTGCTCAGGATGCTTCTCAATTTGCTCCCTGAGTTCGTTTTCAGTAAAGAAGATGTCAGTTTCCAACACCTTATATATAGACCCAATTTTTTCCACTCTCTCTCTAAGTCCTTCTTTCATATAAAAGAAGTTGATCTCTCTTGGGAAAATCTGGCTTTTATACCCCATCTCTTCCAGCTTGTGGGTTTGCTGATTACAAAGCTCGTTTGCCTTATGAGCCGTCAGGTCATCCAAAATAACAGGTTTGAAAAGTGCTTTCAATTCAGGGGAGTGCCCATCCACAATCAGTAAGCCTTTTTCTCCGAAAAGTGTATGTACATACTTCCTTACTGCCTCAGCAAGTGTATTTGATTTTTGGTAAGCATCTTTAAAGAAGTCAGGCACAAAATGGGTCAGGTCTTTGAAAAATTCCATAAAACTGTCATCTAGCATAAAATCCCCAACAGGCCCTTTTTGAGCACTTTGCCATTGGTATTTTTTCCCGTCCAATTTGAAGTAATTGATTTCCTCAAAATCATGGTCTTCTGTAGCCATCCAGTAAACTGGTACAAAGTGAGAATCAGGATAAGTCTCATTGAGTCTTTGTGCAAGATTAATCGTAGAAACTATCTTATAAATAAAATATAGGGGCCCAGTGAAAAGGTTTAATTGATGACCGGTAGTCACTGTAAATGTATTTGGAGAAGTCAACTTCTCAATTTGTGAAACTGTAGGCTCTGACACCTCAAGTTTGGAATACTGTTGCTTTAAAGATGCTGCCAAAATCTCCCTGTGTTCTTTCGGGAAATTTCTTTGTTTGATCAAAGTTTCAAAATTATCCAATTCTGGGAATTGATTATAAAAATGCCTGAGTTCAGGTTTTTTTCCAAGATAATCCAAAAAAAGTGAGGAAAACTGCCCGGTACACGCGGGTTCAACAGTGCTTTTGTTCATGGATTCTAGGGTTCAATGTTTGTTTTGAAGGTACAAAGGTTTTCAACTACTCAACAAATGATAAAGTTCGTAATATTTCTCTAATTACAAGAATGGTCATACCTAGGTTTAATTTTTCCAAAAATTATATAAATCCTTCTGATTACCGATACCTACATTTGAATTTGGAATATGTCCGGCATTGAAGTTTGCCCAATTTCTTAAATTAAAACCAACATGCAGAAAGAAATCCCAATATCCGGTATGAGTTGCTCCGCCTGCGCAGTAGCAGTGGAGAACACGCTAAAATCGACCAAAGGTGTAAAAACAGTCAGCGTTAACTACACCAACCACAGTGCACAATTGGATTGGGATAATGGTGTCGTACAGCTAGAAGCACTCAAAAAACAAGTTCAAGAGACTGGCTATGATTTGATTATAGAAGATATTGCCGAAGAGGACTTAGAAAAACTTCAAGCAGATGCTTACAAGAATCTAAAAAAGAAAACCATTTATGCTGGTGTTCTAGCCTTTCCGGTTTTTGTTATCGGCATGTTTTGGATGGATATGCCTTATGCAGATCCCATTATGTGGGCCTTGACTACTCCGGTGCTGTTTGTATTTGGACGGCAGTTTTATACCCAAGCATGGAAATTGGCCAAAAAACTGCAATCCAATATGGACACTTTGGTGGCACTCAGTACAGGAATCGCCTACCTTTACAGTACTTTCAACACTTTTTTCCCGCAGTATCTATTGGAAAGAGGTCTAGAGCCTCATGTGTACTTCGAGGCTGCCGCTGTCATTGTGTTTTTTATTCTTTTGGGAAAAACCTTAGAATCAGGTGCAAAAGCAGGTACAGGTGCTGCTTTGAAGAAATTGATGGGACTTCAGGAAAAAGAAGTCCTGGTATTGGAAGGAGGAAGAACAATTACTAAATCCACAAATGAGGCCCGGAAGGGTGATTTGATCCTGATCAAACCAGGTCAAAAGATCGCGCTGGACGGCAAAGTAACCGAGGGTGAATCTTACGTAAATGAAAGCATGCTTTCCGGAGAACCAATCCCTGTTTTGAAAAACAAAGACAGTCATGTATTCGCTGGCACTATCAACCAGGAAGGAAGCTTGAAAGTGTCTATTGAAAAAGAACTCGGAGACACCCTTTTATCTCAGATTATCGCCCGGGTAAAGAAAGCCCAAGGTTCCAAAGCCCCAATACAAAAACTTGTAGACCAAGTTTCAGCAGTCTTTGTACCGGTAGTACTTGGTATATCTATAATCTCTTTTTTGATATGGGGCTTTAGTGGTGTAGAAGAAGCATGGTTAAGAGGCATGTTGGCCATGATTACTGTGCTGGTTATTGCCTGTCCATGTGCATTGGGATTGGCTACACCTACAGCAATCATGGCAGCTATGGGGAAAGGTGCAGAACTGGGTATACTGATAAAAGATGCTGAGAGTCTGGAAAAAGGAAAAAAGATAGACACCCTTGTCTTAGATAAGACAGGAACCATCACTGAAGGAAAACCAAAAGTCACGGATTTGATCAAAACTGATTTTTGGGAATCAGAGGATGGTACAGCTTTGGCTTCATTAGAATCAAGAAGTGAACACCCTTTGGCAAAAGCTGTGGTGGACTATTTTGATCAATCAAGTGAGCACTATAATGTCAGGGACTTTCATAGCCATACAGGAAAAGGAGTCAGTGGCGAAATCGAGGGAAAAATTTACAGAATTGGAAATATAAAATTTTTAGAAGCCTCTGGCGTTAAAATTTCAGCACAGCAAAAGGAGCGTGCAGTTGCTTTTCACCGAGAAGGAGCTATTGTGGTATTTGCCTCTAAAGACCAGGATTTATTGGCCATTATAAAAATTGCAGATCCGATAAAATCCACTTCAATAGAAGCTATACGTCAGTTGAAAGAATTGGGCATAGAATTACACATGTTGACAGGAGATCAGGAGATGACGGCAGCATCGGTAGCAAAAGAGGTCGGAATAGTAAATTATCAAGCGGAATCATTGCCAAAGGACAAAGCCGACTATATCCAATCCTTACAGAAATCAGGGAAAACTGTCGCCATGGTAGGTGATGGAATCAATGATTCAGAAGCATTGACTTTGGCAGATTTGAGCATTGCTATGGGAGAAGGCACAGATATTGCTATGGACGTAGCAGAGGTGACTTTGGTTCAATCTGACCTTACTCAAATTCCTCGCACACTTTCATTGACAAAGAAAACTGTTCGCATCATCCGTCAAAATCTCTTTTGGGCTTTTGTTTATAATGTCATGGGAATCCCAATTGCGGCAGGAATCCTATATCCTTTCTTCGGGTTTTTATTGAACCCAATGTTGGCTGGAGCAGCAATGGCTTTGTCTTCAGTTTCGGTTGTCACAAATAGTTTGAGACTAAGGAGATGAGAAATCGCTTTAGTTTTGAAAAAATAAAATTTGTGAAAAGAAACTAAGCTATAGTATTGATGGTTAAAAAAACAATCGTAGTTTGCCTGCCATTAATGCTTAATCATTGCCTAGAAAAAGCACAAAAAACAAGAAATTGGATAGGTTGTCAAATAAAATAAGCGAGAAATTGATGTCATCGTGATCATTTAAACTTTCTAAAACTTTTAACATCAGCTTTATTACTTGAAAGTAAGCTAGGTTAATTCACCAAAAGAAGTTTATTTTATTTATTGTTTTAAAAAGTACAGTAAAAACACATACTGGGATATAATGAAGACGCCTATTTGCATTTTTTCTTACAAAAGAAAAACTGAATTGGAAAAAACTTTGCAGAGCCTCAGACACTGCATAGACGTTGAACAGTACCCTATTTATATTTTTTCTGATAATGCAAAATCCCCAGATGAGATAGAAGATGTAAAAGAAGTAAGAGATTATATAAATGAGTTAGACTATTTGAATTTTAAGGAAATATTTTTTGCACACGAAAATAAAGGATTAGCAAATTCAATAATAGATGGCGTAAGTCAAATTATTTCAAAATACGGAAAAGTAATTGTTTTAGAAGACGACTTGATCGTTGCACCTAATTTTTTGCAGTTCATGGAGTCAGCTTTGGATTATTATAAAGATCATAAGGAGGTATTCTCCATATCTGGTTATTCTCCAAAACTTGCGACTTTAGAAAATTATAACAAGGATTTTTACTTCTCTCCAAGAGCATCATCTTGGGGTTGGGCAACCTGGAAGGACAGATGGGATACCGTTGACTGGGAGGTAAAAACATATTCTAAATTCAGACACAATTTATTCGAGCAATGGAGGTTTACTAAAGGAGGGATCGACCTACCTGGAATGCTCCGAGATCAAATGGTTGGGAAAATAAATTCATGGGCGATAAGGTGGGTTTATCAACAATTTTTAAATAATCAGATTACTGTCTATCCCAAAATTTCAAAAGTCAGAAACATTGGATTTGGCCAAAATGCTACTCACACTAAAAAAACTATAAGGTTCAATACTGTAATAGATGAGGGAGATCAGACTGAATTTGAATTTGAAGAGTTTGATACTTTCGATCAAGTCCTTTTAAAAGAATTCAGATCCACTTTCTCCATTTGGAGAAGATTTTTAGATAGGCTTTAGAAGCATATAAACGTAAAATCATAAACATGAAAAAATTCAAAACTAACGTCAAATGTGGCGCTTGTGTCGCAGCAATTACGCCGGAAATGAACAAACTTGAAAATACAGAATGGCAAGTAGACCTTTCTCACCCAGACAGGATCTTGGCCGTCCAAGGCAATACCCCTTCAAGTAAGGTTATTGAAGCACTTGAAAAGGCTGGCTATAAAGCTGAAGAGATTTGAGCAAACAAAACCTGCTCGGATAGCTTTAATTTAATAGCTTTGTCTTAATTATATGATGATCAACTACCAAAAATTTGTACTGAATAACGGCTTAGAAGTATTGGTACATGAGGACCACAGTAGCAAAATCGCTGTAGTCAACATCCTCTACAAAGTCGGATCAAGAAATGAAATTCCGGGAAAAACAGGTTTGGCGCATTACTTTGAGCACTTGATGTTTGGAGGTTCCAAAAATGCCCCTGTATTTGATGCTGCCTTGGAAAGGGTTGGAGGATCTTGCAATGCTTTTACCAATACCGATATCACCAATTACTATGTCACGCTTCCTGCTGTCAATCTGGAAACAGCCTTTTGGCTTGAATCTGACAGAATGTTCCAATTGTCTTTGACTGAAAAGACTATAGAAACACAAAGGAAGGTTGTCATAGAGGAATACAAACAAAGATACCTCAACCAACCTTATGGGGATGTTTTCCACCATGTAAGGGATTTGGCATTCGACCAACATCCCAACAAATGGCCAACCATAGGCAAAGATATTGATGACATTGTGGGGTATCGCAAAGAAGATGTGGAAGAATTTTACCTGACACACTACAGCCCTGACAATGCTGTCATGGTCGTGGCAGGAGGGGTCAAAACTGAAGATGTAAAGCGTTTGGCTGAAAAATGGTTTGGTGAAATCCCTTCAAGTAAATTTCCAAAAAAGACAATTCCTCAAGAACTACCGCAGACTTCAAAAAAAGTCAAAACCGTAGAAGCCGAAGTACCTACCGATGCCCTATACAAAGTATACCATATGCCTGGAAAGATGCAGGATGGTTATTTAGAGGCTGATTTGATCACAGACATTATTGGCTTTGGAAGGTCATCTGTGCTAGAGCAAAGCTTGGTAAAAAACGGCCATATTTTCGCATCTGTCGGAGCCTATATTTTGGGTACAGTAGACCCAGGCCTATTGGTGTTTTCAGGAAAAATGGAAAAAGGACAAAGTGCAGAAAATGCAGAAAAAGCCTTGGATAAAGTCGTAAAAGATTTTCTTCAAAGTCAAGTAGAGGAGGAAGTCCTTTCTAAAGTCAAGAATCAGGCCGAGGCGATGAAAACTTACGAATCAGTACAGTTGCTCAACAGGGCAATGAGTTTGGCTTATTATGCGCATTTGGGTGATGCGGAATTATACCAAACAAGCTACGAGAAAAAGACCAAGATCCCTTCGCATCAAATCATGGAATGGGCCAACACTATCCTGAAAGAAGAAAATTCTTCAGTGATGTATTATAAGGCAAAGGGAGGGTGAAAATTATCTAATGAAATATATTTTGTGAAATATGCTTCGCGAAATAATGTTAATGAAATATAATTATCCGCAATCATGCCACTAATCAATTAAACGAGGCTTTTTTGGCAAAGGGATACCAATAGATATTGGATATTTATTGATATTGGTTCGAAATCAGAGGTTAATTCAATTAATTAGATTCTACTGGTATGAAAGCGGATATACATATAATGAAATACAGTGGAAAGCGGATATCCCGAAAGCTTTAGCGATTTGGGATATGCTATAGCTATATAGGATAGAAATATTTCAATTGTATTTCAATTGTATTTCAATTGTATTTCTACAATATTTCAATTGTATTTCAATATTAAATCAATCTTATTATTATAGACAATGACAAACTTTAGAATCGGTTTTGGATACGACGTTCATCAACTCAGAGAAGCCTATGATTTTTGGCTGGGCGGCATCAAGCTCGAGCACGAAAAAGGTGCCGTGGGACACTCAGATGCTGATGTACTTATTCATGTAATCTGTGATGCACTTTTGGGAGCTGCCGATTTAAGAGATATCGGATATCATTTTTCGGATAAAGACCCAAAATACAAAGGCATCGACAGCAAAATTCTTCTCCGGGAAGTCATGGAATTGATAAGGGAAAAAGGCTATGAAGTAGGCAATATCGACACCACTGTATGCCTGGAAATGCCCAAAGTAAATCCACATATTCCCGCTATCAAAGAATGTCTTGCCGATGTAATGAACTTGGATCAAGGTCAAATCTCCGTCAAAGCAACGACCACAGAAAAACTTGGTTTTGTAGGTAGAGAAGAAGGTGTTTCTGCTTATTGTGTCGCCTTAATTTATCAGAAGTAATGAGCAAAGAAGTCAAAATCATCACGACAGAAGATGGGTCCCACTCACTTTTTCTTCCTGAACTGAATGAAACTTACCATTCCTTTCATGGAGCATATAGAGAATCTGTACATGTATTTATGTTGTATGGTATAGAAGCTTGGTACAGTAGAAACCCCAATCATTTTCCAATTCGCGTTTTTGAAGTGGGTTTTGGCACCGGCCTAAATGCTTGGCTCACTTTGGTCTGGGCAGAGCAATATAAGGTGCCGGTTTTATACCACAGCATCGAGCCTTACCCGCTGGAGAAAGAAATCTATTCTCAATTGAATTATACCGATGTGGATCATACCATTTTTCACTATGCACCACACTTTCAACGACTACATGAAGCAAAATGGGGTGAGGGTGTTGTCATATCTGAGTATTTCAATATGAAAAAAGATATCAGCACTTTAGAAGATGCGGTTCTTTACCCTACAGATGTCATATATTTTGATGCCTTTGCACCAAACAAACAGCCGGAACTGTGGACCAAAGAAATGCTTGCAAAGGTAACCGACACCATGAATCCAGGGGCTGTATTCACAACATACTGTGCAAAAGGTCAAGTCAAACGTGACTTAAATGACCTGGATTTGACGGTAGAAACCCTGCCTGGCCCTCCAGGAAAAAAAGAAATGACAAGGGCGTGGAGAAGAGAAGGTTGACAGTTTCTGATCCTACTTACAAACAACCTTAACTTCCATAGTACTAAACCATGAATATTAAAGAAGTGATAACCTTAAAACATAGAATTTAATCTAGGATCTACAATGTGTGGTTATCAAATTTTAATTTGGTTTTTTTGAAATTGTCTGTGAAGTTTTTACTTTTTTTGATAGTTTTAAACTAGTTGTTTTTTTATTATCCACTTTTAAATTTTAGTTTTTATGGAAGTTTCTAAATCATTTATTAAGGATCTCACATACAAAATTAACGGAGCAGCTATTGAAGTCCACAAAAATCTAGGTCCCGGCTTATTGGAAAGTATTTATCACCAATGTTTTGCTTATGAATTAGAAAGTAGAGGGTTGCATTTTCAATCAGAAATGAGGATTCCCATCCACTACAAAAATATGTCAATAGATTCTAAGTTGAGGTGTGATTTTTATATCGAAAACTTAATAGTAGTAGAAATTAAATCTGTTGAAGCTATTCCGCCAATTGCAGAAGCAGTATTGATCAGCTACATGAAGCTATTAAAATCACCCAAGGGAATTATGTATAATTTCAATGTTGTAAATCTTTACCATGAAGGACAAAAAACCTATGTGAATGAGTTTTTTACAGAACTCAAAGAATAAAATCCCTTTATTAGCATAGCAAAGTTAAAGAACCCGCTGGCCTTATTCTTTTGTGGCTTTTGTGGTAGGTCAATTATAGGTTTTTACTTAAAGTACCTGAAACGTTCTGGAATTAAGCAGGTAAAATATTTTTTAAATCAGCTGCACTTGAATTATATTTTGACCACAAAAGTGACAAAAGTGAACAAAAGGTAGAGGGTGTTTACAGTTATAAATTAAAAAGTTTTTAGGCTATTGATTTGATTTTAATCTCTGAATAATATCAAGAAAAAGTTTTCAATTGAAACCCTTTTGTGACTTTTGCTTCCTTGTGTGGTAGATCAATTATAGGTTTTTACTTAAATTACCTGAAACGTTCTGGAATTAAGCAGGTAACATGTTTTTTAAGTCAGCTGTACTTGAATTATATTTTGACCACAAAAGTGACATAAGTGAATAAAAGGTAGAGGATGTTTACAGTTGTCAATTAAAAAGTTTTTAGGCTATTGATTTGATTTTAATCTCTGAAAAATATCAAGAAAAAGTTTTCAATTGAAACCCTTTTGTGACTGTTGTTCTCTTTTGTGGCAAGTCAATTCCAGGTTTTCACTTAAATTACCTGAAACGTTCTGGAATTAAGCAGGTAAAATATTTTTTAAGTCAAGCTGCACTTGAATTATATTTTGACCACAAAAGTGACAAAAGTGAACAAAAGGTAGAGGATGTTTACAGTTGTCAATTAAAAAGTTTTTAGGCTATTGATTTGATTTTAATCTCTGAAAAATATCAAGAAAAAGTTTTCAATTGAAACCCTTTTGTGACTTTTGCTTCCTTTTGTGGTAGATCAATTATAGGTTTTTACTTAAATTACCTGAAACGTTCTGGAATTAAGCCCGATGATTTGTTGATTAAATTGATTACGCCTGCCGCGGGCTCCTCAAATTATCAGTGCGATTTTGAAAAAAAATCCCCCTGACAATTTCGAGGTCAGTATTTATAAGGCAATTTTATTAATTGTTTTTCCGAACTGTTCAGGTGAAAGGTATCCAAGTGAGGAGTGTCTCCTGATCCTGTTATACCAGATTTCAATGAATTCGAAAATTATTTGCTTTGCCTGGGCTATTGAATCGTATTTACGGTAACCTGTTTCCGATTTCAGGATCTTAAAGAAGTTTTCTGCCACTGCATTGTCCCAGCAGTTTGCTTTTCTGCTCATACTCTGGCTTACTTTCTCGGGATCTAGTTCTTTTCTGAATTCAAAGCAGGCATACTGTACCCCCCTGTCCGAATGAAAAACCAGCCCTCTGAAAAAAGGCCTGTTGATCTGGGCCATTCGCCATGCGGGTATAACAGTGTTCTCCGCATGCATGGTCGTTGACATCGACCACCCGATTATCTTTCGGTCATAAAGGTCCATGATCATGGTCAGGTAAAGCCATCCCTCTTCTGTCCTGATGTAGGTAATGTCCGATACCCATGATTTCGCAGGGCCATCAGGGCTGAAGTTCCTGTCAAGCAAGTTCGGATTGATTTTGAAACCATGATTGGAATCAGTGGTGCAGACCCTGAACTTCCTCGATATCACACTCCTGATCCCGTTTGCCCTCATTATTCTGGCAACCCTTGGTCTGGACACTGAAAACCCCCTATCCCTCAGCTCAATGGTTATCTTTGGACTTCCGTATCGACCATTGCTTTGAGTATGTATCTTATCGATTTCAGCCAACAGAAGCTCACGTTCTTGCTCACGTTTGGAAGGTTTTCTCTTCAGCCAATTGTAATATCCGCTCCTGCTTACATTAAATACCCTGCACATCTTTTCAACAGCAAACTCATGTCTGTGGTCTTTCATGAACCCGTAGGTTTCCTGTCCCCCCTGGAAAAGATGCTTACCGCCTTTTTTAGGATATCTCTCTCGATTTGGGTTTCGTTCAGTTCCTTCTTAAGAGCAAGTATTTCCTTTTGCTCATCAGTTAGGTTCTGCTTCCCGTTTCCCGGAAAACTTGTCGCTCCCTCTGATTTGAATTCTCTGGTCCATCTCCTGACCAAATCAGCGCCTATACCCAACTCCTTGCCTATGGAAGTACTCGTCTTACCACTCAGGTGCAACTCTACAGCCATTCTTTTGAAGGCCTCGTCAAATTTTCTTCTTTCTCTTTTACTCATTGTTCCAAATTTAAGAAATGAGCTTAACTTATTGTCCAATCAAATGTAGCAGGTCCATTGAATTATATTTTGACCACAAAAGTGACAAAAGTGAACAAAAGGTAGAGGATGTTTACAGTTGTCAATTAAAAAGTTTTTAGGCTATTGATTTGATTTTAATCTCTGAAAAATATCAAGAAAAAGTTTTCAAT
>NZ_PVTR01000010.1 GCF_003003005.1 Mongoliibacter ruber
ATAAAGTTTTTAGGCTATTGATTTGATTTAAATCTCTGAAAAATATCAAGAAAAAGTTTTCAATTGAAACCCTTTTGTGACTTTTGCTTCCTTTTTGTGGTAGGTCAATTATAGGTTTTTACTTAAAGTACCTGAAACGTTCTGGAATTAAGCAGGTAACATATTTTTTAAATCAGCTGCACTTGAATTATATTTTGACAACAAAAGTGACAAAAGTGGTTAAAAGATAGAGGATGTTTACAGTTGTCAATTAAAAAGTTTTTAGGCTATTGATTTGATTTAAATCTCTGAAAAACATCAAGAAAAAGTTTTCAATTGAAACCATTTTGTGACTTTTGCTTCCTTTTGTGGTAGATCAATTATAGGTTTTTACTTAAATTACCTGAAACGCTCTGGAATTAAGCAGGTAACATATTTTTTAAGTCAGCTGTACTTGAATTATATTTTGACCACAAAAGTGACATAAGTGAATAAAAGGTAGAGGATGTTTACAGTTGTCAATTAAAAAGTTTTTAGGCTATTGATTTGATTTTAATCTCTGAAAAATATCAAGAAAAAGTTTTCAATTGAAACCCTTTTGTGACTTTTGCTTCCTTTTTGTGGTAGGTCAATTATAGGTTTTTACTTAAAGTACCTGAAACGTTCTGGAATTAAGCAGGTAACATATTTTTTAAATCAGCTGCACTTGAATTATATTGACCACAAAAGTGACAAAAGTGATTAAAAGATAGAGGATGTTTACAGTTGTCAATTAAAAAGTTTTAGGCTATTGATTTGATTTTAATCTCTGAAAAACATCAAGAAAAAGTTTTCAATTGAAACCCTTTTGTGACTGTTGTTCTCTTTTGTGGTAAATTATGATTTTTTACTGTTTCAGAACATATACTGTGCACACTAAAGAGCAGATACTAACATAAAATTTACAGATTTTACCCTACTGGTTTAAGAATCAAAGTCAAGAGATCATTCTTTTTTACGAATCCTTACTCATTCAACCTGTTCCTCCATGCAAAAGCCAACATAGGTAACTGCTGATAGCTATTCACACCCGCTTTTACTCCTTGGGTTTTTAGGAAGAGGTCATTAGACTTCCTGCTTAACTCTAGGTTGAAGGGTTTGATGGCTTGTTGAGCCTTTTGAATGGAGAGCAAATCATTGCGTATACCAGCTGGCAAAGTCTTATAAAAATGACTGTAAAGTTCTTTTGACATTCGGTAGAGGTCATTCATCTGATAGCGCAACAACCTTAACTGTCCTGAATACTGCAATAATGCATCATCAGAATTGGAACATATGACCCAGGCGATAAAGTTGGCTTCCCCTTCATCCGTCACCCCATAGCTATGTGCCATTTCATGGGCAATGGTAAAGGGCTTTTCGAGGGGGTGCAAAGTGGGGTCGATATAACTCTCACCTGTATAGGGGAAATAAATCCCCAAAATACCCATTCTGCGCATAAAGCCAGCCGGATAAAATTGCTTGGTCCGTGGTTCACCTGTAAAATTCAATCCCAGCAAATAAAGGTTCTCCCTCATATTTGACCTGACCAATTTTTCCAGCTCAGGATAATCCATGATCTCCTCTACGGCAAGGGTATCTGGCGTGATATTATAGCGCAGCTGATTGCTAATGTTGCGTGTAAGTTCAAGCTCCTGAATCAACTGGGATTCATTGAGCGGTACTGGTTTGAGATCCAACTGTTGAAAAATCGGAAGCCTTTGATAATTATACCCCCATAAAATCAGAAACAAAAAAATCAATGCCCCTAGACTGTTGAACAAAGTCCTGATACTGAAACCTAGTTTTTCTTTCCAGCCTTGTGCTTTAGCGAGTCTATAAATGAAATAAATACCAACTGCAATGACTGATACGACAAAAATGTAAACCGTTGCAAAAGGTAATTGGGAGACTGTTTTATCAATAATGTTGCGTATTCCCGGAAAAAAAGATCGTGAATAAATCTCCTCTGTCTTCTCAGGGTATTTAACAGCAAAATGCCTGACCAACAAACTGATCAGGCCTAAAATTGTCCAGGTCCAATTTCCCTTCAGCACGATATCAAACTCCTTCCGCCTGAACTTCTTTCACTTCATTTGGAAGCATCCTGGTCAGAAGGTTTTGAATCCCTGCTTTCAGTGTCACCGTACTGGAAGGACATCCAGAACAACTTCCCTGAAGAAGAACTTTGACTATGCCATCATGAAAACTGTGGAAGACGATCGCTCCCCCATCTTGTTCCACAGCTGGTCGGATATATTCATCCAAGATGCCTTTGATTTTTTTGACGGTTTCGGAATCATTTTCGTCAAAAAGAGGATCCTTGTCAAAAGAGGCTTGTACTGCAGGCTTTCCACTTTCCAGGTAGGTTCTGATATGATTTCTTACAAAATCCTGTACCTCGACCCAGTCCAATTCTGGCTTTTTGGTGACAGTCACAAAATTGGAAGCGATGAAAACTCTTTCTACAGCGGCAAAATTAAAAAGCTCTTTGGCCAAGGGTGAATTATCCGTACTGGCTGCATCAGGATAGTCAAAACTAATACCATCATCTGCCAACATAAAGTTCACCACAAACTTCAAAGAGTTGGGGTTTGGATTGGCTTCCATGTAAATATGTACAGGTCTTTTTTGTGCTTGAAGCATAATTCCTACGTTTTCTTTGATTGATGTCTTAAATACTAATAAAAAGGGGGAATAGTTCCTTTATGACTTAATTTTGCCATTTCCCTTTTCTAATTTGAAAAAGATAGGTCAAGGTAATCTCTATTGTAGTAGTATTGAGGTCAAATATCCTGTCTTGAGATTCAGGATCCCCAAATTCATAGGAAAACCTACCATCAGCCGCGAGGGTGCTTTTCCCGAATAATTTAGAAATACCAGCACCTAGCGATAAGCCGTACATGAGCCTCTTAGGGTCGTCTCCTGCCTGACCATAGGTGGGCAACTCGACTTCCTCTACATCAAATTCCCTCGTCACATCTCTGGCATTTAAAAGATAACCAAGGTGAGGCCCTAACTTGATGTGAAATCTGCCTGATCTACCAAAGTAAAAATTGGAAAGTAAAGGCATTTTCAGGTAATCCATCTCAGTTCTATTGACCATGAGTTGGTCATTTTCCTGGCTATATCCTAAGGTGATATATTGCAATTCAAACTGTACCCCTGCATTTTTTTGCCCAAAATGTTCGATCACAAAGGAATAGGTTTGTGCTGAAATCCCATCCGAAAACTGTACCGGCCTGCCCAATGCATACCTATAGCTGAGAGAAGATAAGGAGACCCCTCCCCGAACACCTACGCTGGTCTGGGCTTCAGCTAGTAATGGCAAAGCTGTCAACAATAGAAACATCAAGACAATAATTCTGAAAGGCATGCTCAAAAATAAGGATACTTTGGAATTATACATGTTTATGCTGTGGCCATTCTATTTTAAATCTTGTGAATTAATCTTCTTGTTTGGAAGAAATAAGAAAAGTGCCTCTCACAGGCTTCCCTTCTATGTCCAATCCTTCTATGACAAGGTATTTGGGACTATTGGTGTCATTAGTGAAAAATTCAATGGAAGTTTTTCCCGAACTACTCTCTGTCACCATATATGGGTTCCAATACAAAGTGACTCTTTCGTCTTTTTCAGGGAACTCTTCTGCAGTATCATAATCAAATGGCACATAATTACTCGGCATACCAAATCCTTCAATCACCATGCTACTCATCCCAGGAGATCCTCCCAATAACATTGGTGACGAACTTATTCCTTTTTTGAGGTAGATGGCTATAATCCCGTTTCTACCTAAATCACCCATCATAGAACTCGTCCTGCTTACTACTTCTATTCTATCAATATCGTTCGGATTGACCGTTGCTACATTGTTGGCCGCTAAGACTCCTGGACCGGAAGGCATCACAGACCCATCTATCATGACCAAAGGCTCCATTGAAAGATTGGAAGATAAGGCACCGCCTCTGATGCGGATTTCTTGGGTTGTCGTTACAGACATACCCGGCACTTGCGCTTTCAAACTCATTAAGAGGTCTATTACAGTTCCATTGCGGTTGAGGTTTTCTCCCCTGACTACGTGATCAGCCCGACCGTACACGGCATTAGAACTGGCCGACTCTCTTCCCGTCGCTACTTCTACTTGTTCCAATTGGACGACTTCTTCTTTTTCCAATGAATAATCAAAAATAGAAGTGCTGGTTTTGCTAACAGCAGGCATCCTCAAGTGAGATGGAACAAAAAATGGTGGATTCAGCTTTTCGACCAACTTAAACTCTCCGAAGCCTTTCCCCTTTTTGTCAAGGGCCATAAAAGAGAAGTCCATGGGACCATAAAAATCCATTTCTTCCAATTTGAAACTGCCATCTTTGTCAGATTCCAAATCAAACGAGCCCTCAAAATTATTGAGAAACACTGTAAAAGGGGTACTTACTCCTTTTCCCTTATCATTAGAAAATGTTCCGTCAACATTCCATGTAGTTTCCAAGGGATATGAGAATTTGTCCGGAGTGATATGGTCGGGCACGTTGACAAAATTAAAGCTATTTAGGGCGGAAATTGCCGTTGGGTACAGCGTTGCATAATAAGTGTCCCGAACTGAAGCGGAGAGATTTGCAGCCACTGGCCTGCCTTCCCTATCTTTCAGCTCAATATCAACTTTGACTCTTTCTCTTTTACCGTAAGCCTCTTGATCTGAATGAAAGACGACTTTTATATCTCCTTGCTCATCATTTGGCTTCTCAGTAGACAGGATCCTTTCAAATGGACTTAAGACTGGAAGTGTTTTGACGAAATAAGAATCCGGTCCGTAATTTCTGTTCCAGTTTGTGTATGCCCTGATATAATATTCATTTTGACTCAATGAATCAGGAAGGTAAAATTCACCTACTGCCAAGCCATTTTCAATTTTGTACTTTTTCTGCAGTACTACATCTCTTTCCGCCGAGATCAACTCCACATGCAATATCTTACTCAATTCTCTTTTAAACTCAGGATTGGCATATCGGAAATAGGCTTTGAAAAATACAGGTTCCCCTGTGTAATAATAATCCCTGTCGGTATGGAGGTAGACTTTCTCCTGAAGACTTCCCGCATCCTTCACCATTTGGCGCTGTAGTCTGTCGGAAAGATTGGGCCTATAGTCAAAGGGCAGCATACTACTGACCTTTCTTTTGTCCATGTCACCTGAAAAAGTGACATCTTTTTCATTGAGGACCATCCCATTTGCATTGACATAGACGTAATTGCCATTGACTTCTAACCAAGAAATCGGATAAGGCGCGTCTCTATATGTATTGACATTGGAGTAGCCCTTTTCGTAATGGATTTCGATCCTGCCTTTCAAAAATAATTTGTACTCTCCGGGGCGCCTGCCAGCCTGCACCAAATTATCCGGCTTGTATTCCACAATGGAGTTTCCCAACTCATTGGCAAAAACATCTGATCTCAGGTTACGGCTTTCTGAGCCTCCAGCTTTATCTCCATAGAGATAGAAACCTTCTTGGTTATGCTGATTCTCGATCATTGCCCGAAACATGTTTGCAGGCGATTTGAGATAAGTATCCAGTCTGTTACTTTCCCAGTTGGATTTGGTATTTGGATCCAAGGCTTCCATTTCTTCAAAACGGGTAGCTCCTGCGATAATATGAAATTGGGAAGTATATTGAAATTGCTTGAGGTCAAAAGTAAGCTTGTAGCCTAAGGCTGAATTTTCTATTTCAATCGGCTGAATGGCCTCCGCCTTGAAGTTATTGTTGGAGTTGTCCTCAGGAAAATCAATCACCCAAGGATTTGTAATCTCCGACTTGGCTGCTAAGTCATCTGTACCAAGGAAGTAATTTTTAAATTTCCGTAATTCTCTTTCCCAAGACCTGTCCCTTTTAGCTTTGATCTCCACATCACTGAGCTCTTGGTCCAATGAAACCAAGCTAACGTTGACAGTTAGCTGTGCTCCAGGCTTAACGGAGGCTGATTTCTGTACCGCTTCATAACCCATAAATGAAAAGCCCATGTCAAAATCACCCACTGGAACTTCGCTCAAAGTATAGGCACCGTCTAAATCAGTAGTGGTTGAAATGGTAGAATTATTGATAAACACATTACAAAAAGGCAAAGCTTCACCTGACTGCGCGTCTGTCACTTTTCCTGAAATAGTGCCGGTTTGAGAAAAAGTAGTCTGCACCAAAAAAAAAGAGAAAATGAAAAATGCTAGCTGTCTCATGATTTAAAACTAATGGTTACGGCGAATATAAAGACTGGTTTTTTAAAGTCCTAGGAGGTATACTCCATTTCTCAAAAAAAGTTGATCCCAAAAAAATAAGCCAGGGAATCCCTGGCTTATGGTCTATTTCTTTTTTTTCTTACCGTCCTTGATTTCATCTATATCTTCACGGTCCTTCAGTTTTTTATCTTCCACATTTTTGTTGAGAAACTCATTGAGCTTATCTATGGAAAACGAGCTGGAGATTTCCCCAAATGTATTTATGTTCATTTTGAAACCATCCAAATCTTTGTGGACTTTGGGAGTTTCTTCCTTTTTTGGTTTTTTAGCCATGGCCATTCAATTATGAGTTCACTTCAAGGTTATTCAAAGCGTAATCTATTCTTTGAATTAATTCCTCTTTTCCAATTATGCTGAAAACCGCCATCAAATCCGGTCCGGCACCTACACCGGTTGCAGCAAGTCTTACAGCTTGCATAACTTTACCCAATTTGATGCCATTAATTTCTGCGGCTTCTTCTAGTAAAGATTTGGCAGATTCCGGACTTAAATCCTCCGAATAGCCTGACAGTTTTTCCTTATATGCATTCAAGACGGCTACCGCGTCATTATTCCATCTTTTGGAAACAACGGACTCATCAAATGAAGTTGGAGCCACAAACATAAACTTCCCTTCTTTCCAAAGATCTGAAGGAAACGTTGCCCTTTCTTTCATGATATGGGCAATTTTTGCTGCCTTCTCTTTATCGACAGGAATACCTTCTTTTTCCAAATCCTCCAAAAGGAATTCGGCTAATTCTTCATCAGACTTGGCTCTGAGGTATTGCTCATTGTACCATTTGGCTTTGTTGATATCAAATTTAGTACCTGATTTACCTATTCTGTCTATGCTGAAGGCTTCTATCAATTCATCTAAGGTGAATAATTCTCTATGGTCACCCGGGTTCCATCCTAAAAAGGCAAGGAAGTTCAAAAACGCATCAGGCATATATCCCTGTTCTTTGAAACCCATAGCGGTATCGCCAGTGTTGGGATCTTTCCAGTCCATAGGAAAAACAGGGAAACCGTGCTTATCAGCATCTCTTTTGGATAATTTACCATTACCATCTGGCTTGAGCAATAGCGGTAAATGGGCAAATTGGGGCATAGTGTCCTCCCACCCAAAGTACCTGTAAAGCAATACGTGAAGCGGTGCGGACGGCAACCATTCTTCTCCCCTGATGACATGAGTGATACCCATCAGGTGGTCATCAACAATATTGGCCAAATGATAGGTCGGCATGCCATCCGATTTCATCAGCACTTTATCATCCAATGTGGAAGAATGCACCATCACCCACCCCCTGATCAAGTCATTGAGCCTTACTTCTTCTTTTCTTGGAATCTTGACTCGGATCACATAAGGTTCTCCTGACTCAAGTCTTGACTTTACCTCATCCTCAGGGAGGGTCAGAGAGTTTTTCATCTGAGTCCTTGTAATGGAGTTGTATTGAGGTGATACTACGCGAGCCGCGGTCAATCGCTGTCTCATCGCTTCCAGTTCCTCAGATGTATCGAATGCATAGTAAGCATGTCCTTTTTCCACCAAGTCCAAGGCATACTGCATGTACATCGGTTTTCTTTCCGATTGGCGATAAGGCCCTACTGTACCTGGATTCCATGGACTCTCGTCTGGAGAAATCCCAAGCCAAGCCAGTGCATCTTTGATATAATCTTCAGCTCCCTCTACAAATCGGGTCTGATCGGTATCCTCTATTCTAAGCAAAAATTTACCGCCAGTTTTCCTAGCAAAAAGATAATTGTAAAGGGCTGTCCTTACGCCTCCAATATGTAGGGCGCCTGTGGGTGAAGGGGCAAATCGTACACGTACTTCTCTGTTCATGTTGCTTTATTTCTTTCTATTTCAATAACAGATACAAAGTGTTTCTGTTGCTTATACATACAAAATCAAGGGGCAAAGATAGGGAATTTTGAACACTTGGGAAGGTCGGGATAGAATAAACCCAAGCGGATTGCGAAGAATCACTTCTAGGTCAATCCAAAAGTAAAAAAAGGGAACCCGTTGCCAGATTCCCTTTTTTCAAACAAAGTCAAAGACTTATTTTCTGTGTCTGATTTTTTCCTTGATTTTGGCAGCCTTACCTTGACGGCCTCTCAAGTAGTACAATCTTGCTCTTCTTACTTTACCTTCTCTCAACAATTCGATTTTTTCGATAGATGGAGAAAGGATTGGGAAGATTCTTTCAACACCAACTCCGTTAGAGATTTTCCTTACTGTGAAAGTCTCACCGTTAGAGTTAGGGTTTTTTCTTTGGATAACTGTTCCTTGGAACTGCTGGATACGCTCTTTGTTACCTTCAGTAATTCTTACGTGTACATTGATGGTATCTCCAGCTTTGAAAGAAGGGAACTTAGATCTAGCTTCGCTGTATTCCTCTTCTACAAATTTAATTAGATCGCTCATAGCTTTATATTTTTTGTGAACAGCCTTTTGGCCTTCACATGTTGAATAGATTCAATTTTCAATTGCCTACATTTATCGCCTTTTAAGAATTATTACCTTCCAGTAAGTCAGGTCTTCTTTCTTTTGTCCGGCGAACCGATGCTTCAAATCTCCAGGTTTCAATTTTGGCTTGATGCCCTGACATCAATACTTCCGGTACCGTCATGCCGTCATATTCAGCTGGCCTGGTGTATACCGGAGGGGCTAAAAGCCCGTCTTGGAAGGAATCTGTCAATGCAGATGTTTCGTCATTGAGTACCCCTGGGATCAGTCGGATGACAGCATCTGCTACTATTGCAGCGGCAAGCTCTCCTCCTGAAAGGACGTAGTCACCTACGCTTATTTCCCTGGTGATGAATTTTTCTCTGACCCTTTCATCTACACCTTTATAGTGTCCACACAGTATGATTATATTTTGTTTGAGGGAAAGTTCATTAGCCATTGACTGGTTAAAGGTTTTTCCATCAGGACTCATATAAATCACTTCATCATAGTCCCTTTCACTTTTAAGTGCTTGAATGCACTTCGCAATAGGTTCTACCATCATGACCATTCCGGCACCGCCTCCAAAAGCATAATCATCGACCTGCTTTTTTTTGCCCCCGGCATAATCTCTCAGGTTGTGTATCCTGACCATGGCGATTCCTTTGTCTTCCGCTCTTTTAAGAATAGAGTGGGAAAAAGGTCCTTCCAACAATCCGGGTACCACTGTGATGATATCTATGCGCATCAGTCTTCCAAGTATATGTCAAGTAATCCTTCGGGCAGATGGCAGTAAACTTTCTTTGCTGCCTTGTCGACTTTCTGGACAATTCCATCCTGAATGGGTATCAGGACTTCTTTTCCTTTGTGTTCGACTCCCAACAAATCTTGGGTTTCTAGGTCATAAATGACTTTGATTTCGCCGATTTGTTCTTGATTTTGATCAAGCACTTCAAAACCTATTAGTTCATGGTAGTAATATTGATCATCTCCAAGAGTTTCCAATTCGCTAAGTGGGAGATAAAGAGCCGAACCAACCAGTTCAGAGACTTTTTCCACTGTATCGTAATCTTCAAACTTTGCCAAAACTTTGTTTGCATGTTGCAAAACGAAGTGTTCGATAAAGAGAGGGATCAATCTTGATTTCTGTTCTACGAAGACATGCTTGATATCTTCGTAATCTTCAGGATAATCTACGTCTAAAACGACGTTTACTTCACCATGTAATCCATGAACCTTGGCTACATAGCCCAATTGAAAACAATTGTCTTTGTTCATGGGAGATTGAAATATTAAGCTTGAGTTTCTTCTCCTTCAGCTGATGCTTCAGGTGCGTCACCTTCTGAAGAGGCTTCTTCCTCTTGGGGAGCTGCCGCAGCTTCAGCCGCAGCTTTAGCTTCGTCTTCTCTTGCTTTGATAGCATCAAGTCTAGCTTGGTTTTTAGCTGTTTCAGCATCCAAAGCTGCCTGACGTGCATCTGCTTTTGCTTTCGTAAGCTTATCTACCTTACCGGTGATAGCTTCTTCTTTGCTTGCTTTCCAAGCTTCAAATTTTTCGTCAGCTTGTTCTTGAGAGATTGCACCTTTAAGCACACCTATTTGAAGGTGTTTTTTCAACAACACACCTCTGTAAGAAAGCATAGCTTTTACAGTATCGGTAGGCTGCGCACCATTCAACAACCATTTAAGAGCGCGCTCATTGTTGATGTTGATAGATGCAGGGTCAGTGTTGGGGTTATAAGTCCCGATCTTTTCGATAAAGCGTCCATCTCGTGGAGCTCTAGCATCAGCTACTACTACGTCATAGATGGCCATTCTTTTTCTGCCTCTACGCGCTAATCTGATTTTTACTGCCATATTAAATTGATATTTAGTGAATTGATGGATCCCGTCCATCGTGATTTTTGGACTGCAAAGATAGCTTTAATAATTCGAAATGCACAAATGCCTTTAAATATATTTGCTTGAATGAAGGATTATGCTTTAAATTGCGAAGCGAAATGAGAGATTAGAAGCGAGAAGCGAGAGGCGAGAAGCGAGAGACAAGAAGGGAGATACTGGAGTCAAGAGTCTTGATTCTTTTTTCTAGCAACCTTAAAATTGGCTTTTCTCTAGTCTAGAATCTAATTTTTCGCATCTAACAGTCTCAAAATGGCCTCGTAGTTCAATGGATAGAATAGAAGTTTCCTAAACTTTAGATACAAGTTCGATTCTTGTCGAGGCTACACGTTTGATTTTCAGTTAATTAAGGGGTTTTACCAACCCCTTTTTTTGTGGATTTACCCCAACATTGCAGTGGAATTGATTTATTTTTAGGACTGAGAACTTAAAAAAATCCAGTGAACCTCCACATACAGCCTGCCCCGAACCTGCCTATGCCAGCAGGCAGGCTTGATTCGGGGAGACCCGTACTGTCGGTTGTGTGATAGGCGCACCTCGTCCGCGAAATCTGGCGAGGCCGTCTCGATTTTGCTTAGTTTTTATTCAATTTAAAGCTGTTAAGTATCTTTTCACCTTTCAATTTGTAATTATCAAACTGGGTTTCTTCGCAAGTCAAAGTCAACACAAAAGCTTTGTCTCCAACTACCCAATAATTTTGTTCAAACTTCAAATTAAAGTCTCCTTGTTTTCCTGAAAAAATTACTTTATGATAGTTCAAACTTTGATTCGTCACACGTTTACTTTCGATTATTTTTCCATTTGTGATCATAGTTTTTATTTGACCTTCTGAGATTTTAACGTATTCGTCAAGATCTAAATTGTGTCCTGTTAAATCTTGAACAAGAAGATTCACATTTTCTTTAAACTGGTCTTTCTCTGAGGTAAGAGGACTAAACAAGATGAAACTCGTGCCCATTTGTCCTGACTCATTAAGTTCCCAATCCTTTGGATAATTGATTGAGTAGTTATCTTTTTCGATTGTATTCCAATCTTTAGTCTGTCCAAATAGGGATAGGTTAGAAGTTAGAAAAATCGCTCCCCAAATTAATAGTCTATTCATTTTTAATTTGTTTTAATTAAGCACAACGTTTTGCGCATATGGCTTGTGGCGGCTTCCGAAGCGAAATTTTTTCTTTCAATGATAATCTCCATTAGAAGTCAAAACCCGAATTTACGATAATCCCGCCATAAGCTATATGCGCTGTTGTGCATAGTTTTTTATTTCATTTACTTCTTTTTCAATTGTCAAAGGGTCAATTAAATTCTCTTCATATTGAACTTCTTTTTTCGTCTTTTTCCAATACGGAAATAACCAAGTCATCGCGGTTCCTAAATTCTCAAATTCTGAGTCGTTTAAAATAAGTTCTGTTTTGTTTTTATATGAAAAGTTGCCCTTGTAATATTTAGTAATCCGCTTTCTTTTAGTCAGCAAATTGAAAAACCTGTCAATTGCATATTGAATGTCATCATATTCCGGGTCAAAATGTTGGTGTACTAATCCATATCCAACCGTCAGTTCTCTGTCGTCACAAGAAATCCATATTCCTGTTTCACCAATTGTTAGGTGTTCACCGTCTTCATATTCTTTTAAGTCACTCCCGAAATGGTTTTTCAAAAGTCCCTTAATCTTAGAATATATGGCTTGGTGTTTTTTCATTTCAAATTATGCACAACGTCCAACTAAAATGAGTATGCGTCCCAGTTCCTTAAAGCACTGAAATTTAAAGTTTCCACTGTCATATCAAAGGGCTCAGTTCGCATATTCATTTTAGTGTTTGTTGACTACCGTTTTTTTTAAAAGAGGTATCCATTGTTTTTTAAACTCCATATCAACAAAACTGATGTGATTATCTAGGTCTTCTGATTTAATCAAAATATTAGATAACCAAAGCTCAGATTCATTTTTGAACTTCAATACAGTGTATTCATAGCCGTTCCAAGGTGAATTGTTCGAATTTGAAACGAATCGGAAAACCTTGGAGATTTCTTTCTTATCAAACAAGTACTTATCGTTGTTATTAACTACTATGAAACGATTTTCCCCTTTGCTGAAATGAAGACTAAGTTGACCATTCTTTTTAAAATGGTTAATTGTAATTATTATTCCTGGAAGTGCTATCAAAGTACAAAAACCTTGAAGAATTATGAATACAGTTAAATCAAAAGCATTACCAACCATTATATGTATTCCAAGTGGCAAAATAAGGTAAAGGATGCTCCATCCAAACATGTATACTAAGCGCTTCCTGGTAAATTCGTATTGGTATTCAGTATTACCTTTTTTTGAGGAATAAATTTTCTTTTTACCTCTTCCAAATGCTCCGAAAATCTTCTGCAGTAGAGTGGTTTCAATGAGTTTAAACTTGTTAAGAATTTTAAGAAAACCGTTTGTGGATTCAACTGGGAATTTTTCAATTAAGTCCAATACATCATTGTGTGTTAAATCGTATCCTAGTTTAGATTTGTTGATTACTTTTTTATACAAGAATTGAATTGAGAACCTGTTAGATTCATAGCCAGTAATTACTAATTCGCGGTTCCCATGCTCCAAGTTTAGCGAAGGGAAAGCATGAGATTCCACAAGTTCAAGATGCTTTTCCACTTGCTCTTCCCATGGGTATTCCTCAAAAATTGATTTAACCTCAGTAATTTGCTTTGAACCAAGTAATTCATACTCATCTGGTTCATAGTTCACAAATTGTCTTCGAAGAATTATGCTCATAATAGTAGTCAACGTTTACTTTCCACAATAGCGGATAGCATTCCAAAATGGCATGATATCATCAATATTGTTGATATATCTCAATTAAAACTAAAGAACTTTTTATAAATCTAAACTATCCAGAGGACTTTTTATTTGGTCAAAACTCTTTGTTGTAATCTGTCTGGTTTTGGAATTTTCACGCCCCTTAAACCTTAGGATATACCTCAAATCAGTACCGTTTTCACAAATCGTAAAATTTCGTTAGGTGGTATTTCAGGAAACCTTCTGTTAGTCGAAACAAGTAGATATCATACTTCCTTTCAAATAACAGGAAGTTGGTGGTACCTGAGGGGATTATGAAAAAACTTAGAACACGAATTTTACCTTGCAGTAAACCTTGCAGTCAGAGATTGAATGAGACGTATTTTACTGCAATAAAAATCTATAAAAAATTGATTTACAGATACTTAAAAAAATACCTGATAATAGAAGTTTCCTAAACTTTAGATACAAGTTCGATTCTTGTCGAGGCTACACATTTGATTTTCAATTGATTAAGGGGTTTTACCAACCCCTTTTTTTGTGGATTAAGCCCAACATTGCAGTGGAATTGATTAAAAATTGTAAACGAATCTTTGAATTTTAAAATAAAAAAAACCACTTCTTTTAAAAGGTGGCTTTAAGTGACTTTATCAACTAGTTTGGACATGTTCCCCATTTGCGTTTGTTTGATAATTGTAAAATTAGGGCTTATTGGAAAACTCCTTTGGTTCCTTCGGAATATTACGAACACACCGACTTAAAATATTTTGATTACACGGTGGTTCAAAAAAATATTTCTCATTTCAAAAACATTACTAACATACCAATTATTTAATGGCTGCTTAAATTCTGAATTTTTGAAACATGCCTTGCAGATAGCAACCTTTCCTACATCCTATTTCCCCTAAAGGGTGATTAAAATTTGAATGTACTAACATACCAGTAAGATTACTCTCACTTCAATTTTTTGGTTGACTTGGGTATCTTGAAACATAAAACTCTAATCTTAAATTTTACTTAGATCTTTAATATAAATTTTAAATATTTGATTTTTAGTTATAAATATGACTTTGAGAATATTTAGTTTCTTCTTAATCAAATCAAACTTAATTACAAAATCCCGAAAATTTTTCTGGTGATTTTACATATTTCTGCGTCCACGAAAAAGAATTTCCCGAAGTGTGAGTAGTAGAACTAGTAATTACCAATTTATTTCCAATAATTTCGATTACTGTAAACCAATCCCAAATATTATTTTTTAAATTAAATGATATTTTACTTTCCTCTATCTTGAGATTTTCAACTTTGCTATTTTCATCTCTGTACCAAAAATTATAAGGGAAACAACCAGTCGGTTCTTTTGATCCAAATTCCCCCAATTCAAAAATAACGTAATCGTTAAACCCAATTATTCCTGAAAATCCGCAATCACATGGCTCGTAAGATTCATCTCCAACCCAAACTGTATTATGAAAATTTGGTGCCAATAATTCACTTTGACATGTCCCCCATTTTGGTTTTTTTTCTGAGGTTAGAGGAGAGTTTGTAGAAAAATTTTGTGGTTCTGATAATATTTTAGTCACACACCATTTGGAAATATCTTTATTAAACATACTGCCCATAAACATCCAACTCATATCCTTCACATTCCCAACATCCCAATTAGCTATGTTTTGGTTAAAATCACTGTTTTGAAACAATCCTTGCATATTTTGAACCTTACTGACATTCCAAATCCCTATGGGTTGATTGAATGAAGCATTGATAAACATCCATTTCATGTTCACTACATTACTTACATCCCAACTTTGAATGTTATGATTTACTCCCCATATAAAAAGCCCTTGATCATTATCCGTACTTAAATCAGTCACCAAAGAAGTGCATAGTTTTGACAAATCAGATTTTTCTGCTATTCTCTTCCTTAACAAAAGATTATCTACTGCTTCATATTCAATACTATTAATTAAGCCTTTTTCCCCAACTTGAGAATTTGGACACAAGCATGTTATACCGTTTGGGTGAAGGGAAAAATTACTATTTAAAGAAATTTGTACAAATTTTGCCAACACATTTTTCCCTTTATCAACAGTTATTATCTCAGGTACCTCAACTCCACTTAAATCCCCTCCCCAGCTTTCAAACTCCCATCCTTCTTTTGGTTTTGGTGTAAGTTCAACAGTTGTTCCGTGAGGGTATTCTCTACCCAAAGGGTTGATTACTATTCTTTCTTCAATCGTTCCCTCACCTTCAATTGTAATTTTGAGTGGATAGTCTCTTCTTTTAAATTTTACAGTCACATTTTTTTCTTTATCAAGTGTAATAATTTTAGGAGATTCAGTTCCAGTTAAATCTCCTCCCCAACTTTCAAATAGCCATCCTTCTTTTGGTTTTGGTGCAAGCTCAACGGTTGTCCCGTGAGGATATTCTCTTCCCGAAGGGTTGGTTACTATTCTTTCTTCTACCGTTCCTTCACCTTCAATGGTAATGTTAAGTGGGTAATTTCTTTTTTGAAATAGTGCAACTACTGATTTGTTGGAGTTCATTGTAATCTGAAGTGGAGTGGAACTTCCACTTACATCACCTCCCCAACTTTCAAATAGCCATCCTTCATTTGGTGCGGGTGTTAGCGTCACTTCTTCTCCTTCTTTATAGTCAAAAGATTGAGGTGAAATATTGATTTTCCCACCATCTTCGGGTATTACGATAGTAGTTAGATCATAAGTAGGTATTGGATCTTCAGTTTCACAGGAACTGAATACAACTGTTAAAATTAAAAGTAAGGATATGTATTTTCTCATCAGAAGTAAATTCAATAAACAGAATTATCATATCCTGTCAGTTTTTTTGTTCTGAAATTTAGTGTTTTAGGTTAAATTATCTATTATTTACCTATTTATTTTGGATTTGACTTATTCCATGTATTCTGAACCACTTGTTCAATACGGGTTGGTGTTACTTGGAGGAAGTCGGAATATCTAAGTTTTCATTCAACTTGATTGTTTTTTTCACTAAGAATAAACTGGAGAATCGTATCAATTGACCCAAACATATTTTAAATAATTGGAAGTGGGTGATACCTGAGGGGATGATGAAAAGTACATTACAGTTTCTTAATCAATTTTTTGGATTGATGCTTCAAAACTTGATTTGAAAACCTAATGTTTGATTAACCACTAAACTGTCATTGGAACACGAAACCCCGCCTTAGGGGTAGGTGCTGGTATGCTGTCGGATTTATTGTCTATGCTGATTTTCGTTAAATATTAGTACGTTAGCCTGCATTACGCTTTCACAATATTCCCACCAGATTTTTTTACTTCGTCAGCTAGCTTAGTCTCCATTTTTGATAATTTATAAACAATAAAAATTACCAATAAACCTTCTGGAATTTGCATTATGTCAGAAATTAAAGTTGCAGTCGAACTTTCAATTAGCTGTTCAATTGTGTCTTGCTTGAATGCGGTCCTAAGTACATACCTACCTATGAAATTTGATATGACAAACAATGCCCACCAAAATCCAATTATTAGTCCACCACTTTTCATTACGTATGTTGGGTCAAACTTTTTGATTTTATATTGTGTCTCTGTCCAAATTTCATTCATTATCTGCACAGGTCTGTAAAACCAAACAATAGGAATAATCCAAGTCCAAACTGCCATCGTTTCTTTATGTTTAATATAAGTAATTCCGGCTCTATGTAAGTTCCCATACGCCCTTCTAAACCAATTCAAAAAGACAACAATTGAACCTATATAAAGTCCAAATTGGAAAAGTCCGATTATCCCTTGTAACAAATCACTCAGATTTGCTTCTTCTTCAGAAACAAATTCACCGATTTGAGCATTTTTTAATATTCGCAGTTCATTATAGCCTGTCAACAGACCAACTAATGTTAATACAGTCAAAACCCAAAATACAGTCAATAGTGTTTTTGCTCTTTTGGAATTGTCTTTAAGTTCAATTTTTTCTTCTTGATGATTGATTTTGATTTCGTTCATTAGGTTCAAATATGGTGGCAACATCTACTTCCCACAATAGTGTAAAGCATTCCAAAATGGCATGATATCATCAATATTGTTGATATATTTTAATTAAAACTAAAGAACTTTTTATAAATCTAAACTATCCAGAGGGCTTTTTATTTGATCAAAACTTTTTGTTGTAATCTGTCTGGTTTTTGACTTTCATAACCTAGAGGACTTTGGATATACCTCAAATCAAAACCGTCTTCACAAATCGTGTGTTCCCGATAGGTAGTGTTTTAGAGAACCTTCTTGATAGTCGAAGTAAGAAGATCCATTCTGAGAAGATGGCGGAAATTTGACAAGAAACGATAAGATCCAAGTCAAATACTTCCTTTCAATAACAGCAAGTTGGTGGTTCCTGAGGGGATGGTGAAAAAACTTAGAATACGAAAATCACATTGCCGTAATCCTTGCAGTCATAGATACAATGAGACGTATTTTACTGCAATAAAAATTCATAAATGATTGATTAGAATTGACACAAATTCGCCAAAAATCCTTCCGTATCAGTCTCTACACAAAATACATCACCACTTAAGGGAAACGCCTTCAACTGGTCTGCACTCAGATTTTCCTTGGCTGTGGTAATATACAGGGTGGACAAATTTTCACCTCCAAAACAGCATGATGTCACATGCGGCGCCGGGACAATTACCTTTTGCAGCAATTTACCATTGTTTGGATTCCATCTGAAAATACCGCCTCCACCGTAATGTGCCACCCATAACATCCCCTCTTTATCGATACACATACCATCAGGAGTACCTAAGTCTTTTGAAATCTTTACTGCCACACTTCCACTGGATATTTCTCCTTTTTCCAAATCAAAATCATAAACCACAATTTGCTGACTTGGACTGTCGATGTAATAAAAAGTCTTATGGTCCTGGGCCCATGCCATGCCATTGGAGATTGTAACCCCCTCTATCATCTTTTTTGGTTTCAGGTTTGAATCAATCTTATATAGGCTTCCAACACCATGAGTAATTTTGGTACTCATTGTACCTGCCCACAGTCTGCCATGCGCATCACACTTGCCATCATTGAACCGGATTTCTGGATTGTCATCATCTACGGACAGCAGATCTTGAACTTTACCACTTTTTTCGTCAAATCCCAACAAACTGTTATCCTTTGCCAGTATCAACTGCCCTTTTTGTCCCTTTAAGACCATGGGCAATCTCCCCTGAAAATCCCAGGTGTTTACCTTCCCTTCTTGAAAATCAAACTTGAATAATCTTCCTCCTTCAATATCCACCCAATAGAGACTGCCATTTTCTTGATCATAAAATGGGCTTTCTCCCAGTGTACATTGTGAAGGGTAAAAATGATCAGCATTCATAAATAATTGTTTAAATCTTTGGTCTTTTAAGCCTTATCTACAAGCATGCTGATAAAGATAAATCAGCTTTATCATTAAGTGAAGTGAAAGCAAGCATTTTGATTGTGATTTTACGATGTAGCATGCTTTATAAATTTGTATCCGGATGTTTGCACCTATGGAGCCGAAAATCAAACATTGAGCTTTACCCTAACCTTTAAAATGGGGAAAAGCAGGGGAGAAATGAGGAAGTTTTTGAAGCCGTGAGTGGAGACGTTGTATCGAATTTCCACCGCACTTTAGCCGGTGGTGAAAGCTGAATCTGTGAGTAACCGGACTTTAGTCGAAAATGATTTCGGCTGAAGCCTGTTCCCCTTTTCTAAGAGCCAGAACCACCGCATAAATGCGATGGAAATTTCAGGGGAACGCCCCTGTAAAACGGTAATTCTAAAGAGCAGCTTTATGATAACCCTGACTTTCTGCGAAAATCTGAAAGATCTGAGAAAGGAAATCAAAAAGTATCAACGAAACAAAAAAGCTACTTGAAATTGAACATTGAGAACGGTATGAAACAATAGCCTACTTCGTGCACTTTAGCGGATACACATAATTTAAAATTTAGGTAATTGCCAATCAAACAATCAACTAACTCTAATAAAACCAAATATACTATTTGCCATTCCTCAAAATAAAAAGGGAATCTTTCATTCCACTTAAAAGAATAATTATCTTGTTTTTTGAAGTACACATGCCGAGGCCTTGCCTTTCAATCAAACCTAGCAATACAACCCAGAACCTGACATGATACTGATTCTAACTATTCTATTGGCATTGGCAATTATCCTTATTGCCATTGTAAAATTCGACATCCATCCTTTCTTGGCCCTTTTCGGTACCGCCATCATTTATGGCTTGATTGCCGGTATGCCGGGTGAATTGATCTTGCAGTCAATTTCAGAGGGATTTGGCGGGGTGTTGGGCAGTATTGGACTTTTGATTTTGCTCGGAGTCATCATGGGTACATTTCTTGAAAAAACAGGTGGTGCCATAGTCATTGCTGAGAAAATCCTCCGGTGGATAGGTGAAAAATCAGTTACGACAGCCATGCTGGTAAGTGGTTATATCCTTTCGATTCCAGTCTTTGGAGATTCAGTTTTCATCATGATGAACCCTATTTCCAAATCACTTTCGCTAAAAAGCAAGACCCCTTATGCAGCCACTACCATCGCCATCGCTTTAGGCGCAACTGCTTCTCATAGTTTAGTCCCCCCCACTCCAGGACCTATCGCCACTGCAGGAATCATGGAGGCGGATTTGGGAATGGTGATATTCTGGGGTTTTCTGATCAGCTTGGTAACCTTGGTTCCCAGTTATTTTTTCATCAAAAAATATGTTACCAAAATAGACCTTAAGCCTCAAGTGGCTAAGGTAGAAGCTGAAGAAGCCAAAATTATATTTCCATCTGCCTTTAAATCTTTCCTTCCGATTACTGTCCCATTGGTTTTGATCATTGTGGCATCCATTGCAAAATATCCTTCAAAACCATTTGGAGAGGGTGCTTTCTACACAATCATGCAGTTTATCGGTAGTCCTGTAATTGCTTTGTTTTTAGGTGTCTTTTTGACTTTTTTGCTCCCAAAGAAGTTTGACAAAAGATTACTTTCTGCTTCGGGTTGGTTTGGTGAGGCCATATTGATTGCCGCTCCTGTTATCCTGATTACCGGTGCGGGCGGTGTTTTTGGAAAGATGCTGCAAAATTCCGGTATCGGGGAAATGGTGAGTGCCAATATGAGCAATGCCAGTTGGGGGATATTCCTTCCCTTTATTATTGCTTTTTCACTTAAAACAGCCCAAGGTTCCTCTACAGTGGCTATGATAACCACAGCTTCAATTGTTGCTCCGCTCTTGGGTTCTCTTGGACTAGACTCTGAGACCATGCGGGTTTTTGCAGTGTTGGCGACGGGTGCTGGCGCAATAGCCATTTCCCATGCCAATGACAGTTTTTTCTGGGCAGTCACCCAACTTTCAGGCTTGACTATCAAACAGGGAAATCAATCCCATAGTTTGGGCACACTGATCATGTCGCTCACGGCTATATCGTTAATTTATTTGATTACCCTGTTTGTATAAATTACCTGGCAGTCCAGCCTCCATCAACGGTCAGCATAGATCCTACCATATATTTTCCAGCATCTGAAGCCAACAAGAGCGCAGCCCCTTGGATTTCCTTCAGCTCTCCCCACCTTCCCAAAGCTGTAGCGCCTACTACAAACTTTTTGCCTTCTTCTGTGTCGGCGATGGGCAGATTCATTTCTGTCAGAAAAGGGCCCGGGCAAATGGCATTTACAGTAATACTGAATGGAGCCAATTCCAAAGCCAAAGCCCTTGTCATCTGCACTACAGCCCCTTTGCTCGAGGTATAGGGTGTCCTGTTTGCCAGACCTACCAAGCCCAGTGTACTTGCCAGGTTGATAATGCTTCCTTTTTTGGCATTTTTCATATGGGGTGTGACCGCCTTGCAAGCAAGCCATGTACCTGTCACATTGATGTCCATTACTTTGTTAAAGTCTTCCAAAGTCAATTCGTCAATAGCTCCCCTAATATTGATCCCAGCACTATTGATCAGAATATCTATCCTTCCGAATACCTCCATCGCTTTGGCTGCCATGGCATCCATATCTTCTTTTTTACTCACATCTCCTGCGAAAGCTATGGCTTTTACCCCAAACGCATCTTCAATTTCTTTAGCGGATGCAGTACCCTCCTCACCGTTTCGACTGACCAACATCAAGTCTGCACCAGCTGAGGCCAAACCTGCGGCCATGGCAAACCCAAGCCCTTTGGAACCTCCTGTCACAATGGCTGCACGGCCTTTCAAATCAAATATTTTTATTCCTGGTAGATTGGCTATTTCTGTGTTCATAGTGTAGTTTTTTGGTTAAATTTCGATCCTTGTTAATGTGATTAAATTCCAATATTTAAAGTCTCTTTACTGTATTGAAGGCATTTGAGGATATTTTCTTCCTCAAAAGACAGTTTTTCTTCTGTGCTCAAATGACTTACTGCTGGCAATTCTCCTTCAAATTCATTTTGGCGAATCAGGTTCATGGTTTCCAAACTGCTTGACCGTAACTCTGGGAAAGTGGCCCAATATTCTTCTGTCTTGCAGGGAATTGACAATGGATCTCTTGTAATCATTTCCAATGAAAATCTGATTTCAGGATTGTGTTTTTTACATGTTTCCACAGCCTTTCCCAGGTCGACAATCCCTTGTCCAAGAGGCACCTCCGATAACAAAAAGCCTTTTTCGTCCTCTTTTACTCCCATATCTTTGATATGTGTAGAAAAAGCAAAAGGAGCCAATATCTCAATTACTTCATTGGGGTCTTCCATCAATGCCAGATTGTTTCCAAAGTCGATGGTCACTCCCACGTATTCATTGTCCAACATTTTTACCAAATCCACCAATTCCTCCGCTCTCCAATCCTTATGATTTTCTATAGCCAATTTGACCTGATGCTTGGAGACTACTTTTGAAGCGAGTTTCAAAGATTGAATGGAAGCTTGTTTAAAAGCTTCAAATTCATTCTTGGAATGAAAGTTTTCATACCTCCTTCCACTCAGGCAAACTGTCCTAAAAACCTCCACTCCCGCTTTTTTCGCAGTAAGTATCTCATGCTCAAATCTTGAAACATCTGTTTTATCTTTCGGCAAACTGATACTGCCTTCTACAAACATTCCTTCTTTTTCTTTTTGAATATTTGTAGCAAAGTCCTCCGTCCAATTCTGAACCCCTACCTGTATTCCACCTGCACCTATACTTTTGCAATGATTTAAAAGCTGAAGGGCATTTTCAAAAGCAGGGAATTGTTGACTATCCGCTTTGGACTGCCACCTTGACCAATAGGAATGCACTACAATACCCATTGAATTGGAGGCTATGATTTGAGAGAAATGCGGAAAAGGAACGGCTAGCAGTATTCCTGCCATACTTGATTTTCGGATAAAATCCCTCCGGCTGATTTCTTTAAGACAATGGTGATCTAATGGGCTTTTTCTCATATTAATGGATTTAGGCTGGTCAAGGTCCTTCTTCTTTTAACCCATCAACATGCCTGTTCAACTCCTTTGCTGTCCAAGGAAATACCCTCCCTTGGGTCTGATGTCTGGTGGCTCCTACCAATCTCGGGCTAACCGGTTCGGCTTGATTGCCCCATTCATTTCGGATATAGGTCAAAATTGCGGCTATACTTGCATCATCCATAGTAGAGTGAGAAGGCATGACAGGCAATATTTCCGGAGCATCATACACTTTGCCAGACACCTCCACAGGCCCTTCCATGCCATGCAGAATTATCAAAGCCAACCGCACTTCATTTTCCACCACCCATTCCGATCCAAGCAATGGTGGCCCCATTCTATTCACTCCACTGCCGTCGTTGCTATGACATCCAGCACAACTGGTAAGGTACTTCTGTCTACCTCTTGCAAACTGAACCATAGCTTCTTCGGATAACATCACTTCCTCGCCCGATTCTTGAACAGGATCGAAACCAGGCCAGGAAAAAATCCTTTTCAACCTCTCCATTCTTTTGGTTTCTATTTTCTGATTCTCAGCTGTAAAAATCAAAGGGGCGGTGCTCAGTTTAACCAAACCAGGTTCTTTCACATTTCCTGCATGTATGGCCATGCTTGCCAATAATGTCTCTTCTTTCCATGAAAAGTCATTTTTCTCTATCAATGCCAGCAATGAACGGATTTCTTCCGGGTCTTTGTTTTTGATGATCGCCGCTGTCAAAGTCTCTAAAAACACTTCCTTACCAGCACCACCTGTTTCCCAGCTTGAATCATCCCAAAGCTTCATCGCAAACTGAAACTCTCTTTTATGCAAACTGCTCAAAATCGCATCTTGAAACAAAGGGTCATGGTTTTTAACCTTCACAATTTCTTTCAAAACATCAAAAGAGGTTTTCTCTTCAAGTGAGCCTGCACTCAATGCCAACTGTATAGCCAAGGTTTCATCCTGGGTTTTGGCAAGCTTTATCATCATGTCAGCCAATTCTGACTTTTCTTCCATATTGGAAGAAAAATGGAGTTCCAAAAGTCTTACCGCATGGGATTGAATCAGCGGGGAGGAATCCTGAAAAAGACCGTAAAGCCAGTTTTTATCTAAAACTTGAAGACCTTCCAAAGTCCACATGACATGTAGCTTCCCGTGCTCAAATGAATTTTCCTCAAACGCCTTCAATAGAAAAGGTGCTATAGCTGGATCATTCCGCTCAACCAACAGCCTTTGTGCCATATCCCGGTGCCAACCATCACGGTGGAATAATCTTTCTGCCAAAACTTCTGAGGACATCTCCGAATATTTCGGGAGAATTTCAGGTTTCCAGCCTTTGGGGACTATCCTCCAAATCCTACCCATGTTGACAGGAAGGTCAAGACCACGTTCGAGGGTTTGTTCTCTAAGATAGGGCGTTACATAGGAACCATGCTGAATCAAACCACGGTACATATCAGCTACATATAGAGCTCCGTCCGGGCCAATGGTACTGTGAACCGGTCTGAAGCGCTCATCTGTCGATGCCAAAAACTCTTTACCAGGATGAGGATCATGAGCTTCCAAGAGAAGCCCATTTTGTTCGACAAAATTTCTTTTGATAAGATTGCCAGCTGGCTCGCAGACAAATATATTACCGTAATATTCGGATGAAAAGAGGTTACTTCTGAAAACAGTGGGTGAGCATGCTGCAGTAAATTCCAAGAGTTTGCCCTTTTCGTCTAAGGTTCCTGGGATATATCCTCTGTTGACAGCTGGATTTGGTCTGATTGGATAGACCCTCCGATCTAAAGTCAATCCATGGTCAATTCCAGTACTTGCTTGGTGGTTGGGGTTTCTTGAAAAGTAATTTGGAGGAACCAGATCTCCGTGCAATTGAGACCAATTGTAATTGTAAATCAGCCTACCTTGATCATCTTGGCTAATCCCATATTGACCGCGGGCTTCGGTGATATCCCTTTGCCATGTGCCATTTTGAAATTTATACCTCAGTTTTGATTTGGCATTGTAGTACCAATTGTCCATAGCCCGCATCAAGCCATTGTCCGAATGTTCCGGAATTCCATTGGCAGCATAAGTTGAATCTAGCAAGACTTTCGTGTCTGCAACAAGGTCACCATCCAGATCTTCAGTCATCCAAAGGGCATTGTTTTCCGCTACCAATGCACCTCCTCCGAATAATCCCAAAGCCCTTGGCATGTATAAGCTGTCTAAGTAAACAGTACTTTTATCCATGGTTCCGTCCCCATTGGTATCTTCCAGTACAGAAATCCTTCCCAAAGGAAGGGATTCTCCAATTCCATCAATATCTGGCATAAAACTCCGCATCTCAATCACCCAGAGTCTGTTGTTTTCGTCAAAAGTCATGAAAATAGGATCCTGCACCATAGGTTCATAGGCTACTAGCTGCACTTCAAATCCATCTTCTACTTGAAAAGTTTTAAGTTCTTCTGATGGAGATTTGGGTTTCGGATTATCCTCCCAATCGGATTCATTCGGGGCACAGGCGAAGCCCAAACATATAATTCCAAGAATTCCATATAATCGGAAAATGCTCATGAGAGGGAGTGATGAAATAGGTTATTTTTAGGTTTTTGGGCAGAATAAACTTTTGGCTTATCCCTTATTCCCAAAATGCATGTAATTCCCCATTATATCAAGGAGGATTTACAGAAACGGCTGAATTACTGATTGATGGCAAGGAAAAAGTATAAAAGGAGGTTAGCTATAAAGATTTATCCCTTTTGCTGATTACCTAAGATTTCTTTAAGACTGTTATCATCAACCTTTCCACTTTTTGGTATCATTCCCTTTTGAATTGCCCGTTCAATTTTACTGAATAAAAAATCCACAGGAATTGTCAAAAGTTTACCTAAATCAATTCTCTTGACATATTCTGGGTAAATACTTCCCATTGTCTCTTCTAACGGATACTGGTATGTGGCAATATCTTGGTTTAGTAAAGCATAAATGAATCCCTCAGGAAGCCCCAAATCGGAACCAACTACTTCGTCATCAATTACTTTAAAAATTTCCTGAATACTGATTTTAGTGTCATGATGGAGGAAAATAATGTCTTCCCATTCTAGTTCAGCAAAAGAAATGGTTCCTATACTCGGTGCCAATTGGTAGACTAAATTTTCGTACTCACTGATATTGAGGGAAGATGATTGAATGCTAAATATATATCTTGACTTTTTACCCACGTTAAAAAACACCAAGTCTTCACCTATTGGCACTCCTGCCGAATCGGATGAAAATTGCGGTATGGTGATGCCATTAGGGTGAAAAAACTTAAAGACTAAATCAGGCCCAAAACTCTCTTCATCTTCAAAACTTTTTTCAAAAAAATTAATATTAAAATTTCCATTTTTATCTGAAATAGCCTCTCCCAAAAACTGTAATTGCCTGATGTCTCTATCAAACAGCTGTACCCTTATCCCCTCTAATGGAATAGCGTCCTCTTTTTGAAGCAAACCATAAACGGAATAATGTAATTTGATTTCCTCAAATAATTCATCCGGGATATTATCTACTTGATTTTCCTCGATAGAGTCAATTTCAACCTCTGCTCCAAGATGCTCTAATCCAGATTTAAAACTTTCAACGGCTAATAAATTGGTTGAAGAATAAATTACTCCATGACTATTTACCAAGTTGTTTGCTTCTTCAAGTGATACTCCTAGGTGTGCTCTCACATATTTAATTACATCTAATTTATTAGGGCCTGAAGCAATCAAAATCAGTTTGTAATATGCATACACTTTGTTATCGGGTTCTGGTTGATCTATCGGTTCTTTTTCATCATGAATTTCCGATTCTCCAGTAACAATAATTTCAACAGTGGCTCCGGCATCTTCAATCACAGTTTTAATTGTATTGGCATGGGTTTCTTCATTTACGATTTTAACCAAACCGCCATTATCGACAATTTTTTTAGCCTCTGACAAAGAAAGTCCTGTAACTGCCCTCACAGCCTTGATAACCTCTACTTTTTTTTGTCCTCCATCAATTAGCATCACGGCATATTGAAGTCCATAGGCATTGATTGCAGTTTCTTGCATTTCTATTACAGCGCCCAAGGCACGAAACTTGGCAGCTTCTTCTTCAGCTTTGGACTTTGAAAACGCCAAGGGAATTTCACCACCTAAAGTTGAAATTTTTCTGGCTTGAAATGCATTTCCCGTCAATCTGGTTAAAAGCTTTGTGATTTGTGAATGATTTCTTGATGTTGGACTTAAAGTCAGCGTGTAATTTTCAGAATTCGACATGAGAAAAATAGTTTTATGAAAAATCAAACTCAATTTAACTTTTTTAGAACAATATCTGAAATTTATTCCCTGTTTTTCAATAGGTTAACTAAACCTAGCTTCTCAATTATATCTCAGCACAACAAGTATTTTTTTATGGATTTTTACCAAATATCAAAAATCAAACTCACAAACCTGAGTAACGAAAACTATCACTACACGAGCATCCAATAATGTATGGGTATCCAAATTGTCAGAAATCTTAATACGAAAAAACAATGATCGATGCTTGCCAGGTGTGTAATACCTTTGCTAAATCACCTTTCCAAATAAGTATCGGTCTAAATATGAAATCTCCTTTTTTACCTGTAACTTTCTTAAAATCTGAAAACTATGTCCAAGGAAAAAACAGTGAAAAAGGCTGAGAAAAAGAAGCCTGAGAAAAATCTCAAAGAAAAGCGAGCTGAGAAAAAAGCGAAAAAGGACGACAAAAAAGGGAGAGATTAATTCAAACCAATATTGTTGGTGGTAAGGCCATTGTCATTCTTTGACAATGGCTTCATTTTTCCAGGCCTTCTTCAGAAATCTCAACCAGTTACCAAACATGACGTTCTCTATTTCCTTTGTGGAATAACCTCTTTTTGCCAATAAATCAGGGATTTTTTGAAGATCGGCTATGGTCTCGATATCATAAGGGCATTGCTCTCTGCCAAAGCCTCCATCCAAATCCGACCCAATTCCAATATGATTTGCATTTCCTGCCAATTGGCAGATATGGTCCATATGATCGATCAGTTTTTCCAGGTTACAATCCATGCTTTTGGGGTCTGAGACACCACGCTTCCAATCAGGTACCATCATCCAAGCATCCATGGCTCCACCTATCACAGCCCCTTTTTCAATCAAAACCCTGATCTGTTCATCGGAAAACTGACGGTTATGATCAACCAAACTGCGGCAGTTGTTATGACTTGCCCATACATGCCCATTAAAAATATCCATTGCTTCCCAAAAGCTGTCATCACAAAGATGGGTTGCGTCCAGAATAATGTTTAACCTTTCCATTTCTTTCAAGAGGGCAGGACCGTCCGGACCCAATCCTCCAGTAGCATCTGTACCATTAGCATATCTGCCGGGACCATAATGGGAAAGGCCCAAGGCTCGGAGACCATAATCATAAGCTTTTTGTAGATAGCTCACGTCTACGATAGAGTCTGCACCTTCCAAAGAAAGGATATACCCGATTGGCTTTGTAGTCCAGGGCAATTCATGCAGCCAGAGGTTGATATGCTTTTCCAAGCCCTCCAAATCTTTGATTTGAACCATCTCTCCAGCCTCCTCCATGGCCTTATACCAAGCCAACTGCCCTTGTGTTTGTGCCCAGGCTTGTTCAGGGGAATGCCAGCCGGGAAGTGGATTCCCAGCTGCAACATATCTGGCTATTTGTGTCGCTACTACCAGACCAATATTTCCATTTCTGAGATCAGGCAAAGACACCACTGCCCTCTCCCTGTCGGGTTTATCGGCCAAGCCTTTTTCTCGGGCATTGATCTCATGGACAGGTTTGCGCAAGTCCCGGTTCCATTCCATGGCATTCATACTGAGGTCTAGGTGGGCATCTATGGTGAACATGGGGAGTTAGATTTTAGATTGTAGATCTTAGATTTAGACTTTAGATCTTAGATTTAAGATTTTAGATTGGGGTTTGAATAAAGCTAAAAGGGGATTGAGGAAATAAAGCTATTATTTATATATCCAGGAATTCTAAATAATGGCAATAAACCACAAAATAGAAGTCCAAAATTTAAATTTCAAGAAAATCCATCTTTGGCCTTCCGCTTCATAAAACTATTTCAATTCAAACATCGCTTCAATTTCAACAGGAATGTTATCTGGTAGGGTAGCCATTCCAACTGCACTCCGCACCCCCACTCCGTTTTCATGACCCCAGACTACTGCGAAGAGTTCAGAACAGCCATTGATCACGTAAGGGTGGCGCTCAAAATCCGGTGTAGCATTGACCATCCCCAAAACTTTTATGACCCTTTTGACCCTATTCAATGATCCTAAATTGGCTTTTATCGTCGACAACATGGCTAAACCAACTTGCCTAGCGGCCAATTTTCCAGCCTCAATATCCATGTCCTCACCGATTCTACCAATGATCAAAGTACCATCTTCTTTGACAGTGCCATGTCCAGAAAGGTAAAGGTACTTACCATCAACAAGGCATGGCTTGTAAACTCCAAGTGGCTTTGGTGGTGGTGGTAAAATCAATCCTGACTCTGCAAAATTCTCTTCAGCTGAACTCATATTTTATTCAATTTATACTTTTTAAAATTCCATTCTATTTTGACCAATTTTCAATCAAATTCCTAACCTGAGACTGAATTTTACACTAAAGGATTTAAATAAAAATATCTAAAATCATTACTCCCATTAGTCCTACCACAGCCACTATGGTTTCCATCACAGACCAAGACTTGATGGTGTCTTTCACACTGACATTGAAATACTCTTTGAATAACCAAAATCCAGCATCATTGAAATGCGAAAACATCAAACTACCAGCACCTATGGATAGCACAAGTAAATTTGGATCTACACCAGCTGTACTTACTATGGGAGCAATAATCCCTGCTGTTGTCAATCCCGCAACTGTAGCTGAACCAACCGCAACCCTGATCAATGCAGTAATCACCCATGCCAAAACAAGCGGGTGAATATCCCATCCCTGTAGTGCATCGGCGATTTCAAGGCTGACACCAGAATCCATCAAAACCTGTTTCAAAGCACCTGCCCCACCAATAATCAATAAAATCATGGCTACGTCTTTTGTGGCTACCACATACAAGTCCATCAATTTTGGGATCTTGAAATTCATCCTCATACCAAGCGTGTAGGTTGCTAAGAGTAAAGAAATCAGCATCACCATTCCCGGGTCTCCGACAAACTGGATATAAGGATAGATAGCGCTAGACTCGGACATATTCAAAGTCAGAATCGTAGTACCGATAAGGAAAAACACAGGAAAAAGTGCTGAAAAGAAGCTGTTGAAGACACTTGGCAACTCCTCCTCTGGTTTGGCCTTTGCTTGAAAAATTTCCAAAGGTTTGGCATCAATATTTTTAAGAAACTTGGCAAAAATCGGCCCTGCTACAATAATTGTTGGTACAGCGATAAGAATCCCGTAAGCAAGGGTCAAGCCCATATTGGCGCCAAACTGTGCTACCAAGGCGGCCGGAGAGGGATGAGGAGGAAGAAATCCATGGGTAACCGACAATGCAGCCAATAATGGAATCCCCACATAAACAGCTGGCAATTTGAATCTATAAGACACGGTAAATACCAATGGAATCAGCAAGACGAACCCTACATTGTAAAACAAGGGAATACCTACCACCAAGCCTGTCACCATCATGGCCCATGTGACATTTTTGATCCCAAAAATGGACATCAAAGTGTCGGATATTCTTTGGGCTGCACCACTTTCTGCCACGAGTTTACCAAGCATAGCCCCCATCACGATGACGATCACCAGATCGCCCAAGAGGCCTCCAATCCCTTTTTGTATAGATCCCGCAATCTGTTCTGGTGGAATGCCCATCAGAAATCCAGCTAGGATGGATGAAATCAGAAAGGCGAGGAAAGGATTGAATTTAAGCCAAGTAATCAGCAATACCAATACTGCTATACTGATCAATACAAAAACAAAGGTCATAGGTTATCTAGGGTTGAGCGACCAAATTAAAAAATTAATCTAAGATGAATGGCGGAAATACTTAATTATTAAAGAGAATTAGCTACCTAAAAACAATAATCGTCACTTCATTGATTAAAAAACCAATCTCTCCCACTTATATAATGGGTCCCCAGATAGATGGAAACTCCAAAAAGCATTAAAGTAATTGGAATGACTCCAATTGAGGAATAAAAAATGAGTTCACTGACAAAGGATCCCAATCCGATAAAGAGGAAACCTGAGCTAAAGAAATCTAAAAGTCTTACCTGATGATCTGGCATTCCACTTTTTGAAGAGGTGTTCAAAAAAGGTCTTGTAAATGCCTGTAAGAGAAGTTTACCAATGATCCCAAAGAAAAAAACACATACTAATATAAGTCCCATTCCATTCGGAATGAGAGCCAAGTCGCATCAAGTAAATCTCTTTTGGACTTTCAGTTTGCTGCCAAATCAGAAGCAAGCCATGGAGAATGTGACATTCCCAAGTTCCTAAATAATTTCCCGTCAACTTATGAGGTTTCATATAATCCTTTTTGAAGCGACTTGAATAGGCTAATTCATAACTGCTCATTTAGCCAAATCTTCAATCTGTTTACCTCTTCCAAAATTTCAACCTATCCTGAAAACCGGGAGCTTCCAACTGGATCACAAAAATCCCCTTGGGCAATCTTGAGAATTTTTCTTCTAAATCAGGTGACTCCAAACCAAGCGAAAAATGCTGTTCTCCGCTGATTCCAAAAACTGAAATCATAACGTCCTCAGAGCCCAGGTTTGGTGGCAACACAAAATTGATTTTTCCTGAGACATATGGATTTGGAAAAACCTTGGTGGGACTGGTGAAACTTTCAATCTCACCACCTAACCTGAACACTTCCGAAAAACTGCTCTTCCCATCGATTTCCACTTGTTCCAATTGAAAATAGGGAGCTTCATGGAGTTTTTCAATATAACGGTAATTGTACTCTTGAATCCCCTCACGATCGCCTCTGGAAGGGATTTCTGCTATCTTTTCAAATTCCAACCTCTTGTCTTTTGCCCGATACAAGATAAACTTCTCGTTGCCCTTTTCCTGTGCTGTGGACCATCGAACGACGATTTCACCCTTTTCCATCTTTGCTTCTACACCCACCCAAGTCAATGGTAAAATTGACATCTGTCTGTAGCTACCGATTGTAAAAGTATTGCCATCAAGCTCTGCAAATTCCAAGGACCTCCTAGCCCACAAAGTATCCGCATCCACACCAGGCAGGTGAACACCAGGAGCTGCCAAGCCATTCCCGACTATTCTGATGTCATCTACTTCATCTACGATCAGGTTTTCTGCAGCAATCCGAAGTTCGATAGGGTCTGATGAAGCAGAAAGTCCCGAAAACTCAAAGTAACTGTTCAATTGATAGAGAATCGGACTTCCATCGACATCATCAAAGTTTGGATCCCAGTTCGCCCCCGGAATTTCGAAAAACCTTAAAGACAGATTTCCTCCAGGGGAATTTCCATTCAATCTCAACCTTCTAACTCCTCCCTGATATGCATCTTCAAAAGGGAAAGACGCATTTCCTACGTTCAAAACAGTCGGGAGAAAGTTATATGTCATTCTATTTAAATTGAGCCATTGCCCACCTTCATACTCATATACACCTGCCCCATCTGTATTGAAGTAAAGGTCAAACCCATTGAAATCAATTTGACCATTCCGATGAAAAAAATTGGTCTTGATGCGCATATCGGAGTCCATGACAAGCCTGCCTCCTGATTTATTGATTTCTACTTGTGTGAAATCAAAGTTCAACCCAACCACTTGTTGTACTGCGTCTCCCTGAAAATTAAGATAAGAAGGGGCATCCACTATATCTCCACCGGATAGTCTTGCCAGATCCCCACTGAGAAAAAGTGAGTCTATTAAAAGTTTTTGAGCATTGTTTTCAAAAATCAGGTTGTGGTACTTTTTTGGTTGAATGGCAGCCGCCATGGTAGAGCTGACAAGTACCTGAGTTCCGGCATTGGAACGGTAATAAACATTACCTTCAAGTTGGAAATCAGCAGATTCCATTATTGGTTCATTCCCTAAAAACACCAAATTGCCTCCAGGTTTCAGATGTATAAGTGCCGCAGGTATGGAAACTGACCTTCTTACCAATTGGTCCAGAGGGGCAGAGCATTCAGAAATCAAAGTAGCATTTGGTTCGATAATTAGATTGCCATAAGGCCCACTTCCATTAAAAGCCACTTGATTGTTGAATGAAAAGGTAGAACATGCAGGGATTCCTTCATTGTTTACTGTTTGAAGAACAGTGCCTGAGTTTACAACAAACACATTGGCTTTAAATGCTGAGTTCACAGTCAAGGTCTCTCCAGGCAATGCATCGAATACCACTTGGTACCTACTATTATTTGTTTGCGCAGACCAACTAGAGCGATCTACGACAATTCTCGAATTGCCTTTAAAGACTATTTTCCCACTCTGTGGGTAAATCCAATCAATTGAAGCATTGGCCAGGTTATTAATTTCAAAATCTCCTGTCGGTTTGTGCATCCCTCTCAGGGAGCCATATACATGCAATTCAAAGGTCTGAAGGTTCAACTTTCTCCCAGGTAAAGCGGCACTATACAGATACACATGATTTACTTCTTCATCCGCTGTGAGCCTGACCTCATGCCCCTGATCGACAAAAATCGTATTCATCATCCCGGGTTTTACTGTAGCTGCCTGCCAAGCCAATCCATCCCAAGTCTCCCAGATGGCAGGATTGTCAAAGTCCCCAGTTCCAATCGTACGAAAATCTCCTATTTGCAAGGCGATTTGGGCAAAAACAGGATTAATCAGACTGAGCCCATAAAAAAATCCAATAATAAAGTAAATTCGTGCCGGATGACGGAGGCAGTGGCCATATATCATTTTCCTTTTAGTCATCGTTTCAAAAAATTAAAAGCCTGTTAAAAATAGATTGATGCTGTCCAAATTGAAAAAGATACTGCTCGTTTATCCGTTTATTTATTCGGTTATTTTTTTGGCTTCCGCCCAACAATACAGGATAAGTTTGCTCACCTGCGATCCGGGAGATGAACTCTATTCCGCTTTTGGTCACAGTGCCTTTCGTGTGCAAGATGCCGCTAGTGGTCAAGACTTGGTTTTCAACTACGGTACTTTCGATTTCAACACCCCATACTTCTACGTAAAGTTTACACAGCGAACCTTGGATTATATGCTCAGTGTATCCACCTTTGACCGATTTCAGGTCGAATACAACTATTTTCAAAGAAACATGCGTGAACAGGTGTTGGACCTGAGTCCTGAACAAGCCTCTAAGCTTGTCTCATTTTTGGAAGAAAATTACCAACCGGAAAACCGATTTTACAGGTATGATTTCTTTTATGACAATTGCGCCACCAGAATCCGTGATGCCATGGAAGAGATTCTAGGCAATCAATTGGATTGGAACGAAAACGTCAATCCTGAAAAGAAAACTTTTCGGGAGCTGATAGATGAGTATGTGTACCCCTTGCCTTGGGCTGACTTTGGGATCGACCTTGCATTAGGCGCTGTCATAGATGATTATGCAAGTGAAAGGGAAAAACAGTTCTTACCTGATTATATGGAAGCGGCTTTTGGAAGGGCTGTGATCGTTGGAGACGGGCCGACGAGAACCTTGGTAAAAGAAGAATCGGTCATCCTCAGCTTTCCTCCTCGGCCAAGCCAGACCGACTTGTTCAATCCTTACGTATTGTGGTGGGTTTTGGCAATTTTGGTCATGGCAATCACAGTGGTCGGGTATAAGAAAAAGAGGATTTTCAAGGCTTTTGACATCACATTCTTCGCTATTTTAGGCTTGTTGGGGCTGTTGATTGTAGTCTTGTGGTTTTTCACTTTCCACTCCCAAACAAAAAGTAACTGGAACATTCTATGGGCATTCCCTGGTCACCTGCTATTAGCCTTGGCGCTCTTACAAAAGCAAGTAAAACCATGGCTTAAAAAATATTTGCTTTTTGCTTTGGTTTTGGCAAATCTGGCATTGGTTTTCTGGGTATTTGGAATACAATCCTTTCACCCTAGTATTGTGCCTTTATTGTTGATCATCCTTCTGAGGACAAATTTTCTATATTACAACTTAGAAAAGTTTTCAATTCAGGCTCCCAAGTAATAATGGGGAAATCCAAACTATTTTGGGGTGCAGACTTGTTATAGCTAATCAGGAAAAAAACCTATGGATTTCAACTTACAATCAGATTTTAAGCCCACCGGTGATCAACCGGAAGCCATCAGGCAATTGGTAGCGGGTGTCAATGAGGGAGACAGGGCACAGGTACTTTTGGGGGTGACGGGATCTGGAAAAACATTTACAGTTGCCAATTTGGTCCAACAAGTCCAAAAACCTACTCTCGTACTATGCCACAACAAAACCTTGGCAGCCCAATTGTACGGGGAATTCAAACAGTTTTTCCCGGAAAACGCAGTAGAATACTTTATTTCCTACTATGACTATTACCAGCCAGAGGCTTTTATACCTACAAGTGGTACTTATATAGAAAAAGACCTCTCCATCAACGAAGAGATTGAAAAATTAAGACTCAGCGCCACTTCAGCATTACTTTCGGGAAGAAGGGATGTTATCGTAGTAGCTTCTGTTTCCTGTATTTATGGTATTGGAAATCCCGAAGAGTTTGGAAAAAATGTCATCCGACTTCAGGAAGGTGATAGGATACCCAGAAACCAATTGCTTTTCAAATTGGTGGATATCCTTTATAGCCGCACCAATCAGGATTTGACCCATGGTACATTTCGGGTAAAAGGGGATACAGTTGATATTTTTGTGGCCTATGCAGATTTCGGCTATAGGATTTTCTTTTGGGGAGATGAAATTGAAGCCATCCAACGAATAGATCCCGCATCAGGCAAAAAGCTATCCGATGAAAAACTAATCTCAATTTTCCCTGCAAATCTATTTGTAACTGGAAGGGATGTCATTGACACTGCCATTCACGAGATCCAGGATGACTTGATGGCCCAGGTTTCTTTCTTTGAAAAAGACATGAAACTGATCGAGGCCAAGAGGCTAAGGGAAAGGACTGAATTTGATTTGGAAATGATCCGCGAACTAGGCTACTGTTCAGGAGTGGAAAACTACTCCAGGTATTTTGACCGTAGAGTTGCCGGAACCAGGCCTTTCTGTTTGTTGGATTATTTTCCTGATGACTATTTGATGGTCATTGATGAAAGCCACGTGACCATCCCGCAGGTTAGGGGTATGTGGGGCGGAGACCGCTCTCGTAAGGTAAACCTGGTGGATTATGGTTTCCGTTTACCATCCGCTTTGGATAATCGACCTCTGAATTTTGACGAATTTGAAACGCTGATCAACCAAGTCATTTACGTGAGTGCCACACCGGCAGATTATGAGCTCGCACAGACTGAAGGTATCGTCGTGGAACAGATCATTCGTCCAACAGGACTACTAGATCCTGTGATCGATGTCAGGCCAAGTGCAAATCAGATTGATGACCTCTTGGAAGAAATTGACGAAACAATCAAATCCGAAGCCCGTGTCTTGGTCACTACTTTGACCAAAAGAATGGCCGAAGAGCTTCAAAAGTATCTCGAAAGAGCCGGTGTAAAAAGCAGGTACATACACTCTGAAGTAAAACCCCTCGATCGGGTCGAGATTCTGAGAGAACTTAGACTTGGTGTCTTTGATGTACTGGTGGGTGTCAACTTATTGAGAGAAGGTCTTGACCTACCGGAAGTTTCATTGGTGGCAATTCTTGATGCGGACAAAGAAGGTTTCTTGAGAAATGAACGTTCTCTCGTGCAGACTATAGGCCGTGCTGCGAGGAATGAAAACGGCAAAGTGATCATGTATGCAGATAAGATTACGCATTCCATGCAAATGGCGATGGATGAAACCAATCGAAGAAGAAGCCTTCAAATTGAATACAACCTTAAACATGGAATTACTCCAAAAACTATCCTCAAGTCCAAGGATAGAATCCTAGGTCAAACCAAAGTTGCCGACAGCAAGCGCAACGCAAAAATGTATGAGGACACGACAAATGCCGAAGCTTTGGTGGCTGCAGATCCATTGGTACAATACCTCAGCAAAGACAAACTGGAAAAGCTGATCACTCAAACCCAAAAACAAATGGAGAAGGCAGCCAAAGAGCTGAACTTTATGGAAGCCGCAAGACTGAGAGACGAATGGCAAGGGCTCAAGAACAGGCTTTCAGAACTTGAAAGGGGAATTTAATCTACTCTTGTCATACCATATGGCGTCATGCTGACGAAGGAAACATCTCAAGAAGGTCAACAAATGATATATACAAATAGGACTTCCTGATACTCCACCTATCTATCGATGACAAATTTGAAATGGTCGTCAAATTGACGTAGGAAAGCCTTCTCCGTCCCGTCCCGATAAATATCGGGATATCGGGATTCGGGGGGTCTCTTTCTTTCAAGCTTGGAGATCCTTCACCTCCGCAAGCTTGCCTACAGTAGGTAGGCTCCGTTCAGTATAACGCTGACCATTCTGTCATTTTCTTTCTGTAAATGCTTAATTTTAAAAACCCGAAAAGACAAGATCAAATTACTTCAAATTAATCCATCGAAACATGACCTTACAGGATATTCAAAAGATAGCGCAACAAGGAGAAGGTTTGAAGGTTGAATTCAAAAAAAAAGCGGCATTTCCTGAAAAAATTGCACGTGAAGTAATTGCTTTGGCTAATACTGAAGGCGGATACCTGATGATAGGCGTGGACGACGATGGCTCTGTGAGTGGGCAGAGGTTTATCGAGGAGGAGGTCTATGTGATGGAAAAGGCAATTGCAGAAATCATCAAACCTGAGCTAACATACAAAATCGATGTGGTCAAACTCAATCCAAAAAAAGGAGTTGCCGTTTTTTCATTTAATAAATCCCCAAACAGGCCGCACTTTTTACTGGAAGGAGAAAAAAGAAAAACATTTGTAAGGGTGGCTGACAGAAGCATCCAAGCCAGTAAGGAAGTTTGGGAAATTATAAGAAGGGGAAAAAACCCAAAAGACATTGTTTTCACTTATGGTGAAAAAGAGACCATCCTTATGCGCGAATTAGCTGAAGAGGGGAAAGTCACGGTAAAGCAATTCCAAAAGTTGGCCAAATTACCTCGGTATGTGGCTTCCAAAACTCTGGTAAGGCTAGTTTTGGCTAATGTAATCAAAATTGTACCTCAGGAAATCGAGGATTATTTTACTTTGAAGGAAGGTCCTCACCAAAACGCTGATTGAAACCAGCTACACCTTGAAGGCCTCCTGTGTGCATACAGAGGATTCTGCTGCCTCTTGGGAAGTAGTTTTTTTGTATCAAATCAAAAAGGCCATACATCATTTTACCGGTGTAAACCGGGTCTAAAGGAATTTGAAATTGACCATAAAACTCTTTTAAAAATTTGATCAATTCAGGCTTGAATTTCCCATATCCACCAAAATGATAAGAGTCCAAAATGGTGAACTCCCCCTTTGGAACAATACCTTCCCTAATGAGTAATTCCTTTATTTCTTGGTGGATAAAGTCCCCCTTCAAGGAAGAAAAACCGAGCAAATGCTGGCCTTTATTCATAGACTGGGCAAGTCCTGAAATGGTGCCACCCGTACCAATACTACAGGCAATGTGAGTAAAAATATCATCCGCTTTTTTCAGGATTTCAGCTGTTCCTTCAATGGCCAAGCTATTGGTGCCTCCTTCGGGAATCAGGTAGAAATCTCCAAAGTGCCTTCTAAGCTCATTGATGAATTCTGGCTTGTTTTTGTCTCTAAAAGAACTACGATCCACGAAATGTAGTATCATCCCATTTTGCTGAGCAAACCCAAGTGTTGGATTCAAAGGGAAAATCTCTTCTCCTCTAATGACACCTATAGCTTGAAAACCCTCCTCTTTGGCTGCAGCTGACAAAGCATGAATGTGATTGGAAAATGCCCCTCCAAAAGTCAAAAGCCTATTTTTGCCTTCATTTTTTGCCTGAAAGAGGTTGTATTTCAATTTGAAAAACTTATTCCCAGAAACCAAAGGGTGGATTTGATCAAGTCGACGTATAAAAAGTCTTAAGTCAAAGGCTGAAAGCAGTTCAGCATGGAGCTCTTGGGTGGCTATTTGTGTAGGAAGCAGCATTGATTCTATTGAAAACTAGGACAAATATCCGAAACTTCCCCAAATGCGCTTATTTTTGCAAGATGGTAGACTACAAAGATGAGGGAAATTTAGAAGATGAAGAAGTTGAATTATTCGAGCACTTTCATTTTAACATAGACAAAGGTCAGACACAAATACGGATAGACAAGTTTTTGACAGATAAAATAGCCAATGCTACCCGCAACAAATTGCAACAGGCCATAGACGCAGGCCATGTCTTGGTCAATGACAAGCAGGTCAAATCCAACTACAAAATCAAACCACTTGATAGCATCCGCATATATCTGGAAAGGCCGGTGATGCATACTGAGGTTGTTCCTGAAGACATCCCCTTGAATATTGTTTATGAGGATGAATCCTTGATGATTGTAAACAAACCTGCTGGAATGGTTGTACACCCTGCGCACGGGAACTGGACGGGCACCCTGGTAAATGCTTTGGTGTATTATTTCAACCAACTTCCTACAATGCCGGGCAATACTGGCAGGCCTGGTTTGGTCCATAGAATTGACAAGGATACTTCAGGTCTTTTGGTGATAGCCAAAACCGAAGATGCCATGACACACCTTGCACATCAGTTTTTTCACCACTCGATCGAAAGGACTTACATCGCTTTGGTATGGGGAGAGCCAAACGAAGATCAGGGCACCATCAATGCCCATGTAGGCAGAAGTGCCAAAGACAGGAGAATTGTGGACACCTTTCCCGATGGTGATCAGGGCAAACATGCCATCACCCATTGGAAGGTACTGCAACGTCTGAGGTATGTATCCCTCGTACAATGCAACCTTGAGACTGGACGCACCCATCAAATCCGGGCGCACATGAAGCACATCAACCATCCTCTTTTCAATGATGCGATGTATGGAGGAGATAAAATCCGAAAAGGGACTCAATTCTCAAAATATAAGTCTTTTGTCAAAAATTGCTTTGATATGCTACCGAGGCAGGCATTGCACGCCAAATCTTTGGGCTTCACACACCCGGTGACTGGCGAGAAAATATATTTCGAAAGTCCATTGCCTGAAGACTTTACCGCTGTGGTAAACAAATGGGAAAACTATGTGAATTATGAATAAGCAATAAGCTGAATCACTTTTTGGTGAGTTTTCCAGAATTCTAAGAAACAATTGAGGGATTTCGGGTTTTGGAAACTCGAAATCCATTACCAAGTTTTCAAAACAAGATGTTCCGCAATCGTTGTAGTATAACGATTTTTTAATTTTTTATGTTAATTTTAAAAATACTGTAAATTTTTAGCTAATTCTTTACAGGATTTTTAAAATATACAGACATGGCTTACATTTGTAATGTTGATACAGTAAAAAACTTCAACATCACATGTAAGAATGCAAAAGAGAGGTCAACTGACCGGAGGTGCAAATCCTTCTCTTACATCAGGTTATTTTGGGTTTATTGTTAATTGACTAAAGCTGTGAAATCTTGTTTCGCAGCTTTTTGCTTTTTATAGCTACCAAAGCCATTGAAAATTTCACAAAAATCTGTACAATTCAGAAGTTATATTATCAATTTGATATTCAAATACCCATTATATTAATTATAATATATTTTTTTCTCATTTTTTTTAAATAATTATTAACAAATCAACCACTTTGCTAATTTTGGGTCACTAAATAAGAGAGTAATTTCTTTTTTTCTCTTCTTTAGAGAATAAAACAGAATGCTGAAGATTAGAAATCACAGCAATTGACTTCTTAGAAAAGTGAGCGTATTGGTAAAAGATCCAACTCGCAAAATTTAAATTGTAGGATGATGAAACTGGCAGACATGCCCTCCTGTCTCGGGGGTGGAGAGCTCAATTTTTAATTGAGAAAGGATAAAGCGCGTCAAGAGCTCTGATGTGGCCTAACAACTCCGTGGAGGTTCGAATCCTTCTCCTACAGCAAAAGTATTTGGGTTATATATGACTGAGGCACGTTGGATTCTTAAAATAAATCTACAGCGTGCCTCTTTTTATTACCTTAAAATCAAAGCCTGAATTTCTATTTTTCCAATGCTTTTATATTACTTTTACTTTCATAGTTTTTTCTATGGAAAAGCCAAGTACCACATCCAAGCTAAAGAATTTTCTAAAAAAGCGATACCTACGTATTGCAGGATCAGTGCTGCTTATACTTGCCATTATTCAAGTTACCGTTTATTTCAGTTCTGATTTTTTACTTCGCAATTATCTCAAAGAAAAGGTCAGCGAAGCCTCTGAAAACAAATATGAAATCGATTTTGACCGCTTTTATATTTCCTTGCTCGAAAGGGGCGTTCACATCATCGGTTTGAAAATTAACCCCATAGAAGAGGTCTTTGATGAGCTTGACAGTACGGCCTTTTACCGGGCAGATATCCCCCAATTGTCTGTTACGGGTATGAATTATCTTTTCAGAAAACGGGAAATAGTCATTGGAAACTTGACACTGAATAGCCCTGAATTAGATTTTAGGTTAAAAATAGAGGGGATTTTGGAAGAAGAACTTGATGAATCACCCTTGGAAATCTTGCAAAAAGAAATAAAAAAGTCTTTCCTTGGCTCAAGGCTTCAGGAGATTAGAATCCGCAGCATGCAGATTCATGATGCTGATGTGCTGCTTAAAAATTTTATCGCCCAAAAATCCATCAAAGCTGAAAACTCCAACCTATATATCAGGGATATTCAGCTCCTTCAGGAAAGATTTCCGGAAACACCCTTCAACGCTGAAGGATTCGCTTTTGACATGGACAATTTTCAGGTTTTACTTGCAGATAGTGTGCACACTGTTTCTGCAGGTGAAATAGAAGTTTCTTCGCTAGAGCAGTATATCAAAGGTAAAGATCTCAAAATTGACCCTGATTTTACCAGGTTTTCCGAAACATACTTCGAAGTAGAATTAGACGATTTGTTGCTCTCAGATGCAGATATCAACAAGGTCTTTTATACCTCAGAAGTAGAAATAGGTAAACTCATGCTTCAAAAACCTAAGTTTGACCTATATACAAGAAGGACTGCTAGTAGAAATGGGGAGATGGGGAATTTCGAACTCTACGACCTGATAGAAGGTATATTAAAATCTATTTTTATTGATGAGTTCGATATTGAGCAAGGGAGATTTAGCCAAAGACGTGCTGACAACAGAGATTCCCACATGATAAAAGCCGAAAGAATTGATTTCAAGATGGAGGAATTCTATGTAGGCCCCGACAGTTCCAAAAAACAAAACCAATTTTTCTATGCGGATAATGCTTCTGTAGAACTTTTTGATGTGGAGTTGATTTTGGGTGACAGCATTCATCAGGTCAGTGGAGCTCATGTGTTGCTTTCTTCTTTTGAAGATAACATTCAGATAGACGGATTTCATCTTTATCCTTCTCATAAGTATGAACCGGAAAGAAACAAAACCCTGCTAGACATACAAGTCCCAAACTTGACCATATCAGAAGCTAACCTCAAGAAGATTTACAATCAAGGCATTATCGATATTCAGAATATGACTATTGAACAACCGGAAATCTTGCTCAGGGATGTACAAGGTAAGCAAGACCAGTCAGGGGAGTTCAATATCAATGATATCTATGGGGAGTTTTTGGAGGGAATCTACGTCAATAGATTTGAGATCAAGGAAGGGTCACTTATAGTAGACAACAGGGTCAGAATGAGACAAGACAGCCTTTCATTTGGAAAGGTCAATTTGATTTTGGAAAATTTTGCGCTTGACTCAAAGACAGAAGAGTCCGATTCCAAGAGCTTTTTCTGGGCAGACAACCTGGAGTTGGAATTACAAGAGTATGCCTTAAAACTTGCCGATAACCTCCATGTTTTCAAGGCAGATCGGGTTTTCCTGGATACTAAAAGATCCTTGATAAGCATTGACGGTTTTGCTCTTGAGCCATTTGACCGCTCCCAGATTCAGGCCACTTTGGATCGATATGGCAAGAAAACAACCTTAGATATATTCGTTCCCAAATTCTCAGCAACGGGAGTGGATATCAGAAAAGCTTATTTTGAAGGAATTCTAAATATCCGGGATATCAGGGTTCCGTCTCCAAAAATCAGCATAATCCAACATAGACCGGGTGAACGTGATGAAGATAGGGAAGGAGTAGATCAGCAAGAGATTTTGGAACTTTTGACCAATTATTTCTCGGAAATAAAAGTGGACCGCCTTTCCTTACAACAGGGATCCCTCAATTATGAAAATTATGTAAGAGACAGAATCCGGACATTTGCAGAAGAGAATATTTCCATAGCGGTGAAGAACTTTTACCTCAACAAAGATGCTTCACCTGATGAGCTAAGATCTTTGTTTTCTGAAGAAGTCGACCTCCAACTGAATAATTATGTCTTCAACATTGCAGACGGAAAGTATAATATCCTTGCTGACCGTATCAGATTCAATACAGCAAGGGAAGAGATTATAGCTTCTAATGTCAGCCTAAATCCCCGAAGGAATTTCACCGACAAAACCCGAGTCTCGGTAAATATTCCCGAAATGGCATTTAGAGGGGTGGATTTGGAAGGATTCCTTTTTGACAATGAATTGACCTTAGAGATGGCAAAATTTACCGGATCTGATGTGAATATCTTGATCAACAATGACCTTGACGAAGATGACAATAATCCTACAAGAAGGCCTAGGAGAGACCGTTCTCTTCCAAAAACCATAGAAGTTATCAGTATTGACACCATTCAGGCCGAAAAAGCACAATTCAAGTTGGCATTTCGGGAAAATGGCACACAGAGAGAGTTGGTCAATACAGGCATCAACCTTTCTTTTTACGATTTCCTGTTAGACTCAGCTATAATCAGCAAAGGTGATATCTCAGGCTTTTTTAGTGGTTTGAGCATGGAAATAGATGAATTTTGGTTGACATTGCCTGACAGTATACATCAAGTGACTTTCTCAAAAGTAGAGTTGGACACAAGATACGAGGGTGTTTTGTTGAACAATTTCAGAATAATCCCAAAAGACTTAAGCGGAAAACCAGGCATGCCTGTATTGTCAGGGCATATCCCTACAGCATTGATCAAAACAAATGCTTTGGCAGAATTGCAGGAAAGCGGTGAATTGGTGATTTCTGAATTGCGGTTATTTAAACCTGACATTGAGATTTTTACGGATCAGGTTTCAAGAGAAAAAGGTGAAGATGAAGAAAATGAAGGTGATACTGCCGCTTCATTGATACAAAAACTAATTGTAGGTGAATTTGAAATAATAGAAGGTGATGTATTTATTTTTCAAAAAGATGGCTCTAAAGATCCTCAAGGCATAAAAAACCTGAATTTTATACTTTCAGACTTTGATCTCGAGCTGGCAAAAATAGACGAATTAGGTCCAAAAGACCTACTTCGTAAGGAATTTAGCCTTAGTTTTCCTGACTTCGAATTTTTGTTGGCAGATAGCCTCAATAAAGTGAGTGTAGGTCTGGTAAGTCTTGAAAACGAGAAAATCACACTTAAGGAAATCATGTTTGAACCACGGCTTGGCAAATATGCATATACCAGAAAAGTGGGGTATCAGACAGATGTTGCTTCAATTAAAATCCCTGAAATCACCATATTCAAGGCTGATCTGGAGAAATTGTTGGAGGAAGAAATTTTTGTCGCTGATAAAGTACTGGTTTCTGATGCTGTTGCTAATATTTTCCGGGACAAAAGATTTGATAAGAAGGAAGACAAATACCGGCCAATGCCTCAAGCCCTGATGCAAAAAGCTGGATTTACCCTACGTTTGGACACCTTGGAGTTGAGCAATGGTAGGGTTGATTACACCGAATTTCCTGAAAATGGCATGATCCCGGGGATGATGTTCTTTGACAATATGAATATTTCTCTTTTGCCATTTCACCTCGAAAAAGAAGGAAATGAATACACTATACAGGAAGCATTTTTGATTGGGAATACGAGATTATATGGAGAAGCAGACCTTTCAATGCAGGCCAGACTAAGGTTTAAACACCCATACCCAATGGAAATCGCCGCTAAAATGGGGGAATTTGATGTGAGGATCATCAATCCTATTTTGGAAAATAATGCTTTTCTCAGGGCATTGGAAGGCCAGGTAAACAGCGCCGAATGGACATTTAAAGCCACAGATCACGACGCGGTGGGATTGATGACGCTTCTGTACCAGGACCTGAAATTGGAATTATTGGATGAAAGGACCTTAGAAAGAGGTCGAGGACGGAAGGGGATTTTAACCTTTGTACTCAATGTCTTTGCAGTAAAAAGTAACAACCCAAGAAAACTCTTTAGAAATACTGTCAAGTCTAAAATCTATGAAGAAAGGGATGATTCACGCTTTATTTTCAATTATTGGTGGACAACCACACTCTCTGGTCTGAAAGGAAGCTTGGGTCTGGGTCAGCCAACCATTCCTAAAAGAAGGCCTAAAGATGAGGAAGAGGATTAGGCTTTGTTGATTAATTGTTTAACTGGTTAATTATTTAATTGACTAATCGATGAACTGATGGTTCAGTGGTTAAAAGTTAATTTGTTAAAGGTTAAAAGTTGGGCTTATCCTGAGTTGGGATGTTATCGTGCTAGGAGAATTGATGAAATGAGGAATTGTGTAACTGACGAAATGAAGAACTAATAACTTGGTGGTTAAAAAGTTAATTTGTTAAAAGTTAAAGGTTGGTTAGCTAAATTGCAGGTCGTAAATCGTCATTCGTAAATCGTAAATCCAACTTACCTTCTATTACCAACCCAAACGCCAAATATCACTGCCGCAATACCTATGTAGTGCCCAAGCAGCAACACCTCTCCATCCCATACTCCCCAAAGTATCGCAACAATCGGAATAAGGTAAGTCACTGAACTTGCAAAAACAGGCGTGGCGACTTTTACCATCACGTTGAATAAAATCAAGGCCAAAGCTGTACCTAAAACCCCCAAAATAGTCAGGTAACCAGCCGCTACCATTGCTCCATCTACGTGGAGAAGTTTGAAAGAAAATTGGGTAAATGCAAACAGATAGATCAAAGCCACTGGCAAAACCATCGTTAGGGAAATAGCAGTAATGGCTACTGGTTTGAGTTCAACAAATCTGAATTTTATGATATTGAGGTTAAGTCCATAACAGGCGCATGCCAGAAGAACAAAAAAGGCATATGCATTGATATCAGTAAAAGTGCCAAATCCAGAACCTTCCTTGACTATCAAAAGCAACACGACCCCAATAAAAGCTATAAACAAGCCAAGTGAATTTCTTCTAGTAATCTTAGAATTAAAAAACAAGGCTCCAATAATTACCACGAATAAAGGAGTCATGGCATTAAATACTCCTGTAAGTGATGAACTTAATTGTGTCTGAGCCTTAGCAAAAAGAAAGGCAGGAATAAAACTACCGACAAGACCAACGACGATCAAATTTTTAACCTGTCGACGATTTAAAGTCTTCAAACGAGGTAATGATAAAGGCAAAAGGAAAACACCAGCCGCAACGATCCGAAATGCACCAACCTCACCAGGTGAAAACACCTCTAGCCCTCTTTTGATCAAGATAAATGAACTCCCCCAAATCAAAGCCAAAACAAAAAGGAAAGCCCAAGCTTTCAAGGCACTTTCGGACTGCAAATCTCTTGACATAGAGGATATTGAATAAGGGAAATAAAATTTTGCTAAATAAGCAAGCAGGCATAGGATTCAGTCCCCATACCTGCCTGCTAGTATATGATGTTGCAAATAAAATTCTTTTCGCTGCTTATTTCACATGAAATTCTTTAAAAATCAAGAAAATTGATAATCGGCAAAAACTTCCTGTACCTCGCTCAATATTGCCGATACTTCTTCATAGGTATCTGCGGTCACCATCCGGGTACGGAAAGGCTTGAAATTTGGCATACCACGGAAATAATTGGTGTAGTGCCTTCTCATTTCAAGAATTCCCTGCTTTTCTCCCTTCCACTGAACCGAAAAATCCAAATGCTTTTTAGTAACAGCTATCCTTTCTGCCAATTCAGGAGCAGGTAGGTGTTCTCCAGTTTTGAAATAATGCTTGATTTCATTAAAAATCCATGGATAGCCTATAGAAGCTCTACCTATCATCATGCCATCGACATTATATTTATTTCTATATTCCAAAGCTTTTTCCGGACTGTCGATGTCACCATTGCCAAACACAGGAATATGTAGCCTTGGATTCTCTTTGACCTTATTGAGGTAAGACCAATCTGCTTCACCTTTGTACATTTGTTGTCTGGTCCTGGCGTGAATGCTGATGGCTTGTATACCTACATCCTGTAACCTTTCCGCCACTTCCACTATGCGTATCGTGTCTTGAGACCAGCCTAGTCTTGTTTTCACAGTCACAGGTATTTTGACTGCATTGACAATTTCGGCCGTCATGGATACCATCTTGTCTATATCCAACAGGATCCCCGCTCCAGCACCTTTACATGCAACCTTATTGACAGGGCAGCCATAGTTTATGTCCAAGATATCCGGTCCAGCCGCTTCCGCAATGGCCGCCGCTTCTCGCATAGACTCTATATCATTCCCGAAAATCTGTATGCCTATAGGCCTTTCATATTCGAAAATATCAAGTTTTTGTACACTCTTGGCAGCATCACGAATCAAGCCCTCTGAGCTTATAAACTCCGTGTACATCAAGTCGGCGCCATTTTCCTTACATACGGCCCTGAAGGGTGGATCACTCACATCCTCCATAGGAGCCAATAAAAGTGGAAATTCGCCTAATTCTAAGTTTCCTATTTTAACCACTACTGAATTGTAATTTTGGTGTAAATTTACCCCAATTATGCAGAATTATAAAACCCAAGCCCAAATTGCCACCCCAAGATATTGGCTTTTGTCTTTTTTCATCATGTTTTTGATCACTCTCGGAGTCATGGTGCTGTTGCAAGGACTGGCTGTACTTCTGATTCCTCCATTATATGGAATCTCTCTAGATGAATTAACTGCCTTACTTACCAACCCTCAAAACTACGACAAAGGAAGACAAGCTTTCCTATTGGTGCAGGGACTTGGAACTGGACTAGGCTTTGTTATAGCTGCCATACTGATAGCCAAGCTGGTAGATAAAGCCAAGTTTGGAATGCAACAGCAGATCCTTCGCTATAAGTTCAGCGGATTCTTAATTATGATTGTCGTGATGTTCGGTGCTATGTTGTTCAACAGCCTTCTAATAGACTGGAATATGAGCATTAAGCTTCCTGAATTCCTTTCGGGAGCCGAGCAATGGATGCGAGCAAAAGAGGATGAACTTATGGAAATGACCCGCTATCTTACAGATTTCCAAAGTACAGGTGAGTTTTTAGCTGGTATTCTTGTCATCGGCATCTTGGCAGGTCTGGGAGAGGAAATCTTCTTTAGAGGTGTGCTTCAACCAAAAATCCAGATTTACACTGGTAATGTGCATGTGGCGGTTTGGTTAACAGCTTTTATTTTCTCAGCCATACACATGCAATTTTATGGTTTTTTCCCTAGGTTAATCCTGGGAGCGGTATTTGGATACCTTTACATATTTTCAGGTAGTTTGGTATATCCGGTAATAGCCCATATTTTAAACAATGCATTCACTGTTTTACTGATTTATTTGAACAAATTGGGTAAAATAAATTTTGATTTAGAAGAAACCGGACAAATATCTTTTATTTACGCTACAGGAGGTCTCGTATTGATGATAATTGCATTCAAAATATTTAAGGACCACCACAACAAAAACCAACAAGATGAGGAATTGGCAAAAAGTATATGAAGACGGTTCACCAGTGAGAGCGGAAATCGTCAAAGGAGTCTTGGAGGAGAATGATATTCAAGCTGTAATTTTAAATAAAAAAGAGTCAGTCTATCAAATTCACGGGCACTATGAAGTGTTAGTCCCTACATCAGAAGCATTGATAGCCATAAACATTGTTAAGAATGAGATCACCTTTTAGAATGCGTGACCGCTTCAATATCAACAATTACAGTAACTTAGGCCAAAGAGTAATCACTGCCCTGATAGGTGCTACCATCATTATAGCAGGGTCTATTTACAGTCCTTGGATATATTTCGTGATATTTGGATTGATTTTAGGATTTTCTCAGATGGAGTTCTATAAACTTTCCGGCTTGGATGGAATGCTTCCGCTAAAGAGTTTTGGAACATTCCTGGGGCTGGTGATTTTCAGTCTCTCCTTTTTTATTGAAATAGGCCATTTGGCTGACAAATATTACTTTCTGATTTTCCCCTTGGCATCTTTGGTGTTTTTCATCAAATTGTATAGAAAATCTGACAAAAAGCCCTTTACAGGTGTCGCTTACACATTTCTGGGGATTTTCTATGTAGCTGTTCCATTTGCCATGTTGAATGTAGCGGCATTTTCAGTAGATGAGAATTTTCACTATGAAATTATCATTGGTTCATTATTTATTCTTTGGGCATCTGACACTGGCGCGTACTTTGCGGGAACAAAGTTTGGAAAGACGAAACTGTTTGAACGTGTGTCTCCAAAAAAATCCTGGGAAGGTTTTTTGGGTGGAGCGGCTTCCGCTTATTTAATTGGCTATGTATTGTCTAGGTATTTCAATTCTATTCAAGAATGGCAATGGCTTTGTATAGCCACAATAATTATCATAGCAGGTACATACGGAGACCTGATTGAATCGTTATTTAAAAGAAGTATTGCTATAAAGGACTCTGGAAAAATACTTCCTGGGCACGGTGGATTCATGGACCGTTTTGACGGATTGTTATTATCAGCCCCATTTATTGCCACCTTTTTGAAAATCTTTTAAAATAACCTTATCAAAATTAAAAATCTAATTAATATTGTATCATAATTGAACAACTCAACTAAATAAACCCAATATGGCTTACATTGAACCGGCTCCGATCAAGGATAAAGAAAATCCGCTGGAGTCAATGATGGAAAGATTTAACCTTGCAGCCGAAAAACTTGGACTCTCAGACGAGGTCTATAATGTGCTGAAAAATCCCGCCAAACAAGTAATAGTATCCATCCCTGTCACCATGGATAGCGGCAAAATTCAGGTATTCGAAGGGATACGGGTAATCCACTCCAACATTTTAGGTCCTGCAAAAGGGGGAATCCGATTTGCGCCTGACGTGCACTTGGATGAAGTAAAAGCCCTAGCTGCATGGATGACCTGGAAATGTGCGGTAGTAGATATTCCTTATGGCGGTGGCAAAGGCGGTGTTCGCTGCAACCCAAGAGAAATGTCAGCCGGTGAGATCGAAAGATTGATGAGAGGCTACACCAAAGCCATGCTGGATGTCTTTGGCCCTGACAAGGATATTCCTGCTCCTGACATGGGTACAGGACCTAGAGAAATGGCTTGGCTAATGGATGAGTACTCTAGAGCCAAAGGGACTACTATCAATGCGGTAGTCACTGGAAAACCCTTGGTATTGGGAGGATCTTTGGGCAGGACAGAAGCTACAGGAAGAGGCGTAATGGTAACTGCTTTGGCAGCCATGCAAAAACTGAAAATCAACCCATTCCAAGCTACTTGTGCAGTTCAGGGATTTGGTAACGTAGGCTCTTGGGCTTCCCAACTTTTAGAAGAAAGAGGACTGAAAATCGTAGCAATATCAGATATCTCAGGTGCTTATCACAATGAAAACGGCATCAATATCCAAGAAGCAATCGCTTATAGAGATAGCAACAAAGGCACTTTGGAGGGTTTTAAAGGTGGAGACAAACTCGCTGATCCAATGGATCTTTTAGAACTTGATGTTGATGTATTGGTACCAGCAGCTGTGGAAGATGTGATTACAGTAAAAAATGTAGATAGGATCAAAGCCAAGTTGATCGTAGAAGGTGCCAATGGCCCTACATCAGCGAAAGCCGATGCAATTATCAATGAAAAAGGTATTATGGCTGTTCCTGATATCTTAGCCAATGCAGGTGGTGTAACCGTTTCTTATTTTGAATGGGTACAAAACAGGCTTGGTTACAAATGGACAGCTGAAAGGGTAAACAGAAGATCCGACAGAATCCTCAAAGATGCTTTTGACCATGTTTATGAAGCTTCTCAGAAGTACAACGTACCTATGAGAATCGCTGCATATATCGTAGCTATAGACAAGGTTGCCAAAACCTATACCTTTAGGGGAGGTTTCTAAGCTTCAGATATTTATTCTTTATTATATTTGGGGTGTGGAAGTGAAAAACTTTCACACCCCTTTTAAATTTTGAAACAAATGACTATTCACAGAGAAGGAAGAAAACTACTATTTTGGCTTTTGCTGATATTCACGGGGCTGAACTATGCCTTATACCATTACTTCCCAGGAAAAGACACCATGCTTAACCTGGTACTTTTGGCAAGTATTATATTTTACTTGATAATTCTGCAATTTTTCAGAAATCCCATCATCAAGCTTCCCAATCAAGACGGATTGGTCTTTGCCCCGGCTGATGGCAAAGTAGTGGTCATTGAAGAAACAGAAGAAACGGAATACCTGAATGAAAAGAGAAAGCAGATATCAATCTTTATGTCGCCTATCAACGTTCACGTCAACAGATCACCAGTAGCTGGAATAGTGGAATATTTCAAATACCACCCCGGCAAATACTTGGTAGCCTGGCATCCAAAATCCAGCTTTGAAAATGAAAGAACCACAATGGTGATCAAGCAAAAAGACGGTACCAAGATCCTTGTCAGGCAGATTGCCGGTGCTTTGGCTAGAAGGATCAAATGGTATGTCAATGAAGGTACACCATTGGCTCAAGGTGGAGAATTTGGCTTTATCAAGTTCGGTTCAAGAGTAGATGTATTCTTACCCTTAGATGCAGAAGTTTTGGTCAATATTGACGAAAAAACAAAAGGTGGCAGGACTCCTATTGCCAAGCTGAGGTAATCGTCTCAATATTTAAAGACTAAAAATGCCTGCAATTACTAATTGCAGGCATTTATTTTTTTCAATGTAGATCACCCACCGAAACAGCACTATAAAAAGAAGGTAGTTCTTTCGTAGATTCTTCATCGAGACTCCGACACAGAGACTCGCACAATAAATCTGAAATTTTGATATTAGTATCTACTCTTTAGGATACACTGTTTGTGTCCTGAAGCGTCAAAAACTAATAATTCACCACAAAAGGAAGCAAAAGTCACTAAAGTTCTTTGTTAGTGGTCTTTCACCTGAAATAGTAATCCATTCCCAAATTTGCTAAAACGGACCTCCGTCTTTTGTTTTCTTTTGTCACTTTTTTCATTTGTAAAAAAACTCTTTGAGTGCGACTGGAAAACCATAATCTGAAACAAACAATTATTTAAAACATCAATAATCTGAATGTTAAATGAAAGTAGGGCTTAACGTTAAGGAAGTCAGAACAATAAAACTTTAAATCAACAGACTCTTTGGAATTGTTCAGAGGGTTATTTTTTTTCTTTTTTCAAATAAAGATAACCTAACAAAGCTGTGCTCAGGAAAAAAATAAATGTAGTCCATTCGTAAGTCCTTTTATTTGAAGCCTTTGATTTGATGGTTTCGTCTTTTTCCTGTAATGCTCTTTTCAGCACTCCTATCTCTCTTTCTTGTTTTTGGGAAATAAATTTATAGTCGTTTTTCTCGTAGGTGATTTCTGTTTTCTCAATATCACTGAGCAATTTCAGCTCTTCCATAATTACGTTATCCCTCAAAATGATACGCTCCATCCATTCATTGGTTTCTATCATATCTTTCTTGGTACGGTTACCAAAAATCCCGCTTTTCTTACTTTCCGAAGCTTTCCATTCCCTATGCATGCGATCCCTTTCTTCCAATAGCTTTTCAAGCTTTGCCTGACCAAAACCCATTAGAGGGACGAACAAAATAATGATAAAGAACAGCTTTTTGAAATGCATAACAATAGTATTTGATTCTATACCAAGGTTACCCAAATAATATGCCGAAGCTGTCTAAGTCACACCATTAGCGAAGTTTTCGGGATTTCTTTCTCTTGAAAGCCCCCTTTCGCCGCTTGTTGTTGGTGTAAAAATTGTACAAAAAATTAACCGCAAAAACTGTGATCGTAAGTGAGATAAACATGTCAGGCAACATCAACTTGACTCCCAGGAGAATCAATAACGCTGCAATCATCCCACTTTTGAAAGTAGAGTGGCTCTCTGGATAAACACTACCTATCAGATATAGGCTTAAGCCTTCCAAAATCACCATCAAAATAATCAGGTAGGTCATCATGTCTTTGACCGTAGTATCATTCGACCATACTACCCATGCAAGTCCTGCAACTACAATGATCAGACTGGCTGATTGGATGGAAGTATTGATTCTTTCTCTCATATTCTGGTTTTTAGGGTTGTATCGGCAAATAAGATAGATAATTTGTCCTGAACAACAAAAAACAGTCAGTCATTATGCAAAAAGAAAATCCTCCGGTTTGATCTTCCGGAGGATTTATGATTACAATTTTCTTTTGATAAAATCTGTCATCAGTGAATACAGATGCCAGGTGGTATTACCCCCGTAGATCCCATGATTCCGATTGGGGTAAAACATGGTTTCAAATTGCTTGTCTGCTTTGATTAGGGCATCTGCTAAGTCTACAGCATTTTGAAAATGCACATTATCATCACCTGTACCATGAATCAGCATCAAGTCACCTTTCAACTTATTGACATGAGTGATGGGGCTATTGTCATCGTAGCCGGCAGCATTGAGCTGAGGGGTCTGCAAGTAACGCTCTGTGTAAATGGTATCATAATACCTCCAAGTAGTCACAGGTGCTACAGCAATTGCAGTTTTGAATACATCACTGCCTACCATTAGCCCAAGAGAAGACATATATCCTCCATAAGACCAACCCCATATACCGATGCGGGATGCGTCCACATACGGAAGACTTGCCAAGTATTTCGCCCCAGCTATCTGATCTTCAACTTCATACTTACCTAAGTTTGCATAGGTGACATGTTTGAATTCTCTACCCCTAGCACCGGTACCTCTATTGTCTACTGATACGATCAAATAACCTTCCTGAGCCAAGTGTTGATGCCAAAAATCACGGCTTCCTCCCCAAGAGTTAGTGACAGTTTGAGAACCAGGACCGCCATACACATACATCAATACAGGGTATTGTTTGCTTTCGTCAAAATCGGACGGCTTTAGCACATAGCCGTTTAACATGGTTCCATCTACTGTTTCGAACTCAAAAAACTCTTTGTTTCCAAGCGCGTATTTTGCCACATTATCCCTAAGTCTTTGATTGTCTTCAAGTACTTTGATTTCCTTGCCTGAGGCTTCATGCAAAGTCACCTTTAAAGGGGTGTTGGCATTCGAAAAATCAGCAATGAAATATTTATTATCCTTGCTCATATTGATACGATAAGTACCTTTTTCTGAGCCAAGAAGTTTTTTGTTTTTGCCATCCATACCGATTACAAAGAAATTTCTTTCCAAAGGAGACTGTTCGGTGGAGATATAGTAAATCTTTTTACCTTTTTCATCTATGGCTACCAGATTACTTACTTCCCAATTTCCTTTGGTGATCTGCCTGATCATTTTGCCATCATTGTCATGGTGGTAGATGTGTTTGAAGCCGTCTTGTTCAGAAGTTCGGATAAAACCCCTATTGTCCTCCAAAAACCTAAGGTCATCATTGTAATTCAGGTCAACGTAAGTATCGGCTTTTTCCTGTAGGATAAGCTTGCTACTTCCGCTACTTGCATTGGCATAAAACAAATCCAGTTGGTTTTGCAATCTATTCATGCGTAAGAAAGCGAGGTTGTCAGAACTTCCAGCCCAATAAATTCTTGGCAAATAGATATCCTCCTCTTCTCCTGTATATACTTTTGCAGTAAGGGTGTTTTTGAGGTCATGAATGTGTATGGACACGAGTGCATTTTTTTCACCCGCTTTGGGATATTTGAATTTGTAATCTTCTGGGTAAAGCTTGCCCCAAGTCTGCATGTTGAATTCAGGTACTTCGGTTTCATCAAATTTGATAAAGGCAATCTTGCTGCCATCAGGAGACCATTCAAAAGCCTTGGACATAGAAAACTCTTCTTCATATACCCAATCCGCTGCACCGTTGATGATTTTATTCCATTCACCATCATTGGTAATGCGTGTTACTTGGTTGTCAGAAAGATTGACATAGTAAAGGTCATTATCTTTCACAAAAGCTACCTTGTCATTGTCCGGAGAAAGGGTTGCATACATGATTTTTTCTCCATCCATTAGTTTTTGAGCATTTCCACTCTCCAAATCCACTACATGAAAAACACCTTTACTAGATCTTCTATAGATACTTTCAACATCTGAAGCAATCAGGGCTTTGGTTTCATCAGGATTGAAAGCATAGCTTGAGAAATTAATCCCCAAAGCCCCACCATCAATCAAAATGGCTTCTTCTTCACCTGTGGCAACATTGACTTTGAGCACTTTAGGGCCGGTTACATCTCTTCTGAGTGAACTGTAATATTTCCCGTCCCGCATCCAATTGATCCCATAGACAGATTTTTGCGAAAAAACATCCGACTTGAAGACATCCTCCAAAGTCACATGCTTTTGTATTTGGGAAAAAGCTTCTCCCGTTGAAAACAACAACATTAGAATGATTGCCGCTAACTTCGACTGATACATATTATTTGAGTTTAAATCCAAGTGGCTAAGATAAAGAAATTGAGTAAAAGGAAAACTTAGTCTCTGACAAGCGGAACCAATTATAGCTTTATTTTTTCTTAAAAAAATTAACTGAAACATTCCATGTCAAAAGGAAAATCAACTAATTTTCGAACTCTTAACCCAATGTCATGAAGAAACGAATAGCCCTAATTACCGGAGGATTTACAGGTGAGCATGTAGTATCGCTCAAAAGTGCTGCAGTAGTAGAAAGAACAATTGATAGAGACAGCTATGATGTTTTCAAAATCCTGATTTATCCTAATGATTGGTACCACGAAACTTCTTCCGGCGAAAAAATACTGGTAAACCTCAATGACTTTTCTCTAACCATTGAAGGTGAAAAAATTACTTTTGATGGCATTTTCAATATCCTTCATGGTTCTCCCGGTGAAGATGGAAAGCTCGCGGGCTATTTTGACATGTTGGGATTGCCATATACCACTTGCGATGCTTTGACTTCTGCCATTACCATGAACAAGGCTTATACCAAAGCAATTGTAAAAGATATTGAAGAATTGTACGTGGCGCGTTCTCTTCAGCTATTTAAAAATTCGGAAGAAAACCGGGAAAAAATACTGAAAGAACTTCGCCTGCCATTATTCATCAAACCCAATAGCGGAGGCAGCAGCATAGGCATGAGCAAAGTGAAAGAACCGAATGAACTGAAAGATGCCTTGGATAGGGCATTTGCAGAAGACAGTCAGGTTTTAGTAGAGGAATTTGTATCAGGCAGGGAATTTTCCATCGGGGTTTATCATGCTAAAGGGAAAACTACTGTTTTACCTGCCACAGAAATTGTCAGCAGTAAGGAGTTTTTTGATTTCGAAGCAAAATACTCTGCGGGGGTAACCGAAGAAATCACACCGGGAAGGATGAGCGAGGAAGAAGTGGAAAGGGTAAAGCGAATCATTGAAAAAGTATACCTCAGGCTGAACTGTAAAGGAGCCGTAAGAATAGATTATTTCTTGGAACATGAAACAGGCAAGTTCTATTTTATAGAAATCAATACCGTACCAGGTCAGACCGAAACCAGCTTGATTTCCCAACAAGTCAGGGCAATCGGAATGGAAGTTCGGGATTTCTATACAGAATTGATAGAGGAGATGTTTTTGTGATTTGGAGAATAAACAAAAAAAAGCGGCCTCAGCCGCTTTTTTAATTCTTAAAGGCCAAAAGCCTTTTGGATTTTTTCTACATAATCTAGCTTCTCCCATGTGAAGAGCTCTACGTCGAAAGTCAGGGATTTGCCATCAGGTGTGGTGAAAGTTTTGGTTACTACCTCATTTTCTCTACCCATATGACCATAAGCAGCAGTTTCTTCATAGATTGGATTTCTAAGCTTTAGACGCTGTTCAATGGCATAAGGCCTCATATCAAACAAATCTTCTACTTTTTTGGCGATTTCTCCATCAGTCATTTTGACTTTGGCTGTACCGTAGGTATTAACATAAATACCCATAGGCTTGGCCACGCCAATAGCATAGGATACTTGAACCAAAATCTCATCTGCAACACCAGCCGCTACCATATTTTTTGCAATGTGGCGTGTAGCATAGGCTGCAGAACGATCTACTTTTGAAGGATCTTTTCCAGAGAATGCGCCTCCACCGTGAGCACCTTTACCACCGTAAGTATCTACGATGATTTTTCTACCTGTCAAGCCAGTATCTCCATGTGGACCACCGATTACAAATTTGCCGGTAGGGTTAATATGATAGGTGATTTCTTCTGTAAACAGTTGTTGGATTTCAGGTTTCAGCTGAGATTTGATCCTAGGGATCAAAATGTTGATCATATCTTCTTTGATCTTAGCCAACATGGTAGATTCCTCATCAAAATCATCATGCTGTGTCGAAATCACTATGGCATCAATTCGCTGAGGGACATTTTCGTCAGAATATTCAATGGTCACCTGAGCTTTGGAGTCAGGTCGCAGGTAAGAAATCTCATTGCTTTCTCTCCTCATTTGAGCCAATTCTTTCAAAATCCTATGCGAAAGATCCAAGGCCAAAGGCATGTAGTTTTCTGTCTCTTTGGTGGCATACCCAAACATCATACCTTGATCTCCTGCACCCTGCTCCTCAGGATGACTCCTATCTACTCCTTGATTGATATCGGGTGATTGTTCATGAATAGCGGACAAAACACCACAGGAGTTTCCATCAAACATGTACTCACCTTTGGTGTAACCGATCTTGTTGATCACATTACGGGCAATCTGCTGTACATCTAAGTAGGTATCTGAATTCACTTCACCGGCCAGAATCACCTGCCCGGTAGTTACTAATGTCTCACAAGCTACTTTGGATCTTGGGTCAAAAGCCAAAAAATTATCAATCAAAGCGTCAGAAATCTGATCTGCAATTTTATCAGGGTGGCCTTCAGATACTGATTCTGAAGTAAATAAATATGGCATATATTAAATATTTAACTCGTTTTTATCAGGGCGTAAAATTAAGATTTCACATTGAAATAAAAAATCAATGTTCCAAACATGGTAAATCACTATCAAACACTTTTGCTTGAAAAAATCATGACTGTTCGCAGGGTTCAGAAAACTGATTTTTAAGCTTTTTTACTTTTTGAAAGGTATCCTTTTTCCTTCTTGATGACTTAAGAATGCCGCTTCTATAATTTCCAAAACAGTAATTGCCTGATCTATCGGAACCCGCAAGGTGTGTTTTTGAGAAATGGCATCAGCAATATTTTTATAAAAAATCCTGTAGTCTCCCCTTTCGGTTTCATAAGTCATCGATGTATGCTCTAAATGCAATTCTCCCCATGCTTGAGCATCTTCCAGACCCCAATTGGCTCCTTCAGGCAATTCTCCTGCCTTAAAAGCTTTCTCTTGCACGTCCAATCCATATTTGATATATGACCCTTTTTCTCCAAGCACCAAAAACTTGGGCATTGGTGCCTTGGATAAAACACTTGCTGTCAGCCTAGCTTTGATACTGCCAAACATCAAGGTAATGTCAAAAAAATCGTCCGCAACGGCGCCTGTACGTTGCTTGAAGATCTCTGCATAAACCCAATCAGGTCTACCAAATAACATCACCGCCTGATCTATCAGATGTGTCCCCAAGTCATAGGTTATCCCATTCCCAGGCACATCCTGCTCCCTCCAATTGTCAGCAAGACCTGGCCTAAATCTATCAAAATGAGACTCAAAATGCACTACTCTACCCAGTAAACCTTCTGCAAGGATTTTTTGAATTGTCCGGATGTCTCCATCCCACCTGCGGTTTTGAAATACGGAGAGTACAAGTCCTTTTTCCTCCGCAATCTGCTTCAATTCTTTTGCCTCACGGGAATGAATCGTCACAGGCTTATCCACTACGACATGCTTGCCCGCCTCAAGAGCCATTTTGGCTTGGGAAAAATGAAACTCATTGGGTGTAACAATTACAATTAGATCCGCTGCATCGGCTTCCAGCAGCGCTTCTAAACTCCTGAAAATGCTTACTTCCGGATATTTTTCCTTGGACTTTTCCTGCCTCCGCTCGACTACTGCTACCAATTCCAAATCAGGGCAAACCGTAATCAAAGGCGCATGCATTTTTTCTCCTACTGATCCGTAACCCACCAGTGCAGTTCTAATTTTACCCATTTTCTCGAATTTAATGTTGATGTCCTCCTGGTCCATGTACATGGCCATGCTCAATTTCTTCAGGATCAGCATCTCGGACTTCCACAACCTCTCCTTTGAAAAGCAGGTCAAATCCAGCCAAAGGAGGATTGAAATCCATATGTACACCTTTATAATCTACCTTTAGGATTTCCCCTCTGTAGTGGTGGCCTTCATCATCCTGCATTGGAATCACATTCCCTACTTTGAGCAGGTCTTTTTGCTTTTTGCCGTCTTCTTTGAATTTGGCTTTCGGTATAATTACTTTTTTGGTTTCATCGTAATCACCATAGCCATTTTCAAAATCAATAAATACTTCGAATTTGTAACCAACCTCTTTTCCTTCTACATCTGCCTCCAGCAATGGAAAAATCTGGCCAACTCCAAAAAGGAAATAAAACGGTTCCTCTTTTTTCACCCCCTCAAAATGCTCCATTCCGGAATCTCCATCATCTACGAAAAGCTCATAGCTGAGACCTACAACCTTATTTTTTTCTATTTTCATGTGTTTATAATTTTTTTTTTCAGCAGTCACCCCGATTAGTCGGGGCTGGCTATGGAATCTCGCAGTATAGATAATCATCCCAATGTTTGACCTTCTCCTCATGCCTGCCTGCTTCAGGCAGGCCTGTCTGCTTCAGGCAGGCCTGTCTACTACAGGCAGGCTCGATTTCATGTGATGATTTGTTGATAATCTTCCCCAAAGAAAATAAAATCCCGCGGGAATACAGCCCTTGACCACCGAATTGATTAGATTTTTATTGGTAAAAAAGGTCTTTTTGTTTTGGGTTAAACTTTCCAACAAATTATCAATTGAGCAGTTGATTGGGTAACTTTGCCGTTTATGAGTTCAAGCACCGCTATTCTGTCCCAGTCTTTTGACACCCTTGACCCCAAGGAATATATCATTATCAAAAATGCACGCGTCAACAACCTCAAAAGTCTGAGCGTTGCCATACCTAGAAACAAACTTGTGGTCATCACAGGACTTTCAGGGTCGGGGAAATCTTCGCTCGCATTTGACACCTTGTTTGCCGAGGGGCAAAGGATGTATGTAGAGAGTCTCAGTTCTTATGCGAGACAGTTTTTGGGCAGAATGGAAAAACCTGAGGTGGAATACATCAAGGGAGTATCTCCAGCCATAGCCATTCAGCAAAAAGTAAATACCAAAAATCCTCGGTCAACCGTAGGTACAACCACGGAAATATATGATTACCTCAAATTGCTTTTTTCAAGAATAGGAAGAACGATCTCCCCCGTCAGCGGCGAAGAGGTGAAGCATCATACAGTCACAGACGTTGTAGATTACATCCATACTTTCGAAGAGGGGGATAGGGTCATGATTTCATGCCCACTTCACCTGCAAAATGACCGAAATATGATGCAAGAGTTGGAACTGATGCTTCAAAAAGGGTTTACGCGGGTTTTGATCAATGGAGAAGCGCATTTTGTTGAAGATTTATTAGCAGAAAAAAAACTTCCAAAGGGTGAGTTTGAAATCCTGATAGACCGTGCAAGTGTCCAAAAAGAAGATGAAGACAACCAATTTAGGATTTCGGATTCAGTTCAGACTGCTTTTTTTGAAGGACATGGAGAATGTACGATTTTAATACCGGACAAAACCAAAAGGACTTTTTCTGACCGTTTTGAGCTTGACGGAATGAGCTTTGAACTGCCAACTGTCAACTTTTTCAGTTTCAACAATCCTTATGGCGCCTGTAGAACCTGTGAGGGATTTGGTTCTGTATTGGGGATTGATCCGGATTTGGTGATACCTGACAAAAGCTTGTCTGTTTACGAAGGAGCAATTGCACCCTGGAGAGGCGAATCTTCAGGCAAATGGCTCGAACCTTTGGTCAAAAAAGGTATATACTTCGACTTCCCTATCCATAGAGCTTATGAGGACCTTTCGGAGGCTGAAAAGGAATTGATATGGACTGGAAACAAGCATTTTCGGGGACTCAATGACTTTTTTAAGGAAATTGAATCCAAAACGCATAAAATCCAATACCGCGTCATGCTGTCCAGGTTTAGGGGTAGAACAACCTGTCCTGACTGCATGGGGACCCGATTGCGGAAAGATGCATCTTTCGTGAAAGTAGCCGGAAAATCCATCACGGAAATTGTCTTGATGCCTATAGACAAGGCATTGGTATTTTTTGAAAATTTAGAGCTTGAGGCTTCAGAGCAAAAAGTAGCCAATAGGCTTTTGAAAGAAATACTCAATAGATTAGAATATATTGACAAGGTTGGTTTGGGTTACCTTACTCTAAATAGGCTTACTTCCTCACTTTCAGGTGGTGAGTTTCAGCGAATAAAGCTAGCGACATCACTTGGCTCTGCTTTGGTGGGTTCTATGTATATTTTGGATGAGCCAAGCATTGGGCTACACCCAAGAGATTCTGAGAGGTTGATTGAAGTACTGAAAACCCTCAGGGATATGGGCAATACCGTTATCGTGGTAGAGCATGAGGAGAAAATCATGAAAGCTGCTGATCAAATCATTGATATTGGGCCAGATGCGGGGGTTTTGGGAGGAGAGTTGGTTTTCCAAGGCAATCTGGATGAATTGATCCTAAGTGGGAAAAGCCATACAGCAAGATATCTGAAAGGGGAAGAAAAAATTCAGGTAAAAGACAGAAACAGAAAGTGGAAAGACAGTATCCTGGTGAGAGGAGCAAGGGAAAACAACCTGAAAAACCTGACCTTAAAATTCCCATTGCACACCTTGACAGTGGTAACTGGGGTAAGTGGATCCGGAAAATCTACTTTGGTCAAAAAAGTACTTTATCCAGCTTTAGGAAAAACTTTGGGTACAGTGATAGATGAGTCCGGAAAATTTGACAGAATTGATGGAGACTACAAATCAGTCACGCAGGTGGAGTTTGTGGACCAAAACCCAATCGGAAAATCCTCCCGCTCAAATCCTGTTACCTATGTAAAGGCATATGATGCCATTCGTTCACTCTATTCAGAATTACCTACTTCCAAGCAGAGAGGGTACAAACCGGCATTTTTCAGTTTCAACGTAGATGGTGGCAGGTGTGAATCTTGTCAGGGTGAAGGCACTGTCACAGTAGAGATGCAGTTTATGGCTGACATCCACCTTACATGCGAATCATGTAAAGGCAAGAGGTTCAAAAATGAAATTTTAGATGTAAAGTATAACGAAAAAGATATTTCTGATGTACTTGACATGACCATTGATGAGGCCATGGAGTTTTTCAAAGGAAAAACACAAATCATCAACAAGCTGCAGCCACTCCAAGAGGTGGGATTGGGGTACATCGGCATGGGTCAATCTTCCAATACCCTTTCCGGAGGCGAAGCTCAAAGGGTAAAACTAGCTTCATTTCTAGGAAAAGGTGGCACAAAGTCCGGTGATCATATCTTGTTTATTTTTGATGAGCCTACCACAGGTCTTCACTTCCATGATATCCGTAAATTGTTGCACAGCATCAATGCCTTGATCGAGCAAGGGCACTCTGTAATCATCATCGAGCACAACACTGAAGTCATCAAAGCGGCAGATTGGGTGATAGATTTGGGGCCTGAAGGTGGGGAAAAAGGAGGGAATATTACTTTTGAGGGCACACCTGAAGCAATGATGGAGGTAGTAGACAACCATACTGCAAAACACCTCAGAGAAAGTTTTCAATAATCACGCATTCTAAATCCAGTTGTATGGACATTCAATATCCTCTTGAGTTGGTCGGCACTTTAGTATTTGCCATATCAGGAGCTTTGGCTGTAAGAGACCGTGAGCATGACCTTTTCGGTGCGGGATTTACCGGTTTTATCACCGCTATAGGTGGTGGTAGCTTGAGGGACATTTTGCTGGGATCCTACCCACTAGTTTGGATTGGAGATGTTAATTTTCTGTACGCAATCTTTTTGGGGATTTTGCTGGCCTTTATTTTCCCCACCACATTACTCAAGTTAAGAAAAACGATGTTTCTGTTTGATACCTTGGGAATTGCATTCTTCACTGTACTCGGTGTGGAAAAAGCCCTTAGCTTAGGTGTCAGACCTGAAATTGCTGCCATCATGGGTATGTTTTCAGCTGTAATGGGAGGAGTGATCAGAGATACATTGACCAATGAAATCCCTATCCTTTTCAGAAAAGAAGTGTATGCATCAGCTTGCCTGGCAGGAGCAATCCTGTATCTGGTCCTGAATTATTTTGGAATCGCAAGAGATTACAATATGCTTGTTTCCATTTCGGTAGTCATCAGTATCAGATTGATCGCTGTAAAATATAAATTGAGTCTTCCTCGACTGGACTGATTCAGAAATTAACTAAAAGTCTTGAATAAACGACAACAATCAACCGCTTAAACCATATATAACAACAACTGCCAATATGATTTTTAATCAATTGGATAATCCATTGATTAAAACTAATTTTGGGCACCTAATGAAAATCCGTGATGAAAAGAGACCAAGTCATTTTTGACCTTATCGCCGAAGAAGAGAACCGACAAAAAACCGGGATTGAGCTAATCGCTTCAGAAAATTTCACCAGCAAACAGGTGATGGAAGCTGCAGGCTCCGTATTGACCAACAAATATGCTGAAGGCCTACCAAATAAAAGGTATTATGGAGGCTGTGAGGTGGTGGATAAAATTGAACAACTGGCAATCGACAGGGCCAAAGAGTTATTTGGAGCTACCTGGGCCAATGTACAACCACACTCCGGCGCCCAAGCCAATGCTGCAGTATTTTTGGCATGTCTAAATGCAGGCGACCCTATTTTGGGCTTTGACCTGTCACACGGAGGACACCTGACTCATGGCAGCCCGGTAAACTTTTCCGGAAAACTTTACCAGCCTCATTTCTATGGTGTGGAAGAAGAGACCGGCGTAATCGATTATGATAAAGTAGAGGCCAAAGCTCTTGAAGTAAAACCAAAACTATTGATTTGCGGTGCTTCTGCTTACAGTAGAGATTGGGATTATGAGAGGCTTAGGGATATAGCAGATCAAGTTGGAGCCATATTATTGGCCGACATCTCACATCCATCAGGTCTGATTGCAAAAGGACTTCTTAACGATCCCTTGGAATACTGTCATGTGGTGACTACCACTACTCACAAAACCCTAAGAGGTCCAAGAGGTGGTTTGATCTTGATGAGAGAAGACTTTGACAATCCATTTGGATTAAAAACACCAAAGGGTGAGCTTAGGAAAATGTCTTCATTGTTAGACTCGGGAGTATTCCCAGGTACACAAGGTGGACCATTGGAGCATATCATTGCAGCAAAGGCCATCGCTTTCCAAGAAGCCCTTTCGGATGAATACATGGAATATGTAGTTCAAGTGAAAAAGAATGCTGCTGTAATGGCAGAGGGATTTGTAGACTTGGGATACAAATTGATTTCAGGAGGCACTGACAACCACCTGATGTTGATTGACCTTAGAAGTAAGGACATTACTGGTAAGATTGCAGAAGAAACATTGGGCAAGGTGGACATCACCATCAACAAAAACATGGTTCCTTTTGATACCCGTTCTCCATTTGTGACTTCAGGAATGAGAGTGGGCACTGCAGCAGTGACTACAAGAGGTCTCAAAGAAGAAGACATGAAAAAAATTGTCAGTCTTATAGACAGGGCTTTGACCAATCATGATGATGATTCGGCTTTGTCTCAAATCAAAAAAGAAGTAAACGACTGGATGGTTCAGTTTCCATTATACTAATATATCCGTAAAACGTGGCCTTAGATCAGTATAGAGAAGAAGAGGAAGAAGAGGGCATGTCCTTTTTGGACCATTTGGAGCAGTTGCGCTGGCACCTCTTACGCTCCGTTGCAGCTATCTTAATATTTACAGTTGCAGCTTTCCTTGCAAAAAGTATAGTGTTCGGACAAGTGATTCTTGGTCCATCTAGGATTGACTTTATCACCTACAGGGTCCTTTGTCAAATTGCCGATGCCTTGTCAACTCCTGTACTGTGTATAGATACACTCCCTTTTACCATTCAGAGTAGACAGATGACTGGACAGTTTTCCATGCACCTGACCTCATCCATGGTAGTAGGTTTGATTGCCGCTTTCCCATATCTCTTTTGGGAAACGTGGAAATTCATCAGTCCAGGGCTCTATGACAAGGAAAGAAATGCTGCAAGAGGTGCTGTCTTCTTTGTGAGTCTTTTGTTCTTTATGGGGGCAGCATTTGGATACTTTATCCTATCTCCCTTATCAATCAATTTCTTGTCCAACTACCAGTTGGACCCAAGTATCCTCAATGAATTTGACATCACATCTTATGTGACTACTTTATCCATGTTGGTGTTGGCGTCAGCTATCATGTTCCAGCTTCCAGTGGTTATTTACTTCCTGTCCATGTCAGGACTTGTCACTGCAGCAATGCTTAAGGCATACAGAAGGCATGCAATTGTATCCATACTAGTATTGGCTGCTGTAATTACACCGCCGGATGTCATTTCTCAAATCCTAATAGCAATGCCAATCTTGGTATTGTATGAAGCGGGAATTCAAATCGCCAAAAGACTGGAAAGGAAGAAAGCCAAACAAGAATTGGAAGACAAACTCAAATACGAAGAAAATGACTAAGAAAATAGCCATAGGTGGTGACCATGCCGGGTACGCATACAAGAAAGAAATGGTCAAAAAGTTGGAAGAATCAGGGTATGAAGTAAAAGACTTTGGCCCTTATACAGATGACTCAGCGGATTATCCTGATTATGTACATCCGCTATGTGAAGCAATTGAAAATGGAGAATTCCATCAAGGAATCCTTATCTGCGGTAGTGGTAACGGCGTAGCCATTACAGCCAACAAACACCAAGGAATAAGAGCGGCACTATGTTGGGATGAAGAGCTTGCCGCACTCTCCCGTCAGCACAATGACGCGAATGTATTGGCTTTGCCAGCCAGGTTTATCCCATTTGACTTGGCGGAAAAATTGACCAAAATTTTTCTGACAACGGATTTTGAAGGAGGCAGGCATGCAACCAGAGTAGGCAAAATCGCATGTAAATAACATTTTCCCTCCCTATTCTCATAGGGAGGTTTTTTTATACAATATCCCACTGGCGAACAATAATTGTCCGCACAAGAACGCTTTTTTTTGAGGATACCGCTGGAGATGGGTAAAAGGGTGATTGTACATGGCATAGCTCTTGAAAACCAATGTCAATCTACTATTTTTACTATGATGATACTCCATGCACTTAGGACAGCTTTCCGAAACTTACTTCGTCACAAAACAAATGCAATAGTCAATATTCTCAGCCTGACCATTGGCCTGACTTCCGGAATTTTTATCTTTTTGTGGGTATTAGATGAACTTGGTTATGATAAATTCCATGTCCACGACAAGTCACTGTATCAGGTGATGATCAACCAAACTTTTCCAGATGGTCAAATCCACACCTACGGAGCCACTCCTTCTAAATTGAAGGAGGCTGTTCGCTCTGATATTCCAGAGGTCGAAAACATTACACAAACCAATATGTCCTCTACCTTATTGGTTCAATTTGAGGAAGTTTCTTTTCAAGAAGAAGGGATATATTCAGACAGTGAATTTTTTCAAATATTTGATTTCCCTCTACTTCATGGAAACCCTTCCAACCCTTTGCCGGACAATAATTCTATTGCCATTTCACAAAAACTTGCCAATAAATTATTCAAAAATGCAGACCCAATCGGTAAAACCCTACAGGTGGAACAGGCACAGGAATTTATGGTCTCCGCAGTTTTTGCCGATGTTCCGACAAATTCAAGGATTCAGTTTGAGTTTGTGGCACCGTTTGAAGTCTATTCCCAAGAAAATCCATGGATGCAGGGATGGCAGACTGGAGGCACAAATACCTTTTTGAAATTGGATCCAAAGGCTTCTTTGCCTACTGTAAATCAAAAGCTGGAATCTCTGATCAAGAGAAATTGTGCTGAATGCACCACAAGCCCCTTTCTATATAGCTTCAGCAAACTGTACCTCAACGGCAAATTTGAGGGAGGTAAAAATGTGGGAGGAAGAATCGAACAGGTAATTTTGTTCTCCATTGTCGCGGGAATTATCCTGCTGATGGCCTGTATCAATTTTATGAACTTGGCTACAGCAAGTGCAGCAAGCAGGAGTAAGGAAGTCAGTGTCAGAAAAATCATCGGAGCGAACAGGCCTGATTTGGTACTTCATTTTATGCTTGAGTCGCTTATCCTTGCTTCTATAGGATTATTATTCGCAATATTTCTGGTGAGCACATTACTTCCTTTCTTCAATACAATCACCTCTAAATCCATCCAATTGAATATGTTCGATCCAATATTTTTGGGAGGAGCCATTGTGATTACCTTGGTTTGTGGTTTACTGGCTGGAATATATCCGGCCGTTTTTCTTTCTTCTTTCAAACCCCTAACGATTTTTCAGAGAAATGTTAGAAGTCTGCTGACTGGAAGTGGGCTGAGAAAAACTTTGGTTGTCATCCAATTTGCTTCAGCAGTGGTGTTGATGGTAGGAAGTATCATCATCTACCAGCAAATCAAGTATATCACGAACAAAGACCTTGGATTTGTCAAAAGTCAGGTTTTGGTCATTGACCAGAATAAGGATTTGATTGCCAACACCGCTCCTTTCAGGAACGCTATGCTCCAATTGTCCAATGTAGAAAATATAGGATTTGGGGGGAATAACATTTTTGTAATCCCAATTACCACGACTGAAATCGATTGGCAGGGGAAAGACAAAGATGCTTCAATCCATTTCAAGCTATTCAGGTCTGATGAAGGATTTATACCGACCATGGGAATCGAGATGCTTCAAGGGAGAAATTTTATAGGTGATAAACAAGATTCGCTACACTACATCATCAACCGTAAAGCGATGGAAGTCATGGGGATTTCAGAGCATGAAGTGATCGGATCAGAATTGGGTGTTTGGGGCAATTTGGGAAGGATTGTTGGTGTTACTGAAGATTTTCACAATGACAACCTCAAGGTGGGTATCGAGCCTTTGGTATTCCTATATTCGGAGAATCTTGGGGCACATTATTTTGTAAAGTTAAATCAATCTTCTTCCATATCAGAATCACTGGCTGGGATTGAAAAAGTTTTCAAGACATATAGTCCAGACTATCCATTTGAGTTTACTTTTTTGGATGAATTGTTTGAGCGCCAGTATATATCGGATTTGGTATTGGGTAAACTCTCTATGAGTTTTATGGTGATTTCAATCTTGATATCATGCTTAGGTCTGTTTGGTTTGGCAACATTCACGGCAGCACGAAGAATTAAAGAGCTTGGCATCAGAAAATTAATGGGAGCAACCTCCTTTAACCTTGTCCTGATGCTTTGTGGGGATTTCACCAAACTTGTGCTGATCAGTATACTGATTGGCAGTCCTATAGCCTGGTACTTAGCGAAAGAATACCTCTCGGGATTTGCCTTTCATGGAGGTATCAGTAGCGGCACATTTTTACTTGCTGCTTTGGGATTAATGACCGTGGCACTATCTACTGTAGGATTCCAATCTCTTAAAGCTGCATTGGCAAATCCTGCCAAATCATTGAAGAGTGAATAAACAGACAAATTGTATTTACATATTGTCAGGAATTCCTCTTCAATGAAAATCCAAAAAATCACTACTCAGCCATTTTTCTTCGAAGCCTATTTTGCACCAACCATTATGTTCCTCCATAATAAAAACTTCTTCACCTCTTGGAAGATTTCCTTCTACGCTGAATTTCGTACCTGGTCCTGATCGTACCCTTAGTACACTGGCATTCACAGTTGCCCTCTTTACATCACGTGTAAACCTTGCAGAGACCCAATGTTCCTGTGAATTGGAGATTTTAAGCCAACCATCTGTCTTGCCATAAACCCTCAAAATGGCGCCAAGCTCAATTGATCCTCTGTCTCTTGCCAAAGCTGAACGGCCACTAGGTTGTGTCCTTACATTGAGTCGGCTAGCGGTGACAATGACATAATTGATATATGGGTTTTTGGTTTTGACCACATCAAAATCACCCAATTCCCTCCTTACTAAAGGCAAAAATCCTGTTTCACAATCTTCCACCTTATTGCCTCCAAAAAATGCGGTACCCGGACAGGATTTATTATTTCTGCTCCCATTATTACGGTGCCCTGTACCCAATTCAAACCAGTGGTGGTAAAGGATGGTATTGGTATTGACAGGAAGGTTGAATTTCCTGCAGATAGCCGCAGTCATCTTGATGATCGCCTCTTGCTGGGCTTCAGTCATAGTGTCGCAATCTTTATCAAAATTACCGACATGTTCCAGGCAAATAGAATGGGCATTATGTCCTGTGATACAAGCGGGCACCCGCTCCAATGACCTCCCTGTAAGAATAGATCCATCCGGAAAAACTGAAAAATGCTGACCGATATCCGCCCAACCATTGACACCGACATGATGGTTTTTCATTGCCTGCTGTCTATCAAAATGATTCCTATCGTTACAATGCGAGTAATTTGGCACCCAAGTATGATGCTGTTGAACATTCAGAATGGTACGTGCCACCCTTTGGTTGCTTATCCAGACAGCAAATTCTTCTGCCGTCATTTTTGTAAATCCATACTTGGTTTCCATAGTAGACCTTTGGTTAAAGTTAAAAACACTTTTGGCAGAAAAGGCGATGATATACAAGTGGGGTGCTTCGTATTTGGAGCAGGTATTTCACGGAGAAAAAGGAATCACTTGAATATCAATCCCAAGCCATTTAATCAAAGTACAGTTTATCTAGTTCAATTTCAAATATTTACCTATGAATGGGCGTATTTTTTCATAAGGCAAAGAAGATTATTCTTCCAAAAAATAGAATTTCCCCGATTTTCGGTATTTCTCCTTCAACAAAGGAATACGTTGGAGCAGGTTTTGAAAAACGCCATCCTGATCTACTACCAATTCAGGTTTTTCTTCCAAAAAGTTTTTGTAGGCTTCAGACATGTCCTTGAAATCTTCAAAATCAGCCAATACCTCTCTGGAAATATAATAATTGAGGTAAGGTGTTACCTGATAAGCATCCTTATAAAAACCCAGATCGGTTCCCAATACAAGGACTTTTTTATTCTTACTAATATCATGTTCCGGCTTGGCAATTACTGCGTAATCCTCTAATTTATTTTGAGAATGCTTTACAGACCACCAGCCGAAGCCCATCAAAGGTATCCCGATCACAAAAACATAAGAAAGGATTTTGTTGACAAACCCTCTTTTGGCAGCATTTAAAAACATGGAAATAAAATACGCCAATGAAGGAATAAGAATCAACAACTGGTATGGAGTCCTCCTATTGACAAGCAAAATAGAACTTGCAGCAAAAAAGAGGAAAATAAGCATTAATTGAAGTTGCTTCTGTTGGTTGACCGTCAGAGATTTGAAAAGAGAACTGAGAAAGATACCAATTATACCAAAAAACAAAGGCGTGATATACAACAACAAGAGATCACGATAACTGACATGCACATATACCTCACCAAGTCTACCTACTAGGATATATTCGACTACAAATTGTGGCAGGGCATCTATCCAAAAGTAATACAAAGCACAAATCCCAATGGGAATGAAGTATCCAATAAGTGAAAGAAGCAATTGCCTAAAGCTAAAACTACTTACAACCACTCCGGCCAAAATCAAATATGGCAGGAAAATGACCAATGGAAAATGAAAACATAGGGCAATGCCTGAATATAGACCGACAAGTAACACTGAATCTGAACCTTCTTTTTGCAAAACTGTCTGGGCAAAAAGCTGCCCCAATGCCAATACGATAAAAGTGCTCCCCATAAGTGCGGGGGATAGTGTCACCAAATCAAAGGAGCAATAGAATAAAATAAGAACTACTAATGCCGGAATATATGTATTTTCATCAAATGACTTATAGCGCATAAACAGACTGTTCAAATACACCATTTGTAAAAAAACGATCAGACCCGCAAGCACTTTATATATCAAGACCGAGCGACCAAAAACCAAATGCAACAACCAATAAGTCCCTGCAGCCAAGGGACCTGTATCGTCAAGAATATCGGTATACATATGATTACCTTCAGCCATCCGCTCCCCGATAAGCATCCAGATCATCTCGGGCTGCAAGATGGGAAGGTTCAAAACCCAAATATAAATACCACTCATCAAAACCATCAAAGCCAGCAGGGCCAAAAGGCGAAAAGGATCGTTAATTCTAAAAAAGCTTATCAAAATCTATGGCTGTATGAATGGTGACACAATCAGAACTCCCGAAATTAAAGGTTAGTCATTTAATTCACTAAATTTGTACCAACTTTAATCTGATATGGAAAGTAAAAGACAACAAAAATACAGCAAACTAATTCAAAAAGAGCTAGGTGAAATTTTTCAAAAAGAAGGACGGCATTTGATTGGCAGTGCATTTATCACTGTGGCTAGGGTCCTGGTCAGTCCTGACTTGGGTTTGGCAAAAGTTTATTTGAGCTTTTTGGTAGAAAAAGACAAGGCTGTTTTTGAAAAATTGAATGACAGAAAAAGCGAATTAAGGAAGCATCTTGGAAACAGAATAGGTAAAAGTGTGAGAATTGTCCCAGAAATAGCATTGTTTATGGATGAATCCGCTTCATATGCACAACACATGGATGCTGTCATTTCCAAACTCGATATACCCGAAGCCTCAGACGAGGACGATGAGGAAGAAGAAGATTAATCCGCCACGCACTTGAACGTCTCCTTTTTTATAGCCTCAAGGTATTTCCGTAGCAAGAAAAAACGGAATTTCATCACCATCCTATCAAGGATTTCTATGATAGGTGTGGCGGTGGGAACTATGGCCTTGGTGGTAGTCTTATCCGTTTTCAATGGCTTGGAAGACTTGGTCAGAGGCTTGTATGCATCTTTTGATGCCGAACTCAAAATAGAACCTGCCATGGGGAAATCTTTCGAAGCTGATGAAAACTGGATTCGAGGTATTCAGGAAGTGGAAGGAGTGGCTTTGTTGACAGAAGTGATTGAAGACAATGCACTTTTCCGCTACAGAGACAACCAACATTTGGCAAAAATAAAAGGAGTATCGGCGGCTTATTTGGAAGATCCAGATCGCTTTGCTGAGGGCTATGTGTGGGGAGAATTAGATCTGGGCACTGAATCCCAACCAAGGGCTATCGTAGGAAGGGGAGTGGGATTTTTTCTCTCTTTGGATTTGGACAATGAATTCGAACTGTTGCAGGTATATTATCCAAAAGCTCCCCGAAGTGCAGGCTCTATTGATCCCAATCAGCTATACAATAGAGATATCATCAAGCCCGCCGCGTTTTTCAGCATAGAAAAAGACTTTGACGACAATTACATCATCGCTCCGATTTCTTTTGTCAGCAAATTGCTCAACTATGGACAAAAGAGGACTTCCCTGGAAATAAAAGTGGCTGAAGGTCATAAGCTACAGACGGTAAAAAGAAGACTGAGGCAGCACTTGGGAGAGGATTTTCTCGTCAAGGATACTGATGAACAACATGCCAGTATCCTCAGAACAATTCAGATTGAAAAGCTTTTTGTGTTCATCACCCTTAGCTTTATTCTTGCCATTGCCTCTTTCAATATATTCTTTTCACTCAGCATGATGGCAATTGAGAAAAAAAAGGACACTGCCATACTTTTTGCCATGGGAGCAAGAGAAAAATTAGTCAAACACATCTATCTCAAACAAGGAGCAATTATCGCATTCTCAGGTGCATTGATCGGCTTGGTGATAGGTTTTGCGATCGTATGGGTTCAGGATAATTTTGGATTGGTATCATTGGGCATCAGTTCCTCTATCATAGATAGTTACCCCGTAAAAATTGTGTGGACGGATTTCTTATGGACGAGCATTGCCGTGATAGCCATTACTTTTCTAGCCTCTTACAGGCCTGCCATTATCGCATCTAAGGTCAAGTCGACCGATTTGTAGGATTTACAAATTAGATTAAAGTAAAAAAGCCGTGAATATATTCACAGCTTTAGTCAATTAACAATAAACCCAAAATAACCGGCTGTAGGAGAAGGACTCGAACCTCCACGGAGAAGTTAGGCAAAATACGAGCTCGATATTTGCTTTATGCTTGGTTCCCCACCCCCGAGACAGGAGGGCATGTTTGCCAATTTCATCATCCTACAATTAAGATTTGTTTCAATTTTAATTCATGGCCTTTTGCCTTTGAATTGTATTGGCTGTAGGAGAAGGACTCGAACCTCCAAGGGGCAGTTAGGCAAAATACGAGCTCGATATTTGCTTTATGCTTGGTTCCCCACCCCCGAGACAGGAGGGCATGTTTGCCAATTTCATCATCCTACAATTTGTGTTTTCAAGACCTTTTGTCTTTGTTGATGTTTCAAAGGTAATAAAACATTCTATTTATTAAAATATTTATAACATAATGACTTTATTTTTACAGTAAATTTATTTTTTGATGGTTTATAATGCCGATTTGTTAATTCACACTTTAAAAATAGTGTTCTGTTTAAGGATTTTAAAATATAAAGGCTTGCAAATCAAAAATCAGCTACACTTTAGACAGTTAAATTCAAGCTACACCAATTATATTTTTGAATATATGGCTGCGTATTGCTATTTCTTTTTGTAAAAATTAAGGTAGACAGACACAATCAAAGCTGCCAGTGCAAAGCCCAAAGTCAGTGCATCGACCAAATCAGCAGCTAAGCTTAGACTGAAAATCCTTTGAAGAAGGTAACTGATGTAAGAATTTGGAAGGTCCTGCGCTCCAAGTTTCCTCAAAATATCAAAATGCCAATCCGTCAATGGACAATAGCCCAATCCATACCAAATCCCTAAAATACCCCAAGAAGCAAAAGTGATGACAATGGTAAAAAAATGCCATTTCAATAAAGGTTTGTATAGCCATGCAAAAAGGTTGAACAAAATCAAACCTGTATGGAATACCAAAAAGAAGTAATCCCCTAGATGTAATAAAAACTCATTTTCGCTCATCTTAGACAATTTTGGTTTATAGTTATGTTAGTCCCTTTCTCTCAATTTTCCAAAAATTACATGCATTTATACAAAAAATTATAAGCAAGAATTACATTTTTTAAATAAAACTAATCTCTCTGTCATAAAAAATATACTTTTCCTAGTTGAAATTTTGATAAAACTATAAGAAAAAGGCATATTTATTGTGAACCCTACAAAATCAGGATTATACCTGATAAAATTCAAGACACATAGTATAAAATGCACCAATCTCTAATGAAAAAAGCCACATTTACCTGCCTATTTACTTTTTTCCTTGTGATCAACTTATCATTCGCACAGGAGGAAGGCCCAGCTCCTTCTTTAAATTCCGGTACCATTTCAAGTCAATTTGATTATTTGAATACAGTTTCAAATAATTTTCAAGAATATAAAGTAGTCAAGCGTACCAACCTGGATCAAATCCGCAAAAATGTCTCAGATTCACTCAATGTGTTTAAAGACCAATTGGTAACGGTAAAAAAAGATCTTAAAGAAAGACAGGAACAAATCAATGTGCTGGAAAGTCAAATGGCTGAAGCACAAGAACAGTTATCGACTGCCGAAGAGGCGAGAGACAGTTTTGAATTTTTAGGAATGCCAATTCATAAATCTGCTTACAGCAGTATCATGTGGACAATTGTATTTGTCCTTACAGGAGCCTTACTGTTTTTCTTGTTCCAATATAGTCAAAGCCATAAGGTCATTTCCAAGGCAAGAAAGGATTTGGAAGAAACTGTTGAGGAATTTGAACAGCACAGGAAAAACACCTTGGATCGAGAAAGAAAGCTTAAAAGGGAGCTTGTGGATGCACTAAACAAAAAACCTGTTTAGGACATTATCTTTGCCCGTTTCCTAGACTTTGCCCTATATTTGGACATGAAAAAAATAACCGTCTATTGTGGATCCAACAAGGGGCACAATCCTGCATATAGCCAAGGAGCATTAACTTTAGCCCAAGAATTGATCAAAAGGAAACTTGACCTTGTCTATGGTGCAGGTAATGTAGGCCTAATGGGAGTGATTGCCGATGCTATGCTTGCTTCCGAGCAAAAGGTATATGGAATTATCCCTCAAAAGCTGGTAGACATCGAAGTAGCCCATGAAGGCTGTACCGAACTCATTGTGGTCGAAACAATGAGAGACAGAAAATGGCTGATGGCTGAAAAAGGTGACGGTTTTATCGCTATGCCGGGTGGAATTGGCACTTTTGAAGAACTTTTTGAAATCATGACCCTCAATCAATTGGCCTATATCAGAAAGCCACTTGCACTCTATAATGTCAGTGGCTATTATGACAAACTTATCTCATTCTTAGACCATTCCGCTAAAGAAGGCTTCCTTCACCAAGCTCAGCTTAACCTGCTTATTGTGTCTTCTGATCCAGTAGAACTATTGGATAAAATGGAGGCTTTTGAGCCACAGCATATCGATAAGTGGGAGGTGAAGTAAGATTCTTCTCTTAAACAGTGTCGGTGTCATGCTGACGAAGGAAGCATCTCACGAAGATCCGGAAATGCAAAAACTCTTACTCTTATTCAATGAAAGAGTCTCTTAAATCGTAGGAGACTCTTCACTAGTTCCTCATTACCATTAACAGTTTTGTCGGGGTCTTCACCCCGTAGGAAAGATCTCCTAGCCTAAACGGTAGGAGATCCCCCGCAATGCTGCGGGACAGGCTTTCACCTCCGCAAGCTGCGGTCAGGATGACGTACACCAACTGTCATTCCCTTTATGTAAATGCTAAATTTTAAAAACTCAGAATGAGGCGTAGGAAATGTCATCAAACCGCTATAGTTCTATTGTTTTTGCAATTAGCAGTATCGATCAACCAACTGCATCAATTTCTCCAAATACTCCTGATCTGTCAGGTCAAAATCATCCAGTTGGTCGCTATCTACATCGAGGACAATCCAAACTTCCCCATTTTTGAAACCGGGAACTACAATTTCTGACTGTGATGCCGAACTACATGCTATATGACCTGGAAAAGCTTCCACATCAGGCACTAATTGGGTTTTGGCCTTATCCCAAGCTGTACCACAAACACCTTTTCCCAATCTGATCCGGGTGCAGGCCAAAGGACCTTGGAATGGCCCCAAGACCAATTCTCCTTGCTTTACCAAATAAAACCCTACCCAAAAAAAACCAAAAGCTTCTTTCAAAACTGCTGATACATTTGCCAAATTGGCGTAAGTATCAGTTTCAGTGGAAATCAAGGCTTCAACTTGTGGTAAAATCGCCTCGTACTTTTCTGCTTTGCTTGCAGAGTCGGGAATAAAAATAGATTCAGCCATGATCTTAAAGTTTAATATTTCTATAAATTCTGAGCCTATCGTCCATGATATCGGACTCTTGAAAAGACAGTCCCTCAATAAGTGGCGCCTTTATTCCAGTACCAAAACTGACAGGTCCAGTAAAAACCCTAGCTTCATCCCAAAGGTTCTTCGAAATCAAAGTATTTAAAATCCGGGCACCTCCTTCTACAAAAACACTTTGGATATTTCTTCTATGTAAATCCGCCAAAACATCTTCTATGTCAAAACCTTCTTGAAGAGCACAATGCTCTAAATTAGGCCCCGAGCTGCTTTGTACTTGGTTATAGCAAATAGTGGGCTGTGACCTATCAAAGAGGTTTAAGTCTTTTTCAAGGCTTAGGTTTCTATCAATTACAATACGGGTGGGGTCTTTGCCAACCCATTCCCTTACATTCAATTTCGGATTGTCAAACTTTGCTGTCAAGGTCCCTACCAAAATAGCATCCTCTTCACTCCGCCATTTGTGAACCAACTGACGGCTGTAAGGATTACTGATCCATTTGCTATCAAAATTTTCCCGCGCCACAAAGCCATCTTGGGTTTGAGCCCACTTAAGGATGATGTATGGACGTTTTTGACTAAGGAACGTAAAAAATCTCCTGTTTTCCTCCAATGCTTCTTTTTCCAAAACTCCCTGTACCACCTCAATACCTGCTTCTTGAAGCTTTTTAATCCCCTTTCCTCCCACTACCGGATTTGTATCTACGGCTGCAATCACAACCCTTTTGACTTTCTTGTCAATCAACAAATCAGCGCAAGGAGGCGTTTTACCCCAATGGGAACAAGGTTCCAGCGTGACATAAACTGTGGCGTTTTTTAGCAAAAGTGGATCTCCAACAGATTCAACAGCATTGGGTTCAGCATGAGGTCCACCATAAACCTTATGATATCCTTCACCGATAACCTTATCCTGATGCACAATAACACAACCTACCATGGGATTTGGACTGACACTTCCCTGACCCAGTACGGCCAAATCCAAGGCCCTTCTCATGTATTGCTCGTCTTGGCTCATAGGTCTAATCTTCTCGAGGTCTTAAAGTGATGTTGCCAACTTGTGTGGTTTGTCTAGGCCCTACGTTCACATTGTTGAGAGTATCTGATAAAAATGCCGGATCCAATGGCTGCACTATAACTCTGAAATTTCCACTTAATCCACGTATCTGGAAATCCCCTGAATTCTCTACTGTGCCTGTCGAAGCAACAGTATCACGATTTTGGATAGCATATAGGACAACCTTTTCTGATTGCGGCCTGATTGAGCCGGAAATTCTCCCTGTATTCAAACTTGAAAAGGCCCTTAGTTTTGGTCTCAGCTCCACAATATCTCCAGCTCCTGAGTGAATGGACCTGTATAATTCAAAGTCAATGAAAACATCTATTGATAATCCTGGATCGAGGGTTAAATTCAAATCAATTGAAGGAGAATCTTCTGACAAAGTTAGATTAGTCCGTTCCTCGTCCGCCAAGGCAAAGTTATTATTGCCTAATTTTAAAGTAAGACCTGTGATACTACCGGCAGGCAACTCTCCCCTGCCTATCAAAAACTGATTTCCACCTACCAAAGCTGCTACATTGACCAATTTGATTACCTGATCATTGGGAAAAAACTTTGGATCAGCATTGTCCTGCCCCCTTGTACCTATGGCTTGAACTTCCACTCCAAGCACCTCTACCCATACTTCGTCAAAGTCTCCGGGAGCATCTATCAAGAAAACATTTACCAATGCTGTGGTTCTTTCCGTGTCGCTCGAACATCCAGAAAAGAGTAAAATGGCAAAAATCAGGGGTAGTAATAATTTATTCACATGACAAATTTATAAAAGAAAGTGAATATCAAGGGATCTTGATCGATTGGATAAAAAAAAGCCACTCCGAAATTTCGGAATGGCTCAATATGTTATTCATCAATCTCATTTAAATTCACTGCTTCCAATGTAATGAATCCACCCTCTTCAAGGACAATATCTTCAATCGTCACTGGTAAATAGGGTTCTTTGGGTTCTATCAAAACAGTATAAGTTCCAGAAGGAATGCCCCTTAACTTGAAGAATCCATTTTCATCAGTAAATGTAGAATAAGATTCTCCACTACTCTCTGCAGTTACTTTAGGTTCCGCTTCTAATGGAAGTATTGTCCCCTGAAGCGTGGATGCAGTTTCGGCTATTACTCTCAGGACGGGTTTAAGTATATATTTACCACTATTCCCTGCTTTTACAATAGACCTTCCAGCATCAAAATCAATAAAAAGATCATATTCCCTACCAGACTCGAATTCCTTATCTATTTTAAGTTTTAAGCCACTTTGTTGAGCACTAGGAGTCTTCAACTCCAACCTTTCGCCATTTTTAATGATATAATTGTCATCTCCCAACAATAACCTTATTTGGGAAAACCTACCTGCAGGCAATTCAATGCTACCCAAATGTGCTTGGTTGTCGCCTACCAAGGAAAGTAGGTTGATTTTTCTGTCGTTCGATTCGTGGTCAATATTGATCCAGCCTGATTCTCGGTTTTCATCGTTTTCCAAATCCTTAGGCAGAAACCTCACAGCAAGAACCTCCACCCAGACTTCATCATATTCAGCGGGGGCATCTATCATGTAGACATTCACTTTGGCATTTCCCTCAGTGATGGTATTGTAATTGTCCTGTTGCTCACAGGAAGTCATTCCGAATAGTGCCAGACTTGCCAGCAGCATGTTGGATAAGTAATTCTTCATTGTAATAATAGTTTGGTGTTGACGATTACCATAAGTTCAACATTGATACCAAAAATGAATGTTGATACATTTTCCACCAATTTCTGGGTACAGCTTCAATAGCTTTAGTATTTTTGGGCATGATGAATTGGGAAAAACTTTTAACCTCAGGCAGATTTGACCTTAGAGATGGGCATTCGGCTATTGAAACTCAAAACAGAAGTGAAATAGAAAGAGATTATGACCGCATCATTTTCTCTTCTCCTTTTAGAAATCTCCAGGACAAAACCCAAGTTTTCCCGCTACCCGAACATGATTTTGTCCATACCCGTTTGACGCATAGCCTAGAAGTATCGAGTGTGGGCAGGTCACTTGGTAAAGCTGTGGGAGAATTTTTGCTCAACAAATACCCCGATTTACAAAGCAAAGGGATTTCTTCATCCGACATAGGCGCAATTGTAGCTGCAGCGTCTTTGGCCCATGACATCGGCAACCCGCCTTTTGGACATGCGGGTGAGGAGGCTATTTCTGATTTTTTCAAGCATCACCCTTATGGTTTTGTTTGGCAAACTTATGTCAGCCAACAAGAATGGTCTGATCTATGCAACTTTGAAGGAAATGCCCAGGGCTTTAGGATGCTGGTCTCTAAAGAAAACGGACTCAAGCTTACTTACCCAACCTTAGCTGCCTTTACCAAATACCCACGACCCTCTCAAGTCTTTGAAAAGGACCCAAAAAGGCGCAGTCATAAAAAATACGGATTCTTCGTAGACCAAAAAGAGGAGTTTGAAATGCTGTCTGAAAAATTAGGGTTAGAAAAATCAAGCACGGAATGCTTTCTCCGACATCCGCTCGCCTTTTTGGTGGAAGCCGCTGATGATATCTGTTACAGCATAATAGATCTCGAAGACGGGTGTACCCTCGGCTTGGTGAGCTTTGAAGAAAGTGTCAGCTTGTTGGGCGAAATATTAGGAGATAAATTTCAACCCGAAAAACTAAACAAATACAACAGCGATGCACAGAAGCTGGCAGTCCTAAGGGCTATGGCTATTGGGCAGTTGATAGGAGAATCAGTAGCCGCTTTTTGCAAAGAGGAAGAAAATATCCTAAGCGGTGATTTTGACCAGGCATTGACTGATAGTATCCCTGCAGCTTCTGCATTGCATAAAATTTCGAAACTTTCAGTTCAAAAAATTTACAGATCAAAACCCGTTTTGGAAAAAGAAGCGGCTGGTTTTCAAGTCTTGGAAGGTTTGTTGGAAGTCTTCTCAAAAGCCTTGAACCACAAATTTTATCAAACGGAGCTGTTTTCTGGAAAAGACAGAAGTATCCTAAGACTTTTACCGGAAGATTTCCCGATGGAAGGATGGGATTCCTCCACAAATCCCTATCCTTTATTGCGGGAATTGATAGATTTCATCTCAGGCATGACAGACAAATATGCCCTGTCACTATATAGAAAAGTAAAGGGGATTGCCTTGCCGGGAGTTTGATAGCAGATTTTCAAATCAAAGGTGAACCGAATTCATTTTTGGCCATCGCCGATTTACCTATCGGATCATTCAATAGGATTCCACTTTGGCTGTTTGGGTTTGTAAGGTGATTTACATAAGTTTTATTGGGATAAACTCATTCCTACAACCCAAACTGCCTCAAATGATGATCCACATGTCTCCAGACAAATATGCCCCATTCCCTGTGGTTTAGGGCACCAAAGCGGGGATGGTACCCGGCGAGTTTGTGGTCTAGTCTGGAATATTTCCCAATGATATGCACAAACTTTGATTTTTCTTCCTCAAAAAGAGCCACATCTACCTTCCCTTTCATGTCGAATCGCTCTGCCCCACGGGCACCTTTGGGGAATTCTTTCATCACATGTAAAAATATAATTTTTGCAATCCACTTTTTCCAACCCCCGCTTTTTTCGGCAGGAGGGGCTTTAAGGATGGACTGATGTGCGAGGTTACAATGAGCTAACATTTCTGTAGCGCTCATTTTACCCCAATTAGCTGTATCCGCGACATTCAGTCGAGAACCTCGTGCTATGACATCCTCTACTACTTCAGGGTCTAATATAGACTTACTCATGGCTATAGATTTACATAAACTTAATCAATTAATTGTCAGCTTAAATGCTTTGGTATCAATTTTCTCTTTCCCTACCTCTAATCCTCCAAAATATCTTAACTTTGCGCCTGCTTGAAAGAAGGGTAACGTAAAGAAATGAGGCCAAACAGTCTTATATACCCCTATTGGCAAGTCTATTTCGAAAAAGGTTACTTGATGCATATATGTCTCTGACATACGCTCAGGTATAAAAACACCAAGGAATACTGTGAAAAAATATCAGGAGTACAAACAAGTAAGTTATCCACAGATAGGAGAAGATATCCTGCAATTTTGGAAGGATAATGACATTTTCAATAAGTCGGTAGGCAACAGGGAAGGCGCCGAAACCTTCACTTTTTTTGAAGGCCCTCCTTCTGCCAATGGCACTCCGGGGATTCATCACGTGATGGCCCGGACGCTCAAGGATATTTTCTGCCGATACAAAACCCTGAAAGGATTTCAGGTCAAAAGAAAAGGAGGATGGGATACCCACGGTCTTCCTGTAGAGCTTCAGGTTGAAAAAGAACTCGGCATCACCAAAGAGGATATCGGCAAATCAATTACTGTAGAGGAATACAATAAAAAATGCCGTGAAACGGTCATGAGGTTCAAGGATGAATGGGACGACCTGACCGAAAAAATCGGTTATTGGGTAGACCTTGATGATCCTTATATCACTTTTGACGCCAAATACATAGAAACATTATGGCACTTGCTTAAAAAACTTTATGACAAGGACCTGATATACAAGGGCTACACCATACAGCCTTACTCCCCTGCCGCAGGTACAGGATTGAGCTCCCATGAACTCAATCAGCCCGGATGCTACAGAGATGTCAAAGACACCTCTATCACTGCTCAGTTTAAGCTCAAAGGTCAGGAAAACACCTTCATCCTCGCTTGGACCACAACGCCTTGGACTTTACCTTCCAACTCAGCACTTGCCATCGGAGAAAACCTGGATTATGTCAAGGTCAAAACTTTTAACCCCTACACTTTTGAGCCGATGATAGCCATATTGGCTAAGGCAAGAATTGGGTCCTATTTCAATCAAAAAGCAAAAGACCTTGCCATTGCTGACTTCAAAGTTGGAGATAAACTCATTCCTTTCGAAATAGTAGAGGAATTCAAAGGAAAGGATATGCTCGGATGGGAATACGAACAATTATTTCCAATCGATGGCATTTCTCTGCCTCATCCAGCATTTACGGTTGTATCAGGTGATTACGTCACTACAGAAGACGGTACAGGTATTGTTCATTTGGCCAAAGCATTTGGTGCTGATGACTTTAGGACATTGGTTCAAAACAATGTACCTGGGGTATTTGTGCAAGATGAGCAAGGGAATGACATTCCCGTTGTCGACAAACAAGGCAAGTTTCTACCGGTTGTGGGTGAATACCTTGCCTATAAAATGAAGGAGCATAGCATTCAGGCTCACAAAACTTTTGGCGCTGATGACTTTTTCGTGAAAAACTATAGCAAGGATGATGAAAATGCGGCTGATTATAAAAACACCGACATTATCATTTCTATTATCCTCAAGAATGAAAATAAGGCCTTTAAGGTCGAGAAATACGAACACAGTTATCCGCATTGCTGGCGAACTGATATGCCTATCTTGTATTATCCTTTGGAAAGCTGGTTTATCAAAACTACCGCTTACAAAGATAGGTTGGTCGCATTGAACAAAACCATCAACTGGAAACCTGAAGCCACCGGCGTTGGCCGTTTTGGTAACTGGCTGGAAAATCTGGTAGACTGGAACCTGAGCAGGTCCAGGTTTTGGGGTACTCCATTGCCAATTTGGAGAACAGAAGATGGAACAGAAGAAATCTGCATAGGCTCAGTTGCGCAGCTTCAGGAAGAAATTGAAAAGTCTATTGCAAAGGGATTTTTAGAGAAATCACCTTGGGAAGGAAAAGAAATGGACTTGCACAGACCTTATGTGGATGATGTGGTCTTGGTTTCTTCCAAAGGGGAAAAAATGTTCCGTGAACCGGATTTGATAGATGTCTGGTTTGACTCAGGGGCTATGCCTTATGCGCAATGGCATTATCCTTTTGAAAACGAAGATATATTCAAGGCAAACTATCCGGCAGACTATATTGCAGAAGGAGTAGATCAAACGAGAGGTTGGTTCTTTACCTTACATGCCATTGCAGGAATGCTCTTTGATTCAGTGGCATTTAAAAATGTCATTGCCAATGGTCTCGTTTTGGATAAGAACGGCAATAAGATGTCCAAACGCCTTGGCAATGCCGTTGACCCATTCAAAACTTTGAAAGAATACGGGCCAGATGCATTGAGGTGGTATATGCTTAGCAATGCCAATCCTTGGGACAACCTCAAGTTCAACCTTGAAGGAGTTGCTGATGTTCAGAGAAGGTTCTTCGGTACTTTGCAAAACACCTATAATTTCTTTGCCCTCTATGCCAACCTTGATGCTTTTGTATATGATGCATCTAAAGCGGTTCCGGTAGCCCAAAGAGCAGAACTGGACCAGTGGATCATTTCTAAGATGCAATCACTCATAGCTGATGTGGAAGCTGCCATGGATAACTATGATGCAACCAAAGCCACTCGGGCCATCATGAACTTCACCGTGGATCAATTGTCCAATTGGTACGTTCGATTGGCTCGAAAAAGGTTCTGGAGAGGAGAAATGAATGCTGACAAACAAGCCGCTTACGAAACATTGTATGAGTGCTTGTTCAGCCTCACGCAGTTGATGTCTTCTTTTGCACCATTCTATGCAGATTGGTTATTCAGAAGTCTGACCGCCTCTACTGCCAATACCATCGAATCAGTTCACCTGACAGATTGGGTTTCTGCACAAGATTCTTTGATCAACAAGGACTTGGAAGAAAGTATGGATTTGGCTCAACGTACATCTTCTTTGGTGCATTCATTGAGAAAAAACCCGAAAATCGGTATCAAGGTAAGACAACCTCTTCAGCGTATCATGATCCCTGTTTTGCAGGAAAAAACGCGTAGACAACTTGAACATGTAGAAGAGTTGATCAAGTCGGAAGTCAATATCAAGGAAGTAGAATATATAGATGATGCATCTGGAGTATTGGTCAAGAGCGTGAAACCAAACCTTCCTGTGCTAGGCAAAAAACTTGGCCCAAAAATGAGGTTTGTGGTCGCAGCCATCAAAACTTGGGGACAGGAAGAAATAGCTGAAATCGAGCGAAATGGTAAAATCGATGTGGATGCTGATGGAGAAACTGTAGCATTGCTTCTGGAAGAGGTATTGATCAGTTCAGAGGATATTCCAGGATGGTCTGTTGCCACAGACGAAGGCTTGACGGTAGCTTTGGATATCACCCTCACAGACGAACTGAAACAGGAAGGTATTGCAAGAGACCTTGTAAACAGGGTGCAAAACCTGAGAAAAGATATGGGGCTGGAGGTGCAGGATAAAATTAACATTCAAGTAGCAAAACAAAGCGAGCTCACTGATGCTGCTTTTCAAAACTTTGCCACTTATATCCAAACCGAAACGCAAGCACTCTCGTTGGAACTGAAAGATTCCGTAGATGGAGGTGTTGACCTCGATATGGATGATTTTGTAATTTCTGTAAAGGTTGTTAAAGCCTAATAAAATAAAACGGCCGCAGATTGGGGAATAGCTAAAAAATCCTTAATCTGTGGCTTTGAATTGATATACATGAAATATTTCAAATATTTTGCGATTGCCCTATTGGTCATTTTGGTTGATCAGGCAGTAAAACTGGTGGTTCACTATCAAATGGACTTCGGCACTCCTGGGCAAATCAAAGTCTTCGGAGATTGGTTTAAGTTACATTACACTACCAATCCCGGGATGGCATTTGGGATGCAACTTGGATCAGAATATGGCAAATTGATCCTGACCACATTTAGGTTGGTCGCCATGTTTGGCATAGGCTATTACCTCTTTTACATCATCAAGAAGAACATGCATACAGCTTACCTTGTATGCATTTCCATGATTTTAGGAGGGGCAATAGGCAATTTGATCGACAGTATTTTCTACGGAGCGTGGTTAAATAACGCCCCATACAATGCGCCTACTCCTTGGTTTCATGGTCAGGTGATTGACATGTTTTATATCGATATCTGGGAAGGTTACTTACCGGAGTGGATCCCGATTTTTGGAGGCAGTTATACCGCATTATGGCCGATTTTCAATATTGCAGACGCAGCCATATTTGTTGGAGTGGGCATTATTCTAATTTTCCAAAGCAGGTTTTTCAATGAAGAAACAAAGCAGGCAGAGGAAGAAGACGAGATCCAAAGACAATTTATTGAAGAGGAAGAAAAAACCCCTTCTTCTGAAAATCCATCATAAAGGGCTTAGACTGAATCGAATTAGGATTCAACTATTTTTTGTAGATTTATTGTAAATACCATTTCTATGAAACAGGCTAATTTCATAATCGTCGCTATGGTTTTATTTGACACTGCTGCCACTAAAACTCATCCTGGACCAGCTTTTAACACTTCCAATGCTTGAATTTGAAGGACGTCTTTTACATAATTTGGAAACAGCCAAGGTTTACCAATTGGACAACAATAAGCTGTATTTATACACAGATTCAGAGAGCCATAGGATGGTCTTTTTGACTTTGGAAGATTAGAATTTCTCCCCACAATAATTACAATAAATTGCGTCCAGATTCTGGTTGCCACTGTCACAGGATTTACACATTTTTTTCTTCTTCTTAATTTTAATACTTCTTGAATTGGCCATGGTCAATTCTGAAGTCACAATTCCCGTAGGTACAGCTATAATGGCATACCCCAAGAGCATGATGACAGAAGCCAAAAATTTGCCATAAGGTGTAATCGGTGAAATATCACCATAACCTACCGTCGTCAGTGTTACAATGGCCCAATACATGGACATCCCAATACTGGTAAAACCACCTTCTGGACCCTCTACAACAAACATTATAGTTCCAGCGATCAAAACAATAGTCAATACCGTGCCAATAAATAGCTGTATTTTTTGTCGACTTGCCAATAGGGCTGATTTGAGGACTTCTGCTTCTTTCAAAAACCTGCCTAATTTCAAAATCCGGACTACCCTAAGCAATCTCAAAGCCCTGACCACCACCAAAAACTGAGTCCCTACAAATATCAAACTCAGATAAGTAGGTATTATTGCCAACAAGTCAACTAGTCCATAAAAACTAAAAATATAGCCCCATTTTTTGTTGCTCAGCCATATCCTAACAGCATATTCAATAGTAAACAATCCCGTAAAGATCCATTCAATAGCCAAAAATTCCTGATGATATTTGCTGTAAAAACTAGGTTCAGAATCTAAAATAACCACTAACAGACTGCCCAAAATCAGGACCAGGATAAGCAGGTCAAAGTTTTTAGAAGCCTTGTCATCATGTTCGAAAACAATATGGGCCAATCTGGATTTGGAAGGGAGTAGCGGCATATTTCAAATTGGTTTATTTTTCAAATTACAATTTTTGATAAGCTATCCCAAAAGTCTCTTATATATCAACAAACTAAGCCTGGGTAATATCAATCTTATTTGGCCTAGAGTGTTACAATAAATTGAAAATGTCAGCTCTTTTGTTTTTAACAATCAATCTTCCCCTTCCTCAAGCGGCCATTCGTTCCATATATAATCCAGGTCTTCATTGATCTCTTCAATATCAACAGCATCAAAATCCCATTTATCCCGAGCTTTCATTCCAAGCCATTCTCTCATTTCCTTGGATTGGGGATTTTTTTTATTATTGATGACTTCTGTAAATTCCGCAAAACCCCATGGGCCACCGATATCCTCGGGAGGACAGGCACCCATGGCCTCCGTACACAGTGGGTTAGCTTTATAGTTGGCCATATCCTTCTTAGTCACTTTTTGGATGCTGATCTTATGCCACCAGTCATCTCCGAAGTCATACCAATACCAAAATGATTTGCCGTCTGTGTGGGTTAAAAATTCCTCAAGGCTCAATTCCTCGGCTTCAAAAGATTCAGAACTAAAACCTCCAAACATATCATTATCTTCTGCTCCATGTTCCACACTGATGCTTGCATTGAACTTTTTATCATTAAACTGGAATAAATGACAGTTTTCCCAGCCCATGGCTACCTGAATGACCTGATGCAGTTGCAGCATATTGATGCTTGAAGGCACCAACACCTTTCTGTAGATGCTGAAAGGCATGTTTTCCAAGGTGATTTTCAGCTTGATCGGTTCGGGTATCAGGGGTATGATTTTAGTCATTTCTTTTATGGTTCTCAACAAAAATGATTATCAAATACAATTTAGTCAAGTCTTTATGAATCTTCAAACCATCTACAAATATTCCCTTCTCTTAACAAGGCCATTGCATCTGACATTTATGTTAAACAAAAAAAACGAAACTTAATCCTGAAGGTGGATAAGTTTCGTTTTCGGTAAGTATGTAATAACTGATTCCAATTATGATCTACATGCACTCATCTTTTTAAAATAGGTTCATCAGATATTCACCAATAGCTTGTTCAATACCTGAACGATACGGAACATCTCCATATCAATGGCTTTACTAGTGGCTGTATAATTATCCCTTGATCCAAGACTTACTTTGGTAGAAATATAGAAAACCATTCGGTCCTCTTCTGCATGGAGCAACAAACTTAAGTTCTGGTCTGTATGAATTTTCATAAGGTCGACATCCAATGAATTGATGTCAGTGTTTTTGCCGGTCAATAAATTCCTTTTTACCCCTTTTTTGAAATCAATTATCTTTTCAATCTTCAAAATGTAATCAATGGATGTTGGACGTTTTTTGATTTTATCCAAAAGGCCCAGGTAATTTTTCCTGTGGGATTTGTCACTGTAATCTACCGATATGGTTTTGGTCTTATGTAGGCCATAATACTGAAAAAGTGTCAATAGGTAATCGAAGCTTGTCTCCTCTTTTTCAATCTGAGTTTCTTCGAGCTGTATCAATTGGCCCATGATATCTACAGTTGACAGACCTGTATGGACAATACCTTGGTCATTATCAAAGCCGAAATATATTCGATCCTCATTTTTGAGATACCTGCTATTTATGGCTTCAGGAAGTTTTTCAAGAAAATCATAAAAATTACTACATTTTACCTCATTTCTATTGCAGATATCTTCTACCAGGTTAGAAACAAAGATAGACTTCAGGCATTTCAAAGGTTTCTCAGACTCTCCCTGCACCCATAGACTGGTCAGTATCGCTGAAATATGATGATGATTGAAGAAAATAAATCCCTCCCCCTTTTTTTTCCTAGCTGATATTATGATCTTATTACTTTCTGGATCAGAAAAGATAATAAAGTCAATTTCATCCTCGATTGCCATATCCATCAAAGGCTTCAAGTGAACAGCTGTAATCGCTTCACCTTTGTGCTTGACGTCTAAAGCGTGATAAACATATTCTCTATTCTCTACTAATTTTTTCCAATCATCCGGAAATTTCTCTGAAAATCCGCTGAGTAATACTTTCATATTTTTTAATCTTTTTGATATTTGAGTTTGTCATTGACACAAGTAGTCAACTACAGGTAAACTATGGATTTTTAATGCATTCACAACAAAATAGTAAATTTTGAAATGGGATAATTTAATTTTTTAAAGCGCCTAAAAAATATGTACGGGGGCTGATTACTTTTATTTTTTTATCCATGAAACTCACCACATGTCTTTTTCACACGCTGCAATATATCCCTTACATTTTTATGTGTGTATCCAATTCACCAATTATTCTCGAAAAAGAGAGCAAAATCCCAATTATCTCCAAACAAAACTCTTTTTAATCCTTTTGTATTTGAACTTCCACTTCGCTCGTGAATATTTTGGAATAGAACGCATGGACTGCAAAATCACCAAAATCAACAGAAAAATAGTAACCGGAAAGACTGTCTCGAAGCCCCAACCTGCATCCAAAATGATCCCAAATAAAGCAGGTCCAACTGCAGAACTGAGTACCATCATGCTGGTAAATAAAGACCTGACTGTCCCTATGTATTTTTGCCCAAAAAACTCAACTTGAAGTGCCGCTACAGTCGCACTCCCAAACCCTGTAGATAAACCCATCAATACCATATATGGGTACATGACCCAAGATGGACTGATCAGCCAAACACAAAATAATGCGATCAAGTAAGGTATCAAATAGAAAGGGAAGAAAGCCCTTGCTTTGTACTTGTCTATCAAAGGACCTGCTGTCAAAATGCTAAATGCTGATGCCGCTGCAAAAGCACTTAGCCCTCCGGCTATGATACTTGTATTCCAACCTTTGAATTCCACAATAGGGAATTGATAAAAAAACAAGCCTGTAATTGCAAAGGGTACAAAGAATACATTTGGTGCCAACAACCAAAATTCTTTGGATTTCATGATATCTCGTTGCCGGACTTTCTTTTGGGTTTGGGATTTATCCCCACCCAGGTCTTCACCTCCAGGCTCGGGCAACAGGTGTTTATCTTTTACAGCGAATAGGGTAAATAAAGTCACAATGACCGCGACCAATCCAGCATTGAGCCATAGGGATTGTCTCCAACCAATCTGTCCAATGACTATCAGGATAATCGCAGGTAATATTGCCTGACCTATGGGGTGCCCAAGTGAGGCCATAGAAATGGCTTTTCCCCTATTGACCGAAAAATACCGGGACATAGAGGTAATGGAAATATGTGAATACAAGCCCTGACCTGCCAAACGTAATCCAAAAAAGGCAATCGGAATATACCACCAAGCTTGTGCAAAACTGAAAAACAGCAATGACGCTGTAAACAAAAAAGTAGTGGCCAAGGTAAAAACCCGCATCGGAACGGTGTCAATCAGCTTTCCTACCTTTGGCAACATGGCCGCACTGGCTATGGTAGCTACCCCGTAAAATGTACTGATCAAGCCGTTGGAAAGGGTAAATTCTTCCATGATAAAGGGAACATACAAGGCCAACAAAAAAGTCTGCCCAAAGCTGGAGAGGGCTGTCATCATGATGCCGAAAATCACCATGATGGTGTTGTTCCTGACAAATCGGATATAATTCAAAGCGAAAACTAGGTTTTGAGATTGAACCGCAAGTTAGTCAAATGCATCTGAATCGCCTTGAATCTTCAGTTATACCTTATTTCATCAAAATGGATCATCATATTATCTTTTCTGCCTCATACCTTCATCTTGGCTCTTGAATCCTCCAAATTAAAAGGCTAGAATTAAAAAAACCCTCCTCTATTTTAAAGAAAAAATCCAAGCAGACTTGTTCATTAAATCTTCAGAAATTACAAAACCCTATTAAATTCTAAAACAATCGATTACGTGAGCCAACCATAAAATTGAAATGAAAAAAACGGGGTAATAAAAAAATTAAATTCTGTTTTAGAGGATAAAATTGCTAATTTTGAAGCTTGTAAAAACAAAAAACCAGCGGATGACTCTCACTCCACCCTGAATAATAGCTTTTTTTAAAACCGAATATACGTGACTTACTACGGGAAAAAGTCACTCATTTTTAGTATTCCCAAAATCCAGTATTTATACATAATTTATTGTAAGATATGACACAGATGTTTTATCGCCTGTTTAAACCTACTCAGGCAAATCTGAAAGACGAAGTATTATCGGGCTTGACTGTAGCCTTGGCCTTGGTCCCCGAAGCGGTTGCATTTTCCTTGATTGCGGGAGTTAGCCCACTCGTAGGTCTTTACACGGCTTTCATCATTGGTTTGATTACTGCCATACTTGGTGGCAGGCCAGGAATGATTTCCGGCGCTACCGGTGCCATTGCCGTGGTGATAGTGGCTTTGGTAGTCTCTCATGGTGTGGAATACCTCTTTGCTGCAGTAGTGCTGATGGGTTTGATCCAGATTTTGGTTGGGGTATTGAAACTTGGAAAGTTGATCCGATTGGTACCGCACCCGGTCATGTTTGGTTTTGTCAATGGCTTGGCGATAGTAATTGCAATGGCTCAATTTGACCAGTTCAAGTTTGAAACCCCAACAGGTGCAATCGAATGGATGACAGGAACTCCATTAATGTTGATGATAGGGTTGGTTATTTTGACCATGGTCATAATTAAGTTTTTACCAAAACTAACCACGGCTGTTCCTTCGGCCTTAGTTGCAATTCTTACGGTTTCGCTGATCGTAATATTAGGTGGGCTGAATACCAGAACAGTAGGTGACTTGGCTTCTATCAGCGGTAGCTTACCGGAATTCCACCTTCCTGTAGTTCCTTTGAACTGGGAAACTTTTATGATCATTTTGCCTTACTCGGCTATCATGGCCGGAGTTGGTTTGATTGAAAGTTTATTGACACTAACCCTAATTGACGAGATCACAGAATCCAGAGGCCATGGCAACAAAGAATGTGTCGCACAAGGTGTGGCTAATCTGACCACGGGTTTCTTTGGTGGAATGGGTGGTTGTGCCATGATCGGCCAATCCTTGATCAATGTCAATGCCGGAGGTAGAAACAGGATTTCCGGCATTGTAGCGGCACTTGGCCTCTTGGTCTTTATACTTTTCCTTTCTACCTATATTGAAATGATTCCAATGGCAGCTTTGGTAGGTCTGATGTTTATGGTAGCGATCGGTACTTTCGAATGGGCGTCACTTAAAGTTTTCAGAAAAGTACCTTCCCATGATGTATTGGTAATGGTCATTGTTACATTGGTTACAGTCTTCTTGCATAACTTAGCTCTGGCTGTTTTGATTGGAGTAATAATCTCAGCTTTGGTATTTGCTTGGCAAAATGCCAAAATGATCCGTACACGTAAGAAAATTGACGAAAACGGTGTAAAACACTATGAAGTATTTGGGCCTCTATTTTTCGCTTCTGCGATGACGTTTGGACAGAAGTTTGATCCTATCAATGATCCTGATGAAATAGTGATTGATTTTGCAGAAAGTAGAATCGTTGACCATTCAGGTATAGATGCGATTCATAAGGTAACTGAGCGATATGAAAAAATGGGCAAAACCGTTTATATCCGACACTTAGATACTTCCAGCAAGGTACTGCTGAACAAAGCTGAGAAAATCATCAACGTGAATTATACAGAGGATGATCCTGCTTTTAAAATATTAGTAGAGCAATAATCATTTATTGCTCTAAGCAACAAACTGTAATCGGTTTTAAAGAATAAAAACACCTTGAAGAAATTTCTTCAAGGTGTTTTGTTTTAGAGAAAATTTAAAAAAATTGTTGTTTAGTAGAGAGGTTTATTGCTGTCAGAAAACTATATTAAGTATTTTTTATGAATCTCAAAAAATAAAGGATGAACGAAGAAACTGATTACCAAGCCTTATATAAGTACTTTGAAAAGTTTCTTCAACTTTCCAAAAATTCCAAGGAAGCAATTTATAGCACACTTTCAATCACAAAATTCATTTTTTACTCACAATACCTTTTTAGCCCATTAGCTATCAAATGCTGTTTTTTAACATTTGTAAAAGGAATCCATCCTGGAAAACCTCACTTTTGTCATTGATATGGAAAAAGTAAAACTGGGCCTAAAAGAAAACTGGAAGCAGTTCACCCTTCTTGTGATCATCAATGCATTTGTAGGAGGCATGGTAGGCCTCGAACGAAGCATACTTCCTCAGATAGCAGAAGTAGAGTTTGACATCGCAGCCAAATCTGCCATCCTATCCTTTATCATCGTTTTTGGTATCGTGAAGGCCTTGTCAAACTATTTTGCAGGAACTTTTGCAAATAAAATCGGAAGAAAAAATCTTCTGGTTATCGGTTGGCTATTTGGTCTTCCTGTTCCCTTTATCCTCATGTATGCCCCCTCATGGGACTGGATTGTTGCTGCAAACATTTTACTTGGAATCAATCAAGGCTTGGCTTGGAGCAGTACAGTGGTGATGAAAATTGACCTTGTAGGTGAAAAACAAAGAGGCTTTGCCATGGGATTAAATGAGTTTGCAGGCTATCTGGCTGTCGCATTGGTCGCTTTCTTGACAGGCTATATTGCCGGGGAATACGGTTTGAGGCCTTATCCTTTTTATTTGGGTATAGGTATGGCAATCATAGGATTGCTAGGTTCCATTTTTTTGATAAAAGATACGCGCAAACATGTAGAAACAGAAAACTGCGTAAGTCAAATCCCAAGGCTCAAACATGTCTTTTGGGACAGTACTTGGAGAAACCCTAACCTCGGAGCTGTGACACAGGCTGGTCTGGTAAATAACCTCAATGACGGTATGGCATGGGGTGTATTCCCAATGTTGTTAGCAAGTAAGGGTTTTACTTTAGAAGCAATTGGAATTGTAACAGCTGTATACCCTGCCGTTTGGGGATTTGGTCAGTTATTTACAGGAAAAATGGCAGACCTTTATTCCAAAAAATCCCTTTTGTTTATAGGTATGACATTGCAAGGTTTTACCCTTTTGGCATTTCCCTGGGCAGAAAGCTTCTGGAGTTATATTGGCTTATCGGTCATTTTAGGTTGGGGTACGGCCATGGTATATCCTACCTTTCTGGCCAGCGTCGCCGAAAACACACACCCGAAGGATAGGGCTAGCGCAGTGGGGATTTTCAGGTTATGGCGAGACATGGGCTATGCCATAGGGGCTATCCTTACAGGAATCATAGCCGATCGTTTGGGCCTAAATTTTTCTATCCTGACCATAGGAGTCCTGACATTAATTTCTGGATCAATCATCTTGATCAGGATGAAAAATGTCCTTAGGAATTAGTTGGGATTATTTCAACAACACTCTAATATTTGGCTTATACAATAAAGAAACTCTATTGAGGAGGTTTTCAAAATTAAGTAATAAATCCCCCATTTATACACAGATATGTATGCCAAAATAATACTTTGTTGCACTTATACTTGTGCAAGTTTAACCATTTTCACACTTGTATTTGTGCATTTTTTCAACCTTAACCTTTCGATCTTTACGATTGGATAACTATGAAAAAGACTGGAGATAAGGTATAGATGAGATTCGAATTTCATCTAAGGATTGAATGCCAATGATTAAGGTAACAGGATGAAATTTGGGAATGGGTTCATTTTTTAATTCCCGATTTATATCATCCAAACGAACCATTCTTCAAAAGCCAACATAAAATAAGGAGGAAAATGACCAAATTGTGGTCTTATGATGAGACAGGCAGATCCCATTACCACAAAAAATAAACTGAATCAGCATCAGGCTTTCAAAATTTCCCGGTTCAAGCCTTTGATTAAAAAGACCAAGCCACATAAACACGAGGGCTACTTTGAATTGATTTTTATTGCAGAAGGGGAAGGTTTTCATTGGATTGAGACGGAAAACTTCCAGATTAAAGCCCCAGACTTCTATTTTCTTAAGCCCGGACAATTGCATTTTTGGCAGTTTACCGCCATTCCAAAAGGTTATGTGATGATGTTCAGGGAAGAGTTTATTGATGCTGTCAGAGAGATGAAAATCCTGCAACAAATGCAGCAGATGGGAGACCTGACAAGAATACCTGTTTGGGAGGATCCAATGGTAGGCCAGATTTTTGAAGACATTTTGCAAGCATACCAAGAACAACCCTTGAACTCAGACGACCTGATCAAAGGATATTTGAGAGTTCTGTTTGCCAAAATAGCCAATCGAATACGCTCGACTCCTTCAAATGGCAAAGAAAACCCACTTTGTGACAAGTTTCTTAGTATGTTATCCCAACAAAACCCGATCAGGCACCAGGTGGCGGATTATGCGGAATTGTTACAAACTTCCCCTCAAAACCTCAATCAAGCCTGTAAGAAAAAAACTGGAAAGTCTGCTTCTAAGCATCTCAGTGCCCAATTGATCTTGGAAGCCAAAAGGAACATCCTCCACACCGATCAGAACATCAACCAAATCGCAGATTTATTGCAGTTCAACGACGCCTCCTACTTCGTCAAGTTCTTCAAAAAACATACAGGAGAGACCCCACATCAGTTTAGGTCAAGGTATTTTGGAGATCTGTGAGCTTGACCTTCGAGGTCAAAAAAAAGACCTCAAAGGTTAACAGCCCCTGACCTTTGAGGTTTCCAAAATCTCGAAGGTCTTTTCGGTAGAGAAGTCTATTATTGTTTATGCTATTCCCAACAAAAAAACCTTCGAGGTCCAAAAAAGACCTCAAAGGTTAACAGTCCCCGACCTTTGAGGTTTCCAAAACCTCGAAGGTCTTTCCAGTAAAGATGCCTTTTACTGTTTCTACTTTTACCGACAAAAAACCTTCGAGGTCAAAAAAAAGACCTCAAAGGTTAACAGCCCCTGACCTTTTAGGTTTCCAAAAACCTCGAAGGTCTTTCCAGTGAAGAGGCCTTTTATTGTTTATACTTCTCCCAATAAAAAAACCTTCGAGGTCAAAAAAAGACCTCAAAGGTTAGCAGCCCCTGACCTTTGAGGTTTCCAAAAACCTCGAAGGTCTTTCCAGTGAAGAGGCCTTTTATTGTTTATACTTTTACTATCAAAAAACCTTCGAGGTCAAAAAAAGACCTCAAAGGTTAGCAGTCCCTGACCTTTGAGGTTTCCAAAAACCTCGAAGGTCTTTTCGGTATAGAAACCTTTTATTGTTTCTGCTATTCCCAACAAAAAACCTTTGACTCCCCCACTTTCATATTTACCATTTTCCCACCCGTTTTTACCACGATTCCTGATTAGACAATAGGTATTTTTGTAATTGGTGAATTATGATTTTGTCTTTCATCCATCAACCTATGTTAAAAATAACCGCAACAGGCTTCCTAATGCTGCTGCTTGTCTCCCATGCACAAGCCCAAAGCCAATTGAAGGAACTGATTGAAATCAGTACGTCCAACTACCCTGAACTGCAAGCCAAACGTCTGGAGACAGAAGCTGCACAAAGCCAAGTCCGCTACGAACGCTCGGACTTTTTGCCCAGCCTTGATGGCTCCTACCAAATGGTCTATTCGACCAACAACAACATTACCGGTATGTTCCTTCCTGGTTTGGTCATGCCCATTTCAGGGCCTCCTGTAGCAGAAAACACCATGGATTTCACTTATGGATCCGCGGCATCCCTGCTGATGAACTGGAGCCCTTTTACTTTTGGTAAAAGGGAAAGCAGAATCCAATCAGCCAAATTTGGACAGGAACTCGCCCAGCATCAGGAATCACTCGCCATTTTGGAACATCAGGTTCGTTTTACCGAAGCCTATCTCAATTATTGGGCGGCGGCCTCCATGGCTCAGGCTGCTGAGAAAAATAAAGAACGCTTCCAAACCAATCTGGAATTATCCAAGACCCTAGTGGACAATGGACTGCGTCCAGGTGTGGATTCAGCACAGTTTCGCTCCCTTTTTGTCCGCTCAAAAATTGAAACCCTGCAAGCCCAAAAATCCTCAGAATCCTTCTTGGCACAGGTTAGGGAGCTTTTGGGAGAAGACCAAAAAGAAATCGGTATTGATCCCAAGCTAAAGAGGCAATTCTTACCCCAGGTGGAAGAACCCATGGAAAACCATCCGCTCCTCCAAAGTTCAAGAAGCAGAACCTTATTGGCCGAAGCCAAAAAAACAGAACTCAACCGATCTCTTTTGCCGGATCTCAACCTGTGGGGAACTGCCTTTGCCAGAGGTTCCGCGATACTCTTCGAGGGTGGCTTCAATGAACCGACAGACGGGCTTTCTTTTTCCCGTTACAACTACGGTGTAGGTTTTCAGGTAGCTGTTCCAATTTTGCAATTTGCCAGAACCTCCAGGTTGGTTCAAAAGCAAAATTCCCTGATCTCTGCTGCTGAGGCTTATGAAATGCAGGTGGAAAGATCTCTGAAAAAAGACAGGACGATCGCTAAAGTTGCCTTGGAAAAGGCCTTGGAAGCTGCCATCCTGGCTCCGGAATATGTGCAAGCGGCAGAATACAGTTATCAGGCCCTTCAGGCCAGGTACGATGCGGGTTTGATCAACCTGAACGAATTGGTACAGGGTCAAGCTGACTTGGCCAAGGCCGAAGCCGAAAGCATCAAAGTCATGGCAGAAATGTGGAAAGCGCTGCTATACTATGCAGCAGTGAGTGGAAATATGGATTTTTTCTTACAAAACCTGAATTGATATGGACCTGATAAAATTATCCTTGCGAAAACCCATATCAGTTATGGTAGTGATTTTGGCTATTGGCTTTTTTGCTTTCCTCACCATCCGCAGCATGCCCATCGACATTTTTCCAAAAGTCGGCGTACCTACCATCTACATAGCCCAACCCTATGGAGGGCTGTCTCCTGAGCAGATGGAAGGTTACCTGAGTTCGGTTTATGAACAGCATTTCATTTATATTACAGGCATTTCCTCCATGGAATCCCGCTCAGTGCAGGGCATGTCCCTGATCAAGCTGCAGTTTCACGAAGGCACCGACATGGCAGAATCCATGGCGCAGGTGGTGGCGCAGGTCAATCGGGCAGGAGGAAAAATGCCTCCTGGTACCATTGCGCCTTTTGTAGTCCGCTATGATGCAGGCAATGTGCCAGTGGGTCAGTTGGTCTTCAGTTCCGATAGCAGGAGCCTTTCTGAAATCCAGGATTTGGCCGTAAACCGTGTCCGCCCCATGTTTTCTTCCTTGCCAGGAGTTTCCTCTCCCCCTCCTGTAGGTGGTAATCAAAGGAGTATCGTCGTGGACATTGACCCTGAAAAACTCAGAAGTTACAGGTTATCTACGGAAAATGTGGTGGAGGCCATTGCCAATGGCAACCGTTTGGTTCCTTCCGGAAGTATACGCATTGACGACACAGAATATTTGGTCAAACCCAATACTGTGGTGGAAAACTTCAAAGAGCTGGAAAATATTCCCATTCATAACCAAAGAGGTCCAACAGTTTACCTGAAAGACCTGGCTGAGGTAAAAAACAGTGCCGATATCGCCACGGGATATGCTTTGGTAAACGGTCAGCGATCGGTATATATCCCTGTGACCAAAAGGTCTGACGCTTCTACTTGGACGGTGGTGAAAAACATCAAAAATGCCCTTCCGGCTATGCGTGATGCCGTACCCGAAGATATCAAAGTGGAGTATGCCTTTGACCAATCGGGTTATGTGATCAAATCCTTGCGCAATATCCTGACCGAAGGCTTGATCGCCTCAATCCTGACCGGTTTGATGGTATTGGTGTTTTTGGGGGATTGGAGAAGTGGCTTGGTCGTGGTCATGACCATTCCACTAGCACTATTGTCTTCGATTGTTTTCTTAAATCTCACCGGGCAAACACTCAATATCATGACTTTGGTTGGATTGGCGCTATCCATTGGGGTTTTGGTCGACGAGGCTACAGTGACGATTGAAAACATACACAGGCATTTGGAAATGGGAAAAAGCCTGCCCCGCGCCATCATTGACGGTACAAGGGAGATCGTGATCCCCAAATTGCTGATTGTATTCAGCATCTTGGCTGTATTTGTACCTTCTTTTTTTATGTCAGGGGTGCCAAGATCCATGTTTATACCCCTTTCCCTCGCGGTGGGTTTTGCCATGATTGCTTCCTTTATCCTTTCCCAATCCTTTGTGCCAGTGGTGGCCAATTGGCTTTTGGACAAAAAATCTTTGGATAAACAGGCTGAAAAGCAAAAAGGAGGCAGATTTGACCGAATGCAGGATAGGTACCAAAGCAGCTTGGGCCGCTTGCTGCAACATAGTAAATTGACAGTGGCCATTTATGCTTTGATTTCTTTGCTTTCTGTGGTTGGCTTGTACCTATTGATCGGTACAGAGATTTTTCCACAGGTAGATGCGGGACAGTTTCAGGTGCGGATCAATGCCAAAGAAGGAACCCGGATCGAACAGACTGAAAAACTGACCCAGCGTTTTTACAAGGAGTTGGAAGCATTGACTGGAAAAGAAAATATTGAAGTCAGCTCGGGATATGTGGGCACTATTCCTTCTGCCTACCCTGCATCCACCAATTACATTTGGAACTCCGGACCACAACAGGCTATCCTTACTGTAAAGCTGAAAGAGAACAGCGGTATCAAAATCGTCCAGCTTAAAGAAGACATCCGGAAGATGGTTTTGGAAAAAATACCCGAACTGCGCATCAGTTTTGAACCTGCTGACATTGTAGACCAGGTCATGTCTATGGGGGCAAATAATCCTTTGGAAGTAGCCATTACCGGCAATAACATCAAAGAAACCCGAGATTTTGCCGAAAAAATCAGGACCAACCTGCAGGAAATCTCTTATCTCCGGGATGTGCAAATTGCCCAGCCCTTGGACTACCCAACCTTAGAGGTGAACATAGACCGCATACAGGCCGGGCAATTGGGTTTGTCAGCAGATGATGTGGGCAAGTCCATGATTTCAGCCACCAATTCCAGCCGTTTTACCCGACCGGTGTATTGGTTGGACAAAAACTCCGGAAATGCCTATCAGGTGCAAGTGGAAATCCCGCAATACACGATGAACTCCAAAGAGGACCTTGAAAACATCTTTCTTCCCCGGGTGGGAGAAAGCAATAACCGACTCGGCGACGTGGCAACTATCAATCAAAGCCTTTCCCAAGGAGAAGTGGTTCGCCTCAACCAACAAAGAATGGTTTCTGTCACCGCCAACCTCCATGACAAGACCATCGGTTCGGCTCGCAAAGACATAGAGAGTGCCATCAAAGCCGCGGGAGAAAAACCAAGAGGACTCAATGTGCATGTCAGGGGGCAATTGGAGTTTTTGGAAGAAACACTTACCGAATTGCAGACAGGATTGATTATTGCGGTTTTTGTCATCTTCCTGATGTTGGCAACCAACTTCCAATCCTTCAAGGCCGCATTGTCGACCCTTTCCACGATTCCGGCTGTGGCTTCTGGTTCCCTGCTGTTTCTGCTGATCTTTGGTGCTACACTTAATATTCAATCCTACATGGGCTTGATCATGGCTTTGGGTGTTTCTGTAGCCAATGCCATACTCTTTACCACTTTTGCGGAAGAAGAAAGAAAAAAGCATGGCGATGCCCTCAGGGCAGCCAAAGCCGCAGGAAAGAGCAGGCTGAGACCGATTCTGATGACCAGTATTTCCATGATTGTGGGTCTGATTCCCTTGGCGATAGGCGGAGATCAGACTGCACCTTTGGGCATTGCAGTGATCGGAGGACTCTTGTTTTCGACCATCACCACCCTTTTGATAATGCCTTCCGTATATTCCCGCTTGCTGAAGAATGCCAGCATAGCACCCGTATCCTTAGATCCTTATGACGAAACTTCCACCCATTATGAAGCAAATGGCTAAACATACTATTCCATTCCTATCCCTGCTCCTGCTGGTTCTTTTTTCCTGCAATTCCTCTGAAAATTCTAGGGAATCTGTAAAGGAAGAAAAAGTCTATGAAGCATTTACCCTTCAAGAGAGCGACCTTCAGGGAAGTATCAGTCTGCCCGGGGAACTCAAGGCTTTTGAGTCTGTGGACATCTTTCCCAAAATTACCGGTTATGTGCAAAGCATAAAGGTAGACCGTGGCTCAAAAGTGAAAAAAGGAGAGGTCATTGTGCAGATCGAAGCTCCGGAAATCATGGCTGAACTTTCCGCAGCCAAAGCCAAGGTACTGCAGGCAGAGGGCTTTGCCCAATCTGCCGAATCCAAGCTTTCCACAATGAAGGACCAGTACAATAGGATTCAAAAGACCTCCCAAACTCCTGGAACTGTCTCGGCCTCAGATTTGCTCCGTATGGAAAACCAACTCAAAGAAGAAGAGTCCAATGCAGCATCTGCCAAATCCGCCCTGGAAGCTGCCAGGTATCAGTTGCAGGCTGCACAGCAGATGGCCAACTACCTGACCATCCGTGCACCTTTTGATGGGGTGGTGACAGAGCGAAATGTGCATACAGGAACATTGGTGAGTGCCCAGACTGGGGACAAACCCATGTTCCGTTTGGAAATGAATGATGTACTCCGCTTGGAAATCCCTGTTCCAGAATCTTATTCAGGTTTGGACTTCGGTAGTGACAGCCTATCTTTTACGCTGAATTCACAGTCAGGTAAAAACTATAAGGCCATGGTCAGCCGCCAATCCGGTAGCCTTCAGAATGCCAGCAGAACAGAAATCATGGAAGCCGATGTACCCAACAAGGACGGTAACCTGAAAGCCGGAAGTTTTGCACAAGCGAAAGTAGGTTATAAAAAAGAAGGCTCTTTGATGATACCAAACACTGCATTGGTGACCAGTATGGAGGACCGTTTTGTAGTCAAAGTGGTGAATGAAGAAGCCCATCGGGTTTCTGTCAGAAAAGGAATCTCTCAAAATGGACAGACCGAGATTTTTGGTGACCTTCAACCTGGAGACATCATCCTCAAAAATCCTTCAGAGACAATTCAAAGTGGGGATAGGGTGAAGGTAGACCTTTGAGGTTTTTAAAACCTCGAAGGCCTTTCTCTACCGAATAAACCTTCGAGGTCAAAAAAAGACCTCAAAGGTTAAGTACACCTGACCTTTGGGGTTTCCAAAACCCCTAAAGGTCTTTAATGATGAAAAAAAGTTTCACGCAAAGGACGCAACGATAACGCAGCGCACGCAGCGAAAAAAAATAATTTCATATATAAAGTATAACCCTCGTTGCGGTCGCTGCGAATCTCTTGGCGCTCGCTGCGTGAAAAAAACAAAGGCCTTCGATACCGTACGTACGGTATCAAAGGTTAAGAGCACTCGACCTTAAGGGTAAAAAATCACCGAAATTCAATATCAAATTCAAATCCTTCCTTCAACTTGATCTGGTAATTATTTCGTTATATTTACTGATAAAACATTTAAAAATAGGTTAGCTATGGGCGTAGCAGAATTAAAACTAAAACTTCATCAGACCATTGATTCCATCGATGACAAAGATAAATTAGAAGCTTTATATATCCTGTTGAAGGACACAAAGTCTAAGTACGCTTCAATGAATATAAAGGATTATATAAATGCCATTGACGAGGCAATTGCTCAAATAAAAGCAGGGGATTTCTCCTTAGTTGAGGATTTTGAAAAGGAATCTGAAAATTGGTGAGGTCCAAAAAATATAATAAAGTCATGTGGTCAAATAAGGCTAAAATAGCACTAAAGGACCATTACGACTGGATAAAGTTGGATTCGAAAAGTGCAGCTGATAAAGTCAGACAAGAAATAATTCGTGCCAGTAAAGAATTAGCTTTTAATCCTGACAGATATCAACTAGATGAATATTACCCTAACAACCCAGGAAACATAAGAAGATTTTTTAAATGGAGTTATAGGATTGTTTTTCAGGTTCAAGATGATCATGTGGCAATTTTAAACGTTATTCACACCAGTCAAGAGCCTAGTAAAAATTGAGAATAAAAGCTTAATTTTTCTTTACAAATTAAACTCTATCAAGCCTTTTCAATTTTCTTTTACCCTTGACTTCTAAAACCCCTGAAGTCTAAAAATGAAATAAGTAATAGTTTCTCGCAAAGGACGCAACGATAACGCCGCGAAAAAAATAATTTCATATATAAAGTATAACCCTCGTTGCGGTCGTTGCGAATCTCTTGGCACTTGTTGCGTGAAAAAAACAAAAACCTTCGAGGTCAGAAAAAGACCTCAAAGGTTGGCAGCCACCTGACCTTTGGGGTTTCCAAACATCCCGAAGGTCTTTTCACTAATGAGGACTTTCAGAAAAGCATGGCTCTTAGGGAGCCGAGTGGATCTGATATTCTTTCCACAAAAAGGATACACTGAGCATGGTGTATTTTTTTTAGCTCACTCCACAAAAATCGTCTTCTTAATACTGGAGAAAGGCCCGTCCAATTCTTTTCCATCTCTTCTTACCAAATTCAAAGTAAGCAAATACTCGCCTTTTGGTAGGTTTGCCACCCTTACAGGTGTGACTTCCTGTATCTCATACCTGAATTCATTCAAGCTGATTTGAACTTTCAACCTATCCAAGTCTATATCTCCTCCTACAAGTAAAAAGTCTATGGTGACTTCTTCGTCCTCCTTAAAAAAAGTGTTGTTGGCGGGAAGGTTCAAAGCCAGGTAAGGCTCTGCCTGATAAGGAAAGGGGCGGGTATCACCTACCATGAAATCCCTATCGACAAAATTCCCAAATTCTTTCAAAGCCAGGCCTTCACCATCCACCAAATAGGCCACTGCCCTGTAGGTGCCTTCATTCAGTTCTCTTTGAAAAATGGGTGAGTTGTATCCAACAGGATCTCCTGCGTTGAGGATCATTTTCAACTGAAAACCCGCCATCCCAGACTCAAAAGGATAGTTTTTGATATTATATTCGAAAGGAACTTTTCCCGGTCTAAACTTTTGGTTTCCCAATGGAGAGTACATCTCAATAACAGCATCAGGATAATCATTTTCCTCATCATATATGTAAAAACTAATCTCTGGCCGCTCTACAGCTACAGAGTCTGTATTGGGTTCGGAAAGAATAACCATTTCTTCCTTTTTTTCCCTTGAAGATTCACAGGCAAACGAAAATATGACAGAAATAAGTACTAAATGGAATATGGAGTTTTTCATCGATTTACTAGCTAGAAGGCTAAATTATTTAATTTTAGCCGAAAATGGCTTAACTTTCGAAGTAAAATAAACCAAAGTATGACAGAGATTTTATATGATGAGGTTCCTTCCTTAGATTTGGCGGACTTCATTTCCGGAGATGCAGAGAAGAAAGCTGCTTTTGTAAAAAAGCTTGGAGATGCTTATCAAAATATTGGTTTCGTAGCCATCAAAAACCATGGACTTAGCAAAGAATTGCAGGATAAACTTTATACTGTAATCAAAAAGTTTTTTTCCCTTCCTGACGAGGTAAAGAGTAAATATGAAAAGCCTGAAATAGGTTTTCAGAGAGGCTACACCGGAAAAGGAAAAGAGCATGCAAAAGGCAGAAACACTGGTGATTTAAAGGAGTTTTATCATGTGGGTCAAGAATTGGCTGACATTCCGGATACTGACCCTATCAAGTCAGAATATCCTGCCAATATCTGGCCTGAAGAAATCTCTGAGTTTGAGGAAATCGCCCTCGATATATACCGCACTTTGGAAAATGCCGGCAAAAACATGCTCAAAGCCATTGCTATTCACTTAGGTCTAGAAGAAGATTATTTCGAAAGCAGGGTGATTTATGGTAATTCGATATTGAGACAGATTCATTATTTCCCTATTGAGAATCCCGATGAAGTTCCGGCTGATGCTGTGAGAGCCGCAGAACATGGAGATATCAATCTGATCACCCTTTTGATGGGTGCTTCAGCTGATGGACTTCAGGTTTTGAGAAGAGATGGCAAATGGATTCCAATTACCGCCCTACCCGATCAGTTAGTCGTCAATGTGGGTGATATGCTTGAAAGACTGACCAATAAAAAATTGAAATCTACTATTCACAGGGTTGTCAATCCACCACGTGAGATGATGCATACGAGTAGATACTCAATTCCGTTTTTTATGCACCCAAGATCTGAAATGGACCTGACTTGTTTGGAAAGCTGCATAGATGCAGACAACCCCAAGCAGTTTGAAGATGCCACAGCCGGAGAATTTCTTGATGAGCGACTTCGCGAATTAGGATTGAAGAAATAGGCCGTGTCTGTTAGAGGGGTACGATATTATATTTATCTCAAAGACGTACTGCTTCTTGCTGTGACTGCATTTGGAGGCCCTCAGGCTTTTCTTGCCATGGTATTGGATATCATGGTGAGAAAGCGGGCCTACATTACCGAAGAGGAACTCTGGGAACTCAACGCCCTCTGCCAGGTTCTCCCAGGCCCCACTTCCACCCAAACCATCTCAGCCATAGGCTATAGAATCGGAGGGCCTAACCTAGCCTACTTATCACTTATTGTTTGGATACTTCCCGCTACCTTGCTGATGATCGGGGCTGCATTCCTGATTGATTTTTTACAGGAAAACACACCGGGAGCACTCAATTTTGCCAAGTTTATCCAACCGATGGCCATAGGTTTTATCATCTATGCGGCACAAAAAACCATTTTTAAAATGGTAAAAACACCGGAGGCAACAGTACTGATGATGTTCTCAGCTTTTATCTCTTTTTTCTATAATTCCCCTTATGTTTTCCCACTTTTACTGGTAGTTGGTGGTATCAGCACATCTTTGAAATTCCGTGACCAACCGGTGGAAGAAGGGGACAAAAGACTTATTGTTTCATGGTCTAACTTTATCCTATGGGGAGGAGTTTTGGTCGCTGCTGCTGTTCTTGGGGCACTGACCAAAAACCAATCTGTCTTGCTGTTTGAAAATTTCTATCGAAACGGTTCTTTGATATTTGGTGGTGGTCAGGTATTGGTGCCTTACCTTTATACTGAATTTGTAGAATTCAAAAAATTCCTGAGTTCCCAGGAGTTTCTAACTGGATACGGTATTGCTCAGGGTATTCCTGGCCCTACTTTCAGTATTAGTTCCTACGTAGGCGCATTGTCTATGCGTGAATATGGCATTCCAGGCTTGTTGACAGGTGGATTTATTGCTGCGGCAGGAATATTCCTTCCCGGTACATTTTTGATATTTTTTGTGATCAGGTTTTGGGATCAACTCAAAAAATACAGACCTGTGAGGGCTGCTTTGGAAGGAATCAATGCAGTGAGTTGTGGAATGTTGATCGCAGCTGCTTACCTATTGTTTGAGCCATTAGACAATAACCTCTTCAATGTTTTGGCCATATTTGGCACCTATTTGCTCTTACAGTTTAGTAGGTTAAGTTCTCCTCTCATTATCATTATTGGGGTATTGGCAGGGATTGGGTATAATTGGATATTCTGATATTATAAGATATTTAGTGGATACTAATGGATATTCGATTGATATTGGGATATTATGAAGGCAGGATTTGAAGTTAACAGTTGATTTCATTTAAAAATACTTGAATGCCTCAAAAATATCTATCAAAAATCCGAGTATCCATCCATATCTTCATCAGTCCAAGCCTGCGCTTTACTTAGGATATAATATCCCATAATATCTATGAATATCAATGAATATCAAACTATACTTTTATCTAGCGCATTTTGAAAGTATTCCCACTGAGGATATACAAAAATCATTTTATCAAAAAAAAGTCCTTTTAAAATCCGAAAGCATTTATCATTTTAGCGGTCTGAATGTTGCCTCTGATTGGTGATACATTATAATTGGAACTTTAGCTCAGTTGGTTTAGAGCGCTGCCTTGACAGGGCAGAGGTCGTGGGTTCGAATCCCTCAAGTTCCACAACTTTAGATTTTTTTGAAATGAGAGGCGAGAATTGGGACTTTTTTGGCTTTTAGTGATAATTCAATTTGTTCCCAATCGCTGAGGCATATATCCCCAAACTTTAAAGAGTTTTTTTACTGTTTTACCTTTTCAAACTTTTAATTGAATCTCCAACGGCATTCTTACTAACAGCACCGGAAAGAACTATTTTCAATTTTATTCAGTTATTTATACTGAATCATTAAATTTTAAGACCAAACTATTATGGATATCACAAAAAAAGCAAAAGAGGAAATAGACGCACGTTTAGATAAAATCGAAAGCTTCATTGCCAAAAAAGGTTTAGGCTCTAAGTATTTACAAAAAGCTCAAAAAACGCAAAGAGACATTAATTTAGCTCTTGTTTTAACAGGCGTAATCACTATTGTTGGCATTGCTTTTTGGTTGAAAGGCAAAAATAATGAAGAAGAATAAACTAACCGATACGTGTTTTCAAATATCTAATCCAGGAACTTTTCCTGGATTTTTTTCTTAAAAAAAGGCTAAAAAAAAATACTTATTGACCTCTCCAAAAATTCACCTTGTCCCCTTTTCCTTTTCGCCTTATCTTTCTGAATTATCATTTTACTCATCTTCTATGAAAAAACTCTATACGCTGATACTGGCAATGCTTCTGACAGCTACTGCCTTTGCACAAAAAAGCCCGGAAGAATTCCTGGGTTATAAATTGGGAGACCGATTTACACCTCATCACAGGGTAGTAGCCTATTTTGAACATCTCGCAGAAACACTTCCCAATGTACAATTGGAATTCTACGGAGAGACTTACGAACACCGTCCCTTATTTATTGCGATTGTTTCCTCTCCGGAAAACATGCAAAATATAGAAAATATTAGATTGGACAACCTCCGCAGAACAGGTATGGAATCTGGTTCACCTACCACCAAAGCAGCCATCAATTGGATGCAATACAATGTCCATGGTAATGAGGCTGTAGCTACAGAAGCTGCAATGATGACTTTTTGGGAAATCGCAGACCCTTCCAACCAACAGTCTAAGGAATGGCTCCAAAATCAGGTACTCATCATAGATCCATGCGCCAATCCTGACGGAAAGGACCGGTATACAATGTGGTACAACCAAAAACAAAACAACAGGCTACAACCTGACCCTCAATCTGTAGAGCACTTTGAACCATGGCCTGGTGGCAGACCCAACCATTACCTACTTGACCTCAACAGAGATTGGGCCTGGCAGACGCAAAAAGAGTCGGAGCAAAGGATAGTGCTATACCATAAATGGATGCCGCATCTTTTTGTAGATTACCACGAGCAAGGTATCAATGAGCCTTTTTATTTTGCCCCTGCAGCAAAACCATTGCATGAGTTGATTTCGCCATTTCAATATGAATTTCAAGAAATTTATGGTAAAAATACAGCTGCCAAATTTGATGAGCAAGGTTGGTTCTATTTTACCAAAGAGCGGTTTGACTTGCTTTACCCTGCTTATGGTGACACTTGGCCTACTTACAATGGTGCCATAGGTATGACCATAGAAAAAGGCGGGTCTGGAAGAGCAGGGCTGGGAATGCTAAATGCCTTGGGCGACACAGTTACTTTGAGAGAAAGAATAGAACACCAACATGTTGCTGGGATTTCAGCTGTGGAAGTTACTTCCAAAAATGCAGAAAGATTGGCTGATGAGTTCAGCAATTATTTTAAGAATAACAGTACAAACCCTTCGGCCAAGTATAAAAGCTTTGTCATCAAGGGCGATCAGCATCCTGAAAGGGTAAAGGCTCTTTTAAAGTTATTGGACAAAAATAAAATCAAATATGGTATGGCCGGAAACAAAAGTGGTTTAAGAGGATTAGACTATGAGACTGGTAAATCTGCCAGCTTTGCGACCACTGACCAAGACATTGTCATCAATGCCTACCAACCAAAAGCAGTGCTTACAGAAATTCTTTTTGAACCTGAAGCCAAATTGCAGGACAGTATCACTTATGACATTACAAGCTGGGCACTCCCTTTTGCTTACGGTGTAAAAGCCTATGCGTTAGAAACAAGACTTGATCCTGCCAAAGCTTTTGAAGCTAAGGATTTTGAAAAAAATGAAAAGCCAGAAAGGGCCTTGGCTTACCTGGCTCCATGGAATGCCACACAGCATGCAAAATTCCTAGCTGCCTTGCTGAATGAAGGTATTCGACCAAGGTTTGCAGAATTCCCATTTGAAGTCAATGGTGCCGCTTTCGATGCGGGTTCATTGATTATTCACCGAAACGGCAATCAGTATGTCTCAGATTTTGATCAAAAAGTGGTCGACATTGCCAACAATTTTGAAATCAAGCTGACCGCGACGAACTCTGCCTATGTGGACAAAGGAAAAGACTTTGGTTCACCGGATGTCAAGCCTGTTAAGGCTCCAAAAGTAGCGCTTATTGGAGGTTCAGGTGTCTCATCACTCAATTTTGGAGAAATCTGGTATTTCTTTGAGCAAGAGTTAGACTATCCAGTCTCTATTTTGGAAGCTGAAAATGTCGGAAGATTTGATTTAAGCAAATATGATGTAATTCTACTTCCTTCTAGCTGGGGTTCATCATTAGGCGCTGGAGCCAAAGCAAAAGTACTGGACTGGGTCAAGGCAGGAGGTAAATTGATTGCCTTCGAAAATGCCATCAGTGCATTTGCCGATGAAGAAGGCTTTGACCTACGAAGGTTTGATACTGAAGAAGAGAAAAAAGCTGCCGAAAAAGCAAATCAGGAGATTCAAAGTGCTGAAAGGCTAGAACCTTATCAGGAAAGAGAAAGACTTTATATTGCCAACAGTGCTGCTGGTGCTATTTATGAGGTAAAGATTGATGGAACCCATCCGTTGGGATTTGGAATGGGTGGTAAATTCTACACCTTGAAAAACAACGGTTCACGCTATGCATACTTAAATAACGGTGTAAATGTGGGTATCATCCCTTCTACCGACGCTTACAGGTTTGGATATATAGGTCATAAGATCAAGCCTAAAATGGCTCAAACCATGGTGTATGGTGTAGAAAGTCAAGGAAGGGGACAAATCGTCTATATGGTGGACAATCCAATGTTCCGCTCTTTCTGGGAAAGTGGTAAACTACTGGTTGCCAATGCAGTGTTTTTTGTAGGGCAATAGTCATCTTAAAAATAATCTGTAAGGAAAAAAGCCCAGGGAATCTGAATTCTCTGGGCTTTTTTTAAACCTTTCAACCTATTTAAGAATCGGTAAAACCTCACACGTAAGTTCAAAAAATCCAATTATCTTAAAATCAATTGTGAGTATCCGCATTAATGCACGATAGCAATTAATGTTTTGATATTTCTTAAAGATTAATCCTCCTTGAATATTATTTATAAAATTACTTTTAATCAATCCTTCTGAGCTTCCACTACTTCAGCTTCTGTATTGGTAAAAGGATTACTCTGACGAATCAAACCATCAGGAAGCTCTCCTTCTGTGCTGGCCACTACGCAGCAAACTGTTGCATCTCCAGTCACATTTACCACAGTCCTGAACATATCCAATATCCTATCTGGAGCAATAATCAAGGCAACACCTGCTCCAGGAACTCCAATAGCTTCGAGAACAATGATCAACATGATCAAACCAGCACCAGGAACACCCGCTGAACCTATAGCTGCTAATGTTGCAGTCAATACTATGGTCAACTGCTGAGATAAGGTAAGGTCCATACCCAATGCCTGCGCGATAAAAACTGCTGCCACAGCTTGATAAAGGCTTGTACCATTCATATTAATTGTCGCTCCCAAGGGAAGGACAAAACTGCTGACCTCTTCAGATACACCCAATTCTTCTTCTACCAACTTCATGGTAACAGGAAGTGTAGCTGAGCTCGATGAAGTAGAAAAACCAAGCAACATGGCTGGCCTTAAAGCTTTAAGAAACTCTCCAAAAGGAATTTTGGTGAATGATTTTAACATAATGGAATATACCCCCACTATGATCAAAACCAATCCTCCCATTACTACCAAAGTATATTTGAGCAAAGCCAATAGCAATTCAACCGCCGAATCAGGATTATCTCCTGCTATTTCTACAATCAGAGACGCCATCAAAGCAAATACACCGTATGGAGCAATCATCATGATATATTCCACGATCTTGATGATTACGTCATTGAGTGCATCAAAAAAGTCAGTAAAGGTCTTTGCTTTGTCTTTTGGGATCTGAAGCAGTGCAATCCCTGCTATGATCGCAAAAAACACCACCTGAAGCATGCTGCCATTATCAGCAGCCGCTGCAAATAGGTTTTCAGGAACTATGTCAACGATTGGCTGTAATGGCCCTGCGTCTCTAATTGCCGCTGCAGTGTCTGCTTTTGATCCAGCCTGTGAATCAAACTGAGCCATCAGTTTGTCTCTGGTATCCTGAGGCAACTGATTTCCGGGTTTGAAAAAATTAACCAACAAAAGTCCCATTGTAATGGCAATGACAGTTGTCAACAGGTAAGCGAGAATCGTTTTTCCACCAATTCGGGACAGCTTGGAAATATCTCCCAAATTGGCTACCCCTACGATAAGAGAAGCCAATACCAAAGGTACGGCAATCATCTTAAGTGCATTGATAAAAATAGTACCTATCGGCTTGATATAGTGTACCGTAAAATCAGGAGAAAATCCGAATTGGATAATTACCAATCCAACGATCAGACCTAATACCAACCCTACGATAATCTGGGTATGAAGTGGTATTTTTTTCAACATAAAACTAGGGTTTATAAGGTATTACAATTTGTTCGTCCTGCTTATCAACAGGTAATCTGCCAAAACCAATGCAGCCATGGCTTCTACAATAGCAACCGCACGCGGTACCACACAGGGGTCATGCCTTCCTTTGCCAGAGACAGTCACTATTTCTCCCGATTCATTTACAGACTCTTGATCCTGCATAATGGTGGCTACAGGCTTGAAAGCCACATTAAAGTAAATATCTTCACCATTACTGATTCCCCCTTGGATTCCTCCTGAATGGTTGGTTTTTGTTTTTACTTTATCTCCTTCTTTATAAAAGGCATCATTATGCGCTGAGCCCCGCATTTTCACTCCTTCAAATCCAGACCCATATTCAAAGCCTTTAACAGCATTGATGCTGAGCATGGCTTTTCCAAGTTCTGCATGCAGTCTATCAAACACCGGTTCTCCCAATCCTGGAGGAACCCCTTTTGCTACACAAGAGACTACCCCTCCTACTGTGTCTCTGCTTTTTCTGACTTCATCAATAAAACCTATCATTTTTTCAGCCATTCCAGCATCAGGACAACGCACTATATTATCATCTGTCTGACCAAGATCAAGCTCATGATAAGATTTCTCCAACTTCATATCCCCTACCTGACTTACATAGGCCTGCACACTGATACCAAAATGCTTCAACATCATCTTGGCTATTGCACCCGCAGCTACCCGGGCGGCTGTTTCGCGTGCACTACTCCTTCCTCCACCTCGATAATCTCTTACTCCATATTTCTCGAAATAAGTATAATCAGCGTGTGAAGGTCTGAATTTGTCAGAAATATGACTGTAATCTTTACTTTTTTGGTCAGTATTCATGATGACCATTCCTATAGGAGTCCCTGTAGATTTTCCTTCAAAAACCCCCGAAAGAATCCTGAACTCATCCTCTTCTTTTCTTTGAGTGGTAATTTTGGACTGACCAGGTTTGCGACGCTGCATCTCAGTCCTGATCAACTCTTCATCTATATCCAGACCAGCTGGACAGCCATCTATCACTACTCCAAGTCCTAATCCATGAGACTCACCAAAGGTGCTGATCCTGAAAATTCTTCCGAATGAATTACCCATTACTATTTTTTCTAATAATCAAAACTGCCAACAGAACTACTGAGGCTAACAATAATAAATTGATAAAGATGGAAAAATAATACTTATATCGCTGGTATGAAAGTTTATTACTTTCAACCTCAATCAAATCATACAATCCTCCCAATCTCTGTCTAGAAATAGCCTGATTGACTTTGGACTCTCCCACGACATTGATCACAGCTGAAGGCCTGAGTGTATCGTATTTGGCCTCTCTAGGATTGAAGTATATCCATTCGAAGTGGTCTGAAAGGTTCACTTCTCCAGGTTCATTGATAGTGAGGTAATAGTTAAATTCTTTGATGCCATTTACTTTGCCTCCACCTCTATTGATCTGTTGTCTTACGTTGGGGTCAAAAGTATTCAATTTATGTATCTGCTTGGTTCTTGGAGCGGAAATGGAGTTGATATTTCCTTCACCACTGACACCAAAATTGTAGGTAAATCCTTCACCTGTCTGAGCATCAAATGCCTGCACATTTTCCCTCAATTGAAAGACTCCTACACTGACTTCATTCCTCAGCGGATGAGCTGGAAGCGGTTTTACTTTTACACTCTTAGCAGATGAGTAAAATGTTTTGAAATCTTCCAGTCTATTACTCCCAAAAAAAGTAGGGTTTCTGGCAACCCGATATTTGATCATTTCCCAAGCAATTGAGGGAATAGTGATTTCTCCATCAGAAAAAGGGAAAAAAGTCGCTTCATAGACCTTATACTTTACATAATTCTTACCGTTGAGTGTCACCCTTTCAGGTTGAATATTGGTGATATTGAAATTTTCCTCCCAAGCATTGGAGGGTTTCATTTTCTTAAGAATTTCATCAAGTTGCCTTCCAGGTTCATAGAATTGGAAAGGAGCCTGATTGGTCTCTGACATGTAAAACGCCAAACTCACATTGAAACCCTCTCCTACGTACACCTCGGATTTATCAACAGAAGAAGCAAAAAAAGCGTCATCTTCTATCTCGATAAACTCCGGCTCATCCCTAGTTTCTCTTCCAAAAAGATCATCAAAAGCATCAAAAGCTCCTGAGCGTCTTTGGCTGGAACGTGGATCTCCTACGGTTACTGATTTCCCCGGGTGTGCAACATCATTTCCATTGATCTTGACACTGAAAGGCTCCACATTAAAAGTCCCCTTCCTTGTGGCTTTGTAATACTGAATAATACTGTTTGTACTCGTAACCTGACCATTGATCACATTCATGGAAGAGGATTGAGATAGCCCTTGTTTTTGAAAACCGGTAATATCGGGAAACTCATCATATGACTTTATTTTGTCATTTGTAATGGTTACTTTTATACTGAAAGTTTCATTCAGGCCTATTTCATCAGGGCCTAATTCTATGGTCACTTCCTGAGCCTGAACAGTCAGTGAAATTATTCCCATCAGGCATACAAGAAATTGGGTGACAAGCGTTCTAATCATAACTAGGTTTTAAACTTAGTGCTGCAAATTAACTTTATATTTTAAACGCAACAAACCATTCGTGGTATCGTAAGTGTGGATAATGTTGTTTTAACTAAACTTAATAATTCTTTGAGATATGCTAGAGTACGTAAAAACCATTTTAATGAAAGTAAGCTTCGATAGGAGGCTCTTCGAGAAAGAGTTGCGCAAGGCACTGAATCTACTTGTTCCAGAAGAGATTCAGGTATTCAAGGAATGGTGCTACAGCAAATTTTCAAGCAAGTATGAACCGGTACTCAATAAGTATTTTATTGGATTAGCCGGATAACACAAAGCCCCAATATCGGGGCTTTTTTTTGACCTAAAATATTTTTTACATAATTAATTTTTCACCCTCCTAAAAGTTAAATAAACACACCATTTAGGTTTATTCAGAATTATACTTCTCAGAGGCAAAACTGACATTCCTTTTCAATCCCTCAAACTTGGTCCTTTTGAGGGCTGATTTTTTAAATACCTTTTGGAAAGTCTCCTCGGTCATTTCTTCCCAATCATGTTTTGAGAACCCCAATAAATCAGGATGTGGCTGGAAATCCGGTTCCTGATGAGGTTTGGAAAACCTATTCCAAGGGCAAACATCCTGGCAGATATCGCAGCCAAAAACCCAATTTTCGGTTTTCCCTTTGAATTCTGAGGGAATACTTTCTTTTAACTCAATGGTCAAATATGAGATACACCTCGAGCCATCCACCACTCCAGCTTGTACGATGGCATCTGTGGGGCACGCATCCAGACACTTGGTACAGGTGCCACAATAATCCTTCACCATAGGAGGGTCGGCAGTCACCTCTAGGTCAATGATCATTTCAGCCAAAAAAAAGAAACTCCCCATTTGCTTGTTGAGGAGCAAACTGTTTTTCCCCAACCAACCCAGTCCAGACTTTTGGGCCCACTGCCTTTCCATTACGGGGGCAGAATCCACAAATACCCTTCCTTCAAAATCCCCGATTTCAGCTTGAAGGTCTTTTAACAGCTTTTTCAGTTTGTCTTTGATGACAAAATGATAATCAGTCCCATAGGCATATTTAGCAAGTTTATAATCTTCGACTCCTGCTGACAGCTCATTTTCAGGAAAGTAATTATAAATCAGGCTAATGACAGTTTTAGCACCTTCTACCAACTTGGTTGGGTCTAATCTTTTGTCAAAGTGATTGGCCATATAGGCCATTTTTCCATGATGATTTTGATTGAGCCAAGATTCGAGTTTGGGTGCTTCTTCTTCTAAAAATCCGGCTTTGGCAATGCCACAAAAATCAAAGCCCAGATTTTTGGCTTGGTTTTTTATGATTTTTGCGTATTTGTCCTTTTCCATTTGTTGTGTAATTGTGCACTTACCTACCAAAGGCAGGACTGTTTAATTGATTAACTGACCCTAGTAATGGAAGGAGATTTCATTCATTTTTGAATTAATAAACAACCACAAATATCAAAGATAAACACAGATAAAATCTTTCTTCGCCGCTATGATTGTCCTCACTCATGGCAATTTAAGCGTTTGGAATCTTCAATACGCTTGGGTTCTTGATTATATTTCTATTTATTTCTAAAATATCTACTGTATTTCAATAGTATTTCTTTAAAATCCACGTGGGGTCATCTTCCACATCCCTGTTTTTGGCGAAAAGCTTTGTTCATTGGCAACCATCAGGCGGCCAAAAACCAAAATCACATTGCCAACCATAATCCTCGGGTTGAAACCCGAGGCTATTTACATTTGACCCCTTTGGGGTCTCAAGTAATCTCACCTCGTAAACTTGCCTCCATGAGGGATAGGTTGTAATTCCTAACTCTTCCTACCAGAAAGCTAGGTCGTTATTTATTAGAACAACATCCCACAGACCACCAACCCTTTCTTCCCTTCAACCTTTCAAAAAACCATTTACAAACTCAAACCCAATTCTAAAATCTTAAATCTACAATTTTCACCTTCATCCTTTCTAAACTCTCGCTTCTCACCTCTAAACTCTAAAAAAGACTTCCCGTCTCTCCTCCGAAGTTTGGCTTTAGCTTGAGGTGCTTATAGGCCAATTCTGTAGCCATACGACCTCTGGAAGTCCGTTTTAGGTATCCTTCTTGGATCAAAAAGGGCTCATACACCTCTTCAATGGTCTCTGCCTCCTCTCCACAAGCAGTGGCTATGGTACTGAGTCCCACTGGCCCACCTTTGAATTTTTCGATAATGGTCAAAAGGATTCTGTTGTCCATTTCATCAAGCCCATTTTCATCTACATCCAAGGCGTCCAAAGCTATCTTGGAAATCTCTAAGGTAATCTTACCATTACCTTTGATTTCGGCAAAATCTCTTGTCCGACGGAGAAGCATATTGGCAATTCTAGGTGTACCCCGACTCCTGCGCGCTATCTCAAAAGCTGCAATTTCGTCAATAGGAGTTCCAAGGATTCCGGCAGACCTTGTTACTATATCTGTGAGCAATTTGGCATCATAGTATTCCAACCGTGAATTGATCCCAAACCTTGCCCTTAGTGGTGAAGTAAGCAACCCTGACCTAGTGGTCGCTCCGATCAAGGTGAAGGGATTGAGTGAAATTTGAACAGATCGGGCATTGGGACCTGAATCCAACATGATATCGATCCGAAAATCTTCCATAGCTGAATATAAATATTCCTCTACCACAGGATTGAGTCGGTGGATCTCATCGATAAAAAGTACGTCCCCATCTTCAAGATTGGTCAGTAACCCAGCCAAATCGGAAGGTTTATCCAAAACCGGGCCTGAGGTGATTTTTATACCAGCTTCCAATTCGTTGGCTATGATATTGCTGAGCGTGGTCTTGCCCAAACCTGGAGGGCCATGAAGCAAAACATGGTCAAGAGGTTCATTTCTTCTCTTTGCCGCCAAAACAAAAATTTTAAGGTTTTCCACAATCTTGAATTGCCCCGTAAAATCATCGAAACTCAATGGTCTCAAAGCCTTTTCGATTTCATTGTCAGAGGAGTTCAACCCTTCTTTGTCACCACTCAAATAATCTTCTCTCATATCCTTTTGTTGCGTCTGTACAAAGATAGAAAAATAGCACAAGGCAAAAAGCCAGATAATCTCAATGCTCTTTTTGCAATTTTATTGCAAAAACTAAAAATTGGAACTTTATTTTGAAAATAAGCTTTAACTTTCGAAAAAATTGCCAATTCATGCGAAGTAACGCCAATAAAAACATCATATATTCTATAATACTTTTACTCTTGGTTGCAATTGTATACCTATACAGACAAAACCAGCAACTTCCTGAAGAAGTGATTGTAGAAGACAGCTCCGGAAAGGTGACTTTTTCCGGAAATACAATGGGGACTACTTATAGGATCGTTTATTTAGATGCTGAGGAACGGGATTTCAAAAAAGAAGTTGATTCTCTTTTAATAGTTTTCAACAAGTCCCTTTCCACATATATAGAAGATTCTGAGATCAGTCAGTTCAATAAGAAAGACACCTTGGCCTTTAACTTGCCCTTTTTTTATGAGGTTCTGAAGAGCAGCAAAGAAGTATATCAAAAAACCAGCGGCGCCTTTGATCCTACGGTAGGCCCCATGGTGAATCTTTGGGGATTTGGGCCTAGTGGGCCTCAACTCAAGGATAGCGTCAATATCAATCAGATGTTGCCTTTGGTAAATTTCAAGGCTGTAGATTTTGATTCTCTTGAAGTACGGAAAAAACAGGGCATGTACCTTGATTTCAGTGCTATTGCCAAGGGTTTTGGAGTGGATGTAGTCGCTAAGTTTCTTAAAAACAAGGGCATTGAGAATATGTTGGTTGAAATTGGGGGAGAACTTGTCGCAAGAGGAGTAAATGACAAAGGTGAACTTTGGAAGGTAGGCATCAATAAACCAGAAGAACTGGGTAGGGCCGATCAATTGGTCAGTATTATCGCTTTGGATAATAAAGGACTTGCCACATCTGGAAATTACAGAAACTACTATGAAGCAGGAGATATGAAAATTTCCCATACCATCGATCCTTCCACTGGGAGACCTGTAAAGCATGGATTGTTGAGTGCTACAGTAATTGCCAAAGATTGCATGACAGCCGATGCTTATGCTACAGCAATGATGGTCATGGGGACTGAAAAATCCATAGAATTACAGCAAACACACGAAGACATAGAAATATTTTTGATTTTCAACAATGAAAATGGTGAGATGGATTACTATGCCAGTGATGGTATCAAATCCTACCTCTCCTTTATAGAAGACTAATCTATTATCATATCAAATGGCATTAAACTTTACACTCCTGTTTTTCACAGCCTTGATCGCTGGCGGCTTGGCATATTTTATTCCAAGTTGGGAAGAAAGACTGTTCAAACTGGTTTTGGTATTCGCAGGTTCATACTTATTTGCGATTACTGTCCTTCATATCCTTCCTGAGCTATTTGTAGAATCAGGAGCACCCACTAGGATGGGGCTTTATATCCTGCTGGGGTTTTTGCTGCAACAGATTCTGGCGCTTCTCTCCACTGGAGTAGAACATGGGCACATTCATCATCCCAGTCAAAACCATCAAGGGGCTAACCTTGGTGTGTGGACCATTATGATAGGCTTGTTTATGCATGCTTTTTTGGAAGGAACCCTTCTGTCTCATGATGGAGCTCTTGTACACCACATGCATGACCATGCAGGTCATGAAGGACATGCACACCATCATCATGGTGGCAATAGCAATTTACTCTTTGGAATTTTACTCCATAAAGGACCCGAGGCATTTGCTCTAGTGGCGGTGTTGATGACGGCTATCAAAAAAAGATGGGTGTTCGTTCTTTTGGTTATTTTTGCTTTAGCCTCTCCGATGGGCATGATGCTTAGCCATTACCTTTATGAAAGTAAAATTCTAGGTGGAGAAACCTTGAATGTTTTTTACGGTATGGTTGCAGGTGGCTTCTTACATATCTCCACTACTATATTCTTTGAAAGTAGCCCTGACCACAGGTTTCACTTTAACAAAGTATTGGTAAGCATACTGGCATTTGGGCTAGCCATATCGCTAGAAATGCTCTTGTAAGATTTTAATTGCGAATTTGGGGATTTTGACATTATTTTATTTGGATTTAAAAGCAACTTTTAAATTGGTAGAGATATATTGCTAATATGATATACTTTCGCTAATTTGATATATCAACCCCAAAATAACCAAAATGGAAAAGCCAATCTGTCCGAAATGCGAAAATACAAAAGTGGTAAAAAGCGGGATTTTAGGAGGTAGACAAAGGTTTAAGTGTAAAAAATGCGGCTACCACTTCACTGTTAACAAGCTCGGCAAGTCAATCGATAAGTACTATGTAGTAAAGGCATTACAGCTCTATATTGAAGGGATATCTTATCGGGAAATCGAAAGAATATTGGGTGTAAGCCACGTGTCCGTAATGAATTGGGTAAAGCAATACAAGATAAAAGCCCCTGAAAATTACGATTATCGCCCTACATACAAAGTGCTTAATCACACCGAATTAGTCAAATTTATGGCTCAAAAGGAGAATTTGACAGATACCGGGATGCTGATTACTGAACTTGGTGACAAATTTATGATCATCAAGTGGGAAAGGTTTAAAAACCGATAAAACAAAATATTATTTTGTTAGCTATAAATTTTTAACACATATATATGCCCGTTTTTTCTTTTGAGGGGCAAGTTTTCAAATTGGGTTCCACTTGTTCGGGAAATCATTCTCGGACAGGTAATTAACAACAACCCCAAATAACAATGCTTATAAAACCTAAGTGGACTCTTGCGGTCCTATTTTTCCTAAGCGTTCATTTCATTGCACTAGGGCAAGACACCCTAGCCAATTTTGCTACAGCAAAAGATGAAATGATGGTAGACCACTCCTACAAACCTCTTACCCTCAACCTATCTGATGACGGATCAAAGTATATCAGGTTTTTGGTATGGAATCAAATGTGGGCAAGGGTGACACAAAACAATCCCGGAACCTTGGATGTGGCAGGCAACCCGTCCACACACTCCTCTGACATTGGCATCAGAAGGGCCAGGTTTCTAGCTTATGCCCAAATATCACCACGTTTTTTGGTTTTGACCCATTGGGGAATCAACAACCAAACTTTCACCAATGGAGGTGTTCCTGGTGGTGGCGCTACTGGAAATCCAGGCCAATTGCCCGTGAGTGTCAATCCTGAAACAGGTTTAGGCACTGCATCGGGAATGTCCGCCAAAAAACCTCAATTGTTCTTCCATGACATCTGGACAGAATTTAAAGTTACTGATGCCATTTATCTTGGTACTGGCTTGCACTACTGGAACGGTATATCAAGAATGAGCAGCCACAGTACACTTTCATTCATGGCAATCGACGCACCAATTTTCAACTGGCCTCTTATCGAACTTACAGACCAGTTTGCCAGACAATTCGGGTTTTATGCAAAAGGTCAGTTTGGCAAGTGGGACTACCGTGTATCTCTAAACAAACCTTTTTCGATCGGTGCAGGTGGGAGATTTGATGAAAACAGACAAGTACCGGTAGCAGCCAATATCGTCAATGACAATTGGGCAACCCAAGGATATGTTGCCTACCAGTTTTGGGAAACAGAAAATAACAAGCTTCCCTTCTTTGTAGGCTCATACCTAGGTACAAAAAAAGTCTTCAACATAGGCGCCGGCTGGCACCATCATCCCAAGGCTACATCTTCCAGATCTCAAAATGGAGGCACGAATCTCCATGACATCACCCTCATAGGATTAGATGCATTTTTGGATCTACCGCTCAATCCTGCAACTGGACTTGCACTGACTTCATATGCTGTTTTTTACAATTATGACTTTGGCCCCAATTATATCAGAAATGTAGGCATCATGAATATAGGCTTTGGCGCTGGAAGCAGTCAGAATGGTCCTGGAAATGCACAACCTACGATTGGTACTGGCAATATTTTCTACACACAAACAGGGCTCCTTTTACCAAAAAGTATACTTGAAGACAAGGGAAGACTGCAGCCTTTCGGTGCCTTCAGCTACAAACAATTTGAATATTTCGATAACGGAAACATGCAATATGACCTAGGTGTCAATTACTATATCAATGGACATCAGGCCAAAATTACTGCACAATACAGCAATAGGCCGATTTTCGAAAATTTCAAAAGATCTGGCTCAGCCGGAGAATTCATTTTACAAACACATCTCTTTCTCTAATCTAAAAACAATCCCAAAAATGACCTCACACAAAGAAAAAATGAAAGCTTATTGGCAGCGCAACCTCAGGTTACTGCTCATCCTACTCAGCGTCTGGTTTACTGTATCATTTGGTTTCGGTATCCTTCTGGTAGAACAACTCAATCAATTCAGAATCGGTGGATTTCAGCTAGGATTCTGGTTTGCTCAACAAGGATCTATTTACGCATTTGTCATCCTGATTTTTGTGTATGTATACCGCATGAATCAGCTGGACAAGGAATTTGATGTCAACGAACAATAAGCTAAAGAAACTATGGAAATTTTAACCTGGACATATATACTCGTAGGTGCATCCTTTGCCCTATATATTGGCATCGCCATCTACACAAGAGCTGGTTCGACCAAAGAATTCTACACAGCTGGAGGTGGGGTTTCTCCCTTAGCCAATGGCATGGCTACGGCTGCTGACTGGATGTCCGCAGCTTCATTTATTTCAATGGCGGGGATTATCGCCTTTTCCGGATATGATGGTTCTGTTTACCTTATGGGTTGGACTGGTGGCTATGTATTGTTGGCCCTTCTGTTGGCACCTTATCTGCGTAAATTTGGGAAATTTACCGTTCCTGATTTTGTAGGTGACCGATACTACTCCAACAAGGCACGAGTGGTGGCCGTTATCTGTGCCCTCTTCATTTCCTTTACGTATGTTGCTGGGCAAATGAGGGGAGTCGGAATTGTGTTTTCGAGATATTTAGAGGTCGACATCAATACAGGTGTAATCATCGGGATGTGTATTGTATTCTTCTACGCTGTTTTGGGTGGGATGAAAGGAATAACCTACACCCAGGTGGCGCAATATTGCGTATTGATATTCGCTTTCATGGTGCCCGCCATTTTCGTATCCATGCAGCTTACAGGAAATCCAGTACCTCAAATGGGAATGGGCGGTACAGTTGCTGATGGAAGTTATTTATTGGACAAACTTGATGGCGTCCTTTTAGACATGGGCTTTGCTGAATATACTTCAGGGCGCAAAGGAATGATAGATATTTTTGCTATAACCTTGGCATTGATGGTAGGTACAGCGGGTTTACCACACGTTATCGTGCGTTTTTTCACTGTTCCAAGAGTGAAGGATGCCCGTCTTTCAGCAGGATATGCTTTGGTATTCATTGCCATCTTGTACACCACTGCACCAGCAGTAGCTGTGTTTGGTATTTACAATGCCATCGAAACTGTAGCAAACAAGCCTGTGGATGATTTGCCTGTTTGGGTAGAAAACTGGGAAAAAACCAATTTGATAACTGTGGATGATAAGAATGGTGATGGTATAGTACAATACACACCAAACCCAGCAACCAATGAGCTGAAGATTGATAAGGATATCATGGTATTGGCAAGTCCTGAGATTGCAAATCTCCCAAATTGGGTGATTGGTTTGGTGGCAGCGGGAGGTATGGCCGCTGCTCTTTCTACCGCTGCAGGACTTCTCTTGGTAATATCTACATCCGTATCACGTGATCTATTCAGGACTTTCAAGCCGGACATGACAGAAAAGAGAGAATTGCTTATCGCCAGAATTTCGGCAGCAGGTGCAGTGGTCTTGGCTGGATATTTTGGTGTGAACCCTCCAGGTTTTGTCGCCGAAGTAGTGGCATTTGCCTTTGGACTGGCTGCAGCATCATTCTTCCCTGTAATCATCATGGGTATTTTCTCAAAAAGAATGAATAAAGAAGGTTCAATAGCGGGAATGATTTCAGGTCTTCTCTTCACAATGGCCTATATTGTTTATTTCAAATTCGTATCCCCGGAATTGAATACGATTGATCACTGGTGGTTTGGTATTTCCCCTGAAGGCATAGGATCTTTAGGCATGGTGGTCAACTTTGTGGTATGCTATGTAGTATCTAAAGCGACCCCAGCACCACCGGCAGAAATTCAGGAAATGATCGAAGAAATCAGAGTCCCTAGAGGGGCAGGAAAAGCGCACGCGCATTAATTGACTGCAAGTTGAATGGAAGGGACACTCCGACTATGTATTAGTTGGGGTTTCCCTTTTTTACCAATACCAAATCCAGTAAATTATATCGAGTAATATCCCAGTCATGAAGGAAACCTTGAAAAGCCAGTACTTAGTCACATTGTTTTTTGCGGGCATGTTTCTGCTCAACTATCCTTTGATGGGTATTTACAATATCAATAAAAAACTGTTGGGTATTCCGGTGCTTTACTTGTTCGTCTTTGCACTATGGCTTATGGTCATCCTTTTGACTTATTGGATTATTAGAAAAACAAAAAATAAAAAAGATGCTTGAAAGTGGGCTGATCATATCGTTCACTTTTGGGTATCTAGCGCTACTGTTTGCCTTGGCTTGGTTTTCCGAGAAATCCGCTGAAAAAGGACGCAGTCTAGCCTCAAACCCTTATGTCTATTCCCTTTCACTTGCTGTTTATTGTACTGCTTGGACCTACTATGGTTCGGTAGGTCGAGCGGCTACCAATGGATTGGAATTTTTGACCATCTATATTGGACCTAGCCTTATTGCTCCACTATGGTGGATCGTGATGCGTAAGATTATCCGAATCAGTAAAGTCCAAAGGATTTCCTCTATTGCGGATTTTATATCAAGCAGGTACGGTAAAAATATCACCTTAGGAGGTGTGGTCACTGTATTTTGTCTATTGGGAATTCTTCCCTATACCAGTATCCAAATAAAAGCCATAGCAAACTCATTTGCTACACTTCAAAATTCCGGAGCTACAGAAAGTGCCCTTTCCAATCCAATCTACATGGACACTGCATTTTACCTTTCATTGGGAATGGCATTGTTTACCGTGTTATTTGGCACACGCAAAGTAGAGGCCACTGCCCAGCATGAAGGCATGGTAATGGCAGTAGCATTTGATTCCTTAGTCAAATTATTCGCATTCTTAGTTTTGGGTGTGTTCGTCACCTATTTTGTATATGATGGTTTTAAAGATGTTTTCCTTCAGGCCGAGTTAAAAGACCTGGGTCATTTGTTTGTGATGTCCGAGGATAACAGTGGTGCAGAATGGTTTTGGCTGAGCATGCTTTCTATGATGGCTATATTATTCCTACCAAGGCAATTTCAAATGGGAGTCATCGAAAACACCAATGAAAAGCATCTTGACAAGGCAATGTGGCTTTTCCCTTTATACCTTTTGTTGTTCAATGTTTTTGTCATTCCGATAGCTCTTGGAGGATTGGTACATTTCGAAGCTTCCTCGATAGATGCTGACACTTTTGTGCTTGCCTTCCCAATAGCCTACAACCAAGGCTGGCTTGCCTTGTTGGTGTATCTGGGTGGTTTTTCGGCTGCTAGTAGCATGATTATAGTCTCCACTATTGCATTGAGCAATATGGTTAGTAATAATCTCGTCATGCCCATCATTCTTTCCAATGATAAGCTGAGAATCAAGTACCAGCATCAACTTGGAAATTTGGTCGTTTGGATCAGAAGGATAAGTATTTTTAGCATCATCTTAGCTGCATATTTTTACTAAAGAGAAGTATCTGGCTTTTTCTCTTTAGTATCTATTGGCTTGATTTCATTTGTGGCCATCGCCCAATTTACCCCGGCTATCATAGGTGGTATCTATTGGAAAAAAGGGTCAAGACACGGTGCATTGTCCGGGATAATTGCAGGGTTTGTTATTTGGTTTTTCACCTTAGTGGTACCTACTATAGTTACGGCAGGGTTTTTACCACAGTCATTGATGGATGACGGTTTATTTGGCTGGAGTATTTTGAGGCCATACCAACTTTTTGGAATGCAGGAAATGGGCTATGTCAGTCATTCGCTTTTTTTTAGCCTTTCCACCAATGTGATTGTATACGTATTTCTTTCCCTTTATACCACGCAGACCTCCAAAGAACACAACCAAGCTGTAGTTTTTGTAGATATTTTCAAGTATAGCACCATCATGGACAGCTCGATTATCTGGAAGGGGCAGGCATACCTTCCGGACTTGAAGTCTCTTTTGGATAATTTTTTGGGAGTAGAAAAGGCAGAGTTGGCACTACAGGAATTTACACAAGGGACAGGGAGAGAGCTTGGAGTAAAAAACTATGCCGATCCAGAGCTTGTGAATTATTCTGAAAGATTGCTCTCAGGAATCATTGGTTCAGCATCCGCACGTATCCTAGTAGGATCTGTGGTAAAAGAGGAAGAGATCAGCATGGAGGAAGTTTTGAATATCCTCAGAGAAACACAGGAGTTAAAAAGCCTGAATTTGGAACTAAAGAAAAAAAGTAAAGCACTTAAAAAAGCTACCCAAGAACTTAGAAACATGAATGAGACACTGCGTCTGAATGATATGCTTAAGGATGAATTTATTTCTACCGTAACCCATGAAATGAAAACTCCAATCACCTCAATTCGAGCTTTTTCTGAAATCCTCATGGATGAAGACTTGCCAGATGAAGACCGTCAGCGTTTTTTGGATATTATCATTCAGGAGACCGAACGCATGACTAGATTAATAGATCAAGTCTTGGATCTTGAAAGATTTGATTCGGGAAGACAAAAGCTCAACTTGGAAAAATCGGACACCAAAATACTTGTCCTTCAAGCAACCGAAAGTATGCTTCAGGTTTTCAAGGAAAAGTCCATACAATTTGAACTTAACCTTCAATTTGAAGAACTTTATATGCATGTGGATGAAGATCGAATCAAGCAAGTCATACTCAACCTGCTCTCAAATGCTTCGAAATTTGCCAAGAGTAAGGTGATGCTTAATTCATTTATAGATGAATCAAAATGGAAACTACAGGTTTGGGATGATGGAAAGGGAGTGCCTGAGGAGGAGATCGCTTATATATTCGATAAATTTTTCCAAGCCAAGAACCAAACCAGTAAAAAGCCAGTAGGAAGCGGTCTTGGGTTAGCCATTTCCAAAAAAATAATAGAGTACCACGATGGAGAAATAGGTGTGAGCAGACAGGGTGACCTTACATGCTTTGAGTTTTCCATCCCAATACAAGCAAATGAAAAATTAAACCAAACTTACACTACTGCCGATGAACAAAATATTGATCGTAGATGATGAACCCAATATCCTACTCTCCTTGGAATTCCTCTTCAAAAAAGAAGGGTACAAGGTCTACATAGCAAGAGATGGAGAAGAGGCTATGGGCATCATCGAAACAAACATTCCCGAATTGGTGATTTTGGATATCATGATGCCGAAAGTTGATGGCTATGAAGTCTGCAAGCACATCAAACTGCACCATGCAAATGTCAAAGTGATATTCATTTCTGCCAAAAGCAAGCAACAAGAGATCGAAAAGGGACTCTCATTGGGAGCAGATCTTTATGTGACCAAACCATTTTCTACCAAAGACCTGGTAGGAAAAGTCAAATCAATACTGAACTAAAATTATAATAAACCTATAAATACAAGAATATGAGTGATAGAATTCACACCCTAAGCGGGTATTTTCACGAATACCAAAAATCAGTGACTGAACCGGAAAATTTCTGGGCCAGAATTGCAGACTCTTTTCACTGGCAAAAAAGGTGGGACAAGGTGCTTGATTGGGATTTTGAAGGCCCAAATGTCAAGTGGTTTGTCAATGGCAAATTAAACCTCACCGAAAGCATTTTTGAAAAAAACCTTTTTACCCATGGTGATAGGACAGCAATCATCTGGGAACCAAATGATCCTTCTGAAAGTAATAGAATAATCACCTACAAAGAGTTGTTTGCAGAGGTGTGCCAGTTTGCCAACGTACTCAAGTCAAAAGGCATTCAAAAAGGTGACCGTGTCATTATCTATATGCCGATGATTCCAGAAGCTGCTGTAGCCATGCTGGCCTGTGCAAGAGTCGGAGCAATACATTCTGTGGTTTTTGCAGGATTCTCAGCTTCAGCTTTGGCAGACAGAGTCATCGACTGCGGGGCAAAAGCCATTTTGACTTCTGACGGTAACTTCAGAGGAAATAAGAAAATAAAAGTCAAAGCTTTGGTGGATGAAGCTTTGGAAAAATCATCCGTAGAGACAGTTATTGTGTGTAAAAGAACTGGCCAGGAAGTAACGATGAAAAAAGGAAGAGACCATTGGTGGCATGACTGCATAGAAGGTGTCTCTACTGAAAATAAAGCTGAAGTTTTAGATAGTGAGGATCCATTGTTTATTCTATATACTTCTGGGTCTACCGGCAAGCCAAAAGGTGTGGTGCATACTACAGGAGGATATATGGTGTACACCAAATACTCGTTTGAAAATGTTTTCCAATATTCTCCCGGAGATGTTTACTGGTGCACAGCTGACATTGGCTGGATCACGGGTCACTCTTATATTGTGTATGGTCCTCTCTTGGCAGGCGCCACCACTTTGATGTATGAAGGAGTACCAACCTATCCGGATGCAGGAAGATTCTGGGCAGTAGTAGAGAAATACAAAGTCAACCAATTTTATACCGCGCCTACTGCTATCCGAGCACTTCAGGCACATGGAACTGAACCAATCGAACCATATAACCTTGATTCACTCAAAGTCCTAGGTTCGGTAGGAGAACCTATCAACGAAGAGGCTTGGAGATGGTATTATACACATATCGGCAATTCCCGCTGTCCAATAGTAGATACTTGGTGGCAAACAGAAACAGGAGGAATCATGGTGTCCCCGATAGCAGGAATCACACCTACAAAACCAGCCTATGCTACTTTACCACTGCCCGGGATACAATTATGTATTGTAAACCCTGAGGGAAAGGAACTGACAGGCAATTCCGTAGAAGGCAATCTTTGTGTCAAATTCCCTTGGCCATCCATGATAAGGACCACTTGGGGCGACCATGACCGTTGCAAACAAACCTATTTTTCCACTTACAAAGGAATGTACTTCACAGGTGATGGTGTCAAAAGAGATCATGACGGATACTACAGAATTTTGGGAAGGGTAGATGATGTAATCAATGTTTCTGGTCATAGACTAGGCACTGCAGAGGTCGAAAACGCTATCAATGAGCACCCTCTAGTCATTGAATCAGCTGTGGTGGGCTATCCTCATGAAGTCAAAGGACAAGGCATATATGCTTATGTAATTTGCGATATGACAAACCGTACCGAAGAAAACCTGGTGAATGAAATAAAGGATACCGTAAGTAAAATCATCGGCCCGATTGCCAAGCCAGACAAAATCCAAGTTGTATCGGGTTTACCAAAAACACGTTCAGGCAAAATCATGAGAAGAATCTTAAGAAAAGTAGCGGAAGGTGTAACGGAGAACCTTGGAGATACTTCGACCTTATTGGATCCTGAAGTGGTGAAAGAGATTATTGAAGGAAAGAAGTAAAGAAGTTGATATAAACTTTGCGATATGTAGTTGAAATATGCCTTCGGCGAAAAATTTAACACTCGTCGATTCAAAAATTTCATGTGTCCTTACACTTTCATGTGAGATTGTGACCATGTTATTGTATCGCTGTAGGCATTTTTCAACCTTATTTCTACAATATTTCAAGCTAAGATCTTTAAAGTTTAGTCCCGTAAAAATGAATCTTTTACTCCTGAAAAATTATGTCAAATATCATAGTCAACCGAGTCAAGGAATTCCTCAAACAGTATCCTCCTTTTTCATTTATAGATGAAAAAGCATTGGAAGAGGTTTCCCGTGAAGTTGAAGTAAAGTACTATGAACAAGATGAAATCCTATTTTCAAAAGGAGAAGAAGCACAAGCGTGTTTTTTTGTATTGAAAGAAGGATCTGTAAAATTATTTGACCTCAAAAATGGACAAGAAAACATCGTAGAAATCTGTGATGAAGGAGATGTTTTTGGAGTATTGGCTCTATTGGGTAACAGACCCTATATTCTCAATGCCAAAGCCCAAGAAGGAAGTTTGGTCTATGCCATTCCTGTTTCGGTCTTCGAAAAATTACTAATAGAAAACAGCCGTGTCAGTTTATATTTTGCTGCAGGATTTGCTTCAGGCCAGGTCGTAGTCAGAAATGACCTTTCAGATTCGCAGAAAGCCAGATCAGAATTCAACCCTGCTTCCGAAGATAAAGGTCTGTTAATTTTTACTGGAAAATCAGACTTCAACTATTCAAAAGTTGTCTTAACCTGCCAGCCAAATAGCACAATGCAAGAGGCGGCTAGCCGTATGGGTGAAAAAGGCGTAGGCTCGATTATTATCGTAGACCATCAAAACCATCCTTTAGGAATCATTACAGATAAGGATATCAGGAATAGACTGGTGGCAGAAGGTTTGTCTTATGAGACTCCTGTATCCGAACTGATGAGTGCTCCTGTGCTTACCAAGAGTCAGCATTCAGATTTTTCGGACCTTTACCTGACAATGGTTAAAAGCCGCCTACATCATTTGATTTTCACAGAGGATGGCACTGTAAACAGTCCCGTCACTGGAATTTTATCAGATCATGACCTTTTGCTTTCACAAGGCAATAGTCCGGCAGTCCTGATCAAGGCCTTGATGAATACCCATGAGGTAAAGGAAATGGCCAAAATCCGAAACAGGGCAGAACAATTACTCCGCTATTACCTTGAAAATGAAGTTTCCATGGATTTCGTGGCCAACATCATTTCGGAGATCAACGACATTATCATTCAAAAAGCTATCAAAATAGCTGAAATCAAACTCCAAGCAGATTATCCCGAAGGCATTGATACCAAATTTTGTTTTGTCTCATTAGGCAGCGAGGGGAGGGAAGAACAGCTATTGAGGACAGACTTGGACAATGCCATTATTTTCGAAGATGTACCCGAACATAAGCTTGAAAAGACACAGAAATACTTTTTGGAATTGGGAGGAGAAGTCGTGGAAACCTTGCTAAGTTGTGGATTTCAGCCTTGCCCAGCCAAAATGATGGCCAATAATCCTCAATGGTGCCAACCTTTATCTGTTTGGAAAAAGCACTTTTCAGACTGGATATTGACACCTAATCAGGAAGCTTTATTGAAGGCGACCATATTTTTTGATTACAGAGCTATCTATGGTCAAAAACAATTAACGGAAGCCCTTACTGAACATATTTACCAAGAAATATCCACCAAAAATATATTTCTCAACTTTTTGGCAAAAAATGCTTTACTCAATCCACCGCCTTTGGGGTTTTTCAGGAATTTTATCCTAGAAAAATCTGGTGAGCAAAGAGACAAGTTTGACATCAAACTAAGGGCCATGATGCCCTTGGCAGACATTGCAAGACTACTGGTGCTGAGTCATAAAATAGTGGGGGTAAACAATACCTTCAGAAGGTTTGAAAAATTGGCAAGCTTAGAACCTAACCACGGTGAACTTATGCGAGAAGCTGGCCAAGCTTACGAAATACTTATGAGGATGCGGGCAATTGAGGGCATCAAAAACCAAAGTTCGGGTAGGTATATCAGCCCTGAAGACCTTGGTAAATTACAGCGTCAATTGCTGAAAAATACTTTTTATCCCATCGATGAACTCCAAAAAATCATCCGCGTAAGGTATCAATTGGACTATTTCGGAAGCTGATATGGGATGGTTTGATTTTTTATTTGACAGTAACAAAAGTAAGGCGGACTTTGTCATCGCCTACGAGGAAAGCTGCAGCGAGCAAATTCCCCCTCAGCGCCCAATAGAACAACTGAATTTTGTAGTCTTGGACACCGAAACCACTGGACTTAATCCTGAAAAGGACAGTATGGTTTCCTTTGGGGCCATAAAAATCCAAAATGGGAGAATTCAAGTAAAGACTAGCATAGAGGCTTATTTTGAAACTTCAGATAATAAAAAAGAAGCTCTACAAATTCACGAAATCCTATCTCCAAAGGATCCTATCCAAGTGGATGTATTCGCTAAAGCATTGCTGAAATATTTAGCAAATCACATCATAGTAGGACATCATATCGGTTTTGATTTGAAAATACTGGAAAAATCGCTTGAATCTTACGGATTGAAAAAAATCTTAAACCCAGTATTGGACACTCAATACCTTGCTACAAGGCTAGAAAAAGGCTACCACTATGATGTAAGTATGGGTAAACCTGGGGAGTACAGCTTAGACAGTTTGTGTGAAAGGTATCAGGTTCCTCTTGATGATAGACATACCGCTGCGGGAGACGCTTTTTTGACAGCTCAACTTCTATTGAAGCTTTTGAAAAAAGCAGAGAAAATAGGAATCAAAGATTATAAAAGCCTGATGAGGTAATTCAGCTATATGTATATCCGCAATCATTCCATCAATTAAACATTGGTTTTGGGGCAAACCAATACTAATGGATTTTGAGATAGTTTATCTAGACAATCGTTTAAATGAGCTTGGGTAAACTAGGTAGCCCCAAAAGAAAAAATCAATTCATTTCAGTGAGATTGCTTTTTAGCTTTTCTATATGTACCCGTTTTATGGGTTCACGGTGCTTGAGGCAATAGCTAGTGTGGTACCGATGAGCGCTGAGAAATTTAATCTGAATTTCCAGCCACTCTTTCTTCGTCAAGTCCGGATTGTCAAATTTCAATTCCCTATAAAGTCTATCACTTCCTATATCAAAAAGATCTGTCCCCAGATATTCCAAATCTGCATCGGCTACAATTTTTTCCAGAAGGTTTTGAGGATTTTGAGGGATTTTAGTCGCCATTACCATACCACAAACCCGATCTATTGTAGCAGGAGAAAGACCAAAAGATGCAAATTCCTTTCGTATAATAGTGCATCCCAATGCCTCATGTTCATCTTTTTGCACCAAAAACCCAGCATCATGATATAAGGCAGCGAGTTTCACCAATTCAAGATCTTTTTCAGCTACATTCTCTTCTATCGCTATTTCAATAGCCCTGTTCAATACATACTGGGTATGCTGAGCATTATGATAAGTAAGGTGAGGAGGCAGATCATTTTCGAGCCGATGAAGGAACTCAGCTTTTATGTTTTCAAAGTCTACCATAACTTAGTGTTCTCCACTTTTCCTTTTGATCAATCCCCCTTTTACTTCTTTAATACTTTGCACGTAAAAGAATGCCTTAGGGTCGATTTCCGAGACTGCTTCCTTAATCCTATGGATTTCTAAACGTGTGACAATAGTCATAATGATATCCACTTCAGCTTTCACAGCAGAACTATTGGGGAGATACCCTCTTTCACCTTTATAAATTGAGATTGCTTTACCAAATTCATCGACTATCAACAATTTGATTTGTTCATAATCCTTGGAAATGATGGTCATGGCAGTATATTCTTCAAAACCATCTACTACATAATCAGAGGTTTTCATCGCAGTGAAATACACCAGAATAGAATACATCCCTGTTTCAATCCCAAACTTATACGCAGCTCCAAGGATAATAAGTGTATTCAGTGCAAGGATAATCTCACCTGAAGTAAAGCCTGATTTTTTTTGGGTATAGTAACCGATGACCTCTAGACCATCTATCACTCCTCCACCACGTATCACAAACCCAATCCCCAATCCAATAAAGAAACCGCCAAAAACCGCTATCAGTACTTTATCCTCAGTCATAGCGGGTATTTCTATAAAATACATTCCCAAGGCAAGTAAAATCACTGCAATAAGGGCCTTAAGACTAAAGGTCTGACCGATTTTACTGTATCCAATAATCAAGAACGGAAGATTGAAAGCGATAAGCAGCCAACTGATATGGATATTTGAAAAGCCCTTTACAAGGATAGAAATACCTGTCACACCACCATCAAGAAAGTTGTTGGGAACCATGAAACCCTGTAGACCTATGACGGCAAACAAAACCCCTAAAATGGTATAAATGATGGATTTTAAAGAAAATACAGATTTCCAGTTGATCTTTTTTGAAAGCGCCATGTGCCGGTTTTTGCAATTGAATTTAGGATATATTTTTATAGATCAAAAAATTAATTCTATTCCACTACCTCATAGGCAAGCAGAGGGGATTGCTTATTCTTCAGTTTTAGCATTCCCACTTCATTGCATTTGAAAGAATCTTTTACCTTTTCGTAACATTTGTCGGAAATCAAAATCTGATTTTTGTTAGCTGATGCCTGAAGCCTTGCTGCCACATTTACAGTGTCACCGATTACCGTATAGTCCAATCTTTTGAGCGTTTTAGAACCAATATTTCCCCAAACCATATCTCCGGTATTGATCCCTATCGACACTTCAGGACTATATCCTTTGGAAGTGTCAGTAATCCCACTGTTTTTGATCTGGTTTCGAATAGCAAGGCAGGCATCTATCGCCCTGTCGAGGTGGAAGTCTCCTCTGAAAGTAGCCATGACAGCATCCCCCATAAATTTATCCACCATTCCATTTTCTTTGATGATTTCCATTACCATTATGTCAAAATAGGCATTGAGCAATTCCACTACCACATCTGCAGGTTGGTTTTCACTGATAGAGGTGAAGCCACATATATCAATAAAACACACAGAACCTTCCTGAATTTCATTTTCTACCAGTGCCTTTTCGATTTCTTTTCCCCCCATAAAGTTCAATACCGTCTCGTCTACATACATCTTGAGAATATTATTCTCCTTGACAGCTTTGAGGGTCTCTCTCAGCTGATGGACATGGCGGATTGTTTTATCAATGGTAATTTCCAAATCGGCAAAATTGACAGGCTTGGTAACGAAATCAAAAGCCCCTCTATTCATCGCTGTTCGGATATTATCCATATCCCCATAGGCTGAAACTATTACCGACTTGAGCAAAGAGTTTTGCTCACCGATTTTGGTGAGAAGCGTCAATCCATCCATCTCAGGCATATTGATATCACTAAGAACCATGTCAATATCCTTGTGCTCCAAAAGCTGCTCGAGCGCATGCCTACCATTCATTGCAAAAACAAACTCATATTCGTTCTGCCTGATCTTTTGTCTGAACTTTTGCTTGATCAACACTTCCAAATCAGCCTCATCATCTACCACCAATATCTTGGCCATTTCTCTATTATTTTATTTGTTGATCAATTTATTGATTTCAGTTTTTAAGGAGTCAAAGTCTATGGGTTTGGTGAAAAATTCCTTGGCTCCTGATTGGATGGCTTTGTCATAATTTTCCTTATCCCCATAGGCTGAAATCATGCTCACGTTAATTTCAGGGAATTTGAATTTGATTTTATCCAACAACTCCAGTCCGGTCATACCCGGCATATTGATATCAGAAAAAACATATACAAATTTGGGCGGGTTATCCGAGGATAAAATATCTAAAGCTTCGGCTCCCGAGAATGCAAACTCCAAGCTGATTTCACCCTTCTTGATTTCTTTTCTAAATTTCTGCCTGAAAAGCACTTCTACATCCTTTTCATCATCTACAATTAAAATTTTCATTTTTCCAGCTATTAAAGAAGTGTTACGCGTAAATGAATGTGTTTTTGTTCCTTATTAAACAGATTAGTAAGGATCAAGACTTCCAAAATTTTTCTTCCACGGAAAGCTCTGCCAGAAAATCTCTGGTCTGTTCATACCCTTTTTTGACGACCTTTTCCCATTTGCTATCATCCAAAAGCGATACAGCGCGGAGGTTCATTTCAAAATAAAGAGAAACCTTAGACTTGGTAATTTCTTCTTTTTGACGGCTATTTAAAGTCATGGAATTGACCAAAACGGATGTCAAAACCGGACTGTCATACTTTTTATTTTTGCCAAAGGAGTCTTTTAATTTCTCCCATTTCTTGGCGAAATTTTCTGAGTCTACATCTTCAGGTTCGGAGCCATTAAGTGATATGGCAATGATATGCTTGATGGGATACCTATACATAGGGTCTACTGGAAGGTTATCTGAAACTCCTCCATCCACGTACACTTGATCATCGATGACCACAGGAGGAAATACTCCGGGCAGCGCAAAACTTGCTTGCACTTGTTCCCGAATTTTGCCTTTGTTGTGAACCCTTACTTCAGAATTGGAAATGTTTGTCGACACGCAATAGGAATTGATCCAGAGGTCCTCTAAATCTTGCTCACCAAATAGTTTTTGTATAAAATCTTCTGTGCCTGTTTTGGCTTTATTTGAGAAAATATTTAAGAAAAAATCATTTACTCCATCTTCTTGCACAGCTGACTGTTTGCAGATTTGATCAATTTTGTCAAAATCAAAATCAGAATATGTCATGGCAAGCCCATAAATGGCGCCTGCACTAGTGCCTCCCACAAAATCAACTTCCAGCCCGGCATTCAACAGTGCTTTTACAGCTCCTACATGCGCATATCCTTTTGTACCGCCACCACCTAGGACCAATCCAACAGCTTTGTTGGTAAGCATTCGGCTGAGTCTTCTCAAATCTTTCTTGTGATTTCTCCTGATGTGTAAGTGAAGGTTTACAGGTCTTTCTCTAAGCCAAGCTTGCGTACCTGATGGTTTTGTGGAGCCTTCTGGATGAAGTAAAAGCAAGAAAGTCTTCTTATTCAATATATGGCCCTGATAGAGCCCGTGTGCTGCTTCCACTTCATGTATCTCTCTGTCAGTGTCGAAGTCACTGACAACCAACACCAAATCTGCATAAAGGAGGCAGTGCTTGGTCCATTCCTGATCCTGACCACTGCAATACATCAAGTTAGTACCTTTATGGGATTCAAGAGATTCAAATAACCTTTCGGTAGGTACATCTCCTTGTTTGTGAAGCTTGGTAGCTAAAAAGTCCTTTTGTAATTGATCTTTGAGATCAAATAGAAAATCAGTCAAATCGTCTTGTGGCTGCAGGTGAATGAGGGCAATGTTTTTGGGTGCTGCCTCTACATGCTGCTGCAATACATTTCTACGCAGCCTATTGATCACAAATCTGGTGAGCGCAGCCGCAAAATCAGGACTTTTTGATACAATATTCCGGTAATGATTTTGATTGATCTCCAATACTGAGGACTTCCTTACTGCCATCACAGATGCCATCCTAGGTTCATTGGTAAAAAGCGCAATTTCTCCTACAGGTTCTCCTTCTGCAATGTCTCCAAGGATGACTGACTTTCCCTCTGCCTCCTGAATCGCTCTGAGCCTTCCAGAAAGCACAATAAATAGTTCATTTTGGCCTTCTCCTTGTTTGAAAAGGTAATCTCCCGTATCAATTTGTCTAACAACACCACTTTCAAAAATTTCTCTGAGAATGGCCTCTTCTACCTCACCAAAAAGATTACTTAAGAGTTCCTGTACATGCGGGTCAAAATTAGGTGGATTTTCCATATGGCATTTTTTTTTAATTTAAGGTGATTTTCTTTAAATCGGTAGTGTAATTATAAAAATGGTACCTTCTCCTAAGCGACTCTCCACCTTGAGGTTGCCTCCATGTGCTTTGACAATGTCATAGCTAAGAGAAAGACCTAGCCCCGTCCCTTGACCGGTAGGCTTTGTGGTGAAAAAGGGCTGGAATATCTTTTCTTGAATCTCTTCCGGAATCCCTGAACCATTGTCCTGGATCTGAACTTCAATTGCATTTCCTGTTTTCAAAGTTTTAATATTGACTTCAGGCTTGTAGTCGGTGTCTTGACCTTTTTTAGATCTCTCTGCACAGGCATAGAAAGCATTGTTGATCAAGTTTAAGAATACCCTGCCCAAATCCTGGGGGACAATTTCCAGTTTCGGTAATTCACTATCAAAATCTGACTTAAAATTGGCATTGAAAGTTTTGTCTTTCGCCCTTAAGCCATGGTAGGATAGCCTGAGAAACTCGTCCGCCAAAGCATTGATATCGGTGAGCTCTTTTTGACTTTGGTTATTGCGGCTGTGCTGCAGCATTCCTTTGACTATACCATCGGCTCGTTTTCCATGGTGATTGATTTTCTCCAGATTCAATTTTAAGTCTTCGAAAATAGCTTTCACTTCTTCAAGATCGCCCTTGGCAAGCTCTTCCTCCATCTCTTCTATCAATTCAGTGCTGACTTCAGAGAAGTTATTGACAAAATTCAAAGGATTTTGAATTTCATGGGCAATCCCCGCAGTAAGTTCTCCAAGACTGGCCATTTTTTCAGCATGAATCAGCTGACTTTGGGTAGACTTAAGTTCTGAAAGCGTTTTTTCCAATTCCTCCTTCTGATGGGTCAATGCTTCAGTTCTTTCTGCAACATCCTTTTCAAGCTGTGCTTTGATTTTTTGTGTAATCTCAAACTCCCTCTCCCTTTCAATTGCGAGACGTCTTTCTACCTCCAATAACTTCTTCTGCTTCCTATAAGTGAAATACATCACTATCGCCCAAACGAATGCAAAGAAAGAGGCAACATCAAAAACCGTTTCTACAGATTTGTACCATGATTTATTGACGGTTTCCAGCAAATCCCCAATAACTGAAATTGCAATTAATGGAATCACCGCAAAAAATAAAGGCTTCGTATTTTGAAATTCTTTAAAATTCAAAACCGCATATGCAACACCTGAAATCAAGATGATGCTGAAAATGCTGATGAAATAGGAAGGAAATATGCCAGAGCTTCCTAAAATCAACAAGCCAATGGCAGCAAACATGCCTAGCTTGATGTATTTTTTCCATTCCTGAGGGACATTTGCCGCTTTTGCATTTCTATGAAGATAATACAAGAGGACAATGGTAATAATATTTTCGAGGCCCATTCTGAAAGCTGAGATTAATGCTGGATAAATTTAATCAGGTTAAATAACTAAATTAATGTGAGTAAGACTATCATTCATGAAAATCAATTTACGTTATTGATGAAATTTACCAAAATAAATTTTAACCTTTCTGAAATATCGTTTAGAATATATGGATGCAAGACTATTCGAAGGTTTCATCTTTCTGACTTTACGACAAACCAAGGATTCAATAAGTCTTCTTTATTGTAGTAAAGATCATTTCCAGTATTATAATCTCTTACGCTTCCTCCTGCGGCATTGACAATAGCATGAGCAGCTGCGGTATCCCATTCCATGGTAGGGCCAAATCTTGGACAAAGTTGAGCACGGCCATCTGCTATCAACAGGAACTTCAGGGATGAACCCATATTGATTATTTCTGCATCCGGGTATTGCTTCAAGAATTTTTCTGTCTCCTGATTTGAATGTGAACGACTGGATACAATGGTTTGGATTGGTTCGATATTCTTGACACTTATATAAATTGGATCCTTATCTTTAAATTGCTTCCATGCTCCTCCACCTTTTAAACCCCAATACAGTTCTTGCAGTACGGGTACATAAACCACCCCCATCAAAGGTCTACCATGATGAATCAAAGCAATATTAACGGTAAATTCTCCATTTCTCTTAACAAATTCCTTGGTACCATCCAATGGATCCACCAACCAATAGTACCCCCAGTTTTTCCGGGTTTCAAAAGGAACCTCAGCACCTTCTTCTGATAAAATGGGCAGCCCCGAATCAGAAAGACAATTTGCAATCTCGACATGAGCCGCTTGGTCAGCAAGTGTAAGTGGTGATTGATCTTCTTTAAATGTAATTCCTAAATCGGTTGAATTATAAACTTCGAGAATTTTCTCCCCCGCTAAAAATGCAGCCCTTTTAGCCAAAATTGTAAAATCGGAAATTGAAACTGGCTTCATGTCTATGATCTATATGGAATACTAAATGAAGGTAAATAAAAATAGATTGGGATACACGTGAATATCTCTGATTAGACGTATGTATGCGATTAGGCTATTCTGTGAGAAACAAAATTTTTATTTGAATTTCCCTATATTATTGGCAGATTTAAACTTAATCAAAAAGCGAACATGAGCCTAAAAATCAAACTCTCATTTGTTTTCTCACTTTTATTTTTAACTGGGATATTGCTTCCCTACAATGGTTATGGGCAAACTGAAAACCTCCGAAAGGCATTTGACAAGGCCAAAAACGAAGAGTTTTCAGGAGTGATTTTACTTGCAGAACAAGGAGGCGTTTTCTTTGAAGAAGCAAGTGGATACAGGTCTTTTGAAGAAGGAGTAGAACTTCTGCCTACAGATGTCTTTGAAATGGCCTCTGTCTCCAAGCAGTTTACAGCCATGTTGGTGATGATGTGCAAAGAAAAAGGACTTCTCAAGTATGAGGATCAAGTACAGGACTTTTTAGATGTCCCCTACGCATCCATTTCTGTTCGACAATTGCTCAACCATACCTCAGGCTTACCGGACTATCAAGAAATCATGGACCAACATTGGGACAAAACTAAGGTAGCTTCCAATGAAGATATCCTTGAGTACTTGAGAGAATACCAACCTCCCATGTTATTTCAACCTGGAGAAAAGTACGAATACAGCAATACTGGCTATGTCTTTTTGGCAAGTATCGTAGAAAAAGTCACGGAAGAAGATTTTATCCACCTTTCCAGGAAATGGATTTTTGAAAAATTGGAGATGCAGAATACAGATATCCGTACCCTCGAAGAAAAAGCCCAAGTGAAAAATTTTGCAGCTGGTCATCTACAAAATGAGGAAGGTGACTATATCAACGCCAATAAATTCCATGATTCTGATTATACTGTATGGCTGGGAAATAGAAAAGGGCCCGGGAGAGTAAGTAGCACAGCACTGGATCTCTTGAAATGGGATCAGGCACTCTATACCGAACAACTGATTGCCAAAGAAACACTTGAAGAAGCCTTTCAGCCCGCAACCCTCAACGATGGAAGTGATTATCCTTATGGGTTTGGATGGGATTTGGAGTGGGATGATGACTTAGGCAAAATCGTTTCTCATGACGGAGACAATCCTGGTTACAGAACCAAAATTATTCGACTCATAGACCAACAAAAAACTTTGATCCTGCTCAACAACAATGCTCATCCTTCCAAGGACCGTCTATTGGAAGAGTCATTGGAAATACTCAAAAACTGGGATTAACTTTTTGCCATGATGCCACCATCTATCGTGTAGGCTGTACCAGTAATCCAGGAGGCATCTTCTGAAGCAAGAAACAAAGCCAACTTGGAGATGTCTTCCGGAGTACCCAAGCGTTGTATCAAGGTGTTTTTCCCTGCATTTTCCACTGCTTTGGCAGGATCAGGAAAGGCAATAGCAGAATCATAGATAAAAGGTGTATCCACAGGTCCAGGACAAATACAATTGATTCTGACCTCCGGCGCATAATCCACTGCAGCCTGCTTGGCAAGGGAAACCACGGCGGCTTTTGAAGCACAATAAGCTGGATGATTGGGGAAGTTCTTGAAGGCAGCTATAGAAGCGTTCACTACAACTGAAGCATTTTTACTTTTTTGTAATTCCGGCAGGGCAGCTTTTAATAAATAAAATGCGGCATCTACGTTTACCTTAAAAGTTTGATGCCAGATGGTCGGATCCAAATCGGTAATTTTACCCAAACCCAGCATTCCAGCATTGATTGAAAGTCCGTCTAACTTTCCGAATTTTTCTAAAGCAGCCTGTACCAGATGAGAGTTACACGCTGACTCTGCTACATCACCAGCAACGAACAGAACCGAATTCCCAGCTAGCCCCAATTCTTTCTCCAAAGCTTCTCCCCTCTCCACATCTCTACCACTAATAATTAGACTTGCCCCTTCCTTTGAGAATAATTCCGCAATGGCTTTTCCCATACCGGAAGTCGCCCCTGTGATGATAAATACCTTGTCCTTAAGTTTCATAAAATTTTATTTCAGGTAATCCCTGACTTTCTTTTTAATATGGAAAAAGTTCCGGGTTCGACTGTCTCAGTTTGTAACATCTGAATTCTGTAATAGGTTTATCAATTACTGCAGCTGCCAAATACATCCTTGTTTCAGGCAAAAATTTGGCAGTCAACAAAACCTCTGAGATTTTTTCATCTCCATAGTACCTTCTGCAATTACGGATATCCTGTACATCTCCTCTTTCGAATACACGCTCAATCACAAACCTTGCTTTTGCATCATAATCCAGCTTCTCAAAATCCACATCCCAAAAAATCCTCTTTTCAAAAACCGGTTTTTCTTTCTGTCCCATTTGGTTTAAATTTATTTTAAAACAGCATTTTTAAATTTACGATTTACGAAGGACAATTTACGAGACTATTCGATAATACTACCATCCCACTGATTTCGAGCCAATCTTGTCTCTTGATTCTTGTTTCTCTGACTTCTTCTCATCCTTCCTCCCTTTAAAACTTCTTCAGCTTCACATCCACCTTCCCAGTGGCTTTGATAAAGATATTGATGGCTTCTTCAGTTGGATAAATACCTTCAATCTTCAGGTCAGGTTGAACCACTTTGAAGTCCGCAAATTCTGTATCTATATAGGCTCGCTGCTGCAATTCTTCTTTAGCCGTATCCATCATATCCCCAATTGACAGCACAGCCATCTTTTTGATTTGCCGCTGGATCTTTCCTTTTCTCATTCTAATACCCAAGTTGGTGAAGAAATCACCAGCATCTACATCAAATTTAGGTTCATCAAAAATCAAAGTTTGGCTTTCATCATCGTAACGGGGCTTCCCAGCGAAATACATTTTTCCACTCACATCTTTTTTTCCTTCCCTCAAAGCCACGAAGTCCATGCTCAGCAAAGTTTTGTCCCCATATTGTTGGGTATGAAGGTTGGAAGGCCTTAGCACAGTCGTCCTATTGGTTCGGATCTGTTGGCCTTTAAAAGCTTCATTAAGGTAATCATCTAATTCACTGTAAGGAATACTTAGTGGCAGGGTTAGGTTTATGTAATTTTCTGTATCCTCATTGCTTGAGATGTTTGGCAAGGGTTTTTTGGGTACAACAGGCTTAGTCCCTAATTTGGAAAACATTTCTCCCTCAATACCCAGATGGAGGACTAAGTTTTGGTCAAGCGTAAACTCTTCTTTTACTTTTAACTTATCGGGCAGAGCATAAAAGTGTGCTGTGATTCCACTTTCTTCAATGGTGTAAGGTTCCGAAAAAGCATCCCAAGTAGCTTGAGCCATATTTTTGAAGTCAAACTGTGTAAGGTCAGCAGCCGCAAATTGATTATCCAAAACCCTCTGAAGCTGGTTTTTAATCAAAGGTTCCAAATTGATCTCAAAGCCGAGCAAGTTATAACTCAATGACCTACCCCAATTATCAATCTGCAGATTGCTCACATTGAGGTCCCAATTTCTTCCAATTTCAGGTTTAAAGCTGATTTCGGGTGCCAAGTTTTCATTAAATGGGAAATTGGTAGACAAATTTTGGCCAAAAACTCTCTTTTCGATCTTCATATCCCCTTTTGCATTCATAGGAACTTTCACTTTAAGGGTATTCCCTTCTACAGCTCTGATACTGATTTTACCGTTACGGTTGATATCCAAATCCGCAAAAAGACCTGAACCAAGCTCCAAGCCTTTATCAGCAAATAGCTTGCTTCCCTGACTCTTGTTGAGGTTATCTTCCAAAAAAGAGAGGGGAATTACAATAGGAACGTTGATTTTAGAAACTGCTTCAGGCATATCAGCTGCCACAGAAGCTGCGGGTGGTCTTTCAGGACGTATTGTCCTACAAGAAAAAATGGATAGGGAGACCAAAAGAATACTTAATCGGAGAATTTGTCGCATGAACTCTATTGAAAAGGAATGATTGGTTAAGCTTAGGAATTTATACAAGGAACTATTTTCAGGCCAAAGTTATTTAACCCTTATTGAATTAAGAATTATTAAGAGATGAATTGGGAAAAGATAGAGAAATTAGCGCAAATAGAGGAACTTAAAAACCTCAGCAAAGAAAAACCTGTATTGATTTTTAAGCACTCCACGCGATGTAGTATCAGCAGCATGGCCTTGGACAGACTTACAAGGAACTGGAAGGATTCGGATTCTGAAATCATCAAACCTTATTACCTAGACCTGATCAGCTACAGACAGGTTTCTGATGAAATTGCCAATGAATTTGGGGTGATGCATCAGTCTCCACAAGTAATCCTTATCAAAGATGGCAGAGCCACTTATGACAATAGTCATATGGGTATCAGCTATGGAGATATTTTGGCAGAGGCCAAGTAGTTTTTCCATAAAAAGAGATATGAAAAAGGCCTGATGCTTCAAATAACATCAGGCCTTTTTTTTAAAACACAAAAAACGCCGGGCTTTCGCTCGGCGTTTTTAATTTATGGTCTTTCAAGTATTAATTGAAAGAGTATCTAAGACCAACTTGCATTCTCCAAACGTTAGCAATGCTGTTTGAAAGTCTGAAAGTATCATTGATGATAGTAGTTGTTCCAGGATTGGTAGTGATTCTGTAAACTGGCTCGTTGTTGGCATTTCTTCCTCTGAAGTTCAGAGGGTTTCTTTGCCATTCTATTTGAGGTACACCCCACTCAGAATTCAACAAGTTACCTACGTTCATGAAGTCTAATCTAAACTCCAATCTATTTTTGTCATCTCTTGTAACGTTAACCCTTTGGATAAAACTCAAATCAAAAGTATTAACCCAAGGTCTAAGACCAGCATTTCTATCCAACACAGTACCTCTACTTTTACTCAAAAGAGCATCTTGATCTATGTAAGCATCGAACAATTGTGCCTGAAGCTGAGGAGTGTAAACTACATCATTCAAAGTATATTCTTCGAAATTCAATTCAGAAGCGCTGTTTGGTACGTAGATCAACCTGTTTGAGGCATCACCGAAGTTACCTGCATAAGTGTAGCTCCATCTTCCTGCATTACCACCTTCGTAGAATAGAGAGATAGTAGTGTTTTTGGTTGTGTAAGACAAGTTAGCAATCAATCTCTGCGGCTGATCGTGTTGAGCAAAACCAAGCTCAGGGTTGTTTCTATCACTTTGAACAATTGAAGGCCATAGAGAGATTGCTTGTGAACCTCCGGCAGCATCCAAGTCTCTAGCTCTTGAAAGGGTATAGGCAACATTTGCATAGAAACCACCTTCAAATGCTTTTTCCAAACTTACAGTAGCTGAAACATAATCAGCTCTTCTGTTGGCGTTGGTCAAGAAGAAAGCATTTCTAAAGTCAGGATCATTAGAGTATCCTGCAAGTCCTGGCTGAGAAGTCCAGAAAGGTCTCTGGTCAGGGCCATTCAATGTTCCATCAGGGTCTCTCAATACCAAGTTGTTAGCAATTGGAGTAGTTACATCTCTTGAGTAGATGAAATCAAATGCACCGATAATACCGAATGGCAATTGCTTGTCAACACCAAGGTTTGTTCTCCATACTTGAGGCAATCTGAAGTTTCTGTCAGTCAAGTTCAACTCATTTGACAAGGTTTGACCTGGGTTTTCAGGATTGTAAGCAGTCACATCAGGATTGAAAGTAATACCTGCATCAATTACTTCTTGTCCTTCTAAACCATAACCACCTCTGATTACACCAGAGCCATTTACTTGGTTAGACAACCATACGAAAGGAATACGACCTGAGAATACACCCGTACCACCTCTAATTACTGTAGATCTGTCACCATTCACATCCCAGTTTACACCGATTCTTGGTGAGAACAATGGATTAATTTTAGGGAATACAGAAACATCAGGTGTGAAAGTAGATCCATCAGGAGCTGTGAACGTTTTGTTCAAATTGTTCAACAATTCGTTTTGAGGAATATCGATTGGGTAGAATGGAAGATCAACTCTCAAACCACCAGTCACTTTCAATTGAGAAGTAACTTGATATTCATCCTGTACATAGAAACCTAACTGGCCAAATCTTGTGGCATCAGTTGGAGGAGTAGTAGAACCATCCAAAGCAAATCCTTTAGCAAATGCATCAGGGAAAACGTTTGGATTTCTGTTGATTACACCTTCTACGAAGTTGTCATACCCAATATATCTATAGAAACCATTGAAAGTTGGGTTAAACGCGTTGTCAAAAGTCATGTACTCAAAGTTACCACCGATAGTATATGTGTGCTTACCTTTGAAGATTGAGAAGTTGTTTGTGATGTTAAGGATATTGTTTTCCAACAAGTTACCTACAGTAAACAACTCATTACCCATTGACATGTAGTAAAGTGGGTTTCCAGACTCATCTGGTTCAAGTACTTCTATGAAAGGAAATGCTTGACCACCTGGGATACCTCTTTTAGGATCCGTAACGGAAGTGTAACCAATATTCAATTGGTTTGACATATTAGAACCAATTCTGCTGTTCAATTCAGCCACAACAGACTGGACTCTTCTATCATTGGTATAGTTGGCATTTCTGAAGTTGATACCTTCTACACCTGTTCTATTGGTATTAAAAAATCTTGTTTGGATATATCTGATTGAGTTTCCATTAGTAGGAATATCAGTAAAGGCAGTGTAACCATTATAACGAACAGTCAATTTGTTGTTTTGATTGATGTTATAATCTAACCTTACATTCAATCTTGTCTGCTCAGAGTTGAATGGATAAGAATCAGGAGCACCTGTATCATAACCATATATACTGTTTAATCTATCTCTAACGAAGTTCGCTTCAGACAATGGGACTCTTGAAATGAATTGACCATCTGGAGTTTCGCCATCTCTAGCAGCTCTTCTCAAAATAGAAGGGCTTAATTCTGTTTCAGTCTCATAGTTGACGAAGAAGAATAATTTGTCTTTAATAATTGGACCACCCAATCTAAAGCCCATAATTTCATTTCTAGCGTCATTTTGAGGAATAAAATTATCACCTATTTTGGTACCCTGCATCTGATCATTTCTCAAGAAATAATAAGCAGAACCTCTGAAAGTGTTGTCACCGGATTTGGTAATAGCATTTACACCAGCACCAGTAAATCCACCTTGACGAACATCATAAGGAGCAAGGTTAACTTGAATTTCTTCAATAGCATCCACAGAAACAGGATTACCGCCCGCAAACTGTCCAGAACCAAGTCCGAAGTTGTTGTTGTAGATGTTACCATCAATGGTAAAGTTGTTAAATCTTGAAGAAGTACCCGCAAAAGCGTTACCATTGGACTGCGGAGTCAATCTGGTAAAGTCATTTACACTTCTCGTTACAGTAGGAAGAGAATTGATTCTATCGCTACCAAGGTTCAATGCAGCACCGGTACGGTCAGCATCCAAGATTCCACCTTTAGTAGTGATTACCTCAATAACATCCAATTCCATTCCATCAGACATTACTGCATTGATGTTGTAGTTCTGTCCAAGAGAAAGGTTGATATTGTCAAAAACCCTATCTTCAAAACCCACGAATGTAACAGTAACTGCGTAGGGACCACCTACCCTTACGTTAGGTAATACGAAACGACCATCCACGTTGGAAACCGCACCGTATCTAGTTCCTGATGGCGTGTGTACCGCCACAATGTTAGCTCCTGGAAGTGTTTCACCGGAAGCATCCGTAACAACCCCCTGCATGCTAGCAGTCGTAACCCCTTGCGAATATGCTGTACCGGCTGCAAAAACCAGCATCAACACTGCAAAAAGACTCTTTAGTAATGATTGCCTCATAATTTTTGTTTTTTGTGGAAAATTAAGATTTAGTTTAGAAATAAGTTTTGTTTTCCAGCTACAAATGTAGAGGTCTTATCCAAGTTTTCATTTTAGTTATTGTTAAGTTTTAACATTAATTCACATCATTACTTAACAATTTCTTAACATTGAATTTGGAAGGAAATTCTAAAATCATGCAAATTTTGCCAATTCAATCGTTTGAATTCACATAAAACAGCCCTTTTCTCAAAATTAATTATCTCGGGCAAAAAGTGTGTTAAGAAATCTTTAACCCAATGTTAAGCGCTCTATTCGTGTAAAAAGGGGAAAATTAAGGGTATAATCTCCATATATTTAGCAATAAACCATCCAATCAAAATGAAAAAAAGAAATTTGCTTTGGCTATACCTTTTCCTTTTTGTCAGCATCATTGATATTCTCTTTACCGCCAATGGGCAATTGGAATACAGGTATTATTCAAAACCTCTGATAATCCTTTCTTTATGGGCCTATTTTATTGCATCGAGTGTAGCCATCAAAGGAACTACACTGCGAAAAGCTGTAAGTGCTGCATTGATTTGCTCTTGGGCCGGGGATGTCTTGCTTCTATTTCCAAATCTCTTTTTATATGGCCTTGGGGCTTTTTTACTCGCTCACCTATGCTATATCTTCGCCTTCAAGATCGCCCAAAAAAATCCTTTCGCTATAGGACAGGTCAATTTCATAAGGCTCTTCTTTTATAATCTCCCCATTTATATCATCGCCGCTTTCGTCTATTTCTTGATTCAGCCGGGACTTGGTAATATGAAATGGCCTGTCATCATTTACCTGATTGTCATTGTGATGATGGCCACTGTAGCGAGAGAGAGATTTGGGAATACCAATGCCATCAGTTTCTGGCAGGTTTTTATCGGGGGGCTTTTCTTTGTAGTCTCGGACGGTATTCTTGCCATCAACAAATTTTTCGAGCCTTTTCCTGAATCGGGGGTTTTGGTCATGGGCACTTATATACTCGCACAGCTCTTGATAGTAAGAGGGATTATGGCTCATGGACAAGAGTATAAAGTTGCTACCAAAAAATAAACCCTACCGATAAAAATGTCGGCAGGGCTATTGGTTTGCGTGGGATTAGTTTTACTTGGTTTAGCTTTTCGGCAAAACCACGGTATCTATAACGTGTATAACACCGTTTGATTGAAATACATCGCCTATGGTCACCTTGGATTGGTTCCCGTTTTCGTCAGAGATATAAAGGTCTTTTCCTTTCATCCATGCCGTCAATTCACCTCCACTTACTGTTTTGAAAGAAGCTTTACCATTGCCTTTTTTGATAGCATCAGCGATTTCTTTAGAGCCCAACTTGCCTGAGACTACATGGTAGGTAAGGATATTGGTCAAAGTCTCTTTGTTCTCTGGTTTTACCAAAGTTTCAACTGTACCTGCCGGTAATTTCTCAAATGCAGCATTGGTAGGCGCAAAAACTGTAAATGGTCCTGCAGTCTGAAGCGTTTCAACCAAACCTGCAGCCTGTACTGCCGCTACCAATGTGGTGTGGTCTTTGGAATTCACTGCATTTTCTACAATGTTTTTGGAAGGATACATAGGTGCGCCACCTACTTCAACTGTTTTTTCTTTTTGTCCAAAAGCTGTGAAAGCATTCAGAACAAACATGGCCAAAATAGCCGCTTGGAAGAATCTCATGGTTTTCATAAATAATATTGGTTTAAATGTTATGGCAGGATTTACGGATATCTGGTATACATTGGATTTTGAAGGATCAAAAAAATGTATTTACCATCAATTGTTTTAGATTTGTGCCTCTGATTAAAAAACCAAAACATGCATCAGGAAAAAATTGAAGCCATCAAATCCGCTATTGCATCAGCAGATGCGAGTAATGCCGAAGAACTTGAGGCTTATAGAATGTCATATATCAGCAAAAAATCTGTAGTCGGTGAATTGTTTGCCGGCATGAGGGATATTCCCAATGAACAGAAAAAAGCTTACGGACAATTGGTAAATGAAGTCAAGGTTTTGGCTGAAGCCAAATTCCAGGAACTGATTGAAAAAGTAAATTCATCCTCCAAAAAGTCAAAATCAACCGATATTGACCTTACTTTACCAGCTACCAATATTGCGGCAGGAGGTATTCACCCGCTCACCGCCACCAGGCAGCGTATTATTGAGATTTTTGAAAGAATTGGCTTCAATCTATCTGAAGGACCTGAAATCGAAGACGATTGGCACAATTTCACTGCATTAAATTTCCCTGAAAATCACCCGGCGAGGGAGATGCAAGATACCTTTTTCGTAGAAAAAAATCCTGATATCGCATTGCGGACGCATACTTCTTCCGTTCAGGTAAGGGTGATGGAAAATCAAAAACCTCCTATCAGAACTTTGTCTCCGGGCCGGGTTTTCAGAAATGAAGCCATTTCGGCAAGAGCTCATTGCATTTTTCATCAGGTGGAAGGTTTATATGTAGATGAAAATGTAGGTTTTGCTGATTTGAAAAATACGCTTTACCACTTCGCCAAAGAAATGTTTGGCAAAGAGACCAAAGTGAGGTTTAGACCATCTTTTTTCCCATTTACGGAGCCAAGTGCAGAAATTGACATTTCATGTCAACTCTGTGGTGGCAAAGGCTGTAATGTGTGTAAAGGCACAGGTTGGGTAGAAATCGGCGGTTCAGGAATGGTCGATCCAAATGTGCTGGAAAACTGTGGCATCGATTCTAAAAAGTATACAGGATTTGCATTTGGAATGGGAATAGAGCGTATAGCCATGCTTAAATACCAAATCAAAGACCTACGCCTTTTCACTGAAAACGATGTAAGGTTTCTGAAGCAATTTAGATCTATGGTGTAAGCGTGTATGTCACGAAGAAAATCACGAAGCGCTTTTTAAGTTTCGGTTAGTGGGGACAGTAACCTAGGCGAAGCGTAAAAATTGATATTAATAGATATTAGATACTGGTAGATATTTGAACCTAGGGTTGGCGAATCCTTTGTGCCTTTGGGTCTTTGTGGCTCATTTCTTTAATTGCTTCTTTGTGGCAAAAGAATAACCACAAAAAACTTGGGGAACCCTTTGCGTGTTAGCGCCTTTGTGGCCTAAAATCTTAATTGACTCTAAAATGTACAGTATCTAAAAATGAGGACACCTCCTCTAAAAGCTCCATATTCTCAACCACAGCATTGCCTAAAACCACCAAATCTGCCCCAGCCTGGAAAGCTGTTTTGATTTTCTCCAAGCTATTCAGTCCACCACCAACAATCAAGGGTGCTGCCACAGCTTTTTTTACCTTCTGAATAATCTCAGAAGAAACAGGAACAGGTGCTCCGCTTCCGGCATCTAGGTAAAAATATTTTAATCCTAAAAATTTCCCTGCAAGCGCAGTCGCAACAGCAAGTTCAGGGCGATGATTGGGCAAAGGAATAGTTTGACTGATGTAATGCACAGAAGTCATTTCCCCTCCATCTACCAACATGTATCCCGTCGGCAAGGTCTCTACTTGGCTTTTGGCTAATTCGGGAGCTATACTCACATGTTGCCCAATAAGAAACTCTGGATTACGCCCAGATATCAGGGACATAAACAAAATCCCATCGGCAAGAGGGGAAAATTGAATGGCACTTCCGGGGAAAAGAATTACAGGTGTGTCGGTATCAATACTTTTAATCAATTGGATGATTTCTTGGATATTATTTCGCTGTAAAAGACTACCCCCCAAGAAAAAAAAATCAACTTTGGCGTTGACTGCCCTGATAACCTTTTCACTAAAATCAGCCTTAGATTGAAAATCATCTGGATCAATGAGCCAAATCAAGCCCTTACGCCCCGAATGATAAAAACTCTCAATCAGGTCTTTAATTGAATTATTCATCTTCTAACTCTGTGTCTTGTTTGCCAATTTGATTGATAAACTGTTGCTTACCATAGCTAATCAAGACTGGGAGCATCAATGCTCCAACCCGACCCAAGAATCCGGATTTTTGCTTTTGGGTAAGTTTCTTTTCAAGATCCTCATCCAGCAATCCTTCTCTTTCCAAAACCTTCAATACTTGTTCGGTTTTTTTGTTTTTCTTGCCTGACAACAACCTAAAAACTGAAAAAGCTACTAAGCCTCCAACAAGTGCTCCTGCTCCTACTTTTATCCAATCTTCAGAATCCTTTTTGGCAATATTCAATTGCATGCTAAGGGTTTGCTCTAGCTCTTCGGCTTTCTTTTTCAAGTCCTCTTTCATTACCTTTTGCTTTTTCTACCAAAAATAAATCCTGCAACAAAACTCTTTATTGAATTCAAAAGACCCTTTGCATCTTTCAAAAACAGGAGTAAAACAAAAATTAAAAGGTATATGAAGGCTACGTAAAGAAACCCTTTATATGTAGAATATAGTAGTTCACTTAAGTAAAAAGCAAGTGAAATACTGGCAAACAACAACATAAGCAAAGTGGCAATGACCATAGTGGCCAAAATCACAATCTTGGTCATGATAGCGGAAAGCCTTTCACTGATTTCATCTTTGATCAGCTCAATTCTTACTTCTACAAGTTGTTTGATTGTCTGTACTATTTCAGAAACATTGATCATAAAAAACTTTTATTTATTGGTAATTAAGATTCCAATATACAGCAAAAAGCTGGCATCAAAAACTTTCAGTGGCTTCCGGTTCCTGATTTTCCGTGTAAAACATATAGGTCAATACCCTCTCCAAAGCACTTTTGATCGCTTGGTTGATTGGCAATTGCTCTTCAGCCAATCTGCTGTCAATATTATTCAGTCTCCTATATGTCCCTGCACTGGAGGGAATTGGCATGTCTTTATTGACCTCTACCGCAGCACGCAAATACTCATCCTGTTTTTGGGTCTTGATGATCTTGCAGGTAATAATTTCTTTTTTGGCTTCTTTGTTGGTTCGGCTTGCAGAGCCAAAAAGCCGACAGATTAAGCCTCTATTTTGATAGTCAGAGCAGAAACCTGAGGCACCGTCTAGAGAGAAGCTTTTGTATACGATGCAAAAATCTTCATCCGATGTCTTTTCCAACAATTCAAAAACAGCTTCAGCTTTACCTTTTTCATACATGTCGAAGGCAAAAGGTAAAAATTCCAACACTGAGGCGTTTACTTTAGGGTTGGCGCAACACTTGCCACAGCCTGCAATGCAACCGAGCTGGCTGGCATCCAAAAAGGCCTTGATTTCGAGGTCAAGTTCGTTGAACAAAGTCCTGACTTCCTGCGACTTTTCCCTAAGGTTCATAGATTTCAAATTAAAAGCTTGCGAAAGTACTTAGAGTTTCCATAGTAAGCAATAGGACGGTCTCTGCCAAGGTGATTTGTTTGATTCAAACTCATAAAATCAGTACTACTTTTATTATCCTTCGTTTAAGTTCTATCTTTATTGGCTTAAAGTTTATTTTTGAGCCTTTGACTAATCAAGAAAAAAGGAATACATATGAGTAACAGGTTTGACAATTTTGACGAAAAAAGAGAAGAAAAAATCCGTAAGGCCTTCAAAGAAAGGGACTGGAATGAAATCAAGAGTACGGATTCTTGGGTAATTTTTAAGGTGATTTCGGAATTTGTAGAAGGCTTTGAAAAACTTTCTAAAATCGGCCCTTGTGTATCTGTCTTTGGATCTGCCAGAACACCAGCCGAACACCCTCATTATAAAGTGGCGGAAGAACTCTCCGCCAAACTCGTGCGACATGGTTATGGAGTTATTACAGGAGGAGGCCCTGGTATCATGGAAGCCGCAAACAAAGGTGCTGCTTCTGAAAATGGCCGTTCTGTAGGGCTTTGTATCAAGCTGCCATTCGAGGCCAAAGGCAACATTTATATTGATCCTGACAAGATGATCATGTTTGATTACTTCTTTGTCAGAAAAGTGATGTTTACCAAATATTCTCAAGGCTTTGTGGTTCTACCAGGAGGTTTTGGCACTTTAGATGAATTGTTCGAAGCCATGACTTTGATTCAGACCATCAAAATCGGCAGGTTCCCTATAGTCCTTGTAGGCAAGGAATACTGGTCTGGTCTCATGGATTGGATTAAGAAGACCCTTTTGGAACAATACAATTATATAAATGCTGAAGACCTTGACCTATTTATCCTGGTGGACGACGCTACAGAAGCGGTAAAGGTTATTGACGATTTCTACAGCAAGTACCTTCTTACCCCTAACTTTTGATGTTGCACAAAACACATATATTTATACTCTATGGCCTTATAGGTTTGTTATTTTTGCTTCTTTTTCTCAAAACCTCGGAAAAAGGCGAAAACACCCTTCATGCTGAAGAAATAACCGTTGAATCAAGTACGGGAGAAGTTATTACTTTTTCCATACCTGAACCCAGAGTCCGGACTTTTGACCTCCCTCAAAGCATCACATTCGCTGAAGAGGCAGTACCTCTGCACATAAATGATGTAAGAGAACGCTTCGAAAGGGAAATCTATGTGAATGCTTATTGGCAATCCAATATGATCCTGCTGATGAAGCGGTCCTACAAATACTTGCCCACCATAGAAAAAATCCTTCATGAGCAGGGAATACCTGACGATTTCAAATATCTGGCAATGGCTGAATCTGGCCTGATGAATGTAGTCAGCCCAGCTGGTGCAAGGGGCTTCTGGCAATTTATGCCAGCTACCGCAAAAGAACATAACCTTGAAGTCAGTGATGAAGTAGATGAACGCTATCACTTGGAAAAATCAACGTTGGCAACATGCAAATACCTTAAATCGTCTTTTGCCAAATTTGGAAATTGGACAGCTGTCGCAGCCAGTTACAATATGGGTATTACAGGTTTTGGCAAAAGACTCCAAGAACAGAAACAAGCAAATTACTACGATCTTCTGCTTAACGATGAGACAAGCCGGTACCTCTTCCGAATATTGGCTTTCAAAGAGATCTTTGAAAATCCTGAAAAATATGGCTTTAACTTAGACCAAAGTGAACGCTATCAAGTTCCTGTTTTAAGGGAACTGACAGTAGACCAAGATATCGATAACCTTGCTGCCTGGTCGATCAAACACAATAGCAATTACAAGGAACTCAAAATTCACAACCCTTGGTTGAGGTCTTCCAAGCTTAAGGTCAAAAGAGGAAAGGAATATATAATCAAGTTACCGGCTACTAATTAATCTGTAGTATCTAAAGTATTCGTCTAAAATCCATAACTTAAAGCCACTTAATGTAATGACATGAAAAAAATCCTATGGGGCGTCCTCATTTTTTTAGGCATTGTGGCTTTTGTCATGCGCGCCGTCCCATTTTTTGTGTCTATTTACCTGAATCAAAATGCTGACCGCATCGTCAGCAATATGATTACAAGGACATCTACCTTTGGTAGCCATGAGGTACATTTTGGCGAAATTGTCCTGGACTACAATTACAAGGGTACTTTTCTCCATATCAAGGATATTGAAGTGACCCCACCATCATTGGAAAATGAGCAAAAAATGAAGTTCAATCTCAATGTTGAAAGGCTCAACATTACAGGCTTCAATTGGTATGCTTTTCTGTTTCAAAATACAATTTCCGTAGACTCAGCATTTGTAGACAATATTAGTGTAGTTTCTTCTAGCCCTCCTCTAGACTCTCTTGTCAATGGGGACAAAGAAAGAAAAGAGGAAAAAACTGAAGAAAAAAAGAACCGTGATTATGATGCAATTAAAGTCGGTTTCTTTGAATTGCGGGATTTCACAGTTGAATTTAAGGACAGCACAAATGACTCCCTTAGGATGTCAATGGTGGATATGGACCTGCAAGCCTTTGATTTCAAACTCCCAAAAGAGTACCTAAGGGATAACAAAGCTTTGTTTGATGTCGGTTCTGTACACGGGACGATTGAAAGTGCAGAGTTCCATTTTGACCAATTCAGGCAATACACCAGGGTCGAAAATATCGAACTCGATACCAAAACGGGCGCGATGACTTTGGGATATGTAGGTCTCTTGAACAAAGAAGGAAAATATGAATACACCTCACAGTTTGATCAGGAAAAATCTTGGATAGAGATCGACAATGCAAGCATGGAGCTTAAGGGTGTAGATTTCATGCATTTTTTCCAAAAAAATGTCATCGAAGTAGACACCGTGTTTGCGCGAGATCTTGAACTAGTGGCTTTCAAAGACAAGAGAAAGCCCGAAGACAAAGCTCGAAGACCTCAGATGATCAATCAAATCCTTGAGAAATTGGATCAAAAAATACGTGTTGACAATTTTATCTTGGAAAACGCTTTTATCAAAGTTGAGGAAAGACCTGATAATGACGCTCCCACTGCGGGTCACATTCATTTTTCTGAAGTCAATGCACATGCCAGCAATGTCACCAACATTAGTGAAAAAATCGATGAAAATAATGAAATCTTGATTGAAGCTTCAGGGAAAATAATGGGTGAGGGCACTTTGGATGTCAAGCTTATCTATTTCCTGAATACTGAAATGCACGACTTCAAAATGTCAGGAACACTCCGGGATCTGGATCTCAGGTCTATAAATACCATGGTAGAGCCAGAGGCAAAAATTGGTTTAAAATCAGGAAAAGTGAATAGGCTGGACTTTAACATAGCTGCCAATAATTACGAAGGAAGCGGGGAATTGATTTTTCGGTATGAGAACCTGGAAATAGAAATTCTGAACGAAGATTTTGAAAGTGACAATAACCTATTGAGAAAATTGGGAGCATTTGTGGCCAATAAACTGGTGATTAAATCCAACAATCCTGACAAAAGAGGGAACCTTCAAAAGGGAAATGTATATTTCATGAGGCTTCAACATAAATCCATGTTCCATTATTGGTGGCAACTTATTTTTTCCGGACTCAAATCGACCCTAACTGGGGAAGAAATTTCTGACATGAGAGAAAAGGCAAAAGCCGAAAGGTCAGGAGAAGAAAGTTCTAACAAGTTGATCAATATTTCATTTGGGAGTAAGGACAAGGAAGAGAAGCCTACCCGAAAGGAGAGAAGGGAAGCTCGAAGGGCAGAAAAGGAGAAAGAATAAGCCCAAAAACAAAACCTTGTAAAGTCTGATGGGTTTTATGTAAGGACTCATTTCGGAATCCCCATCTATTCTATGTATTTTTGCAAGCTTTAAAAACATGTCCATATCCCCCATGTCAAACCAATTAGTTGAGAAAAAAGAAGAGTTGATTGAAATCTTTGGCGCCAGGGAACACAATCTCAAAAACATAGACATTGCCATTCCACGAAACAAACTCATCGTTCTTACAGGTTTGAGTGGGAGCGGAAAGAGCTCATTGGCTTTTGATACCATTTACGCAGAAGGTCAAAGGCGGTATATGGAGAGCTTTTCCGCTTATGCCCGCTCCTTTTTGGGCGGAATGGAAAGGCCTGATGTAGACAAAATCAACGGACTTTCGCCAGTCATTTCAATAGAGCAAAAGACCACTTCAAAAAATCCACGCTCAACAGTAGGAACTGTCACAGAAATCTATGATTTCATGAGATTACTATTTGCCCGGGCAGGTGTGGCGTATTCTTATCTCAGTGGTCATAAAATGATCCGTCAGACAGAAGACCAGATTGTAGAACAACTTTTTGAAAACTTTAAGGGGAAGAAACTGTATATCCTTGCTCCAGTAGTAAAAGGAAGAAAAGGGCATTACAGGGAGCTTTTTGAGCAAATTCGCAAAATGGGCTTTTCCAAAGTGCGAGTAGACGGTGTAGTCATGGAAGTACAGCCTAAAATGCAGGTAGACCGATACAAAATCCATGATATCGAAATTGTAATTGACAGGATCGTGGCAGATGAAGAAGACCGTTTTAGGATCAGTCAATCATTGAAAACGGCTCTTCAACATGGAAAGGGCATTATCATGCTGAGGGATGAAGAAGGTAACATCCATCACTTTTCAAAATACCTGATGGATCCCACTACAGGTCTTTCATATGATGAACCTGCTCCAAACACTTTTTCATTTAACAGTCCGTACGGAGCATGTCCATCCTGCAATGGATTAGGAGTCATAGATGAAATCACAAAAGAAAGTATCATTCCTGACCCAAGTCTGAGCATCACAAGAGGTGGAATCGCTCCCTTGGGAGAGTATCGGGATGTCTGGATTTTCAAAAAAGTAGAAGCCATCCTCAAGCATTACAAATGCAGCATTTCGACACCGATCGCCAAACTTCCAGAGGAAGTAGTGGATATATTGCTGTATGGAGATAAAGTAGAAGTAGCTGTTGACTCCGTCAAGTATCCCGGCACCAAATGGCATACAACTTTTGAAGGTATTGTCAACTTCCTACAAAAACAGCAAGAAGGCGGCACCGACAAGATACAGGATTGGGTAAGTGAATTTACAATTACCAAGACCTGTCCGGATTGTGATGGATATCGGTTAAAAAAGGAATCTCTACATATCAAACTTGACGATACACATATTGGTCAGCTTGCTAATATGGACATTACAAGCCTTGGGGAATGGTTTGAAAACCTGGAAGACAGGCTTGACGAAAGGCAAAATGTGATTGCTAAAGAGGTGCTCAAAGAAATAAGGAAGCGAATTGGCTTTCTTCTGGATATTGGGCTGGATTACCTTTCACTGAATAGACCATTGAAAACCCTTTCAGGCGGAGAAGCACAAAGGATCAGGTTGGCCACACAAATAGGAACCCAACTGGTGGGAGTACTTTATATTCTTGATGAGCCAAGTATTGGTCTGCACCAAAGGGATAATGTCAAACTTATCAAAGCGCTGCAAGATTTACGGGACTTGGGTAATTCTGTCATTGTAGTAGAACATGATAAAGACATGATGTTAGCTGCAGATTTTGTGATTGACATAGGGCCTGGAGCAGGTAGACATGGTGGACAGATAGTAGCGGCAGGGACTCCAAATGAAATCTTGCAAAAAAACAGCCTTACAGCCAACTACCTGAATGGGAAGGTGAGCATTCAAGTACCTGACAAAAGGAGAAAGGGAAGTGGAGAACACCTTATTTTGAAGGGTGCCTCAGGTCATAACCTTCAAAACGTAGACTTAAAACTTCCCCTTGGCACCATGATTTGTATCTCAGGAGTATCAGGGTCTGGAAAAAGCTCCCTGATCCACGAAACATTGTATCCATTACTCAATCAGCATTTCTATAAATCCAAAAGAGAACCCTTAGCTTATAAAAGTATAGCCGGTCTAGAGCATTTGGACAAGGTGATCGAGGTGGATCAATCTCCAATTGGAAGAACGCCTAGGTCAAATCCCGCTACTTATACAGGGGTGTTTACAGATATCAGGGCTTTATTCACTGAGTTGCCAGAGGCAAAAATCAGGGGATACAAACCTGGACGTTTTAGCTTTAATGTCAAAGGTGGGCGCTGTGAAGATTGTGAAGGAGGAGGTATGAAACTGGTAGAAATGGATTTTCTTCCTGATGTTCATATTCCTTGTGAAACCTGCAAAGGCAAAAGATACAACAGGGAGACTTTGGAGGTAAGGTTCAAAGGAAAATCAATATCTGATGTATTGGATATGACCGTAGAGCAGGCTGTTGACTTTTTTGAAAATCAACCGAAAATATTGCGGAAAATCAAAACCCTAAACGATGTTGGTCTTGGATACATTACCCTTGGGCAACATGCGACCACATTATCAGGAGGCGAAGCACAGCGCGTAAAATTGGCGACTGAATTGTCCAAAAAAGATACAGGTAAAACCTTCTATATTTTAGATGAACCTACCACGGGGCTCCATTTTCAAGATATTGAACACTTACTTGAAGTACTCAATAGATTGGTGGATAAAGGCAATACAGTCTTGATCATTGAGCACAACATGGATATCATCAAAGTTGCGGACTACGTCGTAGATCTAGGACCAGAGGGAGGATCAAAAGGAGGTCAGATTATCGTCAAAGGAAGTCCTGAGCAAGTAGCCAAGCACCCCAAAAGTCACACTGCCAGATTTTTGAAGGAAGAATTAAGTTGAGCACCTTATATAACCCTCCATTGCGGATAAAATACCCTGCTGTAAAAAGAATAGTCAATCTGTCAAAGGCTTAGCTATATTTGAATCCCGCTTATGAATAGAATTCGCTTATATTGGAGTCTGCAGATATTGGGTTGGTCAGGCTTGGCATTGATCTACTTGTTTTTTGTCTCGTTGTACAGTGGAGTATCTCCAGTGCAAGTGGGTGCATTCTTTTCATTATCGGCGTTTTATCTTTTTTCCACACATGTGTTCAGGAATGTGTTGAAAAAATACGGCTGGTTCAACCTTAGCTTTGGCCGGTTATTGTTTTATACTTTCTTGGGCATAATCGCATTGAGCATCACCAATACCATCGCTCAGGTTCTGATCAATTGGATCTTTGATACATTAAACCCAGAAGTAGATTTCCGGCCGATAGCTATTGCGGGAAACATATTTGTAAGCTTTCTATTCTATGCATTATGGGCCATGTTGTATTTCCTTTTTCACTTTTTGGACAATTACAATCAATCCTTAAAGTACCAGGCAAAAATCAACGAAATACAGCTCAATCACCTCAAAAGCCAGTTGAATCCACACTTTATTTTCAATGCATTGAACAGTGTCAGGGCTTTGGTAGATGAAGATCCCATTAAGGCCAAGTCAGCCATCACTCAGCTGTCCAATATTTTGCGGTTTTCACTGATGATGGATAAAAAGAGGACAATCGATTTTGAGAATGAATTCAATACTGTCAAAGACTACCTAAACCTTGAATCTATACGCTTTGAAGAACGGCTCGACGTTAAATACGAGATTGATCCTACAGCATACGAATACAAAGTTCCACCTATGATGCTTCAAACAATCGTGGAAAATGCCATCAAACATGGTATTTCAAATAGACTCAAAGGCGGCTTGATTCAGATCAAGTGTCATGAGGGTATTTCTGATAGTTTAATTATACAGGTAAAAAACAGCGGACAACTGAAACCCAATGCGTTGACCAAAAAAAAAGATGGCGAAGGTCACGGAATCAGCAATACCATACAGCGGTTGAAATTGATTTATGGAAGCAGGGCTTCTTTCAAGATTTTCAACTCAGGTAGCGATTTTGTCATCACTGAAATAAAAATTCCAAAACAAAACCTTACATTAGGTTAAAATTTAACTAAAAATGCGCGCACTTGTAATCGACGATGAAAGATTAGCCAGAAAAGAGCTGATCAACTTACTTTCACAATTTGACCAAGTCGAAGTGGTCGGTGAGGCAAACAACGTAGATGATGCCAAAGATAAAATTGAATCTTTAAACCCCGATGTGGTTTTCTTGGACATCCAAATGCCGGAAAAAACGGGCTTCGATTTGCTGGAAGAGTTGGACAATGTACCACATGTAATTTTCACGACTGCATACGACGAATATGCCCTCAAGGCATTTCAAGTCAATGCACTAGACTACTTACTCAAGCCTGTTGAGACCAAAAGACTAGGAGAAGCAATAGAAAGGCTTCAAAAGAAACTTGTAGATGCCCAAGACAGACAAGAGAGTGCTACCGAATCACAACAGAACAAAAAGCTTACCCTCAATGATCAAGTATTTGTCAAAGATGGAGACAGATGCTGGTTTGTCAAACTTCAAAACGTAAGGTTGTTTGAATCTGATGGCAATTACATCAAAGTCTACTTTGACAACAACAAGCCGATGATACACAAGTCGCTCAATGCACTTGACGAGAGGTTGGATGAAAAGTCTTTCTTCAGAGCAAGTAGAAAGCACATCATCAACTTAAGTTGGGTAGAAGCTATCGAGCCTTGGTTCAATGGAGGACTGGTTGTTACTTTAAAAGGTGGTGACAGAATCGAGGTGAGTAGAAGACAAGCTGCAAGGTTTAAGGATATGATGAGCCTTTAATTGTATGTGATTTTAATATAGTCAATAAAATCACGCATTTTATTGATTCTCAGAACCAAATTTTGTAAATAGAGGAACATATTGGTTTTGTATCTATAAAAATCTATTTTATAAAAAAATTTAACGCTTAAATTTCTCAAGTAAGCACTATGAAAGAGGAAAGAATTTTAATCGTCGAAGACGATATCAATATTGCTGAAAATATTGAAGAGATTTTGGAGCTTTTAGGATATGTCAACATAGACACAGCCAATTCAGCCAACCAAGCCATTAAAGTGGTCAAAAAATACCGGCCTGACTTGGTGTTTATGGACATCAAGCTCAAAGGGGATAAAGATGGAATAGAACTCGGTGAAATTATCAAGCAAATGGTGGATGCACCATTGGTTTTTGTTACATCATATTCTGACCCTACTATAATCGAAAGAGCAAAAAGGATAAACCCTGCAGGTTTCATTGTAAAGCCATTTAACACAAATGACATCCACGCCATAGTTGAAATTGTTCTTTACAACAAAAGAGCAAAACCAGCACCGGTCTCATCGGCTACCGTTGCCAATATCGACGAAAGCCCTTACTTGGTGACGGATGCTGTCTTTATCAAGTCAGATAATGCTTATGAGCGGGTTCTTTACAAAGACATCTACTATGTAGAAGCCAATGGCAACATGGTCACCATCTACTGCAAAGGAAGGAACTTTACCATTAGAAAATCTATGAAAGATATGGAAGAAAAATTGCCTTCCAGCCTATTCTTAAGGGTTCAAAAGTCTTTCATAGTGCAATTAGCCCAAATAGAAAGCTTTAATACAAAAGACATTTCTCTCATTTCCGGACCTGTCGTGCAGGTCGGAAGACAATATTATAACGGCTTCCTAGCCAAACTGAATACCATCACAGAAAGCTGATAAAATAAAAAAGGTGAGCAATGCTCACCTTTTTTATTTTCAAAAAACCAAACAATCAACTAAACTGTCATATAAGGTAAAATTCGTGCTTGCCAGTAGCCATCATAAAAATTCCATTTTTTAGTAATTCTTTGAATTTTCCTTCAATCTCAGATTTCTCACCATAAAACTCGGCTACCACTTCTCCATACTTATTGATAAAGGTAATGGTAGGCAAAGCCTTTACGTTGATATCTTTCAAATCGATCTCCAAAGCTTGTGCTATTTCCTTGGTATCACTTAAAGTATCATTCACTTCCATATTGGAAGTCACCACATCGAAAGTATTCACTTTCGCTTCTGCACTGGCTGACCATAAAATTGTCAAAGCCATCAATAGGCCTAAAAAGGCACATACATTTTTCTGAGTTAAAATAGTTGGTTTCATTTTCGTAATGTTTAGAATGAATAGTATAAATTCCCAATTCAATTCATATCTGTACCACTCCTATTTCAAAATCTGACCCAAATATTTCAATATACTGATTATCAGTTTTTTAAAATTTTTTAGCCAAAAACAGGTGTACGTATATGGACATGAATCATGAATTTATGATACAATCTCTAGAATCGAAAAAGCGTAAAAAAGGTTGCACGGAATTGATGAAAAAAATAAAAAATCCGATGAAATACAAAATATTTCATCGGATCACCTTAGAAATCATGTGTTTTACAAAAGATCATTTGCCAAATTAGCCAAATCTGACCTTTCTCCTTTCTCCAATTTGATATGGGAATACAAAGGGTGGTCTTTGACCCTGTCTATCAGATAGGAAAGCCCGTTGCTTTGAGAATCCAAATACGGAGTGTCTATCTGAAAGATGTCACCTGTAAAGATGATCTTGGTGTTTTCACCAGCCCTGCTGATGATCGTTTTGATTTCATGCGGAGTGAGGTTTTGCGCCTCATCTACAATGAAGAAAATATTTGATAAAGACCTTCCTCTGATGTAGGCCAAGGGCTGGATCACCAACTTTTCCTGATTGACCAATTCTGTTATCTTTTGGTATTCTTTATCCGATTCTTTGAATTGATTTTGGATAAATTTCAGGTTGTCCCAAAGAGGCTCCATGTAAGGATTCAACTTAGACTTGATATCACCTGGAAGGTAACCAATATCTTTATTGCTCAGTGGCACTATTGGTCGCGCCAAAAAAATCTGCTTATAATCACGTCTCTGTTCTAATGCCCCTGCCAAGGCAAGCAGCGTTTTTCCTGTTCCGGCTACTCCTTGAATTGAGACTAGCTTCACCCTAGGGTTTAAAATGGCATGTAAAGCAAAAGTCTGTTCTGCGTTTTTAGGCTTGATATTATAGGCTAATTTTTTGTCTACCCTTTCAAGGGTATTTTCTTCAGCATTGAAATATGCCAAAACAGAATTTTTCTCACTCTTTAATATATAATAGGCATTCGCTTTTCTTTTTCTGGTTCCTAATATCAACTTGGCCTCAACATGATGTTTGTCATAAAGTTGGTTGATCATTTCCTGATCAATTCCATCCAACACAAACCTTCCCGTGTTTTCAAGTTCAGAGATGTTTTTAATTTTGCCTGTTTCATAGTCTTCGGCATTTATTTCCAGAGATTTCGCCTTGAGTCGGAGATTGATGTCTTTGCTGACCAAAATGACTTTCCTGTTTTTCTCTGTTTCTTTCAGATGCAGTGCTGCATTGAGAATTTTGTGGTCATTCTTTTCTTCACCAAAGACGATATTGGCATTGATGTTATTTTCCGGATTCATCAAAACCCTGAAGTTACCCCTTGTTTTACCGTTGAGTGGAGTCCAGTTGTGAATCATGTTGTCTTTGGAAAGCTTGTCAAGCAAGCGGATAAATTCCCTAGCTTCAAAGTTTTTGGTGTCATTTCCCTTTTTAAACTGATCGAGCTCTTCCAATACAGTGATGGGGATGACCACATCATGTTCTGCAAAGTTCATGATAGAGTTATGTGCGTATAAGATTACCGAGGTATCAAGCACAAAAATTTTACGGTCTTTATCGGATTTAGCTCTAGGCATAAATGGTAAAATTTTTTGGTTATTAGTTATCAATAAGTTAGAAAAATAAAAATAAGATTACCATTTATATAAGAGAAATTAAGATAGATTAAGGATTAGACAAAGTTATCTTTTTGAAAATCAAGTTGATAAATTTTCCAATTCCGAAAAGGGGCTCCATTACTCCAAAATTTGGGTGCTTGCTGTCCAAATTCACAGTTTATTCTCGAATTCATCGAAATTAGTATAATGAATGCTTATTTATCCAGAATATTTACCGATTCTCGACTTGAGAAATTGGATTCATCCAAAAAAGCTGGAAAAGTAAAGACCCAAGAACAGGTTTCTATTTTATCTATTGAAGCAATTTTTGCTTTAGGGCTTTTGGGGATCAGTTTGGCATAATTGTTTGCAGTCTATTTCCCACAAGTTCCTGAAATCATCACCATCACTACTTTGGGTTTTATGGTGGAGGGGATATTGTAAAGAAAAAATCAACCAAACCATGCCTCAGAAAGGTGGAATGAATATGTTTAAGCTTATGTAACACAATATTTGACAAGGTATAAACTTATACTTTTAACTTAGTGGGATTTTGCCTCGTATCAAAAACTGTTGCAATTAATATCGTTTTTTCCTCTAAGTAAATCTTATAAACAATTTTATAATCTCTTTCAACCAGATACCTGAATCCTCTTCCGGCAACTATCGGATTATCTTCTACCTGTCCCATTTCGGGGTGCTCTAACAGCAAAAGGGTTTCATGATTATCCTGCTTTTGATTGATTTAGCCAGTTTCAAATCCATGTAAAAGCAAAAGCGTCTTCCAGACACTGCCCGGAAGACGCCTAGTACTATTTCAAAGCTTTAAACTACTTCCTTCCCCTTAACTCTGAGTCCAAGTCCATCAAGAATGCATCAATGGTACCTTGCTTGACATGGGGCATTACCACTATCTTAAACCATTCGGGTTCAAATTCATATGAGTCAGCAACCAAATAATACTTGTTGGCCAATTCCTTACTCATATATTTAGCCTTGATGGCGATGATATTGAGGTGGGGGTTTCTGAAGTATTCCACACCCATTCTTTCCAGTTTTTTGCAGATCCGCTCAGTCTTATCACAAAGCGTTTCCATTTTGTACTTCCAACCTTCCGAACCATGGATTTGCAAAATCATCCACATCGAAATCGCATTGGCACCCGACCTGCTCCCACTGATGGTAAAGTCTTTGCCAGGAATGTATTGCGCCTCTTCCGTCTTGACAAAGTCAAAGTATCCTTTTCTGATCAGAAAAAGACCCGTACCATATGGCGTCTGTAACATCTTGTGACCATCTGCTGTGATGGAATTCATGTAAGGATTTTGGAAGGTAAACCTACTTGTAGTATTGGTAAAAGGATAGATAAAGCCTCCATAAGCTGCGTCAACATGAATTTTGAATTGGACATTCAGTTTGGTGAAATAATCACCCAACATATCAATATCATCTACAGAACCAAACATAGTAGTGGATAGGTTTGCTATCACTATAAAATACTTGATGCCGTCTTGAGTAGCTTCCTTGATTTTTTGTTCCAAAGACTCTTTTTTAATCTCCCGAGTTTCTGAATCCACTTCCAAGATGATGTTGGTCAAGTTTAGGATATTGGCACCTTTAGGCATAGAGTAATGCGAGTCTTGACTATACACCACTCCAATTTCTCCAAGTCTTGCCCCAAATTTATTTCTAAAGTAGTTTCTATAGATCCACATGGCTTGAATATTGGCTTCAGTACCTCCCGTAGCCACATATCCGTCCTGATGGTCAACATCACCGTTGAATATCTCTTCCGCTACTAATTTGACCAGTTCTTTTTCGATTTTTTGAGTTCCTTCAAATACTTCCAGAACCGAATCCTCACTCAAAGTGTGTACCCCAATATGGTTGGGATTACGTACCATAGCAGACATAAATGGTGCATCTTTGAGAAAAGGCGCATCAGGATAAAATTCAGTGGTATCCAGATAGGTTCCAGGGATTCCCAAAATGGGCCTATCCCCTCTATAATCGAGATTTTGGTCTAAAGCCTTGAAAATATATTCTTTAACTTGTTCGTGTGATCGTTTTTTCCAGTACATAGTTTTGATGATTTAAATGGGTCCGCAAACCCTCCCCCCGTTCCAATGCAGTGATGATAGCATATTGCATCGGATAGCTGAAGAAGATATTTTTGCTAAGAAGCAAAACAAAAGATTCTTAGCTCAAAGTACCTGATACTTGAGCGTTCTTCTATTGTATGCGGATGTTACTTGATTATAAGATTGAAATCAATTCCAAATCTTCCAGGCAGCCTCTGCCTGAAGTTTGAGCATTTCGAGCCCATTTTTCGTCAGTGCCCCTCGGGCCTCCATGGACCTCATCAAAAAAGTTTTTTCAGGATTATACACCAAGTCATAGACTTTGTGGTTTCCTGAGATTTGATTGATATCTAAATCAGGCATTTCCTCAGTATTGGGAAAAGTACCCAAAGGCGTAGTATTGACAATCAGGTAATGAGAAGCAAGTATGTCAGGATTATTTTTCAGCGCATCATAAGTGAGAAAATCAGGCTGATCACTTTCGGATCTTGACACCATTTTATAAGGTATAGATAGGTCTTTCAAAGCCTGCACTACCGCTTTTGAGGCTCCACCAGTACCTAATACCAAGGCCTTGGGTCTTTCATTACCCAGCCATTTTTCCAGTGAATTTTTGAATCCAATGTAGTCGGTATTGTATCCCGTTAATTGATTGTTTCTTATTTGGATACAATTTACAGCGCCTATCTCCCTACATGCGGGATCAAGTTGATCTATAAATGAAAACACCTTTTCCTTGTAAGGAATCGTAACACTCAATCCCAACAACTCCGGGTTTTCCTCTAGTACTTTCGGGAGCAGCCCTATATCAGGAATTTCATACAGATCAAACCTGCAGCCATCAATGCTTTCTTTTTCGAATTTTTCAGTGAAATACTTTTTCGAAAAAGAATGACCTAATGGATAACCAATCAACCCGAATTTTTTCATCATTCCTTAATATAGTTTGCAGTCCGCTCTATCCCTAAGACGAGTAAAATCCCAAATGAAAATGCGAGAGCTGCATACAAAATTAATGATTCTTCGCCAGTAATGGCCAAAAAGTCTTGAGGAAGTACGTTTTCTGTAACAAAAGGCTTCTGAATGCCACTAGAGGACATCCTATAGGAGATCACGTTTTTCCATGGCCAGATTTTATTGATTGATCCCAACATGATCCCTGAGAGAAAAGCCAAAGTCATGGCATGGTACCTTTTAAGAAACCAAGAGATCAACCTGCTGAAGGAGAGTAATCCAACAACACAACCCAAGGCAAATAGACCCAAAACCAATATATCCCGGTCATTCACAGCTTGTAAAACTCGCTCATACTGTCCAAGAATAAGAAGTAAAAAACTTCCAGAAATCCCAGGAAGTATCATGGCACTTATCGCTATGACTCCTGCCACAAAAGTAAACCATGCTGCCTCAGGAGATGTTGTCGGCGGCAAACCTGTCACCCAATACGCAAATACTATTCCTCCCAAAAGCCACAGTACTGTTGCTATGTTCCATTTCTTGATATCTCTCAAAATGATTATAGCTGAAATGATAATCAGCCCGCAGAAAAAAGACCATAAGGGTATGGGAAGGTTATCCATTAGATAGGTAATCAACCTAGACATACTGAAAATGCTGAAAAGAATCCCCACAAAAAGGGTCAGAAGAAACTTCCCGTTGATATGTTCCCAAAAAGCAACAAACTTCCCTTTCAATAAATACCTAATTGCCTCAGCATCTATCGACTTGATGCTGTCAAGCAGTTTTTCGTAAATACCTGTGATCAAAGCAATAGAGCCACCGGAAACTCCCGGAACTATGTCCGCTGCACCCATGCCCATTCCTTTCAAAAAGATCAGAATGATACCTTTAAATTTTCCCATTGTGTGAAATGAAAAAGATGCCTGAAAAACTCAGGCATCAATGATTCAGTAATCAGTTATATTATGATTATAAAGACTTGTGATCGCCAATAAAATGATCAAAGGTATCTCCTCTTAGGCCCAATCTGATGGTTTCCAATGGTATCAACTCGTTAGGGGCAATATTTCCAAGATTGACATTGGCACCAAGAAGCTTGACAAACCATACTTGTTGTTCCTTTTGTGGAGCTTCCCAGATAATTTTATCCTCTGGTATTTTGGTTAAAATCTCTTCTACCAATCCCTGCCTTACCTCTCCAGAATCTCTAAAAAGACCTACGGTACCGCCTTCTCTGGCTTCACCGATTACTTTCCAAGAGCCCGCATCCAGCTCGCTCTGCATCTGATCTATCCATTTGTAAGGAGGTATGATCTTGGCGGCATCTTTAGAACCGACTTCTGAAAGTACTGTCACATCTTGAGACAAAGTTCTGATAAACTCACATTTTTTATCGTGAGGTAAGCTGATTGAACCATCAGATACTTCTGCGAATTTAAGGTCGTATTTTTCCAATACCTTGCGGTAATCATCAAACTGATCTCTTATCACAAATGCTTCGAAAAGTGTACCCCCCAAGTATACAGGAATACCGGCATCTCTATATATTTCGATCTTCTCGGCAAGGTTTTTAGTCAAGTAAGAAGTAGCCCAACCTAATTTAACAATATCTGCAAAATCACTATTGGCGCTTACAAAGTCTTCTACTTCCCTAATGCTCAATCCTTTGTCCATAACCATGGTAAAGCCTGAGGCACGGGGTTTTTCAGTCCGTACAGGAAGATTTTTAAGAACGTAATTCATTCAAATAAATTCAGATTTTTATAAAAGGTGTCAGGAAGCTGAAGTGTCTTCCCTATACTGAGAGATAATTTTGAAAATGGCCTTTTGCTTTTCGATTTCAGGCATCAAATCATACAAAATTATATGCTTCTCAAAGTTCAAAGTTAATGCATTTTCTAAATATGAAAAGGCTTCCTTGTATTTCCCCGTTTTCAGCATATAAATGACCATTCTATAATAAAGCTCTGCCTCCTCTGGCAATTCCTCTATCCCTTCCTTGATTACATCGATGGTTTCCTCAAACCTATTTTGATCGAAATAGATAATGGCAAGATTGACATATGTCTCCATTATACCTGGCTCTAGGTTGATCGCTTCTTCGTATGCCTCAGAACTTGCTTGAAGATTACCCAATTGATATTCTGCATCAGCAAGACCTACCCAGTAATTGGCATTTTCGTTGCAAAGGTTGATCGCTTTCCTGAAATAATGTATGGCTTCAAAAAACTTCTCTTTTTTAAGCATACACATCCCTAAGCCAAACCAAGCATCTTCATATTCAGGATCAAGCTTTGCTGATTTTTTGAAGTATTTGAATGCCAGATCTATCTGATCTAGCTTTTCGTGTGCAGCTGCAAGATAACAGCAGTTTTCAGCATTCGCTCCTTCACAGTTTATGGTATTTTGATATGCTTCCAAAGCAAGATCAAACTGCTGGGTATTCATGTATGCATTGCCTAAATTAAAATATGCAGAGGCAAAAGCATCATCTATAATCAAGGCATAATCATAAGCCTGTATGGCTTCTTCAAACCTTCCTAGTCTATTATAAACCACACCCATATTGTACCAAGCACCGGCACTGTATGGATCTTGGTCAATGAATTCTTGATAAAATTGCAGGATCTCATTGAAAGAACCTTCCTCCTCGGTGATCATAGCCAATTGAAAAAGGGCATCTTCGTGGTTGATCCTCAATTTCACACAGTCTTTATAATGCGCTATCGCTTTTTTCGGATCGTTTTCAGACCTGAACAGGTTTCCCAAGAGGTAATGTACCTCTGCTTTGTCATCAGCCAAAGGCAAAAAATCTTCCAACATTGCTATCGCTTCTTTTGTGTTTCCAGCCATCATCAATGCACTGGAATAAGCAAATATGATATCCTCGTTATTTGGAGAAAGATTATTAATGTTTTCAAGAATTTCCAAGCCCTCTTCCAATTCGTCATTGAAAATAAGGCAATTGGCTTTTAGAAGTTTAATTTCTACACTAAAGGGGAATTTTTCCAATGCATGCTCAGCGGCTTTAAGTGCTTTGACAAATTTCTGCTGATCAAAATAAAACCGGACAATGTTTTCTAGCTCTTCTTCCTCAAAATACAAGTCAAGATTGGCTTTTAGCGAGTTTTCAAATCTTTCTACTAACTCTTTATCCTCTTCCCATTCGTTTTCAAAGTCTCCGGTCATCGGCGTATTGATTTGTTATTTTAAGGTACCAAATATTTTTGTGTCCCAAAATGTAATGCTGAATATTTTTTAATAATCTGAAATTCGATTTGATTTCCTCAGGGCAATTTTGCTCTCAATCTCACAAAGATCAAGGACAAAACGGTGAAGTAAAATTAAACGTTCGATTGTGCCCATCGAAATGTCTCATCCAATGGTCGAAATTTGAAACCCAGAAAATTTTTCACTTTGTTATTGTCCATGTGATAAGACAGTTGAGAAATCATTGCCGTTTGTTTGTTAAGTGGGCTTTTGCTCAAACCAAGTCTTTTTGCTAATCCTATAAAGAAAAGTCCAAATTTCAACATGCCATCAGACACTTGAGTATCAGGAGCCTTTTTCCCAAGGGCAAGAGCCATTTTTTCAAAAAATAACTTGTAGGAAATACTATCAGCACTTAGGATAAATCTTTCGTTCCAGACTGATTTTTCAAACAGCTGGAAGATAATCTCAACTGTATCTCTCAGGTCAATATAATTTACTGTACCAGAAGGGTAATATTTTTTTTCCTCCAATACATAATTATAAATCTCAGTACTTGATCTTCCTGTGCCTACTTTTCCCAAAATTATACTAGGATGAACGACCAGAGCCTGCAGACCTTCCTGCACTCCTCGCCAAACTTCCAATTCGCTGAGGTATTTAGAAATCGCGTAAGGTGTATTCAAATCACTATCTACCCATTTGTGCTTTTCATCAATGGTATGCAAATCAGGACTTTTGCCCAATGCTGCTACAGAGGAAATATGAATCAATTTCTTTACACCTTTTGCCAACATAGCGTTGACGAGATTGATTGTCCCCTCCACATTGGTTTTCATTAGTTTTTTTTCATCCCTAGGCTGATAAGATACCAACGCTGCTGAATGAACTACCATATCAACACCATCCAATGCCTCTTCCAGAGATTGAAAGTCATTCAGGTCGCCTTCATGCCATTTAACAGGTACACCTTTTGTAAGCGCTACATTGCTTGATTTTCGCTTAATCCCATGAATCTCAGCTATTCCAGCAAATCTTTCGGCCAAGCTACTGCCCAAAAGACCTGTGGCGCCAGTAATCAAAATTTTCATAATTTATTGTTGATCAAATCCAGCTGCCTGATTTTGTCATAATATTTACTTGCGGGTAGTGTTTCCAACATATCAAGGTATCGGTGGTTATGACAATCAGTTCCCAGAAACTTCACCCTCTTCTCATCAACGAGCATTTCGGCAAAAACTTTTACCGGCTTAGAATAAAACCCTGTTAACGATAAAAGGTTGATTTGAAAATAAATTTCTCTGTCAAAAAGATCAGAAAGTAATTTCTTGTCCTGGATCAGGTACTGGTATCTTTCCGGATGGGCAAAAATCGGTTTATACCCATTCATTTCCATAGCGAAAAAAATTTCCAAAAGCATCTGAGGCTTGTTGATGAATCCAGTTTCTACCAAAACCAGATTCTCATGAATAGTGAGTAATTTTTCACCTTTTTGGACCTTTTCCAAAAAAATTTCATCCAGATAATACTCTGCTGCAGCCTCTATTTCCATTTCCACATCCTGGATTTTTAACCCAAGCTTAAGGTCTTCTAGGCCAAGATTGATTATTTCAGGAGTATTTTTGTAGAATTCAGACATGATATGAGGCGTGGTAATCAACTTCGTGAAACCATAATCTTTAAGTCTGGTGATCAGTTGAATTGATTCTCCCATACTCTTTGAACCATCATCTACACCAGGAATCAAGTGTGAATGCATGTCTACTTGCAACCAACTCAAATCTAACTCCTCAGGTATTTCAGGTTTTTTCTTCTTAAAAATATCTAACAATCCCATTATAATCCGCCTCCGCTTTTTTCTTTAAACTCACTGAGAGTAGGCCATTTTTCGTCCTTTTCGGACAAAATAGGTGAATCCACTCCCCAATCTATTCCCAATTCCGGGTCATTCCATAATATGCCCCCTTCACTTTCTTTGTTGTAATAATTTGAACACTTGTACGAAAACACTGCATCTTCCAAGACAGAAAAGCCATGAGCAAAATCCGTAGGAATATAAAGCATATTATGCTTTTTAGCATTCAATTCTACAATAAAGGCTTTTCCAAATGTTGGTGAACCTTTTCTCAGGTCTACTGCAACATCCAAAACACGGCCTGTCAATACCCTGACTAGTTTGCATTGACCATAAGGTTGCCTCTGAAAATGCAAGCCGCGTACTGTTCCTGCCTTAGAAAAAGATTGATTTTCTTGAAGCCACTCTGGATCTATACCGTTGTCTCTCAGGTAATCAGATCGATATGATTCAAAAAAATAACCTCGGGTATCTTCCCATATTTTGGGATAAATTTCGAAGACACCTTTGATGGGTGATTCTATAATTTTCATGTGCTCAATTATATGAGGCTCAAAGATAACAGGATTTACCGCTAGGTTGGTAACTTTGTAGCATAATCCTTGATGAACTAATTAGTGATTTTCCACATTCTACAAATACATGAGCAAATTTTCAAGAAAACTTCAAAAACTTTACGATACCGCACCCAAGCAAGACACCGCAGTATTGGTAGCCTTGATCAAACAAGGACAGACTGACCAACAAGTAGCAGAATACCTTGACGAACTGGCATTTCTAACGGAAACCCTTGGGGCAAGTACCATTTATAGGTTTACCCAGAGGCTGGAAAAACCAGACATTAAGACTTTTGTGGGTTCTGGAAAACTTGAGGAAATAAAGTCCTACATTGAGCATTTTGAAGTGGATATGGTCATTTTTGACGATGATCTTTCTCCTTCCCAAATGAGAAACTTGGAAAATGAACTCAAAGTGAAAGTTTACGACAGGTCTCTACTGATATTGGATATCTTCCTCAGCCGAGCACAAACAGCCCAAGCCAAGACTCAGGTAGAATTGGCAAGGTTTCAATACCTCCTGCCAAGACTGACCAACATGTGGACTCACTTGGAAAGACAAAGAGGTGGTACAAGTACCAGGGGTGGTGCAGGTGAAAAGGAAATTGAAACAGATAAAAGGGACATCCGTACTAAAATCACCCTATTAAAAAGTAAACTCAAGGATATTGAAAAACAGGGTGTCACCCAGAGAAAAGGGAGAAAAGGTATTGTCAGGGCAGCTTTGGTAGGTTATACCAATGTGGGAAAAAGTACCTTGATGAACCTGATTACAAAATCTGATATTTTGGCCGAAAATAAGCTTTTCGCAACAGTAGACTCTACGGTTAGAAAAGTAGTCTTGGAAAATATCCCATTCTTACTATCTGATACAGTTGGATTTATCAGAAAACTACCTACACACTTGATAGAATCTTTCAAATCCACTTTGGATGAGATCAGAGAGGCAGACTTATTGGTTCATGTCATTGATATTTCGCATCCAGGTTTTGAAGACCATTTTGCTGTAGTCAATAGTACCTTAAACGAAATCGGTGCTGGAGATAAACCTGTTTTACTGGTTTTCAATAAAATTGATTTGGTTCCAGAAATGCCAACAGAAGAAGAATTGGAAAACATGTCTGATATCGAGGTTGAAGAAAGCAACTACTTGGATTTTGAAAAGTTGGCTGAGGCTTATGAGAAAAAAACCGGGATTCCACCTGTATTCATGGCAGCTGAAAACGGAACTAATGTGGAAGAATTTAGGAATGCTTTGGTCAAAGAGGTGAAAAAACAACATTTGAAAATTTACCCCCATTACCTTGAATCAGAAGTATTTGACATGTCAAAGTTTGAAGGTTTGGAATAAACCTTCAAACTTCTTTTTTGAAACTTTCTCTTTCTAAAATAAAGAACCCATCAAAAATATTCTATATCGATAGAATATTAAAAGAGCTATTTGTACAAAAAGAGCATTTTGAAAGCCTAAGGTATTTTTCTAAACAGGTTTTAGCAGCTTTAATAAAGTGCCAAAAATATTTTTTATCATTTCTGGTTGTTGGTCTTGGGGAGTCCCTAGGCTAAATTGCCATCCATCTGAGTTATTGTAAGAAATCCTAAAAGTGCTCATGATCATGACTGCACTTAAGGCGCCGCCTACGGCCAAAATAGTACCTGCAACCATCTCATTGTCCTGCCAATTTTCCAACTTATCTTTAATATAAGCCTCTGTATCGGGATTTAGGGCCATATATTCCAGAGATTGTCTCGCCACCTCTACAGCTGTTTCAGATTCCAAAGACTCGGTAAACTTATTATCATCTACCTCATTGAGATGCTGTATTTCAGGCATCCTTCGGACCTCTTCGGGAAGGTTTTGCACAATTTTACCTAAGTCTTCATGCACTTTTTGCACCATTTCCATTTCAATGTGTCTGAAAAGTCTCAGTGCTTTGAAGTCGTCCAATGATTTTACTTTTTCTAATGTTGTCATAGCTATTTAAGTTTATCTAAAATCACCAATCAAGGATAAACCCGCCCAATAATATTCCGATGGAAAAGGATTATCCGGTGCTTCTTTTTTGATTTCAATTACTGCCAATCTATGGGCCTCACGGATACTGTTTTTCTTGTGAATCCAGTTATTATAAAATTTCTGAAACAGTCTATTACTCCAGTGGATGTCTATGTCCCAACTGGCACTTACCATACTCTTAGCTCCACAATAAAAAAACGCCCATTCCAAACCCAAGGCATCTCCTCCGTAACCTTCGGCTGAACGCCCGCTGACACATGCCTGCATGCTTACATGGCTGCCGGTCATGTCTATTTTGGATTCAGAAAGGACTTTTGGGCTGAGAAGGTTGTCACCTTTGTGGTAGTTGAAAGACACATCAAGTTTGGGCTTTTCCCCATTGGCCATAAGGAGTAAGCCACTGTTGTGGTATGGATTCAACTGCAAGTGGTCTGCTTGGGCTACTGGCTTTGGGAAAACTCCATGTGTAGAAAAATGATACAGTTTATTTGGAAGAAGCACATCAATGACATTTTTAATGGATACCTCTTCTTCTTCTCCCACGCCTTCTTCCTGAGGCAAAAGGTAGCGTGGAATTTTTTCAAAAGCTTCTATCTTTTCAGGTATATCTTGATCAGCTGTACAAGTGACTGCCAAGATTTCATCCAAATCTTGAGGCTCTTTTTCCAAAAGATTCAGCAGTTGAAAACCAGAATGGATTTTAGACACAGAGAATCGCTCAATCAAGGCTTCACCAGATTTTAACTTGGCAAACTGTAATGAAAACAGATTAAGGATACCATCAGGTGAGTATACTACATGATCGCCCATTTCCATGCAACCTTCTTCTATTGCATACTCAATGGGATTGATAAATTTCCCCAATTCAAGCGGAATGTCTATTCTGCTAGGCCTAAAAAATCCTGAAATAGATGCTCTCCATGTAGAAGGACAGGCATAATTGCTTTTCGACCAATCCTCCAACACCTCTTCACTAGCCCCCATTGCAGAGGCAAAAAACCTACCCTGCTTAGTCAAAAGAATAGAATAGCTCTGATTCAAGTCTACTAGAATTGTCAAATAGTGCGCATTGTTTGCTTTCAGAAAGGGCAGAAGCCTATCCTTCAACTTGTCTGGATCTCCAATTTCCTCTTGCTTTCCTGTAGTTTCCAACAAGCGATCCTGCAGGTTTCTTCCTTTGGAGGCTTCTATCCTATGAAAAAGCCGAAGAGTATTTTTTGACATGTAATTGGTAAAGGCCATGACGCCGAAAAGTGCCGGGTACTGACCAAAAACTCCAGCCCTTTCATGGATATTTTGGATTGAGGACCTTTGTTTTTCCAAATGAAAATAAACCTTATCCAATGCATCTGCAGCTTCCTGATAGGACTCCAGGCGGTTGTGGCAGATGTATTGGCAATACGCCACAAAAGCCAAGTCAGAATGCAATGAGTTTTTTAAAAACCATTTGTAATGTTTATCCAAATCAAGTAAACAGGCTTGAAGCAATTCTCTATCGTGGCCAAGTTTTTCATCGTGGAAAAAGGCAGTTTGTTCAGTCAATTGATGACGCTTGGACTGAGGGGTTTCAGCATTATCCACACCGGCCATGAAGGCTTGAGCTTCTAAAGTTTTGGCAGATATTTTTTGGGTTAACTCAATCAATTCAGCATCTGAAATGTCTCCTTTTCCCTCATGAAGTTCAATCAGTTTTTCTATTGAATGCATATCAGTCAAATCTTCATACCCCTTCATGACGGTTTTGAAGGAACTCAACATTCGTTTTAGGTCTTCAAGCTTTTGGGATCTCTTATAACTTTCAACTTCAGCATGCGACTGAAAGGTTTTGGTTTTGAGCAGTTTCAGTTTGTTTTTCAATCTATCATACAAAATAAGTGCGGCTGGCAAGACTAAACTTTCATCCACATTGTCCAATATATTTTGAGCATAATCAGAATTATTGCTTTCAAGATAATTCTCAGCCGCCTGCAAATGCGTGGATACAAATGCCTGTTTGTTCCAACCGGGCAAATTGCTTCCTGCCATAGATTCGTACTGTGCGATGGCCAATTGGAACTGACCTGCATCGAGCAAGGCTTTTTGGATCAAATAGCTGCTATTACCTAAATAATATTCCAGATCTTTTTCAGGCATTTGAATTCCGGAAGACCATAAGGTAACACCCCAAATCAAACAAGCTGAGGCAAAATCTCTTCCTTCATTCAATTTTCCTCCATGAGTAAGGGACGTGGCCATTGCATCAAGTCCTGCAAGATCGTAGACATCTTGTTTTGCTTCCAAAAAGTGTAAGGAGTTTTCCAATGAATGGTTGGGATATTGGCGGAAAATATGTGCAAGCCGTTCTCTATCCTGCAGCTGCAAGCTATCTATTAACTTTTGAAACAAGAGTGAAAATGAAGTAGACTGCTCCATATATCAGAAATTTGAAAAATGGTGGACAAGAATGGAAATCAATTTCGTAAACACACTGAAATTAAGACATTTACAATTTAAACATAATATTTTATAGATTTTTAAAACATCGATGTAATCTATATTAATTAATGATCTCTCAAACTTGGCCTAAACCCAATAAGTATTGAATCATCTTAGGACCAGACAAACAATGTTTAAATTGCTTTTTTTTTATTTGAAATTCATTTATTACTAGAGATTCAAAATGGTAAACCTTAGGAAAAAAATGTTTTCAGCCAGAGACAAAAATACCTGCCAATTTATATAATAACCTATTCATTTAATCTTGACTGGATTGACAGTAGAAAAAAATAAACAGAATATTTTGCTGTTTAAATTTACTTTTGCTAATATTAATTCCTTTTTGGAGGGGATTTAAGAATATTATTCTATTTCAATCCATAAAGTATGCTTAAAAAAGTATTTTGAATTGCCAATTTTGAATTTAACCTCTGAAATGATCTAATCACCCAATGTCGCTCAGAATTCTATTCTTTTTGCTTTTTTCAATCAATGGTTTTTACACTTATTCACAATGTGAAGAGTGTACCGTAACTATTGATGGAAACAATGCTCCCTCTGGAACCATTTTCAACGGTAGCAAAATCTGTATTATTGGAAATCGCACCAATGCCATAAATTTCAATAACAGAAACAATATTAGCATCTGCATAGCAGATGGTGCTTCTTGGAATGGTCAGGCGAATAGTTTATCAGCTTTAAATCAGATCGATAATTATGGTACAATTTCAGTCAGTAATGACTACAATGGAGATTGGACATTAAACAATTATGGAACATTAAACTTCTCTACAAATATAAATTCGAGTAGATCTGTTAATAATTTCAACACGATGAATGTCCCTGGGAGCATCATTGTCAATTTCAACCTATTTAGTGAAGGCGAATTGAATATTGTTGGTTCAGCTACTTTCAATAGTGGTTCCAATGTTTCGATTATTGGTGAGATGAATGTTGCTGGAAGCTTAGCGAACAATTCCACAATTAACTTAGCAGGAACAATTTCGGTTGGAGGAGCGATGACTAACAACGGTAACGGTAGAATTGAAGCGCTTGATGCAAACCAATGTAATTCTGTTTCTGTTGTGGGTAGCTTTGGTTCAGATGGTGTTATAACTGGAAATAACTTAGATTTCAATAATACTGGAACAGCCTTGGTAGTGAATAAAATGCCAGGTGGAAATGCAAATCCTAAATTAGAAGGAGGTGCTTCAGTTGGCACATGCTCAAGTTCAGATTGTCTTGAAATAGTTGAAGTAATAGATTTAGGCAATCTTTTAAGGTATTATATCTTCCGGTGCGATGGAATTCTCAATGTGGACTCCCCTGTAATCGAAGATGAATACGAAGAAGAGATTTTATCTGTAACAGCTCTCATCGTTGCAGGTGGAGGAGGAGGAGGTTTAGGACTCAGCGCAGGTGGAGGTGGCGCTGGTGGAATTATTGAAATTGAAGATTTACCTGTCTCGGCGGGGATAAATTATCCGGTAAAAGTAGGTAAAGGTGGAGTAGGATCAAGCAGTGCAAGTTTACAAGGTAGAAATGGTAACAATTCAAGCCTTGTAGGTAATAGTGCCTTGGGTGGCGGTGGAGGCGGAAGCTCCTCAGAAAAATCAAAGGTTGGGAGACAAGGTGGATCGGGAGGTGGTGGCGCTTATGATGATGAGGGTAATGGAGGAAATGTAAACGGTCCCGCAAATCAAGTTTCGAGAGGTGGTGGGAATGCTGGAAGAAGAGGGAATTCTAATGTAAGAGCTGGTGGCGGTGGTGGCGGTGCAGGAACTGCGGGCGGAATGGGACAAACTTCTACTGGTTTTGTACCTGGCAATGGAGGGAATGGGATATCTATTGAGTTTGCTGACCCTATTTCACCTACAACTTTGATAAATGCATTTGGTGGAGGGGGAGGTGCTACAGCAAGAAATTCCGGTGGACAGACAAGAAAATCAGAGGGTGGTAAACTAGTTGATTACATACTGGGAGGAAGTGGAAATGATTCAGGAAATGGAGCAAATGGTATCCAATTTACCGGATCAGGAGGAGGCGCAGGAAGTGCAAGAGGTGGTTCTGGAAGCAATGGAATAGTAATTGTATTAGTAACATATAGAATCCTTCCAGTAGACTTTCTTTATTTCAATGGAGAATTGAATGAGAATGAATCTAAATCCAAAATCATTTTAAATTGGGCTACTGCAAAAGAATGGGAAAGCTCTCATTTTGAAGTCATGAGGAGCTATGACAATGTCAGTACATGGCAGAAAATCGGGGAGGTGAAAGCAGCTGGCTTTTCGGATCAAATTGAAAATTACCAATTCGAGGATAAAGACAATTTCAATTTCTACAAGATGGCCTACTATCAATTGAAACAGGTAGATATTGACCTGTCTTTCCATCAAAGCAAAATTATTGGAGTACAGCTTCCCTCATCTTTGGAAAAGAACAGTACTTGGGCTGTTTACCCTAATCCTACCGAAAGACAATCCGCCAATTTGATTTTGAAGGATCGCGACAACTTTGAAGGAGGCAGCATAATGGCTACTTTGGTCAATCCACTTGGAAACACACAATCATTTTATGCTGAAACAGTAAAGGAGCTTTCTGAGCTATTCAATCAAACTCTTCAACAGAGCGCCAAAGGAATGTATGTCTTGCATTTAGTCTGGGGGAAAAATGAACAGCAGATTAAAATTCTGAAAAAGTAAGGTAACTTTTCAAGTAGTTTAAAAAAAATAAACCAATCACATTTTCATTTATAAGGATAATTATTCCTCTTTAAATAAATGTAGAATACCAACTTTATAAATTTTTCATTACTTTTTATTGATAAATACTAACTCTAAAAACAACAAACTAAAAATACAAAAAACATTATAACTATTTTGAAATACATTTTCATGTGTTTTAATGATATATTTTTCATACTTTAGAGCTGTAAATCAGATATTTAATAATCCCATGGGAATTTTTATATTTTTTTCTGAGAATACTTTTATCAGAGCTGTTTGTATTTCAGCGCTTGCATCACTTTGCTTTGTATTTACTATATCAGCACAAACTGCGGACAAGCCTGATTTGAGGGTTGAGGATTGTATAAATTGCAAAGGAAATGCTCAGAACTTTAGCATATTAAATGCCTTTTTCAGTGATCCTTCCGGCACACCTATACAAGACCTTTGCGGAGCAACTGGCCCAATATTGATCTCAATTCTTTACACCTCCAATCAAAACAAAGATGCTCATAACTTTAGGATTATAGCCGATATTTTAAAAAAAAGGCGAGACACCGATGAAATTTTGGAAGGGTACTACTTGAATGAGTTTTCAGGAACAGTTCCACCTTGTAATACGGGAACATGCATTATCACCATACCTATCCCTGCTCTGGATTTTGATTGCCAAAATGAATATTATGAACTTTCCAACCCAATGTCTTTTTGGACCCAAGCTTCTAATAAAGACCTGGAAGACAGTTACGAATGTCGGGATTATCCCACTGCACAGTGCTCTCATTCTGAAAACATCCCAATAGAAATCGGAGACTTAACATATAACTTTGATGTCAACTTCGAATGTTTTCAAGAAAATACAGACCATACAAATATCTCTTTTGTTATCACTTCCCTTTTCGGTGGGAATCCTGTTCAACCCTATGAAATCTTATGGGAATTTGTATTCTCAGATGGGACAACCGAAACTTCTCCCTTAATCAACCCAACATTTTCTGAAATCGAATCAGGTCAGGCTATTGAAGCCACTCTTACTATAAAGCAAAGCCCTATTGTAGGAGATCCGGAAATTAAAACAATCACAGTTCCTCTCGCTTTAAACGAAGAAGATGTTATTGAATCTTACACTGTAGTCAACCCGGAAGAAGATAATAACAACGGAATTATTGAAGTAGATTTTAAGCCTGGCAATTATACCTTTTTTTGGACTTCCGTGGATGATCCTGACTTTTATTCAGAAGACGCCAAGATTGAAAACTTACCTGATGGCACTTATGTGCTTACCACTTATGATGATGTTACGGGTTTGTGTAGAACTGATGTTTTCGAAATTTTCAGCATTCTTCCTGTAGAATTGATGTATTTTAATGGTGAACTCAATTCGACTCAAAATACAATAGAACTGAATTGGGCCACTGCCAAAGAGTGGGAAAGTTCACATTTTGAAGTGATGAGGAGTTATGACAATTTGGATAATTGGCAAAAAATAGGAGAAATAGAAGCTGCAGGTTTCTCAGACAAGATCGTAGAATACCAATATATAGATAAGGACAATCACAACTTTTACTCCATCGCCTACTACCAACTGAAGCAAGTTGACATAGATAAAACTTTTGACTTCAGTAAGGTAATTAGTGTTCAGTTCCCAGAACCCTTTAAAAAATCCAGTACATGGACCGTGTATCCTAATCCTATTGATCGGAAATCTGCCAACCTGATCTTAAATGAAGGAAACGACTATCGGGGAGGTACAATCACAGCAAAGTTGGTGAATCCCTTAGGAGGATCCACTGTATTCTCAGGAAACAATATTTCCTCGCTTTCTGATCAACTTCAACAAGCACTATCGCAAAGCTCAAAAGGAGTATATGTATTGCATTTGGTATGGGAAAACAAGGACCAACAGATAAAAATCTTAAAACATTAGAAATTTCTCATTTTTTTAAAAATTATTTTTTTTGTAATAAAGCATAATAGTTAAATGATTAAAGATTTTTAATGCTATATTTTGACGGTATTTACTCAATTTTTTATTTATTTTTTTATATAAATAAATATTTCAAATCAATTACATTATTGCACTCATTAACCTTTTAAACACACTTTATTGTATTTTATTTTTTTTTAAATGTAAATTAGGTGTTGTTAATTGATAATTAAATGCACCCCGCAAATCTTTTTCAATTTTTATTGAACTCTAAATTTTTAAAGTTCCCTCTTTTTTTGGGAGTGATATTTCTATTTATCACAAGCAAGCCCGTTCAAGCTCAGAGCGAAACACGCACATTTAATACGTCTGGTACATTTCAAGTCCCGCATAAAGTTACTTCCCTCGATGTAAGGGTATGGGGCGCTGGGGGTGGAGGGGGATTTAGAAATAATAACCGAGGAGCTGGTGGAGGCGGTGGGGGCGCATTTTCACAGCATAACAATTATGGGGTAACTGCTGGAGATATAATCAGTTATACTGTAGGAGTTCAAGGTAATGGGGCATCTTCATCAGGAGCAGCAACTAACGGTGGACAAAGTTCTTTCAGTAATCTTATTGCCGGTGGTGGAAATGGAGCAAATGGCCAAGATGGAGGTGTTGGCGGTATGGCCAATGGCGGTATTCTTAACTTTTCAGGAGGGAATGGCGCATCAGCTGTAGATAGTCCGAACACAGCGGGTGGCGGTGGAGGAGCTGGAGCAAGTTTTTCAGGTATTGGTAACCCTGGAAATCAGAATGGAAACGGTGGTGAGGGTGTAAATGGTGGTGGAACAGGCGGAAATGGAGGGCCTGGTAATACAAACTCTAATGGTGAAAACGGAAATACTCCAGGGGGTGGGGGTGGCGGTGAAGGCCGAGACGGAAATAATGGAGGCAATGGCGGAAATGGAAGAATTATTGTATCATGGACTTGCCCTGCTCCTGCATTAATCTCAGGAGCGCAAAATCAGACTTTCTGTATTGGAGGAACGGTAAGCCCTGTAGTTTTTGAAGTTGGAGGAGCATTGAACGTCACAGTAGATGGATTACCTGATGGAGTAGACTTTGACTATGATCAAGGTGATGTTACTATCTCTGGCACACCTACAGAGGCTGGAAATTTCACCTATACCATTACCCCCTTCGGAAGCTGTGAAACTAATTCCATACAGGGAACTATAAGGGTAAACCCAAACAACACTACGGGAACAATTACCGCAAATACTTTTTGTAGAAATTCCCCAATTCCAGACGGAGTTTTCCAACAAACAACTGGAGCAACTGATATTGGCACACCATCGGGTTTACCTGCCGGAGTTCAAGTAGAGTTCATCAATAACCAAATTGAATTTTCAGGAACTCCTACCGAATCTGGAGTTTTCACCTATTCCATTCCTCTTGAAGGTGGATGTGCTACAATTAATGCCACTGGTACAATTACCATCAATCAAGAAGTTAGCATTTTAAACGAAAATTTAGACGGTCAAATCTCCTGTCCTGGCACCCCTTTCAATCCCATTTCTGTTCAGGAAGGTTTTGGACTAACTTACCAATGGTATAGCAATACTACAAATTCCAATTCGGGTGGCAGCCCGATTGTCGGAGCGACCTTGAATACTTACGAACCGTCTTCTGCCACCGTAGGAACTACATATTATTATGTGGAAGTCTCAGGAGCCTGTGGCAATACTGCAGTCAGCAATGAATCTGGCGCATTTATAGTCGACCCGGGAAACTCAGTTACTTCTGCCACAGATAGTCCTACAGTTTGTGTCAATTCAACTTTTGGAGCTATCACTCACACTACAACTGTGGCAGCTGGCATTGCTAATGATGGAATAGATTCTGGTGTAAATGGCTTGCCTCCAGGTGTAAGCGCAACTTGGTCAGATAATGAAATCAGTATCACTGGAATACCTACCACATTTGGTGTATTTAATTACAGCATCCCTTTAACAGGTGGGTGTGGAACTGTAGCCGCCACGGGCACAATTACTGTCAATGCTGAACCTGAAATCATTGCACCTGACATGCCAGAGCAAAGTGCTTGCCTTAACAGTTCCTTTTCCCCTATTTCTGTAGGACAGGGTACAGGCCTAGCCTATCAGTGGTACAGCAATGACAGCTATTCAAATTCAGGTGGTACACTCATTCCAGGAGCTACTTCAAATGAATTTACACCTCCAGCTGATGTCGTCGGTGAAAGGTACTATTATGTGACAGTTACAAGCTCTTGCGGAACATCAGTGACCTCAAATCCTTCGGAAGTACATGAAGTATACGCTTTGCCAACACCCTCATTTGAGACCCAACCTAGCGGAGATGTTTGTGTAGAAGAAGACATTACCTATATCACAACACCGGGACAAGAAAACTATCAATGGGGACTGCCCGGAATAGAAGGGGTAGATTATACTATTGTTGCGGGGGGAACTGATCTCGATAACACGCTTATCGTAAGGTGGCTTACCTCTGGCACTAAAGCTTTATCTGTGAATTATACAGATATCAACGGATGCACAGCCCCTAACCCAACAACCTCCAATACGGTTAATGTACAAAGAAACAGCTTCACTCCATCTGTTCCTGCCCTACCAAGCATTTGTATAGATGCAGAAATGACACCGGTTATAATCGGTACCTCGCTTGCTACAGGAATAGGTACTCCTGTTGGTTTGCCTCAAGGAGTGACTGCCAACTGGGATTCCAATACCATAACATTATCCGGAACACCGCTAGAATCCGGAACTTTCAATTACCAAATACCACTAACAGGCGGGTGTGGTACAGTATCGGCAACAGGTACCTTAGTAGTAACACCTGTTTACGAATTGACTTCTACAGCCTCTGTATCTCCGAGTTTTGAGGGAGGTCCAGCTATTGTAACGATCAGAGGAACAACAACCAACCTGCCAAACGGCACTTATACTGTTACCTATTCCTTGGGCTTAGCAAATTCAGGGACATTTACAACCACTGTTAATGTTGTAAACGGGAGAGGCACTTTCACAACCGTAGGGATTAACGATCCTGATTTAACTTCATTGGAAATCCTTACCATCAGAAGGCCAACAGATGCTTGTACCGTAGATTTGACAGAAAGAAATATCACATTCTTTGGAACTTGTGCGGCAGTATTTGAAGCTAATGGAGAATTTTTTGTCCCCGCAGGTATCACCGAAATCACCATAAAGGTATGGGGTGGCGGTGGTGGTGGCGGCGGCCGGCAAAACAATAACGGTGCAGGAGGCGGTGGCGGTGGCTATTCAACAGTCAACATCCCTGTCAATCCAGGAAATGTTTTAAGCGTGGTAATTGGACCGGGGGGAGCTGGACAAACTGCCTCTGGCACGCCTGGACAAAATGGATCTCCTAGTTATGTCACTCGAAATCCAACTAACCCTGACCCCATAACTTCAAGCATTGTCTATGCTTATGGTGGAGATGGGGCAAGTGGTACGACTCCAGGTACCGGAGGTCAAGGTTCTTCTACAAATGGGCAAGATGGCTTACTTGGCAATGCTTCCACAGGAGGAAAAGGTGGAGATGGTGGTGGTGCTGGAGGCGCTGGAGGTGCTGGAGGTGCTGGTTCTGGGAACAATCCTGGGACAGCAGGTGGTGCTCCTGGTGGTGGAGGTGGTGGTGCAGATGGTAATTCTTCAGGAGGAAATGGCGGATCTGGACTTGTCATTATTTCATACTCTTGCCCTCCGATAGACCCCGAGGGTTGCTTTAAAGTTATTGACGATGGTTCTAGGAGTGGTTCCACCATAATTGAATTCACTTGCGATTCAGACTGGATTGCTCCAGAAGGCTTAATTGATTTTGAAGTGGTCGTTGTCGGCGGTGGCGGTGGAGGTGGTGCTGGTAAAGCCTCCGGAGGAGGTGGTGCAGGAGGATTTGCTACAGGCTATGTTTCGACTATAGAAGATTTCGGCATGCCTGATGGAGTAACTTTTAATATCCAAGTAGGTCAAGGGGGACAAGGTGCCGCAAATGATATGGAAAGAGGCCATAATGGCGGATCTACTTCATTAACTGGAACAGTAGATGAAAATCCAATTTCTTTTTCTGCTTTAGGTGGAGGCGGAGGTGGTTCTTTCGGATCAAATTCAGTCGCCAACGGTGCTCCGGGAGCATCAGGAGGAGGTGGAGGTTTTTTTAGACCGGAAAATTATGAAGGTACAGGAGGAGCAAACACAGCCGCCAACGGGAACATAGGTGCAAGAGGCACATTTGCTGATACTGGAGGACCACAAGGAGGTGCAGCAGTAGGCGGCGGTGGTGGCGGTGCGGCAGGTCTAGGACAAGAAGGAAAAGCAGCAGGAAATGGGCAGGGAGATGGTGGAATTGGAGGCTTGGGAATTGCTTACGACCTGTTTGGAACCATAGTCAATTTTGGTGGTGGAGGAGGTGGAGTGGGTTATAATTTTAATGGAACTGTAAAAGACAACTTCACAAATGGCGGAAGAGCTCCAAATGGATCATTTTTAGGTGGAAGTGGAAATGTAGATGGTGTAGGCGGTGATGCTCCTGGCGTTGGTTCAGGAGGTGGTGCCGGAACAGGAGGCGGAGGTCAAGGAGGTCAAGGAAGAGTATTCATAGTCTATTCCAATATCCGCATCCTACCCGTAGAATTCCTCTACTTCCAAGCCGAATACAATCCAAATAAGCGTGAAGCCAGCCTTAACTGGGCTACTGCTAAGGAATGGGAAAACTCTCACTTTGAAATAGAAAGGTCTATCACAGGGCTGAATGGGTTTGAAAAAGTCGGAGAAGTTCAGGGAATGGGTTGGACAGATCAGATCACTGAATATCAATTTGTAGATCAGCAATTACCTCTAGGTTCTCACAATGTCTTATACAGACTGAAACAGGTAGACTTTAGCGAAGAATTCCAATATTCTGACGTAGTCTCTTTAAGACTGCCTGGTGTAACATTCACCAATGGTGTATGGCGTGCCTATCCAAACCCAACCAATGGAACTGCTCTTCGCATCTCTTTGATGGATAGATCTCAGTATGAAACGGAAAAACTGACATTCAGAATCATTCACCCCATGTATGTGACTCCTGCCACGACGGTGGAATCAGAAGATAAAATGAATGAACACCTTGCTCATTTAGCTCAAAGGGTACCTAAGGGAGTATTCGTGGTGGAAATCCAGTGGGGTCAAAAAGTAGAACATCTCAAGATTCTGAAGCAGCATTGATTTCTTTTTTTAGACTTGGTTTTTGTATAAATACAATCATATCATTATAAACAGATATTCATTGATACCTGCCCGGGTTGTATATTTATTCTATGGTTCGAAATCACTGGTTAATTCTATTATTTAGACTCTACTGGTATGAATGCGGATATACATTTATTCCTATTAACAACTGAAAAATCAATCCTTTTTTTGGAAACTCTTAAGTATCGAAAATAACTGCTTGGAAGCTATTTGAATTGAAAGACTAAAGATATTTTTTTCTATGTTAAATTACTAGCAAGAAGGTGTTTTTTTATCTTTTGTTTACTACTTTAATTACCGTCAGGCAAAGCGGAACCAGGCTCTGCTGGAGA
>NZ_PVTR01000011.1 GCF_003003005.1 Mongoliibacter ruber
GGGGATTGATGAATTGATGAACTGACGAATTGACGAACCGAGATCAGTACACCAAACCTTAAACTCAGTATTAACCCCAATCTAAAATCTAAGATCTACAATTTTGGTGTTAAAGGTTAAAAATGTTAAAAGTTGGGTGGATTGTGGGTGTGGGGTTTTTGACGAACTGACGAACTGGGGAATTGATGAACTGAGATCAGTACACCAAACCTTAAACTCAGTATTAACCCCAATCTAAAATCTAAGATCTACAATCTTGGTGTTAAAGGTTAAAAATGTTAAAAGTTGGGTGGATTGTGGGTGTGGGGGATTGATGAATTGATGAACTGATGAATTGACGAACCGAGATCAGTACACCAAACCTTAAACTCAGTATTAACCCCAATCTAAAATCTAAGATCTACAATCTACAATTTTGGTGTTAAAGGTTAAAAATGTTAAAAGTTGGGTGGATTGTGGGTGTGGGGTTTTTGATGAACTGACGAATTGGGGAACTGAGGAACTGATGAATTGGGGAATCTAAAATCCACAAGCTAAATCCTCTCCTTCTTACTTTAATACAGGATTCAGCCTTTTCGATTCTCCATAAACGAAATAAATTCCTATTTTTGCTTCAAATAACGAATAAGCATGTTTGATAATCTTAGTTTTAAGTTAGATAGAGCTTTTAAGACCCTTAAGGGTACTGGAAAAATTACAGAAATTAACGTCGCTACCACTGTCAAAGAAATCAGAAGAGCTTTGATAGATGCCGACGTCAACTATAAAGTTGCCAAAGACGTAACTGATACAATCAAGGAAGAAGCCCTTGGAAGAGACGTTTTGATCTCCGTTTCCCCAGGACAACTCTTGGTGAAAATCACTCAGGAAGAACTGACCAAACTCATGGGCGGTACCAAGGTGGATGTTACCCTGTCAGGTGATCCGGCTGTAGTATTGATTTCAGGTCTTCAAGGTTCGGGTAAAACGACTTTCACAGGTAAATTCGCCAATCTTCTTAAAAAGCAAGGCAAACAGGTACTTTTAGCCGCTTGTGATATCTACAGACCAGCTGCGATTGACCAATTGAAGGTCTTGGGTGAACAGATTGGTGTGGAGGTGTATGCAGAACCTGAAAATAAAAATGCCCTTCAGATTGCTAACAATGCCTTGGCCCATGCCAAGAAAACAGGCAAGAAAATCGTTATTGTCGATACAGCAGGTCGTCTAGCTGTGGATGAGCAGATGATGCAGGAGATAGAGACTTTGAAAAAAGAGCTTAACCCTTCTGAAACATTGTTTGTGGTCGATTCAATGACCGGTCAAGATGCTGTGAATACGGCCAAAGCTTTTGACGAACGTCTGAATTTTGACGGGGTTGTCCTGACCAAATTGGATGGTGATACCAGAGGTGGTGCAGCCATTTCAATTCGTCATGTGGTCAACAAACCGATCAAGTTTATCTCCACCGGAGAGAAGATGGAAAATATCGACGTCTTCCATCCTGACCGTATGGCACAGAGAATTCTGGGAATGGGGGATGTTATTTCCTTGGTGGAGCGCGCCCAACAGACTTTTGATGAGGATGAAGCCAAGCGTATCAATTCTAAAATCAGAAAGAACCAATTTAACTTTGATGACTTCCTGTCCCAACTTGAACAAATCAAGAAAATGGGTAATATCAAAGACCTGATGGGGATGATTCCGGGAATGGGTAAAGCGATGAAAGGTTTGGACATAGATGATGATTCCTTCAGACCAATTGAGGCTATCATCAGAAGTATGACGCCTCTGGAAAGGGAAAATCCGGATGTGATTGATGGCAGCAGAAGAAAAAGAATTGCCACTGGAAGCGGTAGAAGCATTCAGGAAGTCAATAACTTGATGAAGCAGTTTGGCGATATGCGCAAAATGATGAAACAAATGAATAAGATGGGTGGAGCCCAAAAAGCCCTTGGAAGCATGATGCCAAATCTTAAGAGGAAGTAGGGGAAGGTGGAAAAGGATTAAAGGGGAAAGGAAAGGATGAAGGATTGACAGGGTTGGTTGAAACACCTGTCAAGACAAGACCAAATGCCATCGGCATGACTGAAATAATAGCCCGGTAATTTATTGTCGGGAACAATGGTTAAGAGTTGGTTTTAAAGTGCCATTAGAGACAAGAGGCAAGAGTCAAGATGGGTTGATGTTGACCTTTGGGGTTTCCAAAACCCCGAAGATCTGGATGGAGGAAGGATGATAAAAAATCCATTAATTGGTAAAGGTGGTGCGTTATCCGAAGGTTGTACCTTCGGATTTATGGTTTTTGAGCTTATAGCTCAAAAGGGTATTGAAAGTCCCTATACGGCAGAAATACTATTGAAATCGAAGTGTAGCATAGATCCCGAGAACGAAGAGAATCGGGATAAAATTAAGAACCTATGCGTATTGAAGATTCCGAACGCTTAAATGGCCATGAGTGAGGACACTCACGGCGGCGAAATTGTTTCTACTTTTTCTGACAAAAAAACCTTCGAGGTCGAAAAAAGACCTCAAAGGTTAGCAGTCCCTGACCTTTGGGGTTTCCAAAACCTCGAAGGTCTGGATGGAGGAAGGATGATAAAAAATCCATTTCGCCTCGGTTAGTGTCTCACTAACCGACCCCTGCTTATTTGAAAGTATTTATTTTCCCGCAGATATCGCAGACGAACGCTGATAAGCCTCGCTTTTGAAATTCTTCGCTCACTTTTAGCCTTTGGCTGAAACCTGAGAATTATAGTTGACAATTGGTGCGTTATCCGAAGGTTGTACCTTTGGATTTATGGTTTTTGAGCTTATAGCTCAAAAGGGTATTGAAAGTCCCTATATTGCAGAAATACTATTGAAATCGAAGTGTAACATAGATCCCGAGAACGAAGGGAATCGGGATAAAATTAAGAACCTATGCGTATTGAAGATTCTAAACGCTTAAATGGCCATGAGTGATGACACTCACGGCGGCGAAATTGTTTCTACTTTTTCTGACAAAAAAACCTTCGAGGTCCAAAAAAGACCTCAAAGGTTAGCAGTCCCTGACCTTTTGGGGTTTCCAAAACCCCGAAGGTCTGGATGGAGGAAGGATGATAAAAAATCCATTTCGCCTCGGTTAGTGTCTCACTAACCGACCCCTGCTTATTTGAAAGTGTTTATTTTCCCGCAGATATCGCAGACGAACGCAGATAAGCCTCGCTTTTGAAATTCTTCGCTCACTTTTAGCCTTTGGCTGAAACCTGAGAATTATAGTTGACAATTGGTGCGTTATCCGAAGGTTGTACCTTCGGATTTATGGTTTTTGAGCTTGTAGCTCAATATAGCACTAAAACTCCAATTACGGTAAAATCCCCTGCTCCCACAATCCTCCCAACTTTTAACTTTTTTTACTTTTCACAACCATAAGAAGTCTGATTTTAGCCTTAAACTCCCTTGAAGTGGATCGAAGGTTTTTTTAAAAAAAGCAGAATAAAAAAAATCAATAAGTCTATTTTTGGGTTAAGTTTTTATTCTTTGGCAAAAACTATATTCTGTCTTTTATTGGCGTAAAACACATTTTAATATGAAAAAGATTTTACTCATTGCGTTCATTCTGCAACTCCCTTTCTTTTTGCAAGCCCAAAAGCAAGTCAGCACTTATCCCAATACCTACTGGAGCAGTGGGGGAGAATGGATTTTTTCCGGAGGTGCAGTAGAAGGTGTCAATAATGTGGTTCGTTGGGCTCCGGTCATCAACCTTCAGAATTTCCTGAACTTTGACAGCAATGAAAACTTCGGTTGGTTCACGGGAATTAACTTAAGAAATGTGGGATTTATTTTTGACGAGACTCCACAAATCAGAAAAAAAGTAAGAACCTACAATGCTGGGGTACCTTTGGGTGTAAAATTCGGTAACCTAGACAGCCAATTTTTCTTTGCCGGATACGAACTGGAATGGGCTTTCAATTATAGAGAAAGGACATTTGTGGACGAAAGGAGAGTAGATCGATTTAATGTCTGGTTCAGCGATAGGGTCAATAGGTGGCAAAGTTCATTTTTCGCAGGAGTCACTTTACCGGGAGGTACCAGTATTAAAGTAAAGTATTATCCTACAGAGTTTTTTAACAGGGATTTTACAGTAAGCCCAGACCCCGGAGTTTTTATACGCCCTTATGAAAACCTCAGGGCCAATGTCGTGTATGTTTCCCTAAGCTTTAATGTGTTTAGCCGAGGAGAATTTTCCATAGGGGAGAATTAGTCGAGAGCCTTCTGGGCTTTGCATTTAGGCCAAATAGAAATAAAGGAAGAGGGATGAAAAAAGGATGAGGGAGGAAGGATGAAAGGGATGGGGTTGTGGGAGGTTATTCTTTTAATTTACGATTTACCAATTACGAGGCTTTTTATTGAAGTGAGGCTAGATGGACTTGCAAACATTGAATTTGAAATAATATCGAATTTCGAATGATGGATGATGAATGATGAAGTAAAATGGTTGGTTGTAGGTAGGAGGTTATTCTTTTAATTTACGATTTACGACTTGGCTTTCCGGTAGGTAGGTTTCTGCGTTATCCGAAGGTTGTACCTTCGGATTTATGGTTTTTGAGCTTATAGCTCAAAAGGGTATTGAAAGTTCCTATATGGCAGAAATACCATTGAAATCGAAGTGTAACATAGATCCCGAGAACGAAGAGAATCGGGATAAAGTGGAAATAAAAGCAAGAACCCTGAAGGACCGATCTATAAAAGCTAAATGTAGATCAAAGGTTTTTCTGAATCCAATTATTAACAATTTTCAGAAGATAATGTGTATTTTTTTTGTACATAAACATTTCATTTATGTTTTCTTGCATTTTAAAAATCTCCGAGTAAATTTGTTACTCATGAGTAAGTTTATTACTCATCCCGCTAGGTTTCCCCTGGGACTGAAAGGGCGAAGCGTCCATAACAATTACGATTTTAGATTTACGACCTGCCTTCCGGTAGGAAGGTTTACGACGCTTTGCTCTGTTCATCTCGATTTGTTAAAGGTTAATGGTTAAATGTTAATTGGCCGTCACTCACCTGAACCTTTAACTTTTAACACTTAACATTTAACAACCCCCCTCAATTAAGCAATTCCCCACCAGTACCCCCTGTGCTCGACTCCCTCGTCACTTCTAAAACCCGCATCAAACTCCTCCTGAAGTTTTTTTCACACAACAATTCAGGGTACTTGCGTTCGCTTGCCAAGGAATTTGACGAATCGACCAACTCGGTCAGAGTGGAACTCAACCGTCTCACGGAAGCGGGACTCCTGACTTCAGGAGAAGAGGGCAAAACCAAGGTCTACCGAGCCAATCAGGCACACCCTTTTTTCGAAGAAATCACCAACATGGTCTCCAAATTCCTGGGACTCGATACCCTGATGGAACAGGTGGTGCGCCGTATGGGAGATGTTCAAAAAGCCTATATCATAGGAGACTATGCCAAAGGAATCGACTCCGGAACCGTCGAAATGGTCCTGATTGGCAATGACCTTGATCTTGACTATCTCGAGTTCCTAAAAAGCAAAACATTTGAAAAGACAAAGCGGAAAGTTAAGGTTCACCTGTTCACCGAAGATCCGGGAGATGTTTCCGGGATTATGGTGTTTGGAAGCGGAGGGTAGATTCATTCATTTTAAATTTTTATCTAATAAATACAAGTCGTAAATTTTGTATATTGTGGTAAACAATAACAGCCTATTTTTGTATAGTCTAATAAACAGAAATAATGGAACCACTCTTTGAGCTTTACTTTAAACTCCTTAAAAATGTAAATCTCAGTTTTCAAAGAAGCTTGATGGAGAAGATCCAATGGCAACATCGGCTTATTGGCATTACCGGTGCCAGAGGGGTAGGGAAAACAACCATCTTACTCCAGTACTTAAGTAAATCCAAATTAAGCAGAAATGAATCATTGTATGTTTCCCTAGATCATATTTGGTTCTCAAAAAACTCACTCTTGGATCTAGCAGATCAATTTTCAAAATCAGGAGGGAAAGTCTTGGTTATAGATGAAGTTCATAAATATGCCAATTGGTCCAAAGAAATAAAAAACATCTACGACTTCTATCCGGAATTGAAGGTAATATTCACCGGCTCATCTTTACTTGAAATTTTAAATTCAGCTGCTGATCTAAGTCGAAGAGCTGTATTGTATTCCATGGGTGGACTTTCCTTCCGGGAATTTCTGAATTTCGATCAGGGTCTTAACCTCCCTTTTTATAGCCTCGAAACAATCCTAAAACAGCATCAGGAAATTGCAGATGAAATCGTTTCCCAAGTTAAACCCTTGCAGTTTTGGAATCAATACCTCAAACAAGGTTATTATCCTTTCTACAAAGAATTTGGTGAATTGTATCATCAACAAATTTTGGCTGTAATTAACCTCACCTTAGAAGTAGAACTGCCTTTACTCAGAAAAGTAGATGTGGCTTATATTCCCAAAATCAAGCAACTGCTCGCCATCATCGCTGATTCAGTGCCTTTTACTCCCAATATTTCTAAGCTTAGTGAAAAAATCGGAATCAATAGAACCACCTTGCTAACTTATCTTCATTTTCTTGAGGAAAGCGGTTTGATCTATGGATTACACCAAAATACCGAAGGTGTTTCCCTCCTCCAAAAACCGGGAAAAATTTACCTTAACAACCCAAATCTTGCATTTGCGCTTGGGTCAAATGTTGATATAGGAAATATAAGAGAAACATTCTTCCTCAATCAGGTGAATGTAAGCCATAAACTCAATCTTCCGCCAAATGCTGATTTTCAAATCGATAAAAATACCATCGTCGAAGTAGGAGGAAAGAATAAAAAGGGAAACCAAACCTGCGATTATTATGCGCTTGATCATATTGAAACAGGACTAAATAATAAAATACCCCTTTGGCTTTTCGGGTTCTTATATTGAAAATAATTCTTCAGGTTTAGTCAAAATGTAAATTTAAAAATTAGAAATTTAAAATTAGGGAAACCATCCACGCAGGAAAAATCTTCGTTTTAAATTACATAGTTATCACTTAGGAAAAACCCTAAATCTACACCAAACCCCACTTTTACCCCTCCCGACATTCGCTGGGGTAAGTTTTAACATTTAACGATCCAGTCATCAGTTCATCAGTTCATCGATTCATCAATCAAGGAATACCCTTAAATCTCAGGTTGTTCCTCTACGTTTAACAAACCAATCATCACTTATGCTGCACGGACTGCCTGGTACATTTTTCCTTTCCTGATATCTAAAAGTCCTTGGACAATTTCAAAAAATCAGGAGCCAAATACCTCCTGACCACAAGCTTTATAAATCACCCTACCAATACAGACATCCAAACCGGTTATTGGAGACCTATCAACTTGACTCAACCACCATTCTCATTCCCTACACATCTAAAGACAATTAATGAAAAGTGTACAGAAGGAGGAGGGAAGCATAAGAGTTTGGTGTTGGTAGGGTTAGAAAATATCTAAGAATGCTTTTTAACTCCTACGAATACTTACTTTTCTTACCAGTAGTTTTCCTGCTGTACTGGTTTGATTCTTGGAGAACTTAAAATCACAAAATAAAATTGGTGACTGAATTTTATCCCAAAATTAAATAATAAACAAAATCTCTTTCAATAAACTTAAATACTTCAATTATTTCTATTCCATCCTTGGTTTTAGAATCCTGATTGCATTTAGCCTGAGTTTGTTGGTGGCACTAATGGATGGATTTGGCCTTGCAATGTTTTTACCTTTGTTGCAGATGGTAGATGGGGGAGATATAAATATTGAGGTGTTGGGTCGGTTGGGGTTTATTTTGGAAGGGCTTGTTTTTTTAAGAATTCCGATCAATCTGGTTTCCGTTTTGATTTTGATTTTTGTTTTTTTCAGTTTAAAAGGAATTATCAAATTTTTTGAAGGATTGTATAAGACTGTCCTGAATCAATTATTTATGCGCAAAGTCAGAGATGAACACGTAGATTTATTGTCTAATTACAAGTATAAAGCCTTTTCAGTAGCTGATTCCGGTAAAATACAAAATACCATTACAGGTGAAGTCAATAAACTAAATGCAGCATATAGTGCATATTTTTTGGCCATGCAGGCATTGGTGATGGTAACTGTTTATATGGCCCTTGCCTTCAGTGTCAATGCCAAATTCTCCATTTTGGTTATTGTAGGAGGTCTTTTGACCAACTTTATCTACACTTATATTTTTAAAAGAACAAAAGCCCTTTCAAAAAAACTTACGGTAATTAATCATCAGTTCCAGGGTTTATTGATACAAAAAGTAGCTTTCTTCAAATACCTTAAAGCCACAGGGTCTATAGGCAAATTCAAGGATAAATTGAAATCAGGTATCCGTAATATCGAAGAAAACCAAAAGTGGATCGGAGTCAACAATGCTGTGGTAAATGCCATCAGAGAACCGATAATTATAGGAATTGTAGTGGCGGTAATATTGCTTGAGATATTGATGTTCAAAGGAAGCCTGGCATTGATTATCCTGAGCCTGATGTTTTTTTATAGGGCTTTGACTTATGTGCTCAATTTCCAGAATTATTGGAACATGTTTTTATCCAATTATGGGACCCTTGAAAATATGGTGGAATTTTCCAAAGAACTGGGAAAAGATCAAGAAACATTAGGAGGGCTTCAGTTGAAAAGGTTTGCCGAACAGATCGCTTTTGATGATGTTTGGTTTTTCTATGATGCTGTTCCAGTATTGAAGGAAATTAACTTAAGGATATCCAAAAATCAAACCATTGCCCTGGTCGGTGAAAGCGGTGCAGGAAAAACCACCCTAATAAACCTGATATCTGGATTGTACTTGCCCGATAAGGGAACGCTAAGCATTGACGGAATTCCTTTTCAAGATATTGATATGAGAACCTATCAAAACAAAATAGGATATATTACGCAAGAGCCTGTGATTTTTGATGATTCAATATTCAATAATGTCACTTTTTGGGCAGAACAGAATGAACAGAATATAAAGAGATTTTGGGAAGCAGTGGAAAAGGCTTCCATCAAGGATTTTATTCTTAGCCTGGAACAAAAGGAAAACAGTAGATTGGGCAACAATGGGATTTTGGTCAGCGGGGGGCAAAAACAAAGGCTTTCTATTGCAAGGGAGCTTTTCAAGGAAGTGGAAATACTCTTGATGGACGAGGCTACTTCTGCACTTGATTCCGAAACTGAGGCTTCCATCCAAACAAATATCGAAAAGTTGAAAGGACAATTCACCATCATCATCATCGCCCATAGACTGTCCACTGTAAAAAATGCAGATCAGCTGATATTGATGGAGAAAGGAAGAATCAAGCAAATGGGAACCTTTGAAGTATTGATGCAAGAATCCCAAGGATTTAAGAAAATGGTAGAATTTCAATTATTTTAAAATATGCTTTCAAACAAATCAATATTGATCACAGGCGGAACGGGTTCTTTGGGTAAGGCATTGACCAAGTATATCTTTGGGACCTATCCTGATGTGAAAAGGCTGGTAATTTTTTCAAGGGACGAGCAAAAACAATACCATATGGTACAGGAATATCCTGCTGATAAATTTCCGCAGATCAGGTTTTTTATCGGGGATGTGAGGGATAAGGAAAGATTGGTCAGGGCATTGAATGGGATTGATTATGTAATTCATGCTGCGGCCATGAAGCATGTCCCTATAGCGGAATACAATCCTGATGAATGTATCAAAACCAATGTGGGTGGTGCCCAAAATTTAATAGATGCCTGTTTGGATTCAAAAGTGGAGCGGGTCGTAGCCTTGTCCACCGACAAAGCCTGTGCGCCTATCAACCTGTATGGCGCTACCAAACTCACATCTGATAAGTTATTTATTGCGGCCAACAACATCAAAGGATGGAATCCTATTCGTTTTTCTGTGGTAAGGTATGGTAATGTAATGGGTTCAAATGGTTCTGTAATTCCATTTTTTTTGAATAAAAAGAAAGATGGGATATTGCCGATCACTGATCCTGAAATGACAAGATTCAATATTTCACTGAAAGGAGGAGTGGAAATGGTCATGCATGCGCTTGAACATATGTGGGGAGGGGAGCTCTTTGTACCCAAAATCCCATCATACAGAATTACCGATGTGGCGGAAGCCATTGGACCGGAATGCGAAAAGTCTGTAGTGGGAATCCGACCTGGCGAAAAAGTCCATGAGGAAATGATTACCGCTTCTGATAGTTATTATACCTATGATTTGGGGGCTTATTATGCCATACTGCCTTCTACTCATCAATGGAAATTGGAGGACTTTGTTAAGACTTTTAATGCCAAGAAAGTGCCAAAAGGATTTCAATATAATTCCGAACAAAATCAAGATTGGGAATCAGTGGAGAGTTTAAGAGAATTGATTAAAGAGCATGTTGACCAAAACTTCAAAATCTGATGATGAATAAAATACCCTACGGAAGACAACATATTTCTGAAGAAGATATAGAGGCTGTTGTTGATGTTTTGAAGTCAGATTGGTTGACCCAAGGTCCGAACATCAAACTATTTGAAGAAGCATTTGCCAAGTATGTAGGTGCCAAATACGCTGTTGCGGTTTCCAATGGGACCGCAGCTTTGCATTTAAATGTTTTGGCCCTTGGGCTTCAACCGGGAGAGAAGGTCATCACAACTCCCATCACCTTTGTAGCCTCTGCGAATTGCATCCGCTATTGTGGCGGTGAGGTTGTATTTGCCGATATCGACCCTGAGACCTACTTATTGGACATCAATGCTGTTCGGGCAATATTGGAGAATGACAAGGAAGGCAATTTCAAAGGGATTATCCCGGTCAATTTTGCGGGAAGGGTAGTGGACTTGGAGGCATTCAGGAAGCTTGCCGATGAATTTGCGCTTTGGATCATTGAGGATGCCTGCCATTCTCCTGGAGGTTACTTTACTGATTCCCATGGTGAAATCCAAAAATCAGGAAATGGTAATTTTGCTGATTTGGCGATATTTTCCTTTCATCCTGTCAAGCATATTGCAACGGGAGAAGGAGGAATGATTACCACCAATAACGAGATGCTATTTAAAAAGCTCCTCAATTTGAGAACCCATGGTATTCAGCAGGATTTCCAAAAGAAAATTTATGATCATGGGCTTTGGTATTATGAGATGCAGGAATTGGGGTTTAACTATAGGTTTACAGATTTTCAGGCTGCTTTGGGTTTAAGCCAACTGAAAAGAGCCGATCAGGGACTGGTACGCAGAAAAGAGATTGCCCAAAAATATCATGATGCCTTTGCCAATGCTGCTTTTGTTCATGGGCAGTCCGGGGTCATAGAAGGTCATGCTTATCATCTATATGTCGTGGAATTCGAAAATCGGGATAAGCTGATCGGGTATCTTAGGGAGAAAAACATTTGGGCCCAAGTCCACTATATCCCTGCCCATTTGATGCCCTATTATAGGCAATTTGGTTGGAAAGACGGGGATTTGCCCTTGTCCGAAAATTACTATTCCAAATGTCTCAGTTTACCTGTGTATCCTACATTGACTGAGGAAGAACAGGAATTCGTTATTGACACTATCAACAAATTCTATCGTGGCTAATCTTTGTATCATTCCTGCCCGGGGAGGAAGCAAACGGATTCCCAGAAAAAATGTCAAGGATTTTTTGGGAAAGCCCATCATAGCTTATTCCATAGAAGTAGCCCTTCAATCAGGCCTTTTTGATGAGGTGATGGTTTCGACTGATGATATTGAAATAGCGGAGGTAGGAAAAAAGTATGGGGCGAAGGTTCCGTTTTTGAGAAGCTCAAAAAATTCAAATGATTACGCTTCTACTAGTGATGTAATTAATGAGGTTCTTGTTTGTTATAAAGAGAATGGGATTCATTTTGATTTTTGTTGTTGTCTTTATCCTACTGCTCCTTTTGTTACTTCTGATAACCTTCATGAGGGTTTTTCCAAAATACAGCTTGATAATCTAAACACGGTGTTTCCAGTTGTGGAGTTTTCTTACCCAATTTTTCGAAGCCTAAAAAGAGAAAACAATAAGACTACCATGTTTTGGCCTGAGTATTTGAACAACAGATCTCAAGATTTGCCTAAAGCTTATCATGATGCAGGTCAATGGTATTGGTTAAACTTAAAAACATTTGAAGGAAAGCTATGGACAGACCAAACTCATTCAATTATTTTAGAGGAAAGCAGGGTTCAAGACATTGATTCACTTTCTGATTGGTCATTAGCTGAATTAAAATATAAATACCTCCAATGATGCAAACAAGGTTAAATCTTAAATGAATAAAGTAGTTTTAAAAGCTAATGCAAGCTTCTCTGAAGGATATGGTCATGTATATAGGCTTTTGGCTCTTTATAAAATTCTTGAGAATTATTTTGACTGCTCCTTTATTTCTGGAGTATTACCTAATGCGATAAGAAGGACTTTAATTGAAAAAAAATTATCATTTTTTGAATTTGAGAATGAAAATCTGGAAATAGAATTTATTTCTAAGAATAGGGGCGCAATAGTTGTTTTAGATGGGTATAATTTCACGTCCAATTATTTTGAAAAAATTAAACATCACAACTGTAAAATTATTAAAGTAGATGATTTTTATGAATGCAATCCAATCTTTGATGGAATTATAAATCACTCACCTCTAGCTCAATTAGGTGACTATGTAAGGCCCTTTGTGCATCAAAACTTTGCTTTAGGGGCTGATTATGTATTACTAAGGAAGGCTTTTTTAAAAGCGGCTAGAAAAAGAAACAATGAAATTCAAGGCATAACAAAGGTATTTGTTTGTTTTGGTGGTACCGATCCTAAAAACATTTCATCAATTGTATTAGAGGAGTTATTAAAGAATAGTGTAATTAATGAAATTCATATAATTTCTGATAAGCTTCTCTATAATGAGTCTGATTCAAATGTGAAAATTTTTACTTACAAAAATTTAGATGAATATGAGATTATCGATTTGTTAAGGAAATCCCATCTTACTATTTGTCCCCCAAGTACAATAAGTTTGGAAGCGTGTGCTGTTGGGACACCACTCATAGTAATTCCTGTTGTTGACAATCAGATCGAAATTGGCAAAGGATTATCGACGAAGAAAGCTGCATATCTTTTAGAGTTTGCTCATCTAAATAAATTGAATTCAGTAATAAATTCTCTCAAATCCAGTGATTTGGAAGATATCAAGTATTATCAATCTCAACTTATTGATGGAAAGTCAAGCGATAGGTTAATAGAATTTTTTAGAAAATTTTGAAATTAATTCAATTAAATAAAGTGTATTTAGATAAGAACATGGATTCGATTTTAGCTATTGAAAATCATGTGTTCAACGCGTTTGGAAATATCTATGATGAAACAAAATGGACATATAAAGAATTTGCTCATTCACTTCCAAAGAAAGAAATATATAGTATAGGGGGGATAATTGATAACCAATTGGTAGGTTTTTCAATTGGTTACGAGTTCAAACCTAAGTTTTCTCATGTTTCTAGATTTGCAATCAGCCCTCATTTCATCGGTACAGGAATAAGCAAGAAGATTATGTTATTTCAATTAGAAATAATGTCACAAAATAATTGTGAAAAATGTTCTATTGATTTAACAAGGAAAAATGAAAGGGCATTTAAATTTTATTCTAGTTTGGGATTTAAACAATTAAAGGGTGATGATCTTGAAGAATATGTGTTGCTAAAGAATAGGGATGAAAGTCAATATTTAGATGAGGATAGTTCACATATTGCGATGGTATTAATTTTATAATTATGAATTTTTCATTAAAACAAAGGACAAAGAATAGTGTTTTCATTATTGCTGAAATCGGCAATAATCATAATGGAAGTAAAAAAACAGCATTTGAGTTAATTGATATTGCTGCTGAATCAGGAGTTGATGCTGTGAAGTTTCAAACATTTACCGGATTAGATATAGTTACACCAAAAGTTAAAGCTGACGAATATAAAGGTTGGAATGTAAAGGGTTATGCATATTGGTTCGAATTTTTAGACTCCATTGCCTTACCATTAGAAGATCATCTTGAAGTTTTTAATTATGCTATCAATAAAGGTTTAATTCCTTTTTCTACACCTACATCATCTGAAATTGTTGGTTTCCTGGAAAAAATTAATACTCCATTGTATAAGATTGCTTCAATGGATTTGACAAATATTAAATTACTTAAATCTGTCGCAGATACTGGTAAACCAGTTATTATCTCCACAGGTATGGGAACTGATGAGGAAATCAGAAAAGCGATATCTATCTTCAGTAAAAATGAATTAGCAATTTTGCATTGCATAAGTGATTATCCAACAAAACCTGAAAATGCGAACCTAAAAGCAGTTTCTTATATAAAAGAAAGGTATAAAGTTCTTACTGGTTTATCAGACCACTCTGTAACAAATGTATTTAGTCTTGGTGCAGTTGCTTTAGGAGGGAGAATTATAGAAAAGCATATCACTTATTCAAGGAAAGAAAAAAGAAAGGCCGAACATCATTTTTCCTTGGAACCCAAAGAATTAAAATTACTGGTTGAAAGTATCAGAACACTTGAAAAAGGTTTAGGTGAAAATAAATTAATTAGAACTCCCGATGAAGATTTAAATAAATTTAAATACAGAAGAAGTTTGCATTTAAACAAAGCTTTAAATAAAGGTGATCGAATTAGTATTGAAGACATTTCAATTTTGCGACCAAATATCGGAGATGCCCCATCTGAATTTGATAATTATATAGGAAAAGAGTTGGTTAGGGACATTGGACCATGGACAGGGTTAAATAAAGATATGATTAAAGGATGAAAATCATTTCTGCCCATCAACCAGCATATCTGCCTTGGCTAGGTTATTTTCATAAAATACTGTTAAGCGATGAATTTGTAATAATGGATGATGTTCAATACGAAAAGAATTCTTATATAAATCGAAATCAAATTGTAAATAATAAACAAAAATTTTGGTTAACCATTCCATTAATCAATAAGAGTGATAATTCTGGAATAATTAAAGAAATGGAGCTGGCTAATCATATATGGAAAGTTAAACACATCAAGTCGATTGAATATTCTTATAAAAAATCTCCATTTTTTAGTGAAATAATGCCAATTATTGAAAGCAGTCTTGAAATTCAGAGTAATTATTTAATTGACTATACCAACAGCTTTCTATTTCAAATTTTAGATTATCTTGATATTGAAACGAAAATTCATTTCGCCAGTGATTTAAAAATCCGATCGAAAAAACTTGATTACGTTGTTGAATTGACAAAGAAACTTGAAGGAGATTTATTTGTTTTTGGAAAACTAGGGTCAGACTATGCTAATAAATCCACCTTTGAAGGGAATGGCATTAAGGCATATTTTCAAAATTATCTTCATCCTGATTATCGACAATATAACCAAGATGATTTTTTTTCACACATTTCTATAATCGATTTACTTTTTAATTATGGATCTATTGAAACGGTGAGTGTAATTATGAGAAGTAATGTCTCAAAACAAGATATAGTTAACTATCAAGGATGAAATATTCTTGTGACCCTAGCCTTCTTTTTGATTCCCAGTATTCTGAAGATTTAGATCATGAATATTTATTAAATATTCATGAACAATTAGATTTAAATTCGAACCAAGGATTTTATGTAGATTCTTCAAATTGTTATTTGAAAGCAAGCTTTTTGAATTGGGACTCTAATCATTTTGGCTTTCCGATGGCTCGCCTTGAATATCTATTTTTCACTGATAGTAATGTGATTGAAAATAATTGGAAACTGTTTATTGATTGGTTGACTGAAAACAGAATAAATCATGTATCGTTTAGGTCCAATTCACAAAACATTGAAGTTATTAATTACCTAAAGTCAAATAATTTTTCAATTATATCTAGGAAGTATATGCTAAGGATAGCTAAGGATAGATATGTAAATAAACAAACTATATTACCATTGTTTGAATTGCCTTTAAATAATGAAATATTATACCTTGGTGAGAAAAGCTTCAAATATGGTAGATTTTTTAACGATCAATTTATTGACAATTCTAAAGCTAAATTACTTTATAAAAAGTGGCTTGAGAATAGCATAATTGATAAAAATCATAGCATTATTCTCAATGTTAAAGAGGATGAAGTATTAGGATTTGTTCTTTTTAAAAAAGGCCTAAATTACAGTAGTGATTTAGACCTACAATTTCCACACGGTCTAATATCACTAATAGCAACCAATGAAAACCATGCGGGTAAAGGCATAGGAAAACAGTTATTGAATTCCGCCATGTGGCACCTGTTTGAAAGAGAAAGCTGTAAGGTTGTATATGCTAACACAGATATAATGAACCTAGAGAGTTTAAGGCTGTTTCAATCTCAGGGTTTTACAGTTTATAATGAATTGTCTGAATTAAGAATGTGGTATTCAAGTGATAGCTCAAAATAAAATAGGTTCATAATAGATTTAAAAATTTATGATAGATTCTTATCAAAACAAGAAAATACTTTTAGTTGTTGCTCATCCTGATGATGAAATATTAGGCGTTGGGGGTACTATGCATAGATTAATAATTGAGAGAAATTGTATTGTTAGAACGATTATTCTAGGAGAGGGCATCACATCTCGTTCGGATTCAAGGAATATTGAAAAATGGGAGACTGAACTTAAAATCCACAGGTCTAATATCGAGAAAGCAAGAGAGTTTATAGGTTTCCATTCTGTAGGAATATATGATTTCCCTGATAATCGATTTGACAGCGTTGAACTTTTAGATATAATCAAGGTAATTGAAAAAGAAAAAGAGGACTTTAGACCTGAAGTGATATTTACCCATCATGGCGGAGATTTAAATATTGATCATCAAAAAACCTTTGATGCAGTAATGACTGCATGTAGACCAATGAATACAGAAGGTGTTAAAACAATTATAACCTTCGAAACTATGTCCGGGACAGAATGGCGGGCTTCTACAGATCCTCGTCACTTTATTCCGAATATGTTCATTTCCATCTCAGAAACTGATTTGCAAGCTAAACTTAATGCAATTGAATCTTATGAATTTGAGAGAAGAAAATTCCCTCATCCAAGATCATCAGAAGCTTTAAAAATCCGTGCCCAAATGTGGGGCATTGCAAATGGAGTTGATTATGCGGAGGCTTTTTGCATTGTTCGGAACATTTGCTTTTAACCTAAGATTTTTAAGGAATTTTTGATTTAGTAGTTACTATAGATTCAAAATGTACTGGAATCGATTTTTATCCCATTTAATATTTAATAGTTGATTTATATATTTTACTGATAAATGATTTCCAAATCAAGACAAGTCATATCTCATTCACTACATGGTAGAAATAAAATGTATGAAAAAAGGGGGGTGGGCATGCTTGGTAACCAAAACTTCACCAAAGCATTTTTTAAAGTATGGAAACTTAAGGGAGTTGAATTTGCCAAACAATTGATCAAGTTGAAGTTTAATTTCATCAATCCATTTGCATTTAAGAAATTTCTTTTTGTCTTTGTCACCCACAATCAATACCTGGCGATTGCGCCAATATTTGAAAAGTTCAGGGGTGATTCCACTGGGATCAAACATGAGTTCAATGTCAATCAGAAGTTAGGGAACAGTTCCAACTTACCATTTTTATATATCTTTTTTTTGGATTTTATCAGCTTTCCGGTTTTTTATCTTCTGCACAGAAAATTTCTGATTTCCACTTACGGATCACATATCAAGGACATTACCTTAATAAATCTGTCTTCCTTCACTCTTTCCATTTATAGGATATTCGCATTTTTATTTTGGATTAAAAAGCCGCAATACCTGATTATGGCCAATGACCATTCGGATATCAATGTAGGGGCGTTTCATGCAGCCAAGAGGAACCAAATCACCACGATCTATTTTCAGCACGCCAATGTCTCGGATATATTCCCTCCCATGACATTTGACTATGCTTTTTTATATTCTGAGATGGCAGCAGAAGTTTATAGCAACATCAAGCAAACTAATACTTCGATGATTTCTGTCGGCAATATGAAGGCGGATGGATTTATCCAAATCAACCAAGAAAGGGTTTTTGACAGGAATAATCTCAGAATAGTCCTTTGCGTCAATACAGTAGCCGAAATCGAGACGTACGTGAGCTTGGCAAAAAAACTCGCAGATCTTGACAATGTGAAATTGATCAAATTCAGATTGCACCCTTATCTGCTGAAATTCCAAATGGATTTTGATCACCCCAAAATCATCATCAGCAACAGTAAATTGGAGAATTCATTTGAATGTTTTAAGGATATGGATCTAAATATTGCCGGCAACAGCAGTATTATCGAGGAAGCGTTGTTTACCGATACACCTACAGTGTATTTTGACTTGGATGAAAAGATGAGTGATTACTATGGTTATGCCAAAAATCAAATAGTCATAACCACTTTGAAGAACATTGATGCCGTGATTGGTTTTATAAAGAATTATGATTCACCTATTTCTGTAATTTCAAAAGCAGTCATATATTCCTCTTCTATCAACACCAAATTTACCGGAAAGACAAGCGAGTTGGTCGGGAAAATCATTATGGATATCGATTCAGGAAAATTCCCCGATCCTGAGGTTTTGGAGAAGGATAATGCCGAAAGCTCGGAAAATATTTACCGCATTGTGGGTACTGATGTTAATTTGCCAATTTCGGGATAGTTATGTTTTCAGTAATCATTCCTGTTTTCAATAAGAGACCTCATATAGAGCGGGCAATCAATTCAGTACTGAATCAGACATATCAAGAATTTGAACTCATCTTGGTTGATGATGGGTCAACGGATGGCAGCAGGGAATTTGTGTCCACCTTGCAGGATGAGGATAAAATCAAGGTGTTTTTCAGGGACAAGCCTGGTCCTGGAGGATATGCTGCCAGGAATTTTGGGATCAAACAGTCAAAGTATGGCTGGATTGCTTTTTTGGATGCAGACGATGAATGGGATTTGGAGAGGCTCCAACAAATGAAAGATCTCAGTGAGCAATTTCCAGAAGCCTCGTTCCTCACCTCTGCTTGGAATGAGTATTTCAGTCAAAAGGAAATTGTTCCCGATTATTACTATTTGGCCCACAAGGATGAACCATCCCATTACTTTGACCTCAAAACATTTCTTTACGACAAGCAAATGGTATGCACCACTGTTGCCATCATCAGGAAAGAGGTGTTGTTGGCCGTTCAGGGATTTGATGAAACATGGAAGCGAGGGGCGGATCTGGATTTATGGCTTCGGGTGTTGCTGCAAGGTGTGAGAGGTGCCTGGTTGAATCAGATCAATGCCACCTATTTTAGGGATTCTGTAAATATGGTCACGGAGAATGTGGAATACGTGATTTCACCCGTAATGCCTACCATTCAAAAGTTTTTGAAAGAAAATGGTGATTTTCATCAAAAAACAGATTTGGAGAAATACTCCAATAAGCTGACTTATATTACAGTAAAACGACTGTTGATCACCAAAAAACCCTTTCGAAAAACCGGCTTTCATTATTTTTTTTTCAGTCCATTAAACCTCAATAAAATCTATTTGGGATTTCTTGCTTTGGTTTTCTTTCCTACAGGGGTTTCTAAGTTTTTTATCGGAAAGCGTATTCTTTGAAGCGTAAAGTAGTGTCTGTGAAACAGCGAAAAGAAATTCTTGTTTTTATCAATTACTATAATTCCAAGACTGAATCCTTTATTCTTTCCCAACTGGAATTTTTTAAAAAGAAGGGACTTGACTATTCCTTATTGGCTTACAACTATGCAGGTTCAGAAAAAGGAATTTATTCTGTTCCAATAGGGAGTAATTTTAAGGAACGCTTAGCAAACATCAAGCTTAATTCATGGAAAAAACTTTGGTTATTTTTTTCAAGCTTGAAATTCAAAAGTGGCTGGAATCTTAGCTTATACCAAACAGGCCTCCATTTTTTGGATCACCAATATGACTTTATTTACTGTCATTTTGGAACCAACGGAAAACTCATCGCCCAACTCAAAAACATAAGTGTAATCAATGCCCAAACGCAAATCATAGTACAGTTCCATGGCCTGGACCTGAACAGAAAGAAATATGGGACAGACTATTACTCCATTTTTAATAGAGAGGTAGAATATGTGATTTATGGTTCAGACCTTGCATTCAGGCTTTTGCAGGAGTTTACAATCACTAAACCCAAAAACCTAAAAATCCCTGTTTCAATTGATTTTTCGAAACTACATGAAGTAAGTAGGGAAAGGGATATTAAGGATACCGTGAAACTGATTTCAGTTGGAAGATTGATTCCCCTGAAGGGCCATGAAATCGCATTAAATTTGATTTCTCTTTTGAAATTAAAAACCTCAAAGAAGATTCTATTTGAGATCATTGGAGATGGGCATTTAAAATCAGCACTTGAAAATAAAATCAAGGCTTTGGGATTGGAAAGGGAGGTGTTGCTTTCCGGATGGAAAAGCCATGATGACGTTTTGAAGACATTGGCCGGATCACATATTTATTTATACACAGGAATTCAGGATCAAGACGGCAGGGTTGAGATGCAGGGCCTTGCCAATCTAGAAGCAATGGCATTGGGTTTGACAGTTGTTTCAACGGATGTGGGAGGAGTAGGTGAGATTGTGCTGGATCAAAAGAATGGTATTATCATTGATCCTAATGAATTGGAAGCTGCATCGGAAAAACTCAGGAATATCTTGGAAAATTATGAAGATCATAATCATTTGAGACTGGAAGCGAAATCACATGTCTTTGCCCATTACAATATGGATAAAGTTTATCAGGTAGTTTTGGATATCCTTAATTGAATGAAGATAGCAAGGGTAGTTCCATTTTTGGATTTTGGAGGAGTTGAAAAAGTGGTTGAAATTGCTACTTTGGAATTCTCCAAAAATGATGATTTGGAGCATGTTGTAATTGTTTTAGGTCTAAGTGGGAGAGTAGCGGCGTATCTTGAAAGTCAGGGTATCGAGGTAATTTGCCTGAATCAAAACCCTAGAATTCCAAACCTTTTTTTACTTTCCAATCTGTATATGCTATTTAGACAAAGACAATTTGATGTGGTCCATACTTCCGGAGCGGAAGCCAATTTTCATGGGATTCTTGCAGCTAGGTTGGCAGGTGTAAAAACAAGGATTGGAGAAGAAATCGGATTCCCAAAGCACCATCTTGCGTGGAGATTTATTTTTAAATTTATCTATTCCCAAGCTACCAAGGTCATTGTAATATCAGAAGCTGTCAAGAAAAAGCTAATCGCATTGGGAGAGTTAGGAGATGGTAAAGCTAAGGTGGTATATAACCCTGCCCAATTGCCAAGTGAACTTCGATTTCCTAAGGAAAAGAAAACTTATCTAACATTTGTGATGGTATGCAGGTTAACCCCGATCAAAAACATTCCGGCTGCAATTGAGGCATTTGCAAGTTTGGAACCTTCTTTTCAGAATAGGTACAAATTGTTAATTGTAGGTGATGGGGAACAGAAGGTCTTATTGGAAAAAAAGGTGGCGGAAATGGGATTCGAAAAGAAAGTAACATTTTGCGGTTATCAAGCCAATGTATCTGATTTTCTAAATCAATCTGATGTTTTTTTGATACCATCATTTTCGGAGGGTTCCTCTGTTGCCTTGACAGAAGCAATGCTCTATGGATTGCCTTCCATTGTGACTTCAGTTGGTGGAGCATCTGAGATTATTGGAAGCAGTGGATCGGCAGTTTTGGTTGATCCCAATAGTATTCCTGAAATCAGCAACGCAATTGAATATTTTCTTACCCTGCCGGCATCGGAATTGGCAATGATGGGAGCGAGGGCGAAGCAATATGCAGGCACCCATTTTTCACCTCAGAAATACGCAAGGGATTTACTCACTTTATACAAAAATCCAGTTTGAAAGTCAGGGTTTTATTCTGTCAGGAAACCATAGCATCAGGTGGGGTTGAGCAAAGAAGATTAAGCCTTGCGAGATTTTTGGATAATGAAAAATATGAAGTCAAAATTATTTGTACTTACAAGAAAGGACCATTACCCTCGGAATTTGAAAAAGCAGGAGTAGAGGTCATTGCAGTTGGAGGAATGAAACATCCTTTTCATTGGGCAATTCATAAAAAAGTATTGGGAATCATCAAGCAATTTAAACCACATATCATCCACGGGGCAGTTTTTGAAGGAAATGCAATGGCTTCCATTGGAGGTTTTATCGGTAAGGTTCCTATTGTCTTGGTAGAGGAAACTTCTCATCCTATTTATAGGTCAAAAAAAGCAATATTACTTCAAAGATTTCTTTTTACTGCTGCGGATAGGATAATTGGGATTTCACAATCCGTAACAGAGTTTTTAAAGGAGGTTGTGAAAATCCCCTCAAAGAAGATAAAGCTTATCAACAATGGAGTGGGCATTCCGGAAATCGATCTGGATTTTGACAAGCAGTCTTTTCGAAGTTCAATAGGTATTGGAACAAATGATTTTGTAGTAGGATTTGTGGGGAGGCTTTTTGATGATGTAAAACTAGTTACGATACTAGTTAAAGCCATTGCTGAATTAAAAGATGAAAAAGTAAAACTCGTTATTGTGGGAGATGGAAAGGATTTTGATTTGATACAAAAAACAATCATTGAATTGAAGCTTACCAAACAGGTTTTTATGGTAGGATATCAGCAAATCCCTTCGCCTTATTACCAAATCATGGATGTTTTTGCTATACCATCTGCGCATGAAGGTTTTGGATTGTCAGCGGTAGAAGCTATGATGCATAGACTTCCAGTGATTGCTTCCAATGTTGGAGGATTGAAAAATATTGTTGTAGAAGGTACGACAGGTTATCTAGTTCCTTCGAACTCAGTGGAAGCACTTACAGAGAAAATACAGTCACTGATTCAATTTGCTGAAAGAAGAATCAAAATGGGTAATGATGGATACGAGCGGGCAATGGAATTTTATACTTCCAAAAAATATTGTGAAGCAGTAGAAAATTTATATTTGGATTTGTTAATTGAGAAAGGAATCTCCAAATAGCCAGAAAATAAATTTAAAATTTACATAGTTTGCTGGATATCATAATCATATTAGCCTGCTTGATTGCTTTGGCCAATACCAATTCGAGTATTGCAAGGAAATTTGGTTTGCCATCAAAGTATGAAATGCAATTGCATTATCTTTTGGCTTACCATGTGATTTTCATTTTTATCTTTACTTGGTACATTTTGAATTTCGGTGGCGATTCCAAGGGATATTGGCTGATTGATACCATGGAGCAGGTCAAGATTATAGACCCTACATGGGACAAATATTTCGGGCCTAGTACTACATTTATTATTTGGTTGACTTATGTTCCAAGCAAAATATTGGGATTGGAATATATCACTGGGAATATGTTGTTCGGTTTTTTGGGATTTATAGGAATCAGGTATCTTTTTGTGATGACTGCCAGTTATTTCCCTGCTAACCACTCTGTATTAAATTTTCCTTTGTTTCCAATCATATTCTATTTTCCAAACCTACATTTTTGGACAGCAGGGGTAGGTAAGGATTCCCTTTGTTTTTGGGGGATTGCATGGTTTTTATATGCGGTTCAGGCATATAAAAAGAGGTGGTGGCAAGGTGTTTTTGCATTGTTCTTTGTCTATATGGCTCGTCCTCATATGGGACAAGCTTTGATTGCTGGGGCAGCAATTGCGATTTTACTTGGTTCAGAAATAAAAAGGGAATATAAAATTGGTTTAGGCATAATTGCGTTTGTAGGAAGTATTTATCTTAGTGCCTCGACCTTGCAGTTTTTGCATTTGGAAGAATTTTCTATTGAAGCTATGGGTGCCCTTGCTGATAAGACTTCTGGGTTGTTGAATTCCGGTAAGGTGGGGTCAGGAGTAAATATATCGTCCTATTCAACTCCAATGAGGATATTTACATATATGTTCAGACCACTGTTTTTTGATGCACATAATATCATTTCCTTTTTTAGCTCATTTGAGAATCTACTCTACCTATACCTCAGTTTTTTTATCTATCGAAATTGGACGCCAGAGGCGATTAGGGATATGCCAGTGTTTTTAAAAGCAGGAATAATTGTATTTGTTCCTACAATGATAGCATTTGCCAATAGCTTAGGAAATCTTGGGGCTATCATGCGGATGAAGAACATGACCATGATTTATTTTGTGCTATTTGTATTTTTCCTGATTGCCTACAACAAGAAACTCCGTTTCCAAAAACTTCAGGAAAAAATTCGCTACTACAAGCGCCGCGAAGAAATCATCGCCCAAAAAAAGCAAGCCGCCGAGCAGCTTCCTGCGCGGTAAATGGACGGCTGAACAGGCGGATCGAGATTTGTAATCTTGAATTTACATGCTGAAGGTATACCGTGATAAATAAGGATTTTCAATACTCTTATTTTTCCGCCTGCCTAAAGCAAGCAAGCCTACCTATGGCAGGCAAGCCTAACTAAAACAGGCGAGCCTAACTACGGCAGGCAAGCCTACCTAAAGCAAGCAAACCTACTTACGGCAGGCAAGCCTATCTACGGCAGGCAAGCCTACCTACGGCAGGCAAGCTTGAAAAGCCCATTATTGTAACAAGTTGCTACCAATAGAAAAATCCTCTGGGATTTGATCCAACACAGATCTGCCCTTCAGGCCTCGTAACCTTGAAGGCATCCATAAACCCAGAATTTCGCAAACCTACAGTCTGGGCTGACACAGGGTAGCCCTATAGGCTTTATGTGCCATCGGCACATCATCTTATTGGTGGAAAAAAACGATTGATACGATCTAATCCATACTCGCAGCGCTTCTAAAGCTCCCTTCTATATCAATTGTTCGTTCTTCGGTGTCTCCAGAGCTAAATGGAAAAAGAACTGCCTTGCCTTTAAAACTCCCTTCTATTGTAAACTTGATAGGATCATGATTTCGAAGGGTTACCTCGAAAGGTAAAGGCTCTGGACCAGGCAATTGGCCTCTCCTAAATACTCTATTGGGCTCACCAAATAATACACCTCCAAATATTGGATCTGTATTCTTCCCTATGGTATTTAATCCAGCCACACTTATAAATATGCATGCATTTTTTCCGGGTGCTTGATTGCACTCCTTCTGAATATCTATTTGCATTGTACTGTGGTACACAAGAATAACATTTCTACCAACACCAGGTATTCTTTCATCCAATATCGGTCTGTTGCCAGATGTTCTATAATTTTCTTGAAAATTATATCCATACTCATATTCTTCACCATCAATTATTGCTTTGACAAAAAGGTCATATTCGTCTTCAATCAAGGGCTCAGTATCTTTTTCCTCTGAACAGGAAGCAAGGCATAAAGAAAAAAGCATTGCGATGAGTAGGGTTTTTTTCATTTTGATAAAATTTTTATGATCTATGAAAGTTTAAGAACTAAAGAGATAAATGCTTCATTAAATGAACGATTAAAGTAAGTTGCAGTATTCTTTTATCCTAAGCGATAAGCAAATAGTATTAGACTTTTGTTATTGTCCTCTATAGTCCTACTTTTTTAAAAGTATGTTTATTACAATTTAAAAACAATACCCAAAAATGGGTGTTTTTTGAAAAAAAAATATTGTCATCATTTAATTGCCAGAATCCCAAAGTCTTAGGCGTTACCGAAGGTGCAAATTCTTGACTAAGTGTGTTGATACTTTTTTTGAGTTGAATATGATCTTTATATAATATTCCAATTTAAATTTTCACTCTAGCTGATTTCCGTGTTTCCACAAATGGTTTATCATTGTATATCTTTTTGGCCATATTTCGGTTAGTGACGACACTAACCGAGGCTGAGTGTCACTAAGGGCTCCAAACCGATATATCAAAGGATTAACCTTTAAGAATTTCTATCGCATTTATGCGGTGGTTTTTTCTCTAAAATATAGGGAACAGGCTTCAGCCGAAATATTTTGCGACTAAAGTCAGCATACCCAAAGAAACAGCATGCACCACGGGCTAAAGCGCCGTGGAAATCAAAAAAAAGCTACTTGGATAGCTTATTGTCCGATGGCTGTGCCTTCAGACCCTGATTAATGAGCTTGTAGCGCTTTCTTGTCCAAATCTTAAAACCTACCAGATGCAGGAGAATTTCTCCCTACTCCATTTAGGAAGATGGGCAAGGGGTGAGGGTTTGACCCCAATGCCGCCGTGTTGTCCCCAAAAAAGGCTCCCCAAATTCAACGCCGCCGTTCGTGTCTCCACGAATGGCTCTCCAAAACTTCATTATTCCTGCAAGAAGCAGGAGGGCATTGGGTGTTCGATATTCGATATTCAAATTTTAATTTTCCCTCGTATAGGGCTATCCCTTCCACGGCCTTCAAGCCTCGGTTCATGTACTCACTTATCCCCAGGCCGTGCAATGGCCTTTGATTACTATTGACCACGGGTTGCGGCGCTAGGAGGTAAGAGCATGGGAAAGCATATATTTGCGCCTTACCCATGGCTACCAATATTTTGCCCCTATGGGGCTACTGGATAGGGTGTTTTCTATGTTGCGAATTTACTAATACCTTCCTTTCTGCATGTGGGTTGGGAAGGAATTTCGACCGGGCCAGCGCAGGCCTTGTGGGCTGATAGGATTCGAAATTCTTGACTTTTTTGGTTACTTTTTTTGTCAATAAAAAAAGTGACTAGAAAGAATTACTTAATAAAGATTCCAGAATAAAGAATCAATAAGCAGTTTAGCTACTTCACTCTAATGAAAGAAAATAGCAGCAAATTCATATTCCAAAAAGACTTCTGGTTAGGGCTGGTACTTATACTGATATTTTTCTCCCACTATATCCTCATGGGACAAAACAGCATCTGGTATGCCAATGACTACGCTGAGTTGATCATCCATTGGTATACGCTTTTGATAGAACAGGATGGCTTATGGAAAGCCAATGAATATCCTATCTCTGGAATGTTGGATACCCTGCCAAGGGGGAGTTTTGCTTCAGAGTTTTTTCTGAAAACCTGGTTATTCTATTTCTTTAAGCCATACACGGCCATCGTAATCAACAAACTCCTTATCCATGTCTTGGCCTATCTGGCAGCCTATCATTTCCTTGAGCACTTTTTACCCAAGGAATCCCGAAAACTGATCCCTTACTATGCCCTGATATGGGCAGTCATTCCTTTTTGGCCGGAAGCGGGAATTGGACTGGCTTTTACGCCAAGTCTTTTTTTGGTCTTTTATTCCCTACAAAAAGGGGAGAGGTTTAGCCTCTTGCATGTCTTGGTGATCGGGCTATATTGTTTTTATTCCTCCCTTAATCTGAACGGTTTATTTGTAGCCTTTGCCTTGTTTTTTTATGGCCTTGCCGGATTTTACCAAAGCGGGAAAATGAGGTGGAAATTTTGGTTGGCTTTGGCCGGGTTTACCTTGCTTTTTTGCATCTTCAATTTCCGCCTCTTTGATATCTACTATTTTCAGAGAGACTGGTTTGTCCCCCATAGGGTAGAGTATGACATTTACAGTTTTGTGAGGTACCATGACAACATACTCTTGCGCTATGTAGAAATCCTGTTTTTGGGAAATATCCATGCGGGATATGTAGTGCCCCTGTTTTACATCATTTTGTTGGGTTTTTTAGCAATGCAATTGTTTTCAATTGAAAAAAGTGCTTTGTTCCATCCTTTGATGAAGGTCTTTGTAGCGATCAATTTTGTGGCCTTGTTTGCCGCTATGATCACCTTTAGGCCTTGGGTGGAGCAGATACCTGCTTTACTCCTAATCAGACAATTTACCATAGATAGGTTTTATTTTTTGATTTATCCGCTGATGGTTTTCTCAGTTATTTTCGTGTTGGACTGGTTATGGAACTTGAAAAAAAGAAAAACCCTGACAGGCATATTGATTTTTATTTTTGTGGTATATCCGCTGATTGCATTAGACAACAATGCCAAAAATTATCTCCTTAAACCCATACTTGGAACAGGAGAAAAATACCCTACCTATAGGGAATTTTTTGCAGAAGATCAGTTTCAACAAATCAAGAATTTCCTACAAGAACAGAGTCCCTATGGGTTTAAAGTGGCGAGTCTTGGCTTCCATCCCGCCATTTCGTCTTTTAATGGTATGCAGGCCATTGATGGCTATACCATGAATTACCCTTTGGCCTACAAAGATGACCTCTATGAGGTGATCAAGGAGGAGTTAGGCTCTACTGACAGAGAAAACTGGTTGTATTGGCACTTTAAAGGTTGGGGAAACAAGGCTTATCTATTTAACCAAACCCATAAGGATGACTTTATGCGAATGAAGTGGTTAGAATCCAAAGTCATTTACCATCCCAAGTACAATTATGAAAAGATGAAAGCATTAGGATGCCGCTTCATACTTTCAATAGATCCGGTTATTGATGAGCAACACCTTGAATTTTTAAAGAAATCAGAACATCCCCAATCTGCATGGAATATCCATATTTATAAAATCAAGTAGGTCCATCGAGGGGATTGAATTGGGGAAGAAAGGATGAAAAAAAGGATGAGGGAGGAAGGATGAAAAGGTGAGGTAAGATGGGTTGATGTTGACCTTTGGGGTTTCCAAAAACCCGAAAATTCTTTTCAGTAAAAAAGCCTTTTATTGTTTCTACTTTTTCTAACAAAAAAACCTTCGAGGTCCAAAAAAGACCTCAAAGGTTAGCAGTCCCTGACCTTTGGGGTTTCCAAAATTCCGAAGATTCTTTTCAGTAAAAAAGCCTTTTATTGTTTCTGCTTTTTCTAATAAAAAAACCTTCGAGGTCCGAAAAAGACCTCAAAGGTTAGCAGTCCCTGACCTTTGGGGTTTCCAAAAACCCCGAAGGTCTGGATGGAGGAAATGGGTGATGAAGAATCATTCCCTATTTACCGAACAAAAAAAGTGTGGAGAATCCCCCACACCCACAATCCACCCAACCTTTAACGCCAAAATTGTAGATTGTAGATCTTAGATTTTAGATTGGGGTTAATACTGAGTTTAAGGTTTGGTGTACTGATCTCGGTTCGTCAATTCGTCAGTTCATCAATTCATCAATCCCCTACACCTACAATCCACCCAACCTTTAACATTTTTAACCTTTAACACCAAAATTGTAGATTGTAGATCTTAGATTTTAGATTGGGGTTAATACTGAGTTTAAGGTTTGGTGTACTGATCTCGGTTCGTCAATTCGTCAGTTCATCAATTCATCAATCCCTCACACCCACAATCCACCCAACCTTTAACATTTTTAACCTTTAACACCAAAATTGTAGATTGTAGATCTTAGATTTTAGATTGGGGTTAATACTGAGTTTAAGGTTTGGTGTACTGATCTCGGTTCGTCAGTTCCTCAGTTCATCAATTCCCCAGTTCGTCAGTTCGTCAAAAACCCAAAACCCACAATCCGCCCAACCTTTAACATTTTTAACCATTAACCATTTAATCCCCCTGAACAGACTTCAACCACGCTAGCCCATGAATGAGGAGACTCACGGTGGCGAAACAATCAATATAGTCATCATTTCTTCAGCCAATCATCTCCTCAAACAAAAACTTTTGCCTAAAAAATTAGAAAAGATTGAATTTTTTTTAGACTTTTCGAATAAGATATTCACCGTTTACAACACCCATCTTATAGTGCCCATTAAATTGAACTTGGTGTATACAAATTTGTACCCTAGATTTTGAGTCCAGTGAAAATACTTTTTCTATCGAAATATCCGAGACTTGGAGCCAGCAGTAGGTTGAGAACTTTTCAGTTTCAACCCTCATGGGAATCAATTAATTGCCAAACAAAAATCTCTTCTTTTTTTAATGAAAAATACCTCCGTGAAATCTACCTTCACCAAAGACCTTCTACAGTCAATGTCCTTTTTTGCTACTTCAAAAGATTCTTTCAGATTTTAAGTGCTTGGAGATATGATGTAGTATGGGTGGAAAAGGAAATCTTCCCCTATCTGCCTTCTTATGCAGAATTTGTCCTCAATAAAATCGGAACTGGATATATCGTAGACTATGATGATGCGGTATTCCACAATTATGACAAACACAACAACCCTTTGATCAAAAGGTGGATGGGTAACAAGATTGATTGGGTGATGCGCAATTCCAAACTTACAATCGTAGGAAATGCTTACTTGGAAAAGAGGGCTAACGGAGCCGGAGCAAAAAATATCCTTCGTTTGCCTACAGTCATAGACAGTAAGAAGTATATAAAAAAACAAATGAAGCAAAATGTCCATCCTGTCACAATAGGTTGGATGGGAAGTCCTACCACCGTAAAGTACCTAAAGGAATTGCTTCCGATCTTGGAAGAATTGCAGAAGGAAATCCCTTTTAAATTGTTGGTTGCCAATGGACAAAAGACCATTGATTTTGAGGGTGATTATGAATGTGTCAGGTGGTCAGAAGAAACAGAGGTGTCTATCATCCATCAGATGGATATTGGGATTATGCCACTGCCTGATGATGATTGGGAAAAAGGGAAATGTTCGTATAAGTTGATTCAGTATATGGCCTGTGGTCTTCCTGTAGTGGCCTCACCTGTAGGCATGAACACCGAAGTAGTGGATCATGAGGTGACCGGATATTTGGCCAGGACCAAAGAAGAATGGAAGGGGTACCTGAGTAAATTGATTTTAGACCAAGCGTTACGAAAAGAAATAGGGGATAGAGGATATACCAAGGCCCATACTTACTATACTTTAGAGAGGAATTTTGAATTGATGAGCCGACTTGTATTTGAAGAAAATTATGTCCTTACCCAGCTCCATCATACACCTGAATAAGATGGTGAAGCGTATCTAAGCTGCTTTTTACGATTTCTAATTACGAAATACGATAGAAATATGATAGAAATACAGTAGAAATAAGATAGAAATATAGGAGAAATACGATAGAAATACAGTAGAAATAAAATTAAGAACCTAGCATATTGAAGGTCCTAAACGCTTAAATGGCCATGAGTGGGGACACTCACGGCGGGGAAAGAAATAAAATAGATATATTGTGGAAATACAGTAGAAATACAATAGAAATAAGTCTAAGGACTAAAGCGAATTGATGCTCTCAATGCTTTTTGTTTTTTATTTTAGACCCTTAAAATTCTATTTATTGTTAAAGGAGGTGCGATATCCGAAGGTTGCACCTTCGGATTTATGATTCTTGAGCTTTTAGCTCAAAAAGGTATTAAAACTCCGTTTATGGCAGTACCACATCCACAATCCGCCCAATTACAATTAATCGATTCTACAATCACTAATACCCTCACCCCCGACCCCTCTCCCTTAATGGAGAGGGGAGAAACCCTCTGTTTAGAGTTCTTTTGTAATTGGAAATACAACAGGAATAATCTCTAGGGAATAGGTTATCTAAGACCCCAAAGGGGTCAAATGTTAATAGCCTCGGGTTGAAACCCGAGGATTATGGTTGATAATTTGGTGTTGGTTTTTGGCCGCATTATGCTTGCTATTGAACAAAGCTTTTCGCCAAAAACAGGGATGTGGAAGGATCATCTACCACAAAATTCAGAAAAAACCAAAAAGTTAATGGCATGAGTGATACTCACGGTAGTGAAAAAATATAGTGGAAATATGATTGAAATCGAAGTGTAACGTAGGTCCCGAGAACGAAGAGAATCGGGATAAAATTAAGAACCAAGCGTATTGAAGGTCCTAAACGCTTAAATGGCCATGAGTGAGGACACTCACGGCGGGGAAAGTATTTATTTCCCGCAGATATCGCAGATTAACGCAGATAAGCTTCGCTTTTGACACAACAATTGTAGAGTGTAGATCTTAGATTTCAGATTGGGGTTAATACTGAGTTGAAGGTTTGGTGTTCTGGTCTCAGTTCGTCAGTTTATCAATTCCCTACACCCACAATCCGCCCAACTTTTAACATTTTTAACCTTTAACACAAAAATTGTAGATTGTAGATCTTAGATTTTAGATTGGGGTTAATACTGAGTTTAAGGTTTGGTGTACTGATCTCGGTTCGTCAATTCGTCAGTTCATCAGTTCGTCAAAAACCCCAAACCCACAATCCACCCAACTTTTAACATTTTTAACCATTAACAATCCAGTCCCCAGTTCATCAATTCATCAGTTCATCATTTCTCCATTTCACCAAAGCGTGTAACCCATTCATCCAGATTCTTCCATTTAAACAAAACCCTATAAAAAAGATAGGGTAATTAGGATAATAAAAAAAATGATTTTACTTTTGAAGGGTAGTCCAGTATCCATTACAAGAATTCAATCTTATGTCAGTAGCCTTTTCTAAAAATTCGCCATCTTATTCCGATGTTTTTGCTTTTCAACAAGTCAGTAAGTCAAGTCCTTCAATAGCTGAAAATCAATCCCTTTTAGAAATGATTGCGGATTCAGGAATTTTCCAAGTTATAGGAAGTGCTGGTTTTGATTTCCCGAATTTTCCTGAAACCCAAAAGAAATTTAAGGTCCTATACTTGAATTTGTCTGATGACTTTTCCTCACTAATGGGTATCCTCAATGGATTGATACATCTTGGACAACCTTCTGGAGTTGTTTTGCAGTACGAAAAAGAATTGGACAGATTCAACTTGAAGTTTTACCTACATGATGAAGAATTGGTAAGAAATTACCTGGTTAAATTGTTCGCTTCTATAAGCGGTGAAAAACGTTTTAGAAAAGTTTTGCGCAGGGTAATTGAAGTAGAAAAGGCCAGAAAGGTGGAAGAGAAATTTTTATACCAAGAATTGTTGGCTTAAAAGTCACTCACGGAGGTGAAAGAAATAAAGTAGATATATTGTGGAAATACAGTAGAAATACGATAGAAATAAAATTAAGAACCTATGCGTATTGAAGATTCTCAACGCTTAAATGGCCATGAGTGAGGACACTCACGGCGGCGAAAGAGATGGGTTGATGTTGACCTTTGGGGTTTCCAAAACCCCGAAGGTCTGGATGGAGAAAAAGGTGATGAAGAATCATTTACGATTTACTGAGCAAAAAATGTGGAGAGAATCCCCCAAACCCACAATCCACCCAAGTTTTAACCTTTCCCTCCGGGAGGTAAGTTTACCATGCATTTTTTATCTGTGTTTATCCATGATATGAGCAGATATTTTTTGCGGTTTAAGTAGGGATACCTGGGACCCCAAAGGGGTCAAATGTTAATAGCCTCGGGTTGAAACCCGAGGATTATGGTTGATAATTTGATTTTGGTCTTTGGCCGCATTATGCTTGCTATTGAACAAAGCTTTTCGCCAAAAACAGGGATGTGGAAGGATCATCTACCACAAAATTCAGGAAAAACCGGAATGTCAATGGCATGAGTTAACATTCACGGTGGTGAAGAAATAGGATTGAAATCAAAGTGTAACGTAGATCCCGAGAACGAAGAGAATTGGGATAAAATTAAGAACCTAGCATATTGAAGGTCCTAAACGCTTAAATGGCCATGAGGGACACTCACGGAGGCGAAAGTATTTATTTCCCGCAGATATCGCAGATGATCGCAGAAAAGCTTCGCTTTTGACACAACAATTGTAGAGTGTAGATCTTAGATTTCAGATTGGGGTTAATACTGAGTTGAAGGTTTGGTATTCTGGTCTCAGTTCGTCAGTTTATCAATTCCCTACACCCACAATCCGCCCAACCTTTAACAATTTAACATTTAACGATCTAGTTACCAGTTCCCCAGTTCCTCAATTCGTCAGTTCCCCAATTCGTCAGTTCATCAGTTCCCCAGTTCGTCAGTTCCCCAGTTCGTCAGTTCGTCATTTCCCCGGTTCGTCAATTCATCAGTTCCCCAGTTCGTCAGTTCGTCAAAAACCCTACACCCACAATCCGCCCAACTTTTAACATTTTTAACCTTTAACAATCCAGTCCCCAGTTCCCCAATTCATCAGTTCGTCATTTCCCCGGTTCGTCAATTCATCAGTTCATCAGTTCCCCAGTTCATCAGTTCCTCAATTCGTCAGTTCATCAATTCCCCAGTTCAACACCTTTATGTTCAATCCATGATCAAAACCTTGAACTGAAATAGAGGAACGATAATTGTTTTATTTTTTGGTCATCAAGAAGTTGAGTTAAATCATTAATTTCCAATAAGAAAGAGCCTTCAAGATTTGGATTGCTCTTTTTTAAAGATAGCATGCATGAAAACAAACAAAAACATTAAACTAAGGGGTAAGATTGTATTGGGCTTTTTATTAGCCTCATTTCTGGTCATTTCTGTTTCTGCAATTACTTTTTTCAGCATTAGAAATTTGCTTAACACGGTAGAGAACCTTTCCGAACCAAACGAAAAACTTAGACAATTGAACGGACTTTTGGCAGACATCTACTTGTTGGATGTATCCAAAACTGAGCTTACTTCGGATAAAGATTCGGTTTTGGAGGAAACACTTGATAGGATCAAAGGTAGGTTAGAGTGGTTTAAGACACTGGCTGAAGATTCACTGGAAATGGAAAGTTTCGATAATATCAGTATGAATATCTCTGAACTGATGGTGGTGTATGCTGGTTTGGAGGAGGTGCGTTACAATCTTACCAGCAAGACTTTTAGTGAGGAAGCACTGAAAAATATTGAAAGGAGCATCAAAAGGCAGCAGGAACAGAGTGAAATGCAGTTTTTGGGTCGGGTAAGACAGCGAGACTTTCTGTCGGAAATTTCGGGTTTGGGAAATGAATCGTCACGATCGAGCAGAGACCGTCAGGAGGCTGCCAGAAAATACGAAGATGAGTTATTGGAGATTTTTAAAGATTATGAAGAGGATCAATTAAACCAGGATTCGGTAGAAGCCGGCCCTACCTATACAGAGAGTACTTTAGAGACTTTACGCTCTTTTATGACCCAGATGTATCAGGATGAACAGAAGCTGCAGCAGGAGTTTGTTTTTCTGGAAAATAAGCTGATTGATAAAAACAAGGAGGTGTTTTCTGAAGTACAGGGATTGATTTCCAATATGCAGAGGGAGCTTTTGATTGAATATAGGGGCAGAAACCAATCTGCCTATGATCTGACTTACACGGTATCAGTGATCTTATCCGTTTTGGTGTTTTTGGGAATTATCGGTTCCCTGGGGTTTATTTATAGTATTCTGAATGAAGTCAAAAAGGCCAATACTTACCGAAGACAGTTGGAAGAGGCAAAAATCCATTCAGAAAACCTGGCAAAGGCCAAACAGGATTTCTTGGCCAATATGAGTCATGAAATCAGAAACCCACTACATGCCATCCAAGGCTATCAGCAAGCCATCCAAAAATCACCTTTGAATGATCAGCAGCAGGAGTTTGTCAAAATGATAGGTTTTGCATCTGACACCTTAATTGGTATTGTAAACGATATATTGGATTTTTCAAAATTGGAAGCGGGGAAGATTACGATCGAAAAAAATCCATTTGACCCATTGAAACTTTTTCTATCGATTAAAAGCTTTTTCTCTTTCAAAGCGGAAGAAAAAGACCTGTATTTTAATTGGAAAATTGATTTGCCAAAAGAAAAATGGTTTTTGGGAGATTCCCTCAGAATCAATCAGATTTTAAATAACCTTTTGTCCAATTCTATCAAATTCACCAAAGAAGGTGGGATTACTGTGACAGTGAATTATTCCGAAAACGGAGATTTGCACATGAAAGTAGAGGACACGGGGATGGGTATGACTGATAAAGTGAAGAAAAATATTTTTCAGGAGTTTGATCAGGGCGACACCTCGATTACAAGGCAGTTTGGCGGTACTGGCCTTGGGCTTACCATTATCAAAAAGTTGGTGGACCTACATGGTGGAACGATTGAAGTGCAAAGCGAGGCAAATTACGGTACATCAATACAGGTGATTCTTCCTGTTGAAACTACTGTTCCTCAAGTCACCAATTCAGAGGTAGAAACGCATGGTGATTATGATCTTTCAGGGTTGACTATTCTGGTGGTAGATGATGATCAGATTGGCATTAAGTTGATCAGGCTCTTATTGGAATCCAAAGGAGCAAATGTGCGGAGTTATCCTGGGGGGCTTTATTTCAGTTCAGATTTTAAGTATGATATCGATTTTGACTTGGCTATTTTGGATATTCAAATGCCAGAAGTGAGTGGAATAGAGGTCCTGACACTATTGAGGGATAAACCAAGGTATGAGAGATTACCGATTTTGGCCATTACAGCCAATGTCTTTGCTGACGAAAAAAATAGGCTTAGGAATGTGGGATTTGATGGCTTGATTCTGAAGCCATTCAAAGAGACTCAATTTATAGGAAAAATTGCAGAGGTCCTCAATTTGGAAGTAAGTGTCACCGGAGAAGCAGCATCCAAGGGGCTGGCTCAAAAGCATGTATCTGTAGCGTATGACCTGGAAGATTTGAAGAAATTTTGTATGGGAGATGAGGAAATGCTCTTAGAGGTAATGGGTGACATCATTGAGACGACTAAAATTGATCTTAAAAAACTTGAAACTTCTATCGGTAAAGAAGATGTGGCTACCATGAGGGAAGTCACACATCAACTATCCAGCAGGTTGAGGCAGATCAAATTGAAGGTTGGGGACAAGGCAAAAGAGATTGAAGTACGGATCAAGGAAGGGCAAACAGAAGGTATTGTGGAGGAGGTACAAGAATTGATCTTTGAAATTTCTGAAAGTCTTGATGTGCTGGAAGCTGACTTTAACCTTTCTCAAAAAGCATAGAACTCCTTTGTTGACGTGAAACAAGAGACGAGAGGAATGAGGCAAGAGGCAAGAGACGAGAGGCAAGAGACAAGAAACAAGAAACAAGAGGCAAGAGGCAAGAGGCAGGAGGCAGGAGGCAAGAGATAAGAAACAAGAGACGAGAGACGAGAGACGAGAGGCAGGAGGAAAGAGGCAAGAAGCAAGAGGCAAGTAGTTTGGCGGATGAAAAAGTATTGAGTAAATTTTCCAGCCTCAGGTGGTGTCCTCAATGACCTAAATGTAATAACAGCATTGGATAGTGTCTTCACCAACCGAAACTTTAAAATTTGGCTATGCTGGATTAAAAGCCATGATTGTGGACACTTTCAGCGACGGCAGCGAAGTTGAAGACCGATCAGGAACCTAAGTTGAAAAATTTCAAAAAGCTTTACCTTGTCATGTCGAACCCTTTACAGCTGTCAGGAAGAGATATCTATATAGGTCGGCTGGTTAAAATGTTAAAGGTTGGGCGGATTTTGGGTGTAGGGGACTTCGCCGCAGTGAGTGTCCTCACTCATTGCCATTTAAGCGTTTAGGATCTTCAATACGCTTAAGTTCTTAATTTTATTTCTATTTATTTCAATCATATTTCTACCTTATTTCTATTGTAATTCTATTTAATCCAGGGGAAGTCATCTTCCACATCCCTGTTTTTGGCGAAAAGCTTTTTTCCTAAGCAAACACCACGCGGCCAAAAAACCTAAAAAAATTTTCAACCATAATCCTCGGGTTGAAACCCGAGGCTATAAACATTTGACCCCTTTGGGGTCTGAACTAATCTCGCCTCGTATACCTGACTCCCGGAAGGCTAGGTCATAAATCGTAATTCGTGAATTAATAGACCAACCTCCTACAGATCACCGCCATTTTCATCCTTCCTCCCTCATCCTTCTTCCTTTCTATACTCTCGCTTCTCGTATCTTGAACACGATCCTCCACCTACGTTTCACCCATTTCATCCTTCCTCCCTCATCCTTTCTATACTCTCGCTTCTCATATCTTGAACACGACCCTCCACCTACGTTTCACCCAATTCATCCTTCCTCCCTCATCCTTCCTCCTTTCTATACTCTCGCTTCTCGTATCTTGAGCACGACCCTCTACCTACGTTTCACCCATTTCATCCTTCCTCCCTCACACTTCATCCTTTCTAAGACAGTCCGTACTTTTCAAGTTTGTTGTACAGGGTTTTTCTATCCATTCCAAGAATTTTGGCAGCCTGACTTTTATTCTGCTTGGCTGTCTCCAATGCTTTGATGATATTCTCTTTTTCCTGTGCGATCATACTCTCCTTAAAGGTGTGGGTATGTGATGGAAGGCCAGCCGTATTTTTAGTGGTCAATTCTTGGGGAAGCAAATCGAGCGTAATGCTGTCGCCTTTGGATAAAAGAACTGCCCTTCTGATGATATTTTTCAATTCCCTGAGGTTTCCAGGCCATCCGTAATTCCTGAAAAGGTCCAGCACTTTTGGGTCGACAGTGCTTACATTTCTGTTTAGCCTTTGGTTGCTGGATTGGATAAAAAATTGTACAAACACATTTAAATCTTCTTTCCTTTCCCTCAAAGGAAGAATATGAAGGGAGAACTCGTTGAGTCTGTGGAATAAATCTTCTCTGAAAGAAGCATTGAGATCACCTGCCTTAAGTGCTTCATTAGTAGCTGAAATGATCCTGATATCAAGAGGGATTTCTTGGTTACTGCCAATTTTCCTAATCGTCCTTTCCTGAATAGCCCTCAACAGTTTGAGCTGTATCTCATAATCCAAATTGCCTACTTCATCTAAAAATAAGGTGCCTCCATTGGCGAATTCAAAATGCCCAATCTTATCTTCCAAAGCCCCGGTAAAGGACCCTTTGATATGCCCAAACAATTCGCTTGCTGCTAGTTCTGAGCTGAGCGCCCCACAGTCTATCGCTACAAAGGGTTGCTCTCTTCGGTTGGATTTTTGATGTATTCTCTTGGCTAAGTATTCTTTACCTGTTCCTGTCTCACCCAAGACCATCACAGACAGGTCTGTAGGTGCGACCAATTCTACATGCTCTTCAAGTAATCTTGCAGCATCACTGTTACCTTCTATGTATTCGTACGAGGCTGATTCTTGTGCTTCAATCAAATCTGGAGTTTTACTTCCCCCTTCAAAAACTTCTTTCACTGTGGCAAGCAGCTCGTCAGGATTGATAGGTTTCGTGATGTATTCATGTGCACCGATTTTCATTGCCTTCACCGCAATTCTGATATCGGAGTAATTGGTTATCAAAATGACCTCAATTCCTTGATGTTGGCGTTTAGTATATTCCAGTATTTCCATTCCATTACCATCAGGGAGTCTATAATCGGTTATGATCAGTTGTGGCCATTCTGATTTGATGATGGGGAGTGCTGTTTTTACTTTTTCACTTGTCTTTACTTCAAAACCGTTCTTTTCCAAAAATCTTTGGATAATCCTAGAATACGAAAGGTCATCTTCAATCAGAAGTATTTTGGACATGTTGCTTTATTTTTTCACAATCTAACAAAAAAAATAAAGTACCGAAGACCTCCCCGGTACCTTATTAGTCATGAAACCTATTTATTTTTTATTATTTACAATTGAAATGCTAATTCTGTCAGGGGGTATAAAAATTCTTCTCTAATTCATGGGATAGAAATTTTTCAACTTTCTCTTCATGATGGGTATATACTTTTACCGCAGATGAATAATACACCTGATACCCTATTAGAAGGATGTTTAGTAATAAAATCAGTATAATTAAGCCTTTTTTCATCACTTATTTTAATACACCTCTTATGCCAAGTACTAAAAGCTCAAATTTGGCTTCTAACCCCTATCTGCTTTAATCTACCTGTAGAAAAATTCTACAATTGTAGAAGAGATACACAGTTTAAGTGCAATTAAAATCTAATTGAAAATAAAAAACCTGAAGGAATTCAAAAATTGCCTTCAGGTCAGGGGAAAGATTATGTATGCCTAGATGGATTTAATAGCTAAGAATTACTTTGTCTTTGAGGATCCAGCGTCTACAAATATCCAGTATCTATAATTAATGGTGAATATCCACTAATATCGAAATACTCCACAGAATATAACTTTTATGTATATCCGCTTTCATACCAGTAGAATCTAAATAATTGAATTAACCTGTGATTTCGAACCAATATCGATAAATATCCAACCCGCCTCCCGGAGGGCAGGTATCTATTAGTATCCCTTTGCCAAAAAATCCTCGTTTAATTGATTAGTGGCATGATTGCGGGTAATCAAATATCTTTATTTTCAAAACCGTAAAATGAAAGACTCCTGCATTAAAGTCCTTTGATCACTTCAAGTAGTTCTGTTGGATTGATGGGTTTGGAAACAAAAGCGTCGGCACCTTCTTCTACAGCCTTGTTGGCAATTCCTTCATCTCCATACCGAGTCATCAATATGACCTTTGTGCTGTTTTCTTTGGCTTTTAGTTTTTTGAGAATATCAATTCCATTCATGTCCGGAAGTCTGTAATCCAATATCGCCAAATCAAAAGAATTGGTCTCTATGAGCTGGAGAGCTTCTTTTCCCGCTTGGGCATCCAATACCTGAAAATCATTTTTAGTCAAAAATCTTGTTAGTAGTTTGCAAAAAACCACATCGTCTTCTACGATCAATATTTTATTTGTGTCCATGTTGTGTGCTTGATTTCGGAAATTAAACATAAGGATTTTTCTTGCCAAAGGTTTGAATGGCATTTTGATCAATGGCATAAACGGCCATGGCACTCTGCACGAAGCCTTTTATCAGTTCGTCAATGCCAAGCCCCAACTGACCAAAATTCCTGATATCAAACAACATCAGCCTTTCGTCTGCATAGGTCCAGCCATCTTCTCCCTTAATGGACAGGTTGGTGCCGTATACTTCCCATGAGTTTTTGCCCTCTGGTAATGGTTCATTGAGTGGGAAACCGGATCTTCTCGAATAGACGGCCAATGGACGCAGTCCCTCTGATGTGGCATGCATCATCAACCTCAAGTCAAAAGCGTAACTCCTGCCCTTAAAATCAGGAATAGTTCCCACATGATACCACGACTTTGATTTATCTAAGCCTTCTTCATAGTTACTGTGAATCAACTGTTGCACAAGATAAAGATCATCTTTGGAGATTTGAGATAGGGCATACTCAAGTTCTTCTTCACTGACCACTGTATATACACCCTGTCCTGCATTGGAATCGGGTACTTTGATGACCATGCTTCCGCCGAGAATTTCTAAATATTTCTTCAATTCTTCATAGGGAACTTTGGTGAAAGTCTTTGGTGTGAAGATTCCGATACCCTTATCCTTGAATTTTTCATTGAAAACATCATAGGCTCCGCTTGCGACTTCTTTGTTTCTTCCTCCAGCCAGGCAAGCTTCGATTGGATTCAATATTAGCGTTTTGGGATTTTTTGGCAATCTTGTCCATGGTTCCTGTGTCACATAACGAAACGCGGCCCTGATCTCTTCCCATTTTTCTTTCTCATTTTTGACAAACATTTTGCCCTCTTCAAATTTTACAGGAGGCTCTTTGTCATCCTTGTCAAATTTGGCTAAAAACACATTTTCATCAAAAACATCCGCGATGGTGGCGGCATAACCTATGTTTTCCATGGGGTTTTTGTCATAAATGACAGCCAAAGCTCCTCCTTCCTGATGTTGGTCCACCATAGGCTTAAAGGTCTTTTCTATCAGTCTTTTGTAGCCTCCCTGTTCCACGTTCAGATCAAGCAGCGGCATTGATTTTTGCCCTGATGGACAAGAATTGGTTTCAATTACAGTCAGTTTTCTATTTCCCTCATGGTTGGTAACATGCATCAGATCCGTACCCGCCCACCTGAAATAAGAGGGTTGATACTTCAGGATTTCCAAAATCGCTTCCTTGTCCGCTTTAGGATTGAGCCGTTGGTAGCGTTCGGTCATTTGTTCATGGGAGAGATTCAAAAAGTAGGATACCAAGGGATGTATATTGGAGTTCAACACCCGTGGGTACCAATGATCCGTAGGTTCAAAATCTCCCGGTTCTACTAAATGTACATTTTTCGAAATGGATAGTTTCATTTTAAATTATTGAATTAATTCTAAATTTATTTTCAAATTTTATTGGGTCGGACAAAGTCCTAGCCCATTGAGGCCACAATTTCGCCTATGTAGTCTTTGTTTTTCCAAAGCATCAAAACCCCGCTAAGCACCATACTGGCTACTACTATTTTCCTGAAGAACAGCTCAGAAATTTTGGCTAGAATCAATTTGCCGAAATACACCGCGATCATAGATGATACTCCTATCAGGATACCAAATTTGAGCACTTCACCTGTGACATAGCCATAATATGCGTAGCTGATGATTTTGGTGATATGTAAAATGATGGCATTTGCCGAGCGAGTTCCTAGCAAGGACTCCTTGCTGATACCATAATTGAGGTAAGCGGAATTCATCAATGGACCAACACCTCCAATCAGACCTGAAAGAAAAGCAACCACAAGTCCCATAGGGGCAAAGTGCCATGCCTTTACTTTGAAGCCTGTTTTTTTCTCTTTCCTATTCCATTGAAAAATGGTGGACAGTAAGAGCAAACCGATAAGGATCTGCAAAAAGTCTGAAGAAAGGGCGGCAAACATCCTTGCGCCTATAAGCGACCCAACTATGGTAGAGGGGAAGAGCCAGACGAAAAGCTTCCAGTCTATGTATTTCCAGAAAAAGAAGACTTTAGAAGTGCTACTCATTCCAATACTGATGGCCATAACAGGTGCGACGGCCTTTACACCAACCACTACTGCGACGATAGGCATCAATAAAAGACTGGCCCCACCACCAGTGAGGGTACTTAATATAAATACTATAAATGCTCCTATGAGCACTAAAATTAATTGCATAAATTAAATGAATAATATGAACGTAATGTCATCCTATAGACCTGATTAGTATGTTTTTGGTTTTGCTTTGAAAAACACATTGCATGAAATGAAAAAGGCCAAAAATAGGATTGAGTGTTGACCATTTATGAGATTAAAGAAAATTTCATGCCTAAAATGACTTTGCTGTCAGCAACTGTGAGCTCTGTTCAGATATAGTGTTGGGTAATTTTTCCACACACTGTAGATTTTTTCGTCATCACTCATCTATAAGCCTTCACCGAGGCTGTTGTCTTTGTGGAAAAAATTTACAAGGTCAGATCTAAAAATATTTGAATTTTTTAATGAAGTAAAATATATGTCTTTTCTCAACTAATATAAAGATAGATCCTTAGGTTTTCCCCGTTTTCATTTGATTTACCAATAATATGAGCAAATTTTGTAGTCGTTTTTTACGCTACAACCCTAATCCGAAATGAATAATTACAAAGACCTCATACAGCAAACTTTCGATTTCCCTACCAAAGAATTTCATGTAGACAATAATGAGCTTCACTTCAATGGTGTCAATTTGATGGAAATCATCAAAACATACGGCACACCGCTGAAATTGAGCTACCTGCCCAAGATTTCGGAGAACATCCAAAATGCCAAAACCTATTTTGGCAATGCCATACAGCAGCATAACTACAAAGGAAATTACACATACTGCTATTGTACCAAGTCATCGCATTTCAGTTTTGTCTTGGATGAGGCTTTGAAAAACGATATCCATATCGAGACTTCTTCCACTTTTGATATTCCCTTGGTAAAGAGCCTCTATGAAAAAGGCAAAATATCCAAAGAAACCTACATTGTATGCAACGGCTTCAAAAGAGACCTTTACAAGCAATACATCACAGAATTGCTTAATGACGGTTTTGTGAATTGTATTCCTGTATTGGATAACCTTACCGAAATTGATTATTACCTCGAGCACGTCAAGGTGCCATTTCAGGTGGGAATCAGGATTGCAGCAGATGAAGAGCCTAAGTTTGGTTTTTATACCTCAAGATTGGGGGTGCGGTACAATGATATCATCAAGCTGTACGAAGAAAAAATCAAAGACAATCCTAATGTGAGTTTGAAGATGTTGCACTTCTTCATCAACTCAGGGATCAAAGATACAGCCTACTATTGGTCTGAATTGACCCGTTTTATCCAGAAGTATGTAGACCTTAAAAAGATCGCCCCTAGCTTGGATACCATGGATATTGGCGGTGGATGGCCAATCAAGACCAATGTCTTTTTTGACTATGACTACCAATATATGGCAGAACAAATTGTCAAAAATATCAAATGGATGTGCGCCAAAAATCATACAGATGAACCCAATATCTTTACTGAATTTGGGAGCTACACAGTAGGGGAGAGCGGCGCAGTTTTGTATTCTGTTTTGGATGAAAAGCTGCAGAATGACAAAGAGTTATGGTATATGATTGACGGCAGTTTTATCACCCAGTTGCCCGATAGTTGGGGGCTCAATCAGAAATACATCATGCTTGCTGTGAACAACTGGAATCAGGAATACCACAATATCAACTTGGGAGGACTGACCTGTGACAGCATGGATTATTACAATTCAGAAGCCCATCAGTTTAATATCTACTTGCCCAAAGCCGAAACAGGCACGAAGCAATATTTGGGATTCTTCCATACGGGAGCCTATCAGGAGTCACTTGGAGGTTATGGAGGGATTCAGCATTGCCTGATACCTGCGCCTAAGCACGTGATCATTGACAGGGAAAAAGACGGAAGCATCAAGCATTGGCTGTTTGCACCTGAGCAAAGTTCAGAAAGCATGATGAAGACTTTGGGGTATTAAAAAAGAAAAAGAGAGCTTATTTTGGCTCTCTTTTTGGTTTATGGTTAGTAAATCAATCTTGATAAGACATTTGGCCTATGGGAAAGACTGTTATCATATTATTTCTTTTCAGTTTTATTTTATTTAGACAGGAAGACTGTGTGAAAATCACCTATTTGGAAAATAAACCTCAAGCCGAGGCTGATTTTAAGTATTTTCTCAAATACGGCAATGATCAGTTGGATCAGGAAGAAATGATTTTGATTGAAGCAGAAGAAGATATTAAAAAATTTGCCCTTCAAAACAAGTACAGAGAAGTCGAAATTTATGTATTGGAAAAAAGAAGCGGTACGATAAGTACGGAGTCCGAATCAGGTGCTTTGGGATTTGTCAAATTGTTGGTTTCAATGAATTAATTTTTATCTTTAATGTAGGTCAACACATATTTTTTATCACTTTTCAACTTTTTAAGGAGGCTAAATTTCAATTTAGCGTTAAAAACACTTAAATCAATTGGTCGTTCTTATTTTTTTAAGCACTTTTGGGGTTGTTATGTAGATAATTTCTACACAATTTCGACATATTCCACAATTCAGGAATGATGTTCCTAAATACATAACATTGAAACCTATTTAAATTTTTATGAAAAATTATTTATTGCTTTTGATGCTGTTTTGGTATGCCAATTCAGCAATTGGGCAGGAGAAATATTCAGGCGATTACACTTTTAATGGGTTAAGAGGAGAAGGCGAATTTGAGTTTGTAAAAGGAGAGGGTGACGCAATTCTCAAACAAGGTGAATTCAAGTTTATTCGCAAAGAGAGGGATATTGAAGATAAGACCATTTTTTACAGGACGGAAATATTTGGTTCATATGAGAAAGATCAAAAAACCGGAACTTGGAATTATAGAGAAGAAAAGCACAATGTACTTTTAGAGGATGTCAAAGATTTTAAATTAGAGTATGACATCAACAGCCAACAAATAATACTTAAAGCATCCTATTTAAATGGAGCCCCAGAGGGAAAATGGATTTTTGAGGAGAATGAATATAGAGAAGGAGAGTTAAGAAAAAAGTCAGTAGTTGATGACCTTATTTTTGAAGAAGGTGACCTTAAAGGAAGGTTTCAATATAGAACTTTTATCGATGATAGGTCCAATTTTATCCGTGGAGAATTGTTACCTGGAGGAGTAATGAATGGTGAATGGACATTTGTTTATCAGCAAGGGGATGTTTTAGTAAGTGAAGTAAGGAATTATGAAAATGGATTTCTCTTGGGATTGGTGAAGCGTAACCTTGAGACTGGTGAGAACCTTGGAGATTTAGTTTTTTTTCAGACTATAGCTAAGCTCAATAGGCTAAATAGTGGTGAGAAGGTTCCCTTTAGGATTGCTGATGAAAAGTCAGGAATATTTTTTAATGATGGAATTTTGGCTTCATCAGAACAATATCAAAAGCAAGTAGAAGCAAATATTTTTATTTCAGAGTTTCTCACAAATGTCTTGAGATATGATGAGTCTTTTGTAAACCAAGATGGAGACTTAATAGAGTATCCGGTACACACCAGAAGATTTGTTTTTGACCTTAGTCGAACCCAACAAAAAGCGATTGAAGATTTACCTATTGAATTTGATAGAATTAAAAGAATTGTCAGAGACTATTCCAATAGAAATAGTTTAAGGATAAATAGACAACGGTCAGATAGCTTGGCGTATGCCAATGCCTACTTTGATTTCAGAGCTAAAAGACTTGAAGAATTTGAAGAGTTAATCGAACTTTTTAAGTCAAAAGAGATTCAGTATTACGATGTAGAATACATGGTTGAAACGGGATTGCCATTTATTGAGGAAGTTGACAGAATAGAATACATATATGATGGAGATACTATTGTCAGAGAATTGGAATTTGACTTATCTGCTTTTGAACTTGGGTTTTATGAAGGAATGACTGATTATTTCACTCAGTTAGCAAGTTCTTTATTGAGTACAAAATCCTATGTAGATAATTCTTTATCCCAGATTGAAAGAGATTCAGACTTGAGGTCAATTGAAAACCAAATACAAGATAGAAAACTTTTATTGGACGAAATTTATATCAATACCGAAGGGATTGACGACAGAGATGCAGTGGTCCTTTTATCTGTTCATCAAAATATCCTGATTGAAGAATTTGAGAGCAAGCTGGAAGAATACAGTAAGCTCAATAGGTTCGCTGAGAAAAAAGAAAATGCTAGGATTATTTTGGATTTACTTGAAGATATGGAAGAACAGCATTCCAGACTTCAAACACTTCATGAAATTGTAGATAACCTTGATAAACTTTATCAAGAAGAAGTTTTTAATCCTTTTACCTATTCGAGATATGATCAGCGGGCCAAGTCAAGATTATATGAAGCTGCTGAGGTTCTAATAGAGCATTATTTTGAGTCAATTAAAAGTGAAAGAGATTATACACAAATAAAGATTTGGATTGACAAACTTGAATTATTGGATGTGAGAATGAGAGAGTTAAGAGAAGCAGATACACGTCGCCTAGAAAATAGGATCAATAGGAGAATGGATGTTAGTAGAATTGAGTCAATGCTTGATATATAAATGATGATTGAATTAAAGTACGTCACACGCCTTTGCTTTATTATATTGTTTTTAAGCAGTTTGTCAATAATTAATGTGCAAGCTCAAGAGGCTCCTGAAGTTCCTGAACGAGTCAATTTACCTGGGACTACTGAAAACTGGAATGGTCTGTATCTTAAGTTGAGAATGACTGATAAATGGTTTTGGTATCAGGAAAATCATTACAGGAGAAGAAATAGCGCAAACAATCCAAGGGACTTTGTAGGAAGGATGAGTCAGTTGTATAACAGGTTTGGTTTTACATACCTATTTACAGATAATTTTGAGGTCACCTTTGGACCTACCTTAGTGTGGAATTTTTCCCCAGATCGTGGGAATCCTGAATTTGTAGATTCCGTTCTTGAGCCAAGATTTTGGCACCAGTGGTTATTGACACAAGGTGTGGGTCCTATCAAAATCCTGCATCAATTTAGATTTGAGCACAGGTTTAAAAGAAACAATAATCTGGCAGCTGAATTTGATTATACAGACCGTTGGAGATATAAAATCACCGCTTATGTTCCTCTAAACAAACCGAGGATGGAGAATAAAACTTTTTTCATTGCTCCATCGAACGAATTTTTCTTTGAATCAGGGAAACAGGTGTGGAATATCTTTGAGGAAAATAGGGTCTACACAGCTATAGGATATACTTTAAACAATTATATGTTTTTTGGAGGACATATGTGGACTTATGGTCCAACTGCTTTGCCAGGTGTCTACCGAAATAGGCATATAATTAGGCTAAATGTCATGTACACGATTGACTTTAGGGAAAGAAGAAGACCATTAACTAGAGATTTTGCATTTTAATAACATTACGAATGTCGAAGGTGATTAAGGAAATTTTGTTAGTTTTTATTTTTTCAACTCTTTTGTCTACGGCTTATGCTCAATACAAAGATCAGGTAAGAGTTTACCATGGATACGAATGGCCTAGTGAAACCTGGTTTTACGGGATAAATTTTACTGGGGAATTTTTCCCCATCAATTATTTTTCAATAGCGCCTTCATTTACCCTATTTGTTCCATCTACGGGTAATGCAAGGGCTTATGACATCAATGCCAGGTATTATTTTACTGAAAAAGAAAGACAGTGGTATGGCACTTTTGGATATGGACACTATACAAGAGTTTATGAATTTAATCCAATAGGAAGGATTTCAACCAACTCTGTAAACATTGGAGGCGGTGGTGTCTTTAAAATCAATGATGAAATAGGTATTAATCCAGAAATCAGGTACCAACCCATTCAAAGAAATGAAATGATTTTTAAAATTTCAATATTGTATTTTGTGAATTGATTGAAGGCCTTTGATTAGCTTTAAAAGGGATCTAATAGGTCAAATAGATTGCTATTTTGTTCTCAAGTATCTACTGATCGTTATTTACCAACTCATACCTTAATATTGTTCGGTTACTTGTATTGATGATGAATTTCACTGCTTCAGCAGTATCGTAAGGAGATGAACCATCATCATTGGTAGCTGTAGATCTTGATCCAGTCGTGCCGGGAAATTTACTATCAAAACGGTCGTAAGTCCATATTGTATACATTCCCTCAGTTTCTATCTGATCAGGATCTCCCCATTTTTCAATCAATTCATTTGCATTTGCGCCAATCCACTGGCTAAGGGCCTTTCGGTTAGACATGCAGCTTAAAACGAGTAAGCAAGAGACAATGATTAGAGCTAGATTAAGTTTAGTAGTTTTCATTTTTTTGGTACTTTTTATCCTTTTGGCAAATTTATTGATGCCAAAATCGTGAAAATTAAATTAAAATAAGTCATCCCAATTCAAAAAACAGTAGTCTAATTAGTTTAGCTATTTCCAATTTTAGGTAAAATTTAAACCAAATAAAGCTAATATAACATTAATTGAACATATATGAGATTTTATTTATTCTTTGTTTTTCTGTTAGTGTTCACATCAAATATTGTACTTGGCCAGCAAAAAAAACAAGAAGTTTTTGAGGGAAGTTTCTTTCTCAAGGAGCATGAAGAGGGAAAGGTTAGATATGGTTTTTATCGGAATGAAGATGATGAAAAAGTGTTTCATGGCAATTTTTCCTTTTCATCTGAAAATTTAGATAGTTTAGATAATTTTTTCCAAAGAAAAATCACTGGGACATATGCTGATGGATTAAAAAATGAAAAGTGGGTTTATCAGAATAATATTTTTAAAATAAATATCAGCACGGTTAATGACAGGTTTCAAGTTCAGTCTACTGCCGATGGCATTGTTCAAAAACTTGAGGCATCCTATAAGGACGGGAAAGCTGTTGGGATTTGGAGACTGGAAGAACATAAAGTAGAAAGTAGCCAACAGAAGGACCGAAAAATTTTGATGATAGCCAACTTTGAAGATGGCAGGATGATCGATAATTTTTTGTTTGACGGTTATCTTCATGGGAATAAAACAAAAGTTACGGGGAGATTCAGTAAAGACCAATTTTTTGATGGAGAATGGGAGTTTTCTTACACCAAGGATTCAGCCGAGTTTTATGAAAAAAGAGTGTATGATAATGGGTTTTTAACTTCAATATTACAAAAAGACCTTACTAATAATGTTTCTTTTCATGATATCGAACTTACCAGGGTAGAAAAAAAATTGAGTAATGTCAAAAGAGGTCTTGATGATATTGACTATACCATAGGGAAAGATTTCTTTGGAGTTGGGTTTGATGATGGTTTCCCGTTTTTCAGTGAAGAAGCAATCTCCCAGAAATACGGAAATGATGTTTTAAACGAAATATTTTCTTTGTTCATTGAAAGGGAATACGTGGCAGGCTTGGATCTCGATGGTATAGAGAAACTTCGTCCAGGCGGCACAAGAAGGTTTGAATATACTTTTACAGGTAAAGAGAAAGAGGCATTGGAGGAAAGCGAAACACTTCTTGCAAACTATACTTCTGATTTGGAAAAATTTGTAAATAATACGACTCTATCTTTAAATAGGCAAAAAACAGATTCCTTGTCCTTTTCTTTTAGACTTGCTCAAAACATTCTCAATAATTTTAAAATTTTGGAAGATAATATTGAATTGCTTAAAAGTGAAAGTTTTAAGTATCAAAGTAAAAGAACCTACTACAGGTCTGGGATAGAAGGAATCGAAAAGGTTGATACAGTACGGTATACTTTTGATGGGGAAGAAAGAAAACGTATCATAGAAAATCCTGTAGATTTTTCAATTAGTGATGATGTTGTGTTTAATATCAGAAACTATGTTCAGGCAAAAGGAAAAATTGTTGACCAACTCGATCTTTACTTCAAGGATATGATCATTGAAATTGAAAGGGATATGGTATCTCAACAGCTTGAAGAAGATCTTATAAATAGTATTCAAAAAGTTTCAGACACTTATGACATTGAAAGAGGGGTCGAAGGCATAGATGAAGAAGGTATTGTCCTTACAAGATTCCATGTATCCATGTATCAGAATTACCAAAGGAAATTGGATTTGATGATGCAGGAATATAGTACGGTCGAAGGGTTTGAAGACAAACAAGAGAAGGGATTGGAAATCATTAACATGGCCCAAACCTACTACGAAGCATATTACCCTATTGGCGAAGTGAGAAAAAGACTACAACAATTGGATGAAGCTTACACCAAAATATCATACAATCCTTATATGGACAGGCATGATATCAAAACAAGAGTTAAGAGAAATATCTATTTCGCGGCAGTTGATTATCTTCTGCCTGATTATAGAGAGAGAATAATAAATGTAGATGATTTTAGAGAATTACCTGATTTGATTGATGAAATGAACGACGCATTTGATAGCCTGATTGAAATTGCCAATAAACCCGATAGTGAGACCAGGTCTATGGAGAGGAGATTAAGAAGAGAATCCAATCCTAGCAGAATTAAGAGAATTATTGATCTATAATTTATTTTAAATGAAGTTTAATTTAAAAGTAGCAGTATTTGCACTCTGCACGGTATTTTGTTGTCATACCAGTTCTTTTTCTCAGATTCTAGATGAAGAAGCTTCAGTATATCGGCCTGACAGAAGGATGTTGGATCAAAGGGTCTATTATACGAAATTCATTTTCTTGGACTATCTCTCTGAGTCAAAAACATGGTTTTATTATTTTGATATTATCAATAGAAGGCAAAGTGGTCTAACCAACAATAATTTTGTTGAGCAACCATTGAGGACAAGTGCCAGGTTTTTTATCGCTTATCAATTTGGGAGGTTTACCCGGGTCCATTTCAATCCAATAGGTCTTTATGTAAGTGATCCAAGACAAGGGCAACCTTCTGATGTCAACTTGATAGGAAACAGGGAATACGAATTACGAAGCATGCTGGAGATCACCCAAGATGCATATATTAAAAAGGCTGGTAAGGAGTGGGTAAATATGACTCACAGGTGGCGTTTTGAAAGTAGGTGGAGGGGTGTAGATGAACCTATGGGGCCAACATGGAATTATAGGTTAAGACAAAGGACTAGATTTAGGGTGCCACTTAACGGAAAGCATTTCTATGATAATAATGTTCTCTATACCACCAACTACCATGAAATGCATATAGAGTTAGGTCCGAGATTTGGACTTAACCATTTTGCTCAAAATAGAAATTTTGTAGGGTTAGGTTATCGGTTTTGGGATTGGGCAAGAATAGATGTGGGATATATTCACCAGTATAACTTTAGGGGAGACGGGAGAACAATAGATATGACTAGAGGTCCGATGTTTTATTTCTTTGTAGACTACTTTTCAAAGTTGAGAATCGGGAGAGATAACCGAGATAGGTTAGAAAATATCATCAATAATTGAGAATCTTTTATGCTTAAGTACGCAATTAGGATAGTATTCATTTTGGTTTCTTCGTCGATTTTATCAACATCTTGTACAAACATTCTTGATTTTGAGGAAGCAACACCTTGTCCATGGCTACAGGATTTTGAACAAGTAAGGGTTTGGAATTCAGTTGATGGATTGGTAAGATTTGATACTGTAAGAGAAGAATACTTTATAGTAGCTAGATTTCCTGGTGATGACAGTTTATCAGTTCTTAGAGCCTGTAATATTCCGTCAGAATATTTATCAGATAGGGCGTTAATCAGGTTTTTTGGAAATGAGTATCTGCCTTTATTCGAGGAATTCATTGAAGAAGAAGATAAATTGGCCCAAATTGTTCCATTTGAAATTACTTATATTGAAACCGTCCGAAAGTAAGATTGAAATGAGATTTACAAAGTTTATAGTTTTAGTTTTCGTTTTAATTGTTATGTCTGGACTGGAAGCCATAGGACAGGGATTTGGGGTAAGGTTGTCTCCTAATTATCGTGTTGGCGGAAATGTCAAAACCCCTTCAGGAATAGTAATGCCAATGGAGGATTTTAGTTTTCAGACCTCACTCCATTATAAATTCGAAAATGGCCTGATGCTGGACGCCACCTATATAGGTGGTCCAACGTCGATTAAATACAAACCATTGAAGTGGGAGCCATGGGAAAATTTAGGAGAAGCTCAAGTGAGATCCTTTATGATGGGGGTATTTTATGAAAGAAATGACAATGACCCCGCAGTGATGCCTTATGGAGGAGTTAGATTGGGGAATTTTGCTGTAAATTCTCTAAATCCTGATTTTGAATCTTTTAATAAATTTGCATTTAGTATAGAAGGAGGAATTAAAATACCTTTCTCACCTCACTTTGGATTCTTTACACATGTAAATGTACTGGCTCCAATCCAATTTGGAGAAGGAGAGATTTTTAGAAACAGAACAGGAGAATATGACTTTACAGCAAGTCCTGGTTTGATTTTATTTCAGTTCAACCTAGCATATGGAATATATTTCCAATTGTATTGATTCGTTAAAGGAATAAATAAGTATTACCTTTAACTTTAAATCTAGTAACCCCACACAAGATTAAGCTCTATGTTAGATCAATACTGGTGTACATCCAAATTTAAATTAATTGAGATTATTTTGATTATTTTTATTTTATTTCCTGTTTCAGGTTTTTCTCAGGAAGAAGATCAAGAAATTGAAGAAACTGAAAATATCCTTGATCTTTCAAATTTGCCTTATTTTCTAAATGATGTCATGATCATCGGGGGGGTCAATTCTAGCGGAATTTATTGGAGTAATCATTTTCGGGATCTAACTATGGCTGGTGGTTTCAATTTAGGGCTTGAAGGATTTATACCTTTGGGTCAAGTCAGCTTTATTGATTATGGAGTACATTTTGCGCAACGAAATTTTAGGCATAGTCAACAAAATATTTTAATAAAAAACAACCACCTCGATTTTCCCCTTTATGTTTCTTTTATGTTACCAGAACTCCGAACGATTGATTGGAGATTTTTTCTAGGCACACAGTTTAGTTATAGGCTTTCAAGTAATTTGAGTGAGAATTATAGTCCTTTTATTATGAATGATTTTCAGTATGATCCTCAGCGATTTAATCGCTTCGATACAGGCATGACTTTCGGTCTAAGTGGAGAAGTGGGGAATTTCTTTTTTAGGGCAAGATCCTATGTAGGGGTAAGTAAACTAGACAGAGCGGAACAAGGGGCTATGTTTTCAATGATGCTAGAAGGTGGATATTTTCTATTTAGAAATTACAGGAGGTAGATAATGGTAAAAAAAGCAATAAATATCTTTTGGTTTTTCTTTATTCTGGTGCAGGCTAATGGCCAAAATCTTCAAATGGTTGAAAGAGATACCATATACTTAGAAGAATTTTTAGGTATAGAGAAGGTGCAATATTATATGGATGATACTCTTTTTGTAAAGCAGGGCAACTATGATTTCATCTCCCAACTGTATAATCAATTGCTTTCAAATTCAATCAGAAAGTTACAAATAAATGGTAAGTATCAGGAAAATCGATTCCATGGTCAATGGGAATATAAGCTTTCGGATTTGGATTTGGATATCAAATCTTTAACCGAAGGAAGATCTATGGGTTTAGAGTATCTTCTAAATGGAATCGAAAGAAGTGCAAAGTTTAATTATTTGAATGGCATACCAGAAGGGAATTGGATGATTGAGGTTGTTACAATTAAAGACAACAGAAGATTACCAGAAACGAATGGAGGAAACTTCACTTTTAAAAATGGGATTGCAGTAGGTGAATTTAAATTCGATGATCTTCAAGGTAAAAATTTTCTAAGAGGTAATCTAAACGATGAAGGATTTTTTGATGGTGACTTGATTCTAAGGTATATCAATAATGGAGATGAAATTAAAGAATCACGGGTCTATAGAGATGGGTTTTTATTAAAACTTAATAAGTTTAATGAAACAGCAGGTACGGTAGATGTAGATATCGCTTATGAAGATGTAATTCAAAAATTAGAAGATTCAGATGGGCAGATTCAAGAAATTGACTTTAGAATCAGCGAAGAAGGTTTTGGAGTGCTTTTTCAAAATGGCTACACAGAGATTGATGAAAAATTAACCGAACAGGTTGAAGGCAATTCTATACTGGATAATATTTTATACAGGTTTAATAGATTTTCAGAGGGTTTAACAGACGAAAGAGAAGATCCTGCTTTTAAATTGACCCGAAGATTTAAGTTTGTATACCCTGAAGAAGAAGAAAGATTGATCAGAAGCGTGCAGCCAAGACTTAATATCATGTTGGATGAATACAATGACTTTTTAAGTAATGCCAAGTTTATCCTGAACCGAGATAGAATTGACAGTCTGCCCTATATTTTTGGTTTTATAGACCATGCCCGTAGAAAGTCTCAGGACATGCTGGAGGTAATTGAATTGACCGAAGAGGGCTTTTTTGATTTTCTTTATAGACCAAACTATTATCCAAATGGTCTACCAAATCTGAATCAGGCAGATAGTTTTACCTATGAGGAAGCCGGTGTAGAAAAAGAAGCAACATTTGATTTGGGGATTTATGTTGATTCTCCGCACAGGTTGATGGAACAGATAGAAGCATTCACAGATACCTTGAAGCAACGGACTGATGAATACTTAGACTACTCTTTTATGGAAATCAGGATTTTTGACGAACAAGCTACAATTGATAGTTTGGATAATCAGATTGTCCAGCTAAAAACAAGAGCTGACGCGATGTACTCCTTTCTACAGGTTATTCCTGAAGACCGCACTTTCGAAGAAATGCCACTGGATTATAGAATTTACCGTGTGATTCATAACAATACCCTTCAGAGACTTCAGAATGAATACCTTGATGCAGAAGATTATGATGAAAAAGTAAGGTTGGGTAAGGAGCTGACCTGTATGCTGGATTATCTGATCAACCAACATGATGAAATCCTCTTCATTGAAAATATGCCAGAGCGGCTTGACAAAGAATTCACCAGATTTTCCCCAAACCCATTCTTTGAAAGGGATATAGAGACTAAGATATTACCTGCCATATATGGCAAAGGGACTGGGCCATTGTTCAATGCCTATGCTGAAAATCTGTTCGAATCCCGAAACTGTAAGGATTTGCAAAACAACTTGGAGAAATTCCGGAAACTAGAAAACAGACTGAAGGAATTGGTGAAAAGAAGCGATACCGAAGAAGTGGTGAGACTTGACCGTGCCTTGAGGAGAGAAAACATTCCAAGTCGAATTGAAAGATTATTGAACCTGTAGTTACTCAAACCTAGATGAAGAAAGTTTTAATTTTAACATTTATATCCCTCTTTTTAGGTGTTGCGCATACATTTGCACAGGAGGATGAATTGGAATTTCTGGATAACAGAATGATGTATACCAAATATTATGTTTCTGATTTTTTCAACGACACCACCAAGTGGGCTTGGGAAGCAGATGTAGTGTATAGAAGGCAGAGTCAATTGGGTCAAGGTGATATTTGGGATGCTCCTCTAAGACTGAGTATCAGGCCTTGGATTGCCTATCAGTTTACCAAGTTGACCCGAGTAAGTTTGAACCCGATGGGGATATTTTATTCAGCTCCAAGATATCCATTGGAATCTGACCTCGACAGGCCCTTTGAAAGGGAAATGAGAACTACCTTGCAGATCAACAATTATGTGTATTACAACCGTTTTAATTTCACGCACAGGCTGAGATTTGAGTCCAGGTGGAGGGGAATAGATGGGGATACAAGACCTAATCACAATTGGCGGGTGCGCTATAGATTAAGAACCAGAATACCGCTTAACACAGATTATTTTTACACCAACAACACCTGGTATATTTCCCAATACTCCGAAATGCATGTTGAATGGGGGAGGGATTACGGTACGAATTTCTTTTCACAAAACAGAAATTATGTAGGTATAGGATATAGGTTCTGGGAGTGGACCCGAATAGAATTAGGCTATATCGTTCAGCTCAATACCAGAGGAAACAACAGGCAAGTTGATTTGTCTCAAGGGCCAATGTTTTACCTGTTTATGGATGTCTTAAGTAAAAATAAGAGAAGGTATAATTATAGTTTTTAGATATGAAGTAGAAATACGGTATAAATACAGTAGAAATATAATGGAAATAGGGCTTAGAGCTCAATAGAAATGAGGTTCTCTTTTTTTAAGTTACGGCCATAGAATCCATTTGCTGGCAAAGGTGGTGCGTTATCCGAAGGTTGCACCTTCGGAATTATGATTCTTGAGCTTATAGCTCAAAAAGGTATTAAAAGTCCGTTTACGACAGTACCACATCCACAATCCGCCCAATCACAATTAATCGATTCTACAATCACTAATACCCTCACCCCCAACCCCACTCCCTTAATGGAGAGGGGAGAAACCCTCTGTTTAGAGTTCTTTTGTAGTTGGAAATACAACAGGAATAATCTCTAGGGAATAGATCATCTAAGACCCCAAAGCGGTCAAATGTTAATAACCTCGGGTTTCAACCCCACTCACAACGACGAAATCTTCTGCACCGACAATCCGCGCAACCTTTAACATTTCCAAACCTTTGCCCCCGTTAGTGTCCTCACTAACGGCTAAAAAACCTTCATCACATAAGACTATATTTGAAACGATATATTTTGGGTTAAAAACTCAAACTCAAGGTCCAGCGGTACAACTGTCTGATAACGCCTCCACTTCCTGGAAACCCCAACAATCTCCCGCAGATCTCGCAGATTTTCGCAGGATGCTTCGCTATTTTCGCCGCCGTTCGTGTCTCCACGAATGGCTCAAAAATCTTCATCACATAGGACTATATTTGAAACGAGGTATTTTGGGTTAAAAACTCAAACTCAAGGTCCAGCGGTACAACTGTCTGATAACGCCTCCACTTCCTGGAAACCCCAACAATCTCCCTCAGATCTCGCAGATTTTCGCAGAATGCTTCGCTATTTTCGCCGCCGTTCGTGTCTCCACGAATGGCTCAAAAATCTTCATCACATAAGACTAGATTTGAAACGAGATATTTTGGGTTAAAAACTCTTTACTCAAAAGTCCCGCAAAGCAACCGAGTGCCAACTCCTCCACTCAGCCCAAACCTACTTTTAACTATACTCATCAATTAAAAATATACCTCACCCCCAACTGCATCTGCCATACGTCTCCAATATTGGCGGTTCTGACGAAAGTACGGTTTGGTAATTCGCTTCCTGATGGGTTCAATTGGTAAGTCGGTACATTCGTCACCGGGTCAATGTTAGTGATCCCAATTGGTGATTCATTGGCAATGATCTGCCCTACGCCCCAATTACTGTTAATCATGTTGGTGAAGTTGAAGATATCAGCCCTTACCTGTATGGTGTTCCTTTTGTCACCAATATTGACAAAAAACTCTTGCATAAAGGATAGGTCAAGTCTTCCAACTACTGGGAACTGAACACCATTTCTGACTGCGTATCTACCTCTTCTTGTGCTGAGGTGCGGATCCTGCATAATGAAATCATTAAATAGGGCCCTTTGATCCGTTTGGGTGAAGGTAGTACCGTTTACAGTCAAAGGCTCAAATTGCATTTCCTGAAGCTGTGATTCTGTCGGAACAAACAACAAGTCATTTCCTACGATCTGGTCTCCATTGACATCTGTGTTATACACATAAGACTCAACACCTTGATTTCTCAGTTCATAGAATAAAGAAATGGTGGATGCCATGTTTTTCGCGTATTCTTTTCTATAACCTACCGAACTGATGATTCTATGTCTTTGGTCGTCCAAAGAAAAGCCCAATTCAGGGAAATTACCTCCTCTGACAGAATGGATATTCTCATAGGAGAGGAAATGTTGGGTATTTCCATCGACCATATTTTTGGCCACAGCATAGTTGTAGGCAGCCATGGCATGAAGTCCATTGTCGAAGTTTTTTGTTAGCTGAAAAGTCAAACTGTAGGAATATCCTTGAGAAGTGTTGTCAAGCACTACTGCATTGGTTATATTTTGGTTTCTTCTATTGGCTTCATCAGAAAACCCATAAAGCGGTCTATTGTCCGGACCAGCAAGGTTTCTCGTGGAAGGATTCAAATTGGAATCGTAAAACAATAAATCGGAAACCTGAGCGGTATAAATACCTTCAAAAGTACCCACAATACCGGCAAACAATTCTTTGTCAATTCCAAGGTTACTTCTCCAAACCTGTGGATTTCTGAATCCCGGATCAATATAGGCTAAATCATAGGTTTCAGGTGTTCCTGGATTTTGAGGGATATAGGCATTTGGGTCAGGGCTAAATGGGAAATTTGTCGTGTTGTCTTCTCTGACCTGACCCTGCAATACCCCATTGGTATTGACCATGTTGGAAATATTGATGTAAATAGGTCTTCCTGAGAAAAGGCCTGTTCCACCACGAACTTGAAAAGTCCTGTCACCCATGACATCCCAATTGAATCCCATTCTAGGGCTCCACATGTATTGTGGATCAGGAAGCCGGTCAGTATTTATTTGGATCGGACTTCCATCTGGCCTTCTAAAATCCAATTCTGCGGCTTGAGGATTGAATCTCGCTGTCTGGTTATAGAAAGGCACATCTAACCTCAAACCCAAAGTAACTTTTAAATTGTTGGTGACATTCACTTCATCCTGTACATAGGCACTTGCTATAAATGCCTGTGTATTGGCAGTAGGAATATCCCCTCCAGGCAATGCGGAGAACCCTCTTTGAAATCTCCTCAGTTCTACCTCTTCTCCTCCAGCACTGGCATAAAAATCATCAAGCGAGTTAAACACATAATGCCCAAAGAAAGTAGGAGTAAAGGTGTAGTTGAAGTTGAAATACTCGAAGTTGACACCTGCTGTAAGGGTATGATTATTCAAATATGCTGAAAAATTGTTTTGAAACTGCCAGGTATCTGTCTCTAGAGCCCTATTTGGTGAAAGTAGGTCTGTTCCGAAAGACATGTAATTTCTTCCACCTTCCAAGATGTCGACCATTGGGAAGTTTCCGCCTTCCCAACTTCTGAAGTTTCTATTGGAGGTCAAACCAAACCTGAGTTCATTTGAAAACCTATTGCCGAAAGAGGAATTCAACTCCACAATACCAGAATAGATATTGTCATTTAGGAGGTAGTTGGAATTTTGGAAATTCAATGAAAACAAGTTTTGATTTCTGCCCCCAAACCCAAGGGAGGTCCTGGCTACAGGACGTTCCCTTGAGGATAAGAGCGTATTGAATCTAGCACTTAGGTGGTGGTTTTCATTGATGTTATAATCTAATTTGATAAGAAATTTATCAGAGATGGTCGGCAAGTTATAATCTTCATACATGCCAGGGTCATAGTTGTAATTGGAAACCAAAAAGTCCCTCATATTATCCATATCAGATTGCTGTACCCGAGTGACATTAGCGCCGGATCTTCCCGGGCCATCGGCTATAAATGGAGAGTTTGGGTCGGATCTTCTTTCAGATTCTGCTGATACAAAAAAGAAAAGTTTGTCTTTGATAATTGGCCCACCTAACCTGAATCCAAATTGTTGAACATTAAAATCGTCTGTCACTACTTCAGAACCTCTGGCATTGCTGCCTACAAATCTTTCATTCCTGTTGTTGATAAAAGCGGAACCACGGAATTCATTGTCCCCTGATCGGGTGATGGCATTGATGGCAGCACCGGTGAAGCCCCCTTGGGTCACATCATAAGGTGCTATGTTCACCTGAATCTCTTCAATCGCTTCCAAAGAAATTGGGGTAGAATTGGTAGGTGCTCCAGGAATAGAGCCCGATAAACCAAAAGAATTGTTAAAAATACTACCATCCAAAGAAAAGTTGATGGCCTTTGGGTCTTGACCCGCAAAGGAATCACCGGAGGATTGAGGTGTCAACCTGGTGAAATCCTGAACGCTTCTGCTCAGTGTGGGCATGGTGGTAATGGCTTCTCTGTTGATTGTAGTGGCTGCACCAGTTCTTTCATCATTCAGGAGATTGTCTTTAAAGCCCCTGATTTCGATAGCATCTAATGCAAAATCCTCATCACTCATTTGGGCATCTAATACAAATCGCTGTCCTAGGCGGAGTGTAATGTTATTGTAAACTTGAGTTTCAAAACCAATAAATGAGATTTCTATTGTATATGGTCCTCCAGTCCTCATGTTTGGAATGGTATATCGGCCATTGGGTTGGGTGACAGTTGTATAAGATGTACCGGAGGGTGTGTGTCTGGCCTGGATGGTAGCGCCAGGTAATGGCTCGTCCATATCATCTGTAATCAATCCAGTCAAACCGGAGGTTGTTGTTCCTTGACTATAGGAATTTTGGATTGTGAGTAAAGAGCAGCAAACAATCAGTAATGTAATCAGATATGTAAAAGATTTTTTCATTTGAAATACTCGGTTAATGAGGTTTTAATCAAAGATACCTAAGATTATGCCTCATTTTTATGAAGCCCATAGGGCCTTTCAAGGGTGAAAAAAGATTAAAAGTTGGTTCTAATATTGTAGAAAAAATACCCAAGTGTAGAAATGGTACACATTAATCCTTTCTCCGGTTTTTACCTGAATTGGATGTTTTTGCTTAGTTGAATTAGATTTTATTTTAAGCTTGGTAAAATTTAAAACTTATTCCATACATTTGCGGTAATTCCTATCTAAATGATAGGGTTAGTTAGGTATTGTTAAAGATCTTTCAATTATCTCTTATGAAATTAAATCTACTCTTTGCGGCATTTTTAGTCTTTGCAGTCCACAGTGTCACTGCCCAAGACCAGATCACAGGGTCAATTACAGATCCAACAGGTAAAGTCATTCCTGATGCTATGGTTGCCATTAAATCTGCCAAACAGTTTACCTTGGTGGATGAATCGGGCAACTTTTCCATTACTCCAGAAATAGAATATCCTTTCAAAATCACCATTAGTGCAGTTGGGTTTGAAACATTCGAAATTCAATTGTCAAATAAGCCTACCGCACCGATTGTACTTGCCTTGGAAGAAGATAACCTGCTTTCTGAAATCGTCATCACAGCAAGAAGAAGGCAGGAAGAAATCCAGGCAGTACCTATTCCCATTAGTGTGGTTTCCGGGGCTTTGGTGGAAGACGCGCAGGCTTTCAATGTCAACCGACTCAAAGAATTGGTACCTTCTGTGCAGCTATATTCTTCTAATCCCAGGAATACAACACTGAATATCCGCGGTTTGGGATCCACCTTTGGTCTGACCAATGATGGGATTGATCCGGGAGTGGGTTTTTACATCGATGGGGTATATTATGCAAGACCTGCTGTGACATCCCTGGATTTTATTGATGTGGAGCAAATTGAGGTACTAAGGGGGCCGCAAGGAACACTTTTCGGTAAAAATACGACAGCTGGTGCATTTAACATTACAACGAAAAGACCACGATTTCAAAATGAGCTCACACTTGAAAGCAGCATGGGCAACTATGGCTTTGTACAGACCAGAGGTTCATTGACTGGACCTATAACAGAAAAATTGGCAGGAAGGGTATCTTTTACAGGAACCAAAAGAGATGGGCTTATATACAATACCAATACACAAAAATTCACTAATGATCTTAATAACCTTGGAATAAGAGGACAGTTGTTGTATTTACCTTCCGAAAAAACAGAAATACTCATTGCCGGAGATTTTACAAGACAGAGGCCCGACGGTTATGCACAGGTAGTGGCAGGAGTGGTACAGACGCAAAGAGCAGATTTTAGGCAGTTTGGGAGTATCATCAATGACTTAGGTTACAGTCTTCCATCTGCCAATCCTTTTGACAGGTTAATTGACCATGATACTCCATGGAGGTCAGGTAATGACATGGGAGGTGTCTCCGTCAATGTGGATTCTAAAATCGGTGGAGGAACACTGACATCAACCACAGCTTGGAGATATTGGAATTGGGATCCTTCCAATGACAGGGATTTCACAGGATTGCAGGCATTGACCTTATCCCAGGCTCCATCCAAACATGATCAGGTTTCTCAGGAGATCCGCTATGCGGGAGATTTCAATTCAAAACTTTCGGGAGTGGTCGGTGTATACAGCCTTTGGCAGGATTTAAGGTCTACCCCTTTTCATTCTGAAGAATCAGGAATGCATCAGTGGAGGTTTGTCCAAAACAATCAAAATCCACTATGGGAAACCCCCGGATTATTGGAGGGCTATGGTATCAGGACCAGGAATAGTTTAAAGAGTTTTTCAGGAGCAGTATTTGGTCAATTGGACTGGAAAGTGACAGAGAAGTTCAGTGTTTTGCCTGGCTTGAGGTGGAATTATGACCAGAAAAGCGTGTTTTTCCAGAGAACCAGTTATGGTGGTCTTCAAACAGATGATCCGGAGCTGATAGCTTTGAAAAACTCCGTTTACAACGATCAGGAATTTGAAGCAGAAGTAGTAGAATCCAATTTTTCCGGACAGCTGACACTTGCTTACAAAGTTAATAATAAGGTGAACACTTTTGGGACTTACTCAACCAGTTTTAAGCCAGTCGGAATCAATTTGGGAGGTCTTCCCCGGGAAAATGGCCGGACCATGACAGAGCTGGCGCGTATAGAACCTGAATTTGTTTCTCACTATGAGTTTGGTATCAAAACCACTCCTGCCAGAGGAACTACTGTAAACCTTGTGCTTCACAACACAGACATCACTAATTTTCAGACATTGGTGCAGACCCCTGATCTGTCCGTGAACAGAGGTTATCTGGCCAATGCGGAACGGGTCAATGTCAAAGGAGTAGAATTGGACGCAACCACAAAGTTTCATAAGAATGTATCTGTTTTTGGCGCTATTGCCTTCACAGATGGCAGGTACATTGAGTTTACCAACGCACCAGTCCCCTTGGAGGAAGTAGGAGGAGAAAGCTTTAAGGATGTTTCAGGAGGTAGATTACCGGGAATTTCCAAATGGGCAGGTTCTTTGGGAGGTGAATGGACCAAAGATTTGAAATTCAAAAATACCGAAGGCAAATTCTTTTTTGCCTCTGAAATTTTTTATCGATCAGAATTCTCATCAAGTCCTTCGCCATCTGCTTACTTGAATATAGATGGTTATGCACTGGTAAATGCCAGAATGGGGCTAAGATTTCCAAATGGGACTTCTCTATTTTTATGGAGCAGAAATCTGACTGACAGCCAATATTTTGAACAATTACTTCCAGGTGCAGGCAATGCAGGGCATTTTGCCGCAGTATTGGGTGATCCTAGGACTTATGGGTTTTCTGTAAGGTTTAAAATCGCTGATGAATCTTTTTGAGATTAAATCATATATAAAAGATAGGAATTATAATATTGGTAGGGTATTTTTGAGTTCATGAATATGGAAAGGTTAATCATAAAAATAAAAGAAGAACCTTACTGGATGGCATTTTTTGTCTTTTCAGCAGTTGTGTTGGCTCTTGTAATTTTTAAAACTTTCCCTCCCATGTTGGATTCGGCCATGGATTACGAAATGTTTTTCTGGTTTTTATTGGTGGGATTTGTGGCACAGACAATAGACGGGGCTTTGGGGATGGCTTATGGGGTAAGTTCGAATTCCATTTTGTTAGGTATTGGGATTCCACCTGCTACTGCCAGTGCTTGGGTGCATTTTGCACAGGTATTTACCAGTCTTGCCTCTGGATTTTCACATTGGAAACTTGGGAATGTAAAATGGCATTTGGCGAAAAAAATCCTTATTCCCGGTGTATGTGGTGCGATTATCGGAGCCATTTTTCTATCCAATGTTGATGGGGATGCCATCAAGCCTTTTATCGCAGTGTATTTGTTTGTTATGGGTTGTATTATCCTTTCCAAAGTCATCAAATACAAAAAGAAGACGGTCAAAAAGCAGGATAAAAGCCTGCCCTATCTTGCCAGTGTTGGTGGTTTTGCCGATGCCATCGGAGGTGGAGGATGGGGTCCGATTGTCAACTCCACGCTTCTGGGCAAAGGTCACATTCCCCGTTATGCCATTGGGACGGGCAATTTTGTAGAAATATTTGTGTCCTTGGCAAGTGCCAGCACTTTTGTGTTTTTTGTAAAAGACCTGAGTCTTGCACCCGTCTTGGGGTTGATATTGGGCGGAGTCATTGCGGCACCCTTCGCGGCTTATATTTGTAAAAAATTAAACCCCAAAATACTTTTAGTCATGGTGGGTGTTTTGATTATTTTTTTAAGCATCCGAACATTTTATTTGTCATTATAACAACTGGTAGGACTATTTGCTTATGAAAATCAACTCGAATTTATGTACTTTGGCTTTTCAAAAAATAACTATATGCTTTCGAAAAGAGCCAAATACGCAATTAAGACTATATTATTTCTACATGATAATCCTTCCAAGTCACCTATTTCAGCGAAAGTGATTTCAGAAAGAGAGAATATTCCTTATAAATTTTTAGAAAATATCCTTAGAGATCTCAAATCACATCAGATTGTCAAAAGTAATAGAGGAGCTGAGGGTGGTTACACTTTGGGAAAGGATCCCAACGAAATCACAGTAGCACATTTGATGCGTGTCATTGACGGTCCCATAGCATTGATTCCCTGCGTTTCAGAAAAATTTTATGAATCCTGTGGAGAATGTGAAGACGAAGAAACCTGTAGGATCAGGAAACTTTTTGCAGAATTAAGGACTGAGATGGTTCATGTCTTGGATAAATCAATAGTGCAGTTGTCCAATATGTAAAGACGAGTTTTTAACCTTTTTACCCCCCCCCCAAAAAAAAAACATTCACAGGGGCAATTTTTAACCTTTAACGATCTAGTTTTCAGTTCCCCAGTTCGTCAGTTCGTCAAAAACCCTACACCCACAATCCACCCAACCTTTAACACAACAATTGTAGAGTGTAGATCTTAGATTTCAGATTGGGGTTAATACTGAGTTGAAGGTTTGGTGTTCTGGTCTCAGTTCGTCAGTTCATCAGTTCATCAATTCATCAATTCATCAATTCCCTACACCCACAAGCCACCCAACTTTTAACGTTTTTAACCTTTAACACCAAAATTGTAGATTGTAGATCTTAGATTTTAGATTGGGGTTAATACTGAGTTGAAGGTTTGGTGTTCTGGTCTCAGTTCGTCAATTCGTCAATTCGTCAATTCATCAATTCCCTACACTCACAATCCACCCAACTTTTAACATTTTTAACCTTTAACACCAAAATTGTAGAGTGTAGATCTTAGATTTCAGATTGGGGTTAATACTGAGTTGAAGGTTTGGTGTTCTGGTCTCAGTTCATCAGTTCCCCAGTTCATCAATTCATCAATTCGTCAGTTCGTCAGTTCGTCAATTCCCCAGTTCCCCAGTTCGTCAGTTCGTCAAAAATCCTACACCCACAATCCACCCAACCATTAACCTTTTTAACTGAGTCCCCTGAACACACTCATCTCTTCTCCTACCTCACTTTTGCTTTCTTGAGGATTTTCGAGAAAATGGAAGGAAGCAATCTTTTGAGGTACACAGCGTATTTTTCTTTGCCCCCAACCAATACTTCTTCTTTTCCGGTTTCCATAGCCTTAAAAATAACTTTCGCACAATCTTCTGCGGACATTCCCTTTGCTTGAGCTTCATCCATTTCGTTGAGTGGACTGCCATCACCTGTGAGGGCATTGACGGAAACTTGAGTACGGATAAATCCTGGACAGATCATCGTGACAGCGATATTATCCTTGAAATGTTCTGCCCTTAAGGAGTCAAAAAAACCGTGTAAGGCATGTTTGCTCGCTGCATAGGCCGAGCGATAAGGGGAACCGAACTTCCCTACCAAACTACTGACTACACCAAAATGACCTGATTTATTGGCTATGAAATGAGGCAAGAGGGCTTTGCTTAGGGCAATTGTCCCAAAGAAATTCACCTCCATGATTTTTCTGTCTACCTCCAAACTTGTGTCTGCCGCAAGTGACCGCTGACTAATGCCTCCATTATTGATGAGAACATCTACTCTGCCAAACGCTTGAATCGCTGCTTCGGCTTTTTCTTCCATTTCAGCCGCTTCATTCAAGTCCAAAGGCAAGACAAAGATGTTTTCAGGTGAGCTACTGTCTGACCTCATTTGATCCAATACCTCCTTTTTTCTCGCAGAAATGATCACTTTGTGACCATTTGCAAGGTATGTTTTGGTCAATGCCTCTCCTATGCCTGAAGAAGCACCTGTGATCCAAACAATTTTCGATTTCATGGCTTCACTCTTTTGTAAGTCACAAATTCAAAGTTGTATTCGTTTTTATCATCCTTGCGGTAGGAATCGGAAGAGACTTTCTTCCAATGATCAGGATCAATCGCAGGGAAAAAGACATCAGCTTCTGGACTAGCATCTACTTCAGTCACCAAGAGTTCGTCGCTAAGCCCTAAGGCCTGCTTGTATATCTCCGCACCTCCAATGACAAACACCTGGTCCAAATGTTTGCCTATACACAATTGAATTGCTTCCTGAAGGGAATGGCACACAACATGACCGTTTGGGAGTTTGAAATCAGGGTTTCTCGTAATGACAATTGAAGTCCTGTTGGGCAAAGGTTTCCCTACTGATTCATAGGTTTTTCTTCCCATGATGATGTGGTGGCCGGATGTGATTTGTTTGAATAGCTTCAAGTCTGAAGACAATTTCCAGATCAGCTGATTGTCTTTGCCTATGGCATTGTTCTTCGCTTTGGCTACAATGATGGATATTTTCAAAATATTGATAGTTTGGCTTACAATATAACACTCATAGGGGTAGAATGGCAATCAAATCAGCATTGAATAAAAAAAATCCCGAATTGGATAATACCATTTCGGGATTGGAAAAAGGGAAATTGTTTAAGTTCAATCTTTATCTGCCTGCATTCCTGCAAACACACTAGGGTAATCACTCATATTAAATACTTGTTTTTGACTGTCATTGATTTCAATGACTTTCATATCCATCACACTTTTGTCGATTTTGCTCACGTAATTCATTTCCATCATATTTCCTTGGGGCATGTCTTTCAAATAGGAAGGATTTTCATTTTTCATTTTGGCAGTAAGAAAAGGGTTGTCACTACCCCAAAATGTGTTCTTACCTTTGATAGGCTCTTTGGTGACCCAATATTGCCCAGTGCCTTCTTCTGAATCAAACATGTACTCTTCACAGCTGTATCCATTGATGGTTTTGGTGTTGCCGGTTTTTTTGAGCGTATAATCATCTGCGGCCTGATTATCATCATCAGCTTCAGTATCTGCTACTTCCACCGCTTCAGCCATTTTGACCAAATCAATGCCATAAGCCATCCTTTGTTTTTGGCCATCACTTTCCATCAGGATGATGGAAGCATTTCGTGCAAAATCGTAGATCATAATGGCGGTACCATCCTCTTTTTTCTTCTTACCCTGATCCATATCCACTTCCATGCCCATTACCTGTACATCTTCTGTCAGGAATGCCTTCATTTTCATGGGTTCAATGTCTTTTCCTTTGTCATCTTTTCCCGTAATCTCCAATAGTGTAAATCCGGTGAATGCATATTGGTCTGCAACTTCCACATCTGAACTTATACCGCTCAGGATTTTATCCCAATCCATCCCCGGCATTCCATCTTCGCCATACAGCCCTGCAAATGCTTTTTGAAGCTGTCTTTGGGCCAGTTTTTCGGCTTCGTTTTCGACTGTTTTCTCTATCGCCCGGCTGACTCCACGCTCTGCGGCATTTCGAAGCCTATTCATAATCTGGGCTTCTGAGATAAATGGAATCATCAGAAAAAATACCAGTAAAAACTTACATACATTTTTCATAAGAGGCTAGTTTTTATTTATTTAACAAGTTATGAAAAATAAAAGAGATTGACCAATACGATGATGTTAAGCTTTTTTTGAGTGATTATAACCAGCTTTTGGATGAGAATTTTTGTAGAATGGAAAAGGGTATCAATTCTTAAATTGGTAACCACGCAAGAAGTCAGTAATGGCCATCCGCTTTTTACCTTCCAACTGCAATTCAAGCACTGATATTTTGCCGGAGCCTGTTTTAAATGTCAGGTGACTTTTTCCATCAGTTTCGAATTCTCCCGGCTTGAGTTTGTCGTTTTGTTCCTCCTCAATTTGGGTTTTATAAATCTTACAGTTTTTGCCTTCCAAAGTAGTCCAGGCAGCGGGGTAGGGGGAGAGTCCTCTCACAAGATTGTGGATTTCAAGGGAGGATTTATTCCAGTCTATTTCGCAGGTTTCTTTAAAAATTTTGGGTGCATGATGCTTGAACATGCTTTCATCTTGTACAGTCGGGTTGATTTGTCCAGCAGCTACCGCCTCGATGGTTTTCAACACAAGCTTGGACCCTTTTTGCATCAGCCTCTCATATAGTGTACCCACATTATCTTCAGGAGTGATAGGCTCTTTTTCCTGAAAAATAATACTTCCGGTATCTATTTCATGTTTGAGAAAAAAGGTAGTAATGCCAGTTTCCTTTTCACCGTTGATGATGGCCCAGTTGATGGGTGCAGCACCTCTGTAATTGGGCAAGAGGGAAGCGTGCAGGTTGAATGTGCCTTGCGGAGGCATGTTCCAGACGGCTTCGGGCAACATGCGGAAGGCTACCACTACTTGAATGTCTGCCTGATATGACTTCAGTTCTTCCAAAAACTCAGGTGACTTTAAATTGGTCGGCTGCAACACCGGAATGTTGTGTTTTACTGCCGTCTCTTTGACCGGTGAAGGGATTAATTTTTGACCTCTTCCTTTTGGTTTGTCAGGTGCTGTAATCACTGCGACTACATTCCATCCATCTTGGATCAATACCTCAAGTGAGGGTACCGCAAACTCCGGGGTACCCATATATATGATGCGTAAATCTTGCTTGTTCATTTTACAAATGTCTAAATTCTGAACGAGTTCATGGAATTAAATTACCATCAATCTCAGATTTATGTGAAATCTTCCAATAATATGAATGTTAATCAAAGAATAAGTTAATTTTGCAGCATGATTCAAAACCTAAGAAATTTTCTGTTTAAGCAATTCAGGCTTCTTGCCTGTATGCTGGCATTATTTTTCGTGGTTTTGGCGGTATTTGATGGCTTCGAGGTTGAAGAGGACATAGAGTATGAAGGGCATTTTTTGGATGAAGCTGATTTCGACTATGTTGATTTCCCAACTTCCATCTCCCGTCCTTCGAGTAACTCGACTTCAAAAGTCCAGAGAATAGAGTTGGTCAGGATTTATGATTTTTTTCTAAGTGTTATCCGTTTTGAAGTCAAGCCTGTCCAATGCCTGACTTATATTCCTATAGAGATTTTTTCAAGTTTAGACATATTGATAGGGAAATCTATCAGCAGTAATGCTCCTTGAGTAGTTTTTTGACTCGTTTTATGTTCTAAACCCAAAATAACCTTTTCCCAAAGGTTATTCACTATTTCTTATACCATGAAAATCAATCAATTCAAAGCAGGCTTTGCAGGTAATGCTGCATTTAAGTCTATTGCTGTAGTAATACCAATTATTAGCCTCATGCTGATTCAATCTGCATGTAGCAGCGGTACTGGTAAAAATCAAAATACCAAACCAATAGCTGTACCTATCGTCGAGCTCAAGGCAATGGATGTCATTGTCCCTAAGACCTATGTGTGCGATATTCAGGCAGTTCAGTTTGTAGAAGTCCGTGCAAAAGTGGAAGGCTTTGTCGATAGGATCTATGTGGACGAAGGAGAGTTTGTCCAAAAAGGTCAAAATCTTTTCCAATTAAGCTCCAATGAATTCAATGAGGTAGTGAATTCTGCAAAAGCCAAACTCATGCAAGCCCGTGCTGAGGCCCAGGGAGCCCAATTGGAAGTCGATAGGCTCAAGACCTTGGTGGAGAAAAACATCATTTCCAGCTCTGAATTGGAACTGGCAAGGTCACGTAGGGCTGTAGCGCAATCTGCAATTACAGAAGCTGAATCAATGCTGAAAAATGCCCAAACAGGCCTTTCCTACACTACCATCAAAGCGCCCTTTGATGGGATAGTGGATAGGATACCATTTAAAACAGGGAGTTTGGTCACCTCAGGGGATTTATTGACCAATATCACGGATGTCTCAGAAGTATTTGCCTATTACAAGGTCAATGAAAATGAGTACCTGCAGTATATGCGTGAAAAAATAGAAAATGAGTCACTGGAAAAAGATCTAAACCTGATTTTATCAGATGGAGAAGTTTATCCATATGCTGGAAAGTTAGAGACTATGGAAGCCGATTTTGAAAGGGGAACCGGATCTATCGCTTTCAGGGTAAGGTTTCCAAACCCTGATCAATTGATCAAACATGGGGCTTCGGGAAAAGTCCAAACAGAAAATAAGCTGGAGGGTATATTTTTGATTCCCCAAAAGGCAACTTTTGAAATCCAAGATTACAGTTATGTGTATTTGGTGGATAAAGACAATAAAGTCAAAGTAAGGAGCTTCAAGCCTTTGCAACGCTTTGGCTTGTTTTATATCACGGATGATTTTGAAGAGGGTGACCGCATCATTTATGAAGGTATTCAACAGGTAAAAGACGGCATGGAGATTTTTCCTGAGCTGACACCCGAGATTGAGGTTTACGACACTTTAGCCAAAGTTTAATTTTCCCATACCATGCTAGAATTATTTATACGAAGACCGATACTGTCTACAGTGATTTCGGTTTTTATCACGCTATTGGGTTTGTTGTCTTTGAGCTCATTGCCCATCACCCAATTTCCGGAAATTGTACCACCAGGTGTTACCGTCACAGCAAAATATACAGGAGCCAATGCTGAGGTTTTATCCAAAGCTGTGGCTACCCCTCTGGAAAGGGCCATCAATGGGGTTCCCGGAATGAGTTACATGACTTCCGTCAATACCAATGACGGGATCTGTCTGATCAATATCATTTTCGAAGTAGGAACGGATCCTGACCAAGCCGCCGTCAATGTCCAAAATAGGGTAGCCACAGTCATCGATGAATTGCCTGAGGAGGTGATCAGGGCTGGAGTAATGACCGAAAAAGAGGTCAATTCCATGTTGCTCTACCTCAATTTGATGACATCAGACAGCACACAGGATGAAAAGTTCGTTTTCAATTTCGCAGATATCAATATCCTGTCCGAACTCAAAAGGATTGATGGTGTAGGTTTCGCTCAGATAATGGGTTCAAGGGACTATGCTATGCGTATTTGGTTAAACCCCGACAGACTTGTGGCCTATGACCTCACTCCACAAGACGTTTCAGATGCCATAAGGAGGCAAAATGTAGAAGCTGCTCCGGGAAAATCCGGTATTTCATCTGATCGAGATCCGCAAGCTTTGCAGTATGTACTCAAATACACAGGGAAGTTTAACCAAGAAGAAGATTTTGAAAACATCACTTTGAAATCCCTCCCTGATGGTTCATTGTTGAGGCTAAAAGATGTAGCAGAAGTAGAATTTGATTCGCAGGATTACAACATGGTATCCATGACGGATGGAAGACCTTCTGCTTCTATAATGATCAAACAAAGGCCAGGATCCAATGCAAGAGAGGTTATCCAAAACATCAAGGACAAAATGGAGGAGCTCCAAGTCAGTTCTTTCCCTCCGGGAATGGAGTACAATGTGTCTTATGATGTGTCAAGATTCTTGGATGCTTCTATCTATGAAGTAGTAAAAACACTTATTGAGGCTTTCCTTTTGGTGTCCTTGGTAGTTTTTATATTCCTTCAGGATTTTAGATCGACCCTGATTCCGGCCATAGCTGTCCCTGTATCCTTGATCGGTACTTTCTTTTTCATGCAGCTGTTCGGTTTTTCTATCAACCTACTGACATTATTCGCTTTGGTTTTGGCCATTGGAATAGTGGTGGACAATGCCATAGTAGTGGTGGAGGCGGTCCACGTCAAGATGCACGACCTGAAGATGAATGCCATGGATGCTACCATTGCTGCGATGAAGGAAATCGGCGGAGCAATTGTAGCAATCACATTGGTAATGTCAGCTGTTTTTGTACCTGTGAGTTTCCTTTCAGGTCCCGTGGGGATATTTTACAGGCAATTCTCCCTGACTTTGGCGATTGCGATTGTCATCTCAGGTATCAATGCCCTGACCTTATCACCGGCCCTTTGCGCCATGTTGCTCAAGCCTGCTGATGTAGAACACAATCCCAAAAAGGGCCCATTGCAGAAATTCTTTTTTCAATTCAATAAAATATATGATGCGCTATCTAAAAGGTATGCAGGTATCCTAAATGTGATAGCACATAGAAGGTCTATTACCATGGGCATTTTGGTCTTGTTTTTGGCCTTGACTTATGGAGGTTTGGCAGTGGTGCCGACTGGATTTATCCCAAATGAAGATCAGGGAATGCTCTATGTGAATGTGACCACTCCTCCAGGAGCTACAGTGGAGCGGACTTCTGAAATCATGGATCAGGTCCAGGCGAGTCTACTTCCGCTCGAAGAGGTAGAGACCATTTCCACATTGGCAGGTTATAGTTTGTTGACCGAAACAGCTGGTGCTTCTTATGGAATGGGGATGATCAATTTGGTCGATTGGGCAAGTAGAGATCAAAGTGTCAATGAGCTCATATTGTCTTATCAGGACAGGGTGTCTCATATCAAAGGTGCTGAAATTCAGTTTTTTGCACCACCACCTGTGCCGGGTTTCGGTAATGCCTCGGGATTTGAATTGAGGTTGCAGGATAAAACAGGCGGTACCTTGGACAAGACGGCTGATATCAGTCAGTCTTTTGTTCAAGAACTCAACGATAGGCCTGAACTCAAGGAGGTTTTTACGAGCTTCGAAGCCAATTTTCCACAATATGTACTCAATGTAGACCATGACAAGGCTGCAAAACTGGGTATATCAGTAGTTGACGCCATGGAAACCCTTCAGAGCTATGTGGGAAGTTATTACTCCAGTAATTTTATCAGGTACGGACAGATGTACAAAATCATGATTCAGGCTTCTCCGGAATTTAGGACTTCCCCAGAATCCATCTTGAGTATGTATACCAAAAATGAGCGTGGACAAATGGTGCCTTACTCCAACTTTCTAACCCTTACCAGGGTGTATGGTCCAGAACAGATTACACGCTACAATATGTTTACTTCTGCCATGATCAATGGTGACGCAGCGGAGGGATATTCTTCCGGTGATGCTATCAAAGCGGTGGAAGAAGTGGCCCTACAAACCTTGCCACGTGGATATGATATCGATTGGTCGGGTATCACAAGAGAGCAGATTGCTTCCGGAAATCAAGCCATCTACATCTTTATCATTTGCTTGGTGTTTGTGTACTTGCTTCTGGCGGCCCAGTATGAAAGCTATTTCCTTCCGCTTCCAGTAGTGCTGTCACTTCCTGCAGGGATATTTGGTTCATTCCTGTTTCTGAAAATCACAGGCTTGGAGAATAATATTTATGCCCAGGTTTCGCTGGTGATGCTCATTGGTCTATTGGGGAAAAATGCCATCCTGATTATTGAAATCGCATTGCAAAACAGAAAGAAAGGTTACTCCATTCTCAAGTCAGCCATCAATGGTGGAGTGGAAAGGTTGAGACCGATTTTGATGACTTCATTTGCATTTATTTCAGGGTTGATTCCATTGACCATTGCAAGCGGTGCAGGAGCGGTGGGAAACAGGACCATAGGTACTGCTGCTGCGGGTGGAATGTTGATAGGAACCATTGTTGGAATATTTCTGATACCAGGTTTGTTTGTGGTTTTTGAAACCCTTTCAGCCAAAATCAAGGAAAAAAAATCAATCAAAGCATCTAAAACTGTCACAGCATCATGAGAATAGTATATCAATCGAAAATATTGCTTGGAGGATTGATGGTGTGTCTTCTTTTTTCCTGCAAAGTTTCAGAGATACCTTCAGTCCAACTTGAAGATTTACCTGAAAAATACGAAGTTGATTCCAGTGAAGAAGTCTCTCAGTCTAGTGTTGCCTCGATCAATTGGGAAAACTATTTTGATGACCCGCATCTCAAAGCGCTTATTCAAATAGCGTTGGAAAATAACCAAGATAACCTGAAAACCCTTGAAAAAATCAAGATTGCAAGGGCTAATCTGGGTATAGCAAGAGGTGGTTTGCTTCCGGAAATAGACGGTATCGCCGGTGCCATGTCAAGGAGGTTTGGTGAGTATACCATGGATGGTGTCGGTAATACTGACTCCAACCTTTCACCGACTGTACCTGAAGATAAGTTGATTCCTGATCCTTATAGGGATTTTATCATAGGTGCGCAGTTCAGTTGGGAAATAGATGTCTGGGGTAAGTTGAAAAACCGAAAAAGGGCTGCCTTCGAAAGGTATCTGGCTTCAGAAGAAATGGCAAATTACATCAAAACCTGGTTGATAGGAGAGGTGGTGACGCATTATTACCAACTTATCGCCTTGGATGAAGAGCTTAGGATCTTGGAATCCAATATAGCCTTGCAGGAAAATGCGGTGAATTTATCCAAAGACCTTAAGGAATCAGGGAAAGAAAACCAATTGGCTGTGGATCAATTTGAAGCCTTGATGCTTAACTCAAAAGCATTGTTGATCGAAAGGCAAAGGCAACTCAGGACTACGGAGCTTCACCTGACGCGTTTATTGGGCAAATATGCAATGGAGCATCAAAGGACTACCCTTGATGATACATTTGATGCGTCTGAATTGGCAGAACTAGGGCTTCCTGCCGAACTGCTGCGCAACAGGCCGGATATCAGGATTGCCGAGCGTGAACTCATTGCGTCAAAAGCTGATGTAAATGCTGCCAGGGCTGCTTTTTTTCCAAGTTTGAACCTGTATGGAATGGCTGGTTACAATGCATTTGACTTTGGGAAGCTATTTTTCAGTCCGGCCTCGATGGTATATCAAATAGGAGCGGGATTGACCGCACCGATTTTTAACCGAAACCGCATAAGGATGGAAATGGAAACAGCCAAGGCTTCGCAAAAAATCGCATACCTGGATTATGAACAAACGGTCTTCAAGAGCTATCTGGAAATCCTGAATCTGATCAATGAATTCAAGACTTATGATGAACAACTCCAGCTCAAATCCTATGAAGTGGAGGTTCAAAAGAGATCTGTGGAAAACTCCAATGTGATGTTTAGGGTAGGTTATGCAGATTATCTGGAAGTACTGAATGCACAGAGCCGTGCCCTGCAATCTGAAATTGAATTGATAGCCATCAAAAAGGAACAATTGCAAACCAATGTGAGATTATATGTGGCCTTGGGAGGAGGTTGGATGTAAGTAGTTTTGAATTTAAAAATCAGGAATGTATCTAAGGAACCAAAAAAGCCCCTGTTTTAAACAGAGGCTTTTTTTAATTTTCTTCCAAGGTATCGTTTCCAACATCTAAAGTGAAAGATTGATACAATGGTTCACCGCTATCCGTAATCCCTTCTATGGTGACCTGATAGGTTCCCGGGGTATCCGAAGTGAAAAACCGGAGTTCTCTAACCGAATTTTTCATGATCGGGACAGTAGGATTCCAGTAAATGGTGCTTCTTAGGTCTGGCAGGTCGTAGTATTCGCTTGTCTCATACACGGGAGAATAAAATTGTCTTGTCCGGTTAAACCCGGCAGCATGATGTAGGGTGATGTGTTTGCCTGACTCCAAGTCCACTTCTTCTTCATCCAGTCCACTTTTACTGAAAAATGCAATGACTCCATTTCCGGCTCGGCCTCCATATATGCCTGCACTTCCAGGACCTTTCAGTATTTCGATTCTCTCAATATCAAACTGATTGATACTTTGTAATGTACTTTCACCTATGGGGATGCCATCCCAAAGATAGAGAGGGGGGCCTTGTCCACGGATGACAGCGCGAAACTGGTTCATCCCGTCCGGCATCACCTGTAAACCTGCAACCCTGCCCTGAAGCACTTCCAACACATTCCCGGAAGGCGCCACAGGAAGCTGACTCTGGTAAATGACTGCGTCTGCACGGGTATGTAACTTGAAGGGCTTAAATACCTCGGCTCTTCCTTCTACTACCACTTCCTGCAAAAGCAAATCATCAAGCTCCATTCCCCAAACCTCTGTTTCAATGCTTTGAAACTGTTCTTGGGTATAACTGATATAGTGATCTGGTAAGGCTTGTATGAATTGGGGTGACAAGGAAATCCCCTTATCAATTGTTGGTTGGATATCATCCATGCCGAGCATCTGAACCTCTACATTATCCCTTCTTCCACGTTTATCTGTCCCTTGGACTACCACTGGAATATTACCTTTAAAATAGAAACCTTTGAACGTGAAATAACCTTTGTCATCTGTTGGGGCAATCATAAATGTAGTGTATTTGTCTTTTAGATAGAGAAGGGCTTCACCCTCACTAATTGGATTCCCTTTGTTATCCACCAGTCTGCCCCTGATATTCAGGTCTCTTTCATTTTGGAAGCGGATGATAGGGAATCGGTCGGACACCAAATCATCCCAACCAAACCTTCTCCAGCCCTGTGTCATCATCAGGGTTCTAAGTGCAGATTGTTTTTCTGTTTCCCTATTTTCAAAATAGTACCCGGGATCTTCTACATAGCCTTTTAAATCTGAGCTCATCAAGAGGTAAGTTTCGATATTTTCTTGGTGCTTGGGTTGGTTTACCAAGGTATTAGCAGTTACTGAAACTGAAATATGGGAGATTTCTGCTCCTCCCTCTGATTGAATGGATAATTTTACTTCTTCTCTGGTAAAGTAGGCATCTTTCTCTGAGATGACTTTTAAGTTGTTTTTTTTAGGATGCCTGACAAATACCAGCCTTTCTGCCAAAGGTTCGCCATCCTCAAGGGCCAAAGTAAATCTCACAACTCCTGTGGGAAAATCGGATTTTGGGACTTTGCTCTCAAATGTCTTGGAAGCATGTGTAAGCACAGCTTCATCATAGAGTAATTGATCTTGTGAGATTCCAAAAATGTGTAAAGGTCTCTGCTCTTCAATATTTGTTGCTACCCTTAGGAGGATGTTTTCAGGGTCGCTTACTTCATCCACACTCAGGATATACCCACGTTTTTTGGCTATTGGCAAAGGGAATTCTGCATCACTGCCATCCTCCTGATCCAGTTTGACAAAATACTGTTTATCCGGTTCAGGTGTAAAGCTGAATGACCCCATTCCTGCGTGCTGGTCTTTGATGTCAAGAATTTCATTTCCGGTATCGTCAATCACAGTTGCAGAGAATGAAATACCATAGCCATTTGAGTCCAAAGCCTTAAAGGCAAGCTCTTGATGAAGGCCTTGTATTAAATCTCCTCCTTCCGGAAAAAATTGAAGGTCAAACCCAGCATTGCTACCAGTGCTTTTTGGCCTTGGGTCCTCCTTTGAACCCAAAATATAAATGTCTTTTTGAAAAAATGTTTCCTCTCCAAAATTGCGCATCCAGCTGGTGAAGGCCGAAAGGCGGTAAATTCCTTCATCCAGATTGTCGGGTAAAGAGATGTCACCAAAGGCTTGGCCTTCTTCAATAGGTAAGGTCAACCTTTCAATGGCCTGATTACTGGAATCAATCAGGTCTACGTACAATACTCCGCTTCTATTAGTGGATTGTAAGCTTGCCGCATCCACCACATAAGCTTTCAGCCATAGCAGTTCACCTGCCATATAATACGGTTTGTCATGGTGGAGATAGACTTTTTCAGGGGAATAATATAACTGAAAGGATTTCAGGTTCTCCTTTATTTTTTCCGCCAATTTTTCTGTCGGTCCTATAGCTGCAATCAGAAAAATTAGTAAAAAGAGAAAGGAAGTTTTTTTTATCAAATTTATGGTACACATAGGTATTTCGGTTTAATGAATTAAACCCTCCTCAGCTGTCAGGAATCAAAGAGTCCTATTTATCATACGTTAAACTCTCCTTATGGATTGGTAAATGTCCCGATGTCAGAGGTTTTATACCCTATTCTTACAGCTCTGGCAGCGATTTTCTGGCCTTTTTCCAATTTTAGGGGTTCAGTGTAAAGGCTCCAATATTTTCCGCCAATTTCCGAATCGATTTGAAAAGCAATGCTGGCTCCCTCAGTTTTGGATGACAAGCCAAGCATGGCGTCTTCGGACACAAATTCCACAGGGGCCGTTTCAGGTTGTACCATGCCCGGCCACATCATATTGACCAGGTCATACTCAGGTACAAAGCCCAAGTCTCCGATTTCCAGCTGCCAAGCAGATAAAGCATTTCTGAGTTCCTTAAGTTTGGCCTGATGCTCAGGAGCAGCTGAGAGGTTATGGATTTCATCTGGATCAGTACTGAGGTCGTACAATTCTTCCAAAGGCTTTGTTTTCATGAAAATATACGCTGCACCGCCTGTGAGTTCTCCCTTTTGGTCCATTTCGACCAAGGTCTTGGTCATGTCAATCTGTTCACGGTATTCGTTCCGATATATTAAAGGCAGCTCTGGCCGGAAATTTCTGATATAGACATACCTTCCGTCAATGACCGATCTGCTCATATCCAAGGCTTCATCAAACCTGTCCGCTGAACCGAAAGCATATTGATGCGGGTGTTTGGTTTTATGGGGTCCCAAAAACGCTTTTCCATGCATATAATCGGGTGGTACAATACCTGCAAGGGACATTACTGTAGGCCCTAAGTCCATCAGAGAAACGATATCATCAATTTTAGTCCCTCCCATCTGTCCATTGGGCATTCTCACGATCAGCGGAACATGTAAACCTGAATTGCCGACTGCTCTTTTTTGCCTCAATAAGGGTCCTCCATGATCTGACCAAAAGAAAATAATCGTTTTGTCCAACAATCCCTGATCTTCCAAGCCTTTGAGCATATCACCTATTTGCTTATCGAGTTCCATAATATTGGAATATGCTCTTCCCACATCCTGCCTGACCACAGGAATATCAGGAAAGTATTCTGGAAGTGTGACCTTGTTCTTGTCTGCCAGCATGGGATCTTCCTTCTTCATGAAAATCCTGGATTCGTGTGTGATTTCATGGTTGAATACCGCAAAAAAAGGTTGGTCTACTTTCCTGTTTTTGTAGGTAGCTTCTCTTCCAATCTCATCCCATGCTGTAAGGGGAGAATTGAATTGATAGTCAGTCTTGGCATTGTTGCTGGTATAATACCCTTCGGCTCTCAGGTATTCAGTAAAGCATTTGACAAAAGGGGGTGGTACAGTGGCATATTCGGGCACGTTTCTCCCTTTGATGTCTTTTTGTGCATAATAATCCCTGTAGGTTTCGTCTTCCGGTTCACGGTAGGCATAGTGAGGCCCAGTTCTCATATTGTGGGAACCGATACTGACTGGATACATTCCCGTGATGATGCTGCTTCGGCTTGGGGCACATACCCCTACCGTAGCATAGGCGCGGCTGTAGGTGATTCCTTCCTTGGCCAAACGGTCTATATTTGGGGTACTGATACTCTGATCACCATACATTTCCAACATAGGGCTGATGTCTTCGACCGATAACCATAAAATATTGGGTTTTTCCGCGGATTGAGAAAAGGCTGCATGGCTAACATATAGGAATAAAGCGATAAATAGGGGAAAGGCTTTTTGATAGGTCATGGGTCAGTGGAGATGATGTTTTGTTCAATTTGGGAAAAAATAAGGAATAACTCAAAAAAGATAGGGAAGCTCGATTTGAGCTCTCTGAATGTGAATTTCCTCTTGCCTTTCAGCCATGCTCTTTGTGGAAAGATAGAGGATGATGGAGCGGAAATAAATAGGATACGGTCAGTGTTGAAATCTCAGGAGGGCAGTGGGATATCACCTAACCAAAAAAGCCCCTGTTACATACAGAGGCTTTTGTTTTTCGGGATAACCCTTTTTGAACTTAAACACTTTAGAGAAAACTCTAAAAGATACTTCAAGTATACAGTTTTTTTTTGGTGAAAAAAATACCCAATATTGGGTATTTTTAAGTTTAATTTATTGGATTATTATAATTATTGCAATGATATTTCATGTTTACTAGTGTGTAACTTTCTGAATTAAAATACTCGTTGCTCTAAATGTGTATCCAATTTAAGTCTGTCAACTCCTTCTGATATCCATTGTGGTGCATCATTTCCTTTGAGGTGATGATCGAAAAATTCCATCATCCTGACGCTATAGTCCTTCCTGTTTTCCAACTTGGAAAGACCATGGTTTTCTCCCTTGTATTGAACCATAATGACTGGCTTTTTTAACCTTCTCAAGGCATTGTAGTATTCTATGCCTTGTGTAAAGTCTACAGCACCGTCTTTGTCGTTATGGAGCATCAGCAATGGTGTTTTCACATTTTTGACATGGTAGACTGGTGAGTTTCTGAGATATGAATCCCAATTTTCCCATGGTCCACCTCTGAATCTTCCCTGAGAAGCTTCAAAAATCGCCATATTACCACCACCGGTATTCCAATAAATCAGGTCATACATGGAGACCATATTGGTCAAAGGTGCACCAGCAGCTGCCGCTTTGAACATGTCTGTTTGAGTGATCAGGAATGAGGTCTGATAGCCACCCCAAGAGTGACCATGTAAACCCATCTTTTTTTCGTCTATCACACCTGTTTTCAAGGCTTCTTTTACCGCAGGCAAGACACACCACACAGCGGACATCCCCGGATCATCAAGGGTGTACACGATATCTGGAATCAAGACAGCATATCCGTTGCTGGTATATATGCCAGGATTCCATCCTGTGCCCGAAAATCCAGGACTGGAGTAGTTGTGAAGGGTCTGGGAAAGCTTTTCATAATAGTACACAAGGGTTGGGTACTTTTTGCCTTCTTCATAACCAGCTGGTAAGAATAAAGCTGCCTGAAGGCTGTCTCCTTTGTCTGAGACATAATCTACGAGTTGGACGCCTGAAGACCAAGCGTATTTGTCAGCATTAGGGGCATTGGAAGTGAGCTTTTTAGGATTTTCCAACTTAGGTCCAGTGACAAAATAATCTGTTGGTGTGCTGAATTTTTCTTTAGTGAAGAAATACACATCGGCATTTTCTGCTTTGCTCAGCCTGTTGATGTTTGCCTCTTCCCAGATCAGCTTTTCCACACCAGGGTTCAGACCGTTTTTACCGGAGTTGATCTTTCCGATACCGCTCATTTTGTTGTTTTCACCATAAAGACGGACATATAGGCCTTTACTTAGGTCTATGCCTTTTTCTTCAGGATCTAAAGAAAAACGGCTTTGGTACCTGATTTTGTCGGTTTTTCCGTTTTGCGTAAGGTTAGTGGCAGTGGTAGTCCCGCTGACAGGGACCTGCCAGATGTCCCAATTGTCCCTTAATAAAACAAACTTGCTGTCCGAACTCCACCCCAATGGAGCATTCATCGGTTTTTCTACATTTCTATCGTCCTCTACATTCACAAATGTAGTTGCGATTTTCTCGGTAAGGTTGGATTTTTTGCCACTTGGAATGTCATATAGGTAAAAATGACCATCTTCTGCATACAACAATTTAGTACCATCTTCAGAAGGCCTTGGACGCGAATTGTAATTCGGTTGGTAGAATTTTGTAAACAATTCTTTTCGCTCCCCAGTGCTCAAATCCACTACGTAATAGTCATAGTAGTTTTGTCCATCCAAGTTAATGTCCAATTCATATTGCTTCAAATCTGAACCCAGTGCGAATTTTTGTTTTGGAAGTAACTGAAGGTCTTTCATGCTGCTGTCCTGTAAAGCGATATGCTTGGCATCTGATACTTGGTACATTGCCCAGAAACTGTAATTCTTGTCCTGATTTTCCAATACCTGTTGCCTGGATTGCAGCCTGCTGTCCTTCCAATGCCAAATGGTCATGTCGGGCTTTGAAGGATCACCCTTGGAGGTGCTGGATTTTGTTTTTCCCGTGTCTAGCTTTGCGATAGCGCTTTGAAGGTCGGAAATGGACTTGATTGTTGTGTCGGCCATAATTCTGCCCAACTTATCAGCCTCATTGTCTTCGGTTTTCTCTTCCTTTTTTTCTTCTTTTTTATCATCCTTTTTTTCTGCAACAAGCGGATGAATACCATAGAACAACCTACTCAGGTCTTCAGACCACATAGGCTTTCTGTTGGGGCTGATGGTAAAATCCTTAGGAAACCCGGTGCTATCAGCTTTCGGATCGTAGAGCACGAGTTCGGGTTTATTGGGATTTTTTACGCCTATGACTTTACCCTGATCTTGCTTAAATGCTTTGTCATCCACCATTTTGAGTAAGGCAAAAGCATCACCTTTTTCAGTCCAGTTGATTGACCTGTAGGTTGCTTTGTCAGTCTCAAGGATATTGATGTTGCCTGAACCTACTTGGTAGAGGTGTAGGCCATTGCCGTTTTTATTGGCAGCATCAATGGTATAAGCCAAATATTCACCGCTTTTATTGAAAGCAAATTCCAATACGTTTCCGATATTATGGGATTTGAGATTGGAAAGGTTGACGATCAATAGGTCAGATCCTTTTGCATCCCCATTGGCTCCCTCTTTGCTGAGGTTGATTGCCAGGTGGCTTGAGGATTTGCCATTGAATGAAAAGGAGGCAATATTATCGTATTCAGTTTTTTTGTAGTCATGCTGCAAGTCTATGAGAACAAGCTTTTCTTTGAGGTTTTTTCCTCCGTTTTTGGAAGCGGCTTTCTTATCCTTTTCTTTTGGATATTCTTTGAATGCTACCCATCTCCCATCATCTGAAAAAGAGATGCTTGGATTGCTGGAAGAACCTATTGGGAAAGATTTTTTGCTCTCGGGATCATTTACTTTTTGGATGATGACTTCTCCATCACCTTCCACTAGGACCATGCCGTATGCCATCCATTTTCCATCTTTGGAGAACTGGACAGAGCCTTGAGAAATGGACTTCCATGAGGGCACATCTTTCCAAGACATGGGTTTTTGGTCTTGTGCCATTCCCCCATTTGCAAGAAATAAGGAAATGACAATGAGACTGAATATCCCTTTTAGGGTGTTGTACTTTATCATTTTTTTCAATTATTAGGGTGTTCTACATAGCGTTCAAAAAATTCAATAATTCTCGCCATTCTGTCAATTCTCCTGTGAACAGCGCCGGATCTTGACATTTCATGTCCTTCTTCTGGGTACCTGACGTATTCTACAGGTTTACCTAGGATTTTTAAGCTTTTGTAAAGCAGTTCGGACTGCCTGACTCCAGTTCTTAAGTCTTGATCACCATGCTTGATCAAAAGAGGTGTTTGGATATTTTGGACATAAGTTTGTGGGCTGTTGTAATCCATAATTTCTTTGACACCATCTTCCCAAGGATATCCGAAGTGATTTGGTACCAATCTCCAGGCATTGCCCTCACCCATGAAAAAAGTCAGTTCATAAACGCCTCTTTGAGAAAATGCAGCATTGAACCTGTGGTCGTGGCCCACTATCCAAGCAGTAAGATATCCTGCATAAGAACCTCCTGTAAGTACCAAGTTGTCTCCATCTATCCAGTCATATTGTTCCATGGCGGCATCTAGTGAACCCAATACATCTGCTGCTGGTCCATCTCCCCAATTTTGAAAATTTCCTTTCTGAAAAACTTTTCCATAACCACCACTACCTCTTGGGTTTGAATATACCACACCATATCCTTTGGCAGCCATCACTTGGAATTCATGCCACATAGAAGCTTCACCCGGTCCCCACATGGCTGAAGGGCCTCCATGCATATTTACTACAGTAGGATATTTGCTGCCTTCTTTTCTGACACTGGGTTCCATCACCCAATAATCTACCGTAAAGCCATCTTCTGTTTTCAACTGATGTGCTGTTGGTTTGGAAATTTTCTTTCCTGCCAACCAAGACTCATTGTTTTTGGTAATTTGTTTGGCGTTTTTATTTGCAAGGTCTGCATGGTAGACCTCAGAAGGATTTTCGATTTTGGTAAGCGCATAGACAAGGTTTTGTCCTTTGACATCAAAGCTCGTCACTCCCTGTGGTCCGGTGATGATTGGATCAACTTTCCCGGAGGACACACTTACTTTCCACAGGGAGAAACCTCCCTGATTGGCACCTGTAAAATAAAAATCCTGTGAATTAGAAGCCCATTTTCCTGAACCTATACTTCTGTCAAGGGATTCTGTCAACCACTTAAAGCCGCTGCCGTCAGGCTTGATGGCTCCAAGCATGGACATGTTATAAGAAGGTTCTTCTACATTCTGACCTCTAAAAATTATCCACTTGCCATCTGGCGAGAAATTCGGGGCACCTACACTGTGTTCATCCAGGGAAAAGAATACTTCTGTGGACTTATCATTCAAATTGATTTTCCATATTTCAGTGGTCCTTGTTAAGTCAGGATGCTCATTGTTTTCCAAGCTGGATGCGAGAATATAAGAAGCATCAGGTGACCAGCTCCCTCCGAAGAAGCTCTGGAAGCCATTTGTGATTTGCTCGGTTTCTCCGGTCTCAAGGTCAAGGATGTTCAAGTGAGAAAAACTTAACTCGGGACTGAGGTCTCTTTCGCCAAGGAAGTTCAACCTGTCAATGACTTTTGGGTCACCTTTGGAGTTGTTTTTAGCCAAATAAGCCCTCAATTCCTCTAATGAGCCATCTGGATTTGGGGAGATTTCTTCTTTGGCCAGACCGGCATTTATGGCTTTGTAGTTGGGTTCATCGTTGTGTTGTCTTCCTGGTCTTTGTACTTCCCAGGTAGGTTCTCCATCAATTTGCCAAATAGGATGTGTAGAGGAAAAAAGGATTTTTTTGCCATCGGGAGCCCACACTGGGCTAGAGGCTCCGTTTTTCTCCGAAGTCACTACCTGACTTTCTCCTCCCTTTAGAGGTAGAATCCAGATTTGTGCTTTACCGTCTTTTGGCCTGACAAAAGCTACTTTGCTACCATCCGGTGAAAGGGATATAGAGGAGATATTGTACTCTGAGGAAGTCAGCGGCTTGGTTTCAAAAGGGGCGGCCAAATCGCTGATCCAAAGTTGGCTCTTGTAAGCGTAATCTTCTTTGCTTTTTTCGTCAATAAAATTTTTAACATAAATGACTTGTTTGCCATCGGGGGTGATTTCATGAGAACTGGTACTGACGATTTTGGTCAGGTCAGTGATATTTACCAATTCAGGGTTTTGTGCCAGTACAATCTGGCCCAAAAACATCATCACTAGGAATAAAGGTATATTTTTTCTTATCATCTTAAATTTTTAATTGTGTTATGGAATTCCAATGAATATTTTTAGATTGCTATTTCAACATTGCCCCTAAATAAAACCATAATTAATCAAACCTCCACTTAGTTTTACAGGATTGCATGGCGTATTTTGAGAAGTTAGACATTTCTGTGTTCAGTTTTTTCGACGAGGTACAGGATCCAATGATGGTTTTTAGTGAGGAGCAGATTGTTTTTGTAAACAAGTATTGGCTGGACAACTTCTTTTTTGGCGTAAACAAATGGCAGGAATTTGTTAACAGCGGTGCGAGCCAAAATGAACTTTACCGCTTTTTCCTGAGTGGTGTCAGTCCCAAAGCAGACTTTATAAGAACGCTGAAGGACAAAAATGGTATTTTGCATAAATTCCATTGGTCTTTTGTCAATCTTTCATCAAATACTGATGTACGGTATTGCCTTGCAAAAGGAAGACACCATATTCCCCTGAGTGCCTTTATGGATTCCGGGAACCAACAATATCAGATACTGGAATCTCAGCAAGAGTTGAGTTTTGTCAATACAATCCTAAGAAATAGCTATGATATCCTTGCGATCATTGATGAGGAAGGAGTTTTCAAATTTATAAGTGCAGCGGCTATAGATAAGTTGGGTACTAAACCAGAAAGAATCATTGGTAAATCCTTGGATGATTTTATCGAGGAAGGGGTTATTGAATTTGTCAAAGGAGATTTTAATTCATTAAAAAGATCCAAGAAAGAGATACAGATTGATTTCTGGTTGACCAAAAATGACGGTTCGAAAATTTTCCTGGAGAGCTATGCCAAAAACCTGCTTCAAGAACCCAGTATAGATGGCTACCTCATCAGTGCCAGAGAGGTGACGGATTACTACGTGGCTAAAAAATCCCTGCAAAAAAGGTATGAACTTGAGATACTGATCAATCAGATTTCAGCCCGATTTGTCAATGCTGACATCAATAGACTTGACTCTGTTTTCAACCTTTCGCTCAAAATGTTGGGGGATTTTGAAAAAGCGGATAGGACCTACATTTTTTTAGTGCATGATGATTTACAGATCCTGGAATATGCTTACGAATGGACCAATGATGGGATTGACGCACAAATCACCTACATAAAGACCATCCCTATCGATGAAGATGCCATGACTATGCAGGAACTCAGGAAAGGTGAAATCCTGATTATCCCGGACGTTGAATTGATGGACGAAGCCTTTGCCCACGAAAGGGAAGTATACATGCAACAGGGCATCCAATCAGTAATTTTAATTCCGATTTTCTCTGAAAATAGGTTGATTGGTTTCTTTGGTTTGGATGCTGTCAAACAAAAGAGGGATTGGCACGAAAAAGATGAATATGTCTTGAGGCAATTGGGGGATATTTATGCGGGTAGTTTTATTAACAGGGCCATCCGGAAAAGTCTTGATCGCAATGAAAGGTTGTTGGAAAGCACAGAAATACTAGCCAAAGCGGGATCTTGGAGGCTTAGTAATTCAAAAAATCTAATTTACTTCTCAAAAGGATTCAACCAGATTTTTGACTTGGATGAAAACATCAATGCATCCAAGCCCAGAGACTTATTGCAAAGACTCTCTTCCGAACATAAAAGACAAATTCTCGAGAACACAAAGCTAGCCAAGACCACCATGGCTACCACTTCAGGGGAATTCAGTATTGTCAATCATGAGGGAAAAGAGAAATATATCAATTACAGTATTCAGGTAAGGGATATAAACGAGTCTGGAGAAATTGAAATCTATGGGTATTGTTCTGACATAACCCATAAAAGAGATGCGGAAAACTACCTCAAACTACAATCCCAAATTTTGGCCCAGGTGGATGATCCTATTTTTGTGACAGACAATAACTGGAACATCCTGTACATGAATCGGGCTGCCAAAAGCGAGTGTAAGATCAAAACCACAGAGCATTTTTCAGGAAAAATATTCGATTTATATGAGTTTTTGAGTTCAGAAAACACCAATGTCAAGAAGACGCTTCAAAAACTAAAACTCACCAAAGTATATAAAAAGGAGCTCAACCTCAAGTCAAGGGATGGAAAGGTTCAGCCTTATGAAGTTTCCGTTCAGGCCTTTATGAATGACGAACAGGTCAAAATAGGCTACTCCTTTGTGATTCGAAATTTGTCTCTACTGCACAAGCAAGAAGCCTTGGCCAAAAGGGCCAAAATGGTAGTAGAAAACAGTCCAGCGGTTTTATTTACAGTGGATCCAAATGATGATTTCAAACTTGTATATGTTTCTGAAAACATCAGGCAGTTTGGATATGATGCTGAAGACCTGATACACCATCGGGTTAGTATCATGGATTTGATACATCCGGATGATGTAGAGGACTTATTGAACGAGCATATCAACAATAAGAAGAAAAATGGCATTCCAGCCTATTCCGGTGAATACAGGCTACGAAGAAAAGATGGCACCTATCGCTGGGTGGAGGACAAATCAAGTGAAATTTTAGATGATCAAGGGAGTATTTTGCTCCATGAAGGTTTGATTCAGGATATTACAGAGCGAAAAAAATCACGTGAAGAAATCATCAGAAGTCAATCAAGGTACAGGGTTTTGGCGTCCAATATCCCACTTACTTCGGTCTTTCTGATAGATAGAGACCTGAAGTATATAGTGGCAGAAGGCACCACTTTATCTGCATGGGGAATGACACCGAAAGATTTTGAAGGCAAAACACTCTCAGAAGTACACGTCAAAAATCTCAAAGAAATTCAGCCTGCGGTGACTCGCGCACTTTTGAAAAAAGAAATCATCCAAAAAAACATGGTATATAGGCGTAGGGTCTATGAAATGACCGTTAGGCCAATTTTTTATGGAGGAGAGGTGGAATACGCTTTAGGTATCCTGAGAGACATCAATGAAGAATATGAAGCTAAAACCAACCTAAAGAAAAATGAGGAAAAATACAGAAAGCTTGTAGAGGAGTCTACTGAAATTATTTTCTCCATTAACCTTGACCTGGAGTTCACCTATGTATCACCCAACGTCAAGCAGTTTTTGGGATATGAGGTGAGTGAAGTCATAAACAAAAGCCTCAAAGTTTTCCTCAATATGGAGGATAGCAAAGTCTTGGAGGAGTTCGAAAAAGATAAAATCCAATTTTTGAAAAACAACCAATACCTGGAGTTCAAACTTAGGAGGAAAGATGGAGAAAACAGGGTTTTTAGCACCAATGGGAAGCTGGTAGAAACAGATGAAGGGGAAGTGTACTATAATGGTATTGCGAGGGATATCACCAAATTGAGGATGGCTCAAAAAGACCTGTATTTGGCCAAGGAAAAAGCAGAACAGGCCTCAATGGTGAAGTCCCAATTTCTTTCGATCATGAGTCATGAAATCAGGACTCCAATGAATGCAGTAATCGGGATGTCGCATTTACTATTAGAGGACAATCCACGGTCTGATCAGATGGAAAATCTTAAAACACTACAATTTTCTGCTGAAAACCTTTTGGGTTTGATCAATGATATCCTTGACTACACTAAGATTGACTCAGGTAAAGTTGAGCTGGAAAACGTTGAGTTTGACCTTAAAAATGTAATCAATAGAATCATTCACTCATACTCTTATCAGGCTAGAGAGAAGTCCCTGGATATACGCTTTGAGTTTGATGCCAACATACCCAAGAAGATACTGGGAGACCCTGTCCGCTTGGGACAGATTGTCAATAATCTGATTTCAAATGCTATAAAATTCACTGAGTCTGGCTTTGTTAGGATAAAGTTGACTCTATTAAAAGATGATTTTACAAAAATTAAGGTTCGATTTGATTTTGAAGACACTGGAATAGGAATTCCGGAGGATAAGTTAGAGTCAATTTTTGAAGCATTTACCCAAGCAAGTACAGAAACTACCAGGAAGTTTGGAGGAACGGGACTTGGCTTGGCTATAGTGAAAAGGTTAGTACTATTATTTGATTCAGAGATCAAAGCCATAAAAAGAGAGGAGGGTGGAAGTCTCTTTACCTTTGATGTGGAATTTGAAAAAGTAGAGGCCAACCAAAGCGTAGTCTTGGACAATAGTGGGGAATTGGGCAGAAACCTCAATAAAGCTAAGGTTCTCGTAGCCGAAGATAACCTTGTCAATCAGATCATGATTAAGAAATTCCTGCGCCGATGGGGAGTGGGCAGCATTGTGATAGCTGCCGATGGAATTGAAGCGATTAGTGCTTTCGATCAGAGTGATTTTCATCTTGTCCTGTTGGATTTGCAGATGCCACATGTAGATGGTTTTGAAGTGGCAAGACATATCAGGAATGTAGAAAATTTGAAAAAAAGACTGACACCTATAATAGCACTGACAGCTTCATCTTTGATTGATGTGAAAGATCAGCTTGAAGAAGTAGGTATGGATGATTTTATACCCAAACCATTCAACCCTGATTACCTCTATTCTAAAATCATCAAATACCTCAGGTTATAATTTTTCTTCAAATCATCTGTTCATTCATAGGTTTAGCCTTATTTTTGATTCCGCAATGAGACTTATGAGATTTCCAGCACTTATTCTGTTTTTACTTTTGATTTCGCAAGTAGCGCAAGCTCAGCTTGAAAGGGCTACGAGATCTTCCATGTACGTCAACTTTGGGAGGACGGGAGCCAATCTCAGGGAGTTCAACCTTATGCTACAAGATAAAGGCTTGACCCCAATGAGAAAGAGCTATTCAAATTTTGGCTTTGGTTATCAAACCCGATTCAATGATTTTATATTAGGTTTGGAAGTATTACAAAGTTCCGGCCCCGCCTCCAATTTCAACGGATACGAAATTGATTATAGGTCTACTAGATTTTTGTTGAATGTTGGTTTTTCATTTACGGAAGAGGGCCCATTTCAACTGATTCATTATATGGCTATAGGTTCAGGGTCTTTGAACTTCCAGATGTTACGCGAGTCAGACGCCAACTCCATAGATGCATTTCTTCAGCAGCCACAGCAAGGTTTTATTCTCCGTGATGGCAATATTCAGAAGAGTTCGCTCAACATGACTGGGTTTCTCACAGAGATTGGATTCCATACCAGTTATGATTTCCCGATTCCTGGCAGGGATGAGTCACTGGAAATACTGGCCCGTTTTGGATATGCTTTTAGCCCATTTGAAGATTCTTGGAACTTGAACGGGATTAATTTCGGTGCTGCACAGGCAGGTGCATTTTTTAGGGTAGGAGCTGGTATAACCTTACCTGATCATAATTTCTTTTATCGTGATGCTTCGATTGGAGCCCATTTGATTTATGGTTTGAATTTTACCACGCCTGATGCACTGAACAGTAATCTTGAAGAAAATGGCCTACAACCTTTTAGTGGAAGACCAAATAATATTGGATTGAAGATTTTGGGATTCAACAGAAATAAACTCTACGGTGTGGATTTCTATAATCTCGGTCTTTCTGGGCAGGCAAATGAAACCATGAACCATAACCTCAATAGTGTAAGGATTTATGGAAATGCCGGCTTGATACTATTTGACTTGAGAAATATTGAGGTTGGTGTATTAGGTGGATTGGGATATGGGAATCTTCGTTACACCTTGTATTCGCCTAATAAGCCCGACTTTCCAAGCCTATTTGAGCAGCCTGATTTTGACGGATATGTCAGGTCCGCCGGTTTGATGGGCAAACCTGAGCTGATGGTGACTTATGCCTTGCCTACCAATAGGGGCAACTTTTACGACATAATATTTGGTGTGCATGCAGGTTATGAGTTACCACTTACACCATATAATTTCTTAGGCTTGCCTATGTTTAAATATATGGCAAATCCCTACCTACAATTCACCTTAGGTATCAGGCCTTAAGTTGCTATTCCTCAATTTCAACAATTAATTCTATTTCTACCGAGATATCCATAGGCAAAGCATTCATTCCTACAGCTGATCTTGCATGTTTGCCCTTTTCTCCAAATACTTCGACCATGAGATCGGAAAAGCCATTGATGACCTGAGGTTGGTCTTTGAAATCGGAATCGCAATTCACCATACCCAAAACTTTTACGATCCTTTTGACTTTATTCAAGTCACCCAATTCGGCTTTGAGGACAGCGAGTTGTGCCAAACCTACCAGTCTGGCAGCTTCCCGTCCTTCTTCAATAGTCAAATCACTTCCGACTTTTCCGGTAATATAAGTGCCGTCAGCCTCGCTAGGACCTTTACCTGCCAGAAAAAGCAGATTTCCTGTTCGCACTGCATTTACATAATTGGCAACAGGTGCACTGGGATTGGGAAGTGTGATACCCATTTCTTTTATTTTCTTTTCGGCATCCCAGTAGCCGTCATTTACCGTGTCTCCTTCCTTGTAGGAGAAATTACATGAGGCCAAAACGATACATAGCAGGATTGGGAACATTTTTTTTATCATGACTGAAAATTGAAGGTTTATGAATTCAAACATAAAGTACTGTCAGAATTTGGTAAATCAAATTAGAATGGGTGTAAATGGAAAATCCTTAATGTATCTATCTCAATTTTATATAAATGAATAGGAAAAGAGAAGATTTTTGAAAAAACTTGACATAATTCACTTAAAGGCTTTACATTTGAACTTGCTTATCGAGAAAGACTGAGGGAAGGGCCCGTTGAAGTCTTAGCAACCTGAATCCAAGGTGCTAACTCCCATTCCGGAAAAGCCGGAAAAAGATGAGCGAAAGAGTTTTTTCTTTTTCGACCAGTTGTCTCGCATAGGCTTTTTAATATATAAATTGATGAATAGAAGCGAGCAATTACTAAAAGCATCCAAGAAAAGAGTACTTATCCTTGATGGCGCCATGGGTACCATGATTCAACGTTACAAGTTGACAGAAGAGGATTTTCGCACTCCTGCCCTCAAAGATCACCCAAAAGCTTTGAAAGGAAACAATGATTTGTTGTCACTTTCCAAGCCTGAAATAATCAAAGCCATTCATGCTGCATATCTTGATGCAGGGGCTGACATTATAGAAACCAACACTTTCAGTGGCACCTCCATTGCCCAGGAAGATTATGCACTTCCGCACTTGGCCTATGCCATCAATTTTGAATCTGCCAAAATTGCCAGAGAGATTGCAGAAGTTTATACCGAGAAAAATCCAGATAAACCTAGGTTTGTTGCAGGTGCTATAGGGCCAACAAACAGGACAGCATCCATATCCCCTGATGTGAATGACCCAGGATATAGAGCGATTACATTTGATCAGTTGTCAGAGGCTTATCAGGAGCAGGTAAAAGGGCTTCTAGATGGCGGGGCGGATGTGCTTCTGGTAGAAACAATTTTTGACACACTCAATGCAAAAGCTGCCCTTTTTGCTATCCAGGAAGTATTTGAAGAAAGGGGAATCCCATTAAATCCAGAAGAAGGGGGAGTTCCTGTGATGATTTCAGGTACTATTACTGATGCCTCTGGTAGGACACTTTCAGGCCAGACTACTGAAGCTTTCCTGATTTCCGTGTCGCATGTACCCCTTTTTAGTGTTGGTCTCAATTGTGCTTTGGGAGCAAAGGAACTTAGACCTTATTTGAAGGTGCTTTCAGACAATGCGCCTTTTTTGGTTTCTGCATACCCTAATGCAGGATTGCCCAATGAATTTGGACAATATGACCAAGGTGCAGAAGAGATGGCTGCACAAGTAGAAGAATTTCTTAAAGAAGGTTTTGTGAATATCCTCGGAGGTTGTTGTGGAACTACACCTGAGCATATTTCGGCCATAGCAAATGCAGCTGCGAAATATAAGCCCCGCACTGTGGAACTAGAAAATATAGGAGATGAGTAAAATCCAAAAACATAATACGTTAAGACTTTCAGGTTTGGAGCCTCTGGTGTTTACGCCTGAGCTGAACTTTGTAAATGTAGGGGAAAGGACCAATGTGACCGGCTCTAAAAAGTTTGCCCGGCTAATATTGAATGGCCAATACGATGAAGCGCTAGAAGTGGCCTTGGATCAAGTCCGTGGAGGTGCCCAGATATTGGATGTCTGCATGGATGAAGGAATGCTCGATGGTGTAGCTGCTATGGAGAAGTTTTTGAACTTGATCGCTTCAGAGCCTGAAATCAGCCGAATTCCCATTATGATCGACAGTTCCCGCTGGGAAATAATCCTGGCAGGATTGAAGTGTGTCCAAGGAAAAGGTATAGTCAATTCCATCAGTCTTAAAAATGGAGAAAAAGAATTTTTCCATCAGGCCAAAACCATCAAAAAATTTGGTGCAGCTGTGGTTGTGATGGCATTTGATGAGAATGGACAGGCAGATACATACAAGAGAAGAATCGAAATCTGTAAGCGTAGCTATGACCTATTGGTGAATCAAGTGGGTTTCAATCCACAGGACATCATATTTGATCCAAATATTTTCCCTGTAGCTACAGGGATGGACGAACACAGGAAAAATGCACTTGATTTTTTCCATGCCACACAATGGATCAAACAGAATCTTCCAGGCGCTAAAGTCAGTGGGGGAGTGAGTAATGTGAGTTTTTCTTTTAGGGGAAATAATACAGTAAGGGAAGCCATGCATGCTGCCTTTTTGTATCATGCGATCCGTCATGGGATGGATATGGGAATTGTGAATCCGACCATGTTGGAGATTTATGATGACATACCAAAAGATCTTTTACAAAAAGTAGAAGACGTATTCTTTGACCGTCATGAAAATGCCACTGAGGAATTATTGGAATTTGCGGAGACAGTCAAGCAGACCGGCAAGAAAGAAGCTGTTTCGGAGCTGTGGCGTGAAGATCCGGTAGAAAAAAGAATAGAGCATGCCCTTGTTAAAGGCATTATAGACCATATCATTGAAGATACTGAAGAAGCAAGATTGCAGTTTAAAAATCCCCTAAAAGTAATAGAAGGGCCACTGATGGACGGTATGAATGTGGTAGGGGACCTCTTTGGGGAAGGTAAAATGTTTTTGCCCCAAGTGGTAAAATCTGCAAGGGTAATGAAAAAAGCTGTTGCTTATTTAGAACCATTTATGCCCAAAATCGGTGATGCAGATTACAATGCAGAACAAAGCAGTATCAAAAAGATCCTCTTAGCCACCGTCAAAGGTGATGTTCACGATATCGGGAAAAACATTGTAGGTGTGGTTTTGGCCTGCAACAGCTATCAAATCATCGATCTTGGTGTAATGGTAGATGCCCAGACGATCATTGATGAAGCCATCAAGAACAAAGTAGATATCATCGGCTTGAGTGGATTGATTACGCCATCTTTGGATGAAATGGTCTATGTAGCTTCTGAGATGGAAAGACAGGAGCTAAAGATCCCATTGTTGATCGGTGGTGCCACAACTTCACGGATCCATACAGCGGTAAAAATCGACCCAGTGTATTCCGGAACAGTGATCCACGTAACAGATGCATCCAAGTCTGTTCCGATCGCAGGGGAATCGATCAGTGAGGAAACACGAGATGATTATCATAAAAAGATCAAAGAAACTTATTTGCAACTCAGGGTAGAGCATGAGGCGAAGCAACAGGTCAAGCAATTGGTGAGCTATCAGGATGCAAAAGCCAATCCTGTGTATATTGATTGGGAAAATTACCAACCAGCCAAACCAGCCATTTTGGGTTTGACAGATATGCAAGAATTGGATTTGGAGGTTTTGAGAAAATATATAGACTGGACTCCGTTTTTCAGTACTTGGATGTTGAGTGGTAAATACCCCAAAATTCTTGAAGACTCGGTTGTAGGTACTGAAGCTCAGCGCCTTTTCAAAGAGGCCAATGCTATGTTGGATAAAATTATCTCAGAAAAATGGCTTCAGGCCAAGGCAGTTGTCGGTTTATTCCCTGTAAAAAGAGTTGGAGATGATGTCAGGGTTTTGGATTTAGAAGAAAATGAAACAGCGTTTTCGTTTCATTTTTTAAGACAACAAGGCAAAAAAGGAAAGGGAGTGCCAAACAGGTCTTTGGTAGATTACCTTCATCCTGAGGCCATTGATTACATGGGGGGGTTTGCCGTGACTGCAGGTTGGGGTATTGAAGATAAATTGAAGCAATTCCAAGAGACCTTCGACGATTATCAAGATATCATGCTCAAGGCATTAGCAGATCGTCTGGCAGAAGCTGGAGCTGAATACCTTCACTCCCTTGTCAGAAGGGAGCTTTGGGGCTATTCTTCTGATGAAAATCTGCAAAATGAAGATTTGATCAAGGAAGTTTATCGTGGAATCAGACCGGCACCAGGGTACCCTGCCTGCCCAGAACATTCAGAGAAAAAGACCTTGTTTGAATTGCTTCAGGTAGAAAAACAAACCGGAATCACCCTCACGGATAGCTTTGCCATGTATCCAACTTCTTCGGTAAGTGGATTTTACTTTGCCCATCCGGAAAGCAAATATTTTGGATTGGGAAAAATAGGAGAGGATCAAGTCATCGACTATGCACTGAGAAAAGGAGTATCGCAAGCCCAAGCCGAAAGGTGGCTGTCTCCCAATCTAGCATATAATCCATCATTAGTAGTACAAGAAAATTGACCATGAAAATCACAGAATATATCAATCAGGCTGACAAGCCACTGTTTTCATTTGAAATCCTACCCCCGCTTAAAGGCCAAAGCCTGAATGACCTCTTGGTGGGAATAGAACCCTTGATGGAGTTCGAGCCACCCTTTGTGGATGTTACCTATCATAGAGAGGAGTTTATTTATAAAAAACATCCAAATGGTCTCTTGGAAAAAGTAAGTACCAAGAAACGCCCGGGCACGGTAGGCATCTGTGCGGCTATCATGAACAGGTTTCATGTAGAGGCAGTGCCTCATTTGCTATGCGGTGGATTTACCAAAGAAGAAACGGAAAATGCACTTATTGACCTGAATTTTATCGGAGTTCAAAATGTGCTTGCCCTTCGAGGAGATGCTCCAAAGAATGAGGGTAAGTTTGTTCCCGAACCAAAGGGGCATGAGTTTACCACGGGATTAGTACAGCAGATTATAGGGATGAACCATGGTAAGTACTTGCATGAGGAAACAGAAACCAGTTTTCATACTGATTTTTGTGTAGGAGTGGCGGGTTACCCCGAAAAGCACTTTGAGGCACCAAGCATGAAGTTTGACTTGAAATTCCTGAAAGAAAAAATAGATGCAGGTGCGGAATATATCGTCACTCAGATGTTTTTTGACAATGAGAAATATTTTGATTTTGTTAAAAAAGTCAGGGCCGCAGGTATTGACGTTCCTATTATACCGGGTTTAAAACCAATTACAACGATTGGGCAGATTACCATGTTGCCGAGAACATTTTTCCTTGACCTTCCGGATGATCTTTTGGATGATTTAATGAAGTGTAAAACCAATGCTGATGTCAAGCAAGTAGGTATAGAATGGGCAATACAACAGAGTAAAGAATTGATTGCCAATGGTGCTCCTGTTTTACACTATTATACTATGAGCAAGGCAGACACTACTTATAAAATCGCTAAAGAGGTGTTTTGATTGTTAGGGTTTAAAACAAGATAACATGTGAATAAGGTGTTTCGTCTGTTTTTACACAAAGTCCTACTCTGGATATAAATTTGGATGAAGGCGATTATCGGAAAAGTAGCTTAATATTATATCAAAAAAGAGCCTTGTCACGAATTCGTAACAAGGCTCTTTTTCCATTTTGAGAGATATACGATATCTCAATGCGTAACTACAGGGGGTAATTCTTTCGCCTGGTTAATGAAGTTTTCAACCTGAGAAAGAGCAGGTACTACTCTTGTAAGTTTCTTCTCAGCATTTTTCTCTGTCAAAGCTTTATGAAGGTTTTCTGGGTTTCGGTTTCTCAATTCTTTTACTGTATCCACTCCTGTTGCTTTCAAAAGTTCTGCAAATTGACTAGCAACGCCTTTGATTCTAAAAAGGTCGGCCATATTTACCCAAACAAGGATTCTACTTTCATCTAGTCCTGAAGCTTCAGCGATTTCTTTCCTTCCTTTTTTGGAGGCTCCTTTTTCTAATAGTGCTCCCACAGTAGTGATGCCTGCCAGACCTAGTTTTTCCTTAAATACTGGTCCGATACCTTCGATATCTGTGATTGTTTTTGCCATTTTTTGAATTTTTATAATTTGTGATTACTTAAAGAAACTTCCAATCCCCTTCTTGATTGCGTCAGCTGCACTTGATTTGACTCCATCTCCTAGCGCAGATCCCAGCATCTTTGTTAAATCTGTTTTGTCAAAATCTTTTGATCTGTCACCTTTTATTGCCGATAAAATTTTTGGTAATACAAAATTTGCAATCATTGATGATTTCTCTGGAGATAAACCTAGTTTGCTTGAATAGGACGAAGTCAAGTTTGAGATAAAACCAGTGTATACAGCATTTGAGGAAAGGTTTTGGCCTTGATTGAGCATGCCCAAGATCCCATTTACATCACCATATCCAAATTGTCTTGTGAGGGAGCTCAGTAGAGTATCTTTAGTCGTGGAAATAGCCCCAGATGCTTCTTCACTGGTTAGGTTGAATTTATCTGTTAGCCCCGTTGTAAGTTGGGGAGCAAGGCTACTGATTACTTCTTGAATCATTTTATTGATATTTATATTGAAATAGTTTTTTAAATGAAGTCAGTGATAATCACCAGCTTTTCATTTTCAATACACAATATTAATTTAATGAGGATGTCTAGCAGTATTTTCCAATACGCATATCTACTCAACTAAAAATGTTTTTAAATCTTGTGGGATCCTTAAAAGCAAAGTAGTTTTGATTGGTTTAAAATCAGTGGTTAACAACATACTTCCAGGTTCAAAAAGTTTTATTGTCTTTAAAAAGCCAGTTTTCTTTCCGGGTGAGAAAACACCTCATTGGAGCATAACCAAAACTTGATTTCAAGATTGACTTCAACTCAAATAAGCATTCAATATCAAATCAAGAGAAGGAATATTCATGTTGGTCCAAGAGTTTGGATAGATCAGCTGTGAGGTTTTTTCTGGAATATTTAAGGATTGAGGGAGACAATTGAAACCTTCCGGGAATTGCAAAGGCATTTAAATATTCCTCTATACCCTTTATATCTTGATGTGAATATACTTGTCCAGCTTTACTTTCATTCAAAATATGAGCACTATCCCCTTTTGGATCACCTAAGGCAAGAACAGGTCTTCCTGTCGCCATATATTCAAAAAGCTTTCCGGGAATATTCCCTTTTGCATTTTTTGTATCTGTCAGAATCAGCAAAAGCAAGTGAGACTTTTGATAAAAATCAAAAACAGCTTTATGACTGACATATCCTTCAAATACCACCTTTTCTTTTAGCCAAATATCGGCCTCTACATATTGGATAACCTCCTCAGATACTTTCCCCACAAAGCGTAGAATGGCTTTTTTTTCACTCAATTCGAATACTGACCGAAATGCATTTAAAAAGGGGATAGGATTCCTGATGGCATCTATCACCCCTGTATATAGGATTTCTATTGTTTCAGATTTTTCATTGCTCTTATCAAAAAAATCAACCGGAATATCAGATTCATCATAACCGTTGGTGAGTAATCTGATTTTTCTTTGGGAAAGGTCTTCGAACTCTTTTTGAAACGTCGGTGAGATAGTCAGGATTTCATCAGCTTTTGACAATACTTTTTGCTCCAAACGTATGTGTCTAGACCTTGCCCATTTAGTCATAGGTAGGGTGTCTAAGAATTCCCATTTGCTCCACGGGTCACGAAAGTCAGCAATCCATGGAATACCTGTCTTTTCCTTCAGCTGAAGACCAATCAAGTGCATGCTATGGGGTGGTCCTGTGGTGATGATGCATTGAAACTGATTTTTTTTGATCAAATCCACCAGGAAGTTTACAGATGGCTTCACCCAAAAAATCCTTGGGTCCGGAATCAATACATTGGCCCTAGCCCATAGTCCCAACCGATCTGTTACCGACTTGTCTTTTTTTTCCAGGATTTTTTCTGGTTGTTCAAGTTTGTTTTTTTTAAGTGAGCGAAACAAACCATAAGGCTCCCAAATAGGAAATTTTAAAATTTCCATCTGAGGAGAAACTTCCTCCAGAAGGCTAGGATCTTTGAGCGCAAAGTCGGGGTTTTCCGGAGTGAAAATAACAGGTTCCCAACCGAATTCTGGTAGATATTTTGCTGTTTTCAGCCACCTTTGAACACCTGATCCTGCAGAAGGAGGCCAGTAGTAAGTGATGATCAGGACACGTTTGTTTGGTTTTGTGCTCAAAGTCAAGGAGGGTTAGGGGCAAGAAGGGTTTTATATTTGGGAGATTACCAGTTGGGATGAATTTCGGATCTGAAGTATTGGTCATAGATTGCCTTTACCTTTGCCATTTTTTCTGCGGAAATAGAGGGAAGGTTCATTGCCTTTAGGTTTGCTGAAACCTGCTCAACTTTAGAAGCACCGGGAATGACAGTGCTCACTTCAGGAAACATCAAAACCCATCTGATAGCCCATGAAGCCAAGCTTTCATTGCCTTCAAATAGTTCTTTCAATTGTTCTACTGCTTCCAACCCTTTTTCAAAGTCAATTCCTGAGAAGGTTTCGCCTTTGTCAAAGGCTTCGCCGTTGCGGTTGAAGCTTCTATGGTCTTCTGGGTCAAACATTGAATTGGTAGTGAGTTTCCCTGTAAGTAAACCACTTGCCAAAGGCACCCTTACAATGACGCCAAAATCTTTCAGCTCAGGCAACACAAATAACTCTTCGGCTGGCTTGTGCCTGAACATATTGAAAATGATTTGAATGCTTGACACGATTTCATAATTCATGGCCGTTTTCGCTTCACTGACTTTTTCCACGCTGACGCCCATGGCCTGAATTTTACCTTCTTGGATTAGGTCTTCAAACAGCCTGTATATTTCATCTCTCTGATAAACGGAGCTTGGAGGACAATGAAGTTGGATGAGGTCAATGGTGTCCAATCCTGTATTTTTCAAAGATGCTTCCACATATTTTCTCAATACCTGTGGCGTGTAACCTTCATTGACATGTGGGTTGATCTGTCGTCCGCATTTGGTAGCCACATATATATATTCAGACCTCTCCCTGATTGCTTTTCCAACAGCAGCCTCACTTAGTCCGGCATCATAGACATCGGCTGTATCTATAAAATTAATACCTTGATCAATGGCTGAATGGATAATTTTGCTTGCTGCCTGATGGTCAAATGTGCCTCCCCAGCCTCCCCCGACTTGCCAAGTGCCTAAGGCCACCTCTGATACTTTCCAATCTGTTTTTCCAAACTTCCTATGCTTCATCATAATAGTATTCGCTAAAATTTCAGGAAGCAATTTAAATTTTTATATTTAATGCCTTTAATAATATCACCATGAAATCAAGAAGAAAATTTCTCCAAACCTTAACCGTTGCAGGTGCAGCGGCTACTTTACCTATTTCAATTATGGCACAAGAAAACAAAAAACAAAAAATGATTCATCAGGTTTACTTTTGGCTGAACTCCGGTGTGGATACGCAAGATTTTATCAAAGAAGCATCGGCGTTGGGAAAATGTAAATCAGTTGGAAAGTTTTATATAGGTACTCCTGCGCCCACAGAAGCAAGGGATGTAGTTGATCACAGTTATCAGGTAGCTTGTACGTTGTTTTTCGATAGTATCGAAGATCAAAACGAATACCAAGTAGACCCACAACACTTGGCCTTTATAGAGAAAAATTCTACAAAATGGTCATCTGTCAAGGTTTATGACACCGTGATATGAACCGAACCCGCACTTTGATACGTTCATAGGTTAAATAAAAATAGTAAGAATGAGTAATTTCCGCTTGCCCCTTTGGAGCCTGATGCTGGCCATGATGCTGGTGTTGGTTTCCTGTAATCCAGATGATGAGGATGTAAATCCCACAAAAGTTCAAAATGTTGTCCACAAGGCCATCTATGATGTCATGAATGACTGGTATTTATGGAATCTCAATATGCCTCCAAACGTAGACCTTACTGGCAATATGAGTAATCAAGAATTTCTTGAGCAACTCAGGTATACCCGATTGGACAGGCAGGGATGGACATATATTACCACACAAGAAGCCTTCAGGGCTGCATTTACAGGTCAGGTAAGTGGCGCTCATGGATTCAGAATGGCAATGGACGCAGAAGAAAGGCTGTTTATAGCCTCTGTCATCAAAACAGGTCCTGCGGGACAGGATGGCTGGCAAAGAGGTTGGCAAATCCTTGAAATCAATGGTAAGCCAATTAGTGAATTCAGAACTTCTACAGGCTACAGGATTGACACAGGTCCAAATGATGTAGGTGTATCAAATACATTCAAATTCAAACTTCCTGACGGTAGCGAGACTTCCCGCACCATTACCAAACAGTCTTTTGGAGCTAATTCAGTAGCCTTTGAAGATGTATATGAAATTCAAGGTAAAAAAATCGGTTATTGGGTATATGAAAACTTCAGAGCTAGTCCAAATGTAACGCCAACGAAAAGTTTAGAAGTTGAAGAATCCTTCCAGAAGTTTATGGCTCAGGATATCGATGAATTGGTCATTGACTTGAGGTACAATGGAGGAGGCTCTGTAGACGTGGCTTTGCAAATCCTGAATTATATCGTACCTGCGAGTGGGGATGGAAAAGTAGCCTATACATACAGGTACAATGAAAAACAGTCAACCAACAACAGGACGACTAATTTTACAAAAAATGGTAGTCTGTCCTTAGATAGAATAGTAGTCATCACTTCTAGAGGTTCCGCATCAGCTTCCGAGTTGCTTATTAATAGTCTTAGACCCTACATGACAGTAGTAGTGATTGGGGACAATACGTATGGTAAACCTGTAGGTCAATTTCCTCTTTCCTCATTCAGCAGGACTTTAGTAGAAAATAACGTAGAGGTGGTACCGGTAACTTTCTCGTTGGCAAATGCCCGAGGAGAGGCTGATTTCTTTGAAGGATTTAGCCCCAATCAAATGGTAGGTGATGACCTTACCAGAAATTGGGGTGATACCGAAGAGGCTAGATTTGCAGCTGCCCTTAATTTTATAGTTAATGGTAATGTATCGGCAAGGATGCTTAATACATACTACAAACCAAAATGGGAAATGATAGACCAGTTTGAAGGTTTAGAAAAAGAATTCCCGATGTTTTAAAGAGAGGCGAGAAGCGAGAGATTAGAAGCGAGAAGCGAGAGTCGAGAAACACCTGTCAAGACAAGACGAAATGCCATCGGCATGACAGATATAATAGCCCGGCAATTTATTGCCGGGTTTAAATATCAAGTGTGTTTTTTCAAAGTACCGTAGGCCTAAAAGTGAAATGATTAAAGGTTTCACGCAACGGACGCAACGATAAAAGCAGCGTCCGCAGCGAAAAAAATAAATCCGCATTTAAAGTATATCCCTCGTTGTGATCGTCGCGAATCTCTTAGCGCTCTCTGCGTGAAAAAACAAAAACCTTCGAGGTCAAAAAAGACCTCAAAGGTTGGCAGCCACCTGACCTTTGAGCCCCGATAGTTGGGGTTCAGAACCCCGAAGGCCTAAAAGTGAAATGATTAAAGGTTTCACGCAACGGACGCAACGATAAACGCAGCGCCCGCAGCGAAAAAAATAAATCCGCATTTAAAGTATATCCCTAGTTGTGATCGTCGCGAATCTCTTAGCGATCTCTGCGTGAAAAAAACAAAAAAACCAGCGGATGCAATTCCGCTGGTTTTTTATTTGCTTTCCAGTATCTTTTTGAAGTTTTGTAGTCCGGTCTCAAAATCATCACCAATCATTTTTTCCATGTCCATTACAAGCAGCATGGCATTCATAGGATAAGCCATGTGTCCATCAAAGCCCCAAAGAACCTTGGTGCTGTAATTATCTATTGTAAAGTGAATTTACGCATTGAATTTAAAAAATATCCCTTATCTCTCCTGAATTTTTGATGAAGTCAAATGTGTCTTCTACAAGTGTATTGTGACCACTGGGAAGTTCTAAGTTTTTAAGATGAGGAATTTTGGAACTGAAACGATCGAGATTTTCTGAGGTAACCATTTTATCATAAGTTCCTGTGATCAAGATGATGGGTTGCTGATGAAGCCTAAGCATCTTGATAATCGACCCCAAGTCAGGCTGCATAGGTTTGAATACATTCCAAGTAAAATATACCTGAGCGCGTTTGGTTCGGGTCTGCATCTGAAACTTGACAAATTTCACCAAACTACTTTGTAATAGGCCAATCTTATACAAGCCATCTATGGTTCTGAAAAAGCGGTCGGGATGAAAGACCACATGTTTGAAAACTCTGTTCAAGATACCGGGGAAAGTAGCCATATTGTACCAAAATCCTGTTTTTATACCATCAGGAGCCATTAGAAGAAGTGACTTGATGTAATTTGGGAAAAGCTCATAGGTGATCAAACTGAATTTTCCGCCCATGGAATATCCTATCAGGTGAAATTCTTTGAAAGACTCATCTGCCATCAATTGAAGAAGGATATCCTTCCATGCTTCCTTGGTCAATTTATTGGTAATTGATCTCCAGCTGCTTTCGCCGTGATAAAAAATATCAATGAATAGGAAGCTTTGATTTTCTTTTCTGATTTGTAAAAAGGGGTGATAGATTTTTCGATTTTGACCAAATCCATGGAAAAACAAATATACCTCTGGCCCATTGCCCTGTCTTTCATAAGCTAAACGCCCCAACGTTGTCTCTAAAAATTTCATGTGAATGTATCTGCGCTTGGTACAGTATAAATGTACTCTTTTTAAATCCTTTCTTGAATCTATTCACAAAACATCAAGGTGCATTGTCCATTATCGAACGAATTAAATTTCATTTTGGTCGTATTTGAACAGGGTTACAGTATTATGTTTGATTGGTGACAATAAATATTTAATAAAATTCTATAAAAAACTTTAGAAACTTTGAACTATTGGAAAGTTTCCTGAGTTTTGCATTCAAATTAAAATCAAATTGGAGACAAAAGACAAAATAATCGAGACCGCAACAGAGCAGTTTATGCGCTATGGGGTAAGGTCAGTCACCATGGATGATATTGCCCGGCAAGCAGGAGTGTCCAAAAAGACCATTTATCAGGAGTTTTCTGACAAGAATCAGTTGGTTTATGAAACCTTCAAGGTCGCGATAGAAACAGATAAATGTTCTTTACAGCGATTTCCAAATTCAAAGTCAGGGGTAATTGGTCATTTGGTAGAGTTGTCTGCTTATATCAGAGAACGCTTTACGGATATCAATCCATTGGTGCTGAACGAAATCCAGCGGTATTTCCCACAAAGCTGGCAACTTTTTGAGGATTTCAAAAAGGATTATGTACTAAAAGATGTCATTGAATTGCTGGAGGAAGGCAAAAAAGAAGGCTATTTCAGGCCAGAAATCAATTCTGAAATTTTGGGCTTACTCAGATTGGAACAGATGATGTTAAGTTTTGATCCGATCAAATTTCCACCTTCCAGATTCAATATTCTTGAATTACAATTGGAAATCTTCGAACACTTTCTTTATGGGATTTTTACTGAAAAAGGAAAACAAGCATACCTAAACCAAAAAAACACAAAGCAACATGAAAACCACAATTAAACAGAAATCGGGAATTTTGACACTCCTGATGGCGGTTTTTGCAGTCTTTGCTACCCAAGCACAACAAGTAGTAGAATTGACTTTGGAAGAAAGCTTAAAATACGCGCTTGAAAACAATGTAGATGCAAAAAATGCACAGTTGGAAGTCTTGATTTCGAAAGGAATCATAGGAGAAAATAGAGCAGCAGGTCTACCGCAGATAACAGGAAATCTGGAATTTACAAAAAACCTTCAACCTCCCTTATTGATCCTTCCAGCCGAAGCAGGTGGGGTGATAGGTGGTGATGATGGCCCTCCCGGTCAAGGTAGCTCTCCTGGAGACATTACTGTAATTCCATTTGCGGTAAATTATCAGTCATCTCTAAGCATAAACTTAGAGCAGATGATTTTCAACGGATCATACTTTGTTGGGTTGAAAGCTGCCAAAACGCTAAAATCGCTGACAGAATATGACAAAGAGAAGACGGAAATTGATGTAATAGAAGCAACCAAGAAGGCCTTTTTTACAGTGTTGATCAATAAGGAAAGAAAAGTCTTGGTCTCTGCAAATCTCGATAGGGTAAAAGTTCTTTTACAGGAAACTGAAGCTTTATATAACGAAGGTTTTGTAGAAAAGCTTGATGTAAGTAGGGTGAAAGTGCAGCTAAATAATATTCAGACGGAGTTGGATAGAATAGAAGCGGCCGAAGAAATCAGTAAGCAGCTTTTGAAACTTCAAATAGGAATGCCACTCCAATTGGATATAGAGGTCAATCAGAAAATATTAGACATCCATTCGGTTGACGAATTGGAAACCCTGCTCGGTAATAATGGTTATAGGAGGGTTGAAATCGATCAGATCAAGACCAACTTAGATCTGACAAAATTGGATATGAAGAACAATCAGGTTCAATATATTCCAAACATTTCAGCATTTGGGACTTTCCAAAGAGTGACCGGTGCTCAGGCATTTAACACTATTTTAGACACTGATAGATGGTTTTCCACTTCATTTGTAGGACTTAGGATGAATATACCAATTTTTGACGGATTAAATAAAAGTTATAGAGTCCAACAAAACAGGGTACAGATCAGACAGCTTGAAAATCAACAATACTTTATTGAAGAGAATATTGAACTTGAGATTTTTCAGGCAAAAACCACTTTACAAAATGCCATTAAGACTTTAAATGTACAGTCAGAAAACAGAGAATTGGCTTTGGAAGTCTTTGAAATGACCAAAATCAAATACCAAGAAGGTGTAGGCTCCAACCTTGAAGTTGTGGAGGCTGATTCTGCATTGAAAGAAGCAGAAACCAATTATTTCTCGGCCCTTTATGATGCCCTGATCGCCAAAGTCGAATTGGAAAAAGCATTGGGTATACTTTAAAAACTATCATTTAAGAATTTACAAGAAACATATGAAAACATATTTTCCATTTATTATCGCTGCATTGATTTTGACAGTGGCGTCCTGTGGATCCAAGGATGATTTGGAGGCCAAAAAAGAAAACCTTGAGTCAAAGAAAAAAGAGGCAGCAGCCTTAAGGACTTCAATTGAGGCTCTTGAAAAAGAAATTGCTGAAATGGACCCTGACTTTGCAAGAGAAAACAGAAAGTCTGTTCTGGTGTCTACAATCAATTCAAAGTTGGGTCAGTTTGACCACTATATTGAAGTTACCGGATCAGTGCTATCCAAAAAAAATGTAAGTATCAGTGGTGAAGTATCCGGAAGGGTTCAGGAAATAAACGCTGTGGAAGGCATGCAGGTCAAAGCAGGACAGGTTTTGGCAAGGGTGGATGCAGAATCTATCCTAAGAAATATAGAAGAGGTAGAAAAGCAAATGGAGCTTGCCCGAACCATTTTCGAAAAGCAAGAAAGGCTTTGGAACCAACAAATAGGTACAGAGATCCAATACTTGGAAGCCAAAAACAGGATTGAATCACTGGAAAAAAACCTTGCCAGTCTCAAAACACAAGAATCAAGAACGTTGATCAGAGCACCTTTTTCGGGTACTGTTGAAACTGTTACCATCAGGTTAGGAGAATTGGTACAACCGGGAACGCCTTTGTTTCAGTTTGTAGGTGATTCTGATTTGTTCATCGAAGCTGATGTGTCCGAAAGGCATATTGGTATAGTCAGCAGAGGGGACTCCGTAGATATTTCTTTCCCATCAATCAATGAAACTTTCAAAACCAAAGTTTCTGCTGTAGGCTCGATCATCAATCCGAATAACAGAACCTTCAAGGTGGAAGTGTTTTTGCCAAGAATGCAAAATGTAAAGCCTAACATGATTTCTGTTTTGAAAATCAAGGATTATGAAAATGAAGCTGCAGTGACAGTACCGAATTATTTGATCTTACAGGACACCAAGGGGGACTACGTATTCTTGGTGAAGGATGGGAAAAGTGAGAAAAGGTATGTTCAAAGAGGTAAAACTTATCGTGAAGAGACTGAAATAACCGAAGGTTTGGACGGTACAGAAGTGTTGGTTGACAAAGGATTCAGAGAAGTAGGAGATGGTTTCAGTGTAAACATTGCCCAGCAATAAATCATGAGCGAAGAAAAAAAAGATAAAAAAGGAGTCATCCGAGAGTTTGGGCTGAGTTCACTCTCTGTCAATAACCAAACCTCTGTGGTGATATTGGTGCTCATCATTTCGGTATTGGGAATGTTGGCCTATAGGACAATGCCTAAGGAAAGTTTTCCGGAAATTGTAATCCCCACGGTCTATGTAGGGACTTCATATCCGGGAAATTCCCCTGTGGACATGGAAAACCTCATCACACGGCCTATTGAAAAGGAGTTGAAATCCATCAATAATGTCAAAAGTATCAAATCTACCTCTGTGCAGGATTTCTCATCGATCGTGATGGAGTTCAATCCGGGAGTGGAGATTTCGAAAGCGCTTCAAGATGTCAAAGATGCGGTAGATAAGTCCAAAAGTGAATTGCCTACCGATTTGGATAGAGACCCGGACGTGTTGGAGATCAACACCTCTGATTTCCCGATCATGAACATCAATATCTCCGGGAATTATTCAGAACAGGAGCTAAAGAAATTTGGTGAATTTTTGGAAGATGAGATTGAGAAACTTCCTGAAGTTTCCAAAGCGGAACTCAGGGGAACTGTGGAGAGAGAAATAAGAGTAGATGCTGATATCTATAAAATGGAAGCTTTGGGCGTGGCATTCAGTGATATTTCTGATGCCATCTCCCAGGAGAACGTGACCATTTCTGGAGGGAATATCCTTTCAGGTGAATTCAGACGCTCATTGAGGATCACAGGTGAATTTGATCATCCTGATGAGCTCAAGGATATCATCATCAAGACCGAAGAAAACAGGATCGTGTACTTGGCCGATGTCGCTGAGGTATCTGATACATATAAGGAAAGAACCAGTTATGCCAGAAGCAATAAACTTCCCGTTGTCACTGTCAATGTGGTCAAAAGAAGTGGGGAAAACTTACTTGCAGCTTCTGATAAGATCAAAGAGATCATTTCTGATGCTAAAATTAACCGTTTTCCTGATGATTTAGAGATTTCCATTACCAATGATCAATCCAAACAGACACGTTCCCAGGTAAATGACTTGGAAAACTCCATCATTTTCGGTGTGATTCTGGTCGTATTGGTTTTGATGTTTTTCTTAGGATTCAGGAATGCCTTGTTCGTGGGGATTGCCATTCCTCTGTCCATGTTTATTTCCTTTTTGGTGCTCAATGCATTGGGGATCACATTGAATCTAATGGTGCTTTTTGCATTGATTCTTGCTTTGGGCATGTTGGTGGATAATGGTATCGTAGTGGTGGAAAATGTCTACCGATTGATGCAGGAAGGCAAGTCAGCAGTCAGGGCAGCCAAGGAAGGAGTAGGAGAGGTGGCATGGCCGATTATTACCTCTACCGCTACCACATTGGCGGCATTTATGCCATTGGCATTTTGGGATGACTTGATAGGGGAGTTCATGAAATACCTTCCAATTACCTTGATCATCGTTTTATCCTCATCGCTTTTCGTGGCATTGGTTGTCAATCCTGTATTGACTTCCTTGCTGATGAAGGTCCAGGATGTGGATAAGGAAAAGCCTAAAAAGAAAGCTCTTTTGGTTGCGCTATTCCTTATGGTAATGGCAGGAATCAGTTACTTGGCAGGTTCCATCACCTTTGGAAATCTCTTTGCATTGGCTTCATTGCTGACCGCTTTCAATGTGTTAGTGATGAGAAAAGCCATCAGGTGGTTTCAGAATGTGTTTTTGGTGAATTTGGAAAACTTATATGAGACAACATTGAAATTTGCCTTAAGAGGCAAAAAGCCATATTTGTTTTTTGGAGGTACTGTCCTTTTGTTAGTCCTTAGTGTGGTATTATTGGGTATACGGTCTCCGAAAGTACTTTTCTTCCCTGATAATCAGCCTGCATTGGTCAATATCTTTATCGAAAATCCAATTGGGACAGATACTGAGGCGACCAATACATTTATGAAGCAGATGGAGAATGACTTGGCCGATGTATTGGAGCCTTATTCAGATATCATAGAAGCTGTCATTACTCAGGTAGGTGAAGGTACAGGTGATCAGATGTCAAGTATGGGCAATACACCTACGCCACATAAAGCAAAAGTGACCATTAGCTTTGTGGAGTATCAATACAGACAGGGAGTGAACACCAACAAAATCATGGAGGAAATGCGTGAGTTGGTAGAGAAGTACCCTGGAGTATTGGCTACAGTGGATAAACAAACGAATGGACCTCCTGTAGGTAAGGCCGTCAACATTGAAGTAAGTGGTGAGAATTTCGAAGAATTGATTGCTTACACCACGAGATTCAGAGAATTTTTATCCAATTCAAATGTTCCTGGTATAGAGGAGTTGAAATCTGATCTGGAATTGGGTAGTCCTGAGGTGGTCTTGAATATCAATAGAGAAACTGCCAGGAGATTTGGGCTTTCCACCTCTACCATTGCCAATGAATTGCGTACGGCGCTTTTTGGTCTTGAGGTGTCCAAATACAAAGAAGGAGAAGATGATTATCCTATTCAGCTTAGATTGAAAGATGAGCAAAGGTATGATATGACCTCTTTGATCAATAAGAAAATCAATTTCAGAGACAAATTCGGTAATAAGAAAGAAGTGCCAATTTCAGCTGTAGCAGAATTGGAATATGGTTCTACTTATGGTTCTGTTAAAAGAAAGGATTTGGATAAAGTAATCACGATATTCTCCAATGTCACGGATGGCTACAACCCAACCGAAATCAATAACCAATTGAAGGCGCTCAGCGCGGAATTTGAAGAGCAGGATGGTATTACGGTTAAGTTTACCGGTGAACAAGAAGAGCAGGCAAAATCTACTGAGTTTTTGATGCGAGCACTCTTTATCGCGGTGTCGGTGATATTCCTGATCATTGTAGCTCAGTTTAATTCTGTAACTACACCATTTATCATCATGGCTTCGGTAGTTTTGAGTACTATTGGTGTATTCTTGGGGTTGTTGATATTCAATATGGATTTCGTAGTCATCATGACTGGGATCGGTATCATATCTCTAGCTGGTGTGGTGGTGAACAATGCCATTGTACTGATTGATTACACCAATTTGGTCAGGGAAAGAAGAAGAGAAGAACTCAATATCCAAGAAGATGAATATTTACCATACAATGAATTGTTGGACAGTATTGTATTGGGTGGAAAGACGAGGCTTAGACCAGTACTTTTGACTGCCATTACTACAGTACTTGGATTGATTCCATTGGCTATTGGTATGAATATTAATTTTGCAACATTGCTCAGTTCGTTTGATGCCCAATTCTATGTGGGAGGAGATAATGCAGATTTTTGGGGGCCGATGGCATGGACTGTAATATTTGGGTTAACCTTTGCTACTTTCCTTACGTTAGTCATCGTACCTGTCATGTATTTAATGGCAGATAAATTAAACATGTTGATTCGTAGAATGAAGTAGCATGATTAAATAAAGGTTGGTGGTTTTTAAATGTGTAAACCCTTGAGGCTCTACCTCAAGGGTTTTTTAATGTCCTATGATATCCAAAATTCCAATTGGTATGCTCAGAGGGCTACATTTATTTCGTATTTTTGAAATCAAAATTATCTGAGAAACATGAATGATTTACAGTGGTTTGTCATGTACACTACTTCAAGAGCTGAAAAGAAAGTTGCGCAGCGCTTGAGAGAAAAAGGACTGGAAGTGTACCTGCCGATGGTGGAAGAATTGAGACAATGGTCTGATAGAAAAAAGAAAGTGCAAAAGGCATTATTCAACGGCTACCTTTTTGTGAAAACCTCCAAAACCAATTTGTGGGAAGCCTTGCAGGTTCCCGGTGCTGTGAAGTTTGTGCATTTTGCGGGCGAGCACGCGACTGTCAGACAGACTGAAATAGATACTATCCAAAGGATTTTAGAAACTGGTGTAGCGGTAGAAACCGACAATTCCGAAATAGAAAGTGGGGAGCAGGTGAAAATTCTGGGTGGTCCACTTGAAGGTATGGAAGGAGAATGTGTCAACAAAGGAAATAAAGATTACTTTATCATTCGTGTGCCCGGAATTCATCAAAATGTGATGGTCAATATACCAAGGAAGTATCTGGAGGTGATAGGGTAGGGATGAATTGGAAAGGGAGAGTTTTTCCTGACATAGGTTATAATCTTCGTTTCTAAACTTTCAAATTTTTTTCTTGGTATCCCAGTGTCAAAGTCAAATTGTTATTATTGAATTATTTTATTAGTTTTAATACAAATAACATTTTTAATTCAATTTAAGATAGATCAAGATCATGTTCATTATTTTAATTGTCATACTTGCATTAAATGATCCAATTTTGGAAGGAAGGTGGATTATAGAAAGGTTTATAAGTTTTGAAAATATAATTGCATCAAAAAATTTTCAAAACATGGACAATGAGCAACAAATAAGAGCATTAAAAATGTATGATTTGTACATGGAACGTGTTGATTTAAATTTTAAAAGTGATACCGTTTATTTCAAGGATTTAAAAAACGAAGAAATTATTGACAAAATAGGGCTTTGGTATATTATTCAGGATACTTTGGTTATTAACGATCTGGAAAAAATAGCTACTTACAAATACTTTATTGAATCATACTCAAATTGTGATTTGCATTTAAAACCAATACTTCCTGGAAACCTAGTAAGTAAAAGTGGAAGTACTTTTAAGAAAGAAGAATGTTAATAGCAATTTGAAATATATAAGATTGCAGACAGTTCAAATGATACTAACCTACTTTTTCCTGACCTCGATACAGGGATATCCACATGGTAATCTGAAAATTTTGAAATTAGTGTATACTATATAGCGTGAGTTGTTTAAATCCTGGAACATAGAGGGAAATAATTTACCACAAAAATAAGCAAAAGTCACAAAAGCTATTGAAGGCAGTCTTTTTCCCGGAATATTAATCTAATTTTCAAAACTGTAAAAATTTGTAATTCAATATAATTCATGGCAGGACCCTAAAGTGTCCGGTACTTCGGTCTTCCGTCTTGCCTGTGATAGGATATAGGGTTACTGGCAAAGAAGCGTACATTCAAAATAGTATTTATTCTTTTGTTTTCTTTATCACTTTGTGGTTGAAAATTCCCTAAGGACTGCCAAAAGACTAACTTTGATCTTAAAAACAAAAACTATTATCTAAAACTTTCAAATTTTCTTATGAGTACCCAGTGTCAAAGTTAAGGCGAATAAGCTTACCTAAGAGATAAACAATAACCATATCCAATCTGATGTCTTATATCCTATGAAACTAATTCACCTCTTTTTTCTTGCCAAAAATCTTTTATAAACAATCTGGGCTTGGGCCAAATGATCTCCAAACCTGTTAAAGTTTTCATTGCCGTCAATATTGTCAGAGAAGGTGAAAAGCATCGTTCCTTCCAAAGCAATATCAGATAAGTCTCCAAGTCTGAAACTGATCCCGGCCCTGAAGGGAACATACCCTGTTGTTACATTGGCTCTGGTAAACTGAGCATCTGGCTCCAATGAAAAAGCTTCTTTTCTTTCCACATGCATTACCCCAATCCCTAGACCAGAATATAGGTTGACCCATGACCTGTTCATATGATTGATATAAGGGAAAAGATAAAATATAGGCATCACATCTGCATGGTAAGCTTCTCCTGAAAATTGGAAAGCACTTCCATAAAGATTCCAGTGATCTTGTACCTTTTGAGATGGATTTCCACCGCTTTCAAGCCATTGAATACCCGCTGTGGCTTTCAAACCCCAATGCGGATGGAATCTTTTGGTGTAAGAAATAGAGGCCGCCGGATTCCAGGGAAAGTTGAAAGATCTATACGCGCCACCATTGTCGGCATAGATGAATGAGGGTCCTATCCCAATAGATAGCACCTCTGTTTTCGGTATTTTTTCTTTGTAAAAGTTCTGTGCATCCACGCTACACACTAAAAAGAAAAATAGGGCTGCCAGTAAAATTGTTTTTGTATTCATCGTATATTATCAAACATCTAAATCAATCATCAGCCACAAAAGTGCCAACTTGGCCGTGATAAATGAATTAAGCTCAAAAATGTATCTAAAGTCTTTATTATGGTAATTTTTGACAATTTTAATTAAAATTATAGTAAAATTCAATCTTCGTTTAATGTTTTGTGTATCTCTTCTTCAGTTTTTCTAAGTTTTTCTTTACACTTTTTTACCAGTAAAGAAGCTTCCTTAACCAATTCGGATAGCTCGTCCATTCCCTTTTCACCACTTTCTAACTGCTCTACGATTTCTTCTATTCTTGAAACCGCATCATCATAGCTGTTTGCTTTATTTTCCATGTTTCTCTACTTTATTGATTGTACTTGATATTTTTTCACTCTTTGTAAATGTCATCAGTTCTTTTCCCGGTTCAGGCTGAGTCAAGTGTAACGGAATGCCCCCAATTTCAGATCTTGTATATCCTTTTTGGAAAAAACTTTCAGGATTCAACGTCCTGATATCTTTTTCCAATTGGTCAAGACGCGTCTGTGCTTTTTGTAGTTTGGTATTGACAGTTGATTTCAGGGCTTTTCCATAATTGTCCAATTTCAATTTTTCAAATGAAATCAAATGCCTTGACTTCGATAGAAGCTGCTCCTTCTTATGATCAAGAAAATGATGCTGTTGTTGTAAGGTTGCTCTTGTTGCCAATTGGAGCCTTGACATGAGTTGGGATAGATTTCCTTCTTCCCTTTTTAGAATCAGCTGAGAATGCCTGTCAATCCCTTTGAGTAGGGTGATAAGGTTTTCTTCGAAGGCTTGAAATCCCGAAAGGATAAATTCGGCAGCAGCAGTTGGTGTTTTCATCCTTGTATGTGCCACCAAGTCAGCGATTGTTTCGTCCCTTTCGTGCCCTATGCCTGTGATGACTGGTATTTTGCTGTTTGCAATGCTTATTGCCAAGCCATAATCGTCAAAGCAATCCAAATCCAATTGTGCACCACCACCTCTGATGAGCACAATGGCATCATATTTTTTCTGAACCAAGTCAATTTCAATGCTCTCAAATGCTTTTTTTAGTGTCGCTGAAGCTTCAGCACCTTGTAGTGTTGCTTGGTATAGTGTGTGTTCAATGCGGTAGCCGAACCTATTATGATCGATTTGGTTGGTGAAATCACCATAACCTGCTGCAGTTACAGAACTGATGACAGCGATTTTTTGAGGTACTGTTGGAAGCTTTAAGCCTTTGTTGATGTCCATCATTCCCTCTCGGTGTAGTCTATCTATCACCTCCTGCCTTTTTCGCGCCCTTTCCCCCAATGTAAAATTTGGGTCAATATCTTTCACATTGAGGCTAAATCCATACAGTTCATGAAAAGTCACTGATACCAAGGCCAATACTTTCATTCCTGATTTTAATTGCTGGCCTGTAGCTTCAAAGAATTTCCCTGAGATAGTTCTGTAGGCATAGACCCAACAGTTGGCACGGGTTTTTGCAACTATCTTGTTCCCGCTTTTTTCTACCAAGTCCATGTAGGCATGTCCTTGGGTGCCAAAATTCAATTGGGCAATTTCCGCAATCACCCAATAATGAGGCTCAAGATACCTGTCCACCGTATCCCTTATAATTTCATTGAGAGCTAAAAGTGAAATGGGCTGCGACATAATGATTTGTTCTTTTCAAATTTAAAAATAACCCTTCAGGCTCAATTTGCTAGCCTGAAGGGGTGTTACTTATTTGATCATATTGGCCTGGATGTTTTCTTTTAGACCTTTAGAAGCTTTTACCAAGGGAAGCCTTACAGCATCTCCACAGATTCCCAAAAGATTCATCAGACATTTAAGTCCTACGGGATTGCTTTCCTCATACATATATGGATTGATATCCAACAACTTAAATGCAGCCTCTTTGGACTTTTCAGGAGTTCCATGACAGATGATTTTGAAAAGTCCCGGATAAGCATTTGCCAATACTGAAATCACACCTGAACCTCCGATCACATTCATGGAGGGAGTAAGGATATCATCTCCAGAAATCAGAAGAAAATCTTCAGGCATTTTGGAAGCAATTCTCATGCATTGAGACAAGTCCCCGCTTGCCTCTTTCATGCCAATGATGTTTAGGTGCTGGGCCAAGCTAAGTGTAGTCTGATAAGATACATTAGACATGGTTCTTCCAGGCACATTGTATAAGATGACAGGTACCGGACTGGCATCTGCAATGGCGGTATAATGTGCAAGAATCCCGGCCTGACTCGGTTTGTTGTAATAGGGGCTGACCGATAGGATTGCATCTATGCCTGCAAAATCCGTTGTTGCGATTTCTTCAAGTACGGATTGGGTGTTGTTACCACCGAGACCATATACGATGGGTAGACGGCCTGCGTTGTACTCGAGAGCAGCCTTCAGCACCGCAGTTTTTTCATTTTTACTCAGTGTAGCACTTTCTGCTGTGGTACCTTGCACTACCAGATAATCAGCCCCCCCTTCAATGACATGGTTGATTACCCTTTTGAGGCCATCAAAGTCTATGGATAAATCTTCGTGAAAAGGAGTGATAAGGGCGACACCTGTGCCTTTGAACTTTAACATGCTTCTTTGATTTTTTTAAGGTAATCTATAAGGTGATGAACATTGCTTTTGAGATCATCACTTTCAGCTGTCAGCATCAGGTCTAGATATGGCTTATTTTCTTCTGAGAAAAGACCTATGGTAAACCCACTCTGATTTTGGAGGAGCAAATAACGTAAATAAGGATTAAGCTTTAAAGAAGGGATAAGAATAAAATCCATTTTTTCGAGTAAAAACTCATTGAAATATTCGGAAGGCAATGCCAACCAATTGAAGTTTTTGTGAGAAATACCTTCAACCATCCTGTTTTCCTCTTCAGTGTAGAAAAGGCCGATGATTCTTACTTTATACCCCCATAGATCTCTTAAAAGTTCTTTGGTAATCAGAAAGTCTTCCTCTGAATTGGATAAAACACCTACGCACTTAAACTCCTGGGGAACCTGAATGTCTCTTTTAGGTAGATTTTTGAGTAGTTTGTCGAGTTGCCATTCTATCAGAATGTCTTTGAGCCATTTCATCATGCTGTATTTTTGCCTAACATTTTAAGGAATTCTTCTTCGGAAATCAGTTTGACACCCATTTTTTGTGCTTTTTCTTTTTTGCTTGGTCCCATGTCTTCGCCTTCTATGATAAAGGATAATGCCTTGGAAACGGATTTCACATATTGTCCGCCGTTGGCTTCTACAAAGTCTATGATTTCGTCTCGCTTAAAATTATTGAGTTTTCCCGATGCAAGTATTTTCATTCCATCAAGAGCATTGGATTGAAGTTCTTTTTCATCTTCTATTACCTCAAAATTCAACCCATGTGATTTCAACCTTTCTATCATCCTTAGGTTTTCTTCATCTGCAAAATAGTCAAAAATGCTGGTTACCAGCGTGTCACCCACTCCATTCACTTCAATCAACTGCTCGGTGGTGGCGACTTTAAGGTTTTCCAGACTTTTGAAGTGACGAGCAAGAATCTGGGCTGTATTTTCCCCTACGTTTCTAATGCCCAACCCAAATAGCACCTTTTCAAAAGGTTGTGTCTTGGATGATTTGATACCGCTCATCATATTGGAAATAACACCTTCCTGAAAAGTATTGGCCTTGAGTTTTTTGATTCTATCCTCTATTTCACCACTGATAGGGAGGTTCAGCTTGAGCATAATTCGGTGTATGGTATTTTCCTTGAGGGAGGCTTTAGCGATTTTTTCCAAGTCTACATAATTGCCGATCAATTGGTACAATACCACAGGAACTGGAAGGAATTCTTCAATTTTTGGAAAGCCTGCTTGTCCAAGGCTATCAATCAATCTTTGAATACTGCCGACATTCTGGGCTGTTTTTTTGTTTGCCTTCCTGATGAAATCCTGAAACCTGACCAAAACTTCCTCCAATGGGAATGCTGTATTTTGTTCTAGAAATTTGCTGATGGCACTAAGAGCAAGACCTTCTGTCAAAGCGAAAAGTGCCTTTGTCAGGGAGATGTATAAAATACCCTCATCACTCTTTTGGTATTGATCCTGACTCATTTCAAGTCCGAGCAATTCATCAGCCTTTGATTCCAAATCATAAAGATCAGCTGGATCTTTGATATAACCTTGGTCTATGAGCGTTCGGATTCTTTCTGTGCCTAGAGAGTCGATATCCATGGCTCTTTTGTGGAGGAAGTGTTCGATTTTACCCAAAACCTGTGGCGGGCAGGATTTGGTGTTTGGGCAGAAATGCTTTGCTTCTCCTTCTTTCCTCTCAAGTGCGGTACCACATTCCGGACAATGGTCAATGTATTGAATGGGTTTAGCTCCATCGAGTCTACTGTCTTCAACTACTTCGGTGATTTTGGGTATGATTTCTCCGCCTTTCTCTACCAAGACAGCGTCCCCTTCGTGCAGGCCTAATCGCTCAATTTCATTTGCATTGTGCAAGGAGGCCCTTTTGACCGTGGTCCCTGCCAAGTGAACGGGAGACAAGTTGGCCACAGGAGTAATGGCACCCGTCCGGCCTACCTGATAGGTGATAGAAAGCAACCTGCTTTCAGCACTTTCAGCTTTGTATTTGTAGGCAATGGCCCAGCGTGGTATTTTGGCAGTAAAGCCCAGTTCTTCTCGCTGATCATAATTATTGACCTTGAGCACAACTCCATCTGTGTCCAGTGGAAGTTCAAAACGTTTTTCCCTCCATGCCTCTATGTAAGCAAGCACTTCTTTTATTGAGTCACATTTGGAATAGGTCTGGGATACATTGAAACCCCATTTTTCTATCAACTTGATCGCTTCTTCGTGGGTATCTACTCCGATTTCATCCCCCAAGAGCTGATAAAAATAGCAGTTCAACCTTCTTTTGGCAACGATGCTGCTATCCTGCATTTTGACTGTGCCAGAGGCGGCATTCCTAGGATTAGCCAATAGTGCATCACCAGCGGCTTCTCTTTCTGCATTGATTTTGTCAAACTCTTTTCTTGGCAGGAAGATTTCACCCCTTACCTCAAAAAAGTCAGGAATATTATCTCCTTTAATGTGAAGGGGGATATTTCTTATGGTCCTAATATTCTCGGTTACTACATCTCCTTTTGTTCCGTCCCCACGGGTCACGGCACGGATCAACTTGCCGTTTTCATAGACCAAGCTAATTGCGACACCATCAAACTTCATTTCACAGAAATATTCGTAATTCCTATGTTCAAGCCCTTTGGCTACCCTTTCATCAAATGCCAAAAGTTCCTCATCTGAATAAGTATTGCCCAAAGAAAGCATCCTAGATCCGTGAAGAGCAGTCTCAAATTCTTTGGTAATGGTTCCACCAACCCGCTGACTGGGACTATCTGCTTCCAGGTATTCGGGAAATTCGCTTTCCAGGCGGACCAGTTCTTCTAACAGTTTATCAAAATCAAAATCGGAAATTTCCGTCCTATCTTCCTGATAATAAAGGTGATTGTGGTGATTGATTTGCTGGGTCAATTCTTTGATTCGGGCTTGGGCCTGTTCTGCAGTCATAAAATTTCAAAAGAGTCTTGATTGACAATAAGTCAAAATTAAGCTTTGTGTAAACAAACACAAAGGAAAGATTCCATGGGAAGTCATTTTAATGCTTTGGTCAGTTTGTAAATGGGATTAATTATATTTGCCTCCCATTCGGCAACTATGAGTAAAAAAGCAGATATAGAAAATAGGATTTTGGTGGTGTCATACCAGCTCTTTTTGAAGCAGGGGTATAAAAACACCACCATGGATGATATTGCGCAGGAACTTTCTATGAGTAAAAAAACCCTGTATAAATATTTTCCCGGTAAAATGGAATTGCTTTCGGCCACATTTGATGTACTCAAAACCAGGTTGGCAATCAAGGTCCAGACATTGTTGGACAATAGGTATATTCCATTTGCTGCAAAGCTCAAATCACTCTTGACTGTAGTGGCTACTGATTTGGCACCCATCAATCCTGAACTCTTGGAAGATTTGCGTGATCATGCTCCGGAAGTTTGGAAAGAGTTGCAGGAATATATCAGAGAAGCGGCCTATCTGAGATTCAGTAAATTGATTCAGGAAGGAATGGAAAAGGGGTATGTTGCAAGTCATGTCAACATCAGTTTGGTGGTGTTTCTCTATGCATCTGCCATCCAAAATCTTATTGACCCCAAGTTTCTTTCACAATTCCCTAAAGAAATGAGGGATAAAATGGGACTTAAAACTTCAGAAATATACGATCAAGCTATTCAGATCATTTATCAAGGTATCCTTACAGATGAAGCCAAAGAAGAATACCAACAAACTTAATCACTTCAAGATTTACTTAATTACCAGATTTCCTTTTTGATTTATGAAAAACCAATCATTCAAAAGATATACAGTTACTTCGGCACTTCCATATGCGAATGGACCATTACATATTGGTCATTTAGCGGGCTGCTATATTCCATCAGACATCTATGTGAGGTATCTTAGGTCCATGGGCCGAGATGTGGCTTATGTATGCGGCTCAGATGAACATGGTGTTGCCATTACCATTAAAGCAAGAAAAGAGGGTATCACCCCACAGGAAGTGGTAGACAGGTATCATGACATGATGAAGAAGAGTTTTGGTGAATTTGGAATCAGTTTTGACCACTATTCCAGGACTTCGGCCAAAATACATCATGAAACAGCTTCTGAGTTTTTCAAAGACCTTTATGATAAAAAGGAATTTTTGGAGCAAACCACCGAACAGTATTACGACGAGGAGGCAGGGCAGTTTTTGGCTGACCGGTACATTGAAGGCACTTGTCCAAAATGCGGCCATGAAGGCGCTTACGGTGACCAATGTGAAAAATGCGGTTCTTCTTTGAGCCCAACAGAACTGATCAACCCCATTTCCAAATTGTCAGGTAGCACACCTGTTTTGAAAGAAACCAAGCATTGGTTTTTGGATTTGGCCAGGTACACCGAATTCCTGAAAAACTGGATTTTGGTAGAACATGAGTCTGACTGGAAAAATAATGTACTTGGCCAATGCCGCTCTTGGCTGGAAGCCGGAGAAGGCTTGCAGGCTCGGTCAATGACCAGAGATATGGATTGGGGAATTCCTGTCCCAGTCGAAGGTGCCGAAGGAAAAGTATTGTATGTGTGGTTTGATGCACCTATTGGATACATATCCTCTACTAAAGAATGGGCTGCGGAGAAAGGGATTGACTGGGAGCCTTATTGGAAAGACAAGGATACCAAGCTGGTTCATTTTATCGGGAAAGACAATATTGTGTTTCATTGTATCATTTTTCCTGCGATTCTCAAGACACATGGGGAGTTTGTACTTCCCGAAAATGTGCCTGCCAATGAATTTCTAAACCTTGAAGGAGATAAAATTTCCACCTCCAGAAACTGGGCGGTATGGTTGCATGAGTACCTAGAGGAATTCCCAGGTAAACAGGATGTATTGAGGTATGTACTTACCGCCAATGCGCCTGAGACCAAAGACAATGACTTTACCTGGAAGGATTTTCAGTCCAGGAACAATTCCGAGTTGGTCGCTATCTATGGTAATTTTGTGAACAGGGCAGTAGTACTGACCCATAAGTTTTTTGATGGAAATGTGCCGGATGTAGGAGATCTTCATGGGATTGACAAAGACGTATTGGAAGAGATCAAGGCCTTTCCTGAGAAAATAGCGGCTTCAATTGAAAGGTACAGGTTTAGAGAAGCGCTGTCTATTGTGATGGATTTTGCAAGAACGGGCAATAAGTACCTCGCAGATACAGAACCTTGGAAAACCATCAAAACAGATAAAGAAAGAACAGGCACAATACTTAATATTGCTTTGAATATCGCAGCTAATCTTGCGGTGGTAGGAGAGCCGTTTTTGCCATTCACTTCTCAGAAAATATTCGAGATGTTCAGTCTGGAAGATCTAAAATGGGCTGATGCCGGAAGGATAGATATTCTTCAGTCAGGAGTCAAAATTAATCCAGCTGCACTTTTATTTGAAAAAATAGAAGACAATGTGGTGGAAGCACAAGTGAATAAATTATTGGAATCGAAAAAACAAAACGAATTGGCCAACGCCAAAGCAGCACCTATGAAAGAGATTATCACTTATGATGATTTTGTGAAACTGGACATGAGAGTAGTCAAAGTATTGACTGCTGAAGCCATGCCGAAGTCCAAAAAATTACTCAAACTTACCGTGGAAACAGGTTTGGGAAAAAGAACAGTGCTTTCCGGTGTGGCCGAGCATTTCAAACCGGAGGATTTAGTCGGTAGGCAAGTTGTCATGTTGATCAACCTCGCTCCGAGAAAAATGATGGGAATAGATTCTGAGGGCATGATTTTGATGGCAGAGGATAAGGATGGTAGCCTGAAATTGCTACAACCCCATGAGGCTACTGCGGATGGGTCTACCATTTCGTAAATAAATTGATTTGAATTTTAGTCATTTACAGGCAGGAACGATTGTGTTTCCTGCCTGTTTTTTTATAGGCTTAATGCAATGCCAAAATTTGCTAAGATAATTCTGAAATCAATCAGATCTTCTATAAAATAACCGTAAGAAGCTCCTCTAGCCAAAGTCCAGTATTGATGTGGATGGTCGGACCTTAGGTAACTGAAGGATAAAAATGCGTTGGTTTTTTGATAGAGTGGATATGAAGCCTTAAGATCTAAACCGTAAACCAATGCGTTTAGCCTTCCTGGGACCGAGTTGTCGGCAAGTGGTGCGGGACGAAAGAGAATTGGGTCATAATCCTAAGAGTAAAAAGGGAATTCTAAGGCGTTTTGCCCCATTAGTCCGGCAAAAGAAAACTCAAAATTTTTAATTTTAAGACTATGCCCAAATCCTAGAAAAATCAGATTTGCTTGGTAATTGTCGCTGGTTAAAAAACCAGGGAATACGAATTCATTTCCCCAAAAATCTATAAGAAAACGGAAATTCTCATCATAATACTGCTGTTGCGGATTGGTGTTGATGCTGTTATTTGTACTTATGTAATTGAGGTTAACAAAAAATGAGGGATCAATCGTGTACGTCAATTTTAAGCCGTAATTGTATCCGATTTGTGCTTGGCCACCTTTGTCTTTTGGGAATCCCCGAAAACTTCCAGGACGATCTTCTGAAGAATTTAGCACGAGAGAATTTTTTACATTTACCGCGCTGAAATTCCCAATAGGAAGAGCTGCTCCTCCAAAAACACCAATTTCAAAATTCTCCAGAAATGAACTTTGTCCAAAGAGTTGATTTGAGGTCAAAAGTAGAAGAAACAAAAAAACTTTTTAATCATATCAACATCTTAAAATCTAAAACTTAAGTTAGTTAATTTGAAGGGTTATTTAAATGATTATATGAAAAAATCCTTTAATAACTTCACTATTTCTTATTTAAAGAACTAATATTATTTAAGGTAAGGATTAGATTTTTCATCTCCTGTTTCATATTTCCCGACAATTTGAGTAACTTAAAAACAAACCTCTTAACAAGCATAATTTTTAATCTATGAATACTGAAAATTACCAGTCCGGTGAGAATTTTGATGAAATGTTCACCGAAGAGGGTCAGTGTAGACCCCATTATTCTGAATTTCTTGACCAAGTAAAAAAAACCAGTCCAAAAAAGATGTCCCAATTGCAGTTTTCTGCAAATAAGACGCAGGTAGCTATGGGGATGACTTTCAATGTCTATCATGATAATCAGGGAACTGAGAAAATTCTTCATTTGGACATTGTTCCCAGGATTATTCCGCGAAAAGAATGGGAACATCTTGAGGCAGGCTTAAAGCAAAGGATCAAAGCCCTGAATCTCTTCCTGGATGATATTTATAATGAGCGAAAAATCCTCAAGGATAAAGTAGTTCCGGAAGATTTGATTTTGAAAAGTCAGGATTATCTAGAGCCCTGTATAGGTCTCAAACCCCCAAAAGGAATATGGTGCCACATTACAGGTACAGATTTGGTTCGAGACAAAAGCGGAGAATATTATATTCTTGAAGATAATCTAAGATGTCCATCAGGTGTATCCTATATGCTAGAAAGCCGGGAGATTATCAAGCGGGCCTATCCGGACTTGATTAATCAGCTTGGAGTCATGCCCGTATCGGATTATCCTGTGAAACTACTCAAAATGCTGCAGTTTCTTTCAGACAAGGAAAATCCTGTAATCGGTGTGCTGACTCCAGGAATTTATAATTCTGCTTACTTCGAGCATTCTTATTTGGCTTTGCAAATGGGAGTGGAGCTGGTTTCTGGTGTGGATCTTATCGTGAAAGATAAAAAAGTATACATGCAGACCACCAAGGGTTTGGAACAAATCGATGTCCTATACAGAAGAATAGATGACACTTTTATGGATCCAGAGGTCTTCAATCCCGAATCCATGTTGGGTGTTCCTGGGCTATTTGAAGCGTATAAAGCTGGAAATATAGCCATTGCCAATGCACCGGGTACAGGAGTAGCCGATGATAAAGCCGTCTATGCCTATGTTCCTCGTATTATTGAATACTATTTGAACGAAAAACCTATTTTAAACAATGTGCCTACCTACCTCTGCAGAGAAGAAAAAGACAGAAACTATGTCTTGGAAAATATTGAGGAGTTGGTGATCAAAGAAACCAATGCTGCTGGTGGATATGGGATGATGATCGGGCCGAAAGCTACTGTTGAAGAACATGCAAAGTTCAGAAATCTCATTAAAAACAATCCAAATAACTACATAGCGCAGCCCACCTTGTCGCTTTCCACGGTGCCAACTCTTACTGATGAGGGACTGGCAGGCAGACATGTGGATTTACGACCTTATATTCTGTATGGTGAAGAAATAGAAGTGATTCCCGGTGCCCTTACCAGGGTAGCTTTGAAAAAGGGTTCATTGGTTGTCAACAGTTCACAAGGTGGGGGAAGTAAAGATACTTGGGTTCTTTATAAATAATTTTGTAAGTAGTTATAAGACTTGGCTGATATTCATTGATATTGGATATTGATCGATATTAATAGAAATAATGTGGAAATAAAATATCCATAAATATCAATTTAATATCTACAAATATCACAGAACTAACCTCTAGAGCATTAAAGCAAGAATAAATCATAGACTTTTAATTAAGCAGAAATAATAAAAATATGTTAAGTAGAGTAGCGAACTCCATATATTGGCTGGGAAGGTACCTGGAAAGGGCTGAGAACTATGCCAGATTTATAGATGTAAATTTCAACCTGATGTTGGATCTTCCGCCAGACCTTAAGGAGCAATGGGAACCCTTGATTTTTGCCACAGGTGATCAGGAATTGTACACCACAAAGTATAAGGGTTTTGACAGGAAAGATGTGATTTTTTTCCTGACATTTGATACAGACAACCCCAATTCTATTATTTCCTCTATTTCTTTTGCAAGGGAGAATGCCAGAGTGATCAGAGAAAATCTTACCAAAGAAACATGGGAAAAGCTCAATGAATTGTATCATTTTGTCCAAAAAAGAGCGACCAAGAAATCCTGGCTAAATGGAGATCCGAGACAGTTTTTCGAAGATGTGAAAAATCAGATCTTGTTATTGTATGGGCTTGGTGAAAGTACGGTTGCCAGGACTGAAGGTTGGTATTTCAGGCAACTTGGACTTTATCTTGAGCGTGCCGACAAGACTAGCAGGATTGTTGATGTAAAGTATCATATATTGCTGCCGTCTGCATCTATGGTAGGAACTCCCTTAGATTTTCTGCATTGGACAGCATTGCTCAAGTCAGTGACAGCTTTCAATACTTACAGGAGGTTGTATGGGAATATAGAGCCTTCCAAGGTGGTGAATCTGTTGTTGCTGAATAAATATTTTCCAAGGTCTGTTTTTTATTGCTTGTCAGAAGCGGAAATTTGCCTGAATAAAATTTCGGGAAACGGGGATGGGAAAATAAACAGTGCGCAAAGAAAAATAGGTGCTTTGAGATCCAAATTAGAATTTGATGATGTAAATGAAATTATGTCAAAGGGCCTACATGAATACTTAGACGATTTGCAATTGAAAATAAACAATGTTTCAAACAGCATAAACGAAAACTTCTTTCAAATCAAGGAGAACGTTATGACACAAAACCAAACTCAAGAATGACCTTTTGCTTAGGAATAAAAACCAAATATGGCCTTATTGGGCTCTCAGATACCAGGATTACATCTGGTACCGAGACGACCACTTCCAAAAAAGTATATACCGTAAATAGGGAAAAACACTCTTTTTTCATCATGACTTCTGGACTAAGGTCCGTTAGGGATAAGGCTATAACTTATTTTACAGAAGTTATAGAAGACCAGGATTCTGAATTCAATAAGCTTTATAAGGCTGTGAATGAATTTGGAAATCAGATCAAAAGAGTAGCCAAGGAGGACAAGCAGTATTTGGAAGAGGCGGGTCTCTCATTCAATCTTTTTTCAATCATAGGCGGACAATTAGAGGATGACAAGACACCAAAACTCTATCTTTTGTATCCGCAAGGCAACTGGATTGAAATCCGGAGGGGAACGCCCTTCGTTATCATCGGGAATTCCGGTTCGGGAAGTCCTGTTTTGAGGCGTTCATTAAGCTATGATGAATCCTTGGACTATGCCTTGAAATGTGCTTTTTTAGCCTTTGACGCGACAAGGATTTCAGCAAATGATGTGGATTATCCCATTGATACGATTGTGTTGGAAAATGACAAATACCATATCGTAGAGCGTCGTTTTGAACACAAGGAATTGGAACATATTTCTACTTTTTGGAATGAAAGACTCAAAGAAGCGGTGAAAGAACTTCCTGCAGAAATTCTGCAAAAGGCATTTTTTGACGAGGAGATCCCGCAAGGAGCAGAGGTATGAAGTTATCGATCTCTCACCTGACCCGCTATACCTACGAAGAAAAAGTGCCACTCAATACCCATCAGCTCTTTTTGATTCCGCAACAGCGGACCTATTACCGTTTGTTTGAAGCGGATTGGGTAATCCGGCCGGAACCAATGGGTAAAAGCCAACGGATAAACGCAGAAGGAAATCCATTTTTTCAGGTTTGGTTCAATGCCCCAACAGATTTCTTAGAGGTCGAACTGAGTTTTCAAATGGAAACATATGACTTCAACCCTTATGGATTTATCATCGCTGAGCACAAGTATCCTTTTGTGCAATTTGAATATAGGGGCAGTACAGGGAAGTTTTTGAAGATTTACCAAGACGCTGAAGATTTACCTCATTTAAAGGATTTTGCTTTGAAATTAATGTCCGAAAATCAAGATATAGTGTCCTTTCTAGTAGCCTTACTGACAGTCATACATAAAGACTGGTCACATGATTTGCGTTATGAGCCGGGATTGCTTGAGCCCATGGATACTTTTGAGAATAGGAGAGGGTCTTGCAGGGACTTGTCGTGGATGCTGATGCAGATGTTGCGTAACATAGGCTTGGCTACCAGATTTGTCAGTGGTTATGCCTTTAATCCTGAATTGCACGAAGGCCATGAACTGCATGGCTGGGTAGAAGTTTACTTATCTGGGGCAGGCTGGGTAGGAATTGACCCAAGTTTGGGGCTTTTTGCAGACCATAATTATATCCCTCTGGCCAGCAGTTTCCACCCAACCAATACTTTACCTATTGCAGGAACATATGGTGGAACAGCCAAATCTGAGTTTTTTACAGATGTGAAAATAAAAAGTCTCTGAGATGGTTAATTTCCACTTGATGTTTTTAAAAATCAAGTTTGTTGAATAGCGATTAAATTATTGAAGGCTTACCAAAAACAAATCAACGAACTTTCTTCATTGTCCAAATCAACTTGGTGGTATAAAAATAAAATTCACTTTTGAAACAAGCCTATTTTACCTATCCAAGAGCCTGCTGTGAATTATTCCCTCTTTTCCAGAACCAAATGGATTGAATCGCTGTATATGTCACAATGATTCGCAAAAGCTTATGAACAATTTAGGTAGTCTTATATTTCTTGTATCTGTTTTTTTGTTCACCACATTCCTTAACTGGTATGTATTCCAGGCAGTGAAGACTTTGACCACAAACCTGGACAACGAAAAAATCCGAAATAGCATCAATATTGGATATTGGTTGATTTTCAGTGGGATTTCCATCTGGGTAGTATTGACATTTATCAGGATTTTTTCAGCGGGAGAAATTACCACTTCTACACAATCAGTGTTAAATGTTTTTCTTACGGTTTTGGTGACACAATTGGTGGTGGTACTGATTCTTTTTGGAGAGGATATTTTTAGGAATATTCAAGCAGGATTCAGCCTTGTGTTGAGCGGAACTAAGGAGTTTACCTTTCCAACCAGAAATACCTGGGTAAGTGTATTGGCGATTACAGCGGCCGCTTTCCCCTTCTTCAGTTTTATCTATGGGGTCACCTATGGTAAGCATAATTTCAAAGTACATAAGGAGGTGATTTACTTTGAAGACCTTCCAGAGGCCTTTGATGGTTTTACGATTACGCAGCTTTCAGATATCCATTCAGGCAGTTTCAAAGACCTGGAAGGAGTTCAAAAAGGAATAGACCTAGCCATAGAACAGCAGTCTGATTTATTTGTTTTCACTGGGGACTTGGTCAATCACAAGGCTGAGGAAATCGAACCTTTTTTAGATCAATTTTCCAAAATTAAAGCAGCCCACGGGCAGTATTCCATATTGGGGAATCATGATTATGGAGATTATATCAGTTGGCCAAGCAGTACTGCCAAAGAAGAGAACTTCCAAAAATTGAAACGACAGCATGAACGGATGGGGTATAGATTGCTCCTTGACGAACATGTCAGGATTGAAAAAGATGGTCAAAGCATCCATATACTTGGAGTTGAAAATTGGGGCGTGGGTTTTGCCAAAAAGGGGGACTTGGCCAAAGCACTAAATGGTACTGGTAAAGAAGATTTCAAAGTACTCTTATCGCATGATCCCTCACACTGGGATGAAGAGGTAAAGCGAAATGAAAGCCCCATACACCTGACGCTCTCAGGACACACCCATGGGATGCAATTTGGAATTGAGACCCCACTTATTCGCTGGAGTCCTGTTCAGTATAGGTATCCGAATTGGGCGGGCCTGACTGAAGAAAAGGGCAGGTTTTTATATGTGAATCGAGGATTTGGATTTCATGCTTTTTCCGGCAGGGTAGGTATATGGCCTGAGATCACAGTGATTGAGTTGAGAAAGACGAGGTGATTTTGATTTATGATTTACGAGGCTTTTGCGCTTTTTTGATGAACTGGGGAACTGATGAACTGGTGAACTGACGAACTGAGGAACTGAGGAATTGATGAACTGGTGAACTGATGAATTGATGAACTGGGGAATTGATTAACTGTGTGCCGTAGGTTGGGAAGCCAATCAAATGGTTAAAAGTTATCCTTCGACTAGACGCATGATCCATCAACCCAAAAATCTAAGATTTAAGATTTTTAATTGGCAAACTGACTTGGTGCTGACTTGGTTGATGGATTGTGTAACCTTTAATTTTCACCGTGCTTTAGCCGGTGGTGAAAGTTGAATTTGAGTGTAACCAGACTTTAGTCAAAAATAGATTCGGCTGAAGCCTTTGCTCCTTATTTTAGAGCTAGGCCACCGCATAAATGCGATGGAAATTCTACCAGACTTTGCCACAATGAGGTACAGAATTCAAGGTTTTACCATTTGTAATTATTAATCAAATTGGCTTCACCTTGTCATCCAGAAATCATTTATACGTGTTCTTCAAACTGACTTGGTTGATGAATTGTGTAACCTTTAATTTCCACCGTGCTTTAGCCGGTGGTGAAAGTTGAATTTGAGTGTAACCAGACTTTAGTCAAAAATGGATTCGGCTGAAGCCTTTGCTCCTTATTTTAGAGCTAGTCCACCGCATAAATGCGATGGAAATTCTACCAGACTTTGCCACAATGAGGTACAGAATTCAAGTTTTTACCATTTGTAATTATTAATCGAATTGGCTTCACCTTGTCATCCAGAAATCATTTATACGTGTTCTTCAAACTTACTTGGTGCTGAATTGGTTAACATGTTATGAACCCGCTGTTTCTATTTTTGCTCTTTATTATTTTCATGGCACAGGACAAGCCAAAAACCCTCGACGACTTTCGCTGGGAAAATAGGATTGTACTATATTTTCCCCAAAATTCTAGCCTTTGGACAAGTCCCGACGACAGTCTCAAACAAATGATAGAAGAGCGAAAGATCAAGTATTTTGTAGTATCAGATTCTCTCATTTCCAATGCAGAAATAGAATTCACACCTGATTATATTAAGAGTATTAGCAGTAAGTACAAGATGGGTACGAAGAATTCTTCTTGGGTCCTGATAGGTTTGGATGGTGGAGCAAAAGTCAGGAAGGAAGAATTGCTTGATTGGGGCTATATTTTCAAAACCATAGATGCTATGCCTATGAGGCAATCAGAGATCAGACGTAAGGGTCGAGGCTAAATTGAAATTTAGCGTATTCAAATGTAATTATTCCGTATTTTTAACAAAAAAAATACCCCTTATTGGGTATTTTTTTCTATTGATACATAGGGTATTTTTGACTTAATAAAATCCCCGATAATGAAGTTTTTTTATATTTCTACAGTAAGTAATTCCGATGCATCCTATGAAGTCCATCATAGAGACTGCGACCATTTACCAGACCCGGAGAAGCGTGAATACATTGGCCCTTTTAACAATGGCAAGGAAGCTTTGCGCAAAGCAATACATGCTAATCCCAATGCATGCCTATGTCCTGTTTGTAATGGGAAAGAGGCAAGTGTTAAAATCAAGCGATCAAACAAAGTTGGATGAATCGTCATTGTCAAGAAGCAATTGTTTGATAAGGTCTGTTGTAGTAATGATGCCTTTCAATTTTCCTTCCTCTACAACAGGTAATGCGTGAAATTCTTCCTCAGCAAAGATTTCCGCCACTTTTCGAAGGCTATCATCGGTAGAGACAACTTTCGGGTCAGCACTCATTACCTGTGCAATGGACAACATTTCTAAAATGGGTTCATCCGTACTGTCCTGATTGTCAAACAATGCTCCAAAAGTAAGACGGTTTATATCTGATCGGCTGATAATTCCAACCACTTTCTTGTCACCCAAGACTGGGATATGACGGATTCTGTTTTTTCTGAACAATGACAATATCTCAGGAAGTGTCTGTTTGCTTTCTACTGAGACTACTTCTCTTGTCATAATCTCAGATACTTTTCTGTCGAGTTTCATGGTTTCTGAATTTTGATTTCGAATAGCTAATGTAGCCAAATTGCAAAAGTTAAACCCTGATGAAAGTCATTATATCTGTGAAAGTTTAAAAGAGATAACTTCAAAGTTTACTTTTCAAGCATTTCCTTAAACTGAGATGAATTAAGCGCTTCTAAAGACTTAAAGTCATCACTGTTCAAATCCTTTTCAATTGGAACAAGTTCACCTGACGGCCCATTTCTGCTATCTCTACTAGTGGTATCTCGATTGTCATCATAATCATCATTGGTATCCTGTTGTGTATTGTGTCTTTGCTTACCACAAGAGGTGAACATCAAAAATCCTACAAGTGAAATCATTGTAATCAAGGCAGTGCTTTTCATAATCTTTTATATTTAAATCTGACATAAATTGTGTCAATGGGGTAGTCCAAATTCAATACCGTGTTGGGGAAAGGGAGGTAGAACCTCAAAATTGGCCCATCTTTCAATCAGCTTATGGGTTTAAAATATTTTTTCACATCATATTTTTATTTGTTTTAAATGGATAGGAGCATGGTTTCGGGTTAAAAAGCTTTCTTGATTAGGTGATAATTAAAAAAGTTAAATCCTCTAGATTTGAGGTTCTTTACATTTTTAAAGAATACCATACTTGGTACATTTTGGTGACATTGTGGTAGGGTATTACCCCAATTTTTTATAAATTAAAAAATGTATCTCTTACGTTTTTTAATTTCAACTTAGGTTCTTTTTGAACGCATTTTTCTCGAAACCACCTTTAATCTTTTGCATTTGTGGTCATTATCAGTTCCATCTCCTTTTCGATCGCTTCAGCAAAACCACTGATACCACTCAAATCGGTATCCCATAATGATTGGTTCGATAGGATGACATTGATTTTTTTACTTAAACTAGTTTCGTCACTCCATGTCAAATCGAAAAATCTCACGGTATCCTTATCATCTTGGACAGGCATCTTTTCGCCATCGAATTCACCTTTGTAAAAAAGGATAAGTGCAGCCAAAGAGGCAGTCAGGTTTTTAGGAAGCTTTCCGAATTTAGCATGGTGCTCAATGATAGTTGGCAAGACCCTTACTTTGAATTTTGAGATTGCGTTCAAGGCAATGGAAGACAATTCATGCTTGACAAATGGATTTCTGAATCTATCGAGCACATCATTGGCAAATTGATTTAATTCTTCCGCAGGCAAGTTTAAAGTTGGGGTGATTTCCTTAAAAATCAAATCATTTAACAAGCTGTTGAACTCCTTGTCCTCCAAACACTCTCTTACTGTTCTCAATCCTTGTAAATAGGCCAATGGAACCATTGCCGTATGGGCTCCATTGAGTATCCTTACTTTTCTGAGCCTGTATGGTGTCAGGTCATCTACAAACTTTACGTTCAATTGAGCCTTATCTACTGGCAATAGGGTTTTTAATTCTTCAGGCCCTTCTATTACCCATAGATGAAATGGTTCTGCTTTGACTACCAAGTTGTCCGTGTAGCCAAGGGTTTTTTGAATTACATCTATGGAATCTTTTGGGAAACCCGGTACTATTCTATCTACCAGAGTATTGCAAAACACATTGCTTGACACTACCCAATCTGCAAAAGCTGCGGGTAATTTCCATAATTTGCAGTATTGCAACACACAATTAAGCAGGTTTTTACCATTTTGATCTATAAGTTCGCAAGGGATGATAACAAACCCACTTTCCTTAGATCCATTAAAAAAGTTATATCTCTTCCATAGCAAGGCTGTGAGTTTGGCAGGAAAGGTGATGGGAGTAGATTCAAAAACCACATCTTCTGCAATAAATTCTATCCCAGCTTCTGTGGTATTTGATATGATGAATTTTAGGTCAGGATTTTCTGCCAGTTTGAGGTAATTATCCCAACTGTCATAGGGATTGATCACTCCTCTTACGCAAGAAATCAGCCTACTTTCATTGATGGTATCGCCATCCAAAATGCCTTGAAGTAACACATGATATAGGCCATCTTGCTGGTTGATCATCTCACCAAGCCCATTTTTCAGGGGTTGTACTATTTGAATGTCACCATCAAAAGCGGTTTTTTCATTCAAGATATCAAACATCCAGTCAGCAAATCCTCTTAGGAAATTTCCTTCACCAAATTGTAAGACTTTTATAGGTCTTTCCTTTAGGGATGATGCATTTGACCTGTTCAGTGTTTTCATAATTGTTTTGGGTTTGGAGAATTACTTAAATTGTAAGTATTCTTTTGCTTTGAGTCGTTTTTCCATAGCATCTTTATGGATCAAAAACTACAGCCTTAACCAAATTCATCTGGCATTGAAAGTTATTTTTGAGCTATTCATGAAATGAAAATGGAAGATATTGACTGTCGTATTTTGACCAAAATATTCCTCCCTTTATTTCTTTCAAAACTTCAACCTAGTCAAAACAGCAAAGTGATCAGATGGGTACTTTTTGCCATAGTTATCAGAAAGTACGCCATATTTTTCTACTGAAATTCCCTTGCTTACAAAAACATAATCTATTCTCCTGTCAGGCATCATATCCCAGTTGTATGCATTGAAGGTTCCTTCAGGGCCATGTGCTTTGCTTTTGGTGATTTTATAACTATCCAGCAGCCAACCTGCATCTGTTATAGTTTTGTAAGCTTCATTTTCAGGAGTAACATTCAGGTCACCCATAAAAATGACCTGTTCATTTTCTTGCACCTGTTCAGTGATTTTTTTCATGATCAGTTTACTGCTCTCTTTTCTGGCTTCTTGTCCTACATGGTCATAATGTGCATTGAACACCCAAAAGGACAAACCTTCCGGGCTTTTAAACCTAGCATAAGTGCAAATTCTATTCATGGCTGCATCCCAACCTATGCTTGGAATATCTGGAGTTTCTGACAACCAAAAATCACCTGATTCGAGCAATTCAAATTTACTCGGGTCATAAAATATAGCACTATGTTCGCCTCCTTTTTTACCGTCATCTCTTCCGCTACCCACAAAGGTGTAGCCCAACATATTCTCTAAATCTTCAAGCTGATTAAGTAACCCCTCTTGGGTGCCAAACAATGCGATATCGTGAAATGTGATTATTGAAGCCAAATGAGGTGCCCTGTCTTTCCAAAGGTTTCCCTCATCACCTGGATTATCAAACCGTATATTATAGGTTGCTATGTTGAATTCTTGTGCAACAATCTCTTGGCTACTGATGAGGAACAGGCTAGTAATTAAGATAGTAGTTAAATATTTCATTTGTGGTTATTTTTCCCAGTTAACAGTTTCTTTTATTAAATTTTGTGAATCACCACCAACCATGATTTCAAATTCCCCAGGCTCCCAGTCATAAGAAAGGTCGTATCCATAAAATTTCAGGTCTTCAACAGTCAATTCAAAACTCACTTCAACAGTCTGCCCTGGATCAATTGAAATTTTCTTAAACCCTTTCAACTCTTTAACAGGCCTAGTGATACTTGCCACTTTATCTCTGATGTACAGTTGTACCACTTCCTTACCTTTAACCGAGCCTGTATTCCTTACAGGGATTTTGACGATCAACTTCTCTTCACCTTTGAGTTTTGCTTTATCCAGTGTCATTTCCCCATATTCGAATGTAGTATAACTCATGCCAAATCCGAAAGGAAATAAAGGCTCATTTGAAACATCGAGATAATTTGACCTGAATTTTTGAAACCATTCCCCTTCCGGTAAAGGTCTGCCTGTATTCTTATGGTTGTAATATATAGGTATCTGACCAACATTTTGAGGAAAAGTCATGCTCAATTTTCCTGAAGGATTGACTTCACCAAACAGGACGTCAGCAATGGCGTCTCCTGCTTGAGATCCTGCAAACCAAACATTTAGTATTGCAGGGATATTCTCCTTTTCCCATCCCAAAGCCAAAGGTCTTCCTGTAAATAATACCACGACTACTGGTTTTCCAGTTTGCAGAAGTGCCTCAAGCAATTCTCTTTGATTTTCTTGTAATTCAATATTGCTTAAACTGGAGGCCTCACCACTCATTTCTGCTGATTCTCCCATAGCTGCGACAATGACGTCAGCGCGCTGTGCGACTTCCAGTGCTTCTTCTATCATGACGGCTGTTGACCGGTCGTCTCTATACGTTGGCTTTCCAAAAATACTTACCCTTGATTCCAATAGTGAATCGGCTACAATATTAGACCCTTTGGCATAAAGAACCTTTGACGGGTCAGGTATAGCATTTTCTAATCCTTTTCGAAGCGAAATTGACTTTTCAAAATTTGCAGCCACTGACCAAGTTCCAGTCATATTTTCTGTATTGTCTGCCATAGGACCTACTAGAGCAATGGTGCTTCCCTTTTTCAAAGGAAGTGTTTGATTCTCATTTTTCATCAAAACAAAAGATTCAGATGCTATTTCTCTTGCTTTTTGCCTATTTTCTTCACTAAATACTTCTTTTTTCGATCTTTCTGGGTTGGCGTATCTATAGGGGTCTTCAAACAGTCCAAGTTTCAACTTTGCAATCAAAATTCTCCTGCAGGCAGCATCAATTGTCTTTTCGGTTATTTTACCTTCCTCTAAAGATTTTTTTAAGGTGTTTAAAAAACCTTCTCCGACCATATCCATATCTACTCCTGCTTTCAAAGCCAATGCTGATACATGCTGAAGGTCACCGATTCCATGATCTACCATTTCATTGATTGCAGTGTAATCTGTCACCACAAACCCATCAAAGCCCCATTCTTCCCGTAATACATCAGTCATTAGCCATTTATTGGCACTTGCCGGAATCCCATCTACCTCATTGAAGGCTGTCATCACGGTGCCAACACCGGCCTCAATTGCGGCTTTATATGGTGGGAAATATTCATTGTACATTCTAACCCGACTCATATCGACAGTATTGTAATCCCTGCCGGCTTCCCCAGCACCATATAAGGCAAAGTGCTTGACACATGCCAAAATGGTGTTTTCCAAACTTAAATCATCTCCTTGGTAACCTTGAATCATGGCTTCAGCTATCCTGGAAGCTAGAAAAGGGTCTTCTCCATTACCCTCAGACACCCTTCCCCATCTAGGGTCTCTTGAAATGTCGGTCATCGGAGAAAATGTCCAATTGATCCCATCTGCACCTGCTTCTCTAGCGGCAATCCTTGCAGACTCTCTTACCAAGTCCATATCCCAGGTACTTGACAATCCGAGGGGAATGGGGAATATCGTTTCATAACCATGAATGACATCCATGCCAAATAAAAGAGGAATACCTAACCTGCTTTCTTCAACTGCTATTCTTTGGACATCACGGATTTTTTCTGCTGATTTCAGGTTAAACAATCCTCCAACCTGTCCTTCCTTTATTTTTTCTGCAATATTAGAACTGCTAGCTTGACCGGTGGTAATATCACCCGCTGCGGGAAGGTTTAACTGACCTATTTTTTCTTCTAAAGTCATCAAGGCCATGATGGAATCAGCTTTTTGCTGGTAATATTTGTCGATATCCTTATCAGGATTATTGGAAAATTTTGCTGAGAAAAATGCTCCAAATATGAACAGAACAATAGCTATGTATTTCATTTTTTCTGCTGTTATAAAATGATGTTTTTTTGAATATTCATTGCATACTTTTAGTGTAAAGCAATTCTTACGAGCTGATACTGAAACCGTGAGTATAGGCTTTATTTCCTCTGTTTCCTGTTCACTCTTTTGTATACTTCAATATATGCTATTCTACCTGAGGACTCTCTATATCAAGCTTTTTTAATCCTTGCTGAATTTCAGGAGCACTCATAAATAGATCCCAAAGCAATCCCGTGCGGTGGTTTTCCATCATGACGACTATTGGACCTTGATCAATAGCTAGATACCTTTGGGGAAACCAATCATCCGTCTCACTGAAAGCATCATAAAAGCCATATTCGCCAAAGAGTTTGTCGCCAAATGTTTCATACCAATGACGCATAGCTTGCATGGAATATTCAGGCGTGTAGGGGAAGGATGAAAGGGCTGCAGTAGGAGTAATTACACCTTTATCTCGTTTTTCACCAGGTGCATGTCCAGAATAGCCGTTTACGGAATAACTTGCTGTCAAACCCCAGCTGTTTTCTCCATAACCTTTAAAGTCTAATGGATTATCTACACACCAAGCTCTATTGATCAAAGTATGGTTGGTGTTGTGTTCCCAATAATCAGCATATTGATCCTTGAGCCCTCTAGGGTCCAAACCAACATAGGAATAATGAGCCCAGAATAATGGACCCCCGTATTGTTCAGTGCCATTATGTCGTAGAGCTAGGTGATGTCCATAGGCTTCATGATCCTTGTCGTTTTTTATTTCCCCATCCCTATTCCAACCTTTATGGTATACTGAGGCGGGAACGCTATGCGTAGGTGAGGATGCGGCAAGTATGTACATGATTTGACATTCATTGTATCCAGTTACGGCGAAGTTCATATCCCAATCATGATTAGGGCTCCAATGCCAGTAAAGCACATCTTCTCCGCCCTTGGTATACCAGTCAAACTCAGCTGCTTTCCAGAGTGTATCCATTCTTTCAGCAAGTTTTTTTTCATTATCGTCTCCATCTATCAGGTATTGGCGGGCGGTCAAGAGCCCTGTAAGCATAAATGAGGTTTCTACCAGGTCCCCACCATCATCTTTTTTGCTGAATGGCTTGACTTCTCCAGTCTCGCCGTTCCACCAATGAGGCCATACACCATGAAAGCTGTCAGCATTTTCTAAAAAAGTCACAATTCTTTCCAGCCTTTTGACACCTTCTTCACGAGAGATAAAACCCCTTTCAATCCCAACCAATATTGCCATCACGCCAAAACCGCCACCTCCAGAAGTCACTATGTTTTTGTCATCTTGAGGATATTCACCATCTACATGGTAGCGTTCCCGAGCCAAGCCTGACTTAGGCTCGGCACCATCCCAGAAATACTTGAAAGTGCGGTATTGTACCAGGGTGAAAAGAGAGTCATCAGTGATCCTTTCTTCTAGGGATGCTGATCCAGTAGTGTTTTTTTGCTCACAGCTTGCAAGTATTGCAGTAATGCAAGCCAGTAGTAAATATATCTTCTTCATTTTTTTTAGTAGTTAAAGTTTAACTCTTTTAAGCCTTTTTGGAAAATTTCATTTTTGTGCATCAGGTCCCATAAAAGACCTGATCTGTAGTTTTCTATCATAATAATTATCGGACCTTGATCTATAGCCAAGTAACTGCTAGCATACCAGTCCTCCGTGAGGTTAAATGCATCATAAAACCCATACTCTCCCCAAAGTCTATCTCCTAGTTGGAAGTAAAAAAAGCGTAAAGCTTGGAGGGATTCCTCCGGTGTGTATGGCATTGATGAAAGAGCGGCAGTAGGGGTGATGACGCCTCTGTCATTGAGAGGGGAGTGAGCAGAGTAGCCGTTTTCATTATCACTTGCTGTAAGGCCCCAGTTAGACTCACTATAGCCTACAAAGCTTTTTGGATTATTCATCACATAGGCTTGGTTGATCCTGCTGTGGTTGATATTTTGCTCCCAATAATTGGCATATTGGTCGGATAAATTTCTTGGATCAACTCCCAAATATGAATAATGGGCAAAAAAGAGTGGACCACCCAAATCCTTACCCAACGGGAGTGGGATTCCATAGTATTCAGAACCATTTACCATAGCGCCTCCTCTAGCCCAGCCTGTTTCATAGACAGATTTGGAAATAGGGTAGGAGGGTGAGGCCGCCGCAAGAATGTAGGTAATTAAACATTCATTATAGCCCTGTATTGGCAAGTTCATTGCCCAGTTTACATTTGGAGACCAATGCCAATACAAGACATTTTGGTCACGGGTATACCAAGACCATTCCACTTCTTTGTAGATATTAAGAATCCTTTCCCTGAGCTCATTTTCTTCGATTACATTCTCGCTGAGATAACTTCTTACCGTAAGTAAGCCCTGTAGTAGTAAGGCGGTTTCGACTAAGTCTCCGCCATCATCTTGGTTACTGAAAGGGATGGTTTTGCCTGTATTGCCATCTAGCCAATGGGGCCAAGCACCATGAAATCGGTCGGCATTTTCAAGGAAAGTCAGGACTTTTTGCCAGCGTTTTATTGCCTCGTCTCGAGTGATAAAACCTCTTTCAACGCCGACAATCATTGCCATAACTCCAAAACCGGAGCCACCGGTTGTGACTAGGTTGCCTGAAGTGTTTCTTTCGCGGGCCATTCCAGAGGCTTCATGCCCAAATTCCCAAAAGTACCCAAAGGTTTTTTCTTGAACCAAGTGCAAGAGACTTTCATCATCCATAAAAGGCATCACGGATTCAGGGGCTGCCCCAGTATAGAATGTAAATGATGCCCCTGAAAATGCAGCGCCATCTAGTCCCAGGAGTTCATTGCTTATGGTAAAAGTATATTTTTTGAAGTGTTCGAGTTTGTCTTTGAAGGAGATGTTGTACGTATTTGTGGCTCTTTTATCGACTTCCCACTGCCCCGAACTCATACCTTCTATACTGATCATTTTTTCTAGTTGATCTGGATCCACCTCTTCTGAAAATGTGATTTCAATATTTGGAGACAAGGCTACATCAGTAATTCTGCCATTTAGTAATTTCTTTGAATCGATGAATTCAACTTTGTTAATCGTCAGTGGATTGTTTCCTGTTTGGAAATATAGAGAAGCGCTTTTTGTTTGTTGTCCCAAAGAGCTTTGGAGACCTTCATTTATCTGAATTTGGTATAGTGTTCCTGTTTTCAATGGTTGACTGGGACTGAGAGATATTAAAGTGCCATTCGAGAACAAGTTGAAATTGTATGGGATCACCTCTCCTTGAGTTTTGAGTACTATATTATCTTCAATTGTGACTGAAGAAAGAGGCTTTGAAAACTCCAATTGTATAGGTCTATCAATGGGTGCTGTTAGTAAAGTGTCCCCTTGTAGGGGTATTTCTTCAATTCCAATGGTTGCAGCAATGATATATAAAGAGGAATACTCTTCCTCCAGCTCTTGACAGGACTGGAAGAAAAGTATTCCTAATAAACAAATAACTGTTTTTAATTTCATACATATTGATTCATGACTTTCAAAAAAATGAACTTCATAATCAAATCAATTCATCTCGTTTTGCATGATGTTTTGGATTTGTTCCTGACTCAATACAGCATCGAAAATTCGAAGTTCATCTATAAGACTTTGTGTAGATCGATGACCCCATTCTACGAATCGTGGTGCACCGGAACCAACAGAGATTATATCACAATTTTCCCAATCGATACCAGGATAAGTCCCATGACTTACAACTTCTCCATCAATATAAACTGTGCAGGTTTGCTGAGAGATGGTGATGGCAATGTGTGACCAATCGTCTTCTGAAGGATCAATATCAGCCGCTGGACCACCATCGAACCAGTTATCACCACTTCCATTTCCTACATTCAGTTTAAACCTTTGATTAGGTCCAGCCGCTTCTCTGAATAACCTGAATCCCTTTTCCCTATAATTCTGGTTAGTTGGATTGTCCTCATCAGGAGCACTCATGACCAATATCCCAGCTCTATTAGGATCACCATTCAATTTATACCAAAAAACAGCAGAAAACTCTTCATTGGTCAAGTTATCAGCTGGATAAACCAAAAAACCATCAGCAGAACCTCGATAGGCTCTACCTACTTTACCTTCGGCAAAACCCACACCAGTACCGTTAACATCGGGATTATTTATCCTTACCAATTCAGTGAAATCCCCATCGAAAGGAGCATAAAAAACTTCATTTTCATAAATGGGACGGTAGGGTTCTATTTTTGTAAAATTAACGGTTTCAACTGTTTCCTTGCCAGATAAATCCTGTGCTCTAGCTTCTAAAACATGTTCTCCATTTCCCAGATTTTCATATTCAAATTCCAGCAAGGCTCTTCTGAAATCTAAAAATTCCTCAAACCTTGCTATTTCTGTTCCATTGAGAGTTAAAGCTACCCAATCGATTTCAATATCATCAGTTACTTCCAAATCAATATTGATAGAGGTGATATCTTCAACTACTCTAATCTGTGTACCTTCCAAAGGGAAGTTGAAACTGATGGAAGGTGCTTCCATATCCTCTCCAGGATCTACTGCCTGAATATCATCAATATAGGATTGCTCACATGCTGTGAAGCTGAAAGCAAACATTATAGCTATTAATTGTAATTTTTTCATAATCTGTAATTGTTTTTATTCTCCTCTTTGATTGGCTGCTTCTCTGATTTGAGGGATGATGTCTTGTTGTTCAAGTGGATATAGCAAATACCTGTGTCTGGAAGGCTCGAAATTTCTTCCCTCATAGTTTAGCTCCTCATATTTGCCGTGTCTGACAAGATCCGCAAAGCGAATGCCCCACTCGGTACCGAATTCAGCAAATTTTTCGTCCAATACCACATCCAAATCAACTGAACTCAAAGGGCTTAATCCAGCTCTCTGCCTTATGGTATTGACGGCTTCAGCGGCAGACATCACACCACTGCTAGCTCCATTTACCAGAGCTTCAGCATGCATTAACAGTATTTCTGCATATCTGATAACTTGGAAATTATTGTTTGTTCCATAACCAAATCTGCCTGGGGTAAGCTGTACAGATGGTAAATAAAACTTACCACTCAAAAACAAATATCGTGGATGGTTATTGAATCTGTCACCATCTCTTGTTGTATTGGAAATCCATTCAGGCAATTCCGCAAAATCAGGGTCTTCCTGAATGGCAGCTATACCATCAGGGGTAAACAGTACTGAAGTTTCCAATCTCACTTGCTCATTTCTGCTCAACATGAACTTGATGTATTTTTGAGAAGGTTCCCAAAATCCCCATCCTTGACCGGCTCCAGAAACTGCAGGTGTCCAACTTGCAGGTCCATAGGGGCTGAAATTAAAGCTGATGTTGGTTCCACTCGCTTGACCGAAATCAGAATACTGAGCTTCCAATAGATTCTCATTGTCCAATTTGCCAGGAATTTTGAATAATTGATAGAAATCATTATTCAAAGTGAATAGGTTACTTGAGATGATTTGATCGGTAGCCTCAACAACTCCGGCATAATTTTTCAATTCCAAATTTGCCATTGCTTTGACTGCTAATGCTGTGGCCTGTGTTACTCCTCCTCTTACATCAGACCTCTGATTTGGCCTAACACTTGGTAATAATGGAATAGCTTCATCCATAGAGTTGGAAATGTATTCCATGACTTCATCAAAAGTTGAAACTGGTACATCAAACAGGTGGGATGGTTGAGATTGATTTGGGATTAAAATTCCACCCCAAAGTCTGGCTAACTGTAGTAATTCAAAGCCTTGTAGAACTTTGATTTCGGCGATGAATTGCTGAGCATTGGCTGAATTTGCTCCAGCTTCTTCATATTTCTTGATTTCTTCGATAGCACCATGCCAGAAAAGAAGATCAGAATAGAGGTTTAACCAAACAGAATTATACATCCAAAAGTTACGATCATATCGGTACATATCAGTTTCCTGAAGAGGGAATTGGTCGCCAGCAGAATTTACATCGTCACCTCTTACTCCGATAATTGGATGTGTTTCCCATTGCATTGAGTAAAATTGCGAATAGGCACCATATAGCATCAATATCATATTTCCAGATTGAGTATAATCTGTTCCCTCAACTAGAAATTCATTTTCCAATGGTTCATCTAACATATCCGAACAGGATATCATTAGGGATAAAATAGGCACTAAGGCCAGTACTCGAAATATATTTTGGGTATTCATTATATTATAATTTAATATTCAAACCTAAAGTGTAAATCGCAGGAATAGGGTATACCTGACGGTCGATACCATTGGCTACTTCCGGATTAAATCCATTATAGTCAAATACAGTTAAAGGCCTTTCAGCTGTAACTGTAACCGCAGTCCTTGGCATTTTCACGCCAAATATTTCTCTGTCTATAATTGAATAAGTCAACCTGACATTTTGGATTCTCCAATAAGAACCATCTTCGACAAAAAAGTCACTCATATTCTGATTCCAGCCTCTTCTCAATCCCGAAGCTGAAGGATATGCGTTTGAAGTTCCTTCACCTCGCCAAAGGTTATTTGCCAAATCAGCATCAATATTTGTATCATTGGTAAAGATGATTTCCCCTCTTTTCCTATTTAAAATACTAAAGCCTGACTGCCCTTGAAATAATGCTGAAAAATCCCAGTTTTTGTAGGTAAAACCGAAATTAGCTCCAAATGTCAGTTTGGGTAGGTAAGACCCTAATACGACCCTGTCTTCATCATTGATAACTCCATCACCATTTTGATCTTTGAAAATCAAGTCGCCAGGCTGAAGGTTATTGTTTTGTATAAACTCTGAGGAATATCCTGAATTATCGATATCTGCCTGATTTTGGAAAACTCCGACCACTTCATAACCATAAAATGCTTGAAATGGCATACCTATAATTGATCTCTGACGGAATTCTGCTGATCCTCCATCTAATCCATCAGGACCTCCAAGACCAAGCACGCTGTTATTTAAAGTTGCAATGTTACCGCCTACATAGTAGGAGAAATCATTAGTGATATTATCTCTCCAATTAAGTGAAATTTCAAGCCCTTCATTTCTTATAGAACCGACGCTACGTCTTTCGCTTGCTCTGATAACAGGTGGAATGATCACCACAGATAGGTTTCGGGTGTCTCTGACAAAGTAGTCAGCGTCTATACTTAACCTATCTCTGAACATCCTGGCATTGAAGCCAATATTGGTTTCAACGGTAGTTTCCCACCTGTCAATAAGGTCAAATGTCGGGTTGAGTCTTCTACCAATCCTTAATGTATTGTCAATGGCGGCAGTAGTTTCATTCAGAGTAGGTGCACCTACAGCCTGCCTTATGCCGTCATTTCCGAGTTGTCCCCATGATCCTCTTAATTTTAAGAAGTTTATTGCAGGCACATTGAAAAATGATTCTTCAGATATTACCCAGCCTGCACCGAAAGTGGCAAAATTCCCCCATTTTTCTTGGAATTTGTTATTTCCGTCTCTTCTGAAAGTACCGTAAAGCAAGTATTTATCATCATAATTATAGGCAACTCTTGAGAAATAAGATAAGAAAAACAGATTGTAACCGCTGTCTCCAATACCATTTAAATCAAAGTCCGTTGAATTTGACAAGTACCAAAATTGTTCATTGTCTCTTCCAGGAGATGGGTTAAGGTTTGCTCCTCTAGCAAAAAGGCTTTCTCCTGTTTCGCTTCTGAAAGATTGTCCAAGGACCGCCGTGATATTATGTTTCCCGAAGTTATTCCTGTAGGTAAGGAAGTTGTCTAAAATCTGATCGAAACTGGATGAATTTCTCCTACCCAGGGCAGAAAGCCTTTCGGTGACACCATCGTTATAAGGAAGACTTACCGACCTGTTCCTCAAACTGGTTATGTTGTAATTATATTGAGTTCTAAAGGTTAGTTTGTCATCAAGAATTCTGGCTTCAGCATAAAAGTTACCAAGTACTTTTGAGATATCATTTCGATTGTCATTGTACTCCAGAGCGTAAAAAGGGTTTTGTGGGCTTCTATACCCGAGTTGTTGCGCATTTGATAAACCAATTGGTGATGCTCCAACATTCCCTGGATCAAAAGCGGGCTGAATAGGAACGGCGAAATATCCTGTAAACCATGCTCCGTTATCAGCATTAAATTGTTGGGCTGTACTGATATTTAGGTTACCGCCTACATTTAACCAATCTTTGATGTCTGAATCTAATTTTACCCTGAAGTTCAATCTTTTATACTCATTTCTGGTATTGTTGAGAAGTCCCTTTTGGTCAAAATAACTTCCTCCTAAAGAAAATCGCGTGGTTTCATTGCCGCCATTAAAAGACAAAGAATGGTTTTGAATGGCTGCAGGGCTCATGATTTCTGAAAACCAATCCGTATTTACATCAGGAAGATTAGGGTCAATTCTGCTCCTTCCATAGCGCTGTATGGCATTTTGAACAAACTGCATGTCAGCTGCAGCACCTGTTTCATTTACATAGTTTACGTATTGCTGGGTATTGGCCATTTGCAATACATTTTGCGGATTTTGGACGCCATAGTATCCATCATATACAATTTCCCCTTTTTGATTGTAAGATCCAGTTTTTGTTTCAATCAATACAACTCCATTTGCAGCCCTTACACCATAAATTGCAGCGGCTGAAGCATCTTTTAGTACTGAGATTGTTTCTATATCATTTGGACTTAAAAAATCAATATTGTCTAAGAACATCCCGTCAACTACGTATAGTGGAGCTGCACCTCCTTCAAAGGAACCGATTCCCCTTACCCTCACCGTAGGGCCTGCACCTGGGGCGCCGTTACTTACAATTTGTACGCCCGCTACTCTACCTTGGAGTGATTGCATGGCCTGGGCATTGGGAGTCTTGGCGATATCGTCGGCTTTTACGGTAGAAATTGCGGACGTTAGGTCTCGCTCTCTTTGGGTACCATATCCAATTACCAACACCTCATCCAAAGATTGGGTGTCTTCCTCCATTGATACATTGATGACACTTTGGTTACCAACTGCACGCTGAACCTTAGTGAATCCAACAAATGAGAAAACAAGTACTTCCTCCGAACCTGCTTCAATACTATAATTCCCGTCTACATCGGTAACCGTTCCTCTGGTCGTTCCATTAATTTGTATGGTGACACCGGGAAAAGATTCTCCATTTTGGTCAGTAACATTTCCCGTGACAGTGGATTGCTGCGCTGTAAGCTGCTGCATGAATACCAGATTTAATAAAAGGATTTTAATCATTAAAAAACTCCTTTTAAGCATGACTGGCGTGGTCAACTTTTTTCGTAAATTTTTAGGCATAATTGTTAATAATTTGAAATAAGATTAGTAAGGCCTACCGTTTGTAGTTATTCCCTCTGAAAAATTAAAATTTAAAAAAGTGTAAAGCTCCTTTCACTTAGAAAAAGGCTAAATATTACCTGAAAAATCACTGAAATTTCTAGAACTTTTTATCGCTTAAATACTAAATAAAAACCCCTTTGTATGTGTAACTGGAGGCTTTTATGAAGTGGATTTAACGCATGAACAACAATGTTTTAATTAATTAAATAGTTCTTAACAAAGTTTATAATTCATCTAAAATTTGTTTGAAAATATGCTAACCAAATTCTTTTTAAAATAAAATATTAGTTGCTCTTGGTGCTGCTTTTTTCAGCCAAAATAATCAAGTCATCTAATGTCATTTCATGTTCTGTTGACTCTGAATTTTGATTTACTTTCTTTCTGAAACTCCAAACTGTATTTTTCCTTATATCCAAAATATTTGATAATTCTTCAATTGTTTTTGGTTCGGAGTTGGAAATTACTGAGTAGGCAATAAACAAAGCTTTTTCAATAGGGAATCGGATTCCGTGAAAGATTGTACCAGCTGTAACCGAATCTATAAAGCCACATTTTGAGCATCTTCTTGTAAATATTTTAGGGCCATTGCTGTAGTTTTTGCCCTCACATTGCCTACAGGTAAAACCTTTGCCCCATTTGAGTTCTTCTAAATACCTGTAACAGGCAGACGCCTCAGGGAATATCTTATTGAATTCCTCATAGGTAAGGGATTTTTTGCGAAGACGATCTTTTAATGAAGCTCTGATAGAGCTTTTTAACTTCCAATTGTCCTTATCCAGTGAAGAATTCATTTTCTTAATCTGTTGATCCATATCCTTGAGTTGCTGATTGTATGTCTCTAACAGGTTGTTTTTTTTCTCTAATTCTAAGGTTCTTTCTCTTACCTTTAACTCCAGCTCTTTATTGACTTTTTCTTTGAGCGCAATATTTTCTTTGTATTGATTGAGACTTCTTTTTAGGGCCCTGTCACGGATTTCTTTCATGATTCTTATTCGGTCACCCAATGCAAATGACAGCAATATCATTTCGAGTAAAAAAGCAAAATGTAGGCTATAGTAAACAAGGGTGTTGTGTTCAATTATTGCCAAATTCGCCAAGAGTTTTATCAATGCTCCTAGAAATAGCACTCCATACGCAATTACAAAGAGTCTTGCACTTTTGTGGCCTTTTACCCACACATAGATACCTGTGATAAATATCAGAGAGAACGGAAGAACATCGTAGTAACCAATCTCAAAATACTTTAAATTGATAAACAAACCGGATAAAAAGTACCCTGTTTTAATCAAAAGAGAACCAATCAAGGCAAAATGTAATTTTTTGGCTCTTCGGGCTGTATTGAGAAAGCGAATGGTAAAAAGGATTGCCCAGAATATAAGTGAAAAGCTAAACACCCCATTTGAAATATGATTGTATTCTGGAGTGTCAGGCCACAGAAACTGATACCCCACACCATCTAGGCTCATTGTAAATAGACTTACACTAATTAAGTAAAATATGTAATACACATACTTTAACTCCCTTACAGCCAAAAAAACAATGAGATTATAAAAGGCAATTATACTTATCATTCCGTAAAACAATCCGTAAAAAAGGTATTCATTCAGGGCATAATAAATAAACCTATCATAAGACCTTATTGCAATCCGGACATCCGCTTTTTGGTTGGACTTTATTTTAAAAAAGAACATATTCTCATCATTCAAGTCTGATGGGACTAATATCTGGAAGTTCTTGTGGCTGAAAGTTCTTTGTTGAAATGGTAAAGAACTTCCCATTTGAGATTGCTTGTATGTCCCGTTTCCATTAGGAATATATGCTTCAATGAAGCTTATACTTTGGTCATAAAATTCAATAAGCCATATTTTCTCACTCTTTAGGGTAGGATCAAAAGAGAGTTTTACCCAATAAGTAAAGTCAGGGTTGAAGTTGTTTTTTGTGAAATCGGGTTGTCTTGTAAATTTGTCCGAAGCTTTTCCACTTATGATATCTTCGAATTTCAGGTTGTTGTCACGGTCCTCAATGAATGACAGATCAGCAATGGAAATAATAAGCTCATCACTTATTTGAGTTAAATCAATTTTTTCACTCTCTGCATTTACGCTTGGGCTGAAAAAATAAAGAATGAAAGTGAAATAAATAAGCTTCGATATGGGAATATATTTTTTGATGGCGTCTGGTTTAAATTCAAGGTAACCGCTGGAAAGCATTCTGATTTTATAACATTTATTAAATAAAATAAAGTTTAATTGCAGTTATAGCAACAGTATTAGAAATATCAAAGTTACATTTTAATTCGAAGCTTGAATTATTTTTTCCAAGTTCAAGGAATTTCAAAATGAACCATGCCCTGATTTTAAACCAAAGGTTCCAACAAGTCTAAAAATTGATTTTGAACACCAAATGAAATTCACCTAGCTTTGGAAATATCGCTTTGGAATCATGTTGATATTCTAAAAAAAGCCTAACATAATTGCTTATTTTCGAAAAATTCAATGACTTTCTGAATTAGGGCAGTCCAATCTATGAATGAATGTCATCAAAAACCCTATGACTTCTTGCTCTTTTTACCGAATGGTATTCTTAGTATTTCTTTAAAGATCTCTATAATTGCCAGTACTGTGTACTTTAAAATTTTGATATAGCCTCTTACCAAAAAACGGAAGATTTTGGCGAAGATCGAAAACTCATTATTGTTGGATTTTTTTTTAGGTTTTGTTGGCGCATCAAGGATCTGCCCATTTTGCGAATTTGAAGATTTCGTTTTCATGGATTTTGTGTTTGATTTATATCCATTACTATCCAATTATCAGACCGAAATTCTCCCAGAAGCTTTTTTGAGGGTTAAAATCAATTACGTATACAGCTCATTTTTAGAAGCTACACTTTGGTTTGGCAGGCAATGCCAAATTGCAATTCTGATGCTATTCATCAAGAGTTATTGACCTTGTACTGCCATCAAACTGTGTTACTTCAATCAGTTTGCAGTCTTTAGGGATAGGGATTTTACGGGTAGATTGTGATAAGTAGCCTGACCCATAAGGGAATTCAAATGTTTTATTTTGCCTGTTTTCTAGTACAAATGTGACCTTAAAATCTCCTTTTTCTAAGGCAAAAACACCTTGTTTGGCAGTAGTTCCCCTTGAGTAAAAGGCTTTTAAATCGTTTTGATGAGAACTTGAAATAAACAATACTTTTCCCTCTGCAGTAGTCAAAGTTACCAAAGCGCGTCCCTCACTTTCATGCAAAAATCCAGTGTTTTGCAAATGGATTGAAAAATCTCCTTTACCATCTTGACTGAGTACACTTCCAATGGAAGCGTCGTATCGGCCAGTTACTGTTTCATTGCCATAAAAATTCCCAATCAACAAAATTTGATCTTGGGAAAAATCATAGGAAGTTCCATAAATCGGAGAGAATTGAGTCTCTATGGGAAGTGGAGTGAGTACAAACTTGCCCGAATCATCCATTTTCATGATAGAACTTGAAAATTCCCGGGCCTCAAGCTCAAGTGCTTCCTGTCTTTGATTGTCATCAAAAAAGTTTTCGAGTTTGAATTTTGCAAAGACATTATATTTTAAGAAGCGGTTTTTCCAAGATGGAATTTGATTGACCAATTTGTCCCGACCGGCAACAGGATACAAGCCGTCTATAAGATGGGTAAACATGATAGGGTCAATACTGCCATTTTTATCAAAATCATCTGCAATCAGGACAAGCGGCGTCTTTGGGCTGACTTTCCAGCGTGTATTCAACCCTGCATTACCCATTACATATTGTACTTTTCCATGTTCATCAGTACCTATAGCACTTATACTGTTCCACCATCCGGTAGAATTTTCAGGCCCAATTTTTTTTGATACGTCTTTGAATGCCGTGCTGTTACCTTCTCTTTCTTGTTTTAGGAAGGTTATTGGCATCCATTCACCCAACACAATCAAATCCACTAAACCATCCTGATCGAAATCTGTCCACAAGGCTGCGGTTACCATGCCTAAATGGTTTAAATCAGGCATGAATTCACTTGTCCGGTCTTCAAATTTCCCATTGACAAACTTTAGGATGGCTGATGTTGGGGGTAGGGGGTACTTGCCAGGTCTCACTCTACCACCGACAAAAATCTCCATTTCACCATCTCCATCTATATCTGCAGCGGTCACAATTGAGCCGCTGAAATTCATTGAGGGCAGGGCAGCTTCTAAGATTTCAAAATTGCCTTTACCATCATTTAAATACACTCGGTCTTGATAAGATTCGTCCCCTTCAGGGTATCTACTGCCTCCGCTTACAATATACAAGTCCAGATCACCATCATTGTCAATATCAATAAGAAGACATCCCATGTCATCGGCTTGATCGCCTTCAAGTACTTCTTTTTTTATAAAAGTCCCATCCGCTCTTTGGATGAACAAAGCCCTTGGGAATCCAGCAGATCCCCCCACAAAAAGATCATCAAGACCATCTCCATTGACATCGCCTACTGCCAGTCCTGGGCCGTTTTCAGAGTGTTTGTGTGGTAAAAGAACCTGCCTGTTGAAGTCATTGTATGTCCTGTGCTGATGCGTGTGTTCCAAACCCAAAAGCTGTGAAATTTCTGAATATGAATAGAAATGCTCAGTTTCTTCCATATACTCGGGATACTCTGCATCTGTATAACTTACGTTGATTTTGGTATTGATTTGAAAATCCCTCAGGCGCTGTTGTTTTCCATCAGGCCAAGTGACAGTTAATCTTAGATCTTGTGATTCAGCACCTAGCCCAAAATGGGCCATGGGTTCGACAAAAGATTTGTATCCGCGAGTGGGGTAATGTTCATAAAATTGTTTGAATGTCTCATCATGTTGGGAATACTCCAATTCTACAATAGCGCCCAAACCCATGGAATTGTTTTCTGGACCGGTCAGACTTATTTTCAAATAATTTGACTGTTCTGGAAATTTTTCCCTCAGCTGGTTTTGATACAAAAAGGCCATTTCGTTTAGGTTATTGACTACCAAATCCAAATCCCCATCATTGTCTAAGTCTGCATAGGCTGCTCCATTTGAAATTGAAGCATGTATCATTCCCCAATCTTTACTTTTATCCAAAAATGTTAAATCCCTGTTGTTTTTATAGAGGTAGTTGGGCATTTTGACCTCCTTGAGGTTTGAAATTCCTTCATACAATAGAGCCCTTCGGTCTTCAGGAGTTGAGAAAGGGCCAAGGTTTTGGGTAAAGTTGATATGGTCAAGGTCTGTTACGTCTTTGCCATAACCATTGCTGATAAATAAATCTTTGAAGCCATCATTGTCAAAGTCAGCCATCAAAGGTGACCAGCTCCAGTCTGTCTGGGCCACACCTGCCAAGAAACCAATTTCACTAAAAAGTCCATTGCCCCGGTTTACTTGTAGGGTATTCCTGACATATTGTGGTTCATATCCTCTAGACAAATTACTCATGTAAAGGTCATAATTTTCGGTAGGTGAAAACATGGTTTTTTGCCTCTCATTGTCAGGAGGAAACATGTCCAGTACCAAAATGTCTACCAAACCATCATTATTGAAATCAGCAATATCCACACCCATGGCGTTGAAGCTTTGATGCTTAAGCATATTGTCAATCTCATTGGAAAATGTACCATCGCCGTTATTGATGTAGATCACATCATTGGTGATAAAATCATTCGCTACATAGATATCAGGGAAGCCATCTCTATTAATGTCGCTGATGGCAAGACCAAGCCCATAACCCTCAATAAGAATTCCTGCTTCTTGGGTGACATTGCTGAATGTACCATCACCATTGTTTTTGTACAGCTTATCATTGCTCTTTCCTTTTCCTGTAGTCTCCCTTGGTCTTGATGTATTTCTTTGGAATGTTTCCAAAGCATTGGATAGAATATAGAGGTCTAAAAATCCATCTTGATCATAATCGAAAAATGCAGCTTGTGTATTGTAACCTTTATCATCTATCCCATAGTCAGCTGCCATTTCTTTGAAAACAGGAATGCCATTTTCATCCATACCTTGATGCACAAATAACAGGTTTCCATCAGGATAATTTTCTTCCCTGTTAGAAACACTGACATAAATATCCAAAAGGCCATCGTTGTTGATATCTACAAGGGTCACTCCTTCGGTCCAAGAATTTGTGTTGATGTTGGCAGGAACACTGATATCTGTAAATTTTAAGTCCCCTTGGTTCAGGTATAGCTTACACGAGACTTGGTTTCCTGTGAAAAAAATATCAGGTAAACCATCATTGTTAAAATCCCCAACGGCAACACCTGCGCCATTATAGATGTAGTCAAAATCCAGAATGTTGAAATTTTCGTCAATATCTACCTTGTTATTGAAATCAAGACCTGTGTCTTTTGACTGTAATAATTTAAAAAGTGTATTCTCCTCTTGGGTAGGATTACAAGAGTAGAAAAGGATTGATAAGATTGGAAGTAAAATGAAATTTGACTTCCTGTTGAAAAAACGGCTTTTCATCCTGTGGGAGTTTGGGTGATTGATCTTGGTAATTTAGTTTTCAGCTATTTTGAAATATAGACATACTTAAAAAGAAACCCAAAGACCATGTTTGAATAGAGTTTTCGGATTTGAAAGGTAATCAATTAAGGTGTATCTGATTTTATAAAATAGAGGCTATCCTGTGAAGGATAGCCCCGTATTTAGAACATTCGATATGACAGCTTGATTAGTACCCTGGGTTTTGGTCAGAGTTGGTCAAAGCGGCATTGTTATCAATTTCAGCAAAAGGTAAAGGCAGCAAATCATGATGAGGACTGTAGTTTGGCAATGGTTCTCCATCCAATACATTCATCCTTCTCCATCTTCTGATGTCTCTGTTTCTTATTTGCTCACCAGGGAATTCCACACGTTTTTCATGCTGTATAGCCCTTCTCATTTCGTCTTGTGTGCCTACAGGGTATTGTAGGGTAGGGTAGAGGGGCATATTTACATCCGCTCTTTCTCTGGTCGCATTTAGGTATGGAAGTGCGCCGGCTGTATTGCCCAGTTCATTTTCAACTTCAGCCAACATCAACAAAACTTCCGCATATCTTATCACCCTGAAGTTGATTCCTGATTGCATGTTTTCAGCACTCTGCTTATAGATCATGGTGTACTTTCTCCAGCTTGGTTTGGAGTTGTCGCCTTGAACACCATCAGGGGTAAGTACGTTGTTCCCATTGTTGTAGGTATCACCTACTACGTAGAAATTGTATGAAAAACGAGGATCGTCCTTCGCTGCGCCATTTGCTTCTTTTTCAAAAGCATTGACCAGTGAAGTGTTTGGAATTAAGTTTCTCCAAGCAGTAGGGCTATATTCCTGTCCACGGAATGTGGTAAACGAAATACCTGATCCGTCTCCATCCCATACATTAGCATCTCCAAAATCCCTTGTAAACTGAACCTCAAACAGAGATTCTGCATTGTTTTCGTTTTCTTCTTCAAAATTATCCAAATAACGATCAACAAGGCTATACAGACCGGAATTGACAATGTTTTCCAATAATGGTTTTGCAGCTGCAAAGTCACCTTTAAACATATGAACCCTTGCAAGCATTGCCTGCGCCGCACCTGAAGTAGCTCTGCCTAAATCTGCATTGCTGTATTCATTTTTGGAAGGAAGTCGGTTGATGGCTTCGTTAAGATCTGATATGGCTTGTTGGTAAGTTTCTTCCTGGGAAGACCTTGGCAGTGCACTGTTGACAGAAGTTGCCATTTCAGTCATCAACGGAACACCTCCCCAAAGGGAACCCAACTCATAATATGCCCAACCACGCAGGAAATAGGCTTCGCCTAAAATACGGGTTCTTAAGTTTTCAGTGATTTCCTCGGTTGCATTGTCTGCATTATCAATCACGATATTTGCCCTATGAATTACCCTGTACCATCCTCTCCAGTTAGAAATGATCAATGGATTGGAAGGGTCAATTACTCCTTGGGCAACCTGGTTTCTATGGGCTTCCAGTTGTCCTCCTCCTGATTCAACATCGTCTGAAAGCAAGTCTTGTAAAAAGAAGTACTCTCTAATGTATAAGTCAAGGCCCTGCAGGGCTGCATAAACTGAGTTTACACCTGCTTCTAATTGCGGTCCGGAAACAAAAAAGGTTTCCACTGACAATTCATTTGGGTTAACCGGTTCTAGTCTCTCTTCATCACAAGAGACGAACCCAATCAAAATCAAAGTTGCCGTTAATAATATTCTGTACTTCATCTTTTTATACTTTAAATTTTTGAATTAGAACGAAAGCTGGATTCCACCTGTAAATGTTCTTGGTGCTGGGTACTGTCCATAATCAATACCTAAACCTAGGGTTGTATTGATACCTGTTCTTGCCGCAATCTCTGGATCATAGCCAGTGTAATTGGTAATTGTTAATAAGTTTTGGGCTGCTACATATAATCTTACTTTTGAGATTGATCCTTTACTGATTTGATCTAATAATGGAGTAGGCACATTGTATCCCAAGCTCAAATTCTTTATTCTCAAATATGAGCCGTCCTCAATCCATCTCGAACTAGCACGTGCATTTCTATTTGGATCACCATTTACCGCTCTAGGAACATCCGTGTTGGTATTTTCAGGAGTCCATCTGTCCAATACTACCTCACTTGCATTGAACAATCGCGTCATTCCCTCGGTATGGAATCTCAATAAGTTGAATATTTGATTTCCGTAGACACCTTGGACAAACATAGAGAAATCAAAATTCTTATAATTGGCACTAAAGTTTAGACCATATGTGAAGTCAGGTAAGTAATGGCCCAAGAAAGTCCTGTCATTGGCATCTATGGTTCCATCTCCATTCACATCTACAAAGCGAATATCACCTGGAGATGCATTTGGCTGTTGGCTGGACTCTTGACCTTGTTGGAAAAGTCCATCGGTCTGCCATCCGTAAAAATAGCCTATTGGCTTGCCTTCTTCGGTAAATGTCAAGGGATCACCTTGGAATTCAGGGCCGAATATCGTATTTCCTGATCCCAATGAAACCAACTCATTTTGAACAAAACCAATGTTTCCATCAACTGAGAACTGAAAATCTCCACTGTACTTTCTGTATCCAAGCGCTAGTTCTATACCACGGTTGGAAACAGTTCCTACATTGGCTACTGGAGCGCCATCATAACCAAGTGATGGAGGTATAGGTACTCCAAGTATCATCCCTTCTGTCCTGTTGTCAAAAAGCTCCAATGACATATTGAAACTGTCGTTGAACAAGCCTAGATCAATCCCTATGTTTTTCATGATGGTAGTTTCCCATCTCAGGTCGGTGTTGGCCAAGGCTGATATTGTACTTCCAGACTCCAGGCTACCAGCTACAGGATAGAAGAAGTTGCTGTTTATAGTCGCTTGATAGACATAGTCACCAATCTGATCATTTCCTGTTTCCCCATAACTAGCCCTGATTTTCAAATCACTGACACCACTCAAGCCTTGCATGAATGACTCTTCACTGATTCTCCAACCTGCAGATATTGAAGGAAAAGTACCCCACTTATTGGCAGGTCCGAAACGGGAGCCTCCATCTCTTCTGATAGAAGCGCTGAATAGGTATTTCTGATCATAATCGTAATTGAATCTTCCCAAAAATGAAAGGATTGCATATTCTATTCTATTGCTACTTGTCGTCATATTCTGAACTCCTTGCAATTCACGGATTTCGTTGGTCAGGAAGTTCTGACCACTGCCGCTCAAAGAAGTGCTCACGAAACTCTGTTGTTCTGCAACTGCCAGTACATCAAAACTGTGCTTATTGATAGTTTTTTGATAATTCAGTTGGTTGGAAATAAGTGGGGAAAAGAAACTGAACCTGTTTTGACCAATGACAGCAAAAGGTTGCTCATGGAAATCTCCTGATCTGAATCTCGGGGTATACTCATTGGTGGTTCCCATTGCCAGATCTGTACCAACCAAAAACTTATAATCCAACCCATCAAGGATATTTACCTTAAGATAGGCTGTTCCCAGAATTTTATAATCCTGAGTATTGTTGGTCCTCAGATCTGCATTCAATACAGGGTTTTCCGGATCTGATCCATCTACTCTGTCAGGAGACCTAAATCCACCAAGTCGGCTTTCATCCCGCACAGGAATATAAGGCACTTGCTTTACTATATGTTCAAGCTGCGTTCTTCCTCCCGTGAATGGTTCATTATTCCTGTTGGAATATGCAATTGTCAGGGTTTGTCCAACTGTCACCCTGTTGCTTATTTTAAACTCTGTATTGCTTCTGAATGAAAATCTCTCGAAATCTGTACCTCTCATGATACCTTCTTGAGCAAAATAGCCTGCAGAAACATTGTAAAGTACGTTGTCATTCCCTCCTGATATTCCGACGTTGTGGTCTTGTATGCTGGCGGTTCTGAACATTTCATTTTGCCAATTTGTCTCTACATTGGCCAAATCGCCAAGATTGTCAAACCTTTGAGGAGGTGGATCACCTGCATTTCCCAACAAGTCTCTGCCAAATGCCAGGTAATCTTCTCTACCTAGCAAATCCAGCGTTCTCCAAGCTGCCTGAGTACCTACATAAGAATCCACTGTGACCACAGGTTTACCTTTAGTCCCCTTTTTGGTGGTGACCAAGATAACCCCATTGGCTGCTCTTGAACCATAGATCGCCGCAGCGGATGCATCTTTCAATACTTCTATAGATTCAATATCTGCGGTATTGATTTGATTGAGACCGCCTGCGGGAACACCGTCTATGACATACAAAGGATCATTGTTGCCTACAGTTCCTACACCTCGTATTCTGACTACGGGATTGGTTCCTGGTGCTCCTGTATTGGTGACATTTACGCCAGCAGCACGGCCTTGTATTGCAGAAGCCAGGTTAGGAACAGGAAGTTCTCTGATATTTTCAGAAGTAATGGAGGATATTGCTCCTGTCACTTTGGCCCTTTCTTGAGTACCATAGCCCACTATCACAATCTCGGAAAGAGAGCTCTGATCAGGATCCATCGTAACGTTGAAGGTACTGGTATTGCCGACCCGTCTTTCTATGGGTGCATATCCTATAAAGGAAAACACCAATACATCATTTGGGGACACTGATCGAAGCGTAAAATTCCCATCAATATCAGTTGCTGTACCAGAAGTAGTACCTTTGATCAATACATTGACTCCAGGTAAGCTTTCTCCACTATCGGAGGCCATCACTGTACCAGAGACATCGATGAGTTGATTATCAGTTTGGGCCCCTGATTCCATTGGAAACAAGGTCAGCCAAAGGAAAATCAAGCAGATCAAGCTTGCGCTTTGACTCCATTTTCCTTTTTGTTTTTTGTAAATAGTTTTTAACATAGGGTTTGATTGTTTGAGATTTAAATAGATTTGATTTTGAGTTTTCCTTACTCAGGGCAGATTCCGGAAAAACCGGCTCCAAGTGAATTATTTTTAAATAGAGCTAATAAGATTAAATACTTGCTCAGGGAAAAGGTCGATTTAAGGAAACCATTCACTTCTTTATTATGAAGAAAAAATGGGCCAAGAGAAAAACTGCAGAATGCAATGTAGGGTGCAGACTTTTTGAAAAATAGAGTGAAAGTTTTCATTTTCTTTGGGTTTATTGAATACTATCAAATCAAATGGTAAGGCAAGTTTATCATGACATAAAAATCAAGTACTTAACCTGACTATGACCAAATAAGCTTGCTTCATTGCTTTGAATGGGAATTAAATCTATAAAAAAAATGTTATTTATACACTTATAAAAACCTTCAAAATCAGCTATTTATATATTTAATTTCGCTTAGTGATCAAAGAAAAATATGAATAGATAGCAGTTAACACACTGATTTATGAAAAGAAACGAGCTTTTTTAGGTGCTTTAATTGAAAAATAATAATTCCCAAATTGAATCATATAGCGCTTAGATGTAAGTATATGAAAAACAAGTAGATAAAGGTGTTTTTTAAAATCTTTAAAAATTGATTAAAAGCAAAAAATAGAATGGTTATAGTTTAGAGATTTGATTTATTAATTCTAAATAAGTAATCCTAGTAAGTATAATGTTATATTTAATATTGTATAAGTTTCAAACCAATTGTAATTTACTGTTAGGCCTGTGAATATATTCTTAATACGAAATATCTTTTTAGTTTTTACCATACAGATGTATTGCATCTTTCCCTTATTTTCTGCGGAAAGCCTTTTTACTGTGTCTGAACCCATTACTTTATCAAATGAAAAAGAGCAATACTATATCACCAATCAGGTTGAATATTTGGAGGATCCAACAGGAAAACTTTCTATAGATAACATTCTTACCGAATCAATTCAGCGTGGTTTTCAAAAATCAGATAATCCATATACCGATTTTGATAATGTCGATGCTGTACTGTGGGTTCGTGTAAGAATTAAAAATGACAGGAGTGTCCAAAACGAGGCTTGGATTTTTGAATCCTGGGGCTTTGATATCGAAAAAGTGACTTTTTATATTCCTGAGAGGGATGGAGTATTTTATGAAAATGAGGCCGGCTATGGACTTCCTTTTGATACCAGAGCCTTCCCGCATAAAAATTTGAATCAATTAATCAATGTAAGGCCAGGGGAGAGCAAAACTTTTTACCTGAGGGTGCACAGAAACTATTTGATGGGGTTTAGCTTTCATGTCAGAAAACACGATCAGTTTATTTCTCATGCTACAAATGAATATTTTTTCCTTGGTATATATTATGGTGTGCTCTCAATAGTGTTGTTTTTTACGATTTACCTCTTGATGAAGCAAAGAGAGCCTATTTACGCATATTTTGCATTTTTTCTTTTTTCCTGTATCTGGTATTCTTTGGGGAGGGATGGACTGGGCTTCCAATATTTATGGCCCAATATTCCAGAGGTTAATCTTTTGACCAAAAGAATCCTTACACAGCTTCTTTTGGTGGTTTCAGCTTTGTTGTTTGCCAATCATTTTGTCCAGAAACTCGCTAAGGACCTCTGGGTTAAGTGTTCTACTTGGTCAGCGATTGTCTTGATCATTTTGCTAACCATCAACCAAGAATTAGGAATGAAGATCAATGATCAACTTGTGTTGGTTTTGATTACGCTGGTTCTTTTGGTTCCCATAATTTTGATGGTCAGAGCTTTAATCAGGATTAATCAAATCTCTTGGGCACATTCTTTTGCGCTTGTCTGTATGTTGATCGTGATCCTTCAATCATATGCGAGCGAGGCAAATTTTGACTTGTTTGACAATGCCATCGTCAATTGGTATTTCGCTAACCCTGTCATTTTTGCAGAAGTGATATTCTTTTCAATCTCCATCTTTAATCAAATTGGATACTTACAGAAAAAGGGCTTAGAGGCGGATAGAGACCTGAACATTGTTTTGAGGGAAAAAAACAGGCTTCAGGATGAACTCAACAACAAATTGAAGAAGCGTGTAAAGAAACGTACCGAAAAAATCAATGACTTGGCGAATGAATTGTCTTTAAAAAACCGTCAGCTTCTTACAGCAAACAATAAGCTCAGGCAATTAAACGAACAGGTAATTTCGGAAAATAAAACCCTAAGCCTTAGTAACATTGAATTGAGAGAAGGGCTTGAAAAAACCACCCAAGCGATGGTGTTGATGAAAGGGTTTGATTTCGGGGAGTTCCAAAAGATTTTCCCTGATAGAGATGCTTGTTGCAAATTTTTATCCGAGTTGAAGTGGGCCAATGGGTTTCATTGTCGGAAATGTGGCTACAATAAAGCTACCAGTACAAAAGCTTTTGGGAGGAGGTGTAGAAATTGCAATTACAATGAGTCTGCAACCAGCAATACACTTTTTCACAAGATTAAATTTCCTATTGAAAAGGCTTTTTACATGTTGTATTTATCCAACAGAAAGGATGTAAGCTTGACTCTAAATGAATTGTCTGAGATAATTGAGCTTAGGAGAGAAACGTGTTGGGCGTTTAAGAATAAGATTGAAGCTTCAAAAGAAAAAATCGATTTCAATGGTGAACTCAATGGCTGGGAAACCTTGGCTTTGGTAGACTTGGAGAGTGACAAGGAAATCTGATCCTACCCAAAAAAGTATAATCCCAATCGATTGCGCAAAGGTCAGGTAGTTTCCAATCACTTGGTTAGGCTGCTTTTCTTGAAAAGGATAGGCTCAAATTGTTAAAATATAAGTGATTAACTTTTTAAATGTATTTTTTACACTTAAATTGAGATTTTAAAAATGAATATTTACAAACCTAATTATTTGGATGATGCAAATAAATGAATTGGCACAAATCAGTTCCCAAGTAAGGAGGGATTGTCTGCGTATGGTCCACGCCGTACAGTCCGGCCATCCCGGTGCAGCCCTTGGCATGTGCGAATATGTTGTAGCGCTTTATTTCAATGAAATGGAGCACAACAGTGATTTCAAAATGGAAGGCAAAGGTGAAGACCT
>NZ_PVTR01000012.1 GCF_003003005.1 Mongoliibacter ruber
GTGAGACCATCAGGGGTATGGTTTTGGCAGTCCCTGCTCGTTTCTCCAGCTACTATGACTTCGGCTGACTTCTTGGCTCATAGAAACCTAGTCTATTCCAAGATCTCCCTTGGTAAGGTGAATATCCTTGTGCCTATCCCTGCCATATCTACTACTTCGGTACTTCCTCCCTTTCGGAAAGTTTGGACTTCGGTGTGCTGTGCCACCTCATCCGACCTCATAGCCTCCGTATATGGTTTCCCGATTTTCGGGACAGGCTCTGTTCGTCAGTACAGACACCGCAGTCTGGCTTACTTCACTGCATGCCTCACGGCAAACCAGCTTGCCACTTGCTTGGCTTCGGGACGTTACCCCCGCGCTTAAGGGACTTTCACCCGTTGGAACGCCCATTTAAATGAACTATATTCACCATTCAAGGCACACACATCACCTTGGATACAGCGGGCGGTTCAGTGTAAAAATGAAAATCAGTATCTCTAAGAAGTATGGAGTAAGCTTGAAGATTACGGCTCCGAATGCCCGCCGTCTCCAAGCTGAATCCCGTTATAGTGCATATTAAGAACCCCAAACCTAACTCAACAGTTTTTTAATTTTGAAAATAGTAACTTTAAAGTTACATTTGTTTTATGGGAAAAGTAAGGGAAGTCATTGCTTATCAGGACCATTTTGAGAACTTTTTAAAAGCCCAAACAGAAAAAGTTCAAAATAAGATTTTTAAGGTCATTGAAGCGATTGAAACATTGGAAAGAATTCCGGAGACTTACTTGAAACCTATCAAAACAAAGAAAGGACTATATGAAACAAGGGTTTAGTTGGTATCTAATATATGGAGGGTGTTTTGTTTTTTCGATGAAGGAAAGCTTGTGATACTTCTCAATGGCTTTCAAAAGAAAACTCAAAAAACACCAACCAAGGAAATTGAAAAGGCTGCCAAACTGATGGATGAATATTATACTGAAAAGGAAGTTCAAAAAGGAAAAAAGAAAAGAAAATGAACACGAAGAGCTGGAAAAAAATCAAAGATGATGTGTACGGAGTCAAAGGAACTGAACGCAGGGATGAATTGGAAAGGGATGTTGAGTCATTCAAAATTGGGTTGCTATTAAAGAAGGCAAGAGAGGACAAGAATCTCACCCAAGAGCAATTAGCGGAATTGGTGGATAAGAAGAGAACCTACATCTCAAGGGTGGAGAACAACGGAAGTAACTTGACACTAAAAACCCTTTATGAAATTGTTGAAAAGGGATTGGGTGGGAAGGTAAAAATCTCCATTGAACTTTGAAAAGGGAAATACGCAATATAACATCACCTTGGATACAGCGGACAGTTTCGTTTAAAGGAGGAGATTCGTATATTTTTAACGATTGGGGTAGGCTGGAAGGGAGGTGGTCCGAATGCCAGCCGTCGCCAAGCTGCGGACCGTTGGGCGTAAGTTTAAACAACACACTACACAGTGACAGAATATCCTAAAGACATAAAATTTTAAATACCGTTGGAGAAAATACCAACAGAGAGTGCTTGACGACTTACAAGACCACTTAACTGACGGACATTTACACGTAATTGCTCCGCCAGGATCGGGAAAGACAGTCCTAGGACTTGAAGTCGCTATCCGACTTAACCAACCGACTTTAATTCTTGCTCCAACCATTGCCATTCGCAATCAAAGGATACAGCGATTCTGTGAACTTTTCCTTCAAAGCAATCTGACACCAGATTGGATTTCAAGAGACATCCGTAATCCGAAATTTTTGACAGTTGTCACTTATCAAGGTCTTCATGCAGCTTGCAACAACTGGAGAATTGAAGAGGAAATAGACGTAGAAGAGAAAGAAACCGAAGACACAAATGGAAATGGTCCATCAACAAATCCAAACCTTGAAAGTATAGTAAAAGGACTAATATCTCAGAATATTAAGACTATTGTGGTAGATGAAGCGCACCATTTAAAAAATGAATGGTGGAAAACACTTACAAAGGTTAAGGAAAAATTAGACCCTATAACTGTTGGCTTGACTGCAACACCACCCTATGACGTATCAGCTACCGAATGGCAACGCTATATTGATTTAAACGGACCTGTCGATTCAGAAATCTCTGTTCCTGATTTAGTAATTGAAGGTGATTTATGCCCTCATCAAGACTATGTGCATTTTTCCATGCCTTCAGGTAAAGAACTCCAAAGTATTTTTGACTTCAGAAAAAACATTGAAAAGCTTTTTCAGGAAATCAAATATGATGAAACCATAATTCGGGCAATCGAACAACATCCCATTTGGCAAAACCCTGCGGAGCAATTGGACTGGATCTATAACAATCTTTCCTATTACTCGGCTTGCTTAATATTTCTGAAATCAAATGAAAAAGAAATTCCCGACACACATATTGAAGTGATTGGCGATAAAAAGTTTGAAATTCCCAAACTCGATTACGAATGGATAGAAACACTTTTAGATTTTTATCTCTACAAAGAAAAGGAACACTTCAAGGAATATGAAGAGCATCAAACGACACTTGAAAACCGACTGAGAAGAAATGGAGCAATTGAAAGGCGACAAATCAACTTTTTACACAATAGAAGAATAACAGGATTTTTGACCTCGAGTATCAGCAAACTTAACAGCATCAAAGATATTGTTGATTTTGAATACCAAAAGTTAGGCAATGACTTACGCTTGGTGATTCTTTCTGATTTTATCCAAAAAGAATTTTACATCAACGAACCTGAAAATAATTTAGACCTGAACAGAATTGGGGTCATTCCAATCTTTGAAAAACTAAGACGGGAAAACATAGAGAATAAAAAAATTGCTGTGCTCACAGGTTCTATGATTATTATTCCGGTGGGTGCATATGTAGCATTTGAAGCAAAAGCAGAGAAATATGCCATAACCCATATCAATTCCAGTCCAGTACCATTTGATAGCAATTATTTATTAATCAACCAAACCGAGCAACTCAAGCACGATATTGTTCACATCGTAACCCAAATATTTCAGATGGGTGAAATCGAAGTTTTGATTGGTACAAAATCCTTGCTTGGTGAAGGTTGGGATGCACCTGCTATCAATTCTCTGATTTTGGCAAGTTTTGTAGGTTCTTTTGTACTTTCCAATCAAATGAGAGGTCGAGCTATAAGGACACAAAAGGGAAATGGCAATAAAACGGGGAATATTTGGCACTTGGTGTGTCTTGACCCAACCTCACAGACTGGTGGAGACGATTTTGAATTGCTAAAAAGGCGATTTAGAAGCTTTGTAGGTGTTTCATTCAAAGAAGACCCAGGCATTGAAAATGGAATTGGACGCCTAAACTTATCAGAAAGTATTGACAGGAAGGAAGAGGTCGAGAAAATAAATACCAAAATGTTTTCCTATGCAGGTGAAAGAGAAAACTTAAATCAAAGATGGAAAACAGCACTCGAGACAGGAGTTACACTTGTTGAAGAAATCAAGATCCCGTTCACTGAAAAAAAGAAATACAATGCTGTAAAGTCAATGTATTTGACTAAAACAATTCAAAATCTTATAGCGACATTAGTTTTAGGGGTTATTGGTTTTGGCATGGATACTTTGCAAGGTCTAAGTAGAGTTCTCAGAAATATCAAAACCATTCAGGATTTTCATATTTTCCTCTCTGTTTTCGGAGCCTTAGGAGTGCTTGTTTTCGGAAGACTGACATTTAAGACATTTAGGCTTTATATCAAATACAGAGACATTTCAAAAGACATTCAACAAATAGGGGATGCACTTTTGAACTCATTAATCAAAGCTGGAACAATAAATACAGACTATTCAAAATTAAGAGTAGAAACTTCAGTTGACAAGTGGGGAGCTGTTTATTGTCATTTAGAAGGTGGAACAACATTCGATAAATCAACCTTTATCAACGCACTTCAAGAGGTGATTGCTCCTATTGATAATCCAAGATATGTCATTATCAGAAAGAATAAGTTTATGTTGTTTGTGAAACAAAAAGATTATCATTCTGTACCTGAAATACTAGGGCGAAACAAGGCTTCAGCTGAATATTTCAAAAACCAATGGGAAAGACTTGTTGGTTCTTGCGACTTGATTTTTACAAGGACACTAGACGGCAGAAAAATACTTTTGAAGTCAAGAGTAAAGTCATTAGCGGCACAATTTGAAGACAAAGTAGAACACGTAAACAAATGGAGATAAAAAATCAGCTAACATGTAGATTTATACTATGATTATCCGACAGCCTTGCAATTAAACGATGATTTTTAGGCAAACCGATACCAATAGATAACTGCCCTCCGGGAGGCATGTTCGATACTTAATGAAATTGGTTCGAAATCACAGGTCAATTCAATTATATAGATTAAACTGACATACAAGTGGATTTACGTATTTAAAAAGAAAAGGGTAGCATAAAAATCAGGCAATGACGATACCCACTCTCCTTCTCTCTATTCGCTCAGCGTTTAATTATCGCACCTATAAACATCATTCTTCCTCTTCGGCTTCAGCCTTTTGATATTCACCTTCAAACTCTTGGGCAATCAGATCCTCTTGACCTAACCAATACTCAGAGGTGAGAATTTTAAAGTTTTCCCCATCTGCTGTATCTAAATCCCATAGTATGTCTTCAGCCTCAGGAAAAGGAGTGGCTCCGGATATCTTTTCTCCAAATAGCCTTTTAATCAAACTCCGCTCTGAGAGTCCTTCATTCAATAATTTGAGAATGAATTCCTTTGTCAAATCAATATCCACTCCTTTATCAATCGGTGTGATGGAACACTCAAACTGGATGGCTTTTGTATTTGGGAATTTGCCATTGAAAGCTTTGAACAAGAGTTGATTGATGTGAAAAAGTGTGCCATGAAGGTTAATTTCAGGGTACTCTTCAGCTATCTTATCAAGCAACATGTCGTTGGAAATCTGTTCAATTTGCCCTTTGTTCAAGTCATCACTAAGTTTGTACTCCAACACAATTGCAGCCGCTTCATTGGGTTCATAATCGGTGATGGCCATCATCAGTAATTCTCTTAAAGTATCCTGACTAGCACTTTCAGCATCCGGAAAGCCGAAAAGACCCAATAGCGTAACGTAATCATCTGTAGTCCAATAACCTGAAACTTCATCGAGAATTCTGGAAGAATTAATTTTTATTTGAAATTTCATAATTTTTTTAAATTTTGTACAAGTTAACAAGTTATATCGAGGACCTAAGGAATAAACCCAGATAAATGTCTAATATCCAATTTGCTGAGAAAAAAAAATTGAATGACTAATAAAATTATCCGCAATCATGCAATTAACGATGATTTTTGGGCAAACCGATACTAATAGATACTTGTTCGACGGGAGATGAGTTGGGTCCGCCACGGCCAAGCCCCTAAATGATATTGGCTCAAAATACTAACATCTTCAAAAACACATATCATTCTTTTTTTAGACAATACATAGTTTTAGCAATTGGCTCATCCTACAATTTTCAGGAACGATCTTCAACCAAGTAAGTGGCAGAATTACAAATCTTCTAAATAACTTAAAAAATCGTGGTTTAATTATAATATTATATTTAAATTGATTTGACTAAAATATCAAAATACAACCATAAACTAGAATATTATTCTGATAGATACACTATAAACGATTAATAAAGAATACTTAAATTATATTATACAGTTTTTTATGAAAAAACCCTTACTGTTCCTCCCTTTGCTTTTGCTTTGTGGTTTTTCTACACTAAAAGCCCAAACAGAGACTGAAAAGAAAAAAATAATCATTTCTGATGTAAATATCTTCAATGGAAAAGATGAAAACTTGGTAAATGCCAATATTCTGATTGAAAACAACCTGATCAAACTGATTTCAAGCAACCCCATCCCGACGTCTGAAAGTGCTGACGCCCAACTTATCTCTGGAGAGGGTAAGTACATCATGCCGGGTTTGATTGACATGCATACCCATTTATTGTTTGAGTCGATTCCTCAAATGCAGGCCATGACCTCTGACTTTGCATTTCTCAATTTGTTTGCCGCAAAAGCTGCAGAAAAGCAATTGCTGAGAGGTTTTACTACCGTTAGAGATCTGGGCGGAGGCTCACTTACTTTGGCTAAAGCCATCAATACAGGCTTGGTCATCGGTCCGCGGGTCTTTTCCAGTGGAGCATTTATTTCTCAAACCGGTGGACATGGAGATTTTGGTCTCCCTACCGATTCGCCTAGGAAAATTGGAGACATGTCTTATGCAGAAAGAAACGGAATGGCCGCTTTGGCTGATGGAGTAGATCAGGTATTGCTGAGAAGTCGGGAGCAGCTCCGCCAAGGGGCTACACAATTGAAGTTGATGGCAGGCGGAGGTGTAGCTTCTGACTACGATCCGATTGATGTGACCCAGTATACAGAAGAAGAATTCAGTGCAGCTGTATCCGCTGCAGAAAACTGGGGTACTTATGTAACAGTACATGCCTATACCCCTGCTGCAGTCACCAAGGCTATCAATGCTGGGGTGAAATGTATTGAACATGGACACCTTTCTGATGAGGCCACAGTCAAGCTAATGGCTGAAAAAGATATTTGGTGGAGTTTACAGCCTTTTTTAGATGATGAGGAAGCCATTCCATTTCGAGATGGAACTTACAACAGGCTGAAGCAACTCATGGTAACCAAAGGTACCGATAATGCTTACAACCTTGCGAAAAAATACAATATCAAAATAGCATGGGGAACTGATTGCCTTTTTGATCCAGGCTTGGCTGTCAAACAGGGTAAGCAATTATCCAAAATGACACGCTGGTTTACACCTTTTGAGGTATTGAAAATGGCCACTTCCAACAATGCGGAATTATTAACCTTATCAGGACCACGTAATCCGTATATGGAGGGTAAATTAGGTGTGATAGAAGAGGGAGCTTATGCTGACCTGATTTTGGTAGATGGCAATCCAATTGAAAATATCAAGTTGATAGAGGATCCGGAAAAAAACTTTCTCCTGATTATGAAAGACGGCATCATTTATAAAAACAACTTGGAGTAATACTCTTCAAAAACTACTCAGAAGGTGAAACTTAAAATTTTTGTTTGTTTGGTATATCTTGCATTTCCCCTGAATTTACATGCTCAGGAAAGCGAATCTTCAGTAATTCACGGAGATATTGATCCATCAAAACCTACCAATTTATACACACAATTAAATACTGTATTTGAATACCAGAGTTCAAATACACAGGATCTTTTTGGTCTTCGGTCGATCATTCAATATGCATTTGATCCAGATAATCTTCTCTTGGTAGAAGTTCCCTTTCTGTATAATCAGAGGACAAGTAGTTTTGGTGTTTCTGATATGCGTATTCGATATTTCAACGCCGCAAAAAGAAATGTAACGGAAAAAATCATCGCAATTGTGCCCTTTGCAGATGTCAGCATTCCTGTTGGTTCTTTTGAAAATGGGCTTGGTTCAAGTGTCTGGTCAGTGGCAGGCGGTGTAGTTTTGGGCATTCTCGCAAGTGAAAGACTTTCTCTTTTTCCAGGTATCAGTTATGTGCACCTTACAAAACCTACTACCGATTTGATACCTGAAGACCTCAAATTCAACAGCAATGGTCTTGGCCTACAGTTCAATGCCAGTTATGTATTTAATAAATCTACCTTCTTATTCATCAACCCAATACCCACTTTCCTCAACACAGATGGAAACTGGAGGACAGTTTGGGCCGGTGAATTCAATCTGAATAAAATTATCATCCCCAACAAATTCAAAATGAATGTTGGGTGGTTTCCAAATTTCACAAACGAAGTAAACATCATTAGACTTGGAACAACAGTCTTTTTATAGAAGTTTGGAATCAAATTTAAATCTATGTACAAATACTTGACGCCAATCATCTTCTTGCTAGTCTTTCTCAGTTCGACCACAACCAATGCTCAAAAAGACTCTCTGATCGTAAAAAACAATCACTACCTCTTGGGTGAAGTCAAATCGATGGAAAAAGGAGTTTTGACTTTCAAAACGCCTTATAGCAAAAGTGACTTTAAGGTCAAATGGAATGAAGTTCAATCCTTATTTTCCGAATCACTTTTTATAACCTCCACCAAATCAGCAAGACGGGTTTATGGGAAAATCAGTAGTCCGGAAACCGGTGTTATCAAGGTAACTACACAGGACGGAGAAGAATACACATTCCCCTTAGAAGAAGTATTGTATATCAAATCTTTAGAAAGAGGATTTCTTGATAGAATCAGTGCAGGGATTGACTTAGGCTTTACATTGACTAGAGCGCGTAACCAGAGACAATTCACTACCCGTAGCCGTTTCAGCTATGTTTCCAGAGAATGGTCTTTGGATGCTTCATTTAACAAGTTGGTCACCGCACAGGAGGAAATTGAAAATATCAGGCGTGGAGATGGCAATTTGACCGCAGTCTATTTCACACGTAAAGATTGGTTTCTATTGGGCAGAATGGAGTATCTCTACAACACAGAGCAATTTCTCGACTTAAGGCTAAACACACTTGTAGGCGCAGGCAATGACCTGATCAAATCAAATTCTCTTTATTGGAGGGTTTTCGGTGGGTTTGCATTCAACAATGAGAATTTTGTAGGAGAATCGATGGACAGGCAAAGTGCAGAAGCTTGGATAGCCACTGAGCTCAATATTTTTGACAAAGGTGACTTAAGTTTACTGACCAATATTTTTGTTTACCCAAGTATAACAGAGAGAAATAGAATAAGAGCTGATTATAGATTGGACCTTATGTATAAACTGCCTCTTGATTTTTATATCAAAACAGGACTTACGGTAAACTATGACAATCAGCCATTTCAATTATCCAGGACAACTGACTATATACTTCAAACCACTTTTGGATGGAGTTGGTAAGTCCAAAATCAGATACCTTACAAATGGGGATTATTAGATTCAACCCAAATTGAAAAGGTAAATTCCTTTTGATTGACAAAAAAGTTTTCAAACAAGAAAAAGGTATTCCTTGTAAATTATACATATATGAACATTATTCTTGTTTCTAATACTTTCAAAATGATATATTTTTCTCAAAAGGCTGTAGTTAAAAAAACAAAATTTTCAGTTTCGTTAAAAAGCTATGTTTATTTTAGCTGAAAATAATTTACCTCAATTTCCAAAACCTATGAAGACTCTAACCTTAATATTCGGATTTTTTTTAGTGGCTACAATTGCCTGTGGGCAGTCAAAGGATGAACAAGAAATCAGACGATTGGAAACACATTGGACTGAATTACTTGATCAAGGCGACACCACTTCCCTATTGCAGATTTGGACCGATGATTATGTTGTAAATAATCCAAATGGAAAAATTGTAACCACCAAAGATATCGTTGCTTTGATGAAAAGCGGACATGTATTTCCAGCCGTCGAAAGAATCATAGAAAAAATCACCTTCAATCAAAACATTGCGATTGTAATGGGCAAAGAATTGCAACAACCGGGTAATATGACCTCCAATAAAGATGAATGGATACCAAGAAGATTTACCAATGTATGGATAAGTTCAGACAATGGATGGCAGCTGGCATCAAGGCAGTCATCAGCGGTATGTACAGAGTAAATATCTGCATTTTTTGAATGGAGTGAAAAAGAGACTCCATATTGTAATTAAAAGGTATTTCTTAAATGACAGGTCAGCAATAAAACCCATTTAGGAGAGCCATAAAATGAAAATAGTCTGTCCACAATATACTTATTGGCTCAACCTCTTCAATTTGGCATAACGTCCGTCTAGTATTTTTTTAAAAAAGCAATCAGGCAAGAGATTGCCATGGTTTTTGCACTTAATTGTCCTCTAGCCTATAGAAGCAATGAAAGAAAAATCTACAGAAAAAAAGCCTGAGAGCCCAAATCAAGCGGTCGTCATCGGTACTTCAGCAGGTGGGCTGCGTGCATTGAAAGAACTTATCATCCAAATCCCAAAAGACTTCCCTTTGCCCGTATTGGTTGTCAGGCATATTTCTCCTGATGCTACAGGAAACATACTTCTTGATGCACTCAACAAACTTGATACTATCAATTGTATGCATGCAATAAACGGTGAGGGCTTGAAACCTGGAAACCTATATTTCGCACCTTCCGACCATCACCTTTTGATTGGAAAAGGACACAAAATGCTGGTCACCAAAGGGGCGCATGAAAACAGATCCCGTCCTGCAATTGACCCTTTGTTTCGTTCAGCTGCCGTGGAATTTGGCTCAGGGGCTATTGGGGTTTTATTGACAGGGTATCTTGATGATGGAACATCAGGTATGAAAGCGATAAAAAAATGCGGTGGAGTATGCATTGTTCAGGATCCCAACGAGGCCGAGTATCCGGATATGCCAAGAAATGCCCTGAATAATGTAAGGGTGGATTATTGCCTCCCCATAGCTGATATGGGAACTTTACTTACCAAATTGGTTTCGAGGAAATTACCAAAACGAAAAAAGATCCCGGAAGAGATACTGATTGAAGCAAAAATAGCTGATCGTGTACTGAGCGATCTGAATTCAGTAGACAAATTGGGTGATCAAGTCCCGTTCAACTGTCCAGGTTGTGGTGGCGTATTATGGAAAGTGGGCAAGGATAGCAACTTACGGTTTCGGTGCCACACCGGTCATGCTTATACGGCGGCATTTTTATTGGCCGAACAGACAAACAAGATTGAAGAAACGATGTGGACTGCATTGCGGATGTTTGAGGAACATAAAAACTTGTTGACTGAAATGGCCCGAAGAAAAAAAGGGGTGGGTTCTCAATCTGCCTTAGAAAGGGTGAAAATGTCCCAAGTTCATATTGACCGTATCAGGGCGATTTTGAAAACAAATGAAAATGAAAGTGGAAATGATATGCCTACCTGATTTAATTTAGAAAGCCTTTTATGGAAATGATTAACAGTAAAATTTCCACAATTTTTTTTTAGCGATCAATTTTGTATAATGGAAAAGAACTGATTCATACATTATGGCAAAACTCTTTCTTACGCTCCTTGTAATTGTCATCCTATTCAGTGGCTGTAATATTTTACAAAAATCAGCCAAACAGGAACTCACTGATGGTTTTTATATAAAAATCACAGAACACAAAAAAGAAAAGGTATACGTGGATGTGATTGAAGACAGTGTTTTAGTTTATCCTGCTACCACATATAATAATAAAGCTGCAATCGACACTGTCCGCTCGCTTAAACTTCAAACTTCCGAATATGAAAGCAAGGAGGATTTAGAATTCACACTTTCCCAAAACAGTTTTGACATAGACTTTTTGGTTGTGCCCGCCAAATTCAGATTCCCTACCAAAAATGTCCCCACACAGCTCAATAGTGAGCTCAATGGCTCTGTGTTTTTGGGTTACAGAACTGACAGGTACTACATAAAAAGAAAGCCCAATTCTTTAAATATTCAGGAACAAAGAATTACCCATCTAGGCTATTCGATGGGATTATTTACTGGAATCGGAAACACCTTCATGTCCCCTACAACCACCAATGACAGGTTGTTGCAAGAATATGACGGACTGGTCTGGAGCAAAGGACTTGCAGTAATCATAGGGTTAAACAACTTTTCTGTGGGAATAGCTTTTGGCTTTGATAATTTACTTGACCAAAACAGCAGTATTTGGATATATGAAAACAAACCATGGTTAGGAATTGCCTTGGGACTTAATTTGAATTGATCTTTTCCAAGTAAACCCTCACTTTAGCAATCGACTATTGGTATTTTACCTGTTTAGAAACTTTTAGACACACAAGCGGTTAAGCCTTTCGAAACCTCACCCTCGTATTCATTCAAAATACTCGGTTCAATATGTCCTAAATGAATTCTAAAAATCTATTGGATACTTTAGCGCAAAAGCTACTGTCTCCCGAAGTAAAAGAGCAGAGTGAGAGAATCATTCTTGCAATAGCCATTATCAGTTACATCGTTCATTTAATCTTGATCATTTTGGTCAATACTGATGTAATTGTAGTAGATTCAAAACTATTTAAGAACCCTATAGCGGCAATTTATACCCCCTTCTCTTTTATCCTTGTTTACGAGGTATACCTTTTGGTTTTCTTTTTGCCTCAATCAATCACCACCTACATAGGAAAGCAATATGAAATCATCACTCTGATTGTGATCCGAAGAATTTTCAAAGATATTTCTAACTTGGAATTGAATACAGACTGGTTTCAAAATAGCAATGACCTACAGTTTACTTATGATGTGGCCACTTCGCTTATCCTATTTATTTTAATCTACTTATTTTATAAAAAAAATAGTGCGCGGATAAAACCAAAAGCAGATATCACTGAAAATAAAGGAGAAAGAATCACGAGATTTATCAACCTCAAAAAAATGATAGCAATTGCCTTGGTACCAATTTTAGCAATTATCGCCAGCTACACCTTATACATATGGGCCAATGCCACCATTCAAAATTTTCGTAATGGCATTATTGCGTTTGAAAACATCAATAACATTTTCTTCGAAGATTTTTTTACCATACTCATAGTAGTAGATGTTTTGTTGCTGCTTTCATCGTTTTTTTACTCAGATGAATTTCATAAGATTATTAGAAATTCAGGTTTTGTCATCTCCACTATTTTAATCAAGATTTCATTTTCAGTTGATGGACTGGTCAATAATGCACTAATTATAGGAGCTGTTTTATTCGGATTTGTAATTTTGGTGATCCACGAGTTATATGAAAAAAATGATATTTCGAGTTCATTGGAAATGAATAACTCATCAGGACAACACAAACCCGAAGCTTAAGACCTGAAGTAGGTTTCGGAAATCTTTCTTATCAGGACAGAAACTCAGTTTACCCTCAATTTAACAAAAAAAGTGGCTCCCAATCGAGAGCCACTCTTCCTACATTCTTATTCTATCAATTTATTTCAAATCAAATCTATCAAGGCTCATCACCTTATCCCAAGCTGCCACAAAGTCCTTTACAAACTTCTCTTTGCCGTCAGAACTGCCGTAGACTTCAGCTATTGCCCTTAATTCAGAATTGGAACCGAAAATCAGGTCTACTCTCGTGCCAGTCCATTTGATCTCCCCTGACTTGCGGTCACTTCCCATAAATACATTATTGGAATCATTAGTCGCTCGCCATGTAGTGCTAAGGTCTAAGAGATTTACAAAGAAATCATTGGTCAATTTACCAGGGGTTGAAGTAAACACACCGTGCTTAGATCCATCAAAATTGGCTCCCAATACTCGCATACCTCCTACCAGAACTGTCATCTCAGGTGCTGTAAGCGTCAATAATTGCGCTTTATCTATCAGCAAATCCTCTGACTTGGTCGGATATTTTTCATTTTTGTAGTTTCTGAAGCCATCAGCTCTCGGCTCCAAAAACTGCCAAGAATCCACCTCTGTCTGGTCTTGTGAAGCATCCATTCTTCCTGGTGTAAAAGGTACAGAAATATCAAATCCTGCATCTTTTGCCGCTTTTTCAATCGCAGCACAGCCTCCAAGTACTATTAAATCTGCCATGGAGATTTTCTTGTTTCCACCTGCAGTACTGTTGAACTCTTCTTGGATACTTCCAAGCTTTTCCAATACCCTTGTCAACAATTCAGGATTGTTGGCTTCCCAGTTTTTACAAGGTTCTAATCTGATGTGAGCGCCATTTGCACCCCCTCTTTTATCAGAATTTCTATATGTAGAAGCAGAAGACCATGCTGTAAGTACCAATTCGGAAACATTCAATCCTGAAGCCAAAATATTCGCTTTCAGCCCTTGGATATCAGTTTCATTGGCCAATTCATGATTGACAGCTGGAATAGGGTCTTGCCAAATCATATCCTCTTGAGGTACTTCTGGCCCCAAATACAAAGATTTAGGTCCCATATCTCTGTGGACAAGTTTAAACCAAGCTTTGGAGAATGCTTCGGCGAACTCATCTGGGTTTTCAAAAAAGTGCCTGGAAACTTTTTCATAATCTGGATCTGCCCTCAAGGCAATATCTGTGGTCAACATGAATGGTGCATGCTTCCTGTTTGGATCATGGGCATCTGGAACTGTTCCTTCTCCACCGCCGTCTTTGGGCCTCCACTGATGCGCACCTGCGGGACTCTTGTAGAGTTCCCATTCGAAACTGAAAAGGTTCTCGAAATAATTGTTACTCCATTTAGTAGGGGTAGTAGTCCAAGCCCCTTCCAGACCAGATGTAATCGTATCTTCAGAGTGTCCCTTTCCAAAAGAGTTTTTCCAGCCCATACTCATTTCCTCTATTGATGCTCCTGCTGGCTCTCTTCCAACATACTTTCCTGCATCAGCTGCACCATGCGTCTTTCCAAAAGTATGACCTCCTGCAATCAAGGCTACTGTTTCATAGTCATTCATCGCCATTCTGCCAAAAGTTTCTCTGATATCCTTGGCTGCTGCCAACGGATCCGGCTCGCCGTTTGGCCCTTCTGGGTTCACATAGATCAAGCCCATTTGCACCGCACCTAGAGGATTTTCAAGTTCTCTGTCTCCAGTGTATCTTTTATCCCCCAGCCATTCGGCCTCAGAACCCCAGTAAACATCTTCCTCAGGTTCCCAAATGTCTTCACGACCACCACCAAATCCAGAGGTTTCCAGTCCCATAGATTCCAGTGCTACATTTCCTGCCAAAATCAAAAGGTCAGCCCAAGAAAGTTTACGGCCGTACTTTTCTTTTACTGGCCATAGGAGCAATCGTGCCTTATCCAAATTAGCGTTATCCGGCCAACTATTGAGCGGTGCAAAACGTTGGGATCCGGTGCTTCCTCCACCCCTGCCGTCAGTTACCCGGTAGGTACCTGCACTGTGCCATGACATCCTGATGATAAATGGTCCATAATGCCCATAATCTGCAGGCCACCAATCCTGAGATGTGGTAAGTACTCTTTCTATCTCAGCTTTTACTTCTTTTAGGTCAAGGGATTTGAACTCTTCTGCATAGTTAAAATCCTCGCCCATAGGATTGGATTTGCTGGAATGCTGTCTTAAAATATTCAATTTCAGCTGATTTGGCCACCAATCATGATTACTTGGTCCGCCTCCAGCAGCTTGCCTCATTTCACCATTGTGAAATGGGCACTTACTGATGTCTCCGCTAGCTGAGCCATTTCCACCACTATTCATATCGTAGCTTTTTGGCCCATTTGGGTTGATATCTTTTTCTGCCATAATAAATTTTCAGGTTTGTTTATTGTTAGGATTAATTTTCAATTAGAACAGTAATATAATTGATATCATTATTAAAAACCAATAGATAAAACCTATGGGTATTTTATAATTTCGATACACCCTTAAGCTACCAAAAATTACCAACTAATAAAAGTAGTTATGGATATGACAGGGGTATTTCCTGATGGACTGGAAATTCTTTGCAGAGCCAAAAAACAGAACAAAAGCAATTCATTTTCCATGCGTACAAGCACTGGGATTTAATCTTTATTTTTCAAAATCACCGGCATAAAATACAAGACAGCATGTGTCATTGACTTCTGAATTTCTGAGAAAAACTTTGTAGAAGGAAAACCACAGGCTTTGCTGATTTGCAAGGACTATTCATTTCAAATCGACCTATACGAAGACATTTCTTTCATTTAACGAATTCTATACGCTATTTTGCGGTTTAGTTAATAGTTTGACTCATAAGACCAGACATTCGGTAGACCCACTAAGTTAAAATGAAACAACACCAACTGAAGATACACAATACCCTAAGCAGGAAAAAAGAGGTTTTCGAAGCCATAAATCCCCCATTTGTAGGCATGTATGTATGTGGGCCAACGGTATATGGTGATGCCCATTTGGGTCATGCCAGACCTGCAGTCACTTTTGATACTGTGTACCGCTACTTGAGTCACCTTGGATATAAAGTTCGCTATGTTCGCAATATTACCGATGTGGGACACCTCACTGGTGATGCGGATGAAGGAGAAGACAAGATTGCAAAAAGAGCAAAGTTGGAGCAACTTGAACCCATGGAGGTAGCCCAACAGTATACTGACTCCTACCACAGGGACATGGACCTTCTCAACACCAACAAACCTAGCATAGAACCGAGGGCTACAGGACACATTCCTGAGCAAATTGCTTTGGTACAAGACATTCTCAAACAAGGATTGGCTTATGAAGTCAATGGGTCAGTGTATTTCGACGTGTTGAAGTACAACGAGGAAAAACAGTACGGTAAGCTTTCGGGCAGAGTATTGGAGGACTTGATGAGTGGCAGTAGAGACTTGGATGGACAGGGAGAAAAACGCAACGCAGCGGATTTTGCACTTTGGAAAAATGCTGCTCCCGAACACCTGATGAAATGGGAATCACCTTGGGGACTGGGTTTTCCTGGTTGGCATTTGGAATGTACAGCCATGTCGTTTAAATACCTTGGAAAACATTTTGATATTCATGGGGGTGGCATGGACCTGATGTTCCCGCATCATGAATGTGAAATTGCTCAAGGCAATGCTTGTAACCATCAAGATCCAGCTAAATACTGGATGCACAATAATATGATTACCATCAATGGTCAAAAAATGGGGAAGTCATTGGGTAACTTTATTAACCTTCAGGAATTGTTTACCGGTGAACATAAATTATTGGAACAGGCTTACAGTCCGATGACCATCCGATATTTCATGTTGACAGCACACTATCGGTCTACATTGGACTTTTCAAATGAAGCACTGAAAGCAGCTCAAAAAGGATATAAAAAAATCATCAATGGTCTTCGAATCAGTCAAAAGCTATCATTCATTGCCGATGAAAACATTGCCCTAGATGAAAATCAGGTCAAACAGGTTAAATCAAGCATTGAACAGGCATATAAGTCTATGGATGATGATTTCAATACTGCACAAGCCATTGGACATATATTCAATTTGTTAAAAAAAATCAACTCTCTACATACTGGTCAGCTTCACCCGGCTCAATTGGGCGAGGAAACCTTCCAAGATCTTTTGGATACCTTTTCCCTTTTTGTGATAGAAATATTGGGACTCAAGGAAGAAAAAACAGATCATCAAGAGTCATTATTGAGCGTATTGCTTCAAGTATATTCAGAAGCAAAAACAGCTCGAAATTACCAAAAAGTGGATGAAATAAGGGCTGCCTTAAAAAGTATGGGGATTGTAGTAAAAGACATGAAAGATAAAATTGACTGGGCTTATGAAGAATAAATATTACTTAATTTTCGTTGGCCTGCTTTTCTTTTGGTCCTGCGGATCTGACAAAGCAACCGAGACCAATGTTGAACCGATTTCTTACCGTGAGGTACCTGAATTTTCGGCTGACTCAGCTTATGCTTATATTCAGCAACAAGTGGATTTCGGGCCTAGGGTTCCCAATACCCAAGGGCATAGAGATACAAGAGATTGGCTGATTGAAAAATTCGAGTCATTTGGTCTTAAAGTACAAACCCAAGACTTCCAAGCCACTACTTATGATGGATTGAAATGGGACCTGAGCAATATAATTGCTTCCTACAGGCCTGAAGCTTCCAAAAGGATTCTGTTAGCAGCACACTGGGATACCAGAAGAATTGCTGACAAAGACACCGAAAGAATTGACGAACCCATAGACGGGGCAAATGACGGTGGATCGGGAGTTGGGGTCTTGCTCGAAATTGCCAGAATTATCGGCACCTATGAAAATCAGCCTGAAGTAGGTATAGACATTATCCTTTTTGATGGAGAAGATGATGGAGAACCAGAAAATGCCAACTTGAGGAATTCAAGCCAAATATGGTGGTGTCTAGGTTCGCAACACTGGTCCAAAACCCCTCATCAAAATGGCTACAATGCATATTATGGCATATTGGTAGACTTGGTCGGTGCCAAAGGAGCCAGGTTTTACAGAGAAGGCTATTCAATGCAGTACGGCAAAAACATAGTGAATAAAGTATGGAATTTCGGTTCAGAATTGGGATATTCAGACTTCTTCATCATGCGGGACTCACCCGAAATCATAGATGATCACGTTTTTGTCAATAGAAATGCAGGTATCCCAATGATCAATATCATTGAGTTCTCGCCTGACTACGGATTTGGGCATTACCACCATACCCATGCAGACAATATGGATTTGATTGACAAAAGATCACTCAAAGCAGTCGGACAGACTGTTTTGTTTACTATTTATCAAGAATAAATATTCTATAAACTAAAAAATCATGAAAAAGGGTCATCAGGTAACCATGAAAGAAATAGCCAAAAAATTGGGCGTTTCTGTCTCCACAGTATCCAGGGCTTTGAAGGATTCTCCCGAGCTACATCCTGATACAAAGAAGAGAATTGTGGAAATGGCCACTAGCATGAATTACCAGTACAATTTACTTGCTCAAAGCCTCAGAATCAGTAAAAGCAAGGTGTTGGGGGTAATCGTTCCAGAATTGACCTCTCACTTTTTTTCCAGCAACATCAGTGGTATTCAGGACACTGCCTACAAAAGGGGCTACAATATCATGATATGTCAGTCCAATGAGTCTTTTGAACAAGAGAAAGCCAACCTTAAAACATTGGTATCCTCTCAAGTTGACGGTTTGCTGATTTCATTGAGTAGGGAAACAAAATCCTACGAACACTTACAAGAATTGTACAACAGGGAAATCCCTTTTATCATGTTTGACAGGGTGACTGAAGAAATCCCTGTTTCCAAAGTTACTGTAGACGATGCGCATGGTGCATACCTTGTAGTCAATCATCTCCTGAAACAAGGCTGCAGAAAAATCGCCTATTTTTCAGGGCCTACAGATCTATATATCAGCAAAAAAAGAAAAGAGGGATACCTTGAAGCTTTGGCAGAATTTGGCATCCCTGAAAAAGACATCAAAGTATATGTTACAGACCTCACCACCGAAATGAACAGGGAAGTGACTCTTGATATGCTCAAGGAAGAAGACAGGCCTGATGCTATTTTTGCTATGATAGACCCTTTGGCAGTAGATGTCATGATCACACTCAAGGAGCAAGGAATCAAAATCCCAGAAGATATTGCCCTGGCAGGATTCACCAATAACCCTACATCTGCAGTGGTGGAACCTTCGCTTACTACAGTGTCCCAACCAGGCTATGAGATGGGACAGATTGCAGCGAACCATCTACTCGATCAACTTGATGAAGTCGTATCTGACGAGCCTCAATCTTTTGTGCTATTGACCACTTTGGTCGAAAGAAATTCTTCCAAGAAGATTAAAGCTTCTTGATAAACACCCAACCCTAAAAAAACCTATGAAACCTACATTGACCAGCAAACCCTTTGGCAAATTGCCAAATGGAGCCGAAATAAGCATATTTACGCTTTCCATCTCTGAAAAAATTTCTCTTTCTGTAATGAATTATGGAGCGACTTGGACCCATCTTTTCATTCCTGACCGAAACGGCAAATTAGAAGATGTACTCCTTGGATTTGATACCTTGGAAGGCTTCCTACAAAAAGATTATTTGGACAATTATTGCTATTTGGGTGCGACAGTAGGCAGGGTAGCGGGAAGAGCTACAGGCAATCAATTCACCCTTGAGGGCAAAACTTATCACCTGCCGCCAAATCAAGGTGCCACGCATTTGCACGGAGGAATCGAAGGCTGGGATAAAAAAGTGTGGTCATTTACAACAGAAGAAACTGACACTGCTGCCTCGGTCACTTTTTCCTATAAAAGTCCTGATGGTGAAGAAAACTATCCGGGCACTGTTGACATACAGGTCACCTACAAGCTTGACCTCACTGGAAAGTTAACCATCAGCTATTTGGCGAGTACCGATTCCAAAACAGTCCTTAATCCAACCAATCATTTTTATATCAACCTCAGTGGGAACTTTCAATCAACTATTGAAGACCATTTATTCCAAGTAAATGCAGAAACGTTTCTCCCTATGAATGACAAAAGCCTTCCAACAGGCGAGCTAAAGTCAGTAGAAGATACCATTTTTGACTTCAGAACGCCTAAAATTATCAAAGAAGCATTGGCCTCGGGAGATGCACAAATAAACCTTGCCGGTGGCATTGACCATTGCTTTGTTTTGGGTAATGAAGAAGAGTCAGCAATCTTATCCGATGCTAAAAGTGGCCGGGTATTTAAAGTACTGACCACTTCTCCAGGTTTGCAGGTCTATACAGGAAATTACCTCAGTGGGTCATTTATAGGGAAAGAAAATATTGCCTATGGAAAGAGGTCAGCTATTTGCCTCGAAACCCAGTTCTTCCCTGACAGCCACAACCATGATCATTTCCCAAGTATTGTTTTAGAAAGAGGAAACACTTTTGAATCAAGCACATCATTTTTATTTGAAACGCTGTCATGAAAAATCGAATTGCCTACAAATTCAAAGAACTGTTCAAAACAGAACCCATCTTGGTCTATTCACCAGGAAGGATCAACTTGATAGGCGAGCACACTGATTACAATGAGGGTTTTGTCATGCCTGCCGCCATCAATAAAATGATGATTGTGGCAATTGCCAAAAACGGAACAGATCAGGCAAGGATATTCTCAATGGATTTTGAAGAGGAATTTGCTTTTGATACTGATAGCTTTGGTCCAAAAAAAGGACATTGGGCAACTTATATAATGGGTGTGACAGCCCAGCTGAAACAGTCAGGTTACGATGTAAAAGGCTATGACATGGTATTTGGAGGAGATATCCCTGTGGGAGCAGGTTTGTCCTCTTCAGCTGCCTTGGAGGCGGCAGTAGGTTTTGCCATCGCAGCAGCTTTTGATTTTGAAATTCCGAAAAAATCATTGATTCACTATGCTCAAAAGGCGGAACATATTTTTGCTGGAGTCCAATGTGGAATTATGGATCAGTTTGCTTCAGTAATGGGGAAAAAAGACCAAGTCATCAGGTTGGATTGTAGGTCTCTGGATTTCGAGTATTTCCCTTTACACCTCCCAGAACATAGTATTTTATTGATTGATACTTGTGTAAAACATTCTTTGGCAGACTCTGCTTACAACAAAAGAAGAGAAGAATGCCAAATAGGTGTGACTGCTGCCCAAAAGCTCAAATCTGAAATCAAATCACTTAGGGATATAGATTTGAATTTATTGGAAGCTATTAAGCCCCATATCAGTCAAACAGTCTTGAATAGATGCAGATACATCATTGAAGAAAACAAGAGGGTTTTAGACTCATCAGATTTATTAGACAAAAATGACCTCAAAGGTTTTGGTGAAAAAATGTACCAATCCCATGAGGGGCTCAGCAGACTCTATGAGGTATCATGTCCTGAACTAGATTTTCTGGTAGACTTTACAAAAGACCTTGACGATGTATTGGGAAGCCGGATGATGGGTGGAGGCTTTGGAGGCTGCACTATCAACATCGTGAAAAAATCAAAAATCAAGCCCCTTCAAGACAGTATCAAAGCTGCTTTTGAATCCAAATTTGGAGTAACTCCGAAGTTCTATGAGGTGAGCTTGGAAGATGGTACAGGGATGATGTTAGTTTAACACCGAGAATATTCCATACTTCAAGAAAACCGGATAAATTGAAAGGAATCTGATTATTCTATTCATTGGAGAATAAAAAAGGCAGCCACTTGGCTGCCTTAAGTTTTTAATGTGCAGTAGGTACTGCTTCTGTGGATTTGGAGTTTTTCTGCCAAATAAAGAATATGATGAACAGAACGATCAAAATCCCAGGGAATGAAACCATCCTCAGAAGTGTCGCTTGACCTGCTGCCAATTCTAAAGCATCTCCAGTCAGGCCATCTGCCAATTTATTTGCTCTTGAAACATCAATCCATCTACCGATGATAGGCTGGAAAATAGCCGTAGAGAACATCCCAACACCACCGATGATAGACATACCCAAAGCACCACTTAGAGGAACTCTTTGCGCTACAGCGCCAACCATTACTGGCCAGAAATAACATACTCCGATAGCAAATACCACTGCTGCCAAATATGCTGCTGGACCTGTTACTATGCTAAACATATAAATACCTATTGTAGCAAATATAGAACCTCCAAGCAAAACACCAGTCTGTCCCAAAGCTTTCACAACAGGGCCTGCAAAGAACCTTCCCACGGCCATGACACCAGTAGTCAATGCAAGTATCAACATGCCACTGGCACCTGTACTACTCAACACGATATTTGCCCACTGCTGTGGCCCAAATTCGGAAATTGCGGTAAGTGCCATACAGAAAAACAAAAAGATAAAGACTGGTGAAAACAAGGCTTTAATATTACTGGAAATGGAAGTCACCCCTTCGACGGTTGGTCTTGGGAATGCTTTACCAAAGAACAAGACGGCGTAAATAACTGTAGGAATCATCAAAACCCACATTTGAGCCTGCCAGCCAAATCCAAAATCTGTCATAAATTTAGATATCAAACTACCCAACACAATACCTCCAGGGAACCACATATGGAATCTGTTAAGCATTTTGTTCATGGTAAGGCCAGAATACATATCGGCAATCATTGGGTTACAGGCTGCCTCTGTACAGCCATTACCAAAGCCAATAAATAAGGTAGAAATCAAAAGACTGTTATAGCCTCCTGCATAAATTGTCATTATAATACCCAAAGTGTGGGCAACAAAAGCAATTTGCATGATCAGCTTTGGACCAATTTTATGATAAAAAAGACCTCCAAGGATCATTGAAATCGGGAATCCAAGGAACCACATGGAATTGATGAATCCAAGTTGCTCTGCATTGAGATCGAATTTTGTCCCAAGTTCGGGTAAGATACCTGCTCTGATAGCAAAGGTGAAAGCTGTTGTAATCAGTGCAAAACAGCTGGCATTAAACAAAGCTGATTTGTTGATATTTTCGTTCATGTTGATTGGGTTTAAAAGGTTTTGACGATGTGTTTGATGAGATGATTTAGTAAAATCAGTCGGAAAATATGAAAAATAATACAGACAGCCTTTTTCTTTGGATAAAAATTATCAACGGAATTTTACCAACGCAAAAAAATCAGTTTAAAATCACTGCAAAACCACTAGACTGGAGACCACTTTTTCACTTACTCCGAATTTCTCACTCTTGTAGCTCAACGTTACAGTGTACGTTCCCGTAGGCACAAAATCACCCCCAAATACCCCGTCCCATTGGCAAAATGGCACTCTTGTTTGGACATTGAAATCTTCACAATAAAAAATCAATTGCCCCTGTCTGTTATGGATCCAAACTTGAGCATTTTCGATTGCATCATTCACATATATTTCAAACAGTTTATCCGGATCTGAGAGAACCATCCCAGTAGGAAACACGTATTGAAATTCGCAATCCTCAAAAGCAACAAACCTCTCTTCTATTGTGCAGCCGTCTGGATTGGTTACTACCAAAGTGTATTCTCCCGGAACTTGTGGTTTAAAAATAGAGTCCGAAGATACCAAGCCACCTTCAAAATACCACTCATATTCATCAAATTGACCAGGACGGATAGTTTCTCCAAAATTGATATCATCACAGACAGAATAGAACTCATTGACTTCAGGTCGGGAATCGTCTGTACTTCTCAAAATCAAAACAAGATCATTACCCAATTCACATCCAAACTCATTAAAAATCAAAACTTCGTAGGTTCCTTCTTCCTCCGCTGTGATAACATCCTGCCCATCAAACTGCGTGAGATCAGTCACGTTGCCATCAGGATCAATAAATATCCAATTGATATCTGCAATCAATTCTCTTTCTGCATTAAATGAGATGACTGTGAATGGAGAATCCGGACAAAAAGGTTCTACCTCCAATTCAATTTCTACTGATAGGACAGGTTCTTCCACTGTAAATTCTACAGGATCTACAGCACAAAAACCACTACCTCTTGGCTGTACTTCAAGAAAAAATCTGCCAAAAGCTACTGGCAGCCAGTTTTTACCTCGACCTACGATATCACCATCTTCGTTGAACCATCTGATCACAACAGATTCAGGATCTCTTCCCGATAGATCTGCTTCGTAGGCTCTATTGCCAAAACAATCCTGATCAGCAAGGACTACATCAAAGTCCAATTGCTCCGAGACATTAGCTGAGAAGTTGATCCTTCGCGGACATTTATCTGGAGTACCTCTTCTTTCCCTTCCTATGATAGAGTAGTCACCTGATTCGGTGAGCTCAAATACGTTTCCTGCATTTTTGATTTCAACTGTATTCCCATCTAGTAAAAGCTCGAACTCTAGGTCTTCCTCTGTGGATGGTAAAAGCTCAAAAACCTCACATATATTAATATTATTAGGTACAGAAAAAGATACGCGTTCTCGTTTTTGAACATCTAATACTGCATCCCAAGGGATGGTACAACCAGCTTGATCAATGATTTCAAGTACATAAAAATCACCCGGGAGGCCATCTATTTCAAACTGATTTTGATTTGGAATAGGCTCTTTTTTTACTTCTCCTCCGTTACCAGTTACTATCCTGTATTCTCCTTCCACTATACCATTTACGAAAGTCACCAGCAATTTTCCTTCTTCAACACCCACGTTGTTGCAAGATTCCGGCAATGGTGTCACTTCAAACACATCTCCTGCCAAAGGAGCCATTGAGGGAACGATCACTACACCTGTTCTGAAACAATCATTGGTTTTAGTCTCAATAGTATATATCCCCGAAGGAATATTTTCAAAAAGCAATACTTCCCCAGCGGGAAAGTTGAAACGTGCTTCATTCAGTTCAATAATCCGGATTTCATCTATCGTGCTTTCAGTCAAAATCTCAAATGATCCATCATTTGCATCACAAGTTGAAGCTGCTTGCTGATTCTGAGCTGAATATTTTGGACCTTCCTTGATGGAAAAAGGAATAGATCTTTCTGAAGAACATGCAGGGTTTTGAGGGTTTGCCACCGAGAAAAAAACAGTATAGTTACCCGGACCATCTAGGTCATTTTCTGTATCAATGGTTAGGGAAAAAGAGTTACCCAAGTCCAGCCTTTGTGTTTCTCCTTGTTTTAATACCGTCCAATCACCTCTAAAGGGAGTGTCAGCTGTCACCTGCACAAACTCACCTTCGCAGGCTTCATCTTGTTGGATACTTAAAGTGAAGTCATCAGGTGGTCCTACATAAGTACTCCCAGTAATAAGACAATCCTGTCCACCTTCAGAATTGGTGAAAAATAACGAAATAAAATAGGGCCCTTCTTGGGTAACGGTTAATTCATTGGTGTTTCCTACTGGAACTCCAGCGGCATTGGTCCATTCAAAAGTATATTGATCAATCTGAGGAGTCGTATTAGGAATGGCTTGAACAGTCGTGGGGTCATTTCCGCAAAGCAGGTAGTCTGGCATCAAAACCAATTCAGGCCCTTGCGTTACTTGAACAGTTCTGGTTTCTGAATAAATTTCAACTCCAGCCCTAATTACAGTTACCTGAATGATATTGGCACCGAGTTCTGAAAATCTAATAGGAACTGTTTCATAATTTTCTCCTCTTCCGCTGAATTCAAAAAACTCGACTCCTGATGGATTTGTAGCGCTCCATTCGTATCTGTCGGATTCGACAATTCCACCCGCGGAAAACTCTCCTGTCACAGAACCAAACACTATGCAAAGCCTCTCAGGGCCTTCCAAATTGGGGTCATTGAAAAAAAATCCTTTTCCCCTGTCATTATACTCTATTATATCCCTCCCTTTGTAGTCAGAAGAATATGCTGCAGCTATTAAAAAAAAAAGCGAACAAAGTAATAAAACAGTATAAATGGGTGCTCTATACATATATAATGGGTGCAATTCAATACCAGGATGCTATCCATACCATTACTTTCTAAGAGCATTTAAAATTGCCCGATTCGAAAGTCAAAAAACTGTACCCAAAAACAGTACCAACTAATCACTCAATCACTGTTAATGTAGTCATCTGCGTTTCTTCAATTCCTTCTTGCGTATTTTTATAATAAATTCTTACAGCATACGAACCGATCGGTATTTTTTCTCCTCTGTAATACCCGTCCCAAATGCAAAAAGCTGTATTGGATTGAATATTTGTTTCTGAACATGTAAAAACTTCCTGGCCCCATTTATTGAAAATCCAGATGTCCAGTTCGTCGACCAAATAATTTGAGAAAATCAAAAAGTTTCTTTCCGAATCCCCAGGGATAATGGCATTTGGATGAGCAATTCTAAGTTCGCACTCCTCCTCCACTTCGAATGTGACAACATATTCACAATTCTCCATGCTATTGACTATCAAGGTATATTCACCCACCACCTGAGGTTTGAATGTGGGATTTGTAGATACCACAGCATCCTCTAAGTACCATGTGTAGTTACTGAAATTCCCAGGATTGATTGTCTCCCCAATTTCGTACTCCGCACAAATTTCATAAACATCTTTGACCTCAGGTCTAACGTCATCCATACTGCGCAGGATCAATGCCTGATAATCACCAATTGGACAATTGAGACGGTTATATACAATGACTTCGTAGGTACCTTCCCTATCCGCCACCGCTTCATACAAATCCTCATACTGATTCAATGATTCAGTATTCCCATCGGGATCAGTGAAATACCATTCTATTCTATCGACTTCTTCCTGCAAATCAACCTCCAATACAATCAAGGTAGACAAATCATCTGGACAAATAATACCCGCTTGTAAGGACACATCGACCGATAAAACCGGTGCTTCAATCAATATTTCCTCAAAATCAACATCACAAGGAATGCTACCTGCAGGTTGAACCTCCAATGTATATGTACCTGGAGTAAAAGTGGAAAAAGTAAGGTCTTCACTTAAAACTGTCCCTGTGGCATCTCTCCATCTAATTTCCACTTCGTTCACATTCCCGGGACTAAAATTAGCGGCATAGGTAAACTCACCTGCACATGTCTGACCGACTTTCTCTGCGGTAAACACAATAGGCTGAACAACTCTTACATCGAAGGTCTTTTCGTTGGGACAAATTGGGTTGGATGGATCCTCACCTCGAATCAGGTATTCACCAGTTTGATCTAAAACAAAAAGCTCACTTGAACTTGCTATTTCTTCTTTCCCATCTGGATAGGTCAATATATAGTTAAGAGGAAAGTTACTATCAGGTATCCATTCATAGCTTTCACACACTACTAATTCTTCTTCAGGAACATCAAACTGTGTGAGGTTATCACTGATATCTACTTCAATTTCCACATTTCCCAATTCACAATCAATATTAATACTGCTATACAAGGTGGCTTCATAAACTCCGGATTGTGATATGGTTATTTCAGTTTCATCTTCTAAATCAGTCAGCTCAAATATTTCTCCATTTTCATCAGAATACCTCCATCTTATCCTACCTACGAAATCAAAAATAGCATCCAGCGTAATTGTAGCGTCCGGCCCAAATGGACATAACTGTGATTTCTCATACCCAACAGAAAGATTTAACAAATCTGGCACTTCAAATTCATACGGATCCACATCACAACTTCCGAGAATATTTTTTGGCTGAATATCTACTGTATACATACCGAACTCTGCTGGCGACATAGTAGTCAATGAACTGACCAGATCTCCCTCTTCATCATACCACCTGATATCTACCTCGGCAGGGCTGTAGTTATCTATCTCTACCTCCCATGTCTGAGCTCCTGTCGAACAGACCAGGTCTACAAGTTTGGGTTCAAAAATAACCGGCTCAACTTTATCGATTTTAAGTTCAATTATCCTAGGACAAATCTCATCAGGCAAGACTGTATGTCTACCAATTAATTCATAATCTCCCGGCTCTTCGATAATGAAAGTTTCTCCAAACCTTGAAGGCTCTGTTGACCCTACTAACCTAAGTTCAAATTCCAATGGTTGATCAGTAGTTGGAGTCAACTCATATGACTCACAAAAACTAAACTCCCTAGGAGCACTAAATCTTACCTGAGGCAGTCCTGGCACTTCGAATTCCTCGATAAATGGCACATAACATCGTTCCTCTTCATCATCATCAGCATTCAACACTACAAAATCATCCTCCGGAAGAAAAACCTCAAAATAGTAACCTCCTCCGAGAACCTCTATGGTAAATTCAGTATCATTTTCATCCAAGGTTCCATCCACATCATTAATTTGACTCTTGAGTTCTCCTTGTTTGGCAAGTCCTCCGTTTTTAAAGTACAGCTCATACTTGACATCCACAGGTCCAGATTCAAATACAACAGTAAAGCTACCTGGGTTCACACCGTCCTCAGCACAGGTTTCTGGCACTATAGAGGCCGGATCTATAGAAAACTTCAACTGATCTGGTATATCTTCTAGGTTTACTACCGAAGCTTGAGTGAACCTACAGCCATTCAAAAATGCTTCAAAAGTATACACACCTGACTTCAAATTATCTACTGTAATGGGAACGCCCGGTTCCAAGTTTGTCCCGATCACAATTGAATTGTCCTCGTCAATTACCAAAGAGATTTGCGAGATTTGGGAAAGGGGGATAATTGTCAAGACTCCGTCACCCTCAAAACATTCAGAAGCTTTCACCTCTTCTTCTATGACAAAGGCGGGGAATGGACCATATATAAAACTCACTTCTTCTCTTACCTCACAATCCGGATTGCTTTCATTTATCAATTCAAAGATCAGCTTATAATTCCCAAAACCAGGAAGATTCCCGGTTGGATATTGAATGGCATTTCCCTGACTAATGAAAACCTTACTTTCTCCCTCTTTTTCGTAATACCACCTTCCCTGCACCTGAGGGTCAGTATTTGCAATGAGATCATTTCCTGGACAATAATTGGTTTGGCTTATTATAAGGTCAAATTCTGCTGAGTTTTTAATACTTGTAGAAAGTGTGTTTTCACATTCCTGATCTCCGTTAGAATTTATGATTGAATAGGATACAGTAAAATCACCTTCTTCATCTACAAACAGGGTATTTTCATCTCCTACAAGATTCCCCTCATTATCTTTCCATTCGAAGGAGTAATCATTTAGATCTGCCGTAGAAGTTGCCAGAGCCTTCAATAAAATGCCATCCCCTTGACAAATCGTATAACTTGGTTGAAGTGCAATTTCTGCTCCCGGCAGCACAAGAACTTCTTTGATCTGCGGAGCCCCTACAGGGCCACTACCTACCCTGCTTACAGTCAGTTGTATGATATGAAGGCCGGGTTGGGAAAATGTAAATGGCAATCTTATAAAACTTTCAGAACCAGAAAAAATCCGCTGTGTTCCATCGGGAAGGGTAACTGACCAGCTAAACCTATCCCCTTGAAAATCTCCTCCAGCAATATACTCCTCAATCTTATTACCTCCAACCAAACAGACTCTTTCGGGTCCAAGAATTTCAACTTCATTGACACCAATGGCTTCTAAAAATGTGCTTTTCTCATGAATTGCAGCACTCAGCATTGCCCCAAAAATCCCCATAAGCAAACAAGCGGTCAACCATAAGAACTTGATTGGGAATATATTTTTCCGCTTTTTCATTCAAAGGAATTGCAGTTCGTGAACATTATTTCTGAAAAATTTAAAAACAAATCTACAATAATAATCAATGCAAAAAAACAGCCTCATCAACATAAGTAGATGAGGCTCTATGATTTAATTTACTAAAATTTACCTTACAAATAACCACTCTTTTTCATCTCCTCCCCACTCGTATCCTTCAGCATTGAAAAGTTTGAGCTTTTCTGGATCAGATATACGGTTTTTAATAATATAATCAGTCATCATGCCTCTTGCTTGCTTGGCAAATAAACCGATAATTTGATATTTGCCGTTTCTGTATTCCTTAAAAACCGGAGAAATAATTTCCGATTTGATGGCTTTTTCGTCTACTGCTTTGAAATACTCCTGAGAGGCAAGGTTCACAATAGGTGCTCCTTTAGCTGCATCATTAATAGCTTTGGCTATACGCTGCCCCCAAAATTCGTATAGGTTCTTTCCCCTTTTATTTTCTACCTTGATCCCCATCTCCAAGCGATAAGGCTGAATCATATCTAAGGGTCTCAAAAGTCCATATAAACCTGATAGAATTCTTAAGTGCTCTTGGGCAAAATCAAAATCTTCTATCGTGTAGTTTTCAACGTCGATCTTGGTGTATACATCTCCTTTGAAAGCCAGCAGGGCCTGTTTGGCATGCTCAGGTTCAAAAGTCTTCTTGAAGTCCTTGTATCTTCCTTCATTCAGTTCTGCAAGTTTTTCTGAGATACCCATCATTTTCATCAGGTCTTCTTTGCTTTTTTTCTTCATGATGGAAACAAGCTCGAAAGTGTCTTTTTGAAATTCTGGCTGGGTATGCAAACTGATGTCTGTTGTATTCAAATCCAGGGTTTTCGCAGGTGAAATCAATGTAATCATATTTTTCTCTTTACTCTATAACTGTAATAGACCTTGTAATTGTTTGGGTTAAATTTTGATTGATGCTTTTATATCTGACCAAAACAGGATAAGTTCCAATAGGAACAACCTGACCTTTTACCAAACCATCCCAAGTACATATTGGTTCTTCCTCCGGTATGTTGTCGTTTTGGCAATAGTAAATCAATTCACCCCAACGGTTATAAATCAGCACTTCGACTTCATCAATAAAGTCATTGGCAAATAACACGAAATGCCTATTGATGTCACTTGGCCTCATTGCATTAGGAAAGACCACCTTCAGGTCACAGTCCTCTACAACTTCAAATTCAATGGTAAACTCACAGCCTGCATCATCAAACACAAACAGCTCGTAAATACCTGCCTCTGTGGGAGAAAATGTCGGTGTATCTGCCACTTCTTCCCCGTCAAGAAGCCATGAATAAAATTGATATTCCCCAGGATCTAATTGAACTACCACATTTTCCAGGGCACAAATAATATAGCTATCTTCCAAAACAGGCGCCACAGCATCTGATCGGATGATTTGAATCTGTTCTCTCGCAACCCTGCAATCAAAATTATTTATCAGTTCTACTTGATACACACCCGCTTCAGTGATTGTCACTTCATCTTGATCAGCAAATTCTGGCAATTCAGTCCTTCCCGTACCGGTAACTCTGTACCAAATAATATCTCTTACATTGGACAAATCACCAACAATAGTGATAAGGGTAAATACATCCTCCCCACAGAAAGGGAGAGCTTCTAATTCAATATCTACTTGTCCCACAAACTCGTCTACTGTAAAATCAATAGAACTTGGAGGACACAGCCCTCCTACTGCAGGCTGCACTTCTACAGTATAATCCCCAGGGGCTGATGGGAAGAAAATAGGGTTCCTACTTATAATTTCACCTGCTTCATTTCTCCAAAAAATTCTTATATCAGCAGGAGCCAAGCCGTTTAAATCTAAAGTATATGACACCCCTGTTTCACAATCAACCACAGGGTTATTTAAGGAGAAGTTTATACTTGGACTGATGGTTACTTCCATCTCCCTCACTCTAGGACAAAGGCCTGAATTACCGGGGATACCAAACACAAAATAAGTCCCTGATTGGGTGATCTCATAATTTGTACCATCTATAGAAGCAATAGCGTTACCTGCACCATCTTCAAGCCTAAAACCTAAATCTGTATCTTGTGTGATAGGAGCAAACACAAATGACTCACAAGCCTCTACATTGGACGGGATAGAAAATTCCGCTTGTTCTTTTTTCTCAACTGTACGAAGGTCTTCAGAAGGGACCTCACAACCAAACTCGTCGGTAATTTCTACCGCATAAGTCCCTTCGGGTACCTCAATTACAATTTGATCCTCATTGAGAAAATTCCCTAGGAACTCCTCTCCTGATTCCTGTCTGACCAGTAAATAACTACCACTTGCAGGGCCATTTGGAAAATCAATGATTATACGTCCATCAGCAACTCCATCAAGGGTACAAATTTCATCTTCAGAAGTAACCGTAAATCCATCGATTTCTGCAGGCGGATTGAGATTTCTGATAACCGCAGTCTGTACAAACTCGCAACCGAAATCACTTTCCATTTGAATGGTGTAAAGCCCCGGCTCCAAATCTGTGAATACAGGTAAGGTTTCACCCGCTGAAATATTGGTTTGTGAAAAGTTAAGTTCAGAGATTTCTAACCTTCCAATATCAGTCAAAGCTTCTAATTCAAAACTTCCATTCGGTGTATTACAGTCATCAGCATCTGTAAGCGGAGTAATAGCTACAGCCGGTAATGCGTAGACCGTTAGGTCAGCTCTTTTTTCGAACAGACAATCATCTATAATAGGATCTTCTCCAATAAAAATGATTTGATAAATTCCAGGTGAAGGCAATGAAGATGGTTCCAACTCCAATTCAAAGAAAGTACCCAGTGAAACCCTATTACCTGAACCCTCTACTTCATAAAACCACTCACCTTCAAGTGGTGTATTTGGTGCAAAGACTACCAATTCATCATCAAAACATACTTCTTCCGCACTCTGATTGAGGTCAAAATCAAATGCAGGCCCTACAAATACATCTTTGGTGGCTGGGCAGACATCAAACAATTCGCCATCTGCAGTATCCGGTATCCTATAGGAAACTGTTACCGTGTAAATGCTTTCTTCGCTTACTGAAATGGTATTGGAATCGACGTCTCCAAACAATTGCCCAGCTGCATTTCTCCATTCAAAATCATACAACCCTTCCGCAGGATCATAATTATCTATGGCAGTCAAATCCACAGGAGAACCAGCACACAAAACCACATCATCAGGTAATGTCAATTCAGGTGGTGCAACGACCTCCACCTCTATGCTTTCCTCAAAATATCCAACCTCATCACACCTATCCACCCGAAGTGTAACAGTAAACCTTCCATCTCTGGAAAAAGGGTGTTCCAGCTCTTGAAAATCCTCTCCTGCCCCTCCGAAATTCTGTAACTCAAACTCCCCATCTTCATGTTGGATAGTCCAAAAATAAGCATCAATATCGGGCTCTCCACCTCCTTCAAACAGTCCTATTCCGCCATCATCAGGGTCTAAACAAATCCTCTCTGGACCAGCCAAGGCTGGTTCAGGAATACTGCTTCCTGATTGTTGCACAAAGGCAGGCAATCCTAAGTTAGAACTTGTTCCTGCTACTAATTGGACTCCTTCATCATTGTAATTGCTTGTATCGCAATTGCCTCCGGCATTGATTTGCCCAACAGAGCCCTGCCCTGGCCTGGCTACATAAATCTGACCATCAGGCCCTATCTGTACCGCTCCAAATGGACCATCTGTACTGATAACATTTCTTATTGAAGAGTTGAGTATGCAGGTTTCTCTTTCAGCTCTGCTGTTGGCACTTTCAAAACATTGTCCGCATGATAGATCTGGATCAGGTGCTTCTGGATTATCCGGATCTCTTTGCCTCTCTGGTACTTTGATCAAAAATTCTTCAATTTTGCCACCTCCTCCAAGGTAGGAGACAAATACACGGCTTCCATCATTGGAAAACTCAACCCCATATATTTCTTCATTGGTACAACCCAAATCCAATAAGGCGTACTCAGTCATTCGGCCAGTACTTTGATCAAAATCAAAAATCTCCAGACGGCTACATGCTCCATCTTGAATGGTCACAGCTACTTGATTTCCATCAGGGCTGAATTTCATAGTTCCAACACCTGTGTTGAACCCATGAGAAGAACCTACAGATGAAAAAACAGGGCTTCCTATTCCAAACTGAGAAATAGGATAAGCACGGAAAGTATTGTTGCCCAGTTCATGGAAAAGCACCCAAGTGGTATCTCCGGAAGCAAGGGCTGCGGACTGTTCAGTACTTGGACTAAAAAGGAAATTCCCTTTTGAAACCACATTCCCTACACCATCAATATTGGCGTTTGGTTCTGTGGCACCTGCCTTGATATCTACAACAGAATACTTCACCCTGTTGCTTCCATCAGCCGATCGCTGAGTAGTGAACACATAAAAGACAGTCTCCTGTTGTGGGATCGGTACGGCTATAACACTCTCAGAAGCTTGGTTGCTTCCTCCAATATCCTCACCATTTTCCATTGGGTTACCATTCAGGTCCCATACGGTTTCTCCGTCTGTGTAGAATAGTACCTCACCCGTTTCATCAGATATTGTCGTAGTACCAGCGGGAATATTATTTGGATGGCTGATAGGTCTTGGGATAGGGCCATCAGGATCATTAGGATCAATATTAAAATCCAATCCAGCACCATCACCAAAATACCAGATATTGTTATTCTGGTCTGGAAGATCCCAAATTTTCACCCTGATTTCGGCATAAGCATAACAAGAAGAACCCTCTTCGCGCACCAATACCCAATAAAGACCAGGAAGGTCAACACAGTTATCAGTATCTCTCACCCATCCTTGATCTCGTCTATTGGACCAGAAATATTCATAGTTTCCTCCTCCAGCTCCACCCCCAGGGCCTCCAGCTCCGGGTCCTCCTACTCCGGGCCCTCCTACTCCTGGGCCTCCAACATTCGGGCCTCCATCACCTCCCGGCCCCTCACCTTCTTGTACTTCCAGCAAAGAACCAATATCTACACAAGCGCCTTCACAGACTGTAGTGTCTTGGGTAGAAAAGTTAGCCTCCAGATCATTCTCAGTCAGAGGAATAATCTTCGTAACTGGTCTTGTGGTTCCATCTTCAAATGTCACAACCAAAGTCACTTCTATAGATTCCCCTTGAGCAGCTTCTTCCGGAATCAAAAGATGTTCTTGATTAAAATCAATGTCGATTGGATCCCCATCCTCATCTGTCAATGGAGGGTTAAAGGACCATTCAAAACTTACGGGTCTGTAATTTTCAGGGGTAATTTCACTTGTCAATTGGACTGGATTATTGGCACAGGGGAATTCAGGGGACCAAGTAAAATCCACATCTGGATCTACATCTTGATTAGGCGCAAACTGAGGAAAAAACCTTCCACAGAAATCAGTGCCGTTGAAAGGGTCCTCATTTAATTCAATTTCATCCAAGTCTTCTTCATCGGGATTATCTACCCTACCTACCAACTGAGGTCCTCCGTCTACTTCTTCGTAGATGTAATAAAGTCTACCATCGGGACCTACTTTGATATCATAAATTTTAAAAACATCAGCTTCCAAAGGAATCGCTTCAGGTGCAGCGCTCAAATCATTAACAGGGACTCTCAATAGTTCATCGCCTCTAGAGAAGTATAGGAATTCCCCATTCGGAGAAAATTCTGCTCCTTCAATTGAATCCATACCTCCTGAATTTGCCACAGTCTCAGTAGCACCAAACCCTCCTGTGGCGGTATCAAAATCAATCACTACGATATCTTCTCCATCATTCTCCGGAATAAGTATTACTTTCCCTAAAGCTTCATTAAAAATCATTGCTTTTGGGGTGAAACCGAGTGCTGTGGTTCCAGTTTGTGTAAACTGTCCTTCCGTGTCCTCAAGCCTCCGGGAGACAAGTTGACCTCCTTCAAAACTCAGTAGATAAGATGGGGAACTGGAACTTTTGACCACTGCAATGGCTCCACTTGCATTGGATATATTTTGATTGAGGGCTGTAACTTCACCTAGCGGGGGTTGATTACCTGTTGCCCCTCCAGCTGCATTCATGTCTACTACAGAATATTGCAACTGACCTCCAGGTGTGATATAGAACAAATAAAAAGTCTTATCCCCATCCGGTTCGTAGTCAAGTGTCCCAATTGCCACAGACTGTCTACTATCTGTCTGTCCGTTTATACCATTTGGCGCACCTTGAATAGAAATATTATCATAATTAAAAACAACAACTCCATTGGTATAAAAAAGTATTTGCCCAGTTATGGGGTCAACCATTATTGCGTTGTTATCTTCATTAGTATTTTCTGAACCAATCAAAATGTTACCAGGCAAGGTCCTTACACTAGGCTCATCTCCCTTTCCAAAGGAGATATAGCTGTTTTCCTGTCCTGATCCACAATACCCAAAAACCCATTCATTGTTATTGAAGCCTTGTGAAAAACTTTTTTGAACACTTAAACAACAAGTAAGCGCAATTATTATGGCAAAAATTGAATTTAATTTTATGGAATTACTAAGGCTTTTCATAATTTACACGCTGCTTACAAAACATCAAAGGGTTTACAGCGTTTAGCTGATGAATTGAATTAACCAATTAACGAAGATTTACTTGCAAAGGTCTTATTTATATCGGCTTTTTTTTATCCTGATACTGATTTTTTCAGTAGGAAGTCTGCACGCGCAGGACCCACAATATAGCCAGTACTATGCCGCGCCCATGTACCTCAATCCTGCCTTCACAGGGTCCGAACTTGTTCCTAGAGTAGGCTTCAATTACAGAAATCAGTGGCCGGGACTTGACGCACAGTTTACCACCTTCTCTGCATACATAGACACTTACCTAGACGAATATAACAGCGGGGTTGGCTTGATGGTTATGAATGATGTCGAAGGTGCGGCTAAATTGCGTTCCACGACTATTGCTGGTTTTTACTCCTACGAACTCAGAATTTCTGAAAAAGCTTTTTTCAGGCCTGGGTTTAGGGCAAGTTATATCAGAAGAGATATAGGTTTTTTTGAAAACCTGATTTTTGCCAATCAAATTGACAGAACAAACATATTTGGACCTACCTTACCAAGCACCGATCTTCCGGGGCTAGGGGAACCAGTCAATATGCTTTCACTTTCATTTGGAGGTTTATTTTTTACCGAAAATTTCTGGTTTGGACTGTCTGCTGACCATGTCAACACTCCTAATCAATCGTTCTTGGATGGGGTTAGCCGTCTTCCAGCAAAGTACTCTGTCCATACGGGTTATAGAATTGCCTTAGCAAGTGGCGGCTACAGAAGAGATTTTACACACATGGCGCGGCAACGATACATTGTGCCTACGCTGAACTACAAAAGACAAGGCCCATTCGAACAGTTGGATATCGGTGCTTACCTCTACACAGAACCTCTTATGATAGGGCTTTGGTACAGAGGCTTGCCGTATAGACCAATTGAAAACCAACTCAATAGAGACGCACTGGTTGTAATGGTGGGTGTAAATTTACCTACAGGGATGAATGTAGGGTATAGTTTTGATTACACCGTATCCCAATTAGGAATGCAATCCGGCGGTGCACATGAAGTCAGTTTATCCTTCCTACTGGCGGATAAAAATAAAGGCAAATTAAGAAGTAGAGATACCATACTTCCTTGCCCAAAGTTCTAAGAAATTATCATTATGGATGCGGAGTTGATTAAATACCTATTATTGGGCATTTTAACTATTGGATTTTTATTTGAAAAAACACTTAATCATCTAAATATAAGGAGACCTGTACCAACGGTCCCTCAGACCCTAGAGCAATACATCAGCGAATCAAAGCTTAAAGAGTCAAAATCCTACCAAAAAGCAAACTACAGGTTCGGCCTTTTGACCGGAATCATTACTTTCTTGATTACTTTCTCATTTATATATTTCGGTTTTTTTGGCTGGTTGGATATAGAACTACGCAATTCAGTAGAGAACCCAATATTACTGTCTTTGGTATATTTTGCCATCATTTTTATTGGATCGGACTTACTCTCACTACCATTTGACTACTATCATACTTTTGTCGTTGAAGAAAAATTCGGCTTTAACAAAACGACAACAAGCACATTTTTTTCGGACAAGTTAAAAGGATATATCCTGAGTATTATTATTGGAGGAGGACTTTTGGCTGTGTTGTTATGGCTCATACATCAAATCGGCCAGAATTTTTGGTGGCAGTTTTGGATCATTTCGGCTGTGTTTATGGTTACTGTCAATTTGTTTTACACAGCATGGATTTTGCCGATTTTCAATAAACTTACACCGCTCGAAGATGGTGACCTGAAATCCAAAATAGTTCATTATGCCAAATCAGTGCAGTTCCCAATTGAAAACATCTTCGTCATAGATGGCAGCAAGCGTTCATCCAAGGCCAATGCTTTTTTCTCGGGATTCGGGAAAAGAAAAAAAGTAGTCCTATATGACACACTGATAGAGCAACACACACCTGAGGAGTTGGTGGCGGTATTGGCACATGAGGTGGGACACTACAAAAAGAAACACATACTAACCAGCATTGTGATATCCATTCTTCATATCGGAGTCATGCTTTTCATCCTGGGACAATTTATTTTTAGCGAAAACATGAGTTTGGCCTTAGGTGGTGACCAATTGGCAGTACACTTGAATATCATTGGTTTCACTATGCTCTTGTCTCCTATTTCTTTGATCTTGGGTATAGGCATGAACTTGATCAGCCGTAAAAATGAATTCGAAGCGGACTCTTTTGCAAAAGAAACTTATGACGGATCGCCACTGGCGGAAGCTTTGAAGACCTTATCTGTCAATAGCCTGAGCAATATCAATCCCCATCCTTGGTACGTATTTGTGAATTATTCACATCCACCAATTTTGGAAAGATTGGAAAAGCTGGAGAGTTGATAACTTTATTTACAATTCAGCTAGAGGATAATTCAATCTGAATTTCAGATCAACTTGATATTCATCCTATTCGGCATAATTGGATATCGGTTCGAAAATAGGCTGTACATTTTGTCTTTAATCCAGCTGGAATAGACGCAGATAATCACATAGAATTACTTGATTTTGGATTAAAAAAAAACCTGTCAAGCTCCGAAATTTTCAAGAGCTTGACAGGTTTGGAATTTAATTATTGCAATCAGTCTTTACTTTCTCATTTCCTTGTAGGCATTGATAAGCCCATTTGTAGAACCATCATGGCTTGCTACCATTTGGTCATCACGCAACTCAGGTAAGATTGCATTGGCAAGTACTTTACCCAACTCGACTCCCCATTGGTCAAAACTGAAGATATTCCAGATCACACCCTGAACAAATATTTTATGTTCATACATGGCAATCAATTGCCCTAAAGTGTAGGGAGTAATTTGTTTGACCAATATAGAATTGGTAGGCCTATTGCCTTCAAAAACCCTGTGTGGAGCTATTTTCTCAATAGCTTCAGCAGATTTTCCGGCTTTTTCCATTTCAGAAGTTACCTCCTCGAGAGATTTCCCATTCATCAAGGCCTCTGTCTGGGCAAAGAAATTGGAAAGTAGCTTGACATGATGGTCTCCTATTGGATTGTGAGAAATTGCCGGAGCGATAAAATCACAAGGAATCAAATGTGTACCCTGATGGATCAATTGATAAAAAGCGTGTTGCCCATTGGTTCCCGGCTCACCCCAAATGATAGGGCCAGTGCTATAATTTGCTTTTTCCCCATTTCTGGTAACAAACTTCCCGTTTGACTCCATATTCCCTTGTTGGAAGTATGCTGCAAACCGGTGTAGGTATTGGTCATAAGGCAGAATTGCTTCAGATGTAGCACCTAGAAAATTAGTATTCCAGATTCCAATTAAAGCAAGTATAACAGGGATGTTTTTTGAAAACTCTGCGTTTTGGAAATGCTTGTCCATAGCGTGTGCCCCAGAAAGTAACTTTTCAAAGTTATCAAATCCAATGGCACAGGCGATAGGCAAACCGATAGCGGACCAAAGGGAGTACCTTCCTCCTACCCAATCCCAGAATGCAAACATATTCTTAGGGTCAATTCCAAATTCTGTAACACCCTTCTCATTGGTAGACAAGGCTACAAAATGACGGGCTACCGCTTTTTCCTCTTGCGCATACTCCATAAACCAGTTACGCGCTGAGTGCGCATTGGTCATTGTCTCTTGCGTGGTAAAGGTCTTGGAAGCAATGAAAAAGAGGGTTGTCTCTGGATTGACTTTCCTGAGGGTTTCCGCTATGTGGGTTCCATCCACATTGGAAACAAAGTGTATGTCAAGGTTTGGATTTTGATAAGGTTTCAAAGCCTCTGTAACCATCACAGGGCCTAAATCAGAACCTCCAATCCCAATATTCACCAAAGATGTAATAGGTTTGCCTGTATAGCCCAGCCATTGGCCATTGGAAATCTGATCAGCAAAGGTCTTCATTTGGGCCAAAACAGCTTTCACCTCAGGCATTACATCTTCTCCTTCAAAAATAACAGGATCTCCTGATTGGTTACGAAGTGCTGTATGAAGAACTGCCCTGCCTTCTGTTCCGTTGATTTTCTCCCCTCCAAACATTGACTGAATGGCATCTTTTAAGCCAATTTCCTCAGTCAATTGCACAAGTGAACCGAAAATCTCCTTGTCAAGCTTGTTTTTGGAGAAGTCAATTAATATGTCCTCCAGCTTGACAGAAAACTCTTCAAATCTGTTTTCTTGTTCAAAATAAGACCTTATAGGTCTATCAGCATGTTTATTGGCCAAAGCCTGTAATGCTGACCAAGCTGGAGTGGATGTCGGATTTATATTTTTCATGTAGATTTCGGTTTATAGGAATGAAGTGCAAAAATAGTCTTTTAATCGAGTGGGGAAAATAGGAAAGAAAAGCTTTTTAAAATGTATTGGCTATCAAACGCTTCCAAAGCGCTGAATCTAACAAAATGGAACAGTTGTTGTTTTTTTATTGTGCGAAATAGATCACCACGTACAATTATTGTTACATCTAAACCAACAGAATATGAAACCGATCACTTTGTTATTATCTTTTTTACTATTGCTACTTATGGGTTGTGGATCCTCCACACAGATCACAGCAAGTTGGAAAAATGACCAAGAAAGTCAGCAACCCTACTCAAGCATACTTCTTGCGTCTTTTTCAGAAGACCTTTCTCTGAGGCAGTCAATAGAGGGGGAGTTTATGACCCGACTTCAAAACCGAAATGTTACAGCCATAAGAAGTATTGACGTATTTTCACCAGATTTCTTTTCCAGCAATGAACCAAGCAAAGAAGAACTTGAGGAGATCCTAAGGGAAGTAAATGCAGAAGCAATCATGACCATTACCCTCATCAATGTAGAAGAAGATGAAAGATTTGTAGCAGGTGGAGGAATGGGGCCTATGTATGCACCGATGGGAAGATTTGGTTATTATGGTAACTTTTTTGGGTACTGGAACCACTGGCAAGGTGCTGGTTGGAATCAGGGATATTACACCACAGACCGTAAGTACTTTATGGAAACAAACCTCTATGATGCCGAGTCACTCAAGCTGATATGGAGCGCACAGTCAAGAACAGTCAACCCCTCGGATATGCAAGTCTTTGCAAAGGAATATGTGGATGCCTTAAAAGCAGAGATGAGACAAGAAAAATTAATTAAATAATCAAAAAAGCCTCTCGATTCTTCGAGAGGCTTTTTTGATTACTTTGCAGGCATTACTTTGGTAGAAACCTCTCCAAAGCCAACCCGGATATGGTCTTTCTGACAATAACCTTTCATGATCACGGTATCTCCATCTTCTATAAACTTCCTTTCAGAACCATCTTCCAGTTTTAAAGGCTTGGTACCTTTCCATGCCAATTCGAGCATAGAACCATAGCTATCTGGAGTAGGACCGGATATGGTACCTGAAGCATACATATCCCCAACGTTGATGTTACAGCCATTGACTGTATGATGTGCCAATTGCTGTGTAATATTCCAGTACATATTCTTGAAGTTTGAAGTACATACCTTCGTGGCTTTCTGATTTTCAGGTTGGATAGACACCTCTAGGTTGATATCAAAAGCATGATCTTTTTCACATTTCAGATAAGGCAAGACTTCAGTGTCCTGTTTTGGACCTGCAACCCTAAAAGTATCCAAGGCCTCCAATGTAACAATCCAAGGGGAAATACTACTCGCGAAATTTTTTCCCAAAAAAGGACCTAATGGAACATATTCCCAAGCTTGAATGTCTCTTGCCGACCAGTCATTGAACAGCACAAAACCGAAAATAAAATCCTCCGCTTCGGCAGTGGATATGCTATCACCCATCTTAGTAGTGCGTCCGGTGATAAACGCCAATTCCAATTCAAAATCTAGCCTTCTGCTTGGCCCGAATTCCGGTAATTCCATATTAGGATCCTTGTATTGGCCTTTTGGTCTATGGATTGGCACTCCGGAAGGAATAATGGAAGAAGCTCTACCATGGTATCCAACAGGGATGTGCTTCCAGTTGGGCAGAAGAGCGTTATCAGGATCCCTGAACATGGTGCCTACATTGGTAGCGTGCTCAATACTACTGTAGAAGTCCGTGTAATCACCTACTTTCACGGGCATAAGCATTTGGGCTTCCTTACGGTTAACCATTGCTTTACCACGAATCTGGTGCTCTCTTAGTGCTTCATTGTCTTCTTTTAATAATTCCTGGACAATCTCCCTGACTCTTTTGGTCACTGGCTTACCCAAGGAAATAAAATCATTCAAAGATCCTCCGAGGAATATATCATGAGGCAGCTGACTCAGGTCGGCAAAGAAACCTTCATCGTGCAAAACTGCCAAGTCCACTATTTTATCTCCTATCGCGATTCCCGCTCTTGGTGAAAGCCTTTTGTTTTTGAATACTCCAAAAGGAAGATTATAAATGGTGAAATCAGAATCTTTAGGAACCGGAACCCAGGAATTGAGTGCGGATACTTCGGGCTTAGTCATGTGTAAAAATTTAATTGGTCGCCCAAAGTTAGAAGATTAAGGCAGAAGATAAAACACAAATCACCGGATAGAGGATCAATACCCTGTTCAAAAATTTTAGAACAGGGTCTAATCTCTAGAATTTTACTTAAAAAGACATGTTGAGATTCTCTAAACCGATTTTGGGACAATTTGGATAGTGTGCTACATATTTTATCTTAATTTTGCGAATTGAAGTTTTATAAAGCCTTTTTCAAAACATGTCCTTAGCTACAAAATACAATCCTGAAGCAGTAGAATTAAAATGGTATAAATACTGGATGGAAAACAGATTTTTTTCTTCCAAGGTAGACCCTGACAAAGAACCCTACACCATAGTTATACCTCCTCCAAATGTCACTGGAGTATTGCACATGGGCCATATGCTCAACAATACAATTCAGGACGTCCTGATCAGAAAAGCCCGTATGGAAGGGAAAAATGCCTGCTGGGTACCAGGAACAGACCACGCTTCTATTGCTACAGAAGCTAAGGTCGTAGCTATGCTCAAAGAAAAAGGAATAGATAAGAAATCTTTGAGTCGCGAAGAATTTTTAGAACATGCTTGGGAGTGGAAGCAAAAATATGGTGGCATCATATTGGAACAGTTGCAAAAACTCGGAGCCTCCTGCGATTGGGACCGGACCAAGTTCACCATGGATCCAGACCTGAGCCAAGCTGTAATTTCTGTCTTTATAGACCTTTACAAAAAAGATAAAATTTACCGTGGAATAAGAATGGTCAACTGGGATCCGCAAGGCAAAACTGCTCTGTCGGACGATGAAGTGATCATGAAAGAGATTCAGTCCAAGCTGTATTATATCAAATATCAGATAGATGGATCAAAAGATGAATACCTCACCATCGCCACCACAAGACCTGAAACAATCATGGCTGATGTGGCCATCTGCATCAATCCAAATGACCCAAGATTCACACATTTGAAGGGTAAAAAAGCCATCATACCATTGATCGGAAAATCAGTTCCAATTATTGAAGATGAATATGTGGATATGGAATTTGGCACAGGTTGCCTAAAAGTAACTCCAGCCCATGACATCAATGACTACGAACTTGGAATCAAACACAAACTTGAGGTCATCGATATCCTAAATGATGATGGCACGCTGAATGAAAAGGCCCAGATTTTAGTGGGTGAAGACAGGTTTATCGCCAGAAAAAAAATCGGCAAACTACTGGATGAAGCCGGACAACTAGAAAAAATTGAGGAATACAAATCCAATGTCGGGCATTCAGAAAGAACAGATGCTGTAGTAGAACCGAAGCTATCACTGCAATGGTTTCTTAAAATGGAGGATATCACCAAGCCTGCCCTTTCATCGGTAATGGAAGACGTGATTCAGCTATATCCTGCCAAATTCAAGAACATGTACCGCTCATGGATGGAAAATGTACGTGATTGGTGCATTTCAAGGCAATTGTGGTGGGGACACAGGATTCCAGCCTATCATTTGCCTAACGGAGAGTTTGTAGTAGCTGCCACAGAGGCTGAAGCATTGAAAATTGCAAATGACAAATATGGAAATCAATTTACCATTGAAGACCTCAAACAAGACGAAGACGTACTTGACACATGGTTTTCCTCATGGTTATGGCCAATTTCAGTGTTTGATGCCAAGGTTTTCAAGGGAGACGCTCCAAATGAAGATTTGAGGTATTATTATCCTACAAATGACTTGGTCACTGCACCTGAAATCCTCTTTTTCTGGGTAGCCAGAATGATCATTGCAGGCTATGAATATATGGGCGATAAGCCTTTTAAAAATGTCTACCTCACAGGCATTGTCAGGGACAAACAGGGAAGGAAAATGTCCAAATCTCTTGGCAATTCCCCAGATCCATTAGAACTGATCAAAATATATGGTGCAGATGGTGTCCGTACAGGAATGCTATTCTCCTCTCCTGCAGGAAATGACCTGCCTTTTGATGAAAAACTGGTGGAACAAGGTAGAAACTTTGCCAACAAAATCTGGAATGCATTTAGGTTGATCAAGGGTTGGGAAGTTAATGAAGAGGCTTCCGGAGACATCAATAAAGCTTCCATTCATTGGTTTGACAACAGGTTCCAAGAAGCATTGGAAGAAATCGAAGACCACTTCAGCAAGTTTAGAATTTCTGATGCATTGATGAGCACTTATAAATTGGTATGGGATGATTTCTGTTCATGGTATTTGGAGATGATCAAACCTGCCTATCAACAGCCAATTGACAGGGAGACCTATGACAAAACAATAGAATTCCTTGAAGATATACTCAGAATTCTTCACCCATTTATGCCATTCCTTACTGAGGAAATCTGGCAAAGCATCAATACACGTGGTTTGGGCAACGCCTTGATCATCGAGGAATGGCCAAAGAAAAAAGGATTTGACGTCAAACCGATTTCGGAAGCCGCTCAAGTTTTTGAGCTTGTCTCTCAGGTAAGAAACTTAAGAAGTTCTAAGGGCATTTCCCCTAAAGAAACCCTTTCCCTGACCATCAAAACCCAGCAAGAAAATCTTTACAGCAGCTTTGAATCAGTTTTGATCAAGCTGGCCAACCTTTCAGAGTTGAAATTTGGGGAGAAAGTAGAAAATGCGGTAAGTTTTGTCGTGAAGTCTGATGAGTGCTTTGTACCGCTAGAGGAACAGATTGATGTAGAACAGGAGAAAGAAAACCTCAGCAAAGAATTGGCTTATACCAAAGGCTTTCTGAATTCTGTGGTCAAAAAACTGGGCAACGAACGCTTTGTATCGGGTGCACCTGCGGCCGTAGTGGAAAACGAAAAGAAGAAGCAAGCTGATGCAGAAGCCAAAATCAAAACTTTGGAAGAGGCTTTGGCTAAGCTAGGGTAATAATCTAAAATTCAAATCTATGGAATCGAAAGATATAAGATGGGAGCAGAGGTTTAGCAATTTCAACAAAGCATTATTCAAATTAGACGAAGCTGTCAAAAGGATAACGGAAGATTTCACTATAGATGAAGATGGAAAAATCAATGATGATGAATTCTTGGATGATATTTTTAAAGAAGGCTTAATTCAGCGTTTTGAATACACCCATAAGTTGGCTTGGAATGTCATGAAGGATTTTCTAACCCATGCCGGAAATACCAATATCTTTGGTTCTAAAGACGCAACAAGAGAGGCTTTTGCAGCAGGTCTCATCTTAAACGGGGAAATATGGATGGATATGATCAAAAGCAGGAATAAAACATCCCATACCTATAATCAAGAAACCGCAGACAATATTTTCATGAAAGTCATGCATGACTACATCCATGAATTTCTATCATTTCAAGGTAAGATGGAAAAATTCCTAAGTGACAATCAGTAAAAATCGCAATAATGACCGGTCTTCAGCCTAAAACTATCGCTTCCATAAATAATGTATTCCATAAACACCCTGAGGTAGAAAAAGCTATTTTGTATGGCTCAAGGGCCAAGGGCGATTTTAGACCAGGTTCTGATATTGATCTAACCCTGAAGGGAGAAACCCTAAATCTTACTATCCTGAATAGGATTGAAAATGAATTAGACGAATTGTTACTTCCATACAAAATAGACCTTTCCTTATATCACCACATCAAGAATCCTGAATTTTTGGAACACATTCATCGTGTTGGTAAGGTATTTTATGAAAAAAAGTAATATGATTATCCGCAATCATGCCACTAATCAATTAAACGAGGGTTTATTGGCAAACGGATACTAATAGATATTGGATACTTATTGATATTGGATACTTATTGATATTGGTTCGAAATCACAGGTTAATTCAATTATTTAGATTCTACTGGTATGAAAGCGGATATACATAAAAAGTAAATGCTAAATTTATTTTTAGAGATTTCCTTTAAAGTTAACTTATAAGAAGGAGTAAACTTTTCCAAAGTTCTAAACTTTGGAAAAGTTTACTCAATAAAATCAACCACCGATTCAAATTGAAATTTTGAATCGGTGGTTTTTTAATAAAATCCCGTATAATCAAACTTCATATTTAATTATAGCGTAGACTCAATATCTTATACTATAAAACCTCTATAGCATGAAACAATATTTTAAACTTTTAACAATCTTAATTCTTTCTATTTTCCTCTTTTCCTGCGAATCTTCTGATGATCCAGACCTAACCCCAGTCCAAGAGGAATTTCCTGATTTACAAATATTTGTAGATAGGTTTGTGGAAGAGGCACAATTGCGCGGATATACTTTAGATTTATCAAACGTTGACGCAGAATATACTGACGAGTTAACTCGAAATGACATCACTTTTTGCGGCATAGGATATGTCAATTTTCAACAAACTGGAAGACGGACAGTTCTAATTTCAAAAGCGGAGTATTGCGCTTGGGCTACAAAATCAGACCTAGAAAGGGAAAACCTATTTTTCCATGAGTTGGGACATGCTGTACTGAATTTACCTCATGACAACGCACTCAAATGTGATGGAAAGCCACTTTCCATGATGACAGAACAATTCAATACTTTTGAAATCTATAAAGAAGGCGAAGAGGAATTAAGGACATATTACCTTGATGAATTGTTTGATAGGCTGGTCGCCAATGAACAGTGTATTGACTTCGGTCAGGATTTTGGACAAGATCCTGTTTTTTTCGCCAACGACATGTCTGATCCTTCTTGGAATTTTTCAAATGACAACGGAAATTACCAAGTTTCCAGAGGTGTTCATGAAAACTCTGAAACCACCTATCTTGGAATTTCTTCCGAAGGCAATGGGCAAAATACAGGATATATATATAAACAGTTAGATGCTCCCAATATCCCCGAAGGAGCTTCAGTTACCCTAAGAACAAAAGTCAATGCTGAAAATCTTCAAGGTCCTGGAGTTGCCATAGCACTCAGGGTATACGAAAGGGAAATTGGAACAACAGGTGCCACCACCACCGAATCACATCTCTTAAGTACAGAACCTAATCCAGTGAGTGGTGATTTGAATGACTATGTCATGGAGCTCACATTACCCAATTTTACCAGGAAAACCATCTTCATGATTCCCTTTGCTGTGATGATGCCTGGAACAGAAGGTCAAGCATATTTTGATGATTTTGAGATTATCGTGGAAGATATGCCATAAAAATAAAAGGATCCCAAATTGAAGGATATAAAACATTTTTTTGGCCACCAAGACCCGAAGGCAATAAGAATTTTGTGAAATGGCTATTGTCAAGATTAGGGAAAATCCATTCTTATACAAGTCGAAAAAAACCTAAGCACTTTAGTGATAAAAGAACAAAGATGGGGCTTCAATATTTTTGATCCCCATCCTAGTTTTGGACTTTATTGTTTTTCCTCCTTATCCTCACTACCAAAGCCCAGGTAAGTAGACCCAACAGAGCAAATGGCCAAAGCCGTACGAGAACCAATACAAAATAGACGAACAAATCCCAGCCCTTGGAAAAGGACTTCATTAGTTTACCACCAAAGCTATCAGAATAGACTGCAGATTGACGGAGGTCTTGGTAAATGTAAATGCTAACCGTACTGTAAGCGATATCATTGTTAAGACTTCTAAACCTAGATTCATTCACCTCAATTTCATTCCTGATATTGTTAAGGTTCCGTTCAATTTCAATCATATCTTTGATTTCTGAAGACTTCGAAAGAAGTTCTCGATAGCGTTCTTCAAGCATTTTTTTACTTTTCAAAGTTGCCTCCAAATCCCGATACCTATTGGTGACATCTTCTACATTGGAAGACTTATTGATCAAAGCAAGTCCAATTGGGGATAAGGAATCCATTAAATCTGAATAAGTATCCGAAGGAACCCTGATGTTGAGATTATATGAAACACGATCCTTATGATTATTCAGATTTTCAGAATCTACAAAGGCTTTAAATCTGGAAACCAATTCTTTGATTGAAGCATAATCAGCCTGAATATCGCCTGAGGAAATTTCCATGTATCCCCTTCTAATCATTTTGCGTTCAGAGATGCTTTGGTTTTCCTTAAAAGTTCCGTCTTCAGGTGGTGGTGGTGGTTGCTCAGTAAGTGGAATATCTAAAAATTCCTCAAAATCAGAAGAAATATCACCATCATAGCTTCCATTACCGCAAGAAAATGCGAAAAGAAAAGCCGAAAAGAATAAGTACAATCCTGTAATTTTTTTCATCATAGCCGGAACAATAAGAACTAATGTACTAAAACTGAATAATTAATTTTACAAATCACTTCAAAAAATTATTTCACTTCTAAAAAGCAGGATGAAAAGAAAAACACCAAATGTAAATCAGAAATAATGAGAATATTAAGAAATAATTTTATTATTAAAAAATATATATTTATTGTTTTTCAATAAATAATTCTCGATATTTGATTAAATTTAAATCAAACAGTTATGAACTGGAAGAAAGAATGGAAAAACAAGTGGGAGACCCAGCCGGGCTTGATGTTGATCACAGTTGTGATTTGGTCCATTTTTATTGGGCTATGTATCAAAGCCGGCGCTTTGCTTTTTACATTTACCTACAGCCTATTTAAACCCACGGTAGCCCAAGACCTTTTTGAGGGATTAAACCTATATGGATTATTAAACCAACACTTATGGAATTATGTAGGTGTGATGTCCTTTGTTTTGGCAATTATAGGTCTTAAAGCCCATATTTTTTACCTGATGATACGCGTCTTTCTCAAGATCAATATGGTTCATCCTTTTAGTATGGAAGTGTCCAGACTAATAGCAGAAGTCAGTCATGCCACGATCAAAGTTGGGGTCACAATGATCATTGCGGCCGCTTACTTCAAATGGCTTGCAAAAAGGGGCTTTGACATTCCTGCAATGGGCGAGTTTTCTGGAGGTGCTTTAGAGTATTTACTGATGGGAGCCATCATTTTTGCAATTGCCCAAGTCTTCAAAAGAGGAGTGGAAATCCAATCTGAAAATGAGCTAACCATCTGAACCATGCCTATAATAGTCAACTTGGATGTTATGATGGCCAAGAGAAAAATGTCATTGAACGAGCTCTCTGAAAAAGTAGACATCACCCTTTCGAACCTCTCCATTCTAAAAACCGGAAAAGCAAAAGCCGTTCGCTTCAGTACACTTGAAGCAATCTGCAAAGCATTGGATTGCCAACCGGGGGATATTTTGGAGTTTGTAGAATGAAATTTTAGTTTTCATTGAGTGAATCTTTACCTGCACTGCTTTCTGTTTTTCCTTCCAAAACCTCTTTAAGTTCCTTGATTCCGGCACAGGTAATTTCCATTATCTGTTCTTCTGAGTCCTTTTTAAATTCATTTTCTTTGATCTTCACAAAAGAAAAATTTTGGATAATATCTTTGAAGAACTTGAGCTTTTTATCCTCTATTTCTAAAATCAGTTATGTCATGATCTTCGTTTTTTCTTAAAAATAAGAGGTTTTCGCCTATTATTCAGTAAATTAAGTATCCTAATCAATACCGATAAATATGGATACTGTCAGCAAACTTGGAAGCATTTCACAGATCAAAACCACTGTACTGATCTTAATCACCGCTGTTATTTTTCCATTTGTCATACATCTGATTCCACCGCATAATGGATTTTCCATCGGGGCCTATATCCTCCCTATGTTTTACATTCCATTTATCGCTCTTTTTTGGTACGGTTGGAAGATAGCATTGCCTGTAGCCATTCTGGCTCCAATTATTAATTTCCTGATATCTGGCAATCCACAATGGGGGTTTTTAACGATTCTGACTCTTGAATTGATATTGTTCACAGGAATAGCCTTCCTACTGCTCCGACGTGAAACGTTCAAATGGATAGCCGCACCCTTTGGATATATAGGTGCCAAGGTCATTTCCTGTCTCCTACTTTTTGTCATCCCAATCATGCCCGCTGCTCCAATGGAGTTTTTTCTGGGATCACTCTCCCGTGCATTACCAGGATTGGGGATTTTATTGTTGCTGAATTTTCTGCTTTTAAAATATAGCAATCCAACTTGGAAGACCTCAAAGTAATCCCTCTTAATCTACCTTTTCAATCATGGCAACGAAACGACATTTATCCCTGACAAGCATCAAAGAAAGATTGGACACTTACCCTATTCCCCAAGCAGATTTGGTCATCGGCATCGGAAGAGGTGGAGCTATTCCTGCTAAAATGGTGGCAGAAACTATAGGTTCCAGGCTATTAATAGTTCCAGTAAACTATAGAGATGATGAAAATATCCCCCAAAGAGAAATCCCGGTTCTATTACAGGATTTCATTGTTCCAGTAGAAAAAGGGTCAAAAATATTATTGGTAGATGATGTGTCAGTCACAGGAAAAACTCTGGAAACCGTCAAAGAAAAGCTGAAAGGTTATAAGGTGCTTACATTTGTTTTTAAAGGAAAAGCCGATCATGTTTTGTTCCCAGAAATCAACACTTGTGTGGATTGGCCTTGGAAAGCCGAAACAAAGCAAAATACAGAAGAAACGAAAGACAGAAGAGCTTTTCTCAAATCCCTTGCAGGTCTTACTGCGGGGGTTATGCTCCCTATTAGCGGAATACCATTGACAGATGCTTTTGGGAATACTCTTCCTCCAAGCAGCGAGTTTGAAAGAGATCGAATTGGTGAACTGCTTCCAAAAAGGAAGTTTGGCAAAACAGGCATCTCCGTCACCATGTTGGGCTTGGGTGGAGCGCACATTGCCAGAATGAGTGAAAAAGAAGCCCAAAAGACAATAGAAACCGCTTTGGCAGGAGGAGTGCGGTTTTTTGATAATGCCGAATCCTATGGAAATGGCTTGGCTGAAAAACGGTATGGCATGTTTCTTACACCTAAATATCGAGATGTCGCCTTTATCCAAAGCAAATCAACCGCCAGAGATGCCAAGACTGCGCAAGCACATCTTGAAGGTACTCTCAAAAGAATGAATACTGACTACCTCGATCTTTGGTTTATACATGCTGTGGGAAGCCCATCAGATGTAGACAGCAGGATTAACAACGGCGTTATGGACGTGGTATTGGAAGCCCAAAGAAGTGGGAAAGTGAAATATGTGGGTTTTTCAGGTCATTCAGATTACAATGCACATCTTCGAATGCTAGAAAAAACTAGCGCTCTTCAAGTATGTCAAATGCCTATCAATGCCTTTGATCCAAATTATAAAAGCTTCATCAACAATGTCCTACCCCGATTATTGGAAAAAGGCATGGCGCCAATCGCCATGAAAACCTTAGCCAATGGGGGATTTTTTGGAGGTAGTTCCCACTTTATGCATGGGGACAAACCTAAAATAATCCCCAATACATTAAGCGTGGAAGAAGCACTGTACTTTTCCTGGTCACTACCAATTTCGGTACTTGTAACAGGTGCAGACCATTCAGAAATGTTACAGGAAAAAATCGACCTGGCCCGAAAATTCAAAGCCCTTGATGAAAACAAGCGAATGGCTTTGGTGGAAAAGGTGGCAGGATTTGACGGGAGATTTGTAGAGTATTATAAGGTTTGAAGATAATCAATCGTATTGATTGAAATGTCATGATGCTTCAAGACAACTTGTACCCTACTCCTCTTATACTAGTCAAATCATTTTTAAGGGATGTTATCTTTTTTCTAAGTGATGTAATTAAGACATCCACCGATCTCTCTGAAGCATGGCTTTCTGAACCATAAATGGAGCGAATTATCTGATTTCTACTGTGTACTCTTCCAGGATGGTTCATCAAAAGACTTAATAGTTTAAATTCCGAAATAGTCAGGTCTACCTTTTCCCTATTGTCAAAAGCTAAATACTTTTCAGAATCAACGATGATGTTTTTGAAAAAAAATTTCCCGGTGTCGCTGGATTTAATATGAACATCGCTTAACTCCTCTCGCTCTAAAAATTTCCGTTTGCCTAGTGCTTTTTTAACCCGAACAATCAGTTCTTTGATTTTTACAGGCTTTACCATATAGTCATCGGCTCCCACTTCTAAAGCTGTAACTATATCAATTTCCTGTCCTTTTCCTGATACCATGATAAATGGAATGCTTTCCAATCTTTCTTTTTTCCTTACGTATCTACAAATATCCAATCCATCGATATCATCAAGTAACCAATCACAAACAATTGCAACGGGAGTGTTATTATCAAGATAGGCCATTGCCTCTTTTCCTTTTTGAAATATATCAACATCAAACCTTTCCTTTTCAAAATTGAATTTCAGCAATTTTAAGGTGTCTAGGTGATCATCTATCAATACAATTTTATCTAAAGGCATAAAACAGCGATAATTATTATCTTAAACATGAAAAAAGATCATCTGCAGAAATAAACTTTTGACAAAAATAGGTGTCTATCGCAAACAAATGATTAACAAAACATCATATATCATACAATTCTTAAAATGAGATTTTTTAAAACTAAACATCAGTTTAAATTAAATAGGCTAATTTTAAATTGAAATTTTTATATTAAAAAATGTTTTTAATACATAAAAATTGAAAGTGAATACCATATTTATATAGGATACAAATTATTTTAAAAAGCCAAATTTCAAAACCATAGATAAAGATTAATACAAAAGAAATATGAGTGGTTGGTAATCTAACTTTTTGACTGTTTGCCTTAAAAAAAACATAATGAACAATTCATATTCAGCAACAAAAACCCAATAAAGCTCTAACAAACCACATTTAAGTTTGACCATCAATAATTCAAAACACATAGATGGAAAACTTTAACAAAATCTTACTTACAGGGGTATTTTTGCTTCTGTTTGGCAATGCGGTAACAGCCCAAGAAAGGGTTGTAAGTGGGAAAGTCACCGATGAATTCGGAGAACAACTAATAGGAGTCAGTCTCTTATTGAAAGGAACCAATGTTGGTACAATTACAGATATTGATGGTTCATATTCCTTGGCTGTGCCAAATGAAATAGAACAGCCAATTATTGTAGTATCATATATTGGTTTTCTTCCACAAGAGGTGCGGATTGGGAACAATTCAAGGATTGACTTTACTCTTGAAGAGTCAATACAAGGATTGAGCGAAGTCGTAATTACTGCTTTTGGAGTAAGCAAGGAAAAATCTAGTCTTGGTTATTCTACACAGACTATATCTGGGGACAAATTGGTCAAAGCGAGGGAACCAAGCCCTCTGAATGCACTCGCAGGTCGAGTGGCAGGACTTACGATAGGTCCATCTACCGAAATGTTGGCGGCTCCTAACATCAATTTGAGAGGTAATTCAGATATACTTTTTGTAGTAGATGGTGTACCTATCAACACTGACACATGGAATATCAATCCTGATGATATTGAAAGTATCACAGTACTAAAGGGCCCCAATGCGGCCGCTTTGTACGGTTTCCGGGGACAAAACGGAGCAATTCAGATCAATACAAAAAGAGGAAGCGGAAGGGAAAAGGGTTTTTCACTTAGCTTAAATTCCTCCACACAATTACAAACAAGCTTTGTCACTCGTCCACGTACCCAAACCGAGTATGGATTGGGCAACTCATTTAGATATGCTTTTGGAAATGATCCTTTTGACCGTGATGGAAGCTTCCGAAGAGCGCCTCTTTGGGGTCCAAGGTTTGAAGGACAAATGGTTCCGCAGTATGATAGTCCAGTGGATCCTGAAACAGGGATAAGACAAGGCACCCCTTGGTTGGCCAAAGGCCCGCGGAACTTTGAAAATTTTGTTGAAACAGGAATCTTAACTTCTAACAATGTGGCTTTGGGATTCAACGATGAAAGGTCAGATTTCAGAATGTCCTACACAAATAGTCATCAAACATCTGTTTGGCCAAATACCAGCCTAAACATCAACAACCTTAACATGTCAGCTGGCTATAATTTTACAGACAAATTAAGACTTGAAGGAAACGTCAATGTCAATCTTCAAAATGCGCCTAACATTCCAGAAGTGATGTATGGACCAAATTCTTACATGTACACATTTGCCGCATACGGTAGCGCACATTTTGACATCAGGGATCTAAAAGACTACTGGGCATCCCCAGGTATCGAAGGAATTCAGCAAATAAACAGAGAATATGGCCGTACAAACAACCCTTATTTTATGGCCAATGAATGGTTGCGGGAGCATCAAAAAACCGACACTTACGGGTTTTTATCACTTTCCTATCAAGCCAACGCTGATCTTAAATTCCAACTACGGTCAAACATGACCAATTGGAGTGCCTTAAGAACTGAAAAATTACCCTACTCTGCCGAACATTATTCGGTACCTGATAGAGCTGGGAATTACACAGAAGACAGAAGAGCTTTGATGGAGCACAAAACTGATCTATTGATTACTTATGACAAAAAAGTAGGTGATTTTGAATTTGATGTATTAGTGGGTGGAAATTTCAGGCGACTGTCTTACAATTCCAGTTTTTTAAGCACCAATAACTTAATTGTCCCTGGCGTTTATGCTTTTACTAATTCTGAAAACCCTTTGATAGGATACTCTTTCAGATCAGACATGGCAGTGCTAGCGGGATACTCCAGTATTGACATCAATTACAAAAAATATGTAACCTTAAATCTGACCGGACATTGGGATAAATTATCCACACTACCAGTAGGTGATCAGGCATATTTTTACCCATCAGCCTCTTTGAGTACTGTGATTTCTGATTACATAAACTTACCAAGCAAAGTTTCCTTTTTGAAAGTTAGGGGTTCTTTTGCTCAAGTACAAGGAGGACTGGTTAGTCCCGTGGTTGGCCCTGCTAATATTGCTTTAGGAATGGGGGGAAACTGGTTTACCAATGACTGGTTCACTACTTATGATGGTCCTACTTACAGGAACCAAAACACATATAGCACATCTTTACCCTACAACAACAGACCTGGAGCATCATTCACATCTGTTTTGGCAAATAGTGGATTGCAGCCCTTTACAGTGACCGCCTATGAAACTGGGGTCGATATGTTTTTCTTGGATAATAGACTGGGATTGGACTTGACATATTTTTCCACAATCAATGGCCCTCAAATATTCACCAGAGATATGGCGCCATCTACCGGATTTGACCGAAGAAATGTAAATGACATCATTACTGTCAAAAATGGCTGGGAAGCAGCCTTGACTGGTCTTCCAGTGATGAAGGATAATTTTAAATGGGAAATTGCAGCCAATTTCTCTGGATTCGTGGAAAGGTTGAATGAAATTAACGATCCTTCTGGCTCTATAATCGCAAATGGTGGATTCTTAAGAGTAGGTGACAGGACTGATAAACTTTTTGCCAGCGACCTACAAAGGACACCTCAAGGCGAAAACATCCATGACTCAAGAGGATTACCATTAAGAGGACGGTCAGGTATTCAAGGCAATCAATTTATAGGAAATGGAAACAATGCTTTTGTATGGGGTATACAAAACACCTTCAATTACAAAAACTGGATGTTTGGAATCCAAGTTGATGGAAGGGTTGGAGGAATTATTCTAAATGAATTATGGCAAGTAGCTGTCCGAAACGGTGCAGATATTACCACAGGAGGTGACACCCCATATGGGATTGCTAGACGTCAAGAGTGGGAAAGCTTCAGAGACAATGGTTCAGTGACTCCAGCATTCAATGGTGGCGGGGTAGTTTTAGTAGAAGGGACACCAACATTTGGCAATGATGGCAAAATCAACAATTTTGATCAGCTCACTTTTATCCCTAACAATGCCAATGCCTCTGTCCAAGATTACACAATTGCCTTGTCGGGTTTTGATGGACCATGGACACAAAGTAGGACTTTCACCAAACTTAGAGAACTTTCTATTGGATTCAACTTTCCTTCAAGGGTTACAAGTAAAATGGGTGTGAGAAATGCCTCTTTCTCCTTGGTAGGAAGGAACCTCCTTTATTGGGCCGAAAGGACTGATGTCGACATGGATCAATATATAGGCACCAGCTTTAGGCCTTCATCCGATCAAAACAACCCATTCCTACAATCCCCAGGGGTAAGAAACTTTGGTTTCAACCTCAATATTTCATTGTAAATCCAAAGAATTTAGAAGATGAAAAATTTAACAATAAAAATTTTGATTGCGCTCCTATTGGTGAGCACTGTAAGTTGTCAGGAGATGTTTGAGGAATTCCCAAATAACCCTAACGTAGCCGGTGAAAATGACCCTGTGCCGCCAGCATTTTTGCTTAGACAAGTGTTGTTTAATATATCTAGAGGTGCTGATGTCGCAGAAGAGCCCCTTCAATACCTAAGCCGATTAAACCAATTTACAACTGGGTTAACTTTTCCTCTCTATGGAGGCAGCAATCAATACAACTGGACAGATACTGGTAACTCTTATCCTTGGTTGAGGAATATAATTCAATTAGAAAAAAATGCTTCTGACGCTTTGGGGAATGACAGAAATGGTTATTTGACTATTTCTAAATTCCTGAGGGCCTACACATTTGTATGGTTGACCCAAAGGGTTGGTGATATCCCCATGAAAGAAGCTGGTTTAGGTTTAGAGATACTGAATCCTTCTTTCGATTCACAAGAAGAGATTTACAAAGCTGTATTTGATTTGCTGGACGAAGCCAACAACGAGCTCACTGCAATCATAGCAGATGCCACTTCAGCCCCCATTGAAGGTGATATTTTCTATAATGGTGATATGAGAAAATGGAGAAAAGCAGTCAATTCTTACAAATTGAGACTATTGATCAGTCTAAGTAAAAGAGCTGATGATACTCCATCTTTAGCAATCAAACAAAAGTTCAACGAAATTTTAAACAACCCTTCTAGGTTTCCTGTTTACGAAAACTTGGATGATAACATGAATTTTGTGTACATACCTGTTTTCAATAGGTACCCAACGCAATTCATGCTTTTATATCCGAATGAAACGACAGTTAGCGAAACAGTCTTGGAACTTATGACCAGAAATGAGGATCCAAGAACTTTTATTGCTGCCACTCCCACACCTTTTGCAATGCATGTAGAAGGGAGAACCATTGGAGATTTTGCAGCTTATAAAGGTGCTGACAACAGTAAAGCTCAAAATGACCTATTCAGTGAATCTCAAGGTAATGAAGGGAAATATTCCTATATTAATTATATCAGATACCTTCAAGGTCCTGATGTTATTCCAGAACCATATATAATGATAGGGTATTCTGAAATGTGCTTCAATATAGCTGAAGCTATCAACAGAGGCTGGGTGTCCGGTGACGCAGAAAATTGGTATCAAAAAGGAGTTGTCGCTTCACTTGATTTTTATGGATTGAGTCAAGGTGCAACGATAACAGTAGGTGATGTCAATGGAGCTCCATACGGAGATGTTACTGTAGATGTTAATTCTTTTTTAAGTAATGTCAAGTACAAAGGCAATAATGCGGAAGGTTTAAACCAGATATTGGAACAAAAGTATGTTTCATTCTGGCAGAATTCAGGCTGGGAACCATTCTATCAATTCAGAAGAACTGGAATTCCTCAATTCAGAGAAGGTGAAGGTACCAATGCAGAAAGAAGAATCCCTAGAAGATGGCAATATCCAGTGAGAGAAGTAGACAACAACAGAGAAAACGCAACACAGGCAATTCAAAGACAGTTCGGCGGCAATGACAACGTCTTTGCAGACATGTGGCTGTTAAAATAAATTTATTACTCCCCAGAATTTACTTCTGGGGAGCTATTTTAATGAAATCATTATGAAAAACTATATTACAACGCTCATGCTCGTATTAGTATGTGGCGCACTTGATTTACAAGCACAAGTAAACCTAGAAATTACTTCAAGTCCAAATTTCAGAGAACTCGGAGGTTTAAAGATCAATGATTCTCTTAGGATAAAAACAGGAAAATTATACAGATCAGGAAGTTTTTCGAATCTTCAAGAAGAGGAATTGGAAAAGCTAAGGCAAACAAAGCTACAAACAATCATTGACTTCAGGTCTGATTTTGAAATCCAACGAGATCCCGATCACATACCAAGCGGTATGGAAGTAGAATGGATAAATTCTCCAATAGGAAACCTTGATGGAAAAGGAATGGCTAAATTTTCTCAAGTTCTTATGAGTCCTGAATTCGACGAGGAGAGTGTCGACGAACTTATGATAGAAGCCAACAGAGGATTTGTTCAAAATATCAAAGACTTTCAACCTTTATTCAATGCTTTGGAAAATGAAGATGCAATCGTACTCTTCCATTGCAGTGCCGGAAAAGACAGGACGGGCTTTGCTTCATCCCTATTACTGCATGCTTTGGGGGCTGATTGGGATATCATCATGGAAGATTTTCTTCGATCAAACGAGGCTGTAGAAAAAACTGATCTCAGTAAAATGGAGGCCTATGGCATTCCCAAAGAAAGAGTCAAAGTAATGATGGGAGTTAAGCCGGAATATTTATTAGCCGCTTGGGATGAAATAGAAAAAAAATATGGAGATGCTGACACCATGCTCGAAAAAGAACTTGGAATTAATGAAGCAAAAAAAGAACGTTTACGGAATATTTTATTGACCACTGATTAAAGTTTGTAAAGCCCATTTTCTACATTTTTAGAAAATGGGCTTTTTGATTTTATTCCTCAAATGTAATCCCCTCTGGCTTAGCCCCGAGGTGCTTGAGAAAATCACTCACACTTTCGACCATGGCCTCTGGGCCACATACGTAGAATTCTTGTGAAAAATCTTGTATAGTATTTTTCAAAAACTCCATATTGACAAGGCCATATGCGTGTCCTTCTACTTTTTCTTTATCCAAAATCGAAATAAAATCCTCTCCCAAGAGATCATGGAAAAATGATTCCATGAGCACATCCTTTCCTGTCTTATTTCCAAAAATCAATTTATTCCCATCGAGCTCACCTTTGGCCGATAAGTCTCTCAAAATACTGATGAAGGGGGTAATTCCCGCTCCTCCGGCTATAAACACTCCCTTGCCCTTGTACTGAATGGCTCCCCATGGATCGTCAATAATAAATTCATCTCCTTCTAATAAATCTTCAATATGCTTGGTCACACCATCGTGGTCGCGGTAAGACTTAATCACAAATTCTAAATGGTCATCATCAGGTAATGAGGTAAAAGTAAAAGGGCGTTTTTCTTCTTTCCATCCCTCTTTATTAATGGCTATTTCCGTTGCCTGACCTGGAATAAAAGTGTAGCCATCTGGTTTTTCAGTTTTAAACCTTTTGACATCATGTGTCAAAGAAAGAATATCAGTGATTTTTACTGTAATTGCCATAAATTTTTGGGTTTTAGTATAATTATATAAACAATTTAATATTGAATTGTTCAAGTTAATCAATCCAAAACCCAATATCTAACCATTGTCAGATCAATTTGGAGATTCCTCCCTAATGAGATTCTATGCTTTTTTGACAAATTCCGACTTCAAAGCCATAGAACCGAAGCCATCTACCTTGCAATCAATATTGTGGTCTCCATCTGTCAAGCGGATATTCTTTACTTTAGTGCCTGCTTTGATACTTTTAGGTGCTCCTTTCACAGGAAGGTCTTTAATCACTACCACTGTATCACCATCATTCAGTAAATTACCATTGGAATCTTTGACTTGCAAGCCAGATTCCTCTTCATGCGTTGAAGGATTCCATTCAAAAGTGCACTCTGGGCAAACCAATAAAGTGTCAACAGGATAGGCATACAATGAACCACAAGAAGGGCAAGGAGGGATTTTATTCATCCGGCTAATTTACACCTATTTATCTTTACAGCTTTACTTACATACAAGGTCTCTTTATAATTTAAATGATTGAACGCTAATTTATCAGTAACCTGAAACTCTAGTACAATCGTTGTGTTAGGGCTTTAGAATTTATTTCTGATAATAATTAGTCTCCAGACATACTATATGTATCATCATTCCGTATATACATAAATTTTAGATGTATATCCTCTATTTTTAAACAAGAAATCCATTTTGAGGTTTTACATTCGTTAAAAATAACCCATTCAAAAAATCAAAACACGTATGAAAAAAATGAGACTATTTATCGCCGCTTTTGCTGTGATTTTCTTTTTTGCCAACAATGAAAATTCCTTTGCTCAAATTCAAGCCCCTGCTCCTAGCCCGGCAGCTACCGTATCTCAGGTAGTAGGCTTCACCAAGATTAGCTTAGACTATTCCTCTCCAGCTGTCAAAGGCAGAAAAGTTTTTGGAGAAATGGAAAAATATGGCACTCCATGGAGAGCTGGCGCAAATGCGGCCACTATTATTGAATTTTCAACATCTGTCAATATCGGTGGCACCAACCTTCGACCAGGAAAGTATTCCATTTTTATCACTCCAAATGAATCAGGTGATTGGACTTTTCACTTCAATTCTAAAGGGAACACAGTATTTGCCTATATGAAAGATGGCAAAATCGACATGGATGCCCTTTCAAAAGACTTGGCTGTATCTGTAAATGCAACTCCTGAAATGCTGGATAAAACCAAGGAGAGACTACAGTACTACATTTCTGCGGAAGACAATAAAGTCGCAAAAGTGAGCATGGCATGGGAAAATGTAAAAGTTTCCTTCATGGTAGACACACAGGTAGACCAAAAAATGGACGCTTTCAAGGCAGCATTTTAATGTTAAACTATCAATGAATATGAAGGGAGGCTGCAGGGTCTCCCTTTTTTGTTGGCCTAAATTGATTATCTTCATCAAAAAACCATAAGGATGGAGAAGCTAAGAATTTCAACTGCCTTGCAAATCAGCGCAAAAGCTGAGGCTATTTTTAAAGCCATCATTGACCCAGAATTGATGAAAAACTATTTTATCACCAATGGTTCTGCGCCAATGGAAAAAGGTGAAACAGTCTATTGGGAATTCCCGGAATTCCCCGGAGCTTTCCCTGTAAGGGTGAAGGAGGTCATAGAAAACCGCATTATCAAATTCGAATGGGACGGAGATACTCATCCTCTATATGTAGAAATACGGCTGGAGCCAAGCCTTGAAGGTGAAGCTACTGTGGTCTATGTGGAAGAATCAGAAATGGACTTAAACCCCGAAGGCATCAAATGGCTCAAAGGCAATACAGCTGGATGGGCCAACTTCCTTGCTTGCCTTAAAGCTTACATAGAACATGGCATCAACTTGCGAAAAGGAGGTTTTGATTTTATGAGGCAGCAAAATCCGGAGAATTAAACAGGATTATTTATACTTTTATATATAAGCACCCACTTTATGAAGAACCTCAAAATCGAAATCAAATGGACCTTGGTTTTTATCCTTATGCAGCTGTCATGGTTCTATATAGAAAAATGGACAGGTCTTCATGATCGCCACATAGAACAGCATGCTTTTTACACCAACTTTGTAGCGATTTTCGCCTTTGTCATTTACACTTTGGCATTGTTTGACAAGCGTGAAAATGACTTAAATGGAATAATGACCTATTGGCAGGGATTCAAAACAGGTCTTTGGATAACCTTGTTTGTGACTATTTTGACTCCACTTACACAATATCTCGTTTCTTTCTGGATCAGTCCTGAATACTTCGATAATATGATCGCCTTCAGCGTACAACAAGGTGAAATGACGCAAAAGGAAGCAGAGGAATATTTTGAATTCAAGAATTATTTAATTCTAAGTACTGTCTTTGCTCCAGTGGCCGGCGTTTTCACTTCAGCGATCGTGGCCATTTTCACCAGAAAAAAGAAGGTTTCCACGGCCTAACTCACGCAACTTTTGAAATTTCTTGAAAGGAAGTAAAATAAAATAAACATAAAAGTTTAACTTGGTTCTTGAAAAATTTTCAGTAACCCAAACCTTTATGAAACCTCCCCGCAAATCAAGCACAGGACAATCCCGAAGAGATTTTATCAAAAATGCTGCTTTGGCTTCCTCTGTTTTTATTGTTCCAAGACATGTATTGGGTGGAGTGGGATTTACAGCCCCTTCGGACCAACTTAATCTTGCCGCCATCGGTTCGGGTGGCAAGGGTATCTCAGATATCAAAAATGCGGCTGTCAATGGCCGAGAAAGAGTCATTGCACTTTGTGATGTAGATTTCTCGGGATCGGCCAAGCAATCCGCGGAAAACTTCCCAAAAGCCAAGCTCTATGCCGATTATAGAGAGATGTTGGATAATGAAAAAGACATAGATGCCGTCACCATCTCCACACCTGACCATGTCCATGGTCCGGCTGCCAAATATGCCATGGAAAGAGGCAAACACGTCTATGTACAAAAACCACTTACGCATAATATCCGTGAAGCCAGGTTATTGACCCAAATGGCCCGAGACCAAAAAGTTGTTACCCAAATGGGTAATCAGGGTGGTTCTAACCCACTATTGAACATGGTGCAGGATTGGGTTGACTCCGGAAAACTAGGCAAAATCTCAAAAGTACAAGTGTGGACCAACAGACCTGTTTGGCCTCAGGGATTCGCCTTTCCTCAACCAGAACCCAGCAAAAAACCAGAAGAGTTGGATTGGAACCTTTGGTTAGGTCCAGCTCCCGAAATAGGATACACACCAAACCTTCACCCCTTCAATTGGAGAGGATGGTGGGATTATGGTACAGGGGCTCTTGGAGATGTAGGATGTCACTTGATTGACATTCCTTTCCGTACCCTTGGATTGAATTATCCCAAAAGTGCGGAATGTAGCGTAGGTACAGTTTTTTCTAGAATGTGGACTCCTGATTATAATCCAGAGGGTGCACCAGCTTCCTCCTTCATCACGCTTCACTTTGGAGCCACTGACAAGAGTCAATCCCCAATCGAAATGACTTGGAGTGATGGAGGAATCAGACCATCGCATCCTGACATTATTCCTGCAGACCATGATATTGGCGGTGCCAATTCGGCAAATGGTGTCTTGATCATCGGCGAAAAAGGTATCATCTCTACAAATATCAATGACAGTTCACCTTTGATGCCCAAGCTATATCTCAATGACGGAACTACTGACTTTGGGCCTGAAAAAGAGCCAAATGACGAGCCGGAATACGGACATCAACGCAAATGGGTGGATGCCATCAAAGCAGGATATGGCAGCGATGAGCACAAAGGTCTGACTTCTTCCTTTGATTACGCAGGCCCAATGACGGAAACCGTTTTGATGGGCAACTTAGCCATCAGAAGCTATATGCTGAGAAGGGAAAATAGCAACGGACAGATGGAGTTTTTCGGAAGACGCAAGTTGCTTTGGGATGGAGAAAATATGCGCATCACCAATTTGGAAGAAGCCAACCAGTTTGTCGGTAGAGAATACCGTCCGGGATTTGAAGTTTAACCTAAGATATAATGACTTTCACCCGGCAGCCAATTGGTTGCCGGGTTTTTAATTTTAAGCCTTTATTGCATGAAACAAGTCTTGAATCAAATCACTTTGGTAGTCAGGGATTACGACGAAGCAATCACTTTTTATACCCAAAAACTCAACTTTGAATTACTCGAAGACACCCCTCTTTCTGATAGCAAAAGGTGGGTAAGAGTGAGACCTCCAGGAGGCGAGGGCTGTTCTCTTTTATTGGCAAAAGCAGTGAATAAGGAGCAAATCGCAAGTATCGGTAATCAGACTGGAGGAAGGGTTTTTCTTTTTTTATACACCGACAACATAGATAGAGACCTTAAGCACCTCTTAGCAGAAAACGTTAAAATCAAAAGAGGTCTTAGTGAAGAAAGCTATGGCAAGGTTTTGGTTTTTGAAGACCTTTATGGCAATCTCTGGGATTTGATTCAGCCATTAGAAACCAACCTTTAATCGATTTGCCTATGTCAATTCAACACCCAGCAAACCCTGAACTATGGCAAGGAAGAAATTCCCAAGAAATTGAATATTGGCACCAAGCGATCAATTTTGAAACATCAGCAGGTAAAAAGCAGGTTGCACTTTTGGGCTACTGCGGAGATGAAGGAGTAAAAAGGAACCTCGGTCGTATAGGTGCCGCCAAGGCTCCTGATGAGATACGCAAAATGATGGCAACCATGGCTTACCACCTGCCAGAAAGCTTAAAGGTACTTGATTTAGGCAATGTAGAAACTGTAAGTGAAGACATGGAAAGCGGTCATCAGTTGATTTCTGAGAAAGTGAGAGGATTACTACAAGGAAACATTTTCCCGGTTTTGCTTGGAGGAGGACATGACTTGGCTTATGCCCATGGGAAAGGTATATTAACTCATCTCAAGGATAAAAATGAGCGCTTGGGAATCATCAACCTTGACGCTCACTTTGACTTAAGGGGTCTGAATGATGGAAAAGGTCATTCAGGCAGTCCGTTTTACCAACTTTCTCAAGAGTTTCCTGATAATTTCCAATACCTCTGTCTGGGGATTCAAAAAGCTGCAAATCCTACCAGTCTTTACCGGCATGCTTTTGCTACCAAGACGCAATGGATGGATATGGAGGAGTTTAGGCTGGAAAATTGGGATTACATTGCCTCCCTTTTGAATACTTTCTGTGGGAAAGTCAATAAAATCTACCTCAGCATTGATTTGGATGGGTTTTCCTCCGCTTATGCACCTGGAGTAAGTGCTCCATCAGCTACAGGTTTTACTCCTGAAATTGCCTTCAAAGTCATGGAATGGCTTGCCCTAACAGGAAAATTAATCAGCATGGATGTGGTGGAACTAAACCCCAGATATGATCAAGACCACAAAACTGCAAGATTGGCTGCAAGATGTGTAGAATTCATGTTAAGGAAGATGTATGTACGTCAAGAGGAGTAAAGGCATGACAAAATTTTTCCAAGATGCGGATTTCAATAAATTGCTTTAATTTTAGTCCAATATCCAGTCCCAGAACTATGAACAACAAGCACCTACCACATATTCTTTTACTTTTAATCCTGCTGAATTTTTCAGCACAAGCACAGACTTTCAGGATTTTTGAAAAACCCATCATTTTTGATGAAGAAAGGGAAAAGTTATCATTGGAATACCTAAAAAACAGGCATGGTATCCAACAAGAGACTGCCACTATTGATCCAAAAATGGTAGTCGTACACTGGACGGCAGTTCCTACTTTAGAGACCACTTTTGATGTATTCAACCCAGTCCATCTGGGCGGCAGACCTGAACTCACATCTGCAAGCAACCTCAATGTCTCTGCCCATTTTCTTGTAGACAGGGATGGCACTATCTTCAGGTTGTTACCCGACACCACATTTGCAAGGCACACAATTGGTCTCAATTACATGTCCATAGGCATAGAAAATATCGGCGGGCCTGATGCTCCTCTTACAAAATCCCAAGTGAAAGCAAATGCAGAACTTATCCGCTACCTTCACAAAAAACACAATATTGAATATGTCATCGGGCATCATGAATATTATGATTTTCAAGGCAGCCAACTATGGAAAGAAACGGACCCTGACTACCTAACGAGTAAGCAAGATCCAGGAGACAAGTTTATGAAAAGACTTAGAAAAAAACTCTCCGATCTTAATTTCAAATCAAAACCTTGACATTCCCCAATTACACCTACTCATTATGAACAAGTACCTTTATTTGGCCACTATCTGTTTTTCTATATGGATATTTTCATCCTGTAAATCAAGTCAACCAACTGCCAATACACCTTCAGGGAACAGGAATATTTCGACTACTGCACCAGGTAATTCTTCGGGCTATCCGGAAAGAACTGTGAATACCTTGCCTTCTCCCGAATTTTACAAAATACTGGATATGGAAATAACCCCTAGCCCAAGAGAATTTAGGGCTGTTTGGATAGCCACAGTGGCAAATATTGACTGGCCGAGTTCAGGAACCATTCCTTTTGAAAGACAAAAGAAAGAATTTACTGAGCTTTTAGATTACTATCAAAAACTGAATTTCAATGCAGTCATCGTACAGATAAGAACCTCGGGAGACGCTTTTTACCTGTCCCAATATTCCCCTTGGTCAAGGTACCTGACTGGCAAAGAAGGCCAAAAACCAAACACTACCGAAGATCCACTTTCTTGGATGATATTGGAAGCACACAGAAGAGGTTTGGAATTTCATGCATGGCTAAACCCTTACCGGGCTACCATGAATCTGGACACTAAGATCCTCAGTCCCGAACATGATTTTTTCAAACACAAAGATTGGATGATCAAATACGACACCAAGTACTATTACAATCCAGGCTTGCCGGAAGTCCGCAAACACCTCGTCAATATTATCAGGGAAGTGGTGAAAAATTACAATATAGATGCCATTCACTTTGATGATTATTTCTACCCATACAAGGTAGCCAAACTCGATTTTGCAGATGCAGCCTCCTATAAAAAATACAGCAAACCCGGACAAAAAGTAGATGATTGGAGAAGGGAAAATGTCAATCTTTTGGTCAAAGAAGTCAATGAAACCATAAAAACCGAAAAGCCATGGGTGCAATTTGGGATCAGTCCTTTTGGTGTATGGAGGAATAGAGACAAAGACTCAAGCGGCAGCAACACAAGAGCAGGACAGACCAATTTTGATGACCTTTATGCCGATGTACTTACATGGATGAAAAACGGCTGGATTGATTACCTCATCCCTCAATTGTACTGGAGTATGGACTACAACCTCGCATCCTACAGAGAATTGGTCAATTGGTGGTCAAAAAACAGTTATGACACCAAAATCTATATCGGTAATGGGCCTTACAAAATCCGTGACAATGCCGACAAGGCCTGGGACAATCCTATGGAAATTCCCAATCAGGTAGGCTTGTCCAAAATCACTCCCAATATCTCGGGGAATGCCTATTTCAGTGCCAAATCCATGTACCTCAAAAACAGAGATGTCGCCGAGCTATTGCATCAAAACCATTACAAAACACCAGTCCTTACTCCTGATGTGATACCTGTAAGCATGCAGCCACAGTTCAGCAAAAAGGTAGAGCTGGTTCCTCATAGTGATGGTTTTGCGTTCCAGTTTGCAAGTATACTCGATCTGGACTACAGGTATGCAGTCATCTATACAGCCCCTACCCTACAAGATTTACAGTTGAGGAACGAACGAAGCGTTCGCCAGAAAGTGTATCTAGACGAGACCAACAGGCTACTGATTCCAGTACTTAGCCCAATCAACCAAAAATACGTCACAATCAGTTTTGTTGACCGCTATGGTAAAGAGACCAGGCCCAAAGCTTTTGAAATCCAAACTCGAAACTTATCCCAAAACAAATAAAAATCGAGGCTCCACAAAGAATCCTGAAAAACAATGGACTCACATACTGGGATGAATTCAGAATTTGGGGACCTATTACATGATGGCAGGAATGCCCCGAATCAAGCCTTCAAAAATCAAATCATAATCAAATGAAAGACATGCTTGTCCGCTTGACGGATCTTCCCGACATCAGCCAAGAAGAAAGGCACCTGGCTGAAGAAAACATCATTTTCAGGAGACCAATCGCCCCTGAGAAATCTATTGTATGCCAATGGGTAGGGAAAGAATTTGGTAACTATTGGGAAAGCGAGACAGATGTTGCTTTTTCCTTTCAACCTGTACATTGTTTTATAGCCCAGAAGGGAAATGAAATCTTGGGTTTTGCCTGCTATGAAGTTACAGCCAAAAACTTTTTTGGTCCAACAGGGACTAAGGAAGGCTGGAGGGGCAAGGGCATCGGAAAGGTACTCTTGGTCAAAAGCTTGCTGGCACTTAGAGAAATGGGCTATGCTTATGCCATTATAGGAGGTATAGGCCCGATTGACTTTTATAAAAACACGGTCAATGCTGTAACAATAGAAGGTTCCGAAATCAGCATTTACCAAAACTTGATCCGAATCAACCATGAGTAAACCCATCAAAAACAACCCTTGGTACTGGGTACCACCACTCTACCTTACAGAAGGAATACCATATGTGCTGATCATCACAGTATCAGTCATCATGTACAAAAACCTAGGCGTATCCAACGCTGACATTGGACTCTATACCAGCTTCCTTTACCTCCCATGGGTTATCAAGCCATTTTGGAGTCCCTTTGTGGACCTCTATGGCACCAAGCGAAAATGGTTTCTTTGGATGCAGCTCATCCTATCTTTGGCATTCTTGGGAGTAGGTCTGTCCTTACCTACCAGTCAGTTTTTTGTAATCAGTTTGGCTTTCTTCTGGTTGGCATCCTTTGCTTCAGCCACCAATGATATCGCCTCAGACGGATTTTACCTATTGGCATTGAAAGAGGAAAAACAAGCATTCTTTATAGGTGTAAGAAGTACTTTCTACAGGGTCGCTATGGTAACAGGTCAGGGACTTTTTGTAATCGTGGCGGGATACTTGGAAGTAGCTTATGGTGACAATACCAAAGCATGGTCCTTGACCATGGTGATGATAGCCGGACTGATGTTCATCCTTACCTTAATCAATCTCTGGACTACACCGAATGTAGAAAAGGCAAAAGACTATGTGAAAGCTGAGTCATTGACTTTTTGGAAGGTGTTTGAGAGCTTTTTCGGGAAAAAGGACATATGGATCGCCTTGACCTTTGTCCTGCTGTACAGGCTTGGAGAATCCCAATTGGTAAAAATGGCTTCTCCATTCTTATTGGACTCAAGAGAAATGGGAGGTTTGAATTTAAGTACATCTGAAGTGGGCTTGATTTATGGTACCCTTGGCATTATAGCACTAAGCATCGGTGGCATCATTGGAGGAATTGTGATTTCAAGAGATGGCCTTGGGAAGTGGATGTTGCCCATGATCATGGCTTTGAATGTGCCAAACGTTTTCTATTACTTTCTGGCTTATTTTCAGCCCGAATCAGCGTTTTATGCTGGCCTAGTTGTTGTTATTGAGCAATTGGGTTATGGTTTTGGTTTTGCTGCCTTCATGATGTACTTGATCTACGTTGCCGAAGGTCCCTCCAAAACTTCCCACTATGCCATTGCCACTGGATTTATGGCCTTAGGGATGATGATACCGGGAATGATTTCCGGTTTTATCCAAGAATGGTTAGGATATAATGGCTTTTTCCTATGGGTGGCATTCGCTGCAATCCCCGGGATATTGATGGTCAAGTATGTCAAATTCCCCTATGAATACGGAAAGAAACAGATTAAATGATTTTTTTAAAAAAAACCAATACCATGACATTAAAAGAAAAAATCGGACAGCTATTTTCACCTGCCGCTTTTATACATGACTCAGAAGAAAACATTGAAGCAATGGAAAAGCTCATTGCAGAACATCATATTGGAGGCCTCACTTTTTTCCATAGCAGACATTCCGCAGCAGCTAATTTTGAACAAAGGCAGGAGAAATTATCCTATGAAAATACCCTTGAAAAACTCATAGAACAGATCAATCGCTATCAGTTGGTAACCAAAATCCCACTGATGATCAGCATTGATGCGGAATTTGGTTTGGCAATGCGAATAGAACACAGCCCGCAATATCCATATGCCATCAGCCTAGGCGCCATGGACATATCTGAAAAGAGCTATGTGTATGAGACAGGTAAAAGAATGGCAAGAGACCTAAAGGCTGCGGGTATACACCTCAATTTTGCCCCTGTAGCGGATATCAATACCAATCCAAACAATCCGGTAATTGGCTACAGGTCTTTTGGAACCAATAAAGAAAAGGTGAGTGAATTTGCCTGGCAGATGTACAAGGCGCATATCGATGAGGAAGTAGGTGCTTGCTACAAACACTTTCCCGGTCACGGTGATACCGATGTGGACTCTCATTTAGGGCTTCCCATTTTGCAAAAATCCAAAGAAGAACTTCTGGAGGAAGAACTTTTCCCATTCGCCGAAGCCATCTCATCTGGCTTGGATATGATCATGGTAGGCCATCTAGCAGTACCTGCCCTGACCAATGGAAAAAACATCCCAGCTTCCATCAGCAAAGAGGTGATCAAGAACTTTCTCAAAACCGAAATGAAATTTGAAGGACTTGTGGTCTCAGATGCCCTGAACATGAAAAGTGTCTCTGACAAATTTCCGATACCAGGCCAATTGGAATATGAAGCCTTTATTGCTGGGAATGACATCCTATGTTTTTCAGAAAATATCTCCGAAGCCATTGATTTGATCGCAGATCAAGCTTCCGAAGAACAGATTGATGAGAGTTTTCAAAAAATCATGACTTGGAAGAAAAAATATGGTGTTCTGGAAATCAAAAAAATCAAAGTCCCTGCGTTTGATTGGGGTGATCATTCAGAATTTCAGCTTGAATTGGCACCAAAATACCTTACAGAAATAAAGCCTCTTGAGGAGGTTCTGGATTTGGAGAATTGTTGTAAAATCTCTTTAAACTCACCCGATACCAATCACTTTTTCAATGACCTAAAAGACACAATAGAAGGACCTGTCTTTACACTTGAGGATATAGGAGATGATTTCCAAGGATTGCAAAAATACGATTGCGCTCTAGTGGCAGTATTTGTGCCTTCTGTAAAGCCAGTGAATCATTTTGGCCTAGAACCAGCTTTGTTAGAAAAATTGATACGCTTGAGCAAGCTCAAAAAAGTCTCTCTGTATCTTTTTGGCACCCCATTATCATTAAGAGAATTCTCACAATCAGAGGTTTTTGCAGGAATTGTTTGCGCTTATCAGCATTTTGAAGAGGTACAAAAAAAGGCAGCCCTCCACTTTACAGGTAAACTTAAAGCGGAAGGCCACAGGAAATAACCAACCTAATTTCTGGTGAGCAATTTGAATTGATCCATCACCCGGTAAGTTGCTCTCGTCAATTCAGTATTGATTTCAGGTGACATAAAGTCAAAATCAGCCGGTGTATAGCCTTGCCATATCGTACTGCCTCGTTTGTTGTCAATGACATAAATGACCAGCATTCCGGTATTTTGAAGGTACTTTACACTATTGTAATTTTCGTCACGCTCACGGTTTTCGCGTTCTTCTTCTTCAGTCACTTCAAACTGAGAGGCTCTTCTTGATAGCCAATAGTCGAAATTAGGCTGTTGATAACCTCTATACTTTATAGAATCACTAAAGATCTTATAATTGATAAGTAAGTCAGGTTTGTCGTCTTGAGCTCTAAAACCCTGAGCATCCAGTCTATTGCTGATTGTGTTCTCAATGGTAATATTAAAAAAAGTAGTATCCGGAAAAGGATGTTCAACAAAACCGAAGGTTTTATATTTTTTAAAATTTCCTGAATAATTAAAATCGTATTCGGCGATATAGTCTTTTTGACTTAGACAACCGCTCAAAATGAATAAAAAGGAGAGAAGAGTTAGGGCAGATTTCATTTTGAATAGAGTATAAAGGATGGAAAATCTATTAGTAATTAATTACGCATAACTTTTTAACTTTGGATCACGATAGAATGTTTTAGATATAGAGTTGGATCCCAATGTATTATAACAATTTCTGGGTTTTATATCAAGAAATCTTTTATGAATGAACTACGTTACAGAAATTAAATGCCTTCCACCACACAATAAAATTTTTGAATAATGGGACTTTTTATCATCGGAGATGTACACGGCTGTCTGTACACTTACATCAAACTCATGGAACATTGGGATCCAAAAACGGAGACCTTGATCCAATTGGGTGACCTGATAGACCGTGGAAATCATTCTTCGCAATGTATTAAACTGGCTTTTGAACTGCAGAGCACCTTTAAAGATCAGGCTATCTTCCTGAGAGGTAACCATGAGCAGATGATGATAGAATACCTGAACGAAACCAATAACCATCTCAATTGGCTAAATAATGGAGGGGTGGAGACCCTTCAGGAATTCAAACAAAAGGAAGTAGACCCTTTTTTTTATTTGGGTTGGATCAAATCCCTGCCGCTGACCTGGCACAATGACCATGTAATGGTATCGCATGCCGGCTTTTCTGTAATGTCAGAAGATCCATTTGATGTAAGAGATACCAATGGGCTACTCTGGAACCGTAAGCCTCTACTCAACATAGGCAAAACACAAGTCATAGGCCACACACCGAGACTAAATGGAAAACCTGAATACAGTGCGGCCTCCAATTCCTGGAACATAGATACTGGAGCTTACCGGAATATCTGTCTGACAGGAATCCGGATGAGAAAAGATGGGAAGTTTTTGGAAGCCATCAGTGTGCCTACTGATGAGCGTGATTTGACAAAAGAGAAAGTTTTTTAAAATCATATAAAAACCTCACAAACAAAACTTTGGCTCAGAACTAACGTGTATTTAAGTATGGTGTTTTAAAACCAAGTATCTTTTATGAAAAGGTTGTACATAATATCGGTCATTCTTTTAATTTTCTGTTCTTGTGACAGATCTTTAACCCAGACCAAACATTATGTCGGCACGCCCAAAGATATTTTGCAATTGCACATTGGTGAAGCACACATGGCAATCGACAATGGTGAAAAGGGAGAAATACTGGTGTACTTTTTCAACAAAAGATCAATGGTGATCGGTCCAAATGGAAATACATCCCAACCTCAATTTTTGGCGCAAGATGGGAGTCTTATTCAGGATTTTGTTTCTTGGAATTATGTCATTTTCTTAGTAGATCAGGAAGATATCGTTTACCATACTGCAAAGAAATTTTATAGGGTAAGCCCTGGTAAACTCAAAAGAATGATGTTGGAACAGTATGGATGAACTAAAAAACTTGCTTAATTATAAAAATCTCCATATTTTAATTGGGACTTTTATGATCTACTTATGAAAAACCTACTTCCACTGTTCTTTCTAATGATTTTTTCCTTTGGCTGTAACAAATCCCTAGTGCAGACCAAGCATTACGTAGGTTCTTCCAAAGACACACTCATCTTACATTTAGGTGATCCCCGCTTGATGATTCCCAATGGAGAAAAAGGGGAGATTTTGGTATATCTTGTAAGCGAGGGGGGCGAAATCATGAATTTTGCAGCGCAAATTAGTTCTTATGGCAATGTTGGCAACAGTGGAGGTACACTAAGTACATCCAAATCAACATGGAATTATGTAGTTTTTCTGGTAGACATGGAAGATAAAGTTTACCATACTTCTAAAAAGTTTTACCATGCGACTCCTCACCACTTAGAATATATAGTCTTGGAACAATATGGGGACAAATAAAATATTCATCCTTTATCAATTCTTTCGGCTAATTCCACACGTTAATCTCAATCAAAAGCCCAATAGACAGAAAAGAAGCTTTATTACTTAAATCCCGTCCGTAAATCGTAAATCCAAAATCGTAATTGGCTAGCCTGAGAAGGCCATTTACCATCAACAATATCCGATCAAAAAGCTCAAAAAAGAAAAGAAGCCTCACTCCCAAATCCCTGCCCGTAAATCTTAAATCAAAAATCGTAAATCTACAATCCAAACTCCCTATCCACCACCTCCGGTATATCCTCTGCATAGTGACTCACGTAGATCAATGTCACCGAAGTCAATTCACAAATGCGGTCGACCGTTTCCTTAAATATCCTCCGTTGCATCATGTCCATCCCCTGTGATGCTTCATCCAAAACCAACAATTCAGGTTTCTTGATCAATGCTCTTGCCAACAAAATAAAGCGCTGATTTTCCAAGGATACCTGTTTGAGTAACTTTCCAGCAGTATCTTCCAAGCCAAAGAAACTTAGCCAGTCCATTGCTAGTTTTTCCTGTTCGGCTGTGACTTTTTTAAACAAGCCCATGGTATCAAAGAGTCCAGAAAGTACCACTTTCAAACAAGTCTGATTGGCGGGAAAAAACCTACTCAGTTCAGGTGCAACAAATCCTATTCTTTTCTTGATATCCCAAATGCTTTCTCCAGTCCCTCTTCTCCTATCAAACAAGTAAATCTCATTGGCATAAGCCTGTGGGTTTTCACCCAAAATCAAACTGAGTAAAGTAGATTTCCCTGCTCCGTTAGGACCTTTCAAGCTCCATCTTTCTCCTGGTTTGACTTCCCAATAGATCCCTTGGAGGATTTGCTTCTCTCCATATCGGACATTTACATTGACAAGCTTAATCACCGATTCTCTTATAGGTAAAGGGTATGGTAAAAGGAGTTTCTTCAATGCTGTGTACTCAAAACCTTTGGCCTGTTCAAAATCTAATTGGGCCTGATCTTTATTCGCAGCAGGAAGCACTTTCAAAACCCTTTTCTTCCCCAATACAGCTATGTCTGTAATACATTCAGGGATTTCTTGTGGGTTGGTGCCCATCACTATATGTACTCCTGCATCCACTACTTGCTGTAAGATCTTGCCAAAATCAGTTCTGGTCTGCACATCCAAACCTGTCAGAGGTTGATCCATCAGAAGCAATCTGGGATTCTGTAAGAGCGCCTGAGCTATGGCCAGTCTCCTCGTTTCGCCATTGGATAATTTGATCAGGGATTTGTCCTTGAGCTTCTCCAATTGAAGCAATTGCATCACCCTTTGAAGCGTCCATTTACCTGAATGGTGCGGAATTTCCAATAAAAACTCTTCTACGGTAGCCGCTTCTTCTGACTCCATAGAGTTGAACCGCTGTTGGTAATAGAAATTCTGGAGATTGGACTTATTTCTAAAAGTATATTTCTGTGAAACCACAGCAATCAGGTCACGAAAAGAATTCACTTTCCCCTGTTCATTCATTTGACTTTGGTATTCTTTGGAGAATGGCCGATCAATATCACCATCAGTGACCATTGTCCTCCCCCGTAAGGTTTCCAGGAACGCTGTGAGTTCTGCCCCCGAATGGCTGATCAAAGCCCATTGCTGCCCTTCATTCCAATCAAAATCCAAGTCTTCAAATACTACCTTATCTAGGTGTCTTACTGTCGCTTTTTTTATGGAAATGATTGTAGACAAGAGGCTGTTTTTATTGTTAAACTTTATTTTTGGAGTCTATCACAATGGTTACAGGACCATCATTGACCAAAGACACCTTCATGTCTGCACCAAATTCGCCTGTTTGCACTTGCTTTCCGAGATCAGATTCTAAAGCCGTAATAAATTTTTCATACATAGGAATGGCAAAATCAGGCTTGGCTGCTTTGATATAGGAAGGACGGTTTCCTTTTTTGGTACTGGCATGCAGGGTAAATTGCGAAATCAACAGGATGTCTCCACCAGCATCAAGAAGACTTTTATTCATCACCATGTTTTCATCGGGGAAAATCCTCAGATTCACAATTTTCTTGCTCAACCAATCAATATCTTCAGTAGTATCCGCATCCTCAATACCCAGTAAAACCAGTAATCCATGGTCAATTTGACCGATGATCTCGCCTTTTACTTTTACAGATGATTCCGATACCCTTTGAATGACTGCTATCATACGACTTGCATGTCTTTATTGGAAACTACAGCTACCTTGGAAGAGGTCTCTTTGTTGGCATAAAAAATCATGGCTTTGGCTACTTGATAATCATGAATGGGTCGGTATTTTTTAGCCAATTTCAACCAAACCAGCGGTTTGGTCAGGATTTTGGCCACTTCTTCCCCAAATCTGAATTCATTCCTACTTCCCAATAGCAAGGACGGTTCAAAAAGCCCTAAAAAATCAAATGGGATCACTTTGAGGTCTTCTTCCACTTCACCTTTCACCTGATTGTAGTACACCTTAGACTGGGGATCCGCACCTAATGCACTGACATATAGAAATTTCTTTGCTCCATTTTGATGTGCCCAAAGGGCAAAATTAATTACATAATCGTGGTCAATTTCGTAAAATTTATCCTTTGATCCGGCAACCTTTATGGTGGTGCCGAGAGAACAAAAAGCGTGAATTGTAACTGACTTGTTTTTGAGTGCTTCTATAAGTGAAAAAGATGTCCCTCCTAGGTCATTTTCTCTCAACTTTGCTTCAAGATCCATTTTTCTGATGGTCTTGAAATCTACCTCTACCTGTACCAGCTTCCCATGTTTGAGCGACAACTTACGCCTACCTATAGAAATGATCATATCGTAATCAGGATCTTGGATTAGCTGATGCATCACCTGCATCCCTACCAGTCCCGATGTACCTGCCAAAAAAGCTATTTTCTTCATAGTTTTAATTCTTTAAATTTCTTGAGCTGTATGTGCTACAAATCAGGGTCAAGCACTTTATTTTCGTTGAATTTCATGTGTTTATATTTTGTTTTTTAAAGCCACATGAAATCCCTAAATCTTAAAAAAGCTTTGTCTTTTCCCACTTCTTAAATTCTTCCACTTCATCCTTGACCGAACCGAAAACAGCCAGTAATACGGATAAATCATCCACATAGCCTATCACAGGAATAAAGTCAGGGATAAGATCTAAAGGAGTCACAAAGTACACCAAGCCCAGTACAATCAGACCTAAAGTCCTATTTGAAACCTTGAATTCATTGCGCCTGTGTGCGGTTATCATCCTTTTGAAAACCATAATCGGTTCCAAAGCTTCCTGAATTTTCGGATTATGAGAAACTTGTTCTAACCTGATTTTGACTTTTTCAATCAGTTTTTTGAGTTTACCGTCCTCTTTTGCTATATCATGCGCCTTTTGCTGGTACAATAATTTGGCTTTGGTGAAAAAATCTACCGATCTGTCTTTGAATGTACTCATAGCCTCAATTTAAAAAAATATCCTGATTTCGTCCTTTACATTCTTCAAAGCTTTCTGAATGGCATCAGATTTTTGATCCAATGAAATCTGAAAAATCTTCTTCGCTAGGTCCAATCCTCTGGCTTCTTCCGGCATTTCCTGCATCGCTTGATTGACCATGGTAATGACACTTTCCACACCTCTTCTGACGCTTTCCCAAGTATCGTCTGAAAAATACACCTGTTGTGCCAGGTTGTGGTTGAACTCTTCTCTTACTTCTTGCAATAATTTGTAGTACAAGTCTCTTGCCGAGTATTCAGGATTATTTACCCTTTTCACCAAATTATTCGGGGTGATCCTCTCTAATAGCAGGCATAACCTCTCTCCCGCCTGAAGACGGATAGGTAGTATGGTATTGGTGTTTTGGGTTTTGATTTCCACCAGCATTTTTTCTCTTTCTTTTTTGAGAAAACTCATGATGGTAAGGTACATCCCATAAATTACCAAACCTGCAGGTAGTACAATTTTTAACAAGTCTGCCAAATACTCCATAGTGTTGTTTTTATTTATATCTAATATGCGAAATTTGAACTCTATAACGCAAAATTGCATTAAATATCTATGCTTATCCCAATTATTATTACCGAAAAGGCGCAGGAAGAAATCAAAAACATCATTGCCAATAAAAACATCCCAGCTGACTACGCTTTACGGGTAGGTGTAAAAGGCGGAGGTTGTGGTGGCATGTCCTATATGTTGGGCTTTGACCGACCCAAAGAAGGTGATCAGCAATTTGAAATTGAAGATATTCCCGTATTGATAGAGAAAAAGCACTACATGTTCTTGATGGGAATGCAGGTTGATTTCTTCGAAGGAAATGAGGCGAGAGGGTTTACTTTTATCAATCCTGATGTACCCAAAAGACATGATGCCGCCGAATAGCACTACCTGTTTCGCATTTTCAGAGCTTCAATGGCATCCTTTTCTTCACCCTTAAGTCTCAACAAACGGATGATACGGTCAGGGGTAGGCTTCCCCAAGGAAAAGAAAACCAAAGCAACAGCAAAGGAAATCGTGTATCCTGGGTTTTGATAAATCAACAAACCTCCGGCACAAAGAAAGACTATTGCAAAGAGTACCCACAACCTTTTCATGGTAGCTTGAGCATAACGCATCATTTTATCTTCCAAATCAGCACCCTCGATTCTGGCTTTTTTGATCGCAGCTTGGAAATTGACATAATGCAGTGCCAGCATTAAGATCACCAAAGTCAACAAGGCCGTGTCCAATAACAAAGGCAATTCAGGTGCCTTATAGGAAATCGTGCTACTGGTGGTAAACAAATAGGCCAGCGCAAAAAAAGGAAGCGGAATGGCCATCATGATGAGCGCATTCCGTTCCAATGTATCGTAAGTTTTTCTAATAATATCTGTATCCAAAACTTTCTTATTCAATAACAATTTTTATATCTGAACTCGCAGGTTTGGATGAACAACACAGTATATATCCTTCATCAATTTCACTTTGACTCAGTCCTGCGTCTTCTATCATATCTACTTTTCCTGAAAGCAATCTTCCTCTACAGGCGGTACAAAGACCACTTTGACAACTGTATGGCATATCTACATCTTCATCCAATCCAGCTTCCAAAATAGTTTTCCCAGCAGGCACTTCGAATACAAACACCTCCCCTTCCACGGTCACTTCTATTTCTCTGGTCAATTCAGGTGATAGCTTGCCTTCAGCTTTCAACTCTTTTTCTTTGGCTTCCAAGTCATTGTAAAAACTCTCCTCCAAAACACTTTCATCAGGAATACCGAGACCCTTGAGTGTCTCTAGGGAAACATCCATTAATCCCTCAGGACCACAGACAAAGAACTTATTCCCTTCCGCCTTGACATCCACCGTACTGTCGAGGACATCCTTGATTTTTGATGCATCCAAGCGGCCTTTCAAACCAGTCCAGGTTCCTGAAGGCTGACTTAGGTTATGGATAACCATCAATCTGTCTCCGTAGTTCGCTTCAAGCTTCTCGAGCTCAGTTTTGAAAATAATCTGTTCCTCAGACCTACTGCAATACAGCAAGGTTACTTTTGATTCCGGTTCATTGACCAATACAGATTTGGTAATACCCATAATCGGCGTAATCCCTGAGCCACCTGCTATCATGACAAAATTCCTTTTGTTTTTGGAATGATAGTCAGTTGTGAAGTTCCCTAAGGGTTTCATGATATCAATGGTCTTTCCTGGTCGGATGTGATCGTTGAGATAGTTGGATACTACTCCATCCTTCACTCTTTTGACCGTAATACCGGGATAGGAATCCACGAAAGGCGAAGTGCATAAGCTATAAGAGCGTCTCTCCTCTTTGCCGTTAATATCAAATATTACTGTCAAGTATTGACCTGCCTTGTATTCCAAATAAGGTTCTGGCTGCTCAAAAAATATAGTGACAGTATCCGGTGTTTCTTTCACCACCTCTCTTACTTTGAGAGATATGTATTGATCACCTTTATTATTTTCTTCTTTTTTCTTCTTGAATAAATTAAACATTCCCAATTTCTTTACACGTTGATCCAATATGTCAGCTTCAAAATTAATGCGCGGTTTTTAATTTGTAAGCTCTCTGGATGATAATTGTCTGTGTAAACAACAAATAAATCTGAAACTGGTTTGAATCTCCATTGAAAACGTGTGTTGATATTCACATTTTCTATCTGACTGTTGTACTGTACAAAAGTGCTAAGAAAGAGTTTATCTGTGAATGAAATATCCATTTTAGGACCAACAAGCCATAAGCTGGCATCATTATAAGGTTCTGGCATGTCAATTTTGTTGTACTCTGCAAAAAGTGAGACATTGCCATATGGCTGAAACCTATAATTGATATTACTTCTGACAAATAATCGTTCACCATTAAAATACTCACCTGCATAGACAGTGCTGGAATAATTGAATAACTTTCTAGCATCAGAAGTATATGTCAGACCTGTTCTCGCATATGAATAATCTGTACCTGCTTCCAATCGCTCCCCCCCTGTTCTGGTAGGATCAAAGGAATTGAACAAATACACATACTCATTGAAGACCCTGAATTGAAGTGTAGAGGTATTTTTAAAATACAACCTGTAGGCAAAAGTCATCCTCTCATCCATCTTCAATCCAAAACTCTCATCGGTATACACATCATAGGCCAACTGGAAAGTCTGTTGGAAAATCCGTTTCCCATTTGACACAAGCCTGTACATCACACTTGGCTCAAACCTCCAATAAGAAGATCTAGGAACGAAGCCTACCTCAGCATTGTAATTTTCTCCTACATATTCATGGTTCCATCTGGCTACAAATTTTTTAGTATTGTAACTCAGGTTACTCGCATGAGCCTTGGCATCGCCTGAGACATCAGGACTGAAAGATTGGTGATAAAAAAACTTCCCATTCCACTTATTATCATTGGATGCCAAATTATAATCGATTCCAAGGACTCTGTTATAACTTGCTACTTCTCTACCAGGTTCAGCAACAGTACCCGTGGTCTGCCTATTCACAAAAATACCCGCTATACTGGACCTGCTAAAGACTTTCCTCTGGGCTGTCGCTACAGTGTAATTTTGTCCTGGATAGCCAATAGCGTCTTCTGTATCGGTCTGCATGTTGAGCAAACCAACCCTTGTATTGTCCCCTACATTTCCGTTTAGCCTTGCACCATACAGGATCCTGTTGTTTGAACTTCGTCCCATACTGTCGGTGGCAATCCCTATTCTTCGTGAGAAAAAAGGTCTGATGCTGGAAAAACCAAAATCACCGAACAAATCAGCATTTTCGAGAAAAAACTGCCTTCTTTCCGGAAAGAAAAGTTCAAATCTATTCAAATTGGTCTGTTGCTGATCTACTTCCACAGTAGAAAAATCAGGATTGAATGTAAGGTCAAGGTTCATTGATGGGCTCAGGGCAATTTTGGCATCAAAGCCAGCTGCCATTCCCGAGTTGATGCCATCATCAGTTCTGTAATCTTTGGCGCCATTGGTGGCAATGTATGGAATCACTGCTATATTGGATCCCGGTTTTTTTAGTGGCTTGTCCCAATTGAGGTATCCTGAAAAAGCTATGCCCTGAATTCTCTGATTGAGGGGAACAGGCACCCAAGAGGAACGTTCGAAGTTCTTTCTGTCATTTCTCAAAAAATTCACTCTCCAGTATTCTGATCCCTCGGTAAACCTTAGGGTTTTGAAAGGAATCGCAATCTCTACTTCCCATCGGTCGTCATATCTTTTTACTGAGGAATACCATTTATTATCCCATACATCCGATACCCTGTCTCCATTGAAAACCAAACCTTCCATTTGAATATTGTATGGATTGACAGAAAACATAAAGCCATTGTTCCCGTCATCATAGGGTCCAAGGACTATAGCAAAAGCATCGTTTTCATAAAACCTAAAATCCCTCTTCAATGAAGATACCACATAATCACCTGGTGTTTTCTGATGAAGTGTGGCAGCTACATATAAAAAGTCATCGTCATATTTCAGCCTAACTTCGGTATGTTCCGTGGCTGGCAAACCCTCGTTTGGTATTTGCTGTACAAAACCAGATATCACTTGTGCATCGGCCCATTCTTCAGTATCCACGATCCCATCAAGATTGACAGCCTTTACTGCATATCCGATTTCCATCCCAAACTCCTTGTCCTTGGCAGCTTTATCCTTGTTTTCCTTGTCTTTGCCATCTTTCGAAAGCACAGGATGGGACAATAAAATAGAAAGAATTATAATTAGTTGATAAATAGGTTTCATTGCAGCAATGATACACTTAAGCAAAAAAAATGACTACGCTAATTTGTCCTAAGGCAAAAATCAGTGCCTGATAATATTATATAAATATAAACGGAAGGCAGGTTTTTCAAAGCTTAGGACTAAATTGCGAACTCAAAACAAACCCAACCTATAATGGACTTGACTCACCTTACAGCCGTATCTTCCATAGACGGCCGATATGGATCCAAAACCGCCAGTTTAAGGGACTATTTTTCTGAATTTGCCCTGATCAAATATAGGGTACATGTAGAAATAGAATACTTTATAGCCCTGTGCGAACTCCCCCTACCTCAGCTCAAAGAATTGGATAAAAGTATTTTCCCTGAATTGAGAAAAATCACACAAAACTTCAACATAGCTGACGCTGAGGTCATAAAGGAAACTGAAAAAGTCACCAACCATGATGTAAAAGCGGTAGAGTACTTCATCAAAGAAAAGTTTGATGCGCTAGGACTTGAAAAATACAAGGAATTTATACACTTCGGGTTGACCTCTCAGGACATCAACAACACCTCCACACCTTTGATGCTCAAAGAGGGACTGGAACAAGTGATTCTTCCTACTTTGAAAAAGGTAATCAGCAAGCTGGAGACTCAGGCAAATGATTGGAGGGAAATCCCTATGTTGGCTAAAACACATGGTCAACCTGCCTCACCTACGAGGCTCGGCAAAGAAATCCAGGTCTTTGTCAATAGACTTGAAAAGCAATTGGCTCTATTTGACCAAGTGCCTTATTCAGCAAAATTCGGTGGAGCCACTGGAAATATGAATGCCCATCATGTAGCATATCCTGAAATTGACTGGAACAGTTTCGCCAGTACTTTTGTGGGCGATTACCTTGGCTTGGAAAGGAGCTACCCAACTACCCAAATAGAACATTATGACAACCTGGCCGCGAGTTTTGATGCGCTTAAAAGGATCAACACCATTTTGTTGGATTTGTCCAAAGATATCTGGCAGTATGTTGCCATGAATTATTTCAAACAAAAAATCAAAGCTGGTGAGGTAGGTTCATCCGCAATGCCTCATAAAGTCAACCCTATTGATTTTGAAAACGCAGAAGGAAACCTGGGTATTGCCAATGCACTTTTGGAGCATCTTGCAGCCAAACTTCCTATCAGCCGCCTTCAGAGAGACCTGACCGACAGTACTGTTTTGAGGATCATTGGCGTACCTTTGGCACATATGCTGATAAGTTTCGAATCATTGCTCAAGGGATTGGGCAAATTGGAGCTGAATCCCGCTGCCATAGAAGCGGACCTTGAAGAAAACTGGGCTGTGGTAGCTGAAGCCATACAGACAATCTTAAGAAGAGAGGGGTATCCAAAACCTTACGAAGCGCTTAAAGAACTGACCAGAACAAACTCTAAAATCACAAAATCTTCAATCCAAGAGTTTGTCGAAAACCTTCAGGTTTCATCAGAAGTCAAAGAAGAATTGAAAAAAATCAGCCCTTTTAATTATACGGGGCTTTATTGACCTTTTTTTTCACCCACTTGAAGCCTTTTGGTTTTGGGTGGGTGTTTTTTTATTGTACCAAGTACTTTGTAAGATGTAAATTGTTAGGGAAGTCTGCGGTAGGAGACTAGTCGGGATCTGAATGCTGTAGTGGATATGGGAATTGTAAAGGCTTACGGAGAGAAGAATAAAACAAGATACATTTCCAAGTAAAAAAAACAGTAAATAGACTTATTAGGTCATTTCACTTTTATTGATATTCAAAGTATCTTCCAACAAAGGACTTAATTTCACATAAAAATGATAAATTTATTTAAGTGACCGGTCACTTTCCTATCCCAGCAATTTCATGAACTCTTCCCCTAACCTTTTCAAACACCTAGGCAGTGATATTCCTGCAGGACTTGTAGTGTTTTTGGTAGCCCTGCCCCTATGTCTCGGAATTGCATTGGCTTCAGGGGCCCCACTGTTTTCAGGGATTATTGCCGGAGTTGTTGGCGGTATCGTAGTGGGATCTCTTTCAGGATCTCATACTTCAGTATCTGGGCCAGCCGCAGGCCTTACTGTCATAGTTCTCACTGCCATTACAGAATTGGGGTCTTTTGAAGTATTTCTTTCTGCCGTCGTATTGGCAGGTATCATTCAGATTATATTTGGTATCCTCAAAGCAGGGATCATAGGCTATTATTTCCCCACCTCTGTCATCAAAGGTATGTTGGCTGGAATAGGTATCATTTTGATCATCAAACAAATCCCATATGCTTTTGGTGTGAACGAAACCAAAAACCTTGGCGAATATATCCCCTTTATCAATGATTGGGGAGCTGTAAGAGATTTGGGGAATTTGACAGGTGTGATTGATTGGGGAGCTGTAATCATCACCATTGTCTCACTAAGCATTCTGATCATTTGGGATCTCCCCGCTTTCAAAAGGGGTGTTTTTGGTAAACTTGTTCCCGGCCCACTGGTGGTCGTCTTGCTGGGCGTAGGATTGAACAAACTATTTAAGTTCTTTATACCCGTGCTCTATTTGGATACTGAAGACAAAGTAATTCTGCCAATACTTAGCAGCTTGGGAGATTTTGCCAATTTGCTTACTTTTCCTGATTTTTCTCAAATTCTAAGTTCTGAGGTATGGATTGTAGCCATTACCATTGGGATCATCGCCAGTCTTGAAACATTACTCAGCTTGGAAGCGGCTGATAAAATAGACCAATATAAAAGGGTATCGCCCCCCAATAAAGAGCTATTTGCGCAAGGGATAGGCAATATGATCAATGGGTTTATCGGAGGGCTGCCAGTGACAGCTGTGATTGTAAGAAGCTCAGCCAATGTCACCTCAGGAGCCAAAACCAAGATGTCAGCCTTGGTACATGGGGTTTTACTTTTTGCTTCAGTAATGTTGATTCCAGGATTACTCAACCTCATCCCACTAGCCTGTTTGGCAGCCATACTTTTGCAAGTAGGTTACAAACTCACCAAAGTCTCTCTTTTCAAGACACAGGCAAAACTCGGTTGGGATCAGTTTTTACCTTTCATCATTACCATAGTCGGAATCGTGGTTTTTGATTTGTTAGTCGGAATCGGTCTTGGAATGTGTGTAGCGGTAATTTACATTCTGATCAGGAACTATGAGAATTCACATGTTTTGGAGGAAAGTACGACCACAAAAGGCAACACCATTAGGATAAAACTCTCTGAAGAGGTTAGCTTTTTGAATAAAGGATCTCTAATCAAAACCTTGGATGAAATCGAAGAAGATAAGCATGTCATCATTGATGGCAGCAATTCAAAGGTGATCGATTATGATGTATTGGAAGTGATAGAAAATTTCAAGGTTACAGCCAAAACCAAAAACATCAAAGTAGAGACGATCAATATTCAATCGATCAAAATCGCCAGCTTACATTGAAGGAAGAAAAATCTCAGCCATCATACACCTGACGGAACCACCGCCTAATTTCTCTATAGTAGGTATCTTAGGGACTATAACATCTGTGTATCGCTTGATGGCGTTGAGTTGTACATCTCCCAGTGACTGGCGGGCAGTCTCAGACATTACTGTGATTTTGTTTCCTTCTTTCCCTTGCACCTCAAGCATATTTCCAGCAAAGTTAAACTTCTGTTTTTCAGTGATAGGTATCATCTTTTTACCTGTCTTTCCCAGAAATTTCTGTAACCTGAGTTTTTCTGTGGCTACAGGAATACTATCCAAACAAACAATCGCCAACTCAGATCCCACATGCATCATGACATTGGTATGGTAGATAGAGGAGACAATGCCATCAATGCTTTGGGCAGCATCAAAAACCACTTCCTCATAGTCCATCAACCTGCAAAAATAGGCCAATGGTACTTCATGCGTTCTGACAGACTTACAAGCGTAAGCAATCTTATGTACCCTATCCAAAACCAGACTTCCAGTCCCCTCTAGAAACTGATTGTCTTTTTCAAAAAAAGTAAGGTCTACTATCTCATCGACTTTAAACCCCTTTTTCATCAACATCTCGACAATATCCATTCGTCTTTCAAACCTCCTATTGGCAGAAAACATTGGGTAAAGTACTACATTTCCATTTTCATGGGTACTGAACCAGTTATTCGGGAAAATAGCATCTGTTTTTTTCGGATCTTCTGTATCTTCGACAACAATTACATTCACCCCTTTTTCATCCAACAAGGAAACGAAATCATCAAACTCCTTTTGCGCTGCCTTATTGATTTCTTGGGGAGTTCTGGCATCTCTTTTTTGATAAAAATTGCTTTCCGCAGTTTCGGGGTTAAAACCAAAATTGGCCGGTCTGACCATTAAAATATTTGAAGTCGTCTGTAGTGGCATAAATTTCCATTGAAGGTACAAATTAGTTATTTTTTGTGATACCGGTACAAGACAGGTTCTATTTGAAACCTTTTTTCACTCAGCGTAAAATAACTTTTCCCCAATGGGTCAAAAGCAATGGCTTCACCTTGTGGCTCGGGTTTGTAAGGCAAGATCACCGGATTTCTGGACAGCGCTTCAGGAATTGTTTCTCCAGGATTTCGCTGCCAATAAAAAACAGCAAGGTAATTTTTGATCAGTATCTGCGAGCCATCTGAAGAAATATCTCCTGCCACGGACATGGTAAAGTCAAGAGTCATCACCTTCTCAAGTTCTACTTTCCCCTTTTTTCCAAACGCATCCTGCGTGGTCCTATAGAGGATGTTAGCACTGTCTCTTTTGGAAAGAATAAAAATATCCTTTGTGATGGGGTCAATCATCAGCGTTTCGGCATCTCTAGGCCCGTCGGGGTAGACCAAAGTCAATGTTTCAGGTTTGACCTTTTGTGATTTTTCAAGCTTCTTTGGTTCAGGAAAGCGATGGATTTGTATTTCACGATGCCCTGCATTATTGTCCCCGATTTCGCCCACATAGATATATGAAGTATTGGCCTGAGGCCCCGGTCCTACTGCTATATCTTCCCAATCCCTGTTTTTGACTCCTTCCAGAATGATTTTCCCTTGGTCTTTCCCTAAAGTATCCAAGATAAACACGAAAGGATCACCACCGCTATCATTGTGGGTATAGAGGATCCCAGCATGCACTCTTGAAAAAGCCAATCCACTGGCTTCATCAATTTCCCTATTCTCCAATCTACCGACAGTTTTCGGTCCCGAAAAAAGCGAATCCTGATACATAGGTATCAATGGCAAGTACTTGGCCTGCGGAACCCTTTGTGAAATCAGAAAAGGCAAAGAGACAAAAATCAAAAATACCTTGAAAATATAGTAGTTCATACTGTTCATATTTTGGGTCTACGCAAATAGTAGACCCAATATCAACTAGGTGGGTTAAGGATTGTTAATTTGGTACCGGCTACTAATTAACTTTTTGACTCATTTATTCATTCTTCCCAAAACCCTATCTATTGTAAGATTGGATAAATAAACTCTAGTAATTTATGCGTCTCGAAATCTTCGTCAACAAAATGATTGGTAAACTAACCAATATGCGTTGCAATTATTTTTTTCCATTTTTGACCAAGTTGTAACTCTCCATCGAGCCCATGCAAATTGTGGTTATATAATTCTATGTTATAAGCCTCTTCGTGGATTGAATCAGGTATAATTTTCAAATAAACAAACTCAATTTTTACTTTATTTTTCCCAAAATTGGTATTGGTTTGTTCGCTTTGATGAAGGTAAACTTCCTTACAATCTTCTAATCCAATACAACTTTGAACATTACTGACTACATTGACATAAATGAGTGTTTTCTTTTTGGAATCAAAGCCAATCCCATAAGTATCTCTCCATATATCAACTATATCACAATTAACCTCTAGCCTTTCAGCATAGGCATTAAATAGTTTACCAGCAGTTCCTTCGGAGTTGATTTTTTCCTTTTTGAATATTAAATAAGGTATAAATATGATTAGAATAATTAAAAGCAATAGGGCCAAAGTATTATAGTCCATGGTTTTTTGATTTAGATAATTTGAAAATTATAAAATGGGCACAAAGCCCTATAATTGACAATCTCACCAAAAGCCATGAAAGTAGTAAAATCTTCCTATTTTGGATTTTTTAAAAGGGAAATTAAAACCAAAGCTTTGAGCAAATAAAAAATTCGAAAAAACATTTTGCTCAAAACCTTCATTTTTCCCAAACAAATCAGCCTGAAAAGATGAAATTTTTATTTTGGGCAATAGCTGCTGACACTGATTTTTTGGGTTGATAGAAATAAGATCAAACTGCCCGCCATATTCATTCAGTAATTCAGAATGGTGAAGTCCATAGAAATACTCTTTTTTTAGCGACACCCCCAATACAATACTTAGGCTGAATACAACAAGCATGATCAATGAGATATTTGGGCGCCACTTCAAGTGCATCGTTTTTAATGGATAAAGATCAGTCATCACTCATGTCAGGGACTGGAAGATGTAAGCTTTGAAAGACATCTTCTATGGATTTTTTATTTTCTGCCAAAACCAGTAATTGATCATTGGCTTCAATTTCAGTCTGCCCGTTTGGAGTGAGGTACTTCCCCTTTCTTCTCAACATCGCTATAATTGCACTTTTCGGAAAGCCTACATCAAGGATCTTTTTTCCAATCACTTTACTGTCTTCCGGTATATTGACTTCTACCATGGAAGTTTTAGGAGGTTCATCCAGAAAATAATCCAATGGTGATCTCGGTTTTAATTTTTCAGGTAAGGCTACTTTTAACCAATCTGCCACCCTGGATAAGGTAGTCCCCTGCAATAAGACAGAAGTCAAAGAAATAAAAAAGACAATATTGAAAATTGTATTGGCCTTGTCAATGCCGGCAATGAGCGGATATGTCGCAAACACTATCGGTACAGCACCTCTCAGGCCAACCCAAGATACATACCACCTTCTTCGCATTTTCATTTTGAAAGGCAGTAATGAAGCAAATACTCCAATCGGTCTTGATACAAAAATCAAAAACAAACCAATGGCCAAACCTAGACCCATAAGCGGTATGATTTCCGAAGGATTGACCAAAAGCCCCAAAGTCAAGAAAAGGACAATCTGCATGAGCCAAGCCAAGCCATCAAAAAGCTTCAAAATCGTTCTTTTGTGGATCAAATCCTGATTCCCAAGGTATACGGCACACAGATAAACCGCCAAAAAACCATTCCCTCCAATCAAATCCGTAAAGGAAAAGGTGACAAACATTAAGGCAATCACCAAAACTGGATAAAGGCCTTCAAAACCTAGATTTATCCTATTAACTGAAAATTTGCTTATCCAACCAAATAATAATCCCATAGCAGCTCCAATGATCATTTGACTGAAAAAGAGGGTTACCAATTCCAAATAACCCAAGTCAGGATTGGTGACTAAGCCCAAAAAAGCAATGGTCAATACATAGGCCATGGGGTCATTACTCCCACTCTCCAATTCCAAAGTAGACCTAAGTTTATATTTCAAAGCAAGACTCTTTGACCTCAAAATTGAAAAGACCGCTGCGGCATCTGTTGAAGAAACAATTGCACCTAAGAGTAGACCTTCATAAATGTTGAAATCTGTAATCCACCAGACAAAAACCCCCACTGAAACAGCTGTCATCAGAACCCCAACAGTTGAAAGCATAATTCCCTGACCCAAGACAGGCTTGATTGATCTCCAGGAAGTATCCAAGCCTCCGGAAAACAGAATGAAATTTAAAGAAACTATGCCCACAAACTGTGCTGTACGTGGATTGTCAAATTCAATCCCAAAGCCATTTGTCCCTGCAGCCATTCCTATAAACAAGAACAAAACCAAGGTCGGGACTCCAAATTTGTAAGATGTCTTGCCAGCAAGTATGCTAATAAATAACAATACTGACCCAACTAATAATATATTTTCAATCGTTAAACCCATATTTGAAACTTTATGCAATAAGCAAAAACCCTATAATTAATAAGCTCAATTTCCTTTAAAGATAATTTTAATGGGTTAAGGCAACAATTCGGCTTCATCCATTAAGACACTGGCTTTGTAAAAATAAGACTCCTTTTGAACCAAAATAATTCCTTATCGCAAAACTATTTACCAATCGAAAAGAAAAATATTATGATTATCCGCAATCATGCCACTAATCAATTAAACGAGGGTTTATTGGCAAACGGATACTAATAGATATTGGATATTTATTGATGTTGGTTCGAAATCACAGGTTAATTCTATTATTTAGATTCTACTGGCATGAAAGCGGATATACATAAAAAATATAAATTGAAAATTTAATGTTAAAAAAACAGTCAATGATTGGGCAATAGTCAATAGTTTTAAGTGAGTTAATTTTAATATCCTAGTCATGAGGAAAAATGACGGGCTACTTTGTAGAATAAAACTATAATCCTAATAAAGGATTGAAAAACCCAAGCAGCATATCAAATAGATAAACCTGATGAAAAAAACATATTCACTGATTGTCCCCTTTATATATACTTTGTTTTTGGTGTCTTGCAATACTGAAACAAATTTCCCTGACAATGATAAAGTCATTGAAGATGAAAAATTTGTGCAATACGGTACTCCATTCGCCGGAGTACCTGAAATCTCTGACATCAATATGTATGAGGTCAACCCACTGGTATTCAGTCAACAGAAAAATCTTGATGGTGTACGTCAAAGGCTAGATGAAATTCAGGATTTGGGAATAAACGTCATTTGGCTGATGCCTATACATCCAATTGGACAGGAAAAAGCATTTGGCTCACCTTATGCTGTTCGGGATTTTTACGATATCAATCCTTCTTATGGTAATATGGAAGATTTGAGAAAACTTGTATCGGAAGCTCATGAGCGAGGAATGGCTGTCATCTTGGATTTGGTAGCCAATCACACAGCCTGGGATAATAAGTGGATAACAGAAAACCCATCCTGGTACAAGCAAGATGGATCAGGTAATATCATGATTGCCGAGAACTGGAGTGATGTGGCTGCCTTGAATTACGATAATCCTACTCTCCGGTCGGAGATGATTGATGTGATGAAGTATTGGGTCTTGGAAGCCAATGTCGATGGCTATCGTTGTGATTTTGCGGGAGGTGTTCCAGTTGATTTTTGGACCGAAGCCATAGAAGAATTGAGGGATATTCCGGACAGAGATATCATCATGTTTGCAGAATCAGCTGACAAACAACTGTTCAATGCAGACTTTGACTTGATATTTGGTTGGGATTTTCAAGCAAGGCTCAAAGAGGTTTTTAGAGAACAAAGACAGGCAAGTGACTTATTTACTTCCAATGAGGCTGACTATAGGAATGTCCCAAATGGCGCTGATATCTTAAGGTTCACCACCAATCATGATGACAACGCATGGGAGGACACTCCTCAAAATGTCTTCAACACAATTGAAGGATCCCTAGCTGCATTTTTGATCACTTCTTATTTTGGTGGTGTTCCAATGGTCTATAATGGACAGGAAATAGGAGTTTCGGATAGAATCCCCTTCTTTTTCGGGACAAATTACAGGATCAACTGGGCACAAAATCCTCATATTCTCGAAGAATACAAGCGTATTTTGAAGTTCAGAGCAGAAAGTAATGCTGTCAGAAAGGGAGTCTTGGAAAATCTTGGTTCAACGGCCGCTATCTTGTCTTTCAAAAAAACCTTCCAAAATGAGGAGGTGGTAGTTCTGGTCAATACCTTAGGAAAAGACAGTGAAATACAAATTCCTGATTCATTAAAAGGAAGTAAATGGCTTAATGTATTGCTGGATACTGAAGTGGTTTTGGAAAATGAACTAGCTCTGTCGGCATATTCTTATCTTATTTTGAAAGAAATATAGCTGTACTTATAAAACAAAAAACAACCACTTATTTACTAACAACTTACATTTCCATGCCAGCTATTTGTCATTCGGTTTGAAAAAATCAGTAAAGCCTTTGTCTAATTTTATACTCTTCGGAAACCATTTTTGGCAATTCCTTTAGCTCAATTTCAAAATATGCTTTTTCTATTTTTTCTGAGGTGCCTTTAATATTGCAAAAATACAAGCCATCAACATGCCTTTTCACAATCAAGACCTCATCCGGGCTTAATTTTGAACATACTTCATCGCCTACATCATATTTTTTCTTCAAATTCAATTTTGTTATCATAACTTTTATAGTCGGTTAGTTATAGCGTTTATTTAATTTTAGAGTCTTTCTTTTTAGTACTTTGGTGTTTTCCTGTTTGCTATTTATAAAAAAGTCAAGGTGAAAAAATATCAGGTCAGTTATTGACTTGAAACCAAAAGATCCTGATAGTTTCAAGCCTGAAAAAACCCTTATTAACTTATCACTAAAACCACCTCCGTACATTTTATTAGGATAAGTTTTAATAAGGTATTTCTTTTTGTCTGTTTGTGTAATACAAATTTTGCAGTTTCTAACTTAAAAACCTTTATAAAAATAATACTAATGCTTACATAATTGCCACAATTATTATAGCCTAATCAATGACCTCAAGGCATATAATTGAGAAAAATATTTACTCGTACACATGAAAAAAACTTGGAGAACGTCCCAACTAAAAACATGCGAAATATATAAGTTAAACTTTATATGATGTAATTAGTGTTACCTTGTAATAAGGTAGATTTGCAATAGGTTAAAAGCAGAGCTTTTGATTTTCTCTTAAATTATGTAAAATAGCATTTTAAGAATCATCAAATAAGAATTCACAAATGGATTTTGTTTAATCACACCCCAAACACCTGTTTACAACCATATCACATAGTTAAATTTAGTATCCATGAACATATTAAGAAGTTGGAGAGAACAAAAAATCATGTTGAAAAGAATCTTTCCAGAATTAGTTGACCAAGATTTTGATTATCAGGAAGGCACTAGGGAAAGCATGTTGGATAGGCTTTCAGCAAAACTAGTCAAAACAAGACCTGAGCTTGAAGCCATATTGGCAGATCTTCAACTTTTTTGATTCAAGTCCTTTTTATCCTTAAAAACCACATCTCATATTTTGAGAACCTTTATTAAAAAAGCAAATCCCTAACCAGGAGTAAAACTAGATAGAATACCTGCATGTCCAGAAAATTAAAATTTATAGAAAGCGATAGGTCCTTATTTCTTCAAACAGTACGGAACAATACGAATGCTTATTTCGAAGAAAATAACATTTCCAAAAAAGCCAATTGGAAAATGGTTTCAAAAACCATTATTCTTCTGGTACTTTTGGTAAGTCTTTATGTACTCTTGGTTTTTGGTAATTTCCCACTTATTGTACATTTTATTTTGGCAGCTTCATTGGGAATCAATATGACTTTGATCGGTTTTAATATATGCCACGATGCGCTTCATGGTTCATACTCTGACCAAAAATGGGTAAACTCCTCTTTAGGTTGGTTTTTCAATTTTATCGGTGCCAATGAATATGTATGGAAAATAACACATAATCAAATTCATCATACCTATACCAATATCGTCGGACATGATGCTGATTTGGAAGTCGCACCGGGCATCATCAGAATCAATGATACCGAAGAATGGAAACCGATACATAAATATCAGCATATCTATTCATTTATGTTGTATTCTCTATCATCACTTTCATGGTTTTTTAAGAAGGATTACATGAAGTTTTTTGACAAATCATTGAGAGAAAAAAACAGTAAACCACCTACTTCAGAGTATGTCAAGCTCTTTGCTTATAAGGCACTTTACTATACTTTGTTCCTGGTATTCCCTTTGGTATTCATGCCTTTTACATGGCCGACAGTTTTGGCCATTCTTTTGGTAATGCATTTTGCTGAGGGAATGGTAATGGGCAATGTATTCCAATTGGCCCACCTTGTTGAGGAGACTGATATGCCAGAACCAAATACCAACAAAAGCATCTCTGATCCATGGGCTGTTCATCAAATGAAAACAACTGCCAATTTTGCTAGGAAGAATGGTTTTGTCACATCCATGTTTGGTGGCTTAAACTATCAAATAGAGCACCATCTCTTTCCAAACATTTGCCATATCCATTATCCGGCTATTTCTGAAATTGTGAAAAGCACAGCTGAAGAATTTGGTCTTCCCTATCATGAAAATGAAACCTTCTTTTCGGCAGTAAAATCTCACTATAACTTTTTGAAAAAAATGGGTTCGGTTCCTGCACCACAGTTGGAGAAAGCTTAAATAAAAATTACAAATCAATGACATTGCACCTCTGGATGGATACTCCGGAGGTGTTTTTGTTTAAAACCACCTTCCAAAAATCACCTTAACCCCAAAATGTGATCCCCAACTATCATCTTGTGTAGCATAGGTAAAATATGTCGCTCCAAATTGTAAACCTAGGGATAGAGAGAATTTGTCTTCAAAATAAAATTGATATCCTGGTTCTACCCATAGCCCCACGTTGTGATGCTGCTCTAGTCTGTTTTGAGTAAGGCTAATTATCGGTGCTGTGTAAAAGCCTTGAGAGTATATGCTTTCATTTTTTTTAAAGAAAATGGGTGAGGCTACTTCCAAGCCATAATGGCTGATTTGATTTCTTTCGCTACGTATTCCTAAGTTGAGAATACTGGTCAGTCTCAAGTCTACCCGCTCGGCCAATCTTTTCTGAAAAACAACGGGAAGCACATTGATATCAAATTCTCCCCTTTCGTAAAATGGCTCAACCGTAACACTTGGATTCACCCCAATCAAAAAACTAGGTTTGTCTGTTTGTGCCTGCAAAGCATATTGAAAGCTGCAAAAGAAGAAAATCAATACACCGAAATGTTTCATTTTACAATGGCTTATGGGTGAAAAAGAGTGCACTAAACCCTGCTATTTGGTTAAGGGAATACACTTTCTGATCTCGTCAGACATGATTATTAAATAGCAAAAGACCTTTAAAGATTCTAAGTCTTAGGCACTCAATTAATTAAAAAAACAGATTATATGGCAGGATTACAAATATGACCGGTGATTCCTAAAAAATATCTTCAGCTTTGCCTTGTTTGACCAATTGCCCTTCCTCTATCACCAAGACCCTGTCCGACATTTTTTTCACCTCATGGTAATCATGCGAAATCAATACAGTGGTGAGCCCCAATTCAGCATGGAGTTGTAAGATATCATCCTGCAGTTTGTTGCGCATAGCAGTATCCAAAGCAGAAAGCGGTTCGTCTAAAAGCAAAAGTTGAGGTTTCCTGACCAAAGCCCTAGCCAATGCCACTCTTTGTTTTTGCCCACCTGAAAGCAAGCCTGGCTTTTTATCCTGAAGTGACAAGAGACCAACCATGCCTAAAATATGGTCTACCCAGCTTTCATTTTCTCCTTTTGGCAAAGCAAAAACAAGATTACCCCTGACTGTCATGTTTGGGAAAAGGGAGTATTCCTGAAAAACCATCCCAATGGAACGTAGCCTTGTTTTGAGGTGAACACCTTGCACACTGTCAAACCAAAGTTGCTCATTCACAGAGATTCTTCCCTGATCAGGCTTCATCAATCCAGCCAACATCCTGATCACGCTGGTTTTCCCTGCACCGGAAGGACCATATAAGGTAAGGAACTCACCCTTCTTGATCTCAGTTTGCACTCGAAGTTCGAATGGTCCATTGGCACCGGAAAGTTTTTTCTTAATATCAAGCTCCATCATAACAACCTCACCGCCTTTCTTTTTTGGTAATTGAAAAGGTAGACTAGGGATAAGATCACAAAAGAGAAGAGCAACAAAATAAGGGAATATTCATTGGCTAAGCCATAATTCATCGCTTCCACTTCATCATAAATACTGATTGAAATCACCTGAGTGAGGCCGGGGATGTTCCCTCCTACCATCAAAACCACCCCAAATTCACCAATAGTGTGGGCAAAAGTCAATATCCCTGCTGTAAGCAAAGCTCCTGTCATATTGGGTAAAATAACCCGCAACAATGTGGTCCAAGTGCTTTTCCCCAAAGAGTAAGAAGCCTCTACCAATGTAATCGGCACAGACCTAAATCCGGACTGCAGAGGCTGCACCATAAAAGGCAGGCTATAAAATACAGATGCAATGACAAGCCCTTCAAAGGTGAACACCAAACGCAAGTCCAGGTATTCTTCAAACCAAGCACCAAGCCCACTTTCGGGACTCAATACCAACAATATGTAAAATCCCAAAACTGTAGGAGGCAAAACCAAAGGCAGCGACACGATGGCCTCAAACAAGACCTTGTACCTGCGCGGATTGAATGCCAACCAATATGCCAAAGGAACACCAATCACAAACAATACCGCTGTGGTAATGCCCGCTAGTTTGATCGATATCCAAAAAGGCGTATAATCCATTGTTGTCAAAGTTGTCTAAATCCAAAATAAGCCAAAACGGCCTTTGCATTCTCACTTTGGACAAATTCAAAAAAGGCTTTTGCTTCCTTGTTTTCTTTTGCCCTTTGGGTAATGATAGCACCTTGCAAAAGAGGCCGATGGGTATTTTCAGGGATAAGGATAAAATCAGAATTGATTTTTTGCATGGTTGGTGATAATGCCAATGATAAGGCAATTATACCGGCATCTGCCGCGCCTGTACTTACAAACTGTGCTGTTTGGGAGATATTTTCCCCAAAAACCAGTTTGGGTTTCACTTTCTCATAAACACCATAATGCTTGAGACTTTCCTCTGCACGCATACCGTAGGGGGCATGGCGTGGATTGGCAATGGCGATTTTCTTAAGGTTATCAGAAGAAAGATCTTCTACAGAGTTGAGTTCAATGCCTTTGCTTTTTGACCATATGACCAACCTTCCTATCCCATAAGCATATATCTCCGAACCAGTCCTACCCATCGTCTCAAGCTTTTTGGGATATTCCATATCAGCCGAGAAATAAATATCAAATGGAGCGCCTTTTGTCAACTGTTCGAAAAACTTGCCTGAAGATCCATAAATCACCTGAACGTCGCTCTTGTTAGGGTAAAGATGAATAATGGAGTCCATGGCAAACCTCAAATCAGCTGCAGCAGCAATCGTTACCGTTGCTTTTTTACCCTGGGCTTGAAGATCTTGCGGTCCAAACCAAAAGACTATTAAATATAATATTATAACAGAAAACACTGCTTTTGTAATTTTCATCAAAGCCTATTCAATTTTTACCAACTTTACAGAAACCAATTGCCTTACCCACCTTGCATGGAGATTTTCCTCCGGCACAATAATTCTGAAAGGCCCCACTCCTTCTCCCAAAGGTTCGCCAGCCCTAGCATAAGCCACCAAAATTTGTTTTCCGGAAAACTCAGGATCTATTTCTGGCAAAGAAAAAACTGATTTGTACCCATCTGATGCCTCCGTCAAAATATATTGCGACTGATTTTTACCTTTTAGGCCTGTTCCAAATTCAATTCCTGCTTTTTGTATCAGGTCACGTAACCAAACGCCCTGAAATTCATAAGTCTGCTCGTCTTTGTCTTTTCCCAAGACAGATTGCACAGGCATTGCTTTCAACCCATCCATATCTATGGTAAATGGTTGTTGAAAATCTCCGGAAAAAGACAAAACAGTATTATGTATCAATCCGACTTTAGAAGGCTCATCACAAGAGAAATGTACCAAAATGATGGAAACCAATAGGAATATGTGGGAAGGTTTCATATTGAGTTGATATCGTTATATACAAATATATATATCGCTTTTACAATTGAAACAAAATATGTGTTTTGACATTCTAAATAAGATTTAAAAGGTCTTCTTGGCTTTTAGAAATACCTTGAAGATGGTGATCCAATTCTCTGTATTTTTGAAGTAAGGCAGATCCATGAGGGGTCAATTCAGCAAAGCCGCCATCCTTCCCTCCTTTTTGCAGGTGTACATACGGCTTAGAACCCCGATTATTGAGGTCTTGTACCATATCCCAGGCTTTTTTGTAGGACATGTTCATGGCTTTGGCCGCTTTGGACAAAGAACCCAATTCCTCAATCAGTTCCAATAACCTGGCTCGACCTGGTCCAAAAAACTTGGCCTGGTCCATTTCAATCCAACAACGGATTTTGAGGTTTTTGTCAAGCATAATTTCTGAATGAATGGACAAGTTAGTGATTGCCCTCCTTACTCAAAAACAGTTTAAATCTATTTCACGCAAAGACGCAAGGATATACTCCGGGGGCACATCATGGCGGCAGCCCCGATCAGGCCTAGCTTTCAAAACTGCATATCACTTGAATGTTGGCGATTTTTTAAATCTAAAATCTGAAATCTTAATTCAAAAATCCACTGAGATTCAAAAAAAAATGGGAAATTGAATCTATGCACCCTTTACTCAAAGAATATTTCAAATTCCACGCCAATGCCGATGATAAGATTCTGGAAAGGCTCTCTCCATATTTTGTAGAAAAGACATTCAAAAGAAACGAATACTTACTTCGTGAAGGGGAAGTGTGTAAACACAATTATTTTATCATTTCCGGTTGCATGAGATTATTCACCACCAACAAAGAAGGGATCGAAAATACCCGTTACATCGCTTTTGAAGGCAAGTTCGGCACCAGTTTCACCAGCCTGATCACCGGATTGCCTGCCTTTGAAAACATCCAATGCCTGGAAAAAACCACAGTGCTGATCATACACAAGGATGACTTTTATGACTTGGTGGAGTCTGAACCTTCTATCAATAAAATTTACAGACATATTCTAGAATCAGCTTACATCACTACCCAAAGGAGAATTTATGATTTTCAAGGTACTGACAGCTTGGAAAGGGTACAATGGTTGTTAAAAAACCAACCTAAAATTTTAAGCCGCATTTCCAATAAAGTAGTAGCAAGCTACCTAGGCATAACTCCCCACACCTTAAGTCGGTTAAAGTCGAAGTTGTAAAACGTTGACATAGGACAACCTTTTTTTGGGCTAATTGGCTGAACTTTGCAAAAAAAAGTTCTGATCATGGCACAATTCAACATTTTCGATTTTAACAAAAAGCTATATTTGCTACTGCTCTTACTTTTGGCAATGCCAAGCGTACTTAGAGCACAGTTCCAAAAACCAAAAGTTCCTACACCAGTGGAATTTATGGCAGGTCACGAAAGGCTATTCTTTCAAATGGTAGTCAAAAAGGAATTTGCTCCAGAGAGTAAATTTGGATTTTTGAGTGTGGCTACTTTTACTGCTGATTACAGCAATGATCTGAATGAAATGGATTTGGTAATGCCTGTCCTGATCAGTTACAATTTTTATAAAAACTTCGGCTTGGTGGCGGGTACTACTATCAATAATAAGGTCGGTTTTGCACCATTGGCTGGTGTACAACATGAATTTGCCAATAGAGAGTGGGTAGCTGTTTCTATTGCTTCATTTTTCCTCAACTCAAGCAGAAGTGTGGAACTTTTTGGTATATATGAATACAAGCCAAAAATCAACGATTCCTTGGGTTTGTACACAAGACTTCAATACATGTATATTCATGGATTTGCCGAAAACTTACACGCCCGTAGTTTTCTTCAGCTACGTGCAGGTCTCAAAAAAGAGGCCTTGAGTTTTGGTTTGGGAGCGAATCTGGACCAATATGGGCCAGAAAAAGTATTCAAACCCAATTATGGGATTTTTGTGGGTTGGGCATTCCAGTAAAAACCCCGGAAAAAATACATTTCCAGGGGTTTAGATATTAATTGATTTAAAAGAACTATCAATGTTCTTCTCGTGGATGTTTGAATTCTTGACGGTTGTAGAATTCATCCTCTAGCTGATCATCTTCATTGACCCTGTTTTCCGGGAAATACTGTTCTAGGACTGTAACTTCATAATTACGATCTAAATTCTGTCCTTTACTGAATCGTTTGGTTTTGGAAAAAGTAGTATGATCGATTTCGTTAGTTAAAACCTTCTTGTTCTCTGTATCAAGCTTCACAAGTCCAATCGGAATGATCAAATGATTATCTCCTTCTTGGTTCATAAACTCGTGCGCTCCTTCGTTTGCGGATTTGTTATAGATCTCATGACCTACTTCAATCAAACTCTGGTCTACTTCAATGTCCAAGTAAACAACCTTTTTTGTTTCCTTATTTGCTAGCAAACGGTCTACTGTTCCTACCGTACGGTTTTCAGCATCTAATACTTCCCAACCCCTGACATCACTGTCATCTGAGGCTACTTTATAATCGGAAAGGTCGTCTAGGTAATAAAGTTTTCTATTGTTCTCTGACATGATTTTGCATTTGATAAGCGTTATTGTTCATTTTTTCAAGCAAGTCAGCTGACTCTCTGAAGAAATTTTTAATGTCTTCTTTTTGATCTAAAGTAAGTACTTCGGGATCGATGGCAGTTGCTGCATTTTTTACTTCATTGGCTTCATTTGCCAAACCTGAGAAAGCTCTTTCCTGAATATTCTGTAATACTTCAGCCAGAATTTCCGCTGATTTCCTGATGGAATTGGCATGAGTTGTTTCAAATGGATCTTTGGTAATCTTAACTGCATGAGTCCTTGCCTCATCCATATCCTTTTTGATGTCATAGCCAATTTCATCTGCCATCGCATTGGTGGCTTTCTCCAACCTTATAAGGGCCTCATTGGTAAAATCGTGATCCAGTCCCATCTGATCAGGATCATCCTTGATGTAGTCTACATAGACCGCTACCACTGAATTATTTGCGGCAGCATGACTGGTATCCGAAAAATCACCCGTTGTTTCTTCATTTCTATCTTGCTGCATTCTTTCATCTGTTTGATCATCAGTGCCATTAAAGGCAAATACATAAATCAAGACAGCTACTACAGCTAGTATCAATAGTATCCATGGCCATTTAGGCGATTCTTTTTCAATTCTAATTTCTGCCATAATGCTTATCTTTTGGTTTATAAAAATGTCTTGTTTCAAAAATTGCTCCGTAAGAAGTTTAAACAAAGCCAACAAATAAATACTGCATCTATTTGAGTCAAAAGCATATAAACCTTGTTTATACAAAAAATATTAAAAATAATAGATGGATGAAAGTTGACCCAAGTTGCGCATGCTCTTACTCAGTTTGTGCTGATTTCTTGGAGGCAATTCCGCTTTCGAGACTTATCCTTCTACTAGAGATCATTCTTACTGCTAGCAAGTCGAAGATAGATTTTCTCATTATGGATTTGATAGCCAAAGCCCATTTTTACAATTAAATCCAAACTTCAGATTTACTTCAACTTTTTTCAGTTATTTACTTATCCAATTCAAAAATTTCATTGGTTGAAGAAAAGGTTATGAAAGTGTTGTTAGTAGAAGATAACCAGGAAATGATTCTCAATATCATTAAATATCTTTCGCAGGAAGGGATCATTTGTGAGGTAGCTGAGAATCTTTTTGAAGCACAGGATAAAATACTTTCCTATGAGTATGATTGTATATTGTTGGATCTAACCCTGCCTGATGGCAATGGGCTTGGTCTGCTGAATAGCATCAAGGGGTTGGAGTCAAAACCAAATGTCCTTATTATTTCAGCCAAAAATTCACTTGAAGATAAATTACAAGGTCTTGATCTTGGGGCTGATGATTATTTACCAAAGCCTTTTCACTTAGCAGAACTTCTTGCAAGGATTAAGGCGATTTACAGAAGGACAAAACTTGGTGGAACTGAGGTATTGAAATTTGAAGAAATCGAAGTAGAATATCAAAACCTAAAAGCCAGTGTGCATGGCAAACCATTGGACTTAACCAAAAAAGAGTTTGACCTTTTGGTTTTTTTAATAACCAATAAAAACAGGGTTCTGGGCAAAAATGCCATTGCACAACACCTTTGGGGTGATTACACGGATAACCTTTCGAACTTTGACTTTGTCTATCAACACATCAAAAACCTCCGGAAAAAAATCTCGGAAGGGGGTGGCCATGATTACCTGTCTACAGTGTATGGAATTGGATATAAATTTGGGCCTATTCAATCATGAGACTACTCAATTTACTAACAGCCGTATACCTCATCATCACATTGCTTGCTGTAATCATTGGCGGATATTTCATTTACCGCAAACTGGTTTCTGAAATAGATTTTGAATTGGGAAAGGAGCTGGAAAGGCAAATAGAAGCTTATGCAGAAAGAATCAGTAATGGGGTATCTCCAAGTGCCTTAGAAAGTGATCGTCTGCAAATCACCGAACTCGCCTTTGATTTGAAAGAGGAAGGATTGGTATTGAGTGATACCATAGCCTACCATGACCCATTGAATAGGGAAGAAAAACAGCTCAAAGCCTCCAAGTCTTTCAAAATCGGCAATACGCATTATAGAATCTCCTACTATAATCTTGTAGTGGAAGCAGAAGACATCACAGAAACGGTGGTTTACACCATGGCTTTGGTTTTTTTGATTCAAATTGCATTCATTGTTTTCTTTTTTAGGAATATTTCGAACAGGATACTGCGCCCATTTCATTCAACATTGCAAAAAATCAGAAATTTTGATTTTAGAGCAAATGAACCTCTGCTTTTTGAAGATACTAAGATTTCAGAATTTGATCAACTCAATGGTTTTTTAGAGAAAATGACACAAAAACTCCTGGTAGATTATCGACAAATAAAGGAGTTTTCTGAAAATATTTCCCACGAAATTCAAACCCCCACAGCTGTAGTAAGCGGCAAATTGGAAAACCTCTTGAACTCCGAAATCACTGAAGAGCAAGCCGTCTTGATATATGCTGCATATCAGAACAATGAGCGGATTCATCGGATAGTAAAATCTCTAGGACTATTGGCAAAACTTGAAAATGAAGAATTCAAGGCAAGTACTAAAATTGATGTTTCAGAAATACTTACAAAAAACATAGAAATCCTATCAGAGCTTATCACTTTAAGTGAACTCAAATTCCAGTCAGACATCAGTCCATCGGTTTTTGTAAACATCCATCCTTCTGTTGCAGAAATCATGTTCAGCAACCTGCTCAGCAATGCCATTAAACATAACTTTAAAGGTGGTTGGATAAAAATTTCACTTGTCACCCATCAATTGATAATCTCCAATTCAGGCGAGGCCTTGAAGCAAGAGCCGATTGAATTGATGGAAAGATTCAAAAAAGAAAGTAAACACATAGAATCTGTAGGCCTGGGATTGGCTATTGTCAATCAAATTTGTAAAACATATGGTTTTAGATTTTGTTATGCTGTCGATAAGGACAACATCCACACCATGACAATTGATTTTTGAACTGCATCTTCAAAATTGAATCAGAATGTGACTGTAGTTTTGTAGTGAAATATTAAACCAACATCACAAGTGCTTCAGTCCAAATACATTCTGCTTTTTACTTTCATTTCCTTACTTTCATTTACAAAAGTATCAGCCCAAACCTACCCTGTCACAGGTACGCTTTTGGATAATGATTCAAATGAACCAATGGCTTTTGTACAAGTAGCCTTGTTTTCTCAAGAAAATCAGGATCAGCCACTCACATTTTCAGACACCGATCAAAATGGTGATTTTTCACTCCAGGCACCACAAGGTATTTATACTTTCAAGGCTTTTTTTATAGGTTATGATGATATTGTGATTGAAAAAATCAGCATCAACTCAGCAAAAAAATTAGGTGAGATCAAAATGTCCGGAGACAGCCAAAACCTTGAGGAGGTGGTCGTCCAAACAAATAAACTTCCTATCAGAACAAGTATGGAAGGTATCACAATTACTCCAGAAAACAACTTGGCCAATATCGGAGGCACCTTACTTGATATCCTGAGAAACACACCTTCTATTTCAGTGGCTGAAGATGGCGGTATATCTATTAGAGGCAGTACCGGCACCAATATCCTGATCAACGGAAGGAATTCCTCTCTTACACAAAACCTGGATCAATTACCGGCCAGCGCAGTGGAAGAGATAAGAATAATCAATAATCCAAATGCAAGGTATGATGCTGAAGCCGAAGGTGGTGTCATTGATATCATTTTGAAAAAAGGCACAGACCTCGGCACACACGGTGGACTTGAAGCAACCTATGGAACCAGAAACAGGACGAATTTGGGAGCTCGAATCAACCACCGCAATGCAAAATGGAATACTTTTGTCGGCTACAACTACCGAGACTGGAAAAATGTAGGTGAAAGACGTAACACCAGAATTTTATTCGAAGATCAGGAAGAATTAAGGCAAAATACATCCAGCTCAAGTAGAAATGCAGGTCATAATTTAACCTATGGCACGGAATATTATTTCGGAAACAGTGTATTGAGCTATGAGGGAGTTTTTCAATCCAGTCTTGACAGGCAGGTGAATACCCTATTCGCAGAATTGGAGAGAGGCGGAAACAACCCCCGTTCATTTGACTATGTGAGGAGAAATAATGAAAGTGAAACCGATACAGGTTTGGATAACGCTTTGATTTTTGAACATTCTTTCAAAGAAAAGGGGCATTTGTTCCGGGCTACGGCAAGCCATTCATTTAGGAATCAATTCAAAACACAAGAAATCGATATTTTCAACAATACACTCAATCCAATTCCAGAAAATCTCACAGGTCAGGAATTGGCCTATATAGATGAAGTGCGTAATATATCGGTATTTCAGGCAGACTACATCAAACCTTTGAAAAATGGGAAATTTGAAACAGGGCTAAAGTCCATTCTTAGAAAATTTGACAATGACTACCAATACTTCAGGTTTAATGAGTCGGAGGGTGGCTTTTTGGAAGATGACCTGATCAGTAACCGGTTTATATACAAAGATCAAATTCATGCAGGGTATGCCTTGTTTTCTGCAAGTACACCTAAGTTTGAATATGGACTTGGGCTGAGAGGTGAAATGACTGTGGTCGATACTTACCTCGAAAATACTGATGAGCGAAACAAACAAAATTATTTCAACCTATTTCCCAGTGTGCAGGGAATGTATAATGTCAGTGATATTCACTCGATAAAATTCACCTATAGCAGAAGAATCGACAGGCCGACCGCTTGGAGGTTAAATCCATTTCCAGATATCACAGACAGCTTAAATGTAAGGCGAGGAAACCCCGAACTTCAGCCCGAAATGATCAACTCATTTGAACTCGGTCACATTGCCAACTTCAAAAATTCCAGCTTGACCACCAACCTATTTTATAGAAAGGTAAATGGTCAGCTTGATTTCATTACCACCGTGGAAGATGGAATCTCTTTCTCCCAGCCGGACAATCTGCTTTCTGCAGAATCCTATGGATTGGAATGGATTGGAAGCAGTGAAGTCAACAGTTGGTATTCCATCAATGGAGGTTTTACGATCTACAGGATTCTGGTGGACGGGTCAAATATCAGCGAGGAGTTCACCAATTCGGGTTATGCCTGGAACCTCAAGCTGATACAGGATTTCAAATTACCATTTGGATTGAACCTTCAATTTGCAGGTAATTATGATTCACCGGAAATTGAAGCCCAAGGAAGGGATTTAGCCCAATACTATATAGATGGCACTATACAAAAAGCCCTATTTAAGGATAAGGGAAGTATTTCTTTGAGTGTAAGGGATATTTTTGACACCAGAAGGTTTGCAGGCAATGCATTGACAAATTCATTTTCCCAGGAATTCTATTCCAAACAAGAGACCAGAATTGTGCTGATGTCGGCAAGGTATAATTTTTAAGGAGGCAAACGCTTCTCGAGAATTGTAATGATTTGGAATATTAATCAGGCTGTAAAATTTCTGACTCCCTTGACTTTAGATCTTAATGATTAGAAATCTTTAATTATCAAGCTTCGCAATTACAAATTGCGAAGAGCAAAAAAAATACCACCGGATTTCAAAACCCGGTGGTAAAATCATAAAAATATATACTAAAATTATCCGCTGATCATTGACCAACTGGTAAAGGCGTATTAATCACAAGAAGAGAAGTCACCTCCGCTTAGGTCACCGATTTCGTCTCTGTAAGCTGCGATCACACAAAAGTCTGCTTCGATTTCTCTAATATCCAAAATAGCAACCTCCCCTTCGGGTGCTTTTTCGTTTTGAAGCGCTCCCTCTTCCATCAATTCAGCCAAAACTGAAAGGTCTGTAACACCTGTGTTTCTCATATTCAGTCTCCACAGATTTTTAAATTTGGCAATGGTTTCCATCCCCTCATTTCCAAAAGCTATATTTCTCGCAATCAATACTCCCAAATCAGCATTGTTACCTAGTGGGGAAATATCTGTGATTCCAGTTACACTATTGATATTGAAGTAAGTGATTTTTGTATGCTCACTAAAAGGTGTAAGATCAGTAACTTCTGTACCATCCAATCTTACAAAAGTAAGGTTTGGCATTTTCTCCACGCCAGCTACACTTGAAGTAGTCGTGCCTCTAAGGTCCAACTCTTCTACAGTCAATAGCAATTCCTCAGTGATTTCATCCTCATCACCAAGACCTAAGATTTCTCTTACCTTGCCTTCAAGACCAGCGTCTTCAAAGAAAGAAGGTTCTGCAATATCGCCACATGTTGTACCATCCCATCCTTCAAGCTCTCCTTGAGGAAATTGATCAACCCACTCAGCGATCACACATGGATTTGTGATGTTGTTATTCTGAAGATCAAGAGAAATTTTATTTCCATACAGATCAGATAATTCCTGTGTAAAAGCTCCCGCCTCAAAAATCGTCACCAATGGAGTGATATCCGTGATACCGGTGTTTCTGATATTGGATTCTACCAGTTTGGTATATTGGGCAAATTGCTGAAACTGCTCATCACCCACTTCGGCATTTCTTAAGCTGAGGTAATAAAGGTTGACCATACCATCAAGCGGAGAGATATCTGTGATATTTCCACACCTGTTAAAGTTCAAATATTCGAGCTGCGTCATACCTGCAAGCGGCGATAAATCAGATACAGATGCCTCTCTTAAGTTGAGGTGCTTCAAAGTAGACTTTCCTGCAAGCCTTGAAATATCAGATGTTGGCGTTTCCCTCAGGTCAAGAAATTCAAGTGAATTTAAGTTCTGAACAAAATCAAGGATCGCGGCACCTTCACCTTCCAAGTCAAGATTCCAAAGGTTCAACTCTTTTAAACTTGTAAGGTCTTTTACAGGTGACATGTCTGTCACATTGGTAAAGTTCAAGTTCAATACTTCCAGATTTGTTGCTTTTTCCAATCCGGAAATTGAAGCCACCTGAGTGTTGGCAACATTTAATGTGGTAAGGTTTGCCAATCTACCAACAGTAATGTCATTATTGGCTCCGATGTTAAGATCGCTTTTGATAAAACCCTCCAAAAGCTCATCGTCAAAAACGACCACCTCGTCATTTGGATCTTGGGTTGGAGGAGTATCTCCATCATCTGTACATGCTATTGCCGTAGCTCCAAAAAGCAAGGCTAGCATCATTGTTCGTAAGTTGTAAAGTTTAGTCATGATTACAGTGTTTAATTTTGCAGTCTTTTATAATAATAGAGTTCTGGAATAATTGCATTCGAAAATTCGCTTAGCGTGTAATACCCTCCATCATGGTCAAAACAAATAGCTTCACCCTGAGCTTCTGTAGGGTTGTAGGGCGCCAAAGCTGGTTTGGTGGCCATCAAGTCAGCAAAACTTTGTCCTGCCTCCCTTTTCCAATAGTAAATACGATCGTAATTTTTGACCAAAACCTCCATACCATCCTTGGATACGGTTCCGGCTGTAGCCCTTGTAAATGAAAATGTGCCTACCTGTGTAGCTGTAAACCTTTCTGTGGTATTCTGTGGATATGGAAGGACAAATAAAATAGACCTGAAGTCCCTTTTTGTAGCCAAATAGATGTCTCTGGTGAGAGGATCAACCATAAGCGTTTCCACGTCATGGCTTTTATCTGGGTACACAAACTTGATTTCATCATATTCAATGTTCAAGTCCACTATTTGACCTCTGTGGGCCTCTTCAAATTGTGGTTCTTCAAACCTGTAGATGGTATAATTGGCATATACTTGATCATTGTCTCCCACATCTCCTATATAAAGATAATCTACCCCGTCCACTGGGCCGTTGGCAATTTCTATATCCTCCCAGTCTCTATTTCTGGTCCCGGGAATCCTGTATGCGGCCACTGTCTCACCTGTATTTGCATCAAGCAAAAAGAAGCGGTTATCATTATTTTTGTCCTGATGTGACCAAACATGACCAGGGTTTTTCCTTGAATAAGCCAAACCTGAAGCTTCTATCAAAGTAGAAGGCCCTTTGGATTCGGCAGGTGAAGCAAAAATACCGAGCCTCTCCATATTGCCATCGGCATATTCCGCCTCGAAGGGAACATGATTTTGCCAAAAGTCAACGGGTGACTCAGCTTCTGAACAGGAAAAACAAAGGGTAAGAAGGAATACTATTTGAATTGCTCTTAGCATAGAAAAAGGTTTGGGAGCTTCTAGGCTCCCAAACATTAGGATTTAATTAATTAGCTGCACCGAAAGCTCCGAAGTATGCCTGTGGCGTCGGAGTAGTGTAAGTTTTTCCATTCACTTCGTAAGAAGCATATCTTGGAGAAAATTCAGTATTGGCACCCGTCAAAGCTGGAGATCCAGCACTCAATCTAAAATCAGCATCTGCCGGCATTCTGCCCACTGTTGACGCCTCCCTAGCTGAAGCAATATCAAATGAACCTAAAGCATGATTTGCAAAAAGAGGATCATTTTCTCCTACTCCACCTGCAATATCAGAAGCTGGTCTTGGTTGGTCTTCAACTCTGCCTATGGTGCCATTGGAAGGATAAAACTCCTCTACAATAATCTCTTCATCACCATAGTAGTAGTGAAAACCCCATTCTGTATTGGCCAAATCAGGTTGATCATCTGGTGGAACCATTCTCAAACCATATCTGGAATTCACCACCAAATTGTTGAAGCATTGCCCTCTTGAACCATTTTCATAATTCAAAGAACCACCTCTACCAGCTTGTACTCTTCTCCAGCCTGAATCCACTATGGTATTGTTGTAAAAGTAGTTGTCCGCTTGTGGTGTTCTGCCTTTGGAGTTGGCTACTTTCAAGCCATTTGTAGCTGAACCATATATCAAATTAAAACAAAAGTCTCCAACTGTTCCTGACTTGGTATTTACAGCTTCTCCCCCGGTTTCTCCATTCAACTCAAATGTGGAATGCGCAATTAAAGTTTTGGCACCGTTCAATCTGATTGCATCGTCTTTGCTATAAGCAATTCTTGTATGCCACACAATAAAGTTGGAAGTCAATCCATCATCCTGCATATAAATGGCATATCTTGGCTCACCTTCAGAGATTTCACCCTCTTGAACGATTGGGTTATTGGCTTCACCTGGAGCACCTGCATATTCAATATCAGCATATTCAAACACCAAATCACCGACAGTTTCAGTAGCAGTGAATCCGCCCCAAAGGCCTGCAAAAGTATTGGCAACAGTTCTTCTTCCTTCAGGAACAGTAAATCTTACCCTTGCATTTTCAGTACCGTATGCATAAAGGCTACCTCTTACCACAATCTCAGGGCTACTTCCCTGACGACCGTCACCATCAATAATTACAGTAACACCTTCTTCAATTGTCAAACTACTACCTTCAGGGATTACTACATCACCTGTAATTGTGTAAGTAGACCCTGACGGCCATACCCCCTCAACCTCACCAAACATATTCTCCGGTGAAGCTATCACTTCTTCGTCGTCATCATCGTTTGGATCCTGTACGTTAGGACCTGGATCATTTTCAGAACATGCTACAAATCCGAAGACTAGTGCTGCAATGAAAGATGATCTTAACCAATTAGTCATTTTCATAATTTAAGATTTAAGGTTTAGTTTATGATTGTTTAATTTCTTTTGAATCTCAAGCCTACTCTATATGATTGGCCGAATCTATCAGTTCTGACCATAGTCTCATTGGGATTGTCCTGATAAGGAAATAGCGCTCCTTCTCTTGCCAATGGGCTTTTGATGAATAATTCATAAGGTGAGTCAAGGATATTGTTCACCCTCACAAATAGCGTTAGGAACTTGTTGATTCTTTGATCGAAAGAAAAGTCAAGCTGAGTTATGGGTCTCGACCAATGGTCGTTGTCCAAGAATGGTGATACAAACTCTATTCGCTCCCCAGTGTAGACCGCTGCCAATTGAATGTCAGTCTTTTCGGACTTATACATGATACTGAAGTTACCGATATGGTCTGCCTGTCCCTGAAGTGGTCTGGTTTGGTTTTCAATCACCTGCACCAATTGTGAGCTCTCATCATTGGGATCTTCTCTTCTTCTGGTGATTTTTGTTGTGGTAATTCTGGAATTGGTGTAGGTATAATTCATCCTCAAGCCAATTCTTCTGAAGTATTTGATAAAATCAGCCTCCAATCCCCAGTTTAGTGCGTCTCCAAAATTATTGGGTCTCAAACTTAGTGGTCCTGAAAAAATCCTATCCCTTACCAATGTGTATTCAATCGGGTCTTTGATGTCTTTTACAAATGCTCCCAAAAAAACCTGTTCTGTCAAAGAAGGAAAATGCTCCCACCTGATGTCATAATTGTTCGCCCTTACCCTGTTCAAACCTGGATTTCCTGATTCGTCAAAACCATCATCTTCTGACATCCTATAAGGCACAATTTCGTGGAACCCTGGCCTTGCCACTGCTTTATAGTAGGAAGCCCTGATGTTGGTTTTCGGGTTCAACCTGTGTTTGAAGCTTAGAGAAGGCAGCAGGTCCAAATAATTCTGACTGGAATCAGGGTTTACATTTTGCTGGGCCACGCGAAGTGAATAACCTTGTTCGGTCATTTCAGCCCTGACACCGGCATGGATCTCAGTATTGAAAACATCCCATCTTGTAGTAAAATATCCCGCTGCAATCCTTTCGAAAGATTCAAAATTCAAAGGATCTGATACCCCACCTCGTGGATTCAGCAACTGAAAATTCACATCTTCGAAGGTCTCCCAATGCGTCCCCTGGATTTGGAAAGCCGGATTGAATGGGTCAAAAATATACCGATTGAAAAAACTTTCTCGCTCCTTATCCCTATACATACCACCAAACTTCACTTGAGTTTGGTCATTGATCAACCTCGGGGAATAAGTAAAATTAAGGTATAGGGTCAAATCCCTGTCGGTATTGTTTTCCCATCGCCTGTTGTTTCTCCTTTCTATATTCTGCGGCATTTCGACGAAATTTGCCAATTCCCCATTTCTGATAAAATTGCCATCGTCGGGAGATTCACTTTTTGCAAGTGAGGCCACTGCATTCCAATCAATGATAAATTTATCTGAGAGCTTGTGTTCTCCTCTTGGATTAAGCGTCTGAATATTTTGGAACCTAGATGTAAACCTTGTGATATAAGTCAATATCCCATTTCCTTCGGTAACACTGAAATTTCTCCCCTCTGTATCCGTATCCAACATATCCCTTACCCTGAAATCATTCAATTGATAATTCCCATAATAGAATTTCAGTACATGATTTTCACTGATGGCATAATCAAGCTTGCTATGGATGGCATAGCGCTGTTGCTGTGTGGAAGATTCTCTCTCTTGAAGCCTCTGAAGAGTAGGCCTGTTAGACCCAAAATTATCCAAGCCTACTCTGTACCACTGACTGTCAACTCCACGGTAACTGTTTTGAAAGCTACCACCGAGCATGACACCAAGTTTGTTGTTCAAAAATCTATCTCCATAGGTCAAACTGCCGATAATATCAGGGAGAGGCATGACATTTTGCAAAACCATATTTCTTGTTGGAAAGTCTGAAGTCTCTGCAAAATAATCCGCACCAAATTGCTGATAGGGGGAGCGTCTATTGATAGGGCTTCTATCGTAGCTATAAAAACCCCGATCCATATTGATTTGGTTGTACCCAAGCTGCACATCGCCTTCTAGCATAAACTCCTCAGGTGCATCCTTCATCACCAAGTTGACTGCACCACCTATTGCATCGCCTTCCATAGAAGCATTGAGCGATTTGGACACTTCCAACCTTTCCAGAAGCTGGGCGGGAAATATATCCAGAGGGATATACCTGTTTTTATTGTCAGGGGAAGGAATCTTCACTCCATTGATCAAGGTGTAATTGTACCTTTTGTCCATACCTCTTACGATGGCATGTTGTGGATCTCCGTTGGCATTTCTTTCTATAGAGAGCCCAGATACACGCTGTACAATATTTGCGACAGTGATATCGGGAGATAACTCAATGGCTCTTTTTGAAATGATGTTTAAGGTGTTAGGTGCGTTGCGCTCCATGTTCCTCGCTTGCATCTCCGAACCTTTAATCATGGAGGCAGACAATACAAATTCCGTCAATTCACTCAACTCAGAAATGAGTTCAAAATTCCTTCTGACGGCATTTCCATTGGTAAACTCAATCTCCATTGATTCCCTTGAGTAGCCTATAAAAGACACCTCTACCAGATGTTTACCTACAGGTACATTTTTGATTACAAAGGAACCATCCATGCCTACTATGGCATATTTTTTATCTCCAGAAACCTTGACCTCTACAGTAGCACCTATCAACGGCTCCCCAGTTTCCTTATCTTGGACAAGACCGGTAAGCGTAGTGGCAAATAAAGAAGTGTACGAAGCAGTAACGAATATTAAGAACAGCAAAATTCTTTTCATGCCCCAAAGGTGGGCAATCACTTTTATCCAATCATTTCCCTATTATTTATGTTTTGTTACCATTTATAGCCTTGAGGTTAGCTCATTGTTAAGCCAATAGATCTACTGAAAAAATAAACAGGTTTAAGCCCTAACAAAACCCACCCTCATGTAAATTAAACCAGTTTTTAAAGATTAACAGGAAAAGTACAATTTTTGAGTTGGGGTTATGATTTCGAAATTTTGGGTGCTCTACTCTTTTACTGCTTTTCCAAATTTGGAATTTTGAGAGTGGGTACTGAAAATTTTGAATTCCTGATTTATTGGACTATTTGCCTTTAGGATTCTAAATCCTTAAATGTATCGTTATTCGATTCCAGATCGGGAAGAGACCCTTCTAGACGAAGTTTGTCGAGGAGGTTAAGCGTAGTTAAAACCAAATGAGTTTGATTATTTGCTTCTAAACATCATACCCTTCCAGCTCTTGTTCAATATTCAGCACCATAAAACCCTACCATCAATGCATCAATGATCTTGGCGATTTCCTTGGGGTTCATTTTTTGGATCAAATAGGAGTGGTTGCTCCTCTCTCCACTTTTCCATGTATTACTACCATCCGTCATCACCACACATCTACCTTCTTCATTCAAATCCCAGTAATCTTCTGAGCTGGAAACTGCATAAAGTATGGATGCCTGATCCCAACTCTGTCTGCCTTGAAAATTATTGTATAGCTGATAGGCCCTCCAAACTGGACTATGCTCGGGAAGTGATTTTTTGAGGAAATCCGCTCCAGTAATTATCTCATTCCCAATTTCCCATCCTGCAAAAACCACCTTGACCGGCCATTTCTCAACCGCTATTTTGGTTGATTCCGGGTCAGGTCGATAAAAATTGGCCTCCTTTCCCTCGGGAAACATTCCTCCCATACAAGACCATAATTTGACTTTTTTCTTGATCAGTTCAATACCTGAAAGATCTGAATATTCATCCGCTTTGGATTCCATCAGGTTTCTCAAATTTGTCAAATGTCCGATGGTAATAATGATTACACTTGAATCAGGTTGAGCAGACAGCAGCCTTCGATATAAGGAAGTAGCATCTTCAGCATCTTCTGCAGATTTCAGTTGGTGTTTGAATTCTTCGCTAATCTGTTTGGTATATTTGGAAAAAGACTTTAATGCAATGCCTTTCTCTACTCCAATAGGGATATTCCCCCTTTTGAAATAATGATTGATCGCATCAGTACACTGTGCTGCATGGAGGTCATCACTTGTAACAATTACCCCTAAAATATCCACTAATTTATGATCTGCCAAAGTATGTAACATCGCTAAAGCTCCCACATCATCCACATCTGAATCAATATCTGTATCCAATATTACCTTGTGGCTTTGTGCATTTGAGATTGTAGCAAATGCACAAAGAAAAAACAGCGCTATAAATCGTATCCCAATCGTCATATTTGAATAAGTTAAGTCAAGTCTTTCCCAAAACAAACATATTTCACTTCACATTTTCTTTATCTTCAATATTTTAATTCAAAAAACAAGATCCTGTTAGAAGACTAATTTGGGTAAAGGAATTTAAAATAAAATGTATATACGGAATTATACCAGTAACTTAAGGAGAGAGTTCTCTTTGATTCATTTTGATATTAAATGATATTAGATATTGATAGATATTGATCTAAATCCAACATTAATACTAGAATTATATTCTACTGGCAAAGTAGCGTATAATCATATAAAATAATGAGGATTAGCTCTCTTCTCAACTTTAATGACTTTGTGAAAGGTAACTTGTATATCTTCATTCCTTGGTTTTGGATCTTAGGGATTAGGAATCCTTATAATCTTGTGTCCCGATCACCAATACGCAAAGGGCATAAAAAAAACGGTCAACTTTCGTTGACCGTTTTATTCAATTTGGTGTTAAACAACTTACTCGGCTTTTTCCTTCTTGTCAACCTTGATGGTCAACTCCTCTCCTTCTCCGGAATAATCTGCAATAATCACATCCCCATCGGATAACTCTCCTTTGAGAATCTCCTCGGCCAAGGCATCTTCCAAGTATTTCTGGATTGCCCTGTTCAAGGGTCTGGCTCCGTATTGCTGATCATATCCTTTCTCTGCGAGGAAATCTTTCGCTTTTTCTGTCAACTCTATGTTGTAACCTAGGTCAGTTATCCTACTGAACAGCTTTCCTAAGCTGATATCAATAATCTTATGAATATGCTCTTTTTCAAGAGAGTTGAATACTACCACATCGTCCAACCTGTTGAGGAATTCCGGACTGAATGCTTTTTTCAAAGCACTCTGTATAGTAGACTTCATTACCTCGTCCATACTTTGTGCTTTTGCTTTGGAGGCAAAGCCAATACCTGCACCAAAGTCTTTCAAATCTCTAACACCGATGTTAGATGTCATGATGATAATGGTATTTCTGAAATCTACTCTTCTTCCTAAACCATCTGTCAGTATGCCATCATCCAACACCTGTAATAAGATGTTGAAAACATCTGGGTGAGCTTTTTCAATCTCATCCAATAAAACCACAGAATACGGCTTTCTCCTTACTTTCTCAGTAAGCTGTCCACCTTCCTCATACCCTACATATCCTGGAGGTGCTCCTACCAATCTGGATACACTGAATTTCTCCATGTATTCAGACATATCTATTCTGATCAAAGAATCTTCTTTGTCAAATAGGTAGGTAGCCAATATTTTGGCAAGTTCTGTTTTACCAACACCTGTAGGACCTAAGAATATAAACGAACCTATTGGTTTTTTAGGATCTTTTAAACCTACTCTCGTCCTTTGGATAGCCTTGGTCAGTTTCTTGATGGCTTGTTCTTGTCCGATAACCTTACCTGAAAGCTCTTGAGACATGGTCAGTAGCTTGGCACCTTCATTCTGGGCAATTCTCTTGGCAGGAATTCCTGTCATCATAGCAATTACCTCAGCTACATTTTCTTCTTCTACGGTGTAGCGTTTGGTTTTGCTTTCTTCTTCCCAACGTGTCTTGGCATTTTCAAGTTGTTCTAAGAGTTTTTTCTCTTTATCACGGAGTTGTGCTGCTTCTTCGTACTTCTGACTTTTAACAACCCTATTTTTTTCAACCTTGATATCCTCTACTTCTTGCTCAAGTTTAAGGATTTCTTCTGGCACATGTATATTATTGATATGGACCCTAGCTCCCGCCTCATCCAATATATCAATAGCCTTATCTGGTAAAAACCTGTCAGAAATATACCTGTCTGATAGTTTCACACAAGCATCAATTGCCTCGTCTGTGTAAATGACATTATGGTGATCTTCGTATTTGTCCTTGATATTATTCAGAATCTGAATGGTTTCCTCAGGAGTGGTGGCATCGACCATCACCATTTGGAATCTTCTGGCCAAAGCGCCATCTTTTTCAATATACTGTCTGTACTCATCCAAGGTAGTTGCACCGATACATTGGATTTCACCCCTGGCCAAAGCTGGTTTGAACATATTGGATGCATCCAATGATCCACTGGCACCGCCGGCACCTACGATGGTATGCAGCTCATCTATGAAAAGGATCACGTTTGGAGATTTTTCCAACTCATTCATAACGGCCTTCATTCTTTCTTCAAACTGGCCACGGTACTTGGTCCCTGCCACCAATGAAGCAAGATCCAAAGTCACTACGCGCTTATTGAAAAGCACCCTAGAGACTTTTTTCTGCACGATGCGCAATGCAAGACCTTCAGCAATCGCTGTCTTACCTACACCAGGCTCACCGATAAGAATAGGATTATTTTTCTTCCTTCTTGAAAGTATCTGTGCGACTCGCTCTATTTCTTTCTCCCTACCAATGATAGGGTCTAGCTTATCGTCTTCAGCCATCTTAGTCAAATCTCTTCCAAAGTTATCGAGAACCGGAGTTCTTGATTTTTCTCCTGAGGTTTTGGAAGAACTGCCTGATGAACTGCTCGAAGAAGAACCAAACAATTTTGATCCATCATCATCCGGATCATCAGCCTCGGCTTTTGATCTAGGACCTGCGTCTGTCTGAAATTCCAGCATTTCTTTTACCGAGTCGTAGTTAGTGTCGAATTTATGTAATATTTGTGTTGCAATATTGTCTTCATCACGAAGAATAGACAAAAGCAAGTGTTCTGTACCTATCAATTGGCTTTTGAATATCTTGGCCTCTAAATAGGTGATTTTCAATACTTTTTCAGACTGTCTTGTCAATGGAATATTGGCAAGATTTTTCACATTGTGATTGGCTGTACCTTTCACAGCCCTTTCGATTGAATTCCTAAGTTCATCCAATGGAACTCCCATTTTTTTCAGTATGGAAACAGCCACTCCTTCTCCTTCTCGAATCATACCCAGCAACAGGTGCTCTGTACCAATGTAATCATGCCCAAGACGCAGAGCTTCCTCGCGACTTAGAGAGATTACCTCTTTGACCCTGTTTGAAAATTTTGCTTCCATTATATCCTTTCTGATTTAATTTGAAATCTGTATTAATGATACCCAATTTGTTTTAAAAACACAATCCATCGGGCGATTGTTCATTCATTTTTTTTTCGAGCCCTTGATAAGAGACATTGCCTCGGGACCTTCACAAAACAACAAATCGATAACGCTTAAGTTGGGTACAAACTCTACACCAAAAAGCTGCCTGTAAGGCTCACTTTGGTAGAAGTCACGGGTCTCAAAACCCTCTTTAGCCCTAATTAGGCCCCTTATATCACTGTATTCGATACTTTCACTTGTTTCACTGAGGAATTTGACCTCAATATCCATTCTTAGCAATTTCAGACAAACTGTCAGTAGGGCTGCATTTAAGTCAATCAAGTACTGCAATTTTTGACTGTAAACTTCTTCAATATACGGAAAGTAATACTCAAAGAAAGGAGCTTTACCATAAGCTGACTGAATTCCTCGGAGGTGAATGTTCAGCCACTTTTGACCATAATCGATCTGAATGTCTTTGTAGGGCTTTTTTTTGTTGCCCTCATATACAGGAACGGATAACGTTTCGACTTTATTGGCAAGAAGTAAAGAAGTTCTATTTCTTAGGCTTTGTTTTTGAAATCGCTCCAAATCATCTAACAACAATATACCATGCCCTTCAATTGCAGCAAAGTATTCAATATGTGGAAGGTAAAAAAGCTCTGTTAAAATCCCCATAATGTGTATTTTATTAGACAAAATCAAAAAATATCTTCAACCGAACCAAGACCTTCCCTGACAATCTCTATTTGTGATCCTGTACAATCCAAGACAGTAGAGGCCACATTATTACCATAACCTCCATCTATCACCACATCTACAAGGTCTTTGTACTTTTCATAAATAAGCTCAGGATCAGTACTATACTCGATCACTTCATCTTCATCATGGATAGAAGTAGTCAATATAGGGGAGCCCAATTCCTTGACCAAAAGCCTGGGAATTGAGTGATCCGGAACCCTGATTCCTACCGTCTTTTTGTTACTGTTAAGAATTTTTGGCACTGAGTTATTGGCTTCTAAAATAAAGGTATAGGGGCCTGGTAGGGCTTTTTTCATCACTTTAAAAACTGAGGTACTCAATGCCCTTGTGTATTCGGCAATGTTACTCAAGTCATAGCAAATAAAGGAGAAATTATGCTTTTTGGGCTTGATTCCCTTGATTTGTGAGATACGTTCTATGGCTCTTTGGTTGTGAATATTACAACCCATTCCATACACAGTATCTGTAGGATAAATGATAACTCCGCCATCTCTTAATATCCTGACAATGGCTTCTATTTTTTTGATTTCCGGGTTTTCAGGATACAATTTGATAAACTCAGCAGGCATACTTAAATGGGTTAAAAATGATCAAAGCGACATAAATGTAACTATAAATTTCCAGAAGCTTCTTTTTTGCAGCTGTCTTAAAACTCCTACATTTTAACTAAGCTGGTTTTGAAATAGTTCTAAAAAACTATCAAGAACAGGAATGTCTGCCGCTGCCCAATCTAATTGCTTAAGCTCCTCCACGGTGAACCAATCCGCTCTTTTATGCTCTTTCAAAAAAATCTTACCGGAAGCAAAGTGACAAACAAAAGGAATAAGTTCGATAGGTTTTTTTCCTGAATACTGATGATTATAATGGGCCAATTTCTCTTGAATATCCACTTCAATGTCAAGCTCTTCCAGTATCTCTCTTTTCAGGCATTCTTCCTCTGATTCAGACTCTTCCAACTTCCCACCAGGAAATTCCCAAGATAAGGGCAGGTGCATTGATTCACTTCTTTGGGCTGCCAATACCAAGTTGTTTTTGATAATAATAGCACATGTCACTTGTATTGGTTTTTCCATTGAATGTAAAGTTCATTAGCCCCTTGAACAAAATTCTCTATTTTTGCGGTTATTCCTGTGCTTAAGCTATAAATATGTTGGGAGACAAAAAAACAAAATTCCTATTAGTCTTCATTATTACCTTCTCGGTATTGTTGACTTCGCTTTCATTCTATTTCTATCAGGCCTTCTTCAGTCCAAATGCTCTTGTGGACAAAGAGGAAGGACGAATGATACAGATCCCAAGCAATGCCACCTTCCAGATGGTGGTAGATACTTTGTACCAAAATGAGGTGATCAATGATGTCATCACTTTTAGTTTTGTATCCAAGGTAATGAAATACCAAGAGGCTGTAAAGCCCGGGTTATACAATATTCCACCCAAAACCAACAACCTCAACTTGGTCAGAATGCTCCGTTCAGGAAATCAGACACCTGTAATGGTCACTTTCAACAATGTCAGGTTAAAGGAAGATCTGGCAGAAAAAATCACCCGTAACCTTGAAATCAGTGAACAGCAATTTCTAGACCTTCTTACTGATTCTGTCAATATCAGGAAATTCGGATTTGAGGAAGAAACCATCATGTCCATGTTTATCCCGAATTCTTACGAGGTTTGGTGGAATACTTCTGCCGAAAAACTCTTTGACCGAATGTTCAACGAGTACAATTCATTCTGGACTGAGGAAAGAAAAAACAAAGCAAGCCAGTTGGGTTTGAGTCCAAATGAGGTCTCGACACTTGCTTCGATTGTGCAGGCAGAAACCCAAAAAGCGGATGAAAGACCAAAAGTCGCAGGTGTATACCTGAATAGGCTAAAGATCAATATGCCGCTTCAGGCTGATCCTACTTTGGTTTTTGCCGCAGGTGATTTCAGTATCAAAAGAGTGTTGAATGTTCACAAGGAAATAGAAAGCCCTTACAATACTTATAAGTACACAGGATTGCCTCCTGGCCCCATCAACCTTCCGGAAATTTCAGCACTTGAAGCCGTACTCAATTATGAAGACCATTCATATTTATATTTCTGTGCAAAAGAAGATTTCTCTGGCTACCATGCTTTTGCAACTAGCCTGACGGAGCACCTAAACAATGCAAGAAGATACCAGGCAGCACTTAACCGCTCTAAAATCTACTGATATGTTCCAAGCTGAAACACAAGTAAGGGTAAGATATGCAGAGACCGATCAGATGGCCTACGTATATTATGGCAATTATGCCATGTACTTTGAAGTTGCGCGGGTAGAAGCGCTGAGAGCGGCCGGTTTTTCTTACAAACAAATGGAAGAAGATGGCGTCATCATGCCGGTACTGGAACTACATACACAATTCATCAAACCTGGCAAGTATGATGAGCTATTGACCATCAAAACCACCATTCCAGAACTGCCGGGTATACGCATAAGGTTCGAATATGAGGTTTTGAATGAAGCCAAAGAGCTGTTGACCAAAGGCTGGACTACACTTACTTTTCTTAAAAAAGAAAACCACAGACCCTGTAGACCTCCTCAATATTTGTTAGATTTATTACGACCGTATTTTGACTAATTGATTTTTCAGTGAATAAATGGATACGCTTATTTTCAATCAAACTTACCAGAAAGGCTAAGCTTTTAAGGAATATCCACTTTGGTAACCCTGACCAAAACCTCTATGATGTAGGTAGGATATTTTTGGAACAGGTGAGAAAAGATGAAATCAGCGAAAGGGCTGGTGCCATGGCGTTCAGTTTTACTGTTGCCATGTTTCCATTGTTGCTGTTTTTGTTGAACATCATACCTTATATCGGCATGTTTTTCAAAAATGTCACTACCCAGAATATACTTCTTTTTATCAACGAATTTATCCCGGAAAGCATCTACCAGGAAGCCGAAGCAACCATCATGGATATTGTAAGTCGGCCAAGGCAAAGTTTGTTGTCAATAGGTTTTTTCCTTGCCTTATTTCTGGCAACCAATGGCGTTGTATCCATGATGAATGCTTTCAATGCGGTGTACAGAACCAAAGAAAACAGGAGTTTTTGGACTACCAGACTGATAGCTGTCGCCATTGTAATGATCTTGGTATTGACCATATGTGGGGCCGTGGTGATTATGATTCTAGGAGGAAGTGTCCTTTATCAGATCTCCGAATGGGAAATCGTATCGAGCAACCTTTATTATTATATGCTTACCGCTTTTCGGTTTGTCGTACTCCTATCTGTCTTTACAGTAGCTACTGCCTTTATTTTCAGGTTTGCCCCTGCCGTCCATGACAAATGGAGGTTTTTCTCAGTAGGCTCTGTGACGGCTGGGTTTTTGATCAATTTCGGCTTCTATCTATTTACTTTTTACCTCAACAATTTCGCCACCTACAACAAGCTTTATGGTTCGATCGGGGCCATGATTGCTGTGATGCTTTGGCTTTTCATCACATCACTTATTATATTAGTGTGCTTCGAAATCAACGTCAGTTTGGACAAAGCCGCAGATAGGATGTGGTTTTCCAAAGCCCTCATGCGAAAAACAAGGTGATTTATATCATCTTTTCACCACACTTTCATCAGGTAAATCAGCTGATATCAAATCTAATTTTGTCTGATCAAATTCAAAGATTATGGAACCAAATAAAAGTATTTTTATAGCTACTGCAGAACCTTTCAGTGGAAAATCCATCGTTGCCCTTGGTCTCGTGGATATGCTACTGGCAAGGACACAAAAAATCGGATATTTCAAGCCCATCATAAATCATGAACCCGCTGTCAAACCTGATAGCCATATTGAAACCCTAATAGGTTATTTCAAACTTCCACTCCAAATAGACAAGACATTCTCATACACACGTGAGCAAGCAAATGTACTTGCCCAGTCAGGAATGCAGAATGAAATCATTGACAATATCATTTCCAAATTCAAAAGCTTGGAGGCTGAAAATGATTTTACCATAATTGAAGGGAGTGACTTTCTGGGTGAAGGCACTGCCTTTGAATTTGATGCCAACCTTGCTATTGCAAAAAACCTAGGAACACCTGTGATCATCGTGGCATCTGGAGATGGCAAATCAGTATCTCAAATCTGCAGCAGTGTGAATGTGACCATCAATAATTTTCTCCAGCGAAAAGTAAAGGTGATTGCTGTAGTGGTCAACAAAGTAGCAGAGGCTGATCTGGAAACGGTACAAATATCCTTACAAAACCAGATTCAAACCGATATTCAACTGGCTGTAATTCCAAAAATAACGGAATTGAAAAGCCCTTCAATGTTTGAGGTCAAGGAACACCTCAATGCAGAAGTCATGTTTGGTGAAGAACAATTGAGCAACCGAGCAGACCATTTCATTTTTGGGGCCATGCAGATCGCCAACTTCCTCAACCACATCAAGCAAAACGTTTTGATCGTCACCCCTGGAGATAGGGCTGATATTCTATTGGCCTCCATGCAGGCAAGCCTTTCGAAAAATTACCCAAAAATTGCTGGAATTGTACTAACCGGAGGCTTTGAGGTGCCGGATTCGGTAATCAGGTTGATCCAGGGCACCAACACATTGATCCCAATCTTAAGAGTAGAAGAACCCTCATTTTATGCAGCTACCAAGGTGGCTGGTATACATTCCAGATTCAGCCCATCCAATCCTGAAAAAATCCATATTGCCATCAATACTTTCAGGAAATATATGGATATGGAAATTTTAGAGAAAAACATAGCTTCATTTATCGCTTCTGGAATGACTCCAAGGATGTTCCAGTATCAATTGGTAAGCTGGGCCAAGAATAAAAAGAAACACATTGTGCTGCCAGAAGGGCATGATGAGCGCATACTCAAAGCAGCTGATAGGCTTGTAAGACATGGAATTGTAAATATCACTCTTTTGGGTAATTTGGATGAAATCACTTCTTCCATCAATAGATTGGGCTTAAGCCTTAGCCTTGAGAACTGTCAAATCATCAACCCACAGGATTCGGTATATTTTGATGACTATTCCAATACGCTTTTCGAAATCAGAAAAGGGAAAAATATGCCTTTGGGTGTAGCAAGAGATCTAATGACAGATGTGGCCTATTATGGTACCATGATGGTACATAAGGGGCATGCAGATGGCATGGTATCGGGTGCTGTTCACACCACTGCCCATACAATCAGACCGGCATTACAGTTTATCAAAACCAAACCGGGAATCTCACTGGTGTCGTCAGTCTTCTTCATGTGCCTTCCAGATAGGGTGACCATTTTTGGTGATTGCGCTATAAATATCAACCCAACAGCAGAACAACTGGCAGAGATCGCCATTTCTTCCGCAGATACAAGTGCGAAGTTTGGTATAGAACCGAGAGTAGCGATGCTTTCTTATTCCTCCGGAACCTCAGGAACAGGTGAAGATGTGGATAAGGTCCGTGCTGCGACACATATCGTGAAAGAAAAAAGACCGGACATTATGGTAGAAGGTCCAATTCAATATGATGCAGCTGTAGACCCCAAAACAGGAAAACAAAAAATGCCTGACTCCAATGTAGCTGGAAATGCCTCTGTCCTTATATTTCCCGACCTCAATACAGGCAACAACACTTACAAAGCTGTTCAAAGAGAAACAGGTGCCATAGCCATTGGCCCTATGCTTCAAGGCATGAACAAACCTGTCAATGACCTCAGCAGAGGGTGCACAGTAGATGATATTTACAATACCGTGGTCATCACTGCAATTCAAGCACAGGAGTAAATTAAGGTTTAAGAAGGTAGATGAGTGATTTACGCTTTGCGGTTTGTGATTCACAAAGCTTCCTTCTAGCTATCATATCCTTCATCCTTTATAATTTCGTTTCTCACGCATCTTATCTAAACTCTAACACATGAAAATCCTCGTTCTCAATTCAGGAAGCAGCTCTTTGAAGTATCAGCTATTTGATATGCCAAACGAAAGCCCTCTTTGTAGCGGCTTGGTAGACAGAATCGGTCTAGAAGGCGCTTCGGTGAAGCATACAGCATTCAAAAACGGAGGAGGGGAAACTTTCAATATCAACAACCCCATAAAAGACCATGAAGATGGCTTACAAATGGTTACTGATTTGCTTATAGATTCAGAAAAAGGCGTGTTAAGTTCCATGGAAGAGGTGCAGGCAATAGGCCATCGTGTGGTTCATGGCGGCGAACAATTTGCTTCCACCACACTGATCACGAAAGAGGTAAAAGAAAAAATCAAGGCCTTATTCGCTTTGGCACCCTTGCATAATCCCCCCAACTACCTTGGCATAACCGTAGCGGAAAGGCTCTTCCCAAAGGCAAAACAGGTAGCAGTTTTTGATACAGCCTTTCATCAAACCATGCCCGAAAGGGCATACCGATTTGCTATTCCAAAAGGAATGTACACAGAATTGGGGATCCGGTCTTATGGCTTCCATGGAAGCTCACATCAATATGTCAGCAAAAAGGCCTTGGAACATCTCGGTAATCCGATCGCCAAGATCATCACGATTCACCTAGGCAACGGCAGCAGCATGGCTGCAGTGTCTGCCGGAAAGTCCATTGACAATACCATGGGTTTGGGCCCCATGGGAGGGTTGGTTATGGGCACAAGATGTGGGGACATTGACCCGTCTATTATTTTTTATTTATTGAATGAAAAAGGCTATTCTCCTAAAGAGGTAAATGAACTCCTCAACAAGAAAAGCGGTCTTATGGGACTTACAGGTTTCAGTGACATGCGAGATGTGAAGAATGAAGTCAAGAACAATAATCCTGATGCTGTTTTAGCTTACGAACTATACGCTTATCGAATTCAAAAATACATTGGAGCATTTGCCGCGGCTATGAATGGGCTCGATGCCATCATATTTACTGCCGGAATAGGGGAAAATGATCCTGACATGCGAGAGGCGGTTTGCAAGAATATGGATTACTTTGGTATTGCCATCAATCCTGAAAAAAACCAAAAACGCTCTTCAGAAATAAGAGAGGTCAATACTTCTTCCTCCAAAGTGAAAATACTGGTCATCCCTACCAATGAAGAATTGGAAATAGGCCAGCAGACTTACGAAAAGGTCGTAATAACAGAAGACTAAACCCTTTTTCGTCTCTTGAGCTCAGCATTAATTTGACCCAATTCTAAAACCGGTATAAATATCCCTCCAATAATGATCAGAGGAAGCATCACTTTCAACAATTGATTTTGCAGCTCCGAGAATAAGATGAAATAACCATAAATTAAGATTAACAAAGCTGGAATGAACATAATTGCCAAAAGTATCTTTCTGGATTTTATTAGTTTTCGCGTAGGAATAGCTTGTAATCTTGAATTAACCATGACTATAACATTTTGAATCATAGCAATTTATAAAATCGTTAAAAAAAATAAAAGTTAAGTTTTTATTAACTTTTGAAAGCAAAGGCTGTTCTCCACTTCTTGATATTGTCCATAATTTTCAGTCTGTTGATAGCCTGATTTCCTGTAGAGCTGAATGGCTGCAGCTTGATTTACACCTGTCTCCAAAATACAATAGCTGTAATTCAATTCCTTAGCCCATAATTCCAGTTCCTTCAATATAAATCCTGCACATCCATTCCCTCTATGATCGGGACGGACAAACATTCGCTTGATTTCCATTTTATCTTCATCGTATTTTTTGATGGCACCGCAACCCACAGGAGCCCCAAACAGGTAAGCCACAACCACATGATGAATATTGTCAAGATGGTTGAACTGATGGTAAAAATCATGGTCATCCCCATCCATGATGGCTAATTCCTTATCCAATTCTTCAACCAAGGCTACAAAGTCAGGGGCGCTGGCTTGTGTTCTGATAAATTCAATCATTTGCAGGAGAGATAATAGGTTTGATGAAGTTTTATTGAGATGGAAGCATATTACGGATAGCTGCTATCTTCCAACCTTCAGTGGTCATGACTACTACGAAAGTACTCCACATATTTCGTTCAACTCCATTTTCACCTATAATGTCATATTTCGTGTCTACAATAGCATTTTGTTGATTCAGGTACCTGATATTCTCGATACTTAGCTTTCTGGTTCCAGGGTTATTGGAGGAGCTTTTTTTCATTCCTTCTACAGCATCTTCAATCCCCTTTCTCCACTCGCCGGAAGACACCAATTGATCCACGTCTATCAAAAATAAGGAGCGGAGCAAAGGTTCATCTTTATTCTCGCGAGCTGTATTATAATTCGAAATTAACTGCTCAATAGCATCATTGGCTTTGACTCTGAAGTCCTCCTGAGCTTTTAACTCAAAACCAATGCAAAGGATAAAACCCAGAAAAATATAAAATTTCATAATGTATTCTTTGATGGACCTTCAAGTTAAAACCAAAATAATGGAATGTAAAACCAATCAGGCTAGAATTGAATTTCAACTATGAAAAATCAAAAAAAGCCGCCCAATTGCAGGCGGCTTAGGTTTTTAAGCAACATTTAATTTTTAAAATCCAAGACCTACTGCCATAGCTACGGCAGAAACGTTGAAATCTGAAATTTTTGTTACCTCTGCAGTAGTGATATTGATACTGTACACCCCAGTCATACCATCCACGGTCAATAAGGCAAATGCCATATCAGAATCGCCGCCAATGTCAAAGCCATTTTCAGCTGTAAATTCAATCCCCAAAGAGCCTATTTCTACCAAACCACCATCATTTGGCGGATCTTGCTTGTAAAGCATATTGTTGTCACTATCCAACACATATAGCACAGTACTGCTTGCTGTCGCTACATTATTGGTGTATGCAGCTCCGTTTACAAATGGCATCCCTGGATTTAGATCTCCATCCACAGCCACGACAGTTCCCAAATCAGGATGCAACCTGAGGTTTTGACCTGTATTGCTTACCAGCCTGATTCTATCTACAGTTGGGTTGAAGTCAAAGCCAAAACTTTCTCCCTCCAACATCGGCGTCAATCCCTCCCCTACAGGACTGACCGAACCGTTTGCTGTATTTACAGTCATGATTCTACTTTGGTTGGTGATGGCATAAAGTGCACCATTTGCCGGTCTAAAATCAAGCCCTACGACCATTTCACCTTCATTCAATCCTGTAATGTCTACCGGGTTAGAGCTTGGGCTCATGGGGTTGAACCTTTCCAATTTGTTATCCGCTGTTGCTGCAAAGGCCACAGGATTAGTCTTGAATGCTATTCCTAAGATCGGTGTATTGAACTCTCCTACCCATTCTGCAGCACCTGATTCCAAGTTTATTGTAAACAATCGTGATTCACCATCATTCAATGCAACTGCCAGAACGGCACTGTTGTCAGGGCTGATGTCAAAGTTTCCTTGCCCCAAAAAGTCTACACCCAAATCTCCTACTTCTTGCAATCCTCCGTCATTTGGCGGGTCTTGGATAAACAATTTGTTTGCAGAAAAATCAATATCATACAAGGCTGTTGAAGTGGCTCCTGCCACAGAATTGGTATAAGCAACCGCCCCTATCATTGGATTTTCTCCACCACTGATGTTCCCATCTTCTGCTACCACTGTGCCCAACTCTGGGTGTAACCTTAGATTTTGACCAGAAGCAGTGACAAGACGAATCCTGTCTACTGTTGGATTGAAGTCCAAGGATGCATTATCACCGTTGATGGCGGGAGAAAACGAGCCCTCTCCCAAAGCTGTGGCTTCCCCGGAATTTTCATTGATAAAATATAGCCTACTACTACTTCCAAGTGCGTAAAGTTGCCCTGTGGCCGGGCGGTAGTCAATACTTACAATCATTTCACCATCTGCCAGTCCAGTGATGGATTTGATATTCATTGGAGAATCTAAGTCTCTAGCGTTGAACATCATAATCCTGTTGTCATCAGCCAAGGCAGTAAAATTGACATCAGGAGCCATACCCGGGGTCGGTTCCTCATCTACGGGAGGAATTGTCGGGTTTTCATCATCGTTGCAGGCAAAAGCTAAAGCTGCAACCAACATCGTCGAAAGGACAGGTGCCCTAAAGGAATTAAAGAATTTTTTCATGTTTAGTTGGATTTAGTTATGTATTGACTTACGAGCAGTAGAACATTATTGGATTTATAAAAAAATATTAAAATGAAAAAAATTAACCTATTAATTATAACCCTATCAATGAGGTGATTAAAATCAAATTAAATCACAATACTATCACATCCTATAATCAGTATTAATTACATGTTTTACCAATAAAAACGTAACAACTACTAGTAATCTCTCCAAAGCTGCTTTTTAGGCTGACTAATAATTCGCATCAAATTTGCACTAAAAAGACTTATGATGACTTCCGAAAAAGTAATTTTTAAAGAGAATGTTCCTGAAAAAATCAAAAAAATGGCCCTGAAAGCCATTTCGTTTTACCCAGAGCTTCAAAACCATACGATCGAGTTTGCGATCAACAGCAATATCCGAAAGTCTGTTATGCAAGCCCAGCCCAAATTCGTTTCCATGTTCGGCTCCGGAAAGAGGACTTACCTGATTAAAATAAGCAGGTACTTCAAATTAAAAGGGGTAAAAACACCTATTGAAGACCTGCCTGAAGGGGTTTTACTTGGTTGGATAGGACATGAACTAGGGCATATCATGGACTATACAAGTAAAAACACATGGTCTTTGATACTTTTCGGAATTGGGTATCTTACCTCTAAAGGTTTTATAATTTCGGCAGAGAGGGCTGCAGATACCTATGCTGTCAATCATGGTCTTGGAGAATATATTCTCCAGACTAAAGATTTCATCCTGAATCAAGCGGGAATGAATCCTAGGTACTTGGACAGGATCAACAGACTTTATCTACCACCGGAAGAGGTAATGATGATGATGGAAGATATCGGTAAAGCTTAACCTTTTAATTTACCGATGTATTCTTCCCACTCTTTGAAATCTTCTTCTTTCATCACCTTTGCTATTTTTACCTGACCACCTTTTTGTTTGGTTTCTTCTGTCCATTTCTGAAAATAAGAAGCTGGAATTACTTTTACCCTTACACCTTTCAGTGCTTTACTCCGGGCAACTCTATAATTTTTGTTATTACCCTGTAGAATTTCATCCAATTTTTGGGCAATCTTTTCCTCATCAAAATCTACTTTTCCCTCCATTCCGAGATACCAGGCATGTTTGTATGCTCCATCTTCCTCTACTGCCGCTACGGTAAATTCCTTGATATCGCAGCCAAACTCCTCGTCAAGTTCTCCCATTGCTTTATTCATTTGGATGACAGAAAGATGGGATCCCACCACATTCAAAAAGTGTTTGGTTCGGCCTGTGATCTTAATTTCAGCTTTAGCCTTTTCTGTGAATGCAATCGTATCTCCGATCATATAGCGCCATGCTCCTGAGACGGTAGTGATCACCAATACATAATCAACATTTTCTTCTACTTCCTCAATTGTCAAAGCCTTCACCCCTTGTTTGACAGAACCCTCCGCATCCATATTATCAGGCTCAAAAGGCACAAACTCGAAGTAAATACCATTATCGGTTATCAAAGCCATGGAATCCGAGTCCTTTCTGATCTGAGTAGCAACATAACCTTCTGAGGCCAAATAAGTATCAATCACGGTAATAGGCTTCGAGGTGATTTTCTCAAATGCTTTTCTGTAAGGCTCAAAAGCAACACCTCCTGAAGTATATACTTGGAAATTAGGCCATACATCATGAATACTTTCTACCCCATGGTACGCAATCACTTTTTTCATCATCAATTCAATCCAAGAAGGAATTCCTGAAATCCCACCAATGTCCCAATTAGGAGCTTCTTTGGCGAGTGCTTCTACCCTTTCATCCCAGTCATGTATAGAGGAAATTTCTTTCCCTGGTCTGTAGACACCTTCAAACCAAAATGGAATTTGACTCGCAGAAATACCTGAAATTTCACCTTCCAAATGTCCATTTACCTCTTCAAGGTTAGTGCTGCTGCCAAACATCAATATCTCTTTTTCATAAAAATCAGCGGGAAGATCAAAATCTGCTAAAGCTTTAATTTGTTGTAAACCTGCTTTCCTGATAGCTTTAATCATTTCATCAGTCACAGGAATATGCTTTTTAGCACTCGTAGTGCCACTCGAAACCGCAAAAAATTCAGCTTTACCCGGCCATGTAATGTCAGGTGCCCCATCTATTACACGCTGCCACCAACGCTCTCTTAGTTGGTCATAACTGTAATAAGGAACCATTTCAGCAAAGGCTTCTCTGGGGTCATCGTTTTCCAGCAACTTATCAAATTCATAATACTTCCCGAAAGCTGTCTTCTTAGCTGTGTTCAAAAGCTCGCTTAACACCTCTTTTTGAGCTTCAGTATGATCAGAATTGGTGAAAATTTTATCGGCAGTCTCTACCGCTTTTTTAATGATCTCTCCTATAATTGCCATAAATTAAAATTTAAGTTTAAAAAAGATTCATCACCTCATTTTAATAATTTGGTCGCTGGAATCTTGAATGAAAATTATTTTGACATTTAAAAAAGCAAAGACCGAACCATTGGACACAGTCTGATCAATAAAAGCCTGTTTCTGTACAATTGTAAAAGGCTGGAGAAAAATATTTAACTTTTTTTTAGAATTGAATGCAACCTATTTTTGAAAACCTGTATCTACCTATTTGAAAGCCAACCAAAATGTTATTTAAGAAAACTTTTACCACGGAAAAAGAATTGCTCAAGGGCTGTCTGAAGGGTGAGCGAAAAGCCCAACAGCAGCTTTATGAGCAATATTCCGGAAAGTTTCTTGCCATCTGTCTTCGATATGTGAAAGACCGCGACTTGGCAGAGGATGTGATGATAGAGGGCTTTATGAAGATCTTTGAAAAACTTACCCAATTTGAGGAAAAAGGAAGCTTAGAAGGCTGGATGAAAAGAATTATCGTCACCCAATCGCTTTTGACCTTAAGAAACAACAAAAACCTGAACATGGAAGTCACCATGGACAGTGCTCTTCAGGTAACAGATGCTGTCTATGAACTCAATCACCTGGAAACGGCAGAATTGATGGGACTTATCAAAGAGCTTCCGATTGGATACAGGACAGTCTTCAACCTATATGCCATAGAAGGGTATAGCCATGCAGAGATCGCAGACTTACTTGGCATCACAGAATCTACTTCCAAGTCCCAACTCAATCGGGCAAGAAATGTATTGAAACAGAAAATAGCCGATCAACAAATAAAAGAAAGGAGAATCAATGGCTAATACAGAAAAAAACTTTGACCAGTATTTCAAAGAAAAACTGGCCACACATGAGGAAAAACCTTCCGCTCTCGCTTGGGAAAGGCTCGAAAGCCAATTGCCCAAAAAGGAAAAAGCTGGCTTTTACCCTTTCCTAAAATTGGCCGCAGCCATCTTGCTCTTGCTTTCGGCAGGAATTGTATTGCTGAAGTGGTCTGGCGATGAGCAATCAACACAACAACAAGTTGCGGAAATCGCACCGGAACAGGTGGAAAGTCCTTCGGAAGAAAAAGAGGAAGTAGAATCTATAGCACCAACCCCCACACAAGAGGAAGAAAATGTAGAAACCAAAATTCCTGCAAGAAAGAAGGCTTCCACTTCAGGGAAAAAAGAGATGAGTCCAAAACCGGCCATTGTCAATCAAGAGCCAGTAATGGAAAAAATGGTAGCTGAAGCAATTGAACCGAGAGAAGAAACCATTGTAGTGCAAATGGATCTCCCCGAAATCAAACTGCCAGACTTGAAAATCACAGAAGCAGTAGCCATCAATGATGTGGTGGAAGAAGCTCCTGAATACAAAGTGATCATCAAGTCCAAGGGATTGAAGGAAGAAGCCCCAAAGCAAGGCTTGATTGGTGAATTGGAAGAAAAAGTAGAAAAAATCGAAGGCATTTGGAACAAATTGGGTCAAGGTTTTGCAGACCTGCAGGATGCAAAGGAAAACCTTTTTGCCAACAACAGTCCTAGAAAAGAAAGAAGTAAATAACCAAAATCTGAAAAATCGAAATATGAAAAAATACCTTTTATTGTTTTGTTTGCTGGGCTTGGTACAGATAGCATTTGGCCGCAGCAGTGACATGCACTTGGTGCAGAATGATTCCATCATCGTGGAATTTGGCAAGTCAGGCAAGATCATTCTTGTAGTGGATAACAAAGAGGATTTCGAAAGACTCAAAAACATGAACGTCAACCAGATCATCCGCGAATTGGATCTTGAAGTAGATGAGAAAACCGGAGAATTGGTAGTCGTAGAAGTTCAGGGTAAAAAAGGAAGCCGTGAAATTGTAAGGGTAAGAGAAGATGGACCCGAAACAGAAGTTCACATAGGCGGCATCAAAATCTATGTCGATGAATCAGGCAGCGACACCAAAGTCAAAGTTGAAACTGGAACCCGCCGCAAACTAGACCCACCTTTCAGGACATATTTCAACCTTGATCTAGGCATCAACAATTACTTTGATGCGCAAGGTAACATGTTGGGCGGTGGGCAAAGTGCACAGGCCGTCAAAGGCTGGGGAAGCTGGAATGTAGGACTCAATTGGATGGCTAGCCAAAGGATCAGCAAAGGATTTCATTGGGACCTTGGTCTTGGAGTGCAATGGTACAACTTCAAGTTTGAAAACCGTGACTTTCAAGCCGTCCGTGGTGATGGAGACATTGAATGGATCCAAAGAGATGATGTGAATGGCTTTAAAAGTAAGATTTCAGCATCTTATCTGACAGCTATGAGTTTGTTCAAACTTGACTTCGGTCAAATGAATGACCAAGGAAAAAGAGGTTTTAGAATTGCCGCTGGCCCTTATGTGGGATACCGACTTGGTGGGAGAAGCAAATTTGTATACAGAGATCTTGATGGAGGAGGACGAAGGAAGGATTTCGAACAAATAGGCTCATACCTCAACAATTTCAGGTATGGTGTTCGGGGGGAAATCGGAGTTGGAAGGGTAAATTTCTTTACCACATATGACCTTAATACCCTTTTCAGACAAGGTTCCCAATATGAACTCAACCCAATTGCATTCGGCATTATATTTTAACCAACTATTAAAACTACTCACATGAAAAAGCACCTGATTTTTCCTCTTATCCTCATTTTCATTTCCCTAAGAGGATTTGCTCAAACTGATACGGAGGAGCAAGAAAAAGAAAGTCCTCCTAAAAAAGCGGTAACAGTGTTTTCTATTTTCGATACCAGGGTCGAAGTTACTAGAAACGAAGAAGGCAGAAGGGTTTACGAAATCTATTCCAACTCCAAGGTCTATGAAGATGAAGAATTGGAAAAGTATGTAAACAAAAGAAGGTCTCATAGTACAGACATGCAATTTGACTTGGGGATCAACCAATGGATAGGGAATGGAGATGCACCTGAAGTACGTGCCTGGGGCAGCTGGAATCCTGCCATCAATTTTGATTACACTTACCGACCTGGAAATAATTTTCGCTTAAAAACGATGATAGGTGTCAGTTGGTACAACTTCAAATTTGAAGACAGAAACCTACAGGCTCTGAGAGGTGAAGACCAAATTGTCTTTGAGGACTTTGCTCTTGGTGGAGGCACCAAATCCAAAATTTCAGCATCCTATGCCAATCTAGCTCTTATCCCAACCTTTACTACTGGCAACGGGAAAATCAGAATAGGTGCTGGCCCTTATGTAGGCACACGTTTGGGAGGAAGAGGAAAGTTTGTGTACAACAATGAGCAAGGAAGAAAGGTCAAGGAATTCCAGAGGACCAACCTTTACTATAATAATTTCAGGTATGGAGCGAGATTGGAAGTGGGCGTTGCCAATGTTGACCTCTTTCTGAATTACGATTTGAACGAAATGTTCCAAGCTGATCGCGGCCCACAGGTCAACACAATAAGTTTCGGAGTTATACTTTAAACACTAAGCCATGAAGAAGCATTTAACATTACAATTAAGCCTATTACTTTTAGGTTTCATCATCTTCCCTTTTGCAGCTCAGGCTCAACTCAAAACCCTGGTAGATGTAAACAAATCATATTCGGGAATCAGCAAAATTGAAGTCAACGGGGGTGCGCTGGAGATCTCTTATGAAGGAAATCCTTCTCTGTCAGAGGTTTCTGTGGATGCATTTTTGGAATCCAACAACCACGAGCAAGACATCATATTTGTAACTTTGGGTGATGTGCTTAAGATTTCTCACAAAGTAAACACTTCTGGTTCAGGATGGAGGAATATGAGAACAAAAGGCCACATCAAAATCTCAGGCCCTAAAGACATAGAACTCGAAATGAAAGGTGGATCAGGAACAGTTTTGGTAGACAATGTCAAAGCTGAGCTTACCACAATCCAAGTTGGATCCGGTAATGTTACCGGCAAAAACATTATCGGACAGGTGGAAAGCAAAGCAGGGTCAGGAAGTATTACACTTACCAACATTCAGGGCGATGTTACGGGGAGTGTAGGTTCAGGAAATGCCAAAATCGAAGATGTCTTGGGGAATGTAAAATACACATCCGGCAGTGGTGGCATCAACGCCAAAAACATTGAAGGCTTGCTGAGTGTAAGTCTTTCTTCCGGCAATGCAAAACTGGAAAACATCGGAGAACTTGGTTCACTGCGATTGACTTCAGGCAACCTGAATGCAAACAATGCAGGACTGGGTCCCGAAACAAGCATCAATGGTTCATCAGGCAACTTCAAAATCAAAACACCATCCGACTTGAGAGATTTTAATTTCTACATGAAAGCAACTTCTGGCAACATCACAGTGGGTAACTCCCGAGGTGGCAGATCGCTGACTTTGGATAATGGTGCAGACCATGATATCAAAGGAAGCATTACTTCTGGAAATATCTCTATTGAGAACTGATTTACAATAAACTGATTTTTAAAAGCCCTCTATACAGTAGGGCTTTTTTTATTTTCACTGATCACTGATTTTTTCCGCTCTTAGATTTCACACCTTTTTTTAGACAATATTTGATTAGTTTATTGATTATTTAATTGTCAAATCATACCATACCCTATGACTCCAATCAAAAAAGAGAACCTCAAGCAGGAGATTTTTGACCTGTACGATCAATATTGTCACAATGTAATCGACAGGCGCAGTTTCATGAGCAAACTCAGCGTATTTGCTGTTGGTGGCCTTACGGTCTCTGCCTTGATGAGTTACCTGATGCCCAATTATGCAGAAGCCAAAAGATTCGATTTTTCAAAAGATAAAAGACTAAACGCCGAGTACTTAGAGTATGACTCTCCAAAGGGAGCCGGTAAAATGAGGGGCTTGCTATCCAAACCAGCAGGGTTGAATGGAAAAGCTCCCGGGATTATAGTGGTACATGAAAACCGAGGCCTAAATCCATATATTGAAGATACAGCACATCAGGCTGCCTTGGATGGTTTTGTGGCTTTTGCGCCTGATGCTTTGACACCTTTTGGAGGTTATCCAGGCACAGATGATGAAGGAAGGGAAATGCAGGCCAAAAGAAATAGGGATGAAATCTTGGAAGATTTTATTGCAGGTTATGAGTTGCTGAAAAACCACCCCGATTGCAATGGAAAAGTAGGCGTTGTAGGGTTTTGTTTTGGGGCTTGGGTGTCTAATATGATGGCCGTGAGACTTCCTGATCTTGGTGCTTCTGCTCCATTTTATGGAGGTCAGGCTCCGGCCGAAGATGTCCCAAACATCAAAGCTCCTCTTCAATTACACTTTGCGGAATTGGACACCAGGGTAAATGCTGGCTGGCCAGAATATGAGGAAGCCTTAAAGAAACATAACAAAGACTATGAAGCCTTTTTTTACCCAGAAGTAAATCATGGCTTCCATAACCACTCCACACCAAGATACGACGAAGAGGCAGCCAAATTGGCTTGGGAAAGAACCATTACTTTCTTCAAAAAGCACTTGGCATAAATTCAAATCTGTAAAAAAGGCAGGTTATTCAGTGACCACAAAGGCTCCGTAGCCTGCCTTTTTTAATACTTCATGAAGTTTACTTTTTTGCCCCTTGTAAGGTGCCAAATCTAATAATTCAACATTTTTGAAATCGATAGGGTGACTTTCGCTTTGCAAGGAAATAAAACCTGAGCCTAGTGGTTCTCCATCTTTTTTGACCTTTGGATCATGGTTGCTCACATTGCCTCCACCGATTTGTGGTTTTTCGTAACTCATCACTGATCTTCCCTCAAGGATGTGGTGTACTATGCTATCACCAAGCACCATAAATTCAGCAGTCACCCATCTGTCACCATGATAGGTTCTTGAATTGGAATTGATGCAGTGTGGTTCAAAAAGTTCACCATTCAATACCACGTGTGTACCTGGAGTGCAAAGGTTGCTGGTCGGCCTGTCATCGATACCGTTGCCTCCTAGCATCTGTCCTTCAATTGAGATCGGAAAATCCTGGTCTTTGGTCATGGTATAAGGGTCTTGGGAGTGTAACATCGCCCCTGAATTGCGGTAAGCCCAACCTTCACCACCGGGAGCTTGTTCACCGACAAACCTATATTCCACTTTCAATATGTAGTGGGAAAAAGGCTTGTTGTAAAAGATGTGCCCATACTGTCGTTCAAAATCTTCATAGCCGTCATATCTAACTTTGAGTAATCCTTCCTCCACCCTGAAAGTATTGAGGTAATTTTCATTGAGTTCGTGTTTGGAAATTTTGATCACCCAATCCTCCACATCTTCTCCATTGAAAAGTGAAATCCAATCGACAGAAAGGTCACTGCTATTTTCAGAGGTGGATTTTTGATTACATGAAAACAGACTTAAAGTAAGTAGAAAAAAAAAGAGGTTCAATTTGGCTATTTTCATGGGTCTCAATTTTACTGTTTGTGATTAAAATATGAATTAAATATTGAATTTACGCTGATATCATTTAATCTGCTTTTTAGAAGCTACTACTTCGGGAATTTGACTTTAGCTATTAATGGCATATGGTCTGAAAAAGCTATATCCAGTACATCCACTTCCAAAATCATTACTTCACTCTTTTTAGAAACCCAGATATAATCAATCCTGATTTTTGGATCTTCAGTGGAATATGTGGGCTTCACATTCCCCGCTTCATGTGCTGCATCTTGGTAAAACTCAGACATCAACGTATATCCCTCCTCATCTTCTTCCAAATTGAAGTCACCAGCAATGACTACTGGATGGACATAATCTTTAAAAAAATCTACAATTGCATGGACTTGAGCAGTTCGGTTGACTTCACTTTCATGGCATAAATGTGTGCCTGCAAAACTTATTTTCCTACCATTCCCTAATTCCACATGCGCAATTGCCATACTCCTACCCTCTCCACCAGCTGGAACAGGAAGGCTAAAGGACTCAAAAGTCGCGGGGTGTTTGGTCAACACAGCCTCCCCATAGCCACCTTCACTAAAATCTATGGCTTTTGCAAAATGACCAAGCATATTGGTTTTGTCAGCCCAAACATGGGTTAGGTCTTTCTTTTCTCCTGCAAAACCGGCTGTTCTTACAGTCATGCTGTCTACTTCCTGCAAAGCCAAAAAGTCCGGATTGATGCTTTTTATCAGATCAGAGATTTCCTCAATGTTTGGTTCACCGGATTTGTATGGATTTTCTCCATGATAAATGTTGTAGGACATCAGGGTTAGTGTGTCGTTTTGAGCTATAATCTCAGTTGTCATAAAAATTAACATTATCCACACGAGTTTTTTCATCCTTGATGCATTATCATTTCAAATTGAATATACATGCTTAATTGTTAAAAATTATCCCAACTAATTTGAATTTATGCGGCCGGTCAAAAAATCACCTCAAAACGGAAAAATAATACCGTGATTCCCACCATACAATTTTTAGTTTTGTTTAAAATTGAAAACCCATGCATAAGATATCCCTTACCGCCATATTGCTTTTAATCTCAACCTTTCAAATTGCTTTTTCGCAAGAAAACAGAACAGACTGGTGGACCGAAGCCAGGTTTGGGATGTTTATCCATTGGGGCTTATATAGTGGCACCGAGGGGATTTGGAAAGGTGAAAGGCACAGGCACTTCAACAACTACGCTGAGTGGATCAAATACCGAAATAGAATTTCCAATGAAGAGTATGGTGAACTCGCCAAGCGATTTGTCTGGGATGAAATCGATCCTGAAGAATGGGTGCTGCAAGCAAAAAACGCAGGAATGCACTATATCACTATCACAGCCAAACACCATGATGGCTTTGCTCTTTGGGACACTCAAGTAGGGGATTACAGTTTCAAAAACTATGACCCAGATAGCCGGGACATTCTCGCAGAACTAGCCGCTGCCTGCAAAAAGCATGACATGAAATTGGGCTTCTACTATTCCCATTGGGTGGATTGGGAGCATCCGTACGGCTGGGACCACAATAGAGAATTGACCAAGGACCTGACTGATACACAGTTTGATCAGTACTGGCAAGAAAAGGTGATTCCGCAACTCACTGAATTACTCAGCAATTATGGCGAAGTTGCCTTGCTGTGGTTTGATATGTGGATCGGCCATGAGCAAACCATTGTGCAAGAAAAGCAATTGAGACAGTTCATTGAATTGGTCCGCAATCTGCAACCAAACTGTCTGATCAATTCCAGGCTGGGATTACCTGTCACCGAGGCCGATATTGATTATGAAACTTTGGGTGACAATCAACTGGGAGCTGTGTACAAAAAAAATCCATGGCAAACACCGGGCACCATTGCGCATTCTTGGGGCTACAACGCTTTGGAAAACGACTGGAAGTCCACAAACCAATTGCTCCAAGCCCTTATTAACAATGTTAGTTTGAACGGAAATTTTATGCTCAACATAGGCCCGAGGGCTGATGGAAGCCTGCCTTATGAATCCATTTCCAGATTGGCTGATATGGGGAAATGGCTCGACATCAATGGAGCGTCAATCTACGGTGCAGGAGGTCTGGAATTGAGACCAAGACAACACGATTGGGGGAAAATAACATTCAAAAAGGTGGCTGAAAAGGAAAAAGTCTTCCTACATGTATTCAATTGGCCACTAGATAAAAAATTAAGGCTTTCAGGAATTACTTCGACACCACAAAAAATCTATCTATTAGCCGATAAGTTGAAAAAACCACTGGATTTTACTCAGGAAGGACCAATCACCCATATCCAATTGCCCCATAGACAACCTGATCATTTTGTGTCTGTTGTAGCATTGGAATTTGAGGAACCAATCAGTTTGGATATAGAAGTAGCTGCAGAATCTACTTTCGGAGGTGTTGCCTTACATGCCCAAAATGTCTTAGAAAAAAACCTTGAAACAAACAGGTTGGACCCTCCAAATAGAATGGTATCGCCCGAACATATCAACCTACAAGCTGAACAGGAACTAAGTTGGAAAATTTATCTCCCCGAATCCGGTAGTAAAAACCTTAGCATTTCATTTGCCAATCCTAATGAAAAAGGTCTTCGTGCTGAGATTATGATCGGGGAAAAGAAATTATCAATGGCTTTAGAACCTACTGGAAAGGTGGTAGTAGAACCCAATCAGGATTACTATACAGAAGAATTTATCGATCTGCCATTGGGAAAACTAGAATTGAGCGAGCCAGGATATTACACAGTGAAGTTTGTGGTTAAAGAGAAAGACGAAAAACCCGTTCGATTTAACAGGATTTGGATTGATTGATTTACATAATTGATAATTTAAAACCTACCAGTCAAAACTTGCCAGTAAATACACGTGTTTGGCTGCACCTATCATGCTGGGTATTGAAGCCCATTCATCTGGAAATCCCCTTTGCCCTCCTCTTTCTCCCCCTAAGCCAATCGCAGGACTCCCTCCCGCAATGGCTATGTTCATATTACTACTGCCCGCATTGGACATGTTGGGATCATGGCCCAAATACTTACTGATTCCCTCAGCCCTTTTTACCAAAGGTGACTCCGGGGCTCCTTCAATCTGCCCACCTGGAGTAATCTGGAATGGTTCTAATTGAAGTTCGACCTGTGTCTCCTCCCCCACTTCTTTCAATATCTGTTTAACTTTTGCCTCCATTTCCTGAAGGGTATTGTTATTCAAACTCCTCATGTCCAAAGAAAACCAACCTTCCTCGGGTTTGTGGTTGAATACTTTCCCACTCTCGATCATGGCAATGTTTACTACTGTCCTGTCTTCCTTGTAATCCAGCTGAAAAATCCTGTCAATAGCCTTTGCCATTCCTTGATTGACATTAGGAAGCCCTCCTCGTAAAGAGTGCCCTGGAGGGCCAAAAGCCTTCACTTTATACCAGTGAATCCCCATTGCCCCGTAACTGATACTTCTCCCGTCTCCTAAAATATCTACAAAGCCTATGCTTTGGTCCTTAAAGGTTTCATAAACGGAGTGCATACCTTTTAATCCTGTTTCCTCTTGAGCGACAGCTGCAAATACCAAGGTATGTGATGGCTGCTGACCTGATTTTATAACCGCTTCCGCAGCCAAAAGCATGGAGACTGTAATCGAACTGGTATTGGTTCCAGGCCCTATGACCCGCTCTCCTTCTATAAAAGGAGCCTTTCCTGATTCCTTTTGATGCATGGCTACGGTTTCCAAATCATCTAATGTGCTGACAAAAACCAGTACTTTATCAGACTTTCCCGGAATGGTCCCGATAGCATTGGGAAGGTTATCAACATGGACATCTGACAAGCCAATACCACGCATATATTCAGCTACCTTATTGGCCCTCTCCTGTTCTTTTCCCGAAGGACTGATGATTCCTCCTACTTCTACCAACATTTGTGCAGCACGTTGAGCCTGAGCATCAAGAAATTCAACAGCTGATTTTTGACTCGAACTCAGTGAAATTGTCTGTCCCAAAATGGCCTGAAATGATAATGAAACAGCTATAGAAAGAAGGAAGAGAAACTTTTTAAAGGTCAGATTCATGGCTTGTATTTTTTTTTACAGTATATCAAAAACTCGCTAATCTCACCACATAATTCTATACCATTGGTGGATTTCCTGCTAAATTGTATCCATGTTGGTTACCATAAGAAAATTTTGCTTTTGTTTGATGCTGTTGACATCCTTCCTTACCCAATGGGGAATCGGACAACAGCTTTCTGTAGAAAAACAGGAAAAGGGAATCGCTATCTTAAATGATGGTAAATTGCTTGTTTTTTACCAAACTCAAAAAGAGCCTGTTCCTGAAGGTGTAGACCCTATTTTTTCTACATCAGGATTTATTCATCCATTAAACACCCTCTCCGGAGAGACACTTACCAGGATTCAGCCAGAAGACCATTACCATCATTATGGGATTTGGGGACCATGGACCAAAACGAATATTGATGGCCGAAACGTAGATTTCTGGAATATTGCGGACAAAACAGGAAGGGTAGAGTTTGATTCCTTGATTTCCTATGAAGTCAAAGATGGAATTGCAAAAATAAAAGTTCTGCAAAAACATTGGGATGTTCAAAACAATCAGGTAGCAATGTCTGAAGAGCTGACTATCCGTGTTTGGGAACCTTCCAAAAACAAGTACCTCCTAGAATACAGCAGTGAAGTAACCGCGCTGGTCAAGATTGAGCTTGAGGAGTACAGGTATGGAGGTGGATTGGGATTTCGGGCACGAAAAGACTGGCATTCAGACAATAGTAATATTTCTACTTCTACAGGTTTGAAAAGGGGGGATGCAGACGGCAGCCTTACCGAATGGCTCCTGGTACAAGGCCCGACTCAATCCCTTCATGGAAAGGGCGGATTATTGATCATGAGTCATCCCGGGAATTGGGCCCATCCAGAACCGGTGAGGGTATGGCCGGAAGATTCGGAAGGAGGAAAAGGAAATGTCTTTATCAATTTCACTCCAACCAGGTTTGAAGGCAAAAAAATGGAGGCTGGACAGACTTACACTTTAAAATATGGGATGGTCGTATTCGATGGAACAATGAATGAAGAAGATTCGGTACGTGAATTCGAAAAATATAGGTAGAAAAGTGACTTTTATGCCCATATTTTGTCCCTAATGGGACTGAACAAACCTAATACTGAAACCTGTCTTTAAAATAGAACCTCAAGTCCCTAAGGGAACTAACGAACCTCAATATTGAAAATGGCCTTGAAAATAATTCATCGGGTCCCTTTAGGGACTTGAGGTGGGTAGAACCATTGAAATATGAAAAACCTCCGTGCCTTTAGGTACGGAATCCTCTAGCCTGGCTTTTTTTATATCCTGTACCTAAAGGTACAGTACCCCAATATTCAGATAA
>NZ_PVTR01000013.1 GCF_003003005.1 Mongoliibacter ruber
CTTCTGTTGAACCTCTATTCCCTTCGAACCTGAATATTTTCTATTTAGGCAGAATGCAAAATTACAGCAATGAATAAGGCTCAGCGATTTCTCAGATACGCATATCTACTCAACTAATCTTTTATTTCGATAAATTCTTAAATAAAATGCATTTTCAAAGAAATAAAAGGAATAATTCTATGCTATGCAGCCATAGAATTACGGTATTTAACCAATAGGCGGAATAAGTGTATGCATCATCCTTCCTTTCAAATAAAATTCCTGCTTGTTGAAGCTCAATGCTGTTTTGAGCAAAATTTAAAAAATTTCATAAACCAACCCTATGTTCAAATTTAGCATAGCTGCATGCTGAACATATCTTTGATCTTGCGCGTTGATTTGGATTCTTGGACCATAGATTCTTGAAATATCACTTCCCAACACAAGCAAAAGCCTGTCATTGCTCTCGAATTGATTGATAGCATACTTGAAATTTGCATTGAAGAAAAATCTATGATAATTAAGTCTGAATTTATTGTTCCCATCAAAATTGGTCATCACAGCACCTGCAAAACCTACAGCAGGTTCTATTATTATTTTGTCACCAATAGGGATTGCATAAGGAAGGTAAATACCTCCGGAATTCCACCTTGCCCTATCAAAAAAATTACCCAATAGTCTTGTTTCACCAACTTGGCCAGTTACACTAGACATAAACAATCCAATCCCCAAGCGATTCACAATCCCGATCTGAAAATTCAACCCTACTCCTGGCCTCATGTCATAATCATTGGCAAGAAGGTTGTCTCCAAGAAAAAAGGGCATTGTCAAGTTGCCACTTATACTAGGCTGCATTTTATATTTAGCCTTTTTTATCAGCACATCATTTTGCCCAAAAACAGAAAAGGATAAGAAAACTAAGATCGAGCAAAACCCAAAAAACCTCATTTGAATATTATTTCTATTTGACCCAGATCTGAAACAAGCTGATCTGATTTTACTACTGTTTCAAAAATATCCCTCACTTCTGACTCTACTGCCCCCAAATGATTCTCAAAGACAAACCTAGATCCTCCAAGAGTCATAAAGAAAAACCGAGCCTGGTTTTTACGAGGAATGACGATTTTAAATTCTCCATTTATATCAGTCTTTACTATGTAAACAAGCTTTAAAAAACCCCTTTGAGGTAAAAAGTTTTCATCTGTTGTGTAGTTGATGTTATATTTTAATTCCGTAAACCCAAACTCGTAATCTTCTACTGGGTTTCCTGATTCATCAGAAACTGTACCTATATAGGTAAAAAACATATTGTCCTCATAGACTTGGCAGCCATGGTTAAGAAAAACAACAAAAAGGAAGGTAAAAACTGTAAATACCTTCCCTATATATGTACTTGAATTTCTCATTTTAAACCTTTTGGGAAAAATGTCTTTATAGACTGTTTATTCAATAAATGCTCTCAATAATAGCGAAAATCAATTGCATTATTAAAAATTACGTTAAAAGAATCACATCTCCTACAAAGATTTTTAAAATAGTTCAATATTACATCTTTCTAATTTTCCATTTGGCCTTCAAATAGCCCCAAACCACCTTGGGGCTCATTGCTTTTTTCCTCTGGAAGCCTCCATCATGTCCCACATTTCTTCAGGAATCAAATCCAAATTATTAAATTCTCCTGCTCCTTTGAGCCACTCTCCACCATCAATGGTGATTACTTCTCCATTTACGTAAGCTGAAAAATCCGAAACCAAATAAGCTGCAATATTGGCCAGTTCCTGATGTTCTCCTACCCTGCCCACAGGTACTTTTTTGGCTGGATCAAACTTTTTGACCAGATCACCTGGTAGCAGTCTGCTCCACGCGCCTTCAGTTGGAAAAGGACCTGGAGCAATCGCATTAGACCTGATTTTATATTTTGCCCATTCTACAGCAAGCGAACGTGTCATAGCCAAAACTCCCGCTTTTGCAGCAGCGCTAGGCACGACATATCCAGAACCCGTCCAAGCGTAGGTTGTCACAATATTTAAAAACACACCTGGCTGTTTGGCATCTATCCATCTTTTTCCCGCAACCATAGTAACATTGGCTGTTCCCTTCAAAACAATATCCACCACTGTATTAAAGGCATTCGTTGACAGTCTCTCGGTAGGTGAAATAAAATTTCCTGCGGCATTATTGAGGACTACATCCACTTTACCAAACAAGGCATCTGCTTCATCAAAAACTTTGGAAACTTGATCTGCATCCCTTACATCACATGATACCGCCAATACTTTGCCTCCCGTCTCCGCTTCCATTTCTTTGGCAGCTTTATCAAGTACGTCCTGTTTTCTACTTGTTATTACCAAATTGGCTCCAAGCTTCAAAAAATAAGTCCCCATAGACCTGCCGAGTCCTGTACCACCACCTGTAATCAAAATGGTTTTCCCTTTCAATGCATTCTCTTTGAGCATTCCTTCTGTATATGTCATAATTCTTTGGGTTTAATAACCTTTGAATATAGGTATTACCCTAAGTAAAAAAAAGTACAATTGAAGAGGATTGGCATCATTTTATATGTTACCTAAAGGAATTAGCTTTGGTAAAATAATCGAACTCTATGTACCGCAATCTGTTTGTTGTTTTTTCTTTCCTTCTATTATCCTCCTGCTATGGTGATATAGATAAAAACATCAGCACCGACCTCCAAATTGAGGGAAATGAAGTATTCAATATTTCATTGGTTCTGGATGAATCCTTGATTTTTGCTTTTGATTCCTTTGAAGATTATAGAAAAGCTGATACCACTTCTGTGCTTGGATGTCCTAACATTCTGATAGATGAGACAGAAAAAAAAGTAACCTTGGAGTTTATGGGGAATAGACAATGTGTCAATGAAAACAATTTGAGCAGAACAGGTAAAATCCATGTAAGATTTATAAATGAAAGTTCTTTTACTTCCACTATTCTGGAATACGATGGCTATACTGTGAGAGGAAATAAAATTTCGGGGAAAAGAGAATTCATAAAAAGAAGGATGAGTAATGGATTCAACAACACCCCAATGGTAGAGACTTTCGAAAACTTTTTGATTATCGATGAAAAAGGCTCATCAAGCCAACTTAAGGGTGATTTTGAACACCGAACTTTGAGTTTAAATAATATTTCAACTGAAATTGTTTCAAATGGAAGCCTTGAAGGTAGAAATATTACCGGTAGACCAATTTTGATGAATAGAAATCAGCCAAAACGATATTCTATCACTTGTCTAAAAGGTGGTTTTGTCATTCCTTCTTCCGGAAGCGAAACATGGCAGGTAGTCAGACACACCAACCAAGCTACTTCCCACCAATTGATTTTTGAAAGTGAAGCTGCTTGTCAAAACCTCGCTACCATTACGCTTCATGATGGCCGAACTATTCAATATAGGCAATTATGATTATCCGCAATCATGCCACTAATCAATTAAACGAGGCTTATTTGGCAAAGTGATACTAATAGATATTGGATATTTATTGATAGTGGTTCGAAATCACAGGTTAATTCCATTATTTAGATTCTTCTGGTATGAAAGCGGATATACATACAGGCAATAATTATTTCTACTAATTCCAATTAAAATAAAAAAGCCTCTGAAAACGAGTCTCAGAGGCTAAATTCACAATACTTAATCTTAGTATCTGTAGTATTCAGGCTTGTAAGGGCCTTCCACTGTAACGCCGATATACTCAGCTTGATCTTGACTAAGCTCCTCCAAAACAACACCCAGTTTTGCCAAATGTAAGGCAGCAACTTTTTCATCCAGATGCTTTGGTAATACAAACACACCTGGTTCGTATTGATCTGTATTTGTCCAAAGCTCCAATTGGGCTAGTGTTTGGTTGGTAAATGAGTTTGACATCACAAAAGATGGGTGTCCTGTAGCACAGCCCAAATTGACCAGTCTACCTTCCGCCAAGACGATAATGTCATTACCTTCTATATTATATAAGTCTACTTGAGGTTTGATGACATTTTTGGTGTGGCCATAATTCTTATTCAACCAGGCCATATCAATTTCATTGTCAAAGTGACCGATATTACACACGATAGTCTTATCTCTCATTCCGCGGAAATGCTTTTCTGAGATAATATCCTTATTACCGGTTGCCGTAACCACGATATCTGCTTCTTTTACTGCATCCACCATTCTCTTTACCGCAAATCCATCCATTGCTGCTTGCAAAGCACAGATTGGATCAATTTCAGTGACTATCACTCTTGCGCCAGCACCTCTCAAAGAAGCCGCTGAACCTTTACCGACGTCACCATATCCAGCCACGACAGCTACTTTACCAGCCATCATCACATCTGTAGCCCTTCTTATAGCATCTACTAAAGACTCTTTACAACCATATTTGTTATCGAATTTAGACTTGGTCACTGAATCGTTAACATTGATGGCAGGCATTGGCAAAGTGCCTTTTTTCATTCTTTCATACAATCTATGAACACCGGTAGTGGTCTCTTCAGAAAGTCCTTTGATTTCTTTCACCAATTCCGGATAATTATCCAAAACCATGTTGGTAAGGTCTCCTCCGTCATCCAATATCATATTAAGAGGTTGTCTTTCTTCTCCGAAAAATAACGTCTGCTCAATACACCAATCGAACTCTTCTTCCGTAAGTCCCTTCCAAGCATAAACTGAAATACCAGCAGCTGCAATCGCAGCGGCGGCATGGTCTTGAGTAGAGAAAATATTGCAGGAAGACCAAGTCACCTCAGCACCAAGTGCTACAAGTGTTTCGATCAACACGGCTGTTTGTATAGTCATGTGAAGACATCCTGCTATCCTTGCTCCTTTTAGAGGTTGAGCAGCACCGTATTCTTCTCTCAGCGCCATAAGGCCAGGCATTTCTGCTTCCGCCAAAGTAATTTCTTTTCTTCCCCAATCTGCTAGGGAAATATCCTTCACCTTAAACTTGATGAATTTGTCAGATTTGATTTCAGACATATAATTATTGATTAATAAATTGATATTCAATTCAGAATTACAAAAATAGGCTTTTTGCTTGCAATATAAAATTTGGTGATCACAGGAAACTGACTTCTTTAAGCCCAAAATTCTTAAGGACTCCCTCTTGAGTTTCTATGATTAATTTTCCTTCCGGGGAAATGTTTACTATTTTTCCCTCGAAAACCTCTCCATCATCATAAAGAGCAAATTTTCCCAACCCAAAAAGATGAGACAAATAATGTTCATCCAGCTTCTGATTCTCTCCTTTTCTTAGCATTAAGTACCATTTTTCAATTTTTGAAATAAGATCGCCAAAGATTTCCTCCAAATCGAAATGGATATTTGTAAGGTTTTTCAATGAGCTGGCTTTGGGAAAAGGAAAATCAGTTTGATTGACATTCAATCCTATACCTATTACACTATACTCAACACTTTTTTGATTGATGATGTTTTCAATTAATACCCCACAAAGCTTTCCCGCTTCTGGATGAACAATATCATTTGGCCATTTGATTTTTATTTGCCTGTCATACACTGACAATAATTCCCAAATCGCCAGACACACCATTTTACTCAACAGAAACTGTTGGCTCGGACGAAGGAAAACGGGTCTCAATACAATCGAAAATGTTAGATTTTCTCCTGGATATGACCACCATTGACTACCTCTCTGACCTTTGCCTTTGGTCTGGGCATCAGTAATGAAAACACTCCCTTCTGAAGCTTCTTTACGCTTTATTTTTTCCATTGCCAACTCATTGGTAGAGTGACACTCTGTCATGAACTGGACATCTTTTCCTAGAAAAATGGTGTTGGCAAGGATTTTATACATTTTGATTAGTTAATTTGTAGGGCAATAAAGATATTACCATCCATTTTATGACCGGTAAATTTCAAAAAAAATAGGAGAAATAGCACATGACAGCAGAAGAGCTGAGTAAAATTATAGTAAAAGGAATGGAAGACAAGAAGGCTTCCGATATCGTTTTGATGGATTTGAGAGATGTAAGTAATTCATTCACAGATTTTTTTGTGATTTGTTCTGGAAATTCTGACACGCAATTAGAAGCAATTTCTGAATCTATAGAAGAACAAGTTTTCAAGTCAAACAAAGAAAAGCCATGGCGAAATGAGGGTAAAAATAACCTTCAATGGATTTTGATGGATTATGTCAACGTTGTGGCTCACGTTTTCTTGAAAGAAAAACGAGAATTTTATGGAATTGAAGAACTCTGGGGCGATGCCAAAGTTACAAGAATTGATTAAACCTGTTTGAACTTTAAGACAGTTTAAGCGTTTTACAACAAGTTTGCAGCATAGAAATAATAACAGATGAGCGATAATAAAAAATCTAAAAAGTTTATCCCAAAAGCACCCCAAAAACCAAATTTTCAACTTTGGTTGATTATAGCGGCTGTGGTAGTATTGGTAGGCATTACTTGGTTCAACCAAAGAAATGCTGTGATGGACATCACTTTAAAGAAGTTTGAAGATATCTATTTGGCCAATGATGTATCTAAGGTCATGGTGATATACAATCAAAACCTTGTTGAGGTCACACTAAGGTCTGAATCTCTTCAGAACAGGAAATATAAGGAAGAACTGGAATCAAACAGTCCCTTTTTCACTCCTGCGGGTCCTCATTACCAACTTAAAATTGCATCGGTAGATAAGTTTATTGAATATTACAATGAGCTGGAATCCCGTATGCCGGAAGACCAACGAATAAGTTATGAATCCAAAACCCAAGAGTCTTGGACGAATTGGTTTTCAAGTTTCGGTTTCTTGATTCTATTATTCCTGTTGTTCTGGATCATGATGAGAAGGATGGCAGGTCCTTCCGGGCCGGGTGGACAGATCTTCAATGTAGGCAAATCCAAAGCTCAGCTTTTTGATGCTGAAAACAAGGTCAAAATCACATTCGATAACGTTGCGGGTCTTGATGAAGCCAAAGAGGAGATTCAGGAGATTGTTGAATTCCTTAAAAACCCATCTAAATTCACCAAATTAGGCGGTAAAATTCCAAAAGGAGCATTGCTTGTAGGACCTCCTGGAACTGGTAAAACCCTATTGGCGAAAGCCGTAGCAGGAGAAGCAGGTGTACCATTCTTTACCCTTTCAGGATCTGACTTTGTAGAAATGTTCGTGGGTGTAGGTGCAGCACGTGTAAGGGATCTTTTCAAACAAGCCAAAGAAAAAGCACCATGTATCATTTTCATTGATGAAATTGATGCTATTGGTAGGTCAAGAGGTAAGGGACAAATGCCTGGATCCAATGATGAACGTGAGAATACTCTTAACTCTCTACTTGTGGAGATGGATGGTTTTGGAACTGATACGGGTGTAATTGTCCTTGCAGCCACCAACAGACCTGACGTGCTTGATTCAGCTTTATTGAGACCTGGAAGGTTTGACAGGCAAATAAGTATTGACAAACCGGATATCGTTGGAAGAGAAGCGATTTTCAAAGTTCACTTAGAACCAATCAAATCCTCTGATGATGTAGACCCTAAAAAATTATCTGCCCAAACTCCTGGATTTGCAGGTGCAGAAATTGCCAATGTTTGTAATGAAGCTGCCCTTATCGCTGCCAGAAGGAATAAGACAGCTGTAGATATGCAGGATTTCCAAGACGCTATTGACAGGGTCATTGGAGGCTTGGAGAAAAAGAACAAAATCATTTCCCCAGAGGAAAAGAAAATAGTTGCCTACCACGAAGCTGGTCACGCCGTTGCAGGTTGGTTCTTGGAGCATGCTGATCCTTTGGTTAAAGTAAGTATCGTGCCAAGAGGTGTTGCTGCCTTGGGTTATGCACAATACCTACCTAAAGAACAGTTTCTCTATCAGACTGAGCAACTTATCGATGAAATGTGTATGACACTTGGTGGAAGAGCGGCTGAAGAAATTATCTTCGGTAAGATTTCTACTGGAGCATTGAGTGATTTGGAGCGAATTACCAAAATGGCCTATTCAATAGTATCCATTTATGGTATGAATGAGAAAATCGGTAACGTATCCTTCTATGATAGCAAAAGCTCAGAATACAGGACGTCAAAACCTTATTCAGAGAAGACAGCAGAGACCATTGATGATGAAGTTAGAAAGTTGATCTTATTTGCTTACGAAAAGACAAAAGCGCTTTTATCTGATAAGAAAAACGAACTGGAAATTTTAGCCAAAGAGTTGCTTGAAAAAGAAATCCTCTTCCAAAGTGATTTGGAAAAACTCATAGGAAAGCGTCCATTTGGAAAAGAAACTACTTATGAAGCTTACACCAAAAAGGAGCTGAAAGAAGAAATTAAGCCGACTGAAATTTCACCGGATGCTGTTTCGACTGATGATTCCAAATCAGATATAAGTCCCTCTGAAGAAGAGGAAGTAGAAGAAAAAAAAGGTTAATGCCTTAAAACGCCCATATTTTAAAAGCTTCCTAGAAATAGGAGGCTTTTTTTAGTGCCCTATCCCGGATTTATTTCTCACGAAAGGTTTATTTTGCAAACATGAATATTCAACTACACGGAAAAAAGGTATTTTTTGCCTCCGATTTTCATTTAGGTGCCCCTGATGAGAAAACGAGTAAATTAAGAGAAAAGAAAATAATCAATTGGCTTGACAGTATTCAAGATGATGCTGCCGCGATTTTCCTGGTTGGAGATATTTTTGACTTCTGGTTTGAGTATAAAAAAGTCGTCCCAAAAGGATTTGTACGCTTTTTGGGTAAGATTGCAGAGCTCAGAGATAAAAATATTCCCGTTGTCTTTTTCACAGGAAACCACGATTTGTGGATGAATGACTACTTTGAAAAAGAATTGGATGTTCCTGTTCACCATAATCCCATACACTTGACCATTGAAAGCAAAAACTTTCTTATAGGCCATGGAGATGGATTAGGCCCCGGAGACAAGGAATACAAAGTACTCAAGCAGGTTTTTACCAACGATGTAGCAAAATGGCTTTTCAGGTGGCTTCATCCTGATGTTGGCGTGTGGCTAGCCCAAAAATGGTCTTCTAAAAGCCGTATTTCTAAGCTTGGAAAAGAAGAAAATGACTTCAAAGGGGAGAATGAGTGGCTTTGGCAATACTGTAAGCAAATTGAAAAGAACCAACATTTCGACTACTTCGTATTTGGACACCGTCACATCCCTTTGGATTTGCCTGTAGGATCCAAATCCCGCTATTTGAATTTGGGAGAATGGGTAAGTCAATATAGCTATGGTGAATTTGACGGCACAAAGTTTGACATCAAGACTTTTACTGAATGAAAAAGCTCTTGTTCCTTTTCTTTTGTATCATTACTCTACCAAGCTTTTCCCAAAATACAGAATGGGGACAGCCTGCAGTAATCAATTTCCCTCGTCTTGGCTTGCTATCTATAGACAATCAGGGGTTTATATTTATATCAGACTTGGAGGGAAATCTTTATCAGTATAACAATACAGGTATCCGGGTCAATAATTTCTCACCCCAAAGACAGGGGGCACTCAGTCAATTAGAAGCCGCATGGACCGTAAATATTTTTACATTTTCAGCTGATCTTCAGGAATATAGAATTCTGGATCGATTCATCAATCCAGTCTCAGAAAACAGAATACCACTTCACTTGATCACTCTCGCCAAGGTAGCTACTCTGGGGAACAACAATATCATTTGGGTGTTTGACGAAGCTGATCTTACGCTCAAACAGCTTGATTTTAGGCAACAAAGAATAGTACAAAACCAACCTTTAAATCTCGTATTGACCCAGTCTTCTCTCAGAATCGTTGACATAAGAGAATATCAAAATATGGTTTTTCTCAATATTGAAGATGAAGGCATTTATATATTGGACAATCAGGCTAACTTTCTTCAACAAATACCAATAGAGCTAAGCCAAAAGTTAAGCTTTTGGAAAGGAGAATTGGTCTATATTAAGGATCAGGAGTTGATTCTTTTTAGCCTGAAAAACAGAAGCAATATCAGCTTCCCAATCCCTGAAGGCATCCCTGCTCAAAACGTGGCAATCGATGCCACTTCGGTGATTTTTTACAATCATGAGAAAGTATGGATTTTCCCAAAAAATCAAACCCTGCTAAAAGACAAGTAAAAACCCCAAGAAAGATGTTATACCATTTTCTTGGGGTTATATTTCTCTATTCTAATGGATAGCAATTAGACAATTTCTACCAATGTAATATCGAATATTAAATCTTGTCCTGCCAATGGATGATTGGCATCAAGAATTATTTTTTCTTCATCTACACCTACCACTCTTACCGGTACAGGTTGTCCTTGTTGATTCTGAAGGGAGAGCTCCATGCCGATTTCAGGCTTGATATGAGGAGGAACTTGTGTCAAAGGTATATCCAACATCATGTCATCTCTTTTTTCTCCGTAAGCTTCAACACTAGGAATAGTCACACTTTTCTCCTGTCCTATTTCCATTCCTTGTACAGCTGCATCAAATCCTTTGATCATATTGCCATCACCGAGAGTAAATTGAAGAGGTTCTCTGTTTGCCGATGAGTCGAATACAGTGCCATCGTTAAGTTTTCCTGTGTAGTGAACTTTTACTGCATCGCCTTTACTTGCTATTGACATATTTTTCTTTATTTGTTGTTAAAGCTCAAAGGTAACAATTTTATTATGCCTATAAAAATCTGTCCGATTTCGAAAAATCAGGTGTACGGAAATGAAAAACACATGTTCAATATTGAACATATTTTTATGTAAATTAGCTGCAAAAGACAGAATATGAGGATATTTGGACTATGGCATCATTTTGTCAACTGAATTGCAAAACACATAATCATGGAAAATCAACAACTCGGTAAAATCCTAATCATTGACGACAACGAAGACTTATTATTTGCTGCCAAAATGCTATTGAAAAAGCATGCAAAGGAAGTGTCAATCGAGAAAGATCCAAGGAGAATTCCTTTTTTGATAAACAACAACTCGTATGATGTCATCCTCTTAGACATGAATTTCACTGAAGATACTACTTCGGGAAAAGAAGGATTTCATTGGTTGAAACAAATCAAGGAAATTGACCCGAAAGCCGTTGTTATCCTAATCACTGCCTTTGGTGATGTAGAAATGGCCGTCCAAGCGCTGAAAGAAGGTGCCACCGATTTTATCCTCAAACCTTGGCAAAACGAAAAATTACTTGCGACACTTACCTCTGCAAGTAGACTAAAAGACAGCTACAATCAAGTAGAAAAGTTAAATAAAAAGCAAAAACAGCTTCAATCAGACGCCAAAAAGCCATACACAGATATCATTGGTCAAAGTGCGTCAATGAAAAACATTTTCTCTATCATCGACAAGGTAGCACAGACAGATGCCAATGTCTTGATATTGGGTGAAAACGGTACAGGAAAAGAGCTTATTGCAAGGGCTATTCACGACAGGTCTCACCGCAAAGATGAGATATTTGTAGGAGTGGATATGGGGGCCATTACTGAGACTCTTTTTGAAAGTGAATTATTCGGCCACAAAAGAGGCGCATTTACAGATGCCAAAGATGACCGCGCGGGCAGATTTGAAATTGCCGATAATGGAACCCTTTTCCTAGATGAAATAGGAAACTTAAGTATGCCACTACAATCCAAGTTGCTCACTGTATTGCAACGCAGAGAGGTAACCCGAATAGGCACAAACAAAGCAATACCAGTGGATATCAGACTGATCTGCGCCACCAATATGCACGTGCATGAAATGGTGATGGAAAACACATTTAGGCAGGATTTGCTTTATAGAATCAACACTGTGGAAATCTTCCTTCCTCCCCTAAGAGAAAGGCATGATGACATCCCTGCTCTTGCAGACCATTTCTTAAAAGTCTACAGTCAAAAATACCGCAAAGATTTTGTAGGTTTCACTTCTTCCGGCATGCAATTGCTTCAGCGATACAATTGGCCGGGAAATATTCGTGAATTGCAACACGCTATTGAAAGGGCAATCATAATGGCTGAAGGAAATGAGCTGGATTCGAGGGATTTTTTCTTCCTTTCGGCAAAACCGACGAATGAAAAAATAAGCACCCCTGCGTCCTACAACTTGGATGAAGTGGAAAAAACCACTATCCAAAGGGCTATCGACAAAAATGGGGGGAATATATCCAAAGCGGCTAAGGAACTTGGCTTGACTAGGGCCTCCCTGTACAGAAGACTTGAAAAATATGGATTATAAGGTTGGATTATTGGGTAGGGTTGCCCTTCTCACGGTCTCTTTGTTTTTACTTTCATACTTTATCCTCAATAGTGCAGGGGTATTTGCTATTTCCCTGTTCATTATTTTGGTGATGGCTCAGATCATTTTCTTTCTGAGCTATGCCGAAAGTTCATTCAAAAAAGTCCGACAATTCCTCGACAATATCAAACAGGATAATTATACCAATGTCTATCCTGTCAAATTCGATGGAACAGAGACGGACGACCTTCATATAGAATTCAATGCCATTCTGGCAAAACTCCAGGAAGATCAGGCAGAAAAAGAGGCCAACTACCAATATTTCAGGTCAGTATTCCAACATCTCAGCATTGGACTTATTACTTATGATGAAGAAGGTAAAATCCAGATTGTCAACACAGCAGCCAAGAGGATGTTGAATATCAATCAACTTAGCCTTATTTCAGAAATACAAAACATCAACAAAGAATTGCACCACGCCATACACTCTTTGCGTACAGGAGGAAGTGAATTGATAAAAATAGCACATCCTGATGGGATCATGCAGCTCTCTGTCTATGTCATCGAATTGGTCATGCGCGACAGTAAGTTCAAATTAGTTTCCTTACAGAATATACAGAGTGAACTCGAAGAAAAGGAAATGGAAGCGTGGCAAAACCTCGTGCGTGTCCTCACCCATGAAATTATGAACAGCATAGCGCCTATTTCATCTTTGGCAGCCACCGTCAAGGGCGATATAGAATCTAAGATAGACAATAACGTACCTGTTGAACCTTCCGAGCTTGAAGATTACCTCATGGCAATCAGTACTATTGAAAAAAGAAGTGAAGGCTTAATCAATTTTGTGAGTGATTTTAGAAGCCTGGCCCACATCCCTACCCCAAAATTCCAGACAATAAGACTCAAGGCCCTGTTTGGACAAATGGAAACCCTTCTGCAGCATCAGTTTGAAAGGAATCAAATCCAACTTAAATGCAGTATTGAACCTGATGACCTGATTCTTTTTGGAGATCAAAACCTAATCGAACAGGTAATGATCAATCTTATCCAAAATGCCATTCATGCGGTGGAAGATGCGGTGACCAAAGTTGTTTCTTTGGATGCTTTTATTGATGAAGCCGGGAAAATCATTATCGAAGTGACCGATTCAGGCAAGGGTATTGAAGAAGAAGCACTTTCTAAGATTTTTATTCCTTTTTTCACCACTAAGAAAAAGGGATCAGGCATTGGATTAAGCTTGTCCAAGCAAATCATGAGAAGACATAAAGGAAATATTCAAGTAAGGTCTTCTCTTGGGTCGGGAAGTACTTTCAAACTGATATTTAACGCTTGATTTTCAAGAATTAATTTAAAAAAGTCTACCTCTTTTACTGTAAACATATCCTGGACCATCACATGCAGCCCAAGTCATGTTGATGAGCTTATTGTCTCTGGTGATGGTGATAAATTCCATATCCCCTTCACCACAATTTGCGGCCATCATTTGATTGGTTTCAAAAGTCAATTCAAAAGTATGGATGATTTCAGGATTGGGATGTGTTTCTTCTAACTTTTGATATTTACCAAAAGCTTGCTTGGGAATCTCCAAGAGCTCTCCCATTCCTTTGACTTTATTTGAAAACTTGATGAAAGTCCCATCATCATTGAAAATGTATTTTTCTTCAAAATCGATATCAACTGGTACCTCATCCACAGGCCAAGAATTCCTGATCTCGATCAGCGTCCAATAACCAAGCACATTGAATTCCGGCTCTTTGTCATCTTGGTTGCAAGACGCAAAGCCTAAGGCTAAAAGAAGAATCAAACTGCTTAACTTTTTCATCATGACACTAGATACGCAAATCAAACCAATTGCGACCACTAAAGGTTGGTAAATTCATGCAATTTCCAAAGAATCATAGAAAATTTCTCTTTGATGCAGGATATTAACGAGTAGTTAACTATTTCTTTACAACAATCAACTAATTGTTTGCAAATGTTCTTTATTTGATAATATCGGTTTCATCACCAAGTCATGTAGGCGATATACCTTGCCAGCAAAACTCAAAGACTTGAAAACTCAATTCAAAACAATCGTTGTCTCTGATATTCACCTTGGCACAAAAGGTTCCAAAGCCAAGGAGGTGGCCAGATTTCTCAAACAATATTCTTGTGAAAACCTCATCCTCAATGGAGACATTATCGATGGCTGGCAATTGAAAAAGTCAGGTTCCTGGAAAAGAAAGCATACACGGTTTTTCAACAGGATGCTCAAAATGATAGACCAAGACAACACAAAAGTCTTTTATTTGAGAGGTAATCATGATGATTTTTTAGATCAGATTCTTCCACTTCAAATCGGCAATCTTTCCATTCAGATGGATATGATATACGAAAGTTGCGGGAAGAAATATTTTATCACACATGGTGACATATTTGACAGTATTACTTCAAATCTCCGCTGGATAGCCTATTTGGGTGATATGGGTTATACTTTTCTATTATGGCTCAACAGGCAAGTGAATTACCACCGGAGAAAAAGAGGTCTCCCTTATTTTTCACTGAGCCAATTCATCAAAGGAAAGGTAAAATCAGCTGTATCCTATGTGGATCAATATGAAACTGAACTGGCAAAAATGGCTATGGCCAAAGGCTGCGATGGCATCATATGCGGGCATATCCACAAAGCAGAAGATAGAAATATTGATGGAGTTCATTATTTGAACTCCGGTGACTGGGTGGAATCTATGAGTGCGCTGGCCGAAGACCATAATGGCAACTGGCAGTTGATCTATTATAATGAAATAGATTTCAAATCCAGCTCTTCTGTTGTCAGTATGCCAAAACCGGCATCATCAGATATCAAAATAGTCGCATTCAGCAAGCCTCAGTCAAATCCGGGCCTCTCAGATTTTATGTAATATGAAGTTTTTGTTTGTTATACAGGGTGAAGGAAGGGGGCACATGACTCAGGCCATAGCACTGGCCGACATACTCCTAGAAGGTGGTCATAACCTAACGGCCGTTTGCATAGGGAAAAGCAAGAGAAGGCAGATTCCGGATTTTGTATATCAAAACATCAAATCACCGATTCACACTTTTGAAAGCCCAAATTTCATATCAGACAAAAAAGACAAGTCGATCAACATCGGGAAAACGATAATCCATAACCTCAGAAAATGGCCTATTTATAAGGAAAGCCTAACAGAGATTGACAATCTTGTCACAAAACATAAACCTGATGTAATCCTAAATTTTTATGATATCCTTGCTGGTCTATATCGTGCGATTTACCAACCCAAGTGTCAGTTTTGGACAATAGGGCATCAATACCTAGCTGGACATCCGGCATTTGAATTCCCTAGAAATTCCTTATTCAAAACACTCATTTTTAAACTTAACAATAAATTGACAAGTCTGAATGCTGACCTTAAACTGGCGTTATCCTTTCAACCCCTACCTCAAACTAATGAAAAAACTCTTGTTCTCCCTCCTCTATTACGAAAGGAAATAAGGCATCTTAAAGTAACTCAGCATGATTTCATTTTGGCCTATACTGTCAATCCAGGTTATGGTGAAGAGATTCTTGAATTTTCAAAAGCCAACCCAGGGATCAAGGTTGAAGCTTTTTGGGACAAAAAAGGTGCACCAAATCACTACAGGCCTTTACCCAACCTGGTTTTTCACCAATTGAATGATCGGTTATTTTTGGAAAAAATGGCAGCCTGCCGAGGTTTAATTACTACCGCTGGCTTTGAATCTGTCTGTGAAGCTATTTATCTTGGTAAAAAAGTCATGATGATCCCTGTCAAAGGCCAATTTGAGCAATCCTGCAATGCGCTGGATGCCATAAATGCAGGAGCTGGAATCCAGGCCTTAAGTTTTGACATTCAAAAATTTGATACTTACTTAAAAAAGGAATTAAGCCAACAGGAGATACAGAATAGGTGGGCAGATCAATTTAGTGGCATTTTTAAGAATCTTCTTGAAGAGAAAACTGCGCTCACTCCTGAGGTAAATACAAACCCACATTATGTTGCTCTAAATTGAATAGGAGCAAAAACAATAAACTGTTTTTTTGAACCTTTTAGGTCATTTGATGTTACCTTCGTGGTCGTGAATGGCAGGATAAAAAATTTTTATTTTAAATTTCCATTTTAGCGACGTTTAAATCGATTGCGGAAATATCCATAAAAATTTTTTAGTTTATTTTCGCAATTACCTGCTTCAGGCTTTCACAAATTAATGTAAATTCAAAATTGCTTAAGAGAGTGCAACCCATGAATATTGAGAAATTAAGGCTTCAGGAAGATAAAGACTGGAAAAAGCATTGGAAAAAGTGGGGTCCATATCTCACAGAAAGACAATGGGGAACAGTGCGTGAAGATTACAGTACATCAGGTAATGCTTGGGGTAATGTGACACACCATGAAGCTCGGAGCAAAGCCTATAGATGGGGGGAAGAAGGCATTGCAGGTATTTCAGACCATAACCAAAAATTGTGTATTGCTTGGGCATTTTGGAATGGAAAAGATCCCATGTTAAAAGAGCGCCTTTTTGGATTGACTGGTCCACAAGGCAATCATGGTGAAGATGTCAAGGAGCTCTATTACTACCTTGACTCCACACCTACCCACAGCTATATGAAGATGCTATACAAGTATCCTCAGCAAGAGTTCCCTTATCAAGAGCTGTTAAAAGAGAATGGGAGACGTACAAAAAATGACCCTGAGTTTGAACTCATGGATACGGGTGTATTTGATAAAGACGAATACTTTGACATCTTTTTAGAATATGCCAAAAATGATATAGAAGACATTGTTGCCAAAGCAACTATTCACAATAGAAGTGACAAGGAAGAAACTATTTGGGTAATCCCAACTATTTGGTTCAGAAAAACATGGTTTACAGGCCATGAACCATTCATGCCAAAGCTTTCCCTTTTAGACAAAAACAACGTCAAGGCATACAATCCCAAAAGCGGTAATTACTTTTTTTCTTTCGAAGGAGAACCTGACATCAAGTTTTGCGACAATGAAACAAACCGCGAAAAACTTTATCAGATTCCTAATGAAAAAAATTACTTAAAAGACGGCATCAATGACTATGTAATTCATAAAAATGAAGAAGCTGTAAATCCGGAAAATTCTGGGACCAAAGCTTCTGCAATCTATAAAATCACCATTCCAGCAAAGGGAGAAGCATCGGTAAAATTCCGCATGACACATTATTATGTGGAAACCGCTTTCAATCATTGTGATGAAATCATTTACGACCGTAAAAGAGATGCAGATGAATTCTATGCTGAAGTACAAGCAAGGGTAAAGGATGAAGACATGAAAAATGTCCAAAGACAAGCCTATGCGGGAATGATGTGGGGAAAGCAATTTTATTATTATAATGTAGAGCGCTGGCTGGAAGGTGACCCGGGCAGGTACTCTCCACCCAAAGAGCGGAAAAAAGGCAGAAACAGTGACTGGCGACATCTATACAATTTTGATATTATCTCCATGCCTGACAAGTGGGAATACCCTTGGTATGCAGCTTGGGATTTGGCCTTTCACTGTGTACCACTGTCAAGGATAGATCCTGAGTTTGCCAAGTCCCAGCTTGTGCTACTCCTCAATGAGTGGTATATGCACCCTAATGGACAGATTCCTGCCTATGAATGGAACTTCAGTGATGTCAACCCTCCTGTCCACGCCTATGCTGTGCAGAGGGTCTATCAGATAGATAAGAAAATGAATGGCGGAAAAGGAGATCAGGAGTTTTTGGAGAGGTGTTTCCACAAGCTGATGATCAACTTTACCTGGTGGGTAAATCAAAAAGACAGTGATGGGAAAAATATATTTGAAGGGGGATTCTTAGGCTTAGATAATATCTCTGTGATTGACCGATCGCACGCTCATCATTACAAAGGAAAACTCGAGCAAGCAGATGCCACTTCATGGATGGCAATGTTTTCATTAAATATGATGAGAATTTCACTCGACCTTTGTGAATTTAACAAGACCTATCAATATACTTCCATAAAATTTTTGGAGCATTTCCTTTATATCGCTGGTGCGATGAACAATATTTCAGGGGAAAGCATCAGTCTTTGGGACGACGAAGAAAACTTCTTTTTTGATGTTTTTCACCTTCCTGGCAAGGAACCAAAAGTAATGAAGGTCAAATCAATTGTTGGTATCATACCTCTTTTCGCAGTAGAATCTATCCGTCTGGACATGTTCGATAGTCTGCCAGATTTCAAAAACAGGATGGAGTTTTTCCTCAAAGAAAAACCAAAACTTGCCGCCTTGGTATCCAGCTGGATACAACCTGGTTTTGAAAAAAGAAGACTGTTTTCATTGCTTAGAGGGCACAGGATGAAGAGTATTTTGAACAAAATGCTAGATCCTCAAGAATTTCTCAGTGACTATGGTATCCGGTCCTTGTCCAAGCACCATGAAGAAAAACCCTACTCAGTAAGAATCAATGGAGACCACCTAACGATCAAGTACACTCCTGGGGAATCCGATTCCTTAATGTTTGGTGGAAATTCGAATTGGAGAGGGCCGATTTGGTTTCCTATCAATCACCTCATCATTGAATCATTAAGGAAATTTGACTACTATTATGGTGGTGAATTTTCGATTGAGTATCCTACGGGATCCGGCAATTACCTGACCATGGACCTTATTGCTAGAGAGCTTTCTCTGAGATGCATCAAGATATTTCTGAAGGACGAAAATGGCAATAGACCTGTTTATGGCAAACACAAGAAATTCCAAGAAGACCCTCACTTTAAGGACCACATTCTGTTTTATGAATATTTCCATGGAGATAATGGCTCAGGATTAGGAGCGTCTCATCAAACGGGTTGGACAGGTCTTGTTGCAGAAATGATTCATAAATATTACAAATCTTCAAAAAAGCCTACTGATAATGCTGAGGCCATATTTAGAATCCAATAGAATAGAAGCAGGTTGCGACGAAGTAGGCAGAGGTTGCCTCTGCGGACCTGTAGTGGCTGCTGCTGTAATTCTACCAGAAGACTTCGCTAACGAATTGGTAAACGACTCAAAAAAGCTCAAAAAAAGCGATAGATCTACCTTGGTAGCCGAAATTAAGGACGCTGCACTGGCTTGGGCAGTGGCGGAGGCGAGTGTTGAAGAAATAGACCAAATCAATATCCTCAACGCTTCCTTTTTGGCAATGACGAGATCCGTTGAAGCGTTGAAAATACAACCTGAACACCTACTCATTGATGGCAACAGGTTCAAAACAGCTTTAAATATCCCTTTTGACTGTATCATAAAAGGAGACGGGAAATTTGCCAGCATAGCCGCTGCCTCCATCCTTGCCAAAGTGTATAGAGATGAAATGATGGCGACCTTGGCGGAGCAATTTCCCGGCTATGGTTGGGAGCAAAATGTAGGATACCCAACCAAACGCCATAGAGATGGCATCAGGAAACTCGGCCTTACTCCTATTCACAGAAAATCATTTAAGCACCTTCCTGAACAAATGGTATTGAAGTTTTAGAATCGTAGCAGGATATATCCCTCCGGAATGTACTTTGTCAGAGTAGTCAACATAGACAAGGCAATTTCAGATCCATCCCAAATATCCTGAATTTCAATATTTCTCGCTATCAAAGATTGTCCGCATACATATATCTCTACTCCAGCAGCTTTCAAAGCGTCATAAACAGCCAAATTTGGGTTATCCACTCCATATAGTGCTTTGTATGATTTATGTTCTAGCAAACTGAAGATAGCACCTCCATGAACAGCCACTTTCACGTGGATGTTTTCGTGAGGTATACCGCCTAAGCCATGTAAGTTTATCATTCGTGCAATATTATTGACCATAAAATTAATCTCTGTGGGGTCTTCAGCTGCTGACACCAGGTCAATGATGATTTTTATTTCCGAACTTGGGTCAGGTAATTCAGTGGCTTCGGGAATTTCGTAAATCCCCCCAAAACCTTTGACTATAGGAAAAAAAGCCTCTTGAGCTAGCAGATTATGCGCACTGAATAAAAGCAGCACACAAATTATTTTAAATGTTTTTATCATATTTTTAACGGTTTCATATATTTGGGTTTTCAGATGACGCAAGACTAGTTTGAGGTATAAACAGCTATCTCAATAATTTTCATTATTGGATCCCTATCTCTAGAGATTCCTTCGATTTTGACAAGAATACGCTTGGTTTGATTTGACATTTCAAACTCTATAGGAATTGAAATTCGCTCTTTGTCCCAAATCATATTTGGATTCCAGTAAATTACAGATCTTTGCTTTAAGACTCCTTCATAATTATTCATTACTGGAAAGTCAGGCACTGAAGAAAAACCCCTAAGCTTAAACTTTTGAAATTGAGAAGCATCAAAAAACTGATCCTCTTGAATGCCTCTTCTCCCTTTTTTAGTTTCCACGAGAATAGCTCCTGCAAAACCCTGTAGTCCAAATGTTCCCGCAGAGAAGGTATAAATTTTAATGGACTCTACTTCTGCCGCCACAAATGTGCTTAAGTAAGCAAAAACAGTTTCTTCTTCGGATGGGAAAAATCGGGCCCCATCTACCATCAGCAAAGGTTCTCCTGCATTCAGCCCCCAATTGTACATCCCCATCGATCCGCCAGGCATATTCATAGATACCACCCTATCTAAGGTTAAATCGGGTCGAGACTCCAAAAAATCTGAACTGACTGTCCTGTCTGGACTCCCATACCCATAATTGTTTTCAGCCATACTTTTAGGGGCAATGGTTTCCACTGTCACCTCTTCAAGTTCAAAGTACTTCCCGGACATAAAATCATTAAAAGCATATTCCATCTCTTGATTTTTGATAGGTACTTTTTGATAAGAAAATCTGGGATAATATTGTATGATTTCAGGCCTTTGATAGGAAGTCAATCTAATTTCTCCAAAACTCCGCCTTCTCGCATTCAATGCGGCTATGGAAACCTCTGTACTATCTTGAAAAACCAATCCTGTTGCATAAAAATAGCCACTGCTGTCAGAATTGACTATAGCATAATCTTCTAGTTCGCCTTGAACAATCGTAATGGGTACTGGTACGAGCTGCCTTCGTCTGTGAGAAAAGTAGCCTTCCAAAGAAATGCCGTATTGAACCGGATATTTTGGTTCATCGTAGTTAATTGATTTTTCGGCATCAAGAAGCCAATCCATTGACTTTTCTATGTCGCTTTGAAGACCCAAACTTGGATTGAGGTCTGCATCAAGAACGGATACATTGAAGCTCCCACCAATAATTTCTTGGTCAGGCTCCAGGATATTGATTTCCAATTTCACCTTAGTATTCCAAAGGTTCTTTTCGAAATGAGAGGTGACTTGCACTTCTATATCCTCATCGATTTCAAATCTTTCTTTATCGACTTCGGCAATACCCAATTCTTGGGAGCCCAAAACAGGAATAGGAACAAAAGTAAAACCGTCACTTTCATAATTCCGCATCCAATTGGTATAAGCCCTCAACACATAATTATCTGCTTTCAAATCTGTCGGCAAAACCAAAACCCCTGAAACCTTGCCATTTCGTATTGGAAATACTTCTGAGGCAATGGCCTGAAAATTCCTATCATACAAATCAACATGCAGCACCTTACTCAGCGTATCAGCAAAAATAGGATTTTGATACAACATGTCTCCGCTAAACCAAATGGCTTCCCCTGGATAATAAAAGGACTTATTGAGACTTATATGCGGCTTTTCTCTTAATGAATTCCATTTGGTTTTCTGAATGAGAGTAGAATCAAAATCAGCCATCAAATCTTTCACTTCCCTAGTAGGTTCAAAATCATGTGGTAAAAACCTTGCCATTCTTTCCCTTCCCATAACCCCAGCCATTTCCAGTTGACCTGGATCAGGAAGCACTCCATATTTGTCCACTAAAAAATACTGTTGCGGTGCCTCAAGCCAAGAAATGCTATGATAAACATTTTCATAATAGTCATTCGGCCAGGGCTGTTTCTTATTATGAATTTCAATCTTATATGGTAATACTATCGCTGTCAATCCATTGGGAAAATCACAGATATAAAGTGAATCCCTATGAATTTTCACAATAGATTCATTAAGTTCTTCGGTAAAGTCATTAGACCTTTTTCTCATTAAATTATCTGGCTTCACCTGATAAATCTCATACTCAAGGCTATCAATTTTGTTATGAACCAAACTTTGGATAAAATGCCTCAAGGACCCGTAATGGGTTGCATTCCTCTTTTCTTCAACCTCTTCTGTCACTTCCAATTCACTGAAATTGACCAAGCCATAGTATTGGAATCCCCTTCTAGTCTCCACAAATCGCTGCAAATGGTATTCAATATTATACCCCAAAGCTTGGTTCTCGATCAGTATAGGATCCTGGGCAACAGCTGCAAAATACTTCATCCCACCTTCTCTTCCCTCTTCAAAGTCCAAGACCCAAGGATTTACTATTTTACTCTGTTTCAAAAATGGATCATCCAAAACAGCTAAAAAGACCCTTTCAAATCGCTTTATATTCCTCTCCCATTTCTTATCGCGTCTTGCTTTCAATTGTATTTCATCCAATTGTCCTATTTTGGGTGTCAACTGAAAATAAACAGTTACTTGCTCTCTACCACTTAGTGATATATTTCTGAATTTGGTGTAGTAGCCCATAAAAGAGGCCGCCAGTTCAAAGTTTTGAGGCAACTGACCTGTGATACTAAAATTACCATCAATGTCTGTAGTCGATCCAAAAGTGGTGTTGCTGATAAAAACATTGGCAAAAGGCAAAGGCTCACCTGTACTTTCATCAGTAATTTTACCTGAGATTGTTTGGGCTTGCAAAGCCGATCCAAAAAGTAAAAGAAACATCAATCCAAAAAGCATCTCAATTCTTTTGATGCCATAAGATTTATCAGTTTCCTTCATAGGATATGAATACGCCTTTAAATAAAAGTATGTTACAGAGAGTGATAATAACCTTAAAACTCTAAAAAAGCAAAACCCAGAATATCTCTGGGGTTTATAATTTTTGACTTTATTCCGAAACTTCAATGACATCAAGGATAAATAAAGGTTCTGAAGAATGGATTTGAAAAGAAGGAATCACTCCAAAAACTAAAAACTTATTGTCATACCAAAATTGAAAGCGAGGATCTCTCAAAATTGATGAATCTTTATTTTGAACCACTTTTTCAAGCACCTTTATTTCAGAAGAAGATTGATCCTTTTCTAAAACAAATACCTTTTCGCCTTGAGGGTTATTTCGGTTTTCATTTCCTCTATAGATAAATTGTACATTCCCTCCCATATTGGCCAAATCAAATGCGTCCCCATACAAGCCTTGATTAAAATATAATTTGACAGACTTATCGTAAACCTTATTTCCAGCTGCATCAATTGTCAAAAAATGTATGAATTTCCTGTCTACCTTTGGAGAAAATGAAGCTAAAGTAATATAACCATCATCGGAAACCGCCCCCGCAAGAGTCAGTTCTTTATTGTAGTTTTTTCTCTTTTTCTTTTTTCCTCTTTTTTTATAATCATAAAAGCCTTCAAAATCGCTATAAGCATAAGTGGTGAAAGTTTGCTCTAAAAATTCATTGATTTCTATATGAAAATATCCTGAAAACCATTCCCCTGGCTTGAAACTATAAGTACCAACTATTTTGTATTCATCATATGGCCCATATAGTAACCGAGCATTTTGAATAAAACATTCACTTACTTTTGGCAGGTATACAGGAAGTCGAATAGTCCTGTTGGCATCTTTATCGAAAGACAGGATTTGTAAGTATTGAGAGCGGTTTTTGTTTGAGGAATGTACCAATACATCTAATTGTTCTTCATGCACTTGCATATCCCATATTTGGGTACCTACACCAAAAAAATCAGTAATGGAATAGAGTGTATTGGTTTTATAATTAAAAATTTCCAAAAAATCCCCTCCTTCTATGGCGCCTTTCATAACAATTCCATCTTTGATAGGAATCATTTCTAAAGGAAAAACCAAGTTGGAATTTATTGCATATCTAGAAACAGCTCCTGTTAAGAAATCAACCTTGAGTAATAATTTCCTGAATCCCCACTCACTTCCCCAAGAAGCAAGAAAATAAGCATTCCTCTCATCTGTCTCATAGGTAAAATTCAAAATCCCTGGCTGCAAATCTTCTTCATGAAAAGCGGATATTTCTAAATTTTCATCTCTTATGTACAAAACAACGTTCCCTTTGGCCCTGTCGAGTTTGAAAACCATCACTCTTTTTTCAATAGACAGGATTCCATATTGTGTAATCCCTGAATGATTGTTAACCATTGTGACTTGTGCTGAGGTCTGATGCATATAGGGAAACACACAGACACAAAGAAGTAGTAGGTACTTAATCATAAGAAACTTTACGAAATCAAAGCAGTTTAGTTGAAAATAATCAGTTTAGGCTAAAAAAGCAAAAAGCCCCGATATTTCGGAGCTTTTGTGCGCACGAGAAGATTCGAACTTCCACACCCGTAGGGCACCACCCCCTCAAGATGGCGTGTCTACCAATTTCACCACGTGCGCGGTTGAAGGTCTGCAAAAGTAGAAAGGAAAGCCTTTCACTGCAACTCTTATTATTTATTTTTAGTCACCTAAATGACTCAAGGCTCATTTTCAGCTGATTATTTTGAATATATTTTACCCTCAGCTGCCAAAAGGGTATTGTAGAGCAAAGATGCAATGGTCATTGGACCTACTCCACCTGGCACTGGAGTTATTGCAGAGGCTTTGGCAGCTACCTCATCAAACTTCACATCCCCTATCAGTCTAAATCCTGATTTTTTGCTTTCGTCTGCAATCCTATGAATTCCCACATCAATCACAGTTGCTCCTTCTTTAACCATTTCTGCGGTGACAAACTCAGGTTTACCGATCGCTACAATCAGAATGTCAGCAGTTTTAGTGATTTCAGGGAGGTTTTTGGTTCTACTATGGGTCAAGGTAACAGTACAATTACCTGGGTATTCATTTCTTGCCATTAAAATACTCATCGGAGAACCTACAATATGGCTTCTACCTATTACCACACAATGCTTTCCAGAAGTTTCAATATCGTACCTTTTCAAAAGCTCTACGATTCCGTAGGGAGTAGCCGCTACATAAGAGGGCCAACCCAAAGTCATCCTACCAACATTGGAAGGTGTGAATCCATCAACATCCTTTTCAGGTTTGATTTTATTTGTCACCTTTTCCACAGAAATATGCTTTGGCAAAGGCAGTTGAACAATCAACCCGTCTATTTCAGGGTTTTCGTTGATATCCGCTACTGCTTTTAAGAGCTCTTCTTCGGTAACAGTTTCTTCCAGCCTTACCAATGTAGACTCAAAACCAACCTGTTGGCAAGATTTCACTTTTGCACCTACATAGGTTTGGCTAGCTCCATCATTGCCAACCAAAATAGCAGCCAAATGAGGGATCTTACCTCCTTCTTTTTTGATTTCCGCCACGCGCTGAGCTATTTCAGATTTGATTTGTTCAGAGGTGGTTTTTCCGTTAATTAAAAGCATTGGATTTACGAGTTACGAGTTACGATTTACGAGGCTTATTTGAGATGTAAGCTTCTTATGTTGTTTCAACTTGGATTAGAATAATATGATTTACGAACAACGATTTACGAGGCTTGTACGGGACATGAACTTTACTTATTGATTCAACTTGGATAGGGATATTGATGATAGTTATTGAAATCTTGAAGTTTTAATACTTGCAACTATTATTGCAACAAGTTCATCCGCCTCCTTAATCAACCGTTTGATTTCGGGAGTTAATTCCTGATTGGTATTTATTTCATCAATAACCTCTAGAAAGAATTGACTTTCATCTCCTTCTTCCTCCACAATCTTTAATTTATTGATAAAATCAGCTGTTGACTTTGCCCTTCCCGCTGCGCGATAATTTGCGGCAACTGAACTAGAACATCGTATCAATTGATTTACGTAAGCGTTAAACTCTCTTGAATGCGGTAATTTTTCACACAAACGCCAAACATCAATTGCAAACTGTTTTGTCCTTTGCTGCATTTCAAGTTTCATATCCAAGAAATAACTTATCTAAAACTTCAAAACTTTTCTACTCATTTGAAATGAAAATTATAATTACACCCCGTAAGTCGTAAATCGTAAGTCCGAAATAACTTTGAATAATGAAGTAAAATCATCAATCCAACTTCAACACAGCCATAAATGCTTCCTGTGGCACCTCCACGTTTCCTACTTGCCTCATTCTCTTCTTTCCTTTCTTCTGCTTTTCGAGTAGTTTTCGCTTACGGGAAATATCACCCCCATAACACTTGGCCAATACGTTTTTACGCAATGCCTTGACCGTTTCTCTGGCAATAATTTTTGTCCCGATGGCAGCTTGGATGGCTATTTCGAACATCTGTCGGGGCACCAATTCCTTCAATTTCTCACAAAGTCTTTTACCCCATTCGTAAGCTTTGTCTCTATGGACTATCGCCGAAAGTGCATCTACTATTTCTCCGTTGAGCATCACATCAAGTCTGACCATATGTGATTGCTTGAATCCTATCATTTCGTAATCCAAAGAGGCATATCCTCTCGAAATGGTCTTCAGCTTGTCAAAGAAGTCAAAAACAATCTCTGCCAAAGGCATATCAAAAGATAATTCAACCCGCTCTGAGGTAAGGTAAACCTGGTTTTTGATCTGTCCTCTTTTTTCCATACACAACTGAATAACTGCTCCTACATAGTCTGAGGCAGTAATGATGGTTGCTTTGACAAAAGGTTCTTCTATATGTTTGAATCTTGTTGGATCAGGCATGTCAGATGGTGCATTGATGAGGTTGATTTCATCATTGGTCATCAAAGCCCTAAACTGTACTGAGGGAACTGTGGTGATCACTGTCATGTCAAATTCACGTTCCAATCTTTCTTGGATGATCTCCATGTGAAGCATACCAAGAAATCCACAACGGAACCCAAAGCCTAATGCGGCGGAAGTTTCCGGTTCCCACACCAAAGAAGCATCATTGAGCTGAAGCTTTTCCATGGAAGCACGCAATTCTTCAAAATCAGTCGTTTCTACAGGATAGATACCCGCAAAAACCATAGGTTTTACATTCTCAAATCCCTTGATAGTGGTTGCACAAGGATTTTTCACATGGGTAATCGTATCACCTACTTTGACTTCCTTGGCGACTTTGATACCAGAAATCAGGTAACCAACATTTCCAGCTGACATGGTTTTTTGAGGGATTTGGTTGAAACCCAAAATACCGATTTCATCAGCCTCATATTCTTTACCTGTGTTGACAAATTTGATTTTATCACCCTTGTTGATAGTGCCATTAAAAATCCTAAAAAGTACCTCTACACCTCTAAATGGATTGTATAAAGAATCAAAAATCATAGCCTGCAAGGGCTCGTCCACATTTCCTTTCGGAGGTGGCACTTTTTCTATTACAGCGGCCAAGATATCTTCTATTCCTATTCCTTCTTTTCCGGAAGCCAAGACAATATCTTCCCTATCACAACCGATCAGGTCAATCACTTCATCTGCTACTACTTCAGGATCTGCACCAGGCAAGTCAATTTTATTCAACACCGGGATGATTTCCAAATCATGTCCAATAGCCAAATATAAATTTGAAATAGTTTGGGCTTCAATACCTTGGGAAGCATCTACAATCAACAAAGCCCCTTCACAAGCTGCAATAGACCTTGACACCTCATAGGAAAAATCCACGTGTCCTGGAGTATCAATGAGGTTTAAGGTATATTCCTCACCTTTATAATTGTACTTCATTTGGATAGCGTGAGACTTGATGGTGATACCTCTCTCACGTTCCAGGTCCATATTATCAAGTAATTGGTCCTGCATATCTCTATCAGTCACCGTATTGGTAAACTGTAGTAGACGGTCTGCCAGTGTACTCTTGCCGTGATCAATGTGGGCAATGATACAGAAATTTCTAATTTTTTGCATATTCATTCTGGGCGCAAAAATAGATAAAATTATGGGTTTTATTGGTATACAAATCAAAGGTTAACCTTTTTTGTTTTGTCAGATTGATCTTTTTATAACCTTTTGATTGGGTAAATGTGGTTTATCTTTTTTTAACAGATGATTTTGCATTTATCTTGACAAAATACCTGCAAACTTATTTTCTTTGTGGTCACAACCTGCCTTTACTTTATGAAGCCTGTAGCTGAAAAGAAAAAATCCCAAAATATCCCTGAATACATCATTTATATGTACCAAATGGAAGATTTGATCCGGGCCTATGAGTTCAACCTGGATGAAATCAAACAATTTGTTGTTTCTCATTATCCCATTTCTGATGAAGAGAAAGAAGAAACGCTAAATTGGTTCTCAGAATTGGCAGAACAAATGAAGAAAGAGGGGATTGCAGAAAAAGGACACCTCAGTAAAACCCAAATACATGTTGCAGAATTGGCTACAATCCATTGGTCACTGATCAAAACTGACAAAACATACTTTGAGCATTACAAAAACGCTAAACCGCACATTGTCCATTTGGTAATTGAGGCCGGAGAAGAAGCTCCTTCCAATGAAATCCAAGTTTGTCTAAATGCTGTTTACGGATTGCTTTTGGCCAAATTAAAAGGCAGAGAAATCCCCAAAGACATGAATGAAGCCACAGATGCCTTTGGGAATGTGCTGAGCTATCTCAACTGGATTTACTTTTACAATCAGGAGAAAAGCGTAAGGGAAAATTGATTACTCCAAATACTCATAAACACTTTTGTAACAATTATTTTCATCCACATAATCCAAAAACGCATTGTAAAAAGGATGAGTGCTTAGGGTGGCGCTGTCTCCAATGAGAATCATTTTTCTTTTGGCCCGGGTAAGGGCTACATTCATCCTTCTGGTATCACTTAGAAACCCTATTTCTCCTTTGGCGTTTGACCGAACCAAACTGATCATCATGATATCCCTTTCTCTCCCCTGAAAACCATCAATAGAGTCAATGGTCAGGAACTCTGAATAAGAGCGAAGGTTGGGGAATTCATACGTGTCAAAAAGCAATTCATTGAATCGTCTCACTTGTGCCCTGTATGGTGCGATCAGACCTATACTTCTTTCCTGTTCCTTAAGTGTACTCACTCCAAATCTTTTGAGCATTTTTTCTAAATAACTTAAGGCAAACCTTGCTTCCTCCAGGTTAAAAGTACTCAATGATTCTTCCTCTACCTGTTCTGTGTAACCCGATCCGGAAGTATCAATAAATTCCAAAACGGGTTCGTCTTCTTGGAGGTAATGCAATTTGGTATTTGAGGCAGCCAATAGTTCTCCTTTGTAAAAATAAGTGTTGGAAAAACCCATGATCAGCTTGTGCATTCTGTATTGCTCCTGAAGCATTTTTGAACTAGATGGCTGTCTGAGAATTGCTTTTTCAAATAATGTCACACTCAAACCCAGTTTGGCAGCCTCAAAGGACTTGATCGTAGGTGGAAGTTGGAAATGGTCTCCCGCCAAAACCACCTTACTGGCTTTTTGGATAGGTATCCAAGTGGCCGCCTCTAGTCCCTGTCCCGCTTCATCTATAAAAACAACAGGGAAATTCATGCCTTTGAGGTAATTGGACGCAGCCCCAACCAAAGTGCATGCAATGACCTGAACAGATTTGAATATGTCATACACAATATAATCTTCAAGATTTTTAGCTTCATCCCTACACCTGTCCGCTTCCTCAAAATTCCTCCTGCGTTGCATCCTTTCCTCATGGCCAAAATTGCGTTTATGCTTTTTACCCATTTTGACAAATTCTTCTATGGATTTTTTAAGGCGCTTTAAATCCTTGTAACTATCGTGATTGGCAATTCTGGCATCCAAAGTCTGGGAAAGAATCTGTTCATCAACCCGAGCGGGGTGCCCCATTCTCAAGGTAGCCACACTCCTTTCCGATAATTTCTCTACCAATAGATCCACTGCAGCGTTGCTCGGTGCACAAACCAGCACTTGAGGATTCCATTCGAGTGTTTTTTCAATAGCCCCTACCAAAGTAGTGGTTTTCCCTGTTCCAGGAGGGCCATGGATAATGGCAACATCATTTGCGTTTATGACCATCTCCACCGCTTCATTCTGCTTATCATTCAGGTGCTCCAGTGGATTGAATTCCCGCTGCTTGATTTCGGCTTCTTTTTCCCCCAGCAAAACACGCTTCAGCTCCCCCAACCTACTGTTATCGGCTTTGGCTACAGCATGTAAAGCATTTTCCATCTCTCTGTAACTTGCTTCATCAAACAAGAGGTCTACTCCCATTCTCCCCTTATGAAACCACTCCGGCAACTCCTCCACTTGAAAGGTTACCGTCATGACATCCTTTTTGACCTGATTGATGACCCCATTGATCCTGTTTTTAGGAGAATTAAAGGATTCATGATTAGAAAAAATAGAGACCGATTTGCCTGACTGAAATAGATGGGCTTGATTAGGTTCTGATCTTTCCAGGTCAACAATGAGACGTTCACCATAACCAAACCTTGTTTTTTTGAGTGAAACGGGATACCAACAAATTCCCTCATCTTTTCTATCTGAAAGTGAGCTGTATAAAAATTTTTTCTTGTATTGTTCCAGGTCTTCTTGCCATTCCTGCTTTAAAAGTTTTAAAGAAATTTTTAATTCTTCCTGAATTTCTGACATCAATTGCTAATTTTAACACAAATCTAACAGTTAAACACCACCCTTTAAATACTGTTATACATATACTGTGAATTATTTAGCGCATGCATATCTGTCATTTGAGGAACCTAAGGTGCTTGTAGGCAACTTTATAGGTGATTTTGTGAGAGGAGCAATAGAAAAATCCTATGAAAAAGAAATAGTCATAGGTGTAAAACTTCATTGGGAGATTGATCATTTTACTGACAATCACCCTGTGGTGAAAGAAGCTCAAGAAATCTTGAGACCGGAATATGGCAGGTATTCTACTGTAATCACAGACATGTATTTTGACTATTTTTTGGCCAAATACTGGAAAAATTATCATCGCGATCCATTGCAGGACTATGTTCAAAATGTATATGAAACAATAGAAAGTTTCCGTGATGTCTTACCTGTAAAATTCCTAAAGACCTTTGCCTACATGAAATACTACAATTGGCTTGGTGGGTATGGTGAGCTGGACGGAATCCGTAGAGCAATGACAGGTATGGCCAAGAAAACGCGGTTTCAGTCTAAATTGGAAACAGCTCATATCTTTTTGGATGAACACCATGAGTACTTAAGGATTCATTTCGGGGATTTTTTCGAGGATCTTGTTCAGCATTCCAAAGTCAAACTTCAAGAACTGAAATCAGAATGATTGAATGTAAACCAAAAACAAGTACTTATTTAGCACTTGGCTTAATAGTTATTATTTTGATCAGCGGATTGATTTACATACTCAATCATTTCGCCACTGTACGGACTTTAGGTTTGTTTTTCTACCTTTTTGCTGCTGTATTACTGACCTTGGTAATACTCTTGCTTTTGGTAAAAATGATGGCTTCATACAAGTTTATTTCTGCTGGAAAATCACAAATTATCACTAGACTGCCTTTGAGAGGGAAAACAAAAACCTATGCTTTGGATCAAGTATTGGTATGGGAAGAAGAAAAAGTAACAACCAATAAAAGGGAGTTCAGCCAACTTACCATTGTTTTTGATGATAAAACCTCTTTTACCCTAAGTAATCATGAACACGTAAATTATGAGAAGTTCTTGGCTTACCTGCAAAAGAGGCTAATCAAAAAAAAGGTGGATAAAATGAAAAAAAACTAAATTAAAATCTTACCGCCATAGATGTAGTCACAGCGGTGTTTCCTCTACTGAACTTTGCCCCTGGCAGTTCGAAATATGCCTCATCAGGAGTATAAAATTGTCTAATTTCCAACCTTAGTAAAGCTGATGGTGCCACGATATAGTCAAAATTTAATGAAGCACCTGAAACTTTGACTCCCTGATCTACAATTACACCTTTCGGATCTGAATAATACTCCAGTCTACCTGCAAGGATAAATTTTTCAAACACTTCTCTTTTTAAAGAAGCAGTTACACCGTACCAATGGTTGATAAAACCAAAGTAAGTATCTTCAATTCCATAATCAGCGCCTACTGTAGTTCCCCACCTGTTTTTTTCGTATTGCAGGTAAAAATTATTAAAGAAACGGGCCCTATAAAGAGGCTGTGGACTTTCGTTACCGAAATAATTGGCATAGTTGATTTCCATGCCTTCCATAGGCCTATAATTTACGCCCAGGCCAAAGCCAATAGACTGGTTTCTCGGATTCCTTTGGACATTCTGCCATCCATTTGTTGCCCAAAGTATTAAATCAAGTCTTTCGCTTTTTTCATAAGTCAACCTCGCCCCTGTAAGAAAATAAGGGGAATTTTCAGCCATCAGACTGCGGCTTAGGTGCCAACAATCCATACCATACCAACTTTCAAAACCTATATGTGAAGGCATAATCCCCATATCCAGCCACAATTTATCAGCGATTTTAACACCTACTGAAGCTTCATTGACAAATTGTGCCCAAGTAGGTTCCCCCGCAAGGTTATACTGGGCATAGGTTCCCGTCATCAAGGCAAAGTTAGCCCTAAAACGATCATCTGTGTAACTTGCTTTTAGTACAGCAAGGTTAACGCTAAACTCATTGTGTCTATTAAAGTTGAACAAAAAATCAGGCCTTAAATGCTCCTCAGGCTGATTGAAGTCATAAGAATAATAGGTCTCTACATATCCGGAAAAGGTAAATTTAGAATTAAAGGTATTCTCCTGCGCATAAGAAGCCTGTGTATAAAATAGGAAAAGCGCTAAAACCAATTTTCTCATAAACCCAAATATAAAAAATATGCCCGGAACAGGTTCCGGGCAATGGATATTAATGTGTTCTGAAGTTTTGATCATAAAGATCAATACTTTCCTGTATGATTTTGTAGGCTTCTTCCTTACCCAAAAAATCTTCTACTTTGACCTCTTTGTTTTCAAGTTTTTTGTAATCTTCAAAAAACCTGTGAACCTCCTTCATCAAGTGAGGAGGAAGCTCATCAATATCATTGATATAATTGACGGATTGATCTTCAGAGGCTACCGCGATAATTTTATCATCAGCTTCTCCACCATCTACCATTCTCATCACACCGATCACTTTGGCATTTACCAGAGTCATTGAAGGAATATCGATCTGAGAAATAATCAGGATATCCAAGGGATCCTTGTCATCACAAAAAGTCTGTGGAATAAAACCATAATTTGCCGGATAATGTACCGCAGAAAACAATACCCTATCCAAAAGAAGCATGCCTGTCTTTTTATCAAGCTCATATTTACCTTTACTCCCTTTTGGTATTTCAATCACGCCCATCACAAATTCCGGGGCGTTTTTTCCTATTTGCACATCGTGCCATGGATTAATCATAACTAAAAACTTTATTTAAATATCTGAATTGGAACGCAAATTACTGCCTATTTACATTTTGGCAAAGCTTTAATTTTCTTTTTCCAGTTCAATTCTATTTTTACTGGACAGGAAAAACAACTATAATGACTCTAAATCACTTTGTTCATGCCTCAGGCTGAGAAACTGGCAAGTGAATCATAAAGGTAGTCCCCTGACCCTCATCACTATGCACTGTAAGCTTCCCACGGTGATTCTCAATAATGGTATAGACTATTGAAAGTCCCAAACCTGTTCCCTGACCGACAGCTTTGGTGGTGAAAAATGGTTCAAAAATTCGATTTTGCAATTCTTTGGGTATTCCTGGACCATTATCCTCAATTTGAATCTTGACAAAATCTCCTTCAAGTGAAGTTCTGATGGTGATCATACCTTTCTTCCCTTCTTCGGGATGATCTAAAAGTGCATGAACAGCATTATTCAGGATGTTCATAAATACTTGGTTGATTTTACCTGCAAGACATTCTACCATTGGAATAGCGCCGTATTCTTTGACTATTTCTATTTGGCTACCAATAGTGCTATTGAGCAAGACTAAAGTACTGTCAATACCTTCATGAATATCCACATGCTTGATATCTTGCTCATCTATCCGTGAAAAAATCCTAAGTCCTTTGACTATCTCCACAGTCCTCTTTGCTCCATCTTCCATTCCTTTCAGCAACTGTTCTACCTCATTTAAAAGGTAGTCAAATTCCAGATCCCTTTCGAGAGCAGTAAGCTCTCTCCTAGTATCATCAGAAAATTCGACAGCACCTTTTCTTCTGTATGCCTCCACGATTTCCAATATGTCCTTGATGTCTCTTTTTAAAGGGGATATATTGGAAGAGACAAAGTTGATGGGATTGTTGATTTCATGTGCTATCCCTGCAGTCAATTGGCCCAAGGATGCCATTTTCTCTTGGTTCACAAGTTGGGTTTGTGTCTGTTGCAAATCGTGAAGAATTTCCTCAAGCTCCTCAGTTCTTTTGCGGACTTTTTCTTCCAAAACCTCATTTTGTCTCAAAATCAGTATTTCGGTTTCTTCCATAACCCTCAACTTTTCACTTTGCTCCTTATCTTTTTCCTGTTTTAAGGCATTGATTCGATATGCCAATGCGAGCGAAAGTAATATCGCTTCAAAAGCAGTCCCCAAAAGCATCGGTAGACTCGGGAAGGTCCCAAGGTAAATAAGGCCTGTATTGTGAAGTATAAAGGAGAATAATCCTACCAGGAAGAAAGCCCAGGCAAAAAGGAAATATTCAGCAGGTTTGAAATTCTTGTTGGCTACTACAAATGCTGTAGAAATAAAGAAAACCACAACCATCAATCCAGCCAAATCTGTGATGGAGTAACTCACTTCTACCAAACCAAACAGGCGAGAAGTAAAACCTATCCCATACAGAATGGCAACTCCATTGAGTACCAGGTGAAGCTTTGGAGTATGAAATTTTGTTTTGAGAAAGTTCTGTATGAAGAGTACACCAAATATTCCTGAAAATGATGAGAAGAAAATAATGCTGACTTGATACAAGTCGGTATTCTCTTGAAAAAAGAAAATATTGCTGTAGCCCAAAAGAGATATCTGAGCCATTCCTATACATATGATATACAAAAAGTAATAAAGATATCCCTTATCCTGCACTAAAAAATATAGGAAGAAGTTGTAAAGTGCCAGAGCAAGCATGATCCCGCAATAAATAGATACCAGGGTAAGTATTTGATTGCTTTTCTTCAAAATCCTCTCATTCTCATAAGTGGTCAATGAAAAACGAAGGGGATCTGAAGATAAAATTCTGAATTCCAGAAACCCTCTCGAATCCCTGTAAACAGGCAACCTGTAAACTGGATTTGGATAGAAAAAATCACTCTCTGTAAGCGCTTCCAGACGCTCGATAATCAAGCCCTCTTCATCTACATAATTGAGCGATGTGAAAACAAAAGTTGGGTTGGAAATTTCAATCAAATCAGCTTTTTCAAAAGCTGCACTGTTCAAGGGGATTTTTAATTTGACTGTATCTTCGACAAATCCTAAATCATTATAACCACTACTTTTTACATTTAAAACCTCGAAATCACCCTTTTCTGGATCAAAAACAAAGGTTTCAAAACTCTCCAATGAACTTGGAGTACGGTCTCCAAAGAAACCAAACAGAAAAATAAGTGTAGCCCCTAGCAAAAACACCAAGGGCAATAACCAATAAAGTCTGTTTATTTTTTTGAGGTCTCCCATTGATGAACAAGTTCACTGATATTTAAATCATATTGAATTTCCAACAAACCTTTATCACTTGATTCGGAAGCTATATGAAATGGATGCTCTCTTAAGTGAAATATCTTCTGTCTTTGCTTTTCATCTGCCAATGGAAGTTCTAATACATCCTTAATCTGCATGATAGTCGCTATCAATCCCTCCTTAGGATAAAGGTATGTCCCTTCATTGCCTAAGGCTGTAATGATTTCAAAGCCTACCGATTGCGAGTTTTTTACGGTATAGGGCGAACAAAAAGCCAAGAGTGCCTTTAATTTAAGAAAAGAAGCAATTGCTACTCCTATTCTGATCAGATAAATACTACCAATTCCATAACCTGAGACAAGTTTGGAATTCCATAGGCCACAATATTCAGCGACATCTGAATCCTTAAACTGTTCCATAAATGGCAGGATTTTTTCATCTTTCTCTAGAATTGCGCCTTCAAGGGGAAGTGGAAAATCATTGGATCTCAATTGTATTCTACCACCTCCTAGCACCAAATCCGGATTTTCTACTGACTCTACCAAAAGAAGAAAAACGTTTGGATTATTGACCCAAGAGGTATCAGCAGAAGTTACTTTCGTAACTCCATAAGACTCTAAGACCTTGAAATGTCCATCAATATACCTTTTTGTTTCTTCCGGGGAGGATATGGCCCTTACTACTTTTATTTTTACCTTCATGCTATTTGACGATCTCGTCCATGTCTACATAAAACCTGCCAGATTTAACTTGATGCCCAAGTAAAATCTGTCGCGAAAGATGCGTACATATCCCACCGCCCATAATCACTGATGATGCAAGCTGTGGCCAATTGGTAATTGTTTTTCCTATCTCCTTTATACTGATCTGAGCCCTTTCAGATAGCTTTTCAAAATCCAAAATAGCGCCTAAGATTTGCTTTTGTTTCTTATCAAAATTATCCAAAAGCAAATTTTCAGGACCAAACTCTTTTAACTTATCATTAAAAATCGGAAGATTTGAGTCTAAATCAAACCTTTCAATATCCAACATGCCTCTGTCAGAGGTATCCATAAGGACTGGAATACGGAGACTTTTTGCCATCAAACGGCTTTGAATCTTCATTTTAATGTTGTCACACTCTTCAATAAGGAGGTCAAGCTTTCCATCTTCACAAAAAAATGCCTCTATATTGTCATCATGAATGCCTTCCTCATACACCGTCACTTTGAGGTAAGGGTCTATTTCAGCTATTTCTCTTTTGACAATAGTGGTTTTTTTCACTCCAAGATTGACCAAAGAAGTCCTTATTCGATTCATATTGCCAAGCTCCACATGGTCGAAGTCTGCAATCCTAAGTTCACCAAATACGCGCTCAATTGCCAAACCTAAGGCTACACTTTGCCCAACAGACAAGCCTATCACTCCGATTTTCTTCGTACTGAGGGTCTTTTGCTCTTCTTCAGTAATTTTATATTTGTTGCGGATAGTGCGGACTTCTATAAATTCAGCTTGAGGTAGTATTCTTACAAGCGTATTTCTCCACGGATAATAAACCCAATTTCCATACTGGGATCCATTTTTTTTGAGGAATTTATTAACTTCATCCTTGAGGGCATCCTTGCTAAAAGTTACTTTTGGATTACTTAATTTTATCCATTCTGCAATCTGAGATTTAATTTGGTCCAATACTTGAACTCTTGGATCTGAAGCAAGTTGATCAATCAAGTCCATTTCCGAAGAATCTTCCGGTTGAAGAATCAGATGTTCAGACTGACTTATCTCATCAAGGTTATTAATGAATTTCATTATATACAGAGGGGTGAGTGTAGATAGTAAAGTTATGTGATTCAGATAACTTTCTTATTAAAAAGAAAAAAATATTACCTAAACAATAATAATTTCGATATTTAATCCATCAGGTTTTAAAAATTAGTTAATTTGTTTTATAAATATTGCTATAAACAATCATTCAAAATCGTAAAATCACAAAACCAAAATTACATACTGAGCAATGTCCGAAGAAAGCACAGAAAAAATCAAAATCCTATATGTAGATGACGAAGAAAATAACCTTCAGGCTTTCAAAGCTACTTTTAGAAGGGACTACAAAATTTCTTTGGCTATATCAGCTGTAGAAGCACGGAAAATCCTCATGGAAGAGCCAATAGATATCGTCATTACTGACCAAAGAATGCCCAATGAGACAGGCGTTGATTTTCTTGCTTCGATAATTGAAAAACATCCTGACCCTATCAGAATTCTACTCACTGGATACACGGACATTCAAGCTGTGATAGACGCCATCAATAAAGGGCAAGTATACCATTACCTGACCAAACCATGGGATGAAGACTATCTAAAGGCAGTAATCAAAAATGCGTTTGAAGTATATGCTTTGCGAAGAGCAAACAAAAAGCTGACAGAAGACCTTCTTAAAGCCAATGAACAATTGGAATTTCTACTGAGACAAAACTTACTTTCCTAATATCTTGCAGCTAGTAGAAGTTGTAGTTCTTTGTGTGTCATTGCAAATTTCCTTGCCAAGTGCGCGTTTGTCAAGCTACCTCTATAGGTATAGACACCTTTCATAAACCATTTATAATTAAAAATCATCTCCTCTGCTCCTTTTAAGTCAGCCATCTGCAGCAGAATCGGTGTGAAAATATTACTTAAAGCTACTGAAGCCGTCCTGGCAACCCTCGAAGCGATGTTTGGAACACAGTAATGAATCACTCCATGTTTTTCAAAGGTAGGGTTCTCATGAGAAGTCATTTCTGCAGTTTCAATACAACCTCCTTGGTCTATACTGACATCAATCAGAATACTCCCATCCATCATGGCGGCAACCATTTCCTCGCTGACCACGATTTTATTCTTCCCTTTTTCCACTCTCAATGCACCTATGACGACATCTGCTTCTTTGATTGCCTGCGCCAAGGTGAAATTATCTATCGTAGAGGTAAATACCTGTTGACCGAGTAATTGCTTTATCCTTCTAAGTTTGTAGATATGGTTGTCAAACACCTTAATACTTGCACCCAAACCCAAAGCTGTACGTGCAGCATATTCCGCTACTGTACCTGCTCCTATAATGACCACTTCTGTAGGAGGCACTCCTGTAACACCACCTAGAATAAGCCCTTTTCCGTCATTTACACTACTGAGATATTCTGCAGCAATCAACATCACAGTGCTGCCTGCAATTTCGCTCATTGCCCTCACTACTGGCATTCCTCCTACTTTATCCTCCAAATGCTCAAAAGATACCGCAGTGATGCGTTTTTTATTAAGTGCATGTATGAATTCCGCTTTTTGCTTACCTAGCTGAAGGGCAGAAATCAAACATGCTCCAGGCCTCATAAATTCTATTTCTTCTTCAGTTGGAGGCTCTACTTTAAGTACCACCTCTGCATCAAAAGCCTCTTTAGCTGAGTATACTACCTTGGCACCTGCATCTGAATATTCTCTATCCGAAAACTTGGAGAGCTTTCCTGCGTTGCTTTCGGCATACACCGTTTGACCATTGTTTACCAACAATCTGACTGCATCTGGTGTAAGTACAACCCTTTTTTCCTGAGCTGCTCTTTCCCTAGGCAATCCTATCACCAAAGAATGCTTTGAATTTTTAATTGCCGCAGGAGCTTCCTTGGGGGCCAATCCAACACCTTCTGTCATTTCAACCATGTCTTTCGTAGTTTACTATCTTATCCATTGTAATCTTTCTGCTGCCATCTTCTTCCACGTGTAGCTCGATAAGCATAAAATCCGGCGGGATGTAATCAGGGATTTTCTCGGCCCATTCTATCCAACAGTATTTTTGACTGTAAAAATACTCTTCTATTCCGATTTCCAATACCTCAGAAGGATCTTCGATACGGTAAAAGTCAAAATGATAGAATATTTGGCCCTCAGGATTATGGTATTCATTGATTATGGAAAAGGTAGGACTGGATACTACATCTTTTATTCCAAAAACTTTAGAAATTGACTTTATCAACGTAGTCTTACCAGCCCCCATTTGTCCTTTGAATACCCAAATGTAGGATGCTTTACAATACTCGATAACTTCTTTTGCTACCTGATCTATTTGATCGAGGGCAGTCATTTCTATTGTTTTCAAATCAATTTAATTGTCCTTAGGAATCATATGGGCTATAGGGATTATTATTTCTTCCATAGAAACACCCCCATGCTGGAAAGTATCCTTGTAATAATTTACGTAGTAATTATAATTGTTAGGATATGCAAAGAAATAATCTTCTACTGCAAAAACATAACTAGTTGACACATTAAATTTCGGAAGTTTCACATCTTCAGGTCTTGCAACTTCAAAAACCTTTCCACTTTCAAAGTTTAAATTTTTCCCCTGTTTGTACCTCAGATTGGTGGTTACATTCTTGTCTCCGATGATTTTATAAGGTTTATTTACGCGCTTGGTGCCATGATCAGTGGTGATAATCACCTCCGCTTTGGCATCATGGATTTTTTTGATAAACTCAAAAAGAGACGAGTGCTCAAACCAGCTTTTGGTCAATGACCTATAAGCCGATTCATTCGGAGCCAATTCACGGATCATCTTCATATCCGTACGGGCATGTGACATCATGTCTACAAAATTATAAACCAATACATTGAGGTCATTGCTAAGCATATTGTTGAATTGTTCCAAAATAGCTTTACCTTGGTACGCTTGGAGGATTTTGTTGTAACTGAACTTGATGTTCATCCTGTTCTTGTGGAGATTTTCACTCAAAAATTCTTCCTCATTATTGTTTTTTCCCTCGTCTGTATCCTCGCCTTCCCATAAGTCAGGATGGAATCTAGCCATATCAGAAGGCATCATACCACTGAACAGGGCATTTCTGGCATAGGCTGTTGTAGTAGGTAATATGCTAAAATAGGTTCCCTCCTCCTTTGTATTGAAATATTCAGAAATTAATGGCTTTAAAATCTCCCATTGGTCAAGCCTTAAATTATCGATCACCAACAAAAATAATGGTTTACCGGCTTTGATATGGGGCAACACTTTTTCCTTCAGCACCTTGTGAGAAAGAATTGGAGCCTCTGATTTGGAATCATTTAGCCAATCGACATAGTTATTTTTAATGAACTTTGCGAAAGAGGAGTTAGCTTCTACTTTTTGAGTATCCAATACCTCCTGCATGCTCTTATTCTCCGTTTTCTCTATCTCAATCTCCCAGTAAGTAAGCTTTTTGTATATATCAGTCCACTCCTGATATGTAGAAGCATCATCACAAGCCATACTGATATTCATAAAATCCTGGCGATAAGAAAGGTTTGTTTTCTCAGTTATCAGCTGTTTGTTCTGAAGGATTTTCTTTACAGAAAGCAAAATTTGATTGGGGTTGATAGGTTTGATTAGGTAGTCGGCAATTTTACCACCGATGGCATCATCCATGATATGCTCTTCTTCTGACTTAGTGATCATCACCACAGGAATTTGCGGCTTCATCATTTTGACCTGTTGCAAGGTTTCAAGGCCTGTCATTCCAGGCATCATTTCATCCAAAAAAATAACATCAAAATTATTTTCCTCTACCTTATCGATTGCATCCACTCCGCTGTTGACCGTAGTGATATCATAGCCTTTCTGTTCTAAAAAAAGTATATGAGGTTTGAGTAGATCAATCTCATCATCCGCCCAAAGTATTTTAAATTTTTGCATAAAATCCGGTTTATTTCTTTTAAAATTATAATTACTTTTGGAACCAATCAAATGTCAGAGACATTGAAAAGTCACAAGATTCTAAATGATCCAGTTTATGGATTTATTACCATACCCAGCGAACTTATTTTTTCTATCATTGACCATCCTTACTTTCAAAGGTTACGTCGTATCAAGCAGCTTGGTTTAACGGACTTCGTATATCCGGGAGCACTGCATACAAGATTCCATCATGCTTTGGGTGCTATGCACCTGATGACCATCACTTTGGACAATTTACGAAATAAAGGTAATGAAATCAGTGATGAAGAATACGAAGCTGCCCTGATAGCCATTCTGCTTCACGATGTGGGACATGGCCCATTTTCCCATGCCTTAGAGTTTAGCTTATTGCAGAATATCCCGCATGAGTCACTCTCGCTTTTGATTATTGAAGAGCTTAACAGACAATTTGACGGAAGACTTGAACTTGCTGTGAAAATTTTCAAAAATCAGTATGAGCGAAAATTCTTCCATCAGCTTGTATCCAGTCAGCTAGACATAGACCGCTTGGATTACCTTCAAAGAGACTGCTTTTTTACAGGTGTTTCTGAAGGCACTATTGGGGCCGATAGGATTATAAAGATGATGGACATTAAAAATGACCAATTGGTCGTTGAAGAAAAAGGTCTGTATAGTATCGAAAACTTCCTTTCTGCCAGACGGTTGATGTATTGGCAGGTTTATTTACACAAAACCACCGTATCTGCTGAAAAGATGCTCATCAACCTTATCATGAGGGGAAAGGAGATTCAACAGGGACGTGGTAAGTTGAATGGTACTGAGGAACTGATTTATTTTCTTGAAAATGACTTTAGATTTTATGATTTCGAGAATTCGAGGGAATTATTAGACAGGTTTTTAACTTTGGATGATTTTGATATTTGGGGAGCAATCAAGCTATGGAAAAATGAGTCTGACTATATTTTGAGGAACATTTCAGAAATGTTTTTGACCAGAAAACTATACAAAATCAACCTCAGAAGTGAGGAGTTCTCAGAAGAAGAAATAATGGATTTGAAACATAAAACGATGAATAGGCTTAATATTCCAAAAGAAGATCTGCATTATTTCTTCAATCATGGATCCTTGAGCAACAACGCTTACCTTACAAAGGAAAGAATCTATATTTTGACTAAAAAAGGAAAAATTATAGACGTAGCGCAAGCCGCAGACCTTCCAAACATAAAAGCCATGAGCAAAATAGTAAAAAAACACTACGTCTGTCTGGCTAAAAACCTCACCTAATTTAAAATGCAATAATGGAGTTTACTTTAGGACAAATCGCGACCATCTTAGGTGGAAAAGTAGAAGGAGATGAAAATCTCAAAGTCAATCGCTTGGACAAAATCCAAGAAGGAAAGGAAGGTGGAATTGGATTCTTAGCCAACGAAAAATATGAACCCCATATTTATACTACTGAAGCTACAGCTGTAATTGTATCGGAAGACTTCAGGCCCAAGTCCAATTTACCATGTACATTGATTAGGGTCAAAGATGCCTACAATGGTTTCACCACTTTATTGGAGGCGTATGCACAGCTCACCAAAATGGGAAAAACCGGTATAGAAGAGCCTTCATTTTGTGATTCTTCAAGCAGGATAGGTGATGACTGCTACAGGGCTGCCTTTTCTTATATAGGTAAAAACTGTAGCCTAGGCAACAATGTCAAAGTGCACGCTCATGTTTCTATCGAAGACAACGTAATCATTGGGGACAACACAATTTTACATTCAGGTGTCAAAATAAAGAATGGAAGTGTTATTGGAAAAAATTGTGAAATCCATTCAGGAGCAGTCATAGGTGCTGATGGTTTTGGATTTGTTCCCCAAGAAGACGGAACATACAAATCTATTCCTCAAATCGGAAATGTGATCATCGAGGACAGTGTAAGTGTAGGTTCCAACACAACAATTGACTGTGCAACTATGGGATCCACTATTATCAGGAAAGGAGCCAAAATAGACAATATGGTTCAGATTGCTCACAATGTGGTGATTGGTGAAAACACCGTAATCGCTTCACAGACTGGGATATCAGGATCGACCATAATCGGCAAAAACTGTATCATCGCTGGACAGGTAGGAATTGTTGGTCATATAAAAATCGCAGATAATACTACCATTGCGGCTAAAACAGGTATTTCCAAAAGCATCAAAAAACCTGGACAAACGATATTTGGCTACATGGGAATGGATATCAAACATTTTCTCAAATCTTATACAATATTTAAAAATCTTCCGCAGATACAGGATAAATTAAAGGAACTGGAAAAAAAACAATAACTTTGCGGGCGCATTACCAAAGAAAAGATTGAATTATCTATGAGGGTCAAACAACACACCATCAAAAATAAAGTAACTGTTTCAGGAGTAGGACTTCACACAGGAGTAATTTCAAACATGACTTTTTTACCTGCACCTCCAAACCACGGATTCAAGTTCCAGAGAATTGATCTCGAAGGCATGCCTATCATAGATGCTGATGTAGACAATGTGGTGGATATCTCAAGAGGCACTACACTCGAACAGAGCGGTGCCAGGGTATTTACTGTCGAACATGTCTTAGCAGCCTTGGTTGGTTTGGAGTTGGACAATGTTTTGATGCAGTTAGATGGTCCTGAGCCTCCGATTTTGGATGGTTCTTCTATCCAATTCATCGAGGCATTGGAGCAAGTAGGTTCTGAGGAGCAAAATGCCCTAAGAAGGTTTTTTGAAGTTCCTGAAAGCATCACCTACCGAGACCCTTCGAGAGAAGTGGAATTGGCAGCCCTACCACTCGATGACTACAGAGTCACAGTGATGGTCGATTACAATTCACCTGTATTGGGCAGTCAGCATGCCTCGATTATGGACATCAGCCAATTTAAATCTGAGATAGCATCTTGCAGGACATTTTGCTTTCTCCATGAATTGGAAATGTTGTACAACCAAAACCTAATTAAGGGTGGTGATCTCAACAATGCCATAGTAGTCGTTGATCGGATAGTAGCTGATTCTGAATTGGAAAATCTGGCAAGGATGTTCAATAAAGAAAAAGTTGAAGTTCGCAAAGAAGGAATTCTCAATAATGTAGAACTGAGGTATAAAAACGAACCCGCTCGCCACAAGCTGTTGGATGTAGTAGGTGACCTCGCTTTGGTTGGAAGGCCATTGAAAGCGCAAATTCTGGCAGCAAGACCGGGTCATGCCGCCAATGTCGCTTTTGCGAAAAAATTAAAAAGAGCTTGGGAAAAAATAGGTCCTTCCCACATTCCACATTACGATCCAAAGTTGCCTCCAGTCATGGATATCAATCAGATCAGTAATATATTGCCCCATAGGTATCCTTTCCAACTTTTGGACAAGATCATTTACTTAGACGACATGGTGGTGGCAGGAGTGAAAAATGTAACCATCAATGAGCCTTTTTTTATGGGGCATTTCCCAAATAACCCTGTCATGCCTGGAGTACTTCAAGTGGAAGCCATGGCACAAACAGGAGGTATTTTAGTTTTAAGCACTGTTGAAGATCCTGAAAATTACTGGACTTATTTTCTTGGAATCGAAAGCTGTAAGTTCAGGAAAATGGTGTTACCTGGTGACACTTTGGTTTTCAAATGTGAGCTTTTAGCTCCTATTAGAAGGGGAATTGCCAAAATGAAGGGAGAGGCTTTCGTTGGCAACACCTTGGTTTGTGAGGCTATAATGACAGCCAGTATTGTAAGAAAAGAATCATGATCAGCAATTTATCCCATATAGGTAAAAATACAGTCATCGAAGAAGGGGTGCAAATAGACCCTTTTTCGATGATTCATGACAATGTAGAAATCGGCGAAGGAACGTGGATTGGTTCTAACGTTACTATTTTTTCCGGTGCCAAAATCGGCAAGAATTGTAAAATTTTCCCAGGGGCGGTCATTGCAGCTATTCCTCAAGACCTGAAGTTCCAAGGCGAAGATTCTACTGTAGAAATCGGTGACAATACCACCATCAGGGAATGTGTCACCATCAGTCGTGGCACCGCAGACAAAAGGACCACCAAAGTGGGTGACAATTGTTTGCTGATGGCCTATGTCCATATTGCTCATGACTGTTTTGTGGGTGACAATGTTATTATCGCCAATTCCGTGCAAGTGGCTGGACATGTGACCATAGACGACTGGGCTATCATTGGCGGGAGCAGCGCTATTCATCAGTTTGTGAAAGTAGGTATGCATGCCATGATTTCAGGTGGTTCTCTGGTAAGAAAAGATGTACCACCATTTACCAAAGCTGCAAGAGAGCCATTAAGCTATGCAGGGGTAAACAGTCTTGGACTCAGAAGAAGAGGTTTTTCAAGTGAAAGCATCAGCCACATTCAGGAAGTGTATCGGTACCTTTTTCTGAATAGCATGAACAATTCCAGGGCTTTGGAAGAAATTGAAATCAACCTTCCAGCTACCAAGGAAAGGGATGAAATTGTGAATTTTATCAGGTCATCAGAAAGAGGTGTAATGAAAGGTTATATCAGCTGATAATGTTGACCTTAGATTTCATAAATGCAGGAAAAAGGTTTCAGTATGACTGGATTTATAAAAACCTAAGCCAACAAATTCCCGCTGGCAGCAAATGTGTGATCACAGGCAGCAATGGTTCTGGAAAATCAACCTTATTAAAAGGAATTTCAGGCATACAACCCTTGACAGAAGGAAGTATCCGCTACACATATCAAGACAAAAACATTTCGGAGGGAGATATTTATAAACACCTCGTCATCAGCGCGCCATACTTGGAGCTGCCGGAAGAATTTAGTTTGCTCGAATTGCTTCAATTTCATTTTAAATTTAAAAACCCCATTTCAGGAGTCAGTTTTGAGGATATGATGGAAATCATGTACCTGGAAAACCAACAAAACAAATCCATCAGCCAATTTAGCTCAGGGATGAAACAAAGACTTAAAATCGGTCTTTGCGTTTTTTCAGACGTCCCATTGATCCTTTTCGATGAACCAACTTCCAACCTGGATCAAAAAGGCGTGGAGTGGTATCTCAAAATGGTGGAAAAATACTGTGAAGAAAAAACAGTGATCATTTGCAGCAATGAACCCAAAGAATATGTCTTCTGCAGTGATAAAATCCATATTGAAGATTACAAGCTCAAATCAAGACTTTGATTATTGAAGGGATTGATTAATTTTACCAATCTCAATACTAATTAATTTTATGCAAAAACTGTTTTTCATCCTAGTTATAGCCCTAGGCTCAAGCATCATTTTATCTTCCTGTAACAGAAATGGTGAAGACGATCCTGAACCACAAAAAACGCCTGAAGAGTTGGCAACCGAAGACCTGACTGGTGGTTCATCACAAGTATGGACACTAGAAGGAGGTGGCTCAGTAGCAAGAGACGGCAGATCAGAAACAGCTAATTACAGTGGATTTGAAATCACTTTCGCAGCCAATCAAGGAGCAAGAACCTATGCTACTGTCAATAACAATGATCTTTTTGACGGCAATGGAAACTGGTCTTTTGCAGGTGGAAATCTGGATAAAATAGAGCTTAGCGGTAGCAGACCAGCTTCCAATCAAGAAATATCATTTACCAGAACAGGCAATGACCTTAGACTTCAATTTACCATTCCTATGCCCAGCAATGCAAGAGTTGAAGCTGTGGCAGGAAGCTATATTTTTAACTTGAAAAGGAAGCAGTAAGAAATAATACATGCTACATATTATTTAATATGATTATCCGCAATCATGCCACTAATCAATTAAACGAGGGTTTTTGGGCAAAGGGATACTAATAGATATTGGATATTTATCGATATTGGTTCGAAATCACAGGTAATTCAATTATTTAGATTCTACTGGTATGAAAGCGGATATACATATTATTTAAAAAAACATCCCCCATTTTGAAAATGGGGGATGTTTTTTTGAGGTTTTAGTTTACTGAACGCCCTCTTATCGTCAGGTTTGCGTCATTTTTCAAAATTGACCTTTACTATAGAGCCAATGTCCATGAATGTCTAAATATCTGTGAGGTGAGTATCAGAACATCAAAAAACATATCCTCTTGCTTACTCACAGAACTTCAGATCTACACAATTATTAACTCCTCAAAGTCACCAAAGTAACTCCAGAGCCACCCCTATCAGCATGTTCGTCTTCTGTCTTGGCTACTTGTTTCATTCCTCTGAGCAGATTGCGAGTAATATCCCTAAGTATGCCATCTCCCTTGCCATGAACTACCCGCAAGTCCTTTAATCCTAGCATATACCCATCATCTACAAAGTTTTGGACGAGCGAAAAAATCTCCTCTCCCCTTTTGCCACGAATATCCAAATTGGGTGAAAAATCCATCATCTTGGAAGTGGTATCAAAACCAGTACGCTTGGCATGGGACTTTTTCTCTTTCTTCATTTCGGTACCCGATATTTTCTCCAAGCGATTAAGTTTCACTTTTGACTTCAATTCTCCAATACTGATTTCCACTTCTTTTTTCTGTAAAGCCAAGACCTCTGCAACAGCGCCATTGTCCTTTAGCCTTACAAAATCACCGACTTGAATTTCACCGCCAATCACCCTGATTTCAGGAGCTTCCTGCACCTTTTTCTCAGGCTTGACTTTTACTTTTACCGCTTCTATTTCTTCCCTGATTTTCTTGGTAATTTCTTTATCAGCCTTACTTTCCTTGATAGCTTTGATAGAGGCTTCTATTTTTTTATTGACATCATCAAGTAAAATTTTAGCCTCTTCTTTGGCCTCCTGAAGGTATTTTTTCTTGTTGTTTTCTATGGTTTCCTTCAGCTGATTGTATTCTTTGAGTCGGATTTCCAACAGCCTTTCTTTCTTCTTAGCTTCAGCAATTACCTGCTCATACTTACTTTTCTCATTTTCCAGCTTGGTCAGCATCCTGTCATATTTGACACGCTCTTCACCAATATTATCCTTGGCATATTGAATGATATCTTTCGGAATACCGATCTTTGAAGCAATCTCCAGCGCAAAAGAACTACCGGGCTTACCGATTTCCAGTTGATAAAGGGGCTCTAATTTATCGACATCATAGCGCATTGCACCATTGACCAAACCTTGGTTTTTTGAGGCTACTTGTTTCAAGTTGCCATAATGCGTGGTGATCACCCCATATGCTCCACTTTTATTTAAGGCCAGCAAAATCCCTTCTGCGATCGCACCTCCAAACAAAGGCTCTGTACCTGTACCAAATTCATCGATAAAGAGGATTGTCTTTTTATCTGCAAATTGAGAAAAGTATTTCATGCTCATCAAGTGTGAGCTGTAGGTACTCAGGTCATTTTCAATATTCTGTTCGTCACCTATATCAATAAAGAAATTATCAAATAATGTACAAACCGAAGCTTCATTCACGGGAATCAAAAGGCCACATTGCAGCATGTATTGTACAATGGCGACGGTCTTCAGTGTCACAGACTTCCCTCCAGCATTTGGACCCGAAATTACCAACAACCGACGGTTATGGTCCAAAGAAATATTGAGAGGGATGATTTTTTTTCCAGTTTGCTTGAGTGCGAACTCTAACAATGGATGTCGGGCTTCTGTCCAATTGAGTTGACGTGCTTTTTCCAGCTTGGGCCTGTTAGACCCTGTCTTGATGGCAAACTTAGCCTTGGCTCTAATAAAGTCAACCATGCCTAGAAAATAGAATGCCCTTCTCAGTTCCGGAATATATGGCCTCAGCACATCTGTCAGCTGTGTAAGGATTTTTTGGATTTCCCTTTTTTCCATATAGGCCAAATCCATCAAGTCATTGTTGATATCCAAGACCTCTGCAGGTTCTAGGAAAACTGTCTGACCCGTGGCTGATTCATCATGGATAAAACCCTTGATTTTCCTCTTATTCTCTGCCAAAACAGGGATGACCATTCTCCCACCTCTGATTGTAATGGAGGCATCATCAGGAGTAAAACCTTTGCCTTTGGCCTCACGAAAGATCCTTTCCAATACCTTTCTCAGTCTGTTTTCCTCATATATAATCTGAGACCTGATCAGGGCAAGTTCTTTGGAGGCATTGTTCCTGATTTTTCCTTTTTCATCAATTATTCTTTCTATTGCTCTTAAAAGATCATTATTGAGATTCACCAATCCCAAAAGCTGAAATAGCTGAGGATAATCTTCTTCGTGATCCAAAAAAAACTCAATACACCTACTGAGTGTGCTTAGTGAAAGCTTGATTTCATGAAACTCATCTTCATAGAGGTAAGTCCCTTCAATCTTGGCTTTTTCCAGAAATGAGTGAATATTGGTGAAATTAGAAGCTGGAAAATTCTCTCCTGATTGGATTATTTTTCTAAACTCTTCTGTCTGATCAAGTAATTTATTGACAAGGTTATGGTCCTTAGAAAAGGACATTTTGTCTACAAAATCGGCTCCCAAAGTGCTACTGCACTCTTCTTTGAGCAATTCCCTGATTTTGGTAAAATTGATTTTGTCCTCCAGGTTCTCGGGGTATCGCATCATTGGTTGTTGTTTCCTTCTTTTTCAATCACATGCAGAGAATCTATCGTCCTGGCATATAACCTGTCCATAAACCGCGCATCTCTCATGTAATACTCAAGGCTTCTTACAAAAACTGAATCTGACAGCTGATGTTTTTTAAAAACCTCTTTTTCGAACAATGGATACAAAACTCTCGAGGAGTCATAATGAATGGGGAATGTGCTTACAAGGCCTTCGGCAAGGTGGATATCAATCATGACCTCTACCATTTTGTCCTCGCTAAGAACCCCTTCAGGGAGTTTCTCTTGGCTACAGGCAAAAAAAGAGAGTGCAATTAGTATGGCAGTTATTTTTTTCACACAGCAAAATTAATAATTATAGAAGGAATCAACGTGTCTTCTGCTTAATTTGATGTCATGAATGAGTACACAATTGTCTTTTTTGTCGTTTAAAAATAAGATTCGTAAGAATTTACGCAAGATCAACAATATTTGTAAAACTGAATTTAAATGGTATTTAGCACTTAATTGGTATTAAACGAGCTACATGGCAGCATTTACCGGCAGATCCAAAACAAACGGATATCAATGAATATCAAAGAGATGAGTTATTTAATGTTTTAATACCTGATATTCGGCTTTCATTCCAAATACTATCTCAAAAACAGTCAATTGACAATTATTAACTACCGACCAAAGTTATTGGATTTTATAATTCAAAAGACTGCCTTAAATTAGGCTTTCGAAATTCTTCTGAATGAACCAACTACTCAAAAAGCTTCGCAAATATGAAATCAAGATCCGGAAAGTGGCCAACAACCACCTTCAGGGTGATTACCAATCCATCTTCAAGGGTGCAGGCTTGGAATTTGACGACTTACGGCCGTATCAATACGGAGACGATGTCAGGACAATCGAATGGAAGGTCTCTGCCAAAGGTCATGGAACATTTGTCAAAACTTTCCGTGAGGAGAAAGACCAATCAGTCTATTTTCTTTTAGATATATCAGGATCACAAGATGTGGGTGATGCATCGAGAAAAAAAATGGATGTAGGCAAGGAAATTGCGGGTGTGTTGACATTGGCAGCAATATTTGAAGGCAGTCAAGCGGGGCTGGTTTCATATTCAGATCAAAAAGAGAAAATCATTTTACCTGGTAAAGGTCCAAAACAAGGGGTAAAGATCATTCAGGGTATATTTAATCACCAAAACAAGTCTCTGAAAACAAACCTAAAAGAGATGTTCAATTTTGCCCTCAACCTGGTCAAGAAAAGAAGTATCATCATCGTAATATCTGATTTCATTGACGAAGGATACGAGCGCCCATTCAAGGCTTTGGCCGAAAGACATGATGTCGTAGCCATACAGGTTACCGACCCCAAAGAAGCCGCTTTACCGTCTCTTGGAATTATTCCTGTATACGATAAGGAAGAAGGCCGTACTACTTGGGTGAATACAGCTTTTGGCTCATTTTCGAAAAAAATTGCTGAAACTTTCACTTCAGAACGGACCCATTTACAAGATATCTGTAAGAAGAATCAAATCAACTACTTAGGAGTAAGCACCAAGGATGATATTGTATTGCCATTGATAGAATTATTTAAGAAACGTAACCGAACTATGAAGCGTGGGTAAGTTATTGCAAATATACATGTGCGCAGTAATGCTGATGGCTTTCAGTATTTCAGGCCATAGCCAAAATATTGAAGTAGAGGGCTATTTCTTACAGGATTCTGCCAAAATCGGCGAAAGAGTCCCTTACATCCTTAAAGCCAAGTACGGAAAAGGTTACAATATTGTATTTCCTGACTCTACATTTGATTACAGCCCTTTTGAGCTTTTGGAGAAAAAGACTTATATCAGTTATACAGATGAGGGAGTCACTTTAGACTCGGCAGTATATTATGTTTCTAATTTCTCCCTGGATCCCATCACTGAATTTGCACTTCCGGTTTTTGAGGTATTCAAATATGACAGCCTTGAACACAGACCAATTGAAGCCAATTTAGCACTTAAGCTTATCATTGATCAAATTCCACAAGAACTCTCTTTCAGAGAAAACAACGTATACCAACCCATTTCCACAGATTTCAATTATCCTCTTTGGGTGGCTGTATTTGTGAGCATCTTGGTAGTGGCTGGACTACTTGCCTTCTTCTTTGGCAAAACCCTTCGTAGAAAGTGGCAGATTTACCTTGAAAAGAAAAAATACAAGCGTTTTACGAAAAGATGGGAGAAAGCCGAGCAGGAATTTGCTGCCACCCCTGACATGGACCATGCAGATGAATTACTTGGCCTATGGAAAACCTACATGGAGCATTTGAAAAACAAGCCTTTCAGGGATTGGACTACCACTGAGATATCCGATTTCCTTGAAAACAAGGAAATCATCAAAGACTTTAGAGAGATCGAAGTGATCATCTATGCAGGTAAAGAAGGGCAAGACCTTCCTCAGGCCTGCCAAAATCTAAGAAATATCTGTACAGATACTTACCACCAAAAAATTACAAGCCCGGATGAGCGCGAATAGTATAGCTGATTTTTTCTCATTGTATTGGTTTTGGCCGAATACCCTTCAGACTTTTGATTGGGAAAACCTCTGGGCACTACACCTATTATGGGCAGTGCCGCTGATGTTGATATTGAGAAAATTCACAAAATTCCTCAAAAACCCTGTCTTAGAACTTTCCCTCCCCGGCTCTGTGTCACAAAGCAACCCCTGGACATATTTGAGACTGGTCCCTGGGCTTTTCTTTATGCTGGCACTGTTGATGATGGTGATAGCATTGGCAAGACCACAGCGCACCAATGAACGTGTGGAGCAATTCACAGAAGGTATAGACATCATGTTGGTCATGGATATCTCAGAGTCTATGGACTTACAGGACTTCCAGCCCAACAGACTGGAAGCGGCAAAAGAAACAGCTGTCGATTTTATCAACGGAAGGTTTGGAGATAGAATCGGAATGGTGATTTTCTCGGGTGAAGCCTACTCACTTGCACCCCTGACCACCGATTATGCTTTACTTACCGATTTGGTCAAAGACATCTCCTTCAATATGATGGATGCCAAAGGCACAGCGATTGGTTCTGCTTTAGCTTCAGGAACCAATAGAATGAGAGAATCGGATTCAAGTTCCAAAGTTATGATCTTGCTGAGTGATGGGGAAAATAATGCCGGAAACATAGATCCTGTTTATGCAGCGCAATTGGCTGCAGCCTTAGATATCAAGATCTATACTATTGCGGTAGGTAAGGATGGGCCTGTGCCTTATGGGACTGATTTTTTCGGAAGACCTCAGATGATAGAGAGTTACTTGGATGAAACCACTTTGAGAGAAATTGCAGAGATCGGTGGAGGAAGGTTTTTCAGGGCTTCGGATGGCAATGCCCTAGAGCAGATTTTTGATCAGATTGACGCCATGGAGAAAGCTGAAATTCTTGAAAACAGGTATAAAGAAACAGTAGATTACTACCGTGCATACATGTTTTGGGGATTGGTATTCTTTTTTGTCTGGCTAGGATTGAAAAGCACTTTCTTCAACAACTTCCTATTGGATTAAAAATTCAGACTTTAAGCTCTTTTTTCCAAAGTTCAAGCCTTTTATCCATTACCGTAAACCAAAGAGGAGGAAAAAGAGCCAGGATGATCATGGCAGAATAACCTTGAGGCAACTGAGGACTACTATCGTGATGCTCCAAAACCTGGTACCTTTTATATGCAAAAGCATGATGGTCAGAATGCCTCTGTAATTGAAACAAAAGGAAATTACTGACCAAATGGCTTGCATTCCAGGAATGTAAAGGCGTTACATTTTCATACCTGCCACTTGGAAGTATTTTACGCTCCATGCCATAATGCTCGATATAGTTCACCAATTCCAAAAGGGTAAATCCAAGAATACTTTGGCCAAAGAAAAAGGCCGGAATTTCCCATACTATTCTTTCAAAGAAAATAGAGAAGCCTAAGGTAAATACTCCTACAAAAATGATCGGAGCTAGGCTAAATACGATCATTTGGTTAGACAATGACCAAACCGAGGCTTTTGACTTTTCCAATCTTTTGACTTCAAGATCAATGGCAGACAAGAAACCATCTTTGACTGATCTCCACCAAAATGAATAGAAATGTTCCCCTCTCCTACTTGTCGCGGGATCTTTTGGTGTGGCCACATGAACATGATGCCCTCTGTTGTGCTCGATAAAAAAATGCATATAACACACAGTCATTAGGAGGATTTTGGCGTAATTCTGCTCTAATTTATCAGCTTTGTGGCCTAATTCATGAGCTACGGTAATCCCTACACCACCTGTCACCAGCGCCATCCCTGATGTAAACCACAGCCACTCTCCTAAGGTCAGAGATGCAGTGGCTACAATATAAAAGCCCCAAATAAGTACAGCAAACTGGACATAGACCCAAATAAAAGTAACAAGCTTATAAAACCGCTCCTTTGAAACCTCGGGAATATCGGATTGCGGGATGTTATTTTTATCCTTCCCTATCAGGTAATCCATTATTGGGATCAGGACAAATACAAAAATATGGATAAACGATAAACCGATGCCTCCAAGATAATAACCTCCAATGAGAAGTACAGGCAGGATAAATGCTGCGTAAAACCCTATTTTTTTGATTCCTTTCACTTTTCCAATTTATAAAAAATGATTGAAAGAAAAATGGCCAGCAAAAAGACTTTGCATGATTTTATTGCTCCTCTACAAAAACATCTTCGGTCAGGTCTTCAAACAACAAGTAAATCGCATAATAAGTAATAGGCAAAGTAAGGACCAATCCAAAAAGGAAAAACAAAGCCCCAACAATGTTCAATATCACTAGAATCAGGATCAAAAGTGCCATTTTCCACCACCTGACAGTGATTAATTTCCTACTTTCTTCCAAAGCAGTCCAAAAATCAAAGCCTCCGAAAATAGCCATCAATACAGCAAAATTATAGGCCACAGCCAAGTAAATACCGGGGATAATAAAGGCAAAAATCCCCAAAGCTGTGAGTATCTGACCTATTAGCCAAATCGAAAATATAGGCATGTAAAAGGAAAAACCTTTGAAGAAATCAGGATAAACCACATGTTCGCCCTGACTGTATTTATTGGCTACGAAATAAAACCCTGAAAAAAGATGTGGCGCGACAAATAGAGAATATAAGAACGCATAATCCTTAAAGTAAAGAGCTGCAAGCAAATTTGCTGAGATAATCAGCATGGTGAATGAAGCATTGAGCAAAGGCTGGATTTTATACATAGCCCATGCCCTCTCAAATAGATTCTGGATATCAAAATCATATCCTCTTTCTCTAATTATTGCCAGTTTTTCCTTGCTCATCTTTGATTTTATACACAATAAAGGCAGGATATCGCTATCCTGCCTTATTAATATATCCTAAAATACTACATTATTGTTTCGAGAAAACTTATTTTTTTATAAACACCATCATTTGGTGATGGCTTCCAAAATATCATGCTTGGTAATGATGTGTATATGGTGATTTTCATCCCTTACCAATACAGCTTTCTCCTTGTCCACCATAGATGAAAGTACATCAAGCGTGCTGTCCAAGGCTACAAATTTCATAGAGTCTTCCATGACATCCGTGACAGCAGCATCCTTCAAATCTGGATTTTCGATGATTTTGGAAAGTAGCTTATTGTCTGTAATACTGCCTATGACGTGTCCATTGTCCATCACGGGAATCTGAGATACGGACTTACCGTTCATCAGCGCAATGGCATCTTTCACTTTATCAGTCTTTTGAGATACTACCAATTGGTATGAACCATTTCTAGCGGCAATAATGTCTCTTGCAGTTCCGAAAGACTTATTTTCCAAAAACCCATGATTCCTCATCCAATCATCATTGTATATTTTACCTAAATATCGGGTACCATGATCAGGCAAAATGATAACCATGGTATCTTCCTCTTTTAGGTTTTCTTTGGCCCATTCGAGTGCACCATGCACAGCCGATCCGCAAGACCAGCCTACAAATAGTCCTTCTTCCTTGGACAATCTTCTGGTCATCACGGCCGCATCTTTGTCAGTAACTTTTACAAAGTGGTCAATGACAGAAAAATCAACATTTTTAGGCAATATGTCTTCACCTATACCCTCGGTCAGATAAGGGTAAACTTCATTTTCATCAAATACACCTGTTTCTTTGTACTTTTTGAAAACTGAACCATAAGTATCGATACCTACAGTGACTACATCTGGGTTTTTCTCCTTTAGGTATTTAGCTGTACCACACATTGAGCCACCTGTACCCACACCCGCAGCATAATGCGTGATTTTACCTTCAGTATCATTCCAGATTTCCGGTCCGGTAGTTTCGTAATGGGCCTTTGTGTTGGATAGGTTGTCGTATTGATTTGGATAAAAAGAATTGGGGATATCCTGATTGAGTTTTTTGGCTACAGAATAATAAGACCTAGGATCATCAGGGGAAACATTGGTGGGGCAAACAATCACTTCAGCTCCCACCGCTTTAAGGATGTCAATTTTTTCTTTTGACTGCTTATCTGCCATGGTAAAAATACACTTATAACCCTTTGCAATAGCTGCCAAGGCAAGTCCCATACCCGTGTTCCCACTTGTCCCCTCGATGATGGTCCCACCCGGCTTTAGAAGTCCTTCCTTTTCAGCATCTTCTACCATTTTGATGGCCATCCTATCTTTCATGGAGTTGCCAGGATTGAAATACTCTACTTTTACCAGGATCTGTCCTTTTATGCCCTTGTTGAGCTTGTTTAATCGGACAAGTGGTGTATTGCCTATGGTGTCTATTATGGAATTATAAATCATAAATATTTGGGTTCTTTTTTTCTGCAAGTTACAAATAATTTCAGAGCTGCTTGAACAGCCCTGCTATTTTCCCAAATATTATTTCGAATTTTCAACTCACAGGGTTAGCCTGAGAGATATATTCATCTACCAAAGCTACAGCTCCATGAATGGCTGTCTCATCCAGATTGGAAATCAGGACTTTCAGGTCTTCACTGATCGAGGGATATCTGAAAGTAGCAATCGAAGCCATCATACTATCTTTGAAAAACGGGTAGGCTTTACGGATTGAACCTCCTAATACAATGGCCTCTGGCGCCATGGCATATAGGATGTGCTTGATCAATTCGCCTAGGTGATGGCCAAATTCATTATAAGCCAAAAGAGCCTTTTCATCACCTTTTTGGGCTTTTTTAAATAGGGCTTTCGGCTTTGCTCCATATTTGGAGATGAAAAATTTACTGCTGCAATATTCTTCAAAATCATTCTCCAAATAAGGCACAGAACACCATTCGCCGGCTGCACAATTACGCCCACAGTACAAGTGCCCATTTGCAATGATACCTCCACCCAGACCAGTACCCAGGGTTATTCCAACCACATGTTTGAAGTCCTGGGCTACACCAAACCTGTATTCACCCAATGCGAAGCAATTTGCGTCATTGTTTATAAAAGTAGGTTTATTGAATTTTTCTTGAAGATAATCTTTGAGGAAGACTTTTTTAAACGAGGGGATATTGCCCAAATTCAATACTATGCCTTTTTCCACATCAATCAATCCCGGTATACCTATACCGATGGCATAAAAATCATGATGAAGGTAAGTCTGTATAAAATCAGCTATGGTTTCTAAAATAAAATCCTGCGGCATCTGCGCAGGTGTAGGGATAGATCTGATGTCTTCAAGTTGGCTGCCTATCAACACACCTGCCTTGATGGAAGTGCCGCCGATATCCATTCCCAAAATAGGTCTTTCGGTATTGAGCATATAGGTTTGGGTCTTAGGTTGTTTTAGAAACCAAGAAAGAAAGGGCAATTCCCTTTCTTCGCTTGGCATAGGTTTGAGTTGTAATTACAACATACCCTCAATTGATTTCTCCAGCTCTCTGGCAGTGGCCAAGAATTCCTCAACATTCATATCTTTGAAGAAAATGAGTCCGTGACTGGACCTGACCTTAGCCATATCGTGGAGATAGAAATAATTTTTACCCAAAAGCAATTGAATATCATTTAGCTGACTTACCCATATTCTTTTGGCTACTGTACTGAATTTACCATTATGGGAATAGCTTGGAAAAGAAGCATTTACTTGACTTAAGTAACAATTCGCAAATGAATCCTCCATGACAGACATATCGCCCAATGAAACCGGTACAATCACATTGGCTTCATGTGGTTCAAATTTAAACCAAACATTTCTATATCCGATTATTCTCAAGTCACTGAGATCTTTTTCTTCTTTCCATTGCCTCACAGCTTCGGCAGTAGCCTGCAAGACTTTATAATGAGTATCAGGACCTGACCCTTCAGGATCTAGGGTAAGGCTTACTTTAGTTGGATTCACTTTTCTGAACATTTCCAGAATAGGCTCTACATCCCTTTTTTTATCAGGTTGCTCCGTAAAAATGTCTCCAGTATAAAAACCTAATCTTAGGTGATGAACATTCTTAACCTGAACACCAAAATGGGCCCAGACCAATTCCTCTTCAAACTCCCTGATCATCCCTTTCAAGGTCTGAATTTTAGATGGGTTTTTCTCACCGTCATACGAATTACGAAGGATGCTGATGACATCGTTGATGGTTTCGCGGAGCTGATGCTTGTTTTTGATTTTGTGTATGGTAACCAAAGCCCTGACTACCCTATGGCAAAGTCCTCTTTTTTTCCCATACTCATCTTCTGCTGCAACTTTTGTCAGGTAATGGTATACGTCTTTGTCCGTTTTAAGCTTGAAACCTACCTCGAAAAAATCTTCATAATTGACCATTTGGATCTCCCCGTCATCCAAAAGTTTTTTGGTATGCAGTAGTGTGTCAATCACAAAGCTGTTTGTCACAGCAGTAAAACCAGAGGTCAAAACAGAGAAATGGGCCTCGTTGCTATTTTCTTGCAATTGATTGGTAATATGAGGCAATATTCCAAGAGAAATATCATCATGATGAGGCCCAGTATGAAGCAAAACTTCATTTTTCTCTTTTATCAAACCCCTGTTGAGTTTTTCCACCATACTCTCCACAACCAAATTGACCGTATTTTCAGACAGGTCAGGTATCATGGAGGTATACTTATCATTTTTGAGGTCTTCAAGCTTAAGCCTGTGACCGTATTTTTTTAATTTCTTGCAAAGATCCATTACGGATCTTTCGGTTTTTTCCCAAGTCCACTCTCCCGATTCATAGTATCGGTCTACAGAGTCTGTCAACTTTACAGCTGCACCTCTGGTGAGGTAAAACCTTCCATTCTTCAATTTTTGTAGCACAGTAGCCGGATACACATTGTCAAGTGGGTTTTCCAAACTATCCTTGACAATCTGGGCTTTGGCTTCACCGGCTGCAATGATGATTCCTACCGCTTCTGGATTGTACACGATTGTATCAAGGCCTATAGTAATCACCAACCTATTGGCGGAGACTTCTATGCCACCTAAATCTCCTGCCGCAACAGCCTGTGTTTCAAAATTGGTTTCTGTGAGTCTTGTTGTTGAAAAAACGTGGGAACCTCTGGTATTGAAAGCGATATGACCATCTGGACCTATACCACCCAAGAAAAAACCTATCCCTCCTAAATCCCTTATTCTTTGCTCGTAATCACCACACCATTTATCGATGAGGTAAATGGATTCCTGTTGGATCTTTTCCATTGGAGTCTTTGGTTCTCTAAACCTAAGCGAAAGATCGACCTTCATATCCGGAAATACCTCTTTGAAATGCCTCCCTCCTGACAATGGGATTTCGTCAGAATTGATCAGAATTGCCTTCTCCTTACTCAAGCCAAATCCTTCGAGATAGAACTTATTTACATAGTGAAAAAAGCTGTTGTTTTGCTCTGCCGAAATCGGATAAAACTCATCAATCTGCACAAAAGTCAATCCACTGAGTACCGGCTTCTTGGTGTTGCTAAGGTTGTAACGGTCTCTGATCTGTTTACCTTTTTTTGTGTCCCAATTTTCCAAAAGAAATTGGCTCCACTTGATAAAATATTCGGGTGTTTTGCCTGTGGGAAGACTGATAACGCCATCAGGGTTATTGGCAGCCCATTCCAAAAACCTACAGGCTGTAATGAGGCCTAGCTTAGGAAAATTGTCTACCAAAAGATATGGAATTTTGGTGCTTATTTTTTGGACACCTGATTCTTCAAGAAATGCTGTTTCAACTTCTGATAAAGGATAATTGCTGAGCATAAACGGTTATTTTAGATAGTGAGTGTTGCAAAATCGGGTTGCTTGTAGACACAAGCTTTATCATTTTTGAGAACTAAATGGGTAACTGAAAACAAAACACCACTTAGGCATTTTCAACTGCACTTAAATGCAGGTGGATATTTTATTTAAACACAAAATAAAAAAACTTTTGATTTAAATCATAGACTTTTATAAAAAAATTAAAAAAGATTAATAATCTTCTCTAAAATATATTCTTAGTGAATTCAACCTTAATTTTCAACTGAAAATCCTTGATCACCTTAAAAATTTCCACTAAGGTCACCATTTGTACTTTGGTCAGTTCTTTAAGTGCCACATAGTTAACTGGTTTCTGCCCTTTTCGGATCATAGTCAGGGATTGTTTCTCCAGCCTGAGCCCCATGAGATAATAGTATGCATGACTCAATTCTCTTGCTTCTTTAGAGGAAAAAATACCTAAAGCCTGCAATTTGTCAATTCTTTCTCCTGTATTGGTTTCAAAAATCCTATGCTTGAGGGCAAAAAGACGGGTCAAATCTACTATTGGTGTCATGGTATGCTTGATATTGAAATGCTCCTCGCCATCAATTTTGAAGGTTTTGATATGCTTTCTGAAAAAAGTCAATGGTGGCTCATATTGCAATGCATTGGTGCCGAGATTAATAAAGAATTTTTCGGTAGGGTTTTGAAGTTGCTGATCCATAAACTCCCTCAAATCATCCAATAAAGTAAAGTCACCGAAAATGGCCCTGCAGTCAAAGAAAGTAGCATACTTCATCATGGTCTCGGGTGTGGACTCCTTGATCCAAGATTCATAATTTCTTTTCCAATGCGAAAGTGAGTGCGTCCATTTGGGATTTTTGGCCATAAAGCCACCTTTGCAAAACTCAAAACCAATCCTATCCAAGGCCGCTGATACTTTTTCTGCAAAATCCAAAAAGTAGGCCCTTACCAGTTCCCGCTGCTCGTTGGCTTTATCCTCATAAATGATGGCGTTATCCTGATCCGTGACCAAGGTCTGTTCGGATCGGCCCTCAGATCCCAAAACCATAAACACAAAGTTTGCCGGTGCTGGACCGATCTCCCGAATGGTATTTTCGATAACGCGTAGCGTAATAGCATCGTTGATGGTGGTGATGATCTGATTGATGATTTGAGACCGAAGGCCCCTTTCTGCCAAGCGGTGTACCATATCCGGTACGTGTTTCCACTTTTGAGCGAGTTCTTCGGTGTAGAGTGACTGCTTGACAGATTGAATAAGAATAAATGGACCTTGGTGCTGGGCAGTGAGAATTTTATTTCTACTGATCATCCCTACAAATTTTTCTTGGTCTTTTACAAGCAGGTACCTTGTCTTGGTTTGGAACATCAACAACAAGGCTTCATACAAAAAAGAATCTTTTGATATTGCCACCAAATTTTCATCCATTATATCCGCAACAAGTGTAGATGCACTGAGATTTTTCGCCAACACCTTATCCCTCAATGTGATATCCGTAACAAAACCTTGAATAGCAGTATCTCCTACAAACAAACAAGAAACCTTTTCTTTTGACATCAACTGAGCCGCCTCATATACAGGAGTATCTCCAGGGATAATTTTCAAGTCTCTGGAATGCAGCTCTCCTACCTTTTGGGTGAAAAACTGGCCATTGTTCAAGTTAGTTTCGATGCTCATAGTACAAATCTAATCATTGAAAATAATTAATTTTCTTAACTTCGATCATGGTAATAATAGTAACAGGTGTTTCTGGTAGTGGCAAAACCACTGTGGGTACTTTACTTTCACAAAAAACCCACTTGCCTTTTTTTGATGCGGATGATTTTCACCCTTCTGCTAATGTAAAGAAAATGACCCAAGGCATTCCTCTAGACGATTCAGACAGGATGCCATGGCTTGAAAATCTGGCTTCACATATAACTGAATGGGAAAAAGGAGGGGGTGCCATTTTGGCCTGTTCCGCCCTAAAAGAAGCTTACAGACAAATGCTCACCGTTGATAAAAATATAACTTGGATCCATCTCAAAGGTGAAAAGCCGATTTTGGAAGAAAGGCTACAAAAAAGAGAGAATCATTATATGAATCCGGGACTTCTTGACTCTCAATTGGACACGTGGGAAGAACCGGAATATGGAATTCATGTAGATATTTCCCGAAGCCCCGAAGAGATCAGCAAAGACATTTTAACACAATTGAATATCAAACATATGAAATCCAAACTTGGTATCATTGGTATGGGGGTGATGGGAAAAAGCCTTGCCCTAAATTTTGTAGACAATGGAATAGGCTTGTCCGTTTTTAACAGGACTGTTCCGGGCAAAGAAGAAAAGGTAGCCACTTCATTTGCTGAACAAAACAAAGATTTCCCTTTGCTCAAAGGTTTTGATGACATGGATGAATTTCTAGAATCTCTAGAAACACCAAAGAAAATATTATTGATGATCCCTGCAGGTGAGGCAGTTGACGCACAATTGGACCAACTTTCCGAGCATTTAACTGGAGGAGACATTGTCATCGATGGTGGAAACTCATTTTTCGAAGAAAGCAATAGGCGTGTAGAAACCATGCGTGCAAAAGGCATTCATTTCATGCCTATGGGTGTATCAGGGGGTGAAGAAGGTGCCAGGAAAGGACCTTCACTTATGCCAAGCGGCAACCAGGAAGCCTTCTCTCAGGTAGAACCCTTTTTGCAAAAAATCGCTGCGAAGGACAAAAACGGAGATGCTTGTATGACCTATGTGGGACCTGATGGCTCTGGTCATTTTATCAAAATGGTGCACAATAGCATTGAATATGGGGAAATGCAGGCCATCGCAGAGGCAGTGCATTTGTTGCGTTTTGGACTTAAACTCAGTCCTCCCGAAATTTCAAGAATTCTCAGAAGCTGGGTCAACGATGACCTGAAAAGCTATCTCCTTGAAATCACGGCAGATATTTACCAAGCCAAAGAGGGAGATAATTTCTTGGTAGATTTGATTTTGGATGCAGCAGGTCAAAAAGGAACCGGAGGTTGGTCGCTCAGTACCGCATTGAAACACCACGTTCCGTACAGCCCCCTCGCCGAAGCGGTTGTTGCCAGACAGTTGTCTTCAAGAAAAAGTGAGCGAACTGAACTATCCAAAATTTTCGGTCACAGGTTTCGTGCCTTCGGGGAAGACAAGGTTTTGCTCATGGAACGTATAAAAAATGCCTATGCCCTTTGTCGCATTATTAACCATGAGACAGGTTATAGCTTGATGAAGGAGGTATCAGATGCAAACAATTGGAACCTTAATTTTTCGGAAATTTCAAGAATCTGGACAAATGGATGCATCATTCGATCAAGCCTTATGGAACAACTCATACAGGTTTTCGATGAAACTGACAGCTTATTCAAACACAAAAAAACAGTTTCGAAGATCAAAGAGCTCAAGACGGACCTCACCTTTATAGTAGGGCTCGGATTACAACATGAATTTGCCATCCCGGTAATGTCCTCCGCTGCCAATTATTTGTTTGGGCGTATCATAGAGGATTCCTCAGCCAATATTCTACAGGCTCAGAGAGATTATTTTGGCGCACATCAATATCAGCGCAAAGACGATCCAAGCAGAAATTATCACCATACCGATTGGTTATTTCTTAAAAAACAATCACCCAAATAAAACCAAACCCGCAAGCACCATGAACAAAATTAAAGCTATTTCGATCAAACTGCTATTCGGCCTTTTACTGCTGCTTGGCAATCAACAGCTCATGGCACAGGATTATTTTATTAAAAATATCCATATCCTAAGCATGGAAGGCGATGCTGTCACAAAGAATAAAGCCATCTATATCAGTAATGGTGAAATAAAAGCAATCCTGGAAGCTGAGGCATCAAGTCCCGAAGGTGCTCAGGAGATTGATGGCAAGGGGTACTATATTTTTCCAGGGCTTGCAGAAATGCACTCCCATATCCCAACCACCAATACCGATGACTTTTCTTACATAGAAGACACCATGTGGCTTTACTTAGCCAATGGTATTCTCAATGTCAGGGGAATGATCGGTCATGCTTCTCATCTTGAATTGAAAAAGAAAATTGCAACAGGCCAAATCACCGGTCCAAGGATATTTGCAGCTGGCCCTTCCCTCAATGGAGATACGGTAGAAAACCCTGAGTCAGGCGCTCAAATGGTGAAAGACCAAAAATCGGCAGGCTATGACCATCTTAAATTACATCCCGGTCTGGACATGCCTCGTTTTTTGGCTATTTCTCAAACAGCAAAAGAGGTGGACATCAAGTTTGGGGGACATGTTTCATTGGACGTTGGTTTACAAAACTCTTTAGAACATGGTTACCGCTCAGTTGAACACATGGATGGTTACATCGAAGCCTTGATAGATGACAGAGAGAGGTTAGATCCTCAGGTAGCCGGTCCCTTCAGCATGCTTTTGGTCAATGAGGGTGATAAAAACAGGATATCTGAATTGGTGGCACTGACTAAAGAAAAAGGGGCTTGGATTGCGCCTACACTTACACTTTTTGAAAGGTTTTTTGGATACATTCCCGCTGATGAATTCAGGTTGGAGCCTGAAATGAAATACATGCCCGGATTGCAAGTACAACAGTGGGTCAATCAGAAGAAAATGCTTGAAAGTCAAGGAATTCTTAAGGAAGAAAATGTCAAACCATACTTAGAATTTCGTGAAAAAATGCTTTTGGCCTTGCATGAAGGAGGAGTTCCTCTGATTATGAGTTCAGATTCTCCACAGGTGTTCAACGTGCCGGGTTTTTCTATTCACAACGAAATCAAATCCATGCAAGCTGCGGGCATTTCACCGTATGAAATCTTAAAATCAGGCAACGTCAATGTTGCGAAATACTTTGAGATGGAGGATTCTTTTGGAAAAATCAAAGAGGGCATGAGTGCAGACTTTGTAATGGTACCAAACAATCCCTTGGAGGATATGGACACCTTGCGTGAAGTAGAAGGCCTGATGTTGCGCGGCAATTGGATTACCAAAAACACGCTTCAGAACGAACTGAAAAGGATAGAAGAGAAAAACCTACGAAAATAAAAAAAGCCCTTAAATGGGCTTTTTTTCATAGAGCTGGGTAACAAACATTCGCTATGCTTTTTTTACATTTATAGCATTGGGGCCATTTTTGCCCTCTTTTACATCGTAAGTTACTTTGTCATTTTGGGCTACTTTGTCCAACAGACCTGTGGCATGGACAAATACGTCGCTTTGGGACTCGTCATCAATGATAAATCCGAATCCTTTTGCTTCATTGTAAAATTTTACTGTTCCGGTAAGCATAATAAATTAGATAAATATGTGGTTAAATGTGTATTAAATGTAAATATCATAAATTTAAAAACAAAACCTTATTTCGTTAAATTGGCAAAATGAAAAAGCTTGTATTAATTCGGCATGCAAAATCTTCTTGGGATCAACCTTTTTTGAGTGACCACAAAAGACCTTTGGCAGACAGGGGTTTGAGAGATGCGCCCCGCATGGCCCAAAGGTTAAAAAAGAGGGGTATCCAAGCTGATGGAATGACTTCTTCGGATGCCGAAAGGGCAAAAATCACCGCTTATATTACCGCCGAGCAATTGAAGTTCCCTAGAGAAAAAATCCTCTTGACTCATGACCTGTACCATGCTTCTGTCTCAGGAATCCTTCATGTGGTACAGCAAACTGATGATTCCATAGGAACGCTATTTATATTCGGCCACAATCCCGGATTCAATGATTTTGTATGGGAAATGGGTTTTAAAATCGATAACCTGCCCACAGCCGGTCAGTTTGGATTTCAGTTTGAAACCAATTCATGGAAAAACATCAGTTCCAAAAATGTAAAAAATTGGTTTTTTGATTATCCTAAGAATGATAGCTTTTAGGCATACGCATGCCCACAAAACTTACTGTCAGCAAATTGCCTGATTCTTCCATTCATTTAGATTTTCAAAGATAATTGCCTTCTGCAAGCAGGTTGGATATTTATGGATATTGCTTCTAAGATCTTGAAGATTTATTGAATTAGAACAAGCATCTAGATTTTGAAATTCTCTGCTGTTTTCCCAAAGCAAATTCTGATCAATACTCCCTGACATCTTGAATTACCCCTTCGAACTGATCCCTATTGTCAATTAAATAGAGGATTTTTTCGGCGGCTTCTTGGGGAGAACTCAATTCATTATTGGATTTGAGTTTCTGGAATTTATCTAACTTCGAGAAATCCTTTTCAGATGCTCCCCTGATATCTGTCTGCATATCGGTATCTACCACTCCCGGCGCCAGCGCAAAATACTTTATCTTACTCCCATCCAAATCTGCTTCCACTTGAGCAGCCTCCGTCATCATATTCAAAGCAGCCTTGCTTGAAGAATAGCCAGCCCATCCATCAATAGCTTTTTTGGCAGCACCCGAACTGATATTGATTACTGTTTTTTCTGCTTCCACATCTGCATACTTTTTTACAAATGCATTCATGAGCAACATTGGCGCTACTACATTGAGGTCAAATAGACTTTGTACATCTTGGTTTCTCAAATTTCCTATATGGGAAATCGGCCCTATCCACCCTGCATTATTGATCAACACTATTTTGGAAAAATCACCCTCGGGAAAAATAGAATCCATATTGGCTTCAATATTAGCCACATTGCTCAGGTCTATTTCCAAACCTTGGAAATTCTCCTTATCAATAGTTTGTTTTGAACGTGCCAAGCCAATCACGCTATTTTGCTTGTTTTCCAATAGCTGCGACACCAAGGCCTTCCCTATCCCTTTGCTACTTCCTGTTATGATATACAATGCTTTCATGGTTGAATTAAATTTCAAGGTGAAAATGTTTTTTTAACATTTTAAGTATTTAGTCCTGGATTCTATTTCAATCTGATATTGATTGATGTTTAGATAATATTTGATATTCGTCAAGATTCAGTGGCAGCCTTTACAGGTAACGAATCGAAATACAAACTAATAAGATAAATCTAAATCCCTTAATTCTTTAAACCAAAAGCGCTTTGAATGTTCTTCACCATCATCAGTTTTAAAGGTATAATTTTTAGATATGGTTTCTCCTAATTGGAAAACAACAGGTTTTACAAAGATCGGCCCCTTGAAGCAGAATGTATGAAACTCCCCGTTTTCTCCACATGGGTCAATTGGTTTTTTCAGTTGGTTGATCAGCGATTGTGAAAGCAGCTCTCCCACCTGATCTTCTGCAAAAATATCCGCATCAGCGGCACAGACCAGCGTTTGGAATCCCATATCGAGAAATTCCCCCAGCAGATTTCGGGTATCTTTTGCCCATAATGGAAATACCCCTTTGAACCCTTTCTCATCAAGTTGTGTCTCTCTGTATTTTTTCAAATCCTCCAAAAATATATCCCCATAAGCAATATGGTGAACACCTTTTTTTCTCAAAACATCCAAATACGAAGACATCATCTTCTCATAAGCAGCATTGCTCTGACTGGCAGGATAGTAAATCCTATCCAATGGCAGGCCGATGGACTCGGCCTGCTTTTGAATCAAACTTTCGTGTATGCCATGGAGGCCTACTCTCTTGGTCTCTTCTCCAAAAGTTGTGTGTAGGCTTACTATTTCGTAGCTTTCATCCTGCATCAACTTCCATAAGGCAAGCGCTGAGTCTTTTCCTCCGGACCATGCAATTGAAATTTTTATTTTAGTTGACATTTATTGAGATTTTTAAAATTTGCCAGGTTGATGAGCTATAGGCTCAAGAATCAGAATCCGAAGGTTGTACCTTCGGATAGCGTAAACCAGTCAGGTTTCACTCTAGTAAATTACTTAAACACAAAACCCGATGGGCCTCTTCCTACTGGTAAGGTTCTGAGCTCACTACCGCTTTCATCCAAAATAATCACCGTTCCATTGCCCTGAAAACCATTGTTATCTGCCACATAAATGTGATTGTCACGGGGATGAAAACCTATACCATAGAAACCTGAGCCCCTAAAAATTGAGGCTTCAGCTACCTGAGCTTGAGGAAGGGAAATTTTAGCCACTGCATCATCATAATCAGGCCAACCTGTTGAAGTCAATAGGTAGACTTCTCCATTTCTACCCAAAGTCAAATTACTCGTGGCTCCTGCCAAGGCTATTTCTATGGTACTTTGGACGGTAAAATTATTGGTATTGATCCGATGAAAATAAACATTGGCGGCATCTCTTGCATAAAGGTATAGGTTACCCTCGAAGCTAAGAAACTTGGCAGGAATGCCTTTTATTTCTACCGTATTTAATAAGGTGTCTGCCTCTAGGTTAACTATGTCCATATTTTGGGCATTGGCCACGAGTAAGCGGCTACCAAGAACATGCATTTTTTCAGGCCGACTAGAGACTTCTATTTTCTTTTGGATGGCACCTCCACTGAGATTGTCTACTACTGCAATGTATGAATCAGGGCTGTTGAAATCGCCATCATAGGCTCCCCAATCACTGATGTACAATTTGTCATCATAGACCACTAAAGACCGCGTAATATCCAAGCCTTCGGACACAGCACCTAAACTGGTAAAGTCACGTGAATCGACTATTTCTACCTTTCCGGTATTGGCAACCAAAAAAGTCTTTCCATCGTGCTCAAGTACATCCTGTATCAATCCAGCAAAAGGCCTATTGTTGACCCTTTCAAATACATCAGCAGATACATCATCGTCTCCCTTATAATGGTAAACTTCTCCATCGTTGGCTCCAAAAGCACCTTCATTGTAAATCAATACACCACTTTCAAATTCACCGAGTGGTATCTGAGGGCCTTCGTTGTCACAGGCCAAAAAACCAAATGCTGCAACAAGTAACAGCAAGCTTAATCTTACATTCTTCATAGTGTGATAGTTATATTTAGTTGATAATTTCTTCCCGGCATCGTGCGCAGCCTTAAAATCTGGTACTCGGTATCCAATACATTATTGATCTGAACTCCAGCTTGCCCCTTCAAAAAGAAACCTTCGGGAAACTGATACCTCAGTCCCATGTCCCAGAGGCGATATGGGTCCAAGCTGGCAATATTGTCTGTTGCTATAAACCGCTGCCCCACCCATTGATGATTGACAAAAACTGATGTTGAACCTTTGCTCACATCGATCTGGCCTTGGGCTTTGTGCACAGGCGTATAGGGCAGTTGTTTCCCCGAACTACGGTCATTGCCATCTATATTGGTCTGATTGATGGCGCTGTTAAAGGCATAATTCCCACTCAGACCCAGGTTATACCCACGCCATTTGAGTTGGGAATTGAGGTTATACTCAATACCCGTATTGTTTACATTTCTGATATTTTCGGGTGACCAAAAACTCCCTCTAGGCAGCCAAATGATCCAATTTTCTACCCACATTTGAAAGTAGGTCAGGCTTTGATCCAAGGAAAAATTACCTCTTTTCCATTGCTGTACTATACCCAATTCTGCGCTATAGCTATCTTCCGACAATAAATCAGGATTACCTCCCGGTACCCAAAACCTGTCATTCAAAGTGGGGACTTTAAAGCTTCTGGCCAACATGCTTTTTATCCCAATTTGCTGTTCTTCACTTGCAAAAAATGTCCACTCTCCGCCCAAACTTGGTGTAAATGGAGCAAAATTACCATCATAAATAAGTTGCCTCAGGTTGAGCGAAAATTGCAAGTTTTCTTTCAGGGAAAAATTGCTTGAATGGTAAAGCTCGGACCTGTTTTCTGACGCATTATAGGCACTTAGCTCGCCGAAAATAAAAGTTTGCCTCACACCTGTTTTGGCTTGAACCCCAGGCCACATATCCCACTCCAAATCTCCAGAGAGGAAATACTGCCTGGTTTTATTGACCGAGCTTACATTGAAAACCAACTCATCACTTACGATTCCTCCTTTGAAGTTCCATGTATTTTTACTTCCAAAATAGAAGTAATCCATCACCCACCTGAGGTTCCAGTCCTGTTGCTGATCTTCGGTATTGGAGCCTATCAAAGGGATGATTTCCCTGTCAGAAGAATTGTACCAAAGCGAAGTGCTGAGTTGGGATTTGTCAGTGGGTCTCCATGCCAGATCTTGGACAAGACCATATTGAAGCACCTGACCATGTTCATGCCTTTCTACCGGTGTACCGATTTTAGAGAGGTTACGGAAGGGGAAATCATTCCGGGAAAAATTCCTGTACACCTGTGTTCTGCTAGAAAACTTCTCGACAGAATGGCCTACTTGAACAGACTGATTCCAAAGGCCAAAACTGCCAATATTTGATTGAACCTGTGCCTGAAACCCTTGATTGTATTTCAGTTTGGTGTGCAAGTGCACTGACCCACCGATGGCATCTGTACCAAAGAGCGCACCTCCAGCACCTAACAGGATCTCGGCCTGATCAAAACCACCTACGGGAAGAATGGAAAAATCAGTTTGCCCCAAAGAAGGGCTATTGATCGGTAAACCATTCCAAAATACCGCATTATGGCCTGCTGAAGTACCTCTCATGGTCAGAGAAGCCAACATCCCAGGACCGTGTTGCCTTAAGAACAATCCGGTCTGCTTTTGCAAAAACTCCGTAAAAGCCTGCCCCTGAAAACGCTCCAAATCACGTTCTGTGACACGGATCAGCGATTGACCAGATGCGTACTTTTCTACAGGAAGGTTATATACCTCCACGCCTTTCAAGTCAAGCGTATCTCCCAACATGGGCAAAGAATCGACTTTGCTCAAGACCGGAAGATTGCCAAAAGCCATGCTACTATGGCCAATACAAGCCATAGCACAAATGTAAATAATGCGTAAAACCAATGCCTTTAGAATTAAATGATGACACATTTAATTCAAAGTCATTTCAAGCAATGATTGGAGAAAAAAACGAAATAGGAATCATGGAAATGCCATAATCCTGTTCTGAATTTTATCCCAGCCTTTCACCCGAAAGCTTTGAATACAGAGAAAAATGGCAGGTCTCCTGGCTTCCCTGGATTTGCCGGCCTTCTCATCCCGATCGATCGGGACAATGGCATGAGGTGGGCAAATCGCTATCCCGATTGCTCGGGATGGGGTTACAGTTGCGGGGACAGCTCCGGATTTAAACCGGATTCCCTTTTAATCCCAAACAAAATTTTCATTCGGGAACCGTTTTCCAAAGGCAAACTTACAAATCAATTTGAATTTTTCTCATAAAAAAGGGAAATTCTATATTTAAGATCTAATGTTTACGTATCGGATAAGGTAAACCAAACACTCAACTCAATTCTAACCTTAAATTTGACAACGCGGGGGAGGAATGAATTTCGACCGGGCCAGCGAAGGCCATGAGCGCTGATAGGATTCGAAATTCTTGATTTTTTGGCTACTTTTTTATCAAGAAAAAAGTAGCTCCATAAATAAAATCTACTCATAGAAAAGCTTATCGAATAAAACAAAACGATAATTTCTTCTACTTGTAAACAAGCCAATCCTTATGAAACTTTATCCGGAGAAAGGAGACAATACCCCAAAATCAAAAAAATCATAAGCTATTCCTATATTTGGCTTTCCCAATATTTTGAATCTCTATGAATTTTCGTTTTCGACTAAAACTCATCCTTTTCACTTTGTTATTGCCTTCTTTTTTTTCTTGTGGAGAAAAAGAAAAAGACGATATCCAAGACCTCAAAGAAATTCAACTCAGCTATTCCACTGGTTTTTCAATTTTTCAGGGAGATGGATTCAAAATTATTGAAGTCAAAAAAGGATACCCCAATCAGAAAACCCCTATTCGGTATTGGGTGAATGAGGGTCATGATCATTTGCCAAACATAGGGGATTTTGAAGCGCTGATACCTGCCTTTCCTCAGAAAATCATCTTGACCTCCACCACTCAAGTCCCCCACTTGGACTACCTTGACCTCAGCCAAAACTTAATAGGATTTCCTAACCTTGATTTGATCAGTTCGGAAAAAACCAGGGATAGAATTGAGAATGGAATGGTCGAAGATTTGGGTTCAGGCGCGCAGGCCAACATTGAAAGAATGATTGACCTAGAACCTGATTTGGTGGTTATTTCCACTTTGGGAGAGGACATGAGAAACCTGGAAATCCTCAAGAAAGCGGGAATACCTGCGGTTTTAAATGGGGAGTATGTGGAACAACACCCCTTAGGCAGGGCTGAGTGGATCAAATTTACAGGAGCCCTTACTGGCAAATATGAAGAGGCACTTGCCATTTTTGAAGAAATAGAAGCCGCCTATTTGCAGGCAGAGCAACTGGCCTCTGACATAGGACAAAAACCCACAGTTTTGTCAGGGATTATGTACAAGGACATTTGGTATGTGCCTGGATCGGATTCCTGGGGTGCGAGGCTCCTTGAAGCAGCTGGAGGGCAATACCTTTTTGAAGAGCAAAAGGGAAGTGGCTCAGCACAGCTCAATTTTGAATATGTACTGGAAAAAGCACAGGATGCAGCGTTTTGGATTGGAGCTGCGGATCATGCAAACTTACAGGAAATGAAAAATGCTGATCCACGTTATGCACATTTTTCATCATTTCAACATGGAAACGTGTATACCTATTCACAGAAAAAAGGGCCTACAGGAGGTCTGGAATACTTTGAATTAGGCTACCTTCGCCCAGACCTAATTCTCAAAGATTTGATCAAAATCCTTCATCCTGAATTGATGGAAGATTACCAAAGCTATTTCTACCAAAAACTGGATGAAGCATAATCACCGATACCGCTTGGTTTTTGTCCTCGGACTGTTCCTTTGCCTGATTTGTTTTTGGGCAAACCTGTCTGTAGGTTCAGTAAACATCCCCTTCAAGGAAGTAATAGGGAGGTTTTTCGGTTACCAATTCAGCAAAGCTTCCTGGGAAACCATTGTAATGGAGTACCGTTTACCTAAGGCATTTACGGCTATTTTGGCTGGTATATCCCTTTCCCTGAGTGGTTTGCAGATGCAGACTTTTTTCAGAAATCCACTTGCCGGCCCCTTTGTATTGGGTATCAGTTCAGGTGCCAGTTTGGGTGTGGCCATTTTGATTATGGCAGGCTCTGCATTCGGTTGGTCATTGTACAGCGGAGGTATTGGTGTTTGGGCAATCATTATGGCTGCCAGTGCAGGTGCGATTATGGTTTTGTTATTGGTGAGTTTGATTGCCTGGCGGGTAAAAGACAGCATGACCTTACTGATCGTAGGTTTGATGTTTGGGTCAGCGGTTTCGGCTGTGATATCAGTCCTTGCTTACTTTACCGAAGCCGAGCAACTCAAGCTATTCACCGTGTGGTCAATGGGCAGTTTGGGCAGCACCCAGACCGACCAACTCTTTGGTTTTGGGCTTGCTACAATAATAGGCACCATCCCCATACTTGTGATGCTCAAATCCTACAACGCCATGTTGATGGGTGAAGCCTACGCAAGCAGTATGGGTGTCAATATCAACAGGCTACGTTGGGGAATGATCATCAGCACGGGTGTGTTGGCGGGCACTGCCACAGCCTTTTGTGGCCCAATAGCATTTATAGGCATTGCAGTTCCACATATCGCCCGTTTGGTATTCAAGACAGGAGACCACAGGATCCTATTTCCAGCATCAGCTTTGAGCGGAGCCATTATCCTCTTGGTCTGTGACGCCTTCAGCCAACTTCCAGGTTCCGCCCAAACCCTCCCCATCAATGCCGTAACTTCCCTAGTCGGAGCCCCCATGGTAATTTGGTTGATTTTGAGGAGGAATTTTTCGAAGGAGTTTTAAGTTTCAAAAAAACACTTTGACCTTATGACTCTCTTAATGGTACACATCTTCCCCCTTTCCCGATTTTCCCCTAATTTTGATTTATGAATGATTTCACATCAAAACAGATTACCCTCTCAGCCGATAACCTTAGCATAGGCTATTCCAAAGACAACAACATTCTTGCTGTGGCTGATGGGCTTTCTTTTCGATTGGAAAGGGGTAAACTTACTTGTCTGATGGGGCCAAATGGGGTGGGTAAATCTACCCTTATCAAGACCATCATGAGGCAAACTCCTGTTTTGAAGGGAGAAATCATTTTGAATGGCATACCCATCATCAATGTGCCTTTAAAGGAGTTGTCCAAAAAGATTTCCGTGGTACTTACCGATAAAGTGAGTACGGGAAACCTGACGGCCGAACAGTTGATCAGTTTGGGTAGGATCCCTCATACTGCTTGGCTAGGAAATCTCAGTAATAGGGATGAAGCGATCATGGAGAGGGCCATAGAACTGACCAAAACTGACTATATCAGAAGCAAGAGGTTAAGTGAACTCAGTGACGGACAATTACAGAAGGTCATGATCGCCCGTGCCTTGTGTCAGGATGGGGAGATCTTGATTTTGGATGAACCTACTGCCCACCTTGACTTGGTCAACCGCTATGAAATCATGCACCTCTTGAAAGAAATTGCCCTCAAAGAACAAAAAGCCGTCTTAGTGGTCACCCATGACCTTGATATTGCAATTGATACAGCAGACACCTTTTGGTTGATGCAATGTGGATTCCCTTTGGAAAGCGGCACCCCAGAAGACTTGATTTTGCAAGGTAAATTAAACCGCTTGCTACCTGAAGGACATTTGGTTTTTGATGCCCAAAACGGAAAAGTACAAGAATCCAAGGTAATGGTGTTTCCAGAAATTAAAGGGGATCCTATAGCCGTGAAATGGGTGCAAAATGCCTTAAAAAAAACCGGACAAGACTTTTCGAAATCCAACCTTGAAATAGAAATCAAGTCTGAACCATTTCAAATTCTATTGAAAGAAGAAAAGAATATTTTTTATTTTTCTACCATAGGCGAATTGATCCAGCATTTGATTCAAGATCATAAGGTTTCATTAGAAGAAAATAGGCACTAAGACCCAAAGGCACTAAGAAAAAGAGCAAATCAATCGTGCCCTCGTGGCAAATAAACAAACCCTTTGTGCCTTCGTGCCTTCATGGCAAATAAACAAACCCTTGGTGCCTTCGTGCCTTCGTGGCAAATAAACAAACCCTTGGTGCCTTCGTGCCTTCGTGGCAAATAAACAAACCCTTTGTGCCTTCGTGCCTTCGTGGCAAATAAACAAACCCTTGGTATCTTCGTGCCTTCATGGCAAATAAACAAACCCTTTGTGTCTTCGTGCCTTCGTGGCAAATAAACAAACCCTTGGTGTCTTTGTGCCTTCGTGGCAAATAAACAAACCCTTGGTGTCTTCGTGCCCTCGTGGCAAATAAACAAACCCTTGGTGTCTTCGTGCCCTCGTGGCAAAAAAAACAAACATTCTACCTATAATTTCCCTCACTCCTTTTCAAGCCACCATCATTTTACCTATTTTTACCAACGCACTAACGACTTCTTTTTTTAACCATGGCTTATAATGATTCACGGCGTGCCGCATTCCGACTTTTCAAAAAACTTAAATTCGGTTGGATATGGGCCAGTTCCACTTTTATCGGAAACTTTGTCCTCGCATTCTTTATATCCTCTTTTTTCAATAACCTAGGTTATGCCGAAGACATCAATTATGTATTCTTCCTCAGCATCTTGGCTGTCGGCCTTTGGGTCACTGAAGCCATCCCTCCATTCGCGGTAGGGATATTTATCATCGCCGGATTATTGTTGGGCTTTGGGACGGAATTTATCCTCGGTGAAGAACACAAAACTCCTGTCGAGATGTACCTCGGCACCTGGACCAGCAATGTAATCTGGCTTTTGCTGGGAGGTTTTTTTCTAGCTGAGGGCATGAGTGTGGCCAACTTGGACAGGGCTTTGTTCCGCTTTACCATCAAAAAATTTGGATCTAACCCAAACCGACTCTTACTAGGCTTGATGATCACCACAGCGATTGGCTCAATGGTCATGTCCAATACAGCAACTACAGCCATGATGATTTCATCCATTTTGCCTCTGGCAAGGACAATGGGGAAAGGCTCGCCTTATGCAAAAGCCTTATTGGTAGGTATCCCCGCAGCGGCCACTCTAGGTGGTATGGGAACCATCATCGGCAGTACTCCGAATGCCATAGCGGTGGGTGCCTTACAGGAAAAAGGCGTCAATATCACCTTTGTAGAGTGGATGATTTTTGGTTTGCCAACGGCAATGGCAAGTGTTTATATTTTCTGGAGATTCTTGGTCAAAAGCCTCAAACTGTCGACCGTCAAACTCGACCTGACTGAAATGATGAACAAACCTTCAGCCAAAAACAGCTTTGAAACTTACGCAGTATTATTCACTTTGACAGTAACCGTTTCGATGTGGCTAACCGAACCGCTGCATGGGATACCCATCGCCGCCACTTCGGCCATCCCGATTGTCTTATTGACCTTGTTTCAAGTAATAAAAGCAGAAGATGTCAGAAGACTCCCATGGGATACCTTGATGCTAGTGGCAGGTGGATTGGCTTTGGGGATTGCAATGGTGGATGTAGGATTGACCGATATCATCATGGAGAAAATTTCCGCTTTACCGATACCAATGGTCGGCGTGGCTATTGTCTTTGCCATCATTGGCGTTTTAATTTCCAATATCATGAGCAATACAGCAGCCTCCTCCATTTTAGTCCCGCTGGGCTTGGCCTTACCGGGAATCTGGGGCTTTGCTGTGCCATTACTGGTCGCCTTGAGTTGCAGTTGTGCCCTGCTCCTGCCGGTGTCTACACCTTCCAACGCCATTTCTTTTAGTACAGGCATGATTGAACAGAAAAACTTCAGGCCAGGTGGAATCCTGATGATTTTCGTTGGCCCTTTATTGGCATTTGCAACAGTAATGATTTACGTCTTGATTTTTGGAGCTTAAATCACACTGCACCGACTGCTGTCTTCATTTTCTCCAAACCTGTTTTGGCAACCTCCAAAGCATCTTTTTCCCAATAGTCTTTATTGAAAAGTTCCAGTGACAAGACTTTCTTCCCTCCCATGTTTTTCAGGGTTTGGATGATTTCTTTCATTGGAGCAGCACCATCACCTGGATAAACCCTATCCTTGTCCTCCTGCTTCTCTCTTGGAATGGATGACACAAAATCATTCATGTGAAAAATATCAATCAGGTCACCGTTGAGCATTTTTAGTCCTTCATATCCTGAACCTCCACGAAAAAGATGGTAAACATCAGGTAAAATCTTGGCATCGGGATCATTGGCCACTGCCGCTACCATCAGAACTTGTCCCAAATGATGAAAATATGGAAAAGCACCCCAGAATTCTAATTGGGGCATCACTCCTGTTTTTCTGCCCAAATCCAACAAATCACGGTACCTTTCACCCGCTTGCATCAGATCTAGTGGTGCATCTACGCCAAAAGCAGGAGCAGCTACCCGGGTACATCCAATACCTGCCAACAATTGCATCTCTTCTTCCATTTGACGAAATCCCCCTTTTCTTTTTTCTTCATCATCCACCATCCAGGGAGCAAATCCAATGGCATTTTCGCATTTAAGACCAGCGTCATCCAAAAGTTTTTTGAGACTGCCAACTGAATTTCCCGCCTTTATATATTCCTGAATATCCCTCACCCAAAGCTCCACACCGGAATATCCGGCCCGAGAGGCAATATCTATGTATCCTTTCAGCCCAGGGTTCTGCCCCATAATGGTGCTTGTATTGAGGCAAAAAGAAAATTGTGTTTCTGGCAGTTTGGCTGAATGTGAGCTCAACAAGGCAGAACCCATCACGGCTCCTGTGCTGAAACCCAAGGCTTTGAGAGCATTTCGTCTTGAGGTCATTATATTTTAGGTAAATAGGTGTATTGAAAATTGATTTTTAGCTTTTCCCAAAAGAGAAAAGTGGAAAAACTAAATTACCGCATTCAATCCATTATTATCAACCACTTATATAAATATGAAGCTCAAAATTATCATCACCTAAATATTTTGTTAAATTGATTGCCTCAAACTGCCTATTGTAACCTATCCCATGAAAACCGCATTTTTTATTGCTTCTTGTCTTACTTCTTTCATTTCCTTTGGCTGGGCCCAAGGAGATTTTTCCTATCAACCCGCATACAGGGAAAATATAATACTTGACCAAGACATTGTCACAGGAGGCTATTATGTAGATCCTTCCAAAAACATAGAAGGTCACCCCTACTTTGAAAGTAGAAATTTTGAAAATGGAGAAATCGAAATAAATGGCCTTGTATACAGGGAGGTTCCCCTACTCTATGACATTTGGAATGATGAAATCCTGACTTTTCAACCTGTACACAAAAAGAAAATCCTGGTACGGGCGGACAAAGTTCAAAGCTTTGCCATTGGTGAAGACCAACCAAAAAGGTTTATCAGGATACCTGAAAACCCAGGCTACAATTTTCACAAAAACGGCATTTATGAACTTGTTAAAAAAGGAGAGGTAAGCCTTTTGGCCAAACATTACAAGCAAACCAAGGACAAAAGAGATGTGAGTAAATTTTCGGATGTCTTCTATGAAAAGAGGGATTACTTTTTGAAAAAGGACACCGAACTTCAATTGATCAGAACAAAAAAACAAGCCAGAGAATTTTTAAACTTAGACAAAAAGGCATTTCGAGAGGTCTTTAAAGGTCAAAGGATTAGCTTCAGAAATGAAAGAGAGCGCTACTTAAGTAAATTGGTTGATCACTATAATGGCAAACAACCATGAGGATGCGGAGTCTTTTGATGATTATTTTTCTTTTCCTCCTTGGGCAAAACTTATTTGCACAGGATGAAGCCCAGAGGTTCAATGCCATGTATCCCGGGATTACCTTCCCAAGGTTTGCTCGACTTATTGAGTCACAGAGTGATTACCACTTTTACTTTCTAGAGAAAGACATCGCTGATATCCAAGTCAACATCAGTGCTTCTGACAATACTTTGCCACAAATGCTTCAGGCCATTTTCGAAGGCACTGAGCTCAAGTTCAGTATAGATCAAGAGAAAAGGGTTTTTGTTAGTAAAAACCAAGCGTTGAGCGTGTCGTTACGTCCTGACTTTTTCACTTTTGCCCAAGAAGGCGATGGGGATGATGGCCTAGGTAGGCAAAAAGATATTGCTAGGGAGTTTTCCAGAAATAAACTGTATGTAATAGGAAGTCCAAGCACCAAAAAAGAAGCCGTTTTAAGAGGGAAAATAACAGGTTTGGACACTGGAGACCCTGTTTTTGGGGCGGTGATTTTTGAAAGGATAAACTACACCCGTGCCATTGCCAATGAAGAGGGTGAGTATGCTATTACCCTTCCTGTAGGGCGACATACGCTTTTCATCCAAAATCTGGGAGGCTTTATAGAACAAAGGCAAATCAGTCTCCAAGGTGATGGGCTTCTGGACATTTCGATAGAAGAGAACATCATTTCTTTGGATGAAGTCACGATCAGTTCTGAGAAAATGACAAATATCGCCCGACCTGAAATGGGCGTTCAATCACTCAATATCCAATCCATGCGCAAGCTCCCTGCAGTATTGGGAGAAGTGGATGTCATCCGCAGCATCTTGACCTTACCTGGAGTGCAGACTGTTGGAGAAGCCTCTGTAGGCTTCAATGTGCGCGGAGGTGCTGCCGATCAAAACCTGATTTTGATGAATCATGCCACCATTTACAACCCTTCTCACCTATTCGGTCTCTTTTCAGCCTTCAATCCGGACATGGTGGAATCAGTCGAATTATACAAAGCTGGAATTCCCGTACAATATGGCGGAAGGTTATCTTCTGTGCTTGAAGTCAACTCAAAATATGGGAATCCGGACAAAATCCAAGTCGCGGGCGGCATAGGCTTGATGACCAGCCGATTGACCGTAGAAGGCCCTATCGGTGAGAATACCACATTTATGATTGGGGGAAGGACGACCTACTCCGATTGGATTTTGGATCTCTTGGAAGAAAATACAGACTTCAATGATGCCAGGGCCTCATTTTATGACTTCAATTTCAATATCTCTCATCAATTGAATGAAAAAAATATCATCCGGCTGAATACCTATACCAGCAGGGATAACTTCCGATTTGATAGGGACACTACTTTTCTCTATGAAAACAGAAATATCAACTTGTCATGGACTCATTACCTCAATGAGAAAACAGAAGCAGAACTGGTAGTGGGAAGAGATATGTACAGTTTTGACATAGAAGGGCGGGACAACCCAAGCAATGCCTATGACTTTGGGTACAATATCCAGCAGGATTTTGCCAAAATCAACTTCAATTACGAATACAGCGATCAGCACAAACTCAATTTCGGGGTTCATAGCATCCGCTACAGGCTGCAGCCAGGGCGATTATCTCCCTCAGGTGAATCTTCCATCGTCATGGAAGAGGCCGTCAATCAGGAACAGGCTTTAGAAACTTCTTTTTTCATCGGAGATAATTTTGAAATAGATGACCGCTTGACTGTCAATTATGGCTTGCGATGGGCTATCTACAATTACCTTGGCCCAAATACAATCAGGGAATATCAAGATGGGCTTCCCATTTCTGCTCCAAACTTGATTGCAGAAAGGAATTTTGACGGAGGCAGTATCATCAATACTTACCATGGTCCAGAATTCCGGTTGTCAGCCAGATATATACTGGACAATATTTCTTCCATAAAAGCAGGGTACAACACAGGACGACAGTTTATCCACCTGATCACCAACAATGCTGCTATAGCCCCTACCGATATCTGGAAATTGAGCGATCCCAACATCAATCCTCAATGGGGAGATCAATTGTCAATTGGTTACTACAGAAATTTAAAGATCGATAAGTATGAATTTTCTGTAGAAGCCTACCATAGAAATCTCAGAAATCTGATTGATTTTCGCTCTGGTGCCACTTTGATTTTGAACAATGCAGTGGAACAGGATGTACTTCGTACAGATGGAAGGGCCTATGGAGCTGAGTTTTTATTGAAAAAAAACACAGGAAAACTCAATGGCTGGGTGAGTTATACCTATTCCAGGTCTTTGCTGAGAACTGCGGATGATGAATTGGCCGAAAAAATCAACGGAGGCAATTGGTACCCTAGCAATTTTGATCAGCCTCATAATGCTGTACTTGTGGGCAACTATGAATGGAGCAAGCGCTTCAGCACCTCCATCAATGCCAATTATAGCACAGGTCGCCCCATAACATTACCTACCGCTCAATTCAATTATGGAGGCAATGAGCGGGTGTATTTCTCTGATCGGAATGCTTACCGCATACCAGACTACTTCAGGATTGACCTTTCTGTAAACTTAGAAGGTAACCATAAAGTCAGAAAATTGGCACATAGTTCATGGTCCGTAGGTGTGTATAATCTTTTGGGGAGAAGAAATCCGTATTCTGTTTATTTCACTCCTGTCAATGGCGTTTTGGAAGGTTTTCAGCTTTCTATTTTCGCCCAACCTATTCCTTTCATTACTTACAATTTCAGAATATGAGGGTAAATAACATCCTATACCGCTACTGCCTTTTTTCCCTATTGATTGTCTTGGGGTGTAGAGATCCATTTGAACCTGAAATAGTGAGTCAAGACTTGGCCCTTTTGGTCGTAGAAGGCTACATTGAAATCGACGGTGATTCAGAAATCATCCTGAGCCGGACCTCTACAGTCAGGGACACTTCCAATGTCCGAATGGTCACAGGAGCCAGGGTTTATGTCAGTCCAGAATCAGGTAACTCTTTTTGGGACTTTGATGAGGCAGAAGATCTAAATGGGCATTATTCATTCACAGGCAACTTTGAAGCAAACCAAAATTATTACCTCAATATATTACTCCCAAATGGACAAATGTATCAATCTGAGCTACTGACTCCGGTGATCACACCCGAAATAGAGGAATTGGGTTGGCTTCGGGATGATGGTGGCGTAGAAATTTTTGTCAGTACCCAAGGTGATACTGATGCAAAGTATTTCCTCTGGAGCTTCAATGAGGATTGGATTTTTTTTCCGGGGGTATCCTCGTTTTTGATTTATGAAGATGGCGGCGTGAGGGCAAGAACAGAGGAAGAAAGAGTGGACAGGTGTTGGGATGCTACAAGACAACCTAGGATAGTTTTGCAAAACTCAGCGAGATTTGAGGGCAACCTTATCGTAGAAAGGGAATTGGTCAGGATACCACCCCTTTCAGAAAAGTTGCAACGTCGCTACAGCATTGAAGTCATTCAAAGGGCAATTGACCAAGATGCCTTTGATTTTTGGGAGATTTTGAGAAAAAATTCTGATGACATAGGTGGAATCTTCAGTCCATTGCCTTCATTGATCGGAGGTAATATCCATTCTATCGAAGGCAACAGTGAAGAAAATGTGATTGGCCATATCAGCATGGGACGCTCGGCAAGAAAACGAATCTATATCGACGGAACGGATGTTTTTCCTTGGAGAGTAGAGATCCCTGAGTATGAATTTTGCAACCTGAGTCAAGACACCATAGCTGTAAATCTTGCCAGCAGCCGCTTCCGCTCAGGACTTGAGATCCCTGCACGTGAAGTGTTTCAAGATTTCTTTTTGATTGGTTATAGGAGCGGTAGTCGTGCATGTGTGGATTGCACCCTTAGAGGATCGAATGTAAGACCTGATTTTTGGGAGGATTGATATGAAAAAATTAATATTTGCATGCTTCTTCTTACTTCTGGCACTCAGCGTTGAGGCGCAATCATTGCCTCAAGAAGCTGTCTATGCACACCTCTCCAAAGACATAGCGGCTACAGGTGAATCAATACACTTCAAGGTCTTCATAAGAGCCAATTCACAATACTCCGATTCAAAAATCGCATACGTGGAATTGATTGACCGCACCTACCAACCTGTTTTGCAGGTTATTTTCCCTTTGGAAGATGGACAGAGTGAAAATTACCTAGACATTCCGACAAATCTCCAATCTGACCATTACTTATTCAGGGTTTACACGAGAATCAGCCCATACTTGGGTGACTTGGGCGTTTACAACCAATTCATCACTATTATCAATCCTGAAGCTCCACCTTCAGTAGAATCGGCCTCAGCAAAGCCTTTTTCTTTCCCCTCTTCTTCAAGTAAAACTCCTCAATTCAACCTTCAACCTATTGGGACAAACAGTTCGTTTGAAATCCAACAAAACCTACTTCCACAAGCGCCCAAAACTACACTTTCCATTTCACTCAAAAACCCATACCTAACAGAAACGTCAAGAGGATATTTCCACAGCGAAATCTATCAGAACACCAATGCTCCAAAAAGATTAATACCAGAACCCTTTGGGCATATTGTATATGCACGTACGATGGATACTGATATTGATACTACAGAAACATATTTTCTATCCTCACATGGCAAACAATCGGTTTTGAATTCCTCAAAACCTTCCCTAGGTGGTGATCTGTTTTTTGAATTGGGGGCATTGAAAGAATATGACTTCCTGATTGCCCAATCATCTAACCAAGACAAGCAATTGGACTTTTCTCCACAATCTCCTTTTGCCAATCTGAGTTTCAAGAATGAATTCAACTTCCCTCCTTTGGTTTTGGAGGAAAAAGACAAAGCATTTTTGCAACAGGTTATTCTTGCAGGTAGGACAGGTAGTTATTTTTTTGAGGAAGAAAAAAATGAGTTTATGCCAATTGCAACGGGTTTTGTGGCAGACAAAATCTATAAATTGGACGATTACACTAGATTTGAAAATATAGAAGTTACCCTCAAAGAATACGTCCCTGAAGTTTTGGTAAGGCGTCAACAAAGAAAAATGATACTAAAAGTACAGGACAAACCTCTGGCGGCGGTATTTGAGGAGAATCCTTTGGTTTTGATTGATGCCATGCCTGTGTTTGACGTTGATCGATTGGGGAAATTCGACCCCCAAAAAATTGAAAAGTTGGAAGTCTTATCGCGGGAGTTTTTTTTAAACAAAGACCGATTTGCCGGAGTGGTCAGCTTTATTTCCTTTGAAAATGATTTTGGAGGTTTTGACCTACCTGAAAACTCTCTTTACCTGAACTATTGGACCATTCAGGCTGGCAAGAAATATATGTCTCCACACTTGGTCCAGCAACCTGTTTCACCCAATATTCCTGATTTCAGGACCACTTTATATTGGGACACGGATTTTCATAAAGCAGCCGAAAGTCTCTTCTACACGTCTCATACATCAGGAAAATATGAGATGAAGCAATCTTTCATAAATGAAAAAGGTGATTGGCAATTGCAAATTGGGGAGTTTTCAGTTGGAGATTGATTGTCTGGTAAATCGTAAATGATTCTTCATCACCCTTTTCCTCCATCCAGACCTTCAGGGTTTTGAAATCCCCAAAGGTCAGGGACTGCCAACCTTTGAGGTCTTTTTCTGACCTCGAAGGTTTTTCTGTTGGTAATAGCAAAAACAATAAAAGGCCTATTTAATTGAAAGACCTTCGGGGCTTTGGAAACCCCAAAGGTCAGGGACTGCCAACCTTTGAGGTCTTTTTCTGACCTCGAAGGTTTTTCTGTTGGGGATAGCAAAAACAATAAAAGGCCTATTTAATTGAAAGACCTTCAGGGTTTTGGAATCCCCAAAGGTCAGGGACTGCCAACCTTTGAGGTCTTTTTCTGACCTCGAAGGTTTTTCTGTTGGGGATAGCAAAAACAATAAAAGGCCTATTTAATTGAAAGACCTTCGGGGTTTTGGAATCCCCAAAGGTCAGGGACTGCCAACCTTTGAGGTCTTTTTCTGACCTCGAAGGTTTTTCTGTTGGGGATAGCAAAAACAATAAAAGGCCTCTTTAATTGAATCACCTTCAGAGTTTTGGAAACCCCAAAGGTCAGGGACTGCCAACCTTTGAGGTCTTTTTCTGAACTCGAAGGTTTTTCTGTTGGGAATAGCAGAAACAATAAAAGGCCTCTTTAATTAAAAGACCTTCAGGGTTTTTGAAACCCCAAAGGTCAATATCAACCCATTTTAATTCTTGTTTCTTGTCTCTAAATTTTCGCTTCTCGGCTCTTTATCCTTTACCTCTCATCCCTGTTTTTGGCGGAAAGCTTTCTTCTCTATTGACCATCATTCTGCCAAAAACAAAAAACATAAACATTTCAAAATCCTAGGGTTAAAACCCTAGGCTATTATATCGGTCACCCCTGCGGGGCTTGGCTAAAATCGCTTTATTCAAGAACAAGTCTGGAAATATATGATTTGTGAAGAAAGATTTACGAGGGTCACTTGTTAGACCTCTGTTTTTCATTGTATTGATTCTTGTATCTAACCTCTCACATCACCTTTTTTATCCATCTCTCCAGACCTTCAGGGTTTTGAAATCCCCAAAGGTCAGGGACTGCCAACCTTTGAGGTCTTTTTCTGACCTCGAAGGTTTTTGTGTTGGGAATAGCAGAAACAATAAAAGGCCTCTTTAATTGAAAGACCTTCGGGGTTTTGGAAACCCCAAAGGTCAATATCAACCCATTTTAATTCTTGTCTCTTGTTTCTAAACTTCTTCCTCCTTTCCTCCCAGACTTCTACAATGGCAGCTTATACTCCTTAAACCTATTCCCTTCCCTAACATAAATCACATACTCATTTTGCGAAGCTACATGACGCAAATCAATGGTCCCTGTCCCACCGAGTGGTCTGGAATTGAGCAATTCACCCTTGAGGTTATAGAGAAATATAAATTCTTGATCTCTGTCCACAACCACGAAAATATTCCTATCCGCACCGAAAGAGAAGAGCTGGAAAGTTAAATTTTCGGAGAAAATATCTACAACAAATAGCTCCTTACCATCAGGATTGAGGGCAGTTACTTTATTGAATTCATGGACTGTAAAAAGATACCTGTCATCTTTTTGATCCTTGACCAAATTGAATTTGCTTTCCCTATCAGGTCTTTCGAGCTGATTTCTGAATGCCACTTCGCCTCGTAGATTGGTGTGCACAATTTCACCATCGGAAGTAATGGTTACCACTCGGGTATCTCTTGCGCTACCTCTTTCAACTAGGATGTAATCAGAATCAACTGCATTCCCAAGTCTAATTGGCGATCCCAGTTCGGCTTCTCCTCTCCTACTGAAGAAATACAATTCTCCGTTTGTAGCCAAACCAAGCATCCTATCCCCAACACCAGCAATTCTATGGTGCGCGGGCTTAGTAGCCAAAGGAGCATTTATTTTCAAAGGATTCCAACCATCCAGTCCTTTACCCACTCTATCCAAAAGGAATAAATTACCTGATTCAGTACCTAAGAAATACCTGTAATCCCTATCGTTATTGTAATCTACCAAGTTGAGATGGGTGATCAGGTCACCTTCTGTGGGTTTTACAGGGAAGCCCTGTACCAAACTCCCAAGCCTGTCAACAATATAAACCTGCTCGGAAGTCGCAAATAGCATTTGAAGCTTACCATTTCGGAAGTAATCCACCTGATAAATCTGAGAAACTATTTTGCTATCTAATTCAAGGGAAAAAACAGGTTCACCGTCTGAACTCAACAGGTGGAGCACATTTTCGGTGTCCTGCACTACAAACTCGGTACTTCTATCTACAAAATTCTGAATACTTCTAGGCCCATAGACCAACATGTTTTCAAATTGTACTGACCTATTTTCACTCAAAACTACATCAGCAATTGCTTTGATTGGTTGTGGGTTGTACCCGAACTCAAGGTTTACCTGACTCCCTTTGTCTTGTTGCCTGACCTGCATCGTCATCAGATCTATAGATGTCAGTTGAGGTGCATATTTTTGGAAAAATGCTTTCCAGTTAGGAGAGCTTACCTCTACAAGGGAGCTGTAAAATTTCGGGATATTTATGGTAAAATTAAATCCCACGTTAGGGGAAATGCTTTCCAACATATTTTTGAAGGATACGGATTTCCCCCATGTATTGTCATTGAAGTAATCATCTAAATAGATTTTCATTGCCTTGCTGCTATTGGCAAAGATCAGATAGTCATCCAAAGCAGTAATATAAGTGTCAGGAAAACCTACAAATTTCCCTTCAAACAGGTGGGCAGGAAACTCCTCAGCTACGACCACAAAAATCTCCTGATCTCTGTAATAGTCTACAGGCACCAGCGATATATCCATTTTATCCAAACCGCTGTTGAATTCCTTCAGTAACTTAATTTGTTGCTCCGGAGATTCTGTATTGATCAAGAGAATTCTATCCTGCTGCTCTGTACCTGATAATTCAAAAAGCATATACCCTAATTCTCCGGTTAGGTCTTCCAAAAAACCCCTTTGGATCAGGTTTTTATCAACATCTCCTTTCAGTGTGCTTTTGAATTGGAACCCTACATCCTGAATACCCTTCAATTGCCTGGGGCTTTTCAGGTTATAGTTAAAATAAACCGACGTCCTATTACTCACGAATTGGTTTACTCCTCTTCCTTGAACCCCTGTTTTATGAGAAAAATCCACTTCTTTCCCATCCACAAAAACTGCCAAACCATCCAAAATGATTTTTTCGTCAGAAAATTTCAACTCAAGATTTGCAGCTACATTACTTCTTCCAAAACTTTTGATCATATCCAAATCCTGATCTCTGGAAATGCCTTCTGCCAACCTGGCAAACCCCTGACTTGAAACTCTAACAATACCCAATCCCTTTGTTTTTGGTTGAGCATCAAACAATTCCTTATACCTGGATTTGAAATTATCTATTCCGCTATTTTGAGAATACCTGATAGCCTCTTCTACCAAAAATGAAGTATAGCTGATGATGAGCACATTGTTTATCAGTGTATAGCTCAGATTTCTTTCTAAGTCAAGGCTTTGAAATTCCTTGATGGTTACATTACTGTAGTTTCGGGTATTGATTTGGGAAAGTGGTGGAATTTTACTTTCGAGATTTTCCAGAAATTCGAAGTCAGTTCCTGATCCCAATGCGATGGCATATAAAAAATCAAACTCTTCCTTCCCGATAGGATGCATGGATAAGACGAACTGATTGCCCCTGAGTGCCTTTTCCATCTCACCTTCTTGACCAAACAAACTATCTAACAGCTGTAATTGGTTTGCCGCATTTTGCAATGAAGGCATATCAGACATCCTGTCCCAAAAAGGCTGAGACATCAATTGATTCCAAGCAAATACCGGCTGCTCAGTTTCAAATACAAAAACAGCATCTGGTGCTATCAACTCCAAAGCGGATTTGTTGGAAAACTGATAATATTTTTGATAAATGTAAAATCCTCCACCCGCTACTCCAGCTAGGATGAATATAATCAACAGAACCCTTATTACTCTCACAGACCTTGCAAACTTGTTATGTTAAATCAGATGTAAAAAAATAAAAAAAGCAAAAAATCCCGACCTTAGGCCGGGATTTTATTTGTTTCCGGTTGCAATTACTTGTTGGAAAGTTTATCCAACACGCTCATCACTTCTTTTACATGTCCTCTGGAAACTTCCAAAAGCTCTTTTTCGTCAGCATTGAGGTCTAGCTCCAATACTTTTTCGATACCATTTTTTCCTAAAATCACCGGTACACCTAAGTAACAATCATCGATATCATATTCACCGTCCAATTTGATACATACAGGGAATACTCTTTTTTGATTTTTCAAGATGGATTCTACCATTTGAGCAGCTGCAGATCCTGGCGCATACCAAGCAGAAGTTCCCATCAGTTTCACCAATTCACCTCCACCAAACTTGGTTCTCTCGATAATAGCGTCCAACTTCTCAGCAGAGATCAATTCTGTCACAGGAATACCTGCTACAGTAGTGTACCTTGGAAGTGGTACCATTGTATCACCATGTCCACCCATAAGGATAGCCTGAATTTCTTTTGGAGAAATATTCAACTCCTCAGCAATAAAAGCCCTGTACCTGGCAGTATCCAAAATACCCGCCATACCCATCACTTTGGTTCTTGGTAATTTTGAAGTGATGTGCGCTTGGTAAGTCATCACGTCAAGTGGATTGGACACCACAATGATGATGGCATCAGGAGAATGTTTGATGACATTTTCTGTCACAGACTTCACGATACCTGCATTGGTTTCGATAAGGTCATCTCTGGTCATTCCCGGCTTTCTTGGCAGGCCTGATGTGATGACAACTACATCTGAATTGGCTGTTTTGCTGTAGTCATTGGTGCTACCTACTGTCCTACTGTCATATTGGTTGATAGGAGCCTTTTGCCAGATATCCAAAGCTTTACCTTCAGCAACACCTTCTTTGATGTCAATTAAAACAATTTCCTCGGCAATTTCTCTGTATGCAAGTACATCTGCACAAGTAGCGCCAACATTTCCTGCGCCTACTACGGTTACTTTAGTCATGAACGTATGATTTATTTTTCGTTTTTAATTTATTTATTCAAAAGTCCCGCTAAGTTATTAAACAAAGACAATTTTATAAAGGAATCGACCTGATTCCTTATCCTTTACGAAAGTTGATTTGCTAAATGGTATATACGGAAGCTATATGGTCAGCGCTCATCATTGGTAGTCCGGTCAAACATTTCTTGAAGATTAAAAAAACCAAAGGAACTCCTGTAAGACTTGAAAAGCCTGAAATTATTCTGATTGTAAAATTCCGCTAAGGAAGTCATCATCTTGGCCTTGATTTTGGAATGGCTGTCAAACACCTCCTGAATGGCAAAATGGGGTATCACATACAACTCAGCCTCTTCTGAAGCTACTATGGAAGTGTATATCCTTTTGACATTTTCCAAAAGAGCGTTTTCTCCAAAAATCTCACTTTTCCGCACTTCATTGATGGTTTCAAAGGTATCTTTGACATCTATTGTCAAACGGATTTTCCCGGATTTAACTATATACAAGGCCTGACTAGGGTCTCCGCTAAAAAACACAACCTCATCCCTTTTATACTTCCTTGTATGCAATGCCGGAAGAAAACGTGACATCTCTGCGTTTTTTAACCTTGCAAAAAGAAAAGTCTGCGCCAGAAACTGGAAAGTCTCCAGCTCTGTGGCATTGAAGGTTCGTGAAAAAGGATTGATCATGACTTATCTTTTTTTGATGTATAATATGTTTTTACTTTCCTTGCTGTATTTGAAATGCTCCGAAATCCTATGACCTACAACCCACACAATTTCTTCTCCCGATAAAAGAACCGCAATTTTTTTCTTCTCAACTAAAGGTACTTTCAAATCTATCAAAAAATCAGATATCTTTTTCTCCTTTTGCATACCGAGTGGCACAAACTTGTCTCCGAGTTCCCACTTTCTCAACCTGAGGGGAAAACTGAGTTTGTCTTTATCCAGCATCGCATTGGAAGAGTCTTTATCCAGTGAAACCTCTCCTTGCAAATGTAAAAGATCATACTTCCCAAATTTGAACCGCAATGAAATGTCATGTACAGAAATCCATTGTTCTTCCCATTCAAAATCATTACTGGATAAAATCAGGTAATCCCTATCAAGGTTAAGAAAATAATTCTCAGAATGGAACACCTTGCCTACCTCACCTGACACGCATGCATCAATCAGGTCTTCCACATCGGCAATGTTAAATCCATAATCCCTCAACCAATAATACAGCAAAGAAGATTTCCCGGGGAGATTATTCAATATTCGGATAGGCAAATATTGACTATCTCCCTCAATTTTGATATTATCAGCTTTCCATATATCATACAAATGAAAAAAAGCTTTTCCGGTATCTCTTAGCCGTTTGAAACTGTCATCCAAACTAGTCAATGCTTGAGGAAAGGAAGACTCCAGTAAGGGGAAAACTTCATTTCTAATGAAGTTTCTCTTATACACAGATTTGTCATTACTACTGTCATGCCTCCAAGAATGCCCATTTTTGAGTAAATAGGCCTCCAATTGTGAACGTTCAAAGGGCAATAGTGGACGAATAAGACCCGCTTTTTTATCTGCCATACCATAAACACCTTCAATGCCTGTTCCCCTCAGCAAATTGAGTAAAACCGTTTCAATCTGATCTGAAAAATGATGCGCAACCAAAACCCCATTTAATCCTCGTTCCTTACACAATTCTTCAAACCAATCGTACCTCAACTTTCTAGCTGTCATTTGAGTGGATTGACCACGTTGATCAAATTCCTCCGGTACTATCTTTTTAATATGAAGCTTTTTTCCCCATTGCTTACTCAGCTCATTCACAAAAGCCTCATCTCCATCACTTTCATCGCCTCTAAGCCCGAAATTGACATGGGCCATTTCAAAATCAATTCCTGTCTCTCTGAGCAAATGGCCCAAACAGACACTATCGAGTCCTCCACTGATGGCTAATAAATAGCTCTTATTTTCATCCAAAAGATTTTTTACCCGTATATGTTGGATAAATTGCTCTACCATAATTCAAAAATATCATTTTTGATTAATTTTGAGCCGACAAAACTTCAAATGATCAAAAACTTCCTTTTCGCCCTTCTTCTTTTTTTCGGATTATCCCCCTTTTTGGTAGTGGCCCAAGACTCCAATACCCTGGAGATCCAGCAAGCTGATTTGCTTCAAGGTGCTGCTGGATTTGAGCGTCTGATCCACAATGTGAGAATGAAACACCAGAATTCCCTGATTTATTGTGATTCAGCCCACTTTTTCAGGTCAGAAAATAGGGCCAAACTCTTTGGAAATGTCCGTATTGTAGATACAGAAGACCCTGTCACCACCAATAGCAGGTATGCAGAGTATGACGGTAATACTAAAATCGCCAAGTTAAGAAACAATGTGGTGTTCAAAAATGAAGAAACAACCCTCTACACTGATTTTTTGGACTATAATAGAACTACCGGGGTGGCCAACTATTTCAATGATGGCAAAGTGGTGGATTCTACAAATGTGCTCACAAGTACAAATGGTGAATATGAGACCCGAATAGAAAAAATCACGTTTACGGAAAATGTCGTCTTGGTCAACCCTGATTACACACTCAAGACCAATTTCATGATTTACATGACCGTTCCCAAGACAGCTGAAACGGTCGGCCTAACCAATATTGTTTCCAAAGACGGGGACAAACTCAATGCGCAAAAAGGCAGTTTTTACGATACAGAGCGCAAAATATTCAGGTTTTATGATGGTGATGTAGAAACAGCCACGAGTAAAGTCTATGCAGAAGTGCTTTATTACGACGAAAACCTCAAATACTACGAGGGTAGAACAGATGTGAGTGTGTACAACAAAGAGCGTGAAATAGAAATTTTTGGTGAAGAAGGAAAATACTGGGAAGATCGGAAATACAGTATTGTTTATGGCAACGCGTTGGTTCAAAAATATTTTGAAAAAGATACCATGTATATGATATCTGACACATTGATATCTCAAGACAGTGAAAATGAAGAAGAAAGGCATCTCCTCGCTTTCCGGAATGTAAAAATGATCAAGTCAGATTTTTACGGAAAGTCAGATTCCTTGGCCTACATCTATTCTGACTCTACCATACATTTGTACCAAGATCCTGTTTTGTGGAATGACAAAAGCCAGATTACCGCAGACTCGGTCAGCTTTTTGATAGCAAATGAGGAGATTGACCGCGTTCACCTCAACAGGAATGCGTTCAACATCAGTAAGGACACCCTTGGCAATTTCAACCAAATGAAAGGTCGGAAAATGACAGGCTATTTTACCGAGGGACAGATTTCAAGATTTCATATAGAAGGAAATGGCGAATCGATCTATTTTGATGTGATAGGTGATTCCACACTTCGGGGGATGAACAAGATGCTTTGCGCTAACATCATGATGTACTTTGAGGAAGGAAATATCAAAAAGATAAATTGGCTGGTAAAACCAGAGGGAGAATTCAACCCACCACACCTCATTGACGAAGAAGACAAGCTTCTTGAAGGTTTTACATGGAGGGAGGAAGAAAAACCTAACATGGATATGATTTTTGCATGGAGAACACCTAAGAAAAGAGAGGATTTTCCAGATGATTTCTTTGATCAGCCAGAGGTAATCATCACACGCCCAAGTGATAAAGAACTGCAGGAATTGATAGATGAAAAAACTAAATCTGGATTTGAAATGAAGAAGCCTGAAGAGCCTGTATTGAAAAAAGAAATCAGGAACGTAGAAGGGTGAAAAAAATTTTACATGGGTTAACAAAAATTAACCGCCAAATAGTACAAAACTGAAACCTATTTGGTATTTTTAATCGTATTTAAAATAACGTTCGAGGAAATATAATTTTAAGCTTATTGATAAAACTCTACATGAAAAGTATTCTCACCTTTTTAATATGCAGCATGTTTGTGTTTCCACTAGTGGTGGATGCTCAGGTACGCGTGTTGTCTGAGAATATAGAATTCAGCGGAAAGATAGGCTCCTCACATAGAAAATCACTCATCATCCAAAACGATTCCAAAGAAACAAAAGAATACACGCTAAAATACCTTAGGGGAAATATAGGTTCTTCACAGAACATCAAAGTGTGTATTGGAGACAAATGCTTTGACCCTAGAAGGGAATTGAGCAAAATAAAACTAAACTTAAAGCCAGGTGAGATATTTACTGATTTGTATATAGACTTTTACTTGGGAATCGCTGAATTAAGAGGGAATTTTGATTTGCATTTTGTAAATTCCGACAACGTAAGGGACGCATTCCTCATAGAAGCTGTTTATGAAGTGTACAATCCATCAGTAGATGAGACCAATCACAAAGACATTTCTCTGGGAAGCATTTTCCCAAACCCGAGCAATACAGTAGCTCAAATCGACTATGAGTTCAAAAATCCAAGTGCGGCTGCTAAAATTACCCTCAACAGTTTCATTGGAAATCCGGTAGCGGAATTCCAACTTGACCCCCTGCAAAAAAGCTTGGTCATCAATGTGGCTGACCTCAATCCAGGAGTATATTTTTACACCTTATTCGTAGACAACAAAAATATTGTCACCAAAAAGCTCGTTGTCAAGAAATAACAACATAACCCTTAGCAGGGCAGAATTTGATACCAATGATTAATCCTTTATATTTGCGCCTCTTAAAATTTATGAAACACCAACTTACACGCATAGTTACGCTTCTGTTAATTGTTCTGATTTCAGCTTGTGGACCTTTCTACAAACTTGAAAAAAGCACCAATTGGGAAGAGTTATATGCTGCGGCAGACAAATATTATGAGGCCGGAGAATATAACAAAGCAATTATCCTATATGATAAGGTCTTGCCCATTATCAGAGGAAGTGACAAGGCTGAAATGGCTGATTTCAATTATGCTTATAGCCACTTTCGTCTTAAAAGATACATAGAGGCAGCAGGTTATTTCAACACTTTTTACCAAACCTACAATAGGAGTCCATTGGCAGAAGAGGCTTTGTTTATGAATTCATACGCCTTGTACCTCGATTCTCCTGATTTCAACTTGGATCAAAAAAGTAGCAAGGATGCCGTAAATGCCATTCAGCTGTTTATCAATAGATTTCCAGAGTCAGACTCCTACGAAAGGGCAATGACTATGATAGACGATCTGCAGGTAAGATTTGAAGAAAAGGCCTATCAAGAGTCAATTTTGTATTACAAACTTACAGAAGGTTTGTATCCAGGTGACTTCTACAGAGCCTGCATCATTTCGTTTCAAAACTTTGCCAAGAACTATCCCGATTCCAAGTACAATGAAGAATTGGCCTTCAAGCTAATAGAAGTGACCTTGGCGTATGGCGAAAGAAGTGTATTTGACAAAAAAGAAGAAAGGCTAAAAAATGTTGCAGTATATGCGGATCAGTTCAAAAGACGTTTCCCGGAAAGCAAATACACAGGTGCAGTAGAGCCCCTGATCAAGAAAGCAGACGCAGAACTATTGGCGCACATGAACTTCAAAAAAGAATACGAAGAAAGACTAGCCAAAGCAAAAGAAGAAGCTGCCGCTGAGGAGGAAGCTGTGGGACCTTCAACTGAAGTAACTTCTGCACCTCCAATAGAAAATTAACAAGAAATCATAAACAATTAAATCATATGGCTATCAATCCATCCATCATTACAAGAGATTTGGATAAAATTTCTGACCAAACAGGTAATTTGTATGAATCACTTCATATCATTTCCCAAAGGGCCAAGCAAATCTCTTCTACTATGAAAGAAGAGCTTAACAATAAACTTTCAGAGTTTGCCTCTACTGTAGACAACCTTGAAGAGGTTTTTGAAAACAAAGAACAAATTGAAATTTCAAAGTTTTATGAAAGGATGCCAAAACCAAGTACATTGGCAATGGAAGAGTTTGTAGAGAAGAAACTCTATTTCCGTCATCCTGACGTAGAAACACAAGAATAACAATGCAACTGAAAGGTAAGAGGATACTACTTGGAGTCACTGGAAGCATTGCAGCTTACAAATCGGCTCATCTTACAAGATTATTAGTCAAAGAAGGAGCAGAAGTACAAATCATCATGAGTACTTCTGCTCTTGATTTTATTACCCCTTTGACTTTGGCTACCCTATCCAAAAATCCAGTTTACCATCAATTTCACGACCCCAAATCAGGTGTATGGACCAACCATGTAGACCTTGGATTATGGGCTGATTTATTTTTAGTGGCTCCAATTAGCGCCAATACTCTCGGGAAATTCGCCAATGGACTTTGTGACAGTTTACTTACTGCCACTTATCTATCTGCCAGATGCCCCGTTATGGTAGCGCCGGCCATGGACCTGGACATGTACCAACACCCATCCGTAAAGCAAAACCTGGAACGTCTGATAACTTTTGGCAACATCATCCTTGATGCAGAATCAGGAGAATTAGCCAGCGGACTATCCGGCCAAGGCCGAATGATGGAACCGGAAAATATTTTAGAGAGGGTATTGGGTCACTTTCAGCCTTCTCAGGATTTTGTAGGAAAAAAAATCCTCATCACTTCCGGACCTACGCAAGAAGCCATAGATCCAGTAAGGTATATCAGTAATCATTCCAGCGGAAAAATGGGAGCCGCTATTGCAGACAGTTTTGCTGACCAAGGAGCGGAAGTTCATTTGGTATTGGGAAAAGGGGCTGTAAGACCACAACATCCCGGTATTACCATCCATTCAGTGGTGAGCGCCCAAGAGATGTATGAAAAAGTCTCTTCCCTACATCCTTCAGCTGACATTACTGTTTTTGCAGCTGCTGTGGCTGATTATGCCCCCAAGAATATCGCTGAAGAAAAAATTAAAAAAGCAGGAGATGCCATGACCATAGAATTGGTCAAAAACGTAGATATAGCCTTTTCACTTGGAAAAGAAAAAAAATGGAACCAAATCCATGTTGGATTTGCATTGGAAACCGAAAATGAGGAATTCCACGCAAAGGAAAAGCTGGAGAAGAAAAACTTCGATCTTATTGTACTCAATTCCATGAGAGATTCAGGCGCTGGATTTCAGTCAGATACCAATAAGGTACGCATATTTTCAGGAGACGGGTCAAGTATAAATTCAGAAGTATTGCCCAAATCCGAAATTGCACAATTGATATTAAAATGTATCAAGCAGCTTCCTGTTAAAATCTAAAGCTTGGATTTTCGTTATCTATTTATAATAGTTTTTGAGCAATGAAAAATCTCTGTCTTCCACTCCTTTTGATACTTCTTACATTCCCAGCTTTTGCTCAGGAGTTGAATTTTCAGATCATCATCAATTCTGATAGGGCCAGAACTCAGGAAACAAGGGTATTTGAAGACATGAAGGTCAATTTCGAACAGTTTATCAATGGCAGGGTCTGGACAACAGACCAATTCCAACCGGCAGAGAGAATAAAAGGAAATATCCTGATTACGATTTCAGATATGCCTCAAGTGGGTTTTTACAATGCCACTGTTCAAATCCAATCTGTGAGACCTGTATATGGCACCAGTTACGAAAGTATGGTGATGAATTTTATAGACCGTAATTGGTCCTTTGAGTTCCTTATGAATCAACCACTGGAATTCAACCGGTTTTCCTTCCTTAACAATATCAGCTCATTATTGGCCTATTATGCCTATGTCATCATAGGTTTTGATTATGACAGCTTTTCCTTAAGAGGAGGTGATCCCTATTTTGAAATCGCCAATAACATAGTCAACAATGCCCAACAGTCTCCAAGGCCAGGCTGGCAGGCAAACCCAAATGACAGGAGAAACAGGTATTGGCTGATAAATGACATCTACACTTCCTCTGTTTTTGCTCCAATAAGAGAAGCTGTCTATTTATACCACCGTAGAGGACTTGACCTTATCACATCCAATCCGGAAGAAGGATATAAAAACATAGTGAAAGCAATCCAGCTGGTAGCCGAAGCAAACCAACAGCAGCCCAATGGGATTTTCACCATAGCATTCATAGATGCGAAAGGTGATGAAATAAGTAAAATTCTCAAAAATGCACCATTAGAAGTCCGCACAGAAGCTGTGGAGAGCCTGATGAAAATCGATCCAAACAATGCCAGAAGGTATAACGATTTACTTAAAGGTTGATTAGTTTTTTATTAGATTTGTGCAGCCAAAACCTTTGACTATAAATGCTCAAATCTCTCAGTATCGCCAATTACGCTCTTATTCAGGAACTGGAAATGAATCCTTGCAGGGGATTGAACATGATCACAGGAGAAACAGGGGCCGGAAAATCCATCATGCTGGGTGCTGTGGGCTTATTGCTTGGCAATAGAGCGGATACAAAAGCACTTTTTGAAGAAAGCAGCAAATGTGTGGTCGAAGGCAGTTTCGAAATCGGCAATTATGGCTTGGAACAGTTTTTTAACTCCGAGGACCTAGACTTCGATAAAGAGTGTATCATCAGAAGAGAAATCAGCCCCTCGGGTAAATCAAGAGCTTTTGTAAATGATACCCCGGTAAGGCTGGAAACCTTAAAAGAACTCGGCAAAGTCCTGATGGACATCCACAGTCAGCATGACACCCTCAACTTAGGCGATGGTGCTTATCAATTGCATTTAGTGGATGCCTATTCTGAGAGTTTTACGGAATTAAAAGCTTATAGCGGTGCTTATTCTGATTGGAAAAAGAGCAAAAAATCACTCGAACAACTTCAACATACTTCACTAGAACTCAAAAAAGAAGCGGACTTTAACAAGTTTCAACTTGAAGAATTGTCTGTGTTGCAACTACAGGAAGGTGAGCAAAGCAATTTGGAGGACGAGCAGGAAATTTTAGAAAATGCAGAAGAAATAAAAGCTAAAATCCAGGAAATCCTCAGCCAATTGCAGGATGAGGAGTTTGGCGCTTTACGCATGCTGTCCATTGCCCAACAAGGTATCGGGCAGTTGGCCAAACTGGCACATAAATTTGAAAGTTTTCAGGAGCGATTTCAAAGCATGCTGATAGAGCTCAAAGATATCTCGGCAAGCCTGGAAGATGAAGACAGTCAGGTAGAGGTAGATTTTGAAAAACTCGAGACCGTAAGAGAGCGCTTGACAAAAGTCTATCATCTCCAACAAAAACATGGAGTGGATACTGTCGAAGACCTGATTAGGCTGGAAAAAGATTTGGCTGACAAGGTTTTAAAGGTGGAAAATCTGGATGAAGAGCTGGAAAATCTGGAAAACAAAGTCAAAGCGGCCGAAAAAACATTGATGGAAAAGGCACAAAAACTAAGCAAAAAAAGAAACTCGGTTTTCAAATCATTCTCCGCTGAGCTTGCCAAATTACTGCAACAACTGGGGATGGAAAATGCCCAAGTTGAAATCAGTTCTCAAGAAGTTGCACCTACCAAAGATGGAATAGATCAAATAGAAATTCTTTTTTCGGCAAATAAAGGCGTCAAACCTCAACCACTCAAGCAAGTGGCATCAGGAGGTGAATTTTCTCGATTGATCTTTGCCATAAAATACATCATGGCCGATAAGATGGCCCTCCCTACCCTCATCTTTGATGAAATCGATACAGGAGTATCAGGCGAGGTTGCATTGCAAATGGTCAAAATGATGCAGGAGATCGCAAAAAAACATCAAGTAATCTGCATATCTCACTTGCCACAGGTAGCTGCCAAAGGTGAGCAACATTACTTTGTATACAAGGATAACAGTGCTGCCAAGACCATCAGTAAAATCAAATTACTCGCTGGAGAAGATCGGATACATGAAATTGCAAAAATGATAGCAGGTGCAAGCCCTTCCGCTTCGGCTTATGAAAGTGCCAAGGAGTTATTGACTGACTGATTGGCATTTACGGATCCCACCTTGAAGAATAAATCCCCAAAGCTTATCATTAAAACTCATTTGAGAAAAACCACAGCAGCGCTAAACAAGCCTTAAGTGTCCATTCTAAGGATAAGGCAGAAGCGCTTCATTTAAGCTTTATGGAAATTTTCCCTATTTTTACCCAATCATTAAAGAACCAACCTAAATAAAAATTATATGGCAGAGAATCTATTAAAAGGAAAAGTCGGTATTATCACAGGCGCACTGGATGAAAACTCAATTGCTTGGAAAACTGCTATCAAAGCACATGAACAAGGAGCAAAGTTTGTATTGACCAATGCTCCTATCGCCATGAGAATGGGTGCGATCAAGGAGCTTGCGGAGCAATGTGGCACGATTGTCATACCTGCCGATGCGACTTCTCTGGAAGATATCGAAAAACTTTATGCCGAAGCAAAGGAATATTTGGGCGGAAACTTTGACTTTTTACTTCACTCCATCGGTATGTCCCCAAACATCAGAAAGGGTCGTTCTTATGGTGACTTAAACTATGACTGGGCTATGAAATCTTATGATGTCTCTGCCATTTCCTTCCATAAGATGATGCAGGTCGCAGAAAAAATGGACGTCATGAAAGAATGGAGTTCCATTATGGGCCTTTCTTATATTGCAGCGCAACGTGTTTTCCCTTTTTATACAGATATGGCTGATGCCAAGGCATTGTTGGAAAGTATTGCAAGAGGCTATGGCTACCGTTTTGGGAAAGCCAAAAAAGTCAGGGTCAATACCATATCACAATCTCCTACCAAAACTACAGCAGGTACAGGTATAGGTGGGTTTGATGCTTTCTTCAATTTTGCAGATAAAATGTCTCCTCTTGGAAATGCCTCCGCAGAGGCCTGCGCGGATTACATCATTACCATGTTCTCTGACCTGACCAGGTATGTCACCATGCAAAACCTCTTCCATGACGGAGGATACTCCACTACAGGGATTTCAGAGGAGTTGATGGAGCAGTTCAAAGATCTTTGATCTCTGACAATACAAAACGTCTAAACTTTAAAACCATTTATACATTATAAAAAAATCATGATGAATTTGAAAACTTTGATTCCAAGTATCATTACAGGGGCTCTTTTGGTCTCATGCAATACTGAAAAATCTGTTCAAACACAGGATTTGGATAATGTCGAAGGAATCAGTCAACTCGAACAAGAACACATTCTTGAAAAAACCGAATATGCAGACAGCATCAATGCGGGCTTAAAAGAAGACACCTTCAAAGGAAGTGCCAGAAGAGAGGCTAAAGGCAGCATCGGCGATGCTGAAGTCACGATCAATTATGGATCTCCGGGAAAAAGAGGTCGTGTTATTTGGAACGGTCTGGTATCCTATGATCAAGTTTGGGTAAGTGGTTCACACTGGGCTACCGCTGTTGATTTTAGTGAGGATGTCATGATCGGTGACACAGAAGTAGCTGCTGGCATGTATGGTTTATTTACTATTCCCGGAAGAGAAGAGTGGATATTGATTTTAAATAAGAATTATGACCAACACCTCGCGGATGATTATGACGAATCAGACGATGTGGTCAGGCTGACTGTTGGCCCAGAGGAATTGGAAGAGGAAGTACAACGCCTGACTTACAAGGTGGAAGTGGAATCCGGAAATCATGGAGCCATATCTTTGATGTGGGATAAGGTGAAGGTGAGTATGCCTGTGAGAGGCAAGTAAAATCCAGATTTAAATATTGGAGTAATATACAAAGGGAGCAAATTCACATTGCTCCCTTTTGTTTTTGAAAACTTCAGATGACAAGGTGAAGCTGGGTTTTTTTGCTGGAGTTATAAGTTTCAACATGTTAATTCATTCAAGATTGGGGACTATCACAAACCTCTGTCTTGTTTCATGATTCTACCTATGTCACGTCCTGATTTTTCTTGTCACTTTTTTAGATTGTTTTTATATAGTTCGTGACATACCTACGGCAGGAAATCCTACGGCACTTTAGAACTTTTTCTTAATCTTTATACCGGGCAATAAATTACCGGGCTATTATTTCGGTCAATCCTACGGCATTTAATCCTGCCTTGATTCTTGTTTTTTGCTCTCGTGTCTCGTATCTACCCTGATAGCTATCGGGGCTCAAAGGTCATCTCCTCCCTACTTTTCAGGTGAATTGATCAAATACGGCGTTTTGCCATCTGTGATGATGATTTTGGTATTGGGAGAATTGGCCAGTTCCCGGAAGGCTTCAATGCTTCTCAACTCGATGATTTCTCTCACCAGTCCTTCTGCCAGAATTTTCTGAGCATCACGGGTCCCTTCAGCTTCTATGCGTCTTCTTTCGGCTTCCTGTTTTTCCCGGTCAAGAACATACTCCATTTGTTGGGCCTCTTGTTCGGCTTTTAGCTTTCGTTCTATGGCCCTACTTAGTTCAGTTGGCAATTCTATGCTTTTCATCAACACACGCTCTACTACAAAACCCCGATCTCTCAAAGACTCATGCATACGGTCTTTGATGTTGTTTTCGATAACTGAACGCATTCCCGAGTGCATGTCCTTGGCCATGTACTGTGCTGTCACATCAGCTGCAGCAGATCGGAATACATTGAGGATCAGTACCCGCTCATAATTTTCACCGACATCCTCCAAAATAAAAGGAACCTGCTGTTTTTCAATACTGTATAAAATGGAAATTTCGGACTCGATTGTAAGTCCTTCTTTACTGGGAAGATTCAATTTCACTTCCTGATTGACTGTACGGATTGGCACTTTGATTACCCGAGAGGTAAAAGGGTTGAAACCTACCAGGCCGGCATCAGATACATTTGGGGAAAGTTTACCAAACCTACTTTTGACCCCAACTTCTCCTTGCCGGATCACAGCACATGACGTCGTCAGCACTGCCAATAAAACGAGTATAGACCATATATTTTTCATAAAATTTGATTTGGTGTTACCTCTCTTACGGAATACTGATTTATAGTGGTTGCCTCAAACTAATTATTTTGTAATAAAATTTATTTTGCACAACCCAATTTAAACCCAAACGTTAGAGCGGAGAAAAATCTCCATCTACAGAATTGGATGCCTAAAAAAAAGCCAACTGATGCAAGTCCTGTAATTTCTCTTGGAGAGTCGTTGACATGTACCTATTTTTGGTACTTCAATAAAGAAAGATCATTTGAAAAATATAGCCATATTGGCCTCCGGCAGCGGCAGCAATGCTGAGGAAATTGTCAAATACTTCGCAGATTCCAAAAAAGGAAAGGTAGCTCTGATCGCTTCCAACAAAAAAGACGCTTTCGTGCTTGAGAGGGCTAAAAAACTTCAAATTCCCCACTTTACTTTTTCCAAATCTGAACTGGAGTCAGGAGAACTCGTCCAAAAACTGCAGGAAGCAAAAATAGACTGGGTAATACTCGCCGGCTTCTTGCTTAAAATACCTTCAAATTTGATTCAAGCCTTTTCGGATAGGATCATCAACATCCACCCTGCCCTACTTCCAAAATATGGTGGAAAGGGCATGTACGGTATGCATGTGCACCATGCAGTAAAAAATGCCGGAGACCAAGAGTCCGGAATTACCATCCACTTGGTAAACGAACACTATGACGAGGGAAAAATCATTTTCCAAGCTGCTGTGCCTGTTTCAGCTGAGGATTCTCCTGAAGATATTGCAGCCAAGGTCCACAAACTGGAGTACAAATACTTCCCAAATGTGATAGAAAGCCTGCTTTAATGCCTTGGTTTTCCTACCTTTGTCAGTGAAAATTTTCTAATCAAAATATAGTCACAAGGCTCCAATCCATTTATTTGGATCCCTTTGTCATTGTGGCATTCAACAATATTATGGCTAACAAAAAAATACAATCAGCACTCATTTCGGTCTTTTATAAAGACAACCTAGAACCAATTATCGCACTACTCAAAGCTAATGGTGTCAGCATCTATTCTACAGGTGGCACGCAGAAGTTTATCGAAGAACAAGGAGCTGAAGTCATCCCTGTAGAGGAGTTGACAGGTTATCCTTCTATCTTCGGCGGTAGGGTAAAGACCTTACACCCAAAGGTTTTTGGCGGTATCCTTCACAGAAGGGAAAATGAGGGCGATGTATCCCAAGCCACGGAATATGACATCCCAGCCATTGACTTGGTGATCGTTGATTTGTATCCATTTGAGGAAACAGTTGCCTCAGGTGCAGCCGAAGCAGATATTATAGAAAAAATCGACATCGGAGGCATCTCCCTTATCCGCGCAGCAGCCAAAAACTTCAAGGATGTTACCATCATCGCTTCCAGAGATCAATATGGCGAATTGGAGGAAAGACTGAGGACCCAAAATGGCAGCACTACTTTGGAAGACAGAAGGTACTTTGCCGCACAGGCATTTCAGGTTTCTTCCCATTATGACACCCATATTTTCAACTATTTCAACAGAACTGAAAACATCCCGGCCCTAAAAGTGTCAGAAAACAAAGCCAAAGCCCTGCGCTATGGTGAAAATCCGCACCAAGCGGCACATTTTTATGGAGACTTGGGAGAGATGTTTGCCCAACTCCACGGCAAAGAGCTATCCTACAATAATCTAGTCGATATAGATGCAGCTGTGGCTTTGATTGCTGAGTTTAAGGGTGAAACAGCTTTTGCCATACTCAAACATACCAATGCCTGCGGATGCGCTACAGCCGATACCGTAAAAGAAGCCTACCAAAAAGCATTTGCTGCAGATACCACATCCGCTTTTGGCGGCGTTTTGGTCACCAATCAAAATGTGGATTTAGCAGCTGCGGAGGAGATGAACAGTTTGTTTTTTGAAGTGCTGATCGCACCATCGTTTGATGAAGAAGCTATGGCAGTATTGAAAAGCAAGAAAAACCGTATTCTCCTGCAACAAAAAATCGATGTCCCGGGAAATAAGCAAATCAAGACCTTGCTCAACGGAGTAATCGAACAGGACAAGGACCTGAACACAGAAAGCAAATCAGACTTCAAGATTGTTACCAAGCAGGCACCAAGCGAATATGAAAAAGATGCTTTGGTATTTGCTGCCAAGATCTGCAAACATACCAAGTCCAATACGATTGTATTGAGCAACAGTGACCAACTGTTTGCTTCAGGCGTGGGACAGACTTCAAGGGTAGATGCTTTGAGGCAGGCGATAGAAAAGGCCAAGTCCTTTGGTTTTGAACTCACTGGTGCCGTGATGGCTTCAGATGCTTTCTTTCCATTCCCTGACTGTGTGGAAATCGCCCATGAAGCGGGTATCACCTCAGTGGTACAGCCCGGCGGATCCATCAAAGATCAGGATTCCATAGACTATTGCGATGCCAATGGGATAAGTATGGTAATGACGGGTGTGAGGCATTTTAAGCATTAAAATGAAATATATTGGATTACCAAAATTAAAGAGTTCGAGATAATGCTTCGATGCTTTTCTCTTTAACCCCTGCAGCTGCTGTGGGGGTTTTATTTTTTTAAGTTAACCGGATACTTAATCGACTATTCTATCCTAAACCATCTTTTGATATCCATGAAAATTTTATTTTTATAAATAGAATTGATTTTTAAATCTGATTTTTATGAAAAAGCTAGTTTTGAAAAATGACTGGATGGGCAAAAGTCCAATAATCAGGATAGAGTTCCTGTATGAATTTGAACTAAAGGAACTGGTCAAGCAATTTCCAGGATGTAATTGGGATACCAAGAAGAAAGTGTGGTGGGTTTCTTATGAAGATAGTAAGCTTTCAGAAATGCTGCAATATTTTAAAGGGAAAGTATGGTTGGATTACAGTGAGTTGAGGAAGTTAGAGCTGCCCAAGACATTTTCGGAATTGCCGGTAATGGCTGATTTTTTAGCCATTGAAATCAGCAAGTTTGAGGATTGGCTGCGGAATAAGCGCTATAGTGAAAGTACGGTAAAGACTTACAGGGATGCTGTGTCCATATTTTTGAGGTTTTTGGAAAACAAGCCTATTGAAGAGATTGATAACCATGATCTTGAAAGGTTCAACAAGGAGTATATTTTGGCCAGGGGTTATTCTGGTTCTTATCAAAATCAGGTGGTCAATGGAATTAAGTTGTTTTTTAAGAATAGAAGGGGCGTAAAATTCAATCCTGAAATTGTATACCGGCCTAAGAGGCAGAAGATATTGCCCAATGTGTTGAGTAAAGAGGAAGTAAAAATTATTCTAGATAGTCATCAGAACTTAAAGCACAGAGCAATGCTATCTCTTATTTATTCTTGTGGTCTAAGAAGGAGTGAATTATTGAATTTGAAAATTACCGATGTGGACAGCAAGCGGAGGTTTTTAATTATCAGACAAAGCAAAGGTAAAAAAGACAGGCTGGTTCCATTATCCCCAAAAATTTTAGAGTTGCTTAGGTCTTATTTCAAGATTTTTAAGCCGAGTGTTTATTTATTTGAAGGCCATAGATCAATTGGCAAATACAGTGAAAAGAGTCTGGAAAGTGTGCTTAAGCAAGCTTTGGTAAAATCAGGAATTAAAAAACCAGTCACATTACATTGGCTAAGGCATTCCTATGCAACTCATTTATTGGAGCGAGGAACGGACTTGAGATATATCCAAGAATTATTAGGTCATAATTCGAGTAAGACCACTGAAATTTATACCCATGTCAGTATTCAGAACTTGGGAAAAATCTGGTCTCCATTTGATGATTTATAATAAATATGTAGTTTTAATAAACCCTGTAACAATTAATAAAAAAATCAGGCTTAGCCATCCTTTATTGAAGGGCTAAGCCTGAAAGTTGTCAGGGGTATATACAAGTTACCTGCAAGCTTAAAAAATGACAAAACTTAAAATATGATAATAATTCAGTCGATAGAAATTATAAATTTTCGTTCAATTGTCAAATTGGATAAAGGACTAACTCTAAATAACTTAAATATTGTTGTCGGTCAAAATGATATTGGAAAATCAAATTTTTTGAAAGCTCTGAATCTATTTTTTAATGGTGAAACTGAAATTGGAAATCAATATAGGTTTATTGATGATTTTTCAAAATACGCGAGAACACCAAATAAAAAGGCTGAAGAGATAACAATAAAAATCACATTTCTAACCCCAAAAAGATTCAAAGACAAAGATGCAGTTGTGTGGACAAAAATTTGGAGAAAGGAGGGTTTACATAAGGATGAAATCAAGACAATAAATGGTAAAGTTCTACCAGGGAGAAGCGGGGCTTTACAATGGCTAAAAAAACTAAAATATAAATATGTTCCAGCCATAAGAGGAGTTGAGTATTTCAATCATTTGATGGGGGAATTGCACGATTCATTAAGTGAAATAACACCAACTGCTTTTAATGATGCGTCCTCAAATTTTATTGAAGCTCTGAAAAATGAAGTTGAAGTTTTAGTCGATAATATTACAGCAGAATTAGGCTACACTAGTCAAATAGGTATGCCAACCAATTTTAAATCGTTGTTTTCAACGTTGGATTTTTCACTTGACAAAGGTGGTGTCGTTATTTCTCTGAACAAAAGAGGAGATGGTATTAAAGCACAGCATATACCAATTATTTTAAAGTTTATTTCAAATCACTACAAGTCTATCACAGGTCAAGCCGTCATAAACCCTGATACGATTTGGGGATTTGAAGAGCCTGAAAATAATTTAGAAATGGGTAATGCTTTTAAACTTGCCAAAATCTTTGCAGGTTTTTCTACTGACTTACAAATCTTTATAAACACACATTCTCCAGCCTTTTATTCACTTTCAAAAGATTTCCCTGAAATAACCAATTTGTATTTGGTAAAAACAGAGAGTGAAGAAACAGGCACCAAGCTTTTCAAAGTTGATGACACTCAAGTTTTTGATAAGGAAGTAGGTATTTTACCTATAATTACAGACTACATTGCAAAGGAAGTTGAACTAAGGCAAATTGCTGAATTAAAGGCTCAAGAATTAGAAAAACTGAAAAGCAATACGAGAACTCTTGTTCTTTCGGAAGATCAAGATTTAAGTTTCGTAAAAAAGCTTTTTGAAATCCAAGGCTTTGATATTGAAAGTACCGAATTCATATCGTATGAAAATCGCACAAATTTACTTGCTGCTATGCAGTCTTGTAAAATAAAATTAACAGACAAGCCCGACTTACGACATATTATTTTTCACCGTGATAGTGACTTTTTTGACAATGATGAACCAGATAAAGATAGAGTGAAGGAAAGGCTTATTAATTTAAATAAATCAAGTGACATTAAGTTTCATTTGTTTCAGACTGAATATTATGATATTGAATCATACTTTATAAATTCCGCACACATCAACTCGTTATATCCGAATTTTAGCATTGAGGAAATAGAGCAAAAGATAAATGAATCAACAGAAGAAGCAAAAGATAAATCACTTGACAAGTTGTATAACAAAATTGCAGTTTATCAAAAAGAAGCAGAATATAACGGTGAAGCCTATAAATTTAGCTACCCAAAAACAATAAAAAAATTGAAAGAACAGTATGAAGCTAATCCGAAAAGATATAGGTATGGCAAAACTGTCTTGGGTATTCTAATTGGGAAATTGCAAAATGGTTATGAAAACATAGATTTACTGCAAAAAACTGACAAAATTACAATACCTCAGTTGAAAAAAATAGTTGAAGAATAAAAGCCAGCAGGTAATCGAGTGGATGGCCGCAGGCCATAAGCCTGCGGAGCACCCCTCACACCACCGTACGTACGGGTCTCGTATACGGCGGTTCATCAAGCATAGG
>NZ_PVTR01000014.1 GCF_003003005.1 Mongoliibacter ruber
GAAGTTCCGTCAGGCAGATTACCACTTATGGCAAGGGACTTTTGAGTGTTATCAAATACAAAGCTTCCATCTTGGAAAGTGATTCCAGTGATGGTAGCAGGGGTGATGGTCAAATCTGCTGTCAATACCAATGTGGTATAATTGGCTCCGGAAATGATGGCTGTCGCTTGCTGAGTTCCTGCATTTGTTCTGGTATTGTCGTCATAGGTGACCGAAGTTCCATCAGGAAGCGTACCTGTGATTTCAATGGTTTTCTCCGTTTCATCAAATACAAAGGATCCGTCTTCGAAAGTGATTCCAGTGATGGTGGCAGGAGTGATGGTCAACTCAGCAGTCAACACCAATGTGTTGTAGTTTGAACCGGTAATCCTGGCAGTCACCTGTTGGTTTCCGACATTCGTCCTTCCATTGTTTTCATAGTCCACTGTTGCCCCATCAGGAAGCGTACCTGAAATTTCAATGGTTTTCTCCGTTTCATCAAATACAAAGCTTCCATCTTGGAAAGTGATTCCAGTGATGGTGGCAGGGGTAACGGTCAACTCAGCAGTCAATACCAATGTGTTGTAGTTGGAACCTGTAATGGTAGCTGTTGCTTGTTGAGTTCCCACATTTGTTCGGGTATTGTCGGCATAGGCGACCGAAGTTCCATTCGGAAGTGTACCTGTGATTTCAATACTTTTCTGGGATTCATCAAACACAAAGGATCCGTCTTCGAAGGTGACTCCAGTGATGGTGGCAGGGGTGATGGTCAACTCAGCAGTCAACACCAATGTGTTGTAGTTGGAACCTGTAATGGTGGCTGTCGCTTGCTGAGATCCCACATTTGTCCGGGTATTGTCGGCATAGGTGACCGAGGTTCCATTCGGAAGCGTCCCCGAGATTTCAATGGTTTTCTCCGATTCATCGAATACAAAAGTCCCATCTTCAAAGGTGATTCCAGTGATTGTGGCAGGGGTAACGGTCAACTCAGCTGTCAATACCAATGTGTTGTAGTTGGAACCTGTAATGGTGGCTGTCGCTTGCTGAGATCCTACATTTGTTCGGGTATTGTCGGCATAGGTGACCGAAGTTCCATCCGGAAGCGTACCTGAGATTTCAATGGTTTTTTCAGATTCATCAAATACAAAGCTACCGTCTTCGAAGGTGATTTCGGTGATTGTTGCAGGGGTAACGGTCAACTCAGCGTTAAGGACAAGAGTGGTGAAGTTTGAGCCAGTTATAGTAGCTGTTGCTTGCTGCGTTCCTACATTTGTTCGGGTATTGTCGGCATAGGCGACCGAAGTTCCATTCGGAAGCGTACCCGAGATTTCAATGGTTTTCTCGGATTCATCAAACACAAAGGATCCGTCTTCGAAAGTGATTCCCGTGATGGTGGCAGGGGTAATGGTCAATTCTGCTGTCAACACCAATGTGTTGTAGTTGGAACCTGTAATGGTGGCTGTCGCTTGCTGCGTTCCCACATTTGTTCGGGTATTGTTGTCATAGGCGACCGAAGTTCCATTCGGAAGTGTACCTGTGATTTCAATGGTTTTCTCCGTCTCATCAAACACAAAGGATCCGTCTTCGAAAGTTACTCCAGTGATTGTTGCAGGGGTAACGGTCAACTCAGCGTTAAGGACAAGAGTGGTGAAGTTTGAGCCAGTTATAGTAGCTGTTGCTTGCTGAGTTCCCACATTTGTTCGGGTATTGTCGGCATAGGCGACCGAAGTTCCATCTGGAAGAGTCCCTGTGATTTCAATACTTTTCTGGGATTCATCGAATACAAAGCTACCGTCTTCGAAGGTGATTTCGGTGATTGTTGCAGGGGTGATGGTCAACTCAGCAGTCAATACCAATGTGTTGTAGTTGGAACCTGTAATGGTGGCTGTCGCTTGCTGGTTTCCGACATCCGTCCTTCCATTGTTTTCATAGTCCAAAGAAGCCCCATCAGGGAGGCTTCCAGCTATCTCAAGGGTTTTTTCGCTTCCGTCAAATACAAAGCTGGCATCCTCGAAAGTAATTCCCGTGATTGTGGCCGGCGTGATTTCCAACTCAGCAGTCAATACCAGATCATTAAAGTTTGAACCGGTAATCCTGGCAGTCACCTGTTGGTTTCCGACATCCGTCCTTCCATTGTTTTCATAGTTCAAAGAAGCCCCATCAGGGAGGCTGCCAGCTATCTCAAGGGTTTTTTCGCTTCCGTCAAATACAAGGCTGGCATCCTCGAAAGTGATTCCTGTGATTGTGGCTGGGGTGATGGTCAACTCAGCAGTCAACACCAGATCATTAAAGTTTGAACCGGTAATCCTGGCAGTTACCTGCTGGTTTCCGACATTCGTCCTTCCGTTGTTCTCATAGTCCAAAGAAGCACCATCAGGGAGGGTGCCAGCTATTTCAAGGGTTTTTTCGGATCCGTCGAACACAAAGCTCTGTTCACTAAATGTGATTCCCGTGATTGTGGCAGGGGTGATGGTCAACTCTGCTGTCAATACCAGATCATTAAAGTTTGAACCGGTAATCCTGGCGGTTACCTGCTGGTTTCCGACATTCGTCCTTCCGTTGTTCTCATAGTCCACTTTTGCCCCATCAGGGAGGGTACCAGCTATTTCAAGGGTTTTTTCGGTTCCGTCAAATACAAAGCTGGCATCCTCGAAAGTAATTCCCGTGATTGTGGCAGGTGTGATGGTCAGGTCTGCATTGAGAATCAGTGTGGTATAATTAGCCCCGGATATAGTAGCTGTCGCTTCCTGAGTTCCTACATCGGTTCGTGTATTGTCGTCATAGGCAACCAGAGCTCCTTGAGGAAGTATACCTGAGATTTCGATGACTTTTTCATTTCCGTCAAAGATGAAGGTGCCATCGCCGAAAGTGACTCCTGTGATTGTGGCAGGTGTGATGGTCAGGTCTGCATTGAGTACCAATGTAGTATAATTGTCTCCTGAAATGGTAGCTGTTGCTTGCTGCGTCCCCGCATTTGTTCGGGTATTGTTGACATAGTCAACTGAAGTTCCTTCAGGGAGTTCACCAGAGATTTCGATGCTCTTTTCATTTCCGTCAAAAATGAAGGTGCCATTGCCGAAAGTGACTCCTGTGATTGTTGATGGCGTGATGGTCAGGCCTGCAGTCAGAATCAGTGTGGTATAATTAGCCCCTGATATAGTAGCTGTTGCTTCTTGAGTTCCTACATCGGTTCTGGTATTGTTGCCGTAGTTTACAGATGCACCTTCAGGTAAAGTCCCTGTTAATTCAATACTTTTTACGGATCCGTCAAAGGTGAAACTTTTATCCTCGAAAGTGATACCTGTAACGGTGGCAGGGGTGATGCTTAATTCTGCTGTCAGAATCAGAGTTGTATAGTTGGAGCCGCTTATCGTTGCGGTTACCTGCTGGTTTCCGACATTCGTTCTTCCATTGTTTTCATAGCCCACTGAAGCGCCATCAGGGAGGGTACCAGCTATCGCAAGGTTTTTTTCATTTCCGTCAAAAGTGAAGGAGCCATCGTCGAAAGTGATTTCTGTGATTGTGGCAGGCGTGATAGTCAAATTCGCATTGAGCACCAATTCGTTGTAATTGTCTCCTGAAATGGTAGCTGTCGCTGCTTGCGTTCCTACATTGGTTCGGGTATTGGCGGCATAGCTTACAGAGGCTCCTTGAGGGAGGTCACCTGAAATTTCGATGGTTTTTTCATTTCCGTCAAAGATAAAGCTGCCATCGCTGAAGGTGATTCCTGTGATTGTTGCAGGGGTGATAGTCAAATCCGCATTGAGTACCAATGTGGTATAATTGTCTCCTGAAATGGTAGCTGTCGCTGCTTGCGTTCCTACATTGGTTCGGGTATTGGCGGTATAGTCAACTGAAGTTCCTTCTGGTAGTTCACCTGAAATTTCGATGGTCTTTTCATTTCCGTCAAAGATAAAGCTGTCATCGCCGAAGGTGATTCCTGTGATTGTTGCAGGCGTGATGGTCAGATCTGCATTGAGCACCAATGTGGTATAATTGTCCCCTGAAATGGTAGCTGTTGCTTGCTGCGTTCCCGCATTTGTTCGGGTATTGTTGGCATAGTCAACTGAAGTTCCTTCTGGGAGATCACCTGAGATTTCCAGGGTTTTCGATGTACCGTCAAAGCCGAAGGTGCCATCTTCAAAGGTAACTCCTGTGATTGTACCAAGAGTAATAGTCAAGTTTGCATTTAAAATCAGGGTGGTGTAATTAGCACCTGATATGGTTGCAATGGCTTCCTGAGACCCCAAGCTGGTTCGGGTATTATTGGCATAGGAAACAGATGTTCCTTCAGGTAGGGTACCCGTAATTTCAATTGTTTTTACGGAACCGTCAAAGGGAAAGCTAATGTCCTCAAACGTGACTCCTGTAACAGTTGCTCGAGTAATAGTCAAATTTGCATTGAGAATCAGTGTGGTGTAATTAGCGCCAGATATTGTAGCTGTCACTTCTTGCGAACCTACAATCGTACGGGTATTATTGGTATAGGCTACAGAAGTTCCTTCTGGTAGATCGCCTGAGATTTCAATTGTTTTCACGGATCCGTCAAAGGTGAAGCTATCACCTTCAAATGTGATTCCTGTGATGCTGGCAGGTGTGATGGTCAGATCTGCTGTCAGAATCAGATTTGTATAGTTGGAGCCGCTTATCGTTGCGGTTACTTCCTGCGTTCCGACGATTGTTCTACCGTTGTTCGTATAAGCCACCGAGGTTCCTTCAGGCAGCTCACCACTGATCGCGAGAGTTTTTTCATTTCCATCAAAGACAAAGCTCTGACCATCCAAAGTGACTCCTGTGATTTCAGCAAGGTTGATAATTCCTACATTTGCAGCTGCTGAAGTTGAGGACAGTGAATAATTGTTGGCGTCGATACCTGTGATTGTAAGGTCATTGACAGTTACCAGAATAGCAGTTCCAACTGTAGCGTTTGCATAGATTCCCGATCCAGGATTGACAATTGCAACATCATCTTCGTCCAAACTGCCAATTAATTCAAGATTTTCATTTGTAATGGTTGCCAGGGTGTTCCCATCAAATTCCTTTTCGACCGTGCCAATTAAGTTAACTGTAAGAGATCTTGGATTTACCGTGAGAACAAGATGATTTGAAATTGCCTCATTTCCGCATGCATCTACCGCTTTTACGCGATAACGGTAATTGCTATTTGAAACTTCTGGTTTGGAGATTTCTAGCGTTGCTGAAGTCGTTCCGGAATAAATTCCCGAATCAGCTAAATCAGAATAATCAGCGCCCTCATTTGTGCTTATTTGCCATTGATATGAAGTGATATTCCTAGAATCAACATTTGAAACCGTGAATTGCGTATTTGCACCGTAGGTGATTGAATTTGTTCCTGTAGGGGTATTGAGAAAATTGAAAGGTGTAACTGAAAAAGACAGTGTTTTGGGAAGCTGAAATCCTGTAGCACGGGAATCAGGTAGATACGTTTCATCAAAAATCCAATTTGAATTTTGGTTAAATTCCGATACTATATCTGAAAATAGTCCATTGAAACTATCACCTGAAATAACAGCATCTGTAAATCCATTTGAAAATGCACTCAACAAACTTACATTTTGCACATTTGCAATGTTGAGGCTAGCTGGTAAAGCTGATTCAGAGGAGGTTAACTTATCAGAAGGGAGATTGGACCAGTTTTGATTCAGGTTAATTCCAGCTATGAAAACAGGGTTTTCAATACTGCCTGTAAATGCGAAAAGTTGATCTCCTGAATTTCCCAGGTCCAAATAAATATTGGGATCATTTGGAGTAGCACGAACGCCAATGATTGAACCCAAACTGGCGGACAAGTTGTATTTTGCATCTATGGTAATTTGAGTTCCTGATTGGACGCCTCCTGCTGGAGCTGTCCATTTGATCACTCCATCTGTCAATGCTTTAGCCGGAGTTTGAAATGAATTAGAGGCAGTCCAGCCAAGATCAGTAAAATAAATCTCAAAGTTTTCACTGACTTCCTGCAATAAAACAAAGCTAAACCGATCGTTTTGGGTCGCTCCATTTACGCCATCATCTTCCAGATTCACTCCGGAAAAAACTAAATTTCCTGGAAATAGGATACACTGAGCGTAAATTGAAGTGTAACCAAGAAGGAAAAGGGCAAGGAAAGTCAGTAGACTTTTGTAGAATTTTTTCATTTCGTGTGGGTGTAGACCTAAAAACCTATTTTTTTTCGGAAACAGATTTGAAAGATCGATTTCGGGTGATTACTTTTATTAAGAACACAAATAGGTATTGAACCAACCCACTTGAGGGGGGGTAGGTCTGCTTTCCATCAATTGCTCCCATTCCTTCAGCACTTCCTCTACTTCTATTTTTATAACTTTATACTTATCTCCACGGACTTTGAACTGATACTGGTCACCAATAAAATATCCAGTTTCCAAATGAAATCGAAGTGCACCTCTACTTCCAGTGATTGTAGTTTGTTCAAGCTTCTGTGCACATTCTTTCCAGCCCGTATTTGCTAAAGAAGAAAGTTTTTGAAGTACCTCTCCAGCATCCCAGCCCAAATATGAGAATGGGGAAGCTTCTCTCTTGACTTCAGTTTTGAAATATTCATTGATGGGTTGGAATCCCTTACTTGGCCACTCCGGACTCAGTGAACTACAGGCGATGATCTCAGGTAGTGCCATCTTTGACCCCAATTCATTTGAGATGATTTCATGGATTGTTGCCTGACTGCAGACCAAGGTTATTTTTGGATCAAAACCTTCTACAGCTTTGAGAAATAGGGGTAAAATTTCCCCTGTATAAGTAGAAAAAATCAATATGGGATCCTGATTTTCTTCTAAAAAGTCTATTATTGATCGGGAATCAAAATCAGCTTCTAAATGCTTGGAAATAAAGTTGAATAAAATGTTAGCCCCTGCACTTTCCTGTCCAAGGTAAAATCCATCTGCCATTCCATAGCCTCCATCATAAAAATTGGTTGCATTTATGCCTTTTTGAATCCCACTTTGGACTATCCCTTTTTTAGCAACTAATTTTGCAGAAAGCATTTCTCCCAAATTGAGAAATATCACGTATTCTGCAGCTTTCCATTTCACTGGATACTTTGCACCTGCATTTACAACAAGGATTGGCCTGCGAAACTGCGATGCCAATGGAAAGATTTTATCCACTTTAGGATGCTCTGCAAATACCACAACAACATCTACATTTTTTTCCAAAAACATCTTTTCGGTTTCTGAATAAAGCAGATCATCATCTATCCCAAATCCAATGTTTGAAGTGAAAAAGGAAGGATTGTTATCGCCATGGAAAGCGTAAAATGCATTTAACCCATAAAAGAAATCATATCCTATATATGGATGCGTACTTGATTTAGGAAGTAAAATACCGATTTTTTTCATCAGGTTGGCGAAGGAAATATCCCAAATAGACTAATTATATAATTAACAGCTAAATAAGGCTGGATATTGGTATGTGGTTGACTGCCACCCTTGGGTGTCAAGATAGCCAAGTTGTCAACAGGCTGGGGAGTAGCCATATTTATATTCTCTCTTGCCGTTGTACTATAGAGGTTTACTCCAGGTGATATGGCGGGGTATTTTCCTGAGGGATCTTCCGAATTTCCTGCATTCGATCCCAAAGCTACCATACTTGGGCCTTTTAGTTTATGCGAATGCGCTGGAATTTGACCTATGCTTAAGGTTACTTGTTCGACACCGCCGGATTCTGCCAATGTAAAACCATTTCCCTGATGAATGGGAATCCTACCGCGTAGATCCGGCAGAGCAAAGGTAGATTGACCGTCACCTCCATAAGTGGTTCCAATTAGCTGAAACAAGGTTTCATTTTCCGAAATGGCCAGTAATTGCCCTTCACAAAACATCCACCCTGCTGGAGGGAAGTTACCGGCGAAAATTCGAATTTGTCCAATAAAAGGTTGAGACATAGCAGTTAAGATCTTGGTGGGAAAACTCCTTGGAGAGCGATACAATAGTAAACAAAAAGGGATGGCTGCATATTGTTGTGGGCTTGCCCTTGGCCAAGGGGTTCGGTGCTGATATCTGAATTGAAAGTAGCCATGCTGCCATCAGAAGTGTCCGAATACAATTCGGCTGGATTTCCATTCACTTGAGCTCCTGCCTCAAAAGTTGCAGGATAGGCATTCAATGGCGAATCAGTATCAGCAGCAGCTCCAACTGGGATATTAATATCTACAGCATGTGTATGAAATGGAATTTGACTTTCAAGGAGGGTTACTGTGCCTTCTCCTCCTGATTCTCCCAGATCGTAAAGGGAAAGACCCGGGCCTTGACCAGGATGCATAAGAACCCTGCCCTGCAGATCGGGTAAGGCAAAAGTAGATTTGCCATCACCTCCGTATGTAGTTCCTAAGAGAGAGAATAAAGCTGTATTTTGGGATAAGGGCAATAATTGACCGTTACACCAAGCCCAGCCTCTAGGCGCAAAATTGAAAGGAAATATGCAGATTTCTGCAACAAATGGATCAGTGGCGCTCATGGTTTTTAATTTGGAGATGGGAAAATACCCTGGAGGGCAATACAATAATTGAGTGTCAAAAACGGCATCATATTCGAATGCGCTTCACTACCTCCAATACTACCAGAGGAATTTGAATCAGAAGATTGTTCAGCAAGGCCTTCATCAAACTTCTCCCCGAAACGGTTGGGGAGGTTACTATTCCCTGCAAAAAACCGTCCCTCTGGATCTCCTGAATTAGCAGATGAGGATGCATTTGTGTTTATAGCAACAGCAGGCGATTTATTTGACTCATGCAAGTGGGTTGGAACTTCTGATATGTTCAATGTATGCGTTTGCGCGCCAACTCTTTGACCCAATACAAAACCAGCTCCTACATGCGCCAAAGCTCTACCCCGTAAATCCGGTAAGGCGAAATTGACACGCCCGTCTCCTCCGTAAGTAGTTCCTATAAGTGCATATAAGGCTTGATTTTGGTTAATTGGTAGTAATTGTCCATTGCAAAGAGCATAACCCTTTGGTGCAAAATTGAATGAGAACAGCACTATTTCCGCTAGAAATGGTTCCATACTTATGCTTGATTAGTTGAATATATACCTGATTGAATTGCCAACATTTTATCCCGGGATGCATTTCCAGGGACAAATGACAGATTTGTTAAGTTGTTGATTTTATAGTCTTTATCCATTGAATAAATAAAGGAACTGACCAGTTTCGCCTTTTCGGCAGGCTTAGAAATCCACACTTCTTTTCCCGAAGGTGAATGAATGATTCGGGATCCTACACCGACTTGATCGGTAAGCCCTAATAAGTAGTGGGTCACCTCATGATCAAAAGCGTCTAATCTCAGATTTTGCTTGTTGGAAAGATTTATTGGAACATCGCCTAAACCAATCAAGGCATCGCATTGATGAAGAAGTTTCATTTCCATACCGTACGCATTTAACTTACTCAATGTCAAACCCTGTGTCGATAAAACCCCTATTCTATATTTTCCAAATTGTACTATGGCTTTTGTGAAATAACTTTCCCCTTTTTTCAGTCCTTTTGATTCCAATTTATTCCCAATGACCTTCAGGCCACTTTCTGAAATAATGAATTTGAGATCAGCATTTGAAAAACTCATTTCTGATTTACCCAAAGCAACCATTTTAACTCCACTTGAGACTAGGTCTTTTGCAAACTTTAAATTTTCATCCAATGATAAGTCTGGATTTAAAAAGTTACCTGCATCAAGGAATAATGGAGTGGTTTGAAGTTTTTTCAAATATTCACCTAAAGGATTTAAGCCTCCAATTTGATCAGGATTAGTATATGTTCCGTGTAGACCTGCCGTATGTACTATTTGGAGATGGCTTGTTTGACCCTCAAATTTAACTTCCAATAGAGCATTGGAGTAGCTTAGCCTGAATGGCGAAAAAGCTGCAACTGAAGCTAATACTGACCCTGATCGAAGAAATTCTCTTCGGCTATTTTTTTTCATTTGTATAGATTGGACAATGAAGATTGGAAGACTACTTTATATAAGAACTAGAAGTGTATGAATAAGAATATTCAAATTATTGATACTATTAATTTTCAAATTTTCAGGTTGACAATTGGTGTCAAACCTATTCTGTTATATCAATTCCCAGTGCCTTAATCACTTGTTGATGTACTGTGTGTGATGGGTAAATTGATAAAATCTTATTATTGAATTTGGGTGGTGGAAAATACATGAAAACACGTATTTTTAAGCAATGGCATGTGTAAATTCAATGGTCAAATAAAGTTAATTTTATTTAGAACCCATGGAAGAATTAAAGTTTTTAATTCAAAAATTTAATTTGTTCTTCAGGTTCAAAATTCCATTATAAATAAAAAAAATAAGATAAATGGCTATTATTCTGTGTTGAAGTATTTAAAAAAAAATCAACTTGTTTTTTCTTTTTCCAAAAGACGTAAAAGTGGTGATAATCAGAATTTCACTAAAATCCATTACAATCTTAGTTATCTGAAGATTTTGATTTTTAATGTTTTCAGCCAATGAAATTACGCCCAAAAAAAATTTTGAGAACCTCAAAAAAAATTACTTCTAGGTCAATAAATTGAAAATTAGCTTTGATTTCTTTAAAAAAATAAGAAAATGAAGCCTGTTTCTTTGCGCTGTCTTTTTTATTGTATGAGCTGTAGAGGAATCCAACTCATACCAGTTATATTTATCAATTAAGGTATGCTAACAAAACGTAATTCAACCTTATTTTGGTGAAACAACTTCGGCAGTTCCTGAATCATGATGCAAAAACCACTTTCAAAATCCATGTTGAAAAAAACCTTTATCCCCTTGGCTTTTATTCTTTTTATTTTTCAAAGTGCGGCACAGACTGATCCCGGCCTTAAACTCTGGTACCTCCAACCTTCCGGTGAAACCTGGGAAAATGCACTGCCGATCGGAAATGGGCGTATTGGCGCCATGATCTATGGAAATTTGCCTGAGGAAATCATCCAACTGAATGAGGAAACTGTCTGGTCCGGTAGTCCCAACCGAAATGATAATCCCTATGCCTTGGAGGCACTTCCCGAAATCAGAAAATCAATCTTTGAAGGGGAGTACAAAAAAGCAGAACAGTTGGCCAAGGAAAATATCCAATCCAAAAAGTCCCATGGTCAGATGTACCAGCCTGTAGGAAATCTACATATTCAATTTCCTGACCATATAGATCCCGGAGAATATTACAGGGAGTTGGATATTGAAAATGCCATCCAGCTTACCAGGTATAAGATTGGAAACGCATCTTACCAAAGAGAAACCTTCGCTTCTCTTGCAGATGATGTCATTGTCCTCAAATTAAGTACCGATGTCAAAGGAGGCCTGAATTTCAACACAAAGTTTTCAAGCCCGCACCAATCTTCTATAACCAATAATGATGCTGTTTCTACTTTGGGTCTTTCCGGCAAAACCTCCAGCCATGAAGGTGTGGAAGGTTTGGTGAAGTTTCAGGCTTTGGCCAATATCAGGCAATTTGGAGGTGAACTCATAGAAAAAGAGAATGGCATGGAAGTCAGCAACGCTGACTCTGTCTATATATTCATCTCCATGGCGAGTAATTTCAAGCGCTATGATGATATTTCCGGAGATGAGAAAAAGTCAGCAAAAACTGCATTGGAAAAAGTAGCCCAAGAAGATTATCAAATTCTCAAAAACCGTCATATCCAAGCATATAAAAAATATTTTGATCGGGTTAGTTTAGACCTTGGAACCACAGAAGCGGCAAGCCTTCCTACAGACGAGCGCTTGAAAGCCTTTAAATCAGGTAATGATCCCCATTTGGTTTCACTTTATTTCCAATATGGCAGGTACCTTCTGATATCCTCCTCACAGCCGGGAGGCCAGCCGGCCAACCTTCAGGGAATCTGGAACCACAGACTTAGCCCTCCATGGGACAGTAAATACACCATCAATATCAATGCACAGATGAACTATTGGCCCGCAGAAAGGACTAACCTGTCAGAATTGCATGAACCGTTTTTGAGGATGGTAGAAGAGTTGGCTGAAACAGGCAAACAGACTGCAAGAGAAATGTATGGAACCAGAGGCTGGATGGCCCACCATAATACAGACATCTGGAGGATAACGGGGCCTGTTGATGATATTTTCTGGGGGATCTGGAACGGTGGCGGAGGTTGGATCAGTCAGCACCTTTGGGAACATTATCTCTATACAGGAGATGAAGCGTTTCTCAATCGCGCCTACCCAATACTTAAAGGCACAGCTCTTTTTTACCTGGATTTCCTTGTACCGCATCCGGAAAAAAGCTGGCTGGTGGTAAACCCCGGAACTTCGCCGGAAAATGCACCCAAAGCGCATGAGGGAACATCCCTGGATGCAGGCACAACCATGGACAATCAAATTGCATTTGATGTTTTCAGTACAGTCATACAGGCAGGAAAAATCGTCGGAGAAAACAATGAGTTTTTGGACTCATTACTGGCCTACAGGGAGAAGCTACCGCCCATGCATATCGGACAACATGGGCAGTTGCAGGAATGGTTGGATGACATTGATGATCCGGAAGACAAACACCGCCATATTTCCCATCTTTATGGACTATTCCCTTCAAATCAGATCTCTCCCTTGCGAACGCCAGAACTGGCAGCTGCTTCCAAAACGACTTTGATTCATAGGGGAGATATTTCCACAGGCTGGAGCATGGGCTGGAAGGTCAATTGGTGGGCAAGGCTGCTGGATGGCAATCATGCCTATACCCTTATCCAAAATCAACTTTCACCGGTCAGGGGGGAATTTGAAGGCGGAGGATCATACAATAATCTCTTTGATGCTCATCCACCTTTTCAGATTGACGGAAACTTTGGCTGTACTTCAGGTATTGCTGAAATGTTGGTGCAGAGTGCAAACGGTGAAGTCCATCTGCTTCCTGCTTTACCTGACGCCTGGCCCAAAGGGAAGGTAAAAGGACTCATGGCAAGAGGTGGTTTTGAAATCCTGGATCTGGTCTGGCAAAACGGTGAAATAGAAAGCATCAGGATAAAGTCAAAACTAGGTGGAAATCTCAGAATCCGTTCCGGAATAGCGTTGAAACTTGCTGATGGAGAGAAAATCCCGAAAGCTGAAGGGGAAAACAAGAACCCCTTTTATGTTGTAGCACATACACCTACACCAATTGTGGCCGGGAATGTCGTTCTTGACCTTCTCCGGATTCCTGAGGGCTATGTGTATGACATTAGTACTGAAAAAAACAGGATTTATGAATTGAAAGCATCCGGAAATTAACACTTGATGATGCTTTATTTAAAACACAGCCCAAAAGCCAATAGTGAGTTGTGTAAATTTGAATTTAAGTAAAGTGATTATCCGCAAGCATACCACTAATCAATTGATTGATGGTTTTTGGGAGACCCGATACTAATAGCTACCTGCCCTCAATTAGGAGAATTGGATGCACCACGGCTAAGTTATTTACTGATATTGGTTCGAAACCATTGGTTAATTCTATTTTATAAATTCTATTGGTATTGAGTATTACCTGGAAACCTAACCTAAAAACATCCTTGAATGAAAACCATAATTCTTAATAAACCTGAAGATTTTGAGCTTATTGAGACAGAATTTCCCAATAAACCAAAACCGCATGAAGCTCTTGTGAAAGTTCGTAGAATAGGTGTCTGTGGTACAGATATACATGCCTTTAAAGGGAGACAGCCCTTCTTTTCTTTTCCAAGGATTCTTGGACACGAATTGGGTGTGGAAATTCTTGAGGTAGGAGAAGAGGTAAAGCACTTAAAAGCCGGTGACCGCTGTTCTGTAGAGCCTTATTTCAACAAAACCAAAGATCAAGCTGTCAGGAGAGGAAAGACCAATTGTGGAGAAGCAATTTCTGTTTTCGGAGTTCATGAAGATGGAGGAATGCGTGAACAGTTCCTGATTGATGCCAATTACCTTCATGCTTCAGCCATTTTGACTTTTGAGCAACTTGCACTTATAGAACCTTTGGCCATTGGTTTTCACGCAGTCCAAAGAGCTCAGATCCAAAAAGAAGATAAGGTCTTGGTGATAGGGGCAGGGCCTATTGGTTTGGGTACCGCTCAATTTGCAGCATTGAAAAGCAAAGAAGTGGTAGTGATGGATATCAATAAAAGCAGGCTGGAAACCTGCAAAAAGAACTTACCGCTTAAAAATACACTTCATATCACAGAAAGTGACTTCGATCAGGTAGAGGCACTCAGGAAAATTTTTGAGGGAGATTTACCCACAGTGATTTTGGATGCTACGGGTAATCCCTATTCCATGAAAAACACTCTGGAAATAGCAGCGCATGGTGCAACTATTGTATTTATAGGACTGTATCAGGGAAACTTCGAATTTCATGACCCTTTATTTCATAAAAAGGAACTTACCTTAATGGCAAGCAGAAATGCCTTGCCTGCCGACTTTAAAAACATCATTACACTTATAGAACAAAATGCCATTCAGACCGACTTCTGGGTAAGTCATTATCTTGAATTCCAAAATCTTCCCAAACAGTTTGAATCCTTATTTTTCGGGAAGGAAAATGTATTGAAAGCAATTGTAAAAATGGATTAGAGAGTGCTTAAATTTCTATTTACTTCTCTTTGCTATCGATAGAAGCATTCCCACTATTTCAAAGGTGTTCCAATCAAAACTCTTTAGTTTTTAGAATGTGTTTGGATTTTTTAAAATAACAGAATCAGTAAAATTGATTCTTTGACATCAAGACTGTTTACTTTAAGGCAGGAGTGATTGAAAAATCATATTGATTTTATTAATTAGTGTCAAAATTACACTAAAAGTTTATAAGCGGTTAATTCTTCATGTAATTACTTTTGCTAAACGCCCTGTTAGCCATAGATTTATAGGATTGAGTAATTCTTTAATTTTCTGTTTTATCTCAGTGAAATTCCATGTTTCCCTTATACACCATTCTTACATGTTGATTGTAAAATGGAATTAAAATTTAATCCCAATTGATAATGAACCCCAAAAAAATCAAATCAAATCTTTTCCCATTACTGTTTTGCTGCATTTGTCTTACTGCACAAATGTCTTGCAGTGAAAGCTCCCAAAGGTCTTCTCATAACACGTGGACACATTATGCCGGCAGTCCTGATCAGTCAAAATATTTTGAATCGGAACAAATAACCCCAGAAAATGTCCACCTGTTGGAAGTATCCTGGTTTTATCCTACTGAGGATAATGTACCATACTTTTTCAGCCCTATTATAGTAGATACAGTCATGTATGTAATGGGTAAAAACTCTTCACTTATAGCTTTGAATGTAAAAAATGGTGAGGAAATATGGATTCATTCCAACCTCAATGGCTTGACCAAAAGGGGTATCAATTATTGGGAAAGCCAGGATAAAAGTGATAGACGCTTAATATTCACCATAAACAATACCATACAGGCAATAGATGCTTTGACAGGACAATCTATTTTAAGTTTTGGTGAAAACGGGTATGTGGACCTCAGGGAAGGACTTGACAGAGTACCTTCTTCGATTCGCCGAATACAACCCATGATGCCGGGGGTGTTGTATGAGGATTTATTGATTATTGGTTCTGCTACAGGAGAGAATTATTTTTCTCCCCCTGGGCATATCCGGGCTTATAATGTCATCACCGGTGAAATGGAATGGATATTTCATTCAATTCCACATCCCGGAGAATTCGGTTATGAAACCTGGCCAAAAGATGCCTACAAATACGCAGGAGGAGTCAATGTCTGGAGCGAAATAACAGTTGACAGTGAAAAAGGAATCGCTTTCCTTCCAATAGGTTCTCCGACTTATGATTATTATGGCGCTGATAGGCTTGGGAGCAATCTTTTTGGGAACTCATTGGTTGCTTTGGATGCCAAAACAGGGGAAAGACTTTGGCATTTTCAAACAGTTCACCATGATTTATGGGATTACGATTTATCTCCCGCCCCACAGCTTCTCACCCTCAATAGAAATGGTAAGAAAATTGACGCGGTGGCTATTGCGACCAAACATGGTTTTGTCTTCGTTTTTGATCGGGTCACGGGAGAGCCTGTTTTTCCCATTGAAGAAAAGCCTTTTCCAGCCAGTGAAATGCCTGGTGAAGAAGCATGGCCAACACAGCCAATATCTTCTCTACCTAGATTTACAAGGAATGAAGTCACTTTAGAAACCTTAAATCCCTACTTCCCAGACAGTATCAAGCAAGTGTGGCAAAAGCGATTAAGTGAAGCAAAGTCGGGTTTGTATATACCTCCATCTGATAAATATGAAACAGTAATGATGCCTGGAGCATTAGGAGGTTCAAATTATGGAAATACTGCAGCAGATCCTGACAAGGGTATTTTATATATACTTACCCAAGAGCATGCTTCTATTTACAAATTGAATAAAGTCGAACCACCAAAATTAGATTTATCTGTTGGGGAAATCAAAAGAGTCAAAACCCTTTACACAGCCTCGTGTCAATCCTGTCATGGTATAGAGATGGAAGGAGGCGTTGGGCCTCCATTGCAAAATATCGGAGAGCACCTTTTTTATGATGAATTCAGAAGCACTGTGCTAAATGGGAAAGGGCAAATGCCAGGATTTGTACATGTAGATGAGGAAACACTCAAGGCATTGTATCGATATCTTGGAGGTAACCCTAGGACCTTCAATATAAGAAGAAACCTAGAGGCTCAAGAAGTCGAAGGGCCTGTTGTGGCCTCCGGTGGTGTTAAAATTCTACCGGATGAAAACCATAGCTTGGCAATGTCTGATTACCCCAATGATGTAGAACATCCTGATGTCCGTTTTACAACGGATTATGGACTCGATTGGCCTGGTTTGGCAGCCCCTCCTTGGTCATCTATTCTTGCATATGACCTGAACAATGGGACTATCAAATGGAGAAGACCTGTTGGGCAGGACTCCCTTTATGCACAAGGGAACCAAAGTCTGGGAGCACCTGGAGGTGTGCTGAGGAAGGGGATGATAGTCACCTCAACCGGAGTAGTATTCACTACAGCCAAAGGTGGTAAACTATATGCACTTGATGCTGAAAGTGGAGAGATTTTGTGGGAAGAAACTTCCAGCAATGAAATAAATGCCCAACCTAGCATGTATACACTTGATGGTAATCAATATTTGGTAATTAATGCAACTTCAAATTTTGCCAGAGACAGTTACAATCATTCCAAAAAGCCCAACGCATTGCCTAAAGGCTATGTCATTTATTCACTTCCAAAAAACAAACTGAATCCCATTGAAAATCAATAAATGTTCATTGAGTTGATTTATTGACCAAAAAAATATCAAACTGTTACATAATTAAACCTTTAATAACCAGCATTATGAAAAGTGTAATTTACCTAGTGTTGTTTGTGTTATCGGCGCAGCTGTCAGCACAATCCTTAAAAGAAAGAATCATCTCGAATGATTCTACAACTTACAGAGAACTTTCAGCAGTGCATGAAGGTGCAGGTTCAATGGGTTTTACCCAATTGATTGGAAGGAATGATTTGGCTTCTAACTTTCTCTATTTACATGCAGGTAAAATCCATCCTAAATCGGGAATAGGGCACCATTTTCACCATTCAATAGAAGAAATGTTTGTGATTTTGGACGGTGAAGCGGAGTTTACTGTCAACGGTCGAACCAGTACCATTAAAGCTCCAGCCCTTGTCCCTTGCAAAATGGGTGATTCTCACGCTATTTATAATGCAACAAACAAGAATCTTACGTGGCTAAATTTTGCAGTGAGCCGTACAAAAGGCAATACAGATGCATTCGATTTAGGGGATACCCGAGTGGGTGTATCAATGGATCCTGTCCCTACCTTTGTAAATGGCCGCTTGGAAAGTGAAAAGCTGAAAGAGAATACCTCATCTTACAGTGGTGAGGGGGTATTGCATCGTCAGATTTTTGGACCTCAAATCTTTGCTACTGACTGGAATCACGTGGATCATGTCGTGATCAAGCCCGGGGAAAAGTCAATCAGCAGACAATTAAATGGATTGGAGGAGGTCTATTATGTCACGAAAGGCAAGGGAAGTGTGCGAATAGATGATGATCAGGCGTCTTTTTCTACACATAGTGCATTTTTCGGTTCAATTGGTGAGACACTTATGTTTTCAAATGAAAGCAATGAAGACTTGGAATTGCTGGTTATTGGAATTGCCCCATCAAAAAACAAGTTTTCAGCTCTACAAAAAAAAGAAGGGGAGTCTACTGCAATGGCCTTGCAAATGGAATTTGAGGTTGAAGCCCAACATGCCAAAGCATTTGAGGATATGTATCATTCTATCTATGTGCCAGCCATGACTGTACAAGAAGGCTACCTCAGCTCAAAACTGTTGAAAATATATTCTCCGGATATTTCCAAAGAAATTGAAGCAGAGCAGACGACATATAACTATCAGATTATGATTGTTTTTGATACAGAGGCTAACAGGAGAAAATGGGTTGCCAGTAAGCAGCATGATATAGCATGGCCAGCAGCAACCGACCTTGCCAAGGGCTATAAATGGAAAGGCTACGATGTGGTGGGATCAGATGAAATCAAATAAAACTCACCGTAACATTTCCTAAAATTGGTAATGACAATTTTGTATGTACTGGTCAACATGTTGTTGAATATGATTATCCGCAATCATGCCACTAATCAATTAAACGAGGGTTTATTGGCAAACGGATACTAATAGATACCTGCCCTTCTGGAGGCGGGTTGGATACTTATTGATATTGGTTCGAAATCACAGGTTAATTCTATTATTTAGATTCTACTGGTATGAAAGCGGATATACATATTGGTGGATCAAAAGATCCGCTTTTCTTGAAGGAAAAATTGATACGTTCAGTCCCAATCTGACTTGCTAAAGGTTAACTCATAATTTCAATCACCTACAATTGCCAAAAGGTGATCAATTGAGGTAATTGATATAACCGGTTTTATTGGTCTTGATCTTATATACATTGCTAAAGCTCACAATATATAGGGTTTTCATGTCATCATCTCCAAAACTCAGACTGATAGGAAATGTCGGAAGGTTAATCATTCCAACAAATTCACCACTTGAATTGAATATTTGAACGCCATAATAAGTTGCTACATACAAATTTCCTTCGATATCTATGGCCATCCCATCAGCACCGGAGGATTTTCCTTTTCTATCCAACACGTCTCCTACCAATAACAATTTTGCAAACTGACGGCCATTTTGGATTGATCCGTCTTCATTGACATCATATGCCCAGATGTAATTGTCTTTCTCACTTTGTACCGGATACCAAGTTTCTTTATCATACGTATTGTTGATGTAAAGTGTCTTTCCATCAGGAGATAAAAGTATGCCGTTTGGCATAGCAAATTCGTTAGGTTCTGTTAAACGTGAAATTGCACCATCTGCCGAAACATAATATACTGCACGTCCAGGCTGGAACTTCTCTTCCTCCATGGTGAATTGAGGGTCTGTAAAATAAAATCCACCTTTTGCATCTGTTACGATGTCATTGGGTCCATCAATTGGTTTTCCATCGAACTTATCCGCTAGGACCCTCACTACCTGACCTGATGTAGTCAATTCAACAATCCGATGCCCCATCATATCACAAACGATTAGATTCCCGTTTTTATAGGGGTAAAGCCCATTGGCCTGCATTTTTCCTTCCGTAATATTCCTGTAATTCCCCTCTGAATTCATTTCTACTATTGAACTTCTAGTCGGATCCGCGTTGAAATCCTCATCAAAATACATATTTGAAAAATAAAGATTACCATTCATCCATTTTGGCCCTTCGGTAAAAAATAATTCTGGCGTAGTTGATTTCCCATCAATAACCAATTCCAATTCAGCGTCTTTCGGAATATAGGTCTCAAATGTACTTTTTTGTTCCTTTTCCCTTTTTATGTATTCAGCTCTTGAAGGCCAATAAATATCCAGCCCATCAAATCCCAGATCACCGGCAGATACTCCATGTACAAAATTACCGGGTATTCGAACAAGATCATTTTCTTTCATTAAATACTGTTCATCCAAAAGAATCTCATTGACGGAACCCCGAAGTGCAATCCGAATTTGCTCTTCTGGGTGAATGTGATTCTCAAATTCGGTTTCTGGATCCAGATAAATAAAGCTTAATAAGATATTTTTTCCTGAAATTAACCTTGTAAATGCTCCTGATCCAATCTTTGTTAACTGCATGGAATAGAGGTCGTAAACTTGGTTTGAGTTGATGTTGGGTGTTGCCTCCGATGTGAAATGCTTGGGGGTTTCATCATTGACCTTTATTCCGGTTTGTTCTATATAATCAGCCCTTTGAGGACTATATACCTCTATAAGTTTTGCACCTGAAGCACCTGCTTTGACAGCCTGTTTACTGTCTTTTTCTAGATAAACAAATTCAATACGCGGTGTTCCTCCATCTATCCCTGTTGGCGCTTCTCTTTCCAAGGCCTGCATGGGATGCGAAATACCATTAATCCGATATTCTACATCTCCCTCCAACAAAAAGGTAAATTTTTCAGATGGGACGAGTTCGTCAGGGATTTTTGCGTGAGGTTCCAGTTCAAGTATGGTTACCATTGCGCCTGCTCCCCACAAAATCTTAGCCTTTACTCCCTGATAGAGTATTTGGTCTTCAAAACTTTTTAAATTGACAACTGATCCAGCTTCCAGATTTGAAGAGATTCCAGCGTCAACATTATTTTCAACAGCTTTTTTTTCAAAACCATACTTTTCTATTAGCATATTATTTTTTTTCTCCCAGTTCTTAGAAGGAAGAGAACATTGAGAAGCGCAAAAAATGAAGCTGGCAATGAAAGCTGCATTTACTGTTTTTTGATATGACTTCATATACACAGGGTTTCGAATTAGGCTAAAGATTTAATTTTAAATATTCAATAGGTAATAAATTTCTGCAACGCGATTGTTTGTCATAGAAAAGCATTGTACTCGCCAGGTTACTGCTGAATCTATTACTCAAATCGCAAATGATTGGTGAGGGTTTTATTTTTTAAATTCTCCATTCACCATCCTCCATATCCCCAATGGATTTGAGTCCGACAAAGCTTCAGGAAGTAATGATTGAGGCATGTCCTGGAAAGCGATTGGTCTTGCAAATCGTTTGATTGCATAAGCTCCAACTGATGTGCTTCTGCTGTCTGTTGTTGAGGGATAAGGGCCACCATGTTGCATGGCATGGCCTACTTCTACACCTGTAGGTACACCTTTGAATAATAGTCGGCCACACTTTTCTTGTAGAAGGCTAATAAGGATAAGGTTTTCCTGCAACTCATTTTCATCTCCCCAAATTGAGATTGTCAATTGTCCTTTGAGTTTTGTTGCTACTTCCAAAAGCTCATTTTCATCTTTGTACACTATCATGAATGCAAAAGGTCCAAAGACTTCTTGTTGGAAAGTGCTGTCCTTTAACCAATCTTCAGAGCTGATCTTAGCCAGCGCAGGCTGACTTTTTATCATGTCCTTTTTTCCGGAAACTTTAATCCATTCAAGTTCAGGTCTTTCTTGAAAGTATTCCAATGCGGAGTAGTAACTCTTTGCAATTCCCTCATGTAGCATTGGGGCTGATGCAACTTCATTGAGTTCTGATTTTACCAGCTCAGCAAACTCTTTTTCAAAAGTTTCCGGAATAAAAATAAGTCCCGGGTTCGTACAAAATTGTCCTGCTCCCAATGTCAGAGAAGCAACATAAGACTTGGCTAGACTTTCTAATTCTCTTTTAAGAATATTTTTTAAGGTGATAATTGGATTTACAGAACTCATTTCAGCAAATACAGGAATGGGTTCTTCTCTTTGGGATGCTATATCAAATAGAGCCTTTCCACCTACATGTGAACCGGTAAAAGCTACCGCTTTGGCAATTGGGTGTTTGACCAACTCCTGACCTTCCGGAATTCCGCCTTCTACATGAGTGAAAATACCTTGAGGCAAATCTGATTTTGACAAAGCTTCTTCAATGACTTTGGCAACCAGCCTGGATGTTTCAGGATGTGCAGGGTGTGCTTTGTAAATCACAGGGCATCCGGCAGCCAAGGCTGAGACCGTATCTCCACCAATCGTTGAAAAAGCTAAGGGGAAATTACTTGCCCCAAATACCACTATGGGGCCTATCGGTGTGAGGTGCCTGCGGATATCAGGTTTTGGTGCCGGAGATCTCTCAGGATCAGCATGGTCAATAGTAGCTTCCACCCAGCTGCCCTCCTCTATGAGATTGGCGAAAAGCCTGACTTGACCAACGGTACGTCCAAGTTCTCCTGTAATCCTTCCTTCAGGAAGATTGGATTCTGAAGATGCCAGAGGGATCAGATTATCTTTGATATTTTCCAAGCCAATGGCAATCTCTCTTAGGAATTGTGCTTTCTTTTTAACTGAAATGGATTTATACATCAAAAAAGCTCTTTGAGCTTGCTCAAAAATTGTATCAAAAGTTTTATTCATGATAGATTCTATTTAACAGATGTGAAATGAATTTAGATTATGTTATCAAAGCTTTACCCTTTGATAAATGTGTAGAGATCCGAATACAAACAATGATATTATTTGTTGAGCATCTCAACAGTATTAACCAGTTCTCCTATTTCCGGTATTTCAATTTTAACCTGATCCCCAACCTGAAGAGAGAAAGTATCATCAGGAACCAAACAGGTTCCGGTCATTAAATAAACACCTTTTGGAAAATTCATTTCACGGAACAAAAATTCGATCAATTCAGTATGTTTCCGTTTCATTTGGTTGATTGAAATCTGTCCTTGAAACACCTCCTTACCATTGCGATTGATTGTCATGGTGATGGTTGTATCAGGATCAATAGGGGATTCAGGTACATATAAGCAAGGGCCAATTGCAGCGGCGCGTTCATAGCATTTAGCCTGAGGAAGGTACAGTGGGTTCTCACCTTCTATGTCACGGCTGCTCATGTCATTACCGATTGTATAACCTACGATATTTCCAGAAGAATTTGCAAATAAAGTCAACTCAGGTTCAGGAACATTCCACTGTGAATCCTTTCTAATATAAACAGCTTCCTCGGGTCCAGAAGCTCTGAAATGAGTCGACTTAAAAAAAAGCTCGGGTCTTACCGCTTCATATACATGAGAATAAAAAACGGCTGCTCCGCTTTCCTTGGATTCTTCCATTCTTGCTTCCCGGCTTCTCATGTAAGTGACCCCTGAGGCCCATATTTCCTGAGTGCCGATTGGAGCAAGAATTTCTTCTCCAAGTTCAGTCTCACTTAGTTGAGAAATGTCTGTTTTGATTTGTTGGAAGAGGTTATCTCTGTTGACAAAGCTGTCCCAATCTTGGGCATTTGTAGAATAAAATTTTTGGTTGTATTCAATTATTATTCCTTTTGTTGTTTTGTAAAGTTTCATGGTTAAAAGAACAGGTTATTAGGTTTGAGTTAATTTTTCTATTGGCTTTCGTGCCATAAACTTAATTTTTTTCGGGAATAAAAGTGGCATTTTTTTAAAAAAAGTGTAATTTTCACACTTTATAGAAGTAGTCGAAATAAATTCTCATCTCAACAAACATTAGTCATCATTTATGAAGCTGCTTGTTTGTATTTGTATCGGTGAGCTTTTAAAATATGCTTTTAAAACCAATTGAAAGTCAGTGATTTAAATTGATAATTTACTTTCATTAAACCTATGAATAACCTTGATTCCCCATCAATTTCCAAACTGGTATCACAACTTAAAGAAGGAGACCAGAAGGCATTTGCAGCTTTGTTTGAGCTGTTTTCTCCTAAATTGATTCGCACCGCTGAACGGATGTTCGTTTCAAAAGAAGATGCTGAGGGTATGACTCAGGAGATCTTTATTTTTATCTGGGAAAAACGTAATAAGCTTAACCCTGACTTATCCTTTAATGCTTACTTGCTCACTATATTGAAGTCCAAGCTTTACAAAAAAGTAAAGGCAGATGCCAGGGAAACAGCTTATCAAAAATATGCAATACAGCAAAAGGATGGGGAAAGTAGCTTTACCGAAAGTGAAGTGATGTATGAAGAGTTAAAACTACTATCTACAAAAGCGATCGAAAATTTACCCAATCAACAAAAACAGATTTTTTTGTGGAAAGGATTAGAGAATTTAACATCTGATGAAATCGCCTCTAAGCTGGGACTATCAAAAAGGACAGTAGAGAATCATTTTTATCAAGCAAAAAAGAAGCTTCAGGCAGAAATCAGTAAAGAGTATTCAATACCCATGAAGAAGCTAATGGTACTTTTAATAGCTTTCATTATAAAATAAAAGTAAGGGTATACATCCATTAAAAACTGTTGCGGTTTAATTTTTCAAAATAATATCAACTTTTTTTCAATTCCAACTGAGTAAATATATCGAGTTGAGGCTATATACAACAGAACATAGCCTGATATACATGCAATTTGATTATCGAGATTTTGAAAAGTACCACAATGGAATGATGGACAAGACAGAAGCTACAAGGTTTTTGGAATGGCTTGAATCCCCTGAAGGTGAGAAATCATTTCAGAAATGGCTTGAAAATGATTGGGATACATACTCCCGAGTTGAACCACAAAAAATCACTTTATCAAAAAGCCAAACAAATAGAGGGGGAATTAAAATCAGAAGGTATTGGCAAAATATTGCAGCTGCAGTACTTCTGGTACTTACAGCAATTTTTGTTTTCTATTTAAACAGAGACAGTGACCCACCCGCTGAATATCAGACCAGTATTCAACCTACTGATATTGTCAAATCCGCACCTAAGGGCAAAAAAACTACAGTTACCCTTTCGGATGGGAGTAAGGTTTACCTGAATTCTGAAAGTGAAATACACTATTTGTCCAACTTTAGAGATGAGCGAACGCTGAAATTGAACGGTGAAGCTTTTTTTGAGGTGGTCTCAGATAGTCTCAAGCCATTTACTGTCATCACTGATGGTGTTTCTACCATTGCCCTTGGTACGAGCTTTAATATAAATGCTTACAAAGACAAAGGGGAAATTTTTATAGGCTTGGCCAGTGGAAAAATAGTAATAGAAACTGCGCAAAGCGCAAACGGGAAATTACTTGTCAAACCAGGAGAGGGTGTAGGTTACGGGTTGGAATCCGGAGCCCTTTTCAAAAAAGAAATCGACATCAATAAAATTGGCCAATGGAAGTCTGGAATACTGGAATTTGAAAATATGCCCCTTGATGAAGTGCTGCAAACGCTGGAACGCTGGTATGATGTGGAAATTCAAGTAGAGAGGAATAAAAGTATTCCTAAGGAACTATGTACGGGGAGATTTAAACCCAACGAATATTTGACCAATGTTTTAGAGTCACTATCCCATGCTATTGATTTTGACTACTCAATTGACAAAAAGAAAGTCGTACTGAATTTTAAATGATTAAGCCTATGTAAACAACAAATAAGATTAAACCACAAATACCCCATTACTCTGTGCCCTAGTATTCAATAAATAGGTGTCTACGGAGCATTACCATAATTATTAGTTTGTAAACCAATCAAAACCCAAGATATGTTACCTAACCTTTACAAAACAATGATTATGGTCTTCAAATTGGTCACAATCCTGACCCTTTTCCTGACCATAACCTCCCCCGCAGTATTTGCTGAAAGCAAAATGGACCAGGTCAAAAGTATTGATGAAGTATTTATCACACTTGAGATCCAGGAAGGCAATTTGGAAGAAATTCTAAATGCAATAGAAAATAAAACTGAGTATAGTTTTTTTTATACACAGAAGAATCTTAAAAATAAAAATTCAATCAGGCTTTCTTCGAAAGAAGGGAAGGTCTCAGATTTTTTAATGGATATTGCCAGCCAAAGACGCTTACATTTTAAACAAGTAAACAATGTAATCAGTGTTCGTTCCCTACCAGAACAATCTGATTCCAGTCCTATTGCTATCGAAATCAATGATTTGGAAGTAGAAGTCAAAGGGACTGTTACCAATCAAGATGGTGAATCACTTCCAGGGGTAGCAATTTCAGTGATGGGCACTACTACTGGCGCAATTACAGATATTGATGGTAATTACCAAATACTGGCACCTGATGGAGCTACATTGGTTTTTTCCTATATAGGATACAGTACTCAATTCATCGAAATCGGCAATAGGTCTGTCATAGATGTCATCATGGAGGAAGATACTCAAGGACTGGAAGAGGTTGTGGTTACCGCTTTGGGTATCCAAAGATCTGCCCGAAGCCTGGGTTATTCTACTTCAAGTGTGAAGTCAGAAGAAATTACAGTCAACCGTACTCCGAACATGATGAATGCCCTCGTTGGCAAAGTAGCCGGAGTTAATATTTCCCCCATGGGAACAGGTCCTGGCGGGACTTCAAAAATCAGGATACGCGGTCAATCATCTTTATCAGGACAAAATAATCCATTAATTGTGATCAATGGTATTCCTATTGATAATACAAATTTTGGAACGAATCCAGGTAATCAAGGCGCGGATGGTGCTATTGGCAACAGGGGTGGAGGCATGACCTCAGATGGAGGAGATGGACTTTCCAGTATCAACCCGGATGATATAGAGGACATGACGATATTGAAAGGTGCTGCCGCCTCAGCGCTATATGGAAGTAGGGCAAAGGATGGCGTCATCATGATTACCACCAAAAGCAGTGCAAAAACAAAAGGAATAGGTGTGACATACAATGTGAATTACACCAATGAACAACCTTTGGATTTTACTGACTATCAATATGAGTATGGCCAAGGAGAAGGTGGTGTCAGACCAACAAGCCCCAACCCAACATCCGGACAGTGGTCTTTTGGTGAAAGGTTTCAATCAGGGATGACACAGGTTTTGTTCGATGGTATCACTGTACCATATGTGCCAAACCGTGGAATGATCAATCAGTTTTTCAGAAACGGTCAGAACCTGACCAATACCGTTTCTATATCTACAGGTGGAGATAAAGGTGGTCTTACTTTTTCTTTTGCCGATATGAATAGCAAAGGGATTGTACCCAATAATTCATTTAACAGAAAGACTGTATATCTAGGTTTCAATTATGATTTAACTCCTAGATTAACCATTAGAGGGAACGTGAATTACTCTATTGAAGAGAATACAAACCCACCAAATGTCGCAGAACAAGACAACTCAATCCCTACGGCACTCTACAATATGGCTAACTCCATGCCATTGGACGTATTGAGAGACAACTATTTGGATGCCAATGGAAATGAAGCGGTTTATTCAAGGTTCAGAAACCGAACCAATCCTTACTTTACGTTGAATGAGCAGTTTCAGAATATCAAGCGAGACAGGATTTTCGGAAACGTATCTTTGAAGTATGACATTCTGCCTTGGTTGTATGTTCAGGGCAGAATTGGACAGGATTATTGGTCCCGTGACCAGGATTTTAACAATTTCCCACATGGACATGCATCACGGGCACCCGCTCCAGTAGGTTTTGTAAACGGAGTATATACCCAAGAGTCCAGGAGATTCAGAGAAGTCAATGCTGACTTTATTCTGTCCGCCCAAAAAGAATTTGGTGAATTTGAGACGAGTCTCAATGTTGGGGGAAATCATATGTATAGGTCTTCTGACCGCAACAGTGTGCAGGTTACTGATTTTATTATCAGGGATTTGTATACTGTTCAGAATGGTAGAGTCAAAGATCCAATTTATAATTTCTCTGAAAGATCTGTCAATTCTTTATTTGCATTCGCAGAGGTCTCTTACAATAAGACCATTTACCTGAACGGTACCTTGAGGAATGATTGGTTTTCTACATTGTCAGAAGAAAACCGAAGCATTATGTATCCCTCAGTTGCATTGAGTTATGTGTTTACAGAAAACCTGGTCACAAACCGCTTCTTGAACTTTGGTAAGTTCCGTCTTGCTTATGCAGAAGTAGGTAGTGACTCTGATGTGGCACCTTACTCCAATGTGTTGTTTTATGGAGTCAATGCAAATCTCTTCAATGGTCAACCTGTAGGTTTTCCTCTTGGCTCTACATTGCCTAACCCCAACCTTCGTCCTATGAGGATTTCAGAAGTTGAAGCTGGAATGGAGTTGGCATTTTTAGATGGAAGGGTAAATCTTGACATCGCAGCTTACAATAAGATCACGACTGACCAGATAGTAAGTGCTCAAATCTCTGATGCTTCGGGGTTTCAAACAACAGCAATCAACAGCGGACAAAGCAGAAACAGAGGGATTGAAGGTTTGTTAAGGATAATTCCTATTGAGACAGATAATTTTCTATGGGAAGCTTCGATAAACGGCGCATATAACAAAACCAAGGTTCTCAGTTTATTGACAGATGTTCCAGGTGAAAGAATAACAGTGGGTACACATGTTTTTAATGGTGAATTGAGGCAAATAGTAGGAGAAGAAATGGGGCAGGTTGCTGGATTTGGTTACAGAAGAGATGAAGCTGGAAATATAATCTTCGGTGGCAACGGTTTGCCTTTAAGGACTCAGGATTTGGTCAATTTCGGAAGTGCATTGCCTAGATGGGTTGGGGGTATTAATAATGCCTTCAATTATAATGGGATATCATTTTCTTTCTTAGTCGATTTCCGACTTGGAGGAACGATGCTTTCGGGCACCAATTTTAATGCTGTAAGGCATGGCTTACACAAGATGACACTTGAAGGTCGTGAAGGTGGAGTAGTGGGGCAAGGAGTCACTGAGACAGGGGAAGTTAATACTGTGGCAGCACCGGTTCAGACTTATTGGGAAGTTGTCAGGTCACAAGGTTTGGTAGAACCCGTTGTGTATAACTCAGGCTTCTGGAGGCTGCGGCAAATCACTCTAGGTTACGATTTGGCAAGGGTAATTCCCCAAAACCGCTATTTCAGTTCAATGCAATTGAGTTTTGTTGCCAACAATGTGTTTTTACTTAAGAAATGGGTAGACAATATAGACCCTGAATCTTTTGGGTATACTTCAGATAATCTTGTAGGATTGGAATCTACAGGTCTGCCAAGTACAAGAGGCTTAGGCTTCAATCTTAATGTTAAATTTTAAACGGACACTATCATGAAAAAGCGATTATATCATTTATTTGTTGCCTTCACGTTGCTTGTGGTTTCATCATGTGACCAAAATTTTGATGAGTGGAATACCAATAGGGTTGATGCCACAAACATCAACCCAGCGTATCAGTTGAATCAAGCAATCATCAATTCTTCAGCTTCATCTTTTGGGACGATGGTGTATGAATTGGGGATTGTACAACAACTGATTTCACCAAACTCAGGTGTACTAACAGGAGCCAATTACAATCAGGATAACAGGGCTTCAACACAAAATAATTGGCAGGTTTATTATAGAGAAGTTATCAAAAATACCAAGGATATAATTCGAAGAATTCAGGACGATCCCAGCAGACAGGATCTCTATCAAATGACCCGAATTATCCAAGCCAATGCCTTTATGGTATTGACTGATACTTATGGTTGGGTTCCATATACCCAAGCCGGTTTGGGATTTTCTGATCAACAGATTTTTTTTCCTGCCTATGATTCACCTGAATTCATTTATGGAGAAATCATCAAGGAGCTCACAGAAGCATCCAACGCGCTTGGTGCGGCAGGTAGTAATGTCGAGACAGGGGAAATCCTATACGGCGGAAATGTAGACCAGTGGAGAAGGTTTGCCAACTCACTCCTCTTGCGTGCAGGTATGCGGTTAAGTCGGGTTGATCCTTCGCGGGCAGGCCAAATTGTCCAAACAGCCTTTTCCAGTGGTGTGATCCTGAGCAATGAAGACAATGCCTTGGTAAGACATGACAATAACTTTCTCAACCCAATTGGAAATACCTTGAATGCCACTGAGGCATCAAACGTGTACATGACAGAGCCATTTGTAAATTACCTAAAAGAAAATAATGACCCTAGGTTGAGCGCTATTGCAGTAAGATATGTGGGAGCTACCTCAGGCACGCAACATACTGTAGATAGACAAAGCTTTGACCCTGAAGTCCAAATCGGTATGCCAATGGGTTTAGACAATGTTACTGCAGTTGAAAGAGCTGCTAGCATGGGCTTGGCAAGTTTTTATGATTTCACTCAAATTGACCGAAGAAGAATCACCAAGCTCAATGCCCCCAACTTTATTGTCACTGCTTCTCAGACAAATCTGCTTTTGGCAGAAGCTGTCAGCAGAGGCTGGATAGCTGGTGATGCTGGAAGCTTTTATTCTGAAGGGATTAGACTTCACATGGAACAAATAGGAACCTATGATGAAGCTTCGGTTATCCCAGATGAGGAGATAGCTGCTTATTTGGCGGCTAATCCTTTGAATGAAGGCTCAGCTTTGGAACTTATCAATACTCAATACTGGGTTTCATCCTTATTGAACGGTCCTGAGGCTTTTGCGAATTTCAGAAGAAGTGGTTTTCCTAATCTTGCCCCCAACCCTTATCCAGGCAGGGAAGTAGAGTTTATCAATAGGTTGACTTATCCTAATTCGGAAATATCTGTCAATGAAGAAAATGTGAGTCAAGCTATCAGTCAGCAAGGTCCTGATAATCTTGAAACCAGAGTATGGTGGCACACTCCCTAAATGATTCATGCGGGCTTGACTACCCAGGCCCGCATTTGTTAAATAGAAATTATCAATAACCTGAAAAATATGATTTTAACGTACAGAATCCCGATTTTAATTTTGGCTTGTCTATTTATGACCTTTCAAAGTATTGGCCAACAGATTTCCAGAGAGGAAATGTTATTCCTAACCCCTCTATGGGAGGGCGAAAGATACAGTGATGGCAGACCTAAAGTTTCGGATGATATCCTTCGGCGCATGAAAGATGTCACCCATGAAGAAGCTTGGGCAGTGATGAAAAATGCAGGTTACAAATACCAGTATGCAGATGGATGGGAATTGATCAATCCTGATAGTGTTCTTGTGGGTAGGGCAGTAACAGCCACCTTTATGCCTGGGCGTCCGGATATCCATGATGCTATAGATGAGCGCGGAAAAAAAGAAGGAAAAAAGGGGCAGAACTCATGGCCTGTCGATGTTTTGATCAAAGATGACGTGTATGTGGCAGATCAATTTGGAATCCATGTAGATGGACCAACAATCGGTGACAATGTAGGAAATGCAATTTATGCTAAAACAGGCAACGGCATCGTTTACGATGGGTCTATTCGAGATATAGTAGGACTAAAGGAAATAGGTGGTTTTACCTCATTTTTCACCAGCTATCATCCTTCCCACCATAATCAGAAAGACAATTTAAATACCATGCTATTGGGGATCAACAGACCGACCAAAATCAGACAGGCAACTGTAATGGCCGGAGATGTGGTATTGGGCCGTGATGGTGCAGTTTCATTTATCCCCCCTCATTTGGCAGAAAGGGTCGTAATTACCTCAGAAGTAGTTCGATTGCGTGATATGTTTGGCCATGAGCGCTTACGTGCCGGAGTGTATACAGCAGGTCAGATTGATATGCGTTGGTCAGAAGAAATAGAAAGGGATTTTTCAGCATGGTTAAACGAGCACATAGATGACCTTCCTGTGGCCAAAGAACAAATTCAAGAAATTCTTAAGAACCGGACTTGGTAAGTCATAAATGATAACTATAAATCTATGAAAGAAGTAAAAAACGGCAGAAGATCATTTCTGCAAAAAAGTCTTGTAGCTGGACTCACAGGTGGAGCTTTGATAGGAAGCATGAGCGAAAGTCTTGGTAGTGCAATACAAAATCAAAACAGCTATTCTAATCCAGCGGATCTTAAAATTACCGATATAAAATGCGGCTATGTAAGAGGTGCTCTTTATGTGAAAATCTATACCAACCAGGATGTTTGGGGATGTGGAGAGGCCGTGGATGCCATTCATGGTACTTACCACTTGGTAAAGCGTATGGGGAATATGATCAAAGGAGAAAGTCCTTTAAATCCCAACCGCATTGCCGAGCAATTGCGTAAAGCTGCTTTTTTTGGTGGTGCCCAGTCCGGAGTGTATGTAGCTGTATTGACCGCTATTGAAACAGCCCTTTGGGATTTGACCGGTAAAGTTTTTGGCGTTCCTGTTTATCAACTTCTTGGTGGGAAGTATAGAGATAAAATCAGGGTTTATTGTGATACCGCTCTATATACTTCTAGAAATCCCCAACCATCAGATTACGCTGAATCTGCAAGAGATGCGGTCGCCTTAGGTTATAATGCAGTCAAGTTTGATGTTGATGATGGAAGAGACCCAAACAAATACGACAGGTTCAACTGGACCGCAAGCCCTGCAGAAATTGAGCGCATGTACAATGCTATTGCGGCTGTTCGGGAAGAGGTTGGACCTCATATAGATATTTGTGTGGATATGCATGGCCGATATGATGCAGTTTCAGGCCTTAAAATGGCCAAACTTTACGAAGATCTCAACCTGATGTGGCTAGAAGAACCGATTCCGGCCGATAACCCTGAGGTGTACAAATCAATTACAAGTCAGACTACAACCCCCATCTGTACAGGAGAAAACATTTATCTCGCTTATGGATTTACCAGGCTACTTTCTGAGAGTGCTGTGGATATCATCATGCCAGATCTACAGAAGGCCGGTGGCTTAGGTGAAGGACAGCGGATCGCTAATCTTGCCAACCTCTATTATGTTCCTTTTTCTCCTCATATGGTTGCCTCCTTCCTAGGGGCTATGGCCTCTTGTCATGTTTGCGCTTCAGTACCAAATTTCCAGATAATGGAATGGCAGATATATATGGACAAAGATCAAATGTGGAAGGATATCGTGACTTACGATGGTCCACGTACGGAGAATAGTTTCATTACACTTTCTGAAAAACCTGGAATTGGAGTGGAAATCAATGAAGAAGGAATGCGCAAATACGCAGTGAAGGATGTTCCTTTCTTTGAATAAAAATAATTTTCTCTATAAGTTTCTGATTTTCAGCTTGGAAAGCTGAGTAATCCATGGCCATTCCACATCCTTCTAGAAAGTGACATGATGTGTCAAATGATTCGATGGTATGAAAAGCAATCACAGGATCGGACTTATGGTTGGAATACATAAATTAAGCGGCTGGAATCCTTTTGTAACACTGGATTTCAGTCCTATTCTGTTTGGTTTAGGGTTTCAAAACCCCGTTTATTTAAAAAAGCTTAATATTGGAAAGGAAGATATATCAATTAGCGAGTATTGCGACAATTGTTTCATTTGTTCTTGGAATAGGAGTTTGGGCAGTTTATAGCCTGGAAGAGTCAGGGATTTTTTGGGTTCTAGCCTTAATGGTATTGAGTATCGCTATAAGGCAAAAAAAACAACTGAGAGGCTATACTTATACAGTAATGATATTTGCCTCAGTGACTGCGGCAATGTTTTATCCCGCTATTTTTGTCGAAATCAAGGGCTTTCAAATGGGAGGTTTGATTGTTCCCCTGTTGCAGATTATCATGTTTGGTATGGGGACATCCATGAGTTTTAATGATTTTAAAGGCGTTATAAAAATGCCGAAAGGCGTGATAATCGGAATTCTATGTCAATTCACTATTATGCCCATTGTTGGATATGCACTAGCCAAGGGCAGTGGCTTTCCTCCTGAAATCGCTGCGGGAATTATTCTCATTGGTTGTTCTCCCAGTGGAATGGCTTCTAATGTAATGAGTTATTTGGCTAAGGCCAATTTGGCGCTTTCAATTACAATCACAGCGGTAACCACCATGCTTGCACCTTTTATTACCCCTTTGCTAATGGGTTTACTTGCGGGGGAGTTTGTAGAGGTTGAAGTGTGGAAGATGATGATGGATATTATAAAAATAGTGATGATACCCATAGGTTTTGGATTGTTGTTCAATAAGTTTTTTAAAGGCAAAGCCAAATGGCTTGATGATGCGATGCCTGTCGTATCTATGGTGGGAATAGCCCTTATATTGGTTATCATCACAGCGGCAGGTAGAGACAGTTTGCTTGCTATTGGGCCTTTATTAATTGTATTGGTTACAATCCACAACCTTAGTGGCTATACATTGGGGTATTGGGCTGGTAAGCTGTTTCGTATGGATGAGCAAGATTGTAGGACAATTGCACTTGAGGTCGGGATGCAAAACGGTGGACTTGCTTCCGGCATTGCCAAAGAAATGGGTAAAATAGCCACCGTAGGTTTAGGGCCAGCTGTATTTGGACCACTCATGAATGTAACGGGTTCAATTTTGGCTTCTTACTGGCATAGAAAACCTGTGGATATTCCCGCTAAAGAGGTTGGGGAAACAGTTACCTAAACTACACTGAACCCAATACTTTCACCATAATGTTTGTGCGATTCCATTATTCATCGTTTGAAAAATTAATCATTATGATTATCCGCAATCATGCCACTAATCAATTAAACGAGGGTTTATTGGCAAACGGATACTAATAGATATTGGATATTTATTGAAATTGGTTCGAAATCACAGGTTAATTCTATTATTTAGATTCTACTGGTATTAAAGCGGATATACATATTAATCATAAATTCTTATCGAAAAAAAATTACAACACATGAAAATTCTCATCAATTTTATTTTGGTCTTGTTGACAATGGGGCATGCATTTCCACAAGGGATTCAGCAAACTGCGGAGGTTGAGTTGGCGGTAAAAAAACTGTTTGAAGTGATGGAGTCCGGAGAAGAGGAGTTTCTGAGCAGTTTACTTTCTGAAAATCTGAGTTACGGTCATTCTTCGGGTCTGATCCAAGACAAAGAAGCCTTTATGAATGAGGTCATTAGCCGAAAGCCGCTACATCTGAAAAACATCCTTGGTGAGGAAGAGACCATAACAATAGCTTCCAATACAGCAATAGTCCGGCATGTTTTTGTAGCAGATGGGGTAATGCCAAACGGTGAAATAGTACCGGTCCGAATTGGGAATTGTATGGTTTGGATTAAAAATGAAGGAAAGTGGCAACTTTTGGTAAGACAGGCTTTTAAGTTGAATTAAGAATTCCTCTAAGTGTTAGGAAAACCTCTTTTAGAACAGTAGGGAATGACCCAGCAAAGGGCAATCATTGAATTTACAGCTATTCCATTTTCAGCTATCACATAATATTTGAACCACGTTGGTTTTTAATGCATCATATGGATATGCAATCCTAAACAACCAATAGAAAGCTTGGACTTGGTTAATTTAATGATCAAGGGAGAGTGGTTTCGGGAAATCATTTCAAAGGAGTGTGTAAAGATTTTTCCTTATATCTAATAACATGAACAAAACTGGGATTATTTTGACTGTAATTGGCTTCCATTTAGCTTTATCAATATCAAGTCACAATGCAAAAGGATGGGAAGGAAGAATTGATGTATGTGGAGGCCAATCCAAAGTATAAGTCTGTGAATGTCTTTGATTCCCAGAAGAGGATGGTCAAGACCAATGACCTAATATAACCAATAAATGAGCCGTAGATGGATAAAAAAAGCCCAGGTCATGAAGGAAACTCCCTAAGTGCCTAAAGTTTACAAGTGCAAACGGATTTGAAATGATTGGCCATTTTGGTAAAAAATACCTTTCATTTGGAGAAGTGTTTTTTAATGGAGTATTGATTTTTCGGTTTTGTCCATTTGTATATTTCTCAGTTGCGGTGTTGGGCTTTCATTTGGGTAAATTATTTGACGTTAATAAAAAGCTATAAATAACAACGTCCTGAACAAAATGAACTCCCCAAGCTACACCAATTCCTTTTGTTTCCAATACAGATTTTGCCAGGATCCAGCCAAGAAAACCTGCCATAATTACCCCTACGGGACCACCTGGATTTCCAAAATAATGGGGCAGCCCAAATATTAATGCTGAAGCAATCATAATTGTTGATGGTTTCATTACTTCATGCAACAAACCAACGACAGAAAACCTGGTAATGAGCTCTTCACTGAATGAATTGGTAATGGAAAATAGCAGAATAAAAGGAAGAAAAGGAGTGAGTTTGCTCCAGTCGGCTTTGTCTCCAAAGCCCATGTACATAAATAATGTAGTGACTAATGTAATCACTATAAGGTAAGAAGCAGCAACCCCATACCAGGATTCTCCTTCTTTGATGCCAAGCCATTGGACTGCCCTGGCTCCGTCCTGAATATTGCCAAATTTTAGCAAATTTTTACTGTCAGGTTTTAACCAGATTGTTAGAAGCAGCGCACTGAAACTTAAAATCAATCCATAAATCTGAAATATAAAAATCTGATTAACCTGCACATTTTCGACAAGCGGTACATTAAGATTTTGGGTCAGATAGTTACCTCCGAGATAAGCCAATATAAAAGCTGACGGAATGGCTATGCCTAAAATCGTCTGCTTAGAAGTGCCCATGGATAGTTCTGTTTGCATTGCGTATTATTATAAATTTTCAAAGCTTAATACACTATTGACTAAAATTTTGCTGCATTGTCTTCCTTTTACTACATGCATACAAACTAAAGGCACAAAGAAGCACCCAGCCAAAATAACAGGCAAAAACAAACCGCTGGCCAATTGACGGCATACTAGTGAAAATGAATGGCCACGTGCCAAAAAGGAAGCTCCCAAAGGTTAAAAGGTAAAGTGGATTTCTGAGATTTTCCCACTTATCGACATAGCTTAACAGCTTTGGAAAGGTGAATGCTGCTACTAAAAAAGCAATATAGCTTCCAAAACTTCCAATGGCATGAAGAGTCGAAGTCAAAGATGCTTTGTTATCAAAGTCTCCGGGAAAGACACCTGCCATTGCCATGAAAAAACCACTTAAAGCCAGGGCTATAAACGGAACTTTGCCAGGAGTATTCTGAAAGTGCTTTTTAAGCCCCAAGGAAAATAGCACTATCAACAATCCAGGAATGATATACCCAAAGAAATTCCAATACAATTTGTTTGGAGCATCCACAGATCCCAGTTCACTAATAGCTTTAGTAAAATTGCTATACTCAGGCCTGGAAATAGACATGATCAAATAAGTGATCAGAAATATAGCTGGGGCTAACATTCCTGCGATGGCGTAGATTCTTGTGTTCATAAGCTTGAATTGATGGATACCACAAAATAAAGCAAATCATCAATTTGAGATTTTGATCTATATCAAAATCTCAAAAGGTTAAGAGACATAAATTTGCACCCAAGAAAAACAAGTCCACAACCAAATAAAATATGAAACTAAAATTGATCACTACTTTTCTTGCCATTTCATTCATACTGGCTATAGAAACACCAATTGCACATATTTTTATGGCGAGCCGGAGCGGTTTTTCACACAGTTAGTTAAATTTTTAAAGAAAAAAAATTTAAGGGAAAATTACAGGTAATCGATTAAAAACAATTTTAAACACATGAAAAATAAAAATTTTCTAGGAATGTGGGTTCCAATAGGAGTCAGTATAGGTACTGCACTAGGGGTAGCTATCCAAAATATAGGAGTTGGTATTGGCACAGGTCTTTTATTGACATTGCGCCGGGCTTGTTGGCGAAAAGAAAAAATTTAAAGGATGGCAAATCGGGGTAATTGATAATAAGCAGCGTTTGGTTAATGGTGTTTTGAACCGGAATGAATGTAATAGTGCAGCTGTTAACCTATTACCATAGACTTTGTCTTTTCTCCGCGGACTAATTTGCAATGGACTATCAGTATCTCGTATATGTAATCATCGAGTGAGTGCACCCATGGACTGTGGACCGTCTGCTTTGGAATATAGAATGATGCCATCTATATGCCAAAATCAACTGTTAAATTTATCCCTTTTCCGCTCTTACCCGGCTCAACGTTTCCTGAGTGATGCCAAGGTATGAAGCCACCATTCCCAGAGGTATCCTATTCACTTTGTGCTTTTCTGTTTTTAAAAAATATTGATATTTTTCCCGGGCTGAAAAGAACTGTAAAGAAATAGCCTTCTCCGACTTGCTAAGAAAATACCTGGTCATCAATATCCTGCCAAATGTTTCCATGGCATGAAAGTCATGGAAACACTTTTCCAAATCCTCTAACTTTATTACAATAAGGTCACTATCCTCTATGGCCTGAATATGAAATCTGTCCGGCACGTTTTGCAAAAAACTATAGATAGAAGTTATCCACTCTCCCTCAGCAGAAAAATTATCTGTTACCTCTTTTCCATCCTTTTCATAATAGGTACGCAACAGGCCTTTGGTGATGAAATATGTTCGGTCACATACTCTTCCCGGCTTATGTAAAAAATCACCTTTAGAAATTTTCTTGATTGAAGAAATCTTTTGAATCCTTTCCTTTAGATCATCTTCTATAGAAGTAAAGATTTCAATGTGTTCTAAAAGTAGATGTATCATTTTTTAGATAGACTGGATTTTTAGCTTTGAATCTCTAAAACAAATACCCTCTTTAAGCCAGACAACAAGTAAATGCATGAACCAAAATGCCATGGTTAAATCAATGAGATTTGAATCATGACAAATTACAAAAAATACAATGCTGTACAAAAGGCTTAGTTAGCTTTTGAATCATTAAAAACATCCAAAATGGATATGGAAGTAAGCTCTTGGTTTATATGTTTTCCTTTCTGAAGGAAAATTCTGTATAGTAAGTCTGGTGCAATGCAAGGGTAAATAAGGCAGAATTCTATTCCAATTATGGGCTTGTTGTTACAGAAAATACTTTTCAAAAATCAGTAATCAAGTATGTGGTCTTGGAGATGGCCATTTGAATCTTTTATGTCAGGGAATTTTTAACCTCAAGTTTTAGTAATACTTGCTTGTCCCTGTTGTTTTTCAAAATTAGTAATAAATCAGCCAAACAAGTCGGGGGATTTTTGCTGATGGGTTTCAAGGTAGAAGGTATAAGCAGGAAAGGATCTAGGTATAAAAGAAAATTTCACAGATTATTTGACTCAATTTTTAGTGAGATGTAAAATAATGGTAGAATGTACATCTGGAACCACCTTTATTTCTTGGTTTATCATTGTCATTTCACTTGCATTTTGGTGTGACCTTCTGGTTCCATCATCAAATTCTATTTCATATTCAGATTCCAAAAGTTGAAGTCGCCATTTGCGAATTTGGGCAAATCCAGCACGTTCCTTGTCGGAGGTGAGTACATATGAGCTTTCACCATACTGTTCAAATTCATCGAGAGCATATTGATAGGTGACAAATTCCTGATCAAATAAAAAACTGCCCAAATCACCTTCAAACCGCCATACACTGTCCTGCCCATTAGAAGGGCCAAAAGTAATAACAGCTTCATTCACTTCCCATTTCCCAATCAGGCTTTCATTAGCTACATGTTCAAAATCATGACATGAAGAAAATGCCATAATCGAAAATATATAAAGGCAAACTCCTATATAATTTTTAAATTTATTTTGGTTTATCATTGAATTTTTTATGTTTTTAATATTTTTTAGAAGTTAAAAATATATTTTAATATAATAGAATTATATTAAAAAGGCAAAAGCCAAGTTTACTTAGGATAACAAAGAGACCTATTGATCATCGTTTGATAATTCTGGTGATTTCTACTTTTTTACTCGTAACAGCCCGAAGGATATACGTTCCTGGTAACCATGTGCGGATATCTAATTTTATATAATCATCTCCATGACTCGAATGGGAAAACATGTCCTGTCCTTGCATATTGATTACCTGTAGGTCTATTACTTCATCAATCCTGTTTCGATTCAATAGTACCATCACATCATTGCTTGATGGGTTGGGAAAAGTCAATAGGATTATTCTTTCATCCGTATCGCTTTCAATGGAACCCGGGGATTCCACTGCTTTACTGCCAGAAATAGAAATATTGTTGAATCTTGCATTTCCGCTGGTATTGGAGGTGTTTCCCTCAAATCCAATTCTCAATTTGAAATGTTTATTGGCATTTATTTCAGCAAGTGATGTCAAATCCAATTCAAGAAGATTAAAATCAGGGTTTAGGTCAAATGTGCTCAATTCTCTGGGCAGGGCTACAAAACTTTCATCCTCTTGTGTACTGTAAGCAATTTTCAATTGTAAGGGACCATTATTGGTTCTGGAAACCGCTGCTTTAAAAAGCAGGTCTTTGTATTGGTCTGCGGGTATGTCAAAAATAAGGTAGCCTTTCCTGCTTGTTTCACCATCAATCACCATCAAAGGGTTTCTGGTTCTAATGCCCCTCATTTTGTCCATATCAAGAGTAAGGCCATCTGCTGGTTCATCAATAAAATTGATAGAGGTAGGATCGTTCACCCTATCCATTATTCCAGCGGAATTTCCTTCATTGAGAGGGTAGGGATGTATGGCAGGTTCAAACCTCATATTGGCTGAGGTATGATCAATTGCACTGTATGCAGGACTAATGGAGAGAAGTGGCGTATCATTGGCTATGTTGGTATCAAAGTACCAGTAATACATCAGTTCCCTGACTACAACATCATCCTTTGTGAAAACCGCTAAAATCTGAAGGTTTTCGGAAGGAGTGTATTCCAGTTGTTCCTCCTTATACTGCTCTCCGTTGATCAACCAAAAATCAAATTTGTAACCCACATGTGCCTTTGCTTCTAGGGTAATGGGGATATTCTTAAAGTAGGTGCCTTCCCATGGATATGCCTTACCCCCTGTGCCTGCTAAATTTTCATCCAAGCTTAAGGTGTTGATATTGACAAAACCACTTTCAAGCTCCCTCACGTTGATTTGTATAATGAGGTTCTCTTCTAGACCAAATGCTTCTCGGAGGTGCGCTCTCTGTGAATTTGGCCGATCTTGCGCGTATTGATGAAACCTGTTCAGATAATTTTTATAACCGTACAAACTGTTTGTGCTGCTGGGGTAAAAGTTCCATCTGGCAAAATGGCGCTCAAATTCAGGCTCAATTCCAGCATAATAATCGTTGGAAATAGCACTTATTCTTTCTGGTTTAAATGCACTGTTGATAAGGTCATTGAACCTATTGAGGAATAAATTTTTGAATGCACTGTTTTGGAGAAGAGTCCTGAGAATTCGGGTTTTCTCTGGATCATTTGTTGCAAACTCATTTCCTCCTCCTTTTGGGTCAATCCAGTTGATCAATGTATTGAATCCTGCCCCATTGGTCAGGGCAGCATCAAAGTCCCAAACGATAAACCTGAATTTACCGTCATCGAATGAAGAGTTTGTTTGTGTACTGCGCCAAATCCTAAAATGCTTGTCACCGTACCAATCTACATTGTTCCAATAGACAAAGGCTACCACATGATCGATATAGCTTAGAATGTCCAGTTTTTCAGCAATCGTTTCAAAGGAACCATCTTCGCTAAGATCGGTATTGAGGATCAGGTTCCTCAATTCTCTGTAATATTGGATATCACTGGGCGAGCCCTCATCAACCATTGCCGAAGATCCTTCTCCCCAAGGAGAATCTATCATCACCACATTGTCCGGATCAATATTGTAATTGTCACCAACAAAATACCTGTCTATCCTATCTCTTGCAGTGATCAATCCCCAATACTCTCCATTGATATAGTGAACCATGGGAGCGGACCTTTGTAAACCAAGATACATAGGCTCCATAATCCGGTGAAGTACTGCATCAGTTAAGTAATCCAGTCTGTCCCCACCTTGACGGAAGAGCAATCTTTTATAGGAAGTTAATGGATTTCCAAGAGCGGTAAGGGAATTTGGGATAAATGGAAAATCTATGATAGCTTGCTGATCATAATCATTTCTGGCGTACAGCCTGAAACTTTTGATCGGCCTGGTTCTTGAACCACTCCCGTGGATTCTTAATCCCAGTCCCTGTGAAAAAACCAAATCACTGTTCTGGTATAACTCTAAACTTACAGGTTTTTCCGAAGGTCTTCCAGACTGCCGATAATTGGCATTCAATATATATTGGTTGGGTGAACCCCCATTTTCGATAAATCTTTTTCCTGGTACATATAGACCTTCTTCATACCCGAATAAGTCTTCATTATCGACAATCAATGAGAGAATAGGTAAATGATGTGTTTCTACAACCTCCGATGGGAAATAGGTTTTTGCGCTCACTGGACTATACCTTCCATTATGATAAATTGTCGCCCTTATTGCCATTCCTTTTTTGTGATTTTCAGAAGGTTTTTGCCAATGCATTTCAAAATCCCTGTTGTAGGTTGTAATGATATCGCTGAGCTTGTGGGTAGATTCCTGCGAAAGATCCAGCTCTACCGGATCCTCATAGGTAAACGTCGTATGTTCGAAATTTTTGAGAACATTTGTCTCATTTTCGCCTTCAAAATAGTAATCGACTTTAAAAGTGCGTCCTTGCTCAAAAGCTTCCAAAGAGGGGACTGATCCATCCAAAGTATACAAGATGATGCCCTTTTGATTTGGGTTATTGATTTGCAGACTGATGGTGTGCACGTTAGGTGCTGTAATAATAATTTCTGGTTTGCTCAGAAATTCTGTAAACCCGTTTGAATCATTGGGTTGATTTGGAGTCGGAATATCAAAAAATACCAGGTTTTCGGTTCCATCAGGTTGCCTGCCATAGGAAACATCAGTCGGTATAGCCATTGGAGGGATTTCATCTATTACAAACCCTTCTGGGTGTGAAAGCAAAATTTCCTCTCCTGCCGCACTGATTGAATAATTGGTATGAAGTGGCTGGTTTATGTTTTTTCTGTCTTTTCCTGATGCCCAAATGAGTAAAAATCCTTTTGGGGCAATAGTCACATTGGGAAGAACCCACTTAAAGGGGTTGTTTTCATTATCTGAAAGACCATATCCCAATAGATTAACTTCATTTTCACTTGTATTATACAATTCTATCCAATCTGCAAATTCCCCGTCCTCATCACTTATGGTAAAACTATTGGAAGACATAATTTCATTGATCACTACTTGTGACCAGGCATGACCGGCAATCAGGGTCATCAAAACCATAGAGAAAACAATTGCGAAAAAGTGAATGATTTTTCTGTTCATCTTGGCTAAAATAAAGGGTCTGATTTTTTAAAATTATAAATTAAGTTATTGATTAAATTTATCTATCCGCAATTTTACTAGCTATTTATTTATATTAAATTATTTTATCAGAGTAAAATCAATTAAAAATCATGGAATTATTAAATTTATGATCTTTTCTACGTGTTCTCCATACTACTTTTAGACGCTATCTGAATGGTTATTGTCTTGAATGTTTGGTGATTTTTTTCAACAGGCAAAAAAAATGCAAGGTTGGAAGTTTCAAATCTGTATGAATTGATATAGGAAACAGACGTTTATTTGCTCTTTTATTAGTCAGCCATTCTTAGGATTTTTCAAGATTGACCATTAGGTTTTGAATCTGATAGGACCTCGACCATAGAGCTGATTCTTCGTTTAAGTTTATTACTGTAAGCATTTAATGAAGGAAAAAAGAGAGGTGGAGTAAATGGAACTGAAAATAAAAAGGCCAAGGTTGGAGGCTGAATTTTAAGTTTGCTCTAAAATTCACTTCCTTTTCCTTGACCATTTCATTGCTTTTCAATCCATACCGCATTTGTATTTAGGATAAAAAGGATAGCTGTTGTTAAACTCAAAATTGTCTTTCCCAAAAAGCAGGAGGCTCAATACCTAAAGCACGCAAATATACATAACCCTGACCCCTGTGGTGGATTTCGTTGTCAATGAAATACAAAAGTGTACAGTATCCTTTGTCTTTGTACTGACCAAAGGCCAAAAGTTCTTCCTGAAATCTTTCATCACTGATTTGTGGCCAGTAATGATTGATTTCTTCTGTGGATTTATCCCAGAGCTCTAATAATTTTTCTTTACTGTTGCCTGAGCGGTCATTTTCATCGAGTTCCTCCCAAAGGTCAGTCGCCAAGCCCTTGACACCAGGAGCCGCTATGGCCAAAAGTTCGGCTACCATCTGAGCAAATGTCCTCATGCCTCCAATGGAAAAATCAAAAAGTTCTTTTTCTGGAAACGTTTCAATTACCTTTCTGGTAAGTAAGCGATGACCCTGCCAGTGGTTCAAAAATTGATCCTTTGAAATGGGAGTGAGCATTGTTTCTTGTGTTTTCATAGTGTTTTTGAATTTGTTTATACAAAAAAACATATGACTTGTGACAACAGTATGTCAGTAGTATTTTTAAACTTTTAAAAAAATATCATGAACAGAGTTGACAGGTTAACGGCTATCCTCACCCAGCTTCAATCGAAAAGGGTGGTCAAAGGCAAAGAAATTGCTGAAAGGTTTGGTATTAGCCTTAGAACCGTCTACAGAGACATCAGAGCTTTGGAAGAAGGAGGGATTCCTGTAATTGGAGAAGCAGGTATGGGATATTCATTGGTGGAAGGATACAGGTTACCGCCTGTGATGTTCACTCAGGAAGAGGGGATGGCTCTGATATTGGCTGAAAAACTTGTGTCTCAGCTATCGGATAAGGGGAGTAGCCAACACTTGAACTCAGCGATGATAAAAATCAAGTCGGTCTTAAAGAATCATCAGAAGGATGAGTTGGAGAGTTTGGGACAGCAAATCGGTGTTCTTTTTCACCATAACCCTCTGTCGGATGTACAAAGCAAAGATTACTTGAATCTCCTACTGCAAGCCCTGTCAGGTAAATTTATAGTTACAATTACCTACACCACCTTTGAAGAAGAAAAGACTTCCACTCGTACTGTAGAACCTCTTGGGGTATATTTTTCATTTGGACAATGGTACCTGATAGCATGGTGCAGATTAAGGAGAGATTACAGGAATTTCCGCCTCGACAGGGTCAGCAGTTTACAACTGGGTACTGAAACATACAGCCAAAAATCACATCCAAGTTTGCTTGAATATCTTGAAAAAGTCAGAAGTGCAGAAAATCTTTTTGAGTTTACCATTGCGGTTCCTTTTGAGCAGGAAAAGTACCTCAGGGTACAAAAGTACAATATGGGATTGGTGATGGAAACCAGGCATAAGGACCATGTAGAGATGAAGTTTATGACTTCTTCCAGTGAAGGGTTTGTGAGATGGTTGCTTCAGATGGCCGACTCAGTCAAGCTTATAGCACCGGAATCAGCCAAAGAAATGATGAGAGAGATTGTAAATGGGATCAGTAGAAAACTGGATTAATATTTTGGAATATAATTTTAGATCTTCTGTCAAAAGACACCTTGTTTATTCTTTTTCTAGCCATATTTTTTGGTCTTTTGATGACAAAGTCCAAAAGATTAATGGAATGCTCATTCATTTAATTTTGGTGGTCTTCCAATAAGCATACCCTGAATCCATTTTTCTGAAATACATGCTGGATCACTTCAAGGTTTATTTTCTCACAAAATTCAACCCTAAAGATATTGTCACAGTCATCTAGGTCAAAATTCACTTTGTATTGTGGGTAAAACAATTGGGACTGAGCCAAAATCATATCTGCGGATTCTTGTTTTGTCACATTAGTGCAAAATACCTCTACTTGTTTTCCTGTTAGCAACGATTCATTTTTCACAATAATTTTTCAGTCTATATAAAAACATTCCCCAATGGTAGTTGCACCATCGGTAATAATCAGTGACTTCCCTCCAATTACTATGGGTAAGGATAATTTCAGTACTATTATTTTTTACTCTAATATCGAACCTGACAATTGTGTCTAGCCATTCATTATCTGAAGCCACGCAATGCCAAGCGACATGTTGGCTTTCCTTAAGTTCAATCACTTTCATTTTGGTCACGTATCCCTCATCAAAGTCAAATTCATTGACATGACCGAGTATTGGCTCTACTTTAAGCTTCGGCGTCCAGATAGCTGAAAGCCCCTCTTTTGTTGTGATTGCCCCAAAAACCTTTTCGGTAGGAACTTTGATTTTATTAAGATGCTCAATTTGGTACATACTCAGGATGTTTGTTTCGCAAGTGCTTCCTCATCCATAAAAAGTACCTCCCACTGGTGCCCATCCAAATCTGCAAAGGAGTTTTGATACATCCATCCATGGTCCTGTGGTTTGGAATATAAGGATCCACCGGCCTCAAGCGCTTTGTTTACCATTTCATCTACTGCTCCTCTGCTTGGCGCATCTATAGCGATAAGCATTTCTGAGGTTTGGTGGCCATCTGCGATTTTTCTGTCCGTAAACTGACTGAATTTTTCTTCTGTAAGTAGCATGACGTAGATGTTTTCTCCTAAGACCATACATGCTGCTGTTTCATCTGTAAACTGACTGTTGAATGTAAAACCTAAATGCGAAAAGAATTCAATAGATTTATTAAGGTCTTTCACTGGAAGATTGAGATAAATTTGCTTGATCATGTCTATAGTTAGTAAATTGTTAGAAGTATTTGAGTGCTAGACCACAAAACTAAGTGGAATATGAAAGATTTATCCTGTGTAAATCCGACATTGTATGAGGTTGATTACGACATACTTAAAAAATAAATTTGCAGTATGAAACATGTATCGATTTTATTGTTGCATCAAGTAAATCTTGGTGGATTAGAAAATGCAAGGCAAGGTCTACTGGAAGCCAATGAATACTTAAGGGTGAAAGGGAAGGCACCCATGTTTCATGTCAACCTTGTAGGATTGGTATCAGAAGTCTCCCTGAACAATGGCTTATACACCGTCAAACCAGACAAAGTATTGAAAGATGTACCTAAAACTGATATCATAATTATCCCTCCTGTGACAGCAGATATGGCTTCTTCCTTACAGGAAAACAGCGGTTTTTTTTCATGGATCAGAAGACAATATGCCATGGGAGCTGAAGTGGTCACGCTATGTTTGGGTGCTTTTATATTAGGTTCAACAGGACTGTTGGATGGTAAAAAGTGTGTTACTCATTGGAAGGCTGCTGCAGATTTCCAAAAGCTTTTTCCCAATACCAAGCTTCAACCTGACCACCTGCTCACAGATGAAAATGGCATTTATACGGGAGGAGGAGCTTTTTCATCTGCAAATCTGATTTTATATGTCATAGAAAAGATGATAAACAGGGAGGCAGCTGTGTATTGTTCCAAAATTTTTCAGATCGATATGGGGAGAAATTCCCAGTCTCCATTTATCATTTTTAAGGGACAAAAAGACCATGCTGATGTGGAAGTAATAGATATTCAGGAATATGTGGAAATGAATTTTGAAAATAAAATCACAGTCGATGATCTTTGTGATAGGTTCAATATGGTGCGGAGGACTATGGAAAGGAGGTTTAAGCATGCTACTGGTAATACTGTATTGGAATATATTCAGCGGGTAAGGGTAGAGGCTGCTAAGAGAAACCTTGAAAAAACCCGGAAAACCGTAAGTGAAATCATGCATGAAGTAGGCTACTCCGATTCTAAATCTTTCCGTGATATTTTTAAGAAGTATGCTGGAATCTCACCTGTCGACTATAAAAACAAGTACGGCCTTTTCTTGAACTAAGTTGATTTTGTCGTATTTGACCCTTTTATTGTCGTTTTTTAACTATTTGTATACAATATGGAGTGGTATATTTGTGAGTATAGTTTTTTAAATATAAACCAATCCAAAAAAGTATGTCTATTATTCGAATTTCTGCTGCAATCCACGCACCATTAAGCTTGGTATGGAAGTCATGGACTTTAGCTAATCATATTGTCAATTGGAATTTTGCCTCAGACTCTTGGCATTGCCCCAATGCTGAAAATAAGCTTCAACCTGATGGGAAATTTTCCTTTAGAATGGAAGCGAAAGATGGCAGCATGGGTTTTGATTTTTCAGGGAAGTATACAGAGATTAAGGAAGGTGAATCGATTTCATCGGTATTGGATGATGGAAGAAGGGTTAATGTAAAATTTGAGCAAAGAGAGAACTTTGTAGTTGTTAGTCAGGAGTTCGAAGCTGAAAAGGATAATTCAGAGGAGCTTCAAAAACAGGGGTGGCAATCAATATTGGATAATTTTAAATCTTACACAGAGAATCTGGCGGCAAAGGTTAGGATGAATTTTGAAATCCTGATTGAAGCGCCGATAGAAAAAGTGTACGAAACTATGTTGTCTGAAGACACCTATACCCAATGGACATATGCATTTTATCCAGGATCTTTTTACCGTGGTTCATGGGAAGAGGGGGAGAAAATTCTTTTTATTGCTACTGACAGTGAAGGAAATGAAGGCGGAATGGTTGCGAGGGTAAAAAAGTCAATTCCTAATGAAATAGTAAGCTTAGAACACTACGGGATTTTAGATAAAGGTGAGGAAATTACTGAAGGTCCCGAAATAAGTATTTGGTCAGGTGCATTGGAGGAATACAGGTTTGAATCTGTAGAAGGTGGTACACTTCTGAAAATCATAACAGATACCAATGGAGAATATCATGAGTATTTTGAAGTAACATGGCCAAAAGCATTAGAATCCTTAAAATCAATCTGTGAAAACTAAAGATTAATGATATGGCAACAGTAAGCACTTACCTCAATTTCAGACGTGAAACAGAAAAGGCCTTTGTTTTTTACAAAGATGTATTTGGGACAGACTTTATAGAAGGGGTTCATAGGTACAAAGACATGCCCCCTTCAGAAGGTTTACCCCCTTTGCCGGAAGAAGACCAAAACCTAATCATGAACATGACATTACCAATTGTGGGTGGCCATCTTTTGATGGGTTCTGATTGCCCTTCAAGTATGGGACTAGATGTCAGAATTGGCAACAATGTACACGTTAGCTTGCATTTAGATACCAAAGAAGAAACCCAGAAGTTGTTTGCAGCACTCTCCAAAAAAGGTAAAGTCACTATGGAACTTCAGGATATGTTCTGGGGCGATTATTATGGAAGCTGCACAGACCATTTTGGTGTACAATGGATGTTTCATTGTCCTTTACAACAATAGAATTTCATTTTCTGATTTCTGAGAAAACAAAGAAAATTGAGGGTATATAGATGAGCTTTCTTCCCGGCTCATCATCTTTAGCCAATTTCAGGATATCCTTTTCAAGTCCTAAGACCTTGAGCACATTTAAATAATAGCCAATTCTATTACTTGGTGAACCTTTTTCTATGCTATAAATTGTCCTCCTGTTTATACCAGTCCTTTCAGCGAGCTGACCGGTACTTAATTTCCTACGAAGACCAGCAAGCTTGATTTGCTCACCAACTTGACCCATCATGTGTAAAGTTAACTTTGGTAAAAATATTGGTATGCTATTTCCCAAAACTTGCAATTAAAGTAACAAATTCATTGATATTTATGCATTTAATTGCCAGATATGAAATAATGTGATTATCCACTTTCATACTAATAGAACCTATATACAAGAATTAACTTCTGATTTAGAGCCAATATAAATATCCAACACGCCTCCCGGAGTGCAGGTATCCATTAGTATCCGTTGGCAAAATACTAAAAAACGTAAAAGCCTGTAAATCATATGATTTACAGGCTTTTGATAGGCTTTGATTACCCATTCTGTCGGGGTGACAGGATTTGAACCTGCGACCACACGCCCCCCAGACGTGTACGCTACCGGACTGCGCCACACCCCGAATTGAAAACCGAAATTAATACCACTTACTTGTTAATTCAAGCTTCTCTTACAAATTTTTAATTTTCACTCCTTACTTTTTTCTATAGCTTCTAATGACAAATATATCGCCTATTGATAAGTTCAACCCGACAGCATTACTCCATTTTTATAAGTAACACTTACCGAAGTCTTCGGATATAACCTTAGCAAATAAAAATTAATGCTTCAATCAGAATATTACCACCTATTGGGATAAAAAAATAGAATACTTTATAGTATATTGATGTATATATAGTATAATATTCTGTTTAGTAGTTCCTGGTTTATTATGTCAACCACCATTTTACCAACCAAAACCAAAAAATAAACATGAGACAATTTTCAAAAATCCCCCTCTTCTTCTTGCTGCTGGTAATGATTAGTGTATGCTCTTGTAATGAAAATAATACAAGAGGCGCAGAGAATGGCAGCAGCCCATTGACAGGGCTAAAGACTCCTTTTGTCAAAGGAGAAATAGTAGTTGCTTACAAAGATGGAAATGTTGCCAAAACTTATGCCCCAAAAGTAGACTCCTTGATAAGGGCAGAATTTGAAAATGCGGAACAAATCAAATGTGCAAGCTGCATCAATTTAACCGAATTGTGGAGAGCTGAAGGGATTGAGTATTTCATTGAAAGTTTACTGAATAGTTTAATGGATGGACATAGTGGTATCAGAAGCACTACGCCTACAGGAGTAGCAGGTAGTACAGGTGATGAAAATGTATCTATTTCTTTAAATTACATTACAGAGCTGTATGAAACTGCCGAATTTCAGAGTCAGCATTCCTATGCTTCTACATCCAGTTTACAAGCCAATGACGATTTGATAATTGCTGTTTTAGACTCTGGAATAGATAGTCAGACTCTTGGGGATCAATACCTGTGGCAGTCAAAAAATGATGATTCCTGTTTTCCCAATGAAAAATATGGTTGGAATTTTACAGAAGATGGAGAAGCCTTTGATATTGCTGATAACACATCATATAAGCATGGAACATTGGTCAATCTATATATATTGGAACAATTGTACGCCAATTCAGCTAATGTCCCACGAATTTTAAATGTAAAAGTGCTAAATGAGGACAATAAAGGAACTTTGTTTTCTCTTGTGTGCGGGGTTCATTATGCTGTTTTCCAGGGTGCTTCGATTATAAATACCAGTCTTGGCTTTTATGACAGTACAGAATATTCTCAATTTACAAATGGTAGGCATCCTATCATGCACTACCTGCATAACACTTATGCAAATGAAGGCAAAATACTATTTGTTACAGCTGCCGGTAATGAAGTAAAAGATCAAGGAACTGTCCGGAACTTAGAAGAAAACCCATTTTATCCGGCTGTGCTAAGCGAAAATGAGAAAGTAAAAATCAACAACGTCATATCAGTAACTACTTCAGATATTCAGGGAAACTATGTAAGTCCAAAACAAAATTATAGCCCCAGGCATGTTGATGTTGCTATTCGTTCGGATTTTGACGATAATTTTGGATTTGCATTGCCTTTTTCTCTGAGGGGAGAACAGCAGGAGATGATTGGGTCATCTTTTGCCACGGCAATTTTCACAGGTAAAATTGCCGCTAAATGGAATAACGAGCGTGAAAGAATTGATTTTTCATATCAATCTAAATATGATTGGATAGATGATATTTTTCCTCCGGACAGGCGTGAAAATCAAGAACTTAATTCACAAGTTAACAGAGGTTTTTCCTATATTAGGTTAAACAATCAGCCTTGATGTGAACTTTCTAAAAAGCATATTATTTATTGTTTTTATTTTTCTATTAAAAGTGGGTTTGTTGCTGGCACAGTCAGTTGACGAACCTGCTTTTTGGTTGGATCAGGTGAATATCATACATGCTGATCCCGAATTGAGCTGGGAGGAAAAGCAGGATAAAGTGGAATTGATTAGGCAACAGTTTTTGATGCAAAACGACAAAAACGGAGTTTATGCCAAAATTATCCACCGATTGGCTGACTACAAGCGGATATTGGGGGAATTTCAGGAAGCGATCAATCTGATGCAGGAAGCCATTGCTATCAACAAATCCAATGTAGCACATGCAGAGGAGCTGTACCTGACTTTTACTTTTTGTAACATCGGAATTGCCTATCAGGAGCTTGGTATGCAGGAAAAAGCTGAGGCTTATTATGACAGTGCTCTTCACCTGCACCGCAGGTTTCCTGATGAAACCTTTATACCTGCTTTTGTGACTTTTGACAGGAAGACGGTTTACACATTCAATAAAGGAGAGTATCAGCGGACAGTGGACCTCATAGATTATGCCTTTGGTTTTATCAAAGGTTTAGAGGGAACTGTGCAGGAAAATTTATTGCAGATCAAAAAGGCCAGAGCCTTGTTGGAATTGGGGGAGTTTGAACAAGCCGAAAAATTATACCTGCAAAGCATAGCGGTTTTTGAAAGTGGTGAATATTCCGGTGAGTACCCTGCTTTCGCTTATAATTCTTATGGCATTTACCTTGCCACGAGTGGAAGACCTGAGGAAGCAGAGGAATACTTCAATAAGGCACTAAAAATTTATCTTGCCATGGACTACTTGGGAAATGTACTCAATGTCCTAGACGAGCTGTATTTCACCTGGGCAGAAAAGGATGACAATAAAGCATTGACTTACCTTCGCCGTTCACAAAAATATCTGGAACCTTACCAAGGAGCTAGAGAGCACCTCTCCACACTCAATCATATAGGGGCTTCATTTATCCGTCTGCAACGTTTTGATGAAGCATTACCACACCTTCAAGATGCACTGCGCCTTGCAGTAAAAGATTTTGACCCAGCTGACCCCTACGAAAATCCCACAATCTCCCAAATCCAGCAGACAAGCAATTTTATGGAAATTGCCATGATTCTAAAAAATAAGGGAGAAAATATGCTGAGGAAATTTCAGCATAATGGTGGGTCTCAAGAGCAGCTTAGACATGCACTTGCCACCCTGAAGCTTGCCGATAAGGTGATAGACCTGATGCGCTGGGATCAGCAGGCTGAAAATACCAAAGCATATTGGAGAGGCTATACCAAACCGGTTTATGAAATGGCTCTGGAGGCTGCCTACCAGAAAAATGACCCCAGAGCAGCTTTTTATTTTATGGAAAAAAGCAGGGCCGTGATGCTCAATGATAAGCTCAGTGAAATGGGGGCTTTGAAGTTTTTATCTGATGAAGATATTTATAGGGAAAAGCAACTGAAAAAAGAGTCTTTGACTTTTAAAGCGGTTTTGGAATCTACAGACAAGGAAGATCAGGCATTCTACACAGCTTCCGTGAATTGGTTTGAGGCCCAATCCAATTATGAAGCCTTTATCAAAGAATTGGAAAACCGTTATCCCAATTACTACCAGTATAAATATGATACGGCTGTCATTTCCTTGGATCAGTTTCAGCATCAGGTTCTGGGGGATGGTCAGGCCTTCATTTCTTACTTCTTGGGTGATGATGCCCAGTATGCTTTGCTTGTAGCCAAAAATAAGTTGGTGCTTGAAAAGAAAGAAAGGTCTGGCTTGGATGAAAACATCAAGCAATTAAATGCACTCGTGTCAAACAGAGGAAAGTTAAATCAGAACTTCTCAAGTTTTCAGGAATTGGCATCGAAACTTTACCTTCAATTAGTACCCGAATCAGCTGAGGATTTTGACCGGTTGATTATCTCGCCAGATGAATATTTTGTTCCATTCGAGCTATTGATGAAAGACCGTCAAGACCCTGATTCCTATATGGTTCAAAGTCATGCATTGAGTTATAGCTACTCTGCAGGATTCTTGCAAAAGCACATGAAACCCACAGCCAAACACCAGGTTTTCGGCCTAGCTCCTGTTGAATTCAAAGCAGAACTTCAGCAAGCTAGTCTGCTTGGGGCTGACCTGTCCTTGAAAAGGATCAATACATTTTTTCCAAGGAATCATTTTGTGACGCATGAAAAAGCCACAAAGCAGAGTTTTCTGGATAATTTGTCCCAATACTCTATTGTTCAGCTCTATTCCCATGCTGTAGCCGATGCTGAAGGCATTGAACCCAGGCTATATTTTTATGATGAATCTATGCCATTGTCAGAGTTACAATTGTTGGGAGACTTGTCAACTCAGCTGATCGTATTGGCTGCATGCAATACAGGAATAGGGAAAAATATAAGTGGGGAAGGAATTTTTTCTTTGGCGAGGGGTTTTGCCGCAGCCGGAATTCCATCAAGCGTGACAACACTTTGGGAAGTAGAAAGTAAAACTACTTATCAGATTACCGAATTGTTTTACAAATACCTGAGCAAAGGTTTGCCAGCTGATGTGGCCATGCAAAAAGCCAAATTGGAATTTATGGATCAAAATGAATCAGTGATGCAGCTTCCTTATTTTTGGGCAGGAAATGTATTGGTCGGCAGGGCAGAGGTAATGATGCCGGCTCAAGCAGGAAAGAGGTTTTTTTGGATTTTTGGAATGTTTGTGCTTTTCGTTTGTCTGGGCTTTTTATATTCCTGGATGAATAGCCGGAAAAGTAAATTGATAAAGTAACTCAGAAGCATTTCTCTTAGATCAGTTATCCCCTTCAATTCTTTTTTGAAGAATGTATATTTAATCAGGAGCAGGATTTTTTAAAAGATTTCCAAAATCAGGTAACATAATTAAGCATAGCGGATATGGTTAAGAACAGACGGTAAAATGGGGAAACCACCGTCGGTTTGGGGTGAACACAACTTTTGGGAAACCTATCCTTCTGCCGCTTTATTTTTTAGCGGCACTTTTTATAAATGCAAATACTGAATTATACCAGCAAAGTCTAAATTTCATTTAAATCATTGATAATTAAATCAATAGGAGGAATGCCCAATATCCACCAATATCGAAATCTTGAAAAGACTAGCTTAAATTAGCTTCTAGCATAAAATCATGGGAACACAAATTTTTAAAGTGCTTTTCTTTCTTCGAAAACTTCCCCTGGAATCACGGCTCCTGCATTGTTGCCAAAACTGTTTCTAATAAAAGTCAGGATCTCCGCAATCTCTTCATCGCTGAGGTGTCGGTATGAAGGCATTTCCTGGTGGTAGTCAAGTCCATTGACGGTTATTTCTTCCGATAGGCCTTGAAGCATTACCCGAATCAGGCGCCCTTTATCACCTGTAACCCATTCTGTAGCAGCCAATGGAGGTATCAATCCCTCTGCTCCTTTTCCATCGGGACCATGACAGGTAAGGCAATGTTGGGTATAGAGTTGTGCTCCTTTTTCAAGGTCCTCACTGACCTCAAAAGACCAGTTTTCATCCATCAAGACCATTGTTTCCTTTTCTTTTTGAAAGATGGGGAGAATATGGTTTATCGCGTTTTCAGCTTGTAGTATCCTAATTTTAAGTATTTTGTCTGGCCCTTCAGGAAGCTCGGGATACATCCAAGGCTGGAACCTTGGGTGCCAGTCTCTATTACTGGTACTGATGAAAATGTCGCCATTTTCTGCTATGGAAACATCTCTCAACCGGCCAAAATATTTTTGTAAGTAAATGCCCTCTTCGGTAATAGCTGTTCCTTCGTCATTCAAGTGCAAAACCCGCAATGACATCCCTTTCATGCTGACAAGCAAAAGGCTATTGTCCCATTCTGGAATGATTCCCTTTTTCAAGTAAGAAATCCCGGCAGTGGCAATAGTCGGTGTCCAGGCCTTTAGTGGATCTATTGTTTGATGCTCCTTTTGGTAGGTTTTTTCCTCCTCAGAATCAGCAAAACCTTGTACATCAGGCCAACCGTAATTGCCACCTTTTACCAATAAATTGACCTCGTCATCATTGAGAGGGCCGTGGTCTGAACCATAGAGTTGGTTGTTTTTCCCAAATACCAAACCTTGTGTGTTTCTCAATCCCATGGCCCAAACTGGATTCTTTGGATAAGGATTGTCTTCAGGAATGCCTCCATCAAGTTCTATCCTGAGGACCTTACCTCCCAAAAAATCAAGGTCTTGGGTCCTGTCAGTTTTACCCACATCTCCCAAAGAAAAATAGAGCTTGTCGTCTGAACCAATTACCAACCTGGACCCATTGTGAAAGGTCGCACCGGGAAGACTGTCCAGTAGGATTCGGGGATTGGTCAGAGTGTCTTTTCCAATTTCATATCGGACTAACCTGGAACTCACTTTTTCATCCATACCCTCCCTCGGGATAGCAAAGGTATAGTGTATAAATACATAGTTTTTCTCAGGATGTACTGTCATCCCCAACAATCCATAAGACTTCTTAGCCAGGATATCAGATACAGTCAGGACATGCTTTTTTTCACCCGTCTCTAAATCATACCTGTATACATTTCCTGCTACTTCTGTAAACCACAACTCTCCTGATCTTGCAGTTTCTATATCCCAAGGCACAGTAAGACTGTCAATGACTTCAGTGATTTCAAGGATGGAGTTTTCAAGTTGTATGTATCCAATGACCTTATGCCCTAATCCCTCCTTTTCAGGCATAGAACAGGCCAAAATGCTGATGGAACACACAAAAATCAAAATCCTATTCATTTGCTTAATGTCCATTTGATTCCTTCAGTCAGGTGTTTTAAAAAAGTCGCATCACTGTAATGCTCGCTTTTGTGTCCCAGTGCAGTGTAAAAAACCCTAGCCTTTCCAAAATGATGGTACCAGGAAAGTGGGGTATAATTGCCGAAAATACTACCTGGATAAGTATCTTTTTGCGGGTCTTCAATGGTCCTGAGGTCAGCCGCCAATAGGATGGTGATGGCAGGATTTAGATGGTCAAAATAGTAGCATTCGTCCTCCCATTTCCAAATGTCTGGCAAAAACGCTGTAGCTGGATGCTGGGGGTTGATCACTTTTATGTCAAAAGCCTGATAAGCTGGATGGCTTCGGAATTTACCCCCTTGCATTTCCCAAAACCAAGGCCATTCTCTTTCGGAACCTGTGCTGATATGGACGCCTACAAAGCTCCCGCCTTTTTCTATAAATTCTTTAAAGGCCTTTCGCTGTGCATCTGTGTAAAAAGCCTCATTGTTGGTATTGTTGAAAATTACCAAATCAAGCTTAGAGAGATTCTCAGGTTTGAAAAAATCAGGATCGTCACTTACCTGCATCGTATAGAAGTTTGATTCTCCGATCCCTAACAATGCCTGGGTACTGGCCTCAACGTTGTCATGAACATAACCCTCACCATTGTGGGTGTATATCAATATGTTTTGAGCTTGGATTGGCGTCCATAGCACAATGATTGCTAATAAAAAGAGGGCTGACTTCATAAACGTAAATTAACTTAATTCATGAAGTAGCCCAAAAGAAAATTGATCAACGGATCAAATCAGCATTTTCAAAACAGCAATCAATTTCTACTCAAACAATCCTCACCTTTTAAAAGTGGAATAATTTCATTGATAGTGTCGACTTGATGAAAATTGTCATGCTCAATGTGATGATCGATTTTTTCATGTTCCCATGTGATATGATAAGGAACATATACAGCAGAACCTCCTGCCTGCAAAACAGGTAGGATATCAGACCGAAGTGAGTTGCCTACCATGAGAAATTCATCAGGTGCGCAATCCAAATGACGGATCAACTTTTGAAAATCTTCCTTATTTTTATTGCTCATTATTTCGATGTGGTGGAAGTGCCTGGCCAAGCCTGACTTCAATAATTTCCTTTCCTGGTCAAGCAAATCTCCTTTTGTGGCCATGACCAGTCTATAGTCTCCATTTAGAGATTTTAGTGTTTTTTCCACATTTTCCAACAGCTCGATTGGCTTGCCAAGAATCTCCCTGCCAATTGCCAAAGCCCCTTCTACAAGATGCAGAGGACCTTTTTTATCAGTTATATTCATTATCGCCTCGATCATGCTAAGTGTAAATCCCTTCACACCATAGCCATACAAAGGCAGGTTATTGATTTCAGTTTTAAACAACTCTTGGTTGGCTTCTTCTTTGGGCAGGTAATCTTTTACCAATTCACAGAATTTATCTTCTGCTTCTCTAAAGTAGGGTTCGTTTACCCATAATGTATCATCTGCGTCAAATGCAATTACTTTGATATTCTTCATTGATTAATTTTTATTTTTTTAGGACTAAGCTTGAAGAACTTATTCCTGATTATTTATTGTCCCTCCGATTTCAGTAAGTTTTGGCCTATCATGGGTTCAATCAGCTGGCCTTGAATCAACTCACTATGTTCCACCAAAATATCCCAGGGTTCCATCCTTGGTTCGTCTGAAAGGTCAAAAGTACCAAAGTGCATGGGTATAAAGAACTTTCCTTCCATCACATTGAAGGCATCAATGGCATCAGTTGGACTGATGTGTGATTGGTTCATAAACCACTCTGGCCTAAAAGCGCCAACTCCCATCAGGCAAAAATCAGGTGCACCAAGCGTATTTTTGATGTCTTCAAAATGAGGACCTTTACCGGAATCTCCCATAAAGTAAATTTTTTGTTGAGGGGTTTGGAAGTAAAATCCTCCCCAGAGGCTTTTATTGTCATCCCAAAGCCACCTTTTGGACCAATGTCTACTTGGTACATAGGTGATATTGATGGCAGTTTTGTCAATTTGATATTGCTGATACCATCCCGCTTCCTGTATTTCCTGTCCCTCTGTCCATGATTTGATGACTTTTTTGAGTCCCAGCCCAGTCAGGAATTTGGCTTTTGGATGTTGTTTGGAGAGAAATTGAATGGTCTGCTTGTCACAGTGGTCTCGGTGATTGTGGGAAATCATGATGAAATCCAAAGGAGGGAGCTCCTCGATAGGAAATGGCAGCTTGCTATCTCTCTTTAAAAATGTATTGTCGATCAGTATAGGGTCAATCAAAATCACTTGGCCACTTAGTCTCAATAGGTAAGTGGCATGACCTAGCCATAACATGTAGTCCTCTTCACCAAGTAGGTCTTCAGGGTCGAAATCAACGATCAAGGTTCTGTTTTCACTTTCCTTTTCTTCTTTATAGGGGTTTTTGCTGGTCTGCCATTTGAGCAAATCAGCAAAACTAGACTCAAAAGGGTGGTATAAATTTACAAATCTTTCCTTCTCATCTATAGGCGTACCTTTCCATTCAGGAGGTGCTGATATGGTTTCCAAGTTAGGGTTTGATATATAACTTATCTTTTCAGATGTAGTGGGTTTTGCCATTATCCAAATAAAAATAGGGAGTGCTAGTACGAAGGAAAATCCAATTAATTTTTTCATCTCTCTCAACACAACCACCAAATCAACAGAAGAGTTTGTCAAGCACTTAAAAGGTAGGCTATAGCCTCTGAAGGTGTCTGAATATCTTTCACTTTGTCTTCTTGAATTTCTTTGTTCAGCTCCAATTCCAACTCATAAATCAATCCATTTACAAAAATCCAGTCCATGTGGAGTTCTAGGTAAAAATTAGCTGTTTTTCTTTGACCTGTCAAGGGTATGCCATAAGACTTAAAAACGGAGATGGCTTTTTTCAATTCTTTGATGTTTTTCATTAGGAGAAAATTTAGGAAGTAATTACATCGAAGACGAAGGGTTTAAAGCTTCTGTTTTAGAATAAACATTAGTTTAACCTCTTTTAAGAAATAAAAGTCTGTAATTTCTTAAATACACAAAACACCAGCAACTTATTTACCATTGTACCCAATGGCTGTTTGATGGGTTTTAAAATGGCATGATCATTCTTTAGAATAACCTTGTTTAAAAACAGGGTAAACTTCAAAATTCCGGGTATATTTTAGCACCCTTCCATCACAAGTTGACTGCTTTTAGAAGCAATCAAAATAAGTAAGTAATTTTTTTATGCCTATATTAAAGGTGTTTTAAAACCTTTAAACCTTGATAACATGAATTCTAGAAGAACCTTTTTACAGCACTTAACTGTAAGTGCTGGGATTTTGCCATTTGCCATAGGCAGCAGCGCCTACATCCAACCTGAGTCTGAGTATATTCCTGAGGTGCAAGATGGGCCTGTTCTGAAAGTTGCCCTAATGGGTCTTGGAAGCTATGCTGATAGAGTCGCCAAGGCAATGCAGGATTGTAAAAGAGCCAAAATCACAGGATTGATCTCAGGGACTCCTGATAAATTAGAATCATGGGGTGCCAAGTATGATGTGCCCGAAGGCAGTCGGTATAATTACGAGAATTTTGATGCAATAAAGGATAACCCCGAAATAGATGCAGTCTATATCATCACGCCAAATGCGCAACATCACGGTCAATGTCTGCGGGTGGCAGCTGCCGGTAAGCATGTTATATGCGAAAAACCCATGTCAATCAATGCCCAAGAAGGTAAGGAAATGGTAGAAGCCTGTGAAAAAGCTGGCGTAAAACTCCTGATTGGCTACAGGATGCATTTTGAAGCCAACACCTTGAATGCAGTCAGGAAACGTCAAAACGGCGATCTTGGGGAGGTTAAGTTTTTTCAAGGCTTGAGCGGGTTTATAATCGGAGACCCTACACAATGGAGACTTGATAAAGACCTTGCCGGTGGTGGGGCAATGATGGATATTGGCATTTATGCAATAAATGGTGCCAGGTATATGGTAGGAGAGGAGCCTATTTGGGTGACAGCTCAGGAAGTCAAAACTGATCCGGTCAAATTCAAAGAGGGAGTAGATGAGACGATTACTTTTCAATTGGGTTTTCCGAGTGGGGTTATAGCCTCTTGTTTGTCTACTTATAGCATGAATTACCTCGATAAATTTTTCCTTCTAGGGGACAAAGGTTTTGTTGAAATGCAGCCTTCAACCGGCTATGGTCCCATTAAAGCATGGTCTCATGACGGCGACATCACCAAGCCACATGTGACACATCAGACGACTCAGATGGATCAAATGGCAGCAATCATTTATGATGGCAAAAAACCTGAAATCCCTGTGGATGGAGAAGAAGGATTGAAAGATATGAAAATCATTGATGCCATATTTCTTGCGGTAAAATCAGGGCAAAAAGTAAATTTGAATCTCGGATAGGCAAAGGGTCATAAGTGCTACTAAAAAAATAAATTGACCTGAATGATGTAGTTTTCGGGTCAATTTTTTCATTTCAAAAGGTAAAGACTCCTTAGGGATTTCGTAGAAAGCTCAAGAGAATGTATGAAACTTATGGTTTCGGAAGTTTGGCTGTATTCATCCAAAACTCTTCTATTGACGCAATGGCATCATAAAAATTATCAACTTCCGCAGGCTTGGTAATATAGCTGTTGGCGTGGTTGGTGTAGGATGAAAAAATGTCAATATTGGAAGAGGAGGTGGTTAGCATCAAAATCGGTATATGCCTGAACTTTTCATCTGATTTGATCTTTTGTAGGACTTCATGACCACTTTTTTTTGGTAGGTTGATGTCAAGAAGTATCAGGTCTGGTTCTTCTACATTTTCGAATTTATCACGTTTGTACACAAAATCCAATGCTTCTTGTCCATCTCTTGCAATGCTAAGTTGGTTATTGATTTTTCTTTGCTCCAGCGCTTCTTGAGTCAGTAGAATATCACCCTCATTATCTTCCACTAGTAGAATGTGTATTTTTTTGTACATATAAGTAAATATAAAAGAATATGTCAATTTCTCTCAGAAATAGTCAAATTTATTCTAATTATATAAAAAATACTTGAATTAATCTATTGTGGTCTAATCATTCATTTCCCACCTTCAAAACCAGGTAGTGGTAAGGTCTTTTGAATTAAACTATTTTTCTGACTGTGAAAAATTCTTTTGCACAATATTCATAGAACCAAATAAAGGTCCTAGACAAAGTATGATCAGTAGATATGCCGGATTGATTATCACTTGAAGCCAGTTCAACAATTGTATGCTGAAGATGGTGATTCCAAAACCTATACAATTGACTATGGTCAGGGCTGTTCCTTTGTTGTGGGTGGGGACATTTTGTGCTACCAATGTAGAGAACATTGGCGAATCGGCTGTAACGACTACACCCCAAAACATCATAAATGCAAGCATAATTATTGAAAATGGCTGTAAAAATATCAAAGGAGATAAGATGCAACAAATGCCTGACAAGGAAAGCGATAGACGTGCAATTTGGATTGGAAGGAATCTCTCGGAAAGTATACCGCCTACCGCACAGGATATGCCTCCTATTGCAATGATGACGAAAGACCATAATGATAGGTCAAAACTGTCTTGATGCTTTAGTCCATATGCAGTCAAAAAAACAGGTGTAAATGCCCAAAATGCATACAATTCCCACATATGTCCAAAGTAGCCAAAAGCAGCTTTTCTGAATTTTTGTTTTTGAAAAACCGAGAAAAACAAAGTGAAATCAAATCCTTTGGAACGGTTACGATATGGCCCGTCAGGCACCCAGACTGCCATCATAAATCCGCCAGCCAAAGCCAAACCACTGGTGACATAAACCACATAATGCCAGTCCAGTCCGCTGGTAAATGTCCGTACAAAATGCGGAAATGCGGTGCCCAATACCAAAGCTCCTACCAGTAATCCAAGTGATTTTCCTAAACCTTTTTGGAAGTAATCAGAAGCGATTTTCATTCCTACAGGGTATATTCCTGCCAAAAAGAACCCTGTTCCAAATCTTGAAACCAAAATACTCAAGGCCGATATGCCATCTATGCTTAAGGCAAAATTGAAAAAAGAAGCTATTATCGCGCATGTAAAAAACACCCATGAAGGAGAAAAGCGGTCTGCGATGGTGAATATGGCAAAAATCAAAGTTCCGGCTATAAATCCCAATTGTACAGCTGAAGTAAGGTGACCTAGAAAACTTGGTGAAAGCGCAATAGAAGCGGCCAGTTCGGGGAGTATGGCATTACCTGCGAACCAAAGAGAAGTACATAAAAACTGTGATATCACGATCACAGAAAGGGTTTTATTCATGAATGCGTTTGGCGGTTGTTTTTAAGGCATATATGCAATTATTGCAGTTTGTTTAAGACTTTTTGGAGGTCCATTTCTTCAAGAGGCTTGGTGAAAAAGTAGTCAGCATTGTTTTGCTGTGCAGTCATTTTGTCGTTGAAGGAAGAGGAAGTGGTCAAAATAGCTGTTGGAATATCTTTAAGTTTGGGGTCATTTTTTAGAATAGCCAAAACTTCAAGCCCACTTTTTTTAGGCATATTGATGTCCAATAGGATAAAGTCCGGAAGGGAAGCATTTTTGAAATTCCCCCTTTTGTATAAAAAATCAACTGCTGCCGCTCCATCTCTGACCACCGAGAGTGGACAGTTGATTGAGATTTCTTCAATCAACTCTGAGGTCAGCAGAATATCACCTTCGTTGTCTTCTGCCAGTAAAATATGGATTTTAGAACCTGCCATTTGAACTAATTTGCGTGCTAATATTATGTTTTTTTTGGGATACTGAAAGAAAAGATACTCCCTTTTTCAATTTCGGATTCCAAAAGTATTGTACCGCCCAGATTTTCAACGCATTTTTTCACAATCGCAAGTCCAATTCCTGTACCTTCATAATCTTTCTTATGGTGTAATTTTTGAAATAAATTGAATACCCTATCGTGGAATTCTTTTTCAATCCCAATCCCATTGTCTTTGACTGAAAATTGCCAATACGTTTCTTTTTCTACACTACTGATTTCAATAATAGGGGGTATGTCTGACTTGGAATATTTTAGTGCATTGCTGATCAGGTTTAAAAATATCTGAGAAATAGGGGGTGCATAACTTTCAACTGTGGGTAATGGATGAACAATAATTTCGGCTTTCTTTTCTTTGATTGATTCCTGAAATAGTCTTAAGGTGCTATGGACAAGCTCATCCAGGTTGATTATTGATTTTTCTCCATCGAATCTCCCTACTCTGGAGTAATCCAATAAGCCTTCAATCATGTCTTTCATCCTGACAGCCCCATCTGAAGCGAAATAAATATACTTTTTGCCTCTTTCATCGAGCAAAGAGATGTAGTTTTTCTCTAACTGATGCAGGAATGCAGTAATCATTCTGAGAGGTTCCTGTAGGTCATGTGAGGCCGAGTAAGCAAATGTTTCCAGCTCTGCATTTTTTTCTTTTAGGGTATTCAAGGCCTTTTCTAAATTATCATTTTGTTGGTTGAGTTGGGCTTTTAACATCCTTTCATTGTTGATGGATTTTTCCAACAAGTCAAATACTTTAGGGAATAAAGCCGAGGAAAAAAATCCTAAGAAAATCAGGTTTGATGCTACAGCAACAAATTGAGGAAGGTTGTGCGTAGGTTCATCTTTCCAAAACATAACGTCAAGTGGGATAAGTAATCCAATGATGACGCAAAAGAGGACATTGGCTATTGTAGGATAATAGGCATACTTGACCGGGAAAAGTATGGTGCAGAAAAAGCTTGCGGCTAACATGTATAAAAAGGTTGGACCTGATAGACCTATGATAAACATGAACCCAAATGATACCATATAAAAAGTAGAAACAAAGAGAAATTTTCTGGTACTGATTGCGATTTTAGGTAAAAATCCAGCGGCTACTAAAAAGCCCACCGCCACAGTATCTAGAATGACTATGCTGAAGTATTCGGATTGAAATGCAAATATGACTCCGGGGAAGTAGGGAATCAATACAAGGGGAATAATGAACAAAACGCTGTAATAGGTAAGCATTGTTCTCCATTGTAAAGAGGTATCCAAATCTCCGGTATCAAGTCCGAAATTTTTTCTGATATGCAGTGAGTATGTTTTCCAGATATTCATGCTTTAATTTTGGGTAGGGTAAAGTGGATAGTTGTACCAAGACCTAATTCTGATTCCACCCAGATTTCCCCATTAAAGTTTTCTATAATTTTCTTGACTATGCTAAGCCCCATACCAGTTCCTCCATATTGATCCTTACCATGTAGGCGCTGGAAAATGATGAATATCCGGTCGAAATATTCTTTTTCTATCCCAATCCCGTTGTCATGGATTGAAAATTGCCAATTCTTTTTAATCTCTTTGACTGTTATGTTTAGTTGTAAAGGGACATTTTCTTTTGAATATTTGAAAGCATTGTTGATCAAGTTATAAAAAAGCTGAAAATAAGGGGTTTTATAGCCCAAAACTTTTGGCATAAACTCGACAGTGACCTGTGCATTTTTTTCCTCTATGCTTTTTCTATGCATCAAAAGGGCTTCTTCCACTACTTCATTGAGGTCTATAAGTGTTTTGTCTCCTTCATTTTTGCCCACTCTCGAAAAATCCAATAAGTCCAAAATGATCTGTTTCATTCTTTGCGCTCCATCCACTGCGTAATGAATGTATTGTTTGGCTTTATCGTCTAGTTCATTTCCATATCGTTTTTCTAACTGAATCAAGAAGGAGCTGACCATCCTAAGTGGTTCCTGCAAATCGTGAGATGCTACATATGCAAATTGCTCTAATTCTGAGTTAGACATTTCCAATTCCTTGGCCTGTTTTTTCAGTTCGCTGTTGAGTTCCTGAAGAGATGCTTCAAATTCTTTTCTTTGGCTGATATCCGACATCGCGCCTACTATCCGAATGGCTTGCCCCGTTTTGTTCCTGACAATCAGACCCCGATCTTCTACCGTGGCATAGCTGCGATCCGCCTTTTCATAGCGATATTCCTCTTTCCAATACTCCATGTTGGGGTCATTTCGCATTTTGTCCCAACTGGTTTTTATTCTTTGGAAATCTTTTGGGTGGATTTTATCCAACCAGCCTTGAAGTTTTTGACTTGAGCTACCAGGATCATGACCAAACAATGTTTTGTAACCATTAGACCAGTAGAGTTTATCGGCTTCAGCATCATAATCCCAAATAGCATCATTGGAAGCCATAGAAGCTTTTTCAAAGCGTTCGTTTGACTTCCTTAACTCCATCTCGGCCGCTTTCCTTTCGGAAATATCCTGGATACTTCCGGAAATTGCAGATACTTTTCCTCCTTTTTTTTCTGCCTTACCAAGTACTCTTACCCATTTTTCATCCCCTTTGTAAGTAACCAATATTACCTCTAGGTCAAAAGAATGACCTTCTTCTATGCATAATTTCACGGCTTCTCTGATACTTTCTCTTGAAGATCCTTCTTTGTAAAGCTGAATACCACTCTCTGGGGTGGGGGAGAAATCATCGGGAACCTCCATCAACTCTCTTGTAATGGATGACCAGTAATTGCTACCATCACTCAGGTCTACTTCCCAACTACCGAGTTTTGCAAGCCTGTTAGAATCTTCCAGAAGATTGTTGAGTTTGACTTTATCAGTTACATCCCTTCCAAATGCATAGGCAACACCTTCCTCACCAAAAACTTCAGATGATTTCCAGGATATCCATTTGTAATCGCCATTGACTGTACGGTATCGGTTGACAAAGTTGTCAGATTGCCTTAGGCCAGAGATGGTTTCTTTATATTCTTTGTTGGTAGGAGTTAAGTCATCGGGATGAAGGAAGTTGACGAATGGTTGAGAGGTCAAATGCTCGTGAGAATACCCCAATAGTTTGGTAAATGCAGGATTAACTTTTCTGAACATCCCGTCTGAATCTGCTATAGCAAGAATATCGGGGGCATTCTCAAAAAATGCACTTACCTCTTCTTGCTGTTGCTTCCTGACTATTTCTGAGCCAAGGTAATTCTCCAAGTGACGGAAATACATTTGATAATAAAAATCCTGATTTTGATTGTTTAAGCTCCCTAGCAAAATAACTGCGATCACCTCGTCATTATATTTCAATGGAAAACAGATAATAGAGTTAGCCTTTAATTGATTGAGTCCTTTAGAACGGACAAATTCGTTATTACCGGAATTTTTTTGCCAAGTTTGACTTTTGCCTGACTGCCAAGTTTTTCCGGGTAAGCCTTCTCCCTCATTAAAGTCAGTACGGTCCTTTTCAATCGAATAGAATTTTTTTAAATTTTCAGTTCCTTCAAGCCAAGTGTATAGCTTAATTTTTTTTCTTTTGCTGTTTACCATCCATACTTCTCCCAACTCGGATTCACTCATTTTGATCAGATGATCGAGGATGTTGTCAAGGATCAACTTGGTCTTTGATTCATTTTTGAAATACTGTCCTATTTCTGCCAAAAAATTATTCTTCAACATGTCAAGTTTAAGGTGTGATTGTTCTCTAAGAGAGCCAATCATTCTCATTGGCTTGCCTTCATCATCCCTGATCAAGTAGGCTACTTCTTCGACAAATTGATAATTTCCATTGCTGTCTAAAAATCTAAATTCATTGTTCCATTGAAACCTTGACTTATCTTCAAGAAAATTTTCCCACCTCAACTTTTCCCTTTTAGCATCAGTGGGATGTATCAAACCTACCCAGTGCTCTAATTGGAATCTTTTTATGTCAGCTTGATGCCCAAAAATTCTCTTGAATCCTTCTCCCCAAATGAATTCATCGGTTTTTACATCCCAATCAAAAACAGCTTCATTGGTGGCTTTTTGGATATAATGGAACAATTCATTACTGGATTCCAGCTTCTTTTGGGTATGGACCAGGTCGGTAATGTCAGTGCTGTTGATCAATAATCCTTCAATATTTGGATCATCTTTCAGGTAAGTAGCAGAGGCCTGCATCCATCTCCAGCCAGACTCTTTGTGTTTGATCCGATAGGGGAGTGATGTGACTCTTTTTTGGGTGCTGAGTGCTTGAATCTTGAATTGTAAATCAGCTTTATCATCAGGATGAACCAATGCAAAGGCAGATGTATGCAGTAAATCCTCACTGCTGTACCCCAAATTGATTTCATGATTTGGACTGGCAAATTTATAATTACCTTTTTCATCCAAGACTGCAATCAGATCGGATCCTTCCTGTACAAGGGTCTTAAATTTCTTTTCACTTTGTTTCAACTGTTCAGCGGCAGTTTTTTTCAAAGTCACATCTGATGCTGAAATGAAAACCCCTAAAATTTCTTCACTATCATTTTTAGCAGGCTTATGGGTAAATTCATAGATTAGTTCCTTTCCCTTTGCATCAGTTACTATGGTTTCAGTCACAAAGGTTTCTCCCTCTAGTACTTTACTATACATTTCAGCCAATTGATTCCTTTTGGATGGATTAGTATAATTGAGAATGCTCTCGTGTTTGATTACTTTCTTTCTGAAAAACTCTTTGTACTTTTTCTCAAACTTTTTATTGTAAGAAACTACATTCAGAGACCTATCTATGAATATGAAAGCCTCGTCAGTATTGTTGGTCATCATACTGATTTCAAAGAGGTTTTGCTTCTGCTCTGTGAGGTCAACGCCTACCCCATAGAGACAGGCTTGATTTTGAAAATAGATGAATGATGCTCGGAAAAAATGAGGTTTTACTTCTCCATTTTTATGCAAAATATTGGCTTCAAGACTTGACTGCCCATGTAGAAACGCTACCTGTATTTTTGACCTGATAGCCTTTTTTTCATTGTTAGGGAAAAAGTCAATCACATCAAACTTGCCCAACTCCTCATCCGAGCGACCTGTTACCTGATTGACCATTCTATTCCAAAGCAACATCTCTCCATCTTGATTGAAGAGGAAAAAAACACTTTGTAGCTTCTCAATTAAGTCTTTGGTAAAACTAGCTTCTAGTCGGCTAAAGGATGGGATTCTAAATTTGCCTTGGTATATTTTTTTAAGGTGATTGGGAAGTTCTTTTTTGTCCAAAATTGCATCCGCCAGCTCAGACTGAATGGTGAGTTCGGAGTTTTCAGGAAATCTACAATCTGTCGGCTCTTCCACCAAAACATAGGCATTATTGTTTTTCAAAAGGGAAAGTTTGGCAGCCAATCCGGTACTTTTACCTGAAAGTACAACCGCCAAAAGGGAGTATTTCTCGATAAAAGAAGCATTTTCTTCTTCCTTGAGATAAATGTTGGATAGGTAATCGGAACTGTTTTTTTCGAAAAACTCTTTTTCTGAATAGTAGATTTTACTCTTCTTCAAAGCTTCTTCCTTCTCAAATTTCACCAATTTCAACTCAGAACTATGCGCTAAGGCCTTTTGGATGTTTTCCTGTTCATTTTTGGTAATGGGGTGATTGAGAATGAAAAATTGATCTTCTGTATTTTCAAGTGACAATAAGAACTCTATCAGGCGAGATAGATCCTCCGAAGAAAAATGGATAATGGTTAAGAAAGTATTTTGAATACTCCAAATTGCCATGGTAGATGGAATTTGATTGTGGGTGGATTTTGAAGGCATAACTTATACCTCAATACGGTTCCTTACAATATCGTTATTCATTTTGTAAATAAAGATTGTGAACTACTTTATTTAGCATTTCTTTTTTAATCTTTACTTAGATTCTGTCGATTTTGAGTTATAGGTGATGGGCGTGGAAAACTAAAAAATCATCTGACAAACATACCATAAACCTATTTAGAAAATCAAACTATAGTTTAGAACCAACCTTACTACTGAAGGCATGTATTTAAGAATCTGAATGGTGGGAACAGGAAGGTAATGTGATTAACCACTGAATTTTGGAAATACATATTACTTTTTAATGTATTTATCATTGAGCCCTTTTCCTTCCATTATCATCGGTTTGATCTTTTCTAAGCGAGCTATCTGAGTTTCTTCTCTTTTTGCCGAATTGACATGTTCTAAGTACTCCTTTTGTTTAGAATTGCTCAACTGTTCAAAAGCTTCATTCAATTTGTCGTTTTCTTTGAGAGCATTGGCCAATAATCCAGAAATTTCTAGCTCGCCTGACTTTTCCGGAACCCACCTTTTACCTTCTTTTTCATTTTGAATGGCTTCTTTGATATAGGTAAGCACTAAAGCATCGTTGATTTCATTCATTCCTGAAAACCTCCATTGTCTTAAAGCTTTGGTCTTGTTTTCTTGTGCATTGAAAAATACACTTTCGGGATCGGACATAAAGACACCATTGTAAAACCACAGTCCAACATAATTTTTGAAACCACAAATACCGACAATATTTTGGCCGTTATAGGTGTAAACATCTATGCCCCATTTGATACTATGTGACATTTCAGTTCTTCTCATGATATCGTTGAGAAAGGCAATTTCTTCCTGCCACTTCGTTTCAGTTTTCATAAATGCTGGGTTTAGTTGAAAAGGCAATAATCAAATATACCAAAACATTTTTTGATAAAAGTATCGTCTGTCTATTGCTTGTAAGCCGATGGCCTGCCCTTGGGGTGGGCAAACGTCTGCTGATAGGCTTTTGCCAATTGCAGCATTTTTGCTTCTTCAAAGTAGTTTCCAAGGAATGTAATGCTTGTTGGATGTCCTTCATTGTCGATTCCATTGGGGACACTGAGAGCGGGATGCCCGGTAAGATTTGTGATAAGCATCTGCTCTCCTCCAAATGTCGGCGAAATTATCACATCATAATCCTTGAAAATCTGATGTACTTCTTCAATCAACCTTCGCCTGTGTCTATTGGCTTGAAGATATTCCACAGCTGGAATCAACCGTGATTGTCTGAGGGAATTTGCCCTGGAGCCTTTATGTTGCTCTACCATTTCCCTGTGTCCTTCTTTGGTAATCAACTCATCAAAAAATGCACCTGACTCTGCACGAAGAATGATGTCAAAAACATCAAAGGGATAGTCTTTGGGTAATTGTACAGCTTCTAAATTCAGCCCCATGGACCGTAATTCCTCCAAGGTCAATTTGTTGTTGACATTGTTTCTAGCAGTGTCAGCATTAAATTGATCTTCAACATATCCAATTTTAAGCCCATGAATATCAATAAACTGATTGAGTTCAGTTGAGGTCGGTTTTGAGCTTCTGTCTTTAGGATCTTCGCCTCTTATATAATCATACACAATAGCACAGTCTTCTGCGCTTCTACAGATTGGCCCGACCTTGTCCATACTCCAGGAAAGCACCATAAAACCTGCTTTGCTGACGGCTCCATAAGTGGGGCGCAGACCGGTGATTCCAGTGCGTGTAGATGGAGAGACGATGGATCCCAAAGTTTCGGTACCTATGGAAAAGGCAACCAACCCTGCCGCAGTAGCAGCACCTGCCCCGGCAGAAGAACCTGTGGCTCCCTGATTGAGATCCCATGGGTTTTTGGTCTTTCCACCAAACCAAACATCTCCTCTAGCCAAACTTCCCGAAACAACTTTGCCAAGAAGAACTGCTCCCGCTTCCTCGAGTTTGATTACCACACTTGCTTTCTCATCAATCACCTGATTCTGATAGGGTGCAGCACCCCATGTGGTCGGATATTCAGGTACTGCAGCCAAGTCCTTGATGCCATAAGGAATCCCATGAAGGATACCTTTATAATTGCCATCGCGGAATTCTACATCGGCTTTTTCGGCTTGTTTGAGTGCCAGTTCTTCAGTGACAGTGATAAAAGATTGGAGTTTGCTATCATATTGTTTGATTCTGTCCAAATAGATGGTAGTCAGTCTTTTTGAGCTCAATTTCCCTGATTTTAATAGAGAAGCCAATTCGGGAATGGACATGAAAGCGATTTCTTCATCATCTTCAGGGAGAATAACGTCTTCAGGGATGGCCCAGTTTGAAGGCTCGTTTTGCAAAGGGAATTGTACATCATTGGGGAAAGGATCAAAAACCAATGCTGGTTCTACATCATTGCCCAATGAAAATGCTCTCATTTCATCATAACCTTTTCTGTTTCTCTCCAGATAACTGAGCATGGTATCAATTTCAGCTTTTTCAAAATCAAGGTGAAAAAGATTGAGCGCAGCTCTTACATCAGATCTTTTGATTTTATCTCCTGAATTTGCTACGACAAAACCCAAAGCGAAACCTGCCAAAAGCAGTAACCATCCATATTTCTTCATGTAGAAAAATAAAAAAAAAGACTGAAAAGCTAGTTCAAAAAATCATTCTAGGAAGCATTTCAGTCTGAATGGTTAAAATTTGATAAACTGCTAATCTTTGAATTCAGTTTTCTTATGTGTACCGTCACAATATGGTTTGGAGTTGGAACTGCCGCAACGGCAAAATGCAGTCGTCTTGTATTTTTTCTCTACACTTCCGTCTGGTAGTTTTACTTCAATATTTCCATAGACCATCAATGGGCCATTTTTCATTACCTCGGCGGTTTGAGGACTTCTATCATCGGAAACATCCTGTTTTTCATGTCCTTTTTCCATGTAAAAACCCAAAGCTCCAGATGGACACTGTTTGACCTGATGAACAATATCTTCTGTACTGGCACCTTCAATATTAATCCAGGGTTTTTCATCAGGACGAAAAACGCCAGGAAGGCCTTTTACACAGATTCCTGAATGTATACATTTTTCAGGTTGCCAGATTACCGTTACTTCTCCGTTGGAATATTCTTTTTTCTTCATCTTTTACATTGGTTTTGTGAAAAAAAGGCCACCAGTCTTTGCAGTGGCCTTTTTCTAAATTTACAGTAATTTACTTTTAAAAACCATCAACTTGGTTCTTGTCATTTCATGCATGGAGTATGGGATTCCACCCAAACCTTCTCCAGAGGCATCTCTACCGCCAAATGGCATCCAGTCAGCACGAAAGGCTGTGTGGTCATTGACCATGACGGCAGTGGCATTCAGTTTCTGGACTGTGTCCAAAGCTATATTTACATCTTTGGTGAAGACTGCTGCCTGAAAGTGGTATTCAAGACTGTTGGCAAGGTTGATTGCTTCATCTCTGTCGCTATAGCTATACACGCATACTACCGGTCCAAAAATCTCCTCTTTTGACACTTTACTCTCAGCACTAGGATTCCAAAGTACAGTAGGTTCATAACAGGTGTCTGAGATACGCTTACCACCACAAAGGATTTCCGCACCATTCTTTTCAGCTTCATTTACCCATTCTTCCACACGGTCTACTTCCCCTGTTCTGATCAGTGGCCCCACTTCTGTGTCTTTTTCCAGAGGATGGCCTACTTTAAGTTTTTTGGCCTTTTCAGCTATTTTTTCTGCCACATCTCTGGCTATTGATTCATGCACGAAAACTTTCTGAACCGATACACATACTTGACCTGCATGGTAGAAACCTCCTTTGACCAGCCCTGGAATCATTTCATCCAATTCAGCATCCGGTTCTACAATTACAGGTGCGGCACCACCATGTTCCAAAGCACAGCGAGTACCTGGGGCTAGCTTTGATTTGAGCATCCAGCCTATTTTGGCAGATCCTATAAAGGACAGGTAATTGACTCTTTTATCTGTGACTAGTTTTTCAGCAAGTTCATTATCTATCAAGACCATTTGTATCCAACCTTCAGGGACACCGGCATCTTGAAGTATTTCCATAAAAGCCTCACAAGACAAGGGCGTATTTGAGGCGGGCTTGACGATCACAGGGCATCCGGCTGCAAATGCAGTGATGGTCTGATGCACGATCAGGTTCAATGGATGGTTGAATGCTGACAAGGAAGCCACTACGCCTATGGGTTCTCTGGTAGTAAAGGCAAGCCTATTGGAAGTCGCTTCGGTCAAGCCCATTGGGATTTGTTGCCCTGAAAGACGCCCGATTTCTTCAGCAGCTATTTTGACACCATTGATAGCGCGCAGGACTTCTACCTTAGAATCTTGATAGGGTTTGCCTCCTTCACCCGCAGCTGTATTGGTGAGCTCTTCAATTTTGTCCTGCATCAGGTGACGCACCTTTTCAAGAATATCGATTCTTTTGTGCGCAGGAATCCATTTGGATCTGTCTGAAAAAAGGTTGTGGGCCTTTGATATGGCATTCTCCAGTTCTTCTTGACTCATCAAAGGCAATTCTTTGATCAGGCTATTGTCATAAGGTGAGGTTACTTTTATGTTTTTTTTATCACTCATAGTTTTTCTGTTTTTTCTTTCAACATTACATTCAAAATTGGATGATTGAGGGAATAATCAACCGGCAAATCGATAATGTGCACCGCAGGCGTGTTGAGGCAATCGTCCATAATTCTTTGGAAGTCATTGTCATTTTCCGGCCTATGTCCTTTGGCACCATAGCTATCTGCATATTTTACAAAATCAGGATTTTTGTAATCCAATCCAAAGTCATCAAATCCCATATCTTCTTGTTTCCATTTGATCATGCCATAAGCTTCATCATTGAGGATGATTACAATCAAATGAAGTCCAAGCCTGACAGCAGTTTCTATTTCCTGAGAATTCATCATGAATCCTCCATCACCGCAGACTGCAACCACGTTTTTATCTGGATTGAGCATTTTGACCATCAAAGCGGACGGCAATCCGGCACCCATAGAGGCCAAAGCATTGTCAAGCAAAAGGGTGTTTGGTTGGTGACAGATATAATTACGGGCAAACCAAAGTTTGTAAATACCATTATCGAGTGTGATCACATCTTCAGAAGCGAGTTTATTTCTCAAGAGATTGACCAAGCGCTGTGGTAACATGGGAAATCTCTCATCTTCAAAATATTTGGACAGGTGTCCATCCACTTCTTTTTTGACTTTTGTGAAAAATGAGAAATCCCAATTGTTTTGAGTTTGTATTTTCTCAGCAAGTTTGTACACACTGCTGGTAATATCACCTACTACATTGAGCTGTGGGAAATATACCGGATCTACCTCGGCAGGGGAGAAGTTGACATGAATGACCTGTTTTTCTCCTTTTTTCATGAAAAAGGGTGGTTTTTCGATCACATCATGACCTACATTGATAATCAGGTCAGCAGCTTCGATGGCAGCATGTACAAAATCATTACTGGAAAGTGCAGCAGTTCCCAGATATTGTGGGTGTCTTTCGTCGATCACTCCTTTGCCCATCTGCGTAGTGAAGAAGAAAATACCCGTTTTGTCTACAAATTTCCCCAAAGCATCACAAGTAACTTTACGGTTGGCACCCGCGCCGATCAGCAAAAGCGGAAATTTTGATTGATGGATCATTTCCACTGCTTTGGCAATTGCCTTTTCATCGGGCTTAGGGCTAATGTGGCCTACCACATCATATACTGAATCTTCACAATCTTCTTGGGCAATATCTTCGGGAAATTCGAGGTGAACTGCCCCAGGTTTTTCCTCAATAGCCAGCCTGAAAGCTTCCCGGATTTGGGAGGCTATATTGTTAGAATTGACAATCTGTTTGGTGTACTTGGTAACAGGCTTCATCATGTCTACTACGTCGATGATTTGAAAGCGTGCCTGTTTGCTTTTCTTTATGGGTTTTTGCCCTGTAATCATCATCATAGGCATTCCTCCGAGTTGTGCATATGCTGCTGGGGTGACCAGGTTGGTAGCTCCTGGACCCAATGTGGCAAGGCAAACCCCAGGCTGACCCGTAAGTCTCCCGTAGGTAGCTGCCATGAATCCGGCACCCTGTTCATGCCGTGTGACAATAAGTTTGATCGATGAATTTTTAAGTGATTGCAAGAGGTCTAAGTTCTCTTCTCCTGGTACGCCAAAAATGTATTTTACGCCTTCATTTTCTAAGGCTTTCACAAAAAGATCTGATGCTTTCATAAGGTAAAATTAAAGTTAAAAGATTTGTCAATTTTTCAAGAAGGCTGGAATGATAATGATATACTTCCAAAGGATGTACCAGCTTCAGGAATAGATCGGTTTAAGTCCAAAGTGATGGCAGCAACCACATAATTTAAAATAATTGGCCTGTTTCTTGGCTCTAGACTGAAGACCTTCTATTCGGACACTTATATAAATACAACATGTAAGCCGTAGAATTGATTTATAAAATCCGGGTTTTTACAAACAATATCTACCTCTGATATAGGTTCATTTATTCTTAAAAGGTTATAGACTTTTTGAGATAGTTTTTAATAAATCATTAACTCCTAAACCAAACAATCATGCTTTCATTTGTAATTACTGCACTAGTTATTGCCTTTTTGGCAGCCATTTTGGGCTTTACCGGTATCGCCAAGGGCGTAGCGGCCATCGCCAAATTCGTATTTTACATTTTCTTGGTAATTTTTGTAATTACCCTGATCATTGGGTTAGTCAGCGGATTCTGATAAAAACAAACCAAAACCAAAAAAGCCGGAATCTCCGGCTTTTTTGGTTTTATAGATACCCGATCTTTTTTAAGCGACTTTATTAGTCAAGGTACCAATCCCATCAATACTGATGTGGATGTAGTCGCCTGACTGTAGCGTAAATGTATCGTCTGGCACAAGACAGGTTCCGGTCATCAGGTAGACACCTTGGGGAAAACTCATTTCCCTACAAAGGAAAGATTTCAATTCTTCATGTGATCTTTTCATTTGGGCAATTGAAATTTCGCCTTCAAAAACTACCGCACCGTTTCTTTCGATTTGCATTTGAATTTTCGCATCAGCGTCAATTGGGTCTTTTGGAACCCAAAGGCAAGGGCCTATAGCCGCAGATTGGTCGTAACATTTGGCTTGAGGTAAGTATAGCGGGTTTTCACCTTCAATGTCCCTAGAACTCATATCATTGCCGATGGTGTATCCTGCTATTTCACCATTAGAATTGATAAAAAGGGTCAGTTCAGGTTCAGGAACATTCCACTTGGAATCTTTACGGATCTTTACTTCACCGCTTGGCTTGGCCACTCGGTAATGGGTAGATTTGAAAAAAAGCTCTGGCCTCTCTGCTTCATATACTTTGGAATAAAAAACATCAGCACCGCTTTCTTTTGACTCTTCCATTCTGGCTTCTCGACTTCTGTAATAAGTGACTCCCGCAGCCCAAATCTCCTGAGTGCCTATTGGTGCATCAAGGTTTTTCGGTGTCCAATTGACTTCAGTCCATGGCTGAATCTCTTCTTGGAGTTTTTGGTACAGGTTTTCCTGATTGACAAGTTGATCCCAGTTTTTGGATTGGGCGAGGTGGTGCTTGCCTTCTGACTCAATGATGATGTCTTTGCCTGATTTATAGATTTTCATAGTTTGAGGTGAAATAGGTTCAGCATGGAAATTAGGTTTTTTTGACCAAAAACTCTCATGGTTTTACATGAATATCAGTCAAACATCAATACCCTACTGTGGCAAATAGTAGCTTCTATGATTTTTTTCAGGGTAAATACTGAAGAAGTAAATTAAAACCTCAACCTGTCAATAAGCTGAACAAGCTTTTCGATTTTCTTTTCTTCAATTTGAAAGCGAAGAATCTCTTGAAGTTCTTCTTGTCTTTTTTCTTTGGAGAGCAGCTGAAAATTTCTCCATGCTTCTGGTTCTTCCTTGATGCAGCTAAAAATAGTTTCTTGAGAAAAATCAGTCTCAACCCCTTCTTCCAAAAGAGGAGTCAGCCATAACTTTACAGTATCACCTTCTTTTTTTTGTATGGCCTTTCTGATCTTGGCATTGACCGGAAGGAAAAGCTTGCCGCTACCGAAGGGCATCAAGGTAACCTCTTCCAATTTGTAGCTGTCAATTTTCCCGGAAACTTTCAACATCCCAAAGTAAGACTTTGGCTTTTCCAAGTTGGGGAATAAAACATAAGTCCATCCTCCTTTTTGAGGGAATTTTTCCAATACAAATTCACCATCAATCAAAACTTTTGGATTCATTTTGTACAGATTTACATGAGTAAATCTAATTTAGTGAAATCGAGTTGAATTCTTTATTTTATTTGTAAAAGCAAGCGAATGATTGTTGTGACAATCTGATATTTAATTGAAGGGGGAATGGAAATGAAATTTTGGGAAATAAAGGCATATATAAGCAGCATACTTCTTTTTGCCAGCTTTTTTCATACTCATGCACAAGGTGATGGGCCTGGTTTTGCTGATTTGGTACCATTTGTCACCACTCCAATGGAGGTAGTGGATGCCATGATGGAATTGGCAGATGTCAAAGAAGGAGATATCCTTTATGACCTAGGTTCTGGCGATGGGAGGATACCTATTGAAGCTGCTATGAGATATGGCATCAACACAATAGGAGTGGAGATAGACGCTGACTTGGTCGACGAGGCGCAGCAAAATGCAAAGGATAAGGGAGTTGAAAACCTGACTACATTTATTCAGGGAGACTTATTTGAGTTGGATTTCTCAGACGCTACTATTTTGGTTCTTTACCTTTTTCCCGATATCAACCTCAAACTGAGACCAAAAATCTGGCAATTGCCCAAAGGTACAAGAGTGATTTCTCATCGATTCGATATGGGAGACTGGAGACCAGATGAAGTTAAAAAAATAACCTTAGAGGATGGTAAAGAGCATGTTTTATTTTTTTGGAGGGTTCCTTAGAGAAAGGATGAAGGATGAGGGAGAAAGGATAAAAGGTTGGTGGTTTGTGGAGTTTTGGTCTTTTGATTTACGAAGTACGGATTACGACCTAGTCTTTTGGAAGGCAGGTTTACGAGGCTTTTCCTGGTAGAATATTTAATGAGCATTTTTAAGTGGAGAATTAGGAATAATATCGAATTCCGAATGATGGATGATGAATGAAGAAGGGAAAGGCAAAGGATGAGGGAGGAAGGATGAAGGATGAAAAAGTCGGTGGTTTGTGGAGTGCTGGTGTTTTGATTTACGAAGGACGATGCAATTTTTATCTGTGTTTATCAGTAATATCAGTGGTTATCTTTTTGTGGTCTATTAGGAATATCTGAGACCCCAAAGGGGTCAAATTTTAATAGCCTCGGGTTGAACCCGTGGACAATTGTAGACGGTGTGATTTTGGTTTTTGGCCGCATAATGCTTGCTATTGAACAAAGCCTTTCGCCAAAAACAGGGATGAGGGATGAAAAAAGGATGATGGAAGAAGGATTAGGGATTGACAGGGTTGGTTGAAACACCTGTCAAGATAAGACCAAATGCCATCGGCATTGCCGGAATAATAGCCCGGAAATTTATTGCAGGGATCAAGGTTAAGAGTTGGTTTTAGAGACAAGAGAAAAGAATTAAGAAGGGTTGATGTTGACCTTTGGGGTTTCCAAAACCCCGAAGATTCTTTTCAGTAAAAAAGCCTTTTATTGTTTCTACTTTTTCTGACAAAAAAACCTTCGAGGTCCAAAAAAGACCTCAAAGGTTAGCAGTCCATGACCTTTGGGGTTTCCAAAACCCCGAAGGTATGGATGGAGGAAAAGGGTATGAAGAATCATTTAAGATTTACCCAGCAAAAAATGTGTGGCGAAATCCCCTACACCCACAATCCGCCAAACCTTTAACATTTTTAACTTTTCACAGCCATAAGAAGTCTGATTCAGTAATATCAGTGGTTATCTTTTTGTGGTCTATTAGGAATATCTGAGACCCCAAAGGGGTCAAATTTTAATAGCCTCGGGTTGAACCCGTGGACAATTGTAGACGGTGTGATTTTGGTTTTTGGCCGCATAATGCTTGCTATTGAACAAAGCCTTTCGCCAAAAACAGGGATGAGGGATGAAAAAAGGATGAGGGAAGAAGGATTAGGGATTGACAGGGTTGGTTGAAACACCTGTCAAGATAAGACCAAATGCCATCGGCATGACCGAAATAATAGCCCGGTAATTTATTGCCGGGATCAATGGTTAAGAGTTGGTTTTAAAGTGCCATAGGCACGGACGATATTAAAAACAACAAAAAAAGTATCAAGAAAAATCAGGACGTGACACTTGAGACCCAAAAAAGGTCAAATGTTTATAGCGTCGGGTTGAACCTCGAGGATTATGGTTGACAATTGGTGTGTTATCCGAAGGTTGCACCTTCGGATTAATGCGTCTTTAGCTTATAGCTCAAAAGGGTAACTTAGCGAAAGATTACATGGGTATACTGTTGATAATGAACTCTTTGTCTTAAGGGCGACACTTTTTATACTTCGGTTCCGTTAAATCTCTTCATGCGTAAATCTAAAATCTACAATCTAAAATCAAAAATCTTAAACTCCTCCCGCATACCCACTCTTCTTCAATAGCCGTCTATAATTGTTGGTTTTAACGATTTTGTTAAGCGCTTTTTCTTTGTTTTCGGCCTGATTGTAGTAAGCTTCACAAATCCTATATCCTATAAAGTATCCCAAGTCTGCTGGACGTTCTTTACTTTTATTGCCGTTGTAAAGCCAGTTAGAGATGTCATTCCCATACATCTCTGAAGAAAATGCCTGCCACAATTCCTTTTCATTTTCATATCCATAAGGATAAATACTTTCATTGATATTGAGCCCTGTGATTTTTTCTGAAACAAAATCAGCTGCTCCTTCCACTATAGTCATTGTCAGTAGCTTATTTCTGAAATAGGATAATAAGTATCCTAACCCAAACCTTTGTTGGGTATGCACCAGTTCATGAGCTGTGAATTCAAGGATTTTGTTGCTTTTTGGCAGTACAGCTCTGTGCCAATCTGTAAGTTGGAAGATATTGGTCAGGCTATCTGTAGTTACCATTTCAGCACCTATCAACAGCCAACCGTCGTAGACCGTACCACCGGCACCCAGAGCTCCAATAGCAAAACAGATGTAAGGATTCTTAAACCTTCGCAAAGTCTCTCTATAAAGCTCAATTTGATCCGAAATCTCATCATTATAGTTTTTGACCAAATAGGTGTTTGGCCTTATACTTTTCCAAAATTCAGGAGCCTTTCTGATCTGAAGTGCCAAGGATTGGGAATTGATATCTTTTGCCTTGGCGAATTTTTTCAAGCCCACAGAGCCTTTATCAAAATACAATTGTTGCAAAATATCCAAGGTGTCCTGACTGCTTTTGGCATTTTGTAATTGATCGAAAGCAATCCAAAAACGATCAATATCTGAATGGATAATAATAGGAGGGTAAACTTGGGAAAAAGCTTTTTGCTGCAGGCATACAAAGCAAACCAAAAATAAAAACCGAAATAGAAAGAAACTTCCTATCTCAGGTTTATTTTTTGTTAAAGTTTTAATGCCCTTTTTGAATACCACACCTTCTTATTTTGCAGAAAGCCTTTTTTGAAATTCTCTATTGATAAATAAAAAATGAACGGGAAGTGCTTCAGTCCAGTATTGCCATGTATGGGCGCCAGGCCTTTCTGTATATTCGTGATCCACTTCTTTTTCCAAAAGCAATTGGTGGATCTGCCTGTTTGTGTCTATTAAAAAATCATCCACACCGCAGTCTATAAGTAGGGCGATGTCATTTTTCTTCATATTGTCCACAAGGCCGACCGCGGTATATTGCGTAAATGGTGCTTCGTAATTGATGTCTCCCAAAGCCATTAATTGACCATTTTTTATTCTTGTTTTAAAGTTTTCATCAACTTTCCACATCCTATAATCTATATTCATCACACCACTCATGCTACCTGCGGCGACAAACAATTCCGGATGTTTGGCGGATATCATCATGGCACCATGTCCACCCATGGACAAGCCAGTGATGGCTCGGCCCTCTCTTTCTTTGATCGTATTGTAGTTCTGATCTACAAAAGGTATCAGTTCCTCGGTGATGTAGGTTTCATATCGGACTGAATCCAAAAGCGGGCTGTCGTAATAATAAGAAGATGGACCCACACCAGGGGTAACTATAAGTACATTGTATTGATTGGATAACTTTGCAAGGAGATTTTCTTCGGTTACTTTATCATGCCAGTCTGTAAATCCACCCGAACCACCGTGAAGCACATAAATTGTAGGTATCGCTTTTTGATTAGTTGAATAGTTGTCAGGCTTTACAACAGCGGCTTTAAGGGATTTATCCATTGCCTTGGAATAGACCTCAATAGTGTCCACTTGAGCGTATGAAGTAAAGTAAAGACTTACCAGAAGAAGTAAGCTGGAGTAGATTTTTTTCATGTTTTTTTTTGTTGAAGATAATAAAATACTTCCTAAGGATACTGAATGAGATTATACAAAAGGGTAATATCGTTGCTGAAACTCGAAACATTTAACGCTAATCTTCAAGACTTGCTACTTTTTAAACTTCTTTATGATAAATTGTAAAGATAAAAATAGACCACCCCATTATTACTGTTTTCTGAATGACCAGACTGTTACTCGTATCTCTGTTATTGGCAATTGTCATTTTTCAAATTCAAGGTGAGAAAATCCCCATTCAGGAAGGTGCCGGATGGGATGGGTTGGGCTTAAGAGAAATATCTGAAGGATTTTTGGATCAATTTGATGATGAGGGATACAATGCTTTTTTGGTACACCGCATTTTGCCATTTGCTTTGGTCAACATGATTTTTGGTGTATTGGGGTTTGACATGGATCATGAAAGCCTTTTACATGGGATATTGATCTTGAATTTTTTGTTTTTGATGTTGGGTTGTTATTGGTATTTCAAGATCATCAAAAAACTTAGGTCTTCTACCAAAATGGAGATTTTGGGTTTTGTGTTGATGTTTGGTACTTTCCTAGTCCTAAAATTGTCGTGGTATGAGCCATTTAGCCCAGCTTTGTTTGCTTTTGTATTGGGAATAGGTCAGGTCAATTACTTTATACGTTATGAAAAAACGAAGCTCTTTTTAGTGTCTCTTTTAGGAGGCTTCGTTTGGCCTACTTTGTTTCCCATTGGCATGATTTTGATTTTTATGCCAAATGACAAATTGATTTTCAAAGAGGAAAAGATAAAATTTAAGCTCTCTTACCTTATCCCTGGGCTTATTTTTGCGGCTTTGGTGATCTTGGTATACCGACTTTATGATGAAGGAGGAATGCTTTCTGGTTATCTGGGTTTTGGGCTTGGACTACTTTCATTGATCCTGGTATTTACCCTTGCAGTGACTTATTCGGGGATAGATTGGTTTAAGTCGCTTCGACTCTTTCAGAAAAGACTCAAAGCAGAAAAGATTACTTATTTGTTGGTGAGTGTAGGGGCTTATTTTGTAATAGTTTATTTGTTGGCAGTTGGTCAATCAGAATTTACCCTTAAAGAATTTATCGCCGGCCATTTCCTGCACCCTGTGCAGAGACCTTTGATTTTCTTGATCAGTCAGTTTTCTTTTTATGGAATTTTGATTCCCTTGATTTTGGTGTTTTTCTCAAGAGTCAGTAGGGAAATGGGCAAATTGGGTTTGGGTTTTACCTTGGTTTTTATTTTCATGCTCTTGATGGGACTATATAGTGATGCGATTTGGTGGGCCAATGTGGTGCCTTTCTTGGTCTTGTTGCTGCTCAAAGGACTTAGGAGGTATACTCTTATCAGTAAGGATATTTGGCTTTTGGTAATTTGTAACCTTTTGCTTTCTAAGGTTTGGTTTGAGATCAATAGGGAAGGACTCGGTGATTATATGGTCAGCGATCCAAATGGATTTCCGGCTCAGCGCTATTTTCAGCACTTTGGATTGGCTCAGAGTATTCCTATGTATTTGGTTTACCTTATAGTTTTTTTGCTTGCGTTGCTTGTTGTTTTCCTTGGGAAAAGAAGGTATGCCAAAGCTGCAGGATCGGAGTAAATTGGAAGAATGGGTATCAAAAGAGGTCTGGCTTCATCAAGGTAGCCTTAATTTAAGGTTTGATTACATTATAAAAATAACAAACCCGTACCAAAAAGCAGAACCCATAATAAAGTAGAAATTGCCATTTTTTTCAGGAAGGGATCTAAGTCGGCTGCTTCTATTTTTCTCTGAGTACTCAATCCTATAAAAATCATCAAAGGTAACGTCAGCCAAGCCAACATCACTGCCCAGTTCTCTGTGAATATGGCAAATATTGGAAGAAGCAAATTTCCCAACAACAATAATGACCAATTGTAACCTACAGCCGCTTTCCTTCCTATTCTCACTGGGATAGATCTTTTACCGGCCTTTGTATCGGATACTATATCTCGTATATTATTGATATTGAGCACTGCTGTGCTAAAACAACCCAAGGAGATTGCAGGCAAAAGCACTATGCCATTGAAATCCAAGGTGTGTAAAAAATAGGTACCTGTGACACCCAAGAGTCCAAAGAAAATAAATACTGAAATATCGCCTAATCCTATGTATCCATAAGGGTTATTTCCGGATGTGTAGGTAATGGCTGCATAGATTGCCAACAATCCAAAACCCAAAAACAATAGAAATAGCATCCAATCACCCAGAGCAAAATACAATAGGAGCAAGCCCGAAAAAAAAGACAAAGCTGCCAATATGATCATTGCTCTTTTCATTTCTTTCAATGAAATGACTCCGGATTGAACTGCCCTTATAGGACCCTGCCTGTCAATGCTGTCAGCCCCATGCACACTGTCACCGTAGTCATTGGCCAAATTGGACAATACTTGTAGAAATATGGTAGTCAATGCAGCCAAAGCAAAAACTTCCAATCTGAAACTTTCCATATAGGCAGCCAAAAAAGAACCCATCAAAATACTTGATAGGGCTAATGGCAAGGTTCTCAGTCTTATGGCGTGCAGCCAAGCTTGTTTTTTATTGGAAAGGATCAGGTCCACGTTTTAATTTTTCTGTAAAACTAATAAAAAGACCTGTTTCCAAAAGTGAAAACAGGCCCTATTAGGATTTTTTTAAATTTCCTTATGCTGTCACCAAAGAAACAATCTCTTCAGCCATTGGCTTGGTGGATGATGGGAAGAATTTAACCAATTTTCCATCCTCATCAATGAGGTACTTACAAAAATTCCAACTTGGCTCTTGGTTATTCCAACCGTTAAGATCTTTGTCTGATAACCATCTGAATAGAGGATGTTTGTCAACTCCTTTTACAGACACTTTGTCCATCATTTTGAAGGTCACTCCGTAGTTTTCTGAGCAAAACTGCTTGATCTCATCATTGCTGCCAGGTTCCTGTCCTCCAAAATTGTTGGCTGGAAAACCTATGATGGTCACCTTGTCACCATGCTTTTCATGTAATTCCTGTAAATCTGCATACTGTGGTGTATAACCGCACTTTGAGGCTACATTGACAAGCAATAGCTTTTTTCCTTTGTATTGAGAGAAGTCGACTTCTTTTCCGTCAATGTCGTTGATTTTAAAATCATAAATAGATGTTTCCATAACTTGGTCATTTGGAGTGATGTTGGCTTCTCTACTTTCTTTAATAGCACTGGATGTGCAGGCGAAAGCAATCAGGGTCATTACGAATAAGATTTTTTTCATAGCTTTTACATTCTGTCTGGGACATTTATTCCTAATAACTTCATGCCAGCTTTTATTGTTTTGGCAGTCTGGGCGGAAATTGCAATTCTGAATGCCTGCACCTGTGCGTTTGTTTCGTTGAATATGGAAAGCTCTGCGTAGAACCTGTTATATTCTTTGGCAAGGTCAAACATATATTGGGCAATCACTGAAGGTGAATATTCCTCTCCTGCGATCTTTAACTTTTTTTGAAAGTCATTGAGCATGACAATCAAATCTCTTTCAGCTCCTTCAAGCTTTTCGAGTTCTTCAAAACCATTTAAGCTGTAATCTACGCCCACTTGATCCGCTTTTCTCAAGATAGAAGCGATTCGTGCATGTGAATATTGTATAAAAGGTCCTGTATTTCCTTGGAATTCAATGGACTCCTGAGGATTAAATAGCATGCGTTTTTTAGGGTCTACTTTGAGTAGGAAGTATTTTAGGGCACCAAGTCCAAGGGTTTCATAAAGCTCTTTTGCTTCCTCTTCGTTGAATCCATCAATTTTACCCAACTCCTTGGTATGGCTTTCGGCAGTGTCGATCATTTCCTGAATAAGGTCATCGGCATCTACTACTGTACCTTCTCTTGACTTCATTTTACCAGTAGGTAGATCAACCATTCCATATGACAGGTGATGTAGGCCATCTCCATATGGTCTGCCAAGCTTTCTCATGATTTTGAACAAGACATCAAAATGATAATCCTGCTCATTGCCCACAACATAGACAGATTTGTCTATTTTAAAATCATCATATTTCAAATCAGCTGTCCCCAAGTCCTGGGTGATATAAACAGAAGTTCCATCTCCTCGAAGGACCAGCTTTTCATCCAGACCTTCCGCTGTGAGGTCTACCCAAACAGAGCCGTTTTCTTTTTTGAAAAATACTCCTTTTTCCAATCCCTCCGCTACGATATCCTTTCCAAGTAAATAGGTGTTTGACTCATAGTAAAACTTATCAAAACTAACTCCCATCTTTTTGTAGGTCATATCGAAACCTTCATAGACCCAAGTGTTCATTTTTTTCCAGAGGTCCACAGTTTCCTTATCACCTGCTTCCCATAGCCTGAGCATTTCCTGAGCTTCCAAGATTAAAGGAGCACTTTTCTTTGCCTCATCCTCTGTACTGCCCTGTTCTTTGAGCGTGTTGATTTGCTTCTTGTATTCTTTGTCAAAAATCACATAATACTTTCCTGCCAAGTGGTCACCTTTTAATCCACTTGATTCCGGTGTTTCCCCATTTCCAAAATGCTTGTAAGCCACCATAGACTTACAGATATGAATACCTCGGTCATTGACCAGGTTTGCCTTGATGACCTCATAGCCATTGGCTTCCAAAATCTGAGAAACAGCAAAACCAAGAAAGTTATTCCTTAGGTGTCCTAGGTGAAGTGGTTTGTTGGTATTTGGACTACTGTATTCCACCATTACCTTCATTCCATTTGGGGTGGTTTGAGCCGGATTGGGGTTTTCGTAAATGTTTCGGAAGACATTCATCCAAGAGGATTCACTGACCGAAAGGTTGAGGAATCCTTTTACCACGTTGTAGGCAGTGATCTCGGCACAGTTGGCGACAAGGTATTCACCTAATTTATTACCAGAAGCCTCAGGATTGAGCTTGGTGACCTTAAGAAAAGGGAAAATGACAAAAGTAAATGTACCCTCAAATTCTTTTCTTGTGGGCTGAAGGGATATGCCCTCCGTATTTAAATCATGTTCAAAAAGATCTTTGAAAGCAATTTGGATGGTACTAATTATCTTTTCCTGAAGTTCCATGAGTAATTTTTCGTATTGCTGGTAATTGTATTTTGATTAGAAATTGTCAACAAGTGATTTAGTAGTGGCTTCCAAAATGTCAAATGCATTTTCTGCCATGAGGTTTTCACTATCCAAAGTTGGGTTCACTTCTACTATTTCCCAACAACAAACCCTTTTATCTTTGATCAATTCTGTATTGAGTTGAAGGGCTTCTTCTACAGTCAATCCATCAGGCACTGGAGTACCCGTGCCTACTGAAATAGAAGAGTCCAAGCTGTCTACGTCAAAAGAAATATAAATCTGATCGCAGTCTTTTAATTGTTCCAAAGCTTCTTTGGCTATCTGAGCTACACCTTTTTGCCTAACTTCTGCGGTTTCGAAATTCCGGATGCCATGTTTATTTATGAGGTAATCTTCAGGTTCTTCGGTGTCTCTAACCGATATAAAGACAATGTCTTCAGCATTGATCTTTGGAGAATCACCACCTATTTTCTTTATTTTTTCCCAGTACTGAAGGGTGTCTTCTCCAGGTTCATTGACTTGGCAATCGAGATTGTCAGTCTGAATGCACATTGCCAATGGCATGCCGTGCATATTTCCGGATGGTGTAGTGAAAGGAGTGTGAAGATCTGCATGCGCATCAATCCAGATCACTCCCAATCTTTTGTCCGGGTTGGCTGCTTTGATACCCATGATGGTGCCTGCAGCGGTAGAGTGATCTCCGGCAAGGACGATAGGGAAGATTTTATCCATCCTCAAAGATTCAATGGTATTGTGCACATTTCTCAGTACTTGGTAGACACCATCTATATATTTGGCATTTGGGTGCTTATTTCCTCTCCAAAGAAAATTGTTGGCATCAGGAACATTGATAGGGTCAAACCTTGTAAAAAAATCTGAAGTTTTGTCTAAGCTTGCAATTTTCAAAGCATCAATTCCTAAGCTGGCACCACGGGTACCGGCAGCTATTTCTGACCTTACTTCAACCAATTTAATATTTCTCATTGCAGTCTAATTTGGGTATATATTTCTTGGGTAGTGCATAAATAATCCGCGCAAAAGTAGCCATTTGGCAAGGAAGAACCAAAGAAAACCAATTTAGGGACTTGAATTATGGATGACCTTTCTTTTTGAATGAAAAAGTTATCCATAAAGGCACAAATTCATTATTTTTGAATAGCCGAGTCTAGTGTTTTTATTTTAATTTTATTTTCACCTATACAGAATATAGATGCTTCAATCCAAACTGCCACACGTAGGCACGACCATTTTTACCATTATGTCCAAAATGGCTGCTGATCATAATGCTATTAACCTTTCTCAAGGCTATCCGGGATTTGACTGTTTTCCGTATTTGCAGGATTTAGTCACCAAGTATATGAATACTGCCCATAATCAATACGCACCCATGACAGGAGTGCCGTCATTGAGGAAAAGACTGGCTGACAAAACTCTTTCTATCCATGATGTCGAATATGATGCTGATGAGGAAGTAACCATTGTCTCAGGAGCTACAGAAGCACTGAATGCTTCAATTACCGCAGTAGTAAGGCAAGGGGATGAAGTGATTTTGCTCGAACCGGCCTATGATTGTTATGAACCGGCTGTTAGGTTAAATGGCGGCGTGCCAGTATATGTTTCTTTAAATGTCCCGGATTTTTCGGTTGACTGGAATAAGGTAGCTGATGCTATCAATCCAAAAACCCGGCTTATAATGGTCAATACCCCTCATAACCCCGGAGGATATGTGTGGACGCAAGAAGACTTGAATACGCTGGCAGACTTGATAAGAGACAAGGATATTTATATTGTCAGTGATGACGTATATGAGCATATCGTGTTCGAGGGTAAAAAACACCTTCCCCTGTTCTCTCATCATGAACTCAAAGAAAGGACATTCGCATGTGGGTCATTTGGGAAGACTTTCCACATTACCGGCTGGAAAATCGGGTATTGCTTGGCTCCGAAAGCCTTGACTGAAGAATTCAGGAAAATTCATCAGTTTTTGACGTTTAGCACTGTCACACCAATGCAGTATGCGTTGGCTGACTATATGGAAGATCCCTCTAGGTATTTGTATTTGGGGCACTTTTATCAAGAAAAGAGAGATTTGTTTTGTGAAGGATTAAAAGAAACTGGTTTTTCTTTCACTCCTACAGAGGGGAGTTTTTTTCAATGCGTTTCCTACGGTCATTTGTCACAGGAATCTGATTTTGATTTGGCGGTGAGGATGACAAAGGAAATAGGTGTAGCCAGTATTCCCACATCAGTGTTTTACCATGACAAAAGAGACCATAAGATATTGCGTTTTTGCTTTGCCAAAGATGATGATGTGCTGGAAAAGGCATTGGAACTGCTACAAAAGGGTATATTTTAAAGACTAGCGGATATTGCAAATCAAAATAGCCACCGTATGTGCGGGCAGGAGATAAGACTTTTCTTTAATAGGAATTGCATCAGCCCACATGCATATGTCTTTTGGGCTTTTCAATGAAGTGTCTAGCCATCTCTTCCATTTGATTTTTTTACCTTCAATCGTCTTTGGCAACTCATACTCCAATTGATAGCTATTGGCGTTGACCATATAATGCATGGCTACCTTTCTACTGATAGAAGTGATGGTCATGGCAATATGATGGGAGTTGGGAGACCAATCCGGTTTGTCTAACTCAATGCCATGCCAGGTGATTTGCGCTTGAGTGAGAAACTCAGCCAAATTCAAATTGAATCCAGCCTGTGCATTTTCTCTTTTAAGCTTTTTCTGAATAAGTATTTTGACAAAACGGAATAGCTCTTGGTTTTCTTCCAATAAGGACCAGTCAATCCAAGCCAGTTCATTGTCCTGGCAATAGGCATTGTTGTTACCATTTTGCGTATGTCCCATTTCATCTCCCATAAGAAGCATCGGAGCACCTAAGGAAAGCATATTAATGGCATGGAAATTTTTTATTTGCCGCTTTCTCAACTTCAAGATTTCAGGATCATCAGTAGGTCCCTCTATTCCAAAATTGCAGCTTAAGTTGTCATTGTGACCATCTCTATTGCCTTCTTTGTTGGCTGAGTTATGTTTTGTATTGTATGAGACCAGATCCATTAAGGTAAAACCATCATGACAGGTGATGAAATTTATACTTTGCTCAGCTTCCCTGTTTTTAGAAGCATAGAGGTCAGGGCTTCCTATGATTCGGGTGACAAAACTACTTACTTTTCCCTGGTCACCTCTCAAAAAGCTCCTTACATCATCCCTGAATTTACCATTCCATTCTTTCCAATAGTCTCCTACAAAGTTTCCAACTTGATACAAACCTGCTGCATCCCAAGCCTCTGCAATCAGTTTGGTGCCCGCCAAAACAGGATCAGACTCAATATCCCATAAAATCGGTGGGTTTTCCAATGGCTCTCCATTTTCGTTTCGAGATAAAATTGAAGCAAGGTCAAACCTAAAACCATCCACATGCATATCCCTGACCCAAAAATGTAAACTTGACAAAATCATCCTCCTAACGATGGACTGATTGGCATTTAAGGTATTTCCAGTGCCTGAGTAGTTTTTGTAGGTGGATTTTTCATTGCCTTCCAAAAGATAATAAATACTATTGTCGATACCCCTGAAACTGTAGGTAGGTCCATCTTCTTTGTTTTCTCCAGAATGGTTGTATACCACATCCAAGATCACCTCGATACCTGCTTTATGTAGGGCTTTGACCATGTCTCTAAACTCATCCAAAACAGCCAGGGAGTTGGGCTGTGTACTGTAGTTTTGGTGAGGAGCAAAAAAGGAGATCGGGCTATACCCCCAATAATTGGTGAGTCCTTCAGGAGCATCCTGTTTGTCAAATTGAAAAATGGGTAGCAACTCTACCGCAGTCACTCCCAATTCCTGTAAATATGGTATTTTCTCAATCAGACCTAAGTAAGTCCCTTTTTTATCTTCGGAAACACAAGAAGAGTCATGTTTGGTAAATCCACCCAAATGTAATTCATAGATTACCGTACGTGAGAAAGGTGTCCTTGGATGTTGGTCTTCCTCCCAATCATAATTAGAGAGGTCTGCCACTACATTTTTCAAAGAGGGCAATCCTCCTTGGCCTAGTTTGGAAAGTGCTTTCCTGTAGAACTTTTTTGGAAATACAACAGCTTTGGCATACGGATCCAAAATGACTTTAGAGGCATCAAACCGGTGTCCATTTTGCGGTTCGTAAGGTCCATGAATTCTGTATCCGTAGATTAAACCTTCATGTGCTCCTTCCAAAAATATATGCCAATAATGGTAGGTTTTATTCTTAAAGGGATCAAGTGTATAAATTTCTGTTGGGAAAAGGTCATTGGTATGATCAAAAATTAGCAGCTCAATCAGAGTAGCATTTTTGGAAAAAATACAAAAGTTGACACCTTTTGAAGTTAGCGTTGGACCGATGGGGAAACTTTGACCAAGCTGGGTTTTGTATTTTTTTTGAGTCAATTTTGTGCTTTGTGGCTGCATAGAAGGACAATAAATAACCTGCAAGTTAGAAGGATTTCTTTAACCAAGGGGACCCGAAATATCAGTTCCCTTCTTATAAGAGAAATCGGGTCCTTAAATGATTTATACTTTCTCCTAATTATCCATCCCTTTGATTTCAAGCTTTTCAGGCATTTTTGATAATTCCTTGAACTTATCAGCTGCACGGATAAAGTCATTTCCTGTAGGTTCCTGGAAAATTTCCAAATCAAAGAACTTCACAGAAGCCATAATGTGGTCAAAAATATCGGATTGAATGTCTTCATACTCCAGCCAAGCTGTAGTGTTGGTAAAACAGTAAATTTCCATTGGAATACCATCATCACCAACTGGCATCTGCCTTACCATAATGGTCATATCTTGTCGGATATTAGGATGGTTTTTAAGATAGGCTTCCAAGTAGAAGCGAAAAACACCAATATTGGTCATTCTTCTCCCGTTGATCAGAATTTCTTGGTCAAGTTTTTTTGAGGTGTTGTATTGTTCAATTTCTTTTTGTCTTTGGCTGATAAAGTCAGTCAACAAATGAAACCTTTTGAAGTATTCCCTTTTTTCGGGATCTACAAATTTCACCGTTTGGCTATTGATATAAATGGAGCGCTTAATTCTTCTGCCTCCACTTTCGACCATTCCGCGCCAGTTTTTGAAACTATGGGTAATGAAATAATAGGTAGGAATTGTCGTGATAGTTTTGTCCCAATTCTGAACTTTGACAGTATTGAGGTTCATGGCTACTACATCACCATCGGCATTGAAGTTTGGCATTTCTACCCAGTCACCTACTCTCACCATATCATTGGCAGACATCTGCACACTTGCAACCAATCCCAGGATGGTGTCTTTAAATACCAACATCAAGATGGCAGTCATTGCGCCGAATGCACTCAAGAAGTATATAGGTGACCTACCCATAATGATGGAAAGCACCATGATGCCAGTAGCTATGTACAGTATGATCCTTATAAGTTGAAAATAACTGTTTATAGGCTTGTCTTGTAAAGCTGCTTTTTTGGAAAGACCAAATTCAATTACCTTGAGAAACGCCATTATCAGTAGCATTGTCACAATGGCGAGATAGGAATCTGTCAATTTTATGACTATTGGCTTCCAAAATTCAAAATCTCTGAAAATACTTTGTGTTAACTCCCTGATTAATATGGCAGGAAGCAGGTGCGCTACATGGTTGAATACTTGATGATCAGCCAGGACATCGTCCCAAGAAATCGGTGATTTTCTGAATAATTTATAGATGTAATGGATGACAATTTTTTTGGTGATCAAATAGACCAAGCCAGCTATAATCAAAGTTCCGAAAAGCAAAATCAATAACCTCAGGTATATTTCTGTCTCATGGCTTACTCCAGAATTAATTAAAGTGGTCTCAACCCAATTTTCAATATAATCCATCAGGACATAACTATTTTCTATCATATCAGCGGCTCCTTTTTATTATCAGCGTGCAAATATCGGTATTTTTTATTCGGTGTCCCAAGGAAAGCGAGGGTGATCTTAGGGGAATGGATGATTGGAGTAAGTTATATTGGGAAGTGGTGATGATATAATATGGATACAATAGAAAAATGGTGAAGCAATCTTGTGTGCTAATTCGACATTAGCTGGCAGGATACCAAGATTTGAGAATATAAACTATTTTAGTTCAGTCTAGCTATTCCTGTGAAAGAGAAGCGATAGACTAGAGAAGAAAAGTGGAAGAAGAGGCACTTGGTTGGCCAACCATTCTTTGAGGTTTTAAACTTTCCGTAATCAAATTGTAAGTTCATAGATTTGTAGGAGCATCAGTTCCTACCGGTTAAAGCAATTTATATTTTTTTCCAGGTAATGATTTTATAACTCCTTCAAATTCAAGGCTTAGTAGCTTAGAGGCTAAAGTTGAAAGTGATATCTCTGTCAGTAAGGCTAATTGATCAATTTCCAATTCTCTTTTTTCCTTTAGAAGACCAAGAATCACCTTTTCTTCCCCTTCAAATTTATCCAAATCCAAACCTGATTTTTTTACTCCATTATCGGAGTTACCTTCTTTTGACCAAGACAAAGCCTCTTCCAAATCTTTGGCACCTGTATAAATCGAAGCTTTCATTTGTTTTATCAATTGGTTGCAACCTTCACTGTATGTAGCTTGTAGATTTCCTGGAACGGCGAAAACCTCTTTGTTGTAACTGTAGGCAATTTCAGCTGTGATGAGGGCTCCGCCTTTTTTGGCAGCCTCTACCACGATCAGAGCGTCTGAAAGTCCTGCAATGATCCTATTTCTCTTGGGAAAGTTGCTCGGATGCATGACTGTTCCGGGAGGGTACTCGCTGACTAGGCCCCCGCCCAGCATCATATCCAAAGCAGTGTTTTTATGGATAGATGGATAGACTTGGTCAACCGAAGATCCAAGCACAGCTATGGTCGGGAGTTGATTGGACAGGGCTGCCCTATGTGCTTCAATATCGACTCCATAAGCCAAGCCACTGATGATGGTAGGAGCGTAGGGGCTGAGGTCGTCGGTGATTTTCTTGGTGATATTTCTTCCGTATTCTGAGGCATTGCGGGTACCGACTATGCCCACCGTGCGTGTAGCGTTGAGGTTTACATTCCCTTTTACAAATAGGACCATGGGACAATCATCCATGAGTTTTAACCTCGTAGGAAAATCAGGATGTGAAAAACTCAGAATTGAAATATTTTTTCTCTGGCAGTTTTGAATGATTTCATCGGCATTCTTCAAATAGATATCCTTGCTTTTCCGAAGTTCCAAAAGTCCTTTGCTCACCCGAGGGATTTTCTGAGCCTTGCCAGAGGGCATTTCAAAAAAGTACTTGGCCGAACCAGTATAAGCAATGATATTCCGAAAGACCAAAGGGCCAATTTTCGGAATAAAGTTTAGCGCAAGCTCATAAAGTAAATTCTCATTGATCGTTGTTGACATGCATGGTATCTCTGATTTCTATCAAAAAACGCTTGATCTGATGTAAGCGGTCTACCATTACCGCCTTGTCAAAAACTTTCTCCTGATCCCCTTTGATTACCTCTTGGGCACCCTGTAGTGTGTATCCCTTTATTTTTACCAATTGGTATATATATCGGATTTTTTCAATGTCATCTTTGGTGAATCTTCTGTTGCCTTTTTTGTCTTTTTTGGGTTTGATGATATCAAATTCGCCCTCCCAATACCTGATCAGGGAAGGGGCTACTTTAAAAATACTTGCAACTTCTCCGATAGAGTAATACTTTTTTTCGATTTCTTTTTCCTTGTATGGCACGGTGCTAAAATTTTTGATCAATTAGAAAATAACAACAATGATGCAAACTCACACACATAAAGTTAATTCAATACTTTTTAAAATAAATAAAATTTAATTTAAAAAGCTATAAAAACTTGATTGTCAAATGTATAAAATTATCCATTGAAATTAAATATTAACTTGGTTAATTGCCATTTTTCACCTGGTTTAGCACCAGGAAGAGCCTCCTGATATTGCCACATAAGCTTTTCCCATTCCTGAACTTTCGAGTTGTTTCTATCCAGTTCTGCCTTTTTTTCAAACGAAAATTCATCACTTGTTTCCATAATCATAAACAGACGTGTCTCCCATCTGAATATCTGCATGGACAAGATGCCACTATCCATTATGCTTTTGCTGATCTCCGGCCACATTTGTTTATGATGATTCTCATAAGCCTCGATCAATTCCGGATCATTCTTTAAATCCAAAGTCAAACAATGTCTTTTCATTTTTAATTTTTGTTTTAAATGTAAGCACATTTGGGGATAGTGTCAGATGGTAATGCTCTACTTTCCTTCCTCCTTTCTTCCCACATTTCTCTCTTTCATTCAAACAAATTCAAAATTAGATTGATATATTGAGAACTGACTACCTTTTACCCAATGTCCCGCAGAGATTTATTCAGATTGTTTTTACTAATCAGCTTGCTCAGTGGCTTCCCTTTCTCAGCAAAAGCTCAGCTGAGTACCGTGGGCAAAGAGTTTTGGTTTGGGTTTATGGACAACTATAGGGTTGTAGGAAATACTCCTGAAGCATCTGCCCTTGACTATGGAATTGTAATTATCACTGCAAGTGAACCTGCTTCGGGTATTTTGCAATATGGCAACACCACTATTGATTTTAATTTGAACGCAGGTCAACAATTTGTGCATAGAATAGAAGATTTCGATATCCTGAGCCGCTTGGCAGGAGTAGTGGAAAACAAAGGGGTATATATCAATTCAAGTGGAAATGTAGCTGTCTATGCTTTTAATGAGCGGAGGCGCTCGGCCGATGGTACTGTTATCTTGCCCCTTTCTGCATTGGGTAAAGACTATTATGTTACCTCCCATTATGAGGTGTTGACGGCAAATGTCAATTACGATGCTAACTTCAATGATGAAAGTACCCTATTAGTAGTGGCAGTGGAAGATAACACCCGTTTGGAAATCACTCCGAGTGTCAATACCCTGACCGGAAATGCAGCAGGAACACCTTTTAATATAGAATTGAATACGGGTCAATCTTACCAGCTTAAAGCCAGAGACGATTTGACAGGTACGCGTGTAAGGGTAGTGGGAGATACTGCAAACGACTGTAAAAACCTGGCAGTTTTTGGGGGAAACAAATGGACAAGTGTTGGAGATTGTGGAGGTGCCAATGATCATTTGTACCAACAAATATATCCTACTAATACTTGGGGCATGGACTACATACATGTATCCTATGAGGGCCGGTCTTCTGGAGAATTGGTGAAAGTTTTGGCTGCTGAAGATAACACCACAGTATTGGTAAATGGAGTAGATGAAGGCAGCATCAATGCAGGTCAATACCTCACTTTTGACTTTCCATCAGATTATACTGCAAGCATTAAAACTTCCAAACCGACGGCTGTAACAGGCTTTTCTAAAAGTCAGGAGTGCAACATTCCATCTGAGCCCTTCTATCAGGATGGAGATCCTTTTATGATCACCTACAGTCCAAATGAACAACTTTTGACCACCATTACTTTTAATGCCATTCAGCTGCCTTCCATCAATAGGCATTACGTTAATATTCTGGTCAAGGCGGAAGCGGTAAACAGGACATTTTTGGATGGGCAGATGGTGGGTAATAGCTTTCAGGTGGTTCCGGAAAATCCAGACTATGCTTTTGCACGGATCTTTATCAATCAGGGGGTTCACCGCTTGAGCAATGCCGATGGTTTTATTGCTTATGTATATGGATTTGGAGAAATAGAATCATACGGTTACGCTACAGGTGCGAGCTTGGATAACCTTAATTTTGAAGTGGAACCCGAATACGAATTTGAGGTAGATGGGGAAAGGGTGGCTTGCTTGAATCAATCAGCTGATTGGGAAATTTACCCTGAAAATGAGGTGTTCACCTATTTTGTTTGGGACTTTGGGGATGGTACGGACGTCAAAATAGGCAAATTGGTGGACCATACTTATACAATGCCCGGCACTTATGAAGTCAAGGTAACGGCATCTATCAGTGAGTTCAGCTGTGATTTGCAGGAAGAGGTGATTTTTGAGGTGACGGTTTTGGAAACCCAAGGAGAGATTACAGGGCTCAATTCCGTTTGCCCTGATGTGGAGGAGTTGAATTATGGTTTTTTTACAGAAACACCTTTCAGCAAAGTAGAATGGCTTGCTGATGGGGGAGAGGTCTTGGAAGTGAATCCCAATGGAACAAGGGCCAAGGTGCGCTGGGGGAATACGAATCCGAATGCTACTTTGACAGCAATTCCATACACCACAGAAGGATGTCCAGGGGAGCCCGTCAATTTTCCTGTTACCATTTCTGAGGTAATCATCGCTGAAAATATAGAAGGAGAAGAAAAAATTTGTTTTGACCCAGACTCAACACATGAGTATTCCATACCAAATCCCAGTGAAACAAGGGTTTACCAATGGGAGGTTAGCAATGGGCAAATTGTTGGTCCGGCTGACGGACCAACATTGCAAGTGAAATGGGATCAGGAAAATGTGGTTGGGGAAATACTTTACAGGGCAAGTTCAATATTGAATCCGGATTGTTTTGGAGAGTCGGAAATCCTGTTTGTAGAAGTAAGTGGAACTTTCGAAATCGGAATCGAAGAAGTGGTGGATTTGAGTTGTTTTGAAGACAATACAGGGCAGATTTCCATCAATCTGACTGGCGGGGTTGCGCCCTTTACCTATCAATGGTCGCATGACCCAACTTTAAATGGGCCAATAGCTACCTCATTACCTGCCGGATTTTATGGTATCACTGTGACTGATGGATTTGGTTGCACTTTACAAATCGAAGACATAGAGGTAACCCAACCCGAACTTTTTGAACTGAGTAGCATTGACAGGATGTCACCAAGTTGCTTTGGTAAAGATGATGCAGAAGCATTTCTGGTTTTGCAGGGAGGTACCTTGCCATACGAAATAGATTTGCCGAATACCATGGTAAATGGCAATGAAATCAGGATTATGGATTTAGCTTCAGGTGAATATACAGTGGAGGTCATGGATGCCAATTTTTGTGCCTTGGAGATTGCCTTTGAAATAGAAGGAACACCTGCAGAGACGTTTGACGTGAGGATACAAAAGCCAAGTTGTCCGGGAGAGTCCAATGGCTCCCTGTTGGCCATACCGGATGTCAGGTTTGGGCCATTGAGCTACTCTTGGGATTTTGATGGCTCTTCAGATGCCTTGTTGGAGAATTTGCCTTCTGGGAGTTATGATGTCAGGGTAGAAGACACGAGAGGTTGCATCAGTATAGGTACAGGAATACTGCCTGAGGAAGGGCCACAGGTCCGCATGCCAACCGGATTCAGGCCTGACCTGGAATTGTATCAAGGAGTATCTAACTGCGAAATAACATTTTCCATTTCCATTTATAACAGATGGGGGCAGTTGATCTATACAGGAGAATCAGGTTGGGATGGTAAAATCGGTAATGAAGACGCTCCAGTCGGTTCCTACTCGTATCTGATGCAGACCTTATATATGATCAATGGCGAAGAAAGATCAGATGAACAAAGAGGAGTATTCACCCTTATCCGATAAATAATCAGGTAAAAATATGTTTCCACGAACAATTAGCTCATAAATTCATTTAACCACTGATGGTTTTCATTAGGTTCAAATCAGGATTAATTGATAAATTATGCTTTGCTAAGAGGCAATAGCTGAATAAGATGCGTAGTAGTCTGCAAACAATAAGTCGGTTCTTATTATTACTTGGGTTTTTTCTGGGTTTTAATTTCTTGACCTTTGGTCAATCCACTACTATTGGGCGGGAATTTTTTCTGGGTTTTATGGAAAATCACAGGACCGAGACCCCAGTTTTAAGGTTAGACAGGGCTTCAATCATCATTTCGGCAGAGGAAGATGCTTCTGGAGTAATACAATATGAAAGCAATTCTATTCCATTTTCAGTCGAGGCAGGTAAACAGTTTGTCTATGAATTTCCTCAGGATGGCATAGATATCATTCACAGGAGTTCGAGGCAGATTGAAAATAAAGGTGTTAACATAGTCTCTGATGGAAATATTTCTGTACATGCTTTCAACTTCCGTGCAAGAAGTGCGGACGGGACAGTTGTTTTGCCACTACCTTCTTTGGGAAAAGATTATTATGTCACTGCTCATCATGAAAATTTCAATCCTGGAGTAATCCCAGGTGGTAATATCAATTTTGAAAGCACCCTTTTAGTCATTGCGGTAGAAGATGACACACGTGTTGAGATCAACATTACTGCCCAATCCAATGACCCTGTACCCATTCCACAAGGCTCTACGATTTCAGTTGTTTTAAACAAAGGAGAAAGCTATCAGGTCAAATCGGTTGGTGACTTGACCGGCTCAAGGGTACGGGTAGTGAACAGTACGGGAGATGATTGTAAAAATATTGCTGTATTTGGGGGGAATAAAATGACATCAGTTGCCCGTGATTGTGATGGTTCGACAGGAGATCATTTGTTTCAACAGACCTATCCTACTTTTGCTTGGGGCAAAGAATATATTCATATACCATTAGCTGGGAGGACTTCGGGAGAGATGGTCAAAGTTTTGGCAGCTGAGAACAACACGCGTGTATTTGTCAATGGGCAACAGAGGGCAACGTTAAATGCAGGCAGACACATTTCCTTTTCATTTGACAGGGATGAGCTGGCCAATATTACGGGTGATAAACCTATTGCCGTAACTACTTTTTCAAAAAGTTATCAATGTAATGTGCAATCGGGAATTGGAGCAAGTGATGGTGATCCTACCATGATTACTTTAAGTCCCAACAACCAATTGATTAAGAGCACGGTATTTTCTGCCTTACAAGTAGAGGGTATAGTGAAGCATTTTGTAAACATCTTGGCCAAGACAGAAGATGCAGGACTTACAGTGCTTGATGGCCAAAATATAGGAGCTCAGTTTCAACCTGTCCCCGGTAATCCCACTTACTCTTATGCAAGGGTAGAAATCAGTGAGGGCAGTCATAGCCTGAGTAACCCTGAAGGCGTCATTGGCTATGTGTATGGATCAGGGTTTATAGAATCGTACGGCTATTCTGCAGGTGCAAGTATCAACAACTTAAATTTTGAAACTGAGGTAGCATATGAATTTGAAGTAGAAGGGGACAGGGTAGCATGTTTAGGAGAAGAAGCTGAATGGACAGTTATTCCTCGTGACCCCAAATTTGTAATTTTTGAATGGCTATTCGAAAATGACGATGAAATCAAAGAAGGAGCAACGGTTGACCATATTTTTGATGAACCTGGCACGTATCAGGTCACAATAGTAGCCATGACAGGGGATAGATCCTGCGATCAAATGGAAGAAGCTACTTTTGAAGTGAAAGTGGTCGAAAGCAAAGGAGAATTGGAAGGCCCGGAAAATGTATGTCCCAACATAGATGAGGCAATCTACACTTTTGAAAATCCGGAAAATACCAAGTCAGTTTTGTGGGAAGTTGTAGGGGGGCAGGTACTGGACGAGAATGACTTCAATATCCGCGTGCTTTGGGGTGATTTTGATCCTGATGCCAAGGTTGTGGCCATTCCTCTTACTGAGGAAGGCTGTCAAGGTGAAGCGCAGGTCATTGATGTTTTTATCAATGATGCTATTGTACCAGGAATGCCAAGGGGTATTGCTGAAGTATGTTTTGAGGATGGGTTAAGTAATTTTTATTCCATCAGAGATAAAATTCCTGACAGAAACTATACTTGGTATGTCACGGGTGGTACACTCCTATCAGATCCAGAAGGGGAAGAGGTAGAGGTTTTATGGCCGGGACCAGGTTCCAGTGGTGAAATATGGTACGAAGAATACAGTGCGATCAATCCATCATGTGGAGGAGAATCGAAAAGGCTTGTTGTAAATATCAATATGCCCTTGCAGGCAGAGATAGCTGAGTATTCAGATTTAGTTTGCCCTGGAGCCAATGCAGGAAAAATTGAAATGATGGCGAGCGGTGGGTCTGGGAATTACTCCTATCAATGGTCACATGATGAAAATCTGAGGGCCAATACCGCTGAAAATCTTCCTGCAGGTATTTATTCTGTGACCGTAAGCGATGCCGGGGGGTGTGAGTTGTTTTTTGAAAACATACTGATTGAAGAAGCACCACCACTGGAATTGGTTGGAGAGATTTCAGTCACTGATGCTTTGTGTTTTGATGCGGAAGATGGAGTGGCTGGTTTTTCGCTTACGGGAGGTGTTGGCCCCTTTACAGTTAATAGGGAAGATGTTTTGGTGATGGGTTATGATATTCAAATTTTTAATTTAGGAAGAGGAATTCACAGCATTGAGGTAATTGATGCGGGTGGTTGCATCTTGCCTTTAGAGTTTGAAGTCAGTTCTCCAGAACCACTTGCAGTTGAGTTTATTTTGGAAAATGTAGCCTGTCCTGGTAGTTCAAGTGGTTCCTTGCTAGCCATTCCTACAGGAGGCTTGGGGCCTTATGTGTATGTTTGGGAATTTGACAGCAGTTCTGGCCCTAGGTTGACAGGGCTTTCCAGAGGAGATTACCGATTGGAGATTACTGATGGAAATGGCTGTGAAGCGGATTTCACAGGTACAGTGGTTGAGAGTGCTCCGCAACTCCGTATGCCCACTGGTTTTGATCCAGAAGATGGTGTTTATGAAGGCGTGAGTAATTGTTCTGTGGAATTCAACTTATGGGTTTATACGAAATGGGGAGAACTGATATATTCAGGAAATTCAGGTTGGGATGGCACCATCAAAGGACAAGAAGCGCCACTAGGTTCCTACACATATATGGTAGAATATACTTTTACGATAAATGAAGTCCTCAAGACAGAAAGGAAAAGAGGAGTATTTACGCTTTTGAGGTAGGGAAGAAGGATGAGGGATAAAAAAGGATGAAGGATGAGGGATGAAGGAGGAGCGACACTATCGGGGTAGAAGCGAGATGCGAGAAGCTGCAGATTTACGAAATACGAAGGACGATTTACGAGGCTATTTTCTATTCATTACGCCAATTCAATTCAAATAAGTGAGAGACTAGAAACAAGTACAAGAAAAAAATAATAACCCTGAAAGGGTTGAACCTTGAATAGCCCCGTGTGAAACGCGGGGATATGAAAGATAAAATCAGAGAAGCCTACCCTGAAAGGGTTGAATAATTTGGATAATTTGCAATAAAAGTGTCAAGAAAATTCAGGACGTGACAGAATCAAGACAGGACCAAATGCCATAGGCATGACAGATATAATAGCCCGGCAATTTATTGCCGGGTTTAAATATTAAGTGTGAGTTTTCAAAGTACCGTAGGTACGGACGATATTCAAAACAAATATAAAAGTGTCAAGTAATTTTAGGACGTGACAAAAGGTTGGTGGTCTGTGACTCTAGATTTTAGATTTTAGAATTGGGGTCGAGTCTGTTCGAAGGTTTAAGAAAGGATAAAAAGGTTGAAGGTCTATTGATTTAAGAATTATGAATTACGAGGCTTTTTACGGAAGCGAGGCTAGATGGACTTGCAAACATTGAATTTGAAATAATATCGAATGATGAATGATAAAGTAAAAAGGTTGGTGGTCTGTGGGGGGTATTCTTTTAATTTACGAATTACGATAAACCAATGCCGTAGGATTTCCTGCCGAAGGCATGACATGATCGAAATAATAGCCCGGTAATTTATTGCTGGGATCAATGGTTAAGAGTTGGTTTTAAAGTGCCATTAGAGACAAGAAACAAAAATTAAGATGGGTTGATGTTGACCTTTGGGGTTTCCAAAACCCCGAAGGTCTGGATGGAGGAAAAGGGTGATGAAGAATCATTTATGATTTACCGAACAAAAAATGTGTGGCGAAATCCCCTACACCCACAATCCACCCAACTTTTAACATTTTTAACCCCCCGACGAATGTCGGGGCAAGTTTTAAAATTTTTGGCTGTTCACAGCCATAAGAAGTCTGATTAAGTGATATCAGTGGTTATTTTTTTGATCTATTAAGGAATATCTGAGACCCCAAAGGGGTCAAATGTTTATAGCCTCGGGTTGCAACCCAAGGATTATGGTTGATAATTTGGTTTTGGTTTTAGGCCGGTTACTGCTTGCTATTGAACAAAGCTTTTCGCCAAAAACGGGGTTGGAATATAAAGACCTGCCAGTACAGCTGGCAGGTCTTTTTCTTTTTTTATGTATATCCGCTTTCATACCAGTAGAATCTAAATAATAGAATTAACCTGTGATTTCGAACCAATAGAATAAATATCCAGTATCTATTAGTATCAGTTTGCCAAAAAACAATCGTTTAATTGATTAGTGGCATGATTGCGGATAATCATATTTTTTTAGAATCAAATCACGGTCTCAAAATAAGCAATGGTTTTTTTCAAACCCTCTTCCAATGGCACCTTTGGTTCCCATCCCAATTCATTTTTCGCCATATCTATAATAGGTTTTCTCTGCAATGGATCGTCCTGGGGAAGTGGTTGGAAAACCAGTTTACTTTTACTTCCTGTCAAATCGATGATTTTTTCAGCAAGTTCCAACATGGTAAATTCACCAGGGTTGCCAATGTTAACAGGGCCTGTAAAGGAATCTCTACTGTTCATCAACCGGTACATGCCATCAATCAAGTCATCCACATAGCAAAAGCTCCTGGTTTGCTTTCCATTCCCATAGATAGTGATATCTTTTCCTTTCAATGCCTGAACAATAAAATTACTCACCACACGACCATCATTCTGATTCATTCTTGGTCCGTAGGTGTTGAAAATCCTCATAACCTTGATTTTGACATCATGTTGTCTATGGTAATCAAAAAATAAAGTTTCTGCACATCTTTTTCCTTCATCATAGCAAGCTCTTGGACCAATTGGGTTGACATTGCCCCTGTAGGATTCTGGTTGAGGGTGGATTTCTGGGTCTCCATAAACTTCAGAAGTAGAAGCCTGAAGGATTTTAATCTTTAATCTTTTTGCCAGCCCCAACATGTTAATGGCTCCGATTACGGAAGTTTTGGTGGTCTGTACAGGATCAAATTGATAATGTACAGGGCTGGCAGGACAGGCAAGATTATAAATCTCATCTACCTCTACATAAGTAGGGAAGGTGACATCATGTCTTATAAGTTCAAAATTTTTATGATCCAGTAAATGGTGGATATTCATCCTACTGCCAGTAAAAAAATTATCCATGCATAAAACCTCATTTCCTTCGGCAATCAATCTGTCAGATAAGTGGCTTCCCAAAAATCCACCTCCACCGGTAATCAAAATTCTTTTCATAAAAAGAGTAACGTTATATTCAGCTACGAAATAAATTAAATATTTTTTAATAATAGGGGCTTTTTCAAAAAAATGATAATGAAAATTGTTTAGTTCTCAGAACATCCTCTTCTTTCATTTTCACCAAATCTTAATATTTAATCAAGATCCATGTTTGTTAGACTTGAACCTGTTATTATTGTATATCTAAATCCTCGATTTTACCAGATTGAAGGCAGTTTTAAAATTGAATATTGACTTCCCAGTTTATTCATGTTCATTTATTATTTCGTAGTTGTTAAGCTTAAATAGTAAAGATTGAAACTGAATTACCAATGGTATTATGTAGGGGATTAAATTGATTGTTTTTAAAGTTTACCAATACAATACATGAAAAACATTTTGATAACTGGTGGAGCAGGATATATTGGCTCTCACACCGCAGTTGAACTTGTCAAAGCGGGTTTTGAACCCATTATCCTTGATAATTTTTCCAATTCTGAAAAATCCGTTTTAGACGGTCTCAAGCAAATCTTGGGAAGAGAACTTATCTGTTATGATGAAGATTGCAATGATAGGGGTGCTGTAGCAAAGATTTTTGAAAAACATCAACTGTCAGGAGTCATTCATTTTGCTGCTTATAAAGCGGTGGGGGAAAGTACTCAAGTACCCTTGAATTATTATAGAAATAATGTTGATTCGCTTCTTGTGATTTTAGATTGCATGGCCAAATATGGTGTCAAGGATTTGGTTTTTTCTTCCTCATGTACAGTGTATGGACAGCCGGATACTTTGCCAGTGACAGAAAATACCCCTAGGAAAGAAGCTGAAAGCCCATATGGAAACACCAAGAAAATATGTGAAGACATCCTAAGGGATTATGTGAAAAGCGGTGCTGATACCAGGATTATATCTTTGAGGTATTTCAATCCTGTAGGCGCACATCCAACCTCAGCTATTGGAGAACTTCCACTTGGGACGCCAAATAACCTTGTCCCATTTATTACACAGACTGCGGCAGGTATCAGGGAAAAACTCACTGTATTCGGTGATGATTATGACACCGCTGATGGCAGTTGCGTAAGGGATTACATTCACGTAGTTGACCTGGCTGATGCCCATGTCAAATCCCTGGCATTTTTAGCTCAAAAAGCTGGAAACCTCTATGACATTTTCAATGTGGGTACAGGTAAGGGCAACACCGTTTTAGAAGTGATCAATACTTTTGAACAGGTTGCCGGCAAGAAACTCAATTACACCATAGGCAAAAGACGACCTGGGGATGTAGAAAAGGTCTGGGCTGACACCGGCAAAATCACTGAGGTTTTGGGATGGCAGCCACAATTTACCCTTGAAGATTCTCTTAGGGACTCGTGGAACTGGCAACTGAAGCTGGTGGAGAAGGGATAAACCCTGTCCTTCTATCCATAAAAACTTCCTTGACGGCTTCGAGGTAGTCAAAGCCATGACCTTCCGTAGGTTCAATATAATTTCCTTCCAAATATTCATTCCAGCAACAAATCATTATTGTGTTTCCGTTGCTGGAATGATATTTTTCAGACTGTTTTTTTGCTTCTTCCAATTTGGCTTTAAAGGTTGATTTATTGCTGTGCACCCTGTCTTTGATAGGTTCACTTGGAAATCCAGTCTGCTGGGGCCAAGTGCCGCCCGCAGGCCTCATATCCCAACCCATGGCTACCGGAACCTGGTATTCAAATTCCTTATCATTCTTGAAAAATTCACTCCATTCCTGCCAGTGACTACGATAGGTTTTCCGCATATCTGCATAACTTTTATTGTCCTGACGGTAATGATTGTGGTATACATAGCCTGTCAACCCTTCAAAACCCATGCCTTTGAGCCTAGGTACATAATCTTGAAATAGTATCCTGTCTGTATAGCGACCCCCTCTCCAAGGTTCACTTGGGTTATTGGCTTGCCACCTGGTAGGCATTCCATACATCCGTTCATTTGGCATCATGGCTCCGGAGGCTACAGCGATAAATTTGATACCGTTCAAACCGTTTTTTCTGGCAAGAGCCTTAGAACGGTCAAGCAGTTCTTTCATGGTGATACCATAGAAAGATGCCCTTGATTCCGTGTCCTGCGGAAAATAGAAATACACAATAGGACGACCATCGTCAGACTTCAAATAGTCTTTCCTTTTGAAATACTTGTCTATCCAAAGCTGGGTGATTTTATCATGGACCTGCAAGTAAAGTGCTTTGTCGGGTTTTTCTCCTTCGTAATTTCTTCCTGCTGACATACTTTCCGGGGAACCCACATCCAGCCAAGCTCTCCAGCGTTCATCAGAGTCGTCACACCAATTGATTGCCCATTTCATTTGCTCAGCTGCGGGCAATTTTAAATTTTCGCTGAGTAATACCTCTAATTGCTCATTCCATTCCTCTAGTCCCGGAACAGCTACTCTTCCATCCCTGTTGGGGTCTATTTTCCAGCCTTCAGGATAGTAGATTTTGGACTGAGGACCAAAGTACAAGTGATAATAATAATGTCTTCCAAAAAACCAGTTAAAGGCAAAAAAGTCAATGCCATTGCTCTTCATATACTGCAACTGTTTGCGGGCTACTGCAGGATCATCCCTTTTGTAGAATCCTTTCAATTCCGCAATTGGTTTCCTATTCAAATAAGGTCCTTCATATGGAAACTGTCTGTTGTAAATACGTCCTTTTGGTCCCCAGGTAGCGGTATTTTGTAAACTTGCACAATCTCCTCTTCCTGTAAGACAAGACCAAAAGCTATCACGGTCTTGATTTGGATCCGCGGAAGTACTCCAAGAAGGCATAAAATACACACCAATCATTTGTTTGGATTCATTTTCAAGTCCCTCAGAAGTTCTCATTTGATCAGAAGAACTCGGTTCAACTGAGTTTTCTTGAAAAATTTCTGATTCTGAGGAAATATCAGTTTGAGAGGTGTTGTCTTCTCCCTCATCGTTTGAGTTTTGCTCACAGCCCTCCGGATCGGTAACCAAAATCCCAAAAATCAATAAGTAAGGCCAAAATATTTTCATGCTGTACGGGGTAGGTTAGTAAATGGGGTAAATTATTATGATTATCCGCAATCATGCCAATAATCAATTAAACGAGGGTTTATTGGCAAACGGATACTAATAGATATTGGATATTTATTGAAATTGGTTCGAAATCACAGGTTAATTCAATTATTTAGATTCTACTGGTATGAAAGCGGATATACATAAATTATAATGTATATACGGAATGATACCAGTAATTTAAGAAGAGAGTTTTCTTTGATTCATTACGATATTAATTGATTTTAGATATTGATCTAAATCAAACATTAATACTAGATTTATAATCTATTGGCAAAGTAGCCTATAATCATAAAATCATTCAAGATAAAGAAAACACAAAGTTTTCTCAAACTTTGTACATTAATTTCATTGATTAAATTGTAATTATAAAATTAATTTATTTCGTTATTCAATTTTTTTTTACAAAATCTATTCTTTATTTAAAACTGTATATTTTTATTCTACTTTTAATCAGGGATATTTCAATCCCTAATTTTGCAACAATGAAAGTTGAAATTAAGGTAAATACATGTTCAGGAGAAACATTAGTACTTTGGGGGATAATTTAGAATTAAAAAAAGAAAATTTATGTTAAAAACAGTTTTTTATCTATTAATTATCTTATCTGTTTTAGTATTTATTGGGATGTTGATTTTAATAATCTCTAAAGAAGCAATAAAGTCTTGGGAATATTTAAAAGGGAAATCCAAAAAAATAAATCTAAAAGGCAGACTACTAGATCTTAAAAAAACCGTACTGAAATTATTTCCAGCACGGTTTTTAAAGTTATGAGCATTAAGTATCACTTTCTGGCCAAGGCCTTCTTGGCAGCTTTTACAATATTTTCTGCATTCAGGCCATACTTTTCAAGCAATTGGGTGGGTGTTCCGGATTCTCCGAAAGAATCATTGACACCTACATACTCCAATGGGGCCGGATGATTGCTGATCAAAGTCTGGGCGATGCTGTCTCCCAAGCC
>NZ_PVTR01000015.1 GCF_003003005.1 Mongoliibacter ruber
TCTGGACACTGAAAGTTCCACTTGAATTCCTTTTTCGCCTTACAAACATGGACTAAAAATAGACCGAGACACCCAAAACCACAAAAATTGAATGACTAAAATACTGAAAACCAACACAATAAATTTCACCTAAAGAATATCCGCACAAAACAGGAAAACCATAGTTTGGTTGCTAAGTGGCATGATTGCGGATAATCATATATCTTAATATCAATCAGTATCCATCAATATCAACAACCCTATATCAATCTATACCGAATCACTTCGCTCTCGGGACCTTCGCTTTGCTCCGGTTTCATTCAGAAGAATCCTTATTGATAATTGTCATCTCCACATCCGGTGGAAAACCCTGAAAAGCCAAATAAATCTGTGCGGTGACCAATACATCTCTCAGGCAGTACTCTCGGATTTTTTGGAGATTATTTTCTACATAATAAGCTTCATTGACCTGCGAACCGTCTATTCCTTCCTTAGAAGTAGGGATGTCAAAAACGGAGGCCAATAGCTCCAAACGTGTATAGTGCTTGTAATCCCCAAACTTCCATAATTCTAAAGTGTCAAGGTGTCTGATTTCCCATGGTTTTTTCCCTGCCATCTGCAATGGTTCGGGAAGTGGGATTCTATTGATCAGAATCCTGCGACTTAAAAAAGGAAAGTCAAATTCTTTGCCGTTGTGAGCACAGAGTATCCATTTCTTTCGGTTCAATAACTCTGTAAATGAAGAAAGCGTGTCGTATTCTGTTTCCTCTGCATAGCTTTTGGTCCGGAACTCCAGTTTGCTTTCATCTGAGACAAAATGGAAATACCCCACACCCACTGTGATGACTTTTCCAAATTCAGCGTAGATACCCGCTTTTTGAAAAAACAGACTTCCCGGTTCTCTAGTTTCTTCAGTCTCTTTGTTTTTGTCCTGTTGGATATGTTTTTCTTTCTTCAACCATTCTTCCTGAAGTCTTTGTGGTAGCAAATCGAAAGAAGCTTCAGAGGAGGCGGTTTCTATATCCAAAAAAAGAATATCACTGAGTTCATTTAAAAAGTTGTTCATAGCTGTCAGGAATGTTTTGTTTGGATGTCCAAATTTATGTGAATATGCAAATTATTAAAAAATTCTAATCACCTAGATATTTTTCGATACTTGATATTTGTGGATATTGATAATGAACCAATTGATTCAATTTTTGAATTTCCCCTACTGGTAAAGAAGCAGATAACCACCTTGTTTCAATTTTAATTTATCGATAAAAAAAATTAAGTAATAATTTCCCGGAAATTGATTTTCAGCTTAAGCATGCAATACACCTTCCAAACCCAGTTCCGGTATATTTTTAATATTGACTTCATCCATGCTTCCTTGTGGGAAAATGAATTTTTTGTCAAATATCTGGTCGAGGATGTAGTAGCTTACCCAAAACTCATTGTTTAGAGCAAAAAGGGCAGGATCAATAGGTTCTATTTTGGCGATAGATTGAGCTCCCAATTCCTGAATCATATGTCTTAGGGTAGAGGTCTTCTTCTCTTCTCCTTCCATGATTCCATATCCTTTGGAGGTGATCATAACTGTACTCAATTCAATAAGATTGAGGTTGATGATATACACAGCCCATTCAATATTGCCATTGACTTCTTCTTTGGCTATCGCTAATTTCACCCCAGTGACAGGATGGAAATCTATGTCTTTTTTCATTTTTTTCTTCTAGAGATGAGATTCAAGAAACAAGATTCAAGACAACAAAATTAGCCGTTAAATCTCATAATTATATCAACTATATTTCGCGAGGCGTATTTCTACAGTATTTCGAATCGGTTTCGCTCTGGAGATCTTCGCTCTACTATGATTTCTTCGTTATATCAAGTTGTTTTTATTAAGTTTCCATTTCAAACAGATCAAAAATATGATTTTTGACTTTTTCCTTAATCTCCGATTCATCTACCGATCTCCCCAGTTCAAGATGTAAGGAAGTCACTGCTTTGTCAGAAATACCACAAGGAACGATATTGTTGAAATAATTGATATTGGCATTGACATTGAAGGCAAAGCCATGCATGGTCACCCATCGGCTGGATTTGACTCCCAAGGCACAGATTTTCCTTGGATTTTGTTGCGCTATATGGTCGATCCAGACACCTGTCAATCCTTCAATCCGCCCCGCTTCTATTCCGTAGTCAGCCAAAGTCAGGATAATGGCTTCTTCCAATAGCCTCAAATACTTGTGGATGTCAGTAAAGAAATTATCCAAATCAAGTATGGGGTAACCAACCAATTGGCCGGGGCCATGGTAGGTAATATCCCCACCGCGGTTGATTTTGTAAAACTTGGCCTGCTTTTCAACAAGGCCATTTTCGTCCAATAACAAATGGGATTCTTCACCACTCTTTCCTAAAGTATACACATGGGGATGCTCTACAAAAAGTAGGTAATTGTCTGTGGCTTGCTGCATTTCCAGCGGAGCATTTCGGTTCGCAATTTTGAGGGCGATTGTTTTAGCGAAAATCTCTTCCTGAAAATCCCAGGTTTCTTTATAATCCTTGCTGCCAAGGTCTAGAAATTTTACTTTTTTATTAATAACTTGATTCACGGGATGTATTTGTTGCTTTGAAGGAACGCTGATTTTTTGAGGATAGTTCTTTTGATACAAAACAGTAAATGTGTCCTGATTTTTAAATAGTTTTTCACACTTAAAACCAATGGACAATGGCACTGCACAATGACAAAGGTAAAGAAGCGGAAGACCTCGTCAAAACTTGGCTTTCGGGAAAAGGCTATGAATTTCTAGATGCCAATTATAGACATAGGCATGCAGAGATTGATTTGATATTTACTTATAGAGGTATTTTGGTGTTTGTGGAGGTCAAATTTAGGAGTGGGACAGGCTTTGGTTTTGCCGAAGAGTTTGTGGATGCCACTAAGAGAAAGCTATTGATCAAGGCAGCCGACCATTATATTTATGAAAAAGACTGGCATAAAGATATCCGTTTCGATATTGTAGGGGTCTATAGAGACCGCAATGGGAATGTTAATTTTAGACATTTTGAAGATGCTTTCTACTAAAAGAGCTGAGTTTTTCTTGCTTCTGAAAGAATTTGGTTAGTTTCGGGAAAACCAAGATTATGAACTTTCGATTGCTTCTGCTAAGCCTGTGCGTGCTATGTCTTTTCTCCTGTGAATCAGATCCTCTGGTCCGAAAGGCTAAAAAAGATGCCGAAACCTTTTTGAAAAACGTAAGAACTCCCGAGCGTCTGATCAATCATCCCATGTTAGAACCGGAAGGAATATCAGCCTCTATCGCCTTTCAAAACAGGAAACGGAACCTGGAAAGTTTGAAAGCATCTGTAAATGAACTCTGCGGTAAGTCGAGCAATTTTAGTCTGGAAAATACCTTTAAAAAGGTCGGGGACGATGGAGAAAAGTTCATCTACTTGGAGTACGAGTACTGCAAGGAAATCACTTTTGTTATGGGCTATGCTTTGAGGAGGGACGGAGTAATCCTTCACAGCATTTGGCCAATGAATAAAGAAGATAGACCGGTTGAATTGTTTCAAAAGCAAGTTGATTGGAATTGAGAAGCAAACAGCTGAATTGGCTTCAGCTTTTGATTTAGCCATTGGGTTTAAACTTCTCAATGTAATTTTCTACAGGTTGAAGTGACATGAGGTATGTGTAGATTGCTTCCAGATCTTCCTCTTTCATTCCTGCATACATCACCCATGGCATGATTGTTTGAAATTCTCCTGGATTGACTTTTTCAGGAATGTAGTTTTCTCCATACATTTTGAAACGGGAGACAAACATTTCTTTTGTCCAATTCCCTATACCGCTTTCATGGGGTGTAAGGTTAGGCGTAGATAATTTGGCCCCAGGCATTTCAAATTCACGGCCACCGGCCAATCTTTCGCCAGTAAAATTTCCGTTTTCAAATTTGGTGTGACATTCCGCGCATGCGGCAGCGGTTACTAAGTAGCCACCATAAGCCACTTGATCAGAAGGATCTGGTTTTTTTGCTAAATTAGCTTTTTGTGGCATGGTTCTCATGATCAGGTTAAATGGGAAATTGGCTTTCGAAGGCTCATGAGTGGCTTCTACTGGTTCCAAACTACGCAGCCAGGCAATGATGTCTTTGATGTCCTCTGGGTCTGTTTTTCCATATTCCAGATAAGGCATTACAGGGAAAATAGGGGATCCGTTTTTTCTAACCCCGGTGGTAATGGCCCTGAAAATTTCTCCATCTGTCCAATCTTGTAGGTTAAAAGGAGTGATGTTGGGAGAAATGAATTTCCCTGGAAACCCCTCACTTTCACTGAATAATTCACCCCCAGCGGTCATAGTGCCTGGTACAATGGGGCCGGAAAAAAGGCTAAAATCACGGACAGAGTGACAATCTACACAGAGCATCACATGGTTGCCGAGATATTCTCCCCTTGCGATTCGCTCGGGACTGACTTCGACTACAATCTCTTCTGGTGGGCCTACATTAGGAAGTGCAGCTGATACATAGGCTACAGCTATGATGATCAGAAATAAAATTCCCGTGACAGCTACTGCAAGGATTTTAAGAAGTTTTTTCATGTGGATAATCATTTTGGATTATAAGAATGACTCCATAAAAATCCTCTTTTATGAATTTCTGTACATCACCCTTAAGGGTGATTTTGAGTTTTCCCCTTCAATACCTATGCAATCGGTGAATCAGGTCAGTTCGATTTTTGGCTTCAGTTTTGGAAAAAATATTTTTCAAATGGGTCTTCACGGTGTTTTCACTGACAAAAAGCTGATCTGCGATTTCGTGGTTAGATTTACCTTCCTCGACTAATTGGATGATTTCCATTTCCCGCTTTGTCAGGGGGCTTAAAGCTTTATGATTTACTTTTTGAAAATCTATACTTGTGCTATTGATAGTACTTCTCAATTCTTCCTCATGTTCTTTTACTTGATTTCTCCATTTTATTATGTACAAATACATGCCTGCGGCAAATGAGAAAAACGTAAAGGTAAGCACGATGCTGATCCACTTCTTCTTTGATTTTTCTGAAAAAAGAGCAAGTTCTTGTTGTTGTATTCTTTTGTCCTTATCAATGGCATCGAACCGAGCTTGCATTTCCTCTATTGCCCAAGCCTTTTGTTCATTGTTGATGCTGTCATTGATACTGTTGTATTCTTTCCACGCATTTACAGAAAGGTTGTGCTGACCGATGATTTCATAAGCATAGGCCATTTCTTTGAATAGCTGTCTCTGAAGTTCCAGCCTGTCTGAATTTTCCAAGATTTGATGGGCCTCCAATAGCCTGTCTAAGCCATTTTTCCCCAACTTGATTTCCAATACACCCAAATAGGTAAGTGCAATTGCTTTTTCGTGGATTTTGTCGGGTTTGAGTTTAGGTATTTCAGCAGAAAGCAATTCATATGCTTCTTGGTCATTTCCCAAATTGTAAAGGGCAATCGCTTTACCAATACTGATTTCGGCAAGGTTGTGGGAGGAAGGGGTGTTTGTGGACAGTTCTTCAGCAAGCTTAAAGGCCAAAAGGCTATTGGTATAATCGTTAAGATAAGAGTGCAATAGGCCAAGGTTATAGTGTGAATTGATCATCCCCACAGTATCTGATTGGCTGGTTTTTATGTTCAGGGATTTCTGATGTACCTCCAATGCCCTTTTGAAATTCCGCTGCTGCCGGTAAATTACCGCCATATTGTTTAAAGCGTGAGATGCACCTTCAAGATAATTCACACCTTCACTCAGTTCCAACCCCTCTTGGTAATGGGCAAGGGCCTGTTCTTGAATGCCCTGATAATAATAGGCCACCCCAATGGCATTGGTGATCTTGGCAAGGCTCACACTATCTTTACTTTGAAGCGAAAGACCTTTCATGAAAGAAAAAACCTCCATGGCTTCCTCAAAGCGGTTGAGGTATTCCAATGCCAAGGCTTTTTGATACAAACTCCAGATCTGTCCATAGGGAAAGTTGATTTGAATTGACAGATTGGCTCCTTGATCAGCAAAATATAGAACAGAGTCTAGGTTCTTTTCATGATAATAAAAGGCCAAGTCTCTGTAAATCCAGACTTTGTTGGTATCTCTTGGGGCAGTGAGTAGCTCAGCACGTAGCTTGCTTATGATATCCTCTTGGGAAAAAACCTGACTTGGCAATATAAAACATACCGATAGCATGAAGATAATCTTGATCTTCTTAAAAGGATCAACATCAAAGTGTACTTTCAATCGCTTCATAAGCTGGGTGTATAAGCGCAAAAGTGTTTGCTAATCAGAGAATTGGCAAGCTTAATTTAGGGATTTTGTATCGGAAAGAAAAGGGGGAGGGGGGAATTTTAGGGTGGAATAATGATAACTAGAACAAATGTTTATCGAGTTGTAAAATTTCTCAGTACCATCCCAGCAATATTTAGGATTTTAGTTTTCAGGCGTTGGGTTTTTGTTTATTTCTGCAACAGAGGGGTTTTTATGGAGCTGGTAAAGAAGAATATTGAAAACAAAATATTTACTATCAGGGACGTTTATGTTATGCTGGATAGTGACTTGGCTGAAATGTATCAAGTTGAGACCAAGGTCTTAAATCAAGCTGTAAAGCGTAATTTGGATAGGTTTCCTGATTCTTTCCGCTTTCAATTGACAGGCAAGGAAATTCAAAACTTGAGGTCACAATCTGTGACCTCAAGTGGGGAACATGGAGGGAGGAGATTTTTACATGAAGCACCCAAAGCCGGAGTTCCCGATAATCTCATCGGGATAAACTTTCCCTCCAACTTAATCCATAAAAAAAGCTCCATCTAATTAAAGAAGGAGCTTTTTACTTTCATGTACCCAGGGCCGGAGTTCCCGATATTCATCGGGATAAACTTCTCCTCCGGTCTAAGCCATAAAAAAAGGTCCAACTTGTGAAAGCAGGACCTTTTCTGTTTAAGTACCCAGGGCCGGAGTCGAACCGGCACGAGTGTAACCTCATTGGTGTTTGAGACCAACGCGTCTACCAATTCCGCCACCTGGGCAATTCAATAATTCAAATCAAGGCTCATTGGTGTTTGATGCCAACGCGCCTGCCTGCCGGCAAAGGCAGGTCTAACAATTTCGCCACTTGGGCATTTCAATTTTCCGCGTTCCTTGCTGAACGGGATGCAAATATGAGTATTGTTTTTTTTCTCTGCAAGCACATTTAAGGTAACTCCTCAATTTTTTTTGCTGAAAATGCTATTGGCTTGGCCGAAAATAGCTGTTTGGTATAGCTCCACACTGATTTAAATAGTTCAGAATCACGGTATTGATTTAAGGCAATCTCGCTTTTCCAATGGCTATAGGTCATGAAAATATTTTTTTGATTTTCGTCTTGCCACAACTCCAGGTACTCACATCCAGGGAAATTCCTGATCTTTTTTTTGTGTTGGTGGAAGTTTTCCAAGAATGCTTCCACCTTGTCTTCCTCAAATTCCATCCTTACTACCCTGATCATCCTATTTCCGTTTCTTCTGTTTCAAAATGAATAAATATTGGACTGTCATACCTGAGACCAAGCAACTCTGCCCCATGACCATGGTTGATCCCGATTTCCAATAATCCCAAGCTATTGAAAAACGCAAAACAGTCACCGGGTTCGACCAAGTCATAAGCGTGCTGCAAGTCTTGGATATTTTCCCTCCCAAACTGAATCGTGAATTTTCCGGGATTCAGCTTGTCAAAAATACCCTTTTCGATATTGGTAATCAGGTTGCCATAATTGTCTACACGCACCACATGACCGATGATTTGTTTCTTATTGGCTTTGACATGGCGAGGCAACATTTTTCTGATTTGTTGCAAAGGCCCTCCAAAATCATGAATGGCAGCTCCCGAGGCAACTTTGGCAGCAATAGGAGCCAATATGTCTTTGGTCGGGAAGGTGCTCTCTTTCAGGTGGATATCTGCAAACTGTACAATGATGCCCGGCTCTGAATCAAACAAAAGCGAGAGTATCCCATTATTGGGGCCAATAAAAATATGTTCCTCATGTTTGACGCCGATAAAACCATCTGTGATATTACTAGTTCCATTCATGGCGACAAGGTGTATGGTGCCTTTAGGGAACTCTTTGTAAACAGATTTCAAAGTGAAAGCAGCATGCGCCACGTCAAAGTTGTCTACATGATGTGTAATGTCGATAATTGAAAGTTGTGGATTGATCGACAACATCTTGGCCTTTACAGCGGGTACATAATAATCTCTGTCTCCAAAGTCCGAAGTGAATGTTATCAATGCCATACAAGCAAGTCCGTTAAAATTTTCTATTTTTGTATTAGGTGTGAGCAAAAATAGAAATTTATTCCTTACGCCGCAGGTTCAAATCGTAAATCAAATATATCAGGTTGGTAGAGAAAGTAATTACTTTAGAAAATATTCCGCTGCTGGACTTTTTAGGTGCAGAAAACGAAAATATACGTCAGATTGCTGCCGCTTTTCCGCAGAGCAAAATTGTATCCCGTGGCAATGAAATCAGGATTCAGGGGCGTGCTCCTGAGATTTTGCGGATCAATGACCTTCTCAATATGCTTTTACAGCATTTTCATCGGTTTGGACATGTCAGCCCTGACAATGTAAAAGAATACATCGCATTGGAAGGGACTCCTTTTGAGGAAAACAAAAAAGACGATGTCATTATTTTTGGCAACAAAGGACTTGTCATAAAGCCGAAATCTCCCAATCAGCGTAAACTGGTAGATGCTTCTTACAAAAACGATTTGGTTTTTGCATTGGGCCCTGCCGGTACGGGAAAAACGTACATCGCAGTTGCACTAGCTGTGAGAGCACTGAAAAATAGAGAAGTAAAAAGAATCATCATCACAAGACCTGCTGTAGAAGCTGGAGAAAATTTAGGCTTTTTACCCGGTGACCTTCAAGAAAAGCTTGATCCGTACTTAAGGCCTATCTATGACGCTTTGGCGGATATGGTCCCTTCAGAAAAACTCAAGTTTTATCAGGAAACCAGGGTGATCGAAATAGCACCATTGGCTTACATGAGAGGAAGGACTTTGCATGATGCCTTTGTGCTCCTGGATGAAGCACAAAACACCACCTCTGAGCAGATCAAAATGTTCCTGACCAGGATGGGGCCAAATTCCAAAGTCATCATCACAGGAGATCAGACCCAGGTAGATTTACCTAGCCGTCAAAAATCCGGACTCAGGGAAGCTTTGCATGTATTGAAAGAAGTCAAAGGCATAGGAATTGTCAATCTCAGCGGGAAAGATGTCATCCGTCACAAACTTGTGAAATCAATCATTGAAGCATACGAAAAAGACGAAAATCAAAAAAATGAAAGAAGAGAATCCAATCGTGGTGACAAAAGTCCTGACAAAGGAACAGCTTGAAACCATTTTTAAAATACGCGAAGAAGTTTTTGTGATCGAGCAAGAAGTGGATCCTTCTGAGGAATATGATGAATTTGAGGACACCTCAATTCACTTCTTGGCGAAAGTAAATAACATCCCTGCAGGTACTGCAAGGTGGAGATTTACTGATAATGGTATCAAACTCGAGCGTTTTGCCGTTATCAAACAACAAAGAGGCAAAGGTGTAGGCCAGTCACTTGTGAAGGCAGTTTTGGAAGATATCGCCAAAAACCCTGATGCTAAAGGCAAGAAACTCTATATGCATGCCCAGCTTCCGGCAGTTCCGCTCTATGCCAAATTTGGTTTTGATAAAGTGGGGGACTTGTTTGAAGAATGTAATATTCAGCATTATAAAATGGAACTGTATTTGTAAGTTTAACCCCGACATTTTAATCCTAAAGAACAGTTATGAAAAAATTACTCTTTACACTATTTGCATTGACATTGTTTCAATTTGGAGCACAGGCTCAAGTTTCACTGGAAAATCCAAGGGGTGAAGTTAGACTGAATTTCCTGAATACCATATTTATCGGCTCGGTAGAGGTAGGTTACGAACAATTTTTGTCAGATGACCAGTCTATTGGAGCTGAGATTCACCTGAATGACAGGTTTGGTTACCGACGAGGTGGTGATGGCAGAGATTTCAATGCTACTTCCTTTTTGCTTTCCTACAATTTCTATTTTGCGGGAAATGACACGGGAAAAATACACGTATCTCCTTTTTTTAAATACAGATTTGGAGAATACAGAGAAGCCGTTGACAACTCGATTGCTGTGACCAGCCTCAATGGCGGACATATAGGTCTTATTACAGGTTATAAGTGGAATTATAACAATTTCGCTTTTGGTCCTTTTGTGGCCTTAAGTAGAACTTTCTCGCAGGAAGTAGCTGATCAGTTTTCAGCAGTTGAAATCAAAGCAGGTTTTAATGTGGGGTATAGGTTTTAACAAACTTATCCGATTAAGTTATCAATGTGAGAGGGCTGAATGGCCCTCTTTTTTTTGTTTTTGGCTAAATTCAGGGAAAAGTCTTCAAAATGATTTTTTCCGAATATCCATTTTTGCGCTACGTGATTTTTCTAACATTGGGGATACTTTTTTATCCTGTTGTGGCACATTTGGATTCGGCATGGTGGCTTTATGGATTGGGCCTGACTTTTACACTTTATTTTATTCTTATCCTGATCAATGAAAAAAGTAGGGAGTTCCAACACAGGGTGTCCCTCCCGCTTTTGGCAATGCTTCAATTGTTGTTTTTGGGACTTATTGTAGCTGAAAGAAATGATATCAGCAAAAAATCAAACCATCTGGTAAATTTTAGAGCGCCAATATTTGCGTATACAGCGCAGGTGCAGGGGCAAGATGAGCCCAAGCCAAATTCTGTAGCCAATAGTCTCAAAATGAAAAGTATCTTGACGCAGGATGGTTGGCAAAGTGTGGAAGGGGAAGTGTTGATTTACCACCGTTCAAAGGAATCGTTACAGGCAGGTGATTTTTTGCTTGTCAAAGGAAGCCCACAGGAAATTCAGGAACCCGCTGTTCCTTTTGAGTTTGATTACCGCAGATTTATGAGGAGGCAGAAAATAAGCCACCAACATTTTGTGGGAGATAATTTTGAAGTCATAGGAAAAGTAAAAGACCAACCAATACATACTTTTTTTATACAGATAAGGTCAGTGGTGATGAAACAGCTGGAAAGTAAAATTCTTGACCCAAAGGCGAGTCAGGTAGCCAAAGCACTCCTTTTGGGACAAAAGAAAAACCTTGAAAAAGATATCAGTGATGCTTATTCCACAGCTGGTGCCATGCATATCCTAGCAGTATCAGGGCTTCATGTGGGTATTATTTATGGCTTCTTTTTTCTCTTTGTCAAGCCTTACAGGCTTAAGAAATCAAATAGGGTGATTTATCTTTCCTTGATTATAGTTTTGATTTGGGCTTATGCAATGTTGACGGGGATGTCGCCATCTGTCATGCGGGCAGCCACTATGTTTACATTGATGGCATTGGCGCAGATGAAGTCCAGAAGTCCATCCATATTCAATGCAATCTCACTTTCTGCATTTATCCTCTTGATATTTGACCCTGACCTGATATATGCAGTGGGTTTTCAGTTATCCTACATTGCACTAATTGGTATTTTGCTTTTTCAGCCTGTATTGGTGAGACTTTGGATGCCCAAGCATGCAGTCCTTGAGTACATGTGGCAAATTTCTACAGTAGGTATAGCTGCCCAATTGGCCACCTTCCCCATATCAGCCTACTATTTTCATACCTTCCCGGTTTACTTTATTTTGTCCAATTTGGTGGCCATTCCAGGAGCTTTTTTGATCATGTGCTTTGGTGTGCCGTTCATGCTTCTGTCTAAGGTGCCATTGATTTCAGATGCTTTAGCGTGGCCAACAGAAAAAGCCATTTTGTTGGTCAATAAGTCAGTTTTTTGGATTCAGGAACTTCCTTTTTCCAAAATCGATGAAATCTATATTCCCGGCGCTTCAGTTTTCTTTTATTGGTTGATTTTGGCGATGCTTTTTCTTGGGTTGATATACCGGAAGTCGGCTTTTTATCATTTTGGTGCCGGATTGCTTTTTGTATTTTTACTAATACGTGCTTACTGGATAATAGAAGCCCAGCAAAGAAAAGAATTGATTGTCTACGGTGTGCAAAAAGGGTATGCTGTTGATTTTTGGATAAGGAAAGATCTGTATCACTCCATGGAAATTGAAGATTCTGAACTGACTTTTAAAATAACACCTTACAGAAAAACTATGGAGATAGAAAAGATGTACCCACTGACAATAGTATCCCAAGACAGTATGCAAAAAATAGTGTTACCAGCCGATCTCGGTTTTATTGAATTAAGTAAAGGATCGGTAGGTTTTCAGGGATTGGCCAACAATCAAAGCTATATTTGGGAAGGTGGAAAATGGCAACCTTACACTCAGGGCGATAGTCTGTATCTTGGAGTTGGACAAAAGACCTATAAGTTTGTTTTTTGAATCGCATTCCTTGTGTCCCGGTTTGAGGAAGTCTATCTTTCATCTTAATTAAAATTAAACCCAAATCATATGAACCAAGCCATCAAAACATCTATTAAAGACAGGATTGGATATATAGAGCTTAATAGGCCTGAAAAAAGAAATGCCCTAAATGCCGAGATGGTGGAGGCGCTCAAACAGAGTTTGGCAGCCATGGAGAGCAATGATGAGGTAAAAGTAATCGTCATCAAGGCTGCGGGGAAAGTTTTTTGTTCAGGAGCTGATCTTGCATACCTTCAATCATTGCAGACAAATACCTATGAGGAAAACCTAGCAGACAGCCGAAGCCTAAAAGACCTTTTCTACAACATCTATACTTCCCCCAAGATCATCATTGCGCAAATACAAGGTCATGCACTCGCAGGAGGATGCGGGCTGGCGACAGTTTGTGATTTTTCTTTTTCAGCAGAGGCCGCCAAATTTGGTTATACAGAGGTTAAAATCGGCTTTGTTCCCGCGATTGTTAAAGTTTTTCTGATAAGAAAAATAGGGGAAGGCAAAGCCAAGCAACTGCTCTTGGATGGAGACTTGATTGAAGCTAAGGAGGCTCAAAGTGTTGGGATGATCAATTATGTAGTAGCTGAAGATGAATTGGAAGATAAAGTATATGCTTATGCCCAGAAGCTGATCCGTCAAAATTCCGCTCAATCCATGGCCCTCACCAAGCAAATGATAGGGAGGGTACAAGAAAAAAGTTTGGAAGACGGACTGGAGTACGCAGCCTCAATGAATGCCAAGGCAAGAGGTACTTCAGATTGTAAAAAGGGAATTGCGGCATTCTTAAACAAAGATAAAATCAACTGGTAACTTGAAAGCACAAGCTTACGATATCCTCCAAAAAGTATTTGGCTACAGCGATTTTCGCCCTAGTCAACTGAATATAGTGATGTCAGTGCTTGAAGGCGAGGACTGTCTGGCATTGCTTCCTACGGGTGGGGGTAAGTCTATCTGTTTTCAGGTGCCTGCGCTTGTGATGGAGGGCGTGTGTGTGGTGGTCAGTCCGCTTATTGCCTTGATGAAAGATCAGGTTGATAACTTAAGGAGAAGGGGAGTGTTGGCAGCAGCCATTTATTCCGGCATGAGTAAGAGGGAAATCGATACCGTTTTGGACAATTGTATTTATGGAAATTATAAGTTTCTCTATGTTTCACCGGAGCGCTTAAAGACCGAACTGTTTATTGAGCGATTCAAAAAAATGAATGTCAACCTTATCGCCGTAGATGAGGCCCATTGTATTTCTCAGTGGGGGTATGATTTTAGACCTCCTTACTTAGAAATCGCCAATATCAGGGAATTTCACCCTAAAGTTCCATGCCTGGCACTTACAGCTTCAGCCACGCTCAAAGTCAAAGATGATATTGTAGAAAAATTACTGTTAAAAAATCCGGCCATTTATGTCAGGTCATTTTCAAGAAAAAATCTTAGTTATTCAGTTCGTTTTGCAGAAAACAAGCTGGAAAAGGCTGTAGATATTTTGAAAAAAGTCCCAGGGACTTCTATTGTTTATGTAAGAAATAGAAAGGGAACAAAAGACATTGCCCATAGCTTAAACCAAGTCGGTATTGCAGCCACCTTTTACCATGCAGGTTTGGATAATTTGACAAGGGAAAAAAGACAGGCTGAATGGAAAAACGGTACGGTTAGGGTGATGGTTGCTACCAATGCTTTTGGAATGGGGATAGATAAACCTGATGTGCGTACAGTGATTCACCTGGACTTGCCCGAAAACCTTGAAAATTATTATCAAGAAGCTGGCAGGGCTGGCAGAGATGAACTGAAGGCCTATGCCATCTTATTGACCAATGAGCAGGATATCAAGACCTTGGAAGAACGAGCTGCCATCGCTTATCCTCCCACCGATTTCCTGAAAAAAGTTTATCAGTGCTTGGCCAATTACTACAGGATTGCTGTAGGAAGTGGGTTTATGGTCAGCTTTCAATTCAATATTTCTGAATTTACGGACACCTACAGCCTTGACCTACTTACGACCTACAATGCCATGAAGGTTCTTAAGGAAGAGGGGCTGCTGGATATGAACGAGAGCTTTTTTTCTCCTTCTTCATTAAAATTTGAGGTAACTCATAGCAAGCTTTATGAATTTCAAATTGCTAATGCCAAGATTGACCCTGTCATTAAATTATTGTTGAGGACTTATGGGGGAGAATTGTTTGTGGAGTTTATCAAAATTCAGGAAGTAAAACTCGCCAAGGCAATGAATATTTCTGAGGCGGAATTGATACGTGTGCTCGAACATTTGGATAATCATGGGATAATTGCTTATTCCAAGAGAAAAGACCAGCCTCAAATCACATTTTTGACCGAGCGCTATGATGCAGGCAGACTACCACTTAATACCAAAAGAATTGAAGAAAGAAGGCAGAATGCCATTTCTAAAGCTGCTTTGATGGTGGCATATATCAGAGAAAATAGCCAATGCAGGGCAACCCAGATTTCTAATTATTTCGGGGAAGATTCTGACGCTGAATGTGGCATTTGTGATGTATGCATTGATAAAAAAAAAGCCCTGGGACAGCGTGATGAAAAGTTGAAGCAAAAGATCATTCAAACTTTAAAGCAAGGAATGCTGTTTTCTATACATAACATTCAGGAAGTACCTGGATTGAAAAATGATACATATACCTTGAAGGTTTTAAGAGAATTGGAAGAAGAAGGCCTGATTTTTTGTGAGCCTGAGGGGGTATATAAACTAAATAACTGATGTCCTCATTTATAGATGATGTTCTAGGTAAGCTTTTTCCCAAAAAAGCCCAAGGACTCAACATCAAAGAGAATTTTGTTCAGACCGAAAGAGAAATAGAAGCCATAGGTAGCTGGATGTCTTCACCGGAAGGGAAAAACACAATGGCCCTCATTGCTAAAAATTACCACTTCAAAACTTCCGGCATGAACAGTCATCCTGAAGTGCATGTTTTAAAGTCACCTTATGCGAATGGTTTTGCAGTATCTTTTGAAGAACCCTTGACCGAAAAAACTTTTTCCAATCTTTTCTTTGCTTTTGGCAGGCGAATAGTAGATTTGGGGTATAGTAGGGTAAGTCTTGATAGAAAAATAGAAGATATCAATGAAAAAGTCAGGACGACCGAAAAGCAATACTTCAAACCGCCACTGAGCAATGCTGATTTTACCCAAAAGATTGACCAGTTATATGGAAATGTCAGCGTTGAAAAAGTGAGTATCAACGATAAACCCAGCTACCTTAAGGTACTAGTCACCGTATATTCAGATCACTTGTACAAAGATGCTTCTTCTTTTGACGAGTTTATCGATAACATATTTGAAAGCAAAAATTGAAATGAACAGAAAATCGCTGAGAGAAAATCTTAAAAATTACCGTACTCCCTTTGAAGAAGAGGCTGCTTTCATCAATGATTTTATTGACTTGACCCATGATGAATTGGCATTCGTAAGGGAAAGACTTCATGGTCATTTTACAGCTTCTGCCTGGATAGTCAACAAAAGGAGAACCCATACACTTATGACTTTACACAAGAAGTTGAATAGGTGGTTGCAATTAGGAGGACATGCAGATGGAGAAGAAAATCTCCAGGCTGTAGCGATGAAAGAAGCTCAGGAAGAAAGTGGATTGACCTCTCTCAGAATGGTGGATTTCGGAATATTTGATATTGACCGTCATGTAATTCCTCAAAGAGGAAATACGCCAGAGCATTTTCACTATGACGTGAGGTTTTTGATAGAGGCAGAAATAGATGAACCGCTTGTTGTTTCGGCAGAAAGCAAGGACTTGGCTTGGGTTCATTTCGAATCGGTAGAGGACTTGGTACACAATAATATGTCTATTCTGAGAATGTTGGAAAAGACTAGTAAATCAGAAATACTACTTTAAGCAGATCGGTAAATCATGAAAAAATACAGTATAGAGGATGTGATGTCCTCTTTTTCTTTTTCAGTGCCTGTACAGGTCCGTTTCTCGGATATAGATGGTTACATGCACGTCAATAATGGAATTTACTTCAGTTATTTTGAGCATGCAAGGGCTTCATTTTTATACGAAGAATGTGGCTGGGATGTCATGGAGACGGGTACAGTAGTAGCCAATATCAATATTGATTATCGGTTGCCAATACATGCTTTGGACACGCCTTCAGTATACGTAAGGGTCAAAAGTATGGGGAACACCTCCTTTGTGATGGAACAAATCATCATGGGAAAAACACATCAAGGAGAAACTAAGATTTTTGCTCAGGCGGAAACAGTAATGGTTTCTGTCTCTATGAAAACCATGCGTCCAGTGCCACTTCCTGAAGTTTACCGTGCAAAAATGGAAGCTAGTTCTTCCTAGTGCCTTTAATTGTTTATCTTTGCGCCTTAAATAAATAGGAAGTGAAAAAACAACTGACAGGGCTTTTTGCCATTCTGATACTGATTTCTTGCAGTCCTTCTGAAGAAGAGCTGTTTGACGAGGGTGTTCGCAAGATGGAATCCAGCGAGTACCAAAATGCCATCGAATATTTTGATAGGGTTTTGGATAAAAATCCTGAAAACACCTCCGCGCACAATGCGAAAGGTGTAGCCCTTTACCAACAGGACAAATACGATGAGGCAATTGCCGCTTTTACGGCATCGATCGCCTTGGATGATACTTCATACAAGCCATTTTTCAATAGGGGGAATGCTTATTTGGAGAAGAAAGAATTCAAAAATGCCGTTTTGGATTATAATAAAGCCAATGGTTTAGATCCCAATCAAGGAGATGTTTACTACAATAGAGGCTTGGCGCTTTTGGCTTTGGAAGAATATGAAGACGCGATTTTTGATTTTGACATTGTCCTTCAAGTCAATCCAGACCAGCCATTGGTTCATTTTAACAGGGCCAAAGCCCAATTGGCCAACAATGACCCAGTAAGTGCTATTGAGTCTTTGGTGACTACGGTCGATTTGGACAATAGAAATGGCGCAGCATATTACTTGTTGGGAGTTACTCAAATGTCAGCTTTCGGTCAAAAAGAAGAGGGATGTGCCAATTTGAAAATGGCATTGAGCCTTGGGTTTCCAGAAGCCAAAGAATGGGTAGATGAATTTTGTCAGGATTAATGGCAAGAATAGGTACTGATATCAAATTGGCCAAGGACTTGTTGGAAAGCGGTGAATTGGTCGCCATTCCAACAGAAACTGTTTATGGCCTTGCTGGAAATGCTTTGAGCCCAGATGCAGTAGCCAAGATTTTTGAGACCAAAAAAAGACCCAGTTTTGATCCTCTGATTGTACATACCGATTCAATCGAAAAGGTAAATGACTTTGTAAAGGAATTTCCAAGACCTTTGAAGGAGCTTGCAAATGTTTTTTGGCCTGGGCCTTTGACTCTTTTGTTGCCAAGAAAAGTGAGTATACCTGATTTGGTAACGAGTGGATTGGATACTGTAGCCGTCCGAATACCGAGTCATAGCCTTACAAGATCTCTTTTGGCGGAATTGGATTTTCCCCTTGCAGCACCAAGTGCAAATCCATTCGGGTATATCAGTCCTACCCAGGCTTCACATGTCAACGATCAATTAGGCGCTCATATACCTTACATACTTGATGGTGGAGCTTCTGAGGTGGGTTTAGAGAGTACGATCGTGGGGCTGGAAGGTGATCAGGTAACTGTTTACAGATTGGGAGGACTCGATGTTCACCAAATAGAGGGAATAGTTGGGCCTGTTCAGGTCATGGCACATTCAAGTAGCAACCCCAAATCACCGGGGATGTTGAAAAGTCATTATGCACCTACCAAGCCGTTTGTATTGGGAGACCTGGATAAATTGATAGAAGAATATAAAAAGAAGGGTCAGGTATTTGCAGTGTTATCTTTTGACAAAGTATTTGCCAACCTTTCTGAAAGACTTCAAATCCGGCTTAGCCAGACTAGTGATACGCAAGAAGCTGCAAAAAACCTTTTTGCAGCAATGAGGGCTTTGGATAGCTTGGATGTTTCTGTAATTTTATCAGAGCTTTTGCCAGAAGAAGGACTAGGCAGAGCGGTGAATGACCGCTTAAAAAGAGCAGCAGCTATCGAATAAATACATGCTTTCAGGGTTTTAGGAGCTGAAAACAATGCTGTTTGGAGATGAGTAGTTCTTTTTAGGAAAATATTGATCAGTATATTCACCGAACTGAATGCTTTGGAACTATTCTGTAAAAATTGAGGAAGCATATATTTGTCATCAAATGGCTTAATATCTTAAAAACATATATTGTTAATCATAAATTGACTATCAAACCTTTTAATAACATAACCATGAATGAAAGAATCAAAAGTGTAGATAATTTGGATTTCAAAGGTAAAAGAGCCCTAATCAGGGTGGATTTTAATGTTCCTTTGGATGAGCATCAAAATGTAAGTGATGATACCAGGATCAGGGCGGCGATACCTACTATTGAGAAAATCCTGAAAGACGGTGGTTCTTGTGTACTTATGTCTCATCTAGGACGCCCTAAAAGCGGTCCAGAAGATGTTTTTTCTTTGAAGCATGTGGTGAATTGCCTACAAAAAAACCTTGATCAAGGAGTTAAGTTTGCCCCTGATTGTATAGGTCAGGAAGCTGTGAATTTAGCCACAGGCCTTAAACCGGGAGAAGTGCTACTTTTAGAAAACCTAAGGTTCTACAAAGAGGAAGAAAAAGGAGATGAAGGTTTCGCTGAGAAGTTGTCTAAGCTTGGAGATGTATATGTGAACGATGCCTTTGGAACAGCCCATAGGGCACACGCTTCCACTGCAGTTATTGCCAAATTTTTTGAAACAAAAGCTGCTGGCTACCTGATGCAGTCTGAATTGAAAAATGCAGACAAAGTAATGGAAAAGCCAGAAAGACCATACACTGCCATCATGGGTGGAGCAAAAATTTCTGATAAAATATTGATCATTGAGAGACTTTTGGAAAAAGTAGATAACCTTATTATTGGAGGAGGAATGTCCTATACTTTTTCTAAGGCAAAAGGTGGTACCATAGGTGATTCACTTTGTGAAGAAGATAAGGTAGAGTATGTAAAAGAACTGATGAAGAAGGCAGAAGAAAAAGGGGTTAAGATCATTCTTCCGCTTGATACTGTTACTTCCAAAGCCTTTGCCAATGATGCAGAACAGGGACTTGCCAAAGCAGGTCAAATCCCGGATAACTGGATGGGATTGGATATTGGCCCCGAGACTAGAGAACTCTTTGCTGATGTAGTGAAATCATCCAAAACAATCCTTTGGAATGGCCCAATGGGAGTGTTTGAAATGAGCAGCTTCACTCATGGTACAGTAGCAGTGGCTAAGGCAATCGCTGAAGCTACAGAGTCAGGAGCCTTTTCCCTGATCGGGGGAGGCGACTCAGCTGCCGCTGTAAACAAGTTCGGTTTTACAGACAAAGTATCTTACGTGTCTACAGGTGGTGGAGCATTATTGGAGCACATGGAAGGCAAAGTGCTTCCAGGTGTGGCTGCACTGATGCCATGATCTTACGGATGAAATTTTAAAATCAAGCCCAGGAGAAATTACTTTCTTCTGGGTTTTTTGCTTGTTTTAATAACCACTTTGAAGAGTGATCATGCGCTAAAATATTGCCGCTATGAGTGTTACTTTAGAAGTATTCTCTAAATTAGCTGTCAATATCAATCACCCGCTAGGATTGGGATAAATAACGTATGCTGAAAGTGTCTAATTTTTTTATGGTCATTTGCCTGATTTTGATGTCAGGATGTATGGAGTATGAAAAAATCAATACTGCCTGTGAAGTCTATTTACAGACTGAGGATGGTTCAGAGTGGTTTTATGAAATCAATGAAGACATCAGAAGAAATAAAAAAACAGGCGTGTTCACTTACCGAGACGAAGACGGTCTGCTTTGGTCGATCTCCAAAGATGCTGATGGGAATTATTGGTCAAAAAGTACTGACCAAAGACCGATTCGTGTGGAGAGGATAGTCTGCGGTAATAGGACTTACCTGGATCAAGAGCCACAAACAGAAGAAGCCGGATGATTCACCCGGCTTTTCTTATCATTGAGATTATTTTCTTAAAACTTCTTCCCATTTCAACTGATTTCCAAGATACCTATATAGGTTCTTGTCAATCATTATTGATGAAAGGCTGATTTTCGTATTCAGCTTATTTCTTGCTGTATTTACGGACCCTCTCATCTTCGATTTTTCCTGACCAATTGAGTCCAAAAGCAAAATCATAGGCATTGCCTATTTCATCAACATGACATTCCATATCATGTGGCACATCTTCCATTTGAAGTTCTACGGTTTTCATATCTGCCGGCATTTGTACAGGCAATAAGGCAGAAGGCTCTTTTTTACCTGTCAAAATATCCAAAATAGCTTGATCCTGAACTCCGAAGTGAAGCAAGATACCCTGTACTTCTCTTTCAAATTCAGCAAAGATCATAGGGTTACCTGTTTCAATTATTGCAATGACGGGCTTGTTACCCATACTTTTTTTGGTTTCCAGAAGTGTTTCGAGTTCCTTAATATTGGAAGCTGTGATGCTTTTGTCTTTGTATGTCCTGTTGGTGACAGAAGGAGCGATCACAGGATCACCTGAAGCAATGCTTTCAGATCTTGCATGCTCTGCCTTATACGGCCCGTATTGTAGACTTATAGGAACATAACCTGTCCCACCTTTTTCACGGTCTTCCGGATCATATCCAGTGCCTGATTCTGGGTTGCTGATAAATACCAGTGCCGCTTCAGCTTCTTCAGAATTGCTTACCACTTCGAAGTAATTCTTTGCAATGGCTAGGTTGATGGCGTCTACCCATTTTTCTTCAGATTTCACTCCCCACCAATTTGTGGTAGATGGGATAAACTTTTGAGGTATGTAGACCTTTGTTTTTTCTTTTAAAGGCAACACAGAATCTTTGTTTTTCAGCATGACTATAGACTTCAGTTGTGCTTCAAAACCTTCATCCATGAATTCTGGCTTGCCCACTGTTGCCTTGGTATTCTCGGGATTGAGGTAAGGGTTCTCAAACAAACCAGCTTGAAAAATATTTCTAAGTAGCCTCACTGCTGATGTTTCAAACCTCTCACGCATCCATTCCTCCCCATGCTCTTCCACACCCATTTGGTAAGCAGCCAATACAGGCTTGATGTCATTATTACCTCCGAACTGATCCGCTCCTGCCATTAGCACCTGATAATGCCTTTCTTCTACAGTTTTGTCTTCCAAACCCCAAGGTTTTCCCCTGAAATCTTCAGGATTTGGCCCTTCATTGCCAGTCACTCCCCAGTCTGTACACACCACGCCATCATATCCGTACTCTCCTCTCAACAAATCAGTGATCAAGTATTCATTGTATGCGTTGGCAGTATTGAGTTGGTTCTTTTTGTCCTGTCCATAGGAAATGGTGTAATAAGGCATCACTGCAGTTGCAGACTTGGTTTTTCCATTGAGTTTAAATGCTCCTTCAGTAAATGGGATCAAGTGGTCTTTAAAATTGTCTCCTGGATATACAGCAAATTTCCCATAGGCAAAATGACCATCACGGCCACCTTCTTCAGGGCCCCCTCCCGGCCAATGTTTTACCATTGCGTTGACACTGTGAAAGCCCCATCCATTTGCAATTTCGAAGCCGTTCTTGGAAGTTTGGAATCCATCCACATAGGCCCTTGCCATATCGGCTGAAAGGGTAGGATCCTCTCCAAATGTTCCTTTTAACCTGTTCCATCTTGGTTCAGTGCCCAAGTCTATCTGTGGCGAAAGTGCTGTAGTTAATCCTAAAGCTCTGTACTCCATAGAAGCTACTTCACCGAATCGCTCTACCAACTCAGTGTCAAAAGTAGCAGCCAATCCCAATGATTCAGGCCACATGGAAATAGTGCCACCGGCGCCGGCATTGTATTCAGTTCTGGCAACAGGTCCATGTCTTGGATCGGAACTGTTGTTGGCAGGAATACCCATCCCTAACCCTTCTACAAATGCCTGGGCTTCATTAGTCCACCTGGCGGCTATTTCAGGGCTTTCTACCCTTGTAATCAATACATGTCGAAGGTTGTCCTCTTCGAGAAATTTCTTCTGTTGATCGCTCAAAGAATGAGTGGGCAGACCGCTTTCAGATAACGGTTTGCCTCCATAAGTTCCTGCTCCAAACCCTCCCGGTGCAGCTGGGATTGATTGGTGTGAACTGTAAAGCATCAGTCCGGCTATTTGTTCTACAGACAATTTTGAAGCAAGGTCTTTGGCTCTTTCGTCTGAAGAAAGTCTCCAATCCTCGTACTTATCCAATTGACCGTTTTTATTGAGGTCTTTGAAATGCAGGCCATCTTTATCCAAAATAGAGACACCTGATTTCTTTGAATAGCCAAGTGTTGCACCTTGACTTTGACTTATTACTATGATTTCTCCATCCAGTTCAGTTTGGCTTATTTGATTTTTTTCACAGGAAAAAAAAGCAAATGCCAAGAGGATAGGCAAAGTCAACTTGTTCGTTTTCATCATATTTATGGTTATTTGGGTCAAATATATCTCTAAATGTAAAAAACACACAATGAAATTTGTTAAAGTACTAGTTTCCTCATTTATTTGGGAGCCTATTTTAGGAAAGGTGACCAATCCTAATACATATTCTCCATTGATCCCATTCTTTAGTTAAGCAAAAGTGAATTCGAATTATATTTCCTGATAAACAATAACCTATGATAACCTTAAAGTCCTTTACAAGGGCAGTTTTTGCTCTTGTAGTTTTCTCGGTTTTCCTTGCCTCGTGTAGTAACAAGAGAAGCGGAGACCCCAAAGTCCTCATTTTTAGCAAAACTGCAGGATTTTACCATGAATCCATACCTGATGGAATTGCAGCCATAATGAAGCTTGGAGCTGAAAATGGATTCCAAGTGGATACTACTACCAATTCAGCCTTGATCAATGAAGAAAATCTAGAGCAATATTCAGCCGTGATTTGGTTGAGTACTACAGGAGATGTCTTGAATCACTATCAGGAAGCTGATTTCGAAAGATATATTCAGGCTGGTGGCGGATACATGGGGATCCATGCCGCTACTGACACAGAATATCATTGGGGTTGGTACAATAGACTTGCAGGAGCTTATTTCTGGAATCATCCGGGAATGGGTGATCCACACCCTAATGTACAAGATGGCTCCATCAATGTGACTGACAGGACACATTCTACCACCCGTTTTCTTCCAGAAATATGGAATAGAAGAGATGAGTGGTACAGCTTTAAGCAAATGAATCCCGATGTCAATGTCTTAATGGATATTGATGAGGACAGTTACCAGGGCGGATACGCTATGGGACACCATCCAGTGGCCTGGTATCATGAGTTTGATGGAGGAAGGGCTTTTTATACAGCTGGTGGACACACTACCGAATCGTTTCAGGAGGAATTGTTTTTGCAGCATATCTTAGAGGGGATCAAATATGCAATAGGTGACAATAAAAAATTGGATTATAGTAAAGCCAAAACCCAGAGAGCACCTGAAGAAAACAGGTTTGAGAAAACTTCTTTGGTGATGGGTGAATTTACTGAGCCAACTGAACTGACTATTTTGCCTAATTTGGATATTTTGATAGCCCAAAGAAGAGGAGAGGTATTGTTATACAAAAACGGAGATAGCACTGCTAGAGAAGTAGCCAAACTCGATGTTTATTGGAAAGCTGAAGTTCAGGGTGTCAATGCTGAAGAAGGTTTGATGGGTATGCAAAAAGACCCGAATTTCAAGAATAATGGACATGTTTTTGTTTTTTATGCGCCCACAGGTGATAAAGAAATCAACAGGTTGTCCAGATTCACTTTTCAGAATGATACTTGGGATATGGATTCCGAAAAAATCATTCTTGAACTCTATTCTCAAAGAAATATCTGCTGCCATACAGGCGGTTCTATTGCCTTTGATAAGGATGGCTTGCTGTACCTTTCTACCGGTGACAATAGTACACCATTTGATCAATCAAACAGTCAGTATGTCAATAGAGGTTTTGCTCCTTTGGATGACAGACCGGGATTTGAGCAGTTTGATGCCAGAAGGAGTTCTGGGAATTCAAACGATCTGAGGGGTAAAATCCTAAGAATCAAGGTCAATGAAGATGGTTCTTATGATATTCCCGAAGGAAATCTTTATCCAAAAGGTACCGAGAAAACCAGGCCGGAGATTTACATTCAAGGCAATAGAAACCCATACAGGATTAGTGTTGACCAAAAAACAGGCTTCTTGTATTGGGGTGAAGTAGGTCCGGATGCCAATGCGGATAGCTTGGATACAAGAGGTCCGAGAGGATATGATGAGGTTAACCAAGCAAGAAAGGCAGGCAATTTTGGATGGCCGTATTTTGTTGGGGACAATTATGCATACGTAGAATATGATTACGGAAGCGGTGTTTCAAGCGGTGCTTTTGATATAAACAAACCGGTAAATAATTCCAGAAACAACACAGGTTTGAAGGAACTCCCTCCAGCAGAGACGTCATTTATTTGGTATCCTTATGGAGCCTCTGAAGATTTTCCACAACTAGGGACTGGAGGTAGAAACGCCATGGCAGGACCTGTGTATTATTCTGATATGTTTCCAAAAGAAACCAGGTATCCTTCTTACTACGATGGTAAACTCTTTATTTACGATTGGGTAAGGGGTTGGATCAAAGCAGTGACCATGCAGCCTAATGGTGATTTTGACAAAATGGAGCCTTTTATGTCTACTACCAAATTCAATGCTCTCATTGATATGGAAGTAGGACCGGATGGCAAATTGTACATCCTGGAATATGGTAATGGTTGGTTTACCAAAAATGCTGATTCGGGTTTGTTTAGAATTGACTTTAATGATGGCAATAGAACACCTGTGGTAGCAGGAATTGCAGTGGATCAGAATTCAGGTGCATTGCCTTTCACAGCTACTTTTACAGTAGATGCCAGTGATCCTGAAAATGACCCCTTGACTTTTGTTTGGGACCTTGGCAATGGAGAAGTAAAAACGACTCAAGAGCCAAAGCTGCAGCATACTTTTGAAAAAATAGGTGATTACGATGTGCAGGTTGAAGTGAAAGACCCTTCCAATCTCTCTGCAAAGAGTACCGTAATATCAGTATACGCCGGTAATATTGCTCCTGAAGTGGATATTAAATTAGTGGGCAATCAGACGTTTTATTTCCCTGGAAAGCCTGTAAAATACACAATTTCGGTCAATGATCCGGATGATGCAGATGCTGGTAAAGACCTCAGTTCATTGTTTGTGTCAGCGGATTATGTGTCCGGGTTGGATCAGGCAGAAGCTTCTAAGGGACACTTGATCATGACTGATGCCATGACAGGAAAAAGCCTGATCAGTTCACTTACTTGCAAAACATGCCACAAAGAAAATGAAGCTTCCATAGGGCCTTCTTATACAGAAGTAGCAAGAAAGTATAGGAGAAATGCTAACGTGAACGACTATTTGGTCAATAAAATCCAGAAAGGTGGAGGAGGTATTTGGGGTGAAACTGTAATGCCTGCAAATCCAGAGCTATCTTATTCAGACGCAAGTAAAATCGTTGCTTATATCACCAGTTTGGGTAGAAGAGGAGTAGAGGAAAAGCCTTCGTTACCTGCAGCGGGAAGTGTGGACCCATTGGTAGGAAAGGCGCTTAGTGAAAACGGCGTATTTGTACTCTCCGCTAGCTTTACAGACCGTGGAGGAGAAAACATCAAACCACTGACAGGAAACTCGGCAGTAACTTTGAGAAATCCAGCCATTGATATGGCAGGAATCAAAACATTGGAAGGTTTCAGTGCGATGTCTTTTGGAGGCAGAACGTTGTTGATCGCTCCAGGTAATTCTAAAGGACATTTTGCAGTAAAAAACATCGACCTGACTGATATTGCTTCAATCATGTTGATAGGTGGAGGCCAAGAGGCAACTGCCAATGGCTACACCGTAGAGCTAAGATTGGGTTCACCTACAGGTGAAAAGATTGGGGAAGGTGTCATGAAGACAATTGCCAATGCAGGCCCTGAAGGCCGGCCAATGGGAATGCTTGATATCAAATTGGGTCAGGTAGATACTTCCAAATCACAGGATATCTTTATCGTCACTGGGCCAGTGAGTGCTGAAGACGAAATGTTAGCGCTGCTCTCTGTGGAGTTTAAAGCAAAGTAGTAAAAAACAGATTCAACATATAATTGAAAAACGGGCTCTTAATTTCAAGAGCCCGTTTTTTATTTTAATAATTTCCTATTCTATTCCGATAAGGATGAACTTTATATTCAATCAACTGATTGAGAAACACTATCCAAATATCCAATCCTCATCTATTAAGACAGGAGTTCAGCAATACCAAAACAATTTAGTTTTCGCCACTACAGGCCTACTTTTAGAGCTTAGACCATACAGTTTATCTCAACCAAATAGTAGTGGGGAAATCAGTGCTTTTCACTTCCTATTTCAAAGGAGAAAAAGGGAGAGGTTTAAAATATACTGATTCTACCTTTTCGACAATTTTACCATCTGCCTCTGAAGCATCTCGTACAGAAACCCATGCAGGATCATCTCTGAAAGTTAAGAAAGAAGCATTTCCTGCAGCTTCATCTTTATGGGCAAGTAGGTAAACCAACTGTGTTTGTTCGCCTTCTTTTGCTTCAGTAAACCAATATACAATGTTGGTCATCCCATGGTTTTCGAATAGAGTTCTAGTATGATCCCTGAATCTTGCGTTGATGTTTGCCACTCTGCCAGGATGCATGGTGTAGGTTCTTAATTCGAAAACCCGATCACCTGCATTATCAAAATTGATGCCTTTAGGGCTTAATTCAGGAGCAGTATGCATAAAGGTCTGGTTAACTTTAGAGACCAAAGGGCCATTTGCTTCAGACTCTTTATATGCTTTTTGCCAATCGGGATCATTTCCAAATGCCTGCCAAAATTTATCCCTGGAATCTTTGTCCGGATAGGCTAAAATGAAAGTCAGGAATCCCGGGTTTTCATCAGTAGGGAGAAAATAAGCTATATTTTCTATTCCATGTTTTTCAAATAAATCCAAGGTATGGTTTTGAAATCTTGAAACAAGATCAGGCATTTTCCCTTCATGGACAGTGTATTGTCTCATCTCGAAATATCGTGTGTCTTGCGCTTGGCAGACGAATGTGACTAGTAAAGTCAAAGTGATCAATAGGTACTTTTTCATAGGGTATTAAGTTTTAAGGGTTTCTTGTTTTTTTCCATCCCACAAAAGCGGAGAATGATAAAACTAACGCGACGATCAAAAGGCCAAACGTTTCTCTTGCCTCTTCTGATTCTTTGGTTTTCATAGTAAGGTCCTGTTGTTCCAGTTCATAGTTGACCCATTCACTTACAGAATCAGGGTAAAAATAAATAGCTCCTATAACACATGCTATAATAGCAATGGACAATGGAATCAAAGGGTGTTTGCCTTTGACAGCCAAAGCTGAAAATAGGGCTGCACAAATGTAGACAGGTGCCCAAATTTCCGGATCAGGATCATTAAGCTGCCAATAGGCAAAAAGGAGAAAGGCAAAAAACCAGAATACAAAGAAGTACTTGGCAAATTTATACATAGCTTAATAGGGTTGATTATGCTTCCTAAGATATAAAAATAAAAGCTTTGCCTATTGAAAAATTACCTTTTTGGCAACTTATGGAGAGTAATGGAATCAGCTGAATATTTATACTACCAGAAACGGTATCTTTTTTCATAAAGTCTGTTCCTGAAAATCCAGTTGTCCCATATATCCTGAGATAAATAGAGTTCAACCCCAATATTGATGGATAAATAACCATCATATCTTTCAGTAAGGCCAGAACCTCTTCTCACACGGCCATTATTTCTCAAAATCTTGTCTACATCTGGTTCACCGTTTTCACGGATAAAATCAGGGTTTCTGATTGCTAACCTTAACCTATCAGGGTTTGGTCCTTCGCCGTTGGTTCCATAATCCCTGACTAAGTCCTGATAAAACTCACTTACATTGAATGCTGAAATGTCATCCATATAATCGGTCAAAGTCCAGCGGTAATTGATTTCAAGGATTAGATCAGCCCAAACATTGGCTTTATATTTCATACCAATGCCTGTAGGAAACACAATGATGTGTTTGTTGTATGGGTTGTTTTCTATTTGTAGAGGCCTTAGGGCCACCCATTCCCCTCTCAGTTGGGCCTTAGGGTCATTCGAGGAGACACCTACCCCTGCAAATGCATAAAAATTAAGGAAATCCCTTGTAATATTGTACCTCCTGACTGGCTTGAGATAAATTTCTCCAATAGCTGAAGCTTCCCAGTTTCTGGCTCTGAAATGAAGGTTTCTTGGTTGTCTAAGGCTTCTGGGATCAGCGGGAGGATCTTGACCTGAAATCTGGTAATAGGTACCCTCAACACGTGCCTTGATGCGTGTGCCCAAAACGCGTCTGACTGCAAAATTTGCATTCCAGTCAGGTTGGACACCTTCACTATACTTCCAAAGTGAATACAACTCTCCAAAATATTGGGTTGGACCGACCGAGGCTGAAATAGACCATGGGGTTTCGAAACGATAGCGATAAAAACTTTGGGACGCAGCAATATGCGTTAAAAGCACAAAAACTAATAAAAATAATGCCCTTTTCATCCCCGTTTAAATTAATGCCTTGACCTTATCCAAGAATTTATAAGTCAAATGCGCAATAAATAACCACAAAAAAGATCAATTATTCAATTTTTCAGGGCCACTAATAATGTGTATGTCCCTCTGAGGGAAAGGGATTTCGATATTTTCTTCAGAAAACCTCTTGAAAATCTCAAAATACAATTGGCTTTTCAATACTCTCGGTTTGTTTACATACTCACTTGTCCATACCCTCAAAATAAAATTGAGACTACTGTCGTCAAAATCATCAAACAACACGTCCGGAGCGGGGGTTTTTAGCACATTTTCATTGGCATCAGCCACTGCCATAAGAATTTCTTTCACTTGAGCTGGGTCCTCTTTGTATGATACCCCTACGATGAAATTGAAGCGGACTTTTCGATCATTATGGGACCAATTGATCACCTGACTGTCGATGAACTGGGAGTTAGGAATGATGACACTGATATTGTCATTGGTGACTACCGTAGTGGACCTGGCCGAAATCTTGATTACATCGCCATTGATTTCTCCTACTTCTATTCTGTCACCGATTTTAATAGGCTGTTCAAAAAGGATGATAAGCCCACTGATAAAGTTGTTGGTGATGTTTTGTAGACCAAAACCTATACCTACACCCAATGCACCTGCTAGGATTCCGAAAGCACTTAAGTCTATTCCGTTTGTCTGTAGGATGGAGAACAGACCTGCAATGACTATGACATATTTGACAATCGTGCCTACTGACTGTCTGGTTCCTCTTTCAATTTTATATCTTTTCAGAACCCTGTTGACAAGTAATCTCCTTGCCCATTCGGAAAGTACAAAGAGTGCAACTACGGAAAAAATCAATGTCAACAAAAGGCCAATGGTAAGACTTGATTCTCCGATCGAAAAAAGTTTGATGCTCATCAACTCATTAAAAAACTCTAAGAAGTCTGCTACTTTGCCTTTTTTAAAATCCCAAATTTTCTCACCCATAGACTTAATTATACATTTGCTACCTTTAAATTTAATCTTTCTTAAGGTTAAAAAGTCACTTGGCTAAATAATTGTTTAAAAAACAGTACATAGTTTTGTTTGTTAGCCAAATATAGAGGCTTTTAAAATTATTGATTGAATTTTGGTTAATTTTGTATCATGAGTAAGCAAAGAGAAGAGTTAGAACATAGATTAAAACTAAGAAATATCAAGCTGTCGGATTATGAGGATATCAGAGAAATCATGATAGCCATATACAAGGATCAGGGAGGTGCATGGACCAAGCAAGAGCTGAAAAACCAACTGAAAGCATTTCCCGAAGGGCAGATTTGTATTGAAGATAACGGAAAAGTAGTTGCGGCTGCTTTGAGCCTTATCGTTGATTACGCAAAATTCGGAGATAACCATACTTACGATCAGATTACCGGTTTTGGGAAATTTGATACACATGACAATGATGGAGACACACTTTATGGTACAGATGTTTTTGTAGACCAGGAATACCGTGGCATGCGTCTGGGTCGAAGGCTATATGACGCTAGAAAAGAGCTCTGCGAAAACCTCAACCTGAGATCTATCATTGCGGGTGGACGTATACCTGGCTATTCAAAATATTTCGATCAGATGACGCCAAGGAAATACATTGATCAGGTGAAGAGTAAAGAGATTTTTGATCCGGTGCTTTCTTTTCAGCTGGCCAATGAGTTTCACGTGAGAAAGGTGATCACCAAATACCTTCCAGAAGATACTGATTCCCGTGCCTACGCTACGCTTTTAGAATGGATCAACATCTATTATGAAAAGGATGAAAAGTTAATAGGTAACAAAAAATCTATTGTACGGCTTGGATTGGTGCAGTGGAAAATGAGGCGTTTCAATAGTGTAGATGACCTCATGCAGCAGGTAGAGTTTTTTGTGGACACTGTTTCCGGTTATAAATCGGACTTCTGCTTACTTCCTGAGTTTTTCAATGCTCCTCTATTGGCGGAATTCAATGATATGGATGCCTCTGAGGCGATAAGGAATCTTGCGGACTACACAGATGAAATCGTAAGCAGAATGAGTGACCTTGCGCTGTCTTATAATGTCAATATCATTGCAGGAAGTATGCCTGAGTATGATGGGAAAAAGCTAAGAAATGTCAGCTATCTCTGTAGAAGGGATGGGACTACTGACAAGCAATACAAATTACATATCACCCCTGATGAGCAATCTTATTGGGGACTTCAAGGCGGTAATGGGATCAAAGTTTTTGATACAGATGCCGGTAAAATCGGCATTTTGATATGCTATGATGTGGAGTTTCCTGAATTAGGCCGGATATTGGCCGAACAGGAAATGGATATTCTCTTTGTTCCTTTTTGGACAGATACCAAAAACGCTTTCCTTAGGGTGAATACTTGTGCCAAGGCGCGGGCAGTCGAAAATGAGTGTTATGTGGCCATCACAGGTTCAGTAGGGAATCTCCCAAGGGTAGAGAATATGGATATCCAATATTCGCAATCAGCGATTTACTCCCCTTCTGATTTTTCATTTCCTCATGATGCGACAGTAGCACAAGCGGCAGAAAATGCTGAAACTACAATCGTGGCTGATGTAGATCTTGACCTACTTACAAAACAAAGAAAGGCTGGTAGTGTAAGAAACCTGGAACAAAGGAGATTGGACCTTTATTCGATCCAATGGAAGAAAAAGAAATAAGATGCAAGGGTATTTTGAAGATTTGAGTCCAGAAATAAAAGAGAAAGCCGCAAAAATTAAATTGTTGGTGACTGATGTAGATGGTGTCCTTACGGATGGGGGGATTATTTATGATAACTCCGGAATGGAGTACAAGAGGTTCAATGCTAAAGATGGGTTTGTAGTCCACCCCCTGAAGAAAAACGGGGTTTTGGTTGGAGCTATTAGCGGAAGAAAATCCAAAGTGGTTGAAAACAGGTTAGAAGAATTGAAATTTGATTTTCACTACCATGATATTTGGGATAAGGATAAAAAACTTAGGGAAATACTCGAAGTTTTGGAAGTCAATTATGAAGAAGTCGCCTATATCGGAGATGACCTGATTGATTTACCTCTTCTCAAAAAAGTAGGGTTTTCTATTTGCCCTGCAGATACTTTTCCTTACATCAAAAAAGAAGTCGATTTTATTTCTTCATGCAAAGGTGGTCATGGTGTGTTTAGGGAGGTTGGAGATTTGATACTTCACTCCAAAGACTTGTTGGACTTTGTGATCTCAAAGTATGCAGACAAGTAACAGCTTGTTTTTCATACGACTCATCACTAAGGGTTTCTTTGGGACATCTTAATGGAATACTGACAACTGAACAAAAGGTTGAGCCTTTTGGATTTATAGCTTTTACCTTGTAATATGAGGTGATATTCGTGTGGAAAATTATGGTCAAAAACCTCCTTGTTTTTTTTCTCTTTGTTCTCAGTCCAGGTTTTACTTCTGGTCAACAAGATGTTGCAACAGAGAACGAGCTTGGAATTTTGATCAGAAACCTGATAGAAAGGGATAGTCCGGAAGAAATCAGACAAGTGAGAGGGCAGAGGCTCTTCAGTTCAGTTGTAATCAATAGATTTTACAGTTCAAGAGAGTTCAAAAGTGCTTGGAGTGAGCAGGGTAAGCTTTTGGAATTAGCCTATGAAATGCGCTATGAAATTGCACAAGCCAAGTTTGATGGGTTTAATCCTCAAGACTACCATCTTGAAATCATCAATGAATTATTTGATAGGTTAGAACAGAAAAGCAGTTCTCTTGATGACCCTGATTTGGTATTGCTTTCTTCTGTAGATGTCCTCTTGACTGATGCGTTTATGATGTTGGCCTCCCATTTGAGTATGGGGAAAGTTGATCCTGAGGCTTTGAAGACAGTCTGGAACATTCAGAGAAACTTACCGGAACTTGCTTTTGACCAAAGGTTAGAGGAGGCGCTTGAAGAGGGAAGTTTAAGGAAAACAATTGAGTCATTCTACCCTTCATTTTCCATTTATAAGAAAATGAGGGATGGTTTGCGTGCAATGTATGATTTTAAGGACAAGGAAAAAGCGACTTCTTCAAAGGCTTGGAAAACCATTAAAATTGACAAATCCATAAAATTAAATGATACCCATTCATCCATACCTGAAATAAAAAAGAGACTCAATTTTTGGGGTTTTCTTGACACCTTGGATTCAAGCGGTAAAACCTACAATGAAAAGACAATGGAAGGGCTGAAACTGCTTCAGGTTCGTCATGGAATGGAACCTGATGGTGTGATTGGGCAGGGAACTGTTTTCGCTCTGAACCAAACCCCTGATGATTTGATAGCTCAGGCTGCGGTCAATTTGGAGAGATTGAGGTGGCTGCCAGATAATATTAAAGACAGTGAGTTGATATTGGTAAATACAGCAAATTTTCAACTAGATTATATTCAAAACAGGGATACCCTCTTGACATCAAAGGTAATCGTTGGGAGGACATACCATTCTACCCCTCAATTTAGCGCCGAAATGTCCTACTTGGTATTTAGCCCAACTTGGACAGTACCGGTTTCTATAACCAGGAGTGAAATAATTCCTGCGGCTAAAAAAGACCCTGATTACTTCCGGAAAAAGAATATGAAGTTGCTGACATCGGGAGGAAGGGAAGTAGATCCTTCTAGTTTGGACTGGAGCAAGGTAAACCCACGGGAGTTTCCATATACTGTCAGACAAGAGCCTGGCGAACAAAATTCTCTAGGCTTGGTCAAGTTTATGTTCCCAAATAAATACAGCGTGTATATTCATGATACTCCTTCCAGAAGTTTATTTGTAAGAGAAGACAGGGCCCTCAGTCATGGATGTATCAGGATTCAAAAACCTTTTGAATTTGCGAAATTATTGTTGTCTTACGATAGCCGGTGGACTGATGATCGAATCAAATCAGCGATGAGGCAGGACAAAGAGCAGACTGTTTTGCTAAATAGAAAAATTCCAGTAGTGATTTTTTATCTCACCTATTGGGCTGACCCCAATGGAAATGTTTTTTTTAGAAGAGATATTTATAACCGGGACAAGGAAATTTTTGATGCTTTGCAACAAGAGAGAAAAAATTAACCTTGCAAAACCAATGAGTTTTGGAAATAGGAGGGTTCATTTCCATAAATAAACAGACAGGATTTTTCTTTTATCAAGTCAATAAGACCTCTTGCCGACTCTAATGGTAGAGCGGGACAACCAAGACTTCTTCCTAATCGCCCAGTTTTGTCAATAAAATCAGGGTTGGCATAGTCTGCACCATGTATGACTATTGCCCGTTCCCTTGCATTGTCATTGATTCCTGTTTCAAGGCCATCTAACCTGAGAGAATACCCATGTTTGCCAAAATATGTCTCAGCTGTCAGGTAAAAACCCAAACTGCTTTGATAAGAAGAATTTTGATTCGAAAATGAAGTGGCGTAAAGGTCACCTGAATTTCGCCCATGACTTACAAAATCATTAAATAATATCGAGCCTGTTTCTATGTCAATAACCCAAAGCCTTTTTTTTGTGGATGGCAGTGAAAAATCAATCACAACAAGAGGTTTTTCTTTTGATATGACTCCCCTTTCTACCAAGCGATGGTGTCCCTTGACTGCCAAGACAATAATCTCCTGACTTGGAAGTGGTAGACTCTTATTCTCATGATTTGAGATTATCATTTCTCCAAGCTTAGGATAATCATTACTTCCTGAATGTAACATTTCCGGAGAGTATTCATCACAAATAGGAGATGTTGCGAATAACAGAGTTACAATAAATAGGGTGAAACGCATGGTATTATAAATTGACAATAAGCAAATTAAGTTCCAACGGTATGAATTTGCAAATCAAAGTATTAAGATTGCTGAAATATTCAAATTGATATTCGGAAAAGACACTTTCTATAAATGGGAACTGTTTCGAACGTGTCGATTGTTAGTCTACCTGTGACAATTAACAATATAATTTCGAATTATATTTTCCGCTCACTATCAATCAATTACATATTTTGTTTAAAGAATTAGCTTTAAAATTAAACAAAAAATCAATACTTAGGGTTTGTTAAACAATGAAAGTAGCCGTATATAGAAAAGAGCATTTTAATGCCGCGCATAGATTAAACAATCCTAATTGGTCTGATGAGAAAAATCAGGAAATTTTCGGGAAGTGTAACAATCCAAATTTCCATGGACACAATTACGAATTGATTGTGAAATTGTTGGGTCCTGTAGATCCAGAGACTGGATATGTTTACGATATGAAAGTCCTCAGCGACCTAATAAAAGAAAAAGTATTAAATAGATTTGACCATAAAAATTTAAACCTTGATACAGATGAATTTAAAAACCTCAACCCAACTGCAGAAAACATTGCGGTGGTTATTTGGAATATTTTAAGGAAAGAAATAGATAATAAACTTGAGCTAATCATACGACTATATGAAACAGAAAGAAACTTTGTTGAATACGATGGGAATTAATTATTCTCACGACATAGACGAAATTGGAGATGAACACATTGGAACTTCTCACGACACACCTCTAAGAGAAGATGCCTTCGAAATGGATGATGAACTTAAAATGGAGCTCATCGAAAAACATTTTAAGGAAATAATGCATGTTTTGGGACTTGACCTTACTGATGACAGCCTTAAGGGGACACCTAAAAGAGTTGCAAAAATGTACATCAAAGAAGTTTTCAGTGGATTAAATCCAAAGAACAAGCCTGATGTTAAGCTTTTTGAAAATAAGTACAAGTATAAGGAAATGCTTGTTGAAAAGGACATCACCTTCTTTTCTAACTGTGAGCATCACTTTGTACCTATTTATGGCAAAGCTCATGTTGCATACATATCCAATGGAAATGTAATTGGTCTTTCTAAAATCAATAGAATCGTACAATATTTTGCTAAGAGACCTCAAGTTCAGGAGAGATTGACGATGCAAATCGGCAACGAATTGAAGGAAATTTTAGGAACGGATGATATAGCTGTAGTCATTGATGCACATCACATGTGTGTTTCGAGTAGAGGAATACAAGATGTAAGTAGTAGCACAGTCACTTCTTACTATGGGGGTAAATTCGAAACTGACGAAAATACAAGAGCTGAATTTATGAAATATATCAGCCTATAACCTTAATTGAAAATTAAGCCAACATTGAAGCCGGTCAGAAAGACCGGCTTTTTTCATGAATAGACCCTGAAAATCAGGTGAAATTTGAATTTTCCGGTGCTGTGAGGTTAAATTTTGTAAACAATTCACCTCCGAATCAATTTAGTATTATAAAGAAAGTTATGAAAGATAAAAATATTGTAATCATTGGGGGTAATTCTGGAATTGGTAAATCCATAGTCTCAAAACTTAAATCTGAGGGAGCGAATGTGTTTTCTTTTTCGAGAAGTGAGGAAGGAGACCAACAACTCGATGTGACAAAAGAAGTAGATTTGTCAGGTAAATTACCTGATACCATAGATGGTTTGGTTTATTGTCCAGGTACAATCAGCCTAAAACCATTTCATAGGTTTAGCATAGAAGATTTCCAACATGACTTAGAGGTCAATTTTTTGGGAGCTGTTAAAGTTCTTCAAGCGGCCATGAAAGGTCTGAAAAAATCAGAATCAGCATCAGTTGTATTGTTTAGTACTGTAGCAGTAGGGGTTGGACTTGGATTTCATTCATCTATAGCAAGTGCCAAAGGAGCTGTTGAAGGATTGACACGTTCGCTTTCAGCAGAGTGGGCACCTAACAAAATAAGGGTCAACGCCATTGCGCCATCCTTGACAGATACGCCCTTGGCCTCACAGTTATTGGGGACGGATGATAAAAAAGAAGCATCCAACAAGAGGCATCCATTAGGAAGATACGGCAAACCTGAAGATATTGCGGCGGCGGCAGTTTACCTGCTCGGAGCGGATTCAGGTTGGATGACTGGTCAAATTTTGCATTTGGATGGTGGAATGTCATCAATTAAGTAAGAATTTGAGATAGCATCTTAAACAATTGAGGTTGATTTTGTGTAGTAAAAGTATGGGTATTCTCCCACGAGTTTAAAGAATTATGATTATGAGGACTCCACCGGAATCATTTTTGATTTTCAAGGAAGAATTGGAAAAAGCCAAACTTGAAAAGGAAAGGCTTAAGCGCGAATATGAAGCCAAATTGGCTGATATGAATAGAGAATTGTCTAGATTAAAGGAACAAATCCAATCTCAGCAGGAGCTGATTAAGACAACTTTGGACTATGCGATTCGTCTAGAAGAGAATCTAGGTAGTTTCAAAGAAGAGGTTACCAACGGGAAAAACACCAAAAACCGTTCATTTCATTAACTAATCTATCAATACGCATCATGAATACCACTGCTAGTACCATAGAGTCAAATAACTTCGAAATGCTTTTTGAAGCAAGGTATGCCAAGGTATATGCCAATCAAGAAAAAGGAACTATCATTTGCGAATTATTGGCAGATTATATTCCTATAGACGACTTCAAAGATACCTTCAATCAGATCACTACTATCGTAGAGAATGGGAAGTATGAAAAATTTATTTTTGATAAAAGATCATTGAGGGCGTTTCACCAGCCAAGTATGGAGTGGTATTTTCTTCATTGGAAAAATAAAATGTTGGCTCATGGCCTCTCGAAGCACCGCAAAATTCTCCCTGAAGAAAAGTGGTTTGAAAAAATGGTGATGATTGCCAAGGAACAAATTATGAAAAGTAATCCAGACAACATCATTGATCAATTGGATATCAAATATTGCAACTCAATAGAAGAAGCGATTATTATATGACAAAGCATTTTGATAAAGCCTCCCTTATGGAGGCTGAGTCGTTTTTTAGAAGGGATTTAATCAATTCTCTTGCGGGATACAAGAGTTTGAATTTGATCGGAACCAAAAATCAAAAAGGTATCACCAATCTGTCTCCTTTCAGTCAGGTTTTTCACATTGGTGCTTCCCCACCCCTAGTGGGAATTCTTTTCAGGCCGCATACTGTGGAAAGGCACACCCTTGAGAATATTATTGAAACTGGTTTTTTTACTTTAAACCATGTAACTGAAAGTTTTTACAAAAAGGCACACCAAACAGCTGCCAGATATCCTTTTTCAGAGTTCGAGGCTGTGGGTTTGGAGGAAGAGTTTCTTGAGGATTTCTTTGCGCCTTTTGTGAAGATTAGTCCTGTTAAAGTTGCTTGTACTTTGGTAGAGACAAGCACAATGAAGGTCAATGGGACTGTCATGGTTGTAGGAAGTATCGAACATATTTGGGTTGAGGAAAAAGGCCTCTTGGCTGATGGTTCCTTGGACTTAGAAGCTATGGGAACTGTTACTTGTTCTGGTCTTGACACTTATTATACAGGTAAAAAATTAAGTAGACTAAGTTATCCCAAACCTGACCAAGTACTGAAAGAAATCTAATGTCTTTGCTCGAACTTACGCCATCAGGTTTATTTTGTAGACAAGCGGATATTTTTATAGACCCTTGGAAGCCTGTGGATAAAGCGGTTATCACCCATGCTCATGCTGACCATTCTCGCTGGGGAATGAAGCATTATCTTGCACATCAGATGTCTGAAGAAGTGATGAGGTTACGTTTGGGTGAGGATATTGCTTTGGAGACTTTGAGGTATAATCAAGCAATTGTGATCAATGGTGTCAAGCTTTCACTTCATCCTGCAGGACATATTCCAGGGTCTTCCATGGTAAGGTTGGAGTACAAAGGAAAAGTAACCGTAGTCAGTGGAGACTATAAAACGGAGGATGATGGTCTTTGTGATCCTTTTGAGCCAGTCAAGTGTCATGAGTTTGTCTCTGAGTGCACTTTTGGACTTCCCATATACAAATGGGAACCGCAAGAAAAGATATTTGACGCCATGAATACTTGGTGGAAACTCAATGCTTCAAACGGTATGAACTCTGTGGTTTTCGGATACTCATTGGGAAAAGCGCAACGCATTTTGAATAACCTCGACTTTTCAATAGGAGAAGTTTTTGTGCATGGGGCCATCTGGAATACCAATCAGGCTTTATTGAAAAACGGTTTACAAATACCCGATGTACCCAAAGTCCCTGCCGAAATTCCTAAATCCAGATTTAAAGGTGCTTTGATCATAGCGGCACCTTCTGCCATGGGGACTCCCTGGATGAAAAGATTCAGTCCTTATCGGACAGCTATTTGTTCTGGATGGATGAATGTCAGGGGAGCTCGAAGAAGAAGGGCTGCTGATGCTGGTTTTGTTCTTTCAGATCACGCTGATTGGGATGGTTTGATTTCAGCCATTAAAGCTAGTGAAGCGGAAAAAGTCTATCTCACTCATGGAAACACAGCAGTTTTCGGAAAGTATCTTGAAGAAGTAGAAAAAATCCATGCAGTGGAATTGCAAACTTTGTTTGAAGGAGAAAACAGCGACCTTGGCGACAGTTGATTGATATTTACCCAGTTTTAGCGTAATTTTTTTACTTTAGAGAAAACAAAGGCGCTAAGATGAAACAATTGATTTTGATTATCCCACTTCTGATTTTGGTTTTTTCCTGCTCCAATCAAAATGAAAGAAAGAATTTCATAGAAACAGTTAATGGAAAAATAGAGTCTGATCAAATGGGGTTGACTTTGATCCACGAACACGTTTTAGTGGATTTTATAGGTGCAGATTCCACTGGATTTCATCGATGGGATAAAGACTCAGTTGTACAAGTCTTAATGCCTTACCTGGAAGAAGTGAGATCCAGAGGAGTAGTTACCATTATAGAATGTACACCTTCTTTTTTGGGTAAGGATCCCATTTTGCTACAAAAGCTTTCAGATTTATCAGGAATTCAATTCATCACCAATACCGGATACTATGGGGCTGTAGGTGGTAAGTATTTGCCCTCCCATGCTTATTCAGAGTCAGCGAGAGAACTTGCAGACCGATGGATTGAGGAAGTGAATCATGGAATTGAGGGTACGGGTATTTTTCCTGGATTTATCAAAATATCTGTAAATGAGGGGGATAGTCTTTCTCAAATTGACAAAAAACTGGTACGGGCAGCAGCCATCACCCATAAAGAATCAGGTCTACTTATTGTTTCACACACAGGGCCTTGGGCTACAGCAAAAGCCCAAATTGATGTTTTGAAAGAAGAAGGTGTAGATCCCGAAAATTTTGTTTGGGTGCATGCACAAGCTGAAGAAGATTTTAACAATTACGTCAAAGCCGCTGAAATTGGAGTTTGGATCAGCTTGGATGGTATTGTTTGGGATGTCGAGGGTCACTTGGAACGTGTAATATTCGCAAAAGAAAAGGGACTATTAGACCACATATTACTTTCACATGACGCTGGTTGGTATAGTCCGGGCGAACCCAATGGAGGAGATTTTAAGGGTTTTACTTCTTTATTTGATGAATTGATCCCCTTGCTGAAAGAAAAGGGATTTACCCAAAAAGAACTGGATCTGATGCTGATAGAAAATCCAGCAAAGGCTTTTTCGATCAATTGAAATAATCAAGTTCCTGTTATTTGAAAGGAAGTATTCGACCTGGATCTTATCAATCATAGAATTCTTATAAAGAAAACTTGAAAGAGTTTCAGAGAATCTCCAGTATAAGGTTAGAAATCTGGGTTACTAGATAAGAAACTACTTTCGCTAGCATCATCTAAAAAGATAGGCCCGCCGTCTTCAAGCTGAGACCCGTTGTGCTCAATTGAAAAATTAAAAACTTCGCAATACATCTCATTATTTTGCCTCTGCGTTTTGCAATACAATTGTAAACCAAAATCAAGTTCTACTTTCAATCAGGAAAACAAAAGAATAAATGAAAAACAATGGGTCAGCTATTTTCCTTTAGGAGTTAAGGGGCCAATTCTGTTAATTTCACCATCCTTCTCGTCCAAGTCTAGGTAATTTTCCAATCTTTTAAATTTACATTTTTCAACCCAATCTATTCCCTGCAAAATAATCTTCTGAAAATTTCCAGCTTTCTTTTTCTCCTTTTCGCTTGCCTGTGTACCTTTGCGCATGGCAGAACAAATACTCATCCTAGATTTCGGTTCCCAATACACACAATTGATTGCCCGCAGGGTAAGGGAACTCAATGTTTATTGCGAAATCCACCCCTATAACAACATTCCGGAAATCACTTCAGATTTTAAAGGACTTATTCTTTCAGGCAGCCCTTGTTCTGTAAGAGATGAAGGTTCTCCAGATCTGGATTTGGATGCTTTAAGAGGTAAGCTCCCAATTTTGGGCGTTTGTTATGGTTCTCAACTTTTAGCGCAAAAATATGGAGGAGAAGTACTTCCTTCCGAGATTAGAGAATATGGAAGGGCAAACCTTGACCATATCGACTTACATTATGATTTATTAAAAGAAATGACCCATGGTTCCCAAGTATGGATGTCCCATGGAGATACGATCAAGACACTTCCAGAGGGTTTTGATGTGATTGCCAGCACGGCATCCGTGAAGGTAGCTGCTTTCAAAATTCAAAATGAGGAGACTTATGGAATCCAATTTCACCCGGAAGTTACCCACTCTGTAGAAGGGAAGAACCTTTTGAGGAATTTTGTGGTCAATATTTGTGGTTGTTCCCAGGATTGGACTTCTGACATGTTCATAGACATCACAGTAGCAGAATTGAAAGAGAGAATCGGTGATGATAAAGTAGTCATGGGACTTTCCGGAGGGGTTGATTCTTCGGTAGCGGCTACTTTGATCCATAGAGCTATAGGAGAAAACCTGACCTGTGTTTTTGTTGACAATGGACTTTTGCGCAAAAATGAATACGAAGAGGTACTGGAATCTTACAAAACATTAGGCCTAAATGTAATTGGAGTAGATTCAAAACAAAGGTTTTACGATGCTTTGGCGGGGATTTCGGACCCTGAAACAAAAAGGAAAGCCATCGGGAAGGCATTTATAGAGGTTTTTGATGACGAAGCTCACAAGATTGATGGTGTCAAATGGCTTGGGCAAGGAACTATCTATCCTGATGTTATCGAATCAGTATCGGTAAAAGGACCTTCTGCAACTATCAAATCGCACCATAATGTTGGCGGACTTCCTGATTTCATGAAATTGTCAGTGGTGGAGCCATTGAATACTTTATTCAAAGACGAAGTAAGAGAAGTGGGTAGGGCTTTAGAAATACCTGAAAAAATTATTGGAAGACATCCTTTCCCAGGACCTGGTTTGGCTATCAGGATATTGGGTGATATCACCGAAGAAAAAGTGAAAACCCTGCAAGAGGTAGATTATATTTTTATCCAAGGATTGAAAAACCACGGTCTGTACGATCAAGTATGGCAGGCAGGAGCAATCTTGCTCCCGATTCAGTCTGTCGGGGTAATGGGCGACGAAAGAACATACGAGCGTGTGGTTGCGCTAAGGGCTGTAGGTTCGGTTGATGGCATGACCGCGGATTGGATCCACTTGCCGTATGATTTTCTTGGGAAAATGTCCAACGAAATCATCAACAGGGTAAAAGGTGTCAATAGGGTAGTCTATGATATTTCCTCCAAACCACCTGCAACCATTGAGTGGGAGTAGACATTCCGTTAAAAATCATAAATAGAACTGATGCCACCTGTCGAAGGGTGGCATTTTTCTTTTCTTTTGCTCGAAAATGGGTTAAATTCGAACCCTTATAACAGGTACAGAATTTGCCTTAGTATTCAGAAAATATTATTTATGAAACGAGTTTTCCTTGTATTTCTTTTTACCGCCTTATTTTTTGTAGACAGCATAGCTCAAGACAGATTAAACGATTACAAAAGAGCTAAAACTTTAATCGGATATGGTAATTACGATGAGGCCATGGATATTCTTAAGCCTTACATGGAGAGAAGCCAGTATGGAATGCTTTCCAATTACGCCAATTACCATTATGCCCATGCAGCATATCAGAGTCAGCAATACGGTCTGGCAAGCGCTACCCTCCAAAGTATTGCAGATCAAAAGTCATGGGATAAATCTGAAGATGCGAAATACCTTTTGGCACTTTCATATTTTCAGGAAGGAAAGAATAAGGAAGCGCTCGAAACTATCAATATGATTACAAATAGCTCCTTGAAAAGAGAGGCTGAGAATGCAAGTTTTGAGTTCTTAAGGGATGCCCCCTTGGATTTTTTGCTTGGCAATGCAAAAAAGTACAACGAGAACGCCGGTTACCGCTTGGCCCTCAAGTCCCAGCTTGACAGAAAGACAATACTCTCTTCAAACGAAAGGACAGTTCATTCTGAATTGAGTAAGGCAAGTGATTTTGCTGATGGCCTGCAGGGTGAAAAAAATGGAGATGTACTCGAAATTGCATTGCTCCTTCCTTTCAACTACTCAGGTGGTTCTGGGGTAAGAAATCTTAGTTCAGGGAACTTTGTGTTTGAATTGTACCAAGGAATTTTGTTGGGCGTGGAGGAGTTGGAAAAATCAGGAATCAAGGTGAACATGAAGACCTTTGACACAGCAAGAGATGAAGAAAAGATCAAAAGTATTCTGGTAGATCCATTTATGAGACAAGCTGATGTGATCATAGGCCCTGTTTATCCTGAGGAAGTGGAAATAGTAATGAACTTTGCAGAAAACAGTAAAATACCTTTTATCAATCCCCTGTCCAATGTGGACGACAAGTTGCAGGGTTTGGAGTTTGCCTATTTGTTTAGGCCTTCAGTAAATGCTATGGCGGATGGAGTGGTCGATTTTGCAAGAAAAAATATCAACGGTAAAAAAATCGCCCTGGCATACTCTTCTTCCACAAGGGATGAACAATTGGCGAAGCAAGTGCAGGAAACAGCCACTAAGTTCAGCTTTGAGATTGTCAAATCAGAAAAAGTTACAGGAAGGTCATTGATAGATTTTTTCAGAGAAATTGATTTGACCAATACCTCAGGTTCACAAGCTGACCTGGTTGTTTTATTGGCAGATGATCCAAATATAGCCTCTTCTGCTTTGGGCTTTCTGGAGTCTCAAAATGTAAGTGTTCCTATTTTGGTAATGGATACTTGGTTGTATTTCAGTTTTGCCAATTATGAAATGTTGCAAAGTGAAAATTTCTACTTCATAGGGAACAATGCCCTTAGATTGGGAGGAGACAAGGTTACTTCATTCAGAGAAAAATACTTTAATGAATACACAGCTTACCCAACATTCAATTCCCACTTAGGGTATGAACTTACGCAATGGTTGGGTAGTGTAGTTAACAGTGCTGAAGGGTACGACTTTCGGACTAATTTAGATAAAAAAGGATTTTGGGAAGGAAATATCAGTTATGGACTGGATTTTAAAAACAGTTCAAGTAATAGATATGTTCCTGTCTTGAAACTGGAAAACGGAAAACTGGAAATCAAATAATTTAATTCATGCAGATTACCCAAAGTAAAAATTTGTTTGAAAAAGCAAAAAACTTTATACCGGGAGGAGTCAATTCTCCCGTTCGTGCATTTAGGGCTGTTGGAGGAGATCCCATCTTCATCAAGAAGGCGGATGGAGCATTTATCTATGATGAAGATGATAATGCTTACATCGAAATGATCAACAGCTGGGGTCCAATGATCTTGGGACACAACCATCCTATGATCCGTGAAGCCGTAATCAAAGCTATGGAGAACGGGACTTCCTTTGGAGCTCCAACGGCACGCGAAGTAGAAATTGCCGAACTCATAGTGTCAATGGTACCATCTGTAGAAAAGGTGAGAATGGTCAATTCCGGAACTGAAGCTACCATGTCTGCCATTAGGGTAGCAAGGGGCTTTACCGGAAGAGACAAATTTATCAAGATGGAAGGGCATTACCATGGCCACGGGGACTCATTTTTGATTTCAGCCGGTTCTGGCGCCATCACGATGGGCAACCCTGATTCACCGGGTGTCACCAAAGGCACAGCAAAGGATACCCTCTTAGCTCCATACAATAACCTGGAGGCTATAGAGGAACTTGTAGCTGCCAATAGAAATGAAATCGCAGCGCTTATTCTTGAGCCAGTGCCAGGTAATATGGGATTGGCTTTGCCAAAAGAAGGTTATTTGCAAGGTCTAAGGGACATTTGTAACCGTGAGGGTATTGTATTGATCTTTGATGAAGTGATGACTGGCTTTAGGCTTGCTAAAGGTGGTGCACAAGAATTATTTGGCGTCACTCCAGATATGACTACACTAGGCAAAATCATCGGCGGAGGAATGCCTGTGGGAGCTTATGGCGGGAAAAAAGAGATTATGGAACATGTCTCTCCAGCTGGTCCAGTGTACCAAGCGGGCACGCTTTCAGGCAATCCTATAGCAATGGCGGCAGGTCTTACAATGTTGAATTACTTAAATGATCATGCTGAAGTCTATTCTCAATTGAATAGTATCGGAGAGAAAATAGCAACAGGGATTAAGGAAACTGTGTCTAGCTTAGGATTAAATTATACTGTGAATCATTTAGGAAGTATGTATAGTTTATTCTTTACCGGGGAAGAAGTTTATGACTTCGGTACTGCCAAACATGCTGATACTGCTTTGTTTGGAAAATATTTCCAAGCGATGTTAAAAAGGGGCATTTACTTGGCACCGTCACAGTTTGAGAGTCTCTTTTTGTCGACAGCTTTGACAGATGACTTGATAAAAAATATCCTTGATGCCAATAAAGAAGCATTAAAAGAAATTCATCAACCTTAAATTTTAGCGTTATGGAATTGAAGATATATGGTATCAAAAACTGTAGTACCATGAAAAAAACATTTGATTTCCTTGATGAAAAGGGAGTCGAGTATGTTTTTACGGATTACAAAAAAGAAGCTCCAGATGCCAATTTGCTGGTCAAATTTGCTGAAAAAGTAGGTTTTGAAAAGCTCATCAATAAAAAAGGGATGACCTTCAGAAAGCTTTCAGAAGAAGAAAAAGCCAAACTTGAAAGCGAGAAGGATGCTTTAGCTACATTAAGCCAAAAGAGCAGTATGATCAAAAGGCCAATTATACAATTTCCAGATGGAGATTTGATATTAGGCTTTGATCCAGATGGGATAGAATCCAAATTATAAAATAAAACAGCCCTGAAGAAAAATCTTCAGGGCTGTTTTGTTAAAATGAATAACTTGGTAAATGTTTAAGGATGTCTGCAGTCATTCTCTCAAGATCAAAGTCATGACTCCAGCCCCAATCCTCTCTTGCTCGACTATCGTCCACACTATCTGGCCATGAATCAGCTATGGCCTGTCTAAAGTCAGGTTCGAAGCTTATCGTAAAGTCTGGGTAATGAGGTTTGATACTCTCAAAGATTTCTTTGGGTGAGAAATTGATGGCAGCTAAATTGTAGCTGGACCGTATTTTTATTTTTTCCTTAGGCGCATGCATAAGGTCTAATGTAGCCTTGATCGCATCAGGCATATACATCATTGGGAGATAAGAGTCCTCCCTTAGAAATGACACGAAATGTTCCCCTGCGATGGCTTTGTGGTAGATGTCTACTGCATAGTCCGTAGTGCCGCCTCCAGGAAGCGATTTGTACCCAATCAAACCTGGATACCTGAGACTTCTTACATCTACATTGAATTTTTGGAAATAATATTCACACCATCTTTCACCAGCTTGTTTTGAAATGCCATAAACCGTATTCGGTTCTTTGACACAATATTGAGGGGTGTTAATTTTTGGAGTATTTGGCCCGAAAACAGCTATAGAGGATGGCCAATATATCTTATCCATTTTTTCCTCTTTGGCCAATTCCAGTATAAACAGTAGGCTTTCCATGTTTAAATGCCATGCAAAAAGAGGGTTCTTTTCTCCCGTAGCAGAAAGAACCGCTGCCAAATGATAAATTTGTTTGACGTTTTCCTTTTTGACCAGGGTTCTGACAGCATCCTTATCCATGACATCAAGAACCTCTGTTTTACAAAAATCCAACTTTTGAAGATTTGCCGGATTTATATCTGTAGCAATGACATTTTCTCCACCATACATATCGGTCAAAGCCTGAGATAACTCCGAACCTAATTGTCCGGCTGAGCCGATTATAAGAATTCTATCCATACGATTATTTTATGCATTAAGGTCAGGCCTGACCTCATGAGCTTTTTTGATTATATTTGGGTTTGAGTCGGTAAAATTAGTGATTTCGGCGAATGAATAACATTTAATTTCCACGAGTGTTTTTAAAATAAATCAAGTCAATAAGATATGTACGAAACTTTAAAACCCAAATTAGAACAGGAGTTAAAAGAAATTGAAGAAGCTGGACTTTTCAAGAAAGAGCGCGTGATTACTTCCGCTCAGTCTGCGGAAATCACCATTTCGGGAGGTCAGAAAGTCCTTAACTTCTGTGCCAATAATTACCTGGGACTGTCTTCTCACCCTCAGGTGGTGGAAGCTGCTAAAAAGGCAATTGATACGCATGGCTTTGGACTTTCTTCTGTGAGATTTATATGCGGCACCCAGGATATCCATAAGGAATTGGAAAGAAAGATTTCAGAGTTTTTAGGTACGGAAGACACCATACTTTATGCCGCTGCATTTGATGCGAATGGCGGGGTGTTCGAACCGATTTTCGGACCTGAGGATGCAATCATTTCTGATGCGCTCAATCACGCCTCCATTATTGATGGGGTCAGGTTATGTAAAGCCATGAGATTCCGCTATCAGCACAATGATATGGCAGACTTAGAAGCGCAACTGAAAGAAGCTGATGCCAAAGGAGCCAAGCAAAAAGTCATCGTTACTGATGGTGTTTTTTCCATGGATGGCACCATTGCTCAACTTGACAAAATAGTGGCCCTTGCAGAAAAATACAATGCCGTGGTCATGTCCGACGAATGTCATTCCACCGGGTTTATGGGGAAGACAGGTAGGGGAGTTCATGAACATTGTGGGGTAATGGGTAAGATTGATATCATTACCGGCACTCTAGGCAAAGCTCTTGGAGGTGCATCTGGTGGTTTTACTTCAGGAAGAAAAGAGATCATTGAGTTACTGAGGCAGCGTTCCAGACCTTATTTGTTTTCTAATACTTTAGCACCATCAATTACTGGTGCATCCATTGCCGTTTTTGACTTATTGACAGAGACTACCGAACTCAGAGATAAGCTTGAAGACAATACCAAATACTTCAGGTCAAAAATGACTGAGGCTGGATTTGATATCAAGCCTGGTCAACATGCGATAGTTCCTATTATGCTCTACGATGCAGTGCTGTCGCAAAAAATGGCGGAAAAATTATTGGAAAAAGGGGTCTATGTGATAGGATTCTATTACCCTGTGGTACCTAAAGGACAGGCTAGAATCAGGGTTCAAATATCCGCTGGCCATGATCAAGAACACTTGGATGCTGCCATCAATGCTTTTATTGAAGTAGGTAAGGAGCTTGGTGTTATATAATCAGCACTAAAGTGTAAAGTACAATTAAAACACTGCGGGATATATTTCGCAGTGTTTTTTTATTTTATAAAAAATGAATATCTGCTACTTTGTGAGCAACCGTTAATTCTAGTATTCGTGGTAGCTTTGGTTCAACCTTTCTGCGGTATGGATGTATCTATTCGTATCAATTTGCATCAAAAATGAGGTGTTTACTTTCTGTGATTATCCGCAATCATGCCACTAATCAGTTAAACGAAGGTTTTTTAGCAAACGGATTCTAATCGATATCTGCTTTCCTTGAGGTGAGTTGGATCCACCATGGCAGACAATTTATTTATTGATATTGGTTCGATAATATTAAAGCGGATATACATATTGTTTTAATACTGGCACCATTCCGTATATACATCTAAAAAAATAGGTATAAAAAAAGGGGCAAAAGCCCCTTTTGTATTTTCTGGATGTTATTATCCAAGTTTGAATCTGATAGGAAGTCTCATCCTTACCCTTACTGGACGTCCTCTTTGCTTACCAGGAGTCCATTTCGGAGCGTTAGATACTACTCGAAGTGCTTCTTCGTCACATCCGCCACCGATACCTCTCAGGATATCAACATCCTGTATAGAACCATCTGTGTTTACTACGAATACAACATATACTGTACCTTCGATTCCCATTCTTCTTGCTTGAGTTGGGTATTTAAGATTTTTTCTCAAATAATCATTCCAAGCTTCCATTCCTCCTGGGAACTCAGGAGAGTTTTCCACAACATCAAAAATTTCATCAGCTTTCTCCACTACTGGAGCATCTGCAATAACTACTTCTTTGATGACTGTTTCTTCCTGAACATCCAAATCAAAGTTAACTTCGATTTTTTCTTCAATTTCAACCTCATCAGGAATCTCCTGGATCACCGGCTGCTCGATTGGCGGCGGTGGTGGTGGTGGTTGCTCTGTAATTGGAATGTCAAGTAGTTCTTCAAAATCATCGGATACCTGTCCTAAATCCTTCAAACCCAAATCATCGAATGATTTGTATTCAAAAGCAAACAGAACCAACCCAACGCTAACGAAGAGACCTAGATTCAGGAACATCGCTGATTTTTTGGTCAAATCCGCCTTCGGCGTTTTTTTAGCTTCCATGGTTGTACTTTATAAAGGTTAATAAATTTTACAATTTAAGAGATAACAATTGTAGCTATTTATTTTTATTTATACAAGTCTACTTTTTGACTTGTACAAAACAAAAAAGGCTACAAAACCTGCCAAACCTCCCGTAAGGTTAGCTACGATATCGGCATACTCAAAGGACCGATTGGGAATGTATTTTTGTAAATACTCTACTAATATAGGAAAAATTATTGTAAATACTAATAAATTAGTCAATAATCTTTTCCAAATAAGCTGATTTTCAGTGTTTAAAGTGCCTACTCTACACCACAAAAAGGTCAGAAGGGCAAATATGCCAAAATGAACCAGTTTATCAGCATGGGGGAAAGTAGGCGTCTTCGGGATGTTATTTCCCGGCGTCAATAGTGCGATGAGTACAATGACTAACCATATGATGGCCGGTAATATTCTGTGTTTTTCCAAACTCAATTAAACTCCGATAAGTTCAGCGTATTCTTCTGCAGTCAAAAGTTCTTCGGGAAGATCTCCGCTGATTTTCACTTTGATCATCCAGCCTTCTTCGTAAGGGGATTCATTCACCAACTCTGGAGATGATTCGAGTTCTTCGTTGAACTCAAGAATTTCTCCTTCGAGCGGCATAAACAAATCAGATACTGTTTTTACTGCTTCCACTGTACCGAATACTTCGCCTGAAGCAATGGTTTCACCGACTGTTTCTACTTCTACATAAACGATGTCTCCCAGTTCTCTTTGTGCAAATTCAGTGATTCCGATAGTAGCTACACCATCTTCAATTTTGACCCATTCATGGTCTTTGGTGTACTTAAGTTCTTGAGGCAAATTCATAATTCGAGTTATTTAATAAAGTGGGTAAAAATACAAGGATTCGTCAAATCAAAAAACCTATTGTGATAAATTAAATCGGAGTTGTCCACCAAAGGCAGTAGAGCTCCTACGGAAGGCAGTGGTGACTCTCGGGTCATTGACTGTCCTGTCAAAATATATCTGGATATTCAGGCTTTGATTGATGACATACCCGATGGTAGGTCTGATTTGGAGGTTCAGGTTGCCATTCGTGACTGTGGCAGGTTCCTCTATTTTCCTTTGGACTTGTCTGGTATCCACTACGCGTGTGTTTAAGCGCAATTGCAGATCATTTTTCAAAACTTCTTGTCTTCCTTGTATTTTGAAAGGAATTTTCACTCCTGCTTTGGTATATCCCAGATCAAAACCAAAATCTCGGCTATTTTGCTCTGTTACCTGTGCATTGGAAAAGTTAAGTCCAATATTTCTTTCTGTGTTGTACTCCAAATTGATGTTCAATCTATCCTTAGTGAGTAGATTGATGCCTATTAAAGGAGAAAATCTCTCCGTCAATATCACCTGATTGAGTACAAATATCGGTATATACTCACCAAATTCATTGGTAAGTGTGGCACCCGGAATCTCCCTGACACTATTAAATAATTCGAGGCCCGTTTGGTACAACAAAGAATTGGAGAAATTTGACACCTCGTATGTGGAGGCATAGCCATGGGTAAGGTTTATGCTGGCAAAATACTCCCTTAGGGCAGGTATTTGTGATAAACCCTTATAGTCTAAGCGCCAATTTGGAATTGGAATTTTTGGGAATGGATTTAATTCAAGTTCATTGGGGTCTCTTCCTGAATAAGCAGACAAAAAGGCTAAAGTCAATACATTTTGTCCATTGAGGGTAAATTCACCTCCAGGATTGGCTGCATTTAGCCGGTCTTGGATAACAGACCTGTTTTGCACAAATTGACTGAATATGGGTGAATTGTTACTTTGGTCATCTCTGGCAAAAGTTGTCCTCAACATGGAATAAGTAATGCTGTATCCTCCCATCCGGTTTGGACTCAATGAGGTAAACTGGCCGGGATTTGTTTCTGAGTTTCTAAAGATTTCGCTGTATTCTCCTGTTTCTCGTTTTCTTGCTTCAAAGGTAATCCTGAAATCTCTGAACGGTTCCGCTAAAGCATTTACTTGGATATTTATGGCTTGATTCTGTCGGAAGGCCTGGGTCAATTCAGTGCTAGGCGCCATCAGCCCCTGTTCGGCCAGTCCAAATCGTATATTCGGGTTTTGTCCTCCAAGTATAAAACCAAGTCCTGGGTTCATAAAACTCCTGTCCAGACCCATTAATCCTGTGTTTTCCATATAACCAGGCAAGAAAGTTCCTTCTACTTTTGAGGCCCTAAAGGTGATATCCTTAAACATGGTGACAAATTTCAGTAACCTGTTGGTAAACGGAGTGCCTATGGTATCTTCTGCATTTACGGACTGTCTTCCAGGAATACTAGGTCTTTTTGGCGCATTAAGTGCCCTGATTTTAGCATTCTTGTTATAAAGTTTCACCAGATCAATCCTGCCGTTTATTGCCTGGTCTCTTGTGTTTTGGATTACATTTCCCAAGGTATCCCGCTGACCTATGGCGCCAGTCATCCATGTATAATTTGCCCCATACCTGTAATCCATACCTATCCAATCCAAAGCCTTCACTTTGTCAAAAGGCAGCTTGTAATTGAGCATGACTTGTTGGTTGTAGTTGGTAGTTCTACCAAAATTCCTGAGGTTAACCATGACAGAATCTCTTGCTTCCTGTGAGTCTCTAGAGCCTTCAGGTTCATCTATTACTGCCATTACCCTTCCGCTGTAATCTACACGGAGATTTTTGGTGAGGTCCCAATTGACATTATATGTTCTGTTGAGGAAGAAGCTTTTCTGAAAGAATGGTTCCACTCCATCGGTGGTGAGGAATTCATTCCTGTATTGGGTCTGCATGTACCTTCTATCGATATCCACCCGAGCCGATACTGAAGTAGGGGAGAAGTTGAAGTTGGTTTCTTTCAAAAGCCTGAAATTACCCAGCCATTCGGCATTCTTGAAGGGCTCCAGTATTGCAGGCTTTGGCTGGAATACATAGGCAAGATTGCCAACATAAGACTCAAATAAATAGGTCTCGGTGTCGATGTTGCTTTGTCTTACCGAACCGTATGCGTAAGAGACAGAGAAGTTGCTGATGTCCCATGGTTTTACCGATTCCTTTTCAGGATTTCTGTTTTTTCTGACATTGGAGAAACCTATGTTTCTTCGTCTTGACAGGTCTAATACCTGGCTGCGGTAAAAGTCCCGATCTGCATCCGTAGTGAATTTATCCAAAGCCTGGGACAACAATACATCCGGGTTCAATGGGTCATATTCAGGTCTTACAGTAGTGTTTTCAAGACTGACATACATCGGTATGGTGACATTCATTGCTTCGGGCAGAAGTTTATCTACGTTGACATTAGCGGATACGTCATATTGGGTAGATGCAAAAAGAGACCTTTGGGAAAGTCTTGTTTCCAATCCGCCAAATCCTACAGAACTATGTCTGATAGAGGTAGATATCGTGGCCACATCGGCTATTTGCGCGTTAAGTATGGCATTGGCTGCCCAGCCTGAGGATTCTTTGAAACCTGTCACCCGAAGTTCATTGGCCCAGATACAGATGGATTTGGACGCACCTCCAGTTTCTCCAGGGTTCCTGATTCCTATCATCATTCCCTGAATTAAACTCAATTCAGGACGGCCTACCACTGTTACTTTATATTGTCTTACATCTTGTGTAAATGCCAAATTGAGGGGTACCCTATTGTTATCTCTATCGATTTTTACACCTACAATTTCATCTATCGCTATATCGATTTCATTTTCCAATGGCCAGATTTGGCGAGGATCCCGTGTTCCCTTTGGGGTAATGAGTAGAGGGACCTCTATTTCATAATAGTTGTCTGTATAGTCAGTACCCATTCTCAAAAAAGCTGTCATTTCCCCATCTTCTGCATCCTCCGAATCTGCGTGGAAGAACATTTTGATGCGCTCAAACTGGACCAAGTCAAGTGAACTTGCATTTTTGAATACTGCTCTTGCATCCCTTGCTTGCAAGTCTTCCACACATAATCTTAGAGACTGCTCGTTGAGCTGTCTTTCTACAGCTGCAAGGTTATCTCTGTCTCGTGTGATTCCAGGAGGCAATACATAAGGGCTTTGGGTAGGTGAGCCTTGGCTGTTTTCTTCTATGTTGACCACTCCTACAGTGAGGTTGGAATTGTCAGGTTCGGGAATTTCAAAAAAGCCTCTTTCAAAAAGCGATTCCTGAAAAACCCTCCATTGACTTGCAATCAACCTGAAATTGGCCATTCTTAGCACAACTGGTTGTTCAAATTCTGTCAGGTAGGTCCTCATAAACCTGATGGATTTGAACCCTGATATATCACCTTGTACCCTGTCTGGAGTTCTGATAGGGATCCGAAACAAATACCAATTGACTTGGTCACCACTCTGTGTAGAGGTCACCTTGTCAATGATATAATTCCTACCGACTTCCATTTCCCCTGGCCTTAAGTCTATTTCGTATTCATAATAGGCTTCCAGCTCGTTTATAGTATTGTCATTGTTCAAATCCTCATTGTCTGGGAGGTTTGATCCGGAAGGGGTATAGGGGAGATTTACGTTGGAGGTAATAGGGGTATTTCCTTCCATTCCGTTGAATCTTTTGTGCCTTTCGAGAATCTTCACATTATTCTGGTCATAGGTCTCATCCAAGTAATATTTGAAATCATCATTGGATGGATCTTCTAAGATTTCCTGTAATGCATTTTGGGAAACGCTCAGTCTGTTGATGAACCTGTCTCTGAAAAATTCAACCTCTTCTTCACTATCCAATCCATCCAGGCCTATATCCTGATTGGCCCTTGCTTCAGGAGAATTGTCGAATGCAGGAATCAAAAACTGTTGTCGGGTAATTCTACCCCATTCTGTAGTAGCGGTAGCCGTTGGATCACCATCGGCTGGAAGACCGTTTTCAAATCCATGTCTGCCATCTTTGATGACATCCTCAGACACCTCACCTAGGTTAAATCGAAGTTTACCACCAGTGGTGTTATTTTCATTGAAGACACCGTCAATTACCCGTCCGTTTTGTCCTTCAATAAATGGGTCTAAGAGCCAGAATTCTATGTATTCTATATTCGTTCGGTCAAAATCTACCTCGGTTGTAATAGCGCGGGTGACCCCACCATAATTTAGTCTTGGATTTGGGAGTAATCCTTCAGGAGTAAGTCCTGGATTGTAATTGTACATTCCCCTTTCAGAAGGGAAATAGGCCAATTCAAAAAGAGGTTCTGGAACAATGATGACATCTCTATCCCTGAATTGGAATATTTCCTGAGGAATTACCCTTCTGACATAATGATTTTGTCGGTCTTCCCTACTAATATTTGAAGGTACCCCAGGTCCGCTCTCTCTGTAAAAAACATTGTCTATGTTATACCAGGCCACTTTTGCTCTCCTGTAGGCATTTCCCAACCTATCCTCAGTGATATTGCTGAGGTCAAAATCATCATTGTCAGTCCTTGGTGTAGCTGCCAAACTCCATGTTTGAGCGGCTGCATTTCCCAATCCATAAGGGGTAATGGCTGTTTCGAAATCATCAATATAAGAAGCCTGTTCACCGTTTACCCTATTGGAGGTGCCAGGTAAAAGTTGCGCAAATTCCCCACTGAACTGGATAATGGATTTTTCCTTGGTATTGGTAAATGGCAGTGCATCTGCTAGTTTGGTCAGCCATCGGGATTCATCATTGTAATTGGCGTCCAATCCCCACATGCTGTTTCTCAGCGTTTCTGAGCCTGTAGCTATTCTTGTGATATTGGGTCTTTCATTCAGGTATAGGAATGTACCACCGATATTCAATTTGTCATTGACCATGTAGTCAAGGCGCGTACCTAACAAACTCCGCGTTTGGAAAGATACAAGATCAGCCTTTTCGAAACTGATGGAAATTCTCTTGCCTGACTGAAGGATACTTTCATTGATGATATTGACCCTCCCTATGTTGTAGTCCACGGTGAAATCCACACCTTCTGTCAATGGAATATTACCAGCATTGACGATGACAGATCCCGGTGATATATTCAGTCCGGGAAGCAATATCTCGGAAGCAGAACCTGCTGTTAACCTTCCTTTGATGAAAAATTTATCATAACGGGTCACCAATTCAGCATCCGCTTTTGTAGTCCGGTACAAGGTGTCAAAGACATAGCGCTCAGCCAGGTTCCTTTCGTTTGGCTGAAAAAGATTCCTCAATGTTCTGCCAAAGGGTTCCAGAACCGGAAATACGAGTAAGCCTCTATCTGGGAAAATGGTAATACCGGGTACAAAGTCAAAGTTACCATCCGGTGCGGGATCATTTTGAGGGTTGAGGTTATCCAGTCCCATCAAGCGGATCAAAGGTCTATTGGCTACGTTCTCACCTTCCAGCAGGGTAGGGTTATCAAGACCTGTCCTATCGTCTCTGTAAATTACCTGAAGCTGAAAACCATCTGGCATAATCTGATTTGCATTGAGGTTATAGACGTTTTTCATCATCAAATCCCAGGTTGGTATATTGATGTTGATACGTGCAGGTCTGAGCATTTTCAAAAAGATCAACTCATTTTCCGGGCGGTTTTGATAATCTTCAGAGAGTTCACCGACTTTAAAAACCTGTCCGTTGAATGTATATTCATAAGAAACAGCCAAAACCTCATCATTTTGCAACCGTCTTGTCAAGGAGACATATCCAAGTTCGCGGTGAAAAATAAATTCCGTATCTGCCAGTCTCCTAGCACCACTGACCTGCTCAAAGTCTATACCTCTAGTCAATTGAAGGTTTGATTCTATAGCTGATGATCCTGTGTCAAAGGGCCTGAAGGCATTGTTCGAAGTTAGGTTTTGAAAAAGGTCATTTGAGCCATTCGCTGTAGGTGCTCCTGTGATGCCCGTTCCAATGTTAGGATTGTCAGGCCTGAAAATTCTGGTGCCTTCTCCCAAATCCATAAATGCGTTGAAATTTCGCAAGGTCTCAGTATTGTTTGCCCTGTTCATAATGTAGACCTCAACCCTGGTGATATTCACACCTGATAAAATCTGAGGAAGTCCCCTTAACCATCTTTCATAATTCTCCCTGAAGAAGTGTCCTAAGAAAAAGTGTCTGTTTTCATCGTAATTTGAACCTTGAATCTCAAACTGTCTTCCCTGACTCCCGCCCTCGATAACCAATTCATCCCTTCGACCTCTTTGGGTAGAAGCCACCGCAGTTACAAAGAGGTTGCCGAATTGTAACTGTGTTTTTACACCAAAAAGATTTTGAGCCCCCTGAATCAAGCTGTTCTGTACAGGCATGCTGACATTTCCCAACTCTATTGATTTGATGATATCTTCTTTGAAACCCGTATACTCGAGTTTAAGTTGGTTTTGGAAGTCAAAGGAGTTATTCGAATCAAAGTTAGCCCCAAGCCTCATTTTTTCTCCCAAATTCCCATTGACAGCCATTTGGATCTGTTGGTTGAAGTTAAAATTACCGTTTTGTTGCTGTCTGATCGGTATGGCTGGATTGTCTATCCTTCTGAATATGGCTCCAAGGTCCAGGTTGACAAAACCTGTAGGGATAATATTGATTTCATCTCCACCAAAAATCCTGTCAAATTGAGGTGTACTTGTCATTGGAAGAGCTAAGTCTCTTCCCGTAACAGGGCTATCCCCATCTATTCCTCTGGAACGACTTCTCCAGTACTCCTGGCGTACCTTGTATTCTTGTATTTTTGAAAATTCGTCAAAATCATAAATCACACCAGAGTCCACTTCTCCACTATCCAGTTCATTTTGAATTCGATATTTTAGTGTAGAATCTACTTCAACTTGAATCCTTTCTTGTGCGGGACCCGTAGGATAAAAAGGAGAATACCTCGGCCGGTAAGGGTTTTGTTCTGGATAGAGTGGATTAGTATTGAGATTTTGCCACAAAAGGAAGGATGGAAGCATCCTTCTTCGGCTTAATGAGTCGATGACATTGATGTTAAGCGTATCTTGTGGTGTAACAGCCAATGAGTCAGGGATAACCACTCCGGTTGTGTCTGCTTCTACTTCTTGGGCGTTAGCTGGTACTACGCACAAGGCAATACAAGCCAACAGAAAAACTACTGCTGAGACATAGATACGGGAGCATTTGGAGAAAAAATCCTGCCGGGACAAAGGACCAGTAATTTAAAGGTTATTAAGGTGCTTTTAAAGATGCTTTAATTAATTCTTCTAAGGAAATATCCATTCCGGTTTTTTTCAATACTGCAGCGATATTTTTTTCTGCTGAAGATTTTGGAAAACCTAAGGTAATCAAGGCCTGTAACGCCTCCTCTTTTATTTTATTGTTGGATTTAATAAAACCAGTTGAAAATTGATTTGAATCCTGCGAGCTGTCTTTTCTGATTTTATCTTTTAACTCCAGCACTATCCTTTGTGCTGTTTTTGCTCCCACCCCTTTTACATTTTGGATGGTTTTGAAATCTTCCGAAGCGATGGCGTTTTCTAACTCTTCAGCATCCAGCGAAGAAAGTATCATCAGCCCAGTGCTTGGCCCTACTCCTGAGATGGATGTAAGGTTCAAAAAAAGTTTTTTCTCCACCTCTTCTTTGAAGCCATAAAGTGTATGCGCATCCTCTTTGATGTGCAAATAGGTGAGGAGCATTACCTGCTCCTCATCCTTTATTTTTCCATAAGTCTGTAAAGAAATCTTTACATGGTACCCTACACCTGATATATCAATGATTACATATGTAGGATCTTTGTGTACAAGTTTGCCTTTTAAATAAGCGATCATTTTATGCCTTTGGTTTGTGCGTCAACTACAGCTATGGCTACCATATTGATTATTTCACGTATGGAGCTACCGAGCTGTAATATATGCACAGGCTTGTTCATTCCCAAAAGAACTGGTCCTATTGCTTCAGCATGACCCAATTCAGATAGTAGCTTGTAAGCAATATTGCCTGAGCTTAGGTCAGGGAAGATTAAGGTATTTGTCCTATTGCCAATCAAAGAACTGAAAGGATAATTTTCTTGTTGTATTTCTTCGTTTAAGGCCACATTTGCCTGCATTTCCCCTTCAATTACCATATCTGGATACTTTGCCTTTGCAAGAGCAGTTGCTTTTGCAGTTTTTGTGGCCACTTCACCCTTAGCCGAACCAAAGTTGGAGTATGATAAGATGGCTACTTTAGGATCGATGTCAAAGAATTTGACACCATTGGCCGTTAAGCCTATTATTTCCACAAGTTGCTCTGCTGTCGGGTTGACATTGACCGTCGTATCAGAGAAGAAGAATGGACCTCTCTCTGTATTCATGATATACATACCCGCTACCCGATCTGTACCTTCTTTTACTCCGATTACCTGTAGGGCAGGAAGGATAGTTTTTGGGTAATCCTTTGTCAATCCGGAAATAAGTGCGTCAGCTTCTCCTAGTTCTACCATCATCGAACCGAAATAATTTCGATCTCTCATCAAGCGGAAACACTCCTTAGGAGTAAGGCCTTTTCTTTTCCTTTTTTCAAAAAGAATGTTGCCATACTTGGTAAGTCTTTCATCATCGGTGTACGGGTCTACAATCTGAACACCTGTTAAGTCAAGGTTATTTTCCTGAATAATCTCCTCGATTTTTTCTTTCCTTCCAAGCAAAATCGGAATTGCAATCCTTTCATCTTTAAGAATTTGTGCTGCTTTTAAGATTTTGACGTTGTCCGCCTCAGCAAATACCACACGCTTAGGGTTTTTCTTAGCCCGTGTCACTACCCTCAACATCAATCTTTGATCAATGCCAATTCTTTCTTGTAGCTCGAGTTCATAGGCTTCCCAATCGGTAATAATTGTTTTGGCGACACCGGATTCCATTGCGGCTTTTGCCACAGCCGGAGCTATAGTAGTGATTAATCGTGGATCTAATGGTTTTGGAATCAAATAGAATCTGCCAAATGACATTTTTGCGTCATCATAAGCCTTATTGACTATTTCGGGAATTGGTTCCTTTGCCAATGCTGCTATAGCTTTGGCTGCAGCCAATTTCATTTGCTCATTTATAGCTGTGGCTCTTACATCAAGTGCTCCCCTGAAGATATAAGGGAATCCCAAGACATTGTTGACCTGATTAGGGTAGTCGGATCTACCTGTAGCCATGATCAAATCATCTCTTGTCTGCATGGCAAGCTCATAAGCAATTTCGGGGTCAGGGTTTGCCAGAGCAAAAACAATTGGGTTTTTGGCCATTACCATGATCTGCTCAGGAGAAACAATATTTCCCGCTGACAATCCCAAAAATACATCTGCATCCGTAAGTGCCTCTGTCAAAGTACGGATGTCACGATCTGATGAAAATTCTTTTTTGATTTCGTCTAGGTTAGGTCTATCACTCCTGATTACCCCTTCCTTGTCACACATGACTAAGTTTTCTCTTCTTACTCCAAGACTCATATAGAATCTCGTGCAAGAGACAGCTGAAGCTCCCGCACCGTTGACAACAAGCTTAATCTCTTCGATTTTTTTATCAACTACTTCCAATGCATTGAGTAGAGCTGCTCCTGAGATAATGGCTGTACCGTGTTGGTCATCATGCATCACAGGAATTTTCATCTCTTGCTTGAGGGTCGTTTCTATTTCAAAACATTCGGGTGCTTTGATGTCTTCCAGGTTGATACCTCCAAAAGTAGGTTCTAAGGATTTGATGATTTGGATAAGTTTTTTTGGATCCTTTTCATCGATTTCAATATCAAATACATCAATACCTGCAAATTTCTTGAAGAGTACACCCTTGCCTTCCATCACCGGTTTAGAAGCTTCCGGGCCAATATCGCCAAGTCCCAGCACTGCGGTTCCGTTGGAAATTACAGCTACCAAATTGCCTTTGGCAGTGTATTTATAGACATTTTCTTTATCTTTTTCGATCTCTTTGCAAGGCTCTGCTACTCCGGGAGAATATGCAAGTGCCAAGTCAAGTTGACTGGATAAAGGTTTAGTGGGTACGACTTCAATTTTACCTGGTTTTCCTTGGGTATGGTAACTCAAGGCATCTTCTCTTCTGATTTTAATTGCCATAAAGGTTATTTTTATTAATAAAATCAGCTGGCCTGATCTTCACTGGGTGATAATTCGGTGGCCAGCAAAAGGGTTTCAATCTCCCGAATAGCTTCCCTATGTGCTTCGTTTGGATAAAAAAGGAATCCCTCCATATAATAGAGTTTGCCTTTTTTGTCGTCCACTATGACGTAGGCCATGAAAGAACCGCCCATACTTAGGTTATTGGTTTTCCACCCGCCTCGGATTTCGATTGCAAAATTATTGTTTATACTGAAATTACTAAATACAGGCGATGGGTCAACCCGCTCTGTGATTAAATATGAATTCCTATTGTTTGGATCACCATAGATGTGCATTTTGGTAATACTCTCACGTAGGTCTAACAATGCTTCAGGAAACAGTTGCTCTTCTGAATGATAATCTGTTTCGTAAAAAAACATGCTGATGTCTGCCCTGTCTGCTCGTGGAGTCGGTTGTCTGAGCCAGAGAAAATTATCTGTGGATTTGGCTATCTGGTATGAAGCAGGGACATTAATTTCGAGTCCCAAGTCTCTACCTGCTACTTTGGCTTCTGAGCTTTTTCTATTGAGCAAAACCCTTTCAAGTCGGTTTCTTTCTCTGACTTGGAACAAATTCTGAAGCTTACTTTTGTTGGCTTTAAGATTTTCAATCAATTCATTTTCGTTGTTGCCAAATAGATAAATGACTTCTTGACCAACGGCAAACTCATCTTCACTCCTCAATATATATTTACTTGGATCTGCAGAGGCTTGTTCTTTTGCTTCTTTACTAAACAGGGAGTTGATGTTTTGACTTGCAGCTTTTCTGTCATCAAAAGTCGTCACGTATACAATGTTGGTTGCCATTTTGAGCATCCTGTTCATGCCACGTGGATCTACCTTTCTGACGTCAAACATGCTTTCATCGCGGATTAGACCTTGTACATCTTCCAAGAAGATATCCTTCAAAACATTTCCTACAGGACCGTCCCATTTGGCTGAGTCAATGGCCAAAATGATTTCACCCACAGCACCCCTGGCTTTGGGCTTGGTAGAGTTTTTGGAACTTTCAGACTCTTCACAGCTCCAAAAAGCTATTGATGCAATGCAAACAAGCAATGCAATGGTTATTCTTTTGACAATCATATGTTTGATATTTTTGAGACCATTACAAGTTATCAATTCTAGGAAGGATTAAAAAGTTTTACTAATAAAATAGTTATCCTATAATTAATTTTTGCCCTGGTTTGATTTGATTTGAATTTAGGTTGTTAAGCCTTTTGATTTGATCTACGGTGACGCCGTTCAACTTTTTGGATATTAGCCACAAGCTATCTCCCGGCTGGACAGTATATACTTTTTGATTACCAGAGGCGCCGGTGTTTTGAGCGATTGAATTATCAAAAGAACCGTTTTTGGTGTAGATGTACAGTGTTTGACCTACCCTGATATTGTTGGAAGATAAGTTATTCCATGCTTTAAGATTTGTTACTGTTGTGCCATGGTTTTGGGCGATTTTGCCTAGTACATCACCGGATTTGACCTTGTAAGCAACTCTTGTTCTTTCTCCAGTACTTACTTCAGCATTTGCTTTGGCGACTGACCTGTTGGCCGTTTGGTTGCTTGCAAGTCTGAGATCTACCGCTCTTTCAGATGTCAATTTTACGGCAGAAGCAAAGTGATCCTTATTTTCAGTGATGTATTCTATTTTGCTTTTAGGAACCCTGACAGCCATATGTTTATTAGACACTGGTATCAGCCTATGTTGTATGGAAGGATTGAGGTGCTCCAGGTCTTCTATGCAAACACCTGTTAGGTTTGCCAATTCTTCCAAATCCAATTCCTGGTTGAAATTTATTTTTTCGTATGCAATAGGATAAGTAGGCTCTTCAAGCACAAAATTATGCTCTTCTGCGTGCCTGATGAGGTACATCATTGCTTGGAATTGGGGAATATAACTTCTTGTCTCTTTTGGAAGGTAATTGTAGATTTCCCAAAACTTGGTTTTACCTCCTGACCTTCGGATTGCTTTTCTCACGTTACCCGGACCACAATTGTAAGCTGCTAGCGCTACCTCCCAATCATTGAACATACGGTACAGAGACTTGAGGTATTTAGCTGCAGCTTCTGTGGACATTTCAGGATCCATGCGGTCGTCAATGTCCATATTTGCTTGCATGTTATACATGCGGCCTGTAGCTGGCATAAATTGCCATAGGCCCATAGCACCCACACGTGACTTTGCTTTTGGATTGAGGCCTGATTCAATAATGGCGAGAAACTTCACATCATCCGGCATGTCATGAGCGGCCAATGCCTCTTCGAACATGGGGAAGTAAATATCTTTTCGCTGCAGCACCATTTTGGTGTAATCCCTATTCCTGACGGCAAAGTAATTGATGAATGCAAAAATCCTTTCGTTGAGTTCGAAAGGCATACTGGTTTCCATTTCCTGTATTCTCTGCTCTACCTGAGAGTAGGTAAAGTCAGGAATATATTCAAATTGATAGACCGGTGAAATGGTTTCTTCATCGATGCTGGCGTTGTTAAGTTGAAACAATTCCTGACCATAAGAAAAATTACTTACTGATGCAGCGGCTATGAAAGCACTAAGAAAGCAAATTATTTTTTTCATGGTCTGGATAATTTTATTCGTTGACGTTTAATTCGGTAAGGTATTTGGCAAAAGCATAGAGCTCTGCCTCCTTAAATGAATTAGCCATTACTTGAAGGCCAATAGGAAGGCCTTTTTTATCTTTTCCGTTGGGAATAGATATAGAAGGTACTCCTGAAACAGAAGCCTGCACTGTAAATAGGTCTTCCAAATACATGGCTACAGGGTCATTACTATGCTCTCCAAATTTAAACGCTGTAGTTGGCGTTGTCGGCATAATAATATAGTCAAATTTTGTGAGTAAATCTTCAGTAAACTCTTTTATCAATCTCCTTACTTTCTGCGCTTTTGTGAAATAAGCGTCATAGTAGCTTGCACTCAATACAAATGTTCCCAACATGATCCTTCTTTTGACCTCATCACCAAAACCTTCAGACCTTGTTTTTTTGTACATGGACTCAAGATTATGTGCATTTGGAGTTCTATACCCATATTTTACACCATCAAATCTGGACAAGTTAGAACTTGCTTCAGCAGTGGTCAAAATATAATAAGTAGGAAGGATATATTTCAAAAGTGGAAAATGAACTTCCTCTACAGTGTGCCCTTCTTCTTTGAGTTTGTCTAGAACAGAGATTGTGTTGGCTTTAATCTCTTCTTGTAATGCTGGAGATTCAATCGTCTCTGTCAAGTAGGCTACTTTGGCTCTCTTGTTGAAATGGAGCAATTCTGAATAATGAGGGACTGCTTTTCTGGAAACTGTAGAATCAAAATTGTCAGGTCCAGCCATTACCTCCATGACAAGGGCATTGTCTTGCACATTTCTGGAGAATACACCAATGGTGTCAAAAGAAGACGCATAAGCTATCAAACCCCATCTTGATACACGGGAATAGGTAGGTTTGATCCCCACAAGTCCAGTGAATGCTGCTGGTTGTCTCACCGAACCTCCTGTATCAGTACCAAGAGATACTGTACATAAGTTGGCCTGTACCGCCACAGCTGAGCCACCGGAAGAACCACCAGGTACCCTGCTTTCGTCAGCAGCATTCAATACTTTTCCATGAGCTGAATTCTCATTGGAGCTGCCCATACCAAATTCATCACAGTTGAGTCTGCCGATTACAATGGCATCTTCATCTATGAGTCTTTGGACTGCTGAAGCTGTGAATTGGGAGTTGAATCCCTTAAGAATTTTGCTGGAAGCATTGGATTCATGGTCTGTGTAGACCAGTACATCTTTGATTCCTATTACCATTCCAGCGAGTTTGCCTGCTTTCCCTGAGGAAATTTTTTCATCTACTAAAGAGGCTTGCTCTAAAGCGGAATCCGTATAAACTTCAACGAAGGCGTTAAGGTGCGCCTTCGTTTGGATATTTTCGAGGTAATAATTTACAATCGCTTTACAATCGGTTTCCCTATTTTCAAGCGACTTTTGTATGTCGTCAAATGAAAGGAATTTTTCCAAGTTCAATATGTTTGAATCTGATTAGTCTTTTTTCTTTTTGTCTTTCAAACCTTCTTCAAGGTCATCCTGAATCTCTTTGGTAGCATCTTTGAATTCTCTGATTCCTCTTCCAAGTCCTCTTGCTAATTCAGGGATTCTTTTAGCACCAAATAGAAGCAAAATCACCAAAACGATTAAGATGATAGAGCCTCCGCCCATATTTTGTAAGAAACCCAATGTTGTCATGGTTGTATTGTTTAGATTTTAATTACTACAAAGATATAACAGCCCATCTCTTAGACAAAGGAAAGCTGATACCATATGTCTCTTTTTTTATAAATATACGAATTATTTGTTTCATCGCCCTGCAAGCCAAATGGATGGGTCCATAGGTTGGAGCCCTTTCCATGTTTCGAAGTGTACTTCAGCCACTCCGTCTTTATTGGTATAGACTTGTCCAAGTATCTGCTTTGCAGTCACCTTGTCACCGGATTTGACGGAAATGACCTTGAGCTTGCTGTACATGGTGTAATATTCACCATGTTTGATCACTATAGTGCCACCGTAGCCGGGTACTGTAAATATTTTGGTAACCTCTCCGTCAAATACAGCCCTGACATTGGCATTTGGTGTGGTCTGAATATCAAGGCCATCATTGTCCTCAGTGACGCCTTTTACAGTAGGGTGGGGGTGGGTACCATAAGGTCTCGAAACAAACCCACTTTCTACAGGCCAGGGGAGTTTGCCGCGATTGCCCGCAAATGAATTGGATAAGGCTGCGGCTTCAGGTGTAAGCGGAATACTGCTTCCTGAGGCACGGGTTGCAGTCGAATTGGCTTTCTTTGCTTCAGCTTCTGCTCGTCTGATTTCCTCCTCAATGATTGTCCTAATTGCTTTGTTGAGGTTTTCCTGTTGCTTTTTGGCTGCAGCAATCTGTTTTCTTATGTCCTGTTCCTGTTTGGTCAAGCTATTGACTATTCCCTGTTGCTCTTGCTTAGCCTTGTCGAGCTGTTGTTTTTGCTGTTGTTCTTGCTGTAGTACGGCTTGTTTTTCTTCCTTTTTTGCTTCCAGGTTGGCACGCTGCTTTGCAAGTTCTTCGGAGGTTTTTTCTATCTGCTCGACTTGTTTTTTTCTTGCATCAGAGTATTGCTTGAGGTATTTCAACCTCATGTAAAACTGTTTGAATGTAGCTGAGCTAAACACAAAAGCCGTCATTGTCATGCCCTGATTGAGTTTAGATGAGGTGTAAATCATTCCAGAGTATTCCTCCTTCATGTTTTTCAGATCTTTTTCGAGGGCCGCAATTTTGTTTTCGGTTTCCTTTACTTCAGTATCTATCAGCCTGACTTCTCTGCTCAGGGTATTGATGTAACTGATCCTGTTTTGGAGCTGTTTGCTGACTACATTGAGTTGTCCTACGGATACTTTTTTGGTCTCAGCAGTTTTTTTCAGAATCTGATCAAATTCCAATAAGCGCTTTTGTATCTCAGCTTTCTCTTTTTCCAGTTCAGCCCTGGTTTTTTTAGTCTGGGCATGTACGTGAATAAGTGGGGTAAGCCAAATACATAAAAGAAAAATGATTGTGATCCTGTTTTTCAACATCCTTTAAAACCGAAATGGAAATGATAATGGGGTATCGACTAATTCTGTTCTGGTCATTTCAAGATTGATGATAGAAGCCTGAGGACCATCAGGGGTATTAAAAGATAACCTTAGCAGCATTTGATTGGGAAAGGGCTGATTATCCAAGTCTTCAAATACATGATAATTGGCCAAAAGAGAGCCTTTTTCTTTCATCGAGGTGCTGGTTAGTTCAGCCACCTTGCCATGAGTAGTATTTACCCTCGAGTGGTATCTGAAGCCGTCTCTTGCTTGTGTCAATTCAAAGTATTGGCCTATTCTGATCAGCCGGTCACGATAACTGAACTCATGCGGGATATTTGCAAAAATAATATTCTGCATCAAGTCTAAGCTTAAACTCAAATCGTAAAGATCTTCTATCTCTTTAAAAGTAAAGTTGATATCTTGACCATTGAGCCTGTCCTTGATCATGACCCTTTCTTTGGTGATCGTGCCCCTAAAAGCCTCAAGCCCCAAACCTGGAGTGATACTGAACCACAGGATGCTGTCTTTTTTAGCCCGTATATTGATGGTTCCTTTTGTTGTCTTTCCTGATGGCTCTTCGATGACGATCCTTCCTCTAGCAGTGAGGTTGTCAAAATCAAGGTAAACAGGATCAAATTCCTGCATGACTTCATTAGAGGTGTATAGATTGGGCTTTGGAGCACAGGCAAAACCAATTGCTACGAATACGATTAATGCGAAAAGTGACCTAATCATAGTATTTTTGATCCTTGATTTTTTTGAATAAAAGTTCTGAAGTTTCGTCTCCACCTTCTGCTTTTCTCCAAAAACTGATGGCTTCATTTCTGTTGCCAAGGTGATAAAGTATGTCTCCATAGTGTTCAAGCATTACACCGCTTGGTGTCTCTTCGTTTTCGAGTGCCAATTCCATGTATTTTTTAGCATCTTCATACTCTTTGAGCTGAAAAAGCACCCATGCATGAGTATCTAGGTAGGTAGCATTTTTTGGATGTCTATCTACCAATTTACCTGACATTTTCTTTGCTTTCTCTAAATCCTTCTTAGCTAACGACAGGAAGTAGGCATAATTATTCAAGACATGTTCATCGTCTGGCCTTTCTTTCAAAACGGCCTCATAGAAGTCATATGCTTCTTCTTTTTTGCCTAATTGATGGTATGTATCACCCAGTTGCCCTTTTACCAAAATGTCAAGCTGCTTGTTTCTCCCTCTGTTAATTTCTTTTGCTTTTTCAAGAGATTCTTTTGCTTCCGGAGCTTTTTTGAGGGCAAGCTTGGCAGTGCCGTCAAAAAACCAAAACTCTGCCCTCTCAGGAAACTCATCTACGGCAATTTCAGTGTATTTTTCAATGTCATCGAAATCTTTCGCCGCATCAAACATCGTCATGATAACACCCTGCAAGACCTCTGCATTGGAAGGGTCAATGTTGATGCTCTTTTCGTAGTATGTCAATGCTTCCTTCCTTTGGTCGCTGAAATACAACCTGTCTCCGATTACTGTAAGGGCATCGGCTTCATTCGGGTGAAGCTCAATCAAAGGTTTTTGGAGCTTATCGAGTAGTTTTTCTCTTCTAGCGGTTCTCATTTCCTGCATGATATCCGAAAACGCCTCCGCTTTTACCTTTACCTCCAAGTCCGGATTTTGGAATGCCTCTATAATAAGGTCTTCTGCTGTATCAAGATCTCCCATGTCTTTGTACAAAGCATAGGCAGCCATCTGCAAATCTGGTTGGTTGGGGTATGTGTTTAATGATTCCTCTACTGTTTGAAGGGCTTCCTCGGGCCGGTTGTTATTAAAGAGGATTTCTACCAAGTTTAAGACATACTGTGAGTTTCCAGGGTGTGCCTCGATAAGGTTTTTTCCTTCTTCAATTGCTCCCTCAAGGTCATTTTTTCGCAATAAGATTCTTTGTTTCTGAACGGTGAGTTGTTCCACCGCTCCGTAATATTCTTCAGCTTGATTGAGAGCATCCAGTGCTTTGTCAAAATTGCCTGAACTCAAATAAAGAGAAGCAAGGTCAAGGATATAGTTTTGATTTTCCTCAGAATTACTCATGAGGTTTTCCAGGATTTCAGCAGCAGCCTCGGGATTTCCTTGTTTTGAAAATGCCTCAGCCATCACCAAATTATAATACTTGTTTTCAGGGTCCCCCTCTACAGCCAATAGTCCATATTCCATGGCATCTTCTACTCTGTTTGCACGGAGGAGAATTTCAGCAATTTTAAAGTTTATTGCAGGATCACTTGGATTGATTTCTCTGGCTTTTTGAAAGTAAAAATAAGCCTTCTCAAAGTCCTCCAAAATCATAAACCTCTGTCCGTCTATGAATAAGCGGTCTGATTTTCTTATTTCCAGTTGCTTTTTCCTTTCTTTTCTGGATAGTTTTTCTTGGGAAAAAACCGGTAGACTTACCAAGATGGAAAGGATGAGTATAAATATGCTTTTTGACCTTATTTTCACGAATTGATGATTATTGCTTTGCTTTGGGATACCTCCTTCAAATCGGGATGGAAGGAGTTTAGATTCTCTAGTTAATCTCTTGAAATACTGTTCCTATAACGCAAACTTAATGCCTTTTTGTTCTGATTTTGAGAAATCAATGTTTTCTTCTTTCCTATAATCTCACAAAAGTACTCACCTATTTTTTTCCAGTGCTACCATAACCACCTGCACCTCTTTCGGTGTCAGTAAGGCTTTCGCTTGGTAACCATTCAATTTGTTCGTGTTTGGCGATTACCATTTGAGCAATCCTTTCCCCGTTTTCTACTGTAAATGCTTGGGTTGAAAGGTTGACCAAAAGCACCTTGATCTCACCTCTATAGTCTGCATCTACAGTACCAGGACTATTCAATACCGTGAGTCCATATTTGAAAGCCAAACCTGAACGCGGACGGATCTGCGCTTCATAGCCTTCAGGAAGCTCTATAAAAAGACCTGTTCCAATCAATTTTCTTTCAAGAGACCCCAAAGTCACAGGCTCTTCTAAATTTGCTCGGAGGTCAAGACCTGCTGAAAGTGCGGTCTGGTATTCTGGTAAAGAATGTTGTGAGCGGTTGATTACTTTGATTTTCATGCTTTTTTGTTCTTGAATTGAGCCCTGAATTTTTGGACTTCCTTTTTTTCCAAAAGCAAAACTACAAGAACAAATACAATGATAAGACTATTTCTACCGATAAATTGTATAAAAGGAATTCCCCAGTCCCAAAAGAAACCCAAATAACTCAAGGCAAAAGCCAAAAGAAGGTAAAGTATGGCTTTTCCCGTTTGATAAGGAATGGGGAAATATTTTTGTCCTACAAAATAGCAAATCACGGTCATCACCGTGTAGCAGCACAGCGTGCTCAAGGCTCCACCCATTAACCCAAACACAGGGACCAAAGTAAATAACACCAAAATGGTCACCATTGCCCCAATGATGGTAATATAAAAGCTATACTTGGTTTGATCGGTGAGTTTGAACCATATGCTCAGATTGAAATAAATTCCAAGCATCAAATATCCCATTAGCAATACAGGAACAATAAAATTTCCCATTTCATATCCTTCACCTCTTAGAAAAACAGCTCCAAGTAAGTCAAGGTTAACAGAAACAGCAATCATTAAAACCGAGCAGAAAATCACAAAAGCATGCATCACTTTTGCAAAAGTTTCAGGACTGTTTTTGTCAGTAGATTGATTGAAGAAAAATGGCTCAGCTGCATATTTGAAAGCCTGAATGATCAGATTCATCAGTATGGCCAGCTTAAAATTAGCTCCAAAAATACCGGTGACTTCCCTTGCAGTCAAACCCTCATAAAATCCTTCAGGCAAGACATATTCGAAAATGGTTCTTGAAAAGGTCTCGTTGATGACCCCTGCCAATCCCATAAATAAAAGAGGAAACGCATAATGCCACATGGGTTTCAGGAATTCCCTATTGATAGCAAAGCGAAATTTCTTTGTCAGCCACATCAGTACTGGTACCATGGCTGCATTGGCAATCAGGTTGGAGATGAAAATATACTCCACTCCCCACTCAGGGTTGTAGATTTTATCAACAAAAGGAGATAAGCTCGGCAGCCAGTCGCCTTTCCAAATATGATAACATAAAACGATGAAAAAGATGTTGAACCCAACATTGATGAGGATATTGGCAAGTTTGGTGAAAGCAAACTGGAAAGCCCTGTTTTCTTTTCTCAACTTGGCATAAGGAATGACCAAAATGGCATCAATCATTAAAATCCACGCAATCCACCTGAAAAGGTGTTCCTGATTTTCATAGTTTAGCCATGAGGCCAAGGTCGGAGCCGATAAGTAAATGATAGCGCCAAGAGAAAGAGAGGTAGTGATGAGTAGAGACTGGATCTGAGAGAAGACTTTTTCAGGATCAAGTCCTTTTCCGGTGGCATAGCGAAAATATGTGGTTTCCATGCCATAGGTAAAAACAATGTTAAAGAGCGCCATGTAACCATAAAGCGCTGTATAAGCACCCACCGCATCCTTGGTCAAGTATGCGGTATAAATAGGTATCAACAAAAAATTTACTGTTCTTCCCAGAATACTACTGATGCCATAAATGGCAGTCTGTCCGGCTAATTGCTTTAGTTGCCCCATGATTAAAAAATTAAAGGGGAGTTATTCCCCTTTAAATTCTGGTTTTCTTTTTTCAAGGAAAGCTGATGTGCCTTCTTTGTAATCACCTGACTTAACGCACCTAGCAAAACTATTGGCTTCTGTTTGGTAGCCATTTTCTCCCTGAATGTATACTGCATTGACGCAGTCCACGATCATGCCTATGGCAAGAGGAGCTTTGCTGACGATTTTTTGTATGATTTCTTCAGCTTTATCAAGTGCTTCAGCTTTATTTGAACATACATGATTGACCAAACCTAAAGATTTGGCTTCTTCAGCACCGATCATATCACCAGTCATCATCAGTTCATTTGCTTTGCCCCTACCTATGAGATAGGTGAGTCTCTGGGTACCGCCATATCCTGGTATAATACCTAGATTTACTTCTGGTTGGCCAAATTTGGCATTTGAAGAAGCAATCCTCATATGGCAAGCCATTGCCAACTCACAACCTCCTCCGAGCGCAAATCCATTGACTACAGCTATGACTGGTTTGTGACAATTTTCAATAAGACTGAAAATTTCCTGACCGTTTTCCGCGAATTTGCGGGCATTTAACTCATTAAGTTCTGCGATTTCGCTGATGTCAGCACCGGCAATAAAGGCTTTTTCGCCAGAACCAGTGATGATTACAGCTTTGATGTTTTTGTTGTCAGATACTTCGTTAAAAATATTTCTGATTTCCTCTAAAGTGTCAAAATTCAGTGCGTTGAGTTTTGACTCTCTGTTTATGGTAAGATAAAGAATTCCGTCCTTTTCTTCTGAGAGAATATTGGTGCTATCAGCCATTGTAATTTGGTGATGGTTAAGCGCCAAATATACAAGGCCTGTGGGCATTCCCAAAGCATTTCTTAGAAAAATGCAATTTATTGTAAGCCAAAGTACTTAATGTCAGTATTTCGACCGTTTGACAAGTATTTTTAATTATGTGCTAATTTATCATAGGTTTACCAATAGGTAGCCTTTATTTTTATATTTTTGTAATACATCAAAATTTCAACTAATTCAACTCAATATATGTCATCAAAAACAAAAATTACCGTTGCCTATGGCGATGGAATCGGACCGGAAATTATGAAAGCCACGCTGAACATCCTTGAAGCGGCTGGTGCACAACTCGAGTACGATGTCATCGAAATCGGCGAACAGGTATATTTGAAAGGTATCAGTTCGGGTATGGAGCCAAAGGCTTTTGACTCTTTGAGAGAGACTAAAGTGTTTTTGAAGTCTCCAATTACTACACCTCAGGGTGGTGGATTCAAAAGCTTGAATGTGACAACCAGAAAATCATTTGGACTTTTTGCCAATGTAAGACCATGTAAGGCTTACTCCCCTTTTGTGAAAACACATTTTCCAAAGACTGACATGGTGATCATCCGTGAAAACGAAGAAGATCTCTATGCCGGCATTGAACACAGACAGACCCAGGAAGTATATCAGTGCCTGAAATTGATCTCTCAACCAGGTTCTGAAAAAATCATCAGATACGCTTTCGAATATGCGAAGAAGTACAACAGGAAGAAAGTAACCTGTATGACCAAAGACAATATTATGAAATTGGCTGACGGTCTTTTCCACAAAACTTTCGATGAAATAGCCAAAGAGTACCCGGAAATAGAAACAGATCACAAAATCATCGATATCGGATCAGCTTTGATTGCTGAGAGACCAGAGATTTTTGATGTGATTGTGACTTTGAACCTTTACGGAGATATTATTTCGGATATCGCAGCGCAAGTAACAGGTTCTGTAGGTCTTGGAGGATCTGCCAACGTTGGTGCTGAAGTAGCGATGTTTGAAGCAATTCATGGTTCTGCACCTGATATCGCAGGACAGGATATGGCCAATCCATCAGGCTTGCTCAATGGCGCTGTGATGATGCTGGTACATATCGGTCAGCCTGAGATTGCAGAGAAAATAGCAAATGCCTGGATGAAAACATTGGAAGATGGTATTCATACCGGAGATATCTATCAGGAAGGTTTGTCTTCCAAGAAAGTAGGGACGCAGGAATTTGCGGCAGCTGTAATCGAAAGATTGGGTCAATTGCCAGTAAATATGGTTCCAGCAGTATTTGATAAGTCTAGTACAGACCCTATCAACATCAAGCTTGCTCCAGTTACCAAATCAGACAAGAAATTGATCGGAATAGATGTGTTTATCGATTGGGATAAGGACGGAAGAGATCCAAATTCTATCGGTGATGCTTTGAGAAAAGCAGATGCTGATGGCCTCGTGCTTCAGTTGATCACCAATCGTGGCATTAAAGTGTATCCAGGAGGAATGAGAGAAACATTCTGTACGGATCACTGGAGATGTAGATTCCAGAAGGCAGATCAATCTCCCATCAGCCATGCACAGATTTTGGATTTGATGGATCAGGTAGCCAAGTTAGGTTTTGACTTTATCAAAACTGAAAACCTCTATTCTTTCGATGGTGTAAGGGCTTATAGTTTGGCGCAGGGAGAGTAGTAGGAGAAGCGAGAGGTCCGAAACGAGAAACGAGAGAAAAAAGAGACAAGAGATAAGAACCAAGAGGATGAAGGATGAGGGAGGAAGGATGACTGGGAGGCGTGACAAAAGGGCTTGGTAGTGACCTTTGAGGTTTTCAAAACCTCGAAGGTTTTTGAAAAACAAGAAAGGATAAGTTTACATATAATTATCTATTTCAATGCCGTCGGCACGAACGATAATAAGAACAATTAAAAAGTATCAAGTAATTTTAGGATGTGACAGCTTATCCTTGTCATTTCGAGTTTTTAAAATTTGGCATTTACAGAAAGGGAATGACAGTTGGTGTACGTCATCCTGAACCGGAGCTTGCGGAGGTGAAGGATCTCCTACAAAGCAGGAGACCCTTCCTACGTCAGAGTGACGACTCCTACAATCTGTCATTGGTAACGTAGTGAGAAATCTGATTTCGAATTATGGTTAAAAAAAACCGGGCAGGGATGCCCGGTTTTTTTTATGGTTAAGAAATTGATTTGTTGGCATAGTAAAAAGGATTAGTTTTAATAAAAATGGGCGATAGCTTATACGTGCAATAGTGGGTTCAGTCTAAATTGAAAATTTTGGGGATAATATTTCAGTGTAAAACCAAATGGCAAGCACACAAATCCGCTCCTGAGTTTATACACCAACCGTTAAATCCAATAAAAATGTTTTATGAAAGCAATTATATTAAAGGAATACGGATTGCCGAACCTTCTTGAGATTGGGGAAGTCTCAAAACCGATACCGGATGATGGGGAAGTACTGGTAAGAATTCACTCGACATCCATCAATGATTGGGACTGGGGAATGGTCAGGGGCAAACCATTTGTGATTCGCATGATATATGGACTAAAAAAACCAAAAATAAATATTCCTGGCGTAGACATTTCTGGAAAAATCGAAGCACTGGGTAATAAAGTGAGTTCTTTTAAAATCGGAGATGAGATTTACTGTGATCTATCTGAATGTGGATTTGGAGGATTTGCCGAATATGTGTGCGTTCCGGAAAAAGTATTGTCTAAAAAACCTTCTAATATAAGTTTTAATGACGCCTCTGCCCTGCCACATGCGGGAATACTCGCGCTTCAGGGACTTGTTGAAAAGGGAAAGGTGAAATCCGGGCAGAGTATACTGATCAATGGTGCAGGAGGTGGAGTTGGAACGTTGGGAATTCAAATCTTGAAATCTTATGGGCTAGAGGTAACAGGAGTAGACAGTGACGTAAAACTTGATCTCATGAAATCTCTAGGATTTGACAGTGTACTGGATTATAAAAAAGTAGAATTCACGGAAAATGGAGAAAAATATGACCTTATCCTTGATACAAAAACAAACAGATCAGCATTTAAATATATCCGATCGCTGAAAAAAAACGGTACCTATATCACGGTAGGAGGATCGATGAGCAGGTTGTTCCAAATTTTAATATTGGGCTCATTTGTTTCACTTTTCACTGGTAAAAGGCTGAAAATACTCAGTCTTGAGCCAAATAAAGGTTTAGACCAGATTACCAAACTTGTGGAAAAGGGACAATTAAAACCCGTAATCGATGGCCCCCATAAATTTGATCAGATCCCTAAGTTGATTCAATATTTCGGAGAAGGGAAGCATTTGGGAAAGATTGTAATTGAAATTGTTAATCAGAGAAAAACCCTTAATGATACCTTCTAAATGCTTGCAAGGCACACATTGTTCCTTGATCCCATTGCAATTCTTTGGCATCAAGCATTTTTTGAAATTCTTCTTCGTTTACCCATTTTGAATCTGTAATGTAATCCTCATCAGGGTTTTCTGGAGGGTTTTCCATAATTACAGGGTTTTCTGCAATAAAGTAATGCATAGGTCTGTTTCCAAAGACGCGTTCTGAGGAGTAAAGGTGTAGGAATACATCCGACTCCATAGCTACTTCTTCTGCAAGTTCTTCGATGGCATGTGTCAAGATATCTTTATCAACCTTGTCTACGCCTCCACTGACAAATTTCCAAAACTTTCTCGCGTAACTATGGATGTATTCTTGAATAAGAAAAATTTCTTTGGTTTCGGTATTAAAAGGATATACGATTACAACCTCAAGATCTTTTCTGCTAGGTTTCTCTTTTAATTTTGCTTGGATTACTTCTAACATAAAATAAAAATAGTATACTAAATTGGTAGTCAATTACTTAATTGCGCGCAAAGGTAAGGAGAATACTGTCATGAAAAAATGGTTTTAGCAAATGCATCTGAAAGTAGAGTGTCAAAAAGACAAGTTTGTTCATAGGGTAAGTTTATGGTATTAGAAGTTATTCCAATAGTTGATTTTTTTGTATCAAATTTTTCAAGGTTTTATTGGAATCCATAATGTAGGATGGTGAACAATATTATTGTCCACTACTCAAAAAAATAAGCCTTTCTGACAAGGCTACTTCAAGTTTGATTGGTTTATTAAGAAAGAACTGCCAGATTTTCAAAAACTCGGTAGGTTTAACCTGTTGACAAAATAAAAAGACCCCAAAGGTTACAAAAACCTTCGGGGTCAATTCCGTATCTCGCTTCTTAACTCTCGCTTCTCTTAAGCGTCTTTTTTCGCCATTCTTGTTCTCTCATTCTCATCCAAATAGATTTTTCTCATTCGGATGGACTTTGGCGTGATTTCCAAGTATTCGTCCTTTTGGATGTATTCCATGGATTCTTCCAAAGAGAATTTTTTGGCAGGAGCAATTCTGGTGTTGTCATCAGAGCCTGAAGCTCTCATGTTAGTCAGTTTTTTACCTTTTTGTACGTTGACTACAATGTCATTGTCACGGGAGTTTTCACCGATCACTTGACCTGTATACAGTTCTTCACCTGGCTCAACAAAGAATGTACCTCTGTCCTGCAATTTGTCAATCGCATAAGCGGTACATTGTCCACCTTCCATAGAGATCAAGGAACCGTTATTTCTTTCTGGAATGCTACCTTTGAAAGGCTCATAAGAAGAGAACCTGTGGTTCATAATGGCTTCACCTTGTGTTGCAGTCAAGACATTGTTTCTCAATCCGATCAGACCCCTTGAAGGAATTCTAAATTCCAAATGTTGTAAATCACCTTTTGGCTCCATTACAAGCAATTCGCCTTTTCTTTGCGTAGCCAATTCGATTACTTTTCCAGCAGTTGTCTCAGGCACATCCACGACCAATACTTCTATTGGTTCATGTTTTACACCATCAATCTCTTTGTAAATAACCTGAGGCTGTCCAACTTGGAGTTCGTAGCCTTCTCTTCTCATCGTTTCTATCAAAACAGACAAGTGAAGGATACCACGTCCATAGACCAAGAATTTATCTTCAGAATCTGTGGACTCAACTCTCAATGCTAAGTTTTTCTCCATTTCTTTCATCAACCTGTCTCTTAAGTGACGTGAAGTCACAAATTTCCCTTCTCTACCGAAGAAAGGTGAGTTGTTGATGGTGAAGAGCATATTCATAGTAGGCTCATCAATGGAAATTCTTTTAAGTGGTTCTGGTTTTTCCAGATCTGCAAGTGTATCGCCAATTTCGAAATCTTCGATTCCAGTCACAGCGCAAATATCACCAGCTACGACTTCAGTCACTTTATTTTTTCCAAGACCTTCAAATACATGAAGTTCTTTCACTTTTACTTTTTTGAAAACACCATCAGCTTTACAAAGCATCAGTTGAGCATTTTCTTTGATTGTTCCCCTTCTTACCCTTCCGATGGCAATACGGCCTACGAAATTAGAGTAATCCAAAGAGGTGATTTGCATTTGAACAGTTCCCTCGTCAATTTTCGGAGCGGGGATATGCTCAACAATAGCATCCAACAATGGGATGATAGTGTCAGTTGGATTTTGCCAGTCAGGCCCCATCCAGTTATTTTTGGCAGAACCGTATAAAGTCTGGAAATTCAACTGCTCTTCTGTAGCGTCAAGGTTGAACATCAATTCAAAAACTGATTCCTGTACTTCGTCAGGTCTACAGTTTTCTTTATCTACTTTATTGATTACTACAATAGGAGTCAAGCCAAGATCAAGGGCTTTGCCAAGAACGAATCTAGTCTGTGGCATAGGTCCTTCGAAGGCATCCACCAAAAGGATGACGCCATCGGCCATTTTCAAAACCCTTTCCACTTCACCGCCAAAGTCGGCGTGACCAGGGGTATCGATGATGTTGATTTTGGTGTCTTTATATCTTACGGATACGTTTTTAGAAAGAATGGTAATTCCTCTTTCCCTTTCCAAGTCATTGTTGTCAAGGATAAGGTCGTCAAACTGTTGGTTTTCACGAAAGATTTTGGAGGCGTGTATAATTTTGTCCACCAGGGTGGTCTTACCGTGGTCAACGTGTGCGATAATCGCGATATTCCGAATACTTTGCATTGTAAAATTAAATTAGGGTGCAAAGGTAAGAAGAATATTTGGTTTCAAGCTGATAGGAATAGAAAGTATCTAATATTTAATGATTTGTTAATTGTAAATTTGTCGATTGAAGGTCTGAAGGGTATATATACTTAATATTGATTTGCATCCAGAGAAGGTGAAAGCAAGGATGTTTTAGCTTATTAAGTTATTTGATATGTTTTTGTAAGCCTCTTTCTGAATGAGTTTTTGATTATCTCAATACCATCTCTACCCTGCGGTTTTTACTTTTCCCTTCTTCATCAAGGTTACTGGCAATGGGAGAAAGCGGGCCAAGCCCCTTGGCTTCAATATTTTCTGAAGGGATTTTATAGTCAGTTGTCAAGGCATTTATTACAGCTTTTGCCCTTTCTTCAGATAATTTTTGATTGTGTTCAAGTGTCCCAGTGTTGTCTGTGTGTCCCACGATGTACACCTTTACATTTAGATTGCTATTCAGGTACTTAGCCATTTCCTCCAACGTCGCTTTGGATTCTGGTTTGATGTATGCTTTATCTGTATCGAAGTAAATGCCATAGAAAAGTGCTTTTCCAGTTGCTTTGATTTCGCGGTCGATGTCCTCTGCCGAAAGCACAATATATTGGTTCATATTTTCTTCCCTCACACAACTCACTGAGAAAGTACCGCTCTGATCACTTTGAATGTGTACATACCATGATTCTCCTTCTGACTTGAAATGAAGGAAAAGATTTGAGTTGGACCGATGAATAACAGTTCCTCCTTTTGAGGTCACAGCATGTATATAATTCTGAAAAATCATTGCATTCGAAGGTCTCTTTTCCCATTCTCCATCAAAAGTATAATAGGTTTTTAGAAAATACCCTGCTCTTTCATATTGAATCCAAGTACCGTCTTTATCTGTGTAGTCAACTTGAATATTATCATACTCTTTTTCTTCACAACCGGATATGCTGTGTTGGGGAAGCACGTTGAAGAGTGGATGTGGATTACAAGGAGATTGAGCGAAAATGGGAGTAGATAGCCAAATAGCTAAAATGACGGAGCTGAATAATTTATTCATTAGTTTCCTATTAAAGAATTGAACTTTTAAATATATAAAAATCAGTGGAAAAATTATTGTTTTATGATTGCTGGAAATTTATATCCATGAGTGATTTTAATGCCTTAAGTTTAAGAGTAGATAGGTTGAAACTCGCAATGTTTTTATCGTCCGTCCCTCTGGGACTTTGGTTCCCCTTAGTGTGCCAGATCCGTGGGTTGAAACTCACGGTTATTATGTAGTTCGTCCCTCTGGGACTATTTTTTAAGTTATGTTTAGTTTATGAGTAAGTGGATTTTCTATCATCACGAGTCCTGATGTTTGATCTATTTTTTTTGTGTTGGATATCGTCCGTCCCTCCGGGACTAAAGAGGGCCCCTTTGTGTGCTAGGTCCGTGGGTTGAAACCCACGGTTATTATATAGTTCGTCCCTCTGGGACTGCTTTAGAAGTTGATGTTTAGTTTATGAGTAAGTGGATTTTCTATCATCAAGAGCCCTGATCTTTGATCTGTTTTTTTTGTGTTGGATATCGTCCGTCCCTATGGGACTTTGGCGTCATCTGGTTTGTAGGGTCTGTGGGTTGAAATCCACGGTTATTATATAGTTCGTCCCTCCGGGACTTCTTTAGAAGTTGATGTTTAGTTTATGAGTAAGTAGATTTTCTTTTATCAAAAGCCCTGATCTTTGATCTGTTTTTTTTGTGTTGGATA
>NZ_PVTR01000016.1 GCF_003003005.1 Mongoliibacter ruber
CAGCCGATAATTTCCAGACTGTTTCAATTTGTGAATTCAGAATGGGTTGAGGAAAAGTATTTACAAAATAGACAAATAAAAAAAGCAGGTTTTTTAAGCCTGCTTTTATTTTGCAATCGAGGTGGTAATATTATCGTGTAATAGGTTGTGGAAATACAGCCATACTTTCATGACCTCCTTCGCCTACTGCCTGCACTGCAAAGAAGTAATTGTCTTTTGAGTAAGGTATTGTCAATTCCATTTCTTCAGTGTAGAATTTTTTCTGCCACATGGAGGCATCAGTTTCCCTCATTAAGACATAGTAGCCTTTTGCCTTGCCAGTCTTTGGTGCATCCCATCTCAATGTACTCGTGTTGCTTAGTCTTCTTACGTCAATGCCTACCATTTGAGGTTCTGATGGTGCTGAAGCCAAAGAGGCCAAAGAGGCTAAGTTTAAGGCTGTATTTTTTCTGATATATTCAAAATCGACAAATTCAGGGAGATCTCCATATTGTTGGCCATCTTCAATCCTGACGTTTTCATGTTGGTAAAAATAGTTTTCATTCATTTCCGTGACACGGATAGCTGTAAAACCCTCTCTAGCAAATGGTGTATGATCACCACCACGTAGGTACCTGTCATTTCTGTAAATAAGTTTTACCTCTAACTGGTCCACATATCTTTCTCCCAACTCTTTCATATACCGGGCAAGTTGTCTTGATTTCGAATCATTTTCAGCATTGGTATACCTTCTTATGGCTGCCATTTGTTCTGTTTCAGCCATTGGTATGCCTTCAGAAAAAATACGGACTCTGGTATTGTCATTGATATTGGTTTGGGATGAATTGCTATTGCCAAGCATATCATTGTTCAACATGGCTACCAGGTTCCATTCTTCTTTTTTTGCTTTTTCAGCCAAATAAGCTGCACCTTTAAGTCCCTGCTCTTCACCTGATACAATTACAAAAATGATAGTTGCAGGAAAGGACCGCTTTGACATTATCCTCGCCAACTCGATGACTGCAGCAACTCCTGACCCATCATCATTGGCACCTGGGGCATCTATTTCAGTATTCATCACATCCAATGGGCGGCTATCAATATGCGCAGAAACAAGAAAAATCCTATCGTCATTCGGATCAGTACCTTTCAGAGTTGCCATGATATTTCCTAATTCAGAATCGCTCGGTATTCTGCGTCCATCTGCCTCAATTGTAAATCGGTCTATTTCTGAACTTAGTCGCCCTCCAGCTTCTGCCTCATATGACTTAAAAAGGCTCAGAACATATTTTTGCGAAGCCAAGATTCCTTTATCCTCAGCGTCTGCCGACAAGGTGTGGCGCGTTTGGAATGCAGCTAACTGTCTCACATATTGCTCCAAGTTGTCCGCGGAGACTTCTGAGACCATTTCTTCAATTAAAGCATCCCGGTGGATCAGGGTTTGAGCGTCCAGGTATTGAAAGCTCAATAGGGTAATTAAGAGTAAAATTCTTTTCATTTTTAACTTTATACTATGGTGAATCTTTTAAATTTACCTGTAGATATATCGGTTTAAAACTATTATTACATGAGCGAAAAAATGATTCCTCAAGAAGGAGAATTTGCACCTTATTACAAGAAGTATATTGATCAAGTCAAAAGTGAGGATATTTTCAAAGTACTCATGGATCAAATCGAAAGTGTAAGGTTTTTCTATGAAAAGATGGGAGAGGAGAAAAGTAACCAAGCCTATGCAGCCGGGAAGTGGTCTGCCAAGGAAGTCTTAGGACACATTTCAGATACTGACAGAGTGATGGCATATAGGGCGATGTGTATTGCTCGGGGAGAAGCTCAGTCCTTGCCCGGTTTTGATCAGGATGAATACGTAGCCAAAGGAAAGTTCAATGATATTTCTATGACTAGGTTGTTGGAAGAGTTTGAGATGACCCGGTATGCTATTGTTGCTATGTGTAAAAATTTCCCTGATTCCGCTTATCAATCTATAGGCAATGCCAATGAAACAGCAGTTTCTGTACGTGGTTTGATCTATATTATTGCGGGCCATACACTGCACCACCTGAGTATTTTACAAGAAAGGTATATTTAATATTTGCCGGGGAAGATAAATTCAAATTGAAATCCAAATATTATTTGGTATTTATTTAGTATATTTGCTGAATTTATCTAATACAAAAATTTTAAAAATTATGAACAGAACTAGAGCACAGGAGTCCAGAGCTGCGATCGAGAAACTTTACATAACAATGAGGCATCTCTTTATGAGAGGTTCTTATAAGCCTATGGGAGTTTCGGGAGAGTCGCTGGTGGAGTCACTTTTGGTGTTAAGTCCAGAGATCTACGGATTATTGGCACAGGATGAAAAAATAGAACTTGAAGGCTTGCTTTATGTAATGGAGCGACTGCCCAGGGGTATAGAAGAGTGTCGATATATCCGCTTGATAAGTAGGGAAGGCTATGAAAATTCCACTTTTCAACCCATCATTCCTGCAAAAAGAAGAAGAAGCTGCTATAGAGTAGACCAAGATCAGATGTATGTAGAAATGACTCGTGGCAGATCAGATATTTATGATATTTTGACTCACCTGACATTTTTATATGTGGAATCTGAGAAAATCAAAAAGAATGGTGCTGATGCAAAAGGGAGAATAGGTCTCAACTGGGAAATGTTGGGAAAAATAGTGGAGAAAGAAGAAAATGGGGAAGAGTTTGATAGAGAGGTGGCATGTTCTTACTTAAGTCATGTCATCGGAAGGACTTTTGATGAAACACATGATGCAGTAATGAAATTTGAAGCATCTCCGCATGCAAATAGCCTGTTCAGGATCGTATATCACCTGGGAAATCTTGCCATGAATGAAGGGACAGAAGGAAAAGACAGAGAGATTTCTTTTTCGGCTACTTTAAGGATGAGAGTAGGACACCATGTATATGGAGAGATGTGGGCCAATAAAATCAAAGCCGTTCTTTTCCAGCACAAACTTATAGGTAGGCCAATTCATATTGTATCAGCCAATCTTCACAGTTTTGTCAATACAATTTATGGCCATCAGGCATTAGGCCTAAAAAATTTCGAAGAAATTGAGAAAGTGGCAATGGACATCAGCATCAATGCCAAAAACAATAAGGCCAAAGAAATACTGGCCTATGCGAAGGCCAATGGGTTTATTGAAGTCAATGATGAATCAGGTACTAATATTCATGTTCAGTTGATAGATACAGCTGGTATGTCGGAGGAAACGATTCTGGAAGGAGTCAGTATTCCAAAGGACGAGAAAAAGAAGCCTGTGATACTTGTGATGGACTACGCATTTGGAGAACAAGCTTATGAGTGTTTTGATGAATTATTGAAACCATATGAAGGAGCGGATGGGAAAATATATCCTCTTGATGTTGTCTCTTGTTCCATTATGGGTAAAGCAGGAATCCTTACCGGGAAGAAAGGTGATATCATGATTCCTGACAGCCATGTTTTTGAAGGTACTGCGGATAATTACCCCTTCAAGAATGAATTGACCAAGAAAGATTTTGAAGGGTTTGATTTAGGAGTATGTCAGGGAACCATGTTTACTGTCCTAGGCACAAGCCTCCAAAATAAAGATGTGTTGAAGTACTTGATGGAATCCTCTTGGCAGGCAATCGGATTGGAGATGGAAGGTGCACATTACCAAAAGGCAATTCAATCAGAAAGTCTTATTCGTCAGAGTATTCGGAAGAATGTGAAAGTCCTTTATGCTTACTATGCCTCAGATAATCCACTTGAAACTGGAAGTACTTTGGCATCTGGAGCACTTGGGATGGATGGTGTGAAACCAACATATTTGATAACTTATAAAATACTTGAAAAGATATTTAAATAGAATATTTTGAAATATCACTAATTGACCAAATCCTCAACTGATGTTGAGGATTTTTTTATTTTGTTATTTTGGGTTTTAACGTAAAATTTGGTTTGTGTTTAGAGTCATGGTTATATATGATTTTGATCATGTTTTGGGGAGGGATATAGTTGCAATTTTGAATCATCAAATCAAACATAAATCACCATGAAGCAATTTAACATCACCCAAATTTCGATAATGGCAGCTTTCGTTTTTATGCTGCTGATTCACCCGGTAATTGCCCAAAGCAAATATATATTGACATCTTCTCCTACCTTGACTATACAAGGCGGATCCACCTTGCATGACTGGGATATGACATCCAATGAAGCAAAGGGGGAGGGGATGTTTGTGGTTGAAGGCAATCAGCTCAAAAGTATTCAAAACCTTACAGTCAGCATGAAAGCTGAAACCCTAAAGAGCGGTACAAGAGGTTTGGATAACAATGCATATAAAGCATTGGACACCAAAAAGCATCCAGAAATCAAATTCAGCTTGAAGGAGCTTACAGGTAGCGGAACCAATTACACTGCGAAAGGAGACTTCACCATAGCTGGAGTCACAAAATCTGCATCATTTCCTGTCAAAGTTAGCCAATCAGGCAATTCTTTCACTTTTGAAGGAAAGCATGAAACAAAATTGACTGCCTTTTCAATTGACCCACCAACAGCTTTGCTGGGCACGGTCAAAACTGCCGATGATATTACTATTTCATTCAAATCAACATTTCAAAAACAATAACATCAATCTATAGAAATCATGAGAAAGTTCACATTTGCCCTTATCGCCCTGGTAGGATTTGCAATATCCGCCATCGGGCAAGGTATCCAAAGAGACATGCAATTTTGGAGACCATATGACCAAAGAGGTCTGAATATTTTCGAGACCGGAAAAGAAGATACAACTGCCTTTGATGGCATGAGAGTGAGAGTAGGGGGACATTTTGCACAACAATTCCAAAATCTCCGTCACTCAAATACAGCATCTGCTAACATAAACGACAATAATGTTAACCTCAATCAATTGGTTGATATTGGTTTCGGTAGCAATCTTGCAACTGCCAACTTGAACATTGATGTAGCTTTGGCTGACGGTGTGAGGTTGAACTTGGTAACTTATCTTTCTTCAAGACACCATCCTGAATCTTGGGTAAAAGGCGGATTTATTCAAGTGGATAAATTGAATTTCCTTGGTCTTGGCGACATTGATTGGTTCAACAAATACTTGACATTGAGAGTAGGGCACATGGAAATCAACTATGGTGATGCTCACTACAGAAGATCAGATAATGGTAATGCAATGTACAATCCATTCATAGGCAACTATATCATGGATGCTTTTACAACTGAAGTAGGTGGTGAGTTATTCTTCCAAAACAATGGATGGTTGGCAATGGCTGCTATCACAGGAGGAGAAATCCAAGGTGGTGTCACTAACCCAGATAACAGAAAAGCAAGTTTCATAGGAAAGTTTGGTTATGACAAATACCTAAACGACGATTTGAGAGTAAGATTAACCGGTAGTGTGTATACTACTTCAGGTTCTCAGAGAAATACACTTTGGGGTGGTGATAGAGCAGGATCTAGGTATTACTTAGTAATGGAAAATACACTCGCAACTACAGCTGGTAACTTTACCTCAGGTAGATTCAACCCAAATCAAACAGACAATATCACTGCGTTTGTATTCAACCCATTCATCAAATACAAAGGATTGGAATTCTTCGGTAACTTTGAGCAATCTAAAGGTGCTGCAAGAAATGAAGCTACAGAAAGAACATGGACTCAAATCGGTACAGACTTGGTCTACAGGTTCGGAACTTATGAGAAATTCTATGTTGCCGGTAGATATAACAAAGTTAGCGGTACCCTATTTGGTTCAGGTCTTGAAGTAGATATGGATAGAGTTCAAGTTGGCGGTGGCTGGTTTGTAACCAAAAACATCCTGGCTAAATTGGAGTATGTAAACCAAAACTACAATGGCTTTGCAGCGTCTGACATCAGAAATGGCGGTAGATTCAACGGCCTGATGATAGAAGGTGTGATAGGCTTCTAATCTAAAAACTGAAACAATCATGCGTGTCCTTTTGGTCCTGATATTGTTAATGCTAAATCCCCTCTTTGAAGAAAGGGAGGTTGTTATCACCAAGAAAATGATCACGGTAACGGGTCAAACTTCTTTAGGAGGATTTAGCTGTGACTATAGCAGAAATGGCCTAAGGGACACGCTTTTTTTTGACTACAATACAAAAGTTAAAGAGCTGGTTTTTACAGTTCCTGTTAATGATTTTTCTTGTGGCAATTTTCTGCTGAACAAAGATTTTAAAAAAACCATCAAATCAGAGGAGTTCCCCACAGCTTTGGTTAAGGTCAAAAATCTCAAATCTAAGCATGGATATTATACCTGCGATATGAATGTGGAGATAGTAGGTAAAAAACTTCACTATAAGGATTTAAAACTTCAAAGCATACCAAATGGCTTGTCCGCTGATATGGTTTTGAGCTTTGAAGAATTAAACCTCAGTGCCCCCAAAAAATTCGGGGGATTGATTTCAGTAAATGAAGAACTCCATTTAGAATTCCAATTGGGATATTAATGCCTACTTTAAACTTTTGCAGCGTTTCAAACTTTGGAAAAGTCATGAACAAAGTCTAACCCTGAATCAGCTTAATCAGCTTTGCGGTAGTGTTGTCAAAATCAAAGTCTTGAACAGCTTTTTCCATTTTTGCTTTTATTTCATTAGTACAGAGATTACCGATACTTCCTTCATGGGTATGCTTGACTGTAGACTGGTCAGGAGTGAAGTTGTCTTTTTCAATATCTAAGCCGACTTTCTTATACGCATCTCTAAAAGGAATCCCTTGCAAGACCAAGTCATTGACTACTTCAACAGAGAATAAGTGTTTATAGAATGGATCTTGGAGAATGTTTTCTTTTACCCTCACTTCTTTGAGCATAAAAACACTCATATCCAAGCAATCCAGCAATGATGCTATTCCTGGGAAAATGGACTCCTTGAGCAATTGTAAATCCCTGTGATAACCAGTAGTAAGATTGGTCAATAGTAGGGTGATTTCTTGTGGAACTCCCTGTAATTGATTGGTTTTGGCCCTGATCAATTCAAATACGTCTGGGTTTTTTTTGTGGGGCATGATACTGCTACCTGTGGTCAATTCATCAGGAAATGAAATAAAGCCAAAATGCTGGTTCATAAAGACACAAGTGTCAGCAGACAATTTATTCAAAGTGCCAGCAAGTCCTGAAATGGCAAATGCTAAGAACTTTTCAGTTTTACCCCTACTGTTCTGAGCATTAATGACATTGTGGTGCAAGTCTTCAAATCCCAATAATTCTGTAGTCAGCGTCCTGTTTAAAGGGAAGGAGGACCCGTAACCTGCGGCTGAACCAAGGGGGTTTTTATTGGTCAGTTTATAAGCAGCCTTCAACAACTCCATGTCTTCAGCCAAACTTTCTGCAAATGATCCAAACCAAAGTCCAAAAGAGGAAGGCATCGCCAGTTGGGTATGTGTATAGCCTGGCATTAGGTCATGTTTGTGTTTTTCGGATAGTTCGATAAGTAAGTCAAAAAGCTCCTGAGAAGCCTCTACGAGATCTCTTATAGCCGATCTGTAATACAACTTTAGATCCACCAATACTTGATCATTTCTTGAACGGCCGCTGTGAAGTTTTTTACCGACCTCTCCATACCTTTCTGTCAACAAGAACTCCACCTGGGAATGCACATCTTCCACACCTTCAGCTATTGTGAATTCTCCTTTCTCGATTTCATAGTAGATTTCGCGAAGTCCTTTGAGAAGAAGTTGAAGCTCGTCTTCTGTCAATAAACCGATTTCCTTGAGCATTGTGGCATGTGCCATGGAGCCCAAAACGTCGAAGGGGGCCAGAATAATGTCAAACTCAGGATCTCTTCCAATTGTAAATCTTTCTACCTCTTTAAGTGATCCTTTATCTTTTTGCCAAAGTTTCATGTATTTCTATGCTTAGGGGAAATGGTAAATTTAAAGTTGTGCGTATGTGTTGATCAATTGGATGTAGCCAAGAATACCTTCTTTGATTTCTTTCAAATAGATAAACTCATCAGCTGTATGGGACCTTGCTGAATCACCCGGCCCAATTTTAACAGAAGGGTATGGGATCAATGCCTGATCGGAAAGGGTGGGGCTTCCATATTGACTGATTTGGAGTTTTTCCGCCACCTTCAGGATTTTGTGGCCTTCAGGAACTTTTGAAGAGTTGAGTCGAAGTGATCTCGGTGTCAGTTCTGCCTGTAATGTTTCACTCAGTTCGTGCAGTGCTTCTTCCAATGTATAACTATCGGTAACTCTTACATCTAGAGTGAAATGACAAAGATCAGGCACTACATTGTGCTGAGTTCCAGATTGAATAACAGTGGCCGATACTTTGCTTTTTCCTAGAAAAGGAGATACTTTTTTAAATTGGAACTCTCTGATTTTCAGTAAGTCATCTAGCGCCAGGTAAAGTGCGTTTTCACCTTCTTCTCTGGCAGCATGTCCCGCTTTTCCCCTGACTTTTGCATCTATGACCATCAGCCCTTTTTCGGCAACGGCCATTTGCATCAAAGTAGGTTCGCCTACTATGGCCAGCTCAAATTCAGGGAGTTCTTCCAAAATACTTTCAATGCCATTTTTCCCTGAAATCTCTTCTTCTGCGGAAGCTGCCAAGATCAAATTGAAGGGTAGGGCTTTGCTATAAAAATGAATGAAAGTAGCTATAAGACTTACAAGACAGCCACCAGCATCATTGGAACCAAGACCGTAAAGTTTACCATCTTCAATGATAGGCGTAAAAGGATCTTTGGTGTAACCCTCATTCGGTTTTACGGTATCATGGTGTGAATTAAGCAATATTGAGGGTTTGTCAGGATTAAATTCCTTCGGATAGGCCCATACATTATTCCCATTTCTACTGAACTCAATTCCCTTGGAGGAGAGAAAATCTTCTATCAAATCAGCTGTTTCTTCCTCTCCCTTGCTAAAAGAGGGGGTTGAAATCAGTCTACTTAGTAAATCCTGGGATTGATTAAAGAGGTGTTGTAATTCCTCACTGTGGTTTTCCATTACTGGCCTTAGATCTTTTTGTTACTCAATAAAGGTCGTACTTGTGTGTCTCGATGTTTGTGCCAGATACCTTACCTTTTGCAGCAAAAAGGAGATTCTCTGCTTTACCTATCCATACATGGTTGACTCCTTTGTTTAGCGCTGCAAAAGCATTGTCTAATTTGGGGATCATGCCAGAATGAATTACGTTTTCCTTTTTTAGCTCGGCGTAAATATCCTCATTGATCAGTGGAATGATAGAAGAGTCGTTTTTTTCGTCAATCAATACACCTGCTTTATTGAAACAAAAATAGAGGTTTACTGTCATTTTCTTGGATAAAGAAGTCGCTATTTCAGAAGCAATGCTGTCAGCGTTGGTATTGAGTAATTGGCCCTTTTTATCATGCGTAATTGCACATACTACTGGGACAATATCTTCATCAAGTAGGTTTTGCAAAAAATCGATATTGACATTTTCTATATCTCCCACATAGCCATAGTCAATTGATTTGACAGGTCTTTTTCTAGATTGAATCAAATTCGCATCTGCACCGGTCATACCAAGGGCATTTTGATCAAGTCCCTGTAATTTGGCGACGATTTGTTTGTTGATCAATCCAGCATATACCATTGTGACTATCTCCAAGGTATCTTTGTCTGTTATCCTTCGTCCATCAATCATCTGTGGCATCACACCCATACTCTCACCAAATTTGGAAGCCATTACTCCACCTCCATGTACGAGTATTTTTTTGCCGGGAAATTGGGCAAACAGTTCTAAAAATTCATCGAGTTTTTCTGGGAAATCAATGACATTACCTCCTATTTTTATAATACTTACATTCATGGTAGGTTGGTTTTCTGATTTGAGATTCAGGAGTTTTATGTTTTTCAACTCAAAATGTGTGATATTACAGATTGAGCAGCATATATTCTGTTTTTTGCCTGTTCTTGGACCAAGCTTCTTTTGCTATCTAGGATTTCATCTGACAGTTCAACGTTTCTTCTTACCGGGAGGCAGTGCATTACTTTTGCATCATTTGCATTGATAAAGTGCTTTTCAGTCAACATCCAAGAATCGTCTGTTGATACGATCTTCCCATAGTCATTAAATGCAGACCAGTTTTTGACATATACAAAGTCTGCATTTTCTAATGCTTTCTTTTGGTCAAGTTCTATTGTCGCCCCTTTGGTAAAGCTTTGATCCAATTCGTAGCCTGCAGGGTGAGTGATGGTCAAATCATGGCCACAGCCAATAGTCCATTCTGTAAAAGAATTGGCTACTGCATGAGGAATTGCTTTGATATGAGGTGCCCAAGTGAGTACAACTTTTGGTTTTTCTTTTTTGGACCAATTTTCTTGGATTGTCATCATGTCGGCTAAACTCTGAAGAGGGTGACGTATTGCACTCTCTAAACTGATAACCGGCACTCCTGAAAATTTCACGAATTGATTGAAAGTGAAATCAGCCAAATCTTCATTCTTATTGGTAAGGCTTGGGAAAGCCCTTATGGCTAAGATGTCAAAATAAGAACCTAGTACAGCTGCGGCATCTTTTACATGTTCTACAGTTCCTTTGTTCATGATGGCCCCTTCATTCATTTCTAAAGCCCAGCCTTCCTTGTCCATATTCATGACAATGGGCTCCATACCAAGGTTAATTGCAGCAATCTGCGTGCTCGCCCTTGTTCTCAATGATGGATTGAGAAAAATACAGCCTATTCTCTTGCCTTCGCCAAGTGCTTTATCTACCCTCGGGTTGGCTTTATAGAATAATGCTTTTTCTATTAATGTATCTGCTAAAGATTTGGATTCAAATTTTGTAAAATGCTTCATTAAGAATTGGTGGGTTTTGTTATTGAATAATTGCTCAATTCAATATTTTCTCTAAACTATCCAAAAACGAAGATAGTTCATTCATTTTAATATTTAAAGGAGGGAGCAAACGAATGGTGTGCTTTCCAGCTGAACTGCCTGTGAAAATTCTGTATTTGCTTACTAATTCAGAACGCACTGGTCCGGCTTCTCTGTCAAGATCAATTCCTATCATGAGGCCTTTACCTCTGATTTCTTCAATACCTTTGATTTTGGAAAGGGCTTCCATTAAGTAGTTACCCATTTTGTCTGCATGCTGCATTAGTTTTTCTTCTTCCAGCACTTCGAGGACCGCTAATCCAGCTGCACATGCCAAATGATTTCCTCCAAATGTGGTGCCCAATAGTCCATAAGATGCTTTGATATCAGGATGGATAAGTACACCTCCAATGGGGAAACCATTCCCCATTCCTTTGGCAGTAGTGATCATATCAGGCACCAAGCCGTCTACCCATTGGTGTGCAAAAAACCTGCCTGTACGGCCATATCCGGACTGAACTTCATCCAGAATCAGTTTAGCACCATAGGTTTTGCAAAGTTTAGAAAGTTCAAGAAGAAACTCAGGGCTTGGTACGTGTATACCACCCACACCTTGGATTCCTTCTACAATAATTCCTGCAATGTTGCCTTCTTTTAATTTCTCCTCTACTGCACCTATATCTCCAAAAGGCAAAATATAGGCATCATCCCTTTGGTTGCACGGAGCAATTATTTTGGGGTTATCAGTCAAGACAACTGCACCGGAAGTCCGACCATGAAAAGCACCGGAAAAACTTATAAATCCTGATTTTCCAGTAGCGAAAGAAGCAAGCTTAAGTGCATTTTCGTTTGCTTCTGCACCAGAATTGCATAGAAAAAGCTGGTAGTCATGTAGACAGGATAAATCTCCTAACTTAGATGCTAACTGTTTCTGTATCGGGATGTGTACCGAGTTGGAGTAAAAGGCCAGGTTGTCAAGTTGGTCTTTGATTCTTTTATTGAAATGTGGGTGACTATGTCCTATAGAAATCACAGCATGTCCCCCATAGAGGTCAAGGTACTGATTCCCCTTTTCATCCCACAGATTTGCTCCAAGTGCTTTTTTAGGACTGACGTCAATCAGTGGATATACATCAAATATGTTCATGTCGCGGTGGATTAAAAGGCTATACTTTTGAGATTCAAACCGGTCTTTTCATCCAATCCGAAAGCAAGGTTGAAATTCTGCACTGCCTGTCCTGAAGCACCTTTTAAAAGATTGTCAATGGCAGAGTAAATAACCAATTGACCGTTTTCCTTTTGAATGTGCAAAAAGCATTTGTTGGTATTGACTACTTGCTTGAGGTCAATGTCATTTTCTGATACATGTGTGAAGGGATCATTTTTGTAAAATTCACTGTAAATTTCTAGCGCCTCTTCCAACTCCCCTTCAAAAGGGAAATATGCGGTAATCCAGATCCCTCTGGCAAAATTCCCTCTGTAAGGAACGAATAGCAAATCACTGTTAAAATCCTTATTTAGCTGTGAAAATGTTTGTTTGATCTCTTTAAGGTGTTGGTGGGTAAAGAGCTTGTAAACGGACATATTGGAAAGCCTGTAGCTAAAGTGGCTGGTTTCTGAAAGACTTTTTCCAGCTCCTGTACTTCCGGTAATCCCAGAGACATGTACGTTATCATTTACCAAACCTTTTGCTATTGCCGGAGCAAGTGCAAGCTGAATACCTGTGGCAAAACATCCAGGATTAGCAATTTTTTTAGCGTTTTTTATTTTCGCCTTATTGATTTCAGGTAAGCCATAGGTAAAACCATTGCTTTCGTCTCTGAAATCAGTACTTAAATCAATGATAACAGTGTCAGAACCGAAACTGTGATTTTCAAGAAAACCTTTCGTCTGACCATGAGGAAGTCCCAAAAAGACCGCTTCTATTCCCTCAGTGCTTACCTCATCTGTAAATACAAGTTCGGTATCTCCCAAAAGATCAGGGTGACTGTTTGTAACTTTTTTTCCTTTTTGACTATTGCTATGGGCGTACATCAAATCAACGTTAGGGTGATGCACCAGTAACCTGAGCAACTCACCCCCCGTGTATCCTGCAGCACCAATTACTGCTGTTTTAATCCTCTTCATGATGGTTGACTTGATGGAATATTGCTGTCTGATTTCCTAAGATTCTTGTAAAGCCTTTAACATCTTCTGCCGTATAACCTTTGTTCATTTCACCATAGCTGCCAAATTTAGAAGCCATCAGGTCATGGGGAGATGTGATACCTACCAATTGGAATCTGTAAGGCTGTAGAATAACTTTTACTGTCCCGGTGACAAACTCTTGGGTACTTTCTAAAAAAGCTTCAAGATTCCTCATCACTGGGTCAAGGTAATGGCCTTCATGTAAGTGGTTTCCGTAAAATTCAGACATTTGGTTTTTCCAGAAAGTCTGCCACTTGGTCAAAGTGTGTTTTTCCAACAATTGATGGGCCTTAATGATGATAAGAGGGGATGCTGCCTCGAATCCGACCCGTCCTTTGATGCCGATAATGGTGTCTCCGACGTGAATGTCTCTGCCTATGCCAAATGGAGCAGCCAATTCTTGAATTTTTAGAATGGCATCTACTGCATTTTTGTAATTTTCACCATTCACACTTTTAACTTCTCCAGCCTCGAACCCTATAGTGATTTCTTCGATTTCGCTCTTACTGACCTGAGTAGGCCAAGCTTCTTCAGGAAGTGTCAGATCAGAAGTAAGTGTCTCTTTTCCTCCCACAGAAGTACCCCAGATACCTTTATTGATAGAATACTTGGCTTTTTCGAAGTTCATTGAAACTCCATGTTTTTTCAGGTATTCTATTTCTTCCTCGCGGCTGAGTTTAAGGTCTCTGATTGGTGTGATAATTTCGATATCAGGAACTATTGTCTGAAAAATCATGTCAAATCGAACTTGATCGTTTCCCGCACCCGTGCTTCCATGTGCGACAGATTTTGCTCCGATTTTCTTGGCGTATTCAGCCAGAGTTTTGGCTTGTAAAATACGTTCTGCACTTACAGAAAGAGGGTATGTTTGATTTTTCAACACATTGCCATAAACCAAGTATTTTATTACCTCATCATAATAAGTATTGGTGACATCCAAAATTGTAAATGAGGCAATTCCCAGAGCGGTAGCTCTATTTTCCACTTCTGACAATTCTTCACTGGAAAAACCTCCTGTATTGATCAGTACGGCATGAACTTCATAGCCAAGGTCTTTTGATAAATGGAGGGCACAAAAAGTGGTGTCCAATCCCCCGCTATATGCTAATACTACTTTTTTCATTTTTTTGGTTTTATGTGCAGGATCTAAATCCAAACTAGAATAGGTTTAAGGTTTTATTCTTTGTCTTTTTGAGGTTCAATAGAATATATCTCTTAAGGTTGGTCCACCTTTCGAAAAGTTTGATATTCTTCCTGAAATCCTTTCGAAGAGCCATGTCGTCTTTTTTTACTTTTTTTTGAGGATCATAAAGCATGGCTGTGCAAAGGCAATTTTGCCTTACTTTGCTTTTCAATATTTCAACATTGATGCAACTGTTGCAGCCCTTCCAGAATTCTTCATCATCTGTAAGGTCTGAATAAGATACAGGGATGTAACCCAATTCGGAATTGATTTTCATTACAGCCGGACCGGTGGTCAATCCAAATATTTTGGAATCAGGAAATTTGGTTCTGCTGAGCTTGAAGATTTCATTTTTGATTTGCGTAGCCAAACCGAATTTTCTGAATTTGGGAGCTACGATTAGACCTGAGTTTGCGACAAATTTACCATGTCCCCATGCTTCAATATAACAGAAACCAGCCCATTCGCCATCTTTAGTGAGGGCTATCACGGCTTTGCCTTCCTGCATTTTGGCTTTGATGTATTCAGGAGACCTTTTTGCAATACCAGTACCACGAGCTTTGGCAGATTCTGCCATTTCATCAGTAATGGTTTCAGCATACATAAGATGCTTTTCAGTTGCTGGTTTTATGATGAAGGAATAATTTTCCATTTTTTCCAATCAGAATAATTGATTCAAGGCAGTGAGCCTTAGTTGAGGTTGTGAAGAAATGTATGTGAAAATGAGCTATTGTAGATTTCCCGCATAGGGTATCTTGAAATATATAGGGACTATGCCCTGAAGCTGTTCCTAAACCTCCTAAGTGGAGACAAAAAAGACATAGCAAAAGCAGGAGCTGCTTTCATCGTAAATGGTGCTATGTTGAATACCTTGTTCATCTATTTGTTACTAAACGAATACAATATTTGTAAGGATTGTAATAAAATGCAAACATTCATTGCGTTTATTCTAAAGAAATTCGTTGAGTGGTAAAGAAATGACAGGATTTTATCCAAATTTAACGGTTTTCAGCAATTTGCTCGATGTTTTCTGTCAAATACCAAAATCAAAAGAATGTAATCCCCTTAAATCAAGCAAGTGTCTTCAGTGCTTGTACAAACTTATCTAACTCTCGAGGTGTAGTATAAATATTTGGAGTGATTCTACACCCATGAACCCCATTTTCGTCAATCCCCACAGTGTAGATTCCAAATCGATCTATAAGCGCTTTGGCCATATCAATCGGCTTTAAACTGTCTAAGCCGACATTGGCGATACCGCATGAACGTGCAGGGTCTTTTGGAGTATTGACATTGATTCCAGCAATATCTCTTACTTGATCTGTCCAATAATTCTGTAAGTACCTCAAGCGTTCTTCTTTCCTTTTTGCACCCACCATATCGTAATAATCCAAGGCGTCATTGATCGCTAGGGTAGTGGCCACAGGTTCAGTTCCTATATGGCTGATGTTTTTGACCGTGATTTGATCCAATTGATATGGTGCCAGTAAGGGCCATATTTTGGAAATTTTATCTTTTTTGACATACAGCAATCCAGCTCCCAAAGGCACACTCAACCACTTATGCAGGCTGCAAGCATAATAATCGCAACCTGTTTCTTCGATTTTAAACTCAAAATGTGCAACGCAATGAGCCCCATCCAGCATCACCTCTACACCATGAGAATGGGCCATATCAATAATTTTCTTGACAGGTAAGATCTGACCTGTCACGTTGATCATATGAGAAACCATGATCAATTTGGTGTTAGGGGTGATTGCATCTTCATAGATTTTTACAATCTCTTCATCTGATTCAGGGTGATTTGGAATATTTACCACTTTGTTTGTGGTGCCATGACGTCTCGATACCAGTTCAAACATGTTTTTAATACTTCCATAGTCTTGTGCCGCGTAAATGGCCTCGTCTCCCTTTTCCCATGGAAAACCTGAAATGATGATGTCCAATGATTCTGTGGCGTTTCTGGTAATAGCGACCTCCTCAGTGGAGCCGCCAAAATGTTGGGCTAATTTTGCTACCACTTTGTCTTTGTTTTCCCACTGAACTGTTCTGAAATACCAAGATCCTTGGTAATTGATTTCTCTGATATGGGTGATGTAATTTTCTAAAGTCTGTTGGGGGACAAAACAATAATAACCATTCTCAAGATTGATGTAGTCAGGTTTCAATCTATAATCTTCCCTGATTTTCATCCAAAAATCTTCATTTGAAGCCAAAGATTCAGGAGAAATATGACTGTAAGCACTTACTGTTTTAGACAAAGCTTTGAATGAAACAGAGGACGCAATGCCGCTGAGGGCAAGATTTTTTAAAAAGGTACGCTTGTTCATGATGAAGAAGTTTTCTTAAAGTTGTCGAAAAAAAATTAAAAATGAAAAAAAACCAAAAATGTTGATTAAATTTGTCAACAAATAAAAAGTCAACAAAATGAACACCTTAGCTCAAGTTCTTCAAAAAGCAAGAAATGCCCAAGAAATGGTAGTCAGAGAACTCGCCCAAAAATGTGGTATAGATGCAGCTATGATTTCAAGATTTGAAAAAGGACAAAGAATTCCAACCGAAGACAATTTGAAGGCATTGTCAGAAGTATTACACCTTTCATTTGATCATCTTCGTAAAGTTTGGCTTGCCGAAAAAGTTTACAGGATTCTCGAAAATGAGGATGAAGCAATCGAAGTGCTAAGCCTAGCCGAATCCAGGGTAGCATATCTGAGTAGCAAGCAGGCTTTGGTGATGCAGGGTTTGAGTGAAGAGATCAAAATCAAGCTACAAGAAATTGACCGCCTAAAGGCAGAGTGGCAATCTCAAAAGCCACTAAATACCCTACAGCTTCAAAAGATGAAGGAGTATTTTCATGTGGCATACACCTTTGAAAGCAATAGGATTGAGGGCAATACCCTTACCCTTCAGGAGACTCATTTGGTAGTAAATGAAGGGATCACAATTGGTGGTAAGTCCATGAGTGAGCACCTAGAGGCAGTCAACCACGCTGAGGCTATTTCTTATATGGAAGCTCTAGTGAAAGATGAGTTGGATTACAGCCCCAGGGTGTTGTCTGAGTTGAACTATCTTATCCTCAAAGGTTTAGATAGAGAAAATGCCGGCAAATACAGGTCAGTACCGGTGAGGATTTCTGGGAGTGCGCATGTGCCACCACAGCCCTACCTATTGGATAAATTGATGGAAGACTATTTTCACCATTATGACACCCAAAAAAGAATCCTTCATCCTGTTATTCTAGCGGCTGAAATGCACGAAAGATTGGTTAGTATCCACCCCTTTATTGATGGAAATGGTAGAAGTAGCCGTCTTGTGATGAACCTGATCCTTTTGAAGCATGGCTACACTATTGCCAATCTCAAAGGAGATTTAGATTCCAGGTTGGCTTATTACAAAGCTTTGGAAGCAGTGCAAGTGGACAACAATCCAGATGTATTTTATCACTTGGTAGCTGACACTGTCAAAGAATCACTACTTAGCCACTTGGAATTGACCTAATACTTGACTAGACAGTTTTTGCCTTGATGAGCAAAGACTGTCTTTTTTTATAAAATGAAAATAAGTAAAAATAATAGAGCCATAAATATGGCCATCCATTGGTAAATTGGGTTTCGTTTAGGGAACTCATACTTGCAAATCGGACATTCTTCCGCTTTTTTATTGATTTCCATCGCACAGGATGGACATTCTTTTAGCTTCATATTTTGAACCAAGTCGTGTGATTTTTCATTGATACATCTAAAGTAAACAATAAGATTATGAAAATAGAAATATGGTCTGATATCATGTGTCCTTTTTGTTATATAGGCAAAAGGAGGTTAGAGTCTGCTTTGGCTGATTTTGAATATGCAGACAAGATTGAGATTGAATGGAAGAGTTTTTTACTGAATCCGGATATGGTCACAGACCCCAGTAAAAGTACCCTTGAGTACCTTTCTGAAACAAAGGGTTGGTCAATCGAACAGACCAAAGAAATTACCAAACAGGTAGTCGACATGGCTGAGGAAGAAGGATTGGAATACAAAATGGATCAGACAGTTGTAGCCAATGCCAAGAATGCCCACAGACTTTTACAGTTAGCTAAAAGTTTGGGTAAAGGCGGAGAACTGAAAGAAAGGCTTTTAAAAGCGTATTTCACTGAAGGAGCAAATATTGATGACGAAAGGACTTTGGTAGGCTTTGCAGCAGAAGTAGGTATAGCAGAACAAAGGGCTTTGGCTTGTCTTAATTCCAATGAATTTGAAGATAAAGTGGATGAAGATATTTATGAGTCACGTCAATTGGGTGTAAGAGGTGTTCCATTCTTTGTCTTGGATCGGAAGTTTGGCATATCTGGGGCTCAACCCAAAGAAGCTTTTGTGGAGACCATTAAAAAGGCTTGGGAGGATTTTGTACAGCGCAATCCCATCTTACAATTTTCGGAATCATCTCAAGATGGTAATTCTTGTGATGTGGATGGAAACTGTGACTGAAAAATCTGATATATAAATTGCCACTAAGGCTCGAAGGCACTAAGGAAATGTGTAGAAAAAATTGATAAAAATCTTAGTGTATTTTTGTCTATAAGGCAATTTAAAATAGAAAAGGAGCAGCATATATTGCAGCTCCTTTTGGATTATTTACAGTGCTATTTATTGAGATACTACTTTTAAGGTTTGTGTTTTTTTACATAAAAATTAGTAGATGTTAAAGCTGACAAGAATTACCAAACACCCCTAACTTTCATCTGAAGGGTATACACAGAACCCATTGCAGTAATGAAAAGCGTTTTTCTATCTGTACCTCCAAATACTACATTGGCTGTCCAATTTTCCTCTATTGGAATATGTCCAATCTGATTGCCGCGTGAGTTGAATACAGTAACTCCTTTTCCAGTCAAATAAACATTCCCTCTATTGTCAATTGTCATACCATCGGAGCCCATTTCTGCAAAAAGCTTTCTATTGGTCAGGTAGCCATCTTCGGTAATTTCATACACATAAGTTTTGTTGTCTCCAATATCCGCTACATAAAGCTTTTTGCCATCAGGTGTTCCTACGACACCGTTTGGCTTGACAAGACTTTCATCCACACGGATAAACTGCATCTTATCAGGGCTGAGAAAATAGAGATGCTCTCCGTCTTGTTGCATTTCGGGATCACGTTCCCAATATTCCCTTTTGTACAAGGGATCAGTGATGTACATGCCTCCATAAGGCGATATCCAAAGGTCATTTGGGCCATTTAGCAGGTTTCCCCTATGATTTTCTATCAAGACTTTTACTTCTTTCTTGTCGTTGATTGACCAAAGTTGGTTGTTTTCATCCGCACAGGTGATCAAGTTGCTGTCCCGATCGAAGTACATGCCATTCGAACGTCCTGCATCTTCCATATAGACACTGAGTTCATTTCTGGTAGCAGACCAGCGGATTATCCTGTTATTGGGTTGATCCGTAAAATAAACATCTCCATTACGGTGGACTGCAGGTCCTTCCGTAAATGAATATTCATCACTCAACTTAACCAATTCAGCATTCTTGGCGGTAAGTTTACTGATGTTGTTTTTTTGTGCAAAACTTTGGCCTGCGGTCAGGAATGATGCAAAAGCCAGTAAGAATAAGGATTTTTTCAACATATAAGGTTACTAGGTTAAACTGTTAGGAACTCAGCCCAAAGTGGAAAGTGATCTGATATCCTAAAAGAAAGTTGGCTTAAGGTATAAGGACGTTTTACCAAAACCAAATTTCTGAAATCAAACACACCTCCTTGGGCGTAATTCAGACAAATATTATCATCAAACCAAGCTATTTGATCATAAAAGGAGTATGTTTTTTTGAAAACAGTCCTATCTATGTCTTGAAGGTCCTCAGGTACATGAAGACCTGTTGACACAAAGGCATCATAAGTAGGATCACCTTTTCTCACTATATTGAAATCTCCCAAAGTGATCAAACTATGGTTCCAAGAATTTAGCTCGGTAGACCAATTTTTGATCCAATTGGCGATTTCTTTTATTTCCGCCACACGATCCGCTGGTTTTGACCCAAATAAAACATGTAGTGTCAACAAAACAAAGGTATTTTTGGAGACTTGAAAACTTACTCCATAAGGGGTACGGGCAAATTGCCTTTGGAGGGCATCAGGATTTATAGCCCTGTTTTTTTCCAGAACATCGTCAGGAATGACAATTTCACAAGCCAAACCAGACAACTTTACTTTTCTATTGTCAAAAATAAAGCCCAGTCTCTCATTATTTCCTTGAGATCCAGCTGTGACATCAGTCATCAAAAAGCTCCAGTCAGGTCCTAACAATCTCATTGTTTCCCTTAATGCTTTGAAATTACCTCGGATTTCCTGCACAGCGATGATGTCAAACCTTCTGATGATTTCGACAATACAGAGCAGAGAGTGTCCATCACGTTTTGGCGATTGATTGTCGGCAGCTTCCCAATCCATAGTGAGGTTTCCGAAAACCCGGATATTCCAAGTGCAGATCAAGACATTTCTATCTAATTTCTTTGGAGGGATCTCTTGATCTAAAGCATCCTGGAGCAGTTTCAGCTCATCGAGGATTTCCTTTGGCGGTTCTTGTAAGTTAAAGCTCATATAAAAATAAGTTTAGCATGAAGGAATAGTATGATATTTGGAAAGCATGGTTATTTTTGAGGAAACTGAATATGACCCATAATGAGCAAATCCACCTCCTCGCAGAAGACGTTTTTAGACAGGTTTTTAGATTTCATAGAGAAAGCAGGCAATAAGCTTCCTGATCCGGCAATGTTGTTTTTAATGTTGATGTTGATCACTTGGGTCATGTCAGCCTTATTATCTCCAATAGATTTTGGAGCTATTGACCCTAGGACAGGTGCAGATCTGAGGGTGCAGAATCTACTTACTGGTACCCAATTTGCCAATTTTTTGGGAAATATGACAGGGGTATTTATTAATTTCCCTCCCTTGGGTGTAGTATTATTGGCCATGCTTGGTGTGGGAGTGGCAGAACATTCCGGATTTATCAATGCAGGGTTAAAGTTTTTACTTGGAATTACACCAAAAATGCTTTTGACCCCCATCTTGACTTTGGTCGCAATAGTCAGCCACACGGCCGCAGATGCCGGGTATGTATTGGTTATTCCTTTGGGTGGGGTGATTTTCTATGCTGCCGGAAGACATCCCTTGGCGGGGATAGCGGCAGCTTTTGCTGGTGTTTCCGGAGGGTTTAGCGCCAATTTTATACCGTCAAGTATAGATCCTTTGATCCAAAGCTTTACCCAGTCAGCAGCACAGATCATCGATGCTGACATTACCCTAAATCCACTGAATAATATCTATTTTACCGGACTTTCCAGTATTGTGGTAGTTGCGGCTGTTTGGTATCTAACAGATAGGGTGATAGAGCCAAGGTTGAATAAAAATGTGGCCATTGATGGCAATATAGAAGATATTCCAAAAATGGAAACGCTCAATATGCGTGAAAAAAGAGCCTTTTGGATTGCTTTCGCAACAATGGTTGTCTGCGTAATTTTATTGGTGCTTTGGGCTATCCCAAATGATTCGGCATTAAGAGATCCGGAAGGCGAAATCACTTCTTTTGGTGCCCCCTTGATGAAGTCCATTGTGCCATTGATTTTTATTTTGTTTTGGATACCTGGAGTTGTCTATGGTTTTCTGAGTGGTACTTACAAAAGTGCCCAAGATATGGTACAGTCCATGAGCAAAGCCATGGGCAGTATGGCTTACTATATCGTAATGGCCTTTTTCTGTGCCTTGTTTATCGATGCTTTTGGAAAGTCAAATATAGGAGCTCTTACGGCTTTGAAAGGTGCTGATGTCTTGCAGGCCATGCAATTGCCCGCGCAGGTTACTATTGTTGGAATTGTGATTTTGACGGCTTTTGTAAACCTATTGGTAGGTTCAGCTTCTGCAAAATGGGCGCTGATCAGCCCTATCTTTGTGCCTATGTTGATGCAATTGGGTATATCTCCTGATTTGACACAGGCAGCATATAGGGTGGGAGATTCTGTTTCCAACATCATTACACCACTACTTCCATATTTCCCATTGATTGTGGTTTTCTGTCAGCGCTATGTCAAGTCGACCGGCATAGGGACTTTGGTGTCTATCATGTTGCCTTATTCATTGGTTTTGTTGGTGGTTTGGTCACTGTTTTTGTTGTTGTATTGGACTTTGGGTATTCCGCTGGGATTGCAGGCGACTTATGAATATGTGATGGTGAAACCTTAGGAGAGGCGAGAAGCGAGAGAGAAAGGATGAAGGAGAGGAAGCGAGAGACGAGAATCGAGAGTTTAGAAAAATCAAGACAGGACCAAATGCCATAGGCATGACAGATATAATAGCCCGGTAATTTATTGCCGGGTTTAAATATTAAGTGTGAGTATTCAAAGTACCGTAGGTACGGACGATATTCAAAACAAATATAAAAGTGTCAAGTAATTTTAGGACGTGACAAATCTTCGGCTGACGTATCGTCATGAAAAACGATTAAATCATAAATGAGTTTGTTTCTGTTCGTGGGGATATGAACCGAGGCCGGCAGACTGGCAAGAGCGTCAAGTCTATTTCCTCTCCATCACGACCACAAGCTTTTTAAGTTTGGGAGAATAGGCCATTCGGCTTATGTTTTCGTATCCATCCTGCTTGATAGTGCCGACTGAAATCCATTCCTTTTTATTGGCTTTTCGGATAAATAATTCATCTCCCTTTGCCATCAATAATAAGTTTTTGTTTAGCCAAATAAAATCTTCTGATGCAGGAAGGGCATACCCAAATGTGTGAGATTCCTTTTTCTCCAAATCAAAACCTTTGATTGCAAAAACTTTTTCGCCATCTATTTCTTGACTGTCATTCTTATCGATGTAAGTGATTACAGAGGTTTTAGGACGTTTTTTGATGGAACGGCCTACTTGTTGACTGATAGTCAAAATATCCTCTTTGGCATATGGATAAACCAATGTATTGGGTTGTCCAAGGACAAACATTGCGGCTTTGTTGTCATACCAATCATAATACCCTATTGGCTCAATGTCATCATAGAGCAATTCCGGTTCGCCGAAATTGGTAGGGTAAAGCCAAAGCCTTTGTTTACCGTCCTCCTCTACTGTGACAGCTGAAACGTACAACCCACAATCGGTGATGGCTGGAGAAAACTCATTCAGGTCCGGCGTTTTGGTCAAATTGACGAACTTATTGGAAGTAAATGTGTAAATAATGATGTCATGGTTGCCTTTGTCGTCAGCCGCAGAAAAAGCCAATTGCTCCTCATTGATAAAATTTGGCTGATTGTCATAAAGGTTTCTGTCCGTGATTTTTTTTTCAGTTCCGCTTTCTAGTTTAAGTTTGCTTCCTGTCGCCTTGGCATCTATTACTATTAAATCAGTTGCTGTTTGGGCTTGAGTTGCTGAAAATGTATTGAATAGAATGAAAATGCAGAGGGTGAGTGTTTTGTACATATAACTGTATATATTTCTAAAACCTATTTGCTTGAATAAGGTTAGCTAGCTGTGGATAAATTGAAATTATACCAATCTGAAAACCTGGACGCCCTTCGTAATGAGGGTGACCCCTTGGCTGATGCGGCAGTCTTGGATCTATATAGCAACCCTGCCTTCGCAGAGCGGATCAATACTTTTACCAAGATGCCTACAAGAGATGAATTGGTAGAATTTCCTGCTTCAGTGCAAAAATACTTCCAAAGCTTTACGGTACAAGTCGATTTTTTGGAATTGGGAAAAATAAAGCTTGCGCAGGAATATTTCGACCAAAATGGGCAGTATTACTTATCCATGTTGGGTTTTTATTCACTACCTTATTGTTATGCTTTTGCAGATGGGGCTCAAGTGCTAGTGAGATCCAAGCGGATTACAGATGAAATCGGAAAGAGACTATCTGAAACAGCGCTTTTCTTGTTGGATTGTTTTCGTCCAGGAAGTTTTATTTCTGACGAAAGGGCCTTGTTGAGCATTGCAAAAGTGCGCTTGATCCATGCTTTTAGCCGCTTTTTTATCCAAAAATATACCCAAGACTGGACAAAAGAGTGGGGGATACCCATCAATCAGGAGGATATGCTTGGTACCAATCTGGCATTTTCACTTTTGGTAATGCGTGGAATGGAGAAGCTTCGCAAATTTCCAGGAAAGGAAGTTTTAGAGGCAGTTTTACACTATTGGAAAGTGATTGGTTACCATATGGGGATAGATGTTGAATTTTGGCCGGAAAATGCCAAGGAAGCATTTGAACTTGAAAAACTGATCAGAAGAAGGCACCTTAAAGAATCAGATGCAGGTAAATTGCTGACCCGTTCCTTACTCCGTTTTTATCAATCAGAAATACCGGATACCAATTTGGCTGATTTGGCAGAAACCATGGTAGCATTTTTTGTAGGGAAGGAAGCAGCTGAAGCTTTGGATCTAAAGGAAAAAGTGACCTTGCCAAAAGATGCCTTTAGGTTCCTATTGAAGTTCAATTTTTGGAAAGAAGGCAATGCAAAAGTGAACTATGGGAAAATTCGCCGTGAGTTTTTGAGTCAGCAAAGGGTCAAATTTGGCCATGAGATAGCACTGTCCGTACCTACCTTGAAACGTTCATAATCGTACACTTTTTGTCCGTTATTAATATTTTTTGATGTGAATAATGGTTAAAATAGGTCAAAAAGAGCCTTTTTGGCATATGGCACCCTTTTCGTACTTTGATGGGCAAATGAAAAGAATCACAGACATATTGAAGACAATTCCTTTGGAGTTGGTCTTTTGGATCGGAGCCTTGATTGGTATCTTTTTCATAGACCCTTATGGACCGCAGCATTTTACCCTTTGCCCTTTGGATAACCTAGGATTTCATTGGTGCCCTGGGTGTGGGTTGGGGAGATCCATGAGCCTACTCACCAAAGGAGACCTTCAAGCTTCTTGGTCCATGCACCCTTTGGCCATGTTTGCTTTTGCTGTGATCATTTATCGCATAATTGAATTAATCAGAAACATTAAAACAACTAATCACTATGGCTAATGTATTAAGACACCTTCCTGAATTGGAAGGAATGGAATTGGGATATATCCAAGGTATCCTAAAGAATATGGATGACGAGCAAGCAAGCCTTTTTGCCCAGGTTTACAGAGCAAGAAGAAAAGACAATCAGATGATTTTGATTCTTTGTCTTTTGGGATTCTTCGGATTCGCAGGATTGCATCGCTTTATCCTTGGACAGATAGGGCTGGGAATTCTTTACCTATTGACCGTCGGTTTATGCTTTATTGGTACTATTGTCGATTTGGTCAACTACAAAAGTCTGGCCTATGAATACAATATCAAAGTAGCTCATGAGACCTTGTCTATGATGTCTAATGGAGGTCCTTTGTCAACACCAAATACCCAAGGAAATGACTAAAAATTTATGGATACAGGCAGTGGTATTGACTTGTAGTCTCTTGGCTACTGCCTGCTATTTTCCAGAAAATACAGAAACCAAGGAATACGAAGAGACCTTTTCCGGTGTCAAGGAAATAGAAGTTGAGGGTAGATTTTTGGAAGTCTCCTATGAGGGTAGGGCCGGGGAACAAAATGTGTTTCTAAGTGCCTTGTTGGAAGTACCTGAAGACAAGGGTTTTGAAGTGAAGTACCGTCAATCAGGTTCGAAATTGAAAATAGAACTTGTGGGTGATACAGAGATTGTGGGTTGGAACTTTGGTTCCAAAATGGACGGATTTATTACGCTGATAGGCCCTGAAGAAATGAAGTTGGACTTGAAATGTAGTTCGGGATCAGTGGATGTGATGAATGTGAGCCACGAACAAGTCAACCTCAAGGCCAGTTCAGGAAGTATCAAAGTGATGGGCATAGAGGTAGACCGTGGAAACATTGCCGCATCCTCAGGTAGTATCAGGGGAGAAGGGCTTGCAGGTAATTTTGATTGTCAGGTAAGTTCTGGGAGTATCAGACTGAAAGATATGCTTGGGGATTTGACGGCCAAGGCAAGCTCGGGAAGTATCAAACTTGAAGATATCCAAGGAAAAGTGGATGCCAAAGTTAGTTCTGGCAGCATCCGAATGAACAATGTGTCAGAGATGGGCGATATAAGCGCAAGCAGTGGGAGTATCCGGGCAGAGCAATCAGGTTTCGGCCCAGGCAGTTCATTTCAAGCCAATTCCGGAAATATCAAGATACAGACATCAAGTCAATTGGATGACTATAATTTTGAAATGAAATCAGGAAGTGGCAGCATTAAAGTTGGGAACCAATCAGGTTCCAAAAGTTTAAAAATCAATAACAATTCTGATCATACTGTAAAAGGAAAAGTAAGCAGTGGGTCTATCAGGATTACAGACTAAATTTTACTAAACCAACTATATAAAGAAGCCCCGATTTTGGGGCTTTTTTTATGCCTATGAATTTAACTACAGATAACGCGGGTGATCACAGATAAATGGGATTAGTATTAGCAGATGAAAACAAAAAACCAACCTCTAGAAGGAAGTTGGTTTTCCTATATTTTTTTCATGATTATCCGCAATCACGCCACTAGTCAATTAAACGAGGGTTTTTTGGCGAAGGGATACTAATAGATATTTGATACTTGTTGATATTGGTTCTAAATCACAGGTTAATTCTATTATTTAGATTCTACTGGTATGAAAACGGATATACATAATTTTTTTTAACAGGCGCTAATCAGGCAAATTTTTGCCATAAATGGGAATTTAAGATTCCTTTTTTTCTTGCTTATCATCCTTTTTCTTTTTTTCCTTGATGTCTTCATAGTCCTCTTTTTCCGGAGGTCTAGCACCTTCAGAATTTCCTGGAGTGCTTCTATTTGTTCCCTTATCCACATCTTCATCCTTCTTTTTCCCAAAAGCGACGATTTGTAGGGTTCCCTTTGCGATATTCTTTGTACTGACCATAATGAAACAATTTAAATTTGAATTGATTTTCGGTTATAGTAGGTCAAGAATCATTCCTCATGGCTTGATGTACTAATTTGGGAAAATATGGGGGAGGTGATGTGCGGGCTTTGGTGCTGTTTTGGGTTTGGGATTTGTATTCCCAAAAGAATATAAAAAGGAATTCAAACCGTTTTCTTAAGGCTTCGGAATTAGCAATTTCGAAGAAGTTAAGTTTATTCTTACAAGGAAAACTTAATTTTTCTTTTTCGTAAGAGTATATAAGATCTTTTGAGTATTCAATTAAAAGCCAATCCTCTATGAAGAAAATCCCGCTTTTTTTTTCGCTTTTAATGATGGGATGTACCACCTCTTATGTAGCCCAATTTCAGCATAATGAAGAATATCCAACTGAACAACATGAATTCCAAGATGCCGCTCCCAATCGATTGGAAGTATCCCATGCCTTCAATAATTCAAATGGCAGTGTCAGCATCATTATGGAAAACAAAACCGATCAGCCAATTCTTATAGATATGACCAAATCCGCTTATACTGTCAACAGGGAAGCATTTCCATTTGTTGATGGCAGAGCTTTTATTTTTGGAAGTATCAGGATGTTTGCACAAGGTACTGGAATTAATGCTGTTTTTGAGGGAGTAATAGAGCAAACCCCGACGAACTTATTTCTTCCTCCCCAATCATTTATTGTGGGTTCCTATTTAAACATAAGACGGCAAATAATTGAAACTGCTGAAGATAAGTTGAGTAGTTCATGGGCAGTGTATCCAGTCTTTGATCAAAACATTGAGTCAAAGAATGCATTTTTTCAAGCAGCCAATTCGCCTTTACAAATCATTAGCCGTATCAGTTATTCCGAACTTGATCAAAGCAACCAAGCCACTGACACGGTAGTCCTTAGTCAACAATTATATTTATCTTCCTTTTCCCAGATCAGGGAAATCAATAGAAGAGAGTTGGAACAAAAAGTCTCCAACCGGGAGGATATGGCAAGTTACCGAAGATCAAAAGGCATGATTTGGTACTTGATTGTTCCGGCTGCTATGATACTAGGATTGGCAGCTGTGGTGGCGGAGTGATTGGTCAGGTTTCCAGTCTTCTAGGGGTGGAGGTGGAAAAGTTTAATTTCTAAATATCGACCTCTTCCATTCCAATTCCATTGAGATTCATCAAGCTATTGATCGTTTCATCCATATGCTTACACATGCTGATCATCTTTTGAATATTGGTGTCTTCAATGCCTTCGAAATGGGCATATTGGAATTCGATAATTTCCCCAATTTCAATTGTTTCATTTAAATCTTTGTAGTCATTGGACATGGCCAAAGTCACAATACAACCAAAAACTTTAATCCTAGCTGACCATAACTCATTGATCGTTTCAATAATCTGTTCTCTATATGTGTTCATAACTATGATTGATTATAATAAAATCCCAGTTCCAAAGCCCTCAAAGGGGTAATTTTATAGCCCACTTTTTTGCGTATTATCGCATGAAATTGGTTAAAATTGGATGAAGTTCAAAATACTTAATGTGGGGTTAAATGTCAGCTGATCTATGCTGTTTGAAATTGAATTCTTTTTTTTTAGGTTTCGAAATTGCAAATTTCGAAGAGATGGATAGATACACTTTCTTTTAATTTAAAGCGCGTATTCTTCGCCTTTCACCATATTGTACCTTGCAAATCCCCTAATCCCTTAATATATTCCAAACCCAATCTTTTATCCGGCTTTTTAATTACTTGTAAATTCTTTGAGAGCTAAGCTGAAAAAAATGTACAATTATGGATTACTTCGACTTAACCAATATTAATGACTTTAAATTTAATATTAATCAACCATATAGCTCAGAAAATAAAGGAACTATTTGGTTTAATGATACAAAAAGAAAAATCAACTATTTGATTGATCAATTTTCAGATAAGCTGAATATGGATCTCATAAAAAACTACAATGAAGTTCCCAATAAAAGAAATGGACCAAAAAAAGGACTTACACTGAAACCATACGTTCTTGTTGGCTTTATTCCTGAAAAGCATAAAAACGTTGGAAAAGATATTTTTTTAAAAATTTCAATGTCAAATTTCGATAATGGTTTTCCAAATCTGAATATTGAGTGTGATTTAAATTTTTCAGACCCAAATAATAAATACAAAGCTTATCGTCAAAAAATCCTAGATGATACCCACTGGCGTATAAAAATAGATCAGAACTTCCCAAGAACTTGGGAAAATCTTATTGAAAAAATGGAACCAATTATAGAAAATAGATTAAGCTACTTAAATGACTTTTTGACTAAAAACAAACCCCAACCTAAAATGAGCAAAGAACAGACCCCTCAAAATTTTTCACTCAACCAAATACTCTATGGTCCTCCGGGAACAGGTAAGACCTACCACACCATCAATAAAGCCATCCAAATTGTTAATCCTGATTTTGATCTGAAAAAAGACAGAGCTAAAATCAAAGAAGAATACGAACGCTTGGTAAAAAATGGACAGGTAGTCTTTACGACTTTTCACCAAAGTATCAGTTATGAGGATTTTATTGAAGGGATAAAGCCTACTACAATAAAAGAAAAAGAGGAAGACGAGGTATCCGAAAAGACTATTGATGAGCAGAAACCTATACAATATGAAATCCAAGATGGTATTTTCAAAAGACTTTGTCAAAAGGCTAAAGGAGGAGCACTGATTGATTTGGACTTCGAGATACTCTGGAAAAAGTTTTATGATCATTTAATGTCCAAATCGGATGAGGTGGTATTCAAGTCTGTGTCAAGTGAAATAAAGTTTGAAAAGGAAGATAGTACAGAGGAAGTATTGAATGTTAGGTTTAAACGAACCACTGATGACCCTGACAAGGAGGGTAGAAGGTTATTTCATGCCCGAAAAAATGGAATCAAAAAAATATTTGACGAACGACTGGATGTTTCTGATCCAAATATCAATACCCGACAAGAAATTGAAAAAATTCTTTCTTCGGGTAGATCGACAATATACAATGCGGTTTATAAGTCCTTTTTTGATTTCAGCAAATTAGCGGAGAAATTCAAATCAAAGAAAACGACGGGCAACTTCGTTTTGATCATTGACGAAATAAACAGAGGTAATGTATCTCAGATTTTCGGAGAACTGATAACCTTAATTGAAGAAGATAAGCGAATAGGTAAAGAAGAAGCATTGGAAGTGATCCTTCCTTACAGTAAAAAGCCATTTGGGGTGCCTGCAAACCTTTATATCATAGGCACCATGAACACGGCTGATAGGAGTGTAGAAGCACTGGATGCTGCGTTAAGAAGGAGATTTACTTTTGAAGAGATGGCACCAAAGCCTGAGTTATTAACTCCATTTGAAGTCCTTAGTAGGTTCTGGCTTATGAATGATGGTCTATATGGTCCTTCAAAAGCCTCTTACGATTCTTCTGAAAAGGATTTACGTCAACTGTTAGGTTTAGAAATAATAGCTGATAAAAAGTATCGTGATTATGGGGAACGTAAATTATCAGATGATTCAACTTTCCTACCAAAAAAAATGGAAAAGGTTCTTAGCAAAACTGTTTCATTTTCAGGGATTGACCTTTCGCAGCTTCTCAGTATAATCAATCAAAGAATTGAGAAACTTCTAGACAAAGATCATCAAATTGGACACAGCTATTTAATCAACGTTTACAGTCTAGATCAATTGAAGTCAGCGTTTCAAAATAAGATTATCCCCCTTCTTCAAGAATATTTCTTTGGGGATTATGGAAAGATAGGATTGATTTTAGGTGAGGAGTTTTTTGAGAAAATTGAAGAAAATGATGCTGTAAAATTCAAGAAATTCAATGACTATGAAGCCAATGACTTCTCTGATAGAAAAATCTACCGATTGAAGAATCTTTCTGATATGGAAGATGATGCTTTTAAAGCTGCCATTATTGAAATAGTGAACTGATTTGAACAGTCTGAGAAATCATATCACCGTTTTTGAACACCAGTCAATAAAGCTTGATCAAGAATTTCCCAATAATGGAAAATTCGATACAGATGTGCTTAAGTCTTGTCAGCGGTTTTATGGGGAAAAGGGTATTCCTTACTTTGACCTGATTCATAATGGAATTCGATTCAAGGAATTTGTAGGAGTTATTCAAGTAGGAAACACTTTGATTGAAGTTCTGCCGAAAGCTGACAAGAAAAAGCCCTCTTTGGGAGACGAATTCAAATGGCAGAGAATCCTTTTAGGCATGCTCAAAGCTGTTCATGGCTTTGATGTTCAAACACCAAGTTCAAGTAGCCTCAATCTAAAATCCAATACCATTCTTGACCTGTATTTTGAGCTTTTTATCATTGAAGTTGAATATTTGCTTCATTCAGGTTTGATAAAGAAATACAGAAAAGTAAATGGAAATGTAAACGCTTTAAAAGGCAGTTTGCAGTTTGGGAAGCATATCCAATATAACCTGGTCCATCAGGAACGTTTCTTTGTCAAGCATACCGTTTATGATGTGTCGCATACTCTGCATTACATACTGTATAAAACACTCCATCTGCTCAAGCTGCTCAATACCAATTCAAGGCTGCATAGTAGAATAGGAGCGTTGTTACTCCATTTTCCAGAAATGCCAGATATAAAGATTTCAGAAGCTACTTTTGAAAAAATTATTCTGGACAGGAAAACACAGCGCTACCAAAAGGCAATGCAGATTTCCAGACTTCTACTTTTACATTACCATCCTGACCTCAGTAAAGGAAGAAATCATGTTCTCGCATTGATGTTTGATATGAATGAACTTTGGGAACAGTTCGTTGCAGTTAGTCTGAGAAAGCAAAAAGGCTTTAAAGTACATACCCAAAGAAGAAAATATTTCTGGAGTCCATCAAAAGGCCCGAGAAGAACTATCAGACCGGATATCTTAATTGAAGCTAATGACGGCAATTACGTTTTAGACACCAAATGGAAGCTACTTACAGACAATCGACCTTCCGTAGAAGATATCCGACAGATGTATGCATATCATCATTATTTTGAAGCTGAGAAAGTAGCCTTGGTTTATCCGGGAGAACTGGAAGATATCTCAGGGAAATATGTAGAAATTAATCAATCTAAGGATTCTTCAATAGAATGTTCTTTGATTTTTTTGCCTGTTGGTGAGGATGTGAAGAAGTGGCAGGAGGGGATTATTGATAGGATAGGGGAGTGGGTAGGAACTCCCCAATTATCCTAAAATTTAGGACGATTTTAAGTGCATCTTTTCAAAAATAATTCCAAATTTAAATTCTTGCATCAGACTTTAGAATATTATTACCTGGTTAAATAGAAGCTATATCCTAATTGGTATTGTGTAAAATTATTTGACCAATTTTTCCATTGATGAAAAGATCTAAATCTGAAAAACAATCTCCCTGTAGTACTTGGTGTAATATTAAAATAAGCCAAAAGGGTTAATCTATGTAGTTTATTTTGTTGTTGATGATTGAAAGTTTCATTTGTCTCAAAAATCCCGAATGTATCTGAGGTTTGTATAAAACCTCTTGAATCAGAAATCAACCAATTTGGAGAATAACTAAAATCCAAGCCATACCTTTCATCCCCGTTGATTTTGTAACCAAACTCTGGCATAAATTGAAAGGTATTCGTAAATCCTTTCATTCCAAATTCATTTTTAGAAACACTATCGTTTAAAGTTAGAAGTGTTCTACCAAACCTGAAACCAGCATTTAAATAAAAACTTGATTTCGCATAAGGTAAATCTAAAAACCAAATATTGAAATCTGCTCCGACACTTAGCATTTCAAATTGCCTGATATCTAAGGTTGATGCTAAAAGTGCTCTATTTTGAAATAAAATAGTATCTATCAAGATTTCATTGTTACTATTTATTAAGGTGTCCCTTTTATTTATTTGGAAAATTGTACCAGGTTCTGCTACTGTTAAATCTAAACTCCTTAGGTTTTGCTCAATTTTTGACCAAGTAAATTCAGGTTTAATATAGTTGAAAAAACCATAATTATTGTTTTTGTTTATCATCCACCTGAAAGGCCAATAAGTATCAGACTTTGTTCGTCTTTTGGTAAGAAGCGGAATAACTTTATCTACCTCTAATTGAATTAAGCCATTCGGCTTAGATGCATTAATCCCTGATAAATCAGAGAAAATCTTCGCTTCAAGAATCTGGGTATTATTATCTTTATGAAAATCCCTTTCTTTAGTAGTCTCTGGGTTAATATCTTTTACAGCTTTATTTTTTGGGCTATAATCTTTTCTATTTAGTTCCAGTATTTCCTCAATATTTATCACCACATCTTTGAAGTCCAAAACATATTCTACTTTTTTATCTTGAATAGCAAATAACTCAACCTTTTTTAAATTTTCAAGATCAGTTTTGGAAGAAAAACCAAGAGGATAATTATTAGTGAATTTGACATGTTTCTGACTTGGCCTAATTAAACTATCATCAATAGTAAAATCAAATTTTGGCTCAGTCATTATGACCATATTTTCTAAAAATCCATTATTAAACTCAAATTGAATATTGTTAATTTTGACATTAATTAGTCCAGCTTTAAAAAGTTCTTGTGCATAAATATTTTCAATTTTTCGAATAAATAATTTATTAGTTTTCAAACTATCTTCGTATTTCTTCACATAGTCCTCTTTTTCTCTTATTGATTTTGAAACATCAAATATTTTAGAATTAATTTGTGAAAATTCATTTTCAAATCGAATTTTAATATTATTAGCATCTATCAGATTTGCAGATAGATTTGTTATAGATTGCCTTTTATTATTAATTGTCTCATTTATTATTTGAATTTCATTTTCGTATATGTTCTCGGCATTGCCATTGATGGCATTAAGTTTATTAATTTCATCTTCTAAGGTTTTATTTTCGGCAACTAAGCTTGACTGTATACTTATGATATTTAGATTAACTCTATTTAATTCTTCTGTTAAAGTTGTTACTCTATCAGTGAAACCTGTTTCCTGAATTTTATAAGTCGTAATTTCCTTGTTTGTCTCAGCAATTATATTTTCAAAATTTGAATCAGAGTTGTTTCTTATTTTTATTGCATCAGAAAACTTATCAAGTAAAAATCTTTTAGACTCTCTAAGGTAATTCTGAAATTCAGAGAGAGTATTTTTATTGAAATTAGGTTCAGTAATTGCCTTTTTTTGAAGAATATTTAATTCTTTAAATAAATCCTCCCCAAGTTTATTATAAAAAATTTGGTATTTATCCTTATCGCCTCTATTTAACTTAAGAATATCATTGATTTCTGAAATGGTTAAATAATTTAACAAATTTTGTTTTTCATACTTTTCAATAGTATCGAAATTAAAAATATTTATAAAATTTTTGATTTCTTTTTTAAAAATAAAATACCTTTTATTATTCAATTTTTCGCTCGAAGCAGAATCTAAAAGTCCATTGTTTTCTAAAAAATTGATTAAATCCCTTCTTCTAACAAACTCACTTGAACCATTAACCGATTTTCTTATTTCAGCTGTTTGTCCAAACTTCATTGTCATTGCAATTGGACCCTTTGCTGCTTCATTTACAGCCGGACGCATAACTTGAAAAGCATAAAAATATTTCTGGCTTTCTTCACTAACTAATTTTTTAAAATGACTTTTATCATTAAATATGTCAATATCATTTAATGCTGCAAGTAGGTTTTGCTGGAAAACTATTTGATCATTGAAAATTAACTTAAAACTCTTTAAAGTTGATCCAGTATTTCTGTTATCTATTATTTCGTATAGATGCTGTTCATCCAAAATTGAATATTGAAGAGTATAATTAGCGTCTCCTGCTAAATTTATCCGTCCTATCAATTTTTTGTTTTCTGAATCTTGGCTTTGAGAAATTGATTGTGTGATTGCAAAAATCATTATCGAAATAAGCAAAGTAATTCTTTTCATAATTAATAAAAATTAATCTAGTTCATAGGATACGATTAAATTTGCGGAAAATTCTTTTTAAAAATCTTAAAACCAAAGTCCCAAAAAAGGTTGATTTTACTTATAACCCCTTCTATTCACTCAAAAAGCGCATATTTTATAACCCACTTGAATTTCATTTTTGTCCTGCGGCGCTTGATAGTAGTTCAATACCTTTGCCTATCAAAATGGAATCAATTGAATAATATCATATTCTAACTTTATATCGGTATCCAAGTCTTGCTTTAAATCCAGTTGATCGAAGAAGTTTTCATCCCTTGTTGGGATAATAAGCTGCTGGCTTTCTAAAGAAGGTTCTTTCGATTTTTTTCTTTGGACATTGTCCGCACTTACACTTTTTAAAAAGGCCGTAAATTTTTCCCTTGTGTTGAAATCTACCTTTAAGGTTTGCGTGATTTCAAGGATTCTCTCTGAAGTCATCGGAAACTTAAATGCCATGGCTTTCATATCCCTTTGCTTGACATCTAATGGTAAATTCGGGTTTTTCAGGTGCTCCAAAAAGACATCAATCTCCGTATTGATATTCCTCAACAAAAGTTCGAACCTGTGCAATACATCATAGTTCTTGGTGGAGGTGGTGAATTGGTTAATTCTTAGGTCTTCGGGTAGTGATTTGAATTTCAGGATATGTTCTTCTGATGGATAGCTGTTGTAACTATTGTTCTCTAGTTTGATTTTCATGGCATGCAATACAATGAAATTCCTATAATAATGCCGGAGCAGGTCTTTGAAAATACTTTCTTGAAAGGAAGTATTGATCTGGTTTTGTCTATAATCTTTGTAAATATAATATGCTGTTAAGAAGGTACCGATTGCTGCTATTGAAGCCAAAAAAAGTCCAGTCCACTCATCAAAATCTGTTTGTGTCAGCTCTGTCGGAATTGTATTTGCCTTAACTTCGTTTATTAAACTGAATAATTTGGCATATATCTCCTCTTGATCGCTTGGTATTGCGGGAATGGTATCCTGTACAACTGAGTTTAATGAATCATTAAATTCTTCCATTTTTCCTGTCCTTAAATTTTTGTGGAAGGTTGGAAGGAAATGAAAAATAAGCCTAATCTCTTAGTCCCTAAAAAGGTTGATTTTCCTTGTACGCCCTCTCATTCACCCAAAAAGCGCCATTATTTCCTGTCTTCTTTTGACTTCCATTTTATGGTAAATATGGTTGATGTGGGATTTGAGGGTGCTCAGGGAAATAAAAAGTTCATCGCAGATTTGTTGGTTGCTTTTTCCTTGGAGGATAAGGTGAAGCACTTCCCGCTCTTTTCGGGATAGTGTTTTGAGCTTGCCTTGGATGGCGGCTTCTGCTGATTTAGATTCCGATAATACGGCTTTTACTTTTTTGTACTCCTTGTTGATCGCACCAGTATAGATCCATGATATACCGAAACCCAAGATCAACAAAGCATAAAACCAACTGAAAGATATGTTCCATTCAAGTTTGGGGCCGATCTCAGCAAATACGATGTAATTGGAGGCTATGAAAATGATCATTATGCTTGATAACATGATACCATGCAAAGGCAGCTGGTTTTCTTTGATTTTAGAGAAAAGCTTCATTCAAAAAGATTTAAATTAAAATGCCATACCAAACTTCAATCACTTTTTAAAAACACGCATTAAAAGTCTATTGCAATATAAAATATTGTCGTTTAATATTTAGTTGCACCCATAAAAAAATTTTTACTTTTACTTAGAAAAAGGTTGTTAATGACTAGGGGCTGGATCCAACGAAGGTTGGAGGATCTTGCAAGTTTAGGAGACTCTTCCTTCGTCAGAGTGACGTCTCTTTTGAGTCTGTCATCGATAACTTTTACAACTGAAATTTCAAACCCTTTTTGTCTGGCTTCGAAATTGCAAATTTCGAAGAGCCATTCAAGATAAATTTTCTTATTTTTGAATTCCCGCACTCATAAGATAAACCCATTTCAATTACCTGTCAGAAACAACACCCTAGAATGAAAATAACCCCTTTAATTACTTTAGTTCTGATAATGCTTTTTTCCAGTTCCGCTTTTGCCCAAGAAAAGACTGAGGGGCCATTCAATTTTATTCAAATCGGTGAAGTGAATGTCTTTGGGAAATCCATCGATAAACAAACCCGCTGTGTGCACTGGCATTCGGCCTTGGACATCATTGCGATCAAATTCAAGTGTTGTGACAAGTATTACCCTTGTTTTTCTTGTCATGAAGAAGAAGCAGACCACGATCATGAAGTATGGCCGATTTCAGAATTTGACCAAAAGGCCATCCTTTGCGGCGTTTGTGCTGAAGAACTGAGCATTGAGGACTATATGGCTTCTGACAATACCTGCCCAAACTGCGAATCCAGCTTCAACCCAGGTTGCAGCAATCATTATCACTTGTATTTTGAAACCCCTTCAACTCCTGAGGTTGCTCATCTTCAAAATAAAACCAGAGATCCCTTTCGTCTCCGTCAACTGAGCAAAACCACTCATTGATAATTTTCTATATGTGCTCTATTTCCCTCCCCGATGATTTCATTGACTGCCGCAGTAATTTGTTTCTTACAGGCAACCATAGCGCACTCCAAAATAAAAACCGCAGCAAATCCCAATTATTAAATTGAGCCTTGCTGCGGTTTTTTAAATTAATTTATATGTATATCCGCTTTCATGCCAGTAGAATCTAAATAATAGAATTAACCTGCGATTTCGAACCAATATCTATAAATATCCAATATCTATTAGTATCCGTTTGCCAATAAACACTCGTTTAATTGATTAGTGGCATGATTGCGGATAATCATATTAATTTATTTTAATACCCAAAAATATCCTTCGTTTTAAGCTCTTTCACTTCACCGATTTTCTCCAAATCTTCCCAGTTGAGCTTCTCCTTTGCACCTACCATTCGGATATTCCATGACCTATCCTTCATTTTCTCAGCATGAAACTTTTTGATATCCTGCAATACGACACTGTCTATATTTTTGTAAATGTCCTTTCGGATATCATAATCAAGGCCTCTTTTGAGAGCTGCCTGATAATTGAAAAGGATAGCAGTCTTGGTGATTCTTTCAGCTTCAATGGCTTTTTTGATAGCACCCTTGGACACATTCCAACTTTGTTCGGATTCCTTGAAATTATTGATCAGGTCTAGCATCGCATCAAATGCTATAGCCATTTTGTCGGATTGGGTGCCTACATAAAAACCTGCCTTATAAGGGTCTTCCTTTTTACTTGGTGTGGAGAAGAACCCATAAGTGGAATAGGCCAAACCTCTAGCTTCACGGATTTCCTGAAAGACAACAGAGGACATATTGCCTCCATAATATTCATTAAAGGCACGGATGATGGTTGCATCAGCTGGATCATAAGGTTCTTCGTCCCATCTTTGTAAGCCAATCTCCACTTGCGCCATATCGTAATCGACAAAATACACCTGATTTTTATCTGCCTTCAGCCTTTTGAATTCCCTTTTGGCAGGGTAATCTTTCAAACTTGCCTTTAAAGGATGACTTTCCTTTAATTCATTTTCCAGTTGGTCTTTATCGGTCACTCCATAATAGTATATCCTGTGTTTGTAATCAAACAAGGATTGGATCAATTCGGTCAATTCCTCCGCTTTAAGCTGTCTCAATTCCTCATTGCTAAGTGCTGTATTGTATGGGTTTACCTCACCATAATCTACAAAATTGTTCAGCGCCGAAAAGAAGATTTCATCTTTGTTAATGGTCTTGTCATTTCGCTCTTTGATTTTGGCTTCTACCATTTTTTCCAGAGCCTCCTGATTTGGTTTTGGATTGCGGATCAGGTCTTGAATGATCTTCATTGCTTCCTGCCTGTTTTCCTCCAAACCTGTGAACCATACATACACCAATTCATCTGAGGTGGAAATATTGAAGTTGATCGCCAGGTTATACAATTCCTTATTCAGTTGCTCATTGCTTTTACTTTCGCTCCCGATCAATTTGAGGTACTCCACTGCAAAAGGCAATTTTTGGATATGCAAGTTGCCCATGTCAAAAACAAAGTATTGCGAAAAGAGGCTGTTCAGTGTGTTGTTCACCACCCAAAGCGGAACATCGTCATGTATTTTTCCAAAATCTATATCTTCTTGAAAATCCAAATATACTGGCTGAAGTGATTCCGAAGGTTGCTCCTCTAGCTTTTTGAAAAATTCAGACTGATCATCTCTATTGATGGTAATGGCTGTAATTTCAGGTTTCTCGATTTTGATTGCCAAAGAATCTTTGCCTGTGAGTTTGTACACTGAAACATGGTTATCAGCAAAATAGCGATTGGCAAAGTTTACAATATCCGATTTGCCTATTTTTCCCATTTCATCCAGTTCGGCAAGGTAGTCTTCCCATGATTTTTCAGTGGTAAAAAGCTCATTGAATATCAAAGCCATACCAATAGGGCTTTCCTGCCTTCTAAGCCGGTTCACTTTGAAATTATTGATCGTACCCTCGATCAGATCTTCATCAAAATCACCGGATTTCAGCAAGTCAATCTGATCTAAGATCAGAGTTCTGACTTCTTTGAGGTCCTGACCTTCCAATGGCCTTCCGGTCAAAAACATCAGTCCATAGTCGGACAAAAGGTAATCAAAGGCTTCAGCTTCCAATACTTTTTGCTCTTTGACTAGGTTTCTATCAATTAAACCACTTTTCCCATTGGAGAGAATATAGCTGACCAAAGCCGCTTTTAATGCATCCTGATCCTTTATCGCAGGCATCCTAAAACCAATGGCAACACTCTCTTCATCAGGCGTGGTGATGTAATATTCTTCTGGTTGAGAGATAGGATCCTCTGCTTCAAAGGCAAAATTAGGCACATCTCCTTTTTCCCAATCACCAAAATACTTGTCTACCAATCGGATACTTTCTTCAAAATCCAAATCTCCCGCCAAAATCACGACCATGTTATTGGGTACATAATATTTGTTGTAAAAATTATAAATAGCAGGAATCGAAGGGTTTTTGAGGTGCTCTGCTGTACCTAATGTTGTCTGGGTGCCATAAGGGTGTTTTTTGAATAATCCAGCAAACATCTGGTCGAAGATCCTGAAAAATCCCTCATCTTGGTACATGTTGTACTCTTCATATACAGTTTCCAGTTCTGTATGGAATAGGCGAAAAACAGGATTTTCGAATCTTTCCTGTTGTACAGCCAATAGTTTTTCCAAGTTGTTGGATGGGACAAACTCCATGTAGGATGTGTTCTCAAAAGAAGTGAAGGCATTGGTAAAGTCAGATCCTAAGGTTGACATGATTTTGTCATACTCGTTGGCGATCGCTAGTTGGGAAGCAATATTTGAAACTGAATCTATGCCTTTGTAGATTTCTTTGCGCTCCCCTTCGTCGCTGGTGGAATTGTACTTCTCATAGAGGTTTTCTATTTCTTTGAGGTATACCTTTTCTTTTTCATAATCCAAAGTGCCGATGCTTTGGGTTCCTTTGAAAAGCAAATGTTCAAGGTAATGTGCCAATCCTGTTTTGTCTGAAGGATCATTTTTGCTGCCAGCCCTAGTGGTGAAAAGGCTGAAAATTTTTGGCTCCGTTCTGTTTTCGTGCAAGATTACTTGCAAGCCGTTATCCAAAGTGTAGAATCGGGTATTAGTAGGATCCCCCTCGACAATACTATAGGTGTATGGCCCATCCTTCATTTCCACTGCTTGATAGGAGTTTTGGCCAAAAGTAGTACCTACTGCCAATACACATAAAATCAATAATAAATTTTTCATAAACCTGATTTTTAGATTTTTACCTGACTTAAATTCAGCACTTACAATTTAGGTAAAAACGTCGAATTGTGATTTCAACAGAGAAATTAAATTTTAGGTGACCTGAATTTTTTCTATTAATTTCCCCTAACAATTCATTTAGGAAACCTATATTTTCACCTATCAACCCACTCTTTTTCCATTTCCTTATTTTGCAGATTGGATTTTTTAGTTTTTTGGTATATTGAAATTTAATTCAATCGATTGAACAATAAACCTATGAAACCTAATCACCTACTTGGTAAGCTCAGCTTTCCGATTCTTTTCATGGCTGTTTTTGGCTGTCAGGAAAAGACCAAATCCCCCGAAGATCTCCGAATCACCCAAATGGACCACGATGAGGTCCGTCGCATGGCCGATGAAATTGAAGCCAGCATGAACCCTACATTAGCGGAAGGATTGACCATGTCTCTCTGGGCAGTGGATTCTCTTATTGTGGACCCGATCTCCATCAATATGGGTGAAGATGGGACGCTTTATTATACCAGTTCTGGCAGGCTTGGCAAAGTGGAATTTGATATCCGTGGCCATCAAGATTGGGAGATAGAATCCATTTCTCTTCAGGATATAGAGGAAAAAAGGGCATTTCTCCGTAGAGAGCTTGCTCCTGAAAATTCAGACAAAAACCAATGGTTGAAGGACTATAACCAGGATGGTTCTCATGATTGGAGAGACATGCTGGAGATCAAAGAGAGCATATATCAAGTAAAAGATAGCAATGGTGATGGCTTAGCAGATTGGACTCAAAAAATGGTGGAAGATTTTCACGAAGAGGTGACAGATATCGCTGCAGCTGTTTTGATGCATGAGGGCGATCTCTTTGTGGGAGTAGGGCCCGATATGTGGCGACTTAAAGACAAAAACGGGGATGGGATCATGGACGAAAAAACTTCCATTTCTCATGGTTATGGAATTCATATCGGTTTCGGTGCGCACGGCATGTCAGGTGCCACGGTAGGGCCTGATGGAAGGATCTACTGGGCCATAGGTGATATTGGTTTCAATGGAGTGGACCAAGATGGTCAACGTTGGAAATATCCCAACAGGGGAGTAGTAGTTCGGTCTAACCCAGATGGTTCAGACTTTGAAGTTTTCGCCATGGGCGTAAGAAATACACACGAGTTTGTTTTTGATGAATACAACAACCTGATATCTGTAGACAATGACGGAGACCATCGTGGCGAGAGTGAGCGCTTGGTTTACCTGGTCAATGGTTCTGATACAGGATGGAGGATCAACTGGCAGTTTGGCAAGTACAGAGATCCTGACAACAACACTTACAAGGTCTGGATGGATGAAAATATGTACATTCCTAGACATGAAGGTCAGGCTGCATATATCACACCTCCAATTATCAACTATGTGAATGGACCTACCGGCATGATTTACAATCCAGGGACGGCATTGGCACCAAGATGGAAAAACACTTTTTTTGTGGTGGAGTTTGTGGGCAATCCAGCAAGGTCCGGAATACATGCTTTCAAGCTAAAGCCGCAGGGAGCGACATTTGAATTGGCTGAAACAGAAATGATTCAAAGCCAGATGTTGCCTACAGGAATTGACTTTGGGCCTGATGGTGCAATTTATGCAGCGGATTGGATCAACGGCTGGGGAAATAAAAACTATGGCCGAATTTGGAAAATTGAGGATGAGGAAGGTAAAAACTGGGAGGCTAGAAAAGAGACCCAAAGAAGGATCACCCTCGATTATAGTAAGATGAATGAAGATGAATTGCTGGATCATTTGTTATTTGAGGATTTACGAATTAGAAGAAAAGCCCAATTTGAATTGGCCAAAAGAGGTTCAAAAGGTGCGGAGGTTTTCCAAAAAGCCCTAGATCAGAAAGAAAATCAATTAGGTAGAATCAATGCTATAGTTGGTATCAGTCAGCTTGCCCGAATGGATAATCCTGACCATGCCAAAAAGTTAATTCCACTTCTTAAAGACGCTGATCCTGAAATCCGTTCACAGGCTGCCAAGTGGTTGGGTGACATCAAGTACAAACCAGCGGCTGAGTACATGTTGGCTTTGCTTACGAATGAAGATCCAAGAAATAGGTTTTTTGCAGCTGAAGCCATTGGAAGAATGGAATATGCTCCTGCCTTCAAGCCTTTGGTATTGCTTCTGGAACGGAATGACAATGAAGACGCTTACATCAGACATGCAGCTTCTTTGGCCTTGGCTAGGATCAATGAGCCCGAGCAAGTTGGGGCGCTTTGGGACCATCCCAGTAAAGCGGTTCGCCTTGGAGCTGTATTGGCTTTGAGGAGGCTGGAGCATCCTGATATAGCCAAGTTTATCCAAGACAATGACGAATACATTTTGACTGAATTGGCCCGCGCTATCAATGATGATTTCTCTATAGAAGAAGCTTTACCGGCTTTAGGTGATCTTTTGGTACGTACGCCTTATCAAAACGAGCCATTGATTCGCAGGGCTATCAGTGCTAATCTCAGGGTGGGTACTGACAAGGCGATGGAGAACCTGATTGCTTATATTCAGAAAAAAGATGCACCATTGGCCATGAGGCAAGAAGCAATTGAAGCTTTGGGCACGTGGACCAAGCCATCGGTGCTGGATAGGGTTGATGGAAGGTATAGAGGAGAGGTCAATCGTGATGGGATTTTGGTTAGAGAAAAAGCCAGTGGAGCCCTTATGGCAATGCTTAATGAGAGAAGTCCTGAATTGAGACTTAGTGCAGTGAATGCTTTGGGAAGACTTGATATTGAAGAAGCTTCAAGCCCGCTTTTGGCATTGGTCCAATCAGATCCCTCTTCAGATGTGAAAATTGCTGCTTTGAAAGCTATCTCTAGAATGGAAGCGCAAGAAACACCAATTGCTATAGAGAAGGCCTTGGCAGATAGCGACAAAACCGTACGTGTTGCAGGTCTGACTCTTTTGGAACAATTGGAATTGGATAGGGAATTGAAAGTTAATCTTCTATCGGAGGTAATCGAAAAAAGAACTACTGAAGAAAAACAAGCGGCCTTGATTTCTCTGGGCAAAGTTCCTGTGGAATATACAAAAGGCACATTTGAAGGATTGCTTAACCAAATGGCCTCCAATAAGCTGCCTACCGATATATTGTTGGAGCTTTCTGAAGCGGTAGAAAATGCAGATGATCAAGAGCTCACGGACAAATATGCAGCGGCCGCAGCTAAGCTATGGGATGGGGATATGATCGCTTCTTACCAAAGTAGCCTCAATGGAGGTGATGTGGTGAGAGGAAGGACACTTTTCTTTCAATCCCAAACGGGCCAATGTATGCGTTGTCATGCATATGATGATATGGGGGGAAATGTTGGGCCTCCGATGAACGGTATCGCTTCCACCTTGAATAGGCAGGAAATATTAGAGTCCTTGGTAGACCCAAGTAAAAGGATTGCTCCCGGTTATGGTATTGTGACCTTGAATTTGGAAGACGGTAAGAGGGTAACAGGAGTCTTGTCTGAAGAAAACAATGCTTCTATTCTTGTCAAGCAAGGCAATAGTCCGGATACTTTGGTGCAAAAAAAGGATATTGCTGAAAGAAGGGACGCACCATCCAGTATGCCAGATATGAAAGCGGTATTGAGCAGAAGAGAAATCAGGGATTTGGTGGCTTACTTGTCTACTTTAAAGGATTGAAATATTGGAAAATTGTAAGATTTAAAAATTAGAAGAACTATATATTTCCGGCTCGGGTTTGATCCTGAGCCGGTTTTTTTTTGATAAATCCATTCATTTTAAATTACCGTAGCACCTGGAAGTAATTCTCTCGCAGTGCACCCTTATTTTTGTAGTAGAACTCCTTTTCATTTGTGTTTATCCTTGATATCTGTGTTCATTTTTGCGGTTCTCACAATTTGAAAATGTGTGCATAGGTGAAATGAGCTTTGTAAAGGCAAAATCCTTTAAATAAAAAAAAGACCACCTGATTGGGGTGGTCTTTTTTAATTATGATAGTATTATTTAATTACCTAGGAAGATCATTTCCGATATATGCATTTGGATTGGCATGAGGAATGTTTGCTCCCCATTTTTCATTGATCCTGTCAATAAAGAGGTTTGCTACAAAAGCATGGGCACGGGCATTTGGATGCACTCCATCTAAAGAGAAACCGCCATTTGGAGGAATGATGGATGCAGTAAGTGTTACACCTCCTGAAGCTACCTGACCAGATAATACTCTATTTAGTAAGTTGTTGACATCAACCAATACCAATCTGTCATTATTTGACTGTACAGCAGCGTTAATAAAGCCATTGAAGGCAGTGATTTTTGTGCTGATCTCTTCTTGTTCTTCAGGAGTCAACACGAAATTGTCTTCAACTGGGAAACTGATGCCTCTGATCAGCGCAGGATTTCCTCCAATCACTTGACCCAAAGCCGAGGATAGCGGTAAAGTCGCCCGGTCTGCAGGTTTACTTTGTCTGATAGAAGGCAAACCTAATGCTGAAAGATCAGTCAGGTTTTCATCATCCATCACAAAGCCGTTTTGTCCAGCACTGAACTCAATTCTTCTGTAAGCTTCTTCTTCTGCAGAAATTAGGCCTAAACCACGTACTTGCGCAAGACCGGCATTGTATGGCACGTAACCCGCATTGGCTTGATCTGCTTGTGCCTGTGCCAGAGGAAGGGCATTCCATGGCACCAATGTAAAGTAAGGCAATACCGCCAAACTTGGAATATTTGCCACAGCACCTTTTGCATCAGGATTTGCTTGTAGCATTGCGCCTAATGCAGCGCCTAATCTTTGCTGAAAATCAGCATCAGATGTAAGAATTGCTGGGTTGGATGCTCCTCCAGTAGCATAACCTAGGACATCGTTATTTCCTAACCAAAAGGTGAAGAATGTACCCCCTGTTGCCAAAGCAGCTGCTGCATCGCCAATTACAGTAGATGTTCCAGGAGCTGAAGCAAACCTTTCGTACATTCTATTGTAGGCTGGATTTTCAGGTACAGCCGGACCACCGGTTTGAGGAATCAATCCTGTTAATAATGTGATCCCAGGTACGCCGAAATTATTCAACTCAGCTTTGTTTCCAGCAAAGTTCCCAGGCACTTCTCCTGCTCCGATTGGAGCTGGTGCTGTTGCTCCCGTATTGGGATTGACAGTCAAAACGAGCCTTCCCAATGGACCTTGAGGTCCCATTTGAAAAAATCCGTTTTCTGAATTGATTTCAGGGACATTAAAATCTCCACCACCAACAGCCTTGGCCTGTTCTGCCAAGATCACCGCAAATGAGTTTTGCTGACCTCTATTGTATAGGGCACCGTCCATAAAGCCAGCTGTTAGGGAATTTCCCACTGAAATTATTCTGGTAAGGTCTGCAGAGCCAGAGGTTGGTTGTGCTACATCCGGTTCTGGAAAATCGTAGGTACAGGAAGCTACTACGGCCGCAAGTACTATATATTTGAAATTTTTGAATATGCTCATAGTATTTGGGAATATTAGTTTAACAATTCATCAAATGTGATAGAGATGTAATATATCGCACCGATGGTAGGGCCACCGAAGTTTTGGATATACCTCTGATTGAAGAGGTTGGATCCGCCCAATTTTACAATTGACTTCAATTCTTTCAATCTGTAGCTTATTTGAGCATCAAAGTTGTGTATTTCAGGTACATCTCCTTGAGCGAAAGTTGATTCCCATCTGAATGCAGTTTGGTACCTATACGTTATACCGAAGCCTAATTTGTCAGTCAATCTTCTGTTGGCAAAGGTAATATTAGTCTTGTGCTCAGGTGTGTTGAAATCATTCAAGAAATCATCTCCGATTGTAGAGATCAACCTGTTGAAATTGTAGTTACCTCCAATGGTGTAATTGCTAGGAAGACTATATGTCAAACCTATTGCAGCGCCATGGGCCCTCACTTCTTCGTCTACGATGTTGGTGTAGGTCTGGAAGGTGTTCTCCATTCCTGGAGTAGTAATTGGGGTCAATAGAGTAGGAGCGTTGATTGCGTTTAATGCTCCTTGGTCTGTATTTGGCATGGCACCAGGGAAAATTGGACCTGGAGCTTTTCTCACTGCCGTTTGAGTGATAAAGTCATTGTAGATGTTATAGTAATAAGCTGCATCTATCAATAGCCTGTTATCAGCAATCAAACTTTTGTAACCAATTTCGAAAGACTGTACCCTTTCTGGTCTCAATTCAGGTAATGATTCTACTCTTTCAAGTAAGGAGGTTGCTCTTGGGTCTACTGGAGACAATCCTGAACCTACAGCCGCTACATAATTGTTGACAGAAGCCAAGGAATAAGCGTTGTCAAAAATATTGTATTTGTCTCTGTAGAACGGTAAGCCACCAATCAGCCTGGCAGAAACCACATTCAAATCAATATGCTGTCCTTGGGTAGTTGGATTTCTGAAACCAGTTTGATAGGACAACCTGATGTTGTTGTTACCTTGGGTATATACACCTGAAATTCTAGGGTTAAATTGCCCCTTGAAGTTCTCATTTTTATCATACCTGATCGAACCGGTGATTTTCAACTTGTCATCAAGGAATCTTTTTGCGCCTTGCGCAAAACCACCAATTTCTTGTATGGTAATGTCATTGCCTTCTGTATCAGCAAAGATGGTTCCGTTGGATCTTAAGTCATACACCCTGTAAGAACCACCCACTTGAAGGTCCATAAAATCGATTTCATTTTTGAAATCATACTGCCCTTCCAGCATGTTCATTCTTGACCTGTCATCAAAAAGGGATCCTTGAGGAATCACTTCACTTCTTACTGCGCTGGCAGCAGCATCAAATTCAGGAGTTCCAGGCATAATTCTTCCTGTATCCGCAACACCTCTGGCAAATCTATGCGCTGCTGCTTGTTGTTCAGGGGATCCCATTTGACCTGGAGCTACTCCTTGGCCTTGTATTAAATTGGTCAAGTAAGCACCGGCATATTGGCCAAACCAATCAGTGTTTGATTTCCACCTGTCATTGATGGCTACACCTGTCAAATCAGCAATGAAAGAGTCACCTGAGTTTTCTATAGTGGTATAGCCCCTTAGGAAGTAATTGTCTCCCTTAAGCTCCAATTTGTGCTGAATGATGGAAAAGTTGGCCAAAGAGTATCTTTGAGCACCAGTGTACACAGAAGTACCCGCACCATAGTTCATAGTATAGGACAATTCTGATTTATCAGTAATCCTGTAATGAAGGGCACCGTTCAACTTTAGGTTTTTAGCATTATAATCTACCAATTCCCTTTCGTCATATCCAGTTCTGGATACAATTTGATCTGGTAAGCTATTTACTGCCGGGCCAAATGCTTGTTGTAATCCAGCTACATTTCTCAATAAGCCGATGTTGTTGGAAACTTCGTCACCAAACACATGAACTCTGTTTGCACCTGGATTGAAGTCTAGATTGCCTTGGTTTTCTCTTGAAAGATCTGTCTGATCTGTACCATGCCAATCTGTTGCCTGCATGTAAGAAGCGTTTAATTTGAAGGCAAATTTGTTGTTGAAAGCTTTGGCATACCTGATGGAGCCTTCATACATAGGTTGTGCGCTTTGTGGCTCTCCTGGTCTTCCATTGATATGGTTGACACCTTGTTTGACAAATGCACTCAAACCTTGATATTCAAATGGGCTTTTACTATTTACCAAAAGGATACCGTTGAAGGCATTTGGTCCGTATAGTGCAGAAGATGCTCCTGGAATAAATTCCACAGATTCCACATCAAGCTCAGATGGACCATTTAGGTTGCCGATAGGAAAGTTCAAGGCTGGAGCCTGAGTATCCATACCATCAGTCAACTGGACAAACCTTGTATTACCGGTTGAATTGAACCCTCTGGCATTGATGATTTGAAAATTGATGGAAGATGTGGTCACGTCCACGCCTTTTAGGTTGGCAATACCTTTATAGTAATTGTCAGCTGGTGTGTCTCGAATGGCTAGAATATCCATTTTTTCAATTGACACAGGGGATTGGAGAATGCTCTCTTCCACACGGGAAGCCGATACTACCACTTCCTGGCCAAGCATGGACTGTTCGGCAAGACTCACCCGAAGGTTACTTACGTTGGCATCTGTGATTTCCACTTCTTTCGAAGCAAATCCAATCATGGAAAAAACCAGTGTAAGGGGAGGAGCTTGGTTCACTCTTAGGCTGAAGTTTCCCCTCAGATCCGTAACGGTCCCAATTACCCTTCCTTTCACCAAAATGTTCACACCAATGAGCGTTTCATTGGTACCCTCTTCAGTCACTGTCCCTGAAATGTTAGTGGTTTGGGCAAAAACCTGTCCCGCACCTAAGGAAACCATAGCGATCAACAGCAGTACTGTACGCCATGTACTTTTTGTAAATTTTTGCATAAGCTATAATGGGTTATTTGTTAAAAGTCGCCTAACAGCAACAATAACTTGTTAATTAGTGTGAAATTTAGATGAATTTCCTAATTTTCAATAGTTATGCAGTGAATTAATTTCGTCTTTTTTTTTAGACCTGAAATATTTATTTGGAAACTCATTCATTTTCAAGGAAAAACATTTAAATATTATTAAAAAAAGTATCAAATATTTAAAGTAAAATCCTCCTGAGTGCAATTAATTCAATTTTATCAAAAATTAAGCAGCATATTATTTTTAAGATAATTTTCAGATAGGATTTACAAAAAAAAGAACCTACCCCTGATATTTGGAGTAGGTTCAATTAATTCAAAAGGCATTTTTTAAGATACCTCAATTAACTTTTCTTTTGATTTTCTTCGTTTACATGTCTTACCAATCTATCACAGAGTTCTTTGATCTCCTCTGACATGTATTCATCACCGGTACTGTTAAGAATTGTCTGTGCCATACCTCCAAGCACATCTATGTAAAAACGTTTCATCTCTACTACAGACATCTCCTCCGTCCAAAGGTCAATGCGTAAGGTGCTGTGATTCAAACTGTCCCATACATTAAGACTGATGCTTTTTGTGTCTTCCATACCTTCAGACTCCTTATCGGAAGCATCCCACTTGATTGTCTTTGGTAAGTTTTTTTCATCCAATTGGATGTTGAATTTTATTTCAGAATTTTTCATCGTAGCTTTTTTAAATCTGCCCGCAAAACTATGAAAAAAAAATTTGTCGCGTTTTATTCGGGACTTCAATTCCTTTATTTCTATTTTTAAGCCATGCAATGGACTACATCGTTTGATATCCCCGAGGGAAATACCAAAATTAATCACCAATCTTCTGTCTTTTCCATAGGATCCTGTTTTTCAACCATGATCTCGGAAAAACTTTCAGAACGAAAGTTTCGGGTGCTCAACAACCCTTTTGGAACCATCTTCAATCCGATTTCACTAGCGCAGTTGATGGAGGATTCCATCCTTGAAATGCCCGTCAATCAAAAAGCATTGTTGATCAGGGAAGGTTTGCACCTTCATTATGGAATGCATTCGGATGTTGTTGCTTACAGCCAAGATTCTTTAGAGCGCTTGATTCAAAAGAAGCAGCAACAAAGTAAGCTTGTATTGGAATCAGCTTCTCACATCATCCTTACTTTTGGTACGGCTTGGGTATATGAGCATCTGGGTACTGGTCAAGTGGTAGCGAACTGCCATAAGCAGCCTTCCAGGAATTTCGAAAAAAGACTCCTTCATCCTGATGAAATCCAAAAAGCATTCAGTGGATTGTTCAATATCCTCAGACAAGTCAATCCTGATGTACAGGTACTTTTGACTGTAAGTCCCGTAAGGCATACTAAGGATGGAATTCCCGAAAACCAGCTCAGTAAATCAGTTTTGAGATTGGCAGCTAATGACTTGACAGAGACCTATGATTTTATTGAGTATTTCCCAAGTTATGAAATCATGGTAGATGAGCTAAGGGACTACAGATTCTACAAAGAAGATTTGATCCATCCCAATGTCCAAGCAGAGGATTTTATATGGGAAAAGTTCAAGAAATCATGGATTGATACCTCAGCCTATGCACTGATCCAAGAGTTTGAAAGTATCAAAAGGGATTTGGCGCACAAAGCATTTAATCATGATAGTCCAGCTCATATGAAGTTTTTAGATAATCTTCAGAAAAAATTGGAACGATACAGCCGGGATTATGATTTTTCTAAAGAGTTGGATGCCCTGAGAAAACAATTACAGTATAGAGGCAAGTAGTTTCAATGCTGTTGCTCCGTTTTTTGCATTAATAAACTGAACTAAGAGCTGAGCTCTTGGGCAATCCGACAAAACTCTTTTATATATTAGGTATGAACAGACTCAAAGACGCCCAATCTCCTTATTTATTGCAACACGCTCAAAACCCTGTCAACTGGTTTCCTTGGGGTAAAGAAGCGTTGGATAAATCCAAAACTGAAAATAAGCCCATTATTGTCAGCATTGGCTATTCAGCCTGTCATTGGTGCCATGTAATGGAAAAGGAGTCATTTGAAGATGAGGCAACTGCAGCATTGATGAACGAGTATTTTGTCTGCATTAAAATAGACAGAGAAGAAAGACCTGATTTGGATAATATCTACATGGATGCTGTTCAAGCAATGGGATTGCAGGGAGGATGGCCTTTGAATGTTTTTCTAATGCCAGATCAGAAGCCTTTTTATGGAGGCACTTATTTTCCAAACAAACAATGGAAAGGGTTGCTTCAAAGTATCGGAGAGGCCTATGAACAACATTTTGACCAACTTGCAGAAAGCGCTCAGGAGTTTGGTAATAACCTTCAAGCTTCAGAGTTTGATAAATACGGCTTGTCACATGAAGTCCTTCAGTTGAGTAAAAATGAGTTGGCTGATATTGTCCACAAATTAGCATCACAATTTGATTTGGAATGGGGTGGAATGAACCGTAAACCCAAGTTTCCCATGCCTTCAATTTGGTCTTTTGTGTTGGACTACGCCTTAAAAAGTAAAGATTCACCCCTTTTGGAGAAGGTTTTATTTACCCTCAGAAAAATAGGTATGGGTGGCATTTATGACCATCTTCGTGGAGGCTTTGCGCGATATTCAGTTGATGGGGAATGGTTTGCACCTCATTTTGAAAAAATGCTTTATGATAATGGGCAGCTTATCGACCTATATGCAAAAGCTTTTTCCATTACTGGAGATGAATTTTTTAAAGAAAAGGTAGTCGAAACGGTAGCTTGGTTGCAGCATGAAATGCTTCAGGAAGAAGGTGGGTTTTATGCCGCCCAGGATGCAGATTCGGAAGGTGTAGAAGGTAAATTTTATACTTGGACATACGAAGAACTTGAAAATATTGCTGGGGAGGACTTGAGCTGGTTATCCAAAATTTACAACCTTAAATACCAAGGAAACTGGGAAGAAGGTGTCAATATACTCTTTCAGACAAAATCATATGAGGAACTTGCTGCTACTGAAGGCTTATCAAAAGAAGCTTATATTGAGAGGTTAAACAGGTTGAAATCAAATCTTCTTGAAGTCAGGAATAAACGGATTTACCCAGGCTTGGATGACAAAATACTTAGTGGTTGGAATGGCTTGATGATTTCAGGCTTGGTAAGTGCTTACCTGAGTGAATCAAGTGCTGAAGCATTGCCACTTGCATTGAGAAATGGATCATTTATTTTCGATAACATGTTTCTTGAGGGTCAATTGTATCGCTCTTATAAAAATGGGCAGGCATACACTCCAGCGTTTTTAGAGGATTATGCCGCATTGATCAGAGCCTGCATTGACCTGTATCAGGCCACATTTGATAAACTGTGGCTGGATAGGGCCAAAACTTTGGCAGATACAGTGATAGATCAGTTTTATGATGAGAAAGATGGTTTCTTTTTTTTCAATAATCCCCAAGCAGAAAAACTAATCGCTAATAAGAAGGAACTCTTTGACAATGTAATTCCAGCCTCCAATTCGATTATGGCGAGAAACCTACAGGACTTGTCTCTCTTTTTTTATGAGGACAGTTTTGCAGAGATTTCCAACAAGATGTTGGGAGCTATCCGTAAACTTATCGTTCGTGATCCAGGGTTCCTTTGCAATTGGGCTTCTTTATATTTGACCTCATTGGTGCCAAAGGCTGAAATTGCTATTGTTGGAAAGGGAGCTTACGAAAAAGCTAAAATCCTCCAAAAACTGTTACCCACAGGAGTAGTTGTAGCTGCGTCAGAAGATGTCACAGAAAATCCACCTCTCTTAAGTCAAAAACATGGAGACAAAGACGGAAATGCATTAATTTACGTTTGCTTCAACAAGGCTTGCCAAAGGCCTGTGACTGATGTAGCTGAAGCTATCAAACAAATACCTGATTTAAGATAAGCTGATTTTGGAAAATCTTTTTGGAGAAATTATTGATCAAGAAACCGAATCGACAGGATTTTTTGCGGATGTCATTATCCCTGTTCCGATTCCCAAGCTATTTACCTACAAAATCCCAAGAAATCTTAAGGATGAAATAGGGATTGGTTTTAGGGTGATTGTTCAATTTGGCCAAAAGAAAATCCTGACAGGAATCATTGGCAAAGTGCATCAAAAGCCACCTGTAGCCTATGATGCAAAGCCAATCCTTGACCTACTTGACAATCATGCTACTGTAAATCCACTTCAGATAAGATTTTGGGCCTGGATGGCGGAGTATTATTGTTGCAATATAGGAGAAGTCATGAATGCAGCTTTGCCATCTGGCTTGAAGCTGAGCAGTGAGAGTAAAATTCAACTTAACCCAACATACGACTCAGATACCTCACCATATCCCTTGGATGACAGGGAAGACATATTGCTTCAGGCCTTGGCCAATAAAAGTGAGATGACTTATGATGATTGTGTATCGGTATTGGGAATCAAGTCTATTCATGGGATCATCAAGAGTTTGGTGATCAAGGAAGCCATCTTGGTTTTTGAGCAAGTAAAAGAGAAGTATAGTCCAAAAGTAGAAACGCGTATCAGGCTATCTAAGGAGTATGCCTCAGATAAAAAAGCTTTGGAAGGAGTTTTTCAGGAACTATCCAACAAGGCCAAACAAGAAGAGATTCTTCTCAAATACCTTCAGGAAGTACCTGTGTATAAAAACCCAGACCTAAATACGAAAGGGATAGAAAAATCAGTCTTTACCGACGCCAATCTTTCCGCCTCATCCCTTAAAACCCTGATCAAAAATGGCATTCTTGAAGAGTATAAGCTTATTATCAGTAGGTTTGAAAAAGAGGAACCGTCTGAAGAAGAAATAATACTTTCAGAGCTGCAACTGGATGCAGTTGCTCAGATAAAAACTCAATTAGAGGATAAAAATACCCTTCTCCTTCATGGGATAACTGGAAGCGGAAAGACTGAAATTTACATTACCTTGATTAAAGAGGCTTTGGCCGGAGGTTCTCAGGTTTTATTGCTTTTGCCTGAAATCGCCCTTACTACTCATATGGTAGGGAGGTTAAGACAGGTATTCGGCAGTGACATGGGAGTGTTTCATTCAAAGTATTCTGATAATGAAAGGGTAGAGGTCTGGAATGGTGTATTGAGCGGTAAATTATCTTTTGTGGTAGGAGTAAGGTCTTCATTGTTCTTGCCCTTTGACAGTTTGGGATTGGTAATAGTGGACGAAGAGCATGAGTCTTCTTTCAAGCAATATGAACCAGCACCAAGGTTTCAAGCCAGAGATTCCGCCATCATGTTGGCTTGGCTGCATCAGGCCAAGACAATACTAGGTTCAGCAACACCTTCATTTGAGTCATTTTACAATGCCCGTACCGGGAAATACGGCTATGTTTCTTTGGGGAAAAGATATGGAGAAGCCCAATTGCCGGAGTACCATTTGGCAGATATATTGGTTGACAAAAAGAAGAACCTTCTCAAATTAGACTTTACCCGATTGTTGAGGGAAAGTATTCAAGAAGCATTGAAAAACCAGGAACAGGTATTGATTTTTCAAAACAGGAGGGGATACGCTCCTTATATTTCCTGTGAGGATTGCGGGTGGATTCCAGAATGTGAGCATTGTGATGTCAGCCTGACATATCACCAGTTTAATGAAGAAATGCGTTGTCATTATTGCGGGTTTAAGGAAAAGGTCCCATCCACCTGTCCTGCTTGTGGGAGTAATAAACTAAGTGCTGTGGGTTTGGGAACAGAGCGCATAGAGGAAAGTATTTCTTTGCTTTTTCCAGAAGCGAGGGTAGCGAGGATGGATTTGGATACCACCCGAAGCAAATATGGATACCAGAGGCTTTTAGAGGAATTTGGAAGTGGCAATGTGGATATTTTGGTGGGTACACAAATGATCACCAAAGGTCTGGATTTTGGCAAAGTGACTGTTGTAGGGGTAATGGACGCTGATAGGATTTTATTTTTTCCTGACTTCAGGGCAGGAGAGAGGGCGTTCCAACAGATTACCCAAGTGGCTGGCAGGGCTGGAAGAAGGGATAAAAAAGGCAAGGTAATTATTCAGACGAGGAAACCAGATCAACAGATTTTTCATCAGATCATACAGGGAGATTATAAGAACTTCTACATACAGGAAATGGGCGACCGTCAACGGTTCTTTTATCCTCCTTTTGTCAAAATCATCAAAGTCACGACCAGACATAAGGATTACAAAGTCGCAGAACGCGCTGCGAGAAGCCTACACAATCTGATGGGTGATATACCTGTCAAAAAGATAATGTTAGGTCCTGAAAAAGGCTTAATAGGAAAGATCAAAAACCAGTTTATTTTTGAAAGCATAATAAAAATAGACAAAGCAGGAAACGCGCAGGCACAATTCAAGCAAGACTTGCAAAGCCTGATCAATGAAATGGTTGCGCACAAGGATTTTCGGTCAGTCCGCTTTGTGGTGGATGTTGATCCCTATTGATTGTATTAGACCTTAATGCTCGCCATTTAAGAATCTTTTATTCTCTGCCAAAATAACACCCAACAAAACAATCTAAGTTTTTGTATGTTATCATTTAGCTTATATCTTTGTCAGCAGATGAACACACCCTTCACATATCAGATACATTTTTATGCAATTGCTTCGGCTGCTGCTGTTCATCACATCCATCATTCCTCCTGAGGAGGAATATTGTTTACATATCGCCCGCGATAGGCTGTCGGCAATTGATACAGCCCTATCATCCAAAATCATTTACTTCATTTTGATACTAAACGTATATTGCATACATGAATTCAATCATTAGAATTGCTGTCCAAAAAAGTGGCAGGTTAAGTGACGACTCCTTAAGCCTCATCAAAGAATGTGGCATCAAGTTTTATAACGGTACAGGTAAACTCAAATCTACATCTACTAATTTTCCAATAGAGTTTCTATTCCTGAGAGATGATGACATCCCCGGCTATGTGGCTGATGGTGTGGCTGATTTGGGTATTGTTGGAGAGAATGAACTGGTAGAAAAAGACAAAGATGTCAACGTACTGAAAAGACTCGGTTTTTCAAAGTGTAGACTTTCTCTTGCCATTCCAAAAGGTGAAGAGTATACCAACATTCATTTCTTTCAAGGAAAAAGTATCGCCACTTCCTATCCTAAAATATTGAGCGATTACCTCGAAAATCAAAATGTACATGCAGAAATCCATGAAATCTCCGGGTCGGTAGAAATTGCTCCCAGCATAGGCTTGGCAGAAGGTATTTGCGATATAGTGAGTTCAGGGTCTACTTTGATGATGAATGGACTTAAGGAAGTAGAATCAATCTTCAAGTCTGAGGCGGTTTTGATCAGTAACAAGAAACTAGACGCCGAAAAACTCGAAATTGTAGACAAGCTCCTTTTTAGGATCAATGCAGTACAAAAAGGCAAAAGTAACAAATATGTACTTTTAAATGCGCCAAACCATTCTCTGGATAAAATCATCAGCTTGATACCAGGAATGAAAAGCCCAACTATTTTACCTTTGGCAAAAGAAGGTTGGTCTTCCGTACATTCCGTGATATCCGAAGATCAATTTTGGGAAAATATAGAGGAACTCCGTGAAGCTGGTGCCGAAGGTATTTTGGTAGTTCCAATTGAAAAAATGGTTATATAATTACAATCTTGATGTTTAGGTACATTACTGATGCTGCCTGTCAGGACATCTACCTTTTTCAAAACACTTTATTCATTGACACATGAAAACGATACTGAATCCTACCAAGTCTGAATGGAAAAAAGCTTTAAAAAGACCTGTTCAGAAAACCAAGGATATAGAAAAAATAGTAAAACCCATTATGCGCAAAGTAAAGCGCTTGGGTGATAAGGCACTTGTCAAATTTGCTCTGGAATATGACCATGTGCAGATAAGTAAATTGCTTGTGAGTGTAGAAGAGGTAAAGCTTGCCAAGGATAAAGTATCGCCTGAATTAAAGAAGGCGATTATTTTAGCGAAGAGCAATATTGAAAAATTCCATGAAGCGCAAGCGGGTAATGACCTGGAGATGGAAGTGATGCCAGGTGTCACATGCATGCGGAAGTCCGTCCCTATACAAAGGGTGGGACTCTATATTCCAGGAGGAACAGCACCTCTTTTTTCTACTGTATTGATGTTGGGAATACCTGCAAATATTGCTGGATGTGAAGAGATAGTCATTTGTACCCCTCCTGATAAGGAAGGGAATATTCACCCAGCCATACTTTATACAGCTGATTTGATTGGTATTGACAAAATCGTCAAGGCTGGAGGTGCACAGGCAATCGCTGCCATGACTTACGGTACTGAATCTGTCCCCAAAGTGGACAAGATTTTTGGCCCTGGCAATCAGTATGTCACAGCAGCAAAGCAACTGGCTGTTAAAAAAGGAGTCGCAATAGATATGCCTGCAGGACCTTCTGAGGTTTTGGTGTATGCTGATAGTTCTGCAGTTCCGGCTTTTGTTGCCGCTGATCTTTTGTCCCAGGCCGAACATGGTGTGGATTCTCAGGTTATTTTGGTCGCTAGTTCAGAAAAGGTAAAAGACAAGGTCATGAAAGAGCTTGATGCCCAACTTGAAGTTTTGCCTCGTAAAGAAATTGCCAAAAGAGCATTGGAAAACTCCGTTGCTGTCATCGTAGGCAATGAAGACAAAGCCATAAAACTAATTAATGATTATGCACCAGAGCACCTAATTATCTGCGTGGAAAACGAAGAAGAGGTGGTTTCAAGCATAGTGAATGCAGGGTCTGTGTTTATAGGAAACTATACCCCCGAATCTGCTGGTGATTATGCTTCGGGAACCAACCATACTTTGCCTACTTATGGTTATGCCAAAAGTTACTCTGGGGTTTCTTTGGATAGTTTTGTCAAAAAGATAACTTATCAAAAAATCACTGAAGAGGGTATAAAAAATTTAGGACCAACTGTCGAAGTGATGGCTGGCAATGAGCTCTTGGAAGCCCATAAAAATGCAGTCACCATCAGGTTAAAGTATCTAGAAGACAAGTAAGATGGCATTTGAACTGGAAAAATTACTACGACCTCACATCCTGAGCATCAAACCTTATTCTTCTGCAAGAGATGAATATTCTGGAAAAATAGGAGTTTTTCTGGATGCAAACGAAAACCCTTATGGTTCGCTCACGGGAGAAGCCTTCAATAGGTACCCGGATCCTTACCAGGCTGATATCAAAGAGAAGCTAGCTCCAATAAAAGGCGTTAAACCTGAACAGATCTTCTTGGGAAATGGAAGTGATGAGGCAATTGATCTTCTGATGCGGGCCTTTTGCATCCCAGGAAAGGATAACATAGTGTTGCTACCTCCCACCTATGGTATGTATGAGGTATCTGCTGCCATCAATGACATAGCTATAAAAAAAGTACCCCTTACTCCCGACTTTCAACTCCAGCCTGATAGCATTATTGAAGCCGTAGATGAAAACAGTAAAATCATTTTCATCTGTTCTCCCAATAACCCAAGCGGAAACAAAATGGACCGAAATGCCATCCGTAAGATTATCGAACAATTTAGCGGTTTGGTAGTGGTGGATGAGGCCTACATAGAATTCTCAGATGAACCGAGCTTTGCAGTGGAACTGGATACATTTCCCAACCTTTTGGTGATGCAGACTTTCTCCAAAGCTTGGGGTTTGGCAAACCTCAGAATAGGGATGGCTTTTGCTTCTCAGGAAATCATAAGGATTTTGAATTTGATAAAGCCACCATACAATATCTCAGGTTTGACTCAGCAGAAAGTGTTGGAATCATTGGAAAAGGCAAGCGAAATCAAGGACTTGGTTCACAAAGTATTTGAGGAAAGGATGTACTTTGAAAATGAGTTGCCTCAGTTTGATTTTGTCAGGAAAATATTTCCAACCCATGCCAACTTTCTCTTAGTTAGAATGGACAATGCCAGGCAGATTTACGAGTACTTGATAAGCCAAATGATTATTTTGCGTGATAGATCCAAAGTTCAATTGTGTGAAGATTGCCTCAGGATTTCTTTGGGAACGAGGGAGGAAAATACATCCCTTATACAAGCCTTGAAAACATACCACTCAAACCTTAACTAATATATTTTGATGAAAAAAGTACTGTTTATAGATAGAGATGGCACCATTATCAAAGAGCCACCTACAGATTTTCAAGTGGACAGCTTGGAGAAACTGGAGTTTGTTCCCAAAGCAATTTCTAATTTACGGAAGATAGCTGAAGATACTGATTATGAGCTGGTAATGGTAACGAATCAAGATGGTCTTGGGACGGATTCTTTTCCTGAAGCTGATTTTTGGCCTGCTCAGTACAAGATGCTTAAAACGATGGAGAATGAAGGGATTATCTTTTCAGCAATTCATATAGACAAGTCTTTTGAACATGAGAACCTACCCACGAGAAAGCCGGGGATAGACATGCTTAAAGGATATCTTAGCCCTGAATATGACATGGCCAATTCTTATGTAATTGGAGATAGGAAAACAGATGTTCAACTCGCAAAAAATTTGGGTTGTAAATCTATCTTTATTGGAGATGCGATTCCAGAGGCAGATCTCTGCACCAAAGATTGGGACGAAATATTTGAGCGTCTCAAAATGCCAGAAAGGATAGGTGAGGTAAGGAGGAAAACATCAGAAACGGATATCCATATTATCGTGAACCTTGATGGTACGGGCAAATGTGAAATTTACACAGGTTTACCATTTTTTGACCATATGCTGGAGCAATTGGGCAAACATGGAGGAGTGGACTTGGTGATAGAAGTAAAAGGAGACTTACACATAGATGAACATCATACCATAGAAGACACTGCATTAGCCTTGGGTGAAGCGTATTTGAAAGCGCTAGGAGATAAAAAGGGGATTTCTCGATATGGGTTTTTACTTCCTATGGACGACGTCTTGGCGCAGGTAGCAATTGATTTTGGAGGAAGACCTTGGATGGTTTGGGAAGCCGAATTTAAACGCGAAAAGATAGGAGACATGCCTACTGAAATGTTTTTTCACTTCTTCAAATCATTCAGTGATACAGCCAAATGTAATTTGAATATCAAGGCTGAAGGAAACAATGAGCATCACAAGATAGAAGCAATCTTTAAAGGATTGGCAAGAGCTATTAAAATGGCAGTGAAAAGAGACCTGAATGCGCTCAATCAATTACCGAGTACAAAAGGGGTATTGTAAAATTAGCATTAGCATGTATTTCCTTGAGATTCGTCCTTTTCTAAGGGAAACTCATTGATATTGGGATATAATTAAACCCAGATCTAGCGATATAGCTAATGATAAAGAGTTTATTTAGCTATGTTTTACTTTCAAATAAAAAGAGGTTGATTCAAACGAATCAGCCTCTTTTTTTCTGAAAATCATAAAACTTATCCTTGTACTACAGCACTTCTTAATCCTTCGCTAAGCAATAATCCACCAAACTCGTTGATGACTGATTCTGGAACATTTAAGTTCATAGCGGCTTCTACTACAGCACTCACAAAAAGGTCATAATCAGCTTCAGTGATTAATCCAGTCATTCTTGAATTGACCTCTGGATTATGTGCGTCAACCATATTCAACCCCGTGTATTCAATATTTTGGGAACCAATATTTGCCGCCAAAAAATCACTGAAATCACCTACCAGTGCCGCAAATCCAGATAAATCATTTGCGCCAACTTCTGCCAACAGCACTGAAAAATAAGGCAATAAGTCTTCATAAGTACCACCTTCATTGGTAGCGATCACCAAGACTGTTTCCGTTACTACAGCTCTTAGAGGGATGTAGCCAGCTTCAATCAGCTCGCCTTCATTGTCAGGATCTGGGACCAAGCCAGAACCTCCCAAGCGAGTATACAAATCCAGTGCATCCCCATCGGCTCTTTGCACAATCGGTCCTCTTACTGATTCCAGCAAGTCTCCCACAGGCCCTAATACCTCATTTGAAGTAATCCCAGCTTGTGCAGCACCTTCCACCACAGCTTGGATAAACAAATCGTAGTCCGCATTATTGATTAATCCATTCATCCGAGAATTTCTGGAAGGATCATGTGCTGCTTCCATATCCAATCCAGTATATTGGAAATTTTTGGCCCCAGTAGCTTCCGCTAGAAATTCAGAAAAATCCATCACAAGCATGTTCAAACCTGATGTTTCATCCCTGCCTACTTCAGCCAATAACACTGAAAAATAGGGTTGAAGCGCATCGTAAGTTCCCCCTTCATTGGTAGCAATTGTCGTTACAGTGTTGATGACAACAGTTCGCAAGTTAAGGAAACCTTGTTCTATCATTTGGCTTTGATTTAAAGGATCCTGAACCATTGTCTCACCACCTAATTGGGTAGCATAGAAGGAGTCATCAGGTTCTTCCGTCACCGGGGGAGTCGGCATCTCATCTTCTTTGCAGGAACTGAGTCCCGCCGTGACAAGAATCAAAGCGGCAAAAAGCCAAGCATTCATCTTTTTCATAATTGTGTAGTTTGGTTAAAGATTAATTTTGGAAAGATTTTTGGAAAAAGGCACCAAGTTTATAGGTCAAGGAGCCCTTGTCTATTGCTGGGCAACTTTGTGCCAACATCTCATCAGAGGGCTGGTAAAGACTGGCTTGATGTTTAAATTCTTGGTTTAGTATGGCTACTATGTCATGAGGCGATTGTGCTTTTCGGTCATACAAACAAATGATATGGCCATTTGAAAAATTTACCCTTACATCTTTGATGCCTTCTACTTGGTCGAGGATTGAGATGATTTCTTTACCTTCTTCAGGCTCAAGGGATTCAGAAAAATCAATTCTACTCATGGTGAGGGATGGGACAGCACCTTTTTTTGGCTGAGTCACCATATAAATATGGACGGCTAAGACGCCAATCAAAAAGGTCAATAAGAAAATTGCTCCGAGTAATATTCTTTTGATCATGACATAAATCTTTTTGGTTTAGTGATAAATACGAGCGGACTTTTCCTATTGGATTGTTACCGCCATTCACAAAAAGGAAAATTGACTAACTTTTTTACTTTTATTTAGTTAGTTTTGAATAAAGCTTTGATAACTAATGAGGTATATTATTCCGATTTTCCTTTTGATCACAATGGGTTCCTGTTTTGGTTCATACACTGAAGGGGAGTATTACTTTCAGCAGCAAGAATATGAAAAAGCAGTTACCCAGTTTTCCAGAGCCCTTTTCTTGAATGTCACTGATGTAAAGGCTTTGCATATGCGTGCCAGGTCTTATGAAGAGATAGAGGATTTTGTGAGTGCCAAAAAAGATTATGAGTCAATATTGAAACTTAATCCAAAATACGCTCAGGCATATGCGGGAATCGGTAAACTGCATTGGAAAATTCAGGATTATAGAAATGCTGAAATATATCTGTTAAGAGCCGCCCAATACGATCCGGAGGATTTTGAGATAGTTTTTTTGTTGGGAAGGTCTTTGATCAAAAACAAGCGTTATAACCAAGCAGATGAATTTTTGCAGATCGCCAAGGAGCTAGAGCCTGAAGATGCGCGTGTCCACTACTATCAAGGTATGGCCAGGTCCCAAATTGGAGATCTGCTGGGAGCTGCAGGCTCATTCAATATGAGTTTAAAGTACGACCCGGATAATCTTGCCGCCAAATATAACAGGGGTGTCCTTAGAATGCTTATTGGCTATTCTTCATGGGCTGTGGAGGACTTTGATGAAGTATTGCAAGTCAAACCCGATCATGTTGAGGCCTTAGCCAGAAGGGGTACAGCAAAGCTCAACATCAATGATCCATCAGCCTGTAAAGACCTTCGTGATGCTGCCGCAAAAGGAAGTTGGTATGCCAAAATGTGGCTGGAGAAATGTTGATGGGAGGAAGGGAATATAGAATAGAAATAAGGTGGAAATACGGTAGAAATATGAGATAATAAAGTGGAAATACGATAGAAATACAGTAGAAATAGGGTTTAGAACTTAATAGAAATGAGGTTCTCTTTATTTTAAGTAGGGACTATAGTATCCATTATTGTTAAGGGTGGTGCCTTGTCCGAAGGTTGCGCCTTCAGATTTATGAGTCTTGAGCTTACAGCTCAGAAGGATCTTCAAACTCCAAACAGACACAACCCCGCCCAACCTTTAACGATTTTAACTTTTAACGATTCACCTCTAAGGTATCAGTTGATCAATCCTACCTTCAGCAGGCAGATACACGATTCATCAATTCATCAGTTCGTCAGTTCATCGATTTCACAATTACTCAGCCCTACAACCTACCACAAACTCAACTTTTAACCTTTAACGATTTGACTTTTGGGTATCAGTAACACAATTTTAGATTGTAGAATGAGGGTAACTTTGCATTGAAGGTCTATCCTATTTAGCTCAGTAGGATCTTCAAACTCCAAACAGACACAATCCACCCAACCTTTAACAATTTAACATTTTTAACTTTTAACAATTTTAAAGATTCACATCTAAGGCATCAGTTAATCAATCACACCTTAGCAAGGCGAGTGCACTGTTCATCAATGATACGAGTAAAGGTCCTAGAACCTTAATTATTTGGGTCCAATAATTACCTCTTTCAATGCTTTTTTGTAATTCTCGCGTGCGGCATCTGAGGTAAACAGGAACAAATAGGGTTCTATCAACTCCAACTCCATCAAGTAGAAGATACCTTCTATCCAAACTCCATCTACGCGGGCGTAAAGGCTTTTTTGGGCAAATTCATCCACCAGTTTTTGAAGATAACCCAATTCTTCAGCGCTAGGGTTTACATTGTGTATGCTACCTCCAAAAAAATGTTGCACACGGAAATCACCTGATTTAGCACTTTTCAAAATTGCATGGGAATACTGCCCATTAAAAAAGAGATATGAATATTCTCCAACCTCTGCAATTTCCTTTACAAAGGGCTGAAGCATAAAATCCTCTTCCCTAACCAAGTCATAAATTGCTTCTCTTTTATCAGACCAAGTTTCTTTGGAAAGCTTGATCGTGTTTTTGGCACCGCCACTTACTGTCGGTTTGAATACCAATTTGTCTGTGTTGAATTGAAGGAAGGCTGATTCTAAATCCGGAAGTTCTGATTTTTTGACAAATACAGTAGGGACAATCGGATATCCCTTCTCCTGAATTTCTTTGAGGTACCATTTATCAGAATTCCAAACTACAGTATCAATACTGTTGAATACAGGCAATCCAAGCCTTTTTATTTCCGCACACCAATCCAAAAACTCTTCATAACGGTCAAAGTAATCCCATGGGGATTTGAGTAGAATCATCTCATAATTTTCCCAAAGAACTGACTTGTCTGACCAAACTTCAAATTTGAAATCAACCCCAAGTTCATTTAATATTTCTTCTAAAACCAAATCCTCATCTACAACTGAAGAAGCAGCATAAGAGCCCCTTGCTTCGTAGGTGATTACCGCTATTTTCATAATATCAACTCGTTTATTTTTAAGCAATATTACCCCAATTTTAGCATTTTGCAGTCTTTAAGCTATTATTGCCGTCAAGAAATCTTATTTTTGTTTTTTGTGTTTTATGAAAAAAGAGAAATTAGTCATCATACCCACGTTCAATGAGAAGGAAAATATCCAGGACATGGTTCTGGAAATCATGGAACTGGAAGGTGAATTTGAGCTTTTAGTCATCGATGATGGTTCACCGGATGGCACTGCTGACATTGTAAAGGACTTGCAGAAGAGTTTTCCGGAAAGGTTATTTTTAAAAGAACGTCCGGGAAAATTAGGTCTTGGAACCGCTTACATTGAGGGTTTCAAGTATGCTTTGTCTCATGGTTATGAGTATATTTTTGAAATGGACGCAGATTTTTCACATAATCCCAAAGACCTAATCAAACTATACCAAGCTTGCCTTGATCCTGATACGGATATGGTAATCGGTTCGAGGTATATCACAGGTGTCAATGTGGTCAACTGGCCCATGGGAAGGGTTTTGATGTCTTTTTTTGCGAGTAAATATGTTCAGTTTATCACCGGAATGCCCATAAAAGACGCCACTGCAGGTTTTAAATGTTATTCCAGAAAAGTATTGTCCTCAATTGATTTGGATAAAATCAGATTTATTGGTTATGCTTTCCAGATAGAAATGAAATTTACAACTTGGATGCTGGGCTTTAAGATCAAAGAAATCCCTATCATCTTTACGGATAGAACAAGGGGTACTTCTAAAATGAGCACCCATATTTTTAGAGAAGCGGTGCTAGGTGTCATTAATATGAAATTCAAAAGTCTTTTTAGAAGATACAAACCTAATCAAACCGTATCGCCTTAATTGGATGGATATTGCTGATCAACATGGCCGGTATGAACAAAACCAAGGTGGTAACCACCAATACAGCTATATTGATCATGATAAATACAGGCCAATTCCAGAATACGGGAACAAAACTCATGTAGTAATTTTCAGGATTCAGAGGCATCAATTTGAACTTGTCCTGTAAAAAACCCAATAGTAAAGCGAGCGAATTCCCTATTAGTAAACCTCTCCCGATAATCCTAACACCATTCCAGACAAAAATCTTTCGTATCTGTTTGTTTTTTGTGCCTAGGGCCTTAAGGATTCCTATCATTTGAGTCCTTTCCATGATGAGGATAAAAAGTATAGAAACCATATTGAAGGCTGCCACAAACAAAATCAGACTTAGAAAGACGTAGACATTGTTATTGAGCAACTGTAACCAGTCAAAAATCTCTAGATATTTATCTTTGATATCTATAAGCCTCAAGTCATAATCCAGTTTGTCGTATAGAGGTCTTTGGATAACATCCAACTCGTTGGGGTTTTGTACAAAAACCTCAAAACCGCCTACCTGATCTTCAGTCCACCCATTAAGGTTTCTGATAGTCTGTATATCACCAAGGATGATTTTATCATCAAAATTTTCCAAGAATGTTTCATACAAGCCTACTATTTCCAACCTTCTAAACCTCGGCGGATCCTGCACAAAATACATGATCACTCGATCCCCCACATCGAGCAGTAATTTATTGGCGATTTTGGTACTCAATACCACTTCATTGACAGCAGAGGAGTCGCTAAATTGAATAAACCTTCCTTTTACCAAAGAGCTCTGGAAAGAAAGGCTGTCGAAATCAGGACCTATCCCTTTCATCAAAACCCCCTCGACTTCATCATCTCCCTTGAGCAATCCAGGTTTGTGGGCAAAAACCTGTACATGCTTGATGGATTCGTTTTGAGGGTAATTTTGGTAAAAGTCGGAATTTTTGGAAGTGGGGCTTTCTTCAAAGGCATTGCTGGACATGAATTTCATGACCTGAAAGTGGCCTGTAAATGAAAAAACCTTATCGGAAATTTCCTGTTGGAATCCTCCCAAGATCATAAAAGATATCAGAGAAACAGCAACTCCTATGGCTACAGATGCCACTGCAATGCGGTGAATGGTTCCGGTAAAACCGCCCGTACGTTTAAAACTGATTCTTTTGGCAATGAAATAAGAAAGGTTCAAGGATTTTAGTATTTTGGTCAAAATCTAGCGCAAAATAAGTATGAAGGCATTCAAATTGATTATTCTTTTCAGTTTTTTACTCAGTAGCATGGCTTTTTGTAAAAATACAGAAGAAAAGACAGACCATTCCATAGAAAAGGAAAAAGAAACGATTCTTCCTGCAGCTGATCAAGCTGAAAAGTACTTACACTTATTGGAAGGTAAAAGGGTAGGCCTGGTAGTAAATCAAACTTCGATTCTGACCACGCAAAACAATATGCACCTGGTTGATTTTTTGATGATGGAAGGGATTGATGTGGTAAAAGTATTTGTACCCGAACATGGTTTCAGAGGAGATGCAGATGCCGGCGAAGTGGTCAATTCTGAGATTGACAAACGGACGGGTCTTCCTATTGTTTCGCTTTATGGTGATCAAAAGAAACCCTCTGCCAAGACTTTAAGTGATATAGATATTTTGATTTATGACTTGCAGGATGTTGGTGTTAGGTTTTATACATATATCAGCACCATGCATTATGTGATGGAGAGTTGTGCAGAAAACAACATGCCATTGCTGATTCTAGACAGGCCTAACCCTAATGGAGACTATGTGGACGGCCCTGTTTTGAAAAAAGGCTTTGAGAGTTTTGTAGGAATGCACCCTATCCCGGTGGTTCATGGTCTGACAGTAGGGGAGTTGGCACAAATGATCAATGGTGAAGGTTGGCTTAAAAACAAAGTAAAGGCTGATATTGAGATAATTCCTGTAAGCAACTGGAATCATGCTGACCCTTATGGCCTCCAGGTAAAACCTTCTCCAAACCTCCCAAATGACTTGTCTATCAGGTTGTATCCGTCGCTATGTTATTTTGAAGGAACAGATGTTTCATTAGGTAGGGGCACTACATATCCTTTTCAGGTATATGGTTACCCTGATCCCAAATTCGGTGATTTTACTTTTACTCCGGTAAGCATTGATGGCATGTCCAAGAATCCACCTCAAAAGGATAAGAAATGTTATGGTGTAGACCTTAGAAATGAGAGCTTGGATCATCGCTTTACACTAGAATACCTGCTTCATGCTTACAATGTATCGGGCAAAAGGGAGAAGTTTTTCAACAACTTCTTTGATAAGTTGGCCGGTACAGATCAACTTCGTAAAGATATCCTTGCGGGAAAAAATCAAGATCAAATCAGAGCATCTTGGCAGGCTGATTTAGATCTATATAAAGAGATGCGGAATAAGTATTTGATGTATTGAAAATTAAAGAGGTTTCCATGTAACAAACATCACCGAAATCCTCTCAATTAGTCATGACTTTTGTTCTTGTAATTGGGTAGTAACAGTTTCTGCCCGATTTTTAGTAATTTCAATTCAAGTTTACTTCACATGAACAAAAGCATAAGTACAATCTTAAAAGGCTATCTGCCTATTTTGGATTGGCTACCCAATTATAAAAAAACAGACCTTCAAGGTGACCTTTCTGCAGGTCTGACGGTGGGCATCATGTTGATACCTCAAGGCATGGCTTATGCCATGCTGGCTGGCCTGGAACCCATTCATGGCCTATACGCAGTGACAGTGCCATTACTGATTTATGCGATTTTTGGTACATCACGACAACTGGCTGTTGGTCCGGTCGCTATGGTGTCCTTGCTTACAGCCGCCGGGATTGCTGGTTTGAATCCCAGTTCTCCTGAACAATATTTGATCTATGCCCTCAGCTTGGCATTTTTGGTAGGGCTCATCCAGTTTGGAATGGGTTTGATGCGCTTGGGTTTTGTGGTTAATTTCCTATCCCATCCCGTGATCAATGGTTTTACCTCAGCTGCAGCTATTATCATTGGCTTAAGTCAGATCAAGCACCTTTTCAGGATCAACCTGCCCAATTCAGAGCATATTCAGGAAATGCTTGTAGCCATTTGGCAAAATATAGGCGATATCCACTGGATCACTTTTGGCATTGGGATTATTGGTATCATTATCATCAAGTATGGCAAGAAGATTCACAAGAGTTTTCCAGCACCATTGATTGCTGTGATCGTAGGAATTGCCTTGGTCTCAGGATTTGACTTGACAGCTCAGGGAGTTAAAATTGTGGGAGATGTGCCAAGCGGATTGCCTTCTTTTTCATCACCTTCATTTGATATGAGTGTTTGGAGAAGTCTATTTCCAATAGCATTGACCATCTCCCTTGTAGGATTTGCTGAAAGCTTTGCGGTGGCCAAAACCATTCAAGCCAAGCACAAGAATTATAAGCTTGATGCCAACCAAGAATTGATAGGTCTGGGCATGGCTAATTTCGCTGCTTCCTTTTTCAAAGGATATCCCGTAACTGGAGGGTTTTCCAGGACAGCTGTAAACAATGAAGCTGGAGCTAAGACTACCATGGCCTCAATCATTTCAGCAGTTTTAATCGTATTGACGCTTCTTTTCTTCACTGGACTTTTCTACAACCTACCGAGTGCAATCCTAGCTGCTGTGGTATTGGTTGCGGTATCTGGCCTTGTAGACTACAAAGAGCCTTTGCATTTGTGGAAAAAGGACAAATCGGACTTTGCCATGTTGATTGCCACATTTTTGATCACCCTGACTTTAGGGATCGAGACGGGTATAATTGCAGGTATGGTATTATCACTGTTGGTGGTGATTTATCGCGCTTCAAAACCACATATGGCTCAATTAGGACGTGTGCCTGGTACAAGCATTTTCAGAAATTTAGCAAGGTTCTCAGACTTGGAAAGCAGAAAAGACTTGTTGATGGTGAGGATCGACGGTCCTATCTATTTCGCAAATGTTGAGTATATTAAAAATAAGCTTGACAAGTGGATAGAGGAAAAGGAAGATAAGGTCAAAATGATCGTCTTCAACATGGAAAGTGTGACCAATATAGACAGTACCGGTGCCCATGAATTGAATGAGTGGATATTGACATGGAGAAAATCCGGGATAGACATCTGCCTGAGTAGTATTAAGGGACCTGTAAGGGATGTCCTCAACAGGTGGGCAATTTTGGAATGCGTGGGATCAGATCATATTTTTATCGATGACAATTACGCACTTTCCTATTTTGACAAAGATGTAGACCAAAGCCTCATCGAAAAGTATTCTCCTTACGCTACCCAAACCAATAAATAAAATGTGTCAAATAAACTTAGATAAATACCTTGAGCACAATAAGAATTGGGCCAAGAAGTTAGGTGATTCCGACAGTGAGTTTTTTGCTCACCTTCAGGAAGGGCAACAACCTATTGCCCTGCTTTTGGGCTGTTCTGATTCGAGAGTATCGCCATCCACAGTCTTAGGTATAGAGTTGGGTGAACTGTTTATTCATAGAAATATAGCCAATGTAGTTTCCCACACAGACCTCAACTTTCTTTCAGTGATGCAGTATGCAGTGGAAAATTTAGGCATTAAAGACATTATTGTCTACGGGCATTATGGCTGTGGTGGGGTAAAAGCAGCATATGAAAATCAAAGCAATGGGATGCTTGATAACTGGCTTGCCAATATTAAAGATGTGATCCGTCACCACGAAAGTGATTTGAACGCTATTCAAGATGAGGATTTAAGACTTCAAAAACTGGTGGAGCTCAATGTCTTAGAACAAATTGAAAATATTAAGCAGACCTCAGTGTATAAAATTGCACATGACAAAGGCATCAAATTAAAGCTTCATGCCTGGGTTTTTGATTTCTCTACAGGTTTGGTTCATGACCTCAAAGAAAAGTACAAGATCAAGCCGGCGCATATTTAATGGTTGTAAAGCTGTTCGGGATGTGCTATCCCGAACAGTGATACCAAGGATTTGTAATCCATAAAATCCATAGGACCAAGGATCCAATGGAATCATTAATTAAATAAGCCAGAAATCTAAGGAGTTATATGTTCATGATATCATGAATAGGAAGGGTTTTATTAGATCCATACGGGGTCGAATTATTCATTGTCGGAATTTTGCTATAAACAAATGATTCCACAGAGATCAATAAATACCCCGATACAGAAACCTTATCTCCTTCATCTCGAAGTCGCAAATTTCGAGAAGCTTCATAGTTTTATGCGCTAATCAATTCCTCAAAGTCATCTCTGATGTAGATGATATTTCTGCCTAATTCAATCCACTTCTTTTTTTCCAGCTGTTTTAGCAGCCTTGAGATGACTTCCCGCGATGTGCCTAGTTCAGTGGCTATTTCCTGATGGGTAGTGTGCAGTTCATTTGTTTTGTGCTGCTTCATTTTGGTCACGATATATCCCATCAACCTTTGGTCCATGCGCTTGAACGCCACAGCATCCAAGGCTACCAACATTTCCTGAAAACGTGTCTGATAGGTCATTGCAACAAAATCTTTCCATTGCTTAAATTGATCCATCCACTCCTCATGCTTTTGGATAGGAACACCCAAAAGTACGGTAGGCTCTTCAGTCACGGCTTTGATTTCACTAGGTCTACTAGCCGAGCAACAAGTGAGTGACAGGGCACAAGTCTCGCCAGGTTCAAGGTAATACAGAAAAAGCTCTTTCCCGTCTTCATCTACTCGGAGAATTTTGATGGAACCTTCCAAAATGATAGGCACCATTTTGATAAATTTACCAGGTTCTGTGATCACTTTTCCCGCAGGAAATTCAAGCATGGCACCTTCCTTCAAAAGTGCCTGTAAAAGAGATGGGTCTGATATATTGGGTAATTTTTGTTTGAGTACTTCTAATTCCATTAGTGATTTTTTTATAAAAATATTGCGTCTTTATGGCCAATTTAGTGATATAAGTTACAAAGAAAAAGGGCCGAATACGCATCCGACCCTTTTTTGTACACCAAACCTATTAATTAAACACAAAATCCTCCATCAATCACGTGGACAGCACCTGTAATGAAGCGGCTCCTGTCAGATGCCAGGAATAAAGCCAAGTCGGCTATTTCTTCATTTTTGGCATACCTGCCCAATGGTATCATTTTTTCAAATCCTGATTTTACTTCAGCTCCAGCTCCAGGGGCAAAACCCTCTTCCAATGAGCGCATCATCCTATTGTCTACCGGTGATGGGTGGATAGAATTAACGCGAATCTTATGAGGGGCACCTTCCAAGGCTGCCACTTTCATCGCACCTATAGTGGCATGCTTGCTGCTGGTATAAGCCATCATCTGAGCTGTGCCTCTTAGACCTGCCACGGATGAAGTGATGATAACGGATCCTCCTCCGCTATTTTGCAAGTGAGGGAAGCCATATTTCATTCCCAACCATACACCCTTTACATTGACTGCAAGGACCTGATCAAATATATCCTCGGGGTATTCAGTCAGTGGCTTGACCACACCTTCGTAACCTGCATTTAAAAAGAGTATATCTATTTGTCCGAATTTTTCTTTCGCATAATCAGTGTAGGCTTTCACCTCTTCTGATTTACTGATATCTGCGGCAAATGTAATTACCCTTTCATCTGTGAGCTCTTGGCTTACCCTTCTTAGGTTTTCTTTATTCAAATCCACCAATAAGATTCCCGCTGCTCCTTCTTCCAAAAATCTCTTGGCAGTGGCTTCTCCAATACCTCCTGCTCCTCCGGTGATAATGGCATATTTTCCTTTGATTTCCATAGCTGATTGTCTTTGAATGAACCCAAAACTACCTCCCATAATTCGAAATTAAGGGGATAATTATCAAGTTTTTAACTGATTTTTATCAGGGTTTAAGTACGCAAAATTTCAGACTTTTGAGCAACTGATAACCAAATAACTAAAGCCATGAAAAGAATTATCGTTCCGGTAGATTTCTCGAAATATTCAGAAAATGCCTTTTTGACAGCCCTTAAGATAGCAGAAAAGACCAATAGCAGTATTACTTGTATTAATGTGGTGGGCTCCAGTTTGGACTGGGATAAACTCAGTGAGAAAAAGAAAAACGAAAATCAAAACATCATTGATGCAGTTGCAGAAGCAAAGGATAAACTCAAAGCTTTTGTGCTGGATCACAAGCTGGGAGGTGTGCCTGTAGAAATGTTTGTAGATGTGGGTTTTCCCTTCAATGTTATATTGAATGTAGCGGAAAGCCATAAAGCTGATCTGATTGTCATCGGCGCCTATGGTAAAGAGCATACCAAGGAGAAGTTTCTGGGTTCCAATCTTCAAAAAGTTCTCAGAGATGCTAATTGCCCAGTCCTGGCAGTAAAAAATGCGATGGATGGCAATGCGATGAGAAAAATGGCTTTTGCCTCTATGTTTGACGAAGATTCAAGACCCGCTTTTACCAAAATGAAAGCTGTACTGAAAGACTTCAAAACCTCCGTTCATTTTCTCTATGTCAATACACCGTCAGAGTTTACCAATTCGTCTGATGCACAAAAGAAAATGGATAAATACGCAAAAGGATTTGAAGACCTGGTGATCCACAAACATATCTACAACCACAAGGAAACAGAAAACGGTATCGTGGATTTTGCAGATAGCCATAAAATGGGATTCATAGGGATAGCTTCAACCAATAGAAAAGGTAAAAATTCTTACTTGGTAGGGGTAACAGATACTGTATTATTTAAGTCCGATCTTCCAGTATTAAGTGTGAAAGTGAATTAAAATTTCATATCTTAGATACTTCATAACCATATATTTAGATAGAAATCGAAGTGCAAAGGAGATTTCTGGAAAATAGTGGTTCAGGATAAGACATAAATGGAGTAGATGAGTATCAAAAATAGAATTGTATTGTAGATCTCAAGCATTTACTGATGTGGGATCTGTTTAAAAACTAAAAAAGGGATAACCCTTAAAGATAAGGTTGTCTAATCACCCTTGATTTGCCTAAGCTACCTGATTTTTTCAGGTAGCTTTTTTATTCTTTGTCAATTACTATTCTTGTTTTTGTTTTGAAATGAATAGAAGCGCTACCAAGGTTGTCCAAACTTGATATAACTTGCTTCAAGACGTTCGTCATAGTAGAAATGGGGAATTCCTGTGTGTGGTTCTTGTACTCTTGATACAGGTTCACGATCCAATAATCGTATTTTCGCGCATTCTTTGCTATCCAATCAGGTTGTGCTCCTTCAATCGATTCGGCCTGAAGGTAGGTTTTGATTTCTTTCAAATATTCAAAAGTATACTGCTTCAAATGATGATAATACTTTTTGGTCAAGTTATCTTCTTTATCTTCCATTTCCTTGATGTTGTGCATGACGTCCTTTAGATCTTTCGAGGCATATACAAGGGTACGCAAGGTCAACATTAATGAAGTCAGTCTTTCTGCATCTTCAATGCTTAGGTTTTCTTCCTGCAAGTCGATGTGGTAACTGGTAAGTTCATCCTCCAAAGCCTTTATCTGTTTGTATTGCTCCATCAAGTCCTTCGGCTGCTGGAGGATTCTACGCCATACAGATATTTGTTTTTTCTCTTCATCGCTTTCCTTCCATACACTTGTCAAAAATGAAATAGTCCGCTCAAAGGCATATTGCATGTCTTTTTCTAAAGCCGCTATAGCTACTTCGGGGACTTTTGGACTGACATTTTTGATAAATTTGGAAAAACCTATAGGTTCAGAGGACTTAAACCTGTGCTGAAGCCATTTTTCTAGCCTGGGAATGAAAGGGAAAAACAAAACAATCCCGATCAGATTGATCAATGTATTCAACAATACCAATTCCATCAAAGGGTCTTGGATGTCAAACAGATGCATGGTATAGTCAACCAAAGGTTCTATGAATATAAAAATCAAAAGACCTGTAATGACATTGAATAGGGTATGTGCCAAGGCAAGTCTCTTCTTGTCCGCTGAACCACCTAATGAACCTATGGCTACAGTGATTGTGGTCCCGATATTGGCACCAATAATCAAAACGGCACCTTCTATAAGACCGATTACCCCAGCGTTGATCGAGGATAATATGATCACAACCATGGCTGAACTTGATTGAATCAAGGCAGTGACTACTATGCCAATCAACAAATACACCCACAGCCCATATGCTTGAAAAGTACTCAGATCTATTTGATCTGCCACAGCTTCAATGGCTGTTTTCATGAAGTCCAAACCCAAAAACAACAATCCAAAGCCTACGGCAAAAGCTCCTAGATTTTTCAAAAAAGGTCGGCTTGAACTGAAAATATAAAGGAGACTTCCAAGCCCCAGAAAGGGCATGGCAAAACCAGCTACACTTAGTTTGAACCCTAAAGTGGCCACAATCCATGCTGTAATTGTAGTACCCAAATTGGCGCCCAGAATTACACCTATGGAATTTTTCAGGGAAATTACACCCGCACCTAAAAAGGCCAGTACCATCAATGTGACCAAGGAACTGCTCTGTAAAACAGCTGTGATCAGGGCTCCAACCAATATTCCTTTCAGTGCAGTATTGGTTGATTTTTGTAACAGGTTCCTAAATGACTTACCGCCAAGCTCCTTGATAGATGTCTCTAACTGATGCATTCCCCATAGAAAAACACCAATGCCTGCCAAAAACTTCCAAAAGTCAAAAATCTCTTCTTCCATATTTACGGGTTGTACAGCCTAGAACAAATATAAAAAGTAGATGACTAAATCAAACTGATTCGGCTTTGGATAAACTTTTGTATTTCCGGTTTTTCATCCTTTTTGGATTATACCAAAGGTAAAAACCCGAAACACAAAGTACAATCAGTACCAAAGAGGTCAAAGTTGTGTACAGGAGTTTGCTATTTTCGGAGGAACTTTGAATCAAATAATCCAGAATACTGCCATCGTGGATTTTTTCAACGAGGTCAGAATTTCTTACGCTCACTGATAGTATTTCCCCTGAATAGCCATCAATCTGCAACTCAGAAAAATGATGTTTGAAAATAACCTTTACGATTCCTTTATCCGGTCTAAAATCCAGTCTGTCTATGCTTGAATCCTTCTGCAAGCTATCCGTTGCATAGCTTTTTGCAATATCCAGGATACTTTCAACCTGAATCCAAGCCATGGGATTTTCTACTTTGGAGGATTGGGTCTTGGGGATCAAGCCCAATTCCTTTTTCCAAGCCAAAAGGATAGCAGTGATACCGATCAAAACCAAGAAAATCACAAACGGAATGCTTATCCATTTGTGAATTCTCCTGTTTATCCTTGTCTGTACTGCCAACTTCGAATTAGTCCCCATGCGCTTTTGATTTCCACCAAAAGTAAACTTTTATACGTATAGGAATTAAGTAATCCTTTTAACGGTCTAAATATTTATTAAATCACAGAAAAACCACATTGGCCAGTTTCATCGCTTCATCAAGGTTGGTTTTATCCAAGCCTAAATCATGACCTTTGCTTTCCAAAATCTGAATGAGGTTTTCGGTGGCAACATTGCCCACCAAATCGTCCTTGGCCATAGGACAACCACCAAAACCCTTTAGTGCACCATCAAATCGCGCACAACCCGCCTGGAGTGCTGCTTCAATTTTTGGCACTAGGTCATTTGGATGGGTATGAAGGTGTAGGCCAAACTCTATTTCAGGGTATTCGGCTGCATTGATCTCAAAAAGTGATCGGATCAAACTTGGTTCAGCACTGCCTATTGTATCTGCAAAGGAGATGACCTTGATGTCAAGTTGGTCTAATTTTCCCACAAAATCAGCAATCAACTCGGGAGAGAAGGGATCTCCATAAGGATTCCCAAATCCCATACTCAGGTAAGTGACCAAAGTTTTGCCCGCCACTTCACATTTGTTTTGGATTTCCTCTACACTTTGAAGGGCTTCAGCAATGGACTTATTGGTGTTTCTTTGTTGAAATGTCTCGGAGACGGACAGCGGAAAACCGAGGTAATCAATCTCCTCAAAATGTAGAGCATCTTCAGCCCCTCTGGTATTGGCGACGATGGCGAGTAGCTTTGACTTGGATTTAAACATATCCAAGAGCGAAAGCACTTCTGCGGTATCCCGCATTTGGGGGATAGCCTTTGGGCTTACAAAACTTCCAAAATCGATGGTGTCAAATCCCACACGCATCAATTGATCTATATAGGCAGCTTTGATGGCAGTATCTATAAATTCCGCCCTTCCCTGCATGGCATCGCGTGGACATTCTATCAGTTTAATCATAATGTGAAGGTAAATGGGGCAATTGGTATTTGCAAAAAACTGATAGATTGTGTAACTGATACCCAAAAGTCAAATCGTTAAAGGTTAAAAGTTGAAAATGTTAAAGGTTGAGTTTGTGGTAGGTTGTAGGGCTGAGTAATTGTGAAATCGATGAACTGACGAACTGACGAATTGATGAATAGTGTATCTGCCTGCTGAAGGTAGGATTGATCAACTGATGCCTTAGAGGTGAATCGTTAAATGTTAAAAATGTTAAAAGTTGAGTTTGTGGTAGGTTGTAGGGCTGAGTAATTGTGAAATCGATGAACTGACGAATTGACGAATTGATGAATCGTGTATCTGCCTGCTGAAGG
>NZ_PVTR01000017.1 GCF_003003005.1 Mongoliibacter ruber
ACACCCACAATCCACCCAACTTTTAACATTTTTAACCTTTAACACCAAAATTGTAGATTGTAGATCTTAGATTTTAGATTGGGGTTAATACTGAGTTTAAGGTTTGGTGTACTGATCTCGGTTCGTCAATTCGTCAGTTCATCAATTCATCAATCCCCCACACCCACAATCCACCCAACTTTTAACATTTTTAACCTTTAACACCAAAATTGTAGATTGTAGATCTTAGATTTTAGATTGGGGTTAATACTGAGTTTAAGGTTTGGTGTACTGATCTCGGTTCGTCAATTCGTCAGTTCATCAATTCATCAATCCCCTACACCCACAATCCACCCAACTTTTAACATTTTTAACCTTTAACACCAAAATTGTAGATTGTAAATCTTAGATTTTAGATTGGGGTTAATACTGAGTTTAAGGTTTGGTGTACTGATCTCAGTTCATCAATTCCCCAGTTCGTCAGTTCATCAAAAACCCCACACCCACAAGCCACCCAACTTTTAACATTTTTAACCTTTAACACCAAAATTGTAGAGTGTAGATCTTAGATTTCAAATTGGGGTTAATACTGAGTTTAAGGTTTGGTGTACTGATCTCGGTTCGTCAATTCGTCAGTTCATCAATTCCCCAATTCATCAATTCCCCAGTTCATCAGCTCCCTAAAATCCCCCTCGTATAGTCTCAGCTATTTCAGCCAATTCTTCCTTGCTGAGTTTTAATTTTTCTCTGTTGAAATTGATATCATCCATGCTGCGCAGGGGTACAAGGTGCACATGTACATGAGGCACCTCCAAACCAATTACTGCCACTCCTACCCTTGTACACTTGATGGTTTTGTCAATAGCCTTGGCTACTTTTTTGGAAAAAACATGCAAACCCGACAACACCTCGTCTTCAAGGTCAAAAATATAGTCGACTTCTACCTTTGGAACGACCAAAACATGCCCTTTCACCAAAGGCATGATGTCCAAAAAAGCAATGTAATTGTCATCCTCTGCTACAATGTGAGCAGGAATTTCTCTATTGATGATTTTTGTAAATATGCTTGCCATAGCGCTAAAAATAAAAAATCCCGATTGGGAATACCAACGGGATTGAAGAATTTAATAGGATATTTCCAAAACTTCGAACTCCAACGTTCCTGCAGGAGCTTTGATTTCGGCTACATCACCTACTTTCTTACCCAATAGACCTTTGCCAAATGGCGAGGCCAAAGAAATCTTACCTGCCTTAAGGTCAGCTTCTTCTTCTGACACCAAGGTATAGGCTACCGTCATTTTATTTTTGAGATTTTTGATCTTCACTGTACATAGAATCCCTACTTTGGAAGTATCCATTTTGGAATTGTCCATTACACGGGCATTACCTACCACACCTTCAAGTTTGGCTATTTTCAACTCCAACAAACCTTGAGCATCCTTGGCAGCATCATACTCTGCATTTTCACTAAGGTCACCTTTGTCTCTCGCTTCAGCGATCTGCTTGGCTATATCAGACCTACCTTTGGTCTTCAACTCATGAAGCTCATCTTTCAGCCTCTTTAATCCTTCTTCGGTGTAATACTGTATCTGACTCATGCTTTATTTTATTTGCTATGGCTATGAAAAATAAAAGAACGGTCTCATTGCTGAAACCGTTTCTTTGTCTTTGTTTTATATGTAACTCTACAAAAGTAACAATTCTTATCACACAAACCAATCAATAAGGTTTGAAAAGATTATTTTACCGAAATGCCTATTTCCATCTTGTGAATTTTCCACTAAACTCTCCAAAACCATAAATTTTATCTAAAATTTCAAAACCGGAGGAAGGTATTTCGCAACTAAATCTTCATAATAAGGCATTAATGCTTTGACATTAGGTTTTTCCGGAAGTTTGGAATAAAGATCATATGGATTGAATTTATCAACCCATTTAAACATCTCCCGGTCCTTTTTATTTAGAAAATGTCCATAAGCCCCTTCCCTGTGTTGGGCATAAAAAGAATGGTAGCGAATCATGTAAAGTGCCTCCTCAGGAAGATGATCCTTGACCATCTGATAAAGGTATTCATCATGTCCCCAAGACATCTTTATATTGTCAAGACCGCAATGTGGTTCATAGATACCGTATTTGGTATTATACCTTTCATCTTTGCTGTCAGGATTCAAATCAAAAAACTCAGGAAATACTATTTTTTCAGCGTGCTGACAACCTACCGGAAAAGTATCTCCAACTACTGCCCATTGGGGTTCTCCAAACAAGCAAAGTACTTTACCCAAATCATGGATAAAGCCTGTCAGCACAAACCAATCAGGGTGTCCATCCCTTCTGATCGCCTCTGAAGTTTGCAATAAATGTTGGAGTTGGTCCAAATCCGTATCCGGATCGGAATCGTCTACAAGAGTGTTCAGAAACTTGATCGCTTCCCAAAAGGGCATTTCCTTTTTATCGAACTTTAAAAACTCTTCTTCCTTGTTACAGACAAAATCATAAGTTTGATAGGTATGATTGAGCTTATAAAAATCCCTCACCGTATCGACCCTTTCTGTATTGCTGTAATCTCGATATTCCTTCTTGGTTTTTGAACTTTGAGTTTTTGGTTCAGGATATCTTTGTAACAAGTCATCCTCCCAATCTTCTAGAGATGACAATGGAGAATTGATATTTGATTGCGATTTTGATACCATGATTTCTGTCGACTTTACTTCAAGTTAAGCATTATAAGGTTGAAAGAAAAAAACAGGGTATCGAAATGGTCTGTTGAGTTTTACTCCTCGAAAGCTTTCCTTATTTTCTCCACCAAGACCTCATTGATTTTTTCATAAGACTGAAAAGTCCAACCCGCAATATGTGGGCTAAAGATCACATTGTCTCTGACTGCCAATTTCTCAAAGGCTATTTTCTGATCAGCTGTGAAAGTTGCAAATTTCTCATTTTCCAACACATCCAAAACCGCTCCTTTAAATATCCCTCTATCCAAAGCCTCATTCAAGGTATCAAAAGAAATGATCTCCCCCCTTGCTGTGTTGATAAAGTAGATGGGTTTTTTGAACCTTTCCAACAAATCGAGATTTAGAAAATTTCTCGTTTCCAAAGTCAATGGCACGTGCATACTCAGGATATCAGCTTCTTCAAGTACCTGCCCCAAAGAGGCTTCTCTGACGTGAAAATTCCCGAAACCGGATTTGTACTTATCATAGGCCAGAATATTAACATCAAATCCAGCCAGTTTCTTGGCAAAGGATGATCCCATATTTCCATAGCCAAAGATCCCTACCGTTTTACCAATCAACTCTTCTCCTCTGTTTTCTTCTCTTTTCCAGACACCTTTTTTTACTTCAGCATCAGCTTTGTTGATATGGTTAAATAAGGCCAAGAGCCCTCCGACCGCATGTTCTCCCACCGCGTCCATATTGCCTTCAGCTGCATGGAAAAGCTTGATGTCATGTTGGACCAAGTAATCCAAGTCAATCTTGTCCAAGCCCGCTCCTGCCCTTCCAATAAATTTGAGCTGTTTGGCCTTGAGCAGCAATTCCCGGTCAATAGGAGTTTTGGAACGTATGATAATCCCTGTGTACTGATCAATTTTGTCTAAAATTTCACTTCTTTTTATCTCCGGGTGATAATCCACCACATATCCTTCTTTTTCAAGAAGAGGGATGATAGAAAGGTGCATTTCATCAATAATAAGTACTTTATCAATCGGCATAAATGGGGGTGATTTTGAAATTTATAGATTATTGTTTCTAACATTGGGGTTGATCTGTGATTTTCCCTTACTGGCAAAAACGCAGGTAATCATATCTATCAGGTTTAAAGATTAAGTAAGTACATGGCGACGCCAAAGTATACAGCCAAACCCAAAAGATCATTTGCTGTGGTGATAAAAGGGCCGGAGGCAATTGCGGGGTTGACGCCAAACTTATCCAGCACCAATGGGGTCACAGTCCCCATAAATGAGGCCATCAATACCACGAAAAACATGGACAGACCAATGGTAAAGCCAAAAATAGAATCAAATCCATAAATGAATTTTACCACCGAAAAAACAAAAAGTCCAAGTACTATCCCATTGACTAAGGCAATCAGCAGACCTTTGACAAATCTCTGCCATGGAGAGTCATCAAAAACAGACTTTGAGGCTAGTGTCTGCACCACAAGGGAAGAAGATTGAATCCCTACATTCCCACCAGTTGCCGCCACCAAAGGTATAAAAGAAGCCAAGGCAATGTATTTGCTGAGCCCTTCTTCAAAAAAGGTGATGATCTGTGCACCCATCAATCCTCCCACAACACCGATGATCAACCAAGGCAAACGGGCTTTGGAAATTCTCCAAATACTGTCAGATTCCTCTACATCTGCCGAGATACCGGTCATTGCCTGAATATCCTCTTCCGATTGTTCGCGGATCAAATCAAGGATATCATCCACCGTAATTCGCCCTACAAGCTTATTTTTGGCATTGACCACCGGCACAGATTCCAAATCGTATTTTCTCATGATTTCTGCCACCTCTTCCCCTTCCATATGAGTAGGAACTGAAATGAGTTCGGGCTCATAAATATCCATGATCTTTGTATTGGAAGCGGCTAGAATGATTTTCTTCAGAGAAACTCTTCCCAGTAGGTGTTGCTTGTTGTCTACTACATAAATGGAGTATATTTTCTCAACATTTTCCGCCTGCCTTCTGATTTCCTCAATTGTCTGTATGACGCTCCAATTTTGGTTGGCCTTGATATATTCTTTGGCCATCAGACCACCTGCAGAATCTTCATCATAGCGAAGAAGGTCTAGGATGTTGGCAGACTTTTCTTTTTCCTGAAGGTGACTGATGACATCCTCTCTGTCCTTGGAAGGCATCAATATCAAAATATCAGCAGCATCATCAGAGTCCATCTCATCGATAAGGGAAGCCAGTTCTATGGCTTCCATTTCCCGGATGACTTTGTTGACAGAGACTTCATCTAACTCTATCATGATATCAGCTGCTGTCTCATGTGACAACAACCTCAAGACATATATTGCTTCTTCTAGGTTTAGCTCATCCAGCAATGCAGCGATATCAGCCACATTGACTCCCTCCAGAGATTCCAGAATAAAATCATTCTGTTGCTCTTCGATACCGATTCTAAAGCTCTCCAGGTACTCTTTGGATAATTCAAATGTTTTTATTGGTTCCAAGATTCCTGTATTTTATTGGTTAGTGAAATAAAATCCTGCACATCCAGTTGTTCGGCCCTCAAGTCCAACATAGGGTCTTCGTGCAGTCCATCTTTAAGCCCCATCCCTTTCATACAATTTCGGAGCGTTTTTCTCCTAGTACTGAATGCCTGTTTGACCACCTTGAAAAACACTTTTTCATCACAGGCCAATTCATTGACAGTGTTTCTGGTTAAGCGGATCACTCCCGAATTGACTTTGGGAGGAGGATTAAACACATCAGGCGGGACAGTAAAAAGGTATTCAATATCATAGAATGCCTGAAGCATGACAGAAAGTATCCCATAGCTTTTATTTCCCTTGGGTGAAGCTATACGTTCCGCCACTTCTTTTTGCAGCATGCACACAACCTCTTTGACTGAATTTCTTTCCTCCAAGACTTTGAAGAAAATCTGTGAAGAGATATTGTATGGGAAATTACCCGCCACTATGTAAGGCCCTCCCATGATCGGTGCAAAGTCTTTTTTAAGGTAATCAGCCTCAATGATTTTTTCACCCAAATCAGGGTATTTATTATGTAGGTAGGCAATAGATTCTTTGTCTATGTCTACAAGATACAAGTCTCTTTTTTCCTGTAAAAGAAAATCAGTCAATACCCCCATTCCAGGACCTATCTCCAAAACCTTGTTAATCCCCTCATGTCCAGTTACAGCCTTTGCAATTTTTTCGGCTATACTAAGATCAATTAAAAAATGTTGTCCAAGGTGTTTTTTGGGTTTGACCTTCTCCATATGCTTTCCTTTGATTATTTTCTATAAATTGCATCTCAAAATTAAGAGAATTATCACAAAGCACTATAAATAATTCTAATTCCCTGGAAAGCGTGAGGAAGAGGACAATAAAAAAGTCGGTTTTCTAAAGTTTTGTTCACTGAGGGATGAAAGAAGTGGTATACCTCTTAAAATTCTTGTCATTTTGAATAAGTTAACTTAATGAATCAAAGAAAAAATAAACCCGTCATCGGAATCAGTATTGGAGATATCAACGGAATCAGCGCGGAAGTCACCATCAAAGCACTTTTGGACAATAGGCTTCAGCGTCTTATCACACCGGTAATATATGCACATGGTAAAGCACTGACTTTTTACCGCAAACAACTGGAATTGGAAGATTTCAATTTCATGCAGATCAAATCCATTGACGAAGTTCACCACAGAAAAATCAATCTGATCAATGTGGTAGAAGAAAGTCCTGAGGTGATTCCTGGGGTAGAAACCCAAGAAGCCGGTAAAATGGCCTTGGCAGCACTGGAGCATGCTATAAATGACCTGAAATCCGAGAAACTGGATGCTTTGGTCACGGCTCCTCTCAATAAAAACAATATCAATACCCCTGAAAAGAAATTTATTGGTCATACTGAGTTTTTGACAGCAGCATTCGAGGTAAAAGAAAGCCTTATGTTTTTGGTGGCAGAAGACATCAGGGTAGGATTGGTTACTGGTCATATTCCTATCAAGGAAGTTTCACAGAAAATCAATCCCGAGAGTGTCAGAAAAAAGCTGCAATTGATGTTGGACTCACTTCAAAATGATTTCGGTATCAACAAGCCTAAAGTAGCTGTTTTGGGACTTAACCCTCATGCCGGTGAAGATGGATTATTGGGTGATGAAGAAGAAACAATCATCAAGCCTGTAGTAGCAGAGTTTAAGGAAAAAGGTCATTTGGTATTTGGTCCTTACCCTGCTGATGGCTTTTTTGGAATGTTGCACCACAAAAAATTTGATGGTGTATTGGCTATGTATCATGATCAGGGATTGATTCCATTCAAGACTTTGGCGTTTGAAACCGGGGTCAATTTCACAGCTGGTTTGCCAATTATCCGTACCTCGCCGGACCATGGAACTGCATACAATATTGCTGGAAAGAACCTGGCCGACGAAGGATCCATGCGCGCTGCCATCATGCAAGCCTATGATATCGTCCGAAGCCGCGGAGCTTGGGAAGAGGAAGAAGAGGAAGGATGAGGGGAAGGGAAAGGATGAAAGCCTGTCCCGAAGTATTTCGGGGGAGTAGCGAGTTTAGAGATAAGATACAAGATACAAGAGACAAGAAACAAGAATTAAGATGGGTTGATGTTGACCTTTGGGGCTTCCAAAACGCCGAAGATTCTTTTCAGTAAAAAAGCCTTTTATTGTTTCTACTTTTTCTGACAAAAAAACCTTCGAGGTTCAAAAAAGACCTCAAAGGTTAGCAGTCCCTGACCTTTGGGGTTTTCAAAAACCCGAAGGTCTCGATGGAGGCAAAGAGTGATGAAGAAATATAGTGGAAATAGGATAGAAATACAGGAGAAATATAATGGGAATAGGGCTTAGAACTCAATAGAAATGAGGGTATCTTTTTTAATTAACGGCCCAAAAAAACCATTAATTGGTAAAGTTGGTGCGATATCCGAAGGTTGCACCTTCGGATTTATGATTCTTGAGCTTGTAGCTCAAAAAGGTATTAAAAGTCCGTTTACGACAGTACCACATCCACAATCCGCCCAATCACAATTAATCGATTCTACAATCATTAATACCCTCACCCCCGACCCCTCTCCCTTAATGGAGAAGGGAGAAACCCTCTGTTTAGAGTTCTTTTGTAGTTGGAAATACAACAGGAATAATCTCTAGGGAATAGATTATCTGAGACCCCAAAGGGGTCAAATGTTAATAGCCTCGGGTTGAAACCCGAGGATTATGGTTGATAATTTGATTTTGGTTTTTGGCCGCATTATGCTTGCTATTGAACAAAGCTTTCCGCCAAAAACAGGGATGTGGAAGGATCATCTATCACAAAATTCAGGAAAAACCGAAATGTCAATGGCATGAGTTAACATTCACAGTGGTGAAGAAATATAGGAAATATGATTGAAATCGAAGTGTAACGTAGATCCCGAAAACGAAGAGAATCGGTATAAAATTAAGAACCTAGCGTATTGAAGGTTCCGAACGCTTAAATGGCCATGAGTGGGGACACTCAAGGCGGGGAAAGAAATAAAGTAGATACATTGTGGAAATACAGTAGAAATACAATAGAAATAAGTCTAAGGAATAAAGCGAATTGATGCTCTCAATGCTTTTTGTTTTTTATTTTAGACCCTTAAAATTCTATTTATTGTTAAAGGTGGTGCGATATCCGAAGGTTGCACCTTCGGATTTATGATTCTTGAGCTTGTAGCTCAAAAAGATATTAAAAGTCCGTTTACGGCAGTACCACATTCACAATCCGCCCAATTACAATTAATCGATTCTACAATCACTAATACCCTCACCCCCGACCCCTCTCCCTTAATGGAGAGGGGAGAAATCCTCTGTTTAGAGTTCTTTTGTAATTGGAAATACAACAGGAATAATCTCTAGGGAATAGATTATCTAAGACCCCAAAGGGGTTAAATGTTAATAGCCTCGGGTTGAAACCCGAGGATTATGGTTGATAATTTGATTTTGGTTTTTGGCCGCATTATGCTTGCTATTGAACAAGGCTTTCCGCCAAAAACAGGGATGTGGAAGGACTACCTTCCTCAAATTTCAGGAAAAACCGAAATGTCAATGGCATGAGTTAACATTCACGGTGGTGAAGAAATAGGATTGAAATCGAAGTGCAACGTAGATCCCGAGAACGAAGAGAATCGGGATAAAATTAAGAACCTAGCGTATTGAAGGTTCCGAACGCTTAAATGGCCATGAGTGGGGACACTCACGGCGGGGAAAGTATTTATTTCCCACAGATATCGCAGATGAACGCTGATAAGCTTCGCTTTTGACACAACAATTGTAGAGTGTAGATCTTAGATTTCAGATTTCAGATTGGGGTTAATCCTGAGTTGAAGGTTTGGTGTTCTGGTCTCAGTTCGTCAGTTCATCAGTTCGTCAGTTCATCACTTCCCCAATTCATCAGTTCCCCAGTTCATCAATTCGTCAGTTCGTCAGTTCGTCAATTCCCCAGTTCATCAATTCCCCAGTTCGTCAGTTCGTCAAAAACCCTACACCCACAATCCACCAAACCTTTAACTTTTTAACCTTTAACAATCTAGTCTCCAGTTCATCACTTCCCCGGCGTCAATACAATTTTTCTAAACTCCACAGGTCCGTGGTCTCCCTGCAACATAAGAGGACCGGCTTTTCCCTCGTGGCTATCCAATGCTCCTCCTGTAATTCCAGGAATGATCTGATCACAGATAATTGTTTTCCCATTCGCTACTATGGTGAGTCTTCTGCCTACCAAGGTAATGTCAAAAGTCTGCCATTCCCCTGCTGATTTGGCTACCATCTCATTTGGTGTCAAAAATCCATAAATCCCCCCAAAAAGCACCGAAGAAGGTTCTTTCCCCTTGTCATCCTGGATCTGCACTTCATACCTACCTCTCAGAAACAGTCCACTGTTACTTCCTTCTGGATAACGGAATTCTACATGAAGTTTGAAATCATCATACTTTTCGTCAGTGATCAAATTGGCTCCTGAAACTTCACTTATGAGATTACCATTGACTACTTTCCACTGATTTTCATCTTTGTCCGCATGCCAACCATCAAGGTTACTTCCATTAAAAATATTGATTGGTTCAGCCCATTGAGGCGCTTTATCCCTAACCAAAGAAGGAGCCCTTTCACCAACAAATTGGTATTTCTCTCCCATTGGATGTTGAATGGTGCCTACAAGTTTTCCATTCTGAACCATTCCCTCAAAGACCAAATCCTGTTCTGTGTTTTGCCACTGCGGAGGAATAGTAAAGGATACCTTTCCATTGTCAAAATGAACCTTGGATACAGGTCTTGCACTGCCGTCATCCCCGACAAAATACCCAACCAAAACTTTAAACCCCGAAAGTTTAACTTCAAGCCAAGAAGGAGCTTCTTTTCCATTCTTGTCTAAAGTGAGGTTCCACCGCCCAATGATCTCCTCAGATTCGGGAGTACTCATTTGGGTAGTATGGGGGCTGGGCTCCTCAACTTGAAACCCAACCCTCATATTGCTTACAGAATTCCAAGTGTTGTTGACATCTTCCCCTTTTTCAGGGTAAGCTTCGGACTTCAGTTCTGAATAACTCTTTTTTGCTTTTGTCTTTACTTTTTGGGCATTGGCTTGAGGTTGCATGTGCAGAAAAAAAGTGCTTGCAACTAAAAGTACTACCCCAAACTTCAAAGTGCTATTGATTCCTATTTTCATCATTCTTTGGTTATTTCATGTGTTAATTTTTCAAGTTAGGAAAATCAACTCAAAATCGAAATCAAATTTCAGATAATAGAGAAAGCAAACAACTTAGCTTTTACTTAATACTATAATTTTAAAACCACTCCAAGGTTAAGCCAAGCCCAGGTGTTGCCAATCTCACCATAAGCCCCAAATTTTTCTGAAAAATAATACCTGGCACCGGCATGAAAAGACGGGAATAAGCCACTATTCGAAAAGATTATCCCATCAAAATTAAAGTTTCTGTAATACAGTCCAATTCCACCATACAGGTCTAGGTTATCTTGTTCTAGATCTAAAAGCTCTGCAAAGTGATAAGAGCCTCTAACGCCGAAAGTACTGACTGAATAGAAATTGTAACTGGCATAACCAAATTCCGCCCCTACTCCGATGACACCTTTTTCAAGGGTGGCAACACCGTATTCAGCTCCCACTCCCAAAGGAAGTCCAAATCCACCACCCCATCCAGCAGCAAATGTACTTCCTAGACCTAAACCACCATTAAGCACCAGGTCTTTTTCTTTAAATACCTGCCCTTGCACCTGCGATGCCATAGCAATTAAAAAACATAAAATAAGACTGAATTTTAGTAGATGTTTCTGTACCATGATTAAAATGTTGATTGAAGTTTAAAATTGATTTTATTAAAAATTGGAACAATATTAATTCAAATATAAACCAATATTTATTGTGTAAAAAATAGATATGTGTAAATAAAAAACCGTATTATGCTAATATCCGCAATCAATAACTTAAACCCATTGAATTCTCGCCTATCTTCGACCAATTCTAATTAAGCTCCATTCTTAAATTTTTTGTTCTATTTGTGAAAATCCAATTTTTCTCCAAACAAAAATGGAATTAATACTTGAAAAGTAGATCTAGATTTTTCAATCATAATTTTTTGCCCAATCATCTATTTTTAACTTGCGAAACCCGATTAATTTTAGTTGATTAAAGAAATATTTATCTTATTTGAAATGAAGTAAGCACCATACTCCTGTCCCTAAATTCATTAATTACCAAGTAAAATGTACCTCCGACTTTTTTTCTTGTACTTGATATCAGTTTTTATTCATTTTTCAGCCTCTGCCAATTCCGATTTGGATAGCCTGAAAAGTGTCATGAATCTGGATATCAATGATTCTAGCAAAATTAGAACTGCTATGTATCTATCAAGGCAGATCCACAGATTGGATCCGGCTGATAAGGACGATTTTCACTATGCCGAAATTGCCTTGGAGTTGGCAGAAAAGCACACTGACACTTTACTATTGGCAGAAAGTCTGGATAACCTTGGCCTCCTTTACAGGTATCACTCCCGGTATGCCAAGTCTACTCCCCTTCATGTAAGAGCGCTTGAACTTATAAAAAACCGAAATGTAGATCCTTATTTCAAAATGCGATTTGCAAACAATGCCGGCGTGTCGGCAAGGTATGATCAAGCCTACGATTTGGCTGTAGAACATTACCTGTATGCACTGAAGATTGCTGAAGAGGAAGAGGATTTAAGGAATATCGCTATCGCCTCCAATGGCTTGGGCAATTCCTTGAGCTATATGGAAGGTAAGAGCGAAGAGGCTTTGCAGTTTTACTTGAAAGCATTGAAAACCGAAGAGCAACAAGAGAACACACTCGGTATGGCAATGAATTACCTGTCCATAGCGAGTTACTATTCGAGAAAAAAAGATTATCAGACTGCTAGAAAGTACCTTGACGACCTCCTGATCATCAATAACGAAAGAAAGGATCAACACGGTATTGCTATGACTTATGAATATTATGGACATTCATATTTGGAAGAAGGGCAAGACCTTGAGTTAGCACAAAATTACTATGAGAAGGCTATTGATATTTTCAAAGAGATAGATCAGCAACATAAGGTTGCGAGTATGATGATTGCACTCGGAGAAGTCAGCAAACAAAAAAATAACCTGACTAAAAGTTTGAATTATTTTCAACAAGCCTTTACCCTCTCTAGGGAAGTCAATAACAAGGCCTTGATAATGGAAAGTGCACGTTTGATGTCTGACACTTATGAGCGAAGAGGAGATTTTGGCCAAGCTTTGACCTACTTCAAAACCGCCAGCGCATACAAAGACAGTCTTAGCCTGATTGACCAAGAAGCAACCATTGAAGGCTTGCGAATGGAATATGATTTTGAAAAACAAGAAGCTGAGCTCAACTTACTTCAGGCCGAAAAAGAAGTGCAAGAACAACAGTTTTTATTGTCTGAGGAAAGGTTCAAAAGGGAACGCACCATTCTTTTCGGTTTGATCTTAGCCATATTAGCCATCACCTTGGTGATCATCTTGAGTCTAAGAAACCTCAACTTGAAAAAAAATCTGGCTATACAGCAAGAAGAGCAGAAGAGAAAAGAGCTTGAATCTGCATTTCAAAATGACTTGTTACAGGCCGAAATTCTGGCCACACGTATGCAGATGAATCCGCATTTTTTATTCAACTGCCTCAATTCCATAAAATTATTGATTCAAAAAGAACAGAAAAAAGAGGCTATCAAATACCTCACTACCCTGAGTAGGTTTGTAAGGGATATCCTTCAAACCAGTAAAATGCCCACCGTCTCATTGGAAGAGGAACTTGAACTGACAAAAAAATACATCATGCTCGAGGAGAACAGGTTTGAAGAAAAACTAGACTTTGAAGTTTGTCTCAATCAAATGGCAGATGAGGATCTCAAAAACATCAAAGTACCACCAATGATTTTACAGCCCTTTGTAGAAAATTCTATTTGGCACGGCCTGCTGCCAAGTAATTCCGAACTCAAAAAACTCAGTATTTCCATTGCAAAAGTTGAAGAAGGTGTGACCATTTCTATCAGGGACAATGGTGTGGGGAGACAGCCAAAACCCGCACATCAATTAAACGGTCATAAAAGCATGGGAGTCACCATTACCCAGCAAAGAATAGACCTATTCAACAAAATAACCAAGCAGAAAATGAACCTGACCACTCTGGACCACAAAGATGAAAATCAAAAGCCTCGAGGAACAGAAGTGCAGATTCAATTGGCATAAGCCTTTCACCCCATAAAAACCAAAAAACATGAACATAGCCATTGTGGATGACGAAAAACACTGTATTGAGAGCCTTGAAATGGATCTTGAAACTTTAGAACTCGGCCATCACATTATTTTTAAAACATCGAAACCAATGGAAGCCTTACTTGAATTGCCAAAACTCAAGGTGGACATACTGTTTTTGGATGTGGAAATGCCTCTACTTAATGGGTTTGAGCTGTTAGATCAATTGGACAAAATTGATTTTGATGTCATATTCACCACAGCATACAGCGAATATGCCCTTCAGGCATTCAAAAATAAAGCCTTCAATTTTTTACTAAAGCCTGTAGATATCGATGAATTAAAAGATGTGTTGGAAGATTGGAAAAAGGAACAACAAAAAAGGTCCTACCTATTGGATGAAACAGCAGTAAAAGACTTACTGTCCAAGATAAAAAATGAGGGATTTGTAAAAAGTAAAATTGCCATCCCTACTGTTAATGGGTTTGAGTTTCTCAAAACGGAAGACATTCTGTATTGTCAAAGTGAAAACAATTACACAAAAATTTTCTTACAAACAGGCGAAAGCAAACTGATCAGCAAAACGCTAAAAGACGTGGAAAAAACGCTATGCAATTATTTGTTTTTAAGGATTCACCAAAGTTATCTCATCAACCCTAAATACCTCAAGCAATACAATAAAACCGATGGAGGCTATGTCATCATGGATAATGGAAACTCACTACCGGTAAGCAAGCAAAAGAGACATTTACTCATTGAATTTTACGATATCATCAGTAGAAACTGATCAGTTCTGATATTCAGTTTACTTTACCTCTATTTGAAAAAGGCCAAATTCTAATCCGAAGTACGGCTACAATAACCTTCTGTTTCTAACAAGCGATCTATTGCGCAATTTGTACTAGAATTCAAATTAATCAACTATATTGTAATTAGATTAAAAAACAGAATTTTACTTATTGAAATATTTGATTTCAAACTTAATCAATAAGTAAATTGCGTAAAACAAATTTTATCATCTTAAATTTTCAATTTATGAAAAGTACATTTTACAGTTTTCTCTTTGCAGGTCTTCTTATGATCAGTACGAGCTCATGTTACACGTATCAATTCAGTGTAGGAAATGGTGCTCAAACTGGTGCTACTGTAACACAAAAGAATCATTATCTTATTTATGGATTGGCTCCTATAGGAACTTCTGATCCAAAGTCAATGGCAAATGGTGCTGCTGATTACGATGTGCACATTCAACACACTTTTGTGGATGGGTTACTGAACATGATTACATTTGGTATCTACACACCTACCACTACCAAAGTCACAAGATAATTAAAGATCGGGGGAGCCCGTACCTCCCCCTTTTCTACATTTTCAATGAAAAACCTTTTACTCGGCTTGGCCCTCCTGATGCTTACCATCGGATTGTTTAATTTCATTAAATACGTCGGTCATTTTGAAGAGCTAAGTGCATACGGAAAGGGCTATCTAACTGGCAGTTTAGTGTTTATTGTAATTGGTTTTGTAATATCGTACATCATCATTCGTCAGAAAGTCCGCTCTTCCAAAATTTCAGAATAAATCCTTCGCTTTAGCTTTGGATTACATAAAAGATTTCCAAAAAGAAGCCTTAAGGGGACTTCCATTTCAAAAAATTACAAATGAAAAAGTACTATTTTAAATTCTACATATCACTTTTCTGTTTACTCTCATTTTCTATCCTGACTTCATGTCTGGAAGACGATGGAGACTCGGGAAATGCATTGACATCCAATACAAGTTTTGAAGCAAGAGATGCCATCACAGGAGAGTTTGAAGCTACAGGTGAGTTCGTTACGCAATACATTTCCGAGTTTGAACTTCATGTCGCAGGACTTGACATCTGGGACAGTTCAGACCCTGTCAATCCTCAATTTCTTATCGGCATTCAAATGTATGATGAAGAAGAGATTGAATTGACTACAGGACTTTACACGCTGAGGGATTCATTTTTGGCTGGAGGAGATCTCGGAAGGTTTGGTGTAGGTCTCACTTGGTGGGATGAAAGCCGAAATGCCACTATTTTCTCAGAAGTAGAACAGGGTTTTATAAGGATACGTGATATAAGCGAAACAAGGATAAGGGGTGAGTTTGCTTTCGATGTCAAGTCGCCTGCGACCGGCGAGAAGATCGTCGTCAGAGAAGGAAACTTCGACATCAGAAGGTGAACGATTTTTTCAAACATAGTGAGGTCGGAAGACCTCGCTATTTTTTTGCTTTCATCATTTTTCAATTCAGCCACAATAGTTATGGTTTTGCCTAATTTTTAAACTATAATTACCCTATGGCTTTTTATTTAAGAAAAGGAATAAATTTTGGGCCCTTGAGGGTAAACCTATCCAAGAGTGGGCTTGGACTTTCTGCCGGGGTAAAAGGAGCAAGGATTGGTATCAATTCCCGAGGCCGGTCATATGTTCATGGTGGTAGACATGGACTCTATTATAGAAAAAATTTAGGCAATATTGGTGCACAAGCAAATCAAGGCACAAGCAATAGACAAACCCATCCCGAAGAGGAAATTTTCACAGATACGGGGCTAACATATCCTGCACTCCCTGTTTTAAACCGAGACGCATTTGTTTTTACTGATATTTTCCAAAAGAATAACCCACTACTTCTTATAGGAGGCATTGTCTTGTTGGGAGTCAGCTTGTTGGTAAGTAATCTGAGTATCAAGCTAGCCATTGCTGTCATTGGCTTGCTGATGTTGATCTTCTATAATAAACAACGAAGTAAGCGGAACAACCTGATGCTGGCTTTCGATTCCTTACAACATTTAAAACCCCTTGAGCAAAACCAGGGTAATTGGGAAAAATATACTGAGTCATTAGATGAAAAATCCAAAGTAAACCTTGCCCCAATGATTCTCAATAATTGGTTGGAGAAACAACTGACAGAAGGAGAAATTTTAGATTTATCTGTCTTACTTGTTTTTCTGCCTATTGATAGAGAAAATGCTGTAGACATTGCTTTGGGACAATACACCGATGCTGTGGAGTTTGTGCTTGCAGATCACCAACTTAGTCCTGCAGAGCAAATACTAATTTCGCAGATCGAGACTTCTTGGCAAATCCCAAGTGAAATGATCAACGCAGAAAAGGAGTTGATAGAAAAATTTCAGGCGTTGAGGCAATTACAAGTCCAGCCTTTGACAAGGATTGAAATCAGCAGAGCACTTGTAGGTAGTGAACGTGCTTTTTTTGAAGGTCACGGACGATTATTAAATCAACGAATATTAGACAGTTGGCAAGCAAATAGAATCCGTTACAAATCCGTTGGTTATCAATTGGATATGGAAGGATTAATAAGGGTTACCGATAGGGTTTTGGAAATACAGGAAGGTAGAAATACGAGGTCTTATCCTATTAGAAAAATACAGGATATATACCTGAATACAGACGGTGGCACAGTTGAGATTTTTGTTGAAAATAGAAAAAATCCTTTAGTCATGACTAGCCCACACTTATTCGAGTTGGCGGGAGTACTCCAAAAAGTCACCACAGACGAAATCGGTGGATGATATTTACATTTTATGAAAGATTATCTTAGCGTTTAGAGTCCCGAAACTGGTATTTAAGCTATTAATTATACTTGAATTTTGGCAATCATGGCTTACTGCCTACTTTTACAAAAAATAAAAAATCTATGTTTGACAGTCCTGACTACCCCCAATCTCTCGAAGAATCACTGTTTGAAAATTGGCTAGAATTGGGGAGAAGTAGTAAAATCCCGTATGCCTATTTATTGGTCGTTTGGGATGATTTGGACATGAAATACTTGGCTGTCTATGTAGAAAACCGGTCGGAAATCAAAGAATTTGCGCGATATGGAAATTCACCTGAACACAGAACCTTAGTCGCTGCATATGATTTGTATTCGGAGGGGAGGATATTGTAAGCTGAGATAATAATCTTCAAGTCTGGGTTTCACAGCCGACGAAAATTCAAATTTTTCTTAACGCTGCCATCAGATTGTCTTTATACATTTTACTGATTGGAATTATCTTTCTCTCAATTTCCAAATGTGCTTCTGCCACGGCATCAAGTTTTTTGATATTGACCACATATGACCTGTGAACACGTAAAAAATCTTTGCACACCATCTTTTCACAAAAACTGTGTAAAGGACTTACAATCGTGTAATTTTGGGTGGAAGTAACAATATGAGAGTAATTTCTTTCTGCTTCTATATAAAGGATTTCATCCAGCATGATCTTGATCAGCTTATGTTGATTGCGAATAAAAATCCTGTCTTCTAAGGCTTCTACTATTTCTTCTTCTTTTTTGATTTCCTTTTTTTCATCTATTATTTTTTCAATTACCAGAGCGATTGTTCTTTCTAAGTTCAGTTTATTGAAAGGCTTTGAAATGAATGCATAAGGATGGGTTTCCTTGGCTTTTTGAAATGAAGCTTCATCTGAATTTGCAGTCAGGTAAATCAATGGAATGTCTGCCTTTTTTTGAATCAATTTTGCAGTTTCCACTCCATCAATCACACCCTTTAGATGGATATCCATTAAGATGATATCAGGATGATTATCCAAAGCATGGTTGATGGCATCCTCTCCCCTAGACTCTATGCCTGTGACATCGTACCCCAACTTGGAAAGTTGCAATGAAATATTGGCTGCAATAATCATATCATCTTCCACGATCAATATCCTGCTTGTACTGCTCATGCTGCTGAATTTATTTGGAATTCAAAAAATACCTTGGTGCCGCCATGCGTTGTCAATGTAACTTTTCCATCGAGTTGTTGTGTCAGTAGTTGTACAAGTTGGGTTCCAAACCCGGTTCCCTTTATGTCCATATTTTTATCCATTCCCACTCCATTATCAGCTAATTCCAAATATAAATGGGAATCAGTTTCTTTTAGGCAAATGGTAATCGCACCAATCATTTTATCTGGAAAGGCATATTTTAAAGAATTGGTAATCAATTCATTGACAATAAGCCCAATTGGAATGGCTCTATCAACATCCAGCTCCAAGGGGCTCATTTCACATTTCAAAACAATTCTATTTGTCGCATTAAATGAATCAATTATAAAGCCTCCAAGGTCTTCAAAGTAATTCTTCATTTCTATTGCTGCCAGATTTTCCCCCTGATAAAGGTTTTGATGAATCATCCCCATACTCTGTACCCTGTTTTGACTTTCTATCATAATATCATGAAGCTCTTGATCTTCAATCTGTGAAGTTTGCAGAGAAAGTAGGCTTGATATGGTTTCCAGGTTATTTTTTACCCTGTGGTGTATCTCCTTTAACAAAAATTCCTTCTCCTTGTTTTGCTTTTCCAATATCAAACTATACCTTTTCCTACGGATAAAATATCTGTAAAGAATAAACAAGAAAAGCAACATGACACCAACCAAAACAAGTGTAAACACTTGAATTACATTTTGTTGCCTCAACCTGGACATTTGTAGCAAAATGGTATTTTCTTTTTGGCTTACTTCCATTTCAGTCTGCAGTTGAGCAATCCTCTGATCTGCTTCTGCATTGAAAACAAGTTGGTTCAATTCATGATATTTTTTATAAGCTTCGAAAGATTCTTTGAAGTTATTTCTTCCCTCAAAGGCCTTACTCAACTCCTTATACATCAAACTTAAGTAGTACATGTCTCCAAAATCATCCCCAGCAGTCCTTATACTACTTTGTAAATAGGCTATAGAAGATTCGAAATTGCCTTCTTGATTCTTCAATTTCCCAAGGGAAAGCAAAGACCGAGTGACCATAAAATCATTTTGAAGTAATTCAGCATATTTCAAGGCTTCTTTACCCGATTTTTCCGCTTTTTCAAGCTCTCCAGTCTGGCTATACAATTCCGATAGTGCAATATATGTATCACTCAGATTGTTATAGAAACCATATTTTTCACCTATCATGGCAGATTTTTGAAAATATGGCAATGCTTCATTAAATCTATGAAGCTCCACCAGGTTGTTGCCCAAAACGTGTAAGGTAAAATCGAAATCAAGATCATGCAATCCCCTTTCTTCAAACAATGCAAGAGACTTTTTCCCATATTCTACTCCCTTTTCGAACTTCCCTTGCTTCCAAAAAAGGTTGCTCATATCGGAATAGGCTATCGCTATTGCTTTTTTGTTTTGGTATTTTTCTCCTAGTTTCAAAGTTTCAGTCGCAAACTCAAAAGCTTTAGCTAATTCACCTCTTCTTTCATACACATACCCTAAGTTGGTAAATAGAAACCAAGTTTCAGCTTCTGGAATTTTTTGAAGTGCACTCCTCAATACCAGTTCTGCATGATCCAATTCCTCCATTCGGAGTAAAATGGCACCTTCCGAGGCTTGCATTCTTCCTTCCCATAATACGTTTTCGGCAGACCTGACTTCTTCCAATCCCTGATTGATAATTTCCAATGATTTTTGAAGATTTCTGGTGTGGTAATGATAACCTAAATCATTAATCGCCATAAATCTTATTGTGTCAGTTTTGATCTTTTCAATGGATTTTTCTAAATCTTCAAGGTATTCTTTACCAAAATTATCAGTATCTACAAAGTAACGAAGAGGATATAACTGTAAACCACCGTTCGGTTTTTGGGCCTGAAGATGCAAACAAATGATAAAAAGCACCGGTATAAAAAGTCTCTTCATATGATAAATATAAAATAAAAAGCTTTTGAATATCAATTATTTGCATTTTAAAAAATAAATCTCGGAAAGAAAATAATCAGTTTGGGACAATAATACAGTGGTTTCGTCCAACTCTGTTAGCTTATCTTCTGCTTCTTGATCAAATTCATTACCTCAACACGATATATAAAATTATGAAAAATGCCCTAATACTTATCTTCTTCCTTTTTGGAAGCCAATCTATGTATGCTCAGGAATACTTTCTTCCAATATCTACCGATTCGGAAACAGCGAAACAGCATTACAAAGAAGCCTTACATGCTGCACAGCATGCAGATATTGCAGGCTACAATGAATCCATCAAAAAAGCCGTAGCAGACGATCCTGAATTCTTTATGGCCTACGCACATTTGGCTTTAGGCATGGCAAGTATGAATCAGGAGGAAGCCTTTAAAGAAGCTGCCTCAAAAGCCTTGGCTATCTCGGAAAACAAATTAAACCCTGCTGAAAAATCTATTCGAAAAGGGGTAAAGCGTTTGGTAGATAATCCAAAAGCTGATCTTACTCCAGTCTTGGATGAATTGAAACAAAACTACCAAGAAGTACCACAGGTGTATGAATTAGGATTGTTTATCAATTATTGGATCAATCAAGACTATCAAGCAGCTGCAGAAAACGGAAATATGCTCGTCAAATTAAGCCCAAAAAACGCTGGTGGATACAATATGTTGGGATATGCCTTGATGGAATCCGGGGATATGAAATCTGCAAAATCTGCCTTCGAAAACTACATCAAACTGGCTCCTGACGAAGCCAATGCCTATGACAGCATGGGAGAATATTATATGAATGTCAAGGATTATAAAAAGTCAGCAAAGCACTATGAAAAAGCCACCCAACTCGGGATGGAAGCCTCTCGGGAAAGAGCCGAGGAAGCCAAGCGCTTAATGGCAGTGAAAAAATAAACTTAAAATAAATGGATCAGACTGGGGTATATCAGTTTTGAATCTCAGTCTAGCCATTTAATTACTTGATCTTATCAAAAAAAGCGCATAAAATGAATTCTAAAAAACCAGTTTTTTTCCAACTCCGCCCAGAAGTTGAGCAAGCCTACGGCTATTCTCATGCAGTCAAAATCGGAAACAGCATCAAAGTATCCGGTGCCGTCAGCATGGACGATGAAGGTGGTCCGACGGCGGTGGGCGATTTCTTTCAACAGATGAAGAACTGTTATTCCGATCTGGACAAAGTGCTAAAACACTATGGCTGTACCTTTGACGATGTGGTGGTAGAGAATGTATTTACAACTGATATGCCGGCATTTCTAGAACATGCGGCCTTCAGAAACAGCATATACACGAAGCAGTTTCCCACTGGATCCTGGATAGAAGTCAAAGGCCTAGCTTTGCCTGAACTTTTGATCGAAATCGAATTGGAGGTGCTTAAACCATGATAGCCAACTTTCCCAAAGTTCCAAACTTTGGGAAAGTTTCAAATTGCTATTTTCACAGATAGTATTCTTCAATGAATTGAGGAGAATTTAATTAATTGGATTTTCATATATTGATCCATCATAAGTCAGAGAGCAGATAAATTATAATTTTGTCTCCCACTTTGGCTATTTCTAAAAATTCAGAGCAAACATCTTTTGATTAAATTATCAATTCAAAATGAAATCACCCTTACTTTCAATCTTCTTTTTGCTGTTTGTCAATTCTGTCTTAGCCCAAGTCAGCTTTTCCACCGACCAAATCAGGGTCAATGAGCAACGCATCGAGCAACGGATTCAGGAGTTTGCCAAATTCGGAATAAATGAAAAAGGAGAGCCTTTTCGGGTAGCCTACAGCCAAGGTGACATTGAAGGGAGAGCATACTTTATGGACCTGATGAAAAAGGCAGGATTGGAGGTACATATTGATTACGCCGGCAATATCATTGGAAAAAAAGCAGGAAAAGACCCTTCCAAAAAACCTATAGCTTTTGGTTCTCACCTTGACATGGTCCCCAAAGGGGGAAATTATGATGGTACTTTTGGTTCATTTACTGCGCTTGAAATCATTGAAGTATTGAACGAACACAATATCATCACCAACCATCCCTTGGAAGTTTTGATTTTCCAGAATGAAGAAGGGGGATTGGTAGGCAGCCAGGCTATGACAGGAAATCTCAAAAAGGAGGCATTGTCACAAAAGAGCGCCAGTGGTTTGACCATTGAAGAAGGTATCAGGGCAATAGGTGGAAACCCCGAAAGGCTGGATGAAGTAATCCGGAAAAAAGGTGATTTGGCCGCATTTCTGGAAATTCACATTGAGCAAAGTAAGGTCTTGGAATCCCAAGGCATCGATGTGGCAATCATAGAAGGAATCGTCGGAATTGAAGATTGGGACATTACTGTCACAGGAATGGCCAACCATGCAGGCAGCACCCCCATGAACGACAGGCAAGATGCGCTTATAGCTGCGTCCAAATTGGTGTTGGCAGTCAATGAAGTGGTCAACAGCTACGATGGAGCCCAAGTAGGGAGTGTAGGTAAAATTTCAGTGCCATCAGGTGCCCCCAATATCATTCCCGGAAAAGTGGAAATGAGCTTGCAGATGAGAGACATTTCTACCGAAAAGATCATGAAAATGTATGCCGATATCGAAAAACGGGCAGAAGAGATTGCGAAGGAAACCCATACTGAAATAGGATTTAAAAACCTCAATTTGGGTACCACGCCAACCATAGCAAGCAAAGAAATCCAGGACAAAATGATACAGGCTGCCGAATCACTCGACATATCTTATATCAAAATGCAAAGCGGTGCCGGACACGATGTACAGGAAATGGCTTTATTGGGTCCGATCGGGCTAGTTTTTATCCCGAGCAAAGACGGCATCAGCCACAACTCTAGCGAATATTCCTCCCCATCCCAAATGGCCAAAGGCGCTGATGTGATGTTGCGTACAGTGTTACTGTTGGATGAAGGTTGAAATATCCATTCTTAACTTCCTAAAATATAACAAAAACAACCCTCCTACTTTCGTAGAAGGGTTGCGCATTAAAATCGAATTTCTCTGAATCTTAGAGCACTCGATTAGGCTGAAGTTCACACATTAAAGCCCCGTACTTTAATAATGGCTTTCATATCAGCTTTACGTTCAATTTCAATTATCTCTTCGTTTCTTGGTTTCTTTCTCCGGAAGAACCCTGACCTTTAGAAGGAGCGTCTTGTTGTCTCCTTTTTTCGTCATCACGTGCAGATTTCTGATCAGCCTCTCTTCTATTGCGTTCAGTTTGATTCATGTCGCTTTTTCCTGATTCCTGATTGGCCTGCTCTTGCTTTCTTTCTTCATTTTGGGCATTGCGATTTTGATCTTTTTGTTGGCTCATGTTTTCTGTTATTAAGGTTAGAATTAATTGTATTCAAATTTACTTTCCCTTAATAATCATTGTATTACATAAAATCTCAAAAAGGTTATAAAATTCTTGGTTTAATGGCTTTGGAACGACATCATTTTCAGTTGCATGCGACAAGTTATCTTTCGCTGTTTGGAATCTCCCACCAATTATTGGTTGGGCTAATGCCAGGTACAACTCTTTCACCCATAATGGGCGTCACCAATTCGATGTTATTTTCTGCTGCCATATCAGCAACCATTAGAATTGATTCATCCCAGGAGTGCATTGCCAAATCAAAGGCGCCCCAATGTATGGGAAATAGGAGCTTTGTATCTATATCCTGACACAACTGAATGACCTGATCAGGAAAGAGGTGGGTCAAAGGCCATCCTTTGTTCCAGCCATCTATTTCCACAAAAGCCAAGTCAAAGGGGCCATATTTTTCTCTTATCTCTTTCAGATGTGTGCCGTATCCGGTATCGCCACTTACAAACAGGTTTTTGTCAGCACCTTTAATAACAAAAGAGGCCCAAAGAGTTTTGTTTCTATCATTATAACTTCTGCTTGTGTAGTGTATTCCCGGAAGAGCAGTGATTTGCAAAGAACCAACAGTCTTGGCATCATGCCAACCCAACTCGCTGATGTTGTTTTTCTGAATACCCCAGCCTTCCAATCTTGCACCTACACCAAGAGGCACGAGAAATTGTGTGTTTCTAGATGCGAGGAATCTCATGGTAGCAGCCTCCAAATGATCATAATGGTCATGGGTAATGACCACCAAATCAATCTCAGGCAGTTCTTCTCTTTTGATAGGAGACTCATCAAACCTTCTTAAAATAAACGGTAGAGGACCTCCATTTTCCAAGACAGGGTCGAATAAGATCCGCTTTCCATCAAGCTCCAAAATAAATGAGGAGTGACCAAACCACCAAGCAGCAAAATCCGAAGGTATTTCTGAAAAATCACTTTTGGAAATCATCTTTTTGGGTAATGGAAACCCCGGCGCATTTGGTGAAGTTTTAAAAAACCGTGCAGGACCTGCATCGCCACCTGTAGTTTGTTCCGGATAATAAGGCAATTCCTCTGGACTTAAAAACTGGTCGGTATCTGAATCATAATATGACAGCCCGGAAAATCTTGCTTTACGGTCTTCCAAGGAATCCAAACTGCCCATCTGTCTACTTACATAATATGCCAAGCTCCCTATTACCATCAAAAGTATGGCTAAGGTCCATAGTGCTATTTTCAATATTTTCTTCATTCCTGTAAATGATTATTTTGGTGATTCAGTTTTGGAAAAGGTGTATTCGGAGCAGTACCCATCAAACTTACTCCTAGATTCTTTAAGATACTGATTTTAATATTTACTCGGTTCCGCTCGCTTGCCTACGGTAGGCAGGCTGTATCTATTAATGGAAGGACAAAAAAACACAATAAATGCCTTTCCATCTGCCTCTGTGTAAGGAAATGAAAATTTGAATAATTGATTTCAATTTTAGGCAAGAATTTTAATTAACAAAACTACTTTGCAGCCAAGAACTTATTCACTTCCAGCCAGTACATAAAAGCATCAAACCAACGGTTGCTGGTCCTGTCAGGGTTTCCTAGACCAAAACCGTGACCACCGTTCTGGTAAAGGTGGAACTCAACAGGAATTCCCGCCTTGTACCAGGACTCGATTACACCTGTCTGACCTAAAAATAGAAAATCATCAGTAGCGATCACATTAAACATAGGTGGGGCATCCTCAGGTACATCGACCGCGCCCATACCCCCATAGATAGGGCCTATAAAGGCCAGCTTCATGGTCTTGGAGTGAAGTGTGGAGTGCATGGTCAGGCCAGCACCCGCTGAGAAACCGATCATCCCTATCCTATCAGTATCGACCCCCCATTCCTCAGCCCTTGAGACGATCATGGCATAGGCTGCTTCCGCATCTTCGAGTTGGTTTGATAGGTTTCGCTGTGGCGGTGTTGGTGCGGGAGTACTTGATGTAGCACTAGAAGAAGGTGCAGGGGCCGGAGTTCGGGGACGGTTCATCCAAGCCGAAAAATCTTCAAGTTTTTCAGGAGTTGGGTTGAGCCGGTATTTGAGAACAAAGGCGGCGATTCCCTGCTCTGCAAGGGCCTCTGCGACTTCCCACCCCTCATTGCCCATTGACAGCCAACTGAAGCCCCCACCTGGCGCTACGATCACGGCTGTTCCGTTTGCCTTTCCCGGTTCAGGAAGGAATGGAGTAAGCGTGGCTTTAGAAATGTTTCTGGCCATCGGGTCACCCCACTGAAGGAACCATGTTTCAGGTGAAGGCTGATTATCAACACTTCCCGTCCCTAGCGGAATTGCATTTGGTTCTTCGGGTGCTTCAAGTGGATAAATTGTCCCGTCCTGCGCCATAGCATTAGAAACAAAGAAGAGTAATAAGACCATTATGGCCTGTCCGGCAATGATTTTTTTTAGGTAAGACATGGTAAATAGGTTTATTGATGAGAGAAATACTTTTAACTTAGATCACCACCCTTTTTAGATAAAATGTTGTGTTCTGAAGTTTAATGTTGATGAATAAAGATACATAAAAATGTCAATTTTACACTTAATTATTTTTGAGGTGATCTTCCAGTGACATAAAATAAAAACCACAGGCACAGAAGTTTTGATAGTGGAGATAACCTATACCTTTCAAAAATCACTTTTCAAATTTCCATGTCATATTTCTTCTAGGTAAGGTATCCAAAACATCCTTTAACTCTTCCTGATTTTTATATTTCGTTTGTTCCAAAATTGTTTCTTCAATAGAGAGTTCAAAGGAGTCTGTTTCAAAACACCAAGGTTCTATACAAAGAGTTCCGTTTTTTTGACGGTGTATATAGTAAGTCTTACCATCAATTGAGGTGTTGATTTCGAGTTTTCGTTCTGTATCAGGAACTTCATCTTTACACAAAATCAAAGAGCAACGGTCACAAAAACTAAGGAGGGCATAATGGGCTAAAGCTTTCTTTTCTTCAATCCCAAAATAAGCAATAGCTTTTTTGCGAAAGGCCTTTTGTGCATTAAGAAATAGCTTTGCTTTTACATTTTTTTCCTTGAGAGATCCATATAAAAAGTCTAAGTGAAAGGAAACCAGCAAAGCTGTCCATATAGATTTACTTTTTGCTTGGACAAAAACCCTTTTGGCTCTTTTTATGGATTTTATGGCACCTGTGGAATCTTCCGAAAAATCCAATGGTATTCCAAGTTCTGATAGATAGTTTTTTTCCTTGTAATCGAGTTGTTGGTCATCGTGTTCAACAACTGCCACCAAGGTTTCAAGCCACAAAGGAGGTCTATATTTAACCATTAACTGTTCTGCAATCTTCCCTGCTAATAAGCCATGGCTTGCCTGAAAAATGACATGCAATCCTTGATGTGTTTTTCTTACAATCATCTTTATTTCTTTTAATGCTAAAAAAATTCACCTATTCCAACACCTGTATTTTCAAAAATATATCAGTATTGATCTTAATATCTGATTCAAAAATATTCAGACTGGGTTCAACAAAAAATATAAACCACAGATCATGCCAATCACTTTCATTATGGAACCAAGGTATAAATTGTAAGGCAAATGCGATTTCTGAAGTGCTCGCCGGCCTGGGAGAAATAAATTCAATTAGCCCCACATGATAAGGTGGGATGAACATAAAATCAACCACTAATTAAAGAAATCAAATAAATGTCGGCTCAGACTAACTGCAGAAATAATTTCAATCTATTTGATAACCAAATAAACTCTTCTGTTACAATCTGGTTCTTCACAAATGGAACCTTATGCAATCATTGAAGAATCTGATTTCCCAATTATTTGGATTCGTTTTACAGGCAATAAAAGCACTGACCAAAACTTTCAAACTTATCTGGACCAAACTAAATCCTGTTATCGGTTCAAAAAGCCATTGGCTATTATTTTTGATGCTTCAAACGCGGTCATACCCTCACTTTCACATCAAAAAATGCAAGCTGATTGGCTCAGGGAAAATAAGGAACTGATGACAACTTACTGCACGGGGACAGCTTATGTTATCCCCAACCCAGCCATTCGAGTCCTCTTAAATGTGATTTTTTCATTTCAAAAGCAACCTGTTCCGTACAAGATTTTCGAAAATGTGCTTGAGGCAAAGGCATGGGTGCAAGTCCTAGTTCTGAAATAGGCTTTTCAATACTTTGTGGTTGAGGTGCATTCGTTTTTTTCACACCGAAATTGGGTAGCTGCCTATGAGGAAATCTTTAGGTGTATCCGGAAAAAACATATGGAGATTAGAAGTTAAAAGGGCTTCATGAATAGGTCTTGCAAGACAAATTCCAAAGATTGAAAAAAAATGTGCATATTTAAATAGTTGACTAATTGACTATTTTAGGGAATAAGTAACATAATATATAAAAATATTATCCTCTTCGCTATAATTCCCCAATTTAAAATTAAGTTAATCCCAATTAATTGCCCTGATACAAACAACTGATAAGGCCATAAATTCAAATGAAAAGCTACTTTTTTTTCTTTCTTGTTCTATTGTTTAGGACAAGCTTAGCTCAAAACCATTCGCCTGAGCAAGTTGTAGCTTTGAGCAAAACCTACCAAGAAAAGGGATTGTATTTTAGAGAAATGCCCCATTTTGATCGGGACAGCACTGTTTATTATTTTGATAAGGCAGCAGCTTTACTCCAAAACAGTGAACCCCTTCAATACAAGATCTTGGCAGAATTGTACCGTGACATCACTGACAGGGCTAATCGCTCGCATAATTTTATCATTGTAGATTCGCTCGCACCGATCGGCTGGTCCTATTATGAAAAAATCCCTGACGACCAGAAAGATAAAGTTTTGGGTTATGATTTGTTGATCAATTGGGCTTTGATAAAAATTATAAGAGGTGAACCAAAACCTGGGCTTGAGCTATTTGAAAAAGCCATGAATTTGCTTAAAGATGATCCCCGACCTGAAATTCAGCTCAAGGTTTTGAATAATAAAGGAAGGTTCTATTATCAATATGGTTTGCCTGAAGAAGAAGAAATAGGAATTCAATACCTGAAGGAGAGTATAAATGGTTATCAGAATTCAGATTATCCGGAAAAAAGAGAGGCCTTAGTCGTTGGCTATAAACTTTTGACTTATCATTTTGGAAATTCAAACCCAGATTCTACTGACTTTTATATGGATCGATTTCAAGAGCTCTTACCCGAACTGACCAATCCCTTTCATCATGCTTGGTACTATTACTCCATAGGAAATAACTTAATTGACAGGGGAAAATTTGTAGAAGCAAAACCCTACCTGATTGAAAACATAAAACTTTTGGAGGACTATAACTTGACTACAATTGATATTTATCAATTTTCACATTCCCTTTTGGGCGACATTGCCAAGGAAGAAGGTAGGTTTGATGATGCAATTGCTAATTATCAAAAAGCCAAGAATTCGTCTATTGCAATCGACACAAAATCAAATACGGCCTATTTTATATGGAAATTATACGGTGTTTATGAACAAATGGGCGACTACAAAAAAGCACTTGAACACTACATTGAGTATTCTGAAGCTAACAATATTATCGAAGTAGAAAGAAACGAAAGAAGCCTTCGCGAGAGTGAATTGCAGGTGAATCTTCTCCAACAGGATAAAAAGCTGATCGCAAAACAACAAGAACAAACCATTTATATTGTTGCTCTTTTCATTGGTACACTATTGCTCGGGCTTTTATTTAGAAATTATAGGCTGAAACAAAGGAGCAATCAAAAATTAGAAGTCCTGAATGGAGAATTAGCCCAAAAAAACACATTGCTAGATAAGCGGAATGCAGAAAATGAATTGCTATTGAGGGAAATTCATCATCGAGTGAAAAACAATATGGAAGTCGTATCAAGCTTATTGCAACTACAGTCCTCTCAGATAAATGATCCATCGGTACAAGAGGCCATGATTTCCAGCCAAAACCGGGTCCACTCCATGGGGATCATTCACCAAAAACTCTATCAGGGAGATCACCTTTCTTCGATTGAAATGCGTGATTATTTCATCAATCTGAGTGAAAACATCTTAGACTCTTTCAATGCCAGTGGTAAAATCAAAGTGGAGTGTAACATGGCAAAATTAATTCTTGATGTAGACACAGCAATTTCTATTGGGCTGATTACAAATGAGCTGTTGACAAACTCTCTAAAGTATGCTTTTGAGGGGAAAGATTCAGGAACGATCAAAATCAGTTTAAGCCCTATCTCCAACGAAGAGGAAGGTGAAGTTGATCTCCAGCTGATCATCAGGGATGATGGTATTGGGAAAGCTGACAATCAACCCTCCAAAGGGACTGGGTTTGGCACCCAGCTCGTCGATCTCTTAACGAGGCAATTGGGTGGCAAATTGACTTACGAAAACAATAATGGAACAGTGGTTTCTTTGCTTTTTAAGAAAACAAATATTGCTTAAACTGATTTTTCATCAGCATTTAAAATCAGATTTTTTTTACAAAAAAAGCAACTCCCTCTTTTTCCCAAAAAACACTCGGGAAGTTTATTATATCATTCGGACATTTTTTAAGCCTGTTCGTCCTTGATGGGATTTAATGTAAAAATTCAAAGTGTAAATTATTACTACACATTACAAACAAAACTAAAAATGAAAACAGTAGGCATCATCGGAGGCTCCGGCTTTATCGGAAGCTACAACACCCAAAAGTTCTTAAATGAAGGATACAAGGTAAAAGTTTCTACCACAGACCTTTCCAAAAAAGAAAAGTATAAACATTTGCTCAGCCTCAAGAATGCTGAGAACCTTGAAATCGCTCAATTGGATGTGGAAAACAAACAGGAGCTTATGGATTTTTTAAAAGGTTGTGATATAGTGATCCACGGAGGGACTCCATTCCAATTGGATGTGAAAGACCTTCAGAAAGAACTGTTTGACCCGACCATCAAGGGTACCGAAAACTTTCTCGAAGCAGTTCTCAAGACTCCCGGGATTGAAAAAGTCGTTTTCATTGCATCCGTGGCGGCATACAACACAAGCTTTCCATTTTTACCTGCAGGAAAAACTGAAGGTAAGCAAATCACTGAAGAGGATGCACCATTTATGAGCGAAGAAGGCATTCCTTACGCCCAAGCCAAGTTTATCGCCAATCAGGCCGTCAATAAATTCATCGCAGACCACCCTGATCTAAGTTTTGAAATCACTTCAGTTTCACCGACGGGTGTAATGGGGAAATCTTTGTCAAGCAGACAGGATTCCACCTCAACAGGTATACAATTTCTGTTTAAAAATAAAATTGCCCCCAATCCATTTATCCAAATGATCTATGATGTGGATGTATTATGGGCATTGGTAGATGTAGAGGATGTTGCTGATGCGATTTTCAAAGCCGCTACCACCAAGAACATCCATGGGAAAAACTATCTCTTATCAGGTGAAAGTTACAAGGTATCGGATGTGACCTTGATGCTCAACAATCAACCTCCAATAGGCAAGCCTGAAATTGTGTACAGCTCTGCTTTGGCAACAAAGGACTTGGGAATAGCATTTAAGCCTGTCAGCATTCCTTTGAATAACTATTCTTCTTAAGAAAAGGGTTATTGTTAAAGGGAGTTTAACTGATTGATCAAAAACAATTAAACATGGAGGAAAAAATGCTATACATCATGGGGGCGGTTTCTCAGGTTTCATTTCTAACACTGCATATTATAAAGAAGAAAATTTGACTATAATAATTTTGAGTAATTGTTGGTGGGCTGACAGCAAAATAAAAGATGTATTAATTGAAATAGCGCAAATTGTCACCAAATAAAAGGTATTTAACAGGTAACTTTTAAAGACACATTAACCTGAATGGAATGCAAAAAATGTATGAATATATAACCACTATCAACCCAGACATTTTTCTGGCAGTAATACTCACCTTACTATTTTCTGTAGAACAGATTTTTTTCTCTGCAAATTCTTTCCTCAAAAGAAGCCCACATTTGATAGGCAATATTTTCCTACAAGTAGGATACTTTATAATGAATTTTGGATTGGCAACATTCGTTATCAAAGCGTTAGAATGGGCAGGAAACGAACATATTGGACTATTCAACTGGATTTCAGTTCCCTTTTATTTACAGGTTATTGCAGGTATCGTTTTCATAGACTTAGTAAATTACTGGGCACATAGACTTAATCATACTTGGGCTCTGCTTTGGCGTTTACAAAGGTTACATCATAGTGATACGACTATGGACAGTTCTACAACATACCGATTTCATCCACTGGATGCATTTTTAGACAATTTAGCAGCCATTGCTGCAGCTTTTACATTTGGACTTGATGGGACAGTTCTTGTATTCTGGTTAATTGTTTATCTGCCGTTATTGGTGCTACATCATACTGATGTTATAATGCCTAAGTGGTTTGACAAAACCTTTGGAAGAGTAATTGTATCACCTAATTCGCATAAAATACATCATCACCAACAACAGGTATTTACTGACTCTAATTACGGTTTGCTTTTTATTTTTTGGGACAAGCTATTTAACACATATCAAGAACTGCCAGTAGAAGAAATAAAATATGGTCTTGAAGAATTTGATATTCCAGAAAGGCAAACGTTTTGGTACCTGCTCAAAAGCCCTTTTATCAATGTAAAAAAATAAAGCAAAAACGAATAATATCAATAACAGGTGAGGTGGTAAAACCTGCCTACCTGCAGGTCAAAGTTTCTGCATCCTATAAACTTAGAAGCTGACGGACAGGTAATCGCATTGAAATCCCCGCCCGCGGCAGGCAGACGCTACTGCTCTTGTATGCTTCTGTTGTACTTTCTCCAAATAACTATCAGGAAAAACCACTAACAAATAATTAAATTTTTTTAGAAAATAATGATTAATAAGATCAAAACATTTCCTGCAAAGCCTCTCCCCTCTTCATATTAAAAAAGCTTCGGACAGAAAACCATTTCCTTCGGACAGTAAATCAAGAGTTTCGTCCTTGATCGGTTTCTAAATTTATAGATAAGCATTTAATTAGTTTGAATAATTGAGTTTACAGCTTTTGGGAGCATCGATGTTTTAGATAAATAATTATCAGAAGGAAGAGAAGAACGAAAAATTGCGAAAGCATAAAAAGGTATGATGAAAACTTTTAAGCCATTAGCCAATTGTTGAAACCAATTAAAAATTTATGAGCCAAACAGCATCCACATTAATCGCATTTCTTCTTCCGTTAATCGGCATTTGTCAGCAAGCCGAAAGAGATTCAATTAGGGTTTTCTATTTAGGAGAAAAATTTGCCGAAGCTATTTATTTGCTGAATAAGAAATAAACTGCTTTCATGGTCAATTTAGTCATAGATTACATGGAATTGGATGGGAAGTAGCAAATAAAATTAAAGGATAATTGCAAATCATAACTTTTATATAAAGACAAAATCTGGATGATGATAAAAAACATAATACTCCCAATCCTATTGTTAACTGGCCCTCTTGTTTTCGCTCAAAGTCCAAAAGACAGATACGCTCAAGATGTACAATCCATCGATGCCATCATCACTGCTTACTACGAAGTGGTCTCAGGATCAAGTGAAGACCCTTGGCAATTTGAACGAGACTGCTATATCCATTCCCCAAATGCCATAATTACCAGATTAGATGAAAATGGAAAAGCGGAATCGCATACTTTGGAGGCGGAATATATCCCGCTTGCTTTATCCCCAAAGCAAGATTTTTATGAGATAGAACTGAAAAGAACAGTAAGCCAGTTTGGAAATATAGCACAGGTTTGGAGTGCTTTTGAGATCCGAAATGATCCCAAAATTGAATCCACTATACGTGGATTGAATAGCATTCAGCTGCATTATGAAAATGAGAGGTGGTGGATTGACAGTTGGACTTGCGAAATGGAAACTGAAAGAAGTCGGGTGGTCACAGAGTTTTTGGCCGACAAGTAAGGAGTTCACCTTTACTCGGTTTGGATAAGTTTAATTTTCTATAAATAAACCAAATAGAAACGACTAAAATTTAAAATGAAATATATGAACCGATTATTTTTAATTTTCTTCTTAATCTTAATTTGTTCTCCATCCTTTGGTCAAAAACCACGGGCAAGAGATTTGGGGATACCTCTTGAAGGAAAAACAGGGAAACTGAATGCCATCACCGATGTCAAGGGCATTGAAGTCGGGCATACCACCTTGATATCAGGAGAAGGGGAATTGGTCGTGGGAGAAGGTCCTGTCCGGACGGGAGTAACGGCAATTTTTCCAAGAGGTAAAACTTACGATCCGGTTTTCGCAGGCTGGTATAGTCTCAATGGAAATGGAGAAATGACAGGAACCACCTGGGTGGAAGAATCAGGCTTTCTTGAAGGACCGATTGCCATTACCAACACCCACAGTGTCGGCGTGGTACGTGATGCCGTGGTGGAATGGCAATTTAAGAACAAGCACTTTGACCCACTTCCTGACGAACTCGATATATTTTGGTCTTTGCCTGTAGTTGCTGAAACTTATGATGGAGACTTGAATGACATCAATGGCTTCCACGTCAAAAAAGAACACGTTTTTTCAGCATTGGATCATGCACAGGCTGGCCCCGTAGAAGAAGGAAATGTCGGTGGGGGTACAGGAATGATTTGCCATGAGTTTAAAGGTGGTATTGGCACATCCTCACGGGAAGTAGTGATTAATAATACCACTTACACATTAGGGGTCATCGTGCAAGCCAATTATGGAACACGTAAGACACTGACCATCGCGGGGGTCCCAGTAGGCAAGGAAATTTCCGATCTGCAGGTTCTTTGGGACCCGCTAAAACGTCAAGAAGAAAGAGGTTCCATCATCGTGATTGTTGCAACAGATGTCCCTTTACTTCCCCATCAATTAAAGAGACTGGCCAGACGGGTACCTATTGGTATCAGCAGGCTGGGTGGATATGGAGGAAACAGTTCTGGTGATATTTTCATAGCTTTTTCTACCGCCAACTCAGGAGCAGCCCATCGGGTAAACGATCAGCAAGTTAATATGCTCTCCAATGACAAAATATCTCCTCTTTTCGAAGCAGTTGCACAGGCTACCGAAGAATCTATTTTAAATGCACTTGTCGCTGCTGAGACCATGGTTGGGAAAAACAATACTACAGTCTATGAACTTCCTGAGAATGAAGTAGTAGAAATCTTAAAAAAGTATGGAAGAATAAAAAAATAACGTGGTATTTACTTCGAAAAACTTCAAAAATATAACTAGAGCAAAGAACCATTACTGCCATGAAAATAACCACATCATACCTGATCCTTATAATTTCAATAATTCTCTCCTCCTGCTCTAAAAAACTGACATCCACGCTAGACCTGTCGGACACTGAAATCGAAACAGTTTACAAAGTGTTGAAAGATGTCTCTTACGGTTCAGATGCAGAACAGGTGATGGACGTTTACCTTTCTCAAAATGCTACATCCTTTGGTATACGGAATTACACTATTGTCTTCCTTCATGGAGGAGCATATTACGGCAGCGATAAAAGTCAGGAGGAGAGATACATAGAACCGTATCTGAAAAAGGGCCTGAATGTAGTCAACATGAATTACCGCCTCAAAAGAGGGATACCCATGGCCACAAGTGACTTGACAAATGCCCTGAATTTTCTCAAAGCCAACAATGCTGACTATAAATTAAATTTGGACAAGGTAATTCTAACTGGCTTTTCTGCGGGGGCGCAAATTGCAACGAATGTAGGATTAGCTCAGAATAACCCATCCTTTCCGGATAAATTGAATACAGGAATAAGCATTAAGGGCATCATAAACTTCTCTGGTCCTGTAGATGACTTAGATGTTATAGAAAAAATATTCGTAGATCACGAAAACGAGCTATTTAGTAAAGCCGGTAAAGCGCTTTTCCCCTCAGAAGGCTATACCAGCAATGAGGTATTATCTGTTTATGCACCAGTTAGCTACTTTGATGCCAATGACCCTTCTATTTTCCTTTGGCATGGTGGCCTGGATGACCAGATTCCTTCGGAGACTTTTGAAAATTTTGTTGTCAAGATGAGAAAGAATAAAGATTTTATCATGTTTATACCTAATGGCAAACATAGTCCTACAGAGGAAGAATTAGCCACTGCCTATGTGGAAATATTTAGATTTTTAGAGGGATTATAATGTAAATCCAATACCTGCCGGATTGCACAAATACCCTTGATAAATCATGAAATATGAGACAAAAACACGAACCCCTGAAATGAACAATAGAAATGATATCAAATTTCAACTAATTGAATAACTAAAAAACAAAAACCATGGATTTACAACTCAAAGGGAAAAACGCGATTGTTACAGGTGGCAGTAAGGGCATAGGGAGAAGTATTGCTTTAAATCTTGCCGATGAAGGTGTTAACGTGGCCATTTGTGCTCGCGGTGAAGACGCCTTAAAAAAGACAGAGAAAGAACTAATTGAAAAAGGCTTAAAGGTGATTGCACTCACCTGCGATGTCGGAAATACCCAACAATTAGATGATTTCCTTGACCAGGTAAAAGACCAGTTTGGAACTATAGATATTTTAGTCAATAATGTTTCAGCATTAAGTTTGGGAGATGATTTCAGCGACTGGGAAACATCGATCAATGTAGATTTATTAGGAAGTGTGCGAGGCACAAGGAAAGTGATCCCATGGATGCTTGAGGCGGGCAGTGGAAATATTTTGTTCATTTCATCAGGTTCAGGACTTGAAGCGGGTTCGCCTCCTGCCTATGCCGCGGCAAAAGCTGCTCTCATTAGCTATTCTAAAACAATGGCTATTCAATTGGCGCCAAAAAATATCAGAGTTAATACGCTCGCTCCGGGTTCAGTAGAGTTTCCCGATGGACTTTGGGAATTAACCAAAACACAAAATCCACCTTTATACGAATGGGCACTTAATGCGATTCCTTCCGGAAGACTGGGTACTCCGGATGAAATAGGCAAGGTAGCGACATTCATTGTATCACCTTGTGCCAGTTGGGTTGTTGGAACCTGCTTGGCTGTAGATGGCGGACAACATAAAGCAAATTTATAAAAACAGTGATGAGATTTGAGTATGAAAGAAATCCATGAAAATAAAATCAAATTTTCTAATAATTCTAACAGGTCTAACGCTTTTCTCTTGCTCCCAGAAAATAGATTATGAAGCAGCCAATGCGTTTATTTTAAGATCTGCACAAGAATGGGCAGAAGCGATAAATGAGGGCGATTCCTTAATAATTGTTCGGATTGTAGACCACACATGGCGATGTGTGGCTAATTACATTCAACTACTTTGTAGTTGATGGATCGAATTACCCCATTAATCTTGGGTCCACACAATTCTTGTGTGGCTAATCATATTTTTAACCACTTTGTGGTTGTAAATTCCTGATCCATGAATCCTAAATAATTTGCAGACGTGACGGGGAAATCAAGATAACACTTTGCAATTGATTGGCTCATCTTGATTCCCAAGGGGAATCAATTCGATTAGCCCCACATGCCAATGTGGGGTTGAGAATACATATGTACACCTGATTTCCTCAACCACAACGTGGTTGAATTTGAAAAAACCGGATTGACCAAAACACAATCACAACAAATATTTCTCATCAAACCGGATCCCGTTCTCTTCCAAAATCCTTTTATATTCCGTGATAAAATCAATTTTTTGATGATGTTCCTGTTGGCTTTTGATGTATTCGATCAGTTTGTCTTTGGAAGAATAATTGACGGAGAATGCTCCGTATCCTTTTTGCCAGCCTTCAAAATGATCAAATAACCTATTCCTCTTAATCATATCTGAACTGGCCAGTTTGATATCCTTGATCAATGATGAAACCTGAATGGTGGGGTGAATATGTGTGAAAATATGAATGTGGTCTTCCATCCCATTGATCCTGTACAAGTGACAGTTTTTGTTTTTCAGAAGGCCAAAGATAAATGCGAACAATTCAGGTCGCCCATTTTCTGAAAGAGATGGTGTCCGCTGGTATGTTGAAAATACGATGTGATAGAGGAGTTGTGTGTAGGTACTCATAGTAAAAAGTTGTATGGTTAAAAATCATTTTTGAGTGAATTTAAAAATTGGTATTCAGATGTCGGTTAAAATAAACGGATAAATTTGGAAAGGTCTTTCAAATTCAACCCCGTTAGGGTTGAAAGGATAAATGGATACGGTTATTTCAACCACACATCATGATGTGTGGCTAATTACATTCAACTACTTTGTAGTTGATTGATAGAATGGACACGTCAATTTTAGATCCACACATCATGATGTGTGGCTAATCGTATTGAATCACTTTGTGATTGATGGATAAAATTGGCACGTCATCCATACATTTCATGTGAGGTTAGTCGAATTCAACTTCCCGATTTTCGGGACAGGCTCTCCAGAGTTGAAAGGGTAAATGGGTATGGTTATTTCAACCACACATCATGATGTGTGGCTAATTACATTCAACTACTTTGTAGTTGATTGATAAAATTGGCACGTCAATCTTGGATCCACACATTTCATGTGCGGCTAATCAGGTTCAATCACTTTGTGATTAATGGATAAAAAGGAAACATCGATATTAGATCTATTCATTTCAGTATAACCATCGCTGTTTCTATGATTCCTGAAGGGAATCAATTCGATTAGCCCCACATGACAATGTGGGGTTGAGAATACATATGCACACCTGATTTCCTCAACCACAACGTGGTTGAATTTGAAAAAACCTGATTGACCAAAACACAATCACAACAAATATTTCTCATCGAATTGGATCCCGTTCTCTTCCAAAATCCTTTTATATTCCTGGATAAAATCAATTTTTTGATGATGTTCCTGTTGGCTTTTGATGTATTCGATCAGTTTGTCTTTGGAAGAATAATTGACAGAGAATGCGCCGTACCCTTTTTGCCAGCCTTCAAAATGATCAAATAACCTATTCCTCTTTATCATATCTGAACTGGCCAGTTTGATATCCTTGATCAATGATGAAACCTGAATGGTGGGGTGAATATGTGTGAAAATATGAATGTGGTCTTCCATTCCATTGATCCGATAGAGATGACAGTTTTTGTTTTTGAGAAGACCGAAGATGAATGCGAACAATTCAGACCGTCTATTTTCTGAAAGAGTTGGTTTACGTTGATGAGTTGAAAATACGATGTGGTAGAGGAGTTGCGTGTAGGTGCTCATAGTAAAAAATTGTATGGTTAAAAATCATTTTTGAGTGAATTTAAAAATTGGTATTCAGATGTCGGTTAAAATAAACGGATAAGTTTGGGAAGGTCTTTCAAATTCAACCCCGTTAGGGTTGAAAGGATAAATGGATACGGTTATTTCAACCACACATCATGATGTGTGGCTATTCAGATTCAACTACTTTGTAGTTGATTGATAGAATGGACACCTCAATCTTGGATCCACACATTTCATGTGCGGTTAATCAGGTTCAATCACTTTGTGATTGATGGATAAAATTGGCACGTCATCCATACATTTCATGTGCGGCTAATCTAATTCAACCCCTGTCAGGGTTTATAGGATAAATGCAAACCGTGATTTCATGACCACACATGGCGATGTGTGGCTAATTACATTCAATCACTTTGTGATTGATGGATCGAATTACCCCATTAATCTTGGATCCACACATTTCATGTGCGGCTAATCAGGTTCAATCACTTTGTGATTAATGGATAAAAAGGAAACGTCGATATTAGATCTATTCATTTCAGTATAACCATCGCTGTTTCTATGATTCCTGAAGGGAATCAATTCGATTAGCCCCACATGCCAATGTGGGGTATAATGATAAGACATTCGTGAATTTCCCAACCCTGAATGGGTTGAATTTGAAAACTGTCTGTTCAAAACACAACCACAACAAATACTCCAGATGAAACTGATTCCTTTTCTCCTCCCAAACCCTCCTTCGGGAAATAAATCCCCTCTTTGGGGAAGAAAATATTGCTATTCGTCCTAACTCGACGTTCTCTAACCATTGAATTTTTTATCTTAATCCCAAATGCATTCATCAAACATTTGAAATGTAACACAAAGCTCTTTCCCTCAAATAGCTTAAATTCCTATTTACCTTGAAAATGATCAAAAATTCCATCCATCCCCATTTTACAAACCCACTATGCAAACCAGCCAGGAAGGATTAAAAAGAGAAGTCGGCGTATGGGGGCTTTCGGCCAATATTGTCAATATCATGATCGGCGCAGGCATATTTGTATTGCCGGCCATTATTGCAGAGACGATGGGTGCAGCTGGGGTGCTTGCCTACCTTTTTTGCGGGCTTTTGATAGGCCTGATCATGCTGTGTTTTGCGGAGGCGGGGAGTAAGGTGACCCATTCCGGTGGTGGATACGCCTATGTGGAGACTGCATTTGGACCATTTCCGGGGTATCTGGTGGCTATTTTTCTCTTGATGGGCGGAATCTTTTCAGATGCAGCCGTTTCCAATGCCTTGATTGAAATTTTAGGTTTGGCTTTCCCTGTTTTCAAAAATCCAACTGTCCGGATTCTTACCCTATTTTTGATTTTTTCAGGATTGGCCATGCTCAATGTGATTGGAGTCAAACAGGGCATCGGCTTGGTCAAAATCAATACTGTGGCCAAGTTAATACCGCTTTTGCTATTGGCGTTTTTTGGTTGGAAAGATGTCGAATGGCTCAATTTTTCCTGGGAAACCGCACCCACGATCGAAAATCTGGGAGAGGCTTCCCTAATCTTATTTTTTGCCTTTCAGGGAGGGGATAGCGGATTGGTCATAGGAGGGGAAATCAAAGACCCCCAAAAGACAATCCCTAGGGCGATTTTCATAGGCATTTCTGTAGTACTGGTACTTTACATCATGCTTCAACTGGTTTCACAAGGGATTTTGGGGGCCGATTTACCCAATTTCAAAGAAGCACCATTAGCAGAGGTAGCAAAAATCATATTTGGTCCAATAGGTTTTACCTTGCTTATGGTCGGGGCGGGAATTTCCATGTTTGGAATGCTCAGTGGGGAAATCCTCAATATTCCTAGACTGTTGTTTCGGGTTTCCCGTGATGGGGTGATTCCCTTCAGAAGGTTGGCCGCTATCCATCACCGATTCAAAACGCCCTATTTAGCCATTTTGATCTATGCAGGGCTTGGTTTCACCTTCGCTGTTATTGGTGGTTTTAGGACTTTGGCAGCTATCGGGGCAGCGAGTATGTTGCTGCAATATTTCTTGGTTTCACTTTCGGTACTAAAGCTTCGCAAAATGAAGGATTTGGAAAATGGGGGATTTAAAATCCCTTTTGGACCCACTGTTCCCATCCTTTCGGCCGGAATCATTGTCTTTTTCCTCTCCAATCTCAGCACCTTAGAGAAACAGGCAATGATAGTAGGAATTGTGGTTTTGACAGTAGTGTATTTCTCGGGGAAGCTGTATAAGAAATTGGTGAAAAACAAGGTTTAAAAAAATTGAATTATGCTGACAAAAAACCATATATTATGTATTGATCATTAAAGGATTAGCAAACTTAAATTTCTTAATCTTGTCAACAGAGAGATTTGATTCAATATTCACCCCTAAGAACCGTTATTCCCGCTGGCCGAGCGAAATCGAAGCCATTTGATATAGTATGAGACAGTGTCAGCTTTGCGGATATACCCATAGCAATTAATTCTAATCCAATTTATGCTATCAAAAAATGAATTTCACATGAATAATCAGGTAAGACCAATTATCCTCATTGCATTTTTAGGAATCCTCCTTTTTTCCTGCCAAAAGGAAATACCGGCCCCTAAGCCTCCCAATATCCTCCTGATTATGGCAGACGACTTGGCCTATGCGGATTTAGGATCCTTTGGAGGAGATATTTCTACCCCAAATTTAGATCAATTGGCCAAAGAGGGAATTCGTTTCAGCCGCTTTCACACTGCCCCATTTTGTGCGGTAAGCAGGGCCATGTTGCTTTCGGGTAATTTTAACCATGTGGCAGGTATGGGTTCACAGGATTTGGTCACGGGTGTGCCCGGATATGAAGGGCAACTTAGTGACCGGATTATTCCTATTCCTGAACTGCTTCGCTCGGCAGGCTACCACACTTATATGGCCGGAAAATGGCATTTGGGAGATAATCCTGCAGCCAATCCCGCAAACAAAGGTTTTGAAAAATCCTTTGCAACTATGGAAGGTGGGGCCAACCACTACAGCGAAAGAGGTATTTTCCGGGATGTTCCGGTTTCTATTTATACCGAAAATGGAAAAGAGGCCAATTGGCCAGCAGGGGCCTATTCCACGGATTTTTATACAGACAAACTGATTTCCTATATCAATGCTGACCGCGAAGATGGGCAGCCCTTTTTTGTTTTTGCCGCTTACACTTCCCCGCATTGGCCACTGCAGGTGGATTCAAGCTACTGGAAAAAATATGAAGGGCGATATAATGAAGGTTACGATGTCCTGCGCGAAAAAAGACTGGAATCCCTCAAAAAAGCAGGTATGATTCACCCATCATCGCAAACACCTCCCCTTCATCCAAGGGTCAAACCCTGGGATTCGCTTTCTCACGAAGAACAGAAGAAGGAAGCCCGAAAGATGGAACTCTATGCCGGCATGGTGGACAATCTGGACTTCAATATCGGGCGTTTGATTTCCCACTTAAAGGAAACCAGTCAATATGAAAACACGATAATTGTATTTCTGTCAGATAATGGCGCTGCTGCCGAAGATTTTTATTATTCTGACTATTTCGGCCCCTTTATCCGGGAGAATTACTCAGATGCATTTGAAGATATGGGAAAGGAAAATTCCTTTATTTCCTACGGTGCGCAATGGGCGGAGGCAGGTGCTTCTCCTTTCAAATACTTCAAAGGATACACCACCGAAGGTGGAATGAATGCCCCGATGATTATCTCAGGTCCGGGAGTCAGCCCCCAAAACCAGATCAACCACCAATTTCTCAGCATCATGGATCTGGCCCCAACTTTCTACGAACTTGCAGGAATTACCTATCCGAAAAGCTGGAGAGGAAAAGAAATAGCAGCATTAGCAGGAAGTTCACTGCTACCTGCTTTAAAAGGAGACCCTACTCCCATACATGATTCCTCTTATGTATTTGGCTTGGAACATCGGGGCGATGCAATGCTCAGAAAGGGGAATTGGAAACTTTTGAATACTGAAAAACCTTTTGAATTGAAAAACTTCGAGCTATATCATCTGGAAAATGATCTATCCGAGCAGCAGGATCTGAAAGAGGTGAATCCTGAAAAATACCAGGAACTACTGTTGGAATGGGAGAAATTTTCCAAGCAAGTCGGAATCGTCACCCCTACCCCAAAACAAGGAGATGGACTAAAATAAAAACTATAATGGATAACCATGAAAAAAACACTTCTTTCACTTATAGGGCTTTTGGTAATCACCTTCTCCTATGCACAGGAGGCTGAGATGTCTCAGATTCTTGCGCAACGTCAAGCGTCGAATCAGGCCCTTCGGGACTTTGATGAGGAGTTGGAAGCGACCTTTTCAACCCAAGCCGCCTTCATTACCACAGGGGCAGGTACTCTGATCGCCGGAAAGGAAGCGCTTGACGCTTATATCAAATCCCAAGAAGGGCCGAGAATGTATTGGATCCGGACTCCGGATGAAGTACTGGTCAATCCCAAAACTATGTTGGCTTGGGAAACAGGAACCTGGAAAGGATATTTAGAAGGTGCGGATGAGGCTGTAGTGGGCGGAAAGTATTCCGCCCAATGGACCAAGGCATCAGGCACTTGGCTGATTCAATCGCAGTTGTTTGTCACACTGGAAAATTAAGCTGATGGAAGAAAATCAAGTATCCGAAAACGAGAAAGATCTTTCCAACAAAGAGGTAATTAGCTCCCTTAAAAAGAAAAACTGGAAATCCTATTTCAAGGAGTTTTTTATGCTGTTTTTGGCTATTTCCCTAGGGTTTTTTGTAGAAAATCAGCGGGAAGCCTACGTCGAAAACAAAAGTGCCAAAGTCCTTGCGCAATCCATGTTGGAAGATTTGGAACAGGACAAGAAAGCCTTGCATGAAGGGATCCGGTTTATGGAGGAGAAAGACCAAAACATGGATAAATTCCTTCGAATGCTTCATGCTCCCGGTGCTGATTGGGATACGGTGGCTTTTTATAAAAGCATGACGATGGTTTTCTCCACTTTTCCTTTTTCCCCGACAGACGGTACCTATTCCCAAATGAAATCCTCGGGTACCCTACGGTATTTTGATCAGAGGCTGGTCAATCAAATGAATGCCTATGACAACCAATTGAAGAAAACAGTATTCCGGGATGAGCTTGTAGAAAAGGCAGAGTGGGAATTGGTACCATTAGCCGCAACTCTGATCAATTTTGAGGTCACAGGTGAATTACGGTTCAACAAGCCCATTACCAAAGAGACCTACATCAAGATCCGGGACGAAGACACCTTGGACTTATTTATCAATAAAGTAGTGACCGTCCGGACTATGATGGGGCGTTCACTTCAGGAGTATAAGGTGCTGCTGCTTCTAAATGGAGATTTGATCCAAGAGCTAAAAGACGAATACCGGTTGAATTATGCCGATAATCCATAAAGAATGCTATGATAAAATTTTTCCGCAACCTACCTGCCGACAAGGCAAGAATCTACCAAAAACTCCTTGAGGAAAATAAAGCAGGCAGTCCCTTTAGGGACTATTTATGGGTAGAACAAACAATTAGCGCTGACCCTGCCGTGCCTTTAGGTACGGAATATATGAGTAACTTTTTCGCATTAAAAATCATATTGCATACCTACGGCACGCTAATTCCTGCTATCCACCCATTTTCTACCGATATGCTTTCCCTATTGGGACATTGTTTCAATAAAGCATTCAAATCCCCAATTCCTATACTAATATTCTTCCGCAAAATCCGCCAAAAACTCCTTCAGCAAAACAAGGTTACCCAATACTTAGCTTATGCGCTAGGTGAAATTTTCCTCGTCGTTATCGGCATTCTGATTGCCTTGCAGGTAAATAACTACCGGGAAGCACTGCAAACCAAAGCACGAGAGACGGCTTTTCTCCACGGTTTGCGCTCAGACCTCTTACTCAATTTCGATGAACTCCAACGGAGCATCGACCAGTACAGCAGGGCCGGAAGATCAGCCGAGGTGATGATCAGCTATTTTGAAGGTGCGCCTATTACCAATACGGATTCTCTGAATTTCCACACGATGGAAGTGTTGTATTGGGATCCATTTATCCGGAATAACAGCACCCTCAGGGAAATGATCAGTTCGGGAAGCCTCGGCATTTTATCGGATGACAGTTTGAAAAATGAACTGCTGCGCATGGAACTCAGCTATGACAAAATCGACGGTACTCAGGAGCATATGCGCTATGACTACCAAGAATACCTCTATGGTCCATTCTTCCGAACCGGGGATATGGGGCAAGCCTTAAAAGATTATATGGCCATATTGGGTGGAGTTGAGCAAGCAATTAAAAATACAAACAACGCGGATGTCATTAAAGTATTGCTAAACGATCCAGCTTATAAAAATGGTTTTTCTCTTTGCATTCTCAATGCCAAAGATTTGATTAGCAACTTAGAAGAAATGGTGATTTCCACAAAGCGCTCACTGACAAGAATCGATATACAGTTAAACAAAACTAGTACGCTATGATCAAGTTCTTCCGAAACCTGCCCGCAGGCAAGGCAGGAAACAGGGTCACCCGCTACCTAGTCTACGCGTTGGGAGAAATCATCCTTGTGGTCATTGGTAGTTTTTAAAATTTGGCATTTACAGAAAGGGAATGACAGTTGATGTACGTCAACCTGAGCCGGAGCCTACCTCGTGTAGGCAGGCTTGCGGAGGTGAAGGATATCCTTCCCTTGAGAGTAGGAGACTCCCCGCAATACTGCGGGACAGGCTTTCACTGCGTTCAGAATGACGGTCCCTACAATTCTGTCATTGGTATTTTGATCCCAATGACTATCAAAATCTCATAAAATCCATCTGAAAAATTCAAGTATTTTTTCTCCCGGAAAATTTAAGTTGGGTTTAGGACAATAAAACCTATCATTCGTCCCTGATTGATTTTTTTCTTCTTCCATAATGAGGAGATTTTAGATATAGAATCCTTTCACTTAAATCTACTTTTATGAAAAACTTAAAAATCACACTGTCTGTAGCAATTTTAATGATGTTGCTGCCAATGATTTCGAATGCACAGGATCCAGTGGTGACGCTGGAATTTCAAAATGCTGAAACAGCAATAGAGGTGGTACAGAAATATACCAAAGCACTTCAGGCGGGGGATGTAGCTACCATGAATGCGCAATTCGCACCAAATGCGATGATCTATGGTTTGGGAGGAGGCTTAGACTCTCTCACCGTTGCCCAGCACAAGGAATATTATACCAATAGTACCAATCAATTTAAACATACCCTTTCACAAGAGCTCTATCTGCCCGTCAAAGTGACCAACAACTGGAACGAGGGAGAATGGGTATTATCATGGGGTACCAATACGATACAGAACAAAGCAAATGGTCAAACCATAACAGTCCCATATCATACTGCTGGAGTAATAGTAAATGGTAAGATTGCCAGATTACACTATTGGTATGACATGTTGAATGTTCTGAGAGGTCAAGGTTACGAAGTCAAACCACCAACCAATTAATTTATATCTTTTAAACCATTTTACTTTTTCAAAGCATTTGGAACATGGGCTTCCAGATGCTTTTTTTATGAGATATCATTTGCCCCCTTTAATAAATGCTTAATAATCTCTTTGAAAACTTTTTCAATACTTTGGGACAATAAAACACTGCTTTCGTCCCAACTTAGTTTCTAGACACTATCAATTTTTTAATTTGAATCAATTAGTAAAAAGTAAATCTTTTCAATAAGCAAAAACATAAATTTATTAAATATGAAGTTTTTAGTCGTAGATGATGAGAAAGATGTTGAAATGTTATTTCGACAAAAGTTCAGGAAAGAAATCAGAAGTGGTGCTGTAGAACTGGAATTTGCTTTTTCGGGTCAGGAAGCTTTGGATATTTTGGAAAATACCCAACCTCCAGAGGTAATGTATATTTTTTCGGATATCAATATGCCAGGTATGACAGGGCTACAACTACTGGAAAAAGTCAAAGAAAAATTTCCCAAAATCCAGGTAAGTATGATTTCAGCTTATGGAGATACAGAAAACCACGACAAAGCCATGAGCTCAGGTGCAAAGGAGTTTTTTATCAAACCTATAGATTTTAATACACTCAGGAATGAAGTAGAACAAATACTCAAAGAACAAGCCTAAGCCATTTATCTTTTCGAATAAGCCTCGCTTTTCTCATGCAAAAAAAATTAAATAAGGTGTCAGCTGCCAGAAAGACCTACGAAATCTATTGGGAAAGCTACCATAACGGAGACTTGGAAACTTTTGCCTCCACTTTGGATGATCGATTTGAAATGATCGGAACTTCTGAATCGGAAGTTTGCCATTCTAAAACTGATGGGATCGCTTTTTTCAAAGTCCAAATGAAGGAGGTAGTCGGAAAAGCAGAAATGCGAAACCGACAGATTGAGGTCATTCCAATAGATCAATTAATGTTGGTCAATGAGCAATGCGATATTTATGTCCTTGTAGATCCGGACCTGCCTGCCGGCAAGCCATACCTATCGGCAGGCAGGAAGGGTTGGAATTTCTATTCAAAGATCAGGATTTCCACTTTTCTAAGAGAAACCAAATCAGGATGGAAAGTATTTCAGCAACATGGCTCGCTACCTGATATGCGGGTGCAGAAAGGTGAAACCATGGCTCTGGAAAAAATCAGCAAGGAAAATCTAGAACTCCGGGATGCAGTCAAGCGACGCACTGCCGAACTGGAAAATAAAAACCGTGAATTGGCCATCGAAGCGGCACTGGAGAAAGTGCGTGCAGTAGCCATGGGCATGAAAACCCCCAAGGACATGCTCGATGTTTGCCGAGCAATTTCGGATCAGTTACAGCAATTTGGGGTAGAAAAAATCCGAAATGTTCAGACTGCGATCATAGACGAAAACATAGGTCAATACCTCTGCTACCAGTATTTCACTCCTTATGACAAAACCACCATTGAAAAAACCGAATACCTTAAAAGTCCGGTAGAGAATGGTATGGTCAAGCAGATGCTGGCCTCACGGGACGGGTATTTCATCGGTAGACTCAGTGACAAAGAGCTGGAAGATTTTAGGATTCACCGAAAAGAAGAAAACCATTTTCCCGATCCATTTTTGGATAAAGCCACCGAATTGGATTATTGCTTTTTGTCCATTGGGGAAGGGGGACTTGGACTGACTTTGTATCAGCCAATTACTGAGGATATTTTGACCTTGTTCAAGCGTTTTTATCAGGTTTTTTCCCTGGCTTACCAGCGGTTTCGGGATATCCAAAAAGCAGAGGCGCAGGCGAGAGAAGCGCAGATTGAAGTTGCGGTGGAACGTGTTCGTGCCCAATCCATGGCAATGCTCCATCCCAATGACCTGGATAAAGTAAACAAAGAAATACTGACTCAACTTAACTTACTTCAGATTCAAGGACTTTCAGGAGTCACTTTTTATCTGGTCGATCAGGATGGATGGGTGAAAGCCTGGGATTTTTCAAGTCCGGGAAATATAGGAAACCAGAAAAGTTATACCCTTCAATTCGACTTCAAAAAGTATGAAATGTTGGGATACCCATTTAAAATCTTCCAGCAAACTGACCTGAACTACTTAGTTGCTGATTACCCTATTGAAAAGTTAGAGCGAGCTGTTATTGAGTTAGAAGAAATAAATCAGGCAGCTGCCAACGCTTTTAAAGAAGCTATAGCAAAGGGAATCCTAACCCATCAATGGAGTGCTTGCGCTAGAATTTCTGATGGAATTCTAGGGGTTGACCTGGTAAGTCCTCCCTCCGAGGACACCAAAACTATCGTTTTGAAAATCGCGGGAGCATTCAACCAAGCCTATCAGCGATTTCTTGACCTTCAAAAAGCCGAAGCCCACGCACGGGAGAGCGAAATTGATCTTGCCCTCGAGAGGGTCAGAGCTCAGACCATGGCCATGCACAGCAGCGAGGATGTGGGGAAATGTGTTGTCAAGATGTTCAGTGAACTTACAGCCTTAGGGGTGGATGAAGGTACCCGATTCGGTATCGGCATCCTGAACCATGACAATGAAAACAATCAGCTTTGGACGGCCCGCAAAACCGGAGAGGAAGTCAATATGCATATCGGCAACATCAATATGGCTTGGCACCCCATGCTAAAGAGAGCCCGTCAGGCTTGGCTAGAGCAGGTTCCATTTCACAAGTATGTATTGGAAGGGGAAGATTTGTTGGATTACTATCAAATGCTCAATAATGCGCCTGACTATAAAATACAGATACCTTTTGAACAATTACCCAAAAAAGAAATCCAACATTGTTTCATTTTCGAGCATGGATTTTTTTACGCCTTCAGCCCCCGTGAATTCCAACCCGAATTAATTCACATTACCAAGCGGTTCAGTGCACTTTTTGAACAGACTTACCGACGGTATCTGGACTTGGTAAGAGCGGAAGCACAGGCACGGGAAGCAGAAATCGAGTTGGCACTCGAACGGGTAAGGGCAAGGACCATGGCCATGCAAGAGAGTGATGAATTGGCGGAAGTATCCTCCTTATTGTTTCAACAAATGGAAGCGCTGGGAGTAAGCACTTATAGCAGTGGATTCACTATTTGGGATGAAGACCAGGATGAACTCATTTCCTGGATGTGCAATGCGGATGGTTCTATGAATCCGCCTTTCAGAATGCCTATTGAAGAAGATAAATGGCATAAAGAACAGTATGATAGCTGGAAAAAAGGAGACGATTTCATCGTAAAAAACCTGAACGGTGAAGAGATGCAATCGTATTTCCGGTATTTACGATCCTTCCCCCTATTAGACGAAGCTTTTGAAAAATCAAAAGCTGCCGGGCACCCAATGCCCGATAGACAGGTACACCATGTGGCCAATTTCTCTCATGGCAATCTTTTGTTCATTAACCTTGAACCATACCCTAAGGCTCATGAACTATTTAAGCGGTTTTCCAAAGTATTTGAACAAACTTACACCCGCTTCCTCGACCTGCAAAAAGCAGAGGCACAGGCCAGGGAAGCTGAAATCCAATTAGCGCTAGAAAGAGTGAGAGCTAAGACCATGGCCATGAAAACCCAGTCTGATCTCCTCGGTATCATAGAGTTATTTGGCGAACAACTGAATGCTGTAGGTATAAGGTTTCACAACGTCACGTTTATCGAAGGACCCATCACAAAAAAAAGAGATTGGGATTTATGGAGCTATGCGCCGGAGGCAGAAAATACAACCGATAAAATTCTCATTCCTTATATAGAGACTCCGTATTTCACAAAAACAGCAAAAGCTGTAAAAGAGCACCAAAAGACCGGCCAGCCCATCCATGCAAAAACATTCACAAAGAAAGAGAAGAATGAATTTCTCGACCACTATTGGAAGCATGCACCAGCTGTGTCAGATGAATTTGTCAATTATGTTAATGCCACTCCAGGTTCAATAATAGTAGATGCATTTTTGGAAGAGATAACTGTTTCTATGGTAAAATGGAATACAGAACCCTATACAGTTGAGGAACTTGAAATTTTCGAACGCTTTGCAAAAGAGTTCAGGCAAACCTATATCCGCTTTCTTGATATCAAAAAAGCAGAAGCTCAGGTCAGAGAAGCTAAAATTGAAACCTCCCTTGAAAAAGTCCGCTCCCGAACCATGGGCATGCAGAACTCTGATGAATTAGCAGAAGTGGCCAATGTGCTTTTTGCAGAAATGAATGACCTGGTGCACAATCTATGGACTTGTGGATTTGTGCTGTGCGAAAAAGGTCGCGAAGAAGATGAATGGTGGTTAAGCCTGGAAGATGGCTTTTCCCGTGGTTTCTATTTACCCAATGTAAACGATTATGCCCATGCCACACTTTACGAAGGCTGGCTTGAGGGAGATTCATTCCGGACGGTTCAGTTGGATGGGGATAAATTGCAAGAGCACTATGACTGGCTCATGGAAATTCCGGTTGCCAAAAATATTTTTGATGAAATGGAAGCGGCGGGTATGCAGCGGCCGGAATGGCAAAAACTGCATGCGGCCTATTTTTCAAAAGGTTATTTGGTCATCATTACCCGTGAGCCCAGTCCTGAAGAGGAAATCTTCAAGCGATTTGCAAAGGTATTTGACCAGACCTACACCCGCTTTCTAGACTTGCAAAAAGCAGAGGCACAAGCCAGAGAGTCAAAAATTGAAACCGCTCTAGAAAAAGTTCGCTCCCGTACCATGGGAATGCAAAGCAGTGAGGAATTGCCTGAAGTAGCCAACCTGCTGTTTACAGAAGTGAGGTCGCTTGGTATCCCTGCCTGGAGCTGCGGCTACAATATTCTTGAAGAAGATAAAAAAACAGCTACTGCCTGGATGAGTAGCGAAGGGATCATGCAAACGCCATTTCAGCTTCGCTTGTTTGGTGAAGCATCTTTTGATGAAATGGGTGAATTCATCCCGAGTGATCATATAATGTTTGTTCAGGAACTCGGTGGTAAAGCGTTGGAAGATCACTATACCTACATGAAAACCTTCCCCGACCTGCAATCTACATTTAAGAACATTGAGGAGCAGGGACTCTCTCTTCCCACCTATCAGATCAACCACCTCTGCAAATTCGGCCACGGATTTCTCCTGTTCATCACCTATGAGCAGGTTCCGGATGCTCATGGTATATTTAAACGCTTTACCTCGGTATTTGACCAGACCTACACTCGGTTTTTAGATCTAAAAAAGGCTGAAGCGCAGACCAGAGAAGCTCAAATAGAAAATGCCTTGGAAAAAGTCCGCTCCCGCTCTTTGGCCATGCAAGATCCGGAGGAGTTGACCGAAGTGGCACAACTGCTACGGGAGGAAATGGGCGCATTGGGAGTGGAAGAACTGGAAACCAGCTCCATTTACATCCATGATGAAAGCAGCGGATTGACCCAATGTTGGTTTACCATCAAGAATCCGGATAACCCTGACAAAGCGATAACAGACCAAATGGTTATTGACCTTCAGGATACCTGGGTAGGCCGAAAGATGGATGAATTTTACCAGTCCAAAGCAAAACAAACTTCCATCCTGATGCAGGGTGATGGAAGGATAGAATGGATCCGATATTGTGAAGAAAAATCTGACCTGTTTGGGACCAGCAATTTCTATGGAGAGACTATTCCCGATCGTACCTATCATTTGTACAAATTTTCCAACGGCTACATCGGTGCCGCTGCTCCCGGAGAGATTTCCTCAGAAAGCTGGGAACTTTTGAAAAGGGCCACAGCAGTATTCTCTTTTGCCTATACCCGTTTCAGGGATTTGCAATTGGCCGAAGCCAGCGCCCGAACCGCCATGCGACAGGCTTCTTTGGATCGGATCCGTGCAGATATCTCATCCATGCGAAATGCCGATGATCTTGACAGAATTACCCCGCTTTTCTTTCATGAATTGACTACACTGGGTATCCCCTTTATCCGCTGCGGAGTATTTATTGTACATGAAAAAGAGAGAAATGTGGAGATTTACCTTTCCACATCTGAGGGCAAGTCCCTGGCAGCAATGAACCTCCCTTTTGAGGCAAATGAGATGACTGCCCGATCGGTGGAAGCCTGGAAAAAGGAGCAGGTTTATATTCAGCATTGGGACAAGGCTGATTTTATCAATTGGAGTAAATCCCTGCAGGAACAAGGACATGTCAAAGACCTTAAAACCTATCAGGGAGCGGACGCTGCACCTGAATCACTTCATCTACACTTTGTCCCTTTTGCTCAAGGATTGCTGTATGTAGGTTCACCCAGAACTTTGGCCGAAGAGCAGATTGATTTGGTAAAAGCACTGGCCAAGTCGTTTGCCATCGCTTATGCCCGATATGAGGATTTTGTCAAACTGGAGCAAGCAAAAGCTGAAGTAGAATCGGCCATGACCGAACTCAAAGCCACCCAATCCCAACTCGTTCAACAGGAAAAACTTGCTTCACTCGGGCAACTTACTGCCGGCATCGCCCATGAGATCAAGAACCCGCTGAATTTTGTCAATAACTTTTCGGAAGTGTCGATTGAGATGATTGAGGAAGTGTTAGAAGCGAGAAGCGAGAAACAAGATGAGAAGCGAGAAACGAGAGGCGAGAAACGAGATGAAAGTGAGAAGATGGAAGATGAGATTTTGGAGGATATAAAAGAAAACTTGAAGAAAATACATGAGCATGGTTCGCGGGCAAACGGTATTGTGACTTCCATGCTCCAACACTCACGAGGAGGTTCGGGGAAAAAAGAACCTACAGATCTCAATGCCTTGATCAAGGAATATGTCAATTTATCATTTCATGGAATGCGGGCAGGGAAGAACCCGATCGATGTGGAAATCGCCTTGGATTTGGATCCTGATGTAAAGGAAGTATCCTTGATCAAAGAGGACTTTACCCGAGTGATCATTAATCTCTGCAATAATGCTTTTGATGCCATGAGAGGGAAAGTAGACCTGCCAGGTTTCAATCCCGCACACGCGGGACTGGCAGGTCTTGAAGCCTACCATCCCAAACTTACCGTCAGAACCAAAACTGATAATAACCACATCCTTATCGAGGTGGCCGACAATGGCCCCGGCATCCCCAAGGACATCAAAGACAAAATCTTGCAGCCTTTTTTCACCACTAAGAAAGGGACAGAAGGAACAGGACTTGGGCTAAGTATTACAAACGACATCATCAAAGCACATGGGGGCGTGTTGGAAATTGAATCATCCACGGATGTTGGATCAAATTTTATAATCAAACTTTCCAGAAGTCCATGATTATAAGGAATATTCATCAATTACTTTATTTTACTTATAAATTACATATTACATGGTTTAAAATAATTTGTTTAAGTATATTTATAATAATCAAGACAATAGATTTTCTCAATATTTCATAATGAATGAAAGATCATACAATCCATCTTTAACCTAAATACACAGATTATGTACTTCAAAAAAATTTTAGTTTTTGTATTGCTAAGTCCCCTACTATTCTTTTCTAGTCAAGACTTCCAAAATGTCAGTGAGCTTTTCCAACCTGAAACTGATCAGGGTAGAACGGAATATAGAGTCGTCGTAAAAATCATCGGAGATGAGTGGCGTGTTGTGCTTGAAGGAGACAATTCTAAAAGTGATGTCACCTTGAGAAGAGGAGATCGCATAAGGTGGGTAGTTGAAGGCTCTAGTGCTTCTTTTGCTTTTCCTGACACACGTATTTTTGGTCATGAAACAAGAGAAGTAAGGGCGGGCAATCCACTTGTGATGGCAGTATCAGCAAATAGTCCAACAGGCACTTTTGCCTATACTGTCTTTGTTCATGAATCAATGACCTACGCAAGAGGCCAATCACCCCCAAGAATCATCATCAGAAACTAATTAGGAATACCTATTCGGTCAGTGTTTTCTGACCGAATATTTTTGAATTAAGCCTCAGACAATAGAAAGTGATAAGCCTTAAAGTTCAAGTTCTATATTCACCTGTGATCCAACATTAAAGATATGCTTGCTGAAAAAATAGCTTTTTGTATTATGTTCAAAGTTGATGTCAGCAAATTAAAATACTCAACCTTGGGCTTTCTCAGCTTTCTGGTTTTTACTATCTCTTGTCAAGGAAGTATCAAAACGGATAGCCCTCAAAATAATGTACTGACAACGATCCCCTCGCCTAGTAGCAGATATTTAGACAGTCTCGATGATTCAATTCAACCCCGCAAGGTTTGGATCAATGAATTCCAACACCCTGTTCCAAGATATATACCTACCAGCCTAAAGGAAGAATACACCTATCAGGATGAAGAAAAACAAACCCAAACCATTTCCCCACCTACAGTAATCCAAAGAGCATTTCTTAAAAATGAAAAGGGAGAAGCAATTTTAGATCCCGAAGGAAACTATTATTACTTGGGAGACGGGGGAATTTCCCATTTTTCCGTATTCACCACTGACGATGGTTTAGGACTGGATAACATTACATCTTCTTTGCTGGATAATTCAGGAAACCTATGGTTTGGCACTTGGGGTGGAGGGATTTCGAAGTTTGACGGAATATCCTTTACCAATTTTACCACGGCACATGGTCTATCAAACAATTTGGTCCATTGCCTGGCAGAAGATGCAAAAGGCAACATCTGGATTGGAACGGAAGGAGGAGGACTATCTATTTTTGATGGATTTTCTTTCACTACTAAAACCAAAACCGATGGATTAGCCAATGATGTGGTTTATGGGATTACCCCTGACAGTAAAGGCAATATTTGGATAGCAGCGGGCAATGGTGGCGCATCTAAATATGATGGCGTTGATTTCGTCAATTTTAACAAAGAAGATGGTTTACAGGCTAATTCAATTATAAAAATTGCAGAAGATAAAAATGGTTTTATCTGGTTTGGAACAGGCAATAATGGAGTTTCAAAATTTGACGGTGCTAATTTCCTGCACTTCACTATTGAAGATGGTTTGGCTGAAAACCCAATTCATTGTATTGCCCAAGATCAAGCAGGAAATATTTGGTTTGGCACCAATGGTGGTGGTGTTTCGAGGTACCAAGAGAGTGATGATCTGAATACGAAAGGAAAATTCACCAGCTTCACAGTTGCAGATGGGCTTGGTCACAATGATATCTGGGATATCAAAGAGGACTTACAGGGCAATTTATGGTTTGCTACTGGCGGAAATGGAGTTTCAAAATTTGACGGAAAGAATTTCACCAATTATACTACTGCTCAGGGATTGCCGAAAGACGTAATTTACAGTATTTCAGTCGATGGGTCAGGCAATATCTGGTTTGGAACAGCCGGAGGTGGTGTTGCACTTTATAAAGGTGCTGCTTTTACCAACTTCACTCCAGATGTTGGCTTGGCTAAAAATGGGGTATATGGCATTCTTGAAGACAAAGATGGCAACTTATGGTTTGGAACGGATGGTGGAGGTGTTTCAAAGTATGATGGCAAATCATTCACAAATTTCACCACTGATCAGGGACTCCCCCACCCTCTGATAATCAGCGCTATTAAAGATAAAAAAGATCAGCTTTGGTTTGGGACAGGAGGTGGTGGCCTGGCACTTTACAAAGAAATGTCTTCAGGCAACAACAAATCAAGCATAACCACTTTCAACACCAGAAATGGTTTGCAAAACGATATCATTTATGCCATCACAGAAGACAGGTTTGGCAACCTATGGCTAGGCACCGGCGGTGGTGGTCTGGTGAAATTTGATTGGAATATCTTGCCCGAAAATGAGTCAGGATTTACGGCTTTTACCACAGATCAGGGTTTGGCCAGTAATTATATCTACAGCATCATAGAAGACAGTAAAGGGAATCTTTGGATAGGTACAGGTGGAGGAGGTATTTCCAAATTTGACGGAAAATCTTTTACGAACTTTACCACTGAGGTTGGACTTTCCAATGACATCGTCTGGAGCATCTTAGAGGATAAAATCGGAAACTTGTGGTTTGCCACACAAGGCGGTGGGGTCTCAAGATTTGATGGTGAAACTTTCCAAGCCATTACGACAAGAGAGGGATTGATTGATGATACAGTCTATGATTTGTTGGAAGATGAAACCGGAAACATTTTTATAGGTACCAATAGAGGTTTTACCGTTGTTCCAGCACAAGTAGTCGCCCTTCCTTTCGAAGAAATGAGAGGAAAATTAGAGTACTACAACACATCTAATGGATATCCCATCAAAGATGTCAACAAAGGAACCTTTATAGACAGTCAGGGGAATATTTGGGCAGGAAATGGGAGTGATAAAACAGGCTTGGTAAAAATGAATTATAAAGCTTTGAGAAAAAAGAAAAAAAAGCCCGTCACCAAAATAAAAAACATCAGCATCTATGAAAAACCTATCAGTTGGATGTCACTGCACAGTAATTCCGATGTGAAAAATGTAAACAGTAATTCAAAAATCAGTGAATTCCTTGCTGATGAAGTTCGGGTATTTGGGAGGGAACTCACTGCTGAGGAGCGAGAATCACAACGTAAAGAATACTCTAAAATTCAATTTTCGGAAATTGGAAGATTTGAAAATTTTCCTAAAAATCTAACCCTGCCATATGCTCAAAATCAGATTACAATAGATTTTGGTACAGATGAGTTGGTCAGGCCCAACTTAATGGAGTACCGGTATATTCTAGAAGGGTATAACAAAGACTGGAGTCCTGCTATTAAGAAAACCAGTGCCACTTTCGGGAATATCAGAGAAGGGAATTATGTATTTAAAGTTATTTCAAGATATACAGGGCCATCAGAAGGAGATGGAAAAGAATGGTCCGAGGAGGCTATTTACAGATTTTCTGTTCTTCCTCCTATACATCGTACATGGTGGGCCTATTTGATCTATTTTTTAATTATTCTGGCAATCATAAAACGAGTACACGATATTCAAAAAAGCCGTACCATCCGAAAAGAAAGGGAGAGAATTCAACAGAAAGAACTGGAACAAGCTAAAGAAATTGAAAAGGCATATAATGAACTTCAAAAAACTCAAGCCCAACTGATCCAGGCTGAGAAAATGGCTTCGTTGGGAGAATTGACCGCTGGAATCGCTCACGAAATACAGAACCCTTTGAATTTTGTGAATAATTTCAGTGAGGTGAGTACGGAGTTGGTGGAAGAGATGAAAGAGTCAAGATCCAAGAATCAAGAGTCAAGACCAAGGACAGAAGAGGACGAAATCGAGGATGAGATTCTAGAGGATATTAAGCAGAATTTGGAAAAGATCAACCACCACGGCAAGAGGGCGGATGCCATTGTCAAGGGGATGCTGGAGCATAGTCGGACTGGTTCAGGTAAAAAGGAACTGACTAACCTCAATACCTTGGCGGAGGAATACTTGAAAATTGCCTACCAAAGCTTTAAAAACAAATACAAGGATTTTACGGGAATAACCCAAACAGATTTTGATCCTGCTTTACCAAAAATTGAGATTGTAAGACAGGACATCGGTCGGTTGCTGCTCAACCTGATTAACAATGCCTTTCAGGCTTGTGCTGAAAGTAGTCGAAGTACTAGTGCGATAAAAGATATACCAGATTTTGTTAACAACGACAAAGAAAACCGGGCAGGTCTAAAGCCACTTGTCACCATTTCCACCAAAAACCTTGGCGATAAGGTTGAGATTTCAGTCAAAGACAATGGTCCCGGCATTCCCGATGCCATCAAAGACAAAATCTTTCAGCCTTTCTTCACTACCAAACCAACTGGCGAGGGAACTGGACTGGGATTATCATTATCTTATGATATTGTAAAGGCGCATGGAGGGGAGATCAGGGTGGTAAGTTTATTGGAAAACAGTGAAGTTAGCCAAGAGAATAATGGAACTGAGTTTATCATTCATTTGCCTCTCTCTTAATTAAGAAAACACTAAAAATACCCAATGATCCAAGTGGATATTAAAATTCCAGAATCGTAGATATGTTTTCCCCTTCCAATGAACCCTTAGAGACACCTAATGAACTGACTCTTTGCAAAAAGCAAATATATTATTACAATAAACTTATTTATTTACACTCTGTAATATTTTATTTTATTTTTTTATTACATATAAAATAATGTTTGGTACATTATTTGACTACTGACACATTCATCTTATATAAATCCAAATTATGAAAGCATTAGCAGTAGTAGGAATTCTTGCCTTGACAATGGCTTTTGGATGTACTGACAAAACAACAAAAGAAACCAAAACGGAGATCAGAACTGAAGTCAAAGCGGACAAGGAAGCCGATACACAAATCAAAATTGGTAAGAACGGTGGTTCTGTCAAAACAAAAAAAGTAGAGATCGAAATCAAGGACGAAAAGAAATAATAAAAAACTCTTTTTCTTGACCGCACTACTAAATATCCCACACTAAAATTAGAAAAAATATGAAATTTCAACTGATAGGATTGCTTTGCGCAATCATGATGACTTCTACACTTCAAGCCCAACATGTAAACATTGGTCTAAAGGGTGGATTAAATGCTTTCAATATTGACGGTGGCAACTTTGACCAAAAACTGGGAGCACACTTTGGTTTGCTGGGTCATGTGCATTTGACAGAAAAGTTTGGCCTTCAACCCGAAATCTACTATTCTATGCAGGGTGGAAAAATTGGAAACACAGACAATAACCTCAATTTGGGGTATATCAACGTTCCGGTACTTTTACAATACATGTTTAATAATGGATTTAGACTACAGGCTGGTCCCCAACTTGGCATATTAGCTACCGCTAATACTGTGGCTGGAAATACAACTGTTAATGTAAAAGATAATTATAAAAACATGGATTGGGGTCTTGGAATAGGTGCAAGCTATGTACATCCGCCTTCAGGGTTTGGAGTAGATGCTAGGTACAATCATGGCCTTACTAATATCTCTGAAAATACATCGCTGGATTACAAAAACAGAGGTTTTCAATTAGGAGTATTCTACTTGTTCAAACACAAACATTAAATTCGTCAAAAATTTAATGACCTGCCTAATTTCAATTTTAGGCAGGTATTTTTTTGCCATAATCAATTCATGATTAAGATTTTCTATTGGCCACCGTAGCTATTTCTCTATACTTTTTCTACTATATTGATTTCGGTAAAAGAAATTATAATTATCTGCAATCATGCCACTAATCAATTAAACGAAGGTCTATTGGTAAAGGGATACTAATAGATACCTGCCCTTGCTATTGGTTCGAAATCACAGGTTAATTCTATTATTTAGATTCTACTGGTATGAAAGCGGATATACTTAAAGAAATAAGGGATGCTCAGCATAATTGCTGCAGAGTTGAGGAAATTTTTTAAACCCAAGCGTAATGCTAACTTTAATTTCCAAGACTAAATCAGCTTTACTCATTTTCAACCAAAGTAAATTCTCATGTATTTCCCAGAACTAAAACAACACCTGTCTAGGATACAACCATTAACAGGAGTGACATATGCCGCTTTCGAGGAGAAACTGACCCAGAGAAGGTTCAAAAAAGGGGATTTCATTATAAACCCAGGAGAAATTCAGAAGGAACTCTTGTTTGTACAAAAAGGAGTTCAAATGGCTTTTTATGAAAATACAAAAAAAACTTATGTCATGGCATTTACCTACCCTCCTGACTTCTGTGCTATTCCTGATTCCTTCAGTTTCCAAAAACCTTCCAACTATCACCTCCAATGTTTAAGCGATAGTGAAATGCTGGCAATTAAGCACGATGATCTCAGCCTCCTTTTTGATCAGCACCATGAACTGGATAGGCTATTTAGAAAAATGACCGAGGCTGTATTGGCAGGGGTGCTTTCAAGACACTTAGAACTACAGACTGACAACATCGAGGATAGATTCCGTACTTTTTGTCATCGCAGCCCTCATTTACTGCAACTTGTGCCACATAAGTACCTGGCTTCTTATTTAAATATTGACGCCACTAACTTCAGTAAACTATATAATTCTGTTAGAATTTGAAATTGGTTTACACCAACACTCTTTGACTTTTTTGGTGACAACTTGCCATAGAAATAACAGAATCAATGGCTAAAACACTTTTAATACTATTGTCACTTTCAATATACTACCCAATGGCACAAGCACAAAATTCATGGTTAGACAGGGAAAAATACCCATTTACCTCTAATTACTTCTCCGTCAATTCACAGAAAATGCACTATATAAATGAAGGTACGGGAGAGTTGATTTTATTCGTTCATGGAACACCTTCATGGAGTTTTGACTGGAGAAAAATCATCAAAGACCTCCGTACTGACTATCAATGTGTAGCGATTGACCATATAGGTTTTGGGCTTTCGGACAAACCGAAATCGTATGATTACAGCACCTTCAACCACTCTATGAGTTTGGAAAAATTTATCTTGGAAAAGGGCTATAAAGACATCACATTGGTTTTACACGATTTTGGAGGTCCGATTGGCTTTCATTTTGCCCTGAGGCATCCCGATTTGGTGAAAAACATTATCGTACTTAACTCCTGGCTTTGGAGTAGTGAAGGGGACCAAGAATATGAAAAATTTGTAAAGATTCTGAGAAGTCCCATATTACCCTTTATATACAAGTACCTCAACTTTTCTCCTAGATTTATTCTTCCAAAATCTTATGGAGATCATAAACCTGACAAAAAAACTCTAAAGCATTACATCAAGCCTTTTACAAGAGCCTCAGAAAGAAATGGTCCATTGGCTTTTGCCAAATCTTTACTCAATGATCAAGATTGGTTTGAATCGCTATGGCAGCAAAGACAGTTGTTAAAAGGCAAGCCTGTGGGGTTTATTTGGGGCATGAACGACCCAATCATTTCACCTAAAAACCTTGAAAAGTTCAAATTCGGTTTCCCTAGAAGTTCTGTATTTCATTTAGAGGATTCCGGGCATTTCCCACAAGAGGAAGAGCCTGTAAAAGTGATAGCTGCCATAAGGAGATTGATAAACAAATGATATCTAGATCAAAGAACAAAACAATTAAAGCAGGTAGAAGACTCTAAGGTGTCAGTGTATTCAAAATACTTACCATTAAAAGTGGGAAATATTAAATCGAACAGTTTCAAATTTGCCCTCTTGATCGAACAAGGCTTGGCGAAGGCGGGGATTTAAAAGCACCACTATCAAGCAAGCACAAATGTAAATAAAAAGCACTACCTTACAAATTAGCACATCAGCCCCGCTTTTCGCCAAGCCAATGTTGTCATCAGTTTTTCTGTCCTTCGGTTGCTTCGCTTGCACTTGCTTTCGGCTTCGTGGGTTGTATCTCTTGCAATTTTTTGTTGTACTCTGCCCACTTTTTTTCCTTCACAAGTTTTATTACGTCTTTCAAGTCGGTTGTAACTTGTTGCAAACTGTCGGATTTGATTTTGATGATTTTTTGCAAACTATCAAGTGGCGTAATAGGTGGTTTTGTTTCTTTCTCTGTTGGTTTCACGCCTAAACTGTCTAAGGTCTTTTTGAAAGTTTCGTTCTGCATTTGTAAAGGTCTTACTCTCAAATATTCGTTACTCAGTAATGCACCCACAAAAATAATAAAAAAAACTATCATTAAAGAGATGTAAATGAGTGAGTTGCTATTTTTTGCTTGGCTTGTTATTATATTTGAGTTAGTCTTTGCTTGCACCAATGAAACCGTTAAATTATCGTGTCCGCCACCTTTGGCAAAGCAAGTTTGATTTACTGTTTTTATCAAGGTATTAGCCAAATTATCAACTATGGTGTTTTGCCTGACAATATTTTCTATTTGCTCGTCTGTAAGTTCGCCACAAATACCGTCTGTGCAAAGTAAAAAAATATCGTCTTTTTGGTAGGTAACTTCCGCTATTTCTATATCCACAAAAGGCTGAATACCCAAAACCCTTGATAATTCGTTACTTCTGCTATGATTTCGGGCTTGTTCTTCGGTTTTCAAAATACCTTCTTTCAACATTCTGAATACCACAGAATGGTCGTAAGTGCGGTAAATTTTTTGTCCTTTTCTGAACTGATATACTCGGCTATCTCCTACGTGGCAAATGTAGGCTTTTTCTTGGGTGAGCAATAAAACGGTAATAGTTGTTCCCATACCTTTATATTTGCTATCGTTAATAGACACTCTAAAAACTTCAAAATTGGCTTTTTGTACCGCATTTTGCAAGGCGTTGCGTGGGTCGTCTGATGCCGAATTGGTAATGTCGTCAATAACAATTTGAGAGGCTAATTGAGAAGCATAACTTCCACCTTTTGCTCCGCCCATCCCGTCACAAACCACACTTAAAAAACCAAACTTGGTTCCTCTAAAACTTGCAAAGTCTTGGTTTTCTTGCCTTCCGCCAATATCAGAAATCTGTGTTTGAATGTAGTTTTGCATCATTCTACTCTGTTAAAAGTGAAAAGCCCCAATCATAAAAATATTGATAGTATGATTTATTATAAGGCTCCTTATTGTTTGTTCCTGAACCTGTTATTTCAAAAATCCCTCTTGCCCTATATTCAGCGTAGTTAAAATCACTACTATTATAGAAGAGTGGAACATTCCCTTTAAATGTGAGGTAGTATTCCCCTGTTTCACGAATAGGGAAGTTCAACTCTACATTTTTCCAATCGTGTGCGGTAGATATAGATATGTTGCTTGTTTCATACAGAAAATCACCATTTAACTTATAAAGCATAATTTTTATGGCACCTGTTGCATTTGAACGAACATAAACGTTTTTTAACAAAATCGGGTGCTGTATTTTGAAATACATCTTGTAGTTGCTATCAAAACCACTATTCCCAGAAGTGTTAGTTTTACCCGCCCTTAAAGTTATCCCCTCTATATTTGATTTGAGAGTATTTAACTTGCTTTCTAATCTTTCTTTCTCTTGTTTTTCGGTGTAATACCATTCGGAATATCTATCCCTATCCATTTCAAGAGAACTATTTTTGTTGGCAAGTGTAATGCTTAGAACAACCAAAATGAATAGAATAATGCCTAAAATAATGGTGGCAACTTTCCAATTATTTGAGCCTGACGAACTAACAATTCCGATTGTGCCGTGTGTTGCAACGGTTGTGTTTTTTTGTTGTAAAGCACTAATAAACTCTCTTGCACTTTGAAAACGTCTTGTTTGTGCTTTTTCTGTGGCTTTTTGAACAACTTTGAATAATTGCGGACTAATTTTTGGATTAGGTGGCAAAGGACTTTCTACTTGCATTTTCAGCGTAGCAAATTCGCTATTGGCGTTAAAAGGCGGGTTGCCTGTTAGCATTTCGTATAGCGTAATCCCTACTGCGTAAATGTCGGTAGTTGCATTTATCTTGTCTTGCTCACCTTGCACTTGTTCAGGGGCGGAATAATGAGGCGTACCAATTACAGTTCCCATTCCTGTAACAGATTTTCGCTTACCGTCTGAAATGCGTACTACACCAAAATCCATAATTTTTATTGTGCCGTCATTGCACAAAAAAATATTTGAGGGTTTGATGTCCCTGTGAATAATTGGTGGTTGATGCGTATGCAACACAGCCAAACCTTCTAACACTTTTACAATAATTTCAGTAGCATAGTCGGGATTGACTGCTCCGTATTGTTGTAAAAAGTCTTCCAAACTTTGCCCTTCCAAAAACTCACTTACAATATGATACACCCCATCTTTTTCTACAAAATCAAGCATTTTGAGTACGTTGGGGTGTTCTATGTGTAAGTTGCCTTCTTGCATAGCCCTTTCAATTACTCTTGGATTGTTGGCTAATTCTTTCCAAATTACTTTGATAGCCACATTCCGTTGGGTGTGTATATTCCTACCCAAATACACAATACCCATTCCTCCTTCACCTTTTTTGGCTTTGGGTTCGTGAGGGTTAAAAATATAAGTTCCTTTGTTACCAATAAGTTGAATTTCAGCCATTTGATTAGTTGTTTTTTACCACAATAGTACCTGCAATGGTGTCGTGAAGGGCTTGCTTTTTGGTAGTCCAAAGAGGCATTAAGTAGCCAATTCCTAAAATGAGATAGGAAAGAATACGACTTAATTCCCGTCCCCAAATCTGCCCAATACTAAGGTTTTGCATACTTTCAGCGTCTAAATAACGTACTCCTGCAATGCGTCTGCCGTAGGTTGTACCTGTTTTGTGTGTAGGAACAACAATGTAAAAATGCGTAATCAATATGCCTGCAATAATATTGGCAAACAAGGCTATCAAAATCACAAGTGGATTATTTGAACTTGCAACCAATAAACTATAGACGATAGAGAAAGGTAATAACAACAAACCCACAAACAAACTATCTAACAAAGCACCGCCAAATCGTTGCCACCAACCCGCATACTCAATACTTGGTTTGGGTGGTGTGATAACAGACTTAACAGCCCTAATATGATTTTGGATAGTAGGGTGCATTAGCGAAAAACGATAAGTTTTTCCTAACGATAGGCTTGTGTGTTCGTTGATTTCTGTGGTTTGTGTAATTTTTTGGTTATTCACAAAAACACCGTTTCCGTTAGGTGCTAAGTCATCAACTAAAATAGTTCCATCGCCTTCTATCGTAATTCGGCAATGTGTTCTGTGTACGTGCTGAGTTTCAGGCGTATCACCAATAATGATGGGGATTTCGCCATTTGTCAAATATTGAGAGGCGGGTTCTCTACCAATGATAAATATTTTACGCATAACTATTCGGGTTTTGTAAGTTTTTTGGACGGATTGACAGAGAAGTCGTAGGGTGAGGAAAAACTTTGTTGCTCGTTAGGAACTTTTACCTGTTGTTGAGCAAGTTTTTCGTTAGTGAACAAGGACAAGGCAATTTTGTCCACAAGCAACAAAAGCAACTCAAAATCACCGATTTTAATTTTATCTCGGTCTTTGAGTTCTCTTGGCTGATATTCAACATCTTGATTGTTCACAAACACGCCATTTGTAGAATTTTGGTCTGTAATGACTACCATAAGTCGGTTATCATTCTGACTTCTACGTGTGTTGATAATTGCGTGAATATTGGAAACGGTAGGACTGTGTAGTGGAATAGTACAGTCATTAGAAGAACCGATTACATTTTTTCCTTCTCGCAATGCCCAAAAATCACCTTTTTCGTTTGCCGAATAGGAAATTAAAAAGCCGACAATAGTTCTGTCGTCTGCACTTTGTACTGTGCCTGCATATCCTTCTACTTTGGTATGCTTTTTTGAAGGGTTTTCTTCGTTAGGATTAAAACTTCCTTCGTGAATTGTACTTTTCGCCATTTGTTCCGTTGTTTAAAATTGATGACAACTTGAAACTACTTCATTTAGATTTGTATGAAAACTCCTAGCATCAGTATTCAGGGGCAATCTGTTCAAGTCTTGTATTTTTAAAGGTTTGCTCAAAAAGCCTAAAACAGGGTTATAATCTTTTGACTTTATTTTATCTTCAATATTTACAGAAGAAGAGAGCATAATGACAGAAACTAGCGAATTAAACTTTTCTTTTTCTAATGCTTCCAAAAATTGCCAGCCATTCATCTCAGGCATATTAATATCTAAAAATACTAAAAATGGTTTTTCGGAATTTTGGTTTTCCCTTATATACTTAAGAGCTTCATTACCATTAAGGAAACTGATTGGACTTGAATGAAAATTACTTTTAGAAATTACATGCTTATTCATAAGATGAATTAGCTTATCGTCATCAACCAAAATCAAATTGAAATCAACAAGGTTTAAGGTAGGTTTAAAATCTTCTGATTGAATAAAATCTTGCTCAAGATTTTTAATTTTTATGGTCTTATCTGATATTTCTTTAATGGCTTTATCCATTTCAAGCCCATTACTCAATAATTCATTTATGACTTCCTTTTCAGATATTTTTCTAAAATCTTTACATTTCAAAAACGATAACAAACTCAATATTTTGGCGAGAGGAGCTCTTAAAGCATGTGACTGATCCCAGACGAGCTCTTTTAACATGAAATCCTGAGCTTCAGCAATTTGTTTGAATTTTTGGTTCACAGAGAAATCATGAAATATAATATATACCAATTCTCTTCCATTAATATCAATCAAACTACAAAACGCTTCAATATCGTGTATGGTATGATCTGATTTTTTGCTTTTGATTTTTAAATTCTGCTTATTATTGTTGCTGCCTAAACTAATGACTTCATTAAATCCATTTTTAGTTTCTAAAATATCATCAATGTATAATTTCAAAAACTCTTGTTTTGAATATCCAAAGTAAGTTTCAGCGGCCTTATTCGAATCCAGAATCCTACCGGATGTAAGGTCAAAAAGACACATTGAAGATATGTCATTATAAAAAATAGTTTTGAACCAAATGTCGCTACCTATAAAAGCACTTTCAGATTGTTTTTTATAGGTTATATCTATGGCTATCCCTGCATTACCTTCAATTTGACCAATTGAATTACCTATTCTAAAAAACTTGGCATAAAGAAATCTAATAGTCCCATCTGGTTTTAAAATTCTGAATTCAAAATCTACTTTTTCTTGAGTTTTGTATTCATCCATTTTCATTAAGAAATACCCTATATCATCAGGATGTACATAACTTTCAAGAAAATTCTTATCCGGATTTAGGTTTTCTCTTGATCTTCCTAAAATATTTTCAAAGGCTTTACTGACAAAAATGAGCTGAGATTGATCCAGATTTTGAATCCAGAAAATCTCATCAGCATTATTTGTGAACTTATAAAATGAATTCTCAACATCATCCAAAAAACTAGGCCTCTTTATTTGAAGGGGTATTTCGGAAAATTCGGCAAACAAAGTAACTTTACCTTCAAAATCAACTAAAAACCTTTTTACTTCAACAACAAACACGTGTTGATTTTTGGTGCAAATTCGAAATTTTTCCCCGTTCCGATCCTTTTCTAATCTAGACAAAAACTTAATTTTGGAACGTTTGCGATCTTCTGGAGCAAGAAGTTTCCAATATTCTAACCCTTGATATTCTTGTTTTTCATATCCAAATAATTCGGTAAATACTGTGTTTGCAAAAAGGATCTTATTTGACGACAAATCAACAATTACAACAGCCTTTGAAAGCTGAAGTAATGTTGATTTTGTATAAGATCCTTTCACAAGCATAACTACTAAGGCTTAGGTTTGATATTTTTATTTTTAATGATAATGATTCACATACACAATTATTAAAGTCAATTTTTGCAAAACTTCAATTTTGCTTTTATGCCAATTACTTGCGCAATGTTATAAAATAAGGAAATTCCCCTGTCTTATATTTTCGTTTGTTGGGATGTTTTTTTTGTAGATTTTGGATTTACTATAAATCCTAAGCACCCTGGATTTTTTATAAGTTCTCGAAATATTATCAATTACTTCCAAATCATTTTTGACATTCCCCACAAAGAAGATGTCAGGTATAGTATCTATTTTATCCACTTTGTTGTCGACATTTTCAGGGACCACACTGACACCTAAACACCTGTATCGTTCCATAGAGAGTGCTTTCTTTATTATATTCACTAAGGTTCTGTCTTTTTCGATTATATAATAATTGATCACTGGTAGTTCCATATTATATTCTTTATTTCTGTTCATTTCGCTCCAACTTAAATTCTCACCACTATTCAAAAATTTTTTCACAGATGTATTTGAATTCTGGTTGTAAAAAATCCTAAATCCTTACACAATTACATCTCAACATCTTTTAAACATTGGTTTTAATCTTTCACAAATAAGTACTTACTGACTATTCCGGCGAGTATTGCCCCTAAAATTGGGGCTGCTATAAAGACCCACAATTGACTCAAAGCTTCTGTTTCTGCAAATAATGCTTGACTTATACTTCTTGCTGGATTAACAGAGGTATTTGAAATGGGAATACTGATCAAGTGAATCAATGTCAAAGTCAAACCAATAACTATCCCTCCAAAACCTTGTGGGGCTAGCTTGTCTGTAGCTCCAATAATTACTAGCAAAAAGAAGAAAGTAAGCACAGCTTCGGCTACAAATACAGAGACTAGGCTATATCCTCCTGGAGAGAGGTCACCATATCCATTGGAGGCAAAACCACCGACAATAAAAGATCCTGTTCCTGATAAAATAAAATAAAGTAGCGATGCGCTAACCACAGCTCCTAATATTTGGGAAAGCATATAAGGTAGAGCTTCTCTAATATGGTGTCTTCCCGCTATATATAGGCCTACGGTAACTGCAGGATTTAAATGTGCACCGGATATATGACCAAGGCCGTATGCCATAGAGACAACTGTCAAACCAAAGGCTAATGAAACGCCAAGGAAACCTATTCCTAGTTCAGGGTAAGCTGCAGCAAACAAAGCGCTTCCACAACCCCCAAAAACCAACCAAAAAGTACCTATAAATTCTGCAAGTAATTTTTTGACCATAAAACCTCTTATCTATTATTTTTGTATTTATTTGATTTAGTAGTCCTCCTTGATTAACTGAACCATATAAAGGTTCAAGTCAATATGAGATTCAACACCAATTTTTTTCCTTATGCGGTACTTCCTTGACTCTACAGCTCTTACTGTACTATATGTCAGTTCAGCTATTTCCTTGGTGAAAAAATCAAGTCTCATGAGAGCACATATTTTAAAATCCATTGAATTTAAATCCGGAATTAAAGTTTCAAGCTTTAATACAAAATTTGGATATCTCTCTACGAATTCTGTTATAAACAATCCTCCATTACCTTCCTGTAAAAGAAATTTTACCCAGGATTTATTTTCGAAAGACTGATTCAAATTTTCCGAGTTGTATTTTTGCCTCTTGATTCCATTGTAGGTTTCTACAGATGCATAATTATTTATCATAGTATTAGATTTTAAATAGACAGAAGCTTTAATCAATTATTGAATCATAATGAATAGACTGATCTTTTTAGATCAGCCCATTCATTAAAATCAAATCCGCTAAATCACATTAAACACTCTTGTTTGATTGTGATACTCAAAAGAAGGATTAACTGTACAAAAGGTCAAAAAAACACATCCTACAAAGGTACTACACACCATAAATCACTAAAAAAACAGCCTTAAAATGACATAGAGCCATATTTTGATAAAAAGCTGTACACAAATAATTTTCAATAATTTCTTAAAAATTATTAACATCAAACTGTAAACAAATAGTAAAAGATAAGGCTCTAATTGAAATTTGACATATTTGACAATGAAATTTCAGATTTAAAAAATTGAATTTCAAATATTGATAAGCACTGTATAAATTCATAAAAAAATGAAGGTTCCTTAGAAGTTAATAAAATGTATGTTACTCCAATAGAGAGAATTCTTTACCGCCTATTTTATTTGACTTAAATCATGGTTAGTTTGCCTAGAAGATTGTTAGAGATTGAAAAAAACGTATAAGAACCAATACGATATCTTTCTTAATCTGCTATGGATAATTTAACAAAATGAAGTATGCACTTTAAAAAACATCATAAACTTTTGACCCAATCAGAAAGGTCTACTGAGGAGTCTATATCCAGTTTTTTCCGGAGTCTATATTTTTTCATTTGAACAGTTTTCACCTGTACAAAAGTGCTTTTTGCGATTTCTTTAGTAGAAAAATCAAGGTAAATCATCGCGCATAGCTTAAACTCCTCACTCGATAAGGAGGGATTCAAGTTGTCAAGTTTGACAAAAACAGTATTGTAATATTCTTTAAATAAAGGCAAAAAGGCAGGGTCGTTATCCTTAGCCATTTTTATCACTTCTTCACAAGATGACTCAACTATCCTTTCTAGCTGGACTCGCTCTTCTTTCAATTTATCCAGGTTTTCTTCGAAAAGAATTATCTTTCTTTTTCTCTTTTGAATTACCCATAAAAGGTATACTCCAGATGAAGAAAACACTAACAAAAGCATGAACAGAGTTTTTTTATTTTTATCAATAATTTCCAACTCTCTTTCTTCACTCAATCTTTCAGTAGTTTCAAGTGCCAAAGTAAAACCTTTTAGCCTTTCTTCATTTAATAGAACGTTTGCTTGAATTAATTTTGACAAATAAACTAGTTCCATAAATTCATTTCCAACCCCTCTATTGTATTGAATCATTGAAAAATATGCCGATTTGAGAAATCTTGGTCTATTTATTCTCTCTGCTACTTCAATTGCCCCTTCAATTAAAGGCAATGCCTGTTCAAATTGACCGTTTTTTAGATGATAATCTATTACACAAATATTTGCAAAAAATTTATCATGGATAGTATTAGTTGAAGATTGACTATCTTTTTTTATTCTTTCAAAGTAAAAATCAATTGAATCTTTTGGCGAATTATTGTTTAAATGATAATTAAATAAAAACACCGTTTCCATCGGGTACTTCATGTGGCTTTGAGCTTTATAGACATAATGGAGAGCAGAATCAATCATTCCTACATTCATATATCTATAAGCCATGGAGCCATACACATACCTCACTTTTCTTTCCCAGTCGTAAACGTCTGGTATTTTCAAAATTATTTCTACGGCTTCATAACTTTTTTCCAATGATTTACCCAATAGCCCTATTTGATAGTAATATTGAGCATACTCCTGTTTCAATATATAAGTCAAATCAGGATCGTTGAATCTTTTCAAATCTTTCTCAGCCTCAACAAGATAGTGAAGACACTCATCGTATTTGTGAATGATCCACATTACATTAGCCATTTCCAATTTAGCAAATGTCCTCTCTCTTTCATTTAATTTAGCCTCATCAAGACTCAGTAGATCCAAAAGAAAGTTAACAGCTTCATCATACTCTCCTTCAGTTTTGAACGAAAGAACTTTTTTAGAAATATATTCACGGTCAAGAGGTTGAGACTTTACCTGAAATACTGGTACTGTTACTATTAAAAAAAACTGTAGTAATCTTATTTTCATTATTCACATTTATAATTTTTTTTTAAAAATTTAGTTTCAATAAGTATTGGTAATCAACAGAATATATAAAGGTTGGTTGATTCAATCATACACTTATTCAGTAACTGTAATTAAAACGGGTAAGGCATCGCTAAAATCATAACTATAAACTTGAATTTTATTCTACTGATTTTTTTACTAAAATAGAAAACCCAGTTCAAAAATGTAAATTAAAAGTAAAACAAAGTAAATTATTAAAAAACATAATCAAACATTGATTTCAAATTATCCAAACTCTAAAAGCAAAATATTTAAGTATATATTTTGCTTTTAACAAATTAAAATAATCTATAATCTTTTAACCCAATCAGAAAGGTCTAATGAGGAGTCTATATCCAGTTTTTTCCTGAGTCTATATTTTTTCATTTGAACAGTTTTCACCTGTACAAAAGTACTTTTTGCGATTTCTTTAGTAGAAAAATCAAGATAGATCATCGCGCATAGCTTAAACTCCTCATTCGATAAAGGGGGATTCAAGTTGTCGAGTTTGACAAAAACAGTATTGTAATATTCTTTAAATAAAGGCAAAAAAGCAGGATCGTTATTCTTAGCCATTTTTATCACTTCTTCAAAAGATGAGTCAACCATCCTTTCTAGCTGGACTCGCTCTTCTTTCATTCTATCCAAGTTTTGTTCGAAATGAATTATTTTTCTTTTTCTCTTTTGAATTACCCATAAAAGGTAAATTCCTGATGAAGAAAACATTAACAATAGCATTAACAGAGTTTTTTTATTTTTATCATTGATTTCCAACTCTCTTTCTTTACTTAACCTTTCAGTAGTTTCAAATGCCAAAGTAAATCCTTTTAGCCTTTCATTACTCTGTGAAGCTCTTGCCTCATTTAACTTTAACGAATAATGCAGTTCCATAAATTCATTTCCTATCCCTTTATAATATCGAACCATTGCATAATATGCAAATATGATAAATCTTGGTCTATCTATTCTATCTGCCACATCGATAGCCTCTTCAATTAAAGGGAATGCCTGTTCAAATTGACCATTTTTTAGATAATAATTAATCACACCAATATTTGCAAAAAATTTATCATGCAGGGTATTCGTTGAAGATTGACTATCTTTTTTTATTCTTTCAAAGTAAAAATCAATTGAGTCCTTGGATACATTTTTATTTAGGTGGTGATTATACAGAAACAATGTTTCCATAGGATACTTTTTTTGACTCTGGGCCTTATATATGTAATTGAGAGCTGAATCCTGCATACCTGCTCTCAAATATCTATAAGCCATTGAACCGTATAGATACCTAAGTTTCCTTTGCCAATCGTCCACTTCTGGAATTTTCAAAATATATTTTAGTGCCTCATAACTCTTTTCCAAGGATTTATTTACAAGCCCCACATTATAGTAATATTGGGCATACTCCTGATTCAATTTATAACTCAAATCAGCATCTTCGAACCTTGTTAAATCTTTTTCAGCCTCCAAAAGATAGTAAAGGCATTCATCGTATTTTTGAATGATCCACATTACATTAGCCATTTCCAATTTAGCGAAAGTTCTCTCTTTTTCAGCTAACGTTGCCTCATCAAGACTCAGTAAATCCAAAAGAAAATTTAAAGCTTCTTCATACTTTCCTTCTGTTTTAAAGGCTAAAACTTCCTTAAAAATATTTTCACGGTCAAGAGGTTGAGATTTTACCTGACAGACTGGTAGTGTTACTATTAAAAAAAACTGTAGTATTCTTATTTTCATCATACTCCTTTAAAAATTGAGTCATTAATTAACAATATAAAACACCGAGTTCATAATTTACAGAGCATGGATACCATAAATAGAAGAACCAATAATTAATAAATCTCCTTCAGAAATTATTTACTCTTAATTTAACATGGAAATCACAAATTTCATTGAATTTTAGAGCTCATATAAATGTTTTTTTAAGTTGAAAAGTACATTTTTATAAATTTGAAAGTTAAATTTTAAATAAAGCATGATTCTCATTTTTGTCTTTAAATCTATTTAGCAGATTAGAGTGATAAATCAAACATTAGTCAAAATCTTGCTGAAGATGTTTCTACAGCTATTTTTATGAGAAAAGCCATTAGTCACTCTTTATATTGATTACAGTATTGGCATCAGTTTTAGATAATTCAAGATCAATGACATTTACAATATCTTGGGATATCAATTTTTAGGATGGAGATCGTTTATCAATAAGAACCTGAAGAGGAACGGCCCCACAATTAGGTCCCTTATCGAAAATTTTCCTTTTTACAATTACAATCTCTTATTTGAACTTATCATGAAAAAATTATAATCTTCATTTTCATATTTATATTTCCATTTATAGTTTTGGGACAAGGGAACGTATCTATCAATGAACTAGCACCTAAGACTACCCATGAAAATTCATCAACAGATTCCATTAATCACGGTCCCGAAGAAGGAGTTATTGTGCCATTATCGGCAGAAACTGAATTTGCCAGCACAACTTGTTTCTAACCAATCCATCAAAAAAATATCAAGCATTTGAAAAAACTGAATGGTCTGTCCAGTAGGAGATGTAGCAGATATTGTGAAAAATAACATCGCGCTAGTTTTCCCAATGAGTTAAATACAACTCCTTACCCATAGAATCTAACTTCTTAAACTCCATATTTCAAAGTTAAAACCATCTCTTACCTTCTTAAATACAAAATCATTATTTAGAGAAAAAATGGGGGCTTCTAGATTAATTAGGTTAAAAAATATTCCATCACCCTTGGAATCTGCCTGAAAAATGTCGAAGCCCCCAAACTCTTTATTCCTTTCGGGTAATACGTAGAACCATCTTCGGTTTTTCAATTTAACATAGCTTGTAAATATATAAACCCACTAAAACTTCTTGAGTACTAAAGTCAGCTGTTATTGATATATTATTCAGTGCATCTTTTATGCGCATCTATTGAAATAAATATTTAAATCATACACAACGTTAATGTATATATCCTATGTAAATTGCAATCATGCAAAGCTTTTTAAACATATTTTGACTAAATAAAGAAACTGCTATCAGTGTGTTTTGACACATACTACACAAAGCAAAAACTATTATTGAGTCGAATATTTTATTTTTCCTATAACACCAACCAACGGGCGACCAGATTCTGAGTCTGTAAAACAGAATCTTTATTAGTGATGATGTAAAAATAATTCATTATATCCCAGTCTGCGATTTTTTCGCTACGCATATCTACTCACCTAATATTTTATTAGATAAATATTTAAAAATACCCTTAAAGTAGATCTAGTATGTGATTTTTAATTGAATATTTCAATGAAAAACTCCCTCTCTATTTTGATCAAAAAACAAGTAGATGTCTGTTTGCTTGATTAGGGATACAAAAATTGCCGAGAGTTTTCACCCCCGGCAGTTTTACTTTCCATTATTGGTCAATCCTTCATTTCACTTTAATCCTGTTCCCTGACCACCTGGATCCAGCCTTTGAACTCATGTGTCCTGCCTGTCCTGTCCGTCCCTCTGAAAATATAGAAGTACGTACCCGCTACCTGACCAGGG
>NZ_PVTR01000018.1 GCF_003003005.1 Mongoliibacter ruber
TGATGGAAAAAATATGGGTCGGTGCCGGACATAGAATTGATTATGCCAACAACTTCCAACTGGGAGTACTGCTGCCAATAATGAGAATTGGCTATGTCTATGAACTACCGATGAGCAGGTCATTCCTACTGCCGAACACCACACATGAGTTCCTCGCAGTCATCCCTCTTTTCAGAGACAACAACCCCAGAGCTAGGAATAAGATGATGATTTGGTAATTTAAATTGTTAATACACAAATAAAACTTATTTAATTGAGACAAATCAGAAGGTAGTGTAATCACTAATATCTTTTAAATCCAAGCCAAAGAGAGCCTGTATCAAACAGATTGCAAATAAATCCTATTGCATAAAAAAAGCACTGAAAATTTGAAAATCAGTGCTTTTTATTCTTAAAGGTCTTTTTTTGCAAGGTAAAAATCTACCATTTCATAATCACTTGCTTCTCTTTCGAGCATTTCAGCGACTGTCTTTGGAGGTGAAACAATCACTTTATCTCCTTCTCTCCAGTTGAGTGGTAGAGATACTTTATGCTGATCAGCTGTCTGCAAAGCGACTAAAGCTCTTTTTATCTCATCCATATTTCGGCCTACATTAAGTGGATAATACATTATCAACCTAATTTTTCCCTTTGGATCTATAAAAAATACTGCCCTTACCGCAGCCGTTTCGCTTTCTCCTGGTTGCAACATGCCATAAAGTTTGGATACCTTCATATCTATATCGGCAATGATTGGAAACTCGAATAAAACTCCTGTGTTCTTTTTTACATTATTTACCCAGGCTATGTGTGAATGAATCGAATCTATGCTTAAACCTACCAATTTGGTATTTTTCTCATCAAAGTACTTTTGATCCAAAGCAAACCCACTCATTTCCGTTGTACATACAGGAGTAAAATCTGCAGGGTGAGAAAATAATATTGTCCAGCTTCCCTTTATATGTTCAGAAAATTGCATTGGACCAGTCGTAGTCATTGCTTTGAAATCTGGTGCTATATCACCGATCCTCGGCATGGTCATTAAATTTTGATCTTCCATGATTATTTTGTTTTTATTTGATAATTCAAAGGTCAGAAATAACCACGAAGTTGAATGTGACAAATGTTCCAATAGGATTTATATTTCAATAGTTTTTATCTATTACCTATTGAGATTTCTCAAAAATGAATTGACAATATGGATTTTATACAAGTCTGATGAAATTGTCCAAAACCCTCCTAAAAAAATTTTCGTAAGATTTTTTTCATATATAAAATTAAATGGTTGATACATCTATCATAAATTTTATTTATGTATTAGATAGTTTATTTTGATGAATTCAACCCGGATTTCAATTTAACCGATACTGTTATGACTGTAGGAAACTTAAAATTCAGTGCTTTGAGCCCTTTGGTACAGTTTATTAGAAAAAGCTCCTTTAGTTCTTTTCTGCTTTTCTTTTCTGCATTACTCGCCTTGATTTTGGCAAATTTTCCTGCAAACCCGTACATTCAATGGCTTCTCAGTCAAAACATCGGGTTTACTTTAGGGAATTTCAGTGTCTACAAACCATTGCTGTTATGGATCAACGATGGTCTTATGTCCATTTTCTTCTTTGTAATAGGACTAGAATTGAAGCGGGAAATCATTGCCGGTGAGCTTTCTAATCCTAAAAATGTCATGATGCCAATAGTAGGTGCGATTGGTGGGATGCTTTTTCCAGCACTTATATACATAGGCATCAATTGGGGGCAGACACCTGCGGCCTTAAATGGTTGGGGCATCCCTATGGCTACTGACATAGCATTTGCTCTTGGGGTGCTTTACCTGTTGGGTCCAAAAGTTCCCATCCAATTAAAAGTATTCCTGACAGCATTAGCCATTATAGATGATATTGGAGCTGTTTTGGTCGTGGCTTTATTTTATACCTCGGAAATATCCCTTTTGAATTTGACCATAGGTGCTTCGGTTTTGGCCCTGATGATCGGCCTCAATCTTATCGGTATCAGAAAAGTCTTAATTTTTGCCTTCCTTGGAATTGGAGGTCTTTGGCTTGCCACCCTTCTATCAGGTGTGCATGCAACTATTGCCGCTGTTTTGGCAGCTTTTGCTATTCCCGCAGACCGCAGGATTGATAAAAAGAATTATCTAAACTCAATTTCCGAACTGACCAATAAATTTAAAACTGCAAATAAGGCCGAAAAAGACAGGTACCTCCTTTCTCCGGATGAGGAGAATATCATTGGTGAAATAAAAAGGATTTCTAAAGCTTCCATCTCACCTTTACAAAGGCTGGAAAGGAGTATGCACGGATTGGTGGCCTATATAGTAATGCCCATTTTCGCTTTGGCCAATGCTGGAGTAGTCATTGATAGTCAATGGTTGGAAATGATCAGTAGCCCAATAGCTTTGGGAGTAGGTTTGGGCTTGGTTGTCGGCAAACTCATCGGGATTTATGGTCTTTCTATACTAGGTATCAAAATGGGATGGTATAAAATGCCTAAAGGCCTCAACGGCAATATGCTTTTGGGTGTATCCTTCTTGGCTGCAATTGGATTCACCATGTCCTTATTTATCAATTCACTGGCTTTTGACTCTCAAATCCATATTGAGCAAGCTAAAATGGGTATTCTGATGGCCTCCTTTGTTTCTGGCATCTGTGGATACTTGATTCTTAAGAAGACGCTAAAAGACCAAAATAAAAGACGCTTCCAAAATAAGCTGAAACTATAATAACCGTGTATGAATGGCTAAAAATAGGTAATGTAGTGTTAATAATTGTGTAAAAAATACTGACTCGATTAAATAAGATTCGGAAAGCTAGTTTAATAGTGGTAACTTACATAAATCAGGATAAGCCATACTATTTTTTTATGAACCAACAAACCTGCCAATAATATTAGAACAGCCCTATGAAACAATCATATAAAAATATAAAAAATGATGTTTCAGAGGAAATACAAAACATAGTATTTCCGATAGTAGGCATTGGTGCATCTGCAGGGGGTCTTGAAGCTATTTCTGAGTTCTTAGAACACCTATCCCCGGATACTGGAATGGCATTTATTTTTGTGCAGCACCTCAGTCCTGACCACAAAAGCATGCTGACACCTATACTTTCCAAGATCACAAGCATGAAAGTACAGGAGGTCCGTAACAAAGAACAGATCAAACCAAATTGTTTTTATATTATTCCACCGGATAAGGAAATTTGTGTAGAAGATTCGCATGTCATAGTCAGTCCCAGGCCTTCAAGTCCAAAATTCAGCTTACCAATAGATATTTTGCTCACGTCCCTTTCCAATGCACATCATGAAAAGGCAATAGGTATCATTCTGAGTGGAAGTGCAACAGATGGTACCATTGGGCTAAGAATAGTCAAAGAGCAAGGTGGCATTACCTTCGCCCAGGATCATTCAGCCAAATTTGACAGCATGCCCAATTCTGCCATATCTGCCGGTGTGGTCGACTTTGTCCTGTCTCCAAAGGAAATTGCGCTGAAGTTAAACAACCTGATAGAAAACCCTTTGATCGAAAACTTAAAACTAAACATCACCGATGAAGACTTTATTGATGAAGGAAATGCTGACTTTAAGCTAATTCTTAAAAAGCTCAATAAAGCCTCAGGTGTTGACTTTTCTGTTTACAAACTAAAAACTATCATACGTAGAATCCTTAGAAGGATGTTGCTACATAATCTGAATGACCTTTCAGCCTATGTGGCTCTATTGGATGAAAAAAAAGAAGAATTGACCATCCTCTATCAGGATATTTTAATCAATGTGACGAGCTTTTTCAGGGATCCCGAGATATACACTTATTTGGAAAATGAGCTGATTCCAGAACTGATCAAGTCAAAATCCGATGAAGATACTTTGAGAATTTGGGTGCCTGCGTGCTCGACCGGGGAAGAGGTTTTTTCATTTGCCATGCTATTTATGGAGATTCAGGAAAAAACCAACAGGCATATTACTATACAGTTATTTGCTACGGATCTAAGCGAGAGGGCTATTACTAAAGCCCGATTGGGAATTTATGATGAAAATGACCTGAAGTCAATGACTCCTAAGCGTATCCAAAGGTTCTTTACTAAGGATGATGGCACTTATAGGATTTCAAAAACCATAAGAGATATCTGTGTTTTTGCAACGCACAATGTTCTCAGAGATCCGCCATTTTCCAAAATAGACCTAATCAGCTGCAGAAATCTATTTATTTATCTTGATACAGCCGCTCAGAAAAGAGTCTTGGATACTTTCCATTTTGCCTTAAACGAGACAGGAATATTAATACTTGGAAAAGCTGAATCTATTAGCTCTTCCACAAAGCTTTATTCTGAAATTAATAAAAAATTCAAAATCTATTCAAGGAAAAATGGTTCTGAAAAAATCACCTTCCCTTTGCCAAATTTCAAATCATCAAAAAAAGAATTGAAAGACGAAAAACCAACAAATCCTAAAAAGGGAGCAACTCCATATTCAAAATCCAAAACTAATTCCAAAAAGCTGGAATTAAGTGAAGCTATAGACACAATTCTGATCTCGGATTTTTTACCACCGAGTGTGGTCATCAATCAACATGCTGAAATTGTTCAGTTTAGAGGAAATACTGACCTATTTTTTAGCCATACCGCGGGAAAAGCCACTTTGAATATCTTTAAACTGGTTCGCAAAGAAATTGCTTTTCACCTCAGAATTCTCATCTCAAAATCTCTCAAAACTGAGGAGAGAATCAAAAAAGAAGATATTGCTGTAAAAATTAATGACAAGGAATTTGTTATCAGTATAGAAGTAGCTCCATTGAAGATTGAATCAGACGAACAATTGATGCTGGTTATATTTTCTCAATATGAACAAAGCCAGGTATTAAATGAAATAGCCGGTAAAGATGAAAATCAGGCAAAGCTATTGGCAATCAAAGAGAAAAAATTTAAGCAATTGGAAATGGATTTGGCAGCTTCACAAGAAGATGCCATGTCCCTTGCGCATGAACAGGAAAGGTTCATAGAAGAACTTCAGAGTGCAAATGAAGAAGTAGTTTCCAGCAATGAAGAGTTACAGACTGTCAATGAAGAATTAGAAACTTCCAAGGAAGAGTTAGAATCCTCCAATGAAGAATTGATCACGACTAACCAAGAACTTCAAGTTCGGAACGAACTTCTGATAGAGTCTTATGAGTATTCCAACGCTATTATTGCCACGCTTCATGAACCTTTGGTGATTTTGGATAAAAACTTAAAAATCAAAACTACCAATAAAGCCTTTTTCAGTTTATTCAAGCTCAAAAAAGAAGAGACGGAAGGCAAGCTTTTATTTGAACTGGAAAATAAACAATGGAATATTCCTAGCCTTAGAGAACTACTAGAGCATATTATACCAAAGAATACGTCCTTTCATAATTATAAAGTGACTCATGAATTCCCAAGGATAGGTGAAAAAGTATTCTTGCTCAATGCCAGCAAGATCATTCAAAAAAGCCATGGAGATCACTTGATACTTCTCTCATTCAATGACATTACTGAAGCTATGAAAGTTCAGAAAATTGAGCTGGACATGTTCACTAAAAACATTGAAGAATCCCGCAACTACAATTTGAAACTCGAAGAAGCTGTAAATGAAAGGACCAAGCAATTAGATCTATCCAATAAATCCCTAGCTGAAAAAAACAATGAGCTTGGCAAAATGAACAAGGAACTTGAAGCATTTGCATATGTATCAAGCCATGATTTGCAGGAGCCGCTTCGCAAAATCCAAACCTTTGTAGATAGGATTATGGAGAAGGAGAAGGGAAATTTATCCTCAAATGGGAAAAATTATTTCCGATTTATCCAAAAATCAGCGAATAATATGCAGTTGCTGATTGAAGAACTTTTGAATTTCACGAGCTTAAATTCAGCTGAAAGAAAATTCGAAACGCTTAAACTCTCTGACATTATTCAGGATGTAAAAAAAGAAATAAAAGAAGACTTAGAGGATAGTAAAACCATCATTGAAATGCAGGAAATGTGTGAAGCAATGGTTATACCTTTTCAATTTAGACAACTGATGATCAACCTGATAAGCAATTCAATTAAATTTACCAAACCTGATACCCCAGTTAAGATTACCATTTCTTCCAAAGTAATCGCAAGAGAAAGTATCAAAACCTTGGAAGACCTCACAAGTGAGTTATATTGCCATATCAGTGTATCTGATAATGGAATAGGATTTGATCAGGAATTTGAAAAAAGAATCTTTGAAGTGTTTGAAAAACTGCACAGCAAAGACGATTACCCAGGTACGGGAATAGGGCTGGCCATAGTAAAAAAAGTAGTGGAAAATCATAATGGAATCATATCTGTGAAAAGTGAAATAAATAAAGGAACAACATTCGACATCTATATCCCAGCAAAAAATGAATGATAAAACCTTAAATATCCTCCTGGCTGATGATGATGAATCAGACAGACTTCTCTTCAAAGAAGCTTTTGATGAGTTAAGAGCCCAAACAAGAGTGAATACTGTCAATGACGGTATGGAGCTGCTGAAGTTATTGAGCCAGACAGATGAAGAAAACCTACCGCATATTTTGTTTTTGGATATCAATATGCCAAAAAAAAACGGACTGGAATGCCTTCTTGAAATCAGGGCTGATAAGAAATATAAAGATGTATCAATTGCTATCTACTCCACATCCTCATCTGAAAAAGACATGCAGGAGACATTTCTAAATGGTGCAAATGTATACATCCACAAACCAAACAGTTTCCAAAAATTGAAAAAATTATTGGAAAAAGCCATCATGTATACCCATGTATACCAAGAACCTCCTTTCAATAAGGATAATTTTCTACTTGTGGCAGAATAAGACGAAAATCAAACAAAATATGGCTACTCAGAAAATATATATCAAGTACATGTTAAGTCTTCGATGCGTCTTAATGGTAAAGGAAGAACTCAAAAAATTAGATATTCCTTTTACCAATGTCATTATCGGAGAAGTTGAGATTCTAAAATACCCCAGTGATGAAAAAATGGAGGCTTTTAGGCTAAGCTTAAAAAATATCGGGCTTGAGCTTCTTGATGATAAAAAAAGTGTCCTCATTGAGAAAATCAAAAATGAAATTCATAAAATGATTCATGAGTCCGAATCATTGCCAAAGGTCAATTTTTCAGACTTTCTGAATGAGAAACTCGGCTATGATTACACCTATTTGTCAAATATTTTCTCTGAAGTGCAGGCCATCACTATTCAGCAATTCATCATCTACCACAAAATCGAAAAGGTAAAAGAGCTTTTACTCTACAATGAGCTTAATCTGACCGAAATCTCCTACAAACTTGATTACAGCAGTGTGTCTCACCTTTCCAATCAATTCAAAAAAGTCACTGGCTTGACGCCTTCATTTTTCAAACAAATGAGAGAATTGAGAAAAAAGAAACTTGCAAATGCCTGATTTACAAACACTTGAACTACCCAAAGTCTTATTTTATTTAAAATGCTGAATATCAATTTTTCAAGAAATAAACCGTGAATACTAAAGAAGCAATGACCGTCAAAAATAAACTTAACCTACTTGACCCAGAGTCAAAAACAAGACAGTTTACTTCTTTCTCCCTACAAAAATTTTGAATTCACTACTCAATGTAGTCTCAGCGATCTACTTTTTCAGATAAGTAAATTATACAAATTATAAAATATTTATTGCAAATAAGTTGGTTTTAAAAACTATAATTTTGAATAATAATCTATTTCAGAATTATTTTAATAGGTCATTAAAAAGCAACATTTGGAAATAAACTGAACATGGCATACAAAAGCTTGTAGAAAATCCACCAAGTTATCTAACGATTAGACAAAAAAGTACTTGAATCAATCGAGTGTCAAGTGTGAAACCAGGGATTCCGATAAAAAATACATGGAATACAATTTTGAAATGGAAGTTAAAAAGAAAGAGAAAAACAAAGTAGGAAGTTTCATAAAGGACCTGCTATTGTTATTGGGCATCGGGGCAATTGTTGGGTATTTCACCTGTAAGGAAACGAGATATAGCGCACGTGAAAAGATATTGAATTTCCGAAAATTCGTGCTTGGATTGATTCAGGCGAAGAAATTACCTATCACCAATGAAGGTGGAATAGATAAGCTTCCCGGAATTCCAAAAAATGTTTTTGACGGGGTTAGGAAATAAAATTCCGCAAAATTCTAAACAATAAATATGAAAGCTGAAATTATGAGAATGGCGTTGAAAACAAGTGTATTTGCATTTATGCTATCCTCTTGTTCTCAGTCAAATGAAGTGATAAACAATAATAACAACACCAATCTGGAAAATAGAAATGCTTTGGCGGTACAAATTGATACAACCTATAAAATAACCAACAGGGATACTTCTAAAGAGTATTCCAACTATTCAAAATCAATCAATGTGCGCTTTGATAGAAATGCGGAAAACCTAACTAGAATGAAAAAGGATTTTCAAGCTGAAAACAGCATCCAAAGAATGAAGTATGACCAAGAGATTTTTGATTTGAACAAGAAAAACGTCCAAATTAAATCCAAAGCGAATCGCAGCGCCAATCACAATCTTAAAACTTGGGACTACTTCAAAACTTCTACAAATGTAGAGATGTACGAACTTGAAAAGTCTATACAGGCTTTGTCAGAAAGGAAATTATAACCTTTTCAGCCTAGCAAATGGGTATTTAAATACAGGAAGTTTAAAGGGATAAGAAAAAACAACTTAAAAAATTTTGGTGGATACCTTAGGAAATGACTACCGTGTAGCTTGTAAAAATATCATGAAAAATTACAAAATTTTTAGATTTTTGATTTATTGGAATTAGAGGTCTGAAAGTTGATAAAACGTCTAAAATCACTATTTCTAATCTAAATAAAACAGCCATGCAACATTCAAAAAAATGGGCCAAAATACTCAATGACCTTGTTGTGATCAACGATGACCGTATCAAAGAGTATAACAAAGCAATCAATTCGCTGGAGCAATCAGATGAAGAATTGAAAAACCTGTTTACCCAAAAGGCTTTCAAGAGCAGAAATCATATTACGACACTGCAGGCGATGATCAAGACATTTGGAGGTAAAATCGGTTCAGGAGCAAGCACAAGAGGAAAGGTATTTCGAACTTGGATGGATGTGAAATCTTTGTTTACAGTCAATGAAAATTCCCTCGATTATTGTGAAGTAGGTGTTAATGATGTGGTGTATGCATACAGAACAGCTTTATCCATAGACGGCGAAATGACTTCTGACTTATGCAATAAATTGTTATCTCAGATGTCATCATTCAAGCAAGATCAAAGTGAAATAAAGGCACTTAGGCAATTACAAAAGTGAATTGTTTTCATCAGTATTTACTTAATTGAGACCACAAAAAAACAGGAGTGGAACAGATAAGAAATCTAAAGTATTTTTTGGTGTACAGCATCAATTGTGAAAGAACTAATTGATTCAAAACATTCAGGAAATCAATGGATTTAAGGTTGGTATTTTGGATATTTACAGTAATGGTTTTATCAATTGAAAATTAAATCCAACTGAGCAATGTCCAATATTTCTTTAATAATCGAAGAAAGAGCCGCCAATGTAGGGAGTTTCCTTGTTGGGCGGCTTCTTCCGTTCAGACAAAAAAGAGCCGTAGGTCCCTTTGTCTTTTTAGACCACATGGGCCCTGAGGAATTGAAAGACTACCAAAATCTTGACGTCCCTCCCCATCCACATATTGGCCTTTCTACCCTGACTTATTTATTTGAAGGTGCTATCATGCACCGAGACACTATAGGCAGTGAAGTAGAAATCAAACCGGGAGCGGTCAATTGGATGACGGCCGGAAAAGGGGTAGTTCATTCTGAAAGAACTCCAGAGTACCTTAGAGATAGTGAGAAGTCTTTACACGGTCTACAGATCTGGGTGGCACTTCCCAAGGATTTGGAGGATACTGAACCCTCTTTTACCCACATCGAAGCAGAACAGATTCCTTCCCTTCAACTCGGTGACGTCAAGGTAAAGGTGATTGCAGGAGAAGTATTTGGCAAAAAGTCTCCTGTGCCTGTTCATAGCAAACTATTCTTTTTGGAAATCAAAAGTTTTGAGGCAAGGAAAATAAATATTGGTGAAGAATTATTTGGAGAAAGTGGCTTGTATATTTTGGAAGGTGCTATCAAAAGCGAAGGACATAAATATGAAGCAAGGCAAATCCTAATCGCCAAGGACAGCAGTCTTTGTGAATTTGAAATGCTGGCCAATACAACTGTTTACATTTTTGGAGGAGAACCATTCCCTGAGGAAAGGTATATAGACTGGAATTTTGTTTCATCCAGTAAGGAAAAACTAAGAAAAGCGCGTGAGATGTGGGAAAATCAGAAATTCCCTGAAATACCAGGAGAAACCGGTTTTGTACCCTACCCTAATTTTAAAAAATAATAGATTATCTTGGAAACAGGTTGGTAAGACGTTATCAACTCATGTAAAGGAGGTATTCTAAGTTCATAACATTGGAAAAAATGTTCAAAAAAGGAAATGACAGTTGGTTCTCGTCATCCTGAACGTAGTGAAGGATCTCCTAGTGTCAAAGGTTGGAAACCCTACAAATCTGTCATTGGTAGTAATAAACGTTTTTCAATAGAATCTATTCAAAATAACCCCCTAAAAAAATAGCCACTCAACAAAATTGAGTGGCTATAAGATTTCTAAGAAATTAAACTTAACAAAAAATTATTTTTGAAGCGTCACATCATAGAACTCTCTCACATCGACGGTCATTTTTTCTAAAGACGGCTTATGGATATACACCATATGGCCAGACTCATAGTACTTCATGCTGATATTGTCCCTGAGCTCAGGTGCTATCATCATGTGATCGACTGTGTATTCAGTGGCAAAGAAAGGGGTAGCCAAATCATAATATCCATTGATAAACATCACTTTCAAATACGGGTTTTTATGGATCGCATTTCTTAATGTTTCTGAATTGTTGAGGTATTGGTTTTGCACATTGCTGTAATTCCAAGGCCTCACCCTACCTGTCAAAATCTCATAGCCAAGATCAGTTTCAACCCCCAATTCTCTTCTCAAATAATCATTGATCGCCATGCTGTAAGGCCCATAGATTGCTTTGCTATAACTTGGATCAAATTCAAACCCTTCACCGGCATGGTCATAATCCAAGCCCAAAATCCTACCGTCCAGCCTTCCTAGGGTATTCTTCTGATCTCTCAACAATTCCTTTACAAACCTACTGATATGGATTCTGTAATGGGTATTGTCCAAGTAATCTTTGGAAAGCCCAGTGTACTGATGAAGTTTGTCCGCTAATTTTTGCTTGTCTGCTTCTGTCAATTGATCACCTTTCATCAGCATGCTCGCGTACTCTCCCTTGGCATATCCTCTTACTTCTTCAATAAAATTCTCCACATCATTAATTTCTTGCGGAAGTTTATTGTGGTAAGCGGCTATTGCTGCATAAGTAGGCAGGTACATGATATAAGGTAAATCATGTCCCCTAGTGAAATTCAGTGTCGCAAAGTTGGTTACAGCACTGATCATGATGATACCATTCAAGTACATTCCATATCTATCCTGCAGATAACCTGAAAGACCCGCAGACCTAGTAGTACCATAACTTTCGCCTGAAAGAAACTTAGGTGAATTCCATCTTTGAAATTCAGAGACATAGGCACGGATAAAATCACCCACAGAGGCGATGTCCTCTACATATCCGAGAAACTGTTTTTTGTCTTCTCCAATGGCAGGACGGCTATATCCAGTTTCAATTGGGTCTATGAAAACCAAGTCTGTCTTGTCTAACCAAGTATTCGGGTTATCAATAACACGATAAGGAGGTGGTAATGCCTCTCCATCTTCTGTCATTTCAATCATTCTTGGTCCAAGGCCTCCCATATGCAACCAGACTGATGAGGATCCTGGGCCACCGTTGAATACAAATGTAATCGGCCTGTCAACAGGGTTGGTGACGTTGTTGAGGGTATAAGAGGTAAAATAAAATTTAGCTTTGTCTTTACCTTCCTCATTGGACATATGCATAAAACCAGCTGTGGTTTTATAGCTCAGGTTCTTTCCGCCTGCCTGAATATTATGGTTCTTTTCGGCAACCTCCAGCTCTTTCATGATCAGTTGGTTGGGATTGGCAGCTGCCGATATCCCCTGAGCATGCAAAAGAGAGCCTGCGCTCCCCAAAACAAGGAGGCAGGCTATCATTATTTTTTGAATCATATTATGAATTAATTTCATTAACGATATGCTTCATTTTGAACCATATTTGGATTGGTGAATATTTCAGAATTAGGAATAGGGAAAATAAATCTTCCTGCATTTCCAATAGAATAAGTACCAGAACCTGTGGTTCTTGGAATTTCAGTGAATTCAGCAATTGCCCTTCCTGTTCTTGTCATATCGAAAAACCTATGTCCTTCAATTGCAAACTCAAACCTTCTTTCATCCAAAACAAGGTCAACCAGTTCCTCTCCGCTTCCTGCAGAGGCATTGCCAAGACCAGCCCTGTTTCTGACAGCATTCAAGTCATCAAGACCTCCTGCTACATTTCCTTGCCTTGCTCTTGCTTCAGCCCTTAAAAGGTACATTTCTGCAATTCTTAGCACTGGAACATTGCTGGCGTTTTGAAGCTCATCAAACTTAGTTGAGTAATAGACTCCCCCAAATGCTGGGTTTAAGGCTATCAGATCACTCCTATCATCTTCACCTTGTCTGGCAAGTAACTCATTTGCAAATGGCACATGGAAACTCAATCCACCTCTACCATTCAAACTGGCAGGAAAATACCATTGTCTGAACCCACTGAAATCAACTACGTTGTAGTGCATCTCAAATATGGATTCCGCAGAGAAATCAGTTCTGAAAATATCAGAAAAAGGCTGCACCAATTCAAATGAACCTTGGCTGATGACTTGGTTGGCCTTGGCTTCTGCCTCAGCCCAATTGTCCAAATACAGGTGGTATCTGGCTAGCATAGCTGTAGCGGCAGCTCTTGTCAACCTAGATCTGGTTAAGAAATTACTTGCACGGGATTCTGTAAGCATACTTTCTCCCATTTCAAGATCTGTCCTCACCTGATTCCAAGTATCCTGCAAGCTGGCCCTTTCTTTGAAGGCATCTTCACCTACACCAATGGATGGTTCTGTTTCTATAATCACACCCAACTCACCATATTTGCCAGGGATACCTCCGAAGTATTTCACCAATTCAAAATACATCATTCCCCTGAATGTATAGGCTTGACCCAACATGTCATTGACCCTTTCCTGACCTAAACCCGGTACATCCGGAGCAAAAGCAATGATATTATTGGCCAAATCGATGGTTCTATAAATCTGCGTATATAAATCGTCTATTTCAGTGTTATCCGGAGTTTGTCTAAACTCATCGATAACGTTAAAATTATCCCATGTATCCACTGATTGGACTAAATCTGAAGCAAGCTCTCCTAGCGTTTGGACCCTCCAGTTGTACACCAATTGTGCTTCGTTGTACAGACCGTTTAGGGCCGCTTCTGCGTTGACTGGATTTGAAAAAGCTTCATTTGTTGCAATCTGGAATTGGGGATCCTGGTCCAACACGTTACAGCTTATTCCCAGGCCAGACAAGACTATAAATCCTGCGGCCATTCCTTTGTATATATAATTTTTCATCTTCATGGCATTAGAATGTTAAGTTTACGCCCAAGGTATACGTTCTTGGTTGCGGCATTACCGCAATATCCACACCTGATACAAGATTAGATGGTGAAGTACTTACTTCAGGATCCAACCCTGTGTAGTTGGTCCATGTAAGTAAGTTTTGAGCTGCTGCATACAATCTTGCTCTTCCGATTCCTACTCTTGAAGAGATCGGAGAAGGCAAGGTGTAACCCAAACTGATGTTTTTCAACCTTAAGAAAGATCCATCTTCCACATGTCTGGATGGTCTCAAGTCAGCGCTATAGTTTCTGGAGGCCATTCTTGGGATATCAGTGATATCACCAGGTTGTTGCCATCTGCCCAATTGCTGTGCAGAATAACCAGTACTTCTTTCACCACCGTGTTCGAAGAAGAACCTACCGTAGTTTAGGGTATTGTTTCCTTCACTGAACTGGAAAAAGGCCATAAAATCCCAGTTTTTGTAATTGATCATATTTGTCCAACCACCGACATACCTCGGAATGGCACTACCCATAATCTGTCTGTGTACATTTGGGTTGAATTCTTCATCACCCATTGTATCCCAGATGATATCTCCTGTTTGTGGATCTACACCTTCCTGAACATGCACCCAGAAGGAATTCAAAGGCTGTCCTTCCTCTACTCTTACATAATCACGGGTGAATGTGGTAAATGGAAAAGCAAGTCGTTTTACAAGGTTGTTGTTTCTTGAAATATTGAAGCTTGAAGTCCAAGTGAAATCCTCTTTCTCAATGATGGCGGCATTGATTCCCAATTCGAAACCTCTGTTCTCCATTTCACCGAAGTTCTGAGTCAATACACTGAAACCAAGCGACTTTGGTACTGGCACATTCAAAAGCAAATCTTTGGTCTGCTTGTCATAATAATCGAAAGTCAAAGTCAATCTGTCTTCCCAAAGTCCGACATCTACACCAATATTAAATTGAGCGGTAGTTTCCCATCTCAAATCTGGATTGGCCAGTTGGTTAGGTGCAATACCCGGAGCATCTACATAAGAAGCCGGTCCAGTAGGCTGACCTACACCACCTAGGTTAAGACCACCTCTCATACCTCCCCAAAGTCCTAAGGCCTGGAAGTCACCAATACCACCTTGATTACCTGTGATACCGTAACTTGCTCTGATTTTCAAATCAGAAACAGTACTTCTAATGCTTTCCATAAAGCTTTCATCCACAATTCTCCATGCACCTGCTACAGAAGGGAAATAACCCCATCTGTTGTCAGCACCAAATCTTGAAGAAGCATCAGCCCTCATATTGGCCGTGAACAAGTATTTACCTTTATATCCGTAATTGATTCTTGAGAAGAAAGAAGCAATACCCCAAGAAGTTCCTGTACTGCTTGAGTTTTTCACCGCAGCAGATTCAATTCTTTTAAATGAATTGGAAGGGAAGCCTTGACCAAATGCCTGAGTTCTCAAAAACTGATTTTCTTGCAAAGTGTTACCCAATAGAATATTGAAGTTATTGTCTCCTATATTCTTTTGGTAAGTCAGTACATTTTCATTGATCCAGTTGTTACTTCTTGTTACAAAAGACTGAGCCGAACCATTAAGTGCTGCACCTGCCGCAAGGAATGTATTGAAATACCTATCCTCTTCTACAAGGTTGTTATCAATACTCCAGGTACTTCTGAACACCAAACCGTCTGTGATTTCCCAGTCTGCATATATACTACCAATCATACGGGTAGTTTTCATCAGGTAATCTGTCTCATTGGCTACTGCCACCGGGTTTTCCCAGAATGGTCTGAAATAGCTCCCATCTTCATTAAAGACTGGATAGTTACTAGGGTAGAAAAAAGCGGTCGAAAGCGCTCCCTCAATTGCATTACCATTAAGTGCCCTATCTCTGGTATTGACAGAGTAAGTGGCACTGGTACCGATTTTCAACCTCGGTGTAACCATAAAATCCAAGTTCATTCTGGCACTGCTTCTTTCAAAAGAAGAAGGTCTTACCAATCCCTCTTGGAAAAAGTTGTTTCCTGAAACAAAATACTTGATTCTTTCATCTCCACCGGCAACAGAAGCATCCAAACTCCTTATAGATCCTGTTTGGAAAATCTCATCAAACCAGTTGGTATCTATAGCACCATCCGGGTTTGGAAAAGGTGCTTGATATGCCTGCCCGGAACTATTTGGAGCATCCAAAGAGCCATACCTATCCTGCCAGTTATTTCTACTTGCTTCGTTTTGTAATCTTTCGAAAGTAGGTCCATCAACTCTTAGGTCATTTGGACTTCTCCAAGGCTCAGATATACCTCCATACATACTGATGTTCACTACAGGCTTGCCTGCTTTACCTCTTTTGGTGGTAATCAAAACCACACCGTTGGCAGCCCTTGCACCATAAATGGCCGTTGCAGAGGCATCTTTCAAGATCTCCATGGATTCAATATCAGCTGGATTCAAATCCGCCAGAGGGTTAGTCGGCTGACCGAAGGTAGTAGCTGCCAAATTGCTGGAAATAATAGGCACTCCATCTATAACATATAATGGATCAGAATTTCCCGTAATAGAAGTGGTACCCCTGATACGGATATTCATACCACCACCTGGTTCACCTGACTCTGTATTGACCACTACTCCGGGAGCACGTCCTTGTAATAGTTGATCAGGTGAAGTGATTGGGAGGTTTTCAACATCCTTGCCTTTTATAGAAGAAATTGAACTTGTCAATGTTCTCCTATCTTGCTCACCATAACCTACAACGATCACCTCTCCCAAAGTTTCAGTATCAGGAGCCAGGCTTACATTGATCTCAGATTGATTACCTACCCTTACTTCCTGCGGATCGTAACCCACAAAAGAAAAAACCAAAACATCATCAGCTGAATTAACTGAAATTGAATACCGACCATCTAAGTCAGTTGCAGTTCCCACACCGGTGCCTTTCACCAGTATGTTTACACCGGGAATCCCCTCGGGCTCATCTTCAGATGTCACCCGCCCCGTCACGGTTCGTGATTGGGCATATACGCTGATTACTGCAAGTAACAGCATACATGTCGTCAGTAAAATTTTTCTCATGGTATGATATAGTTTGTTAACACAAGTCTAAATTCCTGACTTATATCTAAATATCAAAACCATCTATATAAGTATACTTCAATATAAGTAATATATTCTACTAATATTTTAATTAAAAATAACTTAAACCCTTAAATTATATCAATGGTAATTTTTATGAATAAAAAAAATTGGAAATATATAATTTATTGATATCGAAAAAGTAAAAAATCAAACTAGAAGGGAAGGTTAGAAATCACCTCCCCTATCTATATTATTTATGCAAATGGCTGGTCAATCGCTGGACTGGGAGCCGAAAAGTAAACTGGACCATTTTCACCCATATACATACAGTCTTCTACCCTCACTCCAAACTCTCCTACAATATAGATACCTGGTTCATTGCTAAAACACATCCCCTTTTCCAAAGGTGTATCATTGCCTCTTACCAAGTTGGTCCATTCATGTCCATCCAAACCTATTCCATGACCTAGTCTGTGCGAGAAATATTTGTAATCTGGTCCGAATCCTCCATCTGAGATTAGCTGTCTGGCTATTTTATCCAAGTCTTCGCATTTCACTCCTGGTTCTTTCGCCAATTCAAAAGCAGCCATTTGGGCTTCTTTAGCCAAATCCCACACTTGTCTGTGTCTAGCGGTAGGCTCACCAAAAACAACCGTTCTACTGATATCTGAACGATACCCTTCCACCGTACATCCTCCATCTGCAAGCACCACATCTCCTTCTTTTAAGGTTTGAACTTTACTGCTTCCATGCGGAAAGGCCGTCCATTCACCAAAATTAGCTCCTATGGAACCTGTTACGCCCAATGCTTTATGCGCTTGTGACGCCACATCTCTAAAGTCATCCTGAGTCATCCCAACCTTTAAGGAATCAAAGACTACTTTATATGCTTCAATGGTGATGTCATTTGCTTTTTGCATCAAAGCTATCTCAGCTGGTGACTTATATATTCTGCATCCAGCTGTGACATCATCGGCCAATACATACTTGAATGAACTCGCGGCTGACTTGATTCCGTCATAAAGGAAAAATCTACACCTTTCTTCTATTCCTAAGGTACCACTGTTACCTATCTTATCTGCCAAAATCCCTTTAACTACAGTATAGGGACTTTCATGCTCTTCCCATGTTCTGATTTCAGAACCGAATTTCACCAGTTCACCGACTTTGTCTTCCTCAAATTTCGGACAGATATACATCACATCTCCATCTGCAGGAATCACAGCTGCCACCATTCTTTCGGATAGGAATAAATCAAAATCGAGAAAATACTTCATGCTTGTTCCTGGCTCCAAAAAAAGTGCATCGATGTTTTTTTGACGCATCAACTCCTGTGCCTTACCAATCCTTGCCAGCCTTTCTTCACGGGAGATCGGTACCACATCTGCAGTCATGTTCTTTAATCCGCTGAAATCAGCTAATCCTTGACCATCTGATTTGATACCTGAGGCTTCATTGCTTGAACATGACACAAAGGGAAGTGTCAAAGCCGGTGCAATAGCCGCTGTTTTGATAAATAATCTTCTGTTAAATTTCATTTATTCTATTTGGGTTAGTGGTTTGTTATTATTTCCTTAATCTTAATTCAAGGTCTCTCGAAATCAAATATTGGTTGAATGCCGGGATTTCCTCGTCTATCAACTTTTGGTATTGCACCTGAATATCGTCCAATTGCTTCCTGAACACATTGTAGACTTCCACTTGTTGGTTGGTAGGCTTAAAGTCAGCTCCAAAGCCTCCGATATCACTTGCCAGCGCTGAAATTCTTCCATAGAGTTTCATCGGGCTTCTAAATGCATCCTCACGTGCACCGGTAAGGTTAATATCAAACAATTCTCCCTCAACCTTAAGGATTTTCTCTTCCAGTTCCACTATTTTTTTACCCACTTCCTCATCATTTTGAAGCGCAATCAACTCCTCCAGTTCCTTTCTAATCTCTTCTATCTCATTAATAGTAGTGACCACTTCATTCATCGCTTCATTGAGTTTGAGGGAAAAGGCCACCTGTTTTTCTATATCTTCTAAAGTACCCACGGTATTTGGGTCTTTGATTACTTCTACTGTATGGCTCAAGGTTTTTCCATCAATCAATACACGAACTTCATACTCTCCAGGCACTACCCTTGGCCCTAACTGTCCTCTATAAAGATCAAGGTCCCAAGTGACCAAAGGCCTGAATTCGCGACCTTCCAACTTGACCCATGGCTTATCCGGTGGAGCCACAAGAAGTCTTGGTTGAAGCGTACGCTCATATCTTAAATCCCACCATACACGGTTGACACCTTCTTGATTTTTCCCGTTCAGGGTCCTTACCAAGGTGCCATCTTTTTTCCTGATTTCTATGCTTACTTTCTCCGCAGGATTTTTCAAAAAATAATTGATATCCATGCCATAAGGAGGGTTCATTCCGGTAGTCATTGACCTGCCTTCTGTCTTGATACCCTGTAATTCATGGAACCTGTAGGCAGGTCTTTGGTCAAAAAGGTGCACATCTTTTGCCAAAACCTCTGCATCCAATTCCCTGATAGGCGTAATGTTGTCCAAGATGTAAAATCCTCTTCCATAAGTGCCAATTACCAAGTCTCTGAAATTTTCCTGTATGGTCATCCAGTAAATTGGTGCAGGAGGCAGGTTATTCCTCAATCTAAACCAACTTTTACCATCATCTTTTGAAATATAGAGTCCCTTGTCAGTACCTGTATACAGTAAGCCTTCTACTTCAGGATCTTCCCGCGTGACATGGACAAAACTCGATTCTGATTTTTCTATACCATCGGAGATTTTAATCCATGATTTCCCATAATCTGAAGTCTTGTAGATGTGAGGATCGAAATCACCCAGTTGATGGGCATCAACCGTCACATAGGCTACTCCGGCATGATGACGAGATGGTTCGATGCTTGATATAGTGCCAAACTCTGGTTTACCCTGAATATTATCAGTTACATTTTCCCAATTTGCCCCACCGTCTTTGGTGACATGCACCAGACCATCGTTTGAACCTACCCAGATCAAACCATCCTCAAGGTTTGATTCTGCAATAGCAAAAAGCACTGATGCATCGAAAGTCATCAAATTGTCAATCGCTATTCCGCCTGAGGCCTTCTGATGGGATTTATCATTTCTGGTCAAATCTGGACTGATTATTTTCCAGCTTTGTCCATAATCTTCCGTTTGGTGTACAAATTGACTTCCCACATATACCCTCTTATGGTTGTGTGGACTTATAAATATCGGAAATGACCAATGCCATCTGTACTTCATATCGGCAGGTGCCCAACCATAACCAGCTTCTGGCCAAACCCTTACATCACGTGCATGACCAGTGTTCAAATCATATACCTGTAGACCTCCATCATAACAGCCTGACCATATGATATTGTTATCTACAGGGTCTGGTATAGCCCAACCACTTTCACATCCTCCTACTGCATGCCACAATCCAAGGGGAATGCTTCCTTGCCTACTGTTGCTCGGGCCACGGTAAGAATAACCATCCTGTCTGTTTCCATACACATTATAGGGTACCTGATTGTCTGTCCAGACATGATACATCTGTGCATTTGGAAATACATATTGTCTATATGTTTTTTGCTTGTTCAAGGTGACGCCCATACCACCGTCATGGGCCACCATGATCCTATCGGGATTCAATGGATCTACCCAAATGTCATGATTGTCACCACCAGCTCGATAACCAGCTTCAGCAAGTGTTTTCCCACCGTCTTTTGAGGTACTGAATCTTACCGAAGCAAAATATACCTCATCCGGATCATCTGTGGACACCCTGAGTCTTGTATAGTAAGGAGCCCTTTCATTGATAGTATGGTTGATCATGGTCAATTCCCAAGAATCTCCACCATCCGTGGACTTCCAAAGCTGAGGACTATCCATTTCAAAAAGTGCATAGACCACATTGGGGTCACTATGCGCAATAGCTACTGAAGATTTTCCTACAGGATTGGCCTCTCCACCGGGAAGACCATTATTTTTCATAGGTTCCCATGTCTTGCCTGCGTCCTTACTTCTGTATATGCCACCACCGGGACCACCACTTGTAAGTCCCCATGTTTTGATATCAATCGACCAAAAAGCGGCAAAGATGATATCTGGATTCTTTGGATTCATAGCCATATCGCTGGCACCTGTGCCTTCATCTACAAAAAGCACATGTTCCCAGTTTTCTCCACCATCAATGGTTTTGAAAATGCCTCTTTCTTGCTGTGGCCCATAGGTATGACCTAGTGAGGCAGCATAAACCACATTTGGGTCCCTCGGATCCACTTCAATTTGGCTGATTCTTGCTGTTTCTTTCAATCCCGAATGCTTGAAATTCTTTCCTGCATCCGTTGATTTATAAATTCCATTTCCCATGGCATGCGCTGGTCTGATCAGAAAAGTCTCTCCTGTACCTACCCAGACATGATCAGGATTGCTAGGCGCCAAGGCCAAAGCTGAAACAGATGATATATCCTGGTCATCAAAAATCGAAGCCCAGGTACCTCCCCCATCTTCTGATTTGTAAAGCCCGCCCGAGGCCATGCCCACATACATGGTCAACATGTCTCCAGGCACTCCCCGCACTGCAATTGTTCTGTTTCCATCAGGACCGATAAATCGGAAATCCATTTGTTTAAAAGCTGAGGGATCTACTTGTGCAAACGATTGAATCGATATAAAAAGCACGATTAGAAGAATTGAAGGTAGTGTTTTGTTCATATTTGCAAAATGAGGGTAGTGAAATGTAATGAATAGCCCAATTCGATAAACATTACTTTAATTTGAAGGTACAAAAGATAGTTTCTTTGCCTTCCGAATAATATTCTAGCGGTGATATTCTATTGTATTCCTTTTGATTTGTGGTCTAAGTGCAATGAGTATTTTCAACCAAATGCATCGGTATTTGTGCCAATTGTATAAGTTGAGTTTTTAGAGATTCGGAAAATTTAGGGTCTAAAAACCTTCATCTTATATTTAAAAAATCAGGTTACTCTTATTGATATTGTTCAATTGTTTCTAGTAAAAAAGAATTCTCAAAAGTCAGTCTTCCAGAACGATACATTGGCATGAAAAGTGGTAAGGTTGATTGAAAAGAAGGTCTCGCCTAAAAGGGAAAAAATAAGGCCTGTAAAATGAGACAAAAAGACCCCGAAAAGCGTCTTTACTGCAACAAGAAAAATCCAACATCATGAAAATACCCTACACTATTCAACTAATTTTTCTTAGCTTCTTTTTGTTATCTTGTGCAGAAGCTGAAAACGTTACAATTATAACCGAAAAAATGGATCTTGAAGGCACTTTTCAAAGAGTTTCCGGCGATGAACTTGGACCTGTAGCAGAAGTCACGATTCTTTTGCATTCAGGAAAATGGGAGGGAAACAGTTCCCGACCAAAATATCCTGCATTGTGTAAGGGAACTTACACTTTAACAGAAAACTCAATCACATTTGAAAACGAATGCATGTGGACTGCAGATTTTGACTGGTCCTTGATTTTGAGTGGCACGTTCAACATCACACAGACCGAAACTCATATGATTTGGGAAAAAGTAATCGGTGAAGGTGATAACCAAATAATTGACCGTTACACTTTCCCCATAGCAGACCGTGCAAAGCTTGGTCAATAAAAAAAGCCCCTGAAATTCAGGGGCTTTTTTTTAAGAGCCTGATTTTACCAAGGCATATTCGAGAGATGGTCTTCCTCTCTCTCCTCCTGAGGTCAGGGACAAAAACCTAAGTTTATAAATATTGCCTTTGTTGTCTTTGAGAAGGTAATACCTGTCTTCCCGGACAGCAGGGGATGCATTTGGTCCGCCTCCGGATCTCCAGCTAGAACCTATGGTCAATCGATCATCAGTATTGAAGGTAATGCCTGCCAAATCAGTTTCTTCAAAGTTTTCATAAGCCTTGAACTCTTCCATTACTACAGCAGCACCCACGCCTCCATAGATGTTGTGATAAACCAAATCTTGAAAGAAGTACCCCAAAGTTCCATTTGCGGCTTGTGGAAAAGGCGTAGATGATGTTCCTGCAGTCCATACAAAGTCCCAATCATTTTTCTTTGGTTCGACTTCGACCTTACCACTATCGAGCGAAAAGTATACAAAATTAAAGTCTGAATCTTTTGTGATTTCTACAGTCGTATAATCTTCAGAAGCAATAGGCGCATATTGTAGTATGTATTTTACTCCAGACTTGAACACCCTCAACTTCTGCCATTCCCTTTCCTCTACTCCACCTTTACCGCGCTGGTAAACAATCACTTTCGACTCACTTTCTGTATTTGCAATTGAACCAATTGCTGTACCATTCGCGATTGGATTTTTGGGATCATCCACATACAGGATACTGTTCATATTATTGAAATCCAAAAGGAGGACTCCATCTGTTCTGAGCTTTTCCACATAGCTTTCATCCAATTCATCAAAAGAATTGAAATCCGTTTTATAAGCCATCGCCCCTGTTGTACCGTTGATAAGGACTTTGAATTCAGAACTTGATGAAAATGCCAAATCCCAAGTACTTCTTGTCACTGTTTTTTGATTTTCGGTACTCAATTTCACAAAAGACATATTAGGAAAAGTACTGCCTCCTCCATCGATCTCCATGAAGGCATCTTCTACTGGTGGTGTTTCAATTATGGGATTATTTTCATCTGTGCAGGAAAACAGGAGTCCTGTACTGGCCAAGGCCAAAATGCACATTCTAAGTTTGTTGAATCTGTTGTTCATAATTTTGATCATTAAATTATTGAGATAGTTGGTAAGTAATTCCTATGAAATAAGATCTTCCGTAGCCCATGGGCCTTTGTGGTCCTCCTCCATGAGCGGATCCAGCTGCAGCGGTACTTTGAATATTGGTCAAATTCATCAGATTTCTGGCGCCCAATTGTACTTGAAGGTCTTTGAGAAGGTTTTTTCTGAAGCTGACATCCATCCAGTGAAAGCCCTGCAGCTCAATTTCCCTCGGTGTAAGTCCGCCTTCTCCATCGGATGCCATTTCAAAGCCAGGAAGTCTTCCTGTATATTTGTAAAATATGCTGATGAAAGTATCTATTGCTTTGATCCTGTAATCTAAATTTGCATTGATCTCTGTCGAGAAAAGCATGGTTGGTACTTCGGGACTTTGTCCAGATAGCCGGTTAAACCTCCCTATTCTGGCCAAGCCCAATGAGGCATTCCAATCCATATACCTAAATGTTTGATTGAAAGTACCACCCATGGTCCTGAATTCTTCGATGTTGAATAGTGTAGTGATGCGGGGGTCTACAGGGTCAACTCCAAAGGCAATCTGATCCTGTACTTGGTTGTAAAACCCAGTCAAAACAGCTGAATATTGTTTTGCTTTGTTGTCCTTTCCCAAGAAATTCAATGAACCATTGAAACTGTGAGAAGTCTCCGCACGCAGGTCTGGGTTACCGCTGATAGAGTGGCTGGCATCAAAGAAATCAAAATACAATTCCCGTATAGATGGCGCCCTGAAACCATTGGCATAGGCTAGCCTTACATTCAGTTTTTCAGTAATGCTCCATTTGGTATTGAGGGATGGAATAATAGGCGGTGCTTCATAAGCTGAATTATATGCTTTTCTAAGTCCTGGCCTTATTTTCAATTTATCTTTGATAACAATTTCACTACTCAAAAAAACAGCATAATCCTGAATGCCTTCATTGCTGGAAATCCTGTCTCCAACTCCATTTTCAGTATTAATATCTATTCCAGGTTGCAAATTGAATTTATCTGAAACGATCCAATGACCTGTAGTTCTTAGGGTTAAACCTTGGTATTGTAGCCTTGACTGGGCGTTAGGAGCTTGTGAAAGACTTCTTTCAGAACTTCTTTGATTGGTGATCCAAGTGACCGTCTCTCTGTTGAAGTCCGTGTATGCCGTTTGTACAGAGAGCTTGAATTTTTCTGAAGCATCTATTCTTGCTTGCAGGCGGTGCATCCATCTGGAAGTCTGAAATTCAGAGTCAATATTTTCAACCCTATTTTCTGGACCATAAGAAAAAATATCTTCATCCAGAAAGTCGATTGAATAATCCAATTCCAGCGCCCCTTTTCTATAGGCAATAAATGAGCTGAGCAGATTTTGATCCCTTGGTAGCCACTCAAATTGTCTTCCGGTAAATCTTCCTTTCCAACCACCAAACCTGTTTTGGGTAAATGATCCGCCAATACTCAAAGCACCTCCATTGGAATGATTGCCCTGAATACTTCTGATATGGTTTCCTGCTCCAATAAATGGACTGTAAGAATTCCCAACCGTTTCTTCCTGAATTCGCAAGGATAAATTATAGCCCTTCGATCCAGAAGCTCTTTTGGTGATGATATTGATTACACCTGCCAAAGCATCTGCCCCATACATCACCGACATCGGTCCCTCAATGATTTCTATTCTTTCTATCTGATTGATGTCTATCTGATTGATGTTGATTTCATTCGAAACCCCTTGTCTCCCGACCATAGGCACACCATCTATGAGTATTTTCACATTTTGACCAGACATCCCAAGCATTTCGAGATTGCTGGATCCTAGAGCATTGTCTTGGGAAAAACGGATACCCAGCTCCGTATTGAGTACTTCCTGAATATTGCCTGCAGCTCTTTTTTGGATGACCTCCTTATCAATAGACCTGACCTGGTAGACAGATTGTCGTGCTGATTGTGCATCGAAATTTCCCGTAATGACTACTTCATCCAAATTTGCCATTGACTCCAATAAAACCACCTGGACAAAATCTTCATCTGGCGAAACCTTTTGCTTTTTGCGCTCATATCCCAATGCCTGTACTACAAGAATGATTTCACCTGAACCTCGTTCAAGGATAAAATCTCCCTTTTCATTTGCCACGGTACCTTTTCCTTCGGTTGTTTGAATGGTTGCAAATGGAACAGGTTGTTCATTTTGGTCTAAGACAATCCCCTTAAGCTGATCGGCCAGGACCTCATGGTTTAGTATTAGAAGGAACAAAAAGAGAAGCTTAATTTTATTTAGATCAATTCTAATCATAATGTTAAAATTTTTTGGGAGCCTAGAGACTCCCAAATATTACAAGCTGTCTATTAATGATTTCCATGCTTCAAGTTGAGGTAAACCAGGTTTTCTCAATCCGAAAAATTGCGCAATCATTTCTCCCTCCCTATCAAAGAGTTCCAAGGAAGATACCAAGCCATCGGCTGTATTTTTATGCACCACAAATGCTTGCGCAATTGTTTCCTCATTCAAATGCATATTGAAATCCGGATCCATAACATTCAACCAATCACCCATTTGACGAATGGTTCTCACTTTTCCCTGATGGATTTGGATATTGCCTTTATTCCCTGCAAAAATCATAATGGGCAATTTTTCCGCTGCGGCTATTTCAAGAATTCTCCTGGCTGAAAGTCTGTCTACTTCATAGGCCCATTTATCATTTATCCATTTGACAGCATCAAGCCGGCTGACCTTGTATTTTCTCAACATCCCGAAAAAGTCATGGGTATCTTTCATGTTTTCCCAATCCTTTGAAAAGGATTCTAAGTCGATTTCAGCAGCATATTGTGGCTTATCAAAGGCTTCTATCTCCAAATCAGGATTTTGACTTGCCGCTTCATACAAATTGACCAATTCGTCATAGGCATCGATATTTGATTTTTCCTGAAGGTATATTTTCAATACAGCTTCACCCGATTTATCAAAGAACTGCAAACTCCTCATTAGGCCTCTAGGACTGTCCTGCACTACAGCAAATCCAAATCTCCAGGCTGAGAAAAAGACACGCTGTTCTATTGGCCCAATTACTGTTGCTATTTGATTGGGTTCGGTACCATGGATTTCGATTTTCTGGAAATTGCCCTTATGTTCTAAGACACAGCCTTCATTTCTGGTAAGCGCCATCACTTTCCCAAGTTTTTTGCAATCCACCAATATGGAGGCCCAATTACCCTCTAGTCTTGTTACTTCTCTTCCCAATTGGGTAGCCAAAAGTTGGGCTTCGCTTACTCCCAACTCAGCGGCTGCATCACGGATACGCATCTTTGGGTTTTCTTTTTTCAAAGTTTCCCAAGCTTCTTTGAGCTTGTTATTCACTTCTAATACATGAGATTCCATAATATTATGCATGTTTGATTTGTTTATTGATTCGGTTTAATGGTGTACTCTGAATAATGGTAGGTCTAAACTCATCCCCTGGGTAAACCTCAATGGGATGTCCAAAAACAGCCTGCAGTTTAGGGCCAGTCATGACTTCATTTACTTTACCTTGGTGTAAAATATTTCCATTTTTCATCAAAATGACCTTATCAGCATAGTTCGCAGCCAAGTTGAGGTCATGAAGGATTGCCAAGACAGCTATGTTTCTTGATTTGATTCTTTGGATGATTGACAATACATGATGTTGAAGTGCAATGTCCATACTTGAGGTAGGTTCATCTAAAAGTAGGTACCTGGGAAAAGGTCGCTTGTCCCAAATCTGAACCAGTACCCTTGCCAATTGCACCCGCTGTTTTTCACCTCCTGAAAGATTCCCGTACAAACAGTCCTTCAGTTCCCAAGTCTGTGTCTCTACCATGACTTCCTGAAGCAGCTCTTTACGGAAAGTTTTTCCCAAAGGAAGCAATCCAAGCTCCACTACCTCAAAGACAGTGAAAGGAAAAGACAAGGAGCTATGCTGTGGCATTACAGCCCTTACCTGAGCCAATTGAATGGATTTATAATCTGAAAGTGCTTTGCCATTGTAATGAACTGAACCATGCTTGCAGGTAGAATCTCCAGAAAGCACCTTAAAAAGACTGGACTTTCCAGCTCCATTTGGTCCTAAGATGACTGTCAGTTCACCCGATTCAAGTTGTAGGGTTGCCCGGTCTACGATAGGTCTATTGTGAATGCAAAAATGTATATCTCTCGCCTGTAACATATTATCTTCTTATATTTTTGAAATTAATGATTAACCAAATAAAGAATGGTGCTCCGATAATGGCTGTAATGATACCAATGGGCAATTCGGCAGGCATCATAAGCGTCCTTGCCAAAATATCTGCAACACTCAATAGTATAGCGCCTAATAGAAATGAACCTGGGAGAACCAACTTATGGTCAGCTCCATATAGTAATCTGATCAAATGAGGAACTATCAAACCCACAAAACCAATTGTCCCTGTCAGAGAAACAGCCGTCCCTACAATCAATGCGGAGGCAAAAAGAAGGATGTATTTGACCAACTGAACATTTACACCCATGTGAAAAGCCTCATTTTCACCAATGGCCAAGGCATTGAGTGATCGGAATTGGCTTAGAATCATTCCAACAGGTATTAGAAGGAAGCAAAAACTGATTCCCACTTTTTGCCAATTGGCCCCTCCTATATCACCCAAGCTCCAAAATGTAAAGTTTCTCAAAGCAGCATCATCAGCATAAAAAATCACCAGACCAATCAATGCGCCACAAAGTGCATTCAAGGCCACTCCAGCTAGGATAAGCAAAGAGATATCCGTTTTCCCTGATTGGCTAGCCAGTTTATAGACCAAAAAGGTGTTGATCAAACCTCCTAGAAATGCAAAAAGAGGCAAACCGATTTTTCCAAGTGAGCTCATCAATGGCATACTCGCCCCAAAAACAATATAAATCACCGCAAACAATGCTCCACCACTACTGACACCTATCAAACCTGGTTCGACCAGTGGGTTCCGAAAGAGTCCTTGCAGTGCAGCACCTGACAATCCAAGACCTCCCCCGACTAACATGGCCAAAAGCACCCTAGGCAATCTGATATTGGTCAAGACACGTAATTCCTGTTGCGTATAAGATCCTGTCGAAATTCCCATACCATCAGCTATCATGGAAAAAATACTGGTCATAGGTATACCAAATGCTCCTACAGAAAGTGCTATTAAGATCACAGCCAGTAATAATACCGACAGTGAAACAAGCACTTTCATCTGCTTTTTTTCCTTGTGATATGTCAATGTTTGCAGACTCATCAGTAACCCAATGCTTTTGCTAATTCAAAGGCTGCCTGTCCAACTCTAGGACCAAATCCAGATAGATAAAGACCATCAAAAGACAAAATCTGATCATTTTGGTAGGCAATTGTCTGATCAATACCTCGGATTTTATTCAAGCCATCTATGCCTCCCATAGACTTGATCCCAGAATCGAAAAACAAAAGATAATCAGGATTCATGGATACCAATGCCTCGGGAGTCAAGGGTATAAAATCCTTGAACCCTTTGCCAGCGGATATACCACCTGCCATTTCAATCAAGGTGGCGGCAAAGGTATCTTCGCCAGCTATAAACACCATCTCCTCTCCCCTTGCCATGACAAAAGCCACTTTAGGAGAGTCCATGGAATTCATGGACTTGAGTTGCTGAAGCTTTGAAAGATCAGCTTCCAAACTATTGATCAATTCTTTTCCTTTTTGTTCAGCATCAAACAAAACCGCCAGGTCATTGATCAGGCTTTGGGTTTCTGATGTATGAGTTGGCTTCTTAAAAAAATGTATGTCTATTCCACTTCCCTTCAATTGACTTACTACATCATCGGTCAAATATCCTTCCTCAGCCAAAATCAAATCTGCACCCAAGGAAAGAACTCCTTCTGCCTTTATCTGATTCCTATACCCGATAGATGGTAATTCCTGCATAGATTCGGGATATGTGGAAGTGATATCAGTGGCTATAATCTGTTCGCCAAAACCAAGTGCATAAACAATTTCGGTAATGGTTCCTCCTGCTGTGATGATCTGGATTTGGTTCTGATAGTCTTCTTTTTGTGCAGTCTGACATGACAAAAGGAAGCAAAAAGCAATAGTGAGTGTCCTGTTCATTTATTTAGATTGAATTTAAATAACATGACAAATATCAGTGTATTTAGATTAAATCCAAATAAAAATTAATTGATAATTTCTATTTACTAGAAAATCCTATAGACATTTTATGAATTTGTAAATCAGATTTAAAAAATCTATTGTCTTGATTAGAAACCAATTGCATTCTATGTCTGTAATTACAAAATAAAAGAAGTACTAAAATAGTATGTTTTTTTTCTTTCTATAGTTCTCTAAACTAAAACCAAATTGAAGTCATTGTTCCAGAACAAAAGTCATATGATTTGACAAAATTGAATTGTCAAGAAAGAAGCCCAAATCTACATTACTGGATTTGGGCTGATGAAAAGTGACTTTACCTGAGTTTAACGACCTATCTATAAAGCCGGCCATTCTGTTTCTATTCCCTGACTGCGAATCAAATCCTGAAACTCTTTCAATAAATTCCGGTCTTCCCTGACAGTTTTGGGTGTAACATCTTTTGACATTCCAAAAGGTATTAACATGCCCACTGCCTCGCCTATACTCCATTCGACAGGGTGCAATCGGTAACAGCCATTGGTAATATGAGTAGTTCCTATATTTTTATTTGCTGGAAGTAGATTCTCCATAGTTTGTGGTATTAATGCCCCCAAGGGGATCTGAAAGGGCAAAGAAGGGAAATCTATGTAATTGTCCCCATTGGAGCTAGGATGTAGGTCTATATGATAATAACCGATTCCTACAGAATCGTAAAATGGAGCAGCTTTCAGTTCTTCACCGGTCAAACCACTTTTTTGGCTTCTTTGCTCTTTACCTACATGTTCTTCCAAAACTGTAAATAGCGCTTTGATTCTCCTGGATTCTCTGACATAAGGATACTTGGCGAGACCATCTTCAGTCCCCACTACATCTGGACGCAATCTCAATCCCTTCCACCCTTTTCCACCATCTGGCCTAGGGGCTTCAGTCTGCAACCAATACAGTAAAGATAAACTCAACTGCTTCCCCCCTTCTACATGTTTGTTGAACTCTTGTTCGGACACATCAATCAAATTTCCTGGGATATAATCATTTTGCGGCCAATTAACACAAGTAATATCACCTTGATAAAAGCCTTCTTTGAAGTTATTTCTATGAAGGATCCTTCTGTAAAGCCACAGGTTGAGCAAATCACCGGTTGGTATGCCTTCAGGATGAAATCCTAGCTTCTTTGGTTCAAGGGTTTGTGGGTTGGAATAATGCAAACCAAGCATGACACCTGGCCAAGGTTGGGAAAGCTTCGGGACATAGGAATTCCAAAATTCATACTGTTCGGGTTTGGGGATCACCCAATCTTCATCAGGTACATAATCCATTGGAAAACAAACCGTAAAAGCCTGGTTGTTTCCAGGATCACCTTGTTCAGGTGCATGCAATTCGCCGGTTACTGACTTGGATTCAGTTCCTGTAACATAGGCCGTCTTGGTCATTGGCAAAAGATCTCCAAGTTCAGTGGCATCTACAAAATATGGAGCTTTTAGCTGTATTCGTTTTTTGGATTTGGTGGACTCCACTTCCAATGAACTTACCCTTTTACCATCAGTATCTGCTTCCACGGCCTTATGGTCTAATAGTATAAGTAGTTTTCTTGCACTTTCGTAAGGGGCAAACATTTGTTGTAGGACATAAAGTGCCACTTTGGGCTCATGGCACAATCGGGAAACAGAACCGTCTCCTGGATTAAGGAATTCTCTTTGCTTAGCATCCTCTGTCAAAGGGTACTGATCCAGGTAATACGTTCTGATCTTATCACGAAAAACACGGTACAATTCAGTCGCTCCGTGACTTTCTATCCATTGGTGCTCATCCGGTGGCACAGCTTGCTGTGTTAGCTGTCCTCCAATCCAATCGGTCTCCTCTGTCATGAGGACGGTCAGGCCATTACGTAGGGCTGCAAATGCAGCTGCACAACCACCCAAGCCACCACCTGCAATCACTACATCGGCTTCGTATATCCTGTAATTATCTGAAATTTTCACCTCTTTATTCGATTGGGGTACTGCTCCAAAAGTCCGTAATGGAGATACTGTCAATGCGCCGGTGCTTAAGGTCAATCCTGAAATAAAAGTTCTTCTGTTCATTAGATCTTGGGTCTTATTTCAAATTAAAAAAAAATCGACGTCTATGCCTAACTTAATGAAAAAAATTAAGAAACTATTTATGGTCTTTTCTAATCGGGAAAAGCCCAACCTAACTGTTATAGGAGTTGAGAATGTAAGAATTTCCAGGAAGCAATTCGAGTTAGATTTGACTTGAACCAATAGGAAGGGTAAAAACAAACGTAGCTCCTTGCCCAGGTTCTGATTCTGCTTGTATTTTACCACCGTGCGATTCTACAATTTTTTTGCAAGAATAGAGCCCGATTCCTGATCCGGGGATTTTATCAGGACTATGCAGTCTTTTCATATATTCAAAAATCCTATCCTTAAAAATTGGATCGAAACCGATTCCATTGTCCCGTAATTCAACTGTCGCCATGTTATCCGTGACATTACAGAAAATTTGAATCCTAGGATCTGCCTCGCTACGGTATTTGATAGCATTCATGATAAGGTTCTGTATCAACCTGATTACTTGATTTTTATTACCTCTCACATAAGGTAATACTTCAATATTAATTTGTGTAGATGACTTTTGAATTTCATCTCCCAGCATTTCCTTGACTGTTTCTACAACTTCATTCAAATCTACAATTTCATTATACTCTGTTTCCTTTTCGGACAGTGTCTGCTCCATCAAATCATCCACCAATACGGAGATTCTTTTAAGGTTGTCCTTGATGATTTTTTGGATCTTGATTGACTCTTCTTCCATATTCAGAAAGCCCTTCTTTTCCATTATTTCCAGCAATCCACTCAAAGTTCTAATGGGAGACTTCAGGTCATGGGAAACAACATTTGAAAAACGTTCCAGCTCAATATTTTTTTCAGACAGCTTTAATGCATTTTCTTCAGCCAGTTTTTTGGCCTTCAGGAGTTCTTTTTCATATTGCTTTCTCTGGGAAATATCAACAATGGTTAACCTAAAACCAATAATTTTATTGTCGAAGGTTACTTTTGTTCCATTGACTAACACCGGCAATTTGTCCCGGTTTTTAGCGATTATTTCAAAATTGATTTCACTTGCTTGTCCTTCTAGCTGAAGTAATGGTAAAAAGTGGGTTTCGAAGTAAATCTTGCCACCTACTGACAAAAGGTCTTGAAAGGTAAACAAGCCCTGCAGTTCAATAGGACTATATCCTAGCCAATTACATAAGGTAAGGTTTGCCTTGGTAATGACCCCTTTCTTGTCAAGACTCAAATAGCCACAAGGTGCCTGATGAAATAGCTCATTATAATCCATATTATTTAAGCCAATTTAAATAAAATCTTTTATAATTCTTATGGTCTCTTCTGGTGCGGTAAGGTGAGGACAATGACCCGCTGACTCTATCAAATAATAGTCACTTCCAACTATTTGCTCATGTACATATTTACCGACACGCTCAGGTGCTATGATATCAGGTGAAGTCTGTACTATCAAAGTATCTACCGTAACTTTTGACAAATCCGCTCTATTGTCGCCCATAAAAGTGACTTTGGCAAAATGCTTGGCGATTTCGGGATTATTGGTACAAAAACTTTTGTTCAGTTCATCGGCAAACTCAGGTTTGTCCGGTCTTCCTATAATTACTGGCGTGATGTAGCTTGACCAACCCAAATAATTGCTTTCCAAAGTATCGATCATTTCGTGGATGTCATTTTCATCAAAACCTCCGTAATAATCCCCTTTGTTGATATAGCATGGCGATGGGCCTATCATAATGAGTTTACCCATCAAATCGGGACGTTTTATAGCTACCAAAGCACCTATTATAGCGCTGACTGAGTGCCCTACAAAAACAACCTTGGTCAGTTGGCAGTATTCAAGCAGCTCGATAATATCGGTGGCATATCCAGATAGATTATTGTATTTGTCAAAATCATAGGAGGCTTCATCCGACCCTCCAGAACCTACGTGGTCAAAGGTTAAAATTTGATAATCTGCTTCAAAATCGGGTACTACCAATCTCCACATGCTTTGATCACATCCATACCCATGGGCAAAAACAAGCGTAGTTTTTCCACTCGCTCCAAAAAGCTTGGCATTATTTTTTTTCAAAGGATTCATTAAATATAATTGAGGTGATGACTACAAGTTAATCATAAAATTGGAAGCATGAAGAATAAAACCTCATAAATAATAATTGGTATCATTATTCAAACATGAACTATAACTAAAATTTAATGGAATATTTTGGTTAAGACAAAACAAAAAAAACAAACTCCTGTTATATAGATGTATATACATTAAATACAAAGACTGAAAATATGAATACTACAATAGAAAGTTTGGAATGGCGCTATGCGACCAAAAGAATGACAGGAGATAAGATTAAAGAGGATCAATTGAATGGCATATTGAAATCAATTCAACTGACAGCTACTTCTAACGGTCTTCAACCCTTTTCGGTCATCGTAGTAGAAGATGAACAGCTGAAAAGGAAAATTGCTCCAAATGCGTATAACCAACCGCAGATTTTGGAAAGCTCTCACTTATTGATTTTTGCTGCATGGACAGAAATAACAAAGGAAAGAATTGATGCTTATTTTCAGCAAGTAACTGATGAAAGAAATCTCACTCCGAATGCCTTAAGTGATTATGCAGATAGGTTAAAGAAAAATTTTGAAGGCATGAGTACTGAGGCACAATTTCAATGGGCGTCAAAGCAAGCCTACATCGCTCTAGGATCGGCAATGATTGCAGCAGCTGAAGCAAAAATCGATACTACACCCATGGAGGGTTTTATACCGGACAAAATTGATGAGATTTTTGGATTCGAAGCTCAAAAATTGGGAAGTACGGCTCTATTGGCTTTAGGCTTTAGGGACAATGAAAAGGACCCTATGGTAGATGCAAAAAAAGTAAGAAGATCTAAAGAAAAATTGTTTGTCAAGGTTTAGGAATAAAAACCTGATAATTTAAGCTATCCTATCATTCGGTAGGGTAGCTTTCTTGGGCAGAGAAAAATAAAATGTGCTGCCCTCTCCTTCTGTTGAATCCAATTCAATTGAACCACCATAGTAATCAATTATTTTTTTGACCAGGGCTAGACCGATACCAGTGCCGCCTCCAAATTTCTCAGACGTATGCAGTCTCTGAAAAATGGCAAATATCCTTTCTGTGTACTCTTGGTCGATACCGATACCATTGTCTTTTATCCAAAAATCATAATTCTTTTGACTTTCCCTTACACCGATTTCAATCTCCGGTGACTTATTTTCGTGCCTGAACTTAAGTGAATTTTCTAACAGGTGCTGAAACAATTGTGTCATAAGGGCACGGTGGCTAAGGATAACAGGCAATTCTTTGATCGATATTTGGGCTCTTGTTCCTTCAATCAACTTTTTGTTTGATTCACAGACTTCCTTCAGTATTTCATTGAGGTTAATCTCTTCCAAGGGTTCGTTAAAGCGCCCAACTCTAGAGAATTCCAAAAGGTCTAGAATGATTTGTTTCATCTTGATGGCACCGTCTACAGCGAAAAAAATGTACTGTTGCGCTTTTTCATCAAGTTGATCGTCATATTTTCTTTTTAACTGAGACAAAAAACTTGTGATCATACGAAGCGGTTCCTGCAAATCATGTGAAATCACAAAAGCAAACTGTTCCAAATCGCTGTTTGAAGATTCCAATTCATTGCTTTTACCTTTTAATTTGCGATTAAGCTGTTCCAGTTCCCTGACTTTTTTATCCAATGATTCGTAGTATTTCTTAACCAATAAATACAACAAAGAAGCTGTCATCAGTACATAAAAAATTCCTTTAAGGGTTTGCAGATAAGCAATCTGATCAAGCTCACTTTCATCAAAAACCATCAATAAAACACTGTCACTCAATAAAATCCACATGACCCCAACCAAGATGTAGATCAGAACAATTTTTATTTCAGCTTTCATATTTTTTCCAAGTACCTTTTGGGAATCGTAAAACAAAATACACTCCCTTTACCAGGTTCGGACTCTATCCACACATTTCCATCTAATCCTTCTACAACTTTCTTCACTATTGCCAAGCCCATTCCCGTTCCTGTATAATTATCTTTGGCATGCAATCTTTGGAAGATAATGAATATTCTGTCAAAATGTTCTTTTTCGATTCCAATTCCGTTATCAGTTACAGATACAACATATTCATTTTCATTTTCTTCGCATGATATATGAATCTCAGGTCGCCTATTTGGTTCGTAATATTTAAGGGCATTTTCAATCAGGTTTTTGAAAACCTGAAAAATAGGAGTGTGATGGTACCAAATTTCAGGAAGAGGATCAACCTTGATGATTGCCTTTTTTTCTTCCATACTTCTTTTTTGAAGTATCAGTACCTCATCCACTATATGATTGAGTGATATGTGGGTTTTATCCTCAGCATCTTTGCCTACTCTTGAGTATTCTAATAAGTCCAGAATGATATTTCTCATCCTAGAAGCACCGTCTACAGCAAAATGGATATACTTCTTGCCTTTTTCATCAATAATATCACCATACTTCTTCTCCAATTGATGCAAGAAACTGGTTACCATACGTAATGGTTCTTGAAGGTCATGTGATGCCACATAGGCAAACTGCTCTAGTTCTGCATTGGAAATGGCGAGCTCTTTAGCCCTTTTATCCAACACTTTGTTGAGGCTTTCGAGTGAACTTTCGTATTCTTTCAAATGAGTAATGTCGGTCATTGCACCAATTACCCGCAACACTTTTCCTTCTTCATTTCTTATAAATTTTGCTCTGTCTATGACATAAGCAAAACTTCCATCTCCTCTTTCAAACCTGTATTCCTCAAACCAACTTACACTTGATTGATCTGACAAATAGGTGTTTACCTTGTTGATTACCCTTGATCTATCTTCTTCATGAATCCGTGACATTAGAAAATCAAAAGTAGGAATAAGTGTACTCAGGTCATATTTAAACAGGGACTCAAAGCCTTGAGACCAATACAGTTCGTTTTGTACCGCATCGTAATCCCAAATAGCATCATTGGTGGCCTCTGTTACATTCTCAAACCTTTCATTGGTCAGTTTGATCTGCTCTATAAATTCAAATTTTTCAAGTATCAGAGAAAGCAATCTTTGAACCCTGTCCATGGCCTGCAGCTCAAAGTCGCTTGGAGATTTTTCTTCCTCATAATAGTTCGCAAATGTAGCCACTACCTCACCTTCAGAGTTAAAAATCGGCTGAGACCAGCAAGCTTTAAATCCATATTTTTGACCCAAATGACTAAAATTCTCCCAAAGGGGATCTGAGTTTACATTTGTTACAAACACCCTCTTCCTTAAAAATGCAGCCGTACCACATGTACCAGCCTTCTCCCCGATTGCAATCCCGTTGATTTCTTCAAAATAATCATCCGGCAAGGAAGGTGATGTCAATTTCCAAATTTTATCTTCGCGCACCCTCATGACAGAAGATCTCATTCCCGGAAAAATATCCTCAAGCTTATTCAATTGGAGGTCAATGACTTCTTTTAGATCAACGTCTATTTGCATGGCAAATGCCATAACTTCCTTCTCCATCATTTCCAGTTGGTGGTAAAAGACCTCCTGATTGACATCCTGTATGGCGCCGACTACACGAACAGCTTTCCCATTTTTATCCCTGAGAATTACAGCCCTATTTTCAATAAAAATATATGACCCCGACCCATTTTTAAATCTATATTTTGATTCCCATCGGTTTTTTTCGGGATCTGAAAGCGTATGATTGAAAAATTGTAAAACACCCTCTCTATCCTCGGGATGAAACTGTTCATTGATATAATCATAGTTTTGATCCAAGTCCTTGATTTCCAAACCAAAATCCCTACCAAAACCATCACCCAAAAACATCTCTTTTGTTACCGGGTTATAATCCCATATTGATTCAGAACTGGCTTGCATGACCAATTCAAATCTTTCATTACTCTGTTGGAGTTCGTTTTCGAACTTGACCCTGTCAGTGATATCAGTACCCACACACTGAAGTTCGATAGGCACTCCATTTTCATCAAAAATGGCCATAAAATCCCAAAGGGTCGAAATCACCCCTTCATCAATCGTTGGTTTATCAATTTCAACATTGAATACCACGCCAGGATTCATGACAGCTTTCATTCCTGTCTCCTCTACTTTTGCAAAATCTTTTTTCAGAACGGTAGCCCAGATTGACTTTCCCAAAAAATTACCATCCGGGTAAAGCCAAGAAAACTGGTCAATGTATTTTTTGTTACAATATGTGTAGTTACCATCAAAATCTGTCCTGATCACAAAAAAACTGGAGGATTCATACATTCCCCTGAACCTGGCTTCACTTTTTTGGATGTCTTTGAAACTTTTCTCTAATGTAGATACATCCTTTGCTACGCTATAAATGATCCTTTCTTCCTCGTACCATTTTCCTGACCAATTTACTGTGACAATTTCGCCATTTTTGTGTCTATAGTGGTTTTGAAAATTGGTGACTTCTTCCCCTCCAATGATTTTTTCCGCTGTTGATATAGATATTTCATGGTCTTCGGGAATTACCAGATCAAGGAATGACCTTCCAACAAGCTCCTCCGGTGCATATCCCCAGACATTCTTGGAAGCAGCACTGACACTTCTAAATACACCATGTTCATCTAGGGTACAAATGACATCTAGAGATCTATCAAAAATATTCTTCAATGCTAATTCTCTCTTTTTTAAGGAGTCTAACATTTTCTTTTCAACTGAAATATCTTTGGCAGTGACAAAAGCACCTATGATTTCATTTTGTAAATTTTTGGCAGGTCTAAACTCTACTGAGAATACTATTGGATTGTTATTTTCATCCTTATAACTGAACTCGGTTTTTTTGCTTTTCCCTTCAAAAACTTTCCGATAAAGGATTCTAATTTCTTCTTTGTTTTCATCGGGAACAAAAGCCAATATTGAAGCATCAATCTTGATTTCTTGTTTATAGTATTTTTTGAACAGGTAACTGAATTGGTCATTAAAAATCTTGACTGAATAATCAAGGTTAATCAGGATAAAAGCTTCATCTGTATTATTTATCAAGAGTCTGATATCTTCACTCAGCTCTTTTTCTTTGGTGATGTCAAACATTACACCTTTGATCAATTGTGGTTTGCCATATTCGCTGATGACAGTGACCTTATTTCGAAGCCAAATGTAATTCCCATCCTTAGACAACATTCTGAATTCAAGAATATGGTCCCTACAGGCATTTGTTTCTTGACGAAGCAAGTTGATGGCAAATTGTCGGTCATCAGGGTGGATATGATTCTGCCAAAACTCATTTACATCAAGCCATTCCTCCGAAGTAAAACCAAGGATGTCTTGACATTGAGGACTAACATAGGTGAAATCTAAAGTAGTTGGATCTGCCTCCCAGACTATCCCTTCTATGGAATTGACAAGTATTTCCATATTTTCACTATAATCCTGAAAACTATCTTTTTCCACCGATCTAAGGATTTCCGGGGTCTGATGACAAATAGTGTGCGATAGATATTGCTTCCCTTCGTGTTCCACTAAAAATGTAAAACCTAACTTTAGGTTTTCAATATTTTTTAAATCATAATCGAAATAGTCAACATGAAATTCTTCACTGCCTTTTTCTACCGCTATTTTCCTGGAAACCTCTTCAAGTTTTCCATCAATAAAACTTTCGGGGAAATCCTTTCTCAAGTAAAGCTGAGGCAAATTAGATCCTAAGACATGTTCTGGTTCTATTTCAAAAAAAACCTGGAAAGCTTCGTTGCTGTATTCTATGGAAAACACTCCTTTTTCAAAGCAAATTATAGTTGACGGTGTCTTACTCCCTTCAAAAAAGGACTGAATTCCAGCTAGTTGGATAATCATATTACAGAGGTGATCATGGATGATACGACAGCGATAAATTTCTGCCCTTTCATTTTGGCATAATGTAAAGAGATTTTTAAAAAAGTACAATCAAATATAATCTTGTTCGATAATTATAAGCGTATTACTTGGTTCAAAAAACGTATAGTGGAAATGACAAAACCTGCATGGAAAAGGCAGGCTGACCAAAAACACCCACTAATTTTAAATCAAGTGATTCTTGGTAATCCTCAAAAATAATATGTTTCAAATTTTGCATTGAAAAAAGGAGAATGTTTACCACTCTCCTACTTTTTCCAATATATCCCTAAGTCTAAGGAATTTGATACATCCTCTATCACAAAGAATCTACTTCTAAAATACCCAAAGCATATTGCATGATGATTTCTTGGAAATAGAGTGTGTATTGGGCTTGGGCATAATCTGACTGGGCAGTGACCAATTGTTGGTTGGCCTGTGCCAAATCCACAAAATTCGAGACCCCCAACCTGAACCTTTCCGAGATGGCTTTTTGGGCTTCGACAGCCGCTTTCAATTGCACTTGAGTAGCTTCTTCTCTTCTGACGGCAACCCTAAAATTTTCATAGCCCAATTTTACTTCTTGTGCGATTTGTCTTTCCAACGCTTGTTTTCTGAGGTTTTGGTTTCTCAATTCAACCTTACTTCTTGTCACTTCAGTTCTATTATCAAAATTGGTGAAAACAGGAATATTCAACCTTAATCCAAAAGACCTTTGCGGGTAAATGGTGAAAAACTGTTCCCTAAATGGTCTTTGGTCGAAGGATGTAGAAAACGTGCTGTAATTGAAGAAAGCGTTCAATTGCGGATATAGCATGGACCTTGAAACAGCTAGCATTTTCCGATTACCCTCTTCCAAAGATTGTTGTTGAAGAAGGTCTTTACGATTGACGAAAGCTAGATCGTAGAGCTCTGGATAAGTCAAGGCCAACAATTCGCTTCTAAAGTCTTCGATATCCACTGACACTGGTTGGGGCAGTGTATTGTTATCCAATTGGAGCGTCTCTGCCAATGTCCAAAGGTCCGTTTCCCATTGAATCCTTGCGTCCAAAGCGACAGTTTCCAATCGGGCTACCTCAGACTGTTGGTTGTACAGATCGGCCAAGGTTCTCAACCCAGCATCTACAAACCCATCTATTTGTTCCAATTGTTTCTTCTGATTTTCAAGATTTTCCAAGGCGATATTATACAATTGTTCATCCAACAAGACCTGCAGGTATTGCTGTGCAACATTGAACATCACTTCTTCCTTGGCTCTTTGGATTTCATTTTTACCAGCTTCTTCAAAATGCTTAGAGGCCAAGGTTTGGTTGATTCTCCTAGTACCATTAAAAATAGGCATACTGACATCTATATTACCTGTAACATAATCCTGGATTTCATTGGACACAATCAATTCACCTTCGACTTGCTGAAATTGCTGACCAATATTTCTACCTCCGTTGCTCCCCATCACAACACGTGGCAAGTGAGAAAGCTTGGCATTGAGCTTTTCAGCCCGCAAGACTTCTTGTTGATTGTTCAGTATTTGAAAGTTGAGGTTTTGGTTGACACCTATCCTAACGGCTTCTTCAAATGTCAAGGGTATGGTATCTTGAGCTTGAATACCAAATATTGCAGCAAATAGTGCTATTCCACTTATGAGTAGTTTTTTCATTTCAAATGGTAATGTCTTGGTCAATTTTACCGTCCAGCATTTCGATCAGACGAGTTCCGTAGTCAGCATTTTCTCTGGCATGAGTGGCTTGGATGATGGTGGTTCCTTCCTGATTCAATTCCTTAAAAACCTCCATGATCTCCTTTGCTTGGGTAGAATGTAGGTTGCCAGTGGGTTCATCTGCCAAAAGCACTCTTGGTTTCCCTGCTATTGCCCTTGCGATACCCACCAGTTGTTGTTGCCCGCCGGAAAGTTGCTCTGGAAAAAGGTCCTTCTTTGCGACCATATTAAACCTATCCAAAAGGTCTGCAATAATGCTTTTCCTTTCCGAAGAAGATACATTTCTATAAAGGAGAGGTGTCTCTATATTTTCATAAACAGTCAATTCATCTATCAGATGATAGGCCTGAAAAATATAACCAAACTCAGATTTGTGAAGGGCATTTCTCTCACGATCCTTCATGGAAGCAATAGACTTGCCATCAAAAGAATATTGTCCTTCATAGTCTTCGTCCAAAAGGCCAATAATATTGAGCAAAGTGGATTTACCCACACCGGATGGCCCCATCAAGGTGATGAATTCCCCCTGTTCAATGTCAAGCCCAATGCCTTTGAGTATAAAAGTTCTCTGAAATCTGGATTCGATGAATTTATCGAGGTTGGTAAGCTTTATCATAGTCATTTTGGTTTTTGAACCTTCAAATAGGTTTCCCAAACTTATGCCATAAAAAAAAGCCCTGATTCTTAGCGAATAGGGCTTTAATTGTGTTTTGCACGGTTGAAATGGCGTACAACTTTGTCCGCATGCGGACGATATCAACCAGGCATACTTGGTCGGACTTCAATTTTGCTAGGTAAAGTCCTTGGATTCATATGCATCAAGTCTACTACCATTTGGCCTAGGTCTTCAATCTGTATTTTCCAAGCATCTTCCTTATTAGGTACATGGTCATTGAAATAAGTAGCTACAGAACCTGGCATGATGGTCGTGCACCTAATTCCCTCATTTCTCAAATCCAACATTGCTGCTTGGGTAAAACCTGTCAATCCAAATTTACTTGCATTGTAGGCTGAGCCCTTTGCGAAGAAGTTGGTTCCTGCCAAGCTGGAAATTGTGATGAAATAACCTTTAGACTTTCTCAATGCCTCCAATCCGGCTTTTAAGGTATAAAATACACCTGTCAAATTGGTATCTATGGTCTCTTGCCATTGCTCAATCGTAATGTCTTGGATAGATGCGAAATGTCCAATCCCGGCATTGGCAACCAAGAGGTCTATCTGCCCCCATTTTTCGACAAATAGTTGAATCGCTTTTTGTTGGGATTCAAAATCCCTCACATCTGCAACTATCCCAAATGCCGCCCCTTTACCTAATTGATTAAGACTTCGAACTGCCTTATCTACAGCATCCTGTGAACGGCTGGTGATTGCCACTTTCATACCCTGAGTCACCAAGGCCTCTGCGATACCATATCCGATTCCTTTACTTCCACCTGTGATAAAAGCTGTTTTGTTTTCTAAGTTTTGCATGGTTTTTTTATTTTTAAAAATTAGACTCTCTAAATAGAACCGAGGCTTTATGCAAGAGGTTCAGGAAAAGTCGAGTTCTTTAAAATAGAATACTCATACTACATGATTTAATCATTAGCTCATTTCTCATGTCTAAAATGGTTCAAAGTTTAAATATGTTGTCAAAAGTTACCCCGGAATATTCTAAACCCAATTAGGAATATGACCAATTGCGCGTCATAATCCTGAATACCGGACAGGAAGCACGTAAATCGTCGCTCGTAAATCTTCTTTCACTCCCCCTTTAAAGAATCAACTGGATTGGTAGATGCTGCCCTGAGTGACTGAACCCCCATCACTGACCATGCTATCAGCATTACTACAGATATCGCAAACAGGAATGTTCCCCAACCCAATTGAATCCTATACTGATAATCTTCTAACCATTTGCTCATTGCCCACCAAGCCAAAGGTGCAGCTATTACAAATGCTATCAATACCAACTTCGTAAACTCCTTAGACAATAGAAGTACAAGTGAACTGACAGAGGCTCCTAAGGCTTTTCTGATGCCTATTTCTTTTCTACGCTGCTCTGCAGTGAACGCTGTCAAAGCAAACAAGCCCATGCAGGCAATAAAAATGGCAAAACCGGTAAATGCAGCAAACACCTTCCCTATCCTTGTTTCTGATGCATACATGTAGGTAAACCTCTCATCCAAAAATTCATAGGTAAAAGGTTGTCCTGGCGCCAGTTCTTTCCATTTGTTCTCCAACAATTGCAAAACTTCCTGCACGTCTTGGGCCTTAAATCTAAATGAAGCAATACCTGTTGGATTAGGATCTATATACATCAAAACTGCCCCAATATTTTCTTTGAGGGATTCAAAATGAAAGTTTTCAACCACTCCTATGACAGTCTTGGCATCTAAGTTTTCTGTATTCAAACCAGAAACATTGTCTCCCGAAAAGGTTGAGATTTTCTGACCAATAGGGTCACCTTCAAAATTAAAGTTGCGTAATGCCGATTCATTTATGATCACTGCAGATGAATCAGATGGGAAATCCAAGGAAAAATCTCTTCCCTGTACTACCTTCATTCCCAAGGTATTGACATAATCAAAATCCACCTTCCAATTCTGGATGGAAACCATATTTTCCTGATCTTGTATATCCCGACCCATCACCCACCATGGATTATCCGACCTATTGGTTCCCGACACGGGCAAAAACCCACTCAATGTCCCCTTTTCAATCAATGAACTACCCAAGACTTCTTGCTTAAATGTCTGCTTTTGACTTCCCAAAGCGTATAGGTCATGTACCATGATAACCTGGTCTTTGTTGAAACCTAAGTTTTTATTTTGAATGAAATTCATTTGGGAAAAAAGTACTATGGTGCAAAAAATCAATATGATGGAAATAGAAAACTGAAACACCACCAATGAACTTCTTACTGCACTACTTTTCATTCCATTTGAAACATCTCCCTTCAGTACTTTGGCAGGTTTAAATCCAGAAAGAAAAAGTGATGGATATATACCCGCAATCAAACCTACAGAAACAGCGCCTAACATTAAGCCGACATAAAACCCAATTTCACCAATCGGCAAAATCAAATTTCTACCTGCCAAATCATTGAAAAATGGCAGTAAAAGAGAGGCTATAAAAATCGCTAAAACAAAAGAAATAAAACTCATTAAAAAAGTCTCAGCCATGAATTGGAAAATCAGCTCTCCCCTACCTGAGCCCATGCTTTTACGGACCCCAACCTCTTTTGCACGATTGGAAGATTTGGCCGTAGCCAAATTCATAAAGTTGATACAAGCAATCAACAAAATAAAAACTGCAATGGCTACAAACATATAAATGTAGGTGCTTGAAAAATTAGCTTTAAACTCACCCATCAAATCACTGTGCAAATGGATATCCAACAAAGGCTGAAGAAAGTATTCAACTTTATTGCCGCTTGCGATAAACTGCTCTAGGGTAAAGTCTTCTCCAAGCACCTGTTTCAACACTGGTATCAAATGCTTTTGAGTCATCGCAGTGATTTTTTGCTCTAATTCCTTTTGATCAGTTCCAGGATTTACGAGCATGTATGTTTGGAAATTATTACCAAGCCAAAGCGGAGATTTGGCTTCATCCAAGCCTTCCGCTGACAACAACACTTGGAAATTAAAATGGGTGTTATCCGGAATATCCTCATACACTCCTGTAATCTTATAGTCAGAAGCATTGTCCAAGATCAAAGATTGACCCACTGCATTTTCTCCTTTGAAAAACTTATCTGCCATTGTTTGACTAATGAGCATTGTATTTGGTTCATCCAATGCCCCCCTCTTACTGCCTTGCACCAAAGGGATATCAAAGACCTCCAAAAATTTCTTACCTGCAAATATTATATTGGTTTCTTTGATATTGTCATCGTACCTCTTGATCAAAAAAGAACCTTGATTTCTGAAATGAACAGCGGCCTCCACCTCGGGAATTTCCTCCATCAATGCCTCTGCCATTGGAGCCGGTGCAAATGTCATTTTATAGGCATTGCCTCCAAAGACAATATCTGAAGCGACCCGATAGATCCTATCGGAATTGGTAAAATGCTTGTCATAGGAAAGCTCATTACGGACAAAAAGAGTAATGATCAAACAAAGGGCAATCCCCAATGACAATCCAAGGACATTGATGATGGAGATGCTTTTAGTCTTCCAAAAGCTTCTTAGAGCGATTTTTAGGATGTTTTTTAGCATTGGTTGTGAGTTTGTTTTGGTTTGAAGGATTGTGGTGATTGTACAAAGCACCAAGCACAAAGAGCCATAAATGGAACTCTGGCCTTGCCTTTCAACCTGTTGACTTTATTTGACATTTTCTTCAGTTTCACGATTCTCAGGACAATTCATTCTGGGGTTTACTGGCTACTTTTTCATAAACTTATACAACTCGTCTGCCGTGGCGGATCGTTCGTGCCATACCTAGGGTAGGAAATCCTATGGCACTTTGGATACTTACCCTCTTTCCCTAATCCCGGCAAGAAATTACCGGGATATTATATCGGTCATGCCTTGCCTCCGGCAGGAAATCCTACGGCATTTGGTCTTTTTTCTTGTCTCTCGCATTATAAATAATTTGCAGAGCTGAACTCAAAAAAGCCTCGTAATTCGTAAATCGTCATTCGTAAATTTACTTTGATCTTGCATATTTGTTCCTAAATTCAAATCTCGGCTCTCGCTTCTCGCTTCTAATCTCTCCCTGTCATCCTTCATCCTTCCTCCCTCATCCTTTACTTAACCCTTCATCCCACTCGGTCTTAAATCTAAAATCTTAAATCTAAAATTTTCATTCTTTATCTCACTCACTCTTCAATATCTCTGCAGGGTTGGTCTTGGCTACTCCGAGGGAATGGAATCCCACTACAAGCAAGGCCAACACCAGCACTCCAAATCCTACACCCACAAATAACAAATAAGGCATTTCAATTCTATAAGCATACTCCTGAAGCCACATATTGCTGAGGTAATATGCAGGATAGGCTGCCAGGACAAATGAAACCAACACAAGCCAAACATACTGTTTGCTCACCAAGGAGATAATCTGCAAAATATCTGCACCCATCACCTTCCTGATACTTACCTCTTTGCTTCTTTGGGCAATGGTAAATGACGATAATCCAAACAGACCCAAAATAGAAATTAGAATGGCTATACCTGCGGCAAAACCAAGTACTCCTTGGATTTTCCTATCCACATCATAAAATCCTTCCAAAACCTCGTCTATAAAATTAAAACCGGAAGCATCATAAGGAAAAACTTCCTCCACCATAGCCTCAAGCCGCTCTTTGGCATAGGAAAGGTTTTGTTGAGAGGATACTTTTGCAGTCAGTAAGTAATAATAATCAGGCTGGTAAATCAGAACCATAGGCATAATTTCTTCTTTGAGGTTACGGGCATTGAAATTCTCCACTACCCCAACTATAGTATTGCTTTCTGCCCTGAAATTGATAGTTTGGCCAATGATATCTGATGGATCTGTAGCCCCCATAGCTTTCAGAAAATTCCTGTTTACCAGTATTTCGTCACCTACGTTGTGTGGTTTTCTTCCTGCCAACAAAGGGATTCCATTGACCGAAACGAATGCCGAATCGACGTTCATCACATGTACATTCATTTGCTGTTCTACAGAATCTACCATTACGTAAGCGTCGGAAGTCCAAATAGAGTTGGAAGACACCAGGTTATTACTTAGGCTTACCCCTGATACAAAACTTTCATTCCTCATTCTCTCTGCCAGTAATTCTCTTTGTGACCTTTCTCCCATAAAGGGAAGATTTGTGTACATCACAGCCTCTTTTTCGAAACCCAAAGGCTGAGAACTGATGTATTTGAGTTGACTTGTCAGCACCAATACCATGATGATAAAAGTGATAGAGGCAGTAAACTGTAAGACCGCGAGGTTTTTTCTCAGAAATACTCCAATTGAAAAACCATGCTCGTGCATTAGTTCCCCTTTAAGTGCACGCTGAGGCTGGTAACTTGCCAAAACAAATCCAGGGTATAATCCAGAGATCAATGTGATTATGACAGCAATTAAACCTAGAAACATCAGGCTCATAGGACTTAAAAATGAGGGATCAAAATTTGTGGGCAGGTATTCCGAGAAATAGGTTTTGATCAATTCGGCAAGGAATAACGAAAATGCAGAGGCTATAAGTACTAGGACAAATGTCTCATTCAAAAATTGCATTACCAGTTGACTTCGGTTGCTGCCCAATGTTTTTCTGATTCCTACTTCCTTAGCCTTATTGATAGCCAAAGCTGTTTCAAGGTTGATAAAATTCAGGCAAGCCAACAGAAGAATAATAATCCCAATGTAGACGAGTCCATTTAAAAGGGTTTTGGAAATAGTAGTGTCATCAAAGTTTTCACTGAAATGCATTTCTGCCAGTGGTTCACCTATAAATTCCGGGTGACTTTCTTGATCGTCAAAATATTTTTTGGCTAAGATAGCAAGTCCTTCATCCAAATTGGATTTGTCCGAGTTTTCTCCAATCTTCACAAATAGCTGACTTGAAGTATTCAGGTTAGTCCAACTATGTAGACCATACCAATCGGCTTTCCCTTTTTGGGAAATAGTACTAAAGGAAATAAAATCAGTAAAAATAAAGTCTGTATTTTCGGAATAATCCTTCACCACACCTTGCACTTGGGCATAAATAGAATCTGAGGCATCTATCCACAAGATTTCTTTTCCCAATACCTCATTGGCGGCTAATCCGGGAAAGTATTTTTGTAAACTAGACGCAGTAATGACAGCTGTATTGGGTTCCTGTAAGGCTGTTTGTGGATTTCCTGAAAGCCATTCTCTTTGAAAAATCTTAAAAAATCCTGGGTTTGAAAAGGCAACCTTATCACTTCTTCCTATTACTTTGTTTTGTTCAGGTAGGATAACCATCGTCTCATAAAGAACATACAGCCTACCCTTTTCTTCAATAAAAGAAAGCTCCTCATCAATCACCTCTCCCAAAGGTCCGTTGGTGCCTGACGTTTGAAAAATGTTACCGGAGTCCCACTCTTCCATGGTGTTGATTCTGAAAATCCTTTCACTATCTGTATGAAACCTGTCAAAACTATACGCATGCCAGACCACATTAAAAATCACCAAACAAATGGCAATACCCATTGAAAGGCCAAGAACATGAACCAAAGTGCGGAGTTTGTTTCGCTTGATATTCCTGATGGCGATCAATATGTAATTGTAAAGCATATTTCAAAAATTTAACGCAATGAATTAGCGCTATATTCAAGAGCAGTGCCATTGGATAAACCCTCATTTTTGACTTCAGGGGCTTTTTTTGTTTTCGATCACCACCCGCAGCGAACAATTCCGTCCGAGGGCGGACAAATTATGACTTTTGCCAAAGTCAGGAAGAATCTTTATTTAAGCAGATCACTCCATTTGATAAATATTCAATTCCCTTCCTGAAGCCCCTACCCTAACCAAATAAGATCCATTAGAGCTAAAAAACACATTTTCATTTTTCTCAAATTTCACTTCTTCCAAAACCTCTATGGGCGCTGTACCTACTCTAAAAAATCTGTTCTCCTCCACCATCCAGATTTCATTGGCAGTGAGCCTAAGGTCGGTGATTTTTTCTACCTCATCAAAGGTAGTCTGGACATTCCCCTCATTGTCTGTGATGGCCACCCCTTTCGTTCCAATCAAAATCAACCCATGGTCAAATGCAATTTGATTTTTCAACCTACCCACTTCAAAATCCTTGTAATTGATAGTGGAAATATTCTCCCCGCTCTTTGCATCATAGGTATGGATTCCTTTGGAGGAAGCATCGACAATTTTATCTCCGTCAAACAAAAATGGGTCAAAGTCAGTCCCCAACCTATTGCTCACTTTTTCGGTTTCAAAGGCAATTTGACCCGTTTTTCTGTCAAGAGCCACGATATACGAACCTGACAAACCATTGGTCATTTTAAGGTACAAAAATTCATCTGTCAACTCTTCCTGAATGACGCGGTTGTTTTGTCTTGCAATTTTATCTTCCTGTAGGAAAATTTCACCTGTATTGAAATCAATTTGAAGATAAGACTTTCTACTACCATCGGGATCTATATGCTTTCCTCCTTGCATACCTACCACATAATGAATGATTCCATTCTCATCGACTAAAGGGTAGGAACTGTTATCACCTAAGGTATTTCCTTCTTCACCTCCGGCACCTAAGACAGACATGTTTCTGTACATTCTCCGATGCCTTTCCATTCCTTCTTTCACGTCACTGTCCATTTCTTCACCTGACTTGATATCGATCAGCGTCAATCCGAAATAAGGCAGAAGTAAAACATCATTCCGTACAAATGCAGTACCTGGAATAAAGTCACCGCTGTACTTTAAAGTCCAGACCAAGTCTCCATTCTGTGCATTCAAGGCTTGAACCTCAGGCCTTCCTGCGATGTTCTGTAGTTCAGTTTGACTTACTCTAATGGCAATGATGACATCATTGTTGGGTTCATAAAAAACCTCACCCAAACCACCTTTTAATTCTGCTTGTTGCCACAAAACCTCTCCTGTCTTAATTTCCAAGAGCTGAAGTCCTTCTTTGCCATTGACAGCAATTGCATTTTTTTCGGGTAGGTATGTGATCAACTTTTTCAGCCTTTCGTCATGACCTACATAGCTTACAGGGATATTGTTCTTTTTGGAAATCGTGTTCATTCCTGTTGCAGCGGAAAAAGTCGCCTCAGACAGAGTCTCCTCGTCTTGTCTTAACCTCTGCGCATTTGTCAGGATTTGGTAAATTGACTCGACTGTAGAAATACCGATATCCAGGTCATTTTTCACCCATTTTTCTTCTCCGTTAGTCAAGTCAAAAGCAGTTGCCGTAGTAAAACTTAGGGTATAGTCAAATTGAAGGAATATTTCTTCCTCCTCAAACAATAAAAAGGCACTCCCCTCAGTGATCCCCACTCCCGGAATACTTCTCCCTACTTTATTCCTGTAATCACCTTGGAGAACCTGTTCCCTGCTTTCAAGATTCCAAACCTCATATTTGTCTTCATTTTCAAGGACAATGTATTTTCCATCGTTGGAAAATGAAGTGTACTTTGGAGTGAAATCAGAAGAAATTATCCAATCTGGCTCACTCTGTGCAAATAACTGGTTTCCACAAAAAATCAAAAGAAATCCTAACACTATCACTCCAAAGGCTTTCTTTTGCTGGCTGCCAAAAAATGAAAAGAGCAAACCAAGGCTAGATTCTTTTAATTCAGTCCTGAAGACTTTTCTAAAGTTTAAATAGTTATTGTATTCCGGTAATGCTTTTAACTGTATCATAGAAAGTTGATTTTTTAAAATGAATACTTAGCTTTTAAAAAGATCCAAAGCCAATTAAATGAATTTTAGAGTTTCATGAATACCTTTTCCATTTTGGAATTTCACATTTTCAAACCTACCAAATTCAGTACTGAGATAAAATACCCTGTACGGGGTATTTTACCTTCAATCCGACCTTAAGATCAAGGAATTAAGCGAAAAATACAGGAAGGTTTAAAAATGAACTAGAAAGAGCATTGGGAATCTTCGTATAGAAAAATCCATCCAACCCAAAATTACTCACTCCTCAAACCATTTACCGTATTTCTAAAAGCAGCCCTCAAGGCTTGCATGCCAACGACCGTCAAGGTGACCAATAGCGCCATCAAAACAACCGCTAGAAAATTCCCCAAATCAATGGGAGCACGGTAGGCGAAGTTCTGCAACCACTCCTTACCAAAATACAAAGATACCGGAACAGCCAGGACTGAAGCCAAAATAACCAAGACCATAAATTCCCTGGAAAGGATATATACGATCTGAGGTACTCCGGCACCCAAAACCTTTCTGATGCTCATTTCTTTAGATCGGGATTCGATCATAAAGGAAACCAATCCCAACAATCCGATCAGAGAAATCAAAAGTGTGAGCCCTGCAAAGAGCCGGAACATCTTGGACATGCGCAATTCTGCCTGATAGAGCCTTTCAAAGTCTTCATTGAGGAAAAAGTATTTGAAATCCATTCCAGTAAAGTCATTGATCCATTTTTGGTTCAGGTTCTCCAGAATGGCTGTGGTTTGACCGGGTTCAAAACGTATGGACAGCCAATAAGAATAATCTGGTGCCCAATCCATGGCAATGCCATGAATGGCCTGCTGTAAGCCCAATTGATGATAATCCTTCACCACTCCTATCACGGTTCCCTGCGGCGTGGTGGAAGGGGACACGATTTTCTGTCCCAAAGCTTCTTCGGGGCTTTCCCAGCCGAATAGTCTGACTGCCTTTTCATTAAGGACCAAGCCATCGGTACGATCGGTTTCTCGCTCAGGGTCAAAAAACCTTCCTGCCACAATATCAAGTTCTAAAGTATTCAGGTAATCCTCATCTACGGACAAGTACTCCACAGAAGCAGGATTTTCTGCCTCTCTCCCATCCGGGTACGCAATCTGTCCTACCCATCCAGGTCTTCCCGGAATCCCATTGGAATAAGCCACACTTTGGATCCCTGAGATATTGTTCAATTCATTTTTGAGGCTTTCTATACGGTTTTTTGACAGTTTGGAAGCATCGACCACCAAGATTTCATTCTTGGCAAATCCCAGCTCTTTCTCCTGCATAAAATCCAGCTGATTGAGAACGACCAAAGTTCCCAGCGCAAGGGAAACAGAAATAAAAAACTGAAACACCACCAATGCTTTGCTCATATTCAGCCCTGTACTTCCGGGATTAAATTTCCCTTTCAGGATCTTTATGGGCTGCAGGCCTGAAAGGTATAAGGAAGGATAATAACCTGCAAAAAGACTGATGAGGAAAAGCAAAGAGAAAATTCCAAAAATGATTTCAGGCTTTAAAAGGCTGTCCAACTTGTAGGTTTTATTGACCAATTCATTGAAAACCGGCATCATTGTGCTGGACAGAAAAATGGCAATCAAAAGTCCAAAAACAGTCATCACAAACGCTTCTGTCATAAACTGTGTGATCAATGCCATCCTTGACGAACCCACTACTTTTCTCAACCCTACTTCTTTGAAACGATCCACAGAACGGGCAGTCGAAAGGTTGATGAAATTGATACAGGCCAGAAGGATTGTAAAGAGGCAAATCCCCAAAACCATGTACACCCGGTCAATGCTTCCCAATGTCCCAAGAGAATTGCCTGCTTCCGACCTGAGATAAATATCCTTCATGGGTTCGAAATAAAGAAAAGCCTCTGCGCCCCAGGAACGCATCATCTCTCCTACATGATCCATGTAGACGGATTTGGCTTTTGCTTTGAAAGCTTCAGCGTCTGTACCTTCCCGCAGCATGAGGTAATTGCTCATATTGATATTTCCCCATCCCCCCATGTAATCTTCAATCCCCGTATACCTTTCGAAAGTCGCTTGGGAAAGCAGTACTTCAAATTGAATATGGGAGTTTTCAGGAGAATCTTTGACTACGGCTCCTACCTTTACGGCAATAGTATCAGCGAGAAAAAACTCCTTTCCTAACCCATCCTGACCTTTGAAAATCCGGCTTTCCATACTTTCAGTAATGACTGCCTGATACGGTTGGGATAAGGCGGAGGAAGGTGTTCCCTTGAGCGATTCAAATGAAAAAACATCAAAGAAAGACTCAGTGACGTAAGCCATTCTGGGATTGAACCTTTCCTCATCTGTCTTGACCTCCAATCTTGGCCAAGTAATGGTATACACCACATTTTCCACTTCAGGAAAATCCGATTCCAGAATTTTACCCACAGGCCATCCATTGGTGCTGTTATAAGCTTCATTTCCTGATTTTGCATCTATGAAAACAGTATTGACCCGGTAAATCCTGTCTCCGTTTTGGTGGAATTTATCAAATGAAAATTCGTCCAAAGCATAGACCAGCATAAAAATCCCACCTGTCAGACCCAAAGCGAGACTGAGTATATTGATTAGCGCAAAACCTTTTCTTTTCTTCAGGTTTCGGATGGCAATTTTCAAATAGTTTTTAAACATATAGGTTTATTAAAATAGTTGAACAGTTTTCATCAAATGGTTCACGCGGAGTTTTAAAAGGTGAAGAGGCTCGCAAAGGAAAAGATCTGAACTCATCCTTCCGCCGCCGTGAGTATCTCACTCATGGCTCCTAAACTTTTCATTCTGAATTTTCCATTTCTCGTAAGAGAAACCCTGGCAGGCATCACACTTCTCTTTCCCATCCCTGTTTTTGGCGAAAGGCCTTTTACACTTCCAACCTTTTTTCGGCCAAAAACAAACCTGATTTTTCTTCCTTTGTCCTCCGGTTAAAACCGGAGGCTATTGTATCGGTCATGCCGATGGCATTGGGTAACGTTAGTCTTGTTTCTTGTTTCTTGGCTCTTGTCTCTTGCTTCTTTTTTCTAATCTCTCGCCTCTCGCTTCTTACCTTGCCTTCACTCATAGCTCTTAAGCCTTTCATCTTAGATTTCTCGTTTCATCCCCGAGTTACCGTGGAACGCTTAACACCCCATTTTCCCATCCCTGTTTTTGGCGAAAGGCCTTTTACACAACAACCCTTTTTTCGGCCAAAAACAAACCTGATTTTTCTTCTTTTGTCCTCCTGTTAAAACCGGAGGCTATTGTATCGGTCATGCCGATGGCATTGGGTAACGTTAGTCTTGTTTCTTGGCTCTTGTCTCTTGCTTCTTTTTTTCTAATCTCTCGCTTCTCGCTTCTTATCTTGCCTTCACTCATAGCTCTTAAGCCTTTCATCCTAGAATTATCGTTTCATCCCCGAGTTACCGTGGAACGCTTCACACCTCTCTTACCCATCCTTGTTTTTGGCGAAAGGCCTTTTACACTTCCAACCTTTTTTCGGCCAAAAACAAACCTGATTTTTCTTCTTTTTTCCTCCGGTTAAAACCGGAGGCTATTGTATCAGTCATGCCGATGGCATTGGGTAACGTTAGTCTTGCATCTTGTTTCTTGGCTCTTGTCTCTTGCTTCTTTTTTTCTAATCTCTCGCTTCTCGCTTCTCGCATCTCGGCTCTCGCTTCTTGTCTCTTGACTCTTTTCTCTCGCTTCTCACATCTCGCATCTCGCATCTCGCTTCTCCCATACTACTCCACCTTAAAAGCATCCACTGGATTGATCATTGCCGCCCTAATGGATTGAGAACTGACAGTCAAGGCTGCAATTATTGCTGCAATCAGCCCTGCCATGATGAATACAAGCCATGAAACTGATATGCTGTAAGCAAAACCATCCAACCATGAACTCATTCCATACCAAGCTATCGGTACAGCTAGGATGAAACCAAACAATACCAACTTTAGGAAATCTTTGCCCAGTAGCATCACAATACTGCCAATACTTGCTCCCATCACTTTCCTGACTCCTATTTCTTTGGTTCTCTGTTCGGTTGCATAGGCTGACAATCCAAACAAACCCAAAACTGATATCAGGATTGCCAAACCTGCAAAAAACCCAAAAACAGTCCCTACCCTTTCTTCAGCTTCATATTGCTGTTCAAACCTGTCTGCAACGGTGTAATAGTTGAATGGAAAATCGGGACGCAAGGCTGTCCATTCTTGTCTAAGGTAGGCAATGGCCTCATCGAAATTTTCAGCATTCAATTTAAAGGCTACTTCATTGAATCTGTCATTGGGTATCATAAAGACCATTGGACTGATGGGTTGGTGCAATGACTCAAAATGAAAATCTTTTACAACCCCAACCACATAGCCTCTTCTAATACCATAATGCAAAGACTTGCCAATGGCTTCTTCATCAGAAGACCATCCAATAGCCCTGACGGCAGATTGATTGAGTAGAAAAGCCTCGGTACTGTCTGAAGCCAGCTGATAATTGAAATCACGGCCTGTGGCCATTTCAATTCCAAATGTCTCCATAAATGAATGGCTTACATGTATATCTGAAAGCCTGATATCCATCGTGGTCAAATCACCATTGACTTCAGCTTTTGTTCCCTGGGCATCTAAAAGCCTTCCCGAGGGAACCCTTGAAGCCAAGGTCAAAGCTTCAATTCCCGGATGTTGCATATAACGGTCTTGTAAAGTCTCATAATTTTCGACCAATTCAGCATGGGCAGGTAGCACAATTACCTGGTCTTTTTCAAAGCCTAACTCTTTATTTTTCATGTAGTCGAGCTGATTTACCACTACAAGGACAGCGACTATTAATATGATAGAAATGGCAAACTGCCCAATCACCAAGGCAGATCTGAATTTTTCATGAATAGAACCGATTTTATAAGTCCCTTTAAGCACTTTGACCGGTTGGAAACCAGAGAGAAAAAGAGAAGGGTAACTGCCTGCCAGCATTCCTACTACGATTACCAAAACAAGCATTCCCAGAATGTATTCAGGATGATCCAAAAGGTTCATAGACAAATCTTTGCCGGTAAAATCCCCAAAAACAGGCAGGGTCAATCTTGCCAAAACAACGGCAATAAGTAAGGCCAAAAATGTTAAGATTATAGTCTCACTCATGAATTGTCTTATCAACAATTGTCGATCGGCTCCCATCACCTTTCTCAAACCAACTTCCATGGCTCTTTTGGCTGATCGGGCTGTGGCAAGGTTCATAAAGTTGATACAGGCAATCAATAAAATAAAAATTGCTATGGCTGTATATATATACACATATTCTATGCTGCTGTTGGGTTCCAACTCAGAATCCAAATTGGAATGAAGATGTATATCAGTGATAGGCCAAAGTTGAAGACTGGTCCAATTGGAAGGTGCGGAACCATCATCGCCAACATTCACGTGCCTATTCAAAAATGAAGGAATCTGATCGGAAATACTTTGTGATGTCACACCTTCAGCCAAAAGGATATACGTTCCGAAATTGTTAGAACCGAAATTCTTCATCATCGCTTCATACCCACCATAAAACTCTGTCACTAATTCCATGGATGCTAAAAAGTCAGCTTTGAAATGGGAATTATCGGGAATATCTTTCATCACTGCCCTCACTTGCATATTGGCTGTGGCTGATCCTATTTTCATTTCAAGGCTTCTACCTATAGGTTCTGCATTGCCAAAGTATTTTTTTGCCATACTTTGGGAAATCACCATTCCATCAGGGAAATTCAAGGCTTCCTCTGGATTGCCATCGACCACTTCCCAAGAAAACACTTTAAAAACTTCTGGGTCTGAAAAATAAAACCTTCTCTCCTCAAAAATATTTGCATCATCTTTCAAAATCACATTGGTATTCAATACCCGCACTACCTCTTCCAATTCCTCATTGAAATCTGATTTTAGCAATGGTCCAAATGGAGGAGCCAAATGTCCCAGATGCAAGTTTACCTCACCATTTTGATTGAAAAAAGAGCGTGAAACCCGGTAAATCCGATCCGAATTTTCATGGTATTTATCATAACTTACTTCATGCTGAACAAACATGAAAATCAAAATACTCGCTGCCATCCCTACGGAAAGCCCCAAGATGTTGATCATCATAAATACAGGGTTCTTTTTCAGGTTCCTGATCGCAATTTTGATATAGTTTCTAAACATTATTTTGTGGTCTTATGATTATTCAGTCATTATTAACCAGAGGCTATTGTATCTCTTGCTTCTAGTCTCTCGCTTCTGTCTTGTTGTCTCTTCACGCCAGACCTTCGAGGTTACAATTCCGATAGCTATCGGAACTCAAAGGTCACTATCAACCCCTCTTGTTTCTTGTCTCTTGTCTCTCGCTTCTCGCTTCTTATCATCCTTCATCCCTTCTCAATCTTCCTTCAAACTTTCCACAGGATTTTGGATATATACTTTTAAAGTGCGGTATCCTATGGTCAACATGGCTATCAAACTCACTACTCCAATGGCAAGCACATAAATCACAGGTGATAGGCTTGTCTTGTATGCAAATCCGGAAAGCCATTCTCTGCTAAACCAGATACCAAAACCTATGGACAAAATCGCTGACAGGCCTAAAAGCATAAAGAAATCTGAAGAAAGAACCTTGAGCACATCTGTGGATTTAGCACCTAGTACTTTGCGAATACTAATTTCTTTTGTTCTTCTCATGGCCACATAAGAAACCAATCCAAATAGCCCCATGCAGGCAATAAAAATGGCTATACCTGAGAAGAGTTGGAAAATGCGGGAAACATTTTGTTCAGTCTGATACATTTTGGCATACTCTTCATCAAGAAAACGATACGCAAATGGTCTATCCGGATATATGCCATTCCAAGCTTCTTCCAACTTGGAAAGACTCTCAGATGGATTTCCATTTGGCAGTTTAACCAATATCCAATTGGCTTCTGATGGCTGGATAAAAATAGCTAATGGACCCACCTGATTGTGCAAAGAGTTGAAGTAGAAATCTTGTACCACCCCTTTGATATTGGATAAAGTACCATTGTAATTCACTTTTCGCCCTATACTTTCTTCTACCGTCCAACCCAACTCTTTGATGGTCGCCTCATTGAAAATTACATTCATCTCTTCTTCATTTTCGTATGCATACGTCCAATTGATGTCCTGATCCGAAAAACCAACTCCTGCCAATAAATTCAGATTGAGCGTAGATACAATATCATGGTCGACCGCAAATCCCGTCACCATCAGATCTTTTTCATTATCTCCACCGGGGGAAAGGGAGTACCCCGCCTGTATAAAGATCGGAAGTGCATTTGACATACTCATGGATTGTGCAGCACCTGTTCTTTCTATTTCACTCCTAAGGGAAGAAATTTTATCCCCCATATTGTAATGAAAATTCAAGGCTATGACTTGTTCACGTTCGTATCCCAAGTTTACAGTCTGCATAAAGTCCAATTGCTGTTTGACTATAATAGTGGCAAGTAAAAGACTGATGGAGACGAAAAATTGAAAAACTACCAGACTTCTTCTCAACCAAGCGCCTGAGGTGAAATTGCTCACTTTCTTCCCCAAAGCCTGAAGCGGTTCCATTCCTGACAAAATCATGGCTGGATAAAATCCAGAAAAAACACCTACCAATAACATCAACCCAATCAGTAAAAGCATACCCAATGGGCTTGTTAGTAGTTCCAGATTCATGGGAACACCCGAAAAACTCTCAAAAACCCCTTTTAATAAAAATAAAATCAAAAGACTGAAAATCAATCCTGATAGGGATAAAATCATAGATTCTGAAATAAATTGTCCAAATAGCTGCGGCCTATCTGCACCCAAAACCTTCCTAAGTCCTACCTCTTTATTTCTTTCTGTGGCTTCGGCTGTAGCCAAATTGACATAATTTATGATCCCAATCATGATCAACAGGATGGCTACAGAACCAAAAATGTATAGATTTTTTATGTCTATGGCGGGCTTAATATCTTTGAGTTGACTATAGCCCAGGTGAATGGATGTCAAAGGCTGAAACAATACATCTATCTCAAAGCCATAGCTCCTCATATCTTCACCAAAATATTTATCCACCATTTGATCTAGCTTTCCAGCAAAAACCTCCCTGTCAGCCGTGGGGGAAAGTTTGGCATAGGAGTAATAATTAGCAGGACTCCATTGCGGATTTTTCCCATCTCTGGTAGTGATAAATGACGCTAAAAAATCAAAATCAATATGACTATTACTGGGAAAATCTTCTACAATGGCCATGAGCTGATAATCCTGTCCATCCACCTTTATCATATTTCCAATTGAATTAAGTGGATTTTTGAAATACCTCTGTGCAGTAGATATAGTAAGCACTATCTGGTTCGGTTCTGAAAGCAATTTGCCTTCAGCTCCTGCCAAAAGTTTCAAGTCGAATATTTCGAAGAAATTTTCATCTACAAAAGCGAATTTGTTTTCTTCATGGTTCCCTTCTCCTGCATCGATCAATACAGATGAAAAAATGCTGTAATCAAAAATTAGGGTACCTACTTCAACCTCATCCAACTCTTCTGTTACAGTAGGCACCAATGCTGCAGGTGTCATGGAAACAACTTGTTCTTCCCCAGCCATAGAAAAACGCTGAGCAAACCTCACCACCCGGTCGGAATCTTTATACATGCTATCATAGGTGGCTTCATGATGTATAAATAGTGCGATGGCTAAAAAGCTGACAATGGCTACTGTAAGACCCAGCACATTGATACCGGCATAAAGTTTTCGTTTGAGTAGATTTCGAAAAGATACTTTGAAATAATTTTTCCACATGGCACTGAGGATTTAGAGTTGGTTAGTTCTGATTTTGTGCAGAAATCCAGTATACTTTGATTAAGGACATAAAGGATCCAACCTACCTTTCCCCACTATTATGCCATGTCATAAAAATGCGTTTATAGCCTAGAAATGAATCTTTTCTATAATTCTCTGTAGGACAGACGGACATTTTCGTCCGCGTACGGGCAAAAAGAAAAAGGTTAGAAATAATTCCGGTCTTCTATAAAATTATTTCTACACATATACGGAATTAAACAAGTAGCGCCTAAGTTTCAAAACAAGCAGCGATCCTGAACACAATATCTATCAATATCGAACCTTCTTGAAGGCAAGTACTTATGAATATCGAAAGCTTAAAAAGCCAGCTTAATTAGCTTGTTGAAGAATAGCGTAAAAAAATAACCATTGCTATTAAAGGTCAATTATCCATGCACCAATTGCAGCAATAAACCACAGATATACGCTCCATAAGTCCCCACAGCATATCCCAAAACAGCCATCAACACACCCACAGGTGCCAAAGACGGATTGAATGCGGAAGCTACAATAGGTGCTGAAGCGGCTCCACCAACATTGGCTTGTGAACCGACAGCGACAAAAAAGAATGGGGCCTTGATGATAAAGGCGACCACCAGCATAATGACTATGTGGAAGATCATCCACAATATCCCAATCAAGAAAAATACCGGACTGTCAAAAATAGCCATCAGGTCCATTTGCATTCCAATAGTTGCCACCAAAATGTAAAGTAAAACCGAACCTAAGCGGGAAGCACCTGCACCTTCCAGTTCCCTCGCCTTGGTAAAAGACAGCAATAAACCACCTGTCGTGGCAACCACCACAATCCAAAAGAAAGTCTTGTCCAATGAATACTGACTCAATGCAGGATAATTTTCACCTATAAATGGTGCCATCCAATCCGCAAAAAGATGTGCTAGGCCTGTCAAGGCAAAGCCAATCCCCAATATTTTCATAGTATCAGCCATTGTCGGGATTTTCAAAATCCCTTCCCTGTATTTCTCTACTTTTTCCTGTAATTCATGTATCGCTGAGCTGTCAGCTTTGAAGATCTTGTCAATCCTTCCCGGCTTGGCTGCCCAAAACAATAACACTGCCATCCAAACATTCGCCACCAATACATCTACAGCTATCATTTGGGAAAAAAGCGTTGGGCTAGCTTCAAAGACCTCCAACATGGCTGTCTGATTCGCACCTCCTCCAATCCAACTGCCTGCAATAGTAGCCAAACCTCTCCAAATTTCGTCAGGCCCTACCCCTCCCAAGATTTCTGGAAAAACGGCTGACACTGTCAATAAAGCCAATGGCCCTCCTAAAATGATACCCAATGAACCTGCCAAAAACATAATCAAAGCTTTTGGCCCTAATTTCAAAATGCCTTTAAAATCTATGCTCAGTGTAAGCAAAACCAACGAAGTGGGTAATAAGTAACGGGAAGCCACACTGTATAACTGAGAATACTCACCAGAGATTATCCCAAATGAATTCAACACAGCAGGAATAAAATAACACAAAAGAATAGATGGAATAACCCTGTAGAATTTTTGCCAAAAGGGATTCTTACTGGAAGAAGTACCGAATACCAAGGCCAAAATAAACATCAAAATACCAAATACAACGGCATCATTGGTAATCAAAGGAGTATATTCTTGCATGAAAACGAAGGTTTATTTGCAACAATACCACAAATGCTTAAAAAATCAAAAATCAGTCATTTCCCACATGTATGTAAATTCTCCCAACATCATAGCTGTAGCACCCCATACCATCTCAGAATCAATGTCAAAATATGGTGCTTTCATATTGAACCCACCACTACCTTTTATTGTACCTGACTTCCTGATTTTCTTATCCAAGATCGTCTGAAAGGCACAATTGATAATCCTGTCTACTTCTGAAGGTTCAGGAATAAATTTCGGTTTTTCGTTTACATAACCAAGAAAAGGAGAAACCATAAAGTTGCTTGGTGGGATATACAACTCCGACATACTTCCCAATAAAATGACTTTAGAAGCATCAATTCCGATTTCTTCTTCTGATTCCCTCAAGGCAGTCATAGCGAGATCTTCATCACTTTCCTCCATCTTTCCACCCGGAAAAGCAATCTGACCACTATGTACGCCAGGGTATTTGGGTCTCTTGATAAATGGAACAAAACATTCACCTGAAGCATCAGGATAAAAAAGCATCAAAACAGCACCTTTTCGGTAATCTTTTCTTATTTGACGGGCAAACCGCTCCTCATCTACCGGTACAGGAGCCATGGTAATCTGTCCCTTTCTTCCAGGTAATGGTTTTTCGAGTACCTTTTCCAGCCTACTGATTACTTTTCCAAATTCCATTAAAAATCAATTTTACTGAGTTTTTTCTTTAAAAACCCATCTTTGGAGTAATTGGTTGTCACAAGAGGATGTTTAAAAATATATTGTACCGAATTCTTCACATCAATCAGCCATAACTTTGGAGTGATCCCTGCTTCTTCTTCAAAAAAACCTGACACCAAGAGGTATTCGGGTGTGACCCACACAGCATCTTCAAAACCTCCTGAAGGTCCCATAAACAACAATCTTTCCCTCATACCGTCATTTCTAAAATAAATGACCTCTGAATCAGGATTAAGAAAAGGTCCACCTTGCTCGGGAAAGACAATTTTATAACTATAAATATCCACCACTCCTCTACCTTCGGGATTCGGAATCAGATAAGGATAAAAAGGAGAGCTTTCGTCTATGTAATTTTCCTCAGGCCATTCCAATTGGTCAACTGAAACTCTTTTATCTAAAGAAAAATCGGAAGGACTAAAAGCACTTTCATTGGACTTCCAATGAGAAGCCCATGATTGCATTTGTTGGATGCCTATTTCCAACAATTGAATTTCTTCTTCTACTAAGTTATATTCATCTTCAAGTACCTCTTCTTCTACATTCCTATCAGAAGCACAAGAAGCCATACCACAAACAAATAATCCGAGAAGGGAAACACGAAAGAAAAATGATCGGTTTAAATTCATTTTTTTGGTCTGAAATGAAAGCGAATAAAATACAAATCGAGTAAAAATCAAAAAAGGCCGGAACATTGTTCCAGCCTTTTCCATCTCTCAAACCTATTAAACCTATTGTAGATATTCAATGAATGAATAACATGCTCGAAAGGTAAATAATGTTTTCTAATTGTCCAAACAATCGATTGCGAAAATTATATTTTGTCAAAATTGTGACTCCTCTGTGCTGCCTTTTAGCGCTACTGTGGAAGCCATTCCAGAGGTCACTATTTCTTGAACTTTATCAAAATAGCCTGTCCCAACGAAAGCTTGATGTTTGACTGCCTTGAAACCAGCTGGTTGTAAGGCAAACTCTCTCTCTTGTAATTCGGAATATCCTGCCATTCCTCTTTCTTTGTACGCCTTAGAAAGCTCAAACATAGAGGTATTCAAAGCATGGAATCCTGCCAATGTAATGAACTGAAACTTATACCCCATTTCGGCCAAACTTTCTCTGAAAGTCAACATTTCTGATTTACTCAAATGAGCAGCCCAGTTGAAAGAGGGAGAGCAATTATAGGCCAACATTTTGCCAGGATACTTTTCATGGATTGCCTGGGCAAATTCTCTTGCATAACCCAAATCAGGATTTGATGTCTCCATCCATATCAAATCAGAATATGGTGCGTATGACAAACCTCTGTCAATACCTTGAGCTATTCCATTATTGACTTCAAAGAAACCTTCAGAAGTTCTTTTGCCATTGATGAATTTATGGTCTCTTTCGTCTATATCAGAAGTAATCAAGGTCGCTGCATCTGCGTCTGTTCTTGCTATGATAATAGTGGAAACACCCATGACATCTGTGGCTAGGCGCGCTGCGATCAATTTATTGATGGCTTCTTGTGTAGGGACCAACACTTTCCCTCCCAGGTGACCACATTTTTTGGCAGATGAAAGTTGATCTTCAAAGTGAACTCCAGAAGCACCGGACTCAATCATCATTTTCATCAATTCAAATGCATTGAGATTTCCTCCGAAACCAGCTTCTGCATCAGCTACAATTGGTACCATATAATGCAAATTCTCAGTACCTACTACATTTTGAATTTGATCGGCTCTCAATAGGGCATTGTTTATTCTTTTTACCACCGCCGGAACGGAATCTGCTGGATATAGGCTTTGATCAGGATACATCTGACCGGCAAGGTTGGCATCTGCCGCTACCTGCCAACCAGAAAGGTAAATGGCTTCCAAACCAGCCTGAACCTCCTGAACGGCCTGATTTCCAGTCAATGCTCCAAGACCTGCGATAAATGGTTGTGAAGTCAATTTATCCCATAATCTTTCTGCTCCCATTTTTGCTATGGAATATTCAAGCTGATAATTACCACCCAACTTAACTACGTCTTCTGCTGAGTAAGTTCTTTTGATGCCATTCCATCTTGGGTTTACAGCCCAGTCTTTTTCCAATGCCAAGGCCCTTTGTGTTTTGTCAATTTTCATGGTTTCTAGTAATTTGTTAAAAGTGATTTCTTGTTTTGTATTGTTATTTAATCCAGAAGCTGATATGCTGGTAGCGTCAGAAATTCTATAAATGTGGATCCCAAGACCAACTTGTCCATCAATTGAGATGCTTGTTGAAGTTGTGGGGCATTTGCACGCTCATCACCGATAAGCGATTTGATTTTTTCCATTTCCTGCAGTTTGAGTTCTTGATAGAGTTCAGCTGTGACAGCTTGCCCATTGTCCATTTTGACCTGATGCCTTATCCATTGCCAGAGCTGTGCTCGGCTGATCTCTGCGGTCGCGGCATCTTCCATCAGGTTATAAAGTGCTGCAGCTCCTACCCCTCTTAGCCAGCTCTCGATGTATAGAATCCCAACATTTATATTGGTTCTGACACCTTCTTCTGTGATGCTGCTTTCAGGAATCCGAACATCCAAAAGATCTTTAGATTCCAATCCTGAAAGCATTAATGGTTTGTTTTTCTGATTACACTGCCCTAAATCAAAGGCTTTTGTAAACACCTCTTTGGCTATATCTACCAAAAATGGATGTGCAACCCATGTCCCATCATAACCCAAACCAGCTTCACGTTCTTTATCCGTTTTCACCTTGGCCCTGGCCATTTGATTGATTTTTTCATCTTTGGCAGGTATAAAAGCTGACATACCACCTATAGCATGAGCTCCTCGCTGATGACAGACTTCCACTAGTTTGGTTGCATATGCCTTCATAAACGGCACACCCATGGTTACCTGCCCCCTGTCCGGAAGTATGAAATTCTCATGATTTCTAAATTTCTTGATGATACTGAAAATGTAATCCCACCTGCCAGCATTGAGCGCTACAATATGATCCTTGAGTTCAAACAGGATATTATCCATCTCCAGAGCCCCGAAAATCGTCTCTATCAAAACCGTGGATTTGATACTCTTTTGTGGGATTTTCATGTAATCCTGTGCCGCCACAAAAACCTCATTCCATAACCTTGCTTCCAAGTGACTTTCCAATTTTGCCAGGTAGAAATAAGGCCCTGTCCCATTTGAAAGCAAAGTCTGAGCATTGTGAAAAAAGTACAAACCGAAGTCAACAATCGAAGCACTCAAAGGCTCTCCGTTGATGCTCATATGCTTCTCTTCTAAATGCCAACCCCTCGGCCTTACTTTAAGCACAGCTATTTCATCAGCCAAACTGTAGGTTTTCCCATTGTCAGCTGTATAGTCTATTTGCCGTCTGATTGCATCATACAAATTCACCTGACCCGAAATCATGTTTTCCCATGTAGGTGAAGAAGCATCTTCAAAATCAGCCATGAAAACTTTTGAACCTGAGTTCAAAGCATTGATGACCATTTTCCTATCTACTGGTCCTGTGATTTCAACTCTCCTATCCTGTAAATCTTCAGGAACTCCTGCTATCTGCCAGTCACCTGATACACTAGGCAATTCGCCCAATAATTCGCTCAACTCTCCATTATCAAGTCTTTCTTGTTGGCGCTGCCTTTTCACCAGAATGGAATATCTCTTTTCTCTAAACTTCAATTCTAGATAAGCTAGAAACTCCAAGGCTTCTGGTGTCAGGATTCTTGCAAATTCGTCTGATATATCAGCAGAAACTTGCAACTTAAGATGGTCTGTGATGGCTATTGTCATGATATTGATAGTTATGTGAATCAGTGATTTAAAGGTATGAAAACGAAATTTAATAAAAAAGCGAAAATTCGCTTTTTTATTATTTTATTTTATTTGTAATATTTCACTAAAATAAAAAATAACGCAAAAACGCTTTGAAATTGGAAAAACAGGGATAAATTGAAGTATTGATGGTGCTGTGCCTATCAGTAAAAATCAGTTTGTATGAAAGAAGAAAACATAAGGATCATATTTGGATTAAAGTTGAAACAGTTGAGAAAGGAAAAAAACCTCTCTCTTCAAGAGCTTTCAGAAAAAAGTGGTGTTTCAATTTCCTACCTGAATGAAATTGAAAAATCCAAAAAATACCCCAAAGCAGATAAGGTTTTTAGATTGGCAGAAGCATTGGAAGTTGAGTATGATTATTTGGTTTCCCTCCAATTGGAAGACAAGATGAAGCCAATTGCCGACCTCCTTCATTCTGACATTCTTTCCGAATTACCTTTAGACTTATTTGGAATAGAGCCAAGTTCATTCATAGAACTCCTTTCTGACACACCTACCAAATTAAATGCATTCATCATCACATTGATGGATATCAGCCGTGCTTATGACATTACACTGGAAGAGTTTTTCTTGTCTTCCCTCAGGGCATACCAAGAGATGCACGACAATTATTTCCCACAGCTGGAGATTCAAGCACAGTCTTTTAAGAACAAATACGATGTTCCATTACGGCCGGGCTTTGATAAACTCAAGCAGATTTTAGAAAATGAGTTTCATTATGAAGTCATTCCTTATGACTTTGAAAAAGAAGTAGGCCTTTCCAAAACCAGAAGTCTGATGCTTCCGGGGAAAAACCCTAAATTCCTGTTCAACCCCAACCTGACCGAAAACCAAAAAATTTTCGCCATCGGAAGAGAGCTGGGTTATGCATTTTTGAATCTTAAAAAGAGGCCCTACTCGTCTTCTTGGATTACTGTCAATTCCTTTGAAGAAGTCCTACAACATTTTCAAGCGAGTTATTTTAGTTGTGCCATGCTCATGGAAGAAAAGGAAATCACCAAAGATTTGGAAGCATTCTTCTCACATCAGAAACTTGATCATGAGCTTTTACTTGGCCTTATAGAAAAGTACAATGTCACGCCCGAAACCTTGGTATATCGCTTGACGAATATACTTCCCAAACATTTTGGCTTAAAAGAACTCTTTTTTCTTAGAATCGGAAAAAACGTACCAAGTGGTCAATTTTCGCTTAATAAAGAACTACATCTCACTGGGATTCACCATCCTCATGGGTCTAAAAATCAAGAAGATTATTGCAGAAGATGGGTTTCCGCTACGATTTTTGATGATTTCAGCCAAAGTCAAACATCAAGGATTGGAAAAGCACAATATTCTTTTTATCCTGACGGGCAGTCTTACTTTGTGTTTGCTATAGCCTACCAATCAGGAATGAAGCGGCAGGAGCAAATCAGCATTTCTTTTGGTCTCAAAGTAAACGCACAATTCAAAAGAAAAGTAAAGTTCCACAATGACCAGCAAATCCAGCTCAAACATGTGGGTACTACCTGCCAAGCATGTCCTGTCGAAAACTGCGAAGTTCGAGTGGCTCCTCCTATAAAGTTACAGAAACTTCAATCCCAAATAGATAAAGAGAATAAACTAGCACTGGTAAAAAAACAGTTTTCATGAGAATAGATTCTGTCAAAATAGTTGTAGAAAGGATCCTTGAGGGCTACATGTCCTATATTGATACTTTCAATGAACTCACTTCCCTGTCTCCAAAACACTTCAAGGACAGAGACTGGATCGGGATGCAGCAAAATCATAAAAGAAGGTTAAGACTCTACAAAGATCAGGTGAGTGCTACAAGACTCCTTCTCAGTGAGACACTCAAAGATGAGCCATTGGATCAAAATTTCTGGATAGAAAGTAAAGCTTATTACTCGTGGATCATCACTGAAAGGAAAGACAAGGAGTTGGCTGAGACTTTTTTCAATTCGGTCCTTAGGAAAATTTCACCTCAATCTGGTATCAACGAAAACATCATGTATGTGCATGAGGGCTATGATACTTGTGACCTTCATACCAATGAAAACCTGTACCACAGTTACCCTTCTTCTTGGGGTTTACAGAAAATCATCAGAAAAATCATGGAGGACTTTGATTTTGGGGCACATTACTTCAATAAAGAAGAAGACATTCAATTACTTGTAAGAGCCATTCGAGAAGTAATTTTGACAAGGTATGAGCCCACCAAAGATACTATCACCCAAGTATTGAAAAGTGTGTTTTACAGAAATAAAGCGGCCTATCTCATTGGCAGAACTAAAGTCGGTGGTAAATGGATGCCTTTTATCATTCCTTTCTTACACAATGAAAACGGGATTTACGTAGATACAATGATTTTTGACCCAAAAGTCATGGCCCATATATTCAGTTTTACCCGCTCGTATTTTATGGTGGAAGTAGCTATTCCTTCTCAATTGGTAGCTTTTCTCAATTCTGTCATTACTCATAAGCAAGTACATGAGCTGTACAATGCCATAGGCTTCAATAAACATGGCAAAACAGAGTTCTACAGAGATTTCATCAATCATCTCGCCCAAAGTGATGATAAATTCATTATTGCGGAAGGGATCAAAGGTATGGTAATGACTGTATTTACCCTTCCATCCTACAATATCGTTTTCAAAATGATCAAGGATTACTTTGATCCGCCCAAAATGATGACTAGACAGGAAGTAAGGGATAAATATAAAATGGTGGGACTGCATGACAGGGTCGGTAGAATGGCGGATACGCACGAGTTTGAAGAGTTTCATCTCCCCCTAGAAAGGATAGATGAAGAATTGCTCCAAGAACTCAAAAGCAATGTTAATTCATTGATTGAAATAAAAAACAACCAATTGATTTTTAAACATTTATATACAGAAAGGAAAATGACACCTTTAAACATATTTTTGGAAACCTGTAATACTGATGATGCCAAAACCGTAGTCGAAGAATATGGTAATGCTATCTTACAACTGGCAAAAGCAAACATATTTCCAGGTGATATGATGACCAAAAATTTTGGAGTGACCCGTCAAAAAAGAGTGGTTTTTTATGATTACGATGAGATTGAGTTTATGACAGATATGAATTTCCGTTGGAAACCAAAAGCTGAAACTTATGAGCAAATCTACGCTTCAGAGCCTTGGTATGATATCAAAGCCAATGATGTGTTTCCAGAAGACTTCAAGAAGTGGATGATTGGTCGAGCAGATGTAAAGGATCATTTTTTCACCTATCACGCAGATTTATTTAATCCGGATTACTGGATCAAATTACAAGATCAGATCAGAAAAGGTGAATTCATACATGCATTTCCCTACCCCACTGAAATCAGGTTTAGGCCAGATGAGAAAGCGTAAGTGGTGAACTGGGGTGAATCCTGTACCTGCCTTAAGTAGGTAGGATTGATCACCTTATGCTTTAGAGGTGAATCGTTAAAGGTTAAAATTGTTAAAGGTTGAGTTTGTGGTAGGTTGTAGCTCTGAGTAATTGTGAAATCGATGAACTGACGAATTGACGAATTGATGAATCGTGTATCTGCCTGCTGAAGGTAGGATTGATCAACTGATGCCCTAGAGGTGAATCTTTAAAAGTTGAAAATGTTAAAGGTTAAAGGTTGAGTTTGTGGTAGGTTGTAGGGCTGAGTAATTGTGAAATCGATGAACTGACGAATTGACGAAT
>NZ_PVTR01000019.1 GCF_003003005.1 Mongoliibacter ruber
CACCTCTTCCCATCCCGAACAGAGAAGTTAAGCCCTGCAGCGCCGATGGTACTGGGGTTACACCCGGGAGAGTAGGTCGCCGCCTCATTTATACATACCCTTTGGAGCAATCCAAAGGGTTTTTTGCGTTTGGGGGGAAATGTGAGACAAAAGCAAGAACCGAGATGCGAGAGACGAGATGCGAACAAGGAAGGGGTGAATTTACTAAATGTGATTTACGGCCTGCCTGTCCGTCAGGCAGGTTTACTAGGCCTTTCTTGAATTCAACTCAGCAATTCTTTATGAAGAGGAGAGGGTCAAGAAATACAGGAATGACGACATAGCTATTCTGTAGAATGATTCATGAAGAACCATTGCGGGGATTAAACATTGAAAATAAGTTTTAAAGTGCCGCAGGGTTTCCTACCGTAGGTATGGTACAGGAGATATTGAGGGAAATCATCAACCTGAGAACTATATATCTGGATTCTGTCTATTAGCCAATTGCGTAACTTATGAAACGTTGATCTGTGGTACTATGACATGAATTTTGCTTCAATTCCAATCTCCTCAAAATGGGTTGACCTCAACATGATCAACTAGCAACCTTCAACTTTTTTCAACCATTAACCTTTTAACAAATAGGGCTTTTAAATTTTATCAAACTTATCCTTTTGTAAGTCCCAAATGTGCCGCAACCATTTTTAATGTACCGTAGTCATAAGTTCCGGGAAGTTCCTGTCTTATTTTGCCCAAATCAGCATCAAATCTTTTAATTATAGCGGATACTTCTTCTATCAATTCCTGACTCATATGGGCTGAAAGTAAAACTCTTCCGTTTTGGATACCCTTTGCCAAATGGCTTTTTATAGTAGATTCTGCCAATCCTCTTTGAACGGCTATTTCTTCAATTGTTGCGCCTTGGTCACTCATCAAGTAAGTTATTTCATAGGTTTCTCCTTTTTCCAACTTCACATTCGGGCTGCCTTTTTTTCGTTTTCCTGTTTTGTTTTTGAGAAACTTAGGGTTTTCGTTTGCAAGCCTTTCTGCTTCTTTCTCAAGTTTTGACCGGAGGTATGAAACTTCCAAATCTATTTTTTCAAGTTTCCCCAATGGTTTTTTTTCGATGATGGAAATCATCACTCTTGCTGCCTTTTTTATTTGAACTAGCTTTCTTAATAGTGACAGTTGAATCTCGTCAAGTTTTTCTTTATAGGTCTGGGTTTTTGATAACCTGTCTATTTCTGATCTATGTATCAAAAGTTTAAATAGAATATTCTCTAATTTCCCCTCATAGTAGTGCTCAGCTTTCTCCAATCTTTCCTGGAGTAAACCAATTTCTTGTTGATGGATTAATCTACTCAATTGATTTTGGAATTTCCCCAAATAATCAAGTTCTGCTTGAATTAAGGTTTTAAGATTTCCAACAGCAGTTCTCATGTCTTCGTCTTCGAACTCCAAATGGCTGTCAGCGTCCTTTTCAAATACAAGTATTGAATCTAAAATATCTTTAAAATTAAAAGTTTGAAAGACTAATCTTTGAATAAAGCTGACTTGCCTTTCCTCCAGTACAACATTGAGAGGTGGGAGTGATTCAGTGCTTTTTGAAAAAGATACCACACTTGGATCATTGTTGATGGTGTTTGATTGAATTCTTGTTCTCAAGATCAATCCATCCATGGACCTTAATCTACTTAGTGCTACATAAACTTGCCCAGGAGCAAATGCCTGACCGACGTCAATTATCGCTTTGTCAAAAGTTAGCCCCTGACTTTTATGAACTGTTACTGCCCATGCGAGTTTTATAGGGAATTGTTCAAAGGTCCCTATCACTTCTTCTTCTAATTCTTTGGTCTCTTCATGGATGACATATTTCTTATTTTCCCAAACCTCTTTTTTTAATTGATAGCCATCTTCTCTCCCTTCAAAAGTTACTGTAATCTCATCTTTTGACAGGTCTTTTACTTTTGCCATTTTTCCATTAAAAAATTCCGAAAAACCGCTACTGTCATTTTTTACAAACATTATCTGAGCACCTACTTTTAACTCTAATATTTTAGGTAAAGGGAATAGACTCTCTGGGAAATCTTTTGTCACATCAGCTTCATATTGATACAGCTTACCTTCAAGTTCGTTTAGTGCTCTTCTGTTGATTTCTTCAGCTTTGTAATTGTGAGTGGTAATGGTAATGGCATCCTCAATCGTTTTTATTTCATCTTGGGATTTAAAGAAAGAGTTGAGTGTTTTGATGTCGTTCTCTGTTACTTTATTCTCTCTTAGGTTATTGAGGATAGTGATAAAAGTGTCATCCTGTTGCCTGAATATCTTGTCCAATTCTAAGTATACCATTCCTGAGTTTTTCAGGGCATGAGCCTCAAAAAAATGCATGCTTTTATAAAACTGTCCCAATACTCTCCATTCTTGGTCTTTTACTATTGGCGGTAATTGGAAAAGATCCCCGATCATTAGTAATTGTACGCCTCCAAAGGGTTCGTTGAAATTTCTTTTTACTGTTTTTAACCTGAAATCAATAGCGTCTAAGATATCAGCTCTCAACATACTGACTTCATCTATGATAAGGAGGTCGATTGATTTGAGTACGCTTTTTCTTGCAGCATTAATTGGATGCCTCCTAGTCAAGGTGTGTTGTGTGTAAAAATTTGCTCCTGTTCCAAATTTCCCATCAGGGTCCTGGGTCGGTAAGAATGAGCCCAAAGGCAATAAAAACTGAGAGTGTATTGTCACTCCCTTCGCATGTAGTGCAGCAATTCCGGTAGGCGCTACAACCACATATTTTTTATAGGTAAGGTTAGCCAAACTCCTTAAAAATGTTGTTTTTCCAGTACCAGCCTTACCTGTTAAAAAAATCGGGCTGTTTGTGCTATTTACAAATTGCGCAGCTAGTTCTAGCTTGTCAGTAACTTGATCTTCCATAGCTTAAAAATAAGGCAAAATGCTTCCTTAAAAGAGGATTAACCGTTTAAGTTCGTAAATCTTTCAAAAAAATGTAACTTTGCCCAAGTAGGATAGTTGTCATACTAACTATTAAAACAACAAGTAAATGTCCAAGCATATAGTAGTAACAGGTGGAACAAAAGGGATAGGAAGGTCTATCATTGAAAGGTTTGCAAAGGAAGGGTTTGATATATCTACCTGCGCTAGAAGTGAAGAAGATCTTGAAGAGCTTAAAAAATACTTCAGCACCAGTTTTCCAAGTCAAAAAATCTTTGTTTTCAGGGCTGACCTGTCTAAGAAAAATGAGTTAATTTCTTTTGCTGATAAACTGAAATCCGAGATTGGAACGCCTGACGTGTTAGTAAATAACACAGGAGTATTTCTTCCTGGTGCAATTCATTCTGAACCTGAGGGGAATATGGAATTGATGATTGAAACCAACTTGTATTCTGCTTACTATCTGACAAGAGCCTTTACTCAAGAAATGATTGAAAGAAAATCGGGTCACATTTTTTCTATTGGATCTATTGCAGGATTGACGGCATATGCAAATGGTGGTAGTTATGCGATTTCCAAATGGGCAATGTTGGGTTTCACGAAATGCCTGAGACAAGAACTTAAGGATTTTAATATCAAGGTGACTTCAGTTTTACCTGGAGCGACTTTTACTGCCAGTTGGGAAGGGGTTGAAATCCCCGAAGAAAGATTTATGAAAGCGGTAGATGTGGCTGAATCAGTATGGGCTGCGTATAACCTTTCTCCAAGTTCAGTTGTTGAAGAAATAGTAATCAGACCACAATTAGGAGATCTATAATTTTATGGAAACCAAATCTTTATTGGAACAGATCAAGTATTGCAATAGCTTGACTAGCTATTCTAGAAGAAAGACTATACCTGTCAGAGTAGGTGACGTGGTTATTGGCGGTGAGAACCCTATTGTAGTTCAATCGATGACTACGGTAGATACCATGGATACCGCTGGGTCTGTCGAACAGTGTATTCGAATGATAGAAAGTGGTTGTCAGTTGATTCGTATCACTGCACCAAGTATGAAGGAAGCAGAGAACCTCCAAAATATAAAAGATGAGTTGAGGAAGAAAGGATACAATACCCCTCTCGTAGCTGATATTCATTTCACACCCAATGCAGCGGAAATAGCTGCAAAAATTGTTGAGAAAGTCCGGATTAATCCTGGAAATTACGCTGATAAGAAAAAATTTGAAGTCATCGAATATACCGATGAAAGTTACCAAGAAGAGTTAGAGAGAATTCGTGAGCGGTTTCTTCCTTTGGTAAAAATCTGCAAAGAGCATGGTACAGCTATGCGTATTGGGACCAATCATGGGTCTCTTTCAGATCGTATTATGAGCCGTTATGGAGATACTCCAATAGGTATGGTGGAGTCAGCTTTGGAATTCTTGAGGATATGTGAGGATGAAAATTATTTTGACATAGTCATTTCGATGAAATCGTCCAATACACAGGTAATGGTTCAGGCCTATAGGCTATTGGTCCAAAAGCTTGATGAGGGTGGCTTCAAACCATATCCCCTGCACCTTGGAGTAACAGAAGCTGGAGATGGAGAGGATGGTCGTATCAAGTCGGCAGTAGGTATAGGAACACTTCTTGAAGATGGTTTAGGCGATACCGTTAGGGTTTCTTTGACAGAAGATCCTGAATTTGAAGCACCTGTAGCTAAAGCTCTAGTAGATAGGTACGAGGATAGACCTGGTCATGAAATGGTTCAGGAAATCACGGAGTATCCTATCAATCCATTTGAGTATAACCGAAGGGAAAGTGTAGAAGTTTATAATTTCGGAGCTGGAAATGTTCCAAGAGTAATAGCTGATATTTCGATGATTGAAAATATCAGTCCAAAGGAAATGAAACAGGTTGGGCACTTTTACCTCCCAGAACTGGATAAATGGAAAATGAATGACCAAGGGGCTGATTTTGTATATACAGGATCTAATCCAATACCATTTATGCTTCCAAATGGGATGAAGGAAATTCAAAATTATGCTATTTGGGAAAATACTGAAGATAGGGCTAATAAATTCCCAGTCTTCATCCTGTCAGAATTCAAAGAAGCAAAAGACATTCATTTATCTTTAAACTTTTTGTTGCTTACAGATACAGAAATTGAAGATGCCTTGCCCTTTATCAAAAACAGAAAGGATCTTGTTATAATTTTAAGCACTTCAAATCTTCATACCTATCCAGCATTGAGAAGAGCGTTTGTTAAGCTAATGCAAAATGATATACAGCTGCCTGTAGTCCCTAAGGTGAAGTATGGTAAACAGAGCAGTGATAAAACCATGCTTTATACTGCGACTGACGTAGGAGGTTTGTTAATTGATGGACTAGGAGATGGGATAATGATTGGTAGAGACTTTTCTGATCCTTTAGATAGGGATACAGCGTGGGATCAAATAAAACTGCACAATTCTGTCAGCTTTGGCGTTTTGCAAGCCGCTCGAACCAGAATGTCCAAGACCGAATATATTTCATGTCCATCTTGTGGCCGTACTTTATTTGATCTTCAAGAAACAACAGCCATGATCAGAAAAAGGACTGATCACCTCAAAGGCGTCAAAATTGGAATTATGGGTTGCATAGTCAATGGACCGGGAGAAATGGCGGATGCGGATTTTGGTTATGTTGGGTCAGGAAAAGGGAAAATCACACTTTACAGAGGTAAAGAAGTGGTAAAAAGGTCAGTGCCGTCTGAAAAAGCTGTAGATGAGCTTATTGAAATCATAAAAAAAGACGGAGCCTGGACTGAACCAGAGGCCTGATAATTTGTTGTATAAGCAAAACTTACATAAGACGAACGAAACAATGTCAAATAATAAACTCAAAGAATTTTTTAAGCTGGGAGAAGTAGGCAATTACTTCTTTAGAGTATTTCAAAAACCAGATCCTGATAAGCCTTCAAACTTCAATTTGAGGATGATGCACGGTATCAATAAAATTTCGATTTTAATGTTTTTGGCTGCCATTATTTTTTGGACAGTCAAGAGATGTGCTTGATTTAAATTTTATACCTTAGGCTGATATATTGATATTCAAGTGAATATGCGTTGAAATCAAGCTGCATTATGGATATTGTTTTCTTTAGAGAATATTGCCTTTCAAAAAAAGGAGTCGTAGAAGATACTCCTTTTGATGCAAACACACTTTGCTTTAAAGTGGGGGGTAAAATCTTTGCCATCATTGATATTGAACTTTTTGAAAGTGTCAACCTTAAGTGTGATCCGGAGCGGGCTGTTCAATTGAGGGAGCGCTACCAAGGGATAGTTCCTGGTTATCACATGAATAAAAAGTACTGGAATACAGTGGAATTCAATACCTCTGTTCCTGATAAATTGATCTTAGAACTAGTAGACCATTCTTTTGAATTGATTTTTGATAGTCTACCCAAAAAGATGAGGGATCTTATCTCCAAATCATGAGTTTTCTTTTGATAAAAAATGTCGATAAGTCTTATGAAAAAGGAAAACCTGTTTTAAAGGATTTCTCATTGGAACTCACCAAAGGAAAAATCACCTCTTTGATTGGCGAAAGCGGTTCTGGTAAAAGTACATTATTAAGAATAATTGCAGGCACAGAAAATAAGGATTCGGGAGTAGTCTCTTTGGCAGGTGAAAACATATTGGGTCCCAAGGAAAAGTTGGTTCCCGGTTATGACGAGATTCAATTGGTTTATCAGGATTATAAGCTTTTCCCTAACAGTACAGTTTCGGAAAACATCCAAAGACCTCTACTTCAATATGATAAAGAATATAGATTTCAACGGCTTGAAAGTATTCTGACTTTGCTTGGCTTACAGCCATTTAGAGATAAACTTCCCAAGGAATTGTCAGGAGGTCAGCAACAGAAGGTCGCCATCGGGAGAGCGCTAAGCTTAGAACCATCATTGATTTTACTAGATGAACCATTTTCAAGCCTGGATACTATTCAGAGAAGGGAGTTGATCTACGAATTGAAAACAATGTTTCAAAAGCTAAATATTACAGTGCTTTTTGTTACGCATGACTTAGATGATGCATTGCAGATGAGCGATTCACTCATCATTATTCGAAAAGGTAAAATTGTTCAATCAGGTGATGTTGAATCTATTTTTTTGAAACCAAAAAATCTATATTCAGCTAAATTGTTCAGCCATCTGAATGCTATTCCTGAGACCAAAAATTCATATATCAGACCATCTGATGTGTCACTTTACAAATCCTCTGGCCTGAAGACCAAAGTAGTCGATAAACAATACCTGATTCACTATAATCAACTTACAGTCGAATTAGCCAATGGTCATCTCTGGCAAATTGAAGACAAAAAAAGATTTTTTGAAGTAGGAGATCAGGTTTTTCTAAAATGGGAAAAAGGGAATGAAATTTCCTTTTAAAAAAAATCCTCCCAGAATTTCCAGGAGGAAAATTTTTTAATCTTCGGACTCGTCCTCATCTTGGACATGACCGTTTTCCAGTTCTTCTTCAGTAGCCTCTCTTACTTCGAAAACTTCTCCATCAAAGTGAAGGTCAAAGCCAACCAAAGGATGGTTGAAGTCCAAAAGAATATTTTCTCCCAAATCTTTTAAAACCTTTGCTTGCATGGGATAACCATTTTCATCAATAAGCGGAAGAAAATTGCCCTCTTCCAACATACCTGGTTCAAAACCCTGAGCTTCGGAAAATTGAGATTTTGGAAACTCCATGATCAATTCATCTGAGGCCTGCCCGTAAGCTTCTTCTTGAGTCAAAACAAAATTGAAACTTTCACCCTCACCTTTTCTCGCAAGTAATTCTTCAAATTTTTCAGGGAGACCACTATTGCCAAAAAGGAAATAAAACGGATCTTCTTGGTCTCTTACCTCTACACTGAAGGGGACTGATTCGATTTCATCTTCTTCTTTACTTACTTTCAATTCATAGGTAAGCCCTACGATCATTTTTTCTGCTATTTTCATAATATTTATATCCAATTACAAAATTACAATTATTTTATTGCCCCATTTACCATAACCACAAAAATGCTCAACATGCTCACAACAAAGCAAAGCATGACCATTTTCTCCTTTTTTTTGACAGTGAAATATACTGATGCCGCGAAAATAACAGTGAACAGAAGTCCGAAAATTAAAATCACATTAAGATAAAGCTCTTCAGAATTATGAAAATAGGGAGTTTCATCTTTGTTTGGTAAAAGTACTATTTCTTCTCCCAACCATTTTGCACCCAGCCATTCTCTCATATAGGAATAGGCAAAAATCCCTGATGAAACTAAAGCTGCAAATTTGATGAAAAAGCTATTCATAAAGCCAAGAGGTAAGGAAAGGGTTGTTGGTCAAGATGATAGTTTCTTGAACAAGCCCTTTCTCTAATTGATTAGTAGCATGATTGGGGATAATCATATTGATGATTATTTAAACAACGATGTTTACGATTTTACCGGGGATCACAATCACTTTTTTAGGCGCTTTGCCTTCCACCCATTTTTGAACAGTACTGTCTTCCATTGCGGCTTTTTCGATTTCCTCTTTGGTCAAAGAAAGCGGTAAGGTGAGCTTGGCACGCATTTTACCATTGATAGAAACTGGATATTCATGACTGCTTTCTACAAGATATTCTTCTTTGAAAGCCGGGAAAGTTGCCTGTATGATGGATTCTTTTTGGCCCAGGATTGTCCAAAGCTCTTCTGCAATATGCGGTGCATAGGGAGACACGATTATGGCCAATTGTTCCAAGACTTCTCTTTTATTGCACTTCAAAGCAGTCAGTTCATTCACACAAATCATAAAAGAAGCAACAGAGGTATTGAAGGAATAATTCTCCAAATCTTCCTGAGTCTTTTTGATGGTTTTATGCAAGGTTTTCAATTCCTCAGGACTGGCTTTTTCTTCAGAAATAGAAATATTGCCATTGTTGTCATGATAAAGTTTCCAGAGTTTTTTGAGAAACTTGGATACGCCGTCGATACCATTGGTGTTCCACGGTTTGAACTGTTCTAGTGGGCCTAAAAACATTTCGTACAACCTTAATGTATCTGCACCATAGCGCTCGATAATGTCATCTGGATTGACTACGTTGTACTTGGACTTGGACATTTTCTCTACTTCAGCTCCGCAGATGTATTTGCCATCTTCCAGGATAAACTCAGCGTCAGTCAAATCCGGCCTCCAAGATTTGAATTTGTCCAAATTCAATTGATCGTTGTGAACGATATTGACATCTACGTGCATGGCTGAAGTTTCATACTGATCTTTTAGCCCGAGGCTAACAAACTTATTGCTGCCTTTTACCCTATACACAAAATTAGACCTTCCTTGGATCATGCCTTGGTTGATCATTTTCTGGAAAGGTTCTTTAATGCTCACTGCTCCGATATCATACAAGAACTTGGTCCAGAACCTTGAATAAAGCAAGTGTCCTGTAGCATGTTCTGCGCCACCGATATATAAGTCTACCGCGCCCCAGTATTTGGCGATTTCTTCATCTACAAACTTCTCTGTGTTCTGTGGGTCCATATAGCGGAAGAAGTACCAGCTGGAACCTGCCCAACCTGGCATCGTGCTTCTCTCCAATGGGTATGTCCCTTCCTCGGTGGTGTAATTCCAGTCCTTGGCTCTTGCCAAAGGCGGTTCTCCGTCTTCAGTTGGCAAATATTTATCAACCTCAGGCAATACCAAAGGCAAGTCTTTTTCATCAATCAAGTATGGAAGTCCATCTTTGAAATAAACAGGAAGAGGTTCTCCCCAATAGCGCTGACGGGTGAAAATTGCATCACGCATCCTGAATTGGATTTTACCTTTTCCTATTTTCTTTTCTTCCAAAAAGACGATTGCCTTGTCCATGGCGGGTTTCATCTCCAAACCTGAAAGGAAGTCTGAATTCATGATAGTACCTCCTTTTCCCGGAAAAGAACCTTCCTCCATGCTGCCTTCAATCACCTGTCTGATCTCAAGTCCAAAATGCTTGGCAAAATTATAATCCCTTTCATCATGCGCCGGAACAGCCATCACAGCTCCCGTTCCATATCCAGCCAATACATAGTCCGCTACCCAAATCTGGATTTCCTCTCCATTGAATGGATTGATGGCATAGGAACCTGTAAATGCTCCTGAGATGGTCTTGACATCGGACATCCTTTCACGCTCTGACCTGTTTTTGGCAACTTCTACATAAGCTTCAGCAGTTGCTCTTTGGTCTTCAGTGATCAAGTCCTCAACATAGTCATGCTCAGGTGCCAAAGCCAAATATGTAACACCATAAATGGTGTCAATTCTTGTGGTGAAAACCTTGATTTTCTTATCTTGACCTTTGACTTGGAATACCATCTCTGCACCTGTGGATTTACCTATCCAGTTGCGTTGCATTTCTTTGATAGGTTCGTTCCATTCGACAGTTTCTAGGCCTTTCAATAACCTGTCAGCATAGGCAGTGATTCGCATAGACCATTGCATCATTTTTTTGCGTTCCACAGGATGGCCTCCTCTTTCGGAAAAACCGTCTTTTACTTCATCGTTGGAAAGTACAGTGCCTAGAGCAGCACACCAGTTGACGGTTGTTTCTGCCAAATAGGTCAAGCGATATTTTAAAAGGATTTCTTGCTTTTCCTTTTCGGAAAAAGCATTCCAATCATCTGCCGAAAACTCAGGTGTATCTTCATCGCATACGGCATTGATTCCAGAGTTGCCCTTGGCCTGGAATTTTTCGATTAAGCTGGCGATGCTTTTGGCTTTGTCTTCAGTCTTGTCATAATAACTGTTGAAAAGCTGCATGAATATCCATTGTGTCCACCTGTAATAAGATGGATCGGAAGTTCTCACCTCTTTTTTCCAGTCAAAAGCAAAACCAATATTCTTGAGTTGCTCCGTATATCTTTTGATATTCTCCTCAGTAGTAATGGCAGGGTGTTGGCCTGTCTGAATGGCGTATTGTTCAGCGGGAAGCCCAAATGAGTCATAACCCATGGGATGCAGGACATTGAATCCTTGCAGCCTTTTGTAACGTGTGATGATATCAGAGGCAATATAGCCCAGTGGGTGTCCTACATGTAGTCCTGCCCCTGAAGGGTAAGGAAACATGTCCAAAGAATAAAATTTAGGTTTGCTAGGATCTACTTTGGCATTGAAAATCTGGTTTTGCTCCCAGTACTGCTGCCATTTCTTTTCTATTACTTGAGGGTTGTAATCTGCCATTATTAGCGAATTCTTTAAAATATTGTCTAACAGCTTGCAAAAATAGAAAAAATAGCGGGATTAGGCTGGAAAATCGTGATTCATGTCATTGCAAAAAGTTATGTGAGGAAAAAGGTAAAAACATTTAGTTTTAAAAACCCGATAAGAATGTGACCAAGTGTATGATTTTTTTAAATTAGTGTCAAATTCTTCATTTTGGAAAAAGTCGCACCCCCGAAAATTGACCTGGAAAAAAAGCTGATCACAGATGCTCAAGCCCAATCAAAGGTAGAGCGTCAGGTTATCGTGCATGTAAGTATCAGTACAGGGCACTCTTGGTGGCAAATACGTATTTGGCCAAGTACTTTTTTAATACCTAGAGAAGGTGGAGAAAAATCAAAACTGCTCAACGCCGATAAGATTCCCTTTTTTCCACAGTGGTTACATGTCTTTGGCCCCAAACATCACTTTACTTTGATATTTGAAGGATTGCCAAAAGACTGCGAGGAGTTTGATTTGGTAGAAGAAATTCCCCAAGAAGGTGGGTTTGAAGTTTTGGGGATATGCCGAAATCAGACGGATGTGTATCATGTAGAAATTTTCGATTGAACATGCTGCTATTTTTTGATTCTTTCAAAAAAAAGCTAGTGTTTGTAAGCAGGTCCTTCCAATACCCTGAAAACATGAAGTACTGCAGGGAAAATAGCATCTATAGATTCTTCAGCGCCTTTAGTGGAGCCTGGAACAGCCAATACCAAGGTGTTTCCGATCAATCCTGCTACAGAGCGGGATAGCATTGCATAAGGCATCCGCGCTTGTCCGTAGCTTCTAATAGCTTCTTCGATACCTGGAACTTCTCTTTCAATTAGTGGTCTGATCGCTTCAGGGGTATTGTCTCTAGGCGAAAGCCCAGTACCTCCAGTAAAAATCACAATATCTGTTTTTTGAGCTACGTATTGTTTTAAGCTGTTTTGTATATCTTCTTTATTATCAGGGATTACCAAGTAATCTGCGATTTCTACAGCTAGCTTTTCAAGTTTACTGACAATGACTTTCCCTGCTTTGTCTTCTTTTTCTCCTGCGGAAATGCTGTCCGAACAGACAATCACAGAAGCTTTTAGAGGCCTGTTGAACCCTTTTGCAAAATCAGTTTTACCTCCTTTTTTCTCTACCAATTTGATCTGCTCAATGCTGATGTTTTTATCTATTGGTTTGAGCATGTCATACATAGTCAAAGCTACCACAGACGCTGCATGCATGGCTTCCACCTCAACTCCTGTTTTGTATATGGTATGGATTTCTGCGAAAACATAAACTTCCATACCCTTGATTTCATAACTGATAGAGGTGTACTCTATCGGTAGAGGATGGCAGTCTGGAATCATATCAGCTGTGCGCTTTGCCGCAAAAAGTCCAGCAACTTTGGCCATTTCAAATACATCCCCTTTTGGTACAGTCTTGTTCACGATCGCGCTGATAGTTTCTGTAGAACTAACTTTGACGATAGCTTGGGCTATTGCTTTTCTAAGTGTAGAGGATTTGTGGGTTATGTCGACCATTTTATAGACTTTTAGTTACGAGAAGCGAGAATCAAGAAGGGTAAAGGACAGGTATAAGGTTGGTATATAGTAGAAATATGGTAGAAATACTATTGAAATAATGTTGAAATAATAAAGAAAGAGTGGAAATATCATTGAAATACAATAGAAATAGGAGCAAGTCTTTCTGTTATTTTTGTTGCTCTAGCTTTTTTTAATTTCAATAATTGCTTAGTTGTGGAATTGTGTTTTTTGCGCGTTGAAAATATTTCGCCGGAGGCATATTTCAATTATATTTCTATCTATTTCACAGGATATATTTCATTTCAAGTATTCTCTTTCCAAACCGATGAATCATTATCTACCAGTTCTTTCCCCCAGATAGGAAGGTCTTTTTTGATGCGCTCTACGAGTTCTTCACAGGCATCTATGGCAGCTTTACGGTGTTTGGAGGAAGTGAAGACAAAAAGGCAAATTTCTCCTGTTTTGACTTCTCCCAAACTATGGTAAATGTGCATGCAGGTCAAAGGGTATTTGGAAAAGACATCTTCCCTGATCTCAAAAGCCTTTTGCAAGGCCATATCTTCATAAGCGGTATATTCTATGGCCTTCACCGTTCCACCTTCTTTTTCATCAGCCCTCACTTGGCCCAAAAATATACTGTGACCACCGATATCAGTCTTGGTAGCGTGATTGGCTATAGACTTTGAGATTTTTTCAGGAGCTATTGGGCCATTTACGAATATGTTTTTTGGTGTTCTTTTTTTCTCTTGATTTTCCATGTTTTTCAATTTTTGACTAATTATAATCATGAAGCTTTATCAAAGTTAAAAACTTCAGTAAAGCTAATTTCTTATAGTTAAACTTAATATCCCCCCAGCAATAGACTTTATATTCTTATCCGGGAATTTTTCCTGCAAGGCTTTTGCAGCCTGCTGACTTCTTATTCCTGACTGGCAGAAAATGAGGATATTGGTGAATTTGTACAGAGATTCGTGAGCATTATCTAATTGGCTCAGTTCAATTCTGGTATACGGATATTCTTCCAGTTTCGGCTCTTCGTATTCTTCCCGCACATCTATCAATACTGTTTCCAGATTTTGCTCTAGCAACTCTGGTATAGTATCCCAATCTAATTGTGCTGAAATGCCGCAGAAATCATGATAATCCATTTTGTGTAAATCAGCTACTGATTGAGGTCTTTGAAGGTCACTTTCAGGGTTTTTGGAGAGCTCAATTTTGTATGTTGAATGGTCTATTAGATTGTAAAAAAGCATCTTCCCTGATAATGTTTCGCCATAACCGCTGATGAGTTTGATGGTTTCAGTTGCCATCAAAGTACCTATCAGGCCAGGCAATACACCCAAAACTCCTGTTTCATTGCAGTTTGGGACTTCTTGGGCAGTTGGTGGAGTGGGGTAAATGTCTCGGTAATTGACAGACTTTTGTCCCTCTTTATTGAAAATAGCGACCTGACCTTCAGTTTGATAAATAGCACCAAAGATCAAAGGCTTGCCCAAAATCAGGCAGGCATCATTGATCAGATAGCGGGTGGGGAAATTATCGGATCCATCCAGTACAAGGTCATAATCTTTTATAATGTCAATGATATTGTCTGTTCGGAGAAAAATGGGAAATGGAATGACTTTAATGTCGTCATACTTTTGAAGAATGATCTTGGAGGCGGTCTCGGCTTTGTTTTTCCCGATATCCCGCTGGCCAAAAAGCACTTGTCTGTTAAGGTTAGATAAGGATACTTTATCTCCATCTACAATTCCTATTGTGCCGATTCCAGCAGCAGCTAGGTAGAGAAGTGAAGGGCAACCCAAGCCACCTGCGCCCACCACTAGAACTTTAGCCTCACAGAGCTTTTTTTGGGCAGCATGGCCAAACCCGGGTAAGATATATTGTCTTTCGAACCTGTCCATTCTTTTATCCTCCGGAAAAAGGTGGCAATAGCGCCACTTCTGCACCTCTTGGGATTTCGGTATTTCCCGAAACCTGTTTTTTATTCACCGCTAGGGTGAATTTCATGTTTTGGAGTTGGGGGTATTGCTGTCTAAGGTAGCCTAAAAGCACCTCTGTGTTGGGCAGGTTGTCTATTTCAATTTCCTGATTCCCTACTATTTCAGCAATTTTTCCGAAGGCTAGGACTTTCATTTTTTAAGATTCGTCTGTTTTATCTACAATTCTGAATTTACTGATTTTTATGCTTTTCTTAAAGGATTTTCACCATCCATAAACTCCAACTTTTTCTCCTGCTTCTAAATGATCTAATCCTTCTGGTGCTTCTGCAAAACCGTCAGCTTCTGAAAATGAAATTAGATTGAAGGATTCTTGACCTGGAAGGATTTTAACGATGTCTTTCTCAATTTTTACTTTAAGAAATGTGGTAAGGTTTGGGTTCTTTTTCACCGGACTATCCAAGGCAAGCCATTGCCTCGGTTCCCATGAGTCTTTATCACCCATCCATTGCTTGATGGTGGGTTTCACATATTGGTTGAAACAAGTGATCACCGAAGCTGGGTTTCCTGGTAAAGCAAATATCATTTGTTCCCCTTTGATGCCAACGTAGAGAGGCTTGCCTGGTTTTTGTTTGATTTTATAAAACAATTCTCTGACACCAGCACTTTCCAAACCTTCTTTGACGTAGTCATAATCTCCTACTGAAATACCTCCAGACAAAATGATGAGCTCATAGCTAGCCAAGGCCTTGTTGATGGCTTGGCGGAGAATATCAGGATTGTCCTTCACTGTAATGATTTCAATTTTGCCTATTCCTACTTGTTGTAGATAGGCATTCAGAATTGGCCCATTGGCATTATATATTTCCCCAAATTCCAATTTTTGACCTACTTCTTTTATTTCGTTTCCTGTGAGGATTACACCTACCGTTGGCGGTACCATTACAGGTACTCGGTGAACTCCTACAGAGGCCAATAAGCCGATACCTCCAGGGCTAAGAAGTGTTCCAGCTTCCATGATTTTATCACCACTCTTAGTCTGGGCTCCTTTAAGCCTTACATTATCACCTTTTTGAAATCTATCATGATCAAAACTTATTTCTCCATCCTTTATCGTGATCCATTCTTGGGGAATGACAGTATCAGCGCCTTGGGGAACTGGCGCACCAGTAAAAATCCTAGTAGCTTTCCCCTCCTGCAAAGGTGAATCAGTTGTTGCACCGGCAGCGATTTCTCCTTCCAGTTGCCAGCTTCCTTGAGAATTATTCCATTGGATGGCATATCCATCCATGGCGGAATTATCAAATGAAGGAACATCCATCGGGGAAAAAACAGGTTCAGCTACACGGAGTCCGGCTACTTCTTCTAAAGGCAGCACCTGAATCCTGGACGATGGAGTGTTTTTCTGAAGTATGGATTTAGCTTCCTTTACTGAAATCATCGATAATAAGAATTTAGAGGGTTTTACTTTTTGGGATAGGTTGGACACCTATTGTATTTTAAATGGAGTTGAAGCCTGGAATTCTAATTTAATTTTAGGCTTTAGGACACTTAATGGAATTAACCTCCAATTTTAATCATGCTTCGATTTTCTATTTTATCAGCCTCTGCTTTGGTATAATCTGGAGAAAATTGACCTCCAAGTGCGGCATGTTTTTTTCTCACAGAAAGCCTGATATACGGTTCAATATCCTCGCCAGCACGCAATTTACCTAAAAGGTCAATCTCATCTTTTCCAAATAGACAGTTTTTCATCTTCCCGTCAGCTGTAATACGCATCCTATTGCAAGTGCCACAAAAATGTTCACTCATTGTGGTGATAAATGCAAAAGTTCCTTGATGGCCTATAGCTTGAAATGCCTTTGCAGTATCGTTGGGAGCATCCTGAAGTTTAATTACCTCAAAATCATTTTTGACCATTTCCAACATTTTTGCAGCCGTCAGCACTTTGTCTTTGTTCCAGAGATTCCCCGCAAATGGCATGAATTCTATAAAACGGACATGTAAGGGGAGGTCTTTGGTCAATCGAACAAAACCTAACAGTTCTTTCTCAATTATTCCATTGAGGGCAACGACATTGATTTTTACACGAAAATCGTGGTTCAATAGGAGTTGGATATTTTCCCAGACTTTTGTGAATTGGTCTCTTTTTGTGAGTTTGAAGAAGGTTTCTTGGTTTAGTGTATCTAGACTGATGTTGACTTTTCTGATTCCGGCAGCTTTTAGCGATTCCAGATGTTTGTCTACGAGGACGCCATTGCTTGTCATGGTGAGTTCAACAGGAAGTTTAGAAAGCGATTGGATAATTTGAGGAAACTCCTTTCTAACCAAGGGCTCTCCACCTGTCAATCGAATCTTTTTCACGCCAAGTGCAACGAATTTTCTAGCGATGATTTCAATTTCATCCGGTTGCATCAAATGGGTATTGGGCATACTTTGGATATCCTCTTCAGGCATACAGTAGCTGCAGCGAAAATTACAGCTATCCGTTAGAGAAATTCTCAAGTAGTCATGCACACGATCAAACCGGTCTATCAATTGGTTTTTCATAGATTTTAAATATCGCCAAACCCTTTGGTTTATCCCAAAGGAATTATGGAAAAGGATTTAATACCATTCAAACTGTACTGGTAGCAGTAGTTTTTTCTGGAAAAAGAGGTGATTTTATCCTTTTAGATTTTGGCAAAAGGATTTACGAACCAATTGTAGAAAAATAGCTGTGTTTTCGGGAAGAGGAATTGGCATTTTTTTAAAATTATTAACGTTGGCCCCAATCGCCCATAGGTAATGAAAAAGTTCCTCTTGAGTAAAAGTAGATTTGAACTCATCTCTCACTTCTTCAGCGTCTTTCAGGCATAAATTTGGGTTGAATGGAGTGTTCCCCTCAAATGTCAAGTCTAATCGAGACTCGATTTTACTTATCAGATCTCCAAGGCTTCCATTTTTAAGTTTTTGCTGCATCAGCATAAAAAAATCTTTTTTGGGAGCATCCATATTCATCATTCTATAAACTTAACCATTTTAAGATAAACAACCTTTATTGAAATAGAGACTATAATTGAATATTTACAATCCCAATTTCTTGAGAAAGGAGGAGCTTATTTTCTAGCTATCGTTACGATTTTTTTGATGATTTCATCGTTTACCAATCCTAAACCCTCTTTTTGATACTGCATTACGCCATTTCTATCAAAAACAGAAATGATGTTGGAGTGCGAAAAGTCAATTGGATTGATCTGTTTGTATTTCACAGCCATTATGTTGGCAAAATCCCGAACACTGTCTTCAGTTCCTTGTAAAAAAAGCCATTGGGGACCGTTCAAGCCGTTTTCAATGGCAAACTGACTCATTTTTTCCGGAGTATCTGTGACTGGATCAATACTCACCAATACGTATTGCACATCTTTCATTTTTTTGGAAGAGACACGTTCTTCAATGATCCGCATATCAGCGACTAATCTTGGACAAGCAGTTCGACAAGCGGTATAAATCATGACTACTACTAATGGCTTTCCTTGAAGTTCCTTGAACTCAATGGTTTCACCTTCTTGGGTGTTCCATACAGACGGGAGTTGGTAAATGGATAATTCGTCCCATGATTCCTCTTCAAAGTCAAGCTGCGCCTGTTGAGGCTTTTCCTGACAGGAAATAAGGAAAAGTGCTGCAATAAAAATACCGAGATACTTCATGTTTATATTATTTAGAGGTGATATGTTTTTGTGGGAGGGCGTCTTTGGCACATCTAAAACCTATTGTAGTGATGGCATAGTTAGCTTTGATACTAGACCGCATGGCGTAGCGCATAAATGCTGCATAATTCATCATGTCTTTTGCGCCAATTGCTCCCGCTGCACAAAAAAGCCCTGCGTCAGTATTGCCGTTATTTCTAGATTCTCCTGTGAGAATTATGGAATTGAAGTCCTGAGTCCATTCCCAAACCATCCCGTGAAGGTCTTTTATGCCCCAATAATTGGCTGGGGATAGGCCCACTGTTTTTAGGTAAGTTTTTGGTTGTTCATAACTTCTCAAAATCGATACATTATACAGGCTGTCTTCTCGAGCGTCTTTTTTTGAGGCAGAAGCCATAGCGGCAAATTCCCATTCGTCTACGGTTGGCAGTCTCTTGCCTTGGCATTCGCAGTACGCTTTGGCCGCAAACCATGAAATCATAGTTACAGGTTTGTCAAGTAGGTCAGTGGGAGCTTGGGTGTCATTTTCCCAGTTACTCAGGTATCTTGAGTCAGCAAAAATCTTTTTGACTTTAGATTTTTGCCATTCAGGATTTTGTTGGACAAACAGCTGAAAATCGGAGTAAGAGACAGGGTTGATGTCTAAATAAAACTCCAATACTTCTGCGTCGGCTTGCTCACCCACTCCATAGAGGGGGGTGTAATTCCCCCCATCTACAAGAGCCATACTTTTTTCTTGGGCAGTAGTATTAGTGACTACTAGGAAAGCTAAAACTGCCATCATGAATGTTTTCATTTTTTCCTGCGTTTATTCACCATTTCAGGTGTGACTTCTGCACCGTTATTTCCCCAGCTATTATATACATAGGTCAATACAGCGGCGACTTCTTCGTCTTTGAGTTGTTGTGAAGGCATGATACTGTTGTATTTTTTGCCGTTTACAGTGATTTCTCCCGACAGACCATGAAGCAATACATCTATAGAACGGTTGACATCTGCATTCAAGTAGTCAGCGTTGGCGAGAGGAGGAAATGCGTTTGCAACACCTTCACCGTTTGCTTGGTGACAAGCAAAGCAAGCCTGCATGTATATTTTCTTTCCGGTATCTATGAGTTCACTCTTGGTCATAGTGACTGGTGCAGATATGGTGTTGCCATCTTTAGGCATTTTCTGAATTGTACTTCCTTCAGGCAAGTAAATTCCTTCCATGATTTCACCTGCAAATATTTTTTCATTTTCCTCGCCAGTCACGCTGAGTATGCCTAAGGCGCCTTTGTTGAATGCCCTGAATATAGAATGGTCTACAAGTACAAGGTTAGATGGGACATCAGCTTTGAATTCGAGGATAGCAGCTCCACCTGCAGGGACCAGGATAGTGCCTACATTGGAGTTTATTTGATCGCCTCCATCTACGTACACTTTGTCAAAAATCTCACCGATCACGTGGAAGGAAGAAACCAAGTTAGGCCCTCCGTTTCCGAAGAATATTCTTATAGTTTCACCTGCCGTTGCCTGAAGTGCATTTTCTCCACTAAGTGCTGTGGTGCTACCGTTAAATACTACATAATCTGGTCTTTCGTCATAGGCCTTCTGCATATCAAAAGGCTGTAATCCAGGTTCTCCAAATCTGCCTTCTGTGTAGAAGTCACCTTGCATGACATAGAATTCTTTGTCAACAGGAGGAAGTCCACCTTCTGGTTCCACCAAGATCAATCCATACATCCCATTGGCTATATGCATTCCCACAGGTGCAGTAGCGCAGTGATAGACAAAAAGTCCAGGATTGATGAGTTTAAAAGAGAAAGTTTTTTCATGTCCGGGAGCCACGAAAGAGGCTTCAGCGCCGCCACCTTGACCCGTGACGGCGTGAAGGTCTATGTTGTGGGGGAGTTTGTTGTCTGGATGGTTTTTAATTTTGAATTCAACTTCATCACCAACTCTAGCTCGGATAAATGAGCCTGGCACAGTGCCACCAAATGTCCAAAAAAGATAAGAAACACCATCTGCCATGTCCATTTCTTCTTCTGTGATCTCCATTTCCATATAAAGTTTCATGGCTGGCCTGTTGCCTATAGGAGGGGGTACATGTGGAGGAGAGGTAAGTTCAGCTACCATTTCACCAAATACCTTTGTTTTACTGTAGTCTTTTGAATGATTGCTGTTGTTTGATTTTCCTTGTGTACAGGCAGTGAATAAAATTCCTGATAAAAGGATAAAAAGATATAAATATCTTTTATTATAGTATCGGTTTTTGCTACTCATGACTATGTTTTTTTAAGTTTTCGGTTTGTTTTATCTGAAGGGCTGGGTGAAATCCCTTAATTATTACACAAAGAAACATGATATACACTAGACTCCTCATGATGAGCGTCAATCCGGAAAGTATTTTTTAGCATGAAAATGCCTGCGTTTTCGCAAACAATTAGATCAGCATTCTAATGCAAAACAATATTGACTGATCAGTTCTTTGAGTGCCGTTATGTCTTTTACGATTATGGCACGTTCTTTTAAGTCTATCAGCCTGTCTTTTTTAAGGGAAGTCAAGACTCTACTTACCTGTTCAGGATTCGTTCCTATGATTTGGGCAATTTCCTGTCTATTGAGGTTGATGGTCACAAAATTGGCTTCTACTTCCTTCATATAAGTATCAGCGATGTATAATAATCCAAGTATTACCTTTTCCTCATTGTTCATCATGGCAAAACATTTTGTTCGGATTTCACTTTTTCTCAGCTCTTTGGAATAAAACTGCATTACTTCAAAAGTAAATTTCGGGTTCTCTAAAAAAGCTTCTTGAAGGGTTTGATTGTCTACAAAACAAATTTCGGAATCCTCGAGTGTGACGGCACCTACACAGTATTTTTCCGGTCCAATTGCAGTATGACCTAATATATGTCCTTCTTTTGCTAACCTAACGGTTTGTGCTTTGCCATTAAGATTGGAACTTATGATTTTCACTTTTCCTTTCAACACAAAATAAGCGCCCATTACCAAACTGCCTTCCATGAATATATTTTGCCCTTTGGGGTAAACAGGCATTCTACCTGAACCGATTATTTTTTGCTGCCACTCGGGGGTACAATGGTTGATGAGACATTTTGGATTTTGACAAAGAATACACATCAGGAGCTGGGATTTTTAATGTGGGATCTTAAAGGTCAGCAATTTTGTATACAGAACTTATGATAAAAATCATCTTTTTTTGATGAGGCCTTTTGATTGATTGCATCTAGGGCTGGGTAACTTTGCAAAAGCTAATAAAAGTAAATAAACCCGCGTTTCTTATGTCTTCAATTCATTCTTTTCATATTCCTGTAATGGGCCTTGGTTATACCGTGGATTCTCCTTTAAAAGTGGCCAAATTCGGAATCAGTTCCGTGGTCTCTATAATGGATGACCATCTACTGGAAGAAATGCGCAGGATATATTTCCGTAAATATTCTCTGCCGTATATTCCTATCGAAGAACACACTGAAGATTATCGGGCGAGAAGGGTACAGGCATACCTTGATATGCTAGACCAGCAAACAAAGTTGCAGGTGGAAGAAATAAAAAACCAAAGTTTGACTCCAGGCACTTCTTTGTTTCAATATTTTGAGATGTTGAATGCCAAGCATCCTTTGTATGTAGACTTTGAGAAGTTTTTAGCAATGAAAGATTGCCATGAAAAGACCATTCTGGGGCAATCATTGATTGAGAGGGTCACGACAGGCAGCATTGATGTCAATATCATGACTAAAGTTGACAAGACTAATTTCGATAAAGAAGGAAATGAACTACCTAGGAATTATTCAGACGCATTGTCGGCTTTGAGGGGGTTTGCAAAGTCAACTCTCCAGAGTGCTGTGATTTTTTCTGCAGGAATGAATCCGGCGCTTTACAGTTATATTGAAGACTTTGAGGATTTCTTCCCAGATACAGAAGGACATTTGAGGAAAAAAGTTGTCTTAAAGGTGTCAGACTATAGATCAGCGATGATCCAAGGAAGATTTTTGGCCAAAAAAGGAATTTGGGTATCTGAATTCAGGGTCGAATCAGGTCTGAATTGCGGTGGCCATGCATTCGCGACAGACGGATTGCTCATAGGCCCGATTTTAGAAGAATTCAAAAAAGAAAAAAACAACCTAAAAGAACTCCTGTTGCAGACTTGTCAACAGGCATTGCTTCTCAAAGAGAAAAATCCTTTGTCTGACGAGGCAAACTTAAAGATAACCTACCAAGGAGGTATTGGCAATGCAAAAGAAGATGAGTTTTTGATGGCTCATTATGAACTTGACGGTACTGGTTGGGGGAGTCCATTTTTGCTGGTTCCAGAAGCTACCTCTGTTGATCAAGATACTTTAGATAGAATCCTTGAAGCTAGGAAGTCTGACTATTACCTTAGCCACGCATCTCCATTGGGTGTTCCATTTAATAACCTTCGAACAAGCAGTGGAGAGGAGCAGAGAAAATCCAGAATTGAAAAAAATAGACCTGGGAGTCCTTGCTACAAAAAATTCCTGACATTCAGTACTGAATTTTCGGACAAACCTATCTGCACGGCTTCGCGTCAGTACCAAAATCTCAAAATTAAACAATTTCAATCCGGAGGTACGACCCAAAGTGATTTGGATGATGTATTGGAAAAAGATTGTTTGTGTGAAGGGTTAAGTGCTCCAGCGATTCTGAATGCAGGTGCTTTTCCCAAAAGAAACCTGAATGCTGTCACGATCTGCCCTGGACCAAATCTGGCCTATTTCAAAGGCACCTTCAGTCTCAAAGAGATGGTGGACCATATATATGGGAAGCTCCAGATCCAGTTGGACGCAGAAAGGCCACATGTTTTTGTGAAAGAGCTGCAGCTTTATGTTGATTACTTGAAAAAGGATATTCAGAAAAAGCTTGTGGAACCAAATGCTAAGTACGAAGCCTATGTGGAAAAATTCAGCTCTAATCTTTTGAATGGAATCAAGTATTACCAAGATCTGGGCAAACAGCTATTGAATGAAGCAGAAGACTTGAAGGCTAAATTTCAGTTTCAATTGGAGCAAGTGGAAAATGAGTTAAGTGGATTGAGGCAGTCTGTCAAAACCGAATTACAAAAGGGGTAATTCCACCCTGTATTTTTATTAGAAACGGTTAGCATTTGATTCAAAGTAGACGGTAAGGAGACTGTAACCTGACCGGAGACATTGTCAAGTGCTAACTTTTTTTTATTGACCACGATGTCCCTCATTATTGAGCGGATTATGTTGCTTTTTTTGTCTTTATTTTTATCCTATTAAAGAAAAAGTCTGAGCCCTTTAATTCAAGACTAAATTCTCCTTATTTTGTACCAAAATAGTTTAGTATGTTTTCAAAAGCCTGTCAATACGGTATCAAGGCGGTCATTTATATTTGGCAACAAAGTCTGAAAGGAAATAAAGTAGGAGCAAAGGAAGTCGCGGAACATGTTGATGTGCCCGAACCATTTACTGCTAAAATTCTTCAGGATTTGGTAAGAAAAAAACTCATAGGCTCACAAAAAGGTCCAAATGGAGGGTTTTATGTGGGGAAAGAACACGAAAGTTTTACTTTAAAAGATTTGGTTGTTGCCATAGATGGAGACGAATTGTTCAGTGGTTGTAGTCTTGGACTCAAGGAATGTTCTGAGATCAATCCCTGCCCATTGCACAATGAAGTAAAGAAAGTCCGTACTCATATAATAGGGATGCTTACTAAAAAAACACTTAGAGAACTTGCTACTGAAGTAGAAAGTGGGGAGACAGTCCTTGCCAGATTTGAACAGTGAGTATAATTAAGAATAATAGCTGCGAGTCTGTTCTTTTCATATATTTTCCAATCACAAGGCATATTTTCCGACTTACACAAAATTCATGGTGGTTAGGATAATGTTTGCTATCCTTGAGGTTCAAAGTCGATCTAAATCTCCTTTGAATACCAAAAACAAGAAGTGTTTTTACCATCTCCAAATTAAGTACTGAGATTTCTAGTTTTCGTAAGGACTTATCTGCTTATTTCTCAATTGTATGGATTTGTTTACACATTTCTGTAAAAAATATAAGCAGTTCATAATCCATAATTTAGCCTGCAAAAAGAATCTACAAAAGAGTGATATTCACTCACAATAAAAAAAATATGAATATTTCCTTTGCAATTTGAATTGAAAAAATGATAACTTTAAAATCTCAATATTAATTTAGAAACCGTTTAACCTTTATTTAATTTCTCTTTAAAAACTACATTATGAAAAAGTTAATCGCTTTGTTCATGCTTGCCGGATTCCTATTCTCACCGGTGATTACAAAAGCTCAGGACGCAGACGAATCTGCAGAAGAAACCACTGAAGAAGTTGTTGAACAAGAAGAAGAGCAAGTTGTTGAAACTGCTCCCGCTGCTCCGGCAGTAGTTGATGATGAAATCATCGACGAAGACAAAGGCTTCCATCAGATTATCAAAGAAAAGTTTATTGAAGGTGATCCTACTTTCATGTCTCCAGTATTGATCTGTTTGATCTTAGGTCTTGCTGTAGCATTGGAAAGAATCATCACTTTGAACCTTTCTACAACCAACACCAAAAAACTTTTGGCTAGAGTTGAAGAAGCACTTGAACAAGGTGGTATTGAAGCAGCTAAAGATGTTACCAAAAGCACAAAAGGTCCAGTTGCCTCTATCTTTACCCAAGGGTTGATGAGATACACTGAAGGCATTGAAATGGTAGAAAAATCAATCATTGCTTACGGTTCTGTGGAAATGGGACGTCTTGAAAAAGGATTGGTATGGATCTCTCTATTCATTTCACTAGCTCCAATGCTTGGTTTCATGGGTACAGTAATCGGTATGATTGGTGCCTTCGATGCTATTGAAGCAGCAGGTGATATTTCTCCATCTCTCGTGGCTGGTGGTATCAAAATCGCTCTTTTGACTACGGTAGCTGGTTTGATCGTAGCGATTATCCTACAGTTGTTTTACAACTATTGTGTTGCTAAAATTGACTCTTTGGTTAATGACATGGAAGATGCTTCCATTACTTTGGTAGATATGCTTGTTAAGCACAAATTGACCAAGTAATCTTTATGGAGGTATGCTCCATTTAGAATAAATCAATTAACTAAAGAAAAAATCAATTATGGATTCAATAGACATCTTTTTATACGTAGCAGAGATAATGATCATTATCGGTGCTATACTAGCGATCGTGATGCCTTTAATCAAGTCGATAGGTGATCCTGGTAGCCTGATAAAAACCGGTGCGGCGGTCGTAGCTCTTGCAGTTGTCTTCTTTGTCATGTATTCTATTGCTGACAATGAAGTTACAGCAAGATTTGCTGCAGACCCCTTTAATTTGACTCCAGGACTTTCACAGTTCGTAGGAGGTGCCCTTCTGACGACATACGTGCTATTCTTCGTAGCGTTGTTAGGAATCGTATTTACAGAAATCAATAAAGCAATCAAGTAATGGCAAGGAAAAAAGGCAGAATGGCCCAGGAAGTAAATGCAGGATCCATGGCGGATATCGCGTTCCTGTTGCTTATATTCTTCTTGGTTACCACTACAATTGCCTCAGACAAGGGTGTTCTTAACTTCCTGCCTCCAAAGCAGGATCCTAACCAACCTCCACCGGAAATTTTGTTGAACGAAAGAAATATCTTCAACATTTTGGTCAACGCAAATGACCAGCTTTTGGTAGAAGGCGAGTATATGGATGACGCCAGTACTCTTGCTGAGGAAGTAAAATCTTTCCTCTTAAACTTTGGAGCTCCTGATGAAGAAGCTGTAGCTTTATTCAACAGTCTTCCTTCTTCACTTCGTGAAAAGGCTTCCAGAGACCCAGCTTCTTCTGATCACCCAATGTCGGGTGGTGCAGTAGTATCGATCAAGACCAACAGAGGTACTTCTTACGAGATGTATTTGGAAGTTTTGGATCAGGTAAAAAGAGCTTACTTTGAAATCTACGCTGAGCGTGTTGGTCTTACAGCTGATCAGTATAGAGCCTTGACAGGTAGAAATCCTGCCGAAAAGGAGTTACAAGACAGAGGTAAAGAAGGTATACCAATGGCAATTTCAATTGCAGAACCAGATAAAATAGGAGGAAATTAATATGTCAAAGTTCAAGAAAAAAACAGGCACTTCCGAAAATATCCCTACTTCTGCACTCCCGGATATTATCTTCATGCTTTTGTTCTTCTTTATGGTGACTACCGTATTGAGGGAACAAGAAATCATGGTAGAGCAAAAAATCCCTCAAGCTACACAGCTACAAAAATTGGAAAAGAAGTCCTTGATTTCTTATCTATATGTAGGGAAGCCTAAGAATACAGCCCTGTATGGTACAGAGCCGAGAATTCAGGCTAATGATGTTCTAATTACTACCAATGACATCGTTCTTTGGGTAAACCAGGAGAAAGATCAATTATCTGAAGTGGAAAGGGATCAAATCACCATTTCCATGAAAGCTGACCGTGATGTGAAAATGGGTCCTATCTCAGATGTTCAGTTTGAATTAAGAGAGGCAGACGCAAGAAAACTACTCTACGCGGCAGTTGGAAAAGTTCAAAACTAAAAATTATTTCTTATAACAAATAAAAGCTATTCCTTATGGAATAGCTTTTTTATTTTGGTCAATATGGGGAAAGCGATAGCCTCTAATAGAAAGGTCCAAAGTGCCTGGGCCATGTATGATTGGGCAAATTCCGTTTATAGTTTAGTCATTACCTCAACCATTTTTCCAGTTTATTTCAACAGTGTCACCAAATCTGAAGATAGGGGTGATATAGTTTCTTTTTTTGGTTACGAAATAGTCAATACTGTTTTGTACTCTTATTCCATCTCATTTTCATTTTTGGTGATTGCCATCATATCTCCATTGCTGTCAGGAATTGCTGATACAGGAGGTAAAAAATTAACCTTCATGAAATTTTTCGCCTACTTGGGTTCTATTTCCTGTCTTGGCTTATTCTTCTTTGACGGTGATAATCTTGAATATGGGATTTTATGTGCTGTTTTGGCCAGTATTGGATACGCCGGAAGTATTGTTTTCTATAATGCTTTTCTGCCCGAAATTGCCAAAGAAGAAGAATTTGATTTTCTAAGTGCGAGGGGCTTCGCTTTAGGCTACATTGGCAGTGTGATTTTGTTGGTGCTTAATCTTATGATGATTGAATTTCCAGCTACATTTGGACTAAGTGATGGCGGGCAGGCAGCTAGGTGGTCTTTTTTAATTACAGGTGTTTGGTGGGCAGGTTTTTCACAAATTTCCTTCAAATATTTGCCCGATAACCCGTACAATAAAAAAGTTGAACGAGCACTTTTATTTAAGGGCTATCAAGAAATTAAAAAGGTTTTCTATGTGGTGAAAGGAAATTCAGTAATGAACAGGTTTCTCGCGGCTTTTCTATTTTACAGCATGGGTGTACAGACAGTGATGTATTTGGCCGCCACTTTTGGAGATAAGGAACTTGGGCTCCCCGGAGACAAATTGATCATTACTATACTGATTATCCAGTTGGTAGCAATAGTTGGTAGTTTTCTCTTTGCTTTTGTATCCAAAAAGTTTGGGAATAAGTATTCATTGGTTATTATGGTTTTCATTTGGGTTTTAATATGTGGATCGGCATATTTTGTGATCAATGAATATCAATTCTATGCACTGGCCTTTGTAGTTGGGATGGTGATGGGAGGGATCCAATCCCTTTCAAGGTCTACTTATTCCAAATTGATTCCAGTCGAGACTACTGATCATGCTTCCTACTTTAGTTTTTTTGATGTTACGGAAAAGATTGCCATTGTAATAGGGACATTCTCATATGGGTTTATCGAGCAGATTACTGGTAATATGAGAAATTCATCTTTGGCCTTAGGTTTGTTTTTTATTGTAGGATTGGGTTTCTTATTACTTGTAAAGATTCCTAAACAGGATTTTCAAAAAGACAAATTTCTAAAAAATGCTTAGTATACTCCCCGGTAAAAAAATCGCTGAATTGGACAAGAGTTATGCCCGAGAGGTAGGGATCAGTTCATGGGAATTGATGGAAAGGGCAGCTGAAAGTTTTGTTTCTTGGTTTTTAAAAGGCTTTAGTGGTGTTCAAGAAAAAGTGTTTATTTTTTCAGGGCCTGGTAACAATGGAGGAGACGGTTTAGCTATTGCCCGCTTATTGTCTGAAAAAGGGTTTGCTGTCAGTGTTGTATTGTTTTCATCTAAAGAAAACAGTAGTGTTGATTGGCAGGTGAATTTTGATAAGCTTCCGGAGGGTATTAGTCGTTATCAATATCCTGAAATTGATTTTGAATTAGCCTCTAGCGCTATCATTATCGATGCTTTGTTTGGGGTTGGTATCAACCGGGCATTAGGAGGGGAATATCTGGAAGTGGTAAATACATTGAATCAATTGTCTGGAAAAAAAATATCCATTGATATTCCTTCAGGACTTCCCTCTGATAGTCTGGTTGAGGGAGTGGCATTTTTAGCGGATATGACGGTAAGTTTTCAATTCCCCAAGTTGTCACTTTTGATCCCTGAGCATTCCAAATATGTAGGAGATCTACATATCGCAGATATTGGAATTCCTGATTCCTTTTTGGATCAATTTGGAAGTAATAAGTCATTTGTCCAAGCAAGTGATATTCAAAAAATGCATAAGCGTTTTGATAATTTTAGTCATAAAGGTGATTTTGGAAGGATCTTGTTGATCGGCGGCAGAGGTGGCAAAGTAGGCGCCATAATTCTTAGTACTTGCTCAGCTATGCGGACAGGGAGTGGACTTGTGCATGTGTGGGCAGAAGGGGCTTCCAAAGATGTAATCCATATTTCTTGTTGCGAAGCAATGGTGGAGGGTGAGAAAATCCTAGATGAGCTTGATAAGTTTGATGCTTTAGGAATTGGGCCTGGCTTGGGAGAAGTTCCGCAAGATTTGCTTCGTAATATATTCCAGTCTACTGGCAAACCCATGGTCCTTGATGCTGATGCCTTGAATGTGCTTTCCAAGCATCCTGAATTATGGGACTTAATTCCAAAAGGAAGTATTTTGACCCCTCATCTGAAAGAGTTTGAAAGGTTGACAGGGAAATCCTCCCATCATTTTGAAAGGTTGGATAAAGCCTCTGAATATGCTGTGCAGCATAAAGTGTATTTGGTGCTGAAAGGAGCTTTTACGAGTATTTCTACCCCCGATGGTAAGCAATATTTTAATTCTACCGGCAATAAACATATGGCTACAGCGGGTTCAGGTGATGTCTTAACCGGTATGATTACTTCTTTTTTGGGTCAGGGATACGATCCTCTCAACGCTAGTCTATGCGGTGTCTTTCACCATGGTCTAGCGGGAGAGATAGCTTCTAAGACAAAGGCAAGGGGAATGATAGCCACTGATATCATAGAAAGTATTCCCAGTAGCTTTTTAGAAATGCAGATTGACTAAGCTTTTTGTAACAATCGGTGAATTAAATTTGAGTCCTTAGAACTTTATCAAATTGACCTCAGTTGTAGATGAGGATTTTGAACCTATGAAACAAGAAAGACTACTACTGTGGACACTTGCAGCTATCAATTTTACCCACATAGTGGACTTTATGATTTTGATGCCTCTTGGACCTCAATTGATGAGAATATTCGATATCAGCCCTAGAGAGTTTGGGCTTTTGGTTTCGTCTTATACATTTAGTGCCGGACTTAGCAGTTTTTTAGGGGCATTTGTATTGGATAAGTATGACAGGAAGAAGATCATGCTATGGGTGTTTTTGGGGTTTCTCTTAGGTACATTGGCATGTGCCCTTTCCCCAAATTATCCGATTCTTTTAATTTCCAGAATTGTTTCAGGAGTTTTTGGAGGGCTGACCTCAGCTTTGGTATTAGCGATAATTGGAGATGTGATTCCAGACGCAAGAAGGGGTAGGGCTATGGGTTTGGTAATGGCAGCCTTCTCTGTTGCTTCAGTGTTTGGGGTGCCTTTTGGCTTGTTTATCGCCAGTATTTCAAATTGGCATGCACCGTTCTTCTTTCTTGCGGGATTGTCTCTTGTTATATTTTGGATGATTTATAAATTTATACCAAACATTACGGCACATTTGGTAGAGCAAAGGTTTAAACCAAGTCCGCTTCAGGTGATCAAAAGGGTGACAGGCAATCCGAATCAAATGCGAGCCATCACACTGACGATCATGATGATGTTGGGGCAGTTTACTATTATCCCGTTTCTGAGCCCTTATATGGTAGCTAATGTTGGTTTCACGGATCTGCAGCTGACCTTTATTTATATTTCCGGAGGATTCTTTACCATATTCACTTCTCCTTGGGTAGGTAGGCTAACTGACCGCTATGGGAAAGTTAAGGTGTTTACAGTGTTTATGTCGCTTAATATCATTCCCATTGGAGTGATTACACAGCTAGGTGTTACGCCAATTCCCTATGTCTTATTGATTACGACTATGTTTTTTGTGACCTCTAATGGAAGAATGGTTCCCGCAGCGGCTTTGATTACAGGTACCGCAAAACCAGAGAACAGGGGAAGCTTCTTAAGTTTCAACTCTGCTGTTCAACAATTAGGAGCGGGAGTTGCATCTTTTTTTGCAGGCATGGTATTGACAGAAAATGCAAGTGGTGAATTGGTAAATTTTGAAATCATCGGTTATATAGCCATTGTTTTCAGTTTGCTTTGTATTCCATTGATCAGGAGGATTAAAGTTATAGACACTGAGGCGGTAGTTGCAGTAGCGCAAGTAGAGCAACCCGATTTGCAGAAATAGCTGAGAAAAAAAATCTTGATGCTAAAAAACAAAAAAATGGCTGTCTTCAAATCAAGACAGCCATTTTCATTTAAAATTAATTTTACTTAAAATTCAGCATGTCCAGGCGTCCTTGGGAAGGCAATGACATCTCTGATATTTCCCATACCGGTCACAAATAGGACCATTCTTTCAAATCCCAAACCGAATCCAGCATGAGGTGTGCTGCCAAATCTTCTTGTATCCAGATACCACCACATTTCTTCAGCAGGGATATCCATTTCTTCCATCCTTTTGGTCAGTTTGTCAAGCCTTTCTTCTCTTTGAGAACCACCGACAATTTCGCCTATACCTGGGAATAGGATATCCATAGCGGCTACTGTTTTGCCATCCTCGTTTTGCCTCATGTAAAAGGCTTTTATATCCTTAGGGTAGTCTGTTAAAATAACCGGTTTTTTAAAGTGCTTTTCAACCAGGAACCTTTCGTGTTCTGACTGTAAATCAGCTCCCCATCCTTCGATAAGGTATTGGAATTTTTTCTTTTTGTTAGGGTTGGAGTTACGGAGAATGTCAATGGCCTCTGTGTAGGTCAACCTTTCAAATTTGTTTTCTACTACAAATTTCAACCTTTCAATAAGCCCCATTTCAGATCTTTGATCAGCTTTTTTGGTGCTTTCCTCTTCTTCGGCTCTTTTGTCCAAAAATTCCAAGTCATCCATACAATTTTCCAAAGCATAAGAAATCACATACTTGAGAAAATCTTCCGCCAGATCCTGATTGTCTTCCGCATCGTAAAATGCCATTTCAGGTTCTATCATCCAAAATTCAGCAAGGTGTCTTGTGGTATTTGAATTTTCGGCCCTAAACGTCGGCCCAAAGGTGTAAATATCAGCAAGGCCCATAGCTGCCAACTCACCTTCCAATTGACCTGATACGGTTAGGTTGGTTTCCCTTTCGAAGAAATCTTGTTTGTAATCGATCTTCCCTGCCTCATCTAAAGGTGGGTTTTTCAAATCAAGGGTGGTCACCTTGAAAGTCTCTCCAGCACCTTCTGCATCAGAAGCTGTGATGATAGGAGTATGGATATAAAAGAAGCCCTTGTCATTGAAATACTTGTGGACAGCATAAGCCAATGCATGTCTCACTCTGAAAACTGCGCCAAAAGTGTTGGTTCTCACACGTAAATGTGCGATTTCTCTCAGGAATTCCAGAGAGTGTTTTTTTGGCTGAAGTGGATACTTCTCAGGATCAGCTTCTCCGAGTATTTCGATGGATGCTGCCAATAATTCAGCTTGTTGCCCAGCTCCTTGAGAGGCAACTACTTTTCCAGTAATTTTCAGGCAGGCACCAGTAGTGCATTTTTTCAGGACATCATCGTCAATCTGATTGGGATCTGCGACCACCTGAAAATTCTTGATGGTGGAGCCATCATTCATGGCGATGAAGGAGACATTCTTATTGCTCCTTTTGGTTCTTACCCAACCCATGATGCTCACTTGCGTGTCCAGAAAATCTCCAGACAAGAGATCCTTGATTTTTTCTCTTTTGTTAAAAGCCATATCAAATTGATAATGTTGATGAAATATTAAACTAACCCATGACATGGGTCTTTTTAAAGGAATGCAAAAAAACGATATAATAAGCTTTTTATCAATAAATTGTTCTAATTTCCTAAATTTGATGACTTGGGAGCCTAAATGCTAATCCTGAGTAAATCAGAAACCAAGTCGATTTTTCTAACAGAATATATATATGCAGAAATTAAATTTAAGCCAGGTCTTATCTCAAAAACTATCTCCGCAACAGATACAGTTCATCAAACTGTTGCAGGTGCCTACTGCTGAGTTAGATACAAGAATAGAAGAGGAATTGGAAATCAATCCTGCGCTTGAAGAAGGAAGAGATGAGGAGAAAAAGGAATCTGAAGATGATGATTTTGATGATAACTTTGATGAGGAAGCCTCCTTTGATGAAAAAGATCTAAATATTGACGATTACCTCAATGATGACTACGGTGGGTACAAAATGCAAGGTGACGGCAATTACTCGCCTGACGAAGAAGATCGTGAGATACCGATTTCCAGCGGATCATCTCTTCACGAGCAATTGGTTTCGCAACTAGGTTATTTGAAACTGGACGAGAGGCAAAAAAACATAGGAAAGCAACTTATCGGAAGTATAGAAAATGATGGGTATATCAGAAGGGATTTGGAGGCCATTCTCAATGACCTTGCATTTTCGCAAAATATAGAAACAGACCTGGACGAATTAGAAGAGATCCTGAGAAAGATCCAGGAATTTGACCCAGCTGGAATTGCCGCTAGAAACCTTCAAGAGTGTCTTTTGATCCAATTGGAAAGGAAAGAACACCCGGAAGACCCTGCTGTGATCAATGCCATCAAGATTGTCAATGATTGTTTCGAGGAGTTTACCAAAAAGCATTATACCAAAATTCAGAAAAAGCTTGAGATTGAAGATGAGGCACTCAAAGAAGCCGTAAACCTAATCATTAAGCTAAATCCAAAGCCGGGGGGCGTATCTGACGGGTTGGTTAAAACGCAGTATATCATTCCGGATTTTATACTGACCAATGTCGAAGGAAAAGTTGACATATCTTTAAACTCTAAGAATGCTCCTGAGTTAAGAGTAAGTAGGTCTTATTCCGAGATGTTTGATGCCTATGATAAGAGTGATAAAAAAGACAAGAAACTTAAGGATACGGTTACTTTTGTCAAACAAAAACTAGATGCTGCAAAATGGTTTATTGATGCCATAAAGCAGCGTCAACAGACTTTATTGAAAACAATGCAGGCAATTCTAGATTATCAAACTGAATTCTTTATAGAAGGGGATGAGACCAAACTCAAGCCCATGATATTAAAGGATATTGCCGAAAAAATTGAAATGGACATCTCTACTGTATCAAGAGTCGCCAATAGCAAATCTATTCAAACTGAGTTTGGGATTTTTCCGCTCAAGTATTTTTTCTCAGAAGGAATAGCCACTGATTCCGGTGAAGATGTGAGTAACAAGGAAGTCAAATCTGTATTGAATCAAATGGTAGACAATGAAGACAAAAGAAAGCCTCTTTCTGATGATAAGCTTGTGAAACTGCTCAATGATAAAGGGTACAACATCGCCCGAAGAACAGTAGCCAAGTACAGAGAGCAATTACAGATTCCAGTCGCCAGGTTAAGAAAAGAGCTATAAGTGTACAGAGTTTTAGCATTGTTATTTACCTACTTGTTTCAGCCACTACTTATGCCAACATTCGTAGTGGCCTTGTTGCTTTTCAAAGCAGAACAGCCACCTCAATTCACTTTCACTACAAATTTGTTGCTGGTGTTTATGGTTTTCCTGACCACTTTTATCATCCCTTCACTGAGTATTATTACACTGAAGCTAACTAAAAATATCCCTTCTCTCCATATGAAGGAGAGAAATGAAAGGCTTCTGCCATTCGCCATGATCAGTGCTTTCTTCCTTTTGGCTACATACCTGTTTTCTACCAAGCAGGAACTGGATCCATTGATAGTAATGGCTTTGTTTCTGATTACAGCTTGTATCATTATCCTGACCATTGTTACTTTTTTTGCAAAAATAAGTGCACACATGATGGGGGTATCAGGGTTGTTGGGATTTGTATTGTATGTCTTGATTCAGAATCCACAATCTCAAATGATGCCTTACTTTTTAGGAACTATGGTGCTGACAGGTGCAATAGGCTCATCTAGGCTATACTTGAATGCCCACAAGCCAATTGAAATCCTATGGGGTTTCTTGTTGGGTTTCTCGGTATGCTTTAGCGGAATGTGGTATTGGATGTAGATGCCAAATAAAAATCATTATGCATAAAAAAAACCGGAAGATGAATTTGCTTCTTCCGGTTTTTTTTGGTGCTGATCAGATCAAATCGGATACCTGAGAATGGCAGCTATTTGAGCTTCTTCTGGCATATTTTCCTCCTCAACCATATACACCTTGCCTTTGAATTCCACGACTCTGGCTGCTGCCTCATCAATCAAACAGTGACCTCCATTTTCTTGTTTGTCAGTTAATTCAATTTGATGATTTTCTGGATCATAGGAACCAAATAAGTGGGTGTGGTTTGCATTTACTAGTAGAGTGTCAATTCCACCTGTCAATGCAGCCTTTATGATTTTTAGCTTATCGTTGCTGATAGCCAAACCATCGGCTGCTTTTTGGTCATAAGTTTCTTTTCTTTTTGTTCTTTCCTTTTCGAAAAAAGGAGCCACTACTTCCCATGATTTCTGATGTAGGGTCATCATGTCTTTTTCGCCATATGCACCACTGACATGTCCGTCAAGCAAATGATTGTATTTTGATGCTTCTTTGAAAATTGGTATCAGGTAATCAACACCAGCCAATACCAGTGGCAATGGGTTATTGTAAAGCTTGGGTTCAAGCATATTGGTCATTCTGTGGAAATAATTCAGAATCGTGACCTTTTTCTCTTCATCAGAACCGCCTGCATGACCATGAAACATGGCCCCTGCTTTTCCTACACCACCTTGACCATGTAATTGTTTTTGGTTTTCGTCTTCCTCTTCTTCAGTAGTGAAGGAGACAGCTACCTCTTCAGGATCCAATATGATTTCCTGGACAGTGTTTCTAGTGGCTTCATAAAGCCTGATTTGATCCAAATTAAGCAACAGTATATAGTAATGACCGTCATCAGACAATTCAGGTATCATTGGCAAAAGCATAGGCTTACTTCCAACGAAATTTTGGCCATCTTTTAAGTCAATCGGAACTTTTATCATTTCCATGCCGTCTTCGGAAATAAAACAAGCAAGTAGATCAGAGTTGGTTTGCCAAAATTTGTGGTTTTCTAGTAATGTGGAAGCAGGAGCAAGTAAATTGTTGATCTCTGTATCTTCCATCTTGTACTCTTTTTCCAATTTTACAGTGACATCCTTCAGTTGGTTTTTGAAGTGGATCTGGTCTTTTTTATAACCATCAGAACTTTGTCTTGAGGTGGGACTGTAAATACTTATAAAAGGATTGGCCTTTTTTTTGGATAGATTTATAAAATCATTTCTATTAAAAATTTCCATTGGATTTATTTTTAAGATTAAACATTTAATTTTGAACTGAGCTATATTGGCTCTCGTATAATGGAACAAAAACTCCGCCAAGGAGAGGTATTTTCAACTAAAATAAATTTTATGAACTACACAGAGAATTATAGGGGAATAAAAATCGACGTTCAATCTGTCAATTTGGATATTAGTGAAGCTGTACAGGCAGAAATCAGAAGTTGCATAGACAAGCTTTCCAAGTTTACCAACGTGATTAATGCAGTGGATATATATTTTAAAGAAGAAGGGCAGGGCGGTACTGCTGAAAGTGTAGTAGGTATGCGGGTAGGAATACCAGGTCCAGATGTGTTTGCTGAAGACAAGGGTGAAAATTGGATCCCACTTTTGAAGTCAGTCACTGATAAAAATATCAGACAACTCAAAAAGGGGAAATAATTCCCCAAAAATCTACAAGCAAAAACCATTAAAAACTTCAGGTTAAAATAACCTGAAGTTTTTTATTTGTTCTACAAAATCCATTGCGCTCTGTGGAGAAAGAATCAAAATAAATATTATCCCAAAAAGGGCTCCATATAAGTGTGCGTCATGGTTGATGGCATCGTCTCCTTTTTTACCTTTTACTACCGAGTAAATCAGGAATAGTATTCCCAGAGCAAATCCTGGAAGGCAAAGCAGCCCAAAAAGACAAATGTCTGAGAGTGGCATAAGAATTATGCTCGCAAAAACAGTTGCTGCAACTCCACCGGAAGCACCTAGTGCACGGTAATAACTATTGTCGCTGTGTTTCAGGTAAGTAGGAATGTCAGCGATTACAATTGCAGCAATATAGAATGCCACATAAGTCAATATTCCAAGTCCCATGCCTAGCTTATAGGTCAGGTACATCTCAATTACCCTCCCGAAAAAATAGAAGGTAAACATATTGAACAGCAAGTGCATGCTGTCTTTGTGGATAAAGCCTGAGAGCACAAACCTGTCCCATTGGCCTCGGTGTTTGATGGCATAGGGTGTAAACATCCACCTTTCCATTAAGGCGGGCTTTTTCCACGCTTGATAAGATGTCAGTGCTGTGATGATGATCAAGATCACCGTTGCGGATAATTCCATATATAAGGATTACTTTTCCCTGTTGATCAGGTCTTTGGTCAATTGTTGTAAAATCCTAAAAGCATCTTTATTGGGCGCATGTAAAGATTCAAATTGTGCAAATCCTTTGTCAAAGTACTCCTGCATCTTTTGTTCTGTAAGGGATTTGATGCCGAGCTGATCATAAATGGCAGTTACAGCTCTTACTTTTTCTTCTTTATCAAAGTCTTTTGCGGCAATCCATTTTTCAAGATCATCTTTGACTTTGCCAGTAGCCAATTCTTTGGCTTTGATAAGCAAAAAGGTCTTTTTGTTGGCAATGATATCACCTCCGACTTGTTTCCCGAATTTTGCTTTGTCAGCATATACATCCAAGAGGTCATCTTTCAGTTGAAAACCAATTCCAATGTTCACCCCAAAGTCATAAAGTTTTTTTGCTTCCTGATCGTTTTTCCCTGCCAACAAAGCCCCAAGCTCCAAGGCAAAGCCAAGCAAAACAGCTGTCTTGAGCCGTATCATGTCGATGTATGCTTCTTCTTGGACTATATCGATAGCCTCGAAGTTCATATCATGCTGCTGTCCTTCACATACTTCTGCCGCAGTTTGATTGAATAGCCTTATGCATTTGGGCAATAGTAGTGGATCAATATCCACCAACATGCCATAAGCCCTGACCAACATGACATCTCCGGAAAGAATTGCGGTATTTGGGTTCCACTTTTCGTGCACGGTGGCCTGCCCTCTTCTCAAAGGAGCATCATCCATGATGTCATCATGCATCAGAGTGAAATTGTGAAATACTTCTACTGCGGCAGCTGGTGCAAGTATATTTTCAAAATCACTTTTGTACAGCGAGTAGGAAAGCAGGGTAAGTAGTGGGCGGATTCTTTTTCCACCCAAACTCATGATATAAGAAATCGGTTCGTATAATTCCGAGGGAGATTCTCCGTAGGTCAATCCCTGAATATGGGATTCTAGTTTGTCAAGTAAATTATTTACGCTTACTGTCTGAGTCATTATTTGCAAATTCCAGGTCTATGGTTCTTCTGTCTATATCCGTGGCGATCACACGGACCATCACTTTCTCACCCAAAGTGATCATTTTTTTATTTCTCGTCCCAATGAGACGCATATTTTTTTCATCAAATTCGTAATAATCATCCTTCATTTCTGTCACCCTGACCATACCTTCACATTTGGTTTCGGTGATTTCAATAAATACTCCCCACTCTGTCACCCCGGTGACGATTCCTTCATAATCTTTGTCTTCTGCCAAGGCCATAAATTCCACTTGTTTGTATTTGATGGAAGCCCTTTCAGAATCTGCAGCTCTTTTTTCCCTTTCTGAAGAATGAAGACATTTTTCTTCCCATGTATCTGCCTCAGGTGTTTTGCCTCCGTCCAAGTAGTGCTGAAGAAGTCTGTGTACCATCATATCAGGATACCTCCTGATAGGGGAAGTAAAATGAGTATAGTGTTTAAATGCAAGCCCAAAATGCCCTTTTGGCTCTGTGGTATACTTGGCTTTGGCCATACTCCGGATGGCGAGTTGCTCCAGCACATTTTGCTCTGGTTTCCCCACGATTTCATCCATCAGCTTATTCAATGCTTTGGAAATCCGCACGCCTTCTCCTACCTCTACATCATGGCCGAATTTTTTGGCAAAGTTGGCAAATGTTTCCAACCTTTCTGAATCTGGATAATCATGAGTCCTATATACAAAAGTATCCGCTCCTTTGTTTTGATTGAAGACAAATTCTGCAACAGTTCGGTTGGCCAAAAGCATAAATTCCTCAATCATCTTGTGGATATCTTTACGCTCTTTGATCATCAGGCCGAGTGGTGTGCCTTTTTCATCCAGCTTAAATTTGACCTCTACGGTTTCAAAGTTGACAGCTCCTTTTTCAAACCTGCGCTTCCTGATTTTTTTAGCCAAGTTGTTTAGCAGTGTCAATTCTTCGTAGTAGTCACCCTCTTGCTTGTCGATGTTTTCCTGGGCATCTTCATAGGCAAACCTCTTATCAGAGTGGGTAACTGTACGTCCGATCCAGTGGTTGAGTACATCTGCGTTTTCATCCATTTCGAATACGCATGAAAAGGTGACTTTGTCCTCATTTGGACGCAAAGAACATAATCCATTACTCAAACGCTCTGGAAGCATAGGTATGGTTCTGTCTACCAAGTATACAGAGGTGGCTCGGTTGTATGCTTCTTTTTCAAGTTTGGTTTTGGGCTTTACATAATGCGTGACATCAGCAATGTGTACTCCGATTTCCAAATTCCCGTTCTCCAATCTTCTGTAAGAAATGGCATCATCAAAATCTTTGGCATCTGCCGGGTCAATGGTGAATGTAGGCACATCCCGCATGTCTCTACGGTTTTTGATTTCCTCTTGGCTGATTTCATCCGGAATGGCATTGGCTTCTTCTTCCACTTCTTGTGGGTATTCGAAAGGCAGCCCAAACTCAGCCATAATGGAGTGGATCTCTACTTCGTGTTCACCTGCTTTACCCAATACCCTGATGATTTTTCCGGTTGGATTTTTATCATCTTCCCGCCATTCAGTCATTTTGACTACTACTTTCTGATTGTGTTCGGCACCGCCAAGGTCTCCCTTATGCACAAAGATATCATGGTGCATTTTCTTAAAATCAGGTACTACGAAGGCAAATCTTGGAGAAATTTCCACCCTGCCTACAAATTCATCCCTGTCTCTTTCAAGAATTTCAAGGACTTTCCCTTCCAGTCTACCGCTTCTTCCTTTGGCAGGATTGACCATTATTCTTACCCTGTCGCCATCGAGGGCATTCTTCATGTCTCCTTCTTTGACTTGGATGTCTTCTTCAAGTTTGAACCTGGCATCCGGCACGATATAGGCAAATCTTGGATTGACGTAATCCACTTCACCTTCTATAAATTCAGGTTCTTTGATAGATGAAAAGTAATTTCTGGGGCTTTTGGAGATACTTCCAGCTGCTGCCAACTTATGCAGGACAGGTTCTACACCACCTTTGGTAATGTTGTCTCTGATTTCAAGTTTTTTTATGATTTGCTTTGAATTGAATTCGTGTCCGAAATTATTGTCCAAAAAGTTGAGGACTTTTTTAGCCAGTTGGGCAGCGTCTGTGATTTTTCCGCCTTTCTTATTTCCTGACCGGTCTTTATTGTTTGATTTTCGTCCCATAAAAGGTTTATTTCTAATTGTTAATTTTTAGGCCTTTGATATGTTTAAAATGGGCCTGATTATTTGTAATTAATTCTATGTCTGAGTGAAGGGCTATTCGCTTGAAGTATTATTTCAGGATTTTTTTTGAAAAAGTTAATGAATGTATCAGTATCTAAAATGTGCTCTTTCAAATGTTTTCAATGTATTAAGCTGATTATTATTTCTTATAAAGTTAATAAAATCCTTTTGGAATTGAGAAAAATCTTTAACTCACCCTTTAATTAAAGAATGGATAATTTTTAACCATGAGAAAGATGAATTCAAAAACTTGTATCATTTGGTACTCCAAACCCCCTCCAAGAAACCAAGTTTCCTGCACTCCTCTTTTGAGAGGTGTTTCCTCCATAGACCAGTGATTTGTTTAGGTTTTTGATTTGGGAGATTTCTTCAAATTTGGCCAGCCCATCAAACATTTGGGTTTTGATTGTTTGGGACGCTTTGAATTCAATGATGTCTATTTGGTCGCCTTTGTCGACCAAAAGGTCAATTTCATTTCCTGCAGCGTCCCGCCAAAACCATAGATCTTGAGTATTGTTTTGATGGTGCATCTGTTTGACATATTCAGCAATCATCATGTTTTCAAACAATGCACCCTTAATCGGATTTGTCAGTAAACTTTCCGTTTTGCTGATTTTGAGCAAGTGACATAATAAACCTGTGTCATAGAAATAAAGCTTAGGTGTTTTGACGATCCTTTTATTATAGTTTTTATGGTATGGGTATAATTGAAACGTAATGAAGCTTTGTTCCAATGCCGATAGCCATGCTTTTGCCGTAGGTTGACTGATACCGCATTCATTGGCCAAGGCATTCAGGTTGAGTAATTGCCCTGCCCTGGCAGCGCAAATGGAAAGGAAATTTTGGAAAATCCTCAGGTCTCTGATTGCAACAAGTTCACTAATGTCCCTATTGATGTATGTCTCAATGTAATTAGAATAAAAGATCCTTGATGGGATTTCCCTGTCATAAATAGCAGGGTAAAACCCCTTGATAAGGGATTGTAAATATCCCTCACCCAATAATTCAGCTTTTCCCAATTCCTTGAAATCAAAGGGGAATAATTTGAATATTGCAACTCTTCCGGCAAGGCTTTGTGTGATGCTGTGCATCAAGTGGAAATTCTGCGAACCTGAAAGGACATAAATACCCATTTCCCCACTTCTATCATCTACGATATTTTGGATGTATGAAAACAATTCGGGAACACGCTGAACTTCATCGAAAATTACATGTGAGTGAAATTCTTTCAAAAATCCATTTGGGTCCGATTCAGCGAAGTTTCTGTTGTCAGGATTTTCTAAGCTGACATACCTGTATTCCGGAAATAAATTTTTGACTAACGTAGTCTTTCCTGATTGTCTTGGTCCGGTCAAAGCAATGATCGGATACATAGGTGCTATCTTCTTGATTGCAGACACTATTTCCCTAGAAACCAACATGTTTTTATTTCAAATTTAAGCTGAATTTTGAAAGTTTACAACATAAACTTTGAAATAACAAGATCTGAACTTTGAAATTACATGGACTGAATTTTGAAAAAACATGAGTTGAATTTTGAATTTACATGTGTGTTTTTAGTTGAAAAATTGAAAAAGTGAATAAAATAATCCATTTCAATGCTATGGTTGGAAGGGTAATATTTTCTATTAGTATCCGTTTGCCAAAAAACCATAGTTTGGTTGCTAAGTGGCATGATTGCGGATAATCATATATCTTAATATCAATCAGTATCCATCAATATCAACAACCCTCCTGTTTTGTGCGATGGGACACCCAAGCTAAAACTTCATGATAGCTGAGGTAAGTTCTTGCTGTTCTTCTGTTAGTTTTAAAGGTATTGTAGCG
>NZ_PVTR01000020.1 GCF_003003005.1 Mongoliibacter ruber
AATCTTTAAAAGTTGAAAATGTTAAAGGTTAAAGGTTGAGTTTGTGGTAGGTTGTAGGGCTGAGTAATTGTGAAATCGATGAACTGACGAATTGATGAATTGATGAATCGTGTATCTGCCTGCTGAAGGTAGGATTGATCAACTGATGTCTTAGAGGTGAATCGTTAAAAGTTGAAAATGTTAAAGGTTAAAGGTTGAGTTTGTGGTAGGTTGTAGGGTTGAGTAATTGTGAAATCCATGAACTGACGAATTGATGAATTGATGAATCGTGTATCTGCCTGCTGAAGGTAGGATTGATCAACTGATGCCCTAGAGGTGAATCGTTAAAAGTTGAAAATGTTAAAGGTTAAAGGTTGAGTTTGTGGTAGGTTGTAGGGCTGAGTAATTGTGAAATCGATGAACTGACGAATTGACGAATCGTGTATCTGCCTGCTGAAGGTAGGATTGATCACCTGATGCTTTAGAGGTGAATCGTTAAAAGTTGAAAATGTTAAAGGTTGATAGGATTGTGTCTGTTTGGAGTTTTAAAACCCTTTTGAGATATAAGCTCAAGACTCACAAATCCGGAGGCGCAACCTTCGGATAACGCACCTGTTTATTGTGCCAGAGGCACATCATGTAGGTAAAATTAACGCTAAAGTTTGTACACCGTCCTGTAGGGACGGCATGTTTCTCTCAACCCTCATTTATAGACTGAACCTGTCATTGACCACAGACTTTTTCATCCTTCCTCCTTTTCTCAATCCTCAAGCTACAATCTTCCCATTACCTATCGGTAAAATCTAAGATCTACAATCTAAAATCTTAACTCTAAAACCCTGAAAGCATCCAAACAAAAAAAAGAGCCGATCAAATGACCGGCTCTTTGGTTTTGAAATCAAATAAAGTTACTCACCCCCACTTACATTAAGGGTGATGTTACGGTCCGTGGTAAAATTACTTGCTGTCACCAATACAAACTGCATGGTAAGTGCTGACCCTGCAGCATCTTCCGGTATGGTATACTGGAATGTCTCCACATAAGAATCATCTGTATTCCAAGAGGTAAATGTCTTAGTTTCCACATTGGTAGCAGAACCGCCTGACATTCTATTCATCCTCAATTCAGTGGCATTTTCATGTTCTGAATAAATGGTAAGGGTAAATGTTACCGTTTGACCCACCGTGGGACTGGTGTTGGATGCGGTCAAACTCGCGATTGTTCCCACAGCTCCCACTACTTCGTATTCTGGCTCCACATCTTCAAGTATGCAAGAAGAAGCGAATACCAAGACCAGAAGTATTACTGCTATATTTTTCAAATTTTTCATAGTCGTTTTCATTTAGCATTTACATTTTACCTATCCCAGAAAACCCTGTCTTGATTAGTTGCACTTGGCACATTTGCAGAGTTGTTTACAATTTCCCTATTCGGATAAATAAACCTCCTTGGAAATGCTCCTTGAGTAGAGTTTGATGGGGATGGCTCTAAATTAGGTATTCCTGAAACTGTATTGGCAGCACCTACTGGTGTTGACCTTCTCCAATCTGTCCAAGCCTCAGTCTGCAAAAACAAATCAATATGTTTTTCCATCATGATTTTCTCAAAAGTAATGGAAGCGCCTGTTTCATTACCATACTCAGCCACATAAGCCTCATCTACACTACCTGTCACGCGCTGTATAGATGCCGCAACAGCCGCATTGTGCGCTTCAGCCGCTCTTTCTTGCTGTCCTGCACGCAGTGCCGCTTCCGCTTCTATAAACTTCAGTTCACTGTAATTCAACACTGGTGTTGGAGCTTCTCTGGAGTTTAAGTATGGTCCAGGTACTACCGAACCCTGAGGTCTTGAAGTAGAACCGTTTGGTGTTCCTACATAAAGCCCCGCTGTAGTCGGAGACACGAAAAACGGTAGTCTAGGGTCATCTTGATCCTCTCCTATCCTGTCTCTCAACATATCGATGAAATGCTGACTGATGCCCACATTGTTTTCACCAAAAGTGGTTTGAAAATATGGAAACCAAGGACCTGCGAATTCAGACCCAAAAACTACAATCGGCTGGTCTGCATTAGAACCAAAAGTTCCCGCATCAATAGCGGCCAGAGCAGCGGAGGCAGAACCTGCAGGATCAACCTTACTCAGGTGATTGTGATACCTGGCTTTCATGGCATTGGCCAACATGATCCATCTAGGTCTGGAGTTTTGCACCCAAAGCGCTTCATTATTGGCTCTGTATATCAAATCATTGGTGCTAGGGCTGGTAGTGCTTTCTGAATTAAGATCAGCTATGCCTTCATCCAACAGTTGTTGAACCCGTGCATATAGTCCTTCAGCGCTATCGAAACTCGGTTGGCTGATTTCGTCTAATTGCAGTGCCTCTGTATATGGAATATCATTCCAAAGGTCTACCGAATATCCCAAGATCACTGCTTCCATTATTTTTGCAGCTCCAAGGTAATGGGTAGCACCCGACTCAGCCGATTTCTCTTTGATGCTCTTGATATTGTTGAGGCAATTGGCATAAAACCTGTTCCAGGTAGCATCGCTCATATCAGCTATGAAGGAATAGTTATTCACTTGCTGCTGATCTCCCAACACTCCTGTCAGGTACTGCATCAGGATACTTGAAAACTGTGCTGATTCTCCATTGATTCCATAGACAAATGATGCTGTCACTGCAGGAAAAATAACCTGTATGGATGCATCAGTTGCCTGATTCGGGTTGGTATTGATTTCGTCAAAGGATTCACACGACACCAAGACGGCCACCAACATGAAATATATTAATATCTTATTTTTCATCTCTTTTCTTCTTTAATGTTAGAATGAAGCGTTTACAGTAAGACCGAAACTCCTCATGTTTGGAGTAGTGAAGGCATCCAAACCTACCGCGGTATTTGGTCCGCCAAGGTTAGTCTCTGGGTCAATCCCACCATAATTGGTGAAAAGAAGTAAGTTCCTTCCATAGACTCCCACAGAAGCTCTGCTCATCCCCATCCTGCTCGTGACATTTGAAGGCACACTGTAGGATAAAGTTACATCCCTCAACCTGATCCAAGAACCATCCTGAACCCATCTTTCGGTCAATTCTCTTCCGAATGAATTAGCTGCTCCAACTCCTTGGAAAGCAGCTTGATTTAGGGTCACAGGGATATTGTTCACCTGTCCATGGTTGTCTCCTCCCGGATTTTCAATTACACCATTGAAGATGGCTACTTTATTCCTGTCTAGAGTATGCTCGGCAACACCCGATCCATTCCCCATCCAAAAAGCAGTTACATTGATTACATCTCCGCCTTTTCTCACATCCCATAACATGGTAAGGTTGAAATTTTTATAAGTGAAGTTATTTCTCCAACCTATCAAGAAATCAGGGTTAGGATTTCCAATCATTACTTGATTTGGATCCATCATCGGGAAACCTTGTGGATTTACAAGTACATCCCCCTCATCATTTCTCAAATAACCATTACCATAAAATACACCAAATTGCTCACCTGGAATCAACCTGCTTTGAATCCTGGCACCAAACATATTGGTGACAATTGGCTCATCATTTGGAAGAGAAACTACAAAGTTCCTGTTTCTGGTAAAGTTGAAGATCATATCCCAAGAAAAATCACCTCTTTCCATAACATTACTGGTCAATACCGCTTCAATACCTTTGTTTTGGATCTCTCCAGCATTGGTCAGTTGTGAAGTAAAACCGGTAGATGCAGGAACAGGAACCGAAACAATCTGGTCCTGACTGATGGCATTGTAATACGTCACATCAAGTCCTATTCTATTTTCAAACAACCTGATGTCTGCCCCAATCTCGAAAGTATTGGTAAACTCAGCACGGAGATTATTATTTCCCGCCGCTTGGCTAAGCAATACCCCACCTACACCGTCTATCGGAAACCTTACGCCTGATGCATAACGTGTCCCGGTAGTGGCGATGTTATAGAATGTGTCTGTTGAATAAGCAGGAGGAATATTACCTGCACCCGCATAAGAACCTCTAAGTTTGGCAAAACTCAAAGTCCTACTGTCAATTTTCAACAAATCTGTCAAAACCACACTCAAACCTGCACTTCCGTAAGTGAATGAACGGTTGTTTGCAGGTAAAGTAGAAGCCCATTCATTTCTTACCGACAATTCGAGAAATATGGAATTCAAGTATCCCAAACTGGCTCTTGAAAATACCGCTTGGGTCATTCTTCTAAAGTCAGTTTTGGTGAAAATAGGGTTCTCCTGAGTATTGGCGATATTGAATAATCCTGGAATGGCGAAATTGGTACCATTCATAAACAGACTACTTGTGGAAGAAGAAAACATATTATGTCCTACCAAGAAAGTAGCCGAAAAATCTTCGCTCAAATCTTTGGAAGCTGACAAAATCAAATCTGAATTCAGGATTTGATCTGTATAGGTATCTTCATAAATTCTTCCGCCCAACGCACCACTTGCTGATATAGCAGCTCCGCCTGAGGATGAAGGTGCCCATATTTGAGTTCTTTCGTCATGCGAAAAATCAAAACCCAACCTATGAGTGATGGTCAACCAATCACTTGGTGTGATTTCAGTCTGAAGAAAAGAAATAAACCTGCTCACATTATCTGTGTAAGGGTTGTTGTTTACCGTCCAGAAAGGATTGTCAGGACTGAAAGGTCTACTACCGTCCAATGCACCTCTGAAGTTTCTTTGTTGACCATTGGGATAAACAAAACCTGCTGAGTTGTCAAAAGAAGGTGGTGTCCTATACAAACCCTGAATGGCATCAGAGAAGTTATCTCCCCTACCAAACTTGGTACTTGTACTGTTTACATAATTCACCGAACCTCCTATTTTGAATTTTTCAGTCAACCTAGAATCGGCAGTCAGTTTCAAAGAAGTCCTATTGAAGTTATTATTAGGAATGATACCTTCTTGGTACATATTGCCCGCAGAGAGGTAAAAAGACGACTTATCATCTCCCGCGGATACAGCCACATGGGTATCGTTGGTAAATCCATTCTGAAAAAATAACCTTTGATTGTCATATACAGGTACAGGTGCACCTGCATTAGGATGGTTCATGTCTACTATTGTACCATTTGGATCTTTCGCAAAAGGTGTACTTGCATCGTACCTTAAGGTAGAAATCGGTGCACCGTAATGGTTGAAAGTGGTGCCTCCATTGTAGACTCCGTTATCCCCTTGTGAATAGCGCAATTGCCCTGGAAAGTAATTCATAATACGGTCTGTAGAGGTGTTCGTAGAGATGTCTACTGTAAACCCTTTTTTTCTACTCCCTTTTTTGGTAGTAATCAATACCACACCAGTAGCACCTTGAATACCGTAAAGTGATGTTGCGGCAGGTCCTTTCAAGACTGATATGCTTTCTATATCATTTGGGTTGATATCTATTGCCCTGTTGGCATAATCAACACCGCCAGAAGTACCTATTGATGCCCTAAAAGAGTTGTTGATCGGAACACCATCCACCACAAACAAAGGTTGATTCTGTCCAGAAATTGATTGAATACCTCTGATAACTATGCTTGAACCTGCACCGGCAGAACCACCCTGACGGGTTACCTGTACACCAGCAACTTTGGCATTCAATGCATCCACCACATTTTGTTCTCGGGATGCGTTGATTTCAGCGGACCCGACCTCTTGCTGTGAAAAAGAAATCTTCTTCTTTTCCTGAGTAAGGCCAAAAGCCGTTACGACCACTTCACCGAGTTGCTCGGTATCAGGTGACATCGAAACATCTATCGTAGAACGATTATTCACTTGCACCGTGCGGGCACTGAAACCAATAAAAGAAAATGTCAAGACACTATTTTGGTCAGGTACATTGATGGAATAATTGCCATCAATATCGGTGACTGTACCAATAGTTGTGTTTTGAACCAAGATCGAGACCCCCGGTAGAGGCATCTCATCTTCCTGCGAAATCACTTTTCCACTAACCGTCAACCCTTGTCCATAACCAACATGGGTTATGCAAAGCGCGGTTAAGAAGAAAATCAGTAGAGTAAAATTTTTCTTCATAAAATTTTAGAGAATTTGAATTGAAAATAACATTAAAACAACCAGATAAAACCTGGACCGAAAACATCATACAGGATTACAAAAACAAAGCTTAGAGCCTTGAAACTAGCTTAAAAGCCTGTATTTCAACATATTTATATAAAATATGTTGAAATAAATATTGTGAATTAATCATCAAATTGCAATAAAATATTCACTTAAATGGTCAATAAAAATATTATTTTAACAAACATGAATTTTTCAATAGATTCAACTTTCTATCTCAAAATAGAATTTAATTACTCTATTTTCCAAGTATTTATGGATGTTGAGATGTTCATCCTTTGGATTCAAAAAGTAAAGAGAAGGATGGAGATTAAGACCAAAACTAGTTTTTGATTTTTTTAGATAAATGGTAGATATTTAGGAGGAGAGTAAATTCCGAAAAAGGTATGATTTGAAGGGAAATAGAAATGGAAGTGAGACCCTTCATCTGAGTTTTTCTGCGCTTTCTATAGTTAGTTTTTACAAGTCCACGCAATACCTTTCCCGTAGAGAATGCCGATTTTCTCAGAAGAAATACATAAACTACAAATTGCTTAAATTCAATTTTCAAAAAAAGAGAGATACATGTTCCAAGATTCAATTGAAAAAATAGCCGGTTTTACAAGACCTATACATACAATCCTGCGGACTTATTCCGGAAAGAAAGTTATTCCCGGCGCGGCAACTTTATTTTTTGTCAATGAAGAAGGCTATGCCATTACCTGTAAACACGTTGTAAATCAGCTTATTTCTTCTGAGAAACTGACTAATAATTTTAAAGCCTTCAAAGCCGAAAGAGACAAGCTCCCGAAAGACGGCAAGTATGCTAAAAAACTAAAGGGACTTGAACTAAAGTATAAATACAGTCCAGAATCAATTATTCAGGTCAAAAACACCTTCGTCGATTGTGTGGACTATATGTCAGGATTTACTACCCAAATACATCCCAAACTCGATTTGGCAATTATAAAATTCAACGACTACAAAATCCCCAAATACCAAAATCATGCAATATTCAAAAAGGATTCTTCTCAAATAAAACAGGGGGAATTTCTATGTAGACTTGGTTTTCCTTTCCCCGAATTCAATAATTTTAAGTACAATGAGGTAACTGATGATATTGAGTGGACCGCAACAGGGAAAAAAGGATCCCCTAGATTTCCGATTGAGGGAATGGTGACCAGATTTTTGGCTGATAATGAAGGGGTAAATGGCATAGAAATGAGCACTCCTGGCCTCAAGGGTCAAAGTGGTGGGCCACTTTTCAACCGAGAAGGAATTGTCTATGGCATGCAGTTTTCTACAAAACACCTACATCTCGGTTTCGATATAGTGGAAAAGGAAATTCTGTTTAATAATAAAATCAAAAAGGTATCTGACTATTCCTTTATTCACCTTGGACAATGCATTCATGTGGATAAAATCAAGGAATTCCTGACCCTGCATAAGGTGAAGTTTTATGAGGAGTAGAAATGGTATAGATTCTGTAAAAAAGTCGGAATAAGATGTAGGTGCCAGGAATGATGTGATTTTGAGATAGCGGAAATCGAAGTGTTACTTTTACCTTTCTTTATCCCTGATGTTCATTGTTATTTTTACCACTCCTCTCTAATTAAGTGGATGGATGAAAAGCATTTTGTAATCGCCACATCTTAAAAACACCCAAGACCAGTGAGTCCAAAAAAAAGCCCCTGAATAAATCAGAGGCTTTCATTTATGACAAACAATAATTTTATCTCAAAACTAAGGGTTCAACAGTTTCATGTAATTCTTCTGCTTTTTCCATGGTAATTTCCTTGGACTCCAATTCGGTATTGACCTTCTCTGCAAACTCACCATGTGGTCTTTCCGAAATATGAGGAGCAATGACCAATGCTACAATTGAAGTCAATTTGATCAAAATATTCATAGATGGACCTGAAGTATCCTTGAATGGATCACCTACAGTATCACCTGTCACGGAAGCTTTGTGTGCCTCTGAACCTTTGTACTGCATTACACCATCTATCATGACCCCTTTTTCAAAGGATTTTTTGGCATTGTCCCATGCACCACCGGCATTGTTTTGGAAAATACCCATCAATACTCCTGATACAGTAATTCCAGCCAAAAGACCACCCAATACTTCAGGACCAAAAGCAAAGCCTACAATCATCGGAGATAGCAAGGCAATGGCTCCAGGCAATACCATTTCTCTGATAGAAGCCTGCGTAGAGATTTCCACACACTTTTCATACTCAGGCTTGGCTTTGTACTCCATGATACCTGGGATTTCCCTAAACTGTCTTCTTACCTCATTTACCATATCCATAGCCGCTCTTCCCACTGCAGCAATACATAGGGAAGAGAAAATAAATGGAATCATGGCTCCTACAAAAAGCCCGGACAATACATCCGCTTTGTAAATATCTATAGAATCAATTCCTGCCAAGCCGACATAAGCAGCAAAAAGGGCCAAAGCCGTCAAAGCAGCTGAAGCAATAGCAAAACCTTTACCTGCAGCAGCTGTAGTATTTCCCACCGCATCCAACACATCTGTACGTTCTCTCACTTCTTTTGGCAAACCTGACATTTCCGCAATTCCACCTGCATTATCTGCAATCGGACCAAATGCATCTATGGCCAACTGCATGGCTGTGGTAGCCATCATACCGGCTGCTGCAATCGCAACCCCATAAAGGCCAGCTGCGAGGAATGAACCATAAATCCCCCCTGCCAAAACCAAAATCGGAAGTACCGTAGACTCCATGCCTACAGAAAGTCCTCCAATGATATTGGTCGCATGTCCGGTAGAAGATTGTTTGATGATGGAATTTACAGGTCTTTTACCCATGGAGGTATAATATTCAGTGATCATACTCATCAGTGCGCCTACGATCAATCCGATTACTACGGCTCCAAATACACCCATTTTTGTAAAAATTATCGAACCACCTCGGGAAAGTACCAAATCACCTTCGGGCAACATGTACATGATTATTGGATATGAGGCCGCTACGGTAAGTAAAATGGATATCCAGTTTCCTTTATTAAGTGCAGTCTGTACACTGTCTGTTTCCTTGCTGATATTGACAAAGAATGTTCCTACAATAGAAAACATCAAACCCAGACCTGCTATCACCAATGGCAATAGAATGGGTGCAATTCCACCAAAATTATCGGCAGACACTATTTCTCTACCCAATACCATTGAGGCAAGTATCGTGGCGACATAAGAACCAAAAAGATCAGCTCCCATACCGGCTACGTCACCCACGTTATCTCCTACGTTATCTGCAATTGTTGCAGGATTTCTAACATCATCTTCTGGAATTCCAGCTTCTACTTTACCTACCAGATCCGCACCAACGTCAGCTGCTTTGGTATAAATACCACCGCCAACACGAGCAAAAAGAGCGATTGATTCTGCTCCTAAAGAGAACCCTGCCAACACTTCAAGGGCGGTCTCCATAGCTGCACCATTGACATCTCCGCCAGTGGAAATCACAAACATATTATAAAAAACAATGAACAAGGCACCCATTCCCAAGACAGCCAAACCCGCTACACCCAATCCCATGACGGAACCTCCGGTAAAGGATACTTTTAGCGCTTGTTTTAGACTTGTTTTGGCAGCCTGAGTAGTCCTTACATTGGCCTTGGTCGCAATATTCATCCCCATATATCCGGCAAATGCTGAAAGCACCGCTCCGATAATAAAGGAAATCGCAATCACAGGACTGGAAGTTTCTACTAAAGTACCTGACCAACCTAAAATGATGGCTGCAATGACGACAAAGTATCCGAGTATTTTCCACTCAGCTTTCAAAAAGGCCATGGCTCCTTTGGCAATATGTTCTGCCAATTCAGCCATAGTACTGTCACCCGCATCCTGCTTAGTTACCCAAGCGGATTTGATAGCCATTACGATCAGTCCAATAATCCCCAATAAGGGCACCACATAAATAAACGTTTGTTCCATAAAGCTTTTTTTGAGTTTACTGTCAAATTATTAATCTAACAAATATATTACTATTCATATACCATGCAATCAAAACAGATAAAAGTCATAATTTTTTGATTGCAGAAGATTATTTGGTGATGTTCGGCAATTTTCCTTTTTCTTTTTTTGCCTAAAAAGCAAAACGGGAAAGACTTGCTTTCCCGTTTTGTGCTTTTCAGTTCCATGCCTTTTGCACTTCACTTTAATTGAAAACTACTTCTTCATATTCATTTTTAACCTGTAGAATGGTGCCATTATTTTTGTCTACGAAAAGGTATGCACCTATATTGTAAGGACTGTGTCCAGGCCTTGGGCCCGTCACTGGAGTCAATAGCAAATGGCCATCTCCATAGTCCTTGTGATGTAGCGCAATTTTGTAAGCATCCATTCCTCCTATTTTTTCTACACCCAAGACCTCAAGTTGAAACTCAGCTTTGACCGGATATACCGTCTGCTTGCGGATATTACGGTCTCCACCGCCAAATCCTGAGGAAAAACTGTTGGATTGTGTCAATTTGTAATCCTGAAAATCCAGTCCATAAGTTTTCCCCTCTTCAAATGCTATTCCTCCTATGATTTGGGCAAACATGGCCATATCCGCTAAATTTTCATTGTCTTCTTTTTCCAATGACTGTTTCCCCTGATCTTCATTTTCAGCCACAAATTGTAATTTCCCACTTCCTCGACTCAATAAAAGAGAGGTATTGGGCATCTGCGTAAAATATTCCCTTGAAACCAACTGACCTTTTGCATCAATTTGGGCAGTTCTTTCTCTTGCTTCGGAGATCATCCTTCTTCCACCACCGCATCGTTGTTCTGCAATAGACATGAGTTTATCCTGAATCTGATTCCCATCCAAGCCAGATATATCACCGATATCAAGTCCTTCTTTTGCCGCTGTTTCTGCAAAAATTTGCATCATTTCTGTTTCCTGATCACGATTAGGACCATCAGGACCATATTTTTCTTCTACAACCTTCTGGGCCGCTCCAAAAATCCTATCACAGTCCAGTTTTTCTTCCTCTTCTTCTTCAATCGGTAAAAAAGCCGCATACAATTGCTCTCCTTCCCATTTTTCTACAAATTTGAATTCTCCACTTTGATGGGTAAGACTAATTGCCGGAAGCTTTTTAAAACTATAATGTTCCCAAGCATCTAGGACTGTACTTGCATCTTGTTCCTGCGCAATTGCTTCATAATGGAAGCCATTTTCCAAGGCCTTTTCTGGATCGAAATAATAAGCACCCAAGTCCACGAAGGAATCATTTTCTTCTCCATAAAGGGCAACCACCCCTTTGATATTTGTAACTTTAATTGGTTCATTTTCTCGCATCAATAATTCCCCAAGGGCAAAATCAAAAAATGTAGTACCCTCAACTTCAGCAATCTGTTCTTGACTGAATTCATACAGGTCCATATCAATTGAAGCACCATCATATTGATTGACTTTGAGGAATTTGCTACCCATGGTGCCCAATCTATACAAGCCTTCTGTGCCTTCAAAACTCCTGACAGTAAATGAACTGATTTCCTCATCATCCAAATTGATATGCAGTCCTACATTTTGGTTTGTGACTTCATTATAGATAAGGTTGTATTGAATAGTACCCTCGATTGGGCCATTTGATGTCTGATAGGTGCTTTTGGTGGCCTCCTGAAAGGATATTTCCGAATAAGAAACCTGGTTTAATTCTGCTTTTAAACTAGTTCCCTCTCTTTTCGAAACAATATCAATACTGACTTTGTAATTACCATTGTCCTCTTTTTCTATCTCCATACTCTTGTCATATGAAATTCCTGACCTGCCAAAATCCCTCTCTACTTCCATACAACCTATTTCTCTGGTATTCATATCAACGGATGAAAGATTTCGTTTGCCCGTCACAGACTCCTCATCTTCCATTAGCAGCTCTCTAAAAGTAAAGCCTACATAAGGTCCTTCTTGGATACCACTCAGGAATATCACTGTGGGGCTAGTCAATTCCAAATGGTTCCCCTTCTTAGTCAAATGCATTTTATCAAAATAAAATACCCGTGTGTGCTCACCTTGAGTCAATTCAATCCTATTTGGCCATTCTGGGTTTCCTATAGTGAGCATAGCGGGACAGTCGCTTGCCTGGGCGGAAATACTTATCCAGCTTATCAGGAGCAGTGTGATTAACTTTTTCATTGTTTTTATTTAAAAATTAGAAGTTTGAGCTCAAAGGTTTTGAAACCATTCTTCATATTTATCTCCCAAAAACGGAAGAGGTTTCATCTCTCCGTTGACCGCAGACATAAGGCCCATGATCCACATGTAAATGGCTGCAAAAAAACCTACAAGGGCCAAAAGCCAACCGATAAAAGGCACCCAACTTACAAACCCTAAGGCTAGACCTGTCACAAACAAGCCGAGCATTTGCCTGATGTGAAATTGAGCAAAGGGATATTTTTTTTCCATATTCATGATAAAAGCCGCAATGAGGCCAATGACTGTAAGGTAAGCGATCACACCGATCTGCTTGCCTTCTACTTCTGGATTTGAAGTCATACTTGTGTGGGGTTTTGTTTAAAATTTGTTCTACTAGTTTGATAAAAAACTAAGAAACTTATATAATTTTCCAACATTTAAACTAATCATTATAACCCTAAAAATAAAGTTTAATTGAGTATTAGATTCCCGTCAATGAGGATGCCTCCCTTTACAACTAGATTTAAGTGCTGGTATGAATGCCGTTTTCATTTTGTTTTAAGTCAGTAAATCGGGAAATTGTAACTTCTAAAAAACCTATTAAACAATCTACTTCATACCTAATGAAATTACCTTCGAGGTCAAAAACTCTCCTTTTAATATTCCTACTAACCTTAATTGCAAGTGCCAGAAGCTTTGCCGATATCACTTTACCCAAGTTAATCAGTTCGGGTATGGTGCTGCAAAGAGACAGCCCTATCAAAATCTGGGGATGGGCGTATCCAAGTGAAACCATTCAGGTCATTTTTTTGGAAGAAACCCATCAGACCATTGCCGATAAAAATGGAAATTGGTCCCTGAAATTAAAACCATTGCCCTTTGGAGGGCCTTTCAATATGCTGTTGAAAGGGCAAAATGAAATTGTTCTGGAAGATATCCTGATCGGAGATGTGTGGTTGGCTTCCGGCCAATCCAATATGGAAATCAACATGCAGCGGGTCAGCCCCCTCTATGAGGAAGACATCAAATCTGCTGATTTTCCTTTTATCCGCTATTTTGAAGTACCTAAGAGGTATGATTTCAAAACAGAAAATGTGGACCTGCCCAGCGGTAAATGGCAGACCATCAATCAGAGCAATATTCTCTCTATTTCAGCCATATCCTTCTTTTTCGCCAGAGCTATTCACGAAAAACAAGGAGTGCCAATCGGCATTATCAACTCGGCTTTAGGTGGTTCTCCCGTGGAAGCATGGATTTCTGAAGAGTCCATCAAACAGTTCCCTGACTATTATGATGAAGTACAGCGTTTCAAAAATGATGACCTGATCGAAGAGATCGAAAGAAAGGATGCTGCAATTGCATCTGACTGGTACAGACGACTCAACCAAAATGACAAGGGTTACCAAGATCGCCTTCCTTGGTATGCACCAGAAACGGATTCAGATCAATGGAAGGAAATTGAAAACCCCAGCCTTTGGAAAGGAAGCGAACTAGAAGGAGTCAATGGAGTGGTTTGGTTTAGAAGAGATGTTGAGCTGCCTGCCAATTGGAGTGGAAAAGCAGCCAAACTTAATTTGGGTACATTAGTCGATGCTGATTCTGTGTTTGTCAATGGAAAGTTTGTCGGCAGCACAGGGTACCAATATCCGCCAAGACGGTACTCCGTTCCGGAAGGTGTATTAAAAACCGGTCAAAACACCATTGTAGTAAGGTTGATCAGCAATATTGGAGAAGGCGGATTTGTTCCTGACAAACCATATGAACTCGTCCTTGAAAGTGAAAAAATACCCCTAGAAGGAAAATGGAAATTTCAGGTCGGGTCTGTCATGGAAGCACTTCCTCCACAGACATTTATCAGGTGGAAACCAGTAGGATTGTTCAATGCGATGATAGCTCCCTTGAAGCATTTTACCAAAAAAGGAGTAATCTGGTACCAAGGGGAATCCAATGCCGATCGACCAGAAGACTACGCCAAGTTGTTTCAAACCATGATCAATGACTGGCGCAATAACTTTGGACAAGGTGATTTGCCTTTTTTGTATGTACAGCTGCCTAATTTCATGAAAGCCACAGCAAATATTGAAAACAGCAATTGGGCAAAATTAAGAGAAGCCCAGCTGCAGGCTTTGGCCCTACCGAACACCGGTATGGCTGTGGCCATCGACCTTGGAGAATGGAATGATATCCATCCGCTCAACAAAAAAGATGTGGCAGAAAGACTAGCCTTACTGGCTAGGTTTAACGTATATGGAGAATCTGATTTGACTGCATCAGGACCGATGTACAAATCGCATGTTATTGAAAACAATAAAGTAATACTATCATTTGAGCACATAGGAGAAGGGCTTGTGGCAAAGAATGGGAAGTCATTGAAACATTTTGCGATCGCAGGCGATGACATGGAATTTCTATGGGCTGAAGCCAAAATAGAAAGAAACCAAGTGGTCGTCTGGCATGAAAATATCACAAATCCAAAAGCCGTAAAGTATGCTTGGTCAGACAATCCTGAAGGTGCCAATTTGTTCAATAAAAGTGGCTTGCCTGCATCGCCTTTTAGGACAAGTGAAGAACTTTTTCATTGACCATATTCGAATTTTAGAAGAGCAAATCGGTGAAAATATCGAATTTCGAATGATGGATGATGAAATATAAAAAGTATCTAAAATGCATGAAATAAATCTAAGATGCTCAAGGCTGCGTTATCGGAAGGCTGTACCTTCGGATTACTGAGTATTGGGCTTTTATCTCTTTCTGAAATACTACCCTTAGGGAAAATATCGAATAATAAATTTTAAAAAAATGAGCACATTGACACCAAACTATATTTTTGAAAAAATCTCCACAGACGTGTCCTTTTTAAAAGGTTGTTTCCAAAAAGTCCTTCAAGACTTAGGAGAGAATGACCTGGCTAAGATCTTGGACAAGACTCTTGATAAGGACCTTATTACTGAAATGAGTTCCGACTTGGAAGAAAAGCATATTCAGGTATTGAGCATTTACCTACAACTGATGAATCTTGTTGAAGAAAATGCCGCAGTACAATTTAGGAGAAAAATGGAGGACCAAAAAAGCATGTCTTCCATCAGAGGGTCGTACAGCGAGACCTTCAAGAGACTTCAATCACTAGGGCTTGGAGAATCGGAAATCCTCGAAACTATCAAGCAAATACACCTTTCTCCTGTCCTGACCGCCCATCCTACTGAAGCCAAAAGGATATCGATCATAGAACTTCACCGGGATCTTTACCTCCAACTCGTTAAATTAGAAAACACTTCTTTTTCCAAAAAAGAAAGAAGCAGTATAGAAAGCGAAATCTCAGGACTTCTGGAAAGATGGTGGAGATCTGGTGAGGTATATCTCGAAAAACCAACCGTCAAAACCGAACGCAGCAATGTGATGCATTACTTTACCAAGGTTTTTCCACAGATCTTGGTGAAAACTGACCAACAATTGCAGCAAAGTTGGTTGGATGCAGGCTTTGATCCTAAGACCTTGTTACATCCTGAAAACTTCCCTCAGTTACAGTTTGGATCTTGGGTTGGCGGAGACAGGGATGGACACCCTTATGTGAGTGCGGAACTGACAGCTGAAACCTTAGCAGAACATCGAAAAGCTGCATTGCTCTTGATTCAAAATAAAATACTTGAACTGGGTTCAAAGCTTAGTTTCTCCAAAATCAGAAATCCTGTTCCTGAGAAACTTGAGACCGAAATCAGCAAGAAAGCCAAGGCCTTGGGGGATATTGGACAAAATGCACTTGACCGTAATCCACTAGAACCTTGGAGGCAATACATCAACCTGATTTTGGTCAAGTTGGACTTTACTGCAAATGGATCTTTGGAAAACCAGTACTCCAGTGCAAAAGAATTGTCAGCTGACTTGAAGTTTTTAAGGGAAAGTCTGATTGAAATAGGTGCCGAAAAAATCGCCAGCAAACTGCTCTTTCAGGTAGAAAGACTGGTGCATTGTTTTGGATTCCACTTGGTCAAACTGGATATAAGGCAAAATTCTGATTACCATGACAAAGCCATGGAGCAAATCCTTCTAAAGGCATTTCCCAATCGGAAGCCATTTAGGGAGTTGACAGAGGAAGAAAAACTTGAATTTATCAATGAAGAGTTGAAAAGTAACAGGCCATTTGCCATCGGTGGTGAACGGTTTGGCGAAGAGGCGGACAAAGTATTGGATTGTTACCGGGCTGTAAAGGCGCATACCGACCAATACGGCAGCGATGGCGTAGGGGCATTTATTGTATCCATGACCAGAAGCATGAGGGATTTGCTGACAGTCTACCTGCTGATGCGTGAAGCAGGATTAGACCGAAATGTGTTCCAGGTAGCACCTCTTTTTGAGACCATCGAGGATTTGGAAAACTCCGCATTAATAATGGATAGCTACCTCTCCCACCCTGCTTATCCCAAAGCCGCTGTTCAGGAGATTATGCTTGGCTATTCGGATAGCAACAAAGATGGCGGCATCATCGCCAGCCGATATAATATCTACTGCACAGAGGAGGAATTGAGTAAGGTGGCAGAAAAGTATGCTGTCAAGTTCCGTTATTTTCATGGTATAGGCGGCACAATCAGTCGTGGAGGTGGCAAATACCACAGATTCCTTGAAAGCATGCCTCCAGGAAGTCTCAGCGGTGAAATGAAACTTACTGTACAAGGTGAGACCATAGCTCAACAATTTGCCAACCTGATCAACGGTACCTACAACATGGAAATGTTGCTCTCTGGTATGTTACTGCAAACTGCTTATAGCCTTTATTTAAAACAGCCCAATGGTTTCCCCTTGGAATCACTGAAGGTCCTATCTGATCAGTCACTTCAATTTTACAGAAAATTGATAGAACACCCTTCCTTTATTGATTTTTATGGGCAGGCTACTCCTATTGACGTATTGGAATTGAGCAAAATCGGATCGAGGCCATCAAGAAGGACAGGAGCACGTTCACTGGCAGACCTTAGAGCGATTCCATGGGTATTCTCATGGAGCCAATCCCGATTCAATATTACAGGCTGGTACGGCATAGGTCAGGCCTTAAAAACAATGAGAGAAGGTTCTCCCGAGTCTTATCGGAAACTTAAAGACAATGCTGAATCATGGCCATTGCTAAGGTATATCCTGATTCAGGTGGAGACCAATCTGATGAACGCTGATTTGTCGATCATGAAAGCTTATTCCGAATTGGTTTCGGATGAGGTAGTGAAAAAAGAGATTACCACCAACTTGATTGAGGAGTACCACAGGAGTTTGGAAGAGATCCAGATGATGTTTTCAAGACCACGTGAAATAAGGAGAACGAGTCAACTTGACAACCTGAAGAGAAGAACTACAGCCCTTCAGGCCTTGCATCAGTTGCAAATTCATGAATTGCAGGCTTGGAGAAAAGTCAAGGAAACTGATTCTGAAAAAGCTGAAAAGATGGTCAAAAGGTTATTGGAAATCACAACAGCCTTGGCAAGTGGGTTGAAGAATACAGGTTGATTGGTGGTATTTACAGAAAGGAAATGACAGATGGTGTACGTCAACCTGAACCGGAGCCTACCTAGTGTAGGCAGGCTTTCACTACGTTCAGAATGACGCATCTTACAATCTGTTATCTTGATCTAAAGAAACATCTATTGCAAATCGCAAAGAGCAGCAAAAATCAACCACTAATATTAAGGATAAACACAGATAAAAGAGCTTTGTCTCTGCTTAAATCAGCGAGAACTTCGAACAGTAAAGATTATTTTCAAAACTGCCAAAGCAAACAGTACCATTGCACAAATGGGTAATAAAATCAAATAATACCACATAAATACACCACCTCCACTATTTTCATCCCACATACTTTGGCCTTCTCCTTTAAACAAAAATGCCATGGAAATAGGGATCATGAAAACAAAGGCATTCAGGATAAGAAACGCATTGAGAACATACTTTCTCTTCTTATTGTCATCTCTTAAAAACAGCAGTCCAATGCAAACAGCTGGAATGGAAAAAAACAAAAGTGCTATTAACATACGTCTAAAATTTATTGTGTCAAGGCCCCTACCAATGACATAAACTAGGGCTCGTCACCCTGATCCCGATAGCTATACGGGAGAAGGGTCTCATTAGCTGTAAGGTAGGAGATCCATTACCTCAGCATGCTCTGATTCAGGATGGCGTACATAAACTGTCATTCCCTTTCTGTAAATGCTAAATTTTAAATACTACCAATGACTTCACATGGGGGATCTATTTTGTCATCAAGAAATCATGAAGCAATCCAACTTATGGCTAAACCCATTCTTTAGGCTTATCCTATCAGCTTGCCGATCAAAACACCAAATACTATTCCTCCAATTACTAAAACCCCTCCTCCAAAAATCATCAAAATAGAGTAAAATGTAGTTAATCCTGAGACAGACTTTCTGACTTGAATAAAGTATTTATCAATACCCATTTTCTGAAAAGGAGTAATTTTCCCTGCCACTTGTTCTAGTAAATTTATACTTTTCCCTTCACTCAGGACTAATGCAAAATTCCCCACAGGTGCATCAAAAGTAAAAAGCTCCATGCGGCCTTCAGAAAAACCATTGACATGGGCCCGCATTAAAGTAGTCCTAATAGGTACTTCTTCCTCCGTATCTACATTTAAAACATAGGGCCGAAATGAATCCACAGGAGTTTTTTTAAACAATTGACCTTTTTGCCAAATAGAAAACTTACCTGCCTCTTCAATGGAAAACTTTCCATATCCTTCTTCATATGAAATTTCCATCAACAAGTCCCCGTTGATAGATTGAATTATATTTTTAACTCCTTTGATCAGGAGAAAAGCTCCAATTGGAACTAGGCAAAAAAAGAATATTCTCAAAAAAATCACTGTCATGTTGTAGAGCGTAGATTAGATTGTTAATCAGACTTAAGAATTAGTGCAAGATAATATTTTCTTGATATTTGAAAATAAATATATATACGCAAAACAACGCGCTTTAAGGCACTTCATTTTTCTGACTATGATTATTCTAAAATCTTTGAAATACTCCTACAAGAATTGGAGAAAAATGAAGATTGCGTAAAGATTATTTGGAACTTGAGATAGGAAAGCCTTACTTCTAGAAAGTTTTGAAGGAGTAGAAATGGAAAAACTATCTTTTTTTTGGAATGAGTTAAAATCAACCTTTTGGTTTCTTCCTATAGTCATCATAGTTGTGGCCATAGCAATCGCCTTGTCATTATTGAACTTGGATCAAAATATTGACATGCCGGAATTCGGCATATGGAAATTTATTTTTATCGAAAGTCCAGACTCAGCCAGAAGTGTGCTGACTACTATTTCTAGCGCAATGATTGGAGTGACAGGAACAGTTTTTTCTGTAACGCTTGTGGCTTTGACCATTGCTTCCAATCAATTTGGTTCAAGGTTGATCAAAAACTTCATGCATATCAGGCTTAACCAAGTGGTCTTGGGCACCTATGTAGCCACTTTTGTTTATTGCCTTTTTGTATTGAATGCCATCAAGGAAAATGACAATATCGACTTTATCCCGAGATTTTCCATTTTAGTTGCATTGGTTGTGGCCACCTGCAATATCATCCTTTTGGTCATTTTCATCCATGGCATTGCTGTTATGATTCAGGCAGACAATGTTATTGCCAATATTTCAGCATCCATTTCAAAAGACATTGACACCCTTTTTCCTGAAAAAATCGGCGATGAACAGAAAACACTAAGAGATGATGAAATAGACAACTACAAGAATTCATACAGATTCAAAACCAAAATAGCTTCGCCCAGAAATGGCTACTTACAATACATAGATGGCAAATCACTCATGGAAAAAGTGGTGAAGCTGAACGGTATGATAGAGCTGTATTTCAGGCCTGGTTATCATCTGGTAAAAGACGAATACTTAGCCACACTGTACACAAATGAAGAATTGGTTACTGATGAAATCAAAAAAATCCAAGAACAGTTTATCTTCGGCACCACAAGAACCGCACAACAGGACATGGAATTCTCCATCCATCAAATGGTAGAAATCGCATCCCGAGCACTTTCTCCCGGCATCAATGATCCATACACTGCAATTTCATGTATAGACAACCTGAGTTCAACGCTTTCCTACCTCAGCCACGCCCAGTTCCCATCCCCATTTAGGTTTGATGAGGAAAAAAAACTCAGGGTAATCGCCAACACGATGAAGTTTGAAGGTTTGATGGACGCTTCCTTCAATCAAATCCGGGAGTATGCGAAAGGCTCTACCATTGTCATATTCCGACTGATGGATGCCTTGATCACGATCAACAAATTCACCGAACAAGGCCATCAAAAAGAGGCAATACGCAAACATGCGAGAATGGTGATGAATTTAGGAAAAGTTTCAATCGCTGAACAGAGCCTAGTGGAAGAATTAGAGGAGAAGTACGAGGTTTTTAAAAACTGAAAAAACTAACCCTTAACATAAAGGATAAACACAGATAAAACAGCTTTGTCTCTGCGCAAATCAGCGTACTCTGCGGGAAATATTTTGGACAGAAGCCTAAAACTCTAATTCTCCATCCCTACTTTCAAAAATCACTTACCTTCTCATGTCGATCGTAGAGAGACATCTATTGCAAATCACGAAAAGCAGCAAAAATCCAAACAATAATTTTCTTTTAGGTATCTAAAAGATATATTTAGGAATGAATCTATTCTTTTAATTTTTTCTGATGCACAAAAAGAGTTTAAGTGAACGAGACATTTGTACCAAATTCATCACACCAGCACTGAAAAATGCCGGTTGGGATATTCAAAAACAAATCAGGGAAGAAGTGTTTTTTACCGATGGACGCATCATCGTGCAGGGTTCCCTTCATACACGGGGAACTCGCAAGCGTGCTGACTACATTTTGTACTACAAAAAAGACATCCCCCTTGCCATCATTGAAGCGAAGGCCAATACCAAAGGAGTTGGTTCAGGTATGCAGCAAGCCTTAGAATACTCCGAAATCCTCCAGATTCCTTTTGTTTTCACCTCCAATGGAGACTCTTTTGTTTTTCATGACAAAACCAATCTGGATGCAAGAGAAAAGGAAATCCCTTTGGATGAGTTCCCATCACCTTCCACCCTTTGGGAAAAATATTTGAATTACACAGATATCAATACTGCAAAAGCACGTGAAATAGTAGAGCAAGATTACTATGTGGATGATTCTGGTATGAATCTGAGATATTATCAGGCAAATGCTGTCAATAGAACCATTGAGGCTATAGCTAAAGGTCAAAATAGGATTCTTTTGGTCATGGCTACTGGGACAGGGAAAACATACACTGCTTTCAACCTGATTTGGAGACTTTGGAAAACAGGCATCAAAAAGCGAATCTTATTTTTAGCGGATAGAAATGCCCTACTCACACAGACCAAAAATGGTGACTTCTCCCCTTTCGGAAATGATATTATGCATATCATCAAAAACCGGAAAATTGATAAATCCTACCAAATCTACTTCGCATTATATCAAGGATTGACAAGCAATGAGGAAGAGAAAAATGCATACAAGGAGTTCAGCAAGGACTTTTTTGATCTGATCGTAGTAGACGAGTGTCATAGAGGATCGGCTTCTGAAGCATCAGCTTGGCGAGAAGTTTTGGATTATTTCGAAGGCGCAACTCAGATCGGTATGACAGCTACGCCAAAAGAAACCAAAGACATCTCCAATATGGATTATTATGGAGATCCTGTCTATACCTATTCGCTCAAACAGGGAATAATGGATGGTTTTTTGGCTCCTTATAAAGTTGTGAGGATTACAACCAATTTGGATGAGGGTTGGCGTCCTTCAGCAGGTATGTTGGATAAATTTGGCAATGAAATCAAAGACAGGATATATAATCTGAAAGATTATGACCGCAAAATGGTCATGGATCAACGAACACAGTTGATAGCGAATAAGATCACAGAATTCTTAAAAGCTACTGATCGATTTGCCAAAACCATTGTCTTTTGTATAGACATAGAACATGCACAACGCATGCGTCAGGCATTGATAAACGCCAATGCTGACCTAGTATCAAAACACCCGCATTATGTTGTCAAGATCACTGGAGACGATGAAGTAGGCAAACGTGAGTTAGACAATTTTACAGATGTGGAAGAGCGATTCCCTGTAATCGCTACAACTTCAAAAATGCTAACTACTGGTATTGACACCAAGATGGTGAAGCTGATTGTACTTGAAGCGAATATTGCTTCCATGACAGAATTCAAACAGATCGTGGGCCGAGGTACAAGAATCAGGGAAGCCGAAGGGAAGCTCTATTTTACCATTATGGATTTCAGAAAAGCCACCAATCTATTTGCTGATCCAGAATTCGATGGAGATCCCGTTCAGATTTACGAACCTGGAATTGATGATTCTCCGGTGCCACCCGAGTATCCTGTGAGAGAGGAGGAAGATTTGGATGCTGAAAATGAGTTTAGGGAAGCCGCACCTGCTGGTTTACAGCCTCCCCCAGATATCAGCATAAGAGATTCGGACCCTGATTCCGAACCTAAGAAATACTATGTCAACGATGTAGAGGTGTCTGTCATCAATCAACGTATTCAATATTTTGGGGCGGATGGAAGGTTGATCACAGAATCTTTGAAAGATTATACCCGCAAAAACATAGATCAAAATTTCAGCTCTCTGGATGTATTCATTCAGCGCTGGACAGCAGCAGATAAAAAAGAAGTTTTGCTTGCCGAATTGGCCGAACAAGGGATTTTATTGGAAGCACTTCGAGAGGAAATCGGCAAAGAAATGGATGATTTTGACCTGATTTGTCACATTGCTTTTGACCAACCTGCCTTGACGCGAAAGGAAAGAGCAGAACAAGTGCGCAAGAGAAACTACTTTGCAAAATATAGCGCAAAAGCGCAAGCGGTACTAAATGCCCTTTTGGATAAATATGAGCAAGAAGGGATCACAACTATCGAACAAGGCTCTATCCTCAAAGTTCAGCCAATCAATAAATTAGGCTCACCTGTGGAGTTAGTGAGAGCTTTTGGGAAAGGGAAGGATTTTGAAAATGCAATCAAGGAATTGGAAAAGGAAATTTATCAGATAGCGTAATGAAGTCCTTTAATATTTAGCTAGGAAGATGAGCACATATTCACAGATTTATATTCAAATAGTGATAGCTGTCAATGGGCGGTATAGTTTGATTTCTCATACTTGGGAGGAAGAATTGTATAAATACATCACAGGAATAATCACAAATAAGGGTCAAAAATTAATTGCAATTAACGGTATGCCGGACCATGTTCATATTTTAATAGGTATGAAACCGTCATGTTGCTTATCAGATTTGATTCGAGAAATAAAAAAGGCGTCGAATGCATTTGTAAATGAAAAGAGATTTATCAAATCAAAATTTGAATGGCAAGAAGGCTTTGGTGCTTTCTCCTATTCTCAATCTGCATTGAATCATGTGATTACATATATTCAAAATCAAAAAGAACATCATAAGAAAAAAACATTCAAAGAAGAATACATTGATTTCTTGAAAAAATTTGAGGTTGATTATAATTCAGCGTATTTATTCAAATGGATAGAGGAAGAGGATTAGAAAGATTTGACCTCGAAGAGGTCACATGTTTATAAAAATGGATAAATGGCAACGATATTTTGACCTCGAAGAGGTCATATGTTTATAGAAAAAGTTCCTCTCATGATCAATTCGACCCCTACGGGGTCGCATCACGTATCGTCGGAATATTGCTATAAACATATGATCCCTTTGGGATCAATAATTAAATATGATATCAGGAAAAACCATGTCCTCAAATAGGTCGCATATCTATAAAAATAAATAAATGATCAACGATATCCCGACCTCGAAGAGGTCACATGTTTATAACAACCGTAATTTAGACGATCAATACGACCCCATCGGGGTCGCACCATTCGTTGCCGAGACACTGCTATAAACATATGATCCCCATGGGATCAAAAATATAAATGAATATAAGGCCAAATAACCTCGACCTCGAAGAGGTCACATGTTTATAACAACCGTAATTTAGATGGTCAATACGACCCCTCCTGGGTCGTACCCTCGCTAACATATTGAAACTATAAACATGTGACCCCGCTGGGATCAAAATTGAAACGATTTATACAATTGGTCTCAATGGGATCAACAAACAAAAATAAATGACCACAATCACCACCAATATCAAAGGCATCCGTGACATCATGCGGAAAGACACAGGAGTAGATGGGGATGCACAGCGCATCTCGCAAATGGTCTGGATGCTCTTTATGAAGATTTTTGCAGATAAGGAAGAAGAATGGGAAATCACCATCGAAGGCTACCAAAGCCCGATTCCTGACCAATTCAAATGGCAAAACTGGGCAGCCAATGAAGAAGGCCTGACCGGAGATGCATTGATGGACTTTGTCAACAATGAGTTGTTTCCAGCCTTGAAAGAACTGGATTTCAGCATCAGTCCTCAGGCCAAGATTATCCGATCTGTATTTGAGGACACCTACAACTATATGAAAAACGGAACGCTCTTCCGTCAGGTGATCAATCAAATCAACCGCATCGATTTCAACAGTTCCAAAGACCGTCATTTGTTCAATGACCTCTACGAAACTATCTTGAAGGAACTGCAATCAGCAGGTTCATCAGGTGAATATTACACCCCTCGGGCGGTGACACAGTTTATGGTGGATATCATCAATCCCCAACTCAAGGAAACCGTTCTCGATCCGGCTTCTGGTACGGGTGGATTCCTTACTTGCACCATAGACCATAAGAAGAAATTGGTGCAAAATGACCAAGACGAGCGTGACCTGCAAGCCACCATCCGTGGGATAGAAAAGAAACCCCTACCCCATTTGCTCTGCACGACCAACCTGATGCTGCATGGCTTTGATGTGCCTGCGGTGCGGAGAGATAATCTCCTCAGCAAACCCTATGCAGACTGGGGAGCAAGTGACAAAGTGGATATCATTTTGACCAACCCTCCTTTTGGCGGAGTGGAAGAAGATGGGACGGAAACCAATTTCCCACAGAAGTTCCGAACCAAGGAAACAGCCGATCTATTCTTGGCCTTGATTATTCGCTTGCTGAAAGATGGCGGAAGATGCGCCGTGGTCTTGCCAGATGGGACGCTCTTTGGTGAAGGTGTCAAAACCCGCATCAAAGAAGAACTGATGGAGCGCTGCAACCTGCACACCATCGTGCGCCTTCCCAATGGCGTTTTCAACCCCTACACGGGGATCAAGACCAATTTACTCTTCTTCGAAAAAGGGCAACAGACCAAAGAGATCTGGTACTTTGAGCATCCCTATCCTGATGGAGTGAAGAGCTACAACAAAGGCAAACCGATTCATATCAAGGAATTTGATTTAGAAAAAGCTTGGTGGAATGATCGGGAAAATGAAACCTATAGCCAATATGCCTGGAAGGTTTCTGCTGAAGAGATCAAAAACCGAGGCTACAACCTGGACATCAAAAACCCACATCAGGTAGCCGATGACTTGGAAAGTCCTGAAGTCCTGCTGAAAAAATATCAAGCCACTGAAAATAAGATCTCAGACATCCAAGACGAGATTATCAAAGTCCTAACAGAAGCCCTACGCTAAGCCATGCAGTTATTAGAACATTTTAAAGAACTGACCCTGCATCCCAAAAATGCAGAGGAGCTGAAAGGATTGATTTTGCAGTTGGCAGTGCAAGGGAAATTGACTAGGCAATGGCGAATAACCAACCGCCCCGAGTTAAATTCAAAAGAATTACTTGAGGTTATTAAAGTTGGAAAAATTAAAGTTTTAAGAGAAAGCAATGTTAAAAGTGAAAAACCCATCAAAGATTTTGACCTATCTGAAGTAAAGTTTGATTTGCCAGAAAACTGGGTTTGGGTTCGTTTCGCTTCTGCGGCATACATCTGTAGAGGAGGTTCACCAAGACCGATAAATAATTTTATTACGGATGATCCTGATGGAATTAATTGGATTAAAATTGGAGACACCAAAGGAGTTCTAAAATACATTGAAGAATGTGGAGAGAAAATCATTCCCGAAGGATTAAAAATGTCAAGGCTTGTAGTCCCAGGTGATTTTATATTATCCAATTCCATGAGTTTCGGAAAGCCATATATTATGAGAACAACAGGATGTATTCATGACGGTTGGTTATTGATTAGAGAAGTAAAAGAGGCAATAAACAAGGATTTTTTATACCATTTGCTTTCATCTCCATATGTTTATGGAAGTTTTAAAGACTCGGCGGCAGGTGGTGTGGTTCAAAATCTTAATATTGAAAAGGTAAGACAAACGTTAATTCCTCTCCCTCCCCTCGAAGAACAAAAAGCCATTGTAGCAATAGTCAATCAATTGTTTGCAGAAGTGGAGCAATTGGAAGCTATGACAAAAGAGCGGATACAGTTGAAAGCAGACTTTGTGACTTCTGCCTTGAATCAGTTGACCCAAGCTACAGAACAAGATACTGCTAGTCAGTGGGCATTTTTACAGCAACATTTCGGTACCTTTTTTACCGAAAAGGAAAACATCAAAAAACTCCGAGAAGGCATATTGCAATTGGCTGTTCAGGGAAAGTTGACTCGAGATTGGCGTGCCATTCGACAAGCACAGGGAATACCAATCGAACACGCATCTACCCTACTTGCAAAAATCAAGGCTGAGAAAGAAGAACTGATTAAGGAGAAAAAAATCAAAAAAGAAAAACCGTTGCCTGAGATTTCGCAGGAGGAGATTCCATATGAATTGCCTGATGGGTGGGTTTGGTGTAGGATGGGGGAAATCACTACATTAATAACAGATGGGAAACACGGTAATTGTCAAGATGAACATGATTCAGGTTACTATTTTTTATCTGCTAAAGATGTCCAAAAGGGCAAATTATTGTATGATAGAGCTAGACAGATAAATTTTAAAGAGTTTTCTGAGGTACACCAAAGAACAAATTTAGAACCAGGAGATCTTTGTATTGTAAATACAGGTGCTACAGTTGGGAAGACTGCAATCGCCTTAGATAATGAGTTGACTAGAAAATCTACATTTCAAAAGAGTGTGGCTGTTGTAAAAATATTACATCAATTTCTTCATATTCGATATTTGGAAAATTTTATTATTAACCAAACTCCTAAGCTTTTAAAAAAATCTGGTGGATCAGCTATAAACAATTTACTTCTGGGAGACATGAAAAGGATAATTACTCCCTTACCTCCTTTAGATGAACAAAAAGCCATTGTAGAAAAAGTCAATTCCTTAATGGCACTATGCGATAAACTAGAACAAGAAATAGAAACCCATCAAACTACGCAGGAAGAATGGATGCAGAGTTGTTTGAGGGAGGTGGTGGAGGGGTGATAATGTGATATGCAGGTTTTTGAACGATTAGAATATGAGAAAAAGTGACCTTATTTTATACTTTGCAAATCAAATTTCGAAAAGAATTGTAAAAACCAGCATCAGGCAATTTCAAAGCTGGCATATTACTTTGTCTGGAAATGATTCTAGATTGAAAAATACATGGGATGAAATATGTGTTCAAATTCAAGGGGAATATTCATTTAATTGGAATGACTATGTTAATGCAATTGAAACTCATTTAATGGAAGAAGTCAGAAGGCTAAATGAGTATGAAAAATTTTCTCTTTGGCTTCAAACAGACCAAGGCTTGTATTATGATGAGGAGGAAAATGAAACTCCAGAAATTTATGATGAGGATATTATGTACTACCTCAAAAGTGAAATTTTTAAAAAAGCTGGAAATTGGAGTAATGAAAGGATTAGAAAATATTTAGGTTAAATTTCTTGGAAAATATCAACTGGAACTTTGACAAAACTATTTCCTCACAGAAAGGACTGACAAACTCATGCTTTAATTAGTGCTTTTAGCTACTGGTTAACTTTCCTCAGTTCTTCTCTTGCTTCTGCAGTTAGAATAATATCAATAAGATTAAGGTTTTTTGAATCGCTAAACCCCATTTCTTTCCTAATCTCTTTAAGAAACTTATTTCCGTCTTCTAGCATATTAAAGGTATTGTCTTGTTGAGTAAGTTTATTGTCATATTCAATAAATTCTCTTATAAGATGTTCACTTCCCCAATTCATGAGTCCTTGTTTAAAGAGCATCATTTCTTTAATATTTTTTGCTGACACAGCTTGCTTTCCTTTTTTTGATCCTTCCAAAAGATCAAAAAATGAATTGTAAAAATGTTCAAATACTTTTTGCTTTTCCTTCAAAACGTGCAAATCATATTCTCGCTCTTTAGCCTTTCTATTATTTATGGAAACAGTCAGAACTGAAGTAAATGCAGCAATTATAACAGCTACAATTCCAAAAATTGAGATTTGATTTTCCACTTTTTCGACAAGCCAAACACCCCATACCAGTAAACCGCATAGTACCAAAAACAATATTATCATCCATAGGTGTTGTAAAAAGTCTTTTCTCATGTTTGTTTAATTTTCATTAGATAATTCTATGTCTGTTATTTCAAAATCTGAATAAATATCATCTCTTTCCATATCAAAGTTAAAGTATATTTTAAAAGTCAAATATTTTTCACCTACAATCGAATATATGTCTTCTCCTTGATCTCTTACAGGATTATACTCTAATATTTCTGTATAACATGATGCATAAAGAATCCCTGATATAAGTGCCGTGTCAGAAAGAATGTCGTAATCAACATCTTCGCATTGTAAAATCTCACAATCATAACTGCTTAATTGCCCGTCAAAAAAACAATCTGCATCTAAAATATCGGATGGATGAAGAGTATCAACTTTTTGATGCATCCTTTCTTCAATCTGTTTTTCAAAATTGTTTACTATTATTTCAAGTACAGAATCTTCATTAATTTCTATTTGGCTAATGTATGCTTGAAATATATTTTCAGAGCTTTCAAGAGTGCTTGCGTATAATTTAATAAAATCAAAAGATTTGTTAACTACTGAGAATTTGTTACTGTCAAGGATTAAATCAGGATGGATTTTAGATTTATCTTTTTTTGAACAAAAATCTGATGTGTTATTTGTCAATAGAATGCAGTCAAAGGTATTATTTGTTTCAGCGAAACTAGCATACGTTTTCCATATTATGGCATCCTTAAGCTCCGACTTTTCTTCAGTGAATGGTTTTTTTCGGTTAATTGCTTTATCTACAATATCAGGTAGAAATTCGTTTTTGTAAGGTAATATGTGAAAATTATCATATAATTCTAACCTTTGATAAAATTTATCAAATTTTCCCAATTGAATCTCAGTCGGAATTTCGGCTATTATACAGTCAATTTTTAGCCTTTTTGCATCTTTGATTACTTTTTTGATTTCTTTATTTTTTTCTTCTATTTCTTTTTGAAATTGCCTTCTTAATTCTAATCGTACAATCTCAGACATATATAAGGTTAATAGACCTTCATCACAATATTCAAGTAGTTTCTTATTTGACTTATTTTCAAAGAAATAATCTTGATATAAAATATTTGAGTCTATAAATATGTTCATTCTAAATTGTGTTTATGCCTATTGTTAACTATTTAATGAATATTCAAAAAACAGTATTCAGATAAAAATAGCTAAACTTGCCTACCTTTATATTTTAATATACCAAAGAATAGATTAAACATAAAAGCATATAAGTGCGGTTCTATTTTAATCTCATTAAAAGCAATTTGACATTATATTTTGCGAATTTTTATGTCAATCTACTTAGTTTATTTCAGTACATTCTATTTCCCTTAGAACTATTACACTTTAAGCAAAGTATTTGAGTATTTGAAAGTTCTAAAGCTTTTTCGGGGAATTTGGACCGTGGGTAAATATGATCAATAGCTAAATTCTCTAAGGATCCACAATTGACACAGACGTTTTCAAAAGATAGTAAGGCTTGTACCCTAATTTTTTTCCAATCTGTTGAATTGTAAAATTGCTCAGACAAAATGAATTTAAGCTTATCTTCATTCAATAGATCTTGTGCTTTTAAGCTTACCTTAGTTCTTAAAATTTCCATTTGGTTTTTAAAATTCTCAATTTCAATCTCATTTAGCCTAATTTCTTCTTTTTTACTAAGTTCTAATGTTCGTAAGTCTTGATCAAAATCACTATGCTTAAGTTCAATTTGAGCTAGAAAAAAATTTGATTTTTTTATTCGATTAAAAATCCAGTTCCCAAGAATACTTAGGCTAACCCAACAACCGAGGAATACCCAAATTGATTTTTGAATTTCATTAAAAAACACATGAAAAAATATTCCTGTAATGACTGCGATTAAAAAGGCTCTCTTTTTTAAAAATGCAACTAATGGATTTTTTTGTTGAACAATTTCAGATGCTCTTTTATTTATTGCATTTCTTCTTCTAAATCCTTCCTCACGCTTGTTATTATCTTGAAGTTCTTTTAATCTCTTTATTTTGGTGGCGAGAGAATTTTTATGTTCACTGTATTCTTCATTTGTCAGTTTATATTTCCTAAGGTCGGAAATAGTTTTCTTCATTATGTGTTTACCATAAGTCGAATTTGGATCGAAATCAGCATATGGTTCAATAGAAGCTAACAGCTTGTGATAAAACTTACGATTTCCAGATTGTGTATTAGGAATATACCTTCCCGCCTTTTTCGAAAATCTGTAGGGTTTTTGTGCCATAAGTCAAACAATTGTAAATTCTTAAAGATAAAATCTTGGATTTGCAAAAATGGTCATTTCGAAGCTACGTTCAGGTATACTAAGTCAAAGCTAAGTAAGTCATTATCCAAACTATCATTTATAACCTATTGGTGATAGTTAATCTTTCTTTGTTAACCAAGGTCTTGCCTTTACATAAGTAGCAAACAAACTATCTCTAAATCTATAGTAGCGCTCTCTGACTTTTACTATTTCTGCTCCATAATCTTCAGTTACTAAATGTCCAACATACTGACTAGGATTATCAACGTCAAAGTCTATTGCAACTTTATAGGCATCGGTTGTAAGGATTTCACCATCTTTTTGAATTACTTCAAATAATGATTTTAAAACAGCTTCACGTTGATATGAAGATGCAACTGCCCTTTTATACCTACCTTCAAGTACCGGGTCAGCTTCTTTTTCAGCAATTTGCCTAAGTATTTTTATAATATATTCTTCATTAATTTCATAACTTGGTTCAAGGTATGCTGACCTTAATGCTTGATTTCCTATGAGGTGCACTATGTAAGGATGGCCGTTTGCTAGTTCAATTAACTTTTCTCTTCCTGTCTGGTCAAATGTTATGAATTTTCTAATTGATTTTTCAGCGTCATCTATGATTTCGTTCAATTCACTTTTTTCCATTCCTGGCAAATTAATCACACTACCAGCAAATAATCTATCTGTACTTTCATGTTCTTTCATTAACATTTGGATGTCTTGCGCCACTCCTACAATACAAAATTTTAAACCTGATAAATTAGTAGCTAATGATTTTATTAACTTAGCAAATCCAGTTGGGTCTTCAATTTGATCAAATTCATCGATTACTATTAGTATTCCGTTTTTAGTAATTTTTGCTTTTAAAATCTCGTTAACCACATTCTGAAATATAACGTCAATATCATGAGTTTGAATAGCTTTAGTTGTTGTGGTTTCTTCGGTAATTTCCGAACCCAATTCTGCTATTTTCACATCTAAACCCCCTCTAAGTTTACTTAACTCTTTATTTGCACTAGGTATGTCGTAGATCCATTCTAATAAACAACTATGAGTTGTTAATAAACGAGATAATAAATCATTAACTGTTTTAATTTTATTTCCACAGGCAAGATACATACATAAAAAATCCAGTTTTTGATCATTATAAATCTCTAATTTTTCTAGTAGAGAATTGTCCCCCTGAGCTATGTTAATAATCTGACGTGCAAGTGAACTTTTGCCAATTCCTCGCCCACCAACAATGGCTAAATTAGCTCCTTCAGTCAACAATCCATAAAATGCATCATTTACATATTCCTTTCTTCCTGCAAATTTTATTGCATCACTTATCTCTTTTGCTGGTGTAAATGCATTCACTATTTCTTTTATTGATATTTTTTCGCTCATGGTGTTAAAATTATCACTACAATTTCCCGTTCACAATAGTGGAAAGAATTAAGATTGGAAAGTCTTCAAATAATTCCTAATATCTTCTTTTTAAACTTAATAAATTTATCTCTCCCATAAAATACCCACTACAGGATATTTTTACCAATTTTTTGGTAATAAAATATCCTAAGCCCTTACTATTTTGTTTTTTGGATGCGATAATGGTCAAGATTTTTAAAGTGCTGGACTTGCCATGGCTCCAGGTGTTTTATAATTACCTCCTGATATTCCAGGTCAGACAGTTAATAATTCCGGTATGTTTTGCAGGTTCGTTGCCATTGATTTCAAGGAATTCTTTGTCAGGAAATATTTCCTTAGCCCTTATTCTAGCCATATCGTCTGCTTCTTTATCATAAACCGGCAAAATCAAATGGTTTTCTAACTCTAGGTAGTTGAGGTAAAGTCCTGCGGCATCATTGTCATCTTCATTGTTATAGATTTCATATGGAAAAATCTCCCACTTTAAGCCGGCATTGTGTAAAGCTCCCAAAAAGTCGATGTAGTTTTTCTGTTCTTCTTGACTGTAGTCATTGATCAATACGGTATCATAGCAGATAAACCTTGCCATTCCGTCCGCATGCCCAAACCAGTCGCCATTCTCTACCGGAACAAAAATTACCTTATTGACTTCCAAAAGGTTTTGGAGTTGTTCAATCAATTCCATTTCGGAAATGTGCTTGTTTTCGACAAATACCTTGCTGGTCATCAGCACCTTGTCATTCCATTTGGAGAGATTGCCTCCATCTAGAATTATGTCTGACTTGATGGTTTGGATGCCGATTGCCTCACAGATGGCATCTACGTCCGAAATGGTCTTTGACCATTTTTTTGTGGTGATCAAATAATCCGGTTTGTAGGTAAACCTCACAAACTTGTTTGCGGACACCTGAACCGGCATATAATCCACCGCCCAGGCATCCTTGGTGTGGGGAAGTATTCCAAAGGGGATATTGGCTTTCTTAAAGATGGAAACAAGATCCTCCGCAAATTCCGGATATAATGTTTCAAGCGTATCGGCTATGTAGACAAAATTGGTTTGGCTGTCGGTGATCATTGGTTCAAAGATTTTAGGATTGAGGAAGATTAAGGTATGGTTGCTTTTATCTAAAAGTACATAAATAATCAAGGAATTCCCGAACTCGGAGAGGTCGCATGTTTATAGCAATCACGCATACGAGCGGTTTCATTCGACCCCATCGGGGTCGCACCTCTCCTTAACCGCTTTAATGCTATAAACATATGATCCCTTTGGGATCAATCAACCCACATTTGGCATCATCAATTAAATTGGAAAGAAAATGACATTGATCAGGCGTCGAAGAGGTTATATATTTATAAAAATGGATAGACATTGAATTGGCGTGCTCCCGACCTCGAAGAGGTCACATGTTTATAGAATTGACCCATAGAGCAAGTTTTATTCGATCCCAGTGGGGTCGCACCAATCTTTGCCGCCAATTATGCTATAAACATACGATCCCTTTGGGATCAATCAACCCACCATTAGTAGGGAACCCCGACCTCGGAGAAGTCACATGTTTATAGGAATCCCGCAGACAAGCGGTTTCATTCGACCACGTCGGGGTCGCACCATTCATTGCCGACAATGTTGCTATAAACATATGATCCCTTTGGGATCAATCAACCCACCATTAGTAGGGAACCCCGACCTCAGAGAGGTCATATGTTTATAGAAATGCATAGAAGATTTGAATAGCCGGACCTCGGAGAGGTCACATGTTTATAGGAATCGCGCATACAAGCAGATTCATTCGACCCCGTCGGGGTCGTACCGTTCATTGTCGGGATTTTGCTATAAACATGTGATCCCTTTGGGATCAATCAACCCACATTTGGCATCATCAATTAAATTGGAAAGAAAATGACATTGATCAGGCGTCGAAGAGGTTATATATTTATAAAAATGGATAGACATTGAATTGGCGTGTTCCCGACCTCGAAGAGGTCACATGTTTATAGAATTGACCCATAGAGCAAGTTTTATTCGACCCCAGCGGGGTCGCACCATTCATTGCCGACTATGTTGCTATAAACATATGATCCCTTTGGGATCAATCATCCCACCATAAATAGGGAACCCCGACCTCGGAGAGGTCACATGTTTATAGGAATCGCGCGTACAAGCGGATTCATTCGACCCCAGCGGGGTCGTACCTCTCCTCAAACGAATTGATGCTATAAACATATGATCCCTTTGGGATCAATCAACCCACCATTAGTAGGGAACCCCGACCTCGTAGAGGTCACATGTTTATAGAAATGCATAGAAGATTTGAATAGCCGGACCTCGGAGAGGTCACATGTTTATAGGAATCGCGCATACAAGCGGTTTCATTCGACCCCAGCGGGGTCGTACCTCTCCTCAAACACATTGATGCTATAAACATATGATCCCTTTGGGATCAATCAACCCACCATAATTAGGGAACCCCGACCTCGGAGAGGTCACATGTTTATAGGAATCGCGCGTACAAGCGGATTCATTCGACCCCAGCGGGGTCGTACCTCTCCTCAAACGAATTGATGCTATAAACATATGATCCCTTTGGGATCAATCAACCCACCATTAGTAGGGAACCCCGACCTCGTAGAGATCATATGTTTATAGAAATGCATAGAAAATTCGGATAGCCCGACCTCGCAGAGGTCGCATGTTTATAGCAATTACGCATACGAGCGGTTTCATTCGACCCCGTCGGGGTCGCACCATTCATTGCCGACTATGTTGCTATAAATATATGATCCCTTTGGGATCAATCAACCCACCATTAGTAGGGAACCCCGACCTCGGAGAGGTCACATGTTTATAGGAATCCCCCAGACAAGCGGTTTCATTCGACCCCAGCGGGGTCGTACCTCTCCTCAAACGAATTGATGCTATAAACATATGATCCCTTTGGGATCAATCAACCCACCATTAATAGGGAACCCCGACCTCGGAGAGGTCACATGTTTATAGGAATCCCCCAGACAAGCGGTTTCATTCGACCCCAGCGGGGTCGCACCATTCATTGCCGACTATGTTGCTATAAACATACGATCCCTTTGGGATCAACCAACCCATCATTAGTAGGGAACCCCGACCTCGGAGAGGTCATATGTTTATAGGAATCCCACAGACAAGCGGTTTCATTCGACCCCGTCGGGGTCGTACCTCTCCTCAAACGAATTGATGCTATAAACATATGATCCCTTTGGGATCAATCATCCCACATTTGGAAGCACCAATTAATTTGGGAAGAAAAGAGAAAATCGAAACCTCGAGTAGTCCAAATCCTACAAAAACTGAATAGATTGAAATGATATGTCCCCGACCTCGTAGAGGTCATATGTTTATAGAAATGCATAGAAGATTTGGTTCGAAAATAAAGGAACATCGTTTACTCTGGAAGCAAAGGAAAAGGCTATCGTGTTGGTCTTAAGCGGAGAACCCTTGAACGAGCCTATTGTAGCCCATGGACCATTTGTGATGAATTCCTATCAAGAGATCCATCAGGCTATTGAGGATTTCAATATGGGGAAATTTGGCTATTTGGAATAATCACCTTGAGCAAAACATCTCTAATGTAAAAAAAAGAATAGCCTACCCCCATAGTTTGATGGTGGGTAGGCTGTTCACCTTTTGTCAAATACAGGAAGCTGTTTTTTTTGAGAATCACACCTATCCCTTCACAACTTCAATTTCGCGATCCAGAAACTTCGCCAAAATATCCGAAAAGCGCTGTGCCTCCCAGATTTCCAAGTCCATATTTCCTTCACCAAAAATCCTGATAGTCAGTTTGTCCTTTTCGGGCAGGCAATAGACATTTTCCACCCATTGGTTTTTGGTTTTGTCCAAGGCCACGGCAATCCTGAGAATCCCTGAAAGGCCTTTGACCATCCTTCGGTTTTTGAAATCCAGCTTTTTAAAGGCCTTGTGCTTCTTTTTTGGCCCTGATTTTCTGTGATACCTGGCGAGATTGGCCAAAACCAAAATCTCAGCATTGTTGAATCCCCGCAAACCTCCCTGCATAATCAGGTACTTGGAGTGTTTGTGGTAACTCTGAAAGTTGACATAAGTACCCACATCGTAAATGAGACAGGATTGGTACAATAAATCACGCTCCAGCTCCTGCATACCATGTTGGTCCTTAAGTTGGTCAAAGAGCTGCAAGGCCAGTTTTGCCACCTGTTTGTTCTCCTCCAAGTCTGTATCATAGCGCATCGCCAAGAGTAGACTACTTCTTTCCCTTACACTTTTCCCCTCGACCAATTTGACTAGTTTCTGCCCATACTTCTCAATATAGTCGATGATCAAACCCTCTCTCAAAGAGGCATCGGAAAGCGTCAGTTCCTTGACCTCAGCCATTTTGAGCAATTCAGTAAGTAAAAGTCCCCCGAGATGGATGGCATCTACCCTATTTTCACTGATACCTTTGAAATCGCTCCGTTTTTCAGGATCCAAATCCATCAACTGCCAGGTGATTTTTTCCAGGTCTTTGGCTTTGACAGATTCTGCGTTGACAGAATTGATGATGCTTTTCCCATTCACCTGAAGGGCTGCCTCGCCCAAGGTCCTGATACTTCCTGAGGTACCGATAACTTTGGTAAAGCCCACGGCTTTGGCTTCAGTCAAAATTTTGGAAGCCGTTTCCTGAATATGATGCTGCAGGTCAAGCTTTTCCTCTTTGGACAAAGGCCCTTGGTGACCTACCCTATCCAACAATCGCAAAACCCCCAATTTCATGGAGCTTTTAAATAGCACCTTTTCCTTATTTCCGACCACTGCTTCAGTACTTCCTCCGCCGATATCGATCACCATGGCATTGTTTTTCCCCAAGTCAATAGCCTTTCTCACAGCCAAAAAAATCAACCTTGACTCTTCTTTTCCCGAAATCATCTGAGGTGAGAGGCCTACCTCTTCGATCAACCTATCCAAAAATTCACGGCCGTTTTTGGCTTCACGTGTAGCGGAAGTAGCGGCGGTAATGATATCCTCTACCCCATATTCATCCGCCAGTTGCACATATCTTTTAATTGTTTCGATCCCTCTATGGAAAGCCTTATTACTCAACATCTTATTGGCAAAAACACCAACTCCGAGTTTGACCATTTCCTTTTCCTGAACCAGCACTTCAAAAGTCTGTTTGGAAGTCACTTTGACGATGATCATGTGAATAGAGTTGGTACCGATGTCTATGGCAGCTAAGTTCATAAATGGTATTTTTGGGTTAAAAAGAAATGTAAATGCTTAAGTTAAACTTATTTGACTTTTTTTAATACTAAGTCTAAACTAAATTGCTTTCATGACAACAGACCCTCGCTTCCCAATAGGCAAATTTCAGGCTCCTGATCCCCTTTCCAAAGCGGAAATCCAGCAACTTATCCAAGACATCAAAGCTTTCCCCGTACAGGTCAAAGCGGAAGTATTCCGGTTAGGTGCAGCTGGCCTGGAAAAGCCATATCGGAAAGGTGGATGGACAGGTAAACAAGTGATCCACCATTGCGCCGACAGTCATTTCAACAGTTTTATTCGCTTCAAACTTGCCCTAACCGAGGACACTCCAACCATCAAACCTTACCACGAAGATCTTTGGGCCAAGCAAATTGATTATCAATTACCCATAGATTCTTCTTTGGCTATTCTGGAAGGACTGCATATCCGATGGGTGGCTTTGTTAGAAAACTTGAATGAAATGGATTTGAGGAAAACATTCATTCACCCTGAAATGAAAAAAGAAATACGATTGGATTTTACCATCGCTTTGTATTCATGGCATTGCAGGCATCATTTAGGGCATTTGCGAATGATTAGTGCATAGGACAGTTACTCAATTGTAGATTTTAGATTTTAGATTTCAGATTTCAGATTTCAGATTTCAGTACTGAAAGATAACGGGAAGATTGAGGATTGAGAAATAGAGGAAGGAGGAAAAAGTCTGTGGTCAATGACAGGTTCAGTCGATAATTGAGGGTTGAGAGAAACATGCCGTCCCTACAGGACGGTGTCCAAACTATAGCGTTAATTTTACCTACATGATGTGCCTCTGGCACAATAAACAGGTGCGATATCCGAAAGGTTGTGCCTCCGGATCGGTGAGTCTTGAGCTTACAGCTCAGATGCGTCTTCAAACTCCAAACACAATCCACCCTTTTAACTTTTAACATTTTTAACCTTTTTGGTGCAACATCCGAAGGTTGCGCCTTCAGATTTGTGAATCTTGAGCTTATAGATCAAAATGGTATTAAAACTCCCAACAGACACAATCCTCCCAACCTTTAACGATTTTAACTTTTTTGGTGCGTTATCCGAAGGTTGCGCCTTCGGATTTGTGAGTCTTGAGCTTACAGCTCAGAAGGGTATTAAAACACCAAACAGACACAATCCTCCCAACCTTTAACAATTTAACATTTTTAACCTTTAACATTTTCAACTTTTAACGATTCACCTCTAAGGCATCAGTCGATCAATCCTACCTTCAGCAGGCAGATACACGATTCATCAATTCGTAAATTCGTCAGTTCATCGATTTCACAATTACTCAGCCCTACAACCTACCACAAACTCAACCTTTAACCTTTAACATTTTCAACTTTAAACGATTCACCTTTAATGCATCAATTGATCAATCCTACCTTCAGCAGCCAGATACACGATTCATCAATTCGTCAATTCGTCAATTTCACAATTACTCAGCCCTACAACCTACCACAAACTCAACTTTTAACATTTTTAACCTTTAACGATTCACCTCTAAGGCATCAGTTGATCAATCCTACCTTCAGCAGGCAGATACACGATTCATCAATTCGTCAATTCGTCAGTTCATCGATTTCACAATTACTCAGCCCT
>NZ_PVTR01000021.1 GCF_003003005.1 Mongoliibacter ruber
GACTTGCATGTATTAGGCCTGCCGCTAGCGTTCATCCTGAGCCAGGATCAAACTCTCCGTTGTATAGTTTGTTGTGACATATAAATATGCCTAGTCTTTTCCTGACTCTTTAATTTTAGTAGCAAATGCTACTTCTGTGTTATTTTGTCTTCACCATTTCAATGAACTTTTTCCTTGCTTTCAAGGATTGTTTGGAGCTCGTTTCTCCAAAAGCGAGTGCAAATATCGGAGTTTATTTTTAAGAACCAAAAACAAAATTAAAATAATTTATTTTTTTTTCTTCCAGTTGATTCAACTCCTCAATTCAAATGTTTTTCCCGACGCTTTAGCCGAAATTGGAATGCAAACTTATGTCTCTTTATGGGATTTAACAAGCGCTTTACTCAAAAAAAATTAAATAATTTTGCGGACACCATTCCGCTACTTTTTGCCAGCTTTGTACAAAGGAACTGTACTGCATGGCTCTCCATACATTATGGATTTCGCATATGGCTGAAGCAGAGAGGTTACCCTTCCGTAAGCATACAAGGGGACTGGGAATTTACTGCAACCTTTGATCACGATTGGTCTATCTTGAAAAGACGCTATGTCAATTTTGACAAGTTCTTTTTCAAAAAGAAATTGTTCTAAAGCCATTAAATCTCCAACTACATATTCAACATCATGCTTTCCTAAATAAGTCCCCACGAGAATAAAAGCCCAGTTTGGCACTATTGCATCTTCAGTACAGGTTATGGCGACTAGCTTACCGACCAACGAACTCCAATCAAATTCTTTCAATGCAGCTCTAAACTCCTTCTCCTTCAAAACCAACCCTTGAAAAAGAAAATCTTTTAAATCAAAAATCACACGATTCTCTTTTCTGTAAAAATTTTCGAGATCGATCGTGGCAATTGGACTATTGGCAACTCTATTGATTATTTCGCTCATTGTAATAAGGGATTTTTCTTTGATTTGATAACTTGAAAATCTTTCAAGTAGTTCGGTTCAAAATAAGCCAAATCCTCAAACTCTCCCTTTTCAAATTTCTTGAATGCCAATTCACCAATAGTTCTTGCCGAGTTTTGAGAATCTAAAAAAACCGAATTGGAATGCTTCAATATTTCTCGAAGCTTTTTCACTCCATCACCTAAAAAGATGACTTTCCCCTTTTCTAGATAACTTTCAAAGACATTTTCCTCTACTACTAATGGACTTAAAGGACGAACAATATTTAGGTCTTTATCATAAGTAGCTGTATAAACTTCCATTCTTCTGGCATCTATCATCGGTACTATCAAATCATTTACTTTACATGCAGTTGCAGCTTGCTTGGCTAAACCCTCTAATGTATCCACACCAATCAAAGGAAGGCCCAGTCCAAAAGACAAGCCTTTGGCTGTTGAAATACCTATTCTTAGCCCAGTGTAAGAGCCGGGGCCTTTTGAAACCCCAATAGCTTTTAGATCTCCTCTTTTACAACGCGTATCGTTTAAAACCTTATCAACCATGCCCATTATCAACTTACCATGGGAATTTGGTTCACAGCTTTCTGCCAGTCCGAGAAGTTCTCCTTTATCGTGAAGGGCTATTGAACACACATTTGTGGCAGTTTCAATCGAGAGAATTAATGACATTTATTAATTTTTACGTTTTGCCGTCGCTATTAATATATTTTTAAGTTCAGTTTGATCTGATAGCACTTTCAATGCTAGGTCAATATCTTCATCATCATATAAGGATGCCTCCACTACGCCTTCTTGGTAGTAGTACCTGGAAATAATCTCTTCTTTTAAGGCTGACTTTATTTCTTCTTGATAGGTGATTAGATCCTGCTCCTTATTATGACTTACCTTCTTTTTTAAGTCCTTTATAGTTGGTTGAATCTCTTCAAAATAGTTTTCTTTCTCCGCATATTTCACCAAGTCATCAAGTGCTTTTTCCACATAGGTAGTGTAATCATACTCTTTACCTTCCAACCAAGACACAAAGTCTTTATAGATATCTTCACTTATCTGGAAATCTGACGGAGCTCCAATAGAATTGTTTTGCCTGTAAAATTCATTTCCAAAATCAAAAACTAAACTTCTTGCCACTAAACTATAGGTGATCGGCGCATAAGACTTTGGCTCGATCATTCTGTCCGGCTCGATCCCTGCACCATCTTTAACAATTCTTCCGTTTTTTGTGGTAAACTCATTCCTTAATGAATCAGGAATAGAGCTTGAATTACCCATTTCATCCTTTTTACTGTAATCAATTGCCTGAATACATCTTCCACTAGGAATGTAGTACTTGGCAGTGGTTACTTTCACTTGTGAGTTGTAAGAAAGGGGCACAGTAGTCTGAACCAAACCTTTACCAAAGGTTTTTCTACCTATCAACACTGCTCTATCATAATCCTGTAAAGCTCCCGCTACAATTTCAGCTGCTGAAGCACTCCTCTCATTAATAAGGACAACTAAAGGAATATCTTTGTCAAGCGGAGATTTTGTGGTTTTGTAAACAGCATTGACACTTTCCAGCTTACCAATAGTACTTACTACCTCTTTTCCTTTTGGAATAAACAGGTTGACTATTTCAACCGCTTCTTTAAGGATTCCTCCTGGGTTGTCTCTAACGTCCAAAACCAACCTGGTAACACCTTGTGACTTGAGGTCTACCAATGCTTTTCGCACATCAGATGCAGCATTTGTTGTGAAGTCTGACAACTTTATATAGCCAGTTTGATCATCAATCTTTCCATAATATGGAACATTGCTGATGACAATCTTCCGTCTTGTCAGATTTACTGAAATGGTGTCTTCTCCCCTTTTCACTTGCACAAACACGTCTGTATTGGCAGGACCTTTCAAAAGTTTAGAAATATCTGCAGTTGCTTTCTCTACTACATTGACTGTATCTACTTTCAGAATTTCGTCACCTATCCTTAGCCCTCCAGATTGGGCGGGAAAACCTTTGTACGGCATAAGAATCATGTTGGTGCCTGTTCTATTCCCTATCAATGCTCCCACACCACCGTACTCACCAGTGGTCATCAGTCTAAAATCATCCGAATTCTCTTCCGGAATATACTCAGTATAGGGGTCTAATTCTTCAAGCATGGCATTGATACCCACAGTCACCAAACTTTCCGCATCTATTTCATCAACATAATAGGAATCCAACTCCCTGACCAAAGAAGCGAAAATATCCAGGTTTTTGGCTATCGCAAAAAGCTTATCGTTACGGTTGACAAATGAAAAAAGCAAAACTGCAATCAGTGCAGTACCTAGAACTGTAAAGAGCCTGTTTCTATTTTTGTTTATCATGGAAGTGGGTTTTGTTTGTCGGTGATTGAATTGATACGGTCGATGACTTTCAACACTCTTTTTTGAATATTCTGAAATGTATCGACTTCAGCAGAAACGTAGATCAACCCAATGAGTTTGTTATTTGCTGAAATGTTTTGAAGCTGATTCTTATTTAGCCTGTAAGCTTCTTTCATCCTTCTTTTGATGAAATTCCTATTTACGGCTTTCTTGATTTTCTTTTTAGAAACCGAAAAAAGTACCTGAACAGTTCCATTGTCCTCAACCGGCAAGTCTAAAACCAAGACTTTAAAGGGGTGTAAAAAAAAAGAGGAACCTTTATTAAAAAGTTCCTTTATTAACTTTTCAGAATGTAATCTCTCATTCTTTGTAAGTTTATAATTCATTGCATCTTGTTTACGTATCAAAGTACGGAAATTAAGTGCTAAGAATTACTTTTTCAATGTTTTTTCAGAAGAAACAGTTAGCTTATGCCTTCCTTTTGCTCTCCTTGACTTCAATACTCTTCTTCCGTTAGCAGTTGACATCCTTAGTCTAAAACCGTGCTTGTTTCTTCTTTTTCTACGAGAAGGCTGAAATGTTCTTTTCATGACGATATACTTTTAATATTTTTTGCTTTCCTAAATGTTCCTTTCAAAGGTTATCCTTTAAAGGACTGCAAAGATAGATAGCTTTTTTTTATTTACAAACGAGGCGTTTACTTTTGTTACAGTCAAGCTGTTTGAAAAATGAAGTATTATATAAAACGAATATCAAATGTATCTCAATTTATCCAAATATCCTTACACATACATTGTGAGCAAAATGAGCGTGTAAAGCTACAATTAGCCACTTGGAGACCTGGACGATACGAAATTGCCAATTTTGCGAAAAATATAAGGTCTTTTGAAATCAAAATAAATGGAGGGAAAATACCTCATAAAAAAATAAGCAAAGATTGTTGGGTTTTTGAGTCAACTGCTGAAAATGAGTATGAAATCTGCTATGAATTCTATTGTGCTAAAATGGATGCAGGTAGCTGCTGGTCAGATGATGAAATGTTATATCTAAACTTTAGCAATTTTATTTTTGAAATTCAGGGCCGGGAAAAAGAAGATATCGAAATAGAAATAGATTACCCCAACAATTATAAAGTGGCTACTGCCTTGCCATTGATATCAGGAAATAATTGGAAAGCCGATGGATACCAACACGCCATGGACAGTCCATGGGTCGCAGGCAAGCATGTCTCGCACCAGTCATATACTGTAGGGGGTTCTAAATTTCATTTGTGGTGGATTGGAGATATACATTTTTCAAGTTTGGATGTTTTGAAAGTTTTTCAGGAATTCACCAAAAAGATGATAGAAGACTTCCAAGATTTTCCGGCATCCGATTATCATTTTATTAATATACTTCTTCCATATAAGCATTATCATGGTGTGGAGCATAGATTCTCCACTGTCATCACCATAGGACCAGCTATTGATTTGGCAAAAAAAGAATTGCTAGATGAGCTAATTGGGGTGAGTTCTCATGAGCTATATCACTTTTGGAATGTCTGCAGGATTAGGCCAAAAGAAATTCTAGAATATGATCTATCCAAGGAAGTGTTGCTAGATTCTGGCTACATCTTAGAGGGGATTACAACTTATATGGGTGACTATTACCTCTTAAAGTCAGGATATTTTTCATTATCGGATTATTTGAAAATTTTAGAAAAACAAATCCAAAAAGAATCTGATAACCTCGGATGGAGAAATGAGACAATTGTTGATTCCAGTTGTAATTTATGGCTCGATGGATACACAGCCGGTATACCTGAGGATAAGGTCAATATTTATAACAGAGGAGCTCTTATTTCTTTCTGCCTTGATACCTCTTTAAAAAAGGCTGGTTCTGGACTCCATGTCATCATGAAAAAACTTTGGGAAGATTTCGGGAAATCAGGAAAAGGTTACCAACTCAAAGACTTTATAAATATAGTTCAGCATCACTCCGAAGAATCCTACAGGTTGATAAATCAACTTTTGTATGAAAAGGTTGACCTCATACCAATCCTAAAAAAATATCTGGCGGAAACTGGAATCCAATTAGAAGAGCACTTTGATAAAAACGCCCTTTTACATGTGTTTGGAATTAGGATAGATGAAAACAAGCAGATCAAACAAGTGCATCCTGATTCTGCGGCGTATTACTCCTTTATGGCAGGAGATGAGTTACTCATGAAAAATGGTGAAAAGATTAGCAAAGGAGAATGTTTGGAGTTAAGTCCCGGTGATGTCTTCAAGGTAAAGCGATACGGTAGAAAAATAGATGTTTTCATTGAAAAAGAACATCGCCAATTTTTCCCAAGAATGTCTTTATCGGTAGCAGAGCAAAAAACCATCAAGAATACAAAGAATTGATTTTCAGGTGATTTAGAGGATTATAAGTTAATTTTTGCTAAATTAATGCTTGTTGAACCAAACCCAAAAAGCTATGACACTCACCGCAAAAATCGAAAGATGGGCGGATACCCATCATCCTGTTTGGATAGATTATGTCCGAATTGTATTAGGTTTATTCATCCTATTAAAAGGCATCTTGTTTATTTCAAACACCGAAGCCTTACTTCAATCTGCAGCCAATGTAGACTTGGCTTTCTTTAATATGGCCTTGGCGCATTATGTAGCTTTCGCTCACTTGGTAGGAGGAATATTGATTGCATTTGGTCTGTTGACAAGATTTGCCATCCTCTTTCAAATCCCAATTCTATTTTTCGCTGTGTTCTTTGTAAACATCAAGCAAGGTTTTCTTTCAGTGAGCAATAACCTTGAATTTGAACTATCCATTTTAGTATTGATCTTATTAATGGCTTTTTTAGTCTATGGATCCGGAAAGTTTTCGGTGGACAACTGGATGAAAGAGCATCCAAATGAATAAAAAAAGGGGAGCTTGAAGCTCCCCTAAAAAGTTTTACTTGAAATCTTCATCAGTCAAATCCTGATTGAATTTCAGAGAAGTCACTTTGGTTTCAAGTGCCATTGGCATCATTGGATTTTTGATTGTCATTTTCATTGGAAACAATACCCCATCCATTTCTTCATAGTCACTATAGGTGATATCTCCTGCAGCTTCAGAACTAGTTCTTAATTTCAACCCAGACTCAACTGAGTAATACTCTACAGTTTTCATATTATCAGCTGTGGTAATCACTAACTTATACGCTTCTTCACCGTCAATATCCTCGGTTCCTTGAGCTTCCAAATCGTAACCCATTGCTTCATAATGCTCCTCTGGAAAAACATATACTTGTGCTTTTAGAGACTGCACCATTTCATCAGGAATATCTTGCTGCTGTCCCATCGCAATGATGGTCGCTTTCCCATTTAGTAAAACTGTCCTTTGGGCTACATTCCCCATGACGGAGGTTTCTTGAACCATCCTTTCATTTTCACTATCAGAAATACCTTTGATTTTGATCACTGTCCCTTGCATTTCTGCCTCCATGGTGACAATTGAATTTTTTATTTTAGAAACATTTTCTTTGCCGCCAACTGCTTTGATGTAATTCGCAATTATGGTGGATGGATCATTTTCAAGGTTTTTTTCAGATTTTGTTTCAGAAAAATCTGAGCCGATACTTACAGTACTATTGGTGAATAGAAAACCAAGAGCCAACGCAACAATTAAAAGATTTGTCTTTTTCATAAATTTAATTTTACGGTTATAAAAAATATAGGGAGAATCAATTCTCCCTATATGCAATCATTACTTTAAATCATCTTCACTGATTGTAACATTAAACGCTACCTTTTCCACTTTTGCCTCAAGAGGCATCGGAATCATTGGAGACTTTAAGATCATCATCATTGGATACTTGATACCTTCTACCTCTTCATAGTCAGAAAAGAACATTTCACCTGTTTCTGCACTCTCTGATTTCAATTTCAAACCAGAATCCACACTGTAGTAATTAATCGTAGTTGCACCAGTAGGATTTGAAACAACCATTTTGAAAGCCTGCTCACCTTCTATTTCCCTGATGCCATCCAATTCTAAAGAATAGCCCATCATTTCATAATGTAACTCAGGGAAAATAAACATACTCATTTTTGCTGCCTCATATTGCTCGTCGGTCAACTCCTGGGACTGTCCCATTGCTGTAACTGTAGCTTTGCCATCTTTAATTAAAGTATGAGAAGCAACATTACCCATCATAGATACTTTATTGGAAAATGCCTGGTTTTGTTCATCATAAATATAAGACATCCCTAATTTCATACCTTGAATTTCGGCAACAGACTCCATTTTAGAAGTTTTGATTTCTTTTGCTTTATCTGCTCCACCAATCGCTTCAAGGTAGTTTTGAATTACACTCTCAGCATCGATGTCCCCATCAATTGCAATTGTTCTTTCGGGCTGCCCCATGTTGTCGAACTTCTGAACTTCACCAAAAGCCATCAAGCTTTCAGCGATTTCATTTCCGTTACCCACCACAGTGATGTACGCATTTTCTGGCTTCAGGTAGTCTTTAGCGGCTTTATTGATATCCTCGACGGTCAAAGCACTCAGCTTCTGCAAATAAGTAGAGTAAAAGTCATCACTTAAGCCATATCGCTCTGTATTGATAGCGAAATTAGCAATCGTTGAAGGACTTTCCAATGACCTACCAAAAGAGCCACTAAGGTTAGCTTTTGCAGCCTCAAGCTCTTCAGCTGTGACCCCATTATCCCTAAGGTTTTTGATTTCGTATATGATTTCAGTAATCGCTGAATCAGTGGCAGTTTGTTTGACATTCGCAGTAGCCCTGAAAGTAGCCATTACTTTATCTGCTCCAATGCTAGAATAAGCGCCATAAGTGTAACCTTTGTCTTCACGAAGATTCATGAACAACCTTGAAGAAGAACCTCCACCAAGAATGTAATTCAAAACACGAGTTGTCAGGTAATCCGGATGAGAAAGGCTCATTTCCAAAGGATAGGTCACATTGACCACAGATTGAACTGAAGCTGCTCTATCAACAAGAGCAATTACATTATTTTCAGGTGCACTTGGCTTATCGTAAGATTTAGAAGGTACCTCTTTTTTCTCCCATTTGGCAAAGTAGGTATTTGCTAACTTCTCAGCTTCAGCCTTGTCAATATCTCCTACAATAGCCAGGTATGCGATGTTTGGCCTGAAGTACGTTTCATAATAAGCTTTTATGTCTTCGACTTCTATATTCTTGATCGTTGTTTCGGTTTCATTTTCACCATAGGGATGATTATCTCCAAAATTCAAAATTGAATTTAATCTGGAAACTATCGCATTTGGCTCATCTTTACTCGCAGCAAGACCGGTAAGGTTTTGCTTTTTCAGTTTATCAAGTTCCTCTTCAGGGAAAATTGGATTGTAAAGAATATCTGTCATCAAATCCAAAGCCTTGTCTTGGTGTTTTTTTAATGATGAAGCAAATATTGAAGTTGAGCCTGCATTGATGGAAGCTCCTATAAAATCTATCTCCTCATCAAGTTGATCTTTGGTCCTATTGCTAGTGCCACCTTTCAACATTTCTCCAATCATTCCAAGCATACCTGCTTTATCTCCCTCCAAAATTGGATCCCTTTCTAACACAAGCGAAAAGGCTACACGTGGCAGTTTGTCATTTTTGACTACAAAAACCTTCAGCCCGTTTTCCAAAGTGAATGAGTCTGCATCGCCCAACTGAATCTCTCTGGCAGGTGCCGGCTCCGGATAAGTAGACCTGTCCACCTGCGCAAAACCTGCTTGCACACTTGCAAATAAAAGTATAGCTATAAATATCTTTTTCATTTTCTTAAATCTTTAGATTGATAAAATCACTCAGTTGTTTCGGCACTTTTAGGTAGATAGTACAAAACTACTCTTCCATCCAAAGTAAGGTATTCTTTTGCCACACGTTGTAAATCTTCCCTTTTCACCTCACGGTATTTTGAAAGCTCTTCATTGATGTAATTGGTGTCACCAAAGAAAACTTTTGCTTGAGATAGGTTCTGTGCAATTCCTGCCATTGAGCTATTTTTGCTTACCAGGTTATTTTCTATGATGTTCTGCAGCTTTTGAAAATCCCTTTCATTCACGCCCTCTTCTTGGACTTTACTGATAAGGTTATCAATTTCACCTTCCAAATCAGCTGGCTCTATTCCCATATTTGCAATTGAATACATCAGAAAAACACCACCATCCTCAAGATCCAAAGGAATTGCCGCTACAGCTAAGGCTTTTTGCTGATTGTCCACTAACTCTTTGGTCATTAAAGAAGAATTCCCTCCTGTCAAATAAGTAGAAAGCATTGACAAAGCATAGGAGTCTTTGTGGCTTTTTGGAGGAAGGTTGTAAGACTGGACTATTGCCGGAATCTGAATATTGTCATAAATAATATCTCTGATTTCCTCAGACTTTTTTGGTTCTTTTACGTCAGGTCTGTAAAAACTCTCCGGACCTTTTGGAATCTCTTCAAAATAAGCTCTTGCCCATTCTTCAGCTTGGTCATATTCTATGTCACCTGCTATTGTTAGAACTGCATTGTTCGGAACATAATAAGATTTATGAAAATCCATAAACTCCTGTAATTGTGCCAAATCCAAATGCTCCATAGAACCAATTACTGGCCATTGGTATGGGTGCTTTTGGAAAGCCCTTTTCATTGTTTCAGGAAGTATAGTGCCATAAGGCCTGTTGTCATAAGACTGGCGTTTTTCTTCCTTAATGACTTCTCTCTGGGTATCTACACCTACCTGGTCGATCTTTGGATGCAGCATTCGTTCTGACTCCATATAAAGAGCTGTTTCCAATTGGTTGGAAGGTACTACTTCATAGTAATAGGTAATGTCATTTGAGGTAAATGCATTGAGAGTACCTCCAATAGACTGGATCTTGTTCATGTACTCACCTCTGCCGATATTTTCAGTTCCTTCAAACAATAAATGTTCGAAAAAATGGGCAAAACCTGTTCTTTCAGGATTCTCGTTCTTCGATCCTACATGATATAAGACTGATACCGCTACTATAGGGGTGCTGTTGTCTTTATGCATTACAACATGAAGACCATTGTCAAGGGTAACTTCCTTGAACTCGATTTTTGTTTGCGCATGGGCTGAAATGGCCAAAATGGCACTCAACACTAGCGAAAGGCTTAACTTTCTCATATTAATTGGTTTAATCTTTTAGTAAATTTTGTCCAAAATAAAACGTGATCATTAAATTATTTGATTGAATAAAATCAATGATAACTGTTTGGTTTTAAAAATATGACGGGAAAATATAATTATATCAATTGTGAAGCAAGTGAATTTTTAGTTTTATGAATAGTTAAACGGTTATTTTTCCGTTTAGGCTGAAAAGCCTAACATTCTTAAAGAAATGTTTACTGCTCTTCTCAATGGAAAGAAACAGAAAACATAGTTAAAAACAATTAGGGATTCAATCTGTTCAAAATCTCTTTTGCTTGAGGCCATTTGAGTCTCGGTCCAAACTGACTTACAATTTTTGAACTGGCCATTGACGCCAATTTCCCGCTGCTTGCATAGCTATGTCCATTGGTTATCCCATATAGGAAAGCTCCTGCAAACATATCTCCAGCGCCATTGCTGTCAATCGCATTTGTTTTATATGGTTCGATGTCTATGAAAGTATCTCCATCAAAAATCAATGCACCATTTTTACCTTGGGTTATGACAAAATGCTTCGCTGCCTTTTTCATTTCTTCCCTGGCTTCTTCTAAGGTGTCCTTGCCGGTGTAGAGCATCGCCTCTTCTTCATTGGCAAACAACAAATCTACACTCGGTCCAATGATATCATCAAAGGCTTCCTTGAAATACTTAACCATAGCTGGGTCAGAAAAAGTCAAAGCCACTTTGGTTCCCGCTTCTTCTGCAATCTTTTTGGCTTGAATCATCGCCTCTTTACCGTTTGGAGAAGTCACCAGGTAACCTTCTATAAAAAGAAACTTAGAATCCTTGATAGCAGCTTCATTTATTTCTTTGGTTGAAAAATTTTGAGTAATCCCTAAGAACGTATTCATGGTTCGTTCGGAATCATCAGTCACCATAACCAGACACTTCCCTGTAATTCCGTCCTCAAGTCTTTCTGGGTCAAGGTTATTATCTACCCCTGACTCCTTCATGTCCTCAACAAAAAACTTCCCCAGTTCATCATTTGCTACTTTACAACAGTAATATGATTTTCCTCCAAACTGACTTACTGCAATGACTGAATTGGCAGCTGAACCACCGCACTGTTTTTTAGCCTCCTCTGTATTGATGACCTGCATGAGTGTGTTTTGTCTCTCTTCGTCCACTAAGGTCATCACCCCTTTTTCTACTTGGTGATCAATAAAAAATTGATCATTTACCATAAACTCTATGTCTACAAGGGCATTTCCAATTCCCGTTACATCGTACTTTCTCATATAAATATTTAGGTTAATTCAATTTTGTGTGGAATGTGTCATTCAAATATTGGGTGTCTTTCAAATGGCTTCGACCTATCAAACAGATACCTGTATGTATGGTGGGTTTTATAAATTTCAGCGTTGAGTTGTTCGCAAACCCTCATCATCTTAGGATTGAAATCCCCTATCCAATTCATCTCAATTGTTTTGTATGGAAAAGAGCTTGTGGAAGCAAACTGTTCGTTGTATGACATAATCATAGCTGACTCTACCCCTTTTCCTTGAAATTGTGGAACCACTCCAAAGACTAGACCCAACATTTTGTCAGGTGGGTTAAATTTTTGATTCCATAAAAACTTGAGTTTTCCAATCAAATCCATTTTCCCATTTACATGTTTAAAAATCTGATTGATCTCGGGAATATTGATGAAAAATGAAATAGGCTCGCCATTGTGAAAACCAAAATAGATCAACCTCGGATCCATAATTGGTTTCATTTTCTTAAACATCAGCTGGGTTTCCTTTAAGACAAGGCTTTTCCCCATATGTCTGGCCCAAGCCTTATTATACACATCCATAAAATATTGTGGCGCCTTTTCGGACAGTTCCTTCCCTGCAATATGCCTGAACACAAACTCGGGGTTTGCCATAATCTTATTGGCTCTTTCAATCATTTTTTCATCAAAGCCCACACCTTTGACAGGTCTCATAAAAGTAAATTGCTTGAAATAAAGCTGAAATCCATAGGACTCAAAAAACTCTTTGTAGTAGGAAAAGTTCCATGGCATGTTATAATTGGGCGGTGAAAATCCCTCTACCAGTAAACCCCACCATTTGTCACGCTCTCCGAAATTGACTGGACCGTCCATGGCTTCCATTCCTTCGGAGGCCAACCAATCCTTTGCTGTATCAAAAAGCTTGAATGCCGCTTCCTGATTTTGTACGCACTCAAAAAATCCAACACCACCTGTTTTTTGCTTTTCTTTCCATTTGGGATTTAAAAACGCTGCAATTCTCCCTACAGTTTCTCCTTTAGCATCTTTGAGTAGCCATCGCTTAGCTTTTCCTCCCAACTTAAATAGTTTATTGCTTTCAGGGTGAAAAAGACCCTCGATATCTTTGTCCAAAGGCCTGATCCAATTGTTCTCATTTTTGTAAAGCCTAATGGCAAAATCTAAAAATTCTCTCTCATCTGCTGGACTCTTGACTTCCAGTATATCCATATGTTGCCTCTTTTCTGAAATAATGGCTAAAAATAGACAGAAAGGTTTTCTTGACAAAAAAAGTCTGCCAATACATATACTTCAATGGCAAATGCAGGGGGATATTTTTTTACTGACCATAAATCGTACTCAAAAAAAATGTACGACAAACAAAGTTTGCCGCACATTTAAATTAAAGTCAATACATAATCCTACTTTTTTACCCCATATTATGAAATGGCTCAATTTTAGGGTTTATGTACAAACTACGATTTGTTATTATCACTTCTCTCTTTGCTATCCTCTGCATTTTTGAGGTGAGTCCTTAATGTCGGTAGTTTTTCAGAAGCATAAGCTCTTACTTGCGGATCTTCAGAACCCTCTACTGCATTTTCATATAAATCAATGGCGTCCTCATGCCTATCGACCATTCTTTTGCAGTAGTCTTTCTCGAAATCATTCCCGTTTTGGTCATTGAGATCTTTGTGAGCATCCCTGCTGTCTTCCGTTTCCGAAGTTGGAAGCGAGACTGATTTAGATTGTGCAAGTGTATTGATTTCATTGAGGGATTTAGTATGTTCTTCCTCCATCATTTTACCCAATTCTTTCACATTACTGGAGGTTCCTTTTTGCTGGGCCAATTGACCCAGACTGATCATTTCCATTTGCATTTCGGCTGCTTTCACTAAGAAATTATAATCATTGTCATCTTCAATAACACTTGCAGTGGTATCATTGGCAGCCAGCTTTCGGACATTGTCCTCTCTTGCCTCTGCTTTTGAATCCCTTGTGTTATTTTCGGAACAAGATGAGACCAGTAATATCGCACCTGCAGCGTATAAAAAAAGGGACAGTATTGATTTAATATTTATGAGATTTTTCATATTGTAAGTTGGTTTTTGGTTCATAAAACAAGCAAAGGATGTTAGCCCCTTGCTTGATGAAACATTTGATTTTACCTGTGAATCTCTTCGCCTTGGTGATTCTTCCAGTTTTCTTCTAATTGCCTTGCATCCTCCTCATTTTTGGGAGTTACGGAGATGACAACATTGCCTTCTTTTATTCCTGATTCATATAATTTAGCTCTTGCTTCAGGTATACCCGAACCTACCAAAGCACCTATAAGTCCACCTGCGACACCACCTGCTCCTGCGCCCGCAAGTCCGGCAGCTAATGGCCCGGCAATCAAGATGCCCAGTCCCGGAATCGCTACACTTGTTCCAATCGCCGCGATAACACCTGCTACAGCACCTACTGACCCTCCAATAGCGGATCCTTTGCCTGCGTGTTCTGCGGCTTTAGTTCCGATTTCAGTCTTTTCTACGCCTTTTTCGTCGTAGTCATTTTTTCGAGTTTCATCCGACATCACCAAATTAATATCTTCTTTTTTATACCCCCTTTCATGGAGGTCATTATAAGCCCTTTCAGTACTTTCACGGTCTCTGAACATGCCTGTCATTACTCTTTTTTCTGAAGTTCTATCATTTTGATTTTTGAAATCATTTTGATCTCGAACTTCATTTTCGTTTTGGAATTGATTTTCATTCCTGCGATTTTCATCTCTTAAGTTTTCCATGTTTGAATTGGTTTAGTGTTAAATAATTAATTGATTGTACTTTTCAGGTGCATTGACCCAATAGAAAGAAGACGACTACAAAAACAACTATTGTCCCTAGGCAACCACCTCCCATTTTCTTTGCTCCGTACCCAGCTATCAGTCCTTTGAATAAATTGCCCATCCTTTATTTAAATAATAATATGAATACCAAGCCTACTTCGATGCGGAAGACTTTTCATGATCTTTAGCCTTTTGGCTATCCTCATAAACTGACCAGCTCATGACCCCATTTTTTGGAGCATTGGCTTCATCAATTTTTGTTTTTCTCTCAGCACTTAGTTTTTTATTAGCAGATTGAACAGATTCCTCAGACCGATCAGTGCCCTTGCTTTTTTCTTCCAAGAGTCCGTTTGTATCTTTGACATGCTGACGGGGCTCCTCTATAGTTTGCCATTCCTCTCCCATTAATGGGCTTTTACCTTCATTCCAAGGTCCTTTATATTCTTCACCCTTTGACATGTTGAAATATTTATTGCTAAACTTTGGATCACCTTCCAAAATACCCGGCGGAAAGTTTGGCTTGATTGTGTCCAAAGCTGCTTGGAACATTTGAAAATGGGCAACTTCACGAGTCATCAAAAACCTCAAAGATTCCTTCACATATACATCATCTGTAAATTTCATGAGGTTTTCATAGACCATTTTGGCGCTGGTTTCTGCACCTATATTCAGCCGCAAATCAGCTGTCAAGTCTCCCATACCCATAATGTAGCTTGCGCTCCAAGGGTTACCCACACTATCAGTCAGTGTGGGGGTTCCGCCACTTACAAGGAAAAAATGTGGATTTACCATGGCTTCTTGTATGTAATCTTCTTTGGCAGCTTTACCATCCAAGACCTTAGTCAGATCAGACTCATCGGCAGCATTTTTCAATTCACCATTTACACCGGTGAGCAACATCTGAATTGTAGCACCTACAATTTCAAGGTGACTGAATTCCTCCGTTGCTATGTCCATCAACATATCATATTTGTCAGGATAAGCTTTTCTACATCCAAATGCTTGAACAAAATATTGCATTGCAGCTTTCAGTTCACCATTTGGACCGCCAAATTGCTCCAAAAGGAGTTTTGCAAAACGGACGTCTGGCTTAGAAACCCGTGCATTAAACTGTAATTCTTTTACGTGATGGAACATATTTCTGTGGTTTAGTTAAATTCAGAATATGCACGAGCTTTCTCTCATCTCCCAAAACTGAGCGTATGGAAGGTATTGAGAATCCTGATGCACACTCTGGGTTAAAATGATTGTTAAGTACTTTCTTGATTCCTTCAAGAAGGAAAATGTGTTAAAATGTATCTTGTAGCCCTAAGCTTGGTAAATCAGCTTTCGGAACTCAGATCCATCAACTATAAAGTTTGCGGTTTCACTTTTTTTTATCGGCAGGACCATTCAAATCAGCAATAATTCCTTTTTTTTTATCGCTGGTACCCTTCCTTTTCTTTTCAACCGGATCATCGTTTAACTCTGACAACACCCCTTTTTTATATTTCGGATCTTTCTTCTGCATTTTTTTCATGTTTTTAAAAATTAATACATCACAAAATTCAAAAGAATACTATCAGAATAATTATATAATATTTTGATATTTTTACAGAAGTAACAGTTTATTGTATTTCTTCACTCAATTTAGGTTTTTTGAACTCTTTACTCTCTGCGAATAATTTGAGATTCTAAAAATGAAGATTCAATACGGGGTACAGATTGAAAAATCAAAGCCCAACTGTTGAACCAAATTATGCCTTTAACGCTGACTGAATTTACTCCTTTTAAAAAAAGATGATACTATCGTTTAGACTCAAATTCCCATAAATCATCATATTGACTACCCCATTAAAATAAAAATAACCTCCCGAAAAACAGGAGGTTATTGATAAATTTTTAAGATGTATATAGCTTATTGGCTTTTACTTTAAAAATAGCAAAGTGCTTATTTTTTGGGTGCACGGTCTGGAAAATCTGTAATGATACCATCTACACCCATTTGCAGTAGATTTTCCATTTGATCTGTGGTATTGACAGTCCATGGGATAATCCTCATTCCCTTCCCTTTAACAGCACTAACGATTTCTGCTGTCAAGGCTACAAAGTAAGGTGAATAAATTTCAGGTTGAAAACCCAGTTCTTCCAATTGCTCTTCATATTTCCTTGGATCTGTAATCAGCATTGCCAAAGTGACATTTGGATATGTTTGGTGCATATATTTTATGACCCTGAAGTCAAACGACTGGATGTTTACCCTCTTCCAGTCTAATTTTTCGGAAATCAATTTATACACCATATCAGAAAAATCTTGCGGTGTAGGATGATATTCTCCATCACCATCCGGTAAACTCTTAATTTCAATATTGTAATTTGGCTTAGGAAGATTAAAGTCATCTACATATTTTTCCACTACTTCAATCAAATCAGCCAATCGAGGTTTGCCGATTTGAAACAGAACTTGTTCAGGAAAATTTGCTTGTGCTTTAGATCCACAGTCATACTGCTGAACTTCTCTCCAAGTCATTTTATAAATATTATGGGACTTATCACCAACCTCAATCTCATCTCCATTGGGTGTGAGACAAATTACAGGGTTCATATAAGGCTCATGAGAAACAATGATCTCACCATCAGCAGTGACAGCCAGATCAAGCTCTAATGTGGTAACTCCAAGATCAAGAGCTTTAATCATAGCGGGAATGGTGTTTTCCGGCATTAGTCCGCGACTACCTCTATGCCCTTGAAGGTCATAACTGTATTGAGCAAATGAAAAAGACATGATAAAAAGGAATGAAGCTGTAAGTAATAAATGTTTCATTATGTTTTTTTTTTAGAAAAATAGAAACAATCAGCCTATAAACCCACTAATTCAACTTTAACAAAAGGTTATGTTTTTTCCACTTTAGTGTAGGCCTTTAGAAGCTCCCTGAAACCTATGCCATGCGTCAGGCCTGAAGAGTTGCATCCCATGCTGTCTCAAAGCGGTATCTGAGTTTGCATTTGGGAAAAGATCAGTGGGACCTAGCATTCCAGGACTTCCTTCTTCATCATATTCTTCATGGACCAGCATTCCATTGATAAAAGATTCTTCTTTGGACAAGTTGCCTTTGATGGTAAAGTATTTCCATTCTCCCTCTTCTAGGCCCTGATGGAATCTCCCAACTTTGGCTACTTGTTCTGACCTTGGATGAAAATACTGCCAGACTCCCTGATATTTCCCATCTTGAAGTTGACCCCATGCAATTTTATGCCCAAGAGGATCATAATAAACCCTAGAACCTTCTCCGTTTTCAAAATTTCCAGCTTCCAAAATTTCTCCTTTCAAAGATCTAAAGGGACTAAATGCAACTAGTCTACCACTATCATAGATTTCTTCTTGCAAAACTTCTCCTGATTTGGTTATCAGTTTCCAACTTCCGGTTTTTTGATGACTGTCATAATGCCCCCTTCTTAAAATATCTGGGTGAATATCTGATTGCTCTGTCCAAGCTCCCACTTTTATTCCATCTTCATATGATCCTAAAGTGAGAATTCTTCCTTCTTCATCATATACCTCCCACATACCTTCTTCAAGTCCTCTATCAAAATTACCAACAGTAGCCAAATTCCCATTTTCAAAAAACTCTTTCCATTCTCCTTTTTGAAGCCCATCTTCAAATTTCCCCGAAATCTTTGTCTTTCCATTGGCATGATACAGTAAATATTCTCCTGCAGGCTTATGCTGTACGTAGGTAATAAATTCCTCTAACTGTCCGTTGGGGTGGTATTTTTTCCATTCCCCTATCCGCAATCCCAAAAAATAATTTTCCTCACCCTTCAACTTTCCATTGAGGTAATAAGATCTCCAGACACGGTGCATTTTACCGTCTATGAACCTGCCGGTTTTAAGTGGCTTACCAAATTCAGAAAATTCCTGATATTCGCCTTCAAGCTTTCCATTTTTAAACCCAGTTATTACTTCCAGCTTTCCATTCAGGTAAAAAGATTCATATGGTCCATGTAACTCTCCATCTCTATAAGTGATGACTTGTATCGGAGGGTGGGTGAAAAAATTCTTTAAAAAATCTCTCTCAGAGGCCAATTCTGAGGTTTGTTCTTCCTTAAAAAAAGGGTTATCAATGTTTTTTCTGAGGTAAACCTTCCATTTTCCAACTTTTTCGCCATCAATCAAATTCCCTTCAGCTATGAGCTTATTGGTGCCATGGTACATGCGGACAAAACCATTTTCCGGTTGCTGAGCCGCCAAAGAAAAGGCAAAAAAACAGGCAATGATTAGGAGTAAATTCTTCATAATGATTCACACGGAATATTTAACCAAAGGTTAAAATAAAAAAACCATCGGATATACCGATGGTTTTTTTATTTAATCTTTTTGAATATTCGGATCAAATCACTTTTCCATATAAATCAAATTCTGTGGCCTCGGTGATTTTTGCTTGCACAAAGTCTCCTATTCTACAGTAATCGACTGAAGCGTCTATCAATACCTCGTTATCCACTTCCACGGAATCATACTCTGTCCTTCCTACAAAGTACCCATTTTCCTTTTTATCAATCAAAACTTTAAACTCCTTACCGATTTTCTCTTGGTTGAGGTCATAGCTGATTTGCTCTTGCACTTCCATCAATTGGTTAGCCCTACCTTGCTTTTCCGATTCAGGAATAATATCTTCCATCGAGTGGGCATGTGTATTTTCCTCATGTGAATAGGTGAAAACCCCCAAACGCTCAAACTTCATTCTCTCTACAAAATCCACCATTTCTTGAAACTCTTTTTCACCTTCTCCAGGATGGCCAGCAATCAAAGTCGTCCGAATGGCTATCTCCGGAATCAAATCTCTGATAGAATGGATTAATTCTTCTTGCTTTTCCCTTGTCGTACCTCTCCTCATGGTTTTCAACACTGAAGTAGAGCCGTGCTGAAGTGGAATATCAAGGTAATTACAGATATTTTCCCTTTCTTTCATTACTTCAATGACATCCATCGGGAATCCTGTCGGGTAGGCATAATGTAGTCTTATCCAATCAATACCTTTCACGTCAGATAGTCTCCTCATTAATTCTGCGAGGTTCCTTTTTTTATACAAATCCAATCCGTAATACGTAGAATCTTGGGCGATGAGCAACAATTCTTTGGTTCCATTGGCAGCCTTATGCTCAGCTTCTTTCACCAGCTCTTCTATAGGTCTAGAGACATGTCCACCTCTCATCAATGGTATTGCGCAAAAAGAACAAGGCCTATCGCAACCTTCGGATATCTTCATGTAGGCATAGTGCGCATTGTGGGTCAATAGTCTTTCACCTACGAGCTCGTGTTTGTAATCCGCTTTGAATTTTTTCAACAAAGCTGGCAAATCACGCGTGCCAAAATAAGCATCAACCTGCGGGATTTCCTTCTCCAATTCATCTTTGTATCGTTGAGACAAACAACCCGTCACATAAACTTTATCAACAGCACCTTTTTCTTTGGCGTCTACATATTGCAAAATGGTATCAATAGACTCTTGCTTAGCATTGTCTATGAATCCACAGGTATTGATTATGATGATATTATTGTCTTTGGAATTGGCTTCATGATTGGCATCAATCCCATTACCTTTTAGCTGTGTCAACAATACTTCTGAGTCTACCAAGTTTTTGGAACACCCCATTGTAATGATGTTGACTTTATCTTTTTTTAATGTTCTCGCTTTCACTATTTTCCTTCTTTGCTGCAAAGGTAGATAAATTAGGAGACTTGGGATTGTGAATACCTAAAAATTGTAAAATGAGAGATTGAGAAAAATAGCCCTTCATATTGTGAGGGTGGTCGTTGATTTACCAGTAAGAATAAAAATAGTACAGGAAACAGTCTTGAAATTCTTCAAATATTACTAAATCATTAAAAGATCAACCTCTTAAACAATATTATTTAAACTATACTTAATCGTAAGCATGCTCTTAACAAAGGGTTTATTTCTACTTTTGACATGTACAGCAAACGAACATTTTTTCAAAATCCTTGCAACTTTTATGGCGTCGATGTGAATCGACGCCTTTGCTTTTCTATCTAATTGAAAGATTTTATAATTAGAAGGTTGGAAGATTGCTTAGAATATTTTTTCCTCATAAGAGGATATTCATTTTAAACCTTCCAACCTAAGCCACCTTTTTTGACTAATTTTCTATAATCGGTAGGTGTCATTCCTGTTACTTTTTTGAATTGGCTGGAAAGGTGCTGTACAGAGCTATATCCCAGACTCCAAGCCATTTCACTAAGTTGCATCTCTTGATAAAAAAGCCATTCTTTGACTTTATTGATTTTGAGATTGATAAAAAAATGTTCTATGGTTATTCCCTCCAAGCTACTGAAGAGATAACTTAAAGTTGAATAGTCTTTGCCTAGTTGAGATGTTAGATAAACAGAAAGGCTGAACCCAGGAGGTATATCTTCTTCGGTAATGATTTGCTGCAATAAGTTTTTAATCAATTCTATTTTTTTAGAGTCTTGATCTTCAAGTATTTGAAAACCAATTTTTTCTAAATTGCCTTGCAGCATTTTATGCTCTTCAGGTAAAAGCTTTTTTTTCAAAATCACCTTACCAAGAAATACATCTTGATACGGTAGCCCAGCTTTCGTCAATTGTTCCTCTACGGCCATGACACAACGTGGGCAAACCATATTTTTAATTAAAAGCGTCTCCATACTTGGGTGAACATTACTTTCAGTACAAAAAGTTTATCAAGTTCAATTTGTATGAAAGATATTGCTTTAGGCTCCTCTACCTGTTTTTTGCAGTTGAATATCAGTGAGGTCTGCAATTTTCACAGGCTTTGCAGTTTCAATACTATTCCTTGCCGCAATCCCAACCAATATAGACATGGCACCATCCCGGGTACCTGCGGATTGCCGGAAAGGATCCGCCATTTCTGGATCTTTAAATAATTTATCCTTTAAGCGGGTATCTCCACCTCCGTGACCACCTCCTCCATGAGGTATGACAATAATTTCAGATTCTCCAAAATTTTTCGTTAGACGGATTTCATCCTTAGCTTCTTCTTGCCATGGTTGACTTTCTTTGATCCAAGCGTCTATCCTGCCCTTTGTACCATTAAAAGCAATCCGGTATCCTTCGTAGGGTGAATATGTGGTCAAGGAATAACTTACCTGAACGCCATTCATGTATTTGATTTGCACAGCCATTTTATCATAAATGTCTATATCCTCTCTATAGACACAACCATCCCTAAGGTAGCCGTCATGTTCTTCATTATTTGTATATAAATCTACCAAATGTTGGTTTTTGGTGATGTCCCAAAAAAAATCACAATTAGATTGATGCGGACAAGTCCGGCAATGTGTATGCCTGAATTTTCCGTTTTTGCCATAAAACTCCAGTGCGCCATAAGCAAAAACCTCTTCAGGATCAGAATCCAACCACCAATTGAGCAAATCAAAATGGTGTGTAGACTTATGTACCAATAAGGTTCCCCCTTTCTCCTTATACCCATGCCACCGTCTAAAATAATCAGCTCCATGTGAGGTGTCCAGATACCAATGAAAATCAACTGAAGTTACCTCTCCGATTTCACCAGACCTGATCAGTTCGTAAATTTTTTGCCTATGGGGAGAGTACCTGTAGTTGAACGTAACTATGACATTTTTCCCTGATTTTCTTTCTGCATCCAGAATTTCCTGGCACTTAAATTCATCAGTTGTCATTGGCTTTTCTGTAATCACGTGGCATCCAAATTCCAATGACTTCACTATGAAAGTATGGTGTGTGTTGTCAACAGTAGTAACGATCACCACATCAGGTTTGGCTTCTGCCAGCAATTCATCAAAATCCTCAAAAAGCGGACATTCTATCCCTATATATTTCTTCCCAAACTCAAGCCTACCTTTATTGATATCACAAAGTCCAACGAATTCAATTTGATCAGAATAGGTTTTCTGCACATCACGACCAAACATATTGACACCCCGAACCCCCAAGCCGACTAAGGCCAATTTCATTTTTTGATCAGGGTTTGAATGTAAAGAAAGCGCTTTTGCGATTCCGTTTAAAAATATTCCTCCTGATGCCATCATAGCTGTTCGGGCAACAAATTGTCTACGGGTTAGTTCGGTTGTCTTACTTTTCATCTTGTCAGGTTTAAGGGTTTTGATAAAAATATAGATTCTGAAAGAGAATACAAGACTCTTTTATTATTTTGATCTACGATTTGCGACCAATGGCAATCAACCCCGGCATTTATTTACAATCTCTGTTTGGAATTTTTTATCGTCTTTAAGAATTTCAAAAAACTCCTCAAGGTATTTTTTTTGCCTGGCAACCTCATTTGGACTTAAGTATTGAGCATTATTTTCAAAAACTTGCCAAACCTCTGGTTCTATTCTTAAAAATTCCTGTCTTGTAAAATCAAAAAGTTCGGGCTTCCAGCATATTCCTCTGTATAACCTTTCCCTGACAGATTGAATTGAAAGTAACTCGCTCACCGTACTATAAGGTGCATCTACAAGGCCTGACATGTCAAAGTCATAGGGTAAAGGGATGTACTGGTATTGATTAATAGCCATCATGGTGATATTGTGCTGAGCCATAGTGGACCAATCTGTATTGGATATCATCATTTGAAAAAAATCATGACGAATTCCTACAGAATCGTAAACTCTAAAGGGACTCAACTGAAGATCTTTCACCAACTTGGCATCAAACCTATCGGCTACCATCTTATCATCTTCTATCAAGATCCCTTTCACATGATACGTTTTGGGGGATTTACCCGATAGATCTGTAAGTTCGAGATTAATAAGTCTTGTTTTGAAAAAATAAGGGTTGACAACTTCATATAATTTATAAGCCAAAAACTCCTTTACAACTAATTGATCGTATTGATCTGATGAAGAACATGGAAGAACCAATTTTAAATTTTTGTGACTTTCAAATATGCCTCCGACACGATTTTTCTTTTTGATTCTTAGCTTTAAAGGTGGGAAAGCACATTTTTGTCTTCTGAAATTACCTCGAGCCCTAACTTCTACATCAATAGAATCCAAAAATTCATCACCCTGATAAGTAAGTATGGATGGAAACCTGGACGATTTTTCTTTTGATTTTTTTACCTCCTTAAAAGCAAATGCCAGTTTTAAGTCAAGCATTTCATTGTTATCGAATAAATCCTCTGAATTTTGACCTAAACTTACTTCAGAAAAAATCAAACTTGAAGCCAACAGAAATACCAACGCTGTCAACCTAATTCGACAGAGTGACACTTGGACACTTTCAAAACTGTCAGCTATGGGCAACCTATTCATTTGGACTTAGAGTTTGAAAAAAAGCTTAATAAAAATACAACTTAAATACTGAAAATCAGAACCTTCCTTACTATTCAAGAAATAAGAATGCAAGAAAAGCAAAGGTTCCTGTTGCAATTCCAATCATAAATAGGTTGTATGCAAGCCCAAGTAGTTTGTACTTTCTATTTAAGACAATCCCCTGCTGGTACAAGGCTACAGACATATGCCTATTTATTTCGTTTTTTGAAGTAAGAATTCTTGCTGTTTCCGCCAAATAGGCCTCTAATGACATCGAAGCACTTTCGCCAAAAAAAAGAATACTTCCCTTTTCAGGTTGGTATGGCCGATCATCCCGGAGAATAAGCTTAGGTTTAGCCGCTTTCACCGCCAAAATTGTAGATATCAAGCAAAAAACAAGCAATAGACTTACTGGCAATATGACCTTAATTCCTATGGTCTCAAATTGACTGGCTATAGCACCATAACCTGAAATGGCTACTATTGCTGAAATAACCAAGGTGTTGATGCTGATTAGCATATTCGCCTTATTATCCGCTATTTGGAGTAATCCAACATTGTTCTTAAAAGTCACCCTGTAGAAAGTCTGAGTCTCTCTAGATGTTTTACTTTCTTTAGGTTTTTGATTCTCAATCATGGTTTTAAATAAGTCTTCTCCAAGATAAAAATATTATCTAAAACTCTTATGGAGCAAAACAAAGAAAATTCTATGTAGGAATGAGGTTATAATAGCTAAGACTTTTCACTAAGGACATTTTAAAATATTATTTCACATATTCCAAAATAAGTATAGAGGCAATGATGCCAATAACAAAACAAACACCTGGTTTTTGATTCAATGTGATAAACCTATTGTGAAACAAAAATTGGTACATATCACATGTGAAAAAGCACTCTTGCTGTATGGTTCAAAAAAAACAATTGACGCGTATTGTCGGGTAAAATTAAGGCACTAGCCATTTCCCTTGCCACTCGCCTTCTAATAGGGAAAAACCTATCCGTAAGTGCTCAAGTCCATTTAATTGCAATGACTCTATTTGATCTGGCTGGATTTCTATAACACAAAAGTTAACTGGGTTAGACAAATCCTCTTTCCAATGAAATGCTTCTTGGGGATCTTTTATTTCAGTCCCGGGACTTAGAGTGGAGTTGTAAGCTTTTTGGGCTTCACCTTGAACGTTCTTCCAATGTTTCAAAGATGTATCGTTTTGATGATGGAGAATAGCTTTGCCATTAACCCTGATTTGAACTCTTTTCTGAGGATGAAAAAACAAAAGTGATGTCCTGTTTTCACTGTTTAATTGACTTACTTTAGAACTTCTCGAATCTGTGTAAAAGAAAAAACTCAAATTCTTACCCACTTTTCTCAAGACAACATACCTACTTTCAAGGTCAGGTCCTGCAAGCGAACTCAAAACTACGAATCGAAAAGGATGCTTGCGATCCAATGCGCCTCTATGAAGTTCGTGAATAACTTCGGAAAATACTTCCTCTATGGAATTGATGGCTTCAAATAACATTATTGTTCTATTGAGTTGGCTTCAAAGAAATGCAACTCTGATTCTTCGATTTCAAAACTTAGCTCAATGGGGTTGCAACAAACCTCACAATCTTCAATATAGTTTTGTTTGCTTACTGAGGGGTCTAAGAGCATGGATATTTCCTCAAAGCAATAAGGGCAAGAAAAGAAATGTTCGAGCATAGAAGTTTAACCTGACTTTCAAGCAAAAGTTTTCCTTGTTGTCAAATACGATAAGCTATCTCCCTTATTTTTCTAAAAAAACACAATCCGCTTTACATTTATATTATTTTCCGAGTGAATCATAAAAAAAGCGCAGCAATTATAAAATTGCTACGCTTTAATTTCAACCCTTACACTTCAATGCTTTCTATATTTTTGAAATAAACCTGCTTATCTGCATCCAAATCAACTAGTACCGCAGAATCATTTTTGATATAGCCAGATAAAATCTGTTTTGATAATTCATTCAATATCAGACGCTGCATGGTTCTTTTCAGCGGCCTTGCTCCAAATTGAGGATCAAAGCCTACTTGACCAAGATAATCCAAAACCTCAGTGGTCGCATCAATTTCGATATTAGATTCTTCTAATCGTTTTTGTATCTCTCTCCACTGTATATCCACAATTTGCCGGATTACATCTCTATTTAGCGGCTCAAACATGATAGTTTCATCAATCCTATTGAGGAATTCAGGTCTGACGGATTTTTTCAACAAATCAAAAACTTCTGACTTCGTCTTCTCCATCAATTCGTCCTTGTTCCACTCTTCCATCTCAGCAAATCGCTCTTGAATAAGATGAGATCCAATATTGGTAGTCAAGATAATGATGGTGTTCTTGAAATTAGCAATTCTTCCTTTGTTGTCTGTAAGTCTTCCATCATCGAGCACCTGTAAGAGGATATTAAACACATCAGGATGCGCTTTTTCTATTTCATCCAATAGCACAACCGAATATGGCTTTCTCCTCACTGCCTCAGTCAATTGACCGCCTTCATCATAGCCAACATACCCTGGAGGTGCCCCCACCAGCCGGCTTACGGCATGTCTTTCCTGATATTCAGACATATCGATTCTAACCATGGCATTGTCATCGTTAAATAGATATTCGGCTAAAGCTTTGGCTAATTCAGTTTTGCCGACTCCCGTAGTGCCCATGAAGATAAATGAACCAATGGGCCTTTTGGGATCCTGAAGACCCGCTCTGCTCCTTCTGACAGCATCAGAGAGTGCCATGATAGCTTCTTTTTGACCTGCTACCCTTCTCCCCAACTCATCTTCCAAATGAAGAAGCTTGTCTCTCTCACTTTGGATCATTTTTGAAAGAGGAATTCCTGTCCACTTAGAAACAACAGAAGCAATATCTTCATTGTCTACTTCCTCCTTTAATAAAGGAGAGCCTTGCTGCATTTCTTCCAATTGCGTTTGAAAGCTTTGGAGCTTCTTTTCCGAATCAACAATTTTACCATATCGGATTTCAGCAACTTTGCCAAAGTCCCCAGCTCTCTCGGCTTGTTCAGCTTCCAGTTTTAATTTATCTATACTTTCCTTTTCTCTTCTGATCCCCATAATAACAGCCTTTTCAGACTCCCACTTGGCTTTTACAGATTGTCTTTTTTCAGAAAGCTCAGCTATTTCTTTGCTAAGAACCGCCTCTTTATCTTTGTTATTTTCCCTTCTGATAGCTTCTCTTTCTATTTCAAGCTGCATGATCCTTCTGTTAAGCTCATCAAGCTCTTGAGGCAAAGAATCTATCTCCATTCTCAATTTGGCAGCTGCTTCATCCATTAGGTCAATTGCTTTGTCAGGAAGAAACCTGTCAGAGATATACCGTTGAGACAATTCAACCGCCGCAATGACAGCATCATCTTTGACCCTTACTCCGTGATGGAGCTCATACTTATCTTTGATACCCCTAAGGATAGAAATCGCATCAGCTGCGTCAGGCTCATCAACCATTACGGACTGAAACCTTCTTTCCAGCGCTTTGTCTTTTTCTATATATTTCTGGTACTCTTTAAGTGTCGTGGCTCCTATTGCATGAAGCTCACCTCTTGCCAAGGCAGGCTTTAACAAATTGGCAGCATCCATAGCTCCTTCACCGCCGCCTCCTGCACCTATTAGCGTATGAATTTCATCGATGAATAAAATAATTTGACCATCCGAATCTGTCACCTCCTTGATCACAGCCTTAAGTCTTTCTTCAAACTCTCCCTTATATTTGGCTCCAGCCACTAAAAGTCCCATATCTAATGAAATAAGTGTTTTGGACTTTAAGTTTTCAGGAACATCTCCACTCACAATCCTTTGAGCTAACCCTTCTACAATGGCCGTTTTACCAACTCCGGGTTCACCTAAAAGAATAGGATTGTTTTTAGTCCTCCTTGCAAGGATCTGTAAAACCCTTCTTATCTCCTCATCTCTACCTATGACCGGGTCGATTTTACCCTTCTTGGCCAATTCGTTAAGGTTTTTGGAATATTTTTCCAACGCCCTGTATTTTGATTCTGCGTTTTGATCTGTCACTTTATTTCCTTGTCTTAATTCTTTGATAGCTTCAATCAATTTTTTTTCATTTATGCCTTGATCTTTTAATAATTGGGCTGTTCTATCACTTCCTGACAGCAAGCCCAAAATCAAATGCTCAATGGCAACAAATTCATCACCAAATGTTTTGAGGAACTCTTTTGCCTTTGCAATTGCCTGATTGGAGGCATTAGATAAATATGGTTGTTGTCCACTTACTTTTGGTAGAGAATCGATTATATCATCTAATTTTTGACCTATCAGCACTTTGTTAATACTGGCTTTCTTAAAAAGAAAATCCACTACGTTTTCGTCTTCGGTCAAAATTCCTTTTAATATATGGGCTGGTTCAATGGCTTGCTGTTGTGCAGCCATAGCGAGCTCTGCAGCTTTCTGAATAGCTTCTTGAGACTTAATTGTAAATTGTTTGAAATCCATGGTTGTTTCGTTGGTTTCTTTGAGGATTAAATTCTAATTCTTCCCTATCAAAAAAATATCCAACATTAATTAGCAGTATTTTTCGGAAATTTTGTCTGTTTTTAGGCTTTCAAGCTATCAATTACAGACTTTTTGACACAAAAAAACCATCAATTTTTTGATGGTTTTCTATGGAGCTGATAAAGTTTAAAACTCCTTAGTTCTCTTCATCCTCTACTTTTGAAGGAGAATTGGATGAATATCTTTCTATATCTCTTTGGTACTTATCAATATTGGCTTGAGCTTCTTGAATCGAAATCTCTGTTTTTTTCAATTTCAATTCCATTTTTGCAATATCTGCGGTCTCTGTTTTGCCTTTTTGTTTGGCTTTCTCAATTTTGAGATTTTGCTTGGCATATTTAATTTCAGCTTTTTGTTTGGCAGTTAAAGCCTTATCGTATTTTTTCTGAGATTTCTGAAGATTGCTTATCCTTTTCTCCTCAGCTTTGACCACTGCCTCAGATAATTTTTGTTCCTTTTTTGCAGCTTTTAGTTCTGCCTTTTCAAGCGCGACAGCCTTTTTATCTTCCTTCATCTGCTTTTTCAACTCTGATTTTTCCTCATTAGTTAATTCTTCAGCCTGTTGTGCAAAAACTGAATTGAAAGCTATACCAAGAAACAAGATTGAGAGTAAAGTGAAATTTTTCATTTTTATCATGATTTAATTCAAATTCAAATTACCCTAATATTTATAAAACTCCAATGATTTAAACTAAATAATCACAAAACCAACTTCGTGAAATAGAATCATTTAATTAAAGTCATGCCAAAATGAAAATCAATAAAATTTATTAATAAATTAATGATTCAAATGGACTCACCACAATGAATTTAGATTTCACCTACAATATTCTGGCAGTACCTGTGCTCATTACGAGTTTTCTTTTTTTGCTTTTAGGTGTTTTTACTTTTCGAAAAAGAGCCGGCAATGGTGAAATTTTCTTTGCGGGATTACTCGCTGGTTGTTTCATTTACTCTCTCTTCTATGGATTGGAGCTATTGGCGAATAATGAATTTACAGTAGTTCTCACCTATAAACTTCAATACCTTGGCGGGGTTTTAATCACTCCTTTTCTACTTCTATTCGTGCTGAAATATTCAGGAAATGAAAGGTATCTTAAGTCCTTCCTGATATATTTAATCTTTGTCTTAAGTGGCCTATTTTTAGTTGCACTGTTTACAAATGACTCCCATAGACTTTTTTACAAAATACTTACCGCAAAGTACAACGGTTTTTATTTGGCCGTAAGTTTTGAAAAAGGAATCTTAGATGTCGCTTATGAAAGCTTTAATAATATTATTATTCTGATTTCCACCTTGGTTTTGGTGAAAATGTACTACTCTATACCAAAACCTTACAAAAGCCAAGTACTTACATTATTAGCCGGTACCACCTTCCCCTGGCTTGCACACAGCCTAGCTTTATTTGGTTACTCTTATCGCAATATTGATTTTGTCCCATTCACTTTGTTGATAAGTGCCGTTTTTATTTACATAGGATTATTTAGACTTGGGCTTTTCAGGAAAACACCGATTGCCTTCAAAACAATTTTTGAAAATCTATCAGATGGTATTCTAATCTTTGATAGATACAAAAATATAATTGCAGCAAATAAAAAGGCAGTGAAAATTTTACGCAAAAACTTTTACCATCTTCAAAATACTAATATTAAGGATCTATATTTGGATCACCCCGAGATCCAAAAATTGTTTTCCACCGATAAAGCTATTGAGGTGGAGTTTATGGATGTAGAAAACGACCTGTTTTATTCTGGATTCTTGAAAAACACTGAAGAAGAGGATTTTCAATATTTATTTTTGAGGGATATCTCCAAACAAAAACTTGCAGAAGAAAAAATCAGGTTCAATGAAAGTAAGCTGCAAAACATCAATACAAGTCTGCTTCGAAATGAAAAAATGCTTACATCTATCGCTTTCGCGACCAAGGAGTTACTTTCGAATGCAAATTTCTCAAAAGCAACTCAAAAGGCCATTACAATTCTTGGAGATGGGGCTAGTGCAGATCGGGCATATTTGTTTGAAAACAACATAGATGAAGCTGGCAATTACTTCAGTTCGCAGAGATTTGAATGGAGTGCTACAGGAGTTGATCCGGAAATTGACAATCCGGACCTTCAAAATCTACCCATTGGTTTGTTTGGCGAATCAATGGACTACCTCATAAAAAATCAAGTTTATACAAATATTGTAAGAAAAATAGAGGATCCTGACCTAAGGGGTTTACTGGAAAGTCAGGACATCATTTCAATATTATTGATCCCTATTTTTGTAGAAAAAAGCTTCTGGGGATTTGTAGGGTTTGACGACTGTCAAAAAGAAAAACAATGGAGTGAAGGAGAAACAGCCTTGTTGATAAGTTTTGCAGAAAGTATTTCAAATGCTATTGAAAGGAGAAATATGGAGGAAAACCTTCGTGTTTCGATGCAGAACGCCAAGGAAGCAAGTATTGCCAAATCAGAGTTTCTTGCAAATATGAGTCATGAAATACGGACACCCTTAAATGGTATCATTGGATTTTCAGATTTATTAATGAAAACGGATTTAGGTCAAACACAAAAAGAATTCTTAAAATCAATAGTTGATTCAGGCCATTTGCTTCTAGACTTGGTCAATGATGTATTGGACTTCTCCAAAATTGAAGCAGGCAAACTTGAATTAAGCCCAACCCAAGTAAACTTAACCAAGCTTGCAAACGATGCTGTAAAAATGATCAAACCAATGGCCGAAGAAAAAGGTATTGAATTGTTGGTTTCATTACCTGATGACATGCCCAGTTATTTTTACGCAGATGAAACGAGACTCAAACAAATTCTGATAAACCTTTTGAGTAATGCTGGCAAGTTTACTCAAAAAGGTAAGATTGAATTACTTGTCAAAATCGATGATTTGTCAAATAAAGACCATGCACACCTAGAATTTATGGTGATTGATACTGGAATAGGGATATCGAATGAGAAAAAAGATATTATTTTCGATGCTTTTGCCCAAGAAGACAACTCTACAACGAGAAAGTATGGAGGCACTGGATTAGGTTTGTCGATCAGCAATAAGATTTTGCAGTTAATGGGAAGCAAGCTGGAAGTAGAAACAGAAGTAGGTAAGGGGAGTATATTCAGTTTTAAAATAATCTTACCCATAATGAATGGTCAGGAAAACCTTCAATCCAATGAGGAACCAAAACAAATTAGCCAACCTAAAACTTTAACTAAAACAGTAAAAAAAGGAAAAATAAAAATCCTTCTTGTCGATGACAATCCAGTCAACATGCTTTTGGCCAAAACTATAGTAAAAAATATCCTACCATCTTCAAAAATATTTGAGGCTAAGAATGGAAGAGAAGCCTTAGACTCCTACAGGGAACACATTCCGGATTTAATTTTTATGGATATCCAAATGCCAGAAATGAGTGGTTATGAAGCTACTATTGCAATAAGGAAGATAGAAGCTGGAAATTCAAGAGTACCGATTATTGCATTGACTGCAGGGACTGTAAAGGGGGAGTATGACAGGTGTATCTCTGCAGGCATGGATGATTACTTGTCCAAACCCGTTGTGGTAGCTGATATTCAAAATAAAATAGAAAAGTTCATCAGCTTATCAAAAGACCCAGAAATTCAGACACCACTATTTTCAAAACTGGAAGAATTCAGGAATTCGGACCCAAACTTTTTTAAAGAACTATTAGAAGTTAGCAACATGAATCTTACCAAATTAAAGGAAGATCTAATAAGTATTACAAACAATATAAAGAACACAGGAAAAATTAAGCAAACATGTCATGCTATCAAAGGAGTAGCCTTAAACCTTGATCTAAGCAGGTTAAGTAAATATGCTACTACTGCGGAAGAAATAGAAAAGATGAATGATACCGAAAGGCAAGAATTATTATCAGGTATACATCTTGAATTAGACAACATCATAGATACCCTCAAAAAGGAAATAGCCAAAATCTAAGTTGAGTTCTCTTTTTCATTCCACACACAGCATATAAGTTATTGATAAAAGGAGTTAATGGTTAAATATGAATTCATCTTCAGATCAACGCATCTATTCGAGATATTGTGCTGTGGTGAATGAATTGATTTCGAAACAAATCTTTAATTTATCCATATCTTATAGTCAGTAAATACTCAACTAAGCCCCTAAAAAGCATTTCGTATTACCATGTTAGTAAAAGATATATTTTTATTATTATTATCATAAATTTTTTTTAAGACTCTTTTTTAGAATGTATTTTTATTTTTTAAAATTATTTTTTTTTTTTGATCTAATTATTTAAGCGCCAAATAAGATTTTATTTATCACTTTTAAAAATCAAAATCATGACAAACTTAATTTCGGCACTAGCTATTAGCTTGGCTATGGCTACAGCAACAGAAAAACCTTCGGAAACGACAGAAGAAGGTAATTTTGAGATTAAAACTTTAGCATTTGCAAGATGCGAAATCATTGATCACAAGAATGGATTTTACGGAAAAGGAAATTGTGAAAAACTGATGAAAGCTTATGCAGCTTATCTGGAGTTAAAGAAGTAATTTTTTGATTCCTAATGGTGGCGAGCAAAGCTTGCCACCACCTATTTTTATTTATTCAAACTTATAATTATGCAAAAGACATTACTTTGTTTATTGATTCTTTTTGTTTCTATCCCAAACATAATTAAAGCTCAAATTATCAAAGTTAATTATGTCACTAAAATGACTGAAGATATTTTTGAGTTTCCTGCGAAATTATATGTAAATAATAGAGCATCAATTTTCATATGGAAAGAATCAAACGAAAGCGAATGGGAACTGGAACAAAATAATTTTGAAAATGGTGTTATGATAAAAGAAGGACAAACCGTTTTTTCAGATGCCAATGGTTATCAAATTAAAAGGGAATTAAGTGGCAGAATTTTACATTGCAGAAATTTTTGTAAGAAGGAAACTCCATTAATTTACAAAGACGAAATTCAGCTAGACTGGTCTATCACCAATGAATCTAAAAATTGGGAGGGCTACGCTTTAAGTAAGGCAACAACTACATTCAGAGGCAGAAAATATGAAGCTTGGTTTGCATTTGAAATTCCTATCAATGCAGGTCCGTGGAAATTTTCAGGTTTACCTGGATTAATTTTAGAGGTCAGATCACTCGATGGATCTGTAGAAATAAAACCAACAGGAATAAGCAATATTGATCAACAAGAGATTCCAGATTTTTTGAATGACAGTGAGATAATTAGTCATACTGATTTTAATAGATGTTTAGATAAAGAATACGAACAGTCTTACAGAAAAAACCAAGCTATCATAGCCCAAATGCAGGCCAAGTACAAAGATTTGGAAATTACCAATGCTGGTCAATCTCCAACAAGGCTAAAAACTGAACTTGAATACTAGAAACCTATATGATCAGGAATATAGGTTTTCTGGTTCTGGTTATGGTGATTTTCATCATACCGACTTTTGCCCAAGATATTCATCCCGGAATTACAAAAAAAGGTCTACTAATCGACACTGAAGGACAACCAGTAGATATGGTTCAAATTGTTGTGAAAGACGAATTGGGAAATATCATTGAATTTTCATACTCCAATCCAGTGGGAGAATATTCCATTAGTTTTCCTAATGATGGAAAATACACTGTAAGTTTTCAAAGACTTGGTTTTAAAAAAATAGAATTTGAAAATATAGATTTTGAAAGTGAAAAAATAATCCTACATCCATCTGACAACACAAAACTCAGGGAAGTTGTCATAAGAGACAATGTACTGGTTGAAGAAACAGGAGATACGATTAATTACGTGGTAAAAAATATAATCGATGGCACTGAAAGGAAACTAGAAGATGTATTAGCCAAATTACCTGGATTAAAAGTTAATAGTAATGGAAAAATAAGTTTTCAAGGAAGAGAAATATCCAAAATTCTATTGGATGGAGACGATCTTACTGGAGAAAATTATCAAATTTTGTCCAAAGGTTTATCAGCGGATTGGCTTGAAGACATTCAAATCTTAAAAAGGTTTACTGGAAACAAGCTCTTACAAGGAGTAAAGAAATCCGATGATATCGCGATAAACATTAAATTAAAGGAGGATTTTAAGTCACCATTATTTGGGAAAGCTTCTCTTGGAGCTGGCACATGGAAGAGAGCCGAATTGCAGGCAGAACTATTGCACTACAACAAAAGCAATAAAGGTTTTTGGGTGACAGAATCAAGCAATTTGGGAGATGATATAGAAGTAATGAATCTTAACCTATACGACACAAGAAATATTGGTGCCAATAATTTTCAATCGATAAGCACAATTACTGACCGATCCGAAGAAGCCCCAGAAATGTTTTCTGCATCAAACTTCAATTTTCAAAGAGGTATTTACACCAACCCGAACTTAATTTTCAAAATTAATGACAAAATCAAATTTAAAAGTAATACAACTGTAACCATAAGAGAGCGCGAATTCATTCAGAATGACTCAAGCTTTTTTTTTACGAAAGAAGACCAAGGCTTTTCAATCAATCAAAAAAGCATACAAAGCACCCAATTCAGAGACCTCTTTCAATCACTTACTTGGACCAAAGAAATTAAATCTAATCAGGAATTGGAAATCTCTGGAAGAGCAATTATTAATTCCGAAAACATTTCAAATCAAATATCAAATACATTTAGAGACCAAAATCAACAAAATCTTTTAAATAAATATGGCTTACTATTTAGTAGCAAATACCTGATAAAGTTAGATGAAAAACAGGTGTTGGATTTCGAGATAAATGTACATGCTGATCAATTACAGGAAGATTTATCCTTTGCTGAAGTAAATATTAGTGAGTTGAGCCCCAACCAAAGAATAGAACAATCTAATCATAATTTTGGCATTAAAGGTCAACATCTAATAAAATGGTCAGAGAAAACTTTTGCAGAATCCGTGATTAATTACACAATATCAAGACAAATTCTAGAAAGGAGACCTAAAGATCATCTACTTTCAGAGAACTTTGACGATTTTTCTACTAATTATCAAGAAGTAAGGCTATACACGAATTTCACTACAAAATGGAAAGAAATTAATTTTTGGGCATCTTCAAACATAAGAAATATAGCAGCTAATTGGTCATCGATAAAGATGAATTATGTTTTTGTCGAACCGACATTAAAATCAAGTTATGAGAAAATTTTAGATAAAAACTGGATAGTATCCAATCGAATAGCGTGGACACTGAACAATACATTTTTACAATTGAATGAATGGGTACCTTTGACATTTTCACGTTCTTTTAGACATGAAATTTCCAACGAGTCAGACCCACTTAACCCTGAACGAATCCAGCTGCTTTTGGGAAATATTGAAATCAAGAATAAATCATTAAACTACTTTGTTTTCAATACAGAACTTGGAATAAGAAAATCAGAAAATGCTATTTATAGCACATTTAACTTTATTGAAGATTTGATTTCGGAAACTCAATTAAATGATGGGAGCACAAAAGATTTCAATGCATCAATTTCAACCTCAAAATACTTTTCAAGTTTATCATCTTTGATAAAAATATCATATGATATGAATAATACTACAAGACCATTGGGGGTTGGCGAAATACTAGATACTAGTCACATAAAAAATCAAACTGGATCAATCACAGCTGGATTTGTGGGCCTTACAAACATTAGAATTTCGTTAGGTTACAATTACAACTCTCTGATCAATAATTGGAATGAAAACAAAAACAGATTTGTATTTCACACTTTTAACTCTACAATCAATTATACTCCTATTGAGATTCTTCAAATACGATTGAATTACGAAGGTTTAAATATAGATTCTCAAAATCTAAATCTAAATTCAATTTTAAAAGCCGAAATAAACTTCAAGCCTAAAGATAAAAAATGGGAGCTTGGTTTATTTTACAACAATATTATGAATAACAGAAGTCTAGCTATTTTACAAATAGCACCCGGAGTCAACAGTAGGACAGATTTTTCAGTATTGCCAAATTTCGTACTCCTAAAGGCAAAATGGAATTTTTAGTCTTATGAGTTTATAACTTTTGATTTATATGTCATCTATTCATCCTTGCCTCATCATTAAAGATGTTCCAAGGCAGGCTTTCTTCAATTTAATTCCTGATTTGCAGTTCACACGACCTACCTATAAAAAAAGCCTCGTAAACCTGCCTGACGGACAGGCTGGCCGTAAATCACATTTAGTAAATTCACCCAGTCCCTGCTCGCATCCCGGTTCTTGCTTTTGTCTCACATTTCCCCCCAAACGCAAAAAACCCTTTGGATTGCTCCAAAGGGTCTGTATAAATGAGGCGGCGACCTACTCTCCCGGGTGTAACCCCAGTACCATCGGCGCTGCAGGGCTTAACTTCTCTGTTCGGGATGGGAAGAGGTG
>NZ_PVTR01000022.1 GCF_003003005.1 Mongoliibacter ruber
TTCCACATCGTCATCTGGATCAGGGTCGTTGTCTATCGGTCCATCAGGATCGTCAGGACTGTCGACTACCGCTATGTTTCGGATCATTGTGCCTGCCTCAACATCTGATGGCACTGACAAGACAAGGTTCAGGGTAATATTCTCACCTGCATCAAGTGTTCCCAGGTTCCAGTTTACCGTTCCTCCTTCAAGTGTACCGCCATTGTCTGCCGATACAAACTCTGTGAATTCCGGAAGTGCATCCGCTACTGTTACTTCTGTGGCTGCTGCTGTTCCTGTATTGGCCACTGTGATTGTATAAGTCAGTTCTGTCCCTGCAACAACTGTAGCTGATCCTGGAACTTTGGTGATTTCCAGTTTTGCAAAATCAGGTTCACAATCAATCAAATTGATTGTTATCCCTAGCCTTTCAAGACTTTCACACCCAGAATCTGCATCTGTTTGCGTTGCAAAATATGTAACTCCATCTTCCAAAAGCGTATTTAATGGAAGTGGTGTTTGGTCTGTTTCACTGGAATACCATTGAATGTTTTCCCCTTCTATGGCAATTTGAGCCAGAGAAGCATTATCAGAAAAACAGAACTCCTGAAGCAACGCAGAAGCTGTTGGTGCTGGAGTACTGGAAATTACTACCAACACTGCAAAACGTTCAATACTTTCGCATTCTCCTTCTTCAGTTTGGCTTGCGAAATAAGTTTCACCATCTACTAAAGGAGTGTCAGTTTCTAGAGGAGTTCCGCCTTGTTCAACATCATACCATTGAATTTCTTCGCCTTCTGCAATCAAGTCTGCAATAGTAGGACTATCAGTCTCACAGAAAATTTGTTCTGCCTCTCCTGTAGGAGGAGCAGAACCAGTGATGGAAATTTCAAGTAACCTTCTTTGAGAATCCAGTTCACATCCAAACCTATTCACTTGGATATAAACATTGAGTATTTCCCCTCTTTCCAATTCTGAGATACTGGAAGGATCAATTTCATCACCTCCTTCAGCTTCAGAAAACAGTCTTACTTCTCCACATTCCTCTTCATCAAAATCAATAGGATCGCCTTCACAGATCTCCAACTTCCAAACACCATCTTCTTCATCAAAAAACTCACCTTCTATGCTGACATTTGGTATGGCCTCAATTTCAAAAATCCTGACTTCTTCCAAAACACTGGCAAGACCACCATATAAAATTTGGATTCTGTCAAAAGGCACATCTGAAACAAAAGAAAGTTCACCAGTTGAATTTTCTGTCAACAATCTTAAGTTTAGCAAAGAAGAGTTTACATCTATAGGTGCTCCTATTGCTTCATTACCTATAAATCTCTGGATGATCAAACCTTCAAGTAAGGACAAATCTAAAAGCCCTGTTGGTATACCAATAGTAATTTTTAGACTGTCTCCTACCAGAATGGGGTAATTATATGCAACTTCTAATTTACTGTAGTTGTTGACGCCAACTGCATTGTTTATTGAAGCAAAAGTTTCGAGATCTCCATCAACAGCTCTTTCAGGATTAAATACTCCTGTCAATGCAGATGCTACATCAAGCGCCCCAATCAATGAAACAAAGCCCGTTTGTAATTCACGAACAAAAGGCTCGCAAACCGGAGCATCAACTGTTGCTATATTTGTGTAGGCCCCATACACGCGTACTCTTTGATCGACATTGAGTATAGGTACCAATGATACCTTCACAGCATCAAAGGAGACAGGTTGACCCGAAAAATCTGTAGGTACAAAAGTGAAGTTAAACTCGTTGATGCCATTCAACACTGACACCAAATTCACATCTGCAAATGTTCTATTTCCAACAGCCTCACCATTGTCAAATGCCTGTATATAAATCCCTGCAGCAGCTTGGGCTATTCCAGCGTACTCCCTTCCAAGTTTTACAGTAACAGTATTTCCAGCTGCCTGTTGGATGTTCCATTTCAAAAATTGAGCTGTCTCACCGGTCAGACCGAGCAAAGTGGTCCCCACTGTTTCTTGAAGTAGTGAGAAGGTAGACAAATCGCCATCAACGGCATTTTCAGGGTTTGTAACAGACCCCAATTGGATACCCAGTAAACTACTTGTGGTAAATTCAGTTCCATCATTTGCGAATTCTGGTGAATAGACCAATGGACAATCTTCAAAATCCTGCACATTCACCACGATATCCAAAAAGTTGGTACAATTATCCCCTACCGCTGATACCCTGTATACAAAAACGCCAGCGCTATTGAATGGGCCAGCCATGCCTTCACCTTGCAATGGTGCTCCATTTAGTGCAGTAATATCCGTGCCAACCTCAGTTCCATCTTCGTTAAAAGCTACAGATTCAGGAAGTTGAATTGACTCCCCTATAGCCAGGTTAAATACCTGTGCACCATTGATTCCGATTTTTGGATTGTTGTCAACATCTACAGTGACTGGAACTCTTGCAGATTCTATCGGACAGCCTTCTCTTGAAATCCCTGCATAATAAACAGATCGCTGAGATACATTTCCAATTTCAAAAGTATTTCCACTTTCAAGCACCGTTCCACCAATCGGCTGAGCATACCAATTGACAGTTTCTCCTGATTGGCTAAGTACATTTAAGGTAACTTCATCCGTGGCACAAACCAGTAAACTTGCATCCTCTGGATTTTCATAATTCGGTCTACCTGGTGTCTGAACTACCTCATGAACCCTTAATGATTCATTGAGCCCAACGCTTAAGACAGCTGTAACTTCTATTTCAAACCTATCAAAACTAGCCCCTGGTTGAATAGGAATAGTGACGGTGTTTCCATCAGCGAGAAGTCCTAAAAGATCAAGTTGTATTAGGCCGAGTATTTCAGTGTTTAAGGCACTTAAATTTTGGTCAAAAATCACATTTGTCCCATTATAGGCTCGAAACCTGATATTTCCCAAAAGATCTAAATCAAGGAGAGATGGAGTACCACTTAAAGTAACTTGAACCTCATCATTTTCTCTGGATAAACTTCCAAAATCAAAAAATTGACTGAGAGAGCCTCCTAAACTTAGTACTCCGGGACTGATGGTCGAAAATGTTTCAAAATCACCATCAATAGCATTTCCCAAATCGTTTACACCTGAATTGCCAATATCCAGTAAATCCAGATTCACTCCAGAACCGTCAAATGATGTGAAAAGCGGACTACCACATGTATCTTCTTCATCTAAGAAAAAGGCATTGTAAACATCTAAAGTATATCCTGTAAAGAGGCCTACCAGCGATGTGGCAGCATTAGTTATTCTAAGCCTATTATAGGATTGATCAGGCCTGACTGCCAAGTAGAAATTACCATCTTTGTCCTGAACTAACCTGGCAGCATCCGTAGAAAAACCCTGATTGCTATTTCTTGAAAGAACTGTAGTTGTATTATTTCTTGCTTCTATTGTAATTACTTGGTTGCCCAATATAATAGCACCCAAAACATCGGCAAGTGCATCTCCCAATGATCCTCCTATCAAAGCATTGAATAGATTTTCATCACCATCGATTTGGATGTAAGAGACAGAACCTGCAGGTCTTGTTTCCGGAAATTGTAATTCCAAAACACCTGTAACTGCTCCAACACCTATTAGCAAGCCAGGATTAGATACTGACCTTGCAAAACTTCCAGGGGTATCGTTTAGGGCATTTTCAGGAACAGTTCCTCCTGAGGAAAAGCTCTGTTCAAAGGTTATCTCATTGGCGAGAATTTTAGATTGGGCAAATGACTTCTCATTGTATGAAAACACAAAAGCTAGGAGAAGTACAAAAATTTTTAAAGTGGGTAGAAAATCTCTCATATAAAACTTGTTACATATGATTTAAAAGTAGCAACAAAAGAAAAATTAATCAGGGGTATAAAAAGTATATGTTATCTAACAACATATTTATGTTATTCAAAATTTTAAATCCATATTTAAACTTTATATGATATAACGCAGAAGTTAATAATAAAAAAATTCTTCAGAAACTCAGTATCCAATCAAAAATATTCATATAAGCTGCTTCCATTCACGCTTAAAAATTTGCTACTAGGATTTACCAAATCCAATGTCCTATATTTACAACTCAATTTTTAATATCGCCTGTTTTTTGAACCACATCTTTGATTACCTTATCCAATTCAATAGCTGATTTTTCCAAGGCTTCAAAAAAGTCTGTCCTTGACTGTTCTGATAATTCATCATCAGACTTAAGCGCCCAAACTAAGCCAATTATGTTGGCCAGTGGTGCCCTTACCCTATGAGATTGGATCCAAGCTATTTCTCTTAACGCATTGTCTCTCTGTGATATTTCTTTGAAGTACTTGTACTCAGAGGTGACATCCCTCACTGTACCAATCACTTTATATGTATTGTTTTTATCATTTCTGATTTTTAATGCATTTAGACTTAGGTAGAGTGATTCACCATCACATCTTCTTACGTTAAGGTGAAATGATTTTGCTTCGGTATTCAATGAGAAAACCCAATCAAGAAAAAACCTGAATTCAGGACAAAGTTGAGAACAGTTAAAGTAATCTTCAAGGTTTTTAATGGAATAAAGAATATTCGATTTATTCTTACCAAAAATCTTTTTTTCCGTTCCGTTCCAAAGGATTTCTCCGCTACTTGGGTTTAACTCAAAAAAAGCATCATTTGAGGCATCAAGAAAATATTTGAAGTACTTGGTGAATGTCTCCAACTTTTGTTTGTACTCCTGTGTGTCACTTACATCATTGCCAATTAATATGAAATGGTCTTCTTCACTTGAAATTGGGACTTTATGAATAGACAAATTCACCGAAATTTCCTGCCTTGAAATACCCCTGAAATTTAAGTGATTGAAACTACTGAATTCATCACCGCTTAGAATTGCCACCCGCAATTCATTTAGAGAATCTTCATCCAAAAGAGCCTTAAGGTTGTTAGTATTATTTGCCTTCATAGAAAAGATTTTTTCAGCGTAGGTATTGCTAAACTTCACATTAAGATCCCTATCAAAAAATATCATGATGTTGTTCATTTCCTTGATAATCTTATTGATCGAAATATTCTCGAAGTAATTGAAGAGATTAGCCCTTTTCATACCAATAAAAGAAAATACACTCACTGCAATCATGGAAGTGGAAGTCAAAGCTATTTCATTGTAACCCAGGACAGGAACCACAAGTTGGGTAAAGAAACCAACCAATGCCGGGATAGAACAGCCAAGCAAAACCCATTTTACTTGTTCAACTTTTAAATTCTGCTTCTTTTTTCCGCTATTCGAAATAATAAATTTTGCCATTAAGAACAGCGCAAAAAACACCTGTCCTGAAATCCATAATCTTTTGTATACGTCCGGCGAACCTTGCCTTACTGAAGGTATAAAGCCGAAAAATTCGTGTTCTGTAAAAGCAACAGGCATCGGGTAATTTATATATGACAAGTAAAAAAGTAGAGTAACCCCATAATTAATCCAAATGAATTTACTATTTCCTTTTAATGGAGACTCAACAAGGTAAAGACAAAAATGAAGTAGCAATGCTCCAAGAAAAATCCACCCTATACTCAAGAATCCATCAATCAAATATTTGAGATCCGAGGAGTTGATGGTTCTTAGTAAAACCTCCTCAAGTTGCCAAAAAACTTGTGCTATCAGGAACAATAAAAAGAGGTTGGTTCTTTTGTCTTTGGGGAATTTTGACATGATATAAAGAAGCAACCCCAAGTTCATCAGTAAGGGAATCAAGGCTAATAGAACACTGTAAGGGTTATATGACATCTACTTCTTGTTGTTTTATTTTTTAATGATCAATGTGCTTTCAACCGACCTGTGTGAAAACATTTTAAAGAGATATAAACCACTTGGCATCCATTGTAAATCATCTATAGATATACTTTTCTCTTTTATTTCACCTTCCAGAAATACCTTCCCCGTCATATCGGAAATAACAAACCTATCATGAGAATTCTGGTCACCGATCACGGAAACAGTGATGTTATTTATGAATGGATTTGGGTAAATTCTGTGCAGAGCTTCATGCTTTAGGTCAATGAAAATTTTCACTAATTCCGTTTCAGAAATATTAATTCCATCAGATAGGTATTTAACCCTGTAGTAGTTGTTTCCTTGACGAAAAGAATCGTCTTCTAATTCGAATTGGCCGTCATGTTCCTCAACTTTGAGCAATCCAATTTCCTCAAAGTTCAAATTACTATCAGCCCGTTCGACAACAAATGCTCCATTTTCAACATCAGACTCCCACTTTACATTTACCAAAAAATCATTCTTGATACCCACTTCAAGATTGAATACCGGCTCTAGCGGCAGTATAATTGATAGATTCTGGAAAGAAACCTCTTCACTTATATAACAACCTTGGGGAGTGATATACTCCAAAAAGAATTTGTATTTATCATCTCCATCCTTATAAATAGGATTATGGATTTCTAGCGTTCCATCATCAGAAATACTGTATTCAACTCCGTCGCCATCTACATAAGAGCTTTCCATCGGAATCAATAAACTCTCATCCCAATACCAATTAAAATCCCCCGGGATATCTTGAAGGTAGTTTGGAACTATCCTTACGATTCCCTGTCCCTCCAAATAGACGAAATTGCCCCATTCATCTATGGTAATTGCTCCTTCAGGAGTAATATCAAGTTCTTCATTTGTAGGAACATCATTGGCCTGAATTTTTACCAAGCCTCTTACGGATGAATGACTACACCCTTCCATTCTGGCACTTACAAAAAATTCCAAGTCACTTTCAATATTTTCAAAATCAACTTCCTCACCTGATAATGAAGACATTAAAAGATTGCCATCGAATGGACTATCATACCAATCGAAGACCAAACCGGCTTCACTTGGTGTCATAAAGGAGGCAGATTGTCCTGCACAAACTTCCTTGTACATCTCAAAATCATCAGTTGAAATGGGTGCTGACGGTGACACTGAAACTTCATGAAGCCTAAAACCCCCTATCGCATTGATTTCCACAAAAGAGCCATAAGAAATTGCAATCCTGTCAAATGGGCTATCAATAGTTAAAGGAATTTCAATAAAACCATAATCTCCTAACAATGTCAAAAGGTCCAATTCAACTAAACCTAAAAGACTCACTAAACGATGAGAATCAAGCGTTTCTTGGTGGACCGATTCCCCTCCAAGAAATGCCTCAATGGTAACATTCTCCAAAGCGGTTTGCAAAAGCCCAACATTAACCAAGGTATTGATGAAACTAAAAGCCAGATTGACATCATTAGAAGGCATGGATGTACCTGAAAAGTAAATATATTGGGTAAGAGATGAGGTCAAACCCACTCCTATCAACCCTGAACTATATTCCGAATATGTAGAAATGTCATTATCAATGGCATTCCCCAGGTTTTGATTTGTAGGTATGAGTTCAAGGTTGAGCCCACTTGTACCATCAAAAGATGTGAATTCAGGCAATAGACAACTGGTATCTGAAAAGTGGAAAGCGTGGTAAACATCTAAGGTCACCTCAGATCCAATTCCCAATAATGCACCCGTTTTATTGAAAATTCGAACCCTGTCAAAAGAGGCTGGAGGAGTGACCATCAAATAATGATTACCCTCTTTATCAACCACGACTTTTGTCCTTTGGCTAGCCATTCCATCAGTGCTATTCCAGGTGTGAACTATGGAGGCACCATGTCTGGCTTCTACCGCTATAGATTGATTTCCTAACAAAAGAGAACCTACCAAATTAGCTAAGCTACTACCTAAACTTCCACCCAATAGAAAATCAAGTAAGCCATCAGCTTGGTTTATCCTTACATAAACAGAAGAATTAGCAGGGCGAATGGATGGAAATGCCAGTTCAATTCTGCCTTCATAAGAACCCAAGCCAAGTAACAGCCCCGGACTGGAACGGAGCCTTGCATATTCAGCAGCAGGATTTAGGGCATTATCAGGTGATATAACAGTAGCTGTATTTCCACATAACAAACAGGCAACCCTGTTATTTGGACTCGTATGTGTAATTTGATCGGCATAAACCCTTTCTGCATTTCCATATGAATATGAAAAAGGCAAGGCTATCATTATAGCCAAAAGCATCAGGAATTCATGTTGAATCCTCTTCAATAAATAATGATATGGATGTATGGCTTTCACGTCTGAACACAATATACCCTAAGTATCTGTGATCAATCAAATGCAATGGATCAGCCCAAATTTTATAAATATGAAATACATATATAGCAATTTGAAAACCAATTAATACCCATTATAAAACATTTAATTTACGTTAGTTTACTTTTCACTTACACTAAAACGCATGTTCATAACAATTACCGGGCTTTTAATAACATTTAAACCTACATGTATCGATAAATAATTCTAATAGGTCAAAAAAACATTTTTTTATCAATCTATTTATGGTAAAAAATATATTATACCTATAATTAGTATTAAATTATAACAGTAAAAGTAGTCCCTTTACCTTTCTTAGACTCAACTTTTATTTTTCCTCCATGCTGAAAGACAAACTTCTCCACAGCCACAAGACCGAAACCGGTTCCCTTAATATTTCCCACCAATGCTGATCTGTAGAATGGTTTGAAAATATGATCGATATCATTTTCATGTATACCTATACCAAAATCCTGAACCTTGATATGCACTGTATTATTCTCAATATCCAAACTCAGGTTAAATGGCTTACCTCCTCCATATTTAACTGCATTTTCGATCAAATTCTCTAAAACACATTCAATTAATATCGGATCCCAGTAAACCTCATATATTTCCCCTACACTGCTCTTGAAATTGACATTCTTTCCCAATTTGAATTTATCAATCACATTTTCAACAAAACTGTTCAGGTGGAACCGTTTCTTCTTTAATGAAAATTTCCCTGCATCAATCTGCTCAATTTGAAGAATTTCATTTACAAGTCTGTTGAGCATGTCTATTTCTTTCTCAATTTTCTCAATTTTGTTCGAAACCTTATGCTGTATGTCCCTTGGTTCTACAATTGATTTAACATAAATATCCATGATATTTAGGCTTGATTTAATGATGGTTAAAGGGGTTTTGAATTCATGGGAAACAATTGATAAAAACTGTGATTTGAATTCGCTGGAATCTTTTTCTTTTTGTAAAGATTGCTCCAATTTTTTCTGATAATTGATGATCTCAGAAATATCCTTTGCTATTCCGAGTACGCGCATGGCATTACCATTTTCTTCTCTTATGATATCAAGACTTAGGTCAAGCCAGACATTTTGATCATTTACATGATAATTTTCCAGTACTTTAATCTGAGACTTTCCTTTGATTGACTTACTTCTAAATATCCTTTTTGCCAAAACAATGATTTCGTTCTCTGCATCCTCCCCAAAAATCTTTTTAAGACCAGGAGAAAAATACTCCACAGCAAAATCCTCGGTAAGAATAAATATCAGGTCATTGGTTTTACCCAAAGTAGTAGTCAACAAAAATTCCTTATCTTCCAGTTCTTTCCTGGCTGCAATTTCACCTTCTTTTACCTGTATAACCTGAATCAATGAAGTGTAAAATGAGATGACAGGTTTTAAAACAGCTACATCTTCACAGTTGAAATCTTCCTTCTTATTAGCAAGCCCGATCAATCCTATTACTTCGCTTCCTTTTAAAACAGGGATTCCTAAAAAATTCTTCATTTTAGGATGTCCTTGGATTTCAGTTTCAATTTTTCTCCCCGTTGGAAAATCATTGATAATCAGCAACTCTTGGGACAAGATACAATCTTCAATAAAATTATCAGGGTGTTCAAATAAAAACCCTCTCTGTTTGAATGAGTTAAAAAGTCCTCTTGAAGCCTTTGATTGCCTGGAAAAGTCTGTGACTGCGTCAAGTTTCAATTTGAACTTCCTCTCAGTATTAACCCTGCCGATAAAACCCATTTCAGCACCTGTTTGCTGAATAAATATTTCCAATAAATCTTTAAAAGGCTCATCAAAATCATTAGAAACTAAAAACTTTTTCTGTGTCTCTACAAGATTGATCAAAAGTTCATTGGCTTTTTCCAGTTTTTTTTGAACATCGATGATCTCTTCAACCAAAATGAGATTTGTAGAAATATATTCCTTTTCCTCTATTTTGACTTTAACCATTTCAACCCTAAAAAAATTAGGGGATTTATCTCCTATATTTAATCCTAATATTTTAGTAAAATTTTCATCATCACTTTGAACCCAATTTAGCAATTCATCTATCTTCTCTTTGTTTTCAAGGAAATCTGACAAATTTAATCCTTGCCTGAAGTCTTCAAATGGCAATGAAATCAATTCCAAAAGTTTCCTATTGGCCAATAAAATATTCTCGAGCTTTAAATCAAGAATCAAAAAAGGATTAGGAAAGCTTTCAAGATTATAAAGGAGCGTTTCCCAGTTTATGTTATGCTCCCTTTTATCTTCCTTCAAAAACAAATAACCCTTAAGCTGTTGTTGTATTTGGTCAGTCCAGAACCATACCCGTACCTCGAGATATTCACCATCCAAATAGAGAAGGCAGTCAATCGTAGAACTTCTTTCATCAGAAGAACACTTGAATTTTGTTCCTAATGGCCGTTTTTCAAAATCAAATAATGAGTTTTTGAATGTTTGTAAATCAAAAAAAACTTTAGAAACACCTGCCCCAAACGAAAAGTCCAGTCTTTTACTAGACTTCAACAATTTCCCTGTGAGCAAGTCAAATGAATAGTCTTCGTTTTGGAGTTTTTTCAGCAAAATATTTTACTTTTTGATGGAATAATAAAATTTGTTGAAGATCTAATCTATAAATTATATCGTATATTATACAACAAAACCTTTGGATGTCTTTCAAAAGTTAAGTCAAAAATAGAAATAAAAACACGTTCTTTAGAGATGATCTATTATTTTTGCCTCAACTAAACTGATAATGAACATTATTAAATCAGGTATGAACAAGCGTATTTTGATAATAGAGGATAATAAGCTATTGTCAGAAACTATCAAAGAGCTTTTAGAGCTCAATGGATACTCTGTAGTCAAGGTTTTGAATTCAGGTCAGAATTTGAAGAATCACATTACTGAAACTTCTGCCGAAATGATTTTAATGGACATTAGAATAGAAGGACATCTTGACGGTATAGATTTAGCAAAAAAAATCAGAGAGTTCACGCACCTGCCTATCATCTTCATCAGTTCTTTTACTGACTCTCAAATAATTAATAGAGTAAAGGAAGTTAAACCTGAAGGATTTATTATCAAACCATTCAGTCAAGAAGTACTTACTACAACTATTGATCTGGTCTTCTCTAAATTTTACTCTGAAATTCATGACAAAAATAATGAGTTTCATAAACCAACTGTAGAAGACACATTTTTTATCAGAGACAGAGGCTGGTTGAGAAAAATTAAAATCAAAGACATTCAGTACATCAAAACCGAAGGTACTTACTCCCACATCATTACCAATAATCAAACATTTACACTAAGAAGTCCTATCAAAGATATTGCGCCTAATTTGCCCACAGAATATTTTAAAAGAGTACACAAGTCATTTATAGTAAACATCAATAACATAGAAGCAATTTCACCCAAAGAGCTGAAAATTAATGATGAAATACTCCCTGTGGGAAGAAATTACTACCCAGATCTTCAAAATATGATTCAAAAATTGAATGATTCGTATCACTGATATACTCAAAAATCAGACTCTCTGTTATTTTTATTCGGTCTTTCAATCAATTTTGCAAAATGATCTGAACTGCTAAACATCCTCAAACTCACAACATTCTAATTTGGTGCAATAGCCAACTGTATTGGTTTCTACTGATGGGGATTTCCTTACCAACAATATGCACTGACTCGGCTTGAATCCCTTCTATTTCAGCCAAATTGATCAAAAATGACTTGTGTATCCTTACAAATCGGTTTGGGTCAAGCTTACTTTCCAGTTCTTTCAAAGTTGATCGAATCACAAATTTCTTATCTTTGGTATTCACCTTGGTGTAATTGGCATCTGCTTCCAGATAAATGATGTCCTCCAACTTCAATTTGACCAACATACCGTTGGTCCGGATAAACAAACTATCCTTAAGTACGAAGTCTTCAGAATTATCCTGCTGGGTCTTTCTTGACTGTTCCCTCGCAAAATTGGCCATGCTCAATTCAATTCCGGCCAAAATCTCTTTTTCATTGAATGGTTTGACCAGATAACCATAAGGATTTACTTCTTTGACCCTGTTAATCGTCTGAAGGTCAGCATGAGAAGTTAACATGATAAATGGCAGATGGTAATGCTCATTTATTTCAGCTGCCAGTTCAATGCCATCTTTCCCCCCTTTGATCTGAATATCCAATAAAGCCAAATCAGGTGATTTTTCCTCAATCAAGGCCAAAGCTTCTCTACTGCTGATGGCAATACCACAGACTTCATAGCCTAAGTCCTCCAAAATTTCTTTCAAGTCTTCCGCAATGACCAATTCATCTTCTACAATTAAAATTTTCAGTTTGCTCAAAATAATAAAAATTTAGGGTGATGGAATTTAAAGTTTTTTATCAATAAATACTTGTAATACAATTAGTTAAAATTAATTGAATCAAAGCTGAAACTTTATATAGCTGGCAATAAAAGATCAACATATCAAGCAGCTATTTCCTGTTCCCTAAAGTCAATTTCAAAGGTGGCTCCAGGGTGTGAAATAATTTTAAGTTGACCATTGATCTGTCTAGTCAAAGTCCTGACAAGTTTCAATCCCAGAGATTTGGTATTGTCTATGTCAAGATTTGCATCAAGACCTTTTCCTGTATCTTTTACTTGAAGTTTATAGGTGCCAGGTTCTTTTTCCGAGAAAATGATGTTGATTTCTCCAAAGTCACTATCCTCAAAGGCATATTTTAAAGAATTTGAAAGCAGTTCATTTGTAATCAATCCCAAAGGAATGGCAGTATCCATGTCCAAGTTAATGTCCTGCGCAGCAATGTTTATTACGATTTGTTTTTCACTCCTATATGTTTGCGTTAGAAAATCACTCAATTGCTGCATGTATTCTTGCATGTTGATCTTAGAGAGGTTTTCATATTGATAGAGCTTTTCGTGTATCAATGCCATGGTTTTCACCCTACTCTGACTTTCTTTCATGGCATCTATCATTTTTGCATCCTTCAAGCTTCTGGTCTGCATACTAAGAAGGCTTGAAATAATCTGCAGGTTGTTTTTTACCCGGTGATGAATTTCTTTGAGGAGAAGTTCCCTTTCTGCATTCTGTTTGGCAATTTCTAGATTTTTGATTTCCAGCTCCTTGTTGTATTTCTTTCGAGATTTTGCCTGACTGAAAAATAAGCCTGACAAACCCAGCAGGACCACAAGTCCACTGATGCTCATGTAAATTTGTGCTTCTTGTTTCTGAGAACGAAGATTTTGGAGCTCTTTTTCTGTTTCCAGTGCGGTGATAGTTTGATCCTTTTTCTCCGTTTCGTACTGCGTTTCCAATTCAGTGAGTTGTCTGTTTTTGGTTTCATTGAATACAGAATCACTGTAAGTCTGGTATAGGGTCAAATTATCAAAAGCATTCTTATAGTCACCCATACCCTGATAGGTCTCCGCCAATCCCTGATAGGATTCTTGAATCCCGGTGAGCTGCTTGAGTTCTTTTCTAATCGCAAGAGACCTTTCGATAGATTCAAGGGCTGGTCTATAATCTCCTAACTTATTGTAAGCATATCCTATATTGAATAGATAACCGGCATATTGCACTGTGTTCTGATCAGTAAACTTCTCTAAGGCTCTTTGAAAATACAAAATCGCTTCCCTATAATTTTCTTTTTCGAATTCGACATTGCCTAACATCCCATAGATGTTACCGACTTCTTTCATGTACCCATTTGGCTCGTAAAATTCAAGGCTTTTTTCAGCATAAAAAATTGCTGAATCCAAATTCGCAGCCCCAAAATGATACCGTAAAAGCGAATAATCTAAAGAGGCCACAGTAGATAGATTTTTACTGTCTTTCAAATACGCGCTACTCGCCATCAATGCCTTATACTGCTTTTCTTTTTCTCCTTTAAAATCATAAACATCAGCCAATTTCATGTTGATTTGGGCTATAACCAATTGATTTTCATTGTGTTCTGCAATCCTTAGCGCCTTAAATAACACCTGTAGTCCCACTTCATGCCGGTTCATGTCGTTGAGAACCATATATTTATTCATATAAAAACCTATCCACCGATTTTCAAGAGAATCCAGGTAACTGTTCAATAATGATTCGGTTTCCATAAAATAGTCTAAAGCCGTTTGCAATTGTGACTGCCTAAAATAAGCAAGTCCAATATTTTCTTTGACATTGGCAAGTGAAGGAGTATCCTCATACTTTTCAAAAATCGGAAGCGCTTCTTGGTAATTCAATACAGCTGAATCATAATGTCCTTCTTTTTCAAGCATTATACCTATATTCATAACCATTCCAGCCACTTGCTTGGTCATGTCCGCTTTAGAAAAAAACTCCTTGGCATTTTTGAATGCTTCCTTAGATCCATTGATGTTTCCCCTGTAAAATTCCAAGACTCCGAGACCACTGTGCAATGAAGCTAGAAGTTGAGGATAGGGTATTTCCTCTTCAGAATCGATGGTTCTTTTGTAAAAATCAAAAATCTTTGGATCCAGATCTTCAATACCTTGATTTTCGATATAGGTCAAAGTTTCCTTTGCCTCATCTACTTCCTTTGCCTTCACTTGTATCCAAAAAGTTTTCTCATAGATAGACAAGGAATCCTCTACCCAGGTACTACGCTGACCAAAGGCCTGACTACAATTGAAAATTCCAAGTAACAATAACAAGCATATTTTGATTGAGTGGTTCATAATCATTTTTGTTATCTCTAGAAATTCAAAAAATACCTCCCCGAATGGCAAACCATTTTTATCTATTCTTTTCTAAAAATAGGTAAGATTACCCAATATCTAAAGCATAAAACAGGATTTATATACCATTTTTTCATTTTCAACACTAAAAAACTGTCTTTTGAAACAAAAGACAGTTAGTGATGTGAAAAGCTTATGCAAAACCATCAATTTCTCAAGGAGAACCGAATTGGAAGTTGGTAGGCTACTTCTCTAGGTTCGCCGTTCTGTTTGGCGGGAATCCAGTCAGGCATATTTTTGACCAATCTCAATGCTTCTTCGTCCAGATGAGGATGTACACCTTCCGAGATGTAGGGGTTGAGTATTTTCCCTGTTTTGGAGATTCTGAAGTTTACCAATACTGTACCTTCAACACCTAGCTTGAATGGAAGTTTGGGGTATTCGATTTCTGTATTGATAAACTTAGCCATTGCATCTTGCCCACCTACATACGCAGGTAATTCCATTTCTCTCAGTTTTATCTCTCCTGAAATTTCGGAATTGAGTTTTGATATTAGATTTTCTACTTGCGAAAATCCTGAAAAAGCGGTCAACAAGACCAATGCCAGCAATGTTATCGAAGTTTTCATGATTCAATTGTTTTGGTTGTCAAAATATTTAATTGAATCTACCTTCTATCTCCTTACAATAACTTGTGATTGGGAGCAACAAGCAAAGATTGGTGAAGAAATGAGAAAAATTGTTAACATGTTTTTTCTCAGGATTTGACTTACTAAAAAGGGGATGATTTAACCCAAAAAGGATACAATAGTCGCCATAATATTTGAATGGCAAGCTTTTGCCCAAAATAAAATGGTGTTTCAAAACCTATTAAAAAGTATCAACACCTTTGTTTTCATTTGTCTGGATTCAAAAAAAGCTGCCAAAATTGGCAGCTTTTTTTAGCTAGAATGAATTAAAGTAATTGTGCCATTGAATCTCAAAGCAAACAGGCAGATTGATTTAATTTCTCTAAATAACTTGCCTTGCCGCATCCATTATGGATGATTCTCGAATTCTTTTAAACACTTAATTCATTAAGTTTCTCGATAGGTAGCATAGTTTAAATTAAACTATGGTCAGAATTATTCTAATTCCGGCAGTAATACACTGTCAATGACGTGTACAACTCCATTTTCAATCTCAACATCGGCATTGATGACTGTGGCAGTTTCCCCGTTGGCATCTACAACCGTCACCGTTTGACCGGCCCTGAAAACAGTCAACTCTTGACCTGATAAAGTAGTAAACACATTATCTCCCTCTTCCAAGTCTTCTGAAAAAGCTATTGCAGGTACAACATGAAAATTCAAAACGGTTTCTAGATTGTTTGCCCCACCCAGTTCTTCAACCAATCCATCCAAGTCATCTACTTCATATGCTTCCAGCGCATTTTCAAAAGCTGCATTGTTTGGTGCAAAAACAGTGATGGCTTCCGATTCCAAAAGTGTAGTGGAAAGCCCTGAAACTGCACCGACCGCATCCAAAAGAGTAGTTAGGTTGGCTTCATTAGCTGCCTCAACAAAATCCGGATTAGGATCTTCTGTTTGTGGTGGCTGTTCATCTTCATTGTCACATGAGGTCAAGGCTACACCTACTAAAACAAATGCTGTGATCATCAAATAATGTAATTTTTTCATAACTAATAAATTGTTGGTTCGATGATCAAACGATAAAAATATGATAAGGATATAAATTTTTATATCTTTTTTTATATTTAATTATTTTTTACCAATAAATGGCGCTTTTTTACTAACAATCGTTTTATTTATACCACAAAATAATTCTAAAGTATAATTATCTTTTCATTTAAAAATGCGCTGAGAAAACTCACTTAAGTAAACTCTCCAGTTTCTCCAAGTATGACCACCTTCGCTTTCTACATATTCATAAGGCATGTCAATCGCATTCAGCATTTCTTTAAATTCCTGATTGGCATCATACAGGAAATCTGTCTTTCCAATTCCTATCCAATACAATTGATATCCATTGTCTTTTTGTTTTTTCAATGTACCCTCTATATCGCTATATACTTTAGCAGTAGCATCCTCTCTAGGCATAATGGCCGCAGAAAATGCACCTATATAATCAAAGGTATTTGGGTAGTACCTGGAGATATGAATGGTATGAAAACCACCCATCGAAAGACCTGCAATTGCTCTTGAAGATTTTTCTGCCTTCACTTTGTAGTTACTCTCGATGAAATTTACCACATCATTGAAATTGGCTTCATAAGTACCGTTCATTGTGCCGGGGATCATAAATTGGGGCTTATAAAAACCCATGCTTCCTTCACCGGGTGCGGCATCCTGAATCACATTACCATTTGGCATGACCACAATCATTGGTTTTGCCTTTCCTTCAGCAATTAGATTGTCCAGTATCTGTGCAGTTCTTCCCAATGAAATCCAAGCCTCTTCATCACCTCCTGCACCGTGCAACAAGTATAATACTGGATACTTTTCATTTGACTTTTCATATCCTGGAGGCGTATAGACGGTTATTCTTCTTTTCATTTCCAATCCTGGAGAATCGTACCATGTCCTCGCTACAGTTCCATGAGGAATATCTTGAACTTTGTAAAGATCAGCATGTCCACCTCCAACAATGAATATATTGGTGACCGAAGCCACATCTCTGATCAAAAAGGGATTGTTGGGGTCTATGGTAGTAAAACCATCAATTATAAAGGAATAGCTGTACAATTCTGGGTCAAGAGCCTCGCTTGTAAATTCCCACAATCCATTTTCTCCTTTTTTTAGATCAGCTTTTCCAGGACCATCCACCTGCCCCATAGGCGAATCAACTTTTACTGTCGGAAGAAAATCACCGGTAATTTGAACCTTCTCAGCATTTGGAGCCAAAAGTCTAAATGTTACTTTACTGCCCTTTGATATTTCCGGAGAAACGACTTGTTGTGACCGAAATAAGGCTTCTTGGGCAAAAACACCTGAACCAAAAGTCAGGATGAGAAGAAGTATAATAGGTAAAATTGATTTTTTCATAGTTGATGGGTTTAGGTTATCAATATGTAATTATAACACAATGAAAGTTAAATTCATACAAGTCCTCTAAAATTGGATTTAAATTCTATAGAATTTTGCACTTGCAATGAAAAAACAATCATTCTGCATATAAATTAACAATGAGAAATATTAAGTTCTGGAAGAGTTGAGGCTATATTGTTTAATTATTATAGAAATTGGTTTTCGTTTACACAAATAGGTAGTTTTAAGCACTGGAAATATTATGAAAAAGATACAAACCCTTATCGCTGGAATCCTAATGTCCTTTTCAATGGGGTACTATGCAAATTCACTTTTGCCAATCAAGCAAATCTCTTCAGACATCGAAAGGATCAAAATTGAAAAATTAAGACTTGGAGCTTTTTCATTAAGCCTCAATGTGAAAGATCTTGAAACATCAAGGGAGTTTTACCAAAAACTGGGATTCGAAGTCTTCGCAGGAAGCATGGAACAGAATTACCTCATTATGAAAAATGAAAATTCACTTATAGGTTTATTTCAGGGGATGTTTGAGGGTAATATTTTAACATTCAATCCTGGATGGGATGAAAACGGCAATAACCTAAATGACTTTGATGACATTCGGGAAATACAGCGGCAATTGAAACAAAATGGGATTGCGCTAATTACCGAAGCCGACGAAACCACATCAGGACCTGCAAGTGTGATGATAACTGACCCTGACGGAAATGTGATTTTACTGGACCAACATAGATAATCACCTCACTTTACTGAAATTTAACTTTTCACTAATGCGCCATATCGTTTATAGCTTATTTGCTATTGCTTCCTTATTGATCTTGACTGATTTTCTGCTGCCTGGTATTCAGTTTGTTAAAAGTGAGTTTGAAGTCAAAAAAGAGCTCCAACAATATTTTAATGCAGCCGGAAATTCACATTTCTCATATAAAGTGATCACTGATAATCATGACTTTACCATCTCAGAAGGTTTTGCACAGGAAATTCTAGATGGGCAGCAAACTATCCAATACCGTGTTTCGCAGATATTCCAAGAAGTAAACGGGTATGGATTGGCAGATTCAAAAAGTACAAGCATGCACTCTTTGAGGATTTTCTCAGGCCTGATCCTCCCCTTGTTTGTAATAATCACATTGTTTATTTCTTTCCGAAAAGCAAGGTCATTGAACACTTTGGTTTTTGTACTTCAAGTACTATTAATAGCTGACCTTTTGTTTTTGATCATGTAAATATGCCGGTCATATTGGAGGTCTAGTCCTATTTTATTTGATTGGTTTCTTATTGTTCTGAGCAAAGGATTCTGAATATTTAAAAGAACTTGTACTTGTTGTGATTATTTCGTCAGTCTTTATGCTAAAAAGTTAAGATTATGTATGGCATGTCCGAATACTAAAACCTAAACTGAGTTTTTCAGTTAATCAATTAGATGATAATAATTTATCTCTTTTCATCTAATTGGTTAACAACTTTTCAAATGGACTTATCCGCAAAATCAACGCAACAGGTCATCACTTTTACCCTTTTTCGGTTTGAGGGAATACAGGCATTCTGGATTTTTGCGCAAATGCAAAAATCCAAAAAAGACTTCAAAATGGTTCAAGGCCTGAAATTCTTTAAACTGATGGGAAGCGGAGGGAAAAATGGATTTTCCAAAATGCTAAATGTGAATGTATATACCTTGTTGGCAGTTTGGGAATCAGAGGAAGCTGCTAAGATCTACTTTGATGAGTCCTCGCATTTCTTGGGTTTCGAAAGACGGGCTACAGAATATTGGACCATTTACATGAAAACAAGTAAAGTTCATGGTACTTGGTCAGGACAGAAACCTTTCGAAAACATTCAACCTTACCAGTCCGGTCCAATCGCAGTTATCACCCGGGCCACAATCAAATTTCGTTTTTTGAGAAAATTCTGGAGCTACGTCCCCTCGGTCAGCAAAAACATGGATGAAAGGGATGGATCGATTTTTTCCATTGGGATCGGGGAATATCCATGGCTCATGCAAGCCACATTCAGTCTTTGGGAAGATATGGAATCTATGCATAATTATGCGTACCGCTCAAAATTCCATAGCGAAGTGATCCAAAAAACACGGAGTCTAGGTTGGTACAGCGAGGAGCTTTTCGCAAATTTTGTTCCTTACAAAACCGTAGGTTCTTGGGAAGGTGAAAATCCCCTTCGACCCCTTATGGTGTGATTTATTATTTGACCTTAGGATTGGGTGAATGACAAATTGTGAGAAAAGTGACTGTTCTAAATACTTCTGGAATTGAAATGGTTAAGACATTTCTCATTGATTTTTTTAATTATTAAAAAAGTAGTGATAGCTTTAGATCAATTGAAAGATATCCTGGAGGGGTGCTTGAAGTTACCTAATGGGTCATAAAAATCTAAAATCTAATGAAAACCTATCTCACACCAATTTTACTAGCCTTTCTTTTTTTCACCGCATGTAGTAGTGAAATCGATAATTCACTTGATGCAGAAATTGAAGAAATCGAAATGGGTCTTTTTACGGCTACTCAAATTAATGGCGAATCACCTACAAAATATTCTATTGCAGAAAGGATGAACCATTATAAGGTGCCTGGCCTAAGCATAGCGGTAATAAAGGATGGAAAAATCCATTGGGCAAAAGGTTATGGCATTGCCAATACTCTTGAAAACAGGAAAGTAGAAGTCAGCCCAAACACTCTATTTCAGGCAGGATCTATCAGTAAACCAATTGCTGCCCTCTCAGTGCTGAAAATGGCACAAGAAGGAAAACTTGATTTGGATGAGGATGTCAATACCTATCTCCTAAATTGGGAAATGGAAAATTAATAATGATAGACCCAAATGGCTATTTTAACTCAGTTCTTGCCCAAAAAGGAGCGTTGGAATTTATTGAAATGGATCAAGGTAAAAGAATTGCTTTTCAAAAAAGTGAAGAAAATAACTTTTACTCATTTCTTGTCTATGATATTTTCCAGTTTGACAAAATTGAATAAATGAATGGAGTTCTGGGTGAAGGCAGTTAAAAAAATAAATCCACCCCACTATTGCCTAAGCATTAAACTAAACTATTTAAAGCTAAGAAAGTTAGTCAGTTGTTCAAAAGGTTGAACTAAACAAAAGGACTACATTCATGAAATATTTACTTCTAACCCTATTGATTATGAACAGCTTACTTATTTTTGATTTTAGTTCAACTTCAGATTGGTCTGATTGGCAGGTTGGAAACGATGTGGTAATGGGAGGGAAATCAATGAGCAAAATCTCTTCTAACGAATCAGGACATGCTGTATTTACAGGAGATGTTTCTCTGGAGAACAACGGAGGATTTGCATCTATCTATTATCGTTTCAATTCCAAAGATATTAGTGGCAAAAAAATGGCAATCATCCGATTAAAAGGAGATGGAAAGGAATACCAGTTTAGAATAAAAGCTGATCTGAATCAAGGGGCATCCTATATATACACCTTCAAAACAAGCGGTGAATGGCAAACTATTGAAATCCCGCTTGACAAAATGGAACCTACCTACAGAGGAAACAAGCTAAACCTACCTAATTTCAATGCCAGTCAAATTCAAGAAGTTCGGTTTTTGATCGGGAATGGCAAAGCCGAGAGTTTTAGCTTAACTTTAGATAAGATCGAGCTAGAGTAAAAAAGAAACCTGATTGGTAGATTTGCTTTTAAAAGAGTCGAAAAGCATAGTTGTAACCGAAAAATAAAAGACATTTCATGGATTTTAGAGTAAATACTGATACTTGGTTTGTTTTCAGTGTCCTATTCATTGCCTCCCTCCTCTTATTTATCGTGGCCTACATTGCAATCCCGTACTTCATTAGAAAAAGGCAGCTCAAGAGGATTCACTACAAATTCGTTTGGAAAAAGAATCAATATGAGCAATTGGAAAAAAGAACTTTTGAAAGGGAAATCTCACATTTGGAAACCCGGAACCAAGTGCTTGAAACTAACCTTGATATTTCAATCCAACAAATGATCCGGTCTGATTTTAACACCAATCAAGTCAATGCATTCTATGCAGAGTTTGAAAAGGCATATCCTCATTTCAATGATACCTTGAATAAACTTATCCCCAATATTACTTCCCATGAATTAAAAGTGTGTTCGTTGATTCGGTTGAATTTGACAGCGAAAGAAATCAGCAGAATTATGAATATCACCCCGGAAAGTGTAAATAAAGCGCGTTACAGGCTTCGTAAAAAAATGGCACTGGACTTAAAAGAAGACTTAAATATTTTTCTTTTAACCATTTGATTTTCATATGACTAAAACCATGTCCATCATTTGTCCATAGCTTTTTTGATAGTTTTGATCCAACAGATCTTAAGTTTGATCAAAACCAAAAAATCATGAGACTATTTGAAGTGTTCTTACTCATCGCCTGTACCAGCTTTCCTTTGCTACGCTTAGTTGTAACCTTTCGAAGTAAAGAAATTTCAGGAATAGCTTTTATCATCAGTATCTTTTCACTTCACTTTTTTGCTGAAGGACTGAGGTGGCAAATGCTACCCGCTTACCTATTACTTCTCTTGATTCTGATTATTTGGTTTTTTAAGATCAGAATCCAAGGCAAACTCTTGAAATTAGGTACCACCTTCTTTTTCCTCATATTCCTATTTACAGCATGGTTACTACCTATACTATTACCTGTTTTCAAATTACCAAAACCAAAAGGTCCCTATCAAATAGGGGCTCAATACCTGAAAGTCACCAGCAATCGCCTGGAAATCATTACAGGTGATAAGGCTGAAAAAAGAACCTTCATGGTGAAGGTATGGTATCCTTCTAATTCGCAAGAAGAGGAAATGGAATCTTACCTGGATAAAGGCAATCGATTAGGATTTAGCAACAAATATGGACTTCCCAATTCAATCACCAATTACCTTGACTATGTCAACACGAACACCCGTCAAAAACCCCCTATTGCTGACGGAAAGTTTCCCGTTTTGATATTTTCGCATGGCTCCAACTCCGAAGCATATGGGTACTATGCGCTGATTGAAGAAATTGTCAGCCATGGGTTTATTGTGTTGAATATCAATCATACTTACGAAAGCAGTGGCTCTCTTTTCCCTGATGGAGACATCAAACTTTATAACCGTCTTTTTGACCAAAACACCAACGATGCAAAAATGAGAGAAATGGCTTGGAACGCCACACAGTCTTATCATAGTGCAAGAAATGAATCAGAGCAATTAATGGCAGTGCAAAACTTAATCGAAAACTATATAGCAGCGGATATCTCAATGCGCTGGAGTAAAGACATCATCGACCTTATTGACCATCTTTTCCTTTGGGAGGAAAACTCTTTTCTGAACAGTCATATGGAGTTGGAGAAAATAGGTGTTTTCGGTCATTCACAGGGCGGTTCGGCAATAGGTCAGGCTCTAAAGGACGACAATAGGATAAAGGCTGGTATAAATTTGGACGGAGTACAATGGGGAGAAATGATCAATTCAAATATGGATAAACCTCTCCTATTGTTGTCTTCAGATTGGGACAAAGACCATCTTGACCTGAATAAATTTGCTTATAGAAACCTCAAAAAATCAAACTTTAAAAGCTTGGTTATCAAAAATACAGGTCACTCAAACTTTATGGATATCCCGTTGATTGTCAACTCTTCCAAAATCAATGAAGCTGGAAAAATTGCCCCTTTAAGGTCTTATGAAATCACCCATGAAATTGTATTGGATTTCTTCAATCAGCATTTATACTCACAAAGAAGTAGATTTGAAGAATTGTTAAATGCTTACCAAGAAATTGAAATAAAGAATTAGGAAAAATACGATCCTAACAAGTTTTATTTTTGTCGAAAATCAAATGTAAAAATATCCCTTCCCTTGGGCATAGATAATTTTTTTGTCGTTTTAAAAAAAAAATTAAAAAATTTAAAAAAAGTAAAATTCCCCGAATTCAATTTTTCCAAATTGAATTTTAATACTAGCCATTTTTCAATCAACAAAATTTCATATATGGCTTTTTGTTGTTTGAACTAATTTTTTATTCATTTGATTTCACGCCAGCTATTTCTACTATTTTTTTCCCGTTACATTTCTTATTTTCTCAGGAATTGCAAGAATTACAAATTCTTAATATAGGTAAAAAAAATATAATTTTTATCATATTTCTAAGTATTCGGATTTTTTATTCAGTGGAATTTTAAGAATAAATTTTTCTAAATTAAACCGTTGAAATTTAACCCCTCATTGGTTAAAAATACGTGGAAACACGTATTTATTATTTAACCATATATTTCATTATTTAGATATTAATTTAAACTTAAATAACACATATGGAACCACTAATTGGACAAATCATGATGTTTGCAGGAACCTTTGCCCCCCGAGGTTGGGCCTTTTGCGACGGTCAGCTCATTTCTATTTCTCAGAATCAGGCTTTATATAGCATTGTAGGAACAACTTATGGCGGTGATGGCAGAACCACCTTTGCCCTACCAGACTTGAGGGGAAGAGCGCCTATTCACAAAGGGCAGGGGCCAGGTCTTTCAAATATCACTTTGGGTGAAAATGGAGGTACGGAACAAGTGTCTTTGACAGTTCAAAATATGCCTGCACACAATCATGCATTAAATGTGAGTAATTCAGCAGGAACAAGTTTCAACCCCGAAGGAAATGTGCCCGCTGCCTCTCAGTTTCAGGAAAACCGCCAAAGCCCTGTTATTAATGTCAGCTCCTACAACGACAGTCCTAATACTGCCATGGCACCAAATACCATTAGCAATCAAGGCGGAAACCAACCATTCAACAACCGAAACCCTTATTTAGGCATCAATTATATTATCGCCTTACAGGGAGTTTACCCTATGAGAGATTGATCATCAGTCCTTTGGAGTCTACAAGCTTCAAAGGACATGTTTTCCCCGATCCTTTTTAATTAAAATCGCCCCATATGAAAAGAACTCTACTAATTTTCCTATTCTTTACCTCTTTTTTCGCTTCACTCCTTCCCCAGAAGGCATCTGCTCAGATTAATACAATCACATTTGATGAGTTAGCAAACAATCTGGCATTGGGTAAATCTTACACCAACACTGGCTTTACTTTTTCAGTAAACTTACCATCAGGAAGTTCCGCTCAAATTATCAGTATTCAAAATTCTGGTTTTGAGGGATCCATGGCCCTAACAGATAATAATTTCGCGTTTGGAGGCATTACACGTTGGACTATCCGAAGAGCTGATAGTGAAGCATTCCAATTTAGAAGTATCTTTTTGCAAGATGGAGGTTTTGGAAGCAGTACCTCAGGAACGATTCAAGGCTTTAAAAACGGAAGTTCCACTGGTCCTGCTAAAGCTATCCAATTCAATTCAGCTACTGCAGGACTAAAAGATTATGCAGGCGATCCTGATTTTTTTGATGTGGATGAAGTTCGGATTCAAGCAGCAGACATCAATTTTAACCTGGATCACTTTACCTTCGGACCACCTTTCTCTCCTGTAGATACAGATCCTGCGGAAGTTACGTCCATCTCTTTGACAGGAGCACCCGCTTCCAATGCTACATCAGTGGTATTTTCTGTCAATTTCAACAAAACCGCTTTGAATGTCAGTCCTGATGATTTCCAATTGACCACATCAGGTACGGTGGTCGGTACGGTATCCTCAGTTTCAGGATCTGGTTCCACATATTCGGTCACAGTTAATGACATCTCCGGGGACGGAAGTCTTCGACTTGACCTAAGATCAGGAACCAATATCAGCAATGCAAATGGAAATACTGGCACACCTGCCTTTACATCAGGACAGTTTCATTTTGTGAGTCCATGCTTTATTGAAACTTTTGAAGATGAGACTATTGGATCAAAAATATTCACAGGAAATGGTTTGAGTTTTTCATTACTGGGAAACTGGGAAGTATCTCAGGAAACACCTTTTGCAGGTATCGGTGGATCGCAGAAACACCTGACAAACACAGGTGCAGGCCCCTATATCATCACTTCCGATGAGTTGATCACCATGAAACAGTTGGCGCTCTACCTGTCTTCAAACCCTTCCGGAACAAACCCTACCAACGATGGAACAGTCACGGTCAAAGGATTTAATGATGGAGTAGAAAGATTCTCCTTAACCAAATCAACCGGATTCCCTACTGATCTTTCCAATAACGGTGGTTATTTCTTTATTGATTTTGCAACAGAACAAGGCCAAGACAATACAATCCAAAGAATTGACAGACTTGAGATTTCTTTAGGAGGTAGTTTTGTGTATTTGAACCTAGATAATTTTGAGTGGTGTGAAGTAGGGCCTAACAATCCTCCAACAGTGGCCAACCCCATCCCCAACCAGAATGCTGTTCAAGATGCGGACTTCAGCTTTCAGTTTGCAATCAATACTTTCTTGGATATTGATGCAGGTGATGTCTTAACCTATTCTGCACAATTGGTTGGGGGTGACCCCTTACCAACTTGGTTGAATTTTGATCCCATTACCCGAACTTTCAGCGGCACGCCAGGAAACGCAGACGTGGGTCAAATTGATATAGAAGTAACTGCTGACGATGGTAATGGTGGATCAGTATCTGATACTTTTACCCTAATCGTGGAGGCTGTAATCTCCATTAACCCTTCTGATAACAACATCCTTTATGTTGACAAAAATGGTTCTGGCACAGGTGAAGGCAATTCTTGGGCAAACGCCATCCCAGAACTTGCTGAGGCACTGCGATGGGCAAAAGAAAATGAAAACAATGACTTATGGTCTGCCAGTGCCCCTCTTCAGATTTGGGTAGCGGGTGGTACATACAAACCTATGTTCAGCCCACAGGATGGGTTTTTATCCACTGATGGAGGCAGGGACAATGCCTTCTTGATGGTCAAAGATGTGCAGGTATTTGGAGGCTTTGCAGGCACAGAATCCAGTCTGCAAGAGCGGGAATATACCTTGTCCGAAAACACCAGTATTCTTAGCGGGGACTTGCTGGAAAATGACGGACCCAACTTCACAAACAATGATGAAAATACCTATCACGTAGTCATCTTACCTGATAATGTAGGAGTAGCAAGTCTGGATGGATTTACCATTACGGGCGGCAATGCCAATGGAATCGGTGATATTTTCATCAATGGCAGAAATATACCCAGGCCGGTTGGAGGAGGCATATTCAATATAAATTCACCAATGGAAATACGGAATGTGTCTGTTGTTGGAAATTTTGCGATCGCTAATGGAGGTGGTATTTACGAAATATTCTCAGAGACCTCTTATACCAATGTGCTTATTTCCAAGAACAAAAGCCAAAATCGAGCAGGTGGAATATTTTCAGGCTTCTGTATTTCGGAATATACAAATGTCACCGTTGCCGATAATGAAGCAGGTCAACTGGGTGGTGGAATATACAATGAAGGTTCAGCACTGAACATCCAAAACATGGTATTGTTGGGCAATACGGCCGGAACCAGTGGAGACGGATTGCTGAATGATAACCTTGAAACTCCTGAAAGTACTGTAATCTCTTTTAGTTTGATCCAAGGTTTGAACAGCGAAAGCAATGGCAACATCAGTGCGGTTGGATTAAGCACAGATGATGTGTTTGAAGATTTTGAGAATGGAAATTACAGACTCAAAGCCGGTTCCCCTGCCATCAACACCGGAAATCCTGATACAGATATATCCCTTTTCCCAGTTGGTCCGGATGGACCAATAGATCTGGGTGGCAATCCCAGGGTAAGTGGAAGAAGGATCGATATGGGAGTATTTGAATTTATTACTCAAATTTCCCCGGATGAAAATAATATTCTGTATGTACAAAAAGGTGGAAGAGGAACTGCTGAAGGAAGTTCATGGGATAATGCCATTCCGGAATTGGCGGATGCATTGAATTGGGCTCGGGAAAATAGAGAAAATGACTTGTGGTCTTCCGTTGAACCCCTGCAGATTTGGGTAGCAGGAGGAACTTACAAACCACTTTTCAATGCAGCTGATGGATTATTTGATTCAGAAGGGGACCGTAACAATTCCTTTGTGATGGTGAGAGATGTTCAGCTCTTTGGTGGTTTTGCAGGTACAGAAGATACTCTTGAAGATCGGGACCTTGGCTTAAAAGAGAATACCAGTACGTTAAGTGGAGACTTATTGGGTAATGATGGGACTGGTTTCGAAAACTATGAGGATAATTCCTATCATGTTCTGATTTCAGCAGGTGATATAGGTGTAGGCAGTTTAGATGGCTTTACAGTTACCGGAGGTAATTCTAATGGAGAAAACAACAAATTGGTCAATGGAAGGAATATTGTAAGAACACGTGGTGCCGGTATGATCATGGTTTTTTCTTCCCCAGAGGTTAGAAATGTTGTCTTTACTAAAAATACTGCTTCCGCTGATGGAGGTGGAATATACGGAATCAGTTCCTCGGCAAATTTCTCCAATGTGCTCGTGGCAGATAATAGGGCAAGTAATGGAGCCGGAATTTACAATAATATGGGAACTGGAGTTTTCACCAATGTAACCATTGCCAAAAACATAGCCAATCAAAAGGGGGGCGGAATTTATAACAATTCCGATTCCAATACTACGCTTAGAAATGTGGCTTTATTCGGAAATGAGGCAAATGACAGTCCTGGGATCTTTATTGAAACAGGTTCAACCCTGACTTTTTCACACAGTCTGATTCAGGAGGCGGCTATTGAAACAGATGGCAATATCAGTTCCATAGGATTAACGACGGATGATTTATTTCAGGATTTTGAGAATGCTGACTTTACCTTGAAAATCGGGTCGCCCCTTATAGATGCTGGGGATCCCGGTACAGACCTGACACTTTTCCCCGTAGGTTCAGATGGAGCAGTAGATTTGGATGGAAATTCAAGAGTACTCAACGGTGTAATTGATATTGGTGCTTACGAATATCTTTTCCCAATCAACCCTGATGAAAACAACATCCTTTATGTCAAAAAAGATGGTTCTGGCACAGGTGAAGGCAATTCTTGGGCAAATGCTATCCCAGAACTTGCTGAGGCACTGCGATGGGCAAAAGAAAATGAAAACAATGACTTATGGTCTGCCGATGAACCACTTCAGATTTGGGTAGCGGGTGGCACATACAAACCTATGTTCAGCCCACAGGATGGGTTTTTATCCACTGATGGAGGCAGGGACAATGCCTTCTTGATGGTCAAAGATGTGCAGGTATTTGGAGGCTTTGCAGGCACAGAATCCAGTCTGCAAGAGCGGGAATATACCTTGTCCGAAAACACCAGTATTCTTAGCGGGGACTTGCTGGAAAATGACGGACCCAACTTCGCAAACAATGATGAAAATACCTATCACGTAGTCATCTTACCTGATAATGTAGGTGTAGCAAGTCTGGATGGATTTACCATTACGGGCGGCAATGCCAATGGAATCGGTGATATTTTCATCAATGGCAGAAATATTCCCAGACCGGTTGGAGGAGGTATATTCAATATAAATTCACCAATGGAAATACGGAATGTGTCTGTTGTTGAAAATTTTGCGATCGCTAATGGAGGTGGTATTTACGAAATATTCTCAGAGACCTCTTATACCAATGTGCTTATTTCCAAGAACAAAAGCCAAAATCGAGCAGGTGGAATATTTTCAGGCTTCTGTATTTCGGAATATACAAATGTCACCGTTGCCGATAATGAAGCAGGTCAACTGGGTGGTGGAATATACAATGAAGGTTCAGCACTGAAAATCCAAAACATGGTATTGTTGGGCAATACGGCTGGAACTAGTGGAGACGGATTACTGAATGATAACCTTGAAACCCCTGAAAGTACTGTAATCTCTTTTAGTTTGATCCAAGGTTTGAACAACGAAAGCAATGGCAACATCAGTGCGGTTGGATTAAACACAGATGATGTGTTTGAAGATTTTGAGAATGGAAATTACAGACTCAAAGCTGGTTCCCCTGCCATCAACACCGGAAATCCTGATACAGATATATCCCTCTTCCCAGTAGGTCCGGATGGACCAATCGATCTGGGTGGTAACTCCAGGATCATTAATGAAAGAATTGATATGGGGGCTTTTGAGCGCCAGCAATTACCTCAAACCATTACTTTCAATTCTCCCCCTATCCTTACATACGGAGATATGAATGCAGAATTTGATATCTCAACCACTTCAGGTTTACCTGTCACTTATACTTTAAATGACAATGACTTTGTTTCTGTCACATCGAATGGATCAGGATTGAATGCGCTTCAAGCCACAGAAGGCCTGATTGAAATCACCGTTTCAGTTGCTGGAAATGAAACTTATGAAGCAACAAATGTCACTGTATCCATTCCTGTTGGCAGACTCCAGTTGGAAATCGCGGCTCCTATAATTTCTCCAAAGGAATTTGACGGAACAACTGATGTCATTTTAGAACTTGGTCAAATTTTGAACCTAGTAGAAGGAGATGTTTTACAGTTAGACTTCACAGCGTTTTTTGACAATCCAAATGCAGGGTCAGGAAAAACGATAACTGTTCAATATATAATTTCTGGAACAGATGCAGCTAACTATCTTGCTCCAAACACATTTATCAGCAATGAAGGTGTTATCACACCTGCCACAATCACAGGAATTTCTTTCGAGAATGTCAGCACTGTATTTGACGGAACCGAAAAAACCCTTGAAATCACAGGCACGCTCCCTGATGGAGCTTCTGTGTCCTATCAGAACAATACAAGAACAAATGCAGGATCCCAGGATGCAACAGCAACCATCAGTGGATCAAACTTCAACACTTTGGAATTGTCGGCCGTGCTGGAAATCACACCAGCCACCATTATAGGAATCAGTTTCGAGAACAGAAGCTTTATATTTGACGGAACCGAAAAAACCCTTGAAATCACAGGCACGCTCCCTGATGGAGCTTCTGTGTCCTATCAGAACAATACAAGAACCAATGCAGGATCCCAGGATGCAACAGCAACCATCAGTGGATCAAACTTCAACACTTTGGAATTGTCGGCCGTGCTGGAAATCACACCAGCCACCATTATAGGAATCAGTTTCGAGAACAGAAGCTTTGAATTTGACGGAACCGAAAAAACCCTTGAAATCACTGGAACCCTCCCTGATGGGGCAACAGTGGACTATGAAAACAACGGAAGGATAGTTGTCGGAAACCAGCAGGTAACCGCAAGGATTACCGGTTCAAACTTTAATGATCTGGTATTAACTGCTGAGTTGACCATCACCCCTGCCACAATCACAGGAATCACTTTTGAAGATGACAGTTTTGTGTTCGACGGAACCGAAAAAACTCTTGAGATAGCTGGTACCCTCCCTGATGGGGCAACGGTGGACTATGAAAACAATGGAAGAACGAATGTCGGAAACCAACAGGTAACTGCCAGGATTACCGGTTCAAACTTTAATGATCTGGTGTTGACAGCAGATTTGACCATCACCCCTGCCACAATCACAGGAATCACTTTTGAAGATGATAGTTTTGTGTTCGACGGAACCGAAAAAACCCTTGAAATAGCTGGTACCCTCCCTGATGGTGCTTCTGTGGACTATGAAAACAACGGAAGGACGAATGTCGGAAACCAACAGGTGACTGCCAGGATTACAGGTTCAAACTTTAATGATCTGGTATTGACTGCTGAGTTGACCATCACCCCTGCCACAATCACAGGAATCACCTTTGAAGATGACAGTTTTGTGTTCGACGGAACCGAAAAAACCCTTGCAATAGCTGGTACCCTCCCTGATGGGGCAACAGTGGACTATGAGAACAATGGAAGGACGGATGTCGGAAACCAACAGGTGACTGCCAGGATTACCAGTTCAAACTTTAATGATCTGGTGTTGACTGCTGAGTTGATCATCACCCCTGCCGCAATCACAGAAATCACCTTTGAAGATGACAGTTTTGTGTTCGACGGAACCGAAAAAATCCTTGAGATAGCTGGTACCCTCCCTGATGGTGCTTCTGTGGACTATGAAAACAACGGAAGGACGAATGTCGGAAACCAGCAGGTAACTGCCAGGATTACTGGTTCAAACTTTAATGATCTGGTGTTAACTGCTGAGTTGACTATCACCCCTGCCACAATCACAGGAATCACCTTTGAAGATGACAGTTTTGTGTTCGACGGAACCGAAAAAACCCTTGAAATCACAGGCACGCTCCCTGATGGTGTTTCTGTGGACTATGAAAACAATGGAAGGACAGATGTCGGAAACCAGCAGGTAACCGCAAGGATTACCGGTTCAAACTTTAATGATCTGGTGTTGACAGCAGAGTTGGAAATCACGCCTGCCACCATCACGGGAATTACTTTCGAGGATGCCAGTTTTGTATTTGACGGAACCGAAAAAACCCTTGAGATAGCTGGTACCCTCCCTGATGGGGCAACGGTGGACTATGAAAACAATGGAAGAACGAATGTCGGAAACCAGCAGGTAACCGCAAGGATTACAGGTTCAAACTTTAATGATCTGGTGTTGACTGCTGAGTTGACCATCACCCCTACCACAATCACAGGAATCACTTTTGAAGATGACAGTTTTGTGTTCGACGGAAGCGAAAAAACTCTTGAAATAGCTGGTACCCTCCCTGATGGGGCAACAGTGGACTATGAAAACAATGGAAGGACGAATGTCGGAAACCAACAGGTGACTGCCAGGATTACCGGTTCAAACTTTAATGATCTGGTGTTGACTGCTGAGTTGACCATCACTCCTGCCACCATCACTGGAATCACTTTCGAAGACGGATCCTTTGTATTTGATGAAACGGAGAAAACCATTGAAATCACAGGTACGCTTCCTGATGGAACTTCGGTAGCCTATGAAGACAACACCCGAACAAATGTAGGATCTCAGCAAGCAACAGCTACCATTTCCGGAGCCAATTATAATACGTTGGTATTGACAGCAGATTTGACCATTACCCCTGCCACAATCACTGGAATCACTTTCGAAGACGGTAGCTTTGTATTTGATGAATCTGAAATAACCATTGAAATCTCGGGGACGCTTCCGAATGGAACTTCGGTCACCTATGCCGACAATACCCGAACAAATGTAGGATCTCAGCAAGCGACAGCTACCATTACAGGAGCCAATTATAACACATTGGTATTGACTGCTGAGTTGACCGTTACCCCTGCCACAATCACAGGAATTACTTTCGAAGATGGATCCTTTGTATTTGATGAATCTGAAAAAACCATTGAAATTTCAGGTACGCTTCCGGTTGGAACTTCGGTCACCTATGCCGACAATACCCGAACAAATGTAGGATCTCAGCAAGCGACAGCTACCATTACAGGAGCCAATTATAACACATTGGTATTGACTGCTGAGTTGACCATCAGCCCTGCCACCATCACTGGAATCACTTTCCAAGATGGAAGCTTTGTATTTGATAACACTCAAAAGTCCCTTGCCATAAGTGGTAATCTGCCTGACGGAACTTC
>NZ_PVTR01000023.1 GCF_003003005.1 Mongoliibacter ruber
ACAGCGGCCATATCATTGCCTTTTTCAATATCAATCACCTGCCAGCCAAAAGCTTCCCACTTGGCACGTAGGTCTATCAGGTCCATGACCTTTGCGGTAGGACCATCTATCTGCTGTCTGTTCAAATCGATGGCTGCGATGAGGTTGTCCACTTTGTGGTGGGCTGCATACATGGCAGCTTCCCAAACCTGACCTTCCTGCTGCTCTCCATCACCCATTATGACATAGACCAGTTTGTCGTCCTGATCGAGTTTCTTGGCTTGGGCAGCACCGATTCCTACAGAAAGTCCCTGACCCAGGGAACCGGATGCAATCCTGATTCCGGGAAGTCCTTCCTCAGTGGCCGGGTGGCCTTGAAGTCTGGAGTTGAGTTTACGGAAAGTGCCAAGCTCCTGTACGCCAAAGTAGCCGCTTCTGGCCAAAACGCTGTACCACAAAGCTGATACGTGACCGTTGGAAAGGAAAAAGAGGTCTTCACCTTTGCCTTCCATTTTGAAATCACTGTTGTGCTCCATTTCATTGAAATAAAGCGCTACAACATATTCGCACATGCCAAGGGCTGCGCCGGGATGGCCGGACTGTACGGCGTGGACCATACGCAGACAATCCCTCCTTACTTGGGATGAGATTTGCTCTAGCTGATCGATTGATTTTTTTTCCATTGTATTGGAATTATTTGAGTATTTGATTGGTGTGTTCTTTTGTTTTGACTTTATCTATAATCTCTTCGATGACACCATTTTCATCAATGATAAATGTAGTCCTTGCGGTACCCATGTATTTTCTTCCATACATGGACTTTTCTACCCATGTTCCGTATGCTTCATGGACTGACTTGTCTTCATCTGCGATGAGGGTGAAAGGAAGTTCTTGTTTTTCGATAAATTTTTTGTGGGATTTTTCTGAATCAGAACTTATTCCCAATACGACATAACCTGCTTTTTGTAAAGCCTCATAGTTGTCTCTGAGGTTACAGGCTTGAGCGGTACATCCTGGTGTGTTGTCTTTGGGATAAAAGTAAAGAACTACTTTTTTACCTTTAAAATCAGATAGTTTTACTGTGTTGCCATCCTGATCTTTGGATTCAAAATTTGGTGCTGCTTTTCCTACTTCTACTGACATAATGTTTTCGTTTTAGCGCTTTTGATTTAATTTAAAGTGCTACGATAGGTGGCTTCGTTGCCTGCCATATCACGCACTTTCAATAGAACCTCTCCTTTGAAAGGTTGTTTATTCATTTTCTCTGACCAAATGACGTTTTGCTTGTGCTCGTAGCGCATCAGTATCCATTCTCCGTTTACGAATGCTTCAAAGTCTCTGATACCGGATTTGTCATCCCTGATAATAAAACGTATTTCGTCGGAATTGACCCTGACTGCTCGGATAAAAGGTGCTACACGGTCCTCATCTAGGACAAAAGTACCAAAATTTCTGGTTTTGAACCGTATACCATTTTCTTCCCATGTACCTCCGACAAAGCTTTTTCTTCCATTTGAAGCTTGAAAATACACATGTGTGCGCGTTTTGTCCTCATCAAACGTCGTGTTTTTTAAGAAAACCTCGATATTGCTTTGAAGGTATTCTTGAGGTGAATTTACTTTGACATAAGAGGATTTACCTTTTCCACCTTTTTCAAGCTTAAGGAAAAGATCATCTAAAAGGCTATTTTCTTCAAACAAAATATCTACATCCTGATGATAAAAGGCAAGGGCTGCACCATAAGGGATTTTCTTTTGGACAGATGGAATGATTGTTTCGGTACACAGCTCGATCCTATCAGGTACACCATAACTCATATCCCAAAGGTATACTCTTTTTCCACCTGCAATGTAGGCAGGTGGCAGGTCCATCACATGACCATGCACATGAACTTCCGCCATTTCTCCCCATTCAGATGGACCTGTTTGAATCTGCATGACTTCCCTATGATATGTCACCACTGTCGGAGAATTTGAGGATGGCTTAATGCGGTTAACCTGTAATGGCGCATCTTCTCCTTCAACCTGAAAAGCCAATATTCGGGTGTTTCCAAAGTAATCTTTCATGGCAAGGTTGATGTCTTTTCGTTGTCCCGCTGCGGCAGTCAAGGCACCGGAGCTCAAACTGTCAGATGAATAAAGGTTCATTTGATTGTTGGGAGTCTGGTATACCTTTGTGAACCTGTTTTGGTGGGCATGACTCAGCAAAAACCTGCTTTTGTAAAAGTCAATATGATCCACATTGATTCTGAAAAGTGACTTTTCATCTTCTTTTAATTCAAAGATCGGAATTCCAAAAGTATTGCCCACGCCATCCATTTTGTCAATTGCATAAATTTCAAGGCCAACTCTTCCGGTGATCTTTACCGCCTGAGGAAGCAAATATTTACCTCCCTCGATCAAGGGAGTAAATTCTTTTCTGGCAAACTCACCATCTACTCTTGATAGAAAGTCCAATGGTGTCAGTGCTACCCTGTACAAAATCGGAGGAGTATTGTCTACTACTTCTTTCCAATTGTACTTAAATGGATCGATTGCATGGTCAAGGGTGTCCCTAATTTCAAAATGCAAATGAGGTCCTCCTGAACTGCCTGTATTTCCGCCATTTCCTATGATTTCACCTCGTTTGACCGGCAGCTCCTGTGGCTCTAGAAATACTTCCAGGTCATTCTTTTGCTCCTCATACATTTTTTTTCTCATGACATCCATGATCTTGGGTGAGAAATTTCTGAGGTGGGCATAGACCGAAGATTGGCCGTCATTGTGCCTGATATACATGACGTTACCATAGCCATAAGATGAGACTTTCATGCGGTACACATAGCCGTCGGTAATGGCTAAAATAGGTTCGCCGTCTACACCACCTATTTTGACATCAATACCTGAATGGAAGTGATTTGGCCTGATTTCAGAAAAGTTTCCAGACAGGAATGCCCTTTGTCCTGGTTTGACAGGGAACAAATAGTCCTGAGCCTGAAGCCCTAATGTGAAGAAGAATAAGAATAAGAGTGGAAATCTATTTAATTTCAAAATCGAGCAACTTTTTATCTTCTATAAAGGCTTCCAATCTGTCTCCAACGTTGATTTTTCCTACACCGGATGGTGTTCCTGTAAAAATCAAGTCGCCTTTTTTCAAGGTGAAAAATTTAGAGACGTATTCGATGATACTTCCAAAATCAAATAACATCAAAGAAGTATTACCCTTTTGCTTCAAGTCTCCATTGATTAGAAGATGAAAGTTGATGTTATCCAATTGCGGTAATTCTGCTAGTGGAATGAAATTTCCAACGGGAGCAGAACCATTGAAAGCCTTGGCGATTTCCCAGGGTAAACCTTTGGATTTACATTTTTCCTGTAAGTCTCTGGCGGTGAAATCAATACCAATACCTATCTCTTCAAAATACCTGTGGGCAAATTGCTTTTGGATGTATTTTCCCTCTTTTGAGATTTTTAACACCAATTCAACCTCATGATGGATGTTTTCAGAAAAATCAGGATGGAAAAAAGGAGCGTTATTTTTAAGTACTGCAGTATCAGGTTTGAGAAAGACTACAGGCTCCGAAGGCCTTTCATTATTAAGTTCCTCTATGTGTTCGGTATAGTTTCTGCCAATGGCAATGATCTTCATGAGAATTTGAGTCTGAGTGTAGGACAAAATAAGGTATTTTTTTGCAGTCCATCATACCGATTTCTATAAAATTGACGATTGGAAATATTAGTTTTAAGACCTGCCTGCTTGCCGACCAACAGGTTTTAGAATTGGGTTCGAGTCTGTTCAGCTGTTAACGTCGCTGTGAGTGCCTGCACTCTCTGCCCCAAAAACCTCAACATTCACCTTCGCCGCCGTGTTGTAATCATCCATGGCACCCTAAAGATGTCTCACTTCGTTCGACATGACAAGGTGAAGACAATTTTATTTTTATTCATCAAATAAGAAAGACCTAAACTGTTAGGTCATTCCTACTTTTAACCATAAACAAAATAACATTTAACAATCCAGTCACCAACCCTATCAACATTAGCCAATCCTCCCACCAACAAGTATGTTCTCAAATAACAAATCACCCCTCATTTTCTTCCAAATAAAAACTCCTCAAGATATACTGCAGCTGCTCATATTCTATCAAGAAGGCATCATGTCCGGCTGAAGAATGGATTTCTTTGTAACTGCCTTTTTGGACATGGTTGGCTATAAATTGTGACTCTTCTTTAAGAAACAAGACATCTTTGTCTACACCGATGGCCAGCACTTTGGATGGGATACTGGCAAGGGCCTTTTCCACTCCACCACGACCTCTCCCCAAGTCATGACTGTCCATGGCTTTACTCAGCACCCAATAAGAAAAGGCATTGAACCTATTGGCCAATTTTTGGCCCTGATACCTGAGGTAGGAAGATATCCTAAACCCATCTAATTTCTCCTCCTTATCTGACTGTTTATTTGTGAAATCTTCTGGATGTCTGTAGGACAACATGGCGATAGCCCTAGCGGCCTCAAGCCCTTTTTTGCCTGCGTCAGGTTTGTTTTGTCCCCAAGTACCATCAGCTTCTATGGCCATTCTTTGGGTTTCATTAAAACCAATGGTCCATGAAGATGTCTTGGCATTAGATGCCAAAATCACGGTGTGTTTGACTTGCTCTTGAAGCAGATAAGCCCACTCCAACGCAACCTGTCCTCCCAAAGACCCTCCGATCAGGGTGTGGATGGAAGAAATACCCAAATTCTGTCTTAGGTGTTCCAAGGATTTGGCAATGTCCTTGGTGCTTAAGTTTGGAAAATCGTAATAATAAGGTGTACCTGTCTTTGGATTATCAGAAAGCGGATTTGTAGATCCATAGCAACTCCCCAACAGATTGGCGCAGACAATGAAGTGTTTGGTGGGATCAAAAAACTTGTCCTCACCGATCAAACCGGACCACCACTCTTCCACCTTGGCATCGCCTGTCAAAGCGTGTATCACCCAGATGACATTGTCTTTGGCGGTGGTCAGATGTCCACGTGTGGTATAGGCAATCTCAAAGCCTTCTAGTTTTTCACCCGACTCCAGTTCTAACACACCATCATGTTTGTAGCACTCTTCTGCCATATCAATAATCAAATAGTTGCTTTCTAGATTCATACTTTATAGTAATTCAAAAATGGGTTCCAGGACTATATACCTGGAACCCGAGTATTGGAAGTTTTAGGACAATGCTTCGAAAGCTTGTGTCAAATCGGCTTTGATATCCTCAATATGTTCGATCCCCAGCGAAATCCTAAGAAGTGTAGGAGTTACCCCAGCAGCTAATTGTTCTTCATCACTTAATTGTTGATGCGTGGTAGCAGAAGGCTGAATTATCAGGGTTTTGGCATCTCCAACATTAGCCAAGTGAGATATCAATTCAAGTTTGTTGATAAAGCTTGAAGCACTTTCCTTGTCTCCTTTTAGTTCAAAACTCAAAACGCCGCCAAAGCCATTGGTCAGGTATTTTTTCCCCAACTCATGGTAAGGAGAGCTTTTAAGACCAGGATAGTTGACTTTTTGTACTTTTGGATGTGCCTCAAGCCACTCGGCCAGAGCCAAGGCATTGTCCACTGTTCTTTGAACCCTCAGAGAAAGGGTTTCTAATCCTTGTAACAATAGGAATGAATTAAAGGGGGAGAGGGCAGGACCAAAATCCCTTAAGCCCTCAACCCTTGCACGTATGGCAAACGCGATATTTGGTAATCCCAAAGGATTGTTTTCTCCGAATATTTCCCAAAACTTCATTCCATGATATCCTTCAGAAGGTTCTGTGAATTGAGGGAATTTACCATTTCCCCAATTGAAATTGCCTCCATCGACGATGATACCACCGATAGATGTGCCATGTCCGCCGATCCACTTTGTAGCGGAGGCAGTTACAATATTGGCACCGTGTTTTAAGGGTTGAAAAAGGAAACCACCTGCGCCAAAAGTGTTATCCACTATAAGCGGGATATCGTTTCTTTTGGCTAATTCGGCAATGGCTTCAAAATCAGGTATATTGAATTCAGGGTTGCCGATAGTTTCCAAGTAGATTGCTTTGGTTTTTTCATCAATCAATTTTTCAAAATCTGCGGGATCGTTTCCTTTTGCAAATCTGGCCTCAATTCCGATTCTCTTAAAGGCAACCTTGAATTGATTGTATGTGCCACCGTAAAGAAATGAAGTGGAAACAAAGTTATCTCCTGTTTGCAGGATGTTGTTCAATGCCAAAAACTGGGCGGCCTGTCCTGAAGCTGTTGCTAAAGCTGCCACACCACCTTCGAGTGCCGCAATTCTTTGCTCAAATACATCCGTAGTAGGATTCATGATCCTGGTATAGATATTTCCAAATTCTTTCAGGGCAAAAAGATTTGCTCCATGTTCAGCCGAATTGAAAACATAAGAAGTGGTTTGGTAAATAGGAACTGCCCTAGAATTTGTGGTTGGATCAGGAGCTTGTCCTGCATGTAGTTGAAGGGTTTCAAATCTGTAGTTAGACATAGGAGTATTGTTTAATGGTTGAGTTATGGTTAATTAATATTTGATTTTGAAAATTCGGTAAATTATTGATCGGATATGCGAAGGCCAAGTTTCTAAGAAACCTGAAAAAAGCAGAAACCCCCGCTCAACTGTGTTGGACACAACAAGAGCAACAACGCAACATATTGATAGTACCAATATTGATTGTTTTAGCGAAACTGGGTAGCGGAATGATCCTTTTTTGTAAATTCATTGGTATAAGAATTTATATTTCCGAAGGACGAAATTATCTATCGGCAGGAATTGGCACCTTGGATTTTCCAGGTTGCCAGAGGGTCATCGAGCCTGTCTCTAACCTCTTCTGTATAAATCCTAACACAAAAAGTGCAAGGATGACACAAATAAAGATGCTTCAAATTGGATATGCAAGGATTGTATAAAAGTTTTTTAAAAAAACATTCTTTGTCAGTATATAGATTTGTCATAAATGCCAAAGATATTTTTCTTTTAAATTATCTGTGGCCGAGATTTTAACTAATTCACTATTAACGATTAATCTTTTTACTTTCTACAATACCTGTTTCCAAGTTTCTTAAACCTATTTTTTCCATAAAAACTGGCACTCCTTTCGCTATGCGGAATTCATAATTAATCTAACTTATGAAAACTAAATCACCCCTAAAATCAATGGCCTTCCGAAGGTCATTCTCTTTCTCAAACATGAAGCGAGTTAATGCCATAGCTTTCCTGGTTTTTTCAATTTTCTTGTTTGGCGCATGTGCTGAATCTGACCTTGAAACAGTCGCAGAGATTCAAGAAGACTTTTCTGGAATCAATGTTATCGAGGTTGACTCTGAATTCTTGGATGTTACTTATGTGGGCAGTTCTGGTCAACAACTAGTAAATATGAACGCTAGCTTGAGGTCCAACTCTAAAAGAAGAAATGAATTGGTTTACCAAGTGATTGAAAATAAATTGAAAATCAGCGTCAATACCAAAGGAGGAATCAGAAGTCTGAGGTCGGAAGGAAGTATTGTACTCACAGGTCCTAGAAATATCAAATTGGAAATGCAATCAGGATCAGGTAACCTTGAAGTCAGCAATGTAACAGGCACCGAATTAAAACTTGAAGCCGGTTCAGGAAAGATCATTACCAAAAACATCAATTCCCCTGTAATTATTCTAAATGGAGCTTCGGGGAATGTTTTTGCCGAAGATCTGTCAGGAGTTGTATTCGCAAATATTTCTTCTGGACAAATGGAGCTCAAAAGAATAGATGGAAATGTAAATGTGCAAGGAGCCAGCGGACAGATTAAAGTCATGTCTGTGAATGGACAGGTAAAAGCTAATATCTCATTCGGTAATCTTGAACTTTCTGAAGTAAAATCTTTGGGAAGAATGGAAATATCTTCGGGTAAACTATTTGCCACAGCAACGGGCCTTGGCAGTGAGACTTCTTTGAAGGCAAGTTCTGGGGAGATTTATATCCAAACACCCAGCAACTTATCCCAATTCAACTTTAATATCACCACGGGAAGTGGTACTGCTAGAGTAGGAGAAAGTGTTGCTTCTGGCACTTTAAATATCAATAATGGCTCATCTTTTACCATTAGAGGAGAAGTGAACTCAGGTAAAATTGAAATCGTAAATTAATTTCAATTTGAACACATCCATTTTAGTATGAGGCTGTTTCATATACTCTTTTTGATTGTACAAGTTCAAATGACAACATAAAATGATTTCTCTGATTGCAGTGGCTTATAAAAAGAAATTTTGCAATTAATCCCCTTACTGAGAAGTTTAGAGGAATCGGAATGTAATTTGAATTACAATTGGTGTATGAGATAGCCTCAATATTGAAGTCTGATTAGGCGTTGAATTTTTTGCAAATGTGATAGATTCATCTATCATCCATTCAAACATTTATTTCCTTTTCTTTATATTCAAGGAAAAGAATAAACCTATGAAGACCGAAAAAGAAAAAATGCTTTCAGGTGAGCTTTACATGGCTTCGGATGATATACTTTCTAATGAAAGATTACATGCTAGGGTAATGCTCAAATCTTTGAATGACAGTCTCCCTGATGAATCAGAAAAAAGGGCAGGCGTACTTATGGAACTAATGGGGAAAATAGGTAAAAATTTCCATATCGAACCTCCCTTTTACTGTGATTATGGCTATAACATTGAAGCTGGGGATGATGTATTTTTCAATTTCAACTGTGTCATCTTGGATGTATGTTCCGTTAAAATAGGGAATAGGGTTCTTTGCGGCCCAAATGTTCAGATTTACACAGGTACTCACCCCATTGATGCGCAGAGCAGAGGTACCTTGATAGAATATGCCAAACCGATAAGCATAGGAGATGATGTTTGGATAGGCGGTAGTGCTGTAATCTGTCCAGGAGTCACCATCGGAGCAAGGTCAATTATCGGAGCTGGTTCTGTTGTGACCAAAGACGTACCGGAAGATGTCTTGGCTGCAGGAAATCCATGCAGGGTCATCAGAAAATTAGTTTAAAATTAGAGATAAAGGCTTATTGATTTTTTAAGCTTTTAAGAATATCAATATCCGCAATCATGCCACTAATCAATTAAAAGATTTTTTTTGGGCAAACCTGCACCAATGGATACCTGCACTCCGGTAGGTAAGTTGGATGCGATATGGTGGACAAGTTATTTACTGATATTGGATCGAAATCACGGGTTTATTCTTGTTTAAAGATTCTACTGGTTTCAAAGGGTACATACATATATCATAAGTATCAATTCAAGTCGTATGCGGAAGAAGTATTGAAATGTAAGAAAGTGTAAAGGATATGTTCGCCCTGAAATTTTAGAAAAAGAAACATGGTATTTTTAGAATAAATTAGTTTTCTTTCCACTTATAATTGGGATTCTGTACTATTCTTCTCTTTCAAAAATCTTTGATTAGTTGGTAAAAATTTTCTTGACATTTTATGAATTTAAGTTGTGGTTTACAGATCAAGAATTTAAGAGAAAGAAATTAGAAGACATCAGATTTGAAAGTTCTGCTAAGTCAGTTTCCCTTGTATAGAAATAACTAATACGATCTGGTATAGGAAGAAATAATTATAATGCTGTTTAATTCAATAGATTTTGTAATCTTTCTCCCCATTGTTTTTGCAGTTTTTTGGGTCATACCCAAGGAAAATAATTCATGGAGGAATGCATGGTTATTATTGGCCAGTTATGTTTTTTATGGTTGGTGGGACTCAAGGTTTCTATTGCTGATAGTTTTTAGTTCAGTGGTAGATTTCTTGGTCGGCAATAATATGGCGCAAAGCAAAAGCCTGAAAAACAGAAAATTGCTTCTTCTTTTGAGTTTGTGTGTAAATCTAGGACTCTTAGGTTTTTTTAAATACTACAATTTTTTCCTTGACAATTTTGTTAGTGCTTTCAGTTTTTTAGGTCATGATATTCAATTTAGAGGATTGGAAGTAGTATTGCCTGTAGGGATAAGCTTTTATACTTTTCAGACATTGAGTTATACGATAGATGTATATAGAAATAAAATACCCGCCGAACGTTCTGTTTTAAAATTCTTCACCTATGTTGCATTTTTTCCACAATTGGTGGCTGGGCCAATAGAAAGGGCTAGTAATTTACTTCCTCAATTTTCCAAACCTAAAACATTTGATTATCAGGAAGCTGTGATGGGACTTAGGCAGGTGCTGTGGGGTTTTTTCAAAAAAATAGTAATTGCTGATAATTGTGCCTTTTATGCCAATCAGATTTTTGAGCAACATGAGTTTTATTCTGGCAGTACACTTTTGCTAGGAGGTATTTTATTTGCGTTTCAGATTTATGGAGATTTTTCAGGTTATTCTGACATTGCAATAGGGATTTCCAGAACTATGGGCTTCAATTTAATGCAGAATTTCGCCTTTCCTTATTTTTCTCGGGATATCGCAGAGTTTTGGAGGAGATGGCATATTTCTTTGTCGACATGGTTTAGAGATTATCTTTATATCCCATTGGGAGGAAGCAAAGGAGGGAAGTGGATGCAATTGCGCAACACCATGATTATTTTTGTTGTGAGTGGGTTTTGGCATGGGGCAAATTGGACTTTTATTGTTTGGGGAGCACTCAATGCCCTGTATTTTATCCCGCTATTACTGTCCGATAGAAATAGAAGAAATTTGGAAATTGTAGCCAAGGGTAGAACTCTACCAAAGGTGGGGGAAGTCATAAGCATTTTAGGAACATTCATGATCACAGTATTGGCTTGGATTTTTTTCAGGTCACCTGATGTAGGTTTCGCCTGGAATTATCTGACAAATATTTTCTCAATATCACTATTTAGCATTCCGGAAATAATTCCATTGCCAGTTTTTATGCTCTTAAATATTTTTTTGTTGATTGAGTGGTTTGGTAGGGAAGGTGAGTTTGCATTAGCCAGGATTGATTTTGCCTTTTCAAAAACTTGGCGATACGTCTTTTATTACTCATTATTATTTTTGATGTTTTGGTTTGGTAATCAGGAGCAAGAATTTATATATTTTCAATTCTAAAAAATGAAGAAGTTTGTTTACAAGTTGATGAAGTTTTGGCTGGCACTTCCTTTAATGTTTATCATTTGGGCATTTCCAGTTCGTATGTTCCGAATGCAGCAGGTTGATGGATTTCTTCAAAAAGCAAGCTCCAAGGAAATCGTCCTTTTGGGTGATTCTCAAATCCAACGGATTGATCCTGATTTATTTGACATTCCTACTTGGAATCTGGGTAATTATGGAGAGCATTACTACTTTACCCAAATAAAAATTGAAAGGCTTTTGGAGAGGGACGATAAAAAATTTAAAGCTCTTTTGCTGTCTATTGCTCCCCATAATTTTTCGCCGGTATTCATCAAACTCTTTGATATTAGCACGGTGGAAGGGAAGAATAATATAAGGAGGTATTTTTATTTTGGTCTTAATGAAGAGTTTTTTAAACCTTCTGACTTGTTATTGCCACGGGTTGCAAGGTATATTTATTTTGGGAAACCTGAAGTTGGTGGATTTTACTCTCCTGATGTCTTGGAGGAACCTGACGAAGGTATAATTACCGAATCATTGGGAAATCATTACGATGAATCTGGGAGGTTGGCTTTTGAGCAATTAGATTATATCAATAGGATCGTCAAGATTTGCGAAGAAAATGATATTTCTTTGGGCTTTTTGACAACTCCTTATCATCCTGAATATACTAAAAGGGTAGAACAGCAATATTTTGAATTGTTTGAGGAAGTATTGAAAAGTTATTCCCATATTCCGCATGCCAATTTTACTGATTATGATGACCCATCCTATTTTGAAGATGGCAATCATCTCAACAAAAAGGGTGCAGCAGTGATCTCTCCACTCATCAACGAATGGGTCAAAGAGAACCTATTATCGGCTCAAAAAAAATGAGTGAAACTCAGTATTCACTGAAACAATACCTTTTATCAGATTTTCCCTTGGTACTTTGGATGAATTTTTTTGAGATTCATAGGTCTTTTAATTCCTGTTTCGTGACAGATAAATAAGCCGTTTCAGCCGTTTGCATATTCATTTGCAACAAAATGTAAGTAGTCGACTTTTTAGACCTGAAACAAAAAATTCACGTGGCTGACATATTGATTTATTGAATCATTTTTTTTCGCCGTTAATCTAAGAATTGGGTTTCCGTCTATTATTTTTTTTTATCTTTAATGATGTTCAAGGTTTGATTTGACGGTATCAGTGCACTTATTTTAGGTTTGAACGATTTATAAAAATTTGCTTTAGTATTTGTTTTATGAGAAAATTATTTGCATTTACAGCAAGATTGATTGCTAAAAAAAGAAAAAATAGATTAGTTGAGAGTTTGTATCAAAAGCTTGATTTGTTTTTGAAAAAATCCAATAACCTTAACTTTTATGGCCATTCAAATGGTGAGGTAAATGTTTTGAAAGTACTAAGTGATTATGATATAAAAACAGTCTTTGATGTTGGGGCGAATAGAGGAGAATGGATTAAGTCAGCAAGTGAATTTTTTCCAAAAGCCAGTTTTCACGCTTTTGAATTAGTGCCCAGTACATTTTCAATGCTTGAAGAAAACTTGAAGGGAATGGATCAGGTCAAATTAAACCCATTTGGATTGTCTGATTTTACAGGAAGTATTCCAATATATGTGGGACCATATGATGATATTTCCACTACATTTAAAGTAAAGGGGACTGCGGCTCATGAAGAGTATTATTCGGAAGAGTTAGAATGTAAAGCTTTTACAGGTAAGGAATACATGAGTAGCGTGGGTGTTGAAGAAATTGACTTTTTAAAAATAGATACAGAAGGAAATGATTTTAGGGTAATAAAAGGATTTGAAGAGCAAATCAAAAAAGTTAAAGTGATACAATTTGAGTATGGGATTTTCAACATTTCCTCGAAGGATTTGCTGTGTGATTTTTATCATTACTTATCTGAAAATGGCTTTAAAGTAGGTAAAATATTTCCCGAGCATGTAGACTTTACACCCTACCATTTTGACATGGAGAATTTTCATGGAGGTAATTTTCTTGCAATAAGAAATGATATGCCAGATCTACAGAAAAGGTTCTCTTAATGCATTTTGAAGTTTTGAATTAATGAAATGATAGTTCAAAACTTTTTTTATGACCCTAAATCCTTTACCAATTGCTAATTGGACAAAGTTTGAGAGTTTAGGTAAATAACAGATTACTTATAACCACTATTTTCTCTTCATTTTCCTATTTGAACCTTTCTTTGTTCCGTTCTTCCATTTTGCAACCGATTTCATATTGTTAATGTATCGACAATCATAAAGCTTGTGCAAACGTTTTCCATATTCAGATAAAATGAATAATTTGCCTCTCTAAAATAAATTCTCAAACCTATTAAACTTATTAAAACCCAAAATTATGGCTAAGACATATTTTCCAGGAGTTGACAACATAAAGTATGAAGGTAAGGGCTCTAAAAACCCTTTTGCCTTCAGGTATTATAATCCAGATCAGGTAGTTGCCGGCAAACCTATGAAGGAGCATTTCAAATTTGCCATTGCTTATTGGCATACCTTCTGTGGCACAGGTGGAGATCCATTTGGCCCAGGAACAATGAACCGCCCATGGGACGAAAATGCTGATGCTATTCAGCGAGCCAAAGATAAAATGGATGCTGCCTTTGAATTTTTCACCAAAATCGGAGCAGAATATTATTGTTTTCATGACATTGACCTGATTGATGAAGGGGCTACTTTGGAAGAGTACGAGGAGCGTATGCAAATCATCACTGACTATGCACTTGAAAAGCAAAAGGCTACCGGAATCAAATTGCTATGGGGTACAGCTAATGTCTTCAGCAACCCGCGCTATATGAATGGCGCTTCTACCAATCCTGATTTTGACGTATTGGCTTGGGCTGGTACTCAGGTAAAGAACTCCATTGATGCGACCATCAAGTTGGGAGGTGAAAATTATGTATTCTGGGGTGGTAGAGAAGGCTATATGTCCTTGCTCAATACAGACATGAAAAGGGAAACTGAGCATTTGGCTAAATTCTTGACCATGGCGCGCGACTATGCTAGGTCCAAAGGTTTCAAAGGCAATTTCCTGATCGAACCAAAGCCAATGGAGCCTACCAAGCATCAGTATGACTACGATGCAGCAACTGTGGTTGGCTTCTTGAGACATTACGGTTTGGACAAAGACTTCAAACTGAACTTGGAAGTAAACCATGCGACCTTGGCTGGACATACTTTCCAACACGAACTCCAAGTGGCTGTAGATGCAGGCATGTTGGGCAGCATTGATGCCAATAGGGGGGATTATCAGAATGGCTGGGATACAGATCAGTTTGCCATCAACTTGCAGGAATTGACCGAATCCATGTTGGTGATTCTTGAAGGCGGAGGAATCCAAGGCGGAGGAGTCAATTTTGACGCCAAAGTGAGAAGGAATTCGACTGATTTAGAGGATTTATTTTATGCTCATATCGGAAGTATGGACGCTTTCGCTAGAGGTTTATTGATCGCAAATGAGATTTTGGAAAAATCCGAATACAAGTCCTTGAGAAAGGAGAGATATGCTTCTTTTGATTCAGGAAATGGTAAGTCATTTGAGGAAGGCAAATTGACATTGGAAGATCTTAGAAATCACGCCAAGTCAGTAGGTGAGCCTAAACAAAGAAGCGGAAGACAGGAGTTGTTTGAGAATATTTTGAATGATTATATTTAAATACCATACAATTGGGAAAATAGAACTTGAATTTGATTTTATCTTTAAGTTTTTAGATTCTACATATTAATCCTAAGGAGTTGGGTTTGATCAATTGATCAAACCCATCTCCTTTCATTTTTTAATTAACTTTTAAGTTTTCTTATTTTTTTATAGATTTAATCATGGTAGTTTTACATAGATTAATTCTTGTAGTGTTTTTATGCTGCTTTTGTCATGGAGTATTCGGACAAATCAGCTTTGGTGAAAGAATTGAAACCATTAAGGAATTCACCTCTCAGCCTGTGTGGATTAAAACTTTTGAGGAGCATTTCTTTGCTTACCAGTCGAATGTGGCAGATGCTGAGCGACAGATTGATTTGAAGATTTTTGTTGCCAATCAGGATTTCACAAACCATAAGATCTTAGATGTCCCCCTCCGTTGGAGTCATGTGATCAAGAAACAAAAAGTATATGGGGATAAAATCTATTTTTTATGTGAAAACACCGATCATCATTTAAATGAAAATTACCTTTTAACCGTTGATCTAAACTCAAAAGAGGTAGAAGAATTGGAGTTGAATACCACCATAAAAGAAAGAATCACAGATTTCGATGTTCTAGGTAAAACCGTTTTATTGATGTTTTACAGTCAAAAAAGGTTGGTCGCTCAAGCTTTAGAAATCACCACCGATAAAATTTTTACAGTAGAGGATGTGTTTCAGCCCGGAATGACCCTTCAGGAAGTTTATCATGATGAGCTTTCAGGGGTATTTAATTTGATTTTTAATTTTAGAACTCGTGATAGTGGCAAGTCTTATCTTATGTCGACCATCAACAAAGAAGGTGTTTTGCTTAGGAATTATTTATTTGAAAGCGAATATAAAAACAGGGAAAATATTGAAATTTTGCTTTCTGGAAGTGGTGCCCTGAAATTTATTGCGGGAACTGTAGGTTTGACTAATCGGGTTGGCTATAATGGATATTACGCAGGGTATTTGGCAGAAGGAAGCGATCCTTTCAACAATATTATTGAGATCAATGACCTGCCTGGATTTTTTGGTTTTGAAAAAGATGGTGGGGAAAAAAGTATGAAAAAATGGGAAAGGTCTAAAAACCCATCTTTGAATGGCGTGCTCTCAGCAAAGGATTTGATACAAAATGAAAAAGGTTATTTATTACATTCTGACCACTTTTTAGCGGTTGGAAATTCATTTTACATTAAAGATGGGGTATATGATCACAATTATTATCGTCTCAATCCAATGAAAAATCTTTCCATCGGAAGGAAAGGAGGAATGGACGATAGTTTTATCGATCAGACTGGTCAATATGTTAAAAGAGATTTAGGGGATCCGAAAATTTATTTTTCTTTTATATCATCTCATTTTGTACAGTTTGACAACAATGGAAATGTCTTATGGGATTATGCCATTCCCTTGCCCAAAAAATCAACTTTTGTTCCTCTTTCCTACGGTCAATTCGTATCTGGAAGTGGGGATCATTTTGTATATGAGTTTGATGGGAAGCTTTTCTATTCCCAAATTTTAGAAGGAGAAATCAAAGAGTTAAATCAAGAGATAGAAATCCCAGAACCTCAAAAATCCAATAAAATATTAAAGGTAGAAAACTATGACTTGGAGTTGAAATCATTAAATAATGGGTCATTCCTTCTATCTGGTAGACAAAAATTAAGGTTTGTGGATGATAAGGATGAGGTTGTTGATCAAGTCTCGTTTATTTTTCAGGAATTGAAAGTGAATGAATTTTGACTTTGAACCTGACAGGTTTATTGGCCAAAAAAGTATTCAAAATCCAATTGAGCTGTAAAAAACTTGTCAGGTTTCCTGCAATAAATTTTAATTGACTAAGTAGGATTAGTAATTATTTTTAATTGAGCTTTTACAACTGCCTACAAACTTTTGCAAACATCATTACAATAAGTAAATTGGTTTTTAGTGATGTCAGGTATAAGTGTTTTAATGCTTATCAAGAAGTTTATATCCCCCAAATGCCCAGCTCTATGAAAAACCATTATCTCTTAATTATTCTTTTAGGTTTTTTCTCCTGTAAATCTCCAGAACAAGAAGACAGCAAGCCCAATATTTTACTGATCCTAACTGATGATCAAGGTTGGGGGGATCTTTCTTACCACGGCAATGAACTTGTGGAAACCCCACATATTGATGCATTGGCAGGTCAATCAGTGGTTTTTGACAGGTTTTATGTTTCTCCAGTCTGTGCCCCGACAAGGGCAAGTTTGCTGACGGGGAGGTACCATATTGCTACAGGTACCACTTGGGTTACCCACAGGATGGAGGTGATGCGGGAAGAAGAAGAGACCATTGCAGAATTCCTGAAGCCTCATGGATACGTTTCAGGCCTTTTTGGAAAATGGCATCAGGGTCAACAATTTCCACATGATCCCATTGGACAGGGTTTTGACGAGTTTTTTGGTTTTTCCGAAGGACATATCAATAATTACTTTGATACCAAGCTTAACCATAATTTTGAAGAGGTGCAGACTTCGGGCTACCTGCCGGATGTACTGACTGACCAAACCATGGAATTTATGTCCAAACAGGATCAGTTTTTTGTAATACTATCTTTGAACACACCCCATAGCCCTTTTCAGGTTCCGGATCGTTATTTTGACAAGTACAAGGCCAAAGGCTTGGATGATAAGGATGCCTGTGTCTATGGTATGGTAGAGAACATTGATGACAATGTAGGTCGCTTAATGGACTACCTTGAGGAAAGTGGGAAAATTGACAATACAATAGTGATTTTCATGACCGACAATGGGCCGAACGGAATTCGATATAATGGCGGTATGAAAGGTAAAAAAGCTGACCTTGATGAGGGTGGGGTTCGGGTGCCGTTTTTTATTAAAATTCCAGGGTACGAACATCAATTGATAAAACCTTGGGCGGGACATATTGATATTTTGCCAACTTTGGCTGATCTCTTGAAGCTTCCTGTTCCGGATGCTTTGGAGATTCATGGAAAAAGTCTCTTGCCATTGATGGAAGATGAAAGCAATTGGAGAGACAGGTATTTTTATACCCACCATGTACACTTAAAATTTGATACCATTCCCGGCGCGATCAGAAATCAGGAATATTTACTCACGTTGAAAAACAAGGAAAAGGCACTTTTTAACCTGATCAATGACCCTTTTCAAAAGCTTAATATCCTTGAAGAGGAAAGGAGTCTTGCCTTTGAAATGGAAAACCAGTATCGCTCATGGTTAGAAGCAATGACTGTAAAAGGAGTAGAGCAGCCATTGATACAGGTGGGGCATCCAAAAGCGCCAAAAATTTGGCTTCCTGCACCTGATGGGAAGAGATATGGAAATGTAGCTTTTCAGGGAGATTGGGGTTGGGCCAATGATTGGTTTATTGGATTTGCATCCCCTGAAGATGTTGTCCAATGGGAGATAGATGTGGTGGAGAATTCTACTTACGAGGTTTTTCTTCAGATGAGTAATGAAAGTCCGCTTACACTCCTTTTTTCCGCAAATAATCAAGAGACGAAAATAGGAATTGATCAGCCCAATACAGCAACTCTCATTCCCAATCAAGATAGAGTGCTTAGGGGCGAAGTAGAGGAATATATTTGGCCAGAATTACCTTTGGGCAAAATTAAGTTTGAAAAAGGGAAGCAGAACCTTAAATTGGGATTGCTGGAAAATTACCCCGATGACCTTTCCATCAAAGGACTGATTTTAATGAAACCTACCGATTGACAAGAACCCAACCAACCATCCTATGCGCTTTAAAATCTATTCTTTTTGTTACAGCCTCTTATTTGTCTTTAATTTTTCCTGTGAACAAAAGGAAGAAGAAGTAAAAAGGCCCAATATTATCTTTATCATGTCTGATGACCATGCTTACCAGGCCATTTCAGCTTATGATGATCGCTTGATCCAGACACCTAATATTGACAGGATTGCTAAAATGGGGATGTTGTTCACCAATGCTAGCGTAACCAATTCTATTTGTGCCCCATCGAGGGCCACCATCCTTACAGGTAAACATTCCCACCTCAATGGGAAAACAGACAACCATTTTCCCTTTGACACCACCAACGTCACCTTTCCCCAACTTTTTCAGGAAGCAGGATACCAGACAGCGATGTTTGGCAAACTTCATTTTGGAAATAATCCAAAAGGTTTTGACCAATTCAAAATCCTTCCTGGCCAAGGAACCTATTACAATCCCACATTTATCACTAAAAATGAGGGGACTTATGATGTAGAAGGTTATGTCACGGATATCATTACTGACATGACCTTGGATTGGCTTCAAAATGAACGAAAGGAAGAAGAACCATTTATGCTGATGTATCTTCACAAGGCGCCTCACCGAGAATGGCTTCCCGCTGAAAGGCATATGGCAGAATTTACACAGAAAGAATATCCTGAACCTGTCACCCTTTTTGATGATTATTCAGGCAGAGGTTCGGCGGCAAAAGAAGCTGAAATGAACCTATTGACTCACATGAATTGGGCGGGAGATTCCAAAGTGTATCCGGATGTCATGGATGAATTGGGAATTCCCGATGCCTCCGGTTGGGACAAAGGGGCATTTCAAAGGGAAGTTGGCCGCATGAATGAAGCTCAAAGGGCCAATTGGGATAAAACATACGGCCCTGTAAATGATGATTTCAAAAAAGCTTTTCCTGACATGAATGAGAAGGAGAAAATGCAATGGAGGTATCAGCGCTATATGCAGGATTACCTGGGTACCATAGCTTCAGTAGATGAAAATGTAGGTAGAGTTTTGGATTATTTGGAAGCAAATGGATTGATGGACAACACGATTATTGTCTACACTTCTGATCAGGGGTTTTATCTGGGTGAGCATGGCTGGTTTGACAAAAGGTTTGTTTACAATGAATCCTTCAAAACTCCCCTCTTGGTGGCATGGCCTGGGAAAGTCAAAGCTGCCAGCAGGTCTGATGAGATGGTTCAAAACCTGGATTTTGCTCAGACATTTTTAGAGGCTGCCGGTATCAATGCCCCATCGGATATGCAAGGGGAAAGCTTGATCCCGCTGTTGAAAGGAGACAATGATAAATGGACAAGGGATGCTGTATATTACCATTATTATGAATATCCATCTATCCATATGGTCAAGAGGCATTATGCCATAGTCACCAAAGAATACAAACTGATTCACTTTTATTTTGACGTGGATGAATGGGAGTTGTATGATCGAAAAAATGATCCTCATGAATTGAAAAATGTATACAATGATCCCGAGTACACAGACATTAAAAATAAGCTTCATGAAGATCTTAAGGATATGCGCAAAAAGTATGGTGACTCTTCCCAGATCAGCCAAAGACTTTTGGAAGAATACTTGAGGCAATTTGAAAAGAAAGGTGCTGAAGGTTTCAAAGATGAACAATTGCAGAAAATACTGAAAATGGACACCCAACTCAATTTTGAATGATAATGAAATTACGAGTGGTACTTATTTTGACCTTTATAAGCCTTTCAACCATGGCCCAACAAACCCCCAATTACGATGAAAGTATAGTTCCACCCTTAAGTTTGCCTGATTTGTTTGTCAGTCAAAAAGGGATTCCGATTCGAAGTGTCGATACTTGGGAAAATGAGAGGAGGCCTGAGTTGCTAGCGCTTTTTGCCACTGAAGTGTATGGTCAGCTTCCGACCGATTTTGACAAGATCAGTTTTGTGGAAAAAAAGGTTGAGTCGCACTTGTATGAGTCTGTAGCTCAGATGCAGGAGATTACCATCAAGGTGGAAAGAAATGGCAATGCAGTGAACATAAATCTGTTTGTATTTAAACCGAAGGAGGTAAGAGGAAGCTTACCCGTTGTATTATTGATCAGTCATAGAAAAGTGTCTGAGCTTATAGAAAACGTTGAAGATAAATTTTTTGCGATTGAGGACATCGTTTCACGAGGTTTTGCGGCTGCGGTATTTGATGTGGAGGACGTTTCTCCTGACGACAAGAACCGGTTTAGCCATGGGATTTTAGACCAACTCTATCCCGAGCAACTCCAAATGTCCGATGGCATGAGAGGGCTTGGTGCTTGGGCTTGGGGAGCAATGAGAGCGATGGATTATTTTGAATCCAATGCAGATTTTGAAACAGAAAAATCCATGGTGGTAGGCCATTCCAGAGGTGGTAAGGCAGCACTTTGGTGCGGAGCCAATGATACCCGATGGACCATTACCGTTTCCAATGAATCAGGTTGCGGTGGTGCAGCCCTTTCCAAAAGGAAATATGGAGAAACCGTCGAAAGGATCAATACCTCCTTTCCGTTTTGGTTTACTGATAACTTCAAGCAATACAATAGCAAGGAAGAGAGCATGCCCTTTGACCAACACATGCTTTTGTCGCTGATCTCACCGAGAGGGCTTTATGTGGCTTCTTCCAAAGATGACCAATGGGCTGACCCAAAAGGCGAATACCTGTCTTTGCTTAACGCAGCGCGCGTATATTCGGAGTTATATAATTCGCCACAGGACTTGCCAAAAATATTCAACCCTGATGTCAATACCAATCACCTCAGCAGTATTGGTTACCACCTTCGTGAAGGTGAACATGACTTGAGTGCTTATGACTGGGAGAGATTTTTGGATTTTGCGGAAATGAAGTTTTCAGCACTCAAATGATCTCGTTAATCCTCACCAAATTTGAATTTATCCAACCCGAAAGATTAGTTTGATATTTATGGATATTGGATATTAGTAGATACTGATCCTAGTAAAGTATTGGGTTGTAAATTGAATTTTTAATTTGAAAAAGGCTTCTTTAAGAATAATTGTAGATCCTCAAATAAAATATACATGGGGCTCATCATTTCATAGCCACAATTAGGCTATTATATTGCTTTACCAAAATATCAATCAATATCCAATATCAATAAGTATCTGAAATTCAGTCAAAAAACCATATGTCAAGCCCCTACAAATCCCTTTTCTCCCTTCCTGAAGATATCCACTACTTGAATTGCGCCTATATGGCTCCCCAACTCAAATCAGTGGAACAAGTAGGTATTGAAGCCCTTCAGAAAAAGAATAACCCCACCCAGATCAAGCCTATACATTTCTTTGAACAGGCAGCTGTTTTGCGGGAACAATTTGGAACTCTGGTCAATGCCTCTGCTGAACAATGTGCCATTATCCCTTCTGCCTCCTATGGGCTGATGAATGCGGTCAACAATTTACCTTTGAACAATGGGAATGAAGCATTGGTGGTGGGAGAGGAGTTTCCAAGCGGTTATTTCAGCATTGAGCGATGGTGCAAAGCCAATGGTAAAAACCTGAAAGTTCTTTCCAGACCTGAAGAACTAGACGGGGTAGGGGAAAAGTGGAATCAGACCATTTTAGACAGTATAGATTCGAATACTGCTGTGGTTTTGATGTCTACGGTGCATTGGACAGATGGAACCAAATTTATGCTTGAAGCCATTGGTGAAAAGTGCAGGCAACACAATGCCTACCTGATTTTGGATGGTACCCAATCCGTAGGAGCTTTGCCAATTGATGTCATGGCCTGTTATGCTGACGCCTTGGTATGTTCCGGTTACAAATGGCTGTTAGGCCCTTACTCTATAGGAATGGCTTATTATTCAGAGAAATTTAACCAAGGAATTCCGCTGGAAGAAAGTTGGATGAACAGGAGCAATGCTCAGGAATTTTCTTCCCTGACCAATTACGCTGACGCTTACAGTCCCGGCGCAGGAAGATACAACATGGGTGAGTTCAGTAACTTCAACCTGGTTCCCATGTTGAGTGAATCCATCCGACACATTTTGGAATGGAGAGTGGATACGATAGAAAACCATAACCGTGAATTGGCAGCACCTCTTTTTCCTTTCTTACATGAAAAGGGCTTCGCAGTAGGGGAAGAGGCTTATCGCTGTGCACATTTATTTGGAATTCAATTGCCGAATCATATCAAAAAAGAAAAACTGCTGGCCAACCTAGAATCTAACCGAGTCTTTGTATCCGTAAGAGGGGAGGCGATCAGGATTTCACTGCATTTATTCAATACAGCCGACGATATTCAAGCGCTGATGGATGTATTAGATCAACCATCCAAATAATTTTTGGCTTAGCCATACAATCTTTTTTTGTAGTTTCAATTCATACAAATAAACCAATAACATGAAGCCAACCTTTAAATTATTATTCGGCCTGTTGTTGCTTTTCAGTTTTGGTCTGAAAGCCCAGCAAATCGATGAAGCTTACGTTGAAAAAATCAAAGAGTTTACCACCGATGACAGGTTCCTGCCCAATTCCCTCTTGGACGTAGTAGACCATCCTAGCATCCCATCACCATTGAAGCATTTTGGACACATTATCGGAACGGAGGGAATCGTCCACCGTACTACTGAGATATATGGTTATTACCAAAAACTAGCCGAAACCTCTCCTTTGGTGCACATGCAGGAAATGGGAAGAACCGAGGAGGACAGGCCTTTTTACCTGATCGTCATTGGCAATCAGGAGTCCATGGATAAAATGGACCACTACAAATCACAGTTGGCCAAGCTAGCCGATGCCAGAAAAACCAGCCCAGAAGAGGCTGAGCAGATTATTATGGACAGCAAACCTGTCTATTATGTCAGTGCCGGCATGCATGCCACTGAAATGGGTGCTCCTGAAATGTTGATGGAATTGGCCTATAGATTGGTGACTTCAGACGCAAATGACATTCAGGCAATTCGTGATAATGTCATCACCGTGATCAATCCTATTTCTGAACCGGATGGTTGGGACAAGCAAGTAGATTGGTATTTTAGATACACCAAGGGAAGAGAGAAATTTGACGATGGCTTCCCACGTTCTACTCCTTATTGGGCGAAATATGTATTCCATGACAACAATCGGGACGGATTGCAGGTCTCTCAGGAAATTACAAAGTCCATCTTCAAAGGTTTTTTTGAATTTCACCCTACGGTGATGCTAGACCTTCATGAGTCAGTGCCTTTGTTGTATATCTCTACAGGTACAGGGCCTTATAATGAATTTGTAGATCCTATTACACAGAGTGAATGGCAGGTGATGGGTAATCATGACGTAGCTGAGGTTTCGGCGCAAGGAATGCCCGGAGCATTTACATGGGCTTTTTATGATGGATGGTGGCCAGGATATGGGATCTGGGTGGCAAACAACCACAATTCTAATGGCCGTTTTTACGAAACCTACGGAAATGCTGGGGCTGACACCTATTTGAGGGATTATTCTACAGCCAAGTTTGCCGGAGATCTTGCCTCATCTAAAGAATGGTACAGACCTGATCCCGCTACACCTTTGGTATATTGGTCTTTCAGAAATAATATCAATTACACGCAAGTCGGTGTGATCGCTTCATTGTATTATGCCGCTACCAACGGACAGTTGTTATTGAGGAATTTTTACAAAAAGGGCTTCAACAGCATAGAAAAAGGTAAGAAAGAAGGACCGAAAGCCTTTACCATTGCCAAAGAACAAAGAGATCCTGCGATGGTAGCCTATTTGGCCAACCAACTCAAAGTACAGGGTATCGAAGTACATGAAAACGACAGCCATTATATAGTGCTATCCGAGCAACCGTATAGAAACCTTTTGGTGTCTCTCTTGACACCTCAGTCTTATCCAAAAGATGCCAAATTCCCTCCCTATGATGCCATTGCCTGGACCTTACCTTATTTGTATGGAGTAGATGTGGAGGCAAAAGAAGAAGTGGATTTTGATACAGGTTCCTTGAAAATGTTGACGGAAGATGCCGTGTATGAAGGGAAAGTATCAGGATCAGGAAACAGCTATATTTTACCTTATCATGCACAAAATACTGTTTTGCCAGCTTTGTATTGGCTCAAAAAGGAAAATAGAAACGCTGAGATATCAATCCTCACCCAGGACACGGATATAGATGGTGAAACACTTGGTGCAGGCACTTTAATCCTGAAAAAAGTCAACACCAACCAAGTTTCCAAGATCGCCTCTGAATTTGGACTTGACCTGCAGGCCAGCAATGCCAATGTTTCGGCTGATCAGGTCAAAACGGTGAACCTTCCAAGAGTGGCTGTGTACCATACTTGGTACAATACCCAAGACGAAGGCTGGACCAGATATACCTTTGAAGAGAGAAATATTCCTTATACTTCGATCGACAAGGACGATTTGAAAGCAGGAGGCTTGAAGTCCAAGTATGATGTGATCATTATGCCTAGGATAAGGGGCAATGCTAAGAATTTCGTCAATGGCGTGGACAAAAAGTACGGTCCAATGCCATTTACCAAGACGGATGACTTCCCTTCACATGGTTTTCCTGCAGCTACCAATGATATGACTGGGGGACCTGGTTTTGGGGGCGTTGATAACCTTAGGAAATTTGCTGAAGAAGGCGGCTTATTGGTAAGCTTTGATAACATGAGTGCTATTTTGGCTGAGTTGGGAATCGCTTCAGAATTATCTCCTGTGAGTACTTCCGGATTGTTTCATCCAGGTTCCATTGTCAGAGCGAAGGTGAGAAAGTCTGATTCTCCAATTTTGAATGGTTATCCAGAGAGCTTCTCATTGTTTAGAGGAAATGGACCATTGCTGCAAACAGACAAGTACAACCGCGATTTGATGTTGGTGCAATACGGATTTGATCCATTGAAAGATGAAGTGGAATACGAAGGACATATCATGGGAATGCCCCAAAAAGAAAAAGTAGAGAATGAAGAGAAAAAAGAGAAAAACCCTGATTATGTGGTTGCCGGTATGGTAAGAAACGAGCAGGAGATTGTGGGACATGGGTCAGTTTTCAATTTGCCAATAGGAAAGGGAACTGTAGTGGCTTTCACTTTTGATCCATTGCACCGTTACTTGAACCATCATGACTCACCAATGGTCTGGAATGCTTTGATCAATTGGGATAAATTGAGGTAAAAGCAATAGAGAAATAAAAGTAAAAAAGCACGTCGGGAACGACGTGCTTTTTTTATGGAGCTTTGTAGGAGTATTTATTATCCCCACAGATAGTGCAGATGAACGCAGATTAGCTTCGCTTTTGAAATTGGTCGATTCACCAGTTCGTCAATCCTCCAAACTTACAACTCAGCTCAATTCTCTACTTCAAGTTCCCATGAAACACCACTGATATCAGTCATCCTCACCTTATATTTTCCTTTCTCTAGACTTTTTAGTTTTGGGTCTTTCAATTGAATGTTTGCCTTAGCACCCAATGGCACAATCAAACTATGTTTTCCCGGTTTTATTTTGGCTATGTAGTAGTTCGAGATGTTTGCCTCATCCATTAAAGCCAGATCATCTTGTGCATATTCAAGAATTTTGTTGTTTTGGACGTCTATCAAATCAATACCAATTACCCAAGAACCGTACACATCAACACCTTCTGTTCTAAATACATCAAAGGAGAGCAAGCCGTCGACTATCTTTCCTTCTGTGATTTCCAGTTTCGGTTTTACCGATTTGTTGTGCAAAGTACCCCAAACTCCACCATGAAATACTTGATTGGTCATCAATGTCATCCCCAAAATGAAAAGAGAACCTGCCAAAACGAATTTAGGGAAAAGGGACTCTTTCATAGGGAGTTCTCCTGAGCCTATCCATGGAAACCAGCTCTTTTTTGTAATAGTATAATTATTCTTGATCAGAAAATTATCCAGTGAATACATGCCACTGCCAGTCAAAAAGAGAAGAAACCCTGTAGCTATTCCCAAGACACCTATTTGCCATTCATCCAGACAAGTAGTGCCAATCCAGCCTGAACCGAGTAAAATACCCATTGCCAAGCCAAATACACCAATACTCATGATCCTCGTAAAAAGCCCAAAGATGATGAACAAACCCACTATACCTTCGACGATGGTAAAGGCTACCATGTTTATCCATAGGATATCAGGGTTTTCGACCAAATATTGGATTATGGGCTTTATGCCGAGTGCGTTTGGGAGAAAATGGTTGAATTTTTTTCCTATGTATCCAGCCACTTCGGGGTCTAACTTGTCAGCTAAGACTGTTCTTCGCCAAAATGCAGAAAAGTACGTCCAACCAATTACCAATCTCACAGACAGCGCTAGAAGTCCTGAGTCATTTTTTATACCTAATGTTTTCATCTATGAGCTATTTAAATTGTGATGGTAATAAATCCGAGGTTGGCACTTTCTATTCTGCTAACTGTCTTATTGATATCAATAAGGTGGCTTGTACCCGCAACCAAAAATATAAGGCTCAGCAATACACGAAGTGTAACTACAGCACTGTAGCTTACCTCAAGTTTTTTATCTTGAAATTTCATTGTTAAGTTTTTATGTAATTGTCAATCATCAGCCTTGTGGCCGACTTTCTTTTTCCGAAGGCAGAAAAATAATTACAGATAAACTTTAAGGTTCTGAAATAAAATGTAGAGCGGAACCAAAGAAATAGGTCCGTTTTCCGGAATTCGGAACTCCGTTGATTTGGAAAGTAAATTAAAAGTGTGGTTAACGTGAAAAGTCCCTTGACTTAAAAAAAATGGTGGGGAGACATTTAAATTTTCTGTAATATTTGCCGATTCGGAAATATCAATAAGCTGACAGTCAGAATCAGAAATGGCAGTTTGACTTTTATTTAAGCTGCTGGTTTGGGGAACACCCAATTCAGATTGGATGTAATTTTTAACCTTACAAGGAGAAAGCAGTAGCAGTAAGGCCAATCCAAAAATTGACATCATCGACGCTACATTTTTTATCTTTGTGTTTTCTTTCACTAAAGTCCCCAACGCTAGAAACTTGGAGTAGTTGTGAATTTTAGATTTTTACTTTTGAAGATTTTCACTCAGGCATCGTGACTAACTTCCTTTTTGGCAATTGGCTTAATCCTTCAAAATTTTACCAGTGCGGGTCCATTTTGACTGCATAGTCCATTCTCCTTTAGGATTTTTTTTAAACTGAGCATCCCACTGATAGGTGCTGGGCCATTTTTTGAAAACTTTGGCCACGTTAAACAAAAACCAAGTTGAAAATTTAGTTGTTTTAGGTTTCCATCCTTTTATTGGGCTCAATTGAATTGCTAAAGATGTATTGTCTGAATGAATCACGTATTCTCCTGAAATGCTTCCGACAGACTCATGTCCTGAAATTCTGAATTTGCCTTTTTGAGAGACCTTATTCATATTCAAGGAAGGAAAAGAGGGTTCAAAACTCATTGAAAGGGGGTAGACAGCATTCTTGACAATCATGGATTTGACAAAGGGACTGTTTTTATTCCATTCCAATTCATAAGTAATGTTCTCTTTCTCAAAGGTTTGTTGGCCTATTTTTAAGTCTAGGGTTTCCAAAATCCCATTATGTTCAGGATTTAAGGTCGCAATTAAGGGTTTTGGGCTATACCGGGTAAAAGTCATTTTCTGAAAATCAATAGGAATCGGTAGGTCATCGACTTTGTGAAGTCTCTTGTCTATCAAAACAAAAATGTCTGTTTGGCTTTTTCTGACAAAATAAAAATCGTGAAGCAAGACCAAAGGCAGCGAAGTTGGATGACTGGCGGCGTCTCCCATAGGTGCCAGAAGCCCAAATGACTTCCTTTTCCTAGGGTTTCTTTCTCTTATTTCAATTTTGACTGTTCTACCTTTTAGGTCTTTAAACTTATATTGGGCTTGCACCCCAAACTTGTCCACTTCATAAGTACAGTTTTTCATGTCGCAGGAAATCATTTGGTTCAAACCTGCACCGGCAATATTATACTTTGAGGGATCTAGTGTCAGTGCATCATCATGATAAACATCAATCTTTTTATCTTTTCTCCATCCAATCACCAAATGTCCAGAACCATTGATGTGATCATTGAAAACCTGTGGTTCAAAAGCGGTATAGATGGAATCTGAGTCCTTTTCAAAATTTACGAGAAGGAGTTTTTCCATGGGATCAATATTTATGGAAAAAGGGAAAATAATGCTCGTAGAATCGTGTTTTGTAATTTTCTCTGAACTGGAATCCATCATAATTTGGTGTATTAGTATTTCATTGCATAAATTTCTCCTCGGTATAATCTCCACTAACCGAAATACCCTTATTTTGAGATAATTATTCTCTCACAGATATTCCAGATAAGTTTTGCACTCAAGGTTCGTCAATCATATGTGAGTCCATGTCCGAATCGAAAAAGTGTGTCTTTTTCTGGATATCCAGGTGCATCAGGATCTTGATTTACAATTGCCTCTTTTGAATTTGCTAAGGCGAATGGAAGTTTACCTGTAGGCTTATATTTCCCTGTTAGGATATCCATCACAGCTGCATCACTTACACCAAAAGTAGCTAGTATAGCCCCTGCATTTAACATTCCGCTTTTTTCATCCATCACGTAGGGCTGACGAAAATCTATTGATAAAACTGTTTTATCTGGTCCGACTTTTTGCATTACCGCCTGTATATCCTCAAGAGAAGGGATTATTTTCCAAGATTTGGAAGTGGCCATATCTGAAAAGGCCAAAAAATCCAACTCATCAGGGCTCGAGCCACCATAACGTGTGGCTGCGCTTCTTTCATTGACCACATTTACCCTGATAATGGCATAATCTACATCCTCATCTACTACCGGCATTGATTCACCCTTGCTGGCATCATAGTCTCCTGAGATTGCCTGAAAACCTTTCCAGTCTTGCTCTTCAAAGAGACTGCTGTTGATTCCCATGGTAAATAGCTTCAGGGAATTTTTTTCTTCTGGTTTCACCAATGGCAGGTTGATGTTGTTTTGAAGAAGTACGATAGATTTTCTTTGAGCCATGTCAGCACTTCTCTGAAAAGCAGGATTGCCTATCAAGTATGCTGCTCTGTTCGGGTCCACATAAGGATTCTCAAACAAGCCCAATTCAAATTGCTCCTTCAAGAGTCTGCGTACCGAAAGATCAATTCTACCTTCTGACAATTTACCTGCATTCACCAGTGAGAGTAATTGCTTGTTGTTATTGAACCCAGAAAGCACGTCTGTCCCAGCTTCAATGGCTATGACGATTTGATCCTCTACGTCCTTATCTTCCAGTCCCCAAGCCCTGTCTCCGATAATACCCGTATCTGAATTGATATATCCCTTGAATCCAAGTTTCTCCCTCAGTAGTTCAGTTAAAATCCCCTTCGAAAAAGCCATTCCTACGTCATTTGGCATATATGCTTGATCTACTGGAATACCATAATAGGCCATGATAGATGAAGCTCCTGCATTCACAGCAGCCTCAAATGGCGCCAAGTGGTAATCAAATTTGTTGGCCGGATAGACCTGTCTTTTGCCGAAGTCATAATGCGGATCACCTCCGCCCTCTTGCGGTCCTCCACCCGGAAAATGCTTTATCGTGAGGGCAACACTTTTTGAGTTCAAAGATTCTCCTTGCAAACTCTTGACAAGCGTTGTAATGATATCAGATGCCAACTCGCTGTCTTCTGTAAAAGTCTCCTGAACACGATACCAGCGTGGTTCGGTGGAAAGATCAGCCATATAGCCATACATGCCTCTTAATCCAATGGAGGTCCATTCCTGAGCCATGATTTTCCCAAAATCAGCGATCAGTTTCATGTCACGTGTAGCGGCAAGCCCACTTTCCTTAGGCCAAGAAGAAAAAGCACCGGATGCTACATCGATTCCTGCTCGGGCATCATAGGTCAGGTGATTTCTTGCGTTTGATTTAAATAAAGCGGGTATTCCCAGTCGGGTACTTTCGGCTAGTTCCTGAATTGAATTCATAAATTGAGATGCTTCAAAGGGAGTTATTTCTACACCTCTAAAGGGATCAGAAGAAGGTGTGCGGTCAGGATTGTTTGTGACGGTGTTCCTGAAAATAAAGCGGGTCATCTTTTCGTCATTGATTAATTCAACAGCCTTTTCTGTCATGCGACCATATTCACTTGAATTCAGGGTATTGATCAAAAGCATTCCTACTTTCTCCTCCAAGGTCATTTGATTGATCAGGTCTTCAATCCTCAAATCAATAGGTTGGCGCCAATCTTCATAGGCATCTAGTTTGTTGTTTTTGTTCAAATCTTTGAATTTGTACTGTCCTTCATATAAAAGGTCTGCAGCCCTGACTTCAATATCTGGCTGGAATTTGTAACTGCCTTGAGCCATCAAAGTGCTACTGTGGAGCAAAAACAGGAAAATGACAAGTCTGTAGGTTATTGACATAGGTTTAATGTATTGATGTATATTTTGAAATCAATCTACATGTCGAAAAGGAAATTTTAGCTGCCTTTTTTTCAGAATCTTTTAAAATAAGGAAGATTGGCAAAATATTCATTTTGGATAATAAAATTGACATCAGTTTCAGGAAATTAATACAGCAATATCCAATTGAAAATTTCTCTCAAAATACTCCTTGAAACTGTAATGTCACCATCAAGCCCAATTATCAGGTCCGATAGAACAGTGGCCTCTATCAAAAGGATTAGCAGCAAATTAGACTCATACAAAATTCTGCTCTTTTGTATTCATTTATAGATTCCACCTGGCTAGGAACCTCATTCCCTCAACCAGTTGATGGCGGTTTCAATAAAATGGTCTCGGCCTTCTATAAAATCTTTGGGATGGGTAAGCAATTCATCCACTTGTACCCCAAACTCTAAATGTGTGTCATCAAGGTCGACCATTTGGCTGCTTGAGAAACGGTAGGTCCAGCCATTTGGCAATTCTGCGAAGGCAGGGATTCCTGCTCCTCCTCCTGTCTGGTCTCCAAACAACCTGGCTTGAGGCAAAACCTTCATCATCTGGGCGAAGAAAGTGGTGGTACTATAAGACCGTCTATTGGTTAAAACGGCCACTTTCCCCAGGTACTTTTCTCCAGAATGGGGGAGTACCCGCAAGGAAACCCAAGGGGTGAAATCTGATTTTTCTGGTCCGGTTTTGAAGCGCTGCCTTGCGTAGGTCAGTTCTTCATCGGTCAACCGTGTAGCAATAGCAAGTGCATTCATCAAATTGCCTCCGCCATTATTTCTGACATCAATGATCAAGCCTTCATGGAACTGCATCAGACGGACAATTTCATCCATATGCTTTTCGGTCAATTTCCTTTCAAATGAGTTATACCTGACATAAAGCATTCCATCTACGGTCTGGGCATGCAAAGGACCTATGATCCTGTAGTCGGTTTTAAGGTATTCATCATAAATGAACTGCTCATCAAAAAAGGAAGGGAAATCCTCAAACCAACTCCAATTACGGGAGCGGTTAAATGTGCTTAAAAGATTGACATGCCCATCTTCCAGCTCGGCCAACATATCACCAAGCACATCAAAAAGCTCAAAAGGACTCATATCCTCATGAATCAATGGAGCATAGATTTCTTTTTTGGCCTCCCAGTCAATCTGCTTTTCTTCAAAAAAACTATAACGGTTGTGGATATCTGACCATAAATGTTCAAATACCGCTCTTGGACTGGCTTCAGGTGCTCTTGGCACGTTGATTTCTTCGCAGCCCATGAACCATGTGGTCAGCGCTAGCAATAAAAGCCTGCTGAAAATTGTTACCTGTTTCATAGCTGGAAATTTAATTGAAAGAAATAATGACCTCCTGAGCGCTGCGAGTGTTGTGCATTTTCCAAGGAGGTATAGTGGAATCTATAACCTATGCCGATTTCATTTCTGCTTGGCAACTGGTAAAATAATTGGCTCAATACACCCAAGTCCTGCTGTTGAAAAGGCTGAAATAAGCGGATAGATTGCAAAAAGGCATTGAATGTGGATTGCTCATGCAGGAAAGGTTCAGGTGGACTCGTGACATAAGAAGCTGAAAACAAAAAGCCAATTACCTGCCAATGCGCCTGAGAGGTAAACCTCCATTGCTGCTGGTTTCCAAAAAATGTCTGGTAGCGTAAGGCAGGTCCAAAGGAGGTATGGAAATCAAACCTTGGACTAAAATTCTGAGCATCTTCATAATTTCTCAGGCTGAGGGCATTATTATTGGACCAACCTAAAGTAAACTTATCAGGTAACCATTCAGCCTTATAAAATGTGTAGGTGATGATACTTGCATGCGTGGCAGCCATTTCAGCATTGTAGGGACTTTGAAGAGCTAGCTTGCTGTAGTGAAGGTAAACCTCATCCGTTTTCTTTTCAGTAACGTTTGCGTAGCCGAGTGTTAACCCTATAGCGCTACCCTTGTATACTAATGGAGAATAACCAAAATCCCTTTCCCATAAATTCTGTGTACCCGCATTAATCAAAATTGTCTTCTGACTTTCTTGAGCAAATGCACATGTTTGGGATAGAAGAAATAAACCTAAAAGAAGCAGTTTTTTCATCTTTTCTAAATTTTGAAACAAATTTAAGGGGATTGGATATTCAAAAATATGATTTCAGTCAGGTCAGAGCCTTATTTGATTTAAATATTAAATTAACATGTATATCCGCTTTCATACCAGTAGAATCTAAATAATAGAATTAACCTGTGATTTCGAACCAATATCAAGTTTGTATGTTTAAAAAAGCCAAGAGGGTAATGTAAATTTAAGTACAAATCAAAACTTAACATTAAACCTCAAGGCTCATGAAAACT
>NZ_PVTR01000024.1 GCF_003003005.1 Mongoliibacter ruber
AAATTTTAATCTTTTTTTTATCGATTACCCTTCGCTTATTTCAATTTTTCCTGCTGATTTTCGCAGCGTTCCCATCGTTTTGGGTTTGCAAAGGTGCAACTCTTTTTTCCATTTGCAAAGCCCCAGCAGAAAATAATCCATCAAAACTTAGAAGACTACTGATTATCAAGCAGTAAAATTTCAATAGCGAAAAGTAGGAGATTTCCTTGCACCTCTATTCCAAAGTTGGTCTACAAAAGAATACCTCATCGAAACCTCATGTGCTCCACCAGAATTCCTAAATCCAAGGCTTGAAATGGTAAAATCATAGCTATAACCTATATCCATTCCGTTATCTAACGAAAATCCAACTACACCAATTAGCGCATCATTATTGGGTAGACCATTAAAAGAGGGCAAACCTCTATACCAAAGCCCTAATACAAGAGGTTCAAAAAAAAGCTCTGTACCAATGTCCAATTGATCAAAAATGCCTTGTCTTTTATAATTGAATGCAAATGAAATCGTCCTATCCTGCAAGGTATTATTGAAGTAGTCATTGATAAAGCCTGGGCGCAGTGGAAATTTGACTCCTCCATGTGCTGAATACTTCCTAAAAAGAACATCCCTTTCGTTCATTAGGTAACTCATGTTGGGCTGAGTAAGGTGATGGGTAGCCAAACCAAACCAAATTTTGTCATTGTAATACAGGATCCCACTATGTAGGTCAAAAAAATCTATCTGCCTATCATCAATCAACCCGTTACTGGGTGATGGAAGTACCACTCCCCTATCAATATCTAACTGCGTTCCTAAAATAATCTCATCAAAAGCTGCCGCACGTAGTCCGTAGCTACCTTGAAGTCCAAAATGCAGGTATCCATTCTCTCCTAGCTTTAACCTATAAGAATACAAAAGACCTATCTCATGATTTTGAAGATTGCTGAGGGTTTCCTGGCTACCATTTATGATGAGACCTATTCCTGAGTTTTTATTTTCAAAAAAATGGTCCACATAAGCACTATAAGCTACAAAACTCCGATCAAGGGATGGCCATTGATTCCTGAAATTAACACCAACCCTTGTCATTTCGGCACTTCCGGCAAAAGCTGGGTTAAGATACATAGGAGCAGCGTAAAATTGAGAATACTGAATATCCTGAGCAAATAGGATGACCGTATTTAAACATAGAAGAAGCAAAAGACAGTATTTTCTCATATCACCTTATTAGAGAAAACCTCCCACTTTCCTCAACCAACTCTCCATCTGCAGAAACCATCGTGGCTTTATATACATAGCTTCCACTTGGAGCCATTTCACCATTGACTTTCCCATCCCAACCTTCAGTGCCTAAGTCATTACTTTGGAAAACCATATTTCCCCAAAGATTGAAAACCAACAACTCCATAGAAACAATCCCTCGAGTTTTAGGCCTGAAGTGATTGTTTTCAAAAAGTAAAGGAGTGAACCCTGTAGGTACCATTATCCTATATGAAAGGTCTAAAATCAAGAGAATTTCGTCAGTAGTTGTGCAACCAAATTCATCTTCAGCAGTAACCTGTATGAGGTACTCACCTCTATTACCAAAAACATGAAATGGAGAAACTTCATTGGAAGTTGTCCCATCTCCAAGATCCCATTCTGTAAAAACTATCGGGCGGTTAGATTCGAAAGAGAAAGAAATCTCATCGTCGATAAAAATATCGGCATCAGCAATAGAAGATCTAGTAGGATCCGCCAATTGATAGGATATAGCTAAACTTAAAGGTTCTGTTACATAATTGACTTCAAAGCTGGTATTAGGGCCAAAGCAATCAAGACCTTTTAGTCTAGCTTCAATAGAATAAGTACCCGGTAACAAATCTATTACCTCTATTTCTTCATCCAGCAATATTTCTCCTTGCGGACCGGTAAGTTTATAGTCCAATGAATCCGGATCATATTCTTCTAAATAATCTAGAAGGTTTGGCGCGACTTCAGGATTGCAGGCTATAATTTCTTGTTGGATTGCCACCTCTGGAAGGTCTGGGATGGTAATTGAGATTCCATCTGAAACAACAAAACATTCATTTCTGGTAGTGTACCCCTCTACTTTATAAATGCCCAGTAAAACAGATTCGTAAAGTGGGCCTTGGGTTTCGATGATAAATTCGTCATCGAGATACCATTTATAGCTTGAAAACACATCATCCCCAAAAGCTTCCATTCGAACCAATTCGCCTTCACATGTAAAAACTTCCTTTATTTCTTCATCAAAGTTTTCAAACTTAATATGTATAGGATTGGGCGATTCTTGTATGAAAAGGTTCATCGCACTTCCATTAGACTGCCTCCCATAGGTATCAATAATGGTGTAATAGACTGTCAATGTTTTGTCAATGAAATCTGCACTTGGCGTAAAAGTGTATCCTACCCCATTGCCATTTGCCCTTATCACACCTTCTTCCAGCTCCAATACATCTGAGCGGCAAGTGCCTTGAAGGCAAATATCTTCTAAAACTGTCTCTATCTCTTCCAAAGAACTGTAAAACTGAAGACACCTTACAGAAGAGTTTTCATTTGGAAGGTCAAAGGCCGAATCAGGAATTTCGAAGTAATTATCCTGTCCCGCGCAAGTAGCCAAATCTTCAAACTCACGTGTAACCGGATTTTCCAAGCCTTCTTGATCAGCCACCTCCACTGTCAATTCACCTATCTCGTGTATATTGACCATGCCACCTGTAGAAGCAGCAAATCCTATTTTTAAATTTTCAGGTGCTTGTTGGTTGTAGGGTTGATTTGAAAAAATAACTACCCTCCTCAGTTCCTCTCCATTATTGATATCCAATTCGAGGTTAAGCAAATAACCATTGGCATTTGGATTCGGCAATATTTCCAAGTAGACTTTTCGATAGCCTATCTGATCCGGGTTGGTAACACGTGGAGTGCCTTGAATTCCTGAATTCAAGGCAAACATTTCATTCAATGGCAAAGAAATAGCGGTTTCATTAACTGCTAGTGTTGTTTTGGCTGTAAGAAAGTCATAACCTGTAAACCCTGACCCACCAGTACGCACTGCAATGGTGTTGGGGAACGTTAATTCGGGCGATAACCCTCCGTTTTTACTTTCAGAGGAATTTGAGAAATTCCCAAAGACATCAAACCCTAATCCAAAATATGCTCCTGTTAGTCCAGGGTCCTCATTTCTCTGGGCGTAACCCAATGATCCTCCAAAGCCTCCGGGCGCAAAATTTTCTGTATTGGCATCAAACAAAAACACACTCATACCATCACCACCTGTACCTCCATAGATATACATTTCAAAAGCAGCTTTGATACCAAAATTTGAGGGGAATGGAATATCAATATATGCATAGCCACTTTGGTCTTGGCTCGCATCTGTTAACCTCAATACACCATCTTGAATACTTGCAGCTCCTCCTGTAATAAGTATGGGATTAGAATCATCGGTAAAATTTCCACAAAAAGGAAACCCAGACTGGGCCAGTGATATTGAACTTGATGAAAAAATAATTGTCATGTAAATAAAAAACCCAGCGAATACATTCAACGCTTTACTGACAATACTGATCTTATCCCTTTCCTTCAAAACTCAACCTTAAATTCCGTATGCAAATTAGAAATATTAGTCCTAAAAAAAAGCCCCTTATAAATAAGAGGCTTGATTCATTATCTTAAAATAGTCTGTTTTCTATCAGGACCAACCGAAACCATTTTGATCGGCACTTCCAGGGCCTCTTCGAGCATGGTCACATAATTTCTTAACTCCTCTGGAAATTCTTCATATGTGTTTACTTCAGCTAAAGACTGATGCCAGCCAGGAACTGTTTCATACACCGGCTTCACATCTGAAGAATCCAATTCATAAGTCAATCTGTCTATTTTGCTTCCATCAGGCATGACATAATGGGTGCAGACTTTGATCTCTTCAAAAATATTCAAGACATCAGCTTTCATCATAAACAATTGGGTAACTCCATTGATCATGATAGAATATTTCAACGCCGGAAGGTCAATCCAGCCACACCTTCTAGGCCTACCCGTAGTCGAACCAAACTCATTGCCTTCTTTTCTCATGGCTTCTCCATCCGCATCGAAAAGCTCGGTAGGAAATGGGCCACTTCCCACTCTTGTACAGTAAGCTTTGAAAATACCGTAGACTTCACCAATCTTAGAAGGTGATACCCCCAAGCCTGTACAAGCCCCAGGAGCCATGGTGGTAGAAGATGTTACAAAAGGATAACTTCCAAAATCTATATCCAAAAGTGATCCTTGTGCACCTTCAGCAAGCACTTTCAAACCTTGCTTAAGATAGCCATTCACTTCATATTCACTGTCGACAAGGTTGAGCGTTTTGAAAAATTCGATGGCATCAAAAAAGACAGCTTCCAACTCTGGTAATTGAGCCAAGTCAAAATCGTAAAAAGAGAGTATGGTTTTGTGCTTTTCAACCAATGTCTGGTATTTGTCTTTGAAGTCAGGAGCCAAAATATCCCCTACTCTCAAAGCAACTCTTCCAATTTTGTCTTGGTACGTTGGTCCGATTCCTTTTAAAGTAGAGCCGATTTTTTTATCACCCTTAGACTTTTCATAAGCGGCATCCAACAATTTATGAGTAGGAATGATAATGGTCGCTTTTTTTGAAATGAAAAGGTTCTTTTTGAAGGCAATGTTGAACTTATGCAGACCTTCGATTTCCTTTTTCAAAACTACAGGGTCCAAAACCACACCATTCCCAATGATATTGGTGATGTTTTCCCTGAAAATCCCAGATGGAATCTGGTGAAGTACATGCTTAATGCCATCAAATTCCAAAGTGTGACCGGCATTTGGCCCTCCCTGAAATCTGGCGACTACATCGTATTGCGGTGCAAGAACATCCACAACCTTACCTTTTCCTTCGTCGCCCCATTGCAGGCCTAAAAGCACATCCATTTTCATTGAATTGTATTTATATCGTGTATTGATTTCTTTTAAGCCGTGAAATTTGGAATAAGGTTAAATAATTGCAAGGAAAACAGCTTATTTATTATAGACCTTACGTACAGAATCATAAAATCCAGATCAATATTACTTAAAAATCAACGTCTACAAAGTAATAGTCAAGGTAGTTTTCATCCTCTTGTTTTTTGGCTTTGAAAAACAATCGATCCCCTACTAGAAAAAATAAGGTGCTTAAATCAGGCTCCTTTTCTGTTAGGTTGACCTCTCCGGTTTTTTTAAAGTAGTTGTCAAAAAATTCCATGTTCAACTGAACTGGAGCTTCCTCGCTAATTTGTGGTGATTTTACCAATCTACAAAAGCCTTTTCCCTTTGGTAACTTCTCAAAGTTTCCAAATGCTACATCCTTGTCCCATTCATCCAACAAGTCCATCACCTTTTGAAAGTCTTCAGAATCTGATAGTTCATAATTACGGCTGATTTCTTTAAAGGGATTTTTCTTGAGCTTGAACAGGTTTGACGGAAAATTTCTTTCTTCCACCTTTTCAGACTTAAGATCAATTACAGAAAACTCACTACTATAATTATATGATAAAACAAGTTTATCATTTTGGATAAATATAAAAGGCATATGGTTTTTTGCGACATTTTTAAATTCTACCTCATGGGCATTAATTAAATCAACGCTAGCCCACATTGGTACTTCTTTGAATCTCTTTTCCTCCAAATCAAACTTTATCAATTTAAATTCTTTTGACTTAAAGTCCCGAGCAAAGAAATATATACAAGCCCGCTGCTTGTCGTAGCCTTTATAAAAAAGATCCAAATAATAGGAAACGCCACCAGCTGCCAGGCCATAAAATACATTATCTTCAAAAAGTCTAGATTCAATTAATCTGAAATTTTCAACATCAGAGTGGCCATCCTTATCAATCATGATGGTTTTAGCATTGAATAAAACAAGTCCATATGATGTGTTTATCAAGTTATTTATTCCTTCGGTGCGTCTAGGGCCGTCTTTTTCCAAATAATGACCTTCTTTGATTTTTAAAGTATCTCCTTCAAAATAAAGCGTATCCAAAGAACTTCTCATCACATTATGGGAGAGTAATAATTCAGAATCCAAAAAAGTCGAAAACGGAAATGGGTATTGTGCGCTCATATCCGTATCAGCAAAGTATGCCGTGATTTTGGGACTAACCTCAACAAAAATTTCCTGTCCTGAAAATTGCTTTTCTTCAGAACAGGAAATGTGGAATACTCCTAAAAGAGTTGGCAAAAGGTATTGAAGTCCTAAACTCTTCAAGTCATTTTATTTTTTTCTTTGCCTCTTCTACAGAATCAAATACAGTGAATATATTATTCAACTTGGTGATGATCAACAGCTTTTTGACATGTTCGGAAGGTGAGGTCAGGTAAACTTCCCCATCTACATTTCTCATTTTGGTCAGCATGGTGATCAATAAGCCGATTCCGCTGGAACTGATATACCTGACTTCACTCAGGTCTACTACAAAAGTTTTAACCCCATCATTGACCGCATCAGATACCATTTCCACCAATTTTGGCCCTACCTCATCTCCAATAAGGTCACCTTGGATATGTAAAAAATAAGCTATTTCTTCTTTTTGTAATTGATAGGTTAGTTTCATATGTTTTTAGTTGGTCTTTTAAAGGTGGGTGAGCGTCATTCTGAGCTGGAGCTCTCGGAGGTGAAGAATCTCATGCCCTCAAGGTTTGGAGACTCTTCGCTTCACTTAGGGTGACGCCCTGATCAAATCTATGAATGGCAACTTGGTTTGCAGTTTTGGTTAGGTTCGATTTTATACCGTAGGTCTATTTTCACATTGTTCTTTTTTACAATTGCCATACAGAATCAGCGAATGGTGCAAAACCTGGAAATTCAGGATTTCACCCACCGTATTTTGAATGTTTTGCACTCTTGGATCACAAAATTCAAGCACCTTGTTACAATCGGTGCAGATCAAATGATCGTGCTGCTTGTAACCATAGGATTTTTCAAACTGTGCAAGGTTTTGTCCAAATTGATGTTTGGTCACCAAATCACATTCCACCAAAAGATCTAAAGTATTGTAAACTGTAGCCCTGCTGACACGATAATTTTTGTTTTTCATACTGATGTAGAGTGACTCTACATCAAAATGTCCGGTCCTTCCATAGATTTCCTCCAGGATGGCATATCTTTCAGGTGTTTTTCGGAGCTTTTTATTTTCCAGATAAGCAGTAAATATCTTCTTTACCTCTTCAAAAACGCTTTCATTTAAGGCCATGTAGTGCTTTTTTATTTCAAATATAACTGTTCTTATTTAGAAAAGATTCAAATAAGATGGAATACCTATACCTAGTCAAATCGTGTGACTTTAATTATCCCTTCTACTTTGGAGAGGTTTTCTACCAGTTTTTCAAGGTGTTGGGTGCTGTGTACATATAGCTTTATGGTACCTTCAAATATGCCGCTATCAGAATCAACCGTTATAGAACGCATGTTGACTTTAAGCTCATTGGATATCACCTTGGTCACATCATTGATCAATCCTACTCTATCCGTACCGATAATGCGAAGTCCAGCCAGAAATGCTATTTCCTGTTGACTTGTCCAACGTGCTTTGATTACGCGGTTACCGTGATTAGATAAAAGCTCAAGGGCATTGGGACAGCTTGTCCTATGAATCTTGATACCCTCATTGATTGTCACAAATCCAAACACATCATCACCGGGGATGGGGTTACAGCATTTGGCCAAGATGTAATCCACCACATCCATATCCTCTCCAATCAAAAGTTGGTCATGGTCAGGACCTTTGAGGCTTTTTATTTCCTTGGTAAAGGATGATTCGTCTTTTACCTTGCCAAGAGTTGGCTTACTAACTTCTTTTTTCTGCTCTTTGAAATCCTTAAAGCTCTTGATAGAAGTGGCATCTATCACTCCTTTCCCTACTTTATAATAAAACTCATTTGGTGTTTTGGTCTCAAAATAAGCCCTCAGTTGTTCTACTATTTCCGAGTTAAAATCCATTTTCATCTGACGCAGTTTCCGTTGGACGATTTCCTTCCCATCAATCATTACTGATTTTTTGTCCTCTTTGAGCGCATCCTTTATTTTGGCTTTGGCCCGGGAAGTAACTACCGAATTGAGCCAATCTTCAGTAGGTTTCTGTTTATTGGAGGTAAGGATTTCTACTTGATCTCCATTTTTGAGTTTGTGATTGATAGGCACTAGTTTTTGGTTAACCTTAGCACCGATACATTTTGCTCCTACTTCTGTGTGGATTTCAAATGCAAAGTCCAGGGCGGTAGCGCCAAAAGGCAAAACCTTGAGTTCACCTTTTGGAGTAAAGACAAAAACCTCGTCGTGGAAGAGATTACCTCGAAAATCATCCATAAACTCAATGGCAGAGCCATCATTGGATTCCAATAGTGACCTTACCTGCATGATCCACTTATCCAGGCCTGAACTGCTCTTTCCTTGGGCGGCTTCTATTTCTTTGTATTTCCAATGAGCGGCATATCCCCTTTCTGCAATATCATCCATTCTTGTTGTTCTTATCTGAACCTCTACCCATTGACCAGTATTACTCATGACCGTGGTATGAAGCGATTCGTAACCGTTAGCCCTAGGTGTACTGATCCAGTCCCTAAGACGATCTGGATTTGGACGGTAAAAATCGGTCACAATGGAGTAAACCTGCCAACAATCTGCCTTTTCATCATCCAGCTCGCTGTCGATGATAATCCTGACAGCAAAGAGATCATATACCTCTTCAAAAGGAATATTCTGTTTCTTCATTTTATTATAAATTGAAAAAACAGATTTCGGCCTTCCTTTTACAACGAACTCAAATCCCTGAACATGTAGTTCTTCCTCGATAGGAGCTATAAAAGTCTTGATGAATTTATTTCTGGAAATTCTGGTCTCGTTGATTTTCTCAACTATGTAGGCATAGGTGTCGGAGTCTGTATATTTCAGGTAAAGGTCTTCCAACTCCGATTTGATGGCATATAAGCCTAACCTATGTGCAAGCGGAGCATAGAGGTACATGGTTTCTGAAGCAATCTTGAGCTGCTTGTGCCTTGGCATGCTTTCCAGGGTTCTCATATTGTTGAGCCGGTCAGCCAACTTGATTAAGATGACGCGCACATCATCTGAAAGCGTGAGAAGCATTTTGCGGAAATTCTCAGCTTGCTGTGAGGAGCCATAATCAAACACTCCGGAAATCTTGGTTAGCCCATCAATGATCTGCATTACTTTAGGCCCAAAATCTCTTTCTATATCTTCCAACTCCCAATCGGTATCCTCTACCACATCGTGCAGTAGGGCTGCAACAATGCTGGTAGTGCCTAACCCTATCTCTTCTACACACACCAAGGCTACTTCCAGAGGATGATATATATAAGGCTCTCCAGACTTCCGCCGCATTTCTTTATGCGCCTCATTGGCTACGTTAAAGGCCTTTTTAATGAATTTTGCATCACCTTCCTTCAACATAGGCTTTGCCATCCGAAGCAACCTCCTGTATCTTTTGAGTATTTCTTTTCTTTCTTCTTCTAAATCAACCTGAATCATATATGGGGTAGTATTGCTTATCTCTAATCAAAATTAGGAGCTTATTTGAAATTATTTTTGAACTTCTTGATGTTTTTTTTCTTCACCTTTTGCAAGTTTGAAATTCATTATTACCTTTGCCCCACATTAAAGCGGATGTGGCGAAATTGGTAGACGCACTAGACTTAGGATCTAGCGCCGTAAGGCATGGGGGTTCGAGTCCCTCTATCCGCACATATCTTAACCCTCAATCACAATTCCGATAAGTTTCCGGTACAGCCGGGAGCATCTGGGAAAAGAGATTGAGGGTTTTTAATTAAAATATAACCAAAATCAAATTACCTTGGAAATCTCTTTAGACAAACATTCAGCAAATCAAGCTTCTGTTAAAATTATACTAAATGAAGCAGATTATCAACCAAAGGTTGAAGCGAAACTTAAAGATTATGCCAAAAAGGCAAATATCAAAGGTTTCCGACCAGGCAAAGCTCCTGTCTCTATGATAAAGAAAATGTACGGTACGTCTGTTTTGGTAGATGAAATTAACGACCTACTCTCTTCATCTTTAAACACATATCTTAAAGAGCAGACTTTTAGAATCCTTGGTGATCCACTTCCTGTTTTTGAAGATGCTGATAAGATTGACTGGAAAAGTCAAAAAGAATTTGAATTCCAATATAAAATCGGGTTTGTAGAAAATATTGACTTTAAACTAGATGATTCACTCAAAGCGACTACTTATAAGGTCGACATGAGTGATGATGAAGTGGAAGAAGCCATTACCAATTTGAGAAGTCAATATGGTAAAATGACCAATCCTGAGGTGAGTGAAGAAAATGATTTCATATATGGAGATTTGAAATCCGAAGACGGTGAGTTTGAAAAAACTTTCAGTTTGCCCCTTTCTAAAGTAGAGAAAAAATCACTCAAAAAATTTGTAGGTGTTAAGAAAGGAGATGTAATTGAACTAAATCCTTCAAAAGTCATCAAAGAAGACTTGGCACAGACTGTAGGTGTAGAAGAGTCGGAAGTTGAAAAGTTAGCTGGAAAATTCACTTTCACTGTTCAAAACATCAACAGAACAGAGCTAGCTGAATTTAACCAAGAGTTTTTTGACAAGCTTTTCGGTCCAAATCAGGTAGAGACTGAAGAGGATATGAGGGCTAAAGTTAAAGAAATCATTTCTGACAATTACAATAAAGAAGCGCAAGTATATAGTGACGAGCAGTTGAAAGACAAACTCATCGACTCCGCCAACATAGACCTTCCTGAAGAATTCTTGAAAGAATGGTTGTTCAAAGCAAATGAAGGTAAAGTCACTACAGAACAGGTAGAAGAAGAATACCCTATCTACGCAAAGCAACTTAAGTGGACTTTGATCACCAATCAGGTTGCAAAAGACAATGAAATCAAAGCCGAGCATGAAGATGTGATCGAGAAAACCAAAGAGATGATAAGAGAGCAATTTGCCTCTTCAGGAATGGGTGCACAGATGGAAGACAGCATGGATATGTTTGTTGACAATTACCTCAAAGGCAACGAAGGTCAAAACTACATGCAGATGTTGACATCTGTTCAAAACGAAAAGGTATTGGCCTTTGCCAAAGATAAAGCTGATGTGAAAGAAGAAAACATAAGCGCCGACAAATTCAAGGAGATGTTGGAAAACTAATCCTAATTCAAAATCGTTATCAGAAAGTCCTTCTTTTAGTAAGGGCTTTTTTTATTTTTGTACAAGACTAAAAACGCGATTATGATCAACAAAGACGAATTCAGAAAATTTGCTGTGCACAACAGAGGTATCAGCGGAAATGCATTTGACCAATACAACACATTTGTAGAGAATATGACCAGGTCTGTCATCGAAGAAAGACCAACCAATTTCAGGGAAATTGATGTATTCTCCAGATTAATAATGGACAGAATTATTTTCCTTGGTACACAAGTAGATGATTTCATCGCCAATATCATTACTGCCCAGCTCTTATTCTTGGAGTCAACAGACCCTAAAAAGGACGTTTTGTTATACATCAACAGCCCAGGAGGCTCTGTAACAGCAGGATTAGGTATCTATGATACTATGCAGTACATTCAACCTGAAGTAGCAACTATCTGTACAGGAATTGCAGCTTCTATGGGTGCAGTATTACTTGCAGGTGGTGCCAAAGACAAAAGGTCTGCATTACAACATTCCAGGGTTATGATTCACCAACCATCTGGTGGGATGCAAGGGCAATCCAAAGACATGGAGATTTCATTGAAATTGATTTTGTCCATGAAACAAGAATTGTATCAAATCCTAGCTGATCACTCTGGTAAAACTTACGAGGAAATTGAGAGAGATTCTGATAGAGATTATTGGATGAAAGCTCCAGAGGCCAAAGAATACGGTCTTATTGATGAAGTATTGATTAGAAAATAAAAAATAATGGCACAAATTACCTGTTCCTTTTGTGGGAGAAATAAAAAAGATGTGGATCTGATGGTGTCAGGTATCTCAGCCCATATCTGTAATTATTGTATTGATCAGGCTTACCAGATTTTGGGAGAAGAGGAAAAAAACAAAAAGCCCTCTTCCAAAAATCTGAAATTCAAATTGAAAAAGCCAAAAGAACTTACTCAATACTTAAGTGAGTATGTGATCGGTCAATATGACGCTAAAAAAGTACTCACTGTAGCAGTCTACAATCACTACAAAAGGCTTGTCCAGAAAACCAATCAGGATGATGAAATCAAGATCGAAAAATCAAATATCATCATGGTGGGGGACACAGGAACAGGAAAAACTTATCTGGCCAAAACCTTGGCAAAAATTCTTGAAGTGCCATTCTGCATCGCTGATGCCACTGTACTCACTGAAGCTGGATATGTTGGAGAAGATGTAGAAAGTATTCTGACAAGACTTTTGCAAGCAGCAGATTACAATGTAGAAGCTGCCGAAAGGGGAATTGTCTATATAGATGAGTTAGATAAAATAGCCAGAAAATCAGACAATCCTTCTATCACAAGAGATGTCAGTGGTGAAGGTGTGCAACAAGCGCTGCTAAAGCTATTGGAAGGAACCATTGTGAACGTACCACCACAAGGGGGCAGGAAGCATCCTGACCAAAAGATGATACCTGTAAACACAGAGAATATCCTCTTTATATGCGGTGGTGCTTTTGATGGAATAGGCAGACATATAGCAAACAGGCTAAACACACAACCTATGGGTTTCAGTAAAAGGTCAGAAACCAAACAAGTGGACAGGTCAAACCTTCTGCAATATGTAACTGCTCAAGACCTCAAGTCATTTGGCTTAATACCTGAATTGATAGGACGTCTCCCTGTAGTTACCCATTTGGATCCATTGGATGCTGTGGCATTGAAAAGCATCCTTACAGAGCCTAAAAATGCACTGACCAAGCAGTACCACAAACTCTTGGGTATGGAGAATGTCAAACTTACTTTCGAAGAAAGTGGCATTGACTACATTGTAGAAAAAGCCATGGAATACAATTTGGGAGCAAGAGGACTAAGATCTATTTGTGAAGCCATCATTACAGACGCTATGTATGAATTGCCTTCTGATGATTCGGTGACAGAACTTGTAATTGATAAAAAGTACGCTGAAGAGCAATTTGATAAATCGAAGTTTAAAAAGCTTCAAGTAGCTTAAACAAAAAAGGCATCCTCGGATGCCTTTTTTATTGTTTATTTTTCTGAGTTAAGAAACATAATAACTCTTCTAACATCGGTTGGATCCTTTAGATCTAAATTATAAGTTGCTGCAAATTCATTAATTTTGGAGTATCCATCGCTACCAAAAAAACCAACAAGCGATTTCTTTTTTGGTTTCCATAGGAAAGACTCCCCGTCTTTGAATACAATTAAATCTTCGACATTAGAGAATACTTTTGCTCTTTGAGAACCATAAGCCGCACCAGGATCATCGATCATTCTTTTAAATTTATGGTTGACTAGAGTATAGTCACCATCTACCAAAACTTCTACAAAACGATTTTTTCCCACTCCAGGTATATCATAACCTGACCTGTAGAACTGAGGTGCAGAAGAAGCATTAAGGATAAATCCATTAATTTTACCTGGGACATAAGCCATCAGTTCTCTACCATCTTTATATACCAACGTATGGTTAAATGCATTAAAAGCAATATCAAGATTTTCGGCAGTGTCCCTGTCAGAAAATATAACTTTTCCTAAATCAAACTCTTTCCAATAGGGAGACCCTTTCACATCAGGAAAAGGATCAACCGCTACAGGTGCCCCACTACCTTGATCTCTTAAAACCTGAAGTTGCGCATTGACAAAATTGATGGTTGAAATAAATAAAACTGCAATTATTAAACTAAACTTTCTCATGATCAAATCTAAAAAAAAGGCCGGATAAATCCGGCCTTTTATTCAATAAAATGTTGGAATAATGATTAATCTTCTACTGGAGGATTAGGTCTTGTTATTCTCAACTGTACTCTTTTGTAGTTCTCACTTGGTTGGATAGTAGAATTACCTTCCAATTCCAATAACAAGTCCACTGAGCCACCAATAGCACCTGTGTCAATAATATCAACAGATAATGTGGCAGTTGAAGAATTTGCAGGAATCACCAAGCTCCCAGCTACATTGTAATCCGTGCCTGCTACCGCTGTAGTACCCTCTGGAACTACAACGTATGTGATGGTCTCATCACTGTCTCTTTGTCTTGCGACAAGATTTACTTGAAGAGAGTGCGTACCGGCTGTGTTTGCTACGGCAACACGAGGGTAATTCTGACCTGCAACAGGAGCTGTAATCACAGCTGTCTGAAACTCTACCTCAGCACCTTCCCATATAGGATAGTTTTGCTCGATACAAGAACCTAGCACAAAAACCATCACTAGAGAAAATATAGAAATTATTTTTTTCATAACGTTTTTCAATTTTAGTATCCTCTGTTTTGATTTAAGTTAGGATTACCATCAACTTCACGCTGTGGGAAAGCAGGTAATACTTTGAAATCTTCGAAAGGAAGTACATTGTTGGCAGAAAGATAAGTCTTATTGATATCTCTTCCATACCTCTTCAAGTCAAAGAATCTTTGGCCTTCAAAAGCAAATTCTTTGAATCTTTCATTCAAGATTTCTTCTAAAAGCTCATCACCAGAAAGATTTACATCTTCAAGACCTCTTAATCCTTTGAAAGCATTCAATTCTGCCAAGGCATCACCAACATTACCAAGGTGATAATTAGCCTCAGCTCTGTTCAAATGCATTTCTGACTTTCTTAATACAGGGATATTATCACCAAATGCGAAACCAGCTTTGCTGACGAATTTGATTGACTCAATTTGTCTACCTGCATTTCTAACTGTATTGCCAGTAGTGTAAAGGAATCCACGTACATCATCATTACGTGTTACATCCCAGTTATTACTGTCTGTACCAGGTTCGTCAATTTGAACTTGAGAAAGTCCAAAGAAATCAAGCACTCTAGGACCAGGTATAAAATCACCCCAACCACCTTGAGCATTCTTGTTATCTAAGTTTAATAGGGTAGTAAATGAAGACTGTAAAGAAACATTGACACCTAAAGCTTCTGCAGCAAGTTGAATTCTCACTTCAAACATTGACTCTGGGTGCTCTGCAGCACGCCATCCACTAACATAATCCATTCCTCCAAGAACAGTACCTGCACTTGAACCTAATGCCGCAGTAGCCGCAGAAACAGCGTTTTGATAATCTCCTCTATAAAGAGCCACTCTAGACAAAAGACCATGAGCAGCTCCTTCAGTTGCATACTGAGGCCCTGATCTACCTGCAGATGACAGCAAATTGATTGCATCATTCAAATCAGAATAAACCTGTGTATAAATTTCATTGACACTAGCTCTTGGAGAATTTCTTGTAAAAGCTATATCAGAAGTAATTGAACCTTCTAGTGGCATTGGAACACCACCTTCATCTGTTACACCCGGCTCATAGACAGCAGTCGGGATATAAGCGTAAACCTTAACTAAATCAAAGTAATAAAGAGCTCTTAGAAACTTGGCCTCACCTTCCCATCTGGAAAGTTGTGCAGCAGATGCTCCCTCGACGCCACTAGAGATTTGATCCAATATTAGGTTTGCTTCATTGATTGCAAAATAAGAATTTTGCCAAAAGCCCGCAGTGAAATGAGCTCCTGGGTTATTGTTGTTTTCACCAATCAATCTACCTGAATTATTTGTTGTACGACCAACATCAGCCAAAGCATCAGATAAAGCGAACATATCCCTTCCGTAATTAGACTCAGCTCTTAACCTAGCATATACGGAATTCAGTGCTGCTTCAAGACCGTCGGGCGTATCTAGTGCGCCGTTAGCATCAATGGACTGTCTAGGATCTACATCAAGGTTACAGGAAGTAGCCAAGACGCCAATACCTAAAAACAGTGCAATAGCGTATTTATATATGTATTTCATTGTTTTCATTATTTTCTATTTAGAATCCCAATTGAACACCAACTGTATAGTTTCTGGTAATAGGAATCTGACCTGTTCCAGCTCCTACGAATTCTGGATCATATCCAGGATAGTCAGAGTACGTCCATAGGTTAAGTCCTTGTGCATAGATTCTTGCTCTGGTCAATCCAAGATTTCTCACCAAAGTTGGGCTGAAAGTATACCCTACTGTCAACTGTGCCAATCTGATGAAATCAGCTTTTAACAAGGAGGCTGTACCAAAATTTCTTCCTTGGCTTCTTAGCTCATTTGCGTTACCAGCTGCAGTCACATAAGTTCTTGGAATATCAGTCATGTCACCTGGGTTCACCCAAGCTCTATCATTTACTTCTCTAAGTGCATTCAAAGTAAGACGCGTACCATTTTCTCTAAGGAAATTATACTGACCATCAGAAACAACAGCACCGTACTCATAAGTAAAGAATGCAGTCAATTCAAATCCTTTGAATCTGAAAGTATTGTTCAAACCACCATAATAAGGCGCTAAGCTTGATCCAAAGTATCTTCTGTCAGCTGCAATCGGTAAGTATGTCCTGTTACCATCAGCATCCAACCACATTGGACGACCTGTAGCAGGGTTGACACCAGCATATTCAGCTTGGAACCAAGCTCCTGGAGCAGATGAACCCGGGAAAGGAGGGTTACCAACAGGTTGACCAACTGCCAACTGCTGTCCTGCAGCTCCTGCAATAAACTCAAGATCATCAAAAAGACTTACGATCTCATTTTTAATGTAGGTAAAGTTGAAGGAAGTTCTCCACTGGAACCCGCCTCTGTCAATATTCACTGTACCAATTTCAAATTCAATACCTCTGTTTTGAAGCTCACCAACGTTGTTGGCAATAGACCCAAAACCGTTAGTCCAAAGAACCGGCTGATTTAACAATAGGTCTTTTGTTCTTCTATCGAAAAGATCAATACTACCTGTAACTCTATTGCTGAAGAAACCATAATCCAAACCAAGGTTTACAGTTTCGTTTGTTTCCCAACCTAACTCAAGATTAGCAAGTGAAGTAGGTCTGATACCTGCAGAGTTGGCATAGTTTCCACCAGCGCCATAAAGGCCTCTAGCAGCGAAATTACCAATCTGATCGTTACCCGTTCTACCCCAAGAAGCTCTAACTTTCAAGTCAGTTACAATTTCAGAATCTTTCAAGAAATCTTCCATGGCGATATTCCAGCCTGCTCTTACAGAAGGGAAAAGACCATATTGAGTGTTGGCTCCAAATCTAGAAGAACCATCATATCTTGCTGTGGCAGTGAATAAATACTTTTCTTTGTAGTTATAGTTAGCATTCACAAAAGCACCTTGTCTTCTGTAACCAGTCCAGAATCCTCCAACGAATACCGGCTCAGCACCTGAATCAATATATCTGAATTGGAAAGTAGGGAAACCGATTGCTTGACCATTCAAACCTTGTCTTGTTTCAGAAACAAATTCATAACCTACCAAAGCTGATACATTGTGTACACCATTGAAGGTTTTGTTCCAGTTTACTGTATGGGTGTTGATAAATCTACTTCTCCAATCATTGAATGCGGAAGCTCTACCTCTTACACCTGCTCCGTCTGGAGTTCTAGGGTCAGTGTATCTTTCTTCTTGTAGGAAGTAATAATCTATACCGAAAAGTGCTCGATAAGTAATATTATCAGTAATCTTATAAGAAGCAATAGCGTTACCCACTACTGTATTTCTCCTTGTTGATCCTGAATTAAACTCATTTACTAAAGCTATATTTTGTCCTAATACACCACCGATGGCTTCATTGAATGAACCATCTTCATTTCTGATAGGGTTATGAGGCAATACTGCAGATGCGGAAAATGCAGGGTTACCAAGGAAAGCACCATCAATTGCGAATGGAACATTTTGACTAACTGTAGAAAGGTTAATGTTGGTTTCTAAAGTCAATCTTTCATTTGCCTTGTGAGAAATGGAAGTTCTGAAAGTTCCTCTTTCAAAATCGACTGGTCTAAATGATGATTCCTGATAGTTATAAGAACCTGAAAGGAAAAATTGAGTTTTGTCATCACCACCTGAAACGTTCATTTCATAGTTTTGAAGTCTTCCTCTACCCATCAATTCTCTTTGCCAATCATAAGTAGGTAATGCTTCTCCAACAGCATCCAACTCCTCTGGAGAAAGGCTTTGCCAGTTGCTTGGAAGTCTCCCCATATTAGAAAGTGCTCTTGCTCTTGCAATACCGTCACCACCTCTTGTCAAGGCATCTCTTCTCATTTCATACCACTCAGAACCACCAAGTACGTCCAAATATTTCATTGGCTCAGTTTCACCTGCGAAAGCATTGAATTCAAATCTCGCTTTTCCGGCTTTACCTTTCTTAGTAGTAATGATTACAACACCGTTGGCAGCTTGTGAACCATAGATCGCTGCAGATGCTGCATCTTTCAAGATTTCCATAGACTCAATGTCATTAGGATTCAAGAATGCCAATGGATTCGCTTGAGTCAAGGAAGAGTTGGCTTGGTTGTTAAGCTGAACACCATCTACAATAAATAGAGGCTCATTACCAGCATTGATAGAACCAACACCACGTATACGGATATTAACCGCTCCACCTGGAAGACCATTACTTGATCTTACCTGAACACCAGCAGCTCTACCTTGGAGAGCTCTGTCAAAAGATTGCATCGGAAGGTTTTCAATCAACTCACCTTTCACAGAAGATACCGCACCGGTAACTTCTCTTTTAGGCTGTGTGCCATACCCTGTCACAATAACCTCTTCCAAACTTCTTGTGTCTGGTTGCAAGATTACATTGATCTGTGACCTGTTACCGATATTGACTTCCTGCATTTCAGAACCTACAAAAGAAAACACCAATGTGTTGTTCGCTTGTGGTACATTCAACGAGAAATTACCGTCTAAGTCTGTGGCTGTACCAATGGTGGTACCCTTCACTACGACCGACGCACCTGGAATAGGTAGACCATCCTCACCGGAAGTCACCGTTCCAGTCACTACACGTCCCTGCGCAAATGCCGAAGCAGATGCTATCAAGAACGCAAGTCCTAGAAGTAAAATTTTCCTCATAATTATAATATTTGATTTAATGAACTTTCAATTCTATCCATATTCTACAAATAATGCAAACCCATTCACATAAATTACATTTGCATGTTGCTGTATTTAATTAAATAAAATTTGGATAAATGGTTTTATATAAAATTTATACTGATTTAGACTGATAATTATCACTCAAAACTTAATTAAATTTTAGTAATTAGGTTTAAACAGTATTTAATTTTTAATTAACCTTTGTTAACATAAAAGTAAGGTTGTGTTAACAGATTGAAAAATCTAAACCATGTAGATTACCTTATTAAAGTACAAAATTTACTATTTTGAAGTGTGGCGTAGAATTTTATATTTTTTTCAAAAAATGAGACATCTTTTTATAGATGAAAATTGCACAAATTAAGAATCCTTATGGAGTTTCATGAAATACATGATTAAATTTTAATGTGTTGAGGTAAAATTGTAAAATTTAAATAATCGTATTGGTGTAAAAATAAAATTTTATATCTTTTTGCATAGATATATGGTAATAACGGTTGGTTTACTCAATTGTTCAATTCTTTACCATTAAAACTCTCATGAATTAGCTGCGCAGTTTTAGCAGATGCAGAACCTTCTCCCAATTTTTGTTTTACAAGATCGTAGCCATTCAAAACCCTTGCTTTTCTCTGTATGTCTGCCAATAGGTAATTGAGCTCACTCGACACAGAAGAACTATTGAAGTCATCCTGAATTAACTCCTTCACTACTTCTTCATTTGCAATTAGGTTAACCAATGATATGTAGGGCACTTTGATCAGTCTTTTGGCTATTAGATAGCTTAATGAGCTGGTTTTATACACAACTACCTGCGGTACTCTAAACAGGGCCGTTTCCAGAGTGGCTGTTCCCGACGTGACTATTGCCGCTGTGGCATGATGCAATAAATCATAAGTCTGATCAAATACTATTCGAATTCCCGCTTTGATAGCTGCACTGTAGGCTTCAGGCTTCAAATTACCCACACCTGCTATGACAAATTGCGCATTGGGGAAATTTTTCACTACTGAAATCAAAACAGACAACATATTGTCCAGTTCCTGCTGTCTACTTCCTGGTAAAAGAGCTATAATAGGTTGGTAATTGAGCTCGTTCTTCTGATGAAAAAAAGGATGTGGTTCAAACTTGGCTATCTCATCGAAGAGTGGGTTACCAACATATTGTGCGTCGATACCATACTTTTTGAAAAACTCAGGCTCGAACGGGAGAATGGAATATACCTTGTCTGTTTGTTTTTTGATGTTCAACGCTCTTTTTTGATTCCAAGCCCAAACTTTTGGAGGGATATAATAATGCACCTTTATACCTTTACTTTTGGCAAAAGCGGCCATTTTCATATTGAAACCACCAAAATCAACCAAAATCAAAACATCAGGCCGGAATTGAAGTAAATCTTCTTTAATCAATCGGAGGTATTTCAAGACCTTTCTGAATCCAAATAAGACTTCAATGAAACCCATTACCGAAACTTCCTCATAATGGGCCTTAAGATTCAGTCCAGCCTCGGCCGAATAGTCACCTCCCATGCCTCGGAATATACCTTCCTCATCATGAACTTTGATAGCCTTGATGAGATTGGAACTGTGCAAATCACCGGATCGTTCTCCACAAATGAGGTAGTATTTCATGTGCTTCTAATAGTTTTTCAGAGGACACATGGAATCTTCGCATGGCATCCCCAAAAGCCCACTTTGTGTCAATTTCATCATACTCGATTTCATGTGCTTCTAATTGTTTTTCAGCAGCCAAATAGAATTCCTTGAAAAATCATCGCGTTATGTATGAATTTGTTCTTATCGGCATTTCATAACACATGTATTTCAAAAAATAAACAGGCCAAATACCTATTCTCCATAATATTCTACGAAGTTTCTCGGTGTTTCGTATAGTGTAAGCTTATATAAACTTCCATGCGCTACTATCTCATTGATTGCAGGTTGCAAAATTTTCCAGAATTCTACTACGAGATTTTCACAACTGGCCATTTTTCCTTCCATGAAATCTACGTCCATGTTGAGATTTTTATGGTCTACTTTATCAATCACCAGTTTTTTGATAATTGAACTCAACTCTTTCAAATCTACCACAAATCCTGTTTCCGGGTCAGGCATTCCTTTTACCGTCACTATCAGCTCAAAATTATGACCATGCCAGTTGACATTGGAGCAAGGCCCGAAGACTTCTTTGTTTTTCTCCTCTGACCACTTGGGATTCCAAAGCTTGTGTGCTGCATTAAAATGCTCTTTTCTGCAAACGTGTATCATCACTCTTTTCAATTGAGTGGCAAAAATAAGGAAAAAGATGAGGAATTGATACTCTAAACCAAAATGAGAAATAAAACCTGACAGGTCTATTTATAGGGGGATTTAAAAAATCCCATAAATTCAAAAGAGCTTTCCGGCTTGGCTCCTGCTTGAAAATAAATTAAAATTAAAAATTTTCCTGAATAGAAATGGTGATTCTTCTATTCATAGCCCTATTATCTGCAGAGTCATTTGGACGAATTGGTTCCTTGTCTCCTTTTCCTACAGGGATCGCGCGACCTTCCTTGATCCCATTTTCCAATAAATACCGTTTGACACTTTCTGCCCTACGCAAACTCAGACTTTCATTGTATACTGTACTGCCAACATTGTCAGTATGTCCTACAATATATATATTGACATTAAAATTAGTATTTAAAAAATCCACCAGCCTCTTGAGGGAACTCATAGATTCAGGTTTTAACTCATCTTTGTCAAAGTCAAAGAAAATATTTTCAAAAACAAACTCCTCCCCTGGAGCAATAGGCGTCAGAGAAATTTCAAGGTCTTCTTGGTCTTTTAGATTATCCCGTTCTACATTGTAGATTTTAGGCAGGTATCCTTCTTTTTCTACGTACAATCCGGAAAAGGATTTATCTGGGTACAACATCATGAAATCACCTGTCTTACCATCTGATCTAAATTGGTAAAGGGTACTGTCATTGGCCAAACTAACCAAGGACAGCTTGGCATCAATAGGTTCTCCTGTTTTTGAATTCAATACTTTACCTTGGGTAACAATCAGCTTTTCACCAAGGGATATTTCTTCAGGAAACTTAAACCTGTACAACAAAGACCTTTCTACTTTTCCCTCCGCATATGATGTTTCTGTATAATAAGCATAGTCCCTCTGAGCTGTGATAAAAAGTGAAAATTGATCCTGATGGTCATTGATAGGATATCCGAGGTTTTCTGGCTCTGTAAATTCTCCCTCTTCTACCCTTGAAACAAACAAGTCCATACCTCCGAATCCTCTGTGTCCATTGGATGCAAAAAAGAGGATTTCATTATTGAAGTAGATAAAAGGAGAAACCTCATCCCTTGGGGTGTTGACTGTTGGCCCTAAATTTTTGGCCTCAGCCCAAGATCCATCATCATTCCTGACACTATACCAGATGTCATTTCCACCATATCCCCCACGTCTATTGGAAGAAAAAAACAATATCCTACCATCTGCTGAAAGGGAGGGTTGAGATTCCCAAGATCGGGAATTTACATTTTTGCCCATGTTGGTAGAGCGCTGCCACCTTCCTTCCACCCTGTATGCTATATACAAGTCGCAGCTCCCGAAAGAATCCGGGGCATCACAAGATGTATATATCAAGATATTACCATCGGCTGAAATGGTACAGGTACCTTCATTATAGTTCGTATTGATGCTTTCAGAAATACCCGCCGGCATTGTCCAGGTTTCGTCATCATCTGCCAAATACGAAACATATATATCTTCCTTTTGATAGTCTTGGGTGCCGTCTCTTTTGGTAAATAGGATTTTCCTGCTATCTGCTGTCAGCACAGGAAAGTATTGCAGTGTAAATTGATTTATGGGCTCGGGAAGTTTTTCCTTATTGATGACCAATTCCTTTTGTAGATTTTCATTTAAAAAATCCATCTGCTCCTTAGTTTCAATATAATTCATGGAGTTTTTGAATTGGTCTGAAAGAATTAAGTCAACTTCCTGGTATTGACTTAGGGCCTCTTTAAACTGACCCAAAGAAAGGTAAATATGCATTTTAAGCCACCCGAAATCACCTTTGATCAAATCATTGGGTTTTGCAGGTCTTCTTTCCCCTCTTTGAACAACTTCCAGGGCTTCCTCAGAGCGCCCCATAGTCAATAGAATCCTCCCCCATTTGACATAAGATTCCAAAAAATTTGCTTCCCTGTTTATGGAGGCTTTATACTTTTCTATCGCATCGTTGTATTGCCTTCTCAATACTAGCTCATCTCCTTCCTCATGCATCTTGATAGCCCTATTGTCAATAATAGAGTATTTCTGCCCATAACTCAGCTGGACAAAAAAAAGCAAGACAAAAGAAAGAAGTACTACTCTCATGTTTACGGAATATCCATAAACTTATGCGTTTGGAGGGAAATTTTCCAGTCTGGATGAAATTTTACGTAGTCGATAATGCTTTGCAAGTGCTGCGTCGACCTACTCCATTCCGGTTGCAAGAGTTTATGACAGTTATCATTTACCAAAACTGCATGTTTTTCTGCAAATTCAAAGTCAGATTTATGAAAAATAACCACTTTTAATTCATTTGCCTGCACATAAATGCTGGGATGGGGCTCTTTGAACTTTTTAGGGGAAAAGCAAACCCAATCAAAGGTTCCAGAAAACGGATGTGCCCCTGAAGTCTCAATATTTATGGTGAATCCTTTTTCCTTCAGTAATTTGGTCAGTGGACCAAGGTCATACATCAAGGGCTCTCCACCAGTAATTACCACCATTCGGCCTGGATATGCAAGCGCTCCCTGTACAATTTCCTCAATGGTGGAAACCGGCCATTTTTCCGCTTCCCATGATTCTTTCACATCGCACCACACACAACCCACATCACATCCTCCAAGCCTTATAAAATAGGCAGGGGTGCCAGTATGCACCCCTTCACCTTGGATAGTATAAAAAGCTTCCATTACCGGAAGCATAAGTCCTTTGTTTACTTCTTGCTTTTTGTCCATATCAATTTTTGATAAAGCGGGTGATCGAACCGCTGAATTCTTTTAAATTTTCGGACTGCAAAGCTACTCTAAATTTGGGCAGTTGCAAAACTACCCTAGAATTCAATTATTTGGCTTGGCCCTTGATTTTATTGATGTAAGCAACACTTTGGGGTATCTGCTGTACTGACCTTGATGATTCATCTTCAATGATCATATAGTCTATCTTATGCTTTACTGCAAGCTCGATCAAGGACTTGATGTCAATGTCGCCTTCTCCCAAAACCACATTCGTCTCTACATCTCCTCTCCCATCTTTAGAACCCTGAGTACCCTTTTTCCTGTCTTTCAAATGCAAAAGAGGGTATAGTTCAGGTTTGGCTTTGACATACGCAACAGGGTCGCCGCCACCCATTTGAACCCAGAATACGTCGATGTTAAACTTGTAGTGTTTGGCATTTTCCACCATTTCATCAAACAATACTCCTGATCCATGTGGTGTAAACTCATAGCCATGGGGATGGTAACAGAGTGTAATCCCCTCTTTTTTCAACATCTCCCCGGCCTTGTTGAATAAGTCAATGGCTTCACGCGTTTCTTTGATGGAGAAACCATCATCAGAATGAGGAATCCAAAAACAAGTTGCGTACTTAGCCCCATAGGCTTTGGCTTGATCAATAATTTTTTGGGGATTGTTTTTAAGGTCATTATAATCAGCACCTACACCGATTACCGATAATCCCATGCCCGAAATCATGCTTTTATACTCATCTTGGGTCATGCCGTATGTCCCACCACCTTCTAGGTATTTGATACCCCAATCGGCTATCAGTTGGTGAGACCCTTTGACATCATCTTTCATTTCATTTCGAAGGCTGTACATTTGGAGGGCGATCTCTTGAGCTTGCAACTGTGCTGTCAAGATGATAAAAAGCCCCAGCAATAAGGTTGTTATTTTTTTCATGGCTTAATTGGGTTTGAATCGGAATATTGTCAAAATCAAACAGAATACCAGCTGTTTTGTGACCAACGGAATATTTTATTTCCAAATACCCCTTTACAAAAAATAATTTCACATTTATTGCCCATTCCGCAGGAATTCCATCCTAAATGGTGAAATTAGGTATTAAATAAACCCGGAAAAATTATGAAACACGTAAATGTTTGCTGGTTTGAAATCCCAGTGAAGGACATGAAGAGAGCTGTAACTTTCTATGAAAAGATCTTCGATTGCCAATTGGAATTACATCAAATAGAAGAATTTGATATGGCTTGGTTCCCTTTTGATCATGAGAAAGGTGGCGCGAGTGGCTCTTTGGTGAAAAGCAATGAGCTTTACAAGCCAAGCGATAAAGGTGTAGTGGTGTATTTCTCTCCTGTTTTGTGCGGATATTCTTTAGGTGAAATTTATTGTGTTGGTTTTCAGTATTTTAGTCATTCAATTTTTGTGGTTTTGGGTGTCTCGGTCTATTTTTAGTCCATGTTTGTAAGGCGAAAAAGGAATTCAAGTGGAACTTTCAGTGTCCAGA
>NZ_PVTR01000025.1:0-12571 GCF_003003005.1 Mongoliibacter ruber
TCTGGACACTGAAAGTTCCACTTGAATTCCTTTTTCGCCTTACAAACATGGACTAAAAATAGACCGAGACACCCAAAACCACAAAAATTGAATGAATAAAATACTGAAAACCAACACAATAAATTTCACCTAAAGAATATCCGCACAAAACAGGCGGAACCAATATCAGAGCTACTACTGCAGCCATCTTTTTGGTCATCACCAAAAACAGTAATAATAAAATCGTAAGTAGTCCAAGCCAAGCGAGCATGTAAATAGGTTTTAATAGGTGATTGGCTAAAAATAGCTAAACATATAATGGGATTGATAAATATCTGGTGTTTTTGCACACTAAGAATTGAAGGATCGAAAAAATGACACTGCATTTTTCAATAATTAACTTCATCTTATACGCTTTTTTTCCCTATTTGACAAACAAGTCAGGCTTATGAATCCCTTCACGGGAATTCAGACAAAAAGACTGAGCATAGCTAAAAGCTTTAAAGTACTGCAATGAAAAAATTCTTCTTTTTTTTATCCATTCTCTTGACCTCAGCGCAGACTTCTTGGGCACAACATGAAAATCCAAATGCAGGCAAGCAAGATGATGTTTCCGACTACTTGAAGTCATTTATCCATGTAGAAAAGAACAATATAGCTTACAGAATCAACTCTAGGACATATGGTTCAGAATCAGACGATGATATGCGCTATTTTGGACTTAAGCCACCGGGATCAAAACCAGAGAAGTTTGCTCCCAACCTAATTTCAAAACGTCAAAGACATGAATTTGGGTCTGTTTTCTCCAAGGATGGTAAAGCGTTTTTCTTTGGTGTTGATGCAGATGGAAAAGCAGAGATATGGTTTTCAGAGTTATTGAACGGGGTCTGGACAGAAACCGAAGTCCTTTTATCACATCCCCAATACAGTTACAATGACCCTATGCTTTCACCAAGTGAAGACAGGCTCTATTTTATTTCCGACATGCCACTGGATGGAGGTGGTGAAAAGAAAGATTATGACATTTGGTATGTAGAGCGACAGGGACAAAAATGGACTTTACCTGAAAATGTTGGATCCCCCATCAATACAAAGGCAAATGAATATTATATATCCTTTGGTAAAGACGGAAGCATGTATTTTGCCTCAAATTTTAACCTTGAAATAAAAAACAGTAAAAATTACGATATATACCGATCTCAATTATTAGAAGGTCACTTTCAAAAACCGGTCAAACTTGAAAACGAGATCAATACCAAGTATTATGAGGCCGATGCTTTTGTAGGGCCGGACGAGTCTTACATCATTTTTTCCTCAATCAGGCCTGATGGGTTTGGTCAAGGTGATTTGTATATCAGCTTTAAGGATGAAAACGGGGATTGGTCAACAGCCAAGAATATGGGAGCCTTGATCAATACCGAAGGTCATGAACTCTGCCCCTTTGTAAGTCAAGATGGCAAGTATTTATTCTATACCAGTAAGCAGGACATATATTGGGTGGACGCAAGCGTTTTGGAAACCTTTCGAAGGTAGGATAAACAATAGAAATTAGTATGAGAGAAAATGAACAGAAAATGAAAGAAACCTACATTCAAGACAAAACTTTTGATAGAATCGATTTTTTACAAAATCCATTGTCTAAAGGTGAATACGAAAACTGCAATTTCAAAAACTGTAATTTTGCAGGCACCGATCTTTCCGGCTTTAAGCTTATGAACTGTGAATTTATCGGGTGCAATTTGAGTTTGACCAAACTAAATAATACAGCTTTTCAGGACAGTCTATTTAAGGAGTGCAAAATGCTGGGCCTTCGCTTTGATACCTGCGTTAAGTTTGGACTTTCTTTTTCCTTTGACAATTGCCAACTTAACCACTCCTCATTTTACAAAACCAAAATCAAAAAAACGGTTTTCAAAAATTCTCAATTACAAGAAACCGATTTTGTGGACAGCGACCTCAATAGTGCTGTTTTTGAAAATTGCGACCTTACCTTAGCGTCGTTTGAAAACACAAATCTTGAAAAGGCAGATTTTAGGACATCTTACAATTATTCTATTGATCCTGAAATCAACAGTATAAAGAAAGCAAAATTCTCTCTCTCTGGAATTTTAGGACTATTAGATAAGTATGACATTGAAATTGAACAGTAATTCACAAAAATCAATGGCAAAAAGGATTGAAACCATTTTGAAATTAAGGCCTGAAAAGTCATAAAATCGAGCTTGGGTACCGGACAGACAAGCATCACATACATGCAATTCCCTTGCGAGTTAAAGAAATAAAATTCAGTTTTTTTTCCCTCTACATTATTCGATAAATAGGTTTGTTGAACTACCAAAAAAAGTCTTTAGGACCAATCATAAATCTACATTATTTTGTATTTAATTAATTCATTTTTATATATAATTAATATTTCATGATATTTTGTCATGATAATTGAGTATCTTACTTATAATTATTTTTGTTAACATAAATAAATGTTAATAAATAAATCACCCTCCCCACCCAAAACCCGTACTATGTCACCAACCTACGATTACAGCACATTATTTTATCTCAATCCCCTACCCAACTGGGTTTATGAAATCGACACTTTTCAAATATTAGATGTAAATCAAGCCGCTACTCAACACTATGGCTACAGCAGAGAAGAATTTCTTGGAATGACTATAAAGGAGCTAAGACCAGAAGAACACATTCCCAAACTGCTTGATGCTCATAAGGAAATTGAGAAAAAACAGGAAAATATCTCCTTCGGAGTTTTTACCCACCAAAAAAAGTGCGGTGAAAGAATCAGCATGGATATCAATGGCCACAAAATAGATTTTTTGGAAAAGCAATGTATGCTGATCACCTGTAGGGATGTTACTTTGGAAAAAAAGGAAGAACAACATTTGAAGCTATTGGAAAGTGTCATCACCAATACCAATGATGCTATTCTTATTACAGAAGCTGAACCTTTTGATGAACCTGGACCAAGAATAATTTTTGTAAATGAAGCATTTACAAAAATGACTGGGTATACATCCCAAGAAGTGATTGGGAAAACTCCCCGAATATTACAAGGTCCAAAATCCGATAAAGAAGAATTGGATAGACTCAGCAAAGCGATTCGGAAATGGGAGTCCTGCGAGATCACCACCATCAATTACAAAAAAAACGGAGAACCATTTTGGATAAATTTTTCTGTTTCTCCCGTCGCAGATGAAGATGGTTGGTACACCCATTGGATTGCCATTGAACGTGATGTGTCCGAATTAAACAATGAAAAAATCCAAAATGAACTTTTGGCTGAAATCAGTTCAGTTTTTAGCATAAAAACCGACCTGAAAAAATCTTTGGACCAACTTTGCCAATTGACATTGGATTTCGGGGAATATAGTTTTTGCGAAGTATGGTTGCCTAATATGCATCAAAATGCGCTTAAGCTTTATGCAAAACAATATAGCGATTCTTCAGCCCGGAGATTTTACCAAGAAGCTTCAGAAGTCAATGCTTTCGACTATGGGGAAGGACTTCCTGGATTGGTCTGGAAAAAAATGATTCCGATTCTTTTGGAAAATGCCGGACAAGAAGAGCTATTTATCCGAAACAATGCTGCCAAAAAGGCTGGATTGAACACTGTTTTTGGGTTTCCATTGATTCATCAAAATGAAAAAGTTGGTATGATGATCGTAGGTGCCAAAATGGGTTCTTTTCAAGTCAGAAGACATCAGTCAACTTTGGCTAAATTGGAATCATTTGTCGGGTCTGAAATAAAAAGGAAACGTCTCGAAGGAGAATTGTCTTATCTATTTGACTACTCACCGGATATTATTTGTTTAACGGATTTTAATGGGAAATTCCTCAAAATAAATAAGGCAGGATGTAAAATACTGGGGTACCAAGAGAAGGACATTATTGGATTCCCATTTGACAATTTTGTCCATCCCGCAGATAAGGACATCTCAACAAATGAGGTGTTGAATTTAAATGAAAACGCATTCAACTTTGAAAACCGACTTGTCAAAAGGAATGGAGAGGTCGTTTGGCTGAGTTGGAACGGCAATGCTTCACTTGATGAAGGTGTAATCTATGCTACTGCCAAAGATATTACTGAAGAAAAGAAGCTCAAAGAACTGGTAAATGATGCATCAAAAATGGCCAGATTCGGTGGTTGGGAAATAGACCTTGTAAACGATCAAATTCACTGGTCAGAAGTAGTCCATCAAATTCACGAGACTGATCCCATGAAATTCAAGCCAAGTTTGAATAAAGGATTGGACTTTTATCGGGAAGATCATAAGCTTCTTGTTTCAGAAATCTTTGAGAACACAATCTTGACCGGAGAACCATTTGATTATGAAGCACCCTTGATCACCGCACTTGGAAATCAAGTATGGATTAGAGCCATAGGAAGCACAGAATTTTCAAATGGCAGATGCATCAGGATTTTTGGAAGTTTTCAGGATATACATAGTTCCAAAAGTAATTCCTTGCAGTTGGAAGAAGTTTTGGGAAGTATCTCAGATGCTTTCTTTGCTGTCGATAGAAATTGGAACATTACCTACTTCAACAAAGAGGCCGAAAACATATTTCAAAGAAAAGAGAAGGACCTGCTCGGCAAAAACATTTGGAAGGAGTTGGAGCCTGCAAAAGATTCTTTTTTGAGTACCACTTTTGAGAAAGTATCACTTACTCAAAAGTCCGAAAATCTGGAATACAACTATCCCGGTGATGGAAAATGGTATCAAATAAATATGTATCCATCTAATGGTGGTGTTTCTGTTTATTTGAAAAATATAGACAACAGAAAGAGAACAGAAGAAAAACTACAGAAGGCCTATGACGAAAAAAATAAGATATTAGAAAGTATAGGCGACGCATTTTTTGCCGTAAATAATGACTTTATAGTTACGTATTGGAACAATACAGCTGAAAGGTTGATTGGCGTTAAAAGAAATGAAGTCTTGGGCAAAAACTTATGGGAAGTGTTTCCCGATGCGGTTAAATTGTCTTTTTATGACAATTACCACAAAGTATTACAAAACAATGAATCCATTACTTTTGAAGAGTATTATGGTATATGGCTAGAGGTAAATGCCTATCCATCTGATAAAGGAATAAGCATATTTTTCAGAGATATAAGTGAGAGAAGGGAACAGGAAAAAGAACTGCAAGCCCTGAATGATATGCTCAAGAAATATATTTATGATCTTGAAACAAGTAACGAGCAACTGGAACAATTTGCCTTCATTGCCTCTCATGACCTTCAGGAGCCTTTGCGCATGATATCGAGCTATTTAAATCTTCTTCAGAACAATTATCGTCACCAACTTGATCAAAAGGCAAGTAAATATATCTTTTTTGCCGCTGATGGCGCAAAAAAAATGAAGCGGATCATCCTGGATTTACTTGAATATTCGAGGGCAGGTAAATTCTCAGAAGGTTTGGAAGTAACTCATCTTGATGAAATAATGCAAGATTACCTTATGCTCCGAAAAAGAATAATCAAGGAGAAATCTGCCAAAATCTCCATTGACAAACTCCCTAAAGTGGTGTGTTTTAGAGTACCATTGGTACAGACTCTTCATTCCTTACTTGACAATGCTATCAAGTACTCAAAAGAAGATATTCCTTCTGAGATTTCACTTTCAGTCTTTGAAAATGAGGAGGAATGGAGTTTCCAAATAAAGGACAACGGGATTGGGATTGATCCCATATTTTTCGATAAGATTTTCATCATCTTCCAAAGATTGCACAATAGGGATCAGTACAGTGGTACCGGAATAGGCCTTTCCATAGCTAAAAAAAATGTAGAATCATGGGGAGGGAAAATATGGGTTGAATCAAAGCCAGATGCAGGAAGTGCATTTTATTTCACGATTAAGAAGCCAAAGGAATGAATGATCCACAGGTTAAGAAATACCTAAAAAATCATCTTTCGGCCTTGGCTTCTTGATTTTTAAAACCTGATTATATTTGAGAAGTTTTAAAAACAGGAATTCGAATGAAAAATTTAGAATATGATTATCCGCAATCATGCCACTAATCAATTAAACGAGGGTTTTTGGGCAAAGGGATACTAATAGATATTGGATATTTATCGATATTGGTTCGAAATCACAGGTAATTCAATTATTTAGATTCTACTGATATGAAAGCGGATATACATAATTTAGAATTTGACTTGTTGGATAGCCTCAATCTGATCGAAGGAAATGGTTCTTTTGTGACGAGTCATTCAGAATCTTTTGTGTTTCCGGGCTTAAGCGTTGAAGACATTGGAGAAATCGCTTACCCTATCAATGAACTTATGGCCAAGGCCTTGATTCAAAAAGCCCGAAAAGCACCTTTTGGTAAAGGCAGCGAAACTATCATCGATGATAAAGTTCGAAGTGCTTGGGAAATCGATCCGGAAAAACTCTATTTTAAAGGTGGTGAATGGGATAAATTTTTAAGAAAAGCAATGGCTACTATCAAGCCTCAATTGGGAATTGAGGACTATGAGGTAGAAGCTCATCTGTACAAATTACTTATTTACCAAAAAGGAGATTTCTTTCTTTCTCACAGGGATTCTGAAAAAGAAAAGGGAATGTTTGGCACGCTGATCATAGGTCTGCCATCCAAGCACCTCGGAGGAGAACTGCTGATCAGGTTTGATGGAGAAGAGAAATCCGTGAGTTTTGCGGAGTCGGCAAATAATTATAAAATACCTTATGTAGCTTTTTATGCCGATTGCGAACACGAAATCAAACCCATAACAGCAGGATATAGGGTTTGTCTTGTGTATAATCTCATCCAGAAAAAAAATGATAATCCTATTGTATTGGAAGCCTTGGGAGAACATGTATCCCGTTTGACTAAAATTTTAGAAGCTGGAAAAGAACATAAACTATTTTCTCCAAGAGTAGTCTTACTTGGGCATCAATATACCCCTGAGAATTTTTCAAAAGACAACCTCAAACTGAACGATCGTACAAAAGCTGAAGCATTGATCAGGGCGGCAGATATTGCCGGATATTATGCCAAAATGTGCCTGGTAACTTCCTATCTTTCCGGTATACCTTCTGATGGAGGCTATGGCTGGGATTACGAACCTGATGAAGATTCTGAATTGGAGGAAATTGATAATGAATGGATATCAATCGAACATTGGCTTGATGATGGCCCTCCTCCTTTAGGTCACCTTGAAGTAGAAGAAGCGGAAATACTAGCTCCTTTCCGACTCAATGATGGTGACCCGATAGTAAAAGAAAGTACAGGTTATATGGGAAATTATGGTCCGGACCTGATGCATTGGTACCATTATGGGGCAGTTGTCTTTTGGCCTAAAAAAGACCACCAAGAGATCTTATTGAAACAAGACATCAGCAATCAACTGGAATGGATTAATCATTATAATTCAATTAGAAAACAATTGTCTGATTATGAAACCGCTACTGTTGAAACTATTCTTAAGAACGCCCTGAATGTTGACAAAAATATACATAAGGCTGATTTTAATGTCGTAGCAGATTGGCTCATAGGGTATAACGATGACTCATGCTTTGAAAGATTGGGGTATCGATTTCTTGTCAATTTTTTTGAAAAAATCAAGGATGAATCCTGGGGAAAACTTGTCGAAGTTTACCCTAGAAAGCATTTTGAAAAAATATTCAAACAGGTGATGGAGCAGGGAAACATTTCTACTTTATGGCACTTGTTGTCTGTTTTCAAAACATTGACCGAAACCAAATCAGGAAGGGCTCTTGTGGCATTAGAAATGCAAAGATTACCTGAATACTTTGCAACATTGATAGCTGTTCTCAAGAAAAAGCCTTTGTTAAATTTTAAAGCTTTTGAGAAACTATTACTTCTGGAAAACTTACTTCCACAAGACAAAAAATGGGTTCAATATATGCATAATCACCTGACTAAGTGTAGTAAAAGACAATATGTCAATGATATTCTAGTGCAAATGACCCTTAAGTTGGAAAAGAAAACACCATTGGCCCATACCCTCCTATTGTTTGGTAAAGAAGAGTTGCAAGTTAGGGTCGACAACAAACCTCAGGCACCTGCAGACTGGTCTAGACCAGTACCTGATGTCCCTTTTGATGCCATGCAGTGGCAGATACTGGCAAACTTTTTACAATCCCCAGAGGCCCAAGTATTTGATTACCGCAAAAAAGAAAGCGAAAGGTCTTTACTAGAGGAAGCCATTAAAAAAGTGGTTATAGATCTCAGGACTGAGACCATCAAAAGAGGTTCTCCCCATACCCTCCGCATCATCAAAACACAGGCGGCATATGACAAACAAATGGAAGATTGGAGAGAAGATGTGGCTTTGCTAGAAAGAGTAAAAAGACAAATAGGTTAGGTCACTTGATACATGTAAAAACCTATTCTCCTTGGTCTTATTGACAAGCTATTATTTATCCATACTTGGATCCGCCATTGCATTTATTTTCAAAATATATGCCTTTGGTATTCCGGTTGCTGATTTTTCAAGCTCATTCCCGTTTTTGTCAAAGGCTTCATGAGAATAGACCCTGCAGCCGGTATCATTTGACATGTCAACTTTGTAAGTAAGTTCATAGATAGTTTCTTGCCCTAATTTGATAAAAAATTCATTTTCACCAGAAAGACTTTTCTGGGTCATGGCACTGGAAAACATATAGCTATTACCTTCATTGGTTTTATAGATTTTGAAATCCAAGTTCGACTCATCTTGGCTTTCATTCAGGTAAACCAAACGTAAGTTCTGTACATCGAAATCCTCATCCTCTAACATATTGTTGTTTTCCTCATCGACCAAAATAGCTGAAAAAGGTATAAATGATTCATTGCTACAAGGAACTTCTTCATCCTCTTTGTCACAACTTATCAAGCTCATAAAAATCAAAGAACACAGCAACAGTAATGGTATTTTTCTCATAATCTATTCTTAAAACATTAAAATATTGAAACTCCCCTCCAAAACGGATAAAATAGGAATTCCGCTACAAAGCTAGTCGGTTAAATTTATCTTATCCCACCAGTTCATTATTAATGTGCTGATAATCTGTTAATAAAAGCTAAAAAGAAATTGCTGTCTTTGGAGAAGCAGGATCGACACTGTTCAATTTGGATTGCATCAACTACTGTGTTACACACAAAGCAAATCCTCTAGTGTAAAGCTAACATGCATAAATAAGCAGGTTTTTTCACCCAACCATTATTTGAAAAGCAGTTGTGAAAATTGATACAGATCGTTTTTCCATACCTTGAAATCATGATCGCCTGGTTCTGCAAGGTAAATATGCGATACGTCGTGCTGATCAAGATAATGATGAAGATTTTCGGTAATCTGAAAAAGACGGTCACTTGTACCGCAGGAAATCCAAAGCAAGTTTAATCTATCATTGAGCGCTTTAGGTTCTTTTACCAATACTTCAGGGGCATAGGTGTTGGGTGCTGAAGAAAAACCTCCTACCCATGAAAAATAATCTAGATTACCCAAACCAAAATTCAAAGATTGACCTCCCCCCATGGATAAACCTGCCAAAGCTCGTCTATCTCTGTCTTTATAAACGGAATATTCACTTTCGACATGAGGGATTAAATCATGAAGCAGGTCTTGTTCAAAGGTAGAAAAAGCCTGCACTTTCAGACTATCAAATATGTTCCCAGTGGCCCTGTCATCTACCATAGCCCGGCCATTGGGCATGACAACAACCATTGGCTGCATCAACCCTGCGCTTAATAAGTTGTCCCAAATGTGCTGGGGATTGCCTTGATTGAGCCATTCTTCCTCGTCCCCTCCTATTCCGTGCAAGAGATAGAGAACCGGGAATTTTTCATCAGTTGAATAGCCAGGCGGGGTATAAACCACCGCCTCTCTATCCGTTTCTACTGTACTGGAATAATAGGTTATTTTTTCAATTTTTCCTTTTGGGATCTCATCATGATATTTATCAAAGCCCTCTGGGGCAGGATTCTCCCAGTTCTGCCCTGTCACCTGAAAAGATAGTACTAAGAAAAAGGCCAGTATTTGAAGTTTCAGTTTTATCATAGTGCTGTTTTATGAGATCCCTATTAATGGTATGGATTAATTTTCTCCTGAGTAAGTGAAATGAACATATTCTGCACTGTTGTCGCTCTCAGTTCGTGATGAAGTAGCATAAGGCCCCATGGTCACACCGACAAATCCACCCGCCTCTCTCGTGCTGAGGTATTGACCTTCTTTGAATTCATGAAGCGTTTGCCAATCTCTATCGCCTTTTTCTTTGAAAGAGAAGGTATAATCTGCTTTATCAAAATCAACTTTAAGGCTAAGTGGTGATTTGGAAGATTTTTGAAGTGCTTTTTCAGCCAAAACCTCGTAGTCATTTTCTCCTTTCGCTTTCAACAATTTCACAGAAGTGCTACCATCACTGTTCAGCTGTTTTGCGACAAACAGATGATGTGTTTCCTTTTGGAATAAAAGAACTCCAGCGGATTCATTTTCAGTCTTTGGCTCAAATGTAAATTCTGTTGTAATACTGCCCTTTTGATGTTGTTGTCTTCTGGCAAGAAAACTTGGGTTAGACCTTCCAAAAGCTGTTTCTGGTCTCAAGTTGATCTTCAATTTTTTAGATTTGGTGTTGATCGAATACCACTTTTCTTTCGGTACCCTCACAAAAAACCAGTAATCCTTCAGTTTTTCCTGATCAAAATTGTCTTTGATCGTAAAGCTGCCAGCAACCGGGAATGGCATATTCTCTTTATTTTCCGGCAAGTCCGGTGCTACATAAGTGTACATTACTTCTTCGTGGTCTGGATCAATCACCGGCCAGTCATCGTCTGTCCATTTTACCGGAGCCAAAAAGACCTCTCTGCCAATATTATAATGATCTCCCGTAGTATAAGGTCTAGTGGCTAAGAAAACAGCCCACCATTCGCCGTTCTTGGTTTCTACCATATCGGCATGTCCAGTAGCGGAAATAGGATTTGGTCTATTTGGGTCCAAGTGACGCTGTGTAAGAATTGGATTGTCTTTATAGGGAATAAACATGTCTTTCAGGTCTTTGGTCCTGAAAACCACCTGAGAATGATTCACGCTAGTGCCTCCTTCAGCAGCCCAGAGATAATAATACCCACGTGTTTTATAGATATGAGGCGCTTCTATCCATACAGGTTTGGCATGAATGTTTACACCACCATTGACGAGGATTTTATTGTCACCCACAGTTTTTAGGTTTTTATAATCAAACTCAATCATCCTTATTGTCCTGTGACCATTGTACAAAGACTTGTTTTCCGGAGGATCTCCGTTGTAGATTACGTAACTTTTTCCATCCTCATCGAAGAATATGGAAGGGTCAATTCCTCTAACCTCGGGTAGAAATACTGGGTTGCTCCATGGTCCCGCAGGATCAGTGGCCGTCACTACAAAATTGCCGCCTTTTCCAACTATGGTTGTGATCATGTAAAACACCCCCTCATGATACTGTATGGTAGGTGCGAAAATGCCTTCCGAAATTTGTAATCCTTCAACATCTATCTGCTCCGGTCTGTCAAGGACATGACCGATTTGCCTCCAGTTTACCAAATCAGTACTATGAAAAATAGGCACTCCCGGAAAATAGGTGAATGTAGAAGTAACCAGATAAAAATCGTCTCCAGCCCTAATCATTCCAGGATCAGGATAAAAGCCCGGCAGTACGGGGTTACGGAATGTTCTTTCCTCTCCCTGTTGGGCAGTCAAATCATAACTGCCAAATTGAAGTAGGAAAAAGACAGCAAAGAAGCATCTCGCCATCGTTTTGCTGATTCTTTTGGGATTAAAGTCAGGTTTACTGTTCATTTTATTTAATTATAGTTTTAATAGGTTTTTCTCAGATCGTAAATTTTGTTTGTTCTTATTGACAGTATTCAGCTTGCCAAAAAGCTTATTTATTCGAATATCGTAAATAATAAGTGTATTTTTTACATTTTAACAAAAAAATGATTTAAAGTTCGTGATTATTTGGGTTGTAAAAAGTTAATGGTTAAAACTTGCCCCGGCGAATGTCGGGGAGTTAAAGGTTGGGTTTGTTCCCTATTGTTTAAAAAATTGACCCTTTTCATCCATCCACCTTCATACTTTCTTTTCCTTCATCATTCATCATCCATCATTCGAAATTCGATATTATTTCAAAGCTCAATTCCTAAGCTAATCAGCTATCCCTCCGATTTGCCCCTCGTAATTCGTAAATTAAAAGTCCAAGATCCCACAGACCATCAACCTTTTCATCCTTCATCCTTTTTTTCCTCATCCCTGTTTTTGGCGAAAAGCATTGTTCAATAGTTAGCATTTTGCGGCCAAAAACCAAAATCACAATGCTAATCATAATCCTCGGGTTTCAACCCGAGGCTATTTAAATTTGACCCCTTTGGGGTCTCAGACAAACATCATCACCTATCAATGCGATTCTTTTCATCCTTCATCCTCTCTTTTCCTTCATCATTCATCATCCATCATTCGAAATTCGATATTATTCCTAATTCAATGTTTGCAAATCCATCTAGTCTTAATTCTGTAAAAAGCCTCGTAAACTTCCCTCGCGGAAGGATAGGTCGTAATTCGTAAATAAATAGGTCACAGACCTTTTCATCCTTCATCCATCAA
>NZ_PVTR01000025.1:12702-25271 GCF_003003005.1 Mongoliibacter ruber
ACCCCTTTGGGGTCTCAGACAAACATCATCACCTATCAATGCGATTCTTTTCATCCTTCATCCTCTCTTTTCCTTCATCATTCATCATCCATCATTCGATATTATTCCTAATTCAATATTTGCAAATCCATCTAGTCTTAATTCTGTAAAAAGCCTCGTAAACTTCCCTCGCAGAGGGATAGGTCGTAATTCGAAAATAAATAGGCCACAGACCTTTTCATCCTTCATCCATCAGCCTTCATACTTTTTTTTCCTTCATCATCCATCATTCGAAATTCGATATTTTTCCTAATTCAATGTTTGCAAATCCATCTAGTCTTAATTCTGTAAAAAGCCTCGTAAACTTCCCTCGCGGAAGGATAGGTCGTAATTCGTAAATAAATAGGTCACAGACCTTTTCATCCTTCATCCATCAGCCTTCATAATTATTTTTCCTCATCCCTGTTTTTGGCGAAAAGCATTGTTCAATAGTTAGCATTTTGCGGCCAAAAACCAAAATCAGAATGCTAATCATAATCCTCGGGTTTCAACCCGAGGCTATTTAAATTTGACCCCTTTGGGGTCTCAGACAAACATCATCACCTATCTATGCGATTCTTTTCATCCTTCATCCTCTCTTTTCCTTCATCATTCATCATCCATCATTCGATATTATTCCTAATTCAATATTTGCAAGTCCATCTAGTCTTACTTCCGTAAAAAGCCTCTTAAACTTGCCTCGCAGAGGGATAGGTCGTAATTCGTAAATAAATAGGCCACAGACCTTTTCATCCTTCATCCATCAGCCTTCATACTTTTTTTTCCTTCATCATTCATCATTCATCATCCATCATTCGATATTTTTCCTAATTCAATGTTTGCAAATCCATCTAGTCTTAATTCTGTAAAAAGCCTCGTAAACTTCCCTCGCGGAAGGATAGGTCGTAATTCGTAAATAAATAGGCCACAGACCTTTTCATCCTTCATCCATCAGCCCTCATCCTTTCTTTTCCTTCATCCTTCATCATCCATCATTCGAAATTCGATATTATTTCAAATCTCAATTCCTAAGCTAATCAGCTATCCCTCCGATTTGCCCCTCGTAATTCGTAAATTAAAAGTCCAAGATACCACAGGCCACAGACCTTTTCATTCTTCATCATTTCTTCCTTCCCCCTCTATTTTAAAAAATTTAAAATCAGCAAATCCACCTTTTGATTGGGTTCCAAATGAAAAAAGACCAAACCTATATCCCATAAAATGAGGGAGGGTGTATTTCATGGATAAAATATCACCGATCTGTTCCCAATTTTCTCCATCCAGACTATAATAAAATCTGGCTTGATCTTTCATGTTTTCAAAATCGCAGGCAGCCTTTAAATAAACAATATTTCCCTCCAAAGGAATCTGTGCAGTGATTTCTCCACTGATTTCTACTATCAAATTGCTTTTCCCACTTGCCCTTTTCACACCAATAAAGCCATACTCTTTTTGTAAGAGTATCATTCCTGCATTGTCACCCTCTTTTAGACCAGTAAAATCCAGTTTGGTGATTGCATTACTTTTCGGCCCAAAAGTCCTTTGGGTCAATGTGTTCCTGGTTTCCAATACATGGCTATCAACCCTGTCATTTCTTAATCTCAAGAAGCCAGGTCTTTCTTTGAGTGACCAATGGGTATTGATAGGATTGTGATTCCATTGCCATACCAATGGAAGGGTATAATCATGGTCCTCCCTTACAAAATCATCGGTGGCAACTATCATGGGAATACCTCTTTTTCCCGAAGGTAAATCAAGGAAATCAGGTACTTTTCCTTCCTCACCCAATACAGGCCAGCCATCGACCCAATCAACTGGCACCAAGTAAGGAATCCTTCCTACAGCTCCATAATCCCTAAAGAGATAAGCAAACCAATTACCATCAGGAGTGTCTATCAATCCACCTTGGGCTATCCCTCTATCGTGAAGTGCAACTTTTCCTTCGTAGGGGCCGGTTATTTTTTCAGAACGATGAACCAAAACGGTCCGCATTCCGCCTTTAGGCCAGGTAATATTTAGGAGGTAATAGTAATTGTCTTTTTTAAAAATCTGTGAACCTTCAGCCGGAAGACCTATATTTTCTCCAGCTACAACACTTGCATTCTCCACCAAAACCCTTTCGCTACCTGCTAGCACGCCGCTGAGGTCTTTCTCCAACTCTACAATCATGAGATCACCCGCTCCCCAGATCATATAGGTCTTGTCTTCATCAAAATATATAGTGTGGTCATGATAGGAAGGCTCAAAACTAATCTCTTCCCAAGTACCATTTTCTATGTCTGAGGTTTTGAAAATATGTGTTTTCCCACTAGTTGCGGCGAATGTGCTTAGGAAAAAAATGCCGTCATGATACCTGAGGCAGGAAGCCCAAGATCCTTTTCCATAGCTGTTTTGACCTTGATCAAGATTCATGGCAGGGTTGTCCACCAAAGTATGATACGCATAATTGACCAATTCCCAATTGACCAAGTCTGATGACTTCATGATAGGCACTCCAGGAGACATATGCATAGTGGTGCTGCTCATGTAATAGGTCTCTCCAACGCGAATCATAGATAGGTCCGGCACATCGGCAAAAATTATTGGGTTGCTAGCCCTTTCATTCTGAGCGAACAAAAGGGCAGGAAACAAAATCAACGCAAAGAACCAGGTATATAGAACCCTCATATTAAGGTGATTACATGTTGAAACAGCACTAGTATCGGTTTTGGCTTAAGGGTTCTGCAAGAAATCTGCAATTGATTTAACTACAGGCTTGGCTTGATAGGACCTGTCAAAAAGCAAAGGATAGTCTGTCCGGCCCCTTACAGGAAAATTGTTTTTCCAAGAATGTCCATCAGTCACTCCCCAAAAGGTCACTCTTGTAATATGATCACTGTATTTATCAAACAATCGGAAAAAGTCCATATAACGGTCATGAAATTCCTGTTCAGCTTCTTTTGTAAGTCCTTCAGTGTAGGGGTTGATTTCCTTTTGATATTCAAAAGTATCAGTTATTTCTGCACCTTGATGATTTGAAGGACTTGGAAGCACAGAGACATCCATTTCTGTAATCAACACCTCAAGTCCAAGGGCTGCAAACGCCTGAATACTTTTTTCAAACTCTTCCAAGGAAGGGTGATCCAAGCCAACATGGCCCTGCATACCGATCCCATCAATTTTTACCCCTTGTTTTTGAAGGTTGGACACCATTTTCACCACTCCTTCTCTCTTCCCAGGCTTGGCCATGGAATAGTCATTGTAAAACAACCTCGCATCAGGATCCGCTTCATGGGCCAGAGTGAAAGCTATTTTTACAAAATCTTCTCCTATGATTTCATAGAATTTACTTTGCCTCCATGATCCATCATCCAAAATAGTCTCATTGACAACATCCCAAGTATGAACCCTTCCCTTGTACCTACCTACTACTGTATTGATATGCGTCCGCATCCTTTCAATCAATACTTCTTTGGATACATCGTTCCCTTCATCATCTACAAAAAACCATCTTGGAGCTTGAGAATGCCAGATTAATGTATGCCCATTGATCTCCATATTGTTTTCTTCCCCAAAGGCTACAAATCTATCTGCATGTTCCCAGACAAACTCTCCTTCAACAGGCTGAATTCGCCCGCTTTTCATACAATTTTCGGCCACAATGGCATTGAAATGCTGTTTTGTGATTTCTAGCGCTTTATCATCCATGCCATTCAATTGCCTTTCATTGAGAGCAACACCTATTTTAAAATGGTTTTTGGCAGCTTCCTTCAAGGAAACAGGATCTTTTCTTGTGTCAAGGGTTAAGTCTGGATTTTGCGGTATCCAGATACTGGTACAAAATAGAATTGATAAGATTATTGTGAATTTCATGGTGTGTAGCTTAGGTTTGAGGTCAAGTATTTGTTATCAAATTCAGTAATACTGACTTTTATCTGACACCAAATACATATTGGATCTTGTGTGAGTATGTTTCTCCTGGATTAAGTCTGGATGTAGGAAATGATGGCTCATTTGGTGCATTTGGGAAGGTCTGCGGTTCCAGACAAAGGCCCATGTGCTGAGAATAAGTGACCCCATCGACGGTTACCTTTCCGTCAAGGAAGTTTCCTGAATAAAACTGCACAGCAGGTGAATCTGCATAAAGCTCCATCATTCTCCCCGAATTTTGGTGGTATAGCTCAGCCATTTTTACTAACTCTTCGGAGTGATTTTCCTTCACTACAAAGTTATGGTCATAGCCACCTGGTACCTCTCCTATTCTGGCACCTATCGTATGCGGAGTTTGAAAATCAAAAGCGGTTTCTTTCACTTCTTTCAGCTCGCCTGTAGGGATCAGGCCATCATCTACTGGGGTATATTTAGCAGCATTGATGGTCAATTGATGTTCCAAGACATCTTCTTTCATGGCACTCAAATTGAAATATCCATGATGGGTAAGGTTGACGACTGTTGGCTTATCCGTCTGCGCCTTAAATTCCAACAAGATTTTGTTGTCATCTGTAATTTCAAAACTCAAGGTCGTTTCTAGGTTACCGGGGTAACCTTCCTCACCGTCAATGCTGGTATATGACATTTTTACCAAAACTGATGTTTCCTTTTGTTCATAATCGGCATTCCAGACTACCCTATTGAAACCTTTCATACCGCCATGGAGATGATTGTCACCGTCATTGGTTGCCAATTGATAAGAATTCCCATCCAATTCGAATTTCCCTTCAGCGATCCGATTGCCAAACCTGCCTATAGCTGCTCCGAAATAATAATCGTTGCTATCATAACCCAAAAGGTCTGCGTAGCCCAGGACAATATTTTCGCTGTTGCCTTTTTTATCAGGCACGAGGATTTTGGTAATGATGCCTCCAAAACTGGAAATTTCCACTTTCATGCCTTGTCCATTGTCAATGTGGAACAATTTTGCTTTCTGATTTCCAACTTCTACTTCCTTTACTTCCACTTCAAATTTTTCATTTTCTTGGACCATTTCTTTTTCTTGAGATTTGTTGTTTGTGCAACCCCAGATAGTAGCTATCAGGAATGTCAAAAAGATTGCTGATTTGAGTTTTTTAGTATTTTTCATTTTGTATTTCATGTTAACATCCCTGTCCATAATAGGCATCTTTACCATGCTTGCGTTCATAGTGTTTTTTTACCAGGGCATCTTTCAATCTGACCGCATTTGGATTGATCTGAAGTGTCAGGTAAGCCATTTTGGCGACTTCTTCCAAAACTTTGCTATTGTAAACCGCCTTGGCGGCATCTTTTCCCCATGCAAAAGGTCCGTGACTTCCCACGAGAATCATTTCCACTTCATCTGGACTTAGTTTTTTATCGGCAAAACAATCCAAAATCTGTTGGCCGGTATTGTATTCATAATCCCCTTCAATAAGTTTATCCGACATTGGTGGGGCACAGGGAATATCAGCTGTCAAATGATCTGCATGTGTGGTACCAAAATTCGGGATATCCATGATCGCCTGAGCCCATGATACTGCATAAGTAGAGTGGGTATGACAGATCCCTCCTATATTTTCCCAGTGCTTGTATAAAAATGCATGCGTTTTGGTATCCGAGGAAGGCCGCATTTCACCTTCCACCACCTTACCATCAAAGTCAACGATAACAATATCCTCAACTTTTAAGTCCTCGTATGGCACGCCGCTAGGTTTGATGGCGAAGACACCCTTTTCTCTATCCACGGCACTTACATTTCCAAAAGTATATACCACCAAGTCCAGTTGGGGTAGTTGCATATTTGCGTCGTAACAGGTTTTTTTTAGGTTTTTGTACATTTATAAGGGTAGAGTTTAGATTTTAGATTTTAGATTTGGGGTTTGTTGGTAGGTTTTGGGTTTGACTTGTTCTTTATGGTTTTTAGACTACTGACGAAAATTGCTGTTAGTTCATTTGCTTCTTGAAGCAATTTGGTGACATCAGCCCAAGCCTTTTCTTGAATCAATTCTAACCAATAGCCGCTTTCATCCACTTCTTCCAATACAATTTGCATTTTTGAAATAAATTCATTGTCACTTCTGGCCCTACAAACAGCTCTGTAATTTGCACCTACTGATGTTGCTGATTTTACGAGCTGGTAAGATATGATTTTAGCAGACAGAACTTTGGGCAGAAATTCTACAAGTTCAATAATATCAAGAGCAAATCGCTTTGTCCTTTGTTTCAGCAAATTTTGCATATCGGTAAAAATTAGAAATGAAAAATATAGAAAGACCATCTAAAATAACACAATCTGCTTTCTCAATCTAAAATCTACCTTCTAAAATCTTAAATCATTTTCTATAAGCTTCCCAAACCCCACATACTCCCCATAAAGCTTTTCGTACACAGGAACATTGGCTGGGATGGGGTGATAGACTTTATCGAAGCCATTGCTCATGGCTTGGATTGCTGATTCGGTATTGGGATGAATTCCTGCTGCCACGGCAGCGTACATAGCGGCTCCCAGGGCAGGTGCTTGGTCTGAACTGGCGACTTTGATCGGCATATTGAGCACATCAGCGAGGGTCTGCATCACCAAAGTTGACTTCTTGGCAACTCCTCCAAGGCCTATTACTGCATCAATCTGAACACCCTCCTGACGGAATCTTTCCACGATACTTTTTGAGCCAAAACTGATTGCTTCTACCAGTGCTTTGAATACCCTGACAGCATCTGAACCCATATTCAGGTTCCTGATAGCTCCTTTCAGTGCTTGATTGGCATCAGGTGTCCTCCTTCCATTGACCCAGTCCAGTGCTACCACTTGAGACTCTTCAATTGGAATGGAAAGGGCTTCTTCGGATAATTTGATAAGCAATTGATCATCCAATTCAGCTTTCAAATTTTTCTTTTGTTCTTCATCCAAACTGGGGCTGGACTCAATCAATTCCAAAGACGGTCTCAGTAAAAGGTTTTTGAACCAAGCCAAGACATCACCAAAACCTGATTGTCCAGCTTCCAAACCGATTGTCCCAGGTATAACCGATCCATCTACCTGACCGCAGATTCCTGGAATCAATTTATCTCCCAGAGCCTCTTTATTTGTCACCATGATATCACAAGTAGATGTACCCATTACCTTTACCAAAGTGTTCTCGGTGATCTCCACCCCTACTGCTCCTGCATGTGCATCAAATGTACCTACAGCTACGACTGTCTCTTCAGAAAGACCAAGTTTATGAGCCCATTCTTTGCTCAAGTTTCCTGCAATTTCATCAGAAGTAAAGGTTTCTGTATACAGCCTATCCTTTAATTCTGCCAAATAAGGGTCGAATTTTGAGAGAAATTCCTTGGGAGGCAATCCACCCCAGCTTTCATGCCACAGGGCTTTATGCCCCGCCGCGCATCGGCTACGCTTCAATGCCAAGGGGTTTTTACATCCAATCAACTGGGCAGTAATAAAATCACAATGCTCCATCCAAGAAAATGCTGCGTTTTTTACCACTTCATCTTCTCTGATCACATGGAGAATTTTGGCCCAAAACCATTCCGAAGAATAAATTCCTCCTTCGTATTTGGTAAAATCTTCACCTCCCCAAGTTCTGGCGATTTGATTGATTTCATCAGCTTCTTTGATGGCTGTATGGTCTTTCCAAAGTACCATCATGGCATTTGGATTGTCTTCAAATTCAGGCTTCAAAGCCAATGACTGCCCTGCTTCATCAACAGGCATTGGCGAAGAACCAGTAGTGTCCACACAAATGGCTTTCACTTGATTTTTGTCCACATCTGATTTTGATAAAACAGATTTGATGGTTTGTTCAAGGCCTTCAAGATGATCAAGAGGGTGTTGCCTGAACCGATTGGAAACCGGATCACAGTATTTCCCCTCTTTCCATCTCGGATACCAATACACATGGCTGGCAAGGCAGTTTCCATCAGTTGTATTGACCAAAACAGCCCTGACAGAATCAGTACCGTAGTCGAGCCCAATTACAAATTTGTCTTTCATAATAATTATTTGACTTGGATCATGATGACTGAATTCGCAGGTGCTGTAACTTTCAGGCTGTTTTTATTTAGTTTAAAATCCTTGAAAGCTTCTTTCTTCACGACATCCTTATCTTCAAAAGTATTGTAAGAATCGATTTGAGGTGCAGATACCATAGCAGCTTCTGCTTTTGTGGCATTCATACCGATCAAGTCTACATCTATTTCAATTTTCTTATCAGGATGAACATTCGCGATGCTGATATTGATGGTTCCATCTTCAGATTTTGAAGTGGAAACCTGTAATGCTTCTATACTTTGCTCACCAAATACCACTTTTTCAGTAGCTAAAAAATGCGGGAGCAACTTGGCGTCTTTATGTGGCTTGTAGAGATCAAAGACGTGGTAAGTAGGAGTCAAAATCATGTCATCTTCAGAAGTCAGAATGATGGCCTGAAGGACATTTACCGTCTGGGCCAAATTGGCCATGTGGACTCTATCGGCATGTTTGTTGAAAATATTCAGGGTAATCGCCGCAACATGAGCATCCCTCATGGTGTTTTGTTGATACAAGAATCCAGGATTTGTACCAGGCTCTACCTTAAACCAAGTACCCCACTCATCGATGATAAGTCCGACTTTTTTCTCAGGATCATATTTGTCCATAATCTGACTATGCTTGGCAATCAAATCATCCATAACAGCAGCCTTATTCAAGGTTTCCAAATATTCTTCCTTGTCGAAATCAGTTGCAGAACCTTTGTTTTCCCATGATCCAGTCACAGTGTAATAATGCAAGGATAAGCCATCCATCATTTCCAAAGGAATGGTTTTCATCAAAACCTCAGTCCAGTTCAGGTCCCAATTATTGGCACCTCCGGCTATTTTATAAAGTTTATTGCCCCCATAATCTCTGGCATATGTGGCATACCTTCTATATTCATTGGCGTAGTATTCAGGAGTCATGTTACCACCACAACCCCAGCTTTCATTTCCTACCCCCCAATACGTCAGGTTCCACGGCTCCTCTTGTCCGTTTTTCTTCCTCAGTTCTGCCATTGGGCTCACCCCGTCAAAATTGATATACTCGATCCACTTGGACATTTCTTCCACAGATCCAGAACCAACATTTCCAGTGATATAGGCTTCTGTGTTTATCTTATTGACAAAATTCAGGAACTCATGCGTACCAAATGAATTGTCTTCTGTCACACCACCCCAATGCGTATTGACCATTTTGGGCCTGTCGGCAGGGTCTCCTATGCCATCAGTCCAGTGGTATTCATCTGCAAAACAGCCTCCAGGCCATCTCAAATTTGGGATTTCCAAATCAATCAGGGCCTGCATAACGTCTAGCCTGTAGCCATCTTCATTAGGCACAGAAGAATCCGGTCCCACCCAAATGCCACCATAAATATTTCTGCCCAAATGCTCTGCAAAATGACCATATATGTGTTTGTTGATAGTAGACTCCTCTTGTAAGGTATTGACCACAAGCTTGCTTTGAGCAAATGCCATAAAAGGAACAAGGGTCAGTAGAAATACTGACATACAGAGATTGATTCTTTTTTTCATTATTTCAGGTTATGATATTTATTGTTACTATTTGTATTGGCACTCATTGTATCTAACAGCTGATAGCAAATCCTTGATTTGGGTTGACTCACTTTTCAACTGACGCAATTACTGTGTAATTTACAAACAAGTAAATACTAGCCAAAAATAAATGTATTTTTTACACTAAATACTTTGCCCCGACCCTTTTTTTCTGGAAAACATTCATTAAACCTTAAAAAAAATCCTCATTTAGGTTACCTGTATCCTTAAGATTACCAAATATGCAATTGATTATGGTATATTAGAATTTTGTTTCGAGTTGACTAAAGTGAAATTCAAGTAAAAATGAAATATTCCAATCAATTGAGACTGCTAGTGGCGGTTGACTGCATCATTTTTGGTTTTGATGGAGAACAGTATAAACTTCTTTTAATACAGCGTGGATTTGCTCCCGAAAAAGAGAAATGGAGTTTGATGGGTGGTTTTGTCAGAGCTGAAGAGACCCTAGACATGGCAGCTGAAAGGGTATTGAACCAACTTACTGGTCTAAAGGATGTATACCTGGAACAACTTCAAGCATTCAGCGAACCTGATAGAGATCCAATCGAACGCGTGATAGCTGTCGCCTATGTGGCCCTTATTGATATCAAAAAATACCAACAACAAATAGACGATAGCTTTCATGCCCAGTGGTTTACTATGAATGAATTGCCACAATTGATATTCGACCATAGGGAAATGGTAACCACAGCCTTAAATAACCTTAGGTACAAAGCGGCACTTCACCCAATTCTTTTTGAACTCTTACCCGAAAAATTCACCTTGCCTCAACTTCAGACATTGTATGAGGGACTTTATGACATTAAAATGGATAAAAGGAATTTTACCAGAAAACTCCTGTCTACCAATCTGCTGAAAAAGGAAAAAGAAAAGGATAAATCTTCAAGTAAAAAAGGAGCTTTTTACTATTCATTGGATGAAACAGTCTATAAAAACAACTTTGAAAATTTCCTCAATTTCGTCTCAAAAAACGACCTCAATGTCTTGAACGAATAAAAAATTTCAAGATTTTTTCTACATTATAAGAGGTGTGTAAAAAACACTTATTAATATTGGGGATATTTCCGGCAATGAATTGATCCCACATTGGATTAGAATCCAACTCAATGCTGTGGTCTTTGTCATTCAACTTGGGAAAAAAAATTGTACCCAGATACAAAGAAGACTACTGATCAAAAATCATTATCTACTGATCCAGTTTATTTGATAAGCAAACCTATTCAAAATATCTCTATAGATATAATTTTGATTGCCGCGTTTTATCATTCTTCTGGATATTATTTTAAAAAATCAATAACTAAATCAAGCATGCAAACTCTCAAACATAACGAAGTCTGGTTGATAACGGGAAGCCAGCACCTTTACGGAGAAGAAACACTCCGTCAAGTTGCAGAACATTCCCAAACTATTGCCTCTGCACTTGACCAATCTGAAGGTTTGAGTGTAAAAATCGTATACAAACCAATTGTCAAAACTCAGGAAGAAATATTTGCTGTTTGCGAGGAAGCAAATCACAATAAGGCCTGTATAGGAATTATTACGTGGATGCATACTTTTTCTCCTGCCAAAATGTGGGTAAGAGGACTGAAGATTCTTCAGAAGCCAATGCTTCACCTCCACACACAATTCAACCGTGATATTCCTTGGGAATCTATAGATATGGACTTCATGAACCTCAACCAAAGTGCCCATGGAGATAGGGAATTTGGTTTTTTGGTATCACGAATGAAAATCGAAAGAAAAGTAGTAGTTGGTCATTGGAAGGACTCTAAAGTCATTCACCAAATTGATACTTGGGCAAGAGCTGCTGCAGCTTGGGCAGATTGGCAAGGAGCCAAATTTGCGAGATTTGGTGACAATATGAGGAATGTGGCAGTGACGGAAGGTGATAAGGTAGAAGCCGAACTTCAGTTTGGTTTTGCGGTAAACACTTTCGCAGTCGGTGACCTGGTTGCTTACATCAATGCGGCCACGGAGACTGAAATAAAAACACTGATTGAGGAATATGAATCGACTTACACCTTGGCTGATAACCTAAAGGTGAATGCTGCAAAAAGATCTTCCCTCATAGATGCCGCCCAAATAGAAATTGGAATGCGGAATTTCTTAAAAGAGGGAGGGTTCAAGGGTTTTACCAATACATTTGAAGACCTGCACGGAATGAAACAACTTCCTGGAATTGCTACTCAGCGATTGATGGCGGAAGGTTATGGCTACGCTGGAGAGGGCGACTGGAAAACAGCCGCTTTGGTGCGGGCAATGAAAGTGATGGGAACTGGACTAGAGGGAGGCAATGCTTTTATGGAGGATTATACTTACCACTTCGAACCATCCAACAATATGGTTTTGGGAGCCCATATGCTGGAAGTAGATCCTGTGTTGGCATCAGGAAAGCCTACATGTGAAGTACACCCATTAGGTATCGGAGGAAAAGAAGATCCTGTAAGGTTAGTATTCAATGGAAAAGCAGGCCAATCCCTCAATGCTTCCTTAGTAGATATGGGAAACAGGTTTAGGCTTGTGGTCAATGAGGTGGATGCAGTAGAGATCCCAAATCCGCTGCCCAAACTCCCTGTCGCCAGGGTCATGTGGAGACCTTTACCGGATATGAGTACAGCTTGTGCCGGTTGGATCTATGCGGGAGGAGCACATCATACTTGTTTCAGTCAAAGCCTGACTACTGAGCATTTGGATGATTTTGCAAAAATTGCTAGAGTAGAAAACATTACTATAGGAAAAGAAAGTAATCTCAAGCAACTTCAGAACGAAATTAGATGGAGTGATAAATTCTATTCTTGATAAGAACATAAAAAAAGATCAGGTGTAAGTGCCTGATCTTTTTATTTTTATTCCTATTTCCTCTTCAAGGCCTTCTTGGCAGCTTTTACAATATTTTCTGCATTCAGGCCATACTTTTCAAGCAATTGGGTGGGCGTTCCGGATTCTCCGAAAGAATCATTGACACCTACATACTCCAATGGGGCCGGATGATTGCTGATCAAAGTCTGGGCGATGCTGTCTCCCAAGCC
>NZ_PVTR01000026.1 GCF_003003005.1 Mongoliibacter ruber
TGATGGAAAAAATATGGGTCGGTGCCGGACATAGAATTGATTATGCCAACAACTTCCAACTGGGAGTACTGCTGCCAATAATGAGAATTGGCTATATCTATGAACTCCCGATGAGCAGGTCATTCCTACTGCCGAACACCACACATGAGTTCCTCGCAGTCATCCCTCTTTTCAGAGATAACAACCCCAGAGCTAGGAATAAGATGATGATTTGGTAATGATTATATAAAATCAAATATCCGCACATGGTTACCAGGAACGGCTATCCTTCGGGCAGTTACGAGTAAAAAAGTAGAAATCACCAAAATTATAAAACGATGATCAATTGGTCTCCTTGTTGTCCTAAGTAAACTTAGTATTTGACCTTCTAAAGGGCCTTTAATACATGATTGAGTTTTGATAGAGTATAGCAAATCACCGAATTTTCATATTTTATTGTTAGAAAAATCCATTCTGGCGGTTCTAAAAACTATTCAATAGCTCTAACGCTAAAAAGCTCCCCAATTGGGGAGCTAAGCTATTTGAAGTTAACCCACATGGTCTGTTTTACTTTTGTATCCAGTAAGTTCGCACACTGCGGAGTTTCCCTTAATCCAGCGCAGGTTTTTCAGTTCGGAGACAGGGTATACCGCTCTGCTCACAACCTGTGTTGCCGCAAGCATGGCATTTTCGGAGCTAAAACCGATTGGTAGCAGCAAGGGTGTGAGATTCAATTTCTCCCATGTATGATACTCCACATCGATCTCTTGGGCATTGCTGTGCTGAAGCGTGTCCATATCCACCATGCGTAAAAACTTCTGTGGCGTCTTGATATCCAGTTTTTGGGATGGTAGGATACGTAGGAAAAAATCATCAACATATTGTTTGACAGCAATATCATCTTCCTGATCAAACAGAGAGGTCTTTTGCTCATATTTATCGCTAATGTGCTTTTGGATTTTGTTGAGCTGCCTGGGGCTGACATCCTCCATAAAGCCCACGTTCGGGATGGTAAGGTGGCATACCCTATTTGTCCGCATTACGGTAACACTCTACCAGACTGTAGAAATCGCTCAGCTTTCCTGACTGGGGATGTTTGCGCAATGAAAACTTGAAATACATCCTGTAAAATGCTGGTCTTAAGATCCAAAATCCAATGCCTCTTTGCACAACAAACCAAAAGAAAGCATTATAGAGAGCATGGGAAAATTTAACTGTAGGGGGGAAAGTAAATTGGAAGGTGAAAACCAGAAAATAAACTGAAATTTTATATTTTCAGGCGAAAACCTGCAATGTGGGTGAAGTCTGTTTTTTTACAGAACATCTGAAACTAAATAAGAATAACAAGGACTCCAATTAACTAATCCTTCGCCTTCAATACAAAATCCAATCCTTCTAGGTAGTCCCCATCCACAAGGGCTTTTATTTCAAATTCCAATAAATCTGGCGTTGCGCTTACGTTCATATACTCCAGCTGCTTTGCGTCTATCATTAGGGTATATTTACCGGGTAAGAGTCCAAAAGCATAATAGCCTCCATCTGAGAATGTCCGAATCATATCCAAAGGTTCTTCATCTCCTATGCGCTGCAAGCTTATCCGTAAGCCTCCTACTCCTTCGAATCCATCAGCTGTCTCCCTAAGGACAGTCCCCTCCAAAACCCCGGTACGGTAGAGCGGGATATCGATTGATTTGACCCGATTGGGATCTGCCATAAATCCAAATACCTTTTCTTTAGGTGCCAAGGTAGGATCTGGCAGGGCATTGATGTCTAACTCCAATCTATAGTCCCAATAGCTCTGTAGCTGGGTAATTCTTAGAATTCCGTCAGATCCCAAAAGCATATTGGCCGACTTGTCCAAGCGAATTCCTTTCGCGGGGATGATCGCTTCGCCTTCATCAAATACTCCATTTTCGTTTTGATCCACAAACAACCGGACCGAAATCCCGGATCGAGACACCTGTTCTCGATTTGATGGAAGCAATTTGCCGGACTGATTGTCCAAAGCCAAAGAACCACTCAAACTTTGTCTGATAGCGTAATCTCCCTTTCTTCCGGTGTATTGTGAAGCGGAGCGGATAAAGTTAAAATCGTACAAAAACCCAACCTGGATTGCGCCACTTTTGTTCGTGATATTCCGATCATAAGACGTTGTGAATCTCCCACTTTTGAAAAGTGTTTGAGAAACCTCCACATTGAATGTAGACAATTGTGATGTTTGGGTATTGTATGCCGCTTGGGCACGCAAAAACATCCCTTTGATAAAAACAGGTAAACCCGGACTTCTAGGTAGGGAGTAAGTCACAGAACTGATCAGCATCCCCGGGGTAAACTCAGGGGATAAATTAGCGGCAATCCTTGAACCCACAAGCTGCGCACGGTAATTGAATCGGGTGGCAACTCTGCCTATTTGATAATTGTAATCTGCTTGAAGACTACCTCTGTAGCCGTTTGGCAACCAGATGTTTTCTCCTCCAATTCGGATCCCAGAAAACTTCCCAAATAGCTGGAAGGGAACAAAAACATTCAAATTGGCATCTCTAAGGGGCTTGGAACCTCCATTTACCTCCTGTTGGTCAAAGAAATATTCTGTTGTCCTCGCGGTGATATTGATATTGTTTGCATAGAAAACACTCGCATTGACCCTATAGAATCGTGAGGGTAAGTAATCTATGTCCACTAAATACTGCTGAAAAAGACGCGTGGAAACACCAAAAGAAGTCGAGGTCCTACCTGCTCCAAAATAATCCCCATAGCTCATGCCTGCTCGAACAGTAACCGCATTACTGACGCCCAAGGAGATATCCGCATGTCCCAACAGGTGAGAAGCTAAGCTATCGGGCGCATTCATCAGATTACCTCCTTGAATATTGTACGCTACAAATCCTTTTGGTAGGAAGGAAAAAGGAATCTGTAGCTGCTTCTCCTCGGTGAGTATTTCACCTTGCGGAGTGTATATTTTCAAGGTAAGACGGACAGTCCCATAGGTAACCGGTGCATTGAAGCGGTAATAGCCCACCTCATCTGCACGCATGAAATCCACCAACTGACCGCCAATCAGCAACTCGACCTCGGAGTCTTTTTCGGTGTAACCATCAATTACAAAGACGTCCAACTCCCGCCGCGGGATCAATGGGTTATTGCTGAGGGAAAAACCCGTCAACTGGGCACTGGAAGTCTGGCTCGAGGTACTGATTTGACCCAATGTGATACTACTTAGCAAAGCATTTTTTTCGGGGGCTAAGCCTGATGGCAAAACATACCTCCACCTCAATCCGGATAGGTTTACGGTCTGGCCTAAGTTGTTTTTGCTCCCATTCATATTGAACTGAAAGTCTCCTCCCAAGACTTCCGCTCCTGCTCTCATTTGAAGTCCTACATTGGATCTTCCAGGAGAGTTATCTACGTTGAGGCTGTAATCTAAGACCCCCAACCCCAATATTTTCCGCTCAAGTGGGTAGCGCATTGCCGACTGCTCCTGCCCTCCAACATTGGATTGGATTTTTTTTCTAAGTGCTTCGCGCTTGTTTTTTTCTTCAATAGGCAGCGCATACTGAGATTTCATTGTAATAGAAAGATTGAAGGGATTAACCGAAAATTCCAAGCCGAAAATCTTGCTAAAATAACCAGGAGGAAGGTACAGGTCTTGCTCGCCCAAGTAGAAATCATCTGCTTGGAGGGTTTCGGGTTTACCCTGAAGACTGATCAATCCAGCCAAGGGATCTATCATCCATGTTTCCTTGGGGCTCGGGTAAAATCCCTGCAATCCAAATTTATTGGTTGATGGTGTGGATGGAATACCCGTCAAGCTCAGGAGTTCTCCAAGGGGTAGGTACGCGACCTCCCCAAAAAACACCACACTGATATAGTACTGTCCGATCGAAGGATGTGAAAATGTCAAAAGAGCCTCTTCATCCGGTTGACGCTGACCATAGCTCCTATGGGGTAGGGCAAAAAATACGAGAAAGAGCACTAGTACATAAACGTACTGCAAAGCACGGTCTTTTGATATTGGCACTAGTTCCTCTCCGTTTAAGAATCTTACCGGTTCTTTGATTGAATAAAAAGGTCAAAAACTGACCATCAGCTTTTTAACGATTGGTTCTGCAAAAACCAAATCGGAAACGGAAATATCAGAACGCTTGGTCTGGAAAGTGAGCGCTACCTCATAGGTACCTGATGCCAAGTCTTCCGGAATAGGTATGCTAAAGGTTCTTATTCCTTCGTAATATAAAGCCAGAGTTTGTTCTTGCCTACCAACTTCTTTTCCATCTGCAGAACGTACCTGTGCCTCAATACTTCCCAAATAGGGAGAATTTCCCAAAACAGTAAATTCCGAATGCACTACAATGGCGTCCTCTTTTTTTGCGGCTTCAAACTTACTGAAGTCCAAACCTGTACTGGTCTCACCAGTCTTATAAAAAGCTGAAATCACCTGCTCCAACTTGAAGCTGACTTGTGCACTGATGCCTTCTGTAGATTGGTCTTCTACAGCAGCGGTCTGTTCACCGGAAAGGATTTTGACACGGGTAAAATAAGTCCCGGCCGGCTTGCTACGATCAGGACGGATCTGAAAGCGCACCGTCTGCTGCTGTCCGGGCTCCAATACAAAAGACCGTGGAAAGGTTCGTATCCGATCGCCCAAACCCGATTGCGCTGCCCGGATAGAATCATCATATACCATCACCACATTTCCCTCGGGGTCATTGCCCGGATAGCCAAATAGAAAACTGATATTGACCTCTTGTGCCTTGTCCGATCCATTGGAGACATACATCGTACCGATCCCATTGGCGTCAGCAAATACGGTCGTGGGTGCTAGGGATACCTGGGCTATGGCAGACCAACTAATCAATACAAAAAGGGAAGAAAGTAGTATAATTTTCATGGGATATAAATATCAAAACACCGATAGAAGACAGTATTTCCATCGGTGTCTTTTTTGACTAGCTTTTAGTTGTAAGTAGCGTTGAGCGTGATAGTTCCCGTGTATGTGCCTGCAGTAGCGTTTGTCGCATCTACTTGTCCTCCTATGAATACCCTGACCGAATTTGTCCCCGGTATCGCCTCAAAAGTAGGGAAACTATTTCCAGGAAAGCTGAATGTGTTGTCAACAACAAATGAAAAAGCGTCACTCCGCGTTATGACCCTAATCCCGTATTCTTCAAAGGTCATAAAATCACCTTCTTCCCAAGTAAAAGCAATAGGCAAAACTGCAGCACCGGGCCCAGTCAAGTTATTGGGTAAAGTAAATGACAACCTTACATCCGAACCTGCTGACGCAGCGACAGTAAATTCACCCCTATTGGTAGTACCTAGAGCAGGCCCATTGGATACAGATACATCACCAAAGCTATTTATTGATTTGGTTTGTCCAGTCACCACTGTACCAAAGCTAAGGTTGTTTACATTGGCAACTGCAATTTCACTGATTACCGTTGCATTGGCAGAGATTGACGCGGACTGTGCGATGGCGAATGAACCGAAGCCTATTGTGAGTATGGCGGCGATAAAGGTTTTGATTGTTGTTTTCATGAATTGAAATAAATTTTCATTGATTATTGGAGTTACTTTCTGTTCCCCTTATTATTTTCATGTGAGTCACGAATAGGAAAAAAGGGATGTACAAAAGTCAATAAGTCAGTTTGAAATAAATTGAAATAGCAGCCAAGATTTGTCCAACTATTGGATAGTTGGACAAAAAGACAAATGCAATCTGTGATTGTCTAATGGGTACCAGTTCGTGAAAAAGCTAAGATTTCTGATAGCTATTCAGAATCAATGAAATACTGGAGTCAAGGAAAAGAGGGATAAGAATGCTGGATATTCCAGACAAAAAACAGACTAAATTTTATTTACCGAAATACTGAGATGGTTTTTGACCGGTCACTTTTTCAAAAGCACTGTAAAATGTATTTTTATTTTTAAATCCCGATGCTAATGCAATCGAAACAATAGTCTGAGTATTTATCAAACTTGGGTAATGTTCAATGAAAAAATTCACACGGTGTTCGTTGACCCATTCCCTAAAATTCTTGCCAACATATTCATTTAAAATATAGGAACAGTGATGCTGAGGTAAACTCATTTGATAGGCTAAATCTCCCAAGGAAAAATCAGGGTTGAGAAATGGCTGTTCAGTTTCCATTATCGAGATCATTTGCGCTTTTAGCCTATCTATTTCTTCTTCATGGATAGTTGGAGTTTGTTTTCGGGAATTTGCTAAGATTTCTGTTTGTTGATTTTCAAGAAGCTCTTCTTCCTGTTTCAGATCAACTGTTTCTATGACCGCTAATTTCCCTGGGACAGCATATTCTTTTGAGACGAAAACAAAACCATACAATACTTTAGGGTTGTAAAAAAGATACCCAAGGAAACCTAACAAAATAGTAGATTGAATAAAAACCCTAAAATTACTCAAAAACAGATTGCTCGCTGTAGACCCTATGAAGATGTTTATGAAAGAATTTACCAATAAATTCAAATTTGACAGTGTCGTTATTACCACAAAGAATAAAATCCAATTCGTTAAAACCGGATTATTTCGCCTATTTTTTATAATCCCAGTTCGGAGTACTATGCGCCATACTAAAATGAAATAAGTCAACAATAATCCGTTTCGAATCAATGAAGTCGTATGATATGGAAAAATCACAAAAGTATTCTTGATAAAAAAAGCTCGATGGGTGATCATATCGGAAATAAAATCAGCCCGTGTGGCAGCATCCAATAAATACCAAGGTATGGAATCAATGAAAGCAAATAAAAACGGCATAAAATGAATCAAATCCTTTTTCTGTAATCTGCTTTCATCTCTGATAAAACCTCTCACATAAAGATACAAAAAAGCACCAAATACAAATAGAAAAGGCCCTAAAGAGTTAAATAACACAGAAACAATGAGGGTCTGCTCAGTATTGACAGCAATAAAATATATCATCTGAAGCCCACGCATCAGCATCATGGAAGCCAATAATTTATTCAAATAGGTATTACCAATGTTCGTAAAAAGCATATGAATAGAAAAACCCAATAATAAAAATGAACCGGAAGCAAAAATGTATAAGTTGTAGTCCATAAGTGGGGAAAGGCTGCCTTGGGTATTCTAAGCTGAAGAATTTTAGAACCTTCAGCCATTTTATTTTTACTTGAAATCGAATTGGATTTGAGTTTATACAATTAACACCTCAAAAGACAGTGCTTTTTGTGTAAACTGTCCTGTATTGCCAATTATTTTTAACAGGGATGCAATATTAGAAAAATTAGAATTCCCTCTTTTGATTTTAAAAAAGGTAAAAATAGACAATGCATTTAAATGTAAATAAAATCACTTTTTGAACAGAATGGAAGGTTTTAAACTACTCCGCCATCTGAGTTGATGAATTTCGCAAGAGGTAAACCTTTGCCATCGATCCCAATAGGACATCGGAATCTAAAAATACTCTAAAAGCAAAGACTCAAGTTGATTTTCTCCGTAATAGCCTAACCATGCTTTGAGAGTAGTTCTTCGTGGCTTGAAATTTCTGATCAACAGGCCCTTTTGATTAAAATTCAACAAAGCTGGAAACTCTTTCAAGGATTGAGCACTCTGTAAATTGTTTGTATTGTCATTTAAAAAATAGATGAAGGTCGGCTTGCCAGGTACATCCTGATTTTTTATTTCGAGCAAAAATTGGCTGTTTTCATATGTCTGAATCATAATCCATCTCAAAGGTAATAAAGAACCGTCCTCTGCTATCATAGCATAGTTTTTCCCATACAAATCCGACCATAATTCATTGCCTACGTCAGATTCCGCACCTGTCATTGATCTTAACTCCACACCTGCGGGTAATTCGATGTTGATGCGAAGAGTTTGATTTTGGGCCATTCCAAATCCTGAAATGAAAAAGGCTAAGATCATAAAAGGAAAAATATGCTCAATTCGTCCCACCGGCTACATTTACATTTATAGAAATTTGACTATGATAATTTCCAGCGGAGACTGACCTGATCGGACCCAAAGTTCCAAAGACAAACAGGTATACCAGCGATTTGGGTTTTTCGAAATTCATCCCATACTCCGAATTAGAGGCCATAAAAGCATCCACATACTTACTGTTTACCGGAATCGTGATACTTGTAACCCCTACAGGCAGATCAATACTTTCTTTTTTTGCAACGATTTCATTTGGTGCATTTTGATTGTTATAGGCTAAATAAAGGGACATCGGAATAGACTGTCCTTTGGAAAAATCTCCCTCTTTAGCCATGTAAGGGGTATAATCCATATTTATTTCAAGATGAAATTCACTTGGAGCTTCTATTTCGAAAATCGCAACGTTTTCGTCTTCTTTTCGAACATAAATGGCACCCGAATTCGCAGTAATCTTATTCGAACGTTGATTAAAATTCAAACTACTATAGCCAACACCAATAGGTCGAATTGTAACATCATCGCTTCCTGACCAGGTGGAAATAGTTGTCCGCTGTCCAAAGGAAGTTCCCGGAAATCCAAAAAGGATGAATGAAAATGAGAAAATAAGAATAGCTTTTCCTGCAGTCATATATATTCAAATTCCAGTACAAATTGAGAAAGATAATTTCCCTGTGTGGCTTGGGAAACATCAAATTCAGCACCCAACCAAATGAAAACCTCTCCTGTCGGTCCGATAGATACATTCGCAGTGCCTTGTGGCAACAAGAAGCTAGCGGCCTGAACATCTTCTACAGCAGTCGTCATTGAATAAACAGCTTGCACTACACCTATACCATCATTTTGCTCTACCAATGATTCTCTTATGGTATAGTTGATTCGAATTGACCTATTTGGGCTTCCTAGGATTTTGAACTGTCCTGCAAAAGTGCTGGTAAGGGGGTTGACAATTATCAAATCCCCCTGCAAAGCAGGGTTGATCAGATCTAGATCACGTACAGTAATGAGCTGAAGATTATCAACGACCACCGCTGAAACTTCAATTGAATATGAGCGATTTTGAGCACTTATTGATCCAAATACCCAAAAAAGAATAATGGCAAGTACTATTTTTATCCTTGTCAACCTGAATTATTAAGAAGATTAAAACACCTACTACTTTCTAAAGTACACTATGATGAAATCATTTCGTTGAATGATTTTTTATAGCCAGATATTTTTACCTGAGTTTTTTGTGAGATGATACTACAAAGCTTTTTAAAATAAGCTTGAGCTAAAAAAAATGACTAAATTTTTTGTCCAACTATACGATAACTGGACATAATAAATTTATATGATTATCCGCAATCATGCCTCTAATCAATTAAACGAGGTTTTTTTGGCAAAGGGATCCTAATAGATACCTGTTCTCCGGGAGGCCGGCTGGAAATTTATTGATATTGGTTCGAAATCACAGGTTAATTCTATTATTTAGATTCTACTGGTATGAAAGCGGATATACATAAAATGTTAATTGATAAATTGTACCTGAATAGTCTCAAAAAAAAAATTACTCTACTCAACACACAGACAAAATTCCGAATACTCCCCTAATTCGAGAAAACTTCTCAGCACCTTGAAGTAAAATCACTAATGCTGAACATTTTTTATTCATATTTGGAAATAGCTAAAACAATCGGTTTTGATGGATTCAATTAAATCATGCTTGGCATATGGACTATAACAATAAAAAATTCAAGGCTGTAGAAAACACAGAGAATGGTGAATCATCCGCCTCAACCATTTTCCATTACCATCAGCAAGGCAATATACTTCATGCCCAATACAGCGGTGGAGATATAGAAAAAGGGTATATTTTGGGGAAAGTTGATGCAGCCGGACACATAGACATGGTTTACCAGCACATCAACAGGCACGGAGAAATAAGGACAGGAAAATGTAACTCGATTCCTTACTACACTGAGAATGGAATACTCAGGTTAAAAGAAGCCTGGCAATGGACCAATGGAGATCAATCCACAGGGATTTCAGAAATAGAAGAAATAGAACCATAGCAGCCACTTAAAAAACAGGCATTTCCAATAAGTAGGCTCCCAAGGTTTTACCATGTTTGTCCAAAGCAGTAGAACTTGTCACTCCTCCTCCCAATGCGTCAAACATAACAAAATTCAAGGCCCCTAACTGAGGCAGTTCGAATCGAAGAATATCTCCTTTGACCTGATCACCGTACCAGCTTTTCAATTTTTCAGCTGTTACTTTTTCCTTTATCAGTTCGAAATCTTTTTTGTCATAGACAGTAAGTGAAATATTACTGATATTTCCCTTGTCTCCTGTTCTCACATGTGCTATTTCCCACAATTTCATCTGTATATAATTTTATTTTACAATGGCCACGCCTGCACATATCAGCAGGTGTGAGCTCAAGTGGCTGATAAACTACTAAGGGTATGATGCCGATAGTAAGAAATCATGCCTGAATTTTTTGGAAGTGAATATTGGTAACGATGTCATTCTTTGGCACCAGTATAGAAGCGATGGATATGATTTCTTCCACACGTTTTGTTGCTCCTCCGCCACCGGCAGGACCATTGGTGTATAGTGTTTCCACCTCATTGGCAAGCCGTTGGGCATCTTGTTTTGTTGATAATTTTCCTGCTACCCGCAACCTTACCTCCTTAGGTTCACTGCTAGGTAAACCCTGATCCAATAATGAATTGATACCGATCAGGTCTAACCTTAAGTCGCTTATTTCAAATGGCATCAATTCAAGTCTTTTTTCTACAACACTTTTAGCCAATAAGGCTCTATTTAAGCAATTTGATCCTCCATAACTGATTTCTCCTTCTCCGATAAATCCATTTTGGTAACCTACACTTACTTTAAAGGTATCTGTTGCCAACTTGGAAGTTGCTCCACTAAAAGCCACCTTATTTTTTTCTATTTGGGTAAAAATCACTTTAGAAAAATCAGCCACACAGTCAGGAGTAATATAATGTTCGGGGTCGTGTATTTCATAAAGCAATTGCTCTGTACAAGTAGCAGGGGTGACCAATCCTCCCGCATCTGCCAATTTGGAAATAAAACCATTTCCTCCCTCGTCAACTTCCACAAATGGGAAACCCAAATTCCACAAATCAGGCACTTCTTTTTTACCAGGATCAGCAAAATAACCTCCTGTGACCTGACCGGCACATTCCAGCAAATGGCCAATCAATGTACCTACACCTCTTTTTTCAACATCATCCTGCTTCCAGTCAAATTCATACAACATCGGTGCTAAGAAAAGTGAGGGGTCTGCCACCCTACCGGTGATAATTATATCTGCCCCTTGGGACAGGGCTTCCACAATTCCATCACAGCCCAAATAAGCATTCGCTGAAATGATCTTATCCTTTATAGAGTCCAATGACTGCCCTGTTTCCAAAATAGGGGATTCTAAATATTGATGGATATGTTCGCTGATATCATCACCGGTAAGGGCAGCAATGGTTAACCCTTCCAAATTTAAAGCTCTTGCCAATTGGGCTATTTCGTTCATCGCTTCTATAGGGTTTGCGGCCCCCATATTGGTGATCACTTTGGTTTTGTGGCGGTAAGCCAAAGGGAGTACTTTTCGCATTCTGTCCAACAAAAGCTCATTATACCCTTTTTTCCCATCTGCCTTTTTGGCTTTTTGGGCGATGGCTATCGTCCTTTCAGCCAAGCCTTCAAAGCATATATAATCCAAATTCCCTTTTTCAATGAGTTCTAATGCCGGTTCCAATCGATCTCCCGCATAGCCAGCGCCACTTCCAATTCTTATTTTTTTCATTTTCAAATAGTTATCGCACCAATTAATATAGAAATCATCAATATAATGAAGCTTACCAAAAAGGCTAGAGGAATCGTTTTTTTCTGGTGATCCCCCAACTCAACCCCCGTCAAACCAATAAGTAAATAGGTGGCTCCTGTCAATGGGCTCACAGGAAATCCTGTGGTCATCTGCCCCATAATAGCAGCACGGCCTACCTCTATCGGATCAACCCCAAAATGGGATGCGGTGGTGGCGATAAGGGGAAGAATGCCAAAATAAAATGAATCAGGATCAAACAAGAGACTTGCAGGCATGGAAACCAATCCTGTGATGACTGCCAAATGGCTCCCCACAGCTTCCGGCATTTGTGACACCATGCCTTCCGCCATAGCGTCAATCATACCAGATCCATCTAGTATCCCAATGAAACAACCTGCAGCAAATAAAATACTTGCCATAAGCAATGCAGCCTTTGCATGCGCATTGATCCTTTCTCCCTGCATTTTGGGATTTGGGTAATTTAGGGTAATTGCCAACGCAAATGCCACTATAAAAATAAAATGAGGTGGTGCAATTCCAATGATTAAAATTGCGACTGCAATGATGATGAGAAGAATGTTCGGATAAAACATTTTTGGTCTGTCCAGCTCAGATTGAACCTCTGAAGAAGTATCAGGAAGGTCCATTTGAATTATTTCTGGAACTGATTTCCTTTCTCTTTTTCCTAAAATAAATGCAATGACAAGTACTGTAATTAGTCCAATAAGAACAGGAATCAAAATAGGGTTAAAGAGCGTCGTTACCTGGACATCAAGTGCAGAAGCGGCGCGGATAGTAGGCCCTCCCCATGGCAGAATATTCATGGTTCCTGCCGACAAGGCCACGATTGTAGCCAAAGTAGTCCTTTTCATCTTCAGTTTGTCATACAGGGGCAATACAGCAGGAACCGTCACCAGAAATGTAACCGCACCCGAACCATCCAAATGAACCAACATGGCCAATAAAGCTGTAGCAAGAGCAACCTTTGCAGGATCATTCCCTGCAAATTGAAGTAGCTTTTTCACTATTGGCTTAAATGTCCCGGCATCGGTAAGAATACCGAAAAACAGGATAGCAAAAATAAACATCACCCCAGTGGTGGCTATAGATTTGATTCCTTCTGTCACAAAATCAATTATCTCAAATGTAAACCCAGCTATGAGGGCAGTGAAAATCGGAACCAATATCAGAGCTACTACTGCAGCCATCTTTTTGGTCATCACCAAAAACAGTAATAATAAAATCGTAAGTAGTCCAAGCCAAGCGAGCATGTAAATAGGTTTTAATAGGTGATTGGCTAAAAATAGCTAAACATATAATGGGATTGATAAATATCTGGTGTTTTTCCTGTTTTGTGCGATGGGACACCCAAGCTAAAACTTCATGATAGCTGAGGTAAGTTCTTGCTGTTCTTCTGTTAGTTTTAAAGGTATTGTAGCG
>NZ_PVTR01000027.1 GCF_003003005.1 Mongoliibacter ruber
GGAACAGGAGGCGCAGGTGCTTGGACAGACAATGGTGATGGTACACATACTTGGACCTCAGATCCTATAGTCTCAGGTACAAATTATAATATAAGGATCTCAGATGCGGGTAATTGTGCTCCGATTGTGTTGACTGGAGCATCGCCTGTGTGTTGTGTTTTTGAAGTTACCTGTCCAACTTTTGAGCCTATAACGGTTGAGTGCTACGATGATATTCCATCGGCTACTACATTGACCATTACAGAATTTGGATCTTTAGGTAATGGCGATGGAGCTATTGGTGATAATCCATGCGGAGTAATTGAAATCACAGCAAGTAATAGTGCTGATCCTGGATGTAGTGGAGAGGTTATTAGAACTTATACCATAACTGAATATGAGGATACCAATGGGAATGGTGTAAGAGATGCGGGTGAAAATACTGTGTTGAACGAGGAGACTTGTTCTCAAGTCATTAATATTCAAGACACCACACCACCTGCCTTTTTTGTAGCTTGTGCTGTTGCTGACCTAAATTGTATACCAACACAATTACCAGTAGAAAATCTAACAGTTGAGTGTGATGCAGTACCTACTGCTGAGGTGTTGATAGCTACGGACAACTGTACTACAGACTTGGAAGTAGTTTACAATGAAGTAAAAACTGATGGTGCTTGTCCAAACAGCTATACCTTAACCAGAACTTGGACAGCTACGGACGAGTGTGGCAATGAAACATCACACACGCAAGTCATCACAGTTGTGGACACAGAAGCACCTACCTTTTTTGTAGCTTGTGCTGCTGCTGACCTAAATTGTGTACCAACACAATTACCAGTAGAAAATCTAACAGTTGAGTGTGATGCAGTACCTACTGCTGAGGTGTTGACAGCTACGGACAACTGTACTACAGACTTGGAAGTAGTTTACAATGAAGTAAGAACTGATGGTGCTTGTCCAAACAGTTATACCTTAACCAGAACTTGGACAGCTACGGACGAGTGTGGCAATGAAACATCACACACGCAAGTCATCACAGTTGTAGACACAGAAGCACCTGTTTTTGTACAAACTTTACCTGTGGATATTACAGTTGAATGTGGTGAAGTTCCAGATCCATTGACTCTAACAGCAACTGATAATTGCAGTGAGGCTTCAGTTTTTTCCATTGACTATATATTAGGGAATTCATCTGAAGAAAAAATCGGATTAGATAATACTAACTTTACTCAACAGACATTTGCAAGTTCAGATCCAGACGATGGGTTGATTTTTTACTTTAAAACTGGTGCTACCTTAACCTATTTTAATTCGGTTGAATTTTACGGGATGTCGTTTGCTGATATTCCAGCAGGCGTTGGCGAAGTTAGGCTTTATAATGCCTCGGAAAATCCAGCGAGTATGTCTTCTCTTGTTAGTATTGTAGGAACATACAATTATAGTGGTGAAAGTTTTGAAGAACAAACTTTCAATGTGACCACTTCAAATGATTTGATATTATTTCCTGAAACGACCTACGCCATTCAATTTGATGCACCGCTGGGTTATAGAGTCCCAGGAAACATTGGTCCAGCAACTTTAGATTTTGAATCGGACCTCGACTGGACTTATGTAAGTTCAAACTTGGGGGTTTCAGTAGGTGAAACGCCTATTTCGGTAATTTTAAATATTAATGCACAAGAAATTGAATCTGATTTAGGTAATTGTAGCTCTTATGATATAATAAGAAGATATATTGCTACAGATGAGTGTGGTAATGAAAGATCACACACGCATATCATCACTGTTGTAACACAAGATTTTGATATGCCAGATAATGCTGGTGTAACTGTGGCCTGTGCTTCAGAGATAGTAGCTCCAGAGTTGCCAGAAGTATTAGACAACTGTGGTAATGTGCTTACACCAAGCGAGCCTGTTATATCAGAAACACCTGAATGTAATGGTGATGTAACGTATACCTACACATATACAGATTGTGCTGAAAATAGTCACGATTGGACCTTTACCTACACGATAGAGGTACCTGTGGTGACAATGCCGTTGAACGGATCAGAAACCGTAGCTTGTGTGGATGATGCGGTAGAACCGAATGCCCCTGCAGTTACTGACAACTGTGGCAGAGAGATCATACCAACATTGTCCGTCGTAAGTGAAGATCCTGCCTGTGAGGGTACGAAAGTTTATACCTACACTTATACAGACTGTGCCGGAGAAGAGTACATCTGGACCTTTACCTACACGATCGAAGCACCTGTGGTAACGATACCGACCAACGGATCAGAAACCGTATCCTGTGTGGATGATGCCGTGGAACCGAATGCCCCTTCAGTTACTGACAACTGTGACAGAACCATCGTTCCAACCTTGACGAGTATAAGCGAAGATCCTGCCTGTGAGGGTACGAAAGTATATACCTACACTTATGAGGATTGTGCAGGTGAAACATACACCTGGACATATACTTACACGATAGAGACACCTGTGGTAACGATACCAACCAACAGATCAGAAACCGTATCCTGTGTGGATGATGCCGTGGAACCGAATGCCCCTTCAGTTACTGACAACTGTGACAGAACCATCGTTCCAACCTTGACAAATGTAAGTGATGACCCTGACTGTGAAGGCACGAAAGTTTATACCTACACGTATGAGGATTGTGCAGGTGAAATATACACCTGGACCTTTACCTACACGATAGAGGCACCTGAGGTAACGATACCAACCAACGGCTCAGCTACTGTAGCATGTGTTGAAGATGCAGTGGAGCCGAATGCCCCTACAGTTACGGATAACTGTAGCAGAACCATCGTTCCAACCTTGACAAATGTAAGTGATGACCCTGACTGTGAAGGCACGAAAGTTTATACCTACACGTATGAGGATTGTGCAGGTGAAATATACACCTGGACCTTTACCTACACGATAGAGGCACCTGTGGTAACGATACCGACCAACGGCTCAGCTACTGTAGCCTGTGTGGATGATGCGGTAGAACCGACAGCGCCAGAGGTTACAGACAACTGTGGCAGAACCATTGTTCCAACCTTGACAAGTATAAGTGATGATCCTGCCTGTGAGGGTACGAAAGTTTATACCTATACTTATACAGACTGTGCAGGAGAAGAGTACATCTGGACCTTTACCTACACGATCGAAGCACCTGTGGTAACGATACCGACCAACGGATCAGAAACCGTATCCTGTGTGGATGATGCCGTGGAACCGAATGCCCCTTCAGTTACTGACAACTGTGGCAGAGAGATCATACCAACATTGTCCGTCGTAAGTGAAGATCCTGCCTGTGAGGGTACGAAAGTTTATACCTACACGTATGAGGATTGCGCAGGTGAAACATACACCTGGACATATACCTACACGATAGAGACACCTGTGGTGACAATGCCATTGAACGGTTCAGCTACTGTAGCCTGTGTGGATGATGCGGTAGAACCGACAGCGCCAGAGGTTACGGACAACTGTGGCAGAACCATTGTTCCAACCTTGACAAGTATAAGTGATGATCCTGACTGTGAGGGTACGAAAGTTTATACTTACACGTATACAGACTGTGCCGGAGAAGAGTATACTTGGACCTTTACCTACACGATAGAGACACCTGTGGTGACAATGCCGTTGAACGGCTCAGAAACCGTAGCTTGTGTTGAAGATGCAGTGGAGCCGAATGCCCCTGCAGTTACTGACAACTGTGACAGAACCATCGTTCCAACCTTGACGAGTGTAAGTGATGACCCTGACTGTGAGGGTACGAAAGTTTATACCTACACTTATACAGACTGTGCCGGAGAAGAGTATACCTGGACCTTTACCTACACGATTGAAGCACCTGTGGTAACGATGCCAACCAATGGCTCAGCTACTGTAGCCTGTGTTGAAGATGCAGTGGAGCCGAATGCCCCTGCAGTTACTGACAACTGTGACAGAACCATCGTTCCAACCTTGACGAGTGTAAGTGATGACCCTGACTGTGAGGGTACGAAAGTTTATACCTACACTTATACAGACTGTGCCGGAGAAGAGTACACCTGGACCTTTACCTACACGATAGAGGCACCTGTGGTAACGATACCAACCAACGGCTCAGAAACCGTAGCCTGTGTGGATGATGCAGTGGAGCCGAATGCCCCTACAGTTACGGATAACTGTAGCAGAACCATCGTTGCAACCTTGACGAGTGTAAGTGATGACCCTGACTGTGAGGGTACGAAAGTTTATACCTACACTTATACAGACTGTGCCGGAGAAGAGTACACCTGGACCTTTACCTACACGATAGAGGCACCTGTGGTAACGATACCAACCAACGGCTCAGCTACTGTAGCCTGTGTTGAAGATGCAGTGGAGCCGAATGCCCCTACAGTTACGGATAACTGTAGCAGAACCATCGTTGCAACCTTGACAAGTGTAAGTGATGATCCTGCCTGTGAGGGTACGAAAGTTTATACCTACACTTATACAGACTGTGCCGGAGAAGAGTATACCTGGACCTTTACCTACACGATCGAAGCACCTGTGGTAACGATACCAACCAATGGCTCAGCTACTGTAGCCTGTGTGGATGATGCGGTAGAGCCTACAGTACCAGAGGTTACGGACAACTGTGGCAGGGAGATCATACCAACCTTGTCCGGCGTAAGTGAAGACCCTGACTGTGAAGGCACGAAAGTATATACCTACACGTATGAGGATTGTGCAGGTGAAATATACACCTGGACATATATCTACACGATAGAGACACCTGTGGTGACAATGCCGTTGAACGGATCAGAAACCGTATCCTGTGTTGACGAAGCAGTGGAGCCGAATGCCCCTACAATTACTGACAACTGTGACAGAACCATCGTTCCAACCTTGACGAGTGTAAGTGAAGATCCTGCCTGTGAGGGTACGAAAGTTTATACTTACATGTATACAGACTGTGCCGGAGAAGAGTATACCTGGACATATACCTACACGATAGAGGCACCTGTGGTAACGATACCAACCAACGGCTCAGCTACAGTAGCCTGTGTTGATGATGCAGTGGAGCCGAATGCCCCTACAGTTACTGACAACTGTGACAGAACCATCGTTGCAACCTTGACAAGTATAAGTGATGACCCTGACTGTGAAGGCACGAAAGTTTATACTTACACGTATGAGGATTGTGCAGGTGAAACATACACCTGGACATATACCTACACGATAGAGACACCTGTGGTAACGATACCAACCAACGGCTCAGAAACCGTATCCTGTGTGGATGATGCCGTGGAGCCGAATGCCCCTGCAGTTACGGACAACTGTGACAGAACCATCGTTCCAACTTTGACAAATGTAAGTGAAGGTCCTGCCTGTGAGGGTACGAAAGTTTATACCTACACTTATACAGACTGTGCCGGAGAAGAGTATACCTGGACATATACCTACACGATAGAGACACCTGTGGTGACAATGCCGTTGAACGGCTCTACTACTGTAGCTTGTGTGGATGATGCGGTAGAACCGACAGCGCCAGAGGTTACGGACAACTGTGGCAGAGAGATTATACCAACATTGTCCGTCGTAAGTGAAGATCCTGCCTGTGAGGGTACGAAAGTTTATACCTACACTTATACAGACTGTGCCGGAGAAGAGTACACCTGGACCTTTACCTACACGATCGAAGCACCTGAGGTAACGATACCAACCAACGGCTCAGCTACTGTAGCCTGTGTTGAAGATGCAGTGGAGCCGAATGCCCCTACAGTTACGGATAACTGTAGCAGAACCATCGTTCCAACCTTGACGAGTGTAAGTGAAGATCCTGCCTGTGAGGGTACGAAAGTTTATACCTACACTTATACAGACTGTGCCGGAGAAGAGTATACCTGGACCTTTACCTACACGATCGAAGCACCGGAGGTAACGATACCGACCAATGGCTCAGAAACTGTAGCCTGTGTGGACGATGCGGTGGAGCCGAATGCCCCTGCAGTTACGGACAACTGTGGTAGAGAGATCACACCAACCTTGACGAGTGTAAGTGAAGATCCTGCCTGTGAGGGTACGAAAGTTTATACTTACACTTATACAGACTGTGCCGGAGAAGAGTATACCTGGACCTTTACCTACACGATAGAGGCACCTGTGGTAACGATACCAACCAACGGATCAGAAACCGTATCCTGTGTGGATGATGCGGTAGAACCGAATGCCCCTGCAGTTACTGACAACTGTGGCAGAGAGATCATACCAACATTGTCCGTCGTAAGTGAAGATCCTGCCTGTGAGGGTACGAAAGTTTATACCTACACTTATACAGACTGTGCCGGAGAAGAGTATACCTGGACATATACCTACACGATAGAGACACCTGAGGTAACGATACCAACCAACGGCTCAGCTACTGTAGCCTGTGTTGAAGATGCAGTGGAGCCGAATGCCCCTACAGTTACGGATAACTGTAGCAGAACCATTGTTCCAACCTTGACAAGTATAAGTGATGATCCTGTCTGTGAGGGTACGAAAGTTTATACCTATACTTATACAGACTGTGCCGGAGAAGAGTATACCTGGACATATACCTACACGATAGAGACACCTGTGGTAACGATACCAACCAATGGCTCAGCTACTGTAGCCTGTGTTGAAGATGCAGTGGAGCCGAATGCCCCTGCAGTTACGGACAACTGTGGCAGAACCATCGTTCCAACCTTGACAAGTATAAGTGAAGATCCTGCTTGTGAGGGTACTAAAGTTTATACTTACACGTATGAGGATTGCGCAGGTGAAACATACACTTGGACATATACTTACACGATAGAGACACCTGTGGTGACAATGCCGTTGAACGGCTTTGCTACTGTAGCTTGTGTGGATGATGCGGTAGAACCGACAGCGCCAGAGGTTACGGACAACTGTGGCAGAGATATCATACCAACATTGTCCGTCGTAAGTGAAGATCCTGCCTGTGAGGGTACGAAAGTTTATACTTACACGTATGAGGATTGTGCAGGTGAAACATACACCTGGACATATACTTACACGATAGAGACACCTGTGGTAACGATACCAACCAATGGCTCAGCTACTGTAGCCTGTGTTGAAGATGCAGTGGAGCCGAATGCCCCTGCAGTTACGGACAACTGTGGCAGAACCATCGTTCCAACCTTGACAAGTATAAGTGAAGATCCTGCTTGTGAGGGTACTAAAGTTTATACTTACACGTATGAGGATTGCGCAGGTGAAACATACACTTGGACATATACTTACACGATAGAGACACCTGTGGTGACAATGCCGTTGAACGGCTTTGCTACTGTAGCTTGTGTGGATGATGCGGTAGAACCGACAGCGCCAGAGGTTACGGACAACTGTGGCAGAGATATCATACCAACATTGTCCGTCGTAAGTGAAGATCCTGCCTGTGAGGGTACGAAAGTTTATACTTACACGTATGAGGATTGTGCAGGTGAAACATACACCTGGACATATACTTACACGATAGAGACACCTGTGGTAACGATACCGACCAACGGATCAGAAACCGTATCCTGTGTGGATGATGCAGTAGAACCGAATGCCCCTACAGTTACTGACAACTGTGGCAGAGAGATCATAACAACATTGTCCGTCGTAAGTGAAGATCCTGCCTGTGAGGGTACGAAAGTTTATACCTACACTTATACAGACTGTGCTGGAGAAGAGTACATCTGGACCTTTACCTACACGATCGAAGCACCTGTGGTAACGATACCGACCAACGGATCAGAAACCGTATCCTGTGTGGATGATGCAGTAGAACCGAATGCCCCTACAGTTACTGACAACTGTGGCAGAGAGATCATACCAAACTTGTCCGGCGTAAGTGAAGATCCTGCCTGTGAGGGTACGAAAGTTTATACCTACACTTATACAGACTGTGCCGGAGAAGAGTACATCTGGACCTTTACCTACACGATCGAAGCACCTGTGGTAACGATACCGACCAACGGATCAGAAACTGTATCCTGTGTTGAAGATGCAGTGGAGCCGAATGCCCCTACAGTTACTGACAACTGTGACAGAACCATCGTTCCAACCCTGACGAGTGTAAGTGAAGATCCTGCCTGTGAGGGTACGAAAGTTTATACCTACACTTATACTGACTGTGCCGGAGAAGAGTACATCTGGACCTTTACCTACACGATCGAAGCACCTGTGGTAACGATACCGACCAACGGATCAGAAACCGTATCCTGTGTGGATGATGCAGTGGAGCCAAATGCCCCTACAGTTACTGACAACTGTGGCAGAGAGATCATACCAACATTGTCCGTCGTAAGTGAAGATCCTGCCTGTGAGGGTACGAAAGTTTATACCTACACATATACAGACTGTGCCGGAGAAGAGTATACCTGGACATATACCTACACGATAGAGACACCTGTGGTGACAATGCCGTTGAACGGATCAGAAACCGTAGCTTGTGTGGATGATGCGGTAGAACCGAATGCCCCTGCAGTTACTGACAACTGTGGCAGAGAGATCATACCAACATTGTCCGTCGTAAGTGAAGATCCTGCCTGTGAAGGCACGAAAGTTTATACTTACACGTATGAGGATTGCGCGGGTAATATACAAGACTGGACCTTTACCTACACGATAGAAGCACCTGTAGTGACAATGCCGTTGAACGGCTCAGCTACTGTAGCCTGTGTGGATGATGCCGTGGAGCCGAATGCCCCTACAGTTACGGATAACTGTAGCAGAACCATTGTTCCAACCTTGACAAGTATAAGTGATGATCCTGCCTGTGAGGGTACGAAAGTTTATACTTACATGTATACAGACTGTGCTGGAGAAGAGTACACCTGGACATATACTTACACGATCGAAGATAACATCAGCCCATTTGGAGATGCGCCTGGAGATTTAACTTTGGAATGTGTAGCAGATGTGCCAATTGCTGATATTTCTGTAATAACAAATGTAGCGGATAATTGTAGAGGAGATGTTTTTATAACCGTTGTAGATTCTGACAATGGTGGTAGTGGTTGTTCAGGAGATCCGTTAATTGTTTCAAGAATATTTACATTAACTGATTGTGCTGGCAACTCAACTGATCTGGTTCAGACTATTACGGTAGAGGATACTACAGCACCAGTGTTTGTGGAAGCCTTGCCGGCTAATGTTACGGTTACGTGTGCTACGATACCTTTGGCAGAGACCTTGACTGCTACCGATAACTGCGGAGAGACTACAGTGACCTTTGTAGAAACTAGAACAGAAGGCGACTGTGTTCAAGGTTATACTATCATAAGAACATGGATAGCCAAAGACGCCTGCGGTAATGAAACAGTTCATGAACAAGTAATTACTGTAATATCTCTCGATATAGAAGCCAACGACGATAACTTAGGTCCTATCAACGGCACAGAAGGGGGTACAGTACCGGGCAATGTATTGGATAACGATACCTTGAATGGTGAGCCAGTGAACCCTGATGATGTGACCTTGACACCGATCAATGTAGATCCTGACTCTCCGGTAGTGATCAACCCAGATGGAACGGTTACGGTAGCACCGAACACGCCAGCGGGAGACTACGAAGTAGAGTACAGCATCTGTGAGGTGTTGAATCCTGGCAACTGTGATACGGCAACGGTAACGGTAACAGTCACAGCTCCTAGGATCATAGCCAATGACGATGATTATGGAGTCCATCCTGTTGATTTTGGAGGAGTGTTGGGCAATATACT
>NZ_PVTR01000028.1 GCF_003003005.1 Mongoliibacter ruber
TCTCCAGCAGAGCCTGGTTCCGCTTTGCCTGACGGTAATTAAAGTAGTAAACAAAAGATAAAAAAACACCTTCTTGCTAGTAATTTAACATAGAATAAATATCCAATATCTATTAGTATCACTTTGCCAAAAAAACCTCGTTTAATTGATTAGTGGCATGATTACGGATAATCATATAAATTAAAATTGCCTTATTGAAGTCCCAAATTTCGAATTGCTTTTTTTTCTAAAGACCAGGTTACGGATTCAAACCTTTAACTTGGATATTAACTAACTATTATACAATTATTTGGAGCCTTAATTTATGTTCAAGCTTCAGCATCTCTAAGGTTTTGAAAGATTTCTATAAGTCATTCAAAAACCCAATCAAAGCGCGGTTAAATGCTTTTGGATTATCCTGATTGGCTATATGATTGGCACTGGGAATTTCCACACATTGGCTAGTAGATTCCTTTTTAGACCAGGCTTTGGAAGCCTTTCTGATAAAGCCCAAATCCTTATCTCCATAAAGGATAAAAAGGGGGGCTTTGGGTGGCTGAGGTGAGGGATCGATTAGGTCATAGCACATGTCAGTAGTAACCTGTAAGACAAATTTTTTCCCCGTATGCGATATGGAAGCGGATAAGTATTCCTGAACTTCCTTCTTTACCGCCCGGTGTTTTCCAAACGACTTATAAAACATTTTTTCGGGAATCAAGCCGATTAAAAAGATAAAAGAGGGAACGAGCTTCTTTGCCCATTGCCCGATGTGCGATTGCAACTCAATTCCTGGGGCATGTACCACAGCCAAAACTTTATCGGGATGTTTGAGCTGAAAATGCTGGGCAACCATACTGCCCAAAGACTGTCCCACCAAAATTGCTTGGGCAATTTGAAGTTCTTCTATAAGCTCGTTCAAACAATCGGCAGAAATTTCGGTAAATCGCTTATGGTAATTTTTCAAGGTAGAAGCACCATGACCTGGTAAATCCCAGACCAAGATCCTATACAGTGACGCTAATGGTTTTATTTGTTCCTGAAAAGTATGGTGATCCATACCAACTCCGTGGATAAAAACCAGTGTTGGACCATTCTCATTGCCTAAAAGCTCAAAGTATAAATCTCCATAAGAACTAGAAAACAAAGCTTTTTTCATAGCTACCTATTTATGTTATTCAATACATCATTTAAGCAGTTATTAAATGTCTCAGGGTTGTCTAGGTTGGCAACATGTCCGACTCCTTCTAGTTCAATCACCTTTGCCAATTTGTTTTTACGCATGGCATTCAGTGTTGAATCCAACATTCCATTAATCCCCTTATCAAATTCACATCTGATCAATGTGTAGGGGACGGTGCTCTGCGCAATTAATCCCGTAAAATCATAATTTACCAAATTATACCTGAAATGAGGAATAGCCAATGTAGCTTTTACAAACATTTGAAAGCATATTTCTTTCGCTGACTCATTCATGGCCGTTTGGGAAGCCATCAAATTCAAGTACCAATTTTTAAAGTAACGGAGCATAAAATCATCAAAACCCCTAAAAACCGGAGCCATAAATTTGGGGAATTTCATTTGTCCTGTAGTACCGAAAGTGGTCAAGCTTGCGAACCTTTCATGCATTTGGCTGACTACTAAAAAACCTAGTACTCCTCCGGCGGAATTACCGACAAAATGGATACTGCTCAAATCCAAGTCTTTGATCAATTGGATGATGTCTGCTGCGAAAAGATCCAAAGTGTATTGATCCGTGGTGTTGGGTGAAGGCTTTGGAGAATCTCCATGTCCCCTTAAGGATAGAGATACTACCTGATATCGATCAGAAAAAAAATCCTGCTGTATTTGGAATTGATTGGCATTTCCTCCAGCTCCGTGGACAAAAAGTAGCGTTTCTTTATGTCGGTTTCCAGTGCTTAAATAATTCAGTCTTATTGAATTCATTTCTAAATGATCATATGCCTAAATTGATAAATCCTTTCTTTTACCATAACTACTGCTTAGCAGCCATACTACAAACAATCCGAATATGAATGAGGAAGAAGCCGTTTCTACCATATGGCTCAATCTCACACTGGCTAAGGGCATCAATGGATTAGGGAGGATATGGACCAAATGAGGAATAGCAAATAGTAACCCCACCAGAAAGGCAGTAAGCCATCTATTTACCTTTGAACCTAAAATGACAGGCATTGCTATCAGAGCAAATAAAATACCTCTGAACAATTGCAGGATCATAAGGCTAGGTGTACCTCCAAAAGTATCCAAAGTATGGGGAAGAAAAGGCTTAATTTCTCCCGGGCTTCCATAAAAGTCCCTGAGTTCGGGATTTTGCCAAGCGATATAGTATCCCGCCAACCAATAAATGATCAGATAAACTACCGCAATAATTCCCAGTTTCAGCAGTAACTCTTTTGCAGAAATGTTCATCCTTTTTGGCAACTGATGGGTATTCTCATCCCTCTTCCATTTGCCACAAATGAGTACTGCTAACGGTATATAAATTAAGGGTATGGATAAGCCCATAATAAATAACCTGGGAAGCAAAGGGGGCGGCACGGTTGTCTCACTCAGAAAATACCAGGACTCAATCTGCGTGAGTAAGGTAAATGAACCGTAATATGCAAATGCTAGCCCTGCTGCCAAACGCCAACCGTACCAGCGGGAGGTAACAACGAGACTTACAATTAAAGCCGTATTAATGATTCCCAATAGCAGCAAGCCAATGTTTTCATCCATCAAACCAGGTTCAGATGGATATTCAGGAGTCAGTGTCCCCATAGCCATCGTTCCCAATATCCAGATGGGAAAATAGATAATTAGCAATAATATAAACCTTAGGCTCAACCTTAATATTCTTTTCGCTTCCATTTTTTTTGATTTCCAAGTGAACCAGCACCTATATTCGATGTAATTCCAATAAAGGCCATGTCAATAATGATAATAAAGTATTCTTAATCACTCCAAAACATTAATCTTAATCCTGTCTATAATTCCTTTATAATACACATAATCACCTTCTGGCAAGTGCCACACAATTTTCACTTTCTCATTGATTTTAATACTGCCTTGCATTTTATAACTTTCAACTATTGCAGAAAATCGAACTTTTTTATAAGTGTTTTTCCCAATAGAAAAGTAGCGGTCGTTTGTTTCAAAGTGTGTAAATAATCCTTCTTTATTGAAGTGAAAAACCCCGGATACTTCAATTCCGCTATCGGTAAGTATTCCTCGAACTGATAATTCATCAATTTGCTCCCATTTAACATTGTCCAACAATAGGTAGCCTGGTATGAACATAAATTCACAGAAGGTTGTAATCAAGGCAGATTGTGCAGTTTCTCTACTGTTGTCAAAAACAACTCTTATTAAATTGAAGAGCTTTCCATTCATTTCTCCATAACCATCACGATAAAGGTCACGGGCAGCAACAGGCATAGACGAAAACTTCATATAGGCTACGCGACCTATGGGTTTTACCGAGTTAAATTGAGTAGTATGCAGTCTTCCCCAATTCTTTTCAGGAGACATTTTTAACCAGCTTTCAGCCCAGTAAATATTGGCATTTACTGGCACTGCTGTATTCATATAGCCACAAACACGAAGGTATTTTTTAATGGGGTTCGGTAAATCCTTAATCAGTTCTTCGGAAAACGTTTCAGTCTTATAAACCTTACTTCGTTCGAGTAATTCAGTCCTGTCATTGAAATACACTTTTTTCATACCAGTATAACTTATGAATAAACATAGAAATAATACTCTTGCAATGTTTTAGAAACCTAATTCAGCTACTGCCTAGGGCACCAAAATGCCCGACTCTTTTACAAAATTCCGGTAAAGCTTTTTGCAAAATTAGAAGGAGAAGGTCAAGACAAATATGAGCACCCTCAATAAAAATAATGACTTTAGTCATCACAAAATTTATCTTTCAGGGACTTGACACCACTTAATAGATAGATGACCATGGTGTTTTCTTCAATTTCTTTCCGGATATCAAAAACACCTAATGCAGCTTACAGGTCACTGTCAATCGCAACCTGAAAATTGGTTATACTAGAAGGTCTCATAAAAGGGACAATATCATCCCCTAATTCACTGAAACGAAGGACATGAAATTCATTGATCTTTGATCTGACTGGTGTATTTGCGGCTTCATAATAATCATTAAAGTCTTTATAGGTTGTTATATGTAAGTCATCGCCCATTGCTTCCGGATTATCTTTTCACAGGATTCACAACAAACTTTTGATGGTTTTTAACATCAAACCAGTGGCTTTTCTGTGGCCCCTTCCATTGATCTGATTGGTTGCCCCGCAGAAATACAGGTCTGCCTTGGGATTATAAAAAGCAAAGGAGCCTGTCTGTCCCCAAAATCCCAGAATTTCACCTGGATATTTGAAGGGAGAAAGTATCCATGGAATCCACAATTTCTCCAATCCTATACCAAAGAGAAACAATCCTGGAGGAGGTAAAATCATCTTCCATTGTTTCATGGATTCTATCTTTTCTTTTGGGAAAAAGACACCCGAAAAAAATGCTTTAAGAAAGATCATTACCTCATCCACAGTGGAAACGATCCCTCCCTCCGGAGCAATGGAGGCCATGTATTGGGGCAACCATAATTTTTTAGCACCATAGTAAAAGGGTGTTGGACTGGTGTCGCTTGGATCATCGTAGATATAGGTGTTTTTCAATCCGAGGGGTTCAAAAATAAAAAGCTTCATCACCTCCTGGATAGGTTGCCCGGTAACTTCTTCAATGATTTTACCCAAAAGCTGGTAATTGGAATCTGAGTAGGCCGCTTTGGCACCGGGTTTAAAATTTGGCTTTAGTTTTTTAATGAGACCAATGGTTCTGTCTAATGGCCATGGCTCATCATGGCCATCCAACAGTTCATCTGCTACAGTCTTCCCATTCTTCTGTTGGTGGAAAAAATAATCAGGAATACCCGAGGTATTGCTGATGAGGTGTTTGATGGTGATTTGATTGGAGTAATCTGTTCCTTTGAGTACATGAATGCCATTGCAGTATTGGTCAGGTAAATGTTTGATGATCAGGTCTTCAAGAGCAATTTTACCCGCTTCAATCAGTTTCATCACGATGACTGTGATGTACATTTTTGTTACAGAAGCGATAAAATACCTAGAATCTACATTCATATCTCCTGCCGTACCTGACCAGGATATGTTACCAGATCCGTCTTCCACTTTCATCGCAATACTATAAACACTTTTATTGTCCACTGCTTTTTGAAGGGACTGTTGAAGCAATTCAGAGATGATTTTCTGGCCCATTTTTTAATATAGATTAGATAATTTCCTTCCTATGAACCAACTCCTGTGGATCAGTTCAAATCAAACTCAAGCCCAATTTTGTATGCATGTAGAGATGTACGAATTTCTTCCAAAATCAATGGATCATCAATAGTAGAAGGCATCTCAAAATGGACCCCATCCGCAATATTCCGTATGATTTTTCGCAGGATTTTTCCTGAACGGGTCTTTGGAAGTCGTTTCACAATGATGGCAGATTTAAAATAGGCAATCGCACCGATTTTTCCCCTGATACTTTGAATCAATTGTGCCTCCAGCTCTTCTTGTGAAATGGGCTTGCTGTCTTTTAATACAACCAGTGCGACAGGTCTCTGCCCCCTGAGTTTGTCTGCAATGCCCACCACTGCGCATTCGGCTACGGCTGGGTTTGCTGCCACAATCTCCTCCATTTCACCTGTTGATAGGCGGTGCCCGCTGACATTGATGACATCATCTACCCGACCCATGATATAGAAATAGTTGTCTTCGTCTTTATAGCCGCCATCTCCTGTGAGGTAAAACCCTTCAAACCTTGATAAGTATGATTTGTGGAACCTATCATCATCTTTCCATAGGGTAGGGAGGCAGCCTGGTGCCAATGGTAGCTTGATCACTACATATCCTTCCATATTGGCATCGAGTAACTGACCCTCTTCTCCCATAATCTGTATATCATATCCTGGTACTGGAGTAGAAGAGGAGCCTGGCTTGATAGTCTTTAAGCCTAGACCAGCCATATTGGCCAACATCGGTGAACCGGATTCAGTCTGCCACCAGTGATCGATTACAGGCACCTGAAGCAGTTCACTTACCCATTCATAGGTTGCCGGATCACATCGCTCCCCGGCTAGGAAAAGGTATTTTAAAGAACTTACATCATATTTAGTGAACAAAAGCCCTTCACTGTCCTCTTTCTTAATGGCACGTATGGCAGTAGGTGCTGTGAAGAAGGTTTTTACCTGATGCTGTTCAATGATTCTCCAGAATGTTCCTGCGTCAGGTGTCCGTATTGGTTTACCTTCAAAAAGAATAGTAGTGCAACCGCTGATAAGAGGAGCGTAGACAATGTAAGAATGTCCTACTGCCCAACCAATGTCAGAAGCCGCCCAGAAAACTTCCCCCGGATGGGTGTCATAGACGGCTCGCATGCTGTATTTCATGGCTACCGCATGTCCTCCATTATCTCTGATAATTCCTTTGGGTTTGCCTGTTGTCCCTGAGGTGTATAGAATGTACAAGGGGTCATGTGCATCTACAGGAATATAACTTTTGGCCTTCGCAGATTGAAGCGCTTGATTCCAGTCCAATTCTTTTTCCGAAAAGAGTTCTGCCACCATCATTGGCCTTTGAAAAATGATATGGAAGTCTGGTTGGTGAATTGATTCTCGAAGTGCCGCATCAATCAAAGGTTTGTATGGAATGATCCTGTCAAACTCAATTCCACAGGAAGCAGAGAGAATGACTTTTGGCTTGGCATCGTCGATTCTTATCGCAAGCTCATGTGATGCAAACCCACCAAAGACAACAGAGTGGATGGCACCCAGTCGGGCACACGCCAGCATTGCAATCACCGCCTCCGGAACCATGGGCATATAAATGATCACAGTATCTCCCTTTTCCACACCTTTCGAGTCCAACAAACCTGCAAAAAGTGCTACCTTATCCCTGAGTTCCTTATAGGTGAATTTTACTACACTTTGAGTGACAGGAGAATCATAGATCAAAGCAGTTTGATCCGCTCTTCCACTTTTTACATGGTGATCGAGGCAGAGATAAGAAGTGTTTAATTTACCTGCTTCAAACCAACGGAAAAATCCATTTTCGTTTTGTGAAAGAATTTTTTGAGGAAATTCAAACCAGGCAATATCTTTTGCCTTTTCTCCCCAAAACAGTTCAGGGTTTTCCTTTGATTGTTGAAACTCATGAGAATAAGTCATTTGAGCAAAATTTAATAGTAAACAGAGGTTGGGGTTTGTCTATTCTTATTTTAAAAATAAGGTAAAGACTGTAAAAAATTAGTGTTTTTTACCTCTTTAAATTTAGGATGAAAACGCAAACTATCAAATAGTATGTAGCATAATGTAAATATGAAAGGGTAGGTGGTTTTTGGGGTGTTGGACTTTTTTACAACCTATCCCTCCGGGAGGCAAGTTTACGACACATTTTTTTTCCGCAGATATCGCAGATGAACGCAGATAAGCCTCGCTTTTGACTCATAACGCCGAAATTACCTACACGTACAATCCGCCCAACCTTTAACATTTTTAATTTTTCACAGCCATAAGAAGTCTGATTCAGTGATATCAATGGTTAATTTTTTTGCGGTTTAAGTAGGAATATCTTAGACCCCAAAGGGGTCAAATGTTAATAGCCTCGGGTT
>NZ_PVTR01000029.1 GCF_003003005.1 Mongoliibacter ruber
AGCGCAGGGCTGAGGTAGTGAAGGATTACCTGATCAACAGGGGAATTGAGGCCTCGAGGATGGAGTATGAGTGGTTTGGCAAGAACATGCCTGTCCATGACTGCGGCACGGTTCCATGCACAGAAGCGATGCACCAACTCAACAGAAGGACGGAGCTGAAATTGGGAGGATCCAAAGATTGATTCATGAATACAATTTGGGGATTGATAGGAAAAAAACACAATACTATCAATCCCTGAAGTGTAGAATACTCTTTGAATAAAAAGCTGAATGCTAATCTAAGTGTGTGTGCACAACCGGAATTGATTTAAAAAAATGATCATGGCTCATACCCAGTGTGGTAGGAGGAAAGAATAAAAAGAATCTCGTTGTCGATTTTAATACAAATGATATGAATAAAAATATTTACCTATTAATCCTCTTCAGTCTGTTTTTGACAGTATCTGGGATGGTAAATGCAAAAATCACTTCCTCAAAATTTGCTTTTGGGTTTGCGAATATTCTCGATAAAGGGCCAGTTCCTTCTACGACTATCAGGTTTAAAAATTACACAAATAGCCAAATAGAAAATTTGTGGACTATTGATAATCAGATTTTAAGGATCAATTCAACATTGACGGAACTATGGTTTATTCATGATTTTAATCCACTTAAGAAGAAATCAGTGAGTGGTAGGCCTCAAATTATTGGAGGCTATCTGATCGTTTCTGCAGCGGCTGTAAAAAGTGACTTCATTACTTATTCTGAAGTAGTGTGGAATAATCCGTTCCCCACTAGAATCTATTTTGAAACCGGTAAAAGATCAGTGGTCTCATATGTCACTAGTGAAAAGATTTTTCCAATTAAAACCCTATCTGACATAGTGTTTAATACTTTGATCAAGTAGTCAGAGGACTATCTCTTATTGATATAATGCATTTAATTTGAAATCGCACGCATGATGAAATATTTACAAATTTACTTGGCCTATTTACTTGGTATTTTAAAAATGCAAAATGCCAATTTACCGACTTCTTTTTTTGCCATGACTAATCATCTATTCAGAAGATCAAGAGGTCCTTTAAAACGACAGCTCTCTTTGGCTATTCTTAATTTTTTTGTTGTATTCGCTGGAATATTGTTGGCTAACAATAGTTTACACGCCCAATCGGGTGAGGTGCTACTTAAGTGGACAGATGTGCTTGCGCCAGGAACCAATATCGCTAATGGTGTTACCATTACTAATATCGGAGGAAGTGGGGTTGATGCGGAAATAAGTTTCACTGGTGCAGTTTGTGGTCAAAATTCTCCAAGAATTATTGATACGACTCCACAATATGTTGGCGCTGGCGAGCCTTTCGACGAAGATTCGGGTATGATATGGTTTAGATCTACGACTGGGGTAGACTGTTCTGGTGATCTAACGAATGCCGGGTTTATGGTGATCCAGTTTTCTGAACCGATTGTTGGTCTGCGCTTTAGAGCAAATAATATCGATAGATCAACCGTAAGTACAGGTTGGCAAGATCGGGTATTTTTTCAATCGCGACTAGATGGTACAAACCAGCCCACCTCAGTTTCACTGACACCAGGGACTGCGACATCACCTAATATAGGTGTTTTTGCTGCCCCTGATAACAGACGCTTTGCAACCCAGAATAATCTGACTGGGGCTTACAATTCTAATGATGCTAGAGGATCTGTTTTGGTTCGCGTTGATGGTTTGTCAGACCGAATGATAATTGGCTTGAATTCACCTACTAGCGCTACTACTGGTCACAGATTGGATATAGGTGATATTGCCTTTATCCCAGTATCAGAGGCTTTTGAGGCCTTTGACGATGTCTGTGCTGCAAACACTATTTTTCTTTCTCAAGGGAATCAACTCCGCAATGTTGATCGCTCAGTAAACCCATTCTCTTACCCTACGATTGGCACTAGTGCTTTTGACTATAATGCTATTGGTTTTAATCCTATTGATAACCTTATTTATGGTTTTAGGATTGATCCTAGTGTAACAGCAACCAATCGATTAATTGTTATTGATGCTACGGGTGTGGCTCGTGACATGGGACCAGTATCAGGTCTTCCAGCTAACTCTACTTATGTTGCGGCAGATTTTGATCCGGATGGATTTCTTTGGGTTCTTAACAATAACAGTACACGGATTTATAAGGTTAATGTCCAAACTAGAACTGTTGAAGAAGACAGGGCTGTAAACATTGGCACGAATGATCGGGTAACTGATATTGCATATGATAATATTTCCGGGAATTTTTGGGGTGTATCAAGTAATACTCGGCAGTTGGTCAGGATTAATCAAAATACTGGCGCTTGGATTAATGTTGGTACACCAAATCTATCGGGCGGTGGCGTTGGAGCAATGTATGTCGATATAGATGGAAATATTTATGGAGCGGTTAATGGAGGTGGATTTTTTCAATTTGATAGAAATACAGGGCAAAGTACACTAATTTCAAATTCTCCAAGCTCGTCTAACAATGATGGTGCTATGTGTTATACAAGTACCCTTACTTTTGACGCAGATATTCAAGTTACAAAAACAGTCAATAATCAAACTTATTTTTCAGGAGATAATCTTGTTTACACTATAACAGTTACCAATGCAGGGCCTTTTGGAGCTACAAATGTTCAAGTTTCAGATCCATTGATTGCCGGTATTCCGGAAGCTAACCACAGTTATACAGCTACGGTTTCAGGGGATGCAACAACAACTGTATCTGGTACTCAAACAGGTGCTATTGATGATTTGGTTAATTTACCTGTTGGAGGTACAGTTACTTATATCTTGACAGTCACTGTTCCTTCCGGTTTTACAGGGCCCTTAACGAATACAGTTACGGCTGAAGCTCCCCCAAATATCAATGATACAGATCCTACTAATAATGAAGCAAGCGTTACTACCCAACCTGCAATGCCTTTTGATTGTGGAGATAATAGGTTGCTTCTCAATCAGTCAATTGTTAGTGGAGATCCATCGATTTTATATGATATAATCAGGTCCGATAATCCTTTCGTTTTTGAGCCGATTGATGATGGTACACATGGAATTACATATAATGCTATAGGGTATAATTCCCAAGATAATCTTGTGTATGGAATCCGTTCCAGTACTAATAGATTGGTAAGGATAGACCAATCTGGAATTCCAGTAGATCTTGGTCCAGTCACTGGACTTCCTGAAAACAGGAACTACCTATCTGGGGATTTTGATGAAGATGGTATTCTTTATGTTCATAGCCCTGGCGATCTTGCAAACAGGATTTATAAAATTGATGTTTCAACTAGAGCTGTGGTTCAAACATTAACTCTGTTTAGAAATGCAATCTTTTTTGATATAGCATATAATCCAGTTGATGGATTTTTATATACGGTGCTTGGTCCAGGAGACCCTAATGCACCAGGGAGAATATGGAAAATAAATAGAACTACTGGCGCAGTCGATGCCGTGGGTCCAACGCCTCCTACTGCAATTTCTTTTGGGGCTTTGTTTATAGATGCTTTAGGTGGGTTCTATGGTGCAGCAAATAATGGAAGTGGTTTTTATCAGTTTGATTTAACTACGGGACAACGAACTGTTATTTCCGATGCTCCTTCATCATCCCTAAATGATGGGGCAATTTGTGCATCTAGCATTCTCACATTTGATGCAGATATTCAAGTTACGAAAACAGATGGGAGTGATATTTATTCACCGGGATCTAACGTGGTTTATACCATAGAAGTGACAAATGTAGGACCTTTTGGAGCTACAAATGTTCGAGTTGAAGATCCATTGATTCCTGGTATTCCAGCAGCTAATTACAGTTATACAGCTATAGCTTCGGGGGGTGCTACTACAAACGTTTCAGGTACTCAAACAGGTGCAATAGATGATTTGGTTAATTTACCAGTCGGAGGTACAGTTACTTATACCTTGACAGTCACTGTTCCTTCCGGTTTTACAGGGCCCTTAACGAATACAGTTACGGCTGAAGCTCCCCCAAATATCAATGATACAGATCCAAGTAATAATACAGCAACCGATACTAATAATGCTGAATCTGACCTAGCGGTTACCAAAACTGTAAATAATCCGACTCCTTTGGTAGGTGAAGAAGTTACATTTACTGTAACTGTTACAAATAATGGGCCTAGCGGAGCAACAGGTGTCGAGGTTGAAGATGTTTTGCCGTCTGGTTATACTTATGTGAGTCATTCAGTTTCTGTTGGCTTTGGTCAGTATTTCCCTGATACGGGCTTGTGGGATATTAGTAATATGTCAAATGAAGATATTGCAACGCTTCAAATAGTGGCTAGAGTAAATGGAGCTGGAAACTATACCAATGTGGCTACAGTTTCTGCAGAAAATGATGACCCAGATCCTACTAATAACGAGGCAAGCGCCACTACAGATCCTTTGCTTCCGTTCGTGGATGCCTGTGATGAAAACAGAGTTTTTCTTTCTCAAGATGATGAATTGTTTTTAGTTGACAGGTCGGGAAATCCTTTCACTTTCCCACTAATCGGAACCAGTGACTTTAGATACAATGCAATAGGATTCAATTCCGTGGATAATTATGTTTACGGTATTCGCCGCGGACGTGATGATGTGAATAACCCTAGAAACAGGTTGATTGTGATAGGTGCTAATGGTGTTGGTACGACGCTCGGTGAAGTTACAGGTCTTCCGAATACAGTAGGAAGTTTCTTCTCAGGAGATTTTGATGCTGATGGGTATTTATGGGTTCTTAATAACACCAATACCAAACTTTATAAGATCAATGTCCAAACTATAGCTGTAGTAGAAGATATCGATGTCACCAACAATGGTAACCGAGTGACAGACATCGCTTATGATGTGAATACCGGGAACTTTTGGGGCGTGAATGATAATAATTGGCAACTGGTCTCCCTTGACCCGACCACGGGTCTTATGACCAATGTTGGCACTCCAAACCAAGGTAACAGTGCTATGGGTGCTATGTATGCAGACGCTCTTGGTAATGTCTATGGCGCAGGAAACACCGGTGGTTTCTACCAATTTGATACTTCAACCGGTGCAAGTACCCTGATTTCTGACGCTCCAGGCTCTAACGATAACGACGGAGCTATATGTATCACTAGTATCCTCACATTTGCGGCCAATGTGACAGTTGTGAAAACCGTTGACGAAGAAAGCTACTTGAGAGGTGAAGAAGCTGTTTTTACCGTTACTGTACAGAATGATGGTCCTTTTGGGGCATCTGGTGTTTCGGTCACTGATCTTGTACCTACTGGAATTGATCCGAATAACGTAAGCTTCACGGTCGTAACTACTGGAAATGCGACATCTTCATATGATCCAAATGTTACCCATACAGGAGCGATTGAAGATAATGTTGGGCTTCCTTTCAGTAATACTGCAGGTGGGTCAAGTGTCGTGTATACAATCACCATAAATACAACCGATTTTAGCGGCACATTGGAAAATATTGTCAATGTTGAAATACCAGCTTCTGTCGATAATGTTGGAGGTCCAGAACTCGAAGCGAAAGCAGAGACTCAGGTGATCGCCCCACCTATTGCCAATGATGATTCAAGCCTTGGCAACCCAGTAGGTCAGGCAGTTACGCTTGATGTTGTGGGGAATGACAATGGATTTTTTGGCCTGAATGCAGTGCGGATAGTCGGGACAAATAATCCAAGTGAGTCCTTGGGAGTTCCCGGTCAGGGCACCTGGTCGGTAGATGAATTTACAGGAGAGATTACGTTCACTCCTGAGACTGGCTTTGTAGGAGATCCTGATCCTATCCAATATTTCATTACTGATGTGGATGGGATAACTTCTATTGAGCCTGCGACGGTTACTATTACTTATGCATATCTTACACTGACTAAGACTGCCTCGCAGCTTACCTATGAGCTTAACGATGAGATTACCTATACGTTTAGGGTTCTAAATAACAGCACTGTGACTTTGACAGATGTAGAGGTTGAAGATCCATTGGTTGGCTTATCAACGATTACACCTACTTCGGTACCTTCTTTAGCACCTGGAGCAACGGCATTATTTACAGCGACTTACACGATTATCCAATCCGATATCGATAACGGTCAAGTTGAAAATACTGCGACTGCGACTGCAATGCCTATTGTCGGCGGAAATGTAGGTGTACCAATTCCAAGTCCTGTTACGGATACGGATATGGTGACTATTAATGGTCCCGGTTCGAACCCATCGCTAGTGGTAGTGAAGACTGCCACGTCGGTTAACGGTGATGCGGATGCGACCAGCTTCACGGCTGAGGGTGATGTGATTGCCTATTCGATCACAGTGACCAACACGGGCAATGTTACCTTGACCAATATAGAGGTAGAAGATCCATTGACAGAACTGAGCGAGACGATAGCAGTATTGGCTCCTGGGGACATTGAGACCTTTACGACGACCTATACAGTAACACAGGCAGATGTAGATGCAGGTAGTGTAACGAACGCTGCGTCTGCTTCGGGCGATGGTCCTGATGGTCCGGTTCCGCCTGCGGAAGACGAGATCACGACACCTGGTCCTGATGCAGCGCCTGGGCTGACGATTGAGAAGACGGTGACGTCGGTTAACGGTGATGCGGATGCGACCAGCTTCACGGCTGAGGGTGATGTGATTGCCTATTCGATCACAGTGACCAACACGGGCAATGTTACCTTGACCAATATAGAGGTAGAAGATCCATTGACAGAACTGAGCGAGACGATAGCAGTATTGGCTCCTGGGGACATTGAGACCTTTACGACGACCTATACAGTAACACAGGCAGATGTAGATGCAGGTAGCGTGCTGAACGTAGCGAGCGCGACGGGCACAGATCCTGATGGCGATCCTACAGATCCTACGACAGATGAAGAGGAAGTAATTCTTGTTCCTAATGAGATAGAAGCTAATGATGATGACTTAGGTCCGATCAATGGAACGACAGGTGGCACAGTACCGGGCAATGTATTGGATAACGATACGTTGAACGGTGAGCCAGTTAACCCTGAAGAAGTGACCTTGACACCGATCAATGTAGATCCAAACTCTCCGGTAGTGATCAACCCAGATGGAACGGTTACGGTAGCACCGAACACGCCAGCGGGAGACTACGAAGTAGCGTACAGCATCTGTGAGGTGTTGAACCCTGGCAACTGTGATACAGCGACAGTAACTGTAACTGTGACAGCGCCAGGAATAGAGGCCAATGATGATGACTTCGGTCCGATCAGCGGCACAGAAGGCGGCACAGTACCGGGCAATGTATTGGATAACGATACCTTGAACGGAGATCCTGTGAACCCTGATGATGTGA
>NZ_PVTR01000030.1:1843-5079 GCF_003003005.1 Mongoliibacter ruber
CTTTATTACAGAGATGTGATATTGCTGATGAATAAGGCGCGCTGCACATTTGCAAAAGGGTGTGCGGTGTGAGTAAGTGAACAAGGGCGTACGGGGGATGCCTAGGCTCCCAGAGGCGAAGAAGGACGTGCCAAGCTGCGAAAAGCCACGGGGATCCGCAAGGGGACTTGATCCGTGGATGTCCGAATGGGGCAACCCACCTGTATTTATACGGGTATACCGCAAGGTAGGCAAACCTGCTGAACTGAAACATCTAAGTAAGCAGAGGAGGAGAAAACAACAGTGATTCCGTAAGTAGTGGCGAGCGAAAGCGGATTAGCCCAAACCGTTTATGTTACGGCATGAGCGGGGTAATAGGACCTGCATAATTGTAATGAATGTGACCTGAGCAGTCTGGGAAGGCTGACCGGAGAGGGTGACAGTCCCGTATGGGAAGCATGAATTACGAGGCGGGTATCCTGAGTAGGCCGGGACAGGAGAAATCCCGGTTGAATTCGCCGGCACCATCCGGTAAGGCTAAATACTCCTGGGAGACCGATAGTGAACAAGTACCGTGAGGGAAAGGTGAAAAGTACCGTGAATAACGGGGTGAAATAGAACCTGAAACCGTACGCTTACAAGCGGTCGGAGTCCTGATGAAATTCGGGATGACGGCGTGCCTTTTGCATAATGAGCCTACGAGTTACTCCTCACTGGCGAGGTTAAGGATATGGATGTCCGCAGCCGGAGCGAAAGCGAGTCTGAACAGGGCGTTGAGTCAGTGGGGGTAGACGCGAAACTTTGTGATCTACCCATGGACAGGTTGAAGTACTGGTAACACAGTATGGAGGACCGAACCGATAAACGTTGAAAAGTTTCCGGATGATCTGTGGGTAGGGGTGAAAGGCCAATCAAACTGAGAAATAGCTCGTACTCCCCGAAATGTTTTTAGGAACAGCGTCGTGTAATGTATGAAGGAGGTAGAGCTACCGATAGGACTAGGGGGAGTCACATCCTACCAAATCCTGACGAACTCCGAATGCCTTTATACAGTAGCGGCAGTGAGGGCTTGGGTGCTAAGGTCCGAGTCCGAGAGGGAAAGAACCCAGACCTACCGCTAAGGTCCCAAAATTTACACTAAGTTGAACAAAGGTGGTCCAGCTGCAGAGACAGCCAGGAGGTTAGCTTGGAAGCAGCTATTCCTTTAAAGAGTGCGTAACAGCTCACTGGTCGAGCGGCAGGGCGTCGATAATAATCGGGCATCAAGTGTAATACCGAAGCGTAGGATTGATATTTATATCGATGGTAGGGGAGCATTCCAATTACCGGTGAATGTGCATGGCGATGTGCACTGGAGGATTTGGAAAAGCAAATGTAGGCATAAGTAACGATAATGCGGGCGAGAAACCCGCACACCGATAGACCAAGGTTTCCTGATCAACGCTAATCGGATCAGGGTCAGTCGGGACCTAAGGATAACCCGAGAGGGGATTCCGATGGCAAACGGGTTAATATTCCCGTACTTTACATACAGGTGACGGAGTGACGGAGTAGTGAAAGGACCGCGCGGTGACGGAATACCGCGTTAAAGGGTGTAGGTATTGGATTTGTAGTTAAATGCGCAGATCCAGCTGAACCTGACAGTACCGCAATCTTTCGGGAGCGCGGATAGTGTCCCTAAAAGCTTCCAAGAAAAACTTCTAGCGATAAGAGTATGTAGACCCGTACCGCAAACCGACACAGGTGGTCAAGGAGAGAATCCTGAGGTGCTCGAGTGAATCATGGCTAAGGAACTCGGCAAAATGGCCCTGTAACTTCGGGAGAAGGGGCGCCCTCTGTAATGGGGGGCCGCAGTGAAAAGGCCCAGGCGACTGTTTAGCAAAAACACATGGCTTTGCGAAATCGAGAGATGAAGTATAAGGCCTGACACCTGCCCGGTGCCGGAAGGTTAAGAGGGGATGTTATCGTAAGAGAAGCATTGAATTGAAGCCCCGGTAAACGGCGGCCGTAACTATAACGGTCCTAAGGTAGCGAAATTCCTTGTCGGGTAAGTTCCGACCTGCACGAATGGTGTAACGATCTGGGCGCTGTCTCAGCCATGAGCTCGGTGAAATTGTAGTCGCGGTGAAGATGCCGCGTACCCGCAACGGGACGGAAAGACCCCATGAACCTTTACTGCAGCTTAGCATTGGTATCGGGTAAACGATGTGTAGGATAGGCGGGAGACTGCGAATCTGTGTCGCCAGGCATGGAGGAGTCGCTGTTGAAATACCGCCCTTTGTTTGCCTGGTATCTAACCCCGTCTTACGGGGGACATTGCTTGGTGGGTAGTTTGACTGGGGTGGTCGCCTCCAAAAGGATAACGGAGGCTTCCAAAGGTTCCCTCAGCACGCTTGGTAACCGTGCGCGGAGTGCAATAGCATAAGGGAGCTTGACTGTAAGGCCTACAAGCCGAGCAGGGTGGAAACACGGGTATAGTGATCCGGCGGTACTGTATGGAAAGGCCGTCGCTCAAAGGATAAAAGGTACTCTGGGGATAACAGGCTGATCTCCCCCAAGAGCTCATATCGACGGGGAGGTTTGGCACCTCGATGTCGGCTCGTCACATCCTGGGGCTGGAGAAGGTCCCAAGGGTTGGGCTGTTCGCCCATTAAAGTGGCACGCGAGCTGGGTTCAGAACGTCGTGAGACAGTTCGGTCCCTATCTGTTGCGGGCGTGGGAAGTTTGAGGAGTTCTGACCTTAGTACGAGAGGACCGGGTTGGACCGACCGCTGGTGTACCGGTTGTGGTGCCAACTGCACTGCCGGGTAGCTACGTCGGGCAGGGATAAGCGCTGAAAGCATCTAAGTGCGAAACCCCCTCCGAGATGAGACTTCCAAACAGGGCCGTCAGAGACGATGACGTCGATAGGCTGCAGGTGTAAAGTCAGCAATGACAAAGCCGAGCAGTACTAATAGCCCGAAAGCTTGCCATGCCTTAGGCTGTTGCATTTTCTGCGAAACATATCAATTGTCTGGAATCTTGAAGCGAGAGCCGAGAGATTAGACCGGCAAAGAACATAAGATATTAAGAGATAAGAACGGAATACGGAAGACAGAGTCTAATGTCTCGCTTCGCGTATCTATAATTCTCAAAGATTTTGGCGGCCTCGCGCAGGGGTTCCACCTCTTCCCATCCCGAACAGAGAAGTTAAGCCCTGCAGCGCCGATGGTACTGGGGTTACACCCGGGAGAGTAGGTCGCCGCCTCATTTATACA
>NZ_PVTR01000031.1 GCF_003003005.1 Mongoliibacter ruber
TGGAACGCCCATTTAAATGAACTATATTCACCATTCAAGGCACACACATCACCTTGGATACAGCGGGCGGTTCAGTGTAAAAATGAAAATCAGTACCTTTAAGGAGTTAGGAGTAGGCATGAAGGGAACGTCTCTGAAAGCCAGCCGTCTCCAAGTTGAATCACGTTACCTGCAAGCTGAAAAAAGTCCAACGCTCGGTCAAGCACATTTGGTTTTTGCCGAATCTCGAACCCAACGCTGAAAAACCAAAAGCGCTTGCCCTTTCCCACAGCAAAAAAAGAGAGTCCAACTTAATGTTAATCTAACTTAAAATTATATATTTGCTAGAATTTAGCAAGTTAATAATTAGCAAGTACATCTTATGGCAACATTTGGAGAGTATTTAAGGACTGAGAGGAATAAAAAAGGATTAAATCAAAGTGATTTTGGTCAGGGGATAGGAATAATTATGACTGATATCAGTAAAATAGAAAATGGACGTAAAAAATTTCCATTTGCGAATCTTGCAAAACTTGCAGAATTTATCAACACCGATATCGAAAAAATAAAAAACCTATTTGTTGCAGATATCCTTGTTGAAGAAGCTCATAAATACGAATGTTCTGATATCGTATTTTCCTTAGCTGAAGAGCAATCAAAATATATTAAAAACAAAAATGTCAAACAAGGCGAAATAATATTTTAAAATGGGAGAAGAACTACAATCATTAGGTTTCCAGAAGAATGGAATCTATATAGCAGAATACGAGTATTACCCTCTTCAACGTACTTCTCTAAATCAATATAAGAAAGCCAAAGTAATTCCATCTAAGAACTATGGTAAATATGGAAAAAGACAACCTGACGGACTAGTTGTTGAACGCACGAACTCCAAAGACCTTAGAGTTATTGGAGTTATTGAATATAAGCAACCTAAGGAATTTCAATCTGAAGCTCAAAAGAAAGATGCAGTTGAACAATGTAATGATTTGTGCCAAGAGTTGAATTCTGTATTTGGCATTATTTCAGATGGCGAAAATTATATTTGGATTAACCCTAAAATGGAAAACTCCGAAAACAATTATATTGACAGGACAACTGGAAAAGAAAGAAGCTATAGTATAATTAAAAATGAAGATAAAAAATTTCTAAAAGAACCCTTCATATTACAAAAGAAATCTGAAAAAGACAAAGAGAAATTAGAATTAGAAACAGAAAACACTTTATTCTATATCAAAAGAATTATTAGTTCAATTTCGAAAACTAATTCTATTCTGAAATCAATTGAAGAAGTTAACCCTATCAAACTCGCAACTTCGGTTTGGCAGGATATTTATGTTAATACAGGGAAAAGCCCAACCAAATGTCTATATAACGTAGTAGAATTATTCATTTTCAAATTTTTAAGTGATTTAGAAGTTTTAAAAAGTCCTTATAATTTTGACTTTGTTTTGGAGCTTTCAAAGAGTAACAATGCAAAGGAAGCATTAAACTATTATGCTAATAACTGTCGAAAGCGGATAAAGAACGAGTTATTCCCAGCAGGAAAGGATGGAACTACAATTTTAAATGGTACTATATTTGTCGATTCAAAAGAGAATGCTATTGAATCACAAGCTTCGCTGTTTAAAAATTCTCTTGAAAAATATTCAAAATTTGGTTCTCTAAACAACATTCAAAAAGATTTTAAAACAAAGCTTTTTGAAACATTTTTAAAACAGAGTTCCGATAAAAGTAGACTTGGTCAATTTTTTACGCCTAGAAAGGTTGTTAGAGCTATCATAGAGATGGCTGATGTTGAAAAGTTGAAACCTGGCACTCGCGTATGTGACCCATTTTGTGGTGTAGGTGGTTTTATTACTGAAATTTTTCAGGACCCAAATCGAAAAAGAGATTTCCTTCCTAATGCAAAAGGAGAAATAAAACCTAAAATAACATATATAGGTTTTGATAAAGGTAATGACGAAGATGATGAAAGAGTAATAATATTGGCTAAAGCCAACATGCTAATTTACCTTTCAGAAATAGTTGAAAGGTATCCAACGTTTGCTCCAAAATTTTCAGAAGTAATAAATGAAACTTTTCATTTTTTAAGTGATTCTAATTTGGGCACGCTTAAAATAGAGAATTCAGAAGATGAAAAATATGATTTGGTAATAACAAATCCGCCTTATATAACGAGCGGAACAACCTCATTAAAAAAGGAAATTGAAAACGAAGGACTCTCCTCAAAATATACTGCAAATGGAAAAGGAGTTGATGGTTTGTGCTTAGAATGGATTATAAGGAATTTAAAAAAGGAAGGTAAAGCCTTTATAGTGCTTCCACATGGTATATTCAACTCTACGCAAAATAAAACATTACGAGAGTTTCTTTTAAAACACTGTTTTGTTCATGGAATTATTTCACTTCCGATAAAAACATTTTTCAACACACCGCAAAAGACATTCATATTAATAATAGAAAGAAAAGAAAATATCGACTTGACCCAAGATTTTCCTGTCTTCACTTATTTAGTAAGTGATATTGGAGAAACTCTAAATATCTACAGGTTTGAAACAGAAGGGAAAAGCGATTTAGAAAAAGCTAAAGAATTATATAATCTTTATAAAGGAGCTCCAAAATCATTCCCAGCAGACTTAATTGGTGATAAAAGATGTAAAATTCAACCATTGTCAAAATTTGAACCTGGTTCGAATTGGGATATTGACAAGTTTTGGACTAAAGAAGAAAAAATTGAACTAGGAATTGAAGAAGAAGAAAATATAGTAACTATTGATGAATTCAGAGATAAAATAGAAGATTTGATGGTTAAACTAGGAGAGTATTCAGAATTTATTACAAGCCTTAAAGATGAGATTTAAAACAGTCCCTATTAAAGAAATACTTTTTTCTCCGCCAACAAATTCTGGGTTGAAAAAAATACATGTAGAGCAGGTACGTATTAATTCTGATTACATCCCTGTATACTCAGCTACCAAAGATGATAAATTTGTTTACGGTTGGGTTAAAAAAGATTCCAAATGGAAAAAATACAAAAACCTCTTAACATGGGTAAAAGATGGTAGTTCATCTGGATATGTGTTTTATCGTAGTGAAGAATTCGTTCCATATGAAAAATTAAAAATTTTAAAACTTAAAGAAGAATATTTGGATACTATCGACTATCAATATTTAAAGGTGGTTATTCAGAATAAATTATTATCAATGGGCTTTGGTTTCGGTTTTAAATGTTCAATGGAACGAGTAATGGAAACCGAAATAAAAATTCCAACAAATGAGAATGATGAATTTGATTTCAAAGTTCAAAAAAAATTATCTGATAGTTACAATTCAATTTCAAAGTTAAAATCCGATATCGCAGTGTCATTTGATGAATTTAAAGATATTAAAATTGATATTGATTTTAAGAATGAATTTAATAAGTATACAGATGTTCCGTTAACTACTTTTTTCGATTTAATAAAAGGAAAAGCGACATATACTCAGAAATATATTAGAAACAATCAAGGAGATTTTCCAGTTTATTCTTCTCAAACATCTAACAATGGAGAAATAGGTCAAATTAATTCTTTTGACCATGATTTAGAATGTTTATCATGGACAACAGATGGAATATATGCAGGCACCGTTTTTTATAGAAATGGAAAATTTAGTATGACCACTCATTGTGGAGCTTTAGTATTAAATGATAAATACAAGGACTTAATATCTCTAAAGTATGTTTATTTATTCCTATTCTTGAACTTGAAAGATTATGCGATTGGTGAAGGAAATAAAAGGTTAACATTAGAACAAATGAAAAGTGTATCTATCTTGATACCATTTGACGATAAAGATATACCTGACTTAGTTCAACAAGAAAGAATTGTCAATAAATATTATAAATTCCACAAAGTTATTGATGAATTGAATGATTTTTTTGAAAATATTAATTCGACAATGATTGAATTATAGCCCAACGCTAAAAGCCATACACATTTGCAATTCGCACCAGCCAACACACGAGCCAAAAATTGCAAAAGAGTATGTCTTTGCCAACGCTGAAAAACGAACGAAAAAATAAAGCCAGCAGGTAATCGAGGTACTGTCTTAAATTCCAAGTAATTTTTAAAGGTTTTTATTAAATTTACAATAGCGAAAAGAGGGCTTCAGGCGATTCTTTGCACGG
>NZ_PVTR01000032.1 GCF_003003005.1 Mongoliibacter ruber
CCTATGCTTGATGAACCGCCGTATACGAGACCCGTACGTACGGTGGTGTGAGGGGTGCTCCGCAGGCTTATGGCCTGCGGCCATCCACTCGATTATACACCGTTTTTCTATTCTTCATTTGTCTTTACAAAACGATTTTTTTTTATTTTCCATTCATTCGTCAGACTGTCGAAAGCAAATCTTATGTCAGGTTGGTATCCATTTGTCCCACCACAACCCACAGTAATTTTAGCCTTTCTAAAACGCATTCCTTTGTAAAAATGAAGTTTTCTTTTTCCTGTAAATCCTATATAACCAAAATTTATGTCAACCGTGTCTTTGGATATTATGTTGTGAACAACTCTTAAAACATTAATTGTCCGTTTCTCTTTTATTGATAAGTCAATTAACTCGTCTGTCGTCAGGAATTTATACCTGTCCGGAACGTTTAAGTTTTTAATTCTACTTCCGTATTCGTTCATTTCAACGTAATGCCATCCACTCTGTAAAAGTAAATCAAACCTGTGGTTTAAAGCTTTTACATATAAACTGTCCAGTAATTCAGGTTCAATTTTATTTATGAGACTTCCGTCTTCGTCAAGTTTGTTTTCTTGCCCGAAAGTCAAAAGTCCAATTAGTGTCAATATGATTGTTAGTGTCGTTCTCAAAATGGTGTATAACGGTCCGCGGCTAAGAAACGTGGGGCATTTCGAAGCAACTAACTATGAATCTAAGATTAAGATAAATACGGGAATTAAACCTTCCATATGCAAATATCCGCCCCAAGCTTCTTAGGTGCTGTGTGTGCCTTGAATGGTGAATATAGTTCATTTAAATGAGCGTTCCAACGGGTGAAAGTCCCTTAAGCGCGGGCGTAACGTCCCGAAGCCAAGCAAGTGGCAAGCTGGTTTGCCGTGAGGCATGCAGTGAAGTAAGCCAGACTGCGGTGTCTGTACTGACGAACAGAGCCTGTCCCGAAAATCGGGAAACCATATACGGAGGCTATGAGGTCGGATGAGGTGACACATCATACCGAAGTCCGAACCTTCCGCAAGGGAGGAAGTGCCGAAGTAGTAGATATGGCAGAGATAGGCACAAGGATATTCACCTTACCAAGGGAGATCTTGGAATAGACTAGGTTTCTATGAGCCAAGAAGTCAGCCGAAGTCATAGTAGCTACTGGAAACAAGCCCTGAAATACAGGGAAGACTTACAAGGTAGTGAAGGACCGAACATCAGGTGAAGTGAAAATTCGATAGGGAGCCACCGTGTAGCCCTATCTTAAAAGTAGCGGAAAGGGATAGTCGGTGAAAAGAGCGGCTATCCTATGCTTGATGAACCGCCGTATACGAGACCCGTACGTACGGTGGTGTGAGGGGTGCTCCGCAGGCTTATGGCCTGCGGCCATCCACTCGATTATGCGGTCGGCTTTCTTGTCTGTCCTGATTATCGTTTTTCGAATTCACTTAAAAGTCTGTTTAATATTTCTATTTTTTCATTGTCAACTGGTTCGGTTTGGCAAAGTTGGTCAACCATCATATTGATGTCGTTAAATTGATTGTCTGTCGTGATTTTACCTTTTTCTATTACTTTGTCAACTCGCTCAAAAAAAGATTTAAAAATGTCAACGTCATACTTGGTTTTGTCTTGCAGATACTTGTTGAATTTCAAGTCACCTGTTTCTACTTGCATTTCTGTCAAGTCACGAAACCATTGTTTTAGCCTTGTCAGCCTTCCTTTTTGATAGTGTTCTTCTGTTTGTATTTTAAGTCCTTTGTAATGTTCACTAGAGTCAAAGTCCGCACTCTTGATTTGCATTATTTTGTTCTCAAGGTAATAGTCAAGTGTCGCCAAGACCAAGTCTCGATACTTTGTAAGTTCTGCCTGTTTTTGGTCTTTATTGAGTTTTCCTTCATTCATTTTCGTGCTTGGTCTTTATATTGTTCAACAAATTCCTTCGCGTCCCGAAGATTATCAGGATACTTTGCATAATTCTGAAAGTTCGTCACTCCATTTTTGGTTTCAACTATTTCGTATATGTGCTGATAATAAAATCCATTTTCAATTAGAAACTTAACCGTTTCCCATTTTTTGTCTTCTGTCTTTTTAGGTGGTCTAAATCGGTGAGGCAAAAGTGTCATTGATTTGCCGCAATCAGGGCAATTAGCTTCTCTTCTGTCATTAAAGTCAGTTCCTTGGCTAAATGATTTTTTACATTCTAAACAAACTACTTTATGTCCCATTGTCTATGTTGTAGTGTCTTTTTAAGCTGCCGCATAACGTTTTCGGGCTTTGCGTTCGGGCGGGTTTCGGAGCACAAAACTGTCAACCAGCACTACACTAGAATAGAAGCACAAAGCTCCAAGTTTGCACGTCATCCCGCCTGACGCAAAACCCGTGTTGGCAGCTGCCATTCTATCTTGTAACTGATATTCCGACATATTTACTCCAAAATTCAGGCGATTTTAGGCTGTAATCAAAAAGGTCTTTGTCATCACTTTCTCTGCACTCTGATTCAAATTTTTTGAGGTCAAATTCAATTTCGTCCATCAGTTCTATCGCTTTTTTATTTCGTCTATTCGATATGTCAAGTTCATAATATTTTTCACTACTAACTCTAAGTAGATTAGCTTCAATGGATGTGTCAAATGTGTCGCCAGTGTATGAATTATATTCCCAGTATTCATCTCTCATGTGAAGAAATAAAAACCTGCCAAATTCATATTGTGGTGCTGGACAATCATAAATCATCTTTTTTAATGCTGATATTTTCGATTTGATATTATCCCAATTATGCTCACATTCATTGTCTTCACTATCATCTAAATTTAAAATCAAATCTTCAGATATTTTTTCACCAGCATCTTTTAGTTTTTGTGCGAGTTCTCCGTTTATTGTTTCAGCATCTTTAAGATTTAAGGTAATGCTTTCAATTTCTGATTGCTGCTTGTTGACTTTGTCTTTGAGTGCTGTTAATTCAGTAGTAGGAATTTCGGTCGTCTCTTTTATTTCAATTGTCCCTTCACCAAATTGATATATTCTCGTTGTTCCAATACCTTTTAGTTCAGCTTCTCCTATTAAAGACCAAAGTCGTGGATTGTCACTATTCTTTACCAATTCAAATGATGTTAAGGCTGTTCCTGTTCTGCAATATTTTGCAATTCTCGCACATCTGTCAATTGGTGTTCCTTGAGGGTCAGGTTCATTATGCCCATCGTATTCTAAAAAATAAACTTGACCGAAATCTAGTGCGATTTTTATTGTAGTTGGCTCTCCGGTAATTTCTGACAAGTCTCTTTGTAAGTCTTTAATTCTATTCAACAGGTTGATTGCATCATTTATTTTGCTTGCTCTAGGAAATACAGCCATCAATTCGTCACCTATATATTTAACTACTCGTCCTCCACACTCTGTAATGTATTCTTTAACAATTTCAGAAAATTGTCTTACTCTCAGAATCCACTTTTCGGGTGTCTCAATGTTTGCGGTCTTAAACTTGGTTGAATCTACCATATCTATGAACATTACAACAGTCTCTTGAAAACCTGCTCTTATGTTTTTTATGGTTTCAGTTTCTTGAGAAATAATTTCTTCCTTCCTTTGTCTAATTGCTTCCAAAGTATCAAGTTGCTTGTCTACCGATTCAGGTTTCTTATTCTCAAATAGATTTTTTGCCATATTTCTTTTCGTGTTAGTTACTGTCTAATTATGGTTGCTGCCAACGTTTCGCAGCTACCCGAAGGTGGCGATTTCGGAGCACTTCACTGTCAACCAAGCACAAACTTTGATAGAAGCAGAAAGCTTCATTATACCACTGAACCGCCACTTTTGGGTAGGTGCTGTGTGTGCCTTGAATGGTGAATATAGTTCATTTAAATGAGCGTTCCAACGGGTGAAAGTCCCTTAAGCGCGGGCGTAACGTCCCGAAGCCAAGCAAGTGGCAAGCTGGTTTGCCGTGAGGCATGCAGTGAAGTAAGCCAGACTGCGGTGTCTGTACTGACGAACAGGAACCATATACGGAGGCTACGAGGTCGGATGAGGTGACACATCACACCGAAGTCCAAACCTTCCGTAAGGGAGGAAGTGCCGAAGTAGTAGATATG
>NZ_PVTR01000033.1 GCF_003003005.1 Mongoliibacter ruber
ATATTTTTGCTGGTTCTATTTGCCGGTTTTTTTGGTGAGATACAGTCCCAGCAGCTTCCCCAGTTCAGCCAGTACATATTCAACGGTCTTCACATCAATCCGGGATATGCGGGCTATAAGAATGCGGGCTATATACAGAGTACTTACCGTAACCAGTGGGCAGGTCTGCCGGGTGCACCGAGGACATTTACGGTTACCGCAGACCTGAGTGCGAATGAGGGTCTTATGGGTTTTGGGGTGTCTTTGTTGTCCGATGAGATAGGCCCGACCCGTACCTCCACGGGGCTGCTTACCTACAGTTACCGTATCCAGACGGGGAGTGAGAGTTTTTTGGGTCTGGGCGTAAGCGGAGGAGCGAGCCAGTACATGATAGACGGGAGCAAGCTTGATCCCAACGACCTTGATGACCCGGACCTTCCTCTTGGTGTACAGTCTATTTTCACGCCGAACATGAATGCGGGTCTGTTTTTTCACACCCCCCGTTTTTATGCGGGATTCAGTGCCTACAACATGGTGGGCCGGCGTGTATTGGAGCGGGAGGATATATCGCTTGCCTTTCATGATTTTCATTATTACCTGACAGCCGGAGCGCTGTTGTCACTGAGTGACAATATTGAGTTCAAGCCGAGTTTTCTGATCAAGGAAGTGAAGGGAGCACCGACGAGTTATGACCTGAACGGGATGTTTCTGTTCATGGAGCGTCTATGGCTTGGAGCGAGTTACCGTTCGAACCTGCGTCTGTGGAAGGACAACTTAGAGGACAATCTGAACAACAGGACTGCACTGGCCTTCATTGCGGAGGTTTTTGCCACGGAGAGTCTCCGCATAGGTTATGCATATGACACGAACCTGAATGCACTTCAGGACTACAGGTACAATTCCCATGAGATATCTGTTGGCTACTACCTGACTCCGAGGAATGTTAAACTTAAAAACCCGAGATGGTTCTGATCATGTTAAGAGATATAATAAGCATAAGATTTTTGATTTTGTTGTTTGTGCTGTTTTCGGGATTCAGGGTTGAGGCCCAGCATCCTCTTTTACGTTATGCGGACAAACAGTTTGAGCTTGGGAATTACCGTCATGCCTCGGAGATGTACGAAGAGGCGTATTCCCGCCGAGAGCGATATTCGACATCCCGGAGGCTTGCGGAGACCTATCAGATTCTTCGTGATTATGACATGTCATACGAGTGGTGGGGCAGGACGGTTGAATACGAAGAGTCGGACAAGGATGATTTTTACAACTATCTGATCGCCGCAATGCAGGCGGGAGAGGCAGAAGACCTGAGCGGATTTCTTTCATCGGGAGGTTACAGTACCTATGATTTTTCGGACCTGGACCTTGGGCTGGTGGAAGAGCTGTATGCGGCGCGTAAGAATGTGAAGCTGATGCAGGCAGAAGGTCTTAACGGCAGCGGTTCGGACTTTGGTCTTTCGCGCTGGTCGGGGAACAGGTACTTCAGCAGTGACCGTGGCGGAGTTGTTTCATCAGAACGTCCTGTGGTGCGTCTTGATGCGAAGAACAGGATATTCAGCAGCACAAAGAGCAATTTTAATGACCGGGAATACTACAGGCTTTATGTGGCTGACGGAGAAAACGAAGTGAAGCCGCTGTCGACGGATCTGTCCGGTGTCCAGCATGTATCAGACGTACAGGTTTACGGTGATGGCGGCAAGGTATTGTATACGGCCTTTACAGGTCGGACAAAGATCAGGGGCAGCCGGAAGAAGAGCATGGATATGGTCAACCATGGCGGGCTTTTTTACGGTGAGCTTGATGCTGAAGGCAATATAGTGAACAGCCGTCCCTTTCCCCACAACAGCATGCTTGAATACGGAGTGATGCACGGCTTCTATGATGAGGAATCGGGAAGGCTTTATTTTTCTTCGGACATGGAAGGCGGCCATGGCGGCTATGACCTGTACTATGTGGACTATGACGGGTCGGATGTTTTTGGAGAGCCGGTGAACCTTGGGGACAAAGTGAACACCTCCGGGAATGAGAGCCATCCCTCCCGAATGGGAGACTGGTTTTACTTCAGTTCTACAGGCCATCCCGGTCTCGGGGGTCTGGATATTTTCAGGTCAGCTTACGTTGGCGGGACACTTGGAGAAGCGGAGAACATGGGTGTACCCTACAACAGTCCGAGGGATGACTTTGCATATGTGGAATTTTCAGACGGCAAGCGTTACCTGTCATCAGACAGAGAGGGCGGCAAGGGTCTGGATGACATTTACCTGATAGAAGACCTGCACAAGCGTCTGATTGCGCGTGTGATCGACTGTGATGGCAACCTGATAGCAGAAGAGTTTGACTCAGAGATCAAGGAGAAGGGTACGGATACCCATGTGGCCACGAAACGCGGAGATAGGGGAGAGCTTCTGGCGGACCTGGACCCTGAGAAGGAGTTCGGTTTGAGGATCAGCCGAAAGGGCTACTTCAGCATTACCGACAGCACGCTGAGCACGGTAGGCCTGAAGGAGGAGAAGCTGGAGCGTGAGTACAGACTTGCAGCGATCCCGTATCAGCTTCCGGTGTATGTTGATATCGTGTATTATGACCTAGACAGGTCAAAGATCAGAAATGATGCGGAGGAAGCGCTGGACAAGATAGGTGAGCTGATGAACAGGTATGGTTTTCTTGACCTGTTGGTTGGGAGCCATACGGATTCGAGGGCGAGCAATGCTTACAACGAAGCCTTGAGCCGGAGACGTGCGGATGCGGTGAGGGATTACTTGGCCAGATACAAGGTGGGAGCTGAGCGGATCAGACTGGAGTGGTACGGTGAAGAGCAGCTGACCAACGATTGCGGAGACGGCGTACCGTGTCCTGAGCCGTCTCACCAGCTCAACAGGCGGAGTGAACTGGTACTGGAAGCCTTCCCTGACAGGGATAAGCAGTATGAGCTGCCCAAGGAGCTGATGGGCCGGGATGTGTGTGATGAGACGAGTCTGTTTGAGGCACTTCAGGAAGAGCTTAACAGCCTGCCCACGGTATATTTTGATTTTGACAAGAGCATGCTCCGCTCTGTGCACAGGAAAGAACTTGAGAGGACGGCAATCATGCTGAAAAGGATGAAGAACCTTCAGCTGTACATTTCGGGTCATACCGATCAGCGAGGCAGTGAGGAATACAACAAAGGTCTGAGTGAGCGCAGGGCTGAGGTAGTGAAGGATTACCTGATCAACAGGGGAATTGAGGCCTCGAGGATGGAGTATGAGTGGTTTGGCAAGAACATGCCTGTC
>NZ_PVTR01000034.1 GCF_003003005.1 Mongoliibacter ruber
AGCGCAGGGCTGAGGTAGTGAAGGATTACCTGATCAACAGGGGAATTGAGGCCTCGAGGATGGAGTATGAGTGGTTTGGCAAGAACATGCCTGTCTATAACTGCGGCACGGTTCCATGCACAGAAGCGATGCACCAACTCAACAGAAGGACGGAGCTGAAACTTGGGAAATGACGATTTCTTAAATGGAAATCAAGATCAATAGGTTTAGAAAATTTATGATTTACAGAATATACCATTTTCACCGGTCGGATAATTATGAGTTTCAACTGTTCCATAAATGCGGAATCTGCCTTGATCTTATCAGCAGAAGTTTTGGTGTTTAAATGAAATTTTATCCCAAACCAATTTTTGTATTAGAAAATATCAACTTATGAAAAAATATTTACTCTTATTGACACTATTGTTTGGTCTTTTGGTGGTTAATGTTCAGGCCCAGTGCCCGCCAGATCCTTCTTATGTTCAACTTGATGATAGCTTTTCAGCTTTAGGGTGGACGCCTACTTGTAGAGATGGGAATGATGGCGAAATTAGAGTTTCAGGAATAGGTGGTGGTAATTCACCACTCTCCATCAGAGTAAGACAGCCTGAAACTTTGGCTTTGGTAGCTATTGAAAATGTGGGAGCAAATCCATCAGGAATAGTATCTGGTTTGAGTCCTGGAAATTATATTGTTGATATTATAGATGCCTGTGGCGAAGCTTCTGCCAACAAGACAGCAACAATTGTTAATCCAACAGATAATTTAAACATTACTAGTGCACGTGGTATTGAAGATTTAATTTCAGACGATACATGCGGAGATACCTATAGAGTCCGTTTTGGGAATGCTAATGGCGCGAGAACAGGACAGGAGGTAAATTTAATTGTTACCAATCATTTAGGAGCAACTTTGGAATATTCCATAGCTCCAGCAAAAACAAGAAACGCATTGACACCAATAGTGTTAGGCACTCATAATATTCCTGTTTCATTCTTTGATGGTCAACCTATTACATATCAGGTGTTTTCCATAAGTTGTCCAAATCATGGACCTTCAAATATTGAAACAATACACCTGCCAGATGGAGATTTTAGGATTGAAACGGAGGGTTTGTCTTTTCAAACACCTGCATTTCAGCCCTTTTCAGATCCTGACGAGCCCTGTGTAGATGCTTACAGAATACATAGACTTAGAATTTTAGGGGCAAATGCTATCACAGCAGTTATTGAGCAAGAAAGCTCAGTGGGTGCTAATGATTGGAGTCCTGGTATTGATGCTTACGGAAATCCTATATCAGATTTTAATGGAGATATTAGATGGAGACCTTATTATCCAGGACCTAGTCTTACGAATGGACTAGGGACTTCTGTTTTTCAGGGGTTGGCATATAATGTAAGCTACAGAGTAACTTACACTGATGCATGTGGAGATTCTTATGAAGAAACTTTTATGCAAGAAGCTCCTGAAAGAGGTGTATTAAGTGTCTCAAGTTGTCTGGGTAATATAGGTTCACTTGAAGATGGTGGTGCTCTTAGATTTAGGTGGGATAATATTTCCGCTACCATTTCTTACCCGGTTACTGTTGAAGTTATTGATGGGCCAACCTCTTGGACTTCATCTTCTTTTAATTTAGATGGGCAAACTTTTCCATTGCGTGATTTTTCAGCAAACCCAAAAACTATCCTTACCATAACAAGTCCTGCAACTTCTTATATAGAGTCCTCAACTGCAACCATAAAAAGACCTGCAGGCTTATACACGTATAGGGTTACAGATGCTTGTGGTAATGTGCAAATTATTGAACATGAATTAAATTGTCGTAATGCTGACATAAGTTATACAGAAGACAGGTGTCAAAGTACAGCCAGTAATGCGCGCTTAGTTTTTAGTTTGCCATTTATAGGGCAGAAACGCCTCTATGATATGGATGGAAATTTAGTTATGATAACTCCTTCACAGAGTAATAATTTCCAAGTTACATTTGATGAAGTGCCTCCAGGAGAATATCAAATACGCTTTGGAGGGGTTCAAAATAATGGCACACTTATACCAGACGAAACGTTTGACCCACTTTTACCAAGACTGGATGGAGGGTTCTTTTATAGCTATGATTTTGTAGTTGAAGAAGTAGGGCCTTTAGAAGTTGATTATTTGTATTTTACAACTTGTGCAGGTGAAACAGAATCAGTAAGCGTAGTTGCTGAAGGTGCTGGGGGAACATCGCCTTATACTTACACGATACTAGAAGAAGGAGCTCCCATAGGTTCTAGCCAAACTTCAGGAACGTTTACTGGTTTAACACCTGGAGTTCAATATGAAATTCAAGTTCTTGACGCTTGTGGTCGCGAAAGAATAAGGCCAATATTAGCGTCTAACAACCCTATTCGTTTTGATGGGTCTTTAGACCCGGTTTGTGTAGGGAGTGATGTTGAGATTAGTAGTAGTATTGATATACAAGGGGCAACTTATACTTGGACAGGTCCAAATGGGTTTTCTGAGGTGGGTAATCCAGTAATAGTACCTAATGTTGGTTTAGCTAACGTGGGAGAGTACATATTGTTAATTACTGGACCTTCAATAGACTGCACAGATACCTTTAATCTAGATTTGGTACTTGCTCAAGGCAGCATAATTTCTGAAAGCACAGCTTGTGAGCCAGGCGGCGATACATATGTGATTACAGCAACTATTGAAGCAACAGGGACTATGACTGCTATTGGCACAGGTGCCCCTGGTACTTTTGTTGATAATGGTGATGGGACATTAAATTGGTTATCAGAGCCAGTAGCAACAGGAACAGATTATGATGTTTCGTTCGAAGGAGATGGTCTGTGTGACTCTATTAACATTTCGGGTACCTCTCCTGTTTGTTGTGTAAGTGAGATCGTATGCCCAGAGCCATTAGTCTATCAGGTATTACCATGTTCGGATTCCACTGAAGAATTAGGTGAGCTACCTACACATGAAGAAGTAGATTTTAGATTACCAACTACCCAAGGGCTAATTACAGTATTTTATTCGATTCCAAGAGGTTTTGCTGTTCAGAATTCTTCGTATGAAGAGTTTTCCAATTCAGTAAACAATGGGTCATTCACTTCAAATTGTGCTATCGAGTCGGTTACTTTTGAATTTCT
>NZ_PVTR01000035.1 GCF_003003005.1 Mongoliibacter ruber
ACCATCACTGGAATCACTTTCCAAGATGGAAGCTTTGTATTTGATAACACTCAAAAGTCCCTTGCCATAAGTGGTAATCTGCCTGACGGAACTTCGGTCGCTTATGCCAACAACAGCAGAACCAATGCAGGAACGCAGCAAGCAACAGCTACAATTACCGGAGCAAATTATGTTACCCTCGTGCTGACTGCAGACCTGACAGTTACACCGGCCACTTTGACCATCACAGCTACTCCCGAACAGCTTAAAGTTTACGGGGAAGCCGATCCGGTCTTCAGCTACACTGTCTCTGGCTTTGCAGGTGGAGACGATGAAAACATCCTATCAGGGCAACTTGACAGAGAAGCTGGTGAAAATGTAGGCAGCTATACCATTGGACAGGGTTCTCTTGTTGCCAATCCCAACTATACCATCGAATTCGTGTCAGCTGATTTTGTGATTGTCAAAAAAGCACTGACCATCACCGCTGATGACAAGTCTAAAGTGTACGGTTCAGAAATCCCTACTTTGACCTTCAGCTATACGGGTCTTGTAAACGGTGATACACAGGTGGACACCGAACCGGGCATCACCACTACTGCCATTGCGGGCTCTGATGTGGGAACCTATCCGATTGTCTTGTCCGGAGGGTCGGATGACAATTATGAAATCACCCTGGTTGACGGAGAACTGGAAGTAACAAGGGCTGATTTGACCATCTCAGCAGATGACCTATCCAGAGTATACGGTGAAGAAAATCCGGTATTGACATTCACTTATACAGGCCTGGTCAATGGTGACACACAGGTGACCACTGAACCAAATATCAGCACCACTGCCAATATAAATTCAAATGTCGGCACCTACCCCATCACTTTGAGCGGTGGATCAGATGCCAATTACGAAATTACCCTGATCGGTGGTACACTTGAAATAAGCCAAGCCACTTTGAAAATCATTGCAAATGAAGATCAGTCCAAAATATTCGGAACAGCTGACCCTGTCTTCAGCTTCACTGCCTCAGGCTTTGCCGCAGGAGACAGCGAAGAGGTATTGTCAGGTAGTTTGACAAGGGACCCAGGTGAAGCCGTTGGCATTTATCCGATCAACCTTGGAAGTGTGTCAGCGGGTGAAAATTACCAAATTGACTTCACCGGTGCTGACTTCGAGATCTTCCCTGCCATCATTGAAGTTGTCATGCAGCCGGATGGAGTGGAAACAAGCTGGGCTGTCAATCCTGAACTGCCAGCAACCGTGACCGTGATGACTGTCGACGGGCAGTTCCTGGAACTTCCGGTCACCTGGAATCTATCGGGATTGGTTGTCTTTTCACGGGGTGACTATACTTTGACAGGAACCATAGACCTGCCTGCAGGTATCTTGAATCCTGACGCACTGACAGCTGAGATAGTAGTTACAGTCCTGCCCAAACCTGCACCTGAAGACATCCTGTTGGACAACAACAGCTATGAGGCTGCAGTTGGGGAAAACTTTATCGCTGTTGGTAATTTGAGTGTCATCGATCCATTTGACAATCAGCACGACATCCTGCTCGCCGATCTGGCATTGGACAATGTCTATTTCGAGATAATAGACGGAATCCTTTTCTGGAGTTCTGCACAAAGAGCCGACGGAAAAACTGAATTCGATATTCGTGTTCGCGTGGTGGACCGTGATGGCAATATCATTGAAAAGGAATTCACCATTTTCAGGACGAGACCTTCGGTGGACAATATTGAAGTTTTCAACTCTTTCACTCCAAATGGAGATGGTATCAATGACACCTGGGGAGTGGAAGAACTGAGATTTTACACAGGATCCAGCGTGCAGGTATTTGAGAGAAGCGGAAAAAGGGTGTTCTACACTGAAGATCCTGATGTCCGATGGGATGGCACCTTCCAGGGCAGGGAGTTGCCGGTGGGGACTTATTACTGGGTGATCCAGGTAAAGGAAACAGGTGAGACCAGAAGAGGAATGCTTAACCTGATCCGAAAATAACAGAAAGGATGATGGAGGAAGGATGAAGGAGGAAAATGACCTTTGAGGTTTTAAAAACCTCGAAGGTCTGAGGTAAATAACCCTTAAAAAATAAAAGAGAGGAAAAAACCTCAAGTAACCCTTCGTCTCTACACTAATAACCAATAAAACAGTATTTTATGAAAAGACTCTACATACTCGCAATCTGCCTCCTCTTCGCTTTCGAAGGGTTTGCACAGTCCCGGAAATATGTTTCCCAGTTTAGCCACATGCAGAGTTACTTCAACCCTGCCCTCACAGGTTATGAAGGTTCAAACGTCCGTGGCCTGATCAGAAATCAGTGGGCAGGATTTGAGGGAGCCCCGATGACCTATATCGGTTCTCTGGAATTCGATATCGCAGACTTTTCCAATGGTGCTGACCCGAACAAAAACGCGGTGGGACTCAACATCATCCATGATCAGTACGGGGCTTTTGTGGAAACAGAACTGATCGCTTCTTATGCCTCAAGAATCCAACTGGCAGAAAAAACTTCTCTCAGACTGGGCGTGGGAGTCAATTACAATACCGTCAGACTGGATGGAAACAACCTCACCACCGAACAGTCAAATGATCCAAAAATCGCCCAGTACCTCAATGGATTTGCCAATATGCAGGTATTGGATTTTAACATAGGTATGGCCCTCACCCACCCCAATTATTATATCTCCTATGCCGTCCACAACGTGAATCAGGGTGCCATCAACTCAGGGGATATTTTTATGGAACGTAAGCCTCTTGTCGGTATCGTACAGGCCGGTTACAGAAACGACTTCACCGAGAACCTGACCCTGGCAACCAACTTTATGTACAGGGGACAGACAGATTTGCCTACCAATGTGGAATTCAACCTAAAGGTCCTGATGATGGAAAAAATATGGGTCGGTGCCGGACATAGAATTGATTATGCCAACAACTTCCAACTGGGAGTACTGCTGCCAATAATGAGAATTGGCTAT
>NZ_PVTR01000036.1 GCF_003003005.1 Mongoliibacter ruber
TAATCGAGGTACTGTCTTAAATTCCAAGTAATTTTTAAAGGTTTTTATTAAATTTACAATAGCGAAAAGAGGGCTTCAGGCGATTCTTTGCACGGAAGTTCATCTACTGTAGGACTGGTTTTCTCCGGTCCTACTTTTTTGGTGGATCCTTCGGATCCAAGCGAAAAGAAGGACTTAGACTCATCATTACCGGAATATTCTAGGTGATTTATATGATAAAGTGGATTATATTCTTGGTCTTTTTTCCACAATGCCCATATTAAAATCAATAATTTTCTCTGAACAGCTACGTATGCCTGCATTTTCGTTTTCCCTTTGGCAATTAGCCTTTCATACAACGCTTTAAATGGACCTTCTTGATATCTGACTACTCCGAAAGCAGGGAGGTGCATTGCCCTGCGGATATGGGCGTTCCCTTTTTTGGACATTTTTGTTCTGCCATTATGCTTACCAGATTGATTCTCCACTATGTCGTATCCTGAATAGCTAACAAGTTGTCCTTGGTTTTCAAAGGTTTCAAAACCATTTGTTTCAGCCAGCAGGACTGCTATGGTTTTTATTCCAACCCCTTTTATTTGTTTGATTTTATCTACTCTGGATGAAAGCTTCTCATCTTCCTTGATCAGTTTTTTAATCGCACTATCTATCTTTTCTATGCCCTTTTCCAGTTCCTTTATTAATTTATTGAGGTTTCTCTCAACTTCTTTAACTGGATAAGCACTGTGTTCCAGCGCATGTAACTGATTCAAAAATACCGTACGCTGGTTGTTGAAGTCCTCTAATTGACGGGTGAGCAACCGTAACCGGTAAATATTTTTTGACAGGGGTTGCCACTGTGGTAAATTCTGCTCAAGGCCCATTTTTGCCAGTCCTTTTGCATCAATTTTGTCATTTTTACTCTTGTTGCCGATTGCTTGGAGGTATCGCTTTGCCTTGGTAGGTAAAATGACTGAAACTGTGTATTCTCGCTCATGTAGGTACCAGGCAAACTGTTCGTAATAAATGCCAGTGGCTTCCATCAATACACGCAATTCACAGGATTTTGAACGTTTGCTTTCCAGCCATTTAACGAATTCTCGGAATCCTTTCCCGTTGTTAGCAAACTTGCGGGAGCCTTTAACTTTTACTTGCCGCCTTATATCCATTGTCGATAATACAACATCTAAAGTATCCTTGGAAACGTCAATCCCAACATTTTGAATTAATAATGATCTGCTTTCTTCCATATAATAGCTTGTTTTGGTCAATAAATTTTCAACCCATTTTTACCTTTACTCACAGCTGATACAAGGTCATGATAAACAAACCACGCCTTTAGGTACTGTTCTGGCTTCGGGTTGAATGAAGGAAGGGGCTTTCTCGATTGGAACATCTTGGTGTTTAGTAGCCGGATTATTCCCTTCCTTCAATTTTTTCATCATCTAATATAATAACCGCTTAAAATTTTATTAATTAGTCTCAAGGATATGGTTTACTATTCTGGCTTTGGATTGAAAGAAGAAAGGGGCTTTCTCGACTGCAACATCATAGTGTTTAGAAGGTAGTTTACTCCCTTCCTTTAATTTCTTTATCAACTGACATTTTAATTTAAATCAATGGCTTTGTTTGCTTTTTTAAAGATATGAGTAGACGGCCGTGAGCCATAAGCTCACGGTGCGCCTCTCACACCACCGTACGTACGGGTCTCGTATACGGCGGTTCACTGGATTGTAGGTTGCGTTTTGAGGTAGTAGGAAAGCATGGATTCATACCCTTTTCTTCTTAAGCGGGACAAAGTTATTGTAGTGATCAGAATCGGACTTTGGGCAACAGCCCATCCCCCTTTCCTGGTTCTACTCCATGCATAGGCATGGTCTTGATCCACTCCCAATCTTATCAGGTTTTTACGTTTCCGCTCGGGCTTTTTCCAGTCGTGCCAGATACAGTAGCGAAGTCGGTTTCTCAACCACTCATCGAGTGATTTCAGCTTTGCGGAGATACTTGCAAGGCGGTAATTATTTACCCATCCCCGCCAGATCTCTGCCAGCTTTTTAAGTCGTTTTTCTAAGCTGTAAGGTTTGGTTTTCTTGGTGATCTGCTTGAGCTTGCGTTTGAGTGATTCCCAGCTGTTCTTTTTCACTACCAATTGGTATTTCCCCTTGACTCCTTTTTGATAAGTCGGTACAAATGTATGTCCCAGCATCTCAAAATTGGATGGTCTTCGGATGCCGCTTTTCTCCCTGTTGATGGGAAGTCGGAGCTTTTCCTTTAGAAAAAGGTAAATCTCGTTGCCCACTTTTCTGGCTTCCGTCTTTGACTTGGTGTAGATGCTGAAATCATCTGCATATCGGACATACTTCAGGTTTCTCCTTTCCAGTTCCTTATCAAGTAAATCCAGAAGGATGTTGGATAGAAGAGGGCTGATGGGAGATCCTTGTGGTACGCCTTTTCTACGCCTGTGCAGTTTTCCGTTGATCTGGATGGGTGCACGCAGCCACTTTCGGATAAGCCTTAGGCTTGTCGGGCATTTTACCCGTTGGTAGATCAATTGAAGTAGAACCGAATGGTCAACTTCGTCAAAGAATCCTTTAAGATCGATGTCCACTATATCTTGATAGCCATCATTGATGTTTTTCAGGGCTTGAGTTGCCGCCTTATGGATGTTCTTTTCGGGACGGAAGCCGTAGCTGTGTTCCTTGAACGTAAGTTCATACTTGGTCATCAGCACTTGGCTTACCGCCTGTTGGAGCCATCTGTCTACCACTGTGGGAACTCCAAGCAATCTTGTCTTTCCATTGCTCTTGGGTATCTCTACCCCTTTGATAGGTTTGGGCGCATACGTATGGTTGAGGATGGATGTGGCAATCCTGTCCCTGTTGCTTTCCAGGTAGGAGAACAGTTCGGTGAC
>NZ_PVTR01000037.1 GCF_003003005.1 Mongoliibacter ruber
AACCCGAGGCTATTAACATTTGACCCCTTTGGGGTCTAAGATATTCCTACTTAAACCGCAAAAAAATTAACCATTGATATCACTGAATCAGACTTTTTATGGCTGTGAAAAATTAAAAATGTTAAAGGTTGGGGGGATTGTGGGTGTAGGTGATTTCGGCGTTGTGAGTCAAAAGCGAGGCTTATCTGGGTTCATCTGCGATATCTGCGGGAAAAAAATCATCGTAAACCTGCCTATCGGAAGGCTAAGTCCTAAATCAAAAGACCAACACCCCAAAAACCAACTTTTATCCTCGGGTTTCAACCCGAGGCTATAAACATTTGACCCCTTTGGGGTCTCAGATATTCCTACTTAGACTTCAAAAAAATTAACCACTGATATCACTGAATCAAACTCCTTATGGCTGTGAAAAATTAAAAATGTTAAAGGTTGGGCGGATTGTGGGTGTAGGTAATTTCGACGTTGTGAGTCAAAAGCGAGGCTTATCTGCGTTCATCTGCGATATCTGCGGGAAAAAAATGCATCGTAAACTTGCCTCCTGGAGGAATAGGTCGTAAAAAAAACCAACACCCCAAAAACCACCTACCCTTTCACCCTGCTCCTTTCATCCCCTCATCTCTTGCCACTTTAAACGAATCTTCGGGGTTTTGGAAACCCCAAAGGTCAACATCAACCCCTCTTGTCTCTTGTATCTGTCACACCAACCTTTTCATCCTTCATCCTTTCCCCTACCTCTCCTCACTAGGATATATTTTGAAAAATTCATTTTCTGACTCAACGGTACCTATCAGGATAATCTCTGCATCTTCTGATAACTCCATTTCAGGTTCGGGATTTATCATCATTTCCCCGGCACTTTTGACAGCAATCACCGTGCAACCAGTCTCTTTTCGGATTTCTGATTCAGCAATACTTTTCCCGATCAGTGATTCAGGTACCTTAACCCTAATCAAATCCAGCCCCTCGGCTACCATCAAAACGTCATTTCGCCTTAAGATATTCAAGATTGCATTAGCACCCATGGAAGCATAAGAAAGAACAAAATCTGCCCCTGCCCTGTGTATGGAGGCAAGATTCCTCTCCAAGGTTGTCCTTGTGATGATCTGAATGTCAGGCCTCAATGAACGGCAGTAGATCGTCAGGTAAACATTCACATCATCATCGTGCGTTGTGATGATCACGCAGGGAGAGTCCATAATGCCAGCTTCTTTCAATATGTCAAAGTCAGCGGCATCTCCTACGATTGTCTTGGTCATATTTTTTACCCTAGCCGGATCCTTTTCCACTATTCTGAAGTCAAGGTTCCTGGCTGCAAGAGCCCTTCCTGTAGACCTCCCTACTCTACCTCCTCCCAATATGATGATAGGTGCTGAGTGATTGTATTTGAGTTGGTAGGTTTTGTTGTAAGCATCTATTTGTCGTGGGGAACCTGCCAAGACCAACACTGTACTCTCATTGATCTTATTGTCAGGATGAGCAGACATAAATTTCCCCCTTTCCCATACCCCCACTACGCTGACTCCTATATTTTGTCTGAGCTGAGTTTCCCGCAATGTTTTACCTACCAAAGAACAACCGGTAACACTTGCCTCTGCGATGATCAACTCACCAAACCTTCCGATAACATGCGCATTGGCATCACCTCCATTTGCCCTCCGGGAGAGAACTTTACCCATGTCTTCTCCCAATTGAAGGACATTGTTGCACCCAGCCAAACTTAAAATATCTAATGAGGCTCCTACATTGCAGGTGGCAATTATAGGTACTTCTTTATTGATGCCACGGACGGTGAATGCCACATTTGTATTGAGCACATCAGACTCTGTTGTCGCCACCAATATAGCATTCTCCACCCTGCCTTTTCTGTATGTTTCTGGATCTCCAAGATCTCCCAAAAGCACTTTGATCCCCTTTTCCCTTAACTCCAAACCTTCCGGAATAGTGGAGACAATGACTGCGTAATTATAGTTGTACCGATTGAGTTTTTTGATCAAGGCCTCCGAGACAGCTCCAAATCGCGTTAGAAGCACATGTCCTTTGGTGCTTTCAGGAAGTTCTTTCGGAACCTTTGCCTGTTCCTGCGCTTTCATCCAGGGAGAATAAAAAAAGTTGATAAAGGTAAAAGGAAATAGAACAAGAAGGAAAACCATTCCGGAAAGCAAAACGATGATGGAGAATAGTTTTCCAAAATCACTTTCGAAGGTAATATCTCCAAAGCCTAAAGTGGACATTACGGTAAGCGTCCAGTATATACCTGTAACGAAACTGTGTTTTTTGCCTTCAAGCTGCATCAGAACATGAAAGAGAATTGAAAAAATAAGGACCAACCCGAACAAGACTATCAAAAATTTGAGTAACAACTTAAAATTCCTTCTTTCGGGACGGTTTTGTAGAAAAAGGGCAACTTGCGTCGCTAAAGTCTTCATATTAAAAGCGTTTTTTTATATTTTAATAATATTCGCAAAGTTGAAGGGATTATACAAGAGGAAGGGGGAATGAATTTGGGAGCTAGACTAATTGAAGACGGAGTGTTGAAAAGTTATCTTCCGAATTCGCTCAAGAAACTTAATTTATATGACTCCTCGATTAATTTTTTCCTCATACCACCCCTGTTTTTGGCGAAAAGCTTTATTCAATAACAAGCATAATGCGGCCAAAAACCAAAACCACAATACCAACTTTTATCCTCGGGTTTCAACCCGAGGCTATTAACATTTGACCCCTTTGGGGTCAGAGACAATCTATTCCACTAGGG
>NZ_PVTR01000038.1 GCF_003003005.1 Mongoliibacter ruber
TAGCTATCGGGAGTCGATGGAGTGTTGTTGACCCAATGGCTGAGCTTGCACCTGGCTGGACACCTTACAGGTATGGCTTCAACAATCCGGTGAAGTTTATTGATCCGGACGGGATGTTTGAGTATTCTGACGGTTATTCTACACAGGATTCGAAAAATTCAACAGGCGCAATCAGTTTCAGCGGTTCCTACATCGATAGAACCATCAACACAGATTATATCGAATTCAGTACAGGCACAGGTGATAATAGGCAGGTATTGGGAGGATATACAGAGACCTATGTAGCTGAATCGGGCACTGTACTGAGCAGGAAATATTTCGGAAGCCCATATTTGTTTGGTGCAGGTGGTTTTGGGGATATGGATGGAGGAGAAGATAGTTTTCTCCCGATGAGTCAAGGTGGTGGGTCAGGTATCGGTAGACCGTTGTCTACAGGAGCAATAAATCCAGACTATACGATTGAAGGATTTACATTACCAATTTTTGGCTTTTTAAAGGCATTAAATCTTGGTAGAATTGCCGCTAAGGAGATTACGCAAGGTTTTAAATCTCTGGGAGCTGCGGGAAAAGGGTTTAGTAAAACACTTCAAACAGGTGGACATACCTTAAATAAATCAACTCTCAAAGCACTAGGTCTTAGTAAGCAACAAGGTAAAATTGCAATTGAGGGTCTTAAAAAGGACATAGGATTACCTCCTAATTTCCATGGTAAGATTATGGGTAATGGGGATTTAGTTCACCCCAATTCAGGACAAGTTTTAGGAAACCTTTTTGATTATTTGTATTAAACGTCAAGCTATGAAATCAGACAATTTCATCTATAGATCATTTTGTGAGTTTACAATATCTTCTGGTAGTGTTACTCCTGAAGAACTCAGTCAAATGCTTGGAATTTCACCAAGCCGTTCTTTCAAAAAGGGTGATACAAGTATATCAGAGCATTCAGGTTCCCTGATCACTAAACCATACAATTTGTGGGCAATTGGTTCTAAAACACTTCTGTCAGAAGAAGAAAGCATATCTCCTCATTTGGAATATTTGAGATCCAAACTTGAAGACAAAATGGAAACACTTAAAGGTTTGAAAGATGATCCAAATCTTGAACTCATTTTTACAGTCTGGATTGAGACAGATAATTCTGGAACAGGCCTAGATTTGACAGAGCAAGAGATGTCATTTCTTGCAGATTGTTTCAATAGAGTTCATTTTTCGTTTTTAACTAATGATGAAATCGGTGAGTAAATGAAATATCTACTAAAACAGGAAATATATTGGCAGTTGAAAGTGTTTTTCATTTTTTTGGCATTCTTTCAGATTGACGTTATGCCGGCTTCTACAAGTCCTGTCATTTTCTATCAAAATCATCAAAGTGGTATATCAAAAATCTATGCCTAGGATGAAATTGAAAGTTCAGTTCATGTAGAAGTCGGTCAAACTGGTAGGCTAAGTCGACTACTCTCAATTAAAGAGGTACAACCAGATCATGAAGTTTTAGGAGAAGTGGCGAGAGTAGCCGCTAAGGGGGGGTACGACAGTCTTGGGTCATTATCCTGCATACACGAAACTTGCAGGAGAGTTAGGAGCTAAGAGATTTAATATTCCTACTAATGTGTGGAATAAAATGACCCCTGCCCAACAATGGGGAGCAAATCAAAAGTTTCTCGATAGAATAATTTTACGTGGGGACAATATCAGACTTGCTACACCTCTTAATCAAGTTAAGCCGGGCAGTTTTTATCAAAAGGAATTGAATTATTTATTTGACAAAGACTACAAAGTAAGTTCTGACGGACTTTGGTTAGTTAAATAGAAAGCTATGAAGAACAACGAAAAGATATATAGCTTCCTAAAGTCAAACGGCTTTGAGCTAATCCAAAAAGATACATCTGCATTCTTTGGGGATTACTACGATATATTTACCAATGGCAGTTTCCAATTAAGGTTTAGCAGTTCCAAATCATTTGAAACAGTTGATATATGTAGTAGTAAGCCAAATGAAAATTGGTGCGATTTAGCGTTGGTAAAAGCTCTTTTGTATAATGAAAAAAATCTTACCAATGTAACTACCATTGAAGAACACAGGGATTTTTTACAGAAAGAACTTGCCAATATTGCTGAACTCTTTAATGATAGGAATTATCTAACCACGAAAAAGAGTTTAGAAGAATTAGGGAATGAACGAGCAAAACAAATGTTCCCAGAGATAAGGAAATAATACAAAAGCCTCGGAGAAAATCCGGGGATTTTGCCATTTAGAAATTGGCTTTACTGTCCAACAGGTCTTTCATCCGTTTTTTGGTGAGCATTGAATTAATGATTTTAACCAGGGCGTTTTTTTCATCTTCATCAAGTTGGTTAATCAGCATCAATTGCTCGTTCAGTTCGTGGTTCTGAAGCTCTACCACGGAGTTTTCACTATCGTTCAAAAGGTTGTCGGCACTTACGGCAAACACCTTCATCAATCGTTGTACAATATCAATTAAGAGTATCAAATGCCCGTTTTTTATCTGGGATAGATGGGTTGTCTTTAATCCTAATTATTGTCCAAGAAAGTCATTATTGCCTGTCTTTATGAGCAAAGAGATTTTGGGAATCCCTGGGGAGTTGAACTTCAGGGCTTAGGATACCAGTATGGAGGAATTAAAAAGAACCGTTATCTTTATAATGAGGGCCGAACGTAAAGAAACAGTCCCGTGGACTGTTTTAGTGAGGAGCC
>NZ_PVTR01000039.1 GCF_003003005.1 Mongoliibacter ruber
ACAGCGATGTTGTTTGCATCTTTGGGCGGCACCCCTGATGCTGATGGAGAATGGACAGATAACGGAGACGGCACTTGGACATATACGGTAGCAGCAACTGCTCCATGTACAGAAGAAGCTGTTTCGGTAGTGACAGTAATAGTGGTTGACAGTCCAGATGCAGGAGAGAACGGAACGCTTACGATCTGTGAAGGCGAAGAAATTACAACAGCGATGTTGTTTGCATCCTTGGGCGGTACACCTGATGCTGATGGAGAATGGACAGATAACGGAGATGGCACTTGGACATATACGGTAGCAGCAACTGCTCCATGTACAGAAGACGCTGTTTCGGTAGTGACAGTAATAGTGGTTGACAGTCCAGATGCAGGAGAGAACGGAACACTTACGATCTGTGAAGGCGAAGAAATTACAACAGCGATGTTGTTTGATTCCTTGGGCGGTACACCTGATGCAGATGGTACTTGGACAGATAACGGAGATGGCACTTGGACATACACGGTAGCAGCAACTGCTCCATGTACAGAAGAAGCTGTTTCGGTGGTGACCGTAGTAGTGGTTGACAGCCCAGATGCAGGAGAGAACGGTACACTTACGATCTGTGAAGGTGAAGCAGTAACAACAGCGATGTTGTTTGCATCTTTGGGCGGCACCCCTGATGCTGATGGAGAATGGACAGATAACGGAGATGGCACTTGGACATATACGGTAGCAGCAACTGCTCCATGTACAGAAGAAGCTGTTTCGGTAGTGACAGTAATAGTGGTTGACAGTCCAGATGCAGGAGATAACGGAACGCTTACGATCTGTGAAGGCGAAGAGGTAACAACAACAATGTTGTTTGCATCCTTGGGTGGTACACCTGATGCAGACGGTACTTGGAATGATAACGGAGATGGCACTTGGACATACACGGTAGCAGCAACTGCTCCATGTACAGAAGAAGCTGTTTCGGTGGTGACCGTAGTAGTGGTTGACAGCCCAGATGCAGGAGAGAACGGTACACTTACGATCTGTGAAGGTGAAGCAGTAACAACAGCGATGTTGTTTGCATCTTTGGGCGGCACCCCTGATGCTGATGGAGAATGGACAGATAACGGAGATGGCACTTGGACATATACGGTAGCAGCAACTGCTCCATGTACAGAAGACGCTGTTTCGGTAGTGACAGTAGTAGTGGTTGACAGCCCAGATGCAGGAGAGAACGGAACGCTTACGATCTGTGAAGGCGAAGAAATTACAACAGCGATGTTGTTTGATTCCTTGGGTGGCACCCCTCATGCTGATGGAGAATGGACAGATAACGGAGATGGCACTTGGACATATACGGTAGCAGCGAATGCACCATGTACAGAAGACGCTGTTTCGGTAGTTACAGTTGAAGTTGTAGATAGCCCAGATGCAGGAGAGAACGGAACACTTACAATCTGTGAAGGCGAAGAGGTAACAACAACAATGTTGTTTGCATCCTTGGGTGGTACACCTGATGCAGACGGTACTTGGAATGATAACGGAGATGGCACTTGGACATACACGGTAGCAGCAACTGCTCCATGTACAGAAGAAGCTGTTTCGGTGGTGACCGTAGTAGTGGTTGACAGCCCAGATGCAGGAGAGAACGGTACACTTACGATCTGTGAAGGTGAAGCAGTAACAACAGCGATGTTGTTTGCATCTTTGGGCGGCACCCCTGATGCTGATGGAGAATGGACAGATAACGGAGATGGCACTTGGACATATACGGTAGCAGCAACTGCTCCATGTACAGAAGAAGCTGTTTCGGTAGTGACAGTAATAGTGGTTGACAGTCCAGATGCAGGAGATAACGGAACGCTTACGATTTGTGAAGGCGAAGCAGTAACCGAAGAGCTATTGTTTGCATCCTTGGGCGGTACACCTGATGCTGATGGAGAATGGACAGATAACGGAGATGGCACTTGGATATACACGGTAGCAGCAACTGCTCCATGTACAGAAGAAGCTGTTTCGGTAGTGACAGTAGTAGTGGTTGACAGCCCAGATGCAGGAGAGAACGGAACACTTACAATCTGTGAAGGCGAAGAGGTAACAACAACAATGTTGTTTGCCTCTTTGGGCGGCACCCCTCATGCTGATGGAGAATGGACAGATAACGGAGATGGCACTTGGACATATACGGTAGCAGCGAATGCACCATGTACAGAAGACGCTGTTTCGGTGGTGACAGTAGTAGTAATTGACAGTCCAGATGCAGGAGATAACGGAACGCTTACGATCTGTGAAGGCGAAGAAATTACAACAGCGATGTTGTTTGCATCCTTGGGTGGTACACCTGATGCTGATGGTACTTGGACAGATAACGGAGATGGTACGTGGACCTACACGGTAGCAGCGAATGCACCATGTACAGAAGATTCGGTGTCAGTAGTGACCGTAATAGTGGTTGACAGCCCAGATGCAGGAGAGAACGGAACGCTTACGATCTGTGAAGGTGAAGCAGTAACAGACGAGCTATTGTTTGCTTCTTTGGGTGGTACACCTGATGCAGACGGTACTTGGAATGATAACGGAGATGGCACGTGGACCTACACGGTAGCAGCGAATGCACCATGTACAGAAGAAGCTGTTTCGGTAGTGACAGTAGTAGTGGTTGACAGCCCAGATGCAGGAGAGAACGGAAC
>NZ_PVTR01000040.1 GCF_003003005.1 Mongoliibacter ruber
AGCGCAGGGCTGAGGTAGTGAAGGATTACCTGATCAACAGGGGAATTGAGGCCTCGAGGATGGAGTATGAGTGGTTTGGCAAGAACATGCCTGTCCATGACTGCGGCACGGTTCCATGCACAGAAGCGATGCACCAACTCAACAGAAGGACGGAGCTGAAACTTGGGAAATGACGATTTTATAAAAAAGAGAGAATGCTTTTAATAGCTGATTTTACATTAAAGTTGAAAGTATAAGATCGAAAAATAGACCTACTGGATCAGGGGTTATTTCATATACGACACTAGACTTTTATCTAGTAATCGAACTTGATTTTAAATTATATCTATATGAATAATTATGTTTTTATTGTTTGGGTAAAAAAAGCGTTAATTTTTGCTTTTGTCTTTTTGTTTTTCAGTAAAGTCTTCGCGGATTGTACCATTAATACCGATTTAAATCAAACTGAATTTATTGATTTTTTAAATAGTAATGAAGCGACTTGTAATGGGACGGTTATTATTCCAGCTGGAATAAAAATCACTCTTAATTCAACCATTACAGTTCCAAATCATATAAATCAATTAATTATTGAAGATGGAGGGCAAATTTTATGGGCTTCCAATAATGTGAATCTAATTTTACCTCAAAATACAGCTTTAGTAATTGAAAACACGTCAGATGTTGGCACTCAAACCGGAGCGATTGGATCCACAACAAATACTTGCTCTAATAATCGGAGGATAATTATTGGGGGAATTCAATATTCTGCGTGTTCTGGACAGGGTAATGTTTGTTTAGTTTTTGGAGATTTAATTGAATCAGGAGGTACTCCTAAAATTGAAATTGATGTTGTCACAATAGGTATAGATGGAAATGAGGTTTGTGTTGGCACGACCCTTCTTGGTGCTGAAATCTCTGGACTTCCTGATGGTGTTGAGCCTACTAATTATTCTTGGACACAGGAATCAGGCCCAGGGACAATTATTTTTGATAGTCCAAATACAGAAGGAACTGAAATTACAGCTCTTACTCCGGGCATATACACTATTAGATTGACAGTTACTGTTCCATTAGGACCTGAGGGAACAGATTGTTTTGACACAGAGGTCACCGTATTTTCTAATGTAGTACTAAATTTCTTAGCTTCACCGGTTGCTGATTTTACATTTTTAGATCCTGGATGTGACTTAATGGTAAATTTTGACGCATCATCTTCAATTGACGTTGGTGATAATGGTAATCTTTTGTACGAATGGGATTTTAGCTATGACGGGGCTACATTTAATACCGAAGGATCGGGACAAACGATACAAAACACTTTCCCTACTAGTGGTAATTATAACGTAGCTCTTAAAGTTACTGATCCTGACGTACCAATCGATTGTCAGGAAGATATTAAAGAATTTGAAGTTGTCATATTAGCAGTGCCGGCAGCTCCACAAAGTAATGGTGATATTACCGAGTGTGCGACAGATCCACTTCAGACTTTGAATGCAAATGATGCTATTTCAGCTGTTTCAGGGATTACATATAGATGGTATGATTCAATAGAAGGTTTAATAGAAGTTATACCAACATTGAATTCAATCGGTTCTGTTACATTCTATGCAGAAGCTGTATCTGCAGATGGCTGTGTTTCAATGGAAAGAACTCCAGTGACCTTAGAATTAGTACTTGCTCAGGGGAGCATAATTTCTGAAAGCACAGCTTGTGAGCCAGGTGGCGATACATACGTGATTACAGCAACTATTGAAGCAGCAGGGACTTTGACTGCTATTGGCACAGGTGCACCTGGTACTTTTTTTGATAATGCTAACGGAACATTGACTTGGTCGTCAGAACCAGTAGCAATAGGAACAGATTATGATGTTTCGTTTGAAGATGATGGGGTGTGTGATTCTATTAACATTTCGGGTACCTCTCCTGTTTGTTGTGTAAGTGAGATCGTATGCCCAGAGCCATTAGTCTATCAGGTATTACCATGTTCGGATTTCACTGAAGAGTTAGGTGAGCTACCTACACATGAAGAAGTAGATTTTAGATTATCAACTACCCAAGGGCGAATAACAGTTTTTTATTCGATTCCAAGAGGATTTGCCGTTCAGAATTCTTCGTATGAAGAGTTTTCCAATTCAGTAAACAATGGGTCATTCACTTCAAATTGTGCTATCGAGTCGGTTACTTTTGAATTTCT
>NZ_PVTR01000041.1 GCF_003003005.1 Mongoliibacter ruber
GGAACAGGAGGCGCAGGTGCTTGGACAGACAATGGTGATGGTACACATACTTGGACCTCAGATCCTATAGTCTCAGGTACAAATTATAATATAAGCATCTCAGATGCGGGTAATTGTGCTCCGATTGAGTTGACGGGGGCTTCACCTGTGTGTTGTGTTTTTGAAGTTACTTGTCCAACTTTTGAGCCCGAAACTCTCCAATGCTATAGTGATTTGCCAACACAAGAGATTTTTACTGTTGCAGAATTTGAGGCCTTAGGAAATGGTGACGGTTCGATAGGAGATATTCCTTGCGGTGTCATCGAAATTACCGCAAGCAATAGCGCTGATGATGGTACTTGCTCACAAACAGTGACGAGAACCTACACCATCACAGAATATGAAGATACCAATGGGAATGGTGTAAGAGATGCGGGTGAGGATACTGAATTGAGTATCCATACCTGTGATCAAATATTTACGATAGAAGATACCACAGCTCCTGAGATTGTAGGGAGCTTGGATGATCAGGAAGTAGAGGGCTGTGAAGTAGCTGATATGCCTACTGCTGCAACTACGATTGCTGAATTAGAAGAGCTTGGTTTGACGATCACGGATAATTGTACAGCGACTGCTGATTTGACTTTATCGAGTACTGATGTGGCATCGGGTACAATTTCTGAAACTGTAACCAGGACTTATACTATTGCCGATGCATGTGGAAACGAAACTGAACTTTCTCAGGTGTTTACATTGATAGTAATTGACAGCCCAGATGCTGGAGAGAACGGAACACTTACGATCTGTGAAGGCGAAGCAGTAACCGAAGAGCTATTGTTTGCTTCTTTGGGTGGTACACCTGATGCAGACGGTACTTGGAATGATAACGGAGATGGCACGTGGACCTACACGGTAGCAGCGAATGCACCATGTACAGAAGAAGCTGTTTCGGTAGTGACAGTTGAAGTTGTAGATAGCCCAGATGCAGGAGAGAACGGAACACTTACAATCTGTGAAGGCGAAGAAATTACAACAGCGATGTTGTTTGATTCCTTGGGCGGTACACCTGATGCAGACGGTACTTGGACAGATAACGGAGACGGTATGTGGACTTACACGGTAGCAGCAACTGCTCCATGTACAGAAGACGCTGTTTCGGTAGTGACAATAATAGTGGTTGACAGTCCAGATGCAGGAGAGAACGGAACACTTACGATCTGTGAAGGCGAAGAGGTAACAACAACAATGTTGTTTGCCTCTTTGGGCGGCACCCCTGATGCTGATGGTACTTGGACAGATAACGGAGATGGCACTTGGACATACACGGTAGCAGCAACTGCTCCATGTACAGAAGAAGCTGTTTCGGTGGTGACAGTAGTAGTAATTGACAGTCCAGATGCAGGAGAGAACGGAACGCTTACGATCTGTGAAGGCGAAGAAATTACAACAGCGATGTTGTTTGCATCCTTGGGCGGCACCCCTGATGCTGATGGAGAATGGACAGATAACGGAGACGGTACGTGGACATATACGGTAGCAGCGAATGCACCATGTACAGAAGAAGCTGTTTCGGTAGTGACAGTAGTAGTGGTTGACAACCCAGATGCAGGAGAGAACGGAACGCTTACGATCTGTGAAGGTGAAGCAGTAACCGACGAGCTATTGTTTGCTTCTTTGGGTGGTACACCTGATGCAGACGGTACTTGGAATGATAACGGAGACGGTACGTGGACATACACGGTAGCAGCGAATGCACCATGTACAGAAGAAGCTGTTTCGGTAGTGACAGTAGTAGTGGTTGACAACCCAGATGCAGGAGAGAACGGAACGCTTACGATCTGTGAAGGTGAATCAGTAACCGACGAGCTATTGTTTGCTTCTTTGGGTGGTACACCTGATGCAGACGGTACTTGGAATGATAACGGAGATGGCACGTGGACATACACGGTAGCAGCGAATGCACCATGTACAGAAGATGCTGTTTCAGTAGTGACCGTAATAGTGGTTGACAGCCCAGATGCAGGAGAGAACGGAACACTTACAATCTGTGAAGGCGAAGAGGTAACAACAACAATGTTGTTTGCATCCTTGGGTGGTACACCTGA
>NZ_PVTR01000042.1 GCF_003003005.1 Mongoliibacter ruber
CCTATGCTTGATGAACCGCCGTATACGAGACCCGTACGTACGGTGGTGTGAGGGGTGCTCCGCAGGCTTATGGCCTGCGGCCATCCACTCGATTAGCCACTGGCTTTTCCTTTTTTGCTAATTAGTTTCACGTATTCTTTCAAGTTAGTTTCATCATAAAATACTTTTTTATCGAAGCGTTCCGTTATTCTATTTAGTCGATTGATATTTAGATGAGCTCTTTGTCTAATGTACTGTTTAACTTTCTTAACTTTTTCTTTTTTGACAGTCATAAAATCAAGTCTAATAAAGTATGATTCGTAAATTCTGTAAAGAGATAAGCAGTATAAATATGGCAAAAACAAAATTGTAAGTAATATCGGTAAAATGAAAGAATGTAATGTTCCTAATTTAAAAAAATCAGAATATCCATTAGCCATTTTATAAATTGAATATAATAATAGTCCGAAACCAAATATTGCCAATAAATTCGTTAGTAATTTTGCCACTTGTGCGTTCTTTGAATCAAATTCGGCAACCGCTTGTAACATTACAATAAAAATCAAAACGGGAAGTAATATTAGTTCAGTTAATAAACTAAAATTGTAAAAGTTAATAACAAATTCTAGAATAGCAATCACTTTTATGGTATCGATAATAATTGCTTTAAAATAATTACTGTCTTTAGCTTTGTTTAGGCTAAAAACTAAAACAAATCCAACAGAAAAAAGCCAAAAAATAGAATCTTTTATATCAGCAGAAGTCCAAAACCCTACTGATTTTAAAAGAGAAAATACACCAAACAAGTAAATCCCTAAAGTTAAATAGATTGCAAGAAAATATTTGCCAAAAAGTAACTTCACAACATCCGCCAATGAATTTCTCATTGACTTTTGGGTAAGCACAAATACTATTAATACTCCGAGCCAAATTATTAATGAGATTTCTCTGTTATTGAATATTTCTTTTAAACTGTTCAAATATTAGAAATGTGTTAGTATTGACTTTAAAATCTGATTAGCAACTCTGAAATTTTCATCTTGCTCGTTTAATAACATAAAGTTTTTTTCTCCGTGGAATAGGTTGTTTCTATATCTGTAAACTATTATCGCAAGTGCTAAAATTATGTTAGATGTGTTTTTGTCATTTTCCAAGAGTACCTGTTTTACAAATTCCTTTCGTGCAATAGGTGTAATTCTTAAATGTTCAAAACGCTCATTCGTATTGTTGTCCATTGTATAACGTTCTTTTAAATATGCTAAAGAATTCTCGAAATTGACAAGCTGGAATTCAATTTGATTTAGACTTTCTTCCATTCTTTGTATTGAACAATTTCTATTACATACAAGATTCTCAAAAATGTTCCATAACAATGAAAAGTCCTTAATATTTTTTAAGTCATTTTCGTTAAATTCAGTTCCAAATCTATTATTTATCCATTCAATCATTTGAAGTACGGGTTTTTTAGCTTGTGGCTAACGGACCGCGGCTAAGAAACGTGGGGCATTTCGAAGCGATTATTTTTCTGTCTTAACAAAAGTTTGCTCGGGGAACAAACCTTTCCTTTACCACTAACGGCCCCATGTTTTCTTAGGTGCTGTGTGTGCCTTGAATGGTGAATATAGTTCATTTAAATGAGCGTTCCAACGGGTGAAAGTCCCTTAAGCGCGGGCGTAACGTCCCGAAGCCAAGCAAGTGGCAAGCTGGTTTGCCGTGAGGCATGCAGTGAAGTAAGCCAGACTGCGGTGTCTGTACTGACGAACAGGAACCATATACGGAGGCTACGAGGTCGGATGAGGTGACACATCACACCGAAGTCCAAACCTTCCGTAAGGGAGGAAGTGCCGAAGTAGTAGATATG
>NZ_PVTR01000043.1 GCF_003003005.1 Mongoliibacter ruber
TCCTGTTTTGTGCGATGGGACACCCAAGCTAAAACTTCATGATAGCTGAGGTAAGTTCTTGCTGTTCTTCTGTTAGTTTTAAAGGTATTGTAGCGTAAGTTTTCGAATCAGGTAGAAACACTCTTATTTGATACATGTTTTTAGTCAATTCGACTGCTCTGTTTGCCGAAAAAGATACTTTTTTTATTTTCAATATCCTTTCCAGTTCTTTAAACAGGGCATAGGATACAAAACAGATACAGATGTGTGTCTGTATTCTCTTTGGTATCCGATGGTATATTGGCCTAATTCTTATATCTGTTTTGCTGATTCTGAAGGCTTTTTCGATATGCCAAAGGTTCCCATATGCAGCAATTACCTCCATTGGTTTCATTTCGGTATTGGTCATATAACCTTTTAACCCATCCCATTTGGCGTCCATTTCATACTTTTTGTAATCAATGGCCACCTTTACTTCAGATTCAAGTTTCAGGTATTTATTATATCCTCGATTGTTGATACTGTTCTTGTCCAATTTCCCGTTTTTGACCTTTTTTTCAAGCTTCTCCAGACCCTTTTTTCTGTTATAGGCATCCTTTTTCAGTCTTTTCTCTGAAAAGCTTACAACCAACCTATAGCCATTTTTGTGGACCTCCCCAGGTTTACCTTCGGAGATCTCCAGTCTTTGGATTGCATCCTTTATTTCTTTACTCTCGTTCCTGATTTTCCCTCCCAGAACAAACTTATAGCCATGATCTATAAGCGCGTGGATGTTGGCGTTTGACAAGAGTCCTGCATCTGCAATCACAACAGGTTTGCCTATAGAGAACTTCTTTTCTATATTTTCCAAAACAGGGACCAGGGTATGACCTTCATAGATGTTCCCTTCAAAAATATCATAGCCAAGAGGATAACCTTCCGGGCCAACGAGCAATCCCAGTTTGATTTGGGGATGCTGATGTTTACCGTCCTTTGAATAGCCTATTTTACGCAGGTCATCTTCGTCTGGTGTCTCAAAGTATAATGTGGTCATATCATAAAATACAATACCTATCTGCCCCCCTAAAACCCGCTTAAAATGTCCAAAGGTCACTTCCTCCACCTTGTCTTTGAACTCCTTATGGATTTTATCCATATAGCGGTAAATCGAATAAACGCTGATATCTTTATTCTTATATCTTGCCAGATAGTCGATGGTTTTCAACTTGGATCCGGGATACACCAGTCTTGACATCACCAGGTCCCTGAAGAGCTCATCAATCCCTAGACTTTCATAACCAATTGACTCGTAAATCTTTCCCAGAATCCTGTCTGGGCCGACCAGTTCTATCTCATTGTTACTTACTTCTGACAGGATTGAAGTGAGGCTCTTGTCCCGTTCTTTGGAAAACAGGAAGGCCTGACCTTTAAGTCTCTCAATTTCCAATTTGGCCTGGCGTTCCAGTATATCCAACTTATCCTCATCAGCAGAACTGCCCAAAGTCTTGACAACTTTGTTGATTCTGTTAACTTTTTGAATAATCTGGACACTGAAAGTTCCACTTGAATTCCTTTTTCGCCTTACAAACATGGACTAAAAATAGACCGAGACACCCAAAACCACAAAAATTGAATGA
>NZ_PVTR01000044.1 GCF_003003005.1 Mongoliibacter ruber
TACACGGTAGCAGCGAATGCACCATGTACAGAAGAAGCTGTTTCGGTAGTGACAGTAGTAGTGGTTGACAGCCCAGATGCAGGAGAGAACGGAACACTTACAATCTGTGAAGGCGAAGAGGTAACAACAACAATGTTGTTTGCATCCTTGGGTGGTACACCTGATGCAGACGGTACTTGGAATGATAACGGAGATGGCACGTGGACATACACGGTAGCAGCGAATGCACCATGTACAGAAGTGGCATCATCAGTGGTTTTTGTCAACACAATTCAAGTTTCTGCTCCTGAGGGTAACGACCTGACTATTTGCTCAGATTTTGGAGATGTTTTGACTGCAAGAGCAACAGTTCCTGAAGGATTTAGTGTAGTTTGGTTCAATGAATTCGATGAAGTGGTAGAGAACCCTACTTTATCAGGAATCGGATCAATAACCTATTTTGCAGAAGCTGTAAATAATGAAACTGGTTGTGTAAGTATCAACAGAACACCAATAACTTTAACAATAAATAGCTGTAAAGTTGATATTGTGAAAGAAGTTGATCAAAGTCAAATTGATGGCCCTTTAACATTAAATTATACTATTACAATATCCAATGCTGGTAATATTCCATTGACAAATGTTGTGGTAACTGATCCATTAACTAATGGTGATGAAGTATTGACATTAGTCTCGGGAGATTTAAATGAAGACGGAAACCTAGATATTAATGAGAGATGGGTTTATATCACTACGTTTGAAGTTACTCAGGAAATGATTGATTTGGGATTAGATATAACAAATACAGCTTTTGTTAATTCAGATCAAACAACTGTAAAAGAGTCGACCGCAAATACAAAAATTGACCAAAATCCATTGCTTTCAGTTGTGAAAACAGCTACATCTATTAACGGTGATGCTATGGCGACTAGCTTCAGTGTGGTTGGCGATGAGATTTCGTACACGATTATCGTGAGCAACACTGGAAATGTGACCTTGAGCAATGTTGTTGTTACAGATCCATTGACAGGCTTTATTGAAACTATTGAGGGATTGGCTGCTGGAGAAAGTAAGACCTTTACTACGAGCTATACTGTAACGCAGGCAGATGTTGATGCGGGCAGGGTGTTGAACGTCGCGAGTGCGACGGGCAAAGATCCCGATGGTGAGCCTACGCTTCCATCAACGGATGAAGTGGAAGTTTTACTAGATTCAAATGATATAGAGGCCAATGATGATGACTTCGGTCCGATCAACGGCACGACAGGTGGCACAGTACCGGGCAATGTATTGGATAACGATACCTTGAACGGAGATCCTGTGAACCCTGATGATGTGATCTTGACACCGATCAATGTAGATCCAAACTCTCCGGTAGTGATCAATCCAGATGGAACGGTTACGGTAGCACCGAACACGCCAGCGGGAGACTACGAAGTAGAGTACAGTATCTGTGAGGTGTTGAATCCGGGCAACTGTGATACGGCGACAGTAACGGTAACAGTCACAGCTCCTAGGATCATAGCCAATGACGATGATTATGGAGTCCATCCTGTTGATTTTGGAGGAGTGTTGGGCAATATACT
>NZ_PVTR01000045.1 GCF_003003005.1 Mongoliibacter ruber
AATATCAAGTTTGTATGTTTAAAAAAGCCAAGAGGGTAATGTAAATTTAAGTACAAATCAAAACTTAACATTAAACCTCAAGGCTCATGAAAACTACACAAATTACGAAAAAAAAAGAGTTTAACGGCGATGAAATTTATGTAGGAATAGATGTCCACAAAAAGCAGTGGGCGGTAACAGTAAGATCAAAACTTCTCGAGCATAAGACTTTTGTTCAAAAATCAGACAGTAAGGTGCTTGGGAATTATTTGAAGAAGAACTTTCCTGGAGCGGTTTATAAAAGCGTTTATGAAGCCGGTTTTTGCGGCTATTCCGTTCACAGGTTGCTTTTGAATGAAGGTATTGAAAATATAATCATCAACCCTGCCGATGTTCCCTCTACCAATAAAGAGCGGAAAAGTAAGCAGGATAAGATTGACAGCAGGAAGCTTTGCAGGGCGCTTGCCGATGGGGTTCTTGTGGGGAATTACGTTCCAGGAGAAGAAGAGGCAGAGCTGAAGGAGACTGTCAGGCAGATCAAGATTCTGACCAATGACCTTACGCGGTACAAAAACAGGATAAAGAGTAAACTTGAGAAGAACAGTATAAAAATTCCTGAGGACTATGGGGCTTCATCGAGGGGTTGGGCAAAAAGATTTATAGTCTGGCTTGAAACAGTAGAGTTAAAAACAGAGCTTGGAACATTGGGTCTCAGGCTTTATATCGAGGGGTTCAAGCAGATCAGGGAGCTGAGAAAGAAACTCAGAAAGTCTGTTGAAGCATATGTTGAGCGGGTCTACGAGAAAGACATTTTCCTGTTGAGATCCATCCCCGGGATAGGCACTACGGCAGCGATCATGATCCTCAGCGAACTTGGGGACACTTCCAGGTTTTCAAGTTTTGAAAGGCTCTGCAGTTTTGTCGGCCTGATTCCCAATACTTACAGCAGTGGGGAAAAAGAAAGAACGGGTAGGATGACCAAAAGGAAGAACAAGTATTTACAGCCTGTTCTGGTGCAGTGTGCATGGAAGGCCGCAGGTTGTGATCCGGCACTTATGTCGGTATACGGCGAACTAAAGAAAAGAATGACCTCCTCGAGGGCCATAGTCAAGATCACGAGGAAACTCCTGAGCAGGATCCGGCATGTCCTGCTGACAAAAGAACCCTATGTGTTGGGTGTGGAAAGATAAGAGGTCGGTAACATAAACACCCTTCCCTGGAATAAAAAAATAAATGGGCGGACCGTTAGATATTTGTGCGGCTGCTGAAAAGCAGACTGCTTTATCAAGTTTGCGGCCGCCCACCTTGCCAAAATGATACAGAACTGTGGCGGCCCAAATAGAGGTTGACTACTAATAGAAGTATGTTTGCGGGGATTGGAGGTTGAGTTTTCCTAGGCATAGCCTCTTGGAATGAATGGAAAAGGGAGCGGATGGATCCCGCTCCCCGACCATTCCAGTCGGACAGGCTATTCCTGACAGGTTGCTCTCCAGCAGAGCCTGGTTCCGCTTTGCCTGACGGTAATTAAAGTAGTAAACAAAAGATAAAAAAACACCTTCTTGCTAGTAATTTAACATAGAA
>NZ_PVTR01000046.1 GCF_003003005.1 Mongoliibacter ruber
CATATCTACTACTTCGGCACTTCCTCCCTTACGGAAGGTTTGGACTTCGGTGTGATGTGTCACCTCATCCGACCTCGTAGCCTCCGTATATGGTTTCCCGATTTTCGGGACAGGCTCTGTTCGTCAGTACAGACACCGCAGTCTGGCTTACTTCACTGCATGCCTCACGGCAAACCAGCTTGCCACTTGCTTGGCTTCGGGACGTTACGCCCGCGCTTAAGGGACTTTCACCCGTTGGAACGCTCATTTAAATGAACTATATTCACCATTCAAGGCACACACAATGTATAAAAATAATAGCGGTTTAGTCGCTAAAACAAAAGTAAGTAACTATAAAAAAGGTCTGTGTTTAACCGAAAAGTTAGTGCGTGGAAATCCGCTACTATTCTTATACTAGACCGTTATCTGTAACCCTAAATCACAACCAAACAATTTATAAAATGAAAAAACTTAAACTGATATTCTTTTTACTCTTACCATTGATTTCAATTAAAGCTCAAAGCGTTGATGACATCTTAATAGGGGATAAAAACTTACCTGATGTTTTGCTAATTGGTACTTTTCATTTTTCATATTATGATGAAGATACTTACAAAACAAATCCAGAGGATAGAATTGACATCCTTTCCGATAAAAGACAATTAGAAATTAAAGAATTGGTAGAATATATCTCAAGATTCAAACCAACGAAAATTTTTGTAGAAGATTTCAACAAGAATAACATATTAATGAATAATTACAGAGAGTACAAAAATGGAAATTACCAGTTGACCAGTGATGAAATTGACCAAATAGCTTATAGATTAATGGATGATTTTCAACTTGACACGATTTATGGTGTAGATCAGAAAACAATTTTTCAAACTCTCTATAGTAACGATGAGACAAAAGATTATGCATTTGACCTTTACAAGGGGTTAGATTTTGAAAGAGATTTTTTAGATAGTGAAATTGGTAAAAAATATATGAAACTTTATGAATATGAAGACCAGTATTTGCTAGAAAATTCAATGCTTGATTATTTCAAATGGTTGAATTCACCTGAGAAAAAAAACAGGGGCTTCTATAGTTTGTTTGCAGGAATATTTGGACAAGAGGATGAAAGAGTTGCTGATGCAAGCACAATTGGTATGGTAAGTAGAAACTTTAGAACATTAAACTTAATTGAAAAAAATATCAATTCGGCCAATGATAGAATTTTAATCTTATTTGGTTCATCTCACACAGATTTTTTTAAATTGTATTATGAATCCTCCCCTGAACATAATCTGATTGAATTTAATGACCTTGAAAATTACAATGAATAGAAAGGGCTACGGATAATCGAGGTACTGTCTTAAATTCCAAGTAATTTTTAAAGGTTTTTATTAAATTTACAATAGCGAAAAGAGGGCTTCAGGCGATTCTTTGCACGG
>NZ_PVTR01000047.1 GCF_003003005.1 Mongoliibacter ruber
ACCGATCAATGTAGATCCTGACTCTCCGGTAGTGATCAACCCAGATGGAACGGTTACGGTAGCACCGAACACGCCAGCGGGAGACTACGAAGTAGAGTACAGCATCTGTGAGGTGTTGAATCCGGGCAACTGTGATACAGCGACAGTAACTGTAACTGTGACAGCGCCAGCGATAGAAGCCAATGATGATATCTACACAGGTATCAACGGCACAGAAGGCGGAACAGTACCGGGCAATGTATTGGATAACGATACCTTGAATGGTGAGCCAGTAAATCCTGAAGAAGTGATCTTGACACCGATCAATGTAGATCCTGACTCTCCGGTAGTGATCAATCCAGATGGAACGGTTACGGTAGCACCGAACACGCCAGCGGGAGACTACGAAGTAGAGTACAGTATCTGTGAGGTGTTGAATCCTGATAACTGTGATACAGCGACAGTAACTGTAACTGTGACAGCGCCAGCGATAGAAGCCAATGATGATATCTACACAGGTATCAACGGCACAGAAGGCGGTACAGTATCGGGCAATGTATTGGATAACGATACCTTGAACGGAGATCCTGTGAACCCTGATAATGTGACCTTGACACCGATCAATGTAGATCCTGACTCTCCGGTAGTGATCAACCCAGATGGAACGGTTACGGTAGCACCGAACACGCCAGCGGGAGACTACGAAGTAGCGTACAGTATCTGTGAGGTGTTGAATCCTGATAACTGTGATACAGCGACAGTAACTGTAACTGTGACAGCGCCAGGAATAGAAGCCAATGATGATGACTTCGGTCCGATCAACGGCACAGAAGGCGGCACAGTACCGGGCAATGTATTGGATAACGATACCTTGAATGGTGAGCCAGTAAATCCTGATGATGTGATCTTGACACCGATCAATGTAGATCCTGACTCCCCGGTAGTGATCAACCCAGATGGAACGGTTACGGTAGCACCGAACACACCAGCGGGAGAATACACGCTAGAGTACAGTATCTGTGAGGTGTTGAATCCTGATAACTGTGATACAGCGACAGTAACTGTAACTGTGACAGCGCCAGGAATAGAGGCCAATGATGATGACTTCGGTCCGATCAACGGCACAGAAGGCGGGACAGTACCGGGCAATGTATTGGATAACGATACCTTGAATGGTGAGCCAGTGAACCCTGATGATGTGACCTTGACACCGATCAATGTAGATCCTGA
>NZ_PVTR01000048.1 GCF_003003005.1 Mongoliibacter ruber
GTTCCGGATTCTCCGAAAGAATCATTGACACCTACATACTCCAATGGGGCCGGATGATTGCTGATCAAAGTCTGGGCGATGCTGTCTCCCAAGCCACCGTTTAATTGATGTTCCTCGGCAGATACTGCACAACCTGTCTTGGCTACTGATTCCAGAATGGCTTCAGTGTCCAATGGTTTGATCGTGTGAATGTTGATCACTTCGGCAGAGATGCCTTCTTCTCTCAACATGGCTTCCGCTACCACAGCTTCCCATACCAGGTGACCGGTGGCGAAGATGGTCACATCTTTCCCTTCAATCATTTTCCAAGCCTTCCCAATTTCAAACTTCTGGTCAGCAGGAGTGAATATTGGCCAGCTTGGTCTGCCAAACCTGAGGTATGCAGGTCCTACGTGATCCACCAAAGCCAAGGTCGCTGCCTTGGTCTGATTGTAGTCACAAGGGTTGATGACCGTCATATGCGGTAACATTTTCATCATGCCCAAGTCTTCCAGGATCTGATGGGTGGCACCGTCTTCACCCAAAGTAAGGCCGGCATGTGAGGCACATATTTTTACGTTTTTGTCAGAATAGGCCACAGATTGTCTGATCTGATCATAGACCCTTCCTGTGGAAAAATTGGCAAATGTCCCTGTGAAAGGAATCTTTCCGTTAATCGTCATCCCTGCTGCCAAGCCGATCATATTGGCTTCAGCGATTCCGACCTGAAAAAACCTGTCAGGAAACTCTTTCTGGAAAGCTCCCATTTTCAGCGAACCGATAAGGTCAGCGCACAGGCCTACTACATTGGGGTTCTTTCTTCCGGCTTCCAACAAGCCATCACCGAATCCTGAACGTGTATCCTTTTTTTCGGTGTAAGTATATTTTAAATCAAGTGTCTTTTCCATCTCAGTAGTCTCCTAGTGTTTCTTCCAATTGTCCCAAGGCATTTTCCAGCTGCTCATCATTAGGTGCCACACCATGCCATTTGTGTGTGCCGGCCATAAAGTCTACCCCGTAACCCATTTCTGTGTGAAGGAGGATCAAGACTGGTTTCCCGTTTCCGGTAAGGGATTTGGCTTTGCCAAGTCCAGCTACTACAGCGGCCATATCATTGCCTTTTTCAATATCAATCACCTGCCAGCCAAAAGCTTCCCACTTGGCACGTAGGTCTATCAGGTCCATGACCTTTGC
>NZ_PVTR01000049.1 GCF_003003005.1 Mongoliibacter ruber
TCATCGGTTCGACTCCGTTATCCTCCACAATAAATCAAGACTTGCAGAAATGCAGGTCTTTTCTTTTATCGGCTGGATAAAGCGTCCCGACGCAGATCGGGAAGGTCATCGGTTCGACTCCGTTATCCTCCACAATAAATCAAGACTTGCAGAAATGCAGGTCTTTTTCTTTTATCAGCCGGCGAGAGCGTCCCGACAAAGGTCGGGAAGGTCATCGGTTCGACTCCGTTATCCTCAACCAAGGTTTGCAATTATTTGCAAACCTTTTTTTAAATTTATATATATGATCATAGGCTACTTTGCTAGTAGATTATAATTCTAGTATTAATGCTTGATTAAATCAATATCTAATATCAATTAATATCGAAATGAATTAAAGAGAACTCTCTTCTTAAATTACTGGTATCATTCCATATATACATTTTTAAATATGTACACCGTTTATATTCTATATTCCTCCAAAACAAACAAATACTATATCGGGTCAACAAATGATATTCAAGCAAGGCTAAAACATCACAACTATGGAGCAACTCCTTCAACCAAATCAGGGGCACCTTATTGGGTGATAAAGTACACTGAGGCACAAACTGATAAAAGTGCCGCAAGAAAAAGAGAGTTAGAAATCAAGAATAAAAAATCACGAAAGTATATTGAATTACTGATTAGCTCAGCTGGCTAGAGCGTCCCGACGCAGGTCGGGAAGGTCATCGGTTCGACTCCGTTATCATCCACAATAAATCAAGACTTGCAGAAATGCAGGTCTTTTCTTTTATCAGCTGGCTAGAGCGTCCCGACGCAGGTCGGGAAAGTCATCGGTTCGACTCCGTTATCATCCACAATAAATCAAGACTTGCAGAAATGCAGGTCTTTTCTTTTATCGGCTGGATAAAGCGTCCCGACGCAGGTCGGGAAGGTCATCTGTTCGACTCCGTTATCCTACACAATAAATCAAGACTTGCAGAAATGCAGGTCTTTTTCTTTTATCGGCTGGATAAAGCGTCCCGACGCAGGTCGGGAAGGTCATCGGTTCGACTCCGTTATCCTCCACAATAAATCAAGACTTGCAGA